>NZ_JAUSXP010000001.1:0-4800000 GCF_030816095.1 Pseudomonas sp. W3I7
GGCGGCAACGAACGGCGCGGATATCTTCAACATTGACCACAACCGCCCACAGCGCGACAAAAACCAGTTGTTCGCACAGGGCAGCGCGTCAAAGAGCTGGTATGACATCCGTCAGAAAGGTATCTACGGCACGTGGCGTGTGAAAGTCCTGGACCCGCTGACCTTGATTCTCGGGGCCCGCAGCAGTTGGTATGACTATTCCTACGTAGGTCAGGATGGGGTTGGCGGTGTGTACAACGCCCCCGAGGCCAGCAGCACGCAAACGTCCGGAAAGGTCACGCCCTATGCTGGCCTGGTCTATGCGTTAAACGAGCAGTGGTCGGCCTACGCCAGTTATGCCGATGCATTTGAACCGCAGACCAACCTGACGACCTCCGGGTCCATACTCAAGCCTATCGAAGGCAAAAACTACGAGCTGGGCATCAAGGGCGAACTGGCCGGCGGTCGCCTCAACACCTCGTTTGCGATCTTCCGTTACGACCAGAAAAACCGTGGCGTGCAGGACCTGCAAGGGCCGATGAATTGCAATGGCTGGTATTGCTCGGTCGCCTCGGGCGAAGTCCGTAGTCAAGGCTTTGAAGCCACGTTGAGCGGCGAAGTGCTGCCCGGCCTGCAACTGGCCTCCAGTTACACCTACAACACCACCAAGTTCCTCAAGGACAACACCTACGAAGGCAAAATCTTCAGCACCTGGACACCCAAGCACTTGCTCAAGGTCTGGGGTGATTACCAGTTGCCGGGCGATTGGCAGCAGTTCAGCGTCGGTGCCGGCGTGACCGCGCAAAGCAGCACCGAAGCCTACGACCGCACCTTCAGTGTGCCGGGTAATGCCCTGTGGGATTCGCGGGTGGCCTACAAGATCAATCAGGAATTCACCGTGGCGGCGAACCTGAACAATATGTTCGACAAAAAGTATTACATCCCGGCCTACAACGCGAACTGGGGCAGCAACTACTACGGCGACCCACGCAATGTGATGTTCACCATGACCTACACCCCACAGTTCTGAGCCATTACGCATAGCCGCGAGCAAGCCCCACTTTTGATCCGCAGTGCCCTGAAGGTTTTGGCCAGACAAAAAAATGCCCCGCACGTGGCGGGGCATTTTTATGGGCGTGGCTTACAGGCCGTCGAGCATCGCCTTGTTACGCACAGCACCCTTGTCGGCACTGGTGGCCAACAGGGCGTAGGCTTTCAGCGCGGTGGTGACTTTGCGCGGACGCTTCTCCACCGGCTTCCAGCCTTTCTTGTCCTGCTCGACGCGGCGCGCGGCCAATTCTTCGTCGCTGATCAGCAGGTTGATCGAGCGGTTCGGAATGTCGATCAGCACCTTGTCGCCATCCTGTACCAGACCGATCGCGCCGCCGGCAGCAGCTTCCGGCGAGGCGTGGCCGATGGACAGGCCCGAAGTACCGCCAGAGAAACGCCCGTCGGTCAGCAAGGCGCAGGCTTTGCCCAGGCCCTTGGATTTCAGGTAGGACGTCGGGTAGAGCATCTCCTGCATACCCGGGCCGCCTTTCGGGCCTTCGTAGCGGATGATCACGATGTCGCCTTCTTTCACTTCGTCGGCGAGGATGCCGCGCACTGAGCTGTCCTGGCTTTCGTAGATCTTGGCGCGGCCTTCGAACACGTGGATGGATTCATCCACACCGGCGGTTTTCACCACACAGCCGTCGAGGGCAATGTTGCCATACAGCACGGCCAGGCCGCCTTCTTGCGAGTAGGCGTGCTCGACACTGCGGATGCAGCCGTTTTCACGGTCGTCGTCGAGGGTTTCCCAACGGGTCGACTGGCTGAACGCGGTCTGGGTCGGAATGCCCGCCGGGCCGGCCTTGAAGAAGTGATGCACCGCTTCGTCGTCAGTCTGGGTGATGTCCCACTTGGCGATGCCTTCGGCCAGGGATTTGCTGTGCACGGTCGGCAGGTCGGTGTGCAACAGACCGCCACGGGCCAGCGAGCCGAGGATCGAGAAGATCCCGCCGGCGCGGTGCACGTCTTCCATGTGGTACTTCTGGATATTCGGCGCGACTTTGCACAGTTGCGGCACGTTGCGGGACAGGCGGTCGATGTCGCGCAGGTCGAAGTCGATCTCGGCTTCTTGCGCCGCGGCCAGCAAGTGCAGGATGGTGTTGGTGGAACCGCCCATGGCGATGTCCAGGGTCATGGCGTTTTCGAACGCCTTGAAGTTGGCGATGTTGCGCGGCAACACCGACTCATCGTTTTCGGTGTAGTAACGCTTGCACAGCTCGACGATGGTGCGGCCGGCCTGCAGGAACAGCTGTTCGCGGTCGCTGTGGGTGGCCAGCGTGGAGCCGTTGCCCGGCAAGGCCAGGCCCAGGGCTTCCACCAGGCAGTTCATCGAGTTGGCGGTGAACATGCCGGAGCACGAACCGCAGGTCGGGCAGGCGCTGCGCTCGTATTCCGCGACCTTCTCGTCAGAAGCGCTGGAATCGGCGGCGATGACCATGGCGTCGACCAGGTCGAGGCCGTGGGAAGCGAGCTTGGTTTTGCCGGCTTCCATCGGGCCGCCGGAGACGAAGATCACCGGGATGTTCAGGCGCAGGGCGGCCATCAACATGCCAGGGGTGATCTTGTCGCAGTTGGAAATGCACACGATGGCGTCGGCGCAGTGGGCGTTGACCATGTATTCCACGGAGTCGGCGATGATCTCGCGGCTCGGCAGGGAATACAGCATGCCGTCATGGCCCATGGCGATGCCGTCATCCACGGCGATGGTGTTGAATTCCTTGGCGACGCCACCGGCGCGTTCGATCTCGCGGGCGACCAGTTGGCCCAGGTCCTTGAGGTGGACATGGCCCGGTACGAACTGGGTGAACGAGTTGGCAATCGCGATGATCGGCTTCTTGAAGTCGTCATCTTTCATCCCCGTGGCACGCCACAGTGCGCGGGCGCCGGCCATGTTGCGGCCATGGGTGGATGTTTTCGAGCGGTAATCTGGCATGGAGCACTCCGGGCGGCTAATCAGGTAACTACTAATCAGGTACTACTGGGGAGTGAGCTTCTATTGACGTCTGGAGCACCCGAAAAATGGCCGTGGTGTCCAAAAGTTGCCACTCGCGTCGCGGGATCGCCGCTTGCTTGGGCCTTGAGCTCATAAACCCGCCGGGGGATGACTGGCGATGAATAGGCCGATTCTACACCGCTGGTGGCTGGAGGGAATGACCGTCTGTGGCGAGGGCGCTTACTCCCGCTCAGTGGCAAACCGGTTCGGGCACGTTTGGGGGCGCTTCGCACCCCGGCGCAAGCAAGCTTGCTCGCCACAGTGGAGGGCGCTAACGCCCGGTTCGCGCATTCGCCCACCAGCCCCACAGGCTGAAAACCATGAAGCTTGCGGCGATGGTCGTCAGCAAGTGCGTACCGGTTTGAGCGAGTGCGGCGCTGCTGACGGCGGCGGTCAGGAACATGATGCTGTTGCCAGCCGATGCGGCCGTGCCTGCGCTGCTTGAGAACAACAGCATTGCCGCCGAGATGGCAGCCGGTCGAACCAGCGTCACGGCCAGGGCGCTGATCAACATCGGGATCAACAAGGTAATGGTGGTGATGGCTTCAAAGCAGATGATCAGCAGGAGCAACGCCCCCGCGACCAGCAATAAACCGAGGCCGATGTTGATCTGCCGGGACAGTGAAATGCGCTTTTGCAGATACGAAGCCGCCACGCCGCCGAGCAAATAGGCCACGCCGTACACCATCAACACCAGGGCGTACTGGTATTCGGAGAGTTTCAGCGCATCCATGAAAATCAACGGCGTCACGCTGATCAGCGCGAAGTAGCAGGCGAACACCAGTGCGGCGATCCACCAGTAGCGCAGGAAGTTTTTATTGCGGGCGACGGCTTTCAGCGTGCCAATGATCGACACCGGCGCGCGGTACGGGCCGGCGGACCTGGAGGGCAAGATGCACAACGCATGGATCAACATGCCCAGCGCCATCGCCGCAAAGCCGTAGAAGCTGCCTTGCCAGTCGAAGGTGGTTTGCAGCCAGGAGCCGATCAGCGGCGAGAGCGCCACAAATGAACCGCTCAGGGTCATGTAATACAGGCGTACGCGGGCGCGGTCCTGCTCTTCGAACAGGTCTTCGACCAGTGCATGGCCCAGTACGAAAAAGCCGCAGCCCATGGCCTGCACGCAGCGAAACAACAGGAAGGTCAGGTAGTCGGACGCGAACGCGCAACCCATCGCGCCGAGGATCGACAGCGTAATGCAGCCGATCAGCACTTCCTTGCGGCCCCATTTATCCGACAGCGGGCCTGCAATCAATTGGGAAATTGAAAACACCAGCGTGAACAAACTGATCGACAGTGCGATTTCTGCGGTAGGTGTGTCGAACCTGGCAGCCAGCGCGGGAAACGAGGGCAGCAGAATGTTAATCGGGAAGAAGCTGATCAGGGAAATGCAGGTGATGAGAATGAAGCGGGAGAGGTAGGGCCCAGACATTGTTTTTGTTTTCCGGAGTAATTCCAGAAACCGATACTAGTCTGCGAAATGTGGAATTCAATCAAAACCGTTGAAGTACGGCTTGCGCCGGAAAAATGTGGGAGCGGGCTTGCCCGCGATGGCTGAGTGTCAGTCAACAAACTCATCAACAGGTCCACCGCTATCGCAGGCAAGCCAGCTCCCACATTTAATCTGCGTGTTACTTAGCTATTAGGCAACAACCGGCACGTAATGCTCTTGATATAGCGCGTCTCGGCAATCGCCGGGTGCACCGGATGGTCCGGGCCCTGGCCGCCGCGTTCGAGCATCTGGATATTGCGGTCCAGGTGGCGGGCGCTGGTCAGCAGGATGTTCTGCAGGTCATCTTCCGGCAGGTGCATCGAGCAAGAGGCGCTGACCAGGATGCCGTCCTTGCTGAGCAGGCGCATGGCTTGCTCGTTCAGGCGGCGGTAGGCGCCTTCGCCGTTTTTCATGTCTTTTTTGCGTTTGATGAAGGCCGGTGGGTCGGCGACGATCACGTCGAAGCGTTCTTCGCTGGCTTTCAGTTCCTTCAGGGCTTCGAACACGTCGCCTTCGATGCAGGTCATCTTCTCGGCAACACCGTTCAGCGCAGCGTTGCGCTCTACGCCGTCGAGGGCGAAGGCCGAGGCGTCGACGCAGAACACTTCACTGGCACCGAACGCTGCAGCTTGCACGCCCCAGCCGCCGATGTAGCTGTACAGGTCGAGTACGCGTTTGCCTTTGGCATACGGAGCCAGGCGGGCGCGGTTCATGCGGTGGTCGTAGAACCAGCCGGTTTTCTGGCCCTGGATCACAGGGGCTTCGAATTTCACGCCGTTTTCTTCCAGCGCAACCCACTCCGGCACCAGGCCGAACACGGTTTCGACGTAGCGGTTGAGGCCTTCGGCGTCGCGCGCGGCGGAGTCGTTCTTGAACAGGATGCCGCTTGGCTTGAGCACTTGGGTCAACGCGGCGATCACGTCTTCCTTATGGGCTTCCATGGTTGCCGAGGCGATCTGCACCACCAGGATGTCGCCGAAACGGTCGACCACCAGGCCCGGCAACAGGTCGGAATCACCGTAGACCAGGCGGTAGAACGGCTTGTCGAACAGGCGGTCACGCAGGGACAGGGCGACGTTGATGCGGTGCACCAGCAGCGATTTATCCAGCGGCAACTTGATGTCGCGCGACAGCAGACGGGCGCAGATCAAGTTGTTCGGGCTCATGGCCACGATGCCCAGCGTCTTGCCGCCGGCCGCTTCCAGGATAGCCTGGTCGCCTGCCTGGAAGCCGTGAAGTGGGGTGGCGGCCACGTCGATTTCGTTGCTGTAGACCCACAGGTGGCCGTTGCGCAAACGACGATCGGCGTTGGCTTTGAGACGCAGGCTTGGCAGGGACATGACGTCGCTCCGGAAAAAAGAGCGGGAGTATACCTGTTGCGCAGATGTTCATGTGGGAGCTGGCTTGCCTGCGATGCCGACGACTCGGTGTATCTGACGTACGGTGGTGATGCTTTCGCAGGCAAGCCAGCTCCCACATTTGATCTCATTTCAATCCGGTTTTTGAGGTGTCGGTCAGGTTCCCATAGAGGTTAGAATTCACGCCTAGTCCAGAGTGTGTATTTATGTCCCCAGAGCTTTCCGCCGAGCAGATCCAACAGGCCCTGCAAGGCATCAGCGTGCCGCCTCAACCGCAAATCATGGTGGATTTGCAGATGGAGCAGTACATGCCCGACCCGGACCTGGAAGTGATCGCGCGGTTGATCTCCCAGGACCCGGGCCTGTCCGGCGCGCTGCTGAAGATCGTCAACTCGCCGTATTACGGCCTGAGCAACAAGATCGCCTCGATCCAGCGCGCGGTGAACCTGCTGGGCAGTCGCTCGGTCATCAACCTGATCAACGCGCAGTCGATCAAGGGCGAGATGAGCGACGACACCATCGTTACCCTCAACCGCTTCTGGGACACCGCCCAGGACGTGGCCATGACCTGCCTGACCCTGGCCAAGCGCACCGGCTCACAAACAGTCGACGAGGCCTATGCCTTGGGCCTGTTCCACGATTGCGGCGTGCCGCTGATGCTCAAGCGCTTCCCCAATTACATGGCGGTGCTGGAGCAGGCTTACGCCAATGCCGGCCCGGATTGCCGGGTGGTCGACACCGAGAACAACGCGTTCAACACCAACCATGCCGTAGTGGGTTACTACACCGCCAAATCCTGGCGCCTGCCGGAGCATGTGACCGACGCGATCGCCAACCACCACAATGCCCTGGCGATTTTCAGCGATGAGTCATCGCGCAACCCGCAACTTAAAAACCTGCTGGCGATCCTCAAGATGGCCGAGCACATCTGCTCGTCCTGCCGCGTGCTGGGTAACCAGTCGACGGACCATGAGTGGGACGCCATCGGCCATCTGGTGCTGGATTACGTGGGCCTGTCGGACTACGACTTTGAAAGCATGAAGCTGTCCATTCGCGAACTGGGCGCCCACTGACCCTTTAATCAAGAGGTACACATGCCCGAGTTACCCGAAGTCGAAACGACCCGTCGTGGGATTGCGCCGCATTTGGAAGGCCAACGCGTCAGCCGTGTGGTGGTGCGTGAGCGGCGCCTGCGCTGGCCGATCCCGGAAGACCTGGATGTGCGCCTGTCGGGGCAGCGCATCGTGCTGGTGGAGCGGCGGGCCAAGTACCTGTTGATCAATGCTGAAGTGGGCACTTTGATCAGCCATTTGGGGATGTCGGGCAATTTGCGCTTGGTGGAAGTAGGCTTGCCGGCGCTCAAGCATGAGCACGTGGATATCGAGCTGGAGTCTGGCCTGGCGCTGCGCTACACCGACCCTCGGCGTTTCGGCGCGATGCTCTGGAGCCAGGACCCGCACAACCACGAACTGCTGCTGCGCCTGGGGCCGGAGCCGTTGACCGACCTGTTTGACGGCGAGCGTCTGTTTCAGCTCTCGCGTGGCAAGTCGATGGCGGTGAAGCCGTTCATCATGGACAACGCGGTGGTGGTGGGCGTGGGCAATATCTACGCGACGGAAGCGTTGTTTGCGGCGGGGATTGATCCGCGTCGGGCTGCGGGCGGTATCTCACGCGGGCGCTACTTGAAGCTGGCGATCGAGATCAAGCGCGTGCTGGCAGCGGCCATCGAGCGGGGCGGCACTACGTTGCGGGACTTTATCGGCGGCGACGGGCAACCGGGGTATTTCCAGCAGGAGCTGTACGTCTACGGCCGGGGCGGCGAGGCGTGCAAGGTCTGTGGGAGCGAGTTGCGCAATGTGGTGCTGGGGCAGCGGGCGAGTGTGTTTTGCCCCAAGTGCCAGAGCTGATTGCTGGGTGAAGGCTGATATCGCTATCGCAGGCAAGCCAGCTCCCACATTTGAATGTATTCACAGCTCTAAATGTGGGAGCTGGCTTGCCTGCGATGAGGCCTTTACAGGCAATAAATAACTTCAGGCCTTGCCGGTAATCAACCGGTACTTCTCCATCAACTGCTCTTGCGTTTCCGGATGGGCCTCATCCAGCGGAATGCAATCCACCGGGCACACTTGCTGGCACTGAGGTTCGTCGTAGTGGCCGACGCACTGGGTGCACAGGTTGGGGTCGATCACGTAGATCTCTTCGCCCTGGGAAATCGCAGCGTTCGGGCACTCGGGTTCGCAGACGTCGCAGTTGATGCAATCGTCGGTGATGATCAAGGACATGGAAACTCCTGCCAGGGCTGTCAGCCAGGGCATCTGAAAACTAATGCGCGCAATTGTGCCGCATTGGCGCCCGCAGTGCGAGCGTGTGGCAAGCCCGAATGTCGGTCGTTGCCTCTGTGGCGAGGGAGCTTGCTCCCGTTGGGGTGCGCAGCGGCCCCGCTTTGCTCGAAACCCTTGGGACTGCTGCGCAGTCCAGCGGGAGCAAGCTCCCTCGCCACAAAGAGCCTTACTTCTTGAAGCGCAGGGTCAGCGCATCGGCCACGGCGGGATGCACAAACTTGGTGATATCTCCGCCCAAAGCGGCAATTTCACGCACCAACGTCGAGGAAATGAACGAGTAACGCTCAGACGGCGTGAGGAACAGGCTTTCCACGTCCGGCGCCAGTTGGCGGTTCATGTTGGCCAGCTGGAATTCGTATTCGAAATCCGACACCGCGCGCAGGCCACGCAGGAACACATTGGCGTTCTGCTCTTTGGCGAAGTGCGCGAGCAACGTGGAAAAGCCCACCACTTCCACGTTGGGCAGGTGCTTGGTGACCTCCTGCGCCAGCTCCACGCGCTGTTCCAGGGGAAACAGCGGGTTTTTCTTGGGGCTGGCCGCGACCGCGATGATCACATGGTCGAACAAGCGAGACGCACGTTCGACCAGATCGCCATGGCCTTTGGTAATCGGGTCGAAGGTTCCTGGGTACAACACTCGGTTCATCGCGTCGTCCTGGCGGAGTCCGTTGGGGAACCGGATGGTATCGCAGCATGCCCGGTGGGCCAAGTCGACTTATGTAGATAGATACCGTGAATACCCGGTTTTTTCATGCCGTTTTCAGACGTTCGGCCAATGCCGTCGCCAGTTGCGCAGTCAGCCCGTACACCGATAATTGCGGGTTGGCGCCAATGCTGGTGGGGAACAGCGAGCCGTCGTGGATCGACAGGTTACGCAATTGATGATGGCGACCGAGGCTGTCGGCCACCGCGTTTTTCGGGTCTTCGCCCATGGCGCAACCGCCCATCACATGGGCGCTGCCCAGCGTGGTGCGGTGCAGTTCCAGGCTCAGGCCATCGATCAGGCTGCGTGCCTCGGCCAGGGTCTTTACGTAGCGTGCATCGTGATGCAGAGGCTTGACCGACTTGGCGCCCGCCGCGAACTGAATCTCGGCCATGGTATGAAACGCACGGCGCAGGCCGTCCCAGGCGTAGTCCGAGACCTGATAGTCGAGCACCGGCGTGCCGTCGCCACGTAATTCCACCGTGCCACCAGGGCTGTCGGGGTGAAAACCGTCGCGCAGCAGGGCGAGCATGGCGTGGGTGTGGGGCAACTGGCTCATGTCCAGCGCGTTTGCGGTGCCGTAGCCACCGAACAGGGTGCTGGCCAGGCCAGGATGCAGCGGCGGCGCCTCCAGCTTGTAGGACATTTTGCCGGTGGTGCCGTCCTGCCACTGGAAGTGGTCGGAATAGATCGACTGCGGCGCACCATAGAACGGGTTGATCACCTCGTCGAACTGCCCGGCGGAGAAATTCACCAAATGCAGGAAGGTACGCTTGCCCAGCCGCGAATGCGGGTCGGGCGCGCTCGAGCGCATCAACAGCGCCGGGCTATTGATGCCGCCGCCCGCCAGCACGTAATGCTTGGCCTTGATCGTGATTTTGCGCCCGGTAGGCGCCACGCAACGCTCATCCATGGCCACGCATTCGAGGCTACTGATGGTGTCGCCGCTGTATTTCAGGTGCTCGGCGCGGGCCAGGTAGAGCAGTTCGCCGCCCTTTTCCAGCGTGGAGGGAATGGTGGTCACCAGCATCGATTGCTTGGCGTTGACCGGGCACCCCATGCCGCAATAACCCAGGTTGAAGCAGCCTCGCACGTTGCGTGGGATCACGTGCCAGCTATAGCCGAGCTTTTCGCAGCCTTTGCGGATCACATCATTGTTGGCATTCGGTGGAATGGCCCAGGGGGCGATGCCCAGGCGTTGTTCCATCTTTTCGAACCATGGCGCCATCTCGGCGCTGCTGTGGCCTTTGACCGCGTATTCACTGGCCCAGTGGGCGAGGGTGGCGTCGGGCGTGCGAAAGCTCGAGGTCCAGTTGATCAGCGTGGTGCCGCCGACGGCACGGCCCTGCAGGATAGTAATCGCGCCGTCCTTGCTCATGCGGCCGATGCCTTCCTGATAGAGGCTGGCGTAGGCTTCGTCTTCGAGCAGCTTGAAGTCGCTGCTGGTCTTGAGCGGGCCTTCTTCGATCAGCAGCACTTTGTAGCCCGCAGCACTGAGGATCTCGGCGGTGGTGCCGCCACCCGCGCCACTGCCGATGATGGCCACATCGGCTTCCAGGGTCAGGTCATTGCTGAGGGCGGCGCCATTGTGGGTTTTCCAGCCACGGGCCAGGCCATCGCGGAACAGATCGGGTACGGGCATAGAAGTGCACTCTTATTTTTATACGAAGTTGCATTCAGTGTGGGAGCTGGCTTGCCTGCGATAGCGGTCTGCCTGCCGATAGATTCATCGCTGATCCACCGCTATCGCAGGCAAGCCAGCTCCCACATGTTTGATTGGGCTGTCAGCGCTAGATCCTGGGTGGGCCGGGGTAGCCGCAATGCGCCCAGGATTGCGGCCGGAAGTACCAGGCCATGATCACCAGCTTGAGCAGCGAGCCCTGGCCCATGCGCAGCAGGTTCAGGTAGCTGTTTTCCCAGCGGTGCAGGAAGTTGCGGATCTGATCGCTGCTGGCGTTTTCCCAACTGCCCCAGATGCCGGTCAACGGGCCACGGGTGATGCCCATGCTCAGCACGTCGAACAGCTGCTGGGTGAGCTTGAACATCTCCGGCGACAGGTTTTGCAGGCTGTAGTCGAGTTTTTTCAAGGTGTCTTCGATGCCGGCGACCACGTCCTGGGCGCTGGCCGCGCCTTCGAGCAGCACCGGGATGATTGCGCGCAAAAACGGCAAATCACTGCTGCGCAGCATGGCAAAGCCACTGGCCGGGGTACTGCTGGAACAGCCGCTGAGGCTGGCCCCCAAGCCGGCGGTGGCCAGGAACGCACTGGCGCACAGGCCGATTTTCAGGACGCCGCGCCGTGACAGCGCAGGTGGTTCAGTCAGGCTAGGGTTCATTCTTATTGTTATCCCGAGGGTGGCGGAGTCAGCGAATAAACAGCTTCTGGATCAGTTTCTGGATGGCTTTGCCGTAAGGCGGGTAGATCAGTTTTGCCGCGTTCAGGCGCTGTTTGACCAGCACACCCTTGGCCTTGCTGAACGTGAGGAAACCTTCATGGCCGTGGTAATGGCCCATGCCCGACGGGCCGATACCGCCAAAGGGCATGTCGTCCTGGGCCACATGCAGCAGCGTGTCGTTGAGGCAAACACCGCCGGAATGGGTTTCGTGGAGCACGCGGTTCTGTTCGCCCTTGTTGTAGCCGAAGTAATACAGGGCCAGTGGGCGAGGGCGCTGGTTGATGTAGGCAAACGCTTGGTCGATACCGCGATAAGGCACGATAGGCAGCAGCGGGCCGAAGATTTCATCCTGCATCACCGTCATCTCGTCGCTGACATTCAGCAACACGCTATGGGCCATACGCCGTGCCTGGCCTTGGTCATACAGCGCAATCAGGGTGGCGCCCTTGTCAGTGGCGTCTTTGACGTAGGCATTGAGCCGGGCCTGTTGCCGCTCATTGATGATGGCGGTGTAGTCCGGGTTGTCGGCCAGTGTCGGATAAAACCCGCGAACGGCGTTGCTGTAGGCCTCGACGAAACCGTCAACGCGGTCTTCCGGCACCAGCACGTAGTCGGGTGCCACACAGGTTTGCCCGGCATTCAGGCATTTGCCGAAGGCGATGCGCTCGGCGGCGTCCTTGAGTGGCACATCGGCGGAAACAATGGCCGGCGACTTGCCGCCCAGTTCCAGGGTGACCGGTGTCAGGTGCTCGGCGGCAGCGCGCATCACATGCTTGCCGATGCTGGTGGCGCCAGTGAACAGCAGGTGGTCGAAGCGCAGTTTGGAAAATGCCATGCCCACTTCGGCTTCGCCCAGCACCACGCACACCAGGTCCTCGGGGAAAATCTTCGCCAGCAGCGCCTTAAGCAGTTCGCCCGTGGCGGGCGTGGATTCGCTGAGTTTGAGCATGACCCGGTTTCCCGCCGCCAAAGCCCCGACCAACGGGCCAATGGCCAGGTACAACGGGTAGTTCCAGGGCACAATCACCCCGACCACACCCAGCGGCTGGTAGATGACTTTGGCTGAGGCCGGTTGGAAGGCAATGCCTACCGCGCGCCGGGAAGGTTTCATCCAGCCTTTGAGGTGTTTGCTGGCGTAGTGAATGCCATGCAGGCTGGGCATCAATTCGGCGAACAGCGTTTCGTCTGCGCTGCGGTGGCTGAAGTCCTGGCTGATGGCATTGATCAGTGCCTGTCTTTCGTCGCTGAGCACATCGCGTAAGGCCTTTAGCCATTGCTGGCGTTGCGCAGCGGGCGGCATCGGGTTGGCCGCGTAGGCGTGACGTTGGGCGTCGAACAGGTCCTGGAGATGATCCAGCGCCTGGGAATCTTGCAGGTAGGCAACGTTGGCAGACATGGTGCAGTTCCCGATTGTTATAGGTCTGCCTGGATTTTTAGAGTCATTACTCTAAATTGTCAAATGTCATTGCAGCAACATGCGGATTTATCCTGACAAGGATAGGCCGTAAGATGCCCCATCCCGTGTTCAGAAGCTGATCCCCTATGGCACCACGAGTAAAGACCAGCGAGCGCATTGTGCAAACCAGCCTGGAGCTTTTTAACCAGCAGGGTGAGCGCAGCGTCAGTACCAACCATATCGCCGCCCATATGGAAATTTCCCCGGGCAACCTGTACTACCACTTCCCCAACAAGCAGGCGATCATCGCCGTGCTGTTTCGTGAGTACGAAGCGTTGGTGGACAGTTTTCTGCGCCCGCCCCAGGGCCGCGCCGTCACCGTCGAAGACAAGCGCTTTTACCTGCAGGCCGTGCTGGCCGGCATGTGGCGTTATCGCTTCCTGCATCGGGACCTCGAACACCTGCTGGAAAGCGACCCGGAACTGGCCACCGGCTACCGGCGGTTTTCCCAGCGCTGCCTGATCCAGGGCGGGGCCATTTACCAAGGGTTTGTCGACGCCGGCATCCTCAATATGGACCCGGTGCAAACCGAGGCCCTGACCCTCAATGCCTGGATCATCCTCACCTCGTGGGTGCGGTTTCTGTGCACCACCAATGAGAACTCAGCACACTTGAGCGCCGAAGCGATCAAGCGTGGTGTGTATCAGGTGCTGGTGCTGGAGGCGGGGTTTGTCACGCCGCAGGCGAAAGAGGCCGTGGATGCGCTGTTTAAAGAGTTTTACGTGCCGTTGAACCAGGCACTGGAAGAAGTGAAGTAGGACCTATCCCGAATCTGTTCACAGGAGCCCGTCATGCCGCTTGCCCAACTGATCAGCCCCCAGCAATTGGCCGAACGCCAGAAGGCCACGGGGCTTGTGATCCTGGATTGTCGTTTTGCCCTCGAAGACCCGGACTACGGGCTGTGCAGCTATGCCGAAGGGCATATCGAAGGCGCGCAATATGCCGACCTGGAGCGCCACCTCAGTGGGCCGGTGACCAAAGGCGTGACCGGTCGCCACCCGTTACCGGCGGCGGACACTTTGGTTGCGCAACTGCGGGCCTGGGGCATCCATGCCAACACCGACATCGTCCTGTACGACGACGGCCCCGGCGCCTATGCCGCCCGCGCCTGGTGGTTGCTGGCCTGGCTGGGTAAGCGCGACGGTGTGTTTATCCTGGACGGTGGCCTCAAGGCCTGGCACGCCGCCGGTTTCCCGTTGAGCCTCGATGCGCCGGTGGTTGAGCCGGGAACGTTTGCCGGTAAGCCGGACAACCGCCTGCTGCTGGATGCCGAGCATTTGCAAAAACGCTTGGGCGAACCGGGCCTGACCTTGATCGACGCCCGCGCCCAGGCGCGTTTTCGCGGCGAAGTGGAGCCGATTGACCCGATTGCCGGGCACATTCCCGGCGCGCAATGTGCGGCGTTCAACGAAAACCTGGGCAGTGACGGCCGCTTCCTGCCGGCCGATCAGCTTAAACAGCGCTTCGCCGCGCAGTTGCAGGGCCGCTCACCGGATGAACTGGTGGCGTATTGCGGTTCGGGCGTGACGGCGTGCCACAACTTGTTTGCCTTGAGTTTGGCGGGTTACCCGTTGGGCAAGTTGTATGCGGGGTCGTGGAGTGAGTGGATTACCGATCCAGCGCGGGAAATTGCAACCGGCGACTGATTTATCGGCCATGTGACCCCAATCAAACTGTGGGAGCTGGCTTGTGTGGGAGCTGGCTTGCCTGCGATGAGGGAGTGTCAGTCAGCTAATTATTGGCTGACACACCGCTATCGCAGGCAAGCCAGCTCCCACAGTTTTAACCATGTTGTGTCAGTAACCATTGCGGAATACGGCGCTCCAGGTAGTAACTGGGGCGCTTGAGCGTGCCATCCACAAACCCCACATGCCCACCCTTGGCCAACAACTCAAACTCGGTGCAATCCGACAGTTCACTGGCCTCCGGCAAACTGTGGGCGAACACAAACGGGTCGTCGGCGGCCTGGATAATCAGGGTTGGCGTGCGGATTCCACCCAGGTAGTAACGGCTCGAGGCGCGGCGGTAATAGTCCTCGGCGCTGAGGAACCCGTGCAGCGGCGCGGTCACCCGGCCGTCGAAGTCCCAGAACGTGCGCATTTTCTCCAATGAGCCAAGGGCTTCCAGGGTTTTCAGCCCTTCGGCCCTGCCATCCTGCACAAAGCGGCTTTGCTTGACGCGGATATACGCCAACATCTCGCGCATGAAATGCTTCTGATACACCCGCGAAAAACCCAGCCCGATGCGATCGGCGCACTGGTCCAGTCGAAACGGCACCGACACTGCCGCTGCGCCTTGCAGCCCGGACGTTTCACCGGTTTCGCCCAAGTGCTTGAGCAGCACATTACCGCCCAACGAATAACCCACCGCGTACAACGGCGCCAAGGGGCGCTTGGCCCGCAGATGGGCAATTGCCGCTGCCAGGTCTTCACTGGCACCGGAGTGATAGCTGCGTGCCAACAGGTTTGGCTCGCCCGAGCACCCACGCCAATTCAAGGCGGCGCTGGCCCAGCCTTGGGCGGCGAGGGCTTTTTGCAGCCCGGCCACGTAGGGCGAGTTGGACGAGCCGGTCAGCCCGTGCAGCACCAGCACCAACGGCGCTTGCGCGTCATGTGGGCCGTGCCAGTCGAGGTCGAGAAAGTCGCCGTCATCCAGCCAGAGGCGTTCGCGTTGGCGTTCGATATGGGTGGTGGGGCGCCACAGTGGCCCCCACAGGGTTTGCAAGTGAGGGTTGCCGAGGCCGAAGGCGGGTTTGAACAGTTCAGAAGACGGGATCATGAAACTCTCGGTAGCAGCGAACTCACTGTGGCGAGCGAGCTTGCTCGCGCTGGGCTGCGTAGCAGCCCCATCAGGAACACTGCATTTATTCAGTCAGAACACTATTGCAGGTTTTGGGGCTGCTTCGCAGCCCAGCGGGAGCAAGCTCCCTCGCCACAGATGAAACCGGATCAGGCGGTAGTTTCGACCAACCGATGCCACAACGCGTAATACACCCGACCGGACTTCTGCTCCCGGTGCAGGCGCCAGCTGCCCGGCAGGCCGAGGGTAGACGGGGCGGTCTCGCTTTCAGTGTAGATCCACGCATCGGGTGCCAGCCACTGGCGTTCTTCCAGCAACGCACACACCGTCGGCAACAGGTTCTGGTTGAACGGCGGGTCGAGGAACACCACGTCGTATTCGCTGGCCGCCTGGGTTTCCAGGTAGCGCAGCGCATCCGCGGTCTGCACCTGGCCGGTGGTGCAGCGCAGTGTGCCCAAGTGTTCCTTGAGGCTGGACACCGCCACATTGCTGGCATCCAGCGCCTGGCCCTGGGCCGCGCCACGGGACAGCGCTTCCAGGAACAGCGCGCCACTGCCGGCGAACGGGTCCAGTACCTTGGCGCCGCCGATATACGGCGCGAGCCAGTTGAACAGTGTTTCACGCACGCGATCCGGCGTTGGGCGCAGGCCCACGACGTCGGGGAAACTCAGCTTGCGGCTGCCCCATTCACCGCCAATGATGCGCAGTTGGCCCACACCGTTATGCACGTTGTGGACAGGTTTTTTCGGGCGAGATGAACTGGCCATTAATGCTCCGGAACCCCGAGCGGCTGCTCGGCGGGTTTATCAGTGGGGGGCGGTAGTGGCTTTTGCGCAATCGTCGGGCCGGCGGTCACGATGACCATCTTGTCGGCGCTCAAGTGTTTATTCATTGCAGCCTTGACCTGCTCTACAGTCAGGGCCTGGGATTGTTTCATGAAATCCTCAAGATAGCTCAGCGGCAGGTTATAGAAACCCATGGCGCCCAGTTGCCCGACGATATCCGCGTTGCTCGCGGTGGACAGCGGGAAGCTGCCGGCCAGCTCACGCTTGGCGTCGTCCAGTTCCTTTTGCGTCGGGCCGGTCTTGAGGTAGTCGGCCAGCACGTCTTCAACCAGGCGCAGGGTGCCGCCGCTCATTTCGGCGCGGGTCTGCAGGTTGATCATGAACGGGCCACGCACCTGCATCGGCGAGAAACCGGAGTAAACGCCGTAGGTCAGGCCGCGTTTCTCACGCACTTCGCTCATCAAGCGGGTGCCGAAACCGCCGCCGCCGAGGATCTGGTTGCCCAGGGACAAAGCGGCGTAGTCCGGGTCGGCGCGGTCGATGCCCAGTTGCGCGAACAGCAAATGGGTTTGCTTGGACGGGAACTCGATATGGCTCAGGCCAGCTTTCGGCTCGGTCGGCTGGGCGATCTTGGCCAGGGCCGGGCCTTTGGGCAGCGATGCGGAGACCTTGGCCGTCATGGCTTCAGCCTCGGCGCGAGTCAGATCGCCCACCACGGCAATCACCGCATTGCCCGCCGCATAAGCCTTGGCGTGGAACGCCTGCAACTGCGCCAGGGTAATCGCCGGGATGCTCTCGGGCGTGCCTTCGCTCGGGTGCGCGTAAGGGTGGTCGCCGTACAAACGCTTGAACAGCTCAAGGCTGGCCAGTTTGCCGGGGTTCTGTTTCTGATATTCAAAACCGGCAAGAATCTGGTTCTTGATGCGCGCCAGGGAGTCGGCCGGGAAAGTCGGCTTGCCGATCACCTGATCAAACAGCGCCAGGGCCGCGTCGCGCTTGCCGCTGTCACTCAGGCTGCGCAGGGACACCAACGCCATGTCGCGAAAAGCGCCGTTGCCGAAGTCGGCGCCCAGGCCTTCAAAGCCGCTGGCGATCTGGCTGACATCCTTGCCCGGTATGCCTTCGTTGAGCATGGCGTTGGTCAGCAGCGCCACGCCGGGCGTGTTGCCGTCCTGGCTGCTGCCGGCGGCGAACAGGATGCGCATGTCGAACATCGGCAGTTCGTGGGCCTCGACGAACAGCACCTTGGCGCCTTCGGCGGTGGTCCAGGTTTGCACGTCGAGCTTGCGGTTGGTCGGCGCCTTGCCGTCCAGTTCTGCCAAAGATTGCAGTGTGTTGGCCGATTGCGCCTTGTCCAGGGCCTGGCTGGCCACGGATTCACTCGGGCGCAGGAAGTACACGGCGCTGGCGGCGATCAGGGTGACGACGACCAGGCCGGGGAAGATCAGGCGGCTGCTTTTGCGATTACTCATGAGCGGTCTCCTCGGGCAAAACATGGGCGACGCTCAAACGTTCGCGGGTGAAATAAGTACGTGCGGCTTTCTGGATATCTTCCGGGGTCACGCTTTGCAGGTCGGCAAGCTCGGTGTCCATGAGTTTCCAGGACAGGCCGACGGTTTCCAGCGAGCCGATGGCCGTGGCCTGGCTGGTGATGGAATCACGTTGGTAAACCACACCGGCAATCACTTGGGCGCGGATACGCTCCAGTTCTTCGGTGGTCGGCGGCTTGGCTTTCAACTCATCCAGCAGGCGCCACAAGCCGGCTTCGGCCTGGGCAATGGTCTTTTTCTTCTGCTGGTTCGGTGTGGCGCTCAATGTGAAGAGGCTGTCACCACGGGTATAGGCGTCGTAACTGGTGGAGGCGCCGGAAACCAGCTCTTCACCGCGCTCCAGTTGTTCCGAGATACGCGCGCTGTAGCCGCCATCGAGCAGGGCAGAGAGCAGGCGCAGGGCTTGCACCGAGCGTTTGTCTTCGGCAGTCGCCAGGCCCGGCACGTTGAAACCGAGGATCACGCTCGGCAGTTGGGTCTGCACGTGCAGGGTCAGCAAGCGCTCGCCAGGCTCGGCCAGTTCCAGTGGGATCTTGGCCGGTGGCACGTCACGCTTGGGGATCGGGCCGAAGTAGCGCTGGGCGAGTTTCTTGACCTCGTCCGGCGTCACATCGCCGACCACCACCAGCGTGGCGTTGTTCGGCACATACCAGGACTGGTACCAGTGGCGCAGTTCTTCAACCTTCATGCGCTCAAGGTCAGCCATCCAGCCGATGGTCGGCGTGTGGTAACCGCTGGCCGGGTAGGCCATCGCCTTAAAACGTTCATAAGCCTTGGACATCGGGTTGTCGTCGGTACGCAGGCGGCGTTCTTCCTTGATTACCTCGATTTCGCGGCTGAACTCATCGGCCGGCAGGCGCAGGCTTGCCATGCGGTCGGCTTCCAACTCGAAAGCGACGCCCAGGCGGTCACGGGCCAGTACCTGGTAGTACGCGGTGTAATCGTCGCTGGTGAAGGCGTTTTCTTCGGCGCCCAGGTCGCGCAGGATCAGCGAGGCTTCGCCGGGGCCGACTTTGGCGCTGCCCTTGAACATCATGTGTTCCAGGGCGTGGGACAAACCGGTCTGGCCCGGGGTTTCGTAGCTTGAGCCGACCTTGTACCAGACCTGGGAAACCACCACCGGCGCACGATGGTCTTCGCGCACGACCACTTTAAGGCCGTTATCGAGGGTGAATTCATGGGTGGGTTGTGGGTCGGCAGCCAAGGCTGAAAGAGGCAGACAAACTGTGCTGAGCAGCAGGCCTGCGGCGCGGCGGGCTAGAGCAATCATTCGTGTTTTAACCTGTTGGGCTACCCGCTTGGTCTTAGCCTAGGCGGGCGAGGAGGTGCTAGGATACTGATCCGATTTGGACAGGGCCACTGTGGCGGTCATCTTGTCCCGGTTTCAGTCGTAGGAATGTAGGAGTTGGCGCTGGGTTTCCCCGACGATCTCCTGCTTTTCGCCGATTTTGTCGCTTCAGTCCATTATTGAAACGATTTGTTGAGGCCTTTAATTTACGCCTTACAAAATGTTGCGCATGAACAAGCGAGCGTTAACGCAGTCTGTTCTGCATCGAATTTATTTACCGAGGCGCCCTGGCGCATCGCTACTTTGAGATAGCCGTCCTCCATGTTTGGTTCCAACGACGACAAGAAGAGCCCAGCTGCGGCTGGCGAGAAAAAAGGCCTGTTCGGATGGCTGCGCAAAAAGCCGCAGGAAACCGTCGTCGAACAGCCACAGGTTCAGCCTGAGCCGATTCCAGAACCCGTCATAGACGCTGAGCCGCCCGCGCCGGTGGTGTTGCCGATGGCCGAGCCGGTGTTGCAACCGGTGGTCGAGGAGCAACCTGCGCCTGAGCCCGAGCACACGCCGTGGCTGGAACTGCCGGTGGCTGAAGAGCCTGTGGCACTGGTTGAAGATGTACAGGCCGAGCACGTCACGCCGCCGATTCCTGTGGTCGTTGAGCCGGTTGCAGTGGTAGTCGAAGCGCCTGCGCCCGTCATTGTTGAGCCGGAGCTTGCGCCTGTTGTAGTTGCCGCTCCCGCCATTATCGAGCCGCCGGTCACCCCGGAGCCTGTTGTGGCGCCTGCTGAAACCAGCAAAACCGGGTTCTTCGCCCCGCCTCAAGCAAGGCCTGAGCAAAACCAGCGCCAGCATCGGCGAAGGCATGGCCAGCCTGTTCCTGGGCAAGAAGGTCATCGATGACGAATTGCTGGAAGACATCGAAACCCGTCTGCTCACCGCCGACGTGGGCGTTGAAGCCACTGCTGTGATCATCCAGAGCCTGACCCAGAAGGTTGCGCGCAAGCAGCTGACCGACGCCGATGCGCTCTACAAGTCCCTGCAGGCCGAACTGGCTGCGATGCTTAAACCTGTAGAAGCGCCGCTGGTGATCACGCCGAACAAGCCGTTCGTGATTCTGGTGGTCGGCGTCAACGGCGCCGGCAAAACCACCACCATCGGCAAGCTGGCCAAAAAGCTGCAGTCCGAAGGCAAGAAAGTCATGCTCGCCGCCGGCGACACCTTCCGCGCCGCTGCCGTGGAGCAGCTGCAGGTCTGGGGTGAGCGCAACAAGATACCGGTGATCGCCCAGCACACGGGCGCCGATTCCGCCTCGGTGATCTTCGATGCCGTACAAGCTGCCAAGGCCCGTAACATCGACGTGTTGATCGCTGATACTGCCGGTCGCCTGCACACCAAAGACAACTTGATGGAAGAGCTGAAGAAAGTGCGCCGCGTGATCGGCAAGCTCGACCCCGACGCCCCGCACGAAGTGCTGCTGGTGCTCGACGCCGGTACCGGCCAGAACGCTATCAGCCAGGCCAAGCAATTCAACCAGACGGTGCAACTGACCGGCCTGGCATTGACTAAGCTCGACGGCACGGCCAAAGGCGGCGTGATCTTCGCCCTGGCCAAACAGTTCGGGTTGCCGATTCGTTATATCGGTGTCGGTGAAGGTATCGACGACCTGCGCACCTTTGAAGCCGAACCCTTTGTACAGGCACTTTTCGCCGAGCGGGAGCGTTCATGATTCGATTCGAACAGGTCGGTAAACGCTACGCCAACGGGCATGTGGGCTTGCATGAGCTGAGCTTTCGAGTACGGCGTGGCGAGTTTCTGTTTGTAACCGGCCACTCGGGCGCCGGTAAAAGTACGCTGCTGCGGCTGTTGCTGGCGATGGAGCGCCCGACCACCGGCAAGCTGCTGCTGGCCGGCCAGGACCTGGCGACCATCAGCAATGCGCAGATTCCGTTCCTGCGCCGCCAGATCGGCGTGGTGTTCCAGAACCACCAGTTGCTGTTCGATCGCACGGTGTTCAACAACATTGCCTTGCCGTTGCAGATTCTCGGCCTGTCCAAGGCTGAAATCGTCAAACGCGTGGATTCGGCCCTGGAGCGCGTGGCGCTGTCGGACAAGACCGACCTGTACCCAGGCGACCTGTCCACCGGCCAGCAACAGCGTGTCGGCATCGCCCGCGCCATCGTCCACCGCCCGGCCTTGCTGCTGGCGGACGAACCTACCGGTAACCTTGACCCGCGTCTGGCGGCTGAGATCATGGGCGTGTTCGAAGACATCAACCGCCTGGGTACCAGCGTATTGATCGCCAGTCATGACCTGGCACTGATCGCCCGCATGCGCCACCGCATGCTGACCTTGCAACGCGGCCGCCTGATCGGCGACGGGGAGGCTGGCGTATGAGTGCGACTCGCAGCCCCAAGGTTTCCGAGCGTGTGGCGCCAAAAGCCGCCGACCCGCAACCGCCGAAGAAAAAACGCGACGAAGATGATGGCCCGGATTTCGCCACGCTGCTGCGCGCCTGGATCGAAAGCCATCGCGCCAGCTTGCTCGACAGCCTGCGCCGCCTGGGCAAACAGCCGATCGGCAGCTTTTTCACCTGCCTGGTAATGGCCGTGGCACTGAGCCTGCCGATGGGTTTGTCGCTGCTGCTTAATAATGTGGAGCGCCTGGGCGGTTCCTGGCAGCGCGCGGCGCAGATTTCGCTGTACCTGGAACTCGACACCAGCGCCAAAGAGGGCGAGAGCCTGCGCGACGACATCAAGAACCTGCCGGGTGTGGCGGAGGCCGAATACATCAGCCGCGATCAGGCCCTTGAAGAGTTCCAGCAGCAATCGGGCCTGGGTGAGGCGCTCAAAGAGCTGCCGCAGAACCCGCTGCCGGGCGTGGTGCTGGTGACGCCGAACGAAGTCGACAAGCCGGCGCTTGAGGCCCTGCGACAAAAACTCGCAGAGATGCCCAAGGTGCAACAGGCACAACTTGATCTAGTCTGGGTGGAGCGCCTGGCGGCGATTCTCAAGCTGGGCGACCGGTTTGTGTTCGGTCTGACGGTGTTGTTGGTGTCTGCATTACTTTTGGTGATAGGTAATACCATTCGTCTTCATATTGAAAACCGCCGCACCGAGATAGAAGTGATTAAACTGGTCGGCGGCACAGACAGCTATGTGCGTAGGCCCTTTCTGTACATGGGCGCGCTTTATGGCTTTGGTGCCGGGATTTTGTCCTGGGGCGTGCTGGCTTTTGGCTTGAACTGGCTGAACGACGCGGTTGTCGGGCTGGCCGGCTTGTACGGCAGCGATTTTGCCTTGGCCGGCGTACCGGGTCGCCGACGGTCTGAGTCTCTTGCTTGGCGCCGTCTTGTTGGGGTATATCGGTGCTTGGATTGCGGTCGCTCGTCATTTACGTGAGCTGGCACCGAAGTAGTTAATGTCAGATTAATGTGGTTTCGTTTGTATTGACCGTATTGGTGGTTTAGGGAACTTGTCCTACGGTTCCCGGTCAATTTTCGCAGTGCTGAACTGCACGAGTTATGTGAGTCGGAGGTTTTTTCGTATGACCACTTCTTTGCAACCTGCTTATGCTCTGGTCCCAGGTGCGAACCTGGAGGCCTATGTGCACACGGTCAACAGCATTCCATTGCTGACGCCCGAGCAGGAGCGTGAACTGGCCGAGAGTCTCTACTATGAGCAGGATTTGGGGGCGGCTCGGCAGATGGTGCTCGCCCACCTGCGTTTTGTCGTACATATCGCCCGTAGCTATAGCGGCTACGGCCTGGCCCAGGCTGACCTGATTCAGGAAGGCAACGTCGGCCTGATGAAGGCTGTAAAGCGCTTCAACCCTGAGATGGGCGTGCGCCTGGTGTCGTTTGCCGTGCACTGGATCAAGGCGGAAATCCACGAGTTCATCCTGCGCAACTGGCGCATCGTGAAAGTCGCGACCACCAAGGCCCAGCGCAAACTGTTCTTTAACCTGCGCAGCCAGAAAAAACGCCTGGCGTGGCTGAACAACGAGGAAGTCCACCGTGTGGCCGAAAGCCTCGGCGTGGAACCGCGTGAAGTGCGCGAGATGGAAAGTCGCCTGACCGGCCATGATATGGCCTTCGACCCGGCCGCTGAAGCGGACGACGACAGCGCCTTCCAATCGCCGGCCAACTACCTGGAAGACCACCGGTACGACCCGGCGCGTCAACTGGAAGACGCCGACTGGAGCGACAACTCCAACCAGAACCTGCACGAAGCGCTGGAAGTGCTGGACGACCGCAGCCGTGACATCCTCTATCAGCGCTGGTTGGCTGAAGAAAAAGCCACGCTGCACGACCTGGCGCAGAAGTACAACGTGTCGGCCGAGCGGATTCGTCAGCTTGAGAAAAGCGCGATGAACAAGCTGAAGTTGTCGATCGCCGCTTAAACTGTGGATATTGAAAACAGCACGGTCGAATGTGGGAGCGGGCTTGCTCGCGAAAGCGGAGTGTCAGTCACTGTAGATATTGACTGAACCAGCGCTTTCGCGAGCAAGCCCGCTCCCACATTTGTTTTTGTGTTGTGTTAATCGGACCACGGGGCTTTGCGGGAGTTATTCAACTCCGCCAAGTAACCATCCCCGCCCAGCTGGCTCATCTGCTGCCGAATCCACGCCGCCCGCCGTGCCACATACGCCGTCGGATGGCTGGCGCTCCACACCCGTGGATTGGGCAAAACCGCCGCCAGATAGCTGGCCTGCTGGCGGGACAGCGCCTTGGCGCTCACGCCAAAGTGATGCCGCGCGGCCGCCTCTGCGCCAAATACGCCTTCATCCCACTCCACGCTATTGAGGTACACCTCAAGAATCCGCTGCTTGGGCCACAGCACCTCGGTCAGCGCGGTAAACCAGGCTTCCAGGCCTTTGCGCAGATAACTGCGGCCGGTCCACAAAAACAGGTTCTTCGACACTTGCTGGCTCAAGGTACTGGCGCCGCGAATCGAACCGCCGCGCTCGTTATGCGCCAGCGCCGCCTGGATCGCGCCGAAGTCAAAACCCCAGTGCTGCGGGAAACGCTGGTCTTCACCGGCCATTACCGCCACTTTCAGTTCGTCGGATATCTCATCCCACGGCACCCAGGTGCGCTGTACATCAATCGGCTCGCCGTCGACCCAGGATTCGATTTTGCGCTCCACCATCAACGCGGTGAACGGCGGCGGCACCACACGAAACAGCAGCACCAGCAGCACACTGCCGATGGCAAACCATTTAATGACATTAAGAAAGCGCTTGAAGAGGAGACGCAGCATAGAGATGGCTTGGCCGAACCCGTTGAGCGGGCCATTATACAGACCCTGCCCCTCGAGTCTGACTGGAGTTCCTCATGCTGCGTAGCTTTCTGATGCTGGCTGCCTTTTTCGGCTTTACCGGCGTCGCCCTGGGCGCCTTTGCCGCCCACGGCCTGAAAAACCGCTTGAGCGCCGAGTACCTGGCGATCTTCCATACGGGCGTCACCTACCAGTTGGTGCACGCCCTGGCGCTGTTCGGCGTGGCGTTGCTGGCCGCGCATATTCCTGGCCGACTGGTCAGCTGGGCGGGCATCTCCTTTACCGTCGGCATTTTGCTGTTCTCGGGCAGTCTGTATGCGCTGACTCTGACGGGCATCAGCAAGCTGGGCATCATCACGCCGTTTGGGGGGCTGGCCTTCCTGCTCGGCTGGTTCTTCCTCGGTTTGACAGCCTGGCGTCTACAGGTCGCCTGACCAAGGGACTTGGGTCAGCCGCGCTGATCGGGCTAGAATGCTGGCCCCTAAAAACGATGGCGGCCCGTGGCATGCGCATTCAGTTGAACGGCGAATCCTTTGAACTGCCCGACGGTGAAACCGTTGCGGCCCTGCTGACCCGTCTGGACCTGACCGGACGCCGTGTCGCAGTAGAGCTCAACCTGGATATCGTCCCGCGTAGCCTGCAAGCCGAAACCGCGCTCACCGAAGGTGATCAGGTCGAAGTGGTCCACGCCATCGGCGGCGGCTAACCGCCCGGCGCTCTAGGGCGCCAACCCGCATTCTGCAGAACCTCACCCCAATTCGAGGATTTCCCATGAGCATCGTTCGTAGCGACAAGCCTTTCGTCCTGGCCGGTCGTACCTACCAGTCCCGCCTGCTGGTCGGCACCGGCAAGTACCGCGACATGGAAGAAACGCGCCTGGCCATCGAAGCCTCGGGTGCCGAGATCGTAACGTTTGCCGTGCGCCGCACCAACCTCGGCCAAATCGAGGGCGAGCCGAACCTGCTCGAAGTGTTGTCGCCGGATCGCTACACCTTCCTGCCGAACACTGCCGGTTGCTACGACGCCATCGAAGCCGTGCGCACCTGTCGCCTGGCCCGTGAGCTGCTCGACGGCCACAACCTGGTAAAACTGGAAGTGCTGGCCGACCAGAAAACCCTGTTTCCCAACGTGATCGAAACACTCAAGGCCGCCGAAACCCTGGTCAAGGAAGGCTTCGACGTGATGGTCTACACCAGTGATGACCCAATCATCGCACGCCAATTGGCCGAAATCGGCTGCATCGCGGTGATGCCGCTGGCCGGCCTTATCGGTTCCGGCCTGGGCATCTGCAACCCGTACAACCTGCAAATCATCCTCGAAGAAGCCAAGATTCCGGTGCTGGTGGATGCGGGCGTGGGCACTGCCTCCGACGCTACCATCGCCATGGAGCTGGGGTGTGACGCGGTACTGATGAACTCGGCCATCGCCCATGCGCAGCAGCCGGTCATGATGGCCCAAGCCATGCAACACGCAATCGTCGCGGGCCGCCTGGCGTACCTCGCCGGTCGCATGCCGAAAAAACTGTACGCCAGCGCCTCCTCGCCGCTGGATGGTCTGATCAAGTAAGAGCCATTGATGACTGAATCAAACGAAACGCCGAACCCCGTGGAAGAAGGCGACGAGTCCAAGCACCGCCGCATCAAGAGTTTTGTGATGCGCGCCGGCCGCATGACCGAAGGCCAGCAAAAGGGCCTGGAGCAAGGTACGCCGCTGTTCGTGTTGCCATTGGCCGACGCGCCGGTGGACTACGACCAGGTGTTCGGCCGCTCGGCCCCACGCTCCCTGGAAATCGGTTTCGGTATGGGTCACTCCCTGCTGGAAATGGCCGCGGCCGCGCCGGACCAGGACTTCATCGGTGTGGAAGTGCACCGCCCAGGTGTCGGCGCGCTGCTTAACGGCGTGCTGACCCAAGGCCTGACCAACCTGCGTGTCTACGACTGCGATGCGATCGAAGTGCTCAACCGCTGCATCGCCGACAACAGCCTCGACCGCCTGATGCTGTTCTTCCCGGACCCTTGGCACAAGAGCCGTCACCACAAGCGTCGTATCGTCCAGGCTTCCTTCGCGGAGCTGGTGCGCAGCAAGCTGAAAGTCGGTGGCATTCTGCACATGGCCACCGACTGGGAGCCGTACGCCGAATACATGCTGGAAGTGATGGACGTAGCGCCTGGCTACCGCAACCTGGCCGAAGACGGTAAATGCGTACCACGCCCGGCCGAGCGCCCGATCACCAAGTTCGAACGCCGTGGCGAGCGACTGGGGCATGGGGTTTGGGATTTGAAGTTCGAGAAGGTCGACTGACGAGCCAATAGCCGGCTTGGAATGCAATCAACTGTGGGAGCTGGCTTGCCTGCGATAGCATCACCTCAGTATCACAGATACACCGAGGTGCCTGCATCGCAGGCAAGCCAGCTCCCACAGTTGTTTTGTGTTGAGCTTTGGAATCAGCGGCGGTCGGCTACTACGCCAATCAACACCAGCACCACCACCAACACCGGCGCCAGGCTGTAGTTATTGAACTGGCTCAGCCCCCGCACAATCCATGGCGTGGCATACAGCAGCGCCGCGCCGCTGCCGATCATGCACACCAATGCCATCAAGGGTACGCGCAAGGCCCCGGCAAGGCTGCCCAAGCGGCCTTCGATCCAGCCTTTGATATCCGCGCCAAACAGCACCAGTAGGCAGCCGACAAGGGCCAGGGAGATTTCCGACAGGTTGCTACGGCTCCAGCGGGACACGGTGGCGAGCAGGTCGAGTACCAAATCCATGTGATTTCCTTAGAGCGATCAGCTCAAAAACTTCTGCAACAGGTCATTGAGAAACAGTTGCCCACGGTCGGTGGCCGCCAGGCGTGACGGTTCGACCTGCATTAAGCCACTTTGTTCTGCCTCCCGGCGGCCTTCGTCGAGGCTGGCCAGGTCGAGGCCGGTGCGCTCGGCGTATAGCCTGGATTCAACGCCTGCGGTGAGGCGCAAAGCGTTCATCAGGAACTCGAACGGCAGCTCTTCGTTGGTCAGCTCTTTCGCGCCGGCCTGGAAGCTTTTGGCCGGGTTGAGGTAGTCCTTGGGCGCCCGGGTTTTCCAGGTGCGCACGATGCGCCCGTCCGGGTGGCTGAGCTTGCCGTGGGCACCGGCGCCGATGCCGATAAAGTCGCCGAAGCTCCAGTAGTTCAGGTTGTGTCGCGCCGGGCGGCCGGGTTGGGCATAGGCCGAGACTTCATATTGCGCGTAACCGTGTTCGGCCAGCAGCGCCTGGCCGGCTTCCTGAATGTCCCATAGCGTGTCGTCTTCCGGCAGCGCGGGCGGCTGGTTCCAGAACACGGTGTTGGGTTCCAGCGTCAGCTGATACCACGACAAGTGCGTGGGCTTCAGTGCGATGGCCTGGCGCAAGTCGCTCAGGGCATCGTCCAGCGACTGATCGGGCAAGCCGTGCATCAAGTCCAGGTTGAAGTTATCGAACCCGGCCTGGCGTGCCATGCCGGCGGCGCGCACGGCTTCATCGCCATTATGGATGCGGCCCAACGCCTCAAGCTTTTGCTGCTGGAAGCTCTGGATGCCGATGGACAGGCGATTGATCCCCAGCTTGCGGTACGCCACGAACTTCTCTTGTTCGAAGGTGCCGGGGTTGGCTTCCAGGGTGATTTCGATATCGCCGGCAAACGGAATACGGGCTTGCACGCCCTTGAGCAGGCGACCCAGCGCGGCGGCGCTGAACAGGCTAGGCGTACCGCCACCGAAGAAGATCGAACTCAGTTCACGGCCGTAAACTGCGTGCAGGTCTTGATCAAGGTCGGCCAGCAGTGCGTCCACATACTCTTCTTCCGGCAGCACTTTGCTCGCGGTGTGGGAGTTGAAGTCGCAATACGGGCATTTGCGCACGCACCACGGAATATGGATGTACAGCGCCAGAGGCGGCAGCACCGGCAGGGCCGCCCGAGGTGTTTGCGCGCCGCCGTGGATCAGCGGCTGCGCAGAGGTGTTTTGGGTCATTTCAGGCTCAGGCGTTGGCGCAGCAAATCCATTGCGCGGGCGCGGTGGCTGATCTGGTTCTTGTCGGCCGGGCTCAGTTCGGCGCTGGAGACATTGCGCTCCGGCACCCAGAACAGCGGGTCATAGCCAAAGCCATGCTCACCACTGGCGGCATGCAGGATGCGCCCGTGCCACAGGCCTTCGCACAGAATCGGTAACGGGTCATCAGCGTGGCGAACCAGCGCGAGCACGCAGACGAACTGTGCACCGCGCTCGGCGTCCGGCACGTCCTTGAGCGCGTCCAGCAGCTTGGCGTTGTTGGCCGCGTCGCCTTTGCCATCGGCATACCGCGCCGAGTAGATGCCCGGCGCGCCGCCGAGGAAATCCACGGCCAGGCCCGAGTCATCCGCCAGCGCCGGCAGGCCGGAGATGCGTGCGGCATTGCGGGCCTTGAGGATGGCGTTTTCGACAAACGACAGGCCGGTTTCTTCCGGCTCTACCTGGCTGAACTCGCCGATCGAGCGCAGTTGCACGGAGTCGCCGAGCATGGCCTGGAGTTCTTTGAGTTTGCCGGCGTTATGGCTGGCCAGTACGAGTTGGGTGAGGTTCATTTGGTGCCCGGAAAAAGTTCTTGGACGAAGCTGAAGCCGTGGGCCTTGCCACTGGTTTCAACGTTGATGGTAAACGTCCGGTATTCCTGCTGTGTGACCGAATAGGGCGCCAGGTACGAGATGCCGCCCTTTTCAGTAATCTGCTTGAACGTCAGCACTTCGCTCTTGCCGCTCAAGTCCTTGATCGTGCCGGTCACCTGCGCGGCCACTGGCGTCACGCCCTTGATCACCGACACATTGATCAGGCCCTTCTCGTTGCTGCGCACGATACCGGCTGCCTGGGCGGTTTCCGGTTGCAGGAAACTCGAAGTAAAGGTGTTGTAGTGCACAGTGATATCGCCAAATTCTTTCTGGCGTTTACCGTCGACGGCGTCTGCTGCCATAGCGTTGGCGCCCAGCAATGCAGTCAATAAAAAAACAGCCAAACGACTCATGATCGTGCCTCTTGATAATGATTAGACGGCAATCTTGTGGTCGGTCAGGCCAGGGCTGCTGACCCGGTAGATACCAATTTCGCCCAACAGGTTGGGCCATAGTTTACTCGCCCAGCCGTGGCGGTGCTGTTGATCGACGGCAAGGCGGTTGATCACCTTGGCTTCACGCTCGCCACACAGGGCTTCAAAGTCTTCAAAGGTGCAGAAGTGAATGTTCGGCGTGTTGTACCAGGTGTACGGCAGGAAGTCCGAGACCGGCATTCGGCCCTTGGTGGCCAAGTACCAGCGGCAGCGCCAATGCCCAAAGTTGGGGAAAGTGATGATGCACTGGCGGCCCACGCGCAGCATCTCGTCGAGGATGCGGTCCGGGTAGTGCACCGCTTGCAGGGCCTGGGTCATCACCACGATATCGAAACTGTTGCTGGCAAAGTTGCCCAGGCCCTTGTCCAGGTCCTGCTCGATCACGTTGATGCCCTTGGCCACGCACTGGGCGATGTTGTCCGGGTCGTTTTCCAGGCCATAACCGGTGACTTGCTTGTTGTCGCGCAGCCAGCTCAGCAGTTCGCCATCGCCGCAGCCCAGGTCGAGCACGCGGCTGCCGGCGGGGATCCAGTCTTGGATGATTTCCAGGTCGGCTCTCATGGCGTTCTCACAGTGCTATTCGGTTCATGTAGTTACTGAAGGCCTGCAGGTAGCGTGGGATCGGAATCAGGAAAGCGTCATGGCCTTGCGGAGCATCGATCTCCAGGTAGCAGACGTCTTTGCGTGCGGCCATCAAGGCGTCCACCAACTCACGGGAGCGCGCTGGCGAGAAGCGCCAGTCGGTGGTGAACGACATTACGCAGAACTTGGCCGTAGCGTGCTCGAAGGTTTTCGCCAGGTCGTCGTCGTGGTTGGCGGCCGGGTCGAAGTAGTCCAGCGCCTTGGTCATCAGCAGGTAAGTGTTGGCGTCGAAACGCCCCGAGAACTCCTCGCCCTGATAACGCAGGTAGCTTTCGACCTGGAACTCGACGCTGTGGAAGTCGTAGTTGAGCTTTTCGCTCTTGAGCCCACGGCCGAATTTCTCGCCCATGGAATCATCGGACAGGTAGGTGATATGCCCGACCATCCGCGCCAGCATCAAGCCGCGCTTGGGGATCACACCGGCTTCCTGGAACGAACCGCCGTGGAACTCGGGGTCGGTGAGGATGGCCTGGCGTGCCACTTCATTGAAAGCGATGTTCTGCGCCGACAGTTTTGGTGCCGAGGCGATGGCCAGGCAATGGCGCACGCGATCCGGATAGGAGATGGTCCATTGCAGCGCCTGCATGCCGCCCAGGCTGCCGCCGATCACGGCGGCCCATTGGTTGATGCCCAGCAAGTCGGCAAGACGCGCCTGGCTGTGCACCCAGTCTTCCACGGTCAGCACCGGGAAGTCGGCGCCGAACGGCTTGCCGGTTTCCGGGTTGAGGCTGCTGGGGCCGGTGGAACCGTTGCAGCCGCCGAGGTTGTTCAGGCTGACCACAAAGAACTTGTTGGTGTCGATGGGCTTGCCGGGGCCGATGCAGCTGTCCCACCAGCCGGGCTTGCGCTCGTCGGCACTGTGAAAGCCGGCGGCGTGATGATGGCCGGACAGGGCGTGGCAGATCAGCACGGCGTTGCTCGCCGTGGCGTTCAGTTGGCCATAGGTTTCATAGATCAGGTCGTAGGCAGGCAGCGAACGACCGCAGGCCAGGGCCAGCGGTTCGCTGAAGTGCGCCACTTGGGGCACGACCAGTCCAACAGAATCGGGGGGGAAGGCAGCTGGCATCGACCCTGCTCTCGTTTAAATGAGGCGTAAGTCTAAAGAGCGGTGACCCCAGCGGCAAGCAAAGGCCTGCACCCGTACGCAGATACAAAATGTGGGAGCGGGCTTGCTCGCGAATGCGGTATGTCAGTCAGCGAAAATATCGACTGATCTACCGCATTCGCGAGCAAGCCCGCTCCCACAATTTTTCCACCTATCAGATCAGGCCGAACAGTTCTTTAGGCATGAACGCATAGTACGCCAGGCGCGGAATCACCCAGCTTTGCAGCAGCTGGATCGCGATAAACGCGAAGATCGGCGAAATATCCAGGCCGCCCAGGTTCGGGATCAGGCGACGGAACGGCGCCAGCACCGGTTCGGTGATCTGGGCCACCAACTCGGCGCCCGGGCTGCGGCTGCCAGGTGCGACCCACGACAGAATCACGCTGATGATCATCGACCAGAAAATGATCTTCAAAAATAGCGAGAAGATCCCGATCAAACCCCATGGCAACAGCAGCACCGTGAACGCCTGGTAGCCGTTGAGCATCAGGATCACCACAAACAACAGGATTTGCAGGAGCAGCGCCAGCACCAGCGAGGACATGTCCAGGCCGAACATGCTCGGCACCACCCGGCGCAGCGGCTTGAGCAGCGGCTGGGTAGCCTTGACCACGAACTGGCAGAGCGGGTTGTAGAAGTTCGCCCGCACCAGTTGCAGGATAAAACGCATCAGCACGATCAGCAGGTACAGGCTGCCCAGGGTCTGGATGATGAAAATGGCAGCGTCATTGATTCCGAGCATGTTTGATTACCTTGGTAAGGGATGACTATTTGCCCAGTTGCTCAGCCATCTCGGCTGAACGGTGTGCCGCAGCACCCAGTGCTTTTTCCACCAGGGCTTCAAAGCCCCCGGCCTGGAACGATTCGATGGCAGCCTGCGTGGTGCCGCCTGGCGAGGTCACGCGACGGCGCAACTCGGCGGCGTCCACATCGCTTTCTACCGCCATGTTCGCGGCGCCCAAAGCAGTTTGCTCGGCCAGTTGCTCGGCGACTTCATGTGACAGGCCCAGTTTCACGCCGGCGGCCGTCATGGCTTCGATCAGCAGGAAGAAGTAAGCCGGGCCGCTACCGGACACGGCGGTGACCGCGTCCAATTGCTGCTCCTGTTCCAGCCACACGGCCAGGCCCACGGCAGACAGCAGTTCCTGAGCCTGGCCGCGCTGCTCGGCAGTCACCTCGGCGGTGGCGTACAAACCGCTCACGCCCTTGCGCAGCAGTGCCGGCGTATTGGGCATGCAACGCACGATCGGCTGGGCACCGAGCCAGGTGTTCATGCTCGCGCAAGTGATACCGGCGGCGATCGACACCACCAGTTGGTGCGGTTGCAGGCTCGGGCGCAGGCTTTCGCACACGGCCTTCATGGCTTGCGGTTTTACCGCCAGCACGATCACGTCGACGCCCTGGATGGCCTCGGCGTTATCGGCAAAGGTCTCGATACCGTGCTCGGCGCTGACGCGGGCGCGGGTCTCGGCGCCGGGGTCGCTGGCGCGGATCTGCGTGGTTTGCAGGCCCTTGGCCCGCAGGCCGCCGATCAGGCTGGCCGCCATGTTGCCGGCGCCGATAAAGGCAATACGCGTGTTGCTCATGACAGGTCCTTACTTAGATGGATGTCAGCCATTTCACGGCTGGCCGTAGTCGCGGGCGCCAAACAGGGCGGTACCGATCCGCACCCACGTGGCCCCTTGGGCGATAGCCGACTCAAGGTCGTGGCTCATGCCCATGGAAAGTGTGTCCAGCGGCAGGTTCAGGCTGGCTTGCAGATCGCTGACCGCTGCGAAGGCTGCATCTTGTGCAGCGCGATCTTCAGTCGGCTCGGGGATCGCCATCAAGCCACGCAGCTTCAAACGCGGCAGGGCGCTGATTGCAGCGGCCAGGGCCGGCAGGTCGGCGGGTGTACAGCCGGACTTGCTGGCTTCGCCACTCACGTTGACCTGAATGCAGATATTCAGCGGTGGCAGGTCAGCCGGGCGTTGTTCAGACAGGCGTTGCGCGATTTTCAGGCGGTCCACGGAATGCACCCAGGCGAAGTACTCGGCGATCGCACGAGTCTTGTTCGATTGAATGGGGCCGATGAAGTGCCAACTCAAGGGCAGGTCGGTTAATTCAGCCTGTTTGCCCAGGGCTTCCTGCAGGTAGTTCTCGCCAAAGTCGCGCATGCCGGCGGCATAGGCTTCGCGCACGGCCTGGGCAGGTTTGGTCTTGCTCACGGCCAGCAGGTGGATGCTGCTTTCGTCACGTTGCACGGCGTGGGCCGCGGCGCGGATGCGCTGGCTAACCTGGCCAATGTTGTCTGCTATCGTCGACATTCAAGATGCACCCGTGGATATGGAGTCCGCGGCATTCTACTGGAAATGGAAAGCCCTATGGATATCACTGAACTGCTGACGGCCAGCGTGCGCCGTGGCGCCTCCGACCTGCATTTGTCGGCTGGCCTGGCGCCGATGCTGCGTGTCGATGGCGAAATCTGGCCATTGGATGGCCCGGCGCTTTCGCCTACGCAAGTTGCGGACTTGTTAAGCCCTTTGCTCAATCAGCACCAACAAAAGGATTTCGAAACATCTCTTGAAACGGATTTTGCCTTCGCGCTGCCGGGCCTGGCGCGGTTTCGCGCGAATGTGTTCCGCCAGGATCGCGGCATGGGCGCGGTGTTTCGCACCATCCCCACCGAAGTGCAAAGCCTGGAGAGCCTCGGGTTAGGCGAGGTATTCCGCCGTATTGCGCAGCTGCCGCGCGGCCTGGTGCTGGTGACCGGGGCGACCGGCTCCGGCAAGTCGACGACGCTGGCGGCGATGATCGACCACCTCAACCAGCACCGACGCCAGCACATCCTCACGCTGGAAGACCCGATCGAATTTATCCACAGGCCGAAAATGGCCCTGATCAACCAGCGCCAGGTACACCGCGATACCCATAGCTTTTCGGCGGCGCTGCGCTCGGCCCTGCGTGAGGACCCGGATGTGATTCTGGTGGGCGAGCTGCGTGACCTCGAAACCATCCGCCTGGCGCTGACGGCCGCAGAGACCGGGCACTTGGTATTAGGCACGCTGCACACCTCTTCAGCGGCAAAGAGCGTGGATCGGCTGGTGGACGTGTTCCCGACGGGGGAAAAAGCCATGGTGCGCGCCATGTTGTCGGAGTCATTGCAGGCGGTGGTGTCCCAGGTACTGGTCAAGAAGCTCGGCGGCGGCCGGGTGGCGGCGCACGAGATCATGCTGGGCACGCCAGCCATCCGTAACCTGATCCGCGAAGACAAGGTGGCGCAGATGGTCTCGGCGATTCAAACCGGCGGGGCGTTGGGGATGAAAACCCTGGATATGAGCTTGAAGGCGTTGGTCAGCGAAGGGCTGATCAGCCGGGAGGAGGCGCGGGGGCAGGCGCGGGTGCCTGGAGATATAGAGGTCTGAAGATCGACGCAAAACAAATGTGGGAGCGGGCTTGCAGTGGCGAGGGAGCTTGCTCGCGCTGGGCTGCGCAGCGGCCCCAAGATTTTGGGAGCGCTTCGCACTGGAGCGCCAGCCCGGTCCAGCGGGAGCAAGCTCCCTCGCCACAGCAAGCCCTCCCACATTTTGTAGTGCATTCAGCCTGGGATCAGCGCTGAACAACTCGCAGGTTATTCTGCTCTTTAGGCAGAACACGCTTGGCAATCACGTAGTTCTTGTCCCAGAACGGCTTTTTCAGCGTGTCGATGCTCACCGACTTGCCACGGCGCGGTGCGTGGATAAAGCGGTCGTTGCCCAGGTAGATGGCAACGTGGTTGACCTGGCGGCTCTTCAGTTTGAAGAACAACAGGTCGCCCGGTTTCAAGTCCTTGCGATCAACCTTCAAGCCGTGGCCGGCAGCCATGGCGTTGGAGGTGCGGGGCAAATCCACCGCTTTTACATCATTAAACGCATATTTCACCAAACCGCTGCAGTCGAACCCTTTACTTGGGCTGCTGCCGCCCCAACGATAAGGAGTACCGAGCACGTTAACGGCGCGGCTGAGGACATTGCTGCTTTGCTTGGTGTTGACGGCCAGTTGGGTGTGGATTGCTTTACCGTGGGCCTTGCTCACTTGAGTCGGGCGGTTGACGGTCAGCTTTACCGACTTGGCAGTGCTGGGTGTGCTGTGAACTTTAGGGGTGAAACCGTTAACGTTAGGAAGACGTTGCTCACGATTGGTGGCGTGGGCGGCCAGTGGCATTAATAGGCAGATGGTTAGCCATGTCTTGAAAAATGGTCGCATTAGGCGTGGCTCTTTTAGGTTTGCGCGCAACTTTATAACAGCTTTTTGTGTCGTTCTCAGGCCGTTTGTCGACTGAACTCTGGGGTCAAACTCAGGAAAAACGCGACGAATTGCCGCAATTGTCCTACAGAGGTCAGGTGGCATAAGGCTTTGCGGGAGGGAAGATACCATTTGCCGTGCGTCGGGCGCCCGTAAAAAAGTCACAAAGAAAATGAAAAAATTTATCTATCGAGGCAAAAGAGGTACTCCATGAACACCTATCGACAGGATGTTACGCAGCAAGACACCCACAGCAAGGTGATCGGTTACCTGCTTTGGATTTTTGGTTTTACCGGGGCGCATCGCTTCTATTACGGCAAACCCGTGACCGGGACGATCTGGTTTTTCACCTTCGGCCTGTTCGGCATCGGCTGGCTGATCGACTTGTTCCTGATCCCGGCCATGGACCGTGAAGCGGACCTGCGTTTCACCGCCGGGCCGATCGAATACAACGTGGCCTGGATTCTGTTGGCATTCCTGGGTGTGTTCGGCTTGCACCGCATGTACCAGGGCAAATGGATCACCGGTCTGATCTACCTGCTGACCGGCGGTTTGTTCCTGATCGGGGTGCTGTATGACTTCTGGACGTTGAATACGCAGATTTCGATCCGCAATGCCGAGCGCAACAACGGCCGATAAGTCTCTCAAGCCTATTAGAGAGCCCAATGTGGGAGCGGGCTTGCTCGCGAAAGCGGTGGAGTCAGCATATTTGCCGGCTGACACACCGTATTCGCGAGCAAGCCCGCTCCCACATTTACTTTGGCCACTCCAGACTGGAGTCAGGCCTGGTAAGTAATCCGCCCATCCACCAAGGTGTAGCGCACCGTCGCCGGCAGGCTATGGCCGATGAACGGGCAGTTCTCGCCCTTGGACAGCCAGTGTTCCCCGGCAACCGTGGAACTGGCCGGGTCAAACAGCACCAGATCCGCCGCCGAACCCACCGCCAACTTGCCCGCCGGCAGGCGTAGGGCCTCGGCCGGGCCAGCGCTCAGGCGCGCCAGCAGCGTCGGCAAGTCCAGCAAGCCGTCTTCCACCAGCGTCATCGCCAGTGGCAACAACAGCTCTACGCTGCTGATGCCTGGCTCTGTCGCGCCAAACGGTGCCAGCTTGGCATCCCGTTCGTGGGGCTGGTGATGGCTGGAAATCGCCGAAACCACACCCGACTTCACCGCCGCACGCAAACCTTCACGGTCGGCCAGGGTGCGCAGCGGCGGCTGCACGTGATACAGGCTGGAGAAGTCGATCAACGCCTCATCGGTCAAAATCAACTGATACAACGCCACATCCGCCGTTACCGGCAGACCGCGCGCCTGGGCCTGGGCGATCAAGGCCACGCCGCGTGCGCTGGTGAGTTGGCTGAAGTGCGCGCGTACACCGCTTTGTTCCACCAGCAGCAGGTCACGGGCCAGGGCTACGGTCTCGGCAGTTTCCGGAATGCCCGGCAGGCCGAGGAAGCTGGCCACGGCGCCTTCATGGGCCAGGCCACCTTCGGCCAGGTCGCGGTCCTGGGAGTGGAAGATCACGGTCAGATCGAACGTAGCCGCATATTCCAGCGCACGGCACAGCGTGCGAGTGCTGCGAAAACTCTCCAGGCCGTTGCCGAACGCCACGCAACCGGCATCGCGCAGGGCGATCAGCTCGGCAAGTTGTTCGCCTTCCAGGCCTTTGCTCAGGGCGCCGATGGGGAACACTTTGCAATTACCGGCTTCACGGGCGCGGTCAAGGATCAACTCGGTCACCGCCGAAGTGTCCAGGATCGGCTTGGTGTGCGGCGGGCAGCACAGGCTGGTGACGCCACCGGCAGCGGCGGCGCGGGTTTCGCTGGCGATGCTGCCTTTGCGGCTGTAACCCGGCTCGCGCAGGGCGACGTTCAGGTCCACCAGGCCAGGTGCGGCCACCAGGCCCTTGGCATCGATGCTCTGGCTGGCGCTGAAACCTGCGGGCGCGGCGCCAATGGCGATGAGCTTGCCGGCTTCCAGGTGTAGATCGGTGACTTGATCCAGGCCACTGGCCGGATCGATAACGCGAGCGCCAAGAATGCTGAGCTTCACTGGGCGTTCTCCTGCTCGAATTGACGTTGCGCGGTTTGCCCGCTCATGGCCATGGACAGCACGGCCATGCGGATGGCGATGCCATAAGTCACCTGGTTGAGGATCACTGACTGCGGGCCATCGGCCACCGCCGATTCAATCTCCACACCACGGTTGATCGGGCCTGGGTGCATCACGATGGCATCCGGCTTGGCGCCGGCCAAACGCGCGGTAGTCAGGCCGAACAGGCGGTAGAACTCGCCTTCGCTCGGCAACAGGCCTCCGGACATGCGCTCGCGCTGCAGGCGCAGCATGATCACCACGTCCACACCCTTGAGGCCTTCGGTCATGTCGGTGTAGACCTTCACGCCGTATTGTTCGATGCCGATCGGCAGCAGGGTTTTTCGGCGCGATCACGCGGATATCCGGGCAACCCAGGGTTTTCAGGGCCAGCATGTTCGAACGCGCCACCCGCGAGTGCAGGATGTCGCCGACGATGGCCACCGAGAGGTTTTCAAAGCTGCCCTTGTGCCGACGAATGGTGAGCATGTCGAGCATGCCCTGGGTCGGGTGGGCGTGACGGCCGTCGCCGCCGTTGATGATTGCCACCTGCGGGCACACATGCTCGGCAATAAAGTGTGCGGCGCCGGAGTCGCCGTGGCGTACCACGAACATGTCGGCGGCCATGGCTTCCAGGTTGCGCAGGGTGTCGAGCAGGGTTTCGCCCTTGCTCGCCGACGAGGTAGACACGTTCAACGTGATCACGTCGGCCGACAGCCGTTGGGCCGCCAGTTCAAAGGTGGTGCGGGTGCGCGTGGAGTTCTCGAAGAACACATTGCAGATGGTTTTGCCGCGCAGCAGCGGGACTTTCTTCACCGCCCGGCCACCGACTTCGAGGAACGAGTCGGCAGTGTCGAGGATTTCGGTGAGCAACTCGCGGGGCAAACCGTCGAGGGACAAGAAGTGTTGCAACTGGCCCTGAGCATTGAGCTGCAGCGGGCGCTTGGCATCTAGAGGCGTCATCGCGGGGACTCTGTACAAGGCGGTTTAAAGGGCAAGGTCTTGCAGTTCGAGTTCGAGCGGCGTGGGACCGGACAATTTTACCCGCTGGTGGGCTTCAAGGGACAGTGTGGCGCCGACCACATCCGGGCTGATCGGCAATTCGCCAGCATCCAGGTCCAACAGGCACACCAGGGTTACGCTGGCGGGGCGGCCATAGTCGAACAGCTCGTTGAGGGCGGCGCGGATGGTGCGGCCGCTCATCAGCACGTCGTCGATCAGCACCAGATGCTGGCCTTCGACCTCGAATGGCAGCGCCGAGGGCTGTACTTGCGGGTGCAGGCCATTCTGGCTGAAGTCGTCGCGGTAAAAGGACACATCCAGGGTGCCCAGCGGCGAATCGCTGCCCAGTTCTTCCAGCAGCGCCTGGGCCACCCATACACCGCCGGTGCGGATGCCAATAAACCGCGGCTCGCTGATGGCACGGTGTTGCAGATGGGCGCTGAGGCTCGTTGCCATCTGGCTGATCAGTTCGGTGGGATTGGGCAGGCTCATGGTGGCTCCTTCTAGGCCTTGCGCAGCGGGGTGCGCACAAGGTCTGGGCTCAAACGTAAAAAGACGCGGCAAGCCGCGTCAGTCAGGATTCAAATAAAGCGGTGTTTTCATCCAGCCAGCCCTGCAGTAACAGGGCGGCGGCAATGGCGTCCACCGGGTTGTCGCGGTAGCTGCCTTTTTGCCCGCCACGGTCGCGGCGCTCACCCTTGGCTTCAAAGGTGGTCAGGCGTTCGTCGTGGGTATAGAAGGGCAGGTTGTAGCGGCCATTGAGGCGGCGGGCGAATTTTTCCGCGCGCAGGCACATCTCGCTGGGAGTGCCGTCCATGTTCAACGGCAGGCCGACCACGACCGCATCAGGCTTCCACTCTTTAATCAGGGCTTCGACCTGGTTCCAGTCCGGCACGCCGTTCTGGGCTTTCAAGGTACACAGCTCGCGGGCCTGGCCGGTAATCACCTGGCCGACCGCTACGCCGATCTGTTTGGTGCCGTAGTCAAAACCGAGGATCAAGCGCAAAGCCATCAGGCGTGCCCCGCCTGGCTGGTCAACAGGCTGAGGTTGACCCGCAGCTTGGCGGCAGCCGCTTCCAGGCGCAGCTCACTGGCGGTGTTGAACAGGATGTCGGCGTCAAACGGGCAGGTCAGCCAGGCATTGCTGGCCAGTTCGGCTTCCAGTTGCCCGGCTTCCCAACCGGCGTAGCCGAGGGTGATCACGCTTTGCTCAGGGCCAACGCCGTCGGCGATGGCGAACAACACATCCTGAGAAGTGGACAGTGACACGCCTTCAAGGTCGACCGTGGCCTGAAACTTCGGCCCGGTGGGGTGCAGCACAAAGCCGCGATCGGTCTGCACCGGCCCGCCGATGTAGATCGGCACGCCCTGGCAACGCGCCGGTGGGTCGATCTCGGGGCGCAATTGCTCAAGGATATCGGCCAGGTTCAGCTCTTGCGGGCGGTTGACCACCAACCCCATGGCACCATTGGCCGTGTGCTCGACGATGTAGGTCAAGGTCTGCGCAAAGTTCGGGTCGGCCATATGGGGCATGGCGATCAGGAATTGATGCTTGAGGTAGGTCGGGCTGACATTTTTCATGTTAACTAGTGTGGCGTTGGAGGGGCGAACTGACAAGCTGGAGTTATCTGGGGCACCCCTTAATACCCTTCATTAAAGGATGTACTTCGTACCTGTGGCGAGGGAGCTTGCTCCCGTTGGACTGCGTAGCAGTCCCCTGCTTTTAAAGCAAAGAGCAGGGGCCGCTGCGCGGCCCAGCGGGAGCAAGCTCCCTCGCCACAGGGGGAACGATCCTCAGTTGCTGGACAGCCGATCGCCCCTGGCAAACTTCCAGGTGCGGATGATTTCCAGGCGGTCGATGTCGTTCAAATCACCGGTAAACGGCGCGAAAGGCGCAGCCAGGCGCACGATGCGCTGGGCGGCCTGGTCCAGCAATGGCTGGCCGGACGACTCCAGCACCTGCACTTCATATAACGAACCGTCGCGGTTGATCGACACCAGAAGACGCAAATTGCCATAGATTTGCTGACGCCGCGCCTCATCCGGGTAGTTGAGGTTGCCGATGCGCTCGACTTTCTTGCGCCACTCGTCCTTATACCAGGCGCCTTTGTCGCGCATGGTCGACGCGGCATTCAGGCGGTAGATGCGCGGGCGCTTGGCATACAGCTGTTGCTCATTGGCCAGCTCCGCTTCGAGGCTGGAGATTTGGTCGGAGAGCTGCGAACTGTCGAACGTCGGCGCAGGCTTCACCGGCTCAGGCGTCGGCTCGGTCTTGGCTTTCTCGCGCTGGGTCGCAGCTTTTTGCGGTTTCGGCGCGACGGTGGCCACGGCGGCCTTGGGCGCGGCCTGCTTGACCTCGGGCTTGGGGGCAGGTGGCGGCGTGACTTTATTGACCTTGTTGTCCTGGAAGGGCGCCACTTCGGTGGTCTTGGGCACGGCCTTCTTGTCGAGGGTGCCGCTGCCTTGCTGGTTGTCCTGGGCGAGAAAATCGGCCTTTTCGGGCTTCTTTTCGCTCTTGAACGTGGCGAGGGTGATTTCCAGGGTTTTGCTGATCTGCTTGGGCTCCACGTAGGTGAAGCCCAGGCCAAGGAGTAAGGCGAGGTGGATCAGGGCGGCCAGGAACAGGGTAAATCCGAGCCGATCAGCCGGGCGCACGCCGCTGTGGGAGAGTTCGGGGGGCAGATCGGACGGGAGTGTCATGACAAAAAAACCAACATCGCGCGTTTCACAGATGGCGCATGATAACGCAATGTTGGTTGATGTCCGGCTGTTCTATGTCACTTGGCTTGTAGCTTGCGCTCAATGGCTGCCATCAGCATTTCGCCGATATTCGTGCCAAATGCGTTGTCGATCTCGCGAATACAGGTCGGGCTGGTGACGTTGATTTCGGTGAGGTTCTCACCAATTACGTCTAGTCCTACAAACAGCAGGCCTTTTTCCCGCAGGGTCGGGCCAACCTGAGAGGCGATCCAACGGTCTTTGTCCGACAATGGGCGTGCTTCACCACGACCACCGGCCGCCAGGTTGCCACGGGTCTCGCCTGCCGCCGGAATACGCGCCAGGCAGTAATCCACCGGCTCGCCGTCGATCATCAGGATGCGTTTGTCGCCGTCCTTGATCGCCGGGATATAAGCCTGGCCCATGATCTGCTGGGTGCCCAGCGCGGTCAGGGTTTCGAGGATCACCGACAGGTTCGGGTCACCGGCGCGATGACGGAAGATCGACGTGCCACCCATGCCATCCAGCGGCTTGAGGATCACATCACCGTGTTTGGCGGCGAATTCACGCAGCACGTCGGCACGGCGGCTGACCACGGTCGGCGGCGTGCACTGCGGGAACAGCGTGGCGAACAGTTTTTCATTGCAGTCGCGCAGGCTCTGCGGCTTGTTGACGATCAGCACGCCGGCGCGCTCGGCCTGTTCCAGCAGGTAAGTGGAGTAGACGAACTCCATGTCGAACGGCGGGTCCTTGCGCATCAGGATCACGTCCAGATCGCTCAGCGGGCTGTCGATTTCGTCCGACAGCTCAAACCACTTCTCAGGGTTGGCAAACACCTGCAGCGGGCGCATGCGTGCGCGGGCTTCGCCGTCGCCCTGGTAAAGATCGCGCTGCTCCATATAGAACAGGGTCCAGCCGCGGGCCTGGGCGGCCAGGAGCATGGCCAGCGAGCTGTCCTTTTTATAGGAAATGCTGGCGATAGGGTCCATGACAATGCCGACGCGAACGCTCATGGGGGATTTCCTCTAGCAAATTAGGGCGCATAAAAGTGGCGTCAGAGTGGCGCTGCGGCTGTTGTGGGTCAAGGAAAAACCACCTGGCCGGTTGCTCGATAGATTGCGCCCGGAGACTGTGCTAAAAAGACTGCCACGGCGCAGCAGCCCTTGAATTCCAAGGCTTGCGGCGCTCATCCTGTGCAACATCAGGCAGTACACACCGAAAACCGATTCGCTGTGGCGATGGTAGAGCAGATATGGAACAGCATTCCAACGCCTTGAGAGTGATGGTGATCGACGATTCGAAAACGATCCGCCGCACGGCCGAGACGCTGTTGAAGAACGTGGGCTGCGATGTGATCACGGCCATCGACGGTTTCGATGCCCTGGCCCGGATTGTTGATCATCACCCGCACATTATCTTTGTCGACATCATGATGCCGCGCCTGGATGGCTACCAGACCTGCGCCCTGGTGAAGAACAACCCGGCGTTCAAGTCGATCCCGGTGATCATGCTGTCGTCCAAAGACGGCCTGTTTGACAAGGCCAAGGGGCGCATCGTCGGTGTCGATCAGTTTTTGACCAAGCCTTTCAGCAAGGAAGAACTGCTGGGTGCAATCAAGGCTTACGTGCCTGGGTTCGCCGCAGTAGAACAAGCACACTGACGCCGCCTCACAAGGGCCGGCGCCGACCAATGTAGTGGGGAAAACCATGGCACGCGTTCTGATCGTCGACGATTCGCCGACTGAAATGTACAAACTCACCGGCATGCTCGAAAAGCACGGCCACGTGGTGCTCAAGGCCGAAAACGGCGCGGACGGCGTGGCCCTGGCCCGTCAGGAAAAACCCGACGCCGTGCTGATGGACATCGTGATGCCGGGCCTCAACGGCTTCCAGGCAACCCGCCAGCTGTCCAAGGAGCCGGAAACCAACGGCATTCCGATCATCATCATCACCACCAAGGATCAGGAAACCGACAAGATCTGGGGCGCACGCCAGGGTGCCAAGGATTACCTGACCAAGCCGGTGGACGAAGACACCCTGATCGCCACCCTGAACAAGGTACTGGCCGGCTAAAGGCTCGCGATCATGACCGAGTCGCAAACCGCCTTCGAGCTGCTGCTGGACATCGACCGCCGCTGCCGCCTGCTGGCCGCCGACCTGCCGTCCCAGGAAGCCCGCCTGCAACGCTGGAGCGGGATCGGCTTTCGCCTGGGGCCCCACTGGTACGTGGCGCCGATGGGCGAAGTCGCCGAAGTGCTGCATGAGCCGCGTTGCACGCTGATGCCCGGCGTCAAGCCGTGGGTCAAGGGCGTGGCCAACCTGCGCGGGCGTTTGCTGCCGGTGATGGACCTGGGCGGTTTTCTTGGCCTGGAACTGTCCAAGGCACGCAAGCAGCGGCGGGTGCTGGTGGTCGAGTACAACGACCTGTTTGTCGGGTTGCTGGTAGACGAGGTGGTAGGCATGCAGCATTTCGCACAAGACGCATTGCTGGTGAGCACTGCTCCAGCCGCGCCGTTTATTCAGGGCGAGTTCGACAGCGATCAGTTGTGGCAAGTCTTCAGCCCCTTCGCTCTGGCCCAGGCTCCGGGCTTTATGGATGTTGCCGAATGACCACCGTCACCACGCCCAAACCCCAGGCCGCGTCGCGCAGCCGCTCACAGATCATCGTGCTGTTTATCGCACTGATCGTGTTCATCATGCTGCTGTTTGCCAACTTCGCGTACCTCAACACCCAGTCCACCTATGACAAGCAGTACATCGGCCACGCCGGTGAGCTGCGTGTGCTGTCCCAACGCATCGCCAAAAACGCCACCGAGGCCGCTGCCGGCAAGGCCGCCGCGTTTAAATTGCTGGGCGATGCGCGCAACGACTTTGCCCAACGCTGGGGCTACCTGAAAAAAGGTGATACCGAAACCGGTCTGCCCGCCGCGCCCAGTGCGGTTCGGGCGGAAATGCGCGCGGTGCAGACCGACTGGGAAGCGCTGCTGAAAAACACCGACGCGATCCTCGCCAGCGAGCAAACCGTGCTGTCCCTGCATCAAGTGGCCGCGACCCTCGCCGAAACCGTGCCGCAATTGCAGATGGAGTCGGAAAAGGTCGTCGATATCCTGCTGCAACGTGGCGCACCGGCCAGTCAGGTAGCGTTGGCGCAACGCCAGTCGCTGTTGGCCGAGCGCATTTTAGGCGCGGTCAACACGGTGCTCGCGGGCGACGAAACCGCCGTGCAGGCCGCTGATGCCTTTGGTCGCGATGCCAGCCGCTTCGGTGTGGTGCTCAACGGCATGCTCAACGGCAACCCGGGCTTGCGCATTACCCAGGTCGAAGACCATGACGCCCGCGCGCGGCTGGCGGAAATCTCGGAGCTGTTCGAGTTTGTCTCCGGCTCCGTGGATGAAATCCTCGAAACCTCGCCGCAGCTGTTCCAGGTACGGGCCTCGGCGAGCAATATCTTCAACCTGTCGCAAACCCTGCTCGATGAAGCCTCGCACTTGGCCACCGGGTTTGAAAACCTTGCCAGCGGGCGCAGTTTCGACACCATTGGCGGCTATGTGCTGGGTTTGCTGGCGCTGGCCTCGATTATTCTGATCGGCCTGGTGATGGTGCGCGAAACCAACCGCCAACTGCATGAAACCGCCGAGAAGAACGAGCGCAATCAGAACGCGATCATGCGCCTGCTCGATGAAATCGAAGACCTGGCCGACGGCGACCTCACCGTGACCGCCTCGGTCACCGAGGACTTCACCGGCACCATCGCCGATTCCATCAACTACTCCGTGGACCAGCTGCGCGATCTGGTCGCCACCATCAACCTCACCGCCGGGCAAGTGGCGGGTGCGGTGCAGGACACCCAAGCCACCGCCATGCACCTGGCCCAGGCTTCGGAGCACCAAGCCCAGCAGATCGCCGAAGCCTCTACGGCGATCAACCAGATGGCGCAGTCCATCGATCAAGTGTCGGCCAACGCCGCCGAATCTTCGGCCGTGGCGGAGCGCTCGGTGGAAATCGCCAACAAGGGCAACGAGGTGGTGCACAACACCATCCATGGCATGGACAACATTCGCGAACAGATCCAGGACACCGCCAAACGTATCAAACGCCTGGGCGAATCTTCCCAGGAGATTGGCGACATCGTCAGCCTGATCGACGACATTGCCGACCAGACCAACATCCTCGCCCTCAACGCCGCCATCCAGGCGAGCATGGCCGGTGACGCCGGGCGCGGTTTTGCGGTGGTGGCCGACGAAGTACAGCGGCTGGCCGAGCGCTCATCCGCCGCCACCCGGCAAATCGAAACCCTGGTGCGGGCGATTCAGGCCGACACCAACGAAGCGGTTATCTCCATGGAGCAGACCACCACCGAAGTGGTGCGCGGCGCGCGGCTGGCCCAGGACGCGGGCGTGGCGCTGGAAGAGATCGAAGGCGTGTCGAAAACCCTGGCGGCGTTGATTCAGAGCATCTCGAATGCGGCGCAGCAACAGACCTCATCGGCGGGGCAGATTTCACTGACGATGAATGTGATTCAGCAGATCACCACGCAGACGTCGTCGGGTTCTACGGCCACGGCGGAAAGCATCGGCAACCTGGCAAAAATGGCCAGCCAGTTGCGCCGGTCGGTGTCGGGTTTCACCCTGCCGCCGCCTAAACAGGCCGATGATTGAAATGCTATCTGGAAAACACCACAGTCCAAATGTGGGAGCTCCATTGTTTTTTGGCAACACCAGCAACTCATAAATTTTAAGCGGAGCAGTTATGGTTGATCGGCACGACTACGTGGCCCTCGAATGGGTCAAGGGCGACATTGCCGAAACCCTGAAACAGGCCCGTTCGGCGCTGGATGCGTTTGTCGAAACCCACGACAGCGACGCCATCGCCGAGTGCCTGGCCGCCATCCACCAAGTGCATGGCGCGCTGCAGATGGTGGAGTTTTACGGCGCAGCCCTGCTCGCCGAAGAGATCGAAGAACTCACCCTGGCCCTGCAAGCCGAGCGCGTCGGCCAGCGCGATGAAAGCATCCGCCTGCTGCAACAAGCCCTCAGCCAATTGCCGTTGTATCTGGACCGCGTACACAGCGCCCGCCGCGACCTGCCGCTGGTGGTGTTGCCGCTGCTCAACGACCTGCGCAGCGCGCGCGGCGAAAGCCTGTTGTCGGAAACCAGCCTGTTCAGCCCGCAACTGCTGTCGGTTGCAGCGTTGCCCGACGAAGCCCTGGCCCAGCGCGCAGTGCCAGAACTGCACGAACAACTGCGCCAGTGGCACCACCTTTTGCAACAAGCCTTGGCCGGCCTGCTGCGCGAAGACCATGGCCCGAGCAACCTCGAAGACATGGCGCGGGTGTTTGCGCGCCTCGAAGCGCTGTGCCAGGGCGCGCCGCTGTTGCCGTTGTGGCAAGTCACCTCGGCGCTGGTCGAAGGCATGCTCACTGGCGTAATCGCCAACAGCCCGGCGCTGCGCAGCCTGCTCAAGGCCAGTGACAAGCAACTCAAGCGCCTGCTGGCCCAAGGCATTGGCGGCATCAACCAGCCTGCGCCGGACGAATTGCTCAAGAGCCTGCTGTTTTATGTGGCCAAGGTCACCCGGCCGACGCCGCGCATGCAAAGCCTCAAGGAACGTTATGGCCTGGATGAGGCCTTGCCCGACAGTGCCGTGGTCGACGCCGAACGGGCGCGCCTGGCCGGGCCGGATCGCAATGCCATGGGCTCGGTGCTTGGCGCATTGTGTGAGGAACTGGTGCGGGTCAAGGAGCGCCTCGATTTGTTCGTGCGCAGCGACCGCCAACACACCGACGACCTGGATGCGCTGCTGGCGCCATTGCGGCAGATCGCTGATACCTTGGCCGTGCTGGGCTTCGGCCAGCCGCGCAAGGTGATCATCGACCAGCTCGCCGTGGTGTTGAGCCTGGTGCAAGGTCACCGCGAACCCAATGACGCCGTACTGATGGACGTCGCCGGCGCCTTGCTCTATGTCGAGGCCACACTGGCCGGCATGGTCGGCACCGTCGAACCGGAAAGCCGCGAAGAAAGCCGCCTGCCCACCACCGACCTGACGCAGATTCATCAATTGGTGATCCGCGAGTCGTGCCAATGCCTGCGCCAGGCCAAAGAACTGGTGATCGACTGCATCGAAGCCGACTGGGACCGCCAACGCCTGGAATCGCTGCCGGAGCTGCTCAGCCAGGTGCGCGGCGCCTTGGCGATGATTCCACTGCCACGCGCAGCGAGCCTGATGCGGGGTTGCACCGATTACGTCGACGAACAGTTGATGGTCAACGACGCGCCGCCGACCCAGGCGCAGTTGGCGCATTTTGCCGAGGTGATCAGCAGCCTTGAGTACTACCTGGAACGCATGCTCCAGGACGCTGACGCCGCGGGCGAACGCGTGCTGGAACTGGCCACCCAGGGCTTGGCCGCGTTGGGTTACCTGCCCGCCGAGAAGCCCTGGCGTCAGGCGCTGGTTGCGCCAGAGGGTGCATTGCCGGCCGACAGCACGCCGAGCCAGTCCCAGTTCGATGCCTTGGCCAGCCCGATCACGCGCTTGAACCCACCGGCGCTGCATCGCCCCGGCAGTTTGCTGCCGCCGCCGGCCGATGAAGAACCTATCGACGATGAGCTGCGCGAAGTCTTCCTTGAAGAGACCGACGAAGTCCTCGACGTGCTGCACCGCCACCTGCCCAACAGCGCCGACAAAACCGCCCAGGGCGAAATGCGCCGGGCCTTCCATACATTGAAAGGCAGTGGCCGCATGGTCCGCGCGCTGGTGCTGGCCGAGCTGGCCTGGGCCGTGGAAAACCTGCTCAATCGCGTGCTCGAACGCAGCGTGGCCCTCGACCCCGACGTGCAACACGTGCTGGATGAAGCGGTGGCCCTGCTGCCCGAATTGATCGCCGACTTCGCCACCGACGACCAACACCAGCGCGATGAAGTCGACGCCCTGGCCGCCCGTGCCCATGCCCTGGCCAGTGGCACTGCAACGGCGACCGGTGGCACTGCCACAGCCGCCGAGCCCCACGACCCGATGCTGCTGGAGATCTTCCGCAACGAAGCCCAGAGCCACCTGGAGAGCATCAACCACTTCCTGCAACAGGCCGCCGAGCATGTGCCGCTGCAAGTCAGCGATGAGCTGCAACGCGCCCTGCACACCCTCAAAGGCAGTGCCTACATGGCCGGCGTATTGCCGATTGCCGAACTGGCGCGGCCGCTGGATCACCTGACCCGTGAGTACAAGGCCCACCGTCTGCCGCTGGACCTGGACGAAGTGGAACTGCTGCTGGAAGCCGAAGGCTTGTTCCAGCGCGGCCTGCGTCAACTGGACAGCGACCCGCTGGTGCCGATCAAAGGTGCGCCGGACCTGATCAGCCGCACCCAACGCCTGCTCGACCAACAACTGCAAGCCTTGCTCGACGCGCCGAACACAGGCCTGCGTATCAAGCGCGACCCGCAGTTGATCGCCAACTTCCTGGCCCAAGGCATGGACATCCTGCTCGACGCCGAAAGCCTGTTGCGCCGCTGGCAGCAGCACCCCGGCGAACGTCAGGAACTCACCGCGCTGCTGGACGAGTTGACCACCTTGGGCGAGGGCGCGCATATCGCCGACCTGCACAGCATCGACGAACTCTGCGAAGCCTTGCTTGACCTCTACGGCGCGGTGGAGGAGAGCAGCCTGGCGGTCAGCGAGCGGTTTTTCCACGAAGCTGAACAGGCCCATGACGCGCTGATCAACATGCTCGACCAGTTGGCGGCGGGGCAGGAAATCAGCCCGGCGCCGGCGCGGGTGCAGGCCCTGCGCGAATTGCTCGATGGAGCCCTCGACCCGTCGGCCACCGGCCTGATCAAAAGCGACGGCAGCCGTGCCCTCAGCATTGCTGAACTGGGCGCGGCCACGGCGCAGTTGAGCCAGGACACGGCGATGGACGATGAAATCGTCGAGATCTTCCTCGAAGAAGCCGTGGACATCCTCGACAGCGCCGGGCAGTCGCTCAAGCGCTGGCTGCTGGAGCCCGACAGCGCCGCGCCGTTGTCGTCATTGCAGCGCGACTTGCACACCCTCAAGGGTGGCGCGCGCATGGCCGAAATCGGCCCGATTGGCGACCTCGCCCACGAGCTGGAAGGCCTCTACGAAGGCTTGGTGGACCGCCGTTACAGTTACTCCACCGAGTTGTCCCACGTGTTGATGGCCAGTCACGAGCGGCTGGCCTTGCAGCTGGATCAACTGCAAGACCAACAACCCCTCAGCGACTCCAGCGACTTGATCGCGCAACTGCGCGAGTTGCGCCACAGCAGCACGCCCGCGGCCCCGGTCGCAGCCCCCGAAGTGGCGACGGCCGACCCCGAGTTGCTGGAAATTTTCCTCGAAGAAGCCGCCGATATTCTCGACAGCTCCGGCAGCGCGCTGGTGCGTTGGCAGGCCGAGCCGAACAATCGCCAGGAAGTGGAAACCCTGCTGCGCGACCTGCACACCCTCAAGGGTGGCGCGCGTATGGTCGAAATCGGGCCGATTGGCGATCTGGCCCATGAGCTGGAGTTTCTCTACGAAGGGTTGTCGGCCGGTTTGCTGGCGCCGTCGCCGGAACTGTTTTCGCTGCTGCAAGGTTGCCACGACCGCTTGGCGCAGATGATCGATGCCGTGGCGGACGGTTTGCCGGTGGGCTCGGTGGACAAGCTGATCGAGCGGATCAAGAGCCTGGTGCACCCGAGCGATGAGCCGCTGGCGCCGGTTGCCCTGCCCGCCGGTAAGGCCGAAGCGGCGGTCGACCCGGCTGCGGACATGGTGAAAATCTCCGCCGATTTGCTCGATGATCTGGTCAACCTGGCCGGTGAAACCTCGATCTTCCGGGGGCGCATCGAGCAGCAGGTCAATGATGCGCGCACGGCCCTCAACGAGGTCGAAACCACCATCGAGCGCATGCGCGACCAACTGCGCCGCCTCGACAGCGAAACCCAGGGCCGTATCCTCAGCCGTCAGCAGGCCGAGGCCGAGCGCTTGGGTTATGAAGAATTCGACCCGCTGGAAATGGACCGCCATTCGCAGTTGCAGCAACTGTCCCGTGCGCTGTCCGAGTCCGCTTCCGACCTGCTGGACCTCAAGGAAACCCTCGACCGCCGCAACCAGGATGCCCACAACCTGTTGCAGCAACAGGCGCGTATCAACACCGAGCTGCAAGAGGGTTTGATGCGCACCCGCATGGTGCCGTTTGAACGCATGCTGCCGCGCCTCAAGCGCATCGTGCGGCAGGTGGCGCAGGAATTGGGCAAGGACGTGGAGTTCGTGGTCGGCAATGCCGAAGGCGAGATGGACCGCAACGTGCTGGAGCGTATGGCTGCGCCGCTGGAACACATGCTGCGCAACGCCGTCGACCATGGCCTGGAGTCCCGCGAAGCACGGGTGCTAGCGGGCAAACCGGAAAAGGGTCGTATCACCCTGGACCTGACCCACGAAGGCGGCGATATCGTGTTCGACATGCGCGACGACGGCGCCGGCGTGCCGCTGGACGCGGTGCGGCGCAAGGCGATCAAGCGCGGCCTGCTCGGCCCCCATCAAGAGATCAGCGACCGTGACGTGTTGCAGTTCATCCTGCAACCGGGCTTCTCGACGGCGGAGAAAATCACCCAGATTTCCGGGCGCGGCGTGGGCATGGATGTGGTGCACGAAGAAGTGCGCCAGCTTGGCGGCTCGATGGTGATTGACTCCACGCCCGGAGCGGGCGTGCACTTTCGTATTCGCCTGCCGTTTACCGTGTCGGTCAACCGGGCGCTGATGGTGCAGTGCGCGGACGATCAATATGCGATCCCGCTCAACACCATCGAAGGCCTGGTGCGTGTGCTGCCCCACGAGCTGGCCGGGCACTATCAGCAAAACCCGCCGCGTTATGAATATGGCGGCCAGCGTTACGAATTGTTCTACCTTGGCGACCTGCTGCATACCGTCAGCCGCCCGAAATTGCTCGGCCAATACCAGCCGGTGCCGATGCTGCTGGTGCAATACAACGAACGGCGCGTGGCGGTGCATGTGGATGCCATGGTCGGTACGCGGGAGATTGTGGTGAAGGGCCTGGGGCCGCAGTTTGCGGGCGTGCAGGGCTTGTCCGGCGCGACCATCCTGGGTGATGGCCGCGTGGTGCTGATCATTGATCTGCTCGCGCACATCCGTGCACGCCAACCGGCCTTGCCGGCCCAGGCGATCGACGCGCCGCTGATCCTCAACGACCCGCTGAAAAAGCGCCCGCTGCTGGTGCTGGTGGTGGACGATTCGGTCACCGTGCGCAAAGTCACCAGCCGCCTGCTGGAACGCAACGGCATGAACGTGCTCACCGCCAAAGACGGCGTCGACGCTATCGCCTTGCTCGAAGAACACACCCCGGACCTGATGCTGCTCGACATCGAAATGCCGCGCATGGACGGCTTCGAAGTAGCGATCCAGGTGCGCAACGACCCGCGCCTGATGCGCCTGCCGATCATCATGATCACCTCGCGCACCGGCCAAAAACACCGCGACCGCGCCATGGCCATCGGCGTCAACGACTACCTCGGCAAGCCGTACCAAGAGTCGGTGCTGCTGGAAAGCATCGCCTACTGGAGCAAGTCCCATGCTTGACCACCGCACCAGCCAACTCACCGGTTTGTTGTTGCCCCTGGCCGCCCGGCATCTGGTGTTGCCCAATGTGGCCGTGGCCGAGCTGATCGACTTCCAGCGCGGCGAACCGGCCAGCGATGCGCCGCCGTGGTACCTGCGGCAAGTGACCTGGCGTGACCGGCAAATACCCCTGATCAGCTTTGAAGCCGTGTGCGGCGAAGCGATCTTGACCGCCGAGCGCTCGCGCATCGTGGTGCTGAACGCGCTGGGCGGGCGGCCGACGTTGAAGTTTATTGCGCTGGTGATCCAGGGCATTCCGCGCTCGTACAAGCTCGACAGCGAACTGAGCTACGTAGACGTGCCACTGTGCCCGCTGGAACTTGCGGCGGTGCAAGTGGGCGAGCATGTGGCGAAGGTGCCGGATTTGATGGGGCTTGAAGCGCTGTTGGTCGAGTCCGGCCTGGCCTGAAACCAAGCCTTGTGAAGTTCCAATGTGGGAGCTGGCTTGCCTGCGATAGCGGCTTGTCAGCCACTGCATCAACAGCAGGCCCGCCGCCATCGCAGGCAAGCCAGCTCCCAGAATGAATGTGTTCGGCTCAAGACCTCAATCAATCCGCGCAAACCGCTCAATCACTGGCTGCTCCCGATGCTCGGCCTGCCACAAATCGTAGGCACTTTGCATCGACAACCATAGCTGCGCGGTACTCACACCAGCCCGCTCCAACCTCACGGCAAGGTCTGGGCTGACAGGCGCATGCCCATGCAAGATCCTTGAAAATGTCTCGCGGGCAAAGCCCAGGCGTCGTGCCATTTCGGTGATGGTAATGCCCAAGGCCGGGATCACATCTTCAAGCAGGATTTCACCTGGGTGAGGTGGGTTGTGCATACCTATATTGGGTTTGATGGTCGGGTTCATGATGTTCGCCCGTGGTGATGTTCGGTGGGGAAAAAAAGACTAGAGGGCCGGGTTCCAAGCAACAACCTGAAAACCTTGTCGGAATATTCTCTGTGGCGAGCGGGCTTGCCCCGCGTTGGGCTGCGCAGCAGCCCCCAAACCTGCCGACTCGGTTTGCCTGATACACCGCGTTTACCTTGCTGGGGCCGCTTCGCAGCCCAACGCGGGGCAAGCCCGCTCGCCACAGGAAGCGTTTTTGCCGTGAGCGTTGTGCCCAGCCTTCGGAATTTTCCTGCAAGATTTCGAGCTGTGCATGAACTTGTTGTGGGTAGTCATGGCGGCTAGTCTTCGTCCCGTCATCGAAAAACGGTGACACGGACGTGCAAGTCCGGTTACATATCGGCGCACCAACGCCCATAGCCATTCAACGGGCGTTTTTTATGCTCGCTGTATTTGTTATGGCGGCTGTGCGCGGGAGATCCCTCGGGGTCTGCCGGGGTCCGATATGCCCGGTCTTGCACACCTGCGCACAGCTGCCACCTTATTCGCGTGCAAGCGGAAGAGGGCAGCCTCCATCACATATCGGAGCTGTAAATCATGGTTAAACATACCCCTAATCCGCCCCTCTTCACCGTAAACCCCCACCAAAACACCGAAGCTCTACTGGCCAACGCCAGCGAAACCCTGTGCTCCCTCAACGTACTGACCTGCAACCTTGCCTTCGACCTGGACCCCGCCCAGCGCGCGAGCATGTTGGCGATCCAGCAAATGGCAGAGCTGAGTCAGCTGTTGGTCGACAGAGCACTGGAACAAGTCAGCCCCGCCTAAGCGTTCCCAAAAAGGGACCGCTATCTAATAAGCACCCCTGAGCAAATGTGGGAGCTGGCTTGCCTGCGATAGCGGACTGTCAGCCCACAACTTCATAGCTGAACCACCGCCATCGCAGGCAAGCCAGCTCCCACAGGGGCTCTGTGCGGCAGCCTGAAAGTAGCCGCAGGTCGTGGATGACTTGATCGTTCCCAAAAAGGGACCTATCGTTCCCTTTTTGGGACTCTTTGGCCTCTGCCATGCAAACCTTGTCGCTCAGCACTGCACTCTTCACCAACACCCAGCAAAAAGTGCTGGGCCTGCTCTTCGGCAAGCCCGATCAAAGTTTCTACACCAATGAAATCGCACGCGCGGCTCAAGTGGGCAAAGGCAGCCTCACCCGCGAGCTGGAGCGTTTGCAGCTGGCGGGCATTTTGAGCATGACGCGCCAAGGCAATCAGACCCACTATCAAGCCAACCCCCAATGCCCAATTTACTCGGAGTTGTTGGCCATCGTGCGCAAAACCCTGAGCCTGGACGAACCCTTGCGCAATGCATTGGCACCGTTCGCCAAGCAGATAACCTGGGCCTTTATCTACGGCTCCATCGCCAAGGGCGAGGCGCACTCATCCAGTGACATAGATCTTATGCTGATCGGCCAGAGCCTCAACTACAGTGAAGTCATGGAGCAGCTCATGCCGCTGGAAGAGCAGCTGGGCCGCACCATCAACCCGACGCTTTACACCCCTGAAGACTGGACCAGCAAATGGAGTGCCGGGAACAGTTTTGTGCAGCGGGTCGTGCAGCAGGACAAGATCAATCTGATGGGGGGCAACCCTCAGGAGTCCATGGATGGACAGCAAGGCAAACCTGGAAAACCTGCAACGTAATGGTGGCTTGAAGGCTGAGCCGCCGGATCGCAAAGAGTGTGATGGGCTGATGCGCTCGGCGCGGGATCGATTGAGGGATGCAGGTAATCCGCAGTTAGCCTTCGCCAGTCGTTTCGACTTGGCGTACAACGCCGCCCACGCTATCGCGCTCACAGCTCTGCGCCTGTGCGGGTATCGCTCCGACAAACGCTATTTGGTCTTTCAATGCCTCATTCACACCGTCGACGCGAACAAGGTGCAGGGTGAGGTTATTGGCGCTGTGTCATGAGCGCCGCAACCTGGCGGAATATGAAGGATATATGGATGAGGATGAGGCGTTGCTTGGGCAGTTGATGGAAGGCGCGACGATGCTGCTGGGCAAAGTGGAAGACGTGCTGGCTGGCCATCAGTGGCAGTGACACGATTCCCCTGTACACCACCGAACAAATGTGGGAGCGGGCTTGCTCGCGAATGCGGTGGGTCAGTTACAGGTGTACCGCCTGACACCCTGCATTCGCGAGCAAGCCCGCTCCCACATTTTCATCTTCATTCGGCGCTAACTCATTGTTTATTGAGGGTCCGTTACTCCAACCGTAACGATCCGCCGCCGGGCTTGATTGATGCCCCCCACTTTCACTCCTAAGGTACAGCCCACGACAGCAAACCCCGTGGAGCGACCATGACAACAACCAACACCCCCGATTCGCGCTGGACGCGGCGGCGCGACGAGAAGCAGCGGCGGCTCGGGCTGGTTAAAAAATACGCAGACGGGGCGGTGTTGCCCAGTGACAAAATCGTCGAAGCGCTGGAAGCGCTGATCCTGCCCGGCGATCGTGTGGTGCTGGAAGGCAACAACCAGAAGCAGGCCGATTTTCTCTCGCGCTCACTGGCCAAGGCCGACCCGGCCAAGCTCCGCGATTTGCACATGATCATGCCCAGTGTCGGCCGTTCCGAGCACCTGGACCTGTTTGAAAAGCGTATCGCGCGCAAGCTGGATTTCTCCTTCGCCGGCACCCAATCCCTGCGCATCAGCCAGTTGCTCGAAGACGGCCTGCTGGAAATCGGCGCGATCCACACCTACATCGAACTCTACGCACGGCTGGTGGTGGACTTGATCCCCAACGTGGTGCTTTCGGCCGGTTTCATGGCCGACCGCGCCGGTAATATCTACACCGGCGCCAGCACCGAAGACACGCCGGCGCTGATCGAGCCCGCGGCGTTCAGCGACGGCATCGTCATTGTGCAGGTCAACCAGTTGGTGGATGACGTCACTGACTTGCCCCGCGTCGACATCCCGGCGAGCTGGGTGGATTTTGTGGTGGTGGCCGACAAGCCGTTCTACATCGAACCGCTGTTCACCCGCGACCCGCGTCATATCAAGCCGGTGCATGTGCTGATGGCGATGATGGCGATCCGTGGCATCTACGAAAAACACAATGTGCAGTCGCTCAACCACGGCATCGGTTTCAACACCGCCGCCATTGAGTTGATCCTGCCGACCTACGGCGAATCCCTGGGCCTGAAGGGCAAGATCTGCCGCAACTGGACCCTCAACCCGCACCCCACCCTGATTCCCGCGATTGAAAGCGGCTGGGTGGAAAGCGTGCATTGCTTTGGCACCGAACTGGGCATGGAAAACTACATCGCCGCCCGCCCGGATGTGTTCTTCACCGGCCGCGATGGCTCGATGCGTTCCAACCGGATGTTCTGCCAATTGGCCGGCCAATACGCGGTGGACCTGTTTATCGGCGCCACCCTGCAAGTGGACGGCGACGGCCACTCCAGCACCGTGACCCGCGGCCGTCTTGCCGGTTTCGGCGGCGCGCCGAACATGGGCCACGACCCACGCGGCCGCCGCCACGGCACGCCGGCCTGGCTCGATATGCGCCACGATGACGCGCCTGAGGCTTTACTGGAACGCGGCAAAAAGCTCGTGGTGCAAATGGTCGAGACCTTCCAGGAAGGCGGCAAACCCACCTTCGTCGAAACCCTCGACGCCGTGGAAGTGGCGCGCAAAAGCGGCATGCCGCTCGCGCCGATCATGATCTACGGCGACGACGTTACTCACCTGCTTACCGAAGAAGGCATCGCCTATCTGTACAAGGCGCGCTCGCTGGAGGAGCGCCAGGCGATGATCGCCGCCGTTGCAGGCGTCACCGCCATCGGTATGCGCCACAACCCCAAGGACACCGCGCGCATGCGCCGCGAAGGCTTGATTGCCTTGCCCGAAGACTTGGGGATTCGTCGCACCGACGCCACCCGCGAGCTGCTCGCCGCCAAGAGCGTGGCCGACCTGGTGGACTGGTCCGGTGGCCTGTACAACCCGCCCGCCAAGTTCAGGAGCTGGTAAATGCGCGCCCTCAAACTGCATGAACTGAGCCTAGCCGATCGCCTGGCGGATATGGCCGTGGATGCCTTGATTGATGAGGCTGACCTGTCGCCCAAACCCGCATTGGTAGACCGTCGCGGCAATGGTGCCCATCGCGATTTGCACCTGGGCTTGATGCACGCCTCGGCGCTGTCGTTGTGGCCGATGTTCAAGGAAATGGCCGAAGCGGCGCTTGAGTTTGGTGAAGTCGGCTTGCCCTTGCGCGAAGCCCTCGGGCGTATCGGTCGAGAAGGTGAGCAAGCCATGCTCGCTACCACCCATGGCGTGAATACCCATCGCGGCGCGATCTGGGCACTCGGCTTGCTCACTGCCGCAGCGGCCCTGGCACCACGCGCCGTCACGCTCACCGCCGCCAAGCTGGCCTTGCTCAACGACCGTTTCGCCCCGCAACCGCTGAGCCATGGCGCGCAAGTCGCGCAGCGCTACGGTGCACGCGGCGCCCGTGAAGAAGCGCAATTGGGCTTCCCTGCCGTGGTGCAACGCGGCCTGCCGCAGTTGCACAAAAGCCGCCAGCAAAACGCCGGTGAACAGAATGCGCGCCTGGATGCCTTGCTCGCGATCATGACCGACCTGGCCGACACCTGCGTGCTCTACCGCGCCGGCACCGAAGGCCTGTACGCCATGCAGCGCGGCGCCCAGGCGGTGCTGGACGCTGGCGGCAGCGCGAGCCTCGCCGGGCGCCGCCACCTGCACGAACTCGACCAGCAACTCCTGGCCCTGAATGCCTCGCCAGGCGGCGCCGCCGACCTGTTGGCCGCCTGCCTGTTTATCGACCGCCTCGACGGAGCGTTGTGATGGAAACCTTATCCTTTGAATTCCCCGCCGGGCAGCCGCCCAAAGGCCGTGCGCTGGTGGGTTGCGTCGGCTCCGGCGACCTGGAAGTGCTGCTGGAACCGGGCACGCCCGGCACGCTGACCATTCAAGTACAGACCTCCGTGAATGGCGCCGAGCAACGTTGGCAGCACCTGTTCGAACGAATCTTCCAGGAACACACGCCGCCGGCCTTGAAGATTGATATCCACGACTTCGGCGCCACCCCCGGCGTGGTGCGTTTGCGCCTGGAACAGGGTTTCGAGGAGATCGGCCATGACTGATTTACTCAACAAGCACAGTTTCGTCGAACTCGGCGCCCGGCAGCGGGCCAAGGCGCTGCTGGACAGCGGCACTTACCGCGAACTGATCGACCCGTTCCAGCGCGTCATGTCGCCGTGGCTCAGCCGTCAAGGCGTGGTGCCGCAAGCGGATGACGGCGTGGTGATCGCCAAGGGCAGCATCGCCGGGTTGCCGGTGGTGATTGCTGCCATCGAAGGCAATTTCCAGGGCGGTAGCCTTGGTGAAGTGGGCGGCGCGAAAATCGCCGGTGCCCTCGAATTGGCGGCTGAAGACAACCGCAACGGTGTTCCGACCCGTGCCGTGCTGCTGCTGGAAACCGGCGGTGTGCGCTTGCAGGAAGCCAACCTTGGGCTGGCGGCGATTGCCGATATCCATGCGGCGATTGTCGACCTGCGCCAGTACCAGCCGGTAATCGGCGTGGTGGCGGGCAGCGTCGGTTGTTTTGGTGGCATGTCCATCGCCGCCGGGTTGTGCAGTTATCTGGTGGTCACCCGCGAAGCCCGCCTGGGCTTGAATGGCCCGCAAGTGATCGAGCAGGAAGCGGGCCTGGAAGAGTACGACTCCCGCGACCGGCCGTTTATCTGGAGCCTTACCGGCGGCGAGCAGCGTTTTAACAGCGGCTTGGCCGACCGTTATGTGGCGGACGATGTGGCGCAGATTCAACAGACCGTCAGCGTTTTGCTGCAACAGGGTTTGCCCGAGCAACAGCGCAGCCGTCAGGTCGACTTCTACCTGGCGCGCCTTACCGAGCTGGACGCAACGCCGCAAATAGACCCCGCGACGGTGCGCGACCTGTATCAAGGAGATCGCCCATGAGAGGCTTGCAGTGGTTCCACGCATTGAGCGCCGGTGCAACGCCTGTCGAAGGGTTGCCGGACTCTTTGAAGGTTGCAGACGGCGTAGTGGGTGAGCAGACCGTGCGTTTTATTGCCGTGGTCACCGACGCGCAAAATCGTTTCCGGCGTGCGCGCAACGGCGAAGTCGGTTTACTCGAGGGCTGGGGCCTTGCCAAGGCTGTCGACGAAGCCATCGAGAAGGGCGACAAACGCCCGATCATCGCTATCGTCGATGTGCCGAGCCAAGCCTATGGCCGTCGCGAAGAAGCCCTCGGCATCCATCAGGCACTGGCCGCCGCCGCCGACAGCTATGCCCGCGCTCGCTTGGCCGGGCACCCGGTGATTGCGCTGCTGGTGGGCAAAGCCATGTCCGGTGCGTTTCTCGCTCACGGTTATCAGGCCAACCGTATGATCGCCCTGCGTGACCCTGGCGTGATGGTGCACGCCATGGGCAAGGCTTCGGCGGCGCGAGTGACCTTGCGCAGTGTGGAAGAACTCGAAGCCTTGGCGGCCAGCGTGCCGCCCATGGCCTATGACATCGACAGCTATGCCAGCCTCGGTTTGCTCTGGAAAACCCTGTCGGTCAGCCAGATTGAACAGCCCACGGCGGACGACGTGGCGCAAGTCAGCGATTGCCTGTTGCACGCCATTCAAGATATCCACAGCGCGGATCTGAAAGGGCGCCTGGGTGCGAGCAATCGTGCTGCCTCAAGCCACGTGCGCCAACTGCTGCGAGAGCAATGGTGAACGCCCACGACTTGCTCTGGGGCATGACCCCGGCGCATCTGCCCGCTGACGCGCCAGCCTGGGCGCGGGACGTGATCAGCGCCGGTCACCCGGTGGTGGTGCGTCGCGCCCTGGGCGAGCCGGGTTACGTGGCTGTCGGTGTGCGCGGGCGCTTGCGTGAGCAGCGGTTTGCGGCGGTGATGCCGATCGTCGCGGTGCAGCAGCGGGTGACGCCGCAAGACTTGCGCAGTGTGATCTCGTCACGGGATTTGCCGGCACTGCGCGCACTGGATCAACTGCGCCCGGTGTTGGCGCAACAAGACTGGGGCGTCACCGGCAGTGCAGGTTTCGAGCTGGCCAGCGGCATTGAAGCATTGCATGGCAAGAGTGATCTGGATTTGATGCTGTGCACACCCGAGCCACTTGAGCGCATCGCTGCACGCAATCTGCTGGCGTTGTTGGACGCGGCCGAATGCGCCGTCGACCTGCAACTGCAAACCCCGTTCGGCGCTGTCGCGTTGCGCGAGTGGGCAGGTGAATCACGCCGGGTGCTGCTTAAAACCACCCACGGCGCGCACCTTGTGCTCGACCCCTGGCAGGCCGTGGCATGAGCAGCCTTCTGGTATTTCCAGGGCAGGGCGCCCAGCGCGCGGGCATGCTGCAAGCGGTGCCTGCCCACGTCCTGGAAGAAGCCAGCGATGCACTGGGCGAAGACGCAAGCCTGCTCGATTCGGCCCAAGCTCTGGCCAGCACGCGTGCCGTGCAACTTTGCCTGTTGATCACCGGCGTGGCTCATGCCCGCCAATTGCAACACACGCCCGATTACGTGGCGGGCCTGTCCATCGGCGCTTACCCGGCAGCCGTCATTGCCGGTGCGCTGGCGTTTGACGATGCGGTAAAGCTGGTGAGCCTGCGCGGCGAACTGATGCAAAACGCTTATCCACACGGCTACGGCATGACTGCGATCATCGGCCCGCAGTTATCCACAGTCGAAACGCTGCTGGCCGAAATCCACAGCCCACAAACCCCGGTGTACCTGGCCAATATCAACGCGGACAACCAGACCGTCATCGCCGGCAGTGACGAAGCCATGCAGCGTGTCGCGCAACGCATCAAAGGCAACGGCGTGGCCAAACGCCTGGCCGTGAGCGTGCCATCCCATTGCGTGCTGCTGAACGAACCCGCCGAGGCATTGGCGCAGGCGTTTGTAACGCTCAAGGCGCCATGCATCACCTACCTGAGCAGCACCCGCGCGCGACCTATCCACAACCCCGAGCAACTGCGTGACGACCTGGCCTTCAACATGTGCCGCGTCGTCGACTGGCGCGGCACCGTGCAAAGCGCCTACGAGCGCGGTGTGCGCCTGCAAATCGAACTGCCGCCTGGCGCGGTACTCACCGGCCTGTCCCGGCGTGTTTTCGAGCAAGGCAGCGCAATCGCCTATGAAGGCGCACGCCTGGACACCTTGCAGGCCCTGCTGCAAGAGGAGGAGCGCCGCCACCGATAAAGCACCACCCAAGGCTTTCGAAGCACAAAAACAACAATTTCGATGAAGCACTTTGAGGACTACAACAATGATTATCTACGGTGTGGCTTTGCTGGCGATCTGCACGCTTGCAGGCGTGATCATGGGCGACATGCTCGGCGTGTTGCTGGGCGTCAAATCCAACGTGGGCGGGGTGGGCATCGCCATGATCCTGCTGATTTGCGCGCGCCTGTGGATGCAAAAACGCGGCGGCATGACCAAGGATTGCGAGATGGGCGTGGGCTTCTGGGGCGCCATGTACATTCCAGTGGTAGTGGCGATGGCGGCGCAACAGAACGTGGTCACCGCCCTGCACGGCGGCCCGGTGGCGGTGCTGGCGGCGATCGGTTCGGTGGTGGTGTGTGGCTGCACCATCGCGCTGATCAGCCGTACTCACAAAGGCGAGCCGTTGCCTGCTGAAGAGCCGCTGATTGCTCCTGTGGGAGGCCGCTGATATGTGGGACCTCATCGAAAAAGGCTTGGAACATAACGGCCTGGTCACCGCGTTTGCCTTCGTCGGCGTGGTGATGTGGGTTTCCGTGGTGCTGTCCAAGCGCCTGACCTTCGGGCGCATTCACGGCTCGGCGATTGCCATTGTGATCGGCCTGGTGCTGGCCTGGGTTGGCGGCACGCTGACGGGCGGGCAAAAGGGCTTGGCCGACGTGGCATTGTTCTCCGGCATTGGCTTGATGGGCGGCGCGATGCTGCGCGACTTCGCCATTGTTGCCACCGCGTTTGAGGTGCAAGCCACTGAAGCGCGCAAGGCTGGGTTGATTGGTGTGATCGCGTTGCTGCTGGGCACGATCCTGCCGTTTATCGTTGGCGCGAGCATGGCCTGGGCATTTGGTTATCGCGATGCCGTCAGCATGACCACCATCGGCGCGGGCGCTGTGACCTACATCGTCGGCCCGGTGACCGGTGCGGCAATTGGCGCGACCTCGGATGTGATGGCGTTGTCGATTGCCACCGGGTTGATCAAAGCGATTCTGGTGATGGTCGGCACGCCAGTGGCGGCACGCTGGATGGGCCTGGATAACCCGCGTTCGGCGATGGTGTTCGGTGGGTTGGCCGGCACCGTGAGCGGGGTGACGGCGGGGCTGGCGGCGACGGATCGACGGTTGGTGCCCTATGGCGCGTTGACGGCCACGTTTCATACCGGGCTTGGGTGTTTGCTGGGGCCTTCGCTGTTGTACTTCATTGTGCGTGGGATCGTCGGTTAATTATTGTCGGCTATCAGGGCCTCATCGCAGGCAAGCCAGCTCCCACATTTTGATGTGTGAATACATTCCAGTGTGGGAGCTGGCTTGCCTGCGATGGCGGTGTCAGGTTTGGCGATTGGCATACATCCGACACTCCGCCAGCAACGCCAGCAAGTTCGGATCACGCTCCTTGGCCTTCAAGAACACCACGCCAATATGCTGCTGCAACCGATACCGCGGCTGCAGCGGTATGAGCTTCACACGGTTCTCATACACCGCTGCAATCCGCCCTGGCAGCAACGCATAACCCACACCTGAACTGACCATGCTCAACAGCGTGAAAATGTCGTTCACCTGCATCGCCACCTTCGGCTCGAACCCCGCCTGCTTGAACACCCGGTTGCCGTCTTGATGGGTGGCGAAGCCTTGGGTGAGGGTAATGAAGGTCGCATCGCGCACATCCGCCAGGTCGATCTGCTGCTCGCGGTCGAAGGGTGAATCGGCCGGTGTGGCGAGGAAGATGTCGTCGGAAAACAGCGCGATCTGTTCGCAGTCGGGGTCGTTGGCGTGGTCGTCGAGGGAGATCAGGATCGCGTCCACCTCCATGTTCTTGAGCTTGTAGAGCAGGTCGAAGTTGGAGCCCAGAATCAGGTCGATATTGAGTTCGCTGCGCCTGATTTTCAGGCCCATGATCAGTTGCGGCACAGTTTTGACCGTCAGCGAATACAGTGAGCCCAGTTTGAAACGCTCGGCGGAAAACCCGGCGGCTTCGCGGGTCAGGCGCACGCTGTCGACCACGTCGGCCACCAGCTTTTGGGCGCGTTCTTCCAGCACGTAGGCGCTTTCCAGCGGGGTGAGGTTGCGCCCTTCGTGTTTGAACAACGGGCAGCGCAGCGCATTTTCCAGCGAGTGAATAGCACGGTGCACGCTGACGTTGCTGGTTTGCAACTCGGCAGCGGCGCGGGCAAGGTTGCCGGTGCGCATGAACGCCAGGAAGATTTCCAGCTTCTTGAGGGTGAATTCTTCGTCGATCAGCATGGCCGTGGCTCGGGTTCGAATGCCATCGATTGTGCCCCTAAAACCCTTTCACTCCCAGCCATGCGCTGCACAGGCCCAGCACCAGGCGGGTGTACCGAAGGGAACAGGTACAGCCCGCGCACGGTCACAACCGCACCCGGCACGCCATGCCAGGCCATGGAGATTGGCGTATGTGGGAGCTGGCTTGCCTGCGATGAGGTCTGTCAGTTATTGAATGATGGGCTGACACACCGCTATCGCAGGCAAGCCAGCTCCCACAGGACTCAGTAAGTGTTCCATCGGCACGGGGTCGTTGGGCAAATGAAGAAATGCGTGTTACCTGCAACAGTGCCGGTAGCGTCAGAATGGTCCTGGCACAACCATGTGGTAACGGTTATTCGAGGTGAGTGACACATGTATCACGGGGAACGATTCAACGCCTGGAGCCACTTGGCCGGGGCGGTTGCCGCTTTTGTCGGCGCAGTGTGGATGTTGGTGGTGGCGAGCCTGGACGGCAGCCCCTGGAAGATCGTCAGTGTGGCGATTTATGGTTTTACCCTGCTGGTGCTGTACAGCGCGTCCACCGTGTACCACAGCGTGCAGGGGCGGCGAAAAGAGATCATGCAGAAGGTTGATCACTTTTCGATCTACCTGCTGATTGCCGGCAGCTACACCCCCTTTTGCCTGGTGACGCTGCGCGGGCCGTGGGGTTGGACGCTGTTCGGGATTGTGTGGGGGCTGGCGGTGATCGGCATTTTGCAGGAGATCAAGCCAAGGTCTGAGGCGCGGATTCTGTCGATTGTGATCTATGCGGTGATGGGCTGGATTGTGTTGGTGGCGGTCAAGCCATTGATTGCTGCGCTGGGCACGGCGGGGTTTATCTGGCTGGCGTCGGGCGGGATGTTGTACACCGTCGGCATCATCTTTTTCGCCCTCGAGGATCGCCTGCGCCATTCCCATGGGATCTGGCATTTGTTTGTGATCGGCGGCAGTTTGCTGCACTTTGTGGCGATCATGCATTACGTGCTGTGACCTGTGGACGCTGGCTTTTTTTGGGAGCTGGCTTGTGTGGGAGCTGGCTTGCCTGCGATAGCGATGTTGAATGTGCCGACGCTATCGCAGGCAAGCCAGCTCCCACATTGGATAGGTGGTGTCCTTAGAGGCGTTCCAGCAATTCGCGGGCGCGCTTGCCGAAGATCTGCAGCAAGTTCGCCAACATATGCGGCGGCGGCTCATCAGCGCGGGTCAGGGCGTACAGGGTGATCGGCAATGGCGGCGTCAGCGGGCGAATGCAGGTGGTCGCGGTCGACGCGCCGAGGGCGGTAAACGGGTCGATCACCGTCAACCCGGCACCTGACTCCACCATCGCCCGGGCCAGGGAATAGGTCTGTACGGCAATGCTCACCCGTGGCGGTGGGTCGACGTTTTCAAGGTAGCTGTCGAGCTTGGCGGCCAACGGGTCGGCACTGGACAGGCCAACCAGTGGCGCACCCGCCAGGTCAGCCAAGGGCAGGGGCTTGCTCAACTGCGCATCCGACCAATAGCCCTTGGACGCCAACGCCACCAACACGCCGTTGGCCAGCACCTGCGTGGTCAGCCCCGGATGGCCGGAGAAGTTCAGCGTCAGGGCCAGGTCAATCTCACGCATCAACAGCTTCTGCACCAGCTCGCGGCTATGGTCGCTGGACAGTTCACAGACCATGTCCGGGTAGTCGCGCTTCCATTCCAGAATGGCCGGCGGCAGCAACGACAGGGCCAGGGCTGGAATCGCACCAATACGCACACTTTGGCCCGGCTTGCGGCGCAGGCTCTTGGCCAGGCGGCGCACGCCTTGCAGGCTTTCGGTGACTTTCTCGACTTCGCTTTCCAGCGCCAGCGCTTCCGGTGTGGGCTGCAGTTTGCCGCGCACCCGTAAAAACAGCGGAAAGCCCAACTGCAACTCGGCGTGCTGCAGCACCTTGGTCACCGCCGGTTGCGAAACGTGCAACAGCTGCGCGGCGGCGCTGACGGAGCCGGTCTGGCGGATCGCCTGGAAGATTTCGATATGACGCAGGCGCATGGCAAGTCCATAACCTTTGTTTATAGGTGACCCATCTTTATTCATTGTCGGCGGCCTGTCACCTGGCTCTAGGCTTGGGGCCAGTCAATTCAACAGCGGGTGGCAGCAATGGCCAAGCGGGTTTGCATCATCGGTGGTGGCGTTATCGGCTTGGCGAGTGCCTACGCCCTGGTGCGTGCAGGCCATGAAGTGACAGTGATCGAAGCGCGGGACAGCCTGGGCAGCGAGACCAGTTTCGCCAACGGCGGGCAGCTCTCCTACCGTTATGTCGCGCCGTTGGCCGACAAAGGTGTGCCGCTGCAAGCCATCGGCTGGTTGTTGCGCGGTGATTCGCCGCTGAAGCTGCGCCCACGCCTCGACCCGCAGCAATGGCGCTGGATGGCAGCCTTTATCGGCGCCTGCCGTGGCTCGGTGAACAAACGCAATGCTGCGCACCTGCTGCGCCTGGCGTCCTTGAGCCAGGCCACGCTGGAGCAATGGCGCGAAGGCGATCGTCTGGAGGGCTTCGATTGGCGCCGCAACGGCAAACTGGTGACGTTTCGTAACGCCGCGTCCTTTGAGCATGCGCGCAGCAAGGTCACCCATAGCGTGCAGCAACAGGTGATATCCGCGGCCGATTGTGCGCACTTGGAGCCAGCGTTAATGGGCGCTGATTTCCTCGGTGGCATCTACACGCCGAACGAGGAGGTGGCTGACTGTCACGCCTTCTGCCAACGGCTGGCGGCCCGGCTCGAAGCCTCGGGGCGCTGCAGGTTTTTGCTGGGCCGCAAGGTTACTCGCATACGCCACGCCGACGGCGCGGTGCAGGCCATCGAGTTGGGTGACGAGGTGATGGCGGTGGATCAACTGGTGCTGGCGGCCGGGCATCGCAGCGCGCAGTTGGGTTTGCCTGGGTTGTCATTGCCACTGTATCCGCTCAAGGGCTACAGCCTGAACGTGCCGATTGGCGCGCATCACCAGGCGCCGAACGTGAGTGTCACCGACTATGACCGCAAGATCGTGTATGCGCGCATCGGCGAGCAACTGCGGGTCGCGGCCATGGTGGATATCGTCGGCTTTGATGCAGGCCTTGAGCCCAAGCGCCTGGCGCTGATGAAACGCCAGGCCATGGAGACACTCCCAACGGCCGGCGATTACGCCCACGCCGTGGAATGGGCCGGCATGCGCCCGGCGACGCCCACCGGCGTGCCGCTGATCGGCGCCAGTGCCTATCGCAACCTGTGGTTGAACCTGGGCCACGGCGCCCTGGGTTTTACCCTGGCCTGCGGCAGCGGCCAATTGCTGGCCGAACTGATCAGCGAGCACGCGCCTTCCATCGATATGCAGGGCCTCACGCCCCGCGCCGCTTAAGGATACAGCCATGACCATCACTCGAATCAGCAGCAACGAGCGCCTCTCTGGCGCCGTCACCTTCAAGGACTTGGTGTTCCTCTCGGGCCAGGTGCCGGGCGACGGCCAGGATGTGGCCACGCAAACCCGCGAAGTACTGGCCAAAATCGACGCACTGCTGGCGCAAGCCGGCAGCGACAAGGATCACGTGCTCAACGCCACGATTTACCTCAAAAACATCGGCAGCGGGTTTGCACCCATGAATGAAGTGTGGTCCGCGTGGTTGTCGCCGGGCATGGCGCCGACACGCACCACCTTGCAGGCCGAACTGGCGCGCCCGACGGTGCTGGTAGAAATCAGCGTGATTGCTGTACGTAAATGACCAAAAGACCAACGGAGAATAACAATGAAAAAAATCCTGTTGACCGGCTGCACCCTGGGGCTGTTGTTTGGCGCACAGGTTCAGGCCAATCAAGCCCCGCTGGACGGCACCTTGAGCAAGATCGCGAATGCCAAGTCGATCACCTTGGGTTATCGCGATGCCTCGGTGCCGTTTTCCTATGTGGGCGATGGCAGCGGTACGCCCATGGGCTATTCGGTGGAGTTGGCGAACAAGATCGTTGAGCGCATCCAGCAGAAAGTCGGGGTGGCCAAGCTGAATGTGAAGTACAACCTGGTGACCTCTCAGACCCGTATTCCGCTGGTGCAGAACGGCACCGTCGACCTGGAATGCGGTTCCACCGGTGTGACCGCCGAGCGGCAGAAGCAGGTGGCGTTTTCCTACGGGTTTATCTATGTGAAGGGCCAACTGCTGACCGCCAAGGACAGCGGCATCCAGGGTTTTGAAGACCTCACGGGCAAGAACGTGGTGACCACGGCCGGCACCACCAATGAGCGTTTTCTCAAGAGCTATAACGCCGACCACAAGGCCAATATGTTTGTGATCAGCGCCAAGGACCATGGCGAAGCGTTCAAAATGCTCGAGACCGGCCGCGCAGTGGCGTTCTACATGGATGATGCGCTGCTCTACGGCGAGCGTGCCAAAGCCCGTGACCCGCACCACTGGGTGGTGGTGGGCAAGGAGCAGTCGCGGGAGATCTACAGCTGCATGGTGCGCAAGGACGACCCGCAATTTCTTGCCGTGGTCAACGAAACGCTCGCCGACCTGTACCGCTCCGGGGAGATCAACGGGATTTATCAGCGCTGGTTTGAACAGCCGATTCCGCCCAAGGGCCTGAACCTGGAGTTCCCGATGACCCGCGAGTTGAAGGCGATTATTGCCAAGCCGGTGAGTGATCCGGTGGAATAGCGAAGTGTTAACCCGATTAGTGTGGGAGCTGGCTTGCCTGCGATAGCGGTGTTGAATGTGCCGACGCTATCGCAGGCAAGCCAGCTCCCACAGTTTTGATTGTGGTTTGCAGCGCGGGTTAGAAGTCGCCCCAGAGTTGCTGGGCCACGCTCAATGCGACGACCGGCGCGGTTTCGGTGCGCAGCACCCGCGGGCCGAGGCGGGCGGCGTGGAAGCCGGCGTTTTGGGCAGCGTGTACTTCAGCGTCGGTCAACCCACCTTCAGGCCCGATCAGGAACGCCAGGCTCGATGGCTTGGCGTGGCTGACCATCGGCTCGGCCACCGGGTGCAGCACCAGCTTCAAATCCGCCTCGGCTTGCTTCAACCAGTCGGCCAGTAACAGCGGCGGGTGAATCGCCGGCACCGTCGAACGCCCGCATTGCTCGCAGGCGCTGATCGCCACCTGGCGCCAGTGCAACAGACGTTTGTCGGCGCGTTCATCCTTCAGGCGTACTTCGCAGCGGTCGCTGAAGATCGGCGTGATTGCATTCACACCCAATTCGGTGGCTTTCTGAATCGCCCAATCCATGCGCTCGCCCCGGGACAGGCCTTGGCCGAGGTGGATGTGCAGCGGTGATTCGGCCTGGCCCGCAAAGCGTTCCGTGAGTTGCACGGTGACGCGTTTTTTACCGACTTCCAGCAAAGTGCCGAGAAACTCCTGGCCTGAGCCGTCGAACAATTGCACGGCATCGCCTTCGCCCATGCGCAATACGCGGCTGATGTAGTGCGCCTGGGCTTCGGGCAATTCATGCTCGCCGATGCTGAGCGGGGTGTCGGTGAAAAAACGGGACAGTCTCATTTCTGTTCTCTGAAAAAATACAAAACCTGTGGGCGCCGGGCTTGCCCGCGATAGCGGTAGGCCCGGCACCCGATCAGTTGAGTGAACTCAATTAACCCGGATCGCGAAAGCCTGGGTGGAAGTCCTTCGGCACGGCAACACTGACGTTGCTGTTGGTGGCGATATCAATCCCTTCGCTGGCGACGTCTGCCAGGAAGTCGATCTGCTCCGGCGTAATCACATACGGCGGCAGGAAATACACCACGCTGCCCAACGGCCGCAGCAGGGCGCCGCGTTCCAGCGCATGCTCGAACACCTTCAAACCACGGCGTTCCTGCCACGGGTAGGCGGTTTTGGTGGCTTTGTCCTGGACCATCTCGATGGCCAGCACCATGCCGGTCTGGCGTACTTCCGACACGTGCGGGTGGTCCACCAGGTGCGCGGTGGCGGTGGCCATGCGCTGGGCCAGGGCCTTGTTGTTTTCGATGACGTTGTCTTCTTCGAAAATATCCAGGGTCGCCAAGGCTGCCGCGCACGCCAGCGGGTTGCCGGTGTAGCTGTGGGAATGCAGGAAGGCGCGCAGCGTCGGGTAGTCGTCGTAGAACGCGTCGTACACATCGTCGGTGGTGACAACCGCCGCCAATGGCAAGTAACCACCGGTGAGGGCTTTGGACAGGCACAAAAAGTCCGGGCGGATACCGGCTTGCTCACAGGCGAACATGCTGCCGGTGCGGCCGAAGCCCACGGCGATCTCGTCGTGGATCAGGTGCACGCCATATTTGTCGCAGGCTTCGCGCAGCAGCTTGAGGTACACCGGGTGGTACATGCGCATGCCGCCGGCGCCCTGGATCAGCGGCTCGACGATCACGGCGGCGACGCTGGCGTGGTGCTCGGCCAGGGTCTGTTCCATGGCCAGGAACATCGTGCGCGAATGCTCTTCCCAGCTCATGCCCTCGGGGCGCAGGTAGCAATCCGGGCTCGGCACCTTGATGGTGTCCAGCAGCAGGGCTTTATAGGTCTCGGTAAACAACGGCACATCACCCACCGACATCGCGGCGATGGTTTCGCCGTGGTAGCTGTTGGTCAGGGTGACGAAGCGCTTCTTGTTCGGCAGGCCACGGTTGAGCCAGTAGTGAAAGCTCATCTTCAGCGCGACTTCGATGCACGACGAGCCGTTGTCGGCGTAGAAGCAGCGCGTCAGGCCCTCGGGCGTCATCGCCACCAGGCGCTCCGACAACTCGATCACCGGCTGGTGGCTGAAACCGGCGAGGATGACGTGCTCCAGCTGATCCACCTGGTCCTTGATGCGCTGGTTGATGCGCGGGTTGGCGTGGCCGAACACATTCACCCACCAGGAACTGACGGCATCGAGGTAGCGCTTGCCTTCGAAGTCTTCCAGCCATACGCCTTCGCCGCGCTTGATCGGGATCAGCGGCAGTTGCTGGTGGTCTTTCATCTGGGTGCAGGGATGCCACAGCACCGCGAGGTCGCGTTGCATCCACTGGTTATTCAAGCCCATCGGTTATCTCCTCGAAGCGGCCCTGCGCCCGGCGCAGGCGAAACAATCGCGCAAGCCTATGCAATGCCAGGCGGCGTCACAACCCATTACGGATGAATTGGCAGTAAAGGCAGGACGATCTGTCACGTTTCTTGGGAATAGTCCTTAATCCATTGTTAACGTACTGTGCATACTCTCTTGATCGTATTTCTCGATATTTCAAAGCGAAATTTTCCGCTTTAATTCGATAGGTAAATCGCTAGTCTTGGGCACAGTTCTTACGGGATTTGGGACATGCAGCTACGTAATTCATCGGCCCGTTATGGTTGGGTCAGCATTGTTTTGCACTGGGGCGTAGCCCTGGTGGTGTTCGGTCTGTTCGCGCTGGGCCTGTGGATGGTCGGCCTCGACTACTACAGTGCCTGGCGCAAAGACGCGCCCGACCTGCACAAGAGCATTGGCATTACGCTGTTCGCCATCATGCTGGTGCGTATCGTCTGGCGCATTGTCAGCCCGCCGCCGCCACCGTTGGCCAGCTACAGCCGAATGACGCGTATGGGCGCTGCGTTTGGCCACGCGTTCCTGTATCTCGGGCTGTTTGCCGTGATGATCGCCGGTTACCTGATTTCCACCGCAGACGGTGTCGGTATCCCGGTGTTTGGCCTGTTTGAGATTCCTGCCGTGGTTTCCGGGCTACCGGACCAGGCAGATAACGCCGGCTTGGTGCACCTGTACCTGGCCTGGGTGTTGGTGGTCTTCGCCGGTTTGCATGGCGTGGCTGCGTTTAAACACCACTTTATCGATCGTGATGCGACCCTGACGCGAATGCTGGGACGCAAAGCCTGATGTTCAACCTCGACTCACAAGGAATAGAAAGCATGTTGAAAAAGACTCTCGCCGCTCTGGCAATCGGTACTGCTCTGCTGTCCGCAGGTTCGGCGATGGCCGCTGACTATGTTGTCGACAAGGAAGGCCAGCACGCCTTCGTCGACTTCAAGATCAGCCACCTGGGCTACAGCTTCATCACCGGTACGTTCAAGGACCTGGACGGCAAGTTCAGCTTTGACGCCGCCAAGCCTGAAGACAGCAAAATCGAGTTCAACGTCCGTACCGCCAGCGTATTCACCAACCACGCCGAACGTGACAAGCACATCGCCAGCAAAGACTTCCTGGACGTTGCCAAGTTTGCCGATGCCAAGTTCGTCTCCACCAGTGTCAAAACCACCGGTAAAAATGCTGCAGGCCAAGTCACTGCCGATGTGACCGGCGACCTGACCTTTCACGGCGTGACCAAGCCGATCGTGGTCAAGGCCACGTTCCTGGGCGAAGGCAAGGATCCGTGGGGCGGCTACCGTGCCGGCTTTGAAGGCACCACCAGCTTCAACCGTCAGGACTTCGGCAAGCAGATGGACCTGGGCCCAGCGTCCAACACTGTTGAGCTGTACGTGACTTTTGAAGGTGTGAAAGCGAAGTAATTATTTCGCTGCTTCAAACGCCAATCGCCGACCTCAGGGTCGGCGTTTTGCTGTGCCGTGTTTAAAGGCTTTCTTGATACGTCTTCACTTGGTCCTTGAGCCAGTTATGCAGCAACGTCAGTTGCGCCGAAGGCTTGCTGCCGGCGGGCCAGACCAGGTAGTAGCGTGAAGTGTGCGCCGGTTCAATGTCGGTGAGCCGGACCAGTTCCCCGCGTTGAATCAGCGCATGGGCAATGGAGCGGCGGGTCAATGCGACGCCGTGCCCGAGCCGTACGGCTTCGAGCATCAATGTGGAATCGGTGAACTCCAGTGGCGCTTGCGGACGTTGCCCTTCGATACCGGCAGCGCCCAGCCAGATCGGCCAGCTCTCACTGGCATGCAGCAATGGCTGCTCAAGGACAGCTTGCGCCGTGTCCGGCAGCACGCCGTGGTTGAAGTCGCGCGCGGCGACCACCAGCAATGAGTCGCCCATCAACGTTTCGCAATGCACATCCGGCCACTGGCCATGGCCGAAGCGAATCGCGCAATCGAGCGGGCCTTGCTCGAAGCTGGCGAACTCCATGCTCGACTCCAGCCGCAAGTGCAGCTCGGGGTGAGCCGCCCTGAAATCATGCAGGCGCGGCAACAACCAATGCATGGCGTAGGAAGGCAGCACCGAAGCGGTCAGCTGTGGGTGCCGGGTTTTAGCCATCAGTTTCTCGGTGATCCCGGCGATCTCGCCCAGCCCCTGCCTGATCTGGTAGGCATACACGCGGCCTTCATCTGTCAGCATCAGGGTGCGCTTGTTGCGCATGACCAACGCGAGGCCCAGGTAATCTTCAAGGGCGCGAATCTGATGGCTGACGGCACTGTGGGTCACGTGCAGTTCGAGGGCGGCCAGGTTCACCTTGCCTAATCGGGCCAAGGCCTCGAAGGCCCGCAGCGCGGCGAGTGGTGGCAGTTTCAATGTGTGAATTCCTTTCACAGAAAAGCCTAATAATAGCCGCTATACGTGAAATGAGCGGGCTACCGATAATGGCGGCAAGTTATTTGTTCAAATAGCACCGTGCTGAAACTGTCGGGAGTTGTGCGCCATGATTGATGAGATCCAAGCGTTTCTGAATGATTACTTTAGTGTGTTACAAACTCAGGACTTGAATACGTTTGATCAAGTCTTTCATCGTGGCTGCGTGTTATACAGCGCACAGAACTCGACCGTGGTCGTGCGGCCGTTCGATGAATACCGGACTATGGTTCAAGGCCGAAAGTCGCCGCAGGAAGGCGGTTTTCCGCAGCTTGACGAGGTGTTGATGATCGACGTGATGTCGCCGGAAATGGCCATCGTCAAAGTGCGTTTGCGCTTGTTCAATAACGTGATGGTTGATTATTTGAACCTGATGAAAGTTGACGGTCGCTGGATGATCTTCGCCAAACTTTTTCATAAGGCCGGTGAAGTGGCTGATCAATAAGCTTCTGCCTGGATGCAAAAACGCCCCGATTAATCGGGGCGTTTTTGTTAGCGTCGAAAACTCAGCGGTTGCGGGTCAGCAACGCAGGTTTTTCACCACGAGGGCGGCCTGGCAGTTGATCCAGCTGCTCAGGTGTCGGGAAGCGATCCGCTTTCGACTCCTTGTGGATGATTTTCGGCGCCGGGCCACCGCGCGGGTTCTGCACGGCGGGTTCCGACAAGCGTGGCTGGTCGTCACGGGCCGGGCGGCGGTTGTTGCTGCGCGAGTCTTCGCGACGGGCTTGGCCGTCACGTGGCGCGCCATTACGCGGGCCGTTGCGCTTGGCAGGTGGGGTACCGGTGGTACCGCCGCTGCTGTTGCGTGGGCCATTTTGACGACCGCCCTGTGGCTGGCCGCCACGTGGAGCGCCCGTGCCCGTGCCCGCACCTTGTGCCGGGGCACCTGGGCGGCGGCCACGGCCTTGGGCCGGCTTGGCCTGGGGCACGTAGTCAACGCGGTTACCGAAGTTATCCACGTCGTCGTCGAGGAACTCGTCCGGAGCGCGGTCGGCGGCGGCGCGTGGCGGCTGGCTCGGCTGGCGCTGTTCGCGGGCCGGGGTGCCTTCACGGGGCTTCTGCTCACGGGCTGGGCGTTCGCCACGGCCGTTGGTGGGCGCTTTTTCCTTGCCGCCTTTGTCTTTGCCCTTGTCGCGACGGCCACCGCCACCACCGCCGCCGTTCGGGCCATCGCCCTTCGGACCGCGTGGGTTGCGTGGGTTACGCACGTCCGGACGCTCGCGCGCTTCAGGCTTTTCGGCCTCCACGGCGCTGGAGTCGAAGCCCATCAGGTCGCCGTCGGCGATTTTCTGCTTGGTCATGCGCTCGATGCTTTTCAGCAGTTTTTCTTCGTCCGGAGCGACCAGGGAAATGGCCTCGCCCGAACGACCGGCACGGCCGGTACGGCCGATACGGTGCACGTAATCTTCATCGACGTTCGGCAGCTCGAAGTTGACCACGTGTGGCAATTGGTCGATATCCAGGCCGCGTGCGGCGATATCGGTGGCGACCAGGATGCGTACGGTGCCGGCCTTGAAGTCGGCCAGGGCTTTGGTGCGCGCGTTCTGGCTCTTGTTACCGTGGATGGCGACGGCGGTGAGGCCGTGCTTGTCCAGGTATTCGGCCAGACGGTTGGCGCCGTGCTTGGTGCGGGTAAACACCAGTACCTGTTCCCACGCGCCGTGGGTGATCAGGTGCGCGAGCAGCGAGCGCTTGTGGCTGGCGGCCAGACGGAACACGCGTTGCTCGATACGCTCGACCGTGGTGTTCGGCGGCGTGACTTCGATGCGTTCCGGGTTGTGCAGCAGCTTGCCGGCAAGGGCAGTGATGTCCTGGGAGAACGTTGCCGAGAACAGCAGGTTCTGACGTTTGGCCGGCAGGCGGGCGAGGACCTTTTTCACGTCATGGACAAAGCCCATGTCGAGCATGCGGTCGGCTTCGTCCAGCACGAGGATTTCCACGTGGGACAAGTCGACGCTGCCTTGGCCGCACAGGTCGAGCAAACGACCCGGGCAGGCGACCAGCACGTCAACACCACGGGACATGGCCTGAACCTGTGGGTTCATGCCGACGCCGCCGAAGATGCAGGCGCTGACGAACTTCAAGTCGCGGGCGTACAGCTTGAAGCTGTCGTGCACCTGGGCTGCGAGTTCGCGGGTTGGGGTCAGGACCAGTACGCGCGGTTGGCGCGGGCCGTGACGCTGGGATTTGTCCGGGTGACCGTTGGGGAACAACCGCTCCAGAATCGGGAGGGCGAAACCACCGGTTTTACCAGTACCTGTCTGCGCCGCAACCATCAGGTCGCGACCTTGCAACACGGCGGGAATGGCCCGCTGTTGCACCGGAGTAGGCTCGGTATAGCCCGCTGCCTCGATGGCGCGGACTAAAGCCTCGGAGAGACCGAGGGAAGCAAAGGACATGAGTAATCCTGTTTTAGTTAGGGCTTGGCCCAAAGGGATAATCTTGCCAGGCGTGAATGGCGCTTAGGGGAGCGCAACCCCGTCCGGTCCTGCTGCGTCTGGCGGGCACTCCACCGGCTCGCGCGGGCTGCAAAGCTGCGCAGTAGCTGGGTTAGGTGCCTTTTTCAAGACCTCAGCGGCCGGGCGTGAGCCTGGCGGAAAGGCCGGAGTATAACAGAGCAATCACGGCGCGCCGCTTTCCTGCTGCTCAACGGTGTGTTCGGAGGCCGTTATTGCTTGGATTCCCCCATATTTGGCGCTTAAGGCCGCGTAGGCAGGTTCTTGCTTGAAGCGCTTGAGCTCGGCGGCAAAGCGCTGCACCAGCAGGTCCATGCCCGCGCCCCGGCGCACGGCCAGAAATTGCGGTTGGCGGCTGACCACCAGCGGCGCCTGGCTGACTTTGCCTTCCAGGCCCATGGCCTTGATCACATGCTGGCCGACGCGACGGTCGGTAATCACCAGGTCAATGCGGCCCAGCGACAGTTTGCCGAAGTTGGCCTCATGGCTGGGCGCCGGCTCGCGGTCGAACAGGCTGGATTCGCTGAAGGCCTCGCCATACAGATAGCCCGGCGACGTGCCGACCGTCAGCCCGCGCAGTTCATTCAGGGTCTGGGCCGGATGAGGGCGGTCGTTGGCATAGAACAGCACGAACTCGACAGCCGACAACGGTTCGCTGGGGTAAAGCAGCAAGGCGTCGCGCTCATGGCTGTGGAAAATATCCAGCGCGCCATCGGCGTGGCCTTGATCCAGCATGGCCAGGCAGCGTTTCCAGGGCAGGAATTGCCACTCTACATCCACCCCCAGGCGCTGGAACACGATCATCGTGGTTTCGTAATCCAGGCCGCGCATGCTGCCGTTCTCTTCGTATACATAAGGCGCCCAAGGCTCGGTGACAATGCGCAATTTCTCGCCGTAAGCGGTGAAGCTCAGGCAAGTAAAAAGCACAGTGGTCAACAGCTTGAGAATGACGGGCATACCCTGAGGTTACGATGCCCCAGCCCTAAAGAGAAGCTCTGGCACACGCATTCGCGGGCAACTTGATGTGGCGCATTAAAAGCAAAAGGCCCTCGTATAAACGAGGGCCTTGGCATTACCAAACAAGCCTTAGCGTGGCAGCTTGAGGTTATTCCAGATGGCCAGGCTGGGTTCAGTCTGGTTCAGGGTGTAGAAGTGCAACCCTGGTGCGCCACCTTGCAGCAATTGTTCACACATCTGCGTGATCACCTGCTCGCCGAACGCCTGGATGCTCTTGACGTCATCGCCATAAGCTTCCAGTTGCTTGCGCACCCAGCGGGGGATTTCAGCACCGCAGGCGTCGGAGAAACGCGCCAGCTTGCTGTAGTTGGTGATCGGCATGATGCCCGGCACGATAGGGATATTCACACCCATGGCCCGTACACGCTCGATAAAGTAGAAGTAGCTGTCGGCGTTGAAGAAGTACTGGGTGATCGCACTGTCGGCACCGGCATTGGCCTTGCGCACGAAATTCTGCAGATCGTCTTCGAAATTACGCGCCTGTGGGTGCATCTCCGGGTAAGCCGCCACTTCGATATGGAAGTGATCGCCGCTTTCTTCACGGATGAAGCTCACCAGGTCATTGGCGTAGCGCAGCTCACCGCTGGCCATGCCCATGCCGGATGGCAGGTCGCCACGCAGGGCGACGATGCGCTTGATGCCGGCTTGTTTGTATTGGGTCAGCAGGCTGCGCAGGTCGGCCTTGCTGTCGCCCACGCACGACAAGTGCGGAGCGGCGGGAACTTTGACTTCGCTTTCGAGCTGCAGCACGGTGTTGATCGTGCGGTCACGGGTCGAGCCGCCGGCGCCGTAGGTGCAGGAGAAGAAGTCGGGGTTGAAGCTGGCCAACTGCTTGGCAGTCGCCATCAGTTTTTCATGCCCAGCATCGGTCTTGGTCGGGAAGAACTCGAAGCTGTAGCGACGGTCTTGGGACATGGTTAATACCCTTGGAAACTCATAAAACCGCAAGTCATGCACCGATTTAATGTGGGAGCGAGCAAGTCGAATCGTCGCACCGCCGCTCCCACAAAAGCCCGCTCTCGCAGAGAGAGCAGGCAGCAGGCATATCAGTAACGGTAAGCGTGCGGCTTGAACGGACCTTCAACGGTCACGCCGATGTAGTCGGCCTGGGTCTTGGTCAGTTGAGTCACCACGCCGCCGAAGCCGCGGACCATTTCCAGGGCCACTTCTTCGTCGAGTTTCTTCGGCAATACTTCCACGGTCAGGCGCTCGGCTTTCTGGGCTGGCGACAGGTCGGCGTACTTCTGGCCGAACAGGAAGATCTGCGCCAGGACCTGGTTGGCGAACGAGCCGTCCATGATGCGGCTTGGGTGGCCGGTGGCGTTGCCCAGGTTAACCAGGCGGCCTTCAGCCAGCAGGATCAGGTAGTCGTCGTTCTGCGGGTCGAAATCGCCAGCGCCGGTACGGTGAACCTTGTGTACCTGCGGCTTCACTTCTTCCCATGCCCAGTTCTTGCGCATGAAAGCGGTGTCGATTTCATTGTCGAAGTGCCCGATGTTGCAGACCACGGCGCGCTTCTTCAGGGCTTTGAGCATGTTTGCGTCGCAAACATTCACGTTACCGGTGGTGGTCACGATCAGGTCGATCTTGCCCAGCAGGGCTTTGTCGATGCTCGCTTCGGTGCCGTCGTTCTGGCCGTTGATGAACGGCGAAACCACTTCGAAGCCGTCCATGCAGGCTTGCATGGCGCAGATCGGGTCAACTTCGGAGACTTTAACGATCATGCCTTCCTGACGCAGGGACTGGGACGAACCCTTGCCCACGTCGCCGTAGCCGATCACCAGGGCTTGTTTGCCCGACAGCAGGTGGTCGGTGCCGCGCTTGATTGCATCGTTGAGGCTGTGACGGCAGCCGTACTTGTTGTCGTTCTTGCTCTTGGTCACCGAGTCGTTGACGTTGATGGCCGGGATTTTCAGCTCGCCCTTGGCCAGCATGTCCAGCAGGCGGTGCACGCCGGTGGTGGTTTCTTCGGTCACACCGTGAACACGGTCAAGAATCTGCGGGTATTTCTTGTGCAGCAGCTCGGTCAGGTCGCCGCCGTCGTCGAGGATCATGTTAGCGTCCCATGGCTTGCCATCTTTGAGGATGGTTTGCTCCAGGCACCACTCGTACTCTTCTTCGGTTTCGCCTTTCCAGGCGTAAACCGCGATGCCGGCAGCCGCGATAGCAGCAGCGGCCTGGTCTTGAGTCGAGAAAATGTTGCAGGACGACCAGCGTACTTCGGCACCCAGGGCAACCAGGGTTTCGATCAGCACGGCAGTCTGAATGGTCATGTGGATGCAGCCGAGGATCTTCGCGCCTTTGAGCGGCTGCTCAGCAGCGTACTTGCGGCGCAGACCCATCAGGGCTGGCATTTCGGATTCGGCGATAAAGGTTTCGCGACGGCCCCAGGCAGCAAGGGACATGTCGGCGACTTTGTAGTCGGTAAAACCTGCAGGCGTGATTACAGCGCTCATGAAGAGCCTCCATTCGTAGTGTGCGAATGGGCGCCGTTGTGCGTTTAGTATCCAGCTGGCTAACCAGGCCGGACAACGCCCCATCCGAGCCTGACAGGTTGAACCTGCTGCAGCGCCCCTCGGACAGGTGGCGGGAGAACGGTATCAATCGAAGATGACCGTTTTGAAGCGGTGGCGATTATAGCCGTGTGCGCGGCACTTCCCAAGCCTTTCTGTCGGCCACATGCAGATCGTGCATGGGCGTGATAGGCAATGGCGCATAGAGCTTGGGCGCGGGCTCTGCCATGATGTTGCCCATCATTTCGCAAGACGCTTTGGAGTGACCATGAACTTCCACACCCGCAAATGGGTAAAACCCGAAGACCTCAACCCCAACGGCACCCTCTTCGGCGGCAGCCTGCTGCGCTGGATCGACGAAGAAGCGGCCATCTACGCGATTGTTCAATTGGGCAACCAGCGCGTGGTGACCAAGTACATCTCCGAAATCAACTTCGTCAGCGCCTCGCGTCAGGGCGACATCATCGAATTGGGCATCACCGCCACCGAGTTCGGCCGCACCTCGATCACCCTGACCTGTGAAGTGCGCAACAAGATCACCCGCAAGAGCATCCTCACTGTGGAGAAAATGGTCTTCGTCAACTTGGGCGAAGACGGTTTGCCGGCACCGCACGGGCGTACTGAAATCAAATATGTGAAAGACCAGTTTCAGGATGAGTAACTGCACGGCCTGCGTCAGCGGGCATTGAACGCTCGCGAATGAAGACAGGTCGTACCTGAACAGCATCCCCTTGTTCAGGTACCACCATGGCCACGCAAACAGACGGCAAAACCCCCAACTTGTCGCAGGAAGAGCAACAGGACGTCGACAAGAACCAACCGCCCCGCGCGGCGGTTCTGCACGAAATCATCCGCACCCAGGGCGACCAGGAACTGGAGCGCAATGTTGCTGCGTTGTGGTGGTCGGCATTGGCGGCCGGCCTGACCATGGGCCTGTCGCTGATGGGCATGGGGTTGCTCAACTCGCGCTTGCCGGATGGCGAAGGTTTCAAGGTGATCGCCAGCTTTGGTTATTGTGCGGGCTTTCTTGCGGTCATCCTCGCGCGCCAGCAACTGTTCACCGAAAACACCCTGACCGCCGTGCTGCCGGTGATGAGCAAGCCGACGCTGGCCAATGCCGGCCGCCTGTTGCGGTTGTGGACGGTGGTGCTGGTGGGCAACCTGTGTGGCACCTTGCTGGTGGCCTACGTGATGCTGCACCTGCCGATCTTCGACACCAAGACCGACATGGCCTTCCTGGAAATCGGCCGCAAGGTCATGGAAAACGACTCCGGCCAGATGTTCGCCAAGGGCATTATTTCCGGCTGGATGATCGCCACCATGGTGTGGATGATCCCGTCCATGGAAAGCGCGAAAATGTTCATCATTATCCTGATCACCTACCTCATGGCGCTGGGCGACTTCACCCACATCGTCGTCGGCTCGGCGGAAGTGTCGTACCTGGTGTTTGCCGGCGAGCTGCCGTGGAAGGATTTCTGGCTGGTGTTCGCCGGGCCGACCCTGGCGGGCAATATCATCGGCGGCAGTTTTATCTTTGCGTTGATCAGCCATGCGCAGATTCGCAGTGAGAGCAGCTTGCCGGGCAAGGCTGCTGCGGACCCCAGACATCCGCAGCAGATCAAAAAGGATCAGTGAGCCTCAGGCGTGGCCTGGGGCTCCCCCTTGGTCACGTGCTTGACCAGCTTGCCGATGCTCAAGCCCTGCAACAGGATCGACGACAGCACCACGATGTAGGTGATGCTCAGCAGCAAGTCGCGTTCCGGGCCAAGCGGCAGGGCCAGCGCCAGTGCGACCGAGACGCCACCGCGCAAACCACCCCAGGTGAGAATGCGGATAGTGCCGCGTGGCACCGTGCGCCAGCGGCGCAGCAACAGGATCGCCGGGGCCACGGTCAGCAGGCGTGAGGCCAGGATCGCCACGGCCAGCAAGCTGGCGGCCAGTACGTGCAGCCAGTTGAACGGCAACAGCAGCAGCTCCATGCCGATCAGGGCAAACAGCAGGGCGTTGAGCATGTCATCGAGCAATTCCCAGAAACCGTCGAGGTAGCGGCGGGTCATGTCGTTCATCGCCAGCTTGCGGCCCAGGTTGCCGATGATCAGCCCGGCCACCACCATCGCAATCGGCGCCGAGACGTGCAGCTCGGTCGCCATTGCCGAACCGCCGATCACCAGCGCCAGGGTCAGCATCACTTCGATCTGGTGCTGCTCGATGCTCTTGATCATCAGGTACACCAGGTAGCCGATCAGCCCGCCGAACACCACGCCACCGATCGCTTCATGGGCAAACAGCATGGCCGTGGCGCCGACGGTCGGTGTTTCGCCCAACTGTGCGATGCCCAGCAGTACGGTAAACACCACCACCGCCGTGCCGTCGTTGAACAGCGATTCACCGACGATGGTGGTTTTAAGCGGCTTCGATGCGTTGGCGGTTCGCAGTACGCCCAGCACCGCAATCGGGTCGGTAGGTGAGATCAGCGCGCCGAACAGCAGGCAGTAGAGGAAGCTGACGTGCCAGCCGAACAGGGCAAAGATGTAATACGCCAGGCTGCCGATGACCACGGTGGCGATCAATACGCCGAAGGTCGCCAGCAGGCCGATGGGCCAGCGATAGCTGCGCAGGTCGTTGAGGTTGACGTGCAAGGCGCCGGCGAACAGCAGGAACGACAGCATCCAGTTCATCAGCAAGTCGCCGAAGTCGATCTGGCCGATCAACTGCTGGATACGCTCTTCCAATCCTGGGTAGCCGATAAGGCTCAAGCCTTGCAGAATCAGGGAAAACAGCAGGGCCGTGACCATCACGCCGATGGTGGGCGGCAGCCCGATAAACCGGTAGTTCACATAGGTGAGCAGCGTGGTGAGGCAAATAAAGGCGGCGACAAGTTCAAGCATCCGAGGTCCTTGGAAGTGAGGGAAGGTCGTTATTGCTGGGATGGACCGCAACAGCGGCGGGATGTTTCAAGGCGCCGGCTAAAAGCGCGATAGAACCTTTCGGCGTGCTTCGGTTCATAGCCGGTGAGTGCGGTTTTGCAGTGATAGTGCTAAAACTCTAATTTCTATTTAAAACAAAAAAAGGAATCCATTATGACGGCCGCTTTCTGGTGTGTGTTGATCGCAATATTCCTGCCTTACCTGTGCACGGGGGTGGCCAAGTTCAGCGGCGGCAAGTTCGGCCCGCGGCATAACCACGACCCGCGCGCCTTCCTGGACACCCTCGAAGGCCTTGCCAAGCGCGCCCACAACGCCCAACTCAACAGCTTTGAAGTGACGCCTGCGTTTGCCGCGGCGGTGATCATCGCGCACCTGGCCGGTACGGCGTCGCTGGTGACCATCAATGTGCTGGCGGTGCTGTTTATCACCAGTCGGCTGCTGTACATCATTTGCTACCTGGCCGACTGGGCGATGCTGCGTTCGCTGGTGTGGGCGGTAGGGATGGCGTTGATTGCGAGTTTCTTTTTTGTCTCGATCTAGAGGTTTGACGTAATCCCCTGTGGGAGCTGGCTTGCCTGCGATTCAGGCACCTCGGTATGTCAGTTACACCGCGGTGATGCTATCGCAGGCAAGCCAGCTCCCACACAAGCCAGCTCCCACATTTGATCTTCTGCGTTATTCAAGAACCAGCAGGCGCATCCGGCACGTGGGGCAACGTCGCGCCCTTGGGCCACAGCATCCAGATCTGCCCCTGCTGCTTCATATTCCCCGCCAGCTCACCCGCCGCGTCACCGGTGCCCCAGAACAAGTCTGCGCGCACTTCGCCGGTGATCGCGCCGCCCGTGTCTTGGGCTGCCACGGGTCGTGCAATCGGTGAACCGTCAGGCTTAGTGGTCGACAGCCACAACAGGCTGCCCAGCGGAATTACCTTGCGGTCCACCGCCACGCTGTAACCCGCCGTCAGCGGCACATTCAGTGAACCACGCGGACCTTCGTTGCTGTCCGGGCGGGCGCTGAAAAACACGTAGCTGGGGTTGCTCGCCAACAATTGTGGAATACGCTGCGGGTTGGCCTTGGCCCAGGCGCTGATGGCGCCCATGGTCACGTCCTCTTTTTTCAGCTCCCCTTGCTCCACCAGCCAGCGGCCGATCGGGCGGTACGGGTAGCCATTCTGGTCACCATAACCGACGCGCAGTTGGCGCCCGCCGGCCAGTTGAATACGCCCCGAGCCCTGGATCTGCAGGAACTGCAGGTCCATCGGGTTGGTCAGCCAGGCAATCGGTTTGGCGGTGGAGCCCTGGCCGTTGATGGTGCTGGCATCGTCATACGGCTTGAGCACGCGGCCCTCGAGGCGGCCGCGCAGGCGCTTGCCCTTGAGTTCCGGGTAGATGCTTTCCAGGTTGACGATGATCAAGTCATCCGGCACGCCGTACACCGGCACATGGGCAGTGGCGGTTTCGGTCAGGCTGCCGGGGTAGACCGGCTCGTAGTAGCCGGTGATCAGGCCATTGGGTGTGTTGTCGGCCGAGCGCAGGCCGAACACATCCAGGCGCTCCTTGAGAAAACCGCGCACGGCCACGGCATCGCCCGGTACGGTGGCGGCGGCGGCACAGGTCGCGCCCCATACCGGATCAGCCTTGAGGCGCTGGCAGGCACTGCGCCAGGATTCAAACCCGGCCAGCAGGTCGCTGTCGGACACCGCCGGCAGCGCTTCCCACGGTGCACTGACATAAGTGGCAACGGCGTGGGGCTTGGCCGCTTCATCTTTTTTGCCGGCGTCTTTGCCACCATCACAACCGGCCAGCAGCGCAACCATCGGCAGAGCCCACACCATTCGGCGGCTCCAGCGTTTCAAGATGACATTCATACACGTAATTCCTGAAGCGGTTGCCTGCGCCGCAGCGCATTTGGGCAACCCTTATTATTAATAGGGCTATTGGTCTTTGCGGGCGGGGCGAGGATACTGGCCGCCGTTTCCCGTGACCCTGAAGCCATCATGACTTTTAAAAAACTGACCGTGGTATTGCTGGCCTGCCTGACCTTGTCCGCCTGCGGCGCTGTCGACCCGAATTCGCCGCTGGGCCAACGCAAAGCCATCTTCAAGCAGATGCTCAAGACCGGCGAAGACCTGGGCGGCATGCTGCGTGGGCGTATCCCTTTCGACGGCGCGAAGTTCGCCGAAGGCGCGGTCAAGCTCGATGCGTTGTCCCACGAACCGTGGAAGCATTTCCCGAGCGTGCGTGAGGAAGATCACACCAGCGCCAAGGACACTGTGTGGCAACAGCAGGCACGCTTTCAGGCGCTGGCCCGAAACCTTGAAGCGGCCACCGGTGAATTGGTGATCGCGAGCCAGGTGCAGCCCTACAAGGCCAGCAACCTGGGGCCTGCGGTGCAGAAAGTCGAAGATGCTTGCACGGCTTGCCATAAACAGTTTCGCGACCACTGACCGGTTTTACTCGTCGAGTTCGTCGACGGCCTCTTGCAGTTCTTTGCGTGACTCAGCCAGCTTGTCTTTGTGTTTGTTGATCTTGTCGGCATCGCCTTTTTTCATCGCCTTGTCGAGGTCGGCCTGACGGCGGCTGACTTCGTGCTTGGCGTCGAGCACCTTGTTTTCGCGTTCTTTGCGCAGGGACGCATCGGTGCAGTGGGCGGTGACTTCGCTCAGGGCTTTTTCCAAACCGGCCTGTTGTGCGCTGTTGCCATGGGCCTTGGCTTGTTCGATTTGTGCGCTGATGGCCTGGCGCTTGGCGGCGCAGCCGGTCAGTTCCGGCACTTCTTCGGCGGCCAGCAGCGGCATGCTCGCCAAGGTTACGGTGGTCAACAAGGCAAGTGGGGCTAGAAATTTCATGTGGGGCTCCAAGGTCGCAATTGGATGGCAGGGTGAATTCTGCCGGGTTAAAAGTGGCTGGGCTGGGCTTAAAACCCGTCAATCCCTGCCACGCGTAATGTTTCAGCTAACGCTTGTACGTGTGGGTCGCGAAAAAAAGCGCTCAGTTGCGCCGCGCGGCCCGGGCCAATGCCGTCGGTGGCCAGCCAGGCTTGCGTATCTTTGGCGGCCAGGGCCTGCCAGCCGCCCTCCAGATCGCTGCGCGCCGAAGGCGGTACGCCCAGGGCTTTTAGCCATTGTGCAAAGGGCCGTTGCCGCGCGCTTTGCAGGCTGTCGAGCACCCGGGCACGGCGGCGATCACCGAAGCCGTCAATGTTAGCAAGCTCTGCCGCATCCAGGGTTAACCAATCGAGAATGCCTGCGATTAGACCGGCCTGAATCAATGCGTTCCAGGTTTCCCGGCCCATATAGGGCAAAGCCAGGCCCTGATTGCTGCTCAGCCAGGTCAGGCGCGCGAGTAATTGCTCCTCGCAACCGGGATCCAGTTGCCAGCAACTCAACGCGTGGAAGTCGCGCGCATCGGGCACCTGCACCGCCACCCTGGTCTCGTTGCGCAGGATCACCTGCTCCAACCGCGGAATCACTTGGCCGGCAAGGCTGATGGAGACTTGATCGCCGGGGCGGATGTCCAGCGCATGCCAGTGCTTCAAGGAGCCAACGCTGACGCGGCGGATTTGCCGGTCGTCCAGTCGCACCGCCTCCAGTTCCAGAATGGGCGTGATACGCCCCGTGCGGCCGATCTTGAACTGCACCTTGCGCACCAGCGCCAAAGCCCTGGTTATCGGGTACTTCCACGCGACCGCCCAATACGGCGCGCTGACCTGCCAGCGCTTGGCGGGTGCGTGCAGGGCCTGGTGCAACACCACGCCATCGCTGGCAAAGGGCAGCGGATGGTTGTACCAGTAGCTGCGCCAATGTGCGGCCTCAGTGAGGTTTTGCACGGGGTGGCTGTAGCGACGGCTATCGGTGAAGCCCCAGCGCGCCAGGGTGGCCAGCCGCGTGCTGAAGTCTGCCGGGCCTTCGGGCCAGGCCCAGACGAATAGCCCGATCCTGGAAGCCTCGGCCTCACTTAACTGTCGGCGATTCATCAGCCCGGCCACTTTGCTGCGGGCGCCGAGCCCGCCGTGTTCGGACTGCACATGATCGTCAAGGCGCCAATAGAGTTCGCCTTGCAGCACCAGGTCGATGGGCTCGGGCAGTTGCTGGACAATGCCCTGGATCTTGCGTGCGGCGGCGGTCCAATCCTGACCGAGCAGCCCGTCGCCACGGCTGATGAGCTGGCTCAGGCGGCCTTTGCGATACACCAGCGTCACCGCAACGCCGTCGACCTTGGGTTGCACCCAGACGTCCTGGCGTGTCTTGAGCCACTCACTCACGGCCTCTTCATCCACCAGCTTTTCCAGGCCGGTATGAGCGACTGGATGCGGCCGTGTGCCGCGTGCACCTGCCAGCGGGTTGTCCGCCGTCGACTGCGTTGGCGCAAAACACGCCCGCCAGCGCTCCAGGCGCTGGCGGGCCTGGTCGTACAGCTCGTCGCTGACCGGAGACTGACCGAGCCGGTGGTAACTGTCATCCCAGAGCTTGATCTGTTCAGCCAGGGTGCCGACCTGTGAGCGCGCCTCTTCGGGGCAGTCTTCGGCCCAGGCCAGAAACGCCAGGGCGCTGAGTACAAGGGCAATCAGTAAACGCATGATGAGCATCCGTGCTCGGAAGGGACGCCCAGCCTAAGTGATCCCGGCGGCCACAAAAAAGCCCCGGCAGGGCGGGGCTTTTTACCGGGTGTTTCCAGTTACCTGAACAGGCCGCCCAATGCTTTCACCGCTTGGTAATTTTCCATCGTGGCTTCCCGTGTTTGCTGCTTGGCATCGACCTTGGCCGGGGGCTCCGCGAGTTTGTTACAGCCTTTGTTGAGCTGCGCCTGTGCCGCTTTCAAGGGCCTGGATGCTCAGCGGGTCAACATGCCAAGGTCATTGCGCAGGCCATAAAAAGCCCCGCCGGGCGAACCCGGCGGGGCTTTTGGTGCAACGCGTGCTTACAGGCCGGCGGCCGTGCGCAAGTCGTTGGCGCGGTCGGTTTTTTCCCAGGTGAAGGTGGTGAAGGTGTCGTCGCCGACAGTCTTCTGCGCAGGGGTACGGCCGAAGTGGCCGTAGGCTGCGGTGTCCTGGTACATCGGGTGCAGCAGGTCGAGCATGGTGGTGATGGCGTACGGGCGCAGGTCGAAGATCTCACGCACCAGCTTGACGATCTTGTCATCGCTGATCTTGCCGGTGCCGAAGGTATTCAGCGAGATCGACGTAGGCTGGGCCACACCGATCGCGTAGGAAACCTGAATCTCGCAACGCTCGGCCAGTCCGGCCGCGACGATGTTCTTGGCCACGTAACGACCGGCGTAGGCCGCCGAGCGGTCAACCTTGGATGGGTCTTTACCCGAGAACGCGCCACCGCCGTGACGGGCCATGCCGCCGTAGCTGTCGACGATGATCTTGCGACCGGTCAGGCCACAGTCGCCCACCGGGCCACCGATGATGAACTGGCCAGTCGGGTTGATGTGGAACTGGGTGTCTTTGGTCAGCAGCTCGGCAGGCAGCACGTGCTTGACGATCAGCTCCATCACGCCTTCACGCAGGTCGGCGTAGGACACGTCCGGGTTGTGCTGGGTCGACAGTACAACAGCGTCGATACCCACCACTTTGCCGCCTTCGTAACGGCAGGTCACCTGGGACTTGGCGTCCGGGCGCAGCCACGGCAGCACGCCGGATTTACGTGCTTCGGCCTGGCGCTGTACCAACTGGTGCGAGAAGGTGATCGGAGCGGGCATCAGCACGTCGGTTTCGTTGCTGGCGTAGCCGAACATCAGGCCCTGGTCGCCGGCGCCCTGATCTTCTGGCTTGGCGCGGTCCACGCCCTGGTTGATGTCTGGGGACTGCTTGCCGATGATGTTCATCACGCCGCAAGTCGCGCCGTCGAAGCCGACGTCGGAGCTGTTGTAGCCAATGTCGGTGATCACGTCACGAACGATCTGCTCCAGGTCGACCCAAGCCGTGGTGGTGACTTCACCGGCGATGATCGCCACGCCCGTTTTCACCAGAGTCTCGCACGCCACACGGGCGAACTTGTCTTCAGCAATGATAGCGTCCAGCACCGCGTCAGAAATCTGGTCGGCGATTTTGTCCGGATGCCCTTCAGACACGGACTCGGAGGTGAAAAGGGAGTATTCGCTCATCTCGATGTTTTCCTGATATTTACCGATGGTGAGTGTCGCCAGTCGGTCGCTGAAAGTGGCGGACCTGGATCTGGAAACCATTACGTAAACCTACATAGAGGCTTTCCCCGGGAACGAGTCCCGCAGCGGTGGCCCAACGGGCCAGATCGTCCTGTTCAAAACCCAACCAGAGATCACCGCAGGCCTCCTTGGCCCAATTCTGGTTGTGGCTGCATAAATCTGTGACCAGCAGGCTGCCGCCCGGTTGCAGCAAATTCGCCATCTGCTTGAGGGCTTCGGCGGGGGCCGCGAAATGGTGCAAGACCATGTTCAGCACCACGCAATCGGCCCGCAGGCTGGTGTCATTCAACGCGTCGGCCAGCTGCAGGCTGACGTTGCGCAGCGCTTCGCGCTCGCACAGCTGGCGCGCCAGCTCAAGCATTGCCGGGCTGTTGTCCAGCGCCGTCACCTGCTTGAAGCGCCGTGCCAGTTCCGGCAAGAAGCCACCGTCGCCGGGGCCAACTTCCAGCGCCGTCGCCTCCTCACTGAAGCTCAGCTTGTCCAACAGCGCCAGTACGCTTTCGCGGTATTGGGGCAAACCGGCGATCAGGTCCTGTTGAGCGCGAAACTTCTCGGCTACCCGTGAGAAAAAGTCCTGGCTGGCGGCGGCGCGTTGCCCGTGGACCTGGCTGATGCGCGCCTGCACGTCGCTGGGCAGGCCCAAACTGTCTACCTCGTCGAGCAGGGCGGCGTGCAACTTGCCGCCGAGCAACTCGGTGTGGGGCAGGGCGCGGCGATAAAAAATCGCATTGCCTTCGCGGCGCGTGGCGACCAGCTCGGCCTGGGCCAGCACCTTGAGGTGGTGGCTCATGCCGGATTGGCCGATGGCAAAGATCTGCGCCAGTTCCAGCACGCCAAAAGAGTCGTTGGCCAGTGCACGCAACACGTTCAGGCGCAACGGATCACCGGCGGCCTTGCATAAGGCAGCCAGCTCATCGCTGTCGTCGGGACGCAAGGAAGGCACGGGTAGGTTCATAAGGCCAGCAGTCTAGTGACGGGTGGAAATCCTCGCAAGGCCAATATCAAAAAGTTTTGATATTGGTCGATAATCGGTAGTTATAAGCAGCCGCTATAACCTTTAGACGAAGCGGTGGGCTGTTTCTGCAAGCCAATGCCGGGCAAACCGCAGGAAAAACACCTTCAAGTGACTATCTGTCATTGCCCGCAGGCGGTGGCTGAGGGAAAATGCCGGTCCTTTTTTCCGTTTCTTCTACTCAAACCCCAGGAGATCAGCGATGCCCAGCCGTCGTGAGCGTGCCAACGCCATTCGTGCCCTCAGCATGGATGCCGTGCAAAAAGCCAACAGCGGCCATCCCGGTGCCCCGATGGGCATGGCGGATATCGCCGAGGTACTTTGGCGTGACTACCTGAAACACAACCCGAGCAACCCGTCGTTTGCCGACCGTGACCGCTTCGTATTGTCCAACGGCCATGGCTCGATGCTGATCTATTCGCTGCTGCACCTGACCGGCTACGACGTCACCATCGATGACCTCAAGAGCTTCCGCCAGCTGCACAGCCGCACGCCGGGCCACCCGGAATTCGGTTACACCCCGGGCGTCGAAACCACCACCGGCCCGCTGGGTCAGGGCCTGGCCAACGCCGTGGGCTTCGCTCTGGCTGAAAAAGTATTGGGCGCGCAGTTCAACCGCCCTGGCCACGACATCGTCGACCACCACACCTATGTGTTCCTGGGTGATGGCTGCATGATGGAAGGCATTTCCCACGAAGTCGCGTCCCTGGCCGGCACCCTGGGCCTGGGCAAGCTGATTGCCTTCTACGATGACAACGGCATCTCCATCGACGGCGAAGTCGAAGGCTGGTTCACCGACGACACGCCAAAGCGTTTCGAAGCCTACAACTGGCAAGTGATCCGCAACGTTGACGGCCACGATCCGGAAGAGATCAAGACCGCCATCGACACCGCCCGCAAGAGCGAGCAGCCGACCCTGATCTGCTGCAAGACCATCATCGGTTTCGGCTCGCCGAACAAGCAAGGTAAAGAAGACTGCCACGGTGCCCCATTGGGTGACGCGGAAATCGCCTTGGCTCGCGAAGCGCTGAAGTGGAACCACGGCCCGTTCGAAATCCCGGCTGACATCTACGCCGAGTGGAGCGCCAAGGAAAAAGGCCTGGCTGCCGAAGCCGAGTGGGACCAGCGTTTTGCTGCCTACTCCGCCGAATTCCCGGAATTGGCCAACGAACTGGTACGCCGCCTGGCCGGTGACCTGCCTGCCGACTTCTCGGAAAAAGCCTCGGCCTACATCGCCGAAGTCGCGGCCAAGGGCGAAACCATCGCCAGCCGTAAAGCCAGCCAGAACACCCTGAACGCCTTTGGCCCATTGCTGCCTGAGATCCTCGGCGGTTCGGCTGACCTGGCCGGTTCCAACCTGACCCTGTGGAAAGGTTGCAAAGGTGTTTCGGCCGAAGACGCCAGCGGCAACTACATGTACTACGGCGTGCGCGAGTTCGGCATGAGCGCCATCATGAACGGCGTGTCCCTGCACGGTGGTCTGGTGCCTTACGGCGCGACCTTCCTGATGTTCATGGAATACGCGCGTAACGCCGTACGTATGGCCGCGCTGATGAAGAAGCGTGTGATCCATGTGTACACCCACGACTCCATCGGCCTGGGCGAAGACGGCCCGACGCACCAGCCGGTCGAGCAACTGACCAGCCTGCGTACCACGCCGAACCTGGATTGCTGGCGCCCAGCCGACGCGGTGGAATCCGCGGTGGCCTGGAAGCACGCGATCGAGCGCAAGGACGGCCCTTCGGCGCTGATCTTCTCGCGTCAGAACCTGCAACACCAAGTGCGTACCGACGCGCAGATCGCCAACATCAGCCGTGGCGGTTATGTGCTCAAAGACTGCATCGGCGAGCCGGAACTGATCCTGATCTCCACCGGTTCCGAAGTCGGCCTGACTGTTCAAGCCTACGACAAGCTGACCGCCCAGGGCCGCAACGTTCGCGTGGTGTCCATGCCGTGCACCAGCCTGTTCGAAGCCCAGGACGCGGACTACAAGCAATCGGTTCTGCCGTTGCAGGTCAGCGCACGTATCGCCATCGAAGCGGCTCACGCCGACTACTGGTACAAGTACGTGGGCCTGGAAGGCCGCGTGATCGGCATGACCACCTACGGTGAGTCGGCGCCGGCGCCAGCCTTGTTCGAAGAGTTCGGCTTCACCCTGGAAAACATCCTGGGTCAGGCTGAAGAGCTGCTGGAAGACTAAGGCTGTAGATTGAGGTGGCTGTGCCGGCCTCTTCGCGAGCAAGCCCGCTCCCACATTTGACCGGGTTCACACAGTTGCAATTGTGAACCCATTCAAGTGTGGGAGCGGGCTTGCTCGCGAAAGCGGTCTAACAGCCACCCCATTACCCAATGGTAATCGAGAACCCCATGCCTCAACCGCGTCCCTACAAAGTTGCACTCAACGGCTACGGCCGCATTGGTCGTTGCGTCTTGCGTGCTCTGTTCGAGCGAGGGGCGGCGGCCGGGTTTGAAATTGTGGCGATCAACGATTTGGCCGACATGGCCAGCATCGAATACCTGACACGCTTTGACTCCACCCACGGCCGCTTCCCCGGCGAAGTGCGGGTTGAGGGCGATTGTCTGCATATTAATGGCACCTGCGTGCAGGTCTTGCGCAGTGCCACCCCCGAAGGCATCGACTGGAAAGCACTGGGTGTTGACCTGGTGCTCGAATGTTCCGGTGTCTATCACACCCGTGCCGACGGCCAGCGTTTTCTCGATGCCGGCGCACCGCGTGTGCTGTTTTCCCAGCCGATGGCCAGCGAGGCGGATGTCGACGCCACCATCGTCTACGGCATCAACCAGGATTGCCTGACCGGCGATGAGCTGCTGGTGTCCAACGCCTCCTGCACCACCAACTGCAGCGTGCCGCTGTTGCGCCTGCTGGATCAGGCGATTGGCCTGGATTACGTGTCGATCACCACCATTCACTCGGCGATGAACGACCAGCCGGTGATCGACGCCTATCATCATGAAGACCTGCGTCGCACACGCTCGGCGTTCCAGTCAGTGATTCCGGTGTCTACCGGCCTGGCCCGTGGCATCGAGCGACTGTTGCCGGAACTTGCCGGGCGAATCCAGGCCAAAGCCGTACGGGTGCCGACGGTGAACGTGTCTTGCCTGGACATCACCATGCAAACCGTCAGCGACACTGACGCGACGGAGGTCAACCGGATCTTGCGCGACGCCGCCACCAGCGGCCCGCTCAAAGGCCTGTTGGCCTACACCGAATTGCCGCACGCCAGTTGTGATTTCAACCATGACCCGCATTCGGCGATTGTCGATGCCAGCCAGACCCGCGTTTCCGGCCCCAGGCTTGTGAACATCCTGGCGTGGTTCGACAACGAATGGGGCTTTGCCAACCGCATGCTGGATGTTGCAGGGCACTATCTGCACATCGCCACTAAACAACCTCAACAGTAATTCAGGAACTGCGACCCATGACCGTGTTGAAGATGACCGACCTCGATCTGCAAGGTAAGCGCGTACTGATTCGCGAAGACCTCAACGTCCCAGTCAAGGACGGTGTTGTCACCAGCGATGCGCGAATCCTGGCCTCGCTGCCGACCATCAAGCTGGCCCTGGAAAAAGGCGCGGCCGTGATGGTCTGCTCCCACCTGGGTCGCCCGACCGAAGGTGAGTTCAGCGCCGAAAACAGCCTCAAGCCTGTGGCCGACTACCTGAGCAACGCCCTGGGCCGCGACGTGCCGCTGGTAGCCGACTACCTGGGTGGCGTTGACCTCAAGCCTGGCGACATCGTGCTGTTCGAAAACGTGCGCTTTAACAAAGGCGAGAAAAAGAACAGCGACGAGCTGGCCCAGCAATACGCGGCCCTGTGCGACGTGTTCGTGATGGACGCTTTCGGCACCGCGCACCGCGCCGAAGGCTCGACCCACGGCGTGGCCAAGTTCGCTAAAGTTGCCGCGGCTGGCCCATTGCTGGCTGCTGAGCTGGATGCATTGGGCAAGGCGCTGGGTGCTCCGGCACAGCCGATGGCTGCCATCGTGGCCGGCTCCAAAGTGTCGACCAAGCTGGACGTGCTCAACAGCCTGAGCACCATCTGCAATCAGCTGATCGTCGGCGGCGGCATCGCCAACACCTTCCTGGCCGCAGCCGGGCACCCGGTGGGCAAATCGCTGTACGAGCCAGACCTGCTCGACACCGCCCGCGCCATCGCCGCCAAAGTCAGCGTGCCGCTGCCGGTGGACGTGGTGGTGGCCAAGGAATTCGCGGAAAGCGCCGAAGCCACCGTCAAGCTGATTGCTGACGTGGCGGCTGACGACATGATCCTGGATATCGGCCCACAAACGGCGGCTAACTTCGCGCAACTGCTGAAAGCCTCCCAGACCATTCTGTGGAACGGCCCGGTCGGCGTGTTCGAGTTCGACCAGTTCGGCAACGGCACCAAGGTGCTGGCCAAGGCGATTGCCGAAAGCTCGGCATTCTCCATCGCCGGCGGTGGTGACACCCTGGCCGCCATCGATAAATATGGCGTTGCTGACCAGATCTCCTACATTTCTACCGGTGGCGGCGCATTCCTCGAATTCGTCGAAGGCAAAGTGTTGCCGGCTGTTGAAGTGCTGGAAACCCGAGCCAAAGGTTAAGGTTCGTGATCCGGAAAAGGAGCATTCCCATGATCAAGTCGTTGGCACTGGTGATCGCAGCGGGCCTGTTGGCCGGCTGCGGCAGCACGCCAAGCGCTGCGCCCGAGGCCGAAAAGCCTGGGGCTGCGCCGAAAAAAAGCTGCTACCAGGCCGACTGGCAAGCCGAAACCATGCCGGTGATCAACAAGCGCATCGGCAATGAACGGCTGGAACAATACGACGCCGCGCCCAACGGTCAGGAACAGGGTTGCCCATGACGGGTCTGATCAACTAACCGACAGCAGTGGCGGCCCTTGGGGCCGTCGTTCGAGGAGTGGCAATGAAAGGCGTTATCGCCCTGGCAGCCCTGGCCTTGTTGGCCGGTTGCAGCAGCATGAACATGTTCAACAAGGCGGCTGAGCCGGCAGACAAATGGACCACCTGGACCTGCGACAGCAAGGCCGAGGTCAACTGGCGCTTTGCCAACCCGGCCCGTTCCGAAGTGGATGTACGCCTCGGCGGTGCGGACCAGGTTTATCGCCTTAAACAAGAGGTTGCCGCCTCGGGCGTGCTGTACAGCGACGGCCAACTGGCGTTTCACACAAAAGGTGAGGAAGGCCTGGTTTACTGGGTTGCCACCGATGATTTGATTGGGCGCGGCTGTAAGGCCCAGTAAGAAGATCGAATGGGAGAGCAGATTGTGTGGCGAGGGAGCTTGCTCCCGCTGGAGTGCGAAGCGCTCCTGAAAACTTGGGGCCGCTGCGCAGCCCAGCGGGAGCAAGCTCCCTCGCCACATCAAGCCAGCTCCCACATTGATCCGGTTCCAAAGGCACTTATGTGTAAACCGGACACTGCAATAACGATTCAGCAGCTCAAGCTTAACCCCTTGATCTGCAATAACTTGAATAGCAGCCGCTGCTACGGCAGGCTTGCACGATTAACGACCCTCGACCGGGAGAGACAACACAATGGCACTTATCAGCATGCGTCAAATGCTGGACCACGCAGCCGAGTTCGGCTACGGCGTCCCAGCCTTTAACGTCAACAACCTTGAGCAGATGCGCGCCATCATGGAAGCCGCTGACAAGACCGACTCCCCCGTGATCGTCCAGGCTTCGGCCGGTGCGCGCAAATACGCTGGCGCCCCGTTCCTGCGTCACCTGATCCTCGCTGCGATCGAAGAATTCCCGCACATCCCGGTGTGCATGCACCAGGACCACGGCACCAGCCCTGACGTGTGCCAGCGCTCCATTCAACTGGGCTTCAGTTCGGTAATGATGGACGGCTCCCTGGGCGAAGACGGCAAGACCCCGACCGACTACGAGTACAACGTACGCGTTACCCAACAAACCGTGGCCATGGCTCACGCCTGTGGTGTGTCGGTTGAAGGCGAGCTGGGCTGCCTGGGTTCGCTGGAAACCGGTATGGCCGGCGAAGAAGACGGCATCGGCGCCGAAGGCGTGCTGGATCACAGCCAGATGCTGACCGACCCGGAAGAAGCCGCTGACTTCGTGAAAAAGACCCAAGTTGACGCCCTGGCCATCGCCATCGGCACCAGCCACGGCGCCTACAAGTTCACCAAGCCACCTACCGGCGACGTGCTGGCCATCGACCGCATCAAGGAAATCCACAAGCGCATCCCTAACACCCACCTGGTGATGCACGGTTCTTCCTCGGTCCCGCAAGAGTGGCTGGCGATCATCAACCAGTACGGCGGCGACATCAAAGAAACCTACGGCGTGCCGGTTGAAGAAATCGTCGAAGGCATCAAGTACGGCGTGCGCAAGGTCAACATCGACACCGACCTGCGTTTGGCGTCCACCGGCGCAATGCGTCGCCTGATGGCCACCAACCCGAGCGAATTTGACCCACGTAAATTCTTCGGCGCCACCGTGACGGCCATGCGTGATGTGTGTATCGCTCGCTACGAAGCCTTTGGTACTGCCGGTAATGCTTCGAAGATCAAACCGATCTCGTTGGAAGCGATGTACCAGCGTTACCTGAAAGGTGAGTTGAACGCCAAGGTGAACTAAGCGTTAGGATGTTACTTATATTGAAAAAACCCGCTGCCACGCGGGTTTTTTCATAGTGATCTGCAGGTAGGTTTCGATTGTTTAAAAAGCCCAGAGCTTAGTTGGATTTTGTGAGCTCGATAGCCCCGGCAGAGTTATTAACCCAAAAATTTCCGGTAAGTTTTTGGAAAGGGTGTGCTCTCGGTTACTACATTTGAAATCAGTGAAAACCTATAGGCTATCTTTGCTCCGGGTGCGCCATCCAAGGTGAAGCTCGCAGGTCCGCCTTTTTCAGCGTTGGCGAATTTATATGTTCCTGTCAGCGAATAAGCATCTTTGCCGTCATGAAAGTCAGCCGTTATAGCTCCACTGCTGCTGTTAGCTGTGGTAATAGTAAGTTGTTTGAGCCCCGTGGTGCTTCCTCCGATATAGTTACCCATTGGGTTAGGCATTGTCATGGCTTCGTTACTCGTATGGTGGTGACTGCAAGAGTAATAAAAACTCAAAATAACGCGCGCTGCACTTCAGGGAACCTGTGGCAATTGACAGTTATTGGGAGGATTTAGAACTAATTATTCGGCGAAAATGACATAAGGCCAGTTGAGGATTCGCACGGTATCGCCACACTATTCATACCGCACTCGGCGAAGTCCGGCAGGCCGGCTTCGGTGCATGGGGTGTAGCGGCACAGTGGTAGTGGTTGGGAGACAAAGAGATAAAAGGGCTGGGTTTATTGAAAATGGTAAAGTGCAATCTGTAATTAAGGAGTGATTTCCAGGTTTCCAACAATAAACGACCAGCTAGGTGAGTAGGTTTTCTGGGAAGCGGGAATGCATACAGTAATCGAGAACGAGTTAGGTGATGAGAAAGAAGCAGGCAAAGGAATTGCTGGGCTGACACTAAGTGTTTTTTCTTCCAGTGAGCGGTTGTTGAGGTCTTTGGTGGTAACGGTGCAAGGAAACTGGCTGAGATAGTAGAAGCTGACCTTTGAAAAGGGGATGGCCGTATTGTCATCTTTCGATTTGGCTAGCGTAAACGTAATCAGAGAATCAGCGTGGCTGACAGCCGTGGGGTGGTAATCCACACACAATACGTTGCCGTCGAGTTTTCCTTTGAACTGCGCTGATGTCGGCGTCCAAAACTCCCTGGCCGCTCTAATGCTTCCTGTGTTGGCACTGTTGTAATAAATATGAATGTTGTTGTTGGTTATATGTCGCCAGTGCATCTCGAACGTTTGCCCAATAAGGTCTCCAAAGTGTTCTTTTATCCCTGGCACTACTTTGAAATTCCATGAGGTCGCTCCTGGCGGTGGGGTGACGGCAGGATCGTTGACTGATTCGGTAAAGGTGACAACCGTCGTGCCTGCGGGCAAGCCAATTAAAGTTGTGGCCCATTTTCCTCCGGAGTCTATGAGTACAGTGGGCGTTGTGGGCACCTGAACGACACCGTTAGTCATTACGCTGATAGTGAGTGTGACGCCGGGAAAACCCGTGCCAGTTAAGTCAGTGCTGCCACCTGCGACAATTCCATTTTTTGGAATATTGTTCCCCGCGCTATCTTTGATGGTTGTGATTTTTGGCGGGATAGAACTGGGCATAATACGGGTCCTTATTGGATGAGTAAAACCGTATCTAGCGAAGGATAGTTGCAAGCGGCGAGCTTGATTTATGATGGGCGTTTTTATGGCCCTGGAGTTAACTCGACCTCTCCAATCATTGCAGACCACCCCAGTGTAGTGGCAGCATTAACGGGTGCCGAATGTATTTCTATTATGGCTATGCCAGGTGCGGTCAACGTGACAGGAACAGGCGATGTATGGGTAATGGGCAGCGTTTTTTGATCCAGTATCTTGGAGTTGTTATCTTTCGCATACACGGTGCAATCGACGCTCGATGTATATTTAAAAGTGGCGTTGGAAAGTGGCGTAGTGGTGTTGCTGTTAGGGTCACGTAAATAGAGGGTTAGAATGGCCTCGCCGCCCATGGGCGTCTCGGGGTAGTGGCTCATGCAAAAAACATTTCCCTTTGGCTCTCCTACGCCGTTTTGGATAACTTGGCCAGCGGGCATGCTGTAGCCCCACACCATTCTTGAAGGCATAAAACGGCCTTTGTTGGCGCCTTGGTAATGAATGCCGATATCACGGTCAGTACACGTTCTCGAATGATTTTCAAAAAAAATGCCGTTCCAACCTTCAAAGTTTTCTAACACGGCCGATTGTGCAGGTCGTGTGACTGTAAAGCTCCATGAGACTGTTCCTGGCGGCGGTGCGGTGACTGAGTTTGTGGGGTCTTCGGTAAATGCGACGACCGTCATGCCGGCTGGTAAACCTGTCAGAGTGGCTGTCCATGTCGCATTGGCGCCTACCAGGACGCTGGCAGTTGAAGGCGTCTGCGCAGTGCCGCCCGTTGTGACGCTGATATTGAGTGTTATCCCTGGAAAGCCTAAGCCGCTGAGAGTAATGCTGCCGTCTGTAACGGTGCCCTTACTGTTGGGGAGATTATTTCCCGCGGAGTCTTTAGCGGCAGTAATGGTGGGGGCGAGAGGGCTGGGCATGATGAAAGTCCTTTTTAAGCTTCAGTAGGTCACGACGTTTTATTCAGGATGTTGGGACATTGATTGTTTTTTGTAGCCGATGCACCTGTGAAAAATGACAGTTTTTTAGTGTGTTTGGCTATTGTTGATATACGAATTTCTTATGAGTGGCAGGTCTATTAATTACATTTCCATTTGTTCGGACGCGAGCAATTTGTCATAGGCGAGACATAAAAAAGCCCGCAGCGTCGCGGGCTTTTTTATGGCCGGGATTTGATCAGGCGGCGGTATCGAAGCCTCGATGCTCAATGACGCGGAACACGTCGCTCACGTCCTGCACCAGAATACGTGCGGTATTGGCCACGTTATTCAGGTCGCGCTCGGCGAAGTCCGGGAGGCTGGAGCAGGCCATCAGGTTGAGGTGTTCGAGGGCGGCGTTGAGGCGTTCGCGCAGGCAGGCGTGGAGGTCGGGCAGAGGGGCGGTGCTGTCGATCAAGAGCACGGGTGAGTCGGTGGCGGACTCGGTGCAGGGGTAGAAGCGGCGGGGTGGTAATGGGTCGGTCATGGTAAATCCTTAACTCAAGAAAAGAATGACCACCGTTTGCTGCGAAACAAATTGGGTGGCAGCTGTACGCGGGTTCGCAGACCGAGGAGTTAAGACCCGGCAGACCCGAAGGTCTCCCACGCACAGCCGCCATAACAAGGACGGCCGTCGGCGGAGCGCCGGGGCCGTTTGTGACGGGTGCGGTATTAACTCGGTAGGGCTGCGAAACCCTATCGCTGTTCTCAGCGACGGGGCGAACTATAAGCGGCGATCTGTCTGCCCGCAACGGTCGTGTAGGACGAGCACGTCACCTGCAGCCGAAGCATAACCAATGTGGGAGCCGGGCTTGCCCGCGATGGCGGTGTATCAGCCAACATCAGCAGTGCCTGACACACCGCCATCGCGGGCAAGCCTGGCTCCCACAGGGTTCGGTGGTGTGTTTAAGAGGTCGGGGCAATCAAGGAATAGTCTTTGTATCTGTCGGAGTTTGCCTACGAATATCATCGACTCAAAAGTGCTTTGCAATCGGAAGTATCCTGAAACCCGTCAGTAGAATTCCCGGTGTCTTTATAGGTTTTCTGTTTTAGGTGTACGCCACTCAAAGTGCGCTTTTATCAGTCTCTGATCATTTAAGGTTGATCTTTAAATGTATTCAATAAAGGAGAATGGATAATGGGCTTTATTAAAACCACCGGCGTTATCATGGCATTGTTGGGAGCAGGATCTTTTGCCTACGCCGAGGGCCGAATATTCACTGCATCTGTTAACGAAAAGGGGCAAGTTACTGCACAATCGCCTGAGTGGCTCAAAGAGGTTAAGTTGACCGCGCAGCCTGATTATTTTTCAATCTATAAGGTCAGGTTCATACCGGGCGTATTTAAAGCACCTCCCCGTTTCTGCACGGTCTCGGTCACCGATGTGAGCTCCAACGAACATATCTTCTATGGCCATGCCAAGTTGGGCAGTGTGCCAGCGATCAATTACATTAACGTATTGACACTCAAAGTCGGCGATAACAAACCCGCCGGTGATTCATCGATGGGCTTTATGCTGATGTGCGTTGAATAACCCCACTCAGAAGCCCCGTGATTAACGGGGCTTCTGTCACGCTCTACTCGTGATCAATATCCAGCTTGGCAAACGTTACCCGCGCGCCTTCCTTGCTGTCGCCGCTGTTGTCCTGCACATACACGCCGGCCTTGAAGTACAGCGGTTTGGCACCCCACGCGGCGCCAATGCGCTCGTTCCATTGGCCGTCTGCGGCAGATACGCTGAGCAAGCCGGCCTTATTGAGGTTGATCACATAGGTGAAGCTCTTCTCCAATGGCACATTACTGGCGACGGTGATCACGCGCCCCTCACCATCATCCGGGCGCATGCGCACCTTGGCGACGATGTTGCCGGTCTGGGTTTTTTCCTTGAATTGATACTCCAGCTTGATCAGCGGTTTCTGGCTGTCATACGCGTGGATCTGGCCGATGACCACTTTGCCGCTGGAGGGCACTTGGTTCACCGTAACGGTGGCGCGCAGGAAGTTGTTGGCCTCGTTGTAAGTCCAGTTGCGCAGGCGCCCATCGGCGTAGGTTTCGCGCAACTCGCTGCGTGGGTAGATAGCGTTTTCGGTGCGGGTGCCGGTCACGGGTGTCCAGAATTGTACGTTGCTGCCTTCGGCCTGGAAGTACTGGTCTTTGAAGCCGCTCAGCAGCTTGGGGGTGTCGATGGTCGTGGGCGGGGAGCCGACCGGGATGCTCAGGTTCCAGGTGGAAAGGTCGATCATGGTGTTGGCCTTTTACAGAGAATGAAGGCTTTAGCCCGAGGGCTGCGCAGGTTCTTTATAAGCGGTAGTAACCAAATTGTTAATTAATAGCTGGCAAATTATTGGCGTCAGCTAAATGCCAAAAAGCCATGTTTCCCACAGACCGTGGGCTGTAGGGCTTGACCGTTAGTCGGCTTCCTGAGCTTTGGCGCAATGATGGCACCCACGTCACTTCTGCTTTTTTTAAAGCGGGGCTAGAGTGAGCCCTCTGTGTTTGTCCGGTTTTTGTAGCAGAAGTGACCGGTGCAGCCCCTCAAGGAAGAGACGTAGCATGGATTGCGCTCCACACCCCGGCGATGGCAGTTCGGTTCTTCTGGTAGTTGATGACTACCCCGAGAACCTCATCAGCATGCGTGCGCTTTTGCAGCGTGAAGACTGGCATGTGATCACGGCCGCCTCCGGGCTGGAAGCCCTGGAATTGCTGCTCGCCCACGAGGTCGACCTGGTGTTGCTGGATGTGCGCATGCCCGGCATGGACGGCTTTGAAGTCGCACGCCTGATGCGCGGCAGCCAGCGTACGCGCATGACGCCCATTATCTTTCTGACGGCCCACGCCCAATCGTCCGATGCCGTGCAGGAAGGCTACGCCAGCGGTGCGATCGACTATCTGTTCAAACCTTTTGACCCCCATATCCTCAAGCCCAAGGTCCAGGCCCTGCTGGAACACCAACGCAACCGCCGGGCCCTGCAGCGGCTGAGCCATGACCTGGAGCTGGCGCGTGCCTTTAACGCCTCGGTGCTCGACAACGCCGCCGAAGGCCTGCTGGTGGTGGGCGAGGGCAGTGTGATCGAGTACGCCAACCCGGCCATTTCACGCTTGCTGAACGCCACCATGGCCGAGTTGCAGGGCGAAAGCTTTTTGAGCTTCCTGCAAAAGCCCCATGTGCCCGCGTGGTTGAGTTTCCCGATGTACGAGGCGTACCGGCGGGGTGAAACGTGGCGCCAGCATGACGCAATCTTGCGCACCGGGCGTGGTCAGCAGGTGCCCGTGGCGTTGTCCTGTGCACCGCTGCCCGCCGAGCAGAAGGCCATGGTGGTGACCGTGCTGGATATGTCCGAGGTACGCCATCTGCATCAGCAGTTGGAGTTCCAGGCCGTGACCGACCCGTTGACGGGGCTGTTGAACCGGCGTGGCTTTCACCAGGCGGTGGAGAACCTCTTGTTGCGCAGCGAGCGTAACGAACAGTCACTGGTGTTGCTTTACCTGGACCTGGACGGTTTCAAGCGGGTCAATGACTCGTTGGGCCACGACGCGGGCGACCGTGTGCTGCGCTGGGTCTCGGAGCAGATGCAGGCGTGTCTGCGCTCCTACGACATTCTTGGGCGCATGGGCGGGGATGAGTTCACCGCGTTGCTGGAGCTGGAGTTCCCGGAACAGGCCGCCAAGATTGCGGAAAAACTGATCGAAAGGGTGTCTGTGTGCCAGCAAGTGGACGGTTTGGAGGTGATGCTCGGCGTCAGCATCGGCATCGCCACGTTCCCGGACTGTGGCGCCGACCTGAGCGGCTTGTTGCGTGCGGCGGATATCGCCATGTACGAAGCCAAGCGCGCGGGGCGTCAGCAATATCGCTATTACGATCAGGAAATGAACGGCCGCGCCCGTTCGCGGCTGATGCTGGAAGACAGTGTGCGCACCGCGATTCAAAACAAGGATTTCACCCTGGTCTACCAGCCCCAGGTGTCGCTGGAAGACGGGCGCTTGCGCGGTGTCGAGGCGCTGTTGCGCTGGCAGCACCCCAGCGTCGGCGATGTGCCGCCGGGCTTGTTCTTGCCCCTGCTTGAAGAGGCGCGGCTGATCAGCCAGTTGAGCGCCTGGATCTACCAGCAAGTCGCTGCCCAACGCCAGGCCTGGCAAGCCACCTTCGATGAAGCGCTGGTGCTGAGCGTGAGCTTGAGTGCCAGCCAGTTCAACATGCCCAACCTCGCCAGCCAACTGCAGCAGGTCCTTGAGCGACATGGGTTGCAGGGGCGCCAGCTGGAGGTGGAAATCAGTGAAGACAGCCTGATGAGTAACCTTGAAGAGACCCATAAGCAGCTCAAGTTACTGCGCCAGATCGGCGTGCGCATTGCCCTGGATGATTTCGGCCTGGGCCAATGCTCCCTGGCCCACCTGCGGGACCTGGCGTTCGACACGCTCAAGCTCGACCCGCAACTGGTGGCGCGCCTGCCGGGCTCGGTACGGGACGCGGCGATGGCGCGCAGTATCATCCAGTTGTGCGCGCATTTTGATGTGTTGGTGATCGCCGAGGGTGTAGAAACCCTCGAGCAGTCAACGTGGCTCAAGGCCAATGGCTGCATGTTTATCCAGGGGCCGTGGGCGGCGCAGCCGTTGGTGGCCGAGGAAATGGCTGCCTGGTCCCACCCTCGTCTGCTGTGAATTCGCTACACTGGCGGCCATTCGAACCCTGTTGCAGAACCCCATGACCGCGCTGAAATACCTCCAGGCCTACCCCGCAGCGCTTCAAGAGCAAGTGCGCCAATTGATCGCCAAGGACCAGTTGGGCGCCTACCTGGAGCAACGCTACCCCGAGCGCCACGGCGTGCAGAGCGACAAGGCGCTATACAGCTATGCCCTGGCGTTGAAGCAGGAACACCTGCGCAACGCGCCGGCCATCGACAAAGTGCTGTTCGACAACCGCCTGGACCTCACCCACCGCGCTCTGGGGCTGCACACCACGATTTCACGGGTGCAGGGCGGCAACCTCAAAGCCAAGAAAGAGATCCGCATTGCCGCGCTGTTCAAGGACGCCGCGCCGGAGTTTCTGCGCATGATCGTGGTGCACGAGCTGGCGCACTTCAAGGAATCGGACCATAACAAGGCGTTCTATAAACTCTGTGAGTACATGATGCCGGGCTACCATCAGGTGGAATTCGACCTGCGGGTGTACCTCACGTATCGCGACTTGCAGGGCAAGCCCTAACTTCACAAGGCGTTCGAGCATGGATGTGAGCAAGACCAAAAGCAGTTTCTACCGCCGCCTGTATGTGGCCTACCTGATCGACAGCGGCCAGGCCAGCAGCGTGCCGGCACTGACCGACGCCACCGGCATGCCACGGCGCACGGCGCAGGACACGATTGCGGCGTTGGCTGATCTGGATATTGTGTGCGAGTTCGAGCAGGAGGAGGGGGCGCGCAATCATGCCGGGTGTTATCGGATTCGCAGCTGGGGCGCGATTGATCGGCGCTGGATCGAGGCGAACCTTGCCGCGGTCAAGCAGGTGTTGGGCTATCCCTGACAGGGTACTGGCAGGTCTGGCCTCATCGCAGGCAAGCCAGCTCCCACACTTGAAGTATTCGCAATTCAAAGGGTGGGAGCTGGCTTGCCTGCGATGGCGTCCTTACTGGCGCCGCATACCAATATGGGGAATGTCATCCTCCAGGTATTCCTCACCCGCCACCTCAAACCCATACCGCCCGTAATACCCCTGCAAATGCGCCTGGGCTGACAGATAGATCGGCGTCTGCGGCCAGATGTCTTCAATGCGCTTGAGCGCTTCTTCCATCATCTGGTGCCCCAGCCCGGTACCGCGTGCCACCGGTGCCACGATCACCCGGCCAATCACCACATCACCGCCCTGTGATTGCGGGTCCAGCAGGCGCAGGTAAGCCACCAGCACGTCATCTTGCCAGGCCATCAAGTGGTGGGTATCACTGGCGAGGTCCTGCCCGTCGAGGTCTTGATACAGGCATTTTTGCTCGACGACGAACACCTCATTGCGCAGACGCATAATGGCGTACAGCTGCTCTTTGCCGAGGTCTTCGTGATGTTTGCAGACCCATTCAACCGTCATGGCATTTTCCCTTATTAATGTTTGTTGCCGATAGTAAGCGCCACCGGCCGCCCTGTCTAAAGCGAGCATTTTTGTGAATGGCGTCAATTTGCCATCATTCAGTTCTATCGCTGCTGGCTTCTTTGTGTAATCTGCAATACGGGCTCATTGATGAGCTACTGTTATCAGGCCACTGCCTGCCTGCCCGCCAAGGACTATGAGCATGCCGCGATTTTCTCGTGCCGTTGCTTTGATTGGAGTGTTGCTACTGGCCCAGCCCGCGGTGGCGCAGCGCTTGCGCCTGGTAGCGGATGTATGGCCACCGTTTACCGATTCGACCTTGATTAACGGCGGCCTGGCCACTGACATTGTCAGTACGGCGCTGGCGCGCGCAGGGTATGCCAGTGATTTTGAGCAGGTGCCCTGGGCGCGGGCGTTGATGGGGGTGGGCGATGGCCGTTATGACGTGTTGATCAACGCCTGGTACGACGATGCCCGCACCAAGCTGGGCCAGTTTTCCGGCGAATACCTGATGAATCGCGTGCGGTTTATCAAGCGCCGCGACGACCCCATCGACTATCAGAACCTGGAGCAACTGCACGACGATCCCATCGCCGTGGTGCGCGGCTACGCCTACTCGGCGGCGTTCGACCAGGATGCGCAGTTGCAGAAAGTGCCGGTGCATAACTTCGCCATGGCGGTGCGTATGCTGGCGGCCAAACGCGTCAAGCTGACGCTGGAAGATGAGTTTGTAGCCCGTTATCACCTGGCGCGGGAGTCGCCCCGGGTGCGCAATGCGGTGGAGTTTTTACCCAAGCCGCTGAGCGAGAACAGCCTGCATATTCTGGTGAGCCTGAAGAACCCGGAGCATGAGCAGATCGTGGCCGGCTTTGATCGGGAGATTGCGCGGATGAAGGCAGATGGCAGTTATGCAAGGTTGATGAAGGCGCATGGGATGTAGTGTTTTGGTGGGCCCGATCGCAGGCAAGCCAGCTCCCACATTTTGATTTGTGAACACAGTCAAATGTGGGAGCTGGCTTGCCTGCGATGGCGGTCTACGCCGCGCTGGTGTCTTTGATCAGATGTGCCGCCAATGTGCGCAACGGCCCCAACTGCCGGCAAATCAACGCCAGTTGCGTCTGCACCAACCGCTGCCCCTCATCAATCTCATCGGGCATCTGCTCCAGATCCGCCGCCAATGCTTCTTCGGCATCACTCTGAATCGCGATCGGCTGCTTGTTGGCCAGCCCCGTGGCGATTTCGTCGATACTCGCCGCCAGGCTGTTCCCGGCGCCGTCGATCAGATGTTCACGCACGTCGGCCGGTAATTGAGTCTCCCGATGCGCCCCCAGCCCGGAAAGGTAGCTGAGCAAGGTGTGCGACAACACCAGAAAGCGGAAACCCACATCGGCCTCCTTACGGAAATGCCCAGGTTCCATGAGCATATTCGCCAGCGTGGTGGACAGCGCCGCATCGGCGTTATGCGCATTGCGCCGCGCCAGCCGGTAGGCCAGGTCGTCGCGCTTGCCGGCGGCGTATTGCTGCATGATCTGGCGCAGGTAAATGCTGTTGCAGGTCAGGGTGTTGGCCAGCACCTTGTTCAGGCGCCGGCCTTGCCAGTCCGGCAGGAACAGGAACACCGCCAGGCCGGCAATCAAACTGCCCAGCAAGGTATCGAACAGGCGTGGCAGGAACAGCCCGTAACCGTCGCCCACCTGATTGAAGCAGAACAGCACCATCAGGGTGATCGCCGCCGTGGCCAGGGTGTAGCGGGTGGTGCGGTTGATAAAGAACACCAGGCCTGCGGCGATGGCGAACATCGACTGCACCAGCGGGCTTGGGAACAGGTCGAACAGCGCCCAGGCCACGGTCAGGCCGATGGCGGTGCCGATGATCCGCTGGCCCAGCTTGCGCCGCGTGGCGCCGTAGTTGGGCTGGCACACAAACAGGGTGGTGAGGATGATCCAGTAACCCTGGGAGGGGTGGATGAGGTGCACCATCCAATAGCCGATACTCAGTGCCAGCGGCAGGCGCAGGGCGTGACGGAACAGCAGCGACGTCGGCGTCAGTTGCGTACGCAGGCGCGTCCACATTTCCTTGAGGTTGCGCGGGGCACGGTCCAGCAGGCTGCTGTCGGTGGCGTCGGCCAGGGAGTCGGGGTTGCTGGCATCGCCGAGCAGGCGGTCAAGGGTGGACAGGTTGGCGGCCAACGCCCGCAACGAGCGCAACAGGCCGCGCCAGGCTGGGTTGCTCTGGATGCGCAAGTGCTCCAGGGAGGCGTTCAGGTCGCCCAGGGCTTCAGCAAAGCTGTCGTCATAAATGAACGGCTGGCGCAGCTGGATCGATTCGGCCAGGGCCTGGCAGGCCTTGCCTTGCTGGCGCAACAGGCGCTGGCAGCGGAACAGCACGTCGCTGTGGAAGAAGGCTTCGGCCAGGGCGTTGTAAGGGTAGTGGGACGAGCTGGCGCGTTCGTGGATATCCTGGGCCAGAAAGTACAGCTTCAGGTAACGGCTGACTTTCGAGCCGGGGCGGCCATTGCCTACGCGGTGCAGGATGATTTCTTTGGCGGCATTCAGCGCCGCCACCACCCGGCCGTTTTGCTGGGCCAGTTCCAGGCGGCGCGCTTCCACATCCAGTTGGCGGACAGGCTCGAACAGCGATGATTTGAGCTTGAGGTAACGCCCCAGCTCGCGAAACAACCGCGCCAGGCTTTGCTGCACCGGCTGGTTGGAAAACAGCACCTGCCACAGCACCGACAGCACGCCATACCACGCGGCACCGGCCACCAGCAGTAACGGCTCATGCCAGAAGTCGGTGACGGCGCCACCGCGCTGGTCCACGCCGATCATGGTGTACACCGACAGAATCAACGTCGCTGAAGCAATCGCGCCATAACGTTCGCCCAACGCGCCGAGCATGGTCAGGCAGAAGCTGGCCAGGGCCAGGGCGATGGCGAAGATCCAGGGGTAGGGAAACAGCAGCTCAACCGACAGCGCGGCGACGCTGAAACACACCAGCGTCACGGCCAGTGCATTCAGGCGGCCTTGCCAGCTGTCATCGGTCTCGGCCAGGGCGCTGGCGATAATCCCCAGGAACAGCGGGATCAGCAATGTCATTTCGTTCTGATACCAGCACAGCGCCATGCTGCCGGTGAGGGCGATGAATACCCGAACGCTGTAACTGAATTTATCCAGCGCCCACAGGCGCCGCATGGACTGCTTGAACGAGGTCGATGACATGAAGTCTGGAGTCTTCCGGGACGATGCCGCTAAATTGAGCCAGTAATGACGCCACGGCAAGCGTGGCGATCACATGTAACAGCGAAATTTATTCCAGAGCCTGCATCTAAATGTGGAATGCGATCAATGTGGGAGCGGGCTTGGTGTGGCGAGGGAGCTTGCTCCCGCTGGGCTGCATAGCGGCCCCAAAAACTTGGGAGCGCTCCGCACTCCAGCGCGAGCAAGCTCGCTCGCCACAACAAGCCCGCTCCCACATTTTTTACCGCGTTGTGTCAGGCGTATTGCGCGGCAGCATAGCCCGACGCCCAGGCCCACTGGAAATTAAACCCGCCCAGGTGACCGGTCACATCCAACACTTCACCAATAAAGTACAGCCCCGGGCTTTTCAGCGATTCCATGGTCTTGGACGACACTTCCCGCGTGTCCACGCCACCCAGCGTCACCTCGGCCGTGCGATAGCCTTCGGTGCCCGCCGGCACCAACTGCCAGCTCGACAGCTTTTGCGCAATGTCGGCCACTTCGGCGTGGGTGTATTGCTTCATCGGCTTGGACACAAACCAGACTTGCGCCAACAGGTTGGCCATCTTCTTGGTGAAGATCTCACCCAGCAGGGTTTTCAGCTCGCTGTTGGGGTGCTCGACCTGTTGCTGTTGCAGCCAGGTGTGCGCGTCGTGATCGGGCAGCAGGTTGATTTCCACCGTGTCGCCGGTTTCCCAGTACGACGAAATCTGCAGAATCGCCGGGCCACTGAGGCCACGGTGAGTAAACAGGATGTTCTCGCGAAAGCTCTGGTCGTTGCAGCTCACCAGGCAATCCACGGATGTGCCGGACAGCTCGCCACACAGTTCCTTGAGCTGGTCGGTGATGGTAAACGGCACCAAACCTGCGCGGGTCGGCAGCAGTTCGTGGCCAAACTGCTTGGCCACCTGGTAACCAAAACCGGTGGCGCCCAGGGTCGGGATCGACAGACCGCCCGTGGCGATCACCAGGGATTCGCAGCGCAGTTCGCCCAAGGTGGTTTGCAACTGATAGCCGCCGTCGACTTTGGCGATTTCCTCGATGGAGGTGTCCAGGTGCAGGCTCACGCCGGTCTGGATGCATTCATCGAGCAGCAGGCCGAGGATGTCGCTGGACTTGTTATCGCAAAACAGCTGGCCGAGTTTTTTCTCGTGGTACGGCACGCCGTGCTTGGCCACCAGCCCGATGAAATCCCACTGGGTGTAGCGGGCCAGGGCCGACTTGCAGAAGTGCGCGTTGTGCGAGAGGAAGTTGGCCGGCTCGGTGTACATGTTGGTGAAATTGCAGCGGCCACCGCCGGACATCAGGATCTTTTTGCCGGCCTTGTTGGCGTGGTCGATCAGCATCACCTTGCGCCCACGCCCGGCGGCGGTCAGTGCGCACATCAAGCCTGCGGCGCCGGCGCCAATGATCACAACTTCGGTCGAGCGCAAAACGGTGTCCTCTTACAAATTCTGAAGTGGAATACAGTCAAATGTGGGAGCTGGCTTGCCTGCGATAGCGGTGGTGAATTCACTACAGCCATCGCAGGCAAGCCAGCTCCCACATTGATTCGGTTTCCACAGTAAATATGCGTGTTGTTACAAGATCCGCACGCGCAACGAGCGGCCTTTGATCTTGCCGTCATTCAAACGCTGCAACGCCTGCTTGGCGATCCCGCGCTCAACGGCCACGAACGCCTGGAAATCAAAGATCGCGATCTTGCCGACCTGGGCCCCCGGAATCCCGGCGTCACCGGTCAGTGCGCCAAGGATGTCGCCTGGGCGAACCTTGTCTTTACGGCCGGCGGCGATGCACAGCGTGCTCATCTGTGGCAGCAACGGGCCGCCGCTTTGCGGCTTGAGGTTGTCCAGTTGGTCCCAGTTCAGCGGCGACTTTTGCAGTTGCTCGATGGCTTGGGCGCGGTGCGCTTCGGACGGCGCCACCAGGCTGATGGCAATGCCCGTCTCACCGGCGCGACCGGTACGGCCTACGCGGTGGATGTGGATTTCCGAGTCACGGGCCAGTTCGACGTTGATCACCATGTCCAGCGAGTCAATGTCCAGGCCACGGGCGGCGACGTCGGTTGCCACCAGCACCGAAGTGCTGCGGTTGGCGAACATCGCCAGTACCTGGTCACGGTCGCGCTGTTCCAGGTCGCCATGCAGGCCGACGGCAGAAATGCCCTTGGCCGTCAGGTGATCCACCGTTTCCTGCACTTGCTGCTTGGTAAAGCAGAACGCCACGCAAGACGCCGGGCGGAAGTGCGCCAGTACCTTGGTCACCGCGTCCATGCGCTCTTCCGGCGAGATCTCGTAGAAACGCTGCTCGATCTGGTCGTCGGAGTGGAAGGCTTCGGCTTTCACTTGCTGCGGCGCACGCATGAACTTGGAGGCCAGCTGCTTGATGCTCACCGGGTAGGTGGCCGAGAACAGCAGGGTCTGGCGGCGTGGGGGGGTCTTGCTGATGATGTCTTCGATGGCGTCGTAGAAGCCCATGTCGAGCATGCGGTCGGCTTCGTCGAGGATCAGCGTGTTCAGGCCGTCCAGCACCAGCGAACCTTTGCGCAGGTGCTGCTGGATACGGCCCGGTGTGCCGACGATGACGTGGGCGCCGTGTTCCAGCGAGGCGATCTGCGGGCCGAGGGACACGCCGCCGCACAGGGTCAGTACCTTGATGTTGTCTTCGGCACGCGCCAGGCGACGGATTTCCTTGGCGACCTGGTCGGCCAGCTCACGCGTCGGGCACATCACCAGCGCCTGGCAGCCGAAGTAACGCGGGTTGATCGGGTTCAACAGGCCGATGCCGAAGGCAGCGGTCTTGCCGCTGCCGGTCTTGGCTTGGGCGATCAGGTCCAGCCCCTTGAGGATCACCGGCAAGCTTTGCGCCTGGATCTGCGTCATCTCGACGTAACCCAGCGAGTCGAGGTTAGCCAGCATGGCGGCGGACAGGGGCAAAGTATTAAAAGCGGTGGCGATGGTAGTCACGGGACTGGCTCTGCAAAACAAAATGTCGCGCAGTGTACCAGCCCTGTGGGATTTTCCCCGCAAGTTCTAGACGAGAAGCCTGTTAATGCTCAAGGTCGTGCTCGCGGCTGACCACCCGTTTGCCGTCTTTTGGCGACAGTTGCAGGAAGATCGCCGCTGCCAGCATGGCCATGATGCCGACGGTAAGGAAGGTCAGTTGGAACGCACCCAGCACGCTTTCCACGCCGTCATTGCCCGCTTCGCCAGTAAAGCCGCCGAGCAAGGCACCGGCACACGCCACGCCCAGGCTCAAGGACAATTGCGCCACCACCGAGAGCAAACTGTTGCCGCTGCTGGCCTGGGCGTCGTCGAGGTCGATCAGGGTGACGGTGTTCATCGCGGTAAATTGCAGCGAGTTGATCGCACCCAGCACCGCCAGCATGCACAGCAGCAGCGGGTAGGGTGTGTGTTCGCTGACCAGGCCCATGCTGGCTAGCATGATGCCCAGCGCGAGGGTGTTGCCGGTGAGCACAATGCGATAGCCCAGCCGCTCGATCAGTGGCCGGGCGATGGACTTGGCAAACATTGCCGCCGCTGCCAGGGGCAGCATGCTCATCCCGGCTTCGGAGGGCGAATAACCCAGTGCCACCTGCAGCAGCAACGGCACCAGAAACGGCAGTGCGCCGCTGCCCAGCCGGGCGAACAGGTTGCCGAGGATGCCCACGGCAAAGGTGCGGGTCTTGAACAGCACCGGCGAGAACAGTGGGTTGTCGATATGCCCGGCACGCAGCCAGTACGCGGCCAGGCAGGCGAGCCCGCCGAACAGCAGCAACATCACCCGCAGGTGCGGCAGGTGCAGTTCGCCCAGGCCTTCCATGGCGATGGTGATCAGCACCATCGCCGCGCCAAACAGCACAAACCCCACACTGTCAAAGCGCGTGCGTTCGCTGCCGCGCAAGTCGGGGATGAGTTTCCACACGGCGTAGCAGCCGACCATGCCCACGGGCAGGTTGATCAGGAAGATCCAGTGCCAGGTCAGGTATTGCACCATCCAGCCGCCCATGGTCGGGCCGAGCAGGGGGCCGAGCAGGCCGGGTATGGTGATGAAACCCATGATGCGTACGAGTTCGGAACGCGGATAGGCGCGCAAGACCACCAGCCGCCCGACCGGCAGCATCAGCGCACCGCCCAAGCCCTGGATGACCCGCGCGCCGACCAGCATGGTCAAGCTGCTCGACAAGGCGCACAGCAAGGAGCCGATGCTGAACAGCATGATCGCGCCGAAGAAGATTTTTTTGGTGCCGAAGCGGTCGGCCACCCAACCCGATGCCGGAATCAGCAAGGCGACGGTGAGCATGTAGGCGATCACCACCCCTTGCATGCGCAGCGGGTTTTCCGCCAAGTCCCGCGCCATGGCCGGCAGGGCAGTGTTGAGAATCGTCCCGTCCAGCGACTGCATGAAGAAGGCAATCGCTACCACCCAGGGTAGCCAGCGGGCGGTCTTGGCATCGAGAGGGGCGCGATTCGGCATATGAACCCTTTTTATTAGCAGGCTATGTGTTGGCGATTATGCGCCATCCGTCGCTCCTTTTCCCACTGGCGGTTCGTCTAATTCCGACAACGCCGCGTGCTCTCCCACCAGGAAATCCAAGAGTGCACGGTGCACCGCCATGGCCGCTTCGCGCGACTCCAGATCAAGTAAATGCCCGGTGTGTTCGGCGACCGCAAAGCTGCTGCGGCCGACATAGTCCTTGAAGAGCCGGGCCTCGGCCGCCGGCGTGTATTCATCCAGTGCACCGTTGAGGAAGTGCACCGGGGTTTCGATCCGGGTCAGCGCCGGCAGGTAATTGCCATCGCCCAGGGCCAGCACCTGATGGATATGGAAGCGCGCCTGGCGGTACTCGGTGGTGGCCATGCTTGACAGGTGTCGATGGTTGTTGCGCTTGAGGCGCGGCGACAGGTATTTGCCGACGGTTTCGTTGAGCAAGTGGCCGACGGCGGATTTGTCATCGGCCTCAATCAGCACGCGCACGCGCTCCACGTAGTCGAGCATGGCCTGGTTGAGGTTGGGCGCCAGGGCCATCACCACCGAGCTTTGGATGGAGGGCGGGTTGTGCGCCAGGGTCAGCAAGGTGGGAGATGCCGCCCCAGGAGGCCGACACCAGATGGTTGACCTCGAAGCGCTCTACCAGGGCGCGCAGGATTTGCACCTCGTCGTCCTTGGTCACCAGGTCGAGGTCGGTGTTGTGCTCGCGCGAATAGCCGGAGAAGGGCAGGTCGAACAGCAGCACATTAAAGTGCTCCGCCAGGCATTTGCTGGTTCGCGCGAAAGAGCGCGTGGTAGACAGCGCGCCGTTGACCATCAACACGGTGTTTTTTTTCGAATCGTTTCCTAGCTGCTCAACATGAACGTTGTAGTGCTTGAACAGCTTCTCTATGACAAAACTTCCATGATTCATGTCAACGCTCCAGCTTGCCCTTCCCGGGCAAGGTCGTGCTCTCGTGGGATAGGTGGCGGGATGCCACTAACCGTTATAGCGAGGTTTTTTGCGGGCGACAACAGGCCGCACGGGGAGAAGTGCTAGATGGGATTTTGCGGTAGGAAAGGACGAAACCGGATGCCTGAAAACGACGCAAAACCTTGTGGGAGCGGGCTTGCTCGCGAAAGCGGTGTGTCAGTCAATTCATCCGGTGACTGACACACCGCCTTCGCGAGCAAGCCCGCTCCCACAGGGGGAATGTATTTACAGAGTGAGCGTCAGGCGCTTGACCAGCGCCCCCGGCAGCAGGTTGGAGGCGGTATTGCGCTGGCTGTAGGTACTCGCCGACAGCAGCAACTCCCGTTCAATGGTCAGCGCTTCAAGCTGCGAACCGAGTAGGCTGTAGACACTGTCGTCAAACCGCATGGTGCTCACCGGCGCCTTGATTTCACCGTCTTCGACCCAGAACGTGGCGAAGCGCGTCATGCCGGTCAGGCGTGCCGCCGGCAAGTCCGAGTAGTTCAAGTACCACAGGTTGCTGATGTACAAGCCAGTGCCCAATTGCTTGAGGATATCGGCCTGGCCCAGGTCGCCGGCGGCCATCTGCAAGGCGCTGGGCGACTCGTCGCTGCTGGCACCGTTGGTGCTCAGGCCATATTCGGCAGCGCTGCGCGAGTTGATCAGTTGGCCCTCGGCTTTACCGGCGTTGATCAGCGTGACATCGCTGCGCGGGTAGCCTTCGGTGGAAAATGCCTGGCTCAGGGACCCGCTGATCTGCTCATCGACCTTCACCAATGGGCTCAGCGACTGCTCACCCGTGTAGAGCTTTTGCAAACAACTGCCTTTGCTGGCGATGGCCTGGGCGGAAAACCCGCCCCAGGTGACGATGCTGAAAATTTCTTCCAACGCCGCCGGGGCCAGGTAGGCGCGGTACTGGCCGGGAGGCAGCTTGTGCAGCGGGCGGCCGAGGAACTCCAGTTGCTCACGCGCCCGCTGGAAGCGCTCAGTGAACGCGGCGCTGTCCCAGGTGTGCCCGGCGTAGCTGGCCTTTACCGCTTCGCCATTGGCGTGGAACAGGCTGAAATCGAAATTGAAGCTATTGGCCTGATGCCAGCCGAACGCGCCGTCGGAGCTGGCAAAGCCCCGGCTGATCGGGCCGGCAGCGTAGAAGCCCACCAGGTCCACACCTTCGGCGGCCTGGCTGATATCTGCCAGCACCTGGGCCAGCTCCGGCAGCGGTCGCAGTTGTTCGTTGTGGTTTTGCCAGGCGTTGTGGTTCAGCAGCAAGTACGGATCCTGCGGCAACAATGGCAGGGTTTCGCGCAGTTGTTGCAGGCCATCGGCGAGGCGCTGGCGATCCTGCTCCGGCTCGCCCGCCAAGGTGATGCCGAGGTCGGCGTGGCGGCCATCGTTGATTAGCTTGAGGTTGAGGCTGGCCTGTTGCACTTGGCCGGCTTGGCGCACTTTGGCGTGGTTGAAACGTACAAACTCCGACGATTCGTCAGCGTAGCCCAGGTGAAAGTGTTCCTTGTCGGTGACGGCTTGCTTGAGCCAGTCCACCAGTGCCTTGAAGTTGTTCATCAGGCATCTCCCCCGAACACGTCGATATCACTGAACACACAGGCCGGTGAGGCGTGGCCCACGCGGATCACTTGGTTGGGTTCGCCTTTGCCGCAGTTGGGCGTGCCTAAAACCTGGAAGGTGCTGGCGTCGCCGACGGCGCTGAGGTTGCGCCAGAACTGCGCGGAGATGGCACGGTAGTTGGGGTTTTTGACCACACCCTTGAGTTCGCCGTTTTCGATCAACTGGCCCCACTCGCAGCCGAACTGGAATTTATTGCGCGCGTCATCAATGGACCAGGAGCGGTTGGTGCTCATCAGAATTCCGTGCTCGATGCCGCTCACCAGTTCAGCCTGGGTCTTGTCGCCGGCCTCGATATTGAGGTTGGCCATGCGGTCGATGGGTGGGCGATTCCAGCCACACGCGCGGCTGTTGGCCACGCCTGGCAGGTTCGCGCGAAATTGCGACAGCGCGCCACCCAAGGGTTTGAGCAGCAGGCCATCGCGAATCAGGAATTGTTTGCTGGCGGCCGTGCCGTCGTCGTCATGCCCATAGCTGGCGAGCTGTTCGGGGATGTCCGGGTCGAAGGTCACGTTGAGCAGGGGCGAGCCGTATTGCAGGTGGCCGAAGTCGCTGGCATTCACAAAACTGGTGCCGGCGTAGTTACGCTCATCACCGAGGATGCGGTCCAGTTCCAGCGGATGGCCGATGGACTCGTGGATCTGCAGGATCATCTGGTCGGGCATCAGCAGCAGGTCACGCGGGCCGTGGGGCGTGTTCGGCGCGAGCAGCAGTTGCAGGGCTTGGTCGGCGACCGTACGGGCGGCGCCGGCCAGGCCGAAGCGGCGAATCACGTTCGCACTGCCTTGCTGGCCGAAGTTGGTGCCGCCCAGGGTGCGGGTCTGGCTGTCGTTGCCGTCGAACGCGGTGACGCTCAGGCCCGGAAAGACGAAACGCTGGGCCTGGCGCAGCTCGGCGCCGGCACTGTTGAGGTAGATCTGTTCAACCCGCGTGGTGCCCAGGCTGACTTCCCAACTCACCAGACGCTCATCCTTGGGCACGCTGGCGGACTCATCGCCGAGCAGTTGGTAGCAGTCGCTCAGGGATGGGAAGGGCTGGTCGAGGTCGGGCGACAGGTAGTCGGCCACGTCGCTGGACACCTGCTGTTGGTGCAGGTCGAGCAGGGCGTGGGGCGAAATCTGCCGGGCTTGCTGTTCGGCACGCTCAAGGGCGGCTTGCAGGCCGGCGAGGGAAATGTCGTTGGTTGCGGCATAGGCTTCCACGCCGTTGAGACGCACGGTGAGCATCGCCCCCTCGTCGTGGCTCAACTGCGGCGGCTCGGCGACGTTTTTGCGTACCGACAGGGACTGGCCGGATTCGCGCACATAACGCAGCGAGAAAAATTCGGCGCGGGTGCGCAGGGCACTGAAGTGCTGTTTGAGGATGGGGTGTTTGTCGAACATGGGGCCTTCCTTGTGGGCGGCTCATCGCGGGCAGGCAACAGAGTAGGCCTGGGGCGGGGAGCTGATCAAGGAAAGCTGATCACCTGTGGCGAGGGAGCTTGCTCCCGCTGGGCTGCGTAGCGGCCCCAAAATCTTGGGAGCGCTTCGCACTCCAGTGCGAGCAAGCTCCCTCGCCACAGGGGTATCAGTTACTGCGCTGTAGGCCCCACTTCACGCATCGGCTTGCCACGCACCGGCGCATCGCCTGCTACGTAGTAATCCGCAGTGCTGCGCGGCAGTGGCTTGCGGCCACGGATCTTGTCGGCGATTTTCTCGGCGATCATGATCGTCGGCGCGTTGAGGTTGCCGGTGGTGATGATCGGCATGATCGACGCATCGACCACACGCAAGCCCTGCATGCCATGCACGCGGCCTTCGGCATCCACTACGGCCATCTCGTCGGTGCCCATTTTGCACGAGCAGGACGGGTGGAACGCAGTTTCGGCGTGCTCGCGGATGAACTTGTCCAGCTGCTCATCGGTTTGCACGTCAATACCCGGGCTGATTTCACGGCCACGGTATGGGTCCAGTGCCGGCTGCTGCATGATTTCGCGGGTCAGGCGGATGCCGTCGCGAAATTCCTGCCAGTCCTGCTCGGTGGCCATGTAGTTGAAGAGGATGCTTGGGTAATCCCGAGGGTTCTTCGACTTCAATTGCACGCGGCCACGGCTCGGCGAACGCATCGACCCCATGTGCGCCTGGAAACCGTGCTCTTTCACGCCGTTGCTGCCGTTGTAGTTAATCGCGACCGGCAGGAAGTGGTACTGGATGTTCGGCCAATCGAAGTCTTCACGGGTACGGATAAACCCGCCCGCTTCGAACTGGTTGCTGGCGCCGATGCCGGTGCCATTGAACAACCATTCGGCACCAATGGCCGGCTGGTTGTACCAGAGTAGCGATGGGTACAGCGACACTGGCTGAGTGCAGGCATATTGCAGGTACAGCTCAAGGTGGTCCTGCAGGTTTTCGCCGACGCCGGGCAGGTCGTGGACCACCGGGATGTCGAGGCTTTCCAGCAGTTTGGCCGGGCCCACACCGGAGCGTTGCAGCAGTTGCGGCGACGCGATGGCGCCGCTGCACACCAATACTTCTTTACGCGCACGGGCTTCAACGCGCTCTTCAGCCGCGCCGATCAGGTAACGCACGCCAACGGCACGCTTGCCTTCAAACAACACTTTGTCGGTGAGGGCGTGGGTGACGATGGTCAGGGTCGAGCGCTTCTTGGCCGTGTCCAGGTAACCGCGTGCGGTGCTGGCGCGACGGCCTTTAGGCGTGACGGTACGGTCCATCGGGCCGAAGCCTTCTTGCTGGTAACCGTTCAGGTCGTCGGTACGCGGGTAGCCGGCCTGTACGCCTGCTTCAACCATCGCATGGAACAGCGGGTTGTTGCCGGCTTTCGGCGTGGTCACGCTGACCGGGCCATCGCCACCGTGGTAGTCGTTGGGGCCGATGTCGCGGGTTTCGGCTTTACGGAAATACGGCAGGCAGTCGAGGTAGGTCCAGTTTTCCAGACCTGGCAGTTTTGCCCAGTTGTCGTAGTCCAGGGCGTTGCCACGGATGTAGCACATGCCGTTGATCAGCGAAGAACCGCCCAGGCCTTTGCCGCGACCGCATTCCATCCGGCGGCCGTCCATGTGTGGCTCCGGGTCGGTTTCGTAGGCCCAGTTGTAGCGACGGCCTTGCAGCGGGAACGCCAGCGCGGCGGGCATTTGGGTGCGGAAGTCAAAACGGTAGTCCGGGCCGCCGGCTTCCAGCAGCAGGACGGTGACGCCTTCGTCTTCGGTCAGACGGGTCGCCAGGGTGTTACCGGCGGAGCCGGCACCCACAATGATGTAATCGTATTCTTGGGACATAAATGCACCCTCATATAAGTGGTTCAAGCTGCTTTTGTGGCGAGGGAGCTTGCTCCCGCTCGACTGCGTAGCAGTCGCAAAACCAGCGAACGAGTTCGGTCTGGAGAACTGCGGGGCCTGGGATGGGGCTGCTGCGCAGCCCAGCGGGAGCAAGCTCCCTCGCCACAAAGGCGACTCCCAGGCGCCTGTGGTTTAGAACACCGAGGCGTAGTCGCCCAGCTCAACCTGTACCGATTTGATGCGGGTGAAGTTGTTCAGCGAGCTGATGCCGTTCTCACGGCCCACACCGGATTGCTTGTAGCCACCGACCGGCATCTTGGCGTCGGATTCGCCCCAGGCGTTGATCCAGCAGATACCCGCTTCCAACTGATGAATCACGCGGTGGGCGCGGTTCAGGTCCTTGGTCACCAGACCTGCGGCCAGGCCGAAGTCGGTGTCATTGGCGCGGCGGATCACTTCTTCTTCGGTCTCGTAAGTGAGGATGCTCATCACTGGGCCGAAGATTTCTTCACGGACGATGGTCATCTCGTCCGTGCAGTCGGTGAACACGGTCGGAGCCACGTAGGCGCCTTTGGCGAATTCGCCGTCGGTCAGACGGTCGCCGCCGCACAGTACGCGGGCACCTTCTTCCTTACCTTTGGCGATGTAGCCGAGCACGCTTTCCATGTGGGCGAAGCTGACCAGCGGGCCGAAGTTGGTGTTTTCGTCTTGTGGGTTGCCGACTCGAATGCGCGCAACACGCTCAACGATCTTGGCTTCGAACGCCGCTTGCAGGTGCTTGGGCACGAACACACGAGTGCCGTTGGTGCAGACCTGACCGGAGCTGTAGAAGTTGGCCATCATGGCGATGTCGGCGGCGCGATCCAGGTCGGCATCTTCGAACACGATCAGCGGGGACTTGCCGCCCAGCTCCATGGTCACTTCTTTGAGCGAGGAGCTCGAAGCGCTGGCCATGACTTTCTTGCCGGTGTCGGTGCCGCCGGTGAACGAGACTTTCTCGATGCGCGGGTGCTCGGTCAGCCAGGTGCCAACTTCACGGCCGCTGCCGGTCAATACGTTGAACACGCCAGCCGGTACGCCGGCTTCGGTGTAGATCTCGGCCAGTTTCAGGGTGGTCAGCGAAGTGACTTCGCTTGGCTTGAAGATCATTGCATTACCGGCAGCCAGGGCCGGTGCGGATTTCCACAGGGCGATCTGGATCGGGTAGTTCCACGCGCCGATACCGGCCACCACGCCCAGCGGCTCGCGGCGGGTGTAGACGAACGAAGTGTCGCGCAGCGGGATCTGCTCGCCTTCGATGGCTGGCACCAGGCCTGCGTAGTATTCCAGTACGTCGGCGCCGGTGACGATGTCGACGTATTGGGTTTCGGAGAAGGCTTTACCGGTGTCCAGGGTTTCCAGGGCGGCCAGCTCATCGTTGCGCTCGCGCAGGATGTCGACGGCACGACGCAGGATGCGCGAACGCTCCATGGCGGTCATGGCGGCCCAGATTTTCTGGCCTTTTTCGGCGCTGACCACGGCACGTTCAACGTCTTCTTTCGTTGCGCGTTGCACTTGGGCGAGAACTTCACCGTTAGCCGGGTTGATGGCTTCGAAGGTGGCATCGCTGCCAGCGTCGCTGTAGCCGCCGTCAATGTAGAGTTTTTGCAGTTCGAAACGGGCCATAAAGTCCTCGCAAGTGCATAAGTGGTTGGCGTTACCCGCCGCCAGTGGGCCATGGGGTTGTGGCAACACTGGGCGGCAGACGTTCAGGGGTTGAGCGGTTATGTGTGCTCTAACTCACCTGCTTGGCCAATTGGAAATCCATGTATTCGTAAGCAATCCGTTGCGCCTGCTCCGTGTCGAAAGCGTCTCCCGACAGGGCGCCGCGCAACCACAAACCGTCGATCAGGGCCGCCAGGCCTCTGGCTGCTTTGCGTGCGTGCGGCAGCGGTAGCACTCGGCGGAACTGGCAGCACAGGTTGGAATACAGACGTTGATCGTTGATCCGCTGCAACCTGTGCAATGACGGGTGGTGCATGCTGGTGGCCCAGAAGGCCAGCCAGGTTTTCATTGCCGGGCCGTTGACCTGGCTGGCGTCGAAGTTGCCCTCGATGATCACCCGAAGGTGCGCCCGTGGGCTGTCGTCCTTCAGCGCAAGCCTGCGTTCGTGGACGTTCTCGATCAGCACATTCATCAAGTACCGCATCGTTGCGGCGATCAGGCCGTTCTTGTCCTGAAAGTAGTGACTGATGATGCCGTTCGAGACGCCGGCCAAACGGGCGATCAGCGCAATGCTGGCATCTCCCATTCCAACCTGATCGATGGCCGTCAAAGTGGCTTCGATCAATTGCTGGCGGCGTATGGGTTGCATACCGACCTTGGGCATGTAGCACCTCTCCTTAGGCCTGCCGTTGGGCGATAAACGCCCGTCGGCTTGATGGCCAGTCTATTTTGTTTTGATTGAACGTTCAATCAACAAAGAATAAGATCTGCGACAAATGGTCGCTGCCTACAGATTTTTCCTACCTGTGAGCGACGTCCTCTGACACCTGCAAAAACCCTTGAAACAGGCCGTATCAAGGCCTGGCCACTGCCTCGGCACGGCTCAAGAATTTTCGGGGTGTCTTTATAACACCCGTCCGTCGACTGCCGAAAAATCGATGTCCCGGGATAACCGTTGCCTTGTGTTTCTCTCTCGCACTGCCCGGAGCATCTGCGCCATGAGTTCTGCCTCTCTTATAAAGACCCCGCCGGAAAAGGTCAGGGTCAACGGTTGGGTGTTCTACACCTCCACCGCGCTCATTCTGTTGTTGACCGCCATTCTGATCATCGCCCCGCAGGAGGCCGGGCGCATGCTCGGCATCGCCCAGGCCTGGCTGTCGAAAAGCTTCGGCTGGTACTACATGGTGGTCATCGCTGCCTACCTGGTGTTTGTGGTCGGCCTGGCGTTTTCGTCCTACGGTAAATTGAAACTGGGCAGCAAGGACGACACCCCGGACTTCAGCTACGGCGCCTGGGCCGGCATGTTGTTCTCGTCCGGCATCGGCATCTCGCTGCTGTATTTCGGGGCCTCCGAGCCGTTGGATCACTACTTCAACCCGCCCGAAGGCGCCGCTGCCAGCAATGGTGCAGCCCGCCAGGCGTTGCAGTTGACGTTCCTGCACTGGGGCCTGCACGGCTGGGCGATTTATGCGCTGGTCGGCCTGGCCGTGGCGTACTTCGCGTACCGTCATAACCAGCCGCTGGCCTTGCGTTCGGCACTGTACCCGCTGGTAGGTGAGCGTTGGGTCAAAGGCGCAGCCGGCCACGCGGTGGACGGCTTCGGCATGTTCGTGACCCTGCTGGGCCTGGTGACGAACCTGGGCATCGGTTCGATGCAAGTGTCGTCGGGCCTTGAAAACCTGTTCGGCATGCAGCACAGCAACACTAATCTGCTGATCGTGATCATCGTGATGAGCACCGTGGCGACCATCGCGGCCGTGTCGGGCGTGGAAAACGGCATTCGCCGCCTGTCCAACCTCAACATCGTGCTGTTCAGCGGCTTGCTGATCTTTGTGCTGTTGTTTGGCCCGACCTTGCACCTGCTCAATGGCTTGGTGCAGAACACCGGTGACTACCTCAACGGCATCATCCTGAAAACTTTCGACCTGTATGTGTACGAAGGCGACGCCGACAAGACCGAGCGCTGGATGGGCCTGTGGACCCTGTTCTACTGGGCCTGGTGGATTTCCTGGGCGCCATTTGTAGGCATGTTCATCGCGCGTATTTCCCGTGGTCGTACGGTGCGTGAGCTGGTGGCCGGCGTGCTGCTGATCCCGCTGGGCTTCACCCTGGCGTGGTTGTCGATCTTCGGTAATTCGGCGTTGGACCTGGTGTTGAACCACGGTGCGGTGGAGTTGGGCAAGACGGCGCTGGAACAACCGTCGATGGCCATCTACCAACTGCTTGAGCATTACCCGGCGTCGAAAATCGTGATCGGCGTGTCGATCTTCGTGGGCTTTGTGCTGTTCCTGACCCCGGCGGATTCGGGCGCGGTGATGATGGCCAACCTGTCCTGCAAAGGCGGCAACGTAGACGAAGATGCGCCGCACTGGCTGCGGATCTTCTGGTCGGTGGTGATCACCCTGGTGACCATCGGCCTGCTGTTTGCCGGCAACTTCGAAGCCATGCAAACCATGGTGGTGCTGGCGGGGTTGCCGTTCTCGGTGGTGCTGATTCTGTTTATGTTCGGTTTGCACAAGGCGATGCGCCAGGATGTGGCCATCGAACAGGAGCAGGCGCAATTGGCCGAACGTGGTCGTCGTGGTTTCAGCGAGCGTTTGACTGCGCTGGACCTGCAACCGAGCCAGGGCACTGTGCAACGCTTTATGGACAAGCACGTCACGCCTGCGTTGGAAGAAGCGGCGAGCGCGCTGCGCGATCAAGGGCTGGAAGTGCAGACGCTGTTGGGCAAATCCAAGCGCTGCATCGGTGTGCGTATCGAGATGGAAGAGGGCAACCCGTTTGTCTATGAAGTGAGCCTGGATGCTTACTCCTCGGCACCGAGCGACCTGCCCGAAGAAGAGCGCACCCGTTACTACCGGGCCGAGGTCTACCTGCACAACGGACCTCAGGAATATGACCTGATGGGCTTCGCCCAGGAACAGATCACCCGGGACGTGCTCGATCAGTTTGAAAGCCATCGGCAGCTCCTTGGCCGTGTCTATAGCTGATGGTTGAGCAGAGTGGCGCCGTCACTGGCGCCGCTTTTTCACTGTTGAAATAGAGATCAAATGTGGGAGCTGGCTTGCCTGCGATAGCGGTGGTGAATTCACTAAAGCTATCGCAGGCAAGCCAGCTCCCACATTGACCCGGTTTCTTCAGTTGGTTTTGCGGTGTCTGTCAGCCCAGGTTCTTGCCCAGCAGGGCATGGTACAGCTCGCTATCCCCCAGAATCCCCACCACCTGGTTGTTGTTATGCAACACCAGCTTGTTCCCTGTGTGATACCGAATCTGCAACGCATCGCGCATGCCGATATTGGAATCCACCAGCGTCGGTACCCGACCCAAACCTTCCACCGGTTGCCCCGGCGCCCAGTTCTGCAGGTTCAACGGCGTGCCGTTCTGGCGTGCGCCCTTGATCACATTGCCTTCGGCCAGGTCCAGCCACGAATCGCCGCCCGGGTCCAGGCTGATGGAGCCGTTGACGTGGGTGCAGTTCTCTACGGTGCGCATCAGGCTGCGCCCGCACAGCACGTTCAGCGGGTTGGTATGGGCGACGAAGGTGCGCACATAGTCGTCCGCCGGGTTCAGCACGATCTCTTCCGGCACGCTGTACTGGATGATCTTGCCGTCTTTCATGATCGCGATGCGGCTGCCGAGTTTGAGCGCCTCATCGAGGTCGTGGCTCACGAACACGATGGTCTTGCTCAGCTTGCGTTGCAGCTCCAGCAATTCATCTTGCAGGCCTTGGCGGATCAACGGGTCGAGGGCCGAGAAGGGTTCGTCCATCAGCAGGATATCGGCGTCCATCGCCAGGGCGCGGGCCAGGCCGACGCGCTGCTGCATGCCGCCGGACAGCTCGTCGGGCTTCTTGTTACGCCATTGGGCCAGGCCCACCAGTTCGAGTTTTTCATCCACCAGCGCACGCCGTTCTTTCTCCGGGCGGCCCTGCATCTCCAAGCCAAAGCTGATGTTCTCGCGCACCGTCAGCCACGGCATCAACGCGAACTTCTGGAACACCATGGCGATGCGCTTGGTGCGCATCATTTTCAGCTCGGCCGGTGTGCACGAAGCGATGTCGATCTGGCGACCTTCATGCTCCACAAACAGTTGGCCACGGCTTACGGTGTTGAGGCCGTTGATGCAGCGCAGCAGGCTTGATTTGCCGGAGCCGGACAGGCCCATCAGCACGCAGATCTCGCCTTTTTCAATGTCCAGGCTGGCTTTTTCAACGCCGACAATCTGCCCGGTCTTTTTCAGGATCTCGTTACGGCTCATGCCCTGGTCCAGCAGCTTGAGCGCTTCGCGTGGGTCTTTGGAGAAGATCACGTCGACATTGTCGAATCGGATAATGCTCATGCATCACCCCCTACTTTGGCATCGGGTTGTTTGCAGATGCGGTCGAGCATGATGGCCAGCAATACGATTGCCAGGCCGGCTTCAAAGCCCAGGGCGATGTCGGCGGTGTTGAGGGCGTTGACCACCGGCTTGCCGAGGCCGTCGGCGCCCACCAGGGCCGCGATCACCACCATCGACAACGACAGCATGATGCATTGGGTAATGCCGGCGGCAATGCTCGGCATGGCGTGGGGCAATTCAATACGTGAGAGCAACTGACGGCGCGAGCAGCCAAAGGCCTTGCCGGCGTCTATCAACTCTTGCGGTACATCACGGATACCCAGGTAGGTCAGGCGGATAGGCGCGGCAATCGCGAACACCACCGTGGAGATCAAGCCAGGCACCACGCCCAGCCCGAAGAGGGTCAGGGTCGGGATGAGGTAGACGAAGGTCGGCACGGTCTGCATCAGATCGAGCACCGGCCGCATCATGGTGTAGAACAGCGGTTTGTGCGCGGCAACAATGCCCAGCGGCACACCGATGACCACGCAGACCAGGGTGGCGAACAACACCTGGGCGAGGGTTTCCATGGTTTCCTGCCAGTACCCCAGGTTGAGGATCAGCAGGAAGGAGGCGATGACAAAAACGGTCAGGCCCCATTTGCGTTGAATAAAGTGAGCCAGCAGCGCAATCAGACCGATCAATGCCAGCGGATTGAACCAGGTCAGCGCGAACGTCACGCCGTGGATCATCGTTTCCAGAGTCGATGCGATTGCGTCGAAATAGTTGGCACCATGTTGGGTCAACCATTCGACGAAGGCAGCGATGTACTGGCCTAGTGGGATTTTCTGTTCAGTCAGCATGGTAGTGAATGTCCACATGCGAAGGGGAAAACATCCCAGGCCAGCGCACCGGCCTGGGGTCAGCGGTGTTGCCGGGTTAATTATTTGGCGAGGTAAGCTTTAACGGCGTCCAGCCCTGGTTTGCCATCAATGGTGGTGACACCGGCAAGCCAGGTGTCGAGTACTTGTGGGTTGGATTTGAGCCAGGCTTTGGCGGCTACATCCGGTTTTTGTTTGTCGTCCAGGACTTTACCCATCAGGGTGCTTTCCATGTTCAGGGTGAACGACAGGTTTTTCAGCAACTGACCGACGTTGCTGCATTCCTGGGTGTAGCCCTTGCGAACGTTGGTGTAGATGGTGGCCTGGCCATAGTTGGGGCCGAATGAATCGTCACCGCCGGTCAAGTACTTCATCTTGAAGCGGGTGTTCATCGGGTGCGGTTCCCAACCGAGGAACACGATGGCCTGGTCGCGTTTGGTGGCGCGTTCCACTTGCGAGAGCATCCCGGCTTCGCTGGATTCCACCACTTTGAAACCTGCGGTTTTCAGGCCGAAGGCGTCTTTGTCGATCAGGGTCTGGATGGTGCGGTTGCCGTCGTTACCCGGCTCGATGCCGTAGATCTTGCCGCCCAGCTCATCCTTGAATTTGGCAATATCGGCGAAGTCTTTCAGGCCCTTGTTATACAGCGCCTCGGGTACGGCCAAGGTGTACTTGGCGTTCTCCAGGTTGGCGCGCACGGTTTCCACGGTGCCGGCATCACGGTACTGCTTGATGTCGTTTTCCATGGTCGGCATCCAGTTGCCGAGGAAGATGTCCATGTTCTTGCCGTCGGCCAGCGACTTGTAGGTCACCGGTACTGAAATCATCGTGGTGCGTGGCTTGTAGCCCAGGCCTTTGAGGATTTCACTGGTGGTTGCGGTGGTGACGGTGATGTCGGTCCAGCCGACATCGGAGAAATTGACGGTCTGGCATTGTGCCGGTTCTGCAGCGTGCGCCAGGGCTGGCAGACTCAACATGGCGGCCAACAACAACGAGGGTGAACCTTTCATCTGGGTAGACTCCTGTGTCTTTTTTCTGACGGCATGTGCCGCGCTTTATAAGTGTTGCGGTTGGGGCGTGCTTCAAGCTGACGGCACGATGCCCTGCAAACGAGTCGAGACTGATCATGTACCAGTGAAAATCTGACGCCTACAGGGGGCGTCGTATCCAGTACAGGGATGGTCGTATCCAGTGTCGGTGACGTCGCTTACAGATTTTTTCAACGGCAAAACCGCATTTTTTGCCGCTCTGCACCGCTAAAAACGGCCAAAACGCCGGTTCGTGCGAGGGCGGCGCTGCTGAGCATGGTCACGTCGGTGTGAGACGCCGTAAGGGGCAACAAAAGCTTGATGATGCCGCTATTCGGGCGAGTTCAGCGTAGCAGGTCGCCCGTGCCCATCGAGGAGTTTCACGGCAATGGCTATCAGTGTTTTCGACCTGTTCAAGATCGGCATCGGGCCTTCGAGTTCTCACACCGTCGGCCCCATGCGCGCCGCGGCGTTGTTCGTTCAGCACTTGCGTGAACGTGGAATGTTGGAACAAGTACGTCGCGTCGAAGTTCAGCTCTATGGCTCGTTGTCGGCCACCGGCATCGGCCACGGCAGCGACACCGCTACCATCATGGGCTTGATGGGCGAATGGCCGGACGCAATTGACCCGTCGCAGATCGGCCTGCGTATCCACACCCTGCGTGAGACCGACACCTTGTTGCTCGACGGGCGTTTGCCGGTGCCCTTTGTATGGGCGCGCGACATGCGCCTGCTCGATGAAAACCTGCCCTTCCACCCCAACGCCATGACCCTGGTGGTGTTGGGTGATGACGGCGAGCTGCACCGCGACACCTACTATTCAGTCGGTGGCGGTTTTGTGGTGGATGAGGCCCAGGCCCAAAGCGGCGTGGCGGACATGGACCGCACCGAGCTGCCCTATGATTTTTCCAGCGCGGCGCAGCTGTTGCAGCTGTGCAAGACCCACAACCTGCGCGTTGCCGAATTGATGCTGGCCAACGAAAAAACCTGGCGCAGCGAAGAAGAAATCCGCAGCGGCCTGATGAAGCTCTGGCGCGCCATGCAGGATTGCGTGGAGCAGGGCCTCAAGCACGAAGGCATCCTGCCCGGCGGCCTGAATGTGCGTCGTCGCGCGGCCAAGCTGCACCGCAGTTTGCAGGAGCTGGGCAAACCGAATGTGATCGGCTCAACCTTGAGCGCCATGGAATGGGTCAACCTGTTCGCCCTGGCGGTCAATGAAGAAAACGCCGCCGGTGGGCGCATGGTCACCGCGCCCACCAATGGCGCGGCGGGGATTATTCCGGCAGTGCTGCACTACTTTATGAAGTTCAGCGAAGAGGTCACCGAAGCCAACGTGGTCGACTATTTGCTGGGCGCTGCGGCGGTCGGGATTCTGTGCAAGAAAAACGCCTCGATCTCCGGCGCCGAAGTCGGCTGCCAGGGCGAGGTCGGTTCAGCCTGTGCCATGGCCGCTGCGGGCCTGGCCGAGATCCTCGGCGCCACGCCGGAGCAACTGTGCAACGCCGCCGAAATTGGCCTGGAACATAACCTCGGCCTGACCTGCGACCCGGTGGGCGGGTTGGTGCAAGTGCCGTGCATTGAGCGCAACGCGATTGCGGCGGTGAAGGCGATCAACGCGGCGCAGATGGCGCTGCGCGGAGATGGCCAGCATTTTATTTCCCTGGACCGGGTGATCCGCACCATGCGCGATACCGGCGCGGATATGCATGACAAGTACAAGGAAACTTCGCGAGGGGGCTTGGCGGTCAGCGCAGTAGAGTGTTGATTCAGTTATACCGCCATCGCAGGCAAGCCAGCTCCCACATTTGGAATGCATTCTCCTGTGGGAGCTGGCTTGCCTGCGATAGCGGTTGTGCAGCCACCACTGCGCATAAAGTGAACACCCGAACCCAAACGCGCCACCTTTTAGCGCGTCGCAAATAGATAAGTAGCTTGCGAACGATCTCGCGCCTTCCTACCCGTCACCCGTGCGTGCGGTGACAGACCTTTCCCACACCCGCAAAGCGCCTTCCCACAAGTGCTACCGATCTGCTCACACCCCTTGAGCAGGGCCGCTCTGACGTCCATTTCCGGCCATATCCCGCACTCCCGGCGCGGGCTTATATAGACGCGTCATCAGGTCGTTTTTAGGATTTATTGGACGGCCATTCAATTTTAGGCATGGCATTTGCTCTATCCATTTAAAGCCTCACTCCTTGCCGGAGACGAGCGCAATAACAAGAGCCTCGCCTGAGGCCATCACCCGCTTTGTGTGAGGAGATACCGCGATGACGTCGTTCAACTCCGGGGCCCAACCCCAGAACCGTGCGCCTCAATCCATCGGCTTTTTGCTGCTGGACAATTTCACGCTGATTTCCCTGGCTTCGGCAGTGGAACCGCTGCGCATGGCCAACCAGCTGTCCGGCCGCGAGCTGTATCGCTGGACAACCCTGAGTGTCGACGGCAACCAGGTGTGGGCCAGCGACGGTCTGCAAATCACTCCCGATGCCTCCATGCACAAAGCTCCGGCCCTGGACACTGTGATTGTGTGCGGCGGCGTGGGCATCCAGCGCACCGTGACCCGTGAACATGTGTCGTGGCTGCAAAGCCAGGCGCGCCAATCGCGCCGCCTTGGCGCGGTCTGCACCGGCAGTTGGGCCCTGGCCTGCGCCGGGTTGCTCGACGGCTTTGATTGCAGCGTGCACTGGGAATGCCTGGCCTCGATGCAGGAAGCCTTCCCGCGCGTGGCCATGAGCACGCGTCTGTTCACCCTCGACCGTAACCGCTTCACCAGCTCGGGCGGCACCGCGCCGCTGGACATGATGCTGCACCTGATCAGCCGCGACCACGGCCGTGAATTGTCGGCTGCCATCTCCGAGATGTTTGTGTACGAACGCATCCGCAACGAACAGGATCACCAGCGTGTGCCGCTCAAGCACATGCTCGGCACCAACCAGCCGAAACTGCAGGAAATCGTCGCGCTGATGGAAGCCAACCTGGAAGAGCCGATCGACCTGGATGAGCTGGCGGTGTATGTCGCCGTGTCGCGCCGCCAACTGGAGCGGCTGTTCCAGAAATACCTGCACTGCTCACCGTCGCGCTACTACCTCAAATTGCGCCTGATCCGTGCACGGCAGTTGCTCAAGCAAACCCCGATGTCGATCATCGAAGTGGCCTCGGTGTGCGGGTTTGTGTCCACGCCGCACTTCTCCAAGTGCTACCGCGAATACTTTGGCATTCCGCCACGGGATGAGCGCGTAGGTTCCAACACCACCCAGCAAGTGGCGATGATGCCGATTCCACAGGCGCTGGTGTTGTCACCGTTGTCGGGGCCGATGTCGGCGTTGAGCCAGGCGCGTAATGAGTCGACGTTTGCCAGTGTAAGGCTCTAGACCGAGTCGCCTTCATCGCAGGCAAGCCAGCTCCCACCTTTTGATTTGTGAATACATTAAAATGTGGGAGCTGGCTTGCCTGCGATAGCGATTTATCAGGCACCAGAGCTTTGCTTGAACTGCACCAAAGCCGGCAACAGCTGCTTGTCGATCGCCTGGCGCACCGCCGGCAAGATCGTCGCGCTGCCGGTGTACATCTGCTCCACCATGCCCTTGAGCGCCTTGGCCCGCGCAGCGCTCAAACCGCGTACCGCGCACTCGCAAGCCTGTTCGGCGCTGGCGCCGCTGGATACCTCGAAACCCAGCGAGCGCAGTTGGCTCAGCAGGTCATCCTGGTCAATCAAGTCCGCGTGCATCATGACGTTTATCCTGGTGTAGGGAGCGGGATTGAATGGGATTCTGGTAGGCCCTCGGCCGGTCGGCAAGGGCAGAATCGGCGAATGGCTCAGATGGCTATGAACAGGTCGTTTTCGGGTCATTTACCGATAGCAACAATAGGCACACTGGAGGCCAGGCACGCACCTTGACGGTTTGGTCACCCTCGGGATGTCACGCTCACACCAAGCACTCTGCCCCGATCCAGTCACGGCTGGCCCGGGGCTTTTTTTTGCTGGGGTTTGTGGTGGCTTTATTGGCCTCATCGCAGCGGTGCGACGATTCGACAAGCCAGCTCCCACACTTGACCTGGTTTTACCTTTGAAATGGGGTCAAATGTGGGAGCTGGCTTGCCTGCGATGGCCGCACCCCGGTCTACCGCTGCAACACCAGAATCCTTGAGAGCAACTCATCCCGATCAATGTAACAACCCTGAAAATGCCGCGCCCCCGAAGCCGGGTCAAACGCGTTGCGCGCATGCAAGGTGCGGCGGTTATCGAAGCACCACAGTTCACCCGGATTCAGGCGTTTGACCAGGCGGAAACGCTCCTCGCGCGTCATCGCAATAAAGCGCCGATACGCCCGGTACAACAACGGCATCTGCTCCACGCTTGCCTCAAACGGCCCGCGCAAAAAGTTGGCCATGCGAATCTCTGCCACATCACCCAAGGCGTCCAGCGCAATAATCGGTGCCAGGCGGCGGTAGTCGCTGTGCCGGTCTTTATTGCGAAACTCCACCGGGATTTTACACAGTGCGCAAAACGCCTCGGGGTCCTCGCTGCGCAGCGCCTGGGCGATGGCAAACCCATCGACAAAAATGCTCTCGCCACCGTCGGCGTCATTCACCAGGCAATGCAAAAATTGCAGCCCAGGTTGCAGCTCCCGTGTCGGCAAATCACTGTGCAGCGGCAGGTTGAAAGCGGTGTAGGCGTTACTGTCGGCATCGGCCTTGGATTGCACGTTGAACAGCACGCCGAAGTTGCTCTCGCGAATAAATGAAATGCGCTTGGCGATCAGTGCAAGCGAGCCCGGCTCGGTGGGTACGCCACGGATTTGCGTAAGGCCGTTGTCACGCAAGGCCAGCAGCCATTGCAGCAGGGCTTTGGGGTCTTCCATCACCGTCGCATAGTCGAAGACGGGCAGCGCGAAGCTGCTGTGCCACAGTTGAGACTGGGGTTTGGCCGCACGGCGTTCGGCGCGTGATTGATCGTCATAGGCGTGGGCGCGCAACCAGCCTGGGTCGTACTGACTATGATGGCCGCCACGCCATTGCACACTTAGAAAACCCTGATCAATGCTCGCGTTTAGGGCGCGCAGATGCTCGTCCACGTCGACAATTTCCAGCACCTGCTCACGGGTCACGCTGTACACGCATTCGCTGCAAGGGCAGTTGTCCCGCAGCCACTGATGATGAAACGGGCTGACCCGCCCATCGGCCCACTGCACGCGAATCTGATCATCCAGCACCTGCGCCTCGGCAAGGTCGCAGATCTTCGGGTAAGTACGGAAATCGGCAACAGCGGCGGCGGTTTGCATGGCGGCTCCTTATTGTTTTTTGGGTGGTAATCCAATCACTCGGCCCAGCAAGGCAGGGCGGGGCAGGTCGGCCTGTTCGGCGCTGATGCCCGCGAGCTTTTCCAGGGTGGCCTCGGTAAACGGCGCAGAATGCGGCCCGGCCAGATCGACGTGCAGCAGCATCTGTTCGTTGCCGGCCAATTCCTTCGCATCGCCCACAAGGTGCAGGCTGTGATAGAGGTGCAGGCGCTTGGCGTCGTGGGCGATCAGTTGGGTGTGCACCTCTACGTCGGCGCCGAGTTTCACTTCGTGCAGGTAGTTGAGGTGCAGTTCCAGGGTGAACAGCGAGTGGCCGCTGGCTTCGCGGTTTTCGCTGTCCAGCCCGAGGGTGTCCATCAGCGCGTCGGTGGCGTAGCTGAAGATCAGCAGGTAGAACGCATCACGCAGGTGGCCGTTGTAGTCGACCCAGTCGGGCTGGATTTTGGTGGTGTAGGTGGTCAGTGCGGGCATGGTGTGGATTCCGAAAATTTACTCGGTCAGAAATGTGGGAGCGGGCTTGCTCGCGAATGCGGTGGGTCAGTACCGAATGCATCAACTGACACACTGCCTTCGCGAGCAAGCCCGCTCCCACATTGGTTATTCAGCGAAAGTCATACCGTGTTTTTCCTTAGTGGTCTTCACTGCTTCAAGCACCGCCAGCAAGCAATCATCACGATAGCGCTCCAGCGCCGAAATGCTGTGTTTACCCAGCTGATCGCTGGTGCCGTCGACCACATCATCAATCAACTTGTCGGTCAGCTCCGGCGCCGGCAAATATGTCCACGGCAACTGCAGTGCCGGGCCGAACTGGGCCATGAAGTGGCGCATTCCGGCATCGCCGCCCGCGAGGGTGTAAGTCAGGAATGTGCCCATGAACGACCAGCGCAAACCGGCGCCAAAACGAATCGCATCATCGATCTCGCCCGTGGTGGCCACGCCATCATTGACCAGGTGCAACGCCTCACGCCACAGCGCTTCAAGCAAACGGTCGGCGATAAACCCCGGCACTTCCTTACGCACATGCAGCGGGCGCATGCCGAGGGATTCATACACCTTGATCGCCGCTTGAATCGCCTCCGGCGCGGTGTGCTTGCCGCCCACCACTTCCACCAGCGGCAACAGGTAAACCGGGTTGAACGGGTGGCCGACCACGCAGCGTTCCGGGTGGGTCGAGCCCTCGTAGAACTCACTCGGCAACAGGCCCGAAGTGCTGGAGCCAATCAGTGCGTTTGGCTTGGCAGCGGCGCTGATTTTGCTGTGCAATTCCAGCTTTAGCTCCAGCCGTTCCGGGGCGCTTTCCTGGATGAAGTCGGCGTCTTTTACGCATTCTTCAATGGTGGCGACAAAGCGCAGGCGGCCCTGGGAGGCACCCGGCGCCAGGCCTTGTTTCTCCAGCGCGCCCCAGGCGTTGGCGACGCGCTTGCGCAGCGCCGCTTCAGCGCCAGGCGCCGGGTCCCAGGCGACGACATCCAGGCCGTGGGCCAGGGCACGGGAAACCCAGCCGCTGCCGATAACGCCGCTGCCGAGGGCGGCGAAGGTTTTGATTTCGGTGATAAAGCTCATGTCGACAATCCTGAATAATGTGAAGAACCCTGTGGGAGCGGGCTTGCTCGCGAATGCGGTGTGTCAGTTGATGCATTCGGTGACTGATTCACCGCATTCGCGAGCAAGCCCGCTCCCACATTTTTGATCCGGTTTCGGCCGGGATTAGCCGCGCTTGGTCAGGCCCATCTTGATTCGGCCTTCTGCCGGGGTCATGACCCGTGCACCCAGGCGGCTGAGGATTTCACTCGCGCGCTCCACCAGTTGGCCGTTAGTGGCGAGCACGCCCTTGTCCAGCCACAGGTTGTCTTCCAGGCCGACCCGCACGTTGCCGCCCAGCAGCACCGCTTGCGCCGCCATGGGCATTTGCATGCGGCCGATACCGAAGCCGGCCCACACGGCGTCGGCAGGCAGGTTGTCGACCATGGCTTTCATGGTGGTGGTGTCGGCCGGCGCGCCCCATGGGATGCCCAGGCACAGCTGAAACAGCGGGTTGTCGAGCAAGCCCTCCTTGATCATCTGCTTGGCGAACCACAGGTGGCCGGTGTCGAAAATTTCCAGCTCGGCCTTAACGCCCAGCTCCTGAATGCGTTTGGCACCCGCCCGCAGCTGCGCCGGAGTAGAGACGTAAATGGTGTCGCCATCGCCAAAGTTGAGCGTGCCGCAGTCCAGGGTGCAGATCTCCGGCAGCAGTTCCTCGACATGGGCCAGGCGCGTCAGCGGGCCGACCAGGTCGGTGTTGGGGCCGAACTCCATCGGGTTCTCGCCGCCGCCGATTTCCAGGTCGCCGCCCATGCCGGCGGTGAGGTTGACGATGATGTCGATGTCGGCCTCGCGAATGCGCTCCATCACTTCGCGGTACAGCGCCACGTCGCGGCTGAACTTGCCGGTTTGCGGGTCACGCACATGGCAGTGCACCACGGTGGCGCCGGCTTTGGCGGCTTCCACGGCGGCGGCAGCGATTTGTTTGGGCGTGACCGGCACGTGCGGGCTGCGGCTGGTCGTGTCGCCAGCACCGGTGAGTGCGCAGGTGATGATGACGTCGTGGTTCATGAGGCGGTTCCTTACAGGCGGGCGTAGTGATGCCGTTCGCAGCCAACAGCGGCTGCGATACGGTGATGCGAATCAGGTTATTTGCTGGTCAGTTGCAGGTTGGCCGCGGCCGGTTTGCCGTCGGAGGTGGTCACGCCTTCGAGCCAGCGCTGCTGGTCTTGCGGGTGGTCCTTGAGCCACTGCTTGGCAGACTCGAAGGCGTCTTTGTGATCCAGCAACGGCTGCATCATTCGGCTCTCGTCGGCGGCGGTGAAGGTCAGGTTGGTCAATAGCTTGTGCACGTTGGGGCACTGCTCGGCGTAGGTCGGTGAAGTCACGCTCCACACCGTGGCCATGCCTTCGTTCGGGCCAAGGGCGTCATCGCTGCCGGTGAGGTAAGTCATCGCGACGTTGACGTTCATCGGGTGCGGCGCCCAGCCAAAGAACACCACGGCTTCTTTGCGGCGCACGGCGCGGTCGACGGCGGCGAGCATCCCGGCTTCGCTGGACTCCACCAACTGGAACTTGCCGAGGCCGAACTGGTTCTTGGCGATCATCGCCTTGATCTGGGTATTGGCGCCCGAGCCTGGCTCGATGCCGTAGATCTTGCCGCCCAGTTCTTTTTCGAACCTGGCAATGTCGGCGAAGGTTTTCAGGCCTTTATCCGCCAGGTAAGTCGGCACGGCGAGGGTGGCGCGCGCATCTTCCAGGCTCGGCTTGTCGAGGACTTTGACTTGCTTGGCGTCGACGAACGGCGTGATGGTCTGGGTCATCAGCGGGTTCCAATAGCCCAGGAACATGTCCAGGCGCTGGTCGCGGATACCGGCGAAGATGATTTGCTGGGAGGCGCTGGTTTGTTTGGTCTTGTAGCCGAGGCCGTCGAGCAATACTTGGGTCATGGCGCTGGTGGCGATTACGTCGGTCCAGTTCACCACACCCATGCGCACGTTGCGGCAAGATTCTGCGTCGGCCGCGAGTACGCTGGTGCTCAAGATGGCGCTGGCGCTGAGTGCAAGCACGCAGCGGCTGATCAGTCGGTTCATGGTGGATCCCTCGGCAGGTCGTTATTGTGGGGGCCGGCGTCTTTGTGCGCCGTGGGATCACGTTACGCAGCTTGAGGGGAGGCAAAGCGCACGGCGGCGACCAGCTCTTGCACTGCAGCGACCTGTGCTCTTGAATGGTCGGTTGAACTGGCGTATCACAGTGAGCACGCTGCCCGTCCTACGAGAGCGCCACCATGTCCCAGGATTTCTACTTTCTGCTGATGCCGGGTTTCTCGGCCATCGGCTTTATTTCCGCGCTGGAACCGCTGCGCGTGGCCAACCGCTTTCGCGGCGAGTTGTACCGCTGGCACGTGTTAAGTGCCGATGGCGGCGCGGTGCTGGCGAGCAATGGCATGTCGGTGAACGCCGACGCCGCGCTGGAACCGCTGAAAAAAGGCGCGACGCTGATGGTGGTCGCAGGCTTCGAACCCTTGAAGTTCACTACGCCCGCACTGGAACACTGGCTGCGTCGCCTTGACCACGATGGCGTGACCCTCGGCGCCATCGACACCGGCGCCTGTGTGCTCGCAGAAGCCGGTTTGCTCGACGGCCACCGCCTGACCCTGCACTGGGAAGCCATCGACGCGTTCAAGGAATCCTATCCACAGCTCACGGTGACCCAGGAGCTGTTCGAGATTGACCGCCGGCGCATCACCTGCGCCGGTGGCACCGCCTCCATCGACCTGATGCTCGACCTGATCGCCCAGGCCCACGGCCCGGACCTGGCGATTCAGGTGTCCGAGCAATTCGTGCTCGGGCGCATCCGCCCGCGCAAAGACCACCAGCGCATGCAGATCGCCACGCGTTATGGCATCAACAACAAGAAGCTGGTGCAGGTGATCGGTGAGATGGAACAGCACAGCGAGCCGCCGCTGAGCACGTTGGCGTTGGCCGAGGCGATCAAGGTCACGCGGCGCCAGCTGGAGCGCCTGTTCCGTCTGCACCTGAACGACACGCCGAGCAACTTCTACCTCGGCCTGCGCCTGGAAAAAGCCCGGCAGCTATTGCGCCAAAGCGACATGAGCGTGCTGGAAGTGAGTATTGCGTGCGGGTTTGAGTCGCCGTCGTACTTCACCCGCAGCTACCGGGCGCGGTTTGCCAAGTGTCCGAGAGAGGATCGGCGACGGGAGGTGGTTTGACGGGCAATTATAGTCAATTATACTCGTTACTATAATTTATAGTCCTTTCCATAATTGAGTATAAAACCATGTCGAAGAACAGCGGCTTCGTATTCCGCCGCCCCGCCCTGGCAAGCAGCATTGCCGATGGTTTGGTGGGGGCCGGTATTCAGGATTTTACCTCTGGCCTGTTTCTCGCTGCGCCGCGTCGCACCGGCAAAAGTACCTTTTTGCGCGAAGACCTGATCCCGGAGTGTCAACTGCGGGGTTGGCTGGCGGTTTACGTGGATCTCTGGGCTGACAAAGAGAAAGATCCGGCGGAGTTGATCGCCAGCGCTATTGCCGCGGCGCTGGTGCCCTATGAAAAGGGTATTCGCAAGCTGGCCAAGAACATTGGAATCGAGAAGCTAAGCTTCCTGCGTACCCTTTCCTGGGACTTCAGCAAGCCACAATTGCCGGTGGGTGCGACGCTGACTCAAGCGTTGGAGTTGCTCCACAGCGCTGCCGAAAAGCCCGTCGTACTGGTGATTGATGAAGCGCAGCACGCACTCACCACCGAGTCCGGCATCAACGCGATGTTCGCGTTGAAAGCTGCCCGAGATCAGCTCAACCAAGGCCGTGACGAGGAGGGCAGTGGCTTGCGGCTGGTGTTCACCGGCTCCAATCGCGACAAGCTCGCGCATTTGGTCCTCGGTAAAAGCCAGCCATTCTTCGGCTCCAGCATCACCCCCTTTCCCTTGCTCGGCAAAGAGTTCACTCAGGCCTACACCGTGCACCTCAACGCGCATTTGGCCAGCACCAATCAGTTCAACGCTGCGGATATCGACGAAGCCTTCGAACTGGTCGGCCGGCGCCCGGAAATGCTGCGTACCATCATCGGCGAAGTGGCGCTGGAGTTGGGCGAGGCGAGCAACCTGGGCCAGCTGCTGCACAGCCGCGCCGAACTGTTGCGTGCCGGCGTGTGGACCGAATTTGAAAGCGCGTGGAACAACCTCACCGTTCCACAGCGTGCTGTGTTGGCGGTGATGGTGGAACGCTCGCAGAACAACGAGCCTTTTGCGCCGTTTACCGATAGCACACTCACGGCGGTCAGCAAGGCACTGGAGGACATGGGCAGCGACGTGGTGCCGGGCACCCAGACCATTCAGGCCTGTATCGATGCCTTGCGTGATAAAGAGTTGGTGTGGAAGTCGAGTCGCGGCGGGTATGCCCTGGAAGACAAATCCTTTGGCGACTGGCTGCTGCACAAGCGCCGTACACCGAACTCCAAGACACCATAAATCAACTGTGGGAGCTGGCTTGCCTGCGATAGCGGTAGATCAGGCAGTGCAGCGTTGTCTGGCAGGCCGCCATCGCAGGCAAGCCAGCTCCCACAGGGGATTTTTGGTGTGGCCTATTTTTTGACCAGTGCCGAACACGCCGCCTTGAAGGCCTCATGCTGATATTTGTTCAGCGTCTCCGGCAGGGCAAAGTCGTGCTTCTTGTTCTGCGCGTTGATGGTCTGCGGCGACAGCAATGTCACCTCAACCCCGTCCAGCAACTGAAACACCCCTTCAATCTTGAACGTGGTCGGGCCACCGGCGAATTCGCCTTTCTTGCTGCGCTTCTTGATCGCGATGCGGGTGATGGCGTTGGCCTGCACAAAGGCCTTCACCTGGGCGGCGAAGGCTTTGACGTTGGCCGCTTCATCGTCATCATCAAGGGCGATTTTCTTGGTGGCCAGGGCCACATGGGTCAGCGCCTGGTTGTCCAGGGAGGCGACAGCGATGATGGCTTCGCTGCCTTTGATTTCGATGCCGCAGATAGTCATGAAATGGCCTTGGTAAGCGTAAAGTGGCGCAGGCATGCCTTTGGATGCACCTGCGAAATCAGATCAGTACTGTCGATCCTCTTCTTTGTGCCGATAGATTCTGAACAACGTCCAGAACATCAGGGCCTGACATAACACTATCAGCGCGGCACTGGCGCTCATTATGTAGAAGTTCCACCTACCACTGTTGAAATTGGCCTTGAGGTTGTGAACGCTTGGAAACCATTTCGAGTACACCACTTGCACCGGGCTACCGACTTCGTACACAGGGCCGCCGGCGTAGCCGCTGGTGGTGGCCATACCGTCTTGATCGTGTTCGTCGTGCTTGAAGCTGTAATACACGTTGGTGATGGTGCCCCAGTTACCAAAGCTTTCCAGTTGAGTCACCTGCCCGGTCGTCTCCACGGGGGACGCCTTGATCAGGGCGTAGGGGGCTCCCCGATCTTTGGAAAGAAACAGCATCAGGGCCAACACCAACGTGGCGACAAACAGCATGACGGCGCGCGTGAACAGAAAGTCCCGCTGCGCTTCGCGTGGGTAGTACATGTGAATTCCTTTTCAAGGGTGCTTTGCGATTGATCCGGCTTATTCCTGCCCGATCGACTCCAAAAACTCCGACCGCTCATCACTCATCCGCGCCAGGCAGTCATTCTGTTGAATCGCGTAGTCCTTGCTGCCATTCACCGCCGGGAAGGTGTCCACCGCGCAATCGGCATCGCGAAGTTTTTCCCACTTCTGCTGGGCATCCTTCAGACGAGCGGTAATGTCGGCCAGTTGCGATTTGTTGCTGCCATAGGTTGAACCCATGCGTTCGAGCAAGCCCTGATAGTTATCCTTGAGCAATTGCTCGGCGGTGGTTTTGTTATAGGTGGCGCATTCCAGGGTTTGTTTGTCGTTTTCGATGCCATCGCAAGGCGTGTTGTCGGTGTCTTCGGCGGCGTGGACGCCGGTTGCGATGAGTGCCAAAGCCAGGAAAATCGATTTCATTGCGCCGTCTCATATCAGGTGATGAGCAAATTCTGGCTCAAGCGTGGGACAAAGAACAGCCACCCGTCAGCGATGTCATGTAGGCCTTTGTCGCTGATTGACGCTTTCGGCAATTCCCCTGTCGTTTTTGCACCCGGCTCAGGTTGCCCCTGGGCATATGCTGGCCCCAAAGCGCCGGCAGACGATTCGGCGCATGAATCGCCAATAAGGGGACGCCTGATGAGCCCAGCCGAGTTGCACGCCGACAGCATCGTTATCGACGGTCTGATTATTGCCAAGTGGAACCGCGACCTGTTCGAAGACATGCGCAAAGGTGGCCTCACCGCCGCCAACTGCACGGTGTCGGTGTGGGAAGGCTTCCAGGCCACGATCAACAACATCGTTGCCAGCCAGACCCTGATCCGTGAAAACAGCGACCTGGTGATCCCGGTGAAAACCACCGCCGACATTCGCCGTGCAAAAGAGCAGGGCAAGACCGGCATCATCTTCGGCTTCCAGAACGCCCATGCGTTTGAAGACCAGCTGGGCTACGTCGAGATCTTCAAGCAGCTCGGCGTAGGTGTGGTGCAGATGTGCTACAACACCCAGAACCTGGTCGGCACCGGCTGCTACGAGCGCGACGGCGGCCTGTCGGGCTTTGGTCGTGAAATCGTCGGCGAGATGAACCGTGTCGGCATCATGTGCGACCTGTCCCACGTCGGTTCCAAGACCAGCGAAGAAGTCATCCTCGAATCGAAAAAGCCGGTGTGCTACTCCCACTGCCTGCCGTCGGGCCTTAAAGAGCACCCGCGTAACAAGTCCGATGAAGAACTCAAGTTCATCGCCGACCATGGCGGTTTTGTCGGCGTGACCATGTTCGCGCCGTTCCTGGCCAAGGGCATTGATTCGACTATCGACGACTACGCCGAAGCCATCGAATACACCATGAACATCGTCGGCGAAGACGCGATCGGCATCGGCACCGACTTCACCCAGGGCCATGGCCAGGATTTCTTCGAGATGCTGACCCATGACAAGGGCTACGCCCGCCGCCTGACCAGCTTCGGCAAGATCATCAACCCGCTGGGCATCCGCACCGTGGGCGAGTTCCCCAACCTCACCGAGACCCTGCTCAAACGCGGCCACAGCGAGCGCGTGGTGCGCAAGATCATGGGCGAGAACTGGGTCAATGTCCTCAAAGACGTCTGGGGCGAATGAATAACTCTGGAGCCTACTCCGCTCGCCGATAGCTGCGTCAGGTCCTCGCGCCAAGCTCGCCGTACGTACCGTACTGTCTCGCTTGTCGCTCCGGTCCTTCCTTGCTCTCGACGTGCTCGCTACGGCTCCAAAGTCATTCACACGGCTTGTTTATAAGAGCAAAGCAAAAGCTTTGCTAAGCACTGAAACCGAATTTCTGGAGTTAAGTTTTCATGGCCAAAATCGCCCCGCAATTGCCTATCGAAGTCGACAGCGAAACCGGTGTCTGGACCTCCGACGCCCTGCCGATGCTGTATGTGCCACGGCATTTCTTCGTCAACAACCACATGGGCATCGAAGAAGTGCTGGGCGCTGACGCCTACGCCGAAATCCTCTACAAGGCCGGCTACAAATCTGCCTGGCACTGGTGCGAAAAAGAAGCTGAATGCCACGGCCTGGAAGGCGTTGCAGTATTCGAGCACTACATGAAGCGCCTGTCGCAACGCGGCTGGGGCCTGTTCAAGATCCAGGACATCGACCTCGACAAAGGCACTGCCAGCGTCAAGCTCGAACACTCGGCGTTTGTCTACGTGTACGGCAAGGTCGGGCGCAAAGTGGACTACATGTTCACCGGCTGGTTTGCCGGTGCCATGGACCAGATTCTGCAAGCGCGCGGCAGCAAGATTCGCACCGTAGCCGAGCAAGTTTATGGAGGCTCCGAAGAGGGCCATGACGACGGCCTGTTCACCGTCAAGCCGTTGTAAGTCGAGGAACCGTGCCATGGCTTTCGAAGCAATGTTTGCGCCGATCCAGATCGGCAAACTGACTATCCGCAACCGCGTGCTCAGTACCGCCCACGCCGAGGTGTATGCCACCGACGGCGGCATGACCACCGACCGCTATGTGAAGTACTACGAAGAGAAAGCCAAGGGCGGTATCGGCCTGGCGATCTGTGGCGGCTCCTCGGTGGTGGCCATCGACAGCCCGCAGGAGTGGTGGAGCTCGGTGAACCTGTCCACCGACCGCATCATCCCGCACTTCCAGAACCTGGCCGACGCCATGCACAAGCATGGCGCCAAGATCATGATCCAGATTACCCACATGGGCCGTCGCTCGCGCTGGGACGGCTTTAACTGGCCAACCCTGATGTCGCCGTCCGGCGTGCGTGAGCCGGTGCACCGTGCTACGTGCAAGACCATCGAGCCGGAAGAAATCTGGCGCGTGATCGGCAACTACGCCAGCGCCGCCAAGCGCGCCAAGGCCGGTGGCCTGGACGGGGTGGAACTGTCTGCGGTGCACCAGCACATGATCGACCAGTTCTGGAGCCCACGGGTCAACAAGCGTACTGACGAATGGGGCGGCACTTTCGAGGGCCGCATGAAGTTCGGCCTGGAAGTGCTCAAAGCCGTGCGCGCCGAGGTCGGTGACGACTTCTGCGTGGGCATGCGCCTGTGTGGCGACGAGTTCCACCCGGACGGCTTGTCCCACGAGGACATGAAGCAGATCGCCAAGTATTACGACGACACCGGCATGCTCGATTTTATCGGCGTGGTGGGCTCGGGTTGTGACACCCACAACACCCTGGCCAACGTGATCCCCAACATGAGCTACCCGCCGGAGCCGTTCCTGCACCTGGCGGCCGGTATCAAGGAAGTGGTCAAGGTTCCAGTGCTGCACGCACAGAACATCAAGGACCCGAACCAGGCCACGCGCATTCTGGAAGGCGGCTATGTGGACATGGTCGGCATGACCCGTGCGCACATCGCCGACCCGCACTTGATCGCCAAGATCAAGATGGGCCAGATCGACCAGATCAAACAATGCGTCGGCGCCAACTACTGCATCGACCGCCAATACCAGGGCCTGGATGTGTTGTGCATCCAGAACGCCGCGACCTCCCGTGAATACATGGGCGTGCCACACATCATCGAGAAATCCACCGGGGTCAAACGCAAAGTCGTGGTGGTGGGTGCCGGCCCGGCCGGCATGGAAGCGGCGCGGGTCGCGGCCGAACGTGGCCACGACGTGACCCTGTTCGAGAAGAAAGAATTTATCGGCGGACAAATCACCACGGCCTCCAAAGCCCCGCAGCGTGACCAGATCGCCGGCATCACCCGCTGGTTCCAGCTGGAATTGGCGCGCTTGAAAGTCGACCTGCGCCTGGGCGTGGCGGCGGATGCCGAAACCATCCTGGACCTGCGCCCTGATATCGTGGTGCTGGCCGTCGGCGGGCATCCGTTTATCGAGCAGAACGAACACTGGGGCGCCGCTGAAGGTTTGGTGGTGAGCAGTTGGGACGTGCTCGACGGCAAAGTCGCGCCGGGCAAGAACGTGTTGGTGTACGACACCATCTGCGAGTTCACCGGCATGTCGGTGGCCGACTTCCTGGCCGACAAAGGCTGCCAGGTGGAAATCGTTACCGACGACATCAAGCCTGGCGTGGCGATTGGTGGTACGTCGTTCCCGACTTACTACCGCAGCATGTACCCCAAAGAAGTGATCATGACCGGCGACATGATGCTGGAAAAGGTCTACCGCGAGGGCGACAAGCTGGTGGCCGTGCTGGAGAACGAATACACCGGCGCCAAGGAAGAACGCGTGGTTGACCAGGTGGTGGTCGAGAACGGTGTGCGCCCGGACGAGGCCATTTACTACGGGCTCAAGGACGGTTCGCGCAACAAGGGCCAGATCGACGTCGAAGCGTTGTTCGCGATCAAGCCGCAGCCGTGCTTGAGCGAAGCGGGTGACGGCTACTTGCTGTTCCGCATCGGTGACTGTGTGGCGCAGCGTAATACCCACGCCGCGATCTATGACGCCCTGCGCTTGTGCAAGGATTTCTGACGAGGTGGACTCGGTCAACTGTGGGAGCGGGCTTGCTCGCGAAGACGGTGTGTCAGTTGATGCATCCGGTGGCTGACCCACCGCTTTCGCGAGCAAGCCCGCTCCCACATTTCGGGCCAGTTTCACAGTAGACCTGTGTGGTCTTCGGGAGCTTCACCATGTTGAACACCCTTCTTCCCATCCTGCTCTTTGCTGCTCTGGGCCTCGCCGCCCTCGGCGCCTTGCGCCGGGTCAACATGTGGCGCCGTGGCCGCGCGTCCAAGGTCGACCTGCTCGGCGGCCTGCTGGCCATGCCCAAGCGCTACATGGTTGACCTGCACCACGTGGTCGCCCGCGACAAATACATCGCCAACACCCACGTCGCCACGGCCCTGGGCTTTGTGCTGTCGGCGCTGCTGGCTATTTTGGTGCACGGTTTTGGCCTGCATAACCGTATCCTCGGCTATGCCTTGCTGCTGGCCTCGGTGCTGATGTTCGTCGGCGCCACCTTCGTCTACCTGCGTCGGCGTAACCCACCCGCGCGTCTGTCGAAAGGCCCGTGGATGCGCCTGCCGAAAAGCCTGATGGCGTTCTCGGTGAGCTTCTTCCTGGTGACCTTGCCGGTGGCCGGGATTTTGCCCGCCGACTTTGGCGGCTGGCTGCTCGCCGCGCTCTTGAGCCTGGGCGTGCTGTGGGGCGTGAGCGAAATGTTCTTCGGCATGACCTGGGGCGGGCCGATGAAACACGCCTTCGCCGGCGCCCTGCACCTGGCCTGGCACCGCCGCGCCGAGCGTTTTGGCGGCGGCCGCTCCACCGGTTTGAAGCCGCTCGACCTCAGCGATAAAACCGCGCCATTGGGCGTGGAAAAACCCAAGGATTTTACCTGGAACCAACTGCTCGGCTTCGACGCCTGCGTGCAATGCGGCAAGTGCGAAGCCGCGTGCCCGGCGTTCGCTGCCGGCCAGCCGCTGAACCCGAAAAAACTCATTCAGGACATGGTGGTCGGCCTGGCCGGTGGCACCGATGCCAAGTTCGCTGGCAGCCCGTACCCAGGCAAGCCAATCGGCGAGCACGGCGGCAACCCGCACCAGCCCATCGTCAACGGCCTGGTCGACGCCGAAACCCTGTGGTCGTGCACCACCTGCCGCGCCTGCGTGGAAGAGTGCCCGATGATGATCGAGCACGTCGACGCCATCGTCGACATGCGCCGCCATCTCACCCTGGAAAAAGGCGCCACGCCGAACAAGGGCGCCGAAGTTCTGGAAAACCTGATTGCCACCGATAACCCCGGCGGTTTCGCACCGGGCGGTCGCCTCAACTGGGCAGCGGACCTGAACCTGCCGTTGCTCAGCGAAAAAGCCAGCTGCGACGTGCTGTTCTGGGTCGGTGACGGCGCGTTCGACATGCGCAACCAACGCACCTTGCGCGCGTTCGTCAAAGTGCTCAAAGCGGCCAAAGTCGACTTTGCCGTGCTCGGCCTGGAAGAACGCGACAGCGGTGATGTGGCGCGGCGGCTGGGCGATGAAGCCACTTTCCAACTGCTGGCCACGCGCAATATCCGCACACTGGAAAAGTACAGCTTCAAGCGCATCGTCACCTGCGACCCGCACAGCTTTCACGTGCTGAAGAACGAATACGGCGCCTTCAACGGTAATTATGTCGTGCAGCACCACAGCACCTTCATGGCCGAACTGATCGACGAGGGCGCGCTGAACCTGGGCCAGCACAAGGGCAACAGCGTGACCTACCACGACCCTTGTTACCTGGGCCGCTACAACGGCGAATACGAGGCGCCGCGCCAAGTGCTGCGGGCGTTGGGCATCGAGGTGAAGGAGATGCAACGCTCGGGCTTCCGTTCGCGCTGCTGCGGCGGCGGTGGCGGCGCGCCGATCACCGATATTCCCGGCAAGCAGCGGATCCCGGATATGCGCATGGACGACATCCGCGAAACCGGCGCCGAACTGGTGGCCGTGGGTTGTCCACAATGCACCGCAATGCTTGAGGGTGTAGTCGAGCCACGGCCACTGATCAAGGACATCGCTGAATTGGTGGCCGACGCATTGCTTGAAGACGCCACACCGGCCAAGGCCCCCATCAAGCGTCAACCTGCGGAGGTGCACTGATGAGCGACATTATCCGCCGTGACCCACGGGCCGAATGGATCGCCCGTAACCGCCTGCACCCGTTGCACGCCGCCATGCAGCCGCTGCAACACAGCTGGATGGGGCCGAACGGCGTCATCCGCAAAAATGTACATGGCGTAGGGTTTATCGGCCCCAACGGCATCAAGCGTATCGACCGCAGCGGCGCCCAGCAGGGCGGCGCGGCCAAGCGCACGGCGGCGGTGGAAGTGCAGTTGCCGTTGCATCAGGTAACAGCGCCGGCGTTCTATATCAACGTGGTGCCGGACATGGTCGGGGGCCGGCTGAGCAGCCATGACCGCGACTTGCTCGGCCTGGCCCGGCAACTTGCCGGCAGCGACGGTGCAGTGCTGGCGGTGGTGTTTGGCGAGCACAAAGAAAGCGCCTTTGCCACGGCGGGCGTCGATCGCCTGCTGGTGTTGGAAGGCCAGGAATTCGAGGGTTATTCACCGGAGCAACGCATCCAGGGCTTGCGGGCTGTGGATAACCAGTTCAACCCGCGCCATTGGTTGCTGCCCGACAGCCGCAGTGGCGGCGGCGAATTGGGCCGGCGTTTTGCCGCGAGCCTGAAGGAGCGCCCGGCCACACGCGTGTGGCAGGTCAAGGACGAAGAGTGCATCGGCCGCGCCGGTGCGGGCCAGGAGGATTTGGCCCGGCCACTGCCGCGCCTGATTCTGGCAGCGGTGGAATGCGCCGAGCCGGTCAGCGAAACCCGTCACGAAGCCTTGCCCGTGGAGTTATCCACAGCGCTGGCGCGCAGCCTGCCGCGTATCGAGGACCTCGGCGCAGTGGCGGTGGACCCCGGGGCGATTCCGATGGCCGAGGCGGAGTTTATTTTCTCTGGCGGCAATGGCGTCAAGGATTGGGCATTGTTCCACCAGACCGCCGCCGCCTTGGGCGCTACCGAAGGCGCGTCACGGGTGGCAGTGGACGATGGCTTTATGGCGCGTGATCGCCAGGTCGGCGCCAGCGGCACCTGGGTCACCGCACGGGTGTACGTGGCCGTGGGCATTTCCGGAGCGATCCAGCACCTGCAAGGCATCGGTGCCTGCGACAAGGTGGTAGCGATCAACCTCGACCCTGGCTGCGACATGATCAAGCGTGCCGACCTGTCGGTGATCGGCGAAAGCGCCGCGATTCTGCAAGCCTTGATCGCTGCGGTCGAGGCCTACCGCCATGGCGCCAAGCGCGATGCGGCTTAAGGAAATGACCATGACCACGAATGTAATCAGCCTGGTGTCCATCGGCGCCCACCCGACCTCCGGCCGCCCGCGCCGTGCGGAGCAGGATGCACGCGCCGTCGAGTTGGGCCTGCAGCTGGCTGGGGATAAGTTGCAGGTGCTGCATGCCGGTGACGTTAACGAGCCGACGTTGCGCAGCTACCTGGGCATGGGCCTGCCGCAATTGCATGTACTGGAACAACCGGCGGGCAGCGACGCCCTGCCGGTGCTCAGTGATTATCTGCGCGAGGCCGGCGCCCACGTGGTACTCACCGGCAGCCAGGCGGAAACCGGCGAAGGCTCGGGCATGTTGCCGTTCCTGTTGGCCGAGCAATTGGGCTGGCCGTTGATTGTCGGGCTGGCGCAGGTCGAATCTATCGACGGCGGCGTGGCCCATGTGCTGCAAGCCTTGCCGCGTGGCCAGCGGCGCCGCCTGAAGGTGCGCCTGCCGTTCCTGGCGACTGTGGATAACGCCGCGCCCAAGCCACGGCAAAGCGCCTATGGCCCGGCGCAGCGCGGGGAGCTGGCGGCCCATGAGGTCGAAATCGAGGCGGACGAGTTATTCACAGACGCGGTGTTGCAACCGGCCAAGCCCAGGCCCAAGCGCCTCAAGGTGATCAAGGCCAAGAGCGGCGCGGATCGGATGAAGGCGGCGACCGCCAAGGCCAGTGGTGGCGGTGGGCAAGTGCTCAAGGGGCTTACCCCGGAAGCGGGTGCCGAGGCCATTCTCAAGCTACTCATTGAAGAAGGCGTGGTGCGCTGATTACCTGTCGGGGCTGGCTTGTGTGGGAGCTGGCAAGCCAGCTCCCACAGAAAAGCCCGCCCTCGCACTGCTTTTGCGGTGCATTGTCCGGATTACCCACAATCCCTGTTGATCCGCCTGTGGATAACCTGTTCGCGGTTGTCCACAGCCCCGGCTGATCAAGCCCTGCAGCCCTCTGTACGAAAAACAACCAGGCTAACTGACGGTTTTTGCTTGGGTTTTTCCCTGGATAAGTTTGAAACCTGGCACAAACTTGCCCCCAAAGTCTGTTGGCGCTTCTGTGGATAAGATGTTCGCTCTCGGCTGGGAGCCTTATAAATAAAGGCTTTCAGTAGGTTGATCAAAATATGATCAATTTTACCCTGTTGGCTCGCTGAAACTCCTGAATGCCCCGATTCATGAAGGTTTGAGGTGGTTTTCCACAAGGCTGGCGAAGTTGCCCCCAAAGTCTGTTGGTGCTTCTGTGGATAAGGTGTTCGCGTACTGCTGTAGGCCACGTATTCAGGGGCTTTCAAGGGTTTGATCAATAAGTGATCAGGTGTGGCTAAAACCGCATGAACTGAATAAGTCACGGATTTTCTTCAGTTAATTTCGAGGGTTGAGCACACTTGCCCACAATTGCTGTGGGTGGCTTTGTGGATAAGTTGTTGGGCGAAGGCTGGAGGGTAGATTGGCAAAGGGCTGTAAGGGGGTTGATCAATTTTCGAACAGTCAACTCATCCAACTGTGGGAGCGGGCTTGCTCGCGAAGGCGGTGTATCAGTCAATTTATTCATTGCTGAACCACCGCATTCGCGAGCAAGCCCGCTCCCACAGTTTGATCTCCCACAGTTTGATCTGTGGGGTGTCAGTTATTCGTGCGCCGCTACGCCCTTGAGGTAAGGCGCTGGCGCCGCCCCCAGGTTGTTCAATAAACGCTCGCTGTACCAATCGACAAAATTCACCACACCAAACTCATAGGTCTTGGAGTACGGGCCTGGCTGGTAAGCGGTGGAGTTGATCCCGCGCTGGTTCTCTTCGGCCAGGCGACGGTCCTGGTCATTGGTGGCGTCCCAGACTTGGCGCATACGCTCCACGTCGTAGTCCACACCTTCCACGGCGTCCTTGTGCACGATCCACTTGGTGGTGACCATGGTTTCCTGGGCGCTGATCGGCCACACGGTGAACACAATGATGTGGTCGCCCATGCAGTGGTTCCACGAATGCGGCAGGTGCAGGATGCGCATCGAGCCCAGGTCCGGGTTTTTGATGCGACCCATCAGCTTGGCACAGCCTTGTTTGCCGTCCAGGGTCATCGACACGGTGCCTTTGAGCAGCGGCATGCGCACGATGCGGTTGCGCAGGCCGAAGCTGGCGTGGGCGTAAGGAATCTTTTCGGCGTCCCACGCGGCGGCGGAGGCAGCGACGTGATCTTTAAACGCCTGGTCGGCGCGCGGGTCGGTGACGTCGTCCCATTCCAGCAGGGTTTTCAGCAGTTCCGGGTGCGATGCGTTGCAGTGGTAGCACTCGCGGTTGTTTTCCAGCACCAGCTTCCAGTTGGCCTTTTCGAACAAGGTGGTTTGAATCGCCACCTTGGTGTTCTCCATGTCGTAGGGTTCCATGTAGTGGTTCAACGTCGACAGGAAGTCATCGATGGCCGGCGGGTTTTCGGCCAGGCTGATGAAGATGTAGCCACCCGCCGTTTTCACGTTCACCGGCTTCAGGCCGTACTGCTTCATGTCGAAGTCGGCGCCCATCTCGGTGCCGGCGAACAGCAGGCGGCCGTCCAGCTCGTAGGTCCACTGGTGGTAGTGGCAAACGAGCTTGGCGACCTTGCCCTTGTCGCTGGTGCACAGGCGCGAGCCCCGGTGGCGGCACACGTTATGGAAGGCATGCACCACGCCGTCGGCGCCACGGATCACGATGATCGGGTTCTTGCCGATTTGCAGGGTGATGTAGTTGCCCTTGGCGGGGATCTCGCAGGTCATGCCGGCGATCAACCACTCTTTCTGGAAGATCTCCTGCATGTCGATATCAAACAACCGCTCATCAGAGTAGAACGGCTGCGGCAGCGAAAAAGTGCGTTCGCGCTCTTGCAGCATTTGCGCGGTGGCCTTGCGTGCGGGTTCCAGCGGATCGCCCAAGCTTAAGGTTGCGGTGACGTCCATCGTGTGTGTCCTCATGGCCATTCTGTGTGGCCGGCGAAAGTGGCTGATCAGGTTTTGCAGCAAGGCGTAAAGAAAGCGTCTTTGTTGGAAGCGAGTGTGGGGCCGCCGATGCACCGAACCTTGTCCATTAGCGACATGGCCCACTCTGATCCCGACGCGCAAGCCCCGTGGTATGGGGGCTGGTCGCGATAAGTATGTGAATGTCGCAGATAGGTAAATGGGCGGTTCCGGCGTTACGCAGAATCGCCACCATAAAGCCGAGCATCGGCAGTGGAGAGCAAGCATGTCCAACAATTTCCTGAACCCGGTAACCACCCAGACCTGGGCCAATGGTCGGCACATCGTCCGTTGCGTCAAAGTCATCCAGGAAACCTGGGACGTGCGCACCTTTTGCTTCATGGCCGACCAGCCGATTTTGTTCTTTTTCAAGCCAGGGCAATTCGTCACCCTGGAGTTGGAGATCGAAGGCCAGCCGATCATGCGCTCGTACACCATCTCCAGTTCGCCGTCGGTGCCCTACAGCTTCTCGGTGACCATCAAGCGCGTGCCGGGCGGGCGAGTTTCCAACTGGCTGCACGACACCCTGCATGAAGGCCAGGAGTTGGCGGTGCACGGGCCGGTCGGGCTGTTCAATGCCATCGACTTCCCAAGCCCGAAAGTGCTGTACCTCAGCGGCGGCGTCGGCATCACGCCGGTGATGTCCATGGCGCGCTGGTTCTACGACACCAACGCGAACGTCGACATGACGTTTGTCCACAGCGCCCGCTCGCCCAAAGACATCATTTACCATCGCGAGCTGGAGCACATGGCGTCGCGGATCGATAACTTCAGCCTGCACCTGATCTGTGAAAAACACGGGTTGGGCGAGCCCTGGGCGGGTTATCGCGGTTACCTGAACCACAAGATGCTGGAATTGATGGTGCCGGACTTCCTGGAGCGCGAAGTGTTCTGCTGCGGCCCTACGCCGTACATGAGCGCGGTAAAACGCCTGCTGGAGGCCGCTGGCTTCGACATGACGCGCTACCACGAGGAATCCTTCGGCGCCACGCCGCCGGAAGCCCGCGCCGATGCGGTGGAGCAAGCCGAGCAAGCCGCGGACGCGCCAGAGGTCGACCTGGCGGACCTGCATCAGGTGGAATTTATTGCCTCCGGCAAAAGCATTCGAGTGGCACCGGGCGAAACCGTACACGCGGCGGCGGCCAAGCTTGGCCTGCTGATCCCCAAAGCGTGCGGCATGGGCATTTGTGGGACGTGCAAGGTCATGAAGCTGGGCGGGGAGGTCGAGATGGACCACAACGGTGGGATCACCGAGGAAGACGAAGCCGAAGGCTACATCCTGTCGTGCTGCAGCGTGCCCAAGGGCGACGTGCGTATCGAGTTCTAACCTCTCAAGTGCACACAGTCCAATGTGGGAGCGGCGGTGCGACGATTCGACTTGCTCGCGAAAGCGGAGGGCCAGTCACTGATGATGGTGGCTGATGCATCGCCTTCGCGAGCAAGCCCGCTCCCACAGTTGGGTGAGTTAGCGTGCGTAGATCTGTATGGCGAACTGATCACCTGATGCTGTCAGTTCAAAGGTTTTTTCGGTGATGACCAGGGTTCTTGATGGTTCCCTGATGGTATCGCCGACTTTCGCCAGTTTCCTGAACTCATCCCAGCTCACAAACGTGGTGCTAAGACTACCTTCCTGCAACGCTTTAGTGTTGTAGCATTGAACTTCCATGGTCTAACCCTCTGCTGGATTTCCGTTTCCGGCCGATTATTCGGCAGGCAGTTGTTCCCGAAAGGTGGCCGCTGCAGCGGCGTTTTCCTTTCGGGTTCCAAGAGGCTAGTCGATGAGATTGGACTGTGATGCTGTCAGAAACAACAAATAACAGACTCGGCAATGCGCCAGTATTCGAGAGGCTTACGCGTTCATCACTTCCCTGATGTCTGCGGCTAATTCTCTTACACGTTCCTCTTCTGTATCCCACGCGCACATGAACCGTGCGCCACCTTTGCCAATGAAGGTGTAGAAGCGCCAGCCCTTGGCCGTCAGCGCCGCGATGGCCGGTTCCGAGAGTTGCAGGAACACGCCGTTGGCCTGTACCGGGAACATCAGGTCCACGCCGGGAATGTCCGCCACCAGGCTGCTGAGCAATTGCGCGCAGTGGTTGGCGTGGCGGGCGTGTTTGAGCCAGGCGTCGTTTTCCAGCAGGCCGACCCAGGGGGGCGGAGAGGAAGCGCATTTTCGAGGCCAGCTGGCCGGCCTGTTTGCAGCGGTAGTCGAAGTCTTCAGCCAGTTTGCGATTGAAGAACAGGATGGCTTCGCCGACGGCCATGCCGTTTTTGGTGCCGCCGAAACACAGTACGTCCACACCGGCTTTCCAGGTCAGGTCGGCCGGCGAGCAGCCGAGGAACGCGCAGGCGTTGGAGAAGCGCGCGCCGTCCATGTGCAGGTTCAGGCCCAGCTCTTTGCAGGTGACGCTGATGGCGCGGATTTCTTCCGGGGTGTACACACTGCCCACTTCCGTGGCTTGGGTGAGGGTGACCACGCGCGGCTTGGGGTAGTGGATGTCCTGGCGCTTGAGGGCGATCTCGCGGATCGATTCCGGGGTCAGCTTGCCGTTTTCGGTGCGTGCGGTGAGCAGCTTGGAGCCGTTGGAGAAAAACTCCGGCGCGCCGCATTCGTCGGTTTCGACGTGGGCGGTTTCCGAGCAAATCACGCTATGGTAGCTCTGGCACAGCGAAGACAGCGCCAGGGAGTTGGCTGCGGTGCCGTTGAAGGCGAAGAACACTTCGCAGTCGGTTTCGAACAAATTACGGAAACCGTCGGCGGCGCGGTGGGTCCATTCATCATCGCCGTAGGCGCGTTGATGGCCCTGGTTGGCTTGTTCCATGGCGGCCCAGGCTTCCGGGCAGATGCCGGAATAGTTGTCGCTGGCGAATTGTTGGCTCTTGTCAGTCATGGCCCATTCCTGTGGTCGATGTTGGTGCGCACTGTAACCAAGATTGTCGCGGGTGCGCACGCACTGTAAATGCAAAGTCACTGGGGAATTATGCACGGTACACACACGTTGGCTGTCGGACGCGTCCGCGATGGCGCACTGGATCTGCTCAAGTGGCTGGCGTTGCTGAGCATGGTGCTGGACCACTTGCGCTATGTCGGTTTGAGCCTGGATGGCCTGTATGTGCCGGGGCGTCTGGCGTTCCCGTGGTTTTGCCTGGCGATTGCGGCCAATGTGCACCGGGTCGCCAATGCCCCTGTCACCGGCCAGTGGCGCTACCTGGGCTGGCTGTTGCTGTTCAGTGGGATCAGTGAAGTGCCCTACCGGCTGTTTATCGAGGATGCCGATACGTTGAACGTCTTGCCGACGTTGGCGCTGGGGTTGCTGGTTGCCCGAGGATGGCAGCAGAAGGCGCTGTTTGATCGAGGATTGGCGCTGATTGCCCTGGCGGCAGGCGCGGTATTTTCCAGTCAGCTGATGTTCGGGTTTTTCGGTGTCTTGCTGCCGTTGGCGATGCTGCTGGTGTTTACCCGGCCATGGTATTTCAGCGTGTTGCCGGGTTTGGTCTGCGTGGCCGCCAACCAATGGCAGGTTCTGCTCAATAGCGGCACGCCTGTGGCGCTGATGGGGTTGGCCGCTTGCCTGATTGCGCCCTTGGCGGGTCTGGTCTTGTTGCGATACGGCAAAAACGTCTCGCCACCCGCCATGCGCCGCTGGGCTTACGCGCTGTATCCGTTACATTTTTTATTCTTGTGGGTGGTTCGAAAGGCCATTGGCTGACGCCGACCCGAGCCAGCAAGGTGGAAACGGATGAGCTGCGTAGAAGTCGCGCATTTTTTGTACGTCGCGCTCGAACCAATCCCGCAGCCATTGGCGATATTGAAGTGAAATAGCCTGCCCGTGCATTGGGTTGGCGCTTTCATCGACAATGCATTGCGCAGCCATCATGCCGGACATCAGCGCCTTGAGTACGCCATGAGAGGCGCCCGGGTCCAACCGGCTGGCTGCGTCTCCGATGATGAAATAGCCGTTACCCGCCGACTGGTCACAGATTGACCAAGTGACATCGGCACCTCGGATCGTTCCTTCACAGGGTAATTGTTCAAAACAGGCCGGAACAGCCGCCATCTTCGGTGATTTATCGTGCACAAAGCGCAGTCGCGTCCAGTGATAAAGCTGCTGGCCGATGTGAGCCGTCCAATACCAGCCCGATGGGTCTGCGAAGATGCCGAGCGCACTTTCCTGGACTGTTCCTCGCTTATAGCCATACACGGCTGTCAGCGGGGGCGAGCAGCGATGCGAGGTCAGCCTTAATTGGCGTGCCAGCCAGCCGTGAGCGCCACTGGCATCAATAAGGTGCCTGCAAAACAGTTGACCGGCCTGGGTCTGTAGGCCTACCACTCGATCTTTTATCTGCAACACGCTCTTTGCCTGGCAGGGTTGCAGGACGTGCACACCTGACGCGACGGCTTGATCCAACAGCAACCCGTCCAGCGTTGCTCGGGGAACCTGAAACCCCCGCCATGCTCCGCTTTGGTCTTGCCCGAAAGGCACAAAGTGTCGTTCCTTGTCCCACTTTACCCAAGTGCCCGCAGGCCGGACGAAGGCATCGCCACGGATTTTTTCAGCCACGCCCAGTTGCTGAAGCAGCGGCTCTATGCCGGGGTGCAGGGTTTCGCCCGGGCGGTGACGCGGAAAAGGCAGGCGCTCAATCAGTGCCACCTTCAAGCCCTGTCGGGCGCAGGAAATGGCCGCTGAGCAACCTGCCGGGCCGGCACCGATGATGATCACGTCATAGCGGCCTGCGCTGTCGGGCATGGCCAAGCCTAAACGCGCTGCCAGGGTCTGACACCCTGTTGGCGCAACATGACGTGCGGCCATACGAAATAAGTAAAGGTTTCCGTCAGCCTGATACGCGCTTGGTCAAATGCGGGTGATTCAACCGGCGTGTAGCGAAACACTTCGATTCGGTAGCCTGTGTCCTTTGGGCCAACTTGCAGGTTTGTGTTCAGCGTAACGATGTTGGAGTCCTCGGGCGTAGCCAGGCTGAACGAGTCGATAAACCAACTTCTGGACGTGGCACCCAATGACAGTTTGACTCGCCGAAAAGCATCGATTCGCCGTTGATATTCCTGTGAGTCGACTTTGCCTGTAAGTGCCAATGAGAGCTTCCCGTTCAGCGCGTTCTCTGTGTAGTCGGTATAGAAGTAAGTTTCGTACGCTCTGTGGGGTGCGTTATTGGCGACGTATTTTTTTGGAGCGGGTACGCCATCCCACGGGAAACCGCCACTTTTGCCGATCTCCTGATCCAGCATGGGTTTTATGGTCGGTCCCGCCCCGGCGTTTGGTGGATAGGCTTGCGCTGAGTCGGGTGCGACTGCAGGCCAGAATGAGCTCAACGCTGCGCAGAGCTTGGCATCCTCGGGGAATGGGCTGCCCAGCCTGTAAGCTGCCAGGTGCATCACGCTGCCCAACGCGGGGTCAGTCGTCACGAGGCCAACATCCCAGCCTGGCGCGAATATCCCGGCGCCCGCATCGGGAAGGCACCACGCGCACCGTGCAGGCGTAACGATTGGCGTCAGCGGCGTAGCCCGGTTGGGCGAGGAATCGAGCTGGGCCACAATCGCAGTGATGCCGTTGTCCTTGCTGGAAAAAGACTCCGGAAAAGACTGGATATTGGCGGGGTATCGCGAATCGGACAAACATTCCGGCTCTATGCGAAAGACCGTGTATCGAACATCGGGGTCCAGGCTTTCGAGCCATTCGACCAGGTGTCGCTGCTTGCACAGAGGATAGAAGTCCGGCGCGCAGATCAGTGAATACGCCGGCACGCGTTGTGGGATGGCAGTGTCCAACGCCGCGCAGTGGGCTTGAATGCGTCCGTCGGCGGTAAAGTCCAGGTAGTGCTGAGCCCTGAAGTTACCCTTCTGCAACTCGGCAAACAGGTCTGATCGGCGATTGAGGTTGGTGATATTGCCCGCTGCATCGACTTTATGGCGAATATGCACGTATTCCGAAGCACCCTCGTCAATTCGCAAGCTGGAGATGAAAATGTCGGGGTCGTCGGGCACATTGAACGTCAAGGGTTTGCCTTGATACTGAGCCGCTTCAACCAGTCGAGCACGGGGCGTAGCGGCCATTAAACCAGTGCCATAAGTGTGTTCGGGAAGCCAGTCTGCCAGGCCATCGGTGATGATGAAGGGCGGTTGGCTGATATGGGGTTCATCCCAGCCGGCATCTGGCCCCAACTCCAGGTGTATGCGGCGTAATTTCTCGTTTTTGTGCAGCGCTTGAAGGCGAACATCAACGGTGAGGCCCGCAATGCACTCGTTGCCGTTGAACAGTTTATGAACCGGCACCCAAAAATCCATGTCTGCGTCGTCTGAATCAAAACGCATAGGGCCAAAACGGGCACGGTCGCCCTTAAGCTGCACCGCGACGTAGGCGCTGTAGCGCGCCGGCAGAACCCGGATAGCGTGATTTTGACCTTCTACAAACGGCAGGAAGCCTCTGCTTGAAGCGTCGTACAACGCGGCGGCAGTGCCCACCCTTGCTATGCCGGTCCGCGAAAAGCACAAATCGGCCTGAACCTTGTGCACCGTGTCCGGTGCTGCGCGGTACTCCAGCGCAAACACGACGACTGCCAGGGGCCGTCCATTGGCACGCGCGTTCAGTTGCGCAAGGCTGGGCGCCTGCCGGGCGTAAACGTAGTTGAGCACGGTTTCAAGTTCTGCCGGTGTGGGGTACGCCTGGAGTGGGCCGCCCTTGGCATCGCTTGTCACGTTGGGGTGGGCCAGCGCGTGGTACAGCAGGCTGTGTGCGGGTTGGCCAGGTTCAATGCCCCGTGTTGCGGCCAGGGCAAAGTCTTCAAAGCCCGCCAGTGTGCGGTCTGGTTTCAGTGTTTTACCCAGTTCGGCTTCAAGGTTGGTCGCCAGGATATCGAGACCGTGCTGAAGCAACAGAGTGTGCCAGCCACAGGGGGCCAGGCGTTTACAGATAGCCATCACTTGGTTAAGTAGCGCCATGCCAGCGTTCCTCGACGGTGTAGGGCGTTCAATCTTCTGGATTGAACAGTGAATGCGTCGAATGCATGAGCTGGCGCTGTTTGATTGGCAAGCGTAGCCAAGTTTTCAGGCGTGTGAAGCTTAAAGTGTCAGGTTTCTGTGTCTAAATCTTCAGGCGGCCCAAGCCATCTCAGTGTTTTATCGCCCACCCGCGAAGCCATGTCGTAAACGCACCTTTGCGTGGCGTGCGTAGGCATTTGACCTCACTGCGCCAGCCCTACCATCGCATCAAAGGGCCCTGCGAGGGCCTCAACAATACGAAAGGCTGGGAGAGACGCGATGTTCAGCAAAAAAGACCAGATCCAAGGGTATGACGACGCATTGCTGGCGGCGATGAATGCCGAGGAGCAGCGTCAGGAAGATCATATCGAGCTGATCGCGTCAGAGAACTACACCAGCAAACGCGTCATGGAAGCCCAGGGCAGTGGCCTGACCAACAAATACGCCGAAGGCTACCCCGGTAAGCGCTACTACGGCGGCTGCGAGCATGTGGACAAGGTTGAAGCCCTGGCCATCGAACGCGCCAAACAACTGTTCGGCGCCGATTATGCCAACGTGCAGCCGCACTCCGGCTCGTCCGCCAACAGCGCGGTGTACCTGGCGCTGATCAATGCGGGCGACACCATCCTGGGTATGAGCCTGGCCCATGGCGGCCACTTGACCCACGGCGCCAAAGTGTCGTCTTCAGGCAAGCTGTATAACGCCGTGCAGTACGGCATCAACACCGACACCGGCCTGATCGATTACGACGAAGTCGAGCGCCTGGCCGTTGAGTGCCAGCCGAAAATGATCGTCGCCGGCTTCTCGGCTTACTCCAAAACCCTGGATTTCCCGCGCTTTCGCCAGATCGCCGACAAGGTTGGCGCACTGCTGTTCGTCGACATGGCCCACGTCGCCGGCCTGGTTGCCGCGGGCCTGTACCCGAACCCGCTGCCTTACGCCGATGTGGTCACCACCACCACCCACAAAACCCTGCGCGGCCCGCGTGGCGGCCTGATCCTGGCCAAGGCCAACGAAGCCATCGAGAAGAAACTCAACGCTGCCGTGTTCCCCGGCGCCCAGGGCGGCCCGCTGATGCACGTTATCGCCGGCAAGGCCGTGTGCTTCAAGGAAGCGCTGGAGCCAGGCTTCAAGGCTTACCAACAACAGGTCATCGACAACGCCCAAGCCATGGCTGACGTGTTTATCAAGCGCGGCTACGACGTGGTGTCCGGCGGCACCGATAACCACCTGTTCCTGGTCAGCCTGATTCGCCAGGGCCTCACCGGCAAAGAGGCGGACGCCGCCCTCGGCCGCGCCCACATCACCGTCAACAAGAACGCCGTGCCGAATGACCCGCAGTCGCCGTTCGTGACCTCGGGCCTGCGCATCGGCACCCCGGCGGTGACCACGCGGGGTTTCAAGGTGCCGCAATGCATCGAACTGGCCGGCTGGATCTGCGACATCCTCGACAACCTCGGCGATGCCGATGTCGAGGCCAACGTGGCCAAGCACGTGTCTGCCCTGTGCGCTGATTTCCCGGTTTATCGCTGAGCGCGGTTTTGGAGTAATGACTATGCAACGCTACTCAGGCTTCGGCCTCTTCAAGCACTCACTCAGCCACCACGAAAACTGGCAGAAGATGTGGCGCACGCCCACACCGAAAAAGGTCTACGACGTGGTTATCGTCGGCGGCGGCGGGCATGGTCTGGCGACGGCTTACTATTTGGCCAAAGAACACGGCATCACCAACGTGGCCGTGGTCGAGAAAGGCTGGCTGGGCGGCGGTAACACGGCGCGCAACACCACAATCGTGCGTTCCAACTACCTGTGGGACGAGTCGGCGCACCTGTATGAACACGCGATGAAACTGTGGGAAGGCCTGTCCCAGGACCTGAACTACAACGTGATGTTCTCCCAGCGCGGCGTCTACAACCTGTGCCACACCCTGCAAGACATCCGTGACTCGGAGCGCCGCGTGAGTGCCAACCGCCTCAACGGCGTGGACGGCGAACTGCTCAACGCCAAGCAAGTGGCCGACGAGATTCCGTACCTCGACTGCTCGAAAAACACCCGCTACCCGGTACTCGGCGCCACCGTGCAACGGCGCGGCGGCGTGGCCCGTCACGATGCCGTGGCCTGGGGCTTTGCCCGTGCGGCTGACGCACTCGGCGTGGACTTGATCCAGCAGACCGAAGTGATCGGCTTTCGCAAGGAAAACGGCGTGTGCATCGGCGTCGAAACCAACAAGGGTTTTATCGGCGCCAAGCGCGTCGGTGTGGTCACCGCCGGGAATTCCGGGCATATGGCCTCGCTGGCCGGCTTCCGCCTGCCGATCGAATCCCACCCGCTGCAAGCGCTGGTGTCCGAGCCGATCAAGCCGATTATCGACAGCGTGATCATGTCCAACGCCGTGCACGGTTACATCAGCCAGTCCGACAAGGGCGACCTGGTGATCGGTGCCGGTATCGACGGCTACAACGGCTACGGCCAGCGCGGTTCGTACCCGGTGATCGAACACACCATCCAGGCCATCGTCGAAATGTTCCCGGTCCTGTCGCGGGTGCGCATGAACCGCCAGTGGGGCGGCATCGTCGACACCACGCCGGACGCCTGCCCGATCATCTCCAAAACCCCGGTGCCGAACATGTTCTTCAACTGCGGCTGGGGCACCGGTGGTTTCAAGGCCACGCCGGGCTCAGGCAACGTGTTTGCTGCAAGCCTGGCCAAGGGTGAAATGCACCCATTGGCTGCGCCTTTTTCCATCGACCGTTTCCACAACGGTGCGTTGATCGACGAACACGGCGCTGCGGCCGTCGCCCACTAACAGGAGAAATCCCCTATGTTGCATATCTTCTGTCCTCACTGTGGCGAACTGCGCTCCGAAGAGGAATTCCACGCGTCCGGCCAAGCGCACATCCCGCGCCCGCTGGACCCGAATGCCTGCACCGATGAAGAGTGGGGCGACTACATGTTCTTCCGTGACAACCCTCGCGGGCTGCACCACGAACTGTGGATTCACGCCGCCGGTTGCCGTCAGTACTTCAACGCCACCCGCGACACCCTGACCTACGAAATTCTTGAAACCTACAAGATTGGCAGCAAGCCGCAATTCACCGCCAAGGCTTCTGGAGAGAAGGTATGAGCCAGATCAATCGCCTGTCCAACGGTGGTCGCATCGACCGCAACAAAGCCCTGACGTTTACCTTCAACGGCCAGAGCTACAAAGGCTTTGAGGGCGACACCCTGGCCGCCGCATTGCTGGCCAATGGCGTCGACATCATCGGCCGCAGCTTCAAGTATTCGCGCCCACGCGGCATCTTTGCCGCCGGCGCCGAAGAGCCGAACGCAGTGCTGCAGATCGGCGCCACCGAAGCCACCCAGATTCCCAACGTGCGCGCCACGCAACAGGCGTTGTACCAGGGTTTGGTCGCCACCAGCACCAACGGCTGGCCGAACGTCAACAATGACGTGATGGGCATTCTCGGCAAGGTCGGCGGCAAGCTGATGCCGCCGGGCTTCTACTACAAAACCTTCATGTACCCGAAATCGTTCTGGATGACCTACGAGAAGTACATTCGTAAGGCTGCGGGCCTTGGTCGCTCACCAACCGAGAACGACCCGGACACCTACGACAACTTCAACCGTCATTGCGACGTGCTGATTGTGGGCGCCGGCCCTGCTGGCCTGGCCGCTGCACTGGCCGCTGCGCGCAGCGGTGCCCGCGTGATCATTGCGGACGAACAGGAAGAATTCGGCGGCTCCTTGCTGGACTCACGCGAAAGCCTCGACGGCAAACCGGCGACCGAATGGGTTGCCAGCGTCATCGCAGAACTCAAAGCCCTGCCGGACGTGGTGCTGCTGCCGCGTGCCACCGTCAACGGTTACCACGACCACAATTTCCTGACCATCCACGAACGCCTCACCGACCACCTCGGTGACCGTGCGCCCATCGGCCAGGTGCGCCAGCGCATCCACCGTGTGCGCGCCAAGCGTGTGGTGCTGGCGACCGGTGCGTGCGAGCGCCCGCTGGTGTACGGCAACAACGACGTGCCGGGCAATATGCTCGCCGGTGCGGTCTCCACCTACGTGCGCCGCTATGGCGTGGCACCCGGCAAAAAACTGGTGCTGTCGACCAACAACGACCACGCCTACCGCGTCGCGCTGGACTGGCTCGATGCGGGCCTGCAAGTGGTCGCCGTGGCTGATGTGCGTCACAACCCACGTGGCGCGCTGGTGGAAGAAGCCCGCGCCAAAGGTATTCGCATCCTCACCGGCAGCGCCGTGATCGAAGCCCGAGGCAGCAAACACGTGACCGCTGCGCGTGTGGCGGCGATTGACGTCAAAGCACACAAAGTCACCAGCCCCGGCGAGTGGCTGGACTGCGACCTGGTGGCCAGCTCCGGCGGCTACAGCCCGGTGGTTCACTTGGCTTCGCACCTGGGCGGCAAGCCGACCTGGCGTGAAGACATCCTCGGTTTTGTACCGGGTGAAGCCCCGCAAAAACGTGTGTGCGTGGGTGGCATCAATGGCGTCTATGGGCTCGGCGATTCCCTGGCCGATGGTTTTGAAGGCGGTGTGCGCGCAGCCAGCGAAGCCGGGTTTGCGCCGGTGGAAGGCACGCTGCCAAAAGCCCTGAGCCGTCTGGAAGAGCCGACCCTGGGCATTTACCAAGTGCCCCATGACCAGCCGACCGCACGGGCGCCGAAGCAATTTGTCGACCTGCAAAACGACGTCACCGCTGCTGCGATTGAGCTGGCGACCCGCGAAGGGTTCGAGTCGGTTGAGCACGTCAAACGCTACACTGCGCTGGGCTTCGGCACCGACCAAGGCAAGCTCGGCAACGTCAACGGCCTGGCCATTGCGGCCCGCTCGCTGAACGTGACCATCCCGCAGATGGGCACCACCATGTTCCGCCCGAACTACACGCCGGTGACCTTCGGCGCCGTGGCGGGCCGTCACTGTGGGCACATTTTCGAGCCGGTGCGCTACACCGCGCTGCAAGCCTGGCACGTTAAAAACGGCGCCGAGTTTGAAGACGTCGGCCAATGGAAACGCCCTTGGTACTTCCCGCGTAACGGTGAAGACCTGCACGCCGCCGTGAAGCGCGAATGCCTGGCCGTGCGCGACAGCGTCGGCCTGCTGGATGCATCCACCCTCGGCAAGATCGATATTCAAGGCCCGGATGCCCGCGAGTTTCTCAACCGCATCTACAGCAACGCCTGGACCAAGCTTGACGTGGGCAAGGCGCGCTACGGCCTGATGTGCAAGGAAGACGGCATGGTCTTCGACGACGGCGTAACTGCCTGCCTGGCCGACAACCACTTCCTGATGACCACCACCACCGGCGGCGCGGCACGCGTACTCCAGTGGCTGGAAATCTACCAGCAGACCGAGTGGCCAGACCTCAAGGTGTACTTCACTTCGGTCACCGACCACTGGGCAACCATGACCTTGTCCGGCCCCAACAGCCGCAAGCTGCTGGCGGAGGTCACCGACATCGACCTGGACAAGGACGGCTTCCCGTTCATGACCTGGAAAGAAGGCCTGGTTGGCGGCGTACCGGCGCGGGTGTTCCGTATCTCGTTTACCGGCGAGCTGTCGTATGAAGTCAACGTGCAGGCCGACTACGCCATGGGCGTACTCGAACAGATCGTTGCGGCCGGCAAGAAGTACAACCTGACGCCGTACGGCACCGAGACCATGCACGTACTGCGCGCCGAGAAGGGTTTCATCATCGTCGGGCAAGACACCGACGGCTCGATGACCCCGGACGACCTGAACATGGGCTGGTGCGTAGGCCGCACCAAACCGTTCTCGTGGATCGGCTGGCGCGGGATGAACCGCGAAGACTGCGTGCGTGAAGAGCGTAAGCAGCTGGTGGGCTTGAAGCCGATTGACCCGAATGTATGGCTGCCGGAAGGCGCGCAATTGGTGTTCGACCCTAAACAGTCGATCCCGATGAAGATGGTCGGTCACGTGACCTCAAGCTATGCGCACAACTCGCTGGGTTATTCGTTTGCGATGGCGGTGGTCAAGGGTGGCTTGAAGCGTATGGGTGAGCGAGTGTTCTCACCGCAGGCGGATGGCAGCGTGATCGAGGCAGAGATTGTGTCCTCGGTGTTCTTTGACCCGAAAGGCGAGCGGCAGAACATCTGACAGACCGAGTCGCCTGCATCGCAGGCAAGCCAGCTCCCACATTGGATCGGGTTCACACAGTCCAAATGTGGGAGCGGGCTTGCTCGCGAAGGCGTCAGTAGATTCACCACAGAATTCAGACAGGTGCTTTATGACAGCAGCCAATGTTTACCAACAACGCCCCACCACCGGCGCCAAGGCCGAGTCGTCGCTGCACCATGCCGACCTCGCCAGCCTGGTCGGCAAGGGCCGCAAGAACGCCGGCGTGACCGTGCGTGAAAAGAAACTCCTCGGCCACCTGACGATTCGTGGCGATGGCCATGACGCCGCGTTCGCCGCCGGTGTGCACAAAGCCCTCGGCATCGAACTGCCCGGCGCACTCCAGGTCATCGTCAAAGGCGAAACCAGCCTGCAATGGCTCGGCCCGGACGAGTGGCTGTTGATCGTGCCAAGCGGTGAAGAATTTGCCGCCGAGCAAAACCTGCGCGCTGCCCTGGGCGAGCTGCATATCCAGATCGTCAACGTCAGCGGCGGCCAGCAGATCCTCGAGCTCAGCGGCCCGAACGTGCGCGACGTGCTGATGAAGTCCACCAGCTACGACGTGCACCCCAACAACTTCCCGGTGGGCAAGGCGGTGGGCACGGTGTTCGCCAAGTCGCAGTTGGTGATCCGTCACACGGCTGAAGACACCTGGGAACTGCTGATTCGTCGCAGCTTTTCGGATTACTGGTGGTTGTGGCTGCAGGATGCCTCGGCTGAGTTTGGCCTGAGCGTCCAAGCCTGATCAAAATTTTGTGGCGAGAGGGCTGTTGTAGCGAGGGGGCTTGCCCCCGGTTGGAGCGCGCAGCGGTCCCAGCAAGGTCGACGCATTTTGTCTGAAACCACCCAGCGGCAGGTTTTAGGGCTGCTACGCAGCCCAACGGGGGCAAGCCCCCTCGCCACACAAGCCTGAGGATTGAAAAAATGAGCCGCGCACCCGATACATGGATTTTGACCGCCGACTGCCCCAGCGTGCTCGGCACGGTGGACGCGGTCACCCGCTACCTGTTCGAGCAGGGCTGCTACGTCACCGAGCACCATTCGTTCGATGACCGCCTCTCGGGCCGGTTTTTTATTCGCGTGGAATTCCGTCAGCCCGAGGGTTTTGACGAGCAGGCGTTCCGCGATGGCCTGGCCACGCGCGGTGAAGCCTTTGGCATGATCTTCGAGCTGACGGCGCCGAACTACCGGCCAAAAGTGGTGATCATGGTGTCCAAGGCCGATCACTGCCTCAACGATTTGCTCTACCGCCAGCGCATCGGCCAACTGTCGATGGACGTGGTCGCGGTGGTGTCCAACCACCCTGATTTGAAACCTTTGGCCGACTGGCACCAGATTCCCTACTACCATTTCCCCCTCGACCCCAACGACAAACCGTCCCAGGAGCGTCAGGTGTGGCAAGTGATTGAAGAGACCGGCGCCGAACTGGTGATTCTTGCGCGTTATATGCAAGTGCTGTCGCCGGAGTTGTGCCGCAAGCTCGATGGCAAGGCCATCAACATTCACCACTCGTTGCTGCCCGGTTTTAAGGGCGCCAAGCCGTATCACCAGGCCTACAACAAGGGCGTGAAACTGGTGGGCGCCACGGCGCATTACATCAACAACGATCTGGATGAAGGCCCGATCATCGCCCAGGGCGTGGAGGTGGTGGACCACAGCCACTATCCCGAGGATTTGATTGCCAAGGGGCGCGATATTGAAGGGCTGACGTTGGCCCGGGCGGTTGGGTATCACATTGAGCGGCGGGTTTTTCTCAATGCCAATAGGACTGTGGTGCTCTGACGGCCGCCATCGCAGGCAAGCCAGCTCCCACATTTTGACTTGTGAATACTTTCAAATGTGGGAGCTGGCTTGCCTGCGATTAGGCCATCAGCAACAACGCAAAAACAGCATCTGTACCCGAGCACTTAAACGCGCCGCCTGCCTGGGCGACGCGGTTCCATAAAAACAACAGCGAGGTGAAAGCATGTCTGGTAATCGTGGTGTCGTGTATCTCGGCAACGGCAAGGTCGAAGTACAGAAAATCGACTATCCCAAAATGCAGGACCCCCGTGGCAGGAAGATTGAGCACGGCGTCATCCTGCGCGTGGTCTCCACCAACATCTGCGGCTCCGACCAACACATGGTGCGCGGCCGCACCACTGCCCAGACCGGCCTGGTACTGGGGCATGAAATCACCGGCGAAGTGATCGAGAAGGGCAGCGACGTCGAGAACCTGAAGATCGGTGATCTGGTGTCGGTGCCCTTCAACGTGGCGTGCGGCCGTTGCCGCTCCTGCAAAGAGCAACACACCGGCGTGTGCCTCACCGTCAACCCGGCCCGTGCCGGTGGCGCGTATGGCTACGTCGACATGGGCGACTGGACCGGCGGCCAGGCCGAATACGTGCTGGTGCCGTATGCCGACTTCAACCTGCTCAAACTGCCGGACCGCGACAAGGCCATGGAGAAAATCCGTGACCTGACCTGCCTCTCCGACATCCTGCCGACTGGCTACCACGGCGCCGTCACTGCCGGCGTTGGCCCAGGCAGCACCGTCTACATCGCAGGCGCCGGCCCGGTCGGCCTGGCCGCTGCTGCTTCGGCACGCTTGCTCGGCGCGGCGGTAGTGATCATCGGCGACGTCAACCCCATCCGCCTGGCCCACGCCAAGGCCCAGGGTTTCGAAATTGCCGACCTGTCCAAAGACACCCCGCTGCACGAACAAATCGCTGCATTGCTGGGCGAGCCGGAAGTGGACTGCGCGGTAGACGCCGTAGGCTTCGAAGCCCGTGGCCACGGCCATGAAGGCGCCAAGGCCGAAGCCCCGGCCACCGTGCTCAACTCGCTGATGGGCGTGGTGCGCGTGGCGGGCAAAATCGGTATCCCTGGCCTCTACGTTACCGAAGATCCAGGGGCTGTGGACGCCGCCGCGAAAATGGGCAGCCTGAGCATTCGCTTTGGCCTGGGCTGGGCCAAATCCCACAGCTTCCACACCGGGCAAACGCCGGTGATGAAGTACAACCGCGCACTGATGCAGGCGATCATGTGGGATCGCATCAACATTGCGGAAATCGTCGGTGTGCAGGTGATCAGCCTGGATGACGCGCCGCGTGGGTACGGCGAGTTCGATGCGGGCGTGCCGAAGAAGTTTGTGATTGATCCGCATAAGCTGTTTAGCGCGGCGTAAGGTTTAGCGTCAGTATGAGGGCGCCTCTGTGCGCCCTTGTATTAGGTGGTCAGTAAAAATATAAAAAATACGAGCTGATCATCATGGTTGTAGCGGAAGTTAAAAGGATGAGTGATGGTATGATCATCCAATATTTGAGTGCGCGTGGGATTTTCTCAACGTCTTCGACGAGTGCCAAGCGCCGCCATTGAAATATTCTTGGGATAAGAATAACCGTCGCCATGGCCAATACGCGCTGCGGCCTCCCATCGAACGGGGTATTGCGAAAAGTATTCCTGTTTCCGGTGATGTAAGTGCTGCATTGCATATAGCGTTCTGCGGCATCCAATTTTTCAAACATGACATAGGTGATGAGCGCAAAGCTGAGTAACATAATGGCGCCCGCGCACATGCCGATATATTCCAAGGCCATTTAATCCCTTACCGTCTTATAGAGGAGTTTACCCGCGCCTTCGCCCATTGCGCTTCCTAGCTTGCCGCCTGCGAGCCCAATTGCGGCGCCCCCGACGATTGCGCAAGCCAGTGCGCCGGCGCCCGCTGTAGGTATGCCAAAAACGAGCATACAGGCGCCAGTACCGACCTGGGCCCCAATTATCCCTCCTGCTGATGCGCCGCCAACGCCAAGCACTAACTTCCCTCCTTCGACATATTTTGCTTGGGTGCATTCTTGCTCACGTCCTGTCGAGCATGCCTCCGCAATTTCCAGCGCTGCCGCCCCAACATCTAGCGCAATACCAATATAGGCGCCCTTCTTCAAGATCTGCGAGGCTTTAGCTACACGCTTGACTCTTTCTTCATACCCACGAATCTCCCCATGCTGCCAGTAACGTTTGCTGGAAATGCCCAACATCTTTTTAATCGAGCCTTCTTTTTTCAAACCTGTTCCAAACCGGGCCATCCCGGATAGTTGCCCATCGAGCTTCGCAAACAGCGCCCGACGTTTGATCAGAAACTCATCTCTCGCAGCTGGGGTGCCCTTGGTTAAGTACTGCTTATGCAAATCGTCAATTTCCATGAGGGTTGTCTCGATCTGCGCCAAGTGCTTGCTCCAGGCGCTACTGGCACTGCCAATACCCAGGGACGCATGGGCCATGATGGCCTGCAACTGATCATAGTTTTTGATCAGGAATTGATCCGTCGCGGAGTGTGCAAACAACGCCTGTTTGATGTTCTGCGCCGAGCGCATCAGTTGGGCCTCTTCCGTCGTGCAAGACGCTGTACGCGCATCGGGAATGATCACCAACTGCCCTGGCAGTACCACGACGTTGCGAATGTGTTGGTTGAGGATGTCGAACTTGGTTTGAATGTGAGGGTTGAGCGAAAGGTCGAGTTTAAGCAGCGGATAAGGCTGCGGCCGTTCGTTGATAAATGCGTAGGGTCCCTGCATAGCGTGCACCTCCAAGTGACTGAGGCGCACGACTATAAGAAGGTGCTACAGCTGAGGTAAGACGCGTGCAGGGGCGTTTTTGACGTTTCAGAAAGGGACTACGCAAGTCTCGGCAGACGCTGACATGTGTGAGTCATTTTAGCTTTTTAAGTCGCAGTGAGATTTACCGTCGCTTCACATGTAGGAAAGGGCAACAGGGCGCTGCCCTTCTTTGCATCGGGTGTTTAGGCCTGTAGGCGTCGGCTGATCACATCCAGCAGATCACAGCCATCGCGCAATGGGATGGCGCAGAGCAGGGCGAAGTCCTGGAGGACGAGGTTGTCGGTGTTCAGGCCTTCGCGAAACGCCAGGTTTTCCATGACTTGGGTGACCGCGCGGATGCGGTAGACGGCGGCGTCGTGGAGCACGTCGAGCGGGACTTGGGTGTCGATGAGCAGGGAGGGCGTGGTGGCATCGTGGCCGGTGAGCGGCATGTATCGGTTCATGTTTTAACCTTTATTTCAGAGAGTGAGGCTACCACTCACACGTCGCCAAACGAATGGGTGGCAGCTGTACGCAGGTTGGCGAACCGGTGAAATAAAGCAAAGGCCGGCAGACCCGAAGGTCTCCCGCGCACAGCCGCCATAAAGCAGCTCTACGCGTGCAAAAAAACCTGCAAAGGAGCAGGTGCTTTTGCATGCATTATTTCAATCGAGTCGCCAAACCCGTGTCGCCATATGGACGACCGCCGAACTATAAGCGCCATCCATCGCCAGGAGCAAGTCGCCCGGCCAATGCAGATCAAATGTGGGAGCTGGCTTGCCTGCGATAGCGGTGGGTCAGCACAGGATAAGTTGACTGGCCCACCGCCATCGCAGGCAAGCCAGCTCCCACAGGGGTTGTGTGGTGTCAGCGAGAGGCCAGGGTCGCGGGTGCAGTCAACAGCGCTTGCTGTTCCTTGCTCAGCATCCGACTCCGGGCGGTGCAGGGGGGATACGCACGCGGGGAACATTTGGATGCAGAATTTTCTGAACTAATCTGCAGGTGGGAACATTCCTTCGGGACTGTCAGTCAAACGCGTGCTTTTAGCTCCTACATTCAGAGGTTGTCTTGATGAAGATTTCACGCGGTTTTGCCCTGTCTTGCCTGTTGACCGTGGCCGCCAGCCCGGTGTTTGCCGCAGGTTTCAGCCTCGGTGACGTGGCCAATGCCGTCTCCGGTGCCCAGGGCAGCAACAACAAGGCGGCGGCTGCAGCGCCTAGCTCTGAGACCGCCGGCCTGCTGAGCGCCCTGACCTCGCAACTGAACATCACCCCCGAGCAAGCCGTGGGCGGCACCGGCGCGATGCTGGGCCTGGCCAAGAACAAACTGAGCGGTACTGACTATTCGCAACTGGGCAAGAGCGTGCCGGGCCTGGATCAACTCTCGGGCAGCAATTCCCTGGGCAGCCTCGGCGCCTTGAGCGGGATGCTCGGCCAGAGTGGCGGCAGCAAAACCAGCGGCCTGGACGGCTTGCTGGGTAACGTGAAGAACACCAACGACTTGAACACCGCCTTTAGCGCGTTGGGCATGGACAGTGGCATGGTCAGCCAATTTGCCCCGGTGATCCTCAAGTACCTGGGCGGCCAGGGCGCCAGCGAGTCGGTGCTGGGCAAGCTGGCCTCGGCCTGGGGCACTGGCAGCTAAGACTGTTTTGACGGGATGTCTGTTGAGGGTTAAGCCCGGGAAAAGAAATGGCGACTTGCTGCAGGTCGCCATTTTTATTGGTCAGGTGAGTGTCAGGTGGCTTTTTTCACTCGGGGTTTTGCACGGCAAGTGCTTTGAACATACACGGCAACATTCCCCGAGGAACCTAATTGGATGTTTCACCACATATGTGCAAGGCGCGGACGCATTCATTGGTTGCCGCGCCTTTTACAATCCAATCAGACAGGTATACCTATGAATAGCATCTCTACAAGCAACCATGCTGCCAACCCGGCGTATTCCAGTGCTGGTACCTTCTTCGCAGATGACAGGCGCGAGCCGAAGTTAGATTTTGAAGCCGCCGCACGCGATAAGGCCCAAAGGGCGTCTGTCAGTACAGGCCCGTTCGAGCCGGCACCCGATGATTCAGAGGATCTTGAAGTCCCAGATGAGCTAATCAAATGGGCAGTTGATATGGCGACGATTGGTATTAAACGCCCTCTACGCAGTTTTCTGCAGGACTGATCGTCACTGCGTTTGACCGCTACCTTGCTAAGTGCGTGCGTTGAGCAACTGCTCAATGCGCGCATCCTTCTCCATCCAGAGCTGGTTTACCCAGTTCTGGACGGTCTGGCGAAACGCCGGATCATTCTCGTAATCCCCTTGCCACAACGCCGGGTCCAGCTCACGGGTGCGGATATCAATGATCACCTTCGGCACTGTGCCGCAGATCAAGTCCCAGAACCCCGGAATTTTATGCTGCGGGTAGACGACGGTCACATCGAGGACCGCGTCGAGTTGCTCACCCATCGCAGCCAGCACAAACGCCACGCCGCCCGCCTTGGGTTTTAGCAGCCGCGAAAACGGCGAGTCTTGCTGTGTGCGTTTGGCCTCGCTGAAGCGCGTGCCTTCGAGGTAATTGACCACCGTCACCGGCTGGCGCTTGAACAGCTCGCAGGCCTCTTTGGTGATCTTCAAATCCTGCCCCGCCAACTCCGGGTGCTTGGCCAGGAATGCCTTGGTGTAGCGCTTCATGAACGGGTAATCCAGCGCCCACCAGGCCAGGCCCAGGAACGGCACCCAGATCAGCTCTTTTTTCAGGAAGAATTTGAAGAACGGCGTGCGCCGGTTCAGTGCCTGGATCAGTGCGGGAATGTCGACCCAGGACTGGTGGTTGCTGATCACCAGGTAGGAGGTGTCGCCGCGTAGCTCGTCGCCGCCGCGAATGTCCCATTGGGTGGGGATGCACAGCGCGAAAATCAGCTTGTCGATCTCGGCCCAGGTTTCGGCGATCCACATCACGGCCCGGGAGGCATAGTCGCGAAAGCGGCCGGGCGCTACCAGCTTGAGCAGGGCAAACACCATCAACGGGCCGAACAGCACCAGGGTGTTGAGCAATAACAGCAGTGTGACAAAACAGCCGGTGAGCAGGCGGCGCATAAGTAACTCTTGGAATCGGGTGGGCGGGCCATGATAAGCAAGCTGAGTCTAGAGGCCAAATCGCAAATTGCCGCACGAATGTGATCAGTTCCCACGCAGAGCGTGGGACGATCTAACTAAACAATGCTTTTGCGGTCTAGAATCCGCCTACTTCTTTTCAAGGAAATCACGTCGTGAAACTGCTCCTTGCCTTGCTCGCCCTGGCTGCCGTGCCCGTCATGGCCGCCGAACCGACCCTCTACGGTCGCTACGAATACATCCAACTGCCGGAGATCGGCCAAACCTTCAAGGCCAAGATGGACACCGGTGCGCTGACCGCCTCGCTGTCGGCCCGCAACATCGAAACCTTCCAGCGCGATGGCGACGACTGGGTGCGCTTCCGCCTCGGCGGCAAGGACGCCAGCGACAAGGTCTATGAGCACAAAGTCTCGCGCATCAGCAAAATCAAAAGCCGCGCCGACGAGGACGACGACAAGGACGAAGCCACTGTGGCCAAGCGCCCGGTAATCGACCTGGAAATGTGCCTGGGCAACGTCAAGCGCACCGTGGAGGTCAACCTCACCGACCGCAGCAGCTTCAACTACCCGCTGCTGATCGGCGCCAAGGCCCTGCGTGAGTTCGGCGCGGCGGTTAACCCGGCCCGCCGCTACACAGCCGACAAACCCGACTGCTGATCGAGCCTATGCCGCACATCCTGATTGTCGAAGACGAAGCGGCGATAGCCGATACGCTGATCTTTGCCCTGCAAGGCGAGGGTTTCACCACCACCTGGCTGAGCCTTGGCCAGGAGGCGCTGGCCCATCAACGCCAGACGCCTGCCGACCTGATCATCCTCGACATCGGGTTGCCGGATATCAGCGGCTTTGAGACCTGCAAGCAACTGCGCCGCTTCAGCGAAGTGCCGGTGATGTTCCTCAGTGCGCGCGATGGCGAGATCGACCGCGTGGTGGGCCTGGAGATCGGCGCCGACGATTATGTGGTCAAGCCGTTCAGCCCACGGGAAGTGGCGGCACGGGTTCGGGCGATTCTCAAACGCGTCGGTCCCGGCGCCGCGCCTGCCGTGTTCCAGGTCGACCTGGAGCGCATGCAGATCAGTTATCGCGGCCAGGCTTTAAGCCTTACGCGGCATGAATTCCGCCTGCTGCAAAGTCTGCTGGAGCAGCCCGAACGGGTGTTCAGCCGCGAGCAATTGCTCGACGCGGTGGGCGTGCCGGCCGATGCCGGCTATGAGCGCAATATCGACAGCCATATCAAAAGCCTGCGCAGCAAACTGCGCGGTATTGCGGCGGATGCCGAGCCGATCCAGACCCATCGCGGCCTCGGCTACAGCTACAGCCCGAGCCATAGCTGATGCGCCTGGGGCTGCGGATCTTCCTGGTGTATGCGCTGTTTATCGGCCTTACTGGTTACTTTGTGCTCAACACGGTGATGAAGGAAATCCGCCCCGGCGTGCGCCAGTCCACCGAAGAAACCCTGGTGGACACGGCCAACTTGCTGGCCGAGATCCTGAGGTTGGACGTAAAGAACGGCACCCTCGGCCAAAGCCACTGGCCCGAGTTGCTCAAAGCCTATGGCAGTCGCCAGCCTGGCGCGACCATCTGGGGCCTGCCGAAAAATCAGGTTAACCACCGCATTTATGTGACCGACGCCAATGGCATCGTGCTGCTCGACTCCACGGGCGAAGCGGTGGGCCAGGACTATTCCAAGTGGAACGACGTGTATTTGACTCTGCGCGGCGAGTACGGCGCCCGTTCCACCCGCAGTGAACTGGATGACCCCAACACGTCGGTGATGCACGTGGGCGCGCCGATCCGTGACAACGGCAAGATCATCGGTGTAGTGACGGTTGGCCAAGCCCAACAGCTCGTTGCAGCCCTATATTGATCGCACCGAGAACCGCCTGCTGTGGTACGGCGCCGGGTTGGTGGTGTTGGGCCTGCTGCTGGGCGCGCTGCTGTCGTGGTGGCTGAGCGTGGCGCTGCATCGGCTTACGGCGTATGCCCAGGCGGTGAGTGAAGGGCGACGTGCCGAGTTGCCGCATTACCGAGGCGGCGAACTCAAGCAGTTGTCCACCGCTGTGGAGCACATGCGCACGCAGTTGGAAGGCAAGGCCTACGTCGAGCACTACGTGCACACCCTGACCCACGAATTGAAAAGCCCGCTGGCGGCTATTCGCGGCGCGGCGGAATTGCTGCAGGGCGATATGAGCCGCGAGCAGCAGCAGCGTTTTGTCGGCAATATCGACAGCGAAAGCGCGCGCTTGCAGCAGTTGATCGAGCGGCTGCTCAACCTGGCCCAGGTGGAGCAACGCCAGGGTTTGGAAGAACAGACCCGCATGCCGTTGGCGGCCCTGGTCGAGGAGGTGCTCAAGGCGCAATGTGCGCGAATCGAAGGCGCTGGCTTGCAGGTGGAACAGACGATAGCGGCGGATGTGAAGGTCTTCGGTGAGCCTTTCCTGCTGCGCCAGGCGCTGGGTAACCTGCTCGATAACGCCTTGGATTTTACCCCGCCCGGCGGCACGTTGCGATTCAGCGCACAGACGCAGCACAACGACGTGCAGGTCAGCCTGTTCAATCAGGCTGCGCCGATTCCCGACTACGCCTTGCCGCGCTTGAGCGAGCGTTTCTACTCGTTGCCGCGCCCGATCAGCGGGCGCAAAAGCACCGGCCTGGGCCTCAACTTTGTCGAAGAAGTGATGAAGCTGCACGGCGGCGCATTGCAGATCGGCAATGTGCACGGCGGCGTGCAGGTGGTGCTGCATCTCCACACAGTCTCCACAGTGCCCACATAAAACGCCCACACGCGCGGCTCACGCTCTGCCCATCCAAACAGGGAGAGCCCCATGAACCGAAGCCTGCTGTTCAAACTTGGCGCCATTGCGCTGCTGATCCTGCTGTTGCTGATTCCGCTGCTGATGATCAACGGCATCATCAGCGACCGCCAGCAACTGCGCGACGGCGTGCTGATGGACATCGCCCGCAGTTCCAGCTACAGCCAACGCATTACCGGCCCGGTCATGGTGGTGCCCTATCGCAAGACCGTGCGCGAGTGGAAACTCAATGAAAAGCTCAATAAACGCTACGAGGAAACCCGTGAAGAGCGCGGTCGTTTGTATTTCCTGCCGGACCGTTTTGAACTCGACGGCAAGGTGCAAACCGAACTGCGTGCGCGGGGCATCTACCAGGCGCGCCTGTTCCATGCCGACAACCGCATCAGCGGGCGTTTCGAGTTGCCGGCGCAGTTGGGCATTACCGAAAACTTTGCCGATTACCGTTTCGAGCCGGCGTTTCTGGCGGTGGGTATCAGCGATATTCGTGGCATCGAAAACGCCCTGAAGCTTGAGCTGGGCAGCCAACGCCTGGCCTTCTCGCCAGGCTCGCAAGTGGACTGGTTGGGCGAGGGCGTGCATGTGGCGCTGCCCGCGCAGGACAGCAAACAACCGGGCGTGGTGGACTTCGCTTTTGACCTGCGCCTGCAAGGCACCGAGCAATTGCAAGTGGTGCCGGTGGGCAAGACCAGCCAGGTGTCACTTGCGTCCAACTGGCCGCACCCAAGCTTTATCGGCAACTTCCTGCCGGCGCAACGAGAGGTCACCGACAAGGGCTTCAGCGCCAACTGGCAAACCTCGTTTTTCTCCACCAACCTCGAACAAGCCCTGCAAACCTGCCTGGACCGCCAGGGCTGTGAAGACTTCACCAACCGCAGCTTTGGCGTGAACTTCATCGACCCGGTGGACCAGTACCTCAAGAGCGACCGCGCGATCAAATACGCGCTGCTGTTTATCGCCCTGACGTTTGCCGGTTTCTTCCTGTTCGAAGTGCTGAAAAACCTCGCAGTGCACCCGATCCAGTACGCATTGGTGGGCGTTGCCTTGGCGTTTTTCTACCTGCTGTTGTTGTCGTTGTCCGAACACCTGGGCTTTGCGTTGGCCTACCTGATCTCGGCGAGTGCCTGTGTGTTGTTGATTGGTTTTTACGTGTGCCACGTGCTGCGCAGTGTTGTGCATGGCCTGGGCTTTTCGGCGGGGTTGGCGGCGTTGTATGGCTTGTTGTACGGGCTGTTGAGCGCTGAGGATTACGCGCTGCTGATGGGCTCGCTGTTGCTGTTTGGTTTGCTGGGTACGGTGATGGTGCTGACGCGCAAACTGGATTGGTATGGCGTGGGTAAACGCAAGGTTCGGGAGGTGGCGCAATGATTGGGTTGCGTGAAGATCAGCAGGTGCGGGCGCAATTGGTGGCAGGGATTGCCACCTTCCTCAGCAGCACCACTCTTCAATGTGGGAGCGGGCTTGCTCGCGAATGCGGTGGGTCAGAAACAGATGTGCTGACTGACACACCGCTTTCGCGAGCAAGCCCGCTCCCACATTGGATCGGGGGGCTTATCAAACTGGTGGCTGAGTCTCCAGCATCGAAGGCCGCTGTCTGACCTCGGCATACCAATCGGCAAGCTTGGGGTGGTTGGCGCGCCATTGCAGGTCGGGGTGGCGAAAGTCCAGGTAACCCAGGGCGCACGCCACGCTGATGGCGGCGATGTCGAAGTGGCTGGTCAGTTCGGCAATCGCTTCGGCTTCCAGCTCGGCGAGGGTGCGGTGGATCTTGTTACGCTGCCCCTCCAGCCATTGGTCCCAGTGTTTTTCTGCCGGGCGCATGGCGGTTTCGTAACGCACCAGCACGGCGGCATCCAAGATACCGTCGGCCATCGAGGCGAGGGTGAGGCGGCGCCAGCGGGCCGAGCCGTCACGCGGGATCAGCGGGTTGCCGACGTGCTGGTGGTCGAAGTAATCGAGGATCACCCGGCTGTCGTGCAGCACCGACCCATCGGCCAGGCGCAAGGCCGGGATCTTGCCCACGGGGTTGTCCTGCACCACCTGTGCATCGGGGTTGACCGGCGTCGGCATGCAGCCATGCAAGGCCACGCGGCCCTGCTGGCCAGTCTCGATCAGCAGCACGCGGACTTTGCGAACAAAGGGTGAAGCAGGGTTGTGAAACAAGGTCATGCTGGGCGCGGACATGGGCATTCCTCGGAAATGGCAGGGGCTAGCCTAGAGGGATTGTGGTTGTTTTTGAAGGCCTCATCGCAGGCAAGCCAGCTCCCACCTTTAACGGTGTTCACAATTCAATAGGTGGGAGCTGGCTTGCCTGCGATAGCGCCTTCAGCCACGCCGCTTAAACAACCCCCAAGCCCCAATGGCAGCAGGAACACCCAACCCCACCCAACTCAACGAATCCCACAACCCGTCCCCCAACAGCGCCGCAAACAACCCCGCCGCGCTGAGCAGGCCAATTCCCAACGGAATGCCAAACACCTTCCAGAAACTCGACTGGCGCGGCTTCATGACTTGGCTGCCTTGCGCCGCACAATCCACAGATAAACACCGCTGCCCAACACGATGATGGTCAGCACATCCAGCACCGCCCAGAGGATCTTCATCGGCATGCCGCCATAGTCGCCAAAGTGCAACGGCTGGGACATGCCCATGGCGTCCATGTACCACGGCCGTTCGGCGATGGCGGTGACGGCCAGGGTGCTGGCGTCGATCAGCACCGGCGTGAGCAGGTGCGAGGTCAGATGCGTGCTGCCCTTCATGAACACCGCGTAGTGGTGCTCGCTGGAAAAGCGCGTGCCGGGGAAGGCGATAAAGTCCGGCTCCATGCCGGGCGCGGCCTTGGCGGCGATGCTCAGCAATTCGCTGGCCGGTGCGCGCTGGGTCAGCGGCGGCGCGTTTTTGTACGGCTCGATCATGGCGCTGAGGCTGTCCTGGCGCCAGGCGGCGATGATCAGGTCGGCGCAGGCGCTGATCACGCCGGTGACGCCCACCACCAGCGCCCAGGTCAGCGTGACCACGCCGATCAGGTTGTGCAGGTCGAGCCAGCGCAGGCGAGTGGACTTGTCTTTACGCACGGTGGCGAACTTCAAGCGGCGCATAAACGGCAGGTACAGCACCGTGCCCGAGACAATCGCCACCACAAACAAAATGCCCATGAACGCCAGCAGCAACTTGCCCGGCAACCCGGCGAACATATCCACGTGCAAACGCAACAGGAACAGGGTCAGCCCGCCATTGGCCGCCGGGGTTTCCACTGCCTCACCCGTGCGCGCATCCAGCATGAAGGTGTGGGACGAGTTGGGCTCGGTGCCGGCCGTGGCGGCCATGATCGCGATCACGCCGTTCTTGTCGTCTTCGTCCCACGCCAGGTACTGCATGGCCTCGCCGGGGCGATGAGCCTGGGCTTTGGCCACCCACTGTTCAAGGTTCAGTTGCGGTGTATCGGCGGGCATCTGTGCCAGTTCCGGCTCGTTGCCCAGCAGGTGGTCGATCTCGTGGTGAAACACCAACGGCAAGCCGGTAAGGGCAAGCAGCAGCAGGAACACCGTGCAGATCAGGCTGGTCCAGGTGTGGATGAAGGACCAGCGGCGGATGGTTTTGCTTTTCATTTTCTAGCCTTCAAGCACACCGAAGCCGCCCACAGGGGCGGCCCGGTTGTTAACTCAGCCGATTACCACTGATAGGTGGCGCTGGCGACGACGCTGCGTTGGTCGCCGTAGTAGCAATAGAAACCATCGCAGGTTGAAATGTAGTCCTTGTCGAACAGGTTGGTGGCGTTGAGTTTCACCGAGGCACCTTTGAGGCTGTTGTCCAGACGGCCGAGGTCGTAGTGCACGGCCGCATCGAACACGGTGTAGGCGTCGGCCTTGCCCAACCACGTATTGCCTTGGTCGCCATAGGTATTGCCGGTGTAGCGTGCACCCAAGCCAATACCGAAGCCGTCGAGGACCCCCGTGTGCCAGGTGTAATCTGTCCACAGGGTTGCTTGCTGGTTTGGCATCAGTTGCAGACGATTACCTTTGTAGTCGCCTTTTTGCACTTCGGATTTGGCCAGGGTATAGGAAGCGATGACTTTGAGGTTGTCGGTCACATCAGACACGGCTTCCAGTTCCAGGCCTTTGACTTTCACTTCACCGGTTTGGTTGGTGACTGGAATGCTGCCGGCGGTAGTGGTGGTTACCAGCACGTTTTTCTGGGTCAGGTCATACACGGCAGCACTGAGCAAAGTGTTCGAGCCCGGTGGCTGGTACTTGATACCCAGTTCCCACTGTTTGCCTTCGGTGGGTTTGTAGGATTCGGTCGCCGAGGCGCTGGCATTGCTCGCCGGTTGGAAGGATTCAGCGTAGGAAATATAGGGTACGAAGCCGGAATCAAATACGTAGCTGAGTGCGGCGTTGCCGCTGAAATGTTTGATTCGGTCGGTATTGGTCGCATCTTTCTGGTTGAAGTAGGTGGTGCCCTGATGCACCCAGTCTTCGCGGCCGCCCAAGGTCAGGCGCCATTGGTCAAGCGCCATCTGGTCTTGAGCGTAGAGGCCGGTCTGCACGGTTTTCTGGTTGTAGTCGTAATAAGCCCCGGAGCGAGCGGGACGAACGATGGGCTGGCCGTAGATCGGATTGTTAACGTTGGTCTTCAGGCCATCGCCGTAAATCGACAGGTAAGCGTTATCGGTGCGCTGGTGATCCAGGCCGAGCAACAGGGTGTGGGAGATGTTGCCGGTGGCGAAGTCGGCCTGGAAGTTGTTGTCCAGGGCCAATTGGCCGATGTTCTCGTCCACGTTTGTCGAGGTGCGGCCGACGTTGCCGTCTGCGTCAACCATCGTGAAGGGATACGCACCTACGGTGAGTGTCTGAAATGACAACTCCGACTTGGTGTAGCGCAGGTTCTGACGGAACTGCCAGGTGTCATTAAAGCGATGCTCGAATGCATAGCCCAATGCGTAGTAGGTGCGGTCGTAGAACTCGTAGTTCGGGTCGCCCAGGTTTTTGTGATGGGAGATATCACCCAATGGTGATTTGATCTTGGTGCCCTGGATGGGCAAAAACTGGCTGGTGGCACCGGTATCGTCACGGGTGAACTGCGACAGGAAAGTCAGCTTGGTATCCGGGTCGATATTCCAGGTCAGGCTCGGCGCAATGTTGTAGCGCTTGTTGTCGATATGGTCGACCTGAGTGCCGGCATCGCGCACCACACCACTGAGGCCATACAGAAACTGCCCTTCATCATCGATCTTGCCGGTGCTGGCGAAGTTGATCTGGCGGTAGTTGTCACTGCCGTATTGCACTTGGATGGCGCTGCTTTGTTCTTCACTGGGACGACGGCTGACCATGTCCAGCAGGCCGCCCGGCGGCGTTTGGCCGTAGACCGACGAGGCCGGGCCACGCAGCAGGGCGAGGCGGTCGAGGTTCCAGGTTTCGGCTTTCGGGTTGGCGTACACGCCGCGTGGCAGTGGCAGGCCGTCGAGGAATTGCGTGGGTTCGAAGCCGCGCACGCGCATCCAGTCGTAGCGGGTGTCGCTGCCGTAGCTGGCCGACACGATGCCGGGCATGTATTTAACCGCGTCATCCAGGTTCTGAACGTTGCGGTCCTGCATCTGCTCGCGGGTGGCGACGGAGATCGAGCGCGGCGCTTCAACCAGCGCGGTGTCGGTCTTGGTGCCGGCCGCAGTGCGTTTGGCCAGGTAGCCGTCGACGGGCCCCCAAGCGCTTTCATCGCTGCCCTGGGCAATGATGCTGGTCTGCGCCAACGCCACGACACCTTCAGGAATGGCCACCAGCGTAAACGTCCCCGCGCTGCTTTGCTCCAACTGCAACCCCGTGCCACGCAACGCCTCACGCAGCGCGCCCTGGGCATCAAACTGGCCTTTGACCGGTGCCGAGGTCTTGCCCGCTGCCAGCGAAGGGTTAAGCGTCAGCGCCAAGCCGGCCTGGCTGGCGATCTGGTTCAGGGTGCTGGCCAATGGCGCAGCCGGCAGGTTATAGGCGCGCACGTTGCTAGCTTGCTCGGCGGCGATCAGCGCGGGGCTCGTCAGCGGGGCGCTGAGGGCAATGGCCACGGCTAACAGGCTGGGGCGCAACAAGGTGTCTAGCGTGCGGGACATGGGGCGGCTCCTGAATGAAAATATTTCTCAATTGCCTAGGTGCCGGACGAGAATCAAAAAGTGATAGGGCTGGGTGAAAATATTTTTTGAGGTGGCTTTGAGGGCCTCATCGCAGGCAAGCCAGCTCCCACCTTTGGAAGTGTGAACACCGTTAAATGTGGGAGCTGGCTTGCCTGCGAAGGCGATCGCCCAGGCGCTGAAAAACCTAAGGCTTACCCTTCACAGTCACCCACCACGGCGTGTGCTGCTCGATCTGCACCGGCAAGGTCGGCAGCAGGGCATTCAGCGCCAGCGTGGTGTCGTGCAGCGGGAAGCTGCCGGTGATGCGCAGGTCGGCCACGTTTTTGTCCACGCCCAGGTAGCCGGTGCGATAGCGGCCAAGCTCTGCAACCACATCGCCCAGGCGGGCGTTGTCGACCACCAGCATGCCGCGCGTCCAGGCGTCTGCGGCGGGTGTGAGCGCCAGCGCAGGGCCGAGGCCGTCGCTGCGCATCAGCACTTGCTGGCCTTCCTTGAAAATCTGTTCCTGATGCAGCGCCTCAGGCTGGGCGGCCACGGCAGATTGCAGCACGCTCAGGCGCGTGGCGTCGTCTTCGCGCTTGACGATAAACCGTGTGCCCAGGGCGCGCAGGTTGCCGTCGCGGGTTTGCACATAGAACGGCCGCGCATCGTTGTGGCCGGTTTCGACCAGGATTTCGCCTTCCTGCAACACGATCAATCGGCGTTTTTCATCAAAGCGCAGGTCAATGGCGCTGTGGGTGTTGAGGTTGATCAGCGTGCCGTCGGCCAGTTTCAGCGTGCGTTGCTCGCCGGTAGCGGTGCGTTGGTCGGCGAGCCAATAGTGGATCGGCACGTAACGCTCGCCGGCAAACAGCGCGAGGCCAATCACCAGTGCGATGCTGGCCAAACCGCCGCCCAACTTGCGCACGCGCTGGCGAATGCCCTGGCGTGACTGCAACAACGCCGCCCGCGCCGGGCCCGAGGCCATGCTGAAGCGCTGGTCGAGCATGCCCAACTGGCGCCAGGCGCGTGCGTGTTCTTCATCGCTGGCCAGCCATTTGGCGAACTCTTCCTGTGCAACCCGGCTGCCGTCGCCTGAGCCCAGCGACAGTTGCCAGGCAATCGCCGCATCCAGCACGCGGGCGGTGACCGGTTTGGAGCCTGTCACAGCGGCTCGCCATACAGCGCGATGTAGCACTGGCGAATGCCCTGGGCCAGGTACTGGCGCACGCGCGGCACCGACACACCCAGGCGCTGGGCGATTTCGGCGTGGCCCAGGCCGTCGAGGCGGTTATAGAGGAAGGCGGCGCGGGCCTTGCTCGACAGCTTGCCGAGCAGGCGGTCGATGGCCTTGAGGTCTTCGAGGATCAGTTGCTGCTGTTCGGGCGAGGGGTGTTCGCTTTCCGGGATCAGCATCAGTTCGGTGAGGTAGGCCTGCTCCAGTGCCGCGCGGCGGAAGTAGTCGAACAGCAACCCTTTGGCGATGGCCACCAGAAACGCGCGCGGCTCGCGGGGTTCGCGCAGTTCGTCGCGGCCCAGCAGGCGCATGAACGTGTCCTGGCTCAGGTCTTCGGCGCGGCTCGGGCAGGCCACATTGCGTCGCAGCCACGCCAACAGCCAGCCACGATGGTCGCGATACAACGCGCCAACAAGCTCACTGTGTGGGGTTTGGACCGACGACAAGGCATCACCGAATAAACAAGGGGTTTAAACTAACGAGAATTATTCGCGATTGTGTCAGAGGCCGGGAGTGGGCGCAATTGGCGTCTGTCGGGTAGTGGCCTGTCGCGATTATCTATTGTGGCGAGCCCGCTCGCCACAAGGTGCGGGGCGCTAGAAAGAGGGCGCTTGTTTGCGCCGTGTCCATTGGCTCAAGCGCTCTTGTAGCGCCTGTGGGCTGTCGATTCCCTGTTGGCGCGCACGGCTGAACAGGATGAGCATCAGCTCCGCCGTGGCCAACGCGTCGGCGCTGGCGTGATGGCGTTCGCCCACGTGCAGCGTGAAGTGGCTGATCCAGTCATCGAGCCCGGCTTCACGGATATTCGCGTCGGGGCACAACAGCGGGGCGATGTCGGCTACATCGAGGAACGGATGGGCCAACCGATAACCCAGGCTGTCCTTGAGCGCCCGGCACAGCATGTGTTGGTCGAACGGCGCATGGAACGCCAGCAACGGGCTGTCGCCGACAAAGGCCATAAAATCCAGCAAGGCTTCGGCCGGGTCGCTGCCGGCGGCAATCGCACTGGGGCCGAGGCCGTGGATCAACACGCTGGGGCCAACCTTGGTGTTGGCCCGTAGCAGGGTGCGCTCGAACATCTGCGAAAAATCCACCGCGCCATCCTCGATGACCACTGCGCCGATAGACAGCACCTGGTCGCGGTTGAGGTTCAGGCCGCTGGTTTCCAGGTCGACCACCACCCAGCGTTGCCCGCGTAAAGACCCGTCGCCCAAGGCTGCAGGCTTGGGCAAGTGCGCCAGTCGCTGCTGTTGGGTTGCGTCGAGCCCAGGCTTTTTCTTACGCAACCAACCGAACAGGCTCACAGCTGATACCGCAGCGTCAGGCTGCTTTGCAGGCGTTGGGCCTGGCGCAGGGATTCGCGCAGGATGCGCCGGTCCAAGTGGTTGAGGCTGTCGGGGTCGACACGGTTGGAATACGGCAAGTTCTCGCGGGTTTGCAGCTGATGCTGCTGCATGCGCGTTTGCTGGATAAAGTGATACGCCTCCTCATAGGCGGCGCCGTCCAGCGGTTCGATGACCTCCTTGGCCACCAGTTGGCGCAGGCGCTCCAGGGTGTTGTTGGTGTGAATACCATTGGCCAGGGCCAACAGGCGTGCGCCATCTACAAAAGGTGTAAGGCCCTGCACCTTGAGGTCGAGGGTGGCCTTTTCGGTGCCTTTGCGCGTCAGCACAAAGTCGCGGAAACGCCCGACCGGCGGGCGCTGGCGCAAGGCGTTCTCGGCCAGCATACGTTGGAACAACCGGTTATCGGCCACTTGATCCAGAATGCCCTGGCGCAGTTGCTCACAACCGCGCTCGTCGCCCCACACCACACGCACATCGAAATAGATGCTTGAGCCCAGCAAATTCTCCGGCGTGGCTTCGCGGATAAAGGCACCAAAACGCCGCGCCCATTCAGCCCGCGACAGGCACAGCTCGGGGTTGCCGGCCATGATATTGCCCTTGCACAGGCTGAAGCCGCACAGCGCCAGGCTTTGGTTGATCTGCTGCGCCAGTGGCAGCAGGCGGCCGCGGATCTCGGCGGCTTCGGCGGCGTCCGTGGCCTCGAACAGAATGCCGTTGTCCTGGTCGGTAAACAGGGTTTGTTCGCGGCGCCCTTCGCTGCCGAAACACAGCCAGCTGAAGGGCACGCCAGGGTCGCCTTTGTCGGCCAGGGTCAGTTCGATCACCCGGCACACGGTGTGGTCGTTGAGCAGGGTAATGATGTGGGTGATCTGGGTGGACGACGCACCATGGGCCAGCATGCGTTCCACCAGTTGGCCGATCTCGCCGCGAATCACCACCAGGTTTTCCACCCGGGGTGCGTTGCGGATGGTGCGGGCCAGGTGCACCAGGTCGACCCGTTGCAGGGAAAACAGGTCGCGCTCGGACACCACGCCACACAGGCGCTGGTCTTTTACCAGGCACACATGGGCGATATGCCGCTCGGTCATGGCGATGGCCGCGTCGAAGGCGCTGTGGTCCGGGCTTAAAAAGAACGGCGCCTGGGTCATATGGCCGGCGATGGCTTGATTGAAATCGCTGGTGCCATCGGCGACGACTTGGCGCAGGTCGCGCAAGGTGAAAATCCCCAATGGCGCCTTGTGTGCATCGACGATCACGATGCTGCCCACTTGTTGCTCATGCATCAGCGTCACCGCTTCGCGCAGTGGCGTGGTCGGGCTGCAGGTGACCGGGTGGCGCATGGCCAATTCACCCAGGCGGGTGTTCAGCGAATACTGGGTGCCCAGGGTTTCCACGGCCTTTTGCTGCACCTGCTGGTTGACCTGATCCAGCAGGCTGCTGACACCGCGCAGGGCAAAATCGCGAAACGGGCTGGAAAGGGCGAACAGCTTGATAAACGCCGGCTTGTTCAGTTGCAGGCAAAAGGTGTCTTCGGCGGCTTTGTGCTCGGTGCGGGTGGCACGCTCACCCAGCAACGCGGCGAGGGGGAAGCACTCGCCGGTGGTGATTTCGAAGGTGGCTTGCGTCGAATCCGGCCGCTCGCCGACGACGCGGCCCTGCTTGACGATATAGAAGTGCTCCACCGGCCCGCCGGACGGTTTGAGAATGCTGTCGCCGGGGCCGTAGAAGCGCAGTTGGCACTGTTCGACCAAAAACGCCAGGTGGGCGTTTTCCATCTGGTTAAACGGAGGGAAGCGTTGCAGGAATTGCAAAGTGCCGTGGATGTTCTGCAACACGGCGGTTTTTCCCGCCTGCGTGAAAGCATCAGCTTTACTCATAACAGTGACCGCAGTTTTTTTGTCGTTATCGTCCTGCATGGTCGACTCCCGCGCGGCGGGTGCCCATTGGACGTAAGTCTAGGTCTCGGTAAAACCCACTACGACTAGGGAAAAACCTTACATGACTATCGTCCAAACCCCGTAGAACGCCCACTAGGCAAACTTTCCGACGAAGTGCACATTGTTCGCCCTTCCGCAGATGTCTGACGAGTGTGCTGGGAGCTTGAATAGAACTGCTGAGAAACGTATGTCCGACCACGATATTTTGAGTGATGCCGAGCGCGAGGCGCTGAGCGCCGTGATGCTGGAACCCGATCTGCCGCCACAACGGGTGTTGATTGTCGATGACGACAAGGACGCACGTGAATTGCTTGCGGAGATCCTGGGTCTGGACGGCATTCGCTGCATGACCGCCGACAGTGGCGAGACAGCGTGGGATTTGTTGAGCTCCAGCAGTTCCATCGGTTTGCTGATCACCGATTTGCGCATGGCGCCGAGCAACGGCCTGCAATTGATTCGCAAGGTGCGCGATTCCACCCGTGCGGCGTTGCCGATCATCATCATGTCGGGAGACGCGGAAGCGCCGGATGTGATTGATGCGATGCATTTGAGCGTGGTGGATTTTTTGCTCAAGCCCATTGATAGCGTGAAGTTGGCGAAGATGGTCAAGCGGGAATTGGGGATGGCGCAGTAGTTACCGCTGGTCGGACTTCTGTAAGAACTGTCAACTTTGACAGTAGCGGTGGTGTGAGCATAGCTGTTCACTTGGTTTGAAGGCGGTCGGAATCACCGCCTCAACTTACTAGAGAGCAGAGGCCAGTCATGAGCACAAATGGAAGTTCCACTACTGCCAATTTTATGAAGCTGGAAATCACCAAGAACGGCAGCGTTTATAAAAGTTTTGATTCTCACGATGTTAATGTTGAAATGACGGGCGAAGACTCCGGGCTCTACAGCTATCGGGGGGTTGATTCATTCTCTGTGCTTTTTAAACCTCAAACTGAGGATGGGGTCGCTACCTATAAATTTGAAAGCAAGGATGAAAAATTTATTTGGACCTTGAAGGACGGTATTAGCAATAAATATTTTTTTATGAGCGGTACTTTGAAGGAAACTGTCACCCACTCCGCGAGCAAACGGGTATATGAGCTGAATGGGATGTTTACATATAAGGAAGTCGAATATAAAGTTGTAGGCACTGCTGAGTGGAATGATGATTTGTAATTGATTATGTTGCTCTGTAAGCCTTCCTGGTTTTTTGGAAGGCAGGTATTTGGAGTTTTATTGCTCTAGGCAGCACTTTGTAGGTGCGCGAGAGGTTGCTCATTGTAACGATTGATTAATGAGCCTTATGAAGATGGATGTCAGACAGTTATGTTTTGTCGAACGGCAGTCCAATTGTTTAACTCATTGTATGAAGTGCAATGGCTAAAACAGTAAAGCCCTGATCTTGCGATCAGGGCTTTTTTCATTTATAGGCCGTTTTTAGTCTTGAACTCACCACGCCGACGATGCCACACCGGCTCGGTATACCCATTCGCCTGTTCAGTTCCTTCAATCACCCACCCGCTGGACCGTCGGCGGTCATGCATCTGCTGATCCATCTTCTTTCTGAACTGTCAGTTCTCACAGTAGGCAAGCCGGCGAGTGAGGTGTTTACTTGGCTGGAGAGTTCTGGTCTTCAGCCAGCGACTCAAACTATCCAAAGGAGCTCGTTATGACTATTGAAAAGCCTATTGGTACAGCAGAAGAAAACGATGCAACCATTGAAATTCTCAGGGATGGCGAGGTCCGAGTTGTAAAACCTTCAGAGGTGAGAGCGAGCTGGAGCTATTTTTCGGTCACCATTGACGGAGCTGACTCCTTGATGGCTGAGTACGGAAAAACACTGTCCCCCGGTAATAGCCATTATGAATTCAGCTTTCCACGAGATCCAGAGGCCCCAGAAGGCCCGATCCATCGAGGTAATATTGATTATAGAGACGAAGAAGGTCTTTATTTTCTTACGCCTATATCTGGGAAATTTGTAGTTACTTTCGAAAATGCTGGCGCTCCGAAGACTTATAAAAACACTATTACCTACACAAATTTGCAATTCGAGGTTGATGGGCAGGAAGTCACGATTAACGGTACTTGTGAGGCCACCCTTATTTCTGATTGATTTCTGTCCAATTAAAAAGCCCTGTTCTCACGAACAGGGCTTTGTTTTTTCAGCGCTTAATCAAAGCCCATTCTTGGCCTTGAACTCCCGACGCCTGCGATGCAACACCGGCTCGGTATACCCATTCGGCTGCTTGGTCCCTTCAATCACCAACTCCACCGCCGCCTGGAACGCGATGTTGCTGTCGAAATCCGGCGCCAGCGGACGGTACAACGCGTCCCCGGCATTCTGACGGTCCACCACCGGCGCCATGCGTTTGAGGCTTTCCATCACCTGGGCTTCGTTGACGATGCCGTGGCGCAACCAGTTGGCGATGTGCTGGCTGGAGATGCGCAGGGTGGCGCGGTCTTCCATCAGGCCCACATCGTTGATGTCCGGCACTTTCGAGCAGCCGACGCCCTGGTCAATCCAGCGGACGACATAGCCGAGGATGCCCTGGGCGTTGTTGTCCAGCTCGTTGCGGATTTCTTCTTCGGACCAATCGGTGTTGCTGGCCAGAGGAATGGTCAGGATGTCGTCTACCGAGGCGCGCTCGCGCTTGGCCAGCTCGGCCTGGCGGGCGAACACATCAACCTTGTGGTAGTGCAGCGCGTGCAGCGCAGCAGCCGTCGGCGATGGCACCCAGGCGGTGTTGGCGCCGGCCAGTGGGTGGGCGATTTTCTGTTCGAGCATCGCCGCCATCAGGTCAGGCATGGCCCACATGCCTTTACCGATTTGCGCACGACCTTGCAGGCCGGTGCTCAGGCCGATATCGACGTTCCAGTTTTCGTAGGCGCCGATCCATTTTTCAGCCTTCATGGCGGCTTTGCGCACCATCGCGCCGGCTTCCATGGAGGTGTGGATTTCATCGCCGGTGCGGTCGAGGAAGCCGGTGTTGATAAACACCACACGCTCGCTCGCCGCCTTGATGCAGGCCTTGAGGTTGACCGTGGTGCGGCGCTCCTCGTCCATGATCCCGACTTTCAGCGTATTACGCGGCAGGTTCAACACGTCTTCGATGCGGCCAAACAGCTCATTGGTGAACGCTGCTTCTTCGGGGCCGTGCATCTTCGGTTTAACGATGTACACGGAGCCGGTGCGGCTGTTCTTGCGGCTGCTGTTACCGTTGAGGCTGTGGATCGCCGCCAGGCTGGTGAGCAGGCCGTCGAGGATGCCTTCCGGCACTTCGTTGCCCTCTTTATCCAGGATCGCGTCGATGGTCATCAAGTGGCCAACGTTGCGCACGAACAGCAGCGAACGGCCGTGCAGGGTCACGTCCTGGCCATCCACGCCGGTGTAGACACGGTCGGCGTTCATGGTGCGGGTGAAGGTCTTGCCGCCCTTGGCCACTTCTTCGGCCAGGTCGCCCTTCATCAGGCCGAGCCAGTTGCGGTAGATCACCACTTTGTCATCGGCATCGACGGCGGCGACGGAGTCTTCGCAGTCCATGATGGTGGTCAGCGCGGCTTCCATCAGCACGTCTTTGACGCCGGCGGCGTCGGTCTGGCCGACCGGGGTGCTGGCGTCGATCTGGATTTCGAAGTGCAGGCCGTTGTGTTTAAGCAGGATCGCAATCGGCTCGGCCGCAGGGCCCTGGAAACCGATCAGCTGTGCATCGTCGCGCAGGCCGCTGTTGCTGCCGCCCTTGAGGCTGACAATGAGCTTGCCATCCACCATCTTGTAACCGGTGGAGTCGACGTGGCTGCCGGCGGTGAGCGGCGCGGCTTCGTCGAGGAAGGCGCGGGCGAAGGCAATTACCTTGTCGCCACGCACTTTGTTGTAACCCTTGCCCTTCTCGGCGCCGTCGGCTTCGCTGATGGCATCGGTGCCATACAGCGCGTCATACAGCGAGCCCCAGCGGGCATTGGAGGCGTTGAGGGCAAAGCGCGCATTCATGACCGGCACGACCAACTGCGGGCCGGCCATACGGGCGATTTCGTCGTCGACGTTTTGGGTCGAGGCCTGGAAGTCTGCGGCTTCTGGCAGCAGGTAGCCGATATCTTGCAGGAAGGCTTTGTAGGCCACCGGGTCGTGGGCCTGACCGGCGTGGGTCTGGTGCCAGGTGTCGATCCGCGCCTGGAAATCATCGCGTTTGGCGAGTAGGGCTTTGTTCTTCGGTGCCAGGTCGTGGATGACCTTGTCGGCGCCGGCCCAGAACTGGTCGGCAGTAATGCCGGTGCCGGGAATGGCTTCGTTGTTCACGAAGTCGAACAGGACTTTGGCGACCTGCAGGCCACCGACTTGAACGTGTTCAGTCATTGCTTGCCTCACTCTGCGGAGCTTATGCGCTGTTTCAGATTTTCATTATGTAGTGCACGGTTGGGCATACTACATGATGACTTGCGGTTGTGAAAATTAGACTAAATACGTCGTTTAGCGACTCATTTTGGTCGTACGGTCACAGCGGAGAATCGGATGTTCTCAAAAAACTATTGGATTGTTCCAGATAAATATAAAAATGGTACACGATTTGTTTTCGAGGGCGTCTGCGTCCACCTTGTAGATTGATTTCCAGAGGACTTCGCCATGGACCATCTTGTACTCACTATTATCGCCGCCGACAAACCCGGCCTGGTTGAACGCATCGCGCAGAATATCGCCGCCCACGGCGGCAACTGGCTGGAAAGCCGCATGGCGCATATGGCCGGGCAGTTTGCCGGGATCTTGCGGGTCAGTGTGCCGACGGAACAGCGTCAGGCCCTGGTGGGGGCGCTGGAGGACTTATCCACACACGGAATCCGTGTGCTGGTAGGCGAGGGCAGCAGCGGGCAGGCATCGGCGTCCAAATCGATCATGATGACGCTGGTGGGCAATGACCGCGCGGGCATCGTGCGCGAAATCACGGCGCTGCTGAGCAAACAAGGCGTGAACCTGGCCAGCCTGAGCACCGATGTGCGTCCGGCGCCCATGAGCGGTGATCCACTGTTCAGTGCCGAAGCGCTGCTGCAAGTGCCGGCCGCGTTGTCCCTGGATACCTTGCAGCTGTCCCTGGAAACCTTGGCCGATGATTTGATGGTGGAACTGCACCACGAGGAATAATCGGCCCACAGGGTTATGCATGGAAATCTTGCATGGGCCTGTGGATAACCTGTAGAGACCCGGCGCCAGGCCACGCTGGCCGGGCTTCTTCGTCGATTGAGCAAAAAACGAGCAGTTTCAAGGGCTTGTGCACAAATGGCGGGGATCAGGCTGTGGATCACCTTGGGGTGAATGCTTGCAAGCCACGTGCACTGTGGCTTGCAGAGGTTTGTACGTTATCTGATCAGCGTTTGCGCACCGTCAGCCAGGCATCCAGGCTGTAGACCACCAGGCCTGCCCAGATAAACGCGAAGGCAATCAGCGTGCTGGTCGCCAGGTGTTCGCCGAACAGCAGCACCGCTTCCAGCAGTACCAGCGTCGGCGCCACGTACTGCAGAAAGCCCAGCGCGGTGTAGGGCAGATGCCGTGCGGCGGCGTTGAAGCACACCAGCGGGATCAGCGTCACCGGGCCTGCGGCCACCAGCCACCAGGCTTCGGAAGTGCTCCAAAACTCAAGTTGCGCACTATGGGCCGACGGGTTGAACAACAACCAGGCGACGGCGATCGGCACCAGCATCCAGGTTTCCACCACCAGCCCCGGCAGCGCCTTGACCGGCGCCTGTTTACGGATCAATCCGTAGAAGCCGAAGGTCAGCGCCAGCACCAGCGACACCCACGGCAAACTGCCGACTTGCCACACTTGCTGCGCCACACCCACCGCCGCCAGCCCGACGGCGATCCATTGCAGGCGGCGCAGGCGCTCGCCCAGGATCAGCATGCCGAGCAGCACATTCACCAACGGGTTGATGTAGTAACCCAGGCTCGCTTCCAGCATGCGCCCGCTGTTCACCGACCACACATAGGTCAGCCAGTTGGCCGCAATCAACGAGCCACTGAGTGCCAGTATCGCCAGACGCTTGGGGTTGTCACGCAGTTCGCGGAACCAGCCGGGGTGCTTCCACACCATCAGCAGCAAACCGCCAAACAGCGCCGACCACAACACGCGGTGCACGATGATTTCGGCGGCGGGAACACTGGCGATGGCTTTGAAATAAAGTGGGAACAGACCCCAGATGACATAGGCACTCAGGCCCAGGATGTACCCCTTGCGGGGGTTGGCGGCGTGCATTGCAGAATCCTTGCTCAGGCAGCTTACAAAGCGCGATTGTAAGGATTTTTGTCAGGCAAGGCAGGGGCTTTTCTGTGGGCGCTGGCTTGCCTGCGATGAAATCACCTGGGTGCCACTGAAACACCGAGTTGTCTGAATCGCAGGCAAGCCAGCTCCCACACCGGTGGTGTCCTGCGCTTTAGAAGAGTTTCAGGGGTTCTTCATTGAGCGCCGACAGTTGCTCGCGCAAGGCCAGCACCTGGTCGCCCCAATACCGCTCGCTGCCAAACCACGGAAAGCTGTGGGGGAACGCCGGGTCATCCCAGCGGCGGGCCAGCCAGGCGCTGTAATGCATCAGGCGCAAGGCGCGCAGGGGTTCGATCAAGGCCAGTTCGCGTGGGTCGAAGTCGTGGAACTCCTGATAGCCGTCCATCAACTCCGACAATTGGCCCAGGCATTCCTGGCGGTCACCGGCGAGCATCATCCACAGGTCCTGCACGGCCGGGCCCATGCGGCAGTCATCCAGGTCGACGATGTGGAACATCTCGTCGCGGCACATCATGTTGCCTGGGTGGCAGTCGCCGTGCATGCGGATGTTCTTGTGTGGCGTGGCCTTGTACACCTCTTCCACACGCTTGAGCAGGTCGCGCGCGACGGACTCGTAAGCGGGCAGCAGGCTCTTGGGAATGAAATTGCCTTCGAGCAAGGTGTTGAGGGAATCGTGACCGAAGTTCTTCACGCCCAAGGCTTCACGGTGTTCAAACGGGCGGGTGGAGCCCACGGCGTGCAAGCGCCCGAGCAATTGCCCAAGGCGATACAACTGGTCGAGGTTACCCGGCTCCGGCGCCCGGCCGCCACGGCGTGGGAACAGGGTGAAGCGAAAACCCGCGTGTTCGAACAGGCTTTCGCCGTTGTGGATCATCGGCGCGACCACCGGCACTTCACACTCGGCCAGTTCGAAGGTGAAGCGGTGTTCTTCCAGGATCGCTTCGTTGGTCCAGCGCTGCGGGCGGTAGAATTTGGCGATCAGCGGTTCGGAGTCTTCGATGCCCACCTGATACACACGGTTTTCGTAGCTGTTGAGCGCCAACACGCGCGCATCGCTGAGGAAGCCGATACTTTCGACGGCGTCGAGTACTAAATCAGGGGTGAGTGTTTCAAACGGGTGGGCCATACGAACTCCTGCGCGCAGCAGGGCGCCGCGTCCGGCCGGGTATGGTAACGCACCAGAGCCTGGATAGGTGGTGGGTGTGCGGACGCCTTCGCGAGCAAGCCCGCTCCCACGTTCGATCGCATTCCTACAGGATGTACACGGTCAAATGTGGGAGCGGGCTTGCTCGCGAATAGGCCCTGTCAGGCGCCTACAATTCCACCATCATCACGCCGAATCGCCATCACCGAAGAGCGTGGCTTACCATTGGGCAGATGCTCCGGCCAGGTCGAACCACCAGTCTCCCCCGGATGCTGAATCCCCACAAACAACGTCTTCTGGTCCGGCGAAAAGCTGATACCCGTGACCTCGCACGCCACCGGCCCCACCATGAAACGGCGGATTTCCCCGGTGTTGGGGTCGGCGCACAGCATCTGGTTATTGCCCATGCCGGCAAAGTCGCCCTTGTTGCTGTAGTCGCCGTCGGTGAGGATCCACAAGCGCCCGGCCTTGTCGAAGCCGAGGCCGTCGGGGCTGTTGAACATGTTTTGTGGGTTGATGTTGGACGAGCCGCCTTTCGGCGTACCCGCATGTACACCGGGGTTGCCGGCCACCACAAACAAGTCCCAGGTGAAGGTGTTGGCGCCGTGGTTATCCGCGTCGGCTTTCCAGCGCAGAATTTGCCCGTAGACGTTTTTCTCGCGCGGGTTCGGCCCGCCCACCGGCTGGCCGTCTTCGCCGCGTTTGGCGTTATTGGTAAGCGTGCAATACACCTGGCCGTCGGTGGGGCTGACCACGATCCATTCCGGGCGGTCCATGCGTGTGGCTTTCACCACGCTGGCGGCCAGGCGCGCGTGGATCAGCACTTCGGCCTGGCTCGCGAAGCCTGAGCTGGCGTCGAGGCCGTTTTTGCCGTGGGTGAGTTCGACCCACTCGCCTTTGCCCTTGGGGTGGTCGGCATTGCCGTCGCCGGCATCGAAAATCGCCACGTACAGGGTGCCGTGGTCGAGCAGGTTCTTGTTGGCTTTGGGGGTGTGGTGGTTGATCGGATCGCGGCTGACGAACTTGTAGATGAACTCGCCACGCTCGTCGTCGCCCATGTACACCACGGCGCGGCCATCACGGGTTTCTGCCAGCGCGGCGTTTTCGTGTTTGAAGCGGCCCAGGGCGGTGCGTTTGACCGGCGTGGACTGCGGGTCGAACGGGTCGATTTCCACCACCCAGCCGTGGCGATTGAGTTCGTTAGGGTTCTTGGCCATGTCGAAGCGCGGGTCGTGCAGGTGCCAGTTGATCTCGCGGCTGGCGGCCACCACGCCGTAGCGCTTTTGCCCGGCGTCGAAGTTTTGTTGCGGGTTGCTGCTGCCGAAGCAGTCGGTGAAGTTCTCTTCGCAGGTCAGGTACGTGCCCCATGGCGTCTTGCCGTTGGCGCAGTTCTGGAAGGTGCCGAGCACTTTTTTGCCGGTTTTGTCGGCGCTGGTTTTCAGCCAGGCATGGCCAGCAGCGGGGCCGCCCAGGCGGATCGGCGTATTGCCGTGGATGCGGCGGTTGTAGCGCGAGTCCTGCACGAACTGCCAGGTGTCGCCCTTGCGCCGCACCTCAATCACCGACACGCCTTCGCTGGCCTGGGCCTTGCGCACGTCTTCAGCCGATTGTGGCGCGCCGCCATGGGCGTAGAGGTAGCGGTAGTTGGTGTATTCGTTGTTGATGGCCATCAGCGCACGGTTGTTGTCGCCGGGGAAGGCAAACAGGCTCATGCCGTCGTTGTTGTCACCGAACTGTTGTTCCTGGGCCTTGGCGGTGCCGTTGCCGGACGGGTCGAAGGCCGGCGCGTTCTTGTGCAGCGGCTGGCCCCAACTGATCAGCACCGAGGCGGAGTAACCCGGCGGCAAGGTGATGGCGTCGCTGGTGGCGGCGGCGATGCTGGTAAAGCCCAGCAAGGGGCTGGCGCTGGCAGCGTTCACGGCCATTGCGCTGCGGGTGAGCAGGTTGCCGCCCAGGAACATCGCGGCACCGCACAGGGCACCGGCGCCGATAAAGCGGCGGCGGGTGAGGCCGACCATCTGTTCAAGGTCGGTGGCTTGGTTTTCTTCTAGTAGGCTCATTTCAGGCTCCCTGCGGTTTTTGCAGACACCTTAAGGAGCGCTCATGACGAATTTGTTGCAGCTTGAAGACGGCGGGCGCCTAGGCCGGTGTGCCGAGCAGCACATTGTTGGGTGAGAACTGCACCTGGACCGCTGCGCCCTCGACCGCATGCAGCGCTTTAAGCGCGGCGGGCTGTGCCAGGGCGCATAAAACCTGGCCGCTGGGCAGGGTGATGCGCACTTCGCTGGGGCCGTCATCGGCGTCGAGAATCGTCTCGATCACACCGCTCATGCAATTGTGTCCAGGTGTTGCAGTCTGCCCAATGGCGAGCAACTCCAGCCATCCGGCCTTGATCAAGGCGACCACTTCAACGCCGGTCTCCAGCTCCAACCGCTGCGTGCTGTCGTGAGTGATCTGCGCACTCAGGCTCAAGCCGCCCGAGAGTTGCAGGCAAATCAGGTCATTGCGGCCCTGGTGTTCGATGGCGCTGACCTGGCCGTGCAATTGGTTGCGCGCGCTGGTGCGCAGCATCAAGCGGCCGAGCAGGTTGAAGTCGCTCGCGTCTTCATCCGAACCCAGCACCTCGGCTTGCAGCACTTGCAGGCGTTGGTACAGGCGCAGCACCCGTTCACCTTCGGCCGTCAGCTTGGCGCCGCCGCCGCCTTTGCCGCCGACGCTGCGCTCCACCAGCGGTTTTTGCGAGAGATTGTTCAACTCGTCGATCGCATCCCACGCGGCTTTGTAACTCAGGCCGGCGCTCTTGGCCGCGCGGGTGATCGAACCCTGCTCGGCAATATGCGCCAGCAAGGCGATGCGCTGGGGCCGGCGGATGATGTGTTGGCTGAGGGAGGTCGGCAGAGACATGTGGATACGCTTCGATAAGGTCAGCGGACGTTGCAGGCGCCGCGCACGCGAGTCAAGTCATGTGCCCGGTTTTGGCGTGCGGGCCAGGCAGTACACGTCGACCTGACGGGCGCCGGCGTCCATCAACAGCCGGGCCAGGCTGTGGGCGGTGGCGCCGGTGGTGAGTACGTCGTCCACCAGCGCGAAGTGGCGGCCCTGCACCTGCGCGCCGGGCGCCAGCGCAAAGGCCGTGAGCAGGTTGCGTAGGCGGGTTTTGGCATCGAGGTCTTGTTGCGCGACGGTTTCATGGGGGCGTAACAACAGGCGTTCATCGTGTGGGAGGTCGAGGTCTGCGCTGAGCCAGCGGGCCAACATCAACGATTGGTTGAAGCCGCGCTCACGCAGGCGCTTGCGCGCCATGGGCACCGGCAGCAGACAGTCGGGACGGGTGAGTTCGGTGTTGTCGAAACGGTGTTGCAGATACTGCCCCAGCAAGCGTGCGAGCAGATGGCCCAGCGGCCAGCGCGACTGGTGTTTGAAGCGGCTGATAAGGGTGTCGACGGGGAAACTGTAGGTCCAGGGTGCGATCACCTGTTTATAGGCAGGCGGTTTTTTTTGGCAGGGGCCGCAGATCAAACCCTCCATCGGCAGTGGCAGGGCGCACACCTCGCAGTGCTCCAACAGCCAGGGCAGCTCGATTTCGCAGACGTTGCACAGGTTGTGGCTGGAGTTTGTCGCTTCATCGCAGATTAAACAGGTCTGGTTGTTTTCTAACCAGATGTAAACCTGATGTTTGTATCCAAGTTGACAGTGCATGAATCTTCCTTAAATATGCCGAGCATCCGTGTCGTGACCGACTGTGGGTATTGCGGGTATTGCCGGTATTGCCCTTCCCACAGCGTAAGCCCAAGCATAATCAAGGAATCGCCCATGAGCGCCAGCACCTCTGCCACCCTGCGTCACGATTGGTCTTTAGCCGAAGTCAAAGCGCTGTTTGTGCAACCCTTCAATGACCTGTTGTTCCAGGCGCAGACCGTGCACCGCGCGCATTTCGACGCCAACCGCGTGCAGGTGTCGACCTTGTTGTCGATCAAAACCGGCGCCTGCCCGGAAGATTGCAAATATTGTCCGCAGTCGGGCCACTACAACACCGGCCTGGAAAAAGAAAAGCTGATGGAAGTGCAGAAGGTCCTCGAAGAGGCAGCCCGCGCCAAGGCCATCGGCTCGACGCGCTTCTGCATGGGCGCCGCCTGGAAGCACCCATCGGCCAAAGACATGCCCTACGTGCTGCAAATGGTCAAAGGCGTGAAGGCCATGGGCCTGGAAACCTGCATGACCCTCGGCCGTCTCGATCAGGACCAGACCGAAGCCCTGGCCGAGGCCGGCCTGGACTACTACAACCACAACCTCGACACCTCGCCGGAGTTCTACGGCAGCATCATCACCACCCGCACTTACGGCGAGCGCCTGCAAACCCTGGCTTACGTGCGTGATTCGGGAATGAAGATCTGCTCGGGCGGCATCCTCGGCATGGGCGAGTCCCTCGACGACCGCGCCAACCTGCTGATCCAACTGGCCAACCTGCCGGAGCATCCGGAGTCGGTGCCGATCAACATGCTGGTGAAGGTCGCCGGTACGCCGCTGGAAAACGCCGAAGACATCGACCCATTCGACTTTATCCGCATGCTCGCCGTGGCGCGCATCCTGATGCCGCAATCCCATGTGCGCTTATCGGCGGGTCGTGAGGCGATGAACGAGCAGATGCAGGCCCTGGCGTTTTTTGCCGGTGCCAACTCGATCTTCTACGGCGACAAGTTGCTGACCACCGCCAACCCGCAGGCCGACAAGGACATGCAACTGTTCTCGCGCCTGGGGATTTTGCCGGAAGCCCGTGAAGAGCACGCCGATGAAGTGCATCAGGCGGCGATTGAGCAGGCGTTGGTGGAGCAAAAGAGCAGCGAGCAGTTCTATAACGCGGTGGTTTAAAAACTCCTCTTGAAATGCGATTCAACTGTGGGAGCTGGCTTGCCTGCGATAGCGGTCTTTCAGACACATTGATACTGAATGTGCCGCCGTCATCGCAGGCAAGCCAGCTCCCACATGCAACTGTGTTCACCCACACGTACCGAGGCCTGCATGTCTTTCGATCTCGCCGCGCGCCTCGCTGCCCGCCGTGCCGAACACCTCTATCGCCAACGCCCTTTGCTTGAGAGCCCGCAAGGCCCGCAAGTGGTGGTAGACGGCCAACCGCTTTTGGCATTCTGCAATAACGACTACCTGGGCCTGGCCAATCACCCGCAAGTGATCGAAGCCTGGCGCGCCGGTGCGTCCCGCTGGGGCGTGGGCGGTGGCGCTTCGCACCTGGTGATCGGCCATGCCACGCCGCACCATGAACTCGAGGAAGCCCTGGCCGACCTCACCGGGCGCCCGCGTGCGCTGCTGTTTACCACCGGCTATATGGCCAACCTGGGCGCGGTCACCGCGTTGGTGGGGCAGGGCGATACGGTGCTGGAGGACCGGCTCAACCACGCCTCGCTGCTGGATGCCGGCCTGCTGTCCGGAGCGCGTTTCAACCGCTATCTGCATAACGACGCCAGCAGCCTGGCCAAGCGCCTGGAGAAGGCTACCGGCAATACGTTGGTGGTCACCGATGGCGTGTTCAGCATGGACGGCAACCTGGCCGACTTGCCTGCGCTGGCCCGTGAGGCCCGCGCCAAGGGCGCCTGGTTGATGGTCGATGACGCCCATGGCTTCGGACCGTTAGGTGCTACGGGCGGCGGAATTGTCGAGCATTTCGGCTTGAGCCAGGAAGATGTGCCGGTATTGGTCGGCACCCTCGGTAAAGCGTTCGGCACCGCCGGGGCGTTTGTGGCGGGCAGTGAAGCGCTGATCGAAAGCCTGATCCAGTTCGCCCGGCCCTACATCTACACCACCAGCCAGCCACCGGCATTGGCCTGCGCCACCTTAAAAAGCCTGGAGCTGCTGCGCACCGAGCATTGGCGACGTGAGCACCTCAATGGCCTGATCCGCCAGTTCCGCCAGGGCGCCGAGCAACTTGGCTTGCGCTTGATGGACAGCTTCACGCCGATCCAGCCGATCCTGATTGGCGACAGCGCCACCGCGATGCGTCTGTCGCAAATGTTGCGCGAGCGCGGCCTGATGGTGACGGCCATCCGCCCACCGACCGTGCCGGCCGGCAGTGCGCGTTTGCGCGTGACACTGACAGCGGCCCACAGCGCGGCGCAGGTGCAGCTATTGTTAAACGCATTGGAAACGTGTTTCCGGTTGTTAAGTATTACGGAGCCCGACCATGCGTGATCGACTGGTATTGCTGCCCGGTTGGGGGCTCGGCGTTTCACCGCTGGAGCCTTTGGCTGGCGCCTTGCAGGGTTTGGACGAACACCTGCAAGTGCATATCGAACCGTTGCCGGTGCTGACTTCCAGTGATCTGGATGAGTGGCTCGACGAACTCGACGCCACGCTGCCGGACAACGCCTGGCTGGGCGGCTGGTCCCTGGGCGGCATGCTCGCCTCCGAGCTGGCGGCGCGGCGCGGCGAGCGTTGCTGCGGCCTGCTGACATTGGCGAGCAACCCGTGTTTTGTCGCCCATCAAGGCTGGCCCAGTGCGATGCCTGCCGAGACGTTCGATGCGTTCCTCGCGGGTTGCCACGCCGACTCTCAAGTCACCCTTAAACGTTTCGGTTTGTTATGCGCCAAAGGTGCCGCAGACCCGCGCGGGCTGTCGCGCCTGTTGGTCAGCGGAGCGCCGAATACGTCGTCGAGCGTATTGATGCCTGGCCTGGAACTGCTTGCTCAACTGGATACCCGCGCCGCTTTGCAGGCGTATCGCGGCCCGCAACTGCACCTGTTTGCGGGGCTGGACGGGTTGGTGCCCGCCGAAGCTGCGAGTGACCTGTTGGCCCTGCTGCCTGATGTAGAAATCGGCCTGATTGAACAGGCCGGTCACGCTTTTCTTCTGGAAGACCCTCACGGAGTAGCGGGGGCCATCCAGGCTTTTTTGCATGAGTGTGTTGATGACTGATTTATCCCAGCCGCCACTGCCGGGCGGCTTGCCGGACAAGCGCCAGGTGGCGGCCTCGTTTTCCCGCGCTGCCGCCAGTTACGACAGCGTCGCCGAATTGCAGCGCGCAGTCGGGCAGGCGCTGTTGTCGCGCCTGCCCGCTGCCATCGCGCCCCGACGCTGGCTGGATGTGGGGTGCGGCACGGGTTATTTCAGCCGTGTGCTGGGCCAATTGCTGCCGGCAAGCCAAGGGGTGGCGCTGGACATCGCCGAAGGCATGCTCAGCCATGCGCGGCCTTTGGGTGGCGCGCAGCACTTTATCGCGGGTGATGCAGAACGCTTGCCGCTGGCAACTGAGCGCTTCGAGCTGCTGTTCTCCAGCCTCGCGGTGCAGTGGTGCGCGAATTTCGACGCGGTGCTCAGCGAGGCTTATCGCGTGCTGCAACCCGGTGGCGTGCTGGCATTTGCGAGCTTGTGCGTGGGCACCCTGGATGAGTTGCGCCAAAGCTGGCGTGCGGCGGATGGCTTGGTTCACGTCAACCGCTTTCGCACCTTCGAGGCTTACCAACAGCTGTGTGCCGCCAGCGGTTTACGGGTGCTGAGCCTGGAGCGCCAGCCTCACGTGCTGCATTACCCGGATGTGCGCAGCCTGACCCATGAGCTCAAGGCGTTGGGCGCACATAACCTCAACCCCGGTCGGCCGGGAGGGTTGACGGGCCGCGCGCGGATTGTTGCACTGGTGCACGCTTACGAGCAGTTTCGTCAGGCCCAGGGCCTGCCCGCCACGTACCAAGTGGTGTACGCCGTACTGGAGAAACCTTTATGAGCGCCGCTTATTTCATCACCGGCACCGACACCGATGTCGGCAAAACCACCGTCGCCGCCGGGCTGCTGCATGCCGCGCGGCTTGCGGGTAAAAGCACCGCCGCCGGAAAGCCGGTGGCCTCAGGCTGCCAGGTCACCCCAAAAGGCTTGCGCAATGCCGACGCCTTGGCACTGCTGGCCGAATGTTCGCTGCCGCTGACCTATGCCGAGGTCAACCCGGTGGCCTTCGAGCCCGCGATTGCGCCGCACCTGGCCGCTCGAGAGGCCGGTGTGGCGCTCACAGTGCAATCATTGTTGAAACCGATGCAGCACATACTCGCGCAGCGCGCGGATTTCACCTTGATCGAAGGCGCGGGCGGTTGGCGCGTGCCGTTGGCCGATCAGGACAACCTGTCGGACCTGGCCATTGCGCTCAAGCTGCCGGTGATTCTGGTGGTGGGCGTGCGTCTGGGTTGTATCAGCCATGCGCTGCTTACCGCCGAAGCCATCGCGCGAGACGGTTTGCCGTTGGCGGGTTGGGTGGCGAATATCATCGACCCCAAGACCTCTCGTCTGGAAGAGAACCTTGCCACCCTGGCTGAGCGCTTGCCCGCGCCGTGCCTTGGACGCGTGCCAAAGCTCAAGCAGGCCAGCAGCGAAGCGGTGGCCGAGTACCTGGAATTGGACCTGCTTGACTGATTTTGGCTATCGCTAAGGCATTATGCCATTAGTGTTTTTGACGGGCGTTTTGCCAGGATGTCTGCTTCAATTGAAGTTCACGATTCTCTAAAGGCAGGCTTACGCCATGGAAATCTCTGGAAGCAGCGCGTTTTATTCGGGGCTGAGCACCATTCAGGCCGGGCAGAACCGCGTCGACCAGGCCGCCGGCAAAATCGCCGGCGCCGCGACGACCCAGCCCTCGGATGCACAAAGTGATCGTCTGCAAGCCAACGATCGCGCCCAGCCGTCCAACTCGGCGAGCAACATGGTCGAAATGGCCCAAGGCAAATTCCAAGTGGAGCTGGGCGCGAAAGTCGCCAAGGCTTCGGATGAAATGCTCGGCACCTTGATCGATACCTACGCTTAATCCCTCTATGCGCTGGCTCTCGCTTTCTGTGGGAGCTGGCTTGCCTGCGATAGCATCGACTCAATTCTCCTGATAAACCGCGGTGCCTGTATCGCAGGCAAGCCAGCTCCCACACAAGCCCGCTCCCACATTGTGCTGATTCGCCCCTGGGAACTTCTACACTTTCAAATCACGTGGCATCCCGCCGCAGGCCTTGCCGTGCCTGGAGTTGACTCACGTCATGACAAACGGCGTCGGCGCGATGCTTGACAAACCCAGGTCGTAAACGTATGTTTCAAACACCTGTTTGACCGCCATAACAAATCCACGCGGTTGTTCATCCCAGATACATCAGCAGAGGTTTATCGCTATGCCTGACTACAAGGCCCCCTTGCGTGATATTCGCTTCGTTCGTGACGAACTGCTTGGTTATGAAGCGCACTATCAGAGCCTGCCGGCTTGCCAGGACGCTACCCCGGACATGGTTGACGCCATTCTTGAGGAAGGCGCCAAGTTCTGTGAGCAAGTGCTGGCACCGTTGAACCGCGTGGGTGACATCGAAGGGTGCACCTGGAGCGAGTCAGGCGTAAAAACCCCTACTGGTTTCAAAGAAGCCTACAAACAGTTCGTTGAAGGCGGCTGGCCAAGCCTGGCCCACGACGTGGAGCACGGTGGCCAAGGCCTGCCGGAATCCCTGGGCCTGGCCGTGAGCGAAATGGTCGGCGCCGCCAACTGGTCGTGGGGCATGTACCCTGGCCTGTCCCACGGTGCGATGAACACCATCTCCGAACACGGCACCCCGGAGCAGCAAGACGCTTACCTGACCAAGCTGGTTTCGGGTGAGTGGACCGGCACCATGTGCCTGACCGAGCCGCACTGCGGCACCGACCTGGGCATGCTGCGCACCAAGGCCGAGCCTCAGGCCGACGGTTCCTACAAAGTCTCCGGCACCAAGATCTTCATCTCGGCCGGTGAACACGACATGGCCGACAACATCGTCCACATCGTACTGGCCCGCCTGCCGGACGCACCGGCCGGCACCAAAGGTATTTCGCTGTTCATCGTGCCTAAATTCCTGCCGAACGCAGACGGTTCGATCGGCGAGCGCAACGCGGTGACCTGTGGCTCCCTGGAACACAAAATGGGCATCCACGGTAACGCCACCTGCGTGATGAACTTCGACGCGGCCACCGGTTTCCTGATCGGCCCGGCGAACAAAGGCCTGAACTGCATGTTCACCTTTATGAACACCGCTCGCCTGGGCACCGCGCTGCAAGGCTTGTCCCACGCTGAAATCGGCTTCCAGGGCGGCCTGAAATACGCTCGCGACCGCCTGCAAATGCGCTCCCTGACCGGCCCGAAAGCGCCAGACAAGGCCGCTGACCCGATCATCGTGCACCCTGACGTGCGCCGTATGCTGCTGACCATGAAAGCCTTCGCTGAAGGCAACCGTGCGATGGTGTACTTCACCGCCAAGCAAGTGGACATCGTCAAGTACGGCACCGACGACGAAGCCAAGAAGCAAGCCGACGGCCTGCTGGCGTTCATGACCCCAATCGCCAAGGCGTTCATGACCGAAGTCGGGTTTGAATCGGCCAACCACGGCGTGCAGATCTACGGCGGCCACGGCTTTATCGCCGAGTGGGGCATGGAGCAGAACGTGCGCGACAGCCGCATTTCGATGCTGTACGAAGGCACCACCGGCATCCAGGCACTCGACCTGCTGGGCCGTAAAGTGCTGATGACTCAAGGCGAAGCGCTCAAGGGCTTCACCAAGATCGTGCACAAGTTCTGCCAGGCCAACGAAGGCAACGAAGCCGTTAAGGAATTCGTTGCACCGCTGGCAGCACTGAACAAAGAGTGGGGCGAGTTGACCATGAAGGTCGGCATGGCCGCGATGAAAGACCGTGAAGAAGTCGGTGCCGCCTCGGTGGACTACCTGATGTACTCCGGCTACGCGTGCCTGGCTTACTTCTGGGCCGACATGGCACGCCTGGCAGCCGAAAAACTGGCTGCCGGCACCACCGAAGAGGCGTTCTACACCGCCAAGCTGCAGACTGCGCGCTTCTACTTCCAGCGCATCCTGCCGCGTACCCAGACGCATAAAGTCACCATGCTGTCGGGCGCCAACAACCTGATGGACATGAAAGAAGAAGACTTCGGCCTGGCTTACTAAGCCCTGCCGGTCTCTTGAAAACCGCCGCTTCTTTTGGAAGCGGCGGTTTTTTTATGCGGCGAGAAAAAACACAGCACAGCACTCAGGGATTGCGCCCGGCTGCCGTTACAGTGATGGCAATGTGATACAGGTCACATTGAATGTGCTTAACTGGGCTCAGTGAAGGCACTGTGCCATCTTTCTGGGCGGGTCGGAGCTTTACCCTTGTCACGCGTGTCCGCTGTACGTTTCAGTCATTTTCTTCCTTCGTTACTGCTATTGATGGCCGGGCTCTCGGCTGCGTATGTCAAAGACCTCAGCGTGTTCTTCACCTCGTTGTTCAATGTGCTGCCGACCTTGGTGCTGTTGCTCGGCGGCGCGTACTGCGCGGTGTATCGGCGCCAGCGTGAGCTGTTCTTGATGATCACGGTGTACGTCGTTTACTTCCTGCTCGACACCCAGACCGACTACTACCGCGACAATGGCCGCGTGCGCGAAGACGCCGCCGTGGTGTTCCATCTGTGTTGCTTGCTGTTGCCCCTGCTGTTCAGCATCTACGCACTGTGGCAGGAGAAAAACCCATCTGTTCCGCGACTTCGTGGCGCGCTGCGCCGTGCTCTTTGCGTTTGTCAGCGTGGCCCTGGCACTTGAACAGAGTTTTCCCCAAGCCTTGCTGAACTGGCTGGCGGAGATTCGCTGGCCGGCGCTGCATGGCAGTTGGATGAGCCTGATCCAGCTGTCGTACCCGATGTTCCTGATAGGTTTTGTCACCCTGGCGGCGCAGTACTGGTATCAGCCGCGGCCCTTGCACGCGGCGCAACTGGTGGGTTTGCTGGGGCTGTTCTGGATGTTGCCGCAAACGTTCATCCTGCCGTTCACCCTGAACATCATGTGCAGCCAGGTAATGCTGATGATTGCCGCGGGCGTGGCGCACGAGGCTTATCAGATGGCCTTCCGGGATGAACTTACCGGCTTGCCGGGGCGGCGCGCGCTCAATGAACGCATGCAGCGGCTGGGGCGCAATTACGTGTTGGCGATGAGTGACGTCGATCACTTCAAGCGCTTTAACGACACCCACGGCCACGATGTCGGTGATCAGGTGCTGCGGCTGGTGGCCAGCAAATTGTCGAAGGTCAATGGCGGCGGGCGCGCCTATCGTTATGGCGGGGAAGAGTTTGCCGTGGTGTTCGCCGGCAAGACGTTGGACGAGTGCATGCCGCACCTGGAAGAGATCCGCGAGATCATCGCCAACTACGACATCAAGCTGCGCAACCCGGACCGCCCCCACGATGACCAACAGGGCCGCCAACGCCGGGCGGGCAGTGGCGCCTCGAGTGTGTCGGTGACGGTCAGCATCGGCGTGGCCGAGCGCCAGGCCGAACAGCGTACGCCCGAAGAAGTACTCAAGTCCGCCGACCAGGCGCTCTACGCCGCCAAGGGCGCCGGGCGTAACTGCGTGGTCGCCTCCGGCCAGAACCGCCGTGGCGCGGTGCGCATGGAGAGCGCTGCCGGTTGAGTGATGGCGGTGTATTCAGCGGTTCTACAGTGATTGTTCGAGGCGGTGGCCGGCAGTAGGTTGAAGGTATCTGCTGCCGGAGACATTGCCATGCCTGAGTACAAAGCTCCCCTGCGCGACATGCGCTTTCTGATCGACAACGTGTTTGATTTTCACGGCCACTACGCCGCGTTGGGCGCGACCGACGCAAGCCCCGATATGGTCAGCGCGATCCTCGAAGAAGGCGCCAAATTCTGCGAAAACGTGCTGTCGCCGCTCAACCGCAGTGGCGACGAAGAGGGCTGCCACTTCGACAACGGCGTGGTCACCACGCCCAAGGGCTTCAAGGAAGCCTTTGCCCAATACGTGGAAGGCGGCTGGCATGGCGTAGCGGCGGACCCGGCCTACGGTGGCCAGGGCTTGCCGCTGTCACTGGGGCTGGTGCTCAGCGAGATGATCGGCTCCAGCAACACCTCCTGGGGCATGTACCCGGGTCTCACCCACGGCGCCATGTCGGCGATCCACGCCCACGGCACCGAGCAGCAGAAAGCCACGTTCCTGAGCAAACTCACCGTCGGCGAATGGACCGGCACCATGTGCCTCACCGAAGCCCACTGCGGCACTGACCTGGGCCTGATCAAGACCCGCGCCGTGCCCCAGGCGGATGGCAGTTATGCGATCACCGGCAGCAAGATCTTTATCTCGGCCGGCGAGCACGACCTGAGCGCCAATATCATTCACTTGGTGCTGGCCAAACTGCCGGACGCACCGGCGGGCACCAAGGGCATCTCGTTGTTCATCGTGCCCAAGTTCCACGCTGATTCAGGTGAGCGCAACGCGGTGCACTGCGGTTCCATCGAGCACAAGATGGGCATCAAGGCCTCGGCCACCTGCGTGCTGAACTTCGACGGCGCCAAGGGCTTTTTGATTGGCGAGGCGAACAAGGGCCTCAATTGCATGTTCACCATGATGAACCACGCGCGCCTGGGCACTGGCATGCAGGGTTTGTGCAATGGTGAGGCGAGTTTCCAGGGCGCGATCAAATACGCCAACGACCGCCTGCAAATGCGTTCGCTGACCGGCGCCAAGGCCCCGGATAAAGCCGCCGACCCGATTATCGTGCACGCCGACGTGCGGCGCATGTTGCTGACCATGAAGGCCTTCAACGAAGGCAATCGGGCGCTGACCTACTTCACTGCCCAACTGCTCGACACCGCGCACTTGAACAGTGATGCCGCCCAACGCCAGGAGGCCGAAGACCTGTTGGCGTTCCTTACGCCTATCTGCAAAGCCTTTATGACCGAAACCGGGCTGGAGGTGACCAACCACGGTATGCAGGTGTTCGGCGGCCATGGCTACATTCGCGAATGGGGCATGGAGCAACTGGCGCGTGATGCACGGATTGCGCCGATCTATGAAGGCACCAATGGCATTCAGGCCCTCGACTTGCTGGGCCGTAAGGTGCTGGGCAGCCAGGGCAAGTTGCTGCGCGGGTTTACCAAACTTGTGCATAAGTTCTGCGTGGCGAATGCCGAGCACCCGCAGCTCAAGGCCCATGTTGAGCAGCTCAACCAACTGAACCAGCAATGGGGCGAGCTTACGATGAAGGTCGGCATGGCTGCCATGAAAAATCCGGATGAGGTGGGCGCGGCGGCGGTGGATTACTTGATGTACAGCGGTTACATCATTCTGGCGTACCTGTGGTTGCGCATGGCCATTGCGGCGCAGTCGCATGACGACGCCGAGTTTGCCCAAGCCAAATTGGCCACCTGCGATTTTTACTTCAAGCGTCTGTTGCCGCGTACTGCAACGCACCGCGCCGCCGTGGAGGCGGGCAGTGAGTGCCTGATGAGTTTGCCGGCGCAGTTGTTTGCCTTGTAAAGGCGACTGATTCACCGCGGTCAAAATGTGGGAGCTGGCTTGCCTGTGGTGGCATCAACTCGGTGTATCTGATGTGCCGAGGTGTCTGCATCGCAGGCAAGCCAGCTCCCACATAAGCCAACAGGGGATTTGTGTCGTGACCAATAAATACCTAATAGTCACCAATAGACCCTATGTGTCTCAAATGTTGTTCGGGTACACTCGGAGCCTGTAAAACCGATCCTATCGAATCACTTTTCCTGTTCTCACGAGGTTTGCCATGGCTGATTACAAAGCGCCGCTGCGTGATATGCGCTTCGTCCTCAACGAAGTTTTTGAGGTCGCCAACACCTGGGCCCAATTGCCGGCATTGGCAGACACCGTAGATGCCGAAACCGTTGAGGCGATCCTTGAGGAAGCCGGCAAGGTCACGGCCAAATCCATCGCGCCGCTCAGCCGTAATGGCGACGAGCAAGGTTGCCGTTGGGCGGACACTGCCGTCAGCACGCCGGATGGTTTCCCACAGGCTTATAAGACCTACGCCGAAGGTGGCTGGGTGGGCGTAGGCGGCGACCCGATCTTCGGCGGCATGGGCATGCCCAAGGCAGTCTCGGCCCAGGTTGAAGAGATGATCAACTCGTCGAGCCTGGCGTTTGGCCTGTACCCGATGCTGACCTCCGGCGCCTGTGTTTCCATCAACACCCACGCCAGCGAAGAACTCAAGGCCACCTACCTGCCGAAAATGTATTCGGGTGAGTGGGCAGGTTCCATGTGCCTGACGGAAGCGCACGCCGGGACCGACCTGGGCATTATCCGCACCAAGGCTGAACCTCAGGCGGACGGGTCCTACACCATCAGTGGCACCAAGATCTTCATCACCGGCGGCGAGCATGACCTCACCGACAACATCATCCACCTGGTGCTGGCCAAGTTGCCGGATGCGCCGGCCGGGCCAAAGGGCATCTCGCTGTTTCTGGTGCCGAAGTTCATGGTCAATGCCGACGGCAGCCTGGGCGCGCGTAACCCGGTGAGCTGTGGCTCGATTGAACACAAAATGGGTATCCAGGCGTCTGCGACCTGCGTGATGAACTTCGATGAAGCCGTGGGTTACCTGGTGGGCGAGCCGAACCGTGGCTTGGCGGCGATGTTCACCATGATGAACTACGAGCGTTTGGGCGTGGGTATCCAGGGCCTGGCGTCGGGCGAGCGCTCCTACCAGAACGCGATTGAATACGCGCGCGACCGTCTGCAAAGCCGCTCGCCGACCGGCGCCCAGGCCAAGGACAAAGTGGCCGACCCGATCATCGTGCACCCGGATGTGCGCCGCATGTTGCTGACCATGAAAGCCTCGAACGAAGGCGGTCGCGCGTTCTCCACCTACGTGGCCACCCAATTGGACATCGCCAAGTTCAGTGACGATGCTGCCGCCCGCGAACGTGCGGACAACCTGGTGGCGCTGCTGACACCTGTTGCCAAAGCCTTCCTCAGCGACCTAGGCCTGGAAACCACTGTGCTCGGCCAGCAGATCTTTGGCGGCCACGGCTACATCCGCGAGTGGGGCCAGGAGCAGTTGGTGCGTGATGTGCGCATCACCCAGATCTACGAAGGCACCAATGGCATTCAGGCGCTGGACTTGATGGGGCGCAAGATCGTCGGCAGCGGCGGGGCGTTCTACACCTTGTTTGCTGATGAGATCCGCCAGTTCATCGCGTCTTCAGGCGCCGAACTGGGTGAGTTCACCCGACCGCTCAGCGCTGCGGTGGATAACCTGGATGAGTTGACCGCCTGGGTACTGGATCGCGCCAAAACCAACCCGAATGAAATCGGCGCGGCTTCGGTTGAGTACCTGCATGCCTTTGGCTACATGGCTTATGCCTATATGTGGGCACGCATGGCCAAGGCCGCGCTGGGCAAAGAGGCGCAAGAAGACTTCTACGCCAGCAAGCTGGGCACCGCGCGCTTCTACTTTGCCCGCCTGCTGCCGCGTATTCATTCGCTGAGTGCGTCGGTAAAAGCCGGTAGCGAATCATTGTTTTTGCTGGATGAAGCACAGTTCTAAGGGCTTGGAGGGCGTGTAAGCATTCTCTTACATGACGTGCTGCTATTCGTCCTCTATCGCCAAATTGGATCCACGGATAATCTACTTCACATGGACGTCGCGCAGGAAGCGCAAAGCAACAACACGGACACGTAGGATTCTGCCAGGACGGCGGAGTGAAATGGATGTCAGGGAAACAGTCTGCAAAGCCCCGCTTCGGCGGGGTTTTCTTTTGCCCGCGAAAAAGTCAGGCACTTGCCTGCGGGGTATTCATCACGTCTTCCAGCAAGGTGCGCAACAACGCTACCGTCGCTTGCTGGCGCTGGACGTCGCGGCACACCAGGCCCACTTTCAGCGGCACTCTTGGTTCACTCAGAGGCTTCCACAGCAGCGCTTTGCTGTTGTGCTCATCCTGGGAGCGCCCCGGCAATACGGTGGCGAGCTGGGTGTGGGGCAGGCTGTCGAGAATCCCGACCATCGTATTCAACTCCGCCTGCACCTGAGGCCGTCGTCCTAAGTTGGATAACTGGCCTTGCCAGATCTGCCGCACCTGAAACTCTTCCCCCAACAGCAGCATTGGCAACTCGGCCGCCTGTTTCAGCGAGACTTTCTTGAATTCCCGCAGTGGATGGTCTTCGGGGATGACCACCTTCAGTTCATCTTCGTACAGCAACACACCGGTTAACCCCGGCTGGCGGGGTGGCAGGTAGCTGATGCCGATATCCAACGAGCCGTTAAGCAAACGCCGCTCGATTTCAAGCCCGGTCAATTCATAGATCTGCACCACAAGGTGCGGCTGGGCTTTGCGCACGCGCTCAAGCATCTGCGGAACCAGGCTGGTGTGCACGGTTTGCAGCACGCCAATGGCCAAGGTGCGCATCGCCTGGCCCTTGAAGTTGCGCAACGCCTCGACGGCTTGCTGCATACCATCGATGAGCGGCAACGCATGGTTGTACAAGGTGTGTGCTGCCAGTGTCGGCAACAGGCGCTTGCTGCTGCGCTCGAACAAGCTCACATCCAGGTTCTGTTCCAACTGGCGAATCTGTTGTGACAAGGCTGGTTGCGAGATCGACAGGCGCTCGGCAGCACGGCCCACGTGGCCTTCCTCATACACCGCGACGAAATAACGCAGTTGCTTGAAATCCATAAGACTTACTTATCGAAAAAGCTGGAAAATCGAAATGGCCGATGGCCCCTCGGGCGCCTAGTCTAGCGCCTATTCGCAGGGCTTACAGGGCCGGATCGGGCAATGAATAGCGTTTATGTTGATAGCGTTTACATAGGCAACGCAAAAAACCTCAAGGGTGTGTTTGTACAGGGCATCGACCAAGGTCCGGTTGCCATTGGGGGTGAGCTGTGAATCTGTTTCGTCGCCCTGCGCCGAGCCTGGACGATTTGATCGTGGATGCGCGCCATGACGGCTCGAGTACATCCCTGATGCCGACTCTGGCAAGACCCGCGCAGGTGTTTGTGCGTGGCCAGGGCTCCTGGCTGTGGGACAGCGACGAGCGCGCCTACCTGGATTTCAGCCAGGGCAGCGCCGCCAACAGCCTCGGCCATAGCCCGCAGGTAGTGATCAAAGCCCTGGCCGATCAGACTCATATGCTGATCAACCCTGGCAACGGCCTGCACAACCGCACCCAACTGAACCTCGTCGACCGGCTGTGCGACCACACCGGCAGCGACCAGGGTTACTTGCTCAACAGCGGCTCGGAAGCCTGTGAAGCCGCGATTAAACTGGCGCGCAAATGGGGCCAGCTGTATCGCGGTGGTGCCTATCGCATTATCAGCGCCAGCGGCGGTTGTCATGGGCGAAGCTTTGCGGCTTTGGCAGCCTCGGCGGGTGGCGACGGCAATCGTTTTGAGCCGCACCTGCCGGGTTTCAGCCATGTGCCCTTCAACGACTTGCCGGCACTGCACGCGGCCGTCGACGCCCAAACGGTTGCCATCATGTTGGAGCCGATCCAGAGTGAAGCTGGCGTTATTCCGGCCACCGAGCACTATTTGAAGGGGGTCGAGCGGCTGTGCCGGGAACTGGGGATCCTGCTGATCCTCGATGAAGTGCAAACCGGCATGGGTCGTTGCGGCAGCCTGCTGGTCGAACAACAGTACGGCGTGTGTGCTGACATCATCACCCTCGGCAAAGGCCTGGGTGGCGGTGTGCCGCTGGCGGCGTTGCTGGCGCGAGGCAAGGCCTGTTGTTTCGAGGTGGGGGAATTGGCGGGGACGCATCACGGCAATGCCTTGATGGCGTCTGCTGGTGTTGCCGTACTCGACACCGTGCTGGAAAGCGGTTTTCTTGAACAGGTACGCGAATCCGGCCTGTACCTGGGAGAAGGCCTTGCCCGGTTGGCCTATCGATACGGCCATGGGCAACTACGCGGCAACGGACTGCTGTGGGGCCTGACGCTGTCAGATGATTCTGCGGATGCCGTGGTAAAGGCCGCATTGCACGAAGACCTGATCCTTATCGCCCCGCAACCCGACTGTTTGCGTTTTACTCCAGCCCTGAACGTGAGCAAAAGCCATATCGACGAAATGCTCCTGCGCCTGGCACGCGCATTCTCCCGCGTGCGTACCGCCCAACTGCAATGTCGCAAAGGCATCGCCGTTTAACCTCTTATTCCTGAACCGTCTCGCGGCATACGCGGCGCCTCCAGCCTGATTCTTTTGGCTGGGGGCGTTTTTTTTGTTCGTGAAATTTTTGGATTGAAAACGTTGATTGAGCATCCGTGAAAACAGTGGCTTTTTAGCGGGCATCAGCAAGGACTGCCGCTGGGGCACAAAGAATTTTATTTGCTCCGTTACTAATCTGTACCACTGGGTGGTATGTTTGTGGGAAGGGATATCCATGAAGCTTAGGTTGTTCAAGACACGGGACTTTGCTGATGCAGCCGCCAAGGCTTGGATCTGTGATTCGGAGTTAAGGGAAGCATTCAGCGAGATGTTGAAGGGCCAAGCCGATAACCTGGGAGGCGGTGTCTGGAAGAAGCGCCTCAATCAAAACCGTCATCGTTCAATTGTCCTGGCCAAGGGCAGGCACTACTGGGTTTATCAACTGCTATTTGCCAAGCAGAATCAAAGCAATATCAGTCAAAAAGATTTGATTTGGTTTCGGGCGATGGCAAAAACTTATGAAAGCTTAAACGACACACAAGTCCAGCAATTACTGGATTTAAGGGAGTTTGTGGAGATTCATCATGATCAAAAAATATGAAAGTGAAGCGCTGGAGTCGATTCATAAATCTGCCGTAGCACTTCATTCAATTGGAGCAATCAGCAAAACCACCCTCCGAGAATATGACGAAGCATGCTTATCGGCCGTCCCTGAACAAATTCCGGCCGAGCAGATCAAGCAGCTGCGTGAAAGCAGTCATGTCAGTCAGCCCGTTTTCGCCCGCTACCTCAACACCAGCGCCTCCACCGTGAAAAAGTGGGAGTCCGGCGAAAAACAACCCAGTGGCATGGCGCTCAAGTTACTGAGCATCGTACAGAAACACGGCCTGGAGATTCTGGCCTGAAGATGGCCCAACGCCAGATCCCACTGAACCCTCACGAACGCCCAAGGTCGATTAGCTACACGGCTCACACGAGCCGATTTTTTGGAGCTTACCCATGGACATCATTCGTATCATCATCGCTATTCTGCTGCCGCCATTGGGTGTGTTCCTGCAAGTGGGTTTCGGCGGGGCGTTCTGGCTGAACATCCTGCTGACGCTGTGCGGTTACTTCCCCGGCATCATCCACGCGGTGTACATCATCGCCAAGCGCTGAGGCCGTCAGCCTTTTGCGATGAGCCGTGAATTGCGCTCGTTGCGAAAGGCCAACTGCTCGATGGTCTGGGTGGCATGCTCGGCTTCTTCCCGCGCCTTGAGGATGATGCCGTGCTGCTCGGACTTGCTGCACACCGGGTCGGCATTGCTCGCATCGCCCGTGAGCATGAACGCCTGGCAACGGCAGCCGCCGAAGTCCTTTTCCTTTTCATCGCATGATCGGCACGGCTCGGGCATCCAGTCGTAGCCGCGAAAGCGGTTGAAGCCAAACGAGTCGTACCAGATGTGCTGCATGCTGTGGTCGCGCACATTGGGAAATTGCACCGGCATTTGTCGGGCGCCATGACAGGGCAGGGCGGTACCGTCCGGTGTGACTGTCAGAAAAATACTGCCCCAGCCGTTCATGCAGGCTTTTGGGCGTTCCTCGTAGTAATCCGGTGTCACGAATATCAGCTTGCACGGGTGCCCTTCGGCTTCGAGCTTGGCGCGGTATTCGTTGGTGATGCGTTCGGCGCGTACCAGTTGTTCCCGGGTCGGCAGCAAGCCCACACGATTGAGCTGCGCCCAGCCGTAGAACTGGCAAGTGGCGAGTTCGACGAAGTCTGCCTCCAGGGCAATGCACAATTCGATAATGCGATCGATCTTGTCGATATTGTGCCGATGGGTAACGAAATTCAGCACCATCGGGTAGCCGTGGGCCTTCACCGCGCGGGCCATTTCCAGCTTTTGCGCGAAAGCTTTTTTCGAGCCGGCCAGCAGGTTGTTCACCTGCTCATCACTGGCCTGGAAACTGATCTGGATATGGTCGAGGCCCGCCTTCTTGAAGTCGCTGATCTTCTGCTCGGTAAGGCCGATGCCAGAAGTGATGAGGTTGGTATAGAAACCCAGCTTGCGCGCCTCGGCGATCAGTTCGGCAAGGTCCTGGCGCACCAGCGGCTCACCCCCGGAAAACCCCAGTTGCGCGGCGCCCATTTCCCGCGCTTCGCGAAACACCTTGATCCACTGCTCGGTGCTCAGCTCTTTACCCTGCTCGGCAAAATCCAGCGGGTTGGAGCAATACGGGCACTGCAACGGGCAGCGGTAAGTCAGCTCGGCAAGCAACCACAGTGGCAGGCCAATCGGTGGCTTTTCAGGCAAGTTCGATCCAGTGCTGAGCACGGGCGACCTCCATGAAATTCTCAATGTCTTTACCGAGTTCAGGCACGTCGGGGAATTGTTTATCCAGCTCGGCGATGATGGCAGCCACGTCGCGCTCGCCGTCGATCAGCCCGCCGATCAAGGCGGCGCTGTCGTTGAGCTTGATCATGCCTTCGGGGTAGAGCAGCACATGGCCTTTTTGCGCCGGCTCGTACTGGTAGCGATAGCCCTGGCGCCAGCTCGGTGTTTTGCTGCGATCAAAGCTCATAGGGTGATCCCTTTATGCCAGACCCGCTGCTCGGTCACACTGTGATACGGCGGGCGTTTAAGTTCGTAGGCCATGCTCATGGCATCCAGCATGCTCCACAGAATGTCGAGTTTGAACTGCAGAATTTCCAGCATGCGTGCCTGGCCTTCGCGGGTGGTGTAGTGCTGCAGCGTGATCGCCAAACCATGTTCCACATCACGACGCGCCTGGCCCAAACGCGTACGGAAATACTCATAACCGGCCGGGTCGATCCACGGGTAGTGCTGCGGCCAGCTGTCGAGGCGCGACTGGTGGATCTGCGGTGCGAACAGTTCGGTCAGCGAGCTGCTGGCGGCTTCCTGCCAGCTGGCGCGGCGGGCAAAGTTGACATAGGCATCCACCGCAAACCGTACGCCGGGCAGCACCAGCTCCTGGGAACGCAGCTGGTCGGGGTCGAGGCCGACGGCCTGGCCCAGGCGCAACCAGGCTTCAATACCGCCGTCTTCACCGGGCGCGCCGTCGTGGTCGAGCAGGCGCTGGATCCACTCGCGGCGGATCTCGCGGTCCGGGCAGTTGGCCAGGATCGCGGCGTCTTTGAGCGGGATGTTCACCTGATAGTAGAAACGGTTGGCGACCCAGCCCTGGATCTGCTCGCGGGTGGCGCGGCCTTCGTACATCGCCACGTGATACGGGTGATGGATATGGTAGAAGGCGCCCTTGGCACGCAGGGCGGCTTCGAACTCGGCGGTGGTCAACGGTGTGTCAGTCACTTCGTCTGCTCCTACAATTCAATGCTCATGCCGTCGTAAGCCACTTCGACATTGCGCCGCACCAGCTCGGCGCGCTCGGGGGAGTCTTCGTCGAGGATCGGGTTGGTGTTGTTGATGTGGATAAGCACCTTGCGCTGCTTGGGTAGCTGCTCCAGTACTTCGAGCATGCCGCCGGGGCCGTTCTGTGCCAGGTGGCCCATCTCGCGGCCGGTGCGAGTGCCGACGCCACGGCGCTGCATTTCATCGTCGTCCCACATCGTGCCGTCCACCAGCAGGCAGTCGCTGCCTGCCATGATTTCCAGCAGCGGCGCGTCGACTTTGCCCAGGCCCGGCGCATAGAACAGCTTGCCGCCGGTGCGCAGGTCTTCGACGATCAAGCCGATGTTATCGCCTGGGTGCGGGTCGAAGCGGTGCGGCGAGTAGGGCGGTGCGGCGCTGCGCAAGGGCAGCGGGGTGAAGCGCAGGTTCGGGCAGGCCGGGATCGTGAAGCTGGCGTCCAGCTCGATACGGTTCCAGGCCAGGCCGCCGTTCCAGTGGGTCAACATGGTGAACAGCGGGAAACCGGTGCTGAGGTCTTCATGGACCATGTCGGTGCACCACACTTGATGCGGGCAACCTTCGCGCAAGCTCAAGAGACCGGTGGTGTGATCGATCTGGCTGTCCATCAGGATGATTGCGCTGATGCCGGTATCGCGCAGGGCACGACCGGGTTGCATTGGCGCAAAGCCTTGCAGTTGCGCACGGATATCCGGCGAAGCATTGCACAGCACCCAGTTCACGCCATCGTCGGAGATCGCGATGGACGACTGGGTACGCGCCTGGGCGCGCAGGCTGCCGTCGCGAAAGCCTGCGCAGTTCACGCAGTTGCAGTTCCACTGCGGGAAGCCACCGCCGGCGGCGGAACCTAGAATCTGGACAAACATGATTGCTCCATCACGCAAAGCTCAAAACAAAAACGCCCCGGGCGAACCGAGGCGTTGTATTACTCAGCCAATCAACGGCTGGCGAAGTACATGGTGACTTCGAAACCGATACGCAGATCAGTGTAAGCGGGTTTGGACCAGGTCATATTCATACTCCTACCAAGGGATGGGACGTTCACTACCAAGTAATACATATAGTCCACCTCCTATCGGAGATGTTCAGATATTGCGTATGAATATTACGCAATTCTTTTCAAGTTAGCGCTGTCTTGACGGAAAAAGCCTGTTGCAGGGTTGGCAACGATCAGCCTGCCGGTTGCCAGGAATCGTTGATTCGCGGGCCGTTCGCCACACAGCGCCAGCCGCCTGAGGCATCGTTGAGCTGCTGGGCAGCGCGCTGCAGATCCTCGCGTGTGCGGTTTTGTATCAACTGTTGTAGTTGGTCCAGGTAACCGGTCGGGTGGCCCGCCAACTGCGCCTGCCACAGCAGCTCGGCGGCTTGGTTGAGTGGCAGTTGCTGGGCACTGAATTGCTGCGCCAGGGCCTGGTTGCCCAGGTCTGGGCTGCGGTCGATTAACGTCGGTAGCTGCTTCAGAAAGGCCTGCAGGTGATCGACTATCCCGCTCAGTGAAGCGCTGGGGGACTGCACGCCAAACAGCAGCCCGGTGTGCCCGTTGATCTGTCGGATACCGCTGAATACTGCGTAGCCAATTTGCAGCTCGACCCGCAGACGCTGGTAAAACGGCCCGTGCAGCAGATGCCCAAGCAGTCGCCACGCGGCTTCGTCGGCCAAGGTTGGCGTCGGCGCTGGGCAAAACAGCAGCAAAGCGGCTTCGTTGGCGTCTGTTTTCACCCTGTGCCAGAGCTTCTGGCCGTCGAGGGTTGGCGGTGCGTGTTGAATGCTTGCCGCCTGGCCAGGCAGCCGCGCAGCGGCGATTTTGATCGCGGCTTCACAAGCGGCCGGTAACCCAAAGCCGAGCCCATGCCATCGTGCAGTCGCCCATGACACTGGCCCGGCGTGAGTGCCGCTGCAGCAAGTCGGCAGCGCCTTGAGCAACGCTCGGATGGCGATCATGGGAGTCGCGGCGGGTGCGGCTTCCGGCGGTTGGCTTAAGCACTGCGCCAAGGCTTCCAGCACTGCCGGCATAGGTTCATGAAGACCTAGCATCTTCACCAGCCACTCATTGCCGATCGTTTCGAAAGACAACTCAACACCCGCCTGACGAGCGTTCTCGCGCAGCGTCTGCAACCCGTGCTCCAGTCCTGCGGGCGCGGCGTTATCAAACCGCCATTGCAGATACAGTGCGCCTTCATCGGTGTCATCCGCCAATGCCTGGCTGAAGGTCAGCCCCGACACTTCCCGACGGCCTCGGGAGCGGTCCTGGGCGAAGGTGCGCAAACCGCGGTGGGCGCTGGTCTGGCCACGGATCAGCCCGGCGCGTTGTTCTTTGGCAGCTGGACGCAGGAACGGGTTGCTGGGCGGCAACTGCCAAGGGTGTTCGGGCGGTTTAAGGTGCAGCGAATCCAGCAGCGCTTTTAGTGCGGCAGCGCCCTGATCCGACAGGTTTTCACGTTCATTTTGCACCACTGCCAGTGCGCTTTGGATCTGTTGCTGGCGTACGTTCAGCAATGCGAACTCTTCGTGTAAAGGCGTCCAATCGCTGTGTGCGAAAAAGCCCAGCCAGTCGTGCAGCAACGCCTCGATTTGCGTAGCCGAATCGCCTTGAGTATCGAGGGTAAAGTCGATATCCAATACGGCTTGCCCGGCAAACGCATAAAGCACGCTCGCCTGCATGGCATTGGCCAGTTTTCGTGCTTTCAGCTCGGCCAGCAAACCACCCGGCGCCGCAGCGTTGAGCCAGGTGCAGAGAAACTCCAGGGCTTGGCGAGGCGCATTACAGGTAATGACGTGGTGCAGGTGATTATTGGCGACGTGTTGATAGCCCCGCGCGTGGCCTGGCATCAATGCTGGCGGTGCGGTTTGGGGGCGCAGAGGGCCAGGGGCCAATTCATCGCTGAAACGTTGGGCCAACGCTTGCAGTTCTTCCAGCGACTGCGGGCCGGCAAGACTCAATGTCATCTGCCCGCTTTGATAGTACGCGTTGTAAAACTCCCGCAGTGCCTGCTGAAATGCCTCACGTTCCACCGGCAGGCTATCCCGATTACCGGCGTGAAAACCGCGCAGCGGATGGTCCGCCGCCAAGCCCTCCAACAGCGCAACCTGTTGCTGCGCCTTGGCGTCCTGCGACCAGGCTACGAACTCCGCCTGCAGCACTTCGCGCTCACGCAGTTGGTCTTCAATCGCCAGGCGCGGATGGGTCAGCATATCCGCCAGCCGCTCGAGCCCACCGGCAAAGGTCGGCACCGGCAATTCAAAGAAGAAGTCCGTGGTGCGCTCGCGGGTGCTGGCGTTGACCTGCCCACCCTGGCGCTGCACGTAAGCCATCAAGCCTTCGCTTGTGGGAAAGCGCGCGGTGCCGAGAAACAGCAAATGCTCAAGAAAATGCGCCAAGCCCGGCCACGCCAATGGCACGTCATGGCTGCCGGCGGCCACGCGCAACATCGCGGCGCAACGCTTCAAGCGTGGCGCATGGCGCAAGGAAACCCGCAGGCCGTTGGCCAGGGTCAAGTCAAGGTGATGAGGGTGGGCCGGCGCAGGCATGGGCACTTCCGAAACGTAGAATGTGCCTATGCTAACAAACCGGCTGGTTCAGGGCTTGTGCAGCGCGCCGTACAACTCTGGGCGACGGTCTTGCAGGTAATGATTGGCCGCGCGGGCATCCAGGATCGATTGGCGATCCAGTGTACCGACGATCAACGCTTCATCCAGCCCCGCCAGGGCAATTCGCTGGCCATTGGGCGCAGCAATACTGCTTTGCCCGCAGTACTGAATCTCGCCTTCGTGCCCGCAGTAGTTGGCGTAGGCCACATAGCACTGGTTTTCAAAGGCCCGCGCCCGTACGGTCACGTCGGCAACAAAGTCGAACGGCACCATATTGGCCGTCGGCACCAGGATCACCTCGGCGCCGGCCAGGGCCAGGCGGCGGGTGTTTTCCGGGAACTCCAGGTCGTAGCAAATCAGAAACCCGAGCTTCCAGCCGTTAAGTTCCACCAGCGGGAAATCATCTTCCCCGGCGCTGAACATCGAGTGGTCCAGGTCGCCAAACAGATGAGTCTTGCGGTAGTTGCACAGGCGCTGGCCGCGGGCATCGATCAACTGCACAGCGTTGTAGATCTGCCCGTCCTCAGCCCGCTCCGGGTACCCGTAGAGAATGGCCAGGCCGGCGCTTTTGGCCAGTTCGGCAATCGCCTGTGCCGACGGCCCATCCTGTGCTTCGGCGAGTGCACCCACCGCTTCCGCGCCGATGTTGTAGCCGCTGAGGAACATCTCCGGCAGCACCAGCACGTCGGCACCGGTCGCCTCATGCGCCGTTTGGTGCAGGCGCTGGAGGTTGCCGGCCACATCCAGCGGCAGCGGTGGGCATTGGTACAGGGCGACACGCATGCTTAACTCCTTAATCGGCCAGGGCGATCGGGCCGATTTCGTCAAAGACATCACCTGGGCCCGGGTTTTCGGGGTGAGTGCTGCCGCCGAAGTGGGTCATGATGCCCCACACCGCATTCAGCGAGGTTTGCACCGCGCCCTCGACCCACGCAGGCGTCCAGGATACGTCGTCACCGGCGATAAAAATCCCACGCTGTTCGGCGGGCATGTCCTTCTGCATAAAGTGCGCATACATGCGCTGGTTGTAGCGATAGTGGCCGGGCAACGCACCTTTGAAGGCACCGAGGAAATGCGGGTCGGCTTCCCAGGACACGGTGATCGGGTCGCCGATGATGCGTGCCTTGATATCGACTTTCGGGTAGATCTTTTTCAGCGCGTCGAGGGCCAGTTTCACGCGCTTGTCGATGGGCTGCGGGAGCATTTTCAGCGCGTCGCTCATCCACGAGTACGACAGGCAAATCACGCCTGGCTTGTCGTCACCGTTGTCGAACAGATAGGTACCACGGGTGAGGCGATCGGTGAGGGTCATGCTCATCAGGTCGCGGCCGGTCTCCGGGTCTTTGTCTTTCCAGAACGGGCGGTCGACCATCACGAAGGTCTTGGACGATTGCATGTAGCGCGTGCGGTCGAGGGCCATCCACATTTTTTGCGAAAACAGGGTTTCGTCGCATTCGATCTGGGTGGTCAGCAGCCAGCTTTGGCAGGTAGTCAGCACGGCGGCGTATTCGCGGGTGTCACCGTAGTTGTCGGTTACCGCAAAGCGGCCATCGGCAGCGTGGGCGATGCGCTTGACCCCCGCCCGTGGCGCGCCGCGATGCAAGGAGCTGAGGCTGGTGCCGGCAGGCCAGTGGGCACAACGCTCCGGCACATGGCGCCAGATGCCCATGGGTACTTGTGCTACGCCGCCAACCACCAGGTGCTGGTGATCGTCGCAGTTGGTCATCACCACGCGGAAGATTTCCAGCATCGAGTTGGGGAAATCCGAGTCCCAACCGCCCGTGCCGAAACCCACCTGGCCAAACACTTCACGGTGCGCGAACGACAGTTTGGCGAACGCCTTGGACGTGGCGACGAAGTCATAGAAGGTGCGGTCGTCCCACAGTGGTACCAGCTTGTTCCACAGCGCCTTGAGGCGTGGCACGTCGCGATCGCGAATGGCTTGCTGGATATCACCGAACTGCGAGCCGGCCTCCAGCGCATCCGCCCAGGCATCGGCAACTTCCTGGAATAGCACCGGCAGGTCCGAGAGTTTCTGCGCGTAGTGAGTCTGGCCTTCGAGGTCGACCACGGTGCTGCCGGAAGCCGGTGTCAGCGGGTTGGGAAAGGGTTTGGTCTCAAGGCCCAGCTTGTCCACATAGTGGTAGAACGCGGTGGACGACACCGGAAAACGCATGCCGCCCAGCTCGGCGATGATGCCTTCGGCGCCTTCAAAGGCCTGGGAGCGCAAACGCCCGCCCATCTTCGAGGCCTCATACACCACCGGCTTGAGCCCCAGCTTCATCAGCTCGTAGGCCGCCACCAGCCCCGCGATCCCGGCCCCCACAATTGCCACTTCCGCGCCATGGTTGGCCGCAGGAATACTGCCCAGGCCGGCCGGGTGTTCGATCCAGTCATCAAAGGCAAACGGAAAATCCGGGCCAAAGATGGTGATAGGTTTTTTACCGTCGGCGGGATGGCGATTGGTCTTGCTGATGGTGCTGGACGGAATGCTCATGGCTGACCTTACTGACGACTCGGCGGGGTTCTGCCCGTTGAGTATAGGAAAAGATGGCAGCCAGTTTAGGGAGCGTAGCGTTCGTTATTAAGACGCAATGTGTCGTCGGATTGGATTGTTTTTAGTCATAATGACGAAGTAGCTGGTCAAACTGGCTGGCCACGGTCCAATTTGTTACTGAGAATGATCGACGTGGTGGTTTTTTCTACGCCCTCGACGCTGCCGATCTGGTCCAGCAACTGGTCCAGCTGTTCCGGCGAATCAGTGCGCAGCCAAGCCACGTAATCGAACTCGCCACTCACCGCGCACAACTGCTGCACCTGCGCCATGGCGCTCAGCCTGCGCAGCACTTCCTTGCCCGAGCGCGCTTGAACGGTAATGCCGACATACGCCTGCAAACCCCCATCGACCACACGCTGCCCGAGGCGCACGCCATAACCGGTGATCACCTGGGTTTTCTCCAGACGCGCCAGGCGCGACGTCACCGTGGTGCGCGCAATCCCCAACTGCCGGGCAAGCATGGCTACGCTTTCGCGGGCGTTGATCTGCAAGGCGGCGATCAGTTGGCGATCGATTTCGTCGAGGGCGGGCAAGGGTGGGCTCCGGTGCTAGGGCAATGAGGCGGTATGTTACAGACTTCCAGACACGAAAAAGCCGCGCAGTGCGCGGCTTTCTTGTTTGGTGTGTCCAGTATTTTCAAATCCGACATCAAAGCCTCCGATGCCTGCGAACAGGCTGCCAATAGTGCGCTGCTGCGTTCGTGAACTCGTTGTTCTGGATGCTCGCGGCACGCTGGCGGGAGGCTCTGGGCCTTCAGGTGATTCAGTAGCCTGTAATACGGATGCAGGGCAGTATAAAAAAAGCCCTTAACGCGGGCTCAGACTCGTTTTTTTGCGTCGTTGTAAACTTCGTCGTCACGTCAGTTGCCGACGGCGACGATCAGTACTTCGACGGCTTTTCCATCAACCCGGTACACGATGCGTGTATCGCCAGTCCGAATTCGACGACACCCTGCAAGCGAGCCGCTCAGGGCCTTCCCACTTTTATCGGGTTCTCCATTTACTATTCTTTCCTCGATGACGTCGAGGATCCTGTTTGCTGCTGTGGATCCAAGCCTATCGAAGTCGCCTTCAGCATCTGGGTGATAGTTGACTCCCCAAGCCATCGCAAATCCTTAGTCTTTTTTGGCGTACCTGGCTCGCATATCTGCGTGAGAGATAGCCGATTTTGGGTTAAAGCTCGCCAAGCGATCACGTGCAGTAGCTTCGATTCGTAGGTCTTCCAGCTCATCCATCAATTCTTGATAAGCATCTACGTTCACGATGACTGCAGCCGGTTCATTGTCTTTGAACACGACCAAGCGATCGGTGGTGCGGCTTGAGATTTCTTTGAGCTTTGAACTGAAGCTCCTAACCATTGCGGTAACCGATATGGCCTGGTCGGCCCGATCAAGTAGCGCTGCCATAACTGAACTCCAGGGCAATATAATCTAACCACGTACAAAGGTATGCTAAATTCTATGTACTGTACGGTGCGAAGTATTGCTCATATTTGAGCGCTTGTTAAGCATTCGCTAAGCATTTTTTGTATGGCTGATCGAATGATTTTTGCTGGCAGGATTCTCAGTTGGCGGCGTATTCGCCGCTAAATTCGTCGAATTAATATCTAAGTCTGTGTTTTTTGGAGCGTTATTAGCTTTCTCACGGTTCTACGTTCGGCAGCGGGGGGCACGGAACGCCACCATTGCGCGCTTCAAACGCAACCTGCTGCTGCGTGACTTCATTCTCCCGGCCGGTTGCAGTGCGCAGACCATGTGCCGTGCCGTTCTGGATTTTATGGTGTTTGGGGAGGGCTACTTTCAACGCCATACCAACCGAGTCGATTATGGGCGCGTTGGTCAACTGACAATTGCTTGGCCGAACGGGGCTGAGGTGAAGGTGCTGGAAAATCCGAGTGGACATATTGTGGACACTTTTGCTGGTCTAGCTGGAAAATCTGAGCCAAAAGCTTAGACCAAAAACGACGAAAGCCACGCAGTGCGTGGCTTCGAAGATGGTGGGCCCAGTAGGACTCGAACCTACGACCAAAGGATTATGAGTCCTCTGCTCTAACCAACTGAGCTATAGGCCCTCAGTAGGACGCGGATTATAGCGACGGTTTCCGTGCTGTGCCATCCGAAAAGTCTGAAACCCGCATATGAAGAAACGTCTCGGCAAAAAGCTCTGGCGGCAGTGGCAGGCTGACGATGTAGCCTTGCATCTGTTCGCAGCCTTCGGCGGCGAGGAAGGCTTGTTGTGCGGGGTTTTCCACGCCTTCGGCGATGATGGTGAATTGCATGCTGTGGCCCAGGGCGATGATGGCGCGCACGATGGCGGCGTCGTGGGGGTCGTCGGGCAGGCCGCGCACGAAGGACTGGTCGATCTTGAGGAAATCCAGTGGCAGGCGCTTGAGGTAACTGAGGGAAGAATAGCCGGTGCCGAAGTCATCGATGGCCAGTTGCACGCCCAAGTGCTTGAGTTGGTGCAGCACTTCGAGGGCTTCTTCGGCCTGGCTCATGATGAAGTTTTCGGTGATCTCCAGTTGCAGGCAGCCGGGCTCCAGGTGGTAGTCGTGCAGCAGTTGTTCGATGCGCGCGAGCAGGTTGGGGTGACGCAGTTGTGCGCCGGCGAGGTTGACTGACAGCGGGCCGAAATCGTTGAAGGCGCGTTTCCAGGTGTGCATCTGACGGCACGCCTGTTCCAGTACCCAGTCGCCAATCTGCAGGATCGTGCCGTTCTCTTCGGCGATGGCGATGAAGTGTTCCGGCGGCACGTCGCCAAAGGTTGGGTGGTGCCAGCGAATCAATGCTTCGGCGCCGATCAGTTCCCGGGTGACCAGGCTGAGTTTTGGTTGGTAGTACAGAAACAGCTCTTCACGCTCGATGGCGCGACGCAGTTCGTGCTCGAGGGCCACGCGTTCGTTGGCCTGGGCGGTGAGGTCGCGGGTGTAGCTCTCGACACGGTTGCGGCCTTTGGCCTTGGAGCGGTACATCGCGGCATCGGCGTTTTTGACCAGGGTGGCGACGTCGGTACCGTCCTGTGGGTAGAGGCTGGTGCCGATGCTGGCGCTGATAAAGAACTCATGCTCGCCAGCCTGGAACGGCGGGGTAAAGCAGGCGAGTAGTTTATTGGCCAGGTGTTCGGCATCGCTGGCTTGTTGCAGGCCGGGCAGCAGGATGATGAATTCGTCGCCGCCCAGGCGTGCCACGGTGTCGATGTCGCGCAGTTGCTCCTTGAGGCGCACGGCGATGTCCTTGAGCAGCAGGTCGCCGACGGGGTGGCCGAGGCTGTCGTTGATATGCTTGAACCGGTCCAGGTCGAGGAACAGCACCGCGCCTTGGTTACCGGTTTCTTCCTGGCTATTGAGGGCGGCTTGCAGTCGGCTTTCAAACAGGGTGCGGTTGGGCAGGCCGGTCAGGGGATCGTGGTGCGCCTGGTAGTCGAGGCGAGCCTGGGCGTGCTTGAGGCTGGAGATATCGGCAAACACGGCAACAAAGTGCGTGATCAACTGGTCGCGGTTGCGCACGGCGCTGATGGTCAGCCAACTGGGGTACAGCTCGCCGTTTTTGCGACGGTTGGAAATCTCGCCCTGCCAGTGGCCGTGGGCCGTCAATTGATGCCACATCGCCGCATAGAACGCGCTGTCATGCAGGCCGGAGGCGAGCAGGCGCGGCGTGCTGCCAAGGGCTTCGGCTTCGCTGTAGCCGGTGATCTCGCTGAAAGCACGGTTGACGGCGCTGATGTTCTGCCGGGTGTCGGTGATCAATACCCCTTCGGCGGTACTCTCGAATACTGTGGCGGCCTGTTGCAGTTTTTCCTGCATCACTTGGCGCTCGGTGATGTCGCGGGCGATGGTCAACATGCAGTCTTCTTCGCCGATGGGCAGCGGGCGGCTGGATACTTCGCACAGGCGAATCAAGCCGTCGGCGCGGCGGATACGGCAGGCGAAGTCACGCACAAAACCGTCGCGCTGCATCAATTCCAGCATGTGTTTGCGTTCGTTGAGGTCAACCCAGATGCCCAGGTCCAGGGTCGACTGGTCGAGCGAGTTCGCACTGGTAAAGCCCGTCAGGCGGGGTGAAGCCTTCGTTCACTTCAATCAAAAGCCCATCGCGCTGGCGGCTGAGCAGCAAACCGTCGGGTGAGGCGTGGAAGGCCTTGGCGAATTTCTCTTCGGAGGTTTGCAGCAGTTGCTGGGTTTCCTTGAGTTGGGTGATGTCCCGCACCACCACCACCAAGGCTTCTGTGGTGTTGAGTTGGAACGGCTCGGCGGAGAGCAGTCCGGTAAACGCCTGGCCATTACTGCGCAGAAACGGCATCTCCAGGTTGCGGATGCTGGTGGTCTGCACACGTCGCAACAGGTCAGGGCCGACACCTTGAACACCCAGGATATTCAGCTCGGTCGCGGTTTTACCCACGACTTGTTCGGCGCTTAGCCCAATCTGGTCCTCGAATGCCTTGTTTACCTCCAGCAGGCAGCCATCAGAGAGGCGGGCGATGACCAGGATATCCGGGCATTGCTGAAACACCGAGGCAAACTTCTCTTCGGAAAGCTGCAGCGCCTCTTCAGTGCGTTTGGCTTCGCTGATATCGATCATCAAACCGCGCAACACCGGCTCATGGCCGTGCTCGATCAGGCTGACGATGTCACGCACCCACAAGCAGCGCCCGTCGGCGGTAATCACTCGATAATCGAGGCTGTGATCGCGGTTGGCGCGGGTTTCCTGGTAGCAGAATGCCTCGGCACGGGTCAGGTCGGCGGGGTGGATGATGTTGCGCCAGAAACCTGGAATCAGCCAATGGGCGCGGGGATAGCCCAGCAGGTCTTCGGCGTGGGGCGACACGTAGCTGTAGGTGAAGTCGGTGATGCTGGCTTCCCAGGCAATCGCGGAGAGGCTTTCTACCAGGCCGCGATAGTGGTATTCGCTGCTGCGCAATTCTTGCTCAAGGGCTACCCGCCGGGCAATTTCCGAGCTGAGCCGGCGGTTGATGCGTATCACGATGGCCAACACAGTACTCAACAGCAGCACCGCCGGCAGGCCGTACATCAGCAAGTCAGCCCAGAAGGTGCGGTGATCGGTGAAGCTGCCGACCCAGTGTTGCTGGATCGCATCGGTTTCGTCGGAGCTGAGGTCGGCGAGGACTTTGTCCAGGATGCCCACCAGTATTTTCTGGTCACGCGGCACGCCCATCGCCAATTGATAGCGGTAGGGCGTTTCGCCGCTGACGTACAAACCATCCAGCTTGAGCTGGCGCAGGCTCCAGACGCTGGAAGCGAGGTCGCCGACAACCGCATCCACTTCATCGGTGGCCAGGGCTTGCAGCGTCGAGCTGACGTTCGGCATGGCCACCAGGTTGAGGTCGGGATGGTGAGTGCGCAGTAATTCGTGCGGCGCGTAGTTTTCCACCACGGCGATCTTCAGGCCATACAGGTCTTTGAGGTTGCGTGGTTTTGCGCCGCCCTCATGGGCAAGGATGACGATCGGGAAGTCCAGGTACGGGCGCGTAAAGGCCACGTAATTCTGGCGCTCGGGCGTCGACATGATGCCGGGCAGTAGATCGAGCTGGTTGTTTTTCGCCTGTTCGAGCACGGCGGTCCAGTTTTCCGGCTCAATCAGCTTGATCCGCACGCCCAGGCGGTCCTGGATCAGGCGCACATAGTCGGCAGCGAGGCCTTGATAACGGCCATTTTCATCACGGTATTCGAAGGGCGGCCAAGAAGCGTCCACCCCCAGGCGCAGCTCCTGATGGTCCGCCAGCCAGCCACGCTCATCATCAGTAAGAGTCAACGCGCCGGCCGTTGCGGTCCAGGCGAGCAGCGACAGCAGTATCACGGTCGGCAGTCTGGGCATAACGGTCTCGTTATGGCACGGGGAATCTGTCGAGTGTAGACGGGCATTTAGGGGGAGGGGTGCTGCGGGGGTAGTTAATCTGTAGAAATTAATCTATAGAAAACAAAACCCCCGGCCTGGGCCGGGGGTTCTGGTATCACTCGTCGAGGAAGGAGCGTAGATGCTCGCTTCGCGTCGGGTGGCGCAACTTGCGCAGCGCCTTGGCTTCGATCTGACGGATCCGCTCGCGGGTCACGTCAAACTGCTTACCGACTTCCTCAAGGGTGTGGTCGGTATTCATGTCGATGCCGAAACGCATGCGCAGTACCTTGGCTTCACGGGCAGTGAGGCCGGACAGTACGTCGCGAGTCGCTTCTTTAAGGCTCTCAACAGTGGCGACATCGATTGGCGACTGCATGGTCGAGTCTTCGATGAAGTCACCCAGATGGGAGTCTTCGTCATCACCAATCGGCGTTTCCATGGAGATCGGCTCTTTAGCGATCTTCAATACCTTGCGGATTTTATCCTCAGGCATCTCCATGCGTTCGCCCAGCTCTTCCGGGGTCGGTTCGCGACCCATTTCCTGCAACATCTGCCGGGAAATACGGTTGAGCTTGTTGATCGTCTCGATCATGTGCACCGGAATACGGATGGTGCGAGCCTGGTCGGCGATCGAGCGAGTGATCGCCTGACGGATCCACCAGGTGGCATAAGTCGAGAACTTGTAGCCGCGACGGTATTCGAACTTGTCCACCGCCTTCATCAAGCCGATGTTGCCTTCCTGGATCAGATCGAGGAATTGCAGGCCACGGTTGGTGTACTTCTTGGCGATCGAGATCACCAGACGCAAGTTCGCTTCAACCATCTCTTTCTTCGCGCGGCGGGCCTTGGCCTCACCGATCGACATGCGACGGTTGATGTCTTTGATTTCAGCAATCGTCAGACCGGTTTCGGTCTCAAGCGCGGTCAGCTTTTGCTGGCAACGGATGATGTCCGGCTGCAGGCGACCAATGGCTTCGGCGTATTTCGCCTTGCCTTTGGCCAGTGCGTCGGTCCAGCTTTCGTCGACTTCGTTGCCCGGGAACTGGCGCAGGAAGTCAGCACGCGGCATACGTGCATCACGTACACACAGCTGCATGATTGCGCGTTCTTGCGCACGCAGACGTTCAAGGGCACTGCGAACACGCTCAACCAGGCCTTCGAATTGCTTCGGTACCAGCTTGATCGGCATGAACAGCTCAGCCAGGGCCACCAGCTCGGCAATCGCCAGCTTGTTGGAGCGACCGTGCTTTTTCAGGGCCTTGCGGGTGATTTCCATTTGATCGGAAACCGCACCGAAACGCTGGGCTGCGATGACCGGGTCCGGGCCGCTTTCAACTTCATCTTCGTCGTCGCTGCTGGCTTCAGCATCGTCGTCTTCGGTGTCGTCGTCGGCTTTCGCGGCTTTCGCATCGACAGGCGGCGGCACTTCGGCGGCAGGCGGCGCAATGCCGTCGTCCGGGTCGATGTAACCGCTCAGAACGTCAGACAGGCGGCCACCTTCGGTGGTGACGCGAGTGTACTCGGAGAGAATGTGGTCAACCGTGCCAGGGAAGTGCGCGATTGCGCCCATCACTTCACGGATACCCTCTTCAATACGTTTGGCGATTTCGATTTCGCCTTCACGTGTCAGCAGCTCGACGGTACCCATTTCACGCATATACATGCGCACAGGGTCAGTCGTGCGACCGATGTCGGTCTCCACCGCTGCCAGCGCGGCCGCCGCTTCTTCAGCAGCTGCCTCGTCGGTATCGGAGTCGGCCAACATAAGGGCGTCCGCATCCGGAGCACTCTCGTGTACGGGGATCCCCATGTCATTAATCATGCGGATGATGTCTTCCACCTGCTCTGGATCTGAAATATCCTCAGGCAGGTGATCGTTGACCTCTGCGTAAGTCAGATACTTCTGCTCACGACCAAGGGTGATCAACTCTTTGATACGAGACTGTTGTTGCGCTTTTCCGGACATAACACCCTATCCACTGAAGGTCTTGGCGGGCAAAAAACAAGCCGAGGATTATACCCGAGCTATGACCTCACACGCCAGCTGAGGTCGGGTTAGATGTACAAACATTCTGTTTTAAGAGGTCGCGCATCTGTTTTGCTATCTGAATTTGCTCTTCAGCCGATAAACCCGGCTGCCTTGCACGCTTGATCAGCTCATCCAGGGTCTGCGTGTGCTGACCTGCGGATAACCTAGTAATGGTGTCTAAAAACTGTTGTTCAAGGTTGTCGCCGTCAATTAGCCACTCCTTTTCCGCCAGCGCTTTAAGCAAGCGTCCTTGTTCGGTGCCGTGCCAACGAGCCATCAATTGAATTGAGTTTAGCTTAGGATTTTTCTGTACCGCCTCGATCAAGGCGATCAGTACCTGAGCATACGTGTTGCTCTCGTTGGCAAAGTGATCGGCGCTCTCAACTTTTTTTGCCAATTGCGGGTGGTGAATAAGTGTTCTCAGCGCAATGAGCGTTGGAGCTTCGACGGCGACAGGTGTTCGCGGCGCGTAAGCCTCGTCGCGGTCACCGCGCTTGCCGTTCTTGTTCCAGGGTTTTTTGTCCCATTTTTTACCGCCGGCGCCGGGTTTCTTCGGTGTCCACTCCTGCTGGGGCGCGTAGGCCTCCTGCGGTTGGTGGAAGTCGGAATAGTCCGGCATGGCGTCGTAATCCATGCCTGGGTCGTAGGCCGGTGGCGCTTCCTGCGGTGCGCTGTGCACCAGCTGGCTGACGGCCTCGCCACTCAGGCCGGTGATTTCCAGCAGGCGCATGCGCATCAGTGATTTCAGGTTGGCGCCTGGCACTTTGTCGATCAGCGGCGCTGCGAGGGTGGCCATGTGGGCCTTGCCTTCGAGGGAGCGCGGGTCGGCTTCTTCGGTCAACTGTTGGAAGAAATAGTCCGCCAGCGGTTGCGCGTGTTGATTGATGCGGGCGCGGAAGGCGTCGGTGCCTTCGGAGCGCACCAGGGTGTCCGGGTCTTCGCCTTCGGGCAGAAACAGAAAGCGCGCGCGGCGCCCGTCCTGCAGGCTCGACAACGTGGCTTCGAGCGCACGCCAGGCGGCGTTACGGCCGGCCTGGTCGCCGTCGAAACAGAACAGCACGCTGGGCACCACGCGAAACAGGCGCTTCATGTGTTCTTCGCTGGTGGCGGTGCCCAGGGTGGCGACGGCATTGCGCAGGCCCTGCTGGGCCAGCGCGATCACGTCCATGTAGCCTTCCACCACGATGATTTCATCGAGGTTGCGATTGTTTTTGCGCGCCTCAAACAGGCCGTAGAGTTCCTGGCCCTTGTGAAATACCGGGGTTTCCGGGGAGTTCAGGTATTTAGGCTTGTCATCCCCGAGTACCCGGCCACCAAACGCGATGATGCGGCCACGGCTGTCGCGGATCGGAAACATCACGCGATCGCGGAAGCGGTCATAGCGCTTGCCGGTCTCGGCGTTTTCCACCAGCAGGCCGGCATCGATCATGGCCTTTTGCTGCAGCGTATCGCTGCTCAGATGCTTGTACAGGTTGTCCCAGCCCGGCGGTGCAAAGCCCAGGCCAAAATCTCGCGCGATCTCGCCGGTCAGGCCGCGGCCCTTGAGGTACTCGACGGCGGCCTTGCGCTGCGGATGGCTTTTAAGCGCCTGACGATAGAAGTCGGCAGCAGCGGTCAGCAGCGGGTACAGCGGCGAATCAGTGGGTTGTCGCGGTTTGTGCGCGCGGCCACTTTCTTCGCGGGGGATTTCCATGCCGGCGGCTTTGGCCAGTTCCTCGACAGCCTGGGGGAAGTCCAGGTTGTCGTGGTCCATGATGAAGCCGAGGGCATTGCCGCCTGCGCCGCAACCGAAGCAGTAGTAGAACTGCTTGTCTGGGCTGACGCTGAATGACGGGGTTTTTTCTTTGTGGAACGGGCAGCAGGCAGTGTAGTTCTTGCCGGCCTTCTTCATTTGCACGCGCGAGCTGACAACATCGACGATGTCGGTGCGGTTAAGAAGGTCGTCAATAAAACTCTGGGGAATCAGCCCGGCCATGGCGTTCTCGTCATCACTGCGTGTAAATGAGGGCCCGTGAAGCGTTCAAGCGCACGTATCGAGTGCTTGAACATCTGTCGTCTGCATGGGGAGTGTATCTGCCGAGCATTCACTGACGTTAGCTTCTATCAGTCTTCGGCTTGGAAATGTTGCCCTGGCGTCCGGTGTTGGCCAGTAGTGGCCTCGGAAACGCCTTGATGGGCACAGCCGACACAGTTGATCGTCTGTTTGTAAAATTAAGTGTGCTCGTCAGTAGCCTTGTTAGGCTCGTCAGAAGAGACGCGCACCGCTGGCAGAAGAGCCAGTCCTGACGTGTGAAGCAGTGTCTCGGTCGCATGTGCGGCGTCGACGGTGAAGCATCAAGCGATATCCGCAAATGCCAACAGCCCGGCTGAGGGCCGGGCTTGGCAGAAGCTTGCTACGTAAGTCTGTGTATTAGTACAGACGAACGGCGCGGCGCTGTTCGCGCTGAACTTTCTTGGCGTGACGCTTAACAGCGGCTGCTGCTTTACGCTTACGCTCAGAAGTTGGCTTCTCATAAAATTCGCGGCTACGAACTTCAGCCAGAACACCGGCTTTTTCGCAGGAGCGCTTGAAACGACGCAGAGCTACGTCGAAGGGTTCGTTCTCTTTTACTTTGACGGCTGGCATCCAGAGCTACCTTCTTTCATTACCGGGAATCAACGTTCTCGTCGCAAAAAATTCGCGGCTGAGGTCGTCGGTTTTTAAGGGTTGCGGATGTTAACCCCTCATTGACCGGAATGCAAAGCCTCTGATCGAAAACCGCTAGTCGGGAGGGGGAGTGGCGACTATTATGCGCGCCTTCGAATTCAGCCTCTACAAGGCGCAAACCCATGCTAGTACTGGGACTTGAAACCTCCTGCGACGAAACCGGTGTCGCACTTTACGACAGTGAACGCGGGCTTTTGGCCGATGCACTGTTCAGTCAGATCGACTTGCACCGCGCCTATGGCGGGGTGGTGCCGGAGCTGGCCAGCCGCGATCACGTCAAGCGCATGCTGCCCTTGATTCGCCAGGTGTTGAACGAGGCCGGCTGTGTGCCCACCGAGATCGACGCAATTGCCTACACCGCAGGCCCCGGATTGGTTGGAGCCCTTCTGGTTGGGGCCTCTTGCGCCCAGGCGCTGGCCTTTGCCTGGGGCATTCCAGCCCTCGGTGTGCACCATATGGAAGGCCATTTACTGGCACCGATGCTGGAAAAGACACCGCCGCAGTTCCCGTTCGTCGCTTTGTTGGTTTCCGGTGGCCATACGCAGTTGGTTCAAGTGGATGGCATCGGCCAATACACGCTTTTGGGGGAGTCGCTGGATGACGCCGCCGGCGAAGCTTTCGACAAAACCGCGAAGATGATGGGCCTCAATTATCCCGGTGGCCCGGAAATCGCGCGGCTGGCCGAAAAAGGCGTGCCGGGCCGCTACACCTTCCCGCGCCCGATGTGCGATCGCCCAGGCCTGATGTTCAGCTTCAGTGGCTTGAAAACCTCCGCGCTGAACACCTGGCAGCAAAGCGTCAGCGCCGGGGACGACAGTGAACAAGCCCGTTGCGACATCGCGCTGGCGTTCCAGCAGGCCGTGGTGGAGACTTTGACCATCAAGTGCAAGCGCGCCCTGAAACAGGCAGGCATGCAGCGCCTGGTGATCGCAGGCGGCGTCAGTGCCAACAAGGCGTTGCGTGCCTCACTGGAAAAAATGCTCGGCGACATGAAGGGCGATGTGTTCTATGCCCGCCCTGAGTTCTGCACCGACAATGGCGCGATGATTGCCTACGCCGGTTGCCAGCGCCTGCAGGCCGGGCAGCACGAAAGCCTGGCGATCAGCGTGCAGGCACGCTGGCCGATGGAGCAGCTTTCACCGCTTTAGGCGGTTTGATCTGAGCCGGGCTCATCAACGGTATTTAAAAATGCCGTTCGCGCCCGGCAAACAGGTCGCGTAAATTGCCGCGGTGGCGCCACACGATCAGCAGTGTCAGTACGCTCATCGGCAGCAACGCCGCCGGTGCCTGCCAGGCCAGCAACGGCAGGGTGAGTGGTGTGGCGATCAGGGCGGCCAGCGAGCTGGTGCGGGTCAGGTAGAACGTCAGCAGCCAGGCCAGCACGGCCAGCAGCGCTGCCGGAGGGTAAACCCCCAGCAGCATACCGGCCGCGGTCGCGACGCCTTTGCCGCCGCGAAAACGGAAGTACAGCGGAAACAGATGGCCCAGGACGGCGCACACGCCCACCCAGGCCTGCTGTTGCAAGGTAAGACCGGCGAAGCTGGCGATCAGTACGGGCAACAAGCCCTTGCAGAGGTCGCCCAGCAGCGTCAGTACGGCGAGTTTCTTGCCCGCCAGGCGCAACATATTGGTGGCGCCGGCATTGCCTGAGCCACTCATTCGCGGGTCGGGATTTCCCGTCAGGCGGCTGAGCAAAATGGCGAAGGACAGCGAGCCGAGCAGGTAGGCGAGAATCGCCAGTAACCAAAACATGCTAACTATTCCGGGCGAGGACGCCCTGATTCTAACGGGGCAATGCGCCCTTGTCGTGCTGCGGAGAAGAGCTTGGACAGAGTGTTTATCGAAGGCCTGGAAGTCGACACCGTAATCGGGGCCTACGACTGGGAGCGCGGCATCAAGCAATGCCTGCGCCTGGACCTTAGCTTCGCCTGGGACAATCGCCCGGCGGCTGCCGGTGACGACCTGACCCTGGCGCTGGATTACGCCAGTGTGTCCACGCGTATCCAGGCCTTTGCCGAGCAATCCCAGTACCAGTTGGTGGAAACCTTTGCCGAGCGGTTGGCCGAAGTGCTGATGAACGAATTCCAGATTCCCTGGCTGCACCTCAAATTGACCAAGCCCGGCGCCGTACCGGCTGCCAAAGGCGTGGGCGTGGAGATCGAGCGCGGATGTCGCTAACTCAGGTTTACCTTGGCCTTGGCAGCAATATCGAGCGCGAGCCGCACCTGCGTGCCGGCCTGGACGCGTTGGCGGGCTTCTTGACCGATGTACGCTGCTCCGCGGTATTTGAAAGCCAGCCGGTGGGCATCAAGAGCGGGCCATTCTTCAACCTTGTCGTGTCGGCGTATACCGACCTGCCGTTGATGGAGCTCGATCGCCGGTTGAAATTCATCGAGGCCAACAATGGTCGTTATGCCCCGGACCGCAAAGGGCTGCCGTTGGATATCGATGTGCTGTTGTACGGTGACCTGGTGGGGAATTTCGACGGTTTGATCCTGCCGCGCGCAGAGATCCTGAAGAATGCTTTTGTGCTGTGGCCGTTGTCGTTGATGGCGCCGGATCGTGTACACCCTGAAGTCGATAAGACCATGGCCGAGTTATGGCGCGATGCCCAGATCGACCAGGTGCTGGCGCCTGTCGGGTTTGAATGGCAGGGCCAGCAGTTGACCCCAGCGGATCTACTGTAGCCGCCGATGCGCCTGGCTTGACCGGATTCAACTGTGGGAGCGGGCTTGCCCGCGAAAGCGGTGGGTCAGTCAACATCAATGTTTACGGTGCCGACGTCTTCGCGGGCAAGCCCGCTCCCACACGTTTTGCGTTTAATTGAACGGCATTGATGCAAACCCGTCTGCCACAAAGAGTAACGACTACAGGTTGTATTGTTCTTTGTAGGCCTTGAGCACTTTAAGCCGCTCACGCTTGAGCGCCTCGCCCAGCTCCGGGCCTGTGAAACCTTTCTCCAGCAAGGGCGCCACCGGTACTTCGCGAGCCGCCTTGGCTGCGCCGCGTAAATAATCCGCCTGTGGATAACTTCTCTGCTCCAGGCCCTTGCGGCCCCGGGCGTCCATTTCACAACTCACCACAAACTCTTCAAAGCGCTGCGGCCGGCGATACACGTCAAAACTCTGCAGCAACTCCAGCAATGTCGAGGCTTTGAGTTCCAGCGCGCGGTGGCCATGGGTGTGATATTGGCCGACCAGCAGCGCCAGTTCCTGGCAATCCTTCGGCACCTTGAAGCGTTCGTTGACCGCCTTGATCAGCTTCAAACCCGTGTGTTCGTGGGCAATGTGCTGCGGCAACTTATCCACAGGCGTCAGGCCTTTGCCCAGGTCGTGCAGCAGGCAAGCCCAGCGCACGGTCAGCGGCTGCTGATGCAAGGCGGCCTGTTCGAGCACGCTCAACGTATGGATCCCGGTGTCGATTTCCGGGTGATGGGCCTCGGGTTGTGGCACGCCAAATAACGCATTCACTTCGGGCATCAGAGTTTTCAGTGCGTCGCAGTCGCGCAGTATCTGAATAAACACTTGAGGCTGATCCTCCATCAGCGCCCTGGAAATTTCTTTCCAGCTGCGCTCCGGGGTCAAGGCTTGCAGTTCGCCTGACTCGCTGAGTTGGCGCATCAGTTCCAGGGTTTGCGGGGCGACGGTAAAACCCAGGTGGGCATAACGCGCGGCAAAGCGCGCAACACGCAGCACGCGCAAGGGATCTTCGGCGAACGCGGGGGAAACGTGGCGCAGAATGCGCGCTTGAAGGTCGCTTTGGCCGCCATAAGGATCGGTCAGGTTGCCGTCATCATCCTCGGCCATGGCGTTGATGGTCAGGTCGCGGCGAATCAGGTCTTCTTCCAGCGTCACCTCGGGGCTGGCGTGAAACACAAAGCCGCCATAACCCCGACCGCTCTTGCGTTCGGTGCGGGCCAGGGCGTATTCGTCGCCGTTCTTGGGGTCCAGAAATACCGGGAAGTCAGCGCCGACCGGCTTGTAGCCTTTGGCGAGCATTTCTTCAGTGGTCGCCCCCACCACAACGCGGTCAATATCGGTGACGTTGAGGCCGAGCAGGCGATCACGCACTGCACCGCCGACTGTGTAGATTTTCATGAAAAAGCCTCCATTAGCGGCACAGGATACCGCCTGTGCCGGACCAATGGAGGCTTTGCTGTTTCAGAGGTGAACGACGGCCAGGTCCAGGCGGCCGTAGTCGTTATCGTTGTGGTCGGTGCGTGGTGGCACATGGTGGGTTTTCATCACCTGATCGCCCTGCAGGGTTTCCAGGTGAATGTCGAAGCCCCACAGCCGGTGCAGGTGTTTGAGTACTTCTTCGGTGGATTCGCCCAAGGGTTTGCGGTCGTGCTGCTGGTGACGCAAGGTCAGCGAGCGATCGCCGCGTACGTCGATGCTATAGATCTGCACGTTGGGCTCACGGTTGCCCAGGTTGTATTGCGCCGCCAGGGTTTCACGGATGGTGCGGTAGCCCGGTTCGTCGTGGATGGCAGGCACCACCAGATCATCCTTGAGGTCGTCATCGAGAATGCTGAACAGCTTGAGGTCGCGAATCACCTGGGGTGACAGGTACTGCAGGATAAAACTCTCATCCTTGAAGCTGCTCATGGCGAACTTGATGGTCGACAACCAGTCGCTGCCGGCGATTTCCGGGAACCAGCGGCGGTCTTCTTCGGTGGGGTCTTCACACATGCGCCGGATGTCCCGATACATGGCAAAGCCCAGCGCATACGGGTTGATGCCGCTGTAATACGGGCTGTCAAAACCGGGCTGGAACACCACGCTGGTATGGGAGGTGAGAAACTCCATCATGAAACCGTCGGTGACCAGGCCTTCGTCGTACAGGTCGTTCATCAAGGTGTAGTGCCAGAACGTCGCCCAGCCTTCGTTCATCACCTGGGTCTGGCGCTGTGGGTAAAAGTACTGGGCGATCTTGCGCACAATGCGCACGATTTCCCGTTGCCATGGCTCCAGCAGCGGTGCGTGTTTTTCCAGGAAATACAGGATGTTTTCCTGAGGTTCGGCGGGGAAGCGTGCATTGTCCTTGTCGCTGTTTTTGCCGGCTTTTTTAGGAATCGTGCGCCACAGGTCGTTGATCTGCTTTTGCAGGTGCTCCTCACGCTCCTTCTGTCGCAGGCGTTCTTCCTCGGCAGAAATCGGATACGGGCGTTTGTAGCGGTCGACGCCGTAATTCATCAGCGCGTGGCAGGAGTCGAGCAAGTCTTCCACAGCATCAATGCCATGGCGTTCCTCGCATTGCATGATGTACTGCTTGGCGAACACCAGGTAATCGATGATCGAACTGGCATCGGTCCAGGTGCGGAACAGGTAGTTGCCCTTGAAGAAGCTGTTATGCCCGTAGCACGCGTGGGCCACCACCAGCGCCTGCATGCAGATGGTGTTTTCTTCCATCAGGTAGGCGATGCACGGGTCGGAGTTGATCACGATCTCGTAGGCCAGGCCCATCTGGCCGCGGGTGTAGGACTTCTCGGTACTGAGGAAGTGTTTGCCGTAAGACCAATGGTGGTAGCCCAAGGGCATGCCGACCGAGGCGTAGGCGTCCATCATCTGTTCGGCGGTGATCACTTCGATCTGGTTGGGGTAGGTGTCCAGGGCATAACCCGCCGCGATGCGGCTGATTTCCCGGTCATAGGCCTGGATCAGTTCAAAGGTCCACTCGGAGCCGGTGGAAATGGGTTGGCGCTTATGCTCTTTTTTGGCGGTCATGTCACTAACCTGCGCTGGAAGAGTTCACGGAAGACCGGGTAGATATCGCCGGCCGAGACCAGTTGCTGCTGGGCGAACGTATCGGCAAAGGCTTCACCGATGCGCTCATATTCAAACCACAGTGCCTGGTGCTCACGAGGGGTGATTTCGACGTAGGTGTAGTACTGCACGAACGGCATGATCTGGTTGATCAGGATGTCGCGGCAGATCGGCGAGTCATCGTTCCAGTTGTCGCCGTCGGAAGCTTGCGCGGCGTAGATGTTCCACTCATTGGCAGGGTAGCGCTCGGCCATGATCTCCTGCATCAGCTTTAACGCGCTGGACACAATGGTTCCGCCGGTTTCCCGCGAGTAGAAGAACTCTTCTTCGTCCACTTCCCGGGCGCTGGTGTGATGGCGGATGAACACCACGTCGATCTTGTCGTAGTTCCGCTTAAGGAACAGGTACAGCAGGATGAAGAAGCGCTTGGCAATGTCTTTGGTGGCCTGGGTCATGGAGCCGGACACGTCCATCAGGCAGAACATCACCGCCTTGGAGCTGGGGTTGGGTTGCTTGACCAGCAAGTTGTATTTCAGGTCGAAGGTGTCGAGGAACGGCACGCGGTGAATGCGCGCGCTGAGTTTCTCGATTTCCGCCTCGATTTGCTGGATATCGCCGAAGTTATCCGGCTCTTCGCGCTTTAAGCGTGCCAGTTCTTCTTTGGCTTCCTTCAGTTTGGCGCGGCTGCTACCGGACAATGCGATACGCCGTGCATGGGCCGAGCGCAGCGTGCGAATGATATTGATGCGGGACGGGTTGCCCTCGTTACTGATCCCCGCGCGCACAGTCTTGAAAGTGTCAGTGCCGGTCAGGTTGCGTTTGACCAGGTTCGGCAGTTCCAGGTCTTCAAACATGAACTCCAGGAATTCTTCCTGGGTGATCTGGAACACGAACTCGTCCATGCCTTCGCCGGAATTACCCGCTTTGCCTGGGCCTTTACCGCCGCCACCACCTTGGGGACGCTGGATGTGCTCGCCGGTGGTGAACTCCTTGTTGCCGGGGTGCACAACGGTCTGTTTGCCGCCTCGACCGTGGTGCAGCACCGGTTCGTCGATGTCGCGTCCGGGAATGCTGATTTGCTCGCCATGCTCCATGTCGGTAATGGAGCGGCGGCTGACGGCCTCTTCGACGGCCTTTTTGATGTGGTCACGGTAACGCCGCAGGAAACGCTGACGGTTTACCGTGCTCTTGTTCTTGCCATTGAGGCGTCGGTCGATCACATAGCTCATGGGGAGCCCTCCGGGCAGCTTCACGTTACAAGCTTCAAGCCGCGAGCTGGAAGCTTAGAGACAAGCGGTCGGCCGCCAGGCCATAAGCCTGGCAGCACGCGCCTGTCGCTGCCTTACTGCGATTTGCGCACCCGCAGATACCACTCGGAGAGCAGCCGTACCTGTTTGTCGGTGTAGCCGCGTTCGACCATGCGTGTAACAAAGTCGTTGTGTTTTTGCTGGTCCTCCTTGCTGGCCTTGGCGTTGAAGCTGATAACCGGCAGCAGGTCCTCGGTGTTGGAGAACATTTTCTTCTCGATGACCACCCGCAGCTTCTCGTAGCTGAGCCAGGTAGGGTTCTTGCCGTTGTTGTTGGCGCGGGCGCGCAGCACGAAGTTGACGATTTCGTTGCGGAAATCCTTCGGATTGCTGATGCCGGCCGGTTTTTCGATCTTCTCCAGTTCCTCGTTGAGGGCCACGCGGTTGAGGATCTCGCCGGTCTCCGGGTCGCGGTACTCCTGGTCCTGGATCCAGAAGTCGGCGTACAGCACGTAGCGGTCGAAGATGTTCTGGCCGTACTCGCTGTAGGACTCCAGGTACGCAGTCTGGATTTCCTTGCCGATGAACTCGATGTAGCGCGGCGCCAGGTATTCCTTGAGGAAGCGCAGGTAGCGTTCGCGGGTTTCGGCCTGGAATTGCTCCTGTTCGATCTGCTGTTCCAGCACATAGAGCAGGTGCACTGGGTTGGCGGCGATCTCGTGTGGGTCGAAGTTGAAGACTTTGGACAGGATCTTGAATGCAAAGCGTGTCGACAGACCGTTCATGCCCTCGTCCACACCCGCGGTATCGCGGTATTCCTGGATCGACTTGGCTTTCGGATCGGTGTCCTTGAGGTTTTCGCCGTCATACACGCGCATTTTCGAGTAGATGTTCGAGTTTTCAGGCTCCTTGAGGCGCGAGAGCACGGTGAACTGGGCGAGCATCTTCAGGGTGTCCCGGCGCGCAATGCGCCTTGGCCAGGGAGCTGTTGAAGAGCAGTTTGTCGTAGATCTTGATCTCATCGCTGACCCGCAGGCAGTACGGCACCTTGACGATGTAGATCCGGTCGATGAAGGCTTCGTTGTTCTTGTTGTTGCGGAAGGTATGCCATTCCGATTCGTTGGAGTGGGCCAGCAGGATCCCGGTAAACGGAATCGCGCCCAAGCCTTCGGTACTGTTGTAGTTACCCTCTTGGGTGGCGGTGAGCAGTGGGTGCAGCACCTTGATCGGCGCCTTGAACATCTCCACGAATTCCATCAGGCCCTGGTTGGCCCGGCACAGTGCGCCCGAGTAGCTGTAGGCGTCGGCGTCGTTCTGTGGGAATTCTTCCAGTTTGCGGATATCAACCTTGCCCACCAGCGCCGAGATGTCCTGGTTGTTCTCGTCGCCGGGCTCGGTCTTGGCCACGCCGATCTGGTTGAGGATCGACGGGTAGAGTTTCACCACGCGGAACTGGCTGATGTCGCCGCCAAACTCCGACAGGCGCTTGGTAGCCCATGGCGACATGATGGTGTTGAGGTAGCGGCGTGGGATGCCGAAGTCTTCTTCGAGGATCGCGCCATCTTCCGTGGCGTTGAACAGCCCCAGAGGTGACTCGAACACCGGCGAGCCCTTGATCGCGTAGAAGGGCACCTTCTCGATCAGTTGTTTGAGCTTTTCCGCCAGGGACGACTTGCCGCCGCCGACCGGCCCGAGCAGGTAGAGGATCTGTTTCTTCTCTTCCAGGCCTTGGGCGGCATGCCGGAAGTAGGAGACGATCTGGTCGATGCATTCTTCCATGCCGTGGAAGTCTTCAAAGGCCGGGTAGCGGCGGATCACCTTGTTGGAGAATATTCGCGACAGGCGCGAATTGTTCGAGGTGTCTACCAGCTCCGGCTCACCAATCGCCAACAGCAGGCGTTCGGCGGCAGATGCGTAGGTGCTGCGGTCCTTTTTGCACAGCTCGAGATACTCCTGCAGGGTAAGTTCTTCCTGCTGGGTGGACTCGAAGCGTTGTTGGAAGTGGCTAAAGATACTCATGACGTCGTCACCTCGCTCGATACGTGGAGCCGACGCCGGATCAATCAGTCGATGCTGGCAGCCCTTGGCATTCGCCACTGGCTGTTTTCCCCCCAGAACACCCTGAAACGCTACCGATGACCCGCACGCCGGTGTACCGGCTCTCCCCTGATTCGGATGGCCTGCGCTTAAGGATAGTTCGGAATCCGGGAGGTCAAGGCGCGATGCGCAATTAGTTTGGCTGCGCCGTTCGTCAGAAACGGCGCAAGCCCATGCGTCACGCGGGGTAGCGGGGTGTGAAAAAAATTATTGCGAATCGCCAGAGGCAATTTCTGCAGGATAGGTCGTGCGCCACAGCTCAAAGCCGCCGTCCAGGCTATAGACGTCGGAGAAGCCCTGGCTGATCAGATAGGCCGCTGCACTCTGGCTGGAATTGCCGTGGTAGCAGGCCACGATCACTGGCGCGTCGAGGTCGGCCGTGCGGATGAAATCCTGGATGTTTTGGTTATCCAGATGCTGCGCGCCGCTGATGTGGCCTGCTGCATAGGTCGGCTGGTCGCGAATGTCGACCACCACGGCGCCTTGCTCGCGCAGGGCCTGGGCTTGTTCGGGAGGGATACGTTTGAATTCGCTCATGGCGGGCTCCTAGGGCTTGGCGCCCGGCAGTATTACAGAAGGGGGAGGTTCGCACTGGCAGCTCAGGCGCTCGCCGGTGTCGATGTTCATCAGGGTCATGGCGCCGCCCCACACGCAACCGGTGTCGAGGGCGAACACGCCGGGTTCTTCGCATTTGCCTTCCAGGGCCGCCCAGTGACCGAAGATGATCTTCATGTCACGGGTCTTGCGTTCCTTGTGGGCAAACCATGGCTTATAACCGGGAAGCGCAGTGTCGGCGCCTTCCTTGCTCTTGAGGTCCAGCTTGCCTTCGGCGGTGCAGAAGCGCATGCGTGTGAAGTAGTTGGTGATCACGCGCAGGCGGGCCACGCCGGTGAGGTCATTGTCCCACTTGACCGGCTCGTTGCCGTACATGCCGTCGAGGTAGGCGGTGTAAAGATTGTCATCGGCCAGGGCGCTTTCGACTTCGGCGGCGCACTTGAGGGCTTTCTTCAGCGTCCATTGGGGCGGGATGCCAGCATGCACCAAGGCCATGTTGCGGCCTTCGTCGTAATGCATGAGCTTTTGGCGGCGCAGCCAGTCCAGTAATTCCGTCCTGTCCGGCGCTTCCAGGATCTCGCGCAGGGTGTCGCCTTTTTTCAGGCGTTCGATGTTATTGCCGGCCGCCAGCAGGTGCAGGTCATGGTTGCCCAGCACGCACACCAATGAATCGCGCATCTTATAAAGAAAGCGCAGGGTCTCGAGGGACTCGGGGCCGCGATTGACCAGGTCGCCGACCAGCCACAGGCGGTCGCTCGCCGGGTTGAAGGCTACGCGCTCCAGCAGGCATTTGAGGGGTTCCAGGCAGCCTTGCAGGTCACCGACCGCGTACGTCGTCATCAGTGCAGGGCTCCGGGCACTGCGAGGCGAAACGGCGCGATGATGGCGTCGAACAGTTTTCCGTCGGTGGCTTTCATCTGATACGAGCCCTGCATAGTGCCGACCTTGGAGGTCATCACTGTGCCGCTGCTGTAGGTATGGCTGGCGCCGATGTCGATCAACGGCTGCTGACCAACCACGCCAGCGCCACGCACTTCCTCGACCTGGCCGTCGCCATCGGTAATTACCCAGTGGCGCGACAGCAGTTTGGCCGGCACCTGCCCGTTGTTCTTCACCGTGATGGTGTAGGCAAAGGCATAACGGTTGTCTTCGGGGTGTGATTGGTCCGCCAGGAAGCGGGTGACGACGCTGACGTCGATCTGGTAGCGAGGATCGGACATGCAAGAGGCCTTAAGAGCAAAAGCGGAGGACAGCAGATGCGGATCAGTCTAGGCCATGAGCGGGGCACTAGGCCAGACATGTGTCGGGCAGCCGGCAAGCGTTATCGGTATAACGCAGCGCAAATGTGGGAGCGGGCTTGCTCGCGAAGGCGGTGCATCAGTTACACATTCGGTGACTGACACTGCGCATTCGCGAGCAAGCCCGCTCCCACATTGGATTGCATCGAGTTCTTACGGCCTATTCCACTACGGGCGCGGGCTGGATCGCAAGCTGATCGGCCAGGCGCACAAATGCGGCCAGGTCCAGTTGCTCGGGGCGCAGGCCGCCGTCAACGCCGGCGGCTTCGATCTCGGCATTGCTCAACAGCGCCTTGAGGGTGTTGCGCAGCGTCTTGCGGCGTTGGTTGAACGCTTCGCGTACCACGCGCTCCAGCAGCTTGTGGTCCTTGGCCGGGTGCGGCAGCACCGCGTGCGGCACCAGGCGCACGATGGCCGAGTCGACCTTCGGCGGCGGGTTGAAGGCGCCAGGGCCGACGTTGAACAGGTGCTCTACGCGGCAATGGTACTGAACCATGATCGACAGACGGCCCCAATCACCACCACCTGGGCCTGCGGCCAAACGCTCAACCACTTCCTTTTGCAGCATGAAGTGCATGTCGCGGATGATCCCGGCGTTGTTCAGCAGGTGAAAAATCAGCGGCGTGGAGATGTTGTACGGCAGGTTGCCTACCACGCGCAGGCTGTTGGGTGCAGCGTTGAGGCTGTTGAAGTCAAACTTCAGCGCGTCGCCCTGGTGCAGGTTGAAGTTGGGCATGCCGGCAAATTGCTGGTTGAGGATCGGGATCAAGTCCTTGTCCAGCTCCACCACGTCCAACTGGCCACCACTGTTGAGCAGGCCTTGGGTCAAGGCGCCCTGGCCCGGGCCGATTTCCAGCAAGCGATCTTCTGGCTTGGCATGGATGGAGCGCAGGATACGGTCGATCACGCCAGCGTCGTGCAGGAAGTTTTGCCCGAAGCGCTTGCGCGCCCGGTGTTGGTAATGCTCAGTCATATACGGGTCTCGGCCATCTGATAGGCGGTTTCCAGGGCTACGTGCAGGCTGCCGGTATCGATCTTGCCGCTGCCCGCCAGGTCCAGGGCGGTGCCATGGTCGACGGAGGTGCGGATGATCGGCAGGCCCAGTGTCACGTTGACTGCGGCGCCGAAGCCTTTGTACTTCAGCACGGGCAGCCCCTGGTCATGGTACATCGCCAGCACTGCGTCGCAGTGCTCCAGATATTTGGGGGTAAACAGAGTGTCTGCAGGCAATGGGCCACGCAGGTCCATGCCTTCTTGGCGCAGGCGCTCTAATGTCGGTTCGATGATGTCGATTTCTTCATGGCCCAAATGCCCGCCTTCACCGGCATGCGGGTTGAGCCCACAGACCAGGATGCGCGGTTGGGCAATGCCGAATTTGTGTTGCAGGTCGGCGTGCAGGATGCGTGTGACGCGCTCTACACGCTCGGCAGTGATGGCATTGGCGATATCGCGCAACGGCAGGTGCGTGGTTACCAGCGCAACCCGCAGGCCGCGCGTGGCCAGCATCATCACGACTTGTTCGGTATGGGTCAGCTCGGCGAGGAATTCGGTATGGCCGGAAAAGGCAATGCCGGATTCGTTGATCACGCCTTTATGCACCGGGGCGGTGATCATGCCGGCGAAGTCGCCGTCGATGCAGCCTTGGCCGGCACGCGTCAGGGTCTCCAGTACAAACGCCGCGTTGGCCTTGTCCAGTTGCCCGGCTACCACCTTGGCTGCCAGCGGGGTGTTCCACACATACAGGCTGCCGGCCGGGGCGGGCAGGTCGGGCCAGTTGCCCGGCGCCACGTCCAGCAAGGTGACAGCCACACCCAGCTGCGCGGCCCGCTCAAGGAGCAGGTCGCGGCTGGTAATGGCAATCAGGGGGTGTGGCTGAGGGTGCGAGGCGAGCAGCAGGCACAGGTCTGGACCAATGCCGGCCGGCTCGCCGGGTGTTACCGCGAAACGCTGGGGTTTCACTGTGCTGCCTGGTCGGTGCCTGTTTGCTCGGCGCCTGGCAGCTTGTTCTCTACGTAGGCTTCGTCACGGATCTGACGCAACCAGGTTTGCAGCTCTTCGTCGTACTTGCGGTTACGCAGCACGGTCAGGGCTTGTTGCTCGCGGGCCTGGGTGGTGTTGTCGGTGGCGCGACGGCCAAGAACTTCCAGGACGTGCCAGCCATATTGGGTCTTGAACGGCTTGGACAGAACGCCTTGCGGGGTCTTGGCCATGACGTCCTGGAACTCTGGCACCAGCGCTTTCGGGTCGATCCAGTTCAGGTCGCCACCGTTGAGGGCCGAACCCGGGTCTTCCGAGAAGCTCTTGGCCAGGGTGGCGAAGTCTTCACCGCCTTCGATGCGGTCATAGATCTTCTGGGCCAGCTCCTTGGTTTGCGCCTCGGTGCGGATTTCGCTTGGTTTGACCAGGATATGACGAACATGCACTTCGTCTTTCAGCGAGGTCTCGCCGCCGCGTTTGCCGAGCAACTTGAGGATGATGAAACCGCCTGGAGTACGCGCTGGCTGGGTGATTTCACCCACATTCATGGCGCTCAGCTCACGGTCGAACGGAGGTGGCAGTTGCGCGGCTTTACGCCAGCCCATGTCACCGCCGTCCAGGGCGTTGTCGCTGCCGGACATGGCGATGGCCGTCTGGGCAAAGTCAGCACCGGCTTTCAGGCGATCATAAATAGCCTGGGTTTTCGCCGCAGCTGCGTTGAGCTGCTGGGAGCTGGCGCTGTCCGGGGTTGGAACCAGGATATTGGCCAGGTGCAGTTCTTCGGAGAGCTGCATCTTGCCGAGGTCCGAGGCCAGGAAGTTCTTCACTTCCTGCTCAGACACCTGAACCCGCTCCGCTACACGGCGCTGACGCACACGGCTGATGATCATTTCACGCTTGATCTGGTCACGGGCGTCTTCATAAGACAAACCATCGTGGGCCAGGGCAGCCTTGAACTGGTCAATGCTCATGTTATTGCGTTGAGCGATGGTGCCGACGGCCTGGTTCAGTTCTTCGTCCGAAATACGGATGCCGGAGCGCTCGCCGATCTGCAGTTGCAGGTTTTCGACGATCAGGCGCTCAAGTACCTGTGGGTCCAGCACGCTGGTAGGCGGTACGCCGCCGCCACGTTTGGCGATGGTTTGCTGAACTTCCTTGACCCGTTGGTCGAGTTGGCTCTGCATGATCACGTCGTTATCGACGATGGCCACTACCTTGTCCAGCTGTTGAACCGCAGCGTGCGCCGATGCGGCCCCCAGGAACAGCGCGCCCAGTACTAGCGGGCGCAAGCAATCAGAAAGCTTGGTCTTCACGTTCACGATAACCTTCAATGCCTTTGTCGAGGAAGCTCTCTACCTTGGCGCCGGTCAGGCCGCCGAGTCCTTTGAGGACGATCTGGAAGAAGAGCCCGTGGTCACCCTTTTCGTTCTGTGGGGCGATCTGAGTGTATTCGTCGTTGGAAACCCAGTAACGGTTGATCACGCGCAGTTTCCAGCAGCAGTTGTCGTACTCGAAACCACCGAAGGCTTCCAGAGTGCGGTTGCGGGCATAGTCATACTGCCAGCGGGTGATCAGGTTCCACTGCGGAATGATCGGCCACATCATCGAGAAGTCGTGTTGCTGGATTTTGTAGTAATCCTTCACGAACCCAGGCTGGCCTTCGGTGCCGAAGTCGCCACCGAACTGCCATTTGCCGGTCAGCTGGTTGTAGACCACCTGGTCGTTGCGATAGCGATAGCCGAGGTTGATAACCTTGTTCGGGTTGTCTTCCGGCTGGTAGTGGAACATCGCGCTGCCGGAACGAGGACTGTGGCTTTCGGTGTCCCAGTTATAGTCGGCAGTGGCGCGCCAGTCGCGGTTGAAGCGGAACTCGTATTCCAAGGCGATTGGCGAGACATTCGAATGAGCGTCATCACGCGTCTTGGCATCAATACCTGGCAATTGAACTTCACGATCCTTGAAGTAGACCGCCTGGCCGATGGATGCACGTTGACGCTCAAAGCCGTTTTCTTGAATCCAGCGGCTGGTCAAGCCAAACGACAGTTTGTTCTCGTCGCCGATACGGTCCGAACCGGAGAAACGGTTATCCCGGAACAGCGAGGAGTAGCTGAACACGTTTTCGCTGGTATCGAACACCGGAATGTTCTTCTGATCTTTCTCTGGGACGTAGAGATAGAACATGCGCGGTTCAAGGGTCTGGCGATAGTTTTCGCCGAACCATTGGGTATTGCGGTCGAAATACAGGCCGCTGTCGATGCTGGCGATTGGAACTGCGCGATCCTGTGAGCTGTTGAAGCTCTCACCCAATTGGGAGGCGTTATTACGATTGACCAGCAGATCGTTTTTGCCCGTGCTGTCCAGGTCAAGATCGTACTTGGTGTACACGTACTTGAGCTTCGGCGTGATGTAGCCGTAGGTCGCGGTCATCGGCAGGGAAATGCTTGGCGCCAGGTTCAGGCGCGTACCGTTCGCACGGTTCAAGCCCAATACGTAGGTGTCCAGGCGAGGCGTGCCATTTCCCTGTGGGAACGGGTTGAATGGGCCGCCGTCTTTTTCCGTGTAGTTGCCGGTTTCGAGATCCCGATCAAACCTTACAGCTTCGGTTTCATAAGCGAGATCTACGCCACCAGGATGGTAAGGCAACATGCCGTTGAAGGTCAGCTGCGGCAGACGGTCATACGGGGTGATCTGCGAAACGGTCGCCAGCTGATAAGCCTGGACGTTCAAACGCGCCTGGTAGGAATCGCCGCGATAGGTCAAGGCGCCCTGTTGGTTCACGAAGTCCTGAGCTTGAACGCCTTCCTGGTTGGTTTTCAGATCCTGGTAAAAGTACGGATCGCTGATCTTGGTGTAGTCAACCAGTGTCGTCAGTCGCGAATCAAGCCCGCCTTTATGCTGCCAATTGAGCATGTAACGGGTTTTTTCGTAATCGGTCTGTTTCTTGCGCTCGTCGCTGTCGTCGTTCAGATACGCGCCGCCGAACTGCCCTTCGCTGGACTTGGTGAGGTAGCGGAATTCGCCTTCCATCATCAAGCCGCGTTTGGTCATGTATTGCGGGTACAACGTGGCGTCGTAGTTTGGCGCCAGGTTGAAGTAATACGGCGTAATCAGGGTAAAGCCGGTTTCGCTGCCGGTGCTGAAGCTTGGCGGCAGGAAGCCGGATTGACGACGGTCGTCGATCGGGAAGTAGATGTACGGGGTATAGAGGATCGGGATGTTCTTGATCCGCAACGTCGCGTTGGTGGCCGTACCGAAACCGGTGGCCGGGTTCAACGTGATGTTGTTGCCCTTGAGCTGCCAGGCGTTGCTGTCCGGCTCGCAGGTGGTGTACGTACCGTCCTTGAGACGGATGATCGCGTTTTCGGCACGTTTGGCGTACAGCGCGTTACCGCGAACACGCGACTTGTGCAGCACGTATTCGGCGTTGTCGATCTGGGCCGCACCGGTATCGAGCTGCACCTCGGCGTGGTCGCCGACGATCAGCGCTCCGTTGTCGCGCAGACGCACATCGCCGTTCAGCTCGCCACGGTTCTCGGCCTGGTACAGGTTGGCTTCCTGAGCCTCCAGCTGCATGCTGCCCTGGCGCATGACGACGTCACCGGCCAGGGTCGCAACCTGCTGTTCCTGCTCGTAGCGAGACACCTTGGCACCGATGAAGGTCGGCGAATCGCTTTTGTCCGTCTTGTCGTTCATGCCAGGACGGGTCGGCTCGATGTACGCGCCGGAGCAATACGGGCCGGTCTCAGCCAGTTGGGCTGCGGTCAGCTTGTCGCGAGGCACCCAGTCCAGGTGGCTGTAGTCGGCACTGCGCGAACGCAGGCCACGGCCCTTGGACTCGGTGACCAGGGTGGTCTTCGGCTCGGCCGCAGCGCTGCCGCCAGCATCGGCTTGCGCCGTGCTGCCAGCGGCGCTGACGGCTGCACCGTCGTGCACCGGGCGCGGTGGTAATGGGGCTGCGGCGGTTTTTGGCGCGCAATCCCAGGCACCCGAAGCAGAGACTGAGCAGTCATACTGTTCCGCGGCGACCACGAATGAGGTGGCGAAAGGTTGCATGGCCAGCAGACTGCCGGTTACCAGCAACGGAAATTTTCTACGAAACGCGGGGGATTTCAATGCCATCTTATTAGTCCGGGCTTCCTGCGTGCCATCTGCCCGCGGTTTGGGCCGCACGCCTCTCGATGGTCTGAAAAAGATGCGTGATAATAAAGCATGACCCGCTTGACGGCTAGCGCCGTCGGAGACCCTTGTAATGCCCGAGCAAGATCTACGTTTACAACAGCTGAAAGTTTGGCTGGATGAGCAGTTGCCGATCCTTTTCAACGCTCAGGACTGGGGTGTCGTACCTCCGGCCACATTGACCGCGGCCAGCAGCGACGCGAGTTTCAGGCGTTATTTCCGCTGGGAGGGTGGCGGTCGCACGTTCGTCGTCATGGACGCTCCACCGCCCCAGGAAAACTGCAAACCTTTCGTCGATATCGCTGATTTACTCGCGAAATCGGGAATAAATGTGCCAAAAATTTATGCAGAAGATTTGCCGCGCGGCTTTCTTTTGCTTAATGACCTGGGCAGAAAAACCTATCTGGACGTGATTGACGAACAAAACGCCGACCAATTGTTCGCCGATGCCATCGACGCATTGCTGGCTTTTCAGCAATTGCCGATGGACGCACCGCTGCCCAGCTATGACGTGGCCTTGTTGCGTCGTGAGCTGGAATTGTTTCCAGAGTGGTACGTGCGCCGGCATTTGGGTATCGAATTTGACACCCGGCAGCAGGCCTTATGGCAGCGCGTCAGCGATCACCTGATCGACAGCGCCCTGGCCCAGCCCAAAGTGCTGGTGCATCGCGACTATATGCCGCGCAACCTGATGATCGGCGAGCCTAACCCGGGGGTGCTGGATTTCCAGGACGCGGTCTATGGCCCGGTTACCTATGACATCACGTGTCTGTTCAAGGATGCGTTTCTCAGCTGGCCCAAGGCCCGCGTGCGCGAGTGGCAGCGCGGCTACTGGGCGCGTGCCGGCGCCTTGGGCATCCCGGTGCAGACTGATTTCGAGGCGTTCCTGCGGGCCAGCGACCTGATGGGCGTGCAGCGCCACCTCAAGGTCATCGGTATTTTTGCGCGCATCTGCCATCGCGACGGCAAGCCACGCTACCTGGCCGATGTGCCGCGTTTCTTTGCTTATATAGAAGCCGTACTGGCCGACCGGCCTGAGCTGGACGAGTTGGGTGAGTTGCTCGCCAGCCTGCGTGAACCGGCCGAGGTGCGCGTATGAAGGCCATGATTCTGGCCGCCGGCAAAGGTGAGCGGATGCGTCCGCTCACGTTGCACACGCCCAAACCGCTGGTGGAGGCGGGCGGCAAGCGTTTGATCGAGTATCACCTGGAGGCGCTGGCCAAGGCCGGCTTCACCGATATCGTGATCAACCATGCCTGGCTCGGCCAGCAGATTGAAAGCTATCTGGGTGATGGTGCGCAGTTTGGCTTGCGCATTCAGTATTCAGCCGAGGGCGAGCCACTGGAAACCGGCGGCGGGATTTTCAAGGCATTGCCGCTGCTGGGCGACGAGCCTTTCCTGTTGGTCAACGGCGATATCTGGACGGACTTCGATTTCGCCAGTCTGCACAACAAGGCGCTGGAGGGCCTTGCCCACTTGGTTATGGTCGACATGCCTGCCCATGCGCCAACGGGAGGCGACTTTTATTTGGACAACGGTCTGCTTCATGATGCCGCGCCCGGTGCCGATAACCTGACCTTCAGTGGCATTTCAGTGCTCGACCCACAGTTGTTTGCGGGCTGCAGCGCCGGTGCCTTCAAACTGGCGCCGCTGTTGCGGGAGGCCATGGCCAAAGGTCTGGTAACGGGAGAGCACATGACAGGACGCTGGATTGATGTCGGCACGCTGGAGCGTCTGGCGCAGGTTGAAACCTTGCTGACTGCGGAGCAATAAGATGTTGTGGCCAGGGACACTGATCGGTGCCGGGGCTGGCTTTGCCATTGCCAGTATTCCGGGGGCCTTGTTGGGCGCGTTACTGGGGCAGGCACTGGATCGCCGCCTGCAGTTGCACAGCTGGGCGCAATTGCGCGAGCGCCTGGGTGGGCGCCCGGCATTGCGCAACGACGAATTGCTGTTTGTATTGTTGGGGCGCCTGGCCAAGAGTAATGGCCGGGTGGTGGCTGGGCATATCCAGCAGGCGCGTCAGGAAATGCGCGCACTGGACATGAGCGAACCGGCCCAGCGTCGGGCGATTACCGCGTTCAATCGTGGCAAGTCGGGATCCGACCGGGTGCGCAATTACCTGCGCGTACTCAAAGCCCAACCCCATGCGGCAGAAGGTGTGTTGCGTGCATGCTGGCGCATGGCCTGGGCGGACGGCAGGGCCGATGACGCCGAACGCGACCTGATTGACCTGTGGGGCAAGTGGCTGGGGTGGACGCCGCAACAGCTGCAGGCGCTGGCGTCTGATTACGCCCCCGAACGCAAGCCATTGGCCAATCGTGGCGGGGCGTATCAGGAGGCACTGCGGATTCTAGGGGTGACGTCCACCAGCGAACCGGCGGCGATCAAACGCGCCTATCGCCGCCTGCTCAGCCGCCATCACCCGGACAAGATCGCCGGCACGGGAGCAAGCCTGGCGCAAGTGCGTGAGGCCACCGAACGTACCCGCGAGCTGCACAATGCTTATGCGTTGATTCGTGAACGGCGGGATTTTCGATAGTCACGTCAATTTGGAAGTGACAATCCGATCAGTGTGGGAGCTGGCTTGCCTGCGATAGCGATGTGTCAGTAACACAGATGTCACTGACAGTCCGCTATCGCAGGCAAGCCAGCTCCCACAGTTGATCGGGTTACCAGGCCAGGATCAGTTGGAGGCCGGCTCCGGGCTCAACCACCCACGAACCCGCCGATACAGCTGCTCTTGCTCAGCCGCACTGTTGCCCGGCAGAGTCTTGAGCGACACCTGTTTATAGCCATCATTCTTCCCCCGCTTGGCGGCCTGCATACGTTCCAGGGCGTTTTTGCGCGCCTGAGCGTCGTCCTGGTAATACACATCCGCCGTCGGCACTTTCAGCGCCGGCGCCAGTTTTTGCAGGTCCGGCTGCCTGGCCGCTGGCGTCTTGCCGGCCACCATCACCAGCTTCTGCACTTGGGACGGCTGTTTCTCGCTCAGGTAGCGCGCGGCCCACCAGGCGCCGGTGCCGTGGCCGAGCAGCACCACACTGCGCGCGCTTTGGGTTTGGGCAAAGGCAACGGCGGCGTCGATGCGATCAAAGATGCGCTTGGCGTCGGTCTTGTCCTGTTCATCAGCACCCGGCACCACCGCCGGGTCAGTGCCTTCGGCTTCGGCGCTGGCGGCTTGTTCGATCGGTTTGGCGGCCGTGCTGCCGTCTTTGCTGCTGGTGTCGACCGCTGTTTTGGGCGACTCCATGACCCGAGGCGGCAAGGTGTCGAGGTTCACATCCGGCAACGACAGGCTCAGGGTGCCCCAATCGGCATCGGGTAACTTGCGGCGTAGCGGCGCGATTGCTTGTGGCCAATCGGCACTTTCCCCGGCGCCCGGCACAATGATCACCACACCTTCAGATTCGGCGCTGTTGGCCGGTTTCCACAGGGCCAGGAATGAATCGCTGCCGGCCTGCAATTGTTGCTGTTCCTGTGTCGGCAGTTGACGTTCCAGGGCGCTGGCTTCTTCCTGACTGCGCTCGGGCAGCGGTTGGCGTTCAGCCGGTTTTTCGGCGGTGGGCGCAGGCGTGTCGGCGGCTTGAACAGAAAAGGCGCTGGTAAATAGCAGCGATAGGCACAATGCTGGCAGTGCCGAACGGTGGGTAAAGGGCATCGTTAATTCCCGGCCAGAAGTGATTCCAGCAGCCTAATGGGTTGGTCAGTGTTTGTCAGTGATGTGAGACGTGGATCATGGGTTTTCGCTGTCTGCTGGTTATCGGCTGTGTGTGCTTTGCCTTGATGGCGAATGCCGCGCCTGCGCCTGTCGCGCCGCAGGCGCAGCTCAATGCTCAGCAGCGTGAATGGCTGGCGCAGCACCCGCAGCTGCGCGTGGGCGTGGTATTGCAAGCACCGTACGCCCAATACGACCGGCGCCTGCAGCGCTTGTCCGGGGCGAATGTCGAGTTGATGCAGTGGCTGGCCAAAGCGCTGAATATCGAGCTGACTTGGCGCAATTTCCCCAGCCAGGAGCAACTGGAAGCCGCCGTACGCGATGGCGAGGTGGATATCGCCCCGGGCCTGCAGCAAACCCCGGCCGGCTTGCGTTTGTGGTTATTCAGCGACCCTTATATGCGCGTGCCTCAGCATATCGTCGGCATTCGCGAGGGCGGCGGCGCGGTGGAGCTGGAAAAGCTTGACGAGCTGTCCCGTGTCGCCGTGCGCATGCCCAGCGCTGTCGCCGATTACCTGCGCAGCAATTACCCCAACCTCAACCTGCAAGGCGTGCCCCTGGAGCGCCAGGCCCTGCAATTGTTGGTGAGCCAGCAGGCGCGTTATGCGGTGGTGGATGAAGCGCAATTGAGCCGATTGTCCGGCGAGGCGGAGTTTGCCGGGCTGGCGGTGGTCGGCGATATCGGCCTGCCGCAATTGCTGCGTGTGGCCACCCGCCGTGAGTGGCCGGAACTGGCGAGCATCATGCAAAGTGCCTTGCGCGCGATACCCGCCCGCGACCTCGACCAATTGCACAGCCGCTGGCTGCAACCCCAATACCCAAGGCTGACGGAATCGCCGGGCCTGTGGCAAAACCTCAGCCTGCTCTTGGCGATGTTCCTGCTCGCCAGCCTCGCCGTGGTGTTTTGGCAGCGCCGTCACCAGCGAGTGCTGGAACACAGCTTACTGTCCGCCCGGGAAGAAAGCGCCGCGCGTGCGGCCGGTGCCGAAGCGTTGCGGCTGACGCAGTTCTCCATCGATCAAAGTACGGTCGGCATTCTTTGGGTCAATTGGGACAGCCATGTGCGTTACGCCAACCGCGCCGCCGAGACCATGCTGGGCTACGCCGCCGGCGCGCTGATCGAGCGACCGCTGATCGATTTTGACCCGACCTTGAATATGGACCGCTGGCTCGACGTATGGAAGCGTGCGCGTGCCAGCGAAGAGGGCCCGCAGACCTTCGCCGCCGATTGCGTGCGCGCTGACGGCAGCATCCTGCCGGCGGATGTGTCGTTGAGCTTTCTGCGCTTTGCCGAGGGCGAATACCTGGTGGTTTATCTCAACGACGTCACCGAGCGCCGTCGTTACGTGGCCGCCTTGCAGCAAAGCGAAACACAGCTGCGCGAGCTCTCTGCCCACCTCGAAACCGTGCGCGAAGAGGAAAAGGCGCGTATCGCCCGTGAAGTGCATGACGAGTTGGGTCAGATGCTCACGGTGCTCAAGCTGGAGACGTCGATGTGCGAATTGGCCTATGCGCAATTGGACCCGGGCTTGACCGAGCGCCTGAACAGCATGAAACGCCTGATCGCCCAGTTGTTCCAGCTTGTCCGGGATGTGGCGACCGCGCTACGCCCGCCGATTCTCGACGCCGGCATCGCCTCGGCGATTGAATGGCAAGCCCGCCGCTTCGAAGCGCGCACGCACATTCCCTGTCTGGTACAAGTCCCGGATAACCTGCCGGCCCTCAGCGACGCCAAGGCTATTGGCCTGTTCCGTATCCTGCAGGAGGCGCTGACCAATGTGATGCGTCATGCCCAGGCGCATACTGTCGAACTGACCCTGACGGTGGAAAGCGCCGACTTGCGGCTGACCATCAGCGATGACGGCGTCGGCTTCGTCGAGAACCCAGGTCGCCCGGTGTCCTTTGGCGTAGTCGGCATGCGTGAGCGGGTGCTGATGATGGGCGGGCAATTGAGCCTGCACAGCGAGCTGGGGGAGGGCACCACCTTGAGTGTCACGGTGCCGTTGGATGCATAACGATAGGAGCAAGCCCCTGTGATTCGCGTATTGGTAGCCGAAGACCACACCATTGTTCGTGAAGGCATCAAGCAATTGATTGGCCTGGCCAAAGACCTGCTGGTGGTCGGCGAGGCCAGCAATGGCGAGCAGTTGCTGGAGACCTTGCGCCATATCGCCTGTGAGGTGGTATTGCTGGATATCTCGATGCCGGGGGTCAATGGCCTGGAAGCGATTGCGCGCATCCGTGCATTGAGTAACCCGCCCGCGATTCTGGTGCTGTCGATGCACGATGAAGCGCAAATGGCTGCCCGCGCCCTGAAAGTCGGGGCGGCGGGGTATGCCACCAAGGACAGTGACCCGGCGCTGTTACTGACGGCGATTCGCAAGGTGGCGGCGGGCGGGCGTTACATCGACCCGGACCTGGCGGACCGCATGGTTTTTGAGGTCGGCCTCACCGATACGCGGCCGTTGCATTCATTACTGTCGGAGCGCGAGTTCTCGGTGTTCGAGCGCCTGGCCCAGGGCGCCAACGTCAATGACATCGCCCAGCAACTGGCGCTGAGCAGCAAGACCATCAGCACCCACAAGGCGCGGTTGATGCAAAAGCTCCATATCACGTCGCTGGCTGAGTTGGTGAAGTACGCCATGGAACACAAGCTGTTGTGACGACATGCCTGTTTACGACGGCCTTTGAGCCCTGCCGAAGCCATTTCAGGCACGTGTCGCGCTGACAGTGTTCCATCCCCGCCATCGGTGTAGGGCGATCCCTACCCCCAACCTTCCATCCTGCTGATGTGATTCTCTCCTGGCCCCCGATTTCCGGGGCCTCGCGCCTGGACTACGCTTTGTGCCACAGCAGTCCAAAACAAAAGGTGCGGGTATGAGCGAGGTGGATTCAAATGATGTGCTGGTCAGCTTTCGTGGCGTACAGAAGAGCTACGACGGCGAGAACCTGATCGTCAAAGACCTCAACCTGGAGATTCGCAAGGGCGAGTTCCTCACCCTGCTCGGGCCGTCCGGTTCGGGCAAGACCACCAGCCTGATGATGCTCGCCGGTTTCGAGACGCCGACCGCCGGGGAAATCTTGCTCGCCGGGCGCGCTATCAACAATGTGCCGCCGCACAAGCGCGACATCGGCATGGTGTTCCAGAACTACGCGCTGTTCCCGCACATGACGGTGGCAGAGAACCTGGCATTCCCCTTGTCGGTGCGCGGCTTGAGCAAGCCCGATATCAGCGAGCGGGTCAAACGCGTACTGAGCATGGTCCAGCTGGATGCCTTCGCCCAGCGTTACCCGGCGCAACTCTCCGGCGGTCAGCAACAGCGCGTGGCCTTGGCCCGGGCGCTGGTGTTCGAACCGCAGCTGGTGTTGATGGACGAACCCCTCGGCGCCCTCGATAAACAACTGCGCGAACACATGCAGATGGAGATCAAGCACCTGCACCAGCGCCTCGGCGTGACCGTGGTGTACGTGACCCACGACCAGGGCGAAGCCTTGACCATGTCCGACCGCGTGGCGGTGTTCCACCAGGGTGAGATCCAGCAGATCGCCGCGCCGCGCACGCTGTACGAAGAGCCAAAAAATACCTTCGTCGCCAACTTCATCGGCGAGAACAACCGACTCAATGGCCGCCTGCACAGCCACACCGGCGAACGCTGCGTGGTGGAGTTGGCGCGCGGCGAAAAGGTTGAGGCGCTGGCAGTGAATGTCGGCCAGCTCGGCGGCCCGGTCACCCTGTCAGTACGCCCGGAGCGCGTCAGCCTCAATGGCTCCAGTGAGTCCTGCGTCAACCGCTTCTCTGGGCGGGTGGCGGAATTTATCTACCTGGGCGACCACGTGCGTGTGCGCCTGGAAGTCTGCGGCAAGGCCGATTTTTTTGTGAAACAACCGATTGCTGAGCTGGACACAGCGCTTGCGGTCGGCGACGTGGTACCGATTGGCTGGCAAGTCGAGCACGTTCGCGCACTCGACCCACTTCTAGAGGCGAATTAATCGCCCCATGGCTTCACCAACCCTGCACGTGGAGAGAACAACAATGTTGAGATCCCTTAAATATTCCGCCCTGGCCATCGGCTTGATGGGCGCGACACAGGTCATGGCAGGCCCGGACCTGACGGTCGTATCCTTCGGCGGCGCGAACAAGGCGGCTCAGGTCAAAGCCTTTTACGCACCGTGGGAAAGCGCGGGCAATGGCAAGATCGTCGCCGGTGAGTACAACGGCGAAATGGCCAAGGTCAAAGCCATGGTCGATACCAAGAGCGTGTCGTGGGACTTGGTGGAAGTGGAGTCGCCGGAACTGTCCCGTGGCTGTGACGAAGACATGTTCGAACCGCTCGACCCGAAACTGTTCGGTAATAGCGCCGATTATGTCAAAGGCGCGATTCAGCCCTGCGGTGTGGGCTTCTTTGTGTGGTCCACTGTGCTGGCGTACAACGCCGACAAGCTGACCACTGCACCGACCAGTTGGGCGGATTTCTGGGATACCAAGAAATTCCCAGGCAAGCGCGGCCTGCGCAAAGGCGCCAAGTACACCCTGGAATTCGCCTTGATGGCGGACGGCGTGGCCCCCAAAGACGTGTACAAAGTGCTGGCTGGCAAAGACGGCCAGGATCGCGCGTTCAAGAAACTCGACGAACTCAAACCGTCGATCCAGTGGTGGGAAGCCGGCGCACAACCGCCGCAGTACCTGGCCTCGGGTGATGTGGTCATGAGCTCGGCCTACAACGGCCGCATCGCTGCCGTGCAAAAAGAAAGCAACCTGAAAGTGGTGTGGAACGGCGGCATCTACGACTTTGACGCCTGGGCCATCCCTAAAGGCCTGGCCAAGGATCGCGCCGAGGCAGCGAAAAAGTTCATCGCCTTCTCGGTGCAGCCGCAACAGCAGAAGACCTACTCGGAAAACATCGCCTACGGCCCGGCCAATACCCAGGCCGTACCGTTGTTGGCCAAGGATGTGCTGAAAGACATGCCGACCACGCCGGAAAACATCGCCAACCAAGTGCAGATCGATGTGAGCTTCTGGGCGGATAACGGCGAGCAGCTCGAGCAGCGCTTCAATTCCTGGGCGGCCAAGTAACACCGCATATTCCTCTGTGAAAGCAGGCTGGTGTGGGAGCTGGCTTGCCTGCGATGGGATCGACTCGGTCTTTGAGTGACACCGAGGCGATGCCATCGCAGGCAAGCCAGCTCCCACAAAAAAGCACCGCTCACAGGGAACTCTTAGAAGATTTCCGGAGTTTGCCATGGTTATCGCCATTCCCAGCCCCACCCTCAAGCAGCGCCTGGCGCGTGCCGAGCGGCTCAATCGCTGGAAGGCCCAGGCCTTGATTGCGCCGCTGGTGCTGTTTTTGCTGCTGGTGTTCCTGGTGCCGATTGTTGCGCTGCTCTACAAAAGCGTCGGCAACCCGGAAGTGGTGGCCGGTTTGCCGCGTACCGTGGTGGCGGTCAAGACCTGGGATGGTCGCGGCCTGCCGGGTGAACCGGTGTATCAGGCGCTCAGCGAAGATCTGGGTGAAGCACGTAAAAACCAGACCCTGGGCGACTTGTCCAAACGCTTGAACATGGAGCTGGCCGGCTATCGCAGCCTGTTGACCAAAACCGCACGGGCGCTGCCGTTTACCGAAGCGCCCGGCTCTTATAAGGACGCGCTGGAAAGCCTCGATGAACGCTGGGGCGACCCGGCGTACTGGCAGGCGATCCGGCGTAATACCAGCAGCCTCACGCCGTACTACCTGCTGGCGGCCGTCGATCACCGTATCAATGACCTTGGCGAAGTGGCCCCGGCCACACCTGACCAGGCCATCTACCTGGACATCTTTGCTCGCACGTTCTGGATGGGCTTGGTCATTACCTTCATCTGCCTGCTGCTGGCCTATCCGTTGGCCTACTTGCTGGCCAACCTGCCGGCACGCAAAAGTAACCTGCTGATGATTCTGGTATTGCTGCCGTTCTGGACCTCAATCCTGGTAAGGGTGGCGGCATGGATTGTATTGCTGCAGTCCGGTGGGCTGATCAACAGCGCATTGATGGGCATGGGGCTGATCGATACACCCATGGAGCTGGTGTTTAACCGCACCGGGGTTTACATCTCGATGGTGCACATCCTGTTGCCGTTCATGATTTTGCCGATCTACAGCGTGATGAAAGGCATCTCGCCCACGTATATGCGTGCAGCGATTTCCCTGGGGTGCCACCCGTTTGCCAGTTTTTGGCGCGTGTACTTCCCGCAGACCTATGCCGGTGTCGGCGCCGGTTGCCTACTGGTGTTTATACTGGCGATTGGTTACTACATCACCCCGGCGCTGCTCGGCAGCCCGAACGACCAGATGGTCAGCTACTTCGTCGCGTTCTACACCAACACCAGCATCAATTGGGGTATGGCCACGGCGTTGGGCGGCTTGCTGCTGCTGGCGACCGTCGTGCTGTACCTGATCTACAACCGTCTGGTCGGCGCCAGTCGCCTGCGCCTGAGCTGAGGAGAGTTGGCGATGCTGAGCCCTTATATGTCACCCGTGGAGCGCGTGTGGTTCTACAGCTTGCGGATACTGTGTGGCTTGATCCTGCTATTCCTGATCTTGCCGGTGCTGGTGATTATCCCGCTGTCGTTCAACAGCGGCAGTTTCCTGGTGTACCCGCTGCAAGGCTTCTCGTTGCACTGGTATCAAGACTTCTTCGCCTCCGCCGAGTGGATGCGTGCATTGAAGAACAGCATTATTGTGGCCCCGGCGGCGACGGTGCTGGCGATGGTGTTCGGTACGCTGGCGGCGATTGGCCTGACGCGCGGCAACTTCCCCGGCAAGGCGCTAGTCATGGCCTTGGTGATTTCGCCGATGGTGGTGCCTGTGGTGATCATTGGCGTGGCCAGCTATCTGTTCTTTGCGCCACTAGGGTTGGGCAACAGCTTCCTCTCGCTGATTGTGGTGCATGCCGTGCTGGGTGTGCCGTTTGTGATCATCACCGTGTCGGCGACATTGCAGGGCTTCAACCACAACCTGGTGCGGGCGGCGGCCAGCCTGGGCGCCTCGCCGTTGACCGCGTTTCGCCGTGTCACCTTGCCGCTGATCGCGCCGGGGGTGATCTCCGGGGCGCTGTTTGCTTTCTCGACGTCTTTCGATGAAGTGGTAGTGACGCTGTTTCTCGCCGGCCCCGAGCAAGCCACTTTGCCGCGCCAGATGTTCAGCGGCATCCGCGAAAATTTAAGCCCGACCATTGCTGCGGCGGCAACCTTGCTGATTGCGTTCTCGGTGCTGCTGTTGCTGACCCTCGAGTGGCTGCGAGGCCGCAGCGAGAAACTGCGCACCGCGCAAGTCTAAAGCCAAGTGGAGATCAAACTGTGGGAGCGGGCTTGCTCGCGAATGCGGGGTGTCAGCCACTGAATGTGTAACCGATGCACCGCATTCGCGAGCAAGCCCGCTCCCACACTGGATCTGTGCCCATTCAGTGAATAACCATTCAGTGTGTGAATGCTGGGCAACCTGAAATACCCGGCTATTCTTGTGCCAGCCCATCATTAATAAGAGGCCGCGCACATGAGTACTTCCTCATTCAAGATCGCCCACAAACTGCTGACCGGCGCTGGCGCCATCGAACAACTGGGCGCCGAGCTCACGCGTCTGGATGTGGATAACCCGCTGATCGTCACCGATGCCGCGCTGGTCAAGTCCGGCACCGTCGCACTGGCGCTCGAGCACCTGGGCGAGCGCACTTATGAGATTTTCGACCGTGTGCTGCCCGACCCGGAAATCGCCATCGTCGAGGACTGCATGCGCGTGTACCGCGAAGGCGGGCATGACGGCCTGATCGGCGTGGGCGGCGGCAGTGCCATCGACATCGCCAAGAGTGTCGCGGCCTATGCCGGTTACCACGGCGCGCTGGCGGACTTGTTCGGCGTCGACCAGGTGCCGCGCAAAGGCCCGCCGCTGATCGCCATCCCGACCACGGCCGGCACCGGTTCGGAGGTGACCAATGTGGCGATTCTCTCCGACAAGGCCGCACAGCTGAAAAAAGGCATCGTCAGCGATTACTTATTGCCCGATGTTGCGCTGATCAGCCCGCAAATGACCCTGACCTGCCCGCGCAGTGTCACCGCCGCCAGTGGCGTGGATGCGCTGGTGCATGCCATCGAGTCCTACCTGTCGCTGAATGCCTCGCCGATCACTGACGCGCTGGCCATCGGCGCGATCAAGCTGATTGCCAATGCGCTGCCCAAGGCCTACGCCAACCCGGCCAACCTGCTGGCCCGCGATGATATGGCCACCGCCAGCCTGATGGCCGGCATGGCCTTCGGCAATGCCGGCGTCGGCGCAGTGCATGCCTTGGCGTACCCGTTGGGCGGGCGATTCAATATTGCTCACGGCGTGAGCAATGCGCTGTTGCTGCCTTACGTGATGCACTGGAACAAACTGGCCTGCGTGGAGCGCATGCAGGACATTGCCCAAGCCATGGGCGTGAATACCGCCGGGCTCAGCGTCAACGCGGCGGCCGATCAGGCGGTCGAGGCGATGACGCGCCTGTGTGCCGCCGTGGAAATCCCGGCAGGCCTGCGCAGCTTTGGTGTGCCGGAAGACGCGATCCCCGCCATGGCGACGGAAGCGGCGGGTATCGAGCGCCTGATGCGCAACAACCCGCGCAAGCTCAGCGCGGCGGATATCGAGAAAATCTACCGGGCGGCTTACTGACCATTGAGTTAGGTCACGGTGTGCGGGGTAAAGCATGAGGTATACAATGCGCGCCATCGTGATTTAGCTCAAAAAGGTGCGTCATGCAGCCCTTCGTTATCGCTCCATCGATTCTCTCCGCCGACTTCGCCCGCCTGGGTGAGGAAGTGGACAAGGTATTGGCCGCCGGTGCCGACTTCGTGCACTTCGATGTCATGGACAACCACTATGTGCCCAACCTGACCATCGGTCCGATGGTCTGCGCGGCACTGCGCAAGTACGGCATCACTGCGCCGATTGATGCGCACCTGATGGTCAGCCCGGTGGATCGCATCGTCGGTGATTTCATCGAGGCCGGTGCCACCTACATCACCTTCCACCCGGAAGCCACGCTGCACGTCGACCGCACCCTGCAGCTGATCCGCGAAGGCGGTTGCAAGGCCGGCCTGGTGTTCAACCCGGCTACGCCGTTGAGCGTGCTGGAGTACGTGATGGACAAGGTCGACATGGTCTTGCTGATGAGCGTCAACCCAGGCTTTGGCGGGCAGAAGTTCATTCCCGGTACGCTGAACAAGCTGCGCGAAGCCCGCGCGCTGATCGATGCGTCGGGCCGTGATATCCGCCTGGAAATCGACGGTGGGGTCAACGTCAACAATATCCGCGAAATCGCCGCCGCTGGCGCTGACACCTTTGTGGCGGGCTCGGCGATCTTCAACGCCCCCAACTACCAGGAAGTCATCGACAAGATGCGGGCCGAACTGGCGCTGGCGCGTCCATGAGCGGTTTTGAGCAGCTGTTCCCCGGCAAACTGCCACGGCTGGTGATGTTCGATCTGGACGGTACGTTGATCGATTCGGTGCCAGACCTGGCCGCGGCGGTGGACGAGATGCTGCTCAAGCTGGGGCGCAAGCCGGCGGGCATTGAATCGGTGCGTGAGTGGGTCGGCAATGGCGCGCAGATGCTGGTGCGTCGGGCCTTGGCCAACCACATCGATGCCGAAGGTGTGGATGAGGTCGAGGCCGAGCACGCCCTGGAACTCTTCAATGTCGCCTATGAAAGCAGTCATGAACTGACCGTGGTTTACCCCGGCGTGCGCGACACGCTCAAGTGGCTGCACAAGCAAGGCGTGGAGATGGCGCTGATCACCAACAAGCCGGAGCGCTTTGTCGCGCCGCTGTTGGACCAGATGAAAATCGGCCGGTATTTCCGCTGGATCATCGGCGGCGATACCTTGCCGCAGAAAAAGCCTGACCCGGCGGCGCTTTTCTTTGTGATGAAAATGGCCAATATTCCGGCCTCGCAATCGTTGTTTGTCGGCGATTCGCGCAGTGATGTGCTGGCCGCCAAAGCCGCTGGCGTGCAGTGTGTGGCGCTGAGCTACGGCTACAACCACGGCCGACCGATCGCCGAGGAGTCGCCGGCGCTGGTGATTGATGATCTGCGACTGCTAATCCCCGGTTGCTTGGGAGCGGGCGCTGAGATAACGTTGCCCGACATCGAATCAACCCCTTCTGGAAATTCCATCGTGGTGGTCACTCGCAAACTCTGGATGAAAGTCATCAAGGCCCTGGCCCGCTGGCGTTGGCGCGCCTGACCGATCCTGGCCGCGCTGCGGCACGTTTGCACACCTGACCGTTTGACCCTCAAGCCACGAGGCACCTCATGATCCGCGAAGAATTCCTGCGTTTGGCCGCTGCCGGCTATAACCGTATCCCCTTGGCCTGCGAAACCCTGGCCGACTTCGATACGCCGCTGTCGATCTACCTCAAACTGGCCGACAAGCCCAATTCCTACCTGCTCGAATCGGTGCAGGGCGGCGAAAAGTGGGGCCGTTACTCGATCATTGGCTTGCCGTGCCGCACCGTGCTGCGTGTGCATGACCATCATGTGAGCATTACCCATGATGGCGTCGAGATCGAAAGCCATGACGTGGAAGACCCTCTGGCGTTCGTCGAGACCTTCAAGGCGCGCTACAACGTGCCGACCATTCCCGGCCTGCCGCGTTTCAACGGTGGCCTGGTGGGGTATTTCGGCTACGACTGCGTGCGCTACGTGGAACAACGCCTGGGCAAATGCCCGAACCCGGACCCGCTGGGCGTGCCGGACATTCTGCTGATGGTCTCCGACGCGGTGGTGGTGTTCGACAACCTCGCCGGCAAGATGCACGCGATAGTCCTCGCCGACCCGGCCCAGGCGGATGCCTTCGAGCAAGGCCAGGCCAGCCTCGAGGCATTGCTGGAAAAACTGCGCCAACCGATCACCCCACGTCGTGGCCTGGACCTCAGCCGTCCACCGGCCGCCGACCCGATCTTTCGTTCAAGCTTTACCCAGGATGACTACGAGCGCGCAGTCGATACCATCAAGGAATACATCCTTGCCGGTGACTGCATGCAGGTGGTGCCGTCGCAACGCATGTCCATCGACTTCAAGGCCGCGCCGATCGATCTGTACCGCGCGCTGCGGTGCTTCAACCCGACGCCGTACATGTACTTCTTCAACTTCGGAGACTTCCACGTGGTGGGCAGTTCGCCGGAAGTGCTGGTGCGGGTCGAAGACAACCTGATCACCGTGCGCCCGATCGCCGGCACGCGCCCGCGTGGCGCAACCGAAGAAGCCGACCTGGCGCTGGAAGAAGACCTGCTGAGCGACGACAAGGAAATTGCCGAACACTTGATGCTGATCGACCTGGGCCGCAACGACACCGGGCGCGTGTCGGAAATCGGTTCGGTGAAGCTCACCGAGAAGATGGTCATCGAGCGGTATTCCAACGTGATGCACATTGTGTCCAACGTCACCGGCGAGCTGAAAGCCGGGTTGACCGCAATGGACGCACTGCGGGCGATTCTGCCGGCGGGCACCTTGTCGGGTGCGCCGAAGATTCGTGCGATGGAGATCATCGACGAACTGGAGCCGGTTAAACGCGGTGTGTATGGCGGCGCCGTGGGGTATTTCGCCTGGAACGGCAATATGGACACCGCGATTGCAATCCGCACCGCCGTGATCAAGGACGGCGAGTTGCATGTGCAGGCGGGTGGCGGGATTGTGGCTGACTCGGTGCCGGCCCTGGAATGGGAAGAAACCCTGAACAAGCGCCGCGCGATGTTCCGGGCGGTGGCGTTGGCTGAGCAAACGCCGCAAGCTTGAGATTAGATGTAGATCAAAATGTGGGAGCGGGCTTGCTCGCGAATGCGCAGTGTCAGTCACTGAATGTGTAACTGATAGACCGCATTCGCGAGCAAGCCCGCTCCCACAGTTGTTTTGTGGGGCGTTTAAGATCCGCTTAGAAATCCAGACTCACCCCAACACTGACGCCTTGCTGGGTAAAACTGTCATCCTTCCTCACGTTATACGCCGCCCGTAGCGCCAGCTCCTGAGTCAGCTTGTGGCTGACGCCCAGACTCAATCGGTCCGAATTGCTGCGTGGCGTGTAGCCGTCCAGCTTGAAGTCGATGCCTGGCACGCTGTTGAGCGACATCTTTACCTTCTGGGTGTCGTTTTCGAACTCATGCTCGTGGGCCACTTCGCCAAACACTTGGGTTTGCGGCGTAATCCGGTAGCTGCCCTGCAGGCCGACGCCCAGGCGTTTGGAGTCGCGTTGCTGGTCATCGAAGGTCAGCGCGGTGGAGCGGTTGTCCTTTTCCGAATAACCCTCGACTTCGACCCGCGAATAGTCGGCGCTGATGAACGGTGACAGGTGCCAATCGCTGCCGGCGCCGGCAATGTCATAGCCCAAACGGCCGCTCAATGCCCAGAGCCAGCCATCGGTGTCGCCTTTTTCGGAGCCTTCGCTGACGCCCAGGGCGAACTTGCGCTTGAGGCTGTCGAAGTCCAGCTTGCCGCCGGTCAGCGCCGCATCGGCCCACCAGTGGTTTTGCTGATATTGCGCAAACGCCGTGCCCATGTAGCTGTTGAGCTTGTAGTCCGAATCGCGGGCGCCGGCTTCGAGTGTCTGGCGATACAAGCCGGCGGCCACGCCGACGCGCCAGTTTTCGTCGAGGCGATAGCTGCCGCCGACGTTCACGTTGTAGCCGCTGCCGTCGCCGCTGGCCGAACTGCGTTGATCATCAAAGTCCAAGTGCTGGCCACCACCGGCGACAATCGCGCGCCATTGGCCGACGGCCTGCCAGTTGCCATTGTCGGCTTGCCACTGGTTGCGCAGCTCATCCTGATGGGCGCGCAAGGTGCCTTGGGCCATCTCCGGCAGCAAGGTCACTTCCCAGGGTGCGGCGAGCAGCGAGTAGGCGTAGTCGGCGATCAATTGTTGCCCGGCGATGGTGGGGTGCACCGAGTCGTTGTAGATCAGCTTGGTCGGGTCCGGGTTGGTGCCACCAATGCCATACACCGGGTTGGCGGTGCAGCCGTTGCCGCTGAAGCAGGTGCCGGTGAGGTTTTGCCCGGAGGCCAGGCCAAAGCGCGCAGGGTTGGCGAAGGTTTCATTGAGCAGTAACGGGATGTTCAGCGGGATGACCTGGGCGTCGATCTGCGACAGGCGCTGCACCAGCGCCTGGTTGAAAATGCTGCTCAGGGCCGAGCTGGCGCCTTGCGCGGGCGTGCCGTTGATGGCGGGCGTCAGGCCCAGGTCGGGCAACATCCACACCATGATGTAGCGCGCGCCGGCCTGTTGCAGGGCCTGGGCGCTGTCGGCCAGGCGCCCGCCGGCGGCCACGGCCTGGCCTGGGCTGAGGACGCGCCCTTGCAGGAAGTCATTGCCGCCGCCAGACAGAAAATACAACGCGTTCGGGTCGGCCCGCCCGCCGTTTGCCGGCAGATAACCCTGACGGCTGCGCAGTACCGTGCCACCCCCGGCGTTGCCGGGCGGGATCGCCGCATTGGAGACCGAAGTGATGGAGTCCAGAATATTGTCGGTACGGTAGCCGCCGACCGCCCAGTTATTGCCATCCGGCAAACCTTGGGCGGCACGTACCGGCGAGGTGGAGGCATTCAGGTCGTTGGGTGCCACGCCCAGCTTGCCCCCCAAAAGCGTAGATGACACCAGGCCATAATCGCCCTGGAATGTCGGCCCGGTGCGGTTGGTAAAGCGCAAGGTGGCGCCGGCCGAGCCATCGGGGAACTGGCCGGCGTCGGCCAGGCTGTCGCCGAACACGACCATGGTTGAGTAAGGTGAGGGTGCTGCAAACGCCTGCGCGCAGGCCAGTGACAGGAGGCAGCCGGCAAGGGGCGCAAAAAACGGTAATCTGAGCATGCGAAATTCCATTTAGTTGTTTTTGTGTCGGAAGCGAAACACTAGCAATGTAGTGAGGGTTTTCTTCGAAGAAAACAGTTTTTTCTTACAAATACTCGGTGGTGCCCCCCGGAATCGCTGCTCCATATTGCACCGCTGGCGAGGCTACGTTACTGTGCCTGAACGTATGAATGAGACCCTCCCCGTGTTGATCATCAGCAAACTCTTGATGCGAGTAGTCAAGGCACACGCCCGTTGGCGTTGGCGCGCCTGACATTTTTCTCTGCCGGCCCGGCCGGACCTGTACCGATTTGCCTTCTTCACCCTTTGTTTGACGCCCCTTGCCGGCTCACCCTGGCAACCGGAACGTGCGTCTGGCAGCGGGACACTCTCTTGGAAGGCGGTCATTCGAAATCAGTGAATTCAAGAGGTTTGAACCCACATGTTGCTGATGATTGATAACTACGATTCCTTTACCTATAACGTTGTGCAGTATCTGGGCGAACTCGGTGCCGAGGTCAAGGTGGTGCGCAACGACGAACTGACGGTCGCCGAAATCGCCGCTCTGAACCCGGAGCGCATCGTGGTTTCGCCGGGCCCCTGCACGCCGACCGAAGCGGGCATCTCCCTCGAAGCGATTCAATATTTCGCCGGTAAATTGCCGATCCTGGGCGTCTGCCTGGGTCACCAGTCCATCGGCCAGGCGTTTGGTGGTGACGTGGTGCGTGCACGCCAGGTGATGCACGGCAAGACCAGCCCGGTGTTCCATAAAGACCTCGGCGTTTTCCACGGCCTTAACCTGCCGGTGACGGTCACCCGCTACCACTCGTTGGTGGTCAAGCGTGAAACCCTGCCCGAGTGCCTGGAGCTGACCGCCTGGACCCAGTTGGAAGACGGCTCGGTCGACGAGATCATGGGCCTGCGCCACAAGACACTGAATATCGAAGGGGTGCAATTTCACCCCGAATCAATCCTGACCGAGCAGGGCTACGAGCTGTTCGCCAACTTTCTCAAGCAGAGCGGCGGCACGCGCTAAGGACTTTCCATGGATATCAAGACTGCCCTGAGCCGTATCGTCGGCCATCTGGACCTGAGCACCGCTGAAATGAGCGATGTGATGCGCGAGATCATGACCGGCCAATGCACTGACGCACAGATCGGTGCGTTCATGATGGCGATGCGCATGAAGAGCGAGAGCATCGACGAAATCGTCGGCGCGGTGTCGGTGATGCGTGAGCTGGCCGACAAGGTTGAGCTCAAGACCCTCGACGGCGTGGTCGATGTGGTCGGTACCGGCGGCGACGGTGCGAATATTTTCAACGTGTCGACGGCTTCCTCCTTTGTGGTGGCGGCAGCCGGTTGCACGGTGGCCAAACACGGTAACCGTGCGGTGTCGGGCAAAAGCGGCAGCGCCGACTTGCTGGAGGCGGCCGGGATTTATCTGAACCTGACGCCGGTGCAAGTGGCGCGCTGCATCGACAGCGTGGGCATTGGCTTCATGTTTGCCCAGTCCCATCACGGTGCCATGAAACACGCCGCCGGCCCGCGTAAGGATCTTGGCCTGCGCACCCTGTTCAACATGCTCGGCCCGCTTACGAATCCGGCCGGCGTGAAACATCAGGTGGTCGGTGTGTTCAGCCAGGCGCTGTGCCGGCCGTTGGCTGAAGTGTTGCAGCGTCTGGGCAGTAAGCACGTGCTGGTGGTGCATTCCAAAGATGGCCTGGACGAATTCAGCCTGGCAGCGCCGACCTTCGTGGCGGAGCTGAAGAATGACCAGGTCACCGAATATTGGGTCGAGCCCGAAGACCTCGGCATGAAAAGCCAAAGCTTGCATGGCTTGTCGGTGGAAAGCCCGGCGGCCTCGCTGGAGTTGATCCGTGATGCCTTGGGGCGCCGCAAGACGGAAAACGGCCAAAAAGCTGCAGAAATGATTGTTCTGAATGCTGGCGCGGCACTTTACGCGGCGGACCACGCCTATAGTCTTAAGGAAGGTGTCGCCTTGGCCCACGATGCGCTGCATACCGGTCTGGCTCGCGAAAAGCTCGAAGAGCTGGGAGCCTTTACCGCTGTGTTCAAAATGGAGAATGAAGGATGAGTGTCCCGACCGTTCTGGAAAAAATCCTCGCGCGCAAGGCTGAAGAAGTCGCCGAGCGCCGCGCCCGTGTGAGCCTGGCTGAACTTGAGGCTCAGGCGAAAATTGCCGACGCGCCGCGCGGCTTTGCCAATGCGCTGATCAAGCAGGCTAAGGAAAAGCAGCCTGCCGTGATTGCCGAGATCAAAAAAGCTTCGCCCAGCAAGGGCGTGATTCGCGAAGTTTTCATTCCTGAAGACATTGCCAAGAGCTATGAGAAGGGCGGCGCAACTTGCCTGTCCGTATTGACCGATATCGACTTCTTCCAGGGTTCCGACCTGTTCCTGCAACAGGCCCGCGCTGCGTGCAAGTTGCCGGTGATCCGCAAGGACTTCATGGTTGACCCGTACCAGATCGTCGAGGCCCGTGCCTTGGGCGCCGATTGCGTGCTGCTGATCGTCTCCGCGCTGGATGACGTGAAGATGGCCGAGCTGGCGGCCGTGGCCAAAAGCGTCGGCCTGGACGTGCTGGTCGAAGTGCACGACGGCGATGAGCTGGAGCGTGCGCTGAAAACCCTCGACACACCGTTGGTGGGGGTTAACAACCGTAACCTGCACACCTTTGAAGTCAGCCTGGAAAATACCCTGGACCTGTTGCCGCGTATTCCACGCGACCGCTTGGTGATTACCGAGAGCGGCATCGTCAACCGCGCCGACGTAGAGCTGATGGAAATCAGCGGTGTGTTTTCGTTCCTGGTGGGTGAGACCTTTATGCGCGCCGAGAACCCAGGGGCGGAATTGCAGCGTCTGTTCTTCCCGGAGCGTGGTGTGGCGGTGAGCGGTTCGACCCTCGACTGACTTGAAATACGGTCAACATGTGGGAGCTCCCACATTTGGTTTTGTGTTTGTTCAGATGATAGGTGTTCGATGATTGAGCCGGTGTCGATGACAGTTGAAGCAGGGCTTGCCGCCGAGCAAGACTTGCTGGCGGCCGTTTGCGCCGGTGATCAGGCATTCGGGCTACTGTTCTGGCAGCCAAATGACCAGGCTTTGGTCATGCCGCGCCGTTTGAGCCGCTTGCCGGCTTTTGACGCTGCCAGCCAAGTTTCGGCTGCTGCCGGTTGGCCGGTGTTGCTGCGCGAAACCGGCGGAGAGCCGGTGCCGCAGTCGGCCGCCACGGTCAATATCGCGCTGGTTTACGCGCCGCCGCGCAGCGAGGGCGATCAGGGCCGCATAGAAACCGGTTATCAGCGTTTGTGCCAGCCGATCTGTGATTTGCTGATTGAGTTGGGCGGTGACGCTTCTGTTGGCGAAATCGACGGCGCCTTCTGCGACGGTCGCTACAACGTCAACCTCAACGGCCGCAAGATGGTTGGCACCGCCCAGCGTTGGCGGCAAAGCGGCGGCCGTCCGGTGGGTTTGGTGCACGGTGCATTGTTGCTGGATAACGAACGTGAGGAATTGATTGCGGCGGTCAATCGCTTCAATCAGGCCTGCGGCCTCGACCAGCGGGTGCGTGCCGACAGCCATATCGCGCTACACGAAGCCTTTCCCGCTCCGGATGCCATCACCCGACTGGACGCGTTGTACCGTCAAATGCTGGCCGGGTTCCTGCCCGCTTAACGCGTACCGAACACCACCATCGTCTTGCCTTTGACGTGTACCAGGTTGCGTTCTTCCAGGTCCTTGAGCACACGACCGACCATTTCCCGCGAGCACCCGACGATGCGTCCGATCTCCTGGCGCGTGACCTTGATCTGCATGCCGTCGGGGTGAGTCATGGCATCGGGCTGTTTGCACAGTTCCAGTAAGCAGCGGGCCACGCGGCCGGTGACATCAAAGAACGCCAGGTCACCCACTTTGCGCGTGGTGTCGCGCAGGCGTTGGGCAATCTGCCCGCTCAAGGCGTAGAGGATGTCGGGATCATGCTGGGCCAGTTCGCGAAACTTGGCATAGCTGATCTCGGCAACTTCGCACTCGACCTTGGCCCGCACCCAGGCACTGCGCTCCTGCTCTTTGCCCGCTTGTTCAAACAGCCCCAGCTCACCGAAGAAATCCCCGGTGTTGAGGTACGCAATGATCATTTCGCGGCCGTCTTCATCCTCGATCAGGATGGTGACCGAACCCTTGATAATGAAGAACAGTGTTTCGGAGCGTTCGCCCGCGCAAATGATGTTGTGCTTAACCGGGTAACGCCGGCGCTGGCAGTGCATCAACAATTTGTCGAGGTTCTTGATCTTGGGTGTGGGAGCAAGAGCAACCATGGTTGTATCCCGAAAAGACTGCACGGTGTGGTTGGAATTATTTTTATCCAGCGGTAACGGCATTGATACACGCTGTAAAAAGGATGGCAATACGCCATTGAATTGGCGCCAGCTTAACAGACACATTCTGCCTCGATTAGGGAATTTAGCGGGCAAACGTTGTCATTGATCGTTTTCATGCTGGGCGCTGCGGTTTCAAGACCCTGTGCTAAGCTGGCGACCCTTTTTTAGCAGTGGAGTCTGGGCGATGAAGGCACGCATCCAATGGGCGGGCGAGGCCATGTTCCTCGGTGAGTCGGGCAGTGGCCATGTAGTGGTTATGGATGGCCCGCCGGACGCCGGTGGCCGTAACCTGGGTGTACGCCCGATGGAAATGCTCCTGCTCGGTGTTGGCGGTTGCAGCAATTTCGATGTGGTCAGCATCTTGAAGAAGTCCCGCCAGGCCGTCGAAAGCTGCGAAGCCTTCCTGGAAGCCGAGCGCGCCACTGAGGACCCCAAGGTGTTTACCAAGATCCACATGCATTTTGTGGTCAAAGGCCGGGCGTTGAAGGAAGCTCAGGTCAAGCGTGCCATCGAGCTGTCGGCCGAGAAGTATTGCTCGGCATCGATCATGCTGGGCGCCGCCGGTGTGGCCATCACCCATGATTACGAGATTATCGAGCTGGGTTGATTGCGGGTTGGAAATAGAAAAGGGCGCCTCGATGGCGCCCTTTTTCGTGTTGCGTTGCTCAGATTCGGTAGGTGCTTTTGGTCATGACCTTGGCCAATACGCTCATGCCGAACCTCACCGGCGCCGGGAAGCGGAAGCCGCCTGCATCCAGTGCGCTTTCTGCGTGGTGTTCTTCATCAATGCGCATTTGCTCAAGAATCGCCCGCGACTTTTCGTCTTCGGCCGGCAGTTGCTCCAGGTGTTCATCCAGGTGTTTGCACACCTGATGTTCGGTTGCGGCGACAAACCCGAGGCTGACCTTGTCGCTGATCAGGCCGGCAGCGGCGCCAATACCGAACGACAAACCGTAAAACAGCGGGTTGAGCACGCTGGGATGGCTGCCGAGTTGGCGAATGCGCTGCTCGCACCAAGCCAGGTGGTCGATTTCTTCTTCGGCCGCATGTTCCATCGCTGCGCGTACCTGCGGCAGCTTGGCGGTCAGCGCCTGGCCCTGGTACAGCGCCTGGGCACAGACTTCACCGGTGTGGTTGATGCGCATCAGGCCGGCGACGTGGCGGGTGTCGGTCTCGTTCATCTGCGCATCGGGCTGCACGATGGCGGGCGAAGGCCGGTACGGTTGGCCGCTGAAGGGCAGCAGTGTGCGCATGGCCATGTCGGCTTGCAGCAACAGACGGTCAATCGGCGAGTAGTGACGTTGGGTAGTCATGCTGACCTCCGGGAAGAATCTCGGCGGCCAGTTTACCGCAAGAGAAGGCAATGCGTTTGCGCTGTGTCAATTTGCCCTTGTGGCGAGGGAGCTTGCTCCGGTCCGACGGCGTAGCCGTCGCAAACTCCCCGCAACAATCAGCCCGGCGGCCAGTTCATCTGGCGCTGACCCAGCACGTGCATATGGATGTGATAAACAGTCTGCCCGCCATCCTCGTTGCAGTTCATCACCACGCGAAAGCCCTTCTCGCAGCCTTGCTCTACCGCCAGCCGCTGAGCGGTGAACAGAATATGGCCAGCGAGGGCTTTGTCTTCTTCGGTGAGGTCGTTGAGGGTACGGATCGGCTTTTTCGGAATGACCAGAAAATGCACGGGTGCCATTGGGGCAATATCGTGGAAGGCGAGGACTTGGTCATCTTCATAGATGATCTTCGCAGGTATTTCTCTGTTGATGATCTTGGTGAACAGAGTATCCACAGCTGTTTCTCCATTATGTAAGTGCAGAACGAGTGTACCGAGGCCGTCAGCGCGGGCAATAGGCCTTGTTGATGGCGCCGGCAATCTTGCGGGTCAGCCAGCGTGGGCTCAAGCGCGGGCTGAAGGCCAGCCAGCGGTTGCGTCGCCCGGGAATAATGATGGCTTTGTTCTTTTCCAGCGCGCGCACGGTATAGAGCGCTACTTCTTCCGGGCTCATCAGTTGATTGCTGCGGTCGAGCTTGGCGGTGTCCATTTGCGCGGTACCGAAGAATGCCGTGCGCGTGGGGCCGGGGCACAGCACCGAGACCTTGATACCGCAGGTCTTCAACTCTTCGCGCAGGCCTTCGGAGAAGTGCAGCACATACGCCTTGCTGGCGTAATAGCTGCTCATCCAGGGGCCGGGTTGGAAGGCTGCGACCGAGGCTACGTTGAGAATCTGCCCACCGCCATGCAGCGCCATGGCGTTGCCAAGGGCGTGGCACATGCGGGTGAGGGCCAGGATGTTGACTTCGATCAGGTCTTGCTCGGTCATCCAGTCCTGGGCAAGGAACGGCCCGCTGGTGCCCATGCCAGCGCAGTTGACCAACAGGTCGATCTGCCGCTCGCCTTCTTCAAGTTCCAGCAGGAACCCGGACAAACGCAGGGGTTCGCCCAGGTCGCAGGCACGAAACAGCACCTCGACGCCGAAACGCTGAGTCAATTCAATAGCAATGCTTTCCAACTGATCACGCTGGCGGGCCACCAGAATCAAGCTGCGGCCGCGACGGGCCAGTGCTTCGGCCAAAGCCAGGCCGATGCCGCTGGAGGCGCCGGTGATCAGAGCGTAACGGGTCATGCCTTTCTCCATCGCAACGCCGCCGAGCCTGTGACAGAGGCATCACAGGCGGCGGGGCGTTTCTTCACTGTTCTGGAGAGTCTACAGGTTCGGCTGCGTCCTCAGCACTTTGCACGCTTTCTTCTTCATCTACGGTGACGCTTTGATCGGTGGCGTCATCGGCGGTGATGGAGCTGCTTTCGTAGCTGCTGTCCATATTCGCTTCGAGTTGGTTCAGGTAGCCGTTCATGCCCAGCGTCACCACAATGGCGAGCATCACCGGGATAAACGCCAGCCACAGGGTCGCCAACACCTTGACTGCTGTGGAGTTGCGCGGCGGCGGCGGGCCATATTGGTTGGCGCCTGCGTTGCCCGGCAGTACCAGCAGCAGGATCGGGAAGACGCTGTTGACCAATGGCACAAGGTTGAGGAGGTACAGCCAGCCGGACCAGCCCAGATCGTGCAGGCGTTGCACACCGATTTGCACGCTCACCCACACCAGTGCAACAAACAAGGCCAAACCCAGCAGCACCCCGAGGATGGTGCCGGCAGTCGGCGAGGCAGTTGCCACGGCGAAGCTCGCGGTACTGATGATGCCACCGGCCACCAACAGCGCCAGGGTCAATACCAGCGTCCAGGCCAGATAACGCAAGCGGCCGATGCGCCCGTGGATGGTGAACACTTTAAGGGTTGAGTATTCCTCGGTGTATTCACCCACGGCAGCACGTGGTGGTGCATAGGGCGAAGCCGCAGGGCGCGAGAAGTCTGCAGCGCTGGCGTCGGTTTCGTGGGTTTCGGCGAGGTTGAAGGTTACCGGCTGCTCGGGTTCGATACGGGCATCGACGCCGGCGTTTTTCAGCGCAGTAAGGTAGGTTTCGGCATCGGCGCGGGAAAGGTCGCGCTTGAGTGCGACCGGGCGGCCGGTGAAAAGCTTTTCGATGGCTGCCACATCGCTTTTGAACAGCTCGGCGAGGTTCAGCTTGGCGGTGGTGCTTTCGACACCCGGGAGCAGGGCCCCGTCAAACACAATCTTGAAACGGCTGTCGCTCATGCGGGCATCCTTGTCACTTGTTCAGGGAAGGGTTTGCAGGCCTGCACACGTGGGCAGGCCTGCTGTTCAGTTCAACGTGGCCAGCGTAGTTGCGCTGCCTGCTCGCGTGCCTTGCGGTATTCGGCATCCAGGCGGGCAATCAGTTCATCGACGCTGGGTAAATCACCAATCTGGCCTACACCTTGGCCGGCTGACCATACGGTTTTCCAGGCCTTGGCCTCATCGCTCAACGGCTTGAGCTTGGAACCGAAGTTGACTTCGCCTTTGCCCTGCAGGGCAGCGAGGTCGAAACCGGCGTTTTCCAGGCTCTGGCGCATGAAACTTGCGGGTACGCCGGACACCGCAGCAGTGTGCACGATGTCGGCGGCGCGCGATGTGAGCAGCATCTCTTTATAGGCTTGCGGGGCGTGGCTTTCGGTGGTGCCGATAAAGCGCGTGCCGAAATACGCCAGGTCTGCGCCCAGCAGTTGCGCGGCGAGTATCTCATGCCCGTGGTTGAGGCAGCCGGCCAACAGCAGGGTTTTATCAAAGAATTGGCGAATCTCGGCGATCAGCGCGAACGGGCTCCAGGTGCCGGCGTGGCCTCCGGCGCCCGCTGCCACGGCGATCAGGCCGTCAACACCGGCCTCTGCGGCTTTCTCGGCATGCCGGCGGGTGGTGACGTCGTGAAACACCAGGCCACCGTAGCTGTGGACCGCATCCACCAGCTCCTTGACCGCGCCCAGGCTGGTGATGACGATCGGCACCTTGTGCTCGACGCAGATCGCCAGGTCGGCCTCAAGCCTTGGGTTGCTGTTATGCACGATCAGGTTGACGGCATAAGGCGCGGGGTTGTCCAACTGCGCCAGGCCCGCTTCGATTTCCTCCAGCCAGGCCTTGAAACCACTGCTTTCGCGCTGGTTGAGTGCCGGGAAACTCCCCACCACGCCATTGCGACAGCACGCCAGGACCAGCTGCGGGTTGGAAATCAGAAACATCGGCGCAGCCACCACGGGCAGGCGCAGACGTTGTTCGAGCGAAGCGGGCAGTGACATTGGAGGTTCCCCGAGTAATTGAAATTAGAACGGTTTGACCACGACCAAAATTACGATAGCCAGCAATATCAGAACCGGCACTTCATTGAACCAGCGATAAAAGACATGGCTGCGGGTGTTTTCGCCACGGGCGAAGCGTTTTACCTGGGCGCCGCACATATGGTGGTAGCCGATCAGCAGCACCACCAGGGTGAGTTTGGCGTGGATCCAGGCACCGGATTGAAACATGGCCGGGTTGAGGTAGATCAGCCAGCCACCGAATATCAGGGTAGCGATCATTGCCGGCCCCATGATGCCGCGGTACAGCTTGCGCTCCATGACGCTGAAGCGTTCTTTGCTGACGGTGTCCTCACTTTGCGCGTGGTAGACGAACAGGCGTGGCAGGTAAAACAGCCCGGCAAACCAGCAGACGATACTGACGATATGGAAGGCTTTGATCCATAGATAGAGCATTTCTAGTTATTCCCAGGTTCACGGTAACTGAAGATAGTAGTGGCTCATGCGCCTGTACGTCACGTTGACGGTTGTCGCAGGACGATACGGCCCCTATTATCGACGGCTTTCCAGTGGGTTCGTTGAGGGCAGGTTTATGGTCAAGGTCGGTATCGTCGGCGGCACGGGTTACACCGGTGTCGAATTGCTGCGTCTGTTGGCTCAGCATCCGCAAGCTGAGGTGGTGGTTATCACTTCTCGATCCGAGGCCGGGCTGGCCGTGGCCGACATGTACCCGAACCTGCGAGGGCACTATGACGGCCTGGCGTTCAGCGTGCCGGACATCAAGACCCTGGGTGCGTGCGATGTGGTGTTCTTCGCCACGCCTCACGGGGTTGCGCATGCGCTGGCTGGCGAATTGCTGGCGGCGGGTACCAAGGTCATCGACCTGTCGGCCGACTTCCGCTTGCAGGACGCCGATGAGTGGGCCAAATGGTACGGCCAGCCACACGGCGCGCCTGAGTTGCTGGAAGAGGCGGTGTACGGTCTGCCGGAAGTCAATCGTGAGCAAATCAAGCAAGCACGCCTGATTGCTGTGCCGGGTTGCTATCCGACCGCGACGCAGCTCGGTTTCCTGCCATTGCTGGAAGCGGGTCTGGCCGACGCTTCGCGCTTGATCGCCGACTGCAAATCGGGCGTGAGTGGCGCCGGCCGTGGTGCAGCTGTAGGTTCGCTGTACTCCGAGACGTCGGAAAGCATGAAGGCCTACGCGGTTAAAGGGCATCGTCACTTGCCGGAAATTCGCCAGGGGCTGCGTCGTGCCGCCGGTAAAGACGTAGGCCTGACCTTTGTGCCGCACCTGACGCCGATGATTCGTGGCATTCACTCCACGCTCTACGCCACTGTTGTCGACCGTTCGGTAGACCTGCAGGCGCTGTTCGAAAAACGTTATGCCAATGAACCGTTCGTCGACGTGATGCCGGCCGGCAGCCACCCGGAAACCCGTAGCGTGCGCGGTGCCAACGTATGCCGCATTGCCGTGCACCGTCCACAGGATGGCGATTTGGTGGTGGTGTTGTCGGTGATCGATAACCTGGTCAAGGGCGCGTCGGGCCAGGCCGTGCAGAACATGAACATTCTGTTTGGCCTGGATGAGAAGCTGGGCCTGTCCCATGCGGGCATGCTGCCTTAAGGCTGTTTGGCGGTTAAGCAAAAGGCCCGTTGATCGGGCCTTTTGTGTTTTTAATGGCGCCAGCGCAGATTGATATACCGTAACAATAGTTGACCGCTTTTCTAGGAGAAGCGGATAATGCCCGCCATTACGCATATGGCGGCGCTACGCCGGGAGATTATCAGCATGAGCGTTGAATCCTTCACCCCCACGGCTTTGCAATTCACCCACGGTGCTGCGCACAAGGTGAAGAGCCTGGTCGATGAAGAGGGTAATGATCGCTTGAAGCTGCGCGTATTCGTTACGGGCGGCGGTTGTTCAGGGTTTCAGTACGGTTTTACCTTCGATGAAGATGTGGCCGACGATGACACCATCGTCGAGCGCGAGGGCGTCAGCCTGGTCGTGGACCCGATGAGCTTCCAATACCTGGCAGGGGCCGAGGTGGATTACCAGGAAGGTCTGGAAGGCTCGCGTTTCGTGATCAAGAACCCGAATGCCACCACGACCTGTGGTTGCGGGTCTTCGTTCTCGATCTGATCAGCAGCCTGATCTTCAGCAAATAAAAAACGCCGCTTGGCTTTGATAGGCCAAGCGGCGTTTTGCTGTCTGCAGGTTTACGCTGGGTAGATTGCGCCTAATACCCGAAGCCCGCGTGCGCCAGTGACACTTGGGCGGTTGGCGGCGATGCCCGCCAGGCAGCAATGGGCCAGCCAGGCGAAGGCCATGGCTTCAACCCAATCGGGGTCCACGCCGTAAGTGGCGGTGCTGCTGACCTGAGTGGACGGCAACAACGCTGCCAGGCGCTTCATCAACGTGGCGTTATGCGCGCCGCCGCCACAGACCAGCAGGGTTTCGGTGTCGGTTTGTGCCGCTTGCAGGGACTCGACGATGGTCTGTGCGGTCAGTTCGAGCAGGGTTGCTTGCACGTCCTCTGGCTGGAACGCTGGCAATCTGGCCAGGTGGTGTTGCAGCCATCCCAGGTTGAAGACTTCGCGGCCAGTGCTTTTCGGGCCTTTGGTCAGGAAGAACGGGTCGCTGAGCAGAGCGTTGAGTAGTGCAGGCTCGACTTGGCCAGCGGCCGCCCATTGGCCATCGCGATCAAAGTGCTCGCCGCGCTGATTGTGGATCCACGCATCCAGCAACACGTTGCCCGGGCCGCAGTCGAAACCGGCTACGGGCTTGTTGGTCTCGATCAAGCTGAGGTTGCTGAAGCCGCCGACATTCAGCACGGCGCGGTTGCCGGTACGTTCGCCGAACAAGGCTTCGTGAAAGGCAGGCACCAAGGGCGCGCCTTGACCGCCGGCGGCCACATCGCGGCTGCGGAAATCACTGACGACGGTAATGCCCGTCAGCTCGGTGAGCAGGGCAGGGTTGCCGATTTGTACGGTAAAGCCTCGAGCAGGTTCATGGCGGATCGTCTGGCCGTGGCTGCCGATCGCGCGTATGTCATGGGGCTTGAGGGCTTGTTGTTCCAGTAAGGCATGCACGCCTTTGGCCGCCAGTGTCACCCAGTGTTGCTGGGCGAGCGCCGAACGGGCGATCTCATCCGCGCCGCTGGAGCACAGGCTTAGCAGCTCGGTGCGCAGATCGTCCGGCATGGGAATGTAGTGCGTGGCGATCAATTTGATCGCCGGGTCTTGTTCGATCAGGGCGATATCCAGGCCATCGAGGCTGGTCCCGGACATCACACCAATATAGAGCGCCATACCTTAGCGCTTCGCCGAGGCCAGCAGGGTGGAGCGCTCCTGGTCCATGCGTGCCATCAGTGGCTGGCTTTGTTGCAGGAAGCGCGCACGCTCAGCCTTGGCGATTGGGTCGGCCATTGGCAGCTTCTGGCCCAGTGGGTCGACGTGGACGCCGTTTACCTGGAACTCATAGTGCAAATGCGGGCCGGTAGACAGGCCTGTGGTGCCGATATAGCCGATGACCTGGCCCTGCTTAACGTTGCTGCCGGTCGACACGCCTTTGGCGAACCCTTGCATGTGGCCGTACAGGGTGCGGTAGGTATTGCCGTGCTGGATGATCACGGTATTACCGTAACCGCCGCGGCGGCCGGCCAGCAACACCTTGCCGTCACCGGCAGCCTTGATGGGTGTACCGCGCGGGGCAGCATAGTCGACGCCTTTGTGGGCGCGGATCTTGTTGAGGATCGGATGCTTTCGGCCCATTGAGAAGCGCGAGCTGATGCGGGCAAAGTCCACCGGCGTACGGATGAAGGCTTTGCGCATGCTGTTGCCATCGGCGGTGTAGTAGCTGGTGTTGCCTTGTTTGTTGGTGTAGCGCACTGCTGTGTAGGTTTTGCCGCGGTTGGTAAACCGCGCCGATAGAATCGCGCCGGTACCGACGACTTTGCCGTTGGCGACTCTCTGCTCATAGATTACGTCGAATTCGTCACCCTGGCGGATGTCCTGGGCGAAGTCGATGTCGTAGCCAAACACGCTGGCCATGTCCATGGTCATGCTGTGGGACAAGCCGGCGCGGGCGGCCGACTGTGACAGCGAGCTGTTGATGACGCCATGCACGTAGGCGGAGCGCGTCACCGGTTTGGTGGTGATGCGGTTGAAGGCAAAGCCTTTGGCGCCCTTGCTCAGGCTAATGCTCTCGAGGTCGTTGACATTGCTGTGCAGGTTTTTCAGCTGGCCGTCGGCAGCCAATTCGAACTCAAGCTTCTGGCCGTGCTTGAGCTGAGTGAATTGCTTGGCTTGTTTATCGCTGGCCAGCACCTCATTAACGGTGGCAGCGGGCAGGCCGACCTTTTCGAACAGCGTTGAAAGCGTATCGCCCTTGGCGACGATCACTTCGCGGTGCAGCGCATTCTTGGTTGCAACTGGCGCATTCGGTTCTTGAGTGGCCTGTTGGGTGTCTTCCGGGGTGCTTTCTATCTGTGCGAATGGAGATTCTGTCGGTGCGTTTGTGGCTTGTTGCGCGTCGGAAGCGTCTTGATCTTGTGTCAGTTGTTCAACTGGACTTTCCAGGTCAAGGCTCAGGGATGTTCGTTTGGCTTCTACGTCACTGGAAGGGAATACCAGGAGTGCCAGGCTGAGAAGGGCGGCGATACCACTTGCGGCGAGCAGGTGGGTCTTCGGGTAAAGCGGCGGCGCTTTAGACGGTTCTGTGGTCATAAGTAATTTTGACTTTGAAGATGAAATGGAAAAGATGAATGACATGATGAAGATGAAATAACTGTATAAAATATAACCAAATCATCTGTGGCGCAAGCTCGCGAACGCTGGGCTTGCTGAACGGTGTCCGTGCGCGGGACAAAACTTGTAATTAGTCCCTGATCTTGTATGGTTGGTTCCCTTTTGAATCTGAGCCTTGCGGGTCTGTTATGAAGTCGGTTGAAGAGCAGCTAGCGCTGATAAAACGTGGTGCGGAAGAACTGTTGGTCGAGGCCGAGCTGGTCGAAAAGCTCAAGCGTGGCCAACCCCTGCGTATTAAGGCTGGCTTCGATCCGACCGCGCCGGATCTGCACCTGGGTCATACCGTGCTTATTAATAAGCTGCGTCAGTTCCAGGAGCTGGGGCATCAGGTTATCTTCCTTATAGGTGACTTCACCGGGATGATCGGTGATCCGAGCGGCAAGAGCGCAACGCGCCCGCCGCTGACTCGTGAGCAGGTGCTCGATAATGCCGAGACCTACAAGACCCAGGTGTTCAAGATTCTCGATCCGGCCAAGACCGAGGTGGCGTTCAACTCCACCTGGATGGATCAGATGGGGCCGGCCGACTTTATTCGCCTGACTTCCCAGTACACCGTGGCGCGCATGCTTGAGCGTGATGACTTCGACAAGCGCTACTCCACCAATCAGCCAATCGCGATTCATGAGTTCCTCTACCCGCTGGTGCAGGGCTATGACTCGGTGGCATTGCGCGCGGACGTTGAGCTGGGCGGCACTGACCAGAAGTTCAACCTGCTGATGGGGCGTGAGCTCCAGCGTGCGTACGGGCAAGAAGCTCAGTGCATTCTGACCATGCCGTTGCTGGAAGGGTTGGATGGCGTCAAGAAGATGTCCAAGTCCCTGGGTAACTACGTTGGTATCCAGGAAGCGCCGGGTGTGATGTATGGCAAGCTGGTATCGATTCCAGATGCGTTGATGTGGCGTTATTTCGAGCTGTTGAGCTTCCGCTCGATGGATGAGATCAACGCACTGCGCGCTGAGGTCGAGGCGGGTGCGAATCCTCGTGACGTGAAGATCAAGTTGGCGGAAGAGATCGTTGCGCGCTTCCATGGTGAAGAGGCTGCGGCCAGTGCTCACCGCGCGGCCGGCAACCGCATGAAGGATGGCGAGCTGCCGGATGATCTGCCAGAGATCGAATTGACCGCGACTGAAGCGATGCCGATTGCCGCTGTACTTAATAAGGCGGGCCTGGTTAAGAACTCCGCGGTCGCGCGCGACCTGTTGGGTTCCGGTGGCGTGCGTATAGATGGTGAGGTTGTCGATCGCACCTTTATATACGAACTGGGCGCTACCCACGTTTGCCAGGCTGGGAAGAAGGCATTTGCGCGTATTACGCTCAAAGCCGAATAAAACTGAAATGAGGTGTTGACGGCGAATTATATCTGTCTATAATTCGCCCCACTTCCGGCGCAGTCGAAACGTAAAACTCCTTGGTAAACAAAGAGTTATGAAGTTTTCGGCAGCAAGTTGCTTCAGTTCATCGAAGCCAAAAGGAAGTTGAAAAAGAGGTGTTGACAGCAGCGTGTAACGCTGTAGAATTCGCCTCCCGCTAACGAGAGATCGTAAGCGCAAGTGGTTGAAGTTGTTGAAGAATTCTTCGAAAACTTCTGAAAATAACCACTTGACAGCAAATGAGGCTGCTGTAGAATGCGCGCCTCGGTTGAGACGAAAGGTCTTAACCAACCGCTCTTTAACAACTGAATCAAGCAATTCGTGTGGGTGCTTGTGGAGTCAGACTGATAGTCAACAAGATTATCAGCATCACAAGTTACTCCGCGAGAAATCAAAGATGTAACCAACGATTGCTGAGCCAAGTTTAGGGTTTCTTAAAAACCCAAAGATGTTTGAACTGAAGAGTTTGATCATGGCTCAGATTGAACGCTGGCGGCAGGCCTAACACATGCAAGTCGAGCGGTAGAGAGAAGCTTGCTTCTCTTGAGAGCGGCGGACGGGTGAGTAAAGCCTAGGAATCTGCCTGGTAGTGGGGGATAACGTTCGGAAACGGACGCTAATACCGCATACGTCCTACGGGAGAAAGCAGGGGACCTTCGGGCCTTGCGCTATCAGATGAGCCTAGGTCGGATTAGCTAGTTGGTGAGGTAATGGCTCACCAAGGCGACGATCCGTAACTGGTCTGAGAGGATGATCAGTCACACTGGAACTGAGACACGGTCCAGACTCCTACGGGAGGCAGCAGTGGGGAATATTGGACAATGGGCGAAAGCCTGATCCAGCCATGCCGCGTGTGTGAAGAAGGTCTTCGGATTGTAAAGCACTTTAAGTTGGGAGGAAGGGCATTAACCTAATACGTTAGTGTTTTGACGTTACCGACAGAATAAGCACCGGCTAACTCTGTGCCAGCAGCCGCGGTAATACAGAGGGTGCAAGCGTTAATCGGAATTACTGGGCGTAAAGCGCGCGTAGGTGGTTTGTTAAGTTGGATGTGAAATCCCCGGGCTCAACCTGGGAACTGCATTCAAAACTGACTGACTAGAGTATGGTAGAGGGTGGTGGAATTTCCTGTGTAGCGGTGAAATGCGTAGATATAGGAAGGAACACCAGTGGCGAAGGCGACCACCTGGACTAATACTGACACTGAGGTGCGAAAGCGTGGGGAGCAAACAGGATTAGATACCCTGGTAGTCCACGCCGTAAACGATGTCAACTAGCCGTTGGAAGCCTTGAGCTTTTAGTGGCGCAGCTAACGCATTAAGTTGACCGCCTGGGGAGTACGGCCGCAAGGTTAAAACTCAAATGAATTGACGGGGGCCCGCACAAGCGGTGGAGCATGTGGTTTAATTCGAAGCAACGCGAAGAACCTTACCAGGCCTTGACATCCAATGAACTTTCTAGAGATAGATTGGTGCCTTCGGGAACATTGAGACAGGTGCTGCATGGCTGTCGTCAGCTCGTGTCGTGAGATGTTGGGTTAAGTCCCGTAACGAGCGCAACCCTTGTCCTTAGTTACCAGCACGTTATGGTGGGCACTCTAAGGAGACTGCCGGTGACAAACCGGAGGAAGGTGGGGATGACGTCAAGTCATCATGGCCCTTACGGCCTGGGCTACACACGTGCTACAATGGTCGGTACAGAGGGTTGCCAAGCCGCGAGGTGGAGCTAATCCCACAAAACCGATCGTAGTCCGGATCGCAGTCTGCAACTCGACTGCGTGAAGTCGGAATCGCTAGTAATCGCGAATCAGAATGTCGCGGTGAATACGTTCCCGGGCCTTGTACACACCGCCCGTCACACCATGGGAGTGGGTTGCACCAGAAGTAGCTAGTCTAACCTTCGGGAGGACGGTTACCACGGTGTGATTCATGACTGGGGTGAAGTCGTAACAAGGTAGCCGTAGGGGAACCTGCGGCTGGATCACCTCCTTAATCGACGACATCAGCTGCTCCATAAGTTCCCACACGAATTGCTTGATTCATTGAAGAAGACGATAGAAGCAGCTTTAAGCTCCAAGCTGATAGCTCTTAGCTAATCAGTGACGCTCGAAATTGGGTCTGTAGCTCAGTTGGTTAGAGCGCACCCCTGATAAGGGTGAGGTCGGCAGTTCGAATCTGCCCAGACCCACCAATTTTGTTATGGGGCCATAGCTCAGCTGGGAGAGCGCCTGCCTTGCACGCAGGAGGTCAACGGTTCGATCCCGTTTGGCTCCACCATTAACTGCTTCTGCTGTTAGAGTTTAGAAATGAATATTCTGAAGTGAATATTGATTTCTAGTCTTTGATTAGATCGTTCTTTAAAAATTTGGGTATGTGATAGAAAGATAGACTGAACGTTACTTTCACTGGTAACGGATCAGGCTAAGGTAAAATTTGTGAGTTCTCTTAGTTGAGAAATTCGAATTTTCGGCGAATGTTGTCTTCACAGTATAACCAGATTGCTTGGGGTTATATGGTCAAGTGAAGAAGCGCATACGGTGGATGCCTTGGCAGTCAGAGGCGATGAAAGACGTGGTAGCCTGCGAAAAGCTTCGGGGAGTCGGCAAACAGACTTTGATCCGGAGATGTCTGAATGGGGGAACCCAGCCATCATAAGATGGTTATCTTACGCTGAATACATAGGCGTAAGAGGCGAACCAGGGGAACTGAAACATCTAAGTACCCTGAGGAAAAGAAATCAACCGAGATTCCCTTAGTAGTGGCGAGCGAACGGGGACTAGCCCTTAAGTGGCTTTGAGATTAGCGGAACGCTCTGGAAAGTGCGGCCATAGTGGGTGATAGCCCTGTACGCGAAAATCTCTTAGTCATGAAATCGAGTAGGACGGAGCACGAGAAACTTTGTCTGAATATGGGGGGACCATCCTCCAAGGCTAAATACTACTGACTGACCGATAGTGAACTAGTACCGTGAGGGAAAGGCGAAAAGAACCCCGGAGAGGGGAGTGAAATAGATCCTGAAACCGTATGCGTACAAGCAGTGGGAGCCTACTTTGTTAGGTGACTGCGTACCTTTTGTATAATGGGTCAGCGACTTATTTTCAGTGGCGAGCTTAACCGAATAGGGGAGGCGTAGCGAAAGCGAGTCTTAATAGGGCGTCTAGTCGCTGGGAATAGACCCGAAACCGGGCGATCTATCCATGGGCAGGTTGAAGGTTGGGTAACACTAACTGGAGGACCGAACCGACTACCGTTGAAAAGTTAGCGGATGACCTGTGGATCGGAGTGAAAGGCTAATCAAGCTCGGAGATAGCTGGTTCTCCTCGAAAGCTATTTAGGTAGCGCCTCATGTATCACTGTAGGGGGTAGAGCACTGTTTCGGCTAGGGGGTCATCCCGACTTACCAAACCGATGCAAACTCCGAATACCTACAAGTGCCGAGCATGGGAGACACACGGCGGGTGCTAACGTCCGTCGTGAAAAGGGAAACAACCCAGACCGTCAGCTAAGGTCCCAAAGTTATGGTTAAGTGGGAAACGATGTGGGAAGGCTTAGACAGCTAGGAGGTTGGCTTAGAAGCAGCCACCCTTTAAAGAAAGCGTAATAGCTCACTAGTCGAGTCGGCCTGCGCGGAAGATGTAACGGGGCTCAAACCATACACCGAAGCTACGGGTATCACGTAAGTGATGCGGTAGAGGAGCGTTCTGTAAGCCTGTGAAGGTGAGTTGAGAAGCTTGCTGGAGGTATCAGAAGTGCGAATGCTGACATGAGTAACGACAATGGGTGTGAAAAACACCCACGCCGAAAGACCAAGGTTTCCTGCGCAACGTTAATCGACGCAGGGTTAGTCGGTCCCTAAGGCGAGGCTGAAAAGCGTAGTCGATGGAAAACAGGTTAATATTCCTGTACTTCTGGTTATTGCGATGGAGGGACGGAGAAGGCTAGGCCAGCTTGGCGTTGGTTGTCCAAGTTTAAGGTGGTAGGCTGGAATCTTAGGTAAATCCGGGATTCTAAGGCCGAGAGCTGATGACGAGTTAACTTTTAGTTAACGAAGTGGTTGATGCCATGCTTCCAAGAAAAGCTTCTAAGCTTCAGGTAACCAGGAACCGTACCCCAAACCGACACAGGTGGTTGGGTAGAGAATACCAAGGCGCTTGAGAGAACTCGGGTGAAGGAACTAGGCAAAATGGCACCGTAACTTCGGGAGAAGGTGCGCCGGTGAGGGTGAAGGACTTGCTCCGTAAGCTCATGCCGGTCGAAGATACCAGGCCGCTGCGACTGTTTATTAAAAACACAGCACTCTGCAAACACGAAAGTGGACGTATAGGGTGTGACGCCTGCCCGGTGCCGGAAGGTTAATTGATGGGGTTAGCTAACGCGAAGCTCTTGATCGAAGCCCCGGTAAACGGCGGCCGTAACTATAACGGTCCTAAGGTAGCGAAATTCCTTGTCGGGTAAGTTCCGACCTGCACGAATGGCGTAACGATGGCGGCGCTGTCTCCACCCGAGACTCAGTGAAATTGAAATCGCTGTGAAGATGCAGTGTATCCGCGGCTAGACGGAAAGACCCCGTGAACCTTTACTATAGCTTTGCACTGGACTTTGAATTTGCTTGTGTAGGATAGGTGGGAGGCTTTGAAGCGTGGACGCCAGTCTGCGTGGAGCCAACCTTGAAATACCACCCTGGCAACTTTGAGGTTCTAACTCAGGTCCGTTATCCGGATCGAGGACAGTGTATGGTGGGTAGTTTGACTGGGGCGGTCTCCTCCTAAAGAGTAACGGAGGAGTACGAAGGTGCGCTCAGACCGGTCGGAAATCGGTCGTAGAGTATAAAGGCAAAAGCGCGCTTGACTGCGAGACAGACACGTCGAGCAGGTACGAAAGTAGGTCTTAGTGATCCGGTGGTTCTGTATGGAAGGGCCATCGCTCAACGGATAAAAGGTACTCCGGGGATAACAGGCTGATACCGCCCAAGAGTTCATATCGACGGCGGTGTTTGGCACCTCGATGTCGGCTCATCACATCCTGGGGCTGAAGCCGGTCCCAAGGGTATGGCTGTTCGCCATTTAAAGTGGTACGCGAGCTGGGTTTAGAACGTCGTGAGACAGTTCGGTCCCTATCTGCCGTGGACGTTTGAGATTTGAGAGGGGCTGCTCCTAGTACGAGAGGACCGGAGTGGACGAACCTCTGGTGTTCCGGTTGTCACGCCAGTGGCATTGCCGGGTAGCTATGTTCGGAATAGATAACCGCTGAAAGCATCTAAGCGGGAAACTAGCCTCAAGATGAGATCTCACTGGGACCTTGAGTCCCCTGAAGGGCCGTCGAAGACTACGACGTTGATAGGTTGGGTGTGTAAGCGCTGTGAGGCGTTGAGCTAACCAATACTAATTGCCCGTGAGGCTTGACCATATAACACCCAAGCAATTTGAGTCGACTCTCTAATAAAGAGCATCAGATTGCGGTGTGTGAAGACGAGATGAACCGAAAGTTCGACGCTCACAAAACACCGAAAGCTATCACATACCCAATTTGCTGAAGCGAAGCCATCTGGCTACGACTCAGTACCCGAATTTCTTGACGACCATAGAGCATTGGAACCACCTGATCCCATCCCGAACTCAGTAGTGAAACGATGCATCGCCGATGGTAGTGTGGGGTTTCCCCATGTGAGAGTAGGTCATCGTCAAGATTAAATTCCGAAACCCCTGATTGCTAACGCAATCAGGGGTTTTGTTTTGGGCGGTCGTATAGTGGGCAAAGCTTGCGCATGTTTAGTGTTAATCGCAACGCGCCCAGCCTGAGCTGCCGCGAACGCCTTCGTGCGAGCACCAGTGCTAAATCCCGTCCTTTCTATGCAATGACCTTGCGCATGGCTATCATGCGTGCCTCATTGTGAGGCGATGCTTGCATGCTGACGTTGTTAACACTTCTCAAAGATGGCCGATTCCACTCCGGAGAGGCGCTGGGTGCTGCCCTGGGTGTCAGCCGCAGTGCTGTTTGGAAGCAGCTCCAGCATCTGGAGTCCGAATTGAACCTGCCCATCCATAAAGTTCGTGGCAGGGGGTATCAGCTGGCATCTCCATTGGTGTTCTTGAATGCTGAAGAAATTCAAGGGCAGGCTCCAGCTTTGACGTGGCCTGTTTACATCTCTGATTCCATAGACTCCACCAATGCCGAGGCCTTGCGCCTCGTCGACGCCGGTTGCGCGGCGCCATTTCTGGTGCTTGCGGAGCAGCAAACAGCCGGAAGGGGTAGGCGGGGCCGTAAGTGGGTCAGTCCGTTCGCTCAAAACCTGTATTACAGCCTCGTATTGCGCATTGACGGCGGGTTAAGGCAATTGGAGGGGCTTAGTCTTGTCGTGGGATTGGCGGTTATGCAGGCCCTGCGTGAGCTGGGTGTCCAGGCTGCTGCATTAAAATGGCCGAACGACGTCCTGGTTGGGCAGAAAAAAATTGCCGGCATCTTGCTGGAATTGGTCGGAGATCCCGCTGATGTTTGCCACGTTGTCCTAGGTGTAGGGATCAACGTAAATATGCAGAAGACCGCAGAGGTCGATCAGCAGTGGACGTCGGCGCAGTTGGAGACAGGTTCCCCTGTGGACCGTAATCACTTGGTCGCACGGCTTGGGCTGCAACTGCAAAGTCACCTGGAGCGACACAAGGCTTCGGGCTTTGCTGCGCTCCAGGAAGAGTGGGAGCGAAATCATTTGTGGCAGGGTAAGGCCGTATCTCTTATCGCGGGTGTTAACCAGATTGATGGTGTGGTGCTGGGTGTTGATCTCCAGGGCGCCCTTCGGCTGAGTGTCGAGGGTGCCGAGAAAATATACAGCGGCGGTGAGCTAAGCCTGAGGTTGCGTGATGATTCTTGAGCTCGACTGTGGGAATAGCTTTATCAAGTGGCGTGTGCTCGATTCGCCTATGGCCAGGGCGTCCGCTGAGGGTGTTGTCGGCTCGGACCTTGAATTGATCGAGGGCCTGAAGGCAATCCCGGGGCTGTCATTGACGCGTTGCCGCCTGGTAAGTGTTCGGGCCGCTGAGGAGACCGGGCAACTGGTTGAGGCTTTGCAAGGGGCATTTGGGGTTGTTGTGTCTTGTGCTGCTTCTGCGAGAGAGATGGCGGGTGTACGTAATGGTTACGAAGAGTTTGAGCGTCTTGGGTTAGATCGTTGGTTGGCAATGCTTGGTGGTTTCAAGCTGGCATCAGGTGCCTGCCTGGTGCTTGATTTCGGTACCGCCGCCACTGCGGACTTTATTGCTGCCGATGGTGAGCACCTTGGCGGTTTCATTTGCCCGGGAATGCCCCTTATGCGCAGCCAGTTGCGAACGCACACGCGCAAGATCCGCTACGACGATATTGCGGCGGAGCAGGCCCTGGCGCGCCTCTCGCCAGGTCGCACGACCGTTGAAGCCGTTGAGCGGGGTTGTACGCTGATGCTCAGGGGGTTTGTTTTGACCCAGCTTGAGTTGGCTCGAAGCTATTGGGGGGATGACTTCACGGTTTTTCTGACTGGCGGGGATGCTGACCTGGTCTCCGACGCCGTGCCTCACGCTCGTTTTGTTCCTGATCTGGTTTTTGTTGGTCTGGCGATGGCGTGCCCTTTGTCCTGAGGTGTTTATGCGTTGGCTGTTTTTGCTTTTGCTCGTTCTCAATGCCTTCTATTACATCTGGCATCAACAGGAAGCCCCGTTGCGCGCTAAAGATGTAACACCTCTGAGCCTCTATAAGGGCTCTCAGCAGGATATTCGCCTATTGAGTGAATCCTCTGACCCCATGGTTCGGCGCGACCGAGTAAAAGCGCCTGACGCACAAAATACCTGCCTATACATTGGTGGCTTTGCCGATCAGCGTCAGGCTCAGTCGGTCGAGCAGCGCCTCATAAGCCTGGATATAAAGGTCAAGGTGCTTCTCCTCAATACGCCTGACACCTCCGGTTATTGGCTGCGTGTGGCCCCTGAAAGCAGGAGGCTGGCTGACGATCTGCCGTTTGAAAACCTTGCTAAGGAATTCAATGAGTTAAAACATAAAATAATGTTGTGCGAAGGCGTTGCAACTGTCGAATAGTTTGCATAGAATGGCGCCCGCTTCGCAGTGAAGACCTTTACGGTCTACAAGGTGAAACGAAGGTCAACGCAGCTAACCTCATATTTTTAATGAGAAAATGCTTGACAGAAGGCCGGCGTGATGTAGAATGCCGGCTCGCTTAGGAGGGGTTCCCGAGCGGCCAAAGGGATCAGACTGTAAATCTGACGTCTACGACTTCGAAGGTTCGAATCCTTCCCCCTCCACCATTTTTAGCGTGAGCTGCAAGCTCCGCGGGTATAGTTTAGTGGTAGAACCTCAGCCTTCCAAGCTGATGATGCGGGTTCGATTCCCGCTACCCGCTCCAAGTTTGCAGGTTGTGCGATGTGTTTTGCTCTTGTAGCTCAGTTGGTAGAGCACACCCTTGGTAAGGGTGAGGTCAGCGGTTCAAATCCGCTCAAGAGCTCCATATAACAAGGCAGATATGAAAATATCTGCCTTTGTTTTAACAGCTGCCTCGGCTTGTTGGTGTCGCATTTGGCTTTATGGCTAAGTGATTTCAGGTCTAGTGGGGTTGGTTGTTGTAAAGTCTTTTTCAGGCCTGCATAATGGTCGGCCTGATTTTGTTTTAGGTCAGTAGCTCAATTGGCAGAGCGACGGTCTCCAAAACCGTAGGTTGGGGGTTCGATTCCCTCCTGACCTGCCAGATTCACGTGGTGTGTCTGGCTTTCTTTTCACAGGATCTTCATAGATGACTCCTAAGGCTGAAGCTCAAAGCTCTCGTTTCGATCTCGTCAAGTGGCTCGTAGTAGTCGCATTGGTGGTCGTAGGCGTTGTTGGCAATCAGTACTACTCTGCTTCGCCGATCCTGTACCGCGTACTCGCTTTGCTCGCTCTTGCTGCTGTAGCTGCCTTTGTAGGCCTGCAGACAGCCAAAGGCAAGTCTTTCGCGGTCCTGGTAAAGGAAGCTCGCACCGAAATTCGTAAAGTCGTTTGGCCGACTCGCCAAGAAACCACGCAGACCACGTTGATTGTTGTGGCTGTTGTTCTGGTTATGGCGTTGCTGTTGTGGGGGCTTGATTCCCTGCTCGGCTGGCTTGTTTCCTTGATTGTTGGCTAAGGGTGTCCCGTGGCTAAGCGTTGGTACGTTGTGCATGCTTACTCGGGTTACGAGAAGCATGTTATGCGCTCTTTGCTAGAGCGCGTAAAGCTCGCAGGCATGGAAGATGGCTTCGGCGAAATTCTGGTTCCCACTGAAGAAGTGGTTGAAATGCGGAATGGCCAGAAGCGCAAAAGCGAACGCAAGTTCTTCCCTGGCTACGTGCTGGTTCAGATGGACATGAATGAAGGTACTTGGCACTTGGTCAAGGACACTCCTCGTGTCATGGGTTTCATCGGCGGTACTGCTGATAAGCCTGCTCCGATCACTGACAAAGAGGCAGAAGCAATTCTGCGTCGCGTTGCTGACGGTAGCGACAAGCCTAAGCCGAAGACGTTGTTCGAGCCGGGTGAGGTTGTTCGTGTCACAGATGGTCCGTTTGCTGATTTCAACGGTACCGTCGAAGAAGTTAACTACGAAAAGAGCCGGATCCAGGTGGCAGTGCTCATTTTCGGTCGCTCTACTCCGGTAGAGTTGGAGTTCAGCCAGGTCGAGAAGGTCTAGCTGAGCAAGCATCCCAGCCCCGCAGCCTTAGGCTGTGGGGTTTTGTCGTCACTGGGATAAACGCGCAAGTAACCGGGGAGCCTTTCGAGGCGTTTGAACCCGTAATTGGAGTGCCTCATGGCCAAGAAGATTACCGCTTACATCAAGCTGCAAGTGAAGGCCGCTCAGGCCAACCCAAGTCCACCTGTCGGCCCGGCTCTGGGTCAGCACGGCGTGAACATCATGGAATTCTGCAAGGCCTTCAACGCCCGTACTCAGGGTCTTGAGCCAGGTCTGCCGACTCCAGTGATCATCACTGTATACAGCGACCGTAGCTTCACTTTTGAAACCAAGTCGACCCCGGCTTCGGTTCTGCTGAAGAAAGCTGCCGGTCTGACTAGCGGTTCCGCTCGTCCTAACACCGTTAAGGTTGGCACCGTAACTCGTGCTCAGCTGGAAGAAATCGCGAAAACCAAAAACGCGGATCTGACTGCAGCTGATATGGATGCAGCCGTGCGTACCATCGCCGGTTCTGCTCGTAGCATGGGCCTTAACGTGGAGGGTGTGTAATGGCTAAGCTGACCAAGCGCCAAAAGGCTATCGCCGGCAAAATCGAAGCAGGCAAGGCCTACAACTTTGTAGACGCCGCTGCCCTGCTGACCGAGCTGTCGACTGTCAAGTTCAGCGAGTCCGTTGACGTTGCTGTAAACCTGGGCGTTGACCCACGTAAATCCGACCAGGTCGTTCGTAGCGCTACTGTGCTGCCACACGGTACTGGCAAGACTGTACGTGTTGCTGTCTTCACCCAAGGCCCGGCAGCTGAAGCTGCTCTGGCCGCCGGCGCTGATCGCGTTGGCATGGACGACCTGGCTGCCGAAATGAAAGGCGGCGACCTGAACTACGACGTAGTAATTGCTTCCCCGGATGCAATGCGCGTTGTAGGTCAGTTGGGTCAGATCCTCGGTCCACGTGGTCTGATGCCTAACCCTAAAGTCGGCACCGTAACCCCAGACGTAGCTACCGCGGTTAAAAACGCCAAGGCTGGTCAGGTTCGTTATCGCACCGACAAAAACGGCATCATTCACACCTCCGTTGGCAAAGTCGGCTTCGATGCCGTCAAGCTGAAGGAAAACGTTGAAGCCCTGATCGCTGATCTGAAGCGTATCAAGCCAGCTTCTTCGAAAGGTATCTACGTCAAGCGCGTTACCCTGAGCACCACTATGGGCCCAGGTCTGGTCATCGACCAAGGCTCGCTGGACGTATAAGAAACACATTGGCGCGAGAGATCGCGTCAATTGAAAAAATTGGGGTCCCTGCCTGGCGGGGGCTATCCAAGACCGTAGGCGGCGCAAGCCTTAAACCTCAAGCCTACGCAGATGGTGCTCCCGGTTCCTTACCGAATCAGACACCAAAACGACATCCGGCTTCGGCCAGATGAAACGGTAACAAGCAGGAGTTAAACCCGTGGCAATTAATCTCGAAGACAAGAAGGCCATCGTCGCTGAAGTCAACGAGGCTGCCAAAGCTGCTCTGTCCGCTGTCGTGGCTGATGCCCGTGGTGTGACAGTAAGCGCTATGACCGGACTCCGTAAAGAGGCTCGTGAAGCTGGCGTATACGTACGTGTTGTACGTAACACCCTGCTCAAGCGCGCTGTTGCTGACACTGAATACAGTGTCCTCAACGACGTGTTCACCGGCCCGACTCTGATCGCGTTCTCCAAAGATCACCCGGGTGCTGCTGCCCGTTTGTTCAAGGAATTCGCCAAGAGTCAGGATAAGTTCGAGATCAAGGCAGCTGCGTTCGAGGGCAAGTTCCTCGCAGCTAACCAAATCGACGTACTGGCAACACTGCCGACCCGTAACGAAGCTATTTCTCAGCTGATGAGCGTGATTCAAGGCGCTACCAGCAAGTTGGCTCGTACTCTGGCCGCAGTTCGCGAGCAAAAAGAAGCTGCCGCAGCCTAAGGCTGAGCACCTCCTTTCGCGTATTTTTGTTTATTTCGATGGCCGCGTAGGCCGTCCCCCAATTCAGGAAATACAGTAATGTCTATCTCCCAAGAAGATATCCTCAACGCCGTAGCTGAAATGTCGGTTCTGCAGGTTGTTGAGCTGATCAAAGCTTTCGAAGAAAAATTCGGCGTTTCCGCTGCCGCTGCTTCCGCTGGCCCAGCTGTTGCTGCTGTTGCTGCTGAAGAGCAAACCGAATTCAACGTCATGCTGCTGGAAGCTGGCGAGAAGAAAGTAAACGTGATCAAGGCAGTTCGTGAACTGACCGGTCTGGGCCTGAAAGAAGCCAAGGCTGTAGTTGACGGCGCTCCTGCCCAGGTTCTGGAAGCAGTGTCGAAAGACGCCGCTGACAAAGCTAAAGCAGTGCTGGAAGAAGCAGGCGCTAAAGTCGAGCTGAAGTAAGCATCGACCTTGCGTCTCCAGCCCAAGCGTTAAGCTGAAGGCTGATGGCTGGTGGCTCTTGCCACCGGCCTTTTTCCGTTCTTGGCTGTCGACTCGGTCGCCGCCAATTACGCGCTGTAACCACCCGATGCGGTGGTGCAAACCATGGGGTTTGCAAGATTTTCTGGCTGCTCCCGTCGGAGGGGCCAAACAAGCAGGTGACCAAGCTGGGGAACGCTGATGGCTTACTCATATACTGAGAAAAAACGTATCCGCAAGGACTTTAGCAAGTTGCCGGACGTCATGGATGTCCCGTACCTTCTGGCTATCCAGCTGGATTCGTATCGTGAATTCTTGCAGGCGGGAGCGACCAAAGATCAGTTCCGCGACGTGGGCCTGCATGCGGCCTTCAAATCCGTTTTCCCGATCATCAGCTACTCCGGCAATGCTGCGCTGGAGTACGTGGGTTATCGCCTGGGCGAACCGGCATTTGATGTCAAAGAATGCGTGTTGCGCGGTGTTACGTACGCCGTACCTTTGCGGGTAAAAGTCCGCCTGATCATTTTCGACAAAGAATCGTCGAACAAAGCGATCAAGGACATCAAAGAGCAAGAAGTCTACATGGGCGAAATCCCACTGATGACTGAAAACGGTACCTTCGTAATCAACGGTACCGAGCGTGTTATTGTTTCCCAGCTGCACCGTTCCCCGGGCGTGTTCTTCGACCACGACCGCGGCAAGACGCACAGCTCCGGTAAACTCCTGTACTCCGCGCGGATCATTCCGTACCGCGGTTCGTGGTTGGACTTCGAGTTCGACCCGAAAGACTGCGTGTTCGTGCGTATCGACCGTCGTCGCAAGCTGCCGGCCTCGGTACTGCTGCGCGCGCTCGGTTACACCACTGAGCAGGTGCTGGACGCTTTCTACACCACCAACGTATTCAGCCTGAAGGATGAAACCCTCAGCCTGGAGCTGATTGCTTCGCGTCTGCGTGGTGAAATTGCCGTTCTGGATATTCAGGACGAAAACGGCAAAGTGATCGTTGAAGCGGGTCGTCGTATTACTGCGCGCCACATCAACCAGATCGAAAAAGCCGGCATCAAGTCGCTGGAAGTGCCTCTGGACTACGTCCTGGGTCGCACCACCGCCAAGGTTATCGTTCACCCGGCTACAGGCGAAATCCTGGCTGAGTGCAACACCGAGCTGAACACCGAAATCCTGGCAAAAATTGCCAAGGCCCAGGTTGTTCGCATCGAGACCCTGTACACCAACGACATCGACTGCGGTCCGTTCATCTCCGACACACTGAAGATCGACTCCACCAGCAACCAATTGGAAGCGCTGGTCGAGATCTATCGCATGATGCGTCCTGGTGAGCCACCAACCAAAGACGCTGCCGAGACCCTGTTCAACAACCTGTTCTTCAGCCCTGAGCGTTATGACCTGTCTGCGGTCGGCCGGATGAAGTTCAACCGTCGTATCGGTCGTACCGAGATCGAAGGTTCGGGCGTGCTGTGCAAGGAAGACATCGTTGCGGTACTGAAGACTCTGGTCGACATCCGTAACGGTAAAGGCATCGTCGATGACATCGACCACCTGGGTAACCGTCGTGTTCGCTGCGTAGGCGAAATGGCCGAAAACCAGTTCCGCGTTGGCCTTGTGCGTGTTGAGCGTGCGGTCAAAGAGCGTCTGTCGATGGCTGAAAGCGAAGGCCTGATGCCGCAAGACCTGATCAATGCCAAGCCAGTGGCTGCGGCGGTGAAAGAGTTCTTCGGTTCCAGCCAGCTTTCCCAGTTCATGGACCAGAACAACCCGCTCTCCGAGATCACCCACAAGCGCCGTGTTTCCGCACTGGGCCCGGGCGGTCTGACCCGTGAGCGTGCAGGCTTTGAAGTTCGTGACGTACACCCTACGCACTACGGTCGTGTTTGCCCGATCGAAACGCCGGAAGGTCCGAACATCGGTCTGATCAACTCCCTGGCCGCTTATGCGCGCACCAACCAGTACGGCTTCCTCGAGAGCCCGTACCGCGTGGTGAAAGACGCTCTGGTCACCGACGAGATCGTATTCCTGTCCGCCATCGAAGAAGCTGATCACGTGATCGCTCAGGCTTCGGCCACGATGAACGACAAGAAAGTCCTGATCGACGAGCTGGTAGCTGTTCGTCACTTGAACGAGTTCACCGTCAAGGCGCCGGAAGACGTCACCTTGATGGACGTTTCGCCGAAGCAGGTAGTTTCGGTTGCAGCGTCGCTGATCCCGTTCCTGGAACACGATGACGCCAACCGTGCGTTGATGGGTTCCAACATGCAGCGTCAAGCTGTACCAACCCTGCGCGCTGACAAGCCGCTGGTAGGTACCGGCATGGAGCGTAACGTAGCCCGTGACTCCGGCGTTTGCGTCGTGGCTCGTCGTGGCGGCGTGATCGACTCCGTTGACGCCAGCCGTATCGTGGTTCGTGTTGCCGATGATGAAGTGGAAACTGGCGAAGCCGGTGTCGACATCTACAACCTGACCAAATACACCCGCTCGAACCAGAACACCTGCATCAACCAGCGTCCGCTGGTGAGCAAGGGTGATCGCGTTCAGCGTAGCGACATCATGGCCGACGGCCCGTCCACCGACATGGGTGAACTGGCACTGGGTCAGAACATGCGCATCGCGTTCATGGCATGGAACGGCTTCAACTTCGAAGACTCCATCTGCCTGTCCGAGCGTGTTGTTCAAGAAGACCGTTTCACCACGATCCACATTCAGGAACTGACCTGTGTGGCACGTGATACCAAGCTTGGGCCAGAGGAAATCACTGCAGACATCCCGAACGTGGGTGAAGCTGCACTGAACAAGCTGGACGAAGCCGGTATCGTTTACGTAGGTGCTGAAGTTGGCGCAGGCGACATCCTGGTAGGTAAGGTCACTCCGAAAGGCGAGACCCAACTGACTCCGGAAGAGAAGCTGCTGCGTGCCATCTTCGGTGAAAAAGCCAGCGACGTTAAAGACACCTCCCTGCGTGTACCTACCGGTACCAAAGGTACTGTCATCGACGTACAGGTCTTCACCCGTGACGGCGTTGAGCGTGATGCTCGTGCACTGTCCATCGAGAAGACTCAACTCGACGAGATCCGCAAGGACCTGAACGAAGAGTTCCGTATCGTTGAAGGCGCGACCTTCGAACGTCTGCGTTCCGCTCTGGTAGGCCACAAGGCTGAAGGCGGCGCAGGTCTGAAGAAAGGTCAGGACATCACCGACGAAGTACTCGACGGTCTTGAGCACGGCCAGTGGTTCAAACTGCGCATGGCTGAAGATGCTCTGAACGAGCAGCTCGAGAAGGCTCAGGCCTATATCGTTGATCGCCGCCGTCTGCTGGACGACAAGTTCGAAGACAAGAAGCGCAAACTGCAGCAGGGCGATGACCTGGCTCCAGGCGTGCTGAAAATCGTCAAGGTTTACCTGGCAATCCGTCGCCGCATCCAGCCGGGCGACAAGATGGCCGGTCGTCACGGTAACAAAGGTGTGGTCTCCGTGATCATGCCGGTTGAAGACATGCCGCACGATGCCAATGGCACCCCGGTCGACGTCGTCCTCAACCCGTTGGGCGTACCTTCGCGTATGAACGTTGGTCAGATCCTTGAAACCCACCTGGGCCTCGCGGCCAAAGGTCTGGGCGAGAAGATCAACCGTATGATCGAAGAGCAGCGCAAGGTTGCTGACCTGCGCAAGTTCCTGCACGAGATCTACAACGAGATCGGCGGTCGCAACGAAGAGCTGGACACCTTCTCCGACCAGGAAATCCTGGATCTGGCGAAGAACCTGCGCGGCGGCGTTCCAATGGCTACCCCGGTATTCGACGGTGCCAAGGAAAGCGAAATCAAGGCCATGCTGAAACTGGCAGACCTGCCGGAAAGCGGCCAGATGCAGCTGTTCGACGGCCGTACCGGCAACAAGTTTGAGCGCCCGGTTACTGTTGGCTACATGTACATGCTGAAGCTGAACCACTTGGTAGACGACAAGATGCACGCTCGTTCTACCGGTTCGTACAGCCTGGTTACCCAGCAGCCGCTGGGTGGTAAGGCTCAGTTCGGTGGTCAGCGTTTCGGGGAGATGGAGGTCTGGGCACTGGAAGCATACGGTGCTGCATACACTCTGCAAGAAATGCTCACAGTGAAGTCGGACGATGTGAACGGTCGGACCAAGATGTACAAAAACATCGTGGACGGCGATCACCGTATGGAGCCGGGCATGCCCGAGTCTTTCAACGTGTTGATCAAAGAAATTCGTTCCCTCGGCATCGATATCGATCTGGAAACCGAATAACACGTGACGCGAATCGAGAGCGGGGCTGTTTAGCCCGCTCTCTGCTCCGCCAGGAGGAAAGGCCTTGAAAGACCTACTGAATTTGCTGAAAAACCAGGGTCAAGTCGAAGAGTTCGACGCCATCCGTATTGGGTTGGCATCGCCTGAGATGATCCGTTCGTGGTCGTTCGGTGAAGTTAAAAAGCCGGAAACCATTAACTACCGTACGTTCAAACCTGAGCGTGACGGCCTGTTCTGCGCCAAGATCTTTGGCCCGGTAAAGGATTACGAGTGCCTGTGCGGTAAGTACAAGCGCTTGAAGCACCGTGGTGTGATCTGCGAGAAGTGCGGCGTTGAAGTTGCACTGGCCAAGGTTCGTCGTGAGCGCATGGCGCACATCGAACTGGCTTCGCCGGTTGCCCACATCTGGTTCCTGAAATCGCTGCCGTCCCGTATCGGCTTGCTGATGGACATGACCCTGCGTGATATCGAACGCGTTCTCTACTTCGAGAGCTATGTCGTTATCGATCCAGGCATGACCACCCTTGAAAAAGGTCAGCTGCTGAACGACGAGCAGTACTTCGAAGCGCTGGAAGAGTTCGGCGACGACTTTGATGCCCGTATGGGTGCCGAAGCTGTTCGCGAGCTGCTGCACGCTATCGACCTGGAGCACGAGATTGGCCGTCTGCGCGAAGAAATTCCGCAAACCAACTCGGAAACCAAGATCAAGAAGCTGTCCAAGCGTCTGAAGTTGATGGAAGCCTTCCAGGGTTCCGGCAACTTGCCAGAGTGGATGGTGCTGACCGTTCTGCCGGTTCTGCCGCCAGACCTGCGTCCGCTGGTACCGTTGGACGGTGGTCGTTTCGCGACGTCCGACCTCAACGACCTGTACCGCCGCGTGATCAACCGTAACAACCGCTTGAAGCGTCTGCTCGATCTGTCCGCTCCGGACATTATCGTGCGCAACGAAAAGCGTATGTTGCAAGAAGCTGTCGATGCCTTGCTCGACAACGGCCGTCGTGGCCGCGCTATCACCGGTTCCAACAAGCGTCCTCTGAAATCCTTGGCTGACATGATCAAGGGTAAGCAAGGTCGTTTCCGTCAGAACTTGCTCGGTAAGCGTGTTGACTACTCCGGTCGTTCGGTAATTACCGTAGGCCCGACCCTGCGTCTGCACCAGTGCGGTCTGCCCAAGAAGATGGCACTTGAGCTGTTCAAGCCATTCATCTTCGGCAAGCTGGAAATGCGCGGTCTCGCGACCACCATCAAAGCGGCCAAGAAAATGGTCGAGCGCGAACTGCCAGAGGTTTGGGACGTTCTCGCTGAAGTGATTCGCGAACACCCGGTTCTCCTCAACCGTGCACCGACCCTTCACCGTCTGGGTATCCAGGCGTTTGAACCGGTACTGATCGAAGGTAAGGCTATCCAGCTGCACCCTCTGGTCTGTGCTGCGTACAACGCCGACTTCGACGGCGACCAAATGGCCGTGCACGTACCGCTGACACTGGAAGCCCAGTTGGAAGCGCGTGCGTTGATGATGTCGACCAACAACATTCTGTCGCCAGCCAACGGTGAGCCAATCATCGTTCCGTCGCAGGACGTTGTATTGGGTCTGTACTACATGACTCGTGAAGCGATCAACGCCAAAGGCGAAGGTCGTGTGTTCGCTGACCTGCAAGAAGTTGACCGTGTGTTCCGTGCCGGCGAAGCCGCACTGCACGCCAAGGTCAAAGTGCGGATCAACGAAACCGTCAACGACCGTGATGGCGGCAGCGTGAGCGGCACCCGTATTGTCGACACCACTGTCGGCCGTGCGCTGCTGTATCAAGTTGTGCCAAAAGGCCTGTCGTACGACGTCGTCAACTTGCCGATGAAGAAAAAGGCGATCTCCAAGCTGATCAACCAGTGCTACCGCGTGGTTGGTTTGAAAGAGACCGTGATCTTCGCTGACCAGTTGATGTACACCGGCTTTGCTTATTCGACCATTTCCGGCGTTTCCATCGGTGTTAACGACTTCGTTATCCCGGATGAAAAAGCCCAGATCATCAATGCTGCAACTGATGAAGTGAAAGAAATCGAAAGCCAGTACGCCTCCGGCCTGGTAACCCAGGGCGAGAAGTACAACAAAGTGATCGACCTTTGGTCCAAGGCCAACGACGAAGTGTCGAAGGCGATGATGGCGAACCTCTCGAAAGAGAAGGTTATCGACCGTCATGGCGTAGAAGTCGATCAAGAGTCGTTCAACTCGATGTACATGATGGCCGACTCGGGCGCACGGGGTTCTGCTGCGCAGATCCGTCAGCTCGCCGGTATGCGTGGCCTGATGGCCAAGCCGGACGGTTCCATCATCGAAACGCCGATTACTGCGAACTTCCGTGAAGGTTTGAGCGTACTTCAGTACTTCATCTCCACTCACGGTGCTCGTAAGGGTCTTGCGGATACCGCGTTGAAAACGGCTAACTCCGGCTACCTGACTCGTCGTCTGGTAGACGTTGCACAAGACTTGGTTGTGACTGAAGTTGACTGCGGCACCGAACACGGTCTGCTGATGACTCCGCACATCGAAGGCGGCGACGTTGTAGAGCCGTTGGGTGAGCGCGTACTGGGTCGAGTAATCGCCCGTGACGTATTCAAGCCAGGTACCGAGGAAGTTATCGTTCCTGCCGGCACCCTGGTAGATGAAAAGTGGGTCGAGTTCATCGAACTCAACAGCATCGACGAAGTGATTGTTCGCTCGCCGATCAGCTGCGAAACCCGCTACGGCATTTGTGCCAAGTGCTACGGCCGTGACTTGGCTCGTGGTCACCAGGTGAACATCGGTGAAGCGGTTGGCGTAATCGCTGCCCAGTCCATCGGTGAGCCGGGTACCCAGCTGACCATGCGTACGTTCCACATCGGTGGTGCGGCAAGCCGGACTTCCGCAGCTGACAGCGTTCAGGTGAAGAACGGCGGTACCGTCCGTCTGCACAACCTGAAACACGTTGAGCGAGTGGATGGTTGCCTGGTTGCTGTGTCCCGTTCCGGTGAGCTGGCAATCGCTGATGACTACGGTCGTGAGCGTGAGCGTTACAAGCTGCCGTACGGTGCTGTGATCTCGGTTAAAGAAGGTGACAAGGTCGACGCTGGCGCAATCGTGGCCAAGTGGGATCCGCACACTCACCCAATCGTTACCGAAATGAAAGGTACCGTGACCTACGTGGGCATGGAAGAAGGCATCACGATCAAGCGTCAGACTGACGAATTGACCGGTATGACCAACATTGAAGTACTCGACGCGAAAGATCGTCCAGCTGCCGGTAAAGACATCCGTCCTGCCGTTAAGATGGTCGACGACAACGGCAAGGACTTGTTGCTGCCAGGCACTGACGTAATCGCTCAGTACTTCCTGCCAGCCAACGCCCTGGTCGGTGTAGCGGATGGTGCGAGGATCGCGATCGGTGATGTTATCGCGCGTATCCCGCAAGAAACTTCGAAGACCCGCGACATCACCGGTGGTCTGCCGCGTGTTGCCGACTTGTTCGAAGCTCGTCGTCCGAAAGAAGCGTCGATTCTGGCTGAAGTCAGCGGCACCATCGCGTTCGGTAAAGAGACCAAAGGCAAGCGCCGTCTGGTCATTACCCCGAACGATGGTACTGATCCGTACGAAGAGCTGATTCCGAAGTGGCGTCACCTGAACGTCTTCGAAGGCGAACAGGTAAACCGCGGCGAAGTTATCTCCGACGGCCCGAGCGATCCACACGACATCCTGCGTCTGCTGGGTGTGAGTGCGCTGGCCAAGTACATCGTTAACGAGATCCAGGACGTTTACCGTCTGCAAGGCGTGAAGATCAACGATAAGCACATCGAGACCATCCTGCGTCAGATGCTGCGTAAAGTTGAAATCGCTGAATCCGGCGATTCCAGTTTCATCAAGGGCGACCAGATGGAACTGACTCACGTACTGGTAGAAAACGAACGTCTGGGCGCGGAAGACAAATTTGTTTCCAAGTTCACTCGTGTGTTGCTGGGTATCACCAAGGCGTCGTTGTCCACTGAGTCGTTCATCTCGGCGGCCTCCTTCCAGGAGACCACTCGCGTACTGACCGAAGCAGCGGTAACCGGCAAGCGCGATTACCTGCGCGGCCTGAAAGAAAACGTAGTCGTGGGTCGTCTGATCCCGGCAGGTACCGGTTTGGCTTACCACAGCGAGCGCAAGCGCCGCCGTGATGCTGACAAGCCGCTGCGCGTAAGCGCCAGTGAAGTGGAAGCTGCACTGACCGAAGCGCTGAACTCAAGCGGTAACTGAGTTCTGCGATAAATAAGTCTGGGCCCTGGCAGCCCCCATTCGTCGGATCGAGGCATTTTTGTCCCGGTTCGATGAGAGGGGAGGTCGGGGCCTTGCCTTGACTGGGGGCAAGATCCTCTTTAGACTCTTGTACCCCTAAATTTGGCGGGAATTCGTTCCTGCCATTTTGCTTTTCTTGCAAGACAATAGCGTCGCAAGACAACAGTGGAGCTAGTAGATGGCAACTATCAACCAGCTGGTACGTCAGCCGCGTAAGCGTATCGTCGAGAAATCCGACGTACCTGCGCTGCAGAACTGCCCGCAACGTCGTGGCGTATGCACTCGTGTGTATACCACCACGCCGAAAAAACCTAACTCGGCACTGCGTAAAGTATGCCGTGTGCGTCTGACCAACGGTTTCGAGGTTTCCTCGTACATCGGCGGTGAAGGCCACAACCTGCAAGAGCACAGCGTGGTACTGATCCGCGGCGGTCGTGTAAAAGACTTGCCAGGTGTTCGTTACCACACCGTACGCGGCTCCTTGGATACTTCCGGCGTTAAAGGTCGTAACCAGGGTCGTTCGAAGTACGGTACCAAGAAGCCTAAGTAGTAGCGGCTTTTTGTAAAACTGAATCATCTTATTTTCTGAGTCGATAAGAGTAAGGTCGGAGGCGTCCCGAAAGGGCACCGATTCCGAACGAACCTGAAGACCGTTTGAGGGCTTATCCATGCCAAGAAGACGCGTAGCAGCCAAGCGCGAAGTGCTTGACGATCCAAAATACGGAAGCCAAATTCTGGCCAAGTTCATGAACCACGTGATGGAAAGCGGCAAGAAAGCCGTTGCCGAGCGTATCGTTTATGGCGCGCTGGAAAAGGTTAAAGAACGCAAGAACAGCGACCCCCTGGAAATCTTCGAGAAAGCTCTCGACGCCATCGCTCCGCTGGTCGAAGTGAAGTCGCGCCGTGTAGGCGGTGCTACTTACCAGGTTCCGGTCGAAGTTCGTCCGTCCCGTCGTAACGCTCTGGCAATGCGCTGGTTGGTAGACTTCGCCCGTAAGCGCGGCGAGAAGTCTATGGCTCTGCGTTTGGCCGGCGAGCTGTTGGACGCTGCTGAAGGTAAAGGTGCTGCTGTTAAGAAGCGTGAAGACGTGCACCGTATGGCTGAAGCTAACAAAGCTTTCTCGCACTACCGCTTCTAATCTTAGCTTCACTAATTTTGCGAGGGCTTTATGGCTCGTACTACTCCGATTAGCCGCTACCGTAACATCGGTATCGTTGCTCACGTGGATGCTGGTAAAACCACCACCACCGAGCGCGTACTGTTTTACACCGGCAAAAGTCACAAGATGGGCGAGGTGCATGACGGCGCCGCGACCACAGACTGGATGGTTCAGGAGCAGGAGCGTGGTATTACCATTACTTCTGCTGCTATTACCGCCTTCTGGAAAGGTTCCGAGAAGCAGTACAAAGATGAGCACCGCTTCAACGTAATCGATACCCCGGGCCACGTGGACTTCACCATTGAAGTTGAACGTTCCCTGCGCGTACTCGACGGCGCTGTCGTTGTGTTCTGCGGTACCTCGGGTGTTGAGCCGCAGTCGGAAACCGTATGGCGTCAAGCCAACAAATACGGTGTTCCACGTCTTGTTTACGTAAACAAGATGGACCGTGCTGGTGCCAACTTCCTGCGCGTGATCGGTCAGATCAAGCAGCGCCTGGGTCACACCCCGGTGCCAATCCAGTTGGCTATCGGTTCCGAAGACAACTTCCAAGGCCAGATCGATCTGCTGACCATGGAAGCTGTTTACTGGAACGATGCTGACAAAGGTATGGTTCCTGTTCGCAAGCCTATCCCTGCTGAGCTGCAGGAACTGGCTGACGAATGGCGCAACAACATGGTTGAAGCTGCGGCCGAAGCCAACGAAGAGCTGATGAACAAGTACCTCGAAGGTGAAGAACTCACCAACGTGGAAATCAAGGCTGCTCTGCGTCAGCGTACTATCGCTGGTGAGATCGTCTTGGCTGTTTGCGGTTCCTCGTTCAAGAACAAGGGCGTTCCCCTGGTTCTCGATGCTGTGATCGACTACCTGCCGGCACCAGTGGATATTCCTGCCATCAAGGGTACTGACCCGGATGACGAGACTATCGAGCTGGAGCGTCATGCAGACGACGCAGAACCGTTCTCCGCTCTGGCATTTAAAATTGCCACTGACCCATTCGTGGGTACCTTGACCTTCGTCCGCGTTTACTCGGGCGTGTTGAACTCCGGCGACGGCGTGATCAACTCGGTTAAAGGCAAGAAAGAGCGCGTGGGTCGTATGGTGCAAATGCACGCAAACGCCCGCGAAGAGATCAAGGAAGTACGCGCTGGTGACATCGCGGCCTTGATCGGCATGAAGGACGTCACCACTGGTGAAACCTTGTGCAACGCTGACAAAGCCAATCATCCTGGTTCGTATGGACTTCCCGGAGCCGGTTATTTCGGTTGCCGTAGAGCCTAAGACCAAGGATGACCAGGAAAAAATGGGTATTGCTCTGGGCAAACTTGCTCAGGAAGATCCATCTTTCCGCGTCAAGACTGATGAAGAGACTGGTCAAACGATCATCTCCGGCATGGGCGAGCTGCACCTGGACATCCTGGTTGACCGGATGCGCCGTGAGTTCAACGTCGAAGCCAACATCGGTAAGCCTCAGGTTTCCTATCGTGAGCGCATCACGAAGAACTGTGAAATCGAAGGCAAGTTCGTTCGTCAGTCCGGCGGTCGTGGTCAGTTCGGTCACTGCTGGATCCGTTTTGCTCCTGCTGACGAAGGTCAGGAAGGTCTGCAATTCGTGAACGAAGTAGTTGGTGGTGTTGTTCCTAAGGAATACATCCCGGCTATCCAGAAGGGTATCGAAGAGCAGATGAAGAACGGTGTTGTTGCCGGCTATCCGCTGATCGGCCTGAAAGCAACCGTTTTTGACGGTTCTTACCACGACGTCGACTCCAACGAGATGGCGTTTAAGGTGGCTGCTTCCATGGCAACCAAGCAACTGGCCCAGAAGGGCGGTGGTGAGTTGCTTGAGCCAATCATGGCGGTAGAAGTTGTTACACCTGAAGACTATATGGGTGATGTCATGGGCGACCTTAACCGTCGTCGCGGCATGATCTTGGGTATGGAAGACACGGTTTCCGGCAAAGTGATTCGCGCCGAGGTTCCGTTGGGTGAGATGTTCGGTTATGCGACCGACGTTCGTTCCATGTCCCAGGGTCGCGCAAGCTACTCTATGGAATTCAAAAAATACAACACAGCTCCGGCGCACATCGCTGAAACTGTATCCAAAAAACAAGGCTGATTCAGTCCTTTAGGCAAGGAGTTAATTGTCGTGGCTAAAGAAAAATTTGATCGTTCCCTACCGCACGTCAACGTTGGCACCATCGGTCACGTTGACCACGGTAAAACCACTCTGACTGCTGCTCTGACTCGCGTTTGCTCCGAAGTATTCGGTTCCGCAATCGTTGATTTCGATAAAATCGACAGCGCGCCAGAAGAAAAAGCTCGTGGTATCACCATCAACACCGCGCACGTTGAATACAACTCGCTGATCCGTCACTACGCTCACGTTGACTGCCCAGGTCACGCTGACTATGTGAAGAACATGATCACCGGTGCTGCCCAGATGGACGGCGCGATCCTGGTTTGCTCGGCCGCTGATGGTCCGATGCCACAAACCCGTGAGCACATCCTGCTGTCCCGCCAGGTTGGCGTTCCGTACATCGTGGTTTACCTGAACAAGGCTGACCTGGTAGACGACGCTGAGCTGCTGGAACTGGTTGAGATGGAAGTGCGCGATCTGCTGAGCACTTACGACTTCCCAGGCGACGACACTCCGATCATCATCGGTTCTGCTCGTATGGCTCTGGAAGGCAAAGACGATAACGAAATGGGCACCACGTCCGTTCGTAAACTGGTTGAGACTCTGGACAGCTACATCCCAGATCCAGTTCGTGTTATCGACAAGCCGTTCCTGATGCCAATCGAAGACGTATTCTCGATCTCCGGTCGCGGTACTGTTGTAACTGGCCGTATCGAGCGCGGTATCGTCAAGGTTCAAGATCCACTGGAAATCGTTGGTCTGCGTGACACTACCGTCACCACCTGCACCGGTGTTGAAATGTTCCGTAAACTGCTCGACGAAGGTCGTGCTGGCGAGAACTGCGGCGTTCTGCTGCGTGGTACCAAGCGTGACGACGTTGAGCGTGGCCAGGTTCTGGTTAAGCCGGGTTCGGTTAAGCCGCACACCAAGTTCGAAGCTGAAGTGTACGTGCTGAGCAAAGAAGAAGGCGGTCGTCACACTCCGTTCTTCAAAGGCTACCGTCCACAGTTCTACTTCCGTACTACCGACGTAACCGGTAACTGCGAACTGCCGGAAGGCGTAGAAATGGTAATGCCAGGCGACAACATCAAAATGGTTGTCACCCTGATCAAAACCATCGCTATGGAAGACGGTCTGCGTTTCGCAATCCGTGAAGGCGGCCGTACCGTTGGTGCTGGCGTTGTAGCTAAAATCATCGAGTAATTATCTCTTCTGAGATAGCTCTGATGTTTTGAAAAGGCCCCCGCTCAGCGGGGGCCTTTTTTATTGGGTTGACACCTGTCAGGGCCGTCTATAGAATTGCGCCTCCTTTTAACGGGCGTATTGCGCTCGCTGGGAATAGCAGCCGGAGTCTGAAATCCAATGCAAAATCAGCAAATTCGTATCAGGTTGAAGGCTTTTGACCATCGCCTGATCGACCAATCCACCCAGGAAATCGTGGAAACCGCGAAACGTACTGGTGCTCAAGTGCGTGGTCCAATTCCACTGCCTACCCGTAAAGAGCGGTTCACCGTTCTGGTCTCCCCGCACGTCAACAAAGACGCGCGTGACCAGTACGAGATCCGTACTCATAAGCGCGTACTGGACATCGTCCAGCCAACGGATAAAACCGTTGATGCACTTATGAAGCTTGATCTGGCGGCCGGTGTGGAAGTACAGATCAGCCTCGGCTAAGACTTGGGTCTTAGTCGTGTAACGCTCTGAAATGGGCGGCCATAGCGGGTGAAAGCCCCGTACACTCATGAGGTTTACAACATGACTATTGGTGTAGTCGGTCGTAAATGCGGTATGACCCGTATTTTCACCGAAGAAGGTGTCTCCATTCCGGTCACGGTCATTGAGATCGAGCCGAATCGCGTCACCCAGTTCAAAACTGAAGAAACCGATGGCTATCGTGCAGTGCAAGTCACTGTCGGCGAGCGTCGTGCTTCGCGCGTGACTGCTGCTCAAGCAGGTCACTTCGCTAAAGCAAACGTTGCAGCTGGTCGCACTGTTATGGAGTTCCGTCTCGAAGACGGCGACTACCAGGCTGGCGATCTGATCAACGCTGAAATCTTCGCCGCTGGTCAACTGGTTGATGTAACCGGTCAGTCCAAGGGTAAAGGCTTCCAGGGTACGATCAAGCGTTGGAATTTCCGTGGCCAAGACAACACTCACGGTAACTCCGTTTCCCACCGCGTCCCGGGCTCTATTGGCCAGTGCCAGACTCCTGGTCGTGTATTCAAGGGCAAAAAAATGTCCGGTCATATGGGCGCTGAGCGCGTGACCGTGCAGTCCCTCGAAGTAGTGCGCGTCGACGCTGAACGCAATCTGTTGTTGGTCAAGGGTGCTGTTCCTGGCGCTACTGGCGGCAACCTGGTTGTACGTCCAGCGGCCAAGGCTCGCGGTTAAGGGGAAGCTGACATGCAATTAAATGTAAATGACGCTCAAGCGATCGAAGTTTCCGAACTGACATTTGGCGGCGAATTCAACGAGACGCTGGTTCACCAAGCAGTCGTGGCCTACATGGCCGGCGGCCGTCAAGGTAGCAAGCAGCAAAAGACCCGTTCCGACGTACGTGGTGGCGGTAAGCGCCCTTGGCGTCAGAAAGGTACTGGCCGTGCTCGTGCCGGTACTATCCGTAGCCCAATCTGGCGTGGCGGCGGTACCACTTTCGCAGCTCGTCCACAGGATCACACTCAGAAGCTCAACAAGAAGATGTATCGCGCAGCACTGCGCTCCATCCTTGCTGAACTCGTGCGTACTGATCGTCTGGTCGTGGTTCAAGACTTCGCTGTTGAAAGTCCAAAAACCAAAGATCTGCTGGGCAAACTGAACAACATGAGCCTGACCGACGTTTTGATCGTGTCGGAAGCTGTTGATCAGAACCTGTACCTGGCTGCTCGCAACCTGCCACACGTTGATGTACGTGACGTGCAAGGTTCCGATCCAGTTAGTCTGATCGCATACGACAAGGTGTTGATCACCGTGTCGGCCGTGAAGAAATTCGAGGAGCTGCTGGGATGAACCAGGAACGCGTATTTAAAGTTCTGCTTGGCCCGCACGTTTCCGAAAAGGCTACGGTTCTGGCTGACAAGAAAGGCCAGTTCGTTTTCAAGGTTGCAACTGACGCAACCAAGCTGGAAATCAAGAAGGCCGTCGAAAGCCTGTTCAGCGTGAAAGTAGAGCGTGTTACTACCCTGAATGTTCTGGGTAAGAGCAAGCGCACTGCTCGCGGTCTGGGCAAGCGTAATGACTGGAAGAAGGCAGTTATCTCCCTTCAGCCAGGCCAAGATCTCGATTTCAGCAGCAGTGCTGAGTAAGGAAGGGGTGCATCATGGCAATCGTTAAATGCAAACCGACTTCCCCTGGCCGCCGTTTTGTGGTCAAGGTGGTCAACCAGGAGCTGCATAAAGGCGCTCCTCACGCACCGCTGCTCGAGAAAAAATCGAAGACTGGTGGTCGTAACAACAATGGTCGTATTACCACTCGTCACATCGGTGGTGGCCATAAGCAGCATTATCGTCTGGTCGATTTCCGTCGCAACGACAAAGATGGCATCTCTGCCACTGTCGAGCGTATCGAATACGATCCAAACCGTACTGCTCACATCGCTCTGCTGCTGTACGCAGATGGCGAGCGTCGCTACATCATCGCCCCTAAAGGCGTGAGTGCTGGTGACCAGCTGATCGCAGGTGCTTTGGCACCGATCAAGCCGGGCAACGCTCTGCAACTGCGTAACATTCCAGTTGGTAGCACCGTACACGGCATCGAATTGAAGCCAGGTAAAGGCGCGCAAATCGCTCGTTCCGCTGGTGCTTCGGCTCAGCTGATCGCTCGTGAAGGTGTCTACGTGACCCTGCGTCTGCGTTCTGGTGAGATGCGTAAAGTGCTGGCTGAATGCCGCGCGACCCTGGGTGAAGTCTCGAACTCCGAGCACAGCCTGCGTTCGCTGGGTAAAGCTGGTGCCAAACGCTGGCGTGGCGTTCGCCCAACCGTTCGTGGTGTTGCCATGAACCCGGTTGACCACCCACACGGTGGTGGTGAAGGTCGTACCTCTGGTGGTCGTCATCCGGTATCGCCATGGGGCTTCCCGACTAAGGGCGCGAAGACTCGTGGTAATAAGCGTACCGACAAAATGATCGTCCGTCGTCGCAAGTAAATAGAGGGATACGACAGTGCCACGTTCTCTGAAAAAAGGTCCTTTTATTGATCTTCACCTACTGAAGAAGATCGAAGTGGCGGCGGAAAAGAACGATCGCAAACCAGTTAAAACCTGGTCGCGTCGTTCGATGATCCTGCCACAAATGGTCGGTCTGACCATCGCAGTACACAACGGTCGTCAACACGTCCCAGTTCTCGTTAACGAAGACATGGTCGGCCACAAACTGGGCGAGTTTGCCGGTACCCGCACTTATCGTGGGCACGTGGCAGACAAGAAAGCCAAGCGTTAAGGGGTTAGGAAATGGAAGTAGCCGCTAAGTTGTCGGGCGCTCGAATCTCCGCCCAGAAAGCCCGCTTGGTCGCCGACCAGATCCGCGGGAAGAAGGTGGGCGAAGCGCTCAACCTGTTGGCTTTCAGCAGTAAGAAAGCCGCCGAGATCATGAAGAAAGTGCTGGAGTCGGCCGTAGCCAACGCCGAGCATAACGAAGGCGCAGACGTTGATGACCTGAAGGTCAGCACCGTTTTCGTCAACGAAGGGCGTTCGCTGAAGCGCATCATGCCACGTGCCAAAGGCCGTGCTGATCGCATCGTCAAGCGGTCTTGCCATATCACTGTCAAGGTTGCTGACAAGTAACGGAGTCGAAGAGATGGGTCAGAAAGTACATCCCATTGGCATTCGCCTGGGAATCGTCAAGGAGCACACCTCCGTCTGGTACGCAGACGGTCGGACTTATGCGGACTATTTGTTCGCTGATCTGAAGGTGCGTGAGTATCTCCAAGACAAACTAAAAAGCGCGTCCGTAAGCCGTATCGATATCCATCGTCCGGCACAAACTGCACGTATCACCATCCACACCGCTCGTCCAGGTATCGTTATCGGGAAGAAAGGTGAAGATGTTGAGAAACTGCGTCAGGACCTGACCAAGCAAATGGGTGTGCCTGTGCACATCAATATCGAAGAGATCCGTAAGCCGGAGCTCGACGGTATGCTGGTTGCGCAGAGCGTAGCTCAGCAGCTGGAGCGTCGTGTAATGTTCCGTCGCGCTATGAAGCGCGCTGTACAGAACGCCATGCGCATTGGTGCCAAAGGCATCAAAATCCAAGTGAGCGGTCGTCTCGGCGGTGCTGAAATCGCACGTACTGAATGGTATCGCGAAGGTCGTGTGCCACTGCACACCCTGCGTGCCGACATCGACTATGCCAACTACGAAGCTCACACCACTTACGGTGTGATCGGTGTAAAGGTTTGGATCTTCAAGGGCGAAGTAATTGGTGGTCGCCAAGAAGAACTGAAACCACAAGCACCAGCGCCTCGTAAAAAAGCTGCTAAGTAAGGGGTACGCCAAATGTTGCAACCTAAGCGTACGAAGTTCCGCAAGCAGATGACAGGCCACAACCGTGGTCTGGCTCAGCGCGGTAGCAAAGTCAGCTTCGGCGAGTTCGCGCTGAAGTCTGTAGCTCGTGGTCGTCTCACCGCTCGTCAGATCGAGTCAGCGCGTCGTGCTCTGACCCGTCACGTTAAACGTGGCGGCAAGATCTGGATCCGTGTATTCCCGGACAAGCCGATCTCCAAAAAACCTCTCGAGGTTCGGATGGGTAAAGGTAAGGGTAACGTGGAATACTGGGTAGCCCAGATTCAGCCAGGCAAAGTCCTGTATGAAATCGAGGGTGTAACTGAAGAGCTGGCGCGTGAGGCTTTTGCCCTGGCTGCTGCAAAGCTGCCGCTCGCCACCGCCTTTGTTAAACGGACGGTGATGTGATGAAAGCGAATGAACTTCGTGAAAAATCCGCACAGCAGCTGAACGAGCAACTGCTCGGCCTGCTGCGCGACCAGTTCAATCTGCGTATGCAGAAAGCAACTGGCCAGTTGGGGCAGTCTCATCTGCTCTCGCAAGTTAAACGTGACATCGCTCGCGTGAAGACTGTGCTCAACCAGCAGGCAGGTAAGTGATCATGGCTGAAGCCGAAAAGACTGTCCGTACGCTGACTGGCCGTGTTGTCAGCGACAAGATGGACAAAACCATCACCGTACTGATCGAGCGTCGCGTTAAGCACCCGATCTACGGTAAATATGTTAAGCGTTCGACTAAGCTGCACGCGCACGACGAAACCAACCAGTGCCACATCGGCGACAAAGTCACTATTCGTGAAACTCGTCCGCTGGCCAAGACCAAGTCTTGGGCACTGGTTGATGTTCTCGAACGCGCTGTGGAAGTCTAAGGACTAGGGGTCGGAGAAATTATATGATTCAGACTCAATCCATGCTCGATGTGGCCGATAACAGCGGCGCTCGCCGTGTTATGTGCATCAAGGTGCTGGGTGGCTCCCATCGTCGTTACGCTGGTATCGGTGACATCATCAAAGTTACCGTGAAGGAAGCAATTCCTCGCGGTAAAGTGAAAAAAGGCCAAGTGATGACTGCTGTTGTAGTCCGCACTCGTCACGGCGTACGCCGTGCTGATGGCTCTATTATCCGCTTTGATGGCAACGCTGCTGTTCTTCTGAACAACAAGCAAGAGCCGATCGGCACCCGTATCTTTGGGCCAGTGACCCGTGAACTTCGTACTGAGAAGTTCATGAAGATCGTCTCGCTCGCCCCAGAAGTGCTGTAAGGAGATCCGACATGCAAAAGATTCGTCGTGACGACGAGATCATCGTGATCGCCGGCAAAGACAAAGGTAAGCGCGGTAAGGTGCTTAAGGTTCTCGCTAATAACCGTCTGGTTATCGGCGGTTTGAACCTGGTTAAGCGTCATACCAAGCCTAACCCGATGTCGGGCGTACAAGGCGGTATCGTCGAAAAAGAAGCTCCACTGGACGCTTCTAACGTCGCCATTTTCAACGGCGAAACCAACAAGGCTGACCGCGTTGGTTTCAAAGTAGAAGACGGCAAGAAAATTCGTGTCTTCAAGTCGACCCAAAAAGCGGTTGATGCTTGAACACTGCTAGGTAGAAGACCATGGCACGACTAAAAGAGATTTACTGGAAAGAAATCGCACCGAAGCTTAAGGAAGAACTTAAGCTTTCGAACGTGATGGAAGTTCCACGCGTTACCAAAATCACCCTGAACATGGGTCTGGGCGAAGCGGTCGGTGACAAAAAAGTCATCGAGCACGCTGTTGCTGACCTGGAAAAGATCACCGGTCAAAAAGTCGTTGTGACTTACGCTCGGAAATCCATCGCTGGCTTTAAAGTCCGTGAAGGTTGGCCGATCGGCGTCAAAGTGACTCTGCGCCGTGAGCGTATGTATGAATTCCTGGATCGTCTGCTGTCGATCTCCCTGCCTCGGGTTCGCGACTTCCGCGGCCTGAATGCCAAGTCCTTCGATGGTCGTGGTAACTACAGCATGGGCGTGAAAGAGCAGATCATCTTCCCGGAAATCGACTACGACAAGATCGATGCTCTCCGCGGTCTGGACATCACCCTGACCACCACTGCCAAGAACGATGATGAAGGTCGCGCCCTGTTGCGTGCTTTCAAATTCCCGTTCCGCAACTGATTGGAGTAGGACCATGGCCAAGATGAGCATGAAAAACCGCGAGCTGAAGCGTCAGCTCACGGTTGCCAAGTACGCCAAGAAGCGTGCAGCACTGAAAGCAATCATCGTTGATCTGAACGCAAGTCCAGAAGCACGTTGGGAAGCGACAGTTGCTCTGCAGAAGCAGCCACGTGACGCAAGCGCTTCGCGCATGCGTAACCGCTGCCGCCTGACCGGTCGTCCACACGGCGTTTACCGCAAGTTCGGCCTCGGCCGTAACAAACTGCGTGAAGCGGCAATGCGTGGTGACGTACCAGGTCTGGTTAAAGCCAGCTGGTAAGTACTTTCAACGTCCAGGCGGGCAGAATCGCAAGATACTGACCGCCGGTGACCTTGAATCTGGATCAAGCCCCTTTTGGGGCTTGTTTCATTTCCGGAGTGTGTCTAAAATACGCGGCTCGCCTGAGCCCGTGTTTTTTATGGCCGGAGATTCTCGGCGACATATGTAGCCGCAAGGCTAATTTTTTTGTATTAGGAGCGTCTAGCCCATGAGTATGCAGGACCCGTTAGCGGACATGCTAACTCGTATCCGTAATGCCCAGATGGCTGAAAAGTCCGTCGTAAGCATGCCATCTTCCAAGTTGAAGGTAGCTGTTGCCAAAGTCCTGAAAGACGAAGGCTACATTGCGGGTTATCAGATCAGCAGCGAAACCAAGCCACTGCTGTCCATCGAGCTGAAGTACTTCGAAGGCCGTTCGGTCATTGAAGAAGTGAAGCGCGTTAGCCGTCCAGGCCTGCGTCAGTACAAGTCCGCTGAAGATCTGCCGAAAGTTCGTGGCGGTCTGGGCGTGTCTATCGTCTCCACCAACAAAGGTGTGATGACGGATCGTGCTGCGCGCGCTGCCGGTGTCGGCGGCGAAGTTCTTTGCACTGTGTTCTAAGGGGGGATAAGCATGTCTCGCGTCGCTAAGAACCCCGTTAAGCTGCCAGCCGGTGTCGAAGTAAAATTCGCAGGCCAACAGCTTTCGGTGAAGGGTGCCAAGGGCACTCTTGAACTGAACATCCATTCGTCCGTTGAGATCGTTGAAGAAGCTGGTGAGCTGCGTTTCGCTGCTCGCAATGGCGATCAACAAACTCGCGCAATGGCCGGTACCACGCGTGCGTTGGTAAACAACATGGTCCAAGGCGTAAGCCAAGGCTTCGAGCGTAAGCTCCAGCTGGTCGGTGTTGGTTACAAAGCGCAAGCAAAAGGCACGGTTTTGAACCTGGCCCTTGGCTTCTCGCACCCAGTGGATTACGAACTGCCGGAAGGCATCACCGCTGAGACCCCTAGCCAAACCGATATCCTGATCAAGGGTATTGATAAGCAGCTGGTAGGTCAGGTGGCCGCTGAGATCCGCGACTTCCGTCCACCAGAGCCGTACAAAGGCAAAGGTGTGCGCTACGCGGACGAAGTCGTCCGTCGTAAAGAAGCCAAGAAGAAGTAGGGCATAGCAAATGACCGACAAAAAAGTTACTCGACTGCGTCGCGCTCGCAAAGCACGCCTGAAAATGCACGAACTCGAAGTCGTGCGTCTCTGCGTGTACCGCTCGTCGCAGCACATCTACGCCCAGGTCATCTCGGCCGACGGCAACAAAGTCCTGGCCAGCGCCTCGACTTTGGATAAAGAACTGCGTGATGGTGCCACCGGCAACATCGACGCGGCCACAAAGGTTGGCCAGCTGGTCGCTACACGTGCTAAGGCCGTGGGCGTCTCGCAAGTGGCTTTCGACCGCTCTGGCTTCAAGTACCACGGTCGCGTGAAAGCGCTGGCTGATGCTGCTCGTGAAGCTGGGCTGGAGTTCTAAGTTATGTCAAATAACGACCAAAAGCGCGACGAAGGCTACATTGAGAAGCTGGTTCAAGTTAACCGCGTAGCCAAAACCGTTAAAGGCGGCCGTATCTTCACTTTCACCGCGTTGACCGTGGTAGGTGATGGTAAAGGGCGTGTTGGCTTCGGCCGTGGCAAGTCACGTGAAGTGCCTGCTGCGATCCAGAAGGCAATGGAAGCTGCTCGTCGCAACATGATCCAAGTTGATCTGAACGGCACCACACTGCAGTACGCAATGAAGTCCGCACACGGCGCTTCGAAGGTGTACATGCAGCCTGCTTCTGAAGGTACCGGTATCATCGCTGGCGGCGCTATGCGTGCTGTCCTCGAAGTTGCTGGCGTCCAGAACGTTCTGGCCAAGTGCTACGGCTCGACTAACCCGGTAAACGTGGTTCACGCCACTTTCAAAGGTTTGAAAGCTATGCAATCTCCTGAGTCCATCGCTGCCAAGCGTGGTCTGACTGTCAAGGAGATCTTCTGATCATGGCTACCGTTAAAGTAACGCTGATCAAAAGCATGACCGGCCGCATTCCTAACCACAAACTGTGCGTTAAAGGTTTGGGTCTGCGTCGCATCGGTCACACTGTAGAAGTCCAGGATACTCCCGAGAATCGCGGGATGATCAACAAGGCTTACTACATGCTGCGTGTAGAGGGTTAATCGATGAAACTCAATGATCTGAGTCCAGCGCCGGGTTCCCGTCGCGAAAAGCATCGTCCGGGCCGTGGTATCGGTAGCGGTTTGGGTAAGACTGGTGGCCGTGGCCACAAAGGTCAAACCTCCCGCTCCGGTGGCACCATTGCTCCTGGCTTTGAAGGCGGTCAACAGCCGCTGCATCGTCGCCTGCCTAAGTTCGGTTTCGTATCCCTGAAAGCCATGGATCGCGCAGAAGTGCGTCTGTCCGAGCTGGCTAAAGTGGAAGGCGATATCGTTACTGTGCAGACCCTGAAAGATGCCAACGTGATCAACGTCAACGTACAGCGTGTGAAAATCATGCTGTCCGGTGAAGTGACTCGCGCTGTCACTATCGGCAAGGGAATCGGCGCCACCAAAGGTGCGCGTTCGGCTATCGAAGCAGCTGGCGGCAAGTTCGAGGAATAAATGGCTAAGCAAGGTGCTCTCTCAGCGCTCGGCAAAGGCGGTATGTCTGAACTTTGGGCTCGTCTGCGTTTTCTGTTCCTGGCGATTATCGTCTACCGAATAGGCGCACACATCCCGGTTCCAGGTATCAACCCGGACCGACTCGCAGACCTGTTTCGACAGAATGAGGGGACCATTCTTAGCTTGTTCAACATGTTTTCCGGCGGCGCGCTGGAACGGATGAGCATCTTTGCACTGGGGATCATGCCGTACATTTCGGCATCGATCATCATGCAGTTGATGACCGCCGTGAGCCCGCAGCTGGAGCAGTTGAAGAAGGAAGGTGAAGCTGGCCGTCGCAAGATTAGCCAGTACACCCGCTACGGCACTGTCGTTCTCGCCCTGGTTCAAGCTATCGGCATGTCCGTTGGTCTGGCGGGGCAGGGCGTTGCGTTCACTGGTGACTTTGGCTTCTATTTCGTCGCGGTATCCACGTTTGTGGCTGGTGCGATGTTCATGATGTGGCTGGGTGAGCAGATTACTGAACGTGGTGTTGGTAACGGTATCTCGATGTTGATTTTCGCAGGTATCGTCGCCGGTCTTCCGAGAGCAATTGGGCAGTCTTTCGAGTCTGCACGTCAGGGTGATATCAATATCTTCGCCTTGGTTGCCATCGGTTTGCTGGCAGTAGCGATTATCGGTTTTGTGGTGTTCATTGAGCGTGGCCAGCGTCGTATTGCTGTTCACTACGCCAAGCGTCAGCAGGGCCGTAAGGTCTTTGCTGCGCAGACCAGCCACTTGCCGCTGAAAGTGAATATGGCCGGTGTTATTCCGGCAATTTTCGCGAGCAGCATTTTGCTGTTTCCGGCTTCGTTGGGTACCTGGTTTGGTCAGTCTGAAAATATGGGCTGGCTGCAGGACCTCTCTCAGTCGATCGCTCCTGGTCAGCCGTTGAATATTCTGCTGTTTAGTGCAGGGATTATTTTCTTCTGCTTCTTCTATACGGCGTTGATGTTCAATCCGAAAGACGTAGCGGAAAACCTGAAGAAGTCCGGTGCCTTTATTCCGGGTATCCGTCCAGGTGAGCAGTCGGCACGCTACATTGATGGCGTTCTGACTCGTTTGACCCTGTTCGGTGCTCTATATATGACGGCCGTGTGCTTGCTTCCCCAGTTCCTGGTGGTTGCAGCAAACGTTCCGTTCTACCTTGGCGGGACCTCGTTGCTGATCGTGGTCGTGGTTGTGATGGACTTCATGTCCCAAGTACAATCGCACCTCGTTTCGCACCAGTACGAATCCCTGATGAAGAAAGCCAACCTGAAGGGCTACGGCAGCGGCATGTTGCGCTGAGTACCCCATAAGGTTCGAGGAGTTGGTGATGAAAGTTCGTGCATCGGTGAAAAAGCTGTGCCGTAACTGCAAGATTATTCGCCGCGAAGGTGTTGTTCGAGTAATTTGCAGCGCGGAACCGCGTCACAAACAGCGCCAAGGCTGAGTGTGATCCGCTTGAAGCCCGGCAGCTAGTGCGCTGCCGGGTTGATTATTTGTTATTACAGCGATATTATCTCGCGCCCTATTTCTTGGCTTCCGGGGCGTAGGTAGCTGTCAATTGGAGTCCCACTGAATGGCCCGTATTGCAGGCGTTAACATTCCAGATAACAAGCACACTGTTATCTCGCTGACCTACATCTATGGTGTTGGTCGCACTACTGCGCAGAAAATTTGCGCAGACACTGGGGTAAACCCAGCCGCAAAGATCAAGGATCTGAGCGACGAGCAGATTGAGCTGTTGCGTGGCGAAGTGGCGAAGTTCACCACTGAAGGTGACCTGCGTCGCGAAATCAACATGAAAATCAAGCGTTTGATGGACCTCGGTTGCTACCGTGGTCTGCGTCATCGTCGTGGTCTTCCAGTACGCGGTCAGCGTACCAAGACTAACGCGCGTACCCGTAAAGGTCCGCGTAAGCCGATCCGCAAGTAATCGCCCACGCGAATCGACAGGAAAATTATCATGGCAAAACCTGCTGCTCGTCCTCGTAAAAAAGTTAAAAAGACAGTGGTTGATGGCATCGCCCACATCCATGCTTCTTTTAACAACACCATCGTGACCATCACCGACCGTCAAGGTAACGCGCTGTCTTGGGCTACCTCTGGTGGTTCGGGTTTCCGCGGTTCCCGCAAGTCCACCCCGTTTGCTGCTCAAGTAGCTGCTGAACGTGCTGGTCAAGCTGCGCTGGAATACGGCCTGAAAAACCTCGACGTTAACGTCAAAGGTCCAGGTCCAGGTCGTGAGTCTGCTGTCCGTGCTTTGAACGGCTGTGGCTATAAGATCGCCAGCATCACCGACGTGACGCCAATCCCGCACAACGGGTGCCGTCCGCCGAAGAAGCGCCGCGTGTAATCCAGGAGATTGTAAAGAATGGCTCGTTACATTGGTCCAAAATGCAAACTCGCTCGTCGCGAAGGCACCGATCTCTTCTTGAAGAGCGGCGTGCGCGCGATCGAATCGAAGTGCAACATTGAAGCAGCACCTGGTATCCACGGCCAACGCCGCGGTCGCCAGTCCGATTACGGCACCCAACTGCGTGAAAAGCAGAAGGTCCGTCGTATCTACGGCGTTCTCGAGCGTCAGTTCAGCGGCTACTACAAAGAAGCTGCTGGCAAGAAAGGTGCAACCGGTGAAAACCTGCTGCAACTGCTCGAATGCCGTCTGGACAACGTTGTATACCGTATGGGCTTTGGTTCGACTCGTGCCGAATCCCGTCAGCTGGTATCGCACAAATCCGTCAGCGTAAACGGCCAAACCGTTAACGTTCCGTCCTACCAGGTTCGTGCTGGTGACGTGGTCGCGATTCGCGAGAAAGCAAAAAACCAACTTCGCATTGTCCAAGCTCTCGATCTGTGTGCCCAACGTGGCCGCGTAGAATGGGTAGAAGTAGACACTGAGAAGAAGTCGGGCGTTTTCAAGAACGTTCCTGCTCGCAGTGATCTGTCCGCCGACATCAACGAAAGCCTGATTGTCGAGCTCTACTCCAAGTAAGGGCTAGAAAATAGGTGCATCCATGCAGATTTCGGTAAATGAGTTCCTGACACCCCGCCACATTGATGTGCAGGTTGTCAGTCCAACCCGCGCCAAGATCACTCTCGAGCCTCTCGAGCGTGGTTTTGGCCACACCCTGGGCAACGCGCTGCGCCGCATCCTGTTGTCCTCAATGCCCGGCTGTGCAGTAGTCGAGGCCGAGATTGACGGTGTGCTCCACGAGTACAGCGCCATCGAAGGTGTACAGGAAGACGTAATTGAAATCCTGTTGAACCTTAAAGGTCTGGCTATCAAGCTGCACGGCCGTGACGAAGTTACGCTGACCTTGTCGAAGAAGGGTTCGGGGGTGGTTACCGCTGCCGATATTCAGCTGGATCATGATGTCGAGATCGTTAATCCCGATCACGTAATCGCTAACCTGGCGTCTAACGGCGCCCTGAACATGAAGCTCACCGTAGCTCGTGGTCGTGGTTATGAACCGGCCGACTCGCGTCAGAGCGATGAAGACGAAAGCCGCAGCATTGGTCGCTTGCAGCTTGACTCTTCGTTCAGCCCGGTTCGCCGTATCGCATACGTGGTGGAAAACGCCCGTGTCGAGCAGCGTACTAACCTGGACAAGCTGGTTATTGATCTGGAAACCAACGGTACTCTGGATCCTGAAGAGGCTATCCGCCGCGCTGCAACCATTCTGCAACAGCAGTTGGCTGCGTTCGTCGACCTCAAAGGTGACAGCGAACCAGTGGTAATCGAGCAGGAAGACGAGATCGATCCGATCCTGCTTCGCCCGGTTGACGATCTGGAACTGACTGTACGTTCGGCTAACTGCCTTAAGGCGGAAAACATTTACTACATCGGCGACCTGATTCAGCGTACCGAAGTAGAACTGTTGAAGACTCCGAACCTGGGCAAGAAATCCTTGACTGAAATCAAGGACGTTCTGGCCTCCCGCGGTCTGTCCCTCGGCATGCGCCTCGACAACTGGCCGCCTGCAAGTCTTAAGAAGGACGACAAGGCGACTGCCTGATCGTCGTAATCACCGAACGTGAGTTTGGTAAGGAATGAACCATGCGTCATCGTAAAAGTGGTCGTCACCTGAGCCGTACCAGCTCGCACCGCAAGGCCATGTTTCAAAACATGGCGGTGTCGCTGTTCGAGCACGAGCTGATCAAAACTACACTGCCGAAAGCTAAAGAACTGCGTCGCGTTGCTGAGCCGCTGATCACTTTGGCCAAGACAGACAGCCTGGCTAACCGCCGTTTGGCTTTCGACCGTACCCGTTCGAAAGCTATCGTTGGTAAGCTCTTCAACGACCTGGGCAAGCGTTACGCTACCCGTGAGGGTGGCTACCTGCGCATCCTCAAGTGCGGCTTCCGCACTGGCGACAACGCGCCAATGGCGTACGTCGAGTTGGTTGATCGTGCTACTGCAGGCGAAGCTGTAAGCGCCGAGTAAGACGTCTAGCTGTAACGAAGAACCGGGCCTAGTGCCCGGTTTTTTGTGGGCGATAGAAAAGCCGTCTATATTTCTCAAGTCGCTGTCGGTTCCCTTCTTAAACAAACTCTACTCGCCCTGATGGGTGTTAGTTATTTTCTATCAAAGTCCATGATTTAATGCATTTGATGGTGTCATCTTGATGGTCAATACTCCCTCCAAGCCGATTAGCCGGCAGTTCTAAGCCTGACCTGAGGAAGATTGAGCATGAGTACAATTCTGACTACTGCCAGCGGCGCTCCCGTCGCTGATAACCAGAACTCCCGCACTGCCGGCCCGCGTGGCCCATTGCTCCTCGATGACTTTCACCTCATCGAGAAGCTTGCGCACTTCAACCGTGAGAACATCCCTGAGCGGCGCGTGCACGCCAAAGGCTCAGGTGCGCACGGTACGTTTACCGTCACTCGGGACATCACCCAATACACCCGTGCCAAACTTTTTGAGTCCGTAGGCAAGCAGACCCCTACGTTTTTGCGTTTCTCTACGGTAGGTGGCGAGCGTGGCTCGGCAGATACTGCGCGTGACCCGCGCGGCTTTGCCTTGAAGTTTTACACCGAGGAAGGAAACTGGGACATCGTTGGCAACAACACCCCGGTGTTCTTCATTCGCGACCCGCTCAAGTTTCCGGATTTTATCCACACCCAGAAACGCTTGCCGCAAACCAACCTCAAAAGTGCCCAAATGGTCTGGGACTTCTGGTCATTGTCCCCAGAGGCGCTGCACCAGATCACAATTTTGTTCTCGGATCGCGGTACTCCAGACGGCTATCGTCACATGCACGGCTTCGGGAGTCATACCTACAGCCTTATCAACGCCAAAGGCGAGCGCCATTGGGTCAAGTGGCACTATAAAACCAAGCAAGGGATCAAGAACCTGACACCCGAGGAGGCGACCCGTATCGCCGGTACCGATCCTGATTACGCGCAGCGTGACCTGTTTGCTGCAATTGAGCGCGGTGACTATCCAAAGTGGAGCGTCAACATTCAGATCATGACCGAGGCTCAGGCCGCTGCTCACTACGAGAACCCGTTCGATGTGACCAAAACCTGGTCGCAGCAGGAGTTTCCGTTGATCGAGGTGGGTGAACTGGAGCTGAACCGTAATCCAGTGAATTACTTTGCTGAAGTCGAGCAGGCATGCTTCGGTCCAAGCAATATGGTTCCGGGTGTTGGTCTGTCGCCAGACCGTATGCTTCAAGGCCGTGTTTTCGCTTATGCGGACGCCCACCGCTATCGCGTTGGCACCAACCATCAGCAGTTGCCGATCAACTCCCCATTGAGTCCGGTCAATAACAACCAGCGTGATGGTTCCATGTCCCTTGGTTACGGTGGTGCGGCTCCTAACTATGAGCCCAACAGCTTTGCGGATACACCAAAGCAGGCGCCACAGTACGCTGAGCCGCCTCTGGCGCTGAGCGGTGCTGCTGACCGTTATGATCAACGTGAAGACACGGACTACTACAGCCATGCCGGTGCGTTGTTCCGCCTGCAGGACGATGCTCAGAAGGCCCTGCTGATCAACAACATTGCCGGTTCAATGGCAGGTGTTAGCAGCGACGTGATTCGACGCGTACTTCCGTACTTTTTCCAAGCGGACCCTGCTTATGGCCAGGGCATTTCAACCGCAGTGGGCGTAACGCTTAGCTGACTCTAAACGAGAAGCAGAACCGCCCTCATTTGGGCGGTTTTTGCGTTTTTTTAGCTACTTTTCCCCGAAAAACATCACTTTTCTGCCGTTTGTCCCGTGACCTTCGAGTCAGCATGGTTCAAACTACAGACTTTCAAGCAGGGAGATGTAGGGCGATGCAAGGTCACCCCGACGTAATCGATTACCTCAACACGTTGCTGACGGGCGAACTGGCAGCTCGTGACCAATATTTCATCCATTCGCGTATGTACGAAGACTGGGGCTTTACCGAGCTCTACGAGCGTATCAACCATGAAATGGAAGAAGAGGCACAGCACGCCGACGCGCTGATGCGCCGTATCCTGATGCTCGAAGGCACGCCGCGCATGCGTCCCGACGACCTGGACGTGGGCACCACGGTGCCTGACATGCTCGCTGCCGACCTTCGTCTCGAGTACAAGGTGCGTGCCGCGCTCTGCAAGGGCATCGAGCTCTGCGAGCAGCACAACGACTATGTCACTCGCGAGATCCTGCGCGTGCAGCTGAATGACACCGAAGAAGATCACACCTACTGGCTTGAAAAGCAGTTGGGGCTGATCAAGTTGGTCGGTCTGGAGAATTACCTGCAATCGCAGTTCTGATTTCCGGCTACAAAAAAGCCCCTGTCACCGCAAAGTGACAGGGGCTTTTTCATGCGCCCGATAAATCAGGCTTTGTCGCGCGCCAACAGTGGCTTCAAGTAGTAACCCGTATGCGACTGTGGCATCTCGGAGACCTGCTCCGGCGTACCCACCGCAATAATCTGGCCACCCTTGGAGCCGCCTTCCGGCCCCAGGTCTACCAGCCAGTCGGCGGTCTTGATCACGTCGAGGTTGTGCTCGATCACCACGACCGTGTTGCCGTGGTCGCGCAAGCGGTGCAATACGTCGAGCAATTGCTGAATATCTGCAAAGTGCAGGCCCGTAGTCGGCTCATCAAGGATATACAGGGTCTTGCCCGTATCGCGCTTGGACAACTCACGGGACAACTTCACCCGCTGCGCCTCACCGCCCGACAACGTAGTCGCCGACTGCCCCAGCTTGATGTACGACAGGCCCACATCCATCAACGTCTGCAGCTTGCGCGCCAATGCCGGAACTGCGTCGAAGAACACCCGCGCTTCCTCGATGGTCATCTCCAGGGTTTCGTGGATGCTTTTGCCCTTGTACTTGATCTCCAGGGTCTCGCGGTTGTAGCGCTTGCTCTTGCACACATCGCACGGCACGTAGATGTCCGGCAGGAAGTGCATCTCCACCTTGATCAGGCCATCGCCCTGGCAGGCTTCACAGCGGCCACCCTTGACGTTGAACGAGAACCGGCCAGGCCCGTAGCCCCGTGAGCGAGACTCCGGCACGCCGGCAAACAATTCGCGTATCGGCGTGAACAGCCCGGTATAGGTCGCAGGGTTCGAGCGGGGTGTGCGGCCAATCGGGCTTTGGTCGATGTCGACCACCTTGTCCAAGTGCTCCAGGCCCTTGATGCTGTCGTGTGCAGCCGCTTCCAGGGTGGTCGCGCCGTTCAGGGCGGTGGCACTCAGGGGGAAAAGCGTGTTGTTGATCAGCGTCGATTTGCCCGAGCCGGAAACACCGGTCACGCAGGTCAGCAGGCCCAGCGGAATCTCCAGGTCGACATTGCGCAGGTTGTTGCCGCGCGCGCCCTTGAGGTGCAACGCCATTTTTTTGTTACGCGGCGTACGTTTGGCTGGCACTGCGATTTTCACGCGACCGGACAGGTACTTGCCAGTCAACGAGTCCGGGTGAGCCATCACTTCGGCAGGCGTGCCCTCAGCCACAATATGCCCGCCATGCACACCCGCACCTGGGCCAATGTCGACCACATAATCGGCCAAGCGAATCGCGTCTTCATCGTGCTCAACCACGATCACCGTGTTGCCGATATCGCGCAGGTGTTTCAGCGTACCCAGCAGGCGATCATTGTCACGTTGGTGCAGGCCGATCGACGGCTCGTCGAGGATGTACAGAACGCCCACCAGGCCGGCACCAATCTGGCTGGCCAGGCGAATCCGCTGGGCCTCACCGCCGGACAAGGTATCCGCGCTGCGATCCAGCGACAGGTAGTCCAGGCCAACGTTGACCAGGAACTGCAAGCGCTCACGGATTTCCTTGAGAATCTTGTCGGCAATTTCCCCACGGCGACCGGTCAGCTTGAGCACACCGAAGTATTCACAGGCATCGCCGATCGGCAGGTTGGTGACCGCCGGCAATGTTTTCTCACCGACCCACACGTGCCGCGCCTCACGACGCAGGCGCGTGCCACGGCAGTCCGGGCAAGGTTGGGTGCTGAGGAATTTCGCCAGCTCTTCGCGCACGCTGGCCGATTCCGTCTCGCGGTAGCGACGCTCGAGGTTCGGCACGATGCCTTCGAACGGGTGGGAGCGTTTGACGATATCGCCACGGTCGTTCAGGTACTTGAAGTCGACGTTCTGCGAACCACTGCCGTGCAGAATGACTTTCTGCTGCTCGGCCGGCAGTTGATTGAACGGCACTTCCAGGCTGAATTTATAGTGCGACGCCAACGACCCCAGCATCTGGAAGTAATAGACGTTGCGCCTGTCCCAGCCGCGTATCGCGCCCTCCGCCAACGTCAGGTCACCATTGACCAGGCGCTTGATGTCGAAGAACTGCTTCACCCCCAGGCCGTCGCATGTCGGGCAGGCACCGGCCGGGTTGTTGAAGGAAAACAGCTTGGGTTCCAGCTCGCTGATCGCATGGCCGCAGATCGGGCAGGCAAAACGTGCGGAGAAGATGATCTCTTCGCCGGGCTCGTCATCCATTGGTGCGACCAGGGCAATGCCATCGGCCAGCTTCAGCGCGGTCTCGAACGATTCCGCCAAACGCTGCTGCAAATCGGCACGTACTTTGAAGCGGTCGACCACCACATCAATCGAATGCTTCTTCTGCTTGTCGAGTTTCGGCGCTTCATCCAGCTCATACAGCTTGCCGTTGATGCGCGCCCGCACAAAGCCCTGGGCACGCAGCTCTTCGAAGACCGACAGGTGCTCACCCTTGCGCTCACGGATCACCGGCGCCAGCAGCATCAGCTTGGCGCCTTCCGGCTGGGCCAGTACCAGGTCGACCATCTGGCTGACGGTTTGGGCTTCCAGCGGAATATCGTGGTCCGGGCAACGGGGAATACCTACGCGCGCATACAGCAGACGCAGGTAGTCGTAGATCTCGGTGATGGTGCCCACGGTGGAGCGCGGGTTATGGGAGGTCGACTTCTGTTCGATGGAAATCGCCGGCGACAGGCCTTCGATGGTGTCGACGTCGGGTTTTTCCATCATCGACAGGAACTGCCGGGCATAGGCCGACAGCGATTCAACATAGCGGCGCTGGCCCTCGGCATACAGCGTGTCGAACGCCAGGGACGATTTGCCCGAGCCGGACAAGCCGGTGATGACGATCAGTTTGTCCCGGGGCAGGGTCAGGTCGATGTTCTTCAGGTTGTGGGTTCTAGCCCCACGAATCAGGATCTTGTCCAAGATGGCCTCGCACGGCGGGCGTAAATAATGCCGGAGTATACGGCTAAAGACTGGATGAATATACACTGTCAAAGTGCCGGGTGCAGCCTTACATGAAAGCTGCGCGGCAAAGCGCCGCATATACCCTCTCAATCGATGGGACTGGTAGAATCGCCGCCGGTTCACACGAGGTTTTTCCATGCACGATCCCCACAGCGAACGCATGAGTAGCGGCGAGACCCGAGCAGCAAGCGGTCTGGCCCTGGTGTTCGCGTTCCGTATGCTAGGCATGTTTATGGTGTTGCCGGTGCTGGCGACCTATGGAATGGATCTCGCAGGAGCGACCCCCGCACTGATCGGCTTGGCGATTGGCGCCTATGGCCTGACCCAGGCGCTTTTTCAGATTCCGTTCGGGATCATTTCCGACCGTATCGGCCGTCGTCCCGTCATCTACCTGGGGCTGATCGTGTTCGCCCTCGGCAGTGTGCTCGCGGCGCAATCCGATTCGATCTGGGGTGTGATTGCCGGGCGCGTCCTGCAGGGCGCCGGGGCGATTTCCGCTGCAGTGATGGCGCTGCTTTCGGACCTGACCCGCGAACAACACCGCACCAAGGCCATGGCCATGATCGGCATGACCATCGGCCTGTCCTTCGCCGTTGCGATGGTGGTTGGCCCCTTGCTGACCCGCGCCTTCGGTTTGCACGGGCTGTTTCTCGCCACTGGCGGCATGGCGTTGTTCGGCATCGTGATCGTGGCCTTTATGGTGCCGCGCTCTACCGGCACGCTGGCGCACCGTGAGTCCGGCGTTGCACGCAAGGCGTTACTGCCGACGCTCAAGCACCCGGACCTGCTGCGCCTGGATTTAGGTATCTTCGTGTTGCACGCAATGCTGATGTGCAGCTTCGTTGCGTTGCCCCTGGCACTGGTCGAAAAAGCCGGTTTGCCCAAGGAGCAACACTGGTGGGTGTACCTCACCGCCTTGCTGATTTCGTTCTTCGCCATGATCCCGTTCATCATCTACGGCGAGAAGAAACGCAAAATGAAACGAGTTTTGCTCGGCGCCGTCGCGACGCTGATGCTCACTGAGCTATTCTTCTGGCAGTTCGGCGACAGCCTGCGGGCACTGGTAATGGGTACGGTGGTGTTTTTCACCGCGTTCAACCTGCTGGAGGCATCACTGCCTTCGTTGATCAGCAAAGTTTCACCGGCCGGCGGTAAGGGCACGGCGATGGGGGTGTATTCCACCAGCCAGTTCCTGGGCTCCGCATTGGGCGGCATCATGGGTGGCTGGATGTTCCAGCATGGCGGTTTGTCGGTTGTGTTCCTGGGATGCGCCGGGCTGGCTGCACTTTGGCTGGTCTTTGCTGTTACCATGCGCGAACCTCCCTACGTCACAAGCCTGCGTTTGCCGCTATCGCCCGAGGCGATCCGTGAAAGCGGCCTGGTAGAGCGCCTAAAGGCCGTCGTAGGAGTAACAGATGCAGTGGTGGTTGCTGAAGAGGCGGCCATTTACATCAAATTGGACACCGAATTATTGGATCGCGCGACGCTTGAGCAACTGGTCAATCCAGTGCCGACAGCGCGCCCAGCCTAGGAGAACGTTATGGCCCGTGGGGTTAACAAAGTCATATTGGTCGGTACTTGCGGCCAGGATCCCGAAGTTCGCTACTTGCCTAACGGTAACGCCGTGACCAACCTGAGTCTGGCAACCAGCGAACAGTGGACCGACAAGCAGACCGGCCAGAAGGTCGAGAAAACCGAATGGCACCGCGTGTCGATGTTCGGCAAGGTTGCAGAGATCGCCGGTGAGTACCTGCGCAAAGGTTCGCAGGTCTACATCGAAGGCAAGCTGCAAACCCGCGAGTGGGAAAAAGACGGCATCAAGCGTTACACCACTGAAATCGTGGTCGACATGCAAGGCACCATGCAGCTGTTGGGCGGCCGTCCACAGCAGGGCGACCAACAAGGCGGGGGCAATAACTACCAGCAATCCGCTCCGGCCCCACGTCAGCAGGCTCCGCGCCCACAGCAGTCGGCTCCGCAACAGTCGCGCCAGGCACCGCCTCCGCAGCAGGCCGCTCCACAGCCGGCTCCGGATTTCGACAGCTTTGATGACGATATCCCGTTCTAAGGTCCCAGGCCCGGAACGAGCAAAACCCCCGCAGGCGAAAGCCTCGGGGGTTTTTTAATGCCTGCAATCAGGCGTCTGTCGCGGCCGCTGTAACCACCATCTCCTTGAACCTGCGCAAGACCGCCGAACCGTCACCAATACGTGTGGCCAAATGCAATGGCGCCACCAGGCTCTGGCACTCGGTCAGCTCGCGATAAACAATGCCATCGCCGCGCAGCCGCTGCATGGAGGCGGGCACGATAGAGACCCCAAGCCCCGCAGCCACAAGACTCAAGGTCGCCGTCATGCGTGGCGCTTCCTGCACCACCTGCGGGCTGAACCCGGCTTCACGGCAGGCGACCAGGATGGCGTCATACAAACCCAACCCCACGCGCCGGCGATAGAGCACAAAAGCCTCATCAGCCAATGCTGCCAAGGGTAACGGCTGCCCCGCATCGAGTGCCAAGGGATGGTCGGTCGGCAGGGCCAGCAGCATGGGCTCCACCAGGATAGGTTCGTCCTGCAACTGTTGCGTGCCACTGAGCGGGGAGCGGATAAACGCGGCATCCAGCTTTTCCTGCACCAGCGCGTCCAGCAGCTCGCCGGTTCCTGCTTCCTCCAGTACCACCGAGACACCCACAAAGGCCTCGCGAAACCGCCGCAGCACGCTGGGTACAAACGGGTGCAATGCCGCCGAGCTGGTAAAGCCGATGGCGAGTCGGCCTCGCTCACCCCGGGCGGCGCGGCGTACCACGTCGGTAACACCTTCGGCTCGGGCCAAAATATCTCGGGCTTCATCCAACAATGCCAGGCCCGCCGTGGTTGGGCGCACACCCCGGGGCAGGCGCTCCATCAAGACCACGCCCAATTGCGTTTCAAGGCTTTGCAGCAAGCGCGTCAAGGGTGGTTGCTGCATGCCCAGGCGTTCCGCGGCGCGGGTGATGTAGCCTTCCTCGGCAATGGCCACGAAGGCTCTAAGCTGGCGAAGCTCCAACATAAGGATACTTTCAAGGTATGGGAGGTTGCCAATCCTGGCATTTGTTCTCATGGTTCACAAGATTTAGGCTGTGGTCACCTCTAACAAAGAAGGAACGCCGCGATGACCTGGTCTGCCAAGCAATACACGATGTTTGAACAGCAACGCACCCGTCCGGTCCGTGACTTGGTTGCGGCTATTGCGAATGACAATGTCCGTAGCGCCGTCGACCTGGGATGCGGCCCCGGCAATTCAACCCAAGTGTTGGCCGAGCGTTTCCCGCAGGCGCACATTACGGGCATGGACAGCTCTGACGACATGCTGGTCGACGCCCGCAAGCGCCTGCCGCAACTAAATTTCGAGCTGGCAGACATCGGCGCCTGGAGCCCGTCGCAAAAATACGATGTGATCCTCGCCAATGCTTCCCTACAATGGCTGCCGAACCACGCCACGCTCTACCCGCATCTGGTCGACCAGCTGACGCTTGGTGGAACCCTCGCCGTACAAACCCCGGACAACCTTGACGAACCGGCCCACCGGCTGGCCCGCGACGTGGCGGCAGATGGCCCGTGGGCGGCGAAGATCGGTGCGGTCAAACATAACGAGCGGCACACCGCGAGTTACTACTACGAGTTGCTGAGCAAACATTGCAGCACTGTCGACGTATGGCGCACCACCTATCAACACCCGCTGGCCGATCACGCGGCGGTGGTGGAGTGGTTCAAGGCGTCGGCATTGCGGCCGTTTCTTGCGCCGTTGACCGACAGCGAAAAAGCCGCATTCCTACAGCAATACCAGGCGCGTATCACCCAGGCTTACCCAGCCCTGGCTGATGGCACTGTGTTGCTGCCTTTTCCACGCCTGTTCATCATCGCAACGCGCTGAAGGCCAGCAAGCGGAGGTCATTGTGCCGCCGCTTGCGCCTTCAAGTATTCATCCGTCGACACCACGCTGGCATACCCGAAAGCCAGCGAGGCCATATAAGCGCCATGCACCTGCGCGGCCGCAATCACCTGGCCATTGAATGTCTGGTCGCGGGTTGCGCAGGCGTCGTGAATCAGCGTGACTTTGTAGCCCAGGTCCGCCGCTGCCCGCACCACGGCATCGATGCACATATGGCTCATGTTGCCGACCACCACTACGTCTGTGATGGCGCGTTGTTCCAGCACGCTGCGCAGGTTGGTGCCGCGAAACGCGTTCACAAAGTGTTTAAGCACTACCGGCTCGTTGCCCTGGTTCAGCACCTTGGCATGCAGGTGCGCGCCCTCGGAGCCTGGCGTAAAGAAGGGCGCGTCTTCGCTGGTGAATTCATGGCGCACATGGATGACGGCGTCGCCCGCCTGGCGAAACGCCTGCAGCACCTGCGCAGCCTTGTCCGCCGCGGCTTCCACGCCAGCGAGCGGCCACTTGCCTTCGGGGAAATAATCGTTCTGGATATCGATGAGGATGAGCGCTTGCTTGGCCATGGGCGTCCTTATGATGGTTGGCAGTGCCTTGCATCTTAGCTGGCCCGTCGCCATCCACGCAGCTGCTTTGATGGAGGCGTCGTGCAGAACACCGTCCGTTTAAACCCCTGTCGTGCAGAATAAGACAGGCCTAGTGCCATCGCTGTGTCGGTAACTGTTTGATTTACCTGTCATCCTCCCCAGCCGTGCCTTGGCGTGATCCATGCAACCTTTCTCACACACACATGGCAGGATCGCCAAGGGGGACGCATGACCCCGATTCAACGCAAAAAACGCGTAGTCGCCCACTCCACACGACAAGGGGCGCCGCAGCATGAAGTCGAAACCAATCGCGCCCTCGCGCGCTGGCTGGCGCAGATCCTTGGGCTAAAATTCGGCGGCAGCTATGACCCGCAGCTACATGATGGCCTCGACTTATATGTCTTGCCCACCCAAACCCTGGTCGGCCCCGCGCAAGCGCGGCCGCTCAATATCAAAGGGCCGGAAGATCTGTGGGGCGGTTATGTCGATCACGCTTTCATCTGTACCAAAGCGATCACCCACGGCCTGCTAAGTCCTGACGCGACGGCGCCTGAAGGCTGGTCGCCAGCGTTCTGTGAGCGTGTGCGCGCGGTTGTTCTCGACGGGCTCAGCGTGTTTGCCCTTGAAGACGCGTTGCCTGCCGCCACGCGCTTGCTCTACAGCGGGCCGATTCGCATAAAACCGGTGCACGCCTGTGCCGGCCGCGGCCAGGAAGTTATCCACAGTCTCGACGCATTCGAAGCGTTGCTGGCGCGACCCGAAGCGGCGCAGCTGTTCAACGACGGCGTAGTGCTGGAGCAGGATCTGCACGACGTCATCACCCACAGTGTGGGCCAGAGCTTTATCGGCGACCACGTGATCAGCTACTGCGGCGAGCAATTCCTCACCCAGGACGGGCACGGCGAAGAGGTGTACGGCGGCTCGACCTTGCTGGTAGTGCCCGGTGGTTATGACGACCTGCTTGAGCTCGATTTGCCCGATGATGTGCGCGAAGCCATCCAGCAAGCCCAGGTTTTCGACAGCGCCGCCGATGAGGCCTACCCTGGTTTCTATGCCTCGCGGCGTAATTACGACATTGCTCAAGGCCTGGACAGTGACGGCCAACGCCGTAGCGGCGTGCTCGAACAATCCTGGCGCATGGGCGGGGCCAGCAGCGCGGAGGTCGCGGCGCTGCAAAGCTTCGTCAATAACCCCGGCCTGCGGGCTATTAATGTGTCCTCGGTGGAGACCTATGTGGACCAACCGCTGCCTGCGCACGCCATTGAGGTCTATCGCGGCCCGGCCGAAAACAGCGACTTTCTTCTCAAGTATGTGACGGTTAAATCTTATGACGGCTAGAAGCGAAAGCATTGCGATCGATATCGACGACGAACAGATGAGCGGCACCTTCCTGAGTCCAAAATCCAAAGTCCCCGGCGTGTTGTTTGTGCACGGCTGGGGCGGCAGCCAGGAACGCGACCTTGAGCGCGCCAAAGGCATCGCGGGCTTAGGCTGCGTGTGCCTGACCTTCGACCTGCGCGGCCATGCCGGCACCGGCATTCCCTTGTCCCGCGTCACCCGTGAAGACAACCTGCGCGACTTGCTGGCGGCCTACGATCGCCTGCTCTCGCACCCCGCCATCGACACCTCGGCCGTGGCTGTGGTGGGCACCAGTTATGGTGGCTACCTGGCGGCGATTCTCACTTCATTGCGCCCGGTACGCTGGTTGGCGCTACGCGTGCCGGCGCTGTACCGCGACCAGGAGTGGCTCAAGCCCAAGCGCGACCTGGATAAGGCCGACCTGATGGATTATCGCAGCACCCTGGTGCACGCCGAAACCAACCGTGCCTTGCATGCCTGTGCCAAGTTCAGCGGTGATGTACTGATCGTCGAGTCGGAAACCGACGACCATGTGCCCCATGCCACCATCATGAGCTACCGGGCTGCGTGCCAGCACACCCATTCGCTGACCCATCGGATCATCGATGGCGCCGACCACTCGCTGAGCGACCCGGTGTCGCAGCAAGCCTACACCTCGATCCTGGTGGACTGGATTACCGAGATGGTGGTGGGGGAGCGGTTGAGCATTATTCAATCACGCTGATGCAGTGCACTTTAGGCCGCTTTCGCGAGCAAGCCCGCTCCCACATTTGACCGAGTACATCCTTGAAATAGGGTCACCTGTGGGAGCGGGCTTGCTCGCGAAGGCGCCAGACCAATCACCCCATCTTCAAGCCGGTGTCTTCTTGACCCGCAACGCCTTGGCCTTGGCCTCCACCGCCAGGTACATCACCAACGCCACCAGCAGCGGCAAAATAAAGTAGATCGCCCGGTAGGCAATCAGCCCTGCGAGCAAGCTGCCCCGCGATGCCTCATGCTGCATCAGCGCGATAAACACGGCCTCCAGCACTCCGAGCCCGGCGGGGATATGGGTGATCACCCCGGCAATCGCGCTGATCAGCAGCACGCCCAATACCAGCGGGTAGTCCAGCTTGGCCGGCAGCAAAGTGAAGATCACCGCCGCCATCAACGACCAGTTCAACGCACCCAGCGCCAGCTGCAAACAGGCCATGCGCAACGACGGCAAGTTGATCTCGATACCTTTGACCGACCACGCGCGTTTCTTTGCAAACTGGCACGCCGCCAAGTAGCCCAGGCTGGCCAGCACCAACAGCACGCCAATGCCTTGCAACGCGCCGCTGCTGACCTTCCAGCCCGGCGGCATGGTCACCAACCCACTGCTGAACACCACACCGGCCACGGCCATATAGCCAAACCAGTTGGTGGCCAAGCTCAGCCCAAGGATTTTGGCGATATTGCTGGTGCTGACCCCTAGCCGCGAATACAGCCGATAGCGCATGGCAATGCCGCCGACCCACGCGCTCAGGTTGAGGTTGAAGGCATAGCTGATGATCCCCACCGGCAGGATCTGCTTCCAGCGCAAATCCTGGCGAATGTAAGTGCGGCCGATCAGGTCGAAGCTGGCGTAGACGAGGAAGCTGCAAAGCGTCAGCCCACCGGCGATCAACAGCGTGCGCAGCTTGAAGTCCGCCAGCGTCTGCAGCACTTCGCTCCAGTCGATGCGCCGCGCGAGCAGGGTGAACAGCACAATCAGCAGCAGAAAAAACGCGATCGTCAGCGGTTTCTTCCAGCGCTTGAACCGCGAGCCGCCGCTTTCAGTGGTCATGGGCCTGGCTCTCGAATGGCTTGAGGCGCGGTTTGTGTGCCGGCAGCCAACCCGTCAGGGCGGGGAAGTGCCGCATGACATGGAACACCAAAAAGCCCACGGTCAATCGCCATAACCACAGGCGCGGCTTGCGCTTTTCCGGCATGGTCTGGCAATGATTGCGCGCCAGTATTTCCAGGCTTTCGTACAGCTGTTGATTGAACGCGTGGTCACGAATCAGCACATTGGCTTCCAGGTTCAGCGACAGGCTCAAGGGGTCCAGGTTGCTCGAACCCACGGTGCTCCAGTCGTCATCCACCAAGGCCACTTTGCCGTGCAGCGGGCGCTGGCAATACTCGTGAATCACCACGCCATCCTTGAGCAGATAGTCATACAGCATGCGCGCCGCGAGCTTGGCCAGCAGCACATCGGGCTGGCCCTGCATGATCAATTGCACCTGCACGCCACGCCGCGCGGCATTGCGGATTTCACGCAGCAGGCGGTAGCCGGGGAAGAAGTAGGCGTTGGCAATCACCACGCGCTTTTGTGCCTTGCTCAAGGCATGGATATAGGCCTCTTCGATGTCATCGCGGTGTTGCAGGTTGTCGCGGTAAATCAGGCGCACCAGGCCGTCGTCGGTGTGCGTCGGCCACAGCGATGGCCGTTGCTGGCGGCGTCGCCAGCCGCGTCGCGTGCGCACCTGGCGGCCACTTTGGGCAAGGGCGAAATGATGCAGGTCCGCCACGGCCGGGCCGCTCACCTGCACGGCATAATCCTGCTTGGCTTCGGGGCCGAAATCACCCAGGTGGTCGGCAGAAAAATTGATCCCGCCGATAAACGCCACGGCGGCGTCCACCACCACGATCTTGCGGTGCAGGCGACGGAACCAGTTGGTGCGAATGCCCACTAGCTTCGATGCCGGGTCAAACATTTGCACCGCCACCCCGGCGTCGGCCAGTTCACCGAGAAAGGCTGGGCTCAGCTCGCCGCAGCCAAAGCCATCGAGGCTGACGATCACCTTCACGCCGCGTTGCGCCGCTTCGATCAGGATGCCTTGCAGTTCATGCCCAACCTTGTCTTCGAACAGAATAAAGGTTTCCAGCAGGATCTCCCGCTGCGCCTGGCGCATGGCCTCGAAGACGGCGGGAAAGTACGCCTCGCCGTTCTCCAGCAGCTCAATGCGGTTGCCCGGCTGCCAGCCGTAATCCAGGTCGCGGGCCTTGGCATCATCCGGCGGCTGGTCGGTGGCGATGTGTTCCACGGCGACATTCATAGCTCAATCTCCACCGACAACGGCACGTGGTCTGACAGGTGAGACCACGGCCGCGTCGTCAGCGCCCTGGGGTTATGAACCTTGAGGTTACGCACATAGATGCGATCCAAAGGCAGCAATGGCAGGCGCGCCGGAAAGGTGCGCGCCGGTTTGCCATGGGCTTCGATAAACACCTCCCTGAGCCCGCTTTGGCTCAAGTCGGCCTTCTGGCGCCAGTCATTGAAATCACCGGCGACGATCAGCGCCGCGTCAGCCGGAATCTCGGCGATGCGTTGCTCCAGCAAACGCAATTGCTGCTGGCGATGCACCTCGCGCAAGCCCAGGTGCATGCAGATCGCATGCACCTCTTGGCTGCTGCCCGGCAAGCGCAGCACGCAATGCAGCAGGCCCCGGCTTTCATGGCCGCTCTGGGAAATGTCGAGGTTGTCGTAGCGGATGATCTGGAATTTGGACAGCAGCGCGTTGCCGTGGTCGCCATGCGGGTAGACCGCGTTGCGGCCGTAGGCGAACTGCGGCCAGATGCTGTCGGCAAGGAACTCATACTGCGGCATCTTCGGCCAGTCGCTGTAGCGCTGTGGGTGACGCTCATGGGTGCCGTGGATTTCCTGCAGGAACACCATGTCGGCGCCCACACTGCGCACCGCCTCACGCAACTCGGGCAGGATGAAGCGTCGGTTCAACGCGGTGAAACCCTTATGGATATTGACCGTCAGCACGGTGAAGCGGGTGATGGCGGTGCTGGGCGTAACGGGCACCCAGTCGGCAATCGCAGCCATGATCGCTCCTGTGGATAAGTGAAGGGCGAAGCCTGTTTTATTGGTTGACGTTATTGGCTGACTGCGAGTGTTGGGAGAAAGTTTCGAGTGACCTACAGGCGGTGCTGTTAACCGATCGTTCCCACGCTCCGCATCCCGTGGACGCAGAGCATCCGTAGATGCATTCCCAGGCAGAGCGTGGGAACGATCAGCGCTCAAACCCGTCAGTTCCTTACAGACCCTGCTGAAGGAGCCCGGTGTTTTGCTGAATCTAAAGACTGCATTACTGCTCGTCGCGCTGTTGGTGTGTGGCAATGGCGCGCTGCAAGCCGCGGCCGCGGCGCCTGCGGCAGCTGAGGCTCCCGCCAAGCCGGAGTTGCTGGTCGAAGGTGGCTTGCTCGGCGCCATCAGCTCCAGCATTGATGATGTGCAAGACAAGCTCGACCTCAACCAGAACCTCATCGACGCCTGGCGCCTGCGCGCCGACCGAGCGGCGGATGAAGTCGGGCGGCTGGTCGATCAAACCGCGCAACGTTCGCCGTGGAGCGTGGCCGGAGACTTCCTGCTGCTGTCCGGGGTGTGGGTCGGCGCCTTTGCGGCACTCACCCTGCTCGGGCGCTTTAGCGTACAGCGCCTCGGTCGGCGGCATTTCGTTGCACGGCGCGAGCGTCTGCAAGGCGTACTGGGCTACGTGGTGCCCTACACGATCCCGGCCCTTGTCTGCCTGCCGCTGACGCTTTATGTCAGCCACTTTTTACCCAGCTCCGTAGGCCGTGCACTGGCACTGTGTTTTGCCTATGCCACCAGCAGCGGCATCTTCTCCACGTCGATGCTGTTGTGCGTCATCGTCATGTTCAACGTCGGCCACAAGCGCCCGGCCGTGCAGATTATTCGCAACTATTGCCCCAAGCCGCTGTTCCTGATCGGCTTTCTCGCTGCCCTCAGCGATGCGTTGACCAGCCCGCAAATCGCCCGCCAGTTGGGCGGCAATATCACCAGCAGCATCGCGGTGTTTACCGGCCTGTTCGCAGCGGTGATTTTCGGCGTGCTGGTGGTGCGCCTGCGCCGTCCGGTCGCGCATCTGATCCGCAACCGGCCGTTGGCCCAGCGCCTCAAACACCCGGCGCTGCAGCAATCGCTGCGGGTGTTTTCCGGGCTGTGGTATTGGCCGATTCTGTTGATGGTGCTGGTCTCGGCGATCAACCTGATCGGCGCTGGCGACGATAATCAGAAGGCCCTGCGTTGCGCGCTGTTCACCACGATTCTGTTGATCGGCACGGTGTTTCTCAGCACGGTGTTGCAGCACCTGTTCAAGTCCCGCAGCCAGGTGGCGATCCAGCGCAGCAGCGCCTACAAAGAGCGCTTTCTGAGCCTGCTGCACGCAATATTGCGCATCGCCATGGCCATCGCGTTTATCGAAGCCCTTGGGCGTATCTGGGGGGTGTCGCTGTTCGAATTTGCCCAGCGTAACTCGGTGGGCCGGGCGATCAGCGATTCTCTGAGCAGTATCGGCCTGATCCTGCTGGTGACCTGGCTGTTCTGGGTGGTGCTCGACACGGCAATCCAGGAGGCGTTGAAACCGCCGGTGAATAAACGCTCCAGTCGCCAGCCCAGCACACGGGTCAAAACCATCCTGCCGTTGCTGCGCAATGCGGTGAAAATCGTGCTGGTGGTGATCTGTGCGATCACCACCATGGCCAACCTGGGCATCAATGTCGCGCCGTTGCTGGCGGGTGCCGGTGTGGTCGGCCTGGCCATCGGTTTTGGCTCTCAGCAATTGGTGCAGGACGTGATCACCGGCCTGTTCATTATCATTGAAGACACGCTGTCGATCGGCGATTGGGTGGTGCTCGATTCCGGCCATGCCGGCACCGTGGAAGGCTTGACCATCCGCACCCTGCGCCTGCGTGACGGCAAGGGTTTTGTGCACTCGGTGCCATTCGGGCAGATCAAGGCGGTCACCAACCAGTCACGGCAGTTTGCCTATGCGTTCTTCTCGGTGCAGTTCACTTACGACACCGATGTGGACAAAGCGGTGGAACTGATTCGTGAGGCCGGGCAGTCGATCCGCGACGACGTGTTCCTCAAGTACAACCTGCAAGGCCCGCTGGAAGTGTTCGGGGTCGACAAGATGGACCTCAACGGCGTGGTGCTGACGGCGCAGTTCCGAACCGTGTCGGGCGGGCAATATGCTGTGAGCCGCGCGTTTAACCAGCGCCTGAAAAAACTTGTGGATAACTGTGATGAGGTGCACTTCGCGCAGACTTATCCACAGCAGGTTTGGTTGCCTAAGCGCACCGCTCATGTGGATGAGGCGGGTGAAGAGGTGCCGGGGCCAGTGGTGTTGACCGAGCAGCACAGGCCCCAATGATGTGTTGACTCTTCCGGCCTCATCGCAGGCAAGCCAGCTCCCACCTTTGGATTGTGTTCACCTGTGGGAGCCGGGCTTGCCCGCGATGAGGCCGGCAAGGTCCATACAGGTTTCAGCGCCTGATCAACTTCTCCTGCACCGCCTGCAAATCCTCCTCCTGCAACACCTGCTGTTTACCCGCGACCATCACCGCCGCTGGCAAGCCATCGCGATACACAATCCGATTGCCGCTCACCGCCGGCACTTTATTGCCCGGCAGCAAGGTGCCCACCAGGTTCAACGGGTCCGCCCCGCACACTGCAATCAAACTGCCGTTATGCGGCCGGCGTCTGACCTCACGTAGCAACGGAATCGCTTCCGGCAGCGCAAACTGTTCCCCCGCCAAACCACTCACAAACCGCCCGCCGCGAATCTCGCCCCGCGCCTCCAGGCGATGAAAGGTGCGCAGCAATTCGCGCCAGCTTGGCAGCCAGTCGGCTTCCCGCTCCAGCAACCGCCAGAACACCACGCCATAACGGCGCAGCAGGGTCATCGCCACATGCTCCAGGGTCTCGGCCGAATGCGGGCCGGCGGCGGTGGGGGAGCGGCGCACCAGAGCCCAGCGCCCGGCGTCGTCCAGGCCGCCGATAAACGCCCCGCGCCCACGCCGGCTACTGCGTGCCTGGCGTTTGCTGGCGGGCGTGGTCAAGGCCCGCAGCCCGGCGAAACTGTCGGCATTCACCAGCCCCGCGCCCACCAGTTCCTGCAAGGCGGTTTCCAGTTCGCTGCGCAGCAGATGGGCTTCGTGCACCAGCTCGTCGAAAAACAGCGCGCCGTGTTCACGCAGCGCCAGGTGGACCTTTTGCGCCTTGGGCGACAATGTGGTGCTGTCGGTCGGTTCGGTCAGCCCGCTCCATAACGGCACCTGGCTGCGCGGCAGCAGTACCACCGGCGTACTGCGCAGTGCCAGGGCGCCGGCCTTGTTGCTCAGGCGCGTCCACACCAGTTTGCCGCTGCGGCACAGCTCGTCGAGCCAGGTGGAGGAATAGTCCTTGAGCCGCGCGCTGAGCAAGTCGCTGTCCCAGGCCGAGGTAGCGGCGGCGTAGCCTTCGAACTGCCCGACAATCTGCGGCAACATTGCGCTGCCCTGGCCACGGGTGCCGTCGGACAGGTGCTGCCAATCGAACAGAAAGCGCATGAAATCCTGCAGCGCCACCGGCTCGATTTCCCGACGCAGGCGTTTGACTGTGTAGCGATGGATGCGCGCGAGCAAATGCCGCTCGCACCATTGTTCCTGGCTGGCGCCGGGGCTGAAATGGCCGCGCAGCACGTAGCCTTCCTGCTCCAGACGCGCGAGTGCCTGGCTGATATCCGCGACCGGCAGCGCCAATGGCGTGGCGATCTCGGCCAGGATCAATGGGCCGAAACCGCCGAGGCGTGCGCGCAACACTTCAGCCAGCGCATCATCAAAGGCCCACGGCTCATCGAAGCCCGGCAACAACGGCAAGTCATTCGGATAGATCGCTTGCAGGCAACTCAGGCGTTCCACCGCCACCCACAGGCCATTTTCCAGTTGATAGGCGCGCCCACCTTTGGCCAAGGCGTGCAACCACTCGGCACATTGCGGCGTGACTTCGTTGCCGGCGATACAGGCCAGGCTCATCAGCGCTTCATGCATTTCATCCAGGCCATTGGGCGCGGGCCAGGCTTCTTCACGCACGCCAGCAATGGCCTCGGCGTCCAGCGCGCCGAGGTCGTCGGTGCTGTGCGGGTCGCTCCAGCGACGGTTGAGCACGGCCTGGGTACGGCGCTCTTCCAATGGCGCATCGTCGAGAAAGGTGTAGGGCCGCGCGCTGAGAATTTCGGCGGCCATGGGCGAGGGCGCAGGCAGGTCGCGGCTGATCAGGCGCACTTCGCCACTCTCCATGCGCCGCAACAGCTTCAGCCAACCTTCGCTGTCCATGGCTTCGTGCAGGCAGTCGTCGAGGGTTTGCTCAACCAGCGGGTGTTCAGGCACTTCGCGCTCGCCGGCAAGGTTTTCCAGGCAGGCAATCTGGTCGGGAAACACGCTGGCGATCAGGTCTTCGCTTTTCATGCGCTGGATCTGCGGCGCCACCTTGCGCCCGCCGGTGTAGCGCGGCAACGCCAGGGCCACACCGGCATTCCAGCGCCAGCGCACGCCAAACAGCGGCGCATCCAGCACGGCCTGGATCAGCAGGTGCTCGGCGCTGTTGCTGTTCACATAGCGCCACACTTCATCCAGCTCAAAACTGTGGCTGGTGGACAGCGACAGCACGATTGCATTCTCACTGGCGGCCGCCTGCAATTCAAAGTTGAACGTGCGGCAAAAACGCTTGCGCAGTGCCAGGCCCCACGCGCGGTTGATGCGGCTGCCGAACGGCGTGTGGATGATCAGTTGAGTGCCGCCGGACGCGTCGAAAAACCGCTCCATGATCAATGTGTCCTGGGACGGTAAAGCGCTCAGCGCCAGGCGTGCACGGGCCAGGTAATCGAGGATCTGTTCGGCGCTGGCGCGGTTCAGGCCAAGGCTGGCGGTGAGCCAGTCTTGCGCGGGTTGCAGGTCACCGGGTGTGGTGCCGAGCAGGGCGTCCAACTGCCCCTGAAAACGCGCGACTGCCGCCGACAACTCGTTGCTGCGCCCCGGTGCTTCACCCAGCCAGAACGGGATGGTCGGCGGCTGGCCGTGGGCATCTTCGACGCGCACTTTGCCGCTTTCTACCCGCAGGATTCTGTAGGACGTATTACCGAGCTGGAAGATATCCCCGGCGATGCTTTCCACCGCGAAGTCTTCGTTGACACTGCCAATGTTCAGGCTCTGAGGCTCCAGCAATACGCTGTAGTCGGCGTTGTCAGGGATGGTGCCGCCGCTGGTCACGGCGGTCAGTTTGGCGCCACGGCGGGCGCGCAGGGTGTGGGTCACGGCGTCACGGTGCAGGTAGGCGCTGCGGATGCCTTGGCGGCCGTTGTAGCCGTCGGCGAGCATGTGCAGCAGTGCCTGGTAGTGGCGCTCATCGAGTGCGGCGTAGGGTGAGGCGCGGCGGATGAGGTCCAGCAACGCCTGTTCCGGCCATTCGCGGGCGCTGACTTCGGCGATGATCTGCTGGGCCAGCACGTCCAGCGGGGCGATGGGGATGTGCAAGGTGTCCAGTTCGCCGCGCCGTACGCAGTCGAGCAGGGCGGCGCATTCGATCAAGTCATCGCGGGTGGTGGCGAACAGCCGTCCCTTGGGCGTGCCGCCGACCTGGTGGCCGGAGCGCCCGACCCTTTGCAGAAAACCGTTGATGGAACCGGGTGAACCGATCTGGCAGACCAGGTCGACCTCACCGATATCAATCCCCAACTCCAGCGACGCGGTGGCGATCAGCACTTGCAGCTCACCGGCTTTGAGCCGTTGCTCGGCGTCCAGGCGCAGCTCTTTGGCCAGGCTGCCGTGGTGAGCGGCCACGGCGGTCTTGCCCAAACGCTCGCTCAGGTGCCGGGCCAGGCGTTCGGCCAGGCGCCGAGTGTTGACGAACACCAGCGTAGTGCGGTGTTCGCGGGCCAGTGTGGCCAGGCGGTCGTAGACCAATTCCCACACATCGTTGGCCATCACCGCCGAGAGCGGCACCGGCGGTACTTCGATATCCAGGTCGCGGGGGCGCGCGTGGCCAATATCGACGATGGCGCATTCACGCCCGCTGCCGACCAAAAAGCGTGACACCGCCTCGATAGGCTTTTGCGTGGCCGACAGGCCGACGCGGGTCAACGGCTCGCTGCATAAACCTTGCAGGCGTTCCAGGCTCAGGGCCAGGTGGCTGCCGCGTTTACCGGCGGCGATGGCGTGGATTTCGTCGATGATCACTGTGCGCGTGCTGGAAAGCATTTGCCGACCGGAGTCCGAGCCCAGCAGCACATAGAGCGATTCCGGCGTAGTGACGAGGATATGCGGCGGCCGTTTGCGCATGTGCGCGCGGTCTTTTTGCGGGGTGTCGCCGGTGCGCACGGCGGTGCGGATAGTCAGCGGCGGCAAGCCCTGCGCCTGTAATTGCGCGGTGATGCCGGCCAGTGGGTTTTGCAGGTTGATCTGGATATCGTTGGACAGCGCCTTGAGCGGCGACACGTACACCACCAGCGTTTCGTCCGGCAGTTGCCCACCGTTGGCCAAGCCTTGGTGTACCAGGTCATCGAGCACCGCCAGGAACGCGGTGAGGGTTTTGCCGGAGCCTGTGGGCGCGGCGATCAAGGTTGAGCGGCGTTGGCGGATCAGCGGCCACGCCTGGGCCTGGGCGCCGGTCACCGAGGGAAAGGTATTGCCAAACCAGGCACTGACGGCGGGGTGGAAGCCGTCCAATACCGTGTCGGTTGATTCGGGAAGGTTCATCTATTGATTGATACTGCCCATTCCAACAAGTTGCAATCAGGTACTTTGTCCGTGACGGTTGCGCTACAAACCCGCAAAATGCAACGATTCTGGCAACAACCTACGGCAAGGCGCACACGCCTGCCGATAATAACCATCGTTCCAAACAGACCGGGCCTGCTCAATCTATGCGAATGCGCCTTATGTTACTGGGCGGCGGGAATGCCCTCGGGCAGGCGCTGATTCGCCTCGGTGCAGAGGAAGACATCGGTTTCCTCGCACCTAAACCGCCCCAAGACGGCTGGGATGCCGCGAGCCTCACCCAATTGCTCGACGACACCCGTCCCGATGCGCTGATCAACCTCGCCTACTATTTCGACTGGTTCCAGGCCGAAGCGGTCAGCGAAACACGTTTGGCTGCACAGGAGTTCGCCATCGAACGCCTGGCCGAACTGTGCCAGCACCACAACATCACCTTGCTGCAACCGTCCAGCTACCGCGTGTTCGATGGCTCCCGCGCCACCGCCTACAGCGAAAAAGACGAGCCGGTGCCCCTGGGCCTGCGCGGTCAGGCGTTATGGCGGATCGAGCAGAGCGTGCGCGCCACCTGCCCGCAACATGTGCTGCTGCGCTTTGGCTGGCTGCTGGATGACAGTGTCGATGGCACCCTCGGGCGCTTCCTGGCCCGTGCCGAGAAACCCGATGAATTGCTGATGGCCGATGACCGGCGCGGCAACCCTACGCCGGTGGACGACGCGGCGCGGGTGATCATTTCGGTGCTCAAGCAACTCGATTGCGCGGCGCCGCTGTGGGGCACCTATCACTACGCCGGTCACGAAGCCACCACGCCGTTGGCGCTGGGCCAGGCGATCCTTACTGAAGCGCGCAATTTCCATCCGCTGGCGATCGACTCACCCACCGCCCAGGCCCACGCGGCCCGGCCGGATGCGGCGGACGAGCCGCAGCACGCGGTGCTGGCCTGCAAGAAAATCCTTCACACCTTTGGCATCAAGCCACGGGCGTGGCGGGCGGGGTTGCCGGCGTTGCTGGATCGGTTCTACCGGCATAGCTGACACCGCACAAAACTCAATGTGGGAGGCAGGTTTTGTGTGGGGTGGCTCTACCGCCAAAGCTGACACCCTGCAAAACCAAAATGTGGGAGCGGGCTTGCAGTGGTGCTTGAGCCGGTATTAGAACTTGTAACCAATACCCACCATGTAAACCATCGGATCAACATCCACATTGACCTTGGCACGTGTGCCTTGGCCCAGCGCATTATTATCCACAGTCGCCTTGGTGCTGATGTCGATGTAACGCGCCTGGGCGTTGATCATCCACTTGTCGTTGATCATGTAGTCGGCACCGATCTGCGCGGCCCAGCCCCAGGAGTTTTCAGCCTTGAAGTTGCTGAAACCGGCTTGTTCGGCGCGGCTGCCGACGTGCTCGTCGTAGATCCAGGTGTAGTTGATACCGGCGCCCACATACGGCTGGAACGCGGACTTGTTGTCCAGCGGGTAGTACACGACGCTCAAGGTCGGCGGCAGGTGCTTGAGCGTACCGAGCTTGCCGTTGGCGGCGCCCAGGGCGGTGTTCTTGATCTTCACGTCATGCTCGAACGGCGTGGCGGCCAGCAGTTCGATACCGATGTGGTTGGTGATCATGTAGGCGAAGTTGAGGCCCAGTTGGGTGTCGCTGCTCATGGTCGCCTTGCCGCCCAGGTTGGTGCCGGCCAATGGCCCCTGGTCAACCTTCACATGGCCACTGTCTGCTTTCGGGTTCACGGTGATTGCACCGGCACGAATCAGAATGTCACCCGCTTCGTGAGCGTGTGCGACAGGGGCGGCGAGGGCAAGCGCGAAGAGGGACGCGCCGAGCAGAGACTTGTTCATGGGAGCTCCAAAAGGACGTTAAAAGTTGTACGTCCAATGGTAAAGATCGTTCCGTTCGATCTTTTGACTCAGCTCAATGAAAGCTCGATCAATCACTTGCACCACTGATCAAAAATGTGGGTGTTCTGGGAAAGGGTTATTCCTGCAGTTCATAGACGTAAATCTTCTCGGCATCCATCTGGTAACCGGCGTCGGCCAGTTCACTGGACGACGGCTTTACCTGCATCGCCCCTTCGATCCAATACGGCTGATACAGCTCATCAAGCTTCACGCCGACTTCGCTTTTCACATGCACGATCTGGTTCGACGGCGGCGGCGGTACGTGGATGCACGCGCCGAAATACGGCACCAGCAAAAACTCGGTGGTGCGGCCTTCTTCGCTGACTTCCAGCGGCACGATATAGCCCGGTAAACGGATGTGCTTGCCGTTAAGGCTCCGCACCACCGGCGCGTTGGGCAGTTCCTGTTTGGCCGCAGGCGCGGCCTCGACCGACAGCGCATCAGCCATGTTCGACAGGTCGTGCAGCGGTTTCATATTGGGGATTTCCGGCGGCGCGTCCGGCGGAATCATTTCCTGCCACGACAGGTCCTTGGGCTGCTCGTCGGCCCAGGCGGGCACCACCACCAGCAGCAACAGCGCAAACAGGGCACGACGCATCGACAGCTTCCTCATAAACGTATGGACAGGCCATCGGCCAAAGATTGCCGATAGGCGCGCCACGCGGGCACGCTGCCCATCAACAGCGCGGCGGCCAGGATACCGGCGAGCAAGGTCCATTCATATTCACTCGGCCACGACATCGGCAGGTCCAGGCCGTAGTTGGCCTGCAAATACCCGCGCGACGCGGCGATGCACACGTACAGTAGGCCCACGCCCGCCACGACGCCAGACAAAGCCAGCGCGAAGGCTTCGAAGATCAGCAGTGTCGCAATGTGCCACGGCCGTGCGCCCACCGAACGCAAAATCGCCATCTCGCGGCGGCGTTCATTAAGGCTGGTGAGGATTGCGGTGAGCATGCCGATCAAACCGGTCAGCACCACGAACAGCGAGATCACGAACAGCGCTTTTTCGGCGGTGCCCATCATGCTCCACAGCTCTTGCAGCGCCACGCCCGGCAGGATCGCCAGCATCGGCTCGCCACGGAATTCATTGATCTCGCGCTGCAGCGCAAAGGTGGAAATCTTGTTGTTCAGGCCCAGCATAAACGCGGTGATCGCCTGCGGCGTGAGGTCCATATTGCGTGCCTGGTCAGCACTGATACGGCCTTTGCCCTGGGCCGGCACGCCGTTGTGCCAGTCGATATGGATCGCCTCCATGCCGCCGAGGCTGATGTGCAGCGTGCGGTCCACCGGCGTGCCGGTGCGCTTGAGAATGCCGACCACGGTGAAGGGTTTGTCATCGTGCTTAACCAGGCTTACCACCGCTACGCCGTGGGCCAGCACCAGCTTGTCGCCGAGTTTGTAGTGCAGCGCATCCGCCACTTCGGCGCCGAGCACCACCTCAAATGGGTCAGTGGCGAAGGCGCGGCCGCTGGCCAGTTCGAGGTTCTGCTTGCGGCCGTATTGGTAATGCTCGAAGTAGGAAGCGTTGGTGCCCATCACGCGATAGCCACGGTGCGAGTCGCCGAGTGAAATCGGGATCGCCCATTTCACCTGCGGGCTGGCGGCGAAGTGCTCGAAGCTGTCCCAGCGGATGTTATTGGTGGCGTTGCCAATGCGGAATACCGAATACAGCAGCAAGTTGACCGAGCCGGAGCGGGCACCGACGATCAGGTCGGTGCCACTGATGGTGCTGGCGAAACTGTTGCGCGCCTCAACACGCACGCGTTCCACGGCGAGTAACAGGCACACCGAAAGGGCGATGGCGAAGGCGGTGAGGATCGCGGTAAAGCGGCGGTTAGCCAGGCTGGCCATGGCTAGACGGAACAGATACATCTCAAACCTCTACGGGTGTGGCGGCGCGGTTGAGCTCGGCCAGCGACAGGTGGCGGTCGAACAGCGGCGCGAGGCTCTGGTCATGGCTGACAAACAACAGGCTGGCGCCGGCTTCGCGGCATTCGGCAAACAACAGCCGGATAAACGCTTCGCGGGCGTCGTAATCCAGGGCCGAGGTGGGTTCGTCGGCGATCACCAGTTCCGGCTGGCCGATCAACGCGCGGGCGGCGGCCACGCGCTGTTGCTGGCCGATGGACAGCGAGTCGGCGCGGCGTTCCAGCAGGTCTTTGTCCTTCAAGCCCAAATGCGCCAGCAAGGTCGCGGCGGCCTGGTCGACACTGCCGTGACGCTGAGTTGCCCGCTGCGCACGCAGCCTGGAAAAGTGACACGGCAGCTCGACGTTCTCGCGCACGGAGAGAAATGGCAGCAGGTTGAATTGCTGAAATATGTAACCCGTGTGATCAACGCGGAAGCGGTCGCGGGCACCGGCCGAGAGTTCGGTCAGCTCCTGGCCGAGCAGGCGGATGCTGCCCTGGCTGGGTTTCTGCACGCCGCCCAGCAGCCCGAGCAAAGTGGTTTTGCCACTGCCACTCGGGCCCTTTAGAAACAGGGTTTCTCCCGCTTCCAGGCGGAACGCGGGGATGTCCAGCAACTGCGGGTGGCCGGGCCAGTTGAAGCCCAGGTCAGACAGTTCGATCAGTGCTTGGGTCATGTGAAATCAATATCGCCTGGTTGTAGAGCGTGGCGCCGATCCAATGTGGGAGCTGGCTTGCCTGCGATGACGGCGGCACATTCAATATCGATGTGTCTGTGATACCGCTATCGCAGGCAAGCCAGCTCCCACATTGACCGTGTTTCAAATCAGAATTTAAGAGTGGCGGTCGTGGCCGTCGCTTCAACACCTTGCTGGCCGCTTGGGCCGATCAGTTGTACCTGAATCTTCTGGGTGGCGGGGAAGGTCTTGAACACTTGGGTCAGGTCAAGGTTGCTCAGGGCCGTCGGCGTAGCGCAGGTGAACTGGTAGTGGGCGTGGATTTCGCTGTGGTCGTGATGATGTTCGTGGGCGGCAGCGCCTTTGCCGTCGGTGGCGTGGTCGTCATCGTCCTCATCATGGTCGGCTTCAGGCTTGTCGCCGAACAACGGGCTATTGAGTTCCTGGGTGCTGATCACACAGCCGGCCGCTTTGGGCAGGTTGAACAGCGCCAGCGGGTTTTCCAATTGTTTGCGCGCGGCGGCGACCTTGGCCTTGTCGGCAGGCGTGGTGGCTTTGTGTTCAAAGCCCACAAGGTTCATGGCCGGGCTGTCGAATTCCAGCTCAAGCGCCTGGCCGTCGAGTACCGCGTTGAGCCGGCCGACACCGTGCTCGTGGGCACCGAGGCTGCCGTGTTCATGCTCATGATCATGTTCATCGGCGGCATGGGCGATGGCCAGGGGCAGCAGGGCAAACGGCAAGGCAAGCAGCAGACGGCGCATGAGAAGGCTCCATAAGATGAAAGTTTTGTTATGTGATCTTATAACAATATTCGCGCCAGTTTGAACGCCCGCTTGGCGTTGTGCAAGTCGCGTGGGAGCATGCGGGTCGGAAAACTGCGGGAGTAAGCGCGATGTTGCGAATTCGTGGAACCGTCGGTGACATGCCGGTGGATTTGACCCTGGAACTCGATGATGGCGATTGGGCACGCCTGGGCGCCCACTTGCAGGCAACACCGGCGCCGAGTGCGCCCGCTGTTGCGCCGGTCAAACACAGCGATGATTTGTGGCAGAACGCCCAGGATCTGTTGCGCAAGGCCGGGCAACTCAATGGGCTTGAGTTGCTTGATCAGCTTGAGGGCTTGGCCGGTGATGCGGCCTCAGGCAAACGCCTGCTTGTGCGGCTGCGCCACAGCGCCAGTGTGAAAGTGGCCAGCGGCGGGGATACGCCGCTGTACAGCTGGATCGGCGATTAATACAGCGCGGCGAACAGCTTGCGACGGTACACCGTGACCAGCGGATGGTCATTGCCGAGCAGTTCAAACACCTGCAGCAACGTCTTGTGCGGCAAGCCTTCGCTGTAGCTGCGGTTGCGGATGAACAGCTTGAGCAGGCCTTCCAGCGCGGCGTCGTATTGCTGGCGCGCCAGTTGCTGAATCGCCAACTGATAGGCGGCTTCATCATCCTGCGGGTCTTGCGCCAGGCGGCTTTTCAAGTCGGCGGCGTCCGGCAGGTCGGCGGCCTGGCGCAGGAAGGTGATTTGCGCCTTGGCGCCGGCGAGGGCGGCTTTGTGATCGTCGCTTTTCACCGCGTCGAGTACAGCCTGAGCTTCGCCCAATTCACCGCGCTCAGCCAGACAACGTGCATACAGAATCAGCGCGCCAGCGTTGGTGTTGTCCTCGCCCAACAGCGCCACCAGCACGGCCTCTGCATCGCTGATACGGCCTTCGGCAAACAACGCCTGGGCCTGTTCCAACGGGTCAGCCGCTTTCGGTGGCGGCATCTTTACGTGGGGTTCCAGCATCGCTCGCACGGCCGACTCCGGTTGTGCCCCGGCAAACCCGTCCACCGGCTTGCCGTCCTTGAACAGCACCACCGTGGGCAGGCTCTGAATGCCAAAGCGCGCAACGATGTCCTGCTCGGCTTCGCAATCGACCTTGGCCAGCAGCAACTCGCCCTGATAACTCTCGGCGATTTTCGCCAGCATCGGCATCAATGCCTTGCACGGCGCGCACCACTCGGCCCAGAAATCCACCAGCACGGGTTTTTCGAATGAGTTCTGAATCACTGCCTGGTCGAACGTAGCAGTGGTGGCGTCGAAGATGTACGGCGTGGGCTCACTCATGGGGCGTCTCGAATAAAGCGGGAATGGGGCAACTATAAGGGCTGGCGAGGTTGACCGGAAGCTGCACGGGGAGTCAGACGTGAGTCGTGTGCCAAAAAGGGTCTTGATGCCAGTCGTGAGGAAAACCCATCGCCTTTAAGCTGACGTCCGGGAACTCGCTGATCAGTTGATACAAATGTTGGCCCCAACGAGTGTGCGGGCTTACTTGACGCATCAGATGATTCAGAATGCAGAGTACCGAAAACATGCGGCTATGTTGCCTGGGTTGAAACAGATGTTCCGGCCACAAAAAATTGGCTTTCTTCGGTAACTCGGGGCGAATTCCCAATTCCCGGTTCCACATTCTTGAATGATGGGCGCAAATGTTTCGGATGGTCGTCAGGGTGTGCAGCCACGACTGCATAAGGGGTGCCGGCAGCATCAGGCGTCTGGCAATGGCCTTCTTATCAGCATCCTTGGCCAGACCTTTGTAAAGGTGGGAGAGGTCACCCAGTGTCAATTCCTCCAGCATCGCCCAGCCCGGCATCAGGGATGGATGGGCGTAGGTCACTGGATAATGACGGGCATAGCTTTCTTTCGCCCTTTGGCGTTTAAGAAGATCCTTTCTGTTGTTGCTGGCGTGGGATCTATCGATGCGCTCGCATTCGCGATGGTAGTCACGTGCCGCCGCGGTTTGCTTGTTGGACAGCATTGTCAGCAGTCGTTGATGATCAAATGCCGGGTGAAATATCTGTGGATTGATATACCAATGGCTGCCATGGGTCGGCCCCATGTGGTTGCTGATGACTGAGCGTGATGCAATTTCGACTCGCTCAAGGGCATCCATGGTGAGTAAGCGCAGCCTCCGGTCGAAGTCGTAGAGCCGCGTCAGTTGGCCCAACTGGCTACCTTCACGAAAGTGATGATCACTGTCTTCCGGTCGTTGGAAAGGTCGCATGTATGGGCTGAGTCGAAAAAAGCTCACTGATTGCAAGAAGCGTTCTGCACGGGCCTCATTGTGAATAATCAGTCCGCGTAGCTTGAGCAGTTCCAACTGTGCAGGAACGTCGATGGCAGGTTTGCTGAACGCCCTCATGCTCAAAAAGTGCCGGGCATAAAAAACCCGCACAATTTGTGCTTGGTTGCTGACGCAACCAGAGGCATGGCGGGTGTATTGCGACGAAGGTTAGGCAGATACCCGGCTATTTGCAAGGTCTCTGCCCGCGAGCCGATAAGCAAAACTGTGTGCAAAGGCATACGGGTTGATTGTCCACGGCGTGTGTGAAGGGACAATATTCTCCATGGCCTGTTGCGTTCTGTCTTAGTCGATCTATTGCTGAAAATTTGTAACGCTGAGCCTTAACGCCGCGAATGGTACAGGCTCACCTTGCGAAACTCCCAAGGCTCGGCCAGGTCTGGCAGCGTCAGCGCATCGAGGATGTCCAGGCGCTGATAAGCCGGGTGCTGGAAGTCACGCACCCTTGAGTCGGCCACCAGCGCTTCACGGCCGCGTGTCAGGAAGTGGTCGAGCAGCGGCAGGTTGGCGCGGTCGTAGAGTACGTCGGCCACCAGGATCAGGTCGAAGCGGTCGGCCTCGGCAAAAAAGTCGGCTGAATAACTCAGCGCTACACCATTGAGTTCGGCGTTTGCCCGGCACGCGGCCAAGGCCAGCGGGTCGAGGTCGCAGGCCACCACTTCCAGCGCCCCGGCTTTAACCGCCGCTATGCCGGCCACGCCGGAACCGGCGCCAAAATCCAGCACGCGTTTGCCCGCCACCCACTCGGGATTCGCGGCCAGGTAGCGCGCCAGTGCCAAACCGCTGGCCCAGCAAAAACTCCAGTACGGCGGTTCATGCAGGATGCGCCGGGTCTCTTCCTGGCTGAAGGCACGGTCCATGTTGTCCGCATCCAGCAGCCACAACGACAGCGCGGTGCCTGGCAGCGGGCAGGGCACCAGGTGCGCGTCGCCGATCAGTTCGCTCAGGGCGCGCTGCAGGCCCAGCGGTGGCGTCATGGTGCCCGGACGAGTTGCAGCGGGCCGGTGGTCTGGGTGATCGCCTGGGTGATGCGCACCGCGGGCAGGTGCAGGACCAACTGGCCGGACTGGCTGGCGCGACCGCGCAGTTCAACCCGTGCACCCACCGGGAAGGCTTCCGGGTTGAAACGCAAGCGGAAGGCCAGGGGCTTGCCGTTGCCGGTGAGTACGCTGCTGGCGAGCAATTGTTGCGGGCGGTTACGTTCATCGATCACCAACAGGGCCAGTTCGACTTCGGCGTTGGCCGGCACGCCATTGAGGGTGCCGTTGATTTCACGCTGGTAAGCCGGCAGTGGGCCCAAGTCTTCAATGCCGGGGACTTTTTTCTCTTGGGCAGGCGTCGGCTGCGGTATCGACGGTTTTGGGGCTTCGCTGCTACAGGCGACCAGAAAACTGAACAGGGCGAGTAAAACAAGTGGTCGTAACTGCATGTACGGCTCCAGAAAGGGCAAAATCCGTGGCTTATAAAATATGAAACATAATAGTCAGCCTATATACCGTAAAGGCTATGGCTTGTCTTGCCACGGGGATGCGCTACCATGGCCCTCCCATTTTTTGTTGCCTGCCAACCATGCACTGTCCCTTCTGCGGTGCCAACGACACCAAGGTCATTGACTCGCGTCTGGTCGCCGAGGGCGATCAAGTACGCCGCCGGCGCGAATGCCTGGCCTCTGGCTGCGGTGAACGTTTCACCACCTTCGAAACCGCCGAACTGGTATTGCCACGTCTGATCAAGTCCGACGGCAGCCGCCAGCCTTTCGACGAAGAAAAACTGCGCGCCGGTATGCAGCGTGCCCTGGAAAAACGCCCGGTGAGTGTCGAGCGGCTGGAAGCGGCGCTGGTGCATATCAAGCACAAGCTGCGCGCCACCGGCGAGCGCGAGGTCAAATCCCTGGTGGTTGGAGAACTGGTGATGGGCGAGCTGCAAAAGCTCGACGAAGTCGCCTATATCCGTTTCGCCTCGGTGTATCGACGCTTCCAGGACCTCAATGAGTTCCGCGAAGAAATCGACCGCCTGGCCCGTGAGCCTGCCAAAGAATGAACCCTCCGTCTGCCGAACAAGCGGTCCTCGACGCCCATTACATGGCCCGCGCCCTCGAACTGGCGCGCAAAGGCCTGTACACCACCCATCCCAACCCACGGGTGGGCTGTGTGATTGTGCGGGATGGGCAGATTGTCGGCGAAGGCTGGCATGAACGCACCGGCGAGCCCCATGCCGAGCCGAACGCCCTGCGCGCCGCCGGCGACAAGGCCCGTGGCGCCACGGTGTACGTGACCCTCGAACCGTGCAGCCACCATGGGCGCACGCCGCCCTGCGCCGATGCGCTGGTGACCGCCGGTGTGGCACGCGTGGTGGCCGGGATGCAGGACCCGAACCCGGAGGTCGCCGGGCGCGGCCTGCAGCGTTTGGCCCAAGCCGGTATCGAAACCCACAGCGGCGTACTGGAACAACAAGCGCGCGCGCTGAACCCCGGCTTCCTCAAGCGTATGGAACACGGCCTGCCGTTTGTGCGGGTCAAGCTGGCAATGAGCCTGGACGGCCGTACTGCGATGGCCAGCGGCGAAAGCCAATGGATCACCGGGCCTGCTGCCCGCGCCGCCGTGCAGCGCCTGCGTGCCGAGGCCAGCGTGGTGCTGACCGGCGCCGACACCGTGCTGGCCGACGGTGCGCGCCTGACCGTACGCGCCGCCGAGTTGGGCCTGGACGCAGAAACCACCGCCCTGGCCATGTCGCGCCCGCCATTGCGCGTGTTGATCGACGGTCGCCTGCGGGTGCCGCTCAACGCACCGTTCTTCAAGGCTGGCCCGGCGCTGGTCATCACCTGCGTCACCCCGGAAAACCAGTTCCCCCGTGGCCCGGAATGCCTGGTGGTGCCGGGCGTGGAAGGTCAGGTCGACCTGCGTTCGGCGCTGGTGGCGCTGGCTGCCCGTGGCGTGAATGACGTGCTGGTAGAAGCCGGACCAAGCCTGGCGGGCGCGTTTGCCCAGCAAGGCCTGGTCGACGAATACGTGATTTTCGTCGCCGGCAAGTTCCTGGGCTCCGCCGCCCGGCCTTTGCTGGACTGGCCGCTTGAGAAACTGGCCGACGCCCCCCAACTCAAGATCACTGAAATGCGCGCTGTAGGCGACGACTGGCGAGTCACTGCCATCCCGCTACCACCAGCGAGCGTATAATTCTGACCGGGCGCTCAAGCGCCCGCACCGTTTTCCAGGAGAAGGCCATGTTCACCGGCATTATCGAATCCATCGGCAGCATCCGCGCCATGACTCCAAAGGGCGGCGACGTGCGCCTGCTGGTTGAAACCGGCAAGCTCGACCTCGGCGACGTCAAACTGGGCGACAGCATCGCCGTCAGCGGCGTGTGCCTGACCGTCATCGAGTTGCCGGGTAACGGCTTTGCCGCCGACGTCAGCCGGGAAACCCTGGACTGCACCGCGATGAATGACCTCAAGGCCGGCAGCCCGGTCAACCTGGAAAAAGCCCTGACCCCGACCACCCGTTTGGGCGGCCACCTGGTCAGCGGCCACGTCGACGGCGTCGGCGAAGTGGTTGCACGCAGCGAAAACGCGCGCGCCGTGGAATTCCGTATCCGCGCGCCGAAAGAGCTGGCCAAGTACATCGCCCACAAAGGCTCGATCACCGTCGATGGCACCAGCCTGACCGTGAACGCCGTGAATGGCGCCGAATTCGAACTGACCATCATCCCGCACACCCTGAGCGAAACCATCATGGCGTCGTACCAGCCAGGTCGCCGGGTGAACCTGGAAGTCGACTTGCTTGCTCGTTACCTGGAGCGCCTGCTGATGGGCGATATGGCAGCTGAGCCTGACTCTTTACAAGGGCGCGGGAACATCACTGAAAGTTTTCTGGCCGCTAACGGCTACCTGAAATCCTGACCAAGGGGGTGCCGCGTGGCGCTCAATAGCATCGAAGAACTGGTTGAAGACATCCGCCAAGGCAAGATGGTCATCCTGATGGATGACGAAGATCGCGAGAACGAAGGCGACATCATCATGGCCGCAGAGGCCTGCAAGCCCGAGCACATCAACTTTATGGCCAAGCACGCCCGAGGGTTGATCTGCATGCCCATGAGCCGCGAGCGCTGCGAATTGCTCAAGCTGCCGTTGATGGCGCCGCGCAATGGTTCGGGTTTCGGCACCAAGTTCACCGTATCGATTGAAGCGACCACCGGCGTCACCACCGGCATTTCCGCTGCCGACCGTGCGCGCACCGTGCAAGCCGCTGCGGCCAAAGACGCCAAGGCCGAAGACATTGTGAGCCCCGGCCACATTTTCCCGCTGATGGCCCAACCGGGCGGCACCCTTGCTCGCGCCGGCCACACCGAAGCCGCCTGCGACCTGGCGCGCATGGCCGGTTTCGAACCGAGCGGCGTGATCTGCGAAGTAATGAACGACGACGGCACCATGGCCCGTCGCGCCGAACTCGAGGCGTTTGCGGCCGAACACGGCATCAAGATCGGCACCATTGCCGACCTGATTCACTACCGCATGATCCACGAACGTACCGTTCAGCGGATTGCCGAGCAGCCGCTGGACAGCGAACTGGGCCAGTTCAACCTGGTGACCTACCGTGATTCAGTCGAAGGCGACGTGCACATGGCCCTCACCTTGGGGAATATTTGCGCCGAAGAGCCGACCCTGGTGCGCGTGCACAACATGGACCCGCTGCGCGACCTGCTGATGGTCAAACAGCCCGGCCGCTGGAGCCTGCGCGCCGCCATGGCCGCGGTTTCCGAGGCTGGCAGTGGTGTGGTGCTGTTGCTCGGCAACCCGGTGGATGGCGACGTATTGCTCGCGCATATTCGTGAAACCGCCGAGCACACCCAGGTCAAAACACCGACCACCTACAGCATCGTCGGTGCCGGTTCACAGATCCTGCGTGACCTCGGTGTGCGCAAAATGCGCCTGATGAGCGCACCGATGAAATTTAATGCGATATCCGGATTCGACCTGGAAGTTGTAGAATACGTGCCCTCCGAATAAAGGCCGGCGTTTTCTGCCCCTTGTTCGCGGTTAAATCATCACTGAGGGACGCACTTTTCGCGTCCCGGCTCTTTAAGAGATTTGTCGAATGACCCTGAAGACCATCGAAGGTACCTTCATCGCCCCCAAAGGCCGCTACGCCCTGGTGGTTGGCCGCTTCAACAGCTTCGTGGTTGAAAGCCTGGTAAGCGGTGCCGTGGATGCCCTGGTTCGCCACGGTGTGAGCGAGAGCGACATCACTATCATCCGCGCCCCTGGCGCCTTCGAAATTCCACTGGTTGCGCAAAAAGTTGCGCAGCAGGGTGAATACGCAGCGATCATCGCCTTGGGCGCGGTCATTCGTGGCGGTACTCCGCACTTCGAATACGTGGCTGGCGAATGCACCAAGGGCCTGGCCCAGGTGTCCATGGAGTTCGGCGTGCCAGTCGCTTTCGGCGTACTGACCGTAGACTCCATCGAGCAAGCCATCGAGCGTTCCGGCACCAAGGCCGGTAACAAGGGCGCTGAAGCCGCTCTGTCCGCACTGGAAATGGTCAGCCTGCTGTCGCAGTTGGAGGCCAAGTGATTTCCGACGAGAGCGATCGTTTCAACCCACGTGACGAGCGTCCAGCCGACGCCGGCAAGCCTTCGAAAAGCGAAAAACGCCGTGCTGCCCGTCAGCTCGCCACCCAAGCGCTGTACCAGCGCCACATGGCGGGTACTTCGCTGAACGAAATCGAAGCGCAATTTCTCGTCGATAACGACTTTACCTTCGCCGACCAGAGCTACTTCCACGACATCCTGCACGGTGTTCCGGCCAACCTGACCGAGATCGATACCGCGCTGTCCCCGTGCCTTGACCTGACCATCGAAGAACTCGACCCGGTTGAACTGGCTGTGTTGCGCTTGTCCACCTGGGAACTGCTCAAGCGCGTCGACGTACCGTACCGCGTGGTGATCAACGAAGGTATCGAACTGGCGAAAGTCTACGGTTCGACCGACGGCCACAAGTTCGTCAACGGCGTGCTCGACAAGCTGGCCCCGCGCTTGCGTGAAGCCGAAGTGAAGGAACACAAGCGCTAAGTCGCTTGAGTCCCGAATGGGTGAGTTCGAGCTGATCCGCAACTACTTCGCCGCCGCGCCCTGTGCGCAGGGCGGTGAAGGTATTGCCCTGGGGATCGGCGACGACTGCGCCCTGCTGGCACTCCCCGCCGGGGAGCAACTGGCAATCTCCACCGATACGCTGGTGGCCGGCGTGCACTTTGCCGACCCCTGCGACCCGTTCCTGCTCGGCCAGCGCTCGTTGGCCGTGGCAGTCAGCGACTTGGCCGCGATGGGCGCCCACCCTTTGGCCTTCACCCTCGCACTCACCACACCTACCGTCGATGCCGATTGGCTGCAACGCTATGCCCAGGGTTTGAACGCCATGGCACAGAGCTGCGGTGTTGGGCTGGTGGGCGGCGATACCACGCGCGGGCCGCTGAGCCTGACCCTGACCGTGTTTGGCCGTGTGCCTGCCGGGCAGGCGTTGGTGCGCAGTGGTGCGCAGCCGGGTGACCTACTGTGTGTGGGCGGGGACTTGGGTAACGCTGCCGGTGCTTTGTCGCTGGTATTGGGGCAACGCACGGCGGACGCGGCCATCGCTGATCCACTGCTCGCCCATTACTGGTCACCGCAACCGCAGTTGGCGCTGGGCCTCGCGCTTCGGGGTAAGGCCACGTCTGCGATGGACATCTCCGACGGCCTGCTGGCCGATTGTGGGCATATCGCCAAGGCATCGGCCGTCAGTCTGGTCATTGAGCGTGAGACGCTGCCGTTATCCCAGGCGTTGCTGGCGTTTGTCGGCGATGACGAGGCTCGCGTCGCGGCATTGAGCGGGGGCGACGACTATGTGTTGGCGTTCACCCTGCCACCGGCCGAGCTGGCGCCGTTGTTGGCGGGCGGCTGGCCCGTCCACGTAATCGGCCGGGTCGAGGCCGGGCAGGGCGTGACGCTGCTCGACGCCGCCGGGCAAGACATCACGCCAGCCGTGCGCGGCTATCAGCATTTTCGCGACACGCCGTAAGCGGCAGACCTGCGCTACCCTCTATACGGTTCCCCCCGTGCAGGAGGTTGTCACCATGGGTGTGCGCCGTTGGCTGCTGATAGTGTTGTGCGTTCTTGCACCCCAGGTTCTGGCGGATGAAGCACCTGTACCTGGCAAGATCACGCTGGCCAGTGAGCAATGGAACGACTTCACCAACAAAGATGGCAGCGGCCTGGCTTGGGATGTGTTGCGGCGGGTCTTCGAGCCGGTGGGCATTACCGTGCAAACCCGCAGCGTGCCCTATACCCGTTCGGTCGGCCTGGCCCAGCGTGGCGAGGTGGATGGCTGGGTCGGTTCCTATCGCGATGAGGCCAGCGGCGTGCTGTACCCGCACTGGAGTTTCGATTCCGACCACATCTACGCCCTCGGGCTGGCCGCCACACCAGCACCGAGCATCGCCACGCTGGGCAATTATCGCTTGGCCTGGGTGCGCGGCTACAAGTACGAGGAATACCTGCCGAATGTGCGCCGCTTCAACCAGATAGAACGTCGCAGTGGCATCCTGCCGATGCTGCAACACCGCCGCGCCGACTTCTACATTGATGCCCTCACTGAAGCCAAATACGTGCTCAGCCAGTCGGATGACCCGGCGCAATTCAAGCTCACTCATATAGCCGAACTGCCGCTCTACATCGGCTTTGCCGACACCGACCGGGGCCGGGCGCTGATGGGCGTGTATGACCATCGCATGGCGGTATTGGTAAAGAGCGGCGAGCTGAAACCGATTTTCGCACACTGGAAGCAGCCGTACCCGTTCTGACCTGCATAGAACCAGGACGAAGGCCAATCGAACCTATTGATCTTTATCAGCGATAATTCAGCTTAAGCGTCTGTAGGAACCTGCTGTTACAATGACGCCCTCTGTGAAATCTGAAATCAGGAGCACACGGTGCCCGTCGTTTTCGTCGCCGCTTCCAAGCTGCCTACCCCCTTTGCCACGTTCACCATGAACGGCTTTCTCGAAGAAGCCACCGGCCGCGAGCACGTTGTGCTCAGCCTGGGGGCTATCGACGACGGCGCGCCGGTGCTGGGCCGCGTACATTCCGAGTGCCTGACCGGCGATGCCTTGTTCAGCCAGCGTTGCGACTGTGGTTCGCAACTGGAAGCGGCCATGCGCGCCATCGCCCGTGAAGGCCGCGGTGTGCTGCTGTACTTGCGTCAGGAAGGCCGCGGCATTGGCCTGATGAACAAGATCCGCGCCTACGAACTCCAAGACGGCGGCGCCGATACCGTTGAGGCCAACGAGCGCCTGGGCTTCGCCGCCGACCAGCGTGACTACGCAATCTGCCTGCCGATGCTCGAGCATTTGGGCGTCAAATCCCTGCGTTTGATGACCAATAACCCGCGCAAGGTCAAAGCCTTGACCGAGATGGGCATCACCGTGGCCGAGCGCGTGCCGCTGCACACCGGGCAAAACCCGCACAACAAACTCTACCTGGCGACCAAAGCCAGCAAGCTCGACCACATGATGGGCAACGAGCATCAGGGCGAGGTCGACCGCGCGTGACCCGCGGCCAGGTAAAACGGCGACTGTCCTTCAACTGGTGGCAGTACCTGGCCCTGGCATTGGCCCCGCTGTTCGTGCTCAACCTGGTGTTTGGCCAGGCCCAATCCCTGCTTCCCGTGTTGGCCATGCCGTTCTTTATTGCCGGCGTGGCCTCGATGTTTCTGAGCCTGCGTTATTTTCATGGCTATAAACACGCATTGATCGCCACTTCCAAAGCGCTCGATACGCCCGAAGAACCGGCCGCCTGGATTACCCTCGCGGCCCGCCGGCGTGCGGCGTTGCTGGTGGCCGCCTTACCCGCCTGGATCGGCGCGCTGGCGGTATTCGTGGGGTTGGAAGCGGTGCCGCTGTTTCTGCTGGCGTTATCGACGCTGGTGCTGTTTTACCTCTACCGCATCCCGCGCCAGTTGGGATGAGGCGCTATTGGCTGGCGGTTCTGCTGGCATTCAGTGCACAGGTGTTGGCGGTCGAGCGTGTCGTCAGCCTGGCGCCGTCCCTGTCTGAAATCGTGGTCGAACTGGGCGCCGCCGACTTGCTGGTGGGCGTGCTCGACGGTGGCGAACGCCCGGCGGCATTGGCACAAGTGCCATCGGTTGGGCAATACGGCCAGCTCAATATGGAGCGCCTGCTCAGCCTCAAGCCCGACCTTATTCTGCTCTGGCCCGGCAGTGTCGGCCCGGCCCAGCGCGAACAGTTGCAACGCCTGAACATCCCCGTCTATGTAGCTGAACCCCATAGCCTTGAGCAACTGACGGCCCAGGTCCAAGCCATCGCTCAACAATTGGGCCGCGAAGCGGCGGGGCGCACGCTGGCCGCGCAGTTACGCCAACGCCTCGCCGAACTGCGCCAGCGCTATCAGCGCGCCGAGCCGTTGCGGGTGTTTTACCAGGTGTGGAACCAGCCGCTGTACACCATTGGCGGCGGGCAGATCATCAGTGATGCCTTGCAGGTTTGCGGCGCACGCAACGTGTTTGCCGACCTCAAGCTGCCCGCGCCGCAGGTCAGCGTCGAATCAGTGTTGCAGCGCAACCCCCAACTGATCCTGGCGGGTGATCAGGCGCAACTCGACGAGTGGAAGGCCTGGCCCCAGATAGCGGCCGTGGCTGAAGGTCGTTTGCAGGTCGTGCCCGACAAGGGGCTGGAGCGGCCCAGCGGGCAGATGGTCGAGGCCATCGCGAAGCTCTGTCAGGCAATGGCTGCCCAGCGCTGAGAATCGCTGTGTTGTCGTCTGCTGTGGTGCGATTAGTCTGTCAACACCATCGGATTTTGCCTGGCGATCTGCCCGCCTTTGAGTGCTAGTTTCGCGGCTTCACATTCAAGCTGATCAAGGACACATCATGCGTTATCTATTGGCGATGGCCGGCGCGGCTTTCGCATTGGCGCTTATTAGCGGGTGCGATATTTCCCAAAGAATTTCCGAACTCAGGACATTTGGCAATCATCCTGTGGTGCACAGGGTCACCTCGGCAGAGGTGGACAGCACCCGGCAAGACCTCCTCACTATCCAGAAGCCTGCGAAAATCACCTCGATCCGTGGAGGCACCTCCCAGTGCTTTGATTACGCGTTGGAGCGCGACGGTAAAAGAGCCGATTATTTCGTCGCGTTCACCTCTCAAGGTTGGGCAAATGCCTGGGGCTACTCAACGTGCAGCAAGGAGGTGGCAGCAGGCAGCCTGACATCTAACGAGCGAATCAAGAGACAGTACTGATCATGGATAGTGCGCGCTGGCGTTACAGTTCCGGCGTCCAGGTCACTCCGAACAACAGCGCCCGGCCTTCTTCCCGATAGCCGTATTGTTGGCCTTGATACTGATACAACGCCCGGCTGTAGTCTTTGTTCAGCAGGTTATCGACCTTCATGTTCAGCGTGATTTCACGGTTCATGGCCCAACTGGCGCGAAGCCCCAGCAACCCGTAACCGCCGAGTCGCTGCTGGTTCTTCGGGTCGTCGTAGCTGCTGCTCACCGCTTGCCAGCTGGCGCCGACGCCAAACTGATCGAATTGGCGATCCAGGTCCAGGCTCACCGTGCGTCTGGCGCGGCGCGCCAATGTGCGGCCGGAGTCGCGGTCGCGTGGGTCAATCATCGCCAGCCCAAGGCTGCCCTGCCAGCCGAACAATTCTTGCTTGAGGGCGGCTTCAAAACCATTGATGCGTGCGGAGCTGACATTTTGCGGACCGTCGCTGCCGAACACGATCGCATCTTGAATATCGGTGCGGTACAGCGACGCCTCCAGGCGGCTGGTGTCGCTGAGCTGGCTGCGCCACTGCAGTTCATAGCTTTTGGAGGTTTCGGGTTTCAGATTCGGGTTGGCGTTTTTAAAGCCGTATTCGTCCGGGTAGTAAAGGTCGTTGAAGGTCGGTGCGCGGAAGCCCTCGCTGTAGCTCAGCAACAGGTCGTTATCCGGGTTCACCGGCAGGGTCAGGGTGCCGCTCCAGCTGGTGTGACCGCCGAACTGTTGGTTCTGGTCGCGGCGCAGGCCCAGCTCGGTGGAAAAATACTGCGCTTCAAAGCGGTGCTGGATAAAGGCGGCACGGTTCCAGCGGCTGTCTTCGGCGAGCACCGTACTGCTGTTGACCCGATCTTCGTACCAGTCGCCGCCCAGGATCAGGCTGTTCTGGTCATTGAGGGTCAAGTCGTTCTGCCAGGTCAGCGAGTCGCGGTAAGTGTTGAATACGCTGCGGTCGTCGCTGAGCTTATCCAGGGTTTTTTCGCGGTTTTCACTGTGGCCCAGCTCCAGGCGAGACTTCCACGCATCGTTGAGGCGCGCGTCGACATAACTGCTGACGCTGCTGACGGTGAAGTCTGTATAGGGTTTTTGCTGGAAGCTCTGGTAGGTGAGCGAGTCATAGCGACCAAAAGGGTTGTCGAATTCGCTTTTGCCACGGTTATCCAGCACGTTCACGCCTGCGTCGATGTCATCGGTAAAGGCATGGCTCAGGCTGAAGCTGATGGCTTGGTTGCGATAGGTATCGTGGTCGCCATCGCTCGGGTAGGACGCGTGTGTGCGGTTGATCCCGGCGGTGTCATCCAGGCTGGCGCCGAGGCTGAAGCGGGTTTGCTGGTCGCCGCCGGACAGTCCCAGGCTGCGCTCCCACGTCTGGTTGCTGCCAAAACCCACATGCAGGCGCGGTTGCAGGCCCGCGTCGGTGTTGCGCCGGGTGAAGATCTGAATCACCCCGCCAATCGCATCGCTGCCGTAGATCGCCGAGCGCGAACCGCGCAGCACCTCTACGCGCTCGATCTGGTCGATGTTGAGGTATTGCAGGTTACTGGTGCCGGTGGTGGAGCTGCTGATGCGCTGGCCATCCACCAGAACCAGGCTCTGGGCGGTAGAGGTGCCACGCACATACACGTTGGCCACGCTGCCACGGCCGCCACTTTGCGCCACTTGTACGCCAGGTACACGGCTGAGCAAGTCGCTCACGCTGGTGGGCTGCAAGCGGTCGATGTCGTCGCGGGTAAACACGCTGTTGGCGGCGCTGCTGTCGTTACGCGCCTGCACCTGGCGGTTGGCGCTGATCACCACGTCGGAGAGTTTGAGGGCGTCGTCGCGCTCGAAGCTGTCGGCCAGCACTTCAGTGGCGGGGAGCAGCAGCAGGGGCAGGGCAAAGCGAAGGCAATTCATGGGCTGTCCATAGCATTTGAAAATGGCATAAAGCCAATGTGGGAGCGGGCTTGCTCGCGAAAGCGGTGGCACATTCAACATCTTGGTTGACTGACACTCTGCATTCGCGAGCAAGCCCGCTCCCACATTTAGTCCAGGTTTCTACCGGGAGATGGGTTACAGGCCGAGCAGCGCCATGCGCGTGCGCACCGAAGCCTCGATCCCGGCCTCGTCCAAGCCACACTCGGCCAGCATCTGCGCCGGCTTGGCGTGTTCCACATACACATCCGGCAGGCCCAGGTGCAGCACCGACTTGAGGATGTTCTCCCGCGCCAGGAACTCACTGACGGCCGCGCCAGCACCGCCCATGATGGCGTTTTCTTCGATGGTCACCAGCAGTTCATGGCTGGCGGCGATTTCACGCACCAAGGCCTCATCCAGAGGTTTGACGAAGCGCATGTCGACCACGGTGGCGTCGATCTTCTCGGCGACCTTCAGGGCTTCGGCCAATTGAACGCCAAACACCAGAAACGCGGTCTTGCTGCCTTGGCGGCGCACGATACCTTTGCCAATCTCGATCGGCTCCAGGTCTTTTTCGATCACCGCATTCGGGCCATTGCCGCGCGGGTAGCGCACGGCAGCCGGGCCGTTATACAGGTGCCCGGTGCTGAGCATCTTGCGCAGCTCGTTTTCATCGCTCGGGGTCATCACCAGCATGCCGGGAATGCAACGCAGGTAAGACAAGTCGAAGCTGCCTGCGTGAGTCGGGCCGTCTTCGCCGACCAAACCGGCGCGGTCGATGGCGAACAGCACGTCAAGGTTCTGCACCGCCACATCGTGAACAAGCTGGTCATAGCCGCGTTGCAGGAAGGTGGAGTAGATCGCCACCACCGGCTTGGCGCCTTCACAGGCCATGCCGGCGGCGAAGGTCACCGCGTGTTGTTCGGCAATGGCTACGTCGAAGTAGCGCAGCGGGAAACGCTCGCTGAATGCCACCAGGTCCGAACCTTCCTTCATCGCCGGGGTAATACCCACCAGGCGCGGGTCGGCGGCGGCCATGTCGCACAGCCATTCGCCAAACACGCCGGAATACTTCGGCCCGCCGGTTTTTTTTGGCGCAGCGGCGGGCGCGTCCACGGGTTCGAGCTTGGTGATGGCGTGGTAACCAATGGGGTCGACTTCTGCCGGAGCGAAGCCTTTGCCTTTTTTGGTGACGATATGCAGGAACTGCGGGCCCTTGAGGTCACGCATGTTGCGCAGCGTGGCGATCAGGGTCGGCAGGTCATGGCCGTCGATCGGGCCGATGTAGTTCCAGCCCAGCTCTTCAAACAGGGTGCCAGGCACCAGCATGCCCTTGGCATATTCTTCGGTACGCCGGGCAATTTCCCACGCGCCGGGCAGACGCGAGAGCACCTTCTTGCTGCCTTCGCGCATGCTGGCGTAGGTGCGGCTCGAAAGGATTTTTGCCAGATAATTGGACAGGCCACCCACATTGCGCGAAATCGACATGTCGTTGTCGTTGAGGATCACCAACATGTTGGCGTCCACTTCCGGCGCGTGGTTCAGTGCTTCAAAGGCCATGCCGGCGGTCAGCGCGCCATCACCGATCACCGCGATCGCCTTGCGGTCGCTGCCTTGCAGGCGGGCGGCAATTGCCATGCCCAGCGCGGCGCTGATGGAGGTGCTGGAGTGGCCGACGCCAAAGGTGTCGTACTCACTTTCGGAGCGGCGCGGGAAGGCGGCCAGGCCGTCCTTCTGGCGCAGGCTGCCCATGCGCTCGCGGCGGCCCGTGAGGATTTTATGCGGATACGCCTGATGGCCCACGTCCCACACCAGCCGGTCGTCCGGGGTGTCGAACACGTAGTGCAAGGCGATGGTCAGCTCGATGACGCCCAGCCCGGCACCGAAATGCCCACCGGTCTGGCCGACCGTGTAGAGCAATTCCAGGCGCAACTCATCGGCCAGGGTTTCCAGCTCGGCTTCACCCAGTCGACGCAGGCCGACCGGCGTGACAGCACGGTCGAGCAGGGGCGTGGACGGGCGCTTGCGGGGAATCTCTTGAAACGTCGTGGGCATCAGGCGAATCGTTATAGGTATAGAAGAGGCGGCAGTTTACCTCAAGCGGTGCAAACTGCCCACGCAGGGCGCCGAACTTGGCCGATATGCGGCGCGAAAGGCCGCGGTTATCAGTGGCGGCGTTCGACGATATACCGCGCCAGGTCGCGCAGTGGCTCGGCCGCCGCGTCGAAAGGTCGCAGGGCGTCCAGGGCCTGATCGCGCAGTTCCACGGCGTAAGCCTTGGCGGCTTGAAGACCCAGCAACGCCGGATAAGTCGGTTTGTCCCGGGCGATATCCGCGCCTTGGCGTTTGCCCAGGGTGGCGGTGTCACTTTCCACGTCGAGAATGTCGTCCTGCACCTGGAACGCCAGGCCGATGGCCCGGGAGTAGGTCTGCAGGGCCACCAGCTGCGCAGCTTCGGCGCGGCCACTGGCCAAGGCGCCCAAGTGCACGGCGGCCTCGATCAGCGCGCCGGTCTTGTGGCGGTGCATATGTTCGAGGGCTTTCTGGTCGAGCTTGAGGCTGACCGAACCCATGTCGATGGCCTGCCCGCCGACCATGCCGGCCGGGCCTGCGGCCAGGGCCAGGGCCGTGACCATACGCAGGCTGATCTCGGCATTCACGCTGTTCAGGCGCGGGTCCAGCAAGGCGCTGAACGCCAGGCTCTGCAGGCCGTCACCGGCGAGGATCGCGTAGGCTTCGTCAAAGGCTTTATGGGTGGTGGGCTGGCCGCGGCGCAGATCGTCGTCGTCCATGGCCGGCAAATCGTCATGCACCAGCGAATAGGCATGAATCAGCTCAACCGCACACGCCGCACCATTGGCCTGCTCGGCCGGCGCGCCCAGGGCTTCACAGGCCGCATACGCCAGCAACGGGCGCACACGCTTGCCGCCATTCATCACGCTGTAGCGCATGGCTTCATACAAGCGCTGCATTTGCGGGCCTGGCGCCACGAACAAAGGTTCGAGTGCCGCGTTGACCCGGGCTTGGCTGCTGGCCTGATACGCGTCGATCATTCGGGCTGTTCCGCATCGAAAGGTTCTTCGGCCAACTCCCCGTCACGCTCCAGCAACACTTGCACCTTCTGCTCTGCCTGCGCCAACGCGCTCTGGCAGTCGCGCGTCAGGCCGATGCCTTGCTCAAACGCCGTCAACGAGTCTTCCAGCGACAACTCGCCGTTCTCCAGACGCTCAACCAGGGTTTGCAGGTCGGCGAGGGATTGTTCGAAATCGAGTGCAACTTTTTTGCGGGCCATGGCGGCTAATCCGGTAGACGGTAAACCGGCGCGACACTAGCAGACATGGGGATTCTGGGCAAATGAGCGGGGTGGTTCAGTTGCCCGTTTCAGGGATTTGATAGCGCGTACTGCGGCCTGCGCCGGGCAAGCGGGCCAGGCAGCCTTTTTCCAGCAGATAAGCCAGATGCCGTGTCGCCGTTGCCTTGGACACCTTCGCTACGGCCTGGTATTGCGCGGCACTGATGCCCTGCTCAAAACCTTTCTCACCACCATCGAGCAAGCGGTTGAGTACTTTGATCTGTTCAACGGAAAAAGAAAGGTCATGGTGCTGTTGCCAGAACCGGGTCTTGTCCAGCACCCGATCAATCCGCGCCATGGCTTGCTGCAGGCTGCGCAGCAGGGTCTTGAGGAACCATTGCAACCAGTCGGTGATGTCCAGCGTGGCCTTTTGGCTGGTCTCTAACGCGTGGTAGTACCCAGCGCGGTCCTCAAGAATGCTGGCTGACAGGGCATAAAAGCGAATGGCCTGATGCTCACCCTGGGCCAGCGCCAAGTCAGTAATTGCGCGGGTCAGGCGGCCATTACCGTCATCAAACGGGTGCAGCGTCACAAACCAGAAGTGCGCAACGCCTGCGCGTACCAGCGGGTCCAGTTCAGGCTGATCGCGGCTGGACTCAAACCATTCGATGAAATCATCCACGGCCTGCTCCAAGCCCATGCGTGGTGGGGCTTCGAGGTGCACGGTCGGCCGATCAAGTCGCCCTGATACCACCTGCATAGGCTCATCGCCCCGCAAACCCCTGATATTGAGCATGCGTGCAGTGATGCCGGCTTCCTGCTCGGGGAAAAGCCATTGATGCCAATTTAATAAGCGAGCGAGGGTGAACGGCTGGGCGAATTGCGTGGTGGCATCCATCATCAATTCGGCAAGCCCTTCGCTGCGGCGGCTGACTTGGCCATCTTCCTTCGCCTCCAGGCCCAGGCGGCGCGCCAATGAAGAGCGCACAGAGCCCACATTCAGGTGCTCGCCCTCGATGGCCGAGGACGTCAGAATGTTTTGCAGCAGTGCATCCAGTTCATTCTGCGCGCTGGTCGCCTGGCTGACGGAGCCGAGCATGCCCAGCAACTTGCCTTGGGCCTGCCCGCACTCACGCAGCAGGGCCGCAAGGTGCCCAGGCTGCCAGTGGAAGTGCGGCCAGTCGGTGTGTTGCCAGATCCAGTTCGGTTGGTCCATGGAAGTGTGCCTGGGTATATGAGCCGAATAAGGAGATTATTCGGCTCATGGAATGAGCCGATTGTGCATTCTATTCGGCTCGTCGTCCACTTGCGCTAGCTACCTATGTCCGGTTGGCGACGAGCTTGGTTGGCTGTTCATCGCAATGCTTTGCCTAGCAGGGATTCGGTGCATTGAGTCATTGCCTCCAGTTCAAACAACCCTGCTTGCATCTTTTGCAGCTCCGCGATTTGCGCAGCGAGTTCCTGCTGTTTGATGGCGATGGCCTGGGCTGCCCGCTCCCAAAGCCGAGCATCGCCTTGGCTGCCGTGCAAAATCCCCTGCAACTCCTTGAGCTTGAACCCCAACTGCTGGGCGCATTTGATCAGCGTCAGCAGCTCGACACTCTGCGCCGAGTACACCCGATAACGCCCTACACGCTGCGGCGCTGGCAACAGGCCAATCGCTTCATAGTGGCGAATCGCCTTGATGGTCGTGCCCGACAACTGCGCGGCTTTGCCGATGTACATGAAAATTCCTTTTTTCAAAGAGTGCGCCGACCTGTTTCAGCCACGTGTCGCGTTGCGTCGCTGTGGATCCCAGTACCGGTCCGAACATCAAGGTCTTGGTCGGCTTTATGCCGCAAAAGGCCAGAGTCGTGTTGCGCATCTGATGAATGCCCGGCATGCGATAGAACCAGCGGTAATACCACGCTGGCGTGTCCAGGGTCACCAACAAATGGGCGGTGCGGCCCTGCAGCAGCTTATCCGGGAATGCCTTGCCCTTGCGGTACTTAAAGGCAAAGCCGGGTAGGAAAATGCGGTCGATGAAGCCTTTCATCAGCGCCGGGATACCGCCCCACCAGATCGGGAAAACCCACGCCAGATGAGTCGCCCAGAGGACATCGGCTTGGGCGCTGAGCAAATCCGGTTCCAAGGCTTGGGGCAGGGCGTAGCCGTTATGCAGGACCGGGTCGAAAGCCAGTTCGCCCAGGCGCAGGGCGCGGACCTCGTGGCCGGCGATTGTAGCCGCGTGAATGTAGGTGTCAGCCACGGCTGAGCAGAAACTGGTGTTAGAGGGATGGCCGAGAATAAGCAGGATGCGCTGAGTCATGGTGCCTGAGCCTGAAAGTGGGGCTTTCAGGGTAGGGTGTGCCGTATAGGGGAGAGTCAAGGCTTGGCCCAGCAATGCGTTGATTTGCAAGGGCCAGCAGGACGTTTCTGTGATCTGTGCAGGGCCCTTCCTGAACCGTTCGCGGCCCCTTGTGAGCATAAAAACCACTGACTAGCCTGTGCCCTTCCAGTCAAGAGTGAAACGGGCATGAGCGAAACCTCTATAGGCTTGATCACGCCTCCTGTGGGCTACAGCGACTGGCTGAGCGACCTTAAACTGCGCATCCATACGGCCCAGCAGCGAGCGACGCTGGCGGTGAACCGCGAACTGGTGCTGCTTTACTGGCAGATCGGCCACGATATTCTGACCCGCCAGGCGGCGCAGGGTTGGGGCAGCAAGGTGGTTGATCGCCTTGCCCAAGACTTGCGCGCGGCCTTTCCGAAAATGAAGGGTTTTTCGCCGCGCAACCTCAAATATATGCGCGCTTTTGCCGAGGCGTGGCCGAATGCCGAATTTGTGCAACAGGCTGCTGCACAATTGCCGTGGGGCCACAATGTGGTGCTCCTGGACAAACTGCCCGGCCCCGAAACGCGCCGTTGGTATGTCGCCCAGGCAATCGAACACAACTGGTCACGTAACACCCTCGTGATGCACATCGAGCATCGCCTGCTGGAGCGCAGTGGCAAGGCCGTCAGCAATTTTGAACACCATTTGCCCAAACCCCAATCCGACCTGGCGCGCGAATCGCTCAAGGATCCTTATCGTTTCGACTTCCTCAGCCTGGCTTTGGATGCACAGGAGCGCGACATAGAAAACGCGTTAATCAAGCACGTCACCGACTTCCTGCTTGAACTGGGCGCCGGTTTCGCCTTTGTCGGGCAGCAGGTGTTGCTGGATGTTGGCGGTGATGAGTTTTTCGTCGACCTGTTGTTCTATCACCTGAAGCTGCGCTGCTACGTGGTGATCGAACTCAAGGCCGGTAAATTCAAACCTGAACACCTCGGCAAGCTGAGTTTTTACCTGTCGGCAGTGGATGCTCAGCTTAAACACCCGCAGGACGGGCCCACCATCGGCCTGTTGTTGTGCAAGAGCAAAAATGAAGTGGTGGCTGAATACGCATTGCGCGACAACAACCGACCGATCGGCGTGGCGGAATATCAGTTGGTGGAATCTTTACCGGCAGAGCTACGAACAAGTTTGCCAAGCATTGAGCAGATTGAGCGGGAGCTGGCGGGGTGCATTCAACCGTGACAGCTTGCCGTTCAGGACAGGTTGCAAGGGTTGGCTGGATAAAGCAGGCGCTTTTCTTCTTTCCCGTATCCATGTCCGAACCAGTGAGACAAAAAATCTCACGCGTGAGCTATTGAGCATTGCAAAAATTGCCTGTAGATTTTCTCACGCGTGAGATTTTCACAACGAGGCCAGTACCATGAAAAGCAGCTCTCCATCGAGCCCGCCAGCAGAGCCCGATACCGATTCAGCAAGCCGCAAGGGAGAGCGCTTGAAACCGCCGGTTAAAAAGCCGTCGAGCTTTTATATGAAGCAGATGCGCGCGGGGCTGGCGGCCGCCGGTTATGTGAAACACGAGACTTGGGTGCTTCCCGAAAACCGAAGCCTGCTCAAGCAAATGGAGAAACAGCTTCGCCAACCGATTCTGGCTGGCTCATTCATGTCGGAGAATTTCATGAGCGCAGGTACCAACTGGAACATCGACCGCCTCTTCAGCGCGCTGCAAGCCCTGGACGAAGTGGTCGCCAAAGACATTACGCTTTCTCTGGTTCAAGGCTCCGAGTCCAGCATCAAGCTGGAAATGAACGACTTCGGGGGCTTGCCGATTTACATCGCGGTGGTGGGCGAGCAGATCATCGTCGATACCGTGCTGGTCGACGTCGAGTCGATCAACGACGTAACGGCCTTCAATGACGCCGTGCTGCGCAGCCGGGAAATGTTCCCGTTGTCGTCGATCGGCATCGAGTCCATGCCGAACGGCCAGGTTGTTTTCAACATGTTTGGTGCGCTGAGTTCCGACTCCAGCCTGACCAACATCGTGACCGAGGTGAAAACCCTGGTCGATAACGTGCAGCGCGCCAGCGAAGCCTTCGAACGTTTCTTCAATTAAGTATTCGGGAGTATCCAATGACTCAGTCCATCTGGAGCAAATTGTTCACCGCGCTGCGTGGCGGTGCCAGCGAAGTCGGCGAATCGATCGTCGACCAACAGGCCCTGCGCATCCTTGATCAAGAAATTCGCGACGCCGACACCGCCTTGGCCAACGCCAAGCGTGAGCTGGTGAGCATCATGGCCAAGCACAAGCTGGCAGCGGATCGCGTAGGCGAGTACGACGCCAAGATCAAAGACCTGGAATCCAAAGCGATGGCCGCTATTCAGGCCAACCGTGAAGACCTGGCCCTGGAAGTGGCCGAAGCCATTTCGACCCTGACCAACGAGCGTGATGCCGAGCAAAAGCAGACCGCCGAGTTCGGTGGCTACGCCGACAGCATGCGCAAGGACATCACCAAGGCCGAAAGCCGGATCAAAAGCCTGCGCCAGCAAGTGGACATGGCCAAGGCCCGCGAAAGCGTGCAAAAGGCCCAGGTCAGCGCTTCCATCGCCAGCGGCGGCGCTAACGGCAAGCTGGAAACTGCGGTGGGTACGCTTAACCGCCTGCAAGCCAAACAGCAGCAACGTGCCGCTGAACTGCAAGCCCAGGATGAACTGGCCGAGGCATCGACCGGTACTGACCTGGAACGCAAACTGCGCGACGCCGGCATCACGCCGGACACTGGCAGCGCTAATGCGATCCTGGAACGTCTGAAGCAAAAGTCGGCCGAGTAGGGCTTGCACTGCTAGACCCGTGGCGAGGGAGCTTGCTCCCGCTGGGCTGCGCAGCGGCCCTGAAAATGGGACGGCTACGCAGTCCAACGGGAGCAAGCTCCCTCGCCACAGTGACCGTGTTCTTTCTAAGCGGGCGGGCATTGACTGTGCCCTTTTTACCTCGAGGTCTGGATGGACGCCCTGAAGGGTTTCAAGACAATCGCAGGCCTGGCCGTGTTCATGGTCGCGCTGCAACTGCTCAATGTCGCCACCGGTTACAGCCTCATGGCGTTCGGGTTGGTTCCGAGGACCGTGCAGGGCCTGTTCGGCATCCTCACCTCGCCATTTCTGCACGCCTCCTTTGCCCACCTGAGCGCAAACCTGATTGCCTTTGTAGTGCTGGGCACCCTGGTCATGGTCGAAGGGCTCAACCGTTTCATAACCGTCAGCGCGATTATTATCCTGCTGGGCGGTTCGTTGGTCTGGCTGTTCGGGTTCAGCGGCGTACACGTCGGTGCCAGCGGCTGGGTCTTTGGGCTATGGGCCTACCTCTTGTCGCGCGCCTGGTTCCACAGGAGCTGGAGCAACCTGATAGTCGCCGCTGTCGTGGCGGTGTTTTATGGCGGATTGATCATGGGGTTTGTGCCGCGCCAGGGTATTTCCTTCGAAGGGCATCTGTTTGGTGCGCTCGCCGGATTTATTGCTGCCAAGGTACTTCTCTCAACACCGCGCAGCAGGTTTAATGCCGGGTGAACGCACTTGAGCATCCAGACGCCGAGGCGATGACGTCATCAGGATTCAAGTACCCAGGGAGCCAGGGGCGAAATGTCGATTTTCCTTTTGTTGCGCATGTACGCTTCCTCCCTCTTTCACCGCTTCGGCTGGGCAGGCTTGATCATTGCCCTGGGCGTACACCTGAGCACGGCTTACCTGGGCCTGGTGCTTCTGGGCGAGCAACACCTCACCGCCCTCGCCACGTTTATCTACTTCTATCTCACCACCACGCTCACCGTCGGCTACGGCGACCTCGCCCCGCAGACCTCGGCAGGGCGCATTTTCGTGGCGACCTGGGTGATGCTCGGGGGCATTGCGCTGCTAACGGCGGCCATCGGCAAAACCACCAGCAGTGTTATCGATGCATGGAGAAAAGGCATGAAGGGCAAAGGTGATTTCACCGGCAAGGTCGGTCATACGGTACTCATCGGCTGGGAAGGTGCGTCCAGTGAGCGGGTCATCGAGTTGTTGCTGCAAGATGAAACCTCGAACGACAACCTGATCGTGATTTGCGATTGCACCCTCGAAGAAAACCCGATGCCGGGCAAAGCCGCGTTCATCCGTGGTGAAAGCCTGTCCTCCACCGCGTTGTTGCTGCGCGCCGGTGTGCCCGGTGCCGAGCGTGTGCTGGTGCGAACCCCGTCTGACGACCTGACGCTGGCCACGGTACTGGCGGTGAATCAACTGAACCCCGTCGGGCATGTGGTCGCCCACTTCAATGAAAGTGAAATTGCCGCACTGGCCAGCTCCTATGCCCCGCGCCTGGAATGCACGTCCAGCATGGCCATCGAAATGCTGGTGCGCGCCTCCCAGGATCCGGGCTCGTCAGTGGTCATCAATGAGCTGCTGTGCGTGGGGCAGGGCGCCACTCAATACCTGATGCGATTGCCCGAGGCCTTTGAAGCCACCTTCGGCGATCTGTACACGCGGATGAAAGAACACCACAACGCCACCCTTATCGGCTATCGCGCCAAAGGTGCGCAGCAACCGTCGATCAACCCGCCCAGTGCCACGCGCGTTGAAGGCGGCGAGCTCTTCTACATTGCCTCCACCCGCCTCAAGGAAATCTCCAATGGGATGGTTTAAACAGTTGATGGGGCTCGAGGCCCCGAACGCGAATCCACAATCGAACCGGCCCGCCGCCGAACCCGTGCCGACCACCGGGCCGCTGGGCCTGGCGCCTGGCAAAGGCGTGATGTTCGACACCACCCTGAAATTGTTGCTCGATGGGAAAACCTCGGTGGTGATCCCCGGCTCCCAGGAAATCTGGAGTAACGGCACCGTCGACCTCGGGCAGTCGACCTGGCTGTCACGCTATTACATGAACGACGAAGATTACTGGCTGCAGGTGCACACCACCGGCGACATCGCCGGGCAGGTCGAGTCGGTGATCCTGTTCAACTACTTGAGCTACGTCACCATCAGCAGCGAAGCGGAACTGCGCAGGCTGGCCGGCCCACAAAGCTTGATCGGGTTGCCGACCTACACGCACAACGGCGTCGAATACACCCGTGTGTGGGGCAGCGAAGCCGGGCAGACCGAATTGGTGGCGATGAGCGAGCGCGTGATAAACCCGGAAGGCGCCTACAACGTTGAGCACCGTTCGATGCTGTACGCCCGCGACACCGGCCTAACCGATCGCCGCGAGTTCCTGCTGTTTTCCGTCGAAGAGGATGCCGAGGGTGGCATCAGCCTGAGCACGTCGCTGGGCATTTCGCTGTACACAACCGACCTGACCGCGCTCTAAAAAAGGAAGCCGTCCATGCTAGAAGCTCTCTCCATTTCCCTGAACAAAGCCGCTGTGCTCGGCTTTGTCATCTACATCCTGGGGGCTGCGGTGTTGTTCGCGCTGTTCCAGTTCATCTACACCCGCATCACCCCGCACAAGGAGTTCGAACTGATCCGCGCCGGTAACGTTTCGGCGGCGGTGGCCCTGGGTGGCGCGATCATTGGCTTCGCCATTCCGGCCAGCAACGTGATCGCCTACTCCATCAGTCTGCTGGATTTTGTCGTCTGGTCGGTGATCGCGGCCGTCGTCCAGTTGCTGGCGTTTCTGCTGACCAGCCTGGTGCTCAAAGGCACGTCCGAGCGCATCAAGAACGGCGAAGTCGCGGCCGGCATCTACGTGGCCGCCGTCGCCATCAGCGTCGGCATGCTGAACGCCGCGTGCATGACGCCCACCCAGTACTGATTGCGCACGGAGCTCTCGATGAAACGAAGCAAGTACGTCCAGCTTTCGCTGGCTGCGTCGGTCGCCATGGCGATATCCGGCTGCGGGCCGACGGAAAAAACCTACGATCTGCAAAAGAAGTACAACTTCCAGTCGGTCCAGCAATGCGCCGATGAAAAGCTGCCGGTAGACGTCTGCTCGGACGCCTACATGACCGCCATGGCCGAGCACCGCCGCATCGCGCCGGTGTACGACAGCCAGACCGATTGCGACGCCGACTTTGTCGCCGACTGGTGCCAGCAAGACTCCACCGGCAAGTTCATCCCAAGGCTGGGCGGTTTCGAACTGACCGCCGAAGGCCAGGTAACCCAATCCCAGGTCGACGCGGCCAATGCCCAGGTGGCCGGCTCGCAAGCCAACAGCGGTGGCTCAGGTTTCTCCACCAGCAGCCTGCTCACCGGCCTGTTGATCGGCAACATGCTCAGCAACAATCGCAACAGCTACCGCTCCGAGCCGGTCTACCGCTACCGCGACGATCGCGGCAATTACGGCAACTCGACGCTCAACCAGCGCGTCTCCAACGGGGCGACCTTTGGCCGTTCCAACCAGGCCCGATACGGCAGCAGCAACTACTCCAACACGCTGCGCTCCTCCAGCAAGCCGGTGAACGTCGCGTCGTCCACCTCCCGTGGCGGCTTCGGCAGCAAAGCCAGCGCCCGTAGCGGCTGGGGCGGCGGTGGGTCGAGCAGTTAAGGAAGCCAGTTCATGAAGAAGATCCACTGCGCAGAACGTCATGACTGGAAACAGACCGCCGACAGCCTCGGTTTCCTGTTCCACACCATCGACGGCGAACCCTACTGGGACGAAAGCGCGTACTACCAGTTCACGCTTGAGCAAATCGAGCGCGACCTCGAGGACCCTACCACCGAGATCCATGACATGTGCATGGACCTCGTGGCCCGCGTGGTGCAAAACGAGGAGCTGCTGGAACGCCTGAGCATTCCCGCGCCGTTCTTCGACATGATCCGCACCTCATGGCTCGAAGGCCACCCGCACCTGTACGGGCGCATGGACTTCTCCTACAACGGCAACGGGCCAGCCAAACTGCTCGAGCTCAACTACGACACACCCACCAGCCTCTATGAAGCGGCGGCGTTTCAATGGGGCTGGCTGGAGCAATGCATCGAACGCGGCCTGCTGCCCAAGCACGCCGACCAATTCAACAGCATCGACACCAAGCTGCATCAAGCCTTCGCGCAATTGCAGCTTAACCAGCCGTTCTACTTCGCCTCGATGAAAGACTCGATCGAAGACAAAGGCACCACCGACTACCTGCGCCTGGTCGCCGAAAAAGTCGGCATTGAATCCCGCCACATCGACATCGAAGACATCGGCCTCACCAGCGAAGGCCGCTTCGTCGACCTGGAGGATCGCTGGATTCCCCACCTGTTCAAACTGCACGCCTGGGAATTCATCTTCCACGAACCCTTCGGCGCCGCGATTGCCCAGAGCGACACCCAGTTTTTCGAGCCCGCGTGGAAAGCCATCCTCTCCAACAAAGGCATCCTGCCGCTGCTGTGGGAATTCAATAAGGGCCACCCGAACCTGCTCGCCTCCCACCTGGACACCGCCCCCGACAAAGCCGTGCCCAAGGGCTGGGTACGCAAACCGTTCTTCTCCCGCGAAGGCGCCAACATCGAACTGCAAACCGCCGACGGCCTGATCGTAAAAGAAGACGGCCCCTACACGGACGCGCCGTTTATCCTTCAGGAATTCGCGCCGCTGCCACGCTTTGGCGACAGCTACACACTGATCGGCTCCTGGGTCATCGCTGACCAAGCCGCAGGCATCGGCGTGCGCGAAGACAACAGCCTGATCACCAAGGACTCAAGCCGGTTTCTACCGCACCTGATCCTCGACTGAGCCAGCTCAATCGCAACGCAGCAAAGACCAAATGTGGGAGCGGGCTTGCCCGCGAAGACGGTAGGCCAGTCACCGAATGTAGTGACTGATTCACCGCCATCGCGGGCAAGCCCGCTCCCACAATTTTTAGGGGGGAGAAACGCTCAATCTCAACCCTGACGCGCCGCCAGCACCGAATAGCTGTTCATCAAATTGCGATAGTTAGGAATCCGCTGCGACAACAAATTTCCCAACCCCTCGATATCGTTGCGCCAGTCACCCTGCAACTCACACGCCACCGAAAACCAATTCATCATCTGCGCCCCCGCCTGCACCATCCGGCTCCACGCCGCCTGCTGCACCGTCGTATTAAACGTGCCCGACGCATCCGTGACCACAAACACCTCAAACCCCTCCGCCAGCGCCGATAACGTCGGGAACGTCACACACACATCCGTCACCACACCCGCAATAATGATCTGCTTGCGCCCAGTCGCCTTGACCGCCTTGACGAAGTCCTCGTTGTCCCACGCATTGATCTGACCAGGGCGAGCGATATACGGCGCCTCCGGGAACATCTCCTTCAACTCCGGCACCAACGGGCCGTTGGGGCCTTGCTCGAAACTGGTGGTGAGAATGGTCGGCAAGTTGAAGAACTTGGCGACGTCCGCCAGGGCCAGCACGTTGTTCTTGAACTCGTTGGGGGAGAAGTCCTGCACCAGCGAGATGAGGCCGGTTTGGTGGTCGATCAGCAGAACAATGGCGTCGTCTTTGTTCAAGCGGCTGAGGGTTGGAGTGCTCATGGTTGAAGTCCTTTTTTGGTTGGGTTGGTTTGGCGTTGCGTTCAACATGGGCACAGATTAATGGGTGGGTGGTGGGGGATAAATCGGGTGAGGTAGGTAATACTGTCAACTTAAAGGTGACAATGGTTGGATGGCCAGCAGTACGGATCCCTTTCATTTGCAGGACGTTTCCTAGAGAATCCCAGCCGCTTGCGTCAGCAAAATCTCGCGACTAGGCTGCGTTCCGTCACTGCTTTTTCAGTGATCGGGTTTAGTCGCCCGGATTCGATTGGCGCATAAGCAATTCATGAGTCAGGCACTCTTTCGCCTGCATCTTATGGTGGCTGTGCGCAGGGCACCTCCGGGTGCGCCGGGTTCCCAATCGACCGGTCGACTAACCTGCGTACAGCTGCCGCCTTTCGTTTAGTCGCGGATCTTGGCAGCTCCAAATTATCGATTGGAGTTTTGCTATGGATAACGTTGTTTCGGATTTGCCCTCATCGGCTGCGACCAAGCCTTTTACTGTTAATGAAGAGCTGAGCTTTGAAGATGCCTGGGTACGCGTGGCCGAGTTGCTGCAGTGTGCGGTGGCTACGTCGCAGGCGCTTGGTGAACCGCTGGGCGCGCCGCACAGGGCGGTGATGCATTTGGTGGAGATGGCGAAGATGGTGGCGGATCGGGCTGTGGAGTGTATGCAGCCCAAGTAAGAAAACGTCGCCTGTTCAGTCTTCACCGTTCAGGCGACTCAATACTCAATGTCCTTCAGTACGGCTCAGGTATACGTCTTGAAGTCGTTACTGTCGCGAATCAGTAGCTGCATCAGCTTGGGATGAATGAAGAGCTTTTCCTTGCCAACCTGAACCTCCTGTAGAACGCCAATGGACACTAACTCTTTGAGGTAGCGAGAGGCGGCCTGGCGTTGAGCGATCTGCTTATCGACGACGTTGCTAATGCGGCAGTAGGGTTGCTCGAAAATCACATCCACTAATTCGCGGGTATAGGTTTTTGGCAGACGTTCGCGAACAAACTGCGTTGTGTGCTCGGATAGGCTGCGAATGGCGGCAATTTTGGCACTGGTCCAGCGGGCGGTTTCTTCTACGGCGGTGAGCATATAAAGCAGCCAGGGCTCCCAGGCTTGCTCGCGGGTCACATCAAGCAGCAGTCGGTAGTAATCGGCTCTATGCGCAATGATGAAATGGCTAAGGTAGAGAATCGGTAGATTCAGCAGACCTTCCTGAATCAGATACAGGGTATTGAGTACCCGGCCGGTACGGCCATTGCCATCGGTGAACGGGTGAATGGCCTCGAATTGATAGTGCCCCACGGCCATTCGTACCAATGGATCGAGGTCTGTCTCGTTGTGTAAAAAACGTTCCCAATTAGCTAGCAAGTCGCGTAAGCGATCTTCGCCCTCTGGTGGCGTGTAGATGATCTCGCCGGTGCGGTCATTGGCTAGCTGGACGCCTGGTACACGGCGAATGTCCATGTTCACGCCCTTGAGCGTGCGACAGATCTCTACTGCCGTGCCTGTGGAGAGTGGGCGCTCAGCCAACGATTGGTAACCGTTATGAAGAGCCTTGCGGTACCGCAGGGCTTCTTTGGTCGCGGGGTCCGCGTGATTTGCTCCATCCTGGGCATGCTGGAAGAGCAAGTCCGTGGTGGTGACGATACTTTCGATCTCGGAGCTGTCCTTGGCTTCCAGCAAGGGGATGGTATTGATCAGCATCGTTTGATTAGGGATCAGCTCGGCAGCTTGTTTCAATTCGGCCAAGGCTGCGCGGGCTTCAATGCAGCGTTTGAGTACTGCACGGGTCTCCAGCTCTGCTGACGGCGGCAATGGCGGAAGCTGGTTGTAAGGCTTATCGGCTTGCCATGGGAAATGAGGTGTTGTCATGGATGAAGGTGTGTCCACGAGGTTCATTTATAGGCGAGGTCGCTTTCATAAGCGCCCTCTCATGGCGTCAGTGTAAGCATGTGAGCATCATATGTCGCTATTTTACGATTTTTGCGACATGTCTTGTTCTTGTGTCGCTGGCGACGACACTTTAGGTATGAGCCAACCAGCTCGGCGGCTATTCATTGAGGCGTGCGCTTTAGAATAGAGTTTTTTGCGGAGTAGAGGTGATAGTACGTAGCGTAATGACTTGCCCCAGCAGGTACCCACGCGTTTTTGAGGTTGAAAGGGCATTAAAAAGCCGGCTTGTGGCCGGCTTCTCGGGGACTGCCTCAGCTTGTTTTTGACAAACCTCACCAGCCTTCAAATCGCTCAGCCCACATCGCGTCGGGCTGAATAGTAGGGGCATCTGCGGGAACTCCTCCGCTTCGCCAGGCAGGATAGGTAGCGCAACGCCACCCCCTGCCAAATGTGGGCGGCATTCTAACCACATTCACCTCATATGCCTACCTCCGGGTCCGATTTAGAGCCTTCCCAGCCCAGCAGGTGTTCGTCCAGCGGCACCGGCCTGCGGTTGTTCAGGGTGGACCACCAGAACACCCAGCCGACAATCTCGAAGTTCTGTTCAAAGCGTTGTTCGTGGGTGAGGTATTCGTCCGGGTGTTCGCCGGCGTTGTGGCTGCGCATGCGCAGGCCGCCGCCGGGGCGGTTGTAGAGGTATTTGATGCGTAGCATGCCGTCGTGTTCGACGGCGTAGATTTCGCCGTCGGTGATTTGGCTGCGGCCTCGGTCGATGGCGAGGGTGGCGCCTTGCTGGATGATGTCGATCATGCTGTTGTCGACCATGTAGGCGCCTACCGCGCGGTCGGGGTTTACGTTGAGGGTTTCGAGGGTGTGCAGGGAGACGCGGATGCGCTCGGTCGAAGTGAACGTGGGGTGGAGGGGAATCTCCACGTCGATTTTTTCCGGGAGACGGGCGGGGCCCGTGAGGTACTTGCCGCTTTCTTCGCGGGTGGCGATGCCTTTCCTTGGGTCCGGGCCTTCCAGCAGGAAGTTGGCCGGTGGGTGTTTGAGGCCTTCGCCGGTGCGCAGCCAACGGCTCGAGACGCAGAGCAGTTCTGCGATCTCGTTGAGTCGGCCCATGGGCACGCCGCGCTTGAACCAGTTATTCACGTGTTGAGGCGTGACATCACGGTTCTTGGCGAAGTCGGAGGCGGAAAGATGAACTTCCCGCAGTAACGCTTTTAGTCGATCACCTGATGTATTCATAAACGCAGAGTTTACTGGCCGGAAAAATACATCAAATAAACTATGCGTTGAGTTTCGTGTGTAGGGATTTGCTTAGTTGTAGTCTGATATTTCAGTTATCTAATCTTATTAAACGTTCCGAATTAAACATTGAACTTGGCGTTTAATTTTTCCCACAAAAAAAGCCCCGAATCGTCGGGGCTTTTTTGATTGCCGGGGCAATGAGGAGCGGGTATCAGCCTTTGTAGGCAGCGACCGACTTCATGATCTCGGCGCGGGCGGCGTCTGCGTTGCCCCAACCATCGATCTTCACCCATTTGCCTTTTTCGAGGTCTTTGTAGTTCTCGAAGAAGTGCTTGATCTGTTCCAGCAGCAGTGGCGGCAGGTCGGTGTATTCCTTCACGTCCACGTACAGCTGGGACAGCTTGTCGTGTGGCACAGCGATAACTTTGGCATCGCCGCCGCCGTCGTCGGTCATATTCAGGATGCCCACTGGGCGCGCACGGATAACCGAGCCTGGGGTAACCGGGTAAGGGGTCACTACCAGCACGTCGAGGGGGTCACCGTCGTCAGCCAGGGTGTTAGGGATGAAACCGTAGTTGGCCGGGTAGAACATTGGGGTGGCCATGAAACGGTCAACGAACAGGCAGTCGCTGTCTTTGTCGATTTCGTATTTGATCGGCGCGTGGTTGGCCGGAATTTCGATGGCGACGTAGATGTCGTTCGGCAGGTCTTTGCCAGCCGGAATCTTGCTGTAGCTCATTGGGCGGTGCCCCCGTAGTTGGCCATGAAACATGGCCGGATTGGCCTAAAAGTGGCGGCGATTATAGGCATATTCTGACGCCGATGCCATGCGTCAGACGTCGTGTGGCGCCAGCGGTTCAGTCTGGTAGCGGGCATCGCCGGATTGCAGTTGGTGCAGGCGGGCCAGCGGGTCCTGGCGATAAAAGCGGCTCAATTGCGCGTACACCTGGGGATAAGTGCCGACCAGTAAATCCGGGGCACTGAAGAAATACTCACTGGTGACGGCAAAGAACTCCGCCGGGTTTTCGGCGGCGTAGGGGTCGATGTCCGTTTCGGCGTCCGGGTTGGCATCCAGCTGGCGGTTGAGGTCGTCAAAGGCGCTTTGCATCACGCTGGCCCATTCCTGCACGCGCATGTCGTGGTGCAGCGGCGGCAGGCCGTTGGCGTCGCCGTTGAGCATGTCCAGCTTGTGCGCCAGCTCGTGGATCACCAGGTTGTAGCCTTCCCACTGGCCGCTGGCCAGAACGCCGGGCCAGGCGAGGATCACCGGGCCTTGCTGCCAGGCTTCGCCGCTGTGTTCACCGTCCCACTCGTGCTCGACACCGCTGGCATCGCGATGGCGCTGGGGGCTGAGGAAGTCGTCGGGGTACAGCACGATTTCGTGAAAGCCCTGATACCAGTCGAGGTCACCCAGGTTCATCAGCGGCAATTGCGCCTGGGCAGCGAGCAACAGACGCTGCTCCTGGTGCAGCTCGACGCCGGGCAGGGCGGTCAGGTGCTTTTCACTCAGGAATACCACACAGGCTTCGCGCAGCCACTGGTCCTGCTCGGCGCTGATGCCGTCGAGGAAGGTCAGGTGATGGCGTACCCGCTGCCAGGTGTCATCGGCAATCGGATGCTTGGCCAGCAGGCGCTGGCGACGCCAGGCGCTGAGGGACCACATCGCGGGTTACTGCGGCTTGGCTTCGGAGCTGCGGCCAAACCGGCTGCGGAACACGCCGATGATCATCGGCACCAGCGACAGCAGGATAATAAACACCACCAGCAGCGAGAGGTTCTTCTTGATAAACGGCACGTTGCCGAAGAAGTAACCCAGGGTGACCAGGCCGCCGACCCACAGGATGGTGCCGAACACGCTGAAGCCGAAGAAGCGCGGGTAAGGCATTTTGGCGATACCGGCCACGAACGGCGCAAAGGTGCGCAGGATTGGCAGGAAGCGCGCCAGGGTCACGGTTTTGCCGCCGTGTTTATCGTAGAAGTCGTGGGTTTTTTGCAGGTAGTCGCGGCGGAAGATCTTCGAGTTCGGGTTGCTGAACAAGCGTTCCCCGGCCGTTCGTCCGATCACGTAGTTGGTACTGTCGCCGAGGATGGCTGCCAGCATTAACAGGCCGCCCAGCAGGACTGGGTCCATGCCGCCGCCTGCGGCAATGGCGCCGGCGATAAACAGCAAGGAATCACCGGGCAGGAAAGGCATAACCACCAAACCGGTTTCGCAAAAGATAACCAGGAACAGAATGGCGTAGATCCACACTCCGTAGTTTCTTACCAGCATGTCGAGGTACACGTCGAGATGCAGGATAAGGTCGAGCGGGTTGAAATCCATGAATGGCACCTGTGTGAATGGCCCGGCTCAGCAGGCCTGTGCGGAAGCTACGGGTAAGTTAGGCTACAAGCGTATGTCGCGATTCTTACAACTCTGAGAGGTCCGCATTATACGGATTGAGAGGTGAAAAGCGTGTTGGTTTTGTAGCGGGGAGTGTCGCTGGTAGCAAGGCTCTACACTGATCCAAATGTTGCTTAGATGTAAATGTGGGAGCGGGCTTGCTCGCGAAAGCGGTGGGTCAGTCGAGTCTTTATTAACTGATACACCGCTTTCGCGAGCAAGCCCGCTCCCACAGGGGATCTATGGTGGTTGGGCTAACAGCGTCAGTCCTCACTGATCGGCAGCACGTAGTTCTTGAACTCCGTATCCTCTCGAAAGCCGATCGACTCATAGGTCTTCTGCGCCACCTCATTGTCACTGCTGGTCGACACCCGCAGCCGCACGGCATGAGTCTCTTTGGCCATCTTCTTCGCGGTGCGCATCAGGTTGTCGGCCACCAACTGTCGGCGGGCATCTTCGGCGACGTAGATGTCGTTGAGGATCCACACGCGTTTAAGCGACAGCGACGAAAAGCTCGGGTACAGCTGGCAGAACCCCAGCAACCTTTTGTCGTCATCATCCGCCAGGGCCAGGTAGATCACCGACTCCTTGCGGCGCAGGCGCTTTTCCAGAAAGGCCCGCGACGAGTCCGGGAAGGGCAGCGCGCCATAAAACTCACGGTATTTGACGAACAACGGGGTCAGCAGGTCCAGGTGTTCCAGGGTCGCTTGAGTAATCCGCATGCCAGGCCTCAACTTCCAAATGGGGTATGACCACACAAGCGGCCGTGACTCGATGCTGCCTAATGACGCCAAAAAGCGCAATCGTGCAGCTATCAGTCATTGGGTGGGCTGAGCAGGAAATTGCCTTTGATCAGGTCAGGATCATCCGATTCGAGGGTCTGAACCTGCGCCTCGTCCTTGAGGTTGACCCCCGACAGTTGCCGACGACACGCCTCTTTCATCAAATAAAGCAGGCGATGGGCGGCCATGCCGTAGCTCAGGCCCTCCAGGCGTACGTTGGAAATGCAGTTGCGGTAGGCATCGGTGAGGCCGACCTTGGGGTTGTAGGTGAAATACAGCCCCAGGCTGTCCGGCGAGCTGAGCCCAGGCCGTTCGCCGATCAGAATCACCACCATCTTGGCCCCCAGCAACTGACCGATTTCATCGGCCACGGCCACGCGGCCCTGTTCCACCAGGATCACCGGCGACAAGGACCATCCTTCAGCCTGGGTCTGCTCCTCCATGCGTGTAAGAAACGGCAATGTATGTTTATGCACCGCCAGCGCCGACAGGCCATCGGCCACCACCACGGCCAAATCCACGCCGCCTGGGTTGACGGCGGCGTAGTCACGCAGGCTCTGGGCTGACTCATCGCTTAAACGTCGACCCAAATCCGGGCGCTGCAGGTACATGTGCCGGTCCACGGCAGCGCTGTGCAACAACAGGCTGTCACGCCCGCGCTCGGCCATTTGGCTGCTCAGGCCCGCGTGGTCGAAGGGCAAGTGCACCGCATCGCGCGCCTGGGCGTGGGCGAACTGGAAATCCAGCTGCGCGTTGGTGGGAATGCTGGTGCCGGTGCGGCCCAGCGCAATGCGCGCAGGCGTGAGGCGGCGCAGTTCCAGCCACGGGTTGTCAGGCAGGTCGAGTTGCACTGGCGGCTCCTTCATCCTAATTGCTTCAAGGCGTGACGAAACGCCGGTGGCAGGCTGTTGCCAAAGTGCACCTTGCCGTCGGCCTGGGTGAAGATGCCCATTTTCGCCAGCCACTGTTCAAACTCCGGCGCCGGTTTTAAACCCAATGTTTGCCGGGCATACAAGGCGTCGTGGAACGAGGTGGTCTGGTAGTTGAGCATGATGTCGTCGGAGCCGGGGATGCCCATGATGAAGTTGATCCCGGCCACGCCCAGCAGGGTCAGCAGCGTGTCCATGTCATCCTGGTCGGCCTCGGCGTGGTTGGTGTAGCAGATATCACAGCCCATCGGCACGCCGAGCAGCTTGCCGCAAAAGTGGTCTTCGAGGCCGGCGCGGATGATCTGCTTGCCGTTGTACAGGTACTCCGGGCCGATAAAACCTACGACCGTATTGACCAAAAATGGCTTGAAATGCCGCGCCACGGCGTAGGCGCGGGTTTCACAGGTTTGCTGGTCGACGCCAAAGTGCGCGTTGGCCGACAAGGCACTGCCCTGGCCCGTTTCGAAATACATCAGGTTCTGGCCCAAGGTGCCGCGATTCAGGCTCAAACCCGCTTCGTAGCCTTCCTGCAGCACGCTCAGGCTGATGCCGAAACTGGCGTTGGCCGCTTCGGTGCCGGCAATCGACTGGAACACCAGGTCCAGCGGCACGCCACGGTTGATGGCCTCGATGGAGGTGGTCACGTGGGTCAGCACGCAGGCTTGGGTGGGGATTTCGTAGCGCTGGATGATCGCGTCGAGCATCTCCAGCATGGCGCAGATCGAGGCGATGCTGTCGGTGGCCGGGTTAATGCCGATCATGGCGTCGCCGTTGCCGTAGAGCAGGCCGTCGAGAATGCTGGCGGCGATGCCGGCCGGTTCATCGGTGGGGTGGTTGGGTTGCAGCCGGGTCGACAGCCGCCCGCGCAGGCCCATGGTGCCGCGAAACTGTGTAACCACGCGGATCTTCTGCGCCACCAGCACCAAATCCTGCACGCGCATGATCTTCGACACGGCGGCGGCCATTTCCGGTGTAAGTCCGGGCGCCAGGGCGCGTAGGCTTTGTTCATCAGCCGCATCACTGAGCAGCCAGTCGCGCAGGCCGCCCACGGTCAGGTGGCTGACCACGCTAAACGCTTGTTTATCGTGGGTGTCGATGATCAGCCGGGTGACTTCGTCGCTTTCGTAGGGGATCAGCACTTCTTCGAGGAAGTGTTTCAACGGGATATTGGCCAGCGCCATTTGCGCCGCGACGCGCTCGCCGTCGTTTTGCGCGGCCACGCCCGCGAGGAAGTCGCCGGAGCGCGCCGGGCTGGCCTTGGCCATCACGTCCTTGAGGCTGTCGAAGCGGTAGGTTTGTGTACCCACCGCGTGGGAAAAGCTTGCCATACAGTGTCTCCTTGGCGACGCGAGCTGCCCTTGAGTAAGGCGCCCGCGCCGAGGTTTACGGCTATCAGTGCAAGGCGGCCTCTGCGGCCTGGATCGCCGCGAATTCCTCTTCGGGCGTGCCCGCTACCAAGTGATGCCGGCTGTAGAAAGCAAAGTAAGCAATTAATACTCCATAGATGATCGCCGCGCCAATCACCACCCGTGGGTCCACCAGAAAGCCCGCCACCACGGCCACGCAGGCCAGTACCAGCGCGATACCTGACGTGAAAATGCCACCCGGCGTGCGGTACGGACGCTCCATCTTAGGGCGACGGATGCGCAACGTGATGTGCGCGGCCATCATCAGTACATAGGAAATGGTCGCGCCGAACACCGCCACCAGAATCAGCAAGTCACCTTGACCTGTCAGCGACAGGCCAAAGCCGATAATGCCGGGAATGACCAAGGCCAGCACCGGCGCCTTGCTTTTGTTGGTCTGCGACAGCTTGCGCGGCAGGTAACCGGCGCGGGACAGAGCAAAAATCTGCCGCGAATAGGCGTAGATAATCGAGAAAAAGCTCGCGATCAGCCCGGCCAGGCCGACCAGGTTGACGAAGCTGCCCATCCAGGTCGAGCCGCCGTAAGACAATGCCAGCGCTTCAACCAGCGGGTTGCCCGACTTGATCAGTGCATAAGTGCCCGCGCCACCTGGCGCAATCACCAGAATCAACAGGGCAAAACTGGTCAGCACCACAATGGCGCCAATCAGGCCACGCGGGAGGTCACGCTTGGGGTTCTTGGTTTCTTCAGCGGCCAGGGGCACGCCTTCGACGGCGAGGAAAAACCAGATCGCGTAGGGAATCGCCGCCCACACGCCGACGTAGCCAAACGGCAGGAAGGTGCTGGCGCCCTTGGCCTCGGTCACCGGGATATCCAGCAAGTTGGCGACGTTGAAGTGCGGCACCATCGACACCAGGAACACGCCCAAGGCAATCGCTGCGATGGCGGTGATCACAAACATCAGCTTCAGGGCTTCACCCACGCCGAAGATGTGGATGCCGATAAAGATGATGTAGAACGCCAGGTAAATCATCCAGCCGCCGATGCCGAACAACGACTCGCAATAGGCGCCGATAAACACCGCGATGGCGGCGGGCGCGATCGCATATTCGATGAGGATGGCGGTGCCCGTGAGGAACCCGCCCCAAGGGCCGAAGGCACTGCGGGCAAAGCCGTAGCCACCGCCGGCGGTAGGAATCATGGAAGACAGTTCGGCCAGGGAGAAACACATGCACAGGTACATGGTGGCCATCAGCAAGGTGGCGAGGAACATACCACCCCAGCCACCCTGGGCCAGGCCGAAGTTCCAACCGGCGTAGTCGCCGGAGATCACGTAGGCAACGCCAAGGCCGACCAGCAGTACCCAACCGGCGGCGCCTTTTTTCAGTTCGCGTTGTTGGAAATAGTCGGTGCCGACTTTTTCGAAGTCGACGGAGGAGCCAGTGGGTTCGCTAGGCATGGGAAAGTACCTTCCATTCTTATTGTTTTTAACTCGGCCTCAGTGTGCCGAATGAGGTAGCAGCTACTTGCGAAGTTCAAATGTGGGAGCTGGCTTGCCTGCGAAAGCGTTTTGTCAGCTAACACATACTTGGCTGACACACCGCTTTCGCAGGCAAGCCAGCTCCCACACTTGATCTTATTTCAAGTTGAGAGCGGGTCGCCTGCTAGGAGGCGAAGTTAGAAGAAGCCAAGTGGATTAATGTCGTAACTCACCAGCAGGTTCTTGGTCTGCTGGTAATGGTCCAACATCATCTTGTGGGTCTCACGGCCCACGCCGGACTTCTTGTAGCCACCAAACGCGGCATGCGCCGGGTACAGGTGGTAGCAGTTGGTCCACACACGGCCCGCCTTGATCGCGCGGCCCATGCGGTAGGCGCGGTTGATGTCGCGGGTCCATACGCCGGCGCCGAGGCCGAACTCGGTGTCGTTGGCAATCGCCAGGGCTTCGGCTTCGTCCTTGAAGGTGGTGATGCTCACCACCGGGCCGAAGATTTCTTCCTGGAACACGCGCATCTCATTGGTGCCCTTGAGCAGCGTCGGCTGGATGTAATAACCACCGGCCATGTCGCCGGTCAGTTGCTCGACCTTGCCACCGGTGAGCAGTTGCGCGCCTTCGCCCTTGGCGATTTCCAGGTAGGACAGGATCTTGTCGAACTGCTGCTCGGACGCCTGGGCGCCGACCATGGTGTCGGTGTCCAGCGGGTCGCCGCGTTTGATCTGCTCGATCTTCTTCATCACCACTTTCATGAAGTCGTCGTAGATCGACTCTTCCACCAGTGCGCGGGACGGGCAGGTGCACACCTCGCCCTGGTTGAAGAACGCCAGGACCAGGCCTTCAGCGGCTTTTTCGATAAACGAAGGTTCGGCCTTCATGATGTCGGCAAAGAAGATGTTCGGCGACTTGCCGCCCAGTTCAACGGTCGACGGAATAATGTTTTCGGCCGCCGCGTGCATGATGTGCGAGCCCACCGGGGTGGAGCCGGTAAAGGCGATCTTAGCGATACGCTTGCTGGTGGCCAGGGCTTCGCCCGCTTCTTTACCGAAGCCGTGCACCACGTTCAGCACGCCAGGCGGCAGCAGGTCGCCGATCAGCTCCATCAGCACGTTGATGCCCAACGGGGTTTGCTCGGCGGGTTTAAGCACCACGCAGTTACCGGCGGCCAGGGCCGGTGCGAGTTTCCACGCGGCCATCAGCAGCGGGAAGTTCCACGGGATGATCTGGCCGACCACGCCCAGCGGTTCGTGGAAGTGGTAGGAGGCGGTGAGTTCGTTGATCTCGGCGCTGGTGCCTTCCTGGGCGCGGATGCAACCGGCGAAGTAGCGGAAGTGGTCGGCGGCCAGCGGGATGTCGGCATTGAGGGTTTCCCGCACGGCCTTGCCGTTATCCCAGGTCTCGGTGATGGCCAGCAGTTCGAGGTTCTGTTCGATGCGGTCGGCGATTTTCAGCAGCACCAGCGAGCGGTCCTGGGCCGAGGTCTTGCCCCAGGCGTCAGCGGCGGCGTGGGCGGCGTCCAGGGCCTTGTCGATGTCTTTGGCGGTGGAGCGCGGGAATTCGGCGATGGGCTTGCCGTTGACCGGCGAGGTGTTGGTGAAATAGTTGCCGTCCACCGGCGCAACGAATTCGCCGCCGATGAAGTTGCCGTACTTGGCCTTGAAGGAAACGATCGAGCCTTCGGTGCCGGGATGTGCATAACGCATGGTGGGTATCTCCTGCTTTTATGTTTATTGGAGTACAGCGGTGTTGCGCGTGATAAAGCGTAGAGCAAAGGTCGGGCCACCGCCTTGCACGCCAGGTAAATCAAGGGTTTGGGCTTTGTTGCAAAGCGTTGCTGTGACACTTGCGGTACAGATGGGGTGACAGTTTGTGCCATAAGCGGTACAGCCTGTGACCAGTGGGTCGGCCCGGGATTGCAATGCCCGGATGGCTGGGGGATGCTGGCCGTTCTCACGCAGGGAGAATAATAAGAACATGCACAACGATCATTTCAGTCGCCATGCCCAGCAAGTCCTCACCGTCACCCGCGGGCAGGATCTCGGCCACGGCCCCGGCAGCGACCCGTCCATCGCCCGCTCCTGGCTGCGCTGCCTGGAGGACTACCACCTCGACCCCGCGCTGACCATGGCTCCCACCGTGCTTGAACACGGGCGCCTGCTGGAAAGCCGCGAGCGCTTGCAGCAGGTGCTGCACATCGCCGGCAGCGAGATGAACAGCCTGCATCAACAACTCTCCGGCGCTGGCCATGCCGTGCTGCTCACCGATGCCCGCGGGGTGATCCTCAACTGCGTGACTGCGCCGGCCGAGCGCAAGGTGTTCGAGCGCGCCGGCCTGTGGCTGGGCGCCGATTGGAGTGAGGCGTGCGAAGGTACCAACGGTATCGGCACCTGCCTGGTGGAGCGCCAGTCCCTGACCATTCACCGCGATGAGCATTTTCGCGGCCGCCACACCGGCCTGACCTGCTCGGCAAGCCCGGTGTTCGACCCCCATGGCGAACTGTTGGCCGTGCTGGACGTGTCATCGGCGCGTGAGGCCGTGTCGCGTCAAAGCCAGTTCCACACCATGGCGCTGGTGAACTTGTCGGCCAAGATGATCGAAAGTTGTTACTTCCTGCGTCATTTTGAACAGCACTGGCTGCTGCGCTTTCACCTGCAGGCGGAGTCCGTGGGGTTGTTCAGCGAAGGGTTGCTGGCGTTCGACGGTGAAGGGCGAATCTGCGCGGTCAACCAGAGTGCGCTGAACCTGCTGGGGCAGGCGCGCGGCGGTTTGCTGGGGCAACCGGTAGAGGCGTTTTTCGAGTGCTCGCTGGACCAGTTGCTTGGCCGCGCCAGCGCCAATGCTACTGCCAGTTGGCCGTTGCGTACCCGCGATGGTCGGCATTTGTTCGCCGCGTTGCGTGGCCAGGCACGCAACGCGCCTGCGCCGATAGCCAAGCCTGAGGCGCCACGCCTTTCGGGTATTTGCCTGGGCGATGCCGCGTTGCAGAATGATTTTCGCAAGGCCCTGCGAGTATTTGAGCGCGACGTACCGCTGTTGATCAACGGCGAGACCGGCTCTGGCAAGGAAGCATTCGCCAAGGCCGTGCATCAGGCCAGCCTGCGTGCCGATAAGGCCTTCGTTGCCCTCAACTGCGCCGCTATCCCGGAAAGCCTGATCGAGAGCGAGCTGTTCGGCTATCGCGGCGGCAGCTTTACCGGCGCGCGTAAAGAGGGGATGCAGGGCAAGTTACAGCAGTCCGATGGCGGCACTTTGTTTCTCGATGAAATCGGTGACATGCCCTTGGCCTTGCAGACTCGCTTGTTGAGAGTCCTGGAGGATCGTCTGGTGGTGCCCATCGGCGGCGAGCCTCAGCCGATAGATGTGCGCATCATCAGTGCTACTCACAGAGATTTGCTGGCGCGTGTGCAGGACGGCAGCTTCCGCGAAGATTTGTATTACCGGCTCAACGGTCTGGAAGTTTCATTGCCGGCGCTGCGTGATCGAAGTGACAAATCGCAGTTGCTGGACTTTTTACTGAAAGACGAAGCGGGTACGCAGAACGTCCTGCTTGATCTCGACGCGCGTGAACGACTATTAGCGTTTGCCTGGCCGGGGAATGTGCGGCAGATGCGCACTGTGTTGCGCACATTGGTTGCGTTGACCGAGAGTGGCCTGATTGGGCTTGAGGATCTGCCGGCGCACATTCGTCCACTCCCGCCCCATGCACTCAATGAGAAGCCTGACCTGCCTCTGGAACATGCCGAGCGCTTGACCCTGCTTGAGGCGCTGGAGCAGCAGCGATGGCATATGACCCACGCAGCCGAACACCTTGGGATCAGTCGCAATACCCTGTATCGCAAATTGCGCAAGCACGGTATTCCCCTTCGTTGACCTCTGTTTCACTTGGCATCACTGCGAGGTGACTGAGGTCTGACGTTTCGACTCTTCAGTCACCGTACGAGAGGTCGAGGCGGGCGATGGCAGTCGTCCGTAATACAGCGATAATATTTTTTTGGCCGCGCCTTGGATCTTCGTAAGTTGCATAACCACTCAACGTAGGAACTGCGGATAGCGACGTCGCGTTGAGGAGAGTTAAATGACGAATGTTTCAAGTTTTCCTACACCTTACGGTTTCTTTCCCTCCGCAGGCCCAGTGGACAATGCACCTGCTGCGGCTGCCGAAAAAGACATTCCAGGCATCGCCTGCGAGTCGACGCCTGCCGATGCGAGTAAGGCGCATAACGATGGGGCCCGCGATAAGCGCAGTGCGCAAGGGCCACAGAGTGTGGATACCGCCGCAGCCGCCGATGCTGAGTTAGCGAAAGCCTACGCAAAGGCGCTGGCGACTCGCTCCTTTGAAACATCAATCAGCCCACCGAACGTGCAAGTTCCTGCGCAATCCACCTTAGGGCAGTGGCGTGCATTGCTGGATAGTGCTCTGACCAGCTCGCGGTTTTTATCATGGGCGAACAAACATCAGGTTGATACAAAGCACTTGAAGCTGGACCCTGATCGCGGTGAATTGACCTGCGATGTGGGCGGTGAGCGTCACACCTTTTCCCTCTCGGATGTGTCCGGATGGGCTGATGTTTCGCGAACACTGCTGGCGATCGCCAAGGCATTGGCTACAGAGCCCGGTCAAACCCTGACGGTGCCTTGGCCAGAAGGCGAGGTAGCGTGGGATGTTGTAGGCAAGTTCTACGGGAAGCCGACTGACTTGACTCCGGCGCAGGCGATCGAGCACCGCGACGAGCTTCAAAAAAATACCAAGGTTCAATTCCCGCCCCTTCCTCACGCGTCGCTGAGATCCAGGAAGGCAATGGCTGAGCACCAGGAGGCGCTGGGAGACGAGGCTAATACGCAGGCACTCATCACAGCACTGAACAATCAGGTGGATGACGCCAGTGGAACGGTCGACCTCAGCAAGGTGATGGTTCCTATCGACCCTCGTTCCGCGTATTTCAACGACGGTGATCCATCGATTACTGAGGTCAGCGCCGAGCAACTGATTGAAGACTACCAGATGAATGTGCCGGAGAACGTTGAGCAGGCGCGCAACCTGGCCAATGCGCTGGACTTCGACTTCGCCGTCCGTGCGCCGAAGGCAGAACAAGGTGGCGCGCAACCTCTGACCCGAGGGTCGGAGCCCACGACACTGGACAATGCAAGCCGCGACCAGCTGCAACAAACTGTAGTGCAATGGAAAGCGCAGAATCCCGTCGGTCCATCAGGGGGGCAGTCCGGAGTAGGGTCGGATAGCTTGTTAGGACGCTTGCTAGGTTATCTTCCCGAGAACACCAGAAAGGCTATTCGCGATAATCCCGCAGCGGCGCTGGATGCAGTCACTCGGTCGCCCGAGGCCAGGGAGTTGGGCAAAAAAAATCCAGGTGGCGGTCAACGGAGTAGAAACACCCACGAGTGCCATAGAGTACCTGAGTGCGGCACTTGCACTCGAAATGGACCCGGCCGGGGGGGCGTCACGTTCCAATCTGGCGGGTTACAACCTTTACAGCCAAGAGAATGTCGGGGCTTCACCTGCGCAAATTGTGGGTCGTTTCATTCAGCATCTCGAAGGAAAAGTGGGGGCAGAACAGGCGCCAATCGTGGCGCGGTTGTTGTTATCGGTCTCTGCGCCCGAGTTGCTGGCTAAAGACCTGCCGCCGAGCCTCGTCTTTGGCTCACATACCTGGGTGACCTACGCCATCGACGCCTGGCGTATTGAAAAGCAAGTGCCGGGGAGCGTGGCCAATATGACGTACAGTCAAGTCATACTCTTCGGGCAAACAACACCGATTTCAACGCAGACTGAAAAGCAACTTAAAGAAGTACGGCGCCATCCAATGATGGATTGGGGGCGGGCAAATGAAGTGATCGGCGCTGAGCCGAAAGGCGAGTTCTCGGCCATAGATTACAACCTGTCAGTGACGGCGATGCTTAAACAGCAAAAAGAGCTTGAATGGGCGTCTGGGGTGTTGAAAAGTAAGCCAACCACCCGCGAAGCGTTGGCGCTGACGGAATTGGAGAGGGTGTTTGGTAAGGATATAGATTTCAAAAAGAAGGTCATCGTAGACAGTCGCGAAGTGTGGCCGGACATTAAAAAATATTCGCTGCTGGACCTCTATATGTCGGGGCACTTGGGCCAGAAAGTCTGGAAGTCAACCGACGAAAAAGCAGTGCCGTACGACACCATGCGACATAAATTTTCACAGCTGGCGGACATTAATAAAACGTTTGAGGACGAGTTTGCGAAGTTTAGGGCGAGGCATGAGTTGGCCTTTAATACCTTGTTCAGGTATCACCTGTCTTTAATGCCGGTGGCGGATCGAGAAGTTTTTAATAACGCCAATATCAGCTTTTTGGCCGTGCGGGAGCCTTACAAGGTTGATAGTCATGTCAGGGTGACCGGCCAGCGGGTTTATTACCCTGCCGGGAAGCCGAGCCCGAAAGAGACGAAGGCTCTGACGGGGCATCATGGTTTACTGATAAGGGCCAACCTGGGTAATGGGCAGATACGTTATTACAGCTATTTTCCCGGTGAAAGCAAAATCATCAGTGAGCCTGGGTTGACCCAACCGGTCCTGAACAAGCCCCAGGAACCCTGGAAGCCATCGCACAATGATCCAGGTGACGAACTGGGTTTTGACGACCGGCCATATCATGGGGAACCGGCCAGGGAAAAAGGCTCGACGTCGCTTGTTTTAGTCGAATTGATAGCGCCGCCAGACAAGGACCGTGCGTCAGCGAAGGTGCCTTCTGATTCGGCTGACGGGTTGCACGGTAGTTATTTTTCCGCGAGAAGCCAAGCACTGGGAAAAACGGTAAGTACTCACTTTACCTCTGACCTTGACGACCTCAAGAGTGCGGCCAATGGCGTGACCGAGCGGGAGAAGGAAATCGCGAAGAACAAGAAACTGACGGGGTTTTTTCTGAGCCTTGTTCCTTTCTATGATGGGGTGGTTGCGGCCATTAACGGGAATGTCGCCGGGGCTGTTCTAGAGTTTGGGTTTGATGCTTTTGGTTTTCTTCTGCCAGGTGGTAAAGGCGTAATGAGAGGGTTGAAAGCTGGCCACGGCGTGTTGAAATCCATCGCCAAGGGCGTGTTCAAGGGGCTGGGTGCATCGTTTGGCTACGGTGATTTTTTTGATGGATCAAAGAATTTTAAAAAAGGACTCAACGTACTGGGACGCGGCAGCAGAAAAGTGCATTCGTCGGGGCGCAAGCTGCTGGGCGCGGGTATTAGAAGTTTTGATGAAAATAAAGTTTATAAGCATCGAGATGTCGTCAGTAATTTTTACTATAAGCAGTTTGGCAACCCAGCAAAAATGGGACCTGTGACGGCGATTTTTTTACATGGCGCCTGGTACGCTTACAATATAGTTACGAAAACACCGGCCGGAGTACAGATGGTGCAGTATGGTGTTGTTCAGGCGGTTAAACCTTAAGCGGGGTGGAACTTTTTCAGGTGGATTTGCCACCTATATGACAAGAGGAATGGATGACTTCTTAATGTCAACTAATTGTTAGGTGAGTTCATGAATCTTGTAAATTCTGCATTGCCCGCTTTCCCGCATACCCTGTCAGAGCAGCCTGTCGATGTGCCGGCCAAGACAGCTGAAGTAAACGCTGCCGCTGTAGCACCTGCGAGCGTTAATCAACTTGCTGCATCAAGCTCGGGCGGTGCTGATAAGGCAGCCGAATATGAAATGGTTGCTACTGAGGGCGACCGTTTTAACCGGAGTAAGCGCGGGCTTGGTAAACTTCTCAAAAAAAGCCCCCCCTCTGTTGGGGGCGGTGGTAAACGTCCAGGCGGCGGTAAGGCGCCTGACGAGCATAAGCTTCCTCGAACCCATGGTCAGGGGCCTGGGACTTCCGGTAGCAGTAAGTATGAACAGGAAGTTAAGCAGGAGCAAGCTGACTATAAACCTAAAAACGATGCATCGAGTAAGATTGGAAAGGAGGACGTTGATCAAGTAAAACCTCCCGTCTTTAAATCCACCCTGCATGTCCCGGGCGCGCATATCAACGGACGGCCGGTTCCAGAGTTTTCTAGTGCGGAGCTAAAAAAAGCAAATACAGAGTTACAAGAGGCTCACAAACACCCAGACGCTGAACTTGAGCCGGTCAAGAAAAACAAAGCAAGATATAAAAGGTACGCCAAAAAAACTGCCCTGGCGGTGGCGGGTGCGGCCGTTGCGGGGTTCACGGCAGGGGGGACTGCCGCTATTATCGAAGAAGTTAAAAGTGCGTATAGGAAAAACCCGGCAGATGTGACAGCCGCAGCCATTCGTGATGCTCGCATTGTCGACAGGGTTCAAGAAGATGTATTTAGTGCTCACAATGCGCTAAATCAATTGCATGGCGTACAAAAATTGGTTGTTCCTTCTGAGTGGAGTTTAAAGTCTAACGATGAGCGTATGATTTCTCTTGAGAGTCTCGTTATTGACATGGAGAAAGAGTATCGGGATTTGGCTAAACAGTATGATGTTGAGTCCTCGTTCACGCCGACTCGTAACGATGACACGAGTGTTGAAGGTCGTGCGAAAGCCATTGAGGCAAGGCTGGCTGTTATCACTGCGCTGAGTAAAGAGTTGGCAGGGAAAATTAAGCCTTGAGGTGCATGCGTGACAGAGTTTTTTGTAAAGTCTTGAGCCGTTCTTAGGTTCTATTTGAAGGCGAGCAGTCGTCGGTATTGGCACTTTACGCTTGTAGGCTTACTGCCGCCTTCAGCGTTAAAGTGCCCATGTCGTACAGCCTGTGTGGATAATTGGCTGGAACCTCGATGAAGCGGTTGCCCACTTAACTAGGGCAACAGCTTAGAGTGTTTTCATACAATAACAATCACGCGGGTTAACACTATGAACATTACCCCTTCGATGCCTCCTTTCATTCCTCTGCGACCTGTATACGACGGCAAGCCTGCTGCGCAGTCCGAGTCGTATAAGGGCGACCCCGCCGACGAGCCTTTGGCGCCGGACAAGTGGCAGGTCAAAAGCAAAAACCTCAGCTTTAAGTGGTGGGGCGGCAGAGGCGGGCCGAGGCCACCATCGCCACCATCGTCACTGCCATTGCCACCATCGCCGCGCCCGCCTGTGCCGCCTAGGCCCAAGCCGGATCCAAAGCCTGCTCCACCGATCAAACCCGGGCCTGCACCCAAGCCCTCGGGTGGCGGCTTCAAGGACGTGAGCAAGGCTGTTATTCACACCAATAAAATCAAGGCCCATGACGAGCTGATGATGGCCAATCTACGCAAACAGGCGCCCATCAATGTTGCCGAGGCGGCCAAGCGCGTGATCGATGCGGACAGCCTGGTCAAGTCCGGTGTGATTTCGACTGGACCAAACGCCCTGCGGGTGGCTCGTGATGCGGCGATCAGCGCCGGTATCACCGGGCTTGTCAGTGCGCCGATCAATGTCGGCGCCTACGCAGGCTCCGTTGCCGCCGGTGAGAAGATCAAGTCCTCCTACGCTCCCGGTGTATTGCCGCCGCCGTTTTTGCCGAGCGCCACCCCCTCTCCCAAGCCAGATGTGCCTGTCGAACCCGTCGACTCGCCCCCCGCCCCGACGGACACACTCGGTGCGCGCCTGGATGATGTCGAGATGAAATTGTTGGGCATGGCCTCAACCGTCATGCTTCTGGTGGGCGAGAAAGACCGCGTCTATACCAAGGATGAACGTTGGCCAACCGATGACAGCGGACGCTTGAGTAATCTTGAAAAGTTACTGGGCCTTACTGAGCAACAGTTTAAAAAAGCCGCCCGGCAAAACAGCATTGTTTTTAAACCTTATAAACCCAGAGAACAAATTCCAGCCGACGCAAAAGGGCGTCTTGACCTGATTGAAAAGAAGCTTGAGCGCATGATCGAGTCTTATGAAAACCTGCGCCTGCTCGCTGCGGTTAAAGCCAGCCAGCGCGAATCCGAGGCCTCTGCCACCGCGTGAACATCGCACCACCGAGCGAAGTGCCTGGCGCATTTCGCTCACGCTGCAACCGTTTAAAAGGTGCGATTTCCTACTCCCTGCGCTAACCTGCCTCGATGTTTACGAGGTCAACTATGCACATTCATATTCTGGGTATCTGCGGCACATTCATGGGTTCGATGGCGGTTTTGGCCAAAGAGCTGGGCCATCACGTCACCGGCTCCGACGCTAATGTCTACCCACCCATGAGCACCCAGCTGCAGGCCCAGGGTATTGAGTTGACCCAAGGCTACGACCCCGCACAATTCGACCCGGTCCCGGACCTGGTTGTCATCGGTAACGCCATGTCCCGTGGCAATCCGGCGGTCGAATATGTACTCAACAAAGGTTTGCCGTATGTCTCCGGCCCGCAGTGGCTGGCCGACCATGTGCTGCAAGGCCGTTGGGTACTGGCGGTGGCGGGCACCCATGGCAAGACCACCACCAGCAGCATGCTGGCCTGGGTCTTGGAACACGCGGGCATGAGCCCGGGCTTTTTGATTGGTGGGGTGCCGCAAAACTTCTCGGTGTCGGCGCGCCTGGGCGATACGCCGTTTTTTGTGATTGAGGCCGATGAGTACGACAGCGCCTTCTTCGACAAGCGCTCCAAATTTGTCCACTACCGCCCGCGCACAGCGATCCTGAACAACCTCGAGTTCGATCACGCGGACATTTTCCCGGATCTGGCCGCCATTGAGCGCCAGTTCCACCATTTGGTGCGCACCATCCCAAGCGAAGGCCTGGTGATTCATCCAACCACCGAGCCCGCCTTGCAGCGCGTGATCGACATGGGCTGCTGGACGCCGGTGCAAACCACCGGCGCGGGTGGGCAATGGCAGGTCAACTTGCTCAGTGAAGACGGCTCGCGTTTTGAAGTGCTGTTTGAAGGTGAGGCCCAAGGCATTGTCGACTGGGGCATGACTGGCCAGCACAATGTCGCCAACGCTTTGGTTACCCTGGCAGCCGCTCGTCATGTGGGCGTGGTGCCTGCCATGGGCATCGCGGCATTGAGCGCGTTCAAGAGCGTGAAACGCCGCATGGAAAAAGTCGCTGATGTGAACGGGATTACCATCTACGACGACTTTGCCCACCATCCAACCGCCATCGCGACCACGCTGGATGGCCTGCGCAAGCGTGTCGGTGCGGCCAACATCATTGCCATTATCGAGCCGCGCTCCAACTCCATGAAGCTCGGCGCGCACCGTGATGGTTTGCCGGAAAGCGTCAACGACGCCGACCAGGTGGTCTGGTACGCCCCGACCAACCTCGGTTGGGACCTGCCGGCGATTGCGGCGCTGTGCACCGTGCCTTCTATCGTGTGCGACTCCATCGAGGGCATCATTGAGCACGTCAAACATCAAGCCAAGCCCGGCACCCACGTGGTGGTCATGAGCAACGGCGGCTTTGGTGGCCTGCACGGTAAATTGGCCGAGGCGCTCAAATGAGCGGCCCGGAACGCATTACCCTGGCGATGACGGGCGCATCCGGTGCGCCTTACGGCCTGCGCCTGTTGGACTGTCTGGTACGTGAAGACCGCGAGGTGCACTTCCTGATCTCCAAGGCCGCGCAACTCGTATTGGCCACCGAGACGGATGTGCAGCTGCCGGCCAAGGTGCAGATGATGCAAGCCTTCCTCACCGAATACACCGGCGCGGCGGCCGGGCAGATCAAGGTTTACGGTAAAGAGGACTGGATGTCACCGGTAGCGTCCGGTTCGGGTGCGCCGGCGGCGATGGTGGTGGTGCCATGCTCCACCGGCACCTTGTCGGCGATTGCCACGGGCGCCTGCAATAACCTGATCGAGCGGGCGGCGGACGTGACCTTGAAGGAGCGCCGCCAGTTGATCCTGGTGCCCCGCGAGGCGCCGTATTCGAGCATTCACCTGGAGCACATGCTCAAGTTGTCGAACATGGGCGTGACCATCTTGCCGGCCTCGCCAGGGTTTTATCACCAGCCGCAAACCATCGATGACCTGGTGGACTTTGTGGTGGCGCGGATTCTCAACCTGCTGAACATTCCCCAGGACATGCTGCCACGTTGGGGCGAGCACCATTTGAGCAGCGATGAATAAGGCGCTGCTGGTGGTGTTGGCGCTGCACCTGACGGGCTGCGCCACGGCGCGCACACTGGACGCTGCGCAACCTGGGGCGCCAGTGGTGTATGCCGGCACGCGGCTGGATTTGTATGCGATCAATGGCGGCTGTTGCGCCAAGGACCGGTTTGGCGCTGAGGCACCGAGCTATCCGCATGTGGACCTGCCGGCCAGCGCGTTGCTCGATACCTTGTTGTTGCCGTTGTCGGTATTGACGGTGTTGGGGGTGGGGTTCAACGCAACTGGCGGGCTTTAGTGTTGTATTGAATGCGCCGGCCCTATCGCGGGCAAGCCCGGCTCCCACAGGGGAATGCATTCCAAAGGTGGGAGCTGGCTTGCCTGCGATGGCGTGGGCACAGGCGCCGCAAAATTACTTGCCGAGCTTGCGCAACTCATCCGACTCCACCACCCGCACGCCATCCTGCTCTTCCAGCGCCAGGCGCCACATGGCGCGGGCCAGTTCGCAGACTTCGATGCCGTGGTATTTGCCCGGAATCAACCGCGACAACGGCCCGGCGATTTTCTCGGCCAGACGTGACTCCAGGCGTTCCCCCAACAGCAACGAAGGCCGCACGATGGTCAGTTGCGGCCAGTCCTGGGCCTTGAGCGCCTGTTCCATTTCGCCTTTGACGCGGTTGTAGAAAATCGAGGATTTCGGGTCGGCGCCAATTGCGCTGATTACGATCAAGTGCCGCGCGCCCATTTCCCGTGCGCGCTTGGCGAAGGCCACTACCATGTCCAGGTCGACTGCGCGGAAGGCTTCTTCTGAGCCGGCTTTTTTAATCGTGGTGCCCAGGCAGCAGAAGGCGATATCGACCTGGCCGCTCAGTTGCGGCAGGAACACCGCCGGGTCGCCCACCGGGTTTTCCAGGTGCGGGTGTTCGGCCAGTGGCTTGCGGCTAGGTGCCAGTACGCGAGTCACCGTGGGCTCGTTGAGCAGACGGTCGAGCAGGTGTTCGCCGGTCAGGCCGGAGGCGCCGGCGAGCAGGATATGCTGAGGTGTCAGGTACATGGTGTTTCCCCCTTGTTACACGTTACAGCTTAGTTGCCTTTGGCTTCCTTGCTATTCATTGAGACGCTTTCGAGCGCCTTTCGTGCCTGCTGTTTACGTAACAATTGCCAGTGTGCGATCACGCCTTTGGGCGCCCAGATCTGCGGTTCAGAGGCTTCGAAGTTGTCCGCCTGTTCACGCTCGGCCACATGCAACTGCGCCAGTTTGAAGGCTTGTTGCAAATCGTCGGTCTGGTTGAAGGCCTGGGCGAACAGGGCGTCGCCGAAGTAGGTGAAGTCCGCTTCCTCGGAACAACCGAAGGACACGCGATCCGCGCGCGAGGCGGTCATGATCAGGGTGTGTTCGTCTTTTAAGGCCGGGATAAACCCACCGGAATAACAGGCGGAAATCACGATGATCTTGTCACGCTCCTTGAGCGGCGCAAGCACGGCGGCCAGCTCATCGGCGGGCAGGTCGGCCAGTTCCATGCGCGGCTGGTCGAGCACCAATTCGTGTTCGTGGGTGCCGTGACTGGTCATGTAGATAAACACCAGGTCTTGCGGCCCGGTGCGCTCGGCCAGGGTTTGCACGGCGCGGCGCAGGCTTTCGCGGGTGGCCAACGGGCGGTCGGCGATGTGGTCGCGATGGTTGACCAGGCGGATCTGCCCGCGCGCGCCGAAGCGCGTAGCGAGCATGTTGCTGACGTAATCGGCTTCGCGCAGGAACACGCTTTGTTTGCCATCGCCGGCCAGCACCAGGGTGTACAGCTCGACGGCAGGCGTGGAAGGTGGCACGGCGGCGAGGGCAGCATCGAGCAAGCGGCCTTGGGCCAGTACGCCGACCTCCAGTGGGTCGGGCAGCAACTTGCCGTCGGCGTCGCGCACGCGCATGCCGTTGACCCAGGTGCCGGCCTGCACGGTGCCGTCGGTGAGCACCAGGGTGCCCTTGCCTTGATAGCTGTCGCTGTCGAAACCGCCGACATAGAAACTGCCGTCGGTGAGGTTCAGACGGCCTTCGCCGCTGAAGCGCCATTCGCTGAACTGGCCCACGTAGTGGCTGCCGTCCACGCCAATCAGCTCGCCTTTGCCGCTGAGCGCGCCCTCCTTGAACTGGCCGATCCACACGTCGCCGTCGGCGTTTTCATAACGGCCCTTGCCGTTGAGCTGGTTCTGTTTGAACTGGCCGACATAGATATCGCCGTCGGCACTGTTGAAGGTGCCATTGCCCTCAAGCTGGCCGTCGACAAAGCGGCCACTGAACTGGTTGCCGCTGTCGTCGTTGCGCTGGCCTTCGCCATTGGGTTTGCCGTGCACGAACTGGCCCTGGTACTGGCTGCCGTCGGCCAACTCCAGGCGGCCAAGGCCGGAATATTGATCGTTTTTGAATTCGCCGCGATAGGTCATCTGCCCCTCTTTGAGGGTGCCTTCGCCGTTGCGTCGCCCGTTCTTGAACCCGCCGACGTAGCTGCTGCCCGCCGTGGTCAGGCTGCCCTGGCCGTCGAACAGGCCTTGCTGGAACTGGCCTTTGTAGACCTCGCCGTTGCTGCCATGCCATTCGCCCTGGCCATGCCACTGGCCTTTGTCGAACTGGCCGGCGTACCAACTGCCGTTGGGGTAGTCCACGCGGCCCTGGCCTTGCAGCAAACCGTTGACCACATCACCCCGGTAACGGCCGCCGTCGGGCAGGCGCGCATCGGGCGGCAACAGCGATTCGCCGTCTCCGCAAGCGGTGAGCAACAGGGCAAGGGCAAGGGGAGCGAGTGGGCGCATAGCGGGATCCGGATAATTAAGCGCCGAGTATGCCGCAGCTGCGAGTTTCATACATAAATTTACATACACTGTGGCAAGGTTTATTGCCTCGCCACAGGCACGGCCTTACACGAAGCAGAGTGACAACGACTCGGCAATGTAAGCAGGTTTTTCCTGGCCTTCGATTTCCAGGGTGGCGGTGGCCTTAAATAGCCATTGGCCAGGTTTTTTCTCGGTCACGTCGGTGAGGGTGACGTTCAGGCGGACCCTGGAATCGACCTTCACTGGCTGGATAAAACGCACGCTGTCCAGGCCATAGTTGACGGCCATCTTCAGGCCTTCGGGCATGATCAGGATGTCTTCCATCAGCTTGGGCATCAACGACAGCGACAGGAAGCCGTGGGCGATGGTGCTGCCAAACGGGGTCTTGGCGGCCTTGACCGGGTCGACGTGGATGAACTGATGATCGCCAGTGGCTTCGGCGAACAGGTTGATACGCGCCTGGTCGATGGTGAGCCAATCGGAACGTCCCAGTTCCTTGCCGACATAATCTTTGAGCTGCGCTACAGGTACATAGGGCATTGCGACTCTCCTTGGTTCATCGATTCTGTTTTTATGGGTTGCAGAGAACCAATGTAGATCATCATGGGCAACCCACCCGGTCAACCCACCATGCTTTTGGCGAATGCCGAAGCATACGGTGGGCGTGCTTATAATGCGTCCCAGCTTTAGAGGGGAGAGAGCGATGCTGTTACGGGGCCTGACCTGGCTGGTGTTGTTTCAATTGATCGGCACCGCGATCAACCATTTGCTGTTGCCGGTGCTGCCGGGGCCGATTATCGGTTTGCTGCTGATGCTCGGTTTTTTGATCTGGCGCGGTGAAGTCGGCGAGCCCCTGAGCCTGGCCGCCAGCAGCCTGTTACGTTATTTGCCGTTGCTGCTGGTGCCGCCGGCGGTGGGTGTGATGGTCTACGCCAAGGACATTGCCGCCGATTTCTGGGCCATCATCGGCGCGCTTGTTTTGTCGCTGGTGATCGCCATGGGCCTTGTCGGCGTGCTGATGCAGCAGATGGTCAAGCGAAAGGAGAAGGACCAATGAGCGTCGACTGGCAGGGCGCGTGGTCGGCGGTCATTCATCACCCCTTGTTCGGCATCGGCATCACGCTTGGCGCCTATCAACTGGTGCTGGCGGCATTCGAGAAAGCCCGCTGGATTTTCCTGCAACCGGTGCTGGTGTCGATGCTGCTGGTGATCGGCGTGTTGCTCAGCTGCGGCCTGACCTACGTCGAATACCGCAAGAGCACCGAGATCATGGGCATCCTGCTCGGCCCGGCGACGGTGGCCCTGGCGGTGCCGCTGTTCTTGAACCTGCGACGGATTCGTCAATTGTTCTGGCCGATTTTTACTACGCTGGTGATAGGCGGCGTGGTGGCTACCGGCTTGTGCGTACTGCTGGGCTGGTGGTTCGGCGCTGAACATATGATGCTGATGACCATGGCGCCGAAGTCGGTGACCTCGCCGATTGCCATGCTGGTGGCCGAGCAGATCGGTGGCGTGGCCGCGCTGGCGGCGGTGTTTGTGCTGATCACCGGGGTGATCGGCGCGATGATCGGCCCGGCGTACCTGTCGCGCCTCGGTGTGCACAGCCCCGAGGCGCGCGGCATGGCGTTGGGCATGACCGCCCACGCCGTCGGCACCTCGGTGGCCTTGCAGGAAAGTGAAGAGTGCGGCGCCTTTGCGGCGCTGGCCATGAGTCTGATGGGCGTGGGCACGGCGGTTTTCCTGCCGTTGGCCGTGTCGGTGATCGTTTAAACCAGGTTTAAGGAAACCTTTATGAGTCTGGCGCTGTTCCCGCTCAATACCGTGCTGTTCCCTGGCTGCACCCTCGACTTGCAACTGTTCGAGGCGCGCTACCTGGACATGATCAGCCGCTGCATGAAAAAGGGCGAAAGTTTTGGTGTGGTGTGCATCCTCGACGGCAAGGAAGTCGGCATGGCACCGGACGGCTACGCGCTGATCGGCTGTGAAGCGCTGATCCGCGATTTCAAGCAGCAGGACAACGGCCTGCTGGGGATTCGTGTCGAAGGTGGTCGCCGCTTCCGTGTACGCGACGCCGGCGTGCAGAAGGACCAGTTACTGGTAGCCGAGGTGCAATGGCTCGAAGAACAGCCCGACCAGCCTTTGGAAGAAGAGGACGCTGACCTGCTGGCGCTGCTCCAGGCCCTGGCCGAGCACCCAATGGTGGCCTCGCTGGACATGGACGCCCATGCCGATGGCCAGCAAGCCTTGGGCAATCAGCTGGCGTATCTGCTGCCGTTCACCGAGGCCGACAAGATCGACCTGCTGCAACTCGATGACCCGCAGCAACGCCTGGATGCGATCCAGATGTTGCTCGACGAGTTGCAGGGCGAACTCTTCACTCAGTAGGCGTAGCGCAGCAACGCGTGGGGGGTGCCGGTGAAGGCGATAAAACCGAGCACCGCGACCACCACCGGCAACATCCACCACCAGACCTTTTGCGGCATCGCCGGCAGTGGGCTGCGGTACTGGCTGGCGCCCAGGCTGAAGGCGCACACCGTCATCGCCAGCAAGGTGCCGGCCAGGATGTCCGTGGGCCAATGCGCGCCCAGGTACACCCGCGACAAGGCAATGAAGGCGGCGGGAATACAGCCCAGCAGCATCCAGGTCAGGCGCAGGCGCGTGGGTTGCCCGCGCCCGGCCAGCACTGCCAGCGCGAGAAAGAATGCAAAGGCGCCGGAGGCGTGGCCGCTGGGCATGCTGAAACTGGTCAGTGGCTCTGTGAGGATTTCCGGGCGGCCACGGGCGAAGAACAGCTTGGTGCCGGTGTTGATCACCGCCGCCCCCGCCAACGTGGCGCCGACGAACACGGCATGCCGCCATTGCCGCGCCACCAGCAGCAGGCCGGTGAAAATCGCGCTGGCGATAAACATCTTCCGGAACTCACCCAATTGGGTCATCCGCACCATCACCTCGTCCAGCCATGGGCTGCGGTGCTCCTGCACCAGCGCACTGAGGCCCTGGTCGAAGTGATTGAGGTGGGGATAGCCGATAAACAGGGCGATCAACAACGTCAGGCTGGCGCAACCGACCCACAAGGTGGCACGACGATGGCCGCGCAGGCTGCTGTTCAAGCTCAGCCCCAGCAACACCGCGATACACCCGGCGACAATCCCGGCTTCCAGCCAGAAACCTTCCGGCAGCGGCAGGCGGAAGGCCGCGCCGGTGGCCCAGCCCGGCAGCAGGTAGGCCACCGACCAGCCGGCGGCGGCCACGATGCTCACGGCGGCAAAGCGTGGGAACGGCATGTCGCACATGCCTGCCACCATCGGCAACATAGGGCGCAACGGGCCGATGAACCGCCCGACCAGCAGGCTGGCGATGCCGTATTTATGGAAGTAGGTTTCGGCGCCGTTCATCCATTCCGGATGGTGGCGTAAACCGGGCAGGCGGCGGATGTTCTGATGGAAGTGTCGGCCCAGGTAGTAGGAAACCCCGTCGCCCAGCAAACCGCCGAGAAAGCCCAGCAGCAAGGTTTCACTCAACGACAGCGCACCGCTGCCGGCCAGGGCCGCAATGGCAAACAGCAATACCGTGCCTGGCACGATCAGACCGGCGATGGCCAGGCACTCAACGCACGCGACGATAAATACCGCCACCGCCAGCCATTCGGGGTTCAGTGTGAGCCAGCCGGTAATGCTATCGAGCCATTGGCCCATAAAACTTCACTCCATTTATGCAAGACATAACCTGAGTCAGTGGAGATCAACTGTGGGAGCGGGCTTGCTCGCGAATGCGGTGTGTCAGCTACGGCTTCCTTTACTGATACACCGCATTCGCGAGCAAGCCCGCTCCCACATTCGATCTGCTGCGCTGCCGGTTTTGATGTTCGCAGTCAAATCAAAAAATAATCACGGCCTTCGACCTGGCCCCGGCGCAGCGGGTTCCGCGTGCAATAAGGCGCATAACCCGCGTCCACAAAGCGGTACATCAGGTGCTCATCACGCCCGCTGGGGATGCCCAGGCGGGTGGTCTGGATGATCTGCGTCGGGGTTTGGCCCACGTCTTCAACAAACAGCAGTTCCTGGTCGAAGCGCTTGGCGTCCCACATCGGCACCTTCAGGCCCAGTGCTTTGCACAGCAGCGTTTGGCCGGCGCAGAGCTTTTGCGAGGGGCGTGGGTGGCCATTGGCGTCCGGGTTGTTGAGCAGCATCTGCGCCAGGCTCGCCGGGCCGGACAGCTCATCGACCCACGGGTAAGCCGATTTGATCAGTACCGCATTGCCGGGGCCGTGGGCGCTGAAGTTCAGCGAATCGCCGCCACGGGCGTAGTACATGTAGATGTGCCCACCATCCAGAAACAAAGCCTTACGCTTTTCTGTGTAGCCGAGTGAGGCATGGCTGCCTTTTTCGGCCACGTAATAGGCTTCGGTTTCGATAATTCGCGCCGAAAGCCAGGTTTCACCGACGCGGTGGCGGATGACTTTGCCGAGCAATTCGCGCGCAAGTAGTTGCGCGTCACGGTCGAAGAAGCTGTCGGGCAGGGCGCTGGCGGGGAGCTGGGGGGCAAAACTGGACATGGCGGCACGGGTTAATACGGCTAAATGTGACCGAATCATAACAACTCCCACCTTAATTACCGCTGAACCCCAAGTTTTTACAGTTCATTTCGACCATCCGCCCCTCACCGCTGTCAGTCGAGCGGCGTCACAGCTATAATCTGCCGCTTTCCTCTTTGCCAAGACTCCCTGACCATGACTGAGTCCGTTCTTGACTACATGACCCGCCTGGGTCGCGCTGCCCGGCAGGCCTCGCGGTTGATCGCCCGTGCGAGCACTGCGCAGAAGAACCGTGCCTTGCTGGCTGCCGCCGATGCTCTGGATGCTTCGCGCTCCGAGTTGGCCGCCGCCAACGAACTGGACCTGGCCAACGGCCGCGCCAATGGCCTGGAGCCGGCCCTGCTGGACCGCCTGGCGCTGACCCCGGCACGTATCGACGACATGATCGAAGGTCTGCGTCAGGTGGCCAAGCTGCCTGACCCCATCGGTGAAATCCGCGATATGCGCTACCTGCCTTCCGGCATTCAGGTCGGCAAGATGCGCGTGCCGCTGGGCGTGATCGGTATCATCTATGAGTCGCGCCCGAACGTGACCATCGACGCCGCGAGCCTGTGCCTCAAGTCAGGCAACGCCACCATCCTGCGTGGCGGTTCCGAGGCCATTCACTCCAATCGCGCCATTGCTGTGTGCATTCAGCAGGGCCTGGCCGTGGCCGAGCTGCCGGCTGAAGTGGTGCAGGTGGTGGAAACCACCGACCGCGCTGCCGTAGGCGCGTTGATCACCATGCCGGAATTCGTCGACGTGATCGTGCCGCGTGGTGGCAAGAGCCTGATCGAGCGCGTCAGCCGTGATGCCAAGGTGCCAGTTATCAAGCACCTGGACGGCGTGTGCCATGTGTACATCGATATCGCGGCCGATATCGACAAGGCGATCCGCATCGCCGACAACGCCAAGACCCACCGCTACGCGCCGTGCAACACCATGGAAACCCTGCTGGTGCACGTCGGCATTGCCGAGCGCGTGCTACCGCCGCTGGCTGCCATTTACCGTGACAAGGGCGTGGAACTGCGCGGCTGCGAACGCACCCGTGCATTGCTGGGCGCGGACGTGCTCGAAGCGACTGAAGACGACTGGTACACCGAGTACACGGCGCCGATCCTGTCGATCCGCATCGTCGACGACCTGGACCAGGCCATCGAACACATCAACCAATACGGCTCCAAGCACACCGACGCTATTGTTTCCGAGCATTTCAGCGATGCCCGGCGTTTCCTCACCGAAGTGGATTCCGCCTCGGTGATGATCAACGCCTCGACGCGTTTTGCCGACGGCTTCGAGTATGGCCTGGGGGCGGAGATCGGCATTTCCACCGACAAGCTCCACGCACGCGGCCCTGTTGGCCTGGAAGGCCTGACCAGCGAGAAGTACGTGGTGTTCGGCGACGGTCATGTGCGCACTTGATGGGTAAACGCATCGGGCTGCTCGGCGGCACCTTCGACCCCGTGCACATCGGCCATTTGCGCAGTGCCCTGGAAGTCGCGGATGCCCTCGCGCTGGATGAGTTGCGCGTGATGCCCAATGCGCGCCCGCCTCATCGCGATATGCCGCAGGTGTCTGCGCAGCAACGCCTGGAGATGGTGCGCCTGGCTGTAGACGGCATACCGCCGCTGGTGGTGGACGACCGCGAACTCAAACGCGATAAACCGTCCTACACTGTCGACACCCTGGAACTGATGCGCGCCGAGTTGGCCGCAGATGACCAGTTGTTTCTGCTTTTGGGCTGGGACGCATTTTGCGGCCTGCCCTCTTGGCATCGCTGGGAGGAACTCCTCCAGCATTGCCACATCCTGGTTTTGCAACGCCCGGATGCCGACAGCGAATCGCCGGATGCCTTGCGCAACCTGCTGGCCGCGCGATCGGTAAGTGACCCCTTGGCCCTGACCGGGCCGAACGGGAATATTGCATTCGTCTGGCAGACCCCGCTTGCGGTGTCCGCCACCCAGATCCGTCAACTGCTGGCCAGCGGGAAGTCGGTACGTTTCCTGGTGCCTGACGCGGTCCTGGCCTACATCGATGCGCACGGGCTTTACCGTGCGTCGAACTGAAAAGGCGCGCTTGATCGCACGAACATTCGTGCAGCGAGCGCCCGAACATACGAGCAAAACGAGTTTTATATGACGAACAAAGACGTAAGCAAAGTTAAGCGCAAAGGCACTTTCAAAAGCGCCCCGCTGCCAGTAGAAGCGCACACCGGCCCTGAGCTGGCTGGCGAAGAACTGGTAAAAGTCGCCGTGGCGGCCCTGGAAGACGTTAAAGCCCAGGACATCCAGGTGCTGGACGTGCGCGACAAGCAAAGCATCACCGACTACATGATCATTGCCACCGGTACCTCCAACCGCCAGATCGGCGCGATGCTCGACAAGGTTCGCGAAGCCGTCAAAGCCCAGGGCGTCAAGCCACTGGGTGAAGAAGGCAAGGGCGACAGCGACTGGGTATTGCTGGACATGGACGACGTGATCGTTCACATGATGACCAGCAACGCCCGTCAGTTCTACGACCTGGAGCGTCTGTGGAAAGGCGCCGAGCAGAGCCGTGCGGCGGATGGCAAGCACCACAGCCCGGAAGTGGGCCACGCGCACTTCGACAAGCTCAACAAAGACCAGGAATAAGGAACGGCTGTGCGCCTGCGTCTGATCGCTGTCGGTTCACGCATGCCCAAGTGGGTGGAAGAAGGCTGGCACGAGTATGCCAAGCGTCTGCCCGCTGAGCTGTCGCTGGAGCTGGTGGAAATACCGCTCAACACCCGGGGCAAGAATGCCGACGTGGCGCGCTTTATCCGTCAGGAAGGCGAAGCCATGTTGGCCAAGGTCGGCCCCAATGAGCGCATCGTCACCCTCGAGGTGCACGGCAAGCCCTGGAGCACCGAGCAGTTGGCGGTGGAACTGGACCGCTGGCGCCTGGACTCGCGTACCGTCAACTTCATGGTCGGCGGCCCCGAAGGGCTGGCGCCGGAAGTCTGCGCGCGGGCGGACCAGCGCTGGTCGCTGTCGGCTCTCACGTTGCCGCACCCGTTGGTAAGGATTCTGATCGGTGAACAGCTGTATCGCGCCTGGACAGTTCTGTCCGGGCACCCTTACCACAAATAATCTGCGCCATTGCCGATGACCCAGCCGATCCGCATCAAGGACCACGAGAAAGACGCACGTCTGGTACGCGCGCGCGTGGTGTTTGGCGCTTTTTTGGTGGTGGGTTTGATTGCGGTGCTGATTGCGCGCCTGTATTACCTGCAGGTGATCCAGTACGACTATCACTCCACGTTGTCGGAAAACAACCGGGTGCATGTGCAGCCGATCCCGCCGACCCGCGGGCTGATTTTCGACCGCAATGGCGTAGTGGTTGCAGACAACCGGCCCAGTTTCAGCCTGAGCATGACCCGCGAGCGTTCCGGCGACTGGCAGCAGGTCCTCGACGTGATCGTCGAGGTGCTGCAACTGACGCCGGAAGACCGCGTGATCTTCGAAAAACGCATGAAGCAGGGGCGTCGGCCGTTCGAGCCGGTGCCAATCCTGTTCGAGCTCAATGAAGAACAGATCGCGCGCATCGCGGTGAACCAGTTCCGTTTGCCGGGTGTGGAAGTGGTGGCGCAGTTGGTGCGGCATTACCCGCAAGGGGCACACTTTGCGCACTCGGTGGGCTACATGGGGCGCATCAACGAGAAAGAGCTGAAAAGCCTCGATCCGGTGAATTACAGCGGCACCCACCATATTGGCAAAACCGGCATCGAGCGTTTCTACGAGCCGGAGTTGCACGGCCAGGTGGGTTACGAAGAAGTCGAGACCAACGCCCGTGGCCGCGTGCTGCGCGTGCTCAAGCGCACCGACCCGATCCCCGGCAAAGACATTGTGCTGAGCCTGGATATCAAGTTGCAGGAAGCCGCGGAGATGGCGCTCGGCGGTCGTCGTGGCGCCGTGGTGGCGCTTGACCCGGCCACTGGCGAAGTGCTGGCGATGGTCAGCCAGCCGAGTTTCGACCCGAACCTGTTTGTGACCGGTATCAGCTTCAAGGCCTATGCCGAGTTGCGTGATTCCATCGACCGGCCGCTGTTCAACCGCGTACTGCGCGGGCTGTACCCGCCGGGTTCGACCATCAAGCCGGCGGTGGCGATTGCCGGCCTGGATTCGGGTGTGGTCACGGCCTCGAGCCGCGTGTACGACCCCGGCTACTACATGCTGCCCAACTACGATCACAAATACCGTAACTGGAACCGCACCGGTGACGGCTATGTCGACCTGGACACCGCGATCATGCGTTCCAACGACACCTATTTTTATGACCTGGCCCACAAGCTGGGGATTGATCGGCTGTCTGCCTATATGGGCAAGTTCGGCCTTGGTCAGAAAGTCTCCCTGGATATGTTCGAAGAATCCCCTGGCTTGATGCCGTCGCGGGAGTGGAAGCGCGCGACCCGTCGCCAGGCATGGTTCCCGGGCGAAACCCTGATCCTCGGCATCGGCCAGGGCTACATGCAGGCCACACCGCTGCAACTGGCCCAGGCCACGGCGCTGGTGGCCAACAAAGGCGTGTGGAACCGCCCGCACTTGGCCAAAACCATCGAAGGCGAAAAGCCTGTGGATGAAAACCCGATTCCGGACATTGTGCTGCGCGACCCGTCCGACTGGACCAAGGTCAACCACGGCATGCAGCAAGTGATGCACGGCGCCCGTGGCACGGCGCGCAAGGCCGCGGTCGGTGCGCAATACCGCATTGCCGGCAAAAGCGGTACGGCCCAGGTGGTCGCGATCAAGCAGGGCGAGAAATATGACCGCTCCAAGGTTCAGGAGCGTCACCGCGACCACGCCTTGTTTGTCGGCTTTGCGCCGGCCGACGCCCCGAAAATCGTGGTGGCGGTGATGGTCGAGAACGGCGAGTCCGGCTCCGGCGTCGCGGCGCCTGTGGTGCGCCAGATCATGGACGCCTGGCTGTTGGCCGACGACGGCAGGCTTAAACCCGAATATGGCGGCCCCCCTTCAAGTACCGAGGTTACGGCCCGTGAAGAGTAATTTTGACCGCATCCTCTCCAGTGAGGATGTGATGCGTCGCCGTGCGACGTTGCTGCAGCGCCTGCACATTGATGGCCCGCTGTTGATTTTGCTGCTGACCCTGGCGGCCGGCAGCCTGTTCGTGCTGTATTCGGCCAGCGGTAAAAACTGGGACTTGCTGATCAAGCAGGCGTCGTCGTTCGGCCTGGGTCTGTTGTCGATGGTGGTTATCGCCCAGCTGGAGCCGCGTTTTATGGCGCGCTGGGTGCCGCTGGGGTATGTCGTTGGTGTTTTGCTGTTGGTGGTGGTGGACGTAATGGGTCACAACGCCATGGGCGCGACGCGCTGGATCAACATTCCTGGCGTGATTCGCTTCCAGCCGTCGGAATTCATGAAGATCCTGATGCCGGCGACCATCGCCTGGTATTTGTCCAAGCGCACCTTGCCGCCGCAGCTCAAACACGTGGGCATCAGCCTGATATTGATCGGCGTGCCGTTCATCCTGATTGTGCGCCAGCCCGACCTCGGCACCTCGCTGCTGATCCTGGCGGGCGGGGCGTTCGTGCTGTTTATGGGTGGCCTGCGTTGGCGCTGGATCCTCAGCGTGCTGGCCGCAGCGATTCCGGTGGCGGTGGCCATGTGGTTCTTCTTTATGCACGACTACCAGAAGCAGCGGATCCTGACGTTCCTTGATCCGGAGAGCGACCCGCTGGGCACCGGCTGGAACATCATCCAGTCCAAGGCGGCGATTGGTTCCGGGGGCGTATTTGGCAAAGGTTGGTTATTGGGTACCCAGTCACACCTGGACTTTTTGCCCGAAAGCCATACCGACTTCATCATTGCGGTAATGGGTGAAGAGTTCGGCCTGGTGGGCATTTGCGCGCTGTTGCTGATCTATTTGCTGCTGATTGGTCGCGGCCTGGTGATTACCGCCCAGGCGCAGACGCTGTTTGGCAAATTGCTCGCCGGCAGCCTGACCATGACTTTTTTTGTTTACGTTTTCGTCAACATCGGTATGGTCAGTGGCCTGTTGCCGGTGGTTGGGGTGCCGTTGCCGTTCATTAGCTACGGCGGAACTTCGCTGGTGACATTGATGTCAGCGTTTGGGGTTTTGATGTCGATTCACACGCATCGCAAGTGGATCGCGCAGGTTTGAATAAGGTGAAGATGTCAATGCAAGTAATGCGCGGCTGGGCGACTCGGCACGCGTCCTGGATGGGCCTGATTGGGCTCCTGGGCGCGACGCAAGAGGTGCAGGCCGGTGACTACGATGGTTCACCCCAGGTCGCCGAATTTGTCGGTGAAATGACCCGCGACTACGGTTTCGCCGGTGAACAGCTGATGGGCGTGTTCCGTGAAGCCCAGCGCAAGCAGGCGATCCTTGATGCGATCTCGCGTCCCGCCGAGCGCGTCAAACAGTGGAAAGACTACCGCCCGATGTTCCTCACCGACGCCCGCGTGGCGCGTGGCGTGGATTTCTGGCGCCAGCACGAAGCGGTACTGGCGCGCGCCGAGCAGGAATACGGCGTGCCAGCCCAGGTTATCGTCGCCATCATCGGTATCGAAACCTTCTACGGGCGCAACACCGGCAGTTACCGGGTGATCGACGCCTTGTCGACCTTGGGCTTCGATTACCCGCCGCGCGCCGAGTTTTTCCGCAAGGAGCTGCGTGAATTCCTGCTGCTGGCCCGCGAAGAACAGGTCGACCCGTTGACTCTCAAGGGCTCCTACGCCGGTGCGATGGGCCTGCCGCAGTTCATGCCGAGCAGTTTCCGGGCGTATGCGGTGGATTTCGACGGCGACGGCCACATTAATATCTGGAGCAACCCGGACGACGCCATCGGCAGCGTGGCCAGCTACTTCAAGCGCCACGGCTGGGTGGCCGGTGAACCGGTGGTGATCCGCGCCGATGTCACCGGCGAGCACGCCGACGAAGGTTTGACCCAAGGTATTGAGCCGGTCAAGACCGTCGGGGAGTTGCGAGCGCTGGGCTGGTCGAGTCAGAATGCGCCACGCGATGATATGCCGGTGACGGCGTTCCGCCTCGAAGGCGCAAACGGCCCGGAATACTGGATGGGCCTGAAGAATTTTTACGCAATCACGCGTTATAACCGCAGTGTGATGTACGCCATGGCCGTGCATCAGCTGTCAGACATGCTGGTCCAAGCACGGGGCAACAAGTAATGCGGGTATCGCCGTTCCAAAAACCGCTCACGCTGGTGGCGTTCGCCGCGTTGTCCTTGCTGGTTGTCAGTTGTTCCTCCACCACCAGCCGTGCTCCGGCGCCGAAGGGCGGGGCTATCGTGCGCGCCCAGCCGGGCCTGGACATCAACCGCGCGCACAAAGACGGCGCGCCGTGGTGGGATGTCGACGTATCGAAGATCCCGGATGCCACGCCGACCCTGCACACCGGGCCTTACAAAGCCAACCCGTATACCGTGCTGGGCAAGAATTACTTCCCGCTGCAGGATTCCAAGACCTACTCGCAAACGGGCACGGCGTCCTGGTACGGCACCAAATTCCATGGCCAGAACACCGCCAACGGCGAAGTGTATGACCTGTACGGCATGAGCGCGGCCCACAAGACCTTGCCGCTGCCCAGCTATGTACGCGTGACCAACCTGGACAACCACCGCACGGTGATCCTGCGGGTCAACGACCGTGGGCCGTTCTATTCGGACCGGATCATCGACTTGTCCTACGCCGCCGCGAAGAAACTCGGTTATGCCGAAACCGGCACCGCGCGCGTGAAAGTCGAAGGTATCGACCCGGCGCAGTATTGGGCTCAGCGTGGCAAACCGGCGCCATTGATGCTCAACGAGCCGCAAACCCCGCAACCGCAAGTGACCGCCTCGGCGGGCAAGATCGAGCAGTGGACCCCACCACCGGCGCAGCACGCACCGGACACGGTGGTGGTGCCGCATGCAGCGCCAGGCGCATCTACAGTCGGCGGCCAGTACCTGCAGGTCGGCGCTTTCGCCAACCCGGATGCGGCAGAACTGTTAAGGTCCAAGCTCAGCGGCATGGTCAGCGCGCCAGTGTTTATCAGCTCCATCGTGCGTAACCAGCAAACCCTGCACCGTGTGCGCATGGGCCCGATTGGTTCGCCAAGTGAAGTGGCGCAGGTGCAGAACAGTGTGCGCCTGGCCAACCTGGGGCAACCCAGCGTCGTCACGGCTGAATAAGTAAAAGGATTGATGGTTCAGGTTCGCCTGAACCGAGGTTGTTGGCTCGTTGAACAATAAAAACCCAGGGGCAAGGGGTGAGCGGGCAACCGAACACGCGACAGTCTGGCAGCGGGCTGTCTGAATAGTTTTGCCCGCGAGGGCAAGTTTCCATAAGCAATTTCGAGAGACGGATGAACATCACCACCTTAGCCAAACGCACGTGCCTGCTTCTTTCGCTGATCATTACCCCGGCCGCCTGGGCGGTGGAAATGGTGCCAGCTTCCCCGCAACTGGCCGCCAAGGCCTGGGTCCTCATGGATGCCGCCAGCGGCAACGTGCTGGTCGAGAACAACGGTGACCAGCGCCTGCCCCCGGCCAGCCTGACCAAACTGATGACGGCCTACATCGCGACCCTGGAAATCCGTCGCGGCCAGATCGGCGAGAATGACCCGGTTACCGTCAGCGAAAATGCCTGGCGCACCGGCGGTTCGCGGATGTTCATCAAGGTCGGTTCGCAAGTGACCGTGAGCGACCTGCTGCACGGCATCATCATCCAGTCCGGTAACGACGCCAGCGTGGCCCTGTCCGAGCACATCGCCGGCAGCGAAGACGCGTTCGCCGACTTGATGAACAAGACTGCCGGCGACCTGGGCATGACCAACAGCCACTTCATGAACCCGACCGGCCTGCCGAACCCGGAGCACTACTCGTCGGCTCACGACATGGCCGTACTGGCTCGCGCGATCATCCGTGTCGACCCGGTGCACTACGCGATCTACTCCCAGAAGGAATTCTTCTGGAACAACATCAAGCAGCCTAACCGTAACCTGCTGCTGTGGCGTGACAAGACCGTCGACGGTCTGAAAACCGGCCACACCGACGAAGCCGGCTACTGCATGGTGTCGTCCGCCGTACGTGATGGCCAGCGCCTGATCGCCGTGGTATTTGGCACCAACAGCGAGCAGGCCCGTGCGGCCGAAACGCAAAAACTGCTGACTTACGGCTTCCGTTTCTTCGAAACCCAGACCTTCTACCAGAAGGGCGCCGAGCTGGCTCAAGCCCCGGTATGGAAAGGCGCGACCCATCAAGTCAAGGCCGGCCTGGCCGATGACCTGACCCTGACCATGCCTAAAGGCCAGCTGAAAAAGCTCGCGGCCAGCATGACCATGAACCCGCAGTTGGTTGCTCCAATCGCCAAGGGTGACGTGATCGGTAAAGTCGAAGTGAAGCTGGACGACAAGGTGGTGCACAGCGCCGACCTGATCGCACTGGACGCCGTTGACGAAGGTGGTATCTTCCGCCGCGTGTGGGATAGCATCCGTCTATTCTTCTACGGCTTGTTCAACTGATTGTGCGCACCTGCAAAGCCCCGCGTTGATCCAGCGCGGGGCTTTGCCCGTCGCCACGGCTTAGCGCTTACGAGGCTGTTCTGCCATGACCGATAAAGAAGTAGAAGTAAAGGCGCCAAAGATCGAATTCCCCAACGTGGACTATCCCGTCAAGGTGATCAGCGATACCGGTGTAGGCAACAAAGACAGGATTCTCGAGATCGTGCGTAAACACGCGACGATCAACGACAACCGGGTGGACGAGCGTTTGAGTTCCAACGGTAAGTACACCACGATCCAGTTGCACATCGTGGCGACCGGTCAAGACCAGCTCTACGACATCAACAGTGAACTGCGGGCCACCGGCTTCGTGCACATGGTGTTGTGATGTCACAGGTCCTGGGCTTTCGCGAGCTCGGCCAGATGGCCTACGAGCCGGTCTGGCATGCCATGCAGCGCTTCACCAACGAGCGCGGCACCTCGGCCCCGGATGAAATCTGGCTGGTGGAACACCCGCCGGTCTTCACCCAGGGCCAGGCCGGCAAGGCTGAGCATCTGCTGCTGCCGGGTGATATTCCGGTGGTGCAGGTCGACCGAGGTGGCCAAGTGACTTACCATGGCCCTGGTCAGCTTGTCGCTTATCTATTGCTGGACGTACGCAAGCTGGGCTATGGCGTACGTGACCTGGTAAGCCGCATGGAGGCTTGCCTGATCGAGCTGTTGGCCAGTTACGGCGTCACTGCCGCGGCCAAGCCCGATGCACCCGGTGTATACGTGGACGGCGCGAAAATCGCCTCCCTCGGTTTGCGCATTCGCCATGGTTGCTCCTTTCATGGCCTGGCCCTGAATGTGGACATGGACCTGGCGCCGTTTCGGCGCATCAACCCGTGCGGTTACGCCGGGCTTGCGATGACTCAACTGAGCGACCACGCCACACCGATTAAATTTGCCGAGGTAAGTGCCCGGCTGCGTGCGCAGCTCGTCAAACACCTCGACTATGCTGAGCAGACGACCCTTACGGGCGGAATCGACTGATTATGACTACTGATGCAGTGCAAACCATGATCCCGACGCTGGACATCACCGAGCGTCCGGCCCCGGCCCCGCGTGCCAAGGTCGAAGCCGGCGTCAAGCTGCGCGGCGCCGAGAAGGTTGCACGCATCCCGGTGAAAATCATCCCGACCACCGAACTGCCGAAGAAGCCCGACTGGATCCGCGTGCGCATCCCGGTTTCGCCGGAAGTCGACCGTATCAAGGCCCTGCTGCGCAAACACAAGCTGCACAGCGTGTGCGAAGAAGCCTCCTGCCCGAACCTGGGCGAATGCTTCTCCGGCGGCACCGCCACGTTCATGATCATGGGTGACATCTGCACCCGTCGTTGCCCGTTCTGCGACGTTGGCCACGGCCGGCCGAAGCCGCTGGACGTTAACGAGCCGGAAAGCCTGGCGATTGCCATTGCCGACCTGAAACTCAAATACGTGGTGATCACTTCCGTAGACCGCGACGACCTGCGTGACGGCGGTGCCCAGCACTTTGCCGACTGCATCCGCGAGATCCGCAAGCTGTCGCCGAACGTGATGCTCGAAACCCTGGTGCCGGACTACCGTGGCCGCATGGACGTCGCGCTGGAAATCACCGCGGCCGAGCCACCGGATGTGTTCAACCACAACCTGGAAACCGTGCCACGCCTGTACAAGGCCGCGCGTCCGGGTTCGGACTACCAGTGGTCGCTGACCCTGCTGCAAAAATTCAAGCAGATGATGCCGCACATCCCGACCAAATCCGGCCTGATGCTGGGCTTGGGCGAGACCGACGAAGAAGTCATCGAAGTCATGAAGCGCATGCGCGAACACGACATCGACATGCTGACCCTGGGCCAGTACCTGCAACCGTCGCGCAGCCACTTGCCGGTGCAGCGTTTCGTGCACCCGGACACCTTCGCCTGGTTCGCCGAGGAAGGTTACAAGATGGGCTTCAAGAACGTGGCTTCGGGCCCGCTGGTACGTTCCTCGTACCACGCCGATGAGCAAGCCAAGCTGGTCAAGGCGAGCCTGGTTTCGTAAGCACTTCCCCCCTGTAGGAGCAGCCGAACTGCTCCTACAGAGTTTCCCTCCTTTTCTCCCTTCTGTTTGCAACCATCAGTGGCTAGAGTGCCTGGGTATCCAACCACGGAGAACCATGGATGACGACTCAACTCTCGGCTGCCGTGCCTGCCCTGCGCCCCGAAGGCGTAATTGGCCTGATCGCCCCCGCCGGCCCTGCCGCACTGGATGTTGAAAAAGCCGGCCAGTGGATGCGCGCCCGTGGCCATGAGCTGCGCATATTCCCCGGTGTGTATGAACGCGATGGCTACCTGGCCGGCAGCGACGAGGTGCGCCTGCGCGATTTGCATGCGGCGTTTGCCGATCCCGAAATCGATGCAATCTTCTGCCTGCGGGGCGGTTACGGCACCCCGCGATTACTGGACATGCTCGATTTCGACCTGATTGGTGCCAACCCCAAGCCATTTGTGGGGTACAGCGACATCACCGCATTGCACCTGGCCATCAACCGCTACGCGGGTTTTGTGACCTTTCATGGGCCAATGCTCAACGCTGACCTGCTCGGTGACAAACAGCAGCCCACCGAGTCATCGCTGTTCAGCATGCTGCGCGGGCAACTGAGCGAGTGCAGCGTGCTGGCACACCCGGTTGCTTACCCGCTGACCACAATTGAGCCGGGTATCGCCTGCGGGCGTTTGCTCGGTGGCAACCTGTCGATGATCGCCGCAGTGATGGGCACGGCGTTTGAGATCGACGCTGAAGGCATCATCCTGTTTATCGAAGACGTCAACGAGCCGCTCTACCGAATTGACCGACTGCTGACCCATTTGCGCCTGGCGGGCAAGCTGTGCCAGGTCGCCGGTGTGCTGGTCGGGGATGTATCGGGTGTGGACAAGGCGGCATTGGAGCGGCTGCTCAAGCAGACGTTCAAGCCGCTGTGTATTCCGGTGCTGTCCGGCTGGCGCAGTGGGCACTGCGATCCGAACCTGACGCTGCCGCTGGGCGCGCTGGTGCGGTTGGATGCGGGGGAGCAGCAGTTGGTGTTGGAGCAGGATGTAGTTCTGAAGTAATTGTCGCCTGTCATGCCGTCTTCGCGAGCAAGCCCGCTCCCACATTCGACCGCATTCCAAAGGATGTACGCGGTTAAATGTGGGAGCGGGCTTGCTCGCGAAAGCGGCAGTCGCCATAGGCCGATTTAACGGCTTTGCAGCGACTCCAGCAGCTTCACCGTCGGATACCCATCCGCGGGCCAACCCAACGACTGCTGCGCCGCCCGGATCGCCTTGCGCGTGTTGGCGCCGATAATCCCGTCCGGGTTGCCCGCGTCATAGCCCTTGGCGCTGAGCACCGTCTGCAAATCGATACGCTGGGAGCGACTCAGCGGCAGCTCATCCTTGGGCCAATCGCCACGAATCATACCCGCGCCACCAAACCGCTCCGACAGCAGGCCCACGGCCAGCGCATAGGACGATGAGTTGTTGTACTTGAGGATTGCGCGGAAGTTATCCAGCACCAGGAATGCCGGGCCACGGTAGCCGGCCGGCAGCAGCAGGGCGGCGGACAGTTGCTCGACGTTGGGTGGCATGCTCGCGCCAGATGGCAGCTGGATACCGAGTCTCATCCACTCGCCAACGGTCTTGCGTATGCCGCCGTCGGCCAGGGCGTAATCGAAGTTCGCCGGCAGTTGTTTCACCTCAAAGCCCCACGGCTGGCCACGCTGCCAGCCGGAGCTTTGCAGGTAGTGCGCAGTGGAGGCGAGGGCGTCGCCCGGGCTGTTCCAGATATCGCGGCGACCGTCGCCATCGAAATCCACGGCATGGGTGTTGTAGGTGGTCGGGATGAACTGGGTCTGGCCCATGGCCCCGGCCCACGAACCTTTCATCTGGTCGGCAGAGATATCGCCATGCTGGATGATCTGCAGCGCCGCCAGCAGTTGCGCCTGGGCGAACGCCGGGCGGCGGCCTTCATAGGCCAGGGTCGCGAGCGAACGGATCACCGAGTTATTGCCCTGGAACTGGCCAAAGTTGCTTTCCATGCCCCACACCGAAACCAGTGCCTGGCGGTCAACGCCATAACGCTCTTCGATGCGTTGCAGGATATCGGCGTACTTGATCAGCAACGCTTGGCCATTACGCACACGTACCGGCGACAGGGCACCGTCGAGGTATTCCCATACCGGGCGGGAAAATTCCGGTTGGCTGCGATCGGCGCGAATCACCGCCATGTCGGGCGTCACGCCAGCAAAGGCGTTATCGAAGACGGCGGGGGTGATCCCCGCGCTCAGGGCTTGCGCACGAAAGCCAGCCTGCCATTCGGCAAAGGTCTGGGTCGGCTGGATATCAAGATTGTCCACGGCCAAGGGGGGGACCACGGCAGGCGCGACGGCAGGCACGGTCTGGAGCTTCGGCAGGGGTTGCGCGTCCGCGGCGGTGGGTTTCTCGGCGCAGGCGACAAGCAGAATGAGGCTGGAGGCAGCGATCAGTTGGCGAAGGTGCCAACGACGGGAAAGGCTAGAGGGCATGCACAGGTCCAGGGATTACAAATCAAGTACCGACCTTATCATGCCGGAGGGGCACTTGCCTTCAGGCAGCCAGAAAGTAAGAAGCCTCCCAGCTATTAGACTGGAAGGCTTCGCGGCGGTAGCTGCCTTTGCCCTTGCCGGCGCGTTCCTGACGGCTGCGGAACAGTGGCTGGGCGATGATGGATTTGGCCTTGTTGGTGCCATGCTTGGATGGCTTTTTGCTCATGTTCATTACTCTCTTGAGGTGGGGTGCTTGAGGTGGGGCGACGCGGTGCAAATCATCTGCCGAAGTTGCGCGGCTGTAAAGCCCGGCGAGTTTCAAGAAGTGTACACGCGGTCGAAATGTGGGAGCGGGCTTGCTCGCGAAGGCGGTGCATCAGTCAACAACCTCAGTGACTGACACTGCGCCTTCGCGAGCAAGCCCGCTCCCACATTGGGACTGTGGTGCTTACGAGAGAGGGGGTTATTCGGCGGGGAGTGTCAGGCGTTGGCCAGACATCAACAGTGACAAACGGCTCAGGCTCATCCACGGCGAGCCCGCCGCCTGGCCTTTGATCTGCGCGTCGATGCGCTGCGCTTCGAGCAACAGCTGCGCCCAGCGTTGCGCCGAGTGGCGTTGCAGGGCTTTGCTCATCAGGGGTTTGCGCTTGTCCCACACCGGCGGCCTGGCCTGGCTGAAGCATTTGTCCAGCGGCGTGCCTTGGCTGTATTGCAGGGCAATATTGGCCAGCACTCGCAACTCTCGAGCCAGCGCCCACAGAATCACCGGTGGTTCCACGCCTTCGCCGCGCAAGCCTTCGAGCATGCGCAGGGCGTGGGCGGGTTCGCCATTGAGAATGGCATCCACCAACCCGAACACATCAAAGCGCGCGCTATCAGCGACTGCGCCCTGGACGGTTTCGACGGTGATCTGCCCGTCTTCGGCCATCAGCTTGAGCTTTTCGATCTCTTGGGCGGCGGCAAGCAGGTTGCCCTCGACCCTGGCGGCAATCAGCTCGACGGCATCTTGCGTTGCCGACAGCCCTGATTGCGACAGGCGCTGACGTATCCACTGCGGCAGCTGGTTGCTGTCTACTGGCCAGATCTGGATGAACTGGGTTTGCGGGCCTTCTACCAGCGCCTTGCCCCACTTGGTTTTCTGCGCGCTGCCATCGAGCTTGGGCAAGCTGATCAGCAGCACCGTGTCCTCAGCGGGGCGTGAGCAGTATTCCATCAACGCCGCCGCGCCCTTGTCACCGGGCTTGCCCGAAGGCAGGCGCAGTTCCAGCAGGCGTTTCTCGGCGAACAACGACATGCTCGCACCGGCTTGCAGCAGCGTGCCCCAGTCGAAACTGGCGTCGGCGCTGAACACCTGGCGTTCATCGAAGCCTTGCTGGCGTGCGGCGGTGCGAATCGCGTCGGCTGCCTCCTGGCACAGCAACGGGTCATCACCGCTGACGATATAGACAGGCGCAAGGCCACCTTGCAGGTGCTTGGCGAGTTGGGCGGGGGCAAGTTTCATAGGCAGGGCGAACGGGGCGCCAGGGGCGCCCCGTCTGGCTTACTCGACAGGGACTTCGGCTGGCGATTGTTTCGGCGTGTTGTCTTCGTATTCCTGCGCAGCTTTCAGGGCGTCGGCGTCAGCCTTGGCCTTGTTGTCGGCGGTCAGCTGCAAGGCGGCGAGTTTTTCCGGCGTCAGCTGTTGCAGGCGAATCATCAGGCGCTGGATCAGCTCGCGACGCATTTCCTTGCGAACCTGGATGATCTCCGAGTCCGAGCCCACCAGGTTGTTACCGTCGTGGCTGACGACTTTCTGCACTTCAACCTTGTCACCCATCAATGGCAGGTGGTCGCGGCCTTGCAGTTCATAGACGACCAGGGTGTTCAGCTCAATGTCCGACGCACGGCCGGCACTGGCGTAGCTGAGGTTACGCTGGGTTTCTTTCTCGTCCACCAGGTTCAGTTTGTAAGTCGCGCCGGAGGCCACACGTACACCGCTGCTTTCCAGGGTCTGGCGCAGTTGGGTCAAGGTATCGCCGTAGGCGTTGCGCGCGCTGACGTCGAGTTCCTTGATGCTCAGTTCATTGGTGGCGGTGCCACGCAGCTGGAAGCCGCAAGCGCTCAGCAGCACAGCGAGGCCCATCACCAGCAAATTGCGTTTGATCATTTTGTTGCTCCCCTTGAAACCATGTTGGCCTTATCGAGGCCTTAAAGGTTTAGTTCGGCGCAGGGCTCAAGCCCTGCGCCCGATCCGATTAGCTGGCGACGATGTTGACCAGTTTGCCCGGCACTACGATCACTTTGCGGATCGTCAGGCCTTCGGTAAAGCGCAGCACGTTTTCGTTGATGCGCGCTGCGGCTTCCACGTCTTCACGGCTGGCGCTGGCAGGCATGTCGATCTGGCCGCGCAGTTTACCGTTAACCTGGATAACCAGTTGCAATGTGTCCTGCACCAGCGCGCTGTCATCCTGCACCGGCCAGCGCGCATCGATGACCGCATCGCTATGGCCCAGGCGGCTCCACAGCTCATGGCTGATGTGCGGCGTGATTGGCGCCAGCAGCAACACCACCGCTTCCAGGCCTTCCTGTACCAGCGCGCGGTCCTGTTCGGTGGCTTGCGGGGCTTTTTCCAGCACGTTCATCAGCGTCATCACCTGGGCGATGGCGGTGTTGAACTTGTGGTTCTGGCCCACGTCCTGGCTGGCCTGGCGGATGGCAAGGTGGGTGCTGCGACGGATGGCTTTTTGCTCATCGCTCAATGACGCCACGTCCAGTTTGCCCGGCAAACCCTGGCTGACATGGGCGTGCGCCAGGCGCCAGACGCGCTTGAGGAAGCGGTGCGAACCTTCAACCCCGGAGTCGGACCATTCGGCGCTCATGTCGGGCGGCGAGGCGAACATCATGAACAAGCGGCAGGTGTCGGCGCCGAACTGATCGATCATCGACTGTGGGTCAACGCCGTTGTTCTTGGACTTGGCCATCTTCTCGGTGCCACCGATTTCCACCGGCAGGCCGTCGGATTTCAGCTTGGCGCTGATTACCTTGGCTTTGCTGTCACGCTCAAGCTCGACGTCCGCCGGGTTGAACCAGGTGTAGGCGCCATTGGCTTCGCGGCGATAGTAAGTCTCGGCGATTACCATGCCTTGGGTCAGCAGGTTCTTGAACGGCTCATCGGAACTCACCAGGCCTTCGTCGCGCATCAGCTTGTGGAAGAAGCGTGCGTAGAGCAGGTGAAGAATCGCGTGTTCGATGCCGCCGATGTATTGATCCACCGGCAACCAGTGGTCGGCTGCGGATTTTTCTACCAGGCCGCCTTCATAGTGTGGCGAGGCGTAGCGGGCGTAATACCACGAGGACTCGACGAAGGTGTCCATGGTGTCGGTTTCACGCTTGGCAGGTGCGCCGCATTTAGGGCACGTGCACTCGTAGAACTCGGGCATGCGCGCCAATGGCGAACCGGCGCCATCCGGCACCACGTCTTCAGGCAAGACCACCGGCAACTGGTCTTCCGGCACCGGCACGTCACCGCAGGTTTCGCAGTGGATGATCGGGATCGGGCAGCCCCAGTAGCGCTGGCGGCTGATGCCCCAGTCGCGCAGGCGGAACTGGGTGCGCGAGGCACCGAGGTTTTTCTTGATCAAGGCAACTTCGATGGCGTCGAAGGCACCCTGGAAGTCCAGGCCGTCGAACTCACCGGAGTTGATCAGCGTGCCGTGCTCGCCGTAGGCGTCTTGCCACGGGGCCGGGTTGGTCTCGCCGGAACTGGTACGCACCACGGATTTGATCGGCAGGCTGTACTTGGTGGCGAACTCGAAATCGCGCTCGTCGTGGGCCGGCACAGCCATGACTGCGCCATCGCCGTAGTGCATCAACACGTAGTTGGCGACCCACACCGGCAGTTTTTCGCCCGTCAGTGGGTGCTCGACGAACAGGCCGGTTGGCAGGCCTTTTTTCTCTTGGGTGGCAACGTCGGCTTCGGCCACGCTGCCGCCTTTGCATTCGGCGATGAACGCTTGCAGCTCAGGATTGTTCTGTGCAGCCTGGGTGGCCAGCGGGTGCTCGGCGGCCACGGCGACGTAAGTCGCGCCCATCAGGGTGTCGGGGCGGGTGGTGAAGACTTTGAGTGCGCCGGCTTCGCCAATCGAATCGACGTTGTACGGGAACTGCACTTCCATGCCCTTGGATTTGCCGATCCAGTTACGCTGCATGGTCTTGACCTGTTCAGGCCAGCCCGGCATGTCATCGAGGCTCGACAAGAGTTCATCGGCGTAGGCCGTGATCTTGAAGTAGTACATGGGGATCTGGCGCTTTTCGATCACCGCGCCGGAACGCCAGCCGCGACCGTCGATGACTTGCTCGTTGGCCAGTACGGTCTGGTCGATCGGGTCCCAGTTCACGGTACCGTTTTTACGGTAGATCACGCCTTTTTCGAACAGGCGCGTGAACAGCCACTGTTCCCAGCGGTAGTAATCGGGCTTGCAGGTGGTCACTTCGCGGGACCAGTCCACCGCCAGGCCCAGGCTACGCAGCTGGGTTTTCATGTAGGCGATGTTTTCGTAGGTCCACTTGGCGGGCGCCACGTTGTTTTTCATCGCGGCGTTTTCCGCCGGCATGCCGAAGGCGTCCCAACCCATAGGTTGCAGGACGTTTTTGCCGAGCATGCGCTGGTAGCGGGAAATTACGTCGCCGATGGTGTAGTTACGCACGTGCCCCATGTGTAGCTTGCCGCTGGGGTAAGGGAACATCGATAGGCAGTAGTAAGTCTCCTTGCCTGGCTGTTCACTGACTTCAAAGGACTTTTGCTCGTCCCAGAAGGTTTGGGCGGCATTTTCTATTTCACGGGGCTGATATTGTTCGTGCATGGCTACTTTTGAACTGAATAGGGGTGGCCTAATCCTCTTCGGTACAACATTCAGGTTGATCGACACCAAAAAGCGGCGCGTCCGTGCCCAAACCCTGCGGGAAGTGGAGTTACAGGAAGCGCCGTAGCATACATGACCCCACTCTATCGAGGGAAACCCTGATTGCGCGGCGAGGGCCGTCTGTCGCGGCGCGAGGCAGGCGCAGCCACGGGGACTACGCTGTTTATTGGGGAGTGAGTCTTATCTTCAATGAGGTGAGGGGATGCTTGAATCGCAGCGAACTTTAATGAAACCGCAATTGTATGAAGGACTGATCGACCGTTTGGGTCGGGCATTGGATGCCGCAAGAACCGCAGGCCGATTGCTTGATGAGCGGCCTCTGGAGCTGGAGTTGCGAGGCTTGAGCCAGGCTGAACTTGAATTGATCAAGGGCTACCTGGAATTGAATCACCACCGTGCCTCCGAGGACCGGGCTGCCCCGCCCGCCCAAGAGCCTTTGCGTTCGGCCAAGGTGATCTGGCTGAAAGATGTGTCTGCGGGTCGCGGTTCCGACAAACGTCGGGCCGCACGGTAAACGTGGAGCACCACGTTAACCTTTGAGTCGTCTCGAAACAGGTTGGTAAAGATTGTCGCTGAACCCCGTTGCATCTAGGCTTCGGGCATCTTTGGAGATGCCCGATGCCTTTTCGTTATTTCATTAAACAATTGCTCTTGCCGCCCGGCCTTTTTTTGCTGCTGCTGGCGCTTGCCTGGTGGTTGCGTAAAAGTCGCCCGCGCCTGGCCGGCTGCTGCTTTGCCGTGGGGTTCGGGGGGCTGTGGTTGATCAGCCTGCCGGTGATGGTGCAATGGGGCGCGCATGCCTTGGAGACCGAGCCACCGTTGGCCCGTGAAGAATGGGCGGCGCTGGCCCAGCGCGCCGATGCAATTGTGGTGTTGGGTTCCGGGCGTGAGCGCGGCGACCCTGCGTGGGGCACCGATCAACCCACCGGTACAGGGCTTGAGCGTCAGCGTTATGCCGCGCGTCTGGCCAAGGCCTCTGGCTTGCCGGTGCTGACCAGCGGCGGCTTGCACTACGGCACGCCACCCAGCGAGGCGGAGCTGATGGCGGTGTCGATGCAGGATGACTTTGGCGTCACCGTGCGCTGGAAAGAAGAGCGCAGCCGCACCACCTGGGAAAACGCGCAGATGAGCGCCGACATCCTGTTGCCGCAAGGCATCAAGCGTGTGGTGGTAGTGACCCAGGCCTGGCACATGCCGCGTGCGGTGTGGAGCTTCGAGAAGGCCGGCTTTACCGTGGTGCCGGGGCCGGTGGGCTTTTTGGGCGTGGACAATGCGCGGCCACTGGGCGGCTGGATGCCGGAGTTTGTGTCGGTGTGGCGCAGCGGGCAGTTGATCAATGAGGCGGTGGGGCAGGTGGGGTATCGGGTGTTTTACCGGTAAGCAGAAGCACCGCAGATCAAGTGTGGGAGCTGGCTTGCCTGCGAAGGCGTCGTGTCAGTTGGCCGGTTTTTAGCTGGCCCACCGCTATCGCAGGCAAGCCAGCTCCCACATTGATTTTGTAGTGTCGCTCAGAGTTAGACGGTTTTCGACATCCGGCCCGCCAGCAGCGCCCAGCCGAACAAGCCCAGGCACACAATGATCAACGGCCACGAGCGCCATTGCAGGTACGGCGTCAGGTTGTGCATCGGCACCACTTCGCCGTAGAGAATCCCGCGTTCAAACTGCGGGATCTGCGCGGTGATCTGCCCAAACGGGTTGATCAGGCCGGTCACGCCATTGTTGGTGGCGCGGATCATCCAGCGGCCAGCTTCCAACGCACGCATCTGCGCCATTTGCAGGTGTTGCAGCGGGCCAATGGAACGGCCGAACCAGGTGTCGTTGCTGATGGTCAGCAGTAAATCGCTCTGGGCCGACAGGCCTGCGGCAAATTCCGGGTACACCACTTCGTAGCAAATGAACGGCGCAATCTGATAGCCCTTGGCCTGCAGCATCGCCTGATCGGACGGGCCGCGGGCGAAGTCCGACATCGGCAGGTCAAAGAAAGCGATCAGCCCGCGCAGCATGTCTTGCAGCGGCACGTATTCACCAAAAGGCACCAGTTTTTGCTTGAGGTAAGTGCCTTCGCCTTCGCCCACCACGGTGATGCCATTGAAGTAGCGCTTCTGGTGGTGCACTTCCTGGCGGATCGGTACGCCGGTGATCAGCGCGGAGTGCCGGTCGGCGGCAAACTTGCCCATCATGCCCAGGTAGCCTTCGACTGACTCTTTGAGCACCGGCACCGCGGTTTCCGGCCATACCAGCAGGTCCACTGGCTTGGAGCTGAAGCTCATGTCGCGGTACAGCGCCAACTGCGCGTCGATCTGCGCGGGGTCCCATTTCATGCTCTGTTCGACATTGCCCTGAATCGCCGCCACGGTCAGCGGTGCGCCGGAGGGCGAGGTCCAGGCGTGATGCTTGAGCGCCAGGCCGATGGCCCAGGGTGCAACCAATAACACCAAGCCTGCGCCGATGAAGCCGTTGCGCTTGCTGGCCAGCAGGCGCGGCAGGTTGCACAGCACCGCAGCCGTCAGCGCCAGGGCAAAGGAGATCAGCCACATGCCGCCCAGTGGCGCCAGGCCGGTGAGCGGGCCATCGAGTTGGCTGTAACCGGAGTACAGCCAAGGGAACCCCGTCAGGAACCAACCACGAAACGCTTCCTGGCCAACCCACAGCGCCGCAAAGGTCAGCGCATCGGCCAGCGGCGCCTCATTACGACGCAGCCAGCGCGCCCACAGCCAGGCGGGCAGGGCGAAGAACCAGGCAATCGCGGCGGTAAACAGCAGCATCAAAAAGCCAGCCAGCAACACCGAAGCGCCGCCGAAGTGGTGAATGCTGTAGTAGATCCAGCTGGTGCCGGCGCCAAACAGGCCAAAACCGAAACACCAGCCACGGCCCAGGGCCTGGCGTGGCGTCAGCTCGCGCAGGCCGATGTAGAACAGCCCGACTGCAACCAGCGCAAATGGCCACAGATCGAACGGCGCCAGCGCCAGAGTAGTGATGGCGCCGGCCACCACGGCCAGCAGGTTACCGGGCCAGCCGGGTGCAATCAGACGGCGCATATCAGTCCTTAGCGGGCAATCGGAGTCAGGCGGATCAAGTGGATACGACGGCTATCCGCATTCAGAATGCGGAAGCGATAAGCGCCAATCTCGGTGGTTTCGTTACGTTTTGGCAGGTGCCCGAACGCACTCATCACCAAACCGCCCACGGTGTCGAACTCATCATCCGAGAACTCGCTGTCGAAGAACTCGTTGAAGTTCTCGATCGGCGTCAGCGCCTTGATCAGGAAATCACCGCTGGGTAGCGGCTTGATGTAGCTGTCTTCTTCGACGTCGTGCTCGTCTTCGATGTCGCCGACGATTTGCTCAAGCACGTCTTCGATGGTCACAAGACCGGCCACGCCGCCGTATTCGTCGATCACAATGGCCATGTGATTGTGGTTGGCGCGGAACTCGCGCAGCAGCACATTCAGGCGCTTGGATTCAGGCACGAAGGTGGCCGGGCGCAGCAAGTCCTTGATGTTGAAGCTGTCGCCGTTCTCCTTGAGGATCAGCGGCAGCAGGTCCTTGGCCAGCAGGACGCCCATGACGTCGTCATGGCTTTCACCGATCACCGGGTAGCGCGAGTGCGCCGAGTCGATCACGGCCGGGAGGAATTCCCGTGGGGTCTGGGTCGCCTTGATGCTGATCATCTGCGAGCGCGGGACCATGATGTCCCGAACCTGCAGGTCAGCCACCTGGATGGCGCCCTCGACGATGGCCAGCGCTTCGCTGTCCAGCAACTTGTTCTGATGGGCCTCGCGCAGCAGCTCCAGCAGCTCCTGGCGGTTTTTCGGCTCGTGGGCAAAAGCCTGGGTCAGTTTACCCAGCCATGACTTCTGCCCGTTGCTCGATCGGTCTTCGCTCATAGCGATTACTCTAAATCCTTTGTTGTGTCAGTTATGTGTAGTTTCAGTTTTCGTCGTCTGCATACGGATCAGGGTGACCCAGTTCAGCAAGCAACGTTTGTTCCAGTGTTTCCATTTCGCAGGCTTCGTCATCGTCTATATGGTCGTAACCCAAGAGATGCAAGCAGCCGTGGATGACTAGATGGGCCCAGTGGGCCTCAAGTTCCTTGCCTTGTTCCTTCGCCTCGCGCTCGACCACTTCGACGCAGATCACCAGGTCGCCCAGTAACGGGATATCCAGTAACTCATCCGGCACGTCGGCGGGAAAGGACAGTACGTTGGTCGCGTAGTCCTTTTGGCGCCAGGTGTGATTCAGTTCACGGCCTTCGGGCTCGTCCACCAGGCGGATGGTCAGTTCCGAGTCGGCGGTGCGCTGGCGCAGGGCCAGGGCGCACCATTGACGGAACTGCGCTTCGCTGGGGGCGGGCGCTTCGGTGGCCCGCTGCAGGTCTAGCTCAAGCATCGCGGCGCACGTCCTTGGCGGGTGCGTCATCGCGGTGCTCAAAGCGCTCGTAGGCTTCGACAATGCGCTGCACCAACGGGTGGCGAACCACGTCTTTGGGCATGAAATGCGTGAAGCTGATGCCTGGCACGTCCTTGAGCACGTCGATCACCTGGGCCAGGCCGGACTTGGTGCCCTTGGGCAGGTCGACCTGGGTGACGTCGCCGGTGATCACGGCGGTGGAGCCGAAACCGATACGGGTGAGGAACATTTTCATCTGTTCGACGGTGGTGTTCTGGCTTTCGTCGAGGATGATGAAACTGTTGTTCAAGGTGCGACCACGCATGTAGGCCAGCGGGGCGATCTCGATCACTTGGCGCTCGATCAACTTGGCCACGTATTCAAAGCCGAGCATCTCGTACAGCGCGTCGTAGAGCGGGCGCAGGTACGGGTCGATCTTCTGGGCCAGGTCGCCGGGCAGGAAGCCAAGCTTCTCGCCAGCCTCGACCGCCGGGCGTACCAGCAGGATGCGTCGCACCTGCTCGCGCTCCAGGGCGTCGACCGCGCAGGCCACGGCCAGGTAGGTCTTGCCGGTACCGGCGGGGCCGATACCGAAGTTGATATCGTTACCGAGGATTTCCTTGACGTAGCGCTGCTGATTCAAGCCGCGTGGGCGAATCATGCCTTTTTTGGTGCGCAGGGCCACGCTGGCTTCGGCCACCGGGTTGTTGGCCAAGTCTTCCACGGCGGATTCCTGCAGGTACAGGTGCACGGTCTCCGGCGACAGCTCACTACCCTTGGTTTCGCGGTAGAGGCGGCGCAGCAGGTTTTCTGCAGACGTGGTGTGCTGGGGTTCACCAATAAGCTCGAACTGATTGCCGCGGTTGCGGATCTCGATGCTCAGGCGTTGTTCGATCAGGCGCAGGTGCTCGTCGAACTGTCCGCACAGGTTGGCGAAACGGCGAGCCTCAAACGGCTCGAGGATAAAACGATGGGGTTCTGCTATGGGTGCGTTCAAGGTTGCTTTTAGCCGCCCTTTGGCTGTTTAGGTGAAGGAGAGGATAACGCCAGTGCTCGGCGTGCGAAAGCACTTATATAGTGCTGGCTCAATCTCAAGAACCATGAAAATCCACTGTGGGAGCTGGCTTGCCTGCGATTGCGGTGTATCAGTGCCAATTGTGTTAACTGGCCCACCGCTATCGCAGGCAAGCCAGCTCCCACATTTGATCCTCATATGTCTTGAGGTCAGTTGATTAGCGACCCGCGCAGCGAGTGCGGTTGCGCCGCATCGATGTGCACATCGGCAAACTGGCCGATCAGGGTGGGCGTGTCGCAGCGGAAGTTGACGATCCGGTTGTTCTCGGTACGCCCTTGCAACTCGCCCGGGTCTTTTTTCGAGTAGTCGGTGACCAGGATGCGCTGGATCGAACCGACCATTTGTCGGCTGATCTCGAAACCTTGCTGGTTCAGGCGATGCTGCAGCGCGTTCAAGCGCTCTTTTTTCAGCGCTTCAGGCGTTTCATCTGCCAGGTCCGCTGCCGGCGTGCCTGGGCGCTGGCTATAGACGAACGAATACGAGAAGTCGAAACCGACGTCTTCGATCAGCTTCATGGTCTGCTCGAAATCCTTCTCGGTCTCGCCGGGGAACCCGACGATAAAGTCCGAGCTGATGCAGATACCCGGCACCGCGGCGCGCAATTTACGCAGCTTGGATTTGTATTCCAGGGCCGTGTGGTTGCGTTTCATGGCCGCCAGAATGCGGTCCGAACCCGACTGCACCGGCAAATGCAGGTGCTTGACCAGCTCCGGCACCTCGGCGTGCACCTGGATCAGGCTGTCGGAGAACTCCAGCGGGTGCGAGGTGGTGTAGCGAATACGCTCGATGCCATCCACCGCCGCCACCACGCGGATCAACTCCGCCAGGTCAGCCAGGCGCCCGTCGTGGGTCTGGCCGCGATAGCCGTTGACGTTCTGGCCCAGCAAGGTCACTTCACGCACGCCGTTTTCGGCCAGGTGGATGATTTCGGCCAGCACGTCGTCAAACGGCCGGCTGACTTCTTCGCCACGGGTGTAGGGCACCACGCAGAAGGTGCAGTACTTGCTGCAGCCTTCCATCACCGACACATAGGCACTCGGCCCGTCGATGCGCGGTTCGGGCAAATGGTCGAATTTTTCGATTTCCGGGAATGACACGTCCACCTGCGGCAGCTTGGTGATGCGTGCGGCGTCGATCATTTCCGGCAGGCGGTGCAGGGTTTGCGGGCCGAAAACCACGTCGACATAGGGGGCACGGTCGCGGATCGCGGCGCCTTCCTGGCTGGCCACGCAGCCGCCGACGGCGATCACCATGTCCGGGTTGGCCAGTTTCAATTCACGCCAGCGGCCCAGCTGGGAGTACACACGGTCCTGGGCACGCTCGCGGATCGAGCAGGTATTGAGCAGGATGACGTCGGCATCTTCGGCGCGGGCAGTGACTTCCAGGGCCTGGTGTTCGCCCAGCAGGTCGACCATGCGCGAGCTGTCGTACTCGTTCATCTGGCAACCGTGGGTTTCGATGTAAAGCTTCTTGGCCATGGGAATCATCAACTGGTGGTAAAGAACCGCGCATTATAGGGGGCATGCCCATTGGTTCCTAGCGCTGTGCATCGGGTGCCATGCTATAGTTCGCGCCCTCTTTTATATCCCCGATGTGTTGTTCGCCCACCATGACCAAACGTGAAGCTCCAATCTACAAGGTGATTTTCCTCAACCAGGGCCAGGTGTTCGAAATGTACGCCAAGCAGATCTATCAAAGTGATCTGTGGGGCTTCCTGGAGGTGGAAGAGTTCGTCTTTGGCGAGCGCACCCAATTGGTCGTCGACCCGGGCGAAGAAAAACTCAAGGCGCAGTTTGAAGGCGTGGTGCGCAGCTTTGTGCCGATGCATTCGATTGTGCGCATCGATGAAGTCGAGCGCCTCGGCACGCCGAAGATCAGCGAGGCGCGCGGCACCAGCAATGTGATGCCGTTTCCGATGCCCATGCCGGAGAAGTAAGGCGTTAGACCGAGTCAAGCGATCGCAGGCAAGCCAGCTCCCACATTTGGAATGCATTACCTTGTGGGAGCTGGCTTGCCTGCGATAGCGGTAGAGGGGTTTAGCTGAAATCAGGGCAGGGGCGAGAAGGGCGAACGCCCATCGGCACTCTGCAATTCCTGCAGGTAATTGCGGAAGATCTGGCCCAGTACCTGGGTGGCCACTTCCAGTTCATCGCGCTGCATGTGCTCGGCGACTTCGTCGGCCGTGTCCAGTGCGTCTTCGGCGCCGTTGACCGCCGCCATTTTCAGCACGATGTAAGCCTGAACGTTATTGGCCGGCACGCCTTCGCCTTTGAAGAACATGTTGCCCAGCTGGAATTGCGCCTGGGCATGGCCCTGCAACGAAGCCTTTTCGAAGTAGCTCAGAGCTTTGTTGAGGTCGCGGGCAGGGTTTTTGTCGTCGTGGAAGTATTCGCCCAACTCGTATTGCGCCTGCGCATCCCCACCGTCGGCCTGTTTCTGGCACGCGCTCAGCGCTTCGGCCTGGCTGTCTGGCTGGGTATTGAGGGTGCAACGACCCATCGCTGGGATTAACAACGAGTTGCCGCCTGCCTGGGCATGTGCCAGCAGCGGTTGAAGGAGCAACAGGCAGCCCAGAACCAGGGTGCGGCCGGTGCGTTTCATGGGAATCGACTTACCTCTGACGGGGCACGCGGACCCTCGGGGGAGTCCAATAAGCGCGCATTATGAAATAAGCAGGCCCCTGCTTACAAAGTCTTTACTCGTTTTTCTGCTGCGTAGGCAAGTTATCTGCCGGATTGCAGGTGATTTCTCGAAAAATGCAGGAAATCTCTGTAGGCAAAGTAGCAAATCTGACGCTGCGAGGGGCAACGTCAGATGTGTGTGTCCCTTACTTCGGGGCTTGCTTCAGGGCGGCAAAAGCGCGCTCGGCAGCAGCCAGGGTCAATTTCAACTCGGCTTCGCCATGGGCGATCGAGGTGAAACCCGCTTCAAAAGCGCTCGGTGCCAGGTAAACGCCTCCTTCGAGCATCAGGTGGAAGAAGCGCTTGAACAGGTCGGCATCGCTGCCCATCACGTCATCAAAGGTAACAATGGCGTCGGCGCCGCTGAAATACAGGCCGAACATGCCACCCGCTTGCGTGGTCACGAACGGGATGCCGGCGGCATCGGCGCGCTGTTGCAGGCCATCGAGCAGGCGGGTGGTGTAGTCGGTCAGCTCGGCGTGGAAACCCGGACGGCTGATCAGGCGCAGGGTGGTCAGGCCGGCAGCCATGGCCAACGGGTTACCCGACAAGGTGCCCGCCTGGTACACCGGGCCCAGCGGCGCGATGTGCTGCATGATTTCGCGTTTGCCGCCGAAGCAGCCCACGGGCATGCCGCCGCCGATGATCTTGCCGAAGGTGCTCAGGTCCGGCGTGACGCCGTAGTAAGCCTGGGCGCCGCCGAGGGCTACGCGGAAACCGGTCATCACTTCGTCGAAAATCAGCACCACGCCGTGCTTGTCGCACTGTTCGCGCAAACCTTCCAGGAAACCCGGTGCCGGTGGCACGCAGTTCATGTTGCCGGCTACCGGCTCGACGATGATGCACGCCACGTCCTGGCCGACTTCGCTGAGCATCTGCTCAACGGCCGCAATGTCGTTGAACGGCAGGGTCAGGGTGTGTTTGGCAAACGCGGCCGGCACACCGGCCGAGCTTGGCACGCCTTGGGTCAGCAGGCCGGAACCGGCTTTTACCAGCAGGCTGTCGGAGTGGCCGTGGTAGCAGCCTTCAAATTTGATGATGCTGTCGCGGCCGGTGAAACCACGGGCCAGGCGGATTGCGCTCATGGTGGCTTCGGTGCCGGAGCTGACCATGCGCACCATTTCCATCGACGGCACGATTGAGCACACCAGGTCCGCCATCTCGGTTTCCATGGCGGTTGGCGCGCCATAGGAGAGGCCGTGTTGCAACTGCTGGCGCACGGCGTCGAGCACGTCCGGGTGGCTGTGGCCGAGGATCATCGGCCCCCAGGAACCTACGTAGTCAACATAGCGCTTGTCATCTTCGTCGGTGACGTAGGCGCCTTCGGCATGCTTGAAGAACAACGGTGTGCCGCCGACGCTCTTGAACGCACGCACGGGGGAGTTCACACCGCCGGGGATGTGTTTTTGGGCATTGGCAAACAGGGTTTCGGAACGGGACATGATCGGGCTCTCTACACTTAAACTTTAAGAAGGTCGTTGAAGGCGCGGGCGCGGCGCGTGACTTCCTGGGTGCTGTCGGCACCGAAGAGGCCGTGTACCACGGCGAGCAGGTCGGCACCGTGGGCCACCAGGGGGGCGGCGTTCTCCAGGGTGACGCCGCCGATCACGCAGATCGGCAACTGCAGGCGCGTGCGGGCCTGGGCCAGCATGTCGAGCGTGGCGGCCGGCGCGCCGGGCTTGGTGTTGGAATTGAAAAAGCGACCGAAGGCGACGTAGCTCGCGCCTTCCTTGGCGGCCTGCTCGGCCAGTTCGATCTGGCTGTGGCAGGTGGCGCCGATGATGGCTTTGGAACCGAGCAATGCACGGGCCGGGGTCAGTGGGCCGTCGGTCTGGCCCAGGTGCACGCCGACGCCGAGGCGTGCGGCCAACTCGGCGTCATCATTGATAATCAGCTGGGTCTTGTAGCGTGAGCACAGCTCGCGCAGTTTCTCGGCCTCACGCAGGCGCCGGGCTTCGTCGCTGCTTTTGTCGCGGTACTGCAACAGGGTCACGCCACCGTCCAGCGCCGCTTCGACGTAGGCAAGGAGTTTGCCGGCCAACAGTTGGCTGTCGGTAATGGCGTAAAGGCCACGTAGTTTCATCGAGCAGGCCTCTTGTGCGGTTAAGAGCAGAAATCCAGCGGCAAACGGCGCGGCACGAACTGGCCTTGGCCGAGTTGTTCGGCATCACGCAAGGTGCGCCAAGTGTAGTTGAGCGCCGATTGCACCGCGCTGGCCAAGCTTTCGCCCTGGGCGATCCTGCCGGCCAAGGCGCTGGCCAGCGTGCAGCCCGAACCGTGATAGCTGCCGGGCAGGCGCTGGCAGGTAAAGGTCTGGCGCGTGCCGTCGCGGCTGTACAGGCGGTTGTGCACTTCATGCTCGTCGCCGTGGCCACCGGTGATCAGCAGATGCTTTACAAACGGCAGCAGCTTCTCGGCGCATTCGTCCGCCGTACCCTCGGGCAATTCGGCGAGGATGCGCGCTTCCGGCAGGTTCGGCGTGGCGATCAGCGACAGCGGCAACAGCCGCTCACGCATGGCATAGCCGACTTCGTCCTTGCCCAGGCTGCCGCCGCCACCGGCACGCAGCACCGGGTCGCAGACCACTGGCAGGTGCGGGTGCGCCTGCAACAGTTCCACCACGGTGTCGACCATCGCGGTGGAACCGAGCATGCCCAACTTCACCGCCGCGACTTCGGAGTCGCTGAGCACGGCATTGGCCTGGGCCAGCACCCACTCGCGGTCGAGCACGCGGAAATCGCTGACATTGACGGTGTTCTGCACGGTCAGGGCGGTGACGGCCGGAGCCGCATGACAGCCTTGCGCAAGCAGGGCTTCGATATCTGCCTGCAAGCCGGCGCCACCACTGGGGTCGTGGCCGGAGAGACAGAGGACAACAGGGCGAGAGCTGTAGATATTCATGGTGCGCGAGCTTACCACCAATCGCTTTTTGCGTGGCTGTTGGGCGAGCGGGGAATTTCACCCTGTGTTTATAGCTGTTGGTTCACCGTTTTTATGCGTTTATATGCCTGAAAGTGCTGTTCTAGAGCCTTTCAAAAAATTATTTCAATGGTGTCCAATGGCCTCTAGCGGCTATGCTAAAGTGGATCCAAACAACTTAATGTATCGCCGGTATACGTCTACTCAAAAGGAATGGGGGGCTTTTGACATAACCGGACAGGCCACGCTGGGGCTCTATGCGCTATTTGCTGATCTTTTTATTGTGCGGGCTGCCGATGCTCGCCAGCGCCATCGAGTTCAACCCGGACACTCGAAGCCTGCCGCTGGGCCGCGTCATGCAAGTACTCGAAGACCCAACCGACGCCCTCACCATCGCCGATGTCAGTGCTCCCGCCTACGCCGCCCAATTCAAAACCCATGACAAAGCCACTCTCAACGCCGGCTATTCGCGCTCGGTGTTCTGGCTCAAGGTCGACCTGCATTACACCGCCACTGACCCACGAGCCCCGCGCACCTGGTTTCTGGAGTTGGCGTACCCGCCGCTTAACGAACTCGACCTTTACCAGCGCGACAGCACCGGCAATTACCGCCTGACAACTCGCACGGGCAGCAGCCTGGCGTTTTCCAGCCGTGAAGTGCGCCAGGCCAACTACCTGTTCAAGCTCAACTTCGTGCCCGACCAGCAGCAAACCGTGTACCTGCGCCTGCAAAGCCAAGGCTCGATCCAGGCACCGCTGACGCTCTGGTCCGCCACCGCGTACATGGAGCAGCAGCCACTGCGCCTGTATGTGTTGGGGGCGATCTATGGCGTGTTACTGGGGATGCTGGTCTACAACCTGTTCATCTATTTGAGCGTGCGCGACACCAGCTACCTGTATTACATCCTTTATATCGCCTCGTTTGGCCTGTACCAACTGTCGGTCAACGGCGTAGCGGTAGAGTATTTCTGGCCGAACAACCCATGGTGGGCGAACGCGGCGGTGCCGTTCCTGATTGGTTCGGCGGCGTTGTTCGGCAGCTTGTTCGCGCGCAGTTTCCTGCACACCGCGCAGCACAGCCGCTGGCTCGATCGGGTTTTACTGGCGCTGGCAGCGGCCGGCGCGTTGGTCATGGTGCTGGCGCTGCTGACCAGCTACGCCGTGGCCCTGCGTCTGGCCACGGGGTTGGCGCTGGTGTTTACCGTGACCATCTTTGTGGCCGCCATCAAGGCCTGGTATTGCGGCCAGCGCATGGCGCGTTACTTCATCATCGCCTGGTCGGCATTCCTGCTGGGCGGGGTAGTCAACACGCTGATGGTGTTGGGCTACCTGCCGAATATGTTCCTCACCATGTACGCCAGCCAGCTCGGCTCGGCCATCGAAGTGGCGCTGTTGTCCCTGGCGCTGGCGGACCGCATCAACAGCATGCGTGAGCAACAGGCGCAGATCCTGTTTGACGCCAGCCAGAAGCTTGAAGTGCTCAATCAGCAATTGGCACGCAGTAACCGCCTTAAAGATGAGTTCCTCGCCACGCTGACCCATGAGTTGCGCACCCCAATGAACGGTGTGATCGGCTCGTTAGAGCTGATGCAAACCGTGCCGCTGGACGACGACCTTGCCCAATACCAGCAAACCGCCGCCGGTTCTGCGCGGGACATGATGCGCATGGTCAACGGCATTCTCACCCTGACCGAATTGCAAGCCGGGCGCCTCACCGCCCAGCCCCAGGTCTTCAGCCTGCGCGGCACCCTCGACACCTTGCGCCAGCAATTCACCGCCAGCGCCCAGAGCAAAGGCCTGGAATTTTCCATCGACGTGGCCGATGAACTGCCGGACCGGGTGATTGGCGATGCCGGCAAACTTACCCAGTGCCTGGACTGCCTGCTCGACAATGCCTTCAAGTTCACCCACGAAGGCGCGGTGCGCGTGCGTGTGGTAGGTGTGCCCCACAGTGACGGCGAGCTGCGCCTGAGCTTTATTGTGACCGACAGCGGCATCGGCTTCGCTTTTCTCGATGAGGCCACGCTGTATCAGCGCTTCTTCCAGGTCGACGGTTCGATGACCCGCGAATACGGCGGCCTGGGCATCGGCCTGGCGATTTGCCGGCAGCTGATAGAACTGCTCGGTGGGCGTTTGACCCATCATTCCGAACTCAGTAAGGGCAGCCGCTTCCAGTTGGACATGAGCGTCAACGCGGTGCCGCCCGAGCCCAAACCCGCAACGCACAAGCCCCCTGCGCAACGAGCGCCCCAGCAGTGCACGGTGCTGTTGGTGGACGACAACAGTGTCGGCCAATTGGCGGTACGCGGCATGCTGCTCAAACTGGGTTACCGGGTGAAAACCGTGGATAACGGCCCGGCCGCCTTGGCGCTCTTGCAGGACGATACGTTTGAAGCGGTGCTGCTGGATGTGTCTGAAGGCGGCTTCTCGTTGTGCTGTCAGATTCGTGCACTACCCGGCTGCGGCGAACTGCCGGTGATTGCCCTGAGCACCTCGCTGCACGCCCCGGACCGCGAACGCTGCCATGGGGTCGGCATCACTGATCGCCTCAGTAAACCCGTGCGTTTCGAGGCGTTGCAAACGGTGCTGGAGCGGCGCCTGTTGTGCCCGTTAGAGGGCGAAAGCGCCGAACAATAGGCGGGTATGCCACTTTTTTAAGCCCGATGACGGTGCTTAACTGAAATTCAGGCCTCAACTGCACGTGGCCTATTTTCCAGGAGGCCCGTCATGAACCTGCACCCGTTTGCCGAAACCCACGACGTCACCAACCAGCCGCCGTCCCTGGACGGTACCAACCTCTATCGCATCGACCTGCCCTTGCAAGAATGGTCGCGCCGCTATGGCGCCGGCTGGGCACAGGCTCGAATCGATGCGTATGGTGCGCTGGCGGGCGGGCCACTGATGGAGGCCGGGTTTTTGGCGAATCAGAACAAGCCGGTGTTCAACAGCCATGACCGCTACGGCCATCGCATCGACCTGGTGGAGTTTCATCCGGCCTATCACGAGTTGATGCGCACCGCCATCGAGCATGGCCTGCCATCGCTGCCGTGGGCGCATCCGCAGCCCGGCGCCCATGTAGCCCGCGCCGCCATGACCTACCTGCACAGCCAGGCCGAAGCCGGCAGCGGTTGCCCGTTGACCATGACCTTCGCCTGCGTCCCGGCCCTGCACCTGCAACCGGACCTGGCGCAGACCTGGCTGCCGAAAATCCTCAACACCGAATACGACCCGCGCAACGTCGGCATCGCCCACAAAGCCGGCGCCACCATCGGCATGGCCATGACCGAGAAACAGGGCGGCACCGACGTGCGCGCCAACACCACCCGCGCCTACCCGGTGGGCGCCGGCGGCCCTGGCCAGGCCTATGAGCTGGTCGGGCACAAGTGGTTCTGCTCGGCGCCGATGTGCGATGCGTTCCTCACCCTGGCGCAGACCGACAAAGGCCTGACGTGTTTCCTGCTGCCAAGGCATCGCCCGGATGACACCCGCAACCAGTTCTACATCCAGCGCCTGAAAAACAAACTCGGCAACTGCTCCAACGCCTCCAGCGAAGTGGAGTTCCGTGGCGCCCTGGCGTGGATGGTTGGCGAAGAAGGCCGGGGCGTGCCGACCATTATCGAGATGGTCGCCATGACCCGTTTCGACTGCATGGTCGGCTCCAGCGCCTTGATGCGTCAGGCGTTGACCCAGGCCAGCCATCATTGCGCCCATCGCTCAGTCGGCGGCCGCGTGCTCAGTGAACAACCATTGATGCAAAACGTGCTGGCCGACCTGGCGCTGGAGAGCGAAGCCTCCCTGGCCTTGAGCATGCGCATGGGCCGGGCGCTGGACCATCTGGATAACGAACAGGAAGCCAAATTCGCCCGGTTGGTGACGGCGGTGGGCAAGTATTGGATCTGCAAGCGCGCTCCGGCCATGATCAATGAGGCGGCCGAGTGCATGGGCGGCGCCGGGTACGTGGAGGACAGCATTCTGCCGCGTCTGTACCGTGAGGCGCCGGTGAATTCGACGTGGGAAGGTTCCGGCAATGTGCAGTGCCTGGATGTGTTGCGCGCATTGTCCAAAGAGCCGGGCGTGCTGGAGGCGTTGTTTGTCGAACTGGGCGATGGGCATGGCGACAAGCAACTGGCGCGGCATATCGAGCAATTGAAGTCGGCGTTTATGGATACCCAGGATATCCAGTACCGCGCCCGGCAGTTGACCGAGGACATTGCCGTGGCGTTGCAGGCCAAGCTGTTGCTGGAGGCCGGGAATGCGGTGGTCAGTGATGGGTTTATCGCCAGCCGCCTGGGGGCGTCGTCCGGCCGCGTGTATGGCACCTTGCCGCGCGAGGTGGATGTGGCGGCGATCGTTACCCGTTCAACTCCACAATCCCTCTGATTGAACACGGTCAAAATGTGGGAGCTGGCTTGCCTGCGATGGCGTGTTGGTGGTGTACATATCCGTTGCTGCTGTAACGGCTGCTTAGGGTTCCGCTCTTACAGCGGGTCACTTTTGGAAAGACCCAAAAGTAACCAAAAGGTCTTCGCCCCAACACTCGGTGCCTCGCTGTGGCTCGGCATGCCCGTAATCCGACACTGATTTGGGGGGCCGCCGCCACGCGCCATCCATGGCGCGGGGCGGCTAAACCGGCATCCCTGCCGGTTTACCCCCCAAATCACTGTCGAATTCCGGCCATCGTGTTTGACGGGGCGATTTCAGATCAAGATCAAGATCAAAAGCGCAGATCAAAAGACCGCTGACTTCGTCATCGAAAAGGATGTAAGAGCCAGAGTAACAGCAACAGCAACAGCAACAGCAACAGCAACAGCAACAGCAAAGCCATACTCGGTTAAAGGTGGGAGCTGGCTTGCCTGCGATGGCATCGACTCGGTGTACCTGATGTACCGAGGTGTCTGCATCGCAGGCAAGCCAGCTCCCACCTTTAAAAGCAGCATTCCAACTCTGGTGTTTCAGTGAGCTTGGGATACAGGCAAGATAAAGGCCTGCAAGTCAGAACACAGGATGCTTACCGTGACCGAAGCTTTTGTTGTCGTTCAAACCGCCGAAGAAGCCGTGGACCGGCTGGCCGCTCTGCATGAGCGCGCTACCGGTGCGCTTAACCAAGCCCTCAAGCAATACCTCAAGGACCGCGTCGAGCCGGACGCCGAACAGCGCGCGCTGTTTCGCTACCCGGAACTGCGCCTGACCTACCACTGCCATGGCGAAGTCCCACAGACCACCCGCGCATACGCCAAGGTGCAATTGCCGGGAACCTACAGTGTCACCGTCACCCATCCGGCGGCGTTCCGTAAGTACCTGCTGGAGCAACTGGTGCCGTTGATGCATGACTTCACCGTGACGGTGGAAGTCGGCGTGAGCCAGCAGAATATTCCGTACCCGTATGTGGTGGAGCAGGGTGATGAACTGGCGGGCTCCGGCGTTACCGCTGCGACCCTCGCCCGTGTGTTCCCCAGCACCGACTTGTCCGCCGCCACCGACGGCATTGCCGATGGCCTCTACGACTGGGAAAATACCGACCCGCTGCCACTGGCGCTGTTCGATGCGGCGCGCGTGGACTTTTCCCTGCGCCGCCTGGTGCACTACACCGGCAGCGACTGGCGCCATGTGCAGCCATGGATCCTGCTGACCAACTACCACCGCTATGTTGACCAGTTCATCCTGCATGGCCTCGAGCAACTGCGCAGCGACCCGCGGTTTATCCGCATGGTGTTGCCGGGCAACGTGATCATCGACAAGAGCATGGACCACGGCGAAGCCTCGGCCATTGCCGCAGGCGTGGTGTGGCACCGTTACCAGATGCCGGCCTACCACCTGCAGGCCACTGATGGCCACGGCGTGACCCTGGTGAACATCGGCGTCGGTCCGTCCAACGCCAAGAACATCACCGACCACCTGGCCGTGCTGCGCCCGCATTGCTGGCTGATGATTGGCCACTGCGGCGGCCTGCGCCAATCCCAGACCATCGGCGACTACGTATTGGCTCACGCCTATATGCGCCGCGACGGGATTCTCGACCGCGTGGTGCCGCCGAATATCCCGATCCCGGCGCTGGCCGAAGTGCAGATGGCCTTGCAGCAAGCCGCTGCCAATGTCACCGGCGAGAAAGGCGAAGAGCTTAAAAAGCGCCTGCGCACCGGCACCGTGCTGACCTACGACGACCGCAACTGGGAACTGCGTTGGGCGCAAGAGCGGCCACTCATCAACCTGTCCCGCGCAGTGGCGGTGGACATGGAAAGCGGCACCATCGCGGCCCAAGGCTACCGTTTGCGGGTTCCGTACGGCACCTTGCTGTGCGTGTCGGACAAACCGCTGCACAGCGAGATCAAGCTGCCGGGTTCGGCTAACGCGTTTTATGAGCGTGCGGTCAGCCAGCACTTGAAAATCGGCATCGAGGCGGTGGATTTGTTGCGCACCGAACTCAACTCGCTGCACTCGCGCAAACTGCGTAGCTTCGACGAGCCGCCGTTCCGCTAAGCGGTTGGGATGGTCATTTAGCGGTCAGGCCACTAGCATTGTCGGTCCTGACCGTTAGATGTTCCTTTGCCATGTCCCGTCCTACCCGCCCCGATTCGCGTCGCCCTGGCGCGAAACCCCCATATTCTGCAGCACGGCGTGTTGCCAAGGCGCCACCGGCCGAGCCGAAGTTGATCCTGTTCAATAAACCCTTCGACGTGCTGACCCAATTCAGCGACGAAGGCGGGCGCGCGACCCTCAAGGACTTTATCGATATTCCCGGCATCTACCCGGCCGGGCGCCTGGACCGTGACAGCGAAGGCCTGCTGCTGCTGACCAACGATGGCCAGCTACAGGCGCGCATTGCCGACCCCAAGCACAAGCTGGCGAAAACCTACTGGGTGCAAGTTGAAGGCGAGCCCACCGAAGAACAGCTGCAACGCCTGCGTGACGGCGTAGAGCTCAATGACGGCATGACCTTGCCTGCCCAAGCGCGGCAGTTGGACGAACCCGAACTGTGGCCGCGCAACCCGCCGGTGCGCTTTCGCAAAAGCGTGCCAACGCACTGGTTGGAGTTGGTCATCCGTGAGGGGCGTAACCGCCAGGTGCGGCGCATGACTGCGGCGGTGGGCTTGCCGACGTTGCGCCTGGTGCGTGTGCGTATTGGTGACTGGTCGATTGATGGCCTCGACCAAGGCCAATGGAAGGCAGTGCCGGCGCGTTTATAAAGCGCCGGACTCGATCAGTCCGATCACCACGCTTTTGATGATGAACGCGGCCACGCCCAGGCCCAGCACGAAAAACAGGATGAACGACCCAAAGCGCCCGGCCTTGGATTTCTTCGCCAGGTCCCAGACGATAAAGCCCATGAAGATGATCAGGATCGTGACCAGGCCGGTCATCATCCATTCTTCAAAGAGGGCGGGGTCGATGTTGTTCATGGGGATTTTTTCCGACAGGGCAGGCGGGAAGTATAAGGCAGGGCTTCAAGCACAACATTGACCTGCGTCGTGACGCTGTCAATGTGGGAGCTGGCTTGCCTGCGATAGCGGTGTATCAGTGCCACATGGGCAGGCTGACACACCGCTATCGCAGGCAAGCCAGCTCCCACAAGGGATCAAGCTCCCACAGGGGATTATTAGTGTGTTTGAGGTCAGGTACGCAGGTGCGTCAACGGCAGCTCGGTGCTGTTGAGCACCTGGTTCAGCACAAAACTCGACCTTACGCTGGTCACGCCTTCAATCCGGGTCAAATGCCCCAGCAGCAATTTCTGGTAGTGGTCCATGTCCGGCACCACCACTTTCAACTGATAGTCCGCGTCCATCCCGGTGACCAAGCTGCATTCCAGCACCTGAGGCAAGGTGCGGATTGCCGCTTCAAAATTCTCGAAACGCTCAGGCGTGTGACGGTCCATGCCGATCAGTACATAGGCCGTAAGGCTCAGACCCAGCATCTTGCGGTCGAGCAGGGCGACCTGGCGTGCAATATAACCGTCGTCTTCCAACTGCTTGACCCGGCGTGAGCACGGTGACGGCGACAGGCCGATGCGTTCGGCCAACTCCTGGTTGGAGATCCTCGCGTCGCGCTGCAATTCCGCCAAAATACTCAGGTCGTATCGGTCAAGCTTGCTCATTGGGTTGGCCTTTGTCGTAACTATTGCGGTGAATTATCTATGAAGGGTTAAAAATTGCGCAAGCACTGTTTATTGACGCAATCTTCGCAATCATCTGTCGGACGTTGGCCTGTATCGTTATCAACAGAATCACCGCCTGGACAACAGTCCACTGCAGCAAGCCCAATCAGGCCTGCTGCGGCCGCCGCCCCAGCAGGGTTGAGCCGGCCTCCAGGCTGCACACTGTCCACAAGACGGCGTGAGGTGAGCCAACGTCAAAAGCGTTGAGCCAGGACGAAATTCTCAAGGGGTGGCCGACGGGTCGCCCCTTTTTCTTTGTCTGCGCGTTTACCTCAAAAAATACTTCTCGTGACTGATAACCTGTCTCAGAACCGGGTGAGGCTTTTCCAGTCTCATGCAGTAAGGCCGGACACTCCAGGCCCTAATCCGCAGTGAGGAATAGCATGAAGCGCATCTGGCGTATGGCAGGTGTAGGTTTGCTGATGGTAAGCGTCGGCACCCAAGTGATGGCCGACGACCCGCGCTATGAAGGCGGTGGTCAGCATGAAAGAGGCCCGGAAGGCGGGCGTGGCAATGAACAGGCGCGACCGCAGAATAACCAGCCGCGCCCGCAGAACACTCAACCGCGTCCGGAAAACAACCCACCGCGCCCACAGAACCCGCATTTTGATCGCGCCGAGCAACAGCAGCACGGCGGTGGGCAGTGGCAAGGCCGCCCGCAAAATGCCGAGCAACCGCGGCCGGCGCCGCAGCCAGCGAACAACCTGCCGATCCAGGGCCGCCCGGACACGGTGCGGCAAACCCAGGAACCGCGCCAGGGTTACTATCAGGACATCCCACGCCGTAACGATGGCAACCAGCACTGGCAGGCCGGCAATGGCCCAGGCCCACGTCCGGGTGGCGGCTTCAATAATGGTCACCCCAATGACAACCGCTGGCCGGGTCGGCCCAATGGTCACGGCAACGGCTGGGGGCCAGGCCCGCAATATCGTCCCGGCTACACCGTTGACCGTTTCCCCGATCGCAATTATCGCGTGCCCTACCGTGGCCAGGATTACTTCTTCTCCGGCGGCTACTGGTATCGCCCGCAAGGCCCGCGCTATGTGGTGGTGACGCCGCCCTACGGTATTCGCGTGCAATACCTGCCGGACTACGCACGGGAAGTGTGGGTGGGCAGCGCGCTGTTCTTCCTCGCGGCGGGTTCCTACTACACCTATGAAAACGCCACCCAGCAATACGTGGTGGTGCAACCGCCGACCGAAGTGCCGGCGCCACAACCCGCGCCGCAGGGCAACGGCTATGACGTGGTGGCCTACCCGGCCAACGGCCAGTCACCGGCCCAGGTACAGCAGGACGGTTACGACTGTTATCGCTGGGCGGTGCAGCAAAGCGGTTTCGACCCACGCACCGTCACCTACGCCCCGGACCCGGCGGTGGTGCAAACCTACCGCCAGGCCCAGGGCAACTGCCTGACCAGTCGTGGTTATCAGGTGCAGTACTAGGCCTTGTTACCCGTCACCACTTCCCGCGGGTCGGCGTGCACCAGCACTTCGGCACGCGGGTAAGCCCTGTGAATGGCATCGGCGGCCTGGTCGCTGATGCCGTGGGCCACTGACAGGGTCAATTCCCCCGGCAATTCCAAATGCAACTGCACAAACCAGTGGCTGCCGGAAATGCGCGTGCGCAAATCGTGCGCACCCAGCACGCCCGGCACACCGCGCGCCAACTCCAGCATGTGCTGGCTGACATCCGGCGGCAGTTCCTCATCCATCAGCACGGCAAAGCTCTCGCGGGCGATCTGGATCGCGCTCCACAGGATATAAGCGGCAATACCGAGGCCGAACCACGCATCCACCTGATGAAAGCCAAACCCTGCCAACACCAGTGCCACCAAAATGCTGCCGTTGAGCATCAGGTCGGAGCGGTAGTGCAGTGAGTCGGCGCGCACGGCGTTGGAGCCGGTTTCGCGGATTACCCGGTGTTGCAGCATCAGCAGCGCCACGGTCATCAGCAGCGAAAACACGATGACGCCAATGCTCAGCCACGGCGCGCCGACCGGTTCCGGGTGCTGCAAACGCTGGTACGCCTGGACGGCGATCAACACCGCACTGCCAGCGATAAACAACGCCTGGGCCATGCCCGACAGCGATTCGGCCTTGCCATGCCCATAACGATGATCGTCATCGGCTGGGCGCAGCGCGTAATGCACCGCGAGCAAGTTCAGCAGCGAGGTCACGCCATCGAGCAGCGAGTCGGTCAACCCGGCGAGCATGCTCACCGAGCCACTGAACCACCAGGCGATGGCCTTGGTGATAATCAGCGCACAGGCCACGCCCACCGAGGCGCGGGTGGCCAGGCGCAGGAGCCTGGCGTGTTCGGGACTGCTGGTCATACGGATCCTTAAGCGGCGGGTTGCAGGCCCAGGGACGCGAGTTGTTGCACGCTGCCCTTGAACTGGATCATGCGCGGGTCATCCAGCGGCAGGCGGCGGCCGGTTTCCTTTTCAATGATGGTTTGCAGCTTGGCGTTGTCGACCTTGCCGTCGGCGCCGATGGCTTCGTGCAGTTTTTCCGGCGCGACCTGGGCGGTCTTGCCCGGCTCGAAGTAGATGGCGCCGGTGGCGAAGTCCACGCCAAAGGCGATCAGGCCCGGGATCACATAAAACAGCAGGCCCACGGCGTCGAGCACGGCAATGGCCGGGTCGATCTTGCCGTCGATCTGGCCACGACGGTCCGGGTAGAAAATCGAGCCGCAGGCCGTCAGTTGGCTCAGCAGGGTGACGGCGAGGACACCGCCGATAACACGGGAAGCGATACGCATAAAATGCTCCTGAACACGGTTGATACGAAACTATATGACAATTGTATTGAGCCACGCCGCTCTAATGTGGGAGCTGGCTTGCCTGCGATAGCGGTGTATCAGTGCCACATGGGCGGGCTGACCCACCGCTATCGCAGGCAAGCCAGCTCCCACATTTGCCTGCATTCCAATTAAGGACGAACGTTCGCCGTTATACTCGCCGCTCTGCTTTGGAGCCAGTATGAATTCGTTGCCGATTGATGATGTTTTACCCGCCCTGCGTGACGCCTTGGCGAATCGCCATGAGGCCGTGCTGGAAGCGCCGCCCGGTGCCGGTAAAACCACCCGCGTGCCCTTGGCTTTATTGAATGAGCCTTGGCTGGCCGGGCAAACCATCCTGATGCTCGAACCTCGGCGCCTCGCCGCGCGTGCGGCTGCCGAACGCCTGGCCAGTGAGCTGGGTGAAAAGGTCGGTGAAACGGTCGGCTACCGCATCCGCCTGGACAGCAAAGTCGGCCCCAACACCCGCATCGAAGTGGTCACCGAAGGCATTCTTACGCGCCGGCTGCAAGACGACCCGGCACTGGACGGCGTGGGTTTGCTGATTTTTGACGAGTTCCACGAACGCAGCCTCGACGCCGACCTGGCACTGGCCCTGAGCCTCAACGGCCGCGAGCTGTTTCGCGACGAGCAACCGCTGAAAATCCTGCTGATGTCCGCCACCCTCGAAGGCGAGCGCCTGGCGGGTCTGCTGGACGATGCGCCGATCCTGCGCAGCGAAGGGCGCATGTTCCCGGTGCAGATGCGCTGGGGGCGGCCTTACCAGGCCGGTGAATTTATCGAGCCGCGTGTGGTGCAGACCGTCCTCGACGCGGTGCAGGACCAAACGGGCAGCATTCTGGTGTTTCTGCCGGGGCAGGCCGAGATTCGCCGGGTCAATCAACAACTGGCCGAAGCCTTGGGTGATCGCCCTGATGTGCTGCTGTGCCCGCTGCATGGCGAACTCGACCTTAACGCCCAGCGCGCCGCCATCGACCCGGCGCCCGCTGGCAAGCGCAAAGTGGTGCTGGCCACCAACATTGCCGAGACCAGCCTGACCATCAATGGCGTGCGCGTGGTGATCGATGCCGGGCTGGCGCGGGTGCCGCGTTTCGACCCCGGCAGCGGCATGACCCGCCTCGACACCCAACGCATCTCCCGCGCCAGCGCCACCCAACGAGCCGGTCGGGCAGGGCGGCTGGAGCCGGGCGTGTGTTATCGCCTGTGGTCCGAAGACCAGCACGAAGGTTTGGCCGCCTACGGCAGTGCGGAAATCCTCGCCGCCGACCTGGCGGGCCTGGCCTTGCAACTGGCGCGTTGGGGCGTGACGCCCACGCAACTGGTGTGGCTGGATGTGCCGCCGACTGCCGCGTATGCCCAGGCCCAGGATTTGCTGGTGCGCCTTGGCGCGTTGAACGATGACACGCTCACCGCCCATGGCCAGAAAATGGCGGAGTTGCCCGCGCACCCGCGTATCGCCCACTTGTTGCTGCGCGGGCAGGACCTGGGGCTGGCCGCGACCGCTTGTGATGTGGCGGCCTTATTGGGTGAGCGCGATATCTTGCGCGGCGGCGGTGCGGATTTGCACAGTCGCCTGGCATTGATGTCGGGCGAAGAACGCGCGCGTGGCACCCAGGGCGGCGTGCAGCGCGCCAAGCAACTGGCCCGTCAGTACCGGGGCTACTTGCGAGGCCAGCCGACTCAAGCGGTGGCCGACCCCGACCACCCGCGCTGGCTCGGCGCCTTGCTGGCGCTGGCCTACCCCGACCGCGTCGCCCAGCAACGCCGCCCCGGTGGCGCCGAATATCGCCTGGCCAACGGCCGCGCCGCGCTGTTCGCCGAGGCCGACAGCCTGATGAAGCAACCGTGGCTGGTGATCGCCGACCTCGGCAGCCGCCAGGGCCAGCGCGAAGAGCGCATCTACCTCGCGACGGATTTTGACCCGGTGCTGTTCGACAGCGTGCTGGCCGAGCAAGTGCGCACGGTTGACCAGCTTGATTGGGATGAACGCGAAGGCGTGCTGCGCGCCGAACGCCAACGCAAAGTCGGTGAGCTGGTGCTCAGCCGTGAACCGCTGACCGGCCTGGATGAGTCCGCGCGCAGCCAGGCATTGGTCAACCTGGTGCGTCGCAAAGGCCTGGAGCTGCTGCCGTGGACGCCCGAACTGCGCCAGTGGCAGGCCCGCGTCATGCTGCTGCGCCAGCTGGACGCGGGTAAAACCAGCGAATGGCCGGATATCAGCGACAAAGCCTTGCTGGCCGATTTGGAGCATTGGCTGATGCCCTACCTGGGCAAAGTCTCGCGCCTCAGCCACTTTTCTAATTTGGATATTTCCAGCTTCCTGCACAACCTGCTGCCCTGGCCGCTGCCCCAACGCCTGGACGAGCTGGCGCCACAGCATGTGAAGGTGCCCTCGGGCTCATCGGTGCGTTTGGACTACAGCGAACAGCCGCCGATTCTGGCGGTGCGCTTGCAGGAATTGTTCGGGCTGGCGGACACGCCGCGCATTGCCGGTGGGCGCCAGGTGGTCAAGCTGCACCTGCTGTCCCCGGCGCGCCGGCCGGTGCAGGTGACGCAGGACCTGGCGAACTTCTGGCGCAGTACCTACGCCGAAGTGAAGAAGGATTTGAAAGGAAGATACCCCAAGCATTACTGGCCGGATGATCCACTGGTGGCCGAACCCACTGCCCGGATCAAACCCCGAAAGTAGGTGATGTGAAGATCCAATGTGGGAGCTGGCTTTTGTGGGAGCTGGCTTGCCTGCGATAGCATCGCCTCGGTGAAACGGACAGACCGAGTCGTCTGTATCGCAGGCAAGCCAGCTCCCACAAAAGCCAGCTCCCACATGGGGTGTTGTGGTGCGGGCTATTGCGCAGCCGGCAGCAGGAACCGGGCGATCACCGGCAGGTGGTTGGAGATGCGCAGTGTGTCGTCTTGGCGCACCTTGGCCTCCACCCGTTTGATCCTTGGGCTGTAGAACAAATAATCCAAGGTCCGATCCGGCCCATCCACACTCGGGTCATTGGGGAAGTGTGTCAGCCACTTCGCCCGGTCAATCCCACTGGATTCACTGTTACTCGGGATCATCGGGTACTTATCCCATAACAAATGCAATTCGCTGTCCGGCGAATATTGCCCACGCTTGCCGGCATCCAGGCGCAGGAATTGCCCCAGCGGCAGCAAGTTGAAATCCCCGCCAATCAGCCAAGGCGTGCCACGGCCTTCGAACTTATCCAACAGTTTTACCGTGGCTTTGGCCTGCTCCTGCACGGCGGAACGCCCAGGCTTATCGCCATCCAGCCGCGTATTAAGCACGGCCAGTTGGCCGCCATCGCTCAACGGCAGGTAGGTCAGCAACAACGCAGGTTTCGGCTGGAACTGGCGGCTGATGAAGTTGGCCGGCGACACCGGTAGTTGCAGGCGTTCGGCGTGTTCGATCTGGTAGCGGCTCAGCGTGACGAGCTTGCGGCCGACGCTGCCGAAGATATGCAGGTTGGGCACAAAGTCGGCTTTCCAGTCGAAGGCCTGGGCGCTGCATGGGTAAAGGTCGACCAGGCGTTCCTGGAGCAACGCCACCTGGTCCTGATAGTGAGAGGACTTGGCGCCTTCATCGAGTTCCTGCAACAGCAGGATGTCGGGCTGTTCGTCGCGAATCACCCGCGCCACTTCGTCCAGGCTGAAGGCCATGTCTTCCACCGTGGGGCGATCGTCCGGGCCGTTGCCGTCGGGGCTGTCGTACCAGAACACATAGTTCTTGCCGGCCAGGTATTGCACGTTCCAGGTCATGACCTTGAGCGCCTGCCCCGGCAGCAAGGTCGGCGCACGTGGCGCTACGCAGCTGACGGGCAGGGTCTGCTTGTCGACGGGGCGCCAAGTCAGGCTGTAGATAAGGGCCGCGAGCAGGCCCGCGATGATCAACAGGCTCAGCAGGGTGATGCGCAATAAACGGGTCATTGGCTCGGCTTATAGCGTTATCAGAAGTGGCACGGAGCATATCACCGTGCGTCGGCATCGCCACCGATCAGCATAAACAAACGGAAAAGTACCACGCTGGTAAACAGTTGCAGGAAGCTGTGGGCACTGTCGATCAGCAAACCCAGCAGCGGCGCGGGGTTGGGGTACACCGCCACGCTCGCGCCTTTGAGCAGCCACAACGGCGTCATTACGCACAGCAGGCACACCAGGATTCGCCAGAAATGCCCACGGGTCAGGCGCAAACTTTCCTTCATCGCCTCCAGCGCTGACATGCCGCGCAACACCAGCAGGTACTCGGCAAACGCCAGCACCACCATCAGCCACAGGCCCGGCAGGAAGTACAGCGACAGCCCCAGCAAAATCAGCAAGGTGCTGACCGCCGTCAGCAGGGCGAAACGCGGCCACATGGCCAGGGCCATGGCCCACACATCTTTAGTGCTGGGCGACTCACCACGGGTGCGCGCATCCAGAAACAGGATCAAGGCGCCGGTGTACAGCGGGTACACCAACAACCCGACGACCACGCTGTAACCGGGGAACGCATCCGGGCCCAGTGTGTGGTCGAGCACCTGTTGCAGCAGGGCTTCGAGGATCACCAACGGCAGGCACAGCTGGACGATGGCGCCCAGGTTGCGTTGGGTGAAACGGAGGGAGTCGCGCAATACGTCTAACGGATTCATCAGGTTCATCACAGCCCTAAAAGCAAGGCCAACACTTTAACCGATCATGACGAGAGGTAAGCAAACGTAAACCTTACGTAAAGACCATTGAAACGTCTGGTAACACCCCCATAACTACGCTGTAGCTCACCTGATTACAGGCGGGCCCATGATTTCTACCGGCAATCTAACGAGGTCGCCATGAACAGCGAAGAGCAAACCCTGATCGATGGACTGTTTTCACGGTTGCAACAAGCCGAAACGGACTCAGCCCCCCGCGACGCCCTGGCCGAAGCGCGGATCAAGGAGCATATGACTCGCCAACCGGCCGCCGGGTACTACATGACCCAGTCGATCCTGGTGCAAGAACACGCGATCAAGAGCCTCGACGCGCAGAACAAGCAACAGGCGCAGCAGATCCAGCAATTGCAGGACGAACTGCAACAGGCCCGCTCCCAGGCCGCGCAACCGGCGCCGAGCAGTGGTGGCTTCCTGTCGAGCATCTTTGGTGGCAGCAGTTCCCGCGACTCGCAACCGCCACAAAGTGCTCCGCCTTCTTCCGGCGGCGGCTGGCGTGAGCCGGCGCGGCCTTCGTTTGGCCAGCCTGCACCGCAACAGAACTACGCTGCGCCACAGCAGAATTATCAACAGCCGCAGCAAGCCCCCGCCGCGCCCATCGGCAGTGGTTTCCTGGGTGGCGCGCTGAAAACCGCCGCCGGTGTGGCCGGTGGTGTGATGCTGGCCGAAGGCATCAGCAGCCTGTTCAGCCACAACTCGCAGCAGCCGCAGGTGGTGGAAGAAATCATCCGCGAAGAGCCGGCACCGGCCAGCGACAACGGCAACTGGGGCAATGACGACCAGAAGTTTGCCGGCAATGACAGCTGGGGCAATGACAACTCATCCGACAGCTTCGCAGACAGCGACTATTCCGACGATTCCTCCTCCTTTGGCGACGACGACTCCTTCGTCTGACCCACCTTCAACCGGGGCGCTTCGTCGCCCCGGGCTGATTTTTCGCTGAAACTTTCCCATGGCTGGCATACTGGCAACCTTTCCGGGCCGTGGCGCCTGGCTGTCATGAGGAAGTGCGGTGAAAAAAATTGCAGTGTTCGCCGATGTGCAAAACCTCTACTACACCGTGCGCCAGGCGTATGGCTGCCACTTCAACTATGCGGCGCTGTGGGCTGATATCAGTTCACGCGGGCAGATCGTCGAGGCGTACGCCTATGCCATCGACCGTGGTGACAGCAAGCAGCAGCAATTCCAACAGATCCTGCGCAACCTGGGCTTTACGGTAAAACTCAAACCCTACATCCAGCGCGCCGACGGCTCGGCCAAAGGCGACTGGGACGTGGGCATCACCCTGGACATCATGGACGCCGCCGACCACGTCGACGAAGTGGTGCTGGCCTCCGGCGATGGTGATTTCGACATGCTGCTCGAACGCATCATCCAAAAGCACGGCGTTGAAGCCGTGGCCTACGGCGTGCCGGGGCTGACGGCCAACTCGCTGATTCGCGCCGCCAGCCGCTACGTGCCCATCGAAGGCGCGCTGCTGCTCAAATAAGCGCTCAGGCTCAATAAATAGTTAGACGGAGTTGGAACAGGTTTGGAACGTATAGCGGTCATCGACTTTGAAACCACCGGCATCACCCCGAGCAGCCACTGCCGGGCCACGGAAATCGCGGTGGTTATCCTCGAGCGCGGCCAAATCGTGGACCGCTACCAAAGCCTGATGAATGCCGGCGTGCGCGTGCCAGGGTTTATCGAACAACTCACCGGCATCAGCAACGCCATGCTGCGCAGCGCGCCACCGGCTGAGCGGGTGATGAATGAAGTGAATGAATTTGTCGGCACCACGCCACTGTTGGCGCACAACGCCGCGTTCGACCAGAGGTTCTGGGACTTTGAACTGGGCCTGATCCGCCGCACCCGCCTGCAAAAATTCGCCTGCTCGCTGCTACTGGCCCGCCGCCTGATGCCGACTGCGCCCAATCACAAGCTCGGCACGCTGAACGCGCTCGCCCAACTGCCCCACACCGGCAAGGCTCACCGGGCGATGGCGGATGCGGAGATGGCCGCCAACCTCACCACGCACCTGGCCCAGCAACTGCGCGGCACCCACGGCTTGCGCGAACTGTCCCACGACCTGCTGTGTGCCTTGCAGAAAGTGCCCGCGGCGAAGATTAACGAACACCTGAAAAAGCACCGCGGGTTCTAACTCAAGCGCAGATCAAAATGTGGGAGCTGGCTTGCCTGCGATAGCGGTATATCAGCCAGGTATTCAGTGACTGACCCACCGCTATCGCAGGCAAGCCAGCTCCCACAGGGGTTATGCGGTGCTCATCGAGGCTGCACACACTCCAACGCCCGATCCACCACACCTTTGGCCATCCCCACCAAATGCATCACCGCCCGCTGCTGGGTGCTCAGCGTCTCACCCGACACATTCACCGTCTCCACCGCGCAATGCAGCAAGTCGGCCGCATGGGCGAGGGCGTCTTCGAAGCTCAGGTTGTCATTCAGTACAAAATTGGGCGCGTCCGGGGCGGATGCCTTGAGGTAGTAGTCGATGGCTCGGCGGTTGAGGAGGGCGTCTTCGCTGAGGAAGTCCGTCGGGGTAGTAGTTGAGGCAGAGGTTGCTTTGACCATGTTGATTCTCCGGCACTTGTAACTCACTCCTCCGTCAATTTCGGCTTGCACTTCCGGTCATCGAAGGGCCGATGACATGGGGAAGACTAGCGGCCGAATTCAGCCGGAACAAGGCATGAAATGGCGCTCGGAAATGTCCTTCAAAAGAATCGGAAGCGGTGATGCAACTAACGCCATCGCAGCGCTGCGACGATTCGACAAGCCAGCTCCCACAGGTGAAATGCATTCAAAATGTGGGAGCTGGCTTGCCTGCGATGGCATTGTCAGGGAATAAACGCCATCACCGAAACCGGCGATCCCGAGCCGCCTTCCAGTCCCAGTACTCCAATCACAAGGGTCGCGCCCTTGGCCGGCAGCCGCTCCAGATGGGTCAGGCACTCCAATACGATGCCATTGCCGGCCAGTACGGCATGGTTGGTGGCAAAGGCAGTGCTTTGCCCCGGATCAACCCCGTGGGTATCAATGCCCACGCCGGCGATCTGTCGGTGTTCCAGCAGCCAGCGTATCGCCGGCTCGCCAATGCCCGGGAAGTGCAGGCCTTGGGCATCTTCGCCAAAAAAGCCGATGGGGTCGTTCCAGAGGTGCTGCCAGCCGGTGTACATCAGCACGACCGAGCCCGGCTCGATGCGCCCGTGTTGGTGTTCCCAGGCTTGAAGGTCATGCAGGCCGATCTGGTAATCGCGGTTACCTTGGGTTTGCGCGCGCACGTCAATCACCACGGCAGGCCGAACCAGGTCTTGGGGTTGATAGCCGTCAATCCCGATGCCATCGGCATAGAAGCTGTTCGGTGCATTCATGTGGGTGGCGCTGTGTTCGCCCATACTGAAGCGGCGCAGGAAATAGCCGTCTTTTTCCAGGCACGCGACGTCTTCAAATACCACCGGCGGATCCCCCGGCCATAACGGCATGCGCGCAGTGATCGGGTGGCTGAGGCTGACGATTTTGCTGTGCTTACCCAGCATTTTTTACCTCCAAATGGCCCAACGGTACCCGCCGTTCTATCGCGCTGGACAAAATAATCGAAGTCTTGCTGAACCCGAATTTCGCCACCCGGTTAATCAAATTCTCCAATTCCGGCATCGACCCCACCGCCGCCTGCATGATCACGCACGGGTCGCCCGTGACCCGGTGGCATTCAGTCAGCTCGGGAATTTCAGCCAGCGCGTCGTACACCTTCTGGCTGCCGTTATTGGTCAAGCGCAGTTCGATGGTGCATTGGATGGGCAAGCCGATTTTGGACAGGTCCACCTTGGCCTGATACCCGGTAATCACACCACTGGCCTCCAGCTTGGCCACGCGTTCAGCCACGGCGGGCGCGGAGAGGTTAACCGTGCGGGCCAATTGCGCGTAAGACGCGCGGCCGTCTTCGAGCAGGGCGCTGAGGAGCATGCGGTCGTATTTGTCCATGATAAGGCTCCAGTAACGCGTGGCTTTCGAAAGCATGGTTTATAGCCTTCATAACCATGCTTTGAAAAGTGTATGGGCGCTTTAAACAGGTTTTGTAACTTATGTTTAGCCTGCTGCCTTTTTAGAATAAGCCTTCCATCTCCTGCCATAGAGCCGCCCAATGCCTGGCCCACGTCGCTTTCCATTACCGTTGATCGCCGCTTTTTTTGCGCTGTATGTGATTTGGGGTTCCACCTACCTGGTGATTCGAATCGGCGTTGAATACTGGCCGCCGCTGATGCTCGGCGGGATTCGATTCCTGGTGGCGGGTTTGCTGATGTATGGCTTTTTGCGCTGGCGCGGGGCACCTGCGCCGACGTGGGTGCAGTGGAAGGCTGCGGGCAAGATCGGCATTTTGCTGCTCACCTTTGGCAATGGCGCGGTGTCGGTGGCTGAGCACACGGGGGTGACGTCGGGTGTTGCGGCATTGGCGGTGGCGACAGTGCCATTATTCACGTTGTTGTTCGGCTATTTCTGGGGCGCGCGAAATACTCGCCTGGAATGGGCCGGGGTAGTGCTGGGGATAATCGGTATTGCCATGCTCAATATGGGTTCCAACCTGCAGTCGAGCCCGACCGGGGCGATGTTGTTGCTGTTCGCCGCTGCCGCCTGGGCTTTTGGTTCGGTGTGGAGCCGGCACTTGCCATTACCTGCCGGCGCGATGGCCAGTGCGGCGGAAATGATCGTCGCCGGTGCCTTGCTGTTGGTGGGCAGTGCGCTCACCGGTGAACGCCTGCAGGCTGTGCCGCCGATTGAAGGCTGGCTGGCTCTGGCGTACTTGGCCGCGTTCGGTTCGATCATCGCCTTCAATGCCTATATGTACCTGCTCAAGCACGTACGCCCGGCGGCGGCGACCAGCTATGCCTATGTGAACCCGGCCGTGGCGGTGTTGTTGGGGATTGTGTTCGTCGGTGAGACCATCGGCATGGAAGAAGCCTTGGCGATGCTGGTGATCATCAGCGCGGTGCTATTGATCAGCCTGCCCCAGTGGCGCAAGCCCAAGCCGGAAATAAGGTAAACTGCGGCGCATTACGGCTTTTTTTACCCGCTTATGGCGCTGAATTTTTCCTACGGTAAACACATGACTTTCGCCACACTTGGCCTGATCGAACCCTTGCTGCGCGCCCTTCAGACGCTTGGCTACCAGACCCCGACGCCGGTGCAGGCGCAAGCCATTCCGGCGGTGTTGGCCGGTCGCGACCTGATGGCCGCGGCCCAGACCGGCACTGGCAAAACCGCAGGTTTCGCCCTGCCGCTCCTGCAATTGCTGACCATGGAAGGGCCGAAAGTCGCCGCCAACTCGGCGCGTGCGCTGATCCTGTGCCCGACCCGCGAACTGGCCGAGCAGGTTCACGCCAGCGTCGCCGAGTACGCGCAACACCTGCCGCTGACCACTTACGCGGTGTACGGCGGCGTGAGCATCAACCCGCAGATGATGAAGCTGCGCAAGGGCGTCGACATTCTGGTCGCCACGCCGGGCCGCCTGATTGACCTGTTCCGCCAGAACGCGCTGAAACTCAACCAGTTGCAAACGCTGGTATTGGATGAAGCCGACCGCATGCTCGACCTGGGCTTCTCCGAAGAGCTGGCGAACATCTACCGCATGCTGCCGAAAAAGCGCCAGACGCTGCTGTTCTCCGCGACCTTCTCCGATGAAATCCGCCAACTGGCCGGGCAGATGCTCAACGACCCGCTGAGCATCGAAGTGAGCCCGCGCAACGTCGCCGCCAGTACCGTGAAGCAGTGGGTGGTGCCGGTGGACAAGAAGCGCAAGCCGGAGCTGTTTGTGCACTTGATGCGCAAAGGTCGCTGGAAGCAGGTGCTGGTGTTCGCCAAGACCCGTAACGGTGTGGATGCGCTGGTGGATAAGTTGCAGGGCCTGGGCATCAATGCCGACGGCATTCACGGCGACAAACCCCAAGCCACCCGCCAACGCGCGCTGGACCGTTTCAAATCCAGCGACGTGCAGATTCTGGTAGCCACCGACGTGGCGGCCCGTGGCCTGGACATTGAAGACTTGCCGCTGGTGGTCAACTTTGACCTGCCGATCGTGGCTGAAGACTACATCCACCGTATCGGCCGTACTGGCCGGGCGGGCAACACCGGTGAGGCGATTTCGCTGGTGTGCGCCGATGAAGTGAACATGCTGTCGGCCATCGAGATGCTCACGCGTCAAACGCTGACCCGCCAGATGGAGCCGGATTTTGAGCCGGAGCACCGCGTGCCGGACACCGATGCCAGTGGGCAGGTGGTGAAGAAGCCGAAAAAGCCGAAGAAGCCTAAAGCGTCGGGCGGCGGTGGTGGCAAGCGCAATTTGGGTAAATGGGTGGACAGTGGCGACGTGGCACCGGCTGAGCCGTCGATCAAGCCGGTGCGTAAAGTGCCGGTGTTTAATACCGGGCCGCGTAAGAAGAAGTAAATCTGTCAGGGCCTCATCGCAGGCAAGCCAGCTCCCACATTTGACGGTGTTCACAGTTCAAAATGTGGGAGCTGGCTTGCCTGCGATAGCGCACTTGAACTCAGCGCTTAAGCCACTCCAACACACCACGCCCAGCCATCTGCCCACTGGCAAAGCACCCCGTCAGCAAGTACCCGCCGGTCGGCGCTTCCCAATCCAGCATCTCCCCTGCGCAGAACACGCCGGGCAATTGCTTGAGCATCAAGCGCTCATCCATCGCCTCAAACGGCACACCGCCCGCGGTGCTGATTGCCTCATCCATTGGCCGTGTCTTTAGCAATGTCAGCGGCAGCGCCTTGATATCCACCGCCAATTGCGCCGGATCATGGAAGTGCTCAGCTGGCGCCAGTTCACGCAGCAACGCCGCTTTGACCCCATCCAAACCCAACTGACTGTGCAAATGCTTGCTCATCGAGCGCGAACCACGCGGCTTGGCCAACGCGGCCTGCACCTTGTCCAGCGGCTTGCTCGGCAACAGGTCGATATGCACGGTAGCTGAGCCATTACGGTTGATTGCTTCGCGAATCGGCGCCGACAGTGCATAGATCAAACTGCCCTCGATGCCCATGGCGGTGACCACGCATTCGCCCAGCCGAGGTTTGTCATTGCCTAGGCCAATGGCGACGTTCTTCAGCGGCGCGCCAGCGAATTTACTGACCATCAACTCGCTCCAGCCCGACACTTCGAAGCCGCAATTGCTCGGTTGCAGCGCGGTGTAGGGCACGCCTTTATCTTCCAGCAACTTGAGCCAGGCACCGTCGGAGCCCAGGCGCGACCAGCTGCCGCCACCCAACGCCAGCAACACCGCATCGCTGTGCACAGTTTTATCGCCATCCGGGCTGTGGATAAGTAAACCGCCGTCTTCCGTCCAGCCCACCCAGCGATGCCGGGTGTGGATAACCACGCCCTGGTCGCGCAGGCGCTTGAGCCAGGCACGCAGCAGTGGGGCGGCTTTCATGTCGGTGGGAAATACGCGGCCGGAGGTGCCGACAAAGGTTTCAATGCCCAGGCCATGAATCCACTCGCACAGCGCCTCTGCGCCGAACGCCCGTAACAGCGAGGCCATGTGCGGCGCGCGTTCGGCGTAACGCGACAGGAACGCCGGGTACGCCTCGGAGTGGGTGATGTTCATGCCGCCCACGCCCGCCAGCAGAAACTTGCGCCCCACCGAAGGCATGCCGTCGTACACGTCCACCCGCACGCCCGCCTGGCTCAAGACTTCAGCGGCCATCAGCCCGGCAGGGCCGCCGCCGATAATAGTGACGTGTTGAGAAGGGGTCTGGGGCATGGGCAGGGCTACGGTCGCTTGAATAGGCCGAACATTCTACCCGACGACGGCGTAGCTGCCTGATCAAAAAACGTACACTTTCCTACACGCCATACGGCTGCTGGCTTTCGGGCCCTTACGCTCAAGTTATCCACAGGCCGTTCCACAGGCATTGTGGGTAACGCTCACAACTCAATGACAACCTGATGACGCCCACACCCGTTGTGCGCTGTGGTGCAAGATGCCGTGGCGGCGCGCCAGGGCTGGGCGGTCTTTGCTGTAGCCGCCGCCGATCACGCCCATCACTGGAATGTCGCGGCCCAGGCAGTGGCGCATCACGCTTTCATCGCGGGCGGCGACGCCTGCGTCTGTCAGCTTGAGGTAACCGAGGGCGTCGTCTTTGTGCACATCCACACCTGCGTCGTACAACACCAGGTCGGGCTGGTACAGCGGCAACAGGTAGTTGAGCGCGTCGTCGACCACCTTGAGGTAGTCGGCATCGCCCATGCCCATGGGCAGCGGGATGTCCCAGTCGCTCTGGGCCTTGCGCGCCGGGAAGTTCTTTTCGCAGTGCAGCGACACGGTGATGGCATCCGGCGTGTCGTGCAGGATGCGCGCGGTGCCGTCGCCCTGGTGTACGTCGCAATCGAAGATCAGCACGCGGTTGACCCGCCCGCTCGCCAGCAGGTAATGGCTGATCACCGCCAGGTCATTGAAGATGCAAAAGCCCGCCGGGTAGTCGTAGTGGGCGTGGTGCGTGCCGCCCGCCAGGTGGCAGGCCAGGCCGTGTTCCAGGGCCTTTTGCGCTGCGAGTATCGAGCCGCCGACTGCACGCACGGTACGCCGGGCCAGGGCTTCGTTCCAGGGCAGGCCGAGGCGGCGTTGGTCTTCGCGGGATAACTCGCCGCTCATGTAGCGCTCGATATACCCAGGTTCATGGGCCAGGGCCAGAATTTCGGCGGGGCAGACCTCGGGTCGCAGCAGGTGGCTGTCCTGGGTCAGGCCGCTGTCCACCAAGTGGTCACGCAACAGGCGGAATTTGTCCATGGGGAACCGGTGGTCCGCCGGGAACTCAGGGCTGTAGTCATCGTGGTAGATCAATGGCAGAGGCATGGGATTTTCTGACGGGAACCTGCGACGGATCTTACCAGCGCTGTACACTCACGCACATGGCAAGGGAGGGGGCCCCATGGAGCCGATACTGGAATTGGAAAGCGCACGGCTGGTGCTGCGCCAATGGCGCGACAGCGACCTGACGGAATTTGCACGCATGTGCGCCGACCCGCAGGTGATGCGTTATTTCCCGGCCAAGCTGAGCCACCTGGAAAGCGCCGCGCTGATCGGCCGGATTCGCGGGCATTTTGCCGAATACGGCTTTGGCTTTTGGGCCTTGCAACGCAAGGACACCGGCGAATTTATCGGCCTGACCGGGCTGCAAAACGTCAACTTCGAGGCCGACTTTACCCCGGCGGTAGAAATTGGCTGGCGCCTGGCTCGCGAGCATTGGGGCCTGGGTTACGCCAGCGAGGCGGCCTGGACCGCGCTGCGCTGTGGTTTTGACCGGCTGCAGCTGGATGAAATCCTTGCCTTCACCACCGAATCCAATCTGCCATCACAAAAAGTCATGCAGGCCATCGGTATGCATTACGATCCGCAGGCAGATTTTGAACACCCCAAGGTCGCAGCCGATGACCCGCTGCGCCATCATGTGCTGTACCGCATCACCCGCGCCCAATGGTTGGACACGCTGCACGGATAAGCAGCCCGGAATGCTCTATTGATTGTAGGAGTTGCTCTATGAGCCAAGTATTGGAAGATCTGGTGGACTTGCTGACCCTGGAGCCGATCGAGGAAAACCTCTTTCGCGGCCGCAGCCAGGACCTGGGTTTTCGCCAACTGTTCGGCGGCCAAGTGCTGGGCCAGTCGCTGTCGGCTGCCAGCCAGACCGTAGAAGAAGCGCGCCACGTGCATTCCCTGCATGGCTATTTCCTGCGCCCTGGCGATGCAGCGCTGCCCGTGGTGTATTCGGTGGACCGCGTGCGCGATGGCGGCAGTTTCAGCACGCGCCGCGTCACGGCGATCCAGAAGGGCAACCCGATTTTCACTTGCACCACCTCGTTCCAGTATGACGAAGAAGGCTTCGAGCACCAGACCACCATGCCCGTGGTGGTCGGCCCGGAAAACCTGCCGTCGGAACTGGAACTGACCAAGCAACGCGCGCACTTGATCCCCGAGCACATGCGCGACAAGCTGCTGTGCCCCAAGCCGATCGAAGTGCGCCCGGTGACCGAAAAAGACCCGTTCAACCCGCAGCCGTCCGACCCGGTCAAGTACGTGTGGTTTCGTGCTGACGGCGCACTGGCCGATTCGCCGGCGCTGCATAAATACCTGCTGGCTTACGCTTCGGACTTCGGCCTGTTGACCACTTCGCTGCTGCCCCACGGCAAGACGGTTTGGCAGAAAGACATGCAGGTCGCCAGCCTTGACCACGCGTTGTGGTTCCACGCCGACCTGCGCGCCGATGACTGGCTGCTCTACGCCATGGACAGCCCGTGGGCCGGTAATTCACGGGGGTTTCTCCCGTGGCAGCGTGTACAACCGCGCCGGGCAACTGGTGGCGTCGGTGACCCAGGAAGGGCTGATTCGCCATCGCAAGGATTGGGCATGAGCCTGTCGGACGTTAAACATTGGGTGTTTGACATGGACGGCACCCTCACGGTGGCCGTGCATGATTTTGCGGCGATTCGCACGGCCCTCGATATTCCACCTGAAGACGACATTCTCACGCACCTGGCGGCATTACCTGCGCCGGTGGCGGCGGCCAAGCATGCCTGGTTGCTTGAGCACGAGCGCGAGCTGGCCGTGGGGTCGGTTGCTGCTGTTGGCGCGGTGGAGCTGGTGCGCGAGCTGGCCGGGCGGGGGTATCGCCTGGGCATCCTGACGCGCAATGCGCAGGAATTGGCGCATATCACCCTTGAAGCAATTGGCCTGGCGGACTGCTTTGCCATCGAGGATGTGCTGGGGCGTGAAGACGCACCGCCCAAGCCGGATCCAGGTGGGTTACTCAAGTTGGCGGCCGCTTGGGAGGTGGTGCCGAGCGAGATGGTGATGGTCGGGGATTACCGCTTTGACCTGGTTTGTGGCCGGGCGGCGGGGACGCGCACGGTGCTGGTGAACTTGCCGGAGAACCCGTGGCCGGAACTGGCGGATTGGCATGCGGCAGATTGTGCGGCGTTGCGCCGAATGCTCTAACTCAGACACCTATGTCGGGCTTAGGTGGGAGCTGAACTTGTGTGGGAGCTGGCTTGCCTGCGATAGCATCACCTCGCTATGCCTGTTAGACCGAGGTGTCTGCATCGCAGGCAAGCCAGCTCCCACACAAGCTGGCTCCCACATTTTTGATCCTATTTCCCGAACAGCACCTTCTCGCCTTCAGGCGACGTAAATATCTTATCGCCGTCGTGCCCAACCCCAGGCACTTCCACCAGCTTCTGTGTCAGCTGCGGATGGCGCTGCTTGAGGTAGTCAAAATAGTTATGCCCACGAATCAGGCGATAAGCGCCCTGGGTTTCGGCTTCGCAGCTTTTATCCAGCGCCGGGTGGTTGGGGTCGGTGTCTTGCTGGCCCAGCAGGTAGGTGATGTTGCGTGACACGTAAACCTGCTCCAACTGCTGCGCGCTCTGGCCCTTGGCGTACTCCGGCAGGTTTTGCATGCCGTACTTCCAGTCGTTGAAGCCTGGGCAACTGGCCATATCAAACTTCACCGGGCGTAGCGGGGTGAAGTAGGCGTAGGACGATGGGTTAGCCACCACGTAACGCAGGCTGATGCCCTCGGTTTGCAGCATCGGGTGGTCGTGGCCGGTGAGGGCGAAGCGCTGCACCACCTGGCCGCCGCCGGAATGGCCGGCTACCACGATTTCTTTCAAGGCCGGGAACAGCTTGCGGTTGCCCAAGTGCTTGATGATCTGGTCGAGGGCGCCGTAGGAGCTGACCTGGCCTGGGCCGGTCGACGGGTCGCCGGCCATCCAGTCGTTGTGGTTCCAGCGCAGCACTTGGCTGTCGAGAGGGTTGCGCTGGGTATCCAACTCATTCAAAAACTGCGGTGCGATCACCAGGGTATTGGCGGCAACGCCTGCGTGCTGGGCGGCATCTTCGCCGCTTTGCAGGTAGGTCTGCGCATTGCGCAGGCGACCGTGCACGATGATCAACGCGCGGGTGACGTTGGGCAGCGGCTGGCTCCAGTCCTGGCTCAAACCCAGGCTCAAGGCGCCAGCATCCAGTTGGAAACGATCGGGGCTGACCACCTTGACGCCATGTTCTTTCTCGGCGGCCCAGGTGGTGGTGGAACACATCGCTAATGCGCTAAGCAGCAATCCCAATCGTTTATTCATTTAAAGACTCTTGGCTGTAAAGGTGTCGCATTGAGAGATCTGGCCCTCTGCGAAGCCGGTCTTGAACCAGCGAACCCGCTGTGCCGAGGTGCCGTGGGTAAACGAGTCCGGCACTACGCGCCCTTGACCCTGTTGCTGCAAACGGTCATCGCCGATGGCGTTGGCCGCATTCAGTGCGGCTTCAATATCGCCGGGCTCCAGCCAGTTCAGGCGTTTTTGCGCACGGTTGGCCCACACGCCGGCGAAACAGTCGGCTTGCAGTTCCTGGCGTACCAGTAAACCGCCGTCACCTTCCATCTGCCGACCTTGCTGGCGTGCGGCCTGGATCTTGGCCGAGATGCCCAGCAGCGTTTGCACGTGGTGCCCGACTTCGTGGGCGATCACATACGCCTGGGCGAACTCGCCTGAAGCCTTGAAGCGTTGCGACATCTCCCGGAAGAAGTCCAGGTCCAGATACACTTGCTGGTCAGCCGGGCAATAGAACGGGCCGCTGGCCGAGGTGGCACCACCGCAGGCGGAATTGACCCGGCCACGGAACAGAATCAGTTTCGGGTTCTTGTAGGCCAACCCGTTTTCCTTGAACACCTGGCCCCAAGTGTCTTCCGTGTCGCCCAGCACGGCGCGCACGAAATCGGCCTGCTGGTCGTTGGCCGGCGGCGCCTGGCGCGCCTGCGTACTCGCCGGGGGCGCCTGCTCCATTTGGCCGCTTAGCTGGCCGAGGATCTGCATCGGGTCCTGGCCGGTCAGCCAGCCAATGCCGACGATCAGCACGATCGCCGTGAGGCTCAGGCCTTTGCCGCCACCAAAGCGCATACCGCCACCGCCGCCGCCACTGTCATCGCGGGCGTCCACCACGTTGTCGCTGCGTCGGCCTTTTTTCCATAGCATTGGTGCAGTCCTCTCGTTAAGCCTGTGCTCTTTATTTTAAGAGCAGTGTTGTCGGTGCAGGGGCATGGCGCCAGCCCGGCTGTCTGACAAGCAACGAGAGCTGCCTAGTATCGCTGCTGTCAGGCCGTGTCGGCAGGGGCGCCAGATGAAAGTTATGTCAGGTTTGCCACCTCAGTCGCGGCAGTAGCCTTCGCCGGTGTCGACGATCAGGCAGTCTTTTTTATCTGCCAGCCATTTAAGGCCCGTGGCTTCACCGTCGCCGGCGCTCAACTGTTGCGGGCCGTCCGGGCGGGTGAAACTGATGCCGTCTTCATTGGCTTCGCCTTTGAATGTGCCGGCGTCGTCGGCATCAAGGCCGTATTTCATGGTAAGCAGGTAGTGGCCACGGCCGATGCTGTCGTCCTTGGCGATGGTCAGGTTCAGGCCTTCGACGCCGATCCATTTGCCGACCCATTTATCGGTCGGTGGGGTTGCCGGCACCAGCGTGGCTTGCACGGAAGCGGGGGCGGGCTTTGGGGCCTCCTTGGGTTCCTTGTTACACGCGGTGAGCAGGGCAAGGGCAGAAAGAACAAAGAGTGTTTTTTTCATAGCGACATGGCCTTGGTTAAAAAGGGTGCAACGCGACGGTGAACGTGCAGCGTTGGACTCGAAACCCGTGATTTAGTGCGCTGTTCGCACGGTGTTTGGTTATGCTCTTGGGGCAGACTTCGGCCCGGCTGCTAGATTACCGGGTTGAGTGCTACCGCGTTCAGTGCTCAGCGTTCAGCCCACCATGCAAGAGAATTCAATGACTGTCAGCACACCTCTTTCCGGCGTCAACCATCCTTTCAAAGGCATCCTGCTGATTGTGCTGGCGACGTTTCTGTTCTCCAGCCACGACGCCCTGTCCAAATACCTGGCCGGGTTTTACCCGATTGTAATGGTGGTGTGGGCGCGTTACCTGGTGCACACCTTGCTGATGGCCGGGATTTTCCTGCCGCAATCCGGCTTGCGGGTGCTGCGCAGCAAACGGCCGGGCATGCAGGTGGTGCGGGCGTTGTGCCTGTTGGGCACGAGTCTGTTTTTTACTGCGGCGCTGCATTACATCCCGTTGGCGGAAGCCACGGCGGTGAACTTCCTGGCGCCGATCCTGGTGACGGCGCTGTCGGTGCCTTTGCTCGGTGAGCACGTCACGCGTGGCCAATGGCTGGCGGTGATCTGCGGGTTTGTCGGTGTGTTGATCATCATCCACCCCGGCGGCGAGTTGTTCACGCCTGCGGTGTTGCTGCCGCTGTGTTCGGCGATGTTCTTCTGTTTCTACCAATTGCTCACGCGCATCCTCAGCCAATACGACACACCGACCACCAGCAACTTCTTCGCCGGGCTGTGCAATACCTTGGTGATGAGTGCGCTGGTGCCGTTCTTCTGGCAGGTCCCGACGCTGTGGCATGCCTGCCTGATGCTGGCGCTGGGCACCTGCGGCATGACGGCGCACTTGATGTTGACCCAGGCGTTCCGCTTCGCGGCGCCAGCCTTGCTGGCACCGTTCGGCTATTGCCAGATCGTGTTTGCGGGGTTGTTGGGTTGGCTGGTGTTCAGCCATACCCCCGACGTGACCACGGTGGTCGGCATCGGGGTGATCTGCATGAGCGGGCTGGCCGCTGCCTGGCAGCAGCGGCGGCGGTGAGTTACACGTCGACTGTGGGAATCTTGCGCGGCGCCATGAAGTACATCCAGGTCAGCGCAATGAAATACATCGCCGGGATCAGAGTGAACAACACGGTGTAGTTGTTGTTGGTCACAGTAAGGATGTGCCCGACGATCTGGGTCATGAACATCCCGCCGATGGCCGCGCACATGCCGCCGAAACCGAACACCGTGCTCATCATGTGCTTGGGCGTGTAGTCCATCACCAGGCTCCAGATGTTGGCGGTCCAGGCCTGGTGCGCGCCGATCGCCAGGGAGATGGCGAACACGGCAACCCACAATTGGCTGGAACCGGCGGCCATGATCACGCCAACGATGCAGCAGGCAAACAGCAGCATCGACAACAGCCGCGCCTTGATCGCATTCATCCCGCGGCCGATCAGGAATGACGACAGGATCCCGCCACCCACGCTGCCGAAGTCGGCGGTGAGGTAAATGATGATCAGCGGAATGCCCATCTGGGTCACGTTGATGCCCAGGTTGTATTGCTGGTTCAGGAACGGCGGCAGCCAATACAGGTAGAACCAGAACACCGGCGCGGTCATGGCGTAGGCGAGGGCGAAGGCCCAGGTGCCGCGCATGCGCAGGATGCGGCTGAACGGCACGCTCGGTTGCTCGGGTTCGGCTTCCTGTTGCACGTAGTCCAGTTCGGATTGTTTGGCCGTAGGGTGGTCTTCCGGGTTGTAGTACTTCAACCCCCAGAACACCAGCCAGATTGCGCCGAGTGCCGACATGCACAGGAACGCCGCCTGCCAGCCCCACACGTGCAGGATCAACGGCAGCAGCATTGGGGTCATCATCGCGCCGACGTTGGTGCCGGCGTTGAAGATGCCGGTGGCCACTGCGCGCTCACCGGCCGGGAACCACAAGCGTGTGGTCTTGACGCAGGCCGGGTAGTTGGCGGCTTCCGTCAGCCCGAGAATAAAGCGGCAGACCATAAAGCCCACCGCCGAGGTGGCCAGGCCGTGGGCACCGGTGGCCAGGCTCCACAGCAGCACGGCGCAGAAGAACACGCGCTTGACGCCCACGCGGTCGATCAGCCGGCCTTGCAGCACAAAACCGATGGCATAACCGACCTGGAACCAGAAGTTGATGTTGGCGTAGTCCATCGCCGTCCAGCTCATCTCTTTGGCCAGGATCGGTTGCATCACGCCCAGGGCGGCGCGGTCGATGTAGTTAAGGGTGGTGGCGAAGAACACCAGGGCCAGCATGCCCCAGCGCGTTTTACCCACGGCCATGGCGCCACGGATCTTGTCGCCGATGCCGGCGTGCGGGTTGCCCGGGCGCGCGGCCAGAGCGGAGTTTTGCGAAGGCATGAGGTCGTACCCGTTTTTGAAATTTTTATGGTGTGTTCTGGGTCTTGGTGCAGGTTCGATGGTGCGCAGCGGTTAAAAAGTCGTCAATTCGCCAACAGGGCATAGTGTTCGGTAATCGCACAAAAAACTAACCGGTTCGTACATTTTAATTGCTGCGTGTAGGCTAGGGGCCAATAATTTGCTGCAAATAACAACTCCGGGAGTCGCCCCATGCAACGTTCCATTGCCACCGTTTCCTTGAGCGGCACCCTGCCGGAAAAGCTCGAAGCCATCGCCGCTGCCGGGTTTGACGGGGTGGAGATCTTCGAGAACGACCTGTTGTATTACGACGGCAGCCCGCGGGAAGTTAGGCAGATGTGTGCCGACCTGGGCATTGCCATCACCTTGTTCCAGCCGTTCCGCGACTTTGAAGGATGCCGCCGCGACCGCCTGGCGCGCAACCTGGAACGCGCCGAACGCAAATTCGATTTGATGCAGGAGCTGGGCACCGACCTGGTGCTGGTGTGCAGCAATGCCTCGGCAGATTGCGTGGGCGATGAACGCATTTTGCTCGATGACCTCAGCTTGCTGGCCGAGCACGCCGGCCGCCGTGGTTTGCGCATTGGTTATGAAGCACTGGCCTGGGGCAAGCATGTGAACACCTGGCAGCAGGTGTGGAACCTGGTGCGCCAGGTCGATCACCCAAGCCTGGGCGTGTTGCTCGACAGCTTCCATACCTTGTCGCTCAAGGGCGACCCGAGCGGCATTGCCGACATTCCCGGCGACAAAATCTTCTTTGTGCAAATGGCCGACGCGCCGATCCTGGCCATGGATGTGCTGGAGTGGAGCCGGCATTTCCGCTGTTTCCCAGGGCAGGGCGAATTTGACCTGGCAGGCTTTCTCGCGCCGATCATTAAAAGTGGCTACACCGGACCCTTGTCCCTGGAGATTTTCAACGACGGTTTCCGCGCTGCGCCGACCCGCGCGAATGCGGCGGATGGCTTGCGTTCGCTGCTGTACCTGGAAGAGAAAACCCGTGAACGCCTCAAGCAGGAGGCGCCGGCCCAGCCCGTCGAGATTCTGTTTGATACCCCGGCGGCCAGCGAATACAACGGCATCGAATTCCTTGAATTTGCCGTGGATGAAAGCCTCGGCGCCAAGCTGACCCACTGGCTGGAGCGCCTGGGGTTCGTCAAGGCTGGGCAGCACCGTTCCAAGAGCGTGAGCCTGCTGCGCCAGGGGGATATCAACCTGATTCTCAACTGTGAGCCCTATTCGTTTGCCCACAACTTTTTCGAAGCCCACGGCCCGTCGTTGTGCGCCACGGCGATTCGGGTCAAGGACAGCGCCAAAGCGCTGGAGCGGGCAGTGGCCTACAAAGGCCAGCCGTATCGCGGGCTGGTCGGGCCTAACGAGCTGGAGCTGGCGGCCGTACGTGCGCCAGATGGCAGCCTGATTTATCTGGTGGACCCTGCCGAGGGTGCGCTGTACGACACCGACTTCAACTTGCAAGCGGCAACGGCGTCCAGCGGCGGTTTGCTGCGCATCGACCATATGGCCATGGCCTTGCCGGCCGACAGCCTCGACAGTTGGGTGCTGTTCTATAAGAGCCTGCTGGATTTCGAAGCCGATGACGAAGTGGTGTTGCCCGACCCGTATGGCCTGGTGAAAAGCCGAGCGTTGCGCAGCCGGTGCAGCTCGATCCGCTTGCCGCTGAATATTTCCGAGAACCGCAACACGGCGATTTCCCACGCGCTGTCGAGCTATCGTGGTTCGGGCGTGCACCACATTGCTTTTGACTGCGCGGATATTTTCGCGGAGGTCAGCCGGGCCAAAGCGGCCGGCGTGCCGTTACTGGATATCCCGCTCAACTACTACGACGACCTGGCCGCACGGTTTGATTTCGACGATGAGTTCCTCAGCGAACTGGCGTACTACAACGTGCTGTACGACCGTGATGCTCAGGGCGGTGAGTTGTTTCACGTGTACACCGAGGCGTTTGAAGGGCGGTTTTTCTTCGAGATCATCCAGCGCAAGAACGGCTACGCCGGGTATGGCGCGGCCAATGTGGCGGTGCGCCTGGCAGCGATGGCCAAATCGCGCAGCGGCGCGGCACGTCAGGCGCGTTTATAACGGCCGGCCAGGTGCTTCCTTCGGGAAGCGCCTCGGCCCATAATCGCCGCTTGCACAACAAAAATGGCCGTGAGCGCACCATGACCCTGACCCCCGACCTCTCCGCTGTGTCAGACACACCGCGCAAGAGTCGCAAGAACAACCCGGAAAAGACCCGCGAAAACATCCTGCAGGAAGCCATCGTCGAGTTTGTTCAGCAGGGCCTGTCCGGCGCGCGCGTGGATGCGATCGCCGAGCGTATCCACACCTCCAAACGTATGATCTATTACTACTTCGGCAGCAAGGAGCAGTTGTACGTCGAGGTGCTGGAAAAACTCTACGGCGACATCCGCAACACCGAAACCCGCATGAACCTCACGGCCCTGGAACCGCGTGAAGCGATCCGTCGGCTGGTGGAGTTCACCTTTGATCACCACGACCAGAACGTGGATTTCGTGCGCATCGTCAGCATCGAAAATATCCACAACGCGGAATACGTGAAGCGCTCGGATTCGATCAAGGCGATGAACAGCAACATCCTCGAAGCGCTGGGCGCCACATTGCGGCGGGGTGCCGAGATGGGGGTGTTTCGCGAGGGGCTGGAGCCGCTGGATGTGCACCTGCTGATCAACTCATTTAGCTTTTACCGGGTGTCCAACCGCCATACGTTCAGTGAGATTTTTCAGATCGAGCTGTCGGATGAGGCGATTAAACAGCGGCATCGGGAGATGATTTGTGAGTCGGTGATGCGGTACTTGCAGGCTTGAACCCACCCGACTCCCACTCTGGAATGCAATCAGTGTGGGGCCTGGCGTGTTGTGGCGAGCAAGCTTGCTTGCGCTGGGGTGCGAAGCGCCCCCAAAAAAGCGAGAGACTGCTGCGCAGTCAGCGCGAGCAAGCTTGCTCGCCACAACAAGCCAGCTCCCAGCTTTTTTGATTCGGTTTCGGCAGTCAGCTATTCATGCTCTGAAAGTGCGCCAGCATTCGCTGCGCATCCGGCGTTTGGCCACTGAACAACTCAAACGCCTTCACCGCTTGAAACACCGCCATATTGCCGCCGTCCAGCGTGCGACAACCCAGGGCGCGGGCGTCGCGCAGCAGTTGGGTTTCCAGTGGGAAATAGACGATTTCCGCAACCCATAGTTCGGCTCGCAACAGCGCCGGCGGCACCGGCGTGCCAGGCAGCTTGGCCATGCCCATGGGCGTGGTGTTCACCAGGCCATCCGCCTCGGCCATCGCGTTTTCCAGGTGGTTGCCAACCTGGGCGCGACCGGCACCAAAGCGCTGCGCAAGGTTATCCACCAGGTCGCGAGCGCGGGCCATGTCCACATCAAAAATACTCAAGTGCTGCACGCCTTCGGCCAGCAACGCATGGGCCACTGCTGCGCCCGCACCGCCGGCGCCCATCTGTACCACCCGTGCTCGCGCGACATCGTGCAAGTTGCGCCGGAAACCTTCGGCAAACCCCAGGCAATCCGTGTTGTGGCCAATGCGCTTGCCATCTTTGAACACCACGGTGTTGACGGCGCCAATGCCTCGCGCCTCGTCAGACAACTCATCGAGCAGCGCCAGCACTGCCTGCTTGCACGGGTAGGTAATGTTCAAGCCGGTAAAGTGCATCAACTCGGCCGCGTCCAGCAGGTCGGGCAGGGCGTTGATATTCAGTTGCAGGGCTTCCAGGTCGATCAACTGGTACAGGTAGCGCAGGCCTTGGGCGTCGCCTTCCTGTTCATGCAGGGCGGGCGTGCGGGAGGCTTGGATGCCGGCGCCGATCAGGCCGGCGAGGATGCGCGGTTTCATCGGGCGGATCCTTTGAGGCTGTGGCTGAAGTGTTCCAGCGCCAGGTGGTAACCATGGCTGCCGAAGCCTGCAAGCACCGCCTTGGCAATGGGCGATACAAACGAGTGGTGCCTGAACGCCTCGCGCGCATGCACATTGGATAAATGCACTTCAATCACCGGCACTTCACTGGCCACCAGTGCGTCGCGAATCGCTACGGAGGTGTGGGTCCAGGCCGCCGGGTTGATCACGATACCGGCGCAACGGGCGCGGGCACCGTGGATCCAGTCGAGCAGTTCACCTTCGTGGTTGGTCTGGCGAAATTCGATTTTCAACCCGAGGTTTTCCGCGCTGCGACCGCACAGTGCGGCGATGTCGGCCAGGGTTTCATGCCCGTAGGTGGCAGGCTCGCGGGTGCCGAGCAGGTTGAGGTTGGGGCCGTTGAGCACCAGCACGATGGGCGGCATAAAGGGTATCTCCACACTTCTTATTGGTTGTGCGGATAAAATGTACTGGATGGTTAATTTGGTCAATTGAAGGCGGCTGATGTGTTCGATTATCGAACGCTTATTCAGAGACACCCGAACACCGAATCAGATTAGATATCAATTGAAAATCATTCTCGACAACGCTTAAGATGCCCGCCTGTTTCCTTAACATTCCAGGGAGTCGGTTTGTCGGACGTGGATCTCAAGGGCCTGTTTCTCAAGCACGCCGATACCCTGCGCGGTTATCTGGCGCGCAAGGTACGGGACCCGCAGTTGGCCGCGGACCTGGTGCAGGAGAGCTTCCTGCGCCTGGCGGAAAAACCGGCCGGCGAGCGCATCGACAATTCCCAGGGCTATCTCTATCGAACGGCAAGCAATCTGCTGATCGACCATATTCGCCAGGAAGCGCGGCGCAAGACAGATTCCGTGCCCCACGAGGCGTTGGCCGAGATTGAAGATGACGTGGCCGGGTTGGAGGCGCAGGCAATGGCGCAGCAACAGCGACAGGCTTTGAAGCAGGCACTGGCGGAGTTGCCGGAACGCACCCAGCAGGTTTTCCGTCTGAACCGCATCGAAGGCATGACCCACGCCCAGGTTGCCCGGCACCTGGACATCTCCGACAGCTCCGTGCAAAAGCACCTGGCCAAGGCCTTGGCCTATGTGATGCAGCGCTTGCAGGACGGTGAGGTGAAGCCATCCGACGAATGAATTACCGAAACGGCCCGCGTCAGACGTCACAGCGTTTACATAACGAAAATTCGAGATTCACACGTGAATAGCCAGGGTCCGCAACAGCACAGCATTACCGAGGCGGCTGCCGACTGGGCGGTGCGCCTGCACGCGGGTGCCCTGACCGAACAGGAGCAGGCCGAGCTGCGCCATTGGATCGCCTGCGACAGCCGCCATGAAGCGGCGCTGCGGTTCGCCGAGCAGACGTGGGCAGCCTTGGGCGACGTGCATAAGGATGAACCCGTGCACCGTCAGCGCCCGCCTTCGGCAGCGTTGCCGGTGCGTCGGCCCACGCGGCGCAGGGCGTGGCAACGTGCGGCCGCCGTCGCACTGGTGGTAGTGGCGGCCGGCGTGGGTTGGCTGCGCGGGCCGGATGCATTGCTGCGTTTGCAGGCTGACTATGTGACCCAAAAGGGCGAAATCCGCACTTTGCACCTGGCCGATGGCAGCACGGTGGAGCTGGATTCGGCCAGTGCGATCCGCCTGGACTATGACAGCGTGCAGCGGCGCATCAGCCTGATCCAGGGTTCAGCGATTTTCGACGTGGCACCGATGAAAGGCGAGGAAACCCGACCGTTCGTGGTGCAAAGCGCCGGGGCGCAGACCCGTGCATTGGGCACGCGGTTTGTGGTCGAGCGCGAGGGTGAGCGCCAGGCCTGGGTGGGCGTGTTGCAGCACAGCGTCGAAGTCGCGCTGCAAGCCGTACCGAAACAAGGTGCGGGCGAGCGCGTGCTCAAGGAAGGCCAGGCGGCGCGTTACAGCGCGCAGGACGGCGTGGTGCCCTTGGATCAATTCGATGTGGCGCGCGCCACCAGTTGGCGACGCGGCGTGCTGATCTTCGACCGGCTGCCCTTGGCCAAAGTCATCGAGCAACTGAACCGCTATCGCCCTGGCCGCGTGGTGTTGACCAACGCCGCCCTGGGCGATCGCGAAGTCAGCGGTGTGTTCCGTCTCGACATGCTCGACACCGCCCTGGCTACCTTGACCCAGGAACTCCAAGTGCAACGCTTGGACCTGGCAGGCCTGAGCCTGATCTATTGATAGCCCGGCGGGAGGCCCCTCCCGCCGCTCGCCAAAGCCCCTTTTTGAAAGCCCTTAAAAAGCCCCTGTCTGAAAAACTTTCAAAAAAGTCTTACTGACTTCCAGCGCCTCGCTCGTCTTGCTAGGTGAGAAGCATTCGCATAAACAAAAATACGCTTAGCGCAGGGAAATCAAACATGTCAGCACTCACCAAGGGGCGCATCACCGGTAGCCGGTTAGCCCTGGCCATCCACTTGGGCCTGTTCGCTGCAGTGGCGCCCGTGTACGCCGCGCAGCCTCAAGCCGGCGCGGCCCAGCCTGTGGTGTTGATGTTTGATATCCCTGCGCAATCCCTGGGCAGTGCGGTGCTGGCGTTCGCCGATCAGGCAGGTTTGCAGGTGTTGTTCGACAGCCAACGCCTGCAAGGCTTGAGCAGCACGGCGCTCAAAGGCAGCTTCAGTGTGCAGGAAGGCCTTGGCCGTTTGCTCGGCGGCGCGCCGGTGGAATACCGCTTTACCGGCGAGCGCCAGGTCACCCTCAACCGCGTGGCGGCCGAACATGAAGGCGCCATGACGGTCGGCACCACCACCATCACCGGCAACACCAACGGCCAGCCCGGCGACTGGGTGTACCAGAGCCCAAAGTCCGTGGCCGTCATCAGCCGTGACATGATCGACAAACGCCCGCCCCGTCACGCCGCCGACATGCTCGAAGAAACCGCTGGCGTGTACACCGCCGTCAACCAGCGTGACCCCGGCCTGTCGGTGAACATTCGCGGCGTGCAGGACTACGGCCGCGTGAACATGAACATCGACGGCATGCGCCAGAACTTCAACGTCAATGGCCACCAGCAGCGTAACGGCACGATGCTGATCGACCCGGAATTCATCTCCAGCATCCAGATCGACAAGGGCAGCCAGTCGGGGCAGGGCGGTGCGGCGGTGTTGGGCGGGATCGCCTCGTTCAAGACGCTGGAGGCCAGTGAGTTTCTCAAGGACGGCAAAGAGATCGGCGGACGTTTTCGCGCCGGCAGCGGCATGGGTGAATTGGGCAATGGCACCTACTTCAATGGCAGCGGCGTGTTTGCCTTTGGTGACGAGCGCGGTGATGTGTTGCTGGGCTACAGCGAGCGGCATTTCGGCAACTACCGCGCCGGGACCCACAACGATCACAAGCTGGGCACCAACCTGCGCGCGCGCAAATATGCACCGGCAGCCTTTGATGATTGGTTGAACAGCGAAGTCGGGGACATGGGCAGCGTCACCCGCTCGCAGATCGCCAAGTTCGGTCTCAACTTGCCCAACGACCAGCGCGTGCAACTGAGCTACCTGGAAAGCGACAGCGACAGCAACGATGCCTGGGCCTACATCACCGATGACCTGCAGAGCGTCGACTACCGCCGCGTCAGCAAAAACAACCTGAATGCCAAGAACTTTGCGCTGGACTACAGCTACACGCCGGATAACCCGCTGATCGATCTGAAGGCCAAGGTCTATTACGTCACGACCCAGCTGGATCGTGCCAATTCGCCCAACCTGTCGACGCCGGGCACGGGTAACTACGTCGGTGCCTACAGCGATCACTTCGAGACGGATACCTGGGGGCTGCAGGGCGACAACACTTCGCGTTTTGACTTCGGCGAGCGCGGGCATCTGAGCTGGAACTACGGCGTGGAGCTGTATCAGGACGAGTTCAAACCACGCACCAACAAGGTTGAAGCCGTCAACAACCTTGGCCTGCTGCCCTATGCCGAAGGCAGTACGCCGAGTGGCAAGCGCACCATCGCCAGCCTGTTCAACAACCTGCAATACGAATACGGCGACTGGCTGACCCTGGACGCAGGCTTGCGTTACGACCGTTATCGGCTGGAAGGCCAGACCGGCTTGACCCTGTATCGGCGTGATCGATTCTTCAGCAGCCTGGTGGGCGCCAAGCGGGTGTCGGAGGTGTTCGATGTGGACCGTGAAGAAGGGCAGTTCTCGCCGACCTTCGGCATCGCGGTCAAGCCCGGCGTGGACTGGCTGCAACTCTATACCCGTTGGGGCAAAGGCTGGCGCCCGCCGGCCGTTACCGAAACCTTCATGACGGGCCGCCCCCACGGTGGCGGTTCCGGGGAGCGCGTGTTTCCCAACCCGTACCTCAAGCCTGAAGAGTCGCGGGATTGGGAAGTGGGCATGAACGTCTTCAAAGAGGGGCTGCTGTTCAGTGATGACCGCCTGGGCATGAAGGTGGCGTACTTCGATACCCGCATTGAGAACTTCTCCTTCCTCAACACCAGCGTCAGCCTGCCGGAAACCCAGTCCGGCGGGTTTCTGGGGACCATGGCCTACGTCAACAACACCAACCCGACGCGCTTTCGCGGGGTGGAGTACCAACTCAATTACGACATGGGCCGGGCATACGCCAACCTCAGTTACACCCACATGATTGGCAGCAATGAGTTCTGCTCCAAGAACTATTACATGGGCGGCGCCAAGACCACCGGGCCGCGCACCACGCGCCTGGAGCGTTTCACGCTGCCGAACGGGCGCATCGGCATACGCCCGGTCACCACCTATGAAGTGCTGGACGACGACGTCGCCAACAACCAGGAAAGCTGCGGGCGAATCATGGGCAACGCCACGTATATGCCCGCCGATCGCGGCTCGCTGACGCTGGGTGCGCGTTTCCTCGACAAGCGCCTGGATACAGGTGTGCGCGTGCGCTACAGCTCGGGCAATGGCGAAAACCTCAATCAGCAGGGCTACGAGCTGATGGACCAGGCGATGTGGCCTCAATACACGCTCTACGACCTGTACGCCAGTTACTGGATGACCGATCACTTGAACATTGCGCTGGCATTGGAAAACGCCACCGATGAAGCCTATTTCGTCGCCATGGGCGACGCCAACAACCTCAGCCTGGCGCGGGGGCGAACCCTGAGCGGGATGTTGGAATACAAATTCTGATCGGTGTGCTGATGCACCTGATCAATGGTTTTGCCCAAGTGTGGGCAAAAAAGTGCGCCGCACCGGCGTGCTCATCTAAAACGTTGTTTAACGAGGTTTAGCGATGACTATTTCTGTTAGCTACGATTCGGGCCTGGGTTCACTGTCGGTCTCCGACTACTTGAGTTCTTGGGCTGTGGGCTTCAATACGGCCGGTCATGGCACCGGCAACACCGGTGGCTTCAGCAACGGCTCCCTCAGTGGTGACCAGTATTCGACCCACGGCGCCAGCAACTCCGAATACGCCTTTATCGCCGACAGCAACACCAGCAACGGCCTGCACTATGTGTTCAACCCGTCGCTGCCTGCCGGCAACAACCTGAACCACTACCTGTGGGGCAACCTCGATAACGTGCAACTGGGCACCGGCCTGGGCGGCGGCAGTGGCAGCGACTTCACCCTTAATGATTTCAAAGTTGCGTTCAACGGCCTCGACCTGAGCGCTGCCGAAGGCGCCGGTCGCGTGGGCAACGAAGTTCAGAGCGTGATCTACGGCCTGATGCAGGGCAACACCGCCGCGCTGGAAAGCGTGCTCAACAACCTGCTGGACGACTTCGGCCTGTCCACGGCCTCGACCTTCGACCAACTGGCCGCTGCCGGGCTGGGTCACGCCGCACCGTCGGCCGACGTCGCCCTGGTCGGCGTGCAAGACGTGGCGCAGGACTGGGCACTCGCTGCCTGACGCTGCTGCATAAAAAAAGCGAAGGGGAGATCACTCTGCCCTTCGCCGCATGACACACCGCCGTCGCCAAGCCTTCTAACTCTTCAGCGACAGCGGTGCCAAATTCTGCGCAGCGCCGTATCGCCTGTCAACGCGGCGGCGCTGCCCGCTTAACCCCACGAGAATCCCCAGATGCGCCACGCCGGCAACGAAACCCTGGCTGCTCTCACGGCCTATAAAAGTGGCTTCTTCAACATCGGCCTGTTCTCGGCGGTGATCAACCTGCTGATGCTGGCCCCGGCGCTCTACATGCTGCAGGTGTACGACCGGGTGCTGGCCTCGGGTAACCAGATGACCCTGTTGATGCTGACGCTGATGATCCTCGGCCTGTTCGGCCTGATGGGCGCGTTGGAATGGGTGCGCAGCCAGGTGGTGATCCGCCTCGGCACGCAAATGGACATGCGCTTGAACCAGCGCGTGTACGATGCCGCGTTCGAAGCACAACTCAAGGGCGGCACCCAGGCGGCGGGCCAGGCGTTGAACGACCTGACCACGCTGCGCCAGTTCGCCACTGGGCAGGCGTTGTTCGCGTTTTTTGATGCGCCGTGGTTTCCGGTGTACCTGCTGGTGATCTTCCTTTTTCACCCCTGGCTCGGCCTGTTGGCGCTGGGCGGTGCGCTGGTGCTGATCGCGCTGGCCTGGGTCAACCACCATGTCACCCAGGCACCGATGGCCCAGGCCAGCCAACTGTCCATCAGCGCCAGCCAACAGGCCACGGCCAATTTGCGCAATGCGCAAACCATCGAAGCCATGGGCATGCTCGCCACCTTGCGCGACCGTTGGTTCACCCAGCACCAGGCGTTTCTGGCGCAGCAGAACCTGGCCAGTGAAAAGACCGCTGCTGTCACCGCCTGGTCCAAGGGCGTGCGTCTGGCTTTGCAGTCGCTGGTGTTGGGGGTGGGCGCCTTGCTGGCGGTGCAGGGGGATATCACGCCGGGAATGATGATCGCCGGCTCCATCTTGATGGGCCGCGTGCTCAGCCCCATCGACCAGTTGATTGGCGTGTGGAAACAATGGGGTTCGGCGCGCCTGGCATTCGAACGCTTATCGCAGATGCTGGCGGACAACCCGGCCCGGCCAGCCCGCATGAGCTTGCCGGTGCCCAAGGGCCAACTGAGCGTCGAGCAGGTCAGCGCCTGCGCGCCGGGCAACCGTCGTCCGGCCGTCAGCAACCTGGGCTTCAGCCTGCCGGCGGGTGAAGTGTTGGGCGTGATTGGCCCGTCGGGTTGCGGCAAATCCACCCTGGCCCGCGTGCTGGTCGGTGCCTGGGCACCGTTGGCCGGTAAAGTGCGCCTGGACGGCGCCGACCTGGCCCAGTGGGACAAACAGCAACTCGGCCCGCACATCGGTTACTTGCCCCAGGATATCCAGCTGTTTGCCGGCAGCATCGCGCAAAACATCGCGCGTTTTGCCGACGTGGACGCGGACAAGGTACTCGCCGCCGCGCAAATGGCCGGCGTGCATGACTTGATCCTGCAACTGCCCCAGGGCTACGACACGCAACTGGGCGAGGGCGGTGCCGGTTTGTCCGGCGGCCAGAAGCAGCGCGTGGCCCTGGCGCGCGCGTTGTACGGCCTGCCCGCGCTGATCGTGCTGGATGAACCCAACGCCAACCTTGATGAAGCCGGTGAACAGGCCTTGCTCCAGGCCATCGCCCAGCTCAAGCAGCAGCGCCGCACGGTCATTCTGATTACCCATAAAGCCAACGTGCTGTCCCTGACCGACCAGTTGCTGATTCTCAAGGACGGCCAGTTGCAAGCGTTCGGCCCCACGGCGCGCGTGTTGGAAGCCCGCCAGAAACCCGCGCCGGCCAAGCCGGTGTCGACCTTGAGCATGAGTTACCGCCTCGGTGAAGGAAAACAGGCATGAGCCAAGTCAAACCCGTACCGAATAATGTGCTGGCGCTGGATGACAAGAAGTACTCGCGCCTGGGTTGGCTGCTGGTACTTGGTGGTTTTGCCGGGTTTCTTGGCTGGGCGGCATTGGCGCCGTTGGACAAGGGCGTAGCGGTGTCCGGCAAAGTGATGGTCTCGGGCCATCGCAAGACCGTGCAGCACCCCAGCGGCGGTATTGTCGAGCGCATCGAGGTGCGCGATGGCGATGTGGTCGAGGCCGGCCAGGTGCTGTTGCGCTTGAAAGAAACGCCACTGCGCGGGCAGATGCAATCGTTGCGCAGCCAGTATTGGGCGTCGCTGGCCAGTGAGGCGCGCTTGAGTGCCGAAAGCGAGGGGCTGCCAACCATCGACTTCGGCGCCGAATTGCTCAGCGAGCCTGACGCGGCCAGCCTGCTGAATTTACAGCGGCAGTTGTTCAGCAGCCGCGCTCAGGCGCTGGCCACCGAGCAGCAAGGCTTGCGCGAAACCATCGCCGGGGCCGAGGCGCAGTTGCGCGGCACCCGCGATTCCCAGGCCAGTAAAGTCCAGCAACGGGCGGCGCTCAACGAGCAATTGCAAGGCCTGCGCGAATTGGCGCGCGATGGCTATATCCCGCGTAATCGCCTGCTCGACAGCGAGCGCCTGTACGCGCAGATCGACGGCACCATTGCCGAGGATTTCGGCCGCATCGGCCAACTGCAACGCCAGGTGCTCGAATTGCGTTTGCGCATTCGCCAACTGGGCGAAGATTTCCAGAAAGACCTGCGCGGCCAGTTGGCCGACACCCGCACCCGCAGTGATGACTTGCGCAATCGCCTGGCGTCGGCTGAGTTCGAGCTGGCCAACAGCCTGGTGCGCGCGCCCGCTGCCGGTGTGGTGGTGGGGCTCGATGTGTACACCGAAGGCGGCGTGATCAAGCCCGGCCAGGTGCTGATGGACATCGTGCCTCAAGGCGAGCCGTTGCTGGTGGAAGCGCGCGTGCCAGTGCAGATGGTCGACAAGGTACACCCAGGCTTGCCGGTGGAACTGTTGTTCTCGGCGTTCAACCAGGCCACCACGCCGCGGGTGGCCGGTGAGGTGACGCTGGTGTCGGCCGACCGCCAGGTGGATGAACGTACCGATGAGCCGTACTACACGCTGCGTGCTCAGGTCAGCGCGGCCGGTATGCAGCAACTGGATGGCGTGCAGATCCGGCCGGGCATGCCGGTGGAAACCTTCGTCAAAACCGGTGAGCGTTCGATGCTCAACTACCTGTTCAAGCCGCTGCTCGATCGCACGCACATGGCGCTGGTGGAAGAATGAAGGCGCTGCTGTTTACCCTGTGTTTGAGTTGTGCGCCGGCCGCGCAGGCCTTGGGTTTGCTGGAGGCTTACGATTTGGCCCTGCGTAATGATCCGACCTTTCAGGCCGCGATCCAGGAGCGTGAGGCCGGTGAGGAGAACCGCGTGATTGGCCGGGCGGCGTTGCTGCCGAACCTGTCCTGGAGTTACAACAATTCGCGCAATGAATCCGAAGTCACCCAGAACCGCACCACCAGCGACCGCGACTATCGCAGCTACGCTTCGACCTTGACCCTGCAACAACCGCTGCTCGATTACGAAGCCTACGCACGGTTTCGCCAGGGCACCGCCCAGGCGCTGATGGCCGATGAGCGCTTTCGCAGCAAAAGCCAGGAACTGGCTGTGCGGGTACTGGGCGCCTACAGCCAGGCGCTGCTGGCCCAGGAGCGCATCGAGTTGAGCCGCGCGCAGAAGCGCGCGTTTGCCGAGCGCCTGCAACTCAATGAACGCCTGCTTAAAGGCGGCGAGGGCACGCGTACCGATGTGCTGGAAACCCAGGCGCGGCTGAGCCTGGCCCAGGCTGAAGAGCTTGAATCGCAGGATGCCCAGGACAGCGCCTTGCGTGAATTGGAAGCCATCGTGGGTCAGCCGTTGCAGATCGAAGCGCTGGCACCGCTGGCGCGCCAGTTCGAGATTGCGCCCCTGGAACCGAACCGTTTTGAGGCATGGCGTGAAATGGCCATGGTCAACAATCCTGAGCTGAAGTCTGCGCATCACGCGCTGGACGTGGCGTCCTATGAAGTCGAGCGTAAGCGCGCCGGGCACTTGCCCAAGGTCAGCCTGTACGCCAGCAGCCGCAAGACCAGCTCCGATTCGGAAAGCAGCTACAACCAGAAGTACGATACCAACAGCGTCGGCATCCAGGTCAGCCTGCCGTTGTTTGCCGGTGGCTCGGTCTCGGCCTCCACACGCCAGGCGGCCAGCCAATTGTCCCAGGCTCAATATGAACTGGACGCGCAAACCGCCAATACCCTGTTGGAGCTGCGCAAGCAGTTCAACCTCAACACCAGCGGCGCGGCGAAAGTACGTGCCTACGAGATGGCCGTCAGCTCGGCTACAGCCTTGGTCAGCGCGACCCAGAAGAGTGTGGCTGGCGGTGAGCGGGTCAACCTCGACGTGCTCGACGCCGAACAACAACTGTTCACCGCCCGCCGCGACCTGGCAAACGCACGGCATGCGTATTTGCTGGCGCGGATTCAGTTGAAGTATTACGCAGGGTTGCTGAGCGAGCAGGACTTGCGGGCGTTGGCAGGGTATTTCCAGCCGTCGGCATGAGTGGTTACAACCCCGCATTCGCGGGGTTGTTCGTCGTTACTAATCTGTGAAACAGCTTCGCAAGGATGGAGCCGGTTGTCGGGTGCCACGGAAAAATTGTTACCTGACGGAAAATAACCTAACGGATGGGTTACGATGAGAGTAGGTGCTTACAAGGGATATGTGATTTCAGTGTTTTTGCGGGATGAACACTGCCCGCCCCACGTTCATGTGAGGGGCATGGCATGGGATGCGCGTTTTCGTTTCAGCTTTCTGGATGGAGACGTGGAGTTGTGGGATGTAGAGCCGGATCGCAGGCGGCCATCCACTGCGCTCCTGAAGGAGCTACGCGAGGCGATCATGCAGCCGCATTACCTGGCGCGGGCACGCAGGATCTGGTGGGAGAAGCTGCAAACGGTTTGCCTGGAGAACCATTCCTGGGATTGGGACGCCGATGAGGTACTGCCAGGGCTGATCATTCAGCGCGGTGTTTATGTGATTGCACGTGCCCGGCACGATGTCGTGGGGCAGAAGACAATTTTGAATCTGGTCAGGGCACCGGGTTTTGTGGAGATTGATTTATGAAAAAAATCGTAAAAGCCAAAGTCGTGCCTTATAAGCCGCTCACGGACGCCGATGTCGACAAGGCAATCGCCCGTGGGCGCAAGCTCAAACGTCTGTACGCCAATGCCAGCAATGTGCGCTATGAACACGAGTGCATTTCCATCGGCTTCAGCGACGGCAGCCGCATCATGTTGCCTGTGGCCGGGTTACCGGAATTCGAAGGGTTTTCCCCGGCGGACTTTCAGCAACTGGAGGTCGGCTTTGGCGGCAAGGCGCTGTGCTGTGAGGCGCAGGATCTGGACGTGTCGATCACCGGCCTCATCGCCACCAGCCAGCCCTTGATGGACCTGGCAACAAGCCTGGTGGCATCGCGTAACGGTCGCAAGAGCAGCGCCGCCAAAACCGCCGCCGCCCGAGCCAATGGCAAGAAGGGCGGTCGGCCACGCAAGGAGCCGTTGGATAACGGTGATTCAACAGATGCATGAAAACCCAGTGTGGGAGCTGGCTTGCCTGCGATAGCGGTGTATCAGTTGACCGATGCAGGGCAGGCCTACCGCCATCGCAGGCAAGCCAGCTCCCACAGTTTACCGCCGAGTCAATAACACCCCGGACTCCATATGGTGCGTCCATGGGAACTGGTCAAACATCGCACACTGGGTAATCCGGTGCGTGTCATGCAGTTGCGCAATGTTCGCCGCCAGCGTCTCCGGGTTGCAGGAGATATACAGGATGTTATCAAAACGACGGGTCAGTTCGCAGGTGTCCGGGTCCATGCCGGCGCGCGGTGGGTCGACGAAGACGCTACCGAATTCATAGCTCTTCAGGTCGATGCCGTGCAGACGGCGGAACGGTCGAACTTCGTTGAGGGCCTCGGTGAGCTCTTCGGCAGACAGGCGCACCAGGGTGACGTTAGCCACTGCGTTTTCATCAAGGTTGCTTAAGGCCGCATTCACCGAGGTCTTGCTGATTTCGGTGGCCAGTACCTTACGCACACGGGTCGCCAGTGGCAGGGTGAAATTGCCGTTGCCGCAATACAACTCCAGCAAATCATCCGGGCGATCGCCCAAGGCTTCATAGGCCCAGTTGAGCATCTTCTGGTTCACGGTGCCGTTGGGCTGGGTGAACGCGCCCTCAGGTTGGCGGTAGCTGAAGGTGCGGCCACCGACCTCGAGTTTTTCCACCACGTAGTCGTGGCCGATCACATCACGCTTGCCCTTGGAGCGGCCGATGATGCTGACATTCAAATCCGCCGCCAGCTTGTTCGCAGCAGTGTGCCAATGCTCGTCCAGCGGGCGGTGATAGCACAGGGTAATCATTGCGTCGCCGGCCAGTGTGGTCAGGAACTCCACCTGGAACAGCTTGTGGCTCAAGGCTGCGCTCGCTTGCCAGGCGGCTTTGAGTTGCGGCATCAACTGGTTGATGCGTTGGCTTGCGATCGGGAATTCTTCGATCAGGATCGGCGTGCGTTTGTCGTCCTGGGAGAACATCGCGTAGTGGCGCTCACCGCCTTCGCGCCACAGGCGGAACTCCGCGCGCAGGCGGAAGTTCTGCAGCGGCGAATCGAAGACCTGCGGTTCGGGGGCGTCGAACGGTGCCAACAGGTCACGCAAGCGCGTGACCTTGTCTTGCAGTTGAGCGGTATAGCTTGTGGCGTCAAAAGTCATGCGTTGAACCAGCCCAGCTTGATCACAAACAGAATCGACAGGATCACCAGTGCCGGGTTCAGCTCACGGTAGCGGCCCGAAAGCAGCTTGATGGCGGTCCAGGCGATGAAACCGAAGGCGATGCCGTTGGCGATGGAGTAAGTGAAAGGCATCGCCAGGGCGGTGACCACCACCGGCGCTGCAACAGTAATGTCATCCCAGTCGATTTCGGCCAGGCCCTGGGTCATCAGCACGGCCACGAACAGCAGCGCCGGCGCGGTGGCAAATGCTGGAACACTGGCGGCCAGTGGCGAGAAGAACAGCGCGAGCAGGAACAGGATGGCGACCACGATGGCGGTCAAACCGGTACGGCCACCGGCACTCACGCCCGCAGCCGACTCGATGTAGCTGGTGGTGGTCGACGTACCCAGCAGCGAACCGGCCATGGCGGCGGTACTGTCGGCGATCAGTGCACGGCCCATTTTCGGCATGTGCCCGTCCTTGCCCATCAGGCCGGCGCGTTTGGCCACGCCGATCAGGGTGCCGGAGTTGTCGAACAGGTCTACGAACAGAAAGGCGAAGATCACGCTGACCAGGCCGATATCCAGCGCGCCTCTGATATCCAGTTGCAGGAAGGTCGGCGCCAGGGACGGTGGCATCGAGGTCACGCCGCCGAACGGGGTGAAGCCCATCGCGATAGACACGATGGTCACCGCCAGGATGCCGATCAGTACTGCACCGCGCACCGCCAGGGCTTCCAGCGCCACGATCAGCGCGAAACCCAAGGTAGCGAGGATCGGCGCCGGTTGTTTCAGGTCGCCGAGGCCGACCATGGTGGCCGGGTTGCTGACCACGATACCGGCGTTGTGCAGGGCGATCAGCGCCAGGAACAGGCCGATACCGGCGGCAATCGCCGAGCGCAGCGGCAGCGGGATGCTGTTGATGATCCACTCACGAATACGGAAGATCGACAGCAGGAAGAACAACACCGCCGAAATGAATACCGCGCCCAACGCGACTTGCCAGGTATGGCCCATGTGCAGGACCACGGTGTAGGTGAAGAAGGCATTGAGGCCCATGCCCGGCGCCAGCGCGATCGGGTAGTTGGCGATCAGGCCCATCACGGTCGAACCGATGGCGGCGGCCAGGCAGGTGGCGACAAACACCGCGCCCTTGTCCATGCCGGTCTCGCCGAGGATGCTCGGGTTCACGAACAGAATGTAGGCCATGGCCAGAAAGGTCGTGATACCCGCGAGAATCTCGGTGCGCACGTTGGTGTTGTGTGCTTTGAGTTGAAACAGCTTTTCCAGCATGCCGGCTCCCTGTGACGCTATTTTGCGTCGTTATTTGTTGACCTCTAAGTCAAAGCACAAACTGCGCCAAGCGCCTGTGGTTTCAGAGAGGATCGGAAAAAGCGGCGCATGATACCAGCAGCCGACGCGATGTGGCGGATAGGCTGCGTATTCTCCGATCTGGCCTTGAGGCATACTGCGCCGACGTTAAACACAGGGTCGTTATCAGCATGAAAAAAGCCAACGCCAGCAGTCTAGCTCTGTTCGCCGTAATCGGCCTGGGGCTCGTGGCACCGGCGTGGGGCGCGGCTGCACCGCCCTTGAGCGAGGTGCGGGTATTCAAGGTCGAGTCGGCACGTTGCACGGAAACCATCCCCACGGGCGTGACGACCACCCAGATGTGCACCCATCGTGGCCCGACCAAGGTTTCGGTGATGGAAGTCGGCCTGGGCAAAAGCCCGATGGGGCGCTTCAATGGCGCCGAATTGAATGGGCAACGCACGCCGGTGTGTCAGGTGGGCAGCATCAGCGAAGTCTGTAACGGCGCAGGCATTGTGATGGGCTACATCTATGTGTTTGACCTGAACGTCCAGGCCCAAGGCTGGTTCGAATACAGCAATATCTCGATCAATGGCGCGCAAAACACCTTGAAACTCAGGTTCAGCATCCTCTGATCAATCCCCTTGAACGCTCACTACCTCGGGAAGTCGTAGCCCTAAGACGGCGACTTTCCTGAACGCCGCGGATGTGCACCAACCCGTGAGGTGTTTATGAGCGCGAACCCTAATGGCACGACGACCAAACCGTTCGTCAGCCACCCGATACGCCTGACCCTGAATGGCCAAGACCGCCAGCTGCAGGTGTTGCCCTGGACCACCTTGCTGGACCTGCTGCGCGAACAGCTGGATCTGGTGGGTAGCAAAAAAGGCTGTGACCACGGCCAGTGCGGCGCCTGCACGGTGTTGCGTGATGGCAAGCGTATCAACGCCTGCCTGACCCTGGCGGTGATGTGTGACGGCGCCGAATTGACCACCATTGAGGGCCTGGCCGACGGTGACCAGTTGCACCCGATGCAGCAGGCCTTTATCCAGCATGACGCCTTCCAGTGCGGCTACTGCACGCCAGGGCAGATTTGCTCCGCCGTCGGCCTGGCCAATGAAGGCCGCGCCCACAACACTGGGCAAATCCAGGAACTGATGAGCGGCAACCTGTGCCGCTGCGGGGCCTACAGCAATATTCGCGATGCCATTGAAGACGTTGTGCTGGGAGGTGACCAATGAACCCTTTCCAGTACAGCAAGCCGGCCGATGTGCAGGAAGCCGTGCACCTGAGCAGCGCGACATCGCGGTTTATCGCCGGTGGCACCAACCTGCTGGACTTGATGAAAGAGAACATCAGCCGCCCCGAACACCTGATCGACATCACCGGTTTGGCGCTCAACGGCGTAGAGGCGACCGCCGACGGCGGGGTGATGATCGGCGCGTTGGTCAGCAATGCCGACCTGGCCTGGCACCCGCTGATCGAAGCGCGTTACCCATTGCTGTCCCAGGCCATCCTGGCGGGCGCCTCGCCGCAACTGCGCAATATGGCCAGTACCGGCGGTAACCTGTTGCAACGTACCCGTTGCTACTATTTTTATGATGCCAGCGTGCCGTGCAACAAGCGTGAACCTGGCAGCGGCTGCCCGGCGCGCGCGGGGTTGAACCGCATCCATGCGATCCTCGGCGCCAGCGAACACTGCGTGGCCACCCATCCCTCGGACATGTGCGTCGCCCTGGCAGCGCTGCAGGCGCGGGTGCATGTGGAAGGGCGTGGCGGTGCGCGGGTGATTGAATTTGCCGACTTTCATCGCTTGCCCGGCGACACGCCCGAGCGCGACAACCTGCTGGCCGACGACGAGCTGATCACCGCCATCGAACTGCCGCCGGATCATCTCGCCAACCATAGCCACTACCTGAAGATTCGTGACCGTGCGTCCTACGCCTTCGCGCTCGTCTCCGTTGCCGCCGCGCTGGAACTGGAAGGCGACACCATCGTCGATGCGCGCCTGGCCCTTGGCGGTGTGGCCCACAAACCTTGGCGCGATCGGGCCGTGGAGGCCGCGCTGATCGGGCAAGCGGTCAGCCGCGAAACCTTCAGCCAGGCCGCTGACGCCTTGCTGCAGGACGCCGAACCCTTGGAACACAACCGCTTTAAAATCAAGCTGGCACGCCGCGCAATTATCCGTGCCCTGAGCGACGCCGCTGTCGCAGGAGAACGCCCATGACCGCCGTCGGCAAACCCCTGGACCGTGTTGACGGTCTGCTCAAGGTCACCGGCCAGGCGCGTTATGCCGGTGAATTTCCAGGCAACGACTTGCTGCATGGCAGTGTTGTTTCAAGCACGATTGCCAAGGGCCGGGTAATCCGGATCGACGCGTCCAAAGCCCTGGCGCTGCCGGGCGTGGTCAGGGTGCTTGACCACCTGAACCGCCCCCAACTTGCCAGCTACGATGAGGCCTTCGCCGACGCCGATGCGGCCGACGGCTCGCCGTTTCGCCCGCTGTATAACGACCGCGTGCTTTATAACGGGCAACCCCTGGCGCTGGTGATCGCCGACAACCTTGAACTGGCGCGGCACGCTGCCTCGCTGGTCGAGATCGAATACGCGAGCGAGGCGTTTGCCACTGACCTTGTGGCCCTGCAGGAGCAGGCGCACCCTTCGCCGCAAACGCCGCCCAAGCCACGGGGCAACTTCCAGGCCGAATGGGCCGCTGCCGCCGTCAGCCTGGATATGCACTACAGCACGCCCATCGAGCACCACAACCCGATGGAGCCCCACGCCAGCACCGTGCTGTATCAGCCGGACGGCACCCTGCATATCCACGACAAGACCCAGGGCCCGCAGAACTGCCAGGCCTATGTGCAAAAAGTCTTCGGCCTGGATAAAAGCCAGGTACGGATTTTTGCCGCATTCGTCGGCGGTGCCTTTGGCTCGGGCCTGCGCCCGCAGTATCAATTGCCGCTGGCGGTAATGGCAGCGCTGGCGCTCAAGCGTTCGGTGCGCGTCACCTTGACCCGTCAACAGATGTTCACGTTCGGCTACCGCCCGCGCACCCTGCAGCGTTTGCAACTGGGCGCTGCTGCCAATGGTCGCCTGTTGGCGTTGGGCCACACTGCGATTGGCCAGACCTCGCGCTTCGAAGATTTCAGCGAACATGTGGTGGAATGGAGCGGCATGCTCTACCACTGCGACAACGTGCAACTGACCTACAAACTGGTGCCCCTGGACGTGTCCACGCCGATGGACATGCGCGCGCCGGGCGCCGCGTTGGGCGTGATTGGCCTGGAGTGTGCGATGGATGAACTGGCCTGCGCCCTGGGGATGGACCCTGTGCAACTGCGCCTGATCAACTACGCCGAGCGCAACCAGAACGAAGACAAACCCTGGTCGAGCAAAGCCCTGCGCGAGTGTTACCGCGAAGGCGCCGAGCGCTTCGGCTGGAGCCAGCGCAACCCAGAGCCGCGCAGCATGCGTGACGGCAACCAGTTGATCGGTTGGGGCATGGCCGGTGGTGTGTGGGAAGCCTTGCAGATGAAGGCCAGCGCCAAGGCGCAGTTGGATGCCCAAGGCCAATTGACCGTCAGCAGCGCCACCACCGATATCGGCACGGGCACCTACACGGTGATGACCCAGATTGCCGCGCAAACCAGCGGTGTGGCGATGGCCGATGTGCGTTTTCTGCTGGGAGACTCATCGTTACCCACGGCGCCGTTACAGGGCGGCTCGTTTACCGTCTCATCCGTCGGCACAGCCGTGCAGCAGGCCTGCGAAGCGCTGAACGCCAAACTGCTGGCGATTGCCCGGCAGACTTACCCGGTGTTCAAAGACGCAGAAACTGTGCGCTTTGAAGACGGCCAGTTGCACACAGGGGACGTGAGTGTGTCCCTGGCGCAACTGGTCAAGGACAGTGGCGAAGAGGTATTAGCCGTCCAGGTTGACAGCCAGCCAGACAAAAAGCGTGAAGGCTACGCGACGGCGACCCATTCGGCGGTGTTTGTCGAGGTTCAGGTCGACGAAGACCTGGGCACGATCAAGGTGCGTCGGGTGGTCAGCGCCATTGCCGCCGGGCGAGTGGTCAACCCGAAAATGGCCCGCAGCCAGATCCTCGGCGGCGTGGTCTGGGGTATCGGCATGGCGCTGCATGAAGAGACCCAGGTCGACCATGAATTGGGGCGCTACATGAACCACAGCCTGGCCGAGTACCACATCCCGGTAAATGCCGACATCGGCGACATTGAAGTGATTTTTGTCGACGAACACGACGAAATCGTCAACGCCCTGGGCTCCAAGGGCGTGGGTGAAATCGGCATTGTCGGGGTGGCGGCCGCAGTGGCAAATGCGATTTACCATGCCACCGGCAAGCGGGTGCGGGAGTTTCCTGTCACTTTGGATAAAGTGCTATAGCGTTAACCTTCGATCCAGCGCAGCCACCGATTTTGGCCAACAGACACGCACGCGGCAGAAATCGGTGGTTGCTTGACGCCTTCAATCACCGGATCTTCAAGGGTGTTTCAGTTCTACATAGAGCTCCGTTTTGTCTAGAGATTGAATGACGGAGGTTGGCACACCGGCAGCGGCTTCATCGACGGTTATTCCGGTTGCACCTGTCAGTTGAGAGATTCCTCGAATGGGCGGGTCACCGTCGTATGAGAACACATGCTCGCTGCCCACCCGGGCAACCCATTTTTCACCTGGGCGCAGGGCCTGATCTCTCTCTATCACTTTAGTCGCATAGTAGTTCATGTTTTTAAGTCGGGTGGTCTTTGGCTCTACCGAGGGCACGTCAATGGCTTTAACGCGTATGCCTTTATTTCGCATGGTCAACAGCAGATTTCTATTCGTATAGGGCTCATGTGCGATATGCGCTCGGTCAATGAGCTTTAAGTTTTTCCGTAAGGCGGGTGAGAATTCACCTGTGTCGAAAAACCTATCCAAATCTGGCTGAAGAGAGTGTTCAAAACCCTCTGAGTACAGGGTTTTCACTCCGGCGCTCTTATAATCATCTGCATGGTCAATTAGAAATCGTAATCCAGCGGATTGTGAATGGTCCTCACCAAGGACCATGCCTGTCGACTTTTGATAGACGGAGTCGATGATTTTATTTGGCTGCGAATCTTGTGGGATGTCCGAGAGTTTGGGAGGTTGTTTCGTTTTCGCTTTTTTATGAAAGCTGCTCGCATCTTTCTTCAGTTCGGCATCTGTTTTTTGGGACGCCTTTGACGTTGAAGGTTTTCCTTGAGCGGGAGGGTCATAGGCAGCAGGATCAAACTGATCAGCGCTTGGGCTGTCCTTGGTCCATGGGAGTTTTATGCCTCCTGGTCCATTGATCGGCTCCCATCGCCCGTCCACAGTGGCGTGTACGGTCATCACCGGCTTTTTGGAAAAGGGGTCAATAATATCGGCATAGCCGTTGCGCAGTTTAAACCGGCCATCTATCTCATAAACCTGGTGGGCACCGTTTTCATTGGTCATGCGGATAAACCAACGATCTTCGCCTCTGACGGACTTGACTTGATAGATACCTTTGTTGGGCGTTACACCCGCGATCAGTTGTTCTCCTTTGGTCTCTGCATATTCGCTCAGATCGTGCCACTGTGAGGGGCTCATGCGATTGGCGCCAGACGCGTTAGGCCTAGCGGGTTCTGATCCCGGGGCTGTCGGCTCAGTTTCTGCACTAGGTTTTATTGAAGAAGATTCGAGTTCACCAGCGGCACTTTCACCGGCTCTGCCGGCCCGCGCGATATAGGGAAGCGCAACGGCGGCGGCGTTGAAAAAACCGAATAGTATTCGTTCGTTGCCAGTGGGTTTGCCCTGTATCTTGTCGTCAATGCCGATACCTGTCTGAATTACTCCATTGGCCAGATGGAACGCATCCAATGCCAGTGCTACTTCAGGCATTAGCAAAGCCAGCGGTGCTAGAAACATGGCTGCTTTGGCTGCTTTTTCCAAGCCTGAGATGATTTTTTTCTTGATAACGTCCGAGTTGCTGGTGATGTCCACAGCAGCATCTGCATACGAGCGATCTTTCTGACGCTTTGTGACTTCATCGAACGGCGATTGGCTAGGTTCTGTGCCGATGAAATCCTGAGGGTTCCAGAAACCTCTGAACGCTCGATGGTCATAGGAAAATAATCCTCCCGGAGGTTCGCGTTTTTCAGGCCATGTGCCCAACCCGGCCAATGTCTCAACTATGCCTGCTCGCCCGTAGCCGTTGGGTTTGTCTTTGAGAGGGAAGTGCGCGGCCATTGCTTCGCGCTTGTGGGGGTCTTTCATTTGCTCAGCGAACCAAGCTTTCATTTCAGCCTGACTGTTGAAGCTGTGAATGGGCGAAGAGTTTCCCGGTATGTAAAGCAGTGTGAGGGGCGGAAGTTTTTTACCGTCGGCGCCAAGTCTGACTTTGTTGTCCGTGATGTACATAAGGTCGGTGGATTGAAAGTGCCCGACTTTCAGCAGCCCAACTTCAATAGTGGGATCCTTTGGCGGGTTTTTCTGTAAGTCTTCAAGTGTGAGGTCCGGCCATGAGGCCTCACTGCCTGACAATCCGGTTGCCCGCATCACCAGGTCGTGAGCTTGTGGGCTGAGGCTGCCTTCTTGGCGCTGGCTCATGGCGGCTTTAGCAAGAGCCGCTTTGGCCAGGGGCGGATAGTTCTTTTCGTGGCTGCTCCAGAACTCATTCAGGAATTGATTGTAAGGCTTTTGATAGTCCGCATTTTTAATCAGAGCTCTGAACTCGTCGGGTGTGAGTGCGCTTTGGTTCCCTCCGTTGTAAACCGGCGCAGGTTCTCCAGCGGACTCTTTGTAAATGCCTTGATAGGTATGTGTAGTGTCAGCCTTTTCATTCCCCGGGTGGAAGCGGCTGCGGAAATCGAAGATGCCAGGTTTGTGCGTTTTCAATTCGGGCTTGACGATGACCTCGGGTCCGCCTGGGAAGAAGGCAATTGGATGGCCTTCCCCTTTAGGCGTGCTCCGATCGTTGGCAATAAGTGCCTCGGTCAATGAAATTCGCTTGATGATTTTCGCGGAGTAAGGTTTTTCACCCGTGGAGTTGTAGTCGTATGTAACAACGTAGGTATTGTCGGGATCGATATCCCATTTTTCTTTTTCGGCTGGAGTGGTCGCCTTTGCCGCCATCTCGGCAAATTTATTTTTCAGAAAAATGGAGGCTTCTTCTTGAACTGTTTTGAAGGCGCCGCGAATCTCTTGGCTGACCGGGTCGAGGTTGGTGTTGGGTTCGAGGACAACCGGTAGAGGCGTTTTCTGACCCGCCCCGACGCTTTTGCCCGGGTCTGGATTAACATTGACGTCGATATATCCACTGGCAGACGAGTCGGGAGCCGGCACAGTTTGCTGCACCAGTTTTTGATCATCAGGTGGGGATGAATCGATTGAACGCTTATGGCGCGTAGGTGCAGATTCAGGCAGCACGGAGTAAGCATCAAGGCGTGGCGGGCCGATATGCATGAAAAAACCTCAGACTTTATGACTGGATTAGGAACCTCCTGAGTGGCGATGCTGTAGGTAGCGTTCCATTGCCTATGTAGTTCGTTGCAGTCGTTGAAGTGAGATTTCTTCTGTTTGCTGGTAGGTCCACTCGGTGAACCTTGCAGCCGGCAAAAAAAGTGCTTAAGCGCTTTTTTCTTCCACCGGCACATGCATCCGATCGCGGTTGGCCAGGGTCGGAAACAGCTTTATCCACACCCCCGTCACCAACAGCGTACCAATCCCGCCCATGACCACGGCGGGCACGGTGCCGAACCAGTGGGCGGTAATCCCCGATTCAAACTCGCCCAGTTGGTTGGATGCGCCGATAAACAGGCCGTTGACCGCACTGACCCGCCCACGCATTTCATCCGGTGTTTCCAGTTGCACGAACGATGCGCGGATTACCATGCTGATCATGTCCGCTGCGCCCAGTACCACCAATACCGCCAGGGAGAACCAGAACGACGTCGACAGGCCGAACGCAATGGTTGCCACGCCAAACACACCGACGGCGGTAAACATCACACGCCCGACATGCCGGTCTACCGAGAACCTCGCCAGCCACAGCGACATCAACAACGCGCCCACCGCCGGTGCCGAACGCAACAGGCCCAGCCCCCAGGCACCGGTCAGCAGAATGTCCTTGGCGAACACCGGCAGCAACGCCGTGGCGCCGCCCAGCAACACGGCGAACAGGTCCAGCGAGATGGCGCCGAGAATGTCCGGGCGGCTGCGAATAAAGCGGATCCCGGCCAGCAGTGAATCCATGGTTGCCTTGGCTTTATTGAGCGGCGTCTGGCGCGCGGGCAGGTTGAGGGTCAGCACGCAGGCGATCAGGTACAGCACCACGGTCGGGCCATACACCCACACGCTGCCAAACGCATAGAGCAAGCCGCCCAACGCCGGCGCCACGATGGTGGCCAGTTGCTGCGCCGATTGCGACGAGGCCACGGCACGCGGGAACAGCGCGCTGGGCACGATGCTCGGCAGCAGTGCTTGGGTGGTGGGCATCTCAAACGAGCGTGCGGCGCCGAGCAGGAAGGCGAGGATAAAGATCATCTCGCGGGTCACGTTGCCTGTCAGGCCGCCGATGGCCAGGGACAGGGCAATCAACGCCTGCACGGTCTGGCAGATGGCGGCGACCTTGCGCCGCTCATAACGATCGGCCACGTGGCCTGTGTGCAACATGAACAGCACGCGTGGAATAAACTCCACCAGGCCGACCAGGCCCAGGTCCAGCACATTGCCGGTCAGTTGGTAGAGGTTCCAACCGATGGCCACGGTAAGCATCTGGAAACCGCTGGCGGTGAAGATGCGCGCCAGCCAGAACGCGATGAAAGGGCGGTGGTGACGCAACAGCAACGCAGGTTCACTAGGCATCGGGAAGTCAGGTCAGGAGCAGAGGGAGCAGGCAGATTAGCATCAAGCTGTAACAAATAGTTGCAAGAACTGAGCTGAGGCAACCTGTCACGCGTCAATGAACCACACGGCTTTCGTCCGAAAATGGGACTACTCTTTCAGCAATGCTTGATCCAGATCAAAACCGGCCCCGGGATTGGTCTGGCGGCCGCAAGGCCAGAATCCCTACGTGATGGGTAAAAAAAGAAACGAATTGAAATTCGCCACACTCCATATCCGTGGGGGCAGTGGGTGCAGGCTCCCGCCAGCAGCCGGTATTACCTGACAGAGGAAGACTTATGTTCGGTTTGGAGGCGCTAGATCTCGCCCGAATTCAATTCGCGTTCACCATCTCGTTTCACATCCTATTCCCGGCGATCACCATCGGCCTGGCCAGTTACCTTGCGGTGCTGGAAGGCTTGTGGCTCAAGACCCATAACGACACCTACCGTGACCTCTACCATTTCTGGTCGAAGATCTTTGCCGTCAACTTCGGCATGGGGGTGGTTTCGGGCCTGGTCATGGCCTATCAGTTTGGCACCAACTGGAGTCGCTTTTCGGACTTCGCCGGTGCCGTCACCGGGGCCGCTACTTACGTACGAAGTGCTCACGGCCTTCTTCCTTGAGGCGGGTTTTCTCGGGGTGATGCTGTTCGGCTGGAACAAGGTGGGGCGCAAGCTGCACTTCTTTGCCACGGTGATGGTGGCCGTCGGTACGCTGATCTCGACCTTCTGGATTCTGGCCTCCAACAGTTGGATGCAGACCCCACAAGGCTTTGAAATCATCGACGGCCGGGTGATTCCCACCGACTGGCTGGCGGTGATCTTCAACCCGTCGTTCCCCTACCGCCTGATGCACATGGCCACGGCCGCCTTTGTGGCGACCGCATTCTTCGTCGGTTCTTCGGCAGCCTGGCATTTGCTGCGCGGCAAGGACAACCCGGCGATCCGCACCATGCTGTCGATGGCGATGTGGATGGCCCTGATCGTGGCGCCTATTCAGGCGGTGATCGGTGACTTCCATGGCCTCAATACCTTGAAGCACCAACCGGCGAAAATCGCCGCGATTGAGGGCCACTGGGAAAATATCGGTAATGAGCCGACGCCGCTGATCCTGTTCGGCTGGCCGGACATGAAAGCCGAGAAAACCAAATACGCGGTGGAGATTCCGTATCTCGGCAGCCTGATCCTGACCCACTCCCTGGACAAACAGGTGCCGGCGCTCAAGGAGTTTCCGCCTGAAGACCGTCCTAATTCGACCATTGTGTTCTGGTCGTTCCGGGTCATGGTCGGCCTGGGCTTCCTGATGATTTTCACCGGTTTGTTCAGCCTGTGGCTGCGCCGGGGCGACAAGATGTACACGTCCAAGCCGTTCCTGTACCTGGCACTGTGGATGGGCCCGTCCGGCTTGATCGCGATTCTTGCCGGTTGGTTCACCACCGAAATCGGCCGCCAGCCGTGGGTGGTCTACGGGTTGATGCGCACGGCGGATGCGTCCTCCGGGCATAGCCTGGCGCAGATGACCATCACGCTGGTGCTGTTTGTGGTGGTGTACTTCGCGCTGTTCGGCGCCGGGTTGGGCTACATGATGCGCCTGGTGCGCAAGGGTCCGCAGACTCACGAAGGCAGCGAGCCAACCCATGGTGGCCCTGGCCAGAAACGTACACCGGCCCGTCCGTTGTCCGCCGCCGATGACGGCAGCGACGACGACCACGCCCACATCCAGCACAAGGGGAATTGAGATGGGTATTGATCTTCCGCTGATCTGGGCCGTGATCATCATCTTCGGCATCATGATGTACGTGGTGATGGACGGTTTCGATTTGGGCATCGGCATCCTCTTTCCGTTTATCCCCGGCAAAGTCGACCGTGATGTGATGATGAACACCGTCGCACCGGTATGGGACGGCAACGAAACCTGGCTGGTACTCGGTGGCGCGGCATTGTTTGGCGCGTTCCCGCTGGCCTATTCGGTGGTGTTGTCGGCGCTGTACCTGCCGCTGATTCTGATGCTGATCGGGCTGATCTTCCGGGGCGTGGCCTTTGAGTTCCGCTTCAAGGCCAAGGACGACAAGCGTCACCTGTGGGACAAGGCGTTTATCGGCGGCTCCATCGCCGCGACGTTTTTCCAGGGCGTGGCGCTGGGGGCGTTTATCGATGGCATTCCGGTGGTGAATCGCCAGTTTGCCGGCGGCTCCTTGGACTGGCTCACGCCATTCACCCTGTTCTGTGGCGTTGCACTGGTGGTCGCCTATGCCTTGCTCGGCTGCACCTGGCTGATCATGAAAACCGAAGGCAAGTTGCAGGAGCAGATGCACAACCTGGCGCGGCCCTTGGCCTTTGTGGTGCTGGCGGTGATTGGTATCGTCAGTCTGTGGACGCCGCTGGCGCACCCGGAAATCGCTTCGCGCTGGTTCACCCTGCCGAACCTGTTCTGGTTCCTGCCGGTGCCGATCCTGGTGCTGGTGACCATGTACGGCTTGATCCGCGCGGTGGCGCGTAATGCGCACTACACGCCGTTCCTGCTGACGCTGGTGCTGATTTTCCTCGGCTACAGTGGCCTGGGTATCAGTTTGTGGCCGAACATCATTCCGCCTTCCGTGTCGATCTGGGACGCTGCCGCACCGCCGCAGAGCCAGGGCTTCATGCTGGTGGGCACGTTGTTCATCATCCCGTTTATCCTGGGCTACACCTTCTGGAGCTACTACGTGTTCCGAGGCAAGGTCACCCACGAAGACGGCTACCACTAGGAGGGTCGTTGTATGTCCGGCAAACCTTCGTTACACGAGATTGAACAGGCCGAGAAACAACCGCTGTGGCGGCGCCTGGGGTGGCTGGCGATGATCTGGACCGGCAGCGTGCTGGCCCTGTTCGTCGTGGCCAGCCTGATGCGCATGTTCATGAATGCGGCCGGCCTGACCACTCACTGATATCCCGATCCGGGCTTTGCGGCCCGGTTTTCCAGCCCTCGCTACGAGGGCTTTTTTATTTGCGGGCTTTGAGAATGACGAACTTCGGCGTGGCGGCTACTTGTTCAACGCCACGGAACAAACGCGCCAATTTGCTGTGATAACCCAGGTGGCGGTTGCCGACGATATAAAGGGCACCGCCCACTACCAGCGCTTCGCGCGCCTGCTGGAACATGCGCCAGGCCAGGAAGTCGCCGACTACCTGCTGCTGGTGGAACGGCGGGTTGCACAGCACCACGTCCAAAGATTGCGGTTCCTGGCCGGCGAGGCCATCGGCGGCGCGTACGGTGACCTCGCGCGCACCGAAGGCGGCCTGCCAGTTTTCGGCCGCTGACTGCACAGCCATGTAGGACTCATCCACCAGGGTGTACTGCGCGTCGGGGTTTTGCAGGGCGCTGGCAATTGCCAACACGCCGTTGCCGCAGCCCAGGTCCGCCACGCGCGCGCTGCCGAGATTGTTTGGCAGGTGCGGGAGGAAGGCGCGGGTGCCGATGTCCAGGCCTTCGCGGCAGAATACATTGGCGTGGTTCAACAGCTCGATGGCCGGTGTGTCTAGTGTGTAGCGAGTAGGGTAGGGCGAGACGGCGGCCGGGCGGTCTTCAGCCGTGGCGATCAGCAACCGGGCTTTTTTCATGGCGAGGGAAGCGTGCATCGGGCCGATATAGCGCTCCAACAATTCGCCCGCCGCCCGTGGCAAGTGCTTGATCATCGCCCCGGCTATTACCTGAGCGCCTGGCGCCAACTGCCCTTGCAGCCGGATCAACTGTTCTTCCAGCAGGGCCAGGGTTTTTGGCACGCGGATCAGCACGCGGTCGAACGGCCCGGCCAGCCGCTGGCTGGCGGGCACGAATGCCACGGCATCAAAGGTCTTGCCGTTGCGTACGAGGTTTTTTTCCAGACCCTGGGCCGCCAAAAACGAGTCGCCGCTGGACGTGACCTGCACCTGGCCTTCAAGGCTGGCCGCCAAGGCGCCGAAGCTGTCGTTGAGCACCAGCACACGGGTTGCCGCGCCAGGCTGCTGTTCTGCCAGGTAGCTGAGCAGGTACTCGTCGGCGGCATCGAAGGCCTGCAACGGGTCATTGTGTTGCTCTGGCTGGCGAATCAGGTCGAGCTGGGCGAAGGGGCTGTCAAGCAGGGGCATGGCGGGGGGAGCTCTGGGTCATCGATGGGGCGGCAGCGGGCACGGGCGGCCGGCGCAACCATCTGAGTGAACAACGAAGTGGCGCCAATGCGCCGTATCAACACTCAGAATTGGCCGTAAATGTTACTTTTTTTTCGGCGGGATTACATGCGGTGTTTCTTCAGCGGTTAAAACAACCCGGCTTTGGAGGCGCAAAGCACGGCCGCAATCTTGTTATTGACCCCAAGTTTTCTCAAGCAACTGCTGATATGGAAGCCCACGGTGCGCTCCGACAGGCACAGGATCATGGCAATTTCGCACGCCGTCTTGCCCAAGGCTGAATACCTGAGGATTTCTGTTTCTCGTGGCGTCAACTTGCAAGGCGCCGTGACGCTGGTTTTTTCGGCATATTCTTGTGCCACCGCCGCGTGCATCACGTGGCAAAGCCAGAGGACCTGGCCGGCTTTCTCGTAAAGCTCTTCCGGGCTGACTTCGCCGTTACTGCGGCCCAGGGTGAGCATGCTGAACACGCCTTGAAAGTCGTGCACGGCCTGGGTCCATCCCAAATGCACACCAAAGGATTGGGCCAACGACCATAAGTGCGGTGTGGTGTTGAATGTTTTTTCATCCCACACGATGGGCATCACACTGCTTTTGCAGTGGGCGACGACCGGATCAATGTCAAAGAAATGCGCTTGTTTGTAGACGTTGTTCCATTCGTTTGGATAGTTGTTGAAGTGAATGGGTTTTGTTTGAGTGTCTGACTGTTGTGAACTCATCGTGAAGGAGCAGTATTGGAACCCGAGCTCATAGGTGTGATTGATCACCATCTCATAAATAGTGTTGATCTTGTTCTCACCTTCCAATTTGGGGAGTCGTGTATTGCGCCAGTTGACCATCGGTAACTCTCCATAGGTGTTGTTGCCTGGGCACGTCCTATCTCCCAGCGGGTACGGAAATCAGTGTAGGACAAAGCCTACAACTCGTAGCGTGAAAAAAAATTTACTGATTGTTCGTATTTTCTTTGTTTAATACTTATACGCCGAGTCATCTTTTGTACATGTATCGCTGTTGCAGTGAAAAATCTAATGATATTAATGTGTTGGCGGTGATATTAAATTGATAGTGGTTTAAATACACAGTGACAGGTAATGGCCTGTTGGAAGGTGAGAAATAGCTAAATGTTTAGTTGGACGGGATAGATTCGATTTCAGCGCTTGCACGCGAACGGTTACCCGGTGCGCGTGGCAATGCCAGTACAAACCACCGGTGTTTCCCTGCGCGACTTTGGGGGACACTAGGGCACCTGTTCAACGGAGCCCCTCATGACGTCCAGTGCTGAGAAATTTACCCGCCAGACCTTGCTCGAGGTGCAATCGCTGACGCCCAGCCTGTTTACCCTGCGCACCACCCGTGACCCGGGCTTTCGGTTTACCGCCGGCCAGTTTGTGCGCTTGGGCGTGACCAAGGCGGACGGCAGCACGGTGTGGCGCGCCTATTCCATTGTGTCCTCGCCCTTTGATGAACACCTGGACTTCTTCTCTATTGTCGTTCCGGGGGGCGAGTTCACCAGTGAGTTAAGCCGCCTCAAGGTGGGCGATACCTTGAGGGTGGAGCGCCAAGCCACTGGCTATCTGACCTTGAACCGCTTTGTGGACGGGCGTGATCTATGGTTGCTCGGAACCGGCACCGGGGTGGCACCGTTTTTGTCGATTCTGCAGGACTTCGAGGTCTGGGAAAAATTCGAGCGCATCGTGCTGGTGTACAGCGCCCGAGAGGCCAAAGAGCTGGCGTATCAGTCGCTGATTGACACGCTGGGCGAGCGTGAGTACCTGGCCGAGTACGCGCATAAACTCACCTACATTCCCATTGTCACCCGTGAGCAGCACCCTGGGGCGCTGAACGGGCGCATCACCACGCTGATCGAGAATGGCGAGCTGGAGCGCGCTGCCGGCGTAGCACTGACGCCGGAGCACTCCCGCGTGCTGATCTGCGGCAACCCGCAGATGGTCGATGACACCCGCCAATTGCTCAAGCAGCGCGACCTGCAATTGAGCCTTAGCCGGCGCCCTGGGCAAGTGGCGGTAGAAAATTACTGGTAATAAAAAAGGCGCCTGAAACAGGCGCCTTTTCCAGGCAAACACGGGTTAAAGCGGCTTGTCGTTCTGTGCTTTGAGCAGATCACGGATCTCACCCAGCAGCAGCTCTTCCTTGGTCGGCGTCGGCGGCAGGCTTGGGGCTACAGCTTCTTCGCGCTTCAGGCGGTTGATGGCTTTCACGCCCATGAAGATGGCGAAGGCGACGATCACGAAGTCGATGACGCTCTGGATAAACTTGCCATAAGCCAGGACCACGGCGGGCACATCACCCTGCGCGGCCTTGAGGGTTATCGCCAGGTCCCCGAAGTCCACACCACCGATCAGCAGACCAATGGGTGGCATCACCACGTCGCCCACAAACGAGGAAACGATTTTGCCGAACGCGGCGCCGATGATGATACCGACGGCCATGTCGACCACATTACCTTTGACCGCGAAGGCCTTGAATTCACTGATCACGCCCATAGGTTATTCCTTGTTACAGATTAGAAGGGTGGAGGTCAGTGTAAGTCAGTCGTAGCCCGCTCGCTCGACACAACCGTTAACACTGTCAATTTTTATCGACCGATTAAATCGCAAATAGTTTGCAAAGTGCCACCAATCGCGCGCGGAATACGCTTCAATTCAGGGGCTTACCACATTTTTTTCTTAATCAGCCCGGTGGTGTTTTTCTATTTATCTTCTGACTCGCAGGTCACTAGCCTCTGGCAAGCACAACTGAATGTGCACTAAAAAAGCCAGAGGAAACCTCGATGAACACGTCAATGAGCCGCGGGCCCGTTTCAGCGCGCTGTGCGCTGGCACTGGTCACTGCCAGCCTGCTGTCCCTTTCCGTACACGCCGCCAACCTGACCCGCGATAATGGCGCCGCTGTGGGCGACAATCAGAATTCACAAACCGCCGGGGCCAATGGCCCGGTGCTGTTGCAAGACGTGCAACTTATTCAAAAGCTGCAGCGCTTTGACCGTGAACGCATCCCGGAGCGCGTGGTTCACGCCCGTGGCACCGGCGCCCACGGCACTTTTACCGTTACCGACAACCTCAGCGACCTGACCAAAGCCAAAGTCTTCGCAGCCGGTGAAGCCACCCCTGTATTCGTGCGTTTCTCGGCGGTGGTGCACGGCAACCATTCCCCGGAAACCCTGCGTGACCCGCGCGGTTTCGCCACCAAGTTCTACACCAGCGAAGGTAACTGGGACCTGGTAGGCAATAACTTCCCGACGTTCTTTATCCGCGACGCCATCAAGTTCCCGGACATGGTCCATGCGTTCAAACCGGACCCGCGCACTAACCTCGACGATGACTCCCGTCGTTTCGACTTCTTCTCCCATGTTCCAGAATCCACCCGCACACTCACCGAGTTGTATTCCGACTCCGGTACGCCGGCCAGTTATCGCGAAATGGACGGCAACGGCGTACATGCCTACAAGTTGATAAACGCCAAGGGCGAAGTGCACTACGTCAAGTTCCACTGGAAGAGCCTGCAGGGCATCAAGAACCTGGACCCCAAGCAAGTAACCGAAGTGCAGGGGCGTGACTACAGCCATATGACCAACGACCTGGTCACTCACATCAACAAGGGCGATTTCCCCAAGTGGGACCTGTACGTGCAAGTGCTCAAGCCTGAGGATTTGGCCAAGTTTGATTTCGACCCACTGGATGCCACCAAGATCTGGCCTGACGTACCGGAACGCAAAGTCGGGCAGATGGTGCTGAACCGCAACCCGGCCAACGTCTTCCAGGAAACCGAGCAAGTGGCCATGGCCCCGGCCAACCTGGTGCCGGGCATCGAGCCGTCGGAAGACCGCCTGCTGCAAGGTCGGGTGTTCTCCTACGCCGACACGCAGATGTACCGCCTGGGGCCGAACGCCCTGCAACTGCCGATCAACGCACCTCGCGTTACCGTCAACAACGGTAACCAGGATGGCGCAATGAACACCGGCAAGACCACCACGGGCGTGAACTACCAGCCAAGCCGCCTGCTGCCGCGTGAAGAGCCGCAAGCCGCGCGCTACAGCCAGTCGGCGCTGTCGGGCAGCACCCAGCAGGCGAAGATCCAGCGCGAGCAGAACTTCAAGCAGGCCGGTGACTTGTACCGCTCCTATAGCAAGAAAGAGCGTCAGGACTTGATCGAGAACTTCGGCGGCTCCCTGGCCACCACCGATGACGAGAGCAAGCACATCATCCTGTCGTTCCTCTACAAGGCTGACCCTGAGTACGGCACTGGCGTGACCAAGGTGGCAAAAGGCGACCTGGCGCGCGTCAAGGCGCTGGCAGAAAAACTGACTGACTGAGGTTGGTGACGGTCGGCGCCCGCTGATGGGCGTCGACCCCGAGCTGGAGAAAACTCATGCGAATTTCTATCGGTTTACTGATGGCCATGCTGGCTTTTGTCGCTCATGCCGAGTCGCCCGACCCGGTCGCGCTCAAGGCCCAGTTGCAGGACTACTATTTCGACGCCGCCCGCCGTGGCGATATCGACATGCTCAACACCTTTATCGAATCCGGCTACAGCCTCAACACCCAGGACGATAAGGGTTACACCGCGTTGATCCTTGCCGCCTACCACGGCCAGGCTCCGTTCGTGGAACGCCTGCTCAACGCCGGCGCCGACGCCTGTGTGCAAGACAAGCGCGGTAACACCGCGCTCATGGGCGCGATCTTCAAAGGTGAGCTGAAAATCGCCCAGCGCCTGCTCGCCACCGACTGCAACCCCGACCAGCGCAACGGCGCCGGGCAGACCGCCGCCATGTACGCCGGGCTGTTCAAGCGTGTTGAATTGCTGGATGAGTTAAAGGCCAAAGGCGCCGACCTTAACGCCGAAGACCCGATTGGCAACAGCGCTTCACGTTTGGCCAGTGGCGAAATCCGGACCCCGGCGCCGCGCTGAGCTATCATCGCGGTTTTTCGGTTGGAGGTTTTCAAATGGCAAAGGCCAAGCGCATGTACGGCTGCACCGAGTGCGGCGCGACCTTTCCCAAGTGGGCCGGCCAGTGCACCGAGTGCGGTGCATGGAACACCCTGACGGAAACCATGATCGAAAGCGGCGGCGCTGCAGCCCCCGCCGGCCGTGCCGGCTGGACCGGGCAGCAGGCGCAGATCAAGACGTTGGCCGAAGTCAGCGTCGAAGAAATCCCGCGTTTTTCCACCGCGTCCGGCGAGCTGGACCGCGTACTGGGCGGCGGGCTGGTGGACGGCTCGGTGGTGCTGATCGGCGGCGACCCCGGCATCGGCAAATCGACCATCCTGCTGCAAACCCTGTGCAGCATCGCCAGCCGCATGCCGGCACTCTACGTCACCGGTGAAGAATCCCAGCAGCAAGTGGCCATGCGCGCCCGCCGCCTGGGCTTGCCCCAGGATCAACTGCGGGTCATGACCGAAACCTGCATCGAAAGCATCATCGCCACGGCGCGCGTCGAAAAGCCCAAGGTCATGGTGATCGACTCGATCCAGACGATTTTCACCGAGCAGCTGCAATCGGCACCCGGCGGCGTGTCCCAGGTGCGCGAAAGTGCGGCGCTGTTGGTGCGCTATGCCAAGCAGAGCGGCACGGCGATCTTCCTGGTCGGCCACGTAACCAAAGAAGGCGCACTGGCCGGGCCGCGTGTGCTTGAGCATATGGTCGACACCGTGCTGTATTTTGAAGGCGAATCCGATGGCCGCCTGCGTTTGCTGCGGGCGGTGAAGAACCGCTTTGGTGCGGTCAACGAGCTGGGCGTGTTCGCCATGACTGACCGCGGCTTGAAAGAAGTCTCCAACCCTTCGGCGATTTTTCTGACCCGCGCCCAGGAAGAAGTCCCCGGCAGTGTGGTGATGGCGACGTGGGAAGGCACCCGCCCGATGCTGGTCGAGGTCCAGGCACTGGTGGATGACAGCCACTTGGCCAACCCACGGCGTGTCACGCTCGGCCTGGATCAGAACCGCTTGGCGATGCTGTTGGCGGTGCTGCACCGTCACGGCGGCATTCCCACCCACGACCAGGACGTGTTCCTCAACGTGGTCGGCGGGGTCAAGGTGCTGGAAACCGCTTCCGACCTGGCGCTGATGGCGGCGGTGATGTCCAGTCTGCGTAATAAGCCGTTGCCCCATGACTTGCTGGTGTTTGGTGAGGTCGGCCTGTCGGGCGAGGTGCGCCCGGTGCCGAGCGGCCAGGAGCGTTTGAAGGAAGCGGCCAAGCACGGCTTCAAGCGCGCGATCGTGCCCAAGGGCAATATGCCGAAGGAATCGCCGCCGGGAATCAAGATTATTGGCGTCACGCGCCTTGAACAGGCCCTGGATGCACTGTTCGAGTAATCAGTAACACTGCAAAACCAATGTGGGAGCGGGCTTGCCTGCGATGCAGGCACCGCGGTCTTTCAGGAAGACCGAGGTGAATCTATCGCAGGCAAGCCAGCTCCCACATTTAGTCAGTGTTGGCTGTTAGATTTCCAGCAGCGCCGCTAACTCGCGGTGCAGCTCTTCCTCATCCCCGAGGTTCAATCCGATCAACCGCCGCAAATGGCTGATCGAGTCCAAGTCAATGTGCTCACACACAAACCCCAACTGCCCATGATCATCGTGGGCCAGTTTTACCTGCATCTTGATATGCGCCTCCGGATCCAGATGGATCTCCACATCGAATAGCTGGGCCCGACTGCCCTGCCAATCATCAGGGCGCTGCACCAACAAACCTTTGAGCGACAGATCCACCAGTTGCACCGGCGAATTCCAGCTGTTTTGCGCAATGGTCGTTCGGGCATCAAAGGCGATACGCCGGAAACGGCGCCGATCTGACGGTTGTTCACTCATGGTCAAACCCTCTGTGGATAAGGGAATTGTAGCCCTGCGCCATCATTGGGCCTTTATTTCTGCTTTTTTTAGCGTTGTAAGGCTCTAGACCAACGTAGGGGGCTGGCCTTTAGGGCCAACAGCGCTAAACTCGGGCTGGCTGTCTTTCTGTCCACCCTGGCTGGAATATAAAAATGAAAAATAATAATAGCCTGCTACGCCACCTACCCTGGCTGGTGCTGGCAATTGTAGGAGCATGCGCCCTGGGCGTAGTGGCCTTGCGCCGCGGCGAGGCGATCAACGCCTTGTGGATTGTGGTTGCTGCTGTTGCCATCTACCTGGTTGCGTACCGTTACTACAGTCTGTTCATCGCTAACAATGTGATGCAGCTCGACCCACGGCGGGCCACCCCCGCAGTGCTCAACAATGACGGTCTGGACTATGTGCCGACCAACAAACACATTCTTTTTGGTCACCACTTTGCGGCGATTGCCGGTGCAGGTCCGCTGGTCGGCCCGGTGCTGGCGGCGCAGATGGGCTACCTGCCCGGCACGCTTTGGCTGATTGCCGGCGTGGTGCTGGCCGGTGCGGTGCAGGACTTCATGGTGCTGTTCCTGTCCACTCGTCGCAATGGCCGCTCCCTGGGGGACATGGTTCGCGAAGAGATGGGCCGCATTCCGGGGACCATCGCGCTGTTTGGCTGCTTCCTGATCATGATCATCATCCTTGCGGTGCTGGCGCTGATCGTGGTCAAGGCCTTGGCCGAGAGCCCGTGGGGCATCTTTACGGTGATGGCGACCATCCCGATTGCGATGTTCATGGGCGTGTACATGCGCTACATCCGTCCGGGCCGCATTGGGGAAATCTCGGTCATCGGCGTGCTGTTGCTGCTGGGTTCGATCTGGCTGGGCGGGCAAATCGCCGCTGACCCGGTGTGGGCCAAGGTCTTCTCGTTTACCGGGATCCAGATCACCTGGATGCTGGTGGGCTATGGTTTCGTCGCTGCGGTACTGCCGGTGTGGCTGATCCTCGCACCGCGTGACTACCTCTCCACGTTCCTGAAAATCGGCACCATCATCGCCCTGGCGATCGGCATTCTGGTCACCATGCCAGAGCTGAAAATGCCGGCCCTCACCCAATTCATCGACGGCACCGGCCCGGTATGGAAGGGCGGCCTGTTCCCGTTCCTGTTCATCACCATTGCCTGTGGCGCGGTTTCGGGTTTCCACGCACTGATTTCCTCGGGCACCACGCCCAAGCTGCTGGATAACGAAGTCAACTCGCGCTACATCGGTTACGGCGCGATGCTGATGGAATCGTTCGTGGCCATCATGGCCATGGTTGCCGCTTCGGTCATCGAGCCTGGCGTGTACTTCGCCATGAACAGCCCGGCTGCGGTAGTCGGCGCTGACGTGGTGACGGTGGCGCAAACCGTCAGCAGCTGGGGTTTTGCAATTACCCCGGAAGCCTTGACGGCAGTGGCCCATGACATCGGTGAAACCACCATTCTGGCGCGTGCCGGTGGTGCGCCGACCCTGGCGGTGGGTATCGCGCAGATCCTGCACAGTGTGCTGCCGGGTGAAAACACCATGGCGTTCTGGTACCACTTTGCGATCCTGTTCGAAGCACTGTTCATCCTGACCGCCGTCGACGCCGGTACCCGTGCCGGGCGCTTCATGCTCCAGGATCTGCTCGGCTCCTTCGTGCCGTCGCTCAAGCGCACCGAGTCCTGGACCGCCAACCTGATTGCTACGGCAGGTTGCGTGGCCATGTGGGGCTACCTGCTGTACCAGGGCGTGATCGACCCGTTGGGTGGGATCAACACCTTGTGGCCGCTGTTCGGTATCTCCAACCAGATGCTCGCCGGTATCGCGCTGATGCTCGCCACCGTTGTGCTGATCAAAATGAAGCGCCAGCGCTACATTTGGGTGACCATGTTGCCGGCTGTCTGGCTGCTGATCTGCACCGTGACCGCAGGCTTCATCAAGCTGTTCGACGCTAACCCGGCGATCGGCTTCCTGTCGCTGGCCAAGAAGTACAGCGATGCCCTGGCCAACGGCCAGATCCTCGCGCCGGCCAAGAACATCGACCAGATGCAACACGTGATCTGGAACGCCTACACCAACGCAACGCTGACGGCGCTGTTCCTGTTCGTGGTCTTCAGTATCCTGTTCTATGCGCTCAAGGTCGGCGTCGCTGCCTGGGGCAACAAAGAACGCACGGACAAAGAAGCCCCTTACCAGGCTGTACCGGACGCGTAAACGAGGATTGCAACCATGTTCAATGACATCAGTCGCCTCGGTAAATACCTCGGTCAGGCCGCGCGCCTGATGGTCGGCATGCCCGACTACGACACCTACGTCGAGCATATGCAAACCAAGCACCCGGACAAACCGATGATGGACTACAAGGCGTTCTTCCGCGAACGCCAGGAAGCCCGTTACGGTGGCAAGGGTGGGCCTAAGTGCTGCTGACCCGATAAGTTAGGCTTGCAGTGATCCCGTGTGGGAGCGGGCTTGTGTGGGAGCTGGCTTGCCTGCGATAGCATCGCCTCGGTCTGACTGATAGACCGAGTTGTTTGCATCGCAGGCAAGTCAGCTCCCACATGGGTCTGCTCCCACATTTGTTTTGTGTTCCTTCAATAATAAGGAGAATTTTTTGTCCTCTCCCATCCCTGTCACCATCCTCAGCGGCTTCCTCGGCGCCGGCAAAACCACCTTGCTGCGCCACCTGCTCAAAGCCGAGCACGGCCTTAAAATCGCCGTGATCGAAAACGAATTCAGTGATGCGGGCATCGATACCCAGCTGTTGGGCGCCGAGCCTGTACAAGTCATGACCCTGTCCAATGGTTGCGTGTGCTGCACCATCCACACCGACCTGACCAAAGCCCTGTACCTGCTGCTCGAACGCCTGGACAGCGGCGAGATCGCCTTTGACCGCCTGGTGATCGAGTGCACCGGCCTGGCCGACCCTGCGCCCGTGGCCCAGACCTTTTTCATCGACGAGGAGCTGCGCGAGCGCTACATCCTCGACGGCATCATCACCCTGGTGGACGCGGCCCACGCCGAACACCACCTGACCCAGACCATCGCCCAGGCCCAGATCGGTTTTGCCGACCGTCTGCTGGTGAGCAAGCGCGACCTGGTGGACGAAGCGAGCTTCGACGCTCTCAGCCAGCGCCTGACCCGCATCAACCGCCGCGCGCCGATTCGGGTGGTCGACCACGGCAAAATCGACTTGGCCGAACTGCTCGACGTGCGCGGCTTCAACCTCAACGCAGGCATGAGCCTGCGCCCGGTCAGTGCCGCGCCATCCATCGACCGTATTTCCAGCCTGGTGCTGCGCACCGACCAGCCGCTGGATATCGACCGGCTCAGCGAGTTCATGAATGAGTTGCTGGAAGATCACGGCAAACAGCTGTTGCGCTACAAAGGCGTGCTGAACATTGCCGGGGAAGACCGGCGCATGGTGTTTCAGGGCGTGCTCAAGCTCTACGGTTTCGATTGGGACACCGAATGGGCCGAGGGCGAGGCGCGTGAAAGTGTGATTGTGTTTATTGCTGATGAATTGCCGGAAGACAAAATCCGCGAAGGCTTTGCCCGGGTTTACCAGTAATCCTGACTTGAAATGCGATCCTGTGTGGGAGCTGGCTTGCCTGCGATGGTGGTGGGTCAGCTAATGATGTGCCAACTGACAGGCCGCTATCGCAGGCAAGCCAGCTCCCACATTGAACCGTATTTCAATTTGAGATCGGGCATAAAAAAGCCCGGCTCAAGAGCCGGGCTTTTCAGTCACGCAACTGCAATCAAGCGCCGTACACCGGCAGCTTTTTGCAGATGGCCTTGACCTTCTCACGTACCGCATCAATCACGGCTTCGTTGTTCAGGTCTGCCAGGATGTCGCAGATCCAGCCGGCCAGCTCTTTGCACTCTGCTTCTTTAAAGCCACGAGTGGTCACAGCCGGGGTGCCGAAGCGCAGGCCGGAGGTGACGAACGGCGAACGTGGGTCGTTCGGCACGGAGTTTTTGTTCACGGTGATGAAGGCTTTGCCCAGGGCAGCGTCAGCATCTTTACCGGAAATGTCCTGCTTGATCAGCGACAGCAGGAACAGGTGGTTTTCAGTACCGCCGGACACCACGTCAAAGCCGCGCTCGATAAACACGCTGGCCATGGTCTGGGCGTTCTTCACCACTTGTTGCTGGTAAGTCTTGAACTCAGGCTGCAGGGCTTCTTTGAAGCAGATCGCTTTGGCAGCGATGACGTGCTCCAGCGGGCCGCCCTGGGCGCCTGGGAATACCGCAGAGTTGAGCTTCTTCTCGATCTCGGCGTTGGCGCGCGCCAGGATCAGGCCGCCACGTGGACCGCGCAGGGTCTTGTGGGTAGTGGTGGTCACGACGTCAGCGTAAGGCACCGGGTTCGGGTAGACGCCAGCGGCAACCAGACCGGCTACGTGAGCCATGTCCACGAACAGGTAGGCGCCAACCTTGTCGGCGATAGCGCGAAAGCGCGGGAAGTCGAGGATCTGCGAGTAGGCAGAGAAACCGGCCACGATCATTTTTGGCTTGTGTTCAACCGCCAGGCGCTCGACTTCGTCGTAGTCGATCAGGCCGTTGGCATCGATACCGTATTGAACGGCGTTGTACAGCTTGCCGGAGGAGGAAACGCTGGCGCCGTGGGTCAGGTGACCGCCGTGGGCCAGGCTCATGCCCAGGATGGTGTCGCCGCCTTGCAGCAGGGCCAGGTATACGGCGCTGTTGGCTTGGGAACCGGCGTGCGGCTGAACGTTGGCGTAATCGGCGCCGAACAGTTCCTTGGCGCGGTCGATAGCCAGCTGCTCAACCACGTCGACGTACTCGCAACCACCGTAGTAGCGCTTGCCTGGGTAGCCTTCGGCGTACTTGTTGGTCAGAACCGAACCTTGAGCCTCCATCACCGCAGGGCTGGTGTAGTTTTCCGAAGCGATCAGCTCAATGTGCTCTTCCTGGCGCACGGCTTCTTGCTCCATGGCGGCGAAGAGATCGGCGTCGTACTTGGCAATAGTCAAATCACGGCTGAACATGGCGGTCCTCAAGGATCGGGGGCAGAAAAGGAGGGCATTCTAACCCAATGGGTTTTAGATGGCATATGAAAGGACATCATGTCGCGGACAAGTGGGGCTCATCCAGGGATGGGCGGTGCCTGTACTGGCCCTATCGCAGGCAAGCCAGCTCCCACACTTGAAGGTATTCACAATTCAAAAGGTGGGAGCCGGCTTGCCTGCGATGCGGCCATCAGCCCCACCACAAGGCTTCAGTCGAACATGAACAGCGCGTCGTTACTGAACTGCGCCTCAAACCGATTCGCCGGCATCGGCCGCCCAAACAGATAACCCTGCACCTCGTCGCAACCATGCTCACGCAGGAAATCCAGCTGCTCATGGGTTTCCACGCCCTCGGCGATCACCGCCAGGTTGAGGCTGTGGGCCATGGCGATAATTGCGCGGGCAATCTGCGCGTCCTGCTCGCCGGACGGCAGGCCGTCGACAAAGGTGCGGTCGATCTTCAACACATCAATGGGGAATTGCTTGAGGTAGTTGAGCGACGAATAACCGGTGCCGAAGTCGTCCACCGCAATGCTCAGGCCCAGGTTTTTCAGGCTGGCGAGGATCTGCATGGCCTCGTTGACTTCGCGCATCAGAATGCTTTCGGTCAGCTCCAGCTCCAGGCACGCCGGCGGCAGGCCGGTGTCCTTGAGAATGGTGGCGATACGCTCACCCAACTGGCCATCGGAGAACTGCCGTGCCGAAATGTTCACCGAGACTTTCGGCACGCGCACCTTGTTCTGGTGCCAGGTCTTGAGCTGGCGGCAAGCCTCAGAAATCACCCAGTCGCCCACGTCCACCACCAGCCCCAACTCTTCCAGCACCGGAATGAAATCCCCCGGCGGCACCAGCCCACGGCGCGGGTGACGCCAGCGCAGCAGGGCTTCGGCGCCGGTCAGGCGCTTGCCGTCGCCGCTGAACTGCGGTTGGTAATACAGCACGAATTCGTTCTGTTCCAAGGCATGGCGCAGGTCGCTTTCCAGCTCCAGACGCTCCAGGGCGCTGGCATTCATGTCGGCCTGGTAGAACTGGAAGTTGTTCTTGCCGCGCTCCTTGGCGTGATACATCGCCGTGTCGGCGTTTTTCATCAACTGGCTCAGCTCGTTGCCGTCCTGCGGGCTTAAGGCGATGCCGATACTGGCGGTCACAAAGAATTCGCGGCCCTCCAGCACAAACGGCTTCACCAGGCTCGCCAGGATCTGTTCGGCCACGCTGATTGCACGGTTCAGCGCCATCTCGCGGCTCACCCGTGGTTGCAGCAGCAGGGTGAACTCGTCACCGCCCATGCGCGCCACGGTGTCGTCTTCGGCCACGCAGCCCAGCAGACGGGTGGCCATTTCCTTGAGCATGCGGTCGCCGGCGGCGTGGCCCAAGGAGTCGTTGATCGGTTTGAAACGGTCGAGGTCGAGGAACATCAGCACCACCCACGACTTTTGCCGTTCGGCCGACTGCAACGCGGTGTGCAGGCGGTCCTGGAACAGGGTGCGGTTGGGCAGGTGGGTCAGGGCGTCGTAATACGCCAGGCGGTGGATGCGCTGTTCGCTGGCCTTGCGCTCGCTGATATCGCTGAAGAAACACACGTAGCTGGCCAGGTCGCCTTCATCGTCGAACACGGCGGTAATGCCGACCCAGGCCGGGTAATGCTCGCCATTGCGACGCTTGAGCCACACTTCACCTTCCCAGGTACTGTGCTGGTGCAGCTGCTTGAGCACGTAACGCAGGTGCGCTTCCTGTTGTTCGTCGACGGTGAGCATGTTTGGCAACTGGTCGAGCACATCCGCCACGGCATAGCCGCTGACGCGGCTGAACGCCTCGTTGGCTTGCACGATATAACCGGCCGGGTCGGTGATCAGGATCGCCGAGGTTGAGTGCTCGAATACCGTGGCCGCCATGCGCAGGTCTTTTTCGGCGCGGCGTTGCTGGCTGATGTCACGGCCCACGCCAAGGATGCCTTCGAATGCGCCGTGCTCATCCCATACCAGCACCAGGCGCAGCTCGATCGGCACCTTGCGGCCATCGGCGCGCAGGCAGTCGAACAGGAACAGCTGGGTATGCACTTGATCGCGCAGCGTATTCAGCGCGGCGGGGTCGCCCAGGGCACGGCTGACCTGTTCCATCAGGCTGTAAATGCCGGCCAGTTGCTGCGGGTTGGCGATGATCGACTGCCAGCCGTTCTTGAACACCCAGTCCACGTCATAACCCAGCACGGCGTTGACCGACGGGCTGACGTAGTTGAGGGCCAACTGGCTGTCGGTGGAGCAGATCACGTCGCTGATGCTTTCGGCCAGCATGCGGTAGCGCTGCTCGCTGTCGCGCAGGGATTCGCTGGCTTCGATCTGGTCGGTGATGTCCTTGGCCACGCCGATGATGCGCGTGACCACCGCGGTTTTGTCGCGGGCCAGGGCCTGCTCGCGGATATCAAAGCGCCGCCACTGGTTATTGCGATGACGAAAGCGCAACTGGCACTGCAACTGCGTGGTGTAACCGACCTCACGTTGGCGTTGGCGCAAGTCGTGGTAGTACTCGGCGTCTTCGGGGTGCAGCAGGATTTCCCAGAAGTACTCGCCCATTTGCTGCAGTTCGGCCTTGTTGTAGCCGAGGGTGTGGCCCAAATGGTGGTTGCTGAAAATCATGCGCTGGCTGATCACGTCCTGCACATACAGGTGATCCGGCACGGTGCGCACCACGTCGGACCAGAAACTCTCACGCTCCACCAGCGACAGCTCGATCAGCTTGCGGCTGGTGATATCGTTGATGCTGAGGATCACGGCCTTGAAGTCGTCCTGCTGCTCCGGCAGGCGCATCACCAGCCACAAGTACTGATCGTTGCCGGCGACGTCATTGAGCTGAATTTCCAGCTCCAGCTGCTTTTGCTGGGTCAGCACCGCCTCAAGCACTTGATAGCCGATGGCAGTGGCATTGCGTGGGCAATCATCGATCAGGCGTTCCCAGGCTTCCTCGCAGGAGCCAACATTCAACAGGCGCACGGCCACCTGGTTGACTTCGGTAATGCGCAATTCCCGGAGCAATTGCTGACGTTCTGCGGCGTTATTGTGCAGCCAGGCCTGCAATTGCTCGCGAGTCTGCTCCCGGGTTTTGTCAAAAAACGCCTTGAGCCCTGACAGGTCCAGCACGCACAGGGCCACGCCGGTGCCTTCGAAAATATCCTGGTAACGCCGGCGGCCCTCATGCACCTGGCGCTGGCGGCGGCGCATGTTCAGCAGCACGATCAGCGGGATCAGCGAGAACGCCAGGCCCAGCAGGCATTTGCCGATAAACGCCGGCAGCAGTTGTTGCAGCACCGCACTGCGGTCGAACAGGCCGCGCAATTGCCAGTCGCTTTTGCTCAGGGGCGTGACCAGTACGCTTTTGCTCAACTCATCGGGCGTCAATGCCGTGGCCCACTGTGCGGGCATGCCATTGTCACGGCTGACCACGCGGTGGTTCAGGCGGTTCTCGATGGCCCACATCGGGCGCTGGCCCTGGCCGTCCTGGCGGGTGAGGTTGCTCAGGTAGTTGGGCGCCAGGCGCAAGGCCCAGTACATTTTCGAGCCGCCACTGGGCTGCTGCAGCAACAAATAGATCAGGGTGCCGTCGGCGTTGTTGCTCAGGTAATAAGGTTGCGAGTGGCTGCGCTGCACCAGTTCTTCGAGCCAGGCGCGGTCCTGGCTGTCTTTGGCGCTGTCACTGATCAATGCGCCGCTGGGGGCGAGCAAGGCAAAACTGCGCAGCTCCGGCAGCGAACGTTGCAAGGTGCGCATCAAGGCTTGTTGCTGTTCGTCGTTGCGCGGCGGCTCGACCATCGGTAGCAGGTTCAGGGCGATTTTCGCGCTCAGGGCCATGTTCAGGCTGATCTGTTCAGCCAGGTCGGCGCTGTAGTCGATGGTGTATTGCTGCTGGTTTTTCTGGTTTTGCTGCAGCTGGTCCAGCAGTTGCCAGAACAATAAGGCCAGCAGCATCAGCACCAGCGTCGCCAACGCGCCTTTAAAAGTGCCGTGCAGGGGCGCGCCCGGCGCTATATGAGCGGCGCGCAAGGGCGTAGGCGGCGTGACTTTGGACAAGCTGTGATCCTGCGGTTTGGCTGGACTGGCGCGCGACGTGCACTATAAGCCGGACGCCCGGAGGGCGGCTAGCATGCCTTGCCTTGTGGCAAAGTGCCAGCCCCGCCTGGCTGGACTGCCCAAGCGCATTCAGGTAGCTTTGCCGGTTACGCGGGGGCGTTCCAGCCCCAGACATTCAGGCTTTTTCCGCTCGCAGGCATTGATGATAGTCAACGGCCCGCGCCGCGCATGGCCTGCACGGGCTTCGCCCGCTTAATTCATCAGTCACTGACGCTAGGTTCACCATGGCTCAATACGTCTTCACCATGCATCGGCTGGGAAAAGTTGTTCCGCCGAAGCGGGAAATCCTGAAAAACATTTCGCTGTCCTTCTTCCCCGGCGCCAAGATCGGCGTGCTCGGCCTCAACGGTTCGGGTAAGTCCACGCTGCTGAAAATCATGGCTGGCGTCGACACCGAGTTCGAAGGCGAAGCCCGCCCGATGCCCGAACTGAACATCGGCTACCTGCCGCAAGAGCCGATCCTGGACCCGACCAAGACCGTGCGTGAAGTGGTCGAAGAAGCGGTGGCCGTGATCAAGAACGCCCAGGCCCGCCTGGACGAGGTGTACGCCGCCTACGCCGAAGAAGATGCCGACTTCGACAAACTGGCCGCCGAACAGGCCAAGCTCGAAGCCATCCTGCAGGCTGGCGACGGTCACAACCTGGAGCGCCAGCTGGAAGTCGCCGCCGACGCGCTGCGTTTGCCGGCGTGGGACGCCAAGGTCGAATTTCTCTCCGGCGGTGAAAAGCGCCGTGTGGCCCTGTGCCGCCTGCTGCTGTCGGCTCCCGACATGCTGCTGCTCGACGAACCGACCAACCACTTGGACGCCGATTCCGTCGCGTGGCTGGAGCACTTCCTGCACGACTTCCCGGGCACCGTGGTAGCGATCACGCACGACCGTTACTTCCTCGACAACGTCGCCGGCTGGATCCTCGAGCTCGACCGTGGCGCCGGTATCCCTTACGAGGGCAACTACTCCGGTTGGCTGGAAGCCAAGTCCGACCGTCTGGCGGCCGAATCCAAGCAACAATCGGCCCACGAAAAAGCCATGAAGGAAGAACTGGAGTGGGTGCGCAAAGGCGCCAAGGCCCGCCAGTCCAAATCCAAGGCACGTCTGCAACGCTTTGAAGAAATGCAGTCGCAGGAATTCCAGAAGCGCAGCGAAACCAACGAGATCTACATCCCGGCCGGCCCGCGCCTGGGTGACAAGGTCATCGAATTCAAGAACGTCTGCAAAGGCTATGGCGACCGTGTGCTGATCGACAACCTGTCGTTCTCCATGCCAAAAGGCGCGATCGTCGGCGTTATCGGGGGTAACGGTGCGGGTAAATCCACACTGTTCCGCATGCTGATGGGCAAGGAAACCCCGGATTCGGGCAGCATCGAAATCGGTGAAACCGTGCAGCTGGCCTGTGTGGACCAGAGCCGCGAAGACCTCGACGGCAGCAAAACGGTATTCCAGCAAGTCTCCGAGGGTTCGGACCAGATCCGCATCGGCAACTATGAAATCCCGTCGCGCACCTACGTCGGCCGTTTCAACTTCAAGGGCGGCGACCAGCAGAAGTTCGTCAAGGACCTGTCCGGTGGTGAGCGCGGTCGCTTGCACCTGGCCCTCACCCTGAAAGAAGGCGGCAACGTGTTGCTGCTCGACGAACCGTCCAACGACCTCGACGTTGAAACCCTGCGTTCCCTGGAAGAAGCCCTGCTGGACTTCCCGGGCGCCGCCATTGTGATCTCTCACGATCGGTGGTTCCTGGACCGCGTCGCGACGCATATCCTGGCCTACGAAGATGACTCCCAGGCGGTGTTCTTCGAAGGTAACTACACTGAGTACGAAGCCGACCGTAAGAAGCGCTTGGGCGATGCTGCTGCCCAGCCGCACCGTGTACGGCACAAAAAACTGGCCTGAGTTGGGCTGGTTTGAAAAAGCGGGGCCTTCGGGCTCCGCTTTTTTTTGCGTGGGTTTCAGGAAGACCGAGGTGGATTCATCGCAGGCAAGCCAGCTCCCACCTTCGACCGCATTTCAACTTGGCAACCCGATCAAATGTGGGAGCTGGCTTGCCTGCGATGGCGGTTTAACTGCTGGTGCATGCTTTGGGTTGAAATCCCCTTCATGGTGCAAAAAAGCCCGTTAATTTATATCCAATGCACCATTTAAATTCACAAAGGCGACATTTTGCGCTTTTCAGGTGCAACATGAATTGCTAAGGTCCGGCTCAATCTCATTTAAAAACAATCAATTTGCCGAGACTTCTCCATGATCGAATCTATCGAATCCTTCCTTTCGCGCCTCAAGAAACGCGACCCCGACCAGCCGGAGTTCCACCAGGCCGTAGAAGAAGTCCTGCGCAGCCTGTGGCCGTTTCTCGAGGCCAACGCTCACTACCTGACGTCGGGTATTCTGGAGCGCATCTGCGAGCCGGAACGCGCGATCACGTTTCGGGTGTCGTGGGTGGATGATCACGGCAAGGTTCAGGTCAATCGCGGGTTCCGCATCCAGATGAACAGCGCCATCGGCCCCTACAAAGGCGGCCTGCGCTTTCACCCGTCGGTGAACCTGGGCGTGCTCAAATTCCTCGCCTTCGAACAGACCTTCAAAAACTCCCTGACCTCGCTGCCCATGGGCGGCGGCAAAGGCGGCTCGGACTTCGACCCCAAGGGCAAGAGCGACGCCGAAGTGATGCGCTTCTGCCAGGCATTCATGAGCGAACTGTACCGCCACATCGGCGCCGACGTGGACGTGCCGGCTGGCGATATCGGCGTGGGCGCACGTGAAATCGGCTTCCTGTTTGGCCAGTACAAACGCCTGAGCAACCAGTTCACCTCAGTACTGACCGGCAAAGGCATGGCCTACGGCGGCAGCCTGATCCGCCCTGAAGCCACCGGCTTTGGCTGCGTGTACTTCGCTGAAGAAATGCTCAAGCGCAACGGCCAGCGGGTTGAGGGCAAACGCGTGGCGGTCTCCGGCTCGGGTAATGTCGCGCAATATGCTGCGCGCAAAGTCATGGACCTCGGCGGCAAAGTGGTTTCTCTGTCCGACTCCGAAGGCACCTTGTACGCCGAAAGCGGTTTGACCGAGGAGCAATGGTCGGCGCTGTTGGAGCTCAAAAACGTACAGCGCGGTCGCATCAGCGAACTGGCCGAGCGCTTTGGCCTGGAGTTCCGCAAAGGCCAAACCCCGTGGGAGTTGGCCTGCGACATCGCGCTACCCTGCGCCACCCAGAACGAACTCGACGCCGACGCCGCCCGCACGTTGCTGCGCAACGGCTGTATCTGCGTGGCCGAAGGCGCCAACATGCCAACCACCTTGGAGGCTGTGGATATCTTTATCGAGGCGGGCATTCTGTTCGCGCCGGGCAAAGCCTCCAACGCCGGTGGCGTGGCCGTGAGTGGCCTGGAAATGTCGCAGAACGCCATGCGCCTGCTGTGGACCGCAGGCGAAGTCGACAGCAAACTGCACAACATTATGCAGTCGATTCACCACGCCTGCGTGCACTACGGCGAAGAAAACGGCCGGGTCAACTATGTGAAGGGCGCGAACATCGCGGGCTTTGTGAAAGTTGCCGATGCGATGCTGGCCCAAGGCATCGTCTAAACCTCGGGCTCGACGCGCAGCACCTCAATCAACTGATCGCCGACGGGGCGCTTCCACAGCACCTCGTCGCCGACGTGGGCGCCCAGCAATGCGCGGCCCAGGGGTGAGCCCCAGTTGATCAGGTGGGAATGGGCGTCGGCCTGGTCTTCGCCCACCAGTTGAATACGCTGTTGTTCGTCCTGCTCGTTGGCAAAAGTCACCCAGCTGCCGATCTGTACCTTGTCGGTGGAAGTGGCCGGTGCTACCACTTGGGCGCTTTGCACGCGCTGGTTGAAGTAGCGCAAATCCCGTTCGATATCCGCTAGGCGTTGTTTATTATCCTTGGCGGATTCGAGGCTGTATTCCTCCTGCAGCTGTGCAACCTTGGCCTGCAACTGCGCCAACCCTTGCGCGGTGAGACGATTGGGCTGCTCACTCACCAGGCGCTCCACCGGCTGGTCGGCCTGGGCGGCGGCGTTGTCTTCATTTACAAAAGCTCGGCTCATGACGTTCTCCCTCTATGGAAGTTGGGCCATGGTCGCCGCGTTTTAGTTTCGATGGATGTCTGCAAGCGACCTATTGCGGGCGATAGGCGCGGGCAGCGTCGCGATCCTTCTCCTGCTGCCAGGCGCGTTCACGGTCATCCCAGTGATTGTCCTTGTAGTCGCGCAACTCCTCGTTCTCGCGCATGGCCTTGCACTGGCGAAAGCCGTCTTCCCAGCCTTCGGCGTATTCACGGTCTTTCAGATAGCGCGGTACGTTCTTGCGAAATTCCCCGCTGATCACCCCCGCGGCCTGGCGACCGCTGCTGCAACCGTCATCAAAGCCATCGGCAAAGGCCGGAGGATAACCCTTGGCGATTAAATCCTGATGGGTGGACTGGCAACCCGACAACCACACTAGCGCACACAGTATTAGCGCAGACCGCCACATGGCGTACTCCCTGGCCGCTTTACGGCTGATAGGGGAAGTCTAGTCAGGGATTTGTCGGGGAGGCGTGAAAGGGCGGTGAGAAAAGTGTTGAGTTAAAGGGCCAGGCCTCGTTCCTGCGCTCTGCGCGGGGACGATCTAAAGACAGGCGCTGCCCTGTGGCGAGGGAGCTTGCTCCCGCTGGGGCGCGAAGCGGCCCCAAAGGATTGGGACTGCTGCGCAGTCCAGCGGGAGCAAGCTCCCTCGCCACAGGGGTTTATGTTGTCTGGTTCAGCGTCAGTGCGGCATGTTCAGCCAGCTCTTGCTGAATAAACGCCGCAATCATTGCGCGATACACCTGCTCAGTGACCTCAGGGTTGGCGCCCGCCGCTTCGGATAACCCCCGCACCTTGGCAATCACCTGTTCGACCCGTTGCGGCGCCTTGACGCCATCGGCGTCTTTCTTAAAGCGCGCAGCCTGGGAAACGTAGTGGCCACGCTCGGCCAGCAGGGTGACGATTTGTTGGTCGAGGCGGTCGATGTTTTCGCGGACGTGTTCAAGGGTGGTGCAGTTAACAGCCATGTTGACGGAGCTCCTGATTGGGATGTGCGCGCAGAACTCAAGTCAGGCGCAAAAAAGTGTGGGAGCTGGCTTGCCTGCGATGGCGGTATGTCAGCTAAAAATCAGTGGCTGACACTCCGTCATCGCAGGCAAGCCAGCTCCCACATTTTGATCATCGCCAAGCTTTGGTTAGTAGTGATACCACTTCACTTCAAGCATCACTTCATTCACCGGCGTGGAGAGGTGGCTGTACTCACGCTGGGCACTCAAGCGCAGGCCCAGGTTGCGCGACAATTCCCACTGCTGGTTCAGGCTGATGCTGCGCCGTACTTCGCCATTGGTGAAGAAATCCCCCTTGGCTTCCAGGCTCAGATTCCCCAACGGGTTCTTCCACAGCACGCCCGTGTTGAACCCGGCAGCCGGTGAGATGGCTTCGCTGAAGTCGTTGTTATGCTCCACACGCACGGTGCCGAGGGCAAAACCCAGCATGTCGTCGGTGAGTTGCCAGGTGCCGCCGGCGCCGCCGTTGACGTGGGCAACCAGGGTTTCGTCGTCGTGTTTGCCCGGCACGCGTTCCAGGCCGCCGGTCACTTGCCAGGACCACGGTTGCAACAGCGCATTGCGCGGGGTCAGGGAGCGGATGGTGGCCAGGTCGAGTTGCTGCAGTTGCCAGTGGTTGCCTTCGTACTGGCGCAGTTTCATTTGCAGGATTTCGATCTGCGCGCCCAGCGGGAAGCCTTCGGCGTTGTCGTTGAGGTCGTGGTAGGCCATGCGCAGGCCGTATTCGCCGAAGGTTTTGCTGCCTCGGGTGCCGATGCCGGCTTGCCAGGTGCGCGATTCGTGGCCGTCTTCCGGCAGGCCGGGGCGTTCGATTTTAAGGTCGGGCGCCGGGTTCTGATTGATCGCACGCAGCAGTTCGAAGCTGCGTTGCGAGCGTTCGGTGTCGCGCTCCAGGCCATTGGCGCGGTAGCGGCCGAGGCGATAGGCGGCGTCGATAATCAGCGCCTGACGTTCGCGGGGCAGGGCTTTGAAGGCCGGTTCCTGCAACTGTTTCTGGTCATCGCTGATTTTCAGCACCCATTGCTGCTCGTCGCTATCCAGTGGCTTCGCGCGTTCCAGCAACTCACGTTCACGGGACGGGCGGTAGTCGATCTTCTCCACCAAACCCGCTTCTTTGACGGCTTTGACGGTGTCGGTGGGAATCGCCGTGAGCGGGAATTGCTCGGTCAGGCGCAGGCTCGGGCGCGCCACTTGCAGCAGCTCGAGCAGGCGATAGGAGCAGTTTTCATCGAAGAAGAAGTAGTCGAACTGGATCTGCTTGAGCTCCCACACGTGCTCGACCATGCGCTTGGTCTCGACTTCGGTGAGGTTCAGGCGGTATTCCCACAGGTCGCGGTTCTCGAGGCTGCGGTATTCCGAGAGTTTTTCCTGGTACGGCACCAGCGCGAACAGGCCGGGGTAGCCGCCCATCAGGCCTTTCCAGGCGTAGAGGATGCTGTTGTCGGAGCCTTCGATATAGGCGCCGAAGTTGATCGCGTAGCTGAGCAAGGCGGTGTTGTTGCTCTGCACGTCAGCCTGGTCGATACGCAGCAGCGTGTGGCCGAACATCGACGACGGGCTGTTGAGGTAGGCCGCCGGGAAGATCATCACCGCGCTGTGGGGCGCGACGTCCTTGAACCATTGGGTGAATTCTTTGCACTCCAGGGCGGGCAAATCGGTCAGGTTCAACTGACTCTTGAGCCAGCGGGTACGTGCGGGGTAAACGCATTGGGCGTGCTTTTCGCCGAGGCTGGCCGGGGCGTACAAAGCCTGCACGGTGGCCTGCAGTTCCTGGTCCGGGTGGTGGGCGCCATCGGGGGCGAGGAAGAACTTTTTGTCGCTGACATAGCTGCGCCAGCCCTTGAGCTTACCGGCCTCGTAATGGCCCAAAGACAGCCAGAACGGATCATTAGCCAGTTGCTGCAAACGTTGATCATCAATATGCGGCGCCGCGTACAGCGGGGCGCAGGCGAAGAGTGCCAGCCAGGCAAAGCGTTTGAGCATAAGGGCAACTTAAGTCGGAAGTAGTGAGACCCAAAGGGGAGGCGGGCCCAAAAATAGAACCAAAAATAAAGCCAGAAATAAAACCCGCGCCTCGAAAGGCGCGGGCCAGTCGAGCTTAAGCCTGGGTGGCGTATTTGGCCAGGCGGGTATCGCTTTTCAGTACAGCCAGGGTGTTGTTGTGCACGTCGTCGGCGGTCACGTCAGCTTTGCTGAAGATCTGCTGGAAGTGCTCGTGGGTCACGGCCGCGAAGTGCTCGCGATCTTCCGGTGCAACGCCCAGTACCACCGCGTAGGTGGTCAGCGCTTCGCCGTTGCCTTTGGCCATGTCTTCGGACAGCTCGTTCATCATGCCATTCATGGCAATCCAGGACTTGCCGCCGTAGGTCAGGGCGCTGTTGGTGCTGCAACCGTTGGTGCCCGAGGTCATGCCGAAGGTGGCGTTACCCGAGGTGCCGTTGGTGGTGGAAGCGAGGAAGTGAGCCGGAGTACCGCGCTGGCCTTCGAACAGCATGTTGCCCCAACCGCAGTTCGGGCCACCTGGCGATTCAGCCATTGCATTGAGGGAGACAACGGTGAAGAGAGTACCAAGAAGGATCCGTTTCATAGCTTTGTTCTCTTTGTGTGCAAACCAATGGACAAGGGTTCAGGCGCGTCGCAGCGCCCTAGGGGCCAGTTATTAGTCCAACCCGCGCAGTTTGGAGTTTAGGCACGATCCCAGGGTTCCGTGATTTTTTATAAAACAATCGGTGTGGTTGTCGAGTGTGGCAGCGATTTTTTTGTAAGACGCATGCCCTGTCTATGCTTTCCCACAGCCTCGCCTTGCCAGAGCGCGTCAGCGAGAGCCAGAATGCCGACATCTGCCCCGCCTGATGTAAGGAAGCCCGATGCCTGATCCTGTTGCTGCCAGCTTGCGTCTAGCGCCCGAAGCGCTGACTCGCCCTTTCTCCGCTGAACAGTTCAGCTTCTCGACCACCAATGATTTGGAGCCCTTTCGCGGTGTGCTTGGCCAGGAACGCGCAGTAGAAGCGTTGCAGTTCGGTGTGGCGATGCCACGCCCCGGTTACAACGTGTTTGTCATGGGCGAGCCCGGTACCGGCCGCTTTTCGTTCGTCAAACGCTACCTGAAAGCCGAAGGCAAACGCCTGCAGACCCCGGCGGACTGGGTCTACGTCAACAATTTTGATGAGCCGCGCGAACCGCGTGCCCTGGAATTGCCGGGCGGCGCTGCGGCGGCGTTCATCGCCGATATCAACGGCTTGGTCGATAACCTTGTCGCCACGTTCCCGGCCGTGTTCGAACACCCGACCTACCAACAGCGCAAAAGCGCCATCGACCGCGCCTTCAACCAGCGTTACGACAAGGCCTTGGACGTGATCGAGCGCCTGGCGCTGGAAAAAGACGTGGCGCTGTACCGCGACAGCTCCAACATCGCTTTCACGCCGATGCTCGACGGCAAGGCGCTGGACGAGGCCGAGTTCTCGCAACTGCCGGAAGTCGATCGCGAGCGTTTCCACACGGATATTTCCGAGCTGGAAGAACGCCTCAACGAAGAGCTGGCCAGCTTGCCGCAGTGGAAACGTGAGTCCAACAACCAACTGCGCCAATTCAACGAAGAAACCATCACCCTGGCCCTGCAACCTTTGCTGGCGCCCTTGTCGGAAAAATACGCAGAAAACGCAGGCGTTTGCGGTTACCTGCAAGCCATGCAGGTCTACCTGCTGAAAACCGTGGTCGAGCAATTGGTCGACGACGCCAAGACCGACGCCCAGGCGCGCAAGCTGCTCGAAGAGCAATATTGCCCAAGCCTGGTGGTGGGCCACTCGGTCAACGGCGGCGCGCCGGTGGTGTTTGAGCCGCACCCGACCTACGACAACCTGTTCGGCCGTATCGAATACAGCACCGACCAGGGCGCGCTCTACACCACCTATCGCCAGTTGCGCCCGGGTGCGTTGCACCGTGCCAATGGCGGTTTCCTGATCCTGGAAGCCGAAAAAATGCTCAGCGAGCCGTTTGTGTGGGACGCGCTCAAGCGTTCCTTGCAGTCGCGCAAGCTGAAGATGGAGTCACCGCTGGGTGAGCTGGGCCGCTTGGCCACCGTGACCCTCAACCCGCAGATGATCCCGTTGCAGGTCAAGGTCATCATCATTGGCTCGCGCCAGTTGTACTACGCGTTGCAGGACGCCGACCCGGACTTCCAGGAGATGTTCCGCGTGCTGGTGGACTTCGACGAAGACATCCCGATGGTCGACGAAAGCCTGGAACAGTTCGCCCAGTTGCTCAAAACCCGCACCTCGGAAGAAGGCATGGCGCCGCTGACCTCGGACGCGGTGGCGCGGTTGGCCACTTACAGCGCCCGGTTGGCAGAGCATCAGGGTCGTTTGTCGGCGCGCATTGGCGACTTGTTCCAGCTGGTCAGCGAGGCGGACTTTATCCGCCACCTGGCGGGCGACGAGATGACCGATGCCGGCCATATCGAACGTGCGCTCAAGGCCAAGGCCACGCGCACCGGGCGGGTATCGGCGCGGATTCTCGACGACATGCTCGCCGGGGTCATCCTGATCGACACCGCCGGTGCGGCAGTGGGCAAGTGCAACGGGCTGACGGTGCTGGAAGTCGGTGATTCGGCGTTCGGCGTGCCGGCGCGGATTTCCGCCACGGTGTACCCCGGCGGCAGCGGCATTGTCGACATCGAGCGCGAAGTTAACCTCGGCCAGCCGATCCACTCCAAGGGCGTGATGATCCTCACCGGTTACCTGGGCAGTTGTTATGCCCAGGAATTCCCGCTGGCGATCTCGGCGAGTATCGCGCTGGAGCAGTCCTACGGTTACGTGGACGGCGACAGTGCGTCTCTGGGCGAGGCGTGCACCTTGATTTCGGCCTTGTCGAAAACGCCGCTCAAGCAGTGCTTTGCCATCACCGGCTCGATCAACCAGTTCGGTGAAGTGCAGGCGGTGGGCGGGGTCAACGAGAAGATCGAAGGCTTCTTCCGCCTCTGTGAAGCACGCGGCTTGACTGGCGAGCAGGGCGCGATCATCCCGCAGGCCAACGTGGCCACGCTGATGCTCGATGAGAAGGTGCTGCAAGCCGTGCGCGACGGGCAGTTCCATATCTATGCCGTGCGCCAGGCCGACGAGGCGCTGAGCCTGTTGGTGGGCGAGCCTGCCGGTGAACCGGACGAAGAAGGGCAATTCCCCGAAGGCACGGTGAATGCGCGCGTGGTTGAGCGGCTGCGTGCGATTGCCGAGATGATCAGCGAGGATGATTTGAAGGAGGCCGAGAAGGAGCTGGCGCAGCAGGCGCTGGCCGAAGCCAAGCCAACCTGATCTCCTGTTCGGAGCGCGGTAAGTGTGGGAGCTGGCTTGCCTGCGATAGCGGTGGGTCAGCCAGCAGAAGTGTCGGCTATGCGTCAGTCATCGCAGGCAAGCCAGCTCCCACATTGGATCGGCGGTGTTTCGTCACGAATTTGACTCCCATTTCAGGGACCAACGCCCGTTGGTCCCTACAACCTTGGTTTGCACCGGTTTTCTTCTATTCTCACTTCAAGGGATATCCACAGGAGTCGCAGGACAGAGACAGCCTCGCCGCGTGATTGGGGCTGAACACCGATCTACCGAGGGTCGCCGCCATGTCGCGCAGCCTTTGCCTTACCCGCCAATGCCTGGGCCTGGTCACCCGTATCGAATGTTCCATTCGCCCGCTCGCGGGGGAAAACGGGATGTGGACCTTGTTGTTTGCCGCCGGCATGACCGGCGAGCAGCCGTCCACCGTCAAGTCCCAAGGCCCGTTCCATGGGCCTTTTGTGGCAGAAACCATTCTTGAGTCGATTGTGCAAAGCCTGACCCTGCACGGCTATGCGCTGGCCGATGACCCGCAGATCTGGTGCCTGCACCTGCAGGCTCATCTGCGACAACTCAACGGCGGGCGCTCGCACCCGGTCAGTGATACCCACCACTGATCGTTCCCACCATTGAGGGTTACTTGCCCTCGGGCTTATCCAGCTTCACCTCAAAACCGTATTGCACGGTGTTCAGGTCGGTGCGCTGGTAGCTTTCAAGGCTTGTAGGCTGGCCGTAGAAGTAATGCACATCAAACAGCGCCGTGCCGTATTCCTCGGCGCGGTGGCTCACGCCGAGGATTTCCTTGAGGTACTTGCCGCTGGCGTCCTTGGCGTAGAAGCGCCAGCTGTCGGCGGGGAATTCCTTTTGGTCGACGATCAGTGCGTTGTCCTTGAGCGACAGGCCTTTAGGCAGCTTGGTGGCATCCAGGGTATTTTTTTCGATGGTGGCCAAAAACAGCGGCACCGAGCCCACCACAAAGGCCGGGTTTTCCGGGAACAGGTTGAGGTCGTAGGTGAGTGTGCCGCTGCCGGCGTTCAGCTCGAAAGCTTCGGTGGGCAGTTCGATCGGCTCGCCGCGCTCGCCTTTGTCGTCCGCCGTGAAGAACGTGATGGGTGCATCGCTGTTGTTGCGATCAGCGCCGACCAGGTCGTCATTGAACGTAAACGGGTGGTCAAACACGATTTTCGCGGCGCTGGCGTCTTCGGTCGACTGGGTGATGGTCACGCTTTTTTTCAGCTGGTCCTCGGTCATGGCGGCGTCTTTAAGCCAGCTGGCGGCGCTGTCGTCGTACACGGTGACCGGCATCGGCAGCGCTTGCACGCTGCTTTGCAGGCTGTTCTTGTCGAAGCGCTGCACCGGCAGGTCGAGGTCTTTGCGGGTGAGGGTGGCTGTGGAGAAGTCCAGGACATCGACCTGCAGCGTGTCGATCAGGCCATTAAAATACACCTTGGCGTAATGGCTGCTCTGTTTGTGCTCGAAGGCTTTTTGCTCGTCGGTAAGTTGCTTCTCGAAGTCATCCGACCAGGCCTTCTGTTTCTGCATCTCGGCCAGTTGTTTCTCATAGAAGGCCACTTGCGCGGCATTTTCGTTGATCGAGCCCGAGCGGGTCAGGTACTGCCCGGTGCTGTCGCGTGCCTGCACCAGCAAAGGGTTGGGCGATTCGTCACCGACTTCCGGCGCCAGCGGTGCGCTGTTGGTCAGTTCAATCTCGGCGTAGTTCTTCTCCAGCAACAGCAGGTTGAGGGTGACAGTGCCCTCGGTGCGTTTGTGGCCCACGTCTTTTTTCGACAGGTCGAAGGTCAGCACCTTGCCCGGCGCGACCACTTCAACCGAGCCTTTGAGGCTGACGGGTTGCGGCTGGCTCTTGTTGTCGGTCTCGATGCCTTCGATAAACGGGTAGGTGACGGTCAGGTCATCGGGGTTGGTCAGGTTGGAGCTGCTGGGGCTCAACTGGATACCCGGGTCGGTTTCCGACCATTCCGGCTGGAAGGGGATGACCTTATTGTTGCTCAAAGTCACCGACTGCCATTCCAGGCCGTGGGGGAAGGGGAACTGGTCGGGGCTGTTGAAACTGAACGGGAACACTGGCTGCAAATCGGTCAGGTAGTCGGAGTGCGAGGCTTTGCGCAGCACAAACAGGCCATTGATGTAGGTGTCGACCAGAGCCTGGGGCGTGGGGTAGTGCGTGAGCAGGGCCAGGGTGTCTTCGCCGTATTCGGCTTCGACAGGCTTGTTGGCGAGCTTGACGCGCGCCCGTTCCAGCAACAGCAGGGAGCCGCCGAGGTCGGCGATGGCGTCTCTGAGTTTGGGGTCTTGAATGCTGTCCAGCGACTGTTCGAACTTCGCGGTTTTCTCTTCGAGGGTGGCCTGCTTCTGCTCTTCTTTCGGGGAGCAGCCGCCAGCCATCAGCAACACCGCACACAGGCCAAGGGTGGCCAAAGGGGATCGCACATCCGTCATCTGAATCTTCCTGTCCGACATCATCAAGCCGAGTGAGAGGACTCGACACTAGCAGAAAAATTCTCTTACAGATGCCGTACAGATCAGTTTTCTCGTGGTTCCAGCTGTTTGGAGGCGGCTGGTATACTCGCGGCCATTTTTAGCCTGGCTGTGTGAGATCTGATGGAACGCTTTATCGAAAATACGATGTACGCCTCGCGCTGGCTGCTGGCCCCGATCTACCTGGGGCTTTCGTTGGGCCTGCTGATCCTGGCGCTGAAATTCTTCCAGGAAATCATCCACGTCCTGCCCAACATCTTCACCATGTTGGAATCGGAAGTGATCCTGTTGCTGCTGTCGTTGATCGACATGGCCCTGGTCGGTGGTTTGCTGGTGATGGTGATGATTTCCGGCTACGAGAACTTCGTCTCGCAACTGGATATCGATGAGAACAAAGAAAAGCTCAACTGGCTGGGCACCATGGACTCTTCCTCGCTGAAGATGAAAGTGGCGGCCTCCATCGTGGCGATTTCGTCCATCCACCTGCTGCGGATCTTCATGGATGCCAAGAACATCGATCCGCAGCATTTGATGTGGTACGTGATCATCCACATGACGTTCGTGATCTCGGCGTTCGCCATGGGTTACCTGGACAAGCTCACCAAGCACTGATGTGCAGCGCCGGCCTTACTGCTCGACGAAGTAGTAAGGCTGGCGGTTGATCGCTATTTCCTTGATCACCGTCACTTTCTCGCTCAGTTGCTCAGTACGGTCCAGCAGCGCCACGTTGCCGGGTTTTGCTGTGAGGTAACTGCGCAGCTCGGCTTCGGTTTGCAGGATCGGCAAGTAGGCCTGCAGGTAGAACACACTGGCCCCGGCGATGCGTTCGTTGGGCTGGAACAGCACCACGTCTTTGCCTTGTGCCTGGTAGGCCTGTACCTGGCTGATCACCGGCACAAACGACTGGCGCACGTCGGCCTTGGGGGCAAACCAGAAGGCCGCCGCCAGGTAGCAGGCAATCGCCAGGGTGAAAACCCCGCCGATCACCCTGCGGTGGTAGCGATAGATCGACGGTTTATTGGCTTTAAACCATTCCAGTAACACCCCGGCATATTCGGCTGCCAATACGGCGGCAGCGGGCGTGAGTGCCATCAGGTACACCACACGCTTGCTCGACGCCAGGGTCAGCAGGGTGAACTGCGCCACCAGCCACACGCTGAAAAACAGGTGGTAGCGGTTACGCACCAGGCTTTTGCGAAAGTGCCACAGGCCCAGGTACACCAGGATGTTCCACGGCAGGAACGCCTCGGGCAGCTTGGCGATGTAGTAATAGAACGGCTCGTAATGCCCAGCCTCGACGAAGGAGCCGCTGAAGCGCCCGACGCTGTTGGTCCACAGCACTTCCGCCACCGATTGCATACCGCCGCGCTGGAACAGGAAGCCCAGCCATATCACCAGCGGCACCAACGCCAGCAAGGTGAACAGCCCCGGCTTGAGCCAGTCGCCCAGGCGCAGGCGTTTATCCATCAGGCTGGTGCTGAGCAAATACACAAAAATCACAATGCCCGGCATCGCCAGGCCCAGCACGCCTTTGCTCAAGGTGGCGATGACCATGCCGACGGTAAACATCGCCCAGGCCCAACCGCTTGAGCCCTCGCGATCAGTGCGCACGGCCTGGTAGAACCCCAGCAGCGCGGTGGTCACGCCAAGGCTGAGCAACGAGTCCTCGCCCACGCCGCGCACATTGCCCCAGTAACTGGCCATGGTCGCCAGGATCAGTGCGGCGCAGAACGCCAGGGTTTGCGGTCGCCCGAATTTGCGCAGCATTGCGTAAAACAACATCACACTGAACAACCCGGCAAACGCCGACGCCAGGCGCACGGCCCAGGTGGTGCCGCCAAACAGGCGAATGGCGCCAGCATCCAGCCACAGGCTCAGGGGTGGTTTTTCCAGAAAGGGCTCGCGGAACAGGCGCGGGATCACCCAGTCATTGTCCAGATGCATGGCCATGGCGATCCCGGCGACGCGGGCTTCGGTGGAGCCTTGCAGCTCATGGCCGCCGAGGGCGAAGAAGAACAACAGACCAGCGAGAAGAAAGAGCAGCAGAGGAGCGGGACGCGTCATGGTTCTGGCTACCGAAGCAGGGGACCGCTCGGGGGAGCGGCCATGTTAATCGGTCAGTATAGGTAGCCGTTTCTTAACACTTCGTGAACGAATGTGGGGTTTTTGTAAGGCTCGCTCAGCCCCGTATTCAGGGCAGTTTCAAGCTGGGCAATGCCGCTTTGCCTGATTCGGTGAGTACCGGCTCCAATTGCGCCCAAGTGAAGCTCAAGTCGTTGTCGCAACCGTCGCCCGTGGCGCGTGTGGCGAGTTGCAAGCCTTGGGTGTTGAAGCTCAGGTCGAAGCTGTCGTAGTCGGTGATTGCCGGGCAACCTTCGTCGGTGGTGGTTTGTTTGGCCAGCCAGGCGCTGAACCTGGCTGGCAACTTCACGTGCCCGGAGTAGACGTCATACCCTTGTTGTTGGCCGCCGAGCCAGGTCCACGGGTCAACACGTTCGCCGGTTTGCAGGTTCCAGGAGTGCAGGCCCCAACTGATGCCCCGCGCGCCAGTGCCCGCCGCCCAGCGATAAAACTTTACCGTGATGAATTGCGACGACCAATACACAGGCTCGACGTCGATTTCGCTGGTGTAGCCCGAGCCGTTTCGCCCGAGGTACTCACGGCGTTCCTGGAAGTAATCCGTCTGCGCCTCATCGCTGACAGCCATGGCAGCGAGTTGCTGGTTGATTTTCTGAATCGCCGGGCTGTCGCCCTCGAGCTTGATGGTGACCTGTGCGCCTTGGGCCTTGAGCAGATACGCGTGGTTTTCGAAGCTTTTTTTCTCGGTCTTCACCGGCAGCGGCGCGGCTTCCATGGGCGCGTTGTAGGCATCGCTGCCGCAGCCGTCGGTGCTGATGCGTTTCAAGGTCAGTGGCAGCGATTTGGCGTCTTTGGTTTTGCTCCAGCCGCCCGTGAGCGTATCGCCCTGGGGGTTGTCCAGCTGCCAGAACCCGGTAGTGCCAGCCTCCACCCACGGCGCGTTGTCGCTGGCCTGGGTCAGTTGGATCGGCGTGAGAATGCGCTGGTAGTAGTAACTGCCCTGCTCGCCGTCGGCGCCGTTGAAACAGGCGGTGATGGCGGATTTGCCCAGCGTGCCCTGCCACACGCCCGCAAGGTCGGCGGCGTTGGCGAGCAAGGGCGTGAAGGTGAGGGCGATGACGGCGAGGGGCTTGAGCACGGGTATCTGACTTCCGGGTGTCTGATAAAGGCCGTCAGGGTAATGGCAAGTGTCGGTGGATTCCATAGGGCGAGGCGTTGTGAGGCGACTCGCCCGTTTCCAGACGCTCAAGTACTTATCGAATCTGCTTGCCCACATTAAACCGAAGCAACATCAGCGCCGCATCGCAGGCATCGCCGGCAAAGTGGCTTTTGCTGAACGCCTGGGCATTCACCGTGGCCCCATCGAGCAACATCATGATGTAGGTCGCGAGGGTTCTCGCGGTCTCGGGCGTGTGGTGGCGGGCTATCTCGTGTTCTACCAGCGCATGCAGTTGGTGCTTGTAGTCCAGGGCGATCTCGCGGATGTCGGAGTGCTCCGGGTATTCGGCCACCGCGCGGCCAAACAGGCAGCCGGCGAAGCTGGTGGAGCAGAACCACTGGCCACGCCAATCGAAGATCGAAATGATCTTTTCTTCCAGGCTGGGCTTTTCATCCATGCGCGCCTTCAACTGCCCGATCAGATGCGCCGAGCGTTGCGTCAAGACGGTTTTGACCAAGTCTTCCTTGCCGTTGAAATTACGGTACATCGTCATTCTGGCGACGCCCGATGCTTCGATAATCCAGTCGACGCCTACGGGGTGGAAACCGTGCTGGGAAAACAGGCCGGTAGCAGTGTCGACGACATGCTGCTTCTTCGATACGGACAACTCGGAACTCCAGGTTCAAGTAGTTGGGATGGGCGAAAACCGTAACATTATGATATAGACCAGTCTATCTCAGTCTCGATACGGTGTTTCGCCCATATGTCGCAAAAACTCAGGTAAAGCTCACGGTATCCCCGCCGTCGACGGCCAGTACAGTGCCGCTGATCATCGGGTTGGTGGCCAGCAGCAGGGCCGCCGAGGCGATGTCTTCCGGCCGGGCGATGCGTTTGACAGGCAGTGATTGGCTGCGTTGGCGCATTTTCTGTACCAGTGCTTCGGGGTGCATGCCGGTGTCGACAAAACCCGGGGACAGCACGTTGACGCGCACCGGCGAGAGTTCGCTGGCCAGCCCTCGGGCAAACCCTTCGATACCGGCGTTGACCGCGCTGATCAGTGCGGTCTGCGGCCCGGCGCGCTGGGCAAAACGCCCCGAGACCAGGGTCAGCGAGCCATCCTCGTCAAAAGGTGCCAGCCGGGCAATGTGGTACGCCGCCCAGAACTTACTGTCGAAGATGCGCTGCGCATCCTCCAGCGCAACGCTGCGCACCGGCCCGAACGTCAGCGAGGCGGCGGTGACAATGATGTGCTTCCAGCGCGTGGGCCGGGCAAAAAAGCGCTCCAGTTCGGCCGGTTGCGTGACGTCCAGTGGCACAGTGGCAACCTCGGCGCCGATGTCGTGTGCCGCCTGGCTTAGCCGCGCGGCACTGCGCCCGGCCAGGGTGACCGTGGCACCTTGCTGGTGGAACAGTTTAGCGATGGCAAAGCCGATACCGGCGGAGCCGCCGATGACCAGCACCTGGGTATTGCGCTCAAGCGTAGGCATGGCGGTCTTCCTCCTGTGGCAAAGGGTGTGTGAGCGGGTAATCGAAAATCAACATCTCGCACAACGCACGCAAGCGGGGGCGAAAGCCTGCGTGCAACGGGTGTTCTCGCCAGCCGGGGAGCACGGATTCGTCGGTAAAGGTGAGGATAAAACCCTGGTCGTAACCCAGCGAGCGGTCGCCGCTGTCGGCAATCACCTCCACCGCGACCAGGCCGGGCACACGGCCGGGAAAGCCGTGCAGCTCCTGCAGCAGCGTCGAGACGGCCGGGGCGTCGGGGCTTTTGAGTAAAACGATGCGCTTATACATGGACGTTCTCCCATTCGATCAAGTTGCTCAGGCGCGGGCCGCTGTCGAACTCGCACACCACGGTATCGCCGTGGCTGAGGTGGATACCGGCGTCGGCACTGTTGCGATCGGCGACCATATAGAGGTAGATCAGCGTGCCGGGCAGGCGCAGTGACGGGTGCTGCCACAGGGTGTCGAACAGGTCATCGGCGTCATAACACAGGCAGGAAAGGCCGGTGCTGAAACGCTGTTCCCAGTGCAGGTCGCCCGCGCGGTAGATGGAGGTTGTGCCCCTGATCAGGTCGGGCAGGGGCTGCCAATACAGCAGGTGGGAAATGGCGCTGGGCTGCAACTTGGCGTAGGCCAGGTAGTTGCGCTTGGATTTGGCCAGGGCGATATCGGTAAGGTCGTTGCCGAAGGTGTAGCCGATGTAGTTCGGGCGGCCGTCGTCAGCCACCAGAAACAGCGCCACCACTTCCGCCTCTTCACACGCCGACAGCGCGCCGCGACTCATGCGCAGCACGTCGCCGCTGCGCTTGAGCGTGTCGGCAAAGCCCTTGATAAAAAAGGCCGGGCGCTCGTCGCTTTCCGGTGGCTGCGCGACTTTGCTTTGGTGGGTCAGGCCAAAGCCGCACACCACGCCCTGGCGCGGGTCGGGCGGCAACAGGCATGGCAGCAGCTCGAAGCCCGCGAGGTCGGTAACCGTCAATGGCGCTGGCGAGTGTTCGCGCAGATACGCCAGAGGCCCACCGGGGAATTCCCGCGCCGGTGTGTCGCGCAACAACGCATACAGGTCGGCGACCGGGTAGAGGCTGTACTGCCCGGCGGTGCCGGGGCTGGTGACATAGCGCTGGCCGTCCCGCACGCATTCAAAAATGATCGACATGGGCAAGCTCCTAGAGGGTCTTGATTTCAAGCAGGGCGGGTTTGCCGTGGGTTTCCATATAGGCCAGGCAGTCGGCGATCTTTTCTTGAATCGCCGCCGGGGTGTCGGCGCTGCCGGGGCTATAGAGGTCGAAGGTTTTCGCCAGGGCGACAAAGTCCACTTCGTTTTCAAGGAAGCTGGTGCCCAGGTTGGACAGGTCGCTGGGCCGCTTGCGCAGGTCGGCAATGCGTTCGGCGTGTTGCTTGGAATTGAGGTAGAGGCGGTTGTTGATCACCAGCACCAGCAACGGAATGTCGTAGGCCGACAAGGTCCACAGGGCGCTCGGGGTATAGAGCAAATCGCCGTCGGATTGCAGGTTCACGCTCAGCCGGCCCGTGCCTTTATGGGCGACCGCCGCGCCGATGGCTGCCCCCAGGCCATAACCCAGCCCGGCACCGCCGCTCATGCCGATATACGCCTCGCTGCGATCGATCGGCCAGAGCTGGCGCACCAGCGTGTCGATGGTCACGCTGCCGGTGTTGGTGAGTACCCAACGCTGGTGCCCGATGGCTTCGTGGATAGCGATCAGCGCCTGGGCGATGGTCAGGCCATCGGCAGGTTGAGTGACCTGTGCAAGCAACGCTTGGCGGCGCACTTGCTTGTGCGCCGTAATACGCGCGATGCGCTCAGTGACCAAGGCCTGTGCCGTGCTATCGCGGTGTTCGGCGGATGCCTGCACCGCCTCGGCAATACGGGCGATGGAGGCGACCACGTTGGCGTGCAGGGCCAGGTCGGCGCACACCAGTTTCTGGCTGTCGGCCACCCAACTGCTGATGAGCAGGGAATGGGTGCCTAGGGTGGCGATGTACAAACCTGGGTGGGGTTTTTGCCCGGAGTTGGCCAGCAGGCCGTACAGGTCCTGGACTTCCAGGGCCAACAGAAAGTCGCATTCGCCCAGCAGGTGCGCATCATGGTCCTGGAAAACCAGGGGGTGAGTGTTGGGCACGTTATAGCGGCCATTGCGTGAAATCACCGCGGCACCGGTGAGGCTGGCGATGCCCAGTAGTTGCTCGGCCTGCTGATCGTCGAGTGCGGCGTAGTCGATGGCGATGACGGGGTGCTGCGCGCTCATCAACTGGGTGACCAGTTCAGCCAGTTGCTGATCGTCCAGCGCCGGCAAGCGTTCCGGACGTACCGGCCCGGCGGGCAGCGAGAGCCCGTCGGCCAGTGACTCTTCCTGAACCGCACTGTCGATGGCCACATAGCACGGGGCATGTGGCTCGGCGGCGCAGAGTTTGAGCGCGCGTTGCACCGACTCCAGGGTGGCGGCCTGGGACACTGGCATGTCGGTCCATTTGGTGTAGCCCGAGAGAATTTTATCGATGCTCTGGGAGGTGTGGATCCAGTCGATCCACGGACGACGCAGCGCCGCATCGATCGGACCGTTGCCGCCCAATACCAGCAAGGGCACGCGGTCGCACCAGGCGTTGAAGATAGCCATGCTCGCGTGCTGCAAGCCGATATTGGCATGCACCAATACCGCCATGTGCTTGCCGCTGGCCTTGTAATAACCGTGGGCCATGGCCACCGAGATTTCTTCATGGCAGCACATCAGGATGGCCGGCACGGCAGGGTCGGGGTGATGCACCAGCGAGTCATGAATGCCGCGAAATGATGCGCCGGGGTTGAAGCAGACGTACTCGATGCCCTGGTTGATCAACAGATCCACAAGCAAATCGGAAAAATACTTCATCGCGCACGCTCCATGTGGTGGGGCAAATAAGTGTGTTGGTCTGCGCCGAGGGCGCAACGGTAGGGCAGTACGTGGGCGGTCAGCCGCCCGCCAAGGCCCGGTTGCAGGTGGGCTGGCAAGTGAATGGCGTTGTGTTGCCGGTCTATCGCCGGCATGGGGTCGAGCAGGTGGTCGTCGAAGAAGCGGTCGTGCTGGCCGGCCTCCACGCCGATAAAACCGTCGAAGGCCGCCAGCAGTGCGCGGTGGGCGACAATCAGCGGGCCGACTTCAGCGACCTGCACGCCCAGGTAAACCGGCAGGCCCCAGCGGCGGCATTGCTCGAGCATTTTTGCGCTGCTGAGCAAGCCGCCGCACTTGGCAATGCGCAGGTTCACCGCATCCAGCGCCTGATGTTGCCAGGCGCGTTCCAGGCTCAGGGCCGAGGTGACCGACTCATCGAGCATGATCGGCACGCCATGCTTGAGGCGCGCCTGGCGGTAATCCTCCAGGCTGCCGCGCGGCAACGGCTCCTCGAATAAGGCCACGCCGAGCTCGCGAAACTGCGCGGCGCTGCTGTGCAGTTGCGCGGGTGACCAGCTCATGTTCGGGTCGACATACACCGCCAGGTTCGGCGCCAGCGCCTTGATGCTGCTCAGGCGCTGTTGATTGGCCTGGGCATCGCCGGCCAGTTTGAGCTTGAGCGAGCGCAACGGTTTGCGCTGTTCGAGGAACGTTTGCACCGGTTGCGACAGGTCGAGCACCTGGGTGATGTTGACCTGGGCGGGCAGGCTGCGGCGTGCCGTCGGCGCCGCCTCGGTGATGCGCAGCAGGTAGGCGGACAAGGGCAGGCCGGCCTGTTGCGCCAGGGTGTCGAGCAGCGCCATTTCCACCAGGCAGCGGGTATTGTTGCCCAGGCTTGCATCGGCCTCGCCGGGCAGGCCGTGCTCATAGAGCGCACGGCCTCGGTCGACCGGGTCGCCGCTGGCCAGTGCTTTTGCCAGATGCGCGAAGTCAAGGCTGCGCAGTTGGGTCAGCACCGACTCGCAGTCTTCGCCGGTTACGTAGCGGCGCGGCGCGCATTCACCGATCCCGGTAAAGGCGCCGAGCGTCCAACTGAGCACCACACTGTCTGAAGTGTGGCGTCGGTGGGCGCCATGCACGAACGGGTTGGCCATGGGCTGGCGCACGAGGTAGACCTCAGGCGGCGTCATAGGCGTAGCGTCCGTTGGCTTTGACGAAGTCGGCGGTGAACTGCACGACCTGCCCCATGGCCGGGGTAAAAAACAGGTAGTGCTTGTCCTGGTTCACCAGCAGGGTCGAGCCGTTGCGGCACAGGCGCTGGAAGTGGCCCACCGTCGCATTCACATCCACCAGCGGGTCTTTATTGGCGCAGATAAACAGGCTGGGCGCGTCGATAGGGCGGGCGTCGGCCGCCTGGTAAACCTTCTCCAGGGCCAGCAACTTCTTGCGTTCGCGATGCTCCAGGTGAGTGGTCGCCAGCGCGTCATTACGGATAAATTCGACCAGGTGCGGGTTGGCGGTGAAGTCTTCGGCGTCGAGGCCCGAATCCCACAGGCTTTGCCGGTCGTCCAGGTCGATACTGGCGCGCTCCTGTTCACTCAAGCGGTCGTGCATCTTGCCCAGCCACGCCGAGCAGATCACCAGATTGTCATAGGGCAATGGCGCATAGGTGCTGCTTGCGATGGCGGCCAGCACCGAGCCGCCCAGGCAGTGGCCGAACAGGCACAGCGGAATGTCGTCGGGCACTTCACGGCGGATGTGTTCGATGGCTGCCGCCGCATCTGCGTGCAGCGTGCGCACATCCGGGAAACCATGTTTCTGGCCGCTGCTGATGCCGCACCCTTCGCGGTCGAGGGCGTAAAACGCGATGCCCAGGTTGGCGAAGGCATTGCCCACCGCCCATAGCCAGCCGGCGTGGCTTTGCAGGCCATGAAAGTACAAAATGGCCCCTTGCGGCCGCTGCGGGCGCCAGGCGTGCAGGGCCATGCGCCGATCTGCCTGAGCCAAGTGGTGAACTTCACGCGCAATGCTGTGTGCAAACAAGTGCATATTCATGAGTGCCTCTCAAGATCAGAATTGCTGGATGCCCAGCAGGGACAGGTCCGGTTGGAAGGGCTTGTATTTGATCTGCAGGGTTTTCCTCGCGGCCTTCTCGCGCTCGATGGCCATGGAGATCGCGTTGCCGGGCACCGTAATGACCTTGATTTGCCCCAGGCGCTTGCTGGAGCGCTTGGACTCGTACTCGATATTGATCGCCTGCAGGTGCCCGTCGAGCAATTGGCTGAGGGTTTGCGATTCGCCGCACGACGCGCCGCCGGCCTCGATGGCGACGGCGTAGTAAGGCGTTTCGTGCCAGACCGGAGCGCACAGGTACAGCCCGGCATTGGGAATGCCGCACATCTGCACGGCTTCGTGCAGCTGGGTCTCGGTGATTTTTTCACCGGTAAAGGAGTGCATGACGCCGTTGCGGCGGCTGAAACTGATGCGCGGTACGCCACGGTAGTAGCCGTGCACGCGGTAAATATCACCGGTGTACATGCGGACCATGCCGTTGCCCTGCCACATGACCAGGTGGTATTCGTCGCCTTCTTTGAGTTGGTCCAGGGCAACGGTTTCCGGTTGTGCCTGGTCGCGTACCAGTGCATCCATGTCCACCGATACGGGGATGAACTCGAAGAACGCCTGGTCCACCGCCAGTGGTTGGCTGTCCTGGTCAGCGTCCACCGGTAAGGTCACCACGCCTTCGGTACCGCACGACATGAAGGGCAGCACCTTGGCCTGCCCCATGATCCGCTCCAGCTGTGGCTTGTAGAGTTTGGCCGACGCCGCCGTCCAGCAACTGAAGCGCTCAAGCCCCGGCCATACATCGGTCAGCGACACCCCGTCAGCCGCGAGCACCGTCTCCAGCCGTCGCGCGGCGGCCGGGTCGGCCGCGCGCAAGAGGCTGCCGGTGTGGGCGCCGTCATGCAGGTCACGCAGCAGACGCTCGCGGTTTTCCAGCAGGCTGTGGTGCAGGGAAAGCAGGGTGCTGGGGTTGATCGCGGTGAGCAGCCTTACGTCTTCGCCCAAGGTCCACAGCAGCCGGGCGTACATCTTTTGTTCATGGCTGGCATCTTGGGTCGGCGTGAACCAGGGGGCTTCATACCAGGGCGGGTTCCAGTCGCCGCTGCCGATTTGCGGGTGGCGGTTGCTGATGGCCTGGTAGGGCAGGCCTTCCACGTATTCGTTACTCGGGTCACGCACGGTCTGGGTGTCCAGCGTGGCCCAGGGGTTGGCATGCAGCGCCGGGTAGTCATGGCCAAAAAAGCCCCACATGGCCTGGATGGCGGGCACCCGGTACTGGCGGATCCAGTGCAACGTGTAAGGAATGCGCTTGGACTGGCCGGTGGTGCCGCTGGTCTTGAGCCAGCGCACCACCGGGCTGCAGCTGAGTATCCCGCCTTTTTGCTGGCCTTCACGCACCAGGATTTCGCGGAACCCTTCGTAGGTCATGACCGGGATGTTGGTGCGGGTGATGCGGCCGTTGCAGTGGCTGACCTGAAAGCCGTTTTCCTTCCAGAACAGCGATTTCTGGCACACCGAAATGATGTCCTCAAGCACGTGTTCCTGTGCCCGGAGGGGTTTGTCGAGCCTTTCCAAATAGTTCGCTTGCGCTTGGGCGCATTCAGCTTTGAAGGTCGGCACCCTGCGTTCCCAATGGCCGATCCAAGAGTCCATCTTGCCCATGCGTTCGTCCTCGATCACGTGAAAGGAAAGAGAGACTGGTATGTCTCTGTTGTGAGTGTTTAGTCCCTCGAAATTTATGTGTCAATATGTTTCTTGTTATTGGATCCAATCATTTGGTTTGTATGACGAGATTAATAAGGTGCCGTTTTTATTGAGCAAATCTCTGTTATTTAAAGGTTTTTAGGTCTGTTTCGGGATTGTTCTTTCGGCGCTGAGGCGAAAATTAAATTTTATTTATTGAAGTTTTGTGTTGACGGAGAAGCGATTTTTTGAAAATTATGTAGAACGATCAGTATCACAAGGAGGGCGATTCCATGGTTTCCAGGATCACATTGGGTACTCAAGGGCTGCGTGTCGGCCGCATCGGCCTTGGCTGCATGGGCATGAGCCAGTGGTATGGCGCCACCGATGACAACGAATCGGTGCGCACCCTGCACCGTGCGCTGGAGCTGGGCGTGGACTTCTTCGATTCGGCCGAGGCGTATGGGCCGTTTACCAACGAGCGGCTGTTGCAGCGCGCGTTTGCCGGTCGGCGTGAAGAGGTGGTGATCGCCACCAAGTTTGGTTTCCGCATCGTCGACGGCCAGATCGTTGGCGTCGACAGTTCGCAGGGAAATCTGCAAAAGGTCGTCGAGGCCTCCCTCAAACGGCTGGGCACGGACCACATCGATGTGCTGTATCAGCACCGGCTCGATCCCACCATTCCCATCGAAGAGGTGGTCGGCGCGATGGGGCGCCTGGTTGAGCAGGGCAAGGTCAAGTACCTGGGCTTGTGTGAGGTGGGGACAAGCACGATTGAGCGCGCCCATAACACCCACCCGATATCCGTGGTCCAGGGCGAGTACTCGTTGTGGGAGCGCAATGTCGAGCAAGAGATCTTGCCGCTGCTGCACAACCTGGGGATCGGCTACGTCGCGTTCTGCCCCTTGGGCCGAGGGTTTTTGACCGGCAAGGCCGTCAGCGCCGCGAACTACGACGCCAATGACTTCCGCCAGCAGGACCCGCGCTTTCGCGAAGAAAACTTCGCCGCCAATACCTTTCTGACCGAGTCGATTCTGGCGTTGGCCGCCTCCTGGTCGATGACGCCTGCGCAACTGGCGCTGGCCTGGCTGCTGACGCGCAGCCCGCACCTGGCGGTGATCCCCGGCACCAAGCGTGTGGCCTACCTGGAAGAAAACGTCGCCGCCGACGACTGCGTGCTCAGCGATGAGCAGCTTCAGGCGATTGAGGCCTTGCTGGGGCAGTGGGCGGTTGCCGGTGAGCGCTACGAGCAGCGAATGATGCAGTTCATCGACCGATAGGCACTGCCAGGGAGGCCAGCCATGCAACCGCACCGCTTGCTCGACGAAACGGAACAGCGCTTTCACCAGAACTTTTTGCAACGTAATGGCAACACGCAGGTGACCTCGTTGCTGACGGTGCCTGGGTGTGTGGGCCCTGTGCAGGCTCGCAAAGCGTTCGCGCAGTTGGTGGCGGAGTATCCGTTTCTGCACCAGAAGATTGTGCCTGTCGGTGATGACCGGTACGGGTTCGTGCCGGTCGACAATCACGTGCAGTCGTCGACCAGCACACCACCACCGTCGCGGCGTACTGACGTGTTGCTCAAGCTTGAATTGAACCGCTTGCTGGGGGATCAAGAGGGCTGGCGCGCGTTAGTGGTTGCCGATGCCGAGATCAACCAGACCCATATCCTGCTGACGCGTAACCATGCGATCTCCGACGGCTACAGCACCGCCAGGTTGGTCAACAGCCTGGCCGGTTACCTCGGCGCGACGCCCGCGACGCCCGCGAGCCTCGATAGCCGGGTGTCGCAGGCGTTCCATATCCGCCTGAAGCATTGGCGCGGGTCGCCTCTTGAGACGGGTAAAGCCAGCTACGCCGATTTTGTCCAGTTGCAGGTCAGCCACCAGGCCGCAGAACGCCTGGGTCAACTGCGCGAGGCGTCTGGCTTCACCACCAATGCCATTTGGGGTGGGGTGCTGGCGCACAGTTATCTGAGCTACGCGGATGTGCCGGCGTTCGACTTGTTCACCGCGTATTCACTGCGTGAACCCGCCAGCCATGGCCATCCGTTGACCAAGGCCTGCCTGATCGATGTGCGCAAAACCACCTTTGCACGGCAAAACCCAGGCGTGCTCGGCTGTATTGAGCGCTATGCGCAGGCGGTCGCCGAGGGCCGGGCGCAACTGGGCGCACCCCCGACCAGCGCGGCCAACGACAGCCCGCGGCCCGCGCTGGCCTTTACCAATACCGGGCCGCTGGACCGCTTCTTGACTCACCCCGCGCCGGCTGTGCTCGGTTTCTCAACCCTGGTTAACCGCTCCGGCGGCAACTACGACTTCGTCCTGCACCTGGGCAGATTCAATGGCAACTGGCATGCGGCGCTGGCGTTCAGTTCGCTGAAAGTCGAGCGCGCTACGGCACTGGCGTTCAAGGCGCAGATCGAGGCGACCCTGGCGTCGCTGCCAGCTGCGCTCCACACCTCCTGAGGAATTGATAATGGATACTTCCAGTCATAAGAAGCTGACCCTGTTCGCCACCTGCCTGGGCTTTGTGGTGGTGCTGCTCGATGTGAGCGTGGTCAACGTGGCCCTTGAAAGCTTCAAGGCCGAGTTCGCCACCGACGTGCTGCAACTGCAATGGATCGTCAACGCCTACACGCTGTTGTTTGCGTCGTTTTTGCTCACCGGTGGCGCGTTGGGTGACCGGTTTGGCCACAAGAAAATCTTCCTGTGGGGGTATGCGGTCTTTACCTTGGCCTCGCTCGGCTGCGGCCTGGCGGACACCTTGCCCGCGCTGATCGGCTTTCGCGCGCTGCAAGGCATCGGCGCGGCACTGTTGGTGCCCACTTCCCTGGCGCTGGTGCGAATTACCTTTGAGGTGCCCGCCGAACGCAGCAAGGCCATTGCCTTGTGGGCGGGCGTGGCCGGCATCGCGCTGGCGGCCGGCCCGGTGGTGGGCGGCTTGCTGATTGGGGTGTTCGGCTGGCGCAGCATCTTTTTCATCAACTTGCCCATTGGCCTGATCGGCATCGTGCTGTGCCTGATCAATGCGCCACGTATCCCGGCCAACCACAAAGGCGGTTTCGATTTGTGGGGGCAGTTGCTGGCGTTGTTTACCTTGGCCAACTTGACCTACGCGGTGATCGAGTTGGGCCGCCAGAACGGCGTCGACCTGCGCGTTGCGGTGCATGCCGTGTGCTTTGTCGGCGGCTTGCTCGGGTTTTTGTGGGTCGAGTCGCGCACGGCCCGGCCGATGGTGCCGCTCACGGTGTTCAACAACGCGGCGTTCAGCCTGGCGTCGATCCTGGGCGTGATCGTGAACTTCGTGTTCTACGGGCTGATTTTCGTGTTCAGCATCTTTTTACAGCAGGTCAATCACTACTCGGTGATCAATACCGGGCTGGCCTTTATCCCCATGACCGGGGTGCTGTTCTTTGGCAATCAGCTGGCTGCTCGCTGGCTGCCCAAGTTGGGTGAGCGGCGTCTGCTGGCGCTGGGCCTGGCCATCGCGCTGCTCGGCGTGGTGGCACTGACACCTTTTGTGGGGGGCGCGCCTTACGCCAACATCGCCGTGCAGATGTTTGTGATCGGCTTTGGTATTTCACTCACGGTGCCCACCCTGACCGCCACTGCCGTCAACCACGTCAGCAGTGATAAGTCCGGCGTGGCCTCGGCCATCGTCAATGCCTCGCGCCAAGTGGGTGGCCTGATCGGAGTGGCCATCTTCAGCCTGTTGATCAACGTGACCGATGCAGCCCAGTTCGGCCACGGGTTCGCCCAAGTTATCGCCTTGTCCTCGCTGCTGTTGGCCGCAGGCTGGGCGTTGACGCTCGTGTTGTTGCGCAAGCAACCCCTGGCCGCGCAATCGGCCGCCTGAAGCAGTGCTCAATAAACCCTGGAAGCAATGGAGATTGAACATGCAAGCAGTCATGAAGACCGAGGCAAATTCCGGCTACGCGCCGCGCCAACTGGATGCCCAGCAAATCCTGGATTTTCGGGCCAATGGGTGGATGAAACTGGAAAATGTGATCAACGCCGAGACGGTGCAGATGTTGCTCCAGGAGGCCAAGACGCGCATGGGCGAGGTGGCGCGCACGGTCGATCGCAACGACCCGGGCAAGCAGATCGAGAATGCCTACCGCTGGTATGCGCGCTGGGATGAAGTCTCCAGCACCTGCCCGCAGATCAAGGCGCTCAGCCATTCGCCGCAGTTGGCCAGCATTGCTTCGCAACTGGTGGGCGAAGAAGTGCGGTTCTATTCCGACCACGTGTTCGCCAAGAACCCCGAGTCCGAGGCCGGTGGCGACACCCCTTGGCACCAGGACTTTCCTCACCATCCGCTGGATCGGCAGGGCGCGTTGAATATCTGGATCGCCTTGGTCGACCTGACGCCGGAAATGGGCACCATGCAGTTTCTCAGCCGCAGCCATCGGGCGGGCATGCTGGGGCGTTACTTCAACCGCCGCGACAACGTGACCTTGCTCGACGAGCACCCTTGGGTCCTGGACGAGTTCGAGATGTCGCCGCCCATTGCACTCAAGGCCGGCGATGCCACCGTCCACGACATGAACGTGATCCATGCGGCGCCTGCCAATAGCTCCAATGTGCCGCGCTGGGTGTATTCCACCCTGTGGCTGCCGGTGTCGGCGCGCTACACCGGCGCCTCGAACCATCGCACCGACCCGCTTGGGCTGACGCTCGACATGCCCATGGAGCACCCCAAGTTTCCCGTTATCCCGACCCGCTGACAGCCGTGTACTCCGGCCGGCACTTGCCGGTCGGCGTTCTATTACGAGAGGGGAAACCGAACATGCCACATGTCTATCTTGAGTACACCGCCGGGGTGGCTGACGAGGTTGATTTCAAACGTGCCTGCCAGCGTCTGCATCGAACACTGGTCGAGGTGTCGGGGTTGCGACTGGACCTGGTCAAAACCCGCCTGGTCAGCTACGACCACGCGTTCGTTGGCGATTGTGACGAGCGCCAGCATTTCATCCACCTCAACGTCTCCACGGTGACCGGCAAGGCCGGCGACGATGAGCAGCGACGCGCGATCAGCACGGCGCTGCTAGAGGTGATGGCCGATATCTTCGCGCCTGCGCTGCTGCGGCATAAGGTGGACCTTTCTGTGCAAGTCACCGAGGTTCCGGCCAGCGGCTATGTGCGCAAGCGATCGGCGACGTTGCTGCCGTGAGTGCTAAGTAAATAACCCATGCCGTTATTCACAAGATTGTTTTGTTGCAGTCAATTCGATGAAAGGTTTTTTATAACCTTATGACGTAACAGTATTGGTCTTTGAGATTTTTGCGATGTACTAATCGCTGCGTAATCACGCCGGGATCCAAAGAGATCAAGCCGTTCTCATACCAGGCTGTCACACCACTAGGAACGTAATCAGGACGGTGACTCATGGATGATCAACAGATAACCGAAGAAATAAAAGAGTGGTTTACCAGTTGCCTGGGCTGCGCAGCCGGGCGACGGGAGTTCAGTAAAAATCGTTATATGTTGGCGATTGCGCGGACCACGCAAGAGGCCAGGGACAGTTTTGAGGCGTATGTACGCGCCCTTGAAGCTCGAGAAGTAGTGGCCTGCCTGATTATCTGCCCGACCACCCACCCCGAGCAGCGCCAATACAGCGTGGCCCAGGAAGTACGGCGCCTGTCGGCGCTGTTCAGCCCGCTCAGTGAGTTCTCTGCCGAAGCATTGGCGACCGGCCATGCGCTGAATAAAAAGCTCTACCTGACGTGCCCGGTGACCAATGCCAAGGTGTTATTCGAAGACTTTGATGCGGTAGCGTTTTGCCCACAATCTGATGATTTAGAAGACGAACTTTATGACCCTTTGATGTCAGCACCGATTCCGGCAGTTAACTTCAACTCGGATGTTTATGCCTTTTCAATGTTCTGTCGCGACATGAGCCTGCAAAAGTTCAAACGCGAAGTCTATGAGTTGACCCCCGCAGAGCGCGGCCAACTCTACGAAGTGGTGTTACATGGTTGGCAACGTATTGCCGAAAGAACCTTGGGTAACTACATCGCCATGACCGATGTTCAAAAGTGCCCGGTGTACTTGCACGACAATAATCGGTACTGGTTCGCCAACCATCAGGACCCGGCGTTTGCCGAATCGGTAAAGGCCTTGTATCGGCACGATATGCCGTTGATCTACGTGCCGAAGATCTTTTGTGAATGGGAACAATATTTCGCCAGCGGGCGTATCCCGGACTTCAGCGAAACAGCCACGCCTGGCAGCCAGCACCTGGATACAGCTGAAACGACTCTTGAGGCCATTTGAAATGAGCAAGGACGCGAGTGTTTCCGGTAAAAAGTGGGTGTTCATCGGGTTCGGCTCGATCACCAAGGCGACCCTCGGGCTGCTGGTGAGCGCGCGTACATTCGAGCTTTCATCGGTGGTGGTGATCGCCCCGCAGATCGAGCAGCACCAGCCCTTTGTTGACCTCGGCGTGAGCTTTATCGACGTGGCGCTCACGCCCGAAAACATTGGTGGCGTGCTACGCGACGTGGTCCGTCAGGGGGATTTCATCGTCAACCTGTCGGTGAATGTGAGCAGCGCCGACCTGATCCGCTTTGCCCATGCCCACGGCGCGCTGTACCTCGACACCTGCATTGAGCCCTGGGCCGGTACCTACAACGAACCGAGCCTGAGCACCTCGCAGCGTTCCAACTACGCGTTACGCGACCAGCTGCTGTCGCTGAGAAGTGAGCTGGGCCCAGGCCCGACAGCGGTGGTGACCCATGGCGCGAACCCGGGTCTGGTGTCGCACTTCGTCAAATCTGCATTGTTGCAGCTCGCGGCGAAACTCGACGTGAGCGTCCCAGGCGGCCAAGAGGGCGTGGCCTGGGGCGAGCTGGCGATGGCACTGAACGTCAAGGTGATCCACATTGCCGAGCGCGACACTCAGCGCTCATCACGCATCAAAACCGACGACGAGTTCGTCAACACCTGGTCCGTCGACGGCTTCGTCAGCGAAGCCGGCCAGCCTGCCGAACTGGGCTGGGGCTCCCACGAGAAAACCTGGCCGCCGTTCGCCCATCATCATCAGTTCGGCTCCAATAACGCCATTTACCTGGAGCGCCCCGGCGCCTCGGTGTCGGTGAAAACCTGGACACCCAATGGCGGCCCCTGCACCGGCCTGCTGATTACTCACAATGAAGCCATCTCGCTGCCCGACTTTCTGACCGTCAAAGTGGGCGAGACGCTGCTGTACCGGCCCACCGTGCATTACGCCTATCACCCTTGCGACGATGCGCTGTTGTCGGTGCATGAATATGTCGGCCGAGGCTGGAAGCTCCAGGACACCAAGCGAATCATGAGCGACGAGATTGCCCCTGGTGGCGTCGATGCACTGGGCGTTTTGCTCATGGGCCACGCCCTGAATGCCTACTGGTACGGCTCGATCCTGAGCATCGACGAAGCGCGCCAGATTGCCCCGTTCAACACCGCCACCAGCCTGCAAGTGGCCGCCGGTGTGTACTCGGGTATTCTCTGGGCCATCGAAAACCCCGACCGTGGCATCGTCGAGCCGGAACAGATGGACCACCAACGCGTGCTGGAAATTGCTCTACCCTTCCTTGGCAGCCTCCAAGGCATCCAGACCGACTGGACGCCGCTGGACACCATCAATGCCCTGTTCCACAAGCCCGAAGGTGAGTTGTGCCCGTGGCAGTTCGAACACTTTACGGCGGTTTAACCCAGGCCTGTCACCCATGGAAAGTCCGAGCATCGAATACACCGACAAACAGCGCTGGTTTGCCCTGACCAAGATCAACACCCTCTCGGCACTCTCGCAGATCGTGCAGATCGGCACCGTCACGCCACTGCTGTCGCTGTCGCTGGAACAGCAAGGCGTGGAGCCGGCCAAGATCGGCGTGATCGTCAGCGCCTCGTGGCTGGCGATCCTGCTGCTGTACAAATGGGTACCGCGTTTGCTCGCCCACCTGGGGCTGGTCAAGACCAACATCCTCAGTGCGGTGCTCACCGTGGGCGCATTGATCGGCATGACCCTGACCCACCACCTGGTACTGATTTTTGCGCTGAATTTTGTCCTCGGTATCGGCCTGATCCTGCGCTGGATCGCCTGCGATACCTGGATCGTCGCCGTCGCCTCCAAAGACGAACGCGGCCGCGCGATCGGCGTGCACGAAACCCTCATGGGCCTGGGCATCGCCGTCGGCCCGTTGCTGCTGGTGGTCTTCGGTGTCGGCAGCGCCACGCCTTACTACGCCTGCGCCGTCATCGTCCTGCTCTCCGGCCTACTGGCGCTCACCCTCAAACCCTACGACACCCAACCACAAACCCCGGCAGAAAAACGCCACGGCAAATTATTCAGCCTCATCCCCACCGCCCTCTGCGGCGCATTTATCGCCGGCTTCGCCGAAACCTCATCCGTATCATTCCTGGCCGGCTACAGCCTCTCGGCCGGCTACCTGCTCACCGCCGCAACCCTGCTGATCTCCGTCTTCGGCATCGGCGGCACCCTCCTGCAACTGCCCATCGGCTGGATGGCCGACCGCAGCTCCTACAAAATCGGCCAATTGGTCTGCGGGTTGGTCTTGCTGCTGGGCACATTCGCCATTCCATTCAGCCAGCCGCTTCCCTGGTTGGCGACGCTTATCGTGTTTTTGTGGGGCGGGGCGATTGGCGGCATGAACACTTTGGCAGTGATCGAGGCGGGGGATCGGGTGGGGGAGCATCAGGTGTCTACGGCGATGACGGCGATTGCGATGTTTTATACGTTGGGGAGTGTGTTGGGGCCGATTGTTACGGGGGGGATGGTTTCTTATGTGAGTGGGCATGGGTTGATGATATCGGTGGGGGTGGTGGGGGTGGTTTTTGTGGGGGTGTTGGTGTTGCGTAGAGATACGGCGCGGGGGTGATTGGGGGGGATTTCAGGTACAAAAAAAGACGTCCGTGGACGTCTTTTTTGTTGCGGTGGTAGGGCGGGGTTACCTGTGGACATTGGGTTCAGACCGGGTTTATTTCGAGTGCGCGAAGGTACGCCGAGGACTGAAGACTCTTAAGGCCGAGTTGCTGCGTAGCGACTCGGCCTTTTGATTTTTGCTACTGCGGGGACGGTGATGTGTCGGTCGTGGGGTGCAGTACGGACAACACCCGCTCGATCAGTAATTCACCCAGGACGATTAATTGTTGGCTGCCCAAAAGCTTTTGACGGTTTTCGCCTTCGAGTTCGAAGGCCAGGTCAGTGGTGATAGCGTTCAGCGAGGCCAGGGTTTCGCTGGCTTGAATCAGGAGGGTTTCGGGGTCGATGTTTTGAGCGACCTTGAAAAGGCTCGCTGGAGGATTGGGGGTGATTTTTTTCATGATGAAGCTCCCACACTGTTTAAGGAGCCGCCGCCCCCTGCTGTCAAACAGGATTGGGTGGCAGCTGTACGCGGGTTGACAGACCGGAAGTGTAGGAACCCGGCGCACCCGAAGATGCCCCACGCACAGCCGCCATGAACGAGACGGGATGCGTGAAGCATGCCGTTAAATCATGGGGTGTGAAAGGTTACACTTTTCGGCCTGTCAAAGCCGGTCGCTGATGAGTAGCGACGGGGGAACGTTAGCGTTGTGGTGGGGGGTGCGCCAGTTCATCAACGGCGCGACATCTTGAAGGAAAAATCCGAAGGCCCGCCGGCTGGGCTTTCCAGCCTTCAGAAACAACAAAACCCGCACTAGGCGGGTTTTGTCGATGCTTCGAATTGGTGGGCCGGGGTAAGTTGAACTGGTTAAGTAACGTTATGATTTATTTGGTTAATATCTTTTTTCGTTTTCTCTTGGAATACCATTTGGAATACCGTGCCAAAAAATTGAATTTAATTTTGTCGCCAATTTTGGCAAGAGCAAGACCAATAGTTAAGGGGGTTAAGGTTTAGCAGGGCGCTTATGGGGGCCAGAGATCGGCTTTTTGGCCTTGATTGCAGGCTTTTTTGGTTTGGCACTTTTCGCCGGAGGCTTGGGAGTCAGTTTCTCGATGATTTCCTTACGGATATTCATACCGGTGCGTTTCAGCCTATCACTGGCGGCCATTAAGCTGACTTTACTGAAAAATGGTATGCCGATAGTGCCGTCAACATACCTATGACGCATGATTCCATAAACAACGGTGTATTCGCCCCGATCCACTTCACGCTTGCGCCCGTCCGGAAGGGTTCCGACGAAGGCAGATCCGCCTTTCGTTGCCGTGACCGTGTCTTTTAGCTTTCGGCGAAACTCGCTGTCGGCAACAAAAGCCTCGGCGCTGACAACACCCTGCATCCATAAGTGACTGATCGGCCCAGACGACTCTCCATCTTTAAGATGAATGAAGTATTTATCGTTTGAATAAAAATCACAGGGTTCCAGGTTGGCGGCGACAACGCCTTCCGGATTGATTTTTGTACGATCAAGCTTGACCAGATCAGACCGGTTTTTTAACAGATCTACGATTAGCTCTTCTTCATTTAGGCAGTGGGTCGGCCCGATGATTACGATGTCTTCAATGCTGTCAAAGTGCTCATCGACCCTGTCCTTGAACTTTTTCGAAATTTTGTACCACTTGCCTGCGAACAATACGTAGTTTGTAGGCGCTGGTGTCGACAGGATCGCCTCCCAATTGAGGCAATCATAAACCTTCCAGCCGGGCTCAATGGCGCCGGTGTTCAGGTTTTCGGTGCGGATTTTGTGAGACGCTTTTATCTCCTGGATCGTGTGCGTGCAACCCATTCGATTAAGCTCTGCGGCATAATCCTCGATTGAAAGCTTGGTGAATTCAGGCTTGCGGCTATTGAAACCCGAATATTGAAGGGAGGTTCCCTCAACGTAGTTTTGGATTTCCGGAGGGGACATATGTAGCAGGCTCTTTGATCCGCTCCGGATTGCTTGGATTTCCTGGAAGAGGAGTCTGTCCAAGCGCCTAAGTCGAGATGGATTTGCCTCAACTTTGACGTTGTCAAACCACGCATAGTCTTTCTTATACGTCTTAGATTTGAAGGCACTCAAGATCTCTACGCATTTGCTGTGGAATTGCGATGGCGTTAGCGGAATGTCCAGACTGAGAGCATCTTTTCCTGCGACGAATTTGGCGAAGGCGTCGTCTTCGGGCTTGCCTCCTGCAACCCTTGCGAGGTCTCGCAGGGTGTCTACCCCGAATTGGCTAAAATCGGAAAGCCTACTGGCCTGAACCCGCCGCTGAAACGTGACTGCATCCGGAGTCGCTAAGTCGAGACTCAGAAGGCTTCCCCTTCTTACAGTATTTAAGGCAACCTTCAGTCCGAATTGATGCACGAATGCATCGTCGTTCAAGGTGATGTGTGCATATCCAAAGCACAGCGCCATCCACCTCTGCTCTACGCTCAAGAACAAAATCGCCGCTGAACCACTTGAATGCAGCGCGTCGAACGGATCGCTGACAAAGCCCTGAAGGAGGCTCAGCCATTCAGGTACGGTGTCGTAGACTTGGCCATAGTAGAGGACGCCTTCACCGTCACCATCCCAGTCCTGACCTTTTAGCTCGCGCGCGCCACCTGGCCCATAAGCAGCGCTGATTGCATCAGCTGGATTTTTTTTAGGCTTGAGTAGCCTGACGGTGATCGAGTTAACAGCGTTCCGTGCCATCTTAGATCTCCACTTAGGCGCCAATGCAGATATCTTGCGGATTTCCAGATTCTGATGGTCGTAATGGCAAATTGCAATGCTGGTCCACGTGTTGTCTTCCTGCCAGCTCTCGACCTTGAGCGAAACGGCGGTCCCGATCCCGGCGGGATGAAAAATGTATAGAATGGTGCCCATTCTGAGCTGGCAGTTTGAATCCAATCACTCCGGGAAAAGCTCACCCGCTTTGCAGCGACACTCATGCGGCAGTGGCTGCAATTACTTCAGCGAAAATGACGAATGATATGCCATCAGGCCAGGCCTGGTGGTTCAGAAAGCTACGGAAATCTCATCACTCATGGCCATCAAAAAATCAGAGCTCTACTCGTCATTATGGTCTTCCTGCGACGAGTTGCGCGGCAGCATGGACCCGAGCCAATACAAGGACTATGTCCTTGTGCTGTTGTTCATTAAGTACGTCAGTGACAAGTACGCAGGCCAGCCCTTTGCCCCGATTACCATCCCAAAGGGTGCCAGCTTTGCCGACATGGTTGAGCTTAAAGGCAAGCCGGATATTGGCGATCAGATCAACAAGAAGATCATGGCGCCTCTGGCCAGTGCTAACAAGCTGTCCGATTTGCCGGATTTCGACGATAGCAACAAGCTCGGCACCGATAAGGAAAAGGTCGAGCGTCTCACTAACCTGATCACTATCTTTGAGAATCCAGCGCTCGACTTCTCAAAGAACCGTGCGGCTCACGATGACATTTTGGGGGATGCGTACGAATTTCTTATGCAGCACTTCGCCAAGGATTCGGGCAAGAGCAAGGGCCAGTTTTATACCCCGGCCGAGGTGAGCAAGGTCATCGCCAAAATCATCGGTATCGGGCAGGCGAAAACCAGCAGCGACACCAGCGTCTATGACCCGACTTGCGGCTCGGGTTCGCTTCTGCTCAAGGTTGCCGACGAAGCCGGAACGCCTGTGACCCTTTATGGTCAGGAAAAGGACTCGGCCACCAGTGGGTTGGCGCGTATGAACATGATTTTGCACGACAATCCCGCGGCGCTAATTGCCCAGGGGAATACTCTAACCAGCCCTGCTTTCACGCTTAAAGCGGGTAATTATGACCTGCTCAAGAACTTCGACTACGTTGTGGCGAACCCACCTTTTTCAGATAAACGTTGGAGCACTGGGCTGGACCCACTGAATGATCCTTACAACCGCTTCGAAACCTTTGGTGCGCCTCCAGCCAAACAGGGTGACTACGCCTACTTGCTGCATATCATCCGATCACTAAAAAGTGAGGGCAAGGCCGCCTGCATCTTGCCGCACGGCGTACTGTTTCGCGGTAATGCCGAGGCCGAAATCCGCCGTAAGTTGATCCGTCACGGCTACATCAAAGGCATCATCGGCCTGCCGGCCAACTTGTTCTACGGTACCAGTATCCCTGCCTGCATTATTGTTATCGACAAGGAACATGCGACGGGGCGCAAAGGCATCTTTATGCTCGACGCCAGTGCTGGTTTCATCAAGGACGGTCCGAAGAACCGCCTGCGTGAGCAAGATGTTCATAAAATCGTCGATGCTTTCGCCCGTCAGGACGACAGTGAGCCACGTTACGCTCGTATGGTGAGTTTTGAGGAAATCGAAAAGAACGACTTTAACCTCAACCTGCCGCGCTACATCGACAGCACCCAAGCTGAAGACAAGCAAGACATCGAAGGCCATCTCAAAGGTGGGATTCCGGCCTCTGATATCGAGGCGCTAGCCGGTTATTGGGCTGTATGCCCCCAGCTCAAGGCTGCGTTGTTTAGCGCCAACCGCCCCGGTTACTTTGATTTGACCGTGGGCAAAGCCGAGATTAAATCCTGCATTTTTGGACATCCGCAATTCGTCGATTTTATTGCCGGTATGGCCACACATTTTGATGATTGGCGTGTACCTGCGACGAAAACCCTCAAGGCTCTGCAACTGGGCTTCCATCCCAAGCAACTGATCCATGAAGTTGCTGAAAGCCTGCTGCTGCACTATCAGAACCAGCCGCTGATCGACGCCTATGACGTTTACCAGCATCTGATGGATTACTGGGCCAGCGTGATGCAGGACGACGCCTACCTGATTGCTGCTGACGGCTGGAAGGCCGTGACTTACCGCGTTATTGAGAAGGACAAGAAGGGCAAGGAAAAGGACAAAGGCTGGGCCTGTGACCTGTTGCCTAAAACTCTGATCGTCGCCCGCTACTTCGGAGCTGAGCAGGCGAAGATCGACCAAGTTTGTACCGACCTTGAGGCGACCAATGTTGCCCAGGCAGAGTTGGAGGAGGAACACAGCGGCGAGGAAGGCATATTCGCTGATCTCGAGAAGATCAACGCCGCCATCGTAAAAGAGCGCATAAAAGACGTCGGTAAGGAAGCTGCCGAGGAATTGGCCGTGCTTAAGCAATGGCAAGCGCTGGCAGCCCAGGAAACTGCGCTGAAAAAGCTGCTTAAAGAGCTAGAGGCTGATCTGGACGAAAAGGCGTATGCCAAGTACCCGCTCCTGACTGAGGTGGAAATCAAGCAATTGGCCGTGGATGACAAGTGGCTGGGTACCTTGAAGACCTCCATTAGCGGGGAGATGGATCGTGTTAGTCAGACCCTGACCCTACGTGTGAAGGAACTGGCTGAACGTTATGAAACTCCGTTGCCGCAATTGACCTGTCGCATTAGCGAGTTGGAAGCCAAGGTGGCCGAGCATCTGAAAATGATGGGGTTTGTATGAAGCCTGGTTACAAACAAACTGACGTGGGAATTATTCCAGAAGATTGGCGTTATTTACCAATCACAAAGGTTGCTCGTCTAGAGAGTGGCCATACACCGAGCAAGCGCCGCTCGGATTATTGGGGTGGTGGTATCAATTGGGTTTCCTTGTTTGATAGTAAGGGGCTATCAAGGAATGAGATATCTACTACCGAAAAAACCATAACAGAGGAGGGACTGAATAATTCTTCGGCGAGGCTCCTACCTGCTGGGACTGTTGTTTTTTCGCGTACTGCGACTGTAGGGAAAACTTCAGTTATGGCCTCATCTATGGCTACTAGCCAAGATTTTGCAAATTATATTTGTGGTTCGGATTTGCATAACATTTTTTTGGTTTACCTTTTTCGCGGCATGGGGCGTACTTGGAAAACGCTCATGGCAGGTAGTATCCACAATACCATTTACATGCCTACATTCAAGGCATTGAAAATTCCAGTTCCTCCGCTTCCTGAACAAAAAGCTATTGCCGCAGCTTTGAGCGATACGGATGAGCTGATCGAATCGTTGGAAAAACTGCTCACCAAAAAACGTGAGATCAAGCAAGGCACGATGCGAGAATTGCTCACTGGCCTGCGCCGCCTTCCGGGGTTCAGTGCTGAATGGGAAACAAAGAGGCTTAATCAGCTAGCGGATATTCGCAGTGGTGGGACACCCAGTACTTCTCAATCGGAATACTGGGATGGTGATATTTTATGGTGCACTCCCACCGATATTACACGATTGAATGGCCATAAGTATCTTTCGGATACAAGTCGGAAAATCACTTTGCTTGGGTTACACGTAAGTTCGTCAGAGTTGATTCCAGAAAACTCGATTATTATGACTTCACGGGCAACGATAGGCGAGTGCGCGATCAATCTGCGGCCGCTATGCACGAATCAAGGCTTCAAGAATTTTATTCCGTTCGATGGAGTTAGCTTCGAATTTCTTTATTACTTGTTGTCAGCTCAGAAACAAAAATTTATCTCTCTATGCGGTGGGAGTACCTTCTTGGAAATAAGTAAGTCGCAGTTGGTAGTTTATGAGGTGCAGGTGCCAGACGAAAAAGAGCAAACGGCTATCGCATCTATTCTCTCCGCTATTGACGCCGAACTTACTACCCTAGAAACCAAACTCCAGAAAGCTCACCGCCTCAAACAAGGCATGATGCAGGAACTCCTCACTGGAAGGATTCGATTGGTATGAGTGAACACCAGCAGCGGGAATGGAAGGCCGCGTGGCGCGACGAGTATCTAAAGTGGATATGCGGTTTCGCCAATGCTGATGGTGGCGTGCTGGAGATTGACCGCAGCGATGCTGGCGAACCGATGGGAGTGGCCGACGTGGTACGCCGGCTGGAGGAGATCCCGAACAAGGTGCGCGACGTGCTGGGGATCATGGTAGATGTGAACCTGCGCGAGGAAGCTGGCAAGGCACTGCTGGAGATTGTGGTGCCGGCATACCCAAGCCCGGTAAGCTACAAAGGCGAGTTCCGTTTTTTGATAGTAGCCTGTCGGGGTTGATGATTACCTTTCGAGCCGATCCGGGGCAACTTGCCGAGGCCCTGGGCGAAGAAGTAAGACTGGATTTGGAGGAAACCCCGACGGAGCCACCGCTGGTTACTCAAGAAACCAGCTCGAAAACGGCACAGGGAAAAATTCTGGCTCTATTACGTCAGCAGCCGACGACAACCAGGCGCGAGTTGGCAACGCAACTCGGTCTGAGTGCTGATGAGATCAAATATCATCTAAACAAGCTGCGAGCGGCCGGGGTGATCCGGCATGTTGGCCCAACCAAGAATGGACGCTGGGAAATACTCAAATGACCGATATCGGCAAAGCAGAACGCGTGACACAAAACCGTGTGGCTAAGTTGTTTGTTGATGCATTAGGTTATAGGCATCTCGGCGACTGGGCAGAGCGCGCCAACAACAGCAATATCGAAGAGGGATTACTCAGTCCTTACTTGGGCGGAGCGGGTTATAACCAAGCGCAAATCAATGCGGTGCTGCACAAGCTCACCACTGAGGCCAACAAATCCGACCGCACTCTGTATGGCACCAATCAAGCTGTTTATCAGTTGCTGCGCTACGGTGTGCCGGTGAAAACCGAAGTCGGCAAGGTGACCGAGACGGTGCATCTGATCAACTGGGTTGAGCCGCTGAAAAATGATTTTGCTATTGCCGAGGAGGTTACGCTCAAGGGCAGCCTGGAGCGTCGGCCGGATATCGTGCTCTATGTGAACGGTATCGCTATTGGTGTACTGGAGCTGAAGAACAGCCGCATTAGCATTGGTGACGGTATGCGCCAGAGCTTGTCCAACCAGCAGCCTGAATTCAATGAATGGTTCTTTAGTACGGTGCAGTTTGTCTTTGCCGGCAATGACTCTGAAGGTCTGCGCTACGGTACCACCGGCACTCAGGAAAAGTATTTCCTGACCTGGAAGGAAGATGATTCCGATAACAGCCACTACAAGCTGGACAAGTACCTGCTAAAAATGTGCGAAAAGGCCCGGCTGATCGAGCTGATGCACGATTTTGTGCTGTTTGACGGCGGTGTGAAAAAGCTGCCGCGAGTGCACCAGTACTTCGGCATCAAGGCTGCGCAGGGGCATGTGAAGCAGCGCCAGGGCGGTATTATTTGGCACACTCAGGGCGCAGGTAAAAGCATTTTAATGGTGTTGCTGGCCAAGTGGATTTTGGAGAACAACCCACACGCCCGCGTGGCCATAATCACTGACCGTGACGAGCTGGATAAGCAAATTGAAAGGGTATTCCGCGATGCTGGCGAAACCATTTGCCGTACGGGCAGTGGCCAGGAGCTTATGCGCCAGCTCAGCCAGCCAAGCCCACGTCTGCTGTGCTCGCTGGTCCATAAATTTGGCGGCTCTACCAAAGGTAAAGATGACAAGGCCTTCGATGCCTTTATCAAGGAATTGCAGGCCCAACCCAGCCAGACCATGGGCGAGCTGTTTGTGTTTGTCGATGAGTGCCACCGGACTCAGGGCGGTCGGCTCAATCGAGTGATGAAGGCGTTGATGCCCAATGCGGTGTTCATAGGCTTCACCGGTACGCCGCTGCTCAAACAGGACAAGGCCACCAGCCTGGAAGTGTTTGGTGGTTACATTCATACCTACAAGTTTAGTGAGGCGGTGGAAGATGGGGTGGTGCTGGACCTGCTCTACGAAGCCCGTGACATTGACACCAGGCTGGGGTCTTCAGAGAAAATTGATCAGTGGTTTGAGAACAGCACCAAGGCATTGAACAAGTGGCAGAAGGATGAACTGAAGCAGAAGTGGGGCACCATGCAGAATGTGCTCAGCTCCAAGACGCGTATGGACCGCGTGGTGGCGGATATCATCTTCGACTTCAGTACCAAGCCGCGTCTGTCCAGCCTGCGCGGCAACGCTATTTTTGTTGCCTCCAGCATCTATGAGGCCTGCAAGTACTTCACGCTGTTCCAGAAGTCATTGTTCAAGAGCAAGTGCGCAATCATCACGTCCTACAACCCGCTAGCCAAGGATGTGACGCTGGAAGAAACCGGCGCCAATACTGAAACCGACAAGCAGTTTATCTACAGCACCTACATGGATCTGCTGGAGGGTGTACAGGCAAAGCCTGGCATGTCTAAAACTGAAACCTATGAAGAACGGGCCAAGGCGCTGTTTATCAAGGAACCGGCCAACATGAGGCTCTTGGTGGTGGTGGACAAATTGCTCACCGGCTTTGACGCGCCACCGTGCAGTTATCTGTATATCGACAAATCGATGCATGACCATGGCCTGTTTCAAGCCATCTGCCGCACCAATCGACTGGATGGCGAGGACAAAGAGTTTGGCTATGTTGTCGACTATAAGGACTTGTTCAAGAGTGTTGAGAATGCCATTGCGGTCTACACCTCAGAGCTGGATCACAGCGCTGGCGGGGTAGATCCAGAAGTGCTGTTGCACGATCGTTTGACGCAGGGCAAGGAACGGCTGGACGATGCATTGGAAGCGCTGGCACTGTTGTGTGAGCCGGTAGCTCCACCTAAGGATGAGTTGGCACATATTCAATATTTCTGCGGCAATACCGAGATAGCAGATGATCTGCAAAACCGCGAACCACAGCGAGTAGCCCTTTACAGGGCCGTAGTTATGCTGTTGCGCGCGTATGCGAATCTGGCTGATGAGATGGAAGCGGCAGGTTACAGCTTGGCGCAGATTGGAGAGATCAAGCGCAAGCGTGATCGATACCTGATGCTGCGCGAAATCATCCGAATGGCCAGCGGAGAGACGCTCGACATCAAGCCGTTTGAAGCGGACATGCGGCATTTGATCGATACCTATATTGAGGCCAGCGAATCGCGCAAAATTTCCCCCTTTGACAATATAGGGTTGCTGGACTTGATCGTGACGACGGGTATTGGCCAGGCCATTGCCGAGAAATTGGGTGAGATGAAAGGCAATCAGGGAGCGGTAGCCGAAACGATTGAGAACAACGTTCGCAGCAAGATCATCAAGGAAAACCTGACCGACCCGGCTTACTTCGCAAAAATGTCGGCGCTGCTTGATGAAATCATCAAGCTGCGTAAGGAAAAGGCCATCGAATACGAAGAGTACCTCAAGCGTATTGGTGAGCTAGCGATCAAAGTGCAAGCGGGCAAGGTGCAGGGCACACCGCAAGTGCTGAACACTCCTGGCAAGCTGGCGCTCTACAACAACCTGACGCCAAAGAACTCGGTGGGCGAGCCGGCAATGCCCTATGGTCAGTCGAGTGAGAACGCTTATTTGGATCTAGCGTTGAAGATAGACAAAGCCGTTAAACAGGCACGACCTGATGGTTGGCGCGGCATACAGGCGAAGGAGATGATGATCAAGCAGGCTATGTACAAGGTTTTGGACGATGAGGAAGAGGTCGATCGTCTGTTTCAAATCATATTTGCTCAGCAGGAATATTGATGTCCGAGCATATTGACCTTGGTGATATCCGTGTCGAGGTTCAGAGAAAGAACAATAAGCACGCGCACCTCTATGTCTATCCGCCCGAGGGGCGGGTGCATATATCTGCCCCTCTGCACATGGGCCTGGATGCTCTGCGAGCGTTCGCTATTTCTCGGCTGAGCTGGATTAAGGCGCAGCAGCGGCAAATGCGTGCCCAACCCCGCGAGACGCAACGTGAGTACCTGAATCGCGAAAGCCATCAGGTGTGGGGGAGGCGCTATTTGTTGGAGATTATTGAGGTAAATGCAGCGCCAGTTGTCGAGCTAAAGCATTCCACGCTGGTGTTGCAGATACGTCCTGATAGTGACGAAGCTTGGCGTGAGGCGTTGCTGGAACGCTGGTATCGCGAGCAGTTGCGGGCGAAGCTGCCCGTGCTGCTGGGCAAGTGGCAGCCTTTGATAGGGGTTAACGTTCGACGTATCTTGGTACAACGCATGAAAACCCGCTGGGGGGGATGCAAGCCGAGCACCGGTAATATTCGGCTGAACACTGAGCTGGCGAAAAAGCCGCCGGAGTGTTTGGAGTATATTCTGGTACATGAGCTGGTGCACCTGATCGAACCTACTCACAACGCCCGGTTTCTAGCTCTGATGGATAAACTCATGCCCTACTGGCGGCAAATCAAAGACGAGTTGAACCGTTTACCGGTCCGGCATGAAGAGTGGGATCACTGAAATATTTGAAATAGGGTTAGCAAGTTCTACCTTGAGTGAGCCTTTACACGTCAGGGTAATACTCAGGCCGGAGCCAACTGGTGCAGACGACGTTAGCTCCAGTATCATTTGGGTCATGCTCCATCCGCTCCCACGTTGGTCTGGTGGTGAGTTCTCTATTCCCTCTGCTGAAGGCTGTCCCGGTATCCGAACACTATGGGGCAATGAGTTCCGCTCGCTGATTGAGTGCGGCGTTAGGTGCGCTGAGGCCTGGCTAGATGACTCATCATTACCGCTGTGGTGGCAGATGGCGCGAGATCCCCAAGAAGCATTTGAAGCAGGCTTTCTGCTGCGGTTGCAGCAGACGCTGATCATGCGGCGCGAGGCCCCCACTTCCCAATCAACCAGCTTTGATGCATGAGTTTGTAACTGAGGTTTGAGACTTCGTTTTTCCCGCCAAACCCTCCGATCAAGCGATCTTTGATCGCGCCGATCGGAGGGTTCACTTGCTTTTTATCGCAGCGACCTTGTTCCACCTGCCCATTTTCAAATTTGATTAACGCCACGCTTGCTTTCACCCGTCAGTAATCCCCCCGCGATTTCTATCGAGCGCAGTATCATTTCACTGTGCGTGCGCATCTTTCGTTGGGCGTGGATGTAGGTGTGGTGACAGCGGCGACGCCGGCGACAACCCACGTAGAACGTGACCTGGAGCTTGGCGACAGACGTGGCGACAGTCGCCACTTTCTGAACGCATTGGCGGTGACGCTTGACCGCCTTTTCGAGTGGGTATAAAAATTGGCGCACGGATCGCTGTCGTTGACAGCACCTGCCCAGGTAGCCAGAACCTTCAAGGCTACGCCACTTGTGTGGTGGTTCTCCCAAAGTGCGATTAGCATCCGGCGGCTCGCACGGTCACTCCCCAAGAGTGATGGATGCCTACTCGACTGATCTGTCCACTGCGGCAGATGATGGACCTACCTCGCTGCGCTGCAGCAACCTCACATTTCGGCACACTTCGCTGCGCCCGTCTCCGCCCGTCTCTTTCTCCTGGAAAGAGACGGGCGCTCGTAGCACTGCTGCAAGCCACGTCGTACAAGGCATTGCCGCAACTCTCCTCGTGACAATCGGCCTGACAAATCCGATTCGTCGCCCTCCGCAACGACACAGGCACCGGTGCCGCAGCCCATGGAAAGGCTGCCCCTGACTGACAGTCAGGTATGCCCCAGGTTTCTAGGTCTTTGCCTTCTCCCTCCCAGGATCTCCAGGTGCCGAACTCGTCAGTCGGCACAGCCTCCACCCGCCCGCATCTTCGGATGCGTCTAAGGAGGCCAGAGTCATGGGTTCATGCCCTTGCTCCCGGTCGTAAGGAGCCGTTCGTTCCACGTCAGTGAACACCTCACAGGCCGCAGGGGCCTTGATCCCTGATAACACTCAACAGCCGTGGCGGGACTACGTGAGGACAACCAGCAATGAACGAGGAGAGGGCCCATGCAGCAGTTAGATCCGAAGCTTGAACTACCACAACCACCTCGACCGCTGATTGAGTCGAATCCCGTGGCCCAGTCTTATCCGGTGCAGGCGCTCGGGGGGATTCTTGGGCCTGCGGTGGAGCGCATGGCCGAGGTCATCGGCGTGCCCCAGGCGCTGGCCGCGCAATCGGTGTTGGCCGCCTCGGCCCTGGCCACTCAAGGTCATGCGGGCTTACAACTCGACGGGAGACATTATCCCCTGTCGTTGTACCTGATCACGGTGGCTGCGTCCGGTGATCGCAAGACCGCGGCAGACCGATCCGCACTGCTGCCAGCGCGCCAATGGGAGCGTGAACAGTGGCAACACTATCGTGAGCAGCTCTTTCGGTACCGTGCCGCACAGCGACAAGCGCAGCGTATCAATCCTGCCGATCCCGCCCCCACAAACAGCGTACCGCTCGAAGCGGAGCCTTCGGCCCCTCGGTTGATCACCACAGACCCGACGATCGAGGCCCTGATCAAGGGGCTCTGCCATGACTTGCCGAGTATGGGGCTGTTCTGTGACGAGGGAGGACAATTCCTTGGCAGCAGCACCATGAGTCGGGACAACCGTTTGAAAGCGGTCACGACCTTGTCGTCACTCTGGGACGGTAGCCCGATTGATCGTGCTCGCTCTATGGCAGGCGAAAGCCTAAGAGCCTATGACCGACGCCTGAGCCTGCACCTGATGCTGCAACCGTATTTGGCCATGCAGTTACTCAGTGACCCGTTGCTGCAGGGCCAAGGCATTCTAGGGCGCTGCTTGATGACCTGGCCCATCAGTCTAGCCGGGCAACGTAGCTACCAGGCTGTTGACTTGTCCAAAGACGCCGCCCTCAAGCGCTATCATTACCGCCTTTCGGCTCTGTTTTATCAGCCTTGGTCACTTTCCGCTGACGGCGCCTTGCAGCTGTCAAAGCTGAGCCTCAGTCCGCTGGCGCGTCGTCGCTGGATTGATTTGCATGATGCTATCGAGGCTCAGCTGGGGGAGTTTGGCGAGCTGGCCAGCGTACGGCCCAGCGGATCAAAGGCCGCCGATAACCTGCTGCGCATCGCCGGCATTCTTGCAGTTGTGGAGGAGAGCAGCGTCGTGGAGGTCGACCATATCCAACGGGCCTCCGCTTTAGTCGGCTACTACCTCACCGAGATCCAGCGCCTGACTGAGCAGGAGCCAGTGTGTCGAGTAAAAGAGGAGGCAGACCGGCTGCTGCGATGGCTACAGGTCAAAGATTGGAAGCGTTTCAGTATTCGTGAATTGAATCGCAACGGTCCCCGCTTTGCCCGCAAAAGCAGTCGTCATGCCGCCAAGCTGCTGGTCGAGTTGATTGATCATCAGTGGTTGATCACCGATGGCCACACCTTCGAGGTGCGCCATGTTTAATCTTGATGAAGCGCTGCGCAACCATCTGGCTCAGCGTCAAAAGGAGCCCAAAGCTCGATTTGTCGCCGCTACTGTCGCCACTTTGTCGCCACGCTCAAAACCAGGCAGGACGAGGGTTGTCGCCGCTGTCGCCAGTGTCGCCACCACCCATAAAGCTATCGCCTCTACGACAGCCATTATTCAATCGTTGAAAGAGGAGGGTGCGCATCTTTACGTCACCGACAACACGCTGTGTTTTCGCCCGACTGATTGGGCTCAGTTCGCGATTGTAAGTGCGCACTGGCGAGCCCTTTTGCATGATCTCGCGGCAGTCGATCAGGAACAGATAAATGGCTCGGGTCGGTAAGCGAGCGGGGCGCAATTTCGGCTTCGGTCGCCAGCTTAGCTATGCTGGACCGCAAGCACTGAAAGACCTGTTTGGCGACGGCCATTTTGCTACCGTCAAAGCCCATAGTGATCGCTGGCAGGCGTTCGTGCATTGGTGTCGATCCGATGAAGGACCGAGGGTCAACGACGCGCGCCAGATAGGCCGCGAGATCCTCATGCGGTACGCCGTCCACGTGCGGGAGCAGGTTGATCAGGGCAACGTCGGCATTGCCACCGCGCAGAACCGACTGTCCAGCGTGAACCGAACGATGGCCGCGCTGCGCGGTGATCAGTACGTCAAAATCCCGAGTCCGAGTAAGGCGCTGGGCTTGCAGCGCTCAAGCGTGCGTAGTGAGGCTCCGCAAGGCCAAGACCGTACGCAGGTCAAGTTGATCGTAGGGGCGCTGTCAGATCGTCAGCAATCGAGGGTGAGTTCCATTGTGCTCCTCGCCCGTGAGACTGGTATGCGCCTGCGCGAAGCGATCCTGGCCGATCTGCCCCGACTGCAACGTGAGGTTCGGCAACTGGGCAAGATCAACATCCAGGATGGCACCAAAGGTGGCCGATCAGGGGCCTCGGCACCGCGCTGGATTACGGTAACGGATCAAGTTCGCGATGCCCTGGATTGGGCCCGCGCGACCTCACCCAATGGCAGCCGGAATTTGTTGGCGCCCGGCGAAAGCTACAAAGACTTTATGCGGGCAGTTGTGCGACCGGCACGGGACATCCTGCATGAGCATGGATTGAAAGGTTTTCATGAGCTGCGGGCGGCTTACGCCTGTGAGCGCTATGAGCAGCTAATCGGCTTTCCTGCACCCGTTAATGGCGGTCGTATTCATCAAGAGGATCGAGCACTCGATCGGCGAGCCCGTAAGCAGATCAGCCACGAGTTGGGACATAACCGCATCGATGTGGTGAGTGCCTACATCGGAGGCCAGCGATGACGGCCGAGTTCGACATAGCGTTGTTCCTGCGCCCCATGCTCAAAGGAGCACATGCCACGCAACAGCGGCACATCAGGCAAGCAGAAAGGATGCACGAGGTGATTCGTGAACGCTGGGGTTGCGCGACTCCCTGGTCCTGGAGAGAAAAGCACGTGAGATGGTTTCTGGAGCACTATTTGCGATGCTCAGCTCCAGCTACCATCTACTACTACGAGTTAACAGCGGGGTTGATCCGCCGTAGAAAGGCAAAAGTCGTGGTTGCCTGATAGACCTTTAAGCGTGAGCCCCTGAGTATGGGAATGCGGAGCCTTCCCATACTCAGGGGCTTGGCTGAAAAAGCGCAGGCATACCAGAGATCTGGCAACTGTCGTCACTCCTTTCGGCCTACTACACGACACGGATCGTAGCCGGTGGCGCATACCTTTTGGATGTTCAGCGAATCGGTACGACGTTGCGATCTCTGGTTTGATTGATGGCCGATGCCGACAGGCTGCCGGTGGCCGCCTTCTGGATATGTTCACTCCACCAAGCCATCATCGGACGCCGGCGTTCGATGTAATCCGTCCGGTTGTAGGCGCTACGAACTTCGTCCTTGTCGACATGCGCCAGTGCGACCTCAATCAGCTCCGGATCCCAGCCATGCTCATTCAGGATGGTGCTCGCCATCGAGCGCAAGCCGTGGCTGACTAGACGGTCCTGAAAGCCCATGCGCTTCAACGCCATATTGGCGGTCTGGCTATTGGCATGGGTGCGGGGATTTCTATCTGACGGGAACACGTACTCTCTGTTACCGCTGAGTTGCTTGAGCGTCTCCAGTAACGAAAGTGCCTGATCGGTAAGAGGGATTGTGTGCGGCCGACGCTTTTTCATGCGCTCTGGCGGAATGGTCCAAATGCGCTTGTCGAAGTCGATATCTGCCCATCGTGTGGTAGCTGCTTCGGCAGGGCGGGTCATCGTGTGCAGTTGCCATTCGATCAGGCAGCGGGTCGTGCGCTTGATGCTGGCGTTCGCGATTTCCATCATGAGCTCGGGAAGCTCCTCAGGTGGTAGCGCAGCCATGTTCTCTTTCTTGGGTTTCTTGAACACCGCCCGAATTCCATTGAGGGGGTTCGCGAATATCAACCCGGAGTTGACCCCGTAGGTCATGATCTCGTTGAGTCGTTGGCTCAATCGTTTCACGGTTTCGAGGCTCCCTTTGGCCTCGATCGGACGAAGGATCTTGATAACCATTGGAGCAGTGATTTGAGAGAGCGGCGTTGTTTTCATACTTGGGAAAACATGAAGCGTGAGCGATCTCCAAATGTCTTCGGCGTAGGCTTTGGTTACGGAGTCTTTCTTCAGCTCGAACCAGGCTGTGGCCACCTTCTCGAAAGTGTGTTCAGTCTCAGCAAGTTTGGCTTGCCTTACCTCATCACGCTGGGTTTTGGGATCAGTGCCCAAAGCGAGCAGCTCACGTGCCTCTGCGGCTTTCTTCCGGGCGTTGGCTAGCGAGAGGTCAGGGTATGGACCAAGCGCCATGTTGATGCGGCTTCTGGTCAACGGCTCGCGGTAATTGAAATTCCACATCATCGAGCCGCTGGCGCGTACTCGAAGTTGCAAGCCATCGCCGTCGCTGAGGACGAAGTCTTTACCAGTTGCCTTGACCGCCTTGAGCTGGCGATCGGAGAGGCGGGTTGCGTTAGTAGGCATGGGGCTACCTCCAGCACCGTTTTGGTATCCTGAAAATAGCATTTGGTAGTCCGGGATACCACCTGGGATACCAAAGCGGCTGGAACTCCGAAACTCTCCAAAGCTCCCATAAGCGCTGAAGACCCTTTATTTACTGAATTCAGGCACAAAAAAAGACGTCCGTGGACGTCTTTAGATGATCAAATGGTGGAGCCGGGGGGATTTGAACCCCCGTCCGCCAGTACTCCGCTGTCGGTACTACATGCGTAGCCGTTTCTATTAAGTTAACCCTCAGCGACCCGAAGGGCAGGGTGCTTTGGGCGAGTTGTGTAAGTTTTAGCCGCTTCGTCCACAACGTACTGCACGGCGATTCTGTTCTATATGACAATCACTTTGGGTTTACAGACATCCCCTGGTGATTGCTGGACCCGAAGGTACCAGAAGCTCAGGGCTAAGGCTGCTTACGCAGCGAGAGCGAATTCCTGGCCGTAGTTTTCGTCATTGGCAACTATAAGAAGTTGCAACAGTGGATTTACGAGTTCTGTTACCAACTCGGCATGCACCTAAAGTTTCGCGACCGGCGTCGAATCCTAAACGGCCCCGTGCTTGTAACTCGTTGTTTCTTAGTGAGTGACAAGCCTGTGCAGTGTACGCCAAACCGTCACGGAAGGCCAACCCGAAGGTTGGCCTTGAGCGCGCAAGGGGCTTATTGGCCGCCTTTATCGCTGTTCTGCAGGTCCTGCAGCGCCTTGGAGGTGATGTCGATGCACTTTTTGTCATCACCGGCGGCGTGCGCGGCCTTGGCCTGGGAGACGGCGGTGTCGATTTCGCCACTTTTGCCACTGGTATCGGTGGCGAGCAGGGCTTTGCCGTTGTTGATTTTATCCAGGTTGATTTGGCAGAGGTCGTCTGCCTTCCCGGCTGCAAACACAGGCGAGGCCAGTATCGCGGCGGTGATGAACAAGCCAGCAAGAGCAGTACGCTTCATGGGGTATCTCCTTGAGCAAATAAGGCTCGATGCTGCGCCGAGGCGGGGCAGCCAGCGAGGTCACGGGTGAGCCTCGTTCGCCGAGGCCTATTCAAATGACTGCGCCGGCACGCAGGGGTTCTGTTTTATTTGCAGGTTTCATGGGCGCGGGCCTGGGTGACGCGGTCCACGAGGTACACCAGGCCGTGGTAATCAATGCCGCCATGCTGGCTCAGGCCGATCTCGCAGGTGCGGCTGGTGGAAATGCCTTCGCTGCAATGTTGCACCGCGTCCTTGAGCGAGCGCAGTGAGTGGGCGTTGAGTTCCGGGGTGGTGAAGCCTTTGTCGCCGGCGAAGCCACAGCAGTGAATGCCTTCCGGGATCACCACGGTGGTGGCGCAGCGCCGCGCAAGGTCGATCAAGGCCTGGCTTTCGCCCAGGTGTTGGGTGCTGCAGGTGACGTGCACGGCGATCGGGGCTTCTTGTGGGGTGAAGTCGAGACGGTCCATCAGGTGGGTGCGGATAAAGCGCACCGGGTCGTAGAGGTCCAGGCGGGTTTCGCCGAGGTCTTGCACCAGCCGCAGGGTGCAGGGGCTGGTGTCGCAGTAGATCGGGTCGAGGCCGCCACGGCTGGCGTGGAGCAGGGCGCCGATCAGTTCCTGGCGCTTGTGTTCGGCTTGTTCGGCGTAGCCTTTGGAGGCGAATGGCTGGCCGCAGCACAGGCTGTCCTGGTTGTCGGGGAGCACGACTTGGTAACCGGCTTTTTCCAGCAAGCCGCGGGTTTTGTCGTACAGCGACATTTGCTCTTTATCGTCGGCTGATGGGCCCATGGCGCGTGAGACGCAGGCGGCCAGGTAAACCACGCGCGGGCGCTCGTCTGTCACTGCCGGGCTGAAGCGAATGGCTTTTTCCGGCTGCGGCATGGCGTTGGTCCACTGCGGGATCTGCCCCTTGGACAGCTGTGTGATTTTGGCCGAGAGCTTCGCCAGGCGGGGCGCGCCCAGCAGCATGCGCGCGCCATTGGCCACATGCAGGGTAAAGCGCGCACCTTGCAGGGCCGTGGCGAAATGGCTGGCCAGCCAGTCGGCGGTTTTCGTACGGTCGGCGTCACGGGCGCGCAGCTTTTTCACCAGGTCGCCGGTATTGATGCCCACCGGGCAGCGTTGCGCGCACAAGCCGGTGGCGGCGCAGGTGTCGATGCCTTGGTAGTGGTAGGCGGCTTCCAGTTCGGTGGTGTCGAAGCCTGCGCGTTTCTTTGCCTGGATATCGCGCCAGATCACGATGCGCTGGCGCGGGCTGAGCGTGAGGCCTTTGGAGGGGCACACCCGGCTCACAGAAGCCACATTCAATGCATTTATCCACAAGCTCGTCGGCGGCGGGCAGTGGCTTAAGGTGCTTGAGATGGATTTGCGGGTCTTCGCTCAGCACCACGTCGGGGTTGAGAATACCGTTGGGGTCGAGCAGGCGTTTAAGTTGCCACATCAACTGGTAGGCATCGCTGCCCCATTCCAGTTCGACGAAGGGCGCCATATTGCGGCCGGTGCCGTGTTCGGCTTTCAGCGAACCGCCGAATTCCACGGCGACCAATTGCGCCACGTCGTCCATGAACGCTTGGTAGCGTGCGACTTCTTCCGCGCTGTTGAAGCCTTGGGTGAAGACAAAGTGCAGATTGCCTTCTAGGGCGTGTCCGAAAAGGATGGCTTCGTCGTAGTGATGTTTGTCGAACAACTCGATCAAGCGGTTTACGCCGATAGCCAGTTGCTCGACCGGGAAGGTCACGTCTTCGATGATCACGGTGGTGCCGGTTTTACGCACGGCGCCGACGGCCGGGAAGGTGTCTTTGCGGATGGCCCACAGGCGGGCGTTTTCCAGCGGGTCTTGGGTGAAGTCGACCTGTTTTTCCATCGGGAAAGCCGCCAGGGAGGCCATGATCAGCGCCAGTTGTTCCTGCAGCAGTGATGGCGATGCGGCCCGGGATTCGATCAATAGCGCGCAGGCGTTTTCCGATAACTGCTGTACGAAAGCCGGCATGCCCGGTTTGTCCTGCACCGAGCGCATGCTGCGCCGGTCCAGCAGCTCAACGGCGGAGACGGGTTGGGTTTTGAGTATCGTCACGGCATTGCAGCAGGTTTCCACGTCCGGGAACACAATCAGCGCTGAGGCCTTGTTCGGGTGGTCAATCACCGTGTCGTAGGTGACTGCGCTGATAAAACCGAGGGTGCCTTCGGAGCCCACCAGCAGATGGCTGAGGATATCCAGGGGTTCATCGAAATCCACCAAGGCGTTGAGTGACAGGCCAGTGGTGTTTTTCAGACGGTATTTGTGGCGGATTTTGGCAGCCAGTTCGGCATTTGCCCGCGTTTCCCGGCCCAGCGTGGCCAAGCGCTCCAGCAACTCGCCATGCTGTCGGCGAAAGGCGCTGACACTGGCCGCATCCTCGGTATCCAGGCGGCTGCCGTCTGCCAGCACCAGGCGGATGCCGGCCAGGGTGTGATAGGTGTTTTGCGCGGTGCCGCAGCACATGCCGCTGGCATTGTTGGCGACTATGCCGCCGATCTTGCAGGCGTTGATCGAGGCCGGGTCCGGGCCGATCTTGCGCCCGAACGGCGCCAGCCACGCATTGGCCTGGGCGCCGATTACGCCGGGCTGCAGGCGAATCTGTGTGCCTTGGCCACGAATCTCGCGGCCGTTCCAATTGTCCCCCAGCACGATCAGCACCGAATCGCTAATGGCCTGGCCGGACAGGCTGGTGCCGGCTGCGCGGAAGGTCACGGGGACGCGGTCGCGCTGGGCCAGATGCAGCAGCGCCACGACTTCGTCTTCCGACTCCACGCGAACCACCAGCTGTGGGATCAGTCGGTAAAAGCTGGCGTCAGTGCCGAAGGCAAGGGTGGAAAGAGGGTCGTCAAAGCGACGATCTTTCGGGATCAGTTGTGCGACGTCGCTCAGGAAAGCAGCAGGCAGGCTCATCGGTCCTCCAGAAATAGCTGACGCCGGAACCGTTGTCCGGCGTCGATTCTTACCCTACTTACGTGCAGGCTTTTAGTGCACCAGCATACCGGTGAACCAATAGGCCTGCGCCAGCGTGATCAGCCCGACGATGGTGGCAAAAAACAGGCTGTGCTTGAGGGTAAAGCGGAACAGGTCGGACTCTTTGCCCACCAGGCCGGTGGCGGCGCAGGCCACGGCGATCGACTGTGGCGAGATCATCTTGCCGGTCACGCCGCCGCTGGTATTGGCGGCTACCAGCAAGGTGTCGTTAACGCCGATCTGATGCGCCGTGGTGGCTTGCAGCGAGCTGAACAGGGCGTTGGACGAGGTGTCGGAGCCTGTCAGGAATACCCCCAGCCAGCCGAGGAACGGCGAGAAGAACGGGAACGCCGCGCCGGTGCCGGCCAATACCAAAGCCATGGTCGAGGACATGCCGGAGTAGTTGGTGACGAAGGCGAACGCCAACACCATGCCAATCGACAGGATCGGCCAGCGCAGTTCGTAGAAGGTCTCTTTTAAAGTGGTAAGACCAGTCTTCAGGTTAATTTTCAGCACCAGCATCGAAATCAGTGCCGAGAAGAAAATCGCGGTGCCGGTGGCTGAAATCGGGTCCAGCTTGAACACGGCCGGAATCGCCGTGGGGTTGGTGACGATCGGGGCGACCTTGATCACCAGTTGATCCAGGTGCGGGATCGCGAAGTTGAACACCCAGCTGTACATCGAGCCGCCGGCGGCGAACATCGCCTTGAACGGCTTGAGCGTCCAGATAGTGACCAGCACGGTGAGGATCAGGAACGGCGACCAGGCTTTGAAAATCTGCCCCAGGCTGTAAGGCGAGGCGACGGTTTGGCGTGGTTGACCGAAGCCGCCTGCGCTGGCGGTGACCGCTGCGGCGGAGGTGGCGCCGGCAATTTGTGCGCCGGCGCTGCGTTTGGGCTGCCAGACTTTCAGGAACAGCGTCAGCGCTACCAGGCTGGCCAGGGCCGAGGTGATGTCCGGCAGTTCCGGGCCGATGAAGTTGGAGGTGAAGTATTGGGTGACGGCAAAGCTCAGGCCCGCTACCAGTGCGGCTGGCCAGGTTTCGCGAACACCGCGCAGGCCGTCCATCATGAACACCAGCCAGAACGGCACAAACAGCGACAGCAGCGGCAACTGGCGGCCGGCCATGGCGCCGATCTTGAACGAGTCGATACCGGTGACTTGCCCGGCGACGATAATCGGAATACCCAGTGCACCGAATGCCACCGGCGCGGTGTTGGCGATCAGGCACAGGCCGGCGGCGTACAGCGGGTTGAAACCTAGGCCGACCAGCAGCGCGGCAGTAATCGCCACGGGTGCGCCGAAACCGGCCGCACCTTCGAGGAAGGCACCGAAGCAGAAGCCAATCAACAGCACCTGCAAGCGCTGGTCATCGGTAATCGACAAGACCGAGCTGCGGATGATTTCAAACTGCCCGCTCTTCACCGTCAGTTTGTAGAGGAATACGGCGGCGACGATGATCCAGGCGATGGGCCACAAGCCGTAGGCAAACCCATAACCGGCGGCGGCCAAGGCCATGTCTACCGGCATCTGGAACGCAAAAATGGCCACCAGGATCGACAGCGCCAGAGTGATGCTGCCTGCCACGTGGCCTTTTAGGCGGAACACCGCCAGTGCCAGGAAGAAAAATACGATCGGGATAACGGCGGCCAGTGCGGACAGGCCGAGGCTGCCGAGTGGGCTGTAGAGCTGTTGCCAGGTTTGCATAATGGGGTGGCCCCTGATTGTTGTTGTTTGGTCAGCTTGGATAATTGGTAATACCAATTTACAGTCGCTGTCGGCTAGAGTAAAAGCCTTGGCAGGGGTGTGTCAATTTGCCGCCCACGAAACTTTGGTCGTAGCGGTGTGGGTGGGGTGTTCTGGTTGGGTGAATCGAAGGCGTTCTGATAGGTGCCGCAAGCGCGGCGATAGGCGAGAATAGAGGGCCTGGCGAGTGGTCGGGTTTGTGGAGAGTGAGTTATGGGGTTTGATCAGGTGCGTCAGCGCCGTTTGTCTGACGATATTGTCGAGCAGCTTGAGGGCATGATCCTCGAAGGCACGCTCAAGTCGGGCGAACGCTTGCCAGCCGAACGCGCTTTGGCTGAGCAGTTTGGCGTGTCGCGCCCTTCGCTGCGGGAGGCAATCCAGAAGCTCGCGGCCAAGGGGTTGTTGGTCAGCCGTCAGGGCGGCGGTAACTATGTAGCGGATTCTCTGGGTTCGACCTTCAGTGACCCGTTGCTGCACCTGCTGGAAAACAACCCGGAGGCTCAGCGGGATTTGCTGGAGTTTCGTCAGACCCTGGAAGCGTCCTGCGCTTACTACGCCGCATTGCGTGCTACTGAGGTCGACCGCGAGCGGCTGACTGCGGCGTTTGAGGCGCTACAGGATTGCTACACCCGCGCCGATGAAGTCAGCCGGCTGGAAGAGGGCGCGGCGGATGCACGGTTTCACTTGGCCATCGCCGAGGCCAGCCATAACGCCGTGTTGCTGCACACCATTCGTGGGTTGTTCGATTTGCTCAAGCGTAACGTGGTGACCAATATCGGTGGCATGTACCAGCAGCGCACAGAAACCCGTGACATGTTGATCAGCCAGCATCGGGATTTGTATTTGGCGATTATCGAAGGGCGCGCCGAGCAGGCGCGGGAAGTCTCAACACGTCACCTGCTCTATGTGCAGGAAGTGTTGGAGGAGGTGCGTCAGGAAGTTCAGCGCGTGGCTCGGGCGGAGCGACGTAAAGGGATGTAGCCCGCGTGGGGCTACACCGTCACAAGGATTACTCTTCCTTGCCCTTGTTGCGCACGGCGCGATGCAACTCACGGTTGGAGTCGCGCTCACGCTCGGTATCGCGCTTGTCGTATTCCTTCTTGCCCTTGCCCAGCGCGATCTCGCACTTGACCAGGTGCTTGCTCCAGTACCAGGACAGGCAGATGCAGGCATAGCCTTTCTGCTGTACGGCGGCAGCGAGCTTTTCCAGTTCGCGGGCGTTGAGCAACAGCTTGCGCGTGCGCACCGGGTCGGCAATCACGTGGGTGCTCGCGGTGGTCAGCGGGGTGATATGACTGCCCAGCAGCCATGCCTCGCCATCTTTGAGCAATACGTAGCTGTCGACCAGTTGCAGCTTGCTGGCGCGCAGACTTTTTACTTCCCAGCCGGCCAGGACCAGACCAGCCTCGAACCGATGTTCGATGAAGTAATCGTGTCGCGCCTTTTTATTTTGCGCGATGGTCCCTGTGGGGTGTTTCTTTTGTTTAGCCATAGGGGCGGCATTATAGGGAGTTGCGAGCGTGTCGGCTACGGTCAACCTGCGTGCTTGAGCGTGTTGGACGAATCCCGGACAATACCGGCAGTTCTCTGGTTTTTTTCTCTCGCGGATCGGGCTGTTCTTTCGCGATGTTTGCCTCAAGCAGTGGAAGTAACGCTCACATGACGACGCATATTCAACGTTCGGCTTTATTGCCTTATCCGGCGCAGGCGCTCTATGACCTGGTCAATGACGTAGCGCGTTACCCGGAGTTCCTGCCTTGGTGCTCAACCGCCGACGTGCTGGAAAGCAGTGATGAGCATATGGTCGCCAGTGTCGGGGTGGCCAAGGGCGGGCTTAGCCAGCATTTTGTAACGCGCAATGTGTTGGTGCCGGGCAAGTCCATTGAGATGAACTTGCAGGAAGGGCCATTCACCCAGTTGCATGGGGTATGGGTATTCAAGGCGCTGACCGACAAGGCCTGCAAGATCAGCCTGGACCTGTCCTTCGATTACGCCGGCCCGATTGTGCGGGCGACCTTGGGGCCATTGTTCAACCAGGCGGCTAACACCCTGGTGGATGCATTCTGCCAGCGGGCCAAACAACTGCATGGTTGAGATTGAAGTGGTGTACGCCGCCGAGGATCGCCAGGTCTTGCTGGCGGTGACGGTGCCTGCGGGTACTAGCCTGAAGGCCGCGGTGCTGGCGTCGGGGATTGCTGAGCAGTTTCCAGGGTTGGTATTAGCGGATTGCCCGCTGGGTATATTCGGCAAAGTGGTCGCCGATGCGCACGTGCGTGTTGCGCAGCCAGGTGATCGAATCGAGATTTACCGGCCCTTGCTGGCAGACCCCAAGGAAGTGCGCAGGCTGCGTGCGGCCAAGGCGGCCTTGGCGCGGCAGCAGAACCCATAAGGCTGCCAATCGGCAGGCAACAAAAAGCCCGGCATGCCGGGCTTTTTATCGAGCGCCGCAAAATTACTGCGGGCTGGTGTCCAGAGGCTGTGGCGTCGGGACAGGAACGGTCTGCACGCCGTCGACGTCCTTCTGGATCTGATCCAGCAAGGAGCCAGGCTTGGCCGGCACTTCGGACTTAGGCTTCTCTGCTTCCTGCGCTGGCGCAGTCACATTGGTGCCGTTGTCCTTGCCGAGCAAGGCTTCATCACGGCTTACGCCGGGCATGAAGTCACCGGACAGGCTCACAAGCTGGTCATTGCCATTGAAGATGACACTGACGCGCTCCTGCTGGCGCTCACCGCCACCTGGCTGGATGCTATAGAGATAATCCCAGCGATCGGCATGAAAAGTGTCGGTCAGCAGGGGGTTGCCCATAATAAACCGTACTTGCCGTCGGGTCATTCCCGGGCGTAACTGGTCTATCATGTCCTGCGTGACGACATTGCCCTGCTGGATGTCGATTTTGTAAACCCCGGGGAATGAACAACCGGCGAGTGCGAGCAGTCCCACAAGGGTGAAACTGGTTAGCAAGAGCTTGGTGTTTTGCATCGGTGGGCGACTTCCACTATCTTGGCTGGGACAACGTAAACGCCGATCATACCCGTATTAAGAGAAGCTGCGAAGCAGCATCCGCGAGAAAGCTAACCATGGTTGAAAATAGCGAACTACGCAAAGCCGGTCTTAAAGTGACTCTGCCACGAGTCAAGATTCTACAAATGCTCGATTCTGCTGAGCAGCGCCACATGAGTGCCGAGGATGTTTACAAGGCGCTGATGGAGTCTAACGAGGACGTTGGCCTGGCCACGGTTTACCGTGTGCTGACCCAGTTTGAAGCCGCAGGGCTGGTGGTTCGTCATAATTTCGACGGCGGTCATGCAGTGTTCGAATTGGCTGACGGTGGTCATCACGATCACATGGTTGACCTGGATACCAATGAGGTTATCGAGTTCACCAGCCCGGAAATCGAGAAGCTCCAGCACCAGATCGCTGAGCAGCATGGATTCGATTTGGTGGACCATAATCTGGTCCTGTACATCCGTAAGAAAAAGTAAAAATCGACACAGATTTGCTCTGTGAAACGATAGAAGGCGACCTTAGGGTCGCCTTCGTGCTTTCTATAAGAGAGAAAATAGAGCGAAAAAAGCTCGATTCAGGCCTTGGCGGCCACCACCATTTTCTTCGCGTGGGCCAGGGACTCTTTCGTCAGGTCGATACCGCCCAACATCCGCGCCACCTCTTCTACCCGTTCCGATTTATTCAGTTTGGACACGGCCGTATGCGTCGCATCGCTGCCGCGCACTTTGTGTACAAATAAATGCTGATGCCCTTGGGCGGCCACTTGCGGCAAGTGAGTCACGGTGAGCACCTGGCCACGTTCGCCGAGGCGGCGTAGCAGTTGGCCGACAATCTCTGCCGTCGGCCCGCCGATCCCCACGTCCACTTCGTCGAATACCAGTGTGGGTACCCGTGAGGTCTGGGCAGTAATAACCTGAATCGCCAGGCTGATCCGTGACAGCTCACCACCGGACGCCACTTTTGCCAGTGCCTTGAGCGGTTGGCCAGGGTTGGCGCTGACCAGCAGCTCCACCTGTTCCAGGCCATGGGGTTGCAACTCGTTGCTGGTGTTGGCGTGCAGCTCAATGGTGAAGCGCCCGCCAGGCATGCCCAGTCGTTGAATTTCCTGCTCCACGGCGCTGGCCAGGCTGGTAGCGGCTTGCTGGCGCAGGTCGCTGAGTTCGCGGGCCTTTTCCTGGTAGTGGCGGGCGAAGGAGGCGAGTTCATCGCCCAGCCGTTCAATCGACTCGTCGTTGGCGTTGAGGGTTTCGATCTCATCCAGCAGCTTTTGCTGCATCGTCGCCACTTCGGTCGGCTGAATGCGGTGTTTGCGCGCCAGGGTATAGATAGTGTCCAGGCGCTCTTCGATTTCCTGCAGGCGCGCCGGGTCGGCGTCGAAGTGATCGAGGAAACGATTCAGTTCGCCAACGGCTTCTTCTACCTGGATCTGCGCACTGGTCAGCAGGGTGGTGGCCTCGCTCAAGGAGCCCGAACCGCTGTTCACGCTCGATAGGCGATTGAGGCTGGCGGTGAGTGCATTGAGTACATTGCCCGAATCACTTTCGCTGCATTGCTCCACCACTTGCCGGCAGATACCCAGCAGGGTTTCGGCGTTGGTCAGGTTCTTGTGTTCCTGCTCCAGTTGCTCCAGCTCGGTTTCGCCAAGGCCTAGGCTTTCCAGCTCTTCAAGCTGATAGCTGAGCAGTTGATGGCGAGCACGTTGTTCGTCCCCGGAGTTGGAGAGTCGCTCCAGCTCCTGGCGGGTTTGCCTCCAGCGCTGGGCGGCAAGCTGCACCTGGCGCGCCAAGTCGGTGGCGCCGGCGTATTCGTCGAGCAGGCGGCGATGGGTGTCGGTTTTCAGCAGGGACTGGTGTTCGTGCTGGCTGTGGATATCGATCAGCAGTTCGCCCAGTGCCTTTAAATCGCCGAGCGGGCAGGGTGTGCCATTGATGTAGCCGCGTGAACGACCTTCCGCCGTGATGACGCGGCGCAGGATGCACGGGCCTTCATTATTAAGGTCGCGCTCGGCCAGCCAGGCCTCGGCTTCGGGAATATCGGCGAGGTCGAAAGTGGCGAGGATGTCGGCCTTGTCTGCGCCTGGGCGTACCACGCCACTGTCGGCGCGGTCGCCCAGGGTCAGGCCCAGGGCGTCGAGCATGATCGATTTGCCGGCGCCGGTTTCGCCTGTGATTACGCTCATCCCGCGATCCAGTTCGAGGTCCAGATGTTCAACGATGGCGTAGTTATGTACGGACAGGTGCACCAGCATGACGGCCGCTCCCAGGCTTTAGGTCTGGTTATTTATACAGTGTTTTATTCAGGGCTGACAATCCTGATGCTTAGCTCAATTTGCTTGAGTGGACGTATTTTTTAGCGCGAAGCGGAATGACGCTACCGGAATTGATCCAGGGCAACTGAAAGACTTTTGGTAACGCCTGCGCCCTTGAACCTGAAAATTGTGGCCCCATATACCGGAACAGAAGCGCGAGTTGAGTTCGCGCATGATTTTGAAAGGAGAAATCTATGGCTGACGAACAGACGCAGGATACGCAAACTCCAGACGCCAATTCGGCTGCCGGTGATGAACTGGCGACTCGTGTGCAAGTGCTAGAAGAGCAATTGGCCGCTGCGCAGGATCAATCTTTGCGTGTTGCCGCCGATCTGCAGAACGTCCGCCGCCGTGCCGAGCAGGATGTCGAAAAGGCTCACAAATTCGCGCTGGAAAAATTCGCCAACGACCTGCTGCCGATTATCGACAGCCTGGAGCGTGGCCTTGAGTTGTCCAACCCGGACGACGAAAACATCCGTCCGATGCGCGAAGGGATCGAGCTGACCCTGAAAATGTTCCAGGACACCCTGAAGCGTTATCAGTTGGAAGCCATCGATCCACAAGGCGGTGAGCCGTTCAATGCTGAGCATCACCAAGCCATGGCCATGCAGGAAAGCCATGACCTGGAGCCCAACAGCATATTGAAAGTGTTCCAGAAGGGTTATGTGCTGAACGGTCGTTTGCTGCGCCCGGCGATGGTGGTGGTGAGCAAGGCTCCTGCACCCGTTGCACCTTCTATTGATGAGCAGGCTTGAAATCAGTCGTAACGGCCCCATCTATAAGTCAAGCGTTTAAGTGCTACCGCAGTTAGCCACCACTGCTGCGGCAACCAAATTAAAGTTTCGGGAGAGTAAATCATGGGCAAAATTATCGGTATCGACCTGGGGACTACCAACTCCTGCGTCTCCGTGCTGGAAAACGGCGTTGCTAAAGTTATCGAAAACGCCGAAGGCGCGCGTACCACGCCGTCGATCATTGCTTACGCCAACGACGGTGAAATCCTCGTCGGTCAATCGGCCAAGCGTCAGGCTGTGACCAACCCGCACAACACCCTGTACGCGGTTAAGCGTCTGATCGGTCGTAAGTTCGACGAAGAAGTCGTACAGAAAGACATCAAGATGGTCCCTTACAAAATCGCCAAGGCTGACAACGGTGACGCCTGGGTTGAAGTAAACGGCCAGAAAATGTCGCCGCCGCAAATCTCGGCTGAAATCTTGAAAAAGATGAAGAAAACCGCCGAAGACTACCTCGGTGAAACCGTGACTGAAGCGGTGATCACCGTTCCGGCCTACTTCAACGACAGCCAGCGTCAGGCGACCAAAGACGCCGGCCGCATCGCTGGCCTGGACGTAAAACGTATCATCAACGAACCAACCGCAGCCGCTCTGGCCTACGGTATGGACAAGGCCAAGGGCGACCACACCGTGATCGTTTATGACCTGGGCGGTGGTACTTTCGACGTCTCCGTCATCGAGATCGCTGAAGTTGACGGCGAGCACCAGTTCGAAGTGTTGGCCACCAACGGCGATACCTTCCTGGGTGGTGAAGACTTTGATATTCGTCTGATCGACTACCTCGTTGACGAATTCAAGAAAGAAAGCGGCATGAACCTTAAGGGTGACCCGCTGGCGATGCAGCGCCTGAAAGAAGCCGCTGAAAAAGCCAAGATCGAGCTGTCTTCGGCTCAGTCGACCGACGTGAACCTGCCATACATCACTGCAGACGCCACTGGTCCTAAGCACTTGAACGTGAAGATCTCCCGTTCGAAGCTGGAAGCGCTGGTTGAAGACCTGGTTCAACGCACCATCGAACCTTGCCGCATCGCGCTGAAAGACTCCGGTATCGACGTTGGCTCGATCAACGACGTGATCCTGGTTGGCGGTCAGACCCGTATGCCACTGGTTCAGAAGCTGGTCACCGAGTTCTTCGGTAAAGAAGCACGTAAAGACGTGAACCCGGACGAAGCGGTTGCCATGGGTGCTGCGATCCAGGGTGCGGTACTGGCCGGCGACGTGAAAGACGTGCTGCTGCTGGACGTCAGCCCGCTGACCCTGGGTATCGAAACCATGGGTGGCGTGATGACCGCGCTGATCGAGAAAAACACCACGATTCCTACCAAGAAATCGCAAGTGTTCTCGACCGCCGACGACAACCAGGGCGCTGTGACCATTCACGTGCTGCAAGGTGAGCGTAAGCAAGCCGCTCAGAACAAGTCCCTGGGCAAGTTCGACCTGGCCGAGATTCCACCAGCACCACGTGGCGTGCCGCAAATTGAAGTGACCTTCGACATCGACGCCAACGGTATCCTGCACGTAGGTGCCAAAGACAAGGCGACCGGCAAAGAGCAGAAGATCACCATCAAGGCCAACTCCGGTCTGTCTGATGAAGAAATTCAACAGATGATTCGTGATGCTGAAACCAACGCCGAGGCTGACAAGAAGTTTGAAGAGCTGGCCGCTGCCCGTAACCAGGGTGATGCACTGGTTCACTCGACACGCAAAATGATCTCCGAAGCGGGCGACAAAGTGACCGCCGAAGAGAAAACCGCGATCGAGGCTGCTCTGGTTGCCCTGGAAGCCGCCGTTAAAGGCGACGACAAGGCTGCTATCGAAGCCAAGGTTGAGGAGCTGTCGAAAGTCTCCGCGCCGGTTGCCCAGAAAATGTACGCCGAGCAAGGCCAGCCGGCAGAAGGCGCTGCACAGCACGCAGAGCCTGAAGCCAAGCACGACGATGTTGTCGATGCCGAGTTCGAAGAAGTCAAAGACCAGAAGTAAGTTGGTCGCCCGGTTGACCGCTATCAAGCGGTGACTGGTAGGATGTCGCCGCGCGGGAGCTTGCTCCCGCGTTGGCGTGTCTGGGGTATGCGAATTTTTACAGCATGCGACAAGGTTCGGATGCTGGCGGTGTGATCGGGAATGCTCCTGCTTTCCGAGCAGTAAATACCGCATCTTTGGCCGGGTCCCTGGCTAAAAAGTAGTTATGACCAGGATCGTTGAATTGACGTGAGTTGGGTCCGGGCCTGTATTGGGGCTCAACGAGTTTGGCAAGGCTCAGGAGGGCCGGGCTGGACGTCCTTAAGAGTGCAAAGACTTATGGCAAAGCGTGACTATTACGAAGTGTTGGGTGTGGAGCGCAGCTCCAGCGAGGCGGACCTGAAAAAGGCTTACCGTCGCCTGGCGATGAAGCACCACCCGGACCGTAATCCGGATAGCAAAGAATCCGAAGAGATGTTCAAAGAGGCCAATGAGGCCTACGAATGCTTGTCTGATCCCAATAAGCGCGCGGCCTACGACCAGTATGGCCATGCCGGTGTCGACCCGAGCATGGGCGGCGGTGGTGCCGGTTTTGGTGGTCAGAACTTCTCCGATATTTTCGGCGATGTGTTCAGTGACTTCTTTGGCGGCGGCCGTGGCGGTCAGCGCGGCGGTGCCCAGCGCGGCAGTGATTTGCGCTACACGCTGGAGCTGAACCTGGAGGAAGCTGTGCGCGGCACCACGGTCAATATCCGTGTGCCGACGCTGGTCAATTGCAAGCCGTGCGACGGTTCGGGGGCCAAGAAGGGTTCCTCGCCGATCACCTGCCCAACCTGTGGCGGTATTGGCCAGGTGCGCATGCAACAGGGCTTCTTCTCGGTGCAGCAGACCTGCCCGCGCTGCCATGGCCAGGGCAAGATCATTTCCGACCCGTGCGACTCCTGCCATGGCGAAGGCCGTGTCGAAGAGTACAAGACCCTTTCGGTGAAAGTGCCGGCGGGTGTTGATACCGGTGACCGTATTCGCCTGTCGGGCGAAGGCGAGGCGGGCACTCAAGGTGGCCCGACGGGCGACCTGTACGTGGTGATCAATGTGCGTGAGCACTCGATCTTCCAGCGTGATGGCAAGCACCTGTTCTGTGAAGTGCCGATCAGCTTTGTCGACGCGGCATTGGGTGGCGAGCTGGAAATTCCGACCCTTGATGGTCGGGTCAAGCTCAAGATCCCGGAAGGCACTCAGACCGGCAAGCAGTTCCGTATCCGTGGCAAAGGCGTTGCGCCGGTGCGCGGTGGCGGTGCTGGCGACTTGATGTGCCGTGTGGCCGTGGAAACGCCCGTCAACCTCGGTCGTCGTCAGCGCGAACTGCTTGAAGAGTTCCGCAGCTCGTTGGAAGGCGATGACTCCCATTCGCCGAAAACCACCGGCTTCTTCGATGGCGTGAAGCGCTTCTTCGGCGACTTGTAAGGACGTGAATATGCGACGTATAGCCGTAATGGGCGCTGCCGGGCGCATGGGCAAGACGCTGGTCGAGGCGGTGCAGCAGCGCTCGCCGGCTTCCGGGCTGACGGCGGCGATTGTTCGCCCCGGCAGCACGCTGATCGGTGCGGACGCCGGTGAGCTGGCCTCGTTGGGTCGTATCGGTGTTTCGTTGTCGGGCAACCTGGAGCAGGTGGCTGACGAGTTTGATGTGCTGATCGACTTCACCTTGCCGGAAGTGATGCTGAAAAACCTGGCGTTCTGCCGCAAGGCGGGCAAGGCCATGGTCATCGGCACCACGGGTTTGAATGCCGAGCAGAAGCAATTGCTGGTGGAGGCGGGCAAGGATATTCCGATCGTCTTCGCCGCCAACTTCAGCGTTGGCGTGAACCTGTCGCTCAAGTTGCTGGATCTGGCCGCGCGCGTGTTGGGTGATGAGGCGGATATCGAGATCATCGAGACCCACCATCGCCACAAGATCGATGCGCCGTCGGGTACCGCGTTGCGCATGGGCGAGGCGATTGCCGATGCCCTGGGGCGCGACCTGTCCAAAGTCGCTGTTTACGGGCGTGAAGGCCATACCGGTGCGCGGGCCCGTGACACCATTGGCTTTGCTACTGTGCGCGGTGGTGATGTGGTCGGTGATCACACCGTGCTGTTTGCCAGTGAAGGCGAGCGCCTGGAGATCACGCACAAGGCCTCCAGCCGCATGACATTTGCCAAGGGTGCGGTGCGTGCCGCGCTCTGGCTGGAAGGTCGTGAGCCTGCTCTTTACGACATGCGCGACGTGCTGGATCTGCACTAATCAGTAGCTAAAACCGGGCCTCAAGCTTATGCTTAGGCCCCGTTTTTACCCGCTAAGCGACGTCCTGTCGCATTCCCCTGCCTTTAAGGCTCATTAGCGGTGGACCAAAAAAGCCTTTTTCTGTAAGCTACAGCTTTAGTGTGTCCACTAAAAGCGCGCAGAATAATTCAGTGAAGAAGCGGGGTGACGTGTCCATACGTCACTCCGCTTTTTTACAACCTGCGATCGCCCTTTCAGGCTTTATTTACGGGAGGTCTTCTTGACTAAGCCAGCCATACTCGCCCTTGCTGATGGCAGCATTTTTCGCGGCGAAGCCATTGGAGCCGACGGTCAAACCGTTGGAGAGGTAGTGTTTAACACTGCCATGACCGGCTATCAGGAAATCCTTACCGATCCTTCCTACGCCCAGCAGATCGTTACCCTGACCTATCCGCACATCGGCAACACCGGTACTACACCGGAAGACGTCGAGTCTGATCGTGTCTGGTCGGCCGGTCTGGTGATTCGTGACCTGCCCCTGGTTGCGAGCAACTGGCGTAACACGATGTCGCTGTCCGATTACCTGAAAGCCAACAACGTTGTGGCGATCGCCGGTATCGATACGCGCCGCCTTACACGCATCCTGCGTGAAAAAGGCTCGCAGAACGGCTGCATCATGGTCGGTGACACTATCTCCGAAGAGGCGGCGATCGCCGCTGCGCAAGGTTTCCCTGGCCTGAAAGGCATGGACCTGGCAAAAGTTGTCAGCGTCAAAGAGAAGTACGAGTGGCGCTCCACTGTGTGGGACTTGAAGACCGACAGTCACGCGACCATCGACGCCAGCGAGCTGCCCTACCATGTTGTGGCCTACGACTACGGCGTGAAGTACAACATCCTGCGCATGCTGGTTGAGCGCGGCTGCCGCGTGACCGTGGTGCCGGCGCAAACCCCTGCGAGCGACGTGCTGGCCCTGCAACCGGACGGCGTGTTCCTGTCCAACGGCCCGGGCGACCCTGAGCCATGCGACTACGCCATCCAGGCCATCAAGGACGTGCTGGAAACCGAGATTCCGGTATTCGGCATCTGCCTCGGTCACCAGCTGCTGGCCCTGGCCTCCGGCGCCAAGACCCTGAAAATGGGCCACGGCCATCACGGTGCCAACCACCCGGTACAAGACCTGGACACCGGCGTTGTGATGATCACCAGCCAGAACCACGGTTTTGCGGTGGATGAAGCCACCCTGCCGAGCAACGTTCGCGCGATTCACAAGTCGCTGTTCGACGGCTCCTTGCAAGGCATCGAGCGCACCGACAAGAGCGCGTTCAGCTTCCAGGGCCACCCTGAAGCCAGCCCTGGCCCGAACGACGTGGCGCCGCTGTTCGACCGTTTCATCAATGAGATGGCCAAGCGACGCTGACTGAGTAGCCTGCGGGCGGCCCCGAACCTCGGTGGCCCCCACAGGCTCTTCAACGATTGTTCAAGACGGCTTGCCGACTGACCTGCGGATTTGAGTGACAAACCCATGCCAAAACGTACAGACATAAAAAGCATCCTGATTCTCGGCGCTGGCCCGATCGTGATCGGCCAGGCCTGCGAATTCGACTACTCCGGCGCCCAGGCCTGTAAAGCCCTGCGCGAGGAGGGTTACCGCGTCATCCTGGTGAACTCCAACCCGGCCACCATCATGACCGACCCGGACATGGCCGACGCCACCTACATCGAACCGATCAAGTGGCAGACCGTTGCCAAGATCATCGAAAAGGAGCGTCCGGACGCGTTGCTGCCGACCATGGGTGGCCAGACTGCACTGAACTGCGCCCTGGACCTGGAGCGCGAAGGCGTTCTGGAGAAGTTCGGCGTAGAGATGATCGGCGCCAATGCCGACACCATCGACAAGGCTGAAGACCGTTCGCGTTTCGACAAGGCCATGAAGTCCATCGGCCTTGACTGCCCGCGCTCCGGCATTGCCCACAGCATGGAAGAGGCCAACGCGGTTCTCGAAAAGCTGGGCTTCCCATGCATTATCCGTCCGTCCTTCACCATGGGCGGCACCGGTGGCGGCATCGCTTACAACCGTGAAGAGTTCGAAGAAATCTGCGCCCGTGGTCTGGACCTGTCGCCGACCAAAGAGCTGCTGATCGACGAATCCCTGATCGGCTGGAAAGAGTACGAGATGGAGGTTGTCCGCGACAAAAAGGACAACTGCATCATCGTCTGCTCCATCGAAAACTTCGACCCGATGGGCGTGCACACCGGCGACTCGATCACCGTTGCTCCGGCGCAGACCCTGACGGACAAGGAATACCAGATCATGCGTAACGCCTCGTTGGCGGTACTGCGTGAGATCGGCGTTGAAACCGGTGGTTCCAACGTTCAGTTCGGCATCTGCCCGGACACTGGCCGCATGGTCGTGATCGAGATGAACCCGCGTGTATCGCGTTCTTCGGCGCTGGCATCGAAAGCGACCGGTTTCCCGATTGCGCGCATCGCTGCCAAGCTGGCGATCGGCTACACCCTGGACGAGCTGCAAAACGAAATCACGGGCGGCGCCACGCCGGCGTCTTTCGAGCCGTCCATCGACTACGTTGTGACCAAGCTGCCGCGCTTTGCCTTCGAGAAATTCGCCAAGGCCGATGCTCGCCTGACCACTCAGATGAAGTCGGTTGGTGAAGTCATGGCCATCGGCCGGACCTTCCAGGAATCCCTGCAGAAAGCTTTGCGCGGCCTGGAAGTAGGTGTTTGCGGCCTGGATGAGAAGCTCGACCTGAGCAACCCGGAAAGCATGAGCGTGCTCAAGCGCGAGCTGACTGTGCCGGGCGCCGAGCGTATCTGGTACGTGGCTGACGCGTTCCGCGCCGGCATGACCGTTGAAGATATCTTCGGCATGAACATGATCGACCCTTGGTTCCTGGTGCAGATCGAAGATCTGATCAAGGAAGAAGAGAAGGTCAAGACCCTGGGCTTGTCCGCTATCGACCGCGACCTGATGTTCCGCCTCAAGCGCAAAGGCTTCTCTGACCAGCGCCTGGCCAAGCTGCTGGGTGTGACCGAGAAGAACCTGCGCACTCATCGCCACAAGCTGGATATCTTCCCGGTCTACAAGCGCGTTGACACCTGCGCCGCCGAGTTCGCCACCGACACCGCGTACCTGTACTCCACCTATGAGGAAGAGTGCGAAGCTGCGCCGTCGGGCCGCGACAAGATCATCATCCTGGGTGGCGGTCCGAACCGTATCGGCCAGGGCATCGAGTTCGACTACTGCTGCGTACACGCCGCCCTCGCGCTGCGCGAAGACGGGTACGAGACCATCATGGTCAACTGCAACCCGGAAACTGTTTCCACTGACTACGACACGTCCGACCGCCTGTACTTCGAGCCGGTCACCCTGGAAGACGTGCTGGAAATCTGCCGCGTCGAGAAGCCAAAAGGCGTGATCGTGCAGTACGGCGGCCAAACCCCGCTGAAACTGGCGCGTGCCCTGGAAGCGGCCGGCGTACCGATCATCGGCACCAGCCCTGACGCCATCGACCGTGCTGAAGACCGTGAGCGTTTCCAGCAAATGGTTGAACGCCTGAACCTGCGTCAGCCGCCAAACGCCACCGTGCGCAGCGAAGATGAAGCCATCCGCGCCGCCAGCAAGATCGGCTACCCGCTGGTGGTGCGTCCGTCCTACGTATTGGGCGGTCGGGCGATGGAAATCGTCTACGAAGAAGAAGAACTCAAGCGCTACCTGCGTGACGCGGTGAAAGTGTCGAACGACAGCCCGGTGCTGCTGGACCACTTCCTCAACTGCGCCATCGAAATGGACGTGGATGCGGTGTGCGACGGCACTGACGTCGTCATCGGCGCGATCATGCAGCACATCGAACAGGCTGGCGTTCACTCCGGTGACTCCGCTTGCTCGCTGCCGCCGTACTCGCTGCCGGCGCACATCCAGGACGAGATGCGTGAGCAGGTCAAGAAAATGGCCCTGGAGCTGGGCGTGGTTGGCCTGATGAACGTTCAGTTGGCGCTGCAAGGCGAAGACATCTACGTCATCGAAGTGAACCCACGTGCTTCGCGTACCGTGCCATTTGTTTCCAAGTGCATCGGTGTGTCCCTGGCCATGATCGCTGCCCGCGTGATGGCCGGTAAGACCCTGAAGGAAATCGGCTTCACCAAGGAAATCATTCCGAACTTCTACAGCGTGAAAGAGGCGGTGTTCCCCTTCGCCAAATTCCCTGGCGTGGACCCGATCCTGGGCCCGGAGATGAAGTCCACCGGTGAAGTGATGGGCGTGGGCGATACCTTCGGTGAAGCGTTCGCCAAGGCCCAGATGGGCGCCAGCGAAGTGCTGCCGACCGGCGGTACTGCGTTTATCAGCGTGCGTGATGATGACAAGCCACTGGTTGCAGGCGTGGCCCGTGATCTGATCAACTTGGGCTTTGAAGTCGTGGCGACTGCCGGGACGGCCAAGCTGATCGAGGCTGCCGGCCTGAAAGTACGTCGCGTGAACAAGGTGACGGAAGGCCGTCCGCACGTGGTCGACATGATCAAGAATGACGAAGTCACGCTGATCATCAACACCACCGAAGGTCGCCAGTCGATCGCGGACTCCTATTCCATTCGTCGTAATGCCTTGCAGCACAAGATCTACTGCACCACCACCATTGCTGCTGGCGAAGCCATCTGCGAAGCGCTCAAGTTCGGTCCGGAAAAGACCGTGCGTCGCTTGCAGGATCTACACGCAGGATTGAAGGCATGACCAAATACCCAATGACCGTCCAGGGCGCCAAAGCCCTGGAAGAAGAACACGCCCATTTGACCAAGGTCGTCCGCCCGAAGCTGAGCCAGGACATCGGTACGGCCCGCGAGCTGGGTGACTTGAAGGAAAACGCCGAATACCACGCTGCTCGTGAGCAGCAAGGTATGGTCGAGGCGCGGATCCGTGATATCGAGGGTCGCATGCAGAATGCGGTCATCATCGATGTCACGACCATCCCGAAGACTGGCAAAGTGATTTTCGGCACTACCGTGGAAATCGCCAACGTCGAGACCGACGAACGCGTGGTTTACCACATCGTCGGTGAAGACGAAGCCGACTTCAAACTCGGCAAAATCTCCGTCGGTTCGCCACTGGCCCGCGCCTTGATTGCCAAGGAAGAGGGTGACGTGGTGGCTGTGAAAACGCCCGGTGGTGTAATCGAGTACGAGATAGTTGAAGTTCGTCACATCTGAAAGACGGCGCCCGCTTCGTGCGGGCGCCATGCTTTGGCAGCTTGCCCAGATGCTGTGGGTGGGTGGCCTGTGGTTGTTGCACATCGGTGTGCTGCCGGTGTTGGGCCTGATTGGCCTGGCGCCGCTGCTGATTGATGAGCTCGGCGGAATGCTGAGTGCGCTGCTGGTGGGTTTTGCAGCGGCGTGCGTGACGCTCCAGGCATTGGTGCTGGTCAAGGCCGAGGGTTTGGAGAGCTTGTGGCGGGATATTCGCGGCCAACTGCTGTTGATGGCGCTGTATGCGTGCGCAATGTTTTGCGTGGTGCATGTGTGGCTGCCGGAAGCGTTGCGCTGGCAGCTATTCAGCTATCTTGTGCTAGGGTTCTCCGGCCTGGTGCTGGTTATACAGCCGGCGCCGGGATGGAGCGGCAGGGCGCGCGAAGCACGCCCGTGACCCTTGTATTACTTGAAGCGGTGTACGTTCGACAGCTGCTTGTTGACGCTGAAGTTCTTGCGATACAGCAGTGCCATCTTGCCGATGACCTGTACCAGGTCCGCTTTGCCGACCTTGCACAGTTCTGCAATGGCGGCCAAACGCGCTTCGCGGTCAAGGATGTTGACCTTGATCTTGATCAGTTCGTGATCGCCCAATGCGCGTTCCAGTTCGGCTAACACACCTTCAGTCAAACCGTTGTCTGCCACAATCAGAACTGGTTTCAGATGGTGGCCAATGGATTTGTACTGTTTCTTCTGCTCTTGAGTGAGCGGCATAATCTGACCCCTGCGTCTGATCTTGTAAAAAGCGGCGGCCAGTTTACCCGAGCGAGTCCGGGACCGCCCAGTTAATCACGACCCGTTTTATTTTCGAGGTGGCCCGTGGCCCGTTCCAAAACCAGCCTTAAGTGGCTACAAGAACATTTCAACGATCCTTACGTCAAAAAGGCGCAAAAGGACGGCTACCGTTCCCGGGCCAGCTACAAGCTGCTGGAGATCCAGGACAAGGACAAATTGATTCGTCCAGGCATGAGCGTTATTGACCTTGGCGCAGCCCCTGGTGGCTGGTCCCAAGTGACCAGTCGTCTGATTGGTGGGCAAGGTCGATTGATCGCATCCGACATCCTTGAGATGGACAGCATCCCGGATGTGACCTTTGTACACGGCGACTTCACCCAGGACACGGTGTTGGCCGAGATCCTCGAGGCTGTGGGAAATTCGCAGGTAGACCTTGTGATTTCCGACATGGCCCCCAATATGAGTGGATTACCGGCCGTTGATATGCCGCGAGCCATGTTCCTGTGCGAGTTGGCACTGGACCTGGCGGGTCGGGTTTTGCGTCCGGGCGGTGATTTCCTGGTGAAAGTCTTCCAGGGCGAAGGTTTTGACGAGTACCACAAGAACATCCGCAAGCTGTTCGACAAGGTACAGACGCGCAAACCTGACTCTTCGCGAGACCGGTCACGCGAGCAATACCTGCTGTGCCGCGGCTTCCGTGGTGTTGAAGGGGCTGAGAGCGAAGAGCGTTTTTGAGGAATTCGAGGAGGGCGATAGGTTTTTTTATATCGCTTTCGTCACGAAGCTTTACGAATATTGTGTAGTCAAAGTTTCACAAAGGGTTACAGACGGCGCCTGCCAGAGTTGTAGGTAATGTAGTAAGTTAGGCCGGTGAATATCATGCGAAGCGCGCGCCACTAGCGGAGCTTGCTTCAGAGGGTAGTTAATTGAACGATATGGCAAAGAATCTGATCCTGTGGTTGATCATCGCGGCTGTCCTGGTGACGGTGATGAACAACTTCTCCAGCCCTAACGAGCCGCAGACCCTCAACTATTCCGACTTCATCCAGCAAGTTAAGGATGGCAAGGTCGAGCGCGTAGCGGTTGATGGCTACGTGATCACCGGCAAGCGCAACGATGGCGACAGCTTCAAGACCATTCGTCCGGCAATCCAGGATAACGGTCTGATCGGCGACTTGGTGGATAACCACGTAGTGGTTGAAGGCAAACAGCCTGAGCAGCAGAGCATCTGGACTCAGCTGTTGGTAGCGAGCTTCCCGATCCTGGTGATTATCGCCGTGTTCATGTTCTTCATGCGCCAGATGCAAGGTGGTGCGGGAGGCAAGGGCGGGCCGATGAGTTTCGGCAAGAGCAAGGCGCGCCTGCTTTCCGAAGATCAGGTGAAAACCACCCTGGCTGACGTCGCAGGTTGTGATGAAGCCAAGGAAGAAGTCGGCGAGCTGGTTGAGTTCCTGCGTGATCCGGGCAAGTTCCAGCGCCTGGGCGGCCGCATTCCTCGCGGCGTGCTGATGGTCGGTCCTCCGGGTACCGGTAAAACCTTGCTGGCCAAGGCAATTGCCGGTGAAGCCAAGGTGCCGTTCTTCACCATTTCCGGTTCTGACTTCGTCGAAATGTTCGTCGGTGTCGGTGCCAGCCGTGTTCGCGATATGTTCGAACAGGCCAAGAAGCACGCACCATGCATCATCTTCATCGACGAAATCGATGCTGTGGGTCGCCATCGTGGCGCCGGCATGGGTGGCGGTCATGATGAGCGCGAGCAGACCCTCAACCAATTGCTGGTTGAGATGGACGGCTTCGAAATGAATGACGGCATCATCGTCATCGCCGCGACTAACCGTCCGGACGTACTCGACCCGGCGTTGCTGCGTCCAGGCCGTTTCGACCGTCAGGTCGTGGTCGGTCTGCCGGATATTCGCGGTCGCGAACAGATCCTGAAAGTACACATGCGCAAAGTGCCAATGGGTGACGACGTGGCTCCGGCCGTGATTGCCCGTGGTACGCCAGGCTTCTCCGGTGCTGACCTGGCCAACCTGGTCAACGAGGCTTCGTTGTTCGCTGCCCGTACCGGCAAGCGCATTGTTGAAATGAAAGAGTTCGAACTGGCCAAAGACAAGATCATGATGGGCGCCGAGCGCAAATCCATGGTCATGTCCGAGAAAGAGAAGCAGAACACCGCTTATCACGAAGCCGGTCACGCCATTGTTGGTCGCGTTGTGCCTGAGCATGACCCGGTCTACAAAGTGTCGATCATCCCTCGTGGACGTGCGCTGGGTGTGACCATGTTCCTGCCGGAAGAGGATCGTTACAGCCTCTCCAAGCGGGCGCTGATCAGCCAAATCTGTTCTCTGTATGGCGGCCGGATTGCTGAAGAGATGACGCTTGGCTTCGACGGTGTGACCACCGGTGCTTCCAATGACATCATGCGTGCCAGCCAGATCGCACGGAACATGGTGACCAAGTGGGGCTTGTCGGAAAAACTCGGTCCTTTGATGTATGCCGAGGAAGAAGGCGAAGTGTTCCTGGGGCGTGGTGGTGGCGGTCAAGCTGCCAGCTTCTCGGGTGAGACGGCCAAGCTGATCGACTCCGAAGTGCGCAGCATCATTGACCAGTGCTACGGCACGGCCAAGCAGATCCTGACGGATAACCGCGACAAGCTGGATGCAATGGCTGATGCGTTGATGAAGTACGAAACCATTGATGCCGATCAGATCGACGACATCATGGCGGGTCGCACACCGCGTGAGCCTCGTGATTGGGAAGGTGGTTCGGGCACTTCGGGCACCCCGCCTGTGGTGCAGAACGAGCGCCCTGAAGCCCCGATCGGCGGCCCCGCAGCTGACCACTAAGGTTTGAAATGACTTCTGTGCTGTCCTCCACCCGGTTGCCTTGCGGCAACCGGGTTCTTGATTTGGCCCATACGCATGTCATGGGCATTCTTAATGTAACCCCCGATTCTTTTTCTGACGGCGGCCGCTTCAGCCAGCAGGATGCCGCGTTGCGTCATGCCGAAGCGATGGTGGCGGCCGGCGCGACATTGATTGATGTCGGTGGTGAGTCAACTCGGCCGGGCGCTCGCGTGGTTTCCCCCTTGGAGGAGCTTGAGCGGGTTGCGCCAGTTGTCGAGCGAATTGCCCGTGAGCTGGACGTGATCATTTCGGTGGACACCTCGACTCCCGCCGTAATCCGCGAGACGGCGCGCCTCGGTGCCGGGCTGATCAATGATGTGCGCTCCCTTCAGCGTGATGGCGCCCTGGATGCGGCGGCGGCCACCGGGCTGCCGGTGTGCCTTATGCATATGTTGGGCGAGCCCGGCAATATGCAGGACAACCCGCACTACGATGATCTCGTGGGTGAGGTGAGTGGGTTTCTTGCGCAAAGAATGGCTGAGTGCACCAAGGTGGGTATCGCCGCCGAAAAGATTATCCTGGATCCCGGGTTTGGCTTCGCCAAGACCTTGCAACACAACTTGAGCCTGTTCAAGCATATGGAAGCCTTGCACGCACTTGGTCGACCCCTGTTGGTCGGCGTGTCGCGCAAGAGCATGATAGGGCTGGCCCTGAATCGCCCGGTGGGTGAGCGGTTGTACGGTGGCCTGGCGTTGGCGGCACTTGCCGTGACCAAGGGCGCGCGTATTTTGCGGGTGCATGACGTCGCCGAGACGGTTGATGTGGTGCGCATGCTGGCCGCGGTAGAATCAGCCGAATAAGAATGATGGAGCACTTATGACTAAAAAATATTTTGGCACCGACGGTATTCGTGGCCGGGTCGGCGAATTCCCGATTACTCCTGATTTCATGCTCAAGCTGGGTTGGGCGGCCGGTATGGCGTTCCGCAGCATGGGCGCTTGCCGCATCCTGGTGGGCAAAGACACCCGCATCTCGGGTTACATGTTCGAATCTGCGCTGGAGGCGGGGCTGTCTGCCGCCGGCGCCGATGTCATGTTGCTGGGGCCCATGCCGACGCCGGCAATCGCTTACCTGACGCGTACCTTCCACGCTGAAGCCGGTATCGTGATCAGTGCCTCGCACAATCCCCATGATGACAACGGCATCAAGTTCTTCTCGGGTCAGGGCACCAAGCTGCCGGACGAGATCGAGCTGATGATCGAAGAGTTGCTGGATGCGCCGATGACCGTGGTTGAGTCCAGCAAGCTGGGCAAGGTCTCGCGTATCAATGACGCCTCGGGCCGTTACATCGAGTTCTGCAAGAGCAGTGTGCCGACCAGCACCAATTTTGCCGGCCTCAAAATTGTTGTCGACTGTGCGCACGGTGCAACCTACAAAGTGGCTCCCAGCGTATTCAAGGAGCTGGGCGCCGATGTGACGGTGCTGTCGGCCCAGCCAAATGGTTTGAACATCAACGATAACTGCGGCTCGACGCATATGGAGCAGCTGCAGGCTGCTGTCCTGGCTGAGCACGCTGACCTCGGTATTGCCTTCGATGGCGACGGTGACCGCGTATTGATGGTGGATCACACCGGCGCAGTGGTGGATGGCGATGAGCTGTTGTTCATCATTGCCCGCGACCTGCATGAGCGTGACAAGCTGCAAGGCGGTGTGGTTGGCACGCTGATGAGCAACCTCGGGCTTGAGTTGGCCTTGGCCGAGCTGGGGATTCCGTTTGTACGCGCCAATGTCGGTGACCGTTATGTCATCGCCGAGCTGCTGGAGCGTAACTGGTTGGTGGGCGGAGAGAACTCGGGGCATGTGGTTTGCTTCCAGCACACCACCACGGGCGATGCCATTATTGCTGCGCTGCAGGTACTGCTGTCGTTGCGTCGTCGCAAAGAGAGTCTGGCTCAAGCGCGCCAGGCGCTGCGCAAATGCCCGCAGGTTCTGCTGAATGTGCGCTTTGCCGGTGGCGAAAACCCTATCGAGCACCCTGCTGTCAAAGACGCCTGTGAGCGTGTGACCCTTGCAATGGCGGGGCGTGGCCGCGTGTTGTTGCGCAAGTCCGGCACAGAGCCGTTGGTGCGTGTCATGGTCGAAGGCGAGGACGAAACCCAGGTTCGCGGCCACGCCGAAGACCTGGCAAAACTGGTAACTGAAATTTGCGCCTGAATTCGGCTTGCCAGTGATGATGTGGTTGGGTAACATCTGCGCCCACTTTGACCGACGAGGTACAGCATGCGTCGCACTATGGTAGCTGGTAACTGGAAGATGCACGGTACCCGCGCCAGTGTCGCTGAGCTGATCAATGGCCTTCGTCACTTGGCCTTGCCTAGCGGTGTTGATGTTGCGGTTTTCCCGCCTTGCTTGCATATCAACCAAGTGGTTGACGGCTTGAAAGGCAAGTCGATTCAGGTCGGCGCGCAGAACTCTGCAGTGGAACCCATGCAAGGTGCGTTGACCGGTGAGATTTCACCGAGTCAGCTGGTTGATGCGGGTTGTTCCTATGTGCTTGTCGGGCACTCCGAGCGCCGTCAGATGATGGGCGAGCGTGATGGGACACTCAATCGCAAGTTCGCAGCGGCACAGGCTTGTGGCTTGATTCCAGTGTTGTGCATAGGGGAGACCCTGGAGCAGCGTGAATCGGGCAAGACTCTTGAAGTTGTCTCGCGTCAGCTGAGCAGCATCATCGAGGAGCTGGGTGTTGGTGCGTTTGCAAAGGCAGTAATCGCTTACGAGCCGGTCTGGGCCATTGGCACCGGGCTGACTGCTACACCGCAACAGGCGCAGGATGTGCATGCAGCCATTCGCGCGCAGTTAGCGGCAGAGAATTCTGAAGTCGCACAAGGTGTGCGGCTTCTATACGGCGGCAGCGTGAAGGCGGCCAATGCGGTCGAACTGTTCGGCATGCCGGATATCGATGGGGGGCTCATTGGTGGAGCTTCCCTGAATGCAGATGAGTTCGGTGCGATTTGTCGCGCCGCGGGAAACTGAAAAAATGCTGGAAACAGTCGTAGTCGTTTTTCATCTGTTGGCTGCCCTGGGCGTAGTTGCCCTGGTTTTGTTGCAACAGGGTAAAGGTGCGGATGCTGGTGCGTCTTTCGGTGCAGGTGCTTCAAATACTGTGTTCGGAAGCCAAGGTTCCTCTACCTTTCTTAGTAAGTTTACTGCTATACTTGCCGCCGGTTTCTTCATAACCAGCTTGGGGTTAGGTTACTTTGCTAAAGAGAAAGCTCATGTGCTGACTCAAGTAGGTCTCCCAAACCCAGCAGTGTTGGAAGTACCAAAAGCAAAACCGGCTTCTGATGATGTCCCGGTGCTTCAAGAGCAAAAGTCGGCTACGCCAGCGACTGACGTACCTCCAGCTCAAGAGCAGAAGTAAGAAGGGTTGTAAACGCTGTATTGCCGAGGTGGTGGAATTGGTAGACACGCAACCTTGAGGTGGTTGTGCCCATAGGGTGTAGGGGTTCGAGTCCCCTTCTCGGTACCAATTATCAGGAGAGCCCGCTGTTGCGGGCTTTCTTGTAGGTGGAAGGTTACATTGACCCTGTAAGGGATCGGTCGTATACTTCCGCCCCAGCTTTGTCGCGGGGTGGAGCAGTCTGGTAGCTCGTCGGGCTCATAACCCGAAGGTCGTCGGTTCAAATCCGGCCCCCGCAACCAGTTTTAGCGGAGCCCCTTTTAAGGGGCTTTTTGTTAGCTGGACACTTTCAACGCCGCTGTTCGACGGCGTTTCAAGGATGGGCGTTTCGCCCATTTTTTTATTTTGCACAGCATGCACATACATGCACGAGGGGGTTCAGGTGTCGAGCAAGCTAGAAGAGTTGCAGGCCTTGCTGGCCCCGGTGGTCGTGGCCCTAGGCTATGAATGCTGGGGTATTGAGTTTTCGGCTCAAGGTCGCCACTCAATGTTGCGCGTTTATATCGATAAAGAGGGCGGCGTGCTGGTGGACGATTGTGCCATTGTCAGCCGTCAGATCAGCGGTGTCCTGGATGTTGAAGATCCAATCGCCGTTGAATACACCCTCGAAGTTTCCTCGCCAGGCATGGAACGCCCACTGTTCACTATTGATCAGTTTGCAAAATTTGCCGGTGAACAAGTGAAGATCAAGCTGCGCTCTCCCTTTGAAGGGCGACGCAACTTTCAGGGCCTTCTGCGCGGTGTAGAAGAACAGGATGTCGTGGTGCAGGTAGAAGACCATGAATTCCTGTTGCCGATCGATATGATCGACAAGGCCAACATTATTCCCAGTTTTGACTGAGACGCGGATCCCGCGGATCCAATGGCTTGCGAAAGGCGAGGCGTACGATGAGCAAAGAAGTACTGCTGGTTGTTGAGTCGGTATCCAATGAAAAGGGCGTACCGGCAAACGTGATTTTTGAAGCGCTGGAGCTGGCCCTGGCCACTGCTACCAAAAAGCGTTTTGAAGACGAAGTTGATCTGCGTGTGGAAATCAACCGCCACACCGGTGCCTATGAGACTTTCCGTCGCTGGACGGTCGTCGAAGAAGCCGATCTTGATGATCCGGCCATCGAAACCTGGCCGAGCAAGGTTGCGCAAACGCATCCGGGCGCCCAGGTCGGTGATGTCGTCGAAGAAAAGATCGAGTCGATCGAGTTCGGCCGTATTGCTGCACAGACCGCCAAGCAGGTCATCGTGCAGAAGGTTCGCGAAGCTGAGCGCGCTCAAGTCGTTGACGCTTATCGCGAACGCCTGGGTGAGATCATCTCCGGCACCGTGAAAAAAGTGACCCGCGACAACGTGATCGTCGACCTGGGCAACAACGCCGAAGCGTTGCTGGCCCGCGAAGACATCATCTCTCGCGAAACCTTCCGTGTCGGCGTGCGTCTGCGTGCGCTGCTCAAGGAAATCCGCACCGAGAACCGCGGCCCTCAGCTGATCCTGTCGCGTACCGCGCCGGAAATGCTGATCGAGCTGTTCCGCATCGAAGTGCCGGAAATCGCCGAAGGCCTGATCGAAGTCATGGCTGCGTCCCGCGACCCGGGTTCGCGCGCCAAGATCGCGGTCCGCTCCAAGGACAAGCGCATTGACCCGCAAGGTGCTTGCATTGGTATGCGCGGTTCGCGCGTCCAGGCAGTGTCGGGCGAGTTGGGCGGTGAGCGTGTGGACATCGTCCTGTGGGACGATAACCCGGCGCAGTTCGTGATCAACGCCATGTCGCCGGCTGAAGTGGCGGCAATTATCGTTGACGAAGATGCCCATGCAATGGACATCGCTGTTGGCGCAGACAATCTGGCTCAGGCCATTGGTCGTGGTGGTCAGAACGTGCGTCTGGCCAGCCAACTGACCGGCTGGACCCTGAACGTGATGACCGAATCGGACATCCAGGCTAAGCAGCAAGCTGAAACCGGTGACATCCTGCGCAACTTCATCGAAGAGTTGGAAGTCGATGAAGACCTGGCACAGGTACTGGTTGATGAAGGCTTCACCAGCCTGGAAGAGATTGCCTACGTACCGTTGGAAGAAATGCTCAACATCGACGGCTTTGACGAAGACACCGTCAACGAGCTTCGCGCTCGGGCCAAGGATCGCTTGTTGACTAAAGCCATCGCTACTGAGGAAAAGCTGGCAGACGCCCATCCGGCCGAAGACCTGCTCTCGCTTGAGGGTATGGACAAGGATTTGGCGATGGAACTGGCGGTGCGCGGCGTAATTACCCGCGAAGACCTGGCCGAGCAGTCTATTGACGATCTGCTCGACATCGACGGCATTGACGATGATCGTGCCGGCAAGTTGATCATGGCCGCCCGAGCCCATTGGTTCGAGTAACTAGGCGCGGCCTGAGGAGAGAAGTGCATGACGCAAGTCACGGTGAAACAACTGGCCGATGAGGTCAAAACACCGGTAGAGCGCCTGTTGCAGCAGATGCGTGAGGCAGGTCTGCCGCACACCGCCGCCGACGAAGGTGTGAGCGATAGTGAGAAGCAGTCTTTGCTGACTCACTTGAAGAGCAGCCACAAGGCGAAAGTGGAAGAACCGCGCAAGATTACATTGCAGCGCAAAACCACCAGCACCCTGCGTGTTGCGGGTAGCAAGAGCATCAGCGTTGAAGTACGCAAGAAGAAAGTCTTCGTACAGCGCAGCCCGGAAGAAATCGAAGCCGAGCGCAAACGCGAGCTGGAAGAGCGTCGCGCAGTAGAAAATGCTGCTCGTCAGAAGGCTGAAGAAGAAGCCAAGCGTCGCGCCGAAGAAGAAGCGCGTCGCCAGCCTGCAGCTGCGCAAACTGCTACTACTGAAGCAGTCGCCGCGCCTGGTGCGCCTGTTGAAGCTGTGCGTGAGGCCGCTCCGGTTGCCGCCGCACCTGCTCCTGCAGCTGACGCTCGCAAGCGCGACGAACCTCGTCGTCCGGACAAGCCACGTGCCGACGATAACAATCGTCGCGGTGGTGGTGGCGACGGCGAGCGTAAAAACGCTCCGCATCGCGCCTCGGTCAAAGAGAAAGCGCCTGCTCCACGCGTTGCCCCACGTACTACCGACGAAGAAAGCGATGGCTTCCGTCGTGGTGGTCGCGGCAAGGCCAAGCTGAAAAAACGCAACGCCCACGGTTTCCAGAGCCCAACCGGCCCTGTCGTGCGTGAAGTGAAGATCGGCGAGACCATCACTGTTGGCGATCTCGCCCAGCAGATGTCGGTCAAGGCAGCTGAAATCATCAAGTTCATGTTCAAGCTGGGCACTCCAGCCACCATCAACCAGGTACTGGACCAGGAAACTGCCCAGTTGGTTGCTGAAGAGCTGGGCCACAAAGTGACCCTGGTCAGCGACACCGCCCTGGAAGATTCCCTGGCCGAGTCCCTGAAGTTTGAAGGTGAGGCTGTTTCCCGTGCACCGGTTGTGACCGTAATGGGCCACGTTGACCACGGTAAAACTTCCCTGCTCGACTACATCCGTCGTGCCAAGGTTGCTGCAGGCGAAGCCGGCGGCATTACCCAGCACATCGGCGCGTACCACGTTGAAACCGAGCGTGGCATGGTGACTTTCCTCGACACCCCTGGTCACGCTGCGTTTACCGCAATGCGTGCCCGTGGTGCCAAGGCCACCGACATCGTGATCCTGGTCGTTGCAGCTGACGACGGCGTGATGCCGCAAACCATCGAAGCTGTTCAGCACGCGAAAGCGGCTGGCGTACCGCTGGTGGTTGCAGTGAACAAAATCGACAAGCCGGGCGCCGATCTCGATCGCATCCGTAGCGAACTGTCGGTTCACGGCGTGACTTCTGAAGAGTGGGGTGGCGAGACGCCATTCGTGTCGGTATCCGCGAAAATGGGTACTGGCGTTGACGAACTGCTCGAAGCCGTTCTTTTGCAAGCCGAAGTACTCGAGTTGACCGCTACCCCATCGGCTCCTGGCCGTGGTGTTGTGGTTGAATCGCGCCTCGACAAGGGCCGTGGCCCGGTTGCGACCGTTCTGGTTCAAGACGGTACCCTGCGCCAAGGCGACATGGTGCTGGTCGGTTCGAACTACGGCCGTGTACGTGCCATGCTCGACGAGAACGGCAAGCCAATCAAGGAAGCCGGCCCGGCTATCCCGGTCGAGATCCTCGGCCTGGACGGTACCCCGGACGCTGGCGACGAGATGAGCGTAGTGGCCGACGAGAAGAAAGCCCGTGAAGTGGCTCTGTTCCGTCAAGGCAAGTTCCGCGAAGTCAAGCTGGCCCGTGCTCACGCCGGCAAGCTGGAAAACATCTTCGAGAACATGGGCCAGGAAGAGAAGAAGACGCTTAACATCGTCCTCAAATCTGACGTTCGTGGTTCCCTCGAAGCGTTGAACGGCGCCTTGAATGGCCTGGGTAACGACGAAGTGCAAGTGCGCGTTGTGGGTGGCGGTGTCGGTGGTATCACCGAATCCGACGCCAACCTGGCACTGGCTTCCAACGCTGTACTGTTCGGCTTCAACGTGCGTGCCGATGCTGGCGCTCGCAAGATCGTCGAGCAGGAAGGCCTGGACATGCGTTACTACAACGTCATCTACGACATCATCGAAGACGTCAAGAAAGCCCTTACCGGCATGCTTGGCAGCGATGTCCGGGAGAACATCCTGGGTGTTGCCGAGGTGCGTGACGTGTTCCGCTCGCCGAAATTCGGTGCGATCGCCGGTTGCATGGTTATCGAAGGTACTGTGTACCGTAACCGTCCGATCCGTGTACTGCGTGAAGACATCGTTATCTTCGAAGGCGAGCTGGAATCCCTGCGCCGCTTCAAGGATGACGCTTCCGAAGTACGTGCCGGCATGGAATGCGGTATCGGCGTCAAGAGCTACAACGACGTCAAGGCTGGCGACAAGATCGAAGTCTACGAGAAGGTCCAGGTTGCTCGCAGCCTCTAACTCGCGCACTTCCGGAGCCACGCCGCGTGTGGGCATGCAAATGCCCCGCGCAGCGTACGGACTCTAAACGCAACGCCCGGTCTGGCTTTTGTCAGGCCGGGCGTTTGCCGCTTTCAGACCCCACGGGTTTCACCGTGTGGCAGTAACAGGTAACAAGACATGGCAAAAGAATACAGCCGTACCCAACGTATCGGCGATCAGATGCAGCGTGAGCTGGCCCAACTGATCCGTCGCGAAGTCAAAGACCCGCGCGTTGGCCTGGTCACCATCACCGCCGTTGAAGTGAGCCGTGACGTGGGTCACGCCAAGATCTTCATCACCGTGATGGGGCAGGACAACAGCGAAGAAATCGCGCAAAGCATCAAGGTGCTCAATTCGGCTGCTGGCTTCCTGCGCATGCAATTGGCCCGTGAAATGAAGCTGCGCAGTGTTCCCCAGTTGCACTTCCACTACGACGAAAGCGTCGTGCGTGGTGCGCACCTGTCGGCACTGATCGAGCGCGCCGTGGCTGAAGACAGCCAGCACCCGTCCACACCTGAAGACGCCAAGGAGTAAGCGGTGGCTCAGGTCAAACGTATCCGTCGCAACGTCAGCGGCATCATTCTGCTCGACAAACCCATTGGCTTTACCTCCAATGCCGCGCTGCAGAAGGTTCGCTGGCTGCTCAATGCCGAGAAGGCCGGGCACACCGGCAGCCTCGACCCATTGGCCACCGGCGTACTGCCGTTGTGCTTTGGCGAGGCCACCAAGTTCTCGCAATACCTGCTCGATTCCGACAAGGGTTACGAAACCCTCATGCAACTGGGCAAGACCACCACCACGGCCGATGCCGAAGGTGATGTTCTGCAGGTTCGCGACGTGACCGTTGGTCGTGCTGATATCGAGGCCGTTTTACCCGCTTTTCGTGGGCAAATCAGTCAGATACCGCCGATGTACTCGGCGCTCAAGCGTGATGGCCAGCCTCTTTACAAGCTGGCACGTGCGGGCGAAGTAGTGGAGCGTGAACCGCGTTCTGTTACTATTGCGCGGCTTGAATTGCTCGCCAGTGAAGGCGACACCGCACGACTGTCGGTGGACTGCAGCAAAGGCACCTATATTCGTACCCTGGTGGAAGATATCGGTGAGCAACTGGGCTGTGGTGCATACGTTGCAGAGTTGCGACGTACTCAAGCCGGACCTTTCACCCTGGCCCAGACGGTCACGCTGGAAGAGTTGGAAGCGGTACATGCCGAGGGCGGCAATGAAGCGGTTGATCGCTTCCTGATGCCATCGGACAGCGGTTTGCTGGATTGGCCATTGCTGCACTTCTCGGAGCACAGCGCGTTCTACTGGCTAAACGGCCAACCGGTACGTGCCCCGGACGCTCCAAAGTTCGGTATGGTGCGGGTACAGGATCATAACGGTCGCTTTATCGGTATCGGTGAAGTGAGCGAAGACGGGCGTATAGCGCCGCGTCGACTGATTCGGTCAGAATGACCGAACGAGTGTGGCTGTTAACAGGCACGGTCAACACTCATTTTTAGATACAGGGATTTGTCCCTGGCCTGTTGAAACTGCCCTTTGGGTGGTTTCCTGAAAAAAGGATTGCCTCATGGCTCTCGACGTTCAAGAAAAAGCACAAATCGTTGCTGACTATCAGCAAGCTGTTGGTGACACTGGTTCGCCAGAAGTGCAAGTTGCACTGCTGACCCACAACATCAACAAGCTGCAAGGTCACTTCAAGGCCAACGGTAAAGATCACCACTCCCGTCGTGGTCTGATCCGCATGGTAAACCAGCGCCGTAAGCTGCTGGACTACCTGAAAGGCAAGGATCTGGGTCGTTATCAGGCTCTGATCGGTCGCCTGGGTCTGCGTCGCTAATAAGCGATTGCGCTAGAGGTTGGTTGTCTGCCGTGTGTCAGTGGGATTCCCGCTGGCCCATGGCAGGCTCCCAGCCTCAAGTTTTATCTGGATACACGTTTTACCCTGGACGAGCGTCGGGCCGATTCCCGGCATTGCCCAAGAATTTCGCAAGAAGACAAGTTCCCCCAAGAGCCACAAAGAAGGTAGGACACCGTGAACCCGGTTATCAAAAAATTCCAGTTCGGTCAGTCGACCGTTACCCTCGAGACAGGCCGTATCGCCCGTCAAGCCTCCGGCGCAGTGCTGGTTACCGTTGACGACGACGTGACCGTATTGGTGACCGTTGTTGGCGCCAAGACCGCTGACCCGAGCAAAGGCTTCTTCCCTCTTTCCGTTCACTACCAGGAAAAGACTTACGCTGCCGGTAAGATCCCTGGCGGTTTCTTCAAGCGTGAAGGCCGTCCTTCCGAGAAAGAAACCCTGACTTCCCGACTGATCGACCGTCCGATCCGTCCGCTGTTCCCAGAAGGCTTCATGAACGAAGTGCAGGTTGTCTGCACCGTCGTTTCCACCAGCAAGAAGACCGATCCGGACATCGCTGCGATGATCGGTACCTCGGCTGCCCTGGCCATCTCCGGCATTCCTTTCGATGGCCCGATCGGCGCGGCGCGCGTTGCTTTCCACGAAAGCACCGGCTACCTGCTGAACCCGACTTACGAGCAACAGAAAGCGTCGAGCCTGGACATGGTCGTTGCCGGTACCTCTGAAGCCGTATTGATGGTTGAATCGGAAGCCAAAGAGCTGACCGAAGACCAGATGCTGGGCGCTGTACTGTTTGCTCACGACGAATTCCAGTCCGTGATCAAAGCCGTTAAAGAACTGGCTGCCGAAGCTTCCAAGCCGACATGGGCCTGGGCTCCACAAGCTGAAGCGACTGAACTGCTGGGCGCTATCCGCTCCGAGTTCGGTGCTGCCATCTCCGACGCCTACACCATCACCGTCAAGGCCGACCGTTACGCGCGCCTGGGCGAGCTGAAGGATCAGGTTGTGGCCAAGCTGGCCGGTGAAGAAGGCCAGCCTTCTTCCAGCGAAGTCAAAGCGGCCTTCGGCGAAATCGAATACCGCACCGTTCGCGAAAACATCGTTAACGGCAAGCCACGTATCGACGGTCGCGACACTCGCACTGTGCGCCCACTGAACATCGAAGTCGGCGTTCTGCCGAAGACTCACGGTTCGGCGCTGTTCACCCGTGGCGAAACCCAGGCCCTGGTCGTTGCAACACTGGGTACTGCCCGTGACGCACAGCTGCTGGACACCCTGGAAGGCGAGAAAAAAGACCCGTTCATGCTGCACTACAACTTCCCTCCGTTCTCGGTAGGTGAGTGTGGTCGCATGGGCGGCGCTGGTCGTCGCGAAATCGGTCACGGCCGCCTGGCTCGTCGTTCGATCGCTGCGATGCTGCCTGCTGCCGACGTGTTCCCGTACACCATCCGTGTTGTGTCGGAAATCACTGAGTCCAACGGTTCCAGCTCCATGGCTTCCGTTTGCGGTGCTTCCCTGGCACTGATGGACGCTGGTGTACCGATGAAGGCACCGGTTGCCGGTATCGCCATGGGCCTGGTTAAAGAAGGCGAGAAGTTCGCCATCCTGACCGACATCCTGGGCGACGAAGACCACCTGGGCGACATGGACTTCAAGGTAGCCGGTACCGCTAAAGGTGTTACCGCGCTGCAGATGGACATCAAGATCAAGGGCATCACCGAAGAAATCATGGAAATCGCTCTGGGCCAAGCCCTGGAAGCGCGCCTGAACATCCTCGGTCAGATGAACCAGATCATTGGTCAGTCCCGCACCGAGCTGTCGGAAAATGCTCCGACCATGATCGCGATGAAAATCGACACCGACAAAATCCGTGATGTTATCGGTAAAGGCGGCGCGACCATCCGTGCGATCTGTGAAGAAACCAAGGCTTCGATCGACATCGAAGACGACGGCTCGATCAAGATCTTCGGCGAAACCAAGGAAGCTGCTGAAGCTGCACGTCAGCGCGTTCTGGGCATCACCGCTGAAGCCGAGATCGGCAAGATCTACGTGGGTAAGGTTGAGCGCATCGTCGACTTCGGCGCATTCGTCAACATCCTGCCGGGCAAAGACGGTCTGGTACACATCTCCATGCTGAGCGACGCTCGTGTTGAGAAAGTGACCGACATTCTGAAAGAAGGCCAGGAAGTGGAAGTGCTGGTACTGGACGTGGACAACCGTGGCCGTATCAAGCTGTCCATCAAGGACGTAGCAGCAGCCAAGGCTTCGGGCGTTTAATTACCCGCTGGCTTTACGCTGAAAAAGAGGACTCTTCGGAGTCCTTTTTTTATGCCCGTAGGAAAGTACCGGTAAATCAGTCGCTTAGTAAATTCCAAAAGCCGCAACTTGCATGCAGGCACGGTCAACTTCATGCAAGATGCACGATTTCGAAAATTAGCTGTTTTTATAAGTTGTTGTTTATAAAGGAATTAATCTTATTCTATGACTTGGCACACTGCCTGCAATAACCCTGTTAACGCTGCAGCATCAAGGTTTACACGCTGCAGACTTTTCATAAAACAGGAGTTACTCGTATGAAGAAGTTCGCTCTCGCTACTGCTACCGCTCTGACTCTGGCCATGGGTGCTAACGTAGCCTTTGCTCAGACTTCCCAAGCCCCAATGACCCTGGCGGCTGGTGAAGCCACCGCGGCTAAGGAAAGCGTTTCGGATACTTGGATCACCACCAAAGTTAAATCCGATCTGCTGACCGAGAAAGGCATTCCTGGTTCGGACATCAAGGTTGAAACCAACAAAGGCGTGGTTTCCCTGTCCTCTAAAGTCGCTATCTCTGATTCGCAGAAAGCCACTGCCGTAGCGATCACCAAGAAAATCAAAGGTGTTACCGCTGTTTCCGCTGATGGCCTGCTGGCTGGCGGTGCCACTAAGGCAGATAACATCGACAAATCCAAAAGCGCAGCAGCAGGTGCCAAAGAGTCCACTTCGGACACTTGGATCACCACCAAGGTAAAAGCTGACCTGGTTACCGAAAAAGGCATTCCTGGTACCGACATCAAAGTCGAAACCAACAAAGGTGTAGTGTCGCTGTCGTCGACTGCTGCTGTGACCCAGGCTCAGAAAGACACCGCAGTTGCGATCACCAAGAAAATCAAAGGCGTTAAATCTGTATCGGCTGATGGTCTGACCGTTCAGTAACGCTACAAGCATCGTCTGAGCTAGACGGCGGCGGCTTAGGGTGAGTTAGATATCCACCCGATGCACCTCTAAAGTTCATGCGACCGACCACACGGATGTGGTCATTACAGGCCCCGGCACTTGTGTCGGGGCCTGTTCTATTCAGGGGTCGGAAAGATTCGCAGGACAAATGAAGATCAACTGTGGGAGCTGGCTTGCCTGCGATGCAAACACCTCGGTTGTTCAGTTAAACCTGGGTGATGCTATCGCAGGCAAGCCAGCTCCCACACAAGCCCGCTCCCACATTTAGATCTGTTTTAGCTGAAGGTTACTCAGCATCCAGATGCATCGGCGTTACCACTCGACCATCCTTTTCCGCCTGCCCCACGCTGGCATCAATGAAATACACCCGGTCATCTTCCAGCTGGCCCTTGTCCACCAGGTAGTCCTTGATAGTGCTGGCACGGTCCTGCCCCAGTTGGCGCAGCAACACATCACTGGCGCCCCAGAACTTGATCAAGCCATCACGCAGCTTCGCAGTGCGATCATCGCTGCTCAGGTCTTTCCATTCGGCCGGTGGTTGTTGCTTGAGACGGGTACGGTAAATGCCTTCGAGCAATGGCGGTTTTTCTTTCTCCGGCACCACCAGCAATGACGCTTGGGCCGGCACCTTGTCGCCGCGACGCTGAAGGATTTTGTAGTAGTTGTATTGGTATTCACGCTCCAGGCGATCTGCGGCGATGAATGGGCCATCGCTGCTGGCGGCTGCCGTGCCTTCGATTTCAAGGCGCAGGGTAGGGCGCTCTTTGAGTGCCTTGGCCAAGGTGTTCAGGGCACCCTCGGCATCTTTGTTCAGCTCGCTGGAGCCTGCGGCAAACGACACGTTACCCAGGTCTTCCGAGCCGCCACCGCTGACCAGCCCGCCGATAAATTTGAACGGCGCCGTGGCTGCGCGCACCACCAGATTGCGCAGGGTCTGCCACACAATCGGCATGACGCTGAACTGCGGGTTATTCAAGTCGCCGGTCACTGGCAGTTCGATGGAGATCTTGCCGTCAGTGTCCTTTAGCAGCGCAATGGCCAGGCGAATCGGCAAATCGACGGCATCGGCACTGTCGACCTTCTCACCCAGCTGCAACTGCTCAACCACCACTTTGTTTTCAGCCTTCAACTGGCCTTTGGTGATCACGTAGTGCAAATCGAGGTTAAGCCGGCCCTTGCGAATGCGGAAGCCCGCGAACTTGCCGGAATACGGGGTCAACGTGGTCAGTTCGACGCGCTTGAAGCTGGTGGCGATGTCCAGCGCCGCCATCGGGTCAAACGGGTTCACGCTGCCCTTGATCGTCACCGGCGCGTAGCGATCCACCTTGCCCTTGATGTCGACGCTGGCCGGTTTGGCCTGGCGACTGTCGATAGTGCCAATCTGCCCGTTGAGTTGCTGGATAGCCGTGGCGAAGTTGGGCGTGAGGCTGAAGTCGGCGAAGTTGGCCGAACCGTCGTTGATCGCAATCTGCCCGATATGAATACCCAACGGTTTGTCTTTGCCCGCCGCCGGCTTGGCTGCCGACTTGGCGCCATTGTCGGCCGGTTGCGGGATCAGCAAATCATCGATGTTGGTGGTGCGGTCATCGTTGATCATAAAGCGCGCATACGGCTGCAGCAGGTTGACCTTGTCGATCGACAGGCTGTCGCCGTGCTGGTAGTTCACGCCTTCGAGTACCAGGCGCTGCCACTTGAGAAAGTCGCGGGTCTTGAGGGTGTCCAGGGTGTGCAATTGGTCGACCTGAGCGCGGCCGGTGACCTGCAGCGCCAATGGCTCGGTGCTTTTAAGGTTCACATCGAGGTTGCTGCCCAACATACCGCTGCGCAGTTCCAGGCGGATAAACGGGCTGATATAGGATTGCGCGACTCGCAGGTCGATGTCCTGGGTGCTCACTTTCAACCTGGCGCTGACCGGGTTGAGGTTGACCTCACCGGTTGCGCTGATCTTGCCTTGCTTGCCCAGGCCGGAGTCGACCTTAAGGGTAAAGGGGCTGCGGTTGAGGCTGTCGAAGTTCTGCATATCGACATTCAGCGGGCCCAGCTCCAATGCAACTTCCGGTTTGGCAGCACGGTCCGCCAGGTGCACTTGATAGTTGCGCAGTTGCACGTCCTTGAGCAGCACTTGCCAGGGTTTGCTGGGGGCGGCAGCTGGGGCGTCTGGCGTATCGGCGGTTGCAGGTGCGCTGGCAGGCTTGAGTTCCTTGGCCGGTTTGCTCGGTTGGCTGGCAAACAGTTTCTGCCAGTCCAGTTGCCCATCGGCTTCGCGGGCGGCCCAGGTTTCCAGCTTGTTGCTGCGGATCTTGCCGACCACCACTTGTTGCTTGGCCAGGTCCACCGTGGTGTCGCTGACGTCCAGGCGCTCCAGGCGCACCAGTGGCCGGCCATCCGGCGCCTTGATCGCAAAAGGCGCGATGCTGGCGGCGGTGTTGGTCAGGTTCAGTTCGGTTTCTTTGGCCAGGCTGAATTTATAGTCGGTGCTGAAGTTCAGCACGCCGTCTTCAAGCACCAGCGGCAGGGCATCCCGCACGTACGGCCACCAGGCTTTCATCTTGCCATCGGTGACTTTCAAGGTGCCTTCTGAAGTGATCGGCACCAGGCTGAAATTGCCTTTCCAGTCGATCTGCCCGCCCTCAGGGCCGGCGGCCACCAGGGTCATGTCGGCGTTGTCTTCGGGCAAGGTGCTGAGGTTTTTCAGCTCGAAGTCGAGTTTGTCGTAGAGGAATTCGATCGGCTCGCTGGGGCGCAAGTCGCGAAAGTACACATAGCCGCCGGCCAGCTTGATGCTGTCGATGCGCAGCGGGAACGGCTTGGCATTCGGGTCGGCCGGGGTCGGCTCACTCGGCGGCAGTTTGAACAGCTGCGCCAGGTTCAACTGACCGGATTTGTCGAACAGCACTTCGGTCTTCGGCTGGTCCAGCTGCACATCTGCCAGGTGCAGGGCGCGTGTCCACAGGCTGTCGATCTGCAAGTTGGCGTACAGGCGCTCGAAACCGACTTGTTCCTTGCCCGGCTCGCCGAGCTTCAGGCCCCACAGCGTCAGTTCCAGGCTGAACGGGTTGAGCTCGATACGCTCGATACGGGCCGGCACCGTGGCGTAATTGGCCAGTTGTTGGTTGGCAATGCGTAGGGCAATGCCCGGCAGAATCAGAAAACCCAGCAAGCTGTACAGAGCCAGGGCGGTCAACAAGGCGCCAGCGGCGCGGATCAATCCTTTGGGCATGAGTGACGCCATCTATGTAGAACGAGAATGCCTTGGAGTATGGCACGGGTTTTCGGTTCCGAAGTACCGGGCTCCTTGGGAAAAGTACTACAACTGCAGGATCAGGGTCTTCAACGGTGGCTGCTGATCTTGCGAAGGGAAGTCAGCCCCCGGCGTCATGATTTGCCACTCGCGAACCGGTCGGCCGGCTTTTTCGGCGCAACGCAGCACCTGTTCGCGCCAGTCCTCCATGCTGACTTTTGCCAAGTTGTTGCAGCAGATCAGCACGCCATTGTCGGCGGTGGTCAGCAGTGCGGGTTTGAGCAGGCTCTGGTAGTCACGCAACAGGTCGACGGTGCCGAAAGCACTCTTGGCCCACGCAGGTGGGTCGAGCAGCACCAGGTCGAACTGGCGCTGCTCAAGGCGTGGATAACCTGGCAGCTTCTGCCCACGGCGCTGGGTGATCGGCAAACCGGCCAGTTGGCGAATCGCCGGGAAGTAGTCGGACTGCACGAATTCCATGGTCGGCAAGTGCGGGTTGAGCAGGCCGTTTTCGCGCCCGACCGCCAAGTTGCCTTCGGCGAAGTCCAGGTTGCACACATCGCTTGCGCCCCCGGCCGCGGCGCTCAGGCCTACGCCACAGGTGTAGGCGAACAGGTTCAGCACGCTTTTGCCGGCGCTGTGGTCCTTGACCCAGCCACGGGTGTTGCGCAGGTCCAGGAACAGCAGTGGGTCTTGCCCGGCATGACGCCCGCGTACACGGTAGTTGAGGCCCCATTCGTGGCCGACCTGATCTGCCAATGCCGCGGGCTCGGCGCGGTACACCGTGTCTTCACGGTCGATGCGCGAGTTGCCACGGGAACGGTCGTTGTACACCAGCTGCAATTCCAGGCCCATGAACTGATTGACCTGTTGATGCAGGTCCAGCAGTTCTTCGGTTTGCAGCGAGTGGTGGAAGCTTTGCACCAGCAATTGCGGGCCGTAACGGTCGATGGTCAAGCCGCCGGCGCCTTCCTGGCTGCCATGGAACAGCCGGTAGCAGTCGGTGCTTTGGGCGTGCAACTCGCTGATCAGGTCTTGGCGATGGTTGAGAGCGGCGCGCAGCGCCTGATTCAAGGGAGTCATGGAGCGCGCCTTGCGGGTAAAAGAGGGCGCGAAGTTTAACAGCTATGGGCCGTCGTCTACATCAACCCCATCCGCCGCTGGGCGCGTTGCACCGAACCATTGCGCATCGCCCAGCGCAGCAAGGGCGCACTGCGTTTCACCCCTGCGCGGATCACCAAGCGTTGCATCGAGCTTTGGTGTTGCCCGAGCATAGCGCTGGCCCAGTCCGGCAGCAGGTCGATGCCGGCCTGCATCATCAAGCTGCCAAAGGGTTTGGCCAAGGTGCTGGGCGCGGGTGCATTGACCAGCAGGCGCAGCACTTCGCGGCTGCGATCGTCACACAGCAGTTGCGGACGAATACGCACCAGATATTCGGAAATCTCCTGCCGCGAGCGCGGAACGTGGCGGGCGCCCAGTCGCTCGGCCACCAAGGCAATTTCACTGTAGTAGCGGTCCTGGTCGCGCCCCGACAGGTGCGGGTTGCGATAACGCAGGTGCGCCGCCAGGAAATTGCTGACCTCCGCCACGTGTACCCACGTCAGCAGCTCCGGGTCGCTGGCCGCATACGCTCGACCATCCGGCGCATGCCCGACCACTTGCAGGTGGATGGTGCGCACCTTTTCAATCAGCCATTCGGCGTCCTGGCGCGAGCCGAACGTGGTGCCGGAAATAAACTGCGAGGTGCGGCGCAAGCGCCCGAGCATGTCCTGGCGAAAGTTGGAGTGGTCCCACACGCCCGCCAGGGCCAGCGGGTGCAAGGCTTGCAGCATCAACGCGCTGATGCCGCCGATCAGCATGCTGCTGAAGTCGCCATGCACCTGCCAGCTGATAGAGTCCGGCCCAAACAGGCCAGGGTCGCCCTTGGGGTTTTCCAGGTCCAACTGGCCCAGTGACAAGCCGGTGAGGCTCATCAGCTGGGTTTCGATACGGCTGCGGATAAATTCCATGGCGACTCTGGGTGGCTCCTATCGGTTCAGGCGTTTATCGATCAGGCCGTCCACCACGCTCGGGTCGGCCAGGGTCGAGGTGTCGCCGAGGCTGTCGAGTTCGTTGCAGGCGATCTTGCGCAAAATGCGCCGCATGATCTTGCCCGAACGGGTTTTCGGCAAGGCAGGCGCCCATTGGATCAGTTCCGGCTTGGCAAAGCTGCCGATTTCCTTGCTGACCAGCTCCAGCAGGTGTTTTTTCAGCTCATCGCTGGGCTCGACGCCGTTCATTGGGGTGACAAAGGCATAGATGCCCTGGCCTTTGACATCGTGGGGGTAACCGACCACAGCGGCTTCGGCCACTTGGTCATGCAGCACCAGCGCGCTCTCCACTTCGGCGGTGCCGATGCGGTGGCCGGACACGTTGATCACGTCGTCAATGCGGCCGGTGATCCAGTAGTCGCCATCTTCATCGCGGCGCGCACCGTCGCCGGTGAAGTAGTAGCCGGGGTAGGGTTTGAAATAGGTGTCGAGCATGCGCTGCGGGTCGCCGTAGACGCTGCGAATCTGCCCCGGCCAGCTGGCCTTGATGGCGAGCACGCCACTGCCGGCGCCGCTGAGCTCCTTGCCGTGTTCATCCAGCAGCACTGGCTGTACGCCAAACATCGGTTGGGTCGCGCAACCGGGTTTGATCCGTTGCGCGCTGACCAGCGGGCTGAGCATGATGCCGCCGGTTTCGGTCTGCCACCAGGTATCGACAATCGGGCAACGCTGCTCGCCTACGGCGTTGAAGTACCAATCCCAGGCCTCGGGGTTGATCGGCTCACCGACGCTGCCCAGCAGGCGCAGGCTGGCGCGCGAGGTGTTCTCCAGTGGCCCGTGGCCCTCACGCATCAGCGCACGCAGTGCGGTGGGCGCTGTGTAGAAGATATTCACCTGGTGTTTATCGATGACCTGCCAGAAACGCGAGCTGTCCGGGTAGCTCGGCACGCCTTCGAACATCAGCGAAGTGGCACCATTGGCCAGCGGGCCGTACACGATATAGCTGTGGCCGGTGACCCAGCCCACGTCGGCGGTGCACCAGAACACTTCGCCGTCACGGTAGTCGAGCACGTACTTGAAGGTCATCGCCGCTTGCAGCAGGTAACCACCGGTGGTGTGCAGCACGCCTTTGGGTTTGCCGGTGCTGCCGGAGGTGTAGAGGATAAACAGCGGGTCCTCGGCGTCCATTGGCTCGGGCGGGCAATCAGCGCTGGCAGCGTCCAGGGCGGCTTGATACTTGAGGTCGCGGCCTTCTACCCAGCCAAGTTCCGCACCCGTGCGCTCCACCACCAGTACCGTGCTGACGTTCGGGCAACTGGCCAAGGCTTTGTCGACGTTCTTTTTCAAGGCCACCGGCTTGCCGCCGCGCACGCCTTCATCGGCGGTGATCACGGTGCGACAGTCGGCATCGAGGATGCGGTCGCGCAGAGCATCCGGAGAGAAGCCGCCGAACACCACCGAGTGCACCGCGCCAATCCGTGTGCAGGCCAGCATGGCGTAGGCGGCTTCCGGGATCATCGGCATGTAGATACACACCCGGTCGCCTTTTTTCACCCCACGGCTTTTCAGCACATTGGCCAGGCGGCTGACGTTTTGATGAAGTTGGCGGTAGGAGATTTTGGAGGACTTTGCAGGATCGTCACCTTCCCAGATAAAGGCTGGCTGGTCGGCGCGTTGCGCCAGGTGACGGTCAATGCAGTTGTAGCTGACGTTCAGTTGGCCACCGGCAAACCACTGGGCAGCGCCGGTGGTGATGTCTGAGTGCTGCACGGTGTGCCAGGGTTTGATCCAGTCGAGAAAGCCCTTGGCCTGTTCGGCCCAGAAGGTATCGGGTTGCTCAATGGATTGGCGATAGAGGCGCTGGTACTCGTCTTGACTGAGCTGCGCGGCCTGGCGGACGGCATCGGCGCGGGGGAATGTGCGGATATCGAACATGAGCGGTCCTTATTCTTGTTTTAGCGACAAGGCATAAAGATGCACGCTGTGGGGAGAGGGTTCAAGGCCAACGTCCAAACGGACGTTGGCCTTGGTGTACCGGCCTCAGCCGCGGTGACGACCGCGGAAGTAGTTGATCAGGCCCTGGGTCGACGCATCGTCAGCCAGGGTTTCTTCGGCGCCGGTCAGGCGGTTGTAGACGCCTTTGCCCAGCTCCTTGCCCAGCTCTACGCCCCATTGGTCGAAGGCGTTGATGCCCCAGACCACGCTTTGTACAAACACTTTGTGTTCATACATGGCGACCAGTGCGCCCAAACGACGTGGGCTGATGCGCTCGACCACAATGGTGTTGCTCGGACGGTTGCCCGGGATCACCTTGTGGGGCGCCAGCTTCTGCACTTCGGCTTCCGGCAGGCCTTTTTCGCGCAGTTCGGCTTCGGCTTCGCTGCGGGTCTTGCCGAGCATCAGTGCCTGGCTCTGGGACAGGCAGTTGGCGTACAGCCACTGGTGATGGTCGGACACCGGGTTGAAGCTGACGATCGGCACAATGAAGTCGGCCGGGATCAGTTGGGTCCCCTGGTGCAGCAGCTGGTGGTAAGCATGCTGACCGTTGCAGCCGACGCCGCCCCAGATCACCGGGCCCGTATCGGTCGACACCGGCGTGCCGTCCTGGCGCACGCTTTTGCCGTTGGACTCCATGTCCAGCTGTTGCAAGTGTTTGGTGATGTTACGCAGGTAATGGTCATACGGCAGGATCGCATGGCTCTGCGCACCCCAGAAGTTGCCGTACCACACGCCCAGCAGGCCCAGCAGCACCGGCATGTTTTGCTCGAACGAGGCGTTCTGGAAGTGCTGGTCCATGGTGTAGGCACCGGACAACAGCTCTTTGAAGTTGGACATGCCGATGGCCAGGGCGATTGGCAAGCCAATGGCTGACCACAGCGAGTAACGGCCACCGACCCAGTCCCACATCGGGAAGATGTTCTCTTCACGGATACCGAACGCCACGGCCGCCGCGTTGTTGCTCGATACGGCGATAAAGTGACGATACAGCTCGGCTTCCGAGCCACCCTGGGCCAGGTACCAGGCGCGGGCCGCCTGGGCGTTTTTCAGGGTTTCGAGGGTGTTGAAGGATTTGGATGAAACGATAAACAGCGTGGTCTCGGCGCGCAGCTTCTGGGTCAGCTCGTGGAACTCGCTGCCGTCGATGTTCGCCAGGTAGTGGCAGCGCACGCCTTTGTGGGCGTAGGACAGCAAGGCCTCGGAGACCAGCTCCGGGCCGAGGAACGAACCACCGATGCCGATATTCACCACGTCAGTGATCGGCTTCTCGGTGTAACCCCGCCACAGGCCGTCGTGGATGCGGCCGACCAGGTCGGTGATCTGGTTCAGCACCTTGTGCACGTCCGGCATGATGTTCACGCCGTTGACCGACAGCTTGTCGCCCACCGGGCGGCGCAGCGCGGTGTGCAGGGCCGGGCGGCCTTCGGAAGAGTTGACCGGTTCGCCTGCATACAGCGCGTTGATCGCGTCTTTCAGGCCGACTTCATTGGCCAGGTTCACGAGCAAGGTGCGAGTTTCGGCAGTGATCAGGTTTTTCGAGTAATCGAGGAAAAGCCCGCAGCTGCTCAAGGTGAACTGGGAAAAGCGCTGGGGATCGGCATTGAACGCGTCGCGCATGCTGAAATCCTGCATGGCTTGGCGATGTTGATTGAGCGCTTGCCAAGCGGGCAGAGCGGTAACGTCATGAGGAGTGCGGTAGTACGCCATCGCTGCGGGTTTCCTTTTATTACGGGGACTTGCCTTTAGGACACTTCTAAATCCGGAACGTTGAGTCTTTCATCAGGCGTTTGAGTCCGGTCAGCGCCAACAATGGCGCAGGGCGATTACATTAAACCTAGCGTGTCGATATGTCTTGGCTTTGTCTGCGCTGTTGCCGGTACTTTTTTATACCGGCACAGCCATCAGGGCAACAGGCGAGGTGCCTGGCGGGGTCAGTTGAGGGTTAAATGCAGGTTGTCGATCAGGCGTGTCGCACCCAGATAGGCAGCCACGAGGATGACAATATCCCGATCCTCAGGCGTGGCCGCACGCAGGTGCACGCCCTGGCGCACCTCCAGGTAATCCATGCGCAACCCGGCGGCTTCGATCTGCGCGATCTGCTCGGCACGCAGCTTGGCGAAATCCTGCTCACCGCCTTTTATAGCTGCTGCAATCTGGCTGAGGCTGCGGTAGAGCACTGGCGCAATCGCGCGCTGTTCTTCGTTGAGGTAACCGTTGCGCGACGACAGCGCCAGGCCGTCGGCGGCACGCACGGTAGGCTCGCCGATGATCTGGATAGGCATGTTCAGGTCATGCACCATGGCGCGGATGACCGCCAGTTGCTGGTAGTCCTTCTGGCCAAACACGGCCATGTCCGGCTGGACCATGTTGAACAGCTTGCTCACCACCGTCGCCACACCTTCGAAGTGCCCAGGCCGGCTGGCGCCGCACAGGCCTTCGGACAGTTGCGGGACACTCACGCGGGTCTGGCCGGTCATGCCGCCGGGGTACATTTCGTCGACGCTGGGCGCGAACAACAGGTTGCAACCGGCTTGCAGCAGCTTTTCCTGGTCGGCCGCCAGCGTGCGCGGGTACTTGTCCAGGTCTTCGCCGGCGCCGAACTGCAGCGGGTTGACGAAGATGCTCGCCACCACAAAGTCCGATTGCTGTGCGGCCTTGGTCACCAGGGTGGCGTGGCCGCTGTGCAGGTTGCCCATGGTGGGCACAAAGCCAATGCGTTTGCCGGCACTGCGTGCGTGGGCGACGGCGGCGCGCAGTTCTCTTACGGTTTTAACGGTGTTCATGCAGAGAACCCGTGTTCGTCGGCTGGGAAGGTCACGGCTTTGACTTCACGCACGTAAGCGGCCAGGGCTGCCTGGATGCTGTCTTGGCCGGCCATGAAGTTTTTCACGAATTTGGGCGCTCGGCCGGTCAGCGACAGGCCGAGCATGTCATGTACCACCAGCACTTGGCCGTCGGTGGCCGAGCCTGCGCCAATGCCGATTACCGGCACTTTGACGGCCTGGGTGATTTCTGCCGCCAGTTCGCTGGGCACGCATTCGAGCAGGATCATCGCGGCGCCGGCTTGCTCCAGGGCAATGGCATCGGCACGCATCTGCCGCGCCTGGGCTTCATTGCGGCCTTGCACCTTGTAGCCGCCGAAGATGTTTACCGACTGCGGTGTCAGGCCCATGTGCACGCACACCGGAACGCCACGCTCAGCCAGCAGCCGGATCGACTCCGCCAGCCACACCGCGCCTTCGACTTTGATCATGTGGGCACCGGCTTGCATCAGCTTGCCGGCGTTCTGGAAGGTTTGTTCAAGGGTGGCGTAACCCATGAACGGCAGGTCAGCGATGATGAAGGCGCCGTTGTTGCCGCGTTTGACGCTGGCCGTGTGGTATGCGAGTTCGTCAGTGGTGACCGGCAGGGTGCTGTCATTCCCTTGAAGAACCATGCCCAGTGAATCGCCAATCAACAGCACTTCAACCCCGGCTTCGCAGCTGGCGTGGGCGAAGGTGGCGTCATAGCAGGTCAGCATGGTGATTTTTTCACCTTTGAGCTTGAGGCTCTGCAAGGTGGTCAGGGTAATGTCTGGCATGGAAAGGGTCCTCGTTCAGGCGCTTGGAAACAGCGAGTAACGCGCGTGAGTCTTCGTTTATACAGGCGCACTGTCTTGAGAGCAGTGCTTATAAGGCCTGGATTGCGCCCTTCAGCGCCGGGTTGGCGGCAGCGGGACGCCTATAGTCGTGATGAGGACACGGGAAGTCAATTGGATGTGTTACCGCATTGTTACGAGTGGGGTGTTACCGCTGTTACTGACTCGATTCAGCCTGTGAAACGCCATTCTTAAAGGCGCGTCCGATCGAGTGTGGGAGCGGGCTTGCTCGCGAATGCGGTGGGCCAGCCACCCTGGATGCTTACTGATACACCGCGTTCGCGAGCAAGCCCGCTCCCACAGGGGCTTGCATCAAGTTGCGGGCAGGCGCTCCAGGCCGACAAACGGGCAGGCTGCCAGCAGCTCGCTGAGTGTTTGGCCATTGGGCAGTTGCAGGTCGGCGGGTGCCAGTTCTGCCAGCGGGTACAGCACAAACGCGCGTAGGTGCATCTGATAGTGCGGCACCTTGAGGCGCGGTGCGTCGATCAGGCGCTCGCCAAACAGCAGGATATCCAGGTCCAGGGTGCGTGGGCCCCAGCGTTCCAGGCGCTCGCGGCCCTGGTCGTTCTCGATGGTTTGCAATGCATCGAGCAGATCCAGTGGCGCAAGATCGCTGTTCAGCGCGGCGACCGCATTGGTGTAGCGCGGTTGGCCGGGGAGCAGGGAGTCACTTTGATAGAACGCCGACACGCCAACGAGGGCTGTTCCGGGCAATTGCGCCAGGGCTTCGACAGCACTGTGCAATTGCTGGTCCGGGGCAGCGAGATTGCTGCCCATGCCAATGTAGATACGTTCCACGTTTATTCGCCCGCAGCGCCCGAGGTATCGGCCGCGCTGCGTTTGCGCTTGGTGCCGCTGCGCCGACGTTTTTTCGGGCCGGCGCCTTCACCATCGCCTTTGCTGCCGAGGTCGCGAATCATGTCGCGGCGCTGGCTGTCATTGGCGTCCTGGTAATCAGTCCACCATTCGCCCAGGCCGTCGGTCTGCTCGCCGGCGCTTTCGCGCAGCAGCAGGAAGTCGTAGCCGGCACGGAAGCGCGGGTTGTCCAGCAACAGGTCGGCGCGTTTGCCACTGCGACGCGGCAGGCGCTCCTGCATGTCCCAGATCTCGCGGATCGGCATGGTGAAGCGTTTGGGAATGGCGATGCGCTGGCATTGCTCGGCGATCAGCTCGTGAGCGGCTTCCTGCATGGCCGGGATCGGCGGCATGCCACGGTCTTGCAGGCGCAATACGCGCTTGGGCAGGGCGGGCCACAGCAGGGCGGCAAACAGGAACGCCGGCGTTACCGGTTTGTTCTGCTTGATGCGCAGGTCGGTGTTGACCAACGCTTCGCTGATCAGCGTGTGGGTGTACGTCGGGTTGTATTCCAGAGCCTCGGCGCTGGCCGGGAACAGTGGATCGAACAGTTGCAGGTCGACCAGCATTTCGAACGTGTCGGCGGCATAACCCGAGAGGAACAACTTCAGCACTTCTTCGAACAGGCGCGCCGAAGGGATTTCCCGCAGCATTGGCGCCAGCTCGCGAATCGGCGCAGCGGTGTGTTTCTCGATGCCGAAGTTCAGCTTCGCGGCAAAGCGCACGGCGCGCAGCATGCGTACCGGGTCTTCCTGGTAACGCTGGGTCGGGTCGCCGATCAGACGGATCAGGTTGTTGCGAATGTCGTGTACGCCATTGGCGTAATCGAGGATGCGCTCGCTGACCGGGTCGTAATACAGGGCGTTGATGGTGAAGTCGCGGCGCTGCGCGTCTTCTTCCAAGGTGCCGTACACGTTGTCACGCAGGATACGGCCGCTCTCGTTGCGGGAAGACTGATTGGTGTCTTCCTCATCATCGTTTTGCGGATGGCCTGCGCGGAACGTCGCGACCTCGATGATTTCGCGACCAAAGTGGATGTGCACCAACTTGAAGCGGCGGCCGATGATTCGCGCATTGCGAAACTCGGCACGCACCTGCTCCGGCGTGGCGCTGGTGGCGACGTCGAAATCCTTGGGCGTGATATTGAGCAGCATGTCACGTACGCAGCCGCCCACCAGATAAGCCTGGTAGCCGGCGTTCTGCAAACGTTCGACGATGTTCACTGCATAACGGCTGAATTGAGCGCGCTGCAATGAATGCTGATTGCTGTTAAGCACTTCAGGCGTGCTGCGAATGTGTTGCGTACGACGCAAGGGGGAACGGAATGACTGGAACAACTTCTTCAGCATGGGATGCACTGTTTGAAGGAATGTTCGGCCATAACGAAGAATGACCGCATGATGGGCGGGGATTCTAGCATTTAGTCGAGGGATGGTGTAGGAACAAGCTGCAAGGCTTGAGCCAGAAGCTTAAAGAAAGGTGTGAGCGGGTCAAATGCCGGAAACTACAAGGGGAGCCGAAGCTCCCCCAGAAGTAGTTGCGTGCTCTATTTTTATTATGGTTGCGGGCTTTTTGTTTTTGTTGATCGCCCTCGCCATGAAGCTTCACCTTCATGACACTCCCAATCGGGAGCCAAGAGCAAACGGATTGCTTTGGTCGCTGTGTTGCTGATCTACGATCCAACCAGTTCAGGCTCTGCCTTAGGGCAGTTTTTGTTGTTCTCGGCCTGGTTGCGGGGCAAGCCCCAAATGCAACGCCTCTCCAAAAGAATCAGTTAGCTGCGCCTCCGCCGTGTTGTTTTTGTTATGCGTGAGTCGATTCGTCTTATTTTTATTGTCTTGTACAAAGCTTGTTATTGTTTTTGTACTAAGCATATAGCAGGGTGCGTGCCAACTTTTGTGCCGCCCAGCAAAACCGGGGGTTTGAGCTGGTTTTGGCTTTTGGAGGGGCGAAAAAAAGCCGGGGCTTCGTTACCGTAAGCCCCGGCTTCTGTTACGTGAAAAAGCTGCGGTAACAGTTTTTTCACATCTGAGGGTGTTACCTGTGGGGGCGCGCCCTCAGCTTTCGCTGGCCACCCCGGTCTTGCGCCGTGGAATGCCCAGGCGTTGGCGGCGTTCCCACAGGCACTTGCGGCTCACGCCCAGCTTGCGCGCCAGTTCGGTCTCGGTCATATGGTCCTGATGCTCAAGCACGAAGTGCTGGAAGTAGTCTTCCAGTGACAGATCCTCTGTCGGCTCATGGCTGGTATTGCTGCCACCGCCCTGTTGCGGGGCCAGGCCGATGAAGTCGTCGTCTTCCAGGTCGCTCAGCTCGATATCGATACCCAGCAGCTCGGCGGAAATTTCCGGGCTCTCCGACAAAATCACTGCACGCTCGACCGCGTTCTCCAGTTCGCGCACGTTACCCGGCCACGAGTAATGCCGAATCGCTTGTTCGGCGTCGGCGGCAAACTTGAGGTCAGTACGGTTGATGCGCGCGCTCTGGCGCAGCAGGAACGCGTTGGCGATCTCGTTGACATCGGCGCCACGCTCGCGCAAGGCCGGCAATTTGAGGGCAATGACGTGCAGGCGGTAATACAAGTCTTCACGGAACTGGCCGATCTTGGCCAGGCTCTTGAGGTCACGGTGGGTCGCGGCGATCAGGCGCACATCGACCTTCTGTGATTGCACCGAGCCGACGCGGCGAATCTCGCCTTCCTGCAACACGCGCAGCAGGCGCGCCTGAGCTTCCAGGGGCAGTTCGCCAATTTCGTCGAGGAACAAGGTGCCGCCGTCCGCCGCTTCGACCAAACCTGCGCGCCCGGCGCTGGCACCGGTAAAGGCACCTTTCTCGTGGCCGAACAGTTCGGACTCGATCAGCGATTCGGGGATCGCCGCGCAGTTCACCGAAATCATCGGTGCCTTGGCGCGCTTGGACAGGTTGTGCAGGGCGCGGGCCACCAGCTCTTTACCGGTGCCCGACTCGCCCTGGATCAATACATTGGAATCGGTGGGCGCTACTTTGCGGATCTTGCTGTACAGGTCCTGCATCGGTGGGCAGGAGCCGATGATGCCGATCTCGCCGTTGCTGTTGTCGACACCCGGCTTCTCGGCAGCCTTGCCGGCAGGACGCTGCTCGGCCGGCGCACTGCCAGCCGACTGACGGTCACGCAGGATGCGCGCAACAGCCTGGAGCATTTCGTCGTGATCGAAAGGCTTGGCGATGTAGTCCACCGCGCCCATCTTCATCGAGTCCACCGCCGAGCGCAGGCTGGCATAGCTGGTCATGATCAGCACAGGCGTGCCCTGGCCAAGCTTGATCAGCTCGGTGCCCGGTGCGCCCGGCAGGCGCAGGTCGCTGACAATCAGGTCGAACGTGGGAATGCTGAAACGCTCTTGGGCTTCCTGCACCGAGCCGGCTTCGCTGACCTGATACTGATTACGTTCAAGCAGGCGACGCAAGGCAGAGCGGATAATGGTTTCGTCTTCGACGATCAAAATGTGCGGCATTGATTCAATTCTCTCGACGGTCTCAGTTCACAGCGGACGTCGCTTCGACATGACGCGGCAAGGTCACCCGAATACGGGTGCCGCGTTGGCTTTCGGTGTCAGCCGGGCTGTCGATGGTGATTTGTCCATAATGCTCTTCAACGATGGAATAGACCAGTGCAAGGCCCAGACCGGTACCTTCACCCGGGTCCTTGGTGGTGAAGAAAGGTTCGAACAATCGGTCCATGATGTTCTGTGGAATACCGCTGCCTTCATCCTCCACGATCAGGTCGACCGTGTGCTCGAAAGCCTCGCTCTTGACGCGTACCGCACTGCCGGCAGGGGTTGCGTCACGGGCGTTTGAAAGCAGGTTGATCAGCACCTGCGCCAAGCGTTGGGAGTCGCCGTCGACCCAGTGGTCCGGGTCGCACAGGTTAAAAAACTGTACTTCGAAATTGCGCCGGTTCAAGGCCAGCAGCCCAATGGCATCCTGTGCCACTTCCGCCAGGCACACCGCTTCGTCCAGGTTCTGATGCGCGCCGGCGTGGGCGAAGCTCATCAGCGACTGCACGATGCGTGACACGCGCTTGGTCTGCTCGAGGATCTGCCCGCTGATTTCGGTGATTTCGGCGTCTTCTTCGCGCTCTTCGCGCAGGTTTTGCGCCAGGCACGCGATACCGGTGATCGGGTTGCCGATTTCATGGGCCACACCCGCGGCCAGGCGACCAATGCTGGCCAGGCGCTCGGAGTGCACCAGCTTGTCTTCGAGCATCTGGGTTTCGGTCAGGTCTTCCACCAGCAGCACCAGGCCACTGTTACCGGGTGCCAGCGGCTCGTCGATCGCGGCTTTGTGCAGGTTGAGCCAGCGGGTCTGGCCGTCCAGCGCCAGGTGCTGTTTGTGCAAGTGCTCGTCGGGCAGGTTGATAAAGCCTTGCAGCAGTTCTTTCCAGGGCTCGCCCAAGGTGTTCAGACGCGAACCCACAACACGTTGTGCGGCGATGCCGGTGAGTTCTTCCATAGCCTTGTTCCACATCAGGATCTCTTGATCCTTGGCCAGCGAACACACGCCCATCGGCAGTTCCTGCAGGGTCTGGCGATGGTAACGGCGCAGGGCGTCGAGTTCGGCGGCAAGGCCGGTGAGGCGTGAGTGGTAGTCCTCCAGCCGGCTCTCGATGAAATGGATGTCTTCGGTGACGTAGTTTTCGCCGCCGGCCTTGTAGGGCAAGAAGGTTTCCACCATGTCCTGGGACACGCTCGGGCCCATCAGGCCGGACAGGTTGGCCTCAATGCGGTCGCGCAAACGGCGCAGGGCATACGGGCGGCGCTCGTCAAACGGCAGGTAAAGGTCGCGCAGCGCCTGCTCGACTTCCTTTTGTGCAGCCTTGGCGCCCAGCGGCTTGGCCAGCTGGGTGGCGAACTCTTGCGGTGAGGCCGCGTGCAGCTCGCGACGTTGCGGGCGGCGCACGTTGTCCACCGCACAGGCCTCGGCGGCGCTGGTCTCTTCGGGGCTGGCGTTGGTGAACAGCGAGATCAGGGTAAACATCAGCACGTTGGCGGCCAAAGAGGCGATCGCCGCCATGTGCCAGCTGGTGTCGTCCAGCACGTAGATCATGTTCAGCAGCGGAATATAGAAGCCCTGCAAGTTGCCGACCAGCGGCAGCAGCATGGTCACCATCCACACCAGAATGCCTGCCAGCAGCCCGGCGATAAAGCCGCGACGGTTGGCTGTGGGCCAGTACAGCACCGACAACACACCCGGCAAGAACTGCAAGGTCGCGACAAATGCGACGATGCCGAGGTTGGCCAGGTCTTGCCCGGCGCCCAGCAGCAGGTAGAAGCCATAGCCGGCCATGATGATGGCGACGATCAGCGCGCGGCGCGTCCATTTCAGCCAGCGGTAGATATTACCTTCGGCTGGCGGCTGATACAGCGGCAGCACCAGGTGATTGAGCGCCATGCCGGAGAGTGCCAGCGTGGTGACGATGATCAAGCCACTGGCCGCCGACAAACCGCCGACGTAAGCCAGCAATGCCAGGGATTTGCTGTTGGCGGCAATACCGACGCCAAGGGTGAAGTATTCGGGGTTGGTCGTGGCGCCGAGCTTGAGGCCGGCCCACAGGATCAGCGGCACCGCCAGGCTCATCAACAGCAGGAACAGCGGCAAACCCCAGCTGGCGCTGACCAATGAGCGCGGGTTGAGGTTCTCGGTGAAGGTCATGTGGTACATGTGCGGCATCACAATCGCCGAGGCGAAAAACACCAGCAGCAATGTGCGCCATGGGCCTTCCTGCAACGGGGTGTGCAGGGCGGCGAGCGCGGTCTGGTTTTGCAGCAACCACAGCTCCAGCTGCTGCGGGCCATCAAACACGCCATACAGCGCATAAAGCCCGACACCGCCGATGGCTATCAGCTTGATCACCGACTCGAAGGCAATCGCAAACACCAGGCCTTCGTGCTTCTCGCGCGTGGCGATATGGCGTGAACCGAAGAAAATCGTGAACAGCGTGATCAGCGCGCAAAAAGCCAGGGCGACGCGGTGCTGTACCGGTTCGCGGGTGAGGATGCTGATGGAGTCGGCCACGGCCTGGATCTGCAGGGCCAGCAACGGCAGCACGCCCAACAGCATGAAGATCGTGGTCAGCGCGCCGGCCCAGGTGCTGCGAAAGCGGAAGGCAAACAGGTCCGCCAGGGACGACAGCTGATAGGTGCGGGTGATTTTCAGGATCGGGTACAGCAACACCGGCGCCAGCAAAAACGCGCCGGACACGCCCAGGTAGCTGGACAGAAAGCCGTAGCCATACTGATAGGCCAGCCCCACGGTGCCATAAAATGCCCAGGCGCTGGCGTAGACGCCCAGGGACAAGGTGTAGGTCAACGGATGGCGAATGATCGCCCGCGGAATCATTCCGCGCTCACTGATCCAGGCAACCCCGAACAACGCGGCCAGGTAGGCGGCGCTGATCAGCAGCATCTGGGTGAGGCTAAAGCTCATCGGCATCTTTTTGGCTCTGCAGGATGAAGGTCACGACGATCAGGATCAGCCACAGCAGATAAGGGCGATACCAGGCGCCCGTGGCGTCGATCCACCAATCCATGATGGCGGGGGAAAACAGGTAGATCCCGACGACCAGCAGCAGGACCAATCGATAGATGTACATGTTGGCCTCTGATTAAAAAACTGCCGCGATGGTAACGGATGCTTGGCAAGCTGCAAGCGCCTTCAACTCAATTGCGCTTCGGCCAGCGTCAGTGTGCGCGGGATCTGGCTGGCGTCCCAGTGTGCAATGCCCCAATCCAGCAGTTCCCGTGGGCTGGCGTGCAGCAGTTCGTTGCCGGGTTGCTGGCCGAGGGCGCGCAGCGCTCTTAATAGCAAAGGGGTGGCCTGGCCTTGTGTCAACGGCGGCGAGCGGTAGGATTTGCCCAGCTTGTTGCCGTCCGGCTGAGTGATCAGCGGCACGTGCAGGTAACGCGGCTGGCGCAGGCCCAGCAGTTCCTGCAGGTACAGCTGGCGCGGCGTGGAATCGAGCAGGTCGGCGCCGCGCACGATGTCGGTGACACCCTGCCAGGCATCATCAAGCACCACCGCCAGTTGATAGGCATACAGGCCATCGCGACGGCGGATGATGAAATCGCCCACATCACGCCCCAGGTGCTGTCGGAATTCGCCTTGCACGCGGTCGGTGAAGTGATACTCCAGCTCCGGTACGCGCAAGCGGATCGCCGCGTCTTGCTGCTCATGCCCGAGGTTGCGGCACAGGCCTGGATAGATCCCGTGGTAGGGCTCCAACTGTTTACGCGAGCAGGTGCAGGCGTAAGCCAGGCCGTGGTTGAACATGTCGTTAAAGACTTTGGCGTAGGCCTCATGCCGCTCGCTTTGTCGGACCAGTTCCCCATCCCACTCGAAGCCATAGCTTTCCAGGGCGTGCAGGATCGCCGCCTGCGCGCCGGGTTCTTCACGGGGTGGGTCTAGGTCTTCCATGCGCATCAACCAGCGGCCGTGATTGGCGCGGGCATCAAGGTAGGAGGCGAGGGCGGCAACCAGCGAACCGAAGTGCAGGTGGCCGCTGGGCGTGGGGGCGAAACGCCCGATATAGGTAGAGGCTGTCATGGGCCGGATACTACTGGAAAACCACTGAACGCCAGAAACAAAAATGGAGCGTTTGCACGCCCCATTTTTTGTTTTTTGCATTCAGCTCGGCAGGATTACTTGCCGACCTGTTTTTCCTTGATTTCAGCCAAGGTCTTGCAGTCTACGCACAGGTCCGCGGTTGGGCGGGCTTCCAGGCGACGAATACCAATCTCGACGCCGCAGGATTCGCACCAGCCGTATTCCTCGTCCTTGATCAGCTGCAGGGTCTTGTCGATCTTCTTGATCAGCTTGCGCTCTCGATCACGCGCTCGCAGTTCAAGGGCGAACTCTTCTTCCTGGCTCGCACGGTCGGCCGGATCAGGAAAGTTGGCTGCTTCGTCCTTCATATGGTCAACGGTACGATCAACCTCCTGCATCAAGTCCTGTTTCCACTTGTTCAGGATCTTGGTGAAGTGCTCGCGCATGGGCTCGCCCATGTACTCCTCGCCCTTTTTTTCCACATAGGGTTCGAAGCCGCCGAGGCCTTGAGTCTGCTGTTGCTTTGCTTGGGTGGACATGAATAGACCGCCTCTCACTCTTCTAATCCATTGCGCAGGATTGCAACGTCACCGACACCTGCCGGCCCTGCGGCTGCAAGCGGGCGAACTTACCAGATAGATTCGGGGTGCGCCACTCCCGGTTGTCGAGGCCCAACGTGGCAGGCTTGCAAACTGTCATAGCCCGCCATGGCTGGGTATAGCGTGTCTCGAAGGTTGATTTTAGTCGTTTTGCAGGCGCTTGCTCGGTTCATCACGGATGACCGAGCAGGCAATAGAGCATGTTTTACCGCGCGGGTTCGGTAGAATCCGAATTTTGTCCTCACCGTCTAAGGAAGGCTAATGGCTCAGCCCTACAGTGCGCGCAGTCGCGCCATCGAACCTTTTCACGTTATGGCGTTGCTGGCGCGAGCCAATGAGCTGCAGGCGGCCGGCCATGATGTTATCCACCTGGAGATCGGCGAGCCGGATTTCACTACGGCCGAGCCTATTATCCAGGCCGGCCAGGCTGCGCTGGCTAACGGCAAGACGCGTTATACCGCGGCCCGTGGGCTGCCCGAGTTGCGCCACGCCATCAGTGGTTTTTACCAGCAGCGCTACGGCCTGAGCGTCGACCCCGAGCGCATTCTGATCACGCCCGGTGGCTCTGGCGCGTTGCTGCTGGCCAGCAGCCTGCTGGTCGATCCGGGCAAGCATTGGCTGTTGGCCGACCCAGGCTACCCGTGCAACCGACATTTCCTGCGGTTGGTAGAAGGCGCTGCGCAGCTGGTGCCGGTTGGCCCGGACGTGCGCTACCAATTGACCGCCGAGCTGGTGGCCAAACACTGGAATGCAGACAGCGTTGGCGCGCTGGTTGCTTCACCGGCCAACCCCACCGGCACGATTCTCAGCCGCGACAAACTGGCGGGGTTGTCGAGTGCAATCAAGGCGCGTAACGGTCATTTGGTGGTGGACGAGATCTATCACGGCCTCACCTACGGCACCGATGCCGCCAGCGTGCTGGAAGTCGACGACGAGGCCTTCGTCTTAAATAGTTTTTCGAAGTATTTCGGCATGACCGGCTGGCGCCTCGGCTGGCTGGTGGCGCCACCGGCGGCGGTGGGCGAATTGGAGAAGTTGGCGCAAAACCTCTACATCAGCGCGCCGAGCATGGCCCAGTACGCGGCGCTGGCGTGTTTCACCGAGCAAACCCTGAGCATTCTGGAAGAGCGCCGCGCCGAGTTCGGGCGCCGCCGGGATTTCCTGCTGCCAGCCTTGCGCGAGTTGGGTTTCGGCATCGCCGTAGAGCCCGAAGGCGCGTTCTACTTGTACGCCGATATCAGCGCGTTCGGCGGTGATGCCTTCGCGTTTTGCCGTCATTTCCTCGAAACCGAGCATGTGGCGTTTACGCCAGGCCTGGATTTCGGTCGTTATCAGGCCGGCCACCATGTGCGTTTTGCCTACACGCAAAACCTTGATCGGCTACAGGAAGCGGTAGAACGCATCGCCCGTGGCTTGCGGAGCTGGCAAGGCTGATGCGCTTTAATCCTCCCCTCGAAGAAGGGCGGCTGATCCGCCGTTACAAGCGCTTTCTCACCGACATCGAAACGCTGACCGGCGAGTTGCTGACCATTCACTGTCCCAACACCGGCTCGATGCTCAATTGCATGGTGGAGGGCGGCCAGGTCTGGTTCAGTCGCTCCACAGACCCCAAACGCAAGTTGCCGGGCACCTGGGAAATTGCCGAAACCCCCCAAGGCCGGCTGGCGTGCGTCAACACTGCGCGCGCCAACCCACTGGTGGAAGAAGCGTTGCGCGCCGGGGTGATCACTGAACTCAACGGTTTTACTGCCCTCAAGCGCGAAGTGCCTTATGGCCAGGAAAAAAGCCGTATCGATTTTCGCCTGGATTACCCACACGGCGCGGCCTATGTGGAAGTCAAAAGCGTCACCCTGGGCTTTGACGGCTCGTCGGTGGCGGCCTTTCCCGACGCGGTGACCCAGCGTGGCGCCAAGCATTTGCGTGAATTGGCGCACCTGGCGCGTGAGGGTGTGCGTGCGGTGCAGTTGTATTGCGTAAACCTGTCGGGGATCGACGCTGTACGCCCGGCGGTGGAAATCGATGCGGGCTACGCCGCTGCGCTGCGCGAGGCCAAGGCGGCCGGCGTAGAGGTGTTGGCCTACGGTGCGAGGGTCACGCCGCAGGAAATTATCATCGACCGGCGTCTGGACGTGATGATCGGCGACTAGAGTTCAACCCACAGGCCTTGCGCGTCTTCACGGCCGGGCAGGGCTTTAAGGCTTTGGCCCGCGCATGGCCCGGCAATGCACTCGCCGCTTTCGATCAGGAACAAGGCGCCGTGGGTGGCGCACTGGATCAGGCTGGCGCTGCTGTCCAAGAACTGGTCAGGCTGCCATTCCAGTGGGATGCCGCGATGGGGGCAGCGGTTGAGGTAGAAGTAGGCAACGCCGTCACGGCGCACGGCCATTACTTTGCAACCGTCTATTTCAAAACCGCGGCTACTGTTGGGCGCCAGTGCATCCGAGGGGCAGAGAAACTTCATAACGATCCTTAAGTGCCTTGACGTTCAAATGCAAACAATTATCAAATGCCGGCTTCGCCCGTTAGCTGATTGGGTGCTCTGTACGATGCCAGACAGGGTTTAACTGTCACATCCATGAGTGCTTGAGTGGCCCTGCCCTTGGAAGGAAACCCTGTTATGCGCCTGAGTACCAGCGCTATTGCGCTTGTTGCCTCACTGCTGGTCAACCACGGGGCATACGCCTCTGAACTGCCGCAACGCTGGGTCAGTGCCGGTGGGGCGCTATCGGAATGGGTCACGGCGCTGGGCGGGGAGCCAAAGCTGGTGGGCGTGGATACCACCAGTCAGCACCCTGAATCGCTCAAGGCGTTGCCGAGCATTGGTTACCAGCGCCAATTGTCCGCGGAAGGGATTTTAAGCCTGCGCCCGCAGGTGTTGGTGGGCACTGAAGAAATGGGGCCGCCGCCGGTGCTGGCGCAGATTCGCGGTGCGGGCGTGCAGGTGGAGATGTTCTCGGCCGAGCCGGATTTGCCGACGTTGAAAGGCAACCTTCAGCACCTGGGCAAGCTGTTGGGTGATGAAACCAAGGCCAACGAATTGTTTACCGGATATGAACAAAAGCTGGATCAGCAGAAAGCCTGGGTCGCCAAGGCCCAGGCCACGCAGAAGGCGCCGGGTGTGCTGCTGTTGCTCGGGCATGCAGGCGGCAAGCCGCTGATCGCGGGCAAGGACACGGCCGCGGATTGGCTGTTGCAGCAGGCGGGCGGGCATAACCTCGCGACCCACACCGGCTATAAGCCGTTTTCGGTGGAGTCGCTGGCCGGTCTGAGCCCCGATGTGCTGGTGTTTGCTGATCGTGCCCTCACCGGCGATGCGGCGCGGGCGGCCTTGTTCAAGGAAAACCCGATTCTGGCCTCAACGCCGGCGGCTAAAAATGGCCGCGTGTTTGAGCTGGACCCGACCCTGCTGGTCGGTGGGCTTGGGCCGCGTTTGCCGCAAAGCCTGGTGCAACTGTCTGCCGGGTTTTTATCCGTCCCAGGCTAAACCTGCCCAATGACGACTCTGGTTAAACCGAAAACGCTGTTTATCGGGCTGGCGCTGTTATGCCTTCTGGCAACCTGGCTTTCATTGGCGTTGGGGCCGGTCAGCCTGCCGTTGCTGGATACGCTCAAGGCCGCCTTGCGCCTGATGGGCGTACCGATTGAAGCCCAAGGCCTGGAGCAGGCCGAATTGATCCTTGGGCAGATTCGTTTGCCGCGAACCTTGCTGGGTTTGGCGGTGGGCGGTGTGTTGGCATTGTCGGGCGTGGCGATGCAGGGCTTGTTTCGCAACCCGTTGGCCGATCCGGGGTTGGTCGGTGTGTCCAGCGGTGCGGCGCTGGGTGCGGCTGTTGCGATCGTCGGCGGTTCTTTTTTTGGTGGCCTGCCGGATGCGGTCGGGCCTTACCTGTTGTCGTTGTGCGCGTTTCTTGGCGGCTTGGGCGTTACGGCTCTGGTTTATCGCCTGGGGCGCCGTAACGGTCAGACCAATGTCGCGACAATGCTGCTGGCCGGTATCGCGCTTACCGCCTTGGCCAGTTCGGCGGTGGGGTTGTTTACCTATCTGGCCGACGACGCCACCTTGCGTACCCTGACCTTCTGGAACTTGGGCAGCCTCAATGGCGCCAGCTATTCGCGGTTGTGGCCATTGCTGTTGGTGAGCGCCGGTGTGGCGCTGTGGTTGCCGCGTCGGGCAAAAGCCTTGAATGCACTGCTGCTGGGTGAGTCCGAGGCCAATCACCTTGGGATCGATGTTGAAGGGCTCAAGCGTGAACTGGTGTTCTGCACAGCCCTGGGTGTGGGCGCGGCGGTAGCGGCGGCGGGCATGATCGGGTTTGTCGGGCTGGTGGTGCCGCATCTGGTGCGCTTGTTGGCCGGGCCGGATCATCGGGTGCTGTTGCCGGCGTCTGTGCTCGCGGGCGCGAGCCTGTTGCTGTTTGCTGACTTGGTGGCACGCCTGGCGCTGGCGCCGGCTGAACTGCCGATCGGCATCGTGACGGCCTTTATCGGCGCGCCGTTTTTTCTTTATTTGTTGTTGCGAGGGCGCGCCTGATGCTGCGAGTAGAAGCGTTGCAGGTCCGGCGTGGCGATAAAACCGTGCTGGCGGATGTCACCCTGGACTTGCTGCCGGGTGAAGTGCTCGGTGTGCTCGGCCCTAACGGAGCAGGCAAGAGCACGCTGCTCGGTGCGTTGTGCGGTGAGTTGAAGCCGGATCAGGGCAAGGTGTGGCTGGATCAGCAAGCCTTGACGGACTGGAGCGGGCCGCAACGTGCCCAACGTTTGGCAGTGTTGCCGCAGACTTCCACGCTGGATTTCGCATTCCGTGTCGAGGAGGTTGTAGGCATGGGCCGCTTGCCCCATCAGACCGGACGCGTGCGTGATGACGAAATCATCCAGGCGGCGCTGCACGCGGCAGACGTGGGCCATTTGAGCGGGCGCAGCTACCTGGCGTTGTCGGGTGGCGAACGCCAGCGTGTACATCTTGCGCGAGTGTTGGCGCAGTTATGGCCGGGGGAAGCCGGGCAGACGCTGCTGTTGGATGAGCCGACCTCGATGCTTGACCCCTTGCACCAACACACGACCCTGCAGGCTATACGTACTTTCGCTGATCGCGGCGCTGCGGTGCTGGTGATTCTCCATGACCTGAACCTGGCGGCGCGTTATTGCGACCGGATTCTGTTGCTGGAGCAAGGGCGCCCACACGCGCTGGACACACCGGCGCAGGTGATGCGGCCTGAGCCACTTAAAGCGGTGTTTGGTTTGGAGGTGTTGGTACAGCCGCACCCGGAGCGCGGTCATCCATTGATCATTGCGCGCTGAATCGGCTTTTTTACAGGTAAAAAAAGACCCGGCAAGAGCCGGGTCAAATAACCGTGATTAGCCTGATGAGGAGATAATCTGAGAGTCCGAACCAATGGTCTGTCAGTTATCGGCTGATCTCGCGACCAGTTGTGATAATCATAACGATTCTCATTTGAGAGTCAACCTCTGTTTTTCAATGCTCTGCGGTTTTTCTCAAACACACGTTCGAACTGGCCGTAAACATTGGAAATTCTTGCAGGCCTAAATCTTCTGGCGCACTGAAATCGCCTCCAGCTGACGGTTCAATGCCTCCTTGCGCTCCGTCGGGATGTCGTTCCAGTGCACGTCCATCAAGGCTCCTTCAATTGCATACAGCAGCACTTTCGAGGCCCGAAACCCGCGAGTGCGAACGGCTCGGTAGGCATCTACAGCTCCCAGGCGGCGTAGGTCGGACGCACTGTGGATGCCCACCGCATGCAGCCACTGCGCCGACGTCTTGCCCAGGTTTTTCAGGTGTTGCAGCTCATCGTTCATCAAGCCTCCTTGCGACGGCCGAATGGTGCGGTGGGTATCGTGACCAGGCAAGCCTGAAAAGGAGTGTAGCGCTCAGTAGGAAAAGCGTGGTTCTTTGGTCAGGAACGGCTGAAAAGCTTATAAGAATTTTTGAAGGTATTGCCGACAAGCAGGCAGGAGGCGCCGCTACGCGTGAGGCGTAGCTGGGGCCCGAAAGATGAGGTTACTTGGTGCGGTAGCGCAAACGAGTGCCGAAATTGACCGACATCAGGATCTCGTCAGCCGTCAGTTCGGGGGAGAAGTAGGTGCCGGAAATCTGCGCATGGGCCAGGCTGGCGCCTTCCAATGAGCACTCGCGCAGGTCCAGGCCGCGCAGGTCGGCAGAGCGGAAGTAGGCGTCGGTGAAATCCACGCCCGTGGCGTTCAGGTCACGCAGGTCCAGGCCGCGGAAGTCGCCACCGCGCATGTCGATGGTGCCGTCTTTGGGGCGCTCCTGGTTGAAGCCGCGAATGTCGTCTTTATGCAGGAGTGCGTAGAGCGGGGTATCAAGAAGCTTGGGCTGACTCATGACGGCGACTCCTGTTGGAATTATGACGCCATTATAGTGCCACTATTGCTCGGTCGTGCACCGAAGATCGGCGACACGACCAAGAAATATTTCTTACAGGCCGGGCAGGCGCTGGCGAATGTGCGCCACCAGAGCGTCGAGTGTGCCGCTCTCGTTGGTTTCCACGCGTTTGCTCAGCAGCAGTTCTTCGGCGGTCAGCGGGTCACGGTTGGCCTGTTGCTCTTCGATAATGGTGAGTGTCGCGTCGGAAGGATCGTTTTTATCCGCCTGACGTTGCGCCAGCCAGCTAGCGATAACGGCTTGCGGTGCGTTGCAATCGAGGATCAGGAAAGGCGCGCCGGTGGCCTCGGCAATCTTGGCGGCGGCGTTGCGTTGTGCGCTTTTCAGGAAGGTCGCGTCCAGCACCACCGGGTAGCCAGCACGCAAGACGGTATCGGCGATTTCATTCAAGCGAGCGTAGGTGGCAGCGCTGGCTTCGGCGGCGTAGATACCGGCTTGCGGGGTGTTCTCGACCTTCTGTTCACCAAACAGGCGCTTGCGTTCCACGTCCGAACGCAGGCGCACGGCTCCCAAGGCTTCCACCAGGCGCATGGCCACGTGGCTTTTACCGACGGCCGAAACACCGTGGGTTATCGCCAGGAAGCGCGATGGAATGGTGCTGTAGCTTTCCGCCAGGTTCGCGTAGTTGCGGTATTGGCGCAGGGTGGTGGCGCGTTGCACCGGGCTGGCCTCGCTTGGCATGCTGAACAACGACACCTTGGCGCGCACCAGTGCACGGTAGGCTTTATAGAAGTTCAGCACTTCAAGGCCCTGATAGTCGCCGGTCAGCTCCAGGTACTGGCTGATAAAACGGCGCGCCAGGGATTTGAGGCCGCGGTCTTCCAGGTCCATCGCCAGGAAGGCCGTGTCGGCATACACATCGGTGAAGCGGAACGGCTCGTTGAACTCGATGCAGTCGAAGATCACCACCTGGCCATCGATCAAGGTGGCGTTGCCCAAGTGGATATCACCGTGACATTCGCGAGTGAACCCTTCGAGCTTGCGCTGGGCCAGCAGTGGCTTGAGGCGTTCGAAGCTGGCTTCGGCCCAGGCTTGCAGGGCATCGAGTTGAGCCAGGTCGGCCTTGTCGCTGAGGAACGGGCGGATCTGGTCGAAGTTCTGGCGAACCGGCGCCATCACTTCATCCGGCGTGCCGGCGGGGTGGTCTTGCGGCACTTTCGGGGCGCTGAGGTGGAAGTGCGCAATCTGCTTGGCCATGTCGTCAATGTGCGCGCTGGTGACCTCGCCATTGGCTTGCAGGGTGCTGAGCAGCTGGCTTTGCGGGAATTGGCGCATTTTCAGCGCGTATTCGATGACCGGGCCATCTCCGCCCAATTGCGGGGCTTCGGCGCTGCCGGTGATTGGCAACACGTCAAGATACAAATCTTCAGTCAGGCGCTGGTTAAGGCGCAGCTCTTCGCGGCAGAAGTGGCCGCGGTCGTCCAGATGGGTGAAATCCAGAAAGCCGAAGTTCATCGGCTTCTTCAGCTTATAAGCATACGGGCCGGTCAGTATGACCCAGGAAATATGGGTCTCAATGACTTGGAACGCTTCAACCGGATGGGGATACAAAGCCGGGTTTTGCAGGGCTGCGATCAGGGACTGGCTCACGGGCGATCCTTCAAAGTCTGGGGGAAATCATGGCCGGCATTATGGCGGTTACAGTCGGTCGTGCAAACCGCTGTCCGGCTCATGTTGATCGTCAATAAAGTGCGTATAATCCGCCGCCATGACTCGAACCCGATCTCCCCGTTCCCGTAAAAAACCTCCTTCACGCGGCCTGCGCCCGTGGCTGGGCTGGGCCATCAAGCTAAGCCTGGTAGGCCTTGTGGTGCTCGCAGGCTTCGCGGTGTACCTCGACGCCGTGGTCCAGGAGAAATTCTCCGGCAAGCGCTGGACCATCCCGGCCAAGGTGTATGCACGCCCGCTGGAATTGTTCACCGGCCAAAAGCTGAGCAAGGAAGACTTCCTTACCGAACTCGACGCCTTGGGCTATCGCCGCGAACCCGTGAGTAACGGCCCTGGCGCCGCCGCGGTCAGCGGCAATACCGTCGACCTGAATACCCGTGGCTTCCAGTTCTATGAAGGCCTGGAGAAAGCCCAGCCGGTACGCGTGCGCTTCTCCGGCGACTACGTTGCCGAGCTGTCGTCGCTCAATGGCTCCAAGTTACCTGTGGTGCGCCTGGAACCGCTGATGATCGGCGGTATTTACCCCAAGAACCTCGAAGATCGTATCCTGATCAAGCTCGATCAGGTGCCACCGTACCTGCTCGATACGCTGATCGCCGTTGAAGACCGCGATTTCTACAGCCACTGGGGGGTGTCGCCCAAGTCGATTGCCCGCGCCATCTGGGTCAACACTTCCGGCGGCAAGATGACCCAGGGCGGCAGTACGCTCACGCAACAATTGGTCAAGAACTTTTACCTGACCAACGAGCGCAGCCTGACCCGTAAACTCACCGAAGCCATGATGGCCATGCTGCTGGAGCTGCATTACAGCAAGCAGGAGATTCTCGAGGCGTACCTCAACGAGGTCTTTGTCGGCCAGGATGGGCAGCGCGCCGTGCACGGTTTCGGCTTGGCCAGCCAGTTCTTCTTTGGCCAGCCTTTGTCCGAATTGAAATTGCATCAAGTCGCGTTGCTGGTGGGGATGGTCAAGGGCCCGTCCTATTACAACCCGCGCCGCAACCCGGAACGTGCGCTTGAGCGCCGTAACCTGGTGCTGGATGTACTCGAACAGCAGGGCGTGGCCACCGCTGAACAAGTCGCGGCGGCGAAAAAAATGCCACTGGGTGTTACCACTCGCGGCAAGCTGGCCGACAGTTCATTCCCGGGCTTTATCGATCTGGTCAAACGCCAGCTACGTGAAGACTACCGCGACGAAGACTTGACCGAAGAGGGCCTGCGGATCTTCACCAGTTTTGACCCGATCTTGCAGATGAAAGCCGAAGCGTCGGTCAACGACACCTTCAAGCGCCTGACCGGCCGTAAAGGCTCGGATGAAGTCGAAGCGGCGATGGTGGTAACCAACCCGGAAACCGGTGAAGTGCAGGCCATGATTGGCAGCCGCCAGGCCAGTTTTGCCGGTTTCAACCGTGCGCTAGATGCGGTGCGGCCGATCGGCTCGCTGGTCAAACCGGCGGTTTACCTCACGGCCCTGGAAAAACCAAGCAAATACACCCTGACCAGTTGGCTGTCGGATGACCCGCTGTCGGTCAAGGGCGCGGATGGCCAGGTGTGGACGCCGCAGAACTTTGATCGTCGCTCCCACGGCACTGTGTTCCTGTACCAGGGCCTGGCGCATTCCTACAACATCTCTACCTCGCGCCTTGGGCTTGAAGTGGGCGTGCCGAATGTGCTGAAAACCCTGGGGCGACTGGGCATCACCCGTGAGTTCCCGGCGTTCCCATCGATGCTGCTGGGCGCTGGCGCCATGACCCCGATGGAAGTGGCGACGATGTACCAGACCCTCGCCAACGGTGGCTTCAATACCCCGATGCGCGGCATTCGCAGTGTGCTGACCGCCGAGGGCGAGCCGCTCAAGCGTTACCCATTCCAGATCCAGCAGCGCTTTGACGCGGGCTCCATCTACCTGATCCAGAACGCCATGCAGCGCGTGATGCGTGAAGGTACCGGGCGTTCGGTGTACAGCGTGCTGCCGTCGAACCTGACGCTGGCGGGCAAAACCGGCACCAGTAACGATTCGCGTGACAGCTGGTTCGCAGGCTTCGGCCAGGATGTGCTGGCCGTGGTGTGGCTGGGCCGCGACGATAACGGCAAAACCCCGTTCACCGGTGCGACCGGTGCGCTGCAGGTGTGGACCAGTTTCATGCGCAAGGCCGATCCGTTGCCGCTGAACATGCCGCAGCCGGACAACATCGTGCAGGCGTGGATTGATCCGCACACCGGACAAGGCTCCGACGCCAACTGTCCGGGCGCGGTACAGATGCCGTATATTCGCGGCAGCGAGCCACCTGCTGGTGCTGCGTGCGGTGGCAGTGCCCCCGCTGACGCGGATTCGGTGATGGATTGGGTCAAGGGCTGGATGCATTAAGCAAAGAGGGTTTCAAGTGAACAAGTTGTGGATTCCAGCTATTACCGCCCTGGTTATGCTCGGCGGTTGCTCCAGCGTGCAGCGCGGTTCCATTCCCGTGGTGGACTCAAGCACGAACGTTTCCAATAACGACCGTATCTCGGCCACTGGCGGTTTCCGTCAGACCGTGGTCAAGCGTCCTGCCCAAGCTACGCCTCAGTCCATACCGCAGGATTCGGGTGTGGTGGTGATGGTGCCGGGCGGCGGTGCTGCGACGTCGGCGCCGATCAGTGCCGAGCCTTGGACGCCAGGGCCAAGCACATCGGGGCCGGCCAACTCCGCACCGATCCAGACGGCGCCGATCAATCAGGGCACTTACAACATGCCGCCGTCGACGCCGAGCGGTATTCCGTCTTCATCTAACGCGGGCGGCCTGTCGGCTGACGAGCAACTGGACGGGCCGGTGCTGGCTTTGCTGACCACCGCCCAGCAGCAACAATCCGGTGGTGACCTGAACGGGGCATCGTCGAGCCTTGAGCGCGCCCAGCGTGTGGCGCCGCGTGAGCCGCAAGTGCTGTATCGCCTGGCCCAGGTGCGCCTGGCCCAAGGCGACGCGCCGCAAGCCGAGCAGTTCGCCCGTCGCGGCCTGACGTTGGCCAACGGTCGCCCCGACCTGCAAGCCAACCTGTGGGCTTTGATTGGTGACGCGCGTGCCGCACAAGGCGACGCCGCCGGTGCTGCCCAGGCGCGGCAAAAAGCCAAGGTCAGCCTCTGATGGATGCACGGTTTCCGGCAATTGCCGAACAGCTGTTGCTGATTGAGCGTGAGTTACGGGTGCAGGGTTGGTGGGACGAGGTGTCCCCCAGCGCTGAAGCGCTTGGCAGCGTCGAGCCGTTTTCGGTGGACACGCTGGACTTTCACCAGTGGCTGCAATGGATCTTCCTGGTGCGCATGAAGCAGATCCTCGAGCAGGACCTGCCATTGCCCAATGCATCGGGAATACTCGAGATGGCGGAGATGGTTTACGCCGATCGCCCGCTTGAGAGCATTGGCCTACGCAATGCGCTGAAAAAGTTCGACCAATTGATCGTCGACGCTCGTTAATTGCCTGACTGCCGGGTTTTCCGGCAGTCTTGCGCACATTTCTACCGCTTGACGACATTCAGGCGAGTTTTATCCCTCCTCAAACCCCTTTAATCTTCGTTCTCATGCGCTTAGTTGGAAAAAAGCGCAATTATTGCTTGACTTGAAGGGGCTGAAACAGAAGAATCCAAAGTCCGCTGTATCGGGACTGCCAGAAGCAGGCCCGCTCAGCAGATCATGAGGCGCATATCCGCGCCGACCTGTAACACCCGCAACGCGTTACCTCGCGCTGGGTGGGAAAAGCCCGCAACACTTGGGACGATCCCAATACTTGCTCAGTCAGTGCTGACGTAGTCGGCGACCACCGTCGCTCATGCTCTGTTGAGAAGTAAACCTATTAAGACCCGTCGGTTTTTAACGGACGGTATTCTGGCGTTTTAGAGGTGAACAACGTGGAGCTTTTATCTGGCGGTGAGATGCTCGTCCGCTTTTTGCGTGACGAAGGCGTCGACTATATCTACGGGTACCCAGGTGGTGCTCTGCTGCATGTTTACGACGCACTGTTCAAGGAACCGGCTGTTACCCACATCCTGGTTCGCCACGAACAGGCCGCGACCCATATGGCTGACGGCTACGCCCGTGCCACCGGTAAAGCCGGTGTGGTACTGGTCACCTCCGGCCCAGGCGCAACCAATGCCATTACCGGCATCGCGACTGCCTATATGGACTCCATCCCGATGGTGATCATTTCTGGCCAGGTGCCCAGCACCATGGTCGGGACCGATGCATTCCAGGAAACCGACATGATCGGTATCTCCCGGCCGATCGTGAAACACAGCTTCATGATCAAGCACGCGTCGGAAATCCCGGAAGTCATGAAAAAGGCCTTCTACCTCGCACAGTCCGGTCGCCCGGGCCCTGTAGTGGTTGATATCCCGAAAGACATGACCAACCCGGCCGAGAAATTCGAATACATCTTTCCCAAGAAAGCCAAGCTGCGTTCCTACAGCCCTGCCGTTCGTGGGCACTCGGGGCAAATCCGCAAGGCGGCAGAAATGCTCTTGGCGGCCAAGCGCCCAGTGCTGTACTCCGGCGGTGGCGTGATTCTGGGCGGCGGTTCTGCACCTCTGACCGAATTGGCCAAGCTGCTCAACCTGCCGGTGACCAATACCCTGATGGGCCTCGGCGCATTCCCGGGTACGGACCGTCAGTTCGTCGGCATGCTTGGCATGCACGGCAGCTACACCGCCAACCTGGCCATGCACCACGCCGACGTCATCCTGGCGGTGGGCGCGCGGTTTGATGACCGTGTGATCAATGGTCCGAGCAAATTCTGCCCGAATGCCAAAATCATCCACATCGACATCGACCCGGCGTCCATCTCCAAGACCATCAAGGCCGACGTGCCGATTGTGGGTCCGGTAGAAAGCGTGCTGACCGAAATGGTTGCGGCGCTCAAGGACATCGGCGAAACGCCGAACAAGGAATCGGTTGCCAGCTGGTGGAAGCAGATCGACGAATGGCGCGGTGACCGCGGCCTGTTCCCTTACGACAAGGGCGACGGCAGCATCATCAAGCCACAAACCGTGATCGAAACCCTGTGCGAAGTGACCAAGGGCGACGCCTTTGTGACCTCCGACGTAGGCCAGCACCAGATGTTCGCCGCGCAGTACTACAAGTTCGACAAGCCTAACCGCTGGATCAACTCCGGTGGCCTGGGCACGATGGGCTTTGGTTTCCCTGCGGCCATGGGGATCAAACTGAGCTTCCCGGACACCGACGTCGCCTGCGTGACGGGTGAGGGCAGCATCCAGATGAACATCCAGGAACTGTCGACGTGCCTGCAGTACGGTCTTCCGGTGAAGATCGTGTGCTTGAACAACGGCGTGCTGGGCATGGTTCGTCAGTGGCAGGACATGAGCTACAACAGCCGTCACTCCCATTCCTACATGGAATCGCTGCCGGATTTCATCAAGTTGGTTGAAGCCTACGGCCACGTCGGCATGCGCATCACCGATTTGAAAGATCTGAAGCCGAAGATGGAAGAGGCGTTCGCCATGAAGGACCGCCTGGTGTTCCTCGATATTCAAGTGGATACCAGCGAGCACGTCTACCCGATGCAGATCAAAGACGGCTCTATGCGCGACATGTGGCTGAACAAGACGGAGCGTACCTAATCATGCGGCACATTATCTCCCTGCTTCTGGAGAACGAACCCGGCGCTCTGTCTCGTGTTGTCGGCCTGTTTTCGCAACGCAACTACAACATCGAAAGCCTGACCGTGGCGCCGACCGAAGACCCGACCCTGTCGCGCCTGACGTTGACTACTGTTGGCCACGATGAGGTGATCGAGCAGATCACCAAGAACCTCAACAAGCTGATCGAAGTGGTCAAGCTGGTCGACCTGTCGGAAAGTGCCCACATCGAGCGCGAGCTGATGCTGGTTAAAGTCAAGGCCACGGGTGCCCAACGTGCCGAGATCAAACGCACCACCGATATTTATCGCGGGCAGATCGTCGATGTGAGCGCCAGCGTTTATACCGTTCAACTGACCGGTACAAGCGACAAGCTGGACAGCTTCATCCAGTCGATCGGGACGGCCTCGATTCTGGAAACGGTACGCAGTGGTGTCACCGGGATTGCCCGTGGCGACAAAGTACTCAGCATCTAACCCAAATTAGCGAATGGCCTTACGGCCTGGATATATAGAGGAACCTCATGAAAGTTTATTACGATAAAGATTGTGACCTGTCGATCATCCAGGGCAAGAAAGTCGCCATCATCGGCTACGGTTCCCAGGGCCACGCCCAAGCGTGCAACCTGAAAGATTCCGGCGTTGACGTGACTGTCGGCCTGCGCAAAGGCTCGACCACTGTTGCCAAAGCTGAAGCCCACGGCCTGAAAGTGACTGACGTGGCTTCCGCCGTTGCCGCTGCCGACCTGGTCATGATCCTGACCCCGGACGAGTTCCAGTCCGCGCTGTACAAGAACGAAATCGAGCCGAACATCAAGAAGGGCGCCACCCTGGCCTTCTCCCACGGCTTCGCGATTCACTACAACCAGGTTGTGCCACGCGATGACCTCGACGTGATCATGATCGCGCCGAAAGCACCGGGCCACACCGTGCGTTCCGAGTTCGTCAAAGGCGGCGGTATCCCTGACCTGATCGCGATCTACCAGGACGCTTCGGGCAACGCCAAAAACGTTGCACTGTCCTACGCCGCCGGCGTGGGTGGCGGTCGTACCGGCATCATCGAAACCACCTTCAAGGACGAGACCGAAACCGACCTGTTCGGCGAACAAGCCGTTCTGTGCGGCGGTACCGTTGAACTGGTAAAAGCTGGTTTCGAAACCCTGGTTGAAGCTGGCTACGCGCCGGAAATGGCCTACTTCGAATGCCTGCACGAACTGAAGCTGATCGTTGACCTCATGTACGAAGGCGGTATCGCCAACATGAACTACTCGATCTCCAACAACGCCGAATACGGCGAGTACGTGACCGGCCCGGAAGTGATCAACGCCGAATCCCGTCAGGCCATGCGCAACGCCCTGAAACGTATTCAGGACGGCGAATACGCCAAAATGTTCATCAGCGAAGGCGCTACCGGCTACCCTTCGATGACCGCCAAGCGTCGTAACAACGCCGCTCACGGTATCGAAGTGATCGGCGAGCAACTGCGCTCCATGATGCCGTGGATCGGTGCCAACAAGATCGTCGACAAAGCTAAAAACTAAGTCGTACGCATCAAGAGAAAACGCGGCTTAGGCCGCGTTTTTTCGTTTGGGGGCGGGTTCTGGTATAAAGCTGCATCGTTTGCGGGCGAACACGCCCTGCAAGTATTTGTCGAATTCTTTTCACACCGTTGCAAGGTAAAGTCCATGACCGAACGTCCCGAAGAGCCAAACCAGGCCTCTGACGCCGAAAGCCTGCTACCGATCGATGAGCATGTCGAAGAAGGGCATGATGCGGAAGGTCGCAAGGTCCGGCATCGTGGCATCTATCTTCTGCCCAATCTGTTCACCACGGCGAACCTGTTTGCCGGGTTCTACTCCATCATCAACTCCATGAGTGCGCAAAGCGCATTGGCGGCGGGTGATGCGGCGAGTGCCAGCAAGTATTTCGGCTTTGCCGCTATCGCCATCTTCGTGGCCATGGTGCTCGACGGCCTGGATGGCCGGGTGGCGCGCATGACCAATACCCAAAGCGCTTTCGGTGCCGAGTACGACTCGCTGTCGGACATGGTGGCCTTCGGCGTTGCGCCGGCACTGCTGGCGTTTGCCTGGGCGCTGGGTGACATGGGCAAGGTCGGCTGGATGGTTGCCTTCATCTATGTCGCCGGCGCCGCGTTGCGTCTGGCACGCTTCAACACCCAAGTGGGTACTGCCGACAAGCGTTACTTCATCGGCCTGGCCAGCCCGGCGGCGGCAGGTGTAGTGGCCGGTATCGTCTGGGCGTTCAGTGACTACGGTATCCAGGGTTCGAAGATGTCGTTCCTGGTGGCCTTGATGGTTGCAGCCGCCGGCATGCTGATGGTCAGCAACATCAAGTACAACAGCTTCAAGGAGTTCGACCTCAAGGGGCGCGTGCCTTTCGTGGCGATCCTGGTGGTTGTGCTGGTGTTTGCGGTCGTCTTCAGTGATCCGCCGCGTATTCTGCTGCTGGCGTTCCTGGTGTATGCCGCTTCGGGGCCGATTCAATACCTGTTGCATCTGCGCCGCGACAAAACATTGTCTTAATGTAATTTCCCCCATACTCCGCAGTCTATTGGTGCATCAGTTCTCCAATGCTGCGGAGTTGCCATGTTAATCAAGATCCCTAAAGCGTCCGATTGTCACGAGTCGGATGTCACGCCTGAATCCTTCTATCTTTCTCGTCGCAGCTTGCTCGGCGGTGCGCTTGCGGGCGTTGCGGCCACTGCGCTGCCGCGTTGGGCCAGTGCCGACGATGCGGCGCGTTATGCCGATGTGGAGCCGGGCAATGCCCCAGGCTGGTTTGCCGAGAAACTGCCCAATACCCAATGGCAGGCGGTTACGGTAAAAGACGAAGCCATCACCCCGTTCAAGGACGCCACCCACTACAACAACTTCTATGAGTTCGGTACGGACAAGGGCGACCCGGCAAAGAATGCCGGTTCACTCAAGACTGAACCCTGGAGTGTGGTGATTGATGGAGAAGTCGGTAAACCCGGGCGCTATGCCCTGGAAGACTTCATGAAGCCTTATCAATTGGAAGAGCGTATCTACCGTCTGCGTTGTGTCGAGGCGTGGTCGATGGTGATCCCGTGGATGGGCTTTCCTATTTCAGCCTTGCTCAAGCAGGTTGAGCCGACCGCTAAAGCCAAGTACATCCGCTTTGAAACGCTGCAGGATCCCAAAAGCATGCCGGGCCAGCGCTCCAGCTTCGGCTTGATCGACTGGCCTTATGTAGAAGGGCTGCGTCTGGATGAAGCAATGAATCCGTTGGCGATCCTGGCCGTGGGGATGTATGGACGGGAATTACCGAACCAGAACGGCGCGCCATTGCGTCTTGTAGTGCCGTGGAAGTACGGCTTCAAGAGCGTGAAGTCGATTGTGCGGATCAGCTTGGTCAGCGAGCAGCCGAAGACGACTTGGCAAAGTATTGCGGCCAATGAATATGGGTTCTACGCAAATGTGAATCCGACCGTCGACCACCCTCGCTGGACTCAGGCGCGTGAGCGCCGTTTGCCGAGCGGTCTGTTCAGCCCGAATGTGCGCGAGACGCAAATGTTCAACGGCTATTCGGATGAGGTCGCTTCTCTCTATACGGGCCTGGATCTGCGGAAGAACTACTGATGCGTTATCTAATCTGGCGCATTGGCGTCTTTATAGCCGCCGCGATATGGCCATTTTTCTGGCTGTACGAGGCGTGGAGTTCTGTGCTCGGGCCTGATCCAGGCAAAGTGTTGATGGATCGGTTGGGGCTTGGCACCTTGATCCTGTTGCTGATCACGTTGGGCATGACGCCGTTGCAAAAGCTCAGCGGGTGGGCAGGGTGGATTGCGGTGCGCCGACAATTGGGGCTGTGGTGTTTTGCGTATGTGGCGCTGCATCTGGCCGCGTACTGCGTCTTTATCCTGGGGCTGGATTGGTCGCAGTTCGGCGTGGAGCTGCGTAAACGGCCCTACATTATTGTCGGTGCGTTGGGTTTCCTTGGCTTGTTGGTACTGGCAGTGACATCCAATCGCTATAGCCAGCGTCGGTTGGGCAGTCGTTGGAAGAAGCTGCACCGCCTGGTGTACGTAATTCTTGGGCTCGGTTTGTTGCATATGTTGTGGATTGTGCGGGCCGACCTGAAGGAGTGGGCGGTCTATGCATCTATAGGGGCGCTGCTGCTGGTGCTGCGGATCCCGCCAGTGATGCGCCGGATTCCCCGCCTTATTGCGAAAAAACCACTTTCTGCGACAAAAACGTAATTAAGGATTGACGGCGTTTTATATCTGTCTATAATTCGCCCCACTTCCGGCGCAGTCGAAACGTAAAACTCCTTGGTAAACAAAGAGTTATGAAGTTTTCGGCAGCAAGTTGCTTCAGTTCATCGAAGCCAGAAGGAAGTTGAAAAAGAGGTGTTGACAGCAGCGTGTAACGCTGTAGAATTCGCCTCCCGCTAACGAGAGATCGTAAGCGCAAGTGGTTGAAGTTGTTGAAGAATTCTTCGAAAACTTCTGAAAATAACCACTTGACAGCAAATGAGGCTGCTGTAGAATGCGCGCCTCGGTTGAGACGAAAGATCTTAACCAACCGCTCTTTAACAACTGAATCAAGCAATTCGTGTGGGTGCTTGTGGAGTCAGACTGATAGTCAACAAGATTATCAGCATCACAAGTTACTCCGCGAGAAATCAAAGATGTAACCAACGATTGCTGAGCCAAGTTTAGGGTTTCTTAAAAACCCAAAGATGTTTGAACTGAAGAGTTTGATCATGGCTCAGATTGAACGCTGGCGGCAGGCCTAACACATGCAAGTCGAGCGGTAGAGAGGAGCTTGCTCCTCTTGAGAGCGGCGGACGGGTGAGTAAAGCCTAGGAATCTGCCTGGTAGTGGGGGATAACGTTCGGAAACGGACGCTAATACCGCATACGTCCTACGGGAGAAAGCAGGGGACCTTCGGGCCTTGCGCTATCAGATGAGCCTAGGTCGGATTAGCTAGTTGGTGAGGTAATGGCTCACCAAGGCGACGATCCGTAACTGGTCTGAGAGGATGATCAGTCACACTGGAACTGAGACACGGTCCAGACTCCTACGGGAGGCAGCAGTGGGGAATATTGGACAATGGGCGAAAGCCTGATCCAGCCATGCCGCGTGTGTGAAGAAGGTCTTCGGATTGTAAAGCACTTTAAGTTGGGAGGAAGGGCATTAACCTAATACGTTAGTGTTTTGACGTTACCGACAGAATAAGCACCGGCTAACTCTGTGCCAGCAGCCGCGGTAATACAGAGGGTGCAAGCGTTAATCGGAATTACTGGGCGTAAAGCGCGCGTAGGTGGTTTGTTAAGTTGGATGTGAAATCCCCGGGCTCAACCTGGGAACTGCATTCAAAACTGACTGACTAGAGTATGGTAGAGGGTGGTGGAATTTCCTGTGTAGCGGTGAAATGCGTAGATATAGGAAGGAACACCAGTGGCGAAGGCGACCACCTGGACTAATACTGACACTGAGGTGCGAAAGCGTGGGGAGCAAACAGGATTAGATACCCTGGTAGTCCACGCCGTAAACGATGTCAACTAGCCGTTGGAAGCCTTGAGCTTTTAGTGGCGCAGCTAACGCATTAAGTTGACCGCCTGGGGAGTACGGCCGCAAGGTTAAAACTCAAATGAATTGACGGGGGCCCGCACAAGCGGTGGAGCATGTGGTTTAATTCGAAGCAACGCGAAGAACCTTACCAGGCCTTGACATCCAATGAACTTTCTAGAGATAGATTGGTGCCTTCGGGAACATTGAGACAGGTGCTGCATGGCTGTCGTCAGCTCGTGTCGTGAGATGTTGGGTTAAGTCCCGTAACGAGCGCAACCCTTGTCCTTAGTTACCAGCACGTTATGGTGGGCACTCTAAGGAGACTGCCGGTGACAAACCGGAGGAAGGTGGGGATGACGTCAAGTCATCATGGCCCTTACGGCCTGGGCTACACACGTGCTACAATGGTCGGTACAGAGGGTTGCCAAGCCGCGAGGTGGAGCTAATCCCACAAAACCGATCGTAGTCCGGATCGCAGTCTGCAACTCGACTGCGTGAAGTCGGAATCGCTAGTAATCGCGAATCAGAATGTCGCGGTGAATACGTTCCCGGGCCTTGTACACACCGCCCGTCACACCATGGGAGTGGGTTGCACCAGAAGTAGCTAGTCTAACCCTCGGGAGGACGGTTACCACGGTGTGATTCATGACTGGGGTGAAGTCGTAACAAGGTAGCCGTAGGGGAACCTGCGGCTGGATCACCTCCTTAATCGACGACATCAGCTGCTCCATAAGTTCCCACACGAATTGCTTGATTCATTGAAGAAGACGATAGAAGCAGCTTTAAGCTCCAAGCTGATAGCTCTTAGCTAATCAGTGACGCTCGAAATTGGGTCTGTAGCTCAGTTGGTTAGAGCGCACCCCTGATAAGGGTGAGGTCGGCAGTTCGAATCTGCCCAGACCCACCAATTTTGTTATGGGGCCATAGCTCAGCTGGGAGAGCGCCTGCCTTGCACGCAGGAGGTCAACGGTTCGATCCCGTTTGGCTCCACCATTAACTGCTTCTGCTGTTAGAGTTTAGAAATGAATATTCTGAAGTGAATATTGATTTCTAGTCTTTGATTAGATCGTTCTTTAAAAATTTGGGTATGTGATAGAAAGATAGACTGAACGTTACTTTCACTGGTAACGGATCAGGCTAAGGTAAAATTTGTGAGTTCTCTTAATTGAGAAATTCGAATTTTCGGCGAATGTTGTCTTCACAGTATAACCAGATTGCTTGGGGTTATATGGTCAAGTGAAGAAGCGCATACGGTGGATGCCTTGGCAGTCAGAGGCGATGAAAGACGTGGTAGCCTGCGAAAAGCTTCGGGGAGTCGGCAAACAGACTTTGATCCGGAGATGTCTGAATGGGGGAACCCAGCCATCATAAGATGGTTATCTTACGCTGAATACATAGGCGTAAGAGGCGAACCAGGGGAACTGAAACATCTAAGTACCCTGAGGAAAAGAAATCAACCGAGATTCCCTTAGTAGTGGCGAGCGAACGGGGACTAGCCCTTAAGTGGCTTTGAGATTAGCGGAACGCTCTGGAAAGTGCGGCCATAGTGGGTGATAGCCCTGTACGCGAAAATCTCTTAGTCATGAAATCGAGTAGGACGGAGCACGAGAAACTTTGTCTGAATATGGGGGGACCATCCTCCAAGGCTAAATACTACTGACTGACCGATAGTGAACTAGTACCGTGAGGGAAAGGCGAAAAGAACCCCGGAGAGGGGAGTGAAATAGATCCTGAAACCGTATGCGTACAAGCAGTGGGAGCCCACTTTGTTGGGTGACTGCGTACCTTTTGTATAATGGGTCAGCGACTTATTTTCAGTGGCGAGCTTAACCGAATAGGGGAGGCGTAGCGAAAGCGAGTCTTAATAGGGCGTCTAGTCGCTGGGAATAGACCCGAAACCGGGCGATCTATCCATGGGCAGGTTGAAGGTTGGGTAACACTAACTGGAGGACCGAACCGACTACCGTTGAAAAGTTAGCGGATGACCTGTGGATCGGAGTGAAAGGCTAATCAAGCTCGGAGATAGCTGGTTCTCCTCGAAAGCTATTTAGGTAGCGCCTCATGTATCACTGTAGGGGGTAGAGCACTGTTTCGGCTAGGGGGTCATCCCGACTTACCAAACCGATGCAAACTCCGAATACCTACAAGTGCCGAGCATGGGAGACACACGGCGGGTGCTAACGTCCGTCGTGAAAAGGGAAACAACCCAGACCGTCAGCTAAGGTCCCAAAGTTATGGTTAAGTGGGAAACGATGTGGGAAGGCTTAGACAGCTAGGAGGTTGGCTTAGAAGCAGCCACCCTTTAAAGAAAGCGTAATAGCTCACTAGTCGAGTCGGCCTGCGCGGAAGATGTAACGGGGCTCAAACCATACACCGAAGCTACGGGTATCACGTAAGTGATGCGGTAGAGGAGCGTTCTGTAAGCCTGTGAAGGTGAGTTGAGAAGCTTGCTGGAGGTATCAGAAGTGCGAATGCTGACATGAGTAACGACAATGGGTGTGAAAAACACCCACGCCGAAAGACCAAGGTTTCCTGCGCAACGTTAATCGACGCAGGGTTAGTCGGTCCCTAAGGCGAGGCTGAAAAGCGTAGTCGATGGAAAACAGGTTAATATTCCTGTACTTCTGGTTATTGCGATGGAGGGACGGAGAAGGCTAGGCCAGCTTGGCGTTGGTTGTCCAAGTTTAAGGTGGTAGGCTGAGATCTTAGGTAAATCCGGGATCTTAAGGCCGAGAGCTGATGACGAGTTAACTTTTAGTTAACGAAGTGGTTGATGCCATGCTTCCAAGAAAAGCTTCTAAGCTTCAGGTAACCAGGAACCGTACCCCAAACCGACACAGGTGGTTGGGTAGAGAATACCAAGGCGCTTGAGAGAACTCGGGTGAAGGAACTAGGCAAAATGGCACCGTAACTTCGGGAGAAGGTGCGCCGGTGAGGGTGAAGGACTTGCTCCGTAAGCTCATGCCGGTCGAAGATACCAGGCCGCTGCGACTGTTTATTAAAAACACAGCACTCTGCAAACACGAAAGTGGACGTATAGGGTGTGACGCCTGCCCGGTGCCGGAAGGTTAATTGATGGGGTTAGCTAACGCGAAGCTCTTGATCGAAGCCCCGGTAAACGGCGGCCGTAACTATAACGGTCCTAAGGTAGCGAAATTCCTTGTCGGGTAAGTTCCGACCTGCACGAATGGCGTAACGATGGCGGCGCTGTCTCCACCCGAGACTCAGTGAAATTGAAATCGCTGTGAAGATGCAGTGTATCCGCGGCTAGACGGAAAGACCCCGTGAACCTTTACTATAGCTTTGCACTGGACTTTGAATTTGCTTGTGTAGGATAGGTGGGAGGCTTTGAAGCGTGGACGCCAGTCTGCGTGGAGCCAACCTTGAAATACCACCCTGGCAACTTTGAGGTTCTAACTCAGGTCCGTTATCCGGATCGAGGACAGTGTATGGTGGGTAGTTTGACTGGGGCGGTCTCCTCCTAAAGAGTAACGGAGGAGTACGAAGGTGCGCTCAGACCGGTCGGAAATCGGTCGTAGAGTATAAAGGCAAAAGCGCGCTTGACTGCGAGACAGACACGTCGAGCAGGTACGAAAGTAGGTCTTAGTGATCCGGTGGTTCTGTATGGAAGGGCCATCGCTCAACGGATAAAAGGTACTCCGGGGATAACAGGCTGATACCGCCCAAGAGTTCATATCGACGGCGGTGTTTGGCACCTCGATGTCGGCTCATCACATCCTGGGGCTGAAGCCGGTCCCAAGGGTATGGCTGTTCGCCATTTAAAGTGGTACGCGAGCTGGGTTTAGAACGTCGTGAGACAGTTCGGTCCCTATCTGCCGTGGACGTTTGAGATTTGAGAGGGGCTGCTCCTAGTACGAGAGGACCGGAGTGGACGAACCTCTGGTGTTCCGGTTGTCACGCCAGTGGCATTGCCGGGTAGCTATGTTCGGAATAGATAACCGCTGAAAGCATCTAAGCGGGAAACTAGCCTCAAGATGAGATCTCACTGGGACCTTGAGTCCCCTGAAGGGCCGTCGAAGACTACGACGTTGATAGGTTGGGTGTGTAAGCGCTGTGAGGCGTTGAGCTAACCAATACTAATTGCCCGTGAGGCTTGACCATATAACACCCAAGCAATTTGATGCTCCTAGTTGAAAAGACGAAAGAGTCCAGATTGCGGTGTGTGAAGACGAGATGAACCGAAAGTTCGACGCTCACAAAACACCGAAAGCTGTCACATACCCAATTTGCTGAAGCGAAGCCAGCTGGCTACGACTCAGTACCCGAATTTCTTGACGACCATAGAGCATTGGAACCACCTGATCCCATCCCGAACTCAGTAGTGAAACGATGCATCGCCGATGGTAGTGTGGGGTTTCCCCATGTGAGAGTAGGTCATCGTCAAGATTAAATTCCGAAACCCCTGATTGCTAACGCAATCAGGGGTTTTGTTTTGGGCGGTCGAAAAGTGTGGCCACGCAACGTATCAAGCGTTTCTCACTTGCAGTCTGTGACCGCCTTCAATGCTAAAGTCCATGCCTCGATTTTGCTTTTCCCAAGGAAGCCGTTATGCCGGATGCGACGTCCCTCAGCGCTGGATTCATGGTGGTTCACGGCAACCGCCTGGACGAACTGCGCAGTCTGGTAGTCAGCTGGATGCGCCGTTATCCCCTGGCTCCTCTGGAAAACGAAATCGCCCTGGTCCAGAGCAATGGCATTGCTCAATGGCTCAAGCTGGCCTTGGCCGAAGATCCCGAAGAAGATGATATGGGCGGCTGCGGCATCGCTGCGGCTATCGACGTGCAGCTCCCCGGCAGCTTTATGTGGCAGCTCTATCGCATGGTTTTGGGCAAAGACGAAATCCCGCCCAAATCCCTGCTCGATAAAGCCCCGCTGACTTGGCGCCTGATGCGCCTGCTCCCGGAGCTCATTGACCAACCGCACTTCGAGCCCCTGCAGCGATTTCTTACCGACGACACCGACCTGCGCAAACGCTATCAACTGGCGGAACGCCTGGCCGACTTGTTCGACCAATACCAGGTCTACCGCGCCGACTGGCTGGAAGATTGGGCGGCCGGTCGCCACCAACTGCGCAACGGCCGAGGCGACACAAAGCCCCTGAACCCGGCGAATTGCTGGCAGGCAGAACTCTGGCGTGCACTGCTACTGGATGTAGGCGAAGAGGGCATGGCCGAAAGCCGCGCCGGTGTTCATCAGCGTTTTATCGAGCGGATCAACTCCCTCGAAAAAGCCCCCCAAGGCCTGCCGTCCCGAGTCATCGTTTTCGGCATCTCATCCTTGCCCGCCCAAGCGCTGGAAGCACTTGCCGGCCTGGCACGCTTCAGCCAAGTCTTGCTGTGCGTACACAACCCTTGCCGCCACCACTGGTCCGACATCGTTGCCGACAAAGACCTGCTGCGTAACGAGTACAAACGCCAGGCGCGCAAAGCCGGTATGCCCGTCACCATCGACCCGCAAACCCTGCACCAGCATGCGCACCCACTGTTGGCCGCCTGGGGCAAACAGGGCCGTGACTACATCAGCCTGCTGGACAGCTACGACGACCCCAACAGCTACCGCGCCGCCTTCCGTGATGGCCGCATCGACCTGTTCAGCGACAGCCAACCCACCACGCTGCTCAATCAGTTGCAGGACGACATCCTCGAACTGCGCCCACTCAATGAAACCCGCGAACTGTGGCCGGGCGTCGATCTGAATCACGACAGCTCCATCCGTTTCCACATCGCCCACAGCGCCCAACGCGAAGTGGAAATCCTCCATGACCAATTGCTCCAACGCTTCAGCGCCGACCCCACACTGCGCCCGCGTGACATCATCGTCATGGTCCCCGACGTCGACAGCTACGCGCCGCACATCCGCGCGGTCTTCGGCCAGCTTGAGCGGAACGACCCGCGTTTCATCCCGTTCACCCTCACCGACCAAGGCCAGCGTGGCCGCGATCCACTGCTGATCGCCGTCGAGCACCTGCTAAAGCTCCCCGACAGCCGCTTTCCCGTCAGTGAAATCCTCGACCTGCTCGACGTCCCCGCCCTGCGCGAACGTTTTTCCATCAAGGAACGCGACCTGCCCACGCTGCACCGTTGGATCGAAGGCGCCGGCATCCGCTGGGGCCTCAACGCCGAACAGCGCGCCGGCCTCGGCCTGCCCCAGGAGCTTGAGCAAAACAGCTGGCGATTCGGCCTGCGGCGCATGCTCCTGGGTTATGCCGTAGGCACCGGAATCGCCTGTGATGGCATTGAGCCCTACGATGAAATCGGCGGCCTCGACGCCGCGTTGATCGGCCCACTGGTCGCTTTGCTCGATGCGCTAAACCAGGCTCATCAAGCCTTGTCGCAACCGGCAAAACCTCAAGAATGGGGCGAGCGCCTGCAACGCCTGATGCAGCTGTTCTTCCTGCCCAGCAGCGAGCACGACGACTATCTGCTTGGCCAACTTGAGCAGCTGCGGGAAGACTGGCTGGAAACCTGTGAGTCCGTCGGCCTGCAGGACGAGTTACCCCTTACCGTCGTCCGCGAAGCCTGGCTCGCCGGCCTCGACCAGGGCCGCCTGTCCCAGCGCTTCCTCGCTGGGGCTGTCAATTTCTGCACCCTGATGCCCATGCGCGCCATCCCGTTCAAGCTGGTCTGCCTGCTCGGCATGAACGACGGCGATTACCCGCGCGCCCAACCGCCGCTGGACTTCGACCTGATGGGCAGTGACTACCGCCCCGGCGACCGTTCACGCCGCGAAGACGACCGCTACCTGCTGCTCGAAGCGCTGCTGTCGGCCCGCGATCAGCTCTATATCAGCTGGGTAGGCCGCAGCATCCGCGACAACAGCGACCGCCCGGCCTCGGTATTGATCGGCCAGCTGCGTGACCACCTCGCCAGCGGCTGGCATAACGCAGACACACAAGAACCGCTGCTGGAAGCCATGACTCAGGAGCACCCACTCCAACCCTTCAGCGCCCGCTACTTCCACGAAGGTGATGCGCTGTTCAGCTACGCCCGCGAATGGCAGCTGCTCCACGAAGCTGCGGTAGCCTCAGCCAATCAAGACGAACTGGTAGAGCACCACCAGGAAGAACCTCTGAGCCTCGGTCAGTTGCAAGACTTTGTGCGCAACCCCGTCAAACACTTCTTCAGCCAGCGTCTGAAAGTGTTCTTCGAGGCCGCCGAAGTCCCGCTGGCCGATGAAGAACCTTTCGTTCTCGATGCATTGCAGCGCTACAGCCTCAGCGACAGCCTGCTCAATGCAGCCTTGGCCCAGCCCGATCACATAGACCAGGCCCTGAACGCCCAAGCCCTGCGCCTGCAAGGCAGTGGCCTGCTGCCCATGGTCGGTTTCGGCGAATGCCTGCGTAATGAATTGGTCGAGCCATTGCCCGATCTATTGCAGCGTTATCAACATCTACTGGCGCTCTGGCCCACGCCACAAACCGCCGCCGAACCGATCAGTTTTGAGCATCAAGGCATCGAGCTGGAAGGCTGGATCAGTGGTCTGCATCGGCGCAGTGATGGCGGATTTTTAAGCGTCACCACCATTCCCAACAGCATCGGCTCGATCAAAACCCGCAAGTGGCATCGCCTGATCCGCCCGTGGGTCAATCATGTGGTGGCCTGCGCCTGCGGCTTGCCACTGAGTACCGGGCTGGTCGCCAGTGACGACACCTTGCTGCTGGCCCCGCTGGAAAAAACCATCGCCCAGGACATACTCGGCAACCTGTTACTGGCCTGGCACACCGGCATGCGCAAACCGCTGCCCGTAGCCGTGAAAACCGCCTTCGCCTGGCTCGGCCAAACCGATCCGGACAAGGCGCAGGCAGCCGCCAGCAAAGCCTACGAAGGCGACGGCCTGACCACCGACGGCGAACGCCGCGAAACCCCGGCGCTCACCCGCCAATTCCCGGATTACGCTTCGCTCATCGCCAGCGAAGAATTCGAAGGCTGGGCCGAAACCCTGTATCGGCCCTTGATCAACGCCCCATGGCGATCACTCAGCAGCGAGGAGGCCAGCGCATGATCAGTAAACCTTTGGCCCTGGCCTTCCCACTCAAAGGCAGCCAGCTGATTGAAGCCAGCGCCGGCACCGGCAAGACCTTCACCATTTCCGCGCTGTACCTGCGCCTGGTGCTTGGCCACGGTGGTGACGAATCCGGCTTTGGCCGCGAGCTGCTGCCGCCGCAAATCCTGGTGGTGACCTTTACCGACGCCGCCACCAAAGAGCTGCGCGAACGCATCCGCATCCGCCTGGCTGAAGCTGCACGTTTTTTTCGTGACGAAATCGAGCAACCAGACGCGCTGATTGCCGACCTGCGTGACCAATACCTGCCCGAACAATGGCCGGCCTGTGCCAATCGCCTGGACATCGCCGCCCAATGGATGGACGAAGCCGCAGTGTCGACCATCCACAGTTGGTGCCAACGCATGCTGCGCGAACACGCGTTCGACAGCGGCAGCCTGTTCACCCAGACCCTGGAAACCGACCACAGCGACCTGCTCGGCGAAGTGCTGCGCGATTATTGGCGGTTGTTCTGCTACCCAATGCACGACGATGCGCTCAACTGGGTACGCAAAAACTGGAGCGGCCCCGCCGCGCTGATGCCACGCGTGCGCGCGCTGTTCGGCAGCGAGCGGCCCACCGATGACACCCGTGAGCCGGCCGAGTTGATCAACGCTTGCTTGCAAGAGCGCCGCCAAGCGCTGGTCGCGCTCAAGGCACCCTGGCAACAATGGGCCATCGAGCTGCGCGCTATCTGCCTGCAGGCTGTCGAAGCCAAAGCCGTCGACGGCCGCAAAATGCAGGCGCGTTACTTCGAACCCTGGTTCGAAAAGATCAGCACCTGGGCCGCTGATGAAACCCTCGAACAACTCGACATCGGCACCGGCTTCACCCGCCTCACCCCCGATGGCATGGCCGAAGCCTGGAAGGGCGAGCCGCCGCGTCACCCCGGCATCGACGCCATGGCCAGCCTCAAGGCCAGCCTCGATGCGCTGCCGACCCCCGACGCCGCCGTGTTACAACACGCCGCCGGTTGGGTCGGTAAACGCTTCGAAGAAGAAAAACGCCGCCGCGCCGAAATGGGCTTCGACGACATGCTCATCCGCCTCAACGCCGCCCTGCAAGCCGACGGCGGCGAGCGCTTGGCCAGTGTGATCCGTGAGCAGTTCCCGGTCGCCCTGATCGACGAATTCCAGGACACCGACCCGGTGCAGTACAGCATCTTCGACAGCATCTACCGCATCGAAGAAAACCACCTCGACAGTGGCCTGTTCCTGATCGGCGACCCCAAGCAGGCGATCTACGCGTTCCGTGGCGCCGACATCTACACCTACCTGCGCGCCCGCCAGTCCACCACCGGCCGCCATCACACCCTGGGCACCAACTTCCGTTCCAGCCACGCGATGGTCGAGGCGGTCAACCATGTGTTCCAGCGTGCCGAGACCGGCCGTGGCGCGTTCCTGTTCCGTGAACCGAATGGCGACAACCCAGTGCCGTTCCACTCGGTGCTGTCCCAAGGCCGCAAAGAGCAGTTGCAGGTCGATGGTCAAACCCTGCCGGCGATGAACCTGTGGCACCTGCCCACCGACCAGCCGATTTCCAACGCGGTCTATCGCCAACAACTGGCGGCCGCCTGTGCCACACAAATTGTTGAATTGCTCAATGGCGGGCAGCAGGGCCGCGCGGGTTTCCTACAACCGGATGGCAGCTTAAAAGGCGTACTCCCGTCAGACATCGCCATCCTGGTGCGCGACGGCAAGGAAGCCCAAGCCGTGCGCGCCGAACTGGCCGCCCGTGGTGTACGTAGCGTTTATCTGTCTGACAAGGATTCGGTGTTCGCCGCCCAGGAAGCCCACGACCTGCTGACCTGGCTCAAGGCCTGCGCCGAGCCGGACGTCGAGCGCCCACTGCGCGCCGCCCTGGCCTGCGTCACTTTGAACCTTTCACTGGCAGAACTGGAGCGTCTGAACCAGGACGAACTGGCGTGGGAAACCCGCGTGATGCAGTTCCGTGGTTATCGCGCGATCTGGCGTACCCAAGGCGTGCTGCCGATGCTGCGACGCCTGCTGCATGATTTCAAGCTGCCGCAAACCCTGATTGCCCGCAGTGACGGCGAACGCGTACTGACCAACCTGTTGCACCTGAGTGAATTGCTGCAACAGGCCGCGTCAGAGCTGGACGGCGAGCAGGCATTGATTCGCCACCTGGCCGAACACCTGGCGCTGTCGGGCCAGGCCGGTGAAGAACAGATTCTGCGCCTGGAAAGCGACGAACAATTGGTCAAGGTGGTGACCATCCACAAGTCCAAGGGCCTGGAATACGACCTGGTCTTCCTGCCGTTTATCTGCTCGGCCAAGCCGGTGGATGGCAGTCGCTTGCCGCTGCATTACCACGACGAACAGGGCAAATCCCAGGTCAGCCTGCGGCCGACCGCCGAGCTGATTGCCCAAGCTGACGACGAGCGCCTCGCCGAAGACCTGCGGTTGTTCTACGTCGCCCTCACGCGCGCCAAACACGCGTGCTGGTTGGGCATTGCCGATCTTAAACGGGGCAATAACAGCAGCTCGGTCTTGCACCTGTCCGCGCTGGGTTATCTGCTCGGTGGCGGTGCCTCGTTGGGCGAATCCGCCGGCTTGGCGCGCTGGCTGCTGGACTTGCAGGAGGGCTGCGCTGCCATCCACTACACCCCCGTGCCCGATGCGCAAGACAGCCTGTTCCACCCGCCGCGCAACGAGGCCACCTTGCTTGCACCGCTACTGCCCAAGCGCAAGGCCGCTGAAAATTGGTGGATCGCTTCCTACAGCGCTTTGAGAATTGGCGACAGCTTGAGCGCCGCAACCCTTGAAGCACCAGAAAGCCCACAAGCCCAGAAGCTGTTCGACGACGAACGCCTGGACCCCGACGCGCCGCGTGAAGTGGCAGCGTCTGGCGGTGACATTCACCGTTTCCCACGGGGCCCTAACCCCGGCACCTTTCTCCATGGCTTGTTGGAATGGGCGGGCGAGGAAGGTTTCAACGTGACGCCCGAGGCCATCGAAAAAGCCGTGGGCGCGCGCTGTAACCGACGCAACTGGGAAGGCTGGATCGTCACCCTCAGCGGCTGGCTCGGCCATTTGCTGCAAACACCGCTGCCGGTAGATAACGATCTAGTCGCCCTCAGCAGCCTGCAGCACTACCAGATCGAAATGGAGTTCTGGTTCGCCAGCCACAAAGTCGACGTGCTGGCCCTCGACAAGCTGGTGTGCCAATACACCCATAAAGGCGTGTCCCGAGTGGCCGCCGAACCGGTGCTGCTCAACGGCATGTTCAAGGGTTTTATCGACCTTACGTTCGAACACGACGGGCGCTATTACGTGGCCGATTACAAATCCAACTGGCTTGGGCCTGACGATTCGGCCTACACGCAGGACGCCATGGAACAGTCGATCCTCGAGCACCGGTACGACCTGCAATACGTACTTTACCTGCTGGCCCTGCACCGCCAGTTGAAGGCACGCCTGCCGGATTACGACTACGACCGCCACGTCGGCGGCGCGCTGTACCTGTTCCTGCGTGGCACCCAGGCCACCAGCCAAGGCGCGTATTTCACCCGGCCGCCACGGGAGCTGATCGAAGGCTTGGACCTGTTGTTCCAGGGCAAACCCATACCGCCCAAGGTTGAGCCCGCCTGGGAACAAGGAGTGCTGCTATGAGCCTGTCGCCATTACCGCTTGAGGACCTGCTGCCCCTCAGCCGCGCCGCCGACCTGGTGCAACTGTTGGAACGCTGGGTCGACCGTGGCTGGCTGCGCGCATTGGACAAAGCCTTCGTCGGCTTCCTCCACGAACTCGACCCACAGGCCGACCCGCTGGTATTGCTGGCCGCCGCATTGACCAGCCACCAACTGGGCCATGGCCACGTCTGCCTGGACCTGTTCGAAACCCTTAAAGCGCCAGACTTTGCCCTGTCATTGCCCCCCGAAGGCGACCTGCAAACCGGCGCCATGCTGCTGCCCTCGCAATTGCTCGACGGCCTTGATGGCGCCCACTGGTGCCATGCGCTGGCCGCCAGCCACTTGGTCGCGCTGGCTGTGGATGGCAGTGAATCGGCCCAAAGCCGCCCGCTGGTGCTGTCCGGCAAACGCCTGTATTTGCGCCGCTACTGGACCTACGAACGGCGCATCGACACGGCGTTGCGCCTGCGCCTGGCCACCCAGGGAAACCGTCGCCACTGATTTGCCGCAGCGCCTGAACACCTTGTTCGATCAACCGCCGCCGGACGGCGTCATTGACTGGCAAAAACTCGCCTGCGCCCTGGCCACACGCGGGGCCTTCAGTATTGTCACCGGCGGCCCCGGCACCGGCAAAACCACTACGGTGGTGCGCTTGCTCGCGCTGTTGCAGGCCCCGGCCGTAGAGGCCAGCAGCCCATTGCGCATTCGCCTCGCCGCGCCCACCGGCAAAGCCGCCGCACGCCTCACCGAATCCATCAGCCAGCAAGTGTTGTCGCTGAATGTCCCGGACAGCGTGCGGGAAAAAATCCCCACCCAGGTCACCACGGTTCACCGCCTGCTCGGCAGCCGCCCCGGCACGCGACATTTTCGCCATCACATCGGCAACCCGTTGCCATTGGACGTGCTGGTGGTGGACGAAGCCTCGATGATCGACCTGGAAATGATGGCTAACCTGCTGGACGCGTTGCCGCCCCACGCACGCCTGGTATTGCTCGGGGACAAAGACCAACTCGCCTCGGTAGAAGCCGGCGCCGTGCTCGGCGACTTGTGCCGTGATGCCGAAGCCGGCTGGTACAACCCCAACACGCGCCAATGGCTGCAAGCGGTCAGCGGCGAAGACCTCAGCGCCAGCGGCCTGCAGGAAGACCTCGAGGGCAGTCATCCGCTCGCCCAGCAAGTGGTCATGCTGCGCTACTCGCGACGCTTCGGCGAAGGCAGTGGCATCGGCCAACTGGCGCGCTGGGTCAACCAGCAAAATGCCGAAGAGGCGCGCAAACTGCTTGCCGCGCGCAGCCACAGCGACCTGTTCTGCTTAAGCCTCAAGGGCGAACACGATCACGCCCTTGAGCGTCTGGTGCTGGACGGGCAGGGCGACGATGCCCAGGGTTATCGCTATTACCTGAATCTGCTGCACAGCGCGCGCCCGGCCCTCGACACCCCACGTGAAGACGCCGCCTGGACTCACTGGGCGCAACAACTGTTGCAAGCCTTTGACGCCTTCCAGCTGCTCTGCGCCGTGCGCAAAGGCCCGTGGGGTGTGGAAGGTTTAAACCTGCGCATCACCGCCGCCTTGCGCAAAGTGCGGCTGATCGAAGGCGATGACCAATGGTACGAAGGCCGCCCGGTGCTGATGACCCGCAACGACTACGGCCTGGGCTTGATGAACGGCGACATCGGCATCGCCCTCAAGCTGCCCGAGAGCGACGGCGGCCCGCAGGTGCTGCGTGTGGCTTTCCCACGCAACGATGGTCAGGGTGGCGTACGTTTTGTACTGCCCAGCCGTCTGAACGATGTGGAAACCGTGTACGCCATGACTGTGCACAAATCCCAGGGCTCGGAATTTACCCACACGGCGCTGATCCTGCCGGATGCGCTGAACCCGGTGCTGACCAAAGAGCTGATCTACACCGGCATCACCCGCGCCAAACGCTGGTTCAGTTTGATCGAACCGCGAGGCGGGGTGTTTGAGGAAGCGGTGCGGCGCAAGGTCAAACGCCTGAGCGGGTTGATGCTGGAATTGGATGCAGCGTCTGATAAAACTGACTGATGGGTCATGAGATATTTCTGATTTAGTTGCCTGATTTTTCTGAAAAAATAGCGGGCATTGATAAACCCCCAAGTCGTGGGGTTTTCCGCCGCTGTGCTATCGTTGCGGCATCACCCTGTAAAATAGCTGAGAGAATCGCTGCATGAACGTGGCTGTCTCGCCCACAGAGCGCAGTTTGAGCTGGAGACGCATGTTACTGGTGGCGGTGCTATGCCTGCTCGCCCCGCGCGTATTTGCGCAGACGCCCAGCCTGGCGGATCACCGCGCCCAGGCGGTCACCCAAGTGGTACTCGGCATCCTCAGCTATGCCCGTTGGCCGGTGGAGCCTGCACAACTGCGCTTGTGCATCGTCGGCCCCACCCAATACACCGACGACCTGGTCAAAGGCACCACCCAGGCCACTGGCCGCCCGGTGGTGGTGCAGCGTCTGCTGGCCGATAATCCCAATATCGTCAGCGCCTGCGACGCCATTTACATCGGCAAACTCTCCGCCGATGAACGCAGCCGTCTGTTCACCTCATTGATCGGCCACCCGGTGCTCAGCATCAGTGAAGGCGGTGACCAATGCACCGTGGGCAGCCTGTTCTGCCTGCGCGTGGGCGATGAGCAAGTGTCGTTCGAGGTTAACTTGGACTCCGTCGCCCGCAGTGGCGTGCGTATTCACCCCAGCGTGTTGCAACTGTCCCGCCGTCGAGCGCCAGCGCCATGAGTACCGCTAAAGTGCGGCCGACCTTGCGTTCGGTCATTGGCCGTGGGCATTTGATCCTGGCACTGGTGGCCGTGACCCTGGCCAGTGTGTCGCTGACCCTGCTCGGCGTGCTGGCGCTGCGCGTGTATGCCGAGCACAACCTGCACCTGATTGCGCGCTCCATCAACTATACCGTTGAGGCGGCAGTGGTGTTCGACGACAGTGCCGCCGCCACTGAGGCCCTGAGCCTGATCGCCTCCACCGAAGAAGTGGCCCAGGCCGAAGTCTTCGATGCCAACGGCAAGCTGCTGGCGCAATGGATACGGCCCGATACCGGCATGCTCTCCAGGGTTGAACTGGCGGTGGCGCACACCCTGCTCGAACAACCCATCAGCCAGCCGATCCTGCACCAGGGCCAACCCGTCGGCAGCATTCACTTGATCGGCCATGGCGGCAGCCTGCTGCGCTTTTTGCTCAGTGGCCTGGCCGGGATTCTCATCTGTACCGCGCTCAGCGCCTGGGTCGCGTTGTACCTGGCGCGGCGCCTGTTGCAAGGCATCACCCAACCGCTGCAAAGCCTCGCCGCCGTGGCCCACGCCGCCCGCAGCGAGCGCGATTTCGACCGCCGCGTGCCACCGGCGCAGATCGCCGAACTCGACAGCCTCGGCAGCGACTTCAACGCCCTGCTCGGCGAGATGGAAGCCTGGCAAAGCCACCTGCAAAGTGAAAATGAAACCCTCGCGCACCAGGCCAGCCACGACAGCCTCACCGGCTTGCCCAATCGCGCGTTTTTCGAGGGTCGCATGATCCGTGCCCTGCGCAGCGCCGCCAAGGTCAATGAGAAGGTGGCGGTGCTGTTCCTCGACAGCGACCGCTTCAAAGACATCAACGACAACTTCGGCCACGCCGCCGGCGATGCCGTGCTGGTCGCCGTCGCCGAACGCGTACGTGCGCAACTGCGTGAGGATGACCTGGTGGCGCGGCTGGGCGGTGATGAATTTGCGATCCTGCTGGCGCCGCTGCACAAGGCCGAGGATGCCCAGCGCATCGCCGACAAGATCATTGCCAGCATGGACAAGCCGATCCCGTTGCCCGGCAATACCCAGGTGTTGACCTCCCTCAGTATCGGCATCGCCATCTACCCCGATCATGGCGCCACTCCCGGCACCCTGCTCAATGCCGCCGACGCGGCCATGTACCAAGCCAAGCGGCTGTCCCAGGGCGGCCAGCAAACGGCGGAGGCGGAGCCTACCGCTGCCAATGTTCAACACAGGAGTTGATCCCTTGTTCTCGAAAGCGCGTGTTCTGTTTATCACTTTGCTGGTGGCCTTTTTAGCCCTCGGCGGCTGCCAGACGCCACCACCCAAGGGCCTGAGCCCGGCACAAATCGCCGTGCTTAAACAACAAGGCTTTGAACTGACCGACGAAGGTTGGGCGTTCGGCCTGTCCGGCAAAGTGCTGTTCGGCAGCGACGTCGAAAGCCTCAACAAAGCCAGCACCGACATCGTCGAACGCATCGGCAAAGCCCTGACGGGCGCCGGCATCGAACGCGTACGCGTCGACGGCCACACCGATGCCTCCGGCAAAGAAACCTACAACCAGCAACTGTCCCTGCGCCGCGCCAAAAGCGTGGGCAAGGTGCTGACCAGCGTGGGTATGAAAGAAGAAAACGTCCAACTGCGCGGCCTGGGCAGCAGCGAGCCGGTGGCGTCGAACACCACCGCGGCAGGCCGCACCGAGAACCGGCGCGTGTCGATCGTCGTGATTGCCGACTAAGCACCACACTCAATCCCAACGTGCCAATGCGGTCAACTGTGGGAGCTGGCTTGCCTGCGATGGCGGTGTATCAGCAGTAGATAAGCTGCCTGACCCACCGCCATTCGCAGGCAAGCCAGCTCCCACACTCATTTGTGCCAGATCTGAATCCTGTGCCCACCACCCTTCAACTGTGGGAGCGGGCTTGCCCGCGAATGCGGTACATCAGTAACAATCAAGCTGCCTGACCCACTGCCATCGCAGGCAAGCCAGCTCCCACACTTATTTGCACCAGACCTGAATCCTGTGCCCGCCGTAGTTCAAGTGTGGGAGCGGGCTTGCTCGCGAATGCGGTGTATCAGCAGCAGATAACCTGCCTGACCCACCGCCATCGCAGGCAAGCCAGCTCCCACACTTATTTGTGCCAGACCTGAATCCTGTGCCCGCCACAGTTCAAGTGTGGGAGCCGGGCTTGCTCGCGAATGCGGTACATCAGTAACAATCAAGCTGCCTGACCCACCGCCATCGCAGGCAGGCCAGCTCCCACACTTATTTGTGCCAGACCTGAATCCTGTGCCCACCACCTTTCAACTGTGGGAGCCGGGCTTGCTCGCGAATGCGGTACATCAGTAACAATCAAGCTGCCTGACCCACCGCCATCGCAGGCAGGCCAGCTCCCACACTTATTTGTGCCAGACCTGAATCCTGTGCCCGCCACAGTCCAAATGTGGGAGCGGGCTTGCTCGCGAATGCGGTGTATCAGCAGCAACTAAGCTGCCTGACCCACCGCCATCGCAAGCAAGCCAGCTCCCACACTTATTTGTGCCAGACCTGAATCCTGTGCTCGCCGCAGTTCAACTGTGGGAGCGGGCTTGCCCGCGAATGCGGTGTATCAGCAGCAGATAACCTGCCTGACCCACCGCCATCGCAGGCAAGCCAGCTCCCACACTTATTTGTGCCAGACCTGAATCCTGTGCCCGCCACAGTCCAAATGTGGGAGCGGGCTTGCCCGCGATGGCGGTGGGTCAGCTGAGGATTTACTCACTGACCCACCGCTTTCGCGAGCAAGCCCGCTCCCACATTTTGTTTTGCAGTGTGCTTGCTGGCGTGTTCGCTTAGCTGATCGGCGTCATTGCTTGCGTCAGGTCATCCACCACGGCTTTGCCCATCTCACACAGGTAGTGTGCGGCCCAGGCGTATTGTTCGCCGCGTACATCCATCGCGGCTTCCATGGCGAGTTTCTTGGAGTAAAACAGCAGGGTGGAGGCGTGTTCCAGGGCTTGCTCGATGGGCATGCCGGCATTGACGCGGAACAGCGGTTTTTGGTTTTCGCCGTAATCGCCGAAGGTGACGACGCCGAGGGTGGTGATGGAGGAAAGGGGTGGATCGGGGACGACTTTGCTCATGATGATCACTCTAATATGAAGTAGAGCTGCCACATCACATCGCTAAACATGAAGAGGGTGGCAGCTGTGTGCAGGTTAGCGATCCGGGCCAGAGCGCATCCCGGGTAGACTCGAAAGTCTCCCGCACACAGCCGCCATAAAACGCTAAAAGCTGACGAGAGCCAGCTGATACTGTTGGGAGCAGTGTTACGCCTGAAACCCGGATCGCTAAACCCGATCGCTGATGAGCAGCGAAGTCAGGAGGCTAGTGACCCAAACGGTAAGGCGCAATAGGGTAGAGAGTCTCTAGGAAACGTCCTGCAAATTAAAGCGAATCGTCGCTGATGGCCCTTTAATCCGCGAATCTCATCTCCCGCGTTTCCCCCATCAACAACCCCGCGTTCTGCTCCGTCACCTCACGGATGTAATCCCACAACAACGTAATCCGCTTCAGCTTCCGCAAATCCTCCCGGCAATACATCCAGAACTGCCGCGTTATCGCAATCTGCTCCCCCAGCACCGGCAACAACCGTGGATCCTGCGCCGCCAGAAAGCACGGCAATATCGCCATCGACCGGCCCTGCTGCGCCGCCACGTACTGCGCGATCACGCTGGTACTGCGCAAGCTCGCGCTGGCGCCGGGCACCACATTGGCCAGGTACAACAGCTCCGAGCTGAACGCCAGATCATCCACATAGCTGATAAATGGATGCTCGGCCAAATCCGCCGGTTTGCGGATCGGCGGGTGTTGGTCGAGGTAGTCCTGGGTTGCGTACAGCTGCAGTTTGTAGTCGCACAGTTTGCAGCACACATACGGCCCGTGTTCCGGGCGTTCCAGGGCGATCACTATGTCGGCTTCGCGCTTGGACAGGCTGATGAAGTGGGGCAGGGGCAAAATATCCACCGAGATTGCCGGGTAAGTGTCGACAAAGTGGCTGAGCTGCGGCGTCACGAAGAAGCTGCCGAAACCTTCGGTGCAGCCCATGCGCACATGCCCGGACAGCGCCACGCCGGAGCCGGAAACCTGTTCGCAGGCCATGTGCAACGTGCTTTCGATGGACTCCGCATACCCCAGCAAACGCTGGCCTTCGGTGGTGAGCACGAAGCCGTTGGTCCGGGATTTTTCGAACAGCAATGTGCCGAGCGACACTTCCAGTGAGCTGATGCGCCGCGACACAGTGGTGTAGTCCACCGCCAGGCGCTTGGCGGCGACGCTGGCCTTGCGGGTGCGGGCCACTTCGAGGAAAAACTTCAGGTCATCCCAGTTCAGGGAGCCCAATGACGTGATGTTTTTTTGCATATTGGACCGGCTTTTATGTGCGTTCTTATTAGAGATTTGCACATCTATACTCCAAAAACAGTCCGAACGCCTCATTTCCCAAGGCGGCTTACGCGCCTTGTCTCTGCATAAATATAAGATTGGAGACCACATGAACGCTTCTGCCGATATTTCCGTGCAACAGGTCAAGTTGCTGATCAACGGTGAATGGGTCGAGTCCAAGACCACCCACTGGCAAGACATCGTTAACCCGGCCACTCAAGAGGTGCTGGCCAAAGTCCCTTTCGCCACCGCCGATGAAGTCAACGCCGCCATCGACGCCGCGCATCACGCTTTTCAAACCTGGAAGCTCACGCCGATCGGCGCACGCATGCGCATCATGCTCAAGCTGCAAGCCTTGATCCGCGAACATTCCAAGCGTATCGCCGTAGTCCTCAGCGCCGAGCAGGGCAAGACCATTGCCGACGCCGAAGGCGATATTTTCCGTGGCCTGGAAGTGGTCGAACACGCGTGCTCCATCGGCACCTTGCAGATGGGCGAGTTCGCTGAAAACGTCGCCGGTGGCGTCGACACCTACACCCTGCGCCAGCCGATCGGCGTGTGTGCAGGCATCACGCCGTTCAACTTCCCGGCGATGATTCCACTGTGGATGTTCCCGATGGCGATTGCCTGCGGTAACACCTTCGTGCTCAAACCGTCCGAGCAGGACCCGCTGTCGACTATGTTGCTGGTAGAGCTGGCGCTGGAAGCCGGTGTGCCGGCCGGCGTGCTCAACGTGGTGCACGGCGGCAAGGATGTGGTGGATGCGCTGTGCACCCATAAAGATATCAAGGCAGTTTCCTTCGTCGGTTCGACCGCCGTCGGCACCCACGTGTACGACTTGGCCGGCAAACACGGCAAGCGCGTGCAGTCGATGATGGGCGCCAAGAACCATGCCGTGGTGCTGCCGGACGCCAACCGCGAACACACCTTGAATGCCCTGGTCGGTGCCGGTTTCGGCGCGGCGGGCCAGCGTTGCATGGCCACCTCGGTGGTGGTGTTGGTGGGCGCGGCCAAGCAATGGCTGCCGGACCTGAAAGCGCTGGCGCAAAAACTCAAGGTCAATGCCGGCAGTGAAGCGGGCACGGATGTCGGCCCGGTGATCTCCAAACGCGCCAAGGCACGCATCCTGGAACTGATCGAAAGCGGCGTGAAAGAAGGCGCCAAGCTGGAGTTGGACGGCCGCGACATCAAGGTACCGGGCTTCGAGCAAGGCAACTTCGTCGGCCCGACCCTGTTCTCGGGCGTGACCACCGATATGCAGATCTATACCCAGGAAATCTTCGGCCCGGTGCTGGTGGTGCTGGAAGTCGCCACGCTGGATGAGGCCATCGCGCTGGTCAACGCCAACCCGTTCGGCAACGGCACCGGCCTGTTCACCCAAAGTGGTGCGGCGGCGCGTAAGTTCCAGAGCGAAATCGATGTAGGCCAGGTCGGCATCAACATCCCGATTCCGGTGCCGGTGCCATTCTTCAGCTTCACCGGTTCCCGTGGCTCCAAGCTCGGCGACCTCGGCCCGTATGGCAAGCAAGTGGTGCAGTTCTACACCCAGACCAAAACCGTCACCAGCCGCTGGTTCGACGACGACACGGTCAACGATGGCGTCAACACCACCATCAACCTGCGCTGATTTGGGGAGAAGACCATGAAGATTGCATTTATCGGCCTGGGCAACATGGGCGCGCCCATGGCCCGCAACCTGATCAAGGCTGGCCATGCGCTTAACCTGTTTGATTTGAACCAGACAGTGCTCAAGGAGTTGGCCGAACTGGGCGGCGCCATCAGCGACTCGCCGCGTGATGCGGCCAGTGGCGCGGAGCTGGTGATTACCATGCTGCCGGCCGCTGCCCATGTGCGCAGCGTGTGGCTGAATGAAGATGGCGTGCTTGCTGGCATCGGCAAAGGCGTGCCGGCGGTGGATTGCAGCACCATCGACCCGCAAACCATTCGCGATGTGTCCGCCGAGGCGGCAAAACGAGGCGTGGTGGTGGCCGACGCCCCCGTCTCCGGCGGCACCGGTGGCGCGCAAGCCGGGACGCTGACCTTCATGGTCGGCGCCACCCCGGAGCTGTTCGCCACCCTGCAACCGGTGCTGGCGCAGATGGGCCGCAATATCGTGCATTGCGGCGACGTCGGCACCGGCCAGATCGCCAAGATCTGCAACAACCTGTTGCTCGGCATCAGCATGGTCGGCGTCAGCGAGGCCATGGCCCTGGGCGATGCGCTAGGCATCGATACGCAAGTGCTGGCCGGCATCATCAACAGCTCCACCGGGCGCTGCTGGAGTTCCGACACCTACAACCCATGGCCGGGCGTGATTGAAACTGCGCCGTCGTCCCGTGGGTATACCGGTGGATTCGGCGCCGACCTGATGCTCAAAGACCTGGGCCTGGCGACCGAAGCCGCGCGCCAGGCCAAGCAACCGGTAATCCTCGGCGCCGTGGCCCAGCAGTTGTATCAATCGATGAGTCAGCGCGGGGAAGGCGGCCTAGACTTCTCGGCCATCATCAACAGCTATCGCAAACCTAAATAAACACTGTGGCGAGGGAGCAAGCTCCCTCGCCACAGTGTTGAAGCTCACGCAAACACGAAATATTTGCGCACCGTCTCGACCACTTCCCACGTGCCCTTCATGCCGGGTTCCACCACAAAGATATCCCCAGCGCGCAGGTGAATCGGCGCCATGCCTTCCGGGGTGATCACGCAGTAGCCTTCCTGGAAATGGCAGTATTCCCACTTCACGTATTCCACGTACCACTTGCCCGGCGTGCAGATCCAGGTGCCCATGATTTTGCTGCCGTCTTCGCTGGTGTAGGCGTTGAGGTTGACGGTGTGCGGGTCGCCCTCGAGCTTTTCCCACTTGCAGGCATCCAGGACAGGTAGCGGGTGGGTGTCGCGCAGTACGGTGATGGGCTTGGACATGACGGCTCCGAGGCAGGGAATGGAAGCGTCCACCCTAAGGCCTTGGGCGTTGGGCCAGTGGTCTGAACTCGACATCGGGATGCCCAGAAGCGCAGGTGCACCGTGATTCATCAGGCGCCGCAAACCACTGTGGGAGCCGGGCTTGCCCGCGATAGCGGAGTGTCAGGTGCTGGAGCTGCAAGCTGTGCCGCCGTCATCGCGGGCAAGCCCGGCTCCCACAGGGAATGGAGGAACTCATGAGTGATAGGTTTGCGCGGTAAATCGCTGTTTCCTCGCAGTAACTGCGAAATATTTCCCGTCCTGCGCAGGAATTCGCAAGAAAATGCACGGCTGGCCCTCGTATCATTCACCCAAGAACGAGTGAGAGCCTTGCAATGAACCCAATAAAAACGTGGTGGGATATCAGCCCGCCCTTGAGCGCGGCGACGCCGACCTGGCCGGGCGATACGCCGTTCCAGGAAGCGCGCGTATGGCAGTTCGGCCCCGAGTGCCCGGTGAATGTGGGGCGCGTGACCTTTTCGCCGCACACCGGCGCCCATGTGGATGCGCCGCTGCATTACAGCGCCGACGGCGCGCCGATCGGCGAGGTGTCGCTGGATGTGTATATGGGGCCATGCCGGGTGCTGCATTGCCTGGGCAGCGGCGCGCTGGTGCAGCCGCATCAATTGCAAGGGCGTGTGGATAACTTGCCTGAGCGCGTGCTGCTGCGCACTTATCCACAAGCACCGCTGACCGAATGGGACTCGAATTTCACCGCCATCGCCCCGCAAACCATCGAGCTGCTGGCCAGCCTGGGCGTGCGCCTGATCGGTATCGACACGCCGTCCCTGGACCCGCAACAGTCCAAGACCATGGATTCGCACAACGCCGTGGCCCGTCATGGCATGGCGATTCTCGAAGGCATCGTGCTCGATGACGTGCCGGAGGGCGATTATGAGTTGATCGCGCTGCCACTGCGTTTTGCCAACCTGGACGCCAGCCCCGTCCGTGCCATTCTGCGCCCGCTCAAGGAGCCCACGCGATGAGCCAGTGTCCCTTCTCAGCTGATTACCAGCCGCCGGAAGAATGGCATAACGCCGAACTGAATTTTTCCGAGTCCATGAGCTACGGCGATTACCTGGACCTGGGCAAAGTCCTCAGTGCCCAGCACCCGCTGTCGCCGGACCACAACGAAATGCTCTTTATCATCCAGCACCAGACCTCGGAGCTGTGGATGAAACTGATGCTCCACGAACTCAAGGCCGCTCGCGAACACGTGCGCCTGGGCGAGTTGCCGCCGGCCTTCAAGATGCTGGCAAGGGTGTCGCGGATCTTCGACCAACTGGTGCACGCCTGGGCCGTGCTGGCAACCATGACGCCGTCGGAATACAAGGCGATTCGCCCTTTCTTGGGGCAGTCGTCAGGGTTCCAGTCGTTCCAGTACCGCGAGATCGAATTTATCCTCGGCAATAAAAGCGCAGCGCTGTTGCGCCCGCATGCGCATCGCCCAGAGTTGTTGAACCAGTTGAAAGTGGCGATTGCCACGCCGTCGTTGTATGACGAGGCGATCAATCTGATGGTTAAAGCCGGGTTGGCGATTGACCCCAAACGCGCCGAACGCGACCCGACGGCGGCCACGGTTCACGATGAGTCGGTGGAGGCGGCGTGGCGCGAGGTGTACCGCGACCCGAGCCGGTATTGGGATTTGTATCAGTTGGCCGAGAAGTTTATCGACCTGGAAGACTCATTCCGCCAGTGGCGCTTTCGGCATGTGACCACGGTGGAGCGCATCATCGGCTTCCAGCCCGGCACTGGCGGCACGGAAGGCGTGGGTTATCTGCGCAAGATGCTCGACACGGTGTTGTTCCCCGAACTGTGGCGAGTGCGTTCCACGCTCTAAACAAAAAGCCCCGGAATCCCGGGGCTTTCTACATTTGGAATGCATTCAAATGTGGGAGCTGGCTTGCCTGCGATAGCGGTGTATCAGCCAGCCGATCCACTGACTGACCCACCGCCATCGCGGGCAAGCCCGGCTCCCACAGGGGTTACTGCGCCACGGCTACTTTCGCGTTTCTGATCCGCAACCGGTAGGCAATGTAGATAATCCCCACCCAAACCGGCATCGCATACACCGAGTTGTTAATCCCCGGAATCGCCAGCATCACGCTGATGATCATCACCATGAACGCCAGGCACAGGTAGTTGCTGAACGGGAACCAGAAGGTCTTGAACGACGGCGTCACGCCTTGCTCGCCCATGGCCTTGCGGAACTTGATGTGGGTGAGGCTGATCAGCGCCCAGTTGATCATCAGCGAGGCAACCACCAGCGCGAACAGCAGTTCCAGCGCACTGTGCGGCGCGACGTAGTTGACCACCACGCACAGCATCGTCACCAAGGCCGAAATGGCCAGGGCGCGAATCGGCACGCCTTGCTTGTTGAGCTTCATCAGCGCCTTGGGCGCGTCGCCTTGCTCGGCCAGGCCGAACAGCATGCGGCTGTTGCAGTACACGCCGCTGTTGTACACCGACAGCGCCGCGGTCAGCACCACGAAGTTGAGGATGTGCGCGGCGGTGTCGTTACCGATCAGCGAGAAGATCTGCACAAACGGGCTGCCGCTGTAGGCATCGCCCGATGCGCCGAGGGTTTGCAGCAGTTGGTCCCATGGGTACAGCGACAGCAGCACGGTCAGTGCGCCGACGTAGAAAATCAGAATCCGGTAGACCACCTGGTTGATGGCTTTGGGGATCACTTTACGCGGCTCGCTGGCCTCGGCGGCGGTAATGCCCACCAGCTCCAGGCCGCCGAACGAGAACATGATGAAGGCCATCGACATCAACAGCCCCATGCCGCCATTGGGGAAGAACCCGCCGTGGCTCCACAGGTTGCTCACCGAAGCTTGCGGGCCGCCGGTGCCGCTGAACAGCAGGTAGCAGCCGAGCACGATCATGCCGACAATCGCCACCACCTTGATGATCGCAAACCAGAACTCGGCTTCACCGAAGAACTTCACGTTGAGGGTGTTGATCAGGTTGACCGCGACAAAAAACACCAGCGCACTGACCCAGGTCGGAATCTCCGGCCACCAGAACTGGATGTATTTGCCCACGGCCGTCAGTTCGGCCATGCCCACCAGCACGTAGAGCACCCAGTAGTTCCAGCCCGCCAGGAAGCCGGCGTAGCCGCCCCAGTATTTGTGGGCGAAGTGGCTGAAGGAGCCGGCCACCGGCTCTTCGACGATCATCTCGCCAAGCTGGCGCATGATCAGGAACGCAATGAAACCGGCAATTGCGTAGCCCAGGATCATCGACGGCCCAGCCGACTTGAGTACCCCGGCCGAACCGAGGAACAACCCTGTGCCAATCGCCCCTCCCAAGGCAATCAGCTGAATGTGCCGGTTCTTCAGACCACGCTTGAGGCCTACCGGGTTAACCATGTCATCCGCCATTAACATTCCCTTCTACTTGTTTTTCTTGAGGGTGAGTGCACGCCGCATCAGCCCCTCAGAACCGCTGAGGGGTCAGATATTACTCTGCGTAAACTTTTCGTAATACAGTTGAACGCCATCAAGTGCCTGATCCGCCAGCCATTGTTGAATGGATTCGACCATTGGAGGGGGGCCGCACACGTACATATCCGCCGAACCGTCCCGCAATTCGGCCAGGTCGAAATGTTCGGTGAGGTAGCCGCGTTTGCCCGGCCACTCGGGCGACGGGTCGCTGAGCACTTCGGTGTAGCGAAAGCCGGGGATTGTCGAGGTGTAGGCCTGGATGCGTTGGGCTTCGCACAAGTCCTCGGCCCCGCGCACGCCGTAATACAAATGGACCGGCTGGTTGCAGCCGCTGGCAGCCAGCTCATCGAGCATGCCCAGCAAGGCGGACAAGCCGGTGCCCGCCGGCCACCAGGATCAGCGGCCGGGTGACATGCCTGAGGTAGAAAGCACCCAATGGCGCCTCCATCAGCACTTCATCACCCACCTGGCAGCGTTCGCGCAAGTAGTTGCTCATGACACCATCGGGCAACAGGCGCACCAGAAATTGCAATTGATTGCCCGACCGGTTGGCAAAAGAATACGAACGCCAACGGTCGGTGCCTGGGACCGACAGACGGGCATATTGCCCGGGCAGGAAGTCCAGTGAGTCGTCCAGGGTCAGCTGCAAAATCGCCGTGCTGGCCGACACCTGCTGCACTTCGCTGACCTTGCCGCGCACGTGCACCGGCCCCGGCGCATTGCACAGGCTCGATTCAAAGTCGAAATAGAACGTAGCGTCGGACTGCACCCGCGTCTGGCAGCTGAGCATCTTACGTTGCTTGAGGTCGAGGCTGGAGAGGGCTTCGTCGTCGACATAATCCTGGGTGTAATCGCCGGAGTCGCAACGGCCCTGGCAGGTGCCGCACACGCCCTCACGGCAATCGAGCGGGATCTTGATGCCGTTGCGCAATGCCGCATCCAGCAGGATTTCATTCGCGCCTACCGGGAAAAACAGGGTTTTGCCGTCGGCAAAACTGAAGGCCACTTTGTGATTCATCCGCATAACTCCACGCGCTTACCTGTGGCGAGGGAGCAAGCTCGCGCTGGGCTGCGCAGCGGCCCCAAAATCTTGGGAGCGCTGCGCACTGGAGCGCCAGCCCGGTCCACCGGGAGCAAGCTCCCTCGCCACAGGGTGTGATGTGCCTGATCAAAGGTGATAAAAATCCAGCACCGAATTGATGGTGTCGTTGAGTAACAGTGCGTGCTTGCGAGTGATCAGCCAGCTGTCGCCCTCCGGCTTGAGGTGGTAAGTGGCAAGCCCGTAGAACTGCTCTGAAGTGGCGAGTCGATAGAACAGCGTGTGCCAGTTCAGTTTCACCTCCAGCGTGCCGTCTGCCTGCTCGGCGATCCGCACGTTATTGATCAAGTGCAAGGTGCGCGGCATCGGCGTCGCTGACGCCGCCTTGCCGGTGCGCAAACGGAACACGCGGTCTTCCAGGCCCGAACGGTTGGCGTAGTAGATCAGCGACATCTCGCGTTTGGGGTCGCGGGTGTACACGTGTTCCGAGTCCCATTGCGGCAGGTGGAACTCGCTCTGCGGGTCGAACAACTGCACGTAGGCGTCCCAGTCCTGGGCGTCGCACAGCTCGGATTTGCGGTAAAAGAATTGCTCGATCCGGTACTGCAATTGGGCATCCATCACTTCACCTCCCGCAGTGTCAGCGCTTGCTGGTCCAGGCCTTTGAGCAGAAATTGCTGCCAGTTACGGTGCTGGTTTACATACAGGCCTTCGTGGGTGAATTCGGTGCCGGTCATGGCCGGTTGAATGCCGATGGCTTCGCTGTTCGGCGTGGGGCCGGTTTCCCAGCGATGGCTGCCCCGTGAGATATCGCTCCAGCGCTCCAGGCGGCCCTGGAAACCGCGCTGGGCTTCGCGAAACTCCACCAGATCATCCGGCGTGCCCATGCCCGAGACGTTGAAGAAATCCTCAAACTGGCGAATGCGGTTTTCGCGGTCGGCCGCCGACTCGTTTTTCACGCCCAGGCACTGGCTGATGATCTCGGTCTTGTTCCACGCCACCGGGCGAATAATCCGCAGCTGTGAGCTGATCTGGTCGAGGAAAAACAGGCTCGGGTAGATGTTCAGGTTGCGCAGGCGGTGCATCATCCACTCGGCTTTCTGCTGGCCGTGTTCATCCACCAGGCGCGGCATGATGGTGGCGTAGCCCGAGCGCACGCTGGGGTTGGGCATGTCGCTGAACAGCACGCTGTGGCCGTTGTTGAAGGCAAACCAGCCGTCATCGGTATTCGCGTCGCCGGCGCCGAGTTTGCTGTAGTCCAGGGTGCTGGCGGAGTCGCTGCCGTTTTCGCTATTCACCTGCTGGCGATGCTGCACCGTGGCCACGTAGTTGTAGTGCACGGTGCTGACGTGATAACCGTCCAGGCCGTTTTCGTTTTGCAGCTTCCAGTTGCCGTCGTAGGTGTAGGCGGATTTGCCCGGCAGCACTTCCAGTTCACCGGTGGCGGACTGCGCGACCATCATGTCGAAGAACACTTTGGCGTCACCGAGGAAGTCTTCCAGGCTGTCGCTGCCTTGCACGTTGAGGCTGATGAACACAAAGCCCTTGTAGCTTTCGATACGGGCTTTTTTCAGGCCGCGTGTGGCTTTGTCGAAACCTTCCGGGTACTCGCCCGGCGCCTTGACCTTCACCAGTCGGCCGTCGCTCTTGTAGCACCAGGCGTGGAACGGGCAGGTAAAGGTCGACTGGTTGCCCTTGCCGACGCGCGTCAGCGTGGTGCCGCGATGCTGGCAGGCGTTGATCAGCGCATTAAGTTGGCCCTCGCCGTCGCGGGTGATGATCATCGGCTGGCGCCCGGCGCGCATCGTCACGAAGTCGTGGTTATTGGCCAGTTCGCTTTCGTGGCAGGCGTAGATCCAGTTTTTTTCGAAGATCAGTTCCATCTCCAGATCGAACAGTTCGGGCTCGGTGAACATGTCGCGGGCAATGCGGAACACGTCGTCCACCGGCCGAAAGTCCAGGCAACCTTCGATAAACGTTTTCCACTGCTCGACGCTTCTTGCACCACTCATGGGAGGCACCTTTTTTGATAGGGGCTAATCGGTGGGTTATTAGAGGCAGTGGGGCAGGCCGCGGGCTATCCGCTTAATGGGGGAAGGCAGGCCGCAAAATTGGGCAGCAAATACCCAGCTCAGTGCGCTCAGGTGACGCCATGCGCTACTGTCATACCAAGGGAAGGTCGCAAATGCCTGCGGCTTATCCACATAGTCGACGGTTGCTATCCACCCGGTTGCATTCAGGCGGGCGTGGCGTAGAACTTGCTGTCGATTGCCAACGACGCGCCGCCAGAGCGCGCAACCGCCTAACCGCCGTGGGTGCACCCTGATGAGTAGCCATACACGCGAAATCCATATTCAACGCTTCGACCTGGAAGGCGCCTGCAGCTGGATGTCCGGGATTTGCGGGCCGCATCGCCTGGCGACAAGCACGCCCGAGCGCCTGCGTTTTCACCACAGCGCCAACGTGTTCAAGTCCCGCGCCACCACCTTGGGTGTGATCGAGTACGGCACCGACGTGACCATTGATATCGAAGATGCCGAGCACTTCAGCAGCTACAGCCTGAGCCTGCCGTTGGTGGGTGAGCAGGAATTGAGCAAGAACGGTCAGCAGCTCAGTTCCAACCGTGACCAGGGCGTGATCCTGTCGCCCAACGAGCATCAGGTGCTGGCAATATCCGGCGACTGCCGCAAGTTGCAGGTGGTGATAACGCGGGCGGCGATGAGTGAATCCCTGGAGGGTTTGCTGCAACGGCCTATCGAGGCGCCGCTGCGTTTTGAGCCGGTGATGGACGCGGTGGACGGTGCTTCGGCGTCGTGGTGGCGCATGGCGCGCTACTTTATTGCCGAGCTTGAGTGCAGCAGCGAGTTGTATGAGCAGGCGGCGTTTACGCGGGATCTGGAAAGCTCGTTGATCAAGGGGTTGATCCTGGCCCAGCCGAACAACTATTCGGAAGAACTGCGCGCCGTGCTGGGCGTGAAGCTGCCGCACTATTTGATCCGGGCCCGGCAATACATCCACGACAACGCCCGCGAGGCGTTGAAGTTGGAGGATTTGGAAGTGGCCGCGGGTGTGTCGCGGTTCAAACTGTTCGATGCGTTTCGTAAATACTTTGCGCTGTCGCCGATGGCTTACCTGAAGAAGTACCGGCTGGGTGCCGTGCGCCAGGAGATCCTCGAGCACGGTTCCATCCGCACCATCTCCGAGATCGCGCTGGGCTGGGGCTTTACCCACTTGGGGCGGTTTTCGGCGGAGTATCGCAAACTATTCGATGAGTCCCCCAGCCAAACCCTGCAGCGCAAGCGCCTGCGCAGCCTCTGAAAACAATGAGGATCAAACTGTGGGAGCGGGCTTGCTCGCGAATGCGGTGTGTCAGTCAATACATGTGCTGGCTGACCCACCGCATTCGCGAGCAAGCCAGCTCCCACAGGGGAATTGCATCGTTTGGCAGAACTCAGATCAACTCCTCAACCAACTGCAAACAATGACTCAGCCCTGGCGACTGATCATTCACGCGCCGGCTCAGGATAATCGGCGAGGTCGCAGTGGCTTCCACAATCGGCGTGTAGCCAATATCCGCCCGGTGCAACACCTGCACCGAGGCCGGCACCAGCGTCACGCCCATCCCTGCGCCCACCAGCCCGATCGCCGTCTGCAACTCGTTGGTCCACTGCGCCACTTTGAGGCTCAAGCCATGGGCATCGAACAGCGCGATTACATGGTCGGCATAGCTGGGGCGTGGGTTGCCGGGGTAGAGCACAAACGGCTCTGCGGCCAATTGTGCGAGGGTGGCGGGCGCGCCGAGCAGGGGGTGGCCGGCGGGCAATACGGCCACCAGTCGATCCTCCACCAGCACGCGCTGGACGATGGCCGGGTCGTCGATGCGAATGCGCCCGAAGCCCACATCAATACGCCCGGCCTTGAGCGCCTCGACTTGCTGCAAGGTGGTCATCTCCGACAAGCCCAATTCCAGCTCCAGCGCCTCATGGTTGCGCAGCCGCCGAATCAACTCCGGCAGCACGCCGTACAGGGTCGAGGGCGCGAAGCCGATGCCCAGCCAGGTCTTTTCGCCCTGGCCAATACGCCGCGTGGTGTCGCAGACCTTGGCCAGTTGTTCCAGCAGCACATTGGCGTGCTCATAGAAAAACCGCCCGGCCTCGGTCAGCCGCAACGGGCGGCCGCGCTCCAGCAGAATCACGCCCAGTTCATCTTCCAGTTGCTGGATCTGCCGGCTCAATGGCGGCTGGGCGATGTGCAGGCGAACGGCGGCGCGGGTGAAGTTGAGGGTTTCACCCAGCACCTGGAAATAGCGCAGATGACGCAGTTCCATGACGGCTCCTTTCATACCTTGAGGGTATCGTGCGAGACCCATTCTATATTGGAAGCCTTTAAAAATACGGCACAGAATCGGCTCAAACCTATAAAGAACCCAACGGGTATAGCCATGCCGATTTGCGCCATTGAGTCGATCGAGACCATCATCGTCGACCTCCCCACCATTCGCCCGCACAAGCTGGCGATGCACACGATGCAAAACCAGACGCTGGTGATCATCCGCCTGCGTTGCGCCGACGGCATCGAAGGCATCGGTGAGTCCACCACCATCGGCGGTTTGAGCTACGGCAACGAAAGCCCGGACAGCATCAAGGTCAACATTGACCGTCACTTCGCGCCGCTGCTGATCGGTCAGGACGCAAGCAATATCAACGCGGCCATGTTGCGCCTGGAGCGCAGCATTCGCGGCAACACCTTTGCCAAATCCGGCATCGAAAGCGCCTTGCTCGATGCGCTGGGCAAACGCCTGAACCTGCCGGTGAGCGAACTGCTCGGCGGGCGCGTGCGCGACGCCTTGCCGGTGGCCTGGACCTTGGCCAGCGGCAACACCGAACAGGACATCGCCGAAGCCGAAAAGATGCTCGACCTGCGCCGCCATCGCCTCTTCAAGTTGAAGATCGGTGCCGGTGAGGTCAGCCGCGATCTGGCCCATGTGCTCGCGATCAAAAAAGCCCTGGGCGAGCGCGCCAGTGTGCGTGTCGACGTCAACCAGGCCTGGGACGAAGCCGTGGCCCTGCGCGCCTGCAAGGTGCTGGGCGACAACGGCATCGACCTGATCGAGCAGCCGATTTCGCGCAACAACCGTGGCGGCATGGCCCGGCTCAACCTGTCGAGCCCGGCGCCGATCATGGCCGATGAATCGATTGAATGTGTGGAGGACGCCTTCAACCTGGCGCGCGAAGGTGCGGCTTCAGTGTTCGCGCTCAAGATCGCCAAAAACGGCGGCCCGCGTGCGGTGTTGCGCACCGCCGCAATTGCCGAGGCGGCGGGCATCGGCCTGTACGGCGGCACCATGCTCGAAGGCGGCATCGGCACCTTGGCGTCGGCGCATGCCTTTCTTACGCTGAACACGCTGGCGTGGGGCACCGAACTGTTCGGCCCGCTGCTGCTCACCGAAGACATCCTCACCGAGCCGCCGGTGTATCGCGATTTTGAGCTGCATGTTTCCACCGCACCGGGCCTGGGCCTGGCCATTGATGAAGAGCGCCTGGCGTTCTTGCGTCGTGACACACACTAAGAGGCGCCTGCCATGTTGTTCCACGTAAAAATGACCGTGAACCTGCCGCTGGACATGCACCCCGAGCGCGCCGCCAGCCTCAAGGCCGAGGAGAAAGCCCTGGCGCAGCGCCTGCAACAAGAAGGCAAATGGCGCCACCTGTGGCGCATCGCCGGGCACTACGCCAACTACAGCGTGTTCGACGTCGACAGCGTGCAAGACCTGCACGACCTGCTGATGCAACTGCCGCTTTTTCCCTACATGGCCATCGAAGTGAACGCCCTGTGCCGCCACCCTTCGTCGATCCATGAGGACGACCGTTAAGCCCGTTTGCACCCAATAATTACAAGATGAGGATTTGCACCATGTCCATCCGACTGTCCCAGACTGCCCACGCCCAGGCGTTTCTCGAAGAAGCCAGCGGCAACCATAATGACGGCGGCAACCCGCGCGCCAAGGCGCTGATCTATCGGATCCTGCGCGATACGGTAAACATCATCGAAGACCTGGAAGTGACCCCGGAAGAGTTCTGGAAGGCGGTCAATTACCTCAACGAATTGGGCAAGCATCAGGAAGCGGGTTTGCTCGCCGCCGGCTTGGGCCTTGAGCATTACCTGGACCTGCTGATGGACGCTGCGGACCAAGAGGCCGGCAAATCCGGCGGTACGCCACGCACCATCGAAGGCCCGCTGTACGTGGCCGGCGCACCGCTGAGCCACTACGAAGCGCGGCTGGACGATGGCAAGGACGATGCAGTGCCGCTGTTTATGCGCGGGCAAGTGCGGGGCACCGATGGCAAGCCGTTGGCGGGCGCGATTGTGGATGTGTGGCAGGCCAATACCGGCGGCACTTATTCGTGGTTTGACCCGACACAATCAGCATTTAACCTGCGTCGGCGCATCGAGACCGATGCCCAGGGCAACTACCGGTTTCGCAGCATCGTGCCGTCGGGCTACGGTTGCCCGCCGACCGGGCCGACTCAGCAACTGCTCGACCAACTGGGGCGCCATGGGCAGCGGCCGGCGCATATCCACTTCTTCATCTCGGCGCCGGGGCATCGGCACCTCACCACGCAGATCAACCTGTCGGACGACCCGTACCTGCATGATGATTTTGCCTACGCGACACGCGATGAGTTGATCGCCGAGATTCGGTTTAGTGAGGATCAGCAATTGGCGCGGGAGTTTGGGGTGCAAGGGCGGTTTGCGCAGATTGATTTTGACTTTGAGTTGCAGCTGGCAGACGCGCCGGTAGAGCAAAAGCGCATGCAGCGCGTTCGTGCCCTCGAAGACTGATTAAACGCGGGCAAAAAAATGTGGGAGCTGGCTTGTTGTGGCGAGCAAGCTTGCTTGCGCTGGGGTGCGAAGCGCCCCCAAAAAGCCGGCTCACGGGAGCAAGCTCCCTCGCCACAACAAGCCAGCTCCCACTGGGTTTCTGTGGTGTGGCTGGCTATTTGCGGATGACCAGGTCCAGCACTTCATCCCGATCCTTGATCTTCTGCAACACTATCTCCGAACGAATATCCATCACCCCGGCCGTGCGGTTCAGGTGGTTCACGATAAAGTCGGAAAAGTGCTTGAGGTTGCGCGCCTGCACACGCAACACATAGTTGCTGGCGCCGGTGATCACATAGGCGCTGGCCACCTCCGGCCAACCTTGCACCTTCTTGATAAAGGTCTCGTGCCAGTCCTCCACATCCTGGCGCAACGACAGGTGCACGATGGCCTCCAACTCGATCCCCAGCTGCTCGGCATTCAATACGGCGCGGTAGCCGCTGATGATTCCTTCACTCTCCAGCAGGCGCAAACGGCGCAGGCAGGCGGAGGGCGACAGGGCGACTTTTTCCGCCAATTCCTGGTTGCTGATGCGCCCATCCTGTTGCAAAAAATGCAGGAGGCGCAGGTCGGTGGCGTCGAGAATCATGGTTAGAATAAATCCGCGTGTTTGGGGGTTAAATTCGAATTTCCTACAGCTTAATTAGCCTGTTACCTACCACTTTGCACGAAAATTCTCTAAAGCTTCGTTCATTATTTGGTCCATCCTTACTTATAAAAATCAGGACGCCCCATGACCACTCTAAGCCACTGCCTAGCCCTCGACGCCCAGGACCCGCTGGCGCCACTGCGTCAACAGTTTGCCTTGCCTGCGGGCGTGATCTACCTCGATGGCAACTCTCTGGGCGCACGCCCGGTAGCGGCGTTGGAGCGAGCGCAGCAGGTGATCGCCGAGGAGTGGGGCAATGGCTTGATTCGCAGCTGGAACAGCGCCGGTTGGGCTGACTTGTCCCAACGCCTGGGCAACCGTTTGGCGCCGTTGATTGGCGCGCGTGACGGTGAAGTGGTGATTACCGATACCACCTCGATCAACCTGTTCAAGGTGCTCAGCGCTGCCTTGAGCGTGCAGCGCCAACGCGAGCCTGCGCGCAAGGTGATCGTCAGCGAGGCGAGTAACTTTCCCACCGACCTGTACATCGCCGAGGGCCTGACCGAGCTGTTGCAACAGGGCTATTCCCTGCGCTTGGTCAACAGCCCGGACGAACTGCCCCAGGCCATCGACCAGGACGTGGCGGTGGTGATGCTCACCCACGTCAATTACAAGACCGGCTACATGTACGACATGCAGGCGCTCACTGCCCTGAGCCACGAATGCGGCGCGCTGAGTATCTGGGACCTGGCGCATTCGGCGGGCGCGGTGCCCATCGACCTGAACAAGGCTAGGGCCGATTATGCGATTGGCTGCACTTACAAATACCTGAATGGCGGGCCGGGCTCGCAGGCGTTTGTGTGGGTCAACCCGGCGCTGGTGGATGTGGTGCGCCAGCCATTGTCGGGCTGGTTCGGGCACACGCGCCAGTTCGCCATGGAAACTCAATACGCGCCAAGCGTCGGCATCGCGCGCTACCTGTGCGGCACACAGCCGATCACGTCGTTGGCGATGGTCGAATGCGGCCTGGAGATTTTTGCCCAGACCGACATGGCCAGCCTGCGCAGCAAATCCCTGGCCTTGACCGACCTGTTTATCGCGTTGGTCGAAGCCCGTTGCGCCGCCCACGGGCTGCAGCTGATTACGCCGCGTGAGCATGCCAAACGCGGCAGCCATGTGAGTTTCGAACACCCGGAAGGTTATGCGGTGATCCAGGCCTTGATTGCCCGAGGGGTGATCGGCGATTACCGTGAGCCGCGCATCATGCGCTTTGGGTTTACGCCGTTGTACACAAGCTTTACCGAGGTATTTGATGCCGTGGAGATCCTTGGCGAAATCCTCGACAACCACACCTGGGACCAGCCGCAGTTCAAAGTGCGCAACAGCGTCACTTAAGTACAACACGAATCAAAATGTGGAAGCGGGCAAGCCCTAATGCCAGTCAGTTAAAAGCTAGAACTGACAACCAGCGACCTGTGGCGAGGGAGCTTGCTCCCGCTGGGCCGGGCTGGCGCTCCAGCGCGAAGCGGCCCTGCTCTTTGCTTTAAAAGCATGGGACTGCTACGCAGTCCAACGGGAGCAAGCTCCCTCGCCACAGTTAACGGCGATGTCTTAACTGACTGGCATTAGGGCAAGCCCGCTCCCACAGGGGGGCTGCGTCAATATCCAAACAGGGCAATCACAATAATAAAGGGGCACACCACGTGACCACGCCAGACAAAGGCTTTGCAGAGATCACCCATCGCGAACTGGGCCTGAGGCGCCAGCTCACTTCCGGTCAGATGAGTATGATCGCCATCGGTGGCGCCATCGGCACCGGGCTGTTTATGGGCAGCGCCTACGCCATCGGTTATGCCGGGCCGAGTGTGCTGGTGAGTTACGCCATCGGTGCGTTGATCACCTTGCTGCTGATGGGCTGTCTGGCGGAGATGACCGTGGCGCACTCCACCTCGGGCTCGTTCGGCGCCTATGCCGAGTTTTACATCAGCCCGCTGGCCGGCTTTCTGGTGCGTTATGCCTACTGGGCGGCGATTGTGCTGGCCGTGGGCGCCGAGGTCACGGCGGTGGCGATGTACATGAAGTACTGGTTCGCCAACGTGCCGGAGTGGGTGTGGATTGTGTCGTTTTCCAGTGTGCTGATTCTGCTCAATGCCATCAGCGTAAAGACCTTCGGCAACTTCGAATACTGGTTCTCGACCATCAAGATCACCGCGATCGTCGGCTTCATCATCCTTGCCGTGTACGTGGTGTTCGGTTCCGGTAACCCGGACTACGGCATACAGAATTACACAGCCCATGACGGGTTTTTCCCCCATGGGTTGAGCGGCATGTGGATCGCGGTGATCGTGTCGATCTTCAGCTATCTGAGCGTAGAAATGATCGCCGTGGCCGCCGGTGAAGCCGCCGACCCGGAGCAGGCGGTGAAGAAAGCCTTTCGCGCCACCATCGTGCGGTTGGTGGTGTTTTACCTGCTGACGCTCGCGTTGATGCTCGCCATTGTGCCGTGGAACCAGGCCGGCCAGACCCAGAGCCCGTTTGTCACGGTGATGCAGACCATCGGCATTCCCGGTGCCACCGGGGTGATGAACTTCGTGATCCTGATCGCCGCGTTGTCGGCGATGAACAGCCAGCTCTACATCACCACACGCATGATGTTCAGCCTGTCGCGTGCAGGCTTTGCGCCCAAGTCCATGGGCGCCTTGAGCAAGAGCGGCATTCCGCTGAACGCGTTGCTGCTGTCCAGCTCCGGCATTGCCCTGGCGACCTTGCTGAACGTGGTGTACCCGGAAAGCTCGTTCACCTTGATGATGGCGATTTCGATGTTTGGCGCGATCTTCACCTGGTTCATGATCTTCCTCACGCACCTGTTTTTCCGCCGTTATCGCAAGCGCCACGGCGGGCCGAAGCTGTCGTTCCAGCTGCGCCTGTTTCCCTACAGCACGCTGCTGGGCCTGGTGCTGATGGGGGCGGTGATGATCACCACGTACTTCACCGAGGCCTTCAAGATGACACTGGTGTTTGGGGTGCCATTCCTGCTGATTCTGTCGGCGGTGTATTACGGGTTTTTCCGCAAGGGCAGGGCCAGGGCGTCGAACAAGGCCTTGGCGTAACCCGGCAATTGCTCGAAGGCGCGGGCGCATAACAGTAGTTTGCGACAGGCCCAGTCTTCAGTTAATGGCTGGGCCTTGATGCGCTTTTCTGTCGGCCAGCGTTCCAGTGCGGCCTGGGGCACGATGCCCAGGCCGGCGCCGCCGGCGACCATGCGGATCAACCCATCAAAACCCTCGGCGCGAATGCGGGTTTGCAGGCGAAAGCCTGCGTGCAAGGCCTGTTCTTCCAGGTAGACCGAAAGCGCGCTGCTGGCGGTCAGGCCTACATAATCGTATGGCAGGCTTTCGATAAAATTCGCCGTCGCCAACGGATGATCAAGGGGCATGATCAGCACCAGTGGGTCATCGCGAAACGGCAGGGTCTGCAAGCCGTGGGTGTCCACCGCATCGGAGATAATCCCCAGGTCTGCTGTACCCTGGCGCAAGGCTTGGGTAATGCGCAGGCTCGGCAGCTCCTGTAAGTCGATATCGAGGTTGGGGTGTTGGCGCAAAAAATCCGCCAGCAGTTCCGGCAGGTATTCGCTCAGGGCGGTGGTGTTGCACAGCAGGCGCACCTGGCCTTTGATGCCCTTGGCGTATTCGGCCAGGTCCTGTTGCAGGTGCTCGGCCTGTTGCAACAACAGGCGGGCGTGACGGGCCAGGGCTTTGCCGGCGGGTGTTGGGGTGACGCCACGGCGGTTACGTTCGAGTAGCTCAATGCCAAGTGATGCTTCCATCGCGCGGATGCGCGCGCTGGCGGCGGCCAGGGATAAATGGCTGCGCGCCGCGCCGGCGGTGATGTTGCCGGTGTCGAGGGTGTGCAGGTAGAGGCGCAGGTCGATCAGGTCAAAGTGCATGGCTGGGGGTTCTCGAGTGACTTCACTGGCCCTATCGCAGGCAAGCCAGCTCCCACATTTGACTGTGTTCACCAATCAACATGTGGGAGCTGGCTTGCCTGCGATAGCAATTTCAGCCTCATGAAAAACAAGAGGCTCCCTCAGTATATGGTGAATTTTCGACCTCAACGAAATCCTGCAAAATCACCCCATGACTACCTTCCTGACGTTCTACCAAAACCTCGGCCCCGCCTTGACCCTGCTGGTAATCGGCACCTTCCTGCTGGCCGGGACCGTCAAAGGCGTGATCGGTCTGGGCCTGCCCACCGTCGCCATGGGCATGCTCGGCCTGGCTATGCTCCCGGCGCAGGCTGCGGCATTGCTGATCATCCCTTCAACGGTCACCAACCTCTGGCAACTGGCGTTCGGTGGCCACTTGAGCGCCTTGCTCAAACGCCTATGGCCGATGCTGCTGCTGATTTTCCTCGGCACCGGGCTTGGCACCTTGTGGCTGGGCATGGACGGCGGGCACTGGGTGGTTCGCGCGCTAGGTGGCGCCTTGCTGCTGTATGCGTTAAGTGGGTTGTTCCTGCCGACCTTCAAGGTGAAGCCTCAAACGGAGCGCTGGCTGGGCCCGTTGTGCGGTCTGGTCACCGGCCTTATCACTTCGGCGACCGGTGTGTTCGTGATTCCGGCTGTGCCCTATCTGCAAGCCCTGGGTTTGCACCGCGATCAATTGGTGCAGGCGCTGGGGCTGGCGTTCACCGCTTCCACGCTGGCGTTGGCCGCTGCGCTGACCTGGCGTGGCACCCTGGGCGGTGGCGAAGTGAGCGCCTCGCTGTTGGCGCTGATACCCGCGTTGCTGGGGATGTGGCTGGGCCAGGTGCTGCGCCAGCGCATCAGTGCGGTGCTGTTCAAGCGGGTATTTTTCGTCGGCATGGCGTTGCTGGGCGGTCACTTGCTCATAGGCGGGTAAATCAATAGTAGGCTGCGTATTCGTGCGTTTTGATCAAATGTATTTTGCCGCGCCGCCGCTTATTCCAGGGGTTGAATGTCGATAGCCTGCCGGCAGATATGTTCAACCCTTTGGAATCCCTCCCATGAAAAAAGTCCTCCTGCTTAACGGTGGCAAAAAATTCGCCCACTCCGACGGCCGCTATAACACCACCTTGCACGACGCCGCCGTGGCCGTGCTCGACCGTGGCGGCATCGACGTCAAAGTCACCCATATCGATGAAGGCTATGACGTGGCTGAAGAAGTCGCCAAGTTCCTCTGGGCCGATGTGATCATCTACCAAATGCCCGGCTGGTGGATGGGCGCGCCGTGGATCGTCAAGAAGTACATCGACGAAGTCTTTACCGAAGGCCACGGCAGCCTGTACGCCAGCGACGGCCGTACGCGCTCCGATGCGTCGCAGAAATACGGCAGCGGCGGCCTGATCCAGGGCAAGCAGTACATGCTCTCGCTGACCTGGAACGCGCCACAGCAGGCCTTTGACGACCCAACCGACTTCTTCGAAGCCAAGGGCGTGGACGCCGTGTACTTTCCGTTTCACAAGGCCAACGAGTTTCTTGGCATGACCAGCCTGCCGACCTTTCTGTGTGTGGACGTGATGAAACGCCCGGCAATCGAGGCCGACGTGGCGCGCTACGAGCAGCATCTGGCGCAGGTGTTCAATTTCTCGGTGTAAGCTGCCAGCAACCGATAAAGAGGACAGCCTGTGAAAGCCCGATCCGATGAGCTACAGATCTTCGTCAGCGTGATTGAGTGCGGCTCGATTTCGGCGGCTGCGGAGCAGGTCGGGCAGACGCCTTCGGCAGTCAGCCGCACCTTGTCGCGCCTGGAAGCCAAGCTCGACACCACGCTGATCAACCGCACCACGCGGCGCATGGACCTGACCGAAGAGGGCAAGTATTTTTTCGAACAGGCCAAGGTGATCCTGGCGCAGATGGACGCGCTGGAAGAGCGCCTGTCGTCGCGCCAGAAGAACCCTTCCGGGCGCCTGCGCATCAACGCGGCCGTGCCGTTCATGCTGCATGGGATCGTGCCGTACATTGCCGAGTTTCGCAGCCTCTACCCGGATATCCAGCTGGAACTGAACAGCGACGACCTGATCATCGACCTGCTGGAGCAAAGCACTGACATTGCCATCCGTATCGGTGCGCTGGCTGACTCGACCCTGCATGCACGCTCACTGGGCTGCACGCCGCTGCACATCCTCGCCAGCCCCGATTACCTCAAGCAGTTCGGCACGCCGAAGACCGTGGCCGAGTTGGCCGACCATACGCTGCTGGGCTTTACCCAGACCGAAACCCTCAACCACTGGCCGCTGCGCCACGTGGAAGGCGACCGCTGGCGGATCCAGCCGAGCATTGCCGCCTCCAGTGGCGAAACCGTGCGTCAGTTGGCGCTGGAAGGGCAGGGCATTTGCTGCCTGTCGAACTTCATGACCATCGCCGACATCGATGCCGGCCGCCTGGTGCCAGTGCTGGAAGCCTTCAACAGCGGCTATCGCCAGCCGATCCACGCGGTGTTCTACCGTAACTCGCAGTTGGCGCTGCGCATCCAGTGCTTCCTGGACTTCATTCAGGCCAAGCTGGCGCGATATGCCTGCTGATTCGTGACCTGCGCGCAAGATTGAATTGGGCAACATGGGCTTATTCGGCAGGAATGAGTGCTTGATACTGGGCCCATCACTTACCCCGTCAGGAGCAACCTCCATGAATGTATTCGTCACCGGCGCAGCAGGGTTTATCGGCGGCTCCATCGCCACCGGCCTGGTCAAGGCCGGCCATACTGTCACTGGCCTGGTGCGCAGCGCCGAGCAAGCGGCTGAAATGACTGCCCTGGGCATCACGCCCGTGATCGGCACGCTGGATGACGCCGCCGTGTTGACCGCGCAGGCGCAACAGGCCGACGCGGTAATCAACGCCGCCAGCAGCGACCATCGCGCTGCCGTCGAAACCTTGCTGGCCGCCTTGAAAGGCTCGAACAAGCCGTTCCTGCACACCAGCGGTTCGAGCATTGTCGGTGATGCGTCGGGCGGTAACGCCAGCGATGTCATCTACGTTGAAGACAACCTGCCGGAGCCGACCGTCGACAAGGCCGCGCGTGTGGCCATCGACAACCTGATCCTGGCGGCAGCCAAAGACGGCGTTAACTCGGCAGTAATCTGCAACACCCTGATCTACGGTCACAGCCTGGGCGTGAAGCGTGACAGCGTGCAATTGCCACGACTGCTCAAACAGGCGCGTAAGAGCGGCGTGGTGCGCCATGTGGGCACCGGCCAGAACATCTGGTCCAACGTGCACATTGACGACGTGGTGGCCCTGTATCTGCTGGCGCTGACCAAAAACGTCCCGGGCACGTTCTACTTTGTGGAAAGCAGCGAAGCGGCATTTGTCGACATGACCACCGCGATTGCCCAAGCGCTGAACCTGGGCGAGCCGCAGGACTGGCCATTGGCCGAGGCTGAGGCAGAGTGGGGCTATGAAATGGCCAACTATGGCCTGGGTTCCAACAGCCGGGTGCGTGGCAAACATGCGCGTGAGTTGCTGGGCTGGGCGCCGAAGCGCACGTCGGTGGTGGAGTGGATTCGTCACGAGATGGTGTGATGTTCGCTTAGCACCGCGGCGCTGCCATCGCAGGCAAGCCAGCTCCCACACTTGAAGGTATTCGCAATTCAAAATGTGGGAGCTGGCTTGCCTGCGATGAAGGCGACTCGGTTCATGTGTTGTTACACATTACTAGCCCCACCCGCCGCAATTCCGTACCATTCCCCGCCATATCCCTCGCTACTCCCTGGTACCTCATGAACCTCACCCGTCTGCGCGCCGATGCCCTGGCCGGCCTCACCACGTCTTTCGCGCTGCTGCCCGAATGCATCGCCTTTGCCCTGGTGGCTCATCTCAACCCACTGATGGGCCTCTACGGCGCCTTTATCATCTGCACGCTCACGGCCTTGTTCGGCGGCCGGCCGGGCATGGTCTCGGGCGCGGCGGGTTCAATGGCGGTGGTGATCGTGGCGCTGGTGGTGCAACACGGCGTGGAGTATCTGCTCGCGACCGTGCTGCTGGGCGGGCTGATCATGGTCGCGTTCGGCCTGCTACGGCTGGGCAAACTGGTGCGCATGGTGCCGCACTCGGTGATGCTGGGTTTCGTCAACGGCCTGGCGATCATCATTGCGCTGGCACAGCTGGAGCATTTCAAAAGCGGTGAAGCCTGGCTGAGCGGCACGCCGTTGTACGTGATGGCCGGGCTGGTGGCGGCCACCATGGCGATTGTCTACCTGCTGCCACGCCTGACCCGCGCCGTGCCGCCGGCGCTGGTGGCGATTTTGGGCATCGGGCTGGCGGTGTACTTGTTGGGCTTGCCGACCCGTACGTTGGGCGATATGGCCCACATCGCCGGCGGCCTGCCGACCTTCGCGTTGCCGCAGATCCCCTGGACCCTGGAAACCCTCGGTATCATCGCGCCCTACGCGTTCCTGATGGCGATGGTTGGCCTGCTGGAAACCCTGCTGACCCTGAACCTCACCGATGAAATCACCGAAACCCGTGGCTACCCCGACCGCGAGAGCGTGGCCCTGGGCGCGGCGAACATGGTCTCGGGCCTGTTTGGCGGCATGGGCGGTTGCGCGATGATCGGGCAAACCGTGATCAACTTAAGCTCCGGCGGGCGCGGGCGTTTCTCCGGGGTGTTTGCCGGGGTGATGATCCTGTTGTTCATTTTGTTTCTGTCGCCGCTGATTGAGCGCATTCCGCTGGCGGCGCTGGTGGGGGTGATGTTCGTGGTGTCCCAGCAGACCTTCGCCTGGGCGTCGCTGCGGGTGATCAACAAGGTGCCGGTCAACGACGTGCTGGTGATTATTGCGGTCACGGTGATTACCGTGTTCACCGACCTGGCCACCGCCGTGCTGTGCGGCATCGTGATTGCGGCGCTGAACTTCGCCTGGCAACAGGCCCGTGAGTTGTACGCCGATGAGCATCTGGAAGCTGACGGCAGCAAGCTGTATCGCCTGCACGGCACGCTGTTCTTTGCCTCGACCACGCCATTTTTGAACCAGTTCGACCCGGCCAACGACCCGGCCCAGGTGACGCTCGATTGTCGTCACCTGAGCTTTGTCGACTACTCGGCGATTGCTGCGTTGATGACCCTGCGCGAGCGCTACACCAAGGCCGGCAAACATGTGCGCGTGCTGCATTTGTCAGAGCGCTGCAAGAAGCTGCTCAAGCGCGCCCGCGTGCATCACGACTGATTACAGCGGCAGCATATTTTCCAGTTCCTGGGCGCGGGTCTGGGTCATGTCCAGCATGCAGCCGATGCCATTGACCTGATCGATGGTGCCGCCGGTCGCGGAGCCGATGAAGCCGCAGTTGGCGTCCCGGTACTTGATCCACAGGCGCTGCACGTCCTGCAGTTGCTGCTTTTGTTTGCCTTCCTGAAGTGCAAGGACGGCTTTGTAGGCCTTGTTCAGGCGCGCATCCTGGATCTTGGCTTCGGTGGCGTTGCAGGCAACCATATCCGCCGTGGTATTGGCGCCATCCAGGCATTTTTTCAGCGCCGGGCTGTCATCGGCCGAGGCGCTGCCGCAAAAGGCGAGCAGCAGTGCGCTGGCGGCGAAAGGAACAAGCAGGGTCTTGGGATTCATTGTCGGTTTTCCTGGTTGTGAGTAGGGCTGCCATCTGAGACTCGGCCCTGGTAGCTGAGTTTCCACGCGCAAAAAACTTCGTGTAAGAACACCCCCCGAATTTTCATCCGCTGGCGTTGGGCATATCCCAGAACGACAGCGCTTATCCGTGGGCGAAAATTACTTTCATAAAAATTGAAAACCCAACCCGGTAATGATTTATGAGTTTCACAACCAATTCGACGTGACCCTTTCCAAGGAGTACCGCATGGCCGCACCACTGGGCTTTGGGCTGTTGGCATACGCTGCCATCGCCATCATTGCATTGATCGTGCTGATTGCACGTTACCGACTCAACCCGTTTATCGTCATCACGCTGGTGTCCATCGGCCTGGCCTTGATGGCCGGCATGCCGGCGGACACCATCATGGGCTCCTATGAGGCGGGCGTCGGCAAGACCCTTGGGCATATCGCCCTGGTGGTGGCGCTGGGCACCATGCTTGGCAAGATGATGGCCGAATCCGGCGGTGCCGAGCAGGTGGCGCGTACGCTGATCAACCGTTTCGGCGAGCGCAACGCCCATTGGGCGATGGTGTGTATCGCGTTCCTGGTGGGGCTGCCGCTGTTTTTCGAGGTCGGTTTTGTGTTGCTGGTGCCGATCGCCTTTACCGTGGCGCGGCGCGTGGGCGTATCGATCCTGATGGTCGGCTTGCCGATGGTCGCCGGTCTGTCGGTGGTGCACGCGCTGGTGCCGCCACACCCGGCGGCGATGATGGCGGTGCTGGCCTATAACGCCTCGGTGGGGCAGACCGTGCTGTACGCGATTCTGATCGGGATTCCCACGGCGATCATCGCCGGTCCCGTCTATGCCAAGTTCATCGTGCCGCGTATCCATCTGCCGGCGGAAAACCCGCTGGAACGCCAGTTTATCGAGCGCGAGCCACGTACCCGCCTGCCAAGTTTTGCCCTGACCATGGGCACCATCCTGTTGCCGGTGGTGCTGATGATGATTGGTGGTTGGGCCAACGTGATTTCCACGCCGGGCACTGGCTTCAACCAATTCCTGCTGTTTATCGGCAACTCGGTGATTGCGCTGCTGGTCGCCACGCTGGTGAGTTTCTGGACCCTTGGTTTGGCCCAGGGCTTCAACCGCGAAGCGATCCTCAAGTTCACCAATGAGTGCCTGGCGCCGACCGCCAGCATCACCTTGCTGGTGGGCGCGGGCGGCGGCTTGAACCGCATCCTAGTGGACGCGGGCGTGACCAATGAGATTCTTGGCCTGGCGCATGCCTTCCAGCTGTCGCCGTTGGTGATGGGTTGGTTGTTTGCCGCGTTGATGCGCATTGCCACCGGCTCGGCCACCGTGGCCATGACCACGGCCTCGGGTGTGGTCGCGCCCGTTGCTTTGGGCCTGGGTTATCCACACCCTGAATTACTGGTGCTGGCGACCGGTGCGGGTTCGGTAATCTTTTCCCACGTCAACGACGGCGGCTTCTGGCTGATCAAGGAATACTTCAATATGACGGTGATCCAGACCTTCAAGACCTGGACCGTGTTGGAGACTTTGATTTCTTTGGTCGCGTTTGGTCTGACTTACGGCCTTTCTCTTGTTCTATAAGCTCATTTTATAAGCCTCATTTTGTAAGCCGGAGCCGCCATGGACATCCTCTACCAGATCCGCGCCCGCCAGGATTCGTTCAGCGCCGGCGAAGGCCGCATCGCCAAGCTGATGCTCGATGACGTCGGCTTTGCCGCGTCGGCCAGCCTGGAAGCGTTGTCGCAACGGGCCGAGGTCAGCACGGCAACCTTGTCGCGGTTTGCCCGTAGCGTCGGTTGCCGCGATCTACGCGATTTGCGCCTGCAATTGGCCCAGGCCAGTGGCGTGGGCAGTCGCTTTCTCGACCCGGCCGGGTTGCCGGAACAGTCGGCGTTTCACCGGCAGATTCTGGGGGATATCGAAGCGACATTGCGTCAGCACCTGTCGGGGTTTAACCAGGCCAGTTTTGTTGATGCGGTCAGCCTGTTGGGCAAGGCGCGGATGATTCACGCGTTCGGCATGGGCGGCCCATCGAGCCTGTGCAGTGACGAATTGCAGGTGCGCCTGGTACGCCTGGGCTACCCGATTGCCGCCAGCCATGACCCGGTGATGATGCGGGTCACGGCGGCCACTTTAGGCCCGGAGCAGGCGTTGATCGTGTGCTCGCTCACCGGGCTGACGCCAGAACTGTTGGACGTCGTGACACTGGCGCGTAGCTACGATGCGCCCATCATCGCCATCACCCTGGCCGACTCCCCTCTGGCCGAGTTGGCGGACGTCTTACTGCCGCTGCAACCGGCCGAAACCAGTTTTATCTACAAGCCCACTGCGGCGCGCTACGGCATGCTGTTGGCCATCGACCTGCTCGCCACCGAGCTGGCGCTGGCGCTGCCGGACGACAACCAGGAACGCCTGCGCCGGATCAAGCTGGCCCTCGACGATTATCGCGGCGGCCCCGACAGCCTGCCGCTTGGAGACTGATATGAAGTACGACACGCTGATCCGTCAGGCGCTGATCATGGATGGCAGCAACACGCCGGGCTATGTCGCCGATGTGGGGCTGCGCGCCGGGCGCATCGAGCGCATTGGCGATTTGTCGGGCGCAACCGGCGAGCATGAAATCGATGCTAATGGCCGTGTGCTGGCGCCGGGTTTTATCGACGTACACACCCACGATGACACGGTGGTGATCCGCCACCCGCAGATGCTGCCCAAGCTCAGCCAGGGCGTGACCACGGTGATTGTCGGCAACTGCGGCATCAGTGCATCGCCAGTGAGTTTGCGCAATGATCCGCCCGACCCGATGAACCTGCTGGGGTCGCGTGAAGCATTCGCCTATCCACGGTTTGCCGACTATCGCGCGGCGGTGGAGCGTGCTCATCCGGCAGTCAACGTTGCCGCATTGATCGGCCACACCGCCTTGCGCAGCAATCATATGGACGACCTGCATCGCACCGCCACGCCCGGCGAAATTGCCGCCATGCGCGTGCAGTTGCAGGAGAGTCTGCAGGCGGGTGCCCTAGGGTTATCCACAGGCCTGGCCTACGCCAGCGCGTTCAATGCCGAGACCGATGAAGTGCTGCAGCTCAGTGAGGAACTCACGGCGTTTGGTGCGGTGTACACCACGCATTTGCGCAGCGAATTCGAACCGGTGCTGGAGGCGATGGATGAGGCGTTTCTGATTGGCCGACATGCGCAGGCGCCGGTGATCATTTCCCACCTCAAGTGTGCCGGTGCGGGCAATTGGGGGCGCAGTCCGCAACTGCTGGCATCACTGGAACTGGCGGCGAAAACCCATCCGGTCGGGTGTGATTGCTATCCCTATGCCGCCAGCTCGTCGACGCTGGATTTGAAGCAGGTGACTGATGCGTTTCGTATCACTATTACCTGGTCAACACCGCACCCTGAGGTCGGCGGGCGCGACTTGCAGGACATCGCGGCGCAGTGGGACGTTTCGCTGATGGATGCGGCACGTCGCCTGCAACCGGCTGGGGCGGTGTACTACGGAATGGATGAGGCGGATGTACGGCGTATTCTTGCGCACCCGTTGTCGATGGTGGGATCGGATGGGCTACCGGAAGACCCGTTTCCCCATCCGCGTTTGTGGGGCGCGTTTCCACGGGTGCTGGGGCACTTCAGCCGCGATGTGGGGTTGTTTCCCCTGCACACGGCGGTGCACAAAATGACCGGGTTGTCGGCGGCGCGTTTTGGGCTGGCCGAGCGTGGAGAAATTCGTGAAGGGCACTGGGCCGACCTGGTGTTGTTCGACCCGGTACGGGTGCGTGATGTGGCGGATTTCAAAGAACCGCAACGCGCCGCCGAGGGGATTGATGGCGTGTGGGTCAATGGCGTGCTGAGTTATAGCGATGGGCAGGCCAATGGTCAGCGGCCGGGGCTGTTCCTCGCGCGCAGTGGGGATTTGCGTGGTGGGTTTTCGTCTCTATAGTGGGCGCATTCATACACGGAGCGGTTGCCATGCACTTAGGAAAAGTTACCCCGATTTTGCGGATCTTCGACGAGGCTAAAGCGTTGGAGTTCTATGTCGACTTCCTCGGGTTCAAGGTTGATTGGCAGCACCGTTTCGAGGCGAATTTCCCGTTGTACCTACAGGTGTCGTCGGGCGAATGCGTGCTGCATTTATCCGAACACCATGGCGATGCTTCGCCGGGCTCGGCGGTGCGGATTCAGGCACAAGGCGTGGACGGCTACCAGCAGCAGTTGCTGGCCAAGGAGTACCGGTATGCCAAACCTGGGGTTGAAGAAACGCCTTGGGGCTCGCGGGAGATGAGCATCAAGGACCCGTTTGGGAACCGGCTGGTGTTTGTTGAGGAAGGCGAGGGCTGAAGGGTAAATTGCAGGCAATAAAAAACCGCCTTAGTAGGGCGGTTTTTTATTGCAAACCCAGTTAGTGGCTGGGTTGCTATCTCAAAAGACGCATCGACCTGCAGCCAGATACTACCGCCGGGCATGTCATCACGCAAGACTGAGCGATGGCCGGCATGGATATGTCAGGCATTTTTTTCTTGCCTGATTTGACTGTAAACGTTTGCAATGAATCTATCGGTCGATACTGGATGTTTGACCACTGTTTGACACACCTTATAGGGGAATGTTGGTTAGGATCTTCCCCGTTCTGCGTTTGTTGCTTTTCAGGTGAGCCGGGTATGCGGACGAATTCTGGACCGACCGCCACGGGCTAGTAATCCGTGCCGGATTGATGCGGAAGGACCATTAGCCCGGCCACCTCAAAAGGCGCAATCGACCTGCGTTCGAAGGCTCACGTGTTCCGGTAAGTGTGCTGGAGGTAAGGCCCAACTCAAGGAGGGCCGAGTATGTCTAAGTTTGCACGACGTACGTGGAACCTCGTAGTGAATGCCCTGCGTGTTTATCACGTATGGGTATTCCTGCGAGACAGCTTCGATGAACTTTAAGGTCTGAGAAGTGGGGCCGCCTCGGCTTGAACCGAGGCGGCTTTTTGGTTTTTGCGTTTTGGGTTTTTACACCCGGAAATGACTGACCATCTGCTGCAACTGGCTGCCCAAACGCGCCAGTTCCACGCTCGATTTAGCCGTCTCGTCACTCGCAGTAGCGGTCTGCTCCGACACATCGCGCACGTTCACAATGCTGCGGCTGATCTCTTCAGCCACGGCGCTCTGTTGCTCGGCGGCCGCTGCAATCTGCTGGTTCATCGACTGAATATTCGACACGGTACGGGTGATGTTCTCCAGCGATACACCGGCCTTTCGCGTCAGCTCGACACTGCTGTCGGTAAGGCTGCGGCTGTTGTTCATCACCGTGGCCACTTGCTGGGTGCCGTTCTGCAAACCGGCGACCAGGCCTTCGATTTCTTCGGTGGATTTTTGTGTGCGCTGGGCCAGGCCGCGCACTTCGTCGGCCACCACGGCAAAACCACGACCGGCTTCACCGGCACGCGCCGCTTCAATCGCCGCGTTGAGCGCCAACAGGTTGGTCTGTTCGGCCACGGCCTTGATCACGTCCATCACGCTGCCGATCTTGTTGCTCTCTTGTTGCAGGTGCGTCATGGCGTCGGTGGAGCGCGCCACTTCGGCGGCCAGGCGTTCGATCTGGGCGATGGCCTCGGCCACCACTTTGTCGCCGGCGCGGGCTTGACCATCGGCATCGGCGGCGGCCAGCGAGGCTTGCTCGGCGTTGCGTGCGACTTCCTGCACGGTGGCAGTCATTTCATGCATCGCGGTGGCGACTTGATCGGTCTCGATCTTCTGGCTGTTCACGCCAGCACTGGTCTGCTCGGTCACGGCCGAGAGTTCTTCGGCGGCGCTGGCGATCTGGGTTACGCCGTCGCGAATACCGCTGATCAGCTCGCGCAGGGTGGTGCCCATGCGCTGGATACCTTGCTGCAATACGCCGAGTTCATCGCGGCGGGTTACCTGGATGTTGTGGCTCAGGTCACCGGAAGCGATACGCTCCACCACGGCCAGGGTGTCCTGGATCGGGCGAGTGATCTGGCGGGTGATGACCAGGGCCGCGATGATGCCGACCAGCAACGCCAGCAAGGTGCTGATCAATTGCAGGCTGCGGGCCTGGGTGCTTTCGGCGTCACGGCGATCGAGCTGAATGTCGTACAGCTTGTCGCTGATGGTGACGATATCGGCGCCCTGGGTGGTCATTTCGGCGCGGGCGCTGACGATGTTGGCGTTGGCGGCCTTGTAGCTCTGTACGGCGCTGCGGTAGGCGCCAAGTGCGGTTTCCAGCGCCGTCAGTGCGCTTTGTTGGCTTGAACCAAATACGCTGCTGAGGCCTTTCAAACCACTGATGGCTTTCTCGATTTGAGCGGCAGCGCGGGCTTCGGTTTCTGCGCTGGGGGAGTTGGTGTAGCCACGCACTTCATAGCGCGCCAGGTGGAATTCTTCCTTGGCGTGGGTCACGGCCTGGTACTGGGCGAAGCGTTCCGGGCTGTCGGGCGCTTGCTGCACGCCGGTCTCCAGTGCGTCGATCTGCCCGTTGGCGATGTCGGCCTTGTCGCCCATCACTTGGCGTGCGGCATTGCCGTTACGGTAGGCCTCACGCATTTTGTTCAGCGACTGCTGGTAAGCCGTGATGACGGCTTTTTGCTCGGTGAGCAGCTTGAGGTTTTCCGGGCTCTTGAAGCTGTCCAGCAGTTTCTGTTGCTGGGCGGCGAAGGCGTCGAGACTGGTCTGGACGTTCTGTGCCACGGCTTCGTCGCCATTGGCCAGCATGTATTGCAGGCGCACGATGCGCAGCTTGGTCAGGGACGCGTTGAGCTGGGTGATGTCGCTCATCCAGTTGCTACGGTCGATCAAGCCGCCCAGGCTGGTCCAGCCGGTCAGGGCCAGGATCGAGGTGAGGACCAGCACCAGGCCAAAGCCCAGGCCGAGTTTGAGGTTGACGCTGATGTTGCCGAACCAGCTATTCATCGAATGCTCCGCAAGAATGATGTGTGTCTGCTGGACGGTGTTGTTGTTTGAGCCAGCCAAAGTTTGTAGCGCTGTATCGGCGGCAGGCGATGATTCTGAAATACATTTCTTACGGGTGCGACGAAGGGTCGCCATTGCCTGGCAGCAACGGCGGCCCAGCAGGCTTATAGTGCGGTAGCGGGCACCACGGTCAGTCTGAGGCAAGACGCAGCACCCGCGCTCAGGTGCACAGTGTTGCGTGCCACCCGTGGCTGGCTGGCCTGGCCAGAAGGTTCACCACTGTTGGGGTTTACGTCAAACCTCGGGAAGTTGCTGCTGGCAATATCCAGGCGCAGTCGATGGCCGCGCTTGAACAGGTTGCAGGTGGCGAAGGGCTCGATCGTGATCTTTACCCGTTTGCCTGGTGTCAGCGCAGTCGGCTGCTCCCAGGAGTCTCGATAGCGACAACGGCGGATGCCGTCGGTGATGTTCATCGCAAAACCATCGGGGTAGTCGACACTGGGCGGGTACAGGTCAATCAGCTTGGCGGTGAAGTCGGTGTCGGGTGCATCGCTGTCTATCCATAACTCGATCTGTACATCACCTGCGACAATCAAGTCTTCAATGAGCGGCTCGGTATGAAAGCTCAGCACATCGTTGCGCTCGCTCAGCGGGCGGTTGTCGCCACGGGTGCCGAAGAAGTCGGCACGCTCACGTTGGTCGAAAGCGCCACCGACGAAAATGGGGGCGCCGGAGGTCAGCGCGCCGCCGAGGGTCGGGACCGGACAGGCCGGGTCGGTGAAGTAGCTCAAGCACGCGTCGTTAGCGTCTGGTGCAGTGCCGCTCAGTTGCCCTTGAGCCGTCAAGTAGAGCGTCTGCACTTGGCTGCCTGGCAGCGGCCATTGCGTCGATTGCAACCAGCGTCCGCCATGTTGCAGTCGGCCGTTGGGGTCACGTTGGCCGCTGCCGCCACCCATCAGAAATACCTGCACGCTAGGCGTTGGCGGGTGAGGCGAGGGCTTGAGTGATTGTTCGAACCACGCCAGGCGACAGCTCAGCCAGTTCTGATCGACCTGGCCATCGAATACAGCCTGCGACCCGAACTCGACGTCGCCGCTGTGGCTGATATTGCGGTCGCCGTGCAGCCATGGGCCCATCACCAGCCGCTGGTGAGCCGAGGTGTTTTGCCTGAAGGCGCTGTAGTTGGCCAGGGTGGAGCTGACATAGGCGTCATACCAGCTGGACATGAACAGCACCGGGATATCGGGCAGTTGCCGGTAGTAGCCCTCGGCATAGATGCCGGACGTGCGCCAATACTCACTGAACGTGCCCTGGGCCCACTGCTCCAGCACGTAGGTCTCGTATTCCGGCACATGGCGCAAAGGTGACTGGCCAGGTTGCCAGGGCATGCGCGTAAACCAATGATGGATATCTTCCAGCTCCAGTGCTTGGCGAACCTGTGGATCGGCCAGGGCTGTTGGGCTTTCCTTGGCCTGGCGAAAGGCCCAGGTGGCCTGCTTGAGTTCGAACGCGCCACCCTGGCGGATCCCGCACTGGTAGGCGTTGGCGAAGCCGCCGCTGTCGAGCACCATGCTGCTCAAACCCGGTGGATGCAGGCAGGCCATCGCCAACTGGGTATGGGCTGCGTAAGACAGGCCCATGCTGCCGATCTTGCCATTGCACCACGGCTGGCGGACGATCCAGGCAAGCGTGTCGAAACCGTCTTCGCCCTCGGCGGTGTATTTGGTAAACACGCCTTCAGACGCATAGCGGCCCCGGCAGTCCTGAAAGATTGCGACAAAGCCTTGGTCGGTAAAGCGTGCCGCCATCTGTTCTCGGGAGATGTGCTGGCCGTCGCGTTGTTTCTCCGAGCGAGAGGGTTTGCACTTGTCGTAGGGCGTGCGTTCAATGACCACCGGGAAAGGACCGCAGCTGCCTGTCGGCAAATAGATATCGGTGGCCAGGTGGATGCCGTCGCGCATCGGGATCATATGGTTGTGCAGGGTTTGCATGGGGAAAACACTCATCGACTCAGTACCCGCTCGTGACCGCAATGGCCAGCAACGCCATCGCCAGTACGGCGTAGATCAGAAACAGCGGCAGGATGTAGCGTGCCCATTGGCCCCAACCGACATTGGCGGTGGCCAGCAACACCAGCAGGCCACTGGAGGTTGGGGTGATCATGTTGGTCAGGCCATTGCCCATCAGAAACGCGAATACAGTGGTCTGCGGGCTGACGCCGGAGAGTTGGCCCAGCGGGCCGAAGATCGGCATCGTCACCGCCGCCTGGCCCGAGGTGGAGGGGATCAATACATCCAGCCCCAGTTGTGCGAAGAACATGCCGTAGGCCGACACGATCGGGCCGTGGTCGCCGACCAGATTGGCCAGGGTGTGGACGATGGTGTCGAGCACTTGGCCGGTACTGAGGATGATCTCCACGGCGGTGGCCAGGCCGATCAGCACGCCGGCAATCAGCACCTTCTTCATGCCATCGACAAAGGCACTGGCAGCGGCACTCGCCCCTAGCCCGGCTATCACACTGAACGCCACCGTCAACAGCAGGTAGAACGCCGACAGCTCATGGTATTTCCAGCCCCAGCGGTTGGAGGCGTAGACCAGAAAACCGATGCCGCTCAGCAGCACAATAAGGTTGATTAAATGGCGCGTGGGCAAGGGTTTATGTTCGAAGGTAATCTGCGCTGTCGCATCGAGACCGTGCTTGCGGATACTCCACAGTACGAAGGCGATCCCCACCAGCAGGAAGCTGCAGTAAGCCAGTACGCGCATGCTCAGCCCGCTGAATATAGGCAGCCCGACCATCGGCTGAGCGACGGACAGCGCCACGGGATTGGAGATTGAGGCGAGGTAGCCGATCTTCACCGAGATCGTGACGATCGCCAGCCCGATCAGGTTCGACAGCCCCAGCCGGTTGGCCATGGCGACCATCAACGGCACGATCAAAATAAACTCCTTGGCCAGGCCCATGAACGTGCTGCCCGCCGAGAACACCAGCATCAGGCTCGGTACCAGTACGTAGATGTTGCCGCGGGTCAGGCCCAGTAAACGCTCCAGTCCGGCGTCGATTACCCCGGCCTTGTTCAGTACGCCAAACATGCCGCCGATGAACAGCACCATGAAGATCAGCGCTGCACGTTTCTCGATGCCTTGGGGGATGGCCATGAAACCTTCGACCAGCGACACCGGGCGGGCTACGGTATCGCCGGCCTTGCGTGGCTCCAGTGCGAACAATTGGCCCAGGCTGTCGTGTTTCTCCAGCACCTGATAAGAGCCGGGTACGACCAGCCCGTTCTGGCGCTCGAACTTGCCCGAGTTCACCGCGTAGGTGAAGGCCACGGCGAGCAAGACGATGCTCAGCAGGATGATGGCCGGGTTGATCTGTTTGCGTTGCGAGGGTTTTTCCACCGCCGCCGCTGTGGAGAAATGCTGTGATTCGCTCATGCTGGCTGCCCCGGCGCTTGCCGTTGTTGTTATGGGGGAGTGACGCGTGTGGAGCGGACACTAGGGCAAAGTTTTGGCGGCGACAACGTTATGCGCAGGGTGGGTCGGGCTATGCGTTTTATGCGTTCAAGCGCTGTTTGAGGTGCTCGGCAAACGCCGTGACCACCTGTGGGCGTGGCTCATTGGTGCGATAGGCCAGGCCGAAAGCGTAAGGCAGTGCAGGGCGAAAAGGCCGGGTCACGATCGGCAGGTGCAGGAAGTGGCTGGCGAGTAAACCGTTGACGATCGACACCCCCAGGCCTTCGGCCACAAAGCTGCATGCCGCGCCTACCGAATGCACCTCGACCCGCACTTGCGGCGTGAGATTGGCTGCGCGAAACACCTGGTTCAACTCAGCCCGTAAAGCCCGTTGTCGGCCCAGCATCACCAACGGCACATTGCGCAAGTGCTGCACCTCGATGCAGGCGTGGCGTGTCAGCGGGTGGTCGGCGGGCATCACACACACGCCTTCGGTTTGCAGCACGGGCTCGATGTCGAAGTCGGGAATTTCCGTCGGCAGGCGAACAAAACCCAGGTCGGCAGACCGGTCGAGTACGGCGCGCTCGATCATGTCGTAAGAGCCGGTCAGCAACTCGACCACGATGTCGTCATGGCGCTTGAGAAACTCCGCGACGATCCGTGGCAAAAGCTCTTGGGTCATGCTGGTGGGCACTCCGACCTTGAGCAGGCTTTTGCGCGAGCGGCCCACGCGCATTTCGTCGGCCAGGCGTTGGATACGCTGCATGCCGTCTACCAGGCCGGCGACCTCGGTCAGTAACTCTTCGGCTTCTGCGGTGGCCATCAGGCGACCTTTTTTGCGCAGAAACAACACGAAACCCAACGCCTCTTCCAGCTGACTCAACAGACGGCTGACGGCCGATTGCGACAAGCCCATGCGGGTTGCTGCGCCGATGGTCGAACCGGTGGACATGATCGCCTTGAAGGCTTCGAGCTGCTTGAGATTCACCGTGATTTTCCTGTCGGTTGCGAGGGGCGAACTGTGCTTTGCGCATAGCCTGATGCGCATCTCGCATAACGTTGTGGGGCTTTCGACGAGCCGTTAGTGTCCGCTCCAACGCGAGGTGCCGTCCAGTGTGTCGCGCGATGGAACTGCCCATAAAAAAACGACAATAAGGCATAGAGGAAGCAGCGATGCATAAACTTTTCAATCGGGGAAAAATGGCTTCGGCGTGCCTGTTGGCAAGTGTGTCGCCCATACTCCTGGCCCAGGGTTTCTGGGAGGATTCAAAGGGTCGCCTGACCCTGCGTAATTTCTACTTCAATGACGATTACCGCGACGGCGGCGAGGATCGCAAAGAGTGGGCGCAAGGTTTTTTACTCAACCTGCAGTCTGGCTATACCGAAGGCACGCTAGGGTTTGGCCTGGACGCGCTGGGGCTGGCGGGGCTGCGGCTCGACTCCAGCCCCACTCACGCGGGCACGGGTTTATTGCCGGTGCATGACGATGGCCATGCCGCCAGTGAATTCTCCAGCCTGGGCGTCACCGCAAAGATGCGCTGGGGCGATACCGTGGTGAAAACCGGCACCTTACTGCCGAAGATTCCAGTGCTGGTGCACAACGATGGACGCCTGCTGCCGCAGACTTTTCAAGGCACTCAAGTGGAGTACAGCGGTATTCGCGAGCTCTACCTGCACGCCGGGCACCTGGATAAATTCAAGCAGCGAAATTCCACCGACAGCGTGGCTATTTATCCCCAGGGCTACAGCGGCAAACAGGGCAGTGATTTCGATTTTGCCGGCGCCTCTTATGCCTTCACGCCGCAACTGCGCGGCACTTGGTATTACGGCGAAATGCGTGAGTTCTATCGTCAGCAGTTTTTTGGCCTTGTGCATAAACAACCGGTGGGTAACGGCACGCTGACCAGTGATTTGCGTTATTTCATCAGCAGCGATGCAGGTGAGGCGCGCAACGGCAAAGTGGACAGCGACATGTTCAGCGGGTTGTTCACCTATCGTCTGGGCGCACAGGCGCTGGGCGTCGGTTATCAGAAGGTCAGCGGCGACACTGCGCTGCCTTATGCCAGTGTCTCGACCGTGTATTCCTTCACCAACGCCGGTGTGGGCAAGTTCATCCAGGCCGGTGAGCAAACCTGGATGCTGCGCTACGACTATGATTTTGAAGCCGTGCTGCCGGGCCTGAGCTTCATGACCCGCTATTACAAAGGGCAGAACGGGGATTACAAAGGGCGTGAGGCGCGGGAGTGGGAGTCGGACACTAACCTGCGCTATGTCATCCAGAGCAGTACCTTCAAAGGCTTGGGCGTGGAGTTGCGCAAAGCGACCTATCGTTCCACCTACGCCAGCGACCGAGATAACTATCGGCTGTATCTGACCTACGACCTGGCCCTTTGGTAGTGGGGCAGGGGGCTGATCAGCGGCGGCACTTGTGTGCTAGTCTGCGGGCCCTTTTAGTTCTGGATGGCACGGGAAATCGTGCTGCCCTATAGCGGAGCCTCTTCATGTCCGAAGTTAATCTGTCCACCGACGAAACCCGCGTCAGCTACGGTATCGGCCGTCAGTTGGGCGACCAACTGCGCGACAACCCGCCACCGGGCGTGAGCATCGACGCCATCCTGGCCGGCCTGACCGACGCGTTCGACGGTAAGCCAAGCCGCGTTGACCAAGAGCAAATGGCGGCCAGCTTCAAAGTGATCCGTGAAATCATGCAAGCCGAAGCGGCAGCCAAGGCCGAAGCGGCTGCTGGCGCCGGCCTGGCGTTCCTGGCTGAAAACGCCAAGCGTGATGGCATCACCACCCTGGCTTCCGGCCTGCAATTTGAAGTGCTGACTGCCGGTAGCGGCGCCAAGCCGACCCGTGAAGACCAAGTGCGTACTCACTACCACGGCACCCTGATCGACGGCACTGTGTTCGACAGCTCCTACGAGCGCGGCCAGCCTGCAGAATTCCCGGTGGGCGGCGTGATCGCCGGCTGGACCGAAGCCCTGCAACTGATGAATGCCGGCAGCAAATGGCGCCTGTACGTGCCGAGCGAACTGGCTTACGGCGCCCAAGGCGTTGGCAGCATTCCGCCGCACAGCGTTCTGGTGTTCGACGTTGAGCTGCTCGACGTTTTGTAAGACCTGTTGATTGCGCTTGGCTCTATGTGGGAGCCGGGCTTGATGTGGCGAGCAAGCTTGCTTGCGCTGGGGTGCGAAGCGCCCCTAAAGGCTTGCGACTGCTGCGCAGCCGAGCGGGAGCAAGCTCCCTCGCCACAACAAATCCTGCTCCCACATAGAGTCGGTGCTTTCAGGTTTTGCAGGGTCGCTCATGGATGAAACTTACCCTGCAGCTCCGTCGCCGGGCGCAACGCTCGGGCATAGCAAAACAGAAACAGATTACGCACCACCTCTTTCAGCACCCCAGGCTCACTGGAACTCAGGCCGTTGACGTCCAGGTCGCCCTGGTCCTGCAGTTCGTTCAGCGCTTCTTCTTCCAGCACCGCACAGACTTCGCCGGTTTCCCGATGCAGGATCCGCAGGTAAGGGTGTGGGCGATCCAGCCAGGCATCTATCAAATAAGTCATGGTCGTTCTCCTTGATGGGTTTCAATGAGAATAATTCTTATTCGTAGAATAGCAAGTGCCTATTGGCGGTTTCCTGGTTTTTCTGTGTGGATATTGAGACAGGTCAGCGCGGAGGGCAAAACGCCATCCCGCGGCGGGCGCGGGATGGATGCAGCAGGTTCAGACTTTGCGCACAAACTCGGATTTGAGTTTCATCGGGCCGATACCGTCGATCTTGCAATCGATATCGTGGTCGCCGTCGCACAGGCGGATGTTCTTGACCTTGGTGCCGACCTTGACCACCAGGGACGTGCCCTTGACCTTGAGGTCCTTGATCACGGTAATGGTGTCGCCGTCTTGCAGGACATTGCCCACAGAGTCTTTCTTCACGGTTTCGTCGCCCGCCACTTCGGCCTCGCCATTGGCGGACCACTCGTGGGCGCATTCCGGGCAGATCAGCTGGGCGCCGTCTTCGTAGGTGTACTCGGAATTGCATTTTGGGCAGGGTGGCAACGTGCTCACTAAAGCTCCTTGAGAGTCAGGGTGGCTAAAAGTCGCACATTATATAGGGTTTATTACAGGTTGGGGGGCGCTTCGGAACCTTGTGGGAGCCGGGCTTGCCCGCGATGCAGGCACCGCGGTGTGTCAGCTATACCGAGGTGATGCTATCGCAGGCAAGCCAGCTCCCACACAAGCCCGCTCCCACACAAGCCTGCGCTCGCAGATATTGCTCAGTGCGTACGGGCTACCGCAAACTCACTCAGCTCAACCAGGGCGTCCCGGTATTCGCTGGCTGGCAGGGCGTCCAGGCACTGGATGGCACGGGCCACATAGTCACGCGCCAACTGTGCGGTGTATTCCAGCGAACCCGAGGCTTCTACCGCTGCACGGATAGCTTCGAGGTCTTCAATCCCGCCTTTCTGGATCGCCTTGCGCACCAGGGCGGCCTGTTCCGGCGTGCCTTCGCGCATGGTGTAGATCAGCGGCAAGGTCGGCTTGCCCTCGGCCAGGTCGTCACCGACGTTCTTGCCCAGGGTTTCGGCGTCGCCCTTATAGTCGAGCAGATCGTCGACCAGCTGGAATGCCACGCCCAGGTGATCACCAAAGGTGCGCAGGGCTTCGGCCTGCTCGGCCGTTGCGCCACACAGGGCGGCGGCACTGTGGGTCGAGGCTTCGAAGAGCATCGCGGTTTTGCCGCGAATCACTTCCATGTAGGTTTCTTCGGTGGTGCTGGCGTCGCGGACCTTGGACAGCTGCAACACTTCGCCTTCGGCGATGATGCGCGTGGCTTGTGAAAGAATCTTCATCACCGGCATCGAACCCAGCTCGACCATCATTTCGAACGAGCGCGAGTACAGGAAGTCGCCTACCAGTACGCTGGGGGCATTGCCCCACATCGCATTGGCCGTCTCGCGGCCACGGCGCATGCCGGACATGTCGACCACGTCGTCATGCAGCAGAGTGGCGGTGTGCAGGAATTCGATGGTGGCGGCCAGCAGGCGCAGGTCATCGCCTTCGCGGCCCAGGGCCTTGCCACACAGCAACACTAATAAAGGACGCAGGCGTTTACCGCCCGCCGACGTAATGTAGTCGCCAATTTTGGAGACCAGCGGCACTTTAGACGTCAGCTGCTGCTTGATGATGCCGTCGACGGCGCTAAAATCGTCCGCGACCGCGCGGTAGAAAGCTTGGGGTTGCATCAGCGACAGTCGCTCCAGAAGGGTTGCGCGGCATGCTAGGACCCTGACCCCGCAGTGTCAAGGCGCGATAGACGGCCACTTGCAAGGCATCTATAGCTTGCGTACAATCGCGCACCCTGAACTTCCTGGGCAGCACCTGCCTTACGCAATTGCATTCGGGACGTCCATCCCATGCAGCCATGCCAGCCAATACCTTTTCTTATAAAGCGCTGGGTGAGCAGGATTATCGGAGAAATACCATGTCGTACGCAGTAATTGTTACTGGTGGCAAGCAATACAAGGTCGCCCCAGGTGAATACCTGAAGATCGAAAAACTGGAAGTCGCTACTGGCGAATCCGTTACCTTTGATCGCGTTCTGTTGGTCGCTAATGGCGATGACGTGAACATCGGCGCTCCAGTTGTTGCTGGCGCTACCGTTGTGGCTGAAGTGATCTCCCAAGGTCGTCACGATAAAGTCCGCATCATCAAGTTCCGTCGTCGTAAGCACCACATGAAGCGTATGGGCCACCGCCAGTGGTACACCGAGATCAAAATCACCGGTATTCAGGCTTAATTTCAGCCTAATTCCTCACTAGGAGAATTGACTCATGGCACACAAAAAAGCTGGTGGTAGTACCCGTAACGGTCGCGACTCAGAAGCCAAACGCCTTGGCGTTAAGATGTATGGCGGCCAGAAAATCATTCCGGGCAACATCATCGTGCGTCAGCGCGGCACCCAATTCCACGCCGGTTACGGTGTTGGCATGGGTAAAGATCACACCCTCTTCGCTAAAATCGAAGGCGTGATCAAGTTTGAAGTAAAAGGCGCGTTCAACCGCCGTTACGTGAGCGTTGTCGCCGCTTAATTGCGCGATCGCTGGAAAAGCCCTGTCTCGCGACGGGGCTTTTTCGTTTGTGGAGTGAGTCTCTTGCAAAGCTGTTTGTGATGGGCTCAGGCGCTGGATGTGCGGTCGTTTTCTGAGGTCGCTGCGCTCATTTTTGCAAGAGTCTTATGTCTTGGTTTCTTAAGCTCGTCCATGCGACGAGAGGCGTTTTGTTATGAAGTTCGTTGATGAAGTTTCCATCCGAGTAAAAGCAGGCGACGGCGGTAACGGTTGCATGAGTTTCCGTCGCGAAAAGTTCATCGAAAACGGTGGTCCAAACGGCGGTGACGGCGGTGACGGCGGTTCCATCTACATGATGGCCGACGAAAACCTCAACACCCTGGTCGACTACCGTTACACCCGGCACTTCGATGCCGAGCGTGGCTCCAACGGCGGCAGCACCGACTGCACCGGCAAAAAAGGCGAAGACCTGGTACTGCGCGTACCGGTCGGCACCACGATCATCGACTCCGCGACCCAGGAAGTGATTGGCGACCTGACCAAGGCCGGCCAGAAACTGATGGTTGTGCAGGGCGGCTGGCACGGTCTGGGTAACACCCGATTCAAGTCCAGTACCAACCGTGCGCCACGCCAGACCACGCCGGGCAAGCCGGGCGAGCAGCGTGACCTCAAGCTGGAGATGAAAGTACTGGCAGACGTGGGCCTGTTGGGCTTGCCGAACGCCGGTAAAAGTACCTTCATCCGTTCGGTCTCGGCCGCCAAGCCGAAAGTCGCCGACTACCCGTTCACCACCCTGGTGCCAAACCTGGGCGTGGTCAGCGTAGACCGCTGGAAAAGCTTCGTGATCGCCGACATTCCCGGCTTGATCGAAGGCGCTTCCGACGGTGCCGGCCTGGGGATTCGCTTCCTCAAGCACTTGTCGCGTACCCGTTTGCTGCTGCACCTCGTCGACATGGCCCCGCTGGATGACACCAGCGCACCGGACGCCGCCGAAGTGATCGTCAGCGAGCTGACCAAGTTCAGCCCGGCCCTGGCCGAGCGTGACCGCTGGCTGGTGCTGAACAAGTGCGACCAGATCCTCGAAGAAGAGCACGAAGAACGCGTCAAGGAAATCGTTGACCGCCTGGAGTGGGAAGGCCCGGTCTATGTGATCTCGGCCATCGCCAAAGAAGGCACCGAGCGCCTGACCCGCGACATCATGCGCTACCTCGAAGACCGCGCCGACCGCCTGGCGGCCGACCCGGTCTTCAAGGCCGAACTGGCCGAACTCGACCAGCAGATCGAAGACGAAGCCCGCGCCCAGCTGCAGGCTCTGGACGACCAGCGTGCCCTGCGCCGCAGCGGCGTGAAGTCGGTTCATGACATCGGCGACGACGATTGGGACGAAGAAGACGTGGATGATGAAGACGGTCCGGAAATCATTTACGTGCGCGACTGATTCGTTGCAGTAAACTTGAACGCCGCTCCTTACAGAGCGGCGTTTTAGTATCCGGATATAACGTTATGGCCAGCGCTGGGTCGCGCGGCCCTCTATCTAAGGTTGAAGATGATGCGGAGCAAAGTGACAGGTGCGCAGCGCTGGGTCGTAAAGATCGGAAGTGCGCTGCTGACGGCGGATGGCAAAGGTCTGGATCGCGCAGCCATGAGCGTCTGGGTCGAGCAGATGGTGGCCTTGCATGAGGCCGGTGTCGAGTTGGTGCTGGTGTCGTCCGGGGCGGTTGCCGCCGGGATGAGCCGCCTCGGCTGGACCGCGCGACCCAGCGCGATGCACGAACTGCAAGCCGCCGCCGCCATCGGCCAGATGGGCCTGGTGCAAGCCTGGGAATCCAGCTTTGCCGAGCACGGTCGGCACACGGCGCAGATCCTGCTGACCCACGACGACCTGTCCGACCGCAAGCGTTACCTCAATGCTCGCAGCACCCTGCGCGCACTGGTTGAGCTCAAGGTCATCCCGGTGATCAACGAGAACGACACGGTGGTCACCGACGAAATCCGCTTCGGTGATAACGACACCCTGGCCGCGCTGGTCGCCAACCTGGTAGAGGCCGACCTGCTGGTGATCCTCACCGACCGCGACGGCATGTTCGACGCCGACCCACGTAACAACCCCGACGCCCAGCTTATCTACGAAGCCCGCGCCGATGACCCGGCGCTCGACGCCGTGGCCGGCAGTGTCGGCGGTGCGTTGGGCCGAGGCGGCATGCAGACCAAGCTGCGTGCTGCTCGCCTGGCCGCCCGTTCCGGCGCGCACACCATCATCGTCGGTGGGCGCCTGGAGCGTGTGCTGGACCGCCTCAAGGCCGGTGAGCGTATCGGTACGCTGCTGTCGCCGGAACGCGGCATGCTCGCGGCGCGCAAACAGTGGCTGGCCGGTCATCTGCAAACCCGTGGCACGCTGGTTCTGGACGACGGCGCTGTGTCAGCCTTGTCCCAAGGCAACAAGAGCCTGCTGCCGGTCGGCGTCAAGCTGGTGCAGGGCAGTTTCCGCCGTGGCGAGATGGTGGTGTGTGTGGCGCCCGATGGTCGCGAGATCGCCCGTGGCCTGGCCAACTACAGCGCACTGGAAGCCCAGAAGATTATTGGACAATCGTCCGATGCGATTGTCGGACTCTTGGGTTACATGGCCGAGCCGGAACTGGTTCACCGCGATAACCTGATCCTGGTCTGAGTTAAGGAACTACACGATGCGTGTCATGAAAGGATTGTTCGGCCTGCTGCTGGCCATGCCGTTGCTGGCCTCGGCCGAAGAGATCGGCCAGGTGTCGACGGTGTTCAAGTTTGTCGGCCCCAACGATCGCATAGTGGTCGAGGCGTTTGATGACCCCAAGGTCGACGGCGTGACCTGTTATCTGTCGCGTGCCAAGACCGGCGGCGTCAAAGGCGGCCTGGGCCTGGCCGAAGATCGCGCTGAAGCGTCGATAGCCTGCCGTCAGGTTGGCCCGATTCACTTCAAGGGCGAACTCAAGGATGGCGACGAAGTGTTCAAGGAGCGTACCTCGCTGGTGTTCAAGACCATGCAGGTGGTGCGCTTCCTCGACAAGAAGCGCAATACCCTGGTGTATCTGGTCTACAGCGACCGTCTGATCGAAGGCAGCCCGCAGAATGCGGTCACCGCGATTCCGATTTTGCCCTGGCCGACCGCGCAGTAACCGGCGGGCGAGTTTTTCAATCGGCGTCTATGATTGCAGGCTTGTGGTCTGTAATCTCGAACAGCCGCAACGCGAAGAACATGGGATATCTGGAGTTCGTCATGAGTGCTTTCCACGACCTGAAACTCAAAGCTTTGGACGGACAAGAGCTGGCGCTGGCGCCCTTCAAGGGGCAAGTGGTGCTGGTGGTCAACGTGGCCTCCAAATGTGGCTTGACCCCGCAATACGCGGCGCTGGAAAACCTCTACCAGCAGTATAAGGGCCAGGGGTTTACCGTACTCGGCCTGCCGTGCAACCAGTTTGCAGGCCAGGAGCCGGGCACCGAAGAGGAAATTCAGGCGTTCTGCAGCCTGAACTACGGCGTGACCTTCCCGTTGGGCAGCAAGCTTGACGTCAACGGCCACGATCGCCATCAGCTGTATCGCTTGCTGGCGGGTGAGGGCGCTGAGTTTCCCGGGGATATCACCTGGAATTTCGAGAAGTTCCTGCTCGGCAAGGACGGCCGCGTACTGGCGCGATTCTCGCCGCGCACGGCGCCGGATGATCCGACGATCGTGCAGGCGATCGAAAAAGCCCTGAGCTGAATCGTTCCTACACTGTGGCGAGGGAGCTTGCTCCCGCTGGGCTGCGCAGCAGCCCTAAACCCTCATCACTTTTACCCCTTAATCACCCAGATCAATAGTGCTACCCAGCACGTTGCGCGGCTCATATTATCCACATCATAAACACCTCTTATGTGGAGTGCCCCCATGCCTGTCCAAGCTTTGTTCAAACCCTTCCAGCTCGGTGCACTGCAACTGTCCACCCGTGTGGTCATGGCGCCCATGACCCGTTCGTTCTCGCCGGGTGGCGTACCCAATTCCAAAGTCATCGAGTACTACCGTCGCCGCGCCGCTGCCGGTGTGGGCCTGATCATCACCGAAGGCACCGTGGTCGGCCATCCGGCTTCCAACGGCTACCCGAACGTCCCGCATTTTTACGGTGAGGCCGCGCTGGCCGGCTGGAAGAAAGTGGTCGACGCCGTACACGCCGAAGGCGGCAAGATCGTCCCGCAGCTGTGGCACGTGGGCAGCGTGCGCCGTATCGGCACCGAGCCTGACGCCAGCGTGCCGGCCTACGGCCCGATGGAGAAACTCAAAGACGGCAATGTCGTCGTCCACGGCATGACCCAGCAAGACATCAAGGACGTGATCAACGCCTTCGCCCAAGCCGCCAGGGATGCCCAGCGCATCGGCATGGATGGCGTGGAGATCCATGGCGCACATGGCTATCTGGTCGATCAGTTCTTCTGGGAAGGCAGCAACCAACGCACTGACGAATACGGCGGCAGCCTGGCCAACCGTTCGCGGTTTGCCATCGAGTTGATCCAGGCCACCCGCGCCGCCGTCGGCCCGGACTTCCCGATCATCTTGCGCTTCTCTCAATGGAAGCAGCAGGACTACACCGCACGCCTGGTGCAAACCCCCGAGGCGCTGGGTGAGTTCCTCAAGCCGTTGTCCGACGCCGGTGTGGATATTTTCCACTGCTCCACGCGTCGGTTCTGGGAACCGGAGTTCGAAGGCTCCGACCTCAACCTGGCCGGCTGGACCCGCCAGCTCACCGGCAAGCCGACCATCACCGTCGGCAGTGTGGGCCTGGATGGCGAGTTCCTGCAGTTCATGGTCAACACCGACATGGTCGCCCAACCAGCCAGCCTGGAAAAACTGCTGGAGCGCCTGAACAACGAGGAGTTCGACCTGGTTGCCGTGGGCCGTGCCCTGCTGGTGGACCCGGATTGGGCCGTTAAAGTGCGCGAAGGTCGTGAGGGCGACATTCTGCCGTTCAGTCGTGAGGCGTTGACGAGCCTGGTGTAACAGGCCACAGCTCCCTGTGATTGCCACAGGCAGCTGTGCAGCTTCAGTGGCTCAGTATTCCAGTGACTTCTTCAGCACATGGCTGTGGTCGGTCTTGTGACCTTCTTGTCGCTTGGATTGGTCGTAGGTTTGCGGTTCGGCTCGGGATTGATCCAACCATTGTTGCTGACGCGTCCACTCCGCCGTTGGCATGTTGACGCCATTGCGTATACCCATTCCATAAGTAGCCATCTTTGAATATCTCCACTTAACTGAAAGTCCTGCCTCAGTTGGCAGGTATCCTTCAGTGGTCATTCGCCGCCATCTGTTCCCTCCTTTAAATACCCGGTAATGCTTGAGTGGAGGAGGGTAAGAACGTCACCAACGACCGTTGACTCATGGCGTGTAAGGCTGTGCTGGCATCACAAATTGCTCTGCGCAAACGCTGCGTAAGTGGAATTCAAACTGCTCGATAATCGCCGGCCAACCCTGACGGCTTGCATGTTGGCGAGCATTCAAACGCATGCGGCGCAAACTCTCGGCATCTTCCAGCAGCCAGTTGGCGGCGTCACAAAACGCATCCTCATCCCCAGGCATCGCCAGCACGCCGTTGTAACCATGGCGAATATGCTGGGTCGCGGCTGCCTGGTCGTAAGCCACCACACCCAGCCCCGAGGCCATGGCTTCCAGCACCACGTTGCCGAAGGTTTCGGTCAGGCTGGGGAACAGGAACACATCGCCGGACGCGTAGTGCCGCGCCAGTTCTTCACCGCGCAAGGTCCCACAGAACACCGCGTCGGGCAGTTCCTTTTCCAGCGTCGCCCGTTGCGGGCCGTCACCGACGATGATCAGTTTCATCTGGCGCAGCGGGTAGGTGTCCTGCAAGGTTTCAAAGCAGCGCTTGAGCAGCCCCAGGTTTTTTTCCTGTGCCAGTCGGCCTACATGCAGCACGGCGATCTGGTCGTTGTTCAGCGCCCAGCTTTCACGCAACGTGTTATCGCGTTTGGCGGGGTGGAACAACTGGCTATCGACGCCGCGTGACAACATGCCCAGGCGCTCGAAGTGGCGACGCTCCAGCTCCAGGCGCTGGCTGGCGCTGGGCACCAGGGTCAGGGTCGAGCGGTTGTGAAACCAGCGCAAGTAATGGGTGACCATGCGGCTGAGCAGGCTCAAGCCATATTGATTGGAGTATTGCTGGAAGTTGGTGTGAAACCCGCTGACCACGCTGATCCCCAGGCGCCGCGCCGCACGTAGCGCCGACAGCCCCAGCGGCCCCTCAGTGGCGATGTACAGCACGTCCGGGCGCTGGCGTGTCCAGCGCCGCAGCAACTTGTGCATCGACGACTGGCCCCATTGCAGCCCCGGGTAACCCGGCAGTGGCCAGCCGCGACACAACAGTAATCCATCGTCGCTTGGGCGGCTTTGGTCGACACCCTGTCGTGGGCGCACCAACTCGACCTGATGGCCACGCGCGCGCAAGCCCTCACACAGGCGGCCAAGGGTATTGGCCACCCCGTTAATCTCCGGCGGGAAGGTTTCGGTAATCAGGGTGATGTGGAGCGAGGCTGTCGTCATGACCCACAGTGTCACCGTGGGCCATGTCGTCATTGTGACGCCAGGATGATGGATTTATGACTTGGCTATCGCCTGTCGTGCCATCGCCTCGGCGCCTTGCTCACGTACCCAGAACAACGTGGCTCCCGCGACGGCGGCCGGCATCATCAGCAGGTTGACCACCGGCACCAGCAGCACCAGATAAACAATGCCGCCAAAGCTCATGCTCTGCCAGCGCTTCTGGCGCAGCCAGGCGAGCATTTCGTTCCAGCCCAACTTGTGGTTATCCGCTGGGTAGTCGATGTACTGGATCGCCATCATCCACACGCCGAACAGCAGCCACAGCGGCGCGGCGATCAGGTTGACCACCGGAATGAACGACAGGATAAACAGGCCGATGGCGCGTGGCAGGAAGTAACCCAGTTTGCGCATTTCCCGCGCCAGGGTGCGCGGGACCATGGCAATCAACTCGCCCCAGCTGAAGGCGGGGAAGTCGTCTGTGCCGCGCACCACCACCTCGACTTTCTCCGAGAGAAAACCGTTAAACGGCGCGGCAATGATATTGGCCAGCATGGTGAAGGTGAAAAACACCATCAACACCACCAGCACCACAAACAAGGGCCACAGGATGTAGCTGAGGAAACTCAGCCAACCGGGTAGCGTCGGCATCAAGGTGTCGACCCACAGGCTGAACTGATGGCCGGCGAAATAGATCAAACCGACGAACAGCACCAGGTTGATCGCCAACGGCAGCAGCACAAACAGGCGCAGGCCAGGGCTCAACACCAGTTTTAGGCCTTCACGCAGGTATTGCGGGCCAGAAAGAGCAGGGGCGGGCATGGAGAACTCCGAGCAAGAAGACGAACGCGCCGACCTTACCGGCTTTACTTCTTCGGTGAAAGCGGCGACATCAGCGGTAACATCTAGGCAACCAGGGTGTCGATTAACCGCGTCGACTGCATAGAGACCACCTATGAGCTGGATTGTTATTCCGTATTTCCTTAATCTTGCCCCCCTCTATACGCTGCACCCATTATTTTCAGGGCCTGCGAGTTCAAGCCTTCCCCAAGTGCTTCGCGGTCCTTTTTTATTCCAGCTGCCTTGTGGTCCGGGCGGTCGATAGGAGTGAGTCATGTCTGATACCCGTCATTCGCGAGTGATTATTCTCGGTTCCGGCCCTGCCGGTTACAGCGCTGCCGTCTACGCTGCCCGGGCCAACCTCAAGCCGCTGCTGATTACCGGCATGCAGGCGGGCGGTCAGTTGACCACCACCACTGAAGTCGACAACTGGCCGGGCGATGTGCACGGCCTGACCGGCCCGGTGCTGATGGAACGTATGAAAGAGCATGCCGAGCGCTTTGAAACCGAGATCGTGTTCGACCACATCAACCAGGTCGACTTCTCGAAAAAGCCTTATAGCCTGACCGGCGACAGCGGTGTCTACACCTGTGACGCGCTGATCATCGCCACCGGCGCCAGCGCCCGTTACCTGGGCCTGCCATCGGAAGAAGCGTTCATGGGCAAAGGCGTTTCCGCCTGCGCGACCTGCGACGGTTTCTTCTACCGCAACAAGCCGGTCGCTGTGGTCGGTGGCGGCAACACCGCCGTGGAAGAAGCGCTGTACCTGGCCAACATCGCCAGCACTGTGACCCTGGTTCACCGCCGTGAGACTTTCCGCGCCGAGAAGATCCTGATCGACAAGCTGCACGCCCGTGTGGCTGAAGGCAAGATCATCCTCAAGCTCAACGCCACCCTGGACGAAGTCCTGGGCGACACTATGGGCGTGACCGGTGCCCGCCTGAAAAACAACGACGGCAGCTTCGACGAGCTGAAAGTCGACGGCGTGTTCATCGCCATCGGCCACACCCCGAACACTTCGCTGTTCGAAGGCGTGCTCGAAGCCAAAGACGGCTACCTGGTTGTGCAAGGCGGCCGTGAAGGCAACGCCACCGCGACCAACATCGAAGGTATCTTCGCCGCCGGTGACGTAGCTGACCACGTGTACCGCCAGGCCATCACCTCGGCCGGCGCCGGTTGCATGGCGGCGTTGGATGCCGAGCGTTACCTCGACGGTTTGAAGGACGCTTCGTTCTAAACCCGTTGAAATGAAAAAACCGGCCGAGAGGCCGGTTTTTTTATGCCAGGGGTTTAGGGGCAACAGAGATCAAATGTGGGAGCGGGCTTGCTCGCGAATGCGGAGTGTCAGTTACAGAATATTTTTCTGATACACCGCTTTCGCGAGCAAGCCCGCTCCCACATTTTGATTTGTATCTGTCTCAGGATTTACGGGTCAGCGGCTGTGCGGTGAACTTCACACCGGCCAAACCATGCGCAATCAACGCCCGAATATTGCCGTGATCACTGCCCTGCGGCGTCGCCACCACCGAACGGTAGTGCTCACCAAACGCCAGCAACGCTTCCTGATCGCTCAAGCCTTCCAGCAGCGCCAAGCCCAAGGTCTTGCACGAACCTTCATTCTGGCCAGCAGCGTTTTCTACGCCGCCATTGGTAAAGGCCTGCGGCTGGTAATCGTAACCGGCGGCTACAAAAGCCAGGGTATCGGCAAAAACATGTTCGCCGCTGTTGAGGCTGGCGCGCAGGGTGTTCAGATCAGTCATGGGGTTTTCCTTTGGCGAACGCCGCCTGTTGGTCGGCGCTGGCTTCTTGCTGGTATTGGGCTTTCCACTCGGCGTACGGCATGCCGTACACCACTTCGCGGGCGTCATCGAGGCTCAGCTCGATGTGGCGCTCGTCGGCCTCGGCCTTGTACCACTTGGATAAGCAGTTGCGGCAAAAGCCTGCGAGGTTCATCAGGTCGATGTTCTGCACATCCTTGCGGCTGTCCAGGTGGGCCACCAACCGGCGAAAGGCGGCGGCTTCGAGTTCGAGGCGTTGTTGATCGTTCATAAGGCTCACTTAACTATCAGCGGCTGGCCGCCAGGGTAATCGACACCGACTCGGCAAAGCGCAGCGCATGGGGCTTGTCCACTTCGACTTCGGCGTACAGCACTGACTCATTGCTCATCACCAGGTCCAGCAACTCTTGCGTCAGACGTTCGAGCAGTGCAAAACGATTGCCTTCGACGTGGGCAATGATCGCCTTGGTGATGGTGCGGTAATTCAGTGCGTGGTCGATGTCATTGTCGCGCACAGCTTCCTGTGCGGCATACAGGATGGTCAGGTTGATCAGCACATCCTGCTTGTTGTTGATCTCATCTTCATTGATGCCAATAAAGGTGCGCAGGCACAGGTCCTTGACCCGGATGCGCGCCATGCCTGGTTGAAGTTGTGGCATTGCTACTTGCTCCGTCCGATCAGTTGCAGGAACTCCATGCGCGTGGTGTTCGACTCGCGGAACGCGCCGAGCATCACCGAGGTGTTCATGGTTGAATTCTGTTTTTCCACGCCGCGCATCATCATGCACATGTGCTTGGCTTCGATCACCACCGCCACGCCTGCGGCCTGGGTGACCTGCTGGATCGCGTCGGCGATCTGCCGCGTGAGGTTTTCCTGGATCTGCAGGCGCCGCGCGTACATGTCGACAATGCGCGCCAGCTTCGACAGGCCCAGCACCTTGCCGGTCGGTATATAGGCCACGTGGGCCTTGCCGATAAAGGGCAGCAAATGGTGTTCGCACAGCGAATACAGCTCGATGTCCTTGAGGATCACCATCTCGTCGTTATCGGAGGCGAACAAGGCGCCGTTGACGATGGTTTCCAGGTTTTGCTCATAGCCATGACACAGGTACTGCATGGCCTTGGCGGCGCGCTTGGGGGTGTCGAGCAAGCCTTCGCGCTCCGGGTTTTCGCCCAGGCCTTTGAGGATCTCGCGGTAGTGTTGGGGCAGGGACAAGGTCATACAACATCCTCACAAACGGCTTACTTGATATGCCGCCCGCCGTTGACGGTCAGGGTGGTTCCGGTGACATACGGGTTGTCCAGCAGGTAACGCACACTCTGGTAGATCACATCAGGCCCAGGCTCGATGCCCAGTGCCGACTTGGCCAGCACCTTGGTTCGGTACGCCGCATCGTCGCCCGCGTTGAACATCACCATCGCCGGCGCAATACCGTTGACCTTGATCAGCGGCGCGAACTGCGCGGCAAACGACAGTGTAAGGCTGTCGAGGCCGGCCTTGGTGGCGCAGTAGGCGATATGCTGGCGGCTGCCCTTGCGCACCACGTCATCGCTGATATGCACGATATCGGCCGGTGTCGAGCGTTGCAGCAAAGGTGAACAATGCAGGTTGATCAGGTACGGCGCAAGCATGTGCACGCTGAACATATCGGTGAAGGCGCGGCTTTCGTCGCCGGGCGTTTCCGCAACCCACGCCGACGCGTTGTGAATGATCGCACGTAGGCTGTCGGTATGGGTTTTCAGCTCGGCAATAAAGGCCAGAATCCCGGCCTCAGTGGAAAAGTCGGCAAACACGCCGAGCGCGCCAAGCTTGCGCAAGGCCTCAACGCCCGGGCGTTGGCTGCGGTAGCTGAAAATCACCGCGTGGCCTTCGTCCAGCAGGCGCTCGGCGCAATACAAGCCGACACGCTGGCCGGCACCGGTGATCAGGATCGGGGCGTTGGTTACCGTCATGGGAGGCTCGAGTCGCTGGCAGGTTGAAACTATACCAGCGACCGGCCGCCCCTGTACTCACGCAGGGGCTTGGGTAGCCTTGGGCGTGGGCGTTGGATGCAACCAACTCGCGAGCAGATGGGTCGAGAGCGGAATAAAGAAGTACACCATCAACGGCGTGAGGGCCAGGGTACTGACCAGCACACGCGCGAACATGTCCAACTCGCTGAGCAGCGGCCCCAGCCCGAAGTTGAACAGCAGCGACACCGGGAAAAATGCCAGCCAGATCGCCACCGCCTGTTTCCAGCGCGGTGGTCGTGCACCCACGGCCCCGAACCAGCCGTCGATGCCACTGACGCGATGCTCGGACGGGTCGGCAAACAGTTCGCTGCCACGGCTTAGCCAGGCACTGCGCGAGGCGGAGAACTCCCAGGCATGCAGGGTTTTTTCATCGGCGAAGCGGAAGATGATCTGGAATTCATCATCATTGGGCGGCGGCGCAAGCACGCCGGAACCCAGGTAGCCGGGGAAGTCAGTGGCCAATTGCTCGCCTTCGCGCAGCCAGGCCATCAATTCTTCATAGCGCCCTTTGGCCACGCGGCGCGCAACCATCAAGGTGACGGGAGAGGTAGACATTGTGTATCTCCAAGTAATCAGGTGCGCTGAGCCGGGTAGGCGGCGCACACAGGTGGCGACCGGGTAAGGTCATCACCAAAAAACAGGCAAGGATTATTCCTGTTTTCAAGAAATACACCAGTGGCATTGGTCTGACAGGCCAGCCCTTGAAAAGGACAAGTTTAAAAGCGTTAAATGGGATCCACACTTAGATAGATGTTTGCGATCTCTGATGCCTGAAATAACTGCTCAAACTCGCGAAATGACCCAGGCTCAAGGCTCTGACCCGGATGAGCTGTTCCCGATTCGTGATGTCTCGAGAATGACAGGTGTCAACCCGGTCACCCTGCGTGCCTGGGAGCGTCGTTATGGCCTGATCCAGCCAACACGCACCGAAAGCGGGCATCGGCTCTATTCCAGTGCCGATATTGTGACCGTCAATCGCATTCTCGATTGGATTGAGCGTGGCGTGGCCGTCAGCAAGGTCGGCAAGATCCTCGCACGCGACGATCTACAGGCTGTGGCGCTTCATGCCGAGGGCAATGGCGTCGACGAACATGAGTGGTCGCAGTGGCGGGCGCGGTTGCTGCACGCGGTCAGCGCCTTTGACGAGCGTCAGTTGGAGAGCCTTTACGGCCAGGTTTTTGCGACCTACCCACTGAGCGTGGCATTCCAGGACATCTTTATGCCGCTGTGGGGTGACCTGCTGCGCCACCAGGGCCGTTTCGGCCAGGCCAGTGAATGGCTTTTTTACGACACTTTCCTGCGCATGCATACCTTTGAGCGCTTAAGGCTTGCGAGCAGCTCTCTGGCGCCGCGGGTGTTGCTGGCGGCCATGCCGGGCGAATGCCGTAAATTGGAACTGCTGGTGGCGGCGCTGATGCTCAGCCACGAGAACACGCCGGTGAAAGTGCTGGGCATGGGCCAGCCGTTTGATGAACTGACACTGGTGTGTGAAAAGATCCGTCCCCAGGCGCTGGTGATTTTCTCCAACCATGCGCACAACCATGAACTGGCAGCGCGCCTGAGTCGCCTGGCGCTGACCCTGGATTGCCCGCTGTTGCTGGCCGGGGCCGCTGCGGACCTGGCCGAGCAGGACCTGGCCGGCTCGCCCATCGGCTGCCTGGGCAGTGAAGGGCGCCAGATGCAGAGCCGCTTGCAGCAGTTTCTCGCAGGTAGCCTGGATAGCTGATTTCAGGCGTGTACGTGCGGATGGACCAACCGGTGCTGATGCAGAATGAACTGGCGTAGCCGTTCGATCTCATCCGCGTCACTCTGGCTCAAGCGATAAGCGAACAGGCCTCGCGCGGTTTCCCGTTCCAGCGTGCCGCGCAAGGCAATACGCTCGTAACCGGACGGGCTGAACCACAGGGAGAAGGTTTTCGGCGGTTTGACCCGCCCGCGAATCTCCACCAGCACACCCTTGAATGACACTTCATGCACCCATAGCGCGGCAGGGTTGCCCCGGACGTTTTCCAACGCCACGGGTGCTTCAAGGGCCAGACGCCATGGGCGGATCATTGGCCCGTCTTCAAAAATGCTCGGCACGCCCAGGCGCAGATGCACCGCATGAAACTCGTCTTCCACCAGGTGCAGCGGGAAGGTCAGTTGCTGGTTATCGAACTGCGCCTGGATGGTGACATGGTCGTGCGCGGCCAGCCGCGTGAGCAAATCGCGAATCTGCGCACCGCCATTTACTGTCAGGCTCGACCAGGCATCCCGCAGGTTGAGCTGCGGGTTGTGCTGCATGTCCTGGATAAAATCCAGCTCGTCCTGCGTCAATAGAGCGTCGCGGTGCATTGATGTAGCTCAAGGAGGAGGCATTAAAAAGCCATTATCGCCCTAACGGCCGCATTTTTTACACTTTGTTATTTCCGCTCGTCGTCTTCAGCGCTGCCAGCTCATCTTTAAGCTCGGCCACTTGCGCTTCCAGCTGGGCGACGCGTTGCTGCGCTTGCACCTGAGCCGTGACGTCCTTTTGCACACCGACAAAATACGTTTGCTTGTCGGCCTCGTTGTAAACCGTGGAAAGCGACAGCTCGTTCCAGAAGTGCGTGCCGTCCTTACGGTAATTGCGCAGGATCTCCCGGCAGGCACCCCCGCTGTCGAGGGCATCACGAATGGCCATCAACGCCGGCTGGTCGCGGTCACCCGACTGCAGGAAGCGGCAGTCCTGATACAGGATGTCGTCCAGGGTGTAACCGGTCATACGCTCGAACGCCGGGTTAACGTAGATCAGCGGCTTGTCCTGGCCCTCACGTTCGGCGACGACGATGCCGTCGTTGGAAGCGTTAATCACCAGTTGCATCAGTTTGGCGTTGATCATTGAGCAGTCCATCGCATGTTTTTAAAGTCTGAATTCTATGGCAACTTTTGAATGTCGCACGGTGTGCGCTGAAATAGTTGCGTCAGCTGCTAATATCCCACGCTTTCGCTCAACCACAGGATCAGATTGATGAAAGTCGCCATCCTTTCCGGCTCGGTCTACGGCACGGCTGAAGAAGTCGCCCGCCACGCCGCCGGTATCCTCAATGCGGCCGGTTTTGAAGCCTGGCACAACCCACGCGCCACCTTGGCCGACGTGCAAGCCTTTGCCCCCGAGGCGTTCCTGGCGGTCACATCGACCACCGGCATGGGCGAACTGCCGGATAACCTGCAACCGCTGTATTCGACCATTCGCGACCAACTGCCAGCCGCCTGGCGCGGCCTGCCCGGCGCGGTGATCGGCCTGGGCGACGCCAGCTATGGCGACACGTTCTGCGGTGGCGGCGAGCAAATGCGCGAACTGTTCGGTGAGCTGGGCGTGCGCGAAGTGCTGCCGATGCTGCGCCTGGACGCCAGCGAAAGCGTGACCCCCGAAGCCGACGCCGAGCCGTGGCTGGCCGAATTGGTCACTGCTCTGCGCGCTTGACCGGGAATTCACGCAGCCAGGCGCCGTCACGCCAGATAAAGGCAATGCCCCAGGGCAAGCGGATGCCGGTGTTCAAGCGCGTGCTCACGGGCTTGCTCAACCTGTTTGCCGTGCCTTTATTGGCGGCACTTCTCTGACACCACTTGTACTATTCTGATGACTGACTCGCTCAGTCATCAAGCTGGCTGCCAAGGCAACTCCTTGCGTCACGGCGTCTGACTAGACTGGCCCCTCATCCAGAAAAATAATAAGAATGCGAACCAAGGAGGTTGTTGCCGTGAGCCTAGCCCCTGTTCTATCGCCGCAGAATGTCAAAGACCAGGTCAGCGCTGCCGAATGGCAGACCCGCGTCGACCTGGCGGCCTGCTATCGCCTGGTGGCGCTGCATGGCTGGGATGACCTGATCTTCACGCATATTTCCGCCAAGGTGCCGGGCACCGAAGACTTCCTGATCAACCCTTATGGCTTGATGTTCCATGAGATAACGGCGTCGAGCCTGGTCAAGGTCGATCAGGCCGGCAACAAGCTGATGGACAGCCCCTACGAGATCAACCCCGCCGGCTACACCATCCACAGTGCCATCCATGAAGTGCGCCACGACGTGGTCTGTGTGCTGCATACCCACACCGCCGCGGGCGTTGCGGTGTCGGCGCAGAAGCAGGGCGTGCTGCCGATCAGCCAGCAATCCACCTTTGTCTTGTCCAGCCTGGCCTATCACGCCTATGAAGGCGTGGCGCTCAACCCTGAAGAAAAAGCCCGCTTGCAGGCAGACCTGGGCGACAACAATTTCCTCATGCTGCACAACCACGGCCTGTTGACCTGCGCCGGCTCGATCGCCGACACGTTTTTAATGATGTTCACCTTCCAGCGCGCGTGCGACATCCAGGTACTGGCACAAAACGGCGGCGCCGAATTGATTGCCATCGAGCCGCAGATTCTGGCGGGGGCCAAGGCGATGGTGGCAGTTGTCACAAAGAGCGCCCAAGGTATGGGCGGTGCACTGGCGTGGCCGGCGCTGTTGCGTAAATTGGACCTGCAAGATCCCGGGTATAAAAGCTGATGCCACTCGCCGAGATACCGCTCAGAGCCTGGCGCAAACGTAGTCAGGAATTTCTCTTTCGTGGCCACGTGATCCGTTACTGGGTGGCGGGGCAGGGCGAGCCGTTGCTGTTGATTCATGGCTTTCCCACCGCCAGTTGGGACTGGCATTACCTGTGGCAGCCCCTGGCCCAGCGCAACTTGGTGATCGCCTGCGACATGCTCGGGTTTGGCGATTCGGCCAAGCCGCTGAACCACGATTACTGCCTGCTGGAGCAGGCGGACCTGCAACAGGCGCTGCTCGAACACCTGCGCGTGGAGCGGCCGGTGCATGTGTTGGCCCATGACTATGGCGACAGCGTGGCCCAGGAATTACTGGCGCGCCACTACGACGGCCGCTTTCGGATGGCCAGCTGCGTGTTCCTCAATGGCGGGCTGTTTCCCGAGACCCATCGCCCGGCGCTGGTGCAGAAACTCTTGCTCAGCCCACTCGGCTGGATGATCGGCCGCGCTTTTGGGCGCAATGCCTTGTCGAACAGTTTCAGCCAGATTTTCGGCCCGAACACGCGGCCCAGTGAAAGTGCACTGGATGACTTCTGGAGCCTGATCAACTGCCATGATGGCCCGCGCATCCTGCATAAGCTGATTGCTTACATTCCCCAGCGCCGGCGTATGCGTGAACGTTGGGTGGCGGCGATGCAACGCGAAGAGGTGCCGCTGCGGGTGATCGACGGCGAGGTCGACCCCATTTCCGGCGCGCATATGGTGGAGCGTTATCAGCAGTTGGTGCCCAATGCCGACGCGGTGTCGCTGGCCCATATCGGCCACTACCCGCAGATCGAAGCGCCGGTGCTGGTGCTCAAGCATTATTTGGCGTTTCGTGAACGTATCGGTCAGCCGGCATCGCGATTGGCTTACTCCTGAGGCCAATCCGGGGCTGCTGCGCAGCCCGGCGCGAGCATGCTCCCTCGCCACAACAGCGATTTAATCATCCCGCTGCCTTATCGAGCACCATTCAGCCTCGGCCGTGTTTATTGTGACCAAAGGCTGCGTGCGTGACACTCAACCCATTGCCATTGTCGCCAACGGAGTTCGGTATGAGTGAGTCAGTGCAGTTTCAGGATAAGGTCGTGATCGTCACCGGTGCCGGCGGCGGGTTGGGCCGTGCCCATGCGCTGCTGTTTGCCAGGCACGGGGCCAAAGTGCTGGTCAACGACCTCGGCGGCTCGGCCCAGGGCGAAGGCGCGAATGCCTCGGCTGCCGACCGTGTAGTGGCTGAGATCCGTGAGGCCGGCGGTATTGCCGAGGCCAACCATGATTCCGTAACCGATGGCGACAAGATCGTCCAGCACGCCCTTGACGTGTTCGACCGTGTCGATGTGGTGGTCAACAACGCCGGCATTCTGCGCGACAAGACCTTCCACAAAATGGACGACAGTGACTGGGACCTGGTGTACCGCGTGCATGTAGAAGGCGCCTACAAGGTTACCCGCGCCGCCTGGCCGCACATGCGCGAGCAGGGTTATGGTCGCGTGATCTTTACCGCGTCCACCTCGGGCATCTATGGCAACTTCGGCCAATCCAACTACGGCATGGCCAAGCTGGGTCTCTATGGGTTGACCCGCACCCTGGCGCTGGAAGGGCGCAAGAACAACATTCTGGTCAACGCCATCGCCCCCACCGGCGCCACGCGCATGACCGAAGGCCTGATCCCGCCGCAGGTGTTCGAGCGCCTCAAGCCGGAGTTGGTCAGCCCGTTGGTGGTGTACCTGGGCAGCGAGGCGTGCCAGGACACCTCGGGCTTGTTTGAAGTCGGCGGCGGCTGGATCGGCAAGACCCGCTGGGAACGCAGCCTGGGCGTGGGGTTTGACCCTGAGGCCGGCTTTTCGCCCGACGATGTGGCCGCGCACTGGGCGCAGATCTGCGACTTCGAAGGCGCCGCGCACCCCAAGGACAACATCGAAGCGTTGAAAGAGATGATGGCCAATTTACAGAAGTTCAGCCTCTGATCGTTGCTTGAACACCGTTGAATGCTAGGGGCGCTAAAAGCGCCCCCTTTTATTTGGGGCATAAAAAAGGCCGCTGCAAACGCAGCGGCCGAAGTAAGACGTTGGATCAAGGAGCGACAAATCAACGTCAGTGAACAGCGGTAATAGATTGAAACATTAGGCCAATCTATTGGAATCAGACTTTTCCTGGATTTACCCAAGCGGGCCATTTGCCCTGAAAGTGCGTTAAGAATAATCGGTTGTAACAAGATGAGTAATAGCAGTTCAGGACAAGGACTGTTGCAATTTCAGTAATGATCGCCTGCGCGCTATCCATCCTCCTGATAATCCGCCATCTGCCTAATCCATGGTGGCGCCCAAACCCCGGCCAGAGCGCCTGTTCATCCTTTCGAGCGACACCACGAATACCCCTTTGGTGCGCTTATCGCTCCCGAAGGGCGGCAGTAGGGTGGGGCCTTCTGTCACTCACCGGGGAAGACGCATGACAAAAACAACAATGCGCGCCATCTTCACGCCACAGGCGCTGGCCACGGCGGTTGCGCTGGGCTGTTGCGCCCAGGCACAGGCTGTTTCATTCAACATCGGCGAGATCGAAGGGCAATTCGATTCCTCGCTGTCGGTCGGCGCCAGTTGGGGCATGCGCGATGCCGACAAGAAGCTGGTGGGCATTCCCAACGGCGGCACGGGGCAGGCGTCCACCGGTGATGACGGGCGGCTGAACTTCAAGAAGGGTGAGACCTTCTCCAAGATCTTCAAGGGCATTCACGACCTGGAGCTCAAGTACGGCGACAGCGGCATCTTTGTGCGCGGCAAGTACTGGTACGACTTCGAACTGCAGGACGAAAACCGCGAGTTCAAGCAAATCAGCAACAACCACCGCGACGAAGGCGCGCGCTCGTCCGGCTACGAACTGCTGGATGCCTTCGTGTACCACAACTATTCCATCGGCGATTTGCCGGGCGCCGTACGGGTCGGCAAGCAGGTGGTGAGCTGGGGCGAAAGTACGTTTATCGGTAACTCGATCAACAGCATCAACCCCATTGACGTCTCGGCGTTTCGCCGTCCTGGCGCCGAGATCAAGGAAGGCCTGATTCCGGTCAACATGCTGTTCGCGTCCCAAAGCCTCACCAACCAGCTGTCGGTAGAAGGTTTCTACCAGCTCAACTGGGAAAACACCGTGGTGGATAACTGCGGCACCTTCTTCGGTAACGACGTGGTGGCCCACGGCTGCAACGGCAACTACACGGTCGGCAACCCGGCGATTGCGCCGTTGCAACCGGTGGCCGCAGCGTTTGGCCAGGGCTTCCAGGTGACCCGCGAAGGCGTGGTGGTGCAGCGCGCCAACGACCGCGAAGCGCGCGATGGTGGCCAATTCGGCGCGGCCTTGCGCTGGCTGGGCGATGACACCGAGTACGGCCTCTACTTCATGAACTACCACAGCCGCACGCCTACCGTGGGCACGATCACCGCCAACACCAACCTGGCCACCATCGGCCGCATCGTCAGCACTGCCAACGCCATCGCGCCCGGCAGTGGCTCGGGCCTGGCCCAGAGCACCCTGCTCGGGCGTGGCCAGTATTACCTCGATTACCCGGAAGACATCCGCCTGTACGGCGCGAGTTTTTCCACCACCTTGCCCACCGGCACGGCCTGGACCGGCGAAATCAGCTACCGGCCAAATGCGCCGGTGCAACTCAACTCTACCGACCTGACCCTGGCGCTGGTCAACCCGATTGCCGGCCAAACCGCCTCGCCGATCCGCAGTTCGTTCGGCTCGGACAACTCGGGCTACCGGCGCAAGGAAATCACCCAGATCCAGAGCACCATGACCCAGTTTTTCGACCAGGTGCTGGGGGCCGAACGCCTGACGCTGGTGGGCGAGGCGGCCTTTGTGCACGTCGGCGGGCTGGAAGCCAAGACCAAACTGCGTTATGGCCGCGATTCGGTGTATGGCGCCTATGGTTTCGGCGGCGACACCGACGGCTTCGTCACCGCCAACTCCTGGGGCTACCGCGCCCGCGCGATCCTCGACTACAACAACGTGTTCGCCGGGGTGAACCTCAAGCCCAACCTGTCCTGGTCCCATGACGTCAGCGGCTACGGCCCCAACGGCATTTTCAACGAAGGCGCCAAGGCGATCAGCGTCGGCGTGGATGCGGACTACCGCAACACCTACACCGCGAGCCTGAGCTACACCGACTTTTTTGGCGGTGACTACAACACCCTCACCGACCGCGACTTTATCGCCCTCAGCTTCGGCGTGAACTTCTGACTTGGTTTAAGGAAGGACAACAACCTATGCGTAAGCTATTTGCAGTGATGGCCCTGAGTGTACTGGCCGCCCACGTCATGGCCGCCGTCTCGCCCGAAGAGGCCGCCAAGCTCGGCACGACCCTGACGCCGGTCGGCGCCGAAAAAGCCGGCAACGCCGACGGCTCGATCCCGGCCTGGACCGGCGGCATCCCGAAAAATGCCGGCGCGGTAGACAGCAAAGGCTTTCTGGCCGACCCGTTCGCCAATGAAAAACCGCTGTTCGTGATCACCGCCGCCACGGTCGACAAGTACAAAGACAAGCTTTCCGACGGCCAGGTGGCGATGTTCAAGCGTTACCCCGAGACCTACAAGATCCCGGTGTACCCGAGCCATCGCACGGTCAACCTGCCGCCGGATATCTACGAGTCGATCAAGCGCAGCGCGCTGAACGTGCACGCGATCAACGACGGTAACGGCCTGGAAAACTTCACCGGCAACCGCTACTACGCGTTCCCGATCCCGAAAAATGGCGTGGAAGTGCTGTGGAACCACATCACCCGTTACCACGGCGGCAACCTCAAGCGCATCATCACCCAGGCTACCCCGCAAACGAATGGCAGCTACACGCCGATCCGCTTCGAAGAAGAAGTGGCGGTGCCGCAAGCCATCCCGGACATCGACGCGGCCAAGGCGGCCAACGTGCTGAGCTTCTTCAAGCAATCGGTGACGGCGCCCGCACGCCTGGCGGGCAACGTGCTGCTGGTGCACGAAACCCTCGACCAAGTGAAGGAGCCGCGCCTGGCGTGGATCTATAACGCCGGCCAACGCCGCGTGCGCCGCGCACCGCAAGTCTCGTATGACGGCCCGGGCACCGCCTCCGACGGCCTGCGCACCACCGACAACTTCGACATGTTCTCCGGCGCGCCCGACCGCTACGACTGGAAACTGGTCGGCAAAAAAGAGATGTACATCCCCTACAACAGCTACAAGCTCGATTCGCCGACCCTCAAGTACGACGACATCATCAAGGCCGGGCACATCAACCAGGACCTCACCCGCTACGAGCTGCACCGCGTGTGGGAAGTGGTCGGCACGGTCAAGCCAAGCGAGCGGCACATCTACGCCAAGCGCCACATGTACATCGACGAAGACAGCTGGCAGGTCGCACTGGTGGATCACTACGACGGGCGTGGCCAACTGTGGCGCGTTGCTGAAGGGCATGCGCAGTTCTACTACGATCACCAGGTGCCGGCCTACACCGTGGAAACCCTGTACGACATCATTGCCGGGCGCTACATCGCGCTCGGCATGAAGAATGAGGAAAAGCACAGTTTCGTGTTCGGCTTCGCGGCCAAGGCGGCGGATTACACGCCAGCGGCGTTGCGGTCCGAGGGCGTTCGCTGACTCAGATTAAAATATGGGAGCGAGCTTGTGTGGGAGCTGGCTTGCCTGCGATAGCATCACCTCGGTATGCCTGTTAGACCGAGGTGTCTGCATCGCAGGCAAGCCAGCTCCCACACAAGCCAGCTCCCACATTTAGTTTTACGCATGCCCTTCAATCACCCCGCTGAATACTTCTTCAACAACCGCCAACCACAGGACTAGGGTGGCGTCAGGTTGCATAACAATAAAAACGCAGGATGCAGCAATGACTGCCATGACCCGCTGCCTGGACCGTCCTGGATTCATGCCACGGCTGTCCGCCCATCATCTGTTACGCCCGCAATTGACCGAGCCGTTGCTCGCAGCAACCGTAAGGGTGAAGTTGCTGTGCGCGCCGGGCGGCAGTGGCAAAAGCGCGCTATTGGCCGAGTGTGCCTTGCAGGCGCCCAAGGGTTGCCAGGTTTATTGGCTGCCACTCAATGGCGCGGCCTTGAGCCCTGACGAGTTGTGCCGACGCTTGGCGCACAACCTGGGCCTGGCATTTGTCGATGAAGCCACCTTGTTGCTCGACCTCAGCCGCTGGCAGCCCACGGCGTGGTTGTTCCTGGATGATTACTGCCGCCTGCCCGCGCCCGAGCTGGATGCTTTGCTCGACCGCCTGCTCAGTGTCGCCAGCCCGGCGCTGACCTGGTGGCTGGGCGCGCGGCGGCGGCCCGCGTGCAACTGGCCGCGGCTGTTGCTCGACGATGAACTGTTGACGTGCAGTGAGCTGAACTTCAGCCCGGCGCAGGTCCAGCAATTGCTCGGCCCCGAGCAAAGCCTCGACAGCGTCATGCAGTTCAGCGGCGGTTGGTGCGCCGGGGTACGCATTGCCTTGCTCGGCGATGGTCACCCGGACAAGACCTTGCTCGACTACCTGCAACACGAACTGCTGCGCACCTTGCCGGTGGAGTTGGCTGAGGCCTGGCGGGTATTGGCGCACCTGCCGCGTTTCAACTCGAGCCTGTGCGAGCACCTGTTCGGCGCTGGCGACGGTGACCACTACCTGCGCGAATTGCAGGCATTGGGCGCCTTCATCCAGCCCTGGGAAGACACCGCCGATTGGCTGCAGGTCTTCCCGCCGCTTGCACGCTTGCTGCGCGATGAACCCTGGCCGGCCAAGCGCGCCTGGCATCGGCGCGCTTGCCAATGGTTTACCACCGAGTGCGATTGGCAAGCTGCGTTTGAGCAGGCCTTGCTGGCCGAAGCGTTTGAGGTGGCGGTGAGCCTGTTGCAACACTTCAGTTTTGAAGACCTGTTCCGTCAGCAGAATGCGCAACTGCTGTTGCGTTTGCATGAGCAGCATGGCGATGAATTGATGCTGGGCTCGGCGCAACTGGTGGGGCTGGTGACGGCCGCACTACTGTTCGCCGGGCGCTTTGAGCAAGCGGGTGTGTGCATCGACCAGCTGGCCCGGTTTGCACCGCAGCCGACGGCGGCGAAACAGCGGCATTTATTGGCACGTTGGCAGGCGCAATGGGGCTGGTTGCTGCACCTCAATGGCGATGCCGAGCGCTCCCGCGAGCATTTTCTGGAGGCTTTGCAAGCGTTGCCCGACAGCGCCTGGACTTCCCGGCTGATGTGCCTGTCGGGCCTGACCCAGCAAGCCTTGCTGCGCGGTGAGTTGGACGTCAGCCAAGCCTTGAACCGCGAAGCGCTGTGCCTGGCGCGTGCCCATGGTTCATTGGTGCTGGAGGCATTGCTGGAGCTGGATCACGCCCAGTTGTTGGAGCAGCGCGGCGCACCGTATCGGGCGCAAAGCCTGCTGGAAAATGTGCAGGCGATGCTGGCGTGCCAGCGCCTCAAGGCCGGGCCACTGGTAGGACGCATCGCCTTGCGGCGCGGGCATCTGGCGCTGCGCCAAGGCCAGGACACGCTCGCCGGTGAATGTTTCGAAACCGGTTTGAGCCTGTGCCTGCACAGCCAGGACAAGCGCGTGCTCTACGGGTTTCTCGGCCTGGCGTTGCTGGCGGCCAACCATGGCGATTATGCCCAGGCGTTTGCCCAACTGCGCGAAGCGGAGCGCTTGATGCAACAGCGCCATGTGCCGGACTCGGTATACCGCGCGGTGCTGCTGTTGGTCAGTGGGCACTTCTGGTTGCAGCAGGGGCGTGCGGAACTGACTGTGAAGGCAGTACGCCGGGTGCTGCGCCACTTCCGTGGGCCACAGGCCCGGCAGGCACCGCCGGCTACGCTGGAGCTGATTCCACGGCTGGAGTACCTGCTGGTGTTGGCCGAAGTGAAGCTGGGTGTGGCTGTTCAGCCCATGGAGCGTTTGTATGCCTTGCTCGACACCACCCGGCAACGCGGCATGCTCTGCCTGGAAACCGAACTGCACTTGGTGTTGGGCGAAGTGGCCTGGCAGTTGGGCGACTCGGCCGTGGCCCGTCGCGCCCTGCAAACCGGGCTGGAGCTGGCGCAGCGCTGCCAGGTGCAGCAGGCGATTCGCGAGCTGCGTTTGCGTGCGCCGGGGCTATTGAGTGAGCTGGGCCTGGAAACCCCTGCGGCGCCCAGCGGTGTGGTGGAAAACCCGCTGAGCCAGCGCGAACTGGAAGTGCTGCAGTTGATCGCCCAGGGCAACTCCAACCTGGAAATCGCCGACCGGCTGTTTATCTCGCTGCACACCGTCAAGACCCACGCGCGGCGCATCCACAGCAAGCTCGGCGTCGAGCGGCGCACCCAAGCGGTGGCCAAGGCCAAGACATTGGGCTTGATGGTCTAGGCGCAGAACGCCTGGCGGTATTCCCCGGGCGTGGCGCCCATGGCCTGGCGAAAACGGTGGGTAAAGTGGCTGGCGCTGGAGAAGCCACACCGCCAGGCAATTTCGCCAAGGGGCAGGGCGCCGCCACGCAACAGGGCTTGCGCACGCGCCAGACGACGCGCCAGCAGGTACTGGTGGGGCGGCAGGCCGAAGCTTTGGCGGAACATCCGCGCAAAGTGGTATTCCGACAGCGCGCACAGGCCGGCCAGTTGCCCGAGGCTGATTGGGTCTTCCAGGTGGTGGTCGATAAATTCCACCAACAGCCGCCGCTGATGCGCCGCCAAACCACCTTTCAAGCGCAGGCCATTGCGTGCGCCGACTTGGCTGAGCAAGGTGTGGCTGAGCATCTCGTGGGCCAGGCTGCTGGTCAGCAGGCGCTCGGCGGGCTCCTGCCAGTTGAGGGCGATCAACTGGTGAAAGCGCTGGGCCTGGCTGGCGTCTTCGAGGAAGGTGCTTTCGCGCAATTGCAATTCACGCGGCTCGCGGTCAAGCAGCGTGACGCAGCCGAGGGCAAATTGCTCCGGGCTGAAATACACATGGGCCAGCCGAATCTCGCCGTTGATCACCCAGGCCGACTGGTGCTCGGCGGGCAGGATGCAGAGTTTGTCCGGGCCACCTTTGGTGCCCGGCTGATCGCGCCGAAACGTGCCGGTGCCACCGCCGATGTAGCAGGACAAGGTGTGATGGGTCGGCGCCTGGTAATCCTGCGAATCGTGATGGTTGCTCCACAAGGCCGCAGACAAACCGTCACCGAGCTCGGCGCAGGCTTCCAGGCGTGCGTTGGGCGAGCGGTTAAGGGCTTGAAAGACTTGCAGGGATTCCAGATCAGGCATGGTTGTGCTCTCCGACGCCTTGCATCCTACTCCCGCCGGTGATGGCTGTGATCCCTGTGCCCGACAAAAGCGCAAGAATGTGCAAGAGCGCCGGCTGGCCGGCAAGGGACACTGTGGCTCAACCGATGGAGCCCGCTATGAACCTTTTCCTGTATTTACTTACCGTGCTGATCTGGGGCACCACCTGGATCGCCCTCAAGTGGCAATTGGGTGTGGTGGCGATTCCCGTGTCGATCGTCTACCGCTTTGGTTTGGCGGCGCTAATGCTGTTTGCGCTGTTGCTGCTCAGCCGCAAGTTGCAGGTGATGAACCGGCGCGGGCATTTGATCTGCCTGGCGCAGGGGCTGTGCCTGTTCTGCGTGAACTTCATGTGCTTCCTGACCGCCAGCCAATGGATCCCGAGCGGTCTGGTAGCCGTCGTGTTTTCCACCGCCACGTTGTGGAACGCCCTCAATGCCCGGGTGTTTTTTGGCCAACGCGTAGCGCGCAACGTGTTGATGGGCGGCGCGCTGGGGTTGCTGGGGCTGGGCTTTCTGTTCTGGCCGGAACTGGCAGGGCATACCGCCAGCCCGCAGACCTTGCTCGGCCTGGGCTTGGCGTTGCTGGGGACCCTGTGTTTCTCGGCGGGCAATATGTTGTCGAGCCTGCAACAGAAGGCCGGGCTCAAGCCGCTGACCACCAATGCGTGGGGCATGGCCTATGGCGCCGCGATGCTGGCGACTTACTGTGCGGTACGCGGCATTCCCTTCGACATGGACTGGAGTGCGCGGTATATCGGCGCTTTGTGGTACCTGGTGATCCCGGGGTCGGTGATCGGCTTTACCGCCTACCTCACCCTGGTTGGGCGCATGGGGCCGGAACGGGCGGCGTATTGCACGGTGCTGTTTCCGGTGGTGGCGTTGAACGTGTCGGCGTTTGCCGAGGGTTACCAGTGGACCGTCCCGGCGCTGATGGGGCTGGTGCTGGTGATGTTGGGCAATGTGTTGGTGTTCAGAAAGCCTCGGCCGGTTCAGCCAGTCTTGCAGGCAAAGGCAATCTGAAGGCTATCTAATGTGGGAGCTGGCTTGCCTGCGATGGCGGTGGATCAGTCAAAGTTGAGCTGGCTGACCCACCGCTATCGCAGGCAAGCCAGCTCCCACAGTTGACCGAGTCGCCTGGGCTATTTGAGGCCCAGGCGCTTGGCCATGCGGCCAAGGTTGGCGCGGTCCAGGCCGAGTTCGCGGGCGGCGCTGGCCCAGTTGTGCTGGTGGCGCTCCAGGCAGGCGCTGATGATTTGGCGCTGGTATTGCTCGGTGGCCTGGCGCAAGTCGCCGTTCACGGCCAGCGGCGCTTGCAGCGGTGCTTCGATAGCCGGCGCACTGACGTCCGGCAGGTCCAGGTCCTGGGCGCTCAGGCTCAGAATTTTCGGCCGCTCGCGGCAGTTACCCAGAGCTTTAAGCGCACTGCGCCCGATCAAATGTTCCAGCTCCCGCACATTGCCCGGCCAGTTGTAGGCCAGCAGCGCGGCCTGGGCGTCGCTGGTCAGGCGCAGGCTGCCCAGGCCCATACGTGAGCGGTTCTGCTCCAGGAAGTAGCCCGCCAGCAGCAGCACATCCCGCCCGCGCTCGCGCAGCGCCGGCACCTGCAGCGGGTACACGCTCAGGCGGTGGTAGAAGTCGGCGCGGTAGCGGCCATTGCGCACTTCTTCGGCGAGGTCGCGGTTGGTGGCGGCGATCAGGCGTACATCCACCTGGTGTTCCTTGTCCGAACCCAGGCGCTGCAACTGGCCGCTTTGCAGCACGCGCAGTAATTTGGCCTGCACGGTCAGCGACAACTCGCCCACTTCATCCAGAAATAGGGTGCCGCCATTGGCCAGTTCGAACTTGCCACGGCGTTCATTCAGCGCGCCGGTAAAGGCGCCGCGCACATGGCCGAACAGTTCGCTTTCCACCAGGGTTTCCGGCAGCGCGGCGCAGTTGAGGCTGATCAGCGGCTTGTCCGCACGCGGGGAGGCGGCGTGGATAGCTTGGGCGACCAGCTCCTTGCCGACCCCGGTTTCGCCGGTAATCAGCACGGTCAGGTCGCTGCCGCCCACCAGCTTGATCTCCTCGACCAGGCGCTTGTGCGCCTTGCTCTGGCCGATCATTTCCTTGTGCTGCTGGCCGCTGGCCTGGCGGTAGATCTCGGCGCGCTGATGTTCGTCTTCGGCGCGCAATGCCAGGCGCTCGATGCGTTCGGCGACATTGACGGTGGCCGCCGCCAGGCTGGCAAAGGCTTGCAAGGCATCCAGCTCGACGCGTTCGAAACGTTCGGTGTCCAGCGCATCGAGGGTCAGCAGGCCCCAGGGCTGGTCGTCGATAAACAGCGGGCAGCCCATGCAGTCGTGGACTTCCAGGTGCCCGTGCAGGCCGTCGACCAAACCGTCGTAGGGGTCGGGCAGTTCGCTGTCGCTGTCAAAGCGGGTAGGGCCGGCGCTGCTCAGCAACACTGCAAAACGCGGGTGCTCGCTGATCTTGAAGCGCCGGCCAAGGGTGTCGGTGCTCAAACCATCCACTGCCAGCGGCACCAGCCACTCACCGTCCAGGCGTAACAATGCAGCGGCATCGCACGGCAATAGCGCGCGCATGGCTTGCAGCAGGCGTCGATAGCGCTCGCCCTCGGGCAGCTCGCGGGACAGGTCGGCGACCAGGGGCAACAGGGTGGTGAGCAGCGATTGTGCAGTCATAATGACTCCTTGTAGTCTTTATGACTATAAGGTGTAGGCAGTCATACTGACTACATAATATTTAAGCTATTGAAAAGTAACGATTAATAAGTTGGCACGAATACTGAGTAGGTCCAGGTAATCAGTAAAGAGACCCAGGAGTCTGCCATGCTTAGTGCCCAAGACCGTGCCATCGTCAAATCCACTGTGCCCCTGCTGGAAAGCGGCGGCGAAGCGCTGATCACGCATTTTTACCGCATGATGCTCAGCGAATACCCAGAAGTTCGCCCGCTGTTTAATCAAGCCCACCAGGCAAGCGGCGATCAGCCCCGCGCCCTGGCCAATGGCGTGCTGATGTATGCGCGGCATATTGATCAACTCGACCAACTGGGTGATCTGGTCGCCAAGATCATCAACAAGCATGTGGCCTTGCAGATTCTGCCGGAACATTACCCGATTGTGGGCGCATGCCTGCTGCGCGCCATCTCTGAAGTGCTCGGCAGCGAGATCGCCACGCCTGAGGTGATGAGTGCCTGGGGCGCGGCCTACGGCCAATTGGCCGACATCCTGATCGGCGCTGAAGCCGCGATCTACGCTGAAAAAGCCCAGGCACCGGGCGGCTGGCGCGGTGCGCGGCCATTCCTGTTGGTCAAGCGTGTGGAGGAGAGCGACGAAATCATCTCCTTCTACTTTGCACCCGTGGATAACGGCCCGATCCTGCAAGCCGCGCCGGGCCAGTACATCGGTATGAAGCTGGTGCTGGACGGCGAAGAAGTGCGCCGCAACTATTCCCTGTCGGCCTTGAGCGATGCGGGCCTGTACCGCATCAGCGTCAAACGCGAGGCCGGTGGGCGGGTGTCCAACTACCTGCATGACCAGATGCACGTCGGTGCAACCATCGACCTGTTCCCGCCGTCGGGTGAGTTCACCCTGGCGGACAGCGATAAACCGCTGGTGCTGATCAGTGGCGGGGTAGGCATTACCCCGACGTTGCCCATGCTTGAAGCGGCCCTGGCAACCGAGCGCCCGGTGCACTTTATCCACTGTGCCCGCAACGGCGGCGTGCATGCGTTCCGTGATTGGGTCGATGCCCTGGCGGCCAGGCACCCGCAGCTCAAGCGTTTTTATTGCTATGCCGAGGACGATGGCGTGAGCCCGGCGGCGGACAAGGTCGGGCTGTTGAGCCAGGAGCAATTGGCGGCGTGGCTGCCCGAGGAGCGTGACCTGGACGCATACTTCCTGGGGCCTAAAGGCTTTATGGCGGCGATCAAGCGTCATCTTAAGGCGTTGGGTGTGCCGGAGCAGCAGGCGCGGTACGAGTTCTTTGGCCCGGCGGCGGCGCTGGAATAACGCGGTTAAAAATGTGGGAGCGGGCTTGCTCGCGAAGGCTGCGTATCAGTTGACTCATAAGTGACTGATCCACCGCCTTCGCGAGCAAGCCCGCTCCCACATTGGGTTATCTATTTATCCAGATTAATCCGCAGTTAACCCCTCTCTGTTTTAACCATGCTCTGTGTGTAAACTTGCCGGTATTGGCACAACGACAAAGGGAAAATGGGCATGAGTGACGAATTGCGTTTAGGCAGGGAGCGGCGCTTTCTGGTGTTGCTGGGCATCATCTGCCTGGCGCTGATCGGCGGTGCGCTGTACATGCAAGTGGTGTTGGGCGAGGCGCCGTGCCCGCTGTGTATCCTGCAGCGCTACGCGTTGCTGCTGATTGCGATCTTTGCCTTCATCGGCGCCGCCATGCGCCGCAAAGGTGCGGTCACCTTGTTTGAAGGGCTGGTAGTACTCAGTGCCCTGGGCGGTGTCGCTGCCGCAGGCCACCACGTGTACACCCAGTTTTTCCCGGAAGTGAGCTGTGGCGTCGATGTGTTGCAGCCGATTGTCGATGAACTGCCACTGGCCAAGGTGTTCCCACTGGGCTTCCAGGTCGACGGCTTCTGCAGCACGCCGTATCCGCCCATTCTTGGCTTGTCCCTGGCGCAATGGGCGCTGGTGGCGTTCGTGCTGACAGTGATCCTGGTGCCGCTGGGCATCTATCGCAATCGCCAACGCCAGGCTTGAGCCCGTTTCCCAAAACGCCCCGGTCTTCCTTGAAGGAAGTCCGGGGCGTTTTTGGTTGTAGGGATTTGTGAAAGGGCCGTGACGAGGGGCAACAATAGGTGCGCGCAGCGTGCGACATGTTGTCACACGGACGTTTTCGCAGGACGTTTCTGACCCGTCAAACCGCCGCCTGAATTTGCACCCGAAGGCTAAATTGTGCTGTCAGTTCATCGTTTGGGCGATGCCGCGAATGTCATGCGGTCCGAGCCGTTGGGTGATGTCCGAATGCCTTGGTTTATGGGGGCTTGAATCAGTTTTGCAAGCCCTTACAAGGTGTAAGGGAAGTGGCGTTATGCCCAATAACACGGCAATTTTTGTGGTTTTTGTTGAGAATCGAACACGATAAGATCGCGAACCTTTGCAGGTTTAGTGAAGGATTGTTGCTGTAATCGATAAAAATTATTTCTTTATAAGACATGGTTTATACATCGCTAGCTAACTACAATCGCCCGCACTGAATGTCCGGTGCTGTTCAATATTTGAGCACCGGAGCGGTCGAGGGGCAGATGGATGGCTCTGTGCGACCCCAAGGTTCCGGCAGCCTTTCAACTATCCGCACCAAATGGAATTGGTCTGTAACAAGGCCTTTAACCACGAAATCGAATAAGAACTCACCGCAGGTCCGTGAAACGTACACTTATGGCGTGACGGGCAGGCTCTTATTCAATCGAAGAGAAATGCCAACCCTTGGCAGGGTGAAGTGTTGGCGATCAAAACCCAACTGCATTGCGCAAGCTGCTTTAGAGGTCGTGAGATGAGTAAAAACAGGTACCCCCGATTACTAGGCTTTTTGCCGCTGATTGGCATGCTGTTAATGCTGGGAGGCTGCAAGTGGACCTTGATGGACCCAAAAGGACAGATCGGTCTGGATCAACGAAACCTGATCATCACCGCTACCCTGCTGATGCTGCTGGTCGTGGTCCCTGTGATCATCATGACCTTCGCCTTCGCCTGGAAATACCGCGCGTCGAACACCAGCGCTACCTACGCGCCTAAGTGGTCGCACTCCACCAAGATCGAAATCGCGGTGTGGCTGGTGCCGATCCTCATCATCATCGCCCTGGGTTACATCACCTATAAGTCGACCCACGAGCTGGACCCTTACCGTCCGCTGGAATCCAACGTCAAGCCGATCAACATCGAAGTGGTCGCGCTGGACTGGAAGTGGCTGTTCATCTACCCGGACCTGGGTATCGCCACGGTCAACGAGATCCAGTTCCCGGAGAACACTCCGCTTAATTTCCGGATCACCTCCGATGCCGTGATGAACTCGTTCTTCATCCCTGCACTGGGCGGCCAGATTTACGCGATGGCGGGCATGCAGACTCGCCTGCACCTGATCGCCAACGAAAAAGCTGAAATGGAAGGCATCTCCGCGAACTACAGCGGCGCTGGCTTCACCGGCATGAAATTCAAAGCGATCTCGACGAGCCAGGAAGACTTCAACGCCTGGGTAGCCGCAGTCAAGGCCGCACCTAAACAGCTTGATCAAGCTGAATACGACGCCCTGACCAAACCAAGCCAGAACAACCCAGTCGCTCTGTACTCCGCGTTTGAGCCGGACCTGTTTCAGAAAATCGTCGACAAGTACGAAGGTATGAAGCCAGGCAAGCCGGTCAAGCACGAGAAGAAAGAAGTGGCCGTGGTTGAAGGTTCTGACACGGGCTCGCATTCAACTGCTGGGGCAGAGGAGTAAACGATGTTTGGTAAATTAAGTTGGGATGCGGTCCCGTTCCACGAGCCGATCGTAATGGTGACCATCGCCATGATCGCGCTGGGTGGTCTGGCACTGTTTGCTGCAATCACGTATTTCAAGAAATGGACCTACCTGTGGACCGAGTGGCTGACGTCTGTCGACCACAAGAAAATCGGTGTCATGTACGTCATCGTTGCCATGGTCATGCTGCTGCGTGGTTTTGCCGACGCCATCATGATGCGTACCCAGTTGGCCATGGCCACCGAGGGTTCGCCGGGCTACCTGCCGCCTGAACACTATGACCAGATCTTCACCGCTCACGGTGTGATCATGATCATCTTCATGGCGATGCCATTCTTCACCGGCTTGATGAACCTGGCCTTGCCGCTGCAGATCGGTGCGCGTGACGTTGCCTACCCGTTCCTGAACTCCCTGAGCTTCTGGCTGCTGGTTTCCGGCGTGGTGCTGATCAACCTGTCCCTGGGCGTCGGCGAATTCGCCAAGACCGGTTGGGTTGCGTATCCGCCATTGTCGGGCATTCAGTACAGTCCGGGCGTGGGTGTGGACTACTACATCTGGGCGCTACAGTTATCAGGACTCGGGACGACGCTGACGGGGGTCAACTTCCTGGCCACCGTGCTGAAAATGCGCGCCCCTGGCATGAAACTGATGGACATGCCGATCTTCACCTGGACCTGCACCTGGGCAAACGTCCTGATCGTGGCTTCGTTCCCGATCCTGGCCGCTACCATGGCGCTGCTGTCGCTTGACCGTTACCTGGATTTCCACATTTTCACCAATGAACTTGGTGGCAATCCGATGATGTACGTGAACCTGTTCTGGGCATGGGGGCACCCTGAGGTGTACATCCTGATCCTGCCAGCGTTCGGTATCTTCTCTGAAGTGATCTCGACCTTTACCGGCAAGCGCCTGTTCGGTCACCACTCGATGGTTTATGCATCGGGCGCAATTTCCGTACTGGGCTTCATGGTGTGGCTGCACCACTTCTTCACCATGGGCTCGGGGGCCAGCGTCAACGCCTTCTTCGGCCTGGCGACAATGCTGATTTCGATCCCGACGGGGGTGAAGCTATTTAACTGGCTATTCACCATCTACCACGGCCGTCTGCGTATCACCAGCCAGGTTCTGTGGACCCTGGGCTTCATGGTGACCTTCGCCATCGGCGGCATGACCGGCGTACTGCTGGCCATCCCGGGTGCTGACTTCGTACTGCACAACAGCCTGTTCGTGATCGCGCACTTCCACAACGTGATCATCGGTGGTGCTGTATTCGGTTACATCGCTGGTTTCAGCTTCTACTTCCCGAAAGCGTTCGGCTTCAAGCTGCACGAAGGTTGGGGCAAGGCTGCATTCTGGTTCTGGATCTCGGGCTTCTTCGTCGCGTTCATGCCGCTCTACGCGCTGGGCTTCATGGGCATGACCCGTCGTCTGAACGCCACTACCAACCCTGAGTGGGTGCCGTACCTGTACGTCGCCATGTTCGGTGCGTTGATGATTGCTGCCGGTATCGCCTGCCAGCTGATTCAACTGTACGTGAGCATCCGTGACCGTAAGCAGAACGCTTGCGACTCCGGTGACCCATGGAATGGCCACACCCTGGAATGGTCGACTTCGTCGCCACCACCGTTCTACAACTTCGCCGTGATTCCTACTGCGAACACCATTGATGCGTTCACCGAAGCCAAGGAAGACGGTACTGCGTACCAGCGTCCTAAGCACTACGAGCCGATCCACATGCCGAACAACACCGCCACTGGCGTGGTGATGGGCGCGCTGTTGACCGTGTTCGGTTTCGCGATGATCTGGCACATCTGGTGGCTGGCAATCGTGGGCCTGGTAGGCACTATCGGTTACTTCATCATTCACGCTGCCCGTGATGATCAAGGCTACATGGTGCCGGTCGAGACGATCGAACGCATCGAAGCCGAGCAACACGCTCGCCTGGTAGCCGAGAAGAAAATCCCGGCCAACCGTGTAGAAACCTCGTTGGAACAGGCTTAAACCATGTCGAACTTAGTGACCAATGCTGGACACGCCCATGTCGATGACCATGGGCACGATGACCATCACCACGACTCGGGGCCAATGACCGTATTCGGTTTCTGGCTCTACCTGATGACCGACTGCATCTTGTTTGCGTCGATCTTCGCGGTGTACGCGGTACTGGTAAACAACGTAGCGGGTGGCCCGTCGGGCCACGACATCTTCGAACTGCCTTACGTGCTCGGCGAAACCGCCTTGCTGTTGTTCAGTTCGATCACCTACGGCTTCGCCATGCTGGCCTTCTACAAGGGCAGCAAGAAGGGCGTACTGAGCTGGTTGGCACTGACCTTCCTGTTCGGCCTGGGCTTCATCGGCATGGAGATCAACGAGTTCCACCTGCTGATCTCCGAAGGCTACGGCCCGCACCGTTCCGGCTTCCTGTCCGCGTTCTTCACGCTGGTAGGCACCCACGGTCTGCACGTATCTGCCGGCCTGCTGTGGATGGCGGTGATGATGTATCAGGTCAATAAGCACGGCCTGACCAACACCAACAAGACTCGCCTGAGCTGCCTGAGCCTGTTCTGGCACTTCCTGGACGTGGTCTGGATCTGCGTATTCACCGTCGTTTACTTGATGGGGACTCTGTAATGGCTAATGCACACTCCCATGACCATGACAGCCATGATGCGAGCCACGGCAGCGTAAAGTCTTACGCTATCGGCTTCATCCTGTCGGTCATCCTGACCCTGATCCCGTTCGGCCTGGTGATGTACCCAACCTTGCCGAAGTCGATCACCTTGATGATCGTCCTGGCGTTCGCGGTGATTCAGGTTCTGGTTCACCTGGTGTACTTCCTGCACCTGGATCGCTCGAAAGAGCAGCGCGATAACGTGATTGCGTTCGTGTTCGCAGGTCTTGTGATCCTGCTGCTGGTTGGCCTGTCGATATGGATCATGTTCAGCATCCATACGTTCATGATGGCGAAGTGAGGTAAGACCCGATGTCGCTTAAGCACTTTATCCAAATCACCAAACCGGGGATCATTTTCGGTAACGTGCTTTCTGTGGCAGGCGGTTTCTTCCTGGCCTCCAAGGGGCATGTCGATCTGGCCATCTTCTTGGCTGCGATGATCGGCACGTCCCTGGTGGTAGCTTCCGGTTGTGTGTTCAACAACTGCATCGACCGTGACATCGACTTGAAGATGGAACGCACCAAGAATCGTGTGCTGGTGCAGGGCCTTATCTCCCTGAAACTGGCACTGATCTATGCGACCGTCCTGGGTGTTGCCGGTGTGGCCCTGTTGTACAAGGTGGCCAACCCGTTGGCGGCGCTGTTTGCCGTGATCGGTTTTGTTATCTACGTCGGCCTTTACAGCCTGTACCTCAAGCGCAAGTCGGTTCACGGCACGCTGGTGGGCAGTCTGTCGGGGGCGATGCCGCCGGTGATTGGTTATGTGGCTGTGACCAATAGCTTCGACATGGCTGCGCTGGTGCTGCTGGTGATGTTCAGCCTGTGGCAGATGCCGCACTCCTATGCCATCGCGATCTTCCGCTTCAATGACTACCTGGCTGCCTCGATTCCGGTTCTGCCGGTTAAGCGTGGCATTCAGGTGGCCAAGAAACACATTTTGCTCTACATCCTGGCCTTCCTCGTGGCGACCTTGATGTTGACCTTCAGTGGCTACGCCGGCATGAGCTACCTCGCTGTCGCCGCCGCCATGGGCATGTACTGGTTGTACATGGCCTGGACCGGCTACAAGGCGGTGGATGACACCGTCTGGGCGCGCAAGCTGTTCGTGTTCTCGATCTTCACCATCACCGCGCTCAGCGTGATGATGTCCCTGGATTTCCAAGTGCCGAAAGAGCTGTTGCTGACCTACGCACACTGAGTCATCGAGCAACAAAAAGCCCCGCCTTCGCAAGAAGCGCGGGGTTTTTTATGGCGTGGCCTTTAAACTATTCCCACATTCTACAAATGCAGGAAGCAACGTGATGACGAAAAAAGCCGTGATGGTATTCAGTGGCGGGCAGGATTCGACTACCTGCCTGATCCAGGCGCTGGGGCAGTATGACGAAGTGCACTGCATCACCTTCGATTATGGCCAGCGCCATGTCGCCGAGGTTGAAGTCGCGCAGAAGCTGGCCAAGCAGTTGGGCGCTACCGTTCACAAAGTGATGGACGTGTCCCTGCTCAACGAACTGGCGATCAGCAGCCTGACCCGCGACAACATTCCGGTGCCGACCGTGAACAGCTCGGGCGAAAGCCTGCCGAGTACTTTTGTACCGGGGCGCAATATCCTGTTTCTGACCCTGGCGGCGATCTACGCCTATCAGGTCAAAGCTGAGAGCGTGATTACTGGTGTGTGCGAAACCGACTTCTCGGGTTACCCCGATTGCCGCGATGACTTTGTCAAAGCGCTGAACACGGCGCTCCAACTGGGCATGGACTATAAGCTGCGCCTGGACACGCCGTTGATGTGGCTGAACAAGGCTGAAACCTGGGCGCTGGCTGATTATCACCAGCAACTGGAGCTGGTTCAGCACCAGACCCTGACGTGCTACAACGGCATCATCGGCACCGGCTGCGGTCATTGTGATGCGTGCAACCTGCGGGCTCGGGGTTTGAATGAGTATTTGCAGGACAAGGCGGGTGTGATGAGCAGCCTGAAGCAGAAGTTGCAGTTGAGCTAGTTGTAGGAGTCATACTCGGTCATGTGGGAGCTGGCTTGCCTGCGATAGCATCAACTGAATGTCACTGACATACCGAGTTGTCTGCATCGCAGGCAAGCCAGCTCCCACATTTAGAGCGCATTACATCAGGCAGCGCTACCGGTAATCCAGCGTTTGAACAACGCCCGCGCGCCATAGGCCGGCAGGATATTGAAAAACGCAAAGCCGACTTTGATCGCGATCTGCACGTAGATCATGCTCAAGATGTCGCTGGTCTGCATCGCGCCATAGAACGCAATAAAGCAGAACAGGAAACTGTCGATAATCACCGCAAAGAACGTACTGAGGAAAATCCGCAGGTACAGGTATTTGGAGTTGGTCAGTTCCTTGATCTTGCACAGCAAGTAGGAGTTTATGTTCTCCGACACCAGGAACGACACCGAGGACGCGACCAAAACCGAGGACACCTGAATGATCACATCGTTGTAAGGGCCATCGAGTTTCCAGCCGGGCAGCCCTGGCAGAAACGTCGAGCCGTACAGCAGGATGATGATCATCGCGTTACTGGCGAACGCAAACAAAATGGCGCGTCTGGCCAACCGCAGGCCGAACTGCTCGTTGAGCAAGTCCACGATCAAAAAGGTCAGCGGGTACAGAAACGTGCCTGGCGTAACGATGATGCCCATCGACTCCAGGTAAATAGGCTTGGTCGCGGCGATGCTGGTGAAGATATAAAACGTGAACAGCAACAGGTTCAGGATGATGTAGATCATCCAGGAGTTTTCGTTGCGGTCGTTGATATCGTAGGCCGTCAGCGTCCCTCCCTGTGAATAAAACTTCTTGTACATGTTCTTAACTTCCATTTTATTGAGGTTATCCATGATTTCGCTGTTGATGACTTCACTCAGCTTCATCTTGATGACCTTGCCGGTGGCGATCACCATGATCACCGCCAGGCTCTTGTCATTCTCAAAGCCCAGCAGTTTGTATTTGCTGTTTTCGATGCCCGCTTCATAGGTTGTCATTGAAGCGCTCCTCGATGATGTCGCCGATCACACACAGGCGCTCTGAACCGGCGCAGGCTTCAAGGGTGATAAACATCTTTTGGGTGGCCCGGTCGTACACCAGCTTTTCTTTGCCCAGCGTGGACGCGCCTTTTTGCACGATGAGCAAATCGCCCGGCTCGTTGATGCCGGGGATGCCACGTTGCAGGCGCACGCCGATCAGGTTGTAGGAAGAGCCGAAGTAGTAGGTCAGCGGATACAGCGTGGCCAGCTCGCCAATGCGCTTGTCCAGGTTCTGGATAACCAGGCTTTCCTTGAGCACCGGCACGGCGGCCGGGTTCATGTTGCCCTGTGGGGAAACACTGCTCTCGATGATTTCCTTGGCTTCAAAATCGAGGGTCTCGATTTCATCGTAGGAGACGCCGAAGAAGTCCGAGATCTTGCGGACGGTGGACTGCTGCACGTTGACGACCTTGCCTTCCAGGATGTTGTAGATGGTGGTCCTGGTCAGGCCGGCGGCATTGGACAGCGACAGCTGCGTCTCGCCGCGGCTTTTGATCAAGTACTTGATGTTGCTCTTCAAGTGCTCGGTTTTTTCGCGTCTGTGTATCACGTGCTCACCACTTCCTTTTAGTCGTTAACGTCCATTGTTTGCGCAACCACAACAGGTAGCGCCCGTTCCGGGGGCGCTTGTGGTTTTGCGGCGGCGGGAGTGTTGCATGCGTCGGGCCTAACAATAAAGTCCGGATGCGCTGCGGGCGTGCTTTTGATGGGGTTGGCGTCTGGAAAGTGAACATTTGATTTGGAAAATGTTTAATTTCCTGTTTAATTGATCCTCTCGGTTCAGGACGGACCGGCACGCAACGCCCAGGAAGGGACCCGCACTGATGGCATTCAATACCGTACCTCTGAAAGACCAGGCCGACCTGCTGCGTCGTGGCCTGGCGGATCTGCGTGCAGAAGACTTCGAGCTCGCCAGCCTGCTGGATGCTGAAGTCACTCGCCAGCATCGCACCCTCTCACTGGTGGCTTCCTCCTGTGCGGTCAAGCCTCGCACGCTGGTGGCCTGCGCCTCGGCCCTGGTCAATGTGAGCGCCGAAGGCACACCCGGCAAACGCTATCGCACCGGCTGCGAAAATGTCGATTTAGTGGAGTCCCTGGCCATCCGCAGAGCGCGGGAGTTGTTCGACGCGCATTACGCCGGCGTGCAGCCTCATTCGGCGTCCAATGCCATATCCCAAGTGCTGTCGGCGCTGCTGGAGCCGGGTGATACGCTACTGGGCATGGCCCACGACCATGGCGGCGAACTCACCCTTGGCAGCCCGGCGGTGTTCACCGGGGCTTATTACAAGGCTATCCGCTACGGCACCACCGACGAAGGCCTTATCGATTATGAGCAAGTGCGCAGCCTGGCGCTGGCCCATCGCCCACGCATCATTATTTGCGGTGCGGGTGCGTACTCCAGGGTGGTGGATTTTGAGCGGTTTCGCGCGATTGCCGACGAGGCGGGCGCCATCCTGCTGGCGGATATTTCCGCTATCGCCGGGCTGGTGGTGACGGGTCGCCACCCGAGCCCGATCAACGCCGCACACGTCACCATCACCTGCACGCACAAGCAATTGGGTGGCCCACGGGGTGGGTTGATTCTGTGCGGCCGCGACGCCGAGACCAAGGTGCCTGGCCTGCGGTCGACGTTCAGCCGTGTGCTGGATCAAGCCGTGTTCCCGCGCATGCAAGGGGCGCCGGCGGTCAATATGATCGCGGCAAAAGCGGCCGCCTTCGGGTATGCGAAGTCAGCGCAATTTGACGCCTGCATGGGGCGTGGTCGTGCGCTTGCCGATGAAGTGGCCAGTGCGTTTGCAGCCCAGGGTTACGACGTGGTGGGCGGGCGCAGTGACAACCATACGGTACTGATCCGGTTGCAGGGCGCCATGACCGGCGCCATCGCCGAGGCGGCCCTGGAGTCTTGCGCCATTGTGGTGAGCAAGCACCGCGTACCGGGCGAGACACGCTCGAAGTTGGTCACCAGCGGTTTGTGTCTCGGCACCGGCTCAATGGCGCAACGCGAAATCGACAGCGACGGCTGTCGGCAGGTGATTGAGCTGATTTGTCGGGTGTTGGAAAACGTCACCCCGCTGGGCGAACAGGACTATCGGCTTGAGCCTGAGGTGCGCGAGCAGGTGCGCACGGCGGTGGAAGCCTTGTGCATGAATTACCCGATCGCCGACTACCTGGAGGGCTGATCGCGGCGCAGGAGGCTAAATCAGCTGGGCGCCTTCTCGTCATACTTCTTTGTACGAACCGTGAGAAACCATCACCCGTCTACAAGGAATCGCGCCATGTTCAGCGTAAGTCGTCGGTCTCTTCTCGCCTTTGGCGCCGCCCTGCCGGTGCTGGGCCGCCTGGACTGGGCGCTCGCCAGCCCGCCATCGGTCGCGGCGGACACGGTGCGGCTCAATTACAACGAAAGCCCCTACGGCCCATCAGCCTCCGCCCGCGAGGCGATGCAGCGCGGCATCGCCCTCTCCGGGCTGTACCCCTATGGCTACATGTACGGCTTGGCCGAACAGTTCGCCAAGGCGCACGGGCTTGTCGAAGAACAGGTCGCTGTATTTGCCGGCTCCATGGCCGCCCTGCGCTACGCGGTGCTGGCGTTTACCAGTCAGACTCGTGGTCTGGTGATGGCCACGCCGTCCTATGAAGTGCCGCGTCAGGCCGCCGAAGCCTGGCAGGCACCGGTGCACGAAGTGAGCCTCAATGCCGACCACGCCCATGATGTGCCGGCCATGCTTGCCGCGGACCCTCAGGCGGGCATGCTGTACCTGTGCAACCCCAACAACCCGACCGGCACCCTGACGCCCACCGAAGCGATCCGCCAGGCGCTGGCGAACAAACCCAAAGGCTGCGTGCTGGTGGTGGACGAGGCCTACATCGACTTCTGCGATGCCCCAAGCTGCGTGAGCTGGGTCAAGGACCACGACGATTTGCTGGTGCTGCGCACCTTCTCGAAAATCTACGGCATGGCCGGCGCGCGCCTGGGCCTGGCGATCGGCCACCCGGCGTTGCTGGAACGCCTGGCAGTGTTTGGTGGCGACAATGTGCCGGCCGCGTCCACGTTACTCGGAGCCCGGGCAAGCCTGGACGACCTCAAGCTGGTGCCGCAACGCAAGGTGCTCAACGCCCAACTGCGTGACGAAACCGTGGCTTGGCTCAAGGCACGGGGTTTTACCTGCACCGCGTCGCAAAGCAACTGTTTCATGATTAACGTGAAACAACCTGCAGAACAGGTGATCGAGACGCTGGCTGCACAGGGCGTATTGGTCGGGCGGGTGTGGAAGGATTGGCCGCAGTGGGTGCGGGTGACGGTGGGCAATAAACAGGAGATGGCGCGGTTTCGCGAGGTGTTCGCGAGTCTTTAAAACCCCACAAAAACCATGTGGGAGCGGGCTTGCTCGCGAAGGCGGTGTGTCAGTAACAAATGTTCTGACTGATACATCGCTTTCGCGAGCAAGCCCGCTCCCACATTTTTAGTCCAGCTGTGTTGCAGGTAATGCGTTACTGCTGCGCGATGCTGTACCCATCAAACGCCGTCTGCTGCTGCAGCGCAGTAATCACACTCTTGCGGCTCAACGGTTGCTCGGCGCCGGTGTTATCCACAAAGCTATCGGTTTCAAGCTCAGCCTCGTCACCTTCACCCACAAAGCGCAAGCCCAAAAACTCGAATGCCTCGCGGTCAACGTTGAGCTTGGAGCGCGGCGTGCGCAGCGGCAGGGTGACGCTGATGCCATCCTTGCTGATCACAAACACTTCGGCTTCTTTCTTGGCCCGTGCAGCCTTGCCCTTGCCGGCGCTTGGGTTGCTGATGGCCTGGTGAGACTGGTTCAGCACCTTGAGGGCCAGGCCGTAGACCAGCTCCTGAAACTCGGGGTCGTCCTTGAAGCTGGAGAGGATGCGGCTGATCGAGAACTTACTGCTCAAGTCTTCCAGGGCGATATTGTCGGCCGCTTCGGCATCCTTGAGTTGCTTGAGCTGGCCCATCAGGTCGTAGGCCTTGTCGTCGTCGAAGGCGTCATGGGCCTGGCGGATGGCCACGCGCAGTTCTCGGATCTGGTCGCTTTCCTTGGAGGTGTGGAACGCGTCCAGCACCATCTCGCTGATGATCTTGGCCGCAGGCACATGCTGTGAAAGATTGATGGCGTTTTCGTATTCGGCCTTCGAGTGCAGGGCGACTACGGATTCTTCGGCGGCGTGTTCGGTGTAAGAATCAGGCATTGAAATTTCACTACTTCAGTAAACGGGGACAAAAAAGCGTCGCGCATTTTCGGCGGCCACGCAGGTCAGGTCAAGGCAGCACACTGCCCTTATCGCGGCGCAAGGCGCTCAGCGCCCGCTGCAATCGATCGGCCCGCCCGCAGAACAGACCAACGGTAAACCCCGACACACCCCCCACCGCCAATAACATCTCGGGTGTGCTCAACAGCAGCGGATGCACGGCCTGCTGATAGCCGAAGTAGTACTTCACCGCAAAGAACAGCTGCGAGATCAGCAAGGTTTTCCAGGTGCCCGCCAGCACCAGCGTTTCGCCATCGGCATCGAGCCGGGCGCCATCGGCGTTGAATAGCAGCATCCCCATCAGGCAGCCTGCCAGCACGCCACCGCCCCAGGCACCACTCGACAGAATCGAAGGCGCCAGCGACATCAGCGACCACACCACCAGCACCACCGGCAAAATCAACAATGAGCGGCGATTCTCGCGCCCGCCCAGGCAGGCCTTGACGCCGTAATAACACATCCACAGGTAGATGGCGTACACCCACAGGGGCGTGCCTTGGAGGATATCGAGCATGGGTGCTTCCTTGCAGTAATGCGTCGGGTACTTTCAGGAGAGGAGCAGATCAGGCGATGTGAGCACGGTCAGTAATGATAGCGGCACATCAAAATTTGTACTTCATCCTCCTCAATACCATAAACAAGTCGATGCTCGGCAGTGATTCTGCGGGACCAGAAGCCACTCAGGTTGTGTTTGAGAGGTTCAGGTTTGCCGACACCATCAAAGGGGGCTCTTTGGATCGCTTTGATCAGCAGGTTTATACGCTTGAGGCCTGCCTTGTCGTTTTGTTGAAACCAGAGGTAGTCGTCCCAGCCTTCAGGGGTAAAAAGTATTTTCATTCTTCAATCAACCGCCTTGGCTTGGCTTTACCTGCTCGCAAGCTGTTGACTGAGTTGATGAGACGTTCGGCATTTTTTGGCGAACGCAGCAGATAGGCTGTCTCTTCAAGAGCATTGAATTCTGACAGCGAGATCATCACCACCGGCTCGCCTTTTTGTCGTGTCAGCAGCAGCGGGATGTGATCCTCGTTAACTCGGTCCATCGTTTCGGACAAATGGGCGCGGGCGTTGGTGTAGTTGATGGTTTCCATGCAGGTCTCCTCATTGGTGGCTGAAACGTACAGAAATACGTACATATCTACAAGGGTCATCTTATCAACGGTCACGTGCGTGGTGATGTCATCATTTCAGTGCTGACCCACATCAACACCCCCCCACCGCAAAACCCGTTACAACACAAAGGCCTGATGAACCCATAAAAACAACCGCTGGCCCGCGCCGAGGGGACTGCTCCACGCTAGGTTATTAAAGGATTAATGCGATGGCCTTTTCATTGGCCCGCCTGGCCTTGCTGGGGGCGACGCTGTGTCTTGCGCTGCCTCTGCACGCCGCCCCAACCCAAATCGAGCAGGGTCAATATGTGGCACAACTGGGCGACTGCATCGCCTGCCATACCGCCAAGAAAGGTCAGGTGATGGCCGACGGGCTGGAGCTGAGCACGCCGTTGGGCACGATTTATTCGAGCAACATCACACCGGCGGCAAACCGGTGGATGCGCGTTATTAAGCCAACTGCTTAAGGCAGGCCTCGAGAATATCCAGGCCTTGCTCCAGCACCGCAGGCTCCGTGGTCAGCGGTGCCAGCAGGCGGATGATATGCCGTGATTTGCCGCTGGGCATCAACAACAAGCCGGCCTCGCGTGCCAGGCTGAGCAGTTGGGTCAGTTGCTGGGGCGCAGGCGTGCCGTCGGCATGGGCCAGCTCGATGCCGCGCATGGCACCCACGCCGGTCAGGCGGCCCAGATAGGGCGACAGCGGCTGCTCGCGCCAGGCGGTATAACGGCTGACGATGGCGGCTTCCTGCTGTGAGCCCCAGGTTTTCAGCTGTTCATCGGTCATCGCGTCCAACGTCGCCAACGCCGCTGCGCAGGCAATCGGGTTACCGGAATACGTGCCACCGAGGCCACCCTTGGGCAAGTTGTCGAGCAGCGCCTTGCGCCCGACCACCGCGCCCAATGGCACACCACCGGCGATGCTTTTGCCGAGCAGGATCAGATCCGGCTCGATGCCCAGGCGCGAGAAGGCAAAACGCTGGCCGGTACGCCCGAAGCCGGACTGGATTTCATCGGCAATCAGCAGGATGTTGTTCTCGTCACAGAAGCGGCGCAGGGCCTGGGCGAACTCGATGTCCAGGGCCAGAAAGCCGCCTTCGCCCTGCACGGGCTCGATGATGAAACAGGCCACATCGTTTACGTCGATTTCCACGCTGAACAGACGGTCCATGGCCTTCAGGGCTTCGGCGCAGGTCACACCGTTATCGGCGCTGGGGTAGGGCAGGTGATACACCGGGCCGGGCAGCACTCCGACTTTTTGCTTGTACGGCGCTACCTTGCCATTGAGGTTGAGCGTGGCCAGGGTGCGGCCGTGGAAGGCGCCGTCAAAGGCGATCACCGCCGTGCGGCCGGTGGCGCCGCGCACGATTTTCAAGGCGTTTTCCGCCGCTTCCGCGCCGCTGTTGGTGAGCATGCCGCTCACCGCGTAATCCACCGGGATAAACGCACAAAGGCGATCCATCAGCTCGATGTAGGGCGCGTGCGGCGCGGCGTTGAACGCATAGTGGGTAAGCCGCGTGGCTTGCTCGCGAATCGCTTCCACCACGCCTGGGTGACAGTGCCCGAGGTTGAGCACGCCAATGCCGCCGACAAAATCGATATAGCGCTTGCCCGTGGTGTCCCAGACCTCGGCATTTTTACCGTGGCTGAGGCTGATGGGGTGAACGATGGAAATCGATTGGCTGATGGTTTCGCGGCTCATGAATCGGGGACTCGGCAATGGCGGGCGTGTATTTATCTAAGCCGCGCAGCCGGCCTTGCCGCAAACGAAATAAAATCGCCGGGTCATTCCAAATCGGAAGGAGCTGTTGCCTAAAGGTCGTTTGTGGCCACGCTGCAAACCTGACAATACTGCCGGGCAACCTCAGAAACCGGCGCGGGCAGTGCGGCGCCGAATAATAAAAGATTCACAGGGAGTGCCTCGCATGAACCACCTCAAAACCCTCATCGCGGCCACGGCCGTGGCGCTTGCCGGCAGTGCCCACGCGGGCGTGACCCTGGACGCGATCCAGAAAAAAGGCTTTATCCAGTGTGGCGTCAGCGACGGCTTGCCGGGTTTCGGCGTGCCGGACAGCCAGGGCAAGATGACCGGCCTCGATGTAGACGTGTGCCACGCCGTTGCCGCCGCCGTGTTCGGCGATGCCTCAAAAGTGAAGTTCACCCAGTTGACTGCCAAGGAGCGATTCACCGCGTTGCAATCGGGCGAAATCGACCTGATCTCCCGCAACACCACCTGGACCAGCTCCCGGGATTCCGGCATGGGCCTGGTGTTTACCGGCGTGACTTATTACGACGGCATCGGCTTTCTGGTCAACAACAAGCTGGGCGTGACCGGCGCCAGGCAACTCGATGGCGCCACCGTCTGCATCCAGGCCGGCACCACCACTGAACTCAACGTTTCGGATTACTTTCGCACCCACGGCATGAAGTACACGCCGATCACCTTCGACACCGCCGACGAGAGCGCCAAGGGCCTGGAAGCCGGGCGTTGCGACGTGCTCACGACCGACCAGTCGGGCCTGTATGCCCAGCGCATCAAGATGGCCCACCCGGATGAGTTCGTGGTGCTGCCGGAGGTGATTTCCAAAGAGCCCTTGGGGCCGCTGGTACGCAAGGGCGACGACGAGTGGTTCAGCATCGTCAAGTGGACCCTGTTCGCCATGCTCAATGCCGAGGAAATGGGCATCACCTCGCAGAATGTCGAGGAGCAGGCCAAGTCCACCCAGAACCCCGACGTTGCGCGGCTGCTGGGGGTCGACGGCGATTACGGCAAAGACCTGAAGTTGCGCAAGGATTGGGTGGTGCAGATCGTCAAGCAAGTGGGCAATTACGACGAGGTATTCGAGCGCAATATCGGCCAGGGCAGCGTGCTGAAGATCAAGCGTGGGCTTAATGCGTTGTGGAGCAATGGCGGCATCCAGTACGCACCGCCGGTGCGCTGACTGAACACTGCCTTAGGTGGGAGCTGGCTTGCCTGCGATGGCCACAGGTATCTCCACAACTTTCTACGGCCGCCACATTCTTCTGTGGCGAGCGGGCTAGCCCGCGTTGGGCTGCGCAGCAGCCCCAGTGCAGGTACCGTGATACTCCTGAAAGAACGCTGCGTCTGTTTTTTGGGGCTGCTGCGCAGCCCAACCAGGACAAGCCTGCTCGCCACAACAGCCCACTTGTCACAGACGTGGTACTTGTAGATAGCTATGCGGCGATGACGGCCTACCTGTGAGTGCATCGGTTACTGACACACGGCTAGCGCAGGCACGCCAGCTCCCACATCACTCCGAGACCGCATCCTTGCCCGCCGCCTTGGACCGGTACAGTGCTTGATCGGCACGTGCCATCAGGGCGGCGGGCGTTTCGCCCATCCGCCGCTCTACTACGCCCAGGCTCAGGGTGACTTTGAAAGCGCCCACGGCGGGCATCTCGGCGATGGCCTGACGGATGCGTTCAGCCAATTGCCTGGCGGTATCCACCGTGCTTTTGGGCAGGACCACCATAAACTCATCACCCCCCCAACGCGCGAGCAAGTCACCCTGACGCACACAGGTTTCCAGCCTTTCTACCACGCTCACCAAGGTCTGATCGCCGACGCCATGACCCTGTTTGTCGTTGATCGGCTTGAAGTCATCGATATCCATGGCCACCAAGGCCAGCGGTACCCGAAAACGCTCGGCACGGTCGCACTCCTCCAGCAGCACCTTCTCCAGGCGATAACGGTTGGCAATGCGCGTCAAGGCGTCCTGTTCGGCCAGGGAACGGTTCTCGTCCAACTGCAATTGCAGTTGCTGATTGACCCGTGACAATTCAAGGGTGCGTTCGGCCACCAGCGCTTCCAGCGACTGGTTGCGCTGTTGCAGCTGTTCGATGGAAATTTTTCGTGTATGAATATCGCGGTGCGCGCCGACCATGCGCGCTACTGAGTTGTCGGGGTTACGTGCAATGACGTAGCCACGGTCTTCGATCCACAAGTAAGTGCCATCTGCTTTGCGGCAACGATACTCGGCTTGGTAATGGGGCGCGCGTTGGCTGATGTAGTCATCAAATACGGCCATGACGCGTGGATAATCTTCGGGGTGAATCACGTTCTCCCAGGTAAACACGCTGTTCTCCAGGGAGTGACGGGGGTAGCCAAGCATCATGTACCAGCCGGGGCTGCGGTACACGAACCCGGTGTTGGCATTCCAGTCCCAGATGCCGTCGCTGACCAGTTCCATCACCGCATGCAACATGTCGGCGTTGAGTTCGGAAAAGTTATTGCGCAGCGGTTTATTGCCGGATGTCTCGTTCATCTGTGCACTTCCCTGCCGATGCTGGCTTCTACGGCCAGTCTTCATTGAAGCCGGTACACCGTGGCTGACGTTACTCTACATCGCGGCTTGCGCGCTTTGAATAGGATGAGTGTGCTGCTTTAGTGGTGTGGCGTTAGGCCATTATTCGGCAGGCGAAGAGACATACGTTTTGCTCGCCTGGCACGAGCTTTCACGCCCTGGCGGGTCTTGCCTGCGTGTTCGATATGAGGCGAATTTCCACCTGTTGACCCAAAGCCCTTGCCGCACTGGCCAGGGTGGACAGGGTCATGCCCGCGTCATTTTGGTCCAGTGCTCGATCTACGGCGGTACGGCTGGTGTGCATACGTTCGGCCAGCGCTTTCTTGCTGACCTTTTGCACCTTCATCACCTCTGCCAACTGCCAGGCAATCACACGCTTCAACGCCCCCGCAGAGACTTCTTCTATGAGCCCGTCATCGTTGAGAAAATCATCAAAGTTGGAGCCGATATGCTTATTCATGGGATGTTCCTCAAAGCTTGTTTTTACGATGTCTGGCGGTGTTCAGGTCGACTAAAGGTATTTTTTGACTTTTTTTGATAAAGCCATGCAGCAAAACCATTTGGCTGGCAACCAAGGTAAAAATGACGCGTGCCGCATTTTCACCAAGATCGGTTCGGACCTCCCAAAGGCGATGCTCCAGCTTCCTAACCAACGGCATCCCTTGCGGCCATCCGAGTTGGACCGATTTTATGTCAGTGCCTATAAGTTTTTTTGATTCCCTGGGCAGTTCCATCAGCCATTCACGCACGGGCTCGTTGCCAGCCTCGGTTCGGTAAAATGCGACGTTCAACACGAGAGGTAGGTCGTTCACAGAGAGTGCACCAAAATAGGTTCATAAGGCAATCAGCGATTGAAGGGTCTTTTCGCGAAGATTGATCAGAGCCTGGCACTTATTTTGTGAGTTGCTGAGGTTGAAGCGTTTCAAAAAAAATCAGTAAAAATAAAGAGTTATGAGTTTTCTGAAAGGTATGTGCGAGATTGATTTGCCATGCGTAAGAAAACTCACTGCGGCGCCACCATCCGTGTTCGCGGCTTGCCATCCGCGTTGTGCTGGTAAATCGCCTCCGGCTGACCCTGCTCATTGAAAAACACTTGGCCGATGCCCGCCGAATTCCACAGCCGTTCACCCGCCTCGGCATGCTCCGGGATATGCGGCACCACCTGCATGGTGCGCCGGCGCGTGAAACCGTTGAGGGGCGAGCGCGGTGAGTAGAGCCAGCGGTTGAGGCGGTCGAACCATTCCAGCAAGCGCGCCGGGAACTGGTTCTTGATGCCGCTGCTGGTGATCTGCCAGATTTTGGGGCCGGCGCTGCGGTGGCGGATCAGCACTTCATAGACGAACGAATAATGCACATCGCCCGACAGGATCACGTAGTTCCCCGGCGTGCGCGAGTGGCGGAAGATATTCAGGATCACCTGGGCGGCACCGCGATGAGCCATCCAGTTTTCGGCGTCTACCAACAGCGGGTAGCCGCACCAACTGAAGACCTTCTGCACGGTCTCGATCAGCTTGACGCCGAAGATCGGCGCGGGCGAAACGATGATGGCCGACGGGTGGTCCAGCAGGGCCTGCTGCAGTTCGCTCAAGGCTTCCCAGTCCAGCAGGCCGGAGGGTTGCTTGAGCGCAAACTCACTGCGCCAGCGCCTTGTGCGCGTGTCGAGCACCACCAGTGCGGGCGTGGTGGGCAGCACGTAATGCCAGTGCTGAAAGTTCAGCAGGCGTTGCAGCAGTCCGTCCTGCGCAGCGGCGTGCAGGTGGTTGTCTTGAGCCCCGGCGGCCAGCGCCTGGGTGTGTTCCAGCAGTTCGCCAAACACATCCGGCTGGTTGCCCCAGCCCTGGCACAGCATATAAGCGAGCAGGGCATTGCCGATGATGCGTTGGGAGAATGGATGGCCGTAGGCGGTGGCTTCCCATTGGGCGCTGAGGTTCCAGTCGTCGGTGATGTCGTGATCGTCAAAGATCATCAGCGTCGACAGGTGTGCGAAAACCCGCGCAACACCAGGCAGGCCGTCACGGAACCGATCGACCTGCACGTGTTCCTGGTCGTAGCGCAGTTGTTCCGACGCGCTTAATGACGGCGGCTGTGGCGTGATCAGGGTCCAGGGCGTGGGCGACCACACCAGCAGGTACATCGCCACTACTTCGGCAAAGGTCACCAGGTGGTTGTCGGCGGTGCTGCTGGTAAATATCGGTTTTTTCACACCGCCGAAAAACCGTTCGCGCAGCGTTTCGTTGCTGTCCAGTGCGGGCAGCAGATCCGCGCGGTGGTAATAGCTGGCGCGATGCTCGTAGAGGCTGGCGCTGTCATCCACCACGGCGCCTTCCAGGTATTCGTCGAACAATTCTAAACGCGCGATCAGCGCATGAATCGCCCGCAGCATGGGGCCGGCCACGTCGTCGGCGTAGACCTGGTCGCCGCTCATCATCAACAGCGCCGGGCGTTCGGCCGGTGTGTGGGCGTCAGCCAGCAAGCGGTCGATGCACAGCAAACCGTCATTGGCGGGGTGGTGAGGTTTGCGGCAGGAACCGTGCACCAACTGGTGGATGCGGCTGTGCAGCACGAAATTCGCCGACGATGCGTTGGCATACAGCAGGTGCGGTGCCCATTCGGCAATGCCGCTGCCGTCGACCAGCAAGTCGTAGTCGATCATCACGTCCAGCGGCAGGGCTTCGCTCAGCGACACGTCGATCAGGTGGATAAAGGCGTAGCGGCCAACGGGCACGACTTGGCACTGCTGGGGGCCCAGATCGATCGTCAGGGCTTGGCCTTCAGGTGCTTGCAGCCTCAAGGCCAATCGCAGGACACGGCTGCCCACCAGCCAGATCACCAGACGCTGGGGTTCCAGGCGCCGAAGCAGTGGGCCGGCAATGACGGCGGGCAGTGTGTCGGATTGCGGCATGCAGCAAGCAGCTCATACAAGTCAGGGCTGAAAAGGGTAACGCAGAGGATGTCAGCGTTTTGTTAACAGCGTGCCGCAGATACCTTGTAGCCGATTACCCTTGTTGCATTAAAGCAGCATGCCTTGCCCCAGGGAGTCCAGAGACACTCGATAAGGCTTGGGCTTGGGCGGTGCGTTTTGCATCATGGGGTTGCTGTCGGGACGTGAGGGCTTTTCAGCGGACCGGGTGGCCATTTCAGCCATTTGGTTGGCCAGGTGGACAGCTATGTTGAACTGAGCGCCGGGGAGCATGTGGACGATATTCATGGGGAAAACCTCTTGCCTAATTGGAGGGATGTTGTCGCATCAATGCTCCTTTTGACTGCGCGCTCACTCAGTGGCATTGGCCGGGTTTACGTTCCCGGCCATAGGTTTCTGCATGTTTAATATCTGTAGGACTGAATGTGCTTCAGGCAGGCTTGGGCACCGTAAACCTGAACTCACTGCCACGCCCCAACTCACTCTCAGCCTCGATCCGCCCGCCATGGGCCTGCACGATTCCTTGGGTGATATACAGCCCCAATCCGCTGCCGGTGGGGTTGTTTTCGGTTTGGGTCCAGTAGCGATCAAACACATGGGGCAACTGATCAGGCGCAATACCTTCGCCGGAGTCGCGCACCGAAAACACGATATCTTCGCCATTGCTCATGGCGCTGATGCCGATATTGCCCTGGCGCGGGGTGAACTTGATGGCATTGCCGATCAGGTTCGACAGCACCTGGAACAGGCGCTCCGGATCTGCATGGATCTGCAGGCCGGGTTCGGCGTTGAACGACAGGTCGATGCCTTTTTCCATCGCTAACGGCGCGAGCAGCGAATAGGCCTCTTCGAACATCTGGCTGACGTCCAGCGACACGGGCTTGACCACATAACGCCCAGCCTCGATTTTCGAGGTGTCGAGCAGATCTTCCAGCAGCACATTCATACGCCCGGCGGCCTGCTGCATAGTGTCGATGGCCGAGGAGATTCGCCGTGAGGTATGTGGGCCATCGGAGCTGAAGGCCTTTTGCATCATGCCGCAGAGCATCGAGATGACCGTCATCGGGTTGCGCAGGTCGTGGGACACCACCGCCACCAGCTCATCACGCGCACGCACGGCTTGCTGTTCGCGCAACACTTGGCGGGCCAGGTCATTTTCCAGGGCGAAGCGGCGCAGGTCGTTGGCGGCAAACCGGTCGCCGTGGCTCCACTTGGTGGAGATACCGGCCATTTCGACTTTCCAGATTTCAAACGAGGTGCGTGGGCGCAGGCGCAAACCGGCGTCGGAGCTTTCCAGGTTCAGCGGCTTGTTCGGGTCGCCGCTCCAGTTGATGTTCTCTTTGACCTCTGGGCGGAACCACAACACGCCGTTATCCACAGGCTTGGGCAGGCTCATGGCCAGAACGCCACTGGCCACTTGCTGGAACTCGGTAGCCGGCGGGTACACCGATGCCAGATTGTGGCTGGAAAACACCGGCTCGCCGCTTTCCTGCAGCCACCTGTGCAGCGCACGAATCTGCGCAGGCTCGGGGCAATTACCGTAACGGTGCAATTGCTTGTCTTCAATGATCGCCACGCCGCCCGACTGGGTCAGGTCCATCAGCACCTGCGGCTGCTGGGCCAGGCCATCGAAAACGTTTTGCTCCGAGGCTTTCATCGCGCGGTCCAGCAATGCCAGGGCTTCGACTTTTTCTTCGCGCTGGCGGATCAGGTCCAGGGCTTCCATGGCGCTGATCTGCAGCGACAGCACCTGGCCGATGGTCTGGCAGGCAACGCGCAGGTCGTGGGGTACCAGCAAGGGCTCGCGATTGCCGCAGCTGATCAGGCCCCACAACTTGTCGCCGGCCATCAACGAGATGCTCATGGACGACAGCACGCCCATGTTCTGCATGTATTGGCAGTGAATCGGCGACACACTGCGCAGGGTGGCGAAGCTCAGGTCCAGCGGCTGGTCAGTGCCCGGCCGCAGCTTGGGCAGCAGCGGCACCGGCTCATAGGCAGCGTTCGGGATGATGCGCAGCCAGTTGGTGCGGTACAGCTCGCGGGCCTGTTCGGGAATGTCGGACGCGGGGAAGAACAACCCGTTGAACAGCTCCATGGACGGCGCCGACGCTTCGGCAATCACCTGGCCGTGGCCTTCTTCTTCAAAGCGATAGATCAGCACCCGGTCGTAACCGGTCATGGCCTGGATTTCAGTCACGCTGATTTCGTACAGCGCTTGCAGGGTTTTCGCCGACTGCAAGCGTTGCAGCATCTTGCCCAGGTCACTGGTGCGGCCATTCAGGGCGCGGGGTTTGAAATTTTCAAGGCGCGGCTCGAACTCGAGTACCAGCACGTTCTGATGGCGATGCAGCAAGCCTTCAAATTGCGCACCATTGAGCGTGACATGCAGCGCCGGAGCATCGAGAAACCCGTTGTTTTCGGCGATCGATTGCACGGCTTGGGTAGGTTCAACGCCAATTAACTGATGCAGCGGTTGGCCCAGCAGCGCCTCGGGCGCGTGGCCGAACAGGCTGGCCACGTTGGCGCTGACCTGAGTGATGTGCAGCTCAGGCTCCGACAACGTCAACAGCACGCCGTGGGGCTGGATCGCGCCCGGGAAGCGAATCGGTTCGTCGGCACAGTTGGCAAGCAGCTCTTCAAAATCGTCGGGTTTCATAGCAGTACCTCCTGGCGGGCGAGCCATTGCTCAAAGCCACTGAATGTAGAACAGGCGGCATCGACCGCGCGCTGTTTTGCGTCAGCATCCAGCGGCAGGCGGCCCAAATAATCGAGAAAGTTTTTCCAGAACCGACCGGTTTCGGTGCCGTACACATCAAGGAACGCTCCGCCGGTATCGGCGTGTATGTCCAGGCGCCGGGCCATTTCCCGGCGTAGCACTTGGCCGCCAAGAGTCGCGCCTTCCAGTACGTACAGGGCACCGAGGCAGGCGGCGGGGGTGTCGAAGGTCGGATGTTGGGTGCAGCGGGGCAGGGCGTTGATGGCGTTATCATTCAAACCAAGTGCGCGCAAATCGCCCAGCAGTGTGGGCGTTTTCACCCGCAGTACAGTGTCGTATCCGTCGGGGATCAAGCCACTGGCGTACAGCGCTGCTTCCATCGGCGCATAAAACCCGTAGTACGCCTGGAGCAAGCGCCGATACCAGCCAGCATCCAACTGATCGGAGAAAAACGGCAAGCGCTTTTCCAACGCCACATGCAGCAAACCCGTGCCTGTGCGCAACGCTTCCAGCAATGAGGGCGCACTGACGTCATGGGCCTGTGAATGCATTCAATAAGCTCGAACTGTGGGCCTGACGGCCATGAATGACGCGTGAAATGGGCGACGATTCTACACAAGTCATTGCCGTCAACTGTACGCACAAGGCGAAAAGCCTGACGGGGGGATCAGAAAAGTCGCTCCTTGCGTAATAAATGACCACAGCGCATTGCAGCAAGTTCGGTTTAAGTGATGTCGCGACGCTATTAGTGCATGGATGCGCCTTGCTGGGCCAGTGCCGTTTGTACGCACTTAACCAAATGTTCCGCACTCCAGGGCTTGGGTAAAAACCGCACCGAGCCTCCCAGTTGCGCTGCCAGCTTGGTATTGCCCGAGGTCAGCACCACCGGCACCGACGGCCAACGATGCGCGACCACCTTGCTCAAGTCATAGCCATTGAGTAACCCTGGCATCTGGATATCGCTGACGATCAGGTCTACCGGGTCATCGCCGCGTTCCAGGTAAATCATGCCTTCATCCGCCGAAGGAAACGACGTCACATGCGCGCCGAAGTCCTCCAATACATCCACCATCAACGCACGAATGATTTCGTCGTCTTCCAATACCAAAATCGATGGCTGAGCCATGATCCTTACTCCTCCATCAGGGTTCAGTAGGGTGGAGTGGGCGCTGATTGATTAGGTTCGATTGGATGTTTTTTAAACGATGGGTGGTCGTTTTAGAGCGCTCGCGCGGGGTTAGCCACAGCGGCACGCCGAATCGGATACAGGCATAATTGCTGCATCGTTGCCCGCTGTGGAGCCCTGCATGAAGTACGCCTTACTGACCCTCGCCTTGATCCTCAACACCGCCCCGGCCTTGGCGGACGGTGATGCCGAGGCCGGCGGCAAACTGTTCACCAAGACCTGCGGCGGCTGCCACAGCATTGGTGAAGGCGCACGCGGCGGCTTCGGGCCTGAACTGAACGGCATCATCGGCCGGCCTGCCGGCACCACCACGGACTATCAGTATTCCGACGCGATGAAAAACTCCGGCGTGGTCTGGACCCGCGACAAACTCGCCGCCTATATCGAGGCGCCGAAGAAGGTGGTGAGCGGTACGCGCATGATCTTCTGGGGTATCAGCGACCCGGAAAAAATCGAAAACATCCTGGCCTACCTGGAGACCTTCCAGCCCAAGTAATCACTCGCGCACGTTCCTGAACAGCATCAACCGTGCACTTTCATGCAGGCCACGGGTCAGCCCCTGCAGGCGCTGAAACTCTTCGGGATGCTGCTCGGCCACATCAATGCGCGGTGTTTGCGACGCCAGGTCATGCAAGCTCGGTGAGCCGCCGTCGTGCTGCATCTGCAACAGGAAGTGCTGGGTCACGCCGCCGATAATCGGGAAGGTGCCCTCGTGCAATACCAGTGGCACCACACGCTCGCCTTCCGGCGCCGGCTGTTGGATATCACGACCCATCGCGCCATTGCGAAACGGCACGCCCGCCATACCGGCCACGGTCGGCAGCAAGTCCGCCAACCCCACGGCTTCGTCAATAACGCGCGGCTTAAGCCCCGGCGCGTGGATCAGCAGTGGCACGTTGTTGCTTTCCAGGCCCAGTTGCTCGAAGGCCGGCGCCATGTGCGGGATCTGGCTGATGCGCGTGTTGTGGTCGCCAAACAACACAAAAATGCTGTTGTCGTACCAGCCACCCGCCTTGGCGATGTCCATCAGGCGGCCGATGTTGTAATCCAGCAGGCGCACCGCGTTGTATTGCTCGACGCTGCGCGAACCGGCAGCCTGGACTTGTTCCAGCGTTACGTTGTTTAACTGAAAACCGTCGTTTTGTTTTGGAATGGTGAATGGTCGATGGTTGCCGGAGGTTTGCAGGTAGGCAAAGAACGGCTGGCCCTTGGGCACCGCGCTTAGCAGTTGGTCGCCTTCCTTGAACAGGTCCAGGTCAGAGATGCCCCACACGTCCACCCGGGGCGAGCGCCAGTGGCTTTCGTCAAACAGCTGCACGCCGTCGATGCTCTGGCGGATCAGTGCGTTGATATTCGCCCAACCGGCGTTGCCGCCGATCATGTAGAACTTCTGGTAACCCTCGAAGGCGTTGATCAACGTGTGTTGCCGCGTGATCAGCGGGTTGCGCGTGGCGGTCTCCTGGCGGGTCACGTCGGGTATGCCGGTGATGCTCGCCCACACAGTCTTGGCGGTACCGGTGACCGGCACATAGAAGTGTTTGAAGAACCAGCTTTGGGTTGCCAGCTTGTCCAGGTTCGGCGTGGGGTTCAGCGGGTTGCCATAGGCACCGACCGCACTGGTGCCCAGGGACTCGAGCATGACGAAAACCACGTTGGGCGGGCGCTCGCCGGCCAGCTTGTAGGGCTGCACACCTTGTTCACGGCTGAAGCTCAGCTTTTGCGCGTCAGGCTGGTCAACACCCAGGTACTCGGCCACTTGCGGGTAATGCGTGCGCACCTGGGCTTCATCGAATTGCGACTGGCCAACCTTGAGCGTGTCGTACAAAAACAGCACCGGGTTCAGGCCCACGGCGGCGACCTGGCTGTTGCCGGAGAAGAACGCATCACTCCAGCGCAGCGGCACCGGGTTTTCCAGGTTGAGATTGGCCACACGGCCCAGCAGGGCCAGCAGCACAATGACCACACCGGTCACGGACACCGACGCCACTGTGAGTTTGCCGATGGTTTTTGGCGCACGATCCAGCGTCAATCGCTCCAGGCACACCAGCGCCCACACCCACACGGCCACCGCCGCCAACCAGCAGGCAGTTATCCACAGCACCGGGTAGGTTTCCCACACCATCTGTTGAGAAATCTGCGCGTCTTGCAGATAGCGCAGCACCGTCGCGTTGATGCGCACGCCGAGGTAGGCGTAGTGGCCGAAGTCGATGATGTAGATGAGGCCCACCACGGCCAGTGCAATCAGCAGATAGCCGCGTGCCAGCCAGCGCAGGGCGGGCAGGGTGATAAGGTTCCAGCGCGGTAACCAGGCGAGCGCGGCCAGTGGCAGCAAAAGCAACACCGCCAGGCGCAGGTCGAAACGCAGGCCGATGCCGAAGGTTTCCAGCAAGCCCTTGGTGTTTAAATCCAGGCCGGAAAAGCTGATTAAAAACACCAGCCGCAACGCCGCCAGCAATACAAACACCAACCCGATCGCGCCCACGCCGTAGCGCAGGCGGCGTGATTGCAACGCAGTCATCATTAACCTCAACTAAATTTCCCTAACACCACAAAGCAAATGTGGGAGCGGGCTTGCTCGCGAAAGCGGTCTGTCAGCTAACGATGTTCTGACCGACACGGCGCATTCGCGAGCAAGCCCGCTCCCACAGTTTGAGTTGCATTAATCCAGCTACCAGGCAGTAACCCATCAACAGCGGGTCGACCAGGTAATCCCAATAGTTCTCCGACGCCTTGAGCCGCAGCGCAAATGCCAGCGTGCTCACCGCCAGCATCCACACCGCCAGCCTGTTGCGCAGCGCCAGCATCAACAGCGTCAATGCGCCTATCAACACAATCATCGGCCGAGGGTTAAACCCCCATCGGTAGGGATCGAAATACGTCAGCCCCATCGCCGCCGGGTACAGCACCAGGCACAGCCCGCCAAACAGCACCAGCAGTTGCACTTGATGTGGCCGGCCAAGCGGCTGCACCAGCCCCAACCGGCACACCGCCACCCACGCCAACAACACCAAGGTGCTGATCGCCAGGTCATCGGTAAAACTGCGCACATACGCGGCCAACGGCAGTTCATTTACCGGGATAAAGCTCAGCACCACCAACACCGGCAACAACCATGGCCGCCACGGCGCGGTAAACCGCAACGTGCTGAACAGCACAAACCCCAGCAATACAAAACTCAAATGGGCTTGCCACAACGCCATCATCACAAGCGCTCCGCCAGCCAGGCTTCGTTGAAGCTGACATGTTTGATAAAGGTGTTATTCCACGAGTACACCAAGTGGTACATGCCGTCCGGGCTGCGGCTGAAGTACGGGTATTCGTATTCGAAATCGCAGCCACGAGGTTTGCACACGCGGTAATCCAGGTTGCTCAGAAAGCGCTGTTCCAGCGGCAGGCGCTTGGCGCCGCTGGAGGCACGGAAGCCTTCGCCGATGATTTCTTTATAAGCCTGGGGAGAGAACGGCTGGCCGAGCGGGTCCGGCGACTGGTCCAATTGCACCACCGTGCGCCATTGCGTCATCTGCGCGTCGGTGCCGTAGAGGCTGAGCTTGAAGCGGCCGTCTTGCAGGTCGTTGAGGGCGACGAGTAAACCGTCGTCTTCAGTACCTACGGCCGCCAGCGATGAATTGGGGTTGGCCGGTTCCAGCGGGAACGGCTCGCTCCAGGTTTGCCCGGCATCCTCGGTGCGGCTGGCGAGCACGCGGTGATGGGTTTCACCGGCGTAGCGCAGCATCGCCACGGCTCGCTGGCCGTCCTGCGCCACGATGGTGGGCTGCAGCGAATGTTTGCCGCGGCTGATGCGGAATTTGTCGATCACCGCGCCGTCGGCACTCAAGTACAGGTACTCGGCAAACTTGCCCATGAACTCGTGATACACCGGCAACCCGATGGAACCATCGGCATGGAACACCGGCGCGGCGCGCACCAAGGTGCTGATATTGAAAAACGGCGAGGTCACCAATTGCCGAGGCGCCGACCAGTTTGCGCCGAGGTCATCGGAGACCATCACGTTGATCGCACTGGTGGCCCAGCCGCCGACTGACACCGACACATAAAACATCCACAGGCGTTTATCCGGCCCCAGGGCAATGACCGGGTTGCCCAGTTTGCGAATGTAACGCTGGGTGCCGTCGCGGGTGCTTTCCCGCGTGGCCAGCACCTGCTCGCCGCCCCATTCGCCACTGCGTGCATCAAACCGTGCCGTGCGCACCTGCACATCGGCGGCGCCTTCGCGCGAACCGGCAAACCACACGGCCATCAAGTCGCCGTCGGGCAGGGCGGTCACGGAGGAGGAGTGCACAAAGTCGGTGAGCTGTGACGACACAAAACGGCTGGTGTATTGCGGGGCTGCCGCCACCTTCGCCGGGCTCGGGTTCGCCTGGGCAAACGGCGCCAGCACGTGGGTCGGATGGCTCAGCCAGGCGGCGGTAAAGACGCCTAGCAGGCTGAAGATCAGTAGGGCGCAGCGCATAGGGAACCTGTGAGAAGAAAGGATGACTGCGCACGTTCACCCGGCAGGCGCTTCCTGCGGCCGGTGAGCATGCATAACGACAGGTAGTCCCGTACCTGCCGGCACAGTGCAAAACCAACCTTAGTGCAACCTTAGTTGGCAACGCGCCGTAACATCTTTCCCCGGTTAACCCGTACTGGAACCCGGCATGATTCCGCCGTTTCCTACAGAGATTTCGCTATGCGCTTGCTCCTCGTCGAAGATGACCGTGCCCTCGGCCAGGGCATTCGCGTGGCGTTGGGCGCCGAAGGCTACACCCTGGATTGGCTGCAAGATGGCCTCAGCGCCTTGCACGCCCTGCGCACCGAAAGCTTCGACCTGCTGCTGCTCGACCTCGGCTTGCCGCGCCTCGATGGGCTCGACCTGTTGCAGCAACTGCGCGCCGGGCAATACGACCTGCCGGTGCTGGTCCTCACTGCCCGCGATGGCACCGCCGAACGCATCGCCGGCCTGGATGCCGGCGCTGACGACTACCTGATCAAACCCTTCGACGTCGAAGAACTCAAAGCCCGCGTGCGCGCCCTGTTGCGCCGCAGCCAGGGCCGCGCCCAACCGATGCTTGAACACGCCGGCATCAGCCTCGACCCGGCCACCCAGCAAGTGCACTATCAGGGCGATGAAATCATCGTCACCCCGATGGAATACCAACTGCTGCACCAGTTGATGGTGCGCCCTGGCAAAGTGGTGACCCGCGAGCGGTTGTCGCGTGCTTTGTATGGTTGGCAGGACCGGGTTGAGAGCAATACGCTGGAAGTGTTGATCCATAACCTGCGCAAGAAGTTATCCACAGAGCTGATCCGCACCGTGCGTGGCGTCGGCTATGTGCTGGCGCTCAAACCATGAATTCGGTCCGCGCACGTATTCTTATTCCGGTGCTGGTATTGATCCTGCTCGGCGACGGCCTGATCAGCTGGCTGGTGCTGCGCGACAGCCACCACGAAATCGAAGAAGTCTACGACGCCCAACTCGCCCAAAGTGCCCGCCTGCTGCAAGGCGTACTGCGCCAGCGCGATCCTGGCGACGCAGACTGGGGCCGCCTGTATGAGGCGTTCGACCAGGCCATGAGCCGCGTGGGCGAGGAGGGCGTGGCCCATCCTTACGAGACCCGGCTGACCTTCCAGGTCTGGCGCCGCGACGGGCAACTGCTCATGCGGTCTGCCGAAGCACCGGTCCTCACAGCACCGCCCACCACACTCGGCGCCCATGACCTGATGGACAGCGGCAACGACTGGTGCGCCTTCCTCCTGGCTGACGCGCAACAAGGTCTGCTGATTTGGGTGGGCGAGCGTGACGACATTCGCCAGAGCGTGATCGAGCGCATCGTGCGCCACACGCTCTGGCCCAGCGTGATTGGCGTGCCGCTGCTGACCGTGCTGATCTGGCTGGCCATCGGCTGGGGGCTCACGCCCTTGCGCACCATGGCCCGCAAGCTGCGTGGGCGTAACACCAACGCCCTGCAACCGCTGAACGTGAACCCACTGCCGAGCGAACTGGAGCCGATGCAAACCGCGCTCAACCGGCTGCTGATGCAGATGGACGACCTGCTGGAGCGTGAACGCCGCTTCATCGCCGACGCCGCCCATGAACTGCGCACGCCGTTGGCGATACTGCGCATTCACGCGCAAAACGCGCAAAACGCTGCGACTGAAGAACAACGGCGCGAGGCCCTGGACTTTTTGGTTAACGGCGTAGACCGCGCCACGCGAATTGGCAGCCAACTGCTGACCATGGCCCGCATCGAGCCACAACTGAGCAACCCCGTGCGCAAGCCCGTGCAACTGACGGAACTGGTGCGCGAAGAACTCGCCGAACTCACCCCGCTGGCCATGGAGAAAGGCGTGGAGCTGGTGCTGGAAGGCGATGAGGAATGCTGGGTGCAGACCGAGCCGGTGGCGTTGGCGATTGCACTGCAAAATCTGGTCACCAATGCACTTAACTTTTCGCCGGTGGGTGGCGAGGTGCGGGTGGTGATCGGCGCGCAGGGTTTGAGCGTGGAAGACCAAGGGCCGGGGATTGATGAGGCGCAGATGGGGCGCTTGTTTGAGCGGTTTTACAGCCGGGATAACGCCAATGGCGCGGGGTTGGGGTTGGCGATTGTGGAGATGATTGTGGGGAAGATTGGCAGTACGTTGAGCCTGCGAAATTTGGAGCAGGGCGGCTTGTGTGCGCAACTGAACTTCACGGCTTGCATGCAAGCGCCTGCGGGAATACCACACCGTTGAACGTGTGGGTGCAGCAGTCACAACTGGGCTTCATCTGTTCGGGCGTCAATTGGGGGTTAACCTTTTGCAGGAGGCCTGCCTCGTCGACCCACAAGCCACTGTAATAGCTGGACTCCCCTATTCGCACGTATTCGTCTTTGTCATTTTCATGCAGCGCAACCATCCAGAACACGGGCTCCGGGCGATCCAGGCGAGCGTTGGCTTCGCTGAACACTTTGTCCCATGGCTGACCGACTTTGGATAAGAGAAACCGAAATAGCGGCGTGTAATCGAAGCCGTGTCGTTGATGGCTATGCATTGAGCTGCGGGTGGACAGTGAGCGCTTTGCGCTTTTGGTATGCCGTTCATAGCGATAAGCGAAACAGCTACCGTGGCGCACGCCGTGGGTCCGGGTGTTGACTGAGCGGTAGAGGAGGGTTTTTTTCATTACCTCAGATTTCCTTCTGGGGATGCTTTGTAGATGGCGGCCAAGCGCCTTGGTATTGGAATGAAATTTGATAGTCGAATCGGTTGGGCTCTATCACATGCTGGAAGAGGGGTTGGAGAATAGTTATCCAGCTTGGGAGAACGTTGTAAACGTCTGCATATACTGCGCTTTCCTCGCTCAAACCGAGTGCTTCAAAAGAACGGTCTACATCGACGATATCCGCTGAGTACTCGTCCGCTTTCAAGTCGTCGCTGTGTTTTTCGTACCAGCGCAATCTGATTTTCATAACCATTTTTTTGCACTCCTCTTTATCTGTAGATTCGACGTTTTGGGTCCGCCGGTCCGCGACGTTCGGCGGTATAAGGATCAAATGCGCCGAGGTGTTCCAAATCACTCTTTCGATAGACTTCCAGCTCACCTTTCTTGGCGTCCCATTCAAGTACCTTCCTCCTTTTTGCATCGATCCACCGCTCACGTAAGCCAGCCCCGCCTAGTCGTGATGTCACCGGCCTTTGGGGGATCAACCCTGGGAAGCCAGTTATATCTTCGGTTTTTGGTGCTGGAAAGTAATCATGGTCCGGATTTCTCAGACCTTTGCGTGGCTCATTGACCACCACATACAGCGGCCGAACCCCCGACTCCACCGGGAACACCAGAATAAAATCCCGGTACTCTGGCGGATAAATCGGGTTTACTAGAATCTGCGCCGCCTTCTCCGTCGGCGGATAGATCCAGATCACCGGCGCTTGCGGCGCAGCCTCCAAGGCGGGAATCCCCAGCGTGTCGCCCGGATCAACCGCAGGCGTCCAGATCAGCTCCACGCCCTCACCCAAATCCGCCACAAACTGATCGCCACGGCTTTGGAACTGCACCACATCGATCATCTGCCAATCGGGGTTGTTGCCCGTGTAAAACCCATAGCCCTTGAGTGTGCCGTCCTCACGCTGCTCGACATGCAAACGCATCTGCGACCGTGCCCGTTGCAGCGAACGTAATTGCTCCTCGCTGTAGAGCGCGCTATCGCCCAGCTCCGATGGCCACAACAACGCGACCAACCCAGTCAGCAGCCCACCGGCGACAGTGCCAACAGCAGTCGCTGCCGACTCCATTGCCGCCGAACGCAACGCCAATTGCCCCAAGCCGACAGGCAGGGCACTGCCACTGATCTTGCGCAAGGCAACCGCGCCACGGCTGTCTACCTCGTGGCCACCCAACAGGCTGAAATGGCCGTAGTCCTTGATCAACTCCAGCGGTACGTAACCGGTGGGGTCGTTGTAGCGAATGATGCCGTTGGGCAGTTGGCAGGGTTTTGTGAAGACGCAGCCGGGCGGTTTGGCGAGTGTTGGCGCTGGGGTGGGAGGCGGCTCAAATAAATCAATCGGCGGTGAATAAGGCGCGCGCTTAGGCTGCGGTGTCAGGATCCGCCGTTTGAGTTGTTCTTCTTCGGTAATGGGGTACGAGCGTTCTGACATGACTGGCTCACTTCCTTGTGCGAGGGAGTGAGCCTATGAGCTGGGATCAGATGCTTATGTCGGCTTCGTTCGATGGTTGGTGTGGGAAAAGGAGACTGGCGTCTGGTTAGCCAGGACTGTTTCGATTATTGCGATTTTCGTTTGTTTCGTTTAGCTTGGATTCAACCGAATTGCGTAACACCGGAGCTGCATCATGATCACCAATCAACTCCCCAAAACGATCCTGCCGCTGGAAAAGGAAGTCGAAGCCGCCGTGCAAGGCCAGCGAGAACTGGCATCTTTACTTTCGACCAAATTTGAAACCCAGCGCATCGACATCTTCGACAAAGAAGACAAACCCCACACACTTGTACTCCCGACCTCAGCCCTGCGCCTGTTGGTCGATATCCTGGGCGAATTGGCTATCGGTAACGCCGTCAAGGTCGTGCCGGTGCATGCCGAATTGACCTCTCAGGAGGCTGCCGACCTGCTCAACGTCTCGCGCCCGCACCTGGTCAAGATGCTGGAGGATGGCGCCATTCCTTTTACAAAAACGGGTCGGCATCGGCGAATCCGATTTTCGGATCTGATGGCGTTCAAGCAGCGCCGTGACGAAGAAAGCCAAGAGGCAATGGAAGCGCTGGCGCAACAAGCTCAGGCGTTGGGAATGGGGTATGACGGATGAGGTGTTCGCCGTTTACCGCGGTATACGATGCGTGTGTTCTCTACCCGGCGGCACTCCGGGATTTGCTGATGTGGCTTGGTTTGTCGGGACTGTATCGAGCTCGATGGACGAGCCAGATCCATGAGGAGTGGAAGCGCAACGTTCTCAAAAACCGACCGGATCTTACGGCTGAGCAAGTCAATTGCACGTCGGCGCTGATGGATAAAGCGATACCCGATGCATTGGTGACGGGGTACGAGGATCTGTGTTCGAGTTTGGATTTGCCTGATCCTGATGATCGTCATGTGCTGGCGGCGGCGATTCGGAGTAAGGCTGAAGTTATCGTGACCTTCAATTTGAAGGATTTCCCGGCGCATATCCTGGCTGCCTATGACATTGAGCCTATGCATCCGGATGACTTTATTTCGGATCTGTGGGATTTGGATCAGGCGGCGGTGTTGGGGGCGGCGCAGAAGCAAAGGCGGACGTTGACGCGGCCGCCGATGGAGGCTGGGAGTTATCTTGAGATGTTGATGCGCCAGGGGTTGGTGCAGACGAGTAAGGCGCTTGGGCCATATGGGGTGATGTTGTAGATTCGAATGCTCGGGCCAATTTGCTGGGCATCACTCTGGTTGGCTTGCTTATCTTTGGCCTCCTCGAAAGAATAGGCATTTACCCCGTACCAGCCTCATGACATTTTTCGTCACAAGGCTCGGCTTTGATCATCTGGTTTTTAAAGCTAAGTTCTCGCTCGTCGCTGCGAATCAGCGACCGGGCCTGGAAACCCGTGGGTATAGGCGCATAGGCGCCACCATTTATCACGACCGCTGGTGCCATTTTTGTGCCAGCATATGCGTGTTATGGCGGCTGTGCGTGGGAGACTTTCGAGTCTGCCGGGTTTGCCTATTCCCCCGGTTTCCAGCCTGCGCACAGCTGCCACCCATTCGCCTGGAAACGAATGGGGCAGCTCTCTATAAAGAATGGGAGCTATACCAATGATCATTTCTGAAAGGTTTTATCCTTGTAATACTGCAACCCACACCACCGCACAGCCCGGAGGTGCCCAATGATCAATCCACCTCTCAACAAAACCCTCGGCATCATCGCCTTCTCCACCTGCGGCAAACAGCCCAACCTGCACCGTCTATTCCGCGTCAATGCCGGCGTGCCCATTCGTGATGCCCTGGAGCATGCGTCCGAGTTGCTGCACTGCTCCAAAATGCTCGCATTGGATGCGGCCATGGACAAAGACGCGGACCGTTATGCCTGGGCGGCGCATTATTTGGGGGAGATGGCGAAGGCGGTGGTGGATGATTTGGCGAATGGGATGTTGCCCAATGGGGTGATGGAGGAGGGGGAGGCTGTTTCGGTGTAAACGGGTGGTTTGAGGGTTTGGCGGCTGGCGTCATCGCAGGCAAGCCAGCTCCCACATTGGTTGGTGTATATCTGTTGAAGCAGTGCTGGCAGTAAAAAAGACCTTGGGACGCCAGGGTCTTTTTTTGCCTGCAGAGTTCAGATTCCCGATCAAGCGTGCAGGATATTTCCACCGAGTACGCGACGATATTTTTGTACGGCAGCAGGCGAAGTCGATCATGTACCTCTACGTGTGGTGTATGACGTTTTGCTCGCGGATCTGTATCTAACGCCCTGCTTTTCAACGCTCTACCATGACACCCAGCACAATAATGCAGGAGCGACACCATGCCCGAACTGTCCAGCTGGCTTGCTTATGGCCTGATCTCCCTCGGCATGGTGCTGACGCCTGGGCCGAACATGATTTACCTCATTTCCCGCTCGATCTGCCAGGGGCGCACGGCCGGGTTGATTTCCCTCGGTGGCGTTGCCTCGGGTTTCCTTGTTTATATGTTCTGCGCGGCGCTGGGGATTACCGCCTTGGTGATGGCGGTGCCTTTCGCCTACGACGCGCTACGGCTCGGTGGCGCGATGTACCTGGTGTACCTGGCCTGGCAGGCGGTTAAGCCGGGTGGCCGGTCGCCGTTTCAAGTCCGGGACTTGCCCCAGGACAGCCCGCGCAAGTTGTTCATGATGGGCTTGGTGACCAACCTGCTGAACCCCAAAGTGGCGGTGATGTATTTGTCGTTGTTGCCGCAGTTCATTGAGCCAAATGGGCATGGCAGTGTGCTGATGCAATCACTGATCCTGGGCTTTACGCAGATTGCCATCAGCGTGAGCGTCAATGCGGTGATTGCAATGATGGCGGGCTCCATCGCCGTGTTCTTCGTCACCCGTCCAGGCTGGCAGGCGGTTCAGCGTTGGGTGATGGGTTCGGTGCTGATGGGCTTGGCTGTGCGGATGGCGGTTGAAGGGCGGCGGTAAGAGGGTGGTTGCAACGTTGTAGTCAGGGGTGGTTAACAGGAGGTTGCATGCTTGAAGTGTGGGGGCGACGTTCGTCATTCAATGTTCAGAAGGTCATGTGGCTTATAGGTGAGTTAGGTCTGGCCCACCGCCATATTCCCGCGGGCGGCGTTGCGGGACCCGCAAGTTATCGAAAAAAGTATCAGCCTTTGCGCTCAATATTTTGAGTTACTTGACCAGGTCTTGAGCGAGCAGCCCTTTCTGGGTGGGGAACGTTTGTCGTTGGCAGACATTACTGTTGGCACACATCTGTACCGTTACTTCTCTTTAGCTATTTCCCGTCCACTCATTCCTCACGTTGAGGCGTGGTATCAAAGACTCCGGGAGCGTGAAGCTTATCGCGAGCACGTCATGATCCCTTTCGAAGAGCTTTTCGGTCGGTTGGATTATTAGCCGAGGGGATCAGAAGGGGCGTTGAAACTTCTATTCTTGAAAAGCTGTTGCTCAGCGAGCCATGCCGGCGCCGTTAATCTGGTTGGCGCTGGGATGCCAGCGATTGACCTGGCTGTTTCGCACGCCCGTGGTCTGGCGATGTCTGGACGCTGGCGTCGCCGTATTGATGGTGTACCTGGCCGGTATGTTGATCACCGACTCACTGGATGTCTTTCAGATAGTCCTTGAGGGTAATCAGCGGGGCACTTAGCTCATCAAGACCGCTCGCCTGCTGCACATCCTTGAACAGTTTGAGTAGCTCACGGCCCAGTACGGTGTCGGCGCCGCCTAGCGCATTCAAGGCCTGGGCAATGCACTCACTGAGCTTGCGTTGAATCGTCGCCAAATCCCCCTGGCGCACCAACAACCCAAACACTTCGCGCTCATACCCATCCATCACCAGGTCATCGCGCAGCAACGGGCTCGCGCCGTCCGTCTCATGCACCAGCTTGAGAGCAAAAAGCGCAACAGCTTCCAGCGTCGATTCCATGGTTCCGTTTCCTCGTTGTATGCGTTCGCCTGCCTATACTCACTTTTCTGCAGGCGAAAAAAAAGCCCTTGAATTTCAAGGGCTTTCTTTCGAACCTGTGTAAAGCGGGTGAGAGCCGGTTTGATAGTCAGGGGCTGAAGGGGCATTGCGCGCCTAAGCAAATGGAAGGTCTGCTGATTCGCCGGCCTTTCCTCGCCGCCGATTGCAAACCGTAACGCCTGGGCGGGGTAGCGTGTTTGGCATTAGCCGCGCTGTCAGGCGATCGAGCACTCTATATAGCTGCAACCTTGGCGCTGTGAACTAATCGAAAAGAATTTCAGGAAGGGGGTTGACCACATATTTGAATACTGTACTATTCGCCTCCCGCTGACGAGCAGCTTGAAGCCGGTTCTGGTTCAAGTAGTTGATTTTGTTAAAGAAATCGCTTGACAGTAAATGAGGCTGCTGTAGAATGCGCGCCTCGGTTGAGACGAAAGATCTTAACCAACCGCTCTTTAACAACTGAATCAAGCAATTCGTGTGGGTGCTTGTGGAGTCAGACTGATAGTCAACAAGATTATCAGCATCACAAGTTACTCCGCGAGAAATCAAAGATGTAACCAACGATTGCTGAGCCAAGTTTAGGGTTTCTTAAAAACCCAAAGATGTTTGAACTGAAGAGTTTGATCATGGCTCAGATTGAACGCTGGCGGCAGGCCTAACACATGCAAGTCGAGCGGTAGAGAGAAGCTTGCTTCTCTTGAGAGCGGCGGACGGGTGAGTAAAGCCTAGGAATCTGCCTGGTAGTGGGGGATAACGTTCGGAAACGGACGCTAATACCGCATACGTCCTACGGGAGAAAGCAGGGGACCTTCGGGCCTTGCGCTATCAGATGAGCCTAGGTCGGATTAGCTAGTTGGTGAGGTAATGGCTCACCAAGGCGACGATCCGTAACTGGTCTGAGAGGATGATCAGTCACACTGGAACTGAGACACGGTCCAGACTCCTACGGGAGGCAGCAGTGGGGAATATTGGACAATGGGCGAAAGCCTGATCCAGCCATGCCGCGTGTGTGAAGAAGGTCTTCGGATTGTAAAGCACTTTAAGTTGGGAGGAAGGGCATTAACCTAATACGTTAGTGTTTTGACGTTACCGACAGAATAAGCACCGGCTAACTCTGTGCCAGCAGCCGCGGTAATACAGAGGGTGCAAGCGTTAATCGGAATTACTGGGCGTAAAGCGCGCGTAGGTGGTTTGTTAAGTTGGATGTGAAATCCCCGGGCTCAACCTGGGAACTGCATTCAAAACTGACTGACTAGAGTATGGTAGAGGGTGGTGGAATTTCCTGTGTAGCGGTGAAATGCGTAGATATAGGAAGGAACACCAGTGGCGAAGGCGACCACCTGGACTAATACTGACACTGAGGTGCGAAAGCGTGGGGAGCAAACAGGATTAGATACCCTGGTAGTCCACGCCGTAAACGATGTCAACTAGCCGTTGGAAGCCTTGAGCTTTTAGTGGCGCAGCTAACGCATTAAGTTGACCGCCTGGGGAGTACGGCCGCAAGGTTAAAACTCAAATGAATTGACGGGGGCCCGCACAAGCGGTGGAGCATGTGGTTTAATTCGAAGCAACGCGAAGAACCTTACCAGGCCTTGACATCCAATGAACTTTCTAGAGATAGATTGGTGCCTTCGGGAACATTGAGACAGGTGCTGCATGGCTGTCGTCAGCTCGTGTCGTGAGATGTTGGGTTAAGTCCCGTAACGAGCGCAACCCTTGTCCTTAGTTACCAGCACGTTATGGTGGGCACTCTAAGGAGACTGCCGGTGACAAACCGGAGGAAGGTGGGGATGACGTCAAGTCATCATGGCCCTTACGGCCTGGGCTACACACGTGCTACAATGGTCGGTACAGAGGGTTGCCAAGCCGCGAGGTGGAGCTAATCCCACAAAACCGATCGTAGTCCGGATCGCAGTCTGCAACTCGACTGCGTGAAGTCGGAATCGCTAGTAATCGCGAATCAGAATGTCGCGGTGAATACGTTCCCGGGCCTTGTACACACCGCCCGTCACACCATGGGAGTGGGTTGCACCAGAAGTAGCTAGTCTAACCCTCGGGAGGACGGTTACCACGGTGTGATTCATGACTGGGGTGAAGTCGTAACAAGGTAGCCGTAGGGGAACCTGCGGCTGGATCACCTCCTTAATCGACGACATCAGCTGCTCCATAAGTTCCCACACGAATTGCTTGATTCATGCGTTTGTCAAAGTACAGAGCTAACTATTCGACTCGAATAATTAGCTCTGATCTTTTTCAGAACCGTTCTTTAAAAATTTGGGTATGTGATAGAAAGATAGACTGAACGTTACTTTCACTGGTAACGGATCAGGCTAAGGTAAAATTTGTGAGTTCTCTTAATTGAGAAATTCGAATTTTCGGCGAATGTTGTCTTCACAGTATAACCAGATTGCTTGGGGTTATATGGTCAAGTGAAGAAGCGCATACGGTGGATGCCTTGGCAGTCAGAGGCGATGAAAGACGTGGTAGCCTGCGAAAAGCTTCGGGGAGTCGGCAAACAGACTTTGATCCGGAGATGTCTGAATGGGGGAACCCAGCCATCATAAGATGGTTATCTTACGCTGAATACATAGGCGTAAGAGGCGAACCAGGGGAACTGAAACATCTAAGTACCCTGAGGAAAAGAAATCAACCGAGATTCCCTTAGTAGTGGCGAGCGAACGGGGACTAGCCCTTAAGTGGCTTTGAGATTAGCGGAACGCTCTGGAAAGTGCGGCCATAGTGGGTGATAGCCCTGTACGCGAAAATCTCTTAGTCATGAAATCGAGTAGGACGGAGCACGAGAAACTTTGTCTGAATATGGGGGGACCATCCTCCAAGGCTAAATACTACTGACTGACCGATAGTGAACTAGTACCGTGAGGGAAAGGCGAAAAGAACCCCGGAGAGGGGAGTGAAATAGATCCTGAAACCGTATGCGTACAAGCAGTGGGAGCCCACTTTGTTGGGTGACTGCGTACCTTTTGTATAATGGGTCAGCGACTTATTTTCAGTGGCGAGCTTAACCGAATAGGGGAGGCGTAGCGAAAGCGAGTCTTAATAGGGCGTCTAGTCGCTGGGAATAGACCCGAAACCGGGCGATCTATCCATGGGCAGGTTGAAGGTTGGGTAACACTAACTGGAGGACCGAACCGACTACCGTTGAAAAGTTAGCGGATGACCTGTGGATCGGAGTGAAAGGCTAATCAAGCTCGGAGATAGCTGGTTCTCCTCGAAAGCTATTTAGGTAGCGCCTCATGTATCACTGTAGGGGGTAGAGCACTGTTTCGGCTAGGGGGTCATCCCGACTTACCAAACCGATGCAAACTCCGAATACCTACAAGTGCCGAGCATGGGAGACACACGGCGGGTGCTAACGTCCGTCGTGAAAAGGGAAACAACCCAGACCGTCAGCTAAGGTCCCAAAGTTATGGTTAAGTGGGAAACGATGTGGGAAGGCTTAGACAGCTAGGAGGTTGGCTTAGAAGCAGCCACCCTTTAAAGAAAGCGTAATAGCTCACTAGTCGAGTCGGCCTGCGCGGAAGATGTAACGGGGCTCAAACCATACACCGAAGCTACGGGTATCACGTAAGTGATGCGGTAGAGGAGCGTTCTGTAAGCCTGTGAAGGTGAGTTGAGAAGCTTGCTGGAGGTATCAGAAGTGCGAATGCTGACATGAGTAACGACAATGGGTGTGAAAAACACCCACGCCGAAAGACCAAGGTTTCCTGCGCAACGTTAATCGACGCAGGGTTAGTCGGTCCCTAAGGCGAGGCTGAAAAGCGTAGTCGATGGAAAACAGGTTAATATTCCTGTACTTCTGGTTATTGCGATGGAGGGACGGAGAAGGCTAGGCCAGCTTGGCGTTGGTTGTCCAAGTTTAAGGTGGTAGGCTGAGATCTTAGGTAAATCCGGGATCTTAAGGCCGAGAGCTGATGACGAGTTAACTTTTAGTTAACGAAGTGGTTGATGCCATGCTTCCAAGAAAAGCTTCTAAGCTTCAGGTAACCAGGAACCGTACCCCAAACCGACACAGGTGGTTGGGTAGAGAATACCAAGGCGCTTGAGAGAACTCGGGTGAAGGAACTAGGCAAAATGGCACCGTAACTTCGGGAGAAGGTGCGCCGGTGAGGGTGAAGGACTTGCTCCGTAAGCTCATGCCGGTCGAAGATACCAGGCCGCTGCGACTGTTTATTAAAAACACAGCACTCTGCAAACACGAAAGTGGACGTATAGGGTGTGACGCCTGCCCGGTGCCGGAAGGTTAATTGATGGGGTTAGCTAACGCGAAGCTCTTGATCGAAGCCCCGGTAAACGGCGGCCGTAACTATAACGGTCCTAAGGTAGCGAAATTCCTTGTCGGGTAAGTTCCGACCTGCACGAATGGCGTAACGATGGCGGCGCTGTCTCCACCCGAGACTCAGTGAAATTGAAATCGCTGTGAAGATGCAGTGTATCCGCGGCTAGACGGAAAGACCCCGTGAACCTTTACTATAGCTTTGCACTGGACTTTGAATTTGCTTGTGTAGGATAGGTGGGAGGCTTTGAAGCGTGGACGCCAGTCTGCGTGGAGCCAACCTTGAAATACCACCCTGGCAACTTTGAGGTTCTAACTCAGGTCCGTTATCCGGATCGAGGACAGTGTATGGTGGGTAGTTTGACTGGGGCGGTCTCCTCCTAAAGAGTAACGGAGGAGTACGAAGGTGCGCTCAGACCGGTCGGAAATCGGTCGTAGAGTATAAAGGCAAAAGCGCGCTTGACTGCGAGACAGACACGTCGAGCAGGTACGAAAGTAGGTCTTAGTGATCCGGTGGTTCTGTATGGAAGGGCCATCGCTCAACGGATAAAAGGTACTCCGGGGATAACAGGCTGATACCGCCCAAGAGTTCATATCGACGGCGGTGTTTGGCACCTCGATGTCGGCTCATCACATCCTGGGGCTGAAGCCGGTCCCAAGGGTATGGCTGTTCGCCATTTAAAGTGGTACGCGAGCTGGGTTTAGAACGTCGTGAGACAGTTCGGTCCCTATCTGCCGTGGACGTTTGAGATTTGAGAGGGGCTGCTCCTAGTACGAGAGGACCGGAGTGGACGAACCTCTGGTGTTCCGGTTGTCACGCCAGTGGCATTGCCGGGTAGCTATGTTCGGAATAGATAACCGCTGAAAGCATCTAAGCGGGAAACTAGCCTCAAGATGAGATCTCACTGGGACCTTGAGTCCCCTGAAGGGCCGTCGAAGACTACGACGTTGATAGGTTGGGTGTGTAAGCGCTGTGAGGCGTTGAGCTAACCAATACTAATTGCCCGTGAGGCTTGACCATATAACACCCAAGCAATTTGAGTCGACTCTCTAATAAAGAGCATCAGATTGCGGTGTGTGAAGACGAGATGAACCGAAAGTTCGACGCTCACAAAACACCGAAAGCTATCACATACCCAATTTGCTGAAGCGAAGCCAGCTGGCTACGACTCAGTACCCGAATTTCTTGACGACCATAGAGCATTGGAACCACCTGATCCCATCCCGAACTCAGTAGTGAAACGATGCATCGCCGATGGTAGTGTGGGGTTTCCCCATGTGAGAGTAGGTCATCGTCAAGATTAAATTCCGAAACCCCTGATTGCTAACGCAATCAGGGGTTTTGTTTTGGGCGGTCGAAAACAGCAACTCACTTCGCGTGCAGTCTCGGACGGGGTGCCGTATCAAGAACCGTCTGGTTGCTCTAAATCAACGGCGTTGCGGTTAATCCGGACATAGTAATTATCGAATTCACCGCTTTCGACGAACACAAAACCGTGGCGAGTGTAAAAACGATTTGAAGCGCTTTCCTTCAAGGCACCAACTCTGATCGGGCGCCCGATCTCGTCAGCCTCTCTGAAAATCTGAGTAAGAACCTCGGAGCCGATTCCTGCTCCTTGAGCGCTGGGGATCACATACAAGTGGTCAAGCAGAAGTTCGTCCTGATGGTCTTTGATAACGACGAAACCGACCAGGTCGCCTGCTACTTCTATGCGCCGTGTGCTGCTGGCGTCAAACCCGCCAAGAAATCGTTCGCGCGCACGATCGGGGTTAAATCGTCCAAGCCGTTCAAGGCTTTCGCGCATGGCCTCAATTCTGATGGATACCAGATCTTCCAGGTCGTTATTGGTAGCTGCGCATAAAACGACAGCGCAGTTGTGATCGGTGGAGGCTGGCATAACAAGCACCCTAGGCATGGCTGGTTAGCCATCATAGAGAAAAGAGTTCGTAGAACCACTACGCATCGGCTTGCTGGACGCGATCGCCCCCTATCGGCTCAGAGGCTGTCTATGGGCGTCAATCACGTTGAAGGGTTCAGGGTGTGCAGAGTGTCTGCCACGCGCCTTATGGCTCGCCTGGTGCTTATCCTGCGTCCTTAATTGTGCGGTATGCCTCACCCTGTAAGGCCGATCACGCGCACATCAACGTTGCCGTCGGGCAGGGCTTGTTCGCGCCACAGGAATACAACGAATAAGGGGATACAAAGGTAGATCGCCAGGCACAAAAAAACCGGCTCAAGTGGCCGGTTTCTCTGCTGCTGAAAGCCTGGTAGAGACTTTCAGATACTGCTATATGGTGCCCCGAGGGAGACTCGAACTCCCACTCCTTTCGAAAACGGATTTTGAATCCGCCGCGTCTACCAATTCCGCCATCAGGGCTCAATGGCGGCGAAGTATAGAGATGAGATTACCGTTGGTCAATCACGTTTCATGGTCAATTTTCACTATTTCCGCTAGACTTCCCGGCCCTGCTAGACGAACCCCATCATGCGCGTTGCTGACTTTACTTTTGAGCTCCCTGATTCGCTGATCGCTCGCCACCCTTTGGCCGAGCGTCGCGCCAGTCGACTGCTGACCCTGGACGGGGTGAGCGGTGCCCTTGCACACCGTCAATTCACTGATTTGCTTGAGCATTTACGCCCAGGCGATTTGATGGTGTTTAACAATACCCGGGTGATTCCGGCACGGCTGTTTGGCCAGAAAGCGTCCGGCGGCAAGCTGGAAATTCTGGTGGAACGGGTGCTGGACAGCCATCGCGTGCTGGCCCATGTGCGCTCCAGTAAGTCGCCGAAACCCGGCTCGAGCATCCTCATCGATGGCGGTGGCGAAGCCGAGATGGTTGCGCGCCATGATGCGTTGTTCGAGCTCAAGTTTGCCGAAGAAGTGTTGCCGCTTTTGGAGCGTGTCGGCCATATGCCGCTGCCTCCTTATATCGACCGCCCCGACGAAGACTCGGACCGCGAGCGCTACCAGACGGTGTACTCCCAGCGCCTGGGCGCCGTGGCCGCGCCAACGGCCGGCCTGCACTTCGACCAGCCGCTGCTGGATGCGATTGCCGCCAAGGGTGTCGAAAGCGCTTATGTGACCCTGCACGTGGGGGCCGGCACGTTTCAGCCGGTGCGTGTGGATAACATCGAAGACCACCATATGCACAGTGAATGGCTGGAAGTCAGCCAGGAAGTCGTGGATGCGGTGGCTGCGTGCAAGGCGCGTGGCGGTCGTGTTGTGGCGGTGGGCACCACCAGCGTGCGCTCGTTGGAGAGTGCCGCGCGCGATGGTGTGCTCAAGCCGTTCAGTGGCGATACCGATATCTTTATTTTTCCGGGCCGGCCGTTCCATGTGGTCGATTGCCTGGTGACCAATTTTCATTTGCCGGAATCCACGCTGTTGATGCTGGTGTCGGCCTTCGCGGGTTATCCCGAAACAATGGCGGCGTATAACGCCGCCGTCGATAATGGATACCGTTTTTTCAGCTACGGTGATGCGATGTTTATCACCCGTAACCCTGCGCCGACTGCTCCTAAAGAAGCGGGCCATGAGGAGCAACTATGAGTCGTATGTCGTTTGAATTGTTGGCCACCGATGGCAAGGCTCGTCGTGGTCGCCTCACGTTCCCGCGTGGCACCGTCGAAACCCCGGCCTTCATGCCTGTGGGCACTTACGGCACGGTAAAAGGCATGCTGCCGCGCGACATCGTCGCCACTGGCGCCGAGATCATCCTGGGCAACACCTTCCACCTGTGGCTGCGCCCGGGCACGGAAGTGATCAAGAAGCATGGCGACCTGCATGACTTCATGAAGTGGCAAGGCCCGATCCTCACCGACTCCGGTGGTTTCCAGGTATTCAGCCTGGGTGCCATGCGCAAGATCAAGGAAGAGGGCGTGACGTTCGCCTCGCCGGTGGACGGTTCCAAAGTGTTCATGGGCCCTGAAGAGTCGATGCAGGTACAGCGTGATCTTGGCTCCGACATCGTGATGATTTTTGACGAGTGCACGCCGTACCCTGCGGACGAAGACGTGGCACGCATCTCCATGGAGTTGTCGTTGCGTTGGGCTCAGCGCTCGAAAAACGCCCACGGCGATAACACCGCTGCGCTGTTCGGTATCGTCCAGGGTGGCATGCACGAAAGCCTGCGCAAGCGCTCGCTGGAAGGCCTCGACAAAATCGGCTTTGACGGCCTGGCCATCGGCGGTCTGTCGGTGGGTGAGCCCAAGCACGAGATGATCAAGGTGCTGGATTACCTGCCGGGTCTGATGCCCGCTGACAAACCTCGTTACCTTATGGGCGTTGGCAAACCGGAAGATCTCGTAGAGGGTGTGCGCCGCGGTGTGGACATGTTCGATTGCGTGATGCCAACCCGTAATGCCCGCAATGGGCATCTGTTCATCGATACAGGCGTGCTGAAGATCCGTAACGCGTTCCATCGCCATGATGATTCGCCGCTCGATCCCACCTGTGACTGCTACACCTGCCAGAACTTCTCGCGTGCTTATCTGCACCATCTGGACAAGTGCGGGGAAATGCTGGGTAGCATGTTGAATACCATCCACAATTTGCGTCACTACCAAGTCCTGATGGCTGGTTTGCGCGAGGCTATTCAACAGGGTACATTGGCCGCCTTCGTCGATGCCTTCTATGCCAAGCGCGGGCTCCCTGTGCCGCCCTTGGACTGAGTTTTCCGACCCTAAGATTCACTATTTGCAACTGGAGTGCTAAATGAGCTTTTTTATCTCTAATGCCATGGCTGACGCCGCTGCGCCTGCCGCTGCCGGCCCTATGGGCGGTGGTTTCGAGTGGATTTTCCTGGTCGGCTTCCTGGTCATCTTCTACCTGATGATCTGGCGTCCACAGGCCAAGCGCGCCAAAGAGCAGAAAAACCTGCTGGGCAGCCTGCAGAAAGGCGACGAAGTGGTGACCACTGGCGGTATCGCCGGCAAGATCACCAAGGTTTCCGATGCTTTCGTGGTTCTGGAAGTCTCCGACACCGTAGAAATGAAGTTCCAGAAGGGCGCCATCGCCGCCACGCTGCCAAAAGGCACGCTCAAAGCGATCTAAGTAACAACCTTTACCAATCGACGGGGCGCGCAAGGCGCCCCGCGTTATAAGCGGGCGGCGTGATGCTGAACAAATACCCTCTGTGGAAATACGTACTGATCCTGGCGGTGCTGGCGATCGGTTTTATTTATTCCGCTCCCAATCTTTATCCTGATGACCCTGCGATCCAGATCACTGGCGCCAGCACTACGCTGCAGGTCAATCAGGCTGACTTGGACCGTGCGAGCAAAGCGCTCACCGACGCCGGTATCCAGGTAAAAGCGGCAACCCTGGCGTCTGATGCGAAAGGCGGTTTGTTGCGCCTGACCAAGGCCGAAGACCAATTGCCGGCCAAAGACGTCGTGCGCAAGGCCATGGGTGACGACTACGTAGTCGCGCTCAACCTGGCACAGACCACGCCGAAATGGCTGCGCAGCATTGGCGCGCACCCGATGAAGCTGGGTCTGGACTTGTCCGGTGGTGTGCACTTCCTGCTGGAAGTCGACATGGACAAAGCCCTCGACGCACGCCTAAAAGTCTACGAAGGCGACGTGAAGAGCCTGCTGCGCAAAGAGAAGGTGCGTTATCGCAGCCTGCCGCAGCTCAACGGTGCCATCCAGCTGGGCTTTTCTGATGAAGCGACCCGCGAACAGGCCCGTGCCCTGGTGCGCAAGAACTTCAATGATTTCGACATCGTGCCGGCTGACCTGAATGGTCAGGCTGTACTGCGTTTGGCGATGAGCCCGGCCAAGATCGCGGAAATCCGCGAATACTCCATCAAGCAGAACTTGACCACGGTCCGTAACCGCGTCAACGAGCTGGGTGTGGCTGAACCGATCGTGCAGCGTCAAGGTGCCAACCGCATCGTGGTTGAACTGCCAGGCGTACAAGATACCGCTGAAGCCAAGCGTATCTTGGGTAAAACCGCCAACCTGGAATTCCGTCTGGCGGCTGAGCCGGGTGCGACTCGTGCGACTGCCGAAGAATTCGAGTTCCGCGAAGGCAATCGTCCTCCAGCGCTGATCGAGCGTGGCTTGATCATCACCGGTGATCAGGTGACTGACGCCAAGGCGGGTTTCGATTCGCAGCACGGTACTCCGGAAGTGAACATCCGTCTGGATGGCCATGGCGGTGACCTGATGAGCCGCGCCACGCGCAGCAACGTCGGTCGCAGCATGGCGGTGATCTTCATCGAGCAACGCCCGGTCACCACCTACACCAAACAAATGGTCGACGGTGTCGAGAAAGACGTGCCGGTGCAGACCTTCAAGGAAGAGAAGAAGATCATCAGCCTGGCGACCATCCAGTCGCCGCTGGGTGCTCAATTCCGCATCACTGGCCTGAATGGCCAGGGCGAGTCGTCCGAGCTGGCACTGCTGCTGCGTGCGGGTGGCCTGGCGGCGCCGATGTACTTCGCTGAAGAACGCACCATCGGCCCGAGCCTGGGTGCCGACAACATCACCAAGGGGGTCGATGCAGCCTTGTGGGGCATGCTGTTCGTATCCCTGTTCATCATCGCCATCTATCGCTTCTTCGGTATCATCGCCACCGTGGCCCTGGCGGGCAACATGGTAATGCTGCTGGCACTGATGTCGCTGTTGGGTGCAACGCTGACCCTGCCAGGTATCGCCGGTATCGTACTCACCATGGGTATGGCGGTAGACGCCAACGTACTGATCTTCTCGCGGATTCGTGAAGAGATCGCGGCGGGCATGACCGTACAACGTGCAATCAACGAAGGCTTCGGCCGGGCATTTACCGCGATTCTCGACTCCAACCTGACCACTCTGCTGGTCGGCGGGATTCTCTTTGCCATGGGCACCGGCCCCGTCAAAGGTTTTGCGGTGACCATGTCCCTCGGTATCTTTACCTCGATGTTCACGGCCATCATGGTGACCCGCGCAATGGTCAACCTGATCTTTGGCGGACGTGACTTCAAGAAGTTGTGGATTTAAGGGGCTGCCATGTTACGTACAATCAACTTCATGGGCGTTCGCAACATTGCGTTCGGCGCCACAGTGCTCCTTACCGTTCTGGCGTTGTTCAGCTGGTTCCATAAGGGCCTGAACTACGGTCTGGACTTCACCGGTGGTACGCTCATCGAGCTGACCTACGAGAAGCCGGCCGACGTTACCCTGGTGCGCAGCGAGCTGGTCAAGGCCGGCTATCACGAAGCCATCGTGCAGAGCTTTGGTGCTACCACCGACCTGCTGGTGCGTATGCCGGGCGAAGACCCGCAGTTGGGTCATCAGGTAGCCGAAGCCTTGCAGAAGGTCGGCGGTGACAACCCGGCGTCGGTCAAGCGTGTCGAGTTCGTAGGCCCGCAGGTGGGTGAAGAGCTGCGCGACCAAGGCGGCCTCGGCATGCTGATGGCGTTGGCCGGCATCATGGTCTACCTGGCGTTCCGCTTTCAGTGGAAGTTCGGCGTCGGCGCGATTGTGTCGCTGATCCACGACGTTATCGTCACCGTGGGTATCCTGGCGTACTTCCAGATCACCTTCGACCTGACGGTGTTGGCGGCGGTGTTGGCGATCATTGGTTACTCGCTCAACGACACCATCGTGGTATTCGACCGGGTTCGTGAGAACTTCCGCGTACTGCGCAAGGCCACGCTGATCGAGAACATCAACATTTCCACCACCCAGACTCTGCTGCGGACCATGGCGACGTCGATCTCCACCTTGCTGGCGATTGCTGCGCTGATGATCTTCGGTGGCGACAACCTGTGGGGCTTCTCCCTGGCGCTGTTCATCGGCGTTCTGGCGGGTACCTACTCGTCGATCTACATTGCCAACGTGGTGCTGATCTGGCTGAACCTCAACAGCGAAGACTTGATCCCGCCTGCCGCTACCGGCAAGGAGGTCGACGACCGTCCTTGATGGGCGATCGTTGATGCGCTGTTACAAATAAGGCACGAGTATTGAACTCGTGCCTTTTTTTTTGCTCCAAGGCTGGGTATAGCGCGGACGTTTCGGTCCGCTTGTGATGGTCAGGAGGTTCACGTGAACAAGTCGTTACTGGTTGGTGCGGTATTGGGTGCTGTCGGTGTGACTGCCGGGGGTGCTGTTGCCACCTACAGCCTGGTAAAAAGCGGCCCTGAGTATGCGCAAGTGCTGGCAGTGCAGCCGGTGAAAACCCAGATCAAAACCCCTCGTGAGGTCTGCAAGGACGTCACCGTGACCCGGCAGAAGCCGGTGCAGGATCAACATCAAATCGTCGGCACCGTGGTCGGTGCGCTGGCCGGTGGCCTGTTGGGCAACCAGGTCGGTGGTGGTAATGGCAAGAAGCTGGCTACTGTAGCCGGTGCGGTTGGTGGCGGTTACGCCGGTAACAAGGTGCAGGAAGGTATGCAGAACCGCGATACCTATACCACCACGCAGCAGCGTTGCAGCACGGTCAACGATATCAGTGACAAGGTTGTGGGTTATGACGTGCGCTACAACCTGGATGGCAAAGAAGGTTCCGTGCGTATGGACCGTGATCCGGGCGGCCAGATTCCAGTGGATAAGGAAGGTCGTCTGATCCTGGGTCAGAACCAGCAGTAAGGCTGGCATCAATCCAAGTGTGGGAGCTGGGATACCAAATCCCAGGCAAAAAAAAGCACCCCTCGGGGTGCTTTTTTGTGCTCGCTCGCTTAACGCTTCAGCGAAGCCGGCAGGTGCGGCTGGATCGCCGTCAGTACTGCCTTGAAGCATTTGGTGTTGCCGGCAACTACGTGGCCTTTCTCCAGGAAGTCGTGACCACCGGTGAAGTCGCTCACCAGGCCGCCAGCTTCCTGGATCAGCAGGGCGCCTGCAGCCATGTCCCACTCGGACAGGCCCGACTCCCAGAACGCATCAAAACGACCGGCGGCAACATACGCCAGGTCCAGGCTGGCAGCACCGGCGCGGCGGATGCCAGCGGTCTGGCCAACCAGGGCGCGGAACATGCCCAGGTAGTTTTCCAGGTTGTCCATCTGGTCGTCACGGAACGGGAAGCCAGTGCCCAGCAGGGCGCCGTCCAGGCTGGTACGGCCGCTGACACGCAGGCGACGACCGTTCAGCTGGGCGCCACGGCCACGGCTGGCGGTGAATTCTTCCTGGCGAACCGGGTCGAGTACGACGGCGTGTTCAAGGCGGCCACGGTATTTGCAGGCAATGCTGACTGCAAAGTGTGGGATGCCGCGCAGGAAGTTGGTGGTGCCGTCCAGTGGGTCGATGATCCACAGGTAGTCTTCGCCTTCGCCGCTGCCTTTGTGCAAGCCGGTTTCTTCACCGAGGATGCCGTGGGTAGGGTAGGCCTTGCGCAGCGCGTCGATGATTTTTTGCTCAGCGGCGCGATCCACCTCGGATACATAATCCTTGGCGTCTTTTTCGTCGACCTTGATGGTATCCAGGCGCTCGATGGAGCGGAAGATCAATTCACTGGCGCTGCGGGCGGCGCGCAGCGCGATATTCAGCATGGGCTGCATGGATGTGTCACCTAAGGTTGTTAAAGAAAGCCGGGCATTCTAGCAGAAACTTTCTTCAGGTGAAGGACGACGTTAGCTTTCATGGCATAACCTTAGGCTGTTCTGTAAGATTTGCTCCCCTTTCCTGTGTCCGAGAGCGCCTCCCTTGCTGCAAAACATCCGTGTCGTCCTCGTCAATACCAGTCATCCCGGCAACATCGGCGGGGTGGCGCGAGCCATGAAAAACATGGGGCTGACGCGCCTGGTGCTGGTCGAGCCGCGTGTGTTCCCGCACCACGAGGCCGATGCCCGCGCATCCGGCGCCAATGACATCCTTGAAAAAGCCCAGGTCGTCGCCACCTTGGAAGACGCCTTGGTCGGCTGCAACCTGGTGCTCGGCACCAGCGCCCGCGACCGTCGAATCCCCTGGCCATTGCTGGACCCGCGTGAGTGCGGCACCAAAGTGGTGGAGGAGGCTGCGGGTGGTGCAGAAATCGCCTTGGTGTTTGGTCGTGAAGATTCCGGCCTGACCAACGAAGAGCTGCAGCGATGTCATTACCACGTGCACATTCCATCAGACCCTGAGTTCAGCTCGCTGAACCTCGGGGCAGCGGTGCAGGTGTTGAGTTACGAAGTGCGCATGGCCTGGCTGGCTGCTGAAGGCCAGCCGAGCAAGGTCGAGAAGGATGAAGTGGCATCGACCAAAAGTGGCGAGCTGGCCACCATGGACGAGCTGGAGCGATTCTATGAGCACCTGGAGCAAACCCTGGTGGCCATCGAATTCCTCGACCCGGAAAAGCCACGGCACTTGATGGCACGCCTGCGTCGCTTGTACGGCCGTAGCTCGGTCAGCCGGGCAGAAATGAACATATTGCGTGGCATCCTCACGGAAACCCAGAAAGCGGCCCGTGGTGAGCTTCTTAAGCGGAAGGATTAAAAATGTTCGAGCGTTTGCGAGAAGATATCCAGAGTGTTTTCCACCGTGACCCGGCGGCGCGCAACGCCTTTGAAGTGCTGACCTGCTACCCGGGCATGCACGCGATCTGGATTCACCGCCTGTCCGGTGTCCTGTGGAGCATGGGCTGGAAATGGCTGGCGCGGCTGGTGTCGAACTTTGGGCGCTGGTTGACCGGAATCGAGATTCACCCGGGCGCCAAGGTCGGTCGTCGCTTCTTTATCGACCATGGCATGGGCATCGTGATTGGCGAAACCGCCGAAATCGGTGATGACGTGACGCTGTATCAGGGCGTGACCTTGGGTGGCACGACCTGGAATAAAGGCAAACGTCACCCGACACTGGGCGATGGCGTCGTGGTAGGGGCGGGCGCCAAGGTGCTTGGCCCGTTCACTGTCGGCGCCGGTGCCAAGGTGGGCTCCAATGCGGTGGTGACCAAGGCCGTGCCACCTGGCGCGACGGTGGTGGGTATTCCTGGGCGCATCATCGTCAAGCCGGAACTCGGCGACGAGCAGGAGGCCAAGCGCAAAGCCATGGCCGAGAAGATCGGTTTTGATGCCTATGGTGTCAGCGAAGACATGCCCGACCCGGTGGCGCGTGCCATTGGTCAGTTGCTCGACCACCTGCAGGCCGTGGATGGCAAGCTGGACGGTATGTGCGGCGCATTGAAGGAACTGGGCAGCAGCTACTGCGCAAAAGACCTGCCTGAGCTGCGCGAAGAAGACTTCGCCGAGATCAAGGTGGAAGCTGGCACCACCAAGGCTGGCTAAATCTTAAGCTCGATAAAACCTTCTGTGGGAGCTAGCTTGCCTGCGATAGCGGTCTGCCAGCTCATTTAGGGGGTGCTGACCCACCGCTATCGCAGGCAAGCCAGCTCCCACATTTGGCTTCCATTGGTCTTGAGATTGGGTCGTGGCCCGGTTCCCGCTGTTCGTCCCCACCCCACCCTGCTATTATTTGCGCGCCCTTTTTACGGGTAATCCTGACTAAAGTACTAGGTCTTATAGTTGACTTAAATACTCGGGAATCGCATACTTGCTCCCATTCTGAAACACCTTGGTACTTGTCCATGAGACTGACTACAAAAGGCCGATACGCGGTGACCGCCATGCTTGACCTGGCCTTGCACGCGCAAACTGGGCCGGTGTCCCTGGCCGATATCTCCGAGCGCCAAGGCATTTCCCTGTCCTATCTCGAGCAACTGTTCGCCAAATTGCGCCGCAGCAACTTGGTTTCCAGCGTGCGTGGGCCGGGTGGCGGCTATCAATTGTCCCGCGATATGCAGGGCATTCAGGTAGCGCAGGTGATCGACGCGGTTAACGAATCCGTCGATGCCACCAAATGCCAGGGTTTGGGTGACTGCCACGCCGGCGACACCTGCCTGACGCATCACTTGTGGTGTGACTTGAGCCTGCAGATCCATGAGTTTTTGAGTGGTATCAGCTTGGCTGATCTTGTGACTCGCCGTGAGGTACAAGAAGTAGCCCAGCGTCAGGACCAGCGCCGTTGCAACACCAAGGCGCCGCGTCTGGACAAGATTGAAGCGTCCGCCGTCGAGTGACAGCCGAAGAGCTAACGGCACGCCAGCCAGCCTGATTTAGGAGAAAGTCCATGAAATTGCCGATTTACCTTGATTACTCAGCGACCACCCCGGTTGATCCGCGTGTCGCGCAAAAGATGAGCGAGTGCCTGCTGGTTGACGGAAACTTCGGCAACCCAGCCTCCCGTTCCCACGTATTCGGCTGGAAAGCCGAGGAAGCGGTTGAGAACGCTCGTCGCCAAGTCGCCGACCTGGTGGGCGCCGACCCACGGGAAATCGTCTGGACCTCCGGTGCTACCGAGTCCGACAACCTGGCAATCAAGGGGGCGGCGCATTTCTACGCGACCAAAGGCAAGCACCTGATTACCACCAAGATTGAGCACAAGGCTGTCCTCGACACCATGCGCCAACTGGAGCGTGAAGGTTTCGAGGTCACCTACCTTGAGCCAACCACCGACGGTATCGTCACCCCGGCCATGATCGAAGCGGCCCTGCGTGAAGACACCATCCTGGTTTCGGTGATCCACGTGAACAACGAAATCGGCACCATCAACGACATCGCAGCCATTGGCGAGCTGACTCGCTCCAAAGGCATTCTGCTGCACGTCGACGCTGCTCAGTCCACCGGCAAGGTCGACATCGACCTGTCCAAGCTGAAAGTCGACCTGATGTCGTTCTCTGCCCACAAAACCTACGGCCCTAAAGGCATCGGCGCGCTCTACGTGAGCCGCAAGCCTCGCGTGCGCATCGAAGCGACCATGCACGGCGGCGGTCACGAGCGCGGCATGCGTTCGGGCACCCTGGCCACTCACCAGATCGTCGGCATGGGCGAAGCTTTCCGTGTAGCCAAAGAAGACATGGCGGCCGAAAACATTCGCATCAAGGCCCTGAGCGATCGCTTCTACAAGCAGGTCGAGAACCTTGAAGAGCTGTACATCAATGGCAGCATGACCGCCCGTGTACCGCACAACCTGAATTTGAGCTTCAACTACGTCGAAGGCGAGTCGCTGATCATGGCGCTCAAGGACCTGGCGGTTTCGTCCGGTTCGGCCTGCACCTCGGCGTCCCTTGAGCCTTCGTACGTTCTGCGCGCCCTGGGCCGCAACGACGAACTGGCACACAGCTCGATCCGCTTTACCTTCGGCCGCTTCACCACCGAAGAGCAAGTCGACTACGCCGCGCAGAAAGTCTGCGAAGCCGTCAACAAGCTGCGCGTTCTGTCGCCGCTGTGGGACATGTACAAAGACGGTGTCGATATCTCCAAGATCGAGTGGGCGGCACACTAACTATAGAAGCCGCCACCCAAGCTCTGTAACAACGTGGCGGAAAACGCAGGCGTTTTTACAGGGTTCCAGAGCGGCCCTGATGAGTGAGGATTCAGTACCATGGCTTACAGCGAAAAGGTCATCGACCACTACGAAAACCCGCGCAACGTCGGCAAGATGAACGCGGAAGACCCTGATGTCGGCACCGGCATGGTCGGCGCTCCGGCGTGCGGCGATGTGATGCGCCTGCAGATCAAGGTCAACGACGCTGGCGTTATCGAAGACGCCAAGTTCAAGACTTACGGCTGCGGTTCCGCCATTGCCTCCAGCTCCCTCGCTACCGAGTGGATGAAAGGCAAGACTCTGGATGAGGCTGTCACCATCAGCAACACCCAGCTGGCCGAAGAACTGGCCCTGCCGCCAGTGAAAATTCACTGCTCCGTACTCGCAGAAGACGCCATCAAGGCGGCCGTTCGCGACTACAAGCAGAAGAAAGGCTTGATCTAAGCATTTGGCGACGAGTAAGGAGTCAACGATGGCTATCAGCATGACAGAAGCGGCTGCGCAGCACATTCGCCGCTCCCTGAATGGGCGCGGTAAAGGTGAGGGGATTCGTCTGGGTGTTCGCACCACGGGCTGTTCCGGCCTTGCCTACGTGCTGGAGTTTGTCGACGAGGTGGTTGAGGAAGACCAGGTGTTCGAAAGTCACGGCGAGAAAGTGATCATCGACCCTAAAAGCCTGACTTACCTGGACGGCACCGAACTCGATTTCGTCAAGGAAGGGTTGAACGAAGGCTTCAAGTTCAACAACCCCAACGTGCGCGGTGAATGTGGCTGCGGCGAAAGCTTCAACATCTGAGGCTATTCGTGGGTACTCCTTGTCATTTCGCTTTATTCGAGCTGCAGCCGAGCTTTCGGCTGGACCTTGAGCAGCTTGCCACGCGCTACCGAGAGTTGGCGCGTGGGGTGCATCCGGACCGCTTTGCTGACGCTTCCGAGCGTGAGCAGCGCCTGGCGCTGGAGCAATCGGCCAGCCTCAACGAAGCCTATCAGACGCTGAAAAACCCGCCCAAACGCGCGCGCTACCTGCTCGCGTTGAACGGTGGTGAGTTGCCGATCGAAGTCACGGTGCACGACCCGGACTTCCTGATGCAGCAGATGCAGTGGCGCGAAGAACTCGAAGACTTGCAGGACGAGGCTGATATAGCCGGTGTCGCGGTCTTCAAGCGTCGTCTGAAAACGGCCCAGGATGAGCTCAACGAAAGCTTCGCAGCCTGTTGGGATGATGCAGCGCAACGTGAGCAGGCCGAACGCCTGATGCGGCGCATGCAGTTCCTCGACAAGCTCACCTACGAAGTGCGCCAGCTAGAAGAGCGCCTCGACGATTAACCCAGTGCTGCCCGTGATGCACGCCTGATAGACAGATAAGACCTGATTACCATGGCCCTACTGCAAATCGCCGAACCCGGCCAAAGCCCTCAACCGCACCAGCGTCGCCTGGCGGTCGGGATTGACCTGGGCACCACCAATTCCCTGGTTGCTGCCTTGCGCAGCGGCCTGTCCGAGCCGTTGCCCGACGCTAATGGCCAGGTGATCCTGCCCTCCGCTGTGCGTTATCACGCTGATCGCACTGAAGTCGGTGAGTCGGCCAAGTTGGCGGCGTCCAGTGACCCATTGAATACCGTGCTGTCGGTTAAACGCTTGATGGGGCGCGGTCTGTCCGACGTCAAGCAATTGGGCGAGCAGCTGCCGTACCGCTTTGTTGGCGGCGAATCCCATATGCCGTTCATCGACACGGTCCAAGGCCCGAAAAGCCCGGTGGAAGTGTCGGCCGATATCCTCAAGGTGCTGCGTCAGCGCGCAGAAAATACCCTGGGTGGCGAACTGGTCGGCGCAGTGATCACCGTTCCTGCCTATTTCGATGACGCACAGCGTCAAGCCACTAAAGACGCGGCCAAGCTCGCCGGTCTGAACGTGTTGCGCTTGCTCAACGAGCCGACCGCAGCCGCGGTGGCCTATGGTCTGGACCAGCACGCTGAAGGCCTGGTGGCAATTTATGACCTAGGCGGCGGCACCTTTGATATTTCGATCCTGCGCCTGACCGGCGGTGTGTTTGAAGTGCTGGCCACCGGTGGCGACAGCGCCCTGGGTGGCGACGACTTTGACCATGCCATTGCCGGCTGGATCATCACCAGCGCCGGTTTGTCGGCTGACCTGGACCCGGGCGCGCAGCGCAATCTGCTGCAAACCGCCTGTGCGGCCAAGGAAGCACTGACGGATGCTGATTCTGTTGAAGTCTCCTACGGCAGCTGGTCGGCGCAACTGACTCGCGAAGCCTTTGATGCGCTGATCGAACCGATGGTCGCCCGCAGCCTCAAAGCCTGCCGTCGTGCGGTGCGTGATTCCGGTATTGAGCTCGAAGACGTGGCCGCAGTGGTTATGGTCGGCGGTTCGACGCGCGTCCCACGCGTTCGCGAAGCAGTTGCCGAAGCGTTTGGCCGCCAGCCGCTGACGGAAATCGACCCGGACCAAGTAGTCGCCATCGGCGCCGCTATCCAGGCCGACACGCTTGCCGGTAACAAGCGCGATGGTGGCGAACTGCTGCTGCTCGACGTGATCCCGCTGTCCCTGGGGCTGGAAACCATGGGCGGCCTGATGGAGAAGGTGATTCCACGCAATACCACCATCCCCGTCGCACGCGCCCAGGATTTCACCACGTACAAAGATGGCCAGACGGCCATGATGATTCATGTGCTGCAAGGCGAGCGCGAATTGATCAGTGACTGCCGCTCCCTGGCGCGCTTTGAACTGCGCGGCATTCCGGCGATGGTGGCCGGTGCGGCGAAAATTCGCGTGACCTTCCAGGTCGACGCCGATGGCCTGCTCAGCGTAGCTGCGCGTGAACTGGCCTCGGGCGTTGAAGCCAGCATTCAGGTCAAGCCGTCCTACGGCCTCACCGACGGCGAAATCGCCAAAATGCTCAAGGATTCGTTCCAGTATGCCGGTGACGACAAGGTCGCCCGCGTACTGCGCGAGCAGCAAGTCGATGCCCAGCGCCTGCTCGAAGCCGTGCAGGGCGCCCTGGAAGCCGACGGCGAGCGTTTGCTGGATGCTGAAGAGCGCATGGTTATCGACCTGCAAATGCAGGAACTGGCTGAATTGATGAAAGGCAACGATGGTTACGCCATCGAGCAGCAAACCAAGCGCCTGTCGCAAGTGACTGATGCCTTTGCCGCCCGCCGCATGGATCAGACGGTGAAAGCCGCACTGGCCGGGCGCAACCTGAATGAAATCGAGGAATAATTAATGCCGCAGGTCATTTTTCTGCCACACGCTGAGCATTGCCCGGACGGTATGGTTGTGGAGGCTGAGACCGGCAAGTCCATCCTCGAAGTTGCCCATGACAACCACATCGAGATCGAAAGCGCCTGCGGCGGTGTCTGCGCCTGCACGACCTGCCACTGCGTAATTCGCGAGGGCTTCAACTCTCTCGAAGAAGCGGATGAGCTGGAAGAGGACTTTCTGGATCGCGCCTGGGGCCTTGAAGCGACGTCTCGCCTAAGCTGTCAGGCAAAGGTCGGCACGGAAGACATTACCGTCGAAATTCCGAAATATTCCCTCAACCATGCGGCCGAAGCGCCGCATTGATTCAAGGAAATGTCATGAGCCTGAAATGGGTTGATGTACAAGAAATCGCTATACAACTTGCGGAAGCTCATCCTGAGGTCAATCCTCTTACCGTGAACTTCGTCAAGTTGCGCGACCTCGTAATGGCACTGCCGGAATTTGACGACATCCCTGACCGGGGTGGCGAAAAGGTTCTGGAGGCGATTCAAGGCCTGTGGATCGAAGAAGCAGACTGAGCCGCCTTTTTACGCAGTTAGGCAATACCCAATAACCCGCGTATAATTCGCGGGTTTAATTTTTCGTAAATTACCGTTTCTGGAGTTACACCATGGCTGTTCAACGTACTTTCTCCATCATCAAGCCTGACGCTGTTGCAAAAAACGTCATCGGCGAGATCACCACTCGTTTCGAAAAAGCCGGCCTGAAGGTTGTAGCTTCGAAACTCAAGCAACTGTCCAAAGCTGAAGCTGAAGGCTTCTACGCTGAGCACAGCGCTCGTGGCTTCTTCGGCGACCTGGTTGCCTTCATGATCTCCGGCCCTGTTGTTGTTCAGGTTCTGGAAGGCGAAAACGCTATCGCTCTGAACCGTGAGCTGATGGGCGCTACCAACCCTAAAGAAGCAGCTGCCGGCACTATCCGTGCTGACTTCGCTGAGTCCATCGACGCCAACGCTGTTCACGGTTCGGACTCCGAAGCCGCTGCTGCTCGCGAAATCTCGTACTTTTTCGCTGCTACTGAAGTAACCGCTCGCTAAGCATCGGCTTAAAGGGTGAGGGTGAATCCATGACTACATCGACTGTTAAAACCAACCTGCTGGGTCTGACTCAACAGGAAATGGAAAAATTCTTCGACTCAATCGGGGAGAAGCGTTTCCGTGCCGGTCAGGTAATGAAGTGGATTCACCACTTTGGTGTCGACGATTTCGACGCCATGACGAACGTCAGCAAGGCCCTGCGCGACAAGCTCAAGGCCATTGCCGAGGTCCGCGGTCCCGAGGTTGTCAGCGAGGACATCTCCACCGACGGCACCCGTAAGTGGGTGGTGCGCGTGGCGTCCGGCAGCTGCGTCGAGACCGTCTACATTCCCCAGGGCAAGCGCGGCACTTTGTGCGTTTCGTCCCAGGCAGGCTGTGCCCTGGACTGCAGTTTCTGCTCCACCGGCAAGCAAGGCTTCAATAGCAACCTCACTGCCGCCGAAGTGATCGGCCAGGTGTGGATTGCCAACAAATCCTTTGGCAGCGTCCCGGCAACCGTCGACCGTGCCATCACCAACGTGGTGATGATGGGCATGGGTGAGCCGCTGCTGAACTTCGACAACGTCGTTGCCGCCATGCATTTGATGATGGACGACCTGGGTTACGGCATCTCCAAGCGCCGTGTGACCCTGTCGACCTCCGGCGTGGTGCCGATGATCGATGAGCTGGCCAAGCACATCGACGTCTCCCTGGCGTTGTCTTTGCACGCACCCAATGACGCATTGCGTAACCAATTGGTGCCAATCAACAAGAAGTATCCGCTTAAGATGCTGCTCGAATCTTGCCAGCGCTACATGGCGACCTTGGGCGAAAAGCGCGTGTTGACCATTGAGTACACCATGCTCAAAGACATCAACGACAAAGTTGAGCATGCGGTCGAGATGATCGAGCTGCTCAAGAACACCCCGTGCAAGATCAACCTGATTCCGTTTAACCCGTTTCCCCATTCTGGCTACGAGCGGCCGAGCAACAACGCCATCCGCCGTTTCCAGGATCAACTGCACCAGGCCGGCTACAACGTTACTGTGCGCACCACCCGTGGTGAAGACATCGACGCCGCCTGTGGCCAACTGGTCGGGCAAGTGATGGATCGCACCCGCCGCAGTGAGCGTTATATCGCCGTGCGCGAACTTAACGCCGCCGAAGATTTGCCGCAAATTGCTGTGAATCGAATCTGAGAGAGGACCTCTATGCCCTTGCGCCTCGCGCTGCTGTTGCTTTTCACCGGTCTGATGGCCGGTTGTGTTTCATCGGGCCATGACAGCCCCATGCAAACCGGCAAAGGCCGTGACGAGGCGCGAATTGCCTATGTGCAATTGGGCTTGGGTTATCTGCGCCAGGGCATGAGCGAGCAGGCCAAGGTGCCGTTGAAAAAGGCGCTGGAACTGGACGGCGATGATGCCGATGCCAATGCCGCACTGGCCCTGGTGTTCCAGGCTCAGGCTGAGCCTGAACTGGCCGAGGCGTATTTTCACAAGGCCCTGGCCGCACGTCCTGCCGACCCTCGGCTGCTGAACAACTACGGCAGCTTCCTGTTTGCGCAGCAACGTTATGAGCAGGCGTCCCGTTATTTCCAGCAAGCCAGCGCTGATAGCCTTTATCCTGAGCGTTCGCGCGTGTTCGAGAACCTTGGGGTGACCTCGATACGCATGGGCCAGCGCGACAGCGCCCGCCAGCAACTGGAAAAAGCCCTGCACCTGAACAGTCGCCAGCCACGGGCGTTGCTCGAAATGGCTGAGTTGTCTTACGAAGACAGGCATTATGTGCCGGCACGTGACTTTTACGAGCGTTTTAGCCTGCTCAGCGGGCAAAATGCACGTAGTCTATTGCTCGGTGTGCGCCTGGCGACGGTTCATGAAGAACGCGACACGGCTGCACAGTTTGGCCAGCAACTCGAACGACTCTATCCCGGTACGCCGGAATATCAGCAATACCTGTCGGAGCAATGATGAAAGCGGCGCACCCGGAAGTTGTAGCAGCTAATCGCGTAAACCCAGGCGAGACCTTGCGTCAGGCCCGCGAAAGCAATGGTTGGTCGCTGGCAGAAGTGGCCCTCAAGCTCAATTTGACCGCCACGTCCCTGGGCAACCTGGAAGCCGGCGCGTTCGACAAGCTGCCTGGGCATACCTTCGCCCGCGGCTATATCCGCGCCTACGCCAAATTGCTGGGCATCGACCAGACTGTATTGGTCCAGGCGTTCGACCAGTTCACCGGCACCGACTCTCAGGGCAGTAACGTGCATGGCCTGGGCCGCATCGAAGAGCCGGTACGGGTTTCCCACACGATTTTGCGGATTGTCAGCCTGTTGCTGCTGATTGCGGTGGTCGGTGGCGGTTTCGTCTGGTGGCAAGACCAGGCCTCCCAACGCACCAAGGACCTGACCAGCAACGCCATGGAGCACGTCGAAGTCGAAAGCGCCGACGGCACCACCCAGATCCACCCGCTCGATGAGCCGGAAGACCAGGCGGTTGCTCAAGGGCAGGCCGCCTCGGAAGTGCCGGCTGCCACTGAGCAACCGGCTCCGGAAGCGGGCACTGCACCTGCTGCCACCGCTGCTGTGCCGGCTCCAACCGTACCGGCTGCCCCGGTTGCCCAGGCGCATACGCCAGCTGCTCCGGCTACTCCGACGCAGGCTCCAGCGACCAACGCACCCGTGGCCCCGGCCCCGGCTGCGATTTCGCCTCCCACCACCCCGGCATTGATCGCCGGCGACGGGCATATCCAGATTACCTTCATCGCTGACTGCTGGACGCAAGTTACCGATGGCAATGGCAAAGTGCTGTTTAGCGGTCTGAAGCGTAAGGGAGATACACTTGACCAAGGCGGCAAGCCTCCTTTGACGCTGCGTCTGGGCTTTGCCCGTGGCGCGCAAGTGGCCTACAACGGCCAGCCTGTGGACGTGGCGCCGTTCACCAGTGGCGAGACCGCTCGCCTCAAGTTGGGACAATAGTCATGCACGGCGAATCTCCAATCAAACGTCGCGTATCGCGCAAGATCTGGGTCGGCTCGGTGCCGGTAGGTGGCGATGCCCCTATCGCAGTGCAGAGCATGACCAACAGCGACACCAATGATGTGGCCGCAACTGTCGCCCAGATCAACCGTCTGGAAGCCGCCGGCGTAGACATCGTGCGTGTTTCCGTGCCGGACATGGACGCTGCCGAAGCCTTTGGCCGCATCAAGCAACTGGTCAAGGTACCGCTGGTCGCCGACATTCACTTCGACTACAAGATCGCGCTGCGTGTGGCCGAGCTGGGTGTGGACTGCCTGCGCATCAACCCGGGCAATATCGGTCGCGAAGACCGTGTGCGCGCGGTGGTTGATGCAGCGCGTGATCGTGGCATTCCCATCCGCATCGGCGTCAACGCCGGTTCCCTGGAAAAAGACCTGCAGAAAAAGTACGGAGAACCGACCCCGGCCGCGCTGGTTGAGTCGGCATTGCGCCACGTTGAACACCTTGAGCGCCTGAATTTCCAGGACTTCAAGGTCAGCGTAAAGGCCTCCGACGTGTTCATGGCGGTAGAAGCCTACCGCTTGCTGGCCAAGGAAATCGTGCAGCCGCTGCACCTGGGTATCACTGAAGCGGGCGGTTTACGCTCAGGCACAGTGAAATCTGCGGTGGGTCTCGGTATGCTGCTCGCCGAAGGGATTGGCGATACTATCCGCATCTCCCTGGCGGCAGACCCCGTAGAGGAAGTGAAAGTCGGCTACGACATTCTCAAATCCCTGCGTTTGCGTTCCCGTGGCATCAACTTCATTGCCTGCCCGAGCTGCTCGCGGCAGAACTTCGACGTGGTGAAAACCATGAACGACCTGGAGTTGCGCCTCGAAGACCTGCTGGTGCCGCTGGATGTGGCGGTGATCGGGTGTGTGGTCAATGGGCCGGGTGAAGCCAAGGAAGCCCATGTGGGCCTGACTGGCGGTACACCGAACCTGATTTACATCGACGGCAAGCCGTCGCAGAAACTGACGAATGAGAATCTCGTGGATCATCTGGAAAAGCTGATCCGCGAGAAAGCAGCTGAAAAGGTTGCGGCTGACGCAGCGCTGATCGCGCGCGGCTAAGAACGAATTTAAGGATTAGATGTGAGCAAGTCTCTGCAAGCCATTCGTGGCATGAACGACATCCTGCCGGAGCAGACGCCACTGTGGCGCTACTTCGAGAGCACGGTCGCGCGCCTGCTGGATAACTACGGTTACAAGCAGATCCGCATGCCGATCGTCGAGTTCACCGAGCTGTTCAAGCGCTCCATCGGTGAAGTAACCGACATCGTCGAAAAAGAGATGTACACCTTTGAAGATCGCAACGGCGACTCCCTGACCCTGCGTCCGGAAGGCACCGCTGCGTGCGTGCGCGCGGTACTCGAGCATGGCATCACTGGTGGTGGCCAGACCCAGAAGCTGTGGTACATCGGCCCGATGTTTCGCCACGAGCGCCCCCAGAAAGGCCGCTATCGCCAGTTCCACCAGATCGGTTGCGAAGTCTTCAACCTGGACGGTCCGGACATCGATGCCGAGCTGATCGTATTGACCTGGCGCCTGTGGGGCCAACTGGGCATCCGCGATGCGGTCAAACTTGAACTCAACAGCCTGGGCACCAGTGAATCCCGGGGCCGCTATCGCGAAGCCCTGGTCGAGTACCTGTCCGCCCACCTGGACAAGCTGGACGAAGACAGCCAGCGCCGTCTGAAAACCAACCCGCTGCGTGTTCTGGATACCAAGAACGCCGACACCCAGGCCGTACTGGTCGACGCGCCGAAAATGGCCGACTACCTGGACGACGAATCCCGCACGCATTTCGAGGGGCTCAAGGCTCGCCTGGATGCGGCCGGTATTCCTTATGTGATCAATCCCAAGCTGGTGCGTGGTCTCGACTACTACAGCAAGACCGTGTTCGAGTGGGTCACCGACAAACTCGGCGCCCAGGGCACCGTGTGTGCCGGTGGTCGTTACGACGGCCTGGTCGAGCAAATGGGCGGCAAGCCGACCACGGGCGTAGGTTTCGCCATGGGCATCGAGCGGCTGATCCTGCTGCTGGAAACCCTGGAGCAAATCCCGGAAGAAATCTCCCGTCAGGTGGACGTGTACCTTTGCGCCTTTGGCGAGGCCGCCGAACTGGCAGCCTTGGCCCTGAGCGAAAAAGTGCGCGACCAACTGCCGAACCTGCGCCTGCAGATCAATGCCGGCGCCGGCAGCTTCAAGAGCCAGTTCAAGAAGGCCGACAAGAGCGGCGCGCTGTATGCGCTGATCCTCGGCGATGACGAGCTGGCCCAGCAAGTGATAGGTTTCAAACCCCTGCGTGGCCAGGGCGAGCAACAGAACATTGCCTTTGATGCGCTCGCCGCGCACTTGGCCACCTGCGTCGTGCAGGGTTGAAGCTGTCGAACAGCCGAATTTAGCGATTAAGGAGTATTGGGGTGTCGAGTACTGATGATGAGCAAATGGCCGAGTTCAAGGACTGGTGGCAGCGTAACGGCAAGCCCCTGGTTACTGGCGGTCTGCTGGCTTTAGTGGTGGTGTTCGGCTGGCAAGCCTGGCACAAATATCAGGCCAACCAGTCTCAAGGCGCCTCGATTCTCTATCAGCAATTGCTGGAAACCACCCTGACGCCGGACGGCAAGCCTGATCCAGCCCAAGTGGCGGACCTTGCCGGCAAGCTGAAAAACGAATTTGGCGGTAGCACCTACGCCCAGTACGGCAGCCTGTTCGTCGCGAAAGTGGCGGTCGACACCGGCAAGCTGGATGACGCAGCCACTGAGCTGAAGGCTATCGCCGACAAGCCGAGCAACCCGACCCTGGGTGAAATCGCACGTCAGCGCCTGGCTCAGGTATTGGCGGCACAGAACAAGGCTGACGAAGCACTCAAACTGCTCGACGGCGATGCTGACAAGGCATTTGTGGCCACTCGTGAAGAGCTCAAGGGCGACCTGTTGGTCCAATTGGGTCGTACCGACGAAGCCCATGCTGCGTACCAAAAAGCCAAGGCGGCGCTGTCTGATGAAGCGGCAGTCGGTGGCTTACAAATCAAGCTGGACGACTTGGCCAAAGGGGATGCGTGACGTGATCCGTTGGAAACATGCAGCATTGCTGGCTCTGGCCGTTCTGGCCGCGGGTTGCAGCAGCAACAGTAAAAAAGAACTGCCTCCTGCCGAGCTGACCAGCTTCAAGGAAGAAGTGGTCCTGCAAAAGCAGTGGAGCCGCTCCGTCGGTGATGGCCAGGGCGACCTGTACAACCTGTTGCAGCCGTCGATCGACGGCGACAACATCGTGGCCACTGACTCCACTGGCGTTGTCATGGCCATGGATCGCATGAATGGCGACGTGAAGTGGAAGAAAGACCTCGAACTGCCGGTTTCCGGTGGTGTAGGTGTCGGCTACGGCATGGTGCTGATCGGTACGCTCAAGGGCGACGTGGTGGCTCTGGACTCGGCAACGGGTGAAGAGAAATGGCGCGCTCGCGTGACCAGTGAAGTGCTCGCAGCGCCGGCTACCAATGGCGACGTGGTCGTAGTGCAGACCCAGGATGACCGTGTAATCGGTCTGGATGCCGCCACCGGCAACCAGCGCTGGTTGTACGACAGCACCCCGGCGGTGTTGACCCTGCGCGGTACCAGTGGTCCGATTGTGACCAACAACCTGGCCGTTGCTGGCCTGTCGACCGGTAAAGTGGTCGCCCTGGACACCCAGAACGGCGTGCCGGCCTGGGAAACCCGTGTGGCTATCCCGCAAGGTCGCTCCGAACTGGACCGCGTAGTGGACATCGACGGTGGCCTGCTGCTGTCGGGTGAAACCATTTACGTGGCCACCTACCAGGGCCGCGTTGCGGCGCTGGACCTGCAAAGCGGCCGCATCAACTGGCAGCGTGATGCTTCCAGCTACGCCGGTGTCGCCCAAGGGTTTGGCAGCGTCTACGTAAGCCTCGCTTCCGGCACTGTTGAAAGTGTCGACGAGCGTTCCACTACTGCACTGTGGAGCAACGACTCCCTGGCTCGCCGTCAGTTGTCGGCACCGGAAGTGTTCTCCAGCTACGTAGCGGTAGGTGACTTCGAAGGTTACCTGCACCTGCTGAGCCAGGTAGACGGTCGTTTTGTCGGCCGCGAGCGTATCGACAGCGATGGTCTGCGTGCGCGTCCGCTGGTTGTGGGTAACATGCTTTACGTGTTTGGCAACAGCGGCAAGCTGGAAGCCCTGACCATCAAGTAAGCAACTATGCTTGGGGTAAAACCCAGGCGGCCCCGCTTCGGCGGGGCATGCGGCATTTGACTATGCTGCCCCGAGCACCAGCCGCTGCCTTGCAGCGGCTTTTGTATTTTCTGAAATAACGAAGTGGAGAGCCGCATGGTTCCCGTAATCGCCCTGGTGGGCCGACCTAACGTCGGCAAGTCCACCTTGTTCAACCGCCTGACCAGGACTCGTGACGCCATCGTTGGCGACTTGTCCGGTCTGACCCGTGATCGCCAATACGGTGAGGCAAAGTGGCAAGGGCGCTCCTACATTATTGTCGACACCGGTGGTATCTCCGGTGACGAGCATGGCATGGACGAAAAGATGGCCGAGCAGTCGCTGCTCGCGATCGAAGAAGCCGATGTCGTGTTGTTCCTGGTGGACGCCCGTGCGGGCTACACCGCTGCCGACCAGATGATTGGCGAGCACCTGCGCAAGCGCAACAAGCGTTCCTATCTGGTCGCCAACAAGATCGACAACATCGATCCTGAGGCGGCCCGTGCCGAATTCAGCCCGATGGGCCTGGGCGATGCAATCCCGGTCGCCGGTGCCCACGGTCGCGGCATCACCCAGATGCTGGAAATCGCTCTGCGCGATTTCCCCAAGGATGACGAAGAGGAAGAAGAGGGCGAGGAAGAAATCGTTGCCGAAGGTGAGGAAGCCAAGCGCATTCCTGGCCCGAGCGAAAAAGACGGTATCAAGATCGCCATCATCGGCCGCCCGAACGTCGGCAAGTCGACCCTGGTTAACCGCATGCTCGGTGAAGACCGGGTCATCGTGTATGACCAGCCGGGCACCACTCGCGACAGTATCTACATCCCGTTCGAACGTAACGACGAGAAGTACACGCTGATCGACACCGCCGGTGTGCGCAAGCGCGGCAAGATCCACGAGGAAGTTGAAAAGTTCTCGGTGGTCAAAACCCTGCAGGCGATCAAAGACGCCAACGTGGTGATCTTCGTGATGGACGCCCGTGAAGGCGTGGTGGACCACGACCTCAACTTGCTCGGCTTTGCCCTGGAAGCCGGTCGTGCCCTGGTCATCGCGATCAACAAGTGGGACGGCATGACGCCGAGCGAGCGCGATTTCGTCAAGATCGAGCTGCAACGTCGGCTGTTCTTCGTCGAGTTCGCCGATATCCACTTTATCTCGGCACTGCACGGCACCGGCGTGGGCAACCTCTACGCGTCCGTACAGAACTCGTTCAAGTCCGCGGTTACCCGCTGGCCGACCAACCGCCTGACCCAGATCTTGGAAGACGCGGTTGGCGAACACGCGCCACCGATGGTCAACAACCGCCGGATCAAACTGCGTTACGCCCACTTGGGTGGTGCCAACCCGCCGATTATCGTGATCCACGGTAACCAGATCGAGAAGGTGCCCAAGTCCTATGTGCGTTACCTGGAAAAACACCTACCGCCGTGTCTTGAAACTGGTCGGTACGCCGATCCGTATCGAGTTCAAGGGTGGCGAGAACCCATACGAAGGCAACAAGAACACACTGACTGACCGTCAGGTGAACAAGAAGCGTCGTTTGATGACTCACCACAAGAAAGCCGACAAGAAGCGCCGCGACAAGCGCTGATTGAGGTTTAAAAAAGGCGCCGATGGCGCCTTTTTTGTTGATTCAAGAAAAGACGCGTGCGATATAGAAATTGACTGCGCCGAAGGATCCTTTGGCAGAACCTAGCACCAGAATTCGCTCCTGCTGGTCGACAGCAAGATCAATCACTGTGTTGAACTGACCACCAAACTCCAGCGTCACCCGGCCGTTCTTCGATGCGCCAAAGGTCATATCTGGTTCGCCACTGCGCTCAAAGCGAGCCAGTACGGCTTGACTGCTGAACCCGCCATCAATCACGCCGATGGCGATAATTTTCCCTTTATGGATGAGCACCTTGTGCCAAGCGGTCACCTGCGGGGTTATCACAGGCAGTCCGCCGAAATCAGGGTGTGGGGTTCCATCGGCGTGCAGTTTGACCATGAGCGCGCCCTGCGAGGTTGCCCCGCAAACCAGAATGCTCTCTTCGTTGCAGACTAAGTGAGCGTAACGCTGATTTTGGGTACGGTACTCGCCATTGTGGGCGAACGTGGTATCGAGCCCTCCATTGTTGTCAAAACGTTTAATCAGCCCGCCCTTGATACCTCGTTTATCGTCGGTGTTACCCACCACGAGAATACGGTCATCAACCTGATGGCTCAGGGCGGTGGGATCATAGATTTCACCGCCTCGGGTGTGGGTCTCGGCGTATTGCTTGCCTTGGTTGAACGTGATGTCCAGTTTTCCGTTCGGCTCGATTCGCGATAACAAACTGCCCCAATAATCTAACTCATCCACGTACTGAAACAGCGTCACTATGAACCCTGTCGACTGAGTGTCGCCGTCGACAAGTGGGGTTCCAGGACTGGCTGACTCCCCTGGAAGTGGCGATGTCAGCACAAACGTGCCGTTATTGCCGCTGTCGGTATCAGCACGACCATCATCATGCAGCCAGGCTAGCGAAGGCATGCGCATATTCGCGTGGTTGTGCACGAAGCCCAACAACAACCATTTGGCGTCGCGCAACGGAAATATTTTCTCGCCGTAAGAACCCCATGTAGGTTCGTCAGGTTCGAAGTGCCCGCATGCTATTCCCCGCGTCCCGAACCCTTCGACCAACGCTCCATTCTCGTCTCGGCGCATCAAAACGAACTGCGTTCGGGTATGAGTGGGCGCAATGTCTGGCGCAGCACCTGCAATCAACGTCTCATTATTGTCGGTGAGGCGAATCCCCCGCGCTTCATACAATTCCATTCCGGCTGGATTGACCAGTTGGTAGCCCGCATCCCCGTAGGATATGTCCAGCTCTCCAGATGCTTGGGCAATAGGAGGGACGTCAGAGTATGAAGGCATGACCGTTATCCTGGCTGAGTGAGTTGTTCGCTCAGTAAGCGCGAGGTTTTTCGCTTGGGTAACTGTGAGAATTACCTGTTTTTCGTTTTCAAATGACCAGTTGTCGTTTTGTTCAGACGCTCCCGGCACGTACGACCAGCGTTCCATTAAGTGCAGTGGCTTTTTTGTGCGTAATGCATGAGCTATTCTCGAACGCCCGCGCCGCCGAAGAGCCGGGTGTTGAGCAGGGGCCTCCGATGATCACCAGTAAGCTGCCGAATGTCGGCACCACTATTTTCACCACCATGTCGCAACTCGCTGCCGAAACCGGCGCGCTCAACCTGTCCCAGGGCTTTCCCGATTTTAATGGCCCTCAAGGCTTGCTCGATGCCGTAGGCAAGCATATCGCCCTCGGCCATAACCAATACGCACCGATGACCGGCCTGCCCGTGTTGCGCCAACAAGTGGCGGCCAAGATCGCCCGCAGTTATGGCGCCGCGGTGAATGTGGACAGCGAGGTGACCATCACCCCAGGCGCCACCGAGGCGATCTTCTGCGCGATCCAGGCGGTCATCCGCAACGGCGATGAAGTCATCGTGTTCGACCCCAGCTACGACAGCTACGAGCCGTCGGTCGAGCTGGCCGGTGGCCGCTGCGTGCATGTGCAATTGAGCCTGCAAGGCTTCGCGCTCGACTTTGACAAGATCAAGGCCGCGCTCTCACCGCGCACGCGCATGATCATCCTCAACTCGCCACACAACCCCACTGGCGCCCTGATCAGCCGGGCCGAGCTGGACCAGTTGGCCGAGCTGATCCGCGACCGCGATATCTACCTGGTCAGCGATGAGGTCTACGAGCACCTGGTGTTCGATGGCGTGCCCCATGTCAGCGTGCTGGCCCATGAAGAGTTGTATCAGCGGGCGTTTGTGGTCAGCTCCTTCGGCAAGACCTACCACGTCACCGGCTGGAAAACCGGCTACGTGGTCGCACCGCCGGCCCTGACCGCCGAGCTGCGCAAGGTGCATCAATATGTCAACTTTTGCGGCGTGACCCCTTTGCAGTACGCTTTGGCTGACTTCATGGCCGAACACCCGGAACACGTCGAGCAATTGCCGGCCTTTTATCAGGCCAAGCGCGACCTGTTCTGCGACCTGCTGGCGCCGTCGCGTTTCAGCTTTACCCGGGTGGCCGGCACTTACTTCCAACTGGTGGACTACTCACAGATTCGCCCGGACCTGGATGACGTCGCCATGTCACTGTGGATGACCCGCGAACACGGCGTGGCGACCATCCCCGTCTCGGTGTTCTATCAGAGCCCGCCGCAAGGCCAGCGCCTGGTGCGCCTGTGCTTTGCCAAACGCGAGGAGACGCTGCAACACGCAGCGGAGAAACTATGCGTGATTTGACTGCATTACCCGACCTGAATATTGCCTTGGTCCAGACCAGCCTGGTATGGCATGACCGTCAGGCCAACCTCGAACATTTCGAACTGTTGCTGGAGCAGGCCAAAGGCGCCGACCTGATTGTGCTGCCGGAGATGTTCACCACCGGTTTCTCGATGGAATCACACACCCTCGCCGAGCCGGAACATGGCCCGACTCATCTCTGGCTGCAAACCCAGGCGGCCAAGTACAACGCGGTGATCACCGGTAGCGTGATCATCCAGGCGGCCGACGGCAGCCACCGCAACCGCCTGCTGTGGGCGCGCCCGGACGGGGAAGTGCTGCACTACGACAAGCGTCACTTGTTCCGTATGGCGGGCGAGCACGACCATTACACGCCCGGCGAGCGCCAGGTGCAGTTCGAGTTGAAGGGGTGGCGCATACGCCCATTGATTTGCTACGACCTGCGTTTCCCGGTGTGGAGCCGTGATGCCCAGGACACCGACCTGCTGCTGTACACCGCGAACTGGCCGGGTGCGCGGCGTCAGCACTGGAACCGCCTGCTACCAGCGCGGGCTATCGAGAACCTGTGTTACGTGGCGGCAGTGAATCGGGTGGGTACCGATGGCAAGGGCTTTGCCTACACCGGAGACAGCCAGGTGCTGGATTTCCAGGGTGAGACCTTGCTGAGTGCGGGGGAGGCGGACGGGGTGTTTCAGGTGCGCCTGAATGCGGCAGAGTTGGCGACGTATCGCGAAAAATTTCCAGCGAACCTGGATGCCGATCGGTTTCAGTTTGTCTGACAGACCGCTTTCGCGAGCAAGCCCGCTCCCACATTCGACCGCATTTATCCTGTAGGGATGCGGTCAAAATGTGGGAGCGGGCTTGCTCGCGAAGAGGCCATCCGCATCACCACCCATCCAAAGCAAAAAAGGCCCCTGGATTCTCACCCAGGGGCCTTTTGCATTACCGCGACAGCGCTTACGCCGCCTTCGCTTCCAACTGGCTCAACGAACGATTCAGGGCACTGAACACCGCCTTAAAGCTCGCTGTGGTGATGTTTTCATCGATCCCCACGCCATGCACCGGACGCTCGCCGTTCACGCGCAGTTCGATGTAGGCCGCCGCCTTGGCATTGGTGCCGGCGCCGATCGCGTGTTCGTTGTAGTCCATGATCTCAACTTTGATTGGCAGCGCCGCAACCAGCGCTTCCAGGGTGCCGTAGCCCTTGCCGTTCCAGCGCAGGTTGGTTTCGCCCTGGCCCTTGCCCGAGACTTCCACTTCCACGGTGCTGTTGCCGTTTTCTTCCTGCAGGCGATGGCTGACCAGCGCGTACGGGGTGTTGGCTTGCAGGTATTCACGCTGCAACAAGGCGTAGATCTGCGGTGCAGTCATTTCCAGGCCCACACGGTCGGTTTCGGCCTGTACCACTTGGCTGAACTCGATCTGCATGCGGCGTGGCAAGCTGATGTCGTATTCCTGTTCCAGCAGGTAGGCGATGCCGCCTTTGCCCGACTGGCTGTTTACGCGGATCACCGCCTCGTAGCTGCGGCCAATGTCCGCCGGGTCGATCGGCAAGTACGGCACTTCCCACAGCGCGTCGTCTTTCTGCTGGGTAAAGCCCTTGCGGATGGCGTCCTGGTGGGAACCGGAGAACGCGGTGTGCACCAGGTCGCCGACGTACGGGTGACGTGGGTGTACCTGGATCTGGTTGCACTCCTCGACAACTTTGCGCACACCGTCGATGTCGGAGAAGTCCAGCTGTGGGTCGAGGCCCTGGGTGTACATGTTCAAGGCTACGGTCACGAGGTCGACGTTACCGGTACGCTCGCCGTTGCCGAACAGGCAACCTTCGACACGGTCGGCGCCGGCCATCAGGCCCAACTCGGTGGCGGCCACGCCAGTGCCGCGGTCGTTGTGGGTGTGCAGGCTGATAATCACGCTGTCACGACGGTTGATATGGCGGCCGAACCACTCGATCTGGTCGGCATAGATGTTGGGCGTCGCGCACTCGACGGTGGCCGGCAGGTTGAGGATCATCTTGTGCTCTGGCGTCGGGTTCCACACCTCGATCACCGCGTCACAGACTTCCTTGGCGAACTCCAGCTCCGTGGCGCTGAAGGTCTCCGGGGAGTACTCGAAAGTCCACTGGGTTTCCGGCTGCTGGGCCGCGTACTTGACGAACAGCTTGGCCGCGTTGACCGCGATGGCCTTGATGCCGTCTTTGTCCTGGTTGAACACGATGCGGCGGAATGACGGCGACGTGGCGTTGTACAAGTGCACGATAGCCTTTTTGGCGCCGCGCAGGGATTCGAACGTACGTGCGATCAAGTCTTCACGGCCCTGGGTCAGCACCTGGATGGTGGTGTCCTCGGGGATGTGGTTGTCTTCGATCAGGGTGCGCACGAAGTCGAAGTCGGTTTGCGACGCGGCCGGGAACGAGGCTTCGATTTCCTTCACGCCGACAGACACCAGGGTCTTCCAGAAACGCAGCTTTTTCGCCGCGTCCATTGGCTCGATCAGCGACTGGTTGCCATCACGCAGGTCGGAGCTGCACCAGATCGGCGCTTCGGTGATGGTCTTCGACGGCCAGGTGCGGTCGGGGATGTCGATGGTCGGGAACGCGCGGTACTTCGAAGACGGGTCTTTGAGCATGCTCATCGGGAAATCCTTTGTAGTAGGGGCCGAAAAAAGGCGGCCTGCCGTAAAACTGTTATTGGGGACGAAGCTTGGGACGAGGCAGATCGATTCAGCCTGGCAGTCGTGCGCTGACGAGGCACAGGCTGCGGTGCTGGCGGAGCTGAATGAGGGTGTGAGAGGTTTTCATAAGCCCAACCCTAACCGCCGGGGTGAAAGATGGCAAGCAGTCGGGAAAAATTGAGATAAGTTCTGCTATTTGGCTGTTATTCGATATTTTGTGGCGGTTATTGAGTTAGGGGTTTGTTTTTATTGCGCAGTACTTATTGGGCGCGCAATTGGGCTGGCAGACCTGACGCCATCGCGGGCAAGCCCGGCTCCCACAGGGATTCGCGTTCACGTGTGGGAGCCGGTCTTGCCCGCGATGAGGCCGGTAGGTTGAATATTTTTATCAGGGCTGGAACGCGCCAATAAAGATCGCCGGGTCAACCCGCGCATCGTTAAGGCTGATGTTCCAATGCATGTGCGGCCCGGTCGCACGGCCCGTGGAACCGACTTTGCCCACCACCGCGCCGCGTGCCAGTTGGTCGCCGACTTTTACGTCGATCTTCGACATATGGCAGAACATGCTGATAAAGCCCTGGCCATGGTCGACGAACACAGTGTTGCCATTGAAGAAGTAATTGCCGGTGAGGATCACCTTGCCCGCCGCCGGCGTCTTGATCGGCGTGCCCGCACCTACGGCAAAGTCCAGGCCCGAATGCGGGTTGCGCTCCTCGCCATTAAAGAAGCGGCGCACGCCGAACTTACTCGACAGTGGCCCGTTGACCGGTTTGTCCAGCAGCAGGTTACTCGGCGTATTCGGGCTGAAACTGCGGTAAGCCTTGAGCTGCACGGCGAGTTCGCCCTCAATGCGCTTGAGTTGCGCCGGGGCCGGGTTCACCTGGCTTTTGTTCTTCAAAGTGATGTGCTGTTCGGGGTATTTCTTGAAGCCCACCACAAACGGCAAGTTCTGCCCGCCACTGGTGATGCGCTCGGTGCCGGGTTTGACGGTCAGCGGGATCCCGACAATCGCCAGCCAGTTGTTCTGTTCCTTGACCACCAGCACCGGCCGGTTCAGGTAGGTGGCTTTGGGCGCGCTGGCCGAAGTGCCGAGGTCGACCACCGCCACGCCACCCGGCACCGGCTTGTTCAGCAACCGCGTGATGTAGCTGTCGGCGTGGGCGTTAAAGGTCAGGCATAACAGCATCAGCAGGCTAAATAAACGTGGCATCAATCAATCCAGTAACGAAAGGGTGACGGGCGTCAGGTGGTTATCTTCCACTCGCACCTGCAATTGGCCTTCCCCGAGCCGCGCAGTGAGGCGCTGGCCGGTGTGGGTTTGCGCGGCGTTGCGGATCGCCTGGCCGCGCTCGTCCAACAGGATGCTGTAGCCACGGCCCAGGGTGGCCAGCGGGCTGACCACCTGCAGGGTCTGCACCTGGCTTTGCAGTTGCAGGCGGCGTGCCTTGAGGCCTTCGCGCATGGCGCGGGGCAGGCGTTCTGCGAGGCTATCGAGGCGCTGGCGCAGCAACGCCAGTTGACGGCCGGGGTGTTGGCCGGCGAGGCGGGTTTCCAGGCGTATCAGGCGTTCGCGGCGGGTATTGAGGCTGCGCTCGAAAGCGCGGCGCAGGCGCATGTCGAGGTCGTCCAAACGCTGGGCCTGTTGGCGCAGACGTTCGCCAGGGTGGCGCAGGCGGCGGGCCATGCCTTCCAGGCGCAGGCGATCATGGCTCAGCCGGTTGCGCATCAGCATCACCAGGCGGCGGTGCAGGTTTTCGACCTGGCGCACCAGATGGCTGGCGTCTGGCGCGAGCAATTCGGCGGCGGCGGAGGGCGTGGGGGCGCGTACGTCGGCCACAAAGTCGCAGATCGACACGTCGGTTTCATGGCCGACGGCGCTGACGATAGGCGTTACGCAGGCATCTACCGCACGGGCTACGGCTTCTTCGTTGAAGCACCAGAGGTCTTCCAGCGAACCGCCGCCACGGGCCAGGATCAACGCATCGAAGCCACGGGCGTCAGCCAGTTTCAGCGCACGCACAATCTGCGGGATGGCTTCGCGGCCCTGCACGGCGGTGGGAATCAGTGTCAGTTCAACGTTCGGCGCACGACGGCGGAACACGCTGATGATGTCGCGAATCACCGCGCCGGTTGGCGAACTGACAATGCCAATGCGCCGAGGGTGCGCCGGCAGCGGCACTTTCCGTTCGGCACTGAACAGGCCTTCGGCGCTGAGCTTTTCCTTCAGCGCATCAAAGGCCAAACGCAGCGCGCCATCGCCGGCAGGTTCCACGGTGTCGAGGATCAACTGGTAGTCGCCACGGCCCTCAAACAGCGAGACCTTGCCGCGCACTTTCACCGCCAAACCGTCTTTCAACGCCTGGCGCACTCGCGCGGCATTGTTGCGAAACAGCGCGCAACGCACTTGGGCGCCGCTGTCCTTGAGGGTGAAATACACATGGCCGGAAGCCGGGCGGGCGAGGTTGGAGATTTCGCCTTCGACCCAGATATTGGTGAACACGTCTTCCAGCAACACCCGCGCGCGGCCGTTGAGCTGGCTGACAGTCAGGACTTCGCGGTCCAGGCCCAAGCGGGCAAACGGATCTTTAATCATGAGGAGCGATCTTTAATCATGGGCGGCAGTTTATAGGCATTCGCGCAAGGTTTGGCAGAATTGCTCCACCAGCGCACTCGGCGTCTGCGCGCATGCCAGGGCCACGGTGCTGAGGCAGTCCGGGTCGGCCAGGGGCAAAAAGTGCAGGTTGGCGGGGGCAATGCCTTGCATGGATTTTGGTAACAAGGCAATTCCGAAGCCGGCCTGGATCAGCTGCAATTGCGTGGTCTTGCGCGACATCACCCTTGCTGCCTTGGGGAAAAATCCTGCGCGCATGCACAGTTCGGCTGACAGATAACTCAAGCCGCCACGTTGGGGGTGTGGAACTGAAATAAACGCTTCGTCCTTGAGCTGTGCCAGTTCGACAGGTGTATCACTGCCTGCCAGCGGGTGATTGGGCGGCACAGCCAGCAACAGTTGTTCGCTATATAAAGGCACCACACGCACGCCTTCGCGTTGGCGCAGCACCGGTAAACGCAAAAGGCCGACTTCCAGGCGCCCGTCGGCAATGTCTTCAAGTTGCGCCTCGGAAGACAGTTTGACGATATCCATCGATACGCCGGGGCAACGCTGCAGCCAGGTGCTGATGCCGTGCAGCAATGGCCCGCTCATCGGCACGGTGCTCGAATGGCTCAGGCGCAGGGTGCCAAGCTGACCATTGCCAACCTGTGTGGCCATCTCGCTAGCCTTGAGCAGCTCGCTCAGCAGGTTGCGCGCCCTCGGGTAAAAAGCTTCGCCCGCCGCCGTCAGCCGGGGCTGGCGCGCGGTGCGTTCGAACAGTGAAGTTTGCAGCTGGGTTTCCAGCTCCTTGATCTGGCGGCTCAGCGCTGATTGCGCCACGAACAAACGCTCGGCGGCGGCGCTGAAGCTGCCGCTGTCGGCGATTTCGACGAAGTAGCGCAGTTGGCGAGTGGATATCACGCGTCATGCCTTTTCGAGATGAGTGGAGGGCTTTGAAGATATTAGTCGCAACGCTCGGCGATGGCTAAAGTGATGGCTGTCTCTTTCAAGGAATACGCCATGAGCCCGGTTGAGCTGATGAGTCAGTGGTCGTTCAGTGGTGTCGATTGTCTGGTCATCGGCCTGGGTGTGGTGCTGGCCTACATCGTGTTCGGCATTGCCGGTTTTGGCACAGCGTTGGTGGCGGGGCCGATCCTGATTGTGTTTATGCCGCTGTCGAAGATTATCCCGCTGCTGGTGCTGCTGGATTTTGTCGCGGCCTTCGGCAATCTGCTGCAATCGCGGCGAGACGTGAACAAGCCCGAGCTGCTGCGGTTGCTGCCGTGCATGGCCATCGGTTGCACGCTGGGTGTGATCTTCCTGCTCAACCTGCATTCGGATTTGTTGTTGCTGCTGATGGGGCTGTTTATCAGCGCCTATGCGATCTACAGCTTGTCGGTGAAGGCGCGACCCACTCAGCTTTCCAAGGGTTGGTCGATTCCCATGGGCACCGTCGGCGGCCTGTTTGGTGCGTTGTTCGGCAGCGGCGGCTTTTTGTATGCGATCTACCTCAACAGCCGTTTGCCCAAGGACGCGGCGCGGGCCACGCAAAGTGCGTTGATCAGTTGCAGCACAGTGGTGCGCCTGAGCCTGTTTCTGGTCGCCGGGGTGTATGCGGATTTGCCGCTGCTGTTGTTGGCCGTTTGTTTATTGCCGGCGATGGCCCTGGGGCTGTGGTGTGGGCGCAGGTTGACGATGCGCATGTCCCGCGAAGCCTTTGTGCGCTTGGTGACGTGGTTGGTGTTAGCCAGTGGCATTGCACTGATCGGGCGGTATTTGAGTACTTGACCTGATTTCTTCAGGGATTAAGCTGCCAGCCTTCAGGGCCTCTTCGCGAGCAAGCCCGCTCCCACATTTGGCATTGTGAACACTTTCAAAATGTGGGAGCGGGCTTGCTCGCGAAGGCGTCAGACGCCACACCGCAGGACTCCCATGAACTCCCAAAGCATCCTTGTCCCCAAAATCTCCACCTTGCCCGTCCACGAACCCCGCGCCCGGGCCATCGTGCGTTGGCTGGTGCGCAAGAACATCATCAAGGAAGAGCTGACCACCTGCGGACGCACCGGCAACCGCATGGCCTACGCCTTGGCCGACGGCGCCCGCGCCGTGGTGCTGCACCCCGAAGCGCTGCCGTTCAACGAGCCGATCAATGGCCTGGAGATCATCTACAAACGCTGCATCTACACGCCGGCCAAGGGCTTTCTCGAAGAAGCCGGCTGCCCGGAGTGCCTTAAAGAAGTCGGCGAGGCGCTGTTCGAAAGCCTCGAAGACTGGATGCCCGGCCACACCGACAACTTCACCTGCCCGCTGTGTGGGCATGAAGACGATATCAACGGGTTTCTGTTCCTGCAGGAATGCGGGTTTTCCAACCTGGGCTTTATCTTCAATAACTGGGCGGAGGCAGGGTTCAAGCAGAGCTTTATCGACGAATTTGCCGATTGGCTGGACCAGAAGATGAGTTGGGTCAAAGTCGAGCTTTAATCCATCTATCAGTATTACCAAGTTTGTCAGAGTTTTACATTGAGCCCGGCAGGGTGCATGTATATAATGGCGCGCTTCCATTTTCCCGCTCGGGAGCCCCCGCGATGCTGCGTATCAGCCAAGAAGCTCTGACATTCGACGACATTCTCCTAGTGCCCGGTTATTCCGAGGTGCTTCCTAACGAAGTCAGTCTCAAGACCCGCCTAACCCGTGGCATCGAGCTGAATATTCCTCTGGTTTCCGCTGCCATGGACACCGTCACTGAAGCCCGTTTGGCAATCGCCATGGCTCAGGAAGGCGGCATTGGCATCATCCACAAGAACATGACCATCGAGCAGCAAGCTGCCGAAGTGCGCAAGGTCAAGCGTTACGAAGCCGGGTGTGGTGAAAGATCCCATCACCATCGAAGCTGACGCCACCGTGCGTGACCTGTTCGACCTGACCCGCCTGCACAACATCTCCGGCGTTCCGGTACTGCACGATGGCGACCTGGTCGGCATCGTCACTTCCCGTGACGTGCGTTTCGAGAACCGTCTTGAAGTCACCGTCCGCGAAGTGATGACGCCTAAAGAGCGTCTCGTCACGGTCAAGGAAGGCGCCGACAAGAACGACGTGCGCGAACTGCTGCACAAGCACCGCATCGAGCGCGTGCTGATCGTCGACGACAAATTCGCCCTCAAAGGCATGATGACCGTCAACGACATCGAAAAAGCCAAGGCTTACCCGCTGGCCAGCAAGGACGATCAAGGTCGTCTGCGCGTCGGCGCTGCGGTCGGCACCGGTAAAGACACCGGTGACCGCGTTTCGGCCCTGGTGGCTGCCGGTGTTGACGTGGTGGTGGTCGACACGGCCCACGGTCACTCCAAAGGCGTGATCGACCGCGTGCGCTGGGTCAAACAGAATTTCCCTGACGTACAAGTGATCGGCGGCAACATCGCCACCGGCGCAGCTGCCAAGGCCCTGGCCGAAGCCGGCGCCGATGCGGTGAAGGTCGGTATCGGCCCTGGTTCCATCTGCACCACGCGCATTGTCGCCGGTGTAGGCGTGCCGCAAATCAGCGCCATCGCCAACGTCGCCGCTGCCCTTGAAGGCACTGGCGTTCCGTTGATCGCCGACGGCGGCATCCGTTTCTCCGGTGACCTGTCCAAGGCCATCGTCGCCGGTGCTTCCTGCGTGATGATGGGCTCGATGTTCGCCGGTACCGAAGAAGCCCCGGGCGAGATCGAACTGTTCCAGGGCCGTTCGTACAAGGCTTACCGCGGCATGGGTTCGCTGGGCGCCATGTCCCAGGCGCAAGGCTCTTCCGACCGCTACTTCCAGGATTCCTCGGCAGGCGCCGAGAAGCTCGTACCGGAAGGCATCGAAGGCCGTGTGCCGTACAAAGGCACCCTGAGCGCGATCATCCATCAACTGATGGGCGGCCTGCGTTCCTCGATGGGCTACACCGGCAGCGCCGACATCGAAGAAATGCGCACCAAGCCAGAGTTCGTACGGATCACCGGCGCCGGCATGGCTGAATCCCATGTCCACGACGTGCAGATCACCAAGGAAGCGCCGAACTACCGCGTAGGTTGAGGCTTCCAGCAAAACGTTAAGTAACCGGGGCTGTTCTTTCAGCCCCGAGTTGTTTCTGATTCATTAGACGAGACTGACTTCATGGCCCTCGACATTCACGCACACCGCATTCTGATCCTCGACTTCGGTTCCCAGTACACCCAGCTGATCGCCCGCCGCGTGCGTGAAATCGGCGTGTACTGCGAACTGCACCCGTTCGACATGGATGACGAAGCGATCCGCGAATTCGCCCCTAAAGGCGTCATCCTTGCCGGTGGCCCCGAGTCCGTGCACGAAGCCAACAGCCCGCGTTGCCCGCAAGCCGTATTCGACCTGGGCGTGCCCGTCTTCGGTATCTGCTACGGCATGCAGACCATGGCCGAGCAACTGGGCGGCAAGGTTGAAGGTTCCGAACTGCGTGAATTCGGTTATGCCCGTGTCGACGTGGTCGGCAAGAGCCGCCTGCTGGACGGCATCGAAGACCACATCGACGCCGACGGCCTGTTCGGCCTCGACGTGTGGATGAGCCACGGTGACAAGGTCACCAAGATGCCGGAAGACTTCCACATCCTGGCCAGCACCCCGAGCTGCCCGATCGCCGGCATGTTCAACGACGAGCGCGGCTACTACGGCGTGCAGTTCCACCCGGAAGTGACCCACACCAAGCAAGGCGGTCGCATCCTGTCGCGTTTCATCCTCGACATCTGCCAGTGCGAAGCCCTGTGGACGCCGTCGAAAATCGCTGAAGACGCCATCGCCAACGTGCGTGCCCAGGTGGGTACCGATAACGTGCTGCTCGGCCTGTCCGGCGGCGTTGACTCTTCCGTGGTTGCCGCGTTGCTGCACAAAGCCATCGGCGACCAGCTGACTTGCGTGTTCGTCGACAACGGCCTGCTGCGCCTGCACGAAGGCGAGCAAGTGATGGCCATGTTCGCCGAGAACATGGGCGTCAAAGTGATCCGCGCCAACGCCGAGGACCAGTTCCTCAACAACCTGGCCGGCGAAAGCGACCCGGAGAAGAAGCGCAAGATCATCGGCCGTACCTTCATCGACGTGTTTGATGCCCAGTCCAACAAACTGGACAACATCAAGTACCTCGCCCAGGGCACCATCTACCCTGACGTGATCGAGTCGGCTGGTGCCAAGAGCGGCAAGGCCCACGTGATCAAGTCCCACCACAACGTGGGTGGCCTGCCGGAGGAGATGAACCTCAAGCTGGTAGAACCACTGCGCGAACTGTTCAAGGACGAAGTCCGCCGCCTGGGCCTGGAACTCGGCCTGCCGTACGACATGGTCTACCGCCACCCATTCCCAGGCCCGGGCCTGGGCGTGCGCATCCTGGGTGAAGTGAAGAAGGAATACGCCGACCTGCTGCGTCGCGCCGACCACATCTTCATCGAAGAACTGCGCAAAGCCGACTGGTACCACAAAGTCAGCCAGGCGTTCGTGGTGTTCCAGCCGGTGAAATCGGTGGGCGTTGTCGGTGATGGCCGTCGTTATGCGTGGGTTGTTGCGCTGCGTGCCGTTGAGACCATCGACTTCATGACCGCGCGTTGGGCACACCTGCCGTATGAGCTGCTGGAGACTGTCAGCGGCCGTATCATCAATGAAATCGAAGGTATTTCGCGCGTGACGTATGACGTGTCGAGCAAGCCGCCGGCGACGATTGAGTGGGAGTGATCCTGCGCTAGCAGGTAAACGCTGAATAACAAAACCCCGGCCATGTGCCGGGGTTTTGTGTTTTGGCCTGTGCCAACAATATCGTAACATCTGAGCCAGCCAGAAATGCTGCTTAGGCGAGTTGAGGTCTGCCGTACTTTAGGGTTACGTAGGCTTCCTTATCTGGATCAAATGGTAGCCGCATTGTGGGTTCTTTATCGATCCAATCGGCTTCTGTACCTGCGACACTTATTGCCAAGAAAAGAGGCTGCATCTCCGATAGAACTGCGTTCCACTCAGAATGACAGTCCGTGATCGCAGGGTGCCAGTTGTTTTCCACATTCTGAAGCTTCGTAGTCAGTGAACCTACCATTTGCTCTCGCTGAGCATCGTTGAGGCATTCGACGGCATAACCTACTAAAGCGAAATCCAGCTCGCAGCGAGAAATCTTAATAAGGTTCTCAGTACTCCCGTTCAGACCGAACCTCCAAGACTTCCAACGCTGAAAAGCAAAATTCCACATTGTCTTGCGTTTCTTGGCTTTGGCGATATTTCTGAAGGACCGGAGACAATCCGCGATTGAAAATCGGGTTTGTAGGCCAGACCAGTGCAGGCTTATTGCATCAACGTAGGATTCAAGCGCTGCGTCGTTCGCATCTGCAAGAACGCATCCGAGAGGTATCTGTAACTCTTGATATCGTGAAGGAAATAAGTTGAATACACGCATCCATGCAGCCCAGCGCGGCGTATCTTCCGACACGCTTTTCAGTATCTGTACTAGGAATTTCTTGCAGGTTTCATCAAGCGGCTCCCTGTTAGCCATGTTTGATGTGGATATGTAGGTTGTCGCGAACTGGACATGAGGATTGGATGAGCCAGAGCCGAGACGTAGTGCGGAATTTGTGTTCAGCGATAGCACGACACCCATGATAGATAACGTCTGCTGTAAACCTGACACGGCCGTTATCAAACGCTGGGGCGAAAATCTGTCGAGGCATTGTGCAGCCTGGGCGATGGCGATGCCCCTACGAAATCCACGCTCAATCAGGCGCCAGCCTTGTTCGATCCCGGTCCAATCGCTTTCTGTGTCAGCCTTTTCAAACCGTTCGAGGGCCTCTGACTCCCAGATAGGAGCGGATAAACCATGAGTTGTGAAGCTAATCTTAATGCCTGCGATCATGCTTTCGAGCGCAGAGAGCAACTCATCGTTAGGCCTGAAATCATTTGGTACGGTAGCCCAGAAACTTGACCCCATCGTTGTGAATTGTCCTACGACTAGGAGGGCGACTAGTTGGGTACGGCGCGGATCATTACTGATGGTCCAACCTGCGCCTTCTTGAATCATCCACCGGAACAGGCCCGCGAGTCTCTCAAACTCCTCATCGCTCGCGATTTTTCCACTTCGGAGCAAGTCGACGAAAGTAAATTGAGACCGGATTGCTTCAAATATTTCGTTGCTGGCCTCCCTATCGGAAATAGCCTGAAGAGGATCAGTTTGTGCTCCGATCACTTTAACTAGCGCATTAGGAGCTTCAATCGGCCCAAGTTGCGTAGCTTTCGCCAGCGCCGCGAGAATAATATCCTGAGGGTTCATCGCGGTCTCTTCCATACAAGGTAATCCTGTCCGCCGAGTAGTTCCCACAGGTCTGTGAAGGCGTCCACCACAAGCTGAGCATTGTCTACCTTCTGCAGGATGTGGTGCGCCGTACCCACGGAGTTTACCGATGTACCCAGGGACCAAGCCATTGCCCCATCTGGACCTGATGGAAATATCAGGAATCTATCGTGGAAGTCCCATCCCGCCGTGCCCTTCTGTACTCGAAGTTCGAGTTTTAGGCCCCGCCAGTTGCTTTGACATTCGTCAAGTGTTCGGCGGATGTTGTCGCTAGGGCCGGCTTTGGACGTCGTCAAACCGCGAAGGTCCACTCCATGATAGGGGCAGTAAAAAAGCGTTTCGAGTAGGTCGTTTGCTGACAGATATGGATCCCATAGCCAGGCGCCTTTTTCTCCGTAAGCAACGATCAGTGCTCGGAGGTCATCCAGTGCCTTTCGGCGGCCTGCGGTCCCATCGCCTTCGGTTGGTCGATATTGAACAAAACGGCGGTCGGCAGCGAGCTTGTTGGCTTGCTCGTTGTACATTCGTTTCGCTGTCCATCCGCCATTGTCGTCCGGCTTCGGATCGCCGATAAGGCTATGTGTAGAGAACGCAACCATACCGACTCGTCGAGCGTTACTAATACCATCCGGATTTTTGACTGAGAAGATGCGTGGCTCAGGATCGACTGAGCTCATATTGAATGCAATGGTTGAGATGAAAGCCCCCGGTCCGGAGGCAACTAGGAGGGTGTTGCTCTGCTCGGCCCAGATGAAGCCCCTATACAGTCCTCGGCCAGCACGCATAGGGAGTGAGGTGGTTTTTTCCTGCAGCCTTGCTGAAGCAAAGCCAGTGAGGATGTTGTCGTGTTCCAATTCGCAGGCAGCCATCAACGGGCGTGGAGTGGCTTTAGGATGCCACGCGTGTTCTACCTGAAAATTCCCGTCTTGAAGCTGCTGGAATTGCGCCATTAGCACAGTGACCGGAAGTTGGACTGTGAGGCTGCCGAGCCGATCTGACATCGCGGCCACTTGGAGTGGAATATGCTTTTCGACCTGCATTGATAGCTCTTGCAGACGGCGAGGATCTGCGAAGAATGGCATCAGTGCTTCTTTGTCATGATCGGCCCATTCAAACAGATGCGAACCGGTCCAGAAATTGTTTTTGAGGAGTTTGTTCCATGGGACCGGAGCGCCATTGTCCGGCGGTACAAACTGCGCGGGCATCGGCGAAAGCTCGCCAACTCTGAGTTCATCACCCGAAAGTCTCCATCCTTCCCCTGCCTCCATAGTCGTGAGAGCCGGGATGAGCGTGTCGATCAGTACTGTGTAACGGCGGAGGCCAAAACTCCAGCCATTGAGCGACTTGATTCGAATAGGTTTCGGTGTCAGGAAGCAGGCAGGCGATGGCTCTAAATCAAGTTGTTCCTCAGCAATCAGGAGCGTGAAGACATTGATAATGCCGTCATGATCGGGCCGGCTGGCGAACAGCTCTGTACATTCGACATGGGTATAAAACCCCAGCGTGCCGGGCATGAGAAGCTGGGTCAGCACTGGTAATGGGGAGTGAGGTTCGAGTGGCTCGTATGGGTTCATGATTGCAGCTGCCGGTGCTCAAGAATCCTCATTATGTTCCAAATCGATTGTTAGGCACCTCGCTATGAGACTATTTCCTACTTGCTGATAATTGAGTTGGGGCGATCCTGCATTTTCAGGTGAGCGTTGAATAACCGAGACACGGTCTGATGGTCGGGGGGCATGTGTTTTTGGGGGCGTTAAAGAGGGGTTGGAGAATAGTGTACGCTTGCCCATAATCGATCAGCGTAGATAGTCACTTTTCAGTGATCCTGAGCAAGCTTATGCCGGAGGCCTGTACATGAAGCTGGAAGAACGTATGCAGGCCGCAATCCGAGGCATGCAGGGAAACGTAGTCCTGCGCATTGACGTTGCGGCGCTGGGGGGGCATTCGCAGGTTTCTGTTGCGCTCGATGAGCTTATGCGCAAGGGCGTGATCGTCCGAATGGGAATCGGTATATACGCAAAGGCTTCTCGTAACCCGCATACAGGCGTTGTCACCCCCGCCGCTGATCTTGAAGCTCTGGCCGTTGAGGTGTTTCAGCGACTGGGCGTCAGCGCTTCGGTGCAGATTGCCAAGTCCGGAGCCGGGCATTCGATTGCGTCAAAAGACGCAAAAATCTGCGTAAAAGGCCGCCGCCGAATTCGTCGCAAGCTGTCACTGGGCAGCCGTTCGGTGGTTTACGTCAATGAGGTTGTACCTCCCAGGAAAGTAAAAAACTCCATTAGGCGCCACCCGAAAACGGGCGCGTTGATCATTCCAACGTCTGGCCTGCGGCGATATGTAATGGACCTGGCGGATGCGTGTCAGGTGGCTTATGTCAGAACTTACGCGGACGAGTGGGCGGAAAGTGTTTCCCGGCTAGCCGGAGACGATGTCCGCACCGATGTCGTCGAAAACCTGGTCATTGCGCTGAAGAAAGAGAAAAAAGTGACCGGTCTTGAGGCGGTTCATTTGCTGACTAATTACTTGAGGGAAAAGCAGCGTGTTTGATCCATTCAAGGATTTTGATACGAGGGGCTACCTCAGGAATGTTGTAGGTGAAAAGGACCTCAATATTGTCAAGCAACTGGAGCATGATCTGTTCACCGCCAACCTTGCAGATGCGATGGATTACCTGGCTAATAAAAGAACGATCACGTATCGCGATTTTCTTCAGGTTCACGGGCTTTTGTTTGGTGACCTTTACCCTTGGGCGGGTAGCGACAGGATGACGACCTCTCCTGACTTGGCCATCTCAAAAGCGGGCACCTGCTTTTGCCTGCCTCACGAGGCCAAAAGAGCGGTTGAAGAGGGACTTCGCCTTGGTCAGGGTAAGGTTTTGCTGAGAAAGTCGCCTGGCTTGGTGATGGGCTTTTTCGCTTACGGCCACCCGTTCCTTGATGGTAACGGGCGAACGATGCTGGTGGTTCACTCAGTCCTCTGTCATCGCGCAGGGTTTTCGATCAACTGGAGCAGAACTGACAAGTCCGACTATCTCTCAGCACTGAGTAAAGAGATCGAGACTCCTGACAAGGGCATCCTGGATGATTACTTGAGAGGTTTCATTGAGCCGCCGCTGGAACCTGGCGCCTGGGAAGCGGCTATTCATTCTGTCAGGGGACTCAACGGCTTGGCGATGACTGACACTGTTGAGGGGCGTTCCGACGATCCTGCCATCTCCCAAAAATATCAGGACTTCGACCAGCGACGAGGTTACACCATCGATTAAAGGGCAGCTTCAAGTCTCAGGCCTTTTATCCCCCAGCACTCTGCGTATGCATCTCACCGCCGCGCAATATCCGAAAAATAAAACTTATCCAACGTATGCCGCGACTCGGTGTACTCGAACTGCCGCCCATCCTGCAAAAACGTCTGGTTGCTCACCACGATCACATGGCTCTGACCTTCGAGGTCGAGGTGTGTCTGGTCGTCCTTGCCCCGCGGCAACGCCTCGATGGTGCGTTGGGCGTAGGCAATTTGCAGTTGCAGGGTCTGTTCGATAAACGCGTAGATCGACTGCTCGGCAATCGAGCGGTCCAGGCCTGGGATTACGTCGGCGACGAAGTGGTTGATGTCCAGGATCACCCGTTTGCCGCCGATGCGCCGTACCCGTTTGATGCGGGTAATCAGAGCGCCGGGCGCGGCTTCGATGTGTTGCAGCAGCGCGCCTTCGAGCGGGAACTGGCTGAATTCGACCACCTCGGTGCGTACGTCATCGCCCAAGTCAGCGTGGGTTTCGTGGAAGCTGACGATGCCGCCCAGTTGGAACTCGATGGGGTTGGGCGACAACACAAAGGTGCCCTTGCCGTGGATTTTTTGCGCAAACCCACGCTCCTGCAACTGCTCAATGGCGCGGCGCACGGTGCCACGGCTGGCCTGGTAGGCGTCCATCAGTTCGGTTTCAGAGGGAAGGCGCGTACCGCGTTGCAGGCGTTCAGTGGTGATGCTGGCAAGCAGATCCGTATAGATCTGGTTGTATTTGCTCATGGGGATGGCTCTGTGCGCGGCTTGGTGAAGGTGAACGGCGCGTTCAAGGCAGGAACCTTAGTGGCAGAGGTGGGCTTTGTCCATTGGACCTGCGTGGAATCAGGGAAATGTCTGACTTCCAATTCTGAAAATTAAACTTAATGTGACTCGTACAGACGAGTTGTTGATTTAACTCGTACATACGAGTACTTTTGGCCACGGCGTGCTGCCAATGACTGCCCTCAAATAAAAAAACCAAAGTGGAAACCAAGCATGAGCCACGACTATTCGAATATTGCCCGCGAGATTCTCGAGAACCTCGGGGGCAGCGACAACCTTGAGCAAGCCGCCCACTGCGTGACCCGCCTGCGCCTGGCGCTCAAGGACCCGAGCCTGGTCAACAGCAGCGCGTTGAACCAGGTCGATCTGGTCAAGGGCTCGTTCTTCACTGGCGGCCTGTTCCAGGTGGTGATCGGCCCCGGCGAAGTGGAAAAGGTCTATGCCGCCCTGCGTGAGCAAACGGGGCTTGCGGCTTCGACCATTGCCGACGTCAAGCAGAAGGGCGCCGACAAGACCAACGCCATGCAGCGTCTGGTGCGGGTATTTTCCGACGTGTTCATGCCGATCCTGCCCGCGCTGATCATCGCCGGCCTGTTAATGGGCGTGAACAACCTGATGGGCGCCAAGGGCATGTTCATCGAGGGCCAGACGCTGCTGGAGGCGTATCCGAACCTGGATGGCCTGTGGAGCCTGATCAACCTGATGGCCAATACCTCATTCGTGTTCCTGCCGGCGCTGGTGGGCTGGTCGGCGGCCAAGCGTTTTGGCGGCAGTGAAATCCTCGGCATCGTGCTCGGCCTGATGCTGGTGCACCCGGACCTGCTCAACGCCTGGAACTACGGCAAGGCCGTGGCCGGGCTCGATGGCCAGAGCCTGCCGTACTTCGATATTTTCGGTTGGTTCAAGATTGAGAAGGTGGGTTATCAGGGGCAGATCCTGCCGATTCTGATGGCGGCCTACGTGATGAGCGTGATCGAGAAATGGCTGCGGGCTCGCGTGCCCAATGCCATCCAACTGCTCGTGGTGCCGATCACCACCATTGTTGTCACTGGCGTGCTGGCGCTGGCCATCATCGGCCCGGTGACCCGTCACCTCGGCATCCTCATCACCGAGGGTGTGGTCACCCTGTTTGACCTGGCGCCGATGGTTGGCGGGGCGATTTTCGGTCTGTTGTACGCGCCGCTGGTGATCACCGGCATGCACCACATGTTCCTCGCCGTGGACCTGCAACTTATCTCCACCCAGGGCGGCACCTTTATCTGGCCGATGATCGTGATGTCCAACCTGGCACAGGGCAGCGCCGCACTGGGTGTGTTCTACATGACCCGCAACGCGCGGGACAAAAGCATGGCCTCGACCTCGGCGATTTCCGCTTACTTCGGCATTACGGAACCGGCGATGTTTGGCGTGAACCTGCGCTTCAAGTTTCCGTTCTATGCCGCGCTGCTCGGCTCGGCGCTGGGCAGCATTTTCCTGTCGCTGAACAAGGTGACGGCCTCGGCCATCGGCGTGGGTGGCTTGCCTGGGTTTATCTCGATCATTCCGCAGTTCATCCCCAGTTTTGTGATCGGGATGGTCATCGCCATGGTCGTGCCGTTTGTTCTGACCTGTGCGTTGAGCATGAAAATTGTTCGGCCTGGATACCGGGTCGCCTGATCAATCGCTATCGCAGGCAAGCCAGCTCCCACACTTGAAATGCGTTCCCCTGTGGGAGCCGGGCTTGCCCGCGATGAGGCCCGCACGGCCAGTACACAATTTAATTGAAGGAACCCACCATGCAAGACTGGCAACACTCGGTGATCTACCAGATCTACCCCAAAAGCTTCCACAGCCACGCGGGTAACGCCACCGGTGACCTGCTGGGCATCGTGGACAAACTCGACTACCTCAAGTGGCTGGGCGTGGATTGCCTGTGGATCACCCCATTCCTGCGCTCACCGCAACGCGACAACGGCTACGACATCAGCGACTACTACGCCATCGACCCCAGCTACGGGACCATGGCCGACTGCGACCTGCTGATCAGCGAAGCGGCCAAGCGCGGCATCAAGCTGATGCTCGATATCGTGGTCAACCACACCTCCATCGAGCATGAGTGGTTCCAGCAGGCACGCAGCAGCCTCGACAACCCGTACCGTGACTTCTATATCTGGCGCGACCAGCCGAACAACTGGGAATCCAAGTTCGGCGGCTCGGCCTGGGAATACGAAGCGCAAACCGGCCAGTACTTCCTGCACCTGTTCGACCACACCCAGGCTGACCTCAATTGGGACAACCCCAAGGTGCGCGCCGAGGTGTTCAAGTTGATGCGCTTCTGGCGTGACAAAGGTGTGGGCGGTTTCCGCCTGGATGTGATCAACCTGATCTCCAAACCCGCCGATTTCCCCGAAGACCACAGCGATGGCCGGCGCTTCTACACCGACGGCCCGAACGTGCATGAATACCTGCAGGAAATGCACCGCGAAGTCTTCGAAGGGCACGACCTGATCAATGTCGGCGAGATGTCGTCCACCAGCCTTGAGCACTGCATTCGCTATTCGAATCCGGCGTCCAAAGAGCTGTCGATGACCTTCAATTTTCATCACCTGAAAGTCGATTACCCGAACCTGCAAAAGTGGGTGAAGGCCGACTTCGACTTCCTGCAACTCAAGCGGATTTTCTCTGACTGGCAGCTGGGCATGCAGGCCGGTGGCGGCTGGAACGCACTGTTCTGGTGTAACCACGACCAGCCGCGGGTGGTCTCGCGTTTTGGCCACGACGGCGAGTACCGCGTGGTCTCGGCCAAGATGCTTGCTACCGCGTTGCACTTCCTCCAGGGCACGCCGTATGTGTACCAGGGCGAAGAGCTGGGCATGACCAACCCGGGCTTCAACAAGATTGAGCAGTACCGCGATGTCGAGACCCTGAACATCTTCCGCCTCAAGCGTGATGCCGGTGAGTCGGAGGCGTCGAGCATGGCGGCGATCATGCAGAAGTCACGCGACAACAGCCGCACGCCGATGCAGTGGAACACCCAGGCCAATGCCGGTTTCACCCGTGGCGAACCGTGGATCGGCATCCCGGCCAACGCGGCGCAGATCAACGTCGAAAGCCAGCTGGATGACCCCGATTCGGTGCTGCATCACTACCGTGCACTGATCGCCCTGCGTCGTCACGAACCGCTGATTCAGAACGGCGTTTATCGCCAACTGCTGCAGGACCACCTGCAAGTCTGGGCGTACCTGCGCGAAGGCCAGGGCGAGCGCTTGCTGGTGCTGAACAACTTTTATGGCAAGCCCTGCGAAATCCAACTGCCCGAAGGCGTCATCAGCTCGGCGAACGAGCAACGCCTGCTGATCAGCAACTACCCCGACTGCCCGCAGCGTTCGCGCACGGTGCTGTTGCGCCCGTATGAATCGTTTGTGCTGCACCTCAAGGACTGAGACCCGCTGCAACCCCCGTATGGGAGTGCGGGGGCGCTTCACCCAAAACATAATAAAAATATCGGAGTGCTTCATGAAAACAACAATAAAGCTGGGCCTCATTGCGTCATGTTTCACTGCTCCTTTTGCCGCTCAGGCTCTGGAGTTTGCCGGCTACTTGCGCAGCGGCGCGGGGACTTCAACGGGCAGTGGCAAACAGCAATGTTTCCAACTGCCAGGGGCGCAATCCAAATACCGTCTGGGCAACGAATGCGAGCAGTACGCCGAATTCGAATTGCGCCAGGACCTGCTGACCCTCGACGACGGCTCGGTGCTGAGCGTCGATGCCATGGCCTCGTTGTACAACAAATACGACCGAGCCCTGAAGTTTCAGGGTGAAGACAACGGCTCGGCGCGCATGCCGCAGATGTATGCGCAGTGGTCCAACCTGCCCAGCCTCAATGGCGGCTCGGTATGGGCGGGGCGTCGTTACTACAAGCGTAATGACATCCATATCTCCGACTTCTACTACTGGAACCAGAGCGCCACGGGCGGCGGTGTCGAGGACGTCAAAATCGGCGACCTCAAATACAGCTACGCGCTGTCGCGCAAGGACAACCTGTACCAGAAGGAATACGCCACCCGTCACGACTTCAACGTGGCAGGTTTCAAGACCAACCCTGGCGGTGAGCTGGAATTTGGCTTGAGCTACATCGAGAAAGCCGGCGGGCGTGAGGCCAACAGCGGTTGGGCGATCACCGCGCAGCATGTGCAAAAACCGTTTCTTGGCGGCAAGAACAAATTCGCCTTGCAGTACGGCGAAGGCCCCGGCACGGGCTTGGGCTATACCGGCGATACGGCCTTGGACAAGAGCAGCAAAAGCTACCGCGCCGTGGAGTTTTTTGACTGGCAGGTAACGCCGCGTTTCGGTGGGCAGGTCGAGGCGGTGTATCAGAAGGACATTCGCCCCGGCAGCCAGGACCAGACCTGGATGTCCATCGGTGTGCGCCCGGCGTATGCCATCAGCGAACAGTTCAAACTGGTCACCGAGCTTGGGCATGATCAAGTCGAGGCCGCCGGCGGTACACGCAAGCTGAGCAAATTCACCTTCGCCCCGACCTGGTCCCCCAACGGCCCGGATTTCTGGGCGCGGCCGGAAGTACGGTTGTACTACACCTATGCAACCTGGAACGAGGCGGCCAAGCGTGCGGCAAATGAACTGGCGGCGGGCTCGGCGTTGTCCGACACCGGCGCCTACGGCACGGCGCGGCATGGTTCGAATGTGGGTGTGCAAGTCGAATACTGGTGGAAATAAACCTTTGGGTGTACACGACCCAAATGTGGGAGCGGGCTTTTGTGGCGAGCAAGCTTACTTGCGCTGGGGGGCGAAGCGCCCCCAAGAGCCGGAGACTGCTGCGCAGTCAACGGGAGCAAGCTCCCTCGCCACAGTAAGCCAGCTCCCACAGTGGACCGCCGTTCGCCCTATGATTTTTACAGAACAAAACAGCAGGTGAAGTCATGACCACAACTCAACCCCTGGAACTGCTGGCGCCCTTGTCCGGGGTGCTGCTGGCGCTGGACCAGGTGCCTGACCCGGTGTTTGCCAGCCGCATGATCGGCGATGGCCTGTGCATCGATCCCACCTCCCAGACCCTGTGCGCGCCGTTGGCCGGGGTGATCAGCAATATCCAGGACACCGGGCATGCGGTCAGCGTCACTGGCGACAACGGCGTACAGGTGCTGATGCATATCGGCCTGGACACGGTGCACCTGGCCGGCAAGGGTTTCACCCGTTTGGTCGAGGAAGGCCAGCGGGTCGAGGTCGGGCAGCCGTTGATCGAGTTCGATGCCGACTACGTGGCGCTTAATGCGCGCAGTTTGCTGACCTTGATGCTGGTGGTCAGCGGCGAACCTTTTGTGTGGCTGACGCCGGGCAGTGGCGCGGTGGACGTGGGCCAGCCGCTGTTGCACGTCTCACCCGGCCAGGCCTCTGAAACCGTGGGCGAGGAGGCGGGCGATGCGCTGTTCTCCAAACCGCTGACGCTGCCCAATGCCAACGGTTTGCACGCGCGTCCTGCGGCTGTACTGGCGCAAACGGCCAAAGGTTTCAACGCCAGCATTTACCTGCACAAGCAAACCCAGAGCGCCAACGCCAAGTCATTGGTGGCGATCATGGCGCTGCAAACCGTGCAGGGCGATACCTTGCAAGTGAGTGCGGCGGGAGAGGACGCCGACGCCGCCATCAAGGCGTTGGTAACCCTGCTGGCGCAAGGTTGCGGCGAGACGGTCGAGGAGTCTGTTGCGCCGGTTGAACCACAGCCGCCCGAGTCATCGGCGACCTTGTTGCGCGGCGTATGTGCCTCGCCCGGCTCCGCGTTTGGCCAGGTGTTTCAAGTGGCGGAGCCCGAGCTGCACATCGAGGAACAGGGCGCGGGTGAATCGGTTGAACACGCCGCACTGACCCGCGCCTTACTGGCAGCCACCGAAGCGCTGCAAGTGTTGCAAGACAAAGCGGTTGGCAGCGCCCAGGCGGAGATCTTCCGTGCCCATCAGGAACTGCTTGAAGACCCGAGCCTGTTGGAGCAAGCCCATCGCCTGCTCACCGAAGGCAAGAGCGCCGCCTTTGCCTGGAACAGCGCCACGGCCGCGACCGCCAAGCTGTTTCTCGGCCTGGGCAGTGCGTTGCTGGCTGAGCGCGCAGCGGATTTGGCCGATGTTGGCCAGCGTGTACTGAAGTTGATCCTCGGTATCGAGGACCGCGCGTGGGCATTGCCGGATCGTGCGATCGTGATTGCCGAGCAACTGACCCCCTCGCAAACCGCCGGCCTCGATACGCGCAAAGTGTTGGGGTTCGTCACCGTCGGCGGCGGCGCCACCAGCCATGTGGCGATCCTGGCACGCGCCCTTGGTTTGCCGTCGCTGTGTGGCGTCCCGGCACAGGCGCTGGCGCTGATCAACGGCAAGCAGGTGCTGCTCGATGCCGACAAAGGCGAGCTGCACCTGGAGCCTGACCTGGCCGCTGTCGAGCAACTGGCGGCTACGCGCAAGCAACACATACTGCGACGTGAGCGTGAAGTGGAACAGGCCGCCTTGCCCGGCATCACACGCGATGGTCATCACGTTGAGGTCACCGCCAACGTCGCCTCGTTGCAGGAGGTGGAACAAGCCCTGGCCCTGGGCGGTGAAGGCGTCGGGCTGCTGCGCTCGGAGTTCCTCTATCTGGACCGCAACCGCGCGCCCAGCCCCGAGGAGCAGGCCGGCACCTACAGCGCCATCGCCCGAGCCCTGGGCACCCAGCGCAATCTGGTGGTGCGTACCCTGGATGTGGGCGGCGACAAACCCTTGGCCTATGTGCCGATGGAGCGCGAGACCAACCCGTTCCTCGGCTTGCGCGGTATTCGCCTTTGCCTTGAACGTCCTCAATTGCTGCGTGAGCAGTTCCGCGCGATCCTGGCGAGTGCCGGCTTTGCACGGCTGCATATCATGCTGCCGATGGTCAGCTTGCTGTCGGAGCTGCACCTGGCGCGCAAGATCCTTGAAGAGGAAGCCACGGCGCTGGGCCTTACCGAACTGCCAAAGCTGGGCATCATGATCGAAGTACCGTCTGCGGCGCTGATGGCGGATGTGTTTGCGCCGCATGTGGATTTCTTCTCCATCGGCACCAATGACCTTACCCAATACACCCTGGCCATGGACCGCGACCACCCGCGTCTGGCCAGCCAGGCCGACAGCTTTCACCCGTCGGTGCTGCGCCTGATTGCCACCACGGTCAAGGCCGCCCATGCCCATGGCAAGTGGGTCGGCGTGTGCGGCGCGTTGGCGTCTGAAGCACTGGCGGTGCCGGTGTTGATCGGGCTGGGAGTGGATGAGCTGTCGGTCAGCGTGCCGCTGATCCCGACCATCAAGGCCACCGTGCGCGAGCTGGACTTGGCCGACTGCCAGATCATCGCCCGCCAGGTGCTCGGCCTCGAAGAAGCCGCCCAAGTCCGCGAGGCCCTGCGCCTGTACCACGCGGCCACCGTTGAAACCTCACCTGTCGTGGAGCACTGAGCATGTTCGAGAAATTGCAAAGGGCGTTCTGGAAGGCCCTGACCCCGGATCTGATTGCCGAAACGGTGGTGCCGCCGGCGCAGGGCCTGTTGTCGACCGACGTGCTGAACGCATTGGGCGGTGTGGATAACCTCAAGTCGCAACAGCGCGTGGCACTGACGCGGGTGCGGGTGCAGTTGCAGGATGCGGGGCGGCTGGATGCGCAGGCGCTGAAGGCGGCGGGTGTTGCGGGTGTGATGGTGTTGGGCGGCGGCGTGGTGCATTTGCTCACTGGTCTCTGAAGTCAGTGAAGATCCAATGTGGGAGCCGGGCTTGCCCGCGATAGCGGTGTGTCAGGTAACGAATTTTTCGACTGGCCGGCCGCCATCGCGGGCAAGCCCGGCTCCCACAGGGTTATGGGGTGTTTGGGAGATTGGGTTTACAGCTGCGGGTTATCTTCCGGCGGCTTGGTCTTGTCGATACCCGGCACATGCAGGTTGCCTTCGACCACCTGGTTGCCTTCCAGCTGCGGCTGGGTCACCCAGGTGAGAATGTCGTAATACCGCCGGATGTTGGCGACAAAGTGCACCGGCTCACCACCACGCGCATAACCGTAGCGGGTCTTGCTGTACCACTGCTTCTGCGACAGGCGCGGCAGCATCTTCTTCACGTCCAGCCACTTGTTCGGGTTCAGGCCGTCTTTCTTGGCCAGCGTGCGCGCGTCTTCCAGGTGGCCGGTGCCGACGTTATAGGCGGCGAGGGCGAACCAGGTGCGGTCGGGCTCGGCAATACTGTCGTCCAGCTCATCCTTGATCTTGGCCAGGTATTTGGCGCCGCCCATGATGCTTTGCTTGGCATCCAGGCGGTTGGACACGCCCATTGCCTGGGCCGTGTTCTGGGTCAACATCATCAGGCCGCGCACGCCGGTCTTGGAGGTGACGGCCGGTTGCCACAGCGATTCCTGATAGCCGATGGCCGCCAATAGGCGCCAGTCGACCTTCTCTTCCTTGGCGTAGGTGCGAAAGTGTTTCTCGTACTTGGGCAGGCGTTGCTGCAAATGCTGGGCGAAGGTGTAGGCGCCCACATAGCCGAGTACATCGACATGCCCGTAGTAACGGTCTTTAAGCCGCTGCAACGTGCCGTTTTTCTCGACCTTGTCCAGGTAGCTGTTGATCTCGTTGAGCAGGCTGTTGTCTTCCCCCGGCGCCACGGCCCAGCTCTGGTTGCTGGCATTGCCGAGGTCGAAGGCCACGCGCACGTTGGGGAAATACACCTGGTTCATGGCCACTTCGTTGGAGTCCACCAGGGTCAGGTCGATCTGGCCCTCGTCCACCATGCGCAGCAGGTCCACAACCTCAACGGCGTCGGACTCTTCGTATTCAATCGCAGGGTTCTGCTTTTTAAGCGCCGCCAATTGCTCGGCGTGGGTGCTGCCCTTGAGCACCATGATCTTCTTGCCCACCAGGTCTGCCGGGCCGGTGGGGCGCGACTGGCCGTTGCGGTAGATGATCTGCGGGGTGACTTCCAGGTACGGATGGGAGAAGCGCACCTGTTGGGCGCGCTGCTCGCTGCTGACTAAACCCGCGGCCGCCAGAACCGGGCCGTTGGGTTTGCCCAGCTGGCCGAACAGGTCATCGAGGTTGTCGGCGGTCTCGATTTCCAGCTTCACGCCCAGGTCATCGGCAAAGCGCTTGACCAGTTCGTACTCGAAACCGGTTTCACCGTTGCGGTCCTGGAAATACGTGGCCGGGCTGTTCCGGGTAATCACCCGCAATACGCCATCCTCCTTGATTCGCTCGAGCGTGCTGGGCTTGTCAACACAGGCGCTGAGCATCAGGAAGAGTCCGGTTGCGATCAGCCATTTGGCGCATCGCGGGCGTAAAGCAGTAGGGGAGAACATCTGCGCAGTATACGCAAACGGCCCTCGGCGCCATATCTCGACAGCAGCTGACTTGTCTGCTAGCGCCCGCAAAACCGGGCTGCAGCCCGCAGAAACGTGGGTTCGCGAGGGTTTGTGACGGTTAAAATAACTGCGCGCCAACCCCAGGATTTCGCCCCGAAAGCGTGCAATCCCTGCCAACTGACGTTCGGCAGCGGCCAGCCGTGCCGTTTCGGGTGCCGTTGGCGCAGGTTTACGCTAGAATGCACGGCCTCAAAGCACACCCCCTTCCCGAGGCTGTCCCGAAGATGTTGATCCTGCGCGGCGCTCCTGCCCTTTCTGCCTTTCGCCACAGCAAACTCCTTGAGCAACTGAGCCAAAAGGTTCCAGCGGTTACAGGCTTGTATGCTGAATTTGCTCACTTCGCCGACGTTACCGGCGTCTTGACCGCCGACGAACAGCAAGTGCTCGCACGCCTTCTGAAGTACGGCCCCAGCGTTCCCGTTCAAGAGCCCACCGGCCGCTTGTTCCTGGTTCTGCCGCGGTTCGGCACCATCTCGCCCTGGTCGAGCAAGGCCAGCGACATCGCCCGTAACTGCGGCCTGTCGAGCATCCAGCGCCTTGAGCGTGGCATCGCCTTCTACGTGGCTGGCCAGTTCAGCGACGCTGAAGCCGAGCTGATCGCCAGCAGCCTGCACGACCGCATGACTCAGATCATCGTCAGCCAGCTCGAACAGGCTGCCGGCCTGTTCAGCCACGCCGAGCCCAAGCCGCTCACCGCGATTGACGTGCTCGGCGGTGGCCGCGCCGCCCTCGAGAAGGCCAACACCGAATTGGGCCTGGCGCTGGCCGAAGACGAGATCGACTACCTGGTCGACGCCTTCAATGGCTTGAAGCGCAACCCGCACGACATCGAACTGATGATGTTTGCGCAGGCCAACTCCGAGCATTGCCGTCACAAGATCTTCAACGCCAGTTGGGACATCGACGGCGAAAGCCAGGAAAAAAGCCTGTTCGGCATGATCAAGAACACCTACGTGATGCACAGCGAAGGCGTTCTGTCGGCTTATAAGGACAACGCCTCGGTGATCGTCGGCTCCGTTGCCGGCCGTTTCTTCCCGGACCCTGAAACCCGCCAGTACGGCGCGGTGCAAGAGCCGGTGCACATCCTCATGAAGGTTGAGACCCACAACCACCCGACCGCGATTGCCCCGTTCCCGGGCGCAGCCACAGGTTCGGGCGGCGAAATCCGTGACGAAGGCGCCACCGGCCGTGGCGCCAAGCCAAAGGCTGGCCTCACCGGTTTTACTGTGTCCAACCTGCAGATCCCGGGTTTTGAACAGCCGTGGGAAGTGCCATACGGCAAGCCTGAGCGCATCGTTACCGCACTCGACATCATGATCGAAGGCCCGCTGGGCGGCGCCGCGTTCAACAACGAATTCGGGCGCCCGGCACTCACCGGCTACTTCCGTACGTTTGAACAATCCATCACCACCCCGCGTGGCGATGAAGTGCGCGGCTACCACAAGCCAATCATGTTGGCCGGCGGCATGGGCAACATCCGCGAAGAACACGTCAAGAAAGGCGAGATTCTGGTCGGCTCCAAGCTGATCGTCCTCGGCGGCCCGGCGATGTTGATCGGCCTGGGCGGCGGTGCTGCGTCCTCCATGGCCACCGGCACCAGCTCGGCAGACCTGGATTTTGCTTCGGTACAGCGCGAAAACCCGGAAATGGAACGCCGCTGCCAGGAAGTCATCGACCGTTGCTGGCAGTTGGGTGACAAGAACCCGATCAGCTTCATCCACGACGTCGGTGCCGGCGGTTTGTCCAATGCCTTCCCCGAGCTGGTCAACGATGGCGACCGTGGTGGCCGTTTTGAACTGCGCAACATTCCAAACGACGAGCCGGGCATGGCCCCGCACGAAATCTGGAGTAACGAATCCCAGGAACGCTACGTACTGGCCGTTGGCCCTGAAGACTTCGCGCGCTTCCAGGCCATCTGCGAACGTGAGCGTTGCCCGTTTGCCGTGGTCGGCGAAGCCACTGCCGAACCCCAGCTGACGGTCACCGACAGCCACTTCGGCAACAGCCCGGTCGACATGCCACTGGAAGTGCTGCTGGGCAAAGCCCCGCGCATGCACCGTTCGGCCGTGCGTGAAACCGAGCTGGGCGATGACTTCGACCCAAGCACGCTGGAACTGGCCGACAGCATCGAACGCGTGCTGCACCACCCGGCCGTGGCGAGCAAAAGCTTCCTGATCACCATCGGCGACCGCACCATCACCGGCCTGGTGGCCCGTGACCAAATGGTTGGCCCATGGCAAGTGCCGGTGGCCGACGTTGCCGTCACCGCCACCAGCTTCGATGTGTACACCGGTGAAGCCATGGCCATGGGCGAGCGTACGCCGCTGGCCCTGCTGGACGCCCCGGCGTCGGGCCGTATGGCCATTGGTGAAACCCTCACCAACATCGCCGCATCGCGCATCGGCAAGCTGTCTGACATCAAACTGTCGGCCAACTGGATGTCCGCTGCCGGTCACCCCGGTGAAGATGCGCGCCTGTACGACACCGTCAAGGCTGTCGGCATGGAGCTGTGCCCGGAGCTGGGTATCACCATTCCGGTGGGCAAGGACTCCATGTCCATGGCCACCCGTTGGAACGAAGACGGCACCGACAAGAGCGTCACCTCGCCGCTGTCGCTGATCGTTACCGGTTTTGCCCCGGTCACCGATATCCGCCAGACCCTGACCCCGCAACTGCGCATGGACAAGGGCACCACCGATCTGATCCTGATCGACCTGGGCCGTGGCCAGAACCGCATGGGCGCCTCGATCCTCGCGCAAACCCACGGCAAACTCGGCAAGCACGCGCCGGACGTGGATGACGCCGAAGACCTCAAAGCCTTCTTCGCCGTGATCCAGGGCCTGAACGCCGACGGCCACCTGCTGGCTTACCACGACCGTTCCGACGGCGGTTTGCTGACCAGCGTTGTCGAAATGGCGTTTGCCGGTCACTGCGGCCTGAACATCGTGCTCGACAGCGTTGCCGAGGATGCCGCCGAAATCAACGGCATCCTGTTCAACGAAGAGTTGGGCGCCGTGATCCAGGTTCGCCAGGACGCGACGCCAGACGTACTCGCTCAATTCAGCGCCGCTGGCCTGGACGACTGCGTGTCGGTGATCGGCCAGCCGATCAACAACGGCGAGATCAACATCTCGTTCAACGGCGACACCGTGTTTGCCGGCCAGCGCCGCTTGCTGCAACGCCAGTGGGCCGAGACCAGCTACCAGATCCAACGCCTGCGTGATAACGCCGACTGCGCCGAGCAGGAATTCGACGTGATCCTGGAAGAAGACAACCCGGGCCTGAGCACCAAGCTCAGCTTCGACGTCAACCAGGACATCGCCGCGCCTTACATCAAGAAAGGCATTCGCCCACAAGTTGCCGTACTGCGTGAGCAGGGCGTCAATGGCCAGGTGGAAATGGCGGCCGCGTTCGACCGCGCCGGCTTTAATGCGATCGACGTGCACATGAGCGATATCCTCGCCGGTCGCGTTGACCTCAACGAGTTCAAAGGCCTCGTCGCCTGCGGCGGTTTCTCCTACGGCGACGTGCTGGGTGCCGGTGAAGGCTGGGCCAAATCGGCCTTGTTCAACAGCCGTGCCCGTGATGCGTTCCAGGGCTTCTTCGAGCGCAACGACAGCTTCACCCTGGGTGTGTGCAACGGTTGCCAGATGATGTCCAACCTCAGCGAACTGATCCCGGGCAGCGAGTTCTGGCCGCACTTTGTGCGCAACCGTTCCGAGCAGTTCGAAGCCCGTGTTGCCATGGTGCAGGTGCAGGAATCCAACTCGATCTTCCTGCAGGGCATGGCCGGTTCGCGCATGCCAATCGCCATCGCCCACGGTGAAGGCCATGCGGAATTCTCCAGCGAAGAAGCCTTGCTGGAAGCCGACCTGTCCGGTTGCGTGGCCATGCGTTTCGTCGACAACCACGGCAAGGTCACCGAGAGTTACCCGGCCAACCCGAACGGCTCGCCGCGCGGGATCACCGGCCTTACCAGCCGCGACGGCCGCGTGACCATCATGATGCCGCACCCGGAGCGTGTATTCCGCGCCGTACAAAACTCGTGGCGCCCGGAAGAGTGGAACGAAGACGGCGCCTGGATGCGCATGTTCCGCAACGCCCGGGTGTGGGTGAACTAAGACGGTGTACAAGCTCGCCTTCTTTGTGCCCGCCAGCCATGTGGAGACGGTGAAAACCGCCGTCTTCGCAGCCGGTGGCGGGCGCATCGGCAACTACGACAGCTGTGCCTGGCAAGTGCTGGGCCAGGGCCAATTCCGCGCGTTGGACGGCAGCCAGCCGTTTATCGGGCAGGTGGGCCAGGTTGAAGTGGTTGAAGAATGGAAGGTTGAGCTGGTGGTGGCCGATGAGTTGATCGTGGCTGTTGTGGCTGCTTTGAAACTCAGCCATCCCTATGAGACACCGGCGTATGAGGTGTGGCAGTTGGCGGATTTTTGATTCGTTGGCTGCTTAAACAAGAAACCCGCTGGGCCAGTTTGGTCAGCGGGTTTTTTGTTGGTTGTAGGGCCCATCGCAGGCAAGCCAGCTCCCACAGTTTGATCTGTGAATACGTTCAAACTGTGGGCGCTGGCTTGCCTGCGATGGCGGCGGGACAGGCGTCTCAGATCTTTCCCACAGGCTTTTCAGGTTGTCCCTAGGAACTCGCCTTATTAACCTTTGCCAGTCGCTGCCAATTCAGCGATCGGGACTGCAAGCCCGCCGAAACCTCACCAGTTACTCCTAAGCGCCTTTATAATTGCGGCGCTTTTTCATGGTCGTCATTTATGGCTGCTGTGTGCGGGAGACCTTCGGGTCTACCGAGGTGCTGGTGGGACTCGGTCTTGCAGGCCCGCGCACAGCTGCCACCCATCATCTGCAAGTGATGCTGGTAGTTCCTAAACTCTCACTAGGAAACACACCATGATCAAAGACAGTCCAAACCCCCCATCTGATTCTCCGCCCACCGACCAAATCTTCTCCGTACTCCCCAACCTGAACAGCGAAACCCTGCTCGCCAATGCCTCCCAAGACCTGGCATCACTTCAAGCACTGGCAGGCAATCTGGCTTTTGACATCGACGGCCCACAGCGTGATGCGGTGCTGGGAATTCATAGGATGCTGGAAGGTATCCAGTTGATGGTGGATCGAGTGTTGGATCTACAAGAAATCCCCATCAGCAACTGAAGACACCCACTCTGTGGCGAGGGAGCTTGCTCCCGCTGGGGTGCGAAGCGCCCCCAAAACCTGCCACAGGGTTCTTTCTGAAAGAATGAGTATTCTGGGCAAGGGGCTGCTGCGCAGCCCAGCAGGAGCAAGCTCCCTCGCCACAGTGGTGATCAGGCGGATTCATCGGATGCTGGAAGGTATCCAATTGATGGTGGATCGAGTGTTGGATCTACAAGAAATCCCCATCAGCAATTGAAGACACTCACTCTGTGGCGAGGGAGCTTGCTCCCGCTGGGGTGCGAAGCGCCCCCAAAACCTGCCACAGGGTTCTTTCTGAAAGAATGAGTATTCTGGGCAAGGGGCTGCTGCGCAACCCAACGGGAGCAAGCTCCCTCGCCACAGTGGTGATCAGGCGGATTCATCGGATGCTGGAAGGTATCCAGTTGATGGTGGATCGAGTGTTGGATCTACAAGAAATCCCCATCAGCAACTGAAGACACCCACTCTGTGGCGAGGGAGCTTGCTCCCGCTGGGCTGCGAAGCGCCCCCAAAACCTGCCACAGGGTTCTTTCTGAAAGAGTGTGTAGGCTGGGCAAGGGGCTGCTGCGCAACCCAGCGGGAGCAAGCTCCCTCGCCACAGTGGTGGTCAGGCGGATTCATCGGATGCTGGAAGGTATCCAATTGATGGTGGATCGAGTGTTGGATCTACAAGAAATCCCCATCAGCAACTGAAGACACCCACTCTGTGGCGAGGGAGCTTGCTCCCGCTGGGGTGCGAAGCGCCCCCAAAACCTGGCACAGGGTTCTTTCTGAAAGAATGAGTATTCTGGGCCAGGGGCTGCTGCGCAGCCCAGCGGGAGCAAGCTCCCTCGCCACAGGGGTGGTCAGGCGTTGATTGGGCGGGTAACCAGTCGCTCCAGCGCCTCGCCCAATCCAGTGGCCTTGTCACCAATCAACAAGTGCCAAACCCCGCTGTCCAGCTGGCTCACACCCTGGCAACCCAGTGCAGTCAGGTCCGCTTCAGACAGCACCGAATCATCCCCCAGTTCCACCCGCAACCGGGTCATGGCCACCGCTTCCAGCTGGCGCACATTCGCGCGGCCACCCAAGGCACTCAGCCACTTCTCGGCTTCCTGCACATTCACCGCAACCGGCTTATCCACAGGTGCAACCGCCACCGGCGCACTGGCAACAAACGATGGCATCGCCAAGCGGATCTCATCGGCAATGCTGTCGGCCATCGGCCCCACCACCACCTGCAAACTCCCGCCGTTACCCGGCCGAACCACGGCCATGGCGCCCAGTGCTTTCAGCTCAGCATCCACCGCCTTATTGCGATCAACCATGTCCAGGCGCAGACGTGTAGTGCACGCGCCGACACTCAGCAGATTTTCTGCACCGCCCAGTGCCTGGATATAGGCCGTGGCCCGCTGGTTATCCGTCATCACCTCAGCCTGCACCACCTGGATGTCTTCACGGCCCGGTGTCTTCAGGTTGAACCGGCGAATGCAGTAATTAAACACGCTGTAGTAAATCACCGCGTAAGCCAACCCCACCGGGAACACCAGCCAGCCATTGGTGGACTTGCCCCAACCGAGCACCATGTCGATAAAACCACCGGAGAAGGTAAAGCCCAGGTGGATATTCAACATGTTGGTCACGGCCATCGACAGGCCGGTGAGCACCGCGTGGATCAGGTACAAAAATGGCGCGAGAAACATGAACGCAAATTCAATCGGCTCGGTCACGCCCGTGAGGAAGGAGGTCAGCGCCATCGACAGGAAAATCCCGCCCATGACCTTGCGGCGTTCCGGCAATGCATTGCGGTACATCGCCAGGCACGCGGCGGGCAGGCCGAACAGCATGACCGGGAACATACCGGTCATGAACTGGCCGCCTTTCGGGTCGCCGGCAAAATAACGGGTCAGGTCGCCGGTGACGATGGCGCCGGTGGTCGGGTCGGTAAAGCTGCCGAACACAAACCACGCCATGTTGTTGAGGATATGGTGCAGGCCGGTGACGATCAGCAGGCGGTTGAACACGCCAAACACGAACGCGCCAAAGCTGCCGCTTTCCATCAGCAACACGCCAAAACTATTGATGCCGTGCTGGATCGGCGGCCAGATCAGGCCGAAGATCACGCCCAGCGCCACCGCCGAAAACCCGGTGACAATCGGCACAAACCGTCGCCCACCAAAGAAGGCCAGGTACTCCGGCAGCTTAATGTCCTTGAAGCGGTTATACAGCCCACCGGCCATCAAGCCGCTGGCGATACCGGCGAGCATGCCCATGTTGATGGTGGTGTCCATCACCTTGAGCGTGGAGATCATCACCAGGTAACCAATCGCCCCGGCCAAACCCGCCGTGCCGTTATTGTCGCGGGCAAAACCCACGGCAATACCGATGGCGAAGATCAGCGCGAGGTTGGCGAAAATTGCTTGCCCGGCATCGTGCATCACCGCGATGTTCAAAAGGTCGGTGTCGCCCAGGCGCAGCAAGAGCCCGGCGATCGGCAGAATCGCGATCGGCAGCATCAGCGCGCGGCCGAGGCGTTGCAGGCCTTCGATGAAATGTTGGTACATGGCGTGTCTCCCTATTCTTGTTGTTTTCAGCTCAGCGGCCAGTGGTGTTGACAGGCTTGGCGAACGGCTTTGGCGCTGCTCAGGTCGAGCAGGCCTTGGCTCAATTGCCGGCATTGCGCCGCGTCCAGGTGGCGGACGCGGTCCTTGATTTCTCCGATTTGCGGCGGGCTTACCGACAGCTCGCTGACACCCAGGCCAACCAGCACCGGCGTGGCCAGCGGGTCGGACGCCAGGGCGCCGCATACACCCACCCAACGCCCATGTTTGGCGGCGCCGGCGCAGGTTTGCGCGATCAAGCGCAGCAGCGCCGGGTGCAAGGCATCCACCCGTGCGGCCAGCCCCGCGTGGTCGCGGTCCATGGCCAGGGTGTACTGGGACAGGTCGTTGGTGCCGATGGATAAAAAGTCCGCGTGTTTGGCGAGTTGCTCAGCCATCAGCGCGGCGGCGGGCACTTCGATCATCACGCCCAGTTCCGGGCGCTGGGTCAGTTCCAGCTCCGCGCACAGTTCATCCAGACGCTGGCGGATCTGCAGCAATTCATCCACCTCGCTGACCATCGGCAGCAGGATGCGGCAGCGCGCCAATGGAGAGACTTGCAGCAGCGCACGCAGTTGTTGGTCGAGCACGTCCGGGCGCACCTGCGCCAGGCGAATGCCGCGCAGGCCCAGCACCGGGTTGGCCTCAACCGGCAACGGCAGGTAGTCGAGCTGTTTGTCGCCGCCCACGTCGATGGTGCGGATGATCACCGACTTGTCGCCCATGGCATCCAGCACAGCCTGGTAGGCCTGGCGTTGCTCTTGCTCATCCGGCGCGGTGCGGCGGTCGACAAACAGGAATTCGGTGCGCAGCAGTCCCACACCATCGGCGCCGTTTTCAAACGCCACTTGGGCCTCGGCACTGGAGGCGACATTGGCCGCCACTTCAATGCTCAGGCCATCGCGGGTTTGCGCCGCTTGCCGGGCTTGGGCCTGTTGTTGCTGACGGCGCAGTTTCTGTGCATCGCGAATCTGGTGCACTTCGGCGTGGCGCGCGTCGCTGGGTGCCAGTTCCAGGCGACCGTTGGCAGCATCCAGCACCACGCGTTGGCCTTGGGGCACGTCGAGCACTTCGGCGCCCAGCGCGACCACACAGGGCAAGCCTTTGCCTCGGGCCAAAATCGCGACGTGGGACGTTGCGCCGCCTTCGGCCATGCAAATACCCACAGCGTTTTGTGCGCTCAGTTGCAGCAGGTCGGAGGGGGTCAGTTCATGGGCGCTGACAATCGAACCGGCCGGCAACTCGAAGTGCCAGGTTTCGCCCAACAGCGCGCGCAGCACTCGTTGTTGCAGGTCGCGCAGGTCGTTGGCGCGCTCGGCAAACAGCGGTTTGCCCAAGGCCAGCAACACCGCGCATTGCGCCTGGATCGCGTCGCGCCAGGCGTGGGTGGCGGCGCTGCCTTGCTCGATGGCACCGGTGGCGGCGTCCAGCAGGGTGGGGTCTTCCAACAGCGCAAGGTGGGCGGCGAAGATCTCTTCTTCTTCGACGTTCTTGCGTTGGCGTGCCTGCGCCAGGGTGCTGCGGATTTCGCCGCGCACTTGCTCCAGCGCGGTGTCCAGGCGCTGCAGTTGTTCGTCGGCGACATGCTTGCCGGTGTCTTGCGGCAGTTCGATACCGGTGAGGCGAAACAGCGGGCCACAGACCAGACCGGGCGCGGCGCACACGCCTTGCAATACACCGGCTTCGGTGTTCGCCCGACGCGGAGCCACGGCTATCGGCGCGTGGTGTTCTTCACTTACAGCAACCGAGAGTGCGGCCACCAATGCCTGCAGCGCCGCCTCGCAATCGGTGCCGCGACAGGTGATGCGCACTTCATCACCTTCACCAATGCCCAACCCCATCAAGCCAATCAGGCTGTCGCACGGCGCCGACTTGCCGGCGAAGTGCAGCTCTGCATGGCAATTGAACCCTTGCGCGGCCTTGCGCACCAGCGCGGCGGGGCGGGCATGCAAGCCGCCACGGTGGGTAATGCGCACGCTGGCGCGCACTTCGGTGACCGAGTTATCCACAGCCGCCTGCAACGGCGCTGCCGAGCGAGCCACAATGTGCAGCAACGGCTCACCCACCTTGACGACTTTTCCTGCCACCGGCCGTAGCTCAAAACCCTCGCCATTGGTCAGGATGATCAGGCTGACCAGGCTTTTGCACTGGCGCGCAATGCGGTCCAGATCAAACTGCACCAGCGCCTGGCCCTGGCTCACCCGTGCGCCTTCCTTCACCAGCAGGGCAAAGCCTTCGCCGTTCAATTCCACGGTGTCGATGCCCACATGCATCAGCATTTCGGCGCCGTTGTCGGCGCGAATGGTCAGCGCGTGCCCGGTGCGCGCGACGTGGATGATCACGCCATCACAGGGCGCGTGCAGGCAGTCATTCAACGGGTCGATGGCAATACCCTCGCCCATGGCGCCGCTGGCGAACACTTCATCGGGAACGTTGCCCAGGCTCAGCACCGGGCCACTGAGTGGGGCGCTTAGGGTCAATTCATTATTGTTGTAGGACATGGGCACGGTACTCATCAGGAAAACGCGACTCAGTGAGTGCGGGTAACTTTGCTCAGGTGGCGCGGCTGGTCCGGGTCCATGCCCCGAGCCTCCGCCAGGCCGGCGGCCATCACGTAGAAGCTTTGGATCGCCAGGATCGGGTCCAGGCTTGGGTGTTCGGCGCGGCTCAGGGTCAGGTCGCGTTCCACGATATCGTCCGGCGCGGCCAGCAAGACGCGGGCGCCGCGTTGACGCATATCGGCGGCCAGGCTCAACAGCCCGGCTTGTTCGGCGCCGCGTGGGGCGAACACCAGCAGTGGGTAGTTTTCATCGATCAAGGCCATCGGTCCGTGGCGCACCTCGGCGCTGCTGAAGGCCTCGGCCTGGATTGCCGAGGTTTCCTTGAGCTTGAGCGCGGCTTCCTGGGCGACGGCAAAACCGGCGCCACGGCCGATTACAATCAGGCGTTGGCTGCTGCGCAGCGCCTCGATGGCGGGCGTCCAATCCTGGGTGGCGGCTTCGCGCAAACCGTCGGGCAAGGCCTGGCAGGCTTGCAGCAGCAACAAGTCCTGGTTCCAGTGGCCGATCAACTGCGCGCTGGCGCTTAAAGTGGCGATAAAGCTTTTGGTCGCGGCGACACTCTGCTCCGGCCCGGCGCACAGCGGCACATGGAATTCACACGCGGCTTCCAGCGGTGAGTCTTCGGCGTTGACCATCGAAATGCTCAAAACCCCGCGTTTGCGCAGCAGGCGCAGGCTGTTGACCAGGTCCGGGCTTTGCCCCGACTGGGAGAAACCGAACGCCACCTGGCCGCTGACCTTCAACGGCGCTTGCAGCAGGGTCACCACCGACATTGGCAACGATGCCACTGGAATGCCCACATGCTGCATGGCCAGATAGGCAAAGTAGCTGGCGGCATGGTCCGAACTGCCACGGGCGATGGTCATCGCCACTTGCGGCGGCTGACGGCGCAGGCGCCCGGCCACTTCCTCCAGCATCGGGTTGAGGCGCTGCAGTTGTGCCTCAACGGCGTGACAGGAGGCCAGGGCCTCTTCAAGCATTTTTGAAGTCAATGGTTTCTCCTTCGACCATTACGTCGGTGAGTGTCAGGGAGCGGTCCAAACGCACGCAGTCGGCAAAGCTGCCGGGTTGCAGGCGCCCGCGTTCTTCCAGGCCTAAATAGTCCGCAGGAAATTGCGACAGGCGTTGTGAGGCTTCGCTGATGGGCAGGCCGATTTTCACCAGGTTGCGCAGCGCCTGGTCCATGGTCAGGGTGCTGCCGGCCAGGGTGCCGTCGGCCAGGCGCACGCCGCCCAGGCATTTGGTCACGGTGTGGCTGCCCAGCTTGTATTCGCCGTCGGGCATGCCGGCGGCGGCGGTGGAATCGGTGACGCAGTACAGGCACGGGATCGAGCGCAGCGCCACGCGCATGGCGCCGGGATGCACGTGCAGCAAATCCGGGATCAATTCTGCGTACTTGGCGTGGGCCAACGCGGCGCCGACGATGCCCGGCTCGCGGTGATGCAGCGGGCTCATGGCGTTATACAAATGCGTGAAGCTGGTGGCGCCGGCGGCGAGGGCAGCGACGCCTTCTTCGTAGCTGCCCAGGGTGTGGCCGATTTGCATGCGTACGCCACGTTCGCTGAGGCCGCGGATCAAGGCATCGTGGCCGGCGATTTCCGGGGCGATGGTGATCACCCGGATCGGCGCCAGGCGCAGGTAGGCTTCCACTTCGGCCATCAACGCGGTGTGGGCGAAGTTGGGTTGCGCGCCGAGTTTTCCCGGATTGATGTACGGGCCTTCCAGGTGCACGCCGAGAACCCGAGCGCTGCCTGTAGGACGCTGCTCGCAGAACGTGCCGAGTTCGCCGAGCACGCGGGAGATTTCATCCACCGGTGCGGTCATGGTGGTGGCCAGCAGCGAGGTCGTACCAAAGCGCACGTGGGTGCGGGTGATGGTTTCGAAAGCGTCGGTGCCTTCCATGATGTCTTTGCCGCCGCCACCGTGAACGTGCAGGTCGATAAAGCCTGGCAGCAAGTAGGGCAGGTCATTGTTGTTCGGGTCGCACGGCGTGCCGTCGATGGCGACTACCTTGCCGTGTTCGTGCACCAGGCGGCCGCGAATCCAGCCGCCGGGCGTGAGGATGTTGTCTTCGGACATGGGCAGTTCTCTAAACTCGCAGTTCAGCGGAGTAGTCATTGCGGCGCAGCTCTGCGACGAAGTCGTAGTAGTCGTTGCGGCAGTAGGTGTCGGTGATTTCAATCGGCGTGTTGTCGGCGGTGTAGCCGACCCGGGTCATCAGCAGCATGGCGGTGCCGGGGGCGATGCCGACCAGTTTGGCGAACTCATCGGAGGCATTGATCGCCTGGATATGTTGCAGTGCGCGCACCACCGGTTTGCCGATGCTTTCCAGGTATTCGTACAGCGAATTGCCGATGGCTTGCGGGTTTGGCAGCACGGCGGCGGGCATGGCGGTCATTTCAATTGCCATTACGGTGTCATCGGCCTTACGCAGGCGTTTGAGCCGCGCCACTTTGTCGGTCGGCGACAGGCCCAGGCGGATCAGTTCTTCGTGGGTCGGCGGGGTGATGTCGCGCTCCAGCCACTGGGACGTGGGCACAAAGCCCTTGAGCCGCAACATCTCGCTGAACCCCGACAGGCGCGACAGCGGCTGTTCCAGACGCGGGGTGATAAAGGTCCCGGAACCCTGGCTGCGGCGAATCAAGCCCTGGGCAAACAGCACTTCCAGGGCTTTGCGCGCGGTGACGCGGGAAATATTCAGTTGCTCACTAAGGACCCGTTCCGACGGCAAGGCCTGTTCGGATTTCCACTCGCCAGCATGGATCGCCGCTTCCAGTTTGCGGGCCAATTGCAGGTACAGCGGCGTGGACTGTTTGTCGTCGGGGCGCAGCGCCAGTATGGGATTCATCTGTCAGGTTTCCGATGCGTTATTGGAGTGTTGTCGCCCGGTATTGGCCGAAAATTAATACCACTTAAATACCATGTCAATGCAGCGAAAACAGTGCAGCAGCCTGTTTCAGCGCACATTAAGGGTGCCTGGTATCAAGTGGTATTAGAGAGGTCTTGAGTGCGCGCAGAATTGCGCAGCCCGCGCAGTGAACTGGTATTCACCGGCAGGCGCTGTCCTGGGCAGGATTTTTTTTGAATTATTTTTGACTTATTTTACGAGCGGTAGGCGATTACGGCCGAATCTCGATCAGGGTGCCGTCTTTGACCAGGTTCCAGACTTCGCGCATGTCCACGTTGCGCATGCCGATGCAACCGTCGGTCCAGTCCAGGGTGTGGAACCACTGTTCCGGGTATTCCTCGGTGTCGGGGGTACCGTGGATCATGATCATGCTGCCCGGTTTCACGCCTTCGCGGCGCGCGCGGGCCGAGTCGCTGATGTTGGGGTAGGAGATGTGCATGGCCAGGTTGAAGCGGTCGCTGGTCTTGCGCCAGTCGATCCAGTAGAAGCCCTCTGGCGTGCGGCGGTCGCCTTCCATCAGTTTGGTGCCCTTGGGGTTTTTGCCGAGCGAGATGCGGTAGGTCTTGAGCGGTTTGCCGTCATTGATCAGTTGCAACTGATGGGCGGACTTGAGCACCAGGATTTTCTCGACCGGTTTGCCGCCGAGGGTTTCCACCGTGGAGGCCCAAGACAGGCTGGCGAACGACAGGCAGATCAGAGCGAGCAACCAACGCATTAAAACGGTTTCCCTTGTAGAAGGTGCTGCCTGGAGTTATTTGGCTGGCCGCGTCATCGGCGGCACCGACTCGCTGCGCACCGGGAACAGCTGTTGCCTGCGGTCAGCGAAGAAGCATTCTAAGGTACGCCCGACCGTGCGGAAAGCCAGCTCGGACCAAGGGATGTCGGCTTCATCGAACAGCTTGACTTCAAGGCTTTCAGGGCCTGCGGCGAAGTCCAGGTCAACCAGCTCGGCGCGGTAGAAGATATGCACCTGGTTGATGTGCGGCACATCGATCAGGGTATAGAGGCTCAGGTTGCGCACGCGGGCGCAGGCTTCTTCCAGGGTTTCGCGGGCGGCGGCCTGCTCCACGGTTTCGCCGTTTTCCATGAAGCCTGCGGGCAGGGTCCAGTAACCCAGGCGCGGCTCGATGGCGCGGCGGCACAGCAGCACTTTGTCGCCCCACACCGGCACGGTGCCGGCGACGATATTGGGGTTCTGGTAGTGAATGGTCGAACAGTGATCACACACGTAGCGCAGGCGGCCGTCGCCTTCGGGAATGCGTTGGGTAACCGGTTTACCGCACTGGCTGCAGAAATTCATGCTGGGGTTCCTGGAAAGTGCGTCTATCTTGGCTCGGTGGGCAGGGCCCTGCAAGTTGTCGTTTAGCGACACGCCAGTGGTTTTGGGGTTGGGCGCCCGCCTGCTTTGGTGCATGATGCATGGTAGCCAACAGATCGAGATGACTCATGCTGGACGAGCTACTTCGCCGGGTAAGCAATCACACCCCCCACACGTTGGAAACCGATGGGCGTTTCCCCGAGGCCGCGGTGTTGGTGCCGATTACCCGCAGCGACGAACCCGAACTGATCCTGACCCTGCGCGCCAGCGGCCTGTCGACCCACGGTGGCGAAGTGGCGTTTCCCGGCGGGCGGCGTGACCCCGAAGACCCGGACCTGATTTTTACCGCACTGCGCGAAGCCGAAGAAGAAATCGGCCTGCCGCCCGGTCTGGTGGAAGTGATCGGCCCGTTAAGCCCGTTAATTTCCCTGCACGGTATTCGGGTTACGCCCTACGTCGGTGTGATCCCCGATTACGTCGAATACCTGGCCAACGATGCCGAGATCGCCGCCGTGTTCAGCGTGCCGCTGGAATTTTTCCGCCAGGACCCGCGCGAACACACCCACCGCATCGACTACCAGGGCCGCAGTTGGTATGTGCCCAGTTATCGGTTTGGTGAATACAAGATCTGGGGGCTGACGGCGATCATGATTGTCGAGCTGATCAACCTGCTCTATGACGATGCCCAGATCAGCCTGCACCAGCCGCCTAAAAGCTTTATCAATATCTAAGCCATCGCTTGAATGGCCAGCCGTGAGGACACACCATGAAATACCGCCTGGGCGACGCCCGCGTCGAGACGCACCCGCACAGCTGGGTGGCGCCGAATGCCACGCTGGTCGGCAAGGTCAAGCTGGAAGAGGGCGCCAACGTCTGGTTCAACGCGGTATTGCGTGGCGATAACGAACTGATCCTGATCGGCAAAAACAGCAATGTGCAGGATGGCAGCGTGATGCACACCGACATGGGCTACCCGCTGACCCTGGGCACCGGCGTGACCATCGGCCATAACGCCATGCTGCACGGCTGCACCGTCGACGACTACAGCCTGATCGGCATCAACGCGGTGATCCTCAATGGCGCCAAGATCGGCAAACATTGCATCATCGGCGCCAATTCGCTGATTGGCGAAGGCAAGGAAATCCCCGATGGCTCGCTGGTGATGGGCTCGCCGGGCAAGGTGGTACGTGAGCTGACCGAGGCGCAGAAGCGCATGCTCGAAGCCAGCGCCGCGCACTATGTGCATAACGCGCAGCGCTATGCGCGTGACCTGGTTGAGCAGGAAGAATGAACCCGGTTGAACGCCCCGTCGCCTCGCCGTGCGTGAGCATTTGTGCGCTGGACGATGACGATATTTGTACCGGCTGCCAGCGTACGGTGGATGAGATTACGCGCTGGAGCCGCATGGACAATGCCGAGCGCCGGGTGGTGCTGGGGTTGTGCCATGAGCGGGCGATGGCGAGTGGGTTGGTGTTTATGGTTTCCGGGAAACCTGGCGGCTGATAGACCGCTATCGCAGGCAAGCCAGCTCCCACATTTTGACCGCGTTCCAACAGGTTAAACGCGGTCGAATGTGGGAGCTGGCTTGCCTGCGATGAGGCCCGCCCAGACGACATATTTCAAAATGTGAAGTACCCTGTGCCCCTTGCCCACAGGTCCTCGCCCCATGCTCTTCCTGATCGCCTACATCAGCAGCGTCGTGCTGATCAACTTCGCTTTCTCCACCGCCCCGCACCTGGATGTGATCTGGTCCGCCTGGGGCGGCCTGGTGTTTATCCTGCGCGACATGGTGCAAACCCGTTTCGGCCATGGCGCGATCATCGCCATGCTGGCGGCGCTGGTGCTGTCGTACATCACCTCCGACCCGTCCATCGCCCTGGCCAGCGCCACGGCGTTTGCGGTGTCCGAGTGCATCGACTGGCTGGTGTTCAGCATCACCAAGCGCCCGCTGCACGACCGCCTGTGGATAAGTTCGGCGCTGAGCATTCCCCTTGATACCTTTATCTTCTTCGGCCTGATCGGCGCGCTCACACCCGCAGTGGCCGGCACCGCGCTGGTGTCGAAATTTGCCGGGGTCACGGTGGTGTGGCTGATCATGGCCTGGCGTATGCGCAAACGGGCTGTCGCCAACTGAGGCCAATTTTTACAGTTCATGTAAAATGCCGGCCTTTCTCCCCATGATCCGCTCCCCTGAGGACCTGAGATGACCCGAATCGGAACTCCATTGTCGCCAACCGCGACCCGCGTTTTGCTGTGTGGCTGCGGTGAGCTGGGCAAGGAAGTGGTGATCGAACTGCAACGCCTGGGCGTTGAAGTGATTGCCGTGGATCGCTACGCCAACGCACCGGCCATGCAGGTGGCGCACCGTAGCCACGTGATCAACATGCTCGACGGCGCCGCCCTGCGCGCGGTGATCGAGGCCGAAAAGCCGCACTTCATCGTGCCGGAAATCGAAGCCATCGCCACTGCAACGCTGGTGGAACTGGAAGCCGAAGGCTTCACCGTGATCCCGACCGCGCGCGCCACCTCGCTGACCATGAACCGCGAAGGCATCCGTCGCCTGGCCGCCGAAGAGCTGGACCTGCCAACCTCGCCGTACCACTTCGCCGACACCTTCGAAGACTACAGCAAGGCCGTGCAAGACCTGGGCTTCCCGTGTGTGGTCAAGCCGGTGATGAGTTCGTCGGGCAAGGGCCAGAGCCTGCTGCGCAGCACCGACGATGTGCAAAAAGCCTGGGATTACGCCCAGGAAGGCGGGCGTGCCGGCAAAGGCCGCGTGATCATCGAAGGTTTTATCGACTTCGACTACGAAATCACCCTGCTGACCGTGCGTCACATCGGTGGCACCACCTTCTGTGCGCCGGTGGGTCACCGTCAGGAGAAGGGCGACTATCAGGAATCCTGGCAGCCGCAAGCCATGAGCCCGATTGCCCTGGCTGAATCCGAGCGTGTTGCCAAAGCCGTGACCGAGGCGTTGGGTGGCCGTGGCCTGTTTGGCGTGGAGTTGTTCATCAAGGGCGATCAGGTGTGGTTCAGCGAAGTGTCGCCGCGCCCCCATGACACCGGTTTGGTGACCCTGATTTCCCAGGACCTGTCGCAGTTTGCGCTGCACGCGCGCGCCATCCTGGGCCTGCCGATTCCGTTGATTCGCCAGTTCGGGCCTTCGGCTTCGGCGGTGATTCTGGTGGAAGGGCAGTCGACTCAGACGGCATTCGCCAACCTCGGTGCCGCCTTGAGCGAGCCGGACACGGCGCTGCGTTTGTTTGGCAAGCCAGAAGTGAATGGCCAGCGCCGCATGGGCGTGGCGTTGGCGCGGGATGAGTCGATTGAGGCTGCCCGAGCTAAAGCGACCCGTGCTTCCAAGGCTGTTGTTGTAGAGCTGTAACCGCGTCGCGCCTATCGCAGGCAAGCCAGCTCCCACATTTGGAATGCATTTCCATGTGGGAGCGGGCTTGCTCGCGAAAGCGGTCTATCAGGCGACCTTGTTCAAATCATTATCCCGCGTCTCTTTCAGGCACAGCACAGCGATCAAGCTGAGCAACGCCGCCGCCGACACATACCCGCCGACATAACTCAGCCCACCCATCGCCACCAGCTTGGTTGCGAAAAACGGTGCGGCCGACGCGCCGACAATCCCACCGAGGTTATACGCCGCCGAAGCGCCGGTATAACGCACGCGGGTCGGAAACAGCTCCGGCAGCATTGCGCCCATCGGGGCAAACGTGATGCCCATCAGGAACAGTTCCAGCGCCAGAAACAACGCCACCGCCCAGGTTGAACCGTGGGTCAGCAGCGGCTCCATGGTGAAACCCGACAAGATCGCCAGCACCGCGCCGACGATCAGCACCGGCTTGCGCCCGTAGCGATCGCTGGCCAAGGCCGCCAGCGGCGTGGCCAGCCCCATGAACAGCACCGCAAAGCACAGCAAACCGAGGAACATCTCACGGCTGTAGCCCAGGGTCGAAACCCCGTAGCTCAGGGAAAACGCGGTGGTGATGTAAAACAGCGCATAGCACACCACCATCGAGGCGGCGCCCAGCAGTACCGGCAGCCAATGCTGGCTGAACAGCTCTATCAGCGGCACTTTCACCGGCGCCTCTTTGGCCACGGCATTGGCGAATACCGGGGTTTCATGCAGCTTGAGCCGCGCATAGAGACCGACCATCACCAGCGCTGCGCTGAGGATAAACGGGATGCGCCAGCCCCAGCTGCGGAACTGTTCGTCGCTGAGGCTCATGGCCAGGATCAGGAACAGGCCGTTGGCCGCCAAAAAGCCAATTGACGGGCCCAGTTGCGGGAACATGCCGAACCAGGCGCGCTTGCCTTTGGGCGCATTCTCGGTGGCCAGCAACGCCGCGCCGCCCCATTCGCCGCCCAGGCCCAAGCCCTGGCCGAAGCGCAGCACACACAGCAGGATCGGCGCCCAGGCCCCGATGCTGTCATAACCCGGCAGCAAACCGATCAGCGTGGTGCACACGCCCATCAACAGCAGCGAGGCCACCAGCGTGGATTTGCGCCCGATGCGGTCGCCAAAGTGGCCGAACAGCGCCGAACCCAGCGGGCGGGCGATAAAGGCGATACCGAAGGTCAGGAACGACGCCAGCATCTGCGCGGTGCCGGAAGTCTGCGGGAAGAACACCGGGCCAATCACCAGTGCGGCAGCGGTGGCGTAGATATAGAAGTCGTAGAACTCGATGGCGGTGCCGACGATGCTCGCCGTGGCGACCCGTGCGGTCGAGTTGAGCGGGGCGGCGGTGGCGGCCTCGTTATAGGTGGTGCTCATTGAGGTATCCCTGACGGTCATTGCGCGTTTTTACGCGGATTTTTATTGGTCGAACACCCCTGGATCAGGGTGGTAAGCGGGGCGGCTCGGGATGGGAGCAAACACCGGTCAGACACGGTAAGGCGGTGCCTGGACGCGCTGAGTGCGGGTAGCACGCGGTCGGGCGGGGCTTGGGTAAGCCGAGCCGATTATAGGAAGGGGGTTGCGGATCCAACAAGGGGGCGTTGGCAGGCAAATAATCTAAATGTGGGAGCCGGCTTGGGTGTGGGCTGGCTTGTGTGGGGACTGGCTTGTGTGGGAGCTGGCTTGCCTGCGATACAGGCGCCTCGGTCATTCAGTTGAACCGAGGTGATGCCATCGCAGGCAAGCCAGCTCCCACATTGGACCGAGTGGTGTCAGGGGAAGTTATGCAGCCACCGGCACGCGGCTGGTATGCCAGATCAGCACCTTGCTCACGCGGTTGTCCTCGGTTTCGAGGATTTCCAGGCGATAGCGGCCGATTTTCAGGCACACCGCGCAGTCCGGAATAGTCTCCAGCGCCTCGGTGACCAGGCCGTTGAGGGTCTTGGGGCCGTCGCTGGGCAAGTGCCAGCCCAGGCTTTTGTTCAGTTCGCGGATCGAGGCGGCGCCGTCGATGATGTAGCGGCCATCAGGTTGGGCTTCGATGTGCGGGTTATCCATAGCCTGGTCGCTTTCAAATTCGCCGACGATTTCTTCGAGGATATCTTCCAGGGTAACGATGCCCAGCACTTCGCCGTATTCGTCCACCACCATGCCCAGGCGCCGTTGCTGTTTATGGAAGTTCAGCAACTGCAATTGCAGCGGCGTGCTTTCCGGCACGAAGTAGGGTTCGTGGCAGGCGGCGAGCAAGGCTTCTTTGGTCAGGCTGGCGTCGGGCAGCAGGTGCTGGATCTGACGAGTGTTGAGCACCGCTTGCACCTGGTTGATGTCACTGTGAAACACCGGCAGGCGCGTGCGCTGGGACGTGCGCAATTGCTCGATGATCTCGTCGACCGAGTCATCCAGGTTGATGCCATCCACTTCACTGCGCGGCACCAGGATGTCGTTGACCGTGATGTTGTCCAGGGCGTGGATGCCGGGCAGGCCGGGCGTGCGATTGTCGTTGGCCTCGGGCTCCGGTTCGTCATCATGCTCGGGCAACGGTTCGTCGCTCTTTTTCACCACGCCGGATTTGCGCGCGAAGGGGCGCAACAGCAACAGGCTGATGCCATTGAGCAGCCAGGCCATTGGATAAAGGATTTTCAGCGGAACGCCCAGCAGCGTGTTACCGAAACCCAGCACGGCTTGGGGGTGACGAACGGCCAGGGCGCGGGGCAGGTAGTCGGCAAGTATCAGCAGGATGGCGCAGGAGATCAGCCAGCCGAGCCACGGGCCGTTTTGCGCCCAGGCATAAATTGCCAGCAACGTGCACAGGATCACCACGGCCGCGCGGCACAGGCTGTTGCACAGGATCAGGCTGTTACGTGGGAAGTTCAGGCGGGCGGCGGCCTTGTCCCCTTGGCGTGTGCCAGGGCGTATGGCCAGCAGGTGTTGTTGTGCGGCTTCGATGGCGGTAAACAGCGCCGCCCATAAGATCAGCAGAGCGATTACCGCGAGCATCGGCCCAAGGGGCAAGTTGTCCATTATTACTGCCCGTCAGATATGCAGGATGTATTCGCGAACCAGCTTGCTGCCGAAGTAGGCCAGCATCAGCAGGCAGAAACCGGCCAGGGTCCAGCGGATCGCCTTGTGCCCGCGCCAGCCGAGACGGTTACGCCCCCACAACAGCACGCTGAACACCACCCAGGCCAGGCACGCCAGCAGGGTTTTGTGCACCAGGTGCTGGGCGAACAGGTTCTCGACGAACAGCCAGCCGGAGATCAGTGACAGCGACAGCAGCGTCCAGCCGGCCCAGAGGAAGCCAAACAGCAGGCTTTCCATGGTTTGCAGCGGCGGGAAGTTCTTGATCAGCCCGGACGGGTGCTTGTTTTTAAGCTGGTGATCCTGCAGCAGCACGAGCAAGGCCTGGAACACCGCGATGGTGAACATGCCGTAGGCCAGGATCGACAACAGGATGTGCGCAAGAATGCCTGGTTCTTCGTCGATGACCTGCACGGTGCCGGTGGGCGCGAATTGCGCCAGCAGCACGGTGAGCATTCCCAGCGGGAATAGCAGCACCAACAGGTTTTCGACCGGGATGCGGTAGCAGGCCAGCAGCGTCAGTGCGATGACGGCAGCGGCGATCAGGCTGGCGGCGCTGAAAAAGTCCAGGCCCAGGCCGACCGGCGTCATCAGGTGGGTGAACAGGCTCGCGGCGTGGGCCAGCAGGGCGACGACGCCCAGGCCTGCCAGCAGACGTTTGTCCGCTTTAGCGCCTTGGGCCAGACGAGTGCCCTGATAGAGAGTCGCAGCGGCATATAAAAGGGCGGCGGCGAGGCTGGGTAGCAAACTGGGTGACAAGGGGACCATAAATCCTGATAGACAAGCCCGAAAGGCGCTGAGTTTGGCACACACCTGCGCCGCACGAAAGACTCCCGGGCCAGACAGCGCGTGTGCAGCGGCGCAGTCTTCGCTATAATCCGCGACCTGCCCACGCCACAGGCGTGCTGAACGCTGTTTTTAACAGCGGTTTACCACAGCCTGGGCCGCCATTACCTCGGTCACCAATGCATTTCGATGAATAGGGCCTGAAAGGATCGCGCATGTTTGAAAACTTGACTGACCGTCTCTCGCAGACGCTGCGCCATGTCACCGGCAAGGCCAAGCTGACCGAGGACAATATTAAAGACACCCTGCGTGAAGTGCGCATGGCGTTGCTGGAAGCCGACGTGGCCTTGCCTGTGGTCAAGGACTTCGTCAACTCGGTCAAAGAGCGCGCGGTGGGCACCGAAGTGTCCCGCAGCCTGACGCCGGGCCAGGCTTTTGTGAAGATCGTCCAGGCCGAACTCGAAAGCCTGATGGGCGCAGCCAACGAAGACTTGAACCTCAGCGCCGTGCCACCGGCCGTTGTGCTGATGGCCGGTCTGCAGGGCGCGGGTAAAACCACCACCGCCGGCAAGCTGGCGCGCTTCCTTAAAGAGCGCAAGAAGAAGTCGGTCATGGTTGTGTCGGCTGACGTGTATCGTCCGGCCGCGATCAAACAGCTGGAAATGCTCGCAGGCGAAGTAGGGGTGACCTTCTTTCCGTCCGACCTGAGCCAGAAGCCGGTCGACATCGCCAACGCGGCTATTAAAGAAGCCAAGCTGAAGTTCATCGACGTGGTTATCGTCGATACCGCCGGTCGCCTGCACATCGACGAAGAGATGATGGGCGAGATCAAGGCGCTGCATGCCGCGATCAACCCGGTCGAGACGCTGTTCGTGGTCGACGCCATGACCGGCCAGGATGCGGCCAACACCGCCAAGGCTTTCGGCGACGCACTGCCGCTGACCGGCGTGATCCTGACCAAGGTCGACGGTGACGCCCGTGGCGGTGCCGCGCTGTCGGTACGCGCCATCACCGGCAAGCCGATCAAGTTCATCGGTATGGGCGAGAAGAGCGAAGCGCTCGAACCGTTCCACCCGGAGCGTATCGCCTCACGCATTCTCGGCATGGGCGACGTGCTCAGCCTGATCGAGCAGGCCGAAGCCACGCTCGACAAAGACAAGGCCGACAAGCTGGCCAAGAAGCTGAAGAAGGGCAAGGGCTTCGACCTCGAAGACTTCCGTGACCAGCTGCAACAGATGAAGAACATGGGCGGTCTCGGCGGCCTGATGGACAAGCTGCCGAACATCGGCGGTGTGAACCTGGCGCAAATGGGCAACGCCCAGGGCGCGGCAGAGAAGCAGTTCAAGCAGATGGAAGCCATCATCAACTCCATGACCCCGGCCGAGCGCCGCGACCCTGAGCTGATCAGCGGTTCGCGCAAACGTCGGATCGCCATGGGCTCCGGCACCCAGGTGCAGGACATCGGTCGCTTGATCAAGCAGCACAAGCAGATGCAGAAGATGATGAAGAAATTCTCCGCCAAAGGCGGAATGGCCAAGATGATGCGCGGCATGGGCGGTATGTTGCCCGGCGGCGGCATGCCGAAAATGTAAAAAGTATTCGAGCGCAAGCTTGCTTGCGCTCCGACCCACAGGGACGTGGGATCTCCAGCAAACCCGCGGTTAGCGGGAGCTGACTCGCCGTTTTAACCGACGGCTCTATAGCAGATCTGAGTGGCACGCTGATAGGCGCCAGAAAAAGACATTTGCAAAAGTCCGGATATTCCTTAGAATATGCGGCCTTTCGGGCACCTATGCCCGCTGTGCATTTAGATTTGCAGCACCGACTACAGGAACGATGTTCACATGCTAACAATCCGTCTTGCCCTTGGCGGCTCCAAAAAGCGCCCGTTTTACCACTTGACCGTAACCGACAGCCGCAACCCGCGCGACGGTTCGCACAAGGAACAGGTTGGTTTCTTCAACCCTGTTGCTCGTGGTCAAGAAGTTCGTCTGTCCGTGAACCAAGAGCGCGTAGCCTACTGGCTGAGCGTTGGCGCACAGCCATCCGAGCGCGTTGCAAAACTGTTGAAGGACTCGGCTAAGGCCGCAGCCTGAGCAATATGAACGCGACGCCAGCTGTTGCTGATGATTTGATCGTTATCGGCAAGATTTACTCTGTTCATGGCGTTCGCGGCGAAGTGAAGGTGTATTCCTTTACTGATCCGACTGAAAACCTGTTGCAGTACAAAACCTGGACGCTCAAGCGCGAAGGTAGTGTGAAACAGGTCGAGCTGGTCAGTGGACGCGGGAGCGATAAGTTCCTGGTCGCAAAGCTCAAGGGTCTTGATGACCGTGAAGAAGCTCGTCTTCTGGCCGGTTATGAGATCTGCGTGCCGCGCAACCTGTTCCCTGAATTGACCGACGGCGAGTACTACTGGTACCAGCTGGAAGGTCTGAAGGTTATTGATCAACTGGGGCAATTGCTCGGGAAAATCGATCATCTTCTGGAAACCGGCGCCAATGATGTAATGGTGGTCAAGCCTTGCGCTGGCAGCCTGGATGATCGCGAACGCCTGTTGCCGTATACCGGGCAATGCGTGTTGGCCGTCGACCTGGCCGCGGGCGAGATGAAGGTGGAATGGGACGCGGACTTCTAAGCGTGGCTAATTTGCGCATTGAAGTGATCAGTTTGTTTCCCGAGATGTTTTCCGCCATCAGCGAGTACGGCATCACCAGTCGGGCGGTGAAACAGGGGCTGTTGCAGCTTACCTGTTGGAACCCGCGAGACTACACGACGGATCGACATCACACTGTGGACGATCGCCCATTTGGCGGTGGCCCGGGCATGGTGATGAAGATCAAGCCCCTGGAAGATGCGTTGGTCGAGGCCAAGGCAGCAGCCGGGGAGAAGGCGAAGGTAATTTACCTGTCCCCTCAAGGCCGTCAGCTGAAACAGGCTGGCGTGCGCGAACTGGCGAATGAGGAGGCCTTAATCCTGATTGCCGGTCGCTATGAAGGCATTGACGAGCGTTTTATTGAAGCGCATGTCGATGAAGAGTGGTCGATTGGGGACTATGTCCTGTCTGGCGGCGAGCTGCCGGCGATGGTCCTGATAGATGCGGTTACACGACTGCTGCCTGGAGCTTTAGGGCATGCGGACTCCGCGGAGGAAGATTCCTTCACGGATGGTTTGCTGGATTGCCCGCACTACACCCGACCGGAGGTGTATGCGGATCAGCGTGTTCCCGACGTATTGCTAAGTGGCAATCACGCACACATCCGGCGTTGGCGTTTACAGCAGTCCCTTGGTCGGACCTATGAACGACGCGCCGATCTTCTGGAAAGCCGCTCGCTTTCTGGAGAAGAGAAGAAGCTGCTCGAGGAATACATCCTCGCGCGGGACGATAGTTAACAACGTATCGATGGTAGGTCCATTGACTTACCTTAGGAGCACAGCATGACTAACAAAATCATCCTTGCACTCGAAGCAGAGCAGATGACCAAAGAGATCCCTACCTTTGCCCCGGGCGACACTATTGTCGTTCAGGTGAAAGTGAAGGAAGGCGACCGTTCGCGTCTGCAAGCGTTCGAAGGCGTGGTAATCGCCAAGCGTAACCGTGGTGTAAACAGTGCTTTCACTGTTCGTAAAATCTCCAACGGTGTTGGCGTAGAGCGTACTTTCCAGACCTACAGCCCGCAAATCGACAGCATGGCCGTTAAGCGTCGCGGTGACGTACGTAAAGCCAAGCTGTACTACCTGCGTGACCTGTCCGGTAAAGCAGCTCGCATCAAGGAAAAACTGGCTTAAGTCCAGCTTCCCGATGCAGAAAAAAGCAGCCTACGGGCTGCTTTTTTGTGCCTGAAATTTGTCTATTCGCCGGTATTTACCCATGACCACCCGCCTCGAAGAAATCCAGCGCCGCACCGACCTGTCCGTGACCCACGTGACCAAAGCCGTGTTCCCGCCGACCACCAATCACCACAACACCTTGTTCGGCGGTACTGCGCTGGCGTGGATGGATGAAGTGTCGTTCATCACCGCCACGCGCTTTTGCCGCTTGCCACTGGTGACCGTGTCCACCGACCGTATCGACTTCAACCACGCGATCCCCGCCGGCTCCATCGTCGAGCTGATCGGCCGCGTCATCAAAGTGGGCAATACCAGCCTTAAGGTCGAGGTTGAAGTGTTCGTCGAGAGCATGAGTGCCGATGGCCGTGAAAAGGCGATCCAGGGCGTGTTCAGTTTTGTCGCGATTGATGCGGACAAGCGGCCAGTGCCGGTGTTGCCCGGGTTTGTGGACTGATCCGAGACCGCTATCGCCGCGATGCGGCGCTCCCGCAGTTAATCCGTGTTGTTCTAACTATCAGGCAACACACAAAACCCATGTGGGAGCTGGCTTGCCTGCGATAGGATCTAACAAACACTTCAGTAATTAGTTTGAGCCTCTATGCCCGCCATTGACCACCCTCTGATTGACCGCTTCCTCGACGCCCTGTGGCTGGAAAAAGGCCTGTCGGACAACACCCGGCAGGCCTACCGCAGCGATCTGGCCCTGTTCAATGGCTGGTTGCAGGAAAAACACCTCGAGCTGATCAATGCCGGCCGTGAGTTGATCCTCGATCACCTGGCCTGGCGTTTGGAACAGAACTACAAGCCGCGCTCCACGGCGCGATTTCTTTCGGGTGTGCGTGGGTTTTATCGCTATTTGCTGCGCGAAAAGCTGATTGCCGTCGACCCAACTCTGCAGATCGATATGCCCCAACTCGGTAGGCCATTGCCTAAATCCTTGTCGGAAGCTGACGTGGACGCCTTGCTTGCCGCGCCCGATCTTAGCGAAGCCATCGGCCAGCGCGACCGCGCCATGCTGGAAGTCTTGTATGCCTGCGGCCTGCGCGTGACCGAGCTGATCAGCCTGACCCTGGAGCAAGTCAACCTGCGCCAGGGCGTGCTGCGCGTGATGGGTAAGGGCAGCAAGGAACGACTGGTGCCGATGGGCGAGGAGGCGATTGTGTGGGTGGAGCGCTACCTGCGTGACGCCCGTGGCGAATTGCTTGGTGGGCGGCCCAGTGATGTGCTGTTCCCCAGCCTGCGCGGCGAGCAGATGACCCGCCAGACCTTCTGGCACCGTATCAAGCACCAGGCCAAGGTCGCCGGGATCGGCAAGGCGCTGTCGCCGCATACCTTGCGTCATGCATTCGCCACGCATTTGCTCAACCACGGCGCGGATTTGCGCGTGGTGCAAATGCTGCTGGGGCACAGCGACTTATCCACCACCCAGATCTACACCCACGTGGCACGCGCACGCTTGCAGGAAATGCACGCCAAGCACCACCCGCGCGGATAAAATTACCTCGGAAAAAACCCAATTTGCCCGTTGAAGTCTGCCCTTGGGCCCAACTGTGGTAGGCTTTGCCGGTTAGCAAAGGGGACGGCCACTGCCCGCGTTTCCAAGCGGTGTTCCACAGCCGTCCCTGCATCTGCCTTCAGGAGTTCCCATGCGCTTGACCCAGATTATTGCCGCCGCAGCGATTGCGTTGGTTTCCACCTTTGTTGTCGCCGATGACGCCGCCGAGCAAACCATTCGCAAGAGCCTGGCCAACCTGCAGCTCGACACCCCGATCGAAAGCATCAGCGCCAGCCCCATGGCCGGCCTGTATGAAGTCAAGCTCAAGGGCAGCCGTGTGCTGTACGCCAGCGCCGATGGCCAGTACATCGTCCAGGGTTACCTGTTCCAGCTTAAAGACGGCAAGCCGGTCAACCTGACCGAGAAAGCCGAGCGCCTGGGCGTGTCCAAGCTGATCAACGGTATTCCGGTGGCGGAAACCGTGGTTTACCCGGCCATTGGCGAAACCAAGACCCACATTACCGTGTTCACCGACACCACGTGCCCGTACTGCCACAAGCTGCACGCCGAAGTGCCTGCGCTGAACAAGGCCGGTATCGAAGTGCGCTACGTCGCATTCCCGCGCCAGGGCTTGGGTTCGCCGGGTGACGAGCAACTGCAAGCCGTATGGTGTTCGGCCGACAAGAAATCGGCTATGGACAAAATGGTCGATGGCAAGGAGATCAAGGCAGCCAAATGTGCCAACCCGGTTTCCAAGCAGTTCGCCCTCGGCCAGTCGATCGGCGTGAACGGTACACCGGCCATCGTTTTGGCTGACGGCCAAGTGATTCCGGGCTACCAGCCGGCGCCACAAGTTGCCAAACTGGCGCTCAGTGCCAAGTAAACCAGCATCGTCGAACCTTTGACGATCATGGCCCGCCGACCGTTCGACGGGCCATCAAATTGAAAGCCGCAGTTGTGCGGCTGTTTTCCACGGCCGACCTAGCGTCGGCCGTTTCATGGGGAGTTCTTCAGTGAAACCGGTCAAAGTAGGCATCTGTGGGTTAGGGACCGTCGGTGGCGGCACCTTCAACGTACTTCAGCGTAATGCTGAGGAAATTTCCCGCCGTGCAGGGCGTGGGATTGAAGTGGCGCAAATTGCCACGCGTACGCCAAAGCCTCAGTTCCAAACGACCGGTATTGCGATTACCAACGATGTCTTCGCCGTGGCCACCAACCCTGAAATCGATATCGTCATCGAGCTGGTCGGCGGCTATACCGTGGCCCGTGACCTGGTACTGCTGGCCATCGAGAATGGCAAGCACGTGGTCACCGCCAACAAGGCGCTGATCGCCGTGCACGGCAACGAGATTTTTGCCAAGGCGCGCGAGAAGGGCGTGATCGTTGCGTTCGAAGCCGCCGTGGCCGGTGGCATCCCGGTGATCAAGGCGATCCGTGAAGGCCTGTCCGCCAACCGTATCAACTGGGTGGCCGGCATCATCAACGGCACCGGCAACTTCATCCTCACCGAAATGCGCGAGAAGGGCCGCACCTTCGAAGACGTGCTGGCCGAAGCCCAAGCCTTGGGTTACGCCGAAGCCGACCCGACCTTCGACGTGGAAGGTATCGACGCAGCGCACAAGCTGACCATTCTGGCATCCATCGCCTTTGGTATCCCGCTGCAGTTCGACAAGGCCTACACCGAAGGCATCACCAAGCTGACCACCGCCGACGTGAACTACGCCGAAGCCCTGGGCTACCGCATCAAGCACCTCGGTGTGGCGCGCAGCACCCCGGCAGGTATCGAGTTGCGTGTGCACCCGACGCTGATCCCGGCCGACCGCCTGATCGCCAACGTCAATGGCGTGATGAACGCCGTGATGGTCAACGGTGACGCCGCAGGTTCCACCTTGTTCTACGGCGCCGGCGCCGGCATGGAGCCGACCGCTTCGTCGGTGATCGCCGACCTGGTGGACGTGGTTCGCGCCATGACCAGCGACCCGGAAAACCGCGTGCCGCACCTGGCCTTCCAGCCGGATTCGCTGTCGGCCCACCCGATCCTGCCGATCGAAGCCTGCGAGAGTGCCTACTACCTGCGCATCCAGGCCAAGGATCACCCAGGCGTGTTGGCCCAGGTGGCGAGCATTCTCTCGGAGCGCGGCATCAACATTGAGTCGATCATGCAGAAGGAAGTCGAGGAACAAGACGGCCTGGTGCCGATGATCCTGCTGACCCACCGCGTGCTCGAGCAGCACATCAACGATGCCATCGCCGCGCTTGAAGCGTTGCAGGGCGTGGTTGGGCCGGTGGTGCGCATCCGTGTTGAACACCTGAACTAATCGTTTAGCGGCAAGGGCCCCACAGGTTCGGCGGCCCTTGTTCAGAATGCTCTAGAGGAGCCAGTCATGCGTTATATCAGCACCCGCGGCCAGGCACCGGCCCTGAACTTCGAAGACGTTTTGCTCGCCGGCCTTGCCACTGACGGCGGCCTGTACGTGCCGGAAAACCTGCCTCGTTTCACTCAGGAAGAAATCGCTTCGTGGGCCGGCCTGCCGTACCACGAATTGGCGTTCCGGGTGATGCGCCCGTTCGTCACCGGCAGCATTCCGGATGCCGATTTCAAAAAGATTCTGGAAGAAACGTATGGCGTGTTTTCCCACAACGCCATCGCGCCACTGCGCCAGCTGAACGGCAACGAATGGGTATTGGAGCTGTTCCACGGCCCGACCCTGGCCTTCAAGGACTTCGCCCTGCAACTGCTGGGTCGCCTGCTCGACTACGTGCTGGAAAAACGTGGCGAGCGTGTGGTGATCATCGGTGCCACTTCCGGTGATACCGGCTCGGCGGCCATCGAAGGTTGCAAGCACTGCGAAAACGTCGACATCTTCATCCTGCACCCGCACAAGCGTGTATCGGAAGTGCAGCGTCGGCAGATGACCACCATCTTTGGTGAGAACATCCACAACATCGCCATCGAAGGCAACTTCGATGACTGCCAGGAAATGGTCAAGAACAGCTTCGCTGACCAGAGCTTCCTCAAAGGTACGCGACTGGTTGCGGTGAACTCGATCAACTGGGCGCGGATCATGGCCCAGATCGTCTACTACTTCCACGCCTCCCTGCAGTTGGGCGGCCCGGCGCGTTCGGTGTCGTTCTCGGTGCCGACCGGCAACTTTGGCGACATCTTCGCCGGTTACCTGGCGCGCAACATGGGCTTGCCGATCAATCAGTTGATCGTCGCCACCAACCGCAACGACATCCTGCACCGCTTCATGAGCGGCAACCAGTACGTCAAGGAAACCCTGCACGCCACGCTGTCGCCGTCGATGGACATCATGGTTTCGTCGAACTTCGAACGCCTGCTGTTCGACATGCACGGTCGCAACGGTTCGGCGATTGCCGGCTTGATGGACACCTTCAAAAGCGGTGGCGGTTTCAGCGTTGACGAAGAGCGCTGGACCGAAACCCGCAAGCTGTTCGACTCCCTGGCCGTGGACGATGCGCAAACCTGCGAAACCATCGCCGAGGTCTACGCGCAGACCGGCGAGCTGCTCGACCCGCACACTGCCATCGGTGTGAAGGCCGCACGCGAATGCCGTCGCAGCCTGGACACCCCGATGGTGATTCTGGGCACCGCCCACCCGGTCAAATTCCCGGAAGCGGTGGAGAAGGCCGGTGTTGGCAAGGCGCTGGAACTGCCTCAGCACCTGGCTGACCTGTTCGAGCGCGAAGAACGCTGCACCGTGCTGGCCAATGACCTGAAAGCCGTGCAGGCGTTTGTCAGCCAGCATGGCAATCGCGGCAAGCCACTCTGATCCACCGGTTGTTGCGCGGCAGATCAAGCCCGTCTTCGTGACGGGCTTTTTCATTCTCGCAATAGAGGGGGTGCCCGCTCGTCACGCGCCAGCCCATGAGGAAAACCGGGCGGTCCTCGGCAAGGACGGTGCGCAGTGGCGCTCCAGACGCGGCTTTCAAGGCCGGCGCCGAGGGGCATCCTGGGGTTCCAGCCTGTGGGTGGTTGTTTTCTCTCTGTCATCTTTGCCGTGCATGCTCGATTGACTCGGGCAGGTGACGACACAAAAGGTCGAACTTTCTGCTGCGGGCACGGGTCACTTGAATGTCAGCATCTTAGTGACATTTTTGTTTTTCGAACTTTATTCGAATGATTGAGTGGTGATCGAGATGGAAAGTATCAGCCTATTGCTCGAAGAAGCACTGAGCCCTTATCAGGTTACGTTGACCACCTCGGGTGTGCAGGACGAGTGCCTGGTGACCGTGAAGAATCCGGCTGGCGCCATTGTCGTCGAGCGGGAAGTCGATCGGGCGCAATTGACCGATAAGCGCGTGCTGGTGGATGTGGTCGATTGCCTGCTGCGCGACCTTAAAATCGCCGAAGGGCGCCTGGAGCCCTCGGTGATTGCCGCCTTGCGCAACGCCGCACAGACTCGCGGCAGCGCGATCGCATGAAGAATTGTTTAATTGGCGAAACTTCCTACGCCATGCCCGGTCAGATTTTTTAACAACAAGAGCAAACATTGTGCTCCGGTGTTTGTGGCTTGTTGTACTGGTCTTTGTAGGCCACGTTTAACCCCGAAGTGTCTCCCCACTCTTCGGGGTTTCTTTTTGCCTGGGATTTACCCCGCAAAGGCTCAAGGCTCGGGAGCGTCGAGGAAGAAACTCGGGTTATCCGACAAATACTGGTCACGCATTGCAGGGTCCAACCACGAAGCGTAGGACTGTTGCACCTGTTCTTGTGGGATCTCACCCAATGCCCGATCGATTCGTTGCATGGCCTGGCGACCTTGCGGCGTGTCGGAGCAACCGATATGCGTGTGCTGGTAAGGCGCTGAATCCTTGATGGGAAAGAACAGCAGGTCCTGGGCCGCGATCCCCTGTTGCCGGGCGTGATAGCGGATTTCCGGCGGGTAGCCCAGCACTGCCTCCAGCCGCCCCAGACGCTGCATCTGCAACAGGCTGCCCAAGGCGTCATTGCCATAATGCAGGGCCAGGGTGTGCGGGTCAGCGTGCTTTAGCTGTTCATCGACGGCGGGGCCATAGCTGCGTTCGGCAGTCGCGCCGATACGCGCCTTGCGGGCGTTGAGAAAGGTTTGCAGGTCAAACTGACCCTCGACGATATAGGGCGCCATGGCCGCCTGTTGGCTGCGCTGGATCGTCACGCCATTGCTGACCACCACGAATGCCTGGGTGGAAAACACCACGTACTGGGCGCGCTCCGGCGTCCACAGCAGCGATGGGTCACAGGTCAGGGACTGAGCCCGCAGCATTTGAATGCCGCGCGCGCGATTGACGTGCATCACTTGATGACGGTACTCGGGCAAGTATTCCCTGAGCATTGGCAACAGCTGGTCAAGTGCGCCCTGGTTTTTTTGCGGGCCTTCGAAGATGGTCAATGGCGGCAGGTCGCGCAGCAGCCAGGTCAGCGTGCCCTCGGCCTGCGCCAAGAGCGGGCAGCCGAGCAGCGTGCTTACAAGCAGCAAGCGGATGGACGGGCGAACCATCAGATCGCGCCATCCTCACGCAAACGGGTGATGGCGGCGGCGTCGTAACCCAGCTCATTGAGCACCGTGCTGTTGTGCTCACCCAACTGCGGCCCAACCCATTCGCAACTGCCTGGCGTCTCGGAGAGCTTGGGCACGATGCCGGGCATTTTGAAGTCCTTGCCACCTGGCAACTGCGCCTTGAGGAACATTTCCCGGGCCAGAAACTGCGGGTCGCCGAGCATGTCTTCGGCACTGTAGATACGGCTGGCGGGCACTTCGGCCTTGTTCAGTTGCTCCACCACTTGCTCCAGCGGCAGTGAGTTGACCCAGCGATCAATCACCCCGTAAAGCTCGTCACGGCGGCTGTCCCGCCCGTCATTGCTGGCCAGTGCCGGGTCATTGGCCAGGTCGTCGCGGCCGATGGCGCTCATGAAACGCTTGAATATCGCATCGCCATTGGCGCCGATCTGCACGTGCTTGCCGTCGGCACTGGTATGAATCGAAGAAGGCGTGATGCCGGGCATGATGTTGCCGGTGCGCTCGCGGATAAACCCGAACACGTCGAACTCCGGGATCATGCTTTCCATCATCGCGAAGATAGCCTCGTACAGCGCCACATCCACCACTTGGCCGAGCCCGCCGTTGACCTCGCGGTGCCGCAGCGCCATCAGCGCGCCGATTACCGCCCACAGGGCCGCAATGGAATCGCCGATGGAAATTCCGGTGCGCACTGGCGGGCGGTCTTCGAAGCCGGTGATATAGCGCAAACCGCCCATGGACTCGCCCACCGCGCCAAACCCCGGCTGGTCTTTCATCGGCCCGGTCTGGCCGAAACCGGAGAGGCGGACCATCACCAGCTTGGGGTTCAGCGCGTGCAGGGTTTCCCAGCTCAAGCCGAGTTTTTCCAGCACACCGGGGCGGAAGTTTTCGATCAGGATGTCGGCGTCCGCCAGCAGCTGTTTAAGAATCGCGAGGCCATCCGGGTGTTTGAGGTTCAGGGTCAGCGACTTTTTATTGCGCGCCTGCACAAACCACCACAGCGACGTGCCTTCGTACAGCTTGCGCCACTTGCGCAGCGGATCGCCGCCATCGGGGGATTCTACCTTGACCACTTCGGCACCGAATTCGGCGCAAATGCGTGAGGCAAACGGGCCGGCGATCAGGGTGCCCAGTTCGATGACTTTCAGGCCGGCGAGCGGTTTGGCATTAAACGACATGAGGATCCTTAGCAAGCAGGGGCGGTGGTGTCATGCCTTTTAACATAGGCGAGCGGCACAGGGATAAGCATGATGCAGCGCAGTATTCGTTCAATGGCTGCCCCATCGGTTAGACTGGCGACCTTTCCCTGTCTTTAGAAGCCCGTTCATGGCCCAGCCGTCCACGACCTACAAATTCGAACTGAACCTCACCGACCTCGACCGTTCGGTATACGAGAGCGTCAAACAGACCATCGCCCGCCACCCTTCGGAAACCGAAGAACGCATGACCGTGCGGCTGCTGGCCTACGCCCTTTGGTACAACGAGCAGTTGGCGTTCGGGCGTGGCCTGTCAGATGTAGACGAGCCGGCCCTGTGGGAAAAAAGCCTGGATGATCGGGTGCTGCACTGGATTGAAGTCGGCCAGCCCGACGCCGACCGCCTGACCTGGTGCTCACGCCGCACCGAGCGTACCAGCCTGCTGGCCTATGGCAGCCTGCGTGTATGGGAAGGCAAGGTGGTGCCGGTGGCCAATAACCTCAAGAACGTCCACATCGCCGCCGTGCCGCAGGAAGTCCTCGAGACCCTGGCCAAGGACATGCCGCGAGTGATCAAGTGGGACGTGATGATCAGCGAAGGCACTATTTTTGTGACTGATGATCGTGGCCAGCATGAAGTGCAACTGCAATGGCTGGTTGGCGAACGCGGCTGAAAACTAAAAACGGTGAAAGCTGGCTTGTGTGGGAGCTGGCTTGCCTGCGATGCAGACACCTCGGTCCATCAGACATACCGCGGTGATGCTATCGCAGGCAAGCCAGCTCCCACAGAGGCCAGCTCCCATACAAACAGGTTCCACCGTTGATCTGTATTGATTGCTCAATTGTCGTTTAACCGTTTTATCTGAAGAGAAGCTTCCGTCACCCCATGCGTATCGATCCTCGTCCGTTGCCCGCTGTCCTGCCGTTTCTCGGTGAATTGCCACCGCTGTTGACCCGTCTCTACGCCGCACGCGGGGTGCAGTCGGAGGCTGAGCTGGACAAGAGCCTGGCGCGGTTGATTCCCTACCAGCAACTCAAGGGCATCGACGCGGCGGTAGACCTGCTGGTGACGGCCCTGGAACAGCGCCAGCGCATCCTCATCGTCGGTGACTTCGACGCCGATGGCGCCACGGCCAGTACCGTGGGCACGTTGGGCCTGCGTTTGCTGGGTGCGGCCCATGTTGATTACCTGGTACCCAACCGCTTCGAATACGGCTACGGCCTGACCCCGGAAATCGTCGCGGTGGCGCTGCAACGCGAGCCGCAGCTGCTGATCACTGTGGATAACGGCATCTCCAGCGTTGAAGGCGTGGCGGCGGCGAAGGCCGCCGGGTTGCAGGTATTGGTCACCGACCACCACTTGCCGGGCGATGAATTGCCGGCAGCGGATGCCATCGTCAACCCGAACCAGCCTGGCTGCGAGTTCCCCAGCAAAGCGCTGGCCGGCGTGGGGGTGATCTTCTACGTACTGATGGCCCTGCGCGCGCGGTTGCGCAGCCTGGGCTGGTACGACAACAAACCGCAGCCGAACATCGGCGAGCTGCTCGACCTGGTCGCCCTGGGCAGCGTCGCTGACGTGGTGCCGCTGGATGCCAACAACCGCATCCTGGTGCACCAAGGCCTGGAGCGTATTCGTGCCGGGCGTGCGCGGCCGGGGATCAAGGCGATCCTCGAAGTGGCCAAGCGTGATCACGCGCGTATCACCTCCACCGACCTCGGTTTTATCCTCGGGCCACGCCTCAATGCGGCGGGGCGCCTGGATGATATGAGCCTGGGCATCGAATGCCTGCTCACCAGCGACGTGGCGGCGGCACGGGAAATGGCCGCGCAACTGGACGGTATGAACCAGGACCGCAAATCCATCGAGCAAGGCATGCAGCGCGAAGCCCTGGCCCAGCTCAAGGACTTGCCGGTGGAGTCGATGCCTTACGGCTTGTGCCTGTTCGACCCTGAATGGCACCAAGGTGTGATCGGTATTCTGGCGTCGCGCATGAAAGAGCGGTATTTCCGCCCGACCATCGCCTTCGCCGATGCCGGTGACGGCCTGCTCAAGGGCTCAGGGCGCTCTGTGCAGGGTTTTCACATCCGTGATGCCCTGGCGGTGGTCGCCAGCCAGCATCCCAACCTGATCGCCAAATACGGCGGCCACGCCATGGCCGCCGGCCTGACCTTGCGCGAAGAAAACTTCCCACTGTTTGCCGAAGCCTTTGATGCCGAAGTGCGCCGACAACTGCGTGAAGAAGACCTCACCGGTCGCTTGTTGACCGACGGCACGTTGGCGGTGGAAGAGTTTCACCTGGAACTGGCGCGTGCACTGCGACATGCCGGGCCATGGGGCCAGCACTTTCCCGAGCCGTTGTTTCACGGTGTGTTTCAGTTGGTTGAACAGCGTGTCGTTGGCGAGCGGCACCTTAAAGTGGTGCTCAAGAGCGAATGCGGGTCAGTGAAGCTCGACGGCATTGCGTTTGGCGTGGACCGTGAGGTGTGGCCGAACCCAACGGTGCGTTGGGTGGAGTTGGCCTACAAGCTGGATGTGAACGAGTTTCGTGGCAATGAGACTGTGCAACTGATGATTGCGCATATCGAACCGCGCTGAGCCTGAGCCACACCACAAAACAACTGTGGGAGCTGGCTTGCCTGCGATGCGGACGCCCAGGTCTATCAGACAGACCGAGGTGATGCTATCGCAGGCAAGCCAGCTCCCACACAAGCCAGCTCCCACATTTTTAATCCGCGTACAGGTCGGATTACTCGGCCTTGTCCTTCGCCTGGTGCTTCACAATGATATCCACCAAACGCTGAGCCAGCGCCGGGTAGTTCTCATCAAAGTGATGGCCGCCCGGCAGCTTCACCGCCTCGCCCACAGCAGTGGTATCGGTGCAGCCACTCTCGTTGACTTCTTCAGCACCGTAGATGCACACCACTTTGTCCGCCGGCAGCTTGGCCATTTCCGGGCCGGTGGCGGCTTCTTTGCCGGCGTTGCCCAGCCAGCCTTCCACTTCGATTTCAAAGCTGCCGGTGCGTGCAAAGGCGAGCAGGATGATGGCGTCGACACGCTGCTGTTCGCTTTCCGGCATGCGGTTGTAGATCGCCGGCAATACGTCGGCACCGAACGAATAGCCGGTCAGTACGAAGCGCTTGGTGCCCCACTTCTGGCGGTAGTGCTGCATCAGCTCGGTGAGGTCCTTGGCGCTTTGTTCCGGGGTCTTGTGCTGCCAGTAGTAGCGCAGGGTGTCGATGCCGACCACCGGGTAGCCGATCTTGGCCATTTCACCGGCCACATCGCGGTCCAGGTCACGCCAGCCGCCATCACCGGAGAGGAACAGGGTAACGGTGTCCTTGGCTTGGCCAGCCGGTACTTCGACCACCGGAATCGCCAGGCCGCCGTTGTCCGAACCGACCAATTGCTTGCGCAGTTCGTTGTTCAGCACTTGCGGGTAGTGAATGTCGTAGTCGCTGATGCTGGTCGTCGCGCGCGGTGTATCGCGTACGAAACTGGCGCTTTCATCGTCAGGGTTATCGTTCCACGCCACCAGCCAGTTGCCGTGGGCGGAGGTCTTTGGCAGTGGGTCTTTGCAGCCTTCCTGTGCCAGGGCGAAGCCGACGGAGATGGCGTTGGCCTTATCGTCGTTCTGTGTGGCCAACCAGCGCCAGGCGAGTGCGGCGCCAGGGCCGATGCCGCTGACCAGCGTCGCCGGGCCTTTAAGCTGGGCCAGAGCGCTTTGCAGGGCTTGTTCCTGCAGCTTGCAGTCATCTTTTGGCAGGATCACTTGCACGATCTGCGCTGAGCCGCCCTGGCTCAGGGCAATCAGCTGGCTGTCGCTCAAGGTTTCGTCGGCCATTACGGCCACGGCCACGCGGGCCTTGGCCGAGCCATTAGGCGTCACACGGGTCATCACTGAACCGTCGGCCTGGGGCAGTTGTTCCAGGGTCGGTTGCGGGGCAGGGCGGTTCCAGTACCAAAAGCCACCCGCCGCAATCAGCGCGAGCAGCACTACTAAGGCCAATACATACCGCCAGGAGCGTCGAATCATCAGCGTTTCACCAATCCAGTCAAGCCGCCCGCAATCAGGGCGGCGGTATCGGCCAGTGCCACCAGCGGATCAAGTCCTGCGGGCACGGCCATATAACGGGGTTCCCAGTCAGGCTGGAACTTGTCTTTGAAGCGGCGCAAACCTTGGAAGTTATACAGCTGCTCGCCACGGCGGAACACCATTGAGCCCAGGCGTTGGGTCAGCGGCGCACCACGGCGGGGTTGCAGGCCCGACAACGGCACCATGCCGAGGCTGAAGCGGGCGTAGTCGTGGTTCTTATAATGTTGAATCAGGCCAACCATCATGAATTCCATGGTCAGCTTCGGCGCGTCCGGGTGCGCACGCATCAGGTCGAGACTGGCCAGGTCATGGTTGTAAGTCTCGAGCAGGTTGGCGAAGGCCACCGGGCGCCCTTCGAAGCGAATGATCGCGATGCGAAAGTGCTTGAGGTAGTCGTCGCTGAAGCGTCCGAGGGAGAAGCCTTTTTCTCGCACGTTCTTGCCGGTCAGCCAGGCATCGGAGATAACTTTGAGCTCATCCATCGGCGCCTTGCCCGGGTCGCAGATCTCCAGGGACAGACCGTCCCGGGTGCCACGGTTCCAGGTGTAGCGCAGGTCCTTCATCTCTTTGCCCTTGGCTTCCAGGTCAAAGCGTTTGAGGTCGACACGGGCTTCTTCGCCCAGCTTGATCGCGGTCAGGCCGATGTCCATGTAGTACGGCAGGTTCTCGGCGCGTACCTGGTAGAACACGGGGCGCGCGTGATGGATGTCGCACAGGTCACGGAACTGCCAGATCATCTCCGCGCGGGGCTGAGTCGGGCCGATCGGGTCGTACAAGGCCACCAGGCTGCGCCCGCGACGGGCGTACATCAGGAAGGCTTCATCGTTGGGGTGAAACAGCAACGCCTTGTCGCCGGTCAGCGCCAGGCCGCCGTCGGGTTGCGAGGAGGCCATCAGGATCTTGGTGGCGCGCTCAAGCTCATCCGGCGTCGGCAAGTGAATAACCGGGCGCGCAGTGCGCAGCAGCCAGGTCAACGACACGATGACCAGCAACACCGCCGCACCCAGCAACGAACGCAGGCCCCGTGGGGCGTTGGCGTCCAGGGTGAACTGCCACCACAGTTGATGGCTGTACGGCACATCTTGATAGGCAAACAGCAGCAGCCAGATCGAGGCGCCCAGCACGCAGACGCTGGCCACCAGATACAGCGGCGAGAACGGCAGTTCGGTGAGGCGGCTGGCGCGGTAGAACGAGCGACGGAAGATCGCCAGCAGCACCGCCGTCATGATCATCAGGCTGGCTTCTTCCCAATCAAAACCTTTGAGCAGCGAGAGCAGGGCGCCGGTCAGCAGCAGCACCATGGTCAGCATCCAGGCCGCCGACAAACGTCGACGCAGGCCTTGGGCGAGCAACAGGCACAACACGCCGATCAGGCTGGCACCGAAGTGCGAGGCGTCAATCAGGCGGTGGGGAATCAGGAAGCCGATGTTTTCCAGGCGTGAGTCGATTTCCGGCGTGGCGCCGGAAAACAGCAGGACCACGCCGGACAAAAAAACCAGTACGGCCAGCACCGGCGCCGCCAGGCCCGATGCAACCCGCAGGCTTTGCTGGGTCTGGAACAGGCGCTGGGCTTCGTTGACCAGCAGGAAGATACAGGCGATCAGCAGTGGCAGCACCACGTAGATCATCCGGTACAGCAGCAGGGCGGCGGCCAATGGCGCGGCGCCGAGTTTGTCGGCGAAGGCGGCCAGCAGAATTGCCTCGAACACGCCCACGCCACCCGGCACATGGCTGAGTACACCGGCCGCCAGGGCCAGCAGGTACACCAGCAGGAACGGGCCGAATGGCGGCGCTTCCGGCAGCAACATATAAAGGACGGTGGCGGCAGCGGCCACATCCAGCGCGGTAATGATCAGTTGCAGGAAGGTCAGGCGGCGGCCGGGCAGGCGTAGCGTGCGACGCCCGGCCTTGACCAGCAGGTTGTCCGGGTAGGGTTGTTCCGGCAGGCGGCGGCGATAAATACCGATACACAGCGCGACCGACAACAGCAATACCGCGCCGGCGATGCCTCCGAGCAAACCTTGGGACACATGCAGGTAGGTCGAGGCCGCCGGCAAGTTGCTCAAGGTGGCCAGTGCGGCCAGCGGCGGCAGGGCGGTGCCCAGGGCCAGGCTGGCAAACACGGTCATGTGCGCCACTTCCGAGGCGCCGATGCCGTGGCGTGCATATAAACGGTAGCGCACCGAGCCGCCCGAAAGCATCGACAGGCCAATGGCATTGCCGATGGCAAAGGCGGTGAAGCCGCCCATGGCCAGGGTTTTGGCCGGCAGCTTTACGCCGGCATACCGCGCGCCGGAGAATTCATAGCCCAATAGAATGATGAAACCGGCGACCGCCGCGGCAAATGCGCCGAGCAAGGCAGGCTTGGGCACTTCCAGGATCGAGTCGTGGAGCGCGTAAAGATCCAGTTCCAGCAGCAGGTGTCGGCAGGCGATCAGGGCGATAGCGAACAACAGCAGAGTGACGGCCAGCCCAATGGGTTGACGGTATTTGCTCAACAGATCCAGCCAACGCAAACGGGTGGGAGTAATCGGTTGTTCCGCTGTGACGGTGTCTTGTGGTTCAGACGAGTTGGCGCGCATCAATCACCTCGTGGATTGTGCGCGACAGGATGGAGGTATCCAGCCAAGTTACCAATCCCTATGGACAAAATAATTACAAATATTAACGCTTATCGCCGGGGGCGGCGACAGCGGCCATTGGTCGTAGAGGGTCGTGCTTGAGTACTGAGCATAGCTTGCAATGACATGGACTCTGCAAACCGTATACGGTTTCATGAAAGATGCCATGCCATTGTTTCAGAAGAACTTTTTCACCGGATACAAAAAAGGCCACTCTTTCGAGTAGCCTTTTTTGATGTTTGGTTGCGGGAGCCGGATTTGAACCGACGACCTTCGGGTTATGAGCCCGACGAGCTACCAGACTGCTCCATCCCGCGTCTGTGGGCGGCATTCTACAGCCCAGCGGCGAGGTGTCAACCGTTAATAGTCTGATGGGTCAAATAAGTGGAAATTAGTCACTCCACGGCCACCTTGTGCGGTAAGTGCACGGTGGGCAACGTTTTTTCTGTCTTACAATTTTCATACAGGGCTAAAACAAGCACGCACAAAAAAGGCCACTCTTTCGAGTAGCCTTTTTTGATGTTTGGTTGCGGGAGCCGGATTTGAACCGACGACCTTCGGGTTATGAGCCCGACGAGCTACCAGACTGCTCCATCCCGCGTCTGTGTGTCGGCATTCTACAGAGGAACGCAGATGTGTCAACCTGTGAATTGAAGAAAAGCGCTTGTGGTTCAAGCGGTTAGCTCTCCAAGGTGGGCTTCAAACGGCCTCGGGGCCAGTCTGGCCAAGGGTTTCAGCTCTATTGGCGGCTGGTTTTCGATTGAGAAAATAAATTCACCTGGGAAATTTCCTACCGCTCAAACGGCAGATTCAAACTACTGGTGCTATATACAGGAGTGAGTGCGATACTGGCCGCCCGTTGGATTACACCCTCTGTTTATATGACGCAGCGCAAAATCATCCACGTCGACTGTGATTGCTTCTACGCCGCCATCGAGATGCGCGACGACCCGAGCCTGGCGCAAAAGCCCCTGGCGGTCGGCGGCTCGGCAGACAGGCGCGGGGTGATTGCCACCTGTAACTATGAGGCGCGGGCCTATGGCGTGCGCTCGGCCATGTCATCGCGTCACGCCTTGAAGTTGTGCCCGGACCTGACCATCGTCAAGCCGCGCATGGATGCCTATAAAGAAGCCTCGAAGGAAATCCAGACGATCTTTCGCGACTACACCGACCTGATCGAGCCGTTGTCGCTGGACGAAGCCTATCTGGATGTGTCCGACAGCCCGCATTTTGGCGGCAGTGCCACACGTATCGCCCAGGACATACGCCGGCGCGTCTCCAACCAGTTGCACATCACCGTGTCGGCCGGCGTGGCGCCGAACAAGTTTCTGGCCAAGATCGCCAGCGATTGGAAAAAGCCCAACGGCCTGTTTGTGATCACCCCGGATCAGGTCGAAGACTTTGTGTCGCAGTTGCCGGTGAAAAAGCTGCACGGGGTCGGCAAGGTCACCGCCGACAAGCTGGCGCGCCTGGGCATCGAAGACTGCCTGCAACTGCGCGAGTGGAACAAGCTGGCGCTGGTGCGTGAATTCGGCAGTTTTGGCGAGCGGCTCTGGGGCCTGGCCCGGGGGATTGATGACCGCGTGGTGCAGAACGACAGCCGTCGGCAATCCATCAGTGTGGAAAATACCTACGACGTGGACCTGCCGGACCTTTCAAGCTGTCTGGCGAAACTGCCTGAGCTGATGGAAACCCTGGCGGGGCGCATGGCGCGTATAGACAGTAGCTACCGCGCGGGCAAGCCGTTCGTTAAGGTGAAGTTTCACGACTTTACCCAAACGACGCTGGAGCAGGCCGGGGCAGGGCGGGATCTGGAGAGTTATCAACAGCTGTTGACGCAAGCGTTTAACCGGGGCGGGAAGCCGGTGCGGTTGTTGGGGATTGGGGTGCGGTTGCTGGACATGAGCAGCGGTAACGAGCAGCTTCAATTTCCCTGGTAGAAACCGTAAACCAAATGTGGGAGCGGGCTTGCTCGCGAAGGCGGAGTGTCAGTTGATGCATTCATCACTGATACACCGCCTTCGCGAGCAAGCCCGCTCCCACATTTAGATCTATAGCGTTTACAGAATCTCAGCGTGCCCCAGGATCTGCGACGAGCCTTCCTGCATCCTTGGTCAGCGCCTGCAGAAACTCCTGCTGCAACTCCGGATCATTGCGCGTCAATTCGATCAGGCTTTGTTCCAGCTCGCTGGCTTCTTCTTCCAGGCCCAGCTCCGACAGGCGTTTGACCCGGTGCACCCACTGGCTCACTTCGTCATCTTCCAGGTCGTCGTAGATCAGGCCATGGGCTTCGAGCAACTTGCCGCGCAGGGTGTTGCTGATCGCCAGGGTCGAGTCGGAATGCACATCGTCCTGGCCATCTTCCACGCTGATCTTCAAGGTGCTGACGCGGTTCAGGTCCTGCTCGGCAAACGGGCTGTCCAACAGGTTCAAGCGCAGTACGCCGTCGCGGTCGGTGGTCAGCTCATGGGTCTGCTTGCCGGCGGTGACCTGTACCGGGCGTTCACTCCAGGGCAGGCTCGAATACTCCGTGCGCTTGTCGCGCTGCACTTCATCGATACCCGCCAGGTTCTGTTGCGCACGGCCGTGGGATTGCACGTTCATGAACGGGTTGATGCCGTCCACGCCGTAGCTCAGCCAGTCGTGCGTCATGCTGGTGGGCAGGTTACCGAGGGCGAAGATATTCACCACGTTGGCGCCCGCGCCCGCTACCAGTGCAACGGCACCCAACGGCATCTCATAGAGTTTGCGCCAGGCTTGGTAGGGGGTGTAGCGATCGTAACGGCGGGTGACTTCGAACTCGGTGACCTCAAAGGTCTTTTGCTCGTGAATGCGAACCCGGCGTTGCGGCAGTTCCAGCACTTTGGGTTCGCCTACATCGATTTGCAGGCTGTGATCGAGCAACTTACGTTCGACCCGCTCCTCGTGCTCACTGCGTTGCGACATTTGATTGGCGCAGCCGCTGACCAGCAGGGCGCCGCACAAGGCGGCGCCCCCCAGGGCTCTGGTGTTTCGCTTGAACATGACTTCTCTTGATCTGGTTTTCAGCGACGAATACGCGCCTGAAGGAAAGACAGCACGTCAGCCACCGGCAACGGTTGGGCTTCGGCTTCGGTCCGGCTCTTGTATTCCAGATTGCCATCGGCCAGGCCGCGGTCACTGACCACGATACGGTGCGGGATGCCAATCAGTTCCATGTCGGCGAACTTGATGCCCGGGCTGGTTTTCTTGTCCCGGTCATCGAGCAGCACTTCAAAACCGGCAGCCGTCAGTTCGGCATACAGTTTGTCGGTGGCTTCGCGCACTTGCTCGTTGTCGTAGCGCAGCGGTACCAGGGCGATCTGGAACGGTGCCAGGGCGTCGCTCCAGATGATGCCTTTCTCGTCGTTGTTCTGCTCGATGGCAGCGGCAACCACGCGCGATACGCCAATGCCGTAGCAGCCCATGTCCAGGGTGATCGGCTTGCCGTTCTCGCCCAGCACTTCGCACTTCATCGCCTTGCTGTACTTGTTGCCCAGCTGGAAGATGTGCCCGACTTCGATGCCGCGCTTGATTTCCAGGGTGCCCTTGCCATCCGGGCTTGGGTCACCGGCCACCACGTTACGCAGGTCGGCCACGGTCGGAACCGGCAGGTCACGCTCCCAGTTCACGCCGAAGTAGTGCTTGTCATCAATGTTGGCGCCGATACCGAAGTCGCTCATCAGCTCGACCGAACGGTCGATGATGATCGGCAGCGGCAGGTTCAGCGGGCCCAGGGAACCGGCACCGGCGCCAATGGCGTCGCGCAGTTCGGCATCGGTGGCCATGACCAGCGGGCTGGCCACGCCAGGTTGCTGGGCAGCCTTGATTTCGTTGAGTTCGTGGTCGCCACGGATCACCAGGGCGATCAGCTTGCCTTCTTCCTCGGCGTGCACGATCAGGGTCTTGATGGTCTTTTCAATCGGCAGATTGAATTTTTCCACCAGGGCCGCGATGGTCTTGGTGTCTGGCGTGTCCACCAGGCGCAGTTCTTCAGTCGGTGCCGGGCGGGACGTTTCCCGTGGCACAGCTTCGGCTTTCTCGATGTTCGCCGCGTAGTCGGAGCCGTTGCTGAACACGATATCGTCTTCGCCGGACTCGGCCAGCACGTGGAATTCGTGGGAGCCGGCGCCGCCGATGGAACCGTTGTCCGCTTCAACCGGGCGGAATTTCAGGCCCAGGCGCGTGAACACGTTGCAGTAGGCGGTGTGCATGCGGTCGTAGGTGACCTGCAGGGACGCCTGGTCTGCGTGGAACGAATAGGCATCCTTCATGATGAATTCGCGGCCGCGCATCAAGCCGAAGCGTGGGCGGATTTCATCACGGAACTTGGTCTGGATCTGATACAGGTTCAACGGCAGCTGTTTGTAGCTGCTCAGCTCGTTGCGCATCAGGTCGGTGATCACTTCTTCATGGGTCGGGCCGGCGCAGAAGTCGCGGCCATGACGGTCCTTGAAGCGCAGCAACTCAGGGCCGTACTCTTCCCAGCGCCCGGATTCCTGCCACAGCTCAGCCGGTTGGGTGCTCGGCATCAACACTTCCAGAGAGCCGGCGGCGTTCATTTCTTCGCGAACGATGGCTTCGACCTTGCGCATCACCTTCAAGCCCATGGGCAGCCAGGTGTACAGGCCGGAGGCCAGTTTGCGGATCATGCCGGCGCGCAGCATCAGCTGATGGCTGATCACAACCGCGTCGGAAGGCGTTTCTTTCTGTGTGGCGAGCAAATATTGACTGGTACGCATGGTAGGCCGTTGTCGGTTGCTTGGACTTGAAATGACTTGGGATTGTACGGGCGGTTGTCGCTGGAGTACAGGCGTGAGGTCGTGGCGGTGTTTTTGTTGGAGTAGAGCGTGTGTGGGAGCTGGCTTGTTGTGGCGAGGGAGCTTGCTGTGGCGAGCAAGCTTGCTTGCGCTGGGGTGCGAAGCGCCCCTAACTAAGCCGACTCCAGCTTCGCTGTCGAGCGGGAGCAAGCTCCCTCGCCACAACAAGCCAGCTCCCACACTGACCGAGTTGGGTCAGTCTTCTGCGGGAGGATTCAATCGCGCCCGTCGGCTTTCCTGAAACCAGTGCAGCGCAATCAGGAACAGCGTCGGCACACCCAGCAGGCAAGTGATGATGAAGAAGTTGTGATAGCCGAACTTCTCCACCATCACGCCTGAGTAGCCACCAATCAGGCGCGGCAGCAACAGCATGATCGAGCTGAGCAGCGCGTATTGGGTGGCAGAGAACTTGAGGTTGGTCAGGCTCGACAGGTAGGCGACAAACGCTGAAGTGGCCAGGCCCGAACTGAAGTTATCCAGGGAGATGGTGAAGATCAGCATCTGCAGGTCGGGGCCCATGTCGGCGAGCATCACGAACAGCAGGTTGGTGGCCGCCGAGGCAATGCCGCCGATAAACAGGATCGGCAGGATGCCGAAGCGCACAATCAACAGGCCGCCCATACCGGCGCCGAGCAGGGTCATGATCAGGCCGAAGATCTTGCTGACCCCGGCGATCTGGTCCTTGGTAAAGCCCTGGTCGATGTAGAACACGTTGGCCATCACGCCCATCACGGTGTCGGACATGCGATAGGTCGCAATCAGCCCGAGCAGCAGCAGCGCCTGCCAGCGATAACGCAGGATAAAGTCGTTGACCGGTGTCAGCACCGGCGCCAAACCCCGGCGGCCCATGGCCGAGAGGCACAGGGTGGTAAGGATGATGTACAGGATGGCGCGCAGGAACGCGCGGTCTTCCATCAGCAGCTCCCACAGGCTCACGCCGTGGAACAGCACGCTGGCGAAATCGGTGTTGTACAGCTGGGTGAACATCGCCGGGACCGACACCAGCAGCACGATCAGCACAAAGACCGAAACAAGCTGATGCGCAAAGCTGTAGCGCCCGGCCTGCAGTTGGGTGCGCAGTGGCACATCGGGTTCACGCATGAAGAAGGTGGTCAGCAGCGCCGGGATCATCAACAGGCCGAACAGCACGTAAGTGCCGGTCCAGGCCGAGTGTTTATAGTTGAAACCGGTGGAACCGAAACCTTCGGCAAAGAACAGCGCGCCGGCGGTGGCCAGCAGTGCGGCGATGCGATAGCCGGACATGTAGCTGGCAGCCAGCGCAGCCTGGCGGCTGTCGTCGGCGATTTCCAGGCGATAGGCGTCTACCGCGATGTCCTGGGTGGCTGAGGCGAAGGCTACGATAACGGCAATGGCGATCAGCCAGGACAAGTGCTTTTGCGGGTCGCAGAAGCCCATGCCGATCAAACCGAGGATCACCAGCGTCTGGGCAAGTACCAGCCAGGAGCGACGTCGTCCCAGTTTGCCGAGCAGCGGCAGGCGCCATTGGTCGAGCAGCGGCGACCAGACCCATTTAAACGCGTAGGCCAGGCCGATCAGGCTCGCATAGCCGATGGTCTCGCGGGCCACACCGGCCTCGCGCAACCACACGGAAAGCGTCGAAAACACCAACATGTAAGGCAAGCCGGCGGCGAAGCCGAGCAACAACAGGACTAACGTCGAAGGGCTGGCATAGGCGGCGAGCGCGGCGCGCCAGGTTTTACGGGGCATGGGCTGGAGTCTGCCTCAGATTTGCGGAAACAAAGCGCGCACTCTAACCGCTGTGCTCTACCGGGCGCCAGCCATGACGCTGAATATCAACGCGATTATTCAGGATACTGACGCCTTCACTGCGCAAACGCGCACGTTGTTCGTCGCCTGAAGCACTGCCCACCGGCAGACTTATCCGACCACCGGCACCCAACACCCGATGCCAGGGCAGGCGGGTGTCCTCCGGAAGCTGGCTCAAGGTACGCCCGACCCAGCGTGCGGCCCGGCCCAGCCCGGCCAGGTGCGCCAACTCGCCGTAACTCACCACGCAACCTTCGGGCACTTGCGCCAGGGTCAGGTACAAGGCCGTGCGGCGCATGTCTGCGGGGCTTTGGGGGGCGTCTTCGGGGGAGTGGAGTGTGGGCATCGCCGCGTCTTTATTAAAGAGGTGTTTTTGTAAGAAACGTCTGTAATCATTCAGTTGAGAATTGAACTCAATATAAATCCTTGAGTCAGTCCTAGCTATCTAACACGATAACGCCCCTTTTTCGCCAATTTCGAGCCTCGAATTCGCTTATGTTGTCCAGAACCCTGCTCTGCCTCGCTGTTTTCAGTGCCTCCACGCCCCTGCTCGCCGACACCATCTGGTTGAAGAACGGTGACCGCCTGACCGGCAAGATCAAGGTCTTCGACGGTGGCAAATTGCTGATTCAGACCAACTACGCAGGGGCCATCCCGGTGGACTGGAAACAGGTCAAGACTTTGGAAAGCGACCAGGAACTGCTGGTCAAGCAGGACGCTTACACCGGAGAAAAGGCCAAATCCCTGAAAGCGGCGGAGGATGGCAAGGTCACCCTGACCAATGGCGAAGCGCCGAAAACCGTGGAATTGGCCAGCATCCAGCAGATCATCAAGCCAAAGCCTGTGATCGAAGACTTGGTATGGAAGGGCAATGTCGACCTGGCGCTGGACTACAAACGCGCCGACAAAGACACCAATGACTACGACATCGATTTCAAGACCACCGCCCGTCACGGCCAGTGGCGGCATACCGCCCAGGGCGAATACAACCGCGAGTTCCAGGATGACGTGACCACCACTGATAACTGGTCGCTGGAATATGACCTGGACCGCTTCATCACCGAGCATTGGTACTGGCAGGGCCGCCTGACCTACAAGCGTGACAAGGTTGAAGACCTGTCCCGCCAGCGCACCGTCGGTACTGGCCCTGGCTATCAGTTCTGGGACGATGAGCTGGGCGCGTTCTCCCTCGGCTCGCTGGTCAACCGCACCGATTACCAGTATTCGGACGATCGCAAGAGCAACTTCTATTCCCTGGCCATGAAGTGGAACTACAACCGCTACCTGGTGGGCAAGACCGTGGAATTCTTCACTAACGGTGAAGTGGGCAAACCGCTGGCCGGGCCGTCCGATTACTCCCTGGAGGCGGAAATGGGCCTGCGCTACAAAGTCACCGAGTGGGCCTCGCTCAACCTCAAGGCCGAGCGTGACCTCATTAATGGCGAATCGCAAAGCAGCTTGGACAAGACCCGTTACACCGCAGGCTTCGGCGTCGCTTGGTAAAGCAGCCTGGTAAGGCCAGCAACGGGCACTCTGGCAACCAGCGCCGATATTGATTACCTTGTGTTGAGATTCATTCCCATAGACGCCATAGGCTGTGGGCGGCTGAACACCCGAGGAGTCATACCGTGAGCACGCAGGTTGCCAAGAATGCCCGAGAGCTGTTGCTCAAGGAATACCGTGGAGCGCTCTCCACATTGTCCAAAGCCATGCCGGGTTTTCCCTTCGGCTCAGTGGTGCCGTACTGCCTCGACGCGCACGGCCAGCCGATCATCCTGATCAGCCGCATCGCCCAGCACACCCACAACCTGCAAAAAGACCCCAAGTGCTCGCTGCTGGTGGGTGAGCGCGAGGCGGATGACGTGCAAGCGGTAGGGCGCCTGACCTACCTGGCCGAAGCCGAAAAGCTTGAGGATGAGGCTGCGATTGAAGCCGCCGCCGAGCGCTACTACCGCTACTTCCCGGATTCGGCCAACTACCACAAAGCCCACGATTTCGACTTCTGGGTGCTCAAGCCGGTGCGTCACCGTTACATCGGCGGCTTTGGCGCGATTCACTGGGTTGACCAGCTCACCCTGGCCAACCCGTTTGCGGGCAAAGCCGAGCGCAGCATGATCGAGCACATGAACAGCGACCACACCAAGGCCATCGCCCACTATGTCGAGCTGACCGGCCTGCCGACCACCGAACCTGCGCAATTGGCCGGTATCGACAGCGAAGGCATGCACCTGCGTATCGGCCAGTCCTTGTATTGGCTGCCGTTTGCCGAATCTTGCAACACGCCGACACAAGTGCGTGAAGCCCTGGTTTCATTGGCTCACGCCGCGGTCTGGCCGAAAAAAGAAGCCGTCAGCGCTTGAATTCACGAAACGGCGACGTCATCTAAGGTGAACTGGCAAGGCATTCTTGCGTTGAGGAACCATTTGATGCGCCCTTTTTTATTGCTCTTTCTGCTGTTCCCGGTGTTGGAGCTGTTCGTATTCGTTCAAGTCAGCAGTGCCATCGGGTTTTTCCCGGCGCTGCTGTTGATCATTCTCGGCTCGATGCTCGGCGTGCTGGTGCTGCGCGTCGCCGGGCTGGCCACGGCGCTGCGTGCCCGTGAAAGCCTGAACCGCGGCGAACTGCCTGCACAGACCATGCTTGAAGGCCTGATGATGGCCTTGGCCGGTGGTCTGTTGATCCTGCCGGGCTTTATCAGCGATGTGGTCGGCCTGGTCATGCTGCTGCCGTTCACCCGCAAGCTGCTGGCCGGCAAGATGCGCCAGCGTGCCGAAGAAGCGGCGATCCGCCAGCGTGCGTTTGCCGATGACCTGCAACCCCGTGGCGGGCCGGCTCCACGCCAGCCGTTGGGGCGTGAAGGGGATGTGATCGAAGGCGAGTTCGAACACCGCGACAGCAAATAACCGCATGACCTGCACGGCGCCTTTGGGTGCCGTGTTGCTTTTGCCGCCCGGCATTCGTAAAAAATTTCCGTCGCGGCCTCTTGTAATAAGCTTATGCGCCCTTATGTAACGGTCACCGCAAGGTTTCTGGTGGCGACACCAGACAGACTTCCGCGTCTTGCTTGGCGAGGCGCGACCGGCACCGCCGGAATACAACTTGCCGGTATCGATACCGGCCGATGAAAAACACAATTAGGAGAGATCGACAATGAGCAAGCTTCGTCCTCTGCACGACCGCGTCGTAATCCGTCGCAGCGAAGAAGAAAAGAAAACCGCTGGCGGTATTGTTCTGCCAGGTTCGGCTGCTGAAAAAGCCAACCACGGTGTGATTCTCGCTGCAGGCCCGGGCAAGACGCTGGAAAACGGTCAAGTACGTGAGCTGGCCGTAAAAGTGGGTGACAAGGTTGTTTTCGGCCCTTACTCCGGCAGCAACACTGTGAAAGTCGACGGCGAAGACCTGCTGGTCATGGCTGAGAACGAAATTCTCGCCGTTCTGGAAGACTGATTCCCCGCTCATTTTCCCGTTACTACAAAGTATTTAAGGAATATCGATCATGGCTGCTAAAGAAGTTAAATTCGGCGATTCCGCCCGCAAAAAAATGCTCACCGGCATCAACATCCTGGCTGACGCGGTAAAAGCGACCCTGGGCCCTAAAGGCCGTAACGTGGTTATCGAGAAGAGCTTCGGCGCTCCGACCATCACCAAGGACGGCGTTTCCGTAGCCAAAGAAATCGAACTGGAAGACCGTTTCGAAAACATGGGCGCGCAGCTGGTCAAAGACGTTGCCTCCCGTGCCAACGATGACGCAGGCGATGGCACCACCACCGCTACCGTACTGGCTCAGGCCATCGTCAACGAAGGCTACAAGGCCGTCGCTGCCGGCATGAACCCGATGGACCTCAAGCGCGGCATCGACAAGGCGACTATCGCCATCGTTGCTGAGCTGAAAAAGCTCTCCAAGCCATGCGCCGACACCAAGGCTATCGCTCAGGTAGGCACCATCTCCGCCAACTCCGACAACTCCATCGGCGACATCATTGCCGAAGCCATGGAAAAAGTCGGTAAAGAAGGCGTGATCACCGTTGAAGAAGGCACTGGCCTGGAAAACGAACTGTCGGTTGTAGAAGGCATGCAGTTCGACCGTGGCTACCTGTCCCCGTACTTCGTCAACAAGCCTGAGACCATGGTTGCCGAGCTGGACAGCCCGCTGATCCTGCTGGTCGACAAAAAGATCTCGAACATCCGCGAAATGCTGCCAGTGCTGGAAGCCGTTGCCAAAGCCGGCCGCCCGCTGCTGATCGTTTCCGAAGACGTTGAAGGCGAAGCCCTGGCGACTCTGGTTGTGAACAACATGCGTGGCATCGTTAAAGTCGCCGCCGTCAAGGCGCCAGGCTTCGGCGATCGTCGCAAGGCCATGCTGCAGGACATCGCTGTTCTGACCGGCGGTACCGTAATCTCCGAAGAGATCGGCCTGAGCCTGGAAAGCGCCACCCTGGAAAACCTGGGTAGCGCCAAGCGCGTGACCATCTCCAAGGAAAACACCATCATCGTTGACGGTGCTGGCGTTGAGCAGGACATCCAGGCTCGCATCACTCAGATCCGTGCCCAGGTTGCCGAAACCTCGTCCGACTACGACCGTGAAAAACTGCAAGAGCGTCTGGCCAAGCTGTCTGGCGGCGTTGCAGTGATCAAGGTTGGCGCCGGTTCCGAAGTTGAAATGAAAGAGAAGAAAGCCCGCGTTGAAGACGCCCTGCACGCAACCCGTGCAGCCGTTGAAGAAGGCGTGGTACCTGGCGGTGGCGTTGCGCTGATCCGCGCTCTGGAAGCCCTGGCTGACCTGACCGGCGACAACGCTGACCAGAACGTCGGTATCGCTGTTCTGCGTCGCGCTGTTGAAGCACCGCTGCGTCAGATCGCTGCCAACTCCGGCGACGAGCCAAGCGTTGTGGTCAACGAAGTCAAGAACGGCAAAGGTAACTACGGTTACAACGCTGCGACTGGCGAATACGGCGACATGATCGAAATGGGCATCCTGGACCCTACCAAGGTGACTCGTTCCGCGCTGCAAGCAGCAGCCTCGATCGGTAGCCTGATCCTGACTACCGAAGCTGCAATCGCCGACAAGCCAAAGGCTGAAGGCGCTGGCGGTGGCGGTATGCCTGACATGGGCGGCATGGGTGGCATGGGCGGCATGATGTAAGCCAGCCTACCCGGCTACCGAAAAGCCCCGCCTGCAGTGATGCAGGCGGGGCTTTTTTGTATTCAAAAATGTAGGAGAACCAATGTGGGAGCGGGCTTGCTCGCGAATGCGGTGTATCAGTCGGTGGATTTATTGACTGACACTGCGCATTCGCGAGCAAGCCCGCTCCCACATTAGGCCCGCGCTATATCTGTCTCAACCCAATGTACGCCGCCGCAACAGCTTCCTGAAGGTCATGCCCCGTGCCAGGGTTACTTGGGCAGCCGGCACAAGTGCCACGGGTTGCGGTGCAGCAGCTTGGTCGAATGAGCCAGGGCCAGGCAGGTGCGCGAGTTTCTCAACGCCGGCGGCTCGGGGCCGCCTCCGGGGGGGTGGGGTGAGGAGCGCATCCTGCGCCGTTGGCCGACGTGCCGTATTGGCGGTGTGATCGCCGGCGTGTTTGTCTTCCATCCGTGGTGATGGCTTGTCCGTCACCGCCAGGCGCGAGGCCGACGCATTACCGGGCACGAATGCGCCGGCAACGATGCACAGCGACAGCATCAAGGTGGGCAAATGCTTCTTACGGGGATGCATGAAAGGGCTCTCCAACCGGGGATTCAGTTGGCGAGGTTACGGGCGATGGGATGGCTTGGCTGTCACAGGCTGTAACAGCGCTCTAAAGAGGGCGCAACGGCAGTACCAGGCTCATGCGTGCGCCGCCCAGCGGGCTGCGGGTTACCGACAACTCACCGTGATGCCACTGGGTTGCGCGCTTGGCCAGCGCCAGGCCGAGGCCGAAGCCACTGGGTTCGTCGCCGCCCATGGCAAGCCGCACGAAGGGCTCGAAAATCTTTTCACGGTTCTCCGCCAATATGCCGGGGCCGTCATCGTCGACATGCAGCACCACGTGCTGCTCACCCTGATAAGTGGCGCTCACACACACTCGATCACGCGCATAGGTGATGGCGTTGCTCAACAGGTTGCGCACGATCAGGTGCAACAGGGCGCGGTCGCCGATCAGTTCAAGCTGTGCAGGCTCGGTTTCCAGGCTCAATTGGCGATGGTGCCCATCCAGCAAGGCGAACTCCTGGTGCAGCCAGTCACGCAGGTTGATGGGCTCGTGCTGCAAATCAGTGGGCGCGCCGGCCATCCGCGCAAAGGCCAGGCTGGCACGAACCAGGGCTTCGAGTTCTTCGACATCGGTTTGCAAGCGCTCCTGAAGGCGTGCGCGGGTCGGCAGGTCTTCGCTTTTGCTCAGCAACGTAAGGGCGAAACGCATGCGCGCCAGCGGCGTGCGCAGTTCGTGGGAAACAGCTTGGGAGACTTCGCGATGGCGTTCGCTCATGGCGCTGATCTCCCGTGCATGCTGCTGCAAGGTCAGCAGCAACGGCGTCCATTCTTTGCCCAGGGCCGGCAGCATCACATTTGGGCTGCGTGCCAGGGTGCCCAGGCAGTGGGTGAGCGTGGCCAGGTCCTTGTTATGCCGCCGGTACGCGCGCAAACCCAAGCCCAGCAGCAGCAACACCGGCAAGCCTGCGACGCAGGCGGTGATCCAGAAAATCGGAAATTTCAGCAGGTCATTGACCTCGGCACTCCCCCACATAGGGCCGAATCGGATCACGGTATCGTCGTCCAGCGGGAAGTAACTGATGTCTTCGTCGCTGTTCAGCGCCGGCTGTTGGTGTTCGAGCATGACCATGGCTTCGGGGGGCAATTCGACGTCGTCATACGGGATCAGCGCTACCGGGTACTGGAAGTGCGCGCGCAGGATGTCCATGCGCGCTTCACGCTTTTCGGCAGGCACGCCTTTAAGCTGTTCGGCCACCAGGTAGCCTGGGCCGGCCATCAAGCGTAAAAAGCTGTCTTCGCCGACAAACACCGAGGCATTGGTGCACAGCCACAGCAGATAAAGGGTCAGGCTCGTCCAACTCGCGCCCGCCACGGCCACCATCCAGGGGCGCAGTTTAAACATGCTGGGCCGCCTGGGGGATTTCGACAAACAGGTAGCCTTGGGCCGTGATGGTCTGGATGGTCACCGGGCAGGCCAGGCTCATCAGCTTTTTGCGCAGGCGCGACACACGCATATCAATCGAGCGGTTAAGCCCGTCGTATTCCAGGCCACGCAAGCTTTGCAGGAGTTTCTCGCGGGTCAGCAACACGCCACTGTGGCGGGCGAAAATCGCCAGCAGTTCGAACTCTGCCACCGAGAACTGCAACGGCGTGCCGTCGAGCCAGGCGAAATGATTGTTGAGATCCAATCGAAACGCGCCCCACTGATAAGACGCGTTGGGCGCCTGGCGGTGACGGCGCAGCAACGAGCGCACCCTCGCCAGCAACAGCAGCGGGTCGACCGGTTTGACCACGTAGTCGTCGGCACCCACGTGGAAACCGGTCAATTGCTCGGCGTTTTCATCCAGCGCGGTCATCATCAGGATCAGCCCGGGGTAGCTGTCGCGAATCTGGCGGCACAGGGTAAACCCGTCGATGCCCGGCAACATGACATCGAGGATCAACAGCGCCGGTTTTTCCTCAAGAATGCGCTGTGCGGCGCGATCACCACGGTGCTCCACGGCGACGCTAAAACCTTCGGCGCGCAGGAACTCGGCCGTCAGCGCGGCCAATGGGCGGTCATCTTCGATCAGCAACAGGGAGTCGGACATGCAAGGGCGCCATCGCCGGAGGATGGCGCAAGTGTCACGCCCTTGCCCTGTGGTAGGCAAGGGCCAGAGCGCAGCTGTCAGCGTACGCTGATTGTGGGGGGCACTTCCTTCGGCGCCTTCCAGCTCAGCAATTGTTGTGTGTAGTCATAGCTGGCCGCTTGGTAGTAGGTGATGGCGCGTTGGATCAACGGATCATCACTGCCCACGCGTAACTCCTGGCTTTCACCCAGGGCTTGATCGTGGCGACGCAGGCCCTGGCGTGGGCTTAAAATGGCCAGGTCCTTGCCGTCAAACAGCCCCAGATACTGGTAGTTGCCGACCACCACGCGCGGTGGCAACGGGTTGTCCTGCAACAGGTTGCGGCCGAAGAAGGTCGACTCGTAGCTCAGGTTGATCAGGCCCAGCAAGGTCGGCGCAAGGTCGATCTGGCTGGCCAGTTGTGCGGTTTCCCGGGCTTCGATCAGCTTGGGGGCATAGATGAACAGCGGGATCTGGTAGTTGGTGATCGGCAAGTCTTCCTTGCCTGCGCTGCCGGCGGTGTGGTCGGCGACGAACACGAAAATCGTGTTATCGAACCAGGGTTTCTGGCGTGCCGCTTCGAGGAACTCGCCAATAGCGTGGTCGGTGTATTTGACGGCGCCGTCACGGCCTTTACCGGACTTGATATCAATGCGCCCGTCCGGGTAGGTGTAGGGGCGGTGGTTGGACGTGGTCATCAGTTGCAGCAGGAAAGGCTGCTGCTTGGCGTAGTCGGCGTCGGCGAGTTTCAGGGTTTGCCGGTAGAGGTCTTCATCAGCCATGCCCCAAGCGTTCTTAAACGAAATTTCCGCTTCAGGCACACTGCTCTGGTCGACGACCCGATAACCGTTGCCGCTGAAAAACGCGTTCATATTGTCGAAGTAACCGCGCCCGCCGTAGACGAACACGCTGTCGTAACCGACGGCACCGAGTTGCTGGCCAAGGCTTGCGAAACCGCTTTCACGGCCAATGCGCTTGACAATCGAGCGGCCGGGCGTGGGTGGAATCGCCAACGTGATCGCTTCCAGCCCACGGTCAGTGCGGGTGCCGGTGGCATAGAAGTTATTGAAGTACAGGCTTTGTTTGCGCAGCGCATCAAGGTTGGGCGTCAGGTTGTTCTCATCGCCATTGCTGCCCATGTACTTGGCGCTGAAGCTTTCGATGGTCACCAGCACGATGTTGGGTTTGCGCAATGTGCCTGGGTTGTCGATCGTGCGGCGGATATCTAGCGGGTCTGTGCCGATAAAGTGCGCATTGGGTTCGCTGAGTTCTGCGCGCAGTTGTTTGGCGACAATGTCGGTTGGCAGGCTTTTGTAGAACTGCGTGTAATCGAGTTCGTTATTGCGAAAGGCGGCAAAAAATTGGTAGGGGCCGTTGCTCGCCAATTCGTTCATATAGGCATTGCCGCCTTGGGCACGCGGGCTGTTCTGGCTGATCAATTGCACACTCAGACCGGCGGCTACCAACAGGCACAGGGCATTCAGCAAGCGCCCGCGCATTGGCGGGAGCGGGGCGTTCATCGCCGCATTGAACGGCTTGCGCAGAGCCAGGCTCACCACTATCGCCAGCATCGCCAACAAGCTGAGCAGCTTGCCGATCGGGTAGGACTCCAGCAGGTTGTTCAACACCTCCTTGGAATACACCAGGTAGTCGACGGCAATAAAGTTGAAGCGCACACCGAATTCATCCCAGAACAGCCATTCAGCGACCGCCGTGAACAGCATGGCGAATACGCTTGCGGTGAGCACCGCTTGCAGGAACCAGCGATGGCCGCGTCGGCGCCACAGCGCGGGCGGGCACAGCAGCAGGTACAGGCCCAGCGGCAAGGCGGCATACACCAGGAAGCTCAGGTCATAGAGCAAACCCACGCCAAACACCGGCAGCAAATTGCCGCCGACTTCATCCAGATGAGTGATCAGCAGCACGCTGCGGGTCAACAGGAAAATTACCAGCCAGGTTGTGGTGACGAGCAGCAGAAAACGCATAGGCGCGGTTTTGAGAAACCCCATGTCCATATTCCTTATATCGATGGGCGCGATGTTCAACCTGGCACTGTAGTTAGTGTGTGAAGCTATAGTGAAAAACTTGTTGGAATATGTAATTGGTTGAAAACCTTTATCGGCGTGGCTCCCAGGCCTATCCCTGAGCCACACTTGGCCTTAAGCTGCGCGAGCCAACAAGGCCGTTACCGCGTACGGAGACACTGCCCATGCGAATTTTATTGGTTGAAGACAACCGCGATATTCTGGCCAACCTGGCCGATTACCTGGGGCTAAAGGGCTACACCGTGGACTGTGCGCAGGACGGTTTGTCGGGCCTGCACCTGGCCGCCACCGAGCATTACGACCTGATCGTGCTCGACATCATGCTGCCCGGTATCGATGGCTACACGCTGTGCAAACGCCTGCGTGAAGACGCCCGTCGCGACACGCCGGTGATCATGCTCACCGCCCGCGACCAATTGGATGACCGGCTGCAGGGCTTCAAGTCCGGCGCCGATGACTACCTGCTCAAACCGTTTGCCTTGTCCGAGCTGGCCGCGCGCATCGAAGCCGTATTGCGCCGTGCCCAGGGCGGCGGGCGCCGTGCCCTGCAAGTCGGTGATTTGAGCTATGACCTTGATACCCTGGAAGTCACCCGCGAAGGGCGTCTGCTCAAGCTCAACCCGGTGGGCTTGAAGCTGCTCGCGGTGCTGATGCAAAAAAGCCCGCACGTACTGCGCCGCGAAATCCTCGAAGAGGCCCTGTGGGGCGACGACTGCCCGGACAGCGACAGCCTGCGCAGCCACGTTCACCAATTGCGCCAAGTGATCGATAAACCCTTCGCCAAGCCGTTGCTGCAAACGGTACACGGTGTGGGTTATCGCCTGGCCGAGGGCCGTGATGGAGTTTAAGCAAAGCCTTGCCCAGCGGATCATCATTGCCTTTGCGCTGATGAGTGCGTTGGTGGCGGGGGCCTTCGCCATGGGCATCGTTGCGACTGTGCACCTGGTGGAAGAAAAACTGATTTCGGCCGGCCTGGGCGGCGACCTGCAGCGCCTGTTGTTGATGGACAGCGTTGAGGACTGGAGCCACCGGCCCGAGCCCGACCAGCTGTTTTACTTCAGTGGCGGCCCTGGAGATTTCGAACTGCCCAAAGACCTGCGGCACCTGGAACCGGGGTTTCACGAAGTGTTCCGCGAAGCGCTGTCGTACCACGCCATGGTTGAAGTGGTGGATGGCCGACGGTATGTGTTGCTGCAAGACCAAAGCGATTTCGAAGAGCGTGAGCGCGTGCTGTTTGCCGTGGTGCTGGTGGGTTTTGTACTCAGCCTGGCGCTGGCGGTGTTCCTCGGTTGGGTGCTGGCCCGCAAGGTAATGGCGCCGGTGGTGCGCCTGGCTCGCCAGGTGCGCCATCGTGACCAATTGCTGGGCTTGGCGCCGCCGCTGGCGCCCGACTACGCCGCCGATGAAGTCGGCGAGCTGGCCGTGGCGTTCGACGCCACCCTGGGCCGCCTGCGTGCGGCGTTGTCCCGTGAGCAATTGTTTACCAGCGACGTCAGCCACGAACTGCGCACGCCCTTGATGGTACTGGCCAGCTCGTGTGAACTGCTGCTGGAAAACCCGGCCATTGACCAGCGTGGTCGCAACCAGGTGCTGCGAATTGCCCGCGCGTGTGAAGAAATGCGTGAACTGGTGCAGACTTTCCTGATGCTGGCGCGTGCCCAGCACGATGATTCCGGCATGTCGGCCCAAGTCAACCTGACCCAGGTGGCCGAAGATCTGCTCGGCATCTGGCGCGGGCCCATCGAGCAAAAAGGCCTCGAGTTGATCTACAGCCCGGGAAACCCGTTGGACACTCGCTACAACACCACCTTCTTGCATGCGGTGATGGGCAACTTGCTGCGCAATGCGCTGCACTACACCGAGCAGGGCTTTATCCGCCTGACGCTCGAACCCAGCGGCTTTGTGGTCGAGGACACCGGGGTCGGCATTCCCGAAGACAAGCGTGAAGCGATGTTCGAGCCCTTTGTGCGCGGCAGCGAGAAGCGTGGCGAAGGCCTTGGCCTGGGCTTGTCGCTGGTGCAACGCATCTGCGAGAGCCAGGGTTGGAGCGTCAGCCTGAGCACCATGGAGCCCAACGGCTGCCGGTTTCATGTCGAGTTGAGCCAGGTCAAACCCTGAGGGTGGACCTGGCCGTTATCCTGCCAGACAACCCGCTAAATCGGCGAATATGGCCCCACGCTATTGCTTGTATCTGTAAAGTCTTGAAATGTATGGGGTTGGACAGGACAAGTTTTTCACAACGGGTTGACCTGTTGATCACAGTTTGCTGCTTAAGGTTGTAGGCATCAGCTACTGGAGATCCGTTGATGTCTACCCCGATCAAGCTCGATTTTTCCGAAAAGTACGACGATCAGCACGCGCAGAATTATTTGCTCAAGCATCAGGACAATCTGGCTCGCCGGCTGTCCCACAAACGCGACGAGCAATTGGCGCGCGGCGCGTTGGCCATGGCTGGCGAGCCGGGCCTGGTGCTGGACCTGCCTTGCGGTGCCGGGCGGTTCTGGCCCTTGTTGGCGGAGAAACCCAACCGTGTGATTATCGGCGCTGACAATTCGGAGTCGATGTTGAAGGTTGCCACCGTCGCCCAGCCGGCGGAGGTGGTGAAGCGGGTACGGCCTTTGCACACGTCTGCCTTTGATATCGATTTGCCCGATAACGCGGTCGACAGTATTTTTTGCATGCGTTTGATGCACCACATTGGTGATCCGGCGCACAGGCTGGCAATACTGAAAGAATTTCAGCGGGTTACCCGCGACAGCGTGATTATTTCGCTGTGGGTGGATGGCAATTTCAAGGCTTGGAAACGCAAGCGCGCCGAAGCCAGGCGTCGCAAGAAAGGTGAGCAGGAAGGTTACCAAAACCGGTTTGTGTTACCGGCTGCTACTGTCGAGGCAGAATTTGAGCAAGCCGGTTTCCGAGTTCAGGAATCCCTGGACTTCATGCCGCTCTACGCCATGTGGCGAGTCTATGTATTGCGTAAGAGGTAACAGGATGGCAGTTGAGTGCGTATCAGGCAGTCACGTAGCTCCCGAAGAACGATTTGATTTTTTCTGGCGCCAGCAGGGCGAATGGGTCGAGGAACCCAACCGCCGACGCGGTGGTGAAAGCGGTGTGCAGCGAGTCGTGAGCCCAAATGGCCGATTGCTCTACAGCAAACGCCAGACCGGGCATATTTACCGCAGTTGGCTTCACCCGTTCGGGCGCCCGACCGTGTTGCGCGAACGTGACGCTCTCAAAGGCCTGCGTTCGCTGGATGTACGCGTTCCGGAACTGGTGTTCTGCGGCGCGCGCCGTGACCCCGAGCATCAATGGAAAGCCTTGTTGGTGACGGCGTCCCTCGATGGTTTCGACGAGATCGAAAACTGGTACGCCGCCGGTGGCCGTGAGCAGTACGGCGAGTTGGTTCACGAGCGCATGCTCAAGGAATTGGCGGGCACCCTGGCGCGCATGCACAAGGGCCGCTGGCAACATGGCTGCCTGTACATCAAGCACATTTTTGTACGCGTGACCGGCGAAGGCGACTCGGCCAAGGTGGAAGTGGCGCTGCTGGACTTCGAGAAGTGCCGTCAGCGCTTGACCGCTTATCGGGCCGCCTCCCATGACATGCTGCAATTGCGCCGCCATTCGTCGTGGAACAGTACCGACTGGGAAAAACTCAGCTACTTTTACGAGACGGCGTTTGGCAGCGCTATCAAGGGTTTAAGTAGATGAAGCTAGAAATAGCACGAGGTGTGTTCCTGGTCGGCGCGTTGGGCATTGCAGCCCTGGCGCTGGCTGCGTGGGAACAACCTCGCACACAAGTGCTCAGTGCGGCGCAGGGTAGCGGGCAATGCCTGCTGCCACGTGTTGCCAAGGTCAGTGTGGCGGCCAAGCCGGATCATGAGTTGCTGTTGTTCATGTTCGGCATGTCCCAAGGGATGAGGCCGCAGAGTTGAAGGCATCAAAATCCCCATAAAGGCCCCGCATTGCGGGGCCTTTTACGTTACGGCACACGCGGCAAAGCCAAGGGGGGGCCTGCGTTCACTTGACCGACCGTTGGTCGAAAATCCGCTTCACGAGTGCCTGACAGATAAAGGTGTCAATGCGGATTTTCCTACACGACCATAGGAAACATCCTTTGCTGGGTAAGAAAAGCCTGGCTCGCTATGGTATCTTCCCTGACCTTTTTTCCAGCGACTGGGGCTTCTCTATGCGTTTGGCGCGTTGCAGAAGGTGAAAAGGATAATCGACCGATAACGGTGGCTGAGGGAACGTGTGGATGCTGATGAAAGTTAATAACTCAAGATAAACGTTTGCAGTGGTAGAAATCAGAATAAGCCGCTAAGGCTATTAGTCGCTTTAACTGCGCGTTTTTTTGTGTTGGGGTGGGTCGATGATTTTCAGTTCTTCTATATTCATATTGGTGTATTTGCCAATAGTGTTTGCGGTTTACTTTGTTTTAAATAAGACTCGATTGGTGTCGGCCGGGAAGATATGGCTGGTATTGGCCAGTTTGTTTTTTTATGGCTACTGGAGTGTGGCGTACCTGCCGCTGCTGCTGGGCTCGATCGTATTCAACTACGCGAGCGGTTGGCTGGTCTCACCTTATACAACGGCACTGCAAAGCGCACACAGGAAAAAATGGGCGCTGGCCGGGGCGATTGCGATCAACCTTTCGCTGCTCGCCTATTTCAAATACACCAACTTCCTGATTGATAACTTTAATACCCTGGCCGGTGGCCATGTCGGGTTTGAGCAGATCATCCTGCCGCTGGGTATCAGCTTCTACACCTTCACCCAAATTGCCTTCCTGGTCGACAGCTACCGTGGCGAGGCAAAAGAATATGACTTCATCAACTATGCCTTGTTCGTCACCTTCTTCCCGCACCTGATTGCCGGCCCGATTCTCCACCACAAAGAAATGATGTCGCAGTTCGAGTCGCGGTGGACCTTGTTTGTTCGGCACAAGAACATTCTGATGGGGATCTTCATTTTCAGTGTCGGCTTGTTCAAGAAGGTCATTCTGGCCGACACCTTCTCCGTGTGGGCGGATGCAGGCTACGCACCCGGCGCGCATCACGACTTCTACAGTGCCTGGGCCACCAGCCTGTCCTACACCTTCCAGTTGTATTTTGACTTCAGTGGCTACTGCGACATGGCGATCGGCGCCGCGTTGTTATTCAATATCTGGCTGCCGATCAACTTCAACTCGCCGTACAAGTCCCTCGATATCCAGGATTTCTGGCGCCGCTGGCACATGACCCTGAGCCGCTACCTGCGTGACTATCTGTATATCCCGTTGGGCGGCAACCGTTGCTCTTCCCCGCGTATCTACATGAACCTGATGCTGACCTTCATTCTCGGCGGCCTGTGGCATGGCGCCAGCTGGATGTTTGTCATATGGGGAGCCCTGCACGGCGGCGCGTTGGTCATCCACCGTATCTGGAAGCAGTTAGGCATGAGCATGCCCAACCCGCTGGCCTGGCTGGTTACATTCCTGTTTATCAATATCACTTGGGTATTTTTCCGAGCGACCTCGATACAGGACGCGAACAACATCATTATCAAAATGTTTGATTTCGGCTCTATCACCGGTACGCCTGTCAGCGCCGTACCTACCGCCAGCCTGGCATGGGGCGGTGTGTTGTCGGACCATTTGTTAAGCGTGCTGCCACAGGGCATCGCCGTGAACGCGATTTGCTTCGCGATGATTTTGATTGGCTTCATCATCACGCCAATGAAGAACTCGTTCACGCTGACCGTTGAAGGCACCTTTGGATGGAAAAAAACCATCTGGATGACGCTGGTGTTTGCGATTGCCATGTATTCCACCCTGAAGACGACCAGCACCGTCTTCTTGTATTTCAACTTTTGATCGGTGTCGTGATGAAAAACAAAATAGCGGTATTTTTCATTTCTACCTTTCTGATCCTGATGATTTCGCCAGTGTTCAACCTGGCAACGCGTCTGCCTGGCCACACCGATGAACATGTGAAATGGTGGGAACTTTCGTTTCTCTACAACATTGATTTTGCGATGCCATTAGTGGGCGGCCTCTACAATTTGCTCGGTATCTCGATTGATCCGGGTGAAGTGCTGGTGGGCAAGGATGGGTGGTTTTTCCTTGGTGATGACTACGTAGGGTCTATTTCAGTCAAGCGAAATGGAATGACAGCGGAAGACGCCAGTACGATTGAAAAAGTGACGACTAATCAGAAAAAGTGGGAGAACTGGTTCAAGCAGCATGGCGTGAAGCAATACCGCGTGTTGATTGGCCCGGATAAGGACTCTATCTACCCGGAGTACCTGCCGGAATGGGCGGCTCATTCGCCTGATGCTGTTTCCGCACAATTACTGAAGAATGCCCCGCCTGGCGTGTATGTCGATGCGTTCAGTCCGCTATTGGCAGCTAAAGATAAAAGCCAGCCGCTTTATTTCAAGACCGATACCCATTGGAATGACCGGGGTGCATGGATCGCCTTTATGGCATTGGCGAATAATTTGAGTAAAGCCGAGCCTGCGCTCGTCTGGCCTGACGTTGCTGATGGAGACGTGGTCGCTGTCACTGACAGGGAAGGTGGCGACCTATCCAGATTTCAACGGATACAAAGCTGGACGCACGACCAAGAAGCTGTTTTGCGCTTTCGCGAAAAATTCAGCATACCTGTAGAGCGCTACGATTATGAGTCGGGGGCATTGTTGGGGACAAACAACAATCTGCCAAATCTGGCGCCCCGTCGTCCTGAGCTTTTTGCATCACCCAAAGCACTGAACAATAAAAAGGTCATTTGGCTCAGAGACTCTTATGGCATTTCGCTGTCACCCTTCATGGCGGCCACTTTTTCAAAGGTCATTCAAGTGGATCACGAATCCATCAACAGTGATGGACTGACGAAGTTGGTTGAGCGCTTCAAACCCGACTATGTTTTGTATTCTGTGGTTGAGCGAGCATCGCGAAGGGGGCTGTTTCTGACCCCGCCCGACCTTTTTGCAACCGCACCGAATACCATCGGCTTCAAGCTCGGAGCCAAGGGAAGTGTCGCGCAAACCAATGATGTAAAACCCGCTGACAAGCCGAACACCTACACCATTACCGGCGTGGACCCTTACATCATTTTTACGCTGGCGCCTCAGGTCGTTGGTTCGAAGTCACATCAGTTGGCGTTCGAGTTTGAATGTTTCAATGCCGCAGAGCCCCGAGTTCCTCTTCAGATATTCTGGTCCACACCGTCTGAGGGCATAAGTGAAAGCAACAGTGCCCGCTTCTTTGTCAAGCAAGGGACCACCTCTGTTGATCTTTCCGGAGCTCCTGGCTGGCCGACCACAGAGCAGGTCGTCAATATTCGTTTCGACATCGACAGCGCCAAAGCCTGCTCAGGGTTCTCCATCAAGAACCTGGCTACCGGTATGAACGTAGAAGCCGCCAGCAAGAAGTAACAACGTGGCTGCCGCGTTATAGGGCCATGCGTGGCCCTATACATGAGCGCGATCAGATCAGGTGCAGATGGTTATCCCAAAGCCCGGCCGGCAATTGCAGCGGCTTGGCGACCAACTGCGGCTGGCGGCAATCGTAGAAGCGGCAACGGCCCTGGCCTGAGGTGACGACAAAGCCATCCGCCACCGCGCCGACACCGGCGCAGTCGGGCAATGGCCCGTCCAGACGCAGCGCACCGCTGTCCATGTCCCAGATAAAAAACCGGTTACCCCGCGGCGCTGTCAGTGCGACCAGGCGCAGTTCGCTGTGCACGGCGACGCTGGCAGTGTAATGCCCCATGGCTTGCAGTTGCTCATCGGCCACCGGGAACGCCACGAACGGCTGCCCCGGGCGCTTGATCGCGAGCAACTCGGAACGCTCCTGGGACGGCCCCATGAACTGCTGCCCGGTGAGGATCGTGCCATCGCTGGCAATCCCCATATGCCGCACGCTGTTCATCTGTTGGCCCAGGGTTTCCTTGCTGATCAGGCTACCGTCGCGGTGCATCAACACCAGGCTCGGTTCCATGGCGTTGAGGTTCATCTCCACACGGCTTTCGGCTTCGGTGCGAATGCCGCCGTTGGCCACCACCAGGGTTTCGCCGTCGGGCATCCATGACACCTGGTGGGGGCCGATGCCATGGGTGGAGAGTTCGCCGCTGTGCACCAGGCGCTCGCCCTCGAACTTGTACACACCGAGCAGGCCACGGCCGGGGTCGGAGGTGTCGTTCTCGGTGGCGTACAGCCAGTCGCCGCTTTTGTGGATCACCGCGTGGCCATAGAAATGACGATTGGCGTTGGACGTGACGGTTTGCAGCAGCGTGCCAGTACGCAAGTCGATCAGGTAACTCTCGGTGCCCGGGCGACGGGCGACGAACAGCGCAATCGGCAGTGTCGGGTGGTTGATGATGTCATGGCAGCGCTGGCCGACCTGAGTGGCAAACACTTGCGTGCCGTCCAGGCGAAAACCCACGGCGTAGTGCTTGCCGTCCGCGTCATCGCGGGCCGACAGCAGCAGCGGTGCCTGCTTCTTTTGTTTGAACAGCGTCCAGCCACCCAACGTCAGTGCGCTGAGCAGCACACTGCCAACCGCCAAAGCCTGTCGCCTGAGCATCATCAGTCACCGTCGTTAGCGTTAAAGCCCAGTTGGATGCCCAGCGCCTTGGCCAAATCACCTTCGTGCAAGCGGTGGACCACGTTGAGGCTGTCGTAAATGTCGTTAAGTTGCTGGCGCCCGGCATCGTCGGCCAACAATTCGTTGAGCGTGCGCTGGTTGCTGGCGAACAGCTTGAGCGAGGCGGCGTAAGCAGCGTCGATCTTGTCGGCCAATGGTTTCTGCTCGGACGGCAACAGGCCGCGCAGGCCTTTGTTGTCGACACCCACCCACACGGTCTGCGCCGCCGCCAGGCTGGCTTGCAGGCTTTGCAGGGACGACTGGCTGCGCCAGGCATCGGCCTGGAACGGCTGCGCAATGCCCTTGGTCTGGCGGCCCATCGGCGTGCCGAGTTTTTTCTTCAAGGTATCCAGTGCGGTGACCTGCACACGCAGCAGATCAGCGATGGCCTCGTGGGAATCGGCGTAGCGCTGGTTCGGGAACTTGGTCATCTGCGCGAGCATGCCGTCGGTGCTGTTCCAGCTGGCCAGGATCTCTTCGGCCAGGGTTTTCTGGCGTTCGCCAATGGCCACCAGCAGTGGGCAGTAACGGGCTTTCTGGGCGTCGTCGGCGACGTCGGGCTTGGCGTCGTAGAGGATGTATTCGTAGGCCGAGAGGCCTTGCACCACCACGCTGGACTTGGCCAGGGCGGCGGCGTCGATCTGCGGCTGGGCGCTGACCAGTTGCTCGACCTGGCGGCCCACCAGGTTTTTCTTGTCCGGCCAGAACTGCACTTGCCACGAACGGTTGCCCTCGGCCAGCGGGCCGATCAGCAGCGGTTGCAACTCAGCCCAGGCTTTTTGCGCGTGCAGGAAGTCGGCGCGGGCCGTCTCCAGGCTTTCCTTGCCCTGGCAGTAGGCGAGGGCGCTGACGGCCAGCTGGCGGTCGGCTTCAACCCAGCGGCTGTAGGTGGGCAGGATCACTTGCTTGGCGATGGCCGCCGAGGTCACCGCTTGCGGGTCCTGGGGCGAGCAGGCGCCGAGGGCGAGGGCGGCAAGGCTGGTGAACAGCAACTTGGGACGGAACATGTCGAGCTCCCTTCTGTCAGTGTGGCAATGCTTATAAGGAATTCAGGAACGCCAGCAACGCAGCACGCTGCTCGGCATTAAAGGACAACACATGCTGCTGCGCCGCTTGTGCTTCACCGCCATGCCAGAGCACGGCTTCGAGCAGGTTACGGGCGCGGCCATCATGCAAAAACTGGGTGTGACCACTTACGGCCTGCGTCAGGCCAATGCCCCACAACGGCGGCGTACGCCAGTCGCGGCCGCCGGCCTTGAACTCGCTGCGGTGGTCGGCCAGGCCTTCGCCCATGTCGTGCAACAGCAGGTCGCTGTAAGGGCGGATCACCTGGTTGGCCAATTCCGGTTCGGCGGCCGTGGCCGCCGTGGTGAACGTCGGCTTATGGCAACCCTGGCAACCGGCCTGGTAGAACAGGTTTTTACCGGCGAGCACCTGCGGCGTGTTGACGCCACGGCGTGCCGGCACGGCGAGGTTGCGGGTGTAGAACAGCACCAGGCGCAGGATGTTATCGCTGACTTCCGGCTCGCCCTCGGGGCCATTGCCATTGGGCGCCTGTTTGCAGGCGACTTGGGCGTCGGTGCAGTCATCAAAGGGTCTCAGGGACGTGGTGAGGCCCATATCACCAGAAAACGCGTGAACATTTTGTTGATTGAGGTTGGGTTGCCCGGCTTTCCAGCCAAAACGCCCGATTACGGTTTGGTGCTGCGCGTCATCCCAGACCCAATTGGCGCGACCGACGAGGGCTTCCTTGTCGGCGGTTTTCGCGTCGGTGTTGCGCAGAATGTCGGCGTCGCTGATGGCTTCGAGCAGGCCCAGGCCGATCATCGGTGGCGCAATCCGCGCCGAAAAAAGTGTTTCGGGGTGCATCGGGCCGTAGCCCAACTGGGTGATTTGCAGGTTTGGCTTGCGCAGCTCGACCACGCTGCCGTCCTTGAAGGTCACGTTAACGGGCGTGTAGTCGACCCGCACTTTGCCTTCAGGCGCTACGCCCGGTACGGCCATGTCCTGAAGTTGCCCACCGTAGACGGGCTCGGGCACCACGCCGATCTGCTCGATGAGCCTGGCATCGACAGGCGTAGGCGGGATCGACAGGCGCACCAGCATCGACACCGCATTCGGCGCGTCGGGCAGCGGCGGATGGCCACGGCCGTCCTTGATATGGCAGTTCTGGCAAGCATTGGTGTTGAACAGCGGGCCCAGGCCATCACGCGCGGTGGTGGTGGACGGCGCAATCACCCAGGGGCTGCGAAAGAAGCTGTTGCCGACGCTGAAATCCAGGCGACGGGTGGGTGCCAGGTTGGCCGAAGGCAGGGAAAACGCGTTCTGATCGCGCTTGTTCACCGTCGTCGCGCCGCCCGCGCGTGATTCACCCGGCTCGGCCTTGGTAAACCTGGGGGCGTCATCGCAGGCAGTCAGGCTCAAGGCCATCAATGCTGCGCACAGACGAAGAGGCGAACGGAACATCGAGTTTCCTGCGGCGATGGCGAAAAATAGGGTCGCAAAGTCTAACAGGGCAGGGCGGATTGAATAAGAGCAATTATCGTTTGGTGGTATCTGATTAATACCCGCTAGAATGTCCGCACATTTTTCTGGAGGTGGCCAATGCAGGCTCTCGACGCTTTGCTCAACCGTGTTTCCGTGCCGCGTTTGCTCGAACCGGCGCCGACCCAGGAGCAGCGCGACGTGCTGTTCGCCGCTGCCATGCGCGCCCCCGACCACGGCCAACTGCGCCCGTGGCGCTTCCTCACCGTAGAAGGGGCCGCCCGTGAGCAGATGGGTACGCTGCTGGCCGAGGCCGCACGCCTGCAGGACGCCGACGCGCCGCAAGCCGCTATCGACAAGGCTCAGAATGGGCCGCTGCGTGCGCCGTTGGTGGTGGTGGTGATTGCGCGTCTGCAAGAGCACTTTAAAGTGCCTAAATCCGAGCAACTGCTGGCGGCTGCTTGTGCGGCCCACGGTATTTTGCTGGCGGCGTATGCGCAGGGGATTGGGGCGGTGTGGCGCACGGGTGAGTTGTCCTACTCGGCCCATGTGGCTAAAGGCTTGGGGCTGACGGCGGATGAGGAGGTGATTGGCTTCCTCTATTTGGGTACGCCGCAGAACCCTCCGCGTACGGCGGGTAAGGAAGATGTGGCGGCGTTTGTTCAGGCTTGGACTGGCCTCTGAACTGGCGCGGGTGTGCTCTTTGTGGTTTGCCTAGCGGTTAGTCGGTTGGTGTACATATCCGTTGCTGCGGTAACGGCCGCCTATGGTTCCGCTCTTACAGCGGGTCACTTTTGGCAAACGCCCCAAAAGTAACCAAAAGGTCTTCGCCCCACCACTCGGTGCCTCGCCTAGGCTCGGCATGCCCGCACTCCGGCTTGAATCCGTGGGCCGCCGCGATGGGCCATCCTTGGCCCAGCGCGGCTAACCCGGCGTCCTGCCGGGTTACCCACGGATTCAAGCCTGCGTTCGGCCATCGTGGTTAACGGGGCGCCTCAGATCAAAAGCAAGATCAAAAGCAGAGCACGGCGGCCTGAAAGCCGACCTGAGTGGTTGAATCAAAAGCCAGATCAAGTGCAAAGCGACAGCCTATCTACCTGATGCAACACAGTCTAAATGTGGGAGCGGGCTTGCTCGCGAATGCGGTATGTCTGTTATAGATGAATTGACTGACCCACCGCATTCGCGAGCAAGCCCGCTCCCACAGTTGACCGTATGCAGTTTTGAGCATGAGGTCGACTGTGGATTTGCATGCACTGAAGAGCTGCTTTTCTGTGGGAGCTGGCTTGCCTGCGATGCAGACACCTCGGTACATCAGGCACACCGAGTTGATGCCATCGCAGCGGTGCGACGATTCGACAAGCCAGCTCCCACATTAGACCGCGTACAGTCTTGACGATGAGGTCTGCTTTGCTCCGGCCCTTACATCCTATTCGATGACGAAGTCAGCGGTCTTTTGATCTGCGCTTTTGATCTTGATCTGAAATCGCCCCGTCAAACACGATGGCCGGAATCTGACAGTGATTTGGGGGGTAAACCGGCAGGGATGCCGGTTTAGCCGCGCTGGGCCAAGGATGGCCCATCGCGGCGGCCCCCCAAATCACTGTCGGATTGCGGGCATGCCGAGCCACAGCGAGGCACCGAGTGTTGGGGCGAGGACCTTTTGGTTACTTTTGACTGGGCCGGCATTCCGGTCCTTGCAAAAGTGACCCGCTGTAAGAGCGGAACCAATAGCGGACGTTACCGCAGCAACGGATATGTACACGACCTGACATCCCGCACATCAGCCACAGATGCATCGGCTGACCCACCGCTATCGCAGGCAAGCCAGCTCCCACAGGGATCGCACGGTTTTCTAAACCTTGAACTGATCCATCAACTTCATCTGCTGGGTCGCCAGCGCATTCAGTTGGCTGCTGATGGCCGCCGACTCGGTGGCCTGGCCGGTGAGGGTTTCAGTCACGGTGCGGATCGCCGAGACGTTGCGGTTGACCTCTTCGGCCACGGCACTCTGTTGTTCGGCAGCGCTGGCGATCTGCAGGTTCATGTCGCTGATCACCGTCACCGCATCGCTGATCTTGCCCAGCGCCTGTACGGCTTGATGGATCTGCCCGGCATTGCTCTGGGCCTGTTGCTGGCTGGAATGCATGGTCGCCACCACACCACGGGTGCCGCTCTGGATGCGCTCGATCACCAGGCGAATTTCTTCTACCGAGTCCTGGGTGCGCTTGGCCAGGTTGCGCACCTCGTCGGCCACCACCGCAAACCCGCGCCCGCTTTCTCCGGCGCGTGCGGCTTCGATGGCAGCGTTCAGGGCCAGCAGGTTGGTTTGCTCGGCAATGCTGCGGATCACTTCGAGCACCGAGCCGATCTGTTCGCTGTTGACCGCCAGCGCTTCCACTTCGGTCACGGCCTTGCTGACCTCTTCGGCCAAAGTGGTGATGTCGCGGGTGCTCTGTTCAATGATCGACATGCCGTCACGCGCTGACTGGTCTGCGCCACGGGCGGCGCTGGCAGCGTTGGAGGCGCTGTTGGCCACATCATGGGCGGTGGCGCTCATTTCATTGGAGGCAGTGGCCACCTGGTCGATCTCGCGGAACTGCACCTGCATGCCTTCGCTGGTCTGGCGGGCAATGGCTGAGGACTGGTCCGCCGTGCCACGCGCTTCGGTGATGTTCTGCTTGATCTGCGCAATGGTCGGTTGCAGCTTGTCGAGGAAGCGGTTGAACCAGTTTGCCAACTCGCCCAGTTCGTCCTTCTTGGCGTAGGTCAGGCGCTGGGTGAGGTCGCCTTCGCCGCTGGCGATGTTCTTGAGCATGGCTGCAACGGTGTTGATCGGGCGGGTCACGCCGGTGGCGGTCAGCCAGATCAACAGCAGGCCGAGCAAGGCAGCAGCGGCGCCGACCAGCAAGGCTTTGAGCGTGCCCGAGGCCTGGGCTTTGTCGAGCACGTCTTGCAGTTTCAAGGTGTCGGCCAGCATCACGTTTTTGGGCAGTTTGATCACAACGCCCCAGGCCTTGGCGTCGGCAATCGGCTTGACCGGGTACACGGCGCGGATCGTGTCATCTTGCTCGCGGATCGTGCGGGTATCGTTGGCCAGCAGTTGCACGATTTCCTTGCCTTCCCCGCCGATGGTGTCGATCAGGTTCTTGCCGACATTGTCCGGCTGGCCGCTGTACGCCGCAATCAAGCCGGTGCTGGACAGAATCTCCAGGTGCGCCGCGCCGTCGAACAGTTCTTTTTGCGCCGCGTCCGTCATCGCCTGCAGCGTATTGAGCGCCAGGTCGATACCGACCACACCAATGACTTTACCGTCGACGATCAGCGGCAGCGAAATAGTGGTCATCAGCACCTGCTTGCCGGCCACTTCATCGGAATACGGGTCGAGCAGGCACACCGTGCGCGTGTCTCGTGGGCAGGTGTACCAGATGTTGTAGGGCGTGCCGCTGAGGTTGAGGGTGGTTTTGGTCAGGTCAGCCTCGACCATCACGGTGTTCAGTCCTTCGCCGCCGGCGCGGCTCCAGTAGCTGGAGAAACGGCCTTTTTCATTGGAAACGCGGGTTTTGTCGTTGACGAAGTCGCTGTCTTTGCCATCCAGGCCATTGGGTTCGAATGACAGCCAGATGCCCAGTACCTTGCCGTTGCGCTCAAAAGCGGTTTTGACACTCTGGTTGAGCTCTTCTCGCAATGCGCCGGGTTCCAGCGCTCGTTTGTTGGCGAGGGCACGCAGGTCTTTGACGTGATCGGCCAGCGCGGTGACCACCACAAGGTTTTCGCCAAAGGTTTTCTGTAACTGCACCGCTTGTTCGGCGGCCTTGGCTTGCAGCAGGTGTTGAACGCTTTGGGTGAGCATTCGCGAGCTTGAATCGCTGATCAAATGGTCATTCTGATCGGTCTCGTACAGGTTGATACTGATGATCAGCGCTATCACCCCCAGCAGACAAAGGCCCGACAGCAGCACGATTTTCAAGCGGATGGAGAGGGTGTCAAACATAGGTTCACTCGCGATTGGACTCGTTGAAATGCAAGCAGGGCGAGCCAAGTCCATTCGGCGCTATGTCCGAAACATCGGCGTAAATGGATGTTTCATGAGGGAAAGGCGATGAGCGGTAGGCAAAAGACTACACGCCGCGTTATACGGGGGCTGCAAGCCGTTCGGGGCGTGACCAGATCCACAGGTTGCCCAGGCTCATTCCGGCAATCGCCAGGTAGATCGGCCAGCCGTGATCGAGCATCACCAGCATCAGCACGGCGCACAGCAGCATGCTCACGGTGGCGCTGACTTTGGCCCGGCGCGCGATGATCTTGCCATTGCGCCAGTTGAACAGAATCGGCCCAAACAGCCGGTGGTTTTCCAGCCAGGCACTCAAGCGCGGCGAACTTTTAGTCGCAGCCCAGGCGGCCAGCAGGATGAATTCAGTGGTGGGCAAACCCGGTATGACAATCGCCACCAACCCAATGCCCAGGCTGACGTAGGCCAGCAGGCCGAAGAGCAGCTGGGCGATTTTTGAGGTGGATTGGGTTTTGCCGGTCATGGTTGTTTTGCGAAGTCGAGGAAGATTCAGCCTGGAATAAAATTTAAATATGGGAGCGGGCTTGCTGTGGCGAGGGAGCTTGCTCCCGTTCGACAGCGTAGCTGGAGTCGGCTTTTTGGGGGCGCTTCGCACCCCAGCGCAAGCAAGCTTGCTCGCCACAACAAGCGCGCTCCCACATTTGATTGCATTTCAATTCAAGTGTTACGCCAGTTCAGGGCTGCTAGCGTACGCCTGTTCCAGCAGCACGGTGAAGCGCACAAACGCGTCAATGGCACCTTTTTCCGCCGCGGCTTCTTCTTCGGCGCTGAACGCCAGGCCGTCGAGGGTGCGGGTGAAGCGCTTCCAGCCTTCTGCGCGGCCACCAGCCGGCTCGCCCAGGTGACGGGCACCGAAGGTTTCGCTCAGGCCCAGGCCCACGGCGCGCTTGATCAGGAATGCAGCGCCCAGCTTGGAGCCTTCGGACACGAACAGCCAGCCCAGGGCTTCGGCTTTGCTCGGGTTTTTTACGGCGCCGGCAACCGGTGCCGGTACCTCGGTTTCCAGGTCGGCCAGGTCGAGTTTGGCGGCGTCGGCACGGCAGCGCTCAGCCAGGTCCGGGACGATCTTGATCAACTCGGGGTCGTTGTACAGCGCCACCAGCTCCGACTGGAACAGGTACTGCGCCACCACAAAACGGGCAAAGTTGGCGGGGGTTTCAAATGGCGCGTGGGCTTTGACCAGCGCGTCGAGCTTGGTGTGTGGCGCGTGGGTGATCTGGTTCAGGCGCTGGGAGCGCAGGCTTGGGCGTTCTGCGGTAGGAGAAGCGGTCATCGAAAAAATCCTTGAGAAGGGGAGCGCCTGGGTGCTCTAAAGAGAGCTGTTATCAACTAGACGAACAAGAAGACGCGGCACAGTAAAAAAACCTCACCTCGCCGCTGATATAGGGCGGCGAGGTGAGAGCGGCGGTCAGATGTCCCAGATCAGGTTGATCGCGAAGTTGCGACCCGGCTGGGTCAGGCGGTCGAGGTTGGCGGGCGCGGTCACGCCGGCTTCGCCGACGCCGTCGTAGCTGCGCACGTCATCCCAGTTCCAGTACTTCTTGTCGGTGAGGTTGTAGATACCGCCGTTGATGGTCACGTCGTTGGTGACTTTGTAGAAGCCGGTCAGGTCGACGATGCCAAAACCTGGGGTCTTGAACGGAGCGCTGGTGCTGCCATCCGGTGCGTGGAAGGTGGTGCTGTCGACACGGTTCTGTTTCTTTACCAGCGTCCAGCTGACCAGCGCGCCGTATTGCTCCTGCTCGTAGCCCAGGCCGAACACGCCTTTAAGCGGGTTGACGCTGTTGAGCGGCTCGCCGTTGTCGTCGTTACGACCGTAGGTGTAGCCCACCGAGCCTTGGGTGTAGAGGCCTTGCGGTGCACCGAATTGCGTTGAGGTTCAGGCGGCCTTTGGCCTCAATCCCCTTGATGGTGGCGTGCTTGATGTTGTTGGCTTCGAAGGTTTGGATATCGCCGCCGGCGACCGAGGCGTCTTCGTCGATAAAGTCGCGGTACTTGTTATAGAACACCGCGATGTCGAAGGAGCCCTCGTCGAACTGGCCGCGAATCCCGGTCTCGATGCCCTTGCTGGTTTCCGGCTTGAGGTTCGGGTTTGGCTCGACGGTGTAGCCCAGGTTGAGGTTTTCAAAGCGGCCATAGAGCGCCTTGGCCGACGGGGTGCGGAAACCCTCGGCGTATTGGCCGAACCAGGTGTATTGATCGGTCAGCGCATAGGTCAGGCCGAATTTTGGCGTTACGCGGTGCCAGGTTTTTTCTTTGTCGCTGACCGGGTAGGCGCCGGTCGGGTTGACGGTGTTGAGGAACTCCTGGGTCAGCTTGGGCTTGAGCCGGGTGTAGTCGTAACGCACAGCGGGCAGGAAGGTCCATTTGTCCCAGGTGATCTGATCTTGGGCGAACAGCGAGTAGGTGTTAATGGTCGGGTCCGGGAAGTCGCTGGACTTTTTTACGCTGTCGCCGGCAGACGGGCTGGGCGCGCCGATGGCCGTGCAGCCTGAGCCGACGGCGAGGCAGTAGGCCGAGCCTTCGCGTGAACCACTGACTTTCTGCTGCTTGAGGGTGGTGCCGTAGGTGACCTGGTGATCGGTTTCACCGAGGCTGAACGCCTTGTCCAGCTGAGCGTCGAAGACCCACTGCTTTTCTTCGTACAGGGTGTCACGGGTGCGCATGACGCGACGGCCCGACTGGTAGATTTCGGCGGTGCTCTGGTCGGTCTTGGCGATCTGGTAATTGAGGCTGGTCTTGATACGGTCAGCAATCGGCGAGTCGAGGCCGAAGGTGTTTTCCAGGCCGAAGCGCTCGCGGGTGATGGTGTCGTTACCCGAGCGGGCGCGGTACAGGTTCATTCCGCGACCGCCGATGAACGGTCCGCCCACTGCGTTCTTCAAGTCGACGTCGCGATCATCCTTGAACTTCTCGTAGGTCAGGCCAAGACGGTTGTCATCGCCATAATTCCAGCCCATTTTGGCCAGGATATTGGTGGTGCGCGCATCTTCCGGGTTGGCGCCGGTGCGGGCCAGGCCGGTGGCGTTGTTGCCGTCGTAGGACTCCATTTCATGGCCATTGCGCTGGCTCAGGTGCAGCAAACCGTCGAAGTCCTGCACGCGGCCGGCGACGGTGCCGGAGGTCAGCCAGCTGTCGTCGGCGGAGCTGTAGCCGGTTTTGAGGCGGGCGCCGACGTCCTGGCCGGGCTTGATGATGTCGTCCGGGTCGAGGGTGAAGTAGCTCACTGCGCCGCCGATGGCGCTGCTGCCGTACAGGGCTGACGCCGGGCCGCGCAGGATCTCCACGCGCTTGACGATTTCCGGGTCGACGTAGTTGCGACGGGTCTTGGCGTACGGGCCGTTGAAGAAGTTGTCCGGTACTTCCACACCGTCTACCTGGGTGAGGATGCGGTCGCCGTCGATGCCACGGATGTTGTAGCCGGCGTTGCTGGCGCGGGTGCCTGCGCCGCCCACCGACACGTTGGGCTCGTAACGCACCAGCTCACGGATGGTGTTCACGTTCTGGCGGTCCAGCTCCTCACGCGCATGCACGGTGACGGTGCTCGGCACGCTGTTGACGTCCTGCTCACTGCGGGTGGCGCTGATGGTCACCTGTTGCAGGTTGAGCGTGCTGCCGGCCGGGCGCTTTTCCAGCACGATGTTGTTATTGCCCAGTTTGCGGTAGCTCAGGTTGGTGCCCAGCAACAGCCGGTCCAGGGCCTTTTCCGGCGAGAGTGCGCCGCGTACGCCGGGGGACGACACACCCTGGCCGAGTTCTGCCGGCAGGCCGACTTGCCAGCCGGTCACGCTGGTAAAGGCATTCAACGCCGACACCAATGGCTGCTGTTCGATGCTGAAGCTGTAGTTGCCGTGGCTGCGCGCGGCAGGTTCGGCGGCAGTAGCGGCCATCACCGGCGCGCTGGCCAGCAGGATGGCGGCGGTTAGCAGCGACAGGACGGGCGAAGAGGACCGGCGGTTGAAACGAGAGGACATCGAGAGCGCTCCGGAGATACGAATCTTATAGTTGCGAGCTGATCAAATAGGAATCAGTTGCATTGGCTATAACGAGACGAACCACCGGTGACTATCGAGTAAAAATAATTCTCATTTAGTTCAAGATGACCAGCGCCGGGTATTCCGAGAGCTTGGCCGAGGTGATGTGCGCCAGCGAGCGCACCACATCGAGCGGTTGATCGAGGCGGTAATTGCCGGTGACGGCCACGCTTGCGAGCTTGTCGTTGGTGTTGACGATCCAGCCGGGGTAGTAGCGGCGCAACTCGGCGAGCACTTCGCTCATCGGGCAGTTTTCGAATACCAGGCGGCCCTGGACCCACGCCAAGTCTTTACCGGCATCCAGTTTGGCCGGTTGGCCGAAGCCTTTGGGGCCGATGCGGATACTCTCACCGGCGCTCAGACGCACGCGGGCATCGTCAAAGGTATTGCTCAAGTCCACGTCGCCGCGCTGCACCTGCACCTGGGCTTCGCCATTGAGGTAGCGCACGGCGAAGTCGGTGTCGCGCACGCTGGCGCGCACGGGGCCGGCGTCAATCTCCAGCGGCAGGCCACGGCTGGGCGCCACCTCAAAAAAAGCTTCGCCCTGAAACAGTCGGGCGACGCGCTGGTGGTCCTTGATGCTGCTGGAAAACGCCGAGTTGGTGTTGAGCAGCACTTTGGAGCCGTCATCCAATTGCAGGCGCTGGCGTTCACCGACGACGGTGAGGTGGTCGGCCTGCAGGCGCACGGGCAAGTTGCTGAAGCTGAACAGACCGATCAGCAGCACAGCGGCGGTGGCCAGGGGTTTCCAATGCGGCTTGAAACGCCGCCACGCGCTGGGTTTGCGCGGCACTGCCAGGGCCACGGCGGCGCTGTGAACCGGCGCGCCGCCCCAGGCGGCCTGGGCCTTGCTGAAGGCGAGCAGGTGCGCCGGGTCGCTGGCCAGCCAGGCATCGAACTCGGCTTGCTGCCCGGGTTGCGGGCATTGCAAGGCGATCAGCCAGTCGAGAGCTTGGTCCATGGCCGCGTCTTGCAACACCTCATGAGCCAGCTCATGGGGGCGCAGTTTATTCGGGTCCGTCACGGTGTTCCTCGGGTCTTCGCCACGTTCTATTCATCTTTCCTACAGCCTGGTTCGACACCTCTGTCGGGTGAAGCTTAAGGCTGATCCAGCCGTTCGGCCACTCCTACACAGATGGCCATGATCAATTTCAGTTCCTTTTGCACCGTGCTCAAGGACACTTGCAACTGATCGGCAATCTCTTGGTAGCTGCAACCGTGCAGGCGGCTGAGGATGAAAATCTGCTGCTGGCGCGCGCTCAACTGGCCGAGGCTGACGCTCAGGTGTTCGAGCAATTGCTCGGCCTGGGTGGCGTCTTCGGGCGTGCTGATCGGCGCGGCGACGCTCTGCAGCACATCCAGCGGCACATCTTCTTGCAGTGTGCGGGCCTGGATGCGGCGCGAGCGCAGATGGTCCAGCGCCAGGTTGCGCGCGGTTTGATAGACGAAGGGTTCGAGGTGATCGATCGGCCGCTCGCTGAGCGCCCGCGTAACGCGCAGGTAAGTTTCCTGCAACAGGTCCTCGGCGGTGCTGTGGTTATTCACCATCCGCTGCAGAGTGCGTAGCAGAATCACCCGTTGGGTGAGAAAGACTTGGTTGAAGCGAGATTGGCTCACAGTGATACCAGACCGGTTTGCAGTTAATGATAATGCTTATCATCAACTCAAATGGCAAGTGGCACTTTGAGATGCTGCGTCGACTCATGTGGTATCTGGCTTGGTGGGAGCTGGCTTGCCTGCGATAGCATCACCGCGGTCTGTATGACAGACCAGGGTGCCTGCATCGCAGGCAAGCCAGCTCCCACACAAGCCAGTCCTCACAATGAAACAACCTGGTCGGTTTACTCGGCGTTGCAGAGCGCCAGGCAGTTATCCAGCATACGGTTGGAGAAGCCCCACTCGTTGTCATACCACGCCAGTACCTTCAGCAACTTGCCACTGACCTTGGTGTGATTGGCATCGAAAATCGACGACAGCGGGTTATGGTTGAAGTCGCTCGAAACCAGCGGCAGGGTGTTATAGCCGAGGATTTTCGAGTGCTGGCTGGCTTCTTTCAGCAGTGCGTTGACTTGCTCGGCCGTGGCTTCTTTCTTCAGCGTCACGGTGAGGTCCACCAACGACACGTTGATCACCGGCACCCGTACGGCCATGCCGGTCAGCTTACCCGCCAGTTCCGGCAATACCAGGCCGACCGCTTCGGCGGCACCGGTCTTGCTCGGGATCATGTTCTGGGTGGCCGAGCGCGCGCGGTACGGGTCGGTGTGGTACACGTCGGTGAGGTTCTGGTCATTGGTGTAGGCGTGAATGGTGGTCATCAGGCCGCTTTCGATGCCCAGCTCGCGATGCAGCACCTGAGCCACAGGCGCCAGGCAGTTGGTGGTGCACGACGCGTTGGAGATGATCTGGTGCGACTGACGCAAAATGTCATGGTTTACCCCGTAAACCACGGTGGCATCCGCGCCTTTGGCCGGGGCCGAGATGATCACCTTGCGCGCGCCGGCGGTAATATGGGCGGCAGCCTTGTCGCGGTCGGTGAACAGACCGGTGCATTCGAACACCACGTCGATCTTGTGCGCAGCCCACGGCAAGTCAGCCGGGTTGCGGATGGCACTGACGGCAATCCGGTCACCATTGACGGTCAGGCTTTCCTGATCGTGGGCGACCTCTGCTTCGAAAGTGCCGTGTACGGTGTCGTATTTGAGCAGGTGGGCATTGATCGAGCTGTCGCCCAGATCATTGATGGCGACGATCTGCAAATCCTGGCGGTAGCCTTGGGTATACAGTGCGCGCAGGACATTACGGCCGATACGGCCAAAACCATTGATTGCGATACGAAGAGTCATTGGAAAGTGCCTGTCGTCGATTTGTTGTAAGAATTACAAGATTATTCGCATAAAAATAGAAAACAAGCCTTTTTAGTGGCAATATTTTGTTCAATCTACAACGAGTGACCTGAATCAACTGGTCCGATGATTCAAACGACACCCTGCCATCCCATGCGCTGCGGGCGTTTGATCAGCATAGACACTCAGGTCGCCACATCCGTTAGCCTGGAGTTCTACACATGCATCCCCGCGTTATTGAGGTCACCGAACGGCTTATCGCCCGCAGTCGTGCAACCCGCGAGGCTTACCTTGCGCTCATTCGCGGCGCGGCCAGCGACGGCCCGATGCGCGGTAAGCTGCAATGCGCCAACTTTGCCCACGGCGTGGCCGGCTGCGGCACTGAAGATAAAAATAGTCTGCGCATGATGAATGCCGCCAACGTGGCAATTGTTTCGTCATATAACGACATGCTCTCGGCGCACCAGCCGTACGAACATTTCCCTGAACAAATCAAGAAAGCCCTGCGCGAAGTCGGCTCGGTCGGCCAGTTCGCCGGTGGCACGCCCGCCATGTGCGACGGCGTGACCCAAGGCGAGCCCGGCATGGAGCTGAGCCTGCTGAGCCGCGAAGTGATTGCCATGTCGACGGCGGTAGCGCTGTCCCACAACATGTTCGATGCCGCGCTGATGCTGGGCATCTGCGACAAGATCGTCCCTGGCCTGATGATGGGCGCGCTGCGCTACGGCCATCTGCCGATGATCTTCGTACCGGGCGGCCCTATGCCGTCGGGCATCTCCAACAAGCAGAAAGCCGACGTGCGCCAGCGTTACGCCGAAGGCAAGGCCACCCGCGAAGAGCTGCTGGAATCGGAGATGAAGTCCTACCACAGCCCCGGCACCTGCACCTTCTACGGCACCGCCAACACCAACCAGTTGCTGATGGAAGTGATGGGCCTGCACCTGCCGGGCGCTTCGTTCGTCAACCCGTACACGCCGCTGCGTGACGCGCTGACCCGCGAAGCCGCGCACCAGGTCACGCGCCTGACCAAGGCCAGCGGCGACTTCACGCCGATCGGCGAGATCGTCGACGAAAAATCCATCGTCAACTCCATCGTCGCCCTCAATGCGACCGGTGGTTCCACCAACCACACCCTGCACATGCCGGCCATCGCCATGTCGGCGGGCATCATCCTCACCTGGCAGGACATGGCCGACCTCTCCGAGGTGGTGCCGACCCTGTCCCACGTGTATCCAAACGGCAAGGCCGACATCAACCACTTCCAGGCAGCGGGCGGCATGTCGTTCCTGATCCGCGAACTGCTTGAAGCCGGCTTGCTCCACGAAGACGTCAACACCGTAGCCGGCAAGGGCCTGAGCCGTTACACCCAGGAGCCGTTCCTGGTCGACGGCGAGCTGATCTGGCGCGACGGCCCGATCGAAAGCCTCGACGAAACCATCCTGCGTCCCGTAGCCCGTGCGTTCTCGCCTGAAGGCGGCTTGCGCGTGATGGAAGGCAACCTCGGCCGTGGCGTGATGAAGGTTTCGGCCGTGGCGCCGGAGCATCAGATCGTCGAAGCACCGGCCGTGGTGTTCCAGGATCAGCAAGACTTGGCCGACGCGTTCAAGGCCGGCCAACTGGAAAAAGACTTCGTTGCGGTGATGCGCTTCCAGGGGCCGCGCTCCAACGGTATGCCGGAATTGCACAAGATGACGCCGTTCCTCGGCGTGTTGCAGGACCGTGGCTTCAAAGTTGCGTTGGTAACAGACGGGCGTATGTCCGGCGCCTCGGGTAAGATCCCCGCCGCGATTCACGTCAACCCCGAAGCCCAGAGCGGCGGGCCGCTGGCGCGGGTCAAAGATGGCGATATCATTCGCGTCGATGGCGTGAAGGGCACCTTGGAGCTTAAGGTGGACGCCGAAGAATTTGCAGCGCGCACGCCTGCCACGGGCCTGTTGGGCAACAACGTGGGGGCCGGTCGCGAGCTGTTTGCATTTATGCGCTTGGCCGCAAGCTCCGCAGAGCAGGGCGCCAGCGCCTTTACCTCTGCCTTGGAGACGCTTAAGTGAAGCTTGCGCTGGTCGGTGACATTGGTGGTACCAACGCCCGTTTTGCGTTGTGGCGGGATCAGGAGCTGCATTCGATCCGCGTGCATGCCACTGCGGACCACCACAGCCCTGAGGAAGCCATCAAGGTTTACCTCAAGGAAGAAGGCCTGGAAATCGGGGACATCGGCGCGGTGTGCCTGTCGGTCGCCGGGCCGGTGAGTGGCGATGAATTCAAGTTCACCAACAATCACTGGCGGCTGAGTAAAACTGCGTTTTGCAAAACCCTGCAGGTTGATGAACTGCTGCTGGTCAATGACTTCACGGCCATGGCCCTGGGCATGACGCGGCTCAAACCCGATGAGTTTCGCGTGGTGTGCCAAGGCACGCCGGAGCCCTTGCGCCCAGCCGTGGTGATCGGCCCGGGCACTGGCCTGGGTGTGGGCACCTTGCTGGACTTGGGCGAAGGCCGTTATGCAGCGCTGCCGGGGGAGGGCGGCCATGTCGACCTGCCGCTGAGCAGCCCGCGCGAAACCCAGTTGTGGCAGCACATTCACAGCGAGATCGGGCATGTGAGCGCCGAGACCGCGCTGAGCGGCGGCGGCCTGCCTCGTGTGTACCGCGCCATTTGCGCGGTCGACGGGCACACGCCGGTGCTGGACACGCCCGAAGCCATCACGGCAGCGGGCCTGGCCGGCGACCCGGTGGCCATGGAAGTGTTGAACCAGTTCAGCATCTGGCTGGGCCGTGTGGCCGGTAACAATGTGCTGACCACCGGTGGGCGTGGTGGTGTGTACATCGTGGGCGGGGTGATTCCGAGGTTTGCCGACTTCTTTATCAACAGCGGTTTTGCCAAGAGTTTCAGCGACAAAGGCTGCATGAGCGATTACTTCAAAGGCATTCCGGTGTGGTTGGTGACGGCGCCGTATTCCGGGTTGACCGGGGCCGGTGTGGCACTTGAGCAGGCTTTTGCTTAGGGGCTGATGGCCTCATCGCAGGCAAGCCAGCTCCCACACTTTGATCTGTGAATACATTAAAGGTGGGAGCTGGCTTGCCTGCGATAGGGCCTCAGGGGCAACAAATGACGTAAGCTTGGCCATAACAACAAGGAGGACCCCGTGAGCGTAATCAGTAAATCGATTCTCCTCGTCGACGACGACCAGGAAATCCGCGAATTGCTGCAGACCTACCTCAGTCGCGCCGGCTTCCAGGTGCGTGGCGTGCCGGATGGCGCGGGGTTCCGCCAGGCGATGAACGAGGCGCCATGCGACCTGGTTATCCTTGATGTAATGTTGCCGGACGAAGACGGTTTCAGCCTTTGCCGCTGGATTCGCCAGCACCCGCGCCAGGCGCAGGTGCCGATCATCATGCTGACCGCCAGTTCCGACGAAGCCGACCGCGTGATCGGCCTGGAGCTGGGCGCCGACGATTACATCGGCAAACCTTTCAGCCCCCGCGAGTTGCAAGCGCGGATCAAAGCCCTGTTGCGCCGCGCCCAGTTTGGCCAGGAACGCACGGGCGGCGGCGATGTGCTGGTGTTCGATGAATGGCGCCTGGACATGATCAGCCATCGCCTGTTTCACGTGGACGGCGAAGAGGTGATCCTCTCGGGCGCCGACTTTGCCCTGCTCAAGCTGTTTCTCGATCACCCACAACAGATTCTTGACCGCGACACCATCGGCAACGCTACCCGTGGCCGCGACCTGATGCCGTTGGACCGTATCGTCGACATGGCCGTCAGCCGCCTGCGCCAACGCCTGCGCGATACCGAAAAACCTCCAAGGCTGATCCGCACGGTGCGCGGCAGCGGTTATCAACTGGCAGCCAGCGTGGTTGCCGGCAATGCCCACTGAGCCACTGACCGAGCGCCGCCGGCGCTTTCCGGTGCCGCGTTCGCTGCTTGGGCGCATGTTGCTGCTGACCTTGCTCGTGGTGCTGTTCGCCCAGGCGCTGTCCAGCGTGATCTGGGTTTCGCAGTTGCGCGCCACCCAGCTCGAAGGCCTGGTGACCAGCGCGCGCAGCCTGGCGCATTCGATGACGGCCAGTGTGAGTTACTTCCGCTCGCTGCCGGTGGCCTATCGCCCGTTGGTGCTCGACCAGCTGCGCAGCATGGGTGGCACGCGCTTTGTGGTGACCCTCAACGACCGCCCTTTGGACATGCAAATTCTGCCGCAGACCCCGCGCAAGCAGGCGGTGCTGCAAGCCGTGGATGAAGTGCTGCGCCAAACCCTGGGCAGCGACGTGCTTATCTCGGTGGAATTCGTCAGCGCCGAGGACCTGCGTATTTTCAACGCGGGCCTCAAGCTTGATGAGCTGCCGCGTTCCTGGGCGCATTACGCCCTGACCCTGGAGCCGGTGAACCCGCCGGTGCTGGTCACACAGATCCAGCTGGCACCCGGCGAATGGTTGTACATCGCCTCGCTGCTGCCCGAGCCCTACACCAGTTTGGAAGAGCAGGGCCTGCCGTCGCAGCAAGTGTGGTTTATCGTGCTGACCAGCGGTTTCCTGCTGCTGTTTATCGGCTTGCTGGTGCATTGGCAAAGTCGGCCGCTCAAGCGCCTGGCCCGGGCAGCGCGGGACATGTCCCTGGGCGCCGATGTGGAGCCGGTGGCCGAAGGCGGTGGCAGTGAAGTGGTGGAAGTGGGCCGTGCGTTCAATGCCATGCGTGAACGCATCAGCCGCTACCTCACCGAGCGCAGCCAACTGTTCAGCGCGATTTCCCACGATTTGCGCACGCCGATTACGCGCCTGCGCCTGCGCGTGGAGTTGCTGGAAGACGAAAACCTGCAAGCCAAATTCGGCCGCGACCTGGATGAGTTGGAGTTGCTGGTCAAGGGCGCGTTGCAGTGCGTCAAAGACACTGACATCCACGAAAACATCGAGCCGGTCGACCTCAATCACGTGCTCGATTGCCTGGTGGAACCGTACCTGGCGCCGAACGGCAATGGTCGCATCACCCAGCACGGGCCGGGCGCTGAGCCCTTATCCGGGCAAACCGCTGGCGCTCAAGCGCTGCATCGGCAACCTGATCGACAATGCCTTGAAGTACGGGCAGAACGCGCATTTGCATATCGAGGACGATGGCGTGGAGTTCATCCTGCATGTGGATGACGAAGGCCCCGGCGTGCCGGAGCAGCGTTTGGAGCAAGTGTTTGAGCCGCACTTCCGACTGGCGGGGCAGCAGCAGGGTTATGGCTTGGGCCTGGGCATCGCGCGCAACATTGCCCACAGCCATGGCGGTGAAGTGAGTTTGCAGAATTTGCGCGAAGGGGGGTTGCGGGTGACCCTCCAGTTGCCCCGAACCCTGGACTAATGTGGGAGCTGGCTCCCACATTTTGATCCCGGTTGAGTCAGATACTTTGGCGCAGCCGGGCCAGATCCCGCAGCGGCGGCGCCCCGAACAACCGGCTGTATTCCCGGCTGAACTGCGACGGGCTCTCATACCCCACCCGATACCCCGCCGCCGACGCCTCCAGCCCTTCGGCAATCATCAATCGCCGTGCTTCCTGCAGCCGCAGTTGCTTCTGGTATTGCAGCGGGCTCATCGCCGTAATCGCCTTGAAACGATGGTGCAAGGTCGAAACACTGAGGTTCACTTCCTTGGCCAGGTCATCAATGCGCAGCGGTTGTTCGTAGTTGCCGTTCAACCACTTGATCGCCTGGCTCACGCGATGGCTCTGACTGTTGGCCACGGCGATTTCATACAGCCGGTAACCCTGTGGGCCACGTAGCAAGCGATAAAGGATCTCGCGATTAATAAGAGGCGCGAGCATGGCGATGTCTTTCGGTGTATCCAGCAGGCGCGCCAGGCGCAGTACGGCGTCGAGCAGTTGGTTGTCGATGCGGTCAACGTACATGCCACGCGATGTCGGCCGCGAGGGCACGCCCATCGGGCCCGCCTCGGCGATCAATGCGGTGAGCTGGGCCGGGTCGATATTGATGCGTACCGACAGGTTGGGGTCTTGCGGTGTGGCGTCGATGATGCGCCCGGCGACCGGCATCGCCACCGAAAACACCAGATAATTGAGCGGGTCGTAGGCAAAGATTTCGTCGGCCAGGCGCACTTCCTTGCTGCCACTGGCCAGGATGCACAAGGCGGGTTCCACCAGCACCGGCATGAAATCGCGGGGCGTGTTGTGGCGGTTCAGATACAGCGAGGTAATTGCCGTGCCGTAGGAGCCATCTTCCCAGGTGTGACGGTGAACAATGCTGGCCAGTTCGGCGCGTTGTTTTTCCATCTCGGCATCGAGGGGCATTGGCTTGGTTTCGGGCGACGACATGGGGCGTCCTCTACTGACTGCTTTGATGGGCCCAGCTTAGCGGCGGCTTTGCAAAAGGTGTTACTTCGATTCTGCACAATCCTTGCCTGATCCTGCGATAGAGCGTGAATCAGGCAAGTGCAGGGCCTGTCATCCGCTTGAAACATTGAGTATGCGGTTGGAATAAGTCCCAGGGGCCAGACGTCTTATCTACGCTTCTCGCAGGATTGTGCAATAAGCCTGCAGGAATCGACTAACTGCGCCCACCTTCGCGCCGCTATCTTTGATCCTGTGGCAACACGCCCTCACAGTGCTTGCCGAGCATCACTTCTCAACGGGAGAGTCGAACATGTCCACCCCCATTCCCGCGAGCCATATGGCCTTTATCCGTGCCCGTACCGGGTGCAGCACCGAACTCGGTGCACGCTTGAGCAGTTTGATCGAACCGGGCCGTCAGGCTCAGGGTTGCCTGCAATTCTCGTTGCAGCATTCCCAGGTCGATCCCGATGTATGGCTGGTCTCGGGCTTCTGGAGCAGCGAGCAGGCGATGAGCGCCTACTTCAGTTCCCCTGCCTTGATGATCTTTACCGAGCTGTTGAACGACATGGTAGTGCGCAGCATGGACTTCCAGACCTTCACCGATGCATCCGCCGCCCATGCCTACGGTGAGTACCTGCAACTGGCCGGTTAGCGGTTAGAATGGCCGACTTTCCATTGGCCGGGACCTGCAACATGGCACGTAAACAATTTGCCCATCACGAAGCCGTTTCTGCATTAGTGCGTGAAGAAGAGGGTGGCTACAGCGCCGCCGTCGCCGTCAAGGCACTCGATGGCATGGGCGCCCCGCAGTTTCACAAGATCCTGGGTGAACAGAAGTTCAAGACCGCCTCCGACGCCGACGATGCAGCGACGCTGCAACTTGAATATCTGGTTGATGTGGACGAGGACGGTCAGCTGACTTGGGCACCCGCCGCAAACTGAAGCTGAACACTTTATATCGCTCAACAAAGATCAAATGTGGGAGCCGGGCTTGCCCGCGATAGCGGTTTGCCAGCCAACTCATCAGGTGGCTGACAAACCGCTATCGCGGGCAAGCCCGGCTCCCACAGGGTTCTGTTGTGTTTGTTGAGCAGTATCGGGTCAGCGCGGGCGATACATCTTGAACAACGCCTCCGGACCCAACTGGAAATAATCCGCCGGGCCACCGCCGCGCAAAATCGGCTGAGCGGCCGCCGTGTCGTAAACACCATCCTTGAGCAGCCACTTGGCAATGTGCACGGCAACCACCTCACCGAGCACCAACCAGCTTGGCACCAACGCCTTGTCAGCACGCTGCAATTGAATAATCTGCGTCACCTTGCATTCAAACGACACCGGGCTTTCGCCCACCCGTGGCACCCCGACGATTTTCGAGGCCACCGGCGTCAGGCCGGATAACTCGAATTCATTCACGTCCGGCGAAACGGCCGCGCAACTCTGGTTCATCTGCTCGGCCAGCGAGCGGGTTGCCAGGTTCCACACGAACTCACCGGTCTGTTCGATGTTGTTGAGGCTGTCTTTGCGCCCGACACTGGAAAACCCAATGATCGGCGGAATGTAGTTGAACGCATTGAAAAAACTGTAGGGCGCCAGGTTCAGGCGTCCAGCGGCATCGTGTGACGAAATCCAGCCAATCGGCCGTGGCCCGACAATGGCATTGAACGGGTCATGGGGCAGGCCGTGGCCGTTGGCGGGTTCGTAGAAATGGATATCGTCGGACATGGCCTGTTCCATACTCGGTTCTGGGGCACGCATCATAACCAATGTGGGAGCGGGCTTGCTCGCGAATGCGGAGTATCAGTCGCCTAAAATATTGACTGACAGAACGCTTTCGCGAGCAAGCCCGCTCCCACAATTTTTAGCGCGTTAAATCTTTAATCGGTGGTGATACGCGAGTGTTTACGCGTGTCTTTCATCGTCACGTAAACCACCAGCGACACCCCGATACACGCGGTTACATACCAGTAGTAACCCGTCTCCATACCGATGTTCTTGAACCACAGCGCAATCACTTCAGCCGTACCGCCGAAGATCGACACGGTCAGCGCATACGGCAGGCCCACGCCCAGCGCACGGATCTCGGTCGGGAACAGTTCAGCTTTCACCACCGCGTTGATCGAGGTATAGCCGCTGACGATGATCAGCGCCGCCATGATCAGGAAGAACGCACCCCACCAGCTTTGGATGGTGTGCAGGGTGGTGAGGATCGGCACGGTGAACAGCGTGCCAAGGATGCCGAAGGCGATCAGTATCGGTCGGCGACCGACCTTGTCCGACAGCCCGCCCACCAGCGGTTGCAGGCACATGAACAGGAACAGGGTGGCGGCCGAAATGGTGGTGGAGTCGGAGATGCTCATGCCCACCGTGTTCACCAGGTATTTCTGCATGTAGGTGGTGTAGGTGTAGAAGGCCAGGGTGCCGCCCATGGTCAGGCCGACCACCGTCATCACTTCCTTGGGGTGACGCATCAAGGTGCGCATCGCGCTTTCCTTGGCTTTTTCCTTTTTGGTGAACGACTCGGTTTCTTCCATGCCACGACGCAGGAACAACGCGACCACCGCGCACAGCGCGCCGATGGCGAACGGGATGCGCCAGCCCCAGGCATACAGCTGCTCGGTGGTCAGGGTTTGTTGCAACACGATCAATACCGCCAGGGCGATGAGCTGGCCGGAGATCAGGGTCACGTACTGGAAGCTGGAGAAGAAACCGCGACGCTCCTTGGTCGCCATCTCACTCAGGTAAGTGGCCGAAGTGCCGTACTCGCCACCCACCGACAGGCCCTGCAGCAAGCGTGCAAACACCAGCAGGATCGGCGCGCCGATGCCGATGGTGTCGTAGCCCGGCGTCAGCGCGATCAGCAGCGAGCCAAAGCACATCAGCAATACCGAGGCCATCAAGGCTGCCTTGCGACCCTTGTAGTCAGCGTAAAGCCCCATCAGCCAGCCACCGATCGGGCGCATGATAAAGCCCACGGCGAAGATGGCGGCGGTGTTCATCAACTGAGCGGTGGAAGAACCGGCAGGGAAGAACGTCTTGGCGAAATACAGCGAAAAGGCCGCGTAGACGTACCAGTCATACCACTCGACCATGTTGCCGACGGAGCCACTGAAGATCGATTTGATGCGGCTGGAAGTGGTGCGCTCTTTAGTCGGCACAGCCGCCGACCCCAGAGGCAGGGCGTTGGAGTTATCCATTGAAGGATCCTTCATCTAGTTGTTTTTATGGAGCCGCACGAACGCAGCCTGGTTTGGGCTATAGCAGGAGCTGTGCCAAACAGATGAAGGCCCGGAATAGACGGGTTACAAGAATTTTTTGAGCGGAAAGTTGCTGATGGTTTTGCGGTGGTGAGCGGAAATCCGCTTATGGCTGCTGGCCTCATCGCGAGCAAGCCCGCTCCCACATTTGAAGGTATTCACAATTCAAAATGTGGGAGCGGGCTTGCTCGCGATGGCGTCCTGAAAGGCGATACAAACGTCAGCCTAGAGAAACATCTCCCGCACCAACCCATGCCGCTGCATCTTTTCATTCAAGGTACGGCGCGGCAGTTGCAGCTCGGCCAGCACCGCCTTGATATCGCCTTTGTGCCGCGTCAACGCAGCCTTGAGGCAATGTGCCTCGAACGCCTCCTGCTGCGCCGCCAGGGATTGCCCGGCCTCGACGCCTTCCGGCTCCGGTTCACCCAGGCCCAGCACCTGGCGTTCGGCGACGTTGGCCAGCTCGCGCACATTGCCCGGCCAGTCATGGCTGAGCAGGCGCCCCAGTTGCGCACCGCTCAACGGTTCGGCGCTGCGGCCCAGGCGCTCGGCGGCGCTTTGGGCAAAGTGGTCAAACAGCAGCGGAATATCTTCACGACGCTCGCGCAACGGCGGCAGGCGCAGTTGTGCGACGTTCAAACGGTACGCCAGGTCTTCGCGAAAACGCCCGGCGCGGGCCTCTTCGAGCAAATCGGGCTTGGTGGCGGCAATGATGCGCAAGTCCACATGGATACTTTGGTTGGAGCCCAGCCGCTCCAGTTTCTGTTCCTGCAACACCCGCAACAATTTGACCTGCTGGGCCAGCGGCATGCTTTCGATTTCATCCAGAAACAGCGTGCCGCCGTGGGCATATTCCAGCTTGCCGATGCGCTTGCCCTGGGCGCCGGTGAACGCGCCGCTTTCGTGGCCGAACAGCTCGGCTTCAAACAGCTGCTCGGGGATGGCCGCGCAGTTGAGCGCGACAAAGGGCTTTTTTGCCCGTGGGCCGAAATCATGCAGGCAACGGGCAACCAGTTCCTTGCCGCTGCCGGTTTCGCCACGGATCAGCACATTGACCGGCAAGCTGGCCAGGTCCAGCACTTGGCGGCGCAGGGTCTGCAAACCACGGGACACGCCGAGCAGGCTCGACTCCAGCTGCGCCCGATGGTCGGCCTGTTGATGCAGGCGACGGTTCTCCAGGATCAGCCCGCGTTTGTCCAAGGCGCGGCGCAGGCTGTTGAGCAGTGCGTCCGGGCTGAAGGGCTTTTCCAGAAAGTCGTAGGCACCGTCGCGCATGGCTTCCACGGCCATCGGCACGTCGCCATGGCCGGTGAGCAAGATCACCGGCAAGTCGGCGTCGCGCCGCTGCACTTCGGCCAGCAGCTCCAGGCCGCTGAGGCCGGGCATGCGCACGTCGCTCAAAATGACGCCAGGAAAGTCCTTGGGCAGATGGGCCAGGCATTCTTCAGCGCGACTGAACAACTGCACTTCAAACCCCGACAGGCTCAACCACTGTTCGACGGCGGAGCGAATACTCGCCTCGTCATCCACCACAATCACTGCGTTCAACATAGGTCGGGTGTCTCCAGCGCAATAGGCAAGGTCAGGGTAAATACCGCGCCGTCGCCACGGTTGCCGGCGAGCAGGCGCCCGCCCAGTTCATGCACGATGGCATAGGACACGGCCAACCCCAAGCCAAGCCCGTCGCCCACCGGTTTGGTGGTGAAAAATGGATCGAACACGCTGTTCAGATGCGCTTCGGCTATCCCGCCGCCGCTGTCGCTGACGGTCAATTGCCACAGCTGTTGGTCGGCGTGCAGGCGGATTTCCAGGCGTTTGCGCGGTTTGTCGGCCATGGCGTCCAGCGCATTGCGTAGCAGGTTGATCAGCACTTGCTCCAGGCGGATCGCGTCACCACGCACCCAGGCAGGGCGGCTAAGGTCCAGCACCACACCAATGCTTTCATCGCGCAGACGGGCGTCGAGCAGGTGCAAGGATTGGTCGACCACCGTGGCTAAATCCAGCCGTTCACGCAGGCCGCTGGGGCTCTTGCGCGCAAAGGTCTTGAGGTGGCCGGTGAGCGCCGCCATGCGCGTGAGCATGTCGTCCAGCGGGGTGAGCGCCTTATAGGCATCGTCCACGCGGCCGTGATCGAGCAGCAGGCGCAAGGTCGCCAACTGCATGCGCTGGGCGGTCAGCGGCTGGTTGATTTCGTGGGCGAGGGCTGCGGACATTTGCCCCAGGGCCGCCAGCTTGGCCGACTGCACCAGGCCGTCCTGCGCAGTGCGCAGCGCCTGGGTGCGTTCTTCGACAAGCTGTTCAAGCTCTTCGCGGCCGCGTTGACGCAAGCGGGCCAGGCGCCAGCGTTGATTCAGGAACAGCAGCAGGAACACCAGCGCCAGCCATGAACCGGCGGCGGCAAGGCCGGCGTTGCGTTGGTCTTCAAAAGCGAACTGCGGTTTGCGCAGCAGGTGCAAGGTCCAGCCTTCGGCTTTCAGCGGCAGGGATTCCCAGATGTAACGGGCGTTGCCGTCGGGGCCGTTGACCCGCATCAGGTGGCTGTTTTCGTCAAAGCGCTGCAGCGTCTGAGTGTCCAGCGGCTGCAGCTGTTTCTTGTCGTATTGGCGAGTCGCCTTGAGTTCGGCCAGATCATTGGCCGACAAGGGGCGCAAGTTACGGTAACGCCAGCCCGGCTGGTTGGCGATAAACACGATGCCCCGCGCATCGCTGACCAGCAGCAGGTCGTTGCCTTGAGCCCATTCGCGCTCAAGCTCGGGGAATTCCAGCTTCACCACCATGGCGCCGAGGAACTGTTCGTGTTCATCGACCACGGCGCTGGAGAGGAAATAACCCGGAATGCCGGTGGTCACCCCCACCGCATAAAAACGCCCGGTGCCCTGGCTTTTGGTCTGGCTGAAATACGGACGAAACGCGTAGTTGTGCCCGACATAGCTGCTGGGCAGGTTCCAGTTACTGGCGGCCACGGCCAGGCCGTTACGGTCCATCAGCTCCAGGGTGGAAGACTGTGCGGCACCGTTGATGCGCTCGAGCTTGCGGTTGAGCAAGTCCTGGGTGGCGGGGTCCAGCGGGGCTTTGAGGGCGCTGATCATTTCCGAATCCAGCGCCAGTACGGCGGGCAGGGCGCGGTAGCGTTCGATCAGGGTGTGCAAGGAATTGGCATACAGCGCCAGTTGCTGATTGGCGCGAGTGGCGTCATCCACCAAGGCCTGACGTTCGGCATGGCGGGTGGCCAAGGCGGCGGCCAGCACGGCGCCGGCGATGATCAACAGCGAGTAGAAAGTCAGTCGCAGGGGGCGAGGGATCACGATCATACGGTGATGAACAGGCGCGGTAAGGGGCGAGCACCATAGCATGAGCCGCCGAAAACTTGTGGTCAGTGGAGTTTCTGTGGGAGCTGGCTTGCCTGCGATAGCTTCACCTCGGAGCAACTGAAAAACCGCGGTGAAGCCATCGCAGGCAAGCCAGCTCCCACATGACCGAGTTCGCCATAAAAAAGGCGACTGGGCCGTGGGGCCGCAGTCGCCTTTATCCTTGCGGGGAAGTGCTTACTGCACTTCTACCGCCAGGCTTTCACTGATCTTTTTCTGCCAGATGGCAGGACCTGTGATGTGCACGGACTCGCCCTTGCTATCCACCGCAACGGTGACCGGCATGTCTTTGACGTCGAACTCGTAGATCGCTTCCATGCCCAGTTCGGCAAACGCGACAACGCGCGACTTCTTGATGGCTTGCGCCACCAGGTAAGCAGCGCCGCCCACGGCCATCAGGTACACGGCCTTGTGGTCCTTGATCGCTTCGATAGCGGTAGGGCCGCGCTCGGATTTGCCGATCATGCCCAACAGGCCGGTTTGATCGAGGATCTGACGGGTGAACTTGTCCATCCGCGTGGCCGTGGTCGGGCCAGCCGGGCCAACCACTTCTTCGCGCACCGGATCAACCGGTCCGACGTAGTAGATGAAGCGACCCTTGAGGTCCACCGGCAGGGTTTCTCCCTTGTTGAGCATCTCGACCATGCGCTTGTGCGCCGCGTCACGACCAGTGAGCATCTTGCCGTTGAGCAACACGGTTTCGCCCGGCTTCCAGCTTTGTACTTCTTCCGGGGTCAGGGTGTCGAGGTTGACGCGGCGGGCCGACGGGCCGGCTTCCCAGACGATTTCCGGGTAGGCATCGAGCGGTGGCGCTTCCAGCGACGCCGGGCCCGAACCGTCGAGCACAAAGTGCGCGTGACGGGTGGCGGCGCAGTTGGGGATCATGCACACCGGCAGCGAGGCTGCGTGGGTCGGGTAGTCCATGATTTTCACGTCGAGCACGGTGGTCAAACCACCCAGGCCCTGGGCGCCGATGCCCAGTTGGTTGACCTTCTCGAACAGCTCCAGGCGCATCTCTTCGATACGGTTCTGCGGGCCGCGCTTTTTCAGCTCGTGGATGTCGATGGACTCCATCAACACTTCCTTGGCCATTACCGCAGCTTTCTCGGCGGTACCGCCAATGCCGATGCCGAGCATGCCCGGTGGGCACCAGCCGGCGCCCATGGTCGGAACGGTCTTGAGCACCCAGTCGACGATCGAGTCGGACGGGTTGAGCATGGCCATTTTCGACTTGTTCTCGGAGCCGCCGCCCTTGGCCGCCACGTCCACTTCCACGGTGTTACCCGGGACGATGGAGTAGTGGATCACAGCCGGGGTGTTGTCCTTGGTGTTTTTACGGCTGCCTGCCGGGTCGGCCAGGATGGACGCGCGCAAGACGTTTTCCGGCAGGTTGTAGGCGCGACGCACGCCTTCGTTGATCATGTCGTCCAGGCCCATGGTGGCGCCGTCCCAACGTACATCCATGCCCACGCGCACGAACACGGTCACGATGCCGGTGTCCTGGCAGATCGGGCGATGGCCGGTGGCGCACATGCGCGAGTTGATCAGGATCTGGGCGATGGAGTCACGGGCTGCCGGCGATTCTTCGCGCAGGTAGGCTTCGTGCATGGCCTGGATGAAGTCAACGGGGTGGTAGTAGGAAATGAATTGCAGGGCGTCGGCAACGCTCTGAATCAGGTCGTCTTGCTTGATCACGGTCATGAGTCGCGCTCCTCTATAAGGGAACATTCAATAAAGGTGGCTTCAGTGTTGCATCGGTCGGCTGAAACCACCTTTCCAAGGCACGCCACAGTGGTGCAAGGCGCGACGCTAAAAAGGCGCGGCAGTATAACCCGACGCGGTGGCCGATACACCCGACTATGGTCAAACTCGGATGATTGTGAACACCGCGCCAATGTGGGAGCGGGCTTGCCCGCGAAGGCGGTGTGTCCGCCAACACATAGGGGCAGATAGTCCGCTTTCGCGAGCAAGTCGAATCGTCGCACCACCGCTCCCACAAAAAGCCTGTCCGCGTTATCGTTGGCAATCTTTGAAGTGATTGAGCCTTTATATGCCTGAACTGCACGTCGGCGAACGCCACTGGTCGGTAGCCACCGGCAGCAACCTGCTGGATGCCTTGAATCAGGCGGGTGTGGCTGTGCCCTACAGTTGCCGGGCGGGCAGTTGCCATGCGTGCCTGGTGCGTTGCCAGGGTGAGGTTGTTGATAAGCAGCCCGATGCCCTGAGCCCGGTGCAACGTCAGGACGGTTGGCGTCTGGCCTGCCAGTGTGAGGTTGTCGCAGATTTACAGGTTGAAGCATTTGACCCGCTGCGCGATGGCTTGCCCGCGCCTGTGGTGGGCGTCGACTGGTTGAACCCCGAGGTACTGCGCCTGCGCCTGCAACCCGAACGTGGCTTGCGTTATCGGGCCGGGCAACATCTGGTGCTGTGGGCGGGGCAGGTGGCGCGCCCGTATTCGTTGGCCAGCTTGCCCCAGGAAGACCCGTTTTTGGAGTTTCATCTCGATTGCCGTCTGCCCGGCGAATTCAGCGATATTGCCCGGCAATTACAGGTGGGCGACGGCCTGCGGCTCGGTGAGTTGCGGGGCGGAGCGCTGCAATATGATCCTGACTGGCAATCGCGGCCGCTGTGGCTGCTGGCATCCGGCACGGGGCTTGGGCCTTTATGGGGCGTGCTGCGCGAGGCGCTGCGCCAGGATCACCAAGGCGCCATCCGCGTGATTCACCTGGCCCATGATGCCGATGGGCATTATCTGGCCGAGCCCCTGGCGGCGTTGGCTGCGCAGCACGCGAACCTGACTGTGGAGCTGTGGACGGCGGCGGAGTCGGCCCAGGCATTGGCGCAACTGCGGCTTGTTTCGCGACAAACTCTGGCCTTACTCTGCGGGCACCCTGCCAATGTCGAGGCGTTTTCCAAACGCCTGTTCCTGGAGGGATTGCCGCGCAATCAACTGCTGGCCGATGTGTTCCTGCCGCGTGGTTGAGCGCTGACTTTTCCAGCCGCGAGATTCGCCATGACCGACGCCATCCTGCTGCAACGCGAAGGCGGGCTGCTGACCCTGCAGCTCAATCGCCCCGACAAGAAAAATGCCCTGACCCGCGCCATGTACACCCAACTGGCCGAAGCGCTGGAACAGGCTGATGCGGACTCAGGTATCCGGGCGGTGCTGATACAGGGCAGCAATGAGTGTTTTACCGCCGGCAACGACATCGCCGACTTCCTCGAACAGCCGCCCAGTGATCTGGACAGCCCGCCGTTTCACTTCATGCAAAGCCTGCTCAATTGCCGCAAACCGGTGATCGCGGCGGTGGCGGGTGCGGCGGTCGGTATCGGTACCACCCTGTTGCTGCATTGCGATCTCGTCTATATCAGTCGCGATGCGCGTTTGCGCATGCCGTTCGTCAACCTGGGGCTGTGCCCGGAATTTGGCTCCAGCCTGATCCTGCCTCGGCTGCTGGGGCATGCGAAAGCGGCTGAACTGTTGCTGTTGGGCGAAGGTTTTACCGGCGAGCAAGCGGCCGCGTGGGGGATCGCGACTGAGGCGATGGGTAGTGGTGAAGCGGCGCTGGCCAAGGCGCTGGAAGTTGCGCAGCGCTTTGAAACTCTGGCGCCGGGCGCGGTGCAGGTCAGCAAGCAGCTGATGAAAAGTGTCGACCGTGAACAGTTGCGGCAAGTGATTGAGGACGAGGGGGCGTTGTTTGTGCAGCGCTTGAAGTCGCCGGAGGCGATTGCGGCGTTGTCGGGGTTTATCACCCGGCGTTGATGACGCCATCGCAGGCAAGCCAGCTCCCACAGTTGACCGCATTCCAATGTGGGAGCTGGCTTGCCTGCGATGAGGCCCTTTGATTCAACAGATCTCCAGGCCTTTAAATACAAAAAGCCCCGCCATTCACATGGCAGGGCTTTTGTTTTTCAGCGTGTCACTCAGAACTGCGGGTCGCCCACGTGCAGGATCTTCATGCCATTGGTGCCACCGGTGGTGTGATAGCTGTCGCCCTTCGTCAGGATGACCCAGTCGCCTTTCTCTACGACGCCACGCTTGACCAGCTCGTCGATCGCCTTCTGGCTCACTTCGTTCGGTGCCAGCGAAGCCGGATCGAACGGAATGGTGTACACGCCACGGAACATCGCCGCGCGGGCCTGGGCTTCGCGGTGTGGGGTGAACGCGTAGATCGGCACCGACGAACGGATACGCGACATGATCAGCGGGGTGTAGCCACTTTCGGTCAGGGCAATGATCGCTTTCACACCCGGGAAGTGGTTAGCGGTGTACATGGCCGCCAGGGCGATGCTCTGGTCGCAGCTTTCGAACACTTTGCCGATACGGTGGCTGGAGGTCTTGCTGGTCGGGTGCTTTTCGGCACCGACGCAGATACGCGCCATGGCCTGTACGGCTTCCAGCGGGTAAGGGCCGGCAGCACTTTCAGCCGAGAGCATCACGGCGTCGGTGTAGTCGAGCACGGCGTTGGCCACGTCGGACACTTCGGCACGGGTCGGCATCGGGTTCTGGATCATCGACTCCATCATCTGGGTCGCCACGATCACGGCCTTGTTGTGGCGGCGTGCGTGCAGGATGATCTTCTTCTGGATACCGATCAGCTCGGCGTCACCGATTTCCACGCCCAGGTCGCCACGGGCAACCATCACAGCGTCGGAAGCGTTGATCAGGGCGTCGAGGGTTTCGTCATCGGCCACGGCTTCGGCACGTTCGATCTTGGCCACCAGCCAGGCAGTACCGCCGGCTTCGTCGCGCAGCTTACGGGCGTATTCCATGTCGGCAGCGTCGCGCGGGAAGGACACGGCGAGGTAGTCCACTTCCATTTCGGCGGCGAGCTTGATGTCGGCCTTGTCTTTTTCAGTCAGGGCCGGCGCCGTCAGGCCACCGCCGCGACGGTTGATGCCTTTGTGGTCGGACAGCGGGCCACCGATGATCACGGTGCAGTTCAGCTCCGTCGAGGTGGCCGTGTCGACGCGCATGACCACGCGGCCGTCATCCAGCAGCAGTTCGTCGCCGACGCCGCAGTCCTTGACCAGGTCCGGGTAGTCGATACCCACGACTTCCTGGTTGCCTTCGGTCAGCGAATGGCTGGTGGAGAAGGTGAACTTGTCACCGATCTTCAGCTCGATGCGCTTGTTGGCGAATTTGGCGATACGGATTTTCGGGCCTTGCAGGTCACCCAGCAGTGCCACGAAGCGGCCGTGCTTGGCGGCCAGGTCACGCACCAGCTTGGCGCGAGCCTTGTGCTCGTCCGGGGTGCCGTGGGAGAAGTTCAGACGGGCAACGTCCAAACCAGCCAGAATCAGCTGTTCGAGGACTTCCGGCGAGTTACTGGCCGGGCCAAGGGTGGCGACGATTTTGGTACGACGGACGGACATGCACAGACTCCTGAGTTCAAGCGCTGGGGAAGGCTACTATGCTCTTTGGTTGTAGTCATTGTTCGTTTGCACTACTTATCGAAGATTCGCTTGTTTTCGCTCCAATTGAATAGATGAACACCCTTGAAGATTTTTGGCGCGGGGTCGATACACTGCACAAGACAGGAGAACCCCCATGCGAATTTTGCTCATTGCTGCCCTGGCCGTCAGTGTTGTCGGCTGTACCCGCTGGTCGATGGACCATCATTTGAACAACGCTTACCGCGCCTATGGGGTGGGTGATTGCGAACGCGTGACCCTGGAATTGTCCCAGGTGGACCGCGAGAGCCGTACCCGTCGGTATGTGCAACCGGAAGTTTCGATGCTGCGCGGGCAATGCCTGGAGCGTCAGAAGCTGTTTGTCGATGCGGTGCAGACCTACCAGTTCATCATCAATCAATACCCCTCCAGCGAGTATGCCTACCGCGCCCGCGCCCGGCTCGACACCCTGCAGCAGCTGGGCCACTACTCCGGCGCCAGCGTCGCGCAGCCACGGCCCGCATCACTTTGATGATATTTGTCATTCCATAGCTGGCCCGACGCCAGTCTTAAGCTATTCTTTGAGTGTTCGTTTGTACAAGTTTATGTTCAATCGGATGGATTGCTTGGGATTGGCAGCTGTAGGGCGATCAAGCGCACGCTTAATTCGCACCAATTTCCAGGGAGAGCGAACATTCAGCGTTCGTTCCGAATAACTGGCGCGGCCACTGATATGGCCAATGGATGGCGATTTCATCATGTTTACCGACCGAAGGATTGAGCGGCATCAGCTGTCTGGTTTCTTGAAAGTCTTCAACCGGCTTACGGATAAGCCTATTGGTTATTTGGGGAACGTGTCCGAAGATGGGCTGATGTTGATCAGCCAATTGCCCATGATGGTTGACGTAGCGTTTGAACTGCGTTTGAAGATTCCTTTGGCAGACGGTGATTTCCAGGCCATTGACCTCACGGCGATGTGCTTGTGGAGTCATGAAGACGTCACTCCGCAGCACTATGACTCGGGGTTTCGCGTGGTCGAAGCACCTGAGGCATATGGGCAATTGATCAGTGCCCTGTGCCATTACTTCAGCTTTGACCCTTTGCAGGCTTCCGCCTAGGCATTGCGCGCTGGCAACCCGGACCGGGTGGAGTTAGCCGAGCTTGTGGCCGTGTGCATGAGTCATAAAACACCGGCTTTTTTCCAACCCAGATAACGCGTCACCAGGGCGGCCCCCAGCCCCGAGGGTGGCGTATCCAGCACCGACAAGCCGTGGGCACTCAAGCGCTCATGCAGATCGTTTCTCTTGTTGAGATAGTCGACAGTCCCGCTGTAGGCCAGCGCTTCAGGCAAGGTTTGCACGGGGGCCTGGCGCAGTTGGTCGAGTACGTCTTCGCGCAGGCTGGCGACCAGCACCCGGTGTTGCCGGCTGATGCGCTTGACCGCTGCGAGTAACTCCTCATCATCTTCATCGCGAAGGTTGGTTACCAGGATCACTAATGCTCGACGTTTCTGCCGGGCCAGTAATTGGCTGGCGGCGGCCGCGTAGTCGGCAGTACGGCGGGTGGTGTCGAGGTCGTAAACAGCATTGAGCAACAGGTTTAGTTGGCCGCTGCCTTTGACGGGCGCCAGGTAGCGCGGCTGGTCGCAGGCAAAGGTGCTCAGCCCGACAGCATCGCCTTGGCGCAAGGCAACGTAACTGAGCAGCAGGCAAGCATTAAGGGCGTGGTCGAAGTGAGCGAGTTCGGCATCCTGGCTGCGCATGCGCCGACCACAATCGAGCATGAGCACAATCTGCTGGTCGCGCTCGTCCTGATATTCCCGGGCGATGGGCGTGCGCTGGCGCGCGGTGGCTTTCCAGTCGATCTGGCGCAGGCTGTCGCCCTCGCGAAACTCGCGCAACTGATGAAACTCCAGCCCCAACCCCCGGCGTTGGCGCTGGCGAACCCCCAATTGGCTCAACCAACTGTCCACGCCCAGCAGTTGCGCGCCATACAAACGGGCAAAGTCAGGGTAGACCCGCGTTGTATCCAGGGCTGCAACGAAGCGCCTCGCAGACCACAACCCGAAAGGGCTGGGCAGGTGAATCTCGCAGCGACTGAAACTGAAGTGCCCACGCCGCAAGGGCCGCAATCGATAGCCCAGTTCGCTTCGCAGGCCGGGCAGAAGTTCGATGGACTGCGGCATATTCTCCACGCTCAGGCCGTCAGGTGCATGGTCGAATACCTGCACGGTCAGCGGCTGCGGGAAGTCGTGTTCAAGGGTCAGGCGTACTTCACCCCAACGGCCCAAGGCCAGGCTACCCGGCATCTGCCGTTGCACCCGTGGGCATGGAAGACGCCGCAGGCGCAGGGCGTCCAGCAGTGCCAATAGAAACAGCGCCAGCAGAAGGCCCCACGCCACTTTATGCAGCGTGTCGGGTACGTTGAGCTGGAGCGCCGTAGCCGCGCCCAACAGGGTGTTCAAACCCAGGAGGACGCCAAGCCAGATCAGCAGCAGACGAGTTGGCTTCATGGCCGGGTCATTGCCGAGGTGCCGGAATCTGCTCCAGCAGTTGCTTGAGCACCTGATCCACTTCCAACCCGTCAATGTCCAATTCGGGGGCGATGCGCACGCGATGGCGCAGCACCGCCAAAGCGCAACCCTTGATATCGTCCGGGGTGACGAACTCGCCGCCGCGCAGCAAGGCCCGGGCGCGGGCGCCGCGAACCAGGGCGATGGAGGCACGCGGGCCTGCACCGATAGTCAGCCCTGGCCAACTGCGCGTGGCGCGGGCCAGGCGCACGGCGTAGTCGAGTACTTGCTCATCCAGCGGCAGTTCGCTGGCAATTTGCTGCAACTGCAACACGTCCTCTGCCTGCAGCACCGTGCGCAGTGGCTGCACATCCAGCATGTCGGCCCTGGAGGAGCGGGTGACTTCGCGGACCATCTCCAGCTCCTGCTGCGCATCGGGGTAGTCCATGCGCACTTTGAGCATGAACCGGTCCAGCTCGGCCTCGGGCAGGGGGTACGTGCCCTCCTGTTCGATGGGGTTCTGGGTCGCCAGCACCATGAACGGTTGGCCAATGGGCAGCGCTTCGCCCTCGAGGGTGACTTGGCGTTCCTGCATGGCTTCAAGCAGGGCGGCCTGGGTCTTGGCGGGGGCGCGATTGATTTCATCGGCCAGCAACAGGTGGGTAAACAGCGGCCCCTTGCGCAGCTTGAACTGCTCACTGTGCAGGTCGTACACGGCGTGGCCGGTGACATCGCTGGGCATCAGGTCCGGGGTGAACTGGATACGGGCAAAGTCGCCACCAAAACAGCGTGCCAGCGCGCGAACCAACAGGGTTTTGCCGAGCCCTGGCACACCTTCGAGCAGTATGTGACCACCGGCGATCAATGCGGTGAGCACGTCGTCGATCACCTGGTCCTGGCCAATCACCGCCTTACGCAGTTCAACACGCAGAGCCTGTGCCTGCTGGCTGGCCTTTTGAAGGCTTTCGGCAGTCGGGGCGGTGGCCGTGGGAAATTCGCTCATAGGGCATTCCTGAGGGTTTGCAGGCTCGCCACCTGACGGCTGAAATCGGCGCTGGTGAGCCGTTTTGCCGGAAGTGGGCCGAGGGCCTGGCGGATGACTTGGGAGGGTTGGCGCGTCAGGCGTTCGAGGACCTGCCACTGTGCGTCGCTGTCGAGGTGTTCAAAGCCTGGGTGGCGCCGTCGTGCAGCCCGCTGGATATCACGCTGCAAGGCGTGCAGCAGCGTGCCTTGGCCACTGCGGCGCAGCAGGAAGTCGGCACTGGCCTTCACGTGTTCCTGTAACTGGCGACGCGCCTTTGGGGCGGGCGCCTGGGTCGGCCCCTGGCGCATGCCAGCGTGCCAGAGTGCCAAGGCAATCAGTGCGCAGAGCGCCACCAGTGCCTGGGGGAAGTTGCGCATCAACAGGGTAAGCAGGTCGTCCACGTCACTGTTGAACAGCAGCGTTACATCCGTACCCCGGTTGAGATACCACAACAGCCAGGCGTTATCGTGTTTGCCGATGCCTGGGGTTTTCCACAGGTCGCTGTCGGTTACAACCGTTACGGTGCCTTGGCCGAAGTTGCGTTGCATCAAATGGCTGGACTTGCCGCTGTTGGCGGAGAACTGCGCCAGGTGCCTGGGGTCGGTAAGGTTGAAGTCGGTATCGAAGCTGAAATAGGCCGGGGCGGTCTCATTGTCGACGTAGAGTTTGGTCAGGTCCGGTGCTTTCTTTTTGCGTGGGGAAGCAGGCTCGTCAAGGCCCTCGCTGAGTGTCTGGTGGAAGTCCAGCCGATCCAGCAGCAGGTCGCCGCTTTTACCGGTTTCTTCATCCCAAAGCGCTTCGGCAACCAGCAGCAGATGGCCACCGGATTTTGCCCAGTCCAGCAGTTGCTCCGCCTGGCGTGGGGTCATGTTGCTGCGCTCGCCCAGCAATACCAGGCTACGCCCCTTGGCTGGCTGGTCGGCCAGGTGTTCAAGGCTGTTGGCGTGTTCCACGGCCAGGCCCTGCTGGCGCAGGAAGTATTCAGCCGCAAGGTAAGGGTTGGCGATGGCTTGTGGCGATGGGCCACGATCGACTATTTCGTCGTACGGGATCGCGTTGTGCCAAACGTAAAGGCCACCTGCTCCAAACAGGCAGGCCAGCAGCAGGCCGATCCACAGCATGGGGCGGTTCATTGGGCGGCTCCCGGACTGAACAGGGCGCGCCAATCGCGGCACAGTTGCTGGTGTACCAACGCCGGCGGAAGGCGGTGGCCATAGGCGAGGTTTTGCCAGTGATGTGTCAGTGCGTCACTGAAGGCCAGCAGTTGCGGTTGTTGCAGTGAGTGGATGCGCTCCAGGACCTGACCTTCGGTGTCGGCGCTTTTCAGGGGCAGGTTGAAGTCGTGCAGCAGTCGGTTGAGCAGGCCGCGATACAGCAGGCCGAGGGCTTCCCTGGGTTGGGTGGGCCACAGCTGTTCGGCGGTGCTGGCAATGTCGTCAGGCAAGGTCTCGCTGTCCAACGCCAGGCCGAATAATTGTGCAGGGGCCGCTTTGGCGGTTTTGGCTTTGGTTGGCCCGCGTCGACTGACAAAGGCGTGCAGCCACTCCCGATAGCGCCAGACAACTAGCGCGAGGCCAGTCGCCAGCAGGCCCCAGAGCAGTACCTCCAGGCCGAGTGCGGCGTTTTTGAAGGTATTGCTGTTGAATCTGTCCAGTAGCGCCTGAAGCCAGGCCGGAAGTTTACCGTCACCCTTGACCTTGTGTTGCGCGGCGTTTTTTTCGTCGCCAAAACGGTAGCGAGTGACGGTTTCCGGGTGCTTGAACGGGGGGCTGTCCAGCAGCGCCTTGATCGATTGGCTGGCGGCCTGGGTGGTGACTTGTTTGGCCGGTCCGGGCTCGTCCGCCATGACGGGGCGGCCGAATGGCACGAGCATCAGCCCAGCCACCAGCAGCAGCAACGTTGCGACGCTGCTCAGGCGTTGGCGTAACCGGCGGAACACCAGTTCAAGGTCCCAGGCTTCCAGCACGGTGCGGCGGTTGAGGTACAGGCTGAAACCGCAAGCGACATAGATGGGCTCCCAGAACACCAGAATCAGGGCGTAAAAGGCGTTACTCAAATGCTCCAGCCACAACCCTTCCGAGCCCGTTGCCAGCGCCAACCGTTGCCAGTCCCAATCGAGTTCCAGTTGCTGCGGGATGAACAGGTAGAACAGTGCCATGCAACCGAACCACAGGCCGATTTCCATATGCACGCCAAGGGTGGTCAGCCAGCGTGCAGCGCCAGCATTGCGTTGCAGCAGCACCCCCAGGCGTATTTGACGGGCATTGCCGTCCAGGCCTTCGAGCTGGCTCACCGGCATGACAAAGCTGCGGCTCAGGCTCAGTCGCCTCCAGGTCAGGCTGGCCAGCAGCTGGCCTTTGAGCAGGCGCGGCCACTGGCGCACAGCCTGCTTGAGGCTGGGTGTCTCGCCAAACAAGGCCTTGGAGAGGATGTACAGCGGCAAGCGGTCAAAGGCCGGTTTTAGCCACCAGAACACGAACATGGCCGTGGACGGGTATTTCCACAGCAGCAGGGTCAGCAAGCTGAATATCGGCAACGTCACTATTGCCCAACTGCTCATCAACAGCAGTCGATGTTCCTGGGCCATCAGTACACCCAGGTCCATGGCTTCCCAGGAGGTACGGGGACGAATCACCACGCTGGCCTCACTCAGGCGCATGGCGAGTGCGTCCGGCAAGAGTGAGATAGGCGGCAACCAACAGCCACAGTCCGGCGCCCGTTGAGTATTTGATCCAGGGCGCGATCGTGGTGGAGGAAGACCAATAGGCTTCAATAAACGCCGCGATCAGCAGCAATAGCATGACGCCGCAGAGCATCTGTACGCTTGTACGTGCCGCCAGCCGCAGGGATTCGCCGCGTGTCAGGTGCCCGGGAGCAATCACCGCCCAGCCCAATTGCAAGCCGGCAGCCCCGGCCAGTGCGATGGCCGTGAGCTCGAAGGCGCCGTGGCCGATGACAAACGACCAGAAGGTCTGGCCATAGCCGATCTCGGTGAGATGGCCGGAGACCGCGCCGATGATCAGGCCGTTGAAAATCAGAAAGAACACGCTGCCCAGGCCGAACAGCAAACCGGCGGCAAAGGTCTGGAAGGCAATCCCGATGTTGTGCATCACGTAGTAGCCAAACATCATCCAGTCTTCACTGGACGCACGGTCGGCAGCACGCCCGAGGTGACCGGCATCCGGGTCATACATGCTGTGCATCTCAGCCACCTGCGCAGGGCTTACGATGCTGTAGATCAGGTCTGGAAACAGGTAGACCAGCAACGCAACACCCACCAGGCTGCCGAAGAACAGCAGGCCGGCGATCAACACGAAGCGCCATTGTTCGCGCACCAGGCGCGGGAAACCCGCCAGGATAAAGCCCACTGCATTCGCGCCCAATTGGCTGCGATGGCGATACAACTGCTGGTGGCCGCGCAGTGCCAGTTGTTGCAGGGGATCTATCAGGTAGCTGCTGTAGCCACGCTCCTGGGCCAGGGCGAGGTGCTGGCACAGGCGTCGATAATGATGGGGGAAGTCGGACATATCGCTGGCCTTGGCCTTGCCTTGCTCCAACTGGATGAGTTGTGCGGTGAAGGCTTGCCACTGCGGCTGATGGCGGCTTTCGAACAGGCTCTGCTTCATGTCGGCCCCACCAGGCCGCGCGCCACGCCATTGAGTTGTTCTACCGCACGCGCTGGCGATACGTGTAACGGCGTTGCCAGGATGGCCGCCAGTTCGTGCACCCGGTCGGCGGACAACTCACCTTGGCGTTCGGCGAAACCCAATATGGCGCGTTGTTCGCTCAGCTCCAGCGTGAAGGGCAGGCGCAGGGCGGTGGCTTTAGGCACCTTGGGGCGCGCCAGTGGCTGCTCGCGGTAGACCACCAGCGTGCCCGCAGCGAGGTCGCCGAGCCGTTTGAAGTGAGGGTGTTGCAGGCAACTGATGGCGCCGATGAAGTAGCCCAAAGGCAGCATGTCGACAAAGCGCAGCAGGTTGCGGATGAGTGAGGCCGGCCAGCCAATGGGGGTGCCGTCGTCCTGAATGACGCGCAAGCCCATGACCTGCTTGCCCGGAGAGCAGCCCTGGTTGAGGACTTCGAACAGCACCATGTACCACCAACTGATCAGGAACAGCAGCAGCGAGCCCAGGCCAATACCGATATTGCCGAGCAGCGCCAGTGGCACGAGCAGGATACCCATGATCAGGCCGCGCACACCCAGGTCGAAAGCAAAAGCCAGTGCACGTGGCATCAGGCCGGCCGGGCGCAAGGGCAGGTCTATGCCCTCGGGAGTCTCGATCGGGTAGTGGGTATCCAATGGAACTGATGGCATCGCGATCCTTGGCAGTGCGGGCGGCTTGAAGACACGGATGCTAGCAGTGTCCACGGTGGAAGCAACCCTTCAAGGTTTTGCTGGATGTTTGTACAGTAATCTAGCGCTGGCCCCGAGTGCCTTGCTGCGCCTAGACTTTGTCGATCTTCAGCACAGGAACAGCCCGTGACCACCATTTTCTGGTACGACTATGAAACCACCGGCATCAACCCGCGCAGCGATCGCCCGTTGCAGGTCGCCGGTATTCGTACCGACCTCGAGCTCAACGAGGTCGGCCCGCCGGTCAACCTGTATTGCCAGCCAAGCGACGATATCCTGCCGCATCCGGCTGCCTGCGCCATAACCGGCATCACCCCCGGCATTCTGGCGGAAAAAGGCCTGGCCGAAGCCGACTTCATGACCCGCGTGCATGCTGAGCTGGCCACGCCTGGAACCTGTGGCGCCGGTTACAACACCTTGCGCTTTGACGATGAAATGACGCGCTACAGCCTGTACCGCAACTTTTTTGACCCCTATGCCCGTGAGTGGCAGGGCGGCAACAGTCGTTGGGACTTGATCGATGTGGTCCGCACGGCTTACGCACTGCGCCCCGAAGGCATTGAGTGGCCGCAGCAGGACGGGCGTGTCACCCTCAAGCTGGAGCGTTTGACCCAAGCCAATGGCATCGATCATGGCCAGGCTCACGATGCACTTTCGGACGTGCGAGCCACCATCGCCCTGGCGCGGCTGATCCGCGACAAGCAGCCAAAATTGTATGACTGGTTGTTTCACCTGCGCAGCAAGCAGCGGGTAATGGATCAGGTCCGCCTGTTACAGCCCATGGTGCATATTTCCGGGCGTTTCTCCGCCGAGCGTCATTACCTGAGCGTGGTACTGCCCCTGGCCTGGCACCCGCGCAATCGCAATGCGTTGATTGTCTGTGACCTTGGCCTCGACCCGCAGGGTTTGCTCGACCTCGACGCCGACACCTTGCGCCAGCGGCTTTACACGCGCCGTGATGAGTTGGCGCAAGGGGAGTTGCCCGTGCCGCTCAAGTTGTTGCATATCAACCGCTGCCCGGTGGTCGCGCCATTGAGTGTGCTGCGCGCACAGGATCGCGAACGCCTGAACTTCGATATGGACGTGTGCCAGGCACGGGTGCTGCGACTAACTGACGCACAGGAAGTTTGGCGCGACAAGTTGGCAGCCATTTATGCCGAGGAAGACTTTGCGCCGAGCACAGACCCGGAGCAGCAGCTCTATGACGGTTTTATCGGTGACCGCGACCGACGGTTATGCGAACAAGTGCGCGTGGCTGAACCGTCACAGTTGGCACGTCAGCAGTGGCCTTTCGATGATCATCGATTGCCGGAATTATTATTCCGTTACCGCGCGCGTAACTTTCCTGACACCTTGGACAACGATGAGCAACAACGCTGGAAACTTTTCTGTCAGCAACGTTTGTCGAACCCGGAGTGGGGCGCACCGAATACCCTGTTGGCATTTAAGCAGGCACGTGAGGAGTTGGCTGTTAGTGCTACAGCGTTTCAGCGCCAGGTGCTCGATGAATGGCAGGAGTATGCCGACTCTTTAGCCGCTCGCCTGGGCCTGTAGTCAGGTACTTGCAGATTATTCGGACAATAAAAAACGCCAGCAAGCTGGCGTTTTTAATGTGTTGCATATCCGGCCTAAGCCCGATCAGGCTTAGCCCAGCAGGGTAGCCCAACCTTCTACCACGTCGCCGCCCCACTTGGCTTTCCACTCTTTCAGAGTCTTGTGGTTGCCACCTTTGGTTTCAATCACTTCGCCGTTGTGCGGGTTTTTGTACTGCTTGACCTTGCGAGCACGCTTGGTGCCGGTAGTTTTCACAGCGCCACGCGGTGCTTTAACTTTAGATTCCGGATCCAACAGCGCGATGATGTCACGCAGGGATTTGGAGTACTCACCCATCAGGGTGCGCAGTTTGCCTTCGAATTCCAGCTCGGTTTGCAGCTTGTCGTCTTGGGACAGGTTCTTCAAGCGGGCTTGCAGTTCTTTGATAGCTTCTTCGGTGGCGCGGTATTCGTTGATCAGGGACATGGTGACTACCTTATGTAGAGCGCTGATTGACAGTGAGTGGCCTAATAATAGTCAGGCAATTTCCCCAAGTAAACATTTAAGAAGGCATTTATGTGAATTACGTTGAATGTTTGTGGCAATGCTATGCAATCGAGTTAATTAATAGGGGGTAGGCGTAAACATAATTCTGTTTATTTTGCATAACTGTCTGAGCCAGAGGGTGGGCCTTCATATAGTGGCGGTAAAACCTTACGCTATTAAGGGTTGTCGCCAGGGCCGGGCGACAGAATAAGGTGCAAGGAGTACTGCAGTTTTTCTGCGTAATCGCTAGAATAGCGGCCTTTGCGAAGTTCTGGAGTTCCCCCCTAATGCGCACTTTTCGGCTGGTGATTGCTTGCCCGGACCGGGTTGGCATCGTTGCCAAAGTCAGTAACTTTCTGGCCTCCCACAACGGCTGGATCACCGAGGCGAGCCATCACTCGGACGATCTCAGCGGTTGGTTTTTCATGCGTCATGAGATACGTGCGGACACGCTGCCCTTTGGTCTCGAAGCGTTTCGCGAGGCGTTTGCGCCGATCGCCGAAGAGTTTTCGATGACCTGGCACATCACCGACACGGAGCAGAAAAAGCGTGTCGTACTGATGGCCAGCCGCGAGTCCCACTGCCTGGCCGACCTGCTGCACCGCTGGCACAGCGATGAACTCGACTGCGAGATAGCCTGTGTGATTTCCAATCATGATGACCTGCGCAGCATGGTCGAATGGCATGGCATCCCGTACTACCACGTGCCGGTCAACCCGCAGGACAAGGAACCGGCATTCGCCGAAGTCTCCCGCCTGGTCAAGCAGCACGAAGCCGATGTGGTCGTGCTGGCGCGCTACATGCAAATCCTGCCGCCGGAACTGTGCAGTGAGTACGCTGGCCGAGTGATCAACATTCACCACAGCTTTCTGCCATCGTTTGTGGGTGCCAAGCCGTATCACCAGGCCTCCCTGCGCGGTGTGAAGTTGATTGGCGCAACGTGCCACTATGTCACCGAGGAACTCGACGCCGGGCCGATCATCGAGCAGGACGTCGTGCGCGTCAGCCACAGCGACAGCATTGAAGACATGGTGCGTTTCGGCCGTGACGTCGAGAAGATGGTGCTGGCCCGTGGCCTGCGTTATCACCTGGAAGATCGCGTGCTGGTGCACGGCAACAAGACTGTGGTGTTCTGATAGCCCCGTCTAAATAGCCACGTTTAAATAGCCGCGTTTAAGTTGTAGAAAAAAGGGCCTGGGCGTTAAATCGTCCCAGGCCCTTTTTTTGTCCGCCATTAAGGATTAAGCGATGAGCGACCCACTCGATAAAGCCACCTCCAAAGCGCCAGCGACGCTGGGCGAGGGCTGTTTGAGCCGTTTTGATCCGGATGAGCTTAACCCTGAGGACGGCACTGAGTTTCCCGGTGCCGCCGAGTTGTGGCGCCAGGAACACACTAAAACCGATCCCGAGCAAGCCTAGCGGCCCGCCGCCTTAAACGCTCGGCGGGCGCAGGGATCAGATCCGGAAGCTGCCCACCAGCTGTTTCAAGCGTGCGGCCTGTTGTTCCAGGTCGGTACAGGCGCGCAGGGTCGATTGCAGGTTTTCCACACCTTCCTGGTTGAGGGTGTTGATCTCGGTGATGTCCATGTTGATCGACTCCACCACCGAAGTCTGTTCCTCGGTGGCGGTGGCCACAGACTGGTTCATGCCGTCGATCTCGCCTATGCGTTGGGTCACGCTGTTGAGACGCTCGCCGGCCAGGTTGGCGATCTCGACGCTCTCCAGGCTATGGCGCTGGCTTTCACTCATGGTGCTGACCGAATCCCGGGCGCCGACCTGCAACTCTTCAATCATCTTTTGCACTTGTTGCGCCGATTCCTGAGTGCGATGCGCCAGGTTGCGCACCTCATCGGCCACCACCGCAAACCCGCGACCGGCTTCACCTGCACGTGCCGCTTCGATCGCGGCGTTCAGTGCCAGCAGGTTGGTTTGCTGGGAGATGCTGGTGATCACTTCCAGAATTTGCCCGATGTTCACGGTCTTGCTGTTGAGCGCTTCGATATTGCTGCTGGAGGCGCTGATCATCTCGGACAGCTGGTTCATCGCCTTGATATTACGCTCGACCACTTGCTGGCCGTCTTCGGCCAAGTGCCGGGCATCGCTGGCCTGATGGGACGCCTGGGCGGCGTTACGTGCAATTTCTTGCGCAGCCGCGCCCAGTTCGTTGATCGCGGCAGCCACGCTGTTGGTGCGGTTGGCCTGCTCGTCAGAGTTGACCATCGACGAGTTGGAGGCGCTGACCACTCGCAGGGCCACTTCATTGACCTGCTCGGTGGCCGAGGACACTTCGCGAATCGAGGTGTGAATGCGCTCCACGAAGCGATTGAATGCATTACCCAGCGTACCGAATTCGTCGTGATTCTGGATGTTCAGGCGGCGGGTCAGGTCACCTTCGCCATCGGCGATGTCCTGCATGGCGCGGGTCATCACGTGCAGGGGTTGCAGCAGCACTCGGATCAGCATGCCGAGCAGCGCGATGATGATCACCACCGCAATGATCGTGGCGATAACGGCCGAGGTGCGAAATTTGCTGAGCATGGCGAAGGATTTATCTTTATCCACCGAAATACCCAGGTACCAGTTCACCGACGGCAAACCTTTGATGGGGGTGAAAGTCACGATGTTGTCTTTGCCATTGGCTTCGACTTCGCTGAAATCACCACTGATCTTCGGGGTGTTTTTCGGGTACATGTCGGCCAGCGTCTTCATCACCAGGTTCTTGTCCGGGTGCACCAGCACTTTGCCGTCAGCGCTGACCAGGAACGCGTAGCCCATGCCGCCGAAGTTCAGCGCGCCGATGTTATCCACCAGGGTTTGCAGGCTCAGGTCGCCGCCGACCACGCCGATGCTTTGCCCGGCCTTGGCGCTGGGGGTGGCCACGGAAATGATCAACTGCCCGGTCGCTGCGTCGATGTAAGGTTCGGTGAGGGTTGAGCCGTTGCTGCTTTGGGCGCCTTTGTACCAAGGGCGCACCCGAGGGTCGAAACCGTCCGGCATCTTGGTGTCGGGGCGGATGGTGAAGGCACCTTTGCTGTCGCCCACGTAGGTGGCCATGAACGAGGAGGTCAGGCTTTTCTGCTCGAGCAGGCCAGCAACTACGGCGGGTTCAGGGTTGATCGCGATGTTCTGTGCAGCGTTTTCGACCAGGGTAATCCGCCCGGTGAGCCAGGTTTGTATGTTGCTGGCGGTGACATCACCCATTTCATGCAGGTAATTATCGAGGTCGTCGCGAATCGCGTTGCGTTGCAGGTAGTCGTTGTAGAGGGTAAACAGTGCAAAAGCGGCGATGACGATAAGGGAGGCTGCAAGCAGGATTTTGTGGCTGAAGCGCAGGTTTTTATTCATGGCTTGTAGGGTCCGCTAAGGTCTTAATATCCGAAGCGCGTCCTCGTAGGATGCGCAAAATGACAGTGTCAAAAAAGGTGTGATACTGCTTGTGATAATTCCGGTGGTCCCTGTGAGAACTATCTGACCTATTTTTAGACTTTGTGGGTCTTACCTCTGTCTGTATCGACCTGACGGTACTAAAGATTAACCAAAGGTGACGAAATGCCTGATTCCTCGCAACTCCTTATCGGCGCCGGCCTGGACGGCCAGCCCATCGCTCAGGCCATGCGCCTGGCCAACCGTCACGGGTTGATTGCCGGCGCCACCGGTACAGGTAAAACCGTCACGTTGCAGCGCTTGGCGGAAGCCTTCAGCGACGCGGGGGTGGCCGTGTTTGCCGCTGATATCAAAGGTGACTTGTGCGGCCTTGGCGCTGCGGCCAACCCTCAAGGCAAGGTGGCCGAGCGCATTGCGGGCATGCCTTTCCTCAATTACACGGCTAAGGCTTATCCGGTAACGCTGTGGGATATCCACGGGCAGTCCGGTCATCCGCTTCGCACCACCATCAGCGAAATGGGGCCGTTGCTGCTTGGCAGCCTGCTGGAGCTCACCGACAGCCAGCAATCGGCACTCTATGCGACTTTCAAGGTGGCCGACCGCGAAGGCCTGCTGTTGCTAGACCTCAAAGACCTCAAAGCGTTGCTCAACCACTTGCGTTATCACCCGGAACTGCTGGGCGACGACGCGGCGCTGATGACCACCGGTTCCAGCCAGGCGCTGTTGCGGCGTTTGGCGGTGCTCGAGCAGCAGGGCGCCGAAGCCTTGTTCGGCGAGCCGGCCCTGCAGCTTGAAGATATCTTGCAGCCTGCCGGCGATGGTCGCGGGCGCATTCACCTGTTGGACGCGAGCCGTCTGGTGCATGAGGCGCCCAAGGTCTATGCGACCTTCCTGCTGTGGCTGTTGGCCGAGTTGTTCGAGCAACTGCCGGAGCGTGGCGATGCCGATAAACCGTTGCTGGCGCTGTTTTTCGACGAGGCGCATTTGTTGTTCGCCGATACGCCCAAGGCATTGCAGGATCGCCTGGAGCAAGTGGTGCGGTTGATTCGCTCCAAAGGCGTGGGTGTGTACTTTGTCACTCAATCCCCAGGGGATTTGCCTGACACGGTATTGGCGCAACTGGGCCTGCGTATCCAGCATGGCTTGCGGGCGTTCACCACCAAAGAGCAGAAATCCCTGCGTGCGGTGGCGGACGGTTTTCGCCCCAACCCGGCGTTCGATACCCTGTCGGTGCTGACCGAGTTGGGTACTGGTGAGGCGCTGGTGGGGGCGTTGCAGGAAAAGGGCACGCCGGAAGTGGTCCAGCGCGTACTGGTGGCGCCGCCGCAATCGCGGATCGGGCCGCTTTCCGTGGCTGAACGCGCTGCGATCATCGCCAGTTCGCCTTTAGTGGGGCGCTACGACAAGCCGATTGACCGTGAGTCGGCCTATGAAGTGCTGATGGCGCGCAAGGAGCTTGGCCCGACCGAGGAGGCCAAGCCGTCCGGCGAAGAGCCGAGCTTTACCGACAAGGCCGGAGCGTTCCTGGGGACTACCGCAGGCAAGGCGCTCAAATCCGCCATGCAACAGGCGGCCAATCAAATGGGGCGGCAGTTGGTGCGCGGGTTGTTGGGCTCGTTGCTGGGCGGCAGTAAACGCAAGTAGCGGTTCAGGGCTTGGGCCTGGCGTGGGCGGCCAACCGCTCCAACGCTGCGCGCAAGCCCGGATCGCTGATGCCGTCGGCCGTGGCTTGAATGGTTTCGGCCGCGTTCTGCGACAGGTCCATGGTGTGCCCCACCGCGCCTTGCTGCACGGTGGGCGGCTGCACCTTGAACTGGATGCGGGTCAGGCTGGCAAACTCATCAAATGCCATTAATTGCCGCTGCAAGCGTTTTTGCTGGTAGCGCAGGCGGGTGGCCCAATGCCCGTCGGTGACAATTAACAGTAAATTGCCTTCGCGCCACGACGCCACATGACAATGTTCGCGGGCGGCAGGTTGCAGCTGGCTTTCTACAAGGCGTTGCAAATGGCCCAAGCGTTGCGCGTGGCCGAAGATGGCTTTCAACGGTTTGGCTTCGCGGAGCAACACGCTGGGCGCGCGGGCTGTAAGTGGGCGAAACGCCATGTTTAGACACCTTAAGTAACAGAGCCGCCATCTTAGCAGAAAGCGCCTGTGCGGCCCCAGGCAAAGCGATAGCAGGGCAATGCGAGTAAAATCAATAGGTAACTTCTGCGCTTGATGGGTTGAAGTTCCAGCAAAAGCCCTTATTTTAAACAGGCCCTCTCACAGCGCCATGCCAGCATCGGGGAATAACGCCACTTTCCTCACCCACGATTCCGGGTAGAATGCGCGTTCGCATGCGGCCGTGAGGGCTGCTCGGGCCACTCACGGTGCGCCCTCCATCCCTATGTGTGGAAGAACCTGCCGATATGTTTGCGCCTTTGTTAAAGAAACTTTTTGGAAGCAAGAATGAGCGCGAAGTCAAACGCATGCTCAAGACGGTGCAGCTGGTCAATGCCTTCGAAGAGCAGATGGTTGCCCTGTCGGACGAGCAATTGCGCGCCAAGACCCAAGAGTTCAAGGCCCGCATAGCCAAAGGTGAAACCCTCGACAAGCTGTTGCCTGAAGCCTTTGCGGTCGCCCGTGAAGCCGGTAAGCGTGTCATGGGCATGCGCCACTTCGACGTGCAATTGATCGGCGGTATGACCTTGCATGAAGGCATGATTGCCGAAATGCGTACAGGTGAAGGCAAGACCCTGGTGGCAACCCTGGGCGTTTACCTCAACGCACTGTCCGGCAAGGGCGTGCACGTTGTGACGGTGAACGACTACCTGGCCCGCCGGGACGCCAACTGGATGCGCCCGCTGTATGAATACCTCGGCCTGACCGTCGGCGTAGTCACGCCGTTCCAGCCGCCGGAAGAAAAGCGCGCCGCTTACGCGTGTGACATCACCTACGGCACCAACAACGAATTCGGTTTCGACTACCTGCGCGACAACATGGCGTTCAGCATGGAAGAAAAATTCCAGCGCGAACTCAACTTTGCCGTGATCGACGAAGTCGACTCCATCCTCATCGACGAAGCCCGTACCCCGCTGATCATCTCCGGCCAGGCCGAAGACAGCTCGCGCCTGTACACCGAGATCAACAAGTTGATCCCGCGCCTGGTGCAGCACGTTGAGGAAGTGGAAGGCGTGGTGACCAAAGAAGGTCACTTCACCATCGACGAGAAGACCCGCCAGGTCGAACTCAACGAAGCCGGCCACCAGTTTGTCGAAGAGATGCTGACCCAGATCGGCGAGCTGGCCGAGGGCGAAAGCCTCTACTCGGCGCACAACCTGGGCCTGTTGACCCATGTGTATGCTGGCCTGCGCGCCCACAAGCTGTTCCATCGCAACGTCGAATACATCGTCCAGGACGGCCAGGTCGTACTGGTTGACGAACACACCGGCCGTACCATGCCGGGTCGCCGTCTGTCCGAAGGCCTGCACCAGGCCATCGAAGCCAAGGAAATGCTCAACATCCAGGCCGAAAGCCAGACGTTGGCCTCCACCACCTTCCAGAACTACTTCCGTCTGTACAACAAACTGTCCGGCATGACCGGTACAGCCGACACCGAAGCGTTCGAGTTCCACCAGATCTACAACCTGGCCGTGATGGTGATCCCACCGAACAAGCCGCTGGCGCGTAAAGATTTCAACGACCTGGTGTTCCTGACGGCCGAAGAGAAGTACGCGGCAATCATCAACGACATCAAGGACGGCATGGCCCAGGGCCGTCCGATCCTGGTGGGTACTGCCACCATCGAAACTTCCGAGCACGTGTCCAACCTGCTCAACAAGGAAGGCATCGAGCACAAGGTTCTCAACGCCAAGTTCCACGAAAAAGAAGCCGAGATCATCGCCCAGGCCGGTCGCCCAGGCGCACTGACCATCGCCACCAACATGGCCGGTCGTGGTACCGACATCCTGTTGGGCGGCAACTGGGAAGTGGAAGTCGCAGCACTGGAAAACCCAAGCCCTGAGCAGATCGCCCAGATCAAGGCTGACTGGCAGAAACGCCATCAGGCGGTGCTGGAGTCCGGTGGTTTGCAGGTAATCGCCTCCGAGCGTCACGAGTCGCGCCGTATCGACAACCAGCTGCGTGGTCGTGCCGGTCGTCAGGGTGACGCCGGTTCGAGCCGCTTCTACCTGTCGCTGGAAGACAGCCTGATGCGTATCTTCGCCTCGGATCGGGTGAAGAACTTCATGAAAGCCCTGGGCATGCAGTCCGGTGAAGCGATCGAGCATCGCATGGTGACCAACGCCATCGAGAAGGCCCAGCGCAAGGTTGAAGGCCGCAACTTCGACATTCGCAAGCAACTGCTTGAGTTCGATGACGTCAACAACGAACAGCGTAAAGTGATTTATCACATGCGTAACACGTTGCTGGCCGCCGACAACATTGGCGAAACCATCGCTGACTTCCGTCAGGACGTGCTCAATGCCACCGTCAGCGCCCACATCCCGCCACAGTCCCTGCCTGAGCAGTGGGATGTTGCCGGCCTGGAAGCCGCGTTGAAGAGCGACTTCGGTGTGGACTTGCCGGTTCAGCAGTGGCTGGACGAAGACGACCACCTGTACGAAGAAACCCTGCGCGAGAAGCTGATGACCGAGCTGCTGGCCGCGTACAACGAGAAAGAAGAGCAGGCGAGTGCCGAAGCACTGCGCACCTTCGAGAAACAAATCGTACTGCGCGTGCTGGATGACCTGTGGAAAGACCACCTGTCGACCATGGACCACCTGCGTCACGGTATCCACCTGCGTGGCTACGCCCAGAAGAACCCGAAGCAGGAGTACAAGCGCGAGTCGTTCACGCTGTTCTCCGAGCTGCTGGATTCGATCAAGCGCGATTCGATTCGCGTGCTCTCCCACGTTCAGGTGCGTCGCGAAGACCCGATCGAGGAAGAAGCCCGCCTGCGTCAGGAAGCCGAGGCACTGGCTGCGCGCATGCAGTTCCAGCATGACGAAGCACCGGGTCTGGAAGCGCCGGAAGCCTTGGGCGAAGAGGTTGATGTGGCCTTGGCTCAAACCCCGGTCCGCAATGACCAGAAGCTGGGCCGCAACGAGCTGTGCTGGTGCGGTTCGGGCAAGAAGTTCAAACACTGCCACGGCGAAATCAACTAAGATTTTTGCCTGACGCTGCAACACCCTGCGCCGCGACCGGCCTTTGCCGTCGCGGCGTTTTGCCATTAATTTCACCGTTGATCGCGACGGTACAGACATCACCTATTCTTTAAGGAGCGCATTCATGGCTGTTGGTCTTGGTCCTTTGCCCACTTTGCACCCGGTCGCCGGTTTTGAACTCGGTATCGCTTCGGCCGGCATCAAGCGCCCGGGGCGCAAAGATGTAGTGGTGATGCGCTGTGCCGAAGGCTCGACGGTTGCGGGCGTGTTCACGCTCAACGCGTTTTGCGCCGCACCGGTCATCCTGGCCAAGCAACGCGTTGCAGGTTCGATCCGTTACCTGCTGACCAACACCGGCAATGCCAACGCCGGTACCGGCGAGCCAGGCCTGGTTGCCGCTGCGCGCACCTGCGCCAAGCTGGCCCAGTTGACCGGCGTGGATGCCAGCCAAGTGCTGCCGTACTCCACCGGCGTGATCGGTGAGCCGCTGCCGGTGGAAAAAATCGAAGGCGCGCTGCAAGCCGCACTGGATGACCTGTCTGTGGATAACTGGGCGGCTGCGGCCACCGGCATCATGACCACCGACACTCTGCCAAAAGGCGCGAGCCGCCAGTTCGTGCACGACGGCGTGACCGTCACCGTGACCGGCATCAGCAAGGGCGCGGGCATGATCCGCCCGAACATGGCCACCATGCTCGGCTACATTGCCACCGACGCCAAAGTCTCCCGCGACGTGCTGCAGCGCCTGATGCTCGACGGCGCCAACAAGTCGTTCAACCGCATCACCATCGATGGCGATACCTCGACCAACGACTGCTGCATGCTGATCGCCACCGGCCAGGCCAACCTGCCGGAAATCACCTCCACCGAGGGCGCGCTGTTTGCCGCATTGAAGCAGGCGGTGTTCGAAGTGTGCATGGACGTGGCCCAGGCCATCGTGCGTGACGGTGAAGGCGCAACCAAGTTCGTCACTGTTGAAGTCAACGGCGGCGCTCATCACCAGGAATGCCTGGATGTCGGTTACACCGTCGCTCACTCGCCGCTGATCAAGACTGCACTGTTTGCTTCCGACCCGAACTGGGGCCGCATCCTCGCCGCCGTCGGCCGTGCCGGTGTGCCGGATCTGGACGTCAGCAAAATCGACGTCTTCCTCGGCGACGTGTGCATTGCCAGCCGTGGCGCCCGCGCCGAAACCTACACCGAAGCCCAGGGCTCGGCAGTGATGCAGCAGGAAGAAATCACCATCCGCATCGAGCTGGGGCGCGGCGAGTGCAGCGAAACCATCTGGACCACCGACCTGTCCCACGAGTACGTGAAGATCAACGCGGAATACCGCACCTGACAGCCAAGAGGAAAGCGTGGTGAAACGAGTGCATGTAGCAGCAGCGGTGATCCGTGGCGTCGACGGCAGGATCCTGCTGGCACGCCGTGCCGACACCCAGCATCAAGGCGGCCTCTGGGAGTTTCCCGGCGGCAAGGTTGAGGCGGATGAGTCGGTTGTTGCCGCGTTGTCCCGCGAGTTGCAGGAAGAGCTGGGCATCCAGGTCACCACGGCGCGCCCGCTGATCAAGGTGCAGCATGACTACCCGGACAAGCAGGTGTTGCTGGATGTCTGGGAAGTCTCGGCCTTTACCGGCGAGCCCCACGGTGCCGAAGGGCAGCCGTTGGAATGGGTGGCGCCGCGGGACTTGCTCAACTATGAGTTTCCGGCGGCGAATTCACCGATTGTTGCAGCTGCCCGTTTGCCCGCTGAATACCTGATTACCCCGGGTGAGTTGGAAGCGCCAACGCTGCTGCGGGGCATTCAAAAAGCCATTGCCGGTGGCATCAAGCTGATTCAACTGCGTGCGCCCAACGGTTACGACCCTAAATACCGTGACCTGGCGGTGGACGCGGTGGGCCTGTGTGCCGGCAAGGCGCAACTGATGCTTAAAGGGCCGTTCGAATGGCTCGGGGATTTCCCAGCCGCCGGCTGGCACATGACCTCGGCGCAGCTGCGTAAGTATGCGAGCAAAGGCCGACCGCTGCCGAGGGATCGCTGGTTGGCGGCTTCTTGCCACAACGCCGAAGAGCTGGCATTGGCAGAGATGATGGACGTGGATTTTGTCACGCTGTCGCCGGTGCAGCCGACCCAGACTCATCCCGATGCCCAGCCTTTGGGTTGGGAACAGGCGGCAGCGTTGATCCGTGGGTTCAGCAAACCGGTGTTTCTGTTGGGCGGGGTTGGGCCGGCTGAGCGGGAACAGGCTTGGGAAGCCGGGGCTCAAGGTGTGGCAGGCATTCGCGCGTTCTGGCCTGAGGTTTGATGAAACCTTGACGGCCTCATCGCAGGCAAGCCAATAATCATCAGTGGGGCTTCGCCGCCGCCTGCCACAACACTTCCGCTACACCCTGGCGCTTGGCAATTACCCGCGCCGCCACAAACAACACATCCGACAACCGATTGATGTACGCAAGCCCCACGCCTTCCAACGGCTCCATCGCATTCAACTGCTGACACCGTCGCTCGGCACTGCGCGCCAGGCTGCGGCACACATGGGCCTGGGCAATCAGCGCTGAACCACCGGGCAGGATGAAGTTCTCCAGCGGCCCGACTTCCTCGTTCCAACGGTCAATCGCCGCTTCCAGCCGGTCGACTTCTGCGGCATTCAACCGCTGTGTACACGGGCATCGCCAACTCACCGCCCAAATCGAACAAGCGGTGCTGGCACGGCGTAAGCACCTCAATCACCTCGTTGAGCTGCGGGTGCTTGCCGCTCTGTTCTTCAAGGTTGGCCAGCAACAAACCCAACTGGCTGTTGAGCGTATCCACCTCGCCAATCGCCTCCACGCGAGGGTGGTCCTTGGGTACGCGACGGCCGTCACCCAGGCCGGTCTCGCCCTTGTCGCCGGTGCGGGTGTAGATCTTCGACAGGCGAAAGCCCATGGTCATTGCTCCAGTTGAGTCAGTTCATAGGGTGGCATCTGGCTGCCGGCCAGCGGCAGGCGCAGGGTAAAACAGGTGCCCTGGCCGAGGGTGGAATGCACTTCCATCTGGCCTTTATGGTTGTTGGTAATGATGAAGTACGACACCGACAGCCCAAGCCCGGTGCCTTGGCCGATTTCCTTGGTGGTAAAGAACGGCTCGAAGGTGCGTTTGCGCACGTTTTCGCTCATGCCGATGCCGTTGTCTTCCACCTGGATTTCCGCCCACGGCGGGTTGAGGCGGGTGCGCAGGATAATGCGCCCCGGCTCGCTGTCGTCTTCACGCAGGTGAATGGCTTGCGCGGCGTTTTTCAGCAGGTTGAGCAGCACCTGTTCCAGCTCGTTGGCGGTGCCGGGCACCGGGCCCAGTTGGGGGTCGAACTGGCGGATGATCGCCTGGCCCTTGAAGTCGAAGCCGATGGTCAGGTCGAAGTCGTTACCGGCAATTTCCACGGCCTGGTCGATCAGTGCCGGCAAATCGCAAGGCGCCATCTGGCGGTTGCTGCGGCGGCTGAAACTGAGCATATGGGTGACGATTTTCGCCGCCCGCGCGCCGGCTTGCTGGATGCCATCGAGCAGTTGCGGGACTTCGCGGCTTTGCAGGTAATGGTTGACCGTCTCCAGCTCGATACCCGCCTGTTCGGCGTGTTCCAGGTTCTTCGGCAGGTCGGGAGACAGGCGCCGGCGGATGTTCTGCACGTTATGCAGGATCGCCCCCAGCGGGTTGTTGATCTCATGGGCCATGCCCGCAGCCAGGCCGCCCACTGAGAGCATTTTTTCCGACTGCACCATCATTTCTTCCAGGGACAAACGCTGGGTGATGTCGTCGATACGGATCACCACGCCGCGCCCGGCACCGCCCATCAACGGGTAGAAGGTCAGGGCGTAATGCTTGGGTTCGTCATCCTTGATCCAGGTGACACGCTCGATGCGCTCCACCGTGTGCTGTTCTACCGTGGCTTTTATCTGCGGCAGGTACGGTTTGAGCGGCTGGAAGGCGAGGAAGATCGGCTGGTTCAGCGCTTCATCCAGGCGCGTGCCGGAAAGTGCCGTGGCTTCCTGGTTCCATTGGGTGACGTAAAGTTGTTCATCCAGAGCGATCAGCGCCGACGGCATCGAGTCGATGATGCTGTTGAGGTAGTTCTGGAAACCGGTGAGCTTTTTCTCGATCTTGCTGCGCACCTGCACTTCCAGTTCCAGCTTGCGGTTGGTGTGGCGTGTTTCTTCGGCCAGGCCCTGGGCTTGGTCGTAGGCGGCCTGAGAGTCGTCCCGCGCACGTTTGAGCTGCTGCTCGCGGGCTTCGATGCGCGACAACATGGTGTTGAAGGCTTCAGCCAGGCTGCCGATTTCATCATGGTTGCCGCGCCCGGCACGCAGGGCGTAGTTTTCTTCGCGCGTCACCTGGCGTGACAGTTCTTCCAGCTCATGGATCGGCCGGGTGATCAGGCGCTTGATCTGGCGGGCGATGACCAGCCACAGCAATACGCTGAAAATCAGGATGCCGAGGCTGGCGGTCAATGTGCCGGTATAGAACGCCACCGGCAACTCACTGCTGGCCACCAACAGCAAATGCCCGGATGGCTGGCCGGTGCGGGGCAGGGTGATGACCTGGTTACTGCGAAACTCGGTAAGGCGCCAGGCTTCGATATGCCGGTAGTTTTCCGGCAGGTGCAGGCGGTTGCCGTGCTGCATCTGCGCCAGCAAGGTGCCTTCGCCGTCGTACAGCGCAGCGGCGCGCAAGGGCGAATAGCTGGTCAGCTCATTGAGCAGGGCGTCGGCCTTGGCCGGGGATTCAAGGGCTTCGGCGGCCAGCGACGGGTTGGACACCAATCGACCAATGGCCTGCAGCGCCTGGGGCGCCATGCTTTCCTGGGAGATCCAATAGGCGGCGCTGATAAACGTCAGGTTGGCCACCAGCAATACCGTGGTCAACAGCACCAGCAGGGCGGCCAGCAGTTTCTGCCCTACCGGTAGGTTTTCTAGACGCTGGCGCAGTGGCATCAGGTTTTTTCCAGGTAATAGACAGGTAGGCAGGGTAGCGCGTGCCTCAGTCGCTGGCCAATCCGCGTGTGTGCAAGTAGTCGACCAGGCGCGCCTGCAACTGTTGCAGATGCGGCAGTCCCAATTGATGGCGCGCTGCGGCCTGGCACGCATAACCGAGCAGGTAGCTGATTTCGGTGCGGCGGCTGGCGGCCACGTCCTGATACATGGACGAATAATTGGCCGCAGTGGCCTGGATCACCCGTTCCACCTCGCTGTGCAAGTCGTGTGCGGCGGCGGGTTGGCCGCAGCATTCGAGCAACTCGCTCAGTTCGGCGCACAAGGTCGCGACTTCGTATTGGTGGGCTTGCAGGCCGCCATTGCGGCATTGGTAAAGCACCGTTAACGGATTGATCGCGCAATTGAGCGCCAGCTTGCGCCACAAACGCGTCAGGATGTCGGTGCTCCACTCATGGGGAATGCCGGCGGCGTGCAGGTCGTCCAGCCACAGCGGGGGAGTGGGATGGCGCGCGTCCCCCAGCCAGGTGTAGCCGTGGCCGGCGAAGACCACGCGCCAATCGCCGTCACGAAACGCGCCTTCGGTGCTGGAGGCAAAGAGACAGCGGGCCTGGGGCAATTGCGCGGCCACCGCATCCTGGCTGCCAAGGCCGTTTTGCAGCAGGATCAATTCAGCGTCCGGTACCAACCGGTGCTGCAGTTGTGCGATGGCGCTTTGGGCGTCGTAGGCTTTGCACGCTACCAGCAGGCGATGAATCGGCTCGGGGCCGTCGGGTGTTTCGCCGATCACTGGGTAAGTATTTTCTATGCCGTGTTCCACCAGGGTCAGGCCGCCCGCCTTGTGATAGCTGGCCAGGCGCGCTGCGTCGCGCACTATCAGGCGCACAGGCAGGCCCGCGCGCGACAATCGCGTGGCCCAGAGGGTGCCCAGGCTGCCGGCGCCGAGAATATGCCAGGTGGTCGACATCAGTTTGTGCTCCGTAGGGTCGCCTGCGATGAATGGTGCGAAAGAACCGCTATAATGCCTCGGCATTTTAGCTTGGGCGCGCTCCATCTCTACTGAGCCCGCCCCTTATATTGGAGAAATGACATGCCTTCGTTCGACGTGGTATCCGAACTGGACAAACACGAAGTCACCAACGCCGTCGAAAACGCCGTCAAGGAACTGGACCGTCGCTATGACTTGAAGGGCAAGGGCAGCTTCGAGTTCAAGGAAAAGGAACTGACCGTCAACCTGACCGCTGAAGCCGATTTCCAGCTGGAAGCGATGATCGAGATCCTCAAGCTGTCGTTGGTCAAGCGCAAGATCGACGCGCAATGCCTTGAAATCAAGGACGCCTACGCCTCCGGCAAGCTGATGAAGCAGGAAGCCGTGCTCAAGGAAGGCATCGACAAGGAGCTGGCGAAGAAGATCGTCGCTCACGTCAAAGACGCCAAGTTGAAAGTCCAGGCCGCCATTCAGGGTGAGCAGGTGCGTATCACCGGCAAGAAGCGGGACGACCTGCAAGAAGCCATCGCCGCCCTGCGCGCCAAGACCTTCGACATGCCGCTGCAGTTCAATAACTTCCGCGACTGATGGCACATTGGGGAACCTGTGAGCGTTTTTAACGTCCCACGCCCCGGAAACAGTGCCTACACTTGAGCCCTTCGGGGCTCATTTGCGTTTTAAGGCAGTCAATTAAGCCGCACATCCGCGCAACAGGAGAAGATAGATGGATTTAAACGCTGAAATGGATCACCTGATCAAGACCTCGCAGTCCTGGATCCCCATGATCATGGAATACGGCAGCCGCGTGTTGCTGGCGGTAATCACCCTGGCCATCGGCTGGTGGCTGATCAACGTATTGACCCACCGCGTGGGGCGCTTGCTGGCCATCCGTAACGCAGACCTGGCGTTGCAGCATTTCATCACCAGCCTTGCGAACATTGCGCTGAAGGTCATGCTGGTTGTCAGCGTGGCCTCGATGATCGGCGTGGCCACCACCTCGTTTGTCGCCGCGATCGGTGCCGCTACCCTGGCCATCGGTTTGGCGTTGCAGGGCAGCCTGGCGAACTTCGCTGGTGGCGTGCTGATTCTGCTGTTCCGCCCATTCCGCATTGGTGACTGGATCGAAGCCCAGGGCACGGCGGGGACTGTCGACAGCATCCAGATTTTCCATACCGTGCTGCGTACGGGCGACAACAAGACCGTGATCGTGCCCAACGGCATCCTGTCCAACGGCATCATCACCAACACCAACCGTCAGCCGACCCGCAAAGTGGTGTTTGACGTGGGTGTCGACTACGAAGCCGACCTGCAGAAAGCCCGTGAAGTGCTGCTGGAGCTGGCCAAAGACCCACGCGTACTGGCTGACCCTGCGCCTGCGGCCGTGGTGTCGACCTTGGGTGACAGTTCGATCACTGTTTCCCTGCGTTGCTGGACCAATACCCCGGATTATTGGGATGTAGTGTTTATGCTCAATGAACTGGCGCGTGATCGTTTGAAAGCGGCGGGTATTGATATTCCGTTTCCACAGCGAGTTATTCGCGTGATGCAAGAACCGCTTGCCAAATAACTAAGCGGCAGGTTGTCGAACTTGGCCGACAGGTCAAGTTCGATGCGTAAGGCCAACATAGTTACTTAGCTTGCTAGTTATTTTTCTTCTGTAATAAACCTGAAATAAAAAAGCCGCTCCCTTGCAAAACAGGGGAGCGGCTTTTTAGTTAAGGCTTACGCCTTAAGTCATCATTGTAATTAAACAGCTAATTACAAGATGTTCAGCGGGTATTGCGCGATCAGACGCAGTTCGTCGATCGATGCCGAACCGTAGTACACGCCATCAGACGAACGATAGGTCGCTTGACGAACGCGCAGGCTCAGGTCTTTTGCCGGGCCGCTCTGAACCACGTACTTGGCTTCGATGTCGCGTTCCCACTCTTTGCCGTTCGAAGTGGTGCCAGTGTTGGCGCCGCTACCGCTGACATAACGAGTCATGAAGCTCAGGCCTGGCACGCCGAAAGTGGCCATGTTCAGGTCGTAGCGAGCTTGCCAGGATTTTTCGTCTTCAGCGTTGAAGTCGGAACGGGCAATGGAGTTGGCCAGGAAAATCGTGCCGCCGCCGTCTACGCCGTAGCCGTAGTCACCGTCACCGCTGACTTTCTGGTAGGCCAGGGTAAACGTGTGAGCCTGGATGGTGTACGCGCCTTGCAAGCTGTACGCACGGTTATCCAGTTTGGTGGTGTTGTCTTTTTCTGCGCGCTGCAGGCCGGCGCCGTCGCTTTTGGTGCTGTAGATGTTGAAGTCAACGGCCAGGGACTGTTCGTTGCTCAGCGCGTGAGTCCAGTTCAGGTTGGCGTAGGTTTTCTTCCAGTAGTCTTCGGTCTTCGCGTAGTAGAGGCTGGCGCTGACTTCCGGCGTCAGGGCATAGACACCACCGATAAAGTCGGTTTTGGTCAGGCCCAGGCTGTCACGGTATGTCTGTGCTTGTGCCACGCTCGAGGTGAAGTGACCGCCTTCGAGTTTCAGACCCTTGATCTCGTTGCTGGTGATCGAGACACCTTGCGGCAGCTCTGGCAGCAAGCGGCTGTCGTCGGAAGCGAATACCGGCGCGGTGGTGTACTGGTCGCCGACTTTAAGCACGGTGTCGGAGATGCGGAATTTAACGGCGCCGCCGCCTTTGGAGTAGTCGTCTTGCGAGCGACCGTCGGCACCGGTAGGGAACAGGCCAGTGCCCGAGCGACCCTTGCCGCTGTCCAGTTTCACGCCCAGCAGGCCGATCACGTCAACACCGACACCGATGGTGCCTTGGGTGTAGCCAGATTGGAACAGACCGTTGAAGCCCAGGCCGGTTTCGTTGACGCGGCTTTTGCCGGTGTCGTTGTTACGGAAGTCGCGACCGAAGTTCAGGAGGCGAGTGTTGATGCTGAACGTGCTGTCTTCAACAAAGCCCTTGGAATCGTCCTGGGCGGACGCCATTGCGAACTGCGAGGTGCCTGCTGAAACAGCCAGGGCGATCATGCTCCACTTCATCACGCGCATCGTGATTTGCTCCTTTGGTTTTAGGAAGAGTACTGCCGTCCCACCTGTATTTTTATCTGGGCGGCTCTTTCTTTTTTGTGTCGGCGCAAAGTTATATCACGCAGACCCTATTGACGATACTTACTCATCTATCCTTTCAGCTTCTTTACGAGGCTGTCGTAAATTGCTATTTCCCTGTCGCAAATTCACAGCCCGAGTGTCACCAGGCTGACAACTAAAGTGCAGTATTCCTACCCCTTGCGAAGTTTGAACTCATCCTTGAAATGCACCTGAACGCTACTGTTCTTATCGCGTAACACCCGTATCCAAACGGGTGCCGTTGCCGACGATACGGGTGTGAATGCAACATGCGTGCACAAAGCGGTAACCGAATGTCATTTTTTCGTGAAAAACGTTACGGCCGTGTAAAAACCGCATAAGCACGGGCTTTTTACGTCGTTTGGTTCGGGCTTGACGCCCCGCTGAAACACCTTTTGGGAGGTACAAAAAAACTGTGCCAGGGCAAAGCGTTACCGGTTCACCCCTTGAGTGGGTAATTGGCGGATCCCTTTGAGGCACGGGTGGGTCATTTTGGTGCATCCCGCTGAGGCCCGATTTAGCGTAGCTCAAATATTTGCCTGCCTCGAAAGGGTGCGTGCTTTTTTGCCCTGTGGCCTCAACGCTCCCGCATTCGCCGTGAAGCCTCGGGCATTCGAAGGTATGCTGGGCGCCTGAAATTGACCTGCCGAATGGAGTGCCGCGTGTTCGCCTTAGACCAACGCCTGCAACAAGACACACTGGCCATTGGGGACTTCCCGCTCTGCCGCCTGCTGCTGTCCAACGACGCCCACTACCCGTGGTTCATCCTGGTGCCGCGCATCGACGGTATCAGCGAAGTGTTTCAACTGGATGTCGCCGATCAACAGCGGTTGTGGCAAGAGACGACCACCCTGGCGCAGTTGCTCAATGAAGGGCTGGCCGCTGACAAAATGAACATCGGTGCGCTGGGGAATGTGGTCAGCCAGTTGCACGTGCATGTCATTGTGCGCAAGCGTGACGATGCGGCCTGGCCGGCACCGGTCTGGGGCAAACACCCGGCACGGCCTTATACCGATGAGCAAGTGGCGGCGATTCGCAGCCAATTGCGCGGGTTGTTACCTGCCGACTTCATCTTTACCCAGGACTGAATCATGGACCTGCAAGACCGCGTTACCGATCTGGAAAGCCGCCTGGCCTTCCAGGACGACACCATCGAGACCCTCAATGACATCCTGGTCACCCAGCAGCGTGCGGTTGAACGCCTGCAAATGCAGATGACGGCGCTGCTCAAGCGCCAGGAAGAAATGGGCGGGCAGTTCGAGACCTCCGAAGAAGAAGCGCCACCGCCACATTATTGATAGCCCCGGCATTAATGGCCGCTCATAAAAAAACCGCGATCCGGCTCAGCCGGATCGCGGTTTTTTATGCGCTGCGGGTAGGAATCAGCGACGCGGCAGGGCCGCAATCACGTCTTCGGCTTGCAGGCCTTTGTCGCGGTTCATGACGGAGAACTCCACGCGCTGGCCTTCGACCAGAACGCGATGGCCTTCGCCACGGATGGCCCGGAAGTGGACGAAGATATCGTCGCCCGAATCGCGGGAAATAAAGCCGAAGCCTTTGGACGTGTTGAACCACTTGACGGTCCCGGTATCCCGGTTGGTCATGTCATAGTTTTGCGACGCCGCGGCAGGCGACGAACGGTAGAAGCTGATGGCCAGGTGAAGAACGATGGCGACCACAGCAATCACCAGGCTGAGCAGGATGGCCGGGTGGCCGCCCACTTCAGGCATAGGTGCCAGGAGGGTGAGGGTTTGCACGACAACGGTCAGTACCAGCAGCGCGCTGACCAGGTTTTGCAGTTGATGACGCGTGCCTTTGTTCCAGTAAGGGATTACCGGTGCGAGCGTCAGGTTAAGAAGGCCGAACAAGGCCAGGTACAGGGCGTCGTGTTGTTCCAGGTACGGCAGGCTTTCAGGCTGCAGACTCGGAATAAAGGACAGCAGCAACGCTGCAACGCCCGTCAGGAGGTGGACGATTTTCAACATTTTGATTAACTCACGTTAAGACGGATCACAAGGAAGAGCTGACTGGCACGGTTCGCTTCTGAACAATGGGAGGCGTTGGGCACGTGCGCGGGTATCAGCCTATGTGGTGTCCCGCAGAAATGAACGGTAACCACACGCCGCCTATTTAACAGCAAAGGCTGTGCCTACTCAAATCAAGCATTTCGGGGCGTTGCAAGGGCAATAGCATTTCTGCGTAAAACACTTGTCCTAGACGGGTGTGGCTGTTTTGCGCGACATTTTGAGGCGTTCTCGCTCTGCAAAGGCTTGTCGGCCGAGCGGGGCAATTTGCCGCATCTCACCCGGCCGGTGCCGGGCTGCACACCGCCGGCACTCTTGTTAGAGTGGTCCTGCACCTGATCAATGAATGTTCGTCAATTGAAGGGGAAAAACATGGCAATCGATATTGGTATCAGTGAAGAAGACCGTAAATCCATCGTCGATGGGCTTTCACGGCTGCTGTCCGATACCTATGTACTGTATTTGAAAACCCACAACTTCCACTGGAACGTCACGGGCCCCATGTTTCGTACGCTGCACTTGATGTTCGAGGAGCAGTACAACGAACTCGCACTGGCGGTGGACTCCATTGCCGAGCGTATCCGTGCCCTGGGCTTCCCGGCGCCGGGTGCCTATTCGATCTATGCCCGGCTGTCTTCGATCAAGGAAGAAGAGGGCGTGCCCAGTGCCGAAGAGATGATCAAGCAACTGGTGGCCGGCCAGGAAGCCGTCACCCGCACCGCGCGCGGTATTTTCCCATTGCTCGACAAGGTCAGCGACGAGCCGACCGCCGATCTGTTGACCCAACGCATGCAGGTTCACGAGAAAACCGCGTGGATGCTGCGTTCCTTGCTGGAAAACCAGTAAAAGCACCGCCTGAGCGGCGCCTACCCGGCGCCGCTCGCTTGTTTCTCCGCATTTCCTGGCGTTGTCCTACAACTTTCCAATCCGCGTCTTCTGGCTGCTCCTCTCGCCCTGCTGTTTTATAGGCCCACTGCCCAATGGGAGAAACCCATGGGCTGCTGTTTGGCAATGGAGTGTCAGGTGTATGTCACGCGGAGTGGGTAATGGAGTGATGGAAACCGCCGGTTTTCACAAGATAAAGGTCGACCCCTTTGCCAAAGGGTTCGACATGGGACTGGCCAAGCCATTGTCCCGGTCGGTCAGGCTCAATGGGTTTTCCACCTGCCTGCGTCTTGAGCAGATCTATTGGAATATCCTCACGGAGATAGCCAGGATCAATGCCTGTTCAGTCAGCGCGTTGCTGTCGTATGTCGATCGGGAAGTGCATTTGCGTTACGGGGGAGTGAAGAACTTCAGCGGGTTGGTGCGGGTGGTGTGCGTGGTCCACGTATTAAAAGAGCGTGTCAGCGCCACGGGCCTGGATTAATCCGCTGGTTGCGAAGCGGGCCCACCGTCAAGGCGGGCCAGGCTTCGGGCAGAAAGCCGGCTGCGCTGTGTCGATTTACCAGATATAATCCCGCGCTTTGCTGCGCGCCCCTGGCTTATCCACAGGGTGGGCGTGGCGCAGTTACGATCTGATCGCCGAGACATCTCCATGCCCATGTACGATTATCAATGTGCTTCCTGTGGTCATCAGTTGGAAGCCATTCAGAAGATCAGCGCCGCGCCGCTGGTCGATTGCCCTGCCTGCCAGGCACCTGAGCTGAAGAAGATGTTGTCCATGCCGGGCTTCCGCCTGAGCGGCGGCGGCTGGTATGAGACCGACTTCAAGACCGGCGCCAAGAAGAATCTGGCGGGCGGCGACAAAGCAGACTGAGTTGAACTCTACGCGCAGGCTCCTGCATTATCCGTCCCCTGCTTAACTGTACGGTGACGAGGCGAGCCTCCACCGAATTTCGAATTACGAGAAGTGAAACCACTACCATGATGCGCAGCCACTATTGCGGCCAACTGAACGAGACCCTGGATGGTCAGGAAATCACCCTTTGCGGATGGGTTCACCGTCGCCGCGACCACGGCGGGGTGATCTTCCTCGATATCCGTGATCGTGATGGTCTGGCCCAAGTGGTGTTCGACCCGGACCGCGCCGAGAGCTTCGCCGCCGCCGACCGCGTGCGCAGCGAATACGTCGTTAAAATCACTGGCAAGGTGCGCCTGCGCCCGGCCGGTGCTGTAAACGCCAACATGGCCTCCGGCGCCATCGAAGTGCTGGGTTATGAGCTGCAAGTGCTGAACGAGTCGGAAACCCCGCCGTTCCCACTCAACGAATACTCCGACGTGGGCGAAGAAACCCGTCTGCGCTACCGCTTCCTGGACCTGCGTCGTCCGGAAATGGCCGAGAAGCTGCGCCTGCGTTCGCGCATGACCACCAGCATCCGCCGCTTCCTCGACGAAAACGGCTTCCTGGACGTCGAAACGCCGATCCTGACCCGGGCCACCCCGGAAGGTGCGCGTGACTACCTGGTGCCGAGCCGTACCCACGCCGGTTCCTTCTTCGCATTGCCGCAATCGCCGCAGCTGTTCAAGCAACTGCTGATGGTCGCCGGCTTCGACCGCTACTACCAGATCGCCAAGTGCTTCCGCGACGAAGACCTGCGCGCTGACCGCCAGCCGGAATTCACCCAGATCGACATCGAGACCAGCTTCCTCGATGAAAAAGAGATCATGGGCCTGACCGAGCAAATGATCCGCAACCTGTTCAAGGAAGTGCTGGACCTGGAATTCGGCGAATTCCCGCACATGACCTTCGAAGAAGCCATGCGCCGCTACGGTTCCGACAAGCCAGACCTGCGTATCCCGCTGGAACTGGTGGACGTGGCCGACCAGCTCAAGGAAGTCGACTTCAAGGTGTTCAGCGGCCCGGCCAACGACCCGAAGTGCCGCATCGCCGCCCTGCGCGTGCCTGGCGGCGCGAGCATGCCGCGCAAGCAGATCGACGATTACACCAAGTTCGTCGGCATCTACGGTGCCAAGGGCCTGGCGTACATCAAGGTCAACGAGCGCGCCAATGGTGTTGACGGCCTGCAATCGCCGATCGTCAAAAACATCCCGCTGGACAACCTGAACGCGATCCTCGACCGCGTCGGTGCAGTCGATGGCGACATCGTGTTCTTCGGTGCCGACAAGGCCAAGATCGTCAGCGAAGCCCTGGGTGCGCTGCGCATCAAGCTCGGCCACGACCTGGACCTGCTGACCTGCAAGTGGGCGCCGATGTGGGTCGTCGACTTCCCGATGTTCGAAGAGAACGACGACGGCAGCTTCAGCGCCTTGCACCACCCGTTCACCGCGCCGAAGTGCTCGCCTGAAGAGTTGGAAGCCAACCCGGCGGGCGCGCTGTCGCGTGCCTACGACATGGTGCTCAACGGCACCGAGCTGGGTGGCGGTTCGATCCGTATCCACCGCAAAGAGATGCAGCAAGCGGTGTTCCGCCTGCTGGGCATCAACGAAGCGGAACAGGAAGAGAAGTTCGGCTTCCTGCTCGACGCCCTGAAGTACGGCGCGCCGCCGCACGGTGGCTTGGCGTTCGGCCTGGACCGTCTGGTGATGCTGATGACCGGCGCCCAGTCGATCCGTGAAGTGATCGCCTTCCCGAAAACCCAGAGTGCTGCGGACGTCATGACCCAGGCACCGGGCGTGGTGGATGCCAAGGCGCTGCGCGAACTGCACATCCGTCTGCGCGAGACGCCGAAGGCTGAGTAAGGCTGCGGCGTGAAAGCGCTATAAAGTTGTACGCAGTCAAAAAGGCGCATCTTCGGATGCGCCTTTGCGTTTAAAAGAGGGAATTCCTGCCTGGGGCGGGATTGATAAGGTTTCTAGAGAATTTTCGGAGTTGTGTTATGGCTGGCCATTCCAAGTGGGCGAACATCAAGCACCGCAAAGAGCGTCAGGATGCCAAGAAAGGCAAGATCTTCACCAAGTGGATTCGCGAACTGACCGTCGCCGCCCGCCAAGGCGGTGGTGACCCAGGTTCCAACCCGCGTCTGCGCCTGGCGCTGGACAAGGCTTTGGGCGCCAACATGAGCCGCGACATCATTGATCGCGCCGTGGCCCGTGGTGCCGGCGCTGCCGATACCGACGATATGGTCGAGCTGAGCTACGAAGGCTACGGCCCTGGCGGCGTGGCGGTGATGGTCGAGTGCATGACCGACAACCGCAACCGCACCGCAGCCGCCGTGCGCCATGCTTTCAGCAAATGCGGCGGTAACCTGGGCACCGACGGCTCGGTGGCTTACCTGTTCGAGCGCAAAGGGCAGATCACGTTCGCCCCCGGCACCGATGAAGACGCCTTGATGGAAGCGGCCATGGAGGCAGACGCCGACGATGTGGTGACCAACGAAGACGGCTCCATCGATGTGTTCACCTCGTTCGCGGGCTTCTACGCCGTGCGTAACGCCCTGGAAGCGGCTGGTTTCAAAGGCACCGACGCAGAAATCGTGATGCTGCCGACCACCAGCGCCGAACTGGACCTGGACGGCGCGCAGAAAGTGCTGAAGATGCTGGACATGCTCGAAGACCTGGATGATGTGCAGAACGTCTACTCGAATGCCGACATCCCGGAAGAAGTGGCCGAACAGCTAACCTGAGCACCATGAAAATCCCCTGTGGGAGCTGGCTTGCCTGCGATAGCATCACCTCGGTTTGACAGAAGTACCGAGGTGTCTGCATCGCAGGCAAGCCAGCTCCCACATTTGATTGTTGTTGGCCGCAAGAATTGTGTTTACCCAACCCGCAGGCGTTATGACTTTAATCCTTGGTATCGACCCCGGTTCGCGCATCACCGGTTTTGGCGTGGTGCAACACACCCCGCGTGGCTGCGTCTATGTCGCTTCGGGCTGCATCCGTACCGGCGCGGGCGAGTTGGCCGAGCGCCTGCAGATTGTGTATCGCGGCGTGCGTGAAGTGATCCAGACCTACGGGCCGGTCACCATGGGCATCGAAAAAGTCTTTATGGCCAAAAACGCCGATTCTGCCTTAAAGCTCGGCCAGGCCCGTGGCGCTGCTATTGTGGCCGGTGCGGAGGAGGGCATGGAAATCGCCGAATACACCGCGACCCAGGTCAAACAGGCCGTGGTCGGCACCGGCGCGGCGAATAAAGAGCAGGTGCAGATGATGGTCATGCACATGCTCAAGCTCACCTCAAAGCCGCAAATCGACGCCTCCGACGCCCTGGCCATCGCCATTTGCCATGCGCACACGCGTTCCAGCCTCTTGCCGCATGGCTTGGGCACCGCACGCAGTCGTGGCGGGCGGCTGCGTCTCTGATAGCATCAGCGCAATCGTAATTTCCGGTCAGGCCGTGTTCTGACCCCAAGCTTTAAGGATCTGAACCGTGATTGGACGCTTGCGCGGCACCCTGGCTGAGAAACAGCCGCCGCACCTGATTCTGGATGTAAATGGGTTGGGGTATGAGCTGGAAGTGCCCATGACCACCCTCTATCGCCTGCCGTCGATTGGCGAGCCGATAACATTGCACACGCATTTGGTGGTGCGCGAAGACGCGCAATTGCTCTATGGTTTCATTGGCAAGCGCGACCGCGACTTCTTTCGTGAGCTGATTCGCCTCAATGGCGTGGGGCCCAAGTTGGCGCTGGCGTTGATGTCGAGCCTGGAGGTGGACGAACTGGTACGCGCAGTTTCGGCCCAGGACACATCAGCGTTGACCAAGGTGCCCGGTGTCGGCAAGAAAACCGCCGAGCGCCTGCTGGTCGAGCTCAAGGACCGTTTCAAGGCCTGGGAAGTGGTGCCGAACATGTTTGCCCTGGTACCGAACCAGCCGGACATGCCGGCCGGCCAGGTCGCCAGTGCCGAAAGCGATGCCGTGAGCGCGCTGATCTCCCTGGGCTACAAGCCCCAGGAGGCGAGCAAAGCCGTATCGGCCATCAAGGACAAGAACCTGAGCAGCGAAGACATGATCCGCCGAGCCCTGAAGGGAATGATTTAAGTGATTGAAGCTGATCGTCTGATCGCGGCCACCGGCCCGCGCGACCGTGAAGAAGTCCAGGACCGCGCCATCCGCCCCGTCAGCCTTGCCGACTATATCGGCCAGCCGACAGTGCGCGAGCAGATGGAGCTGTTTATCCAGGCTGCGCGTGGGCGCAACGAGTCCCTCGATCACACGTTGATCTTCGGCCCGCCAGGCCTGGGCAAGACCACCCTGGCCATGATCATCGCCCAGGAGATGGGCGTGTCGATCAAGTCCACCTCCGGCCCGGTGCTGGAGCGTCCGGGCGACCTGGCCGCATTGCTGACCAACCTTGAGCCCCACGATGTACTGTTTATCGACGAGATTCACCGGCTGTCGCCGATCGTCGAGGAAGTGCTGTACCCGGCCATGGAAGACTTTCAGCTCGACATCATGATCGGCGAAGGCCCGGCAGCGCGCTCGATCAAGCTCGACCTGCCGCCGTTCACGCTGGTCGGCGCCACCACGCGCGCCGGGATGCTGACTAACCCGTTGCGAGACCGTTTCGGCATTGTTCAACGTCTAGAGTTTTATAGCACTGCAGATCTCGCGACGATTGTCAGCCGTTCGGCGGGCATCCTGGGGTTGCCGCTGGACCCGGAAGGCGCGTTCGAAATCGCCCGCCGCGCCCGTGGCACGCCGCGTATCGCCAACCGCTTGCTGCGTCGTGTGCGCGATTTTGCCGAGGTGCGGGCCAAGGGGCATATCACCAAGGCCGTGGCGGATTTGGCCTTGAACCTGCTGGATGTGGACGAGCACGGCTTCGATCACCAGGATCGACGTCTACTCTTGACCATGATCGAGAAGTTCGATGGCGGCCCGGTCGGTGTGGACAGCCTGGCAGCGGCCATCAGTGAGGAGCGCCATACCATTGAGGATGTGCTGGAGCCGTACCTGATCCAACAGGGTTACATCATGCGTACGCCAAGGGGCCGTGTGGTCACGCGCCACGCCTATTTGCATTTCGGGTTAAACATTCCGTCACGATTGGGCGAGATGCCTGTAGTAGACGAATTCCTCGATGCAGTGGACGATTAATAACTCCACGCCAGACGATTTATCTGAAGTTTGTGCTGTCCTAGTGGCTGGTGTCGTCATTCAGTCGTTAGAAATGCTGAATAGAATGCAAAAACAGTTGCCCAGCCGGATTGGCAACCTGAGGAGTAAGCACTAGAGTATGCGCGCGCAAAACAGGGATCAGTCGTTCGCACATCGCTGTCGCGTTTATTACGAGGACACCGATGCCGGCGGCATCGTTTATTACGTCAACTACCTCAAGTTCATGGAGCGGGCTCGAACCGAGCGGCTACGGGAGCTGGGCTTTGCCCAATCCCAGCTGGCAGGGGAGGACCTGTTATTCGTCGTGCATTCCAGCGAGGCGCGCTACCACGCACCGGCGCGACTGGACGACGAATTGCTGGTCAGCGCTGAAGTTATCGAATTGAACCGTGTCAGCCTGCGCTTTAAACAGCAGGTCAGGCGGGCAACGGATGCAACGCTGCTCTGTGAGGGGCAGTTCCTGGTGGCCTGTGTGCGCACCAATAGTTTGAAACCCCGGGCCATTCCCGAAGCTCTACGTGCGGCCTTTGCCGACGTAAGCGGCGCGGGTAAACAATCAAAGCAGGAGATTTAGCGTGGAACCTACCGTCGTCGACCATTCCTCCATGTGGAGCCTGGTCAGCAATGCCAGTGTTGTGGTTCAACTGGTGATGCTGGTCCTGGTAGCCGCATCGGTTACCTCTTGGGTCATGATTTTTCAGCGCAGCAACCTGCTGCGTGCCGGTCGACGTGCCCTGGAGAGCTTCGAGGAGCGCTTCTGGTCGGGTATCGACCTGTCCAAGCTGTACCGTCAGGCCGGTAGCAACCCGGACCCGGATTCGGGCGTAGAGCAGATCTTCCGCGCCGGTTTCAAGGAATTCTCGCGCTTGCGCCAGCAACCGGGTGTTGACCCCGAAGCGGTCATGGAAGGCGTGGCCCGCGCCATGCGCGTTGCCATCTCCCGCGAAGAAGAAAAGCTTGAGCAAAGCTTGCCGTTCCTCGCTACCGTCGGTTCCGTGAGCCCGTACATCGGCCTGTTCGGTACCGTGTGGGGCATCATGAACTCCTTCCGTGGCCTGGCCCAGGCGCAACAAGCGACCCTGGCCACCGTGGCCCCGGGTATCGCCGAGGCCTTGATCGCCACCGCGATCGGCCTGTTCGCCGCTATTCCCGCAGTAATTGCCTACAACCGTTTTGCCGCCCGTGGCGAAACCTTGATCAGCCGTTACTACACCTTCGCCGATGAATTCCAGGCGATCCTGCACCGTAAAGTGCACACCAGCGAAGAATAAGCAGGTAATTTCCAATGGCTTTAATCGCTCGAGCTCGCAAAAAGCGCAAGCCGGTCGCCGAGATGAACGTAGTGCCTTACATCGACGTGATGCTGGTGCTGCTGGTTATCTTCATGGTGACCGCGCCGATGCTCAATCAGGGCGTGAAGGTTGATCTGCCCAAGGTTTCCAGCGAAGCCTTGCCGCAAGACAACAACACTCAGGTCCTGACCATTTCGATCAAGGCTGACAAGACCTATTACTGGAACCTTGGCAGCGAAGTCGACACCCAGAAACAGCAGGACAAGGCCATGACCTTGCCGCAGATGACGGACGCCGTGACCAAGATCATCCGGTCCGGCAACGAAGGCGGCAAGCACACGCAAGTGTTCATTCGCGGCGACAAAGTGGTCGACTATGGCTCCGTCATGGGCGCCATGGGCGGGCTGCAGAAGGCCGGCGTGGGTAACGTTGGCTTGATTACCGAGGCGCCCTGATGCAGCAACAGCGAGAGCCGTCCGCCTCGGAAAGCTACTTCTGGCCTAGCGTCTGGGCAATTGCCCTGCACGTCCTGGTGTTCGGCATGCTGTTCGTCAGCTTTGCCATGACCCCGGACCTGCCGCCAGCCAAGCCGATCGTGCAGGCGACCCTGTATCAGCTGAAATCGAAAAGTCAGGCCACCACCCAGACCAATCAGAAGATTGCGGGTGAAGCCCAGAAGTCGGCTGCGCGCCAGACCGAAGTCGAGCAGATGGAACAGAAGAAGGTCGAGCAGGAAGCGGTGAAGGCTGCTGCGGAACAAAAGAAAGAAGAGGCGGCTCAAAAGGCCGAGGAATCGAAAAAGGCTGACGAAGCCAAGAAAGCTGACGAGGCCAAAAAGGCGGATGAAGCCAAGAAAGCCGATAAAGCTGCCGAAGCTAAAAAGGCTGAAGAGAAACAATTGGCTGATATAGCCAAGAAGAAATCTGAAGAAGAAGCCAAAAAAGCTGCCGAAGAAGAGGCCAAGAAAAAGGCCGCTGAAGAGGCCAAGAAGAAGATAGTCGAAGACGCGAAGAAGAAAGCCGCCGAAGACGCCAAGAAAAAAGCTGAAGCAGACGAGGCGAAGAAGAAAGTCGCCGACGACGCGAAGAAGAAAGCTGCCGCCGACGCCAGCAAGAAAAAGGCCCAGGAAGCAGCGCGTAAATCCGCCGAAGAGAAAAAGGCCCAGGCCTTGGCAGATTTGCTCTCCGACACGCCGCAGCGTCAGCAAGCCTTGGCCGATGAACGTGGCGATGAAGTCGCGGGCAGTTTCGACGACCTGATTCGGGCACGGGCAGCGGAAGGTTGGACACGTCCACCTTCGGCACGTAAAGGCATGACAGTAGTGCTGCAGATCGGCATGTTGCCGGACGGTACGGTGACTTCGGTCAGCGTGGCCAAGTCCAGTGGTGACGGCTCGTTCGACAGTTCGGCGGTTGCAGCGGTCAAGAACATTGGCCGGTTGACCGAGATGCAGGGAATGAAACCAAGCGACTTCGCTCCCTATCGTTCATTCAAGATGACATTCACACCTGAGGATCTAGCCTTGTGAGAAACCTTCTTCGAGGAATGCTTGTCGTTATTTGCTGTATGGCAGGGATAGCGGCGGCGGATGAAAAGAACATCCTGGTCACCAGCGGTAGCGATCGGGCCACCCCGATCGCGGTAGTACCGTTTGGCTGGCAGGGCGGCAGCGTGCTGCCGGACGACATGGCCCAGATCGTCAGCGACGACCTGCGCAACTCCGGCTACTACGCGCCGATTCCAAAAGGCAACATGATCAGCCAGCCGACCCAGGCCAGCGAAGTCATCTTCCGTGACTGGAAAGCCGTAGGCGCCCAGTACCTGATGGTCGGCAGCATTACGCCGGCCGGCGGTCGCCTGCAAATCCAGTACACGTTGTTCAACGTGGCCACCGAGCAGCAGGTCCTGACCGGCAGCGTATCGGGCACCGCCGAACAACTGCGGGACATGGCGCACTACATCTCGGACCAGTCGTTTGAAAAACTCACCGGTATCAAGGGGGCGTTCTCGACACGTCTGCTTTATGTAACGGCTGAGCGTTTCTCCGTAGACAACACGCGTTACACCCTGCAGCGCTCGGACTACGACGGCGCTCGCGCCGTGACCTTGCTGCAGTCCCGTGAGCCAATCCTGTCGCCGCGTTTTGCGCCGGACGGCAAGCGTATTGCCTATGTGTCGTTCGAACAGCGCCGCCCGCGCATTTTCGTGCAGCACATCGACACCGGTCGCCGTGAGCAGATCACCAACTTTGAAGGCCTCAACGGTGCCCCTGCGTGGTCGCCGGATGGTTCGCGCCTGGCCTTCGTGCTGTCCAAAGATGGCAACCCGGACATTTACGTGATGAACATGGCTTCGCGCCAGATCAGCCGTGTAACCAGTGGCCCGGGCATCAATACCGAACCGTTCTGGGGCAAGGATGGTTCGACCATCTACTTCACCTCCGATCGCGGCGGCAAGCCTCAAATCTACAAAACGAGCGTAGGTGGCGGTGGCGCAGAACGTGTGACCTTTATTGGTAACTACAATGCCAATCCTAAGCTTTCGGCCGATGAAAAGACGTTGGTGATGATTCACCGTCAGGATGGTTTCACTAATTTCCGGGTTGCGGCCCAGGATTTGCAGCGTGGAACGGTAAAAATCCTCACAGATACCAACCTTGATGAGTCAGCCACTGTTGCGCCCAACGGCACCATGGTAATCTACGCCACCCGCCAGCAGGGCCGGGGAGTCTTGATGCTCGTGTCCATTAATGGACGCGTAAGGCTCCCGCTTCCTACCGCACAAGGCGAAGTCAGAGAACCGTCCTGGTCCCCTTACCTGAACTGACGCGGCGCTACAAAAAGAATTGCTTAACACACTGGGGTTCATTAGGAGTTTCACGATGGAAATGCTGAAGTTTGGTAAGTTTGCTGCTCTGGCTCTGGCTCTGTCCGTAGCCGTTGGTTGCTCGTCTAAAGGCGGCGACAATGCCGGTGAAGGCGCAGCTGTTGATCCAAACGCTGGTTACGGCGCTAACACTGGTGCAGTTGACGGCTCCCTGAGCGAAGAAGCTGCTCTGCGCGCTATCACCACTTTCTACTTCGAATACGACAGTTCTGACCTGAAGCCAGAAGCCATGCGCGCTCTGGACGTTCACGCGAAGGACCTGAAAGCTAACGGCGCTCGCGTTGTTCTGGAAGGTAACACTGACGCCCGTGGTACTCGTGAGTACAACATGGCACTGGGCGAGCGTCGTGCGAAAGCCGTTCAACGCTACCTGGTACTGCAAGGTGTTGCTCCAGGCCAACTGGAACTGGTTTCCTACGGTAAAGAGCGTCCAGTTGCAACTGGCAACGACGAACAGTCGTGGGCTCAAAACCGTCGCGTCGAACTGCGTAAGTAATTCGTCATGCGAACGTGCCGTCGTGCTCTAACTGTATTGGCTCTCAGCCTCGCACCGCTTGCGGTGTGGGCTGCGGTTCCTGTGGAAGATAGCAACTCTGGCTATAACAATAGCGGGAGCAGTTATCCGCCAGCGGGTTATGGCACGAACGGCGCCTATGCTGGGGGACCGGCAACTGCCGCTCCCTCGGCACAGGGCGAACTGTTCAACCAGCTGCAACGTATGCAGGATCAATTGTCGCAGCAGCAAGGCACCATTGAGATCTTGCAGAACCAAGTGAACCAGCTGAAGCAAGAAGGCCTGGAACGTTACCAGGATCTTGATCGACGTATTGGAGCCGGCGTAACACCTGCCGCAACTCCTGATAATTCTTCTGCCGGTGGCGCGCCAAGCGCTGCCGCCGGTGGTGCAGCAGCAGGCGCAGCGGCTAGCCAGGCGCCTGCCGCCAGCAGCGAACCGGGTGATCCGGCCAAGGAAAAGCTGTATTACGACGCAGCTTTTGACCTGATCAAAGCCAAGGATTTCGATAAGGCCAGCCAGGCCTTTACCGCATTCCTGCGCAAATACCCTAACAGCCAATACGCGGGCAATGCCCAGTACTGGCTGGGTGAGGTGAACCTGGCAAAGGGTGATTTGCAAGCGGCAGGCCAGGCATTTGCCAAGGTCAGCCAGCTGTACCCAAAGCATGCCAAGGTGCCTGACTCGCTGTATAAATTGGCTGATGTAGAACGCCGCCTGGGTCATACCGACAAGGTCAAAGGCATTCTGCAACAGGTGGTTGCCCAATATCCGGGTACCTCTGCAGCCCAGTTGGCCCAGCGGGATCTGCAGCGCTTGTAAGCGATGCAACCCGTTTAGAAGAAACCCGCGCCTGGCGCGGGTTTTTTCGTTAGAATCCACGCCCTTTTATGAAACACGCTTTTTGGGGCCTGCGCGTTGGCGGGGTTCCTTGAAGTGCCTGACGGAGGCGGACAGCCTGTTTAGCTGTTACGCCCGTGGCGACTATGCAAGACACATTACGTATTACCGAAGTTTTTTACTCGTTACAGGGTGAAACGCGTACCGCTGGCCTGCCTACTGTATTTGTACGGTTGACCGGCTGCCCGTTGCGTTGCCAATACTGTGACAGCGCCTACGCCTTCAGCGGCGGTACCGTGCGCACCCTCGACGACATCATCGAGCAGGTTGCCGGCTTCAAGCCGCGCTACGTCTGTGTGACCGGTGGTGAGCCCCTGGCCCAGCCGAATGCCATTCCGTTGCTCAAGCGGCTGTGTGACGCCGGTTACGAGGTTTCACTGGAAACCAGCGGCGCCCTGGATATCTCTGCGGTCGACGCGCGGGTGAGCAGGGTGGTCGACCTCAAGACCCCGGGTTCCAAGGAAGCGCACCGCAACCTCTACGACAACATGGACTTGCTGACGGCCAACGATCAGGTCAAGTTCGTGATCTGTTCGCGGGATGACTATGACTGGGCGGCCTCCAAGCTGATCCAGTACAACCTCGACCGCCGTGCCGGCGAGGTGTTGTTCTCGCCGAGCCACCATGACCTCAACGCCCGCGACCTGGCCGATTGGGTCGTGGCGGACAACCTGCCGGTGCGCCTGCAATTGCAGTTGCACAAATACCTGTGGAACGACGAGCCGGGGCGCTGACATGACCGAGCAAAAGCGCGCGGTCATCCTGCTCTCTGGCGGTCTTGATTCCGCCACGCTGGTGGCCATGGTCCGTGCCCAAGGCTACAGCTGCTACACCCTGAGTTTCGACTACGGCCAACGCCACCGCGCCGAGCTGCACGCCGCCGAGGGTGTTGCCCGTGACTTGGGCGTGGTCGAGCACAAGGTGATCGGCCTCAACCTCAACGGCATCGGCGGCTCGGCGCTGACGGACAGCAGCATCGATGTGCCCGAGGCCCCCAGCGAAGGCATTCCGCTGACCTACGTGCCGGCACGTAACACTGTGTTCCTGTCGTTGGCGCTTGGCTGGGCCGAAGTATTGAAGGCCCGCGATATCTTCATTGGCGTCAATGCCCTCGACTACAACGGCTACCCGGACTGCCGCCCGGAGTACATCGAGGCATTCGAACGCATGGCCAACCTGGCGACCAAGGCCGGTGTGGAAGGGCAGGGCTTCCGCATTCAGGCGCCACTGCAGAACATGAGTAAGGCAGACATCGTGAAGGCTGGCGTAGGACTAGGCGTCGATTACGCGCTGACAGTTTCCTGCTACCAGGCAGACGATTCCGGTCGTGCCTGTGGGAAATGTGATGCTTGCAGACTGCGAGCAGAAGGCTTCAAAAACGCCGCAATTGCGGACCCAACGCGTTATTTCTGATTTATTTAAAATAAGGTGTTGAATAATCCTTAGAAATCAGTATTATACGCGCCACCACACAGCGGGTCGTTAGCTCAGTTGGTAGAGCAGTTGGCTTTTAACCAATTGGTCGTAGGTTCGAATCCCACACGACCCACCATTTTTGGCGGTTTAGAAAATCCGGAAGGCCCACGCAAGTGAGGATTTCCGGGTTTTTTTTTGCCTGCAATTTGGCGTTGGTAAAAAACCGCCTCCAAGAGACGGCTCCTTGCCCGACCTTAGCCAAACCGCCCCGTAATATAGTCCTCCGTCTGCTTCATCTTCGGCGTGGTAAAGATCTGATCGGTCTTGCCATGCTCAATCAATTCCCCCATGAACATAAACGCGGTGCTGTCCGACACCCGCGCGGCCTGCTGCATGTTGTGGGTCACGATGATCACCGTGTACTGCGCCTTCAATTCCGTAATCAACTGTTCGATACGCCCGGTGGAAATCGGGTCGAGGGCGGAAGTCGGTTCGTCCAGCAGCAGAACCTGCGGGCGCAGCGCGATGGTGCGGGCAATGCACAGCCGTTGTTGCTGGCCGCCGGAGAGGCTCTGGGCGCTTTGGTTGAGTTTGTCTTTGACCTCATCCCACAGCGCACCGCCGCGCAGGGCTTGTTCGACGCGGTCGTTCATTTCTCGGCGCGAGAGTTTTTCGTGGTGGCGCACCGCGTAGGCGATGTTGTCGTAGATCGACATCGGGAACGGCACCGGCTTCTGGAACACCATGCCTACGTGGCTGCGCAGGCGGTTCATCGAGTAGCCGGGGGCGAGGATGTTTTCGCCGTTGAGCAGCACTTCGCCGCGCGCTTCCTGCTTGGGGTACATCGAGTAGATGCGGTTGAACACCCGCAACATGGTGGACTTGCCGCAGCCGGAGGGGCCAATGATGGCGGTGATGCGCTTTTCCGAAATATCCATGTTGATGGATTTGAGCGAGCGTTGGTTGTTGTAGAAGAACTCCAACCCACGCACCTGGATTTTGGTTTTGTCGGGAGCAATGCCGGTGGCGTCCATCAGTGAGACCTATTGCGTAAAAGAATCAGGCGGGATGCCAGGCTGAGTACCAGCACGAACAATGTCAGGACCAGCGCGCCGGCCCAGGCGAGCGCATGCCAGTCGTCGAACGGGCTCATGGCGTACTGGAAAATGACCACGGGCACGCTGGCAATCGGCTTGAGCAGGTTGCTGCTCCAGAACTGATTGCCGAAGGCAGTGAACAGCAGCGGCGCGGTTTCGCCGGTGATGCGCGCCAGAGCGAGCAGGATGCCGGTGACCACCCCGGCCTTGGCCGCCCGCAGCACGATTTGCAGCGTCAGCTTCCACTGCGGCACGCCGAGCGCCAGGGCCGCCTCGCGCATGGTGGACGGTTGCAGTTGGAGCATTTCATCGGTGGTGCGCACCACCACCGGAATCACCAGCAGCGCCAGTGCCAGCGCACCGGCGATGGCAGAGAAGCCGACCTGATGATTGGTCAGCAGGTTCAGCGGCAGGATGACCCCGGTGTAGATAAACAGACCCAGCACAATCGAGGGCGCGGACAGCAGGATGTCATTGATGAAACGCACCGTAGTTCCCAGGCGCGAGTGGCGTGCGAATTCTGCCAGCCAGATGCCGGCCATCAGCCCGATGGGGGTGCCGATCACCAACGCGATGCCCGACATCAACGCGCTGCCATAAAACGCATTGGCCAGGCCGCCTTCGGTGCCGGGTGGTGGGGTCATCTGGGTAAACAGACGCAGGTTCAGGGCCTGGAAACCGTTGATAATGGTGGTCAGCAAAATCCATGTCAGCCACAGCAAGCCAAAGGCGGTGGCGCCGCAACTGAGGAACATGGCCACGCCATTTTTAACGGCGCGTTTGCGGTACAGACGTTCGTTGGCGCTCATAGCCCTTCCTTGCGCGACAGGCGCATCAGCAGCAGCCGCGCCAGTGCGAGCACGACGAAGGTCACGATAAACAGCAGGAAGCCCAAGGCAATCAGCGCAGAGCGATGCAGGTCGGTGTAGGCCTCGCTGAATTCGTTGGCGATGACCGAGGCGATGGAACTGCTGGGCATCAGCAACGAAGCGGAAAACTGCTGCGCGTTACCCAATACAAAGGTCACCGCCATGGTCTCGCCGAGGGCGCGGCCCAGGCCGAGAAAAATGCCGCCGACCACCGCCGAGCGGGTGTAGGGCAGAACAATGTCCCACACCACTTCCCACGTCGTGCTGCCCAAGGCGTAGGCGGATTCTTTCAACTGCGTGGGCACGCTGCGAAACACCTCATGCATCACCGAGGTGATAAACGGCATGATCATCACCGCCAGCACAATGCCGGCGGTGAGCATGCCGATCCCCAGTGGCGGCCCCTGGAACAGTGAGCCAACAAAGGGCAGGGCGCCCAGGTAATCATTGATCAACGGCGACAGGTGTTCGGCCATGAAAGGCCCGAACACAAACAAACCCCACATGCCATAGATGATCGACGGGATACCGGCCAGCAGCTCAATCGCCGAGGCCACCGGCATTTTCAGCCAGGGCGGCGCGACTTCAGTCAGAAAAATCGCAATACCGAAACTCACCGGGACGGCAATCAGCAAGGCCAGAAAGGAGGTGACCAAGGTGCCGTAGATCGGCACCACGGCACCAAAGTGGTTATTGACCGCATCCCACTCGGTGCTGGTGATAAAACCGAAACCAAACGTCTTGAACGCCAGCCCGCCGCCCCACAGGGTCGAGGCGGCAATGGCGCCCAGCAGCGCCAGTACCAGCATGGCGGCGCCGAACATCGAGCGTTTGAACCACAGGTCGTGGCGTTGATCGCGGGCGGCGCGGCGGTCGCCCCCGGTGTCGCTCGCGTGAGTAGTCATAACCAGGGTGTGGACCGTGTCGTTCATATCAGAGGCGCTCAGCGCCTTCCTCACTTATCGAGGAAGGCGGTCGTAGGGCGAATCAGTGGGCGAAGTCAGACTTCCAGTAATCTTCGATTCGCGACACCAGGGAGCCCGGCAATGCGACGTAGTCCAGGGCTGCAGCCTGTTCCTGGCCTTTTTCCAGCGACCATTTAAAGAAGCTGAACGCCGCCTGGCTTTGCTCGGCATTCTTGGGCTGCTTGTACATGATGATCCAGGTGGTGGCCGTGATCGGCCATGCGCCTTCACCGGGGGCGTTGGTCATGATCAGGTTGAAGTCTTTGGCACTGGCCCAGTCGGCGGTGTCGGCGGCGGCCTGGAACGCCTTGGCGTTAGGCTCGACGAACTTGCCGGAGGCATTCTTCAGTGAAGCAAAGGTCATTTTGTTCTGCAGGGCGTAGGCGTATTCCACAAAACCGATCGAGTTCTTGATCTGCTTCACGTAGGCCGAAACGCCTTCGTTGCCCTTGCCGCCCACACCGACCGGCCACGGCACGGTGGTGCCGAAACCAATCCTGGTTTTCCAGCTGTCGCTGACTTTGGCCAGGTAGTTGGTGAAGTTATACGAGGTGCCGGAGCCGTCTGAACGGTGCACCACAGTGATGTTCGCGCTTGGCAGCTTCACGCCAGGGTTGAGCGCGGCGATGGCGGGGTCGTTCCAGACCTTGATGTCACCGAGGAAGATTTTCGCCAGGGTGTCGCCGTCGAGCTTCAACTGGCCTGCGGCCACGCCTTCGACGTTCATCACCGGCACGATGCCGCCGATCACGCTGGGAAACTGGCCCAGGCCGCCGGCTTTGAGGTCGTCAGCCGACAGTGGCGCGTCGGAGGCGCCGAAGTCAACGGTGGCTGCCTTGATCTGGGCGATGCCGCCGCCGGAACCGATCGACTGATAGTTGATGCGGTTGCTGGAGTTCTTGCTGTAGTCCTGCGACCACTTGGACAGCACCGGGTAGACGAAGCTGGAGCCGGCACCGGTAACGTCGGTGGCGTGGGCCATGCCGCTCAGGCACAGGGCACTCAACAAAACAGACAGACTTTTTTTACTCGGCAACATCACGACAACACCTCAAGGGAAGGGGTAAGTGGGGAGGCCCACCTGTCTAAGACGTGACGATTTAATTCCTGATATGTTGCTGTTTAATGACGATTTGGCTTTATGAAGAAACATTTAGAAATGTTTGCCTGGGTGGCAGCGAGTCTGGCCGCTGTCACCCAAGCGTGGCTACTTAGCTGCCTTTTTGATCAATTCCCGCCTGTAATTCCTGCTGGTCACTGTGCCCGCCAACCCGCAGTGGCCCCAGGTTGAAAGCCTGATCCTTACGTGTGGCGTCGTCCTGTTTCTGGGTCAGTTCGTCCTTGGCGCCGAGCGCCAGGTTAACCGGCGATTTCGACAGATTCAGCCCGACATCGGCGCGATAATCGCTGCCCGCCAACGTGGTTGCCGTCACCTTGGAACCGCCCAACGCGACCTTGCCATGCTCGGCGCTGATCCGCGCGCCGGTCAGCAGCGTGTCGCCGCCCACCTCAAGGTTTACGCCCTGAGCACCACGAATGCCCGAGGCCTGAGTCACGCTGTCTTTCACCCTATGGCTGACGTCCAGGTTCAGCGTCGGCGTGTAGCGGGTGTTGCCGCTCTTGTCACCGAACAGTACGTTTTGCGCGGTATCGGCCACCTTGCTGCCGGTCGTGTCTTTGCCGCTGACGGTGTAGCTGTCGCTGGTTTTTGGCCAGACTTTATCCTTGAAGCTGGACAGGCGTGTGCCCAGTGCCTCTTTTTTGTCTGCGAGGTAGGTCTTGGCCTGGTCCACGCGGGTGCCGATGGCGCCACGGGGTTCAGGGTTTACGTCGTAGCTGCCACTGCGGCTGAGCTTTTCGCCCAGGCGTTCCTTGGCATTGACCACGCTGTCCTTGGCCGAAGCCAGATGCTCGGTGCCCTTGTCGACGACGTTTTCCAACTTCTCCCGATGCTTGTCGAACGCGCCCTCGGCCTTGGCTTGCACCTTGTCCTTAAGCGGGCCAGTCGTCTTTGCGAGCTTGTTGACCACACCCGGTTGGTTTTTTTCGACGTCGAGTTTGGCGTCGATGTTGACCGTAGTGCTGTTGACGTGATCTTTGCGACTCTCGACCACAAGATCGCCACCGACCTTACCGCTGACCTGATGGGCCTCAATCCGCGCCCCCGCCAGATGGGTGTCACCGGCACTGTTGATCGCCACGTTATCGGCCTTGATCAGGCTGTCGTGCTGGGTGATGCCTTGCACCTTGTCCACATCGACCTTGGCGCGGGTATTGATACCGAGTTGGGTCTTGGGTGCGTCGTGTTCACCGGCGTCGGCCAAGGTGGTTTTACCGCCGCTGCCACCCGCGCCCAGGGTCACGCCCCAGCTGTTGTGAGCCTGGGTGGATTGCGCCGACTCTTGCAGGATGCCGCCGTTTTGCGCATCGAGGGTGACCGTATTGGCGGCAATCTGCGTACCTTGCAGATGGAGATCATCGGCGCTGGTGAGGCTCACATTGCCCTTGCTGTGTAACTGCCCGACAACCACGCCCTGATCGTTTTCCGCCACCTTGCCGATGTTGAAGTTGGCGCTGAGGCTGCCGGTCTTGCCACTGCTGTCGGCGCTGCTGGTTTTGCCGGCGCCGACGCTCAAGCCGCCGCCGAGGTTGCTGCCCTTGCTGACATGCGTGCTGGTGGCCGCTTGCAGGTCCAGTTTGCCGCCGGCATTCAGGCCGATATCACCGCTGCTGTCGATCTGCGTGCCTTGCAGGGTCATGTCGGCACCGCTGCTGAGCAGAATCGGCCCGCTGCCTTTAATCGTCGCGATCCGCGCCTGGCTGTCCTGGGTGGCCAGTTGCTTGTTATCCAGTTGCACACCGGCGCCGAGGTTGACGTTGGTACCATGGGTGCCCGGTGCGGTGCCCACAGTCAGTGAACCATTGCCGCGCAGGCTGTTGCTGGTTGTGCTTTGCGTGTCGTTGGCCTGATCAAGCGCCAACTCGCCGCCCGCCTTGAGGTTGACGCCCGCCTGGCCACCGTTGAACTGGCTGCCGGCGTAACGCGCATCGCCCTTGGCCTTGATGTTCACGCCTTGAGTGCCCGCGTAGCTGCCGACCACCGCCGTGCTGCTGGCGTCGCGCACGTCGCTGCTGCCGCCTGCGCCGCTGCCGCGCACGTTCACGTCTTCACCGGTGGTGGTGTAGACCCGCACGCCGGCCTTGGCGTCCACGCCTTGTTCGCTGCTGCTGTGGGTGTTGGCTGCGGCGCTGGCGATATGCTCGCCGGCATCGATCTTCAGCCCGCCATCGGTGGCGCGGTACTGAGTGCCTTGATCCTGCACCTTACCGGCGACCTCGACCTGCACCATGGCGCCACTGAACTGGCTGACCACCGCCGTGCTGTCCTGCTGGGTTTGGGTCTTGTGGGTGTGACCGACTTCCACATCCAGGCCGACGTTCGGCTGCTCGAAAGCATCGAGCAAACCGGGCTGATGGAATTTGGCCTGGGCCACACCTTCGACGGCTTTTTCGATCGGCCGGGTGATGCCTTTGTATTCGACATTGGCGCCGACATCGGCGGTCCAGCCGTTTTCCTTGTGGGTGCTGGTCTGGCTGTTGTGCGCCGCCTGGTTATCGACGTTGCCGGCGTTGACCTGCAATTCGGAGCCTGCCTTAACCTGCGCGCCCTGGCTGGTGAGGGTGTTGCCGGCGTTGAGGGTCAGTTTGCCGGCCGCCGCCACATTGCTGGTTAGCGCGGTGGTTGTGCGGCTGCTGTCGTGGCTGCTTTGATGGCTGAACTGTGCGCCGTTGCCGGCTTTGTCCAGGCCGCCGGTGTAGTAGACGCCACCGCCGGTGGTGGTCTGGTCGGTGGTGTTGCGCGTGCTGTTATCGGTTGCCAGCAACTCGACGTTGTTGCCGCTCAAGGTTGCATCGCCCTGGGTGGCTTGGACGTCGGAACCCTTGATGCTCAGATTGCCACCGGCCGTGACCGCCACGCTGGCGCCACTGAGGCTGGAAGCCTGCTGTTTGGTGGCGTCGCTTTTGCCGGTTTGCTGCTGGTCCTCAAAGCGCACGCCAGCGCGGTACTGGCGGGTGCCTGCGGCGGTTTCCTTGGCGTAGCCATCAAATCCACGGGTGTGAGTGCGGGTGGTGTCGTGTGTGGTGTTGTCAGCCGAAGCGATCTTGATATCGCCCTTGGCGTCCGCCTGCAATACACCTGCGGCCGATACCTGAGAGCCACTGACTTGAATGTCCTTGGCACTTTGCAGCTTGAGGTTGCTGTCCGAGCGCAGGTTGCTGGCCACGACGGTGCTGTCCTTGAGGTGCTGGCGGCTTTCATCCTTGGAGATGCCGAAGAACTTGCTGTCGCTGCTGTAGCTATTGGCGTGGGAGGTGTCTTTTACGCCGTCGATTACCAGCGAGCCTTTGTCGCTGATCACGCTGGCCTGCTTGCCGCCGCGCGCCTGGCTGCCGCTGATGCGCACGTCGTCGGCCTTGACGATCAGGTTGCCGTCGGCGTTGACCTTGCTGCCGGTGTTCAGGGTCTTGCCCTGGTCGCCATCGCCGCTCTTGCCGAAGAAGCTGCCGCCGGTCAGGTCGCCGGAGTAAGCGTTGTCGCGGCTAACCTGGGTGCGGCTGGCGCTGGTGATTTCCACTTGGCGGCCGGCCAATTGAATATCGCCGGGTGTTTTCAGTTCGGCGCCCTGCAATTGCAGGTTCTGCTGGCTGGTCAGCTCCAGCGTCTTGCCGGCCTTGAGGCTGCTGGTGACGCTGCGTTGCTCGCTGGAAGATTTGTCCCAGTTGGCTTTCCACAGATGTTTGCGATGGTTGCCCTGATCGCGGGTTTCATGGGTTTCGGTTGCGGCGTTCACCTGCAGGTCGGCGCCACTGTTCACACGTAAGGCATTGCCCGCTTCGACTTGGCTGGCCTTGATCGCGGCCTTGGCGCCGGAAGACAGCGTGGCATCCTGCTGCGCAACGACCTTGTTACCGTGCTGGCGCGAGTCTTGGTCAGTGGTGGTGCGGTCGTAGGTTTCGTAGGTGAACAGGAAGTTGCTGTTGTTCCACTGTTCACGTTTTTCCTGGAGCTTGCGGCTTTCCAGGCTGCTGAGGGTCAGGTTGCGACCGGCGTCGAGCTTGACGTTGCGCCCGCTGACGTCGGTGGCGGCCAGGTTCAAGTCCTTGGCGCTGTGCAGATCCACATCGCCGTGCTGGCTGTGCACACCGGCACGGGTGGCTTCCAGGCTGTTGGCGTGGACCTGGCCGCTGATGTCGAGGTCGCCGGCCGAGCTGACGTTGACCCCGTCACGACCTTCTACCTGCACGGCGCCTACGCGCACGCCGGCACCTTCCGCGGTGCTGATGATGTTGATGCGCCCGGCCTGCATCGCGCCGAACAGGCTGGCGTCGATGCGCTGGTCCTGGGTCTTGCTGGCCGGGTCGACCTGGCGCACTTGGCCGCTGGCGAAATCGACCTGATTGCGGCCTGCGGTGAGGTTCAGTTGGTCGCGGGCACTCAAGCGCCCGTCGCTGTCGATGCGCGGCGCGATCAGGTTGATCGAGCCCGCGCGGTTTTGCAGGCCCTGGCCGTGCACTGTCAATTGACCGTTCGCGTCGCGGGTGTTCAAGGCTTGCAGCTTGCCGTCATTGAGTTCGGGGCGGCCCACTACCAGGTTGGCGTTCGGGGTGTTGATGAAACTGCCGCCATTCACCGAAATACCGTTGGGGTTGGCCAATACATAATCGGCGGCCTTGCCGAAAATCTCTTGGGCACCGTTTAAGGTCGAGGCGTTGCGGCTGATCACTTCGTTGAGGATCACGCTTGCCGCCTGGCCCTGGAACTGCGGGTTTGCCGCCAGTTGCCCGGCGAGTTGCGACTGGCCGGCCTGCAGGGCGTTGTTCAGCACCACGCCCTGGCGATCGACGTTGTAGTCCAGGAATTGGTTATGGGACAGGCCGCCGGCGTTCGGCGCGACGATATTGACGATGGGCACGCCTTGCTGGTTTTGCAATTGCGGTATACCGCCAGGCCCTTCGACCACGGTGATGCCGGCGGCCAATGCCAGCTGCGGCAGCAGGAACAGGCTGGCGATGGCCCAGCGCAGTTTGCCCTCGGGTGAAAGGTGAAACGTGTGGGTGTCAGTCGGCATAAGTAAGTTCGCTCTGTGTTGGCTGAGCCGCCTCGTGCGTTGTTCGTTGCAACGCTACTGGGGTGGTCAGGTACGGCGGTTGTTTCAGGCTAATCGGGTGTTGGTTTAAATCTGCAAGCTAAGGCGCGTCAGCCAGACCTGCGGCTCCTGGCCAAAGCCGGTTGGCGTGTGCAAGTTGCGTTGGTAATCGACGTCGAGCTGCACGTTTTTCCAGCTCAGGTTGAGCCCGGCACTTGCGCCGCTCAGACGTTGGCCTGGGGCGCCGTGTTCGCGCTTGACCCAACCGTTGTCCAGGCCCAGGCGCGGGGTGATTTTTACCGGCAGGTCGCTGTTGAGCGGCAGGCGCAAGGTGTTGCGCCACACCGCACCGATGGCGCCCGAGGCACTGTTTTCGCGGTAGCCACGCACAGCCGAATCGTCGGTGCCCAGCAGTTGTTCGATGGCGGGCAAGCGGTCCGGGCTGTATTGCGCAGACAGCTGGCTCTGCCACTGCCAGGGTTGCGTGCGCCATTGGCCGTTACGCCATTGGGTGAGGTTGGCGCGGTACTTGTGGAACTGCGCCTGGGGCAGGTTTTTCTGCACTTGGTCGGCGTCGCGATCAGCGCCGAACCAGGTCAGGCCCTGGGCGTAATTGACGTCCAGGTTCCACACCGCGCTGTTGAGCCAGAACAGATTCAAACCGGCCTCGGCCACGCTCAGCGTTGGGCTCTGGATGCCCAGGCGGACCTTTTGCAGGTAGCTGTCGACATCCTTGTAGGCCAGTTGCAGGTTGGCGCTGAGTTGATGGCCCTGGTCGCGCCACAGCACGCGGTCGGTGCGCAGGCTGACCTGATCGGTACGGCCGCTGTTGTACAGCGTGGTGCTGCTGACCTTGAGCGGTGAGCGGTATTCGGCATGGCTGGCGAACAGGCTGTAGGTCCAGTAGCCGTAGGGAATCGAATAAAACAGGCTGTTGCTGCGGCTGTAACGCGGGCCGTGGTTGAGCGTGTCGCTGAAGCTCAGGTTGAGTGAATCGTTGAGTTGCAGCGGGCTGTCCAGGCTCAAGCTGATGGCGTTGCGATCGCGGCCGGTGCCGGCACTGCCAAGGTTATCCACACCCAGGCCCAGCCCCCAACGTGAGGCGGTAGTGCGCGAGCGCAGGATGATGCGCGAGGCGCCAGGTTCACTGCCGGGGGCGATATCGGCGGTAAGGTCCACCGATCGCAGGCGGTTGAGCTGGTCCAGGCCTTGCTCCAGGTCGCGCAGGTTCAGTGGCTTGCCGAGCAGCCCGGGGAAGGCGCCGGCCAGCGACACAGGCAGGCTTTGGTCGGCCAGTTCGATGGCTTCGAGGTAGCCTTCTTCGACGTGAATATCCAGCGGTTGCCCGGCCGCCGGGCTGCTGATCAGGTACGGGCGGCTGGCGATGTAACCGGCCTCGACGTACAGGCGGGTGATCTCGGCCAGCAGGCGATTGATCTGGGTGGCGCCCATGCACGGGGCGACATAGGGCTCGATGTGTTTATTCAACTCGGCCCTGCTGAACAGCGTGACACCGGCCAGGCGTGTGCCGCTTAGCGGCCAGCAGCGTGCATCTTTGACGTCGTCTGCCGGCACAGAGGGGGCGGCCGTTGGTATGCCCAAGCTGCCTTTCTGCAGTTGGCGCTGGCGTTGCTCCAACTGTATTTGCTGCAGGTCGCGCTGCTGTTGTTGCTGCAAGCGCAGGGCTTCCTGGCCTGGCTGTAAGCCGTCGGCGGCGGCTGCGGGCAGCGCGCACACGCAGAGCAGGGCGATGCCCAATGGGTGGAGATGGCACAAGCGTTTGAGTGAGGGCAGGTTCGGCACTCGACATCCTTAACGTAGAAATACACACGATTCATGCCCCGGAGCCAAACCGTGAGCTCGGGGACTTGCCGCGCTTGAGTCATGTTTAAACGGATTGTTACATCGTCTGTAGGATTTATTACATAAACGTGATGAATTACGCGTAATTCAGCAAATAAATGCACAAAAATAGTGCGCCAGAGGATTTTTAGGCCTTGAAACCGTGTTTTATGGGGAACTGGAGCGCTTGGGTGGTTTTGATTGTTACAGCGCAAACGCTTAATCAACGCGTTTAGAGAGGGTGCGATCTTGGGGTATGCCGTGCGGTTAAGGCATTGACGGTCAAAGGTGAGAGCGCACTGTGACGAGTGAAACCGGGCAGTCACGATCAGGTTGAAAAGTCATAAAAGGACACGGAAAATCAGGCAAAGTCCTTGAAAATCCTAAGATTGTCCGACAATCCAATGCATGAAAAAACCTTCATAAACGCCCCGCTCGAACGTTGGTAGTTTCCCCAGCGCTGCCCAATAATTCGAGTCCTAATAATGAATAACAAAACTCTTAAAAGCGCCCTGGCGCTCTCCATTTCGCTCGCCTCCACACAGCTGTTTGCCGGTGGCTTCGCCCTCAACGAGCAAAGTGTCAGCTCAATGGGTACAGGCTACGCCGGCCGTTCTTCCTCGGCGGATGACGCCAGCACGGTGTTCGGTAACCCGGCCGGCATGTCGCGCATCAAGCACAATGAAGTCAGCATCGGCGCGACCTACCTGGATGCCAAAACCAACATCAAGGACGCCAGCTCCTCTCAAGGCGGTGTCGACAACCCTGGCACCAACAAAGGCGACATGGTCCCTGGCATTGCCGTGCCGATGGGTTACCTGGTGACGCCGATTGATGAGCACTGGGCCTTTGGCTTGGGGATCTACGCGCCGTTTGGCCTGGTGACCGACTATGAACACGGTTTCCAGGGCAATGGCTTTGGTAACAAGAGCAAGATTCAGGTCATCACCGCACAGCCGACGGTCAGCTATGCGTTCAACGACAAGGTCTCGGTGGGTTTCGGCCCGACCTTCAACAAAATCAGCGGCGAGCTGGATTCCAAAGTCCCGGCGTTTGGCTTGGGCACCGAGACGGCCAAGATCAAGGGTGACGACACCGCGATGGGCTTCAACGCCGGTATCCTGGTGCAGGCCCTGGACAGCACCCGCGTCGGCGTCACCTACCACTCGCAAGTGGTTTATCACCTGAGCGGCCATACCAACGCCTCGGGCGTGCTTTCCGATGTGCTCGATGGCGGGGCGCAGAAGTATGACGCCAAGCTGAACGTCACCACGCCGTCGTCCGTGGACTTCTCGGTCACGCACCAGCTGACCGACGCCCTGACCCTGTACGTGGGCAGCACCTACACGCGCTGGAGCCAGTTGAAGAAGATTACCGTCAACAACGCCGGCGTATCTGAGATTACCGCCGAGCTGGCCGGCCTGGGGTCCATTACCGAAGAGGAGCATTGGCATGACACCTGGTCCCACGCGATCGGCCTGTCGTACCAGCTCAACAAGCAGTTGGTGCTGCGTACCGGCTTCTCGGTAGACCAGACGCCGACCAACAACACCGACCGTTCGGTGCGCATTCCGACCGGCGACCGCACGGTCTTCAGCCTGGGTGCCGGTTGGACGCCCGTCGACAACCTGACCTTCGACGTGGCCTATTCCTACCTCAAGGAGGAGCCGATCAAGGTGCGTGACAACAACCCTCAGCTGGCGCTCACCTACGACGCCAAGTATGAAAACAGCGCCAATGGGTTCGGCGGTTCGGTGACTTACCGCTTCTAACCCGCGCCACCACGCAAAGAGCCAGTTTTTTGGCATGGCTCTTTGCCAGTTATTTCGGCTTGCGGGCTGTCAATCACGCTGTGTCTTGGTTAGATTGAAGTCTAATCAGCTTTTAAGACATGGACTGTCATGACTACGCTCTCGCCGATCATCGCGACCAATCCCCTCATTGTGCGTACTGCCGCGACCACACCGCCGGCGACGCTTGCGAACACCCTCGACGTCTCACCGGCCAGGCCATCCTCGGTGGTCAGCCTCGGTAACCCGCTGGCCGATGCCGTCGACATCTACTCCAAAAACGGACTGTTGCCAGGCCAGGAAAGCGTGCGGGCCTGGGAGAACAACAACCAGGATGCGGTGACCAAGGCCATCAATAGCCGCTTCAATTCGGTCTCCACGGCCAGTCGCTACAGTGGCTTGGGCGCCGCGCTGGTGGCGCAGTTCACCCAAGGCGGCGGCGCCGGGATCTCCCAGTCAGTGCTCAACATCACGGTTGATCGCGCCGGCGATGCGGGCGCCCTAAAGGCCGATCAAGCGGTGCTGCACAGCCAGGCCGACAACCAGATCAGCCTGAGCATCAAGACCGCCAGCGGCAAGACCGTGACCTTCAGCCTGTCCAGCCAGAAAGATGGCCTGGGCGTGCAGGCCACCGTGGACGGCGGTGACTTGAGCGCGGATGAACTCAAGGCCGTCGGCCAGTTGGGCGCGGCGTTCCAGGCCTCGGTCGACGGGCTGACCGCTGTGCCACCCAAACTTGACCTGAGCAAACTGACCCAGTTCGATACGCAACTGCTGGCCTCGGTCGACCTCAATGCCAAGGTCAAGGCCGCCAACGGTGAAGACCTGAGCCTGGCCTTCCACGCCGACAGCCAAAGCCGCACCACACGCATGAGTGGCCCGGCAGGCGAAATTGACCTGGCGGTAGACCTGAAAAACACCGCGATCTTCGGCGATGCCAAGCAGCAGGCCAAGGCGCTGAAAACCTACCTGGCCCAGTTCGACCGGGTGGAAAAACGCGGCAGTGCGAATGCGGACTTCATGGCCATGTTCAAGGACGCCTTCAGCGCCATTAACAGCAACTACCCGCCCAACGCCTCCGTTTCGAATGCCTTGACCCATAACCCGACTGACAAAGGCTTGTTGAACGGCCTGGCGGACTTCAAGGCCTCGATCAAGCAGGGCGTCGACGCCTCCAATCCGATGCGCCCTTCAGAGGTCGACAGCTTTTCCTACAACGTGTCACAGAAAACCCAGGTCAATGGCCGCAGCACTGCGGACCGTAGCGTCACCCAGCATCAGCAGTCGCTGCTGTCGGCGAACTTCCACAAAGGCCTCGACGGCGGCAAACCTCCGATCTTCGACGGCAGCCGTGAATCGCAGAATTACCTGTATGTGCAAGTCCTGGACAAGGCCAGCAGCACCGCGAGCTTTGCCTATAAAGACGGCCAGTTGACCCATGCCTCGGTCAGCCAGTCGGCGTCCCAGAACACCCACACGCAAAAATATGTGATGGCCAACCTGGTGGAAGACAGCGTGGTGCCCAAGGAAGGTTCATCCAAACGCGATTACCTGACGCTGCTTGAGCACGCGGCCAAGGAAAGCAAAAAGTCCAAGGATGCGCTGGAGCAGTCGACGTTGAAAAATGCCCTGGCGCAGATGCATGACTCTGTCATGTTGCAGGACGACCCGGATGTATTGATGCGCTGACACTCGGCGTGATCAAAACGGGAAGGCTCAGTGATGAGCCTTCCCGTTTTTTTGCCCGATTGGCGTACCGCGCCATCCCAGATTAGGCTTTTGAATCGATTCGATATTCTGTAGCCTTGCGCAGCTTTACCCGTGCTTGATGAACACAATCACTTCGTCCGGCGGCGCCCGAAGGGCTCCAGAGCCGGTGGTACACTCGACTTTCGCGCTTACTGCGCTTGCAGGTCTTGCGAACATGACGCAAATTTCCGAACGCCTACTGGTACAAGCCCACCTCGACGCCAAGCAGCCCAAGGCGCTGAGTGCCGATGAAGAGGCGAGCCTGCGCAGCGCCATCGCCGCCGAGCTCAAGGCTCAGGACGCGGTGCTGGTTGCGCACTTCTATTGCGACCCGGTGATTCAGGCCCTGGCCGAAGAAACCGGTGGCTGCGTGTCCGACTCCCTGGAGATGGCCCGCTTCGGCGCGGCCCACCCGGCCAAGACGGTGTTGGTCGCCGGCGTGCGTTTCATGGGCGAGACCGCCAAAATCCTTACCCCCGAAAAACGCATCCTCATGCCCACCCTGGAAGCCACCTGCTCCCTGGACCTGGGCTGCCCGGTGGATGAGTTCTCGGCGTTCTGCGACCAGCACCCCGAGCGCACGGTGGTGGTGTACGCCAACACCTCGGCGGCGGTCAAAGCCCGGGCCGACTGGGTGGTGACCTCCAGCTGTGCGCTGGAAATCGTCGAAAGCCTGATGGACAACGGCGAGACGATTATCTGGGGCCCGGACAAGCACCTGGGTACTTACATTCAGCGCCAGACCGGCGCAGACATGTTGCTGTGGGACGGCGCGTGCATCGTCCACGAAGAGTTCAAGTCCAAGCAACTCGAAGACATGAAGGCGCTGTACCCGGACGCCGCGATCCTGGTGCACCCGGAGTCGCCGACGGCGGTGATTGAGCTGGCGGACGCGGTGGGTTCCACCAGCCAACTGATTGCCGCGGCCCAGCGCTTGCCGAACAAGACCTTCATCGTGGCCACCGACCGCGGCATCTTCTACAAGATGCAGCAGTTGTGCCCGGATAAAGTCTTCGTTGAGGCACCGACCGCCGGCAACGGCGCAGCCTGCCGCAGTTGTGCGCATTGCCCGTGGATGGCGATGAATACGCTGGAGCGCACACTGCAATGTTTGCGTGAGGGCAGTAATGAGATCTTCGTCGAGCCCTCGGTGATCCCCCACGCCGTACGCCCGCTCAAGCGCATGCTGGACTTTACCCAGGCTGCGCGCTTGAAACTGGCGGGTAACGCCTGACCTGAAGTTGAACACATAACACAATGTGGGAGCTGGCTTGCCTGCGATAGCGGTCGTTCAGTCACAGCAATATTGACTGATAGGCCGCCATCGCAGGCAAGCCAGCTCCCACACGTGATCTCTAGTGTTCTTGGGTTTACTTTTTCTGCTTGGGAATCCGCACCAACTGCGTATCCGAGTAGATGTCATGCCAGCTGCGCTTGCGCTTATCAAACAGCGTCCAGACAAACCCCAGCCCCACGCACAACCACGACGCAATCGCTACCACAAACCGCAGCAGCGCCTGCCACAGGCTGATGCGCGAGCCGTCGGCGTTCTGCACGCGTACGCCCCATACCTGCATGCCCAATGTCTGCCCGGAATGGGTCCAGAACTTGGCGAAGAAACCAAACAGCACAAAAAACAGAATCGTTGACAGCAGCGGGTCGCCGTCCAGCGCGCCGGATTCGGTGAGCGTACGCATCCTGGCTTCGCCGATAAACGCCATCCACACCAGCTTGTAGATAAACGCGGTGACGATCAGCAGGGCAGTGCACAACAGGAAGTCATAGAACATCGCTGCCAGACGACGGCCCAGGCCAACGGCGGGAAATTCGCCTTGGGGGCTCAACAAAGGTTTGGGCATGGCCGTCTCTCTTGAGAAAAAAGCCATTTTACGAGCAAACGCACATAAAAAAGCCCCTGATGTCACCATCAGGGGCTTTTTGTCGCAGTAAGGATCAGCCTTCTGCTTGTACTTCGTCAGCCTGCATGCCTTTCTGGCCTTGCACGGCAATGAAGCTGACTTTCTGGCCTTCTTTGAGGCTCTTGAAGCCGTTGCCCTGAATAGCGCGGAAATGCACGAACAGATCCGGACCGCTTTCTGGAGTGATAAAACCAAACCCTTTCTCGTCGTTAAACCACTTGACGGTACCGCTCTGACGATTCGACATTTCTTATTTCCTTTGACGCTAAAAATTAATGACAGCCCCTTTCACCTGAAAGAGTACTGGGCTGGGTTGCAGGAAAGTAAGAGACGTCGAACGGGTTGTAGCAACTACTTTAGCTACTGCCCAGGTCAGGTTCCAAGCGACCCATGCAAACACAGTGGCTAAACTTTACGTCAACTAATACAGAAAAAACAAGCCCCGCAAATCCCCAGGTTTTGCTCGGCCATATGACACTTCGTTGACTAAAAGTGGATCCCACATATTCGATAGCGTAATTCACTTGTTATAGGTCGGTGTCTATAAAATGACTATCGTCAATGCACTCTTTTATGGCGGTTGCGTTACAAATTAGTGCGCGTTAACGCAACCGCGTTACTTATTGGAACAGTCAATCAGCCACGGTAGTAACGTTGCGGTACAAATGGCATTTTACTTACACGCAGTGGCACCTTTTTCCCACGTACCAACGCAGACACTTCGGTGTCCAGTGCGATAAATGCGCTGTCCAGGTAACCCATGGCCAGCGGCCCGCCCAAGGTCGGACCAAAGCCGCCGCTGCACACGCTGCCGATCACCGTGCCGTGCTCATCGACGATTTCTGCACCTTCGCGCACCGGGGTCCGTTCCTGTGGCAACAGGCCAACGCGCTTGCGGGTTACACCGGCTTGCTGCTGGGTGAAGATGCGGTCGGCGCCGGGGAAGCCGCCGGCACGTGCGCCATCGGCACGACGGGCCTTGGAGATCGCCCACAGCAGGCTGGCTTCAATCGGCGTGGTCTCGGTGTTCATGTCATGCCCGTAGAGGCACAGGCCGGCTTCCAGGCGCAGGGAATCGCGGGCGCCCAGGCCAATGGCTTGTACTTCGGCCTCGGCGAGCAGGCTGCGCGCCAGGCTCTCGGCATTGGCCGCCGGTACGGAAATCTCAAAACCGTCTTCGCCGGTGTAGCCCGAGCGGCTCACGTAGCAGTCCACGCCCAGCAGGCGCAGGGTGGCGAACTGCATGAAGGTCATCTTGGTCACTTCCGGCGCCAGGCGCGCCAGCACTTTCACTGCCGCCGGGCCTTGCAGGGCCAGCAGGGCGCGCTCTTCGAACAACGGTTCGATGCTGCACTGCTCGCCAATGTGTTTGCGCAGGTGGGCCAGGTCCTGATCCTTGCAGGCCGCGTTGACCACCAGGAACAGTTCGTCGTTGCCCAGGTTGGCCACCATCAGGTCGTCAAGGATGCCGCCCTGGTCATTGGTGAACATAGCGTAGCGCTGCATGCCGACTGGCAGGTCGATAATGTCGACCGGCACCAGGGTTTCCAGGGCCTTGGCGGCATTCGCGCCGGTCAGGCGGATCTGGCCCATGTGGGACACGTCGAACAACCCGGCTTGATCACGGGTGTGCAGGTGTTCCTTCATCACGCCCAGCGGGTATTGCACCGGCATGTCGTAGCCGGCGAAGGGCACCATGCGCGCGCCCAACTCGATGTGCAGGGCGTGCAATGGGGTTTTCAACAGGGTTTCGGTGGACATGTTCAGCTCCTGAAAAACGTGCGGACGCGCGGGTGGGCGTCAGCACTCGATAATGTTGACGGCCAAACCGCCACGGGCGGTTTCCTTGTATTTGCTTTTCATATCGGCGCCGGTCTGGCGCATGGTGCGGATGACCTTGTCGAGTGAGACGAAGTGCTGCCCGTCGCCACGCAAAGCCATGCGCACCGCATTGATCGCCTTGACCGAGCCCATGGCATTGCGCTCGATGCACGGCACCTGCACCAGCCCGCCAATCGGGTCGCAGGTCAGGCCGAGGTTGTGTTCCATGCCGATTTCGGCGGCGTTTTCCACTTGGGACACGCTGCCGCCCAACACTTCGCACAAAGCACCGGCAGCCATGGAACAGGCCACGCCGACTTCGCCTTGGCAGCCGACTTCGGCGCCGGAAATCGAGGCGTTTTCCTTGTACAAAATTCCGATGGCGGCGGCGGTGAGCAGAAAGCGCACCACGCCGTCCTCGTTCGCACCGGGGATAAAGCGCATGTAGTAATGCAGCACCGCCGGCACGATCCCGGCCGCACCGTTGGTGGGCGCGGTGACCACGCGCCCGCCGTTGGCGTTTTCTTCGTTGACCGCCAGCGCATACAGGTTGACCCAGTCGAGTACCGACAACGGGTCACGCAGCGCCGACTCCGGGTTCTTGCACAGCTGCCGATGCAGCGCCGCCGCACGGCGCTTGACCTTCAAGCCACCGGGCAAGATACCTTCGTTGCGACACCCGGCATCCACGCAGTCCTGCATCACCTGCCAGATGTTCAGCAAACCGGCGCGGGTTTCCGCCTCCGGGCGCCAGGCGCTTTCATTGGTCAGCATCACCTGGCTGATGGACAGCCCGTAGGTGGCGCAATGGCCGAGCAAATCCTTGGCGTGCTTGAAAGGAAAGGTCAGCGGCGTGGTGTCTTCGACAATCCGGTCAGCACCGGCGGCGTCTTCATCCACCACAAACCCACCGCCGACCGAGTAATACTCGCGGCTGCGGATCTGGATCCCGGCGGCGTCGAAGGCGCGAAAAATCATGCCATTGGGGTGGTAGGCGAGAGGCTTGCGAATCATCGCCAGGTGTTCTTTCTCGTTGAACGCAATGCCGTGTTCGCCGAGCAGGTTCAAGCGACCGTCACTGCGCATTTGCGCAAGGCGTGCGGCGACGGTTTCGGTATTCACGGTGTCCGGGTGTTCGCCTTCCAGGCCCAGCAACACGGCCTTGTCGCTGCCGTGGCCTTTGCCGGTGGCGCCCAGTGAGCCATAGAGTTCCACCTTGATGCCGCTGGTGGTGTTCAGCAGGTTGTCACGCTTGAGGCCTTCGACGAATCGAGCCGCCGCACGCATCGGGCCGACGGTGTGGGAGCTGGAGGGGCCGATGCCAATCTTGAACAGGTCGAACACGCTAAGGGACATGGTTGTTCTCCGGTTTCTTATTATTTTTGAAGGCTGGCTCGGTCAATGTAGCAACCGGGCTTGTGTGGGAGCTGGCTTGCCTGCGATAGCATCACCCTGGTCTACCTGATAGACCGAGGTGCCTGCATCGCAGGCAAGCCAGCTCCCACAAAAGCCAGCTCCCACATTGACCGTGTTCAGTCAGTCAGGTTACGCGTAGCTCTCGATCGATGGGCACGCACACACCAGGTTACGGTCGCCAAACACGTTGTCGACGCGGCCAACCGGCGGCCAGTATTTGCCTTCGATCAAGGACGCCACCGGGTACACCGCCTGTTCACGGCTGTACGGGTGGCTCCATTCACCGACGATTTCAGCCGCCGTGTGCGGGGCGTTTTTCAGTGGGTTGTCGTCCTTGTCCAAGGTGCCGTTTTCCACTGCGCGAATTTCCTCGCGAATGGCAATCATGGCGTCACAGAAGCGGTCCAGTTCTTCCTTGGATTCGCTTTCGGTCGGCTCGATCATCAAGGTGCCCGCCACCGGGAACGACATGGTCGGCGCATGGAAGCCAAAGTCGATCAGGCGCTTGGCCACGTCATCCACGCTGATGCCGCTGCTGTCTTTCAATGGGCGCAGGTCGAGGATGCATTCGTGCGCCACCAGGCCGTTGCTGCCGGTGTAGAGCACGGGGTAATGCTCTTCGAGACGACGGGAAATGTAGTTGGCGTTCAGGATCGCCAGCTGCGAGGCGCGCTTGAGGCCCGCGCCGCCCATCATGCTGATGTACATCCAGGTGATCGGCAGGATGCTCGCGCTGCCAAATGGCGCCGCGCATACCGCGCCTTCCTTGCGCTCCATGGCCGCGTGGCCTGGCAGGAATGGCGTGAGGTGGGATTTAACCCCAATCGGGCCAACGCCCGGGCCGCCACCGCCGTGCGGGATGCAGAAGGTTTTGTGCAGGTTAAGGTGGGACACGTCGCCACCGAACTTGCCCGGTGCGCACAGGCCGACCATCGCGTTCATGTTGGCGCCGTCGATGTACACCTGGCCGCCGTTGTCATGAATGATCCCGCAGATTTCGCGGATGCCTTCTTCGAACACGCCGTGGGTGGACGGGTAGGTGATCATCAGCGCGGCGAGGTGTTCGCGGTGCTCGATGGCCTTGGCGCGCAGGTCTTCGATGTCGACGTTGCCGCGTGCATCGCAGGCGGTGACCACCACGCGCATACCGGCCATGTTGGCGGTCGCAGGGTTGGTGCCGTGGGCCGACGATGGGATCAGGCAGATGTCGCGGCGTTCTTCGCCACGGCTCTGGTGGTAAGCGCGGATGGCCAGCAGGCCTGCGTATTCACCTTGGGAACCGGCGTTCGGTTGCAAGGAAATCGCGTCATAACCGGTGGCCGCGCAGAGCATGGCTTCCAGATCGGAAGTCAGCTCCAGGTAGCCGGCGCTTTGTGCGGCCGGGGCGAACGGGTGCAGGGCACCGAATTCAGCCCAGGTGACCGGGATCATTTCGCTGGCGGCGTTGAGTTTCATGGTGCACGAGCCCAGCGGGATCATGGTGCGGTCCAGCGCCAGGTCCTTGTCGGCCAGCTTGCGCAGGTAGCGCATCAGCTCGGTTTCGGAGTGGTAACGGTTGAACACCGGGTGGCTGAGGATCGGCGACTGGCGCAGCAGCGCGGCGGGCAAGGTGCTTTCAGTCGCAGCAAAGGCGGGCAGCGCCTTGCCGTCGGCGAAGATTGCCCACAAGGCTTCGATATCGGCCTGGGTGGTGGTTTCGTCAACCGACAGGCCAACGCGCTCGGCATCGACTACACGCAGGTTGATGCGCTGGGCGCGAGCCTTGTCGTGCAGGGCGGCGGTGTTGGCGCCCGTGTTGAGGGTGATCGTGTCGAAGAAGTTTGCCTGCTCAACCTTAAGGCCCAGGGCGGTCAAGCCTTTGGCCAGGATCGCGGTCAGCTGGTGAATGCGCTGGGCGATCCGGGTCAGGCCTTTGGGGCCGTGGTACACGGCGTACATGCTGGCGATGTTGGCCAACAGTACCTGCGCGGTGCAGATGTTGCTGGTGGCTTTCTCGCGACGGATATGTTGCTCGCGGGTCTGCATGGCCAGGCGCAGGGCCGGCTTGCCGAAACGGTCGACCGACACACCGACCAGACGGCCGGGCATATCGCGCTTGAACGCATCCTTGGTGGAGAAGTACGCCGCGTGCGGGCCACCAAAGCCCAGCGGCACGCCGAAGCGTTGCGCGCTGCCGATGGCCACGTCGGCGCCGAACTCACCCGGCGGGGTCAGCAGGGTCAGGGCCAGCAGGTCGGCGGCGACCGCGACCAAGGCATTGGCAGCGTGGAAACGCTCGGTCAGTTCGCGGTAATCAAACACATCACCGTTGCTGGCCGGGTATTGCAGCAGGGCGCCGAAGAACGCGCTGACGTCGGTCAGCTCGCGTTCATCGCCCACCACCACGTCGATGCCCAACGGCTCGGCACGGGTGCGCAGCACGTCGAGGGTCTGTGGGTGGCTATGCACGGAGGCGAAGAAAGCGTTGCTGCCCTTGTTCTTGCTCAGGCGCTTGCAGAAGGTCATGGCTTCGGCGGCGGCGGTGGCTTCGTCGAGCAAGGAAGCGTTGGCAATCGGCAGGCCGGTGAGGTCACTGATCAGGGTCTGGAAATTCAACAGCGCTTCCAGGCGGCCTTGGGAAATCTCGGGTTGATACGGGGTGTAGGCGGTGTACCAGGCCGGGTTTTCCAGCAGGTTGCGCAGGATCGGCGACGGCGTGTGGCAGTTGTAGTAGCCCTGGCCGATGTAAGTCTTGAACAGCTGGTTCTTGCCGGCGATGGCCTTGATCTTGGCCAGGGCCTGGGCTTCGCTCAGGCCGTCTTCCAGGCCGAGCACGCTGGTGCCCTTGATGCTTTCCGGGATCACGCTGGCGCTGAGGGCTTCGAGGGAATCAAAGCCCAGGCTTGCGAGCATCTGCTGCTCATCTTCCTGGCGCGGGCCGATGTGGCGGGCGATGAATTCGTTGGCGGTGCTGAGATTGATGGTCATGGTGCGCTCCTCAGGCTTCAGCGTTGGCTTTGATCAGGCGGTCGTACGCATCCTGATCCAACAGCTTAGCCACTGCATCGGCGTCGGCGGGTTTAAAGCGGAAGAACCAGCCTTCGCCCATCGGGTCTTCGTTAACCAGTTCGGGGCTGCCATCGAGTTTGTCATTCACTTCGAGGACTTCACCGTCCAAGGGCATGTAAACACCGCTGGCGGCTTTCACCGATTCCACGGTGGAGGCTTCGGCGCCCTTGTCGTAAGCCTGCAACTCCGGCAGTTGCACGAAAACCACATCACCCAGCGCGTTCTGCGCAAAAGCGGTGATACCCACGGTGACGCTGCCATCGGCTTCGGCGCGCAGCCATTCGTGATCTTCAGTGAAACGCAACTCGCTCATGGAAACTCCTCAGGGCCAGATTCGTCTGGTGGACGGGATTGGAATAATGGGGAGTTACTTAGCAATATTGCGGCCAATGTCATTAACTCGTTATAAATCAACGGCTTAACTATTTTGGTTATGAGGATATGATTTTTAGCTGTAGCGATTTCGCTACACTTGAGCACACCAAAAAAAGCCTATGTGGATCAAAGCCTTGCATGGCGCGTAAAAAACAGGGTTGTAGCGATATCGTTACGCTGTAGCGCTTTCAGTACAGCGGATGTCGTTTCTAGACTAGATGTGGAACGCTGTCCATGTGGGAGCGGGCTTGCTCGCGAATGCGGAGGGTCAGTTACAAATGAGCTGGCTGGCACACCGCATTCGCGAGCAAGCCCGCTCCCACATTTTGATCTCTACATTTTCAGGGCTTATTGGGAATGCCGTACTTGCGCAAGCGATGGGCAATCGCCGTGTGGGACGTTTGCAAGCGGCTCGCCAGTTGGCGGGTCGAGGGGTAGCTGGCGTAGAGGGTTTCCAGCAGGTTGCGCTCGAAGTCTTCCACCGCCTGTTCCAGGCTGTCGACTTCGCCGTCGCTCTGGCGGGCGACCGAGGTGCCGGCGATGTCGAGGTCGCCGATGTCCACCAGGCTGCTTTCGCAGATGGCGGCGGCGCGGAAGATCACGTTTTGCAGTTGGCGCACATTACCCGGCCAGCGGTTGCCCAGCAGCGCCGGGTAAGTGCCGGGCGCCAGCCGACACACCGGGCGCTGGATCTGCGCACAGGCCTGCTGCATGAAGTAGCGGGCCAGCAGCAGAATGTCCTGGCCGCGCTCGCGCAGTGGCGGCACTTCGACGTTGAGCACATTAAGGCGGTAAAACAGGTCTTCGCGGAAGGTGCCCTCGCTGACCATTTTTTCCAGGTCGCGATGGGTGGCGCTGAGGATGCGCACATTGACCTTCACTTCACGGTCGCCGCCCACCCGGCGAAAGCTGCCGTCATTCAGAAACCGCAGCAGCTTGGCCTGCAAATACGGCGACATCTCGCCAATTTCATCAAGGAACACCGTGCCCTGGTTGGCCAGCTCCATCAGCCCGGGCTTGCCACCACGCTGCGCGCCGGTAAAGGCGCCAGGCGCATAACCGAACAACTCACTTTCGGCCAGGTTCTCCGGCAACGCCGCACAGTTCAAGGCCAAAAACGGTGCACTGTGGCGTGCGCTGATGGCATGGCAGGCGCGCGCGACCAGCTCTTTGCCGGTGCCGGTTTCGCCCTGGATCAACAGCGGCGCATCCAGCGCCGCCACCCGTTGCGCCCGCGCCTTGAGGGTGCGGATCACCGGCGACTCGCCCAGCAATGCATCAAACCCTTCGGCATGGTCGTGATGCAGCGCCGACAGTTGCTCACCGATGCGATTGGGTTGGTACAGGGTCAGCAGGGCGCCGGCGTCGGTGATCGGTGTGGCGTCGAGCAAAAAGGTCTGGCCGTTGACGCTGATCTCGCGCAACGGCAAACGAAAGCCCTGTTCGAGCAACGTCTCCAGCAGCGCCGGGTCGTTGAACAACGCGCTGATGCTTTCGCCCGCCGGTTCGCGGCCATACAGCGCGATCAGCGCCGGGTTGGCCAGCAGGATCTTGCCCGCGCTGTCCAGGGCCAGCACCGGGTCGGTCATGGCCGCCAGCAGCGCGTCGAGTTGCAGGTGGCGGCGTTGGCCGGGGAGGATATCCACCACGGTGACCGCCTGTACGCCGTGCACGCTGAACAGCGCATCGCGCAGTTCTTCGAGCACCTCGGCGCTCAGGGTCGGCGCGTCGATGTACACGTTGGGCGGCACCATCTCCACCGCATCCAGGTTGAGATTGCGCCCACCGAGCAAGGCCAGGACTTCCTGGGTAATGCCGACGCGGTCGATGAAGCTGACGTGGATACGCATGGGATGGCGACAAATCTGCAGAGCGAGAGGCCGCAAGTATGCCTTGGAGCGGATGGAGATCAAAATGTGGGAGCGGGCTTGCTCGCGAATGCGGTGTGTCAGTCTCTTAATTTATTGACTGAAAGACCGCATTCGCGAGCAAGCCCGCTCCCACATTGATGGTGTTGTGTCAGTGCAAACTTGTTACTCCAAGTGTTCGGGCTTGACCGGATCGCCGGACTTCACATCCAGCTGATGCCTTACATCCTCAAACATCAAGTCGTACTGCTTGTGCATCGAGCCGTTAAGCGTTGCAACCTTCGGCATTCCATATTTCTGCGCGATGTTCATCGCATGCCGGGCAAAGTCGAAGGCCTGGTCCTTGGGTAAAAAGAACTCCTCCTTGAGGTTCTTGTCCTGCACCGAGCCGTGCAGTTTGAAGAGCATTCCCTTGCCTTCCTTTGGATCCTGGCTGACCTCGTAGTCGATGCACAGGTTGTAGCTGTAGTCATCCTTGTTGAGCGCGTGACGTTCGATGTGCAGGTGACCGGGTTCAAAGGTGGCCATAGGTGTTTCTCCTCTACTTCACAGGTAGGTGATGCCAGGTTTTGCCGTGCTGATACGCGTGCCGGCGCTGCCCTGGACGATGGCTTCGATGTCCGAGAGTGAACCGATGACGGCAGTTTTGCCAGTCTGACGGGCGAACTCGCAGGCCGCTTGTACCTTCGGCCCCATGGAGCCGGCGGCGAAGCCGAGCTTCTCCATGTCATCGGGATGGGCCTGGCCGATAGCCTTCTGGGTCGGCTTGCCGAAGTCGATAAAAGCCGCATTCACATCGGTGGCGATCACCAGCAAATCGGCGTCCAGTTGCGAAGCCAGGAGCGAGGAACACAGGTCTTTGTCGATCACCGCTTCAATGCCGCGCAGCGTGCCGTCTTCGCCATACATTGTCGGGATGCCGCCGCCACCGGCGCAAATCACAATGGCGCGTTTTTCCAGCAGCCACTTGATCGGGCGGATTTCAAAGATGCGTTTGGGGCGTGGGCTGGCCACCACACGACGGTATTTATCGCCATCGGGGGCGATGGCCCAGCCTTTTTCAGCCGCAAGTTTTTCGGCTTCAGCCTTGGAGTACACCGGGCCAATCGGCTTGGTCGGGTTCTGGAAGGCCGGGTCCTTGGCGTCGACTTCCACTTGGGTGAGCAAGGTGGCGAACGGCACCTCGAAGTCCAGCAGGTTGCCCAGTTCCTGTTCGATGATGTAGCCGATCATGCCTTCGGTCTCGGCGCCGAGCACGTCCAGCGGGTAGGGCGAAACCTGGGTGTAGGCCGCCGCCTGCAACGACAGCAGGCCGACTTGCGGGCCATTGCCGTGGGCGATCACCAGCTCGTTGCCGGGGTGGATCTTGGCGATCTGTTCGGTGGCGATGCGGATATTGGCGCGTTGGTTGTCCGCCGTCATGGGTTCACCACGGCGGAGCAGGGCGTTGCCGCCCAGGGCTACGACGATGCGCATAAAAATGTCCTTCTAGAGTTCTATTTTGCGAACACAGGACCAAATGTGGGAGCGGGCTTGCTCGCGAAAGCGGCGGATCAGTTGATACATGTGCTGACTGACACTCCGCATTCGCGAGCAAGCCCGCTCCCACAGTTTTGATCGCGCTTCAACAGTGGGAACGGTGTTGAGGGTTAAATATCCGCCAGCGCCGACACCAGAATCGCCTTGATGGTATGCATGCGGTTTTCCGCCTGCTCAAACGCGATGTTGGCCGGCGACTCGAACACTTCCTCGGTCACTTCCACGCCATTGGCCAGGTTCGGATAACGCGCGGCGATGTCCTTGCCCACCTTGGTCTCACTGTTATGGAACGCTGGCAGGCAGTGCATGAACTTCACGCGCGGGTTGCCCGAGGCTTTCATCATCTTGGCGTTGACCTGGTACGGCAGCAGTTGCTCGATACGCTCGTCCCACGCTTCCACCGGCTCACCCATCGACACCCAGATATCGGTATGGATGAAGTCCACGCCTTTGACGGCTTCTTTCGGGTCTTCGGTGATGGTGATGCGTGCGCCGCTTTCCTCGGCAAAGGCTTGGCACTGCTTGATAAAGTCTTCGTGTGGCCACAGCGCTTTCGGCGCGCCGATGCGCACGTCCATGCCCAGTTTGGCGCCGATCATCAGCAGCGAGTTACCCATGTTGTAACGCGCGTCGCCCAGGTAGGCGTAGCTGATGTCATGCAGCGGCTTGTCGCTGTGCTCGCGCATGGTCAGGGTGTCGGCGATCATTTGGGTCGGGTGGAATTCGGCGGTCAGGCCGTTGAACACCGGCACACCGGCGAACTTGGCCAGCTCTTCAACGATTTCCTGCTCAAAGCCACGGTACTCGATGGCATCGAACATGCGGCCCAAGACGCGGGCGGTGTCTTTCATGCTTTCCTTGTGGCCGATCTGCGACGACACCGGGTCGATATAGGTGACGTGGGCGCCCTGGTCATGGGCCGCCACTTCGAACGCGCAACGGGTGCGAGTCGAGGTTTTTTCGAAGATCAGCGCGATGTTTTTGCCTTGCAGGTGCGGACGCTCGGTGCCGGTGTACTTGGCGCGTTTGAGGTCGCGGGACAGGTCCAGCAGGTAGTTCAGCTCGCGGGTAGTGTGGTGCATCAGCGAGAGCAGGCTGCGGTTGCGCATATTAAAAGCCATGATGGATCTCCTTAGGTTTCGGTTATCCCCCTGGCCCCTGCTGGATAAGCAGCGGCCAAGGCCAAAAAATCAATAGTCGATTGGGTCGCGGATGATCGGGCAGGTCATGCAGTGGCCACCGCCACGGCCGCGGCCCAGTTCACCGGCGCTGATGGTGATGACTTCCACACCGGCCTTGCGCAGCAGGGTGTTGGTGTAGGTGTTGCGGTCGTAACCGATCACCACGCCAGGCTCCACGGCCACCACGTTGTTGCCGTCATCCCATTGCTCACGCTCGGCGGCGAAGCTGTTGCCGCCGGTCTCGACCACACGCAGTGCCTTGAGGTTGAGCGCTGCGGCCACGGTTTCGAGGAAGTTGGTTTTCTCCCGCTGGATGTCGATGCCGTGCGGCTTGCTTTCATCCGGACGCAGGGTGAAGGGCACGATCTGGTTGACCACTTCGGGGAAGATGGTCACCAGGTCGCGGTCGCAGAAGCTGAACACGGTGTCCAGGTGCATCGCCGCGCGGGACTTCGGCAGGCCGGCAACGATCACGCGTTCCACGGCTTTGTTCTTGAATAGGTTGCGCGCCAGTTGGCCAATCGCCTGGTGCGAAGAACGCTCGCCCATGCCGATCAACACCACGCCATTGCCAATCGGCATCACGTCGCCGCCTTCCAGTGTGGCTGCGCCGTGTTCCTGATCGGGGTCGCCGTACCAGATCTGGAAGTCGGCGTTGGTGAACTCGGGGTGGAATTTATAGATGGCGCTGGCCAACAGGGTTTCCTGACGTCGCGCCGGCCAGTACATCGGGTTGAGCGTCACACCGCCGTAGATCCAGCAGGTGGTGTCGCGGGTGAACTGAGTGTTGGGCAGCGGCGGCAGGATGAAGCTTGAGTGGCCGAGGAAGTCGCGGAACATCTCGATGGTTCGGCCACCAAAGCTGCTCGGCAGGTCATCGGCCGACACGCCGCCAATCAGGAACTCGCTGATCTTGCGCGGCTCCAGGCTGCGCAGCCACGAGCCGACTTCATCGACCAGGCCCAGGCCAACGGTATTGGCGGTGATCTTGCGTTCCAGGATCCAGTCCAGCGCTTCTGGGATGGCGACGATATCGGTCAGCAGGTTGTGCATTTCCAGCACATCAATGTCCCGCTCGCGCATCTTGGTCACGAAGTCGAAGTGGTCGCGTTTGGCCTGGGCCACCCACAACACATCATCGAACAGCAGTTCGTCGCAGTTGTTGGGGGTCAGCCGCTGGTGGGCCAAACCTGGGGAGCACACCATGACTTTGCGCAGTTTGCCGGCTTCGGAATGTACGCCGTACTTCACTTTTTCCGTGGTCATTACAGATCCTCCAGTCAGAATTACAGAGTCAGGAAGCCGTCGTAGAGGCCATAGGCGGCCACGAGGGCGCCAATGACAACTGCGGCAAAAATCAGCTTCTCGACGTGGGTGAAAATCGGTTTGCCCAGTTCATGCTTGGCCTTGGCGAACAGGATCGCGCCGGGGGCATACAGCAGGGCGGACAGCAGCAGGTATTTGGTGCCGCCGGCGTAGAGCAGCCAGATCGCGTAGATCAGGGCGATGGCGCCGATGAACAGGTCTTTCTTGCGCTCGCGCAGAGCGTTTTCGTAGGTCTCGCCGCGCACCGCCAGCAGCAGCGCGTAGGCCGCCGACCACAGGTAAGGCACCAGGATCATCGAGGTGGCGAGGTAGATCAGTGACAGGTAAGTGCTGGCGGAAAACAGCGTGATTACCAGGAAAACCTGAACCATCGCATTGGTCAGCCACAGGGCATTGACCGGCACGTGGTTGGCGTTTTCCTTACGCAGGAACTCCGGCATGGTGTGGTCCTTGGCGGCGGCGAACATGATCTCCGCGCACAGCAACACCCACGACAGCAGCGCACCCAGCAACGAGATGATCAAGCCGACGCTGATCAACACCGCGCCCCAGTGGCCCACCACATGCTCCAGCACGGCAGCCATCGATGGGTTCTGCAGTTTGGCCAGTTCCGGTTGGGTCATGATGCCCAGGGACAGCACGTTCACCAGCATCAGAAACAGCAGCACGGTGATAAAGCCGATCACGGTGGCCTTGCCGACGTCGCTGCGTTTTTCTGCACGGGACGAGAAGATGCTCGCGCCTTCGATGCCGATAAACACCCACACGGTGACCAGCATCATGTTGCGCACCTGGTTCATCACGCTGCCCAGGTCGGGGTTTTTCACGCCCCAGATGTCAGCGGTGAAAATGTCCAGCTTGAACGCGAACAGCGCGATCAATACAAACAGCACCAGCGGCACCACCTTGGCGACGGTGGTCACCAGGTTGATGAAGGCGGCTTCCTTGATGCCGCGCAGTACCAGGAAATGCACGGCCCACAGCAGCACTGACGCGCCAATCACGGCAGCAGGCGTGTTGCCTTCGCCGAAAATGGGGAAAAAATAACCGAGAGTGCTGAACAGCAACACGAAGTAACCGACGTTGCCCAGCCAGGCGCTGATCCAGTAACCCCAGGCCGATGAGAAACCCATGTAGTCGCCGAACCCGGCCTTGGCGTAGGCGTACACGCCGCCGTCGAGGTCAGGCTTGCGGTTGGCCAGGGTCTGGAACACGAAAGCGAGGGTGAGCATGCCGATGGCGGTAATGACCCAGCCGATCAACACCGCGCCGACATCGGCGCTGGCGGCCATGTTTTGCGGGAGTGAGAAGATCCCGCCGCCAATCATTGAGCCCACGACCAGCGCAACCAGGGCGCCGAGTCGAAGTTTTCCGGGAGTTTCAGACATTGCATGACTCCAATGCAGGAGAAGAGAGACCACAGAATAATTCCGTGCGCTAATCAAACAGCTGACTCAGATCACTTCATTGGCACATTCCATTGTGAATTAATGACTTAAGGGTAAAATCCCGAGGCAATAGTCTTCCCCGCAAAGGCGCTTTCCAGAGCGGCTCCTGCGTTTTGATTAATCATTTAGTTGGAGGTATGGACGTTTGACCCTAGCCCTTTTTGTCGAATGTGCAAACTTTTCTCAATTAACTGACTACGCTCGCACAAACTGGCAAAGTGCCTGCTCTATTTAAATTCTAAATAAGCCTAAAATTTATAAACTGTCATGCCATTGCGTTATGAGCGTCACGGTTTAATCGCGGTCTTTAATAAACGCTACACTCGCTGAGTTAATTAGTTGAGTGCGCGCGTGTTCTCTCAAACTATTTTATTTCAGGAGTTTTCATGTCCCAGCCGGCCGAGAAACTGCGTCTCAGCGCACTGATTGCCTTGGTGGTGGGTTCGATGATCGGCGGCGGGATTTTCTCTTTGCCGCAGAACATGGCCGCACGCGCCGAAGTGGGCGCCGTGCTGATCGGCTGGGCCATCACCGCCGTCGGCATGCTCACCCTGGCGTTTGTGTTCCAGACCCTGGCCAATCGCAAACCCGAACTGGACTCCGGCGTGTACGCCTACGCCAAGGCCGGGTTCGGTGACTACATGGGGTTTTCGTCGGCCTGGGGCTATTGGATCAGTGCGTGGATGGGCAACGTCGGTTACTTCGTGTTGCTGTTCAGCACCCTCGGCTACTTTTTCCCGGTGTTCGGCCAAGGCAATACGCCGGTCGCCATCGGCTGCGCCTCGCTGCTGCTGTGGGCGGTGCATTTTCTGGTGCTGCGTGGCATCAAGGAGGCGGCGTTCATCAACCAGATCACCACGGTGGCGAAGATCGTGCCGTTGCTGATGTTTATCGTGATCGCCGCCGTGGCGTTCAAGGCGGATATTTTTACTCGCGATATCTGGGGCCTGGGCAACCCGCAATTTGGCAGCGTGGTCGATCAGGTGCGCAACATGATGCTGGTGACTGTGTTCGTGTTTATCGGCATCGAGGGCGCCAGCGTGTATTCGGCGCGCGCCGAGAAGCGCTTGGACGTGGGCCGCGCCACGGTGATCGGCTTTCTGGGTGTGCTGGCACTGCTGGTGCTGGTGAACGTGCTGTCCCTGGGCATCATGAGCCAGCCGGAGCTGGCGCAATTGCAAAACCCTTCACTGGCAGGTGTGCTGGAACATATCGTCGGGCCGTGGGGCGCGATGGCGATCAGCATCGGGTTGGCCGTGTCACTGCTCGGCGCCTTGCTGTCATGGGCGCTGCTGTGTGCGGAAATCCTCTACGCCACCGCCCATGACAAAACCATGCCGGCCTTCCTGAAAAAGGAAAACCCCAACCGGGTGCCGGTCAATGCGCTGTGGCTGACCAACGTGATGATCCAGGTGTTCCTGGTGATCACGCTGTTTTCCCACAGCACCTACACCACCCTGATTTACCTGGCGTCGTCGATGATCCTGGTGCCGTACCTGTGGTCGGCGGCCTACGCGGTGCTGTTGAGCGGGCGCGGTGAAACCTATGCCGGTGCCCAGCGTCAGCGTTACAAGGATTTGCTGGTCGGCCTGATCGCCCTCGGCTATGCCATCTGGCTGCTGTACGCCGGTGGCTTGAAGTACCTGCTGCTCTCGGCGCTGCTGTATGCGCCCGGCGTGATCCTGTTTGCCCTGGCCAAGCGCGAACAGGGCCAGCCCTTGTTTACGCACATGGAAAAAGGCATTTTCAGTTGCGTGATCGCGGGCGCGGGGCTGGCGGCTTATGGGCTGTATAGCGGGGTGTTGTCGTTGTGAGATTGGCGTATGAGCCGCCCTATGACTGGGCGGCAATGCTGGTTTTTTTATCGGCGCGGGCCATCACCGGGCTGGAGACCGTGGAGGCCGGCGTGTATCGGCGCAGCATCAGCATTGGCGGGCAACACGGCTGCATCAGCGTGGCGCCGGGCGCGGGCGATTGGCTGGAAGTGGGCGTTGAGTTTCCCGACACGGCGGCGCTGCCCGAGATCGAGCGGCGCCTGCGGGCCATGTTCGACCTGGATGCCCAACCTGGGTTGATCAATGCGCAACTGGCCACCGACCCGTTGATGGCGCAGCTGGTGGCTGCGCGCCCCGGCCTGCGCGTGCCGGGGACGTGGGATGGTTTGGAGCTGGCGATTCGTGCGGTGCTGGGCCAGCAGATCACGGTGGTCGCGGCCATTCGCCTGGCGGGTAAATTAGTGGCGCAGTATGGCCAGCCGCTGCACACGCACCATGCGGGTATTACCCATGTGTTTCCTGCTCCTGAAGTCTTGGCGGCGGCGGACCTGGCGACCTTGGGCATGCCCAGGGCGCGGGGCCGTACCTTGTCGGGTGTGGCTCAGGCGTTGCTGGATGATCCGCAATTATTTGCAGCCAAGGCCAGTCTCAAGGACGGCGTGGCGCGCCTGGTAGCCTTGCCGGGAATTGGCGACTGGACCGCGCAGTACATCGCCATGCGTCAATTGCGTGAGCCGGATGCGTTTGCGTCGGGGGATATTGGCTTGATCAATGCGCTGGCGGCGCTGGAAGGCGCGCCGGTGTCGGCGCGGCAGTTGTTGGCCAGAGCTGAGGCGTGGCGGCCTTTAAGGGCGTATGCGGCGCAGCATTTGTGGACGTCGTTGAGTCGGGTGGATTGAGGGCCGCTGTCAGGGCCTCATCGCAGGCAAGCCAGCTCCCACACTTGACTGAGTACATCCTTTGGAATGCGGCCAAATGTGGGAGCTGGCTCTTACACTTGAAAGTGTGAACACAGTCAAATGTGGGAGCTGGCTTGCCTGCGATAGCGATCTCAAGTCACCACTGAGCCCGATGTGAGCCCAATTCCCCGGCGGGCAAATCCCACTGCAACGGCGTGCCACTGATGGTCACCGGCGCCAGCAAACGATGCGCCTGCCCCCACGCCGTCTGCTCCACCACCAAGCCCTGATCGCCCGGTTCTTCGGCCCGCAACGCCGGCTGCTCCGGCACTTGCCCGGCCTCCACCAGCAACTTCGCGGTGCGCGCCAATGACAAGCGCGCCGAACCACCACGGCCGGTTTTCAGGCGTTCGCTCAAGGCTTGAATGGCACTGGCCGCCATCAAATACCCGGTCGCATGATCCAGCGCCTGCAACGGCAACGGCACCGGTTTATCCGCCTGTTTCCAGGCCATGCCGGCGTCGGCAATGCCGCTGCTCATCTGCACCAGGCTGTCGAAGCCGCGACGGTTGCGCCACGGGCCGCTCCAGCCGTAGGCGTTGAGGCTCACGTCGATCAGGCCGGGGGCAAGGTGTTGTAATTCTGTGGCGGTGTAGCCCAACTGTTCGAGCGCGTCGGCGCGGTAGCCGTGGAACAGGATGTCGGCGTCCTTGAGCAGGCTTTCGAACACCTGGCGGTCTTCGGCACTTTTAAGGTCCAGGCGCGCGCAGCGTTTGCCCAGGGTCATTTCCGGCACTACCCCCGGTTCGTTCCAGGTCGGCGAGTCGATGCGCAGTACATCGGCGCCCAGGCCTGCGAGAAAACGACTGGCCACGGGACCGGCCAACACACGGGTCAAGTCCAGCACCTTGATGCCGGCCAGCGGGCGTGCCACCGAGCCGAGCCACGGTTTGTCGCCAGTGGTGTCGAAGGTCTGGCGCTGCACCAATGCCTCGGCGTTCACCGCCAGCCCTTGCGGATGGGTTTGCCAGGCCTGCCATGTGCGCATCTGCGCCGCGCAACCGCCGGCATCGACAAGCGCCTGCTCCAGTTCGGCGGCGTTCCAGGCGGCGACTTTACTGGCCATCTCGGCGCGGTCATTGACCTTGCCCAGTACGTGCTCGGCGGCAGCACGGTGGTGGGGCGCATTGGTGTGCAAACGGATCCAGCCGTCGGCGCTGGCGTAGTCGCCGGCCACCGGGTCCCACAGCGGCGGTACTTGCCAGCCCACTGGGCGAATCGAGGAGGAGAACCAGAAGGAAGCGAGGCGCCGGTCCACGCTCACGCTGGGCAAGCGCCCGGTTTGTTGCTGGATAAGTTGAGCAACCGCCTGGCCGGCAGCGCCGAGGCTGGCGCTGGCCAGTTCGGTCACGGCAAAGGTCGAGGGCAGGGCGCCGGCCTCGGTGAACGTCAGCGGGGTCTGCGGTAAATCGAGTGCGGCTTGGATGGGTGTCAGCAGGTCAGTCATCAAAGGCCCTCCGTTAGAGAAGGGCCACTATAGAAGATCCTCACACGGCTGTGACCACTCCCGGCACCAATGGCAAGTCGATGCTGGCGATAAAACCACCGTCCGGGTGATTGGCCAGGATCAGGCTGCCGCCATGGCGTTCGGCGGCGCGGCGGGCAATCGCCAGGCCCAGCCCGTGGCCTTGGGCCGCTTGGCCGGGCGCGCGATAAAACGGCTCGCCCAGTTGGCTCAGGTGTTCGGCTTCAACGCCGGGGCCGTGGTCGCGCACGTTGATCAGGATACGCTCGCCCTGGTGCTGGGCGCTTAGCTCGATGGGCTGGCCTACGGGGTTAAAGCGCTGGGCGTTACGCAGCAGGTTGTCCACGGCGCGCTCGATCATGGTCGGCCAGCCCTTGAGGTGCAGCTCGGGTTCGGCGCTCAGTTGCACCACCTGTTCCGGCGCACTGAGTTGGGCATCCTTTTGTAAGGTTCTGAGCAGTGGGGTGAGGTCGACCTCTTCGGCGCTGGCGTTGTCGGCGTCGACGCGGGCCAGCACCAGAATCTCGCTGATGAGTGCTTCGAGGCGGTCGCACTCACGGGTCAGGCGCGGCCACAGGCGTTCGCGTTCTTCGGAGCCGGCGCGTTCGGCCAGGGCCAGGGCGATGCGCAAGCGGGCCAGCGGCGAGCGCAGTTCGTGGGACACATCGCGCAGCAACTGGCGCTGGCTGCCGATCAGGCTTTGCAGGCGTGCGCCCATGCGGTTGAAGTCGGTGGCCAGCACGCCGAATTCATCGCGGCGGTTGGCCAGTTGCGCCAGGCTGTTTTGCTGATAGGTGGTCTGGCCCAGGTCATGCACTGCGCCGCGCAGGCGGCTGAGTGGGCGGGTAATGGACAAGGTCACCAGCAGGCTGAACAGCGTCAGCACCACCAGGGCGATGGCCAGCGCGCTCAACGGCCACATCAGGCTGCTGCGGTGCCAGGCGTCCAGCTCCGGGTTGGGGATGCGGTAGATCAGCAGGTAGGTGTCACCGGTTTTTTCACTGGTGTACTCGGCGGTCAGGCGGCGCCAGGGCAGATGGCTGTCCTGGTTGTCATTCTGGCGGGCTTCGAAGGCGGCGGCACGGCGCGGGAAGGTGCCGCGTACCACTGGGTCGCCGCTTTCGTTGAGTACCTGCACGTCGATGTGGTACTGGCGTTTGCGTTGTTGCAGCAACTCCTGGGCGGCGTCCTCTCCCTGGGCTTCGTAGAGTTGCGTCCACTCTTGCGCCAGGTTGTTGAGGCCGGGATGGCGGCTGAGAATCCAGGTGTCCTGGTTGAGCATGTGCCCAAGCAGGATCGACAGCCCGGCAACCAAGGCGATGGCCAGCCAGAAACTGGCCAGGATGCGCCAGAACAATGAACGCACAGGAAACCCTCAAACAGGAAAAGCCCAGCGGCGCGAGCCACTGGGCTGGGGAGGTAACGCTAGAGCATTATTGCGCTTTTTGCGGCTGTTGCGCTTTCCAGGCCTGGAATTCCTTCCACTCGGCGCGGCGCTCGGCTTGCTTCTTGACGATCTCGTCGAATTTCTTCTGTTGATCGGGTTTGAGCACGGCACGGATGTCAGCCTGGGTTTTCTGCTTGGCGGCGGCCATGTCGTTTTTCATGGCTTGCTGGTCAGCGGCCGGCAGTTTGTCCAGGTACTTGCGCACGATCTCTTTGCGGCCGTGCCATTGTTCGCCCATCAGCTTGCCGATTTGCTCGCGCTGTTCGCGGCTCAGGTCGAGCTGGCTGAAGGGGCCGCCTTTGCCACGCGGACCGTGTTCACCGCCGTGGCCTGGGCCGCCCATCATATGGCCTTCAGGGCCGCCCATCGGGCCTGGGCCTTCTGGCGCTGCGGCCATGGCGATGGTCGGCAGGGCAGCGGCGAACATCAGAGCGATAAGGGTCTTGCGCATGGTGATTCTCCTGTCTCTATTCCGGTGAGTCCGGATGTGAGTAGGTTACCCAGTGCAAGGTCAGCGGCGGTCAGGGGAGGGTAAAGCTTGGGTAAAGAGGGTTTTGGTGTGAGCTGACAAAACTGTCGGAGTGATGCGATCAAGTGTGGGAGCTGGCTTGCCTGCGAATGCGGTGGGTCAGCCAGCATGTGCATAGACTGACCCACCGCTTTCGCGAGCAAGCCCGCTCCCACACAAGCCCGCTCCCACAGGGGATAGCGTTGTGTTCAGAGGCTGTAGTAGTAGCCGCGGCTGCGCAGCGCCACGATCCGTGGTCGGCCATCCGGGTGTGGGCCGATCTTTTTGCGCAGGTTGCTCACGTGCATGTCCAGGCTGCGATCGTACAGAGTGAGCTTGCGGCCCAGGGCGATCTGCGCCAGTTCCTGCTTGTCCAGCGGCTCGCCGGGCTGGCGCAGCAAGGCTTCGAGCAGGCGGCTTTCGGACACCGTGAGCGTGAACTCCTGCTCGTCGATGCTGACCACGCCGCGCACCGGGCTGAAGCACAAATCGCCCAGCTCCATCTGCGTCGACACCGCCGCCGGGTGGCTGCGGCGCAGCACGGCGCGCAGGCGCGCAGTCAGTTCGCGAGGGTCGCAGGGCTTGGCCAGGTAATCGTCGGCACCCAGTTCCAGGCCGAGGATACGGTCCAGCGGTTCGCCACGGGCCGAGAGCATCACCACCGGTAACTCCGGGTGGTCATTGCGCAATTGCTTGAGCAACTCCAGGCCGCTGCCATCCGGCAGCATCACGTCAAGCACCACGGCGGCGGGTGAGGCTTCGGCCAGGGCTTTGCGGGCGCTCAAGCCGTCGTGGCAGGCGCGCACCTGGAAACCTTCCTGGCTCAGCCAACTGGTCAGCAGCTCACAGAGCTCCTGGTCATCATCTATCAGTAACAGCTCGCTCATGACTCACTCAATTTAGCCATTGTCGACGGCGACGGTGCCCACCGCTGGCGAAGATCCCGCACAGCAAGGCGATCAGTGCGACAGCCCCGCCGGTAACAAACCACTGTTGTTGTTCGGTCAGCCAGCGGTTCAAGGCGCCGCCTTGTGTCTCTTTGAGTTGCTGGACCAGGCGTTGGTTCTCCTGGCGCAAGCGATTCAGTTGAGCGCTTTCACGGGCATTCTCGGTGCTTTGCAGTTGTTTGCTCAATGCTTCACGCAGCCGTTCGCTTTCTTTCAAGCGTTGCTGCAACTCGGTGATCTGGCTGCCGACACTCAGGGACAAGGGCGTGGAGCTGCCGGTGTTTGAGGTTTCTTCCGCGTGGGCGGTCCCCCCGATCATTAACACTGCCAACAGACACAACGGACGTAAGCGCATCGGAACTCCTGATTCCACACGAATATTCAGAACGTTGTCGGCAGGTTACCGAGAATAATGAGCAATCAGGAGCGCGCCGAACCTATCAGGTTCAGCGCAGCCGGGCTTTAAGGCAGGACTTGCTTGAACGGCTTGACCACCACATCAGCGTAGACGCCCGCAGCAATGTAGGGATCGGCTTTGGCCCAGGCCTGGGCATCGGCCAGCGAGGCGAACTCGGCAATGATCAGGCTGCCGGTGAAGCCGGCGGCGCCTGGGTCATTGCTGTCGACGGCCGGGTGCGGGCCTGCGATCACCAGACGGCCTTCGGCTTGCAGGGTTTTCAGGCGCTCAACGTGCGCCGGGCGTACGCTCAGGCGTTTTTCCAGCGAATCGGCAACGTCGGTGGCAATGATGGCGTAGAGCATGTCAATCCTCGGTTTTCGGCGTGGTAGGGGCGGTGTCATGCAGATGGCGCGACAGGTAGATACCTTGGCCGATCAGGAACAATACGGTCATGCCCAGGCTGCCGAAGACTTTGAAGTCCACCCAGTAATCCTGGAAGGTAAAGGCCACGAACAGGTTGGCGGCGCCGCAAAACAGGAAAAACACGATCCAGGCCACGTTCAACCGCACCCATACCGGTTCCGGCAGGGTCAACGCGTGGCCCATGATGCGCTTGATCAACAGGCGGTCACCGATGAAGTGGCTGCCGATAAACACCAGCGCGAACAGCCAGTTCACTACCGGGGCTTTCCATTTAAGGAAGGTTTCGCTGTGAAAGGCCAGGGTCAGGCCGCCGAACACCAGGCAGGCAACCAGGGTAAGCCATTGGCTTTTTTCCAGTTTGCGCTGGGAAATGAAAATGGCGCCGTAGACTACGATAGAACTGACGATCAGCACGGCAGTGGCGCTGTAGATGCCCCCGAACGAGAGCTGATGACCGGCGATATCGATGACCCTGGGGTCGAGTTTGGTAACGATGAAAAACAGCAACAGCGGGATGAAGTCGATGAATTGTTTCACAGTAAGAGCCAGAAGCTGGATGTGGCGGCATAATAACAAACATCCTTGGTAGCGAAAGCGCCAGCTGACTTGAGGTTACACACGCCCGTGAATGTTGATTTGCACTGCCACAGCACAGCCTCCGACGGCGCCCTGGCGCCCGCGGTACTGGTTGCGCGTGCGTTTGAAAAAGGCGTGCGAGTCCTGTCATTGACCGACCACGACACCCTTGAAGGCCTCGATGAGGCCCGCTCGGCGGCCCATGCGCTGGGCATGCAACTGGTCAACGGCGTGGAATTGTCCTGCACCTGGGGCGGCGCCACCATTCATGTGCTCGGTTACGGTTTCGATCAAAACGCTGCGCCTTTGGTGGCGGCCATCGCCCAATTGCACGATGGCCGTTGGCTGCGGTCCGAAGAAATAAGCCGCAAGCTCAGCCTTAAAGGCATGCCCAATGCGCTCGACGGCGCCCGCGCCATCCAGCAGGAACTGGGCGACAGCGGCAACGCACCGGCCCGGCCGCACTTTGCCGACTGGATGGTGCGTGAAGGTTTTGTTAAGGACCGCGCCGAAGCGTTTCGCAAGTGGCTGGGCGCCGGCAAGTTGGGCGATGTGAAGCAGCACTGGCCGACCCTGGAAGACACCGTCGGTACGCTGCGCGCCGCCGGGGCCTGGGTTAGCCTGGCGCATCCCTGGCATTACGATTTCACCCGCAGCAAACGCCGCAAGCTGATTGCCGACTATATTGGAGCGGGCGGCCACGCAATCGAGGTGGTCAACGGGCATCAACCCGCTGATCAGGTGGGCAGCCTGGCGATTCTTGCCCGCGAATTTGGTCTGCTGGTCAGCGCCGGCAGTGATTTTCATGGCCCAGGCGGCTGGTCCGAGATCGGCGAGTACCGCCAGGTCCCGGAAGACTTGCCGCTGTTGTGGGGGCGATTCAAGCATGACCCCATTATTGCCACCGTCTGAACAGGTAGAACACGTGAGTCAATTCTTCCAGATTCATCCGGAAAACCCTCAAGCGCGCCTGATAAAACAGGCCGTGGAGATCATTCGCGCCGGTGGCGTGGTGATCTACCCGACTGATTCGTCCTACGCCATTGGTTGCCAGATCGGCGATAAAAGCGCGGTTGAACGGGTCAGACGCCTGCGTGACCTGGACAAAAACCACAACTTTGCGCTGATCTGCAGCGATTTGTCGCAACTGGGGTTGTTCGCCAAGGTCGACACCGGCACCTTCCGCCTGCTCAAGGCCCACACGCCTGGGCCATACACCTTTATTCTCAACGCCACCCGCGAAGTGCCGCGCCTGTTGCTGCACCCCAAAAAGCGCACCATTGGCCTGCGTGTGCCCGAGCACCCGATTGCCCTGGCGTTGCTGGCCGAACTGGGTGAGCCGTTGATGAGCGTGTCGCTGATTTTGCCCGGGGAAGAAGAGCCGCTGTACGACCCTTACGAAATGCGCCGACTGCTGGAAAAACACGTCGACCTGATCATCGACGGCGGCTACGGCGGCAACAAGGCGTCCACCGTGATCAACCTGGCCGATGGCGAGCCGGAAGTGGTGCGTGTGGGCTGCGGCGACCCGACGCCGTTTATGGTCGAGGCCTGAATGTCGGCCGTGGAAACCGCTGATCCCCAGGCCGGCGCCCAGCAGGAACTGCCGTTTGCCATGGTGTATGGCCAGGCGGTCATGGAAATGCCGCTGGACCTGTATATTCCGCCGGATGCGCTGGAAGTCTTCCTTGAAGCCTTCGAAGGCCCGCTGGACTTGCTGCTGTACCTGATCCGCAAACAGAACATCAATATCCTCGACATCCCGGTGGCGGAAATCACTCGCCAGTACATGGGGTATGTCGAGTTGATGCAGTCTGTGCGCCTGGAGTTGGCCGCCGAGTACCTGGTGATGGCCGCCATGCTCGCCGAGATCAAGTCGCGCATGCTGTTGCCGCGCTCCGAGACCATCGAGGCCGAAGAAGACGACCCGCGTGCCGAACTGATCCGCCGCCTGCAGGAATATGAACGCTTCAAGGCCGCCGCCGAAGGCATCGACGGTTTGAGCCGCGTGGGCCGTGATGTGGTGGTGCCCAAGCTCGACGCCCCGGAAGCCCGGGCGCGCAAGCTGTTGCCGGATGTGAGCCTGGAAGAATTGCTGATGTCCATGGCCGAGGTGCTGCGCCGGGGTGACATGTTCGAAAGCCACCAGGTCAGCCGCGAGGCGCTGTCGACCCGCGAGCGCATGAGCGATGTGCTGGAGCGCCTCAAGGGCGGCGGGTTTGTACCGTTTGTCGAGCTGTTTACTAAAGAGGAAGGGCGCCTGGGGGTGGTGGTGACCTTTATGGCCATCCTCGAACTGGTCAAGGAATCCTTGGTCGAGCTGGTCCAGAATGAGCCTTTTGCGGCTATCCACGTGCGGGCGCGAGCCGAATAAAGAGCTGAATCGATGAATCTGACTGAACCCCGCGAACTGGCACCCTTGCTGGAAGCTTTTCTCCTGGCCTCGGGAAAACCGCAATCGCTGGAACGCCTGTTCGAGTTGTTCGAAGAGGCCGAGCGCCCTGAACCGCCAGTGTTCAAGAAGGCGCTGGAGATTCTGCGCAAGTCCTGCGACGGTCGCGCCTTTGAACTGCGCGAGGTGGCGTCAGGTTATCGCTTGCAGATCCGTGAGAAATTTTCCCCGTGGGTCGGCCGGTTGTGGGAAGAACGCCCGCAGCGTTATTCCCGCGCGATGCTGGAGACCATGGCGCTGATTGCCTATCGCCAGCCGATCACCCGGGGCGAAATTGAGGATGTGCGGGGCGTTGCGGTCAACAGCCATATCGTCAAGACGCTGCTGGAGCGCGAGTGGATCCGCATCGTCGGCTACCGCGACGTGCCCGGCAAACCGGCGATGTTCGCCACCACCAAGGTGTTCCTCGATCACTTCAACTTGAAAAACCTCGACGACCTGCCACCGCTTGCCGAATTGCGCGAGATGGAAGCCGAGCCGGTGCTCGACTTCGACGACGCGCCGGTGCCGGCCAGCCTGCAAGAGCTGGCCGACGCCAGCGCCGAGCCGGAAGAGCCCAAGGACGAAACCAGTTTCCATACCTTGCTGCTCGAGCTGGATGATATGGAGCAGGGCATCAAGACTGACTTTGATGATTTGTTGCGTGATGGTGCGGCTGAGCCGCAAACCCAGGTGAACGTTGAGGGTGAGGCGCAAGTCGAACCGGAACCGGAACCGGAACCGGAACCGGAACTGGAGTCCGAGCCTGAACCCGAAGAAGACATCCTCGGCGTGGCCGAAGCCCGTGAAAAGCTCCTGGCCGCTGTTGCCGCCCTTGAACAGCCGCCTTTGAGCGACGAAGAAGACGAAGCCCGGGCGCTGGCTGAAGCCATCGAGGCCGAACGCCGCCAGTTCGAGGACTGACCCGCTCTGCCAGACAATGGAAACCCTGTGGGAGCTGGCTTGCCTGCGATGCAGGCGCCTCGGTCTTACTGTTACACCGCGGTGATGCCATCGCAGGCAAGCCAGCTCCCACAGAAAAGCCAGCTCCCAGGGAGGATTCAAATGAGTTCCACCAAAGACCCTTGCATCAGCATCTGCAAATTCAACGACGACATCTGTGTCGGCTGTGGCCGCAGCAAACGCGAAATCCGCGCCTGGAAGAAGCTCGACAAAGCCGACAAACGCACCGTTCTGGCCGAAGCCGAGCTGCGCCTGCTGGCCCTGGGCGCCACCGGTCGGCGGAAAAGCAAATGACTTGGGCCTTATCGACTAGTCTGTGATGCGAAACCCGCGCCATGCGCGTATGATTCGCGACCCTTTGCCGAGCTATTCGGCCAAAGCCCCGCTTTCAACACTCTTCAGGCCACGCCTGAATCGACCCACCGGGAGGTGCTTAAGATGAACGACCAAGACCAGAACGACAGCCAGGAAATCGGCCCAGCAGGCGAAAAACTGCAAAAGGTGCTGGCGCGTATCGGCGTGGGCTCACGCCGCGACGTCGAAGCCTGGATCACCCAGAAGCGCATCAAGGTCAATGGCGTCGAGGCTACCCTCGGCCAGCGCGTCGACCTGCACGATGCAATCACCATTGATGGCAAGGTCATCAAGCGTGAAGAGGCCGCCGAATCGGTGCGCCGCGTGATCATGTACAACAAGCCCGACGGCGAGATCTGCACCCGTGACGACCCGGAAGGCCGTCCGACCGTGTTCGACAAGATGCCCAAGCCCAAAGAAGGCCGCTGGATCAACATCGGCCGCCTGGACATCAACACCACCGGCTTGCTGATGTTCACCACCGACGGTGAGCTGGCCAACCGCTTGATGCACCCGTCCTACGAGATGGACCGTGAGTACGCTGTGCGTGTACGCGGCGAAGTCGATGACGAGATGATCGAACGCCTCAAGGCCGGCGTGGTGCTGGAAGACGGCCCGGCCAAGTTCACCGACATCAAGCAGGCACCCGGTGGCGAAGGTTTCAACCACTGGTATCACTGCGTGGTGATGGAAGGCCGTAACCGTGAAGTCCGTCGCCTGTGGGAATCCCAGGGCCTGGTGGTCAGCCGCCTGAAGCGCGTGCGTTTCGGCCCGGTGTTCCTCAACTCCGACCTGCCGATGGGCCGCTGGCGCGAAATGAGCCAGTACGAAGTCGACATCCTCAGCGCCGAAGTCGGCCTGACGCCGGTGGCCATGCCGCAGATGAACGCCAAGAGCAAAGACAAGCTTGAGCGTATGCAGCGTAAATCCTCGCGTCCTGTGGCGCGGACCGAGCGTGTTGCCCGCACCTTGCGCCCGGCGCTGAATGCACCGGCAACCGGTGGGCGTATCTCCCGCGAGCCGCACATCGAAGGCGAGCGTCGCCCAACCGCGCCATCGCGTCAGGAAGGCGAGCGTGCACCGCGCACTCCGCGTCCTGCCCGTGGTGAAGCACCCAGCGGTGGCCGTAGCAACCGTGGTGAAGCGGACCGCCCAGCGGACAACGCCAGCACCAAGCGCCCGGCCAAGCCAGCGGCGAACAAACGCCCTGGTCCGAAACTGGTCGCCGACGAGCCGTCGGGCAAGCGCCGTGGCGCCCCGGCAGGTTCCGGTCAGCGCCCGGGTTTTGGTCGCAAGAAGCCGCAGTGATTTGATTGCGGTATAAAAAAACGCCAACCCTCGGGTTGGCGTTTTTTTTGGGGCCTTGATTTGAAATGCTTTCAAGTGTGGGAGCTGGCTTGCCTGCGATGCGGGCACCTCGGTTTACCAGGCAAACCGCAGTGATGCTATCGCAGGCAAGCCAGCTCCCACAGGGATCCGCTTTGTTTCAACGAGGTGTGTTTAGAACGCAAATCTGCCATCGAACACCGGCTTGTCATCCAGCGCCAACACGCCACTGGCGAAGATCAGATCCAGGTGATGACTACCCTTTTGCCCGCCGCCCAATCCCAGGTGCAGGCCGCAATGGCGCTCCTCGAAGCCGGCATTGCGCGCATACAAGTCTTTCACGCCTTCATTGGTGCCAATCCCCAATTCCTCCACGCGCCGGTTGGACGGGTTGGCATTCAGGTACTTGTTGAAATCATCCGCCAGCCCCGGCACGTCGCTGGCCACGCTGCAAACCGTCGAGTTCTCGATCCACAGTTCCAACGGTGATTGCAGCACGCCGTATTTGCGCGCAAACGGAATGGTGCTGAGGAAGGTGCCGACAAACCGCACCTGGCCATTGATGGCCTCGCTGTGGGTGGCGATTTCGCCCGGTGCCAGGTCGTGGTTGCCGACCCCGTTGATATTGGTCCACTTCTTGATGCTGCTCAGCGGCGCCTCAAGGCGGGAGCCGTGTTTGTCGGTAAAGCTCAGCACGTTGGCCTGGGACATACGCCGGATCAGCGTGGCGTTGAGGTCGGCGATGCGTTGCGGCTCGACGCTGAAGGTGTCGTAGAAATAGTCGCCATAATCCTTGAACAGCAGGGATTTCTTCCAGTGTTCGGCCATTACGCCTTGCAGGGCGCGAATAAAATCCGGGCCTTCGGCACGTGGGTTGGGCAGGGTCGAAGAGTCATACAGAAACAGGTACAGGTCACAGGTTTCGATGGCGTGGGCCAGGGTGTCGCTGGGCGTCAGGTCCAGCCGTTGGCATTGGAAATTGAAACGTGCGGCGCTGCTATGGGTGATCGCTTCGGCGATGGCGTCGTAGCGCTCGATATGGCCCAGCAACACCGTAGGGCGGCTCAGGCCGTTAAGTGCCGGGTGGTGCGCGAGGTAGTAGAGAAAGTGTTCGACGGCGCGGGCCTTGTCCATGACGGGTGTCCTTCTGTGCCTTGGGTAAGGGGGCAGGTGCCGTGCACAGCACCTGCCGGATGCCTGCCGCGTGTTAGAAAGGCCACATCGCAGTGCCGAAGGGCACAACGGCATCGGCTTGCATCATTTCAACGGCGGCCTCATGGGTCGGCGCTTCAAACCAATCGTCGAGTTGCAGTTCGGTTTCCAGGTCGTTTTCCAGTGCTTGCATGGTGTTTCTCCTAGAGGACGTTGTTTGAGAACGGCTTGCCAACGGGCTTCGCTGGCAAGTGAAAGAACCTAGGAGAGAGTGTTTGAAAATGCAAAATATTTATTGACACGGTTTCATTTGGATTTTTTCTTCTGTTTTTTCGGAGTGTTTCTTTATCGAGAAAAAACAGCCAATTGGCTGAACCGATTCTTCAGACGCTTGCCACTGACAGTTTTCCGTTAGCCGATGAAAAAGTCTGGCTGTAACGCTGAGTTTCCGGGGTGTAACGATAGTTTTACGAGTTTGCCCAGGCGTTGCGCAGTGGCGTCCCGCTGTAAGGATTAGCTGACAGTTTGTCGCGTGCACCCTGTTGGGGCGTGCTGAAGCTGTCGAGCGGTGTACAATGCGCCGCGTTTTACTGTGACCCCCCTTGCGTATCCACGCGTAAGGCCAAGACCTCAGGGTTTACCCACCCTGATCACTCCGTACGGCCACGAGTCGGACGGGTTCGATTTCGTCACAGATAAAAACAAACAGGTGACGCATGACCGTTAGAAAGACGCTGTACTCCTGGTGCCTGCGCTGGGGTTTGAGCGGCGCTGCTTGAGTCGGTAATTCAAGGCAGCAACCTGCATTCGACATTCTCAAACCTTGCGTGAGACCCTTTTCATGAGTGGACCCCAATCTTCTTCAGGCGAGCTGAAACGCGGCCTGAAAAATCGGCATATCCAGTTGATCGCCCTCGGTGGCGCCATCGGCACCGGCCTGTTTCTGGGCTCAGCCGGCGTGCTCAAATCCGCGCGGCCCGTCGATGATCCTGGGTTATGCCATCTGCGGCTTCATCGCCTTCATGATCATGCGCCAGCTCGGCGAAATGATCGTCGAAGAGCCGGTCGCCGGTTCCTTCAGCCACTTTGCCCACAAGTACTGGGGCGGTTTCGCCGGCTTCCTGTCGGGCTGGAACTGCTGGATTCTGTACATTCTGGTGGGCATGTCGGAGCTGACTGCGGTCGGCAAGTACGTGCACTACTGGTGGCCGGAGATCCCGACCTGGGTTTCGGCGGCGGCGTTCTTCGTGTTGATCAACCTGATCAACCTGGCCAACGTCAAAGTCTTCGGTGAGGCCGAATTCTGGTTCGCGATCATCAAGGTCGTGGCCATCGTCGGCATGATCGCCCTGGGCAGCTATTTGCTGGTCAGCGGCAGCGGCGGCCCGCAAGCGTCGGTGAGCAACCTGTGGGACCACGGTGGGTTCTTCCCCCATGGCGTCGGCGGTTTGGTGATGGCCATGGCGATCATCATGTTCTCGTTCGGCGGCCTGGAAATGCTTGGCTTTACCGCCGCCGAGGCCGACCAGCCCCGTACGGTGATCCCCAAGGCGATCAATCAGGTGATCTACCGCATCCTGATTTTCTACATCGGCGCCCTAGTGGTGCTGTTGTCGCTGACGCCGTGGGACAGCCTGCTGGCGACCCTTAACGCGTCCGGCGATGCCTACAGCGGCAGTCCGTTCGTGCAGGTGTTCTCGATGCTGGGCAGCAACACCGCCGCGCATATCCTCAACTTTGTGGTGCTGACGGCGGCATTGTCGGTGTACAACAGCGGCACCTACTGCAACAGCCGCATGCTGTTGGGCATGGCTGAGCAGGGCGACGCGCCCAAGGCACTCGCCAAAATCGACAAACGCGGCGTGCCGGTGCGCTCGATCCTCGCATCGGCGGCGGTCACCCTGGTGGCGGTGTTGATGAACTACTTCATCCCGCAACACGCGCTGGAGTTGCTGATGTCGCTGGTGGTTGCCACTCTGGTGATTAACTGGGCGATGATCAGCTTCTCGCACTTCAAGTTCCGCCAGCACATGAACCGAACCGGCCAGGTGCCGTTGTTCAAGGCGCTGTGGTATCCGTATGGCAATTACATCTGCCTGGCGTTCGTGGTGTTTATCCTGGTGATCATGCTGATGATTCCGGGGATTCAGGTGTCGGTGTTCGCCATCCCGGTGTGGGTAGCGTTTATGGCGGTGTGTTACTGGATCAAAAACAAGCGCAGTGCTGAAGCTGCGCTAAGCACGGCGAGTGCAGCGCTGAAGTAAGCGGCGCTCCATCCGTGATTAATACCCCTCTATTGAGGGGTATTTTTTTGCGATGAGATTTATCGGCTGTTTGCAATAACGCCACTCATGTAGTCGTTCAAGTCGCGAAAATCCTTGACGCTCCAGGCATGCGGCGCGACCTTCACACCATTGTCTTGCAGGGTTTTGGGGATCAGGTTGCCATTGGGGCGAAGGATCACCGAAGACACAATAACGCCCGGATAATCCGCCAGCCGTTTTTTGAAAGCCGGTGTGGTGAGGTCCGGCGTGGGCGGGCTGCTTTTCCTGGCCAATGGCCCGCTGGCCTTGAGGTCTGGGCCGTGGCACATGGCGCATCGCTGTGAATACAGGTTTTTGCCGTTGGCAGTGTCCGCAAAGGACAGTGACGTTTGAATGAGTGATAAAGTGCCGAGCACAGTGATGAATAGCCTTTTCATGGTCCTGCGTCCTTGTTGTTTATGTGGTTGTCGCCCGTTGCCTAAGGTTTTTGATTGATGCTGGTAATTTCCAACAACGTGCACTTGCCCGATGCCGAGATCGAGTTGACCGCCATTCGCGCCCAGGGCGCCGGTGGGCAGAACGTCAACAAGGTGTCGAGCGCGGTGCACCTGCGGTTTGACATCCCGGCGTCATCGTTGCCGGAGTTCTACAAGGAGCGTTTGCTGGCGCTGCGTGACAGTCGTATCACCAGTGAAGGCGTGCTGGTGCTCAAGGCCCAGCAGTACCGCACTCAGGAACAGAACCGTGCCGATGCGCTGGAGCGTTTGGTGGAGTTGATCCTCAGCGCCACCAAGGTCGAAAAAAAGCGCCGCCCGACCAAACCCACCCTGGGTTCGAAAAAGCGTCGCCTGGAATCCAAGACCAAGCGCGGCAGCATCAAGGCCGGGCGCGGCAAGGTCGACTTCTAGGCGCCTCTCGCCTCGCGGGCCTTGGGTGCTTGCCGGTACAAATACACACTCAACAGTAGGCCGCCGACGGCAGCCAGGGCAGCAAACAGGAAGATCGACGCAAAGCCGAAGCCTGCCGCCACCGCCCCGGCCAGTGGGCCGGTGATACCCAATGACAAGTCGATAAACAGCGAATAAGCCCCCACCGCCGCGCCACGGCTGGAGGCCGGCACCAGGTTGACGGCTTCTACGCCCAGTGCTGGAAACACCAGCGAAAAGCCAAACCCGCTCAACGCCGCACCGGCCAGCGCCCATTGCGCGTCGGGTGCCAGCCACAGCAACAGCAGGCCGAGTGCCTCTACCGACAGGCAGGCAATCGCCACACGAAAGCCGCCGATCCGGTTGATCAAATTGCCGAACAACAGGCGCGCGCCAATAAAACTGGCGCCGAACAGGCTCAATGCCCACACCGCGTTGTCCCAACTCTGGGTGGTGTAATACAGCGTGATAAACGTCGCGATAGTGCCAAAGCCGATTGAACCCAATGCCAGGGCGCAGCCGTGTGGCAGCACGCGGCCCAGTACATTCATAAAGGGCAGGCGCACGCCGGCCACAATTGGCGCGGCTTCCTTGTTCCAGGCCAGCAGCACGCCCAGCACCGCCAGCAGGATGATGCTGACGCCCATGCTCCACAGCCCCAAGTGGCTGACCAGCAGCACACCCAGCGGTGCACCGATGGCCAGCGCGCCATAGCTGGCGATGCCATTCCACGAGATAACCTTGGCCGTGTTGGCGGCGCCGACCCGGCCGATGCCCCAGCCGATGGCGCCAGAGCCCACCAGGCTTTCCGCGCTGCCCAGCACCAGCCGGCCAATCAGCAAGCTGATCAGGCTGACGCCCGGAAGGCTGGAAAACCACGCAGCCAGCAACATGAACACGCCGCTCAGGCCGCAACCGACCAAGCCGATCAGCACCGCGCGCTTGCTGCCCAGGTTATCGATGATTTTGCCGGCATACGGACGGCTAAGCAGGGTGGCCAGGTATTGCACGCTGATCACCAAGCCCGCGATGACCGCGCCATAGCCCAGTTGGCTGTGCACATAGCCCGGCAATACGGCCAGGGGAATGCCGATGTTGAGGTAGCCGATAAAGGTAAACAGCACGATGGAAACGACTTGCAGCGTGACCGCCATGGGGCGCTGGGTATCTGGCATGGGGGAAGTCCACCGTCGCAGCAGGTAAAGATAGGCTGCTAATGATACCGATGCTTTGGCTTGCGCAGGGCGGTAAAAAGCAAAACGTCAGCGCAAAAAAACCTCAGGCTTGAGGCGGGGCCAGCATTTGCGTGGTCACCAGGGCGGCCAGGGCGTTTTCCTGGGTACCGAAACGCTTGAGCAACAGGGCTTGTTTGTCGGCGCTGAGGCGGTTCCAGACTTCGATCATCTGCAAGGCAGCGTCCAGTACTGCGGCGTCCGGGGTGTCGGGGAGGGTGTCGGTCATGGCGGGGGTCTCGATGATTCAGGCAGTGTGGAAAGCGCTTGAAGTGCGCTTTCCACACGGTCTGGTACGGCGTCAGTCCTGGCGTTTGCTGTCGACTGGTTTTGCTTCTTTGGCCTCAGACTGTTTATCACTGGCCTGCTGCGGTGTTGGCTGCTCAGTTGGGTGCAGGCTTGGGAAGGGGAGATTAGGTATCTCGTGCATCGTCGTCGCTCCTCGCAAGATCTGTTTTATCAATCGCAGGTGATTCCGCGCTCTCAAAAAGCCTTGGCAGGATACAGCACTGAAAATGACAAAAAGAATTTTATGTCGGTGGATTTACGAATTTTCATTCTTTTGCGCAAGTGGCATGGGGTCGCAGGGTGGGTGGCTGGGTGGCTGGGTGGCTGGGTGGGTGTTGGGTTTGGGGGCATATCCGTTATTTGGGTGATGGCTGATATTGGTTCCGCTCTTACAGCGGGTCACTTTTGGAAAGACCCAAAAGTAACCAAAAGGTCTTCGCCCCAACACTCGGTGCCTCGCTGTGGCTCGGCATGCCCGCAATCCGACAGTGATTTGGGGGGCCGCCGCCACGCGCCATCCATGGCGCGGGGCGGCTAAACCGGCATCCCTGCCGGTTTACCCCCCAAATCACTGTCGAATTCCGGCCATCGTGTTTGACGGGGCGATTTCAGATCAAGATCAAGATCAAAAGCGCAGATCAAAAGACCGCTGACTTCGTCATCGAAAAGGATGTAAGGGCCAGAGCAACAGCAACAGCAGAGCCCTACTCGGTTAGAGGTGGGAGCTGGCTTGCCTGCGATGGCATCAACTCGGTGTACCTGATGTACCGAGGTGCTTGCATCGCAGGCAAGCCAGCTCCCACAGAGAAGCAGCTCTTCAGTGCATGCAAATCCGCAGCCGACCTCATTTTCAAAACCACATGCGGTCAACTGTGGGAGCGGGCTTGCTCGCGAATGCGGTGGGTCAGTGACAGATGAATTGACTGGCACACCGCATTCGCGAGCAAGCCCGCTCCCACATTTTGACCGAGTTGCATCAGGTAGAAAGGCTTTTGACTTGCACTTGATCTGGCTTTTGCTTCAACCACTCAGGTCGGCTTTCAGGCCGCCGTGCTCTGCTTTTGATCTTGCTTTTGATCTGAGGCGCCCCGTCAACCACGATGGCCGAACGCAGGCTTGAATCCGTGGGTAACCCGGCAGGACGCCGGGTTAGCCGCGCTGGGCCAAGGATGGCCCATCGCGGCGGCCCACGGATTCAAGCCGGAGTGAGGGCACACCGAGCCTAGGCGAGGTGCCGAGTGGTGGGGCACAGACCTTTTGGTTACTTTTGGGGCGTTTGCCAAAAGTGACCCGCTGTAAGAGCGGAACCATAGGCCGCCGTTACCGCAGCAACGGATATGTACTCAGCAGCAGCCCCCCACGAAATTCACAAAAACCCACAAACACCTCAAAAAGGCACCTTCCCCAAAATCATGTCGCGATACATCACAAAATCCCCCAGCAAACTGTAAAACGGATGTTGAAACGTCGCCGGCCGGTTCTTTTCGAAGAAGAAGTGCCCGATCCAGGCAAAGGTGTACCCGGCGACCGGCAGGGCCAGCAGCAAGCCCAATGAGCCACGGCCAATGGCATAGGCCAGAATCCCAATCACCAGGGTGGTGCCGATAAAGTGCAGGCGCCGGCAGGTGCTGTTGGCATGCTCACTCAAGTAGTAAGGGTAAAACTCAGCGAAGTTGTTGAATTTTTTGACGTTTTCCACAGTGATCGGCCCTGGGCTGGTGATGCCGCCCAACAGGTGTTCGGCGGGGAGCTTATTTGAGTCTAGAGTGATCAGTGGTAACAGCCAGTGACAATAGATGCCACTTTAGTATCCTTGGCTTCCTGGCTGCCGTTTAAGCCTGCTTTTTTCAAGAAGACGCCATGAGCGAACGAACAACTTCTGCAAGCTGGGCAATGGGCATCGTCAAAGCGTTGGAAATGGACGGCCTGGATTGCCGTGTCCTGTTCAAGCAGTTGGGCCTGGACTACGCCGCCCTCAGTGACCCTGACGCACGTTTTGCGCAAGACTCCATGACCCGGCTGTGGCAGCGCGCTGTCGAGTTGTCAGGCAACCCCGCGATCGGCTTGAACATGGGCAAGGTGGTGCGCCCGGCGTCTTTTCATGTGGCCGGTTACGCCTTGATGTCCAGCAACACCCTGGCCGAAGGTTTTATGCGCCTGGTGCGTTACCAGCGCATCATCGCCGAAAGCGCCGACCTGAGTTTTCGACTGCTGCCTGAAGGTTATGCGCTGATTCTGACGGTGCATGGCGATCACCTGCCGCCGACCCGGCAAAGCGCCGAAGCCTCGTTGGCCAGTGCCCTGGCCTTGTGCGGCTGGCTGACCGGCCGCACCCTGCAGCCGCGCAAGGTGGTGCTGCAAGGCGATCAACCGGCCGACCTGGCGCCCTATAAGCAGGCCTTCCACGCGCCGATGGAGTTCAATGCGCCTTACGATGCACTGATTTTCGAGCAGGCCGACATGGATGCGCCGCTGCCCACCGCCAATGAGGCCATGGCGTTGCTGCATGATCGATTTGCTGGCGAATACCTGGCACGTTTTTCCGAGAGCCGCGTGACCCACAAGGCGCGCCAGGTGCTGTGTCGCTTGCTGCCCCAGGGCGAGCCCAAGCGTGAAGTGGTGGCACAAACCCTGCACCTGTCCCAGCGCACGTTGCAGCGGCGTTTGCAGGAGGAGGGCACCAGTTTCCAGACGCTGCTCGACGACACGCGCCGCGAGCTTGCCGAGCAGTACCTGGCGCAGCCGAGCATGACCTTGCTGGAAATCGCCTACCTGTTGGGTTTTGCCGACCCGAGCAATTTCTTCCGCGCATTCCGCCGCTGGTTCGACGTCACGCCCGGCGAATACCGGGCGAAGTTGCTGCAGGCATCGACGGTCAGTGGCGCCAAAACGCCGGAATGCACAGAACAAACACGGTAATAATCTCCAACCTTCCCAGCAGCATGCCGAATGACAAGATCCACTTGGCCGCATCCGGCAGGCTGGCGAAGTTACCGGCTGGGCCGATGGTTTCGCCAAGGCCGGGGCCGACGCCGGACACGGTGCTGGCGGCGCCGGTCAGCGCGGTCATCCAGTCCAGCCCCAGCAGCGACAGGGCCAGGGCGATGGCGCAGATGGTGATAGCGAAGAAAAACGAAAAGGTCAGAATCGAGCGCACGATCTCTTCGTCGAGACGGTGGCCGTTGTACTTCTGCTTGATCACCGCGCGTGGATGGATCAACTGATTCAAGTTGGCCTTGAGCAGGATATAGGCGACCTGGAAACGGAAGATCTTGATCCCGCCCGCCGTCGAGCCCGAACAGCCGCCAATAAAGCCCAGGTAGAAGAACAACATCAGCGAGAAGTTGCCCCACAGGCTGTAGTCCCCCAGCGCAAAGCCGGTTGTGGTCACCACCGAGGTCACGTTCAGGGCGACATGGCGCAAGGCATCCAGCCAGTGCAGGTTGGTCGTCCACCAGTACCAGGTGCCGAGGACCAGCCACGTCACGATCAGCAAACCGAGCAAGCCTTGCACCTGCTGATCCTTGATCAGCGCCCGGCGGTTGCCGCGCAATGTGGCTACATACAGGGTGAACGGCAAGCTGCCGAGGATCATCACCACCACCGCCACCCAGTGCACCGCAGGTTGTTTCCAGTGGGCCAGGGATTCATCGGAGGTGGAAAACCCGCCGGTGGAAATCGCTGACATCGCGTGGTTGATCGCATCAAACAAGCCCATCCCGGCCCACCAGAACGCCAGGCTGCCCAGGATGGTGATGCCGACATACGCCGCCACGATCAGGCGCGCCACCATGTGCGAGCGCGGCATGACCTTTTCCGAACGGTCCGAGGATTCGGTCTGGAACAGGCGCATGCCGCCAATGCGCAGCAGCGGCAGGATCGCTACCGCCATGCCGATAAAGCCGATCCCGCCCAGCCAGTGCAACAGCGAGCGCCACATCAGGATGCCAGGGGACATGCTGTCCAGCCCGCTCAGTACGGTGGAGCCGGTGGCGGTGATGCCCGACATGCTTTCAAAGAATGAGTCGGTATAGCTGATGTGCTGAGTCAGCAAAAACGGCAGCGCGGCGAAGATGCACACCACCAGCCAACTGGTGACGGTCAGCAGGTACATGTCCCGGGGGCGCAGGTGCACGTGTTCAGGGCGGCCAGGGATAACCAGCGCCAGGCCGGCCAGGAAGGTGATCATGCTGGCCCACAGGAACGAGGGCAGGTCGCTGGTGCGTTCGAAGATCACCAGGGTGGCCATCGGGACGACCATGGCGATCGCGAGGGTGATCAGGAAGATGCCGATGATGAAACCGATGATGCGTAGGGTCGGCAACGCCATGAAGAAAGCTCGGGTTTGAGAGAGTGGCGCCATTCTACCTGCGGTGCGGGTCTTGTAAACCGGGGTGTACGAGGCGAAGCAGTTCGACTGTGGGAGCTGGCTTGCCTGCGATGGCGACCTGTCAGCCACCCATCTGTAGCAGACCTATGGCTATCGCAGGCAAGCCAGCTCCCACAGTGGGTATGGGAAGGGCGAACGCGCACAAAAAAGGCGACCCGAAGGCCGCCTTGTTCAACACCGCACCGATCAGAACTCGTGATCAGCGTTATCCGGGTTCAAATCACTGATGCCCAGCTTGCCCGCGGCGGTTTCGATCGCGGCGGTCTGCTTGACCAGTGCTGCAATCGCGTCACGCACGATCTGGTTGCCTTTGTCGTTACCGGCAGCGATCAGTTGGTCGTAGTGCTCACCGGCGTTGGCCTGGTCAACCATGACCTGGATCTTCGCCTCGGTCGACGCCAGGTCGGCCTTGAGCGCCGAGTCGGCGGCTGGATCGGCCTTGGCCACCAGCGACGACAGGCTTGCGCCGGTCATCTTGGTGCCGTCGGTGCGGGTGTACTCGCCCAGGTAAACGTTGCGGATGCCCTTGGCGTCGTAGAAGTGCGAGTTGTGGGTGTTGTCGCTGAAGCAATCCTGTTCGTCTTCCGGCGAGTTGGCTTCCAGGGAAACCTTCATGCGCTCACCGGCCAGCTCGCCCAGGGACAGGCTGCCCATGCCGAACAACATTTTGCGCAGGCCGTCGGTGGCAGGTTCTGCCTCCAGGGTGGCGCGGTAGTTGTCGTCGACCTTGGGTTTCCAGTTGCCGACCATTTCTTCCAGGTCGCTGACCAGCAGTTGAGTCACGGCGCGCAGGTAGGTGCGACGGCGCTCGTTGTTGCCACCGGTGGCACCGTCGCCGGTCATGTAGTCGGAGGCCGGGCGGTTGCCCGCGCCTGGGCCGGTGCCGTTGAGGTCTTGGCCCCAGAGCAGGAATTCGATGGCGTGGTAGCCGGTGGCGACGTTGGCTTCGGAACCGCCCAGCTCATTGAGGCTGGCGAGTTTTTCCGGGGTGATTTCCTTGACGTCGACCTTGTCTTCGCCCACCTGGATCTCGGTGTTGGCGATGATGTTGGCATTGGCGCCCGGGTTACCCAGCGCGTGCTCGTAGGATTTGTCTACGTAGTCGATCAGGCCTTCGTCCAGGGGCCAGGCGTTCACCTGGCCCTCCCAGTCGTCGATGATGGTGTTGCCGAAGCGGAACACTTCGCTCTGCAGGTACGGCACACGGGCGGCGACCCAGGCGGTGCGGGCGGCTTTGAGGGTGTCGTCGTTCGGGTTGGCGAGGAAGGTGTCGATCGCGGTTTGCAGGGTCTTCGCGGTGGATTCGGCGTCGCTGTACACCGCGAACACCATGTCGGCGTAATGCGCGACAACGGCCTTGGCAGCTGCTTCGTCGACCTGGCCGGCAGGCGTGGCAGCCGCTGGAGCGGTGGTGCTGGCGGCCGGGGTCGGCGCTTGAGGCGCGGCGGCCTTGTCTTTACCTTCGCCGCAACCGGCGAGAGAAATGGCAATGGCCAGCAGACTGGCGGTGGCCAGGGGCATACGAATCATGGCGAACATCCTGCTTCGGTTGTTGATAGGGCGCGCGGGGAAGCGCAAAAACTGCGACATAATGCGAAAGATTTGCATTTTGTGTAAAGGTTTATGCGAGGGAAATATTTGGTATCGATTTGTCGGTTCAGAGAATCGCCGCGTTGTTGCGCTCGGACTGTTTCAAAAACGCCGCCAGCTCACGGGCCTGCAGCGGTTTGCTGTAATGGTAGCCCTGGCCCTCATGGCAACCTTCGGAAATGATATAGGCCTCCTGCTCGGCGGTTTCCACGCCTTCGGCAATCACCTGCATGCCGAGGCTTTTGCCCAGTTGGATGATGGCGCGCACGATGGTTGCGTCGTCGTCATCATCCAACAGGTCCTGGACGAAGCTCTTGTCGATCTTGATCTTGTCCAGCGGCAGGCTTTTCAGGTAGCTGAGGGATGAATAGCCGGTGCCGAAGTCATCAATCGCGATCAAGGCCCCGGAGCGGCGCAGGCTCAGCAGGTGCTGGGCGGCGGTGCTGATGTCTTCCATCAGGCCGGTCTCGGTCACTTCCAGTTCCAGGCTGCGTGGCGGCAGGCGGTAGATCTGCATCAGGTTGTTGACCACCCGTGGCAACTCGGTGTGGTGCAACTGCACGGTGGACAGGTTGACCGCCATGCGCAGCTCGGTGAAGCCCAGGTCATGCCATTCACGCAACTGCCGGCAAGCCTGGTCCAGTACCCATTCGCCAATCGGAATAATGGTGCCGTTCTGCTCCGCCAGCGGGATGAACAAGTCCGGCGGCACCAGGCCGTGTTCCGGGTGCTGCCAGCGAAGCAATGCCTCTACGCCCACCACGCGATGGTCGAGGTAGCTGATCTGCGGTTGGTAGACCAAGTGGAACTGCTCGCGACTCAGGGCCTCACGCAGGTCTTTTTCCAGTTCCCGGCGCCGGCGCATCTCGCTGTCGACGCTGGCGATATAGAATTGATAGCGGTTGCGCGAGCGGCTCTTGGCCAGGGTCATGGTCTGTTCGGCTTTTTGCAGCAGCTTCTCGGTGCTGTCGCCGTCTTCCGGGAACAGGGTGATGCCGATGGTGGCGCGCAGGCGAATCTGGTCCTGGTCGAGGGCGAATTCGGCTTCCAGGTCATCAAGGATACTTTGCGCCAGCTCGGCGGCTTCGTAAGGCTGGTCGATATCGGCCTGCACCAGCGCAAACTGATCGCCGCCCAAGCGGGCGAGGGCGCCGAGGCGGCCGCTGTGGGCGCGCAGGCGGTCGGCCAGGGCCAGCAGCAATTTGTCGCCGGCCTGGTAGGTGAACTGTTCGTTGACGCTTTTGAAGTCATCCAGCCCTACGCACAGAACGGCCACCCGGCGCTGCCTGCGGCCGGCGTCGGTGAGGATCTTGTCCAGTTGCTCCTGCAGCTTCTGACGGTTCGGCAGGCCGGTAAGAAAGTCGTACTGGGCCATGCGCAACAGGCTCGATTCCGCCTCATGCCGCAAGTGCGTATTGCGTTCGATGGACTCGAGCAACTGGTTGGCGGTGTTGATCCACAGCCCCAGTTCGTTGCGTTCATGGCCCTTGAGCTGAGGGATCTTGTGTTCGCTGGGGCGGTCGGGGTTGATCGAGGTCAAATGCTCGATAATCCTCGACAGCGGCTTGGTCAGCAGCCAGTGATACACCAGGTACAGCACCAGGCCCATGGCCAGGGCACGCAGCACGCCGGAAATAAAGATGATTACCGAGCTGACAATAAAACCTTTGCCGTAGGTGGCAGTGTCGAGGGTGATACTCAGGTCGCCGTAATACTCGCTATAGGGGCCTTTGCCGACCAGCGCAGTCGTAAAGGTGCGTTCCTGGCCAAGAATCAGATCGGTCAACCAGCGTGTGGGGGACTGCTGCAAGGCGCGGCTTTTTTCCGCCAGCATGGTTTCATTGGGGTGGCCGATGGAGGCCATGCGCACGGCGTCGTCCTGAAACAAGCCTTCGATTACCTGCATGCCCATCTCGCGGTCCAGGCTGTAGACTGCCTGGGTAGAGGGGTCGCGAAACATGTCGAGGATCCGCTGCGCGTCACCGGCCACGGCCTGGCGCGTCTTATAGGCATCAAACACGATCTGCGCCACGCTCAGCGCCACGCCCACGATCAATGCCGAGAGCAGCACAACCCGTAGCAACTTCACCGACAAGCTGTTTTTGAGTTCCAGCTTCAAAGGGTCATTCCTTGTTCCATGCGGGCGGCCTCAATATGCCATGAGTATTGGCAATCTCGTGATGGCAGTCAAAGGGACATTGCGGCTAAGGCGCCTGGAGGCTGTGGAGGGAATGCCTGGAAGGAAGAGGGCGATGATATCCACCGCCCTCGGGGACCGCGCAGGAAAGGAAGGGAACGCCTTCGATATCCCGACATCGAGTGTTACGGGCTTACTTTGATTGAGCGTTGGTTTACTTATTTGAACGTGATCTGATGCTCGTGCTTCTGGTGGGTATCCCCGCCGATTTTACCTTGGGCCACATTGGCGACCTGACTGGCGGAATTGAGCAGTCTGCCCGTCATGTCCATACCTCTACCCAGCATGTCCATACCTTTACCCAGCAGGTCCATGCCTTTGCCTGCGAGTGGCAACGCTGTAGACACGGCTGACATACCTATCGATAACGGATCCATTGCGGACTCTCCTACAGGATGAAATGAGAGAGTTATTTCTCTCGATTGCTGGGTGGCCAATTCCTTTTAGTGAGTTCCACACGTCCTGCATTAATTTCATTTTTCATCGGCCACAAAAAAGCCCGGCAATTGCCGGGCTCTTTTTACTGCAAGCGTTGCTTAAGCAGTAAAGGCCTTGCCTTCAAACTGCTCAGCCACGAACTTCCAGTTGACCAGGTTCCAGAACGCTTCCACATACTTTGGACGCACGTTGCGGTAGTCGATGTAGTAGGCGTGTTCCCACACGTCGCAGGTCAGCAGCGGGGTGTCGCCGCTGGTCAGCGGGTTGCCGGCGCCGATGGTGCTGGCCAGGGCCAGGGAACCGTCAGCTTTTTTCACCAGCCAGCCCCAACCGGAACCGAAGGTGCCGACGGACGTCTTGGTGAACTCTTCCTTGAACTTGTCGAACGAACCGAAGGCTGCGTTGATGGCTTCAGCCAGCGCGCCGGTCGGTTGGCCGCCGGCGTTTGGCGCCAGGCAGTTCCAGTAGAAAGTGTGGTTCCAGACCTGAGCGGCGTTGTTGAAGATGCCGCCCGAAGAAGACTTGACGATTTCTTCCAGGGTCTTGCCTTCGAACTCGGTGCCAGGCACCAGGTTGTTCAGGTTCACGACATAGGTGTTGTGGTGCTTGTCGTGGTGGTATTCCAAGGTTTCCTTGGAAATGTGCGGCTGCAGGGCATCGTGTGCATAAGGCAGCGGCGGCAATTCGAAAGCCATGATGATTCTCCTAATCAGGTCAGTTGCGGTGAGCGCAAGGCCGATCACGGGCGGCCAAACAAGCGCCGGGGAGTTTGTACTCTTTGCGGCGCAGGGTCCGGATCATAGCACCGGGGGTGCGGCAAAACCACGCAACAACTGTGTGGGATAGAGGTTCCAGAGCGTTTTGGAATATTCACCCGGCACTGATCAATTGGTACGCGACGCTGAACATCATCACCGCAACCAGAAGGTCGAGCAGACGCCAGGTCGCCGGGCGCGCCAACCACGGCGCCAACCATGCCGCGCCGAGTGCCAGAGTGGCGAACCACAGGAACGAAGCGCTGGCAGCACCGGCGACATACGCACCGGGCTCGGTTTGTTGTGCGCCCAGTGAGCCGATCAGCAGCACGGTGTCCAAATACACATGGGGGTTGAGCAGCGTTACCGCCAAGGCACTGAGCAGCACGGCGCGCAATGAGCGCACCTTGAGGTTGGCGCCTTGTTCCAGGCTTTGCCGGGAAAATGCCCGACGCAACGCCAAGGTGCCGTACCACAACAGGAACGCCGCGCCGCCCCAGCGAGCAATGCCCAGCAGCAGCGGGTTTTGCGCCAGCACGGTGGCCAGGCCAAATACCCCGAGCGCCACCAGAATTGCATCACACACGATGCACAGCGCCGCCACCGGCAAGTGATGTTCACGGCGCAGGCTTTGCGCCAATACAAACGCGTTCTGGGTGCCGATCGCCATGATCAGCCCGAGAGCCACCAGCAGCCCGTTTACGTAGCTTTGCCACATGGTCATTACTCCGCGTTTGCCGCCAGTTGGCGCAATATATCCATGGCCCGCTCGGCATCGGCGCGGCCGACGAACAGGTGGTCGTGATAAAACCCGGCAATCACGTTGCAACTGATACCGGCGCTGCCCAGCGCACTGGCGAACGCGGCCGTGAGGCCCACGGCTTCGAGGGCCGAATGCACGTTCAGGGTGATCCAGGCGGCCACATAGTCGAAGGCCAGCCCGGCGTGTTCCGCTTGCTGACGCTCCACAATCAGGGTCAAACCTTCCTGCTCGCGAAAGCTGCCAATGATCTCGCAACCTGCCGGGATACGTGAGTCGGGCAGGGTGCAGAACACGTAGTCGCCTTCGTTTAGATGAGGGCTCATGCTGCGCAGCAGGGTTGTCAGCGCGGTTTCGCCAGCCATGTGTGGGTTCCTTTAATAGAGAAGCAATGCTGGTCATTCTCCCGGCCCAGGCTGTATAAGAAAAACCAATATTGCTGATCGCTCATTAGAGAAACTGATGTTCGACTATAAATTGCTTTCCGCCCTGGCGGCGGTGGTGGAGCAGGCCGGCTTCGAGCGTGGCGCCCAGGTGCTGGGGCTTTCGCAGTCGGCGATTTCCCAGCGCATCAAGTTACTGGAGGCGCGTATAGGCCAACCGGTGCTGGTGCGGGCCACGCCACCGACACCCACCGACATCGGCCGGCGTTTGCTCAACCATGTGCAACAGGTGCGCTTGCTCGAGCGCGACCTGCAAAGCCAGGTGCCGGCGCTGGACGAGGAGGGCATGCCCGAGCGCCTGCGCATCGCCTTGAACGCCGACAGCCTCGCCACCTGGTGGGCCGAAGCCGTCAGCGACTTTTGCGCCGAGCAGCATTTGTTGCTGGACCTGGTGGTAGAAGACCAGACCGTGGGCCTCAAGCGCATGCGCGCCGGTGAAGTGGCGGCCTGTATCTGCGCCAGCGAACGCCCGGTGGCCGGGGCGCGCAGCCTGTTGCTCGGTGCCATGCGCTACCGTGCGTTGGCGAGCCCTGCCTTTATAACGCGGCATTTTCCCGAGGGCGTGCGTGCCGATCAGTTGGCACGCACGCCGGCGCTGGTGTTCGGCCCGGATGATTTCCTGCAGCACCGCTACCTGGCCTCTCTGGGCGTGGACGGCGGTTTCGAGCACCATTTGTGCCCGTCCTCCGAAGGTTTTATTCGCCTGACCGAAGCCGGGCTGGGCTGGGGCCTGGTCCCGGAACTCCAGGTACGCGACCAGCTGCAAACCGGCCAATTAGTCGAGTTGTTGCCAGATAAGCCCATCGACGTGCCGTTGTACTGGCATCATTGGCGCAGTGGCGGGCAATTGTTGGGGCTGCTGACCGATCATCTGGCCCAGGCCTGTGGCCAATGGTTGGTGCCGTTGGACTGATGGCGTGCGTCAAGGCAACAGCGATGAAAAACGAAAGAACATGGGGTAACAAATGAAAATTCTGGTCACCGGCGCAAGCGGCTTCATCGGCGGGCGTTTTGCGCGTTTCGCCCTGGAGCAGGGCCTGGACGTGCGGGTCAACGGGCGGCGCGCCGAAGGTGTGGAGCACCTGGTAAGGCGTGGCGCCGAGTTTATCCAGGGTGATCTCAATGATGCCGACCTGGTGCGCGAGCTGTGCCGCGATGTCGAAGCCGTGGTGCATTGCGCCGGGGCCGTCGGGTTGTGGGGCAAGTACCAGGACTTCCACCAGGGCAATGTGCTGGTCACCGAAAACGTCGTCGAGGCCTGCCTCAAGGAGCGTGTCGGGCGTCTGGTGCACTTGTCGTCGCCGTCGATCTACTTTGATGGCCGCGACCATCTGGGGCTGACCGAGGAGCAAGTGCCCAAGCGCTTCAAGCATCCGTATGCCGCCACCAAGTACCTGGCGGAACAGAAGGTGTTCGGCGCCCAGGAGTTCGGCCTCGAAGTCCTCGCGCTGCGCCCGCGTTTTGTCACCGGGGCGGGCGACATGAGTATCTTCCCGCGCTTGCTTAAAATGCAGCGCAAGAACCGCCTGGCCATTGTCGGTGACGGTTTGAACAAGGTCGATTTCACCAGCGTGCACAACCTCAATGAGGCGCTGCTCAGCAGCTTGCTCGCCACCGGCTCGGCCTTGGGCAAGGCCTACAACATCAGCAATGGCGCGCCGGTACCGGTGTGGGATGTGGTCAATTACGTGATGCGCCAGATGGACATGCCCCAGGTCACCCGGTATCGGTCTTACGGTTTGTCCTACAGCGTGGCGGCGCTGAACGAGGCATTTTGTGCGATGTGGCCGGGGCGCCCGGAGCCGTCGTTGTCGCGTCTGGGCATGCAGGTCATGAACAAAGATTTCACCCTGGACATCAGCCGCGCCAGGCATTATCTCGACTACGAGCCCAAGGTCAGCCTGTGGACGGCGCTCGATGAGTTCTGCAGTTGGTGGAAAGCTCAGGATCCGGGGCTGAAATAAGCTCACAACCAGCAACACATCGGGAACCGAATTCAGGCTTCCGGGTCGACCAATGCGGCGCGAACGGGGTTTATACTCCGCACGCTCGGCTATTGCGGTCGCCATCTCACCGATTCAGGGTTGATTCATGCGTAACGATGCCAAAGACGATTTCGACAACGTTCCCAGCCTGCGGGCCGACATCGGGGACGATGATGATTTCGAGCCGACTCCCGCCACCTCCGTGCGCTCGCGCACAACCAAGGTGGTCAAGGTCAAGAGCGCCAGCACCGGCCCCCTGTGGGCCTTGGTCGGCGCGCTGCTGATCGCCTTCGCCGGCCTGGCCTGGTGGAGCTTCCAGCAGATTTCCCTGATGGGCCAGCAGTTGGTCGCCACCCAGGAAAGCTTTGCGCGCATCAGCGAAGAAGCGGCGGGGCGCCTGCAGGACATTTCCGGCAAGGTGGTGGCCAGTGAGGCCAACGTCAACAACGGCAGCGAAGCCCTCAAGGTGCAGATCAAGCAGTTGGAAACCCAATTGCTGGAGCAAGGCAAACAGCAAGTCGGCGTGGCCGGGCAGGCGACTGAACTCGACCAACGCCTGGCACAGATGAGCGCCAGCACCACCGAGCTGTCGAGCGCGAATGCCAGGCTCCAGGGCCAGGTACAGGCGCTGACCGAGGCCGTGGCCACGCTCAAGGCGACGCAGGGTGAGATCAAGGACCTGTCCGCTGACGTGGCTGCCCTGAAGAAACAAGGCAACCCGAGCGCAGCCATCGCCCGTCTGGAACAAGACCTGCTAGTGCTCAAAAGCGCGCAGGAAAACCAGCTCGCCAACAGTGATGCGCCAACCAATAAAGAGTTTGATGTGTTCCGCATCCAGACCACGCGCAACATCACCACCTTGCAGAGCCAGGTGCAGAACCTGAACCAAAAGCTCAACGCGCCGGCGCGGGTCACCCCACTGGGCCAATGATCGGTGCCGCCATGGACGCTCGCGCCCCGCAACCGGCTGTGCATGGGGGGCGCAGCGCACCACGGGCTGCATTACCACGCGGAGCTTAGGAGCGATCGAAACGATTGAATGTCACCAGATGGTGACATTTCACCTCCCCTTCGTTACTTGCCCGTCCCTCGCCCTTGTTTAGACTCCGGTCATCCCACAAAAACTAAAAAGGGCTACCCATGACCATGCAACCACTGTCTGCCAGCAGTTGGCTGAACGCACCTGCCCATCACGCCTGGCTCGCCAGTGAAGGCCAACGCCTGCTGGCGTTCGCCAAAGCTTCACGCCTGCCGGACGGCTTCGGCAACCTTGACGACAAAGGCCAGCTGCCGGCCGACGCCCACGCCGAAACCATGAACACTGCGCGCATGACCCACAGCTTTGCCATGGCCCACGCCATGGGTTTGCCGGGTTATGCCGACCTGGTTGCCCATGGTGTTGCCGCCCTCAGTGGCCCCTTGCGCGACAGTGAACACGGCGGCTGGTTCGCCGCGCCCAACGCCCTGGATGGCAACCGTGGCAAAGCCGCTTACCTGCATGCGTTTGTTGCCCTGGCTGCCAGCTCTGCCGTGGTAGTCGGTGCGCCCGGTGCGCAAAACCTGCTCAACGACGCCGTGCATATCATCGACCAGTTTTTCTGGAGCGAGGAGGAGGGCGTGATGCTCGAGTCCTTCGCCCAGGACTGGAGCGGCGTCGAAGCGTATCGCGGCGCCAACAGCAACATGCACGCCACCGAAGCCTTCCTGGCACTGGCCGATGTCACCGGTGAAACACGCTGGCTGAACCGCGCGCTGCGCATTGTCGAGCGCGTTATCCATACTCATGCCGCCGGCAACCAGTTCATGGTGATCGAGCATTTCGACACCCACTGGCAACCCTTGCTCGGCTACAACGAAGACAACCCTGCCGATGGCTTCCGCCCGTATGGCATCACCCCCGGCCATGGTTTCGAATGGGCACGGTTGGTGCTGCATCTGGAAGCCGCACGCCTGCAAGCCGGGCTGGCCACACCGGACTGGCTGGTGACCGACGCCCGTGGCCTGTTCGCCAGCGCCTGCGAATATGCGTGGGCCGTGGACGGCGCTCCCGGTATTGTCTACACCCTGGACTGGAACCACCGCCCGGTGGTGCGCGAACGCTTGCACTGGACCCACGCGGAAGCCAGCGCGGCGGCCCAGGCCTTGCTCAAGCGCACCGGCGAGCTGCATTACGAAACCTGGTATCGGCGCTTCTGGGAATTCTGCGAAACCCGGTTTATCGACCGTATCAACGGCAGCTGGCACCACGAACTCAGCCCGCACAACCAGCCCAGCAGCAAGATCTGGGGTGGCAAGCCGGACCTGTACCATGCCTGGCAAGCGGTCGTACTGCCGGTACTGCCCTTGGCACCGAGTATGACCAGTGCGTTGGGCCAAGGGTGTTATGTCACCAAGTGGTGACATTTGTGCGTCCCTTTGTTACCTGCGCGCTAAAAATCCATGTTTAAACTCCGTGCAGCGCAAGCTCTAGACTTGCATGCATAACAACAAGAAAAGGTATTCAGATGAACGCGATTAATCGCCTCGCCGTTGCTATTTCCATTGCCTCGTTGTTTCCCCTCAGTGCATTTGCCGCCGACTCGAAAGGGACGGTTGAAGTTGTGCATTGGTGGACCTCAGGCGGTGAAAAAGCAGCAGTGGACGTACTGAAGGCTCAAGTTGAGAAAGATGGCTTCGTCTGGAAAGACGGTGCCGTAGCCGGTGGCGGTGGCGCCACTGCAATGACTGTGCTGAAAAGCCGCGCAGTCGCGGGTAACCCTCCAGGCGTTGCCCAGATCAAAGGCCCGGACATCCAGGAATGGGCGTCCACTGGCTTGCTCGACACCGACGTGCTCAAAGACGTCGCCAAAGAAGAAAAGTGGGACTCGCTGCTCGACAAAAAAGTCTCCGATACCGTGAAGTACGAAGGTAACTACGTTGCCGTACCGGTCAACATTCACCGCGTTAACTGGCTGTGGATCAACCCGGAAGTCTTCAAGAAAGCCGGTATCACCAAAAACCCGACCACCCTCGAAGAATTCTACGCAGCCGGCGACAAGCTCAAAGCTGCAGGCTTCATCCCGCTCGCCCACGGTGGCCAGCCTTGGCAGGACAGCACCGTATTCGAAGCCGTCGTTCTGTCGGTGATGGGGGCTGATGGCTACAAGAAAGCCCTGGTTGACCTGGATAACGACGCGCTGACCGGCCCGCAAATGGTCAAGGCCCTGACTGAGCTGAAAAAAGTCGCGACCTATATGGACGTCGACGGCAAAGGCCAGGACTGGAACCTGGAAGCCGGCAAAGTCATCAACGGCAAGGCCGGCATGCAGATCATGGGTGACTGGGCCAAGTCCGAGTGGACTGCCGCCAAGAAAGTCGCCGGCAAAGACTACGAGTGCGTAGCCTTCCCGGGCACCGACAAAGCCTTTACCTACAACATCGACTCCCTGGCGGTGTTCAAGGTTAAAGACAAAGGCACTCAGGAAGGTCAGAAGGACATCGCCAAAGTCGTGTTGGGCGAAAACTTCCAGAAAGTCTTCAGCATCAACAAAGGCTCGATCCCGGTTCGTACCGACATGCTCAATGAAATGGACAAGCTCGGTTTCGACTCCTGCGCCCAGACCGCTGCCAAAGACTTCCTGGCGGACGCCAAATCCGGTGGCCTGCAGCCAAGTATGGCCCACAACATGGCCACTACCCTGGCGGTACAAGGTGCGTTCTTTGATGTCGTGACCAACTACATCAACGACCCGAAAGCCGACCCGGCCGACACCGCCAAGAAACTCGGCGCTGCGATCAAGTCTGCCAAGTAACGGTTAGCACGGCTGGTCCTTGTGAGGGGAAACCCCCTGACCCCTCACAAGGCTTGCTTCTGTAGTCTTTTTTCCCTGTACTGGATTTTCCCATGAGTTCTGTTGCTGTGTTCAGCAAGGCCTCGCCGTTCGATGCGCTACAGCGCTGGCTCCCTAAACTGGTGCTGGCACCGAGCATGTTCATCGTACTGGTGGGCTTCTACGGCTACATCCTGTGGACATTCGTGCTGTCGTTCACCACGTCCACGTTCCTGCCCAGCTACAAATGGGCCGGCCTTGCGCAATACGCGCGGTTGTTCGACAACGACCGTTGGTGGGTGGCGAGCAAGAACCTGGCGCTGTTCGGCGGGATGTTTATCGGCATCACTTTGGTGATCGGCGTGACGCTGGCGATTTTCCTCGACCAGAAGATCCGCCGCGAAGGTTTTATCCGCACCATTTACCTGTACCCGATGGCGCTCTCGATGATCGTGACCGGTACCGCGTGGAAATGGCTGCTCAACCCGGGCATGGGCCTGGACAAACTTCTGCGTGACTGGGGCTGGGAAGGCTTCCGTCTCGACTGGCTGATCGACCCCGATCGCGTGGTGTACTGCCTGGTGATTGCCGCTGTGTGGCAAGCCTCGGGCTTCATCATGGCGATGTTCCTGGCCGGCCTGCGTGGCGTTGATCAGTCGATCGTGCGCGCCGCCCAGATCGACGGTGCCAGCCTGCCGCGTATCTACTGGAGCGTGGTGCTGCCAAGCCTGCGCCCGGTGTTCTTCAGTGCGGTGATGATCCTGGCGCACATCGCGATCAAGAGCTTCGACCTGGTAGCGGCCATGACCGCCGGCGGCCCGGGCTACTCGTCCGACCTGCCAGCGATGTTCATGTACTCGTTCACCTTCAGCCGTGGCCAGATGGGCATGGGCTCGGCCAGTGCAATCCTGATGCTCGGCGCGATCCTCGCGATCATCGTGCCTTACCTGTATTCCGAGCTGAGGACCAAGCGCAATGACTAGTCTCGCCTCCAAACCTGCCATCAGCCTGAGTCGCATCGCGATCTACGCGGTGCTGATCCTCGCCGTGCTGCTGTACCTGGTGCCGCTGGTGGTGATGCTGCTGACCAGCTTCAAAACCCCCGAAGACATCAGCACCGGCAACCTGCTGAGCTGGCCGACCGTGGTCACCGGCATTGGCTGGGTCAAGGCCTGGGCCACTGTTGACGGTTACTTCTGGAACTCGATCAAGATCACCGTTCCGGCGGTACTGATCTCCACCGCCATCGGCGCGTTGAACGGCTATGTGCTGTCGTTCTGGCGCTTCAAAGGTTCGCAACTGTTCTTCGGCCTGCTGCTGTTCGGCTGCTTCCTGCCGTTCCAGACCGTGCTGCTGCCGGCATCGTTCACCCTCGGCAAGATGGGCCTGGCCAGTACCACCACGGGCCTGGTGTTTGTGCACGTGGTCTACGGGTTGGCGTTTACTACACTGTTTTTCCGTAATTACTACGTGAGCATTCCTGACGCGCTGATCAAGGCGGCGCGGCTGGACGGTGCAGGTTTCTTCACCATCTTCCGTCAGATCATTCTGCCGATGTCGACGCCGATCATCATGGTCTGCCTGATCTGGCAGTTCACCCAGATCTGGAACGACTTCCTGTTCGGTGTGGTGTTCTCCAGCGGCGACTCGCAGCCCATTACGGTGGCGCTGAACAACCTGGTCAACACCAGCACCGGGGCCAAGGAATATAACGTGGATATGGCGGCGGCGATGATCGCCGGGCTGCCGACCCTGCTGGTCTATGTGATCGCAGGCAAGTATTTCGTGCGCGGCCTTACGGCCGGCGCGGTCAAGGGGTAATCATGGCTACGCTTGAACTTCGCAATGTAAACAAGACCTATGGCGCCGGCCTGCCCGACACCTTGAAGAACATCGAACTGTCGATCAAAGAGGGTGAGTTCCTGATTCTGGTCGGCCCTTCGGGTTGCGGTAAGTCGACCTTGATGAACTGCATCGCCGGCCTTGAGACCATCACCGGCGGCGCCATCATGATCGGCGACCAGGACGTGAGCGGCATGAGCCCCAAGGACCGTGACATCGCCATGGTGTTCCAGTCCTACGCGCTGTACCCGACCATGAGCGTGCGCGAAAACATCGAGTTCGGCCTCAAGATCCGCAAGATGCCCCAGGCCGATATCGATGCCGAAGTGGCGCGCGTGGCCAAGCTGCTGCAGATCGAGCACCTGCTTAACCGCAAGCCGGGCCAGCTTTCCGGTGGCCAGCAACAGCGTGTGGCCATGGGCCGCGCCCTGGCACGGCGGCCGAAGATCTACCTGTTCGACGAACCGCTGTCCAACCTCGACGCCAAACTGCGCGTCGAGATGCGCACCGAAATGAAACTGATGCACCAGCGCCTGAAAACCACCACGGTGTACGTCACCCACGACCAGATCGAAGCGATGACCCTGGGCGACAAAGTGGCGGTCATGAAGGATGGCATCATCCAGCAGTTCGGCACGCCCAAAGATATCTACACCAACCCGGCCAACCAGTTCGTGGCGAGCTTTATCGGCTCGCCGCCGATGAACTTCGTCCCACTGCGCCTGCAGCGCAAGGACGGTCGCTTGGTGGCGCTGCTCGACAGCGGCCAGGCGCGTTGCGAACTGGCACTTAACGTTAGCGATGCCGGCCTTGAAGACCGCGACGTGATCCTGGGCCTGCGCCCGGAGCAGATCATGTTGGCGACCAGCGACAGCGACAGTGCTTCGAGCATTCGTGCCGAAGTCCAGGTCACCGAGCCAACCGGCCCGGACACTCTGGTGTTCGTGCAGCTTAACGACACCAAAGTCTGCTGCCGCCTGGCGCCCGATGTGGCACCGCAGGTGGGCGAGACGCTGACCCTGCAATTGGACCCGTCCAAGGTCTTGCTGTTCGACGCCAAAACCGGCGAACGCCTGGGCACTGCTGCCTCATTGCCTGCACACGGGCATGCCGACAATGTGGCCCAATTCAAAGGCCGCTGAAGCAGATAAGTTATTGTTTTAGATAAAAATGTAACCCGCGTTAGATAAAAACAGTTTAATAACAATAAAGACGAGGATGTAGGGATGAAAAAGCAACACAACAACACTCGGCTGATCTGCCAACTGTCAGCAGCAGCAGCCCTGGTATTGTCCGCCAATGCGATGGCGGCCGATGCATTCAGCGCCGATTCCAAGTGGATGACCGGCGATTGGGGTGGCGAGCGTACCAAGCTGATCGAGCAAGGTATCGATATCAAGGCTGACTACGTAGGGGAAGTCGGTGGCAACCTGCACGGTGGCTACAACAACGACAAAACTGCTCGTTACGCTGACCAGTTTGGTCTGGGCGTAGCGCTGGATCTGCAAAAGCTGTGGGGCTGGGATAACACCCAGGCCAAGATCCAGTTGACCAATCGTAACGGTGCGAACATCTCCAATGACCGTATTGGTGACCCGCGTGCCGGCACCTTGAGTTCGTCTCAAGAAGTCGATGGCCGTGGCCACATGGTGCGTCTGACCCAGTTCTGGATCCAGCACCAGATGTTCGACAACAAGTTGGACGTGAAACTCGGTTACTTCGGCGAAGGCGAAGACTTCAACACCTTCCCGTGCGACTTCCAGAACCTGTCGTTCTGCGGCTCGCAAGTCGGTAACTACGTAAACACCTGGTACAACTGGCCGGTCAGCCAGGCGGCGATCCGCGTGAAGTACAACATCACCCCTGAGCTGTATGCGCAAATCGGTGCGTACAACCAGAACCCGTCGCAGCTGGAACACGGCAACGGCTTCAAACTCAGCGGCAGTGGCACCAAGGGCACCGTATTGCCGGTGGAATTGGTTTGGTCGCCGAAGGTCAATGGCCTGCCAGGCGAATACCGTGTGGGTTACTACAAGAGCACCGCCGACGCTACCGACGTACGTGAAGACGTCAACGGTAACGATGCTGGCACCACTGGCGCAGCCTTCCGCGTTCGCAGCAGCAAAAGCGGTTACTGGGGCGTTCTGCAACAGCAACTCACCACTCACAATGGCGATGCTTCGCGCGGCTTGAATATCGCGGCCAACGTGACCTTCCACGACAAAGACACCAACCTGGTCGACAACTACCAGTCGTTGATGCTTGTGTATAAAGGGCCATTTGACGCGCGTGCCAAAGATGACGTGGGTATCGGTGTTTCGCGTATCCATGCCAACAGCGACGTGAAGAAAACCGCTGAACTGCTCAATGCTTCAGGCGGTTTTACCGATTACGACCAGGCGGGTTTCGCCCCGCTGCGTAACACCGAGTACAACGTCGAACTCAACTATGGCTTCCACGTCACCAATTGGCTGACCGTCCGCCCGAACCTGCAATACGTCAAAAACCCGGGCGGTGTGAAAGAAGTCGACAACGCGCTGGTAGCGGGCCTGAAAATTCAGTCTACGTTCTAACGCTGTTGCGATAAGCTCCTTCTCTCTGTGCGCATTTTGCGGGTAGCCATGGCTACCCGCTTTTTTTGGGCAGCACGGCACAACCTTTGTGGGAGCTGGCTTGCCTGCGATCGCATCGCCTCGGTCGTTCAGACAAACCGAGTCGCCCGCATCGCAGGCAAGCCAGCTCCCACAAGGGGAACCAAGGTTTGAGCGACATTGAATTCCAGGACCGTGGCACATGCATGAGCATCCGCTGCAACGTTTTTTCAAATCCTTGCGTGAACAACCGGTGTTCGCCTGGGAGCGCTTTCAGATGCGCGACGTGTTGGTGATCGACCATCCGCTGTGCCAGGCGGTGTTCAGTCGTCAGGGGGCGCAATTGCTGCATTTTCAGCCCACCGGCCAGAAACCCTGGCTGTGGTGCGCGGCCAAGTGGCCGCAGGTCGGCGCCATCCGGGGTGGCGTGCCGGTGTGCTGGCCTTGGTATGGGCGCCATCCGAGCGAGAACGCGTGGCCGTCCCATGGTTGGGCGCGGCTGATCGACTGGAAACTGCTCGACAGCAGCACCGACGACGACGGCGTGCGCCTGCACTGGCAATTGCAGCTGTGCGACTGGCAGGTCGACCTGCACGCGCACCTGGGCGAAACCCTTGAGTTGCGCTTGAGCACCGAGCACCAGGACGAGTTGCCGTGCCAGTTGAGCCATGCGTTGCACGCTTATTGGCGTATTGGTCACGTCGACGAGATAGCGCTGTCTGGGCTTGACGGTGCGCAAGGTTATGACCAGCTCAGCCGTCAGGTTTGCCAGCAGGAAGGTGAGCTGCGGGTAGACGGCGGCTGCCAGCGGGTGTTCCAGCATGAGGGTGAGTTGCAGCTCAAGGACCACGCCTGGCAACGCGAGCTGTGCATCGATACCGGCGACAGCGCTGACACCGTGGTATGGCATCCAGGCAGCCGGCCGTTGTTGGGCGTGAGCTTTAACGAGGCGTCGGGGTTTGTGTGTGTGGAGTCGGCGATGGCGGCAGCCAGCCTGGCGCCGGGGGAGCGGGCGCATTTGAGTTTGCAGGCGCGGGCTGGAGCCTGAGGGCCCTTGTGGCGAGGGAGCTTGCTCCCGCTGGGGCGCGAAGCGGCCCCAAAACAGGCCGCCGAGTTCTTTCTGAAGGAGTGCGATGACCTTGTTGGGGCCGCTACGCAGCCCAGCGGGAGCAAGCTCCCTCGCCACAGAAGGCCGGTGTGGCCTTAGTTAAACTCATCCCCCACCGGATACCGGCTGTCATTCAAGCTCTCTTTGATCTTGCGCAGATGCGGCTGGAAATCCACCCCGCGGCGCAAGGTCATGCCGGTTGCCAGCACGTCCAGCACCGTTAGCTGAATGATCCGCGACGTCATCGGCATGTAGATGTCGGTGTCTTCCGGCAGCGGGATGTTCAGGCTCACAGTACTGGCCTTGGCCAACGGCGAATTCTCGGCAGTTACGCCCAGCACCGACGCGCCGTTTTCCCGGGCGATGCGCGCCACTTCCACCAGCTCCCGGGTGCGCCCGGTGTAGGAAATGATCACAAACAGCTCGCCCGTATGCGCTACAGACGCGATCATGCGTTGCATCAGCACGTCGGCATGGGCAGTCACGGCCAGGTTGAAGCGGAAGAACTTGTGCAGCGCATCCATGGCCACCGGTGCCGAAGCGCCGAGGCCGAAGAAGTGGATCTGCCGCGCCTGGATCAACAAATCCACGGCCTTGCTGATCAGTGCCGGGTCGAGGGCCTGGCACGCACTGTCCAGGGAGGCAATGGCGCTGCCAAAGATCTTCTGGGTGTAGGCCTCAGGGTTATCATCGGCTTCCACGGCGCGGCTGACATACGCCGCACCACTGGCCAGGCTTTGCGCCAGTTGCAATTTAAGTTCAGGGTAACCGCTGACGCCGAACGAACGGCAGAAACGGTTGACCGTCGGTTCACTGACCGAAGCGGCTTGGGCGAGGGCGGCGATCGAGAAGCGGGTTGCCTGCTGAGGGTTTTGCAGGATGACCTCGGCGACTTTTTTCTCGGCCTTGTTCAATTCTTCGAGGCGGTTCCGGATCTGTTCCAGAAGATTTCGCACGCGGTCCATTCAGTCTTTCCTTCGGGCGACGATGCAAATAAAGGGCGGTAACCAATCGACGAGTGGCCCTTTGCGGTGGCCTATCCTACTGAGGGTAGCTGAACACCACCACTCGGAATGCGTATTTCGGGAAAATGTTGTGGTTATTACTACATTTTTCCTTGAGTGATGCCTTGAAAAAAGGTATTTGTAGCTTAACTTGATAAAAGAACAAACATCATGCCTTCGATAACCGTAGAACCCTGCACCTTTGCCCTGTTTGGCGCCTTGGGTGATCTGGCGCTGCGCAAGTTATTTCCTGCCCTCTACCAACTCGATGGCGCCGGGCTGCTGCACGACGATACGCGCATCCTGGGCCTGGCCCGGGAAGCCGGTTCCGAGCAGGAGCACCTGGCCCATATCGAAAAAGAACTGCGTAAATACGTCGGCAAGGAACTCGATGAGGCCGTGGCCGCGCGCTTCCTGGCGCGTCTGGTCTATGTGCACGTCGACTTCATGAACGCCGCCGATTATGTCGCCCTGGCCGAAAAGGTCGGGGCCGAACAACGCCTGATCGCCTACTTCGCCACCCCGGCGGCGGTGTATGGCGCGATCTGCGAAAACCTCGCCAAGGTCGGCCTGGCGGACAACACCCGCGTGGTGCTGGAAAAACCCATCGGCTCGGACCTGGAATCCTCGCGCAAGGTCAACGACGCCGTGGCGCAGTTTTTCCCGGAAAACCGCACCTATCGCATCGACCATTACCTGGGCAAAGAGACCGTCCAGAACCTGATCGCGCTGCGTTTCGCCAACAGCCTGTTCGAAACCCAGTGGAACCAGCATTACATTTCCCACGTGGAAATCACCGTGGCCGAGCAGGTCGGTATCGAAGGCCGTTGGGGGTACTTCGACAAGGCCGGGCAACTGCGCGACATGATCCAGAACCACCTGCTGCAGCTGCTGTGCCTGATCGCCATGGACCCACCGGCCGACCTGTCCGCCGACAGCATCCGTGACGAGAAGGTCAAGGTGCTCAAGGCGCTGGCGCCGATCAGCCCGGAAGGCCTGACGACCCAGGTAGTACGCGGCCAGTACATCGCCGGCTACAGCGCCGGCAAGCCGGTGCCGGGCTATCTGGAAGAAGAAAATTCCAACACCCAGAGCGACACCGAGACGTTTGTCGCCCTGCGTGCCGATATCCGCAACTGGCGTTGGGCCGGCGTGCCGTTCTACCTGCGTACCGGTAAACGCATGCCGCAAAAGCTGTCGCAGATCGTCATTCACTTCAAGGAACCGTCCCACTACATCTTCGCCCCCGAGCAGCGCCTGCAGATCAGCAACAAACTGATCATCCGCCTGCAGCCGGACGAAGGTATTTCCTTGCGTGTGATGACCAAAGAGCAAGGCCTGGACAAGGGCATGCAACTGCGCAGCGGCCCGCTGCAACTGAATTTTTCCGACACCTATCGCAGCGCGCGGATTCCCGATGCCTACGAGCGGTTGTTGCTGGAAGTAATGCGCGGCAATCAGAACCTGTTTGTTCGCAAAGATGAAATCGAAGCCGCGTGGAAGTGGTGTGACCAGTTGATCGCCGGGTGGAAAAAATCCGGTGATGCGCCCAAGCCGTATGCGGCGGGGTCCTGGGGGCCGATGAGCTCGATTGCACTGATCACGCGGGATGGGAGGTCGTGGTATGGCGATATCTGAATTGAAACTGCCTCAGGGCGTGACAGCCCATGAGTACCGCACGCCGGTGTTGCTGGCCGATGGCCTGGCCAATGACGTGGCCGAGCAACTGCGCGCGGCCATCAGTGCCCGTGGCGAAGCGACCCTGGTAGTGTCCGGTGGCCGCAGCCCCGTGGCGTTTTTCCAGAACCTGGCCAAACAAGGCCTGGACTGGTCCAAGGTCACCATCACCCTGGCCGACGAGCGCTGGGTGCCGGTAGAACACGCCGACAGTAATGCCGGCCTGTTGAAAAAGTATTTGCTCCAGGGCCCGGCGGCCAAGGCCAAGTTCCTCAGCCTGTACAACGTTGCCGCGAACCTTGAAGACGCCGCCGAACTGGCCGATCGCCAGTTGGCGGAGCTGCCTGCTATTGATGTGCTGGTACTCGGTATGGGCGATGACGGCCACACCGCATCGCTGTTCCCCAACAGCCCCAACCTGGGCGAGGCGCTCAAGCCCGACGGCACGCGCCGTTGCTGGCCGATGCTGGCCCCGACCGTGCCGCACCAGCGCCTGACCATGAGTCGCGCGCTGCTGGCCACGGCTCATTACACCGTACTGTCGATTTCCGGCAGTTCGAAATTGACCACCTTGAGCGCCGCGCTGGCCAGTGATGACGTTGCTGCCATGCCGATTCGCGCGTTTTTGCAACCTACTTTAGAGATTTACTGGTGCCCATGAGCCAAGGATCAGCCGCTATGAAAAGCCCTCAACCGACCGTGTCCATGGCGGACAAAGTTGCCCTGATCGACAGCCTCTGCGCCAAGGCGCGGATCCTGCCGGTGATCACCATCGCCCGCGAACAGGACATCCTGCCGCTGGCCGATGCCCTGGCAGCCGGCGGTTTGACCGCATTGGAAGTGACCCTGCGCTCCGAGTTCGGCCTCAAGGCCATTCAGGTGCTGCGCGAGCAACGCCCTGAACTGTGCACCGGTGCCGGCACCGTACTCGACCGCCACATGCTCGAAGCGGCCGAGGTGGCCGGTTCGCAATTTATCGTCACCCCCGGCATTACCCGCGACCTGCTGGAAGCCTCGGTGCACAGCCCGATCCCGCTGTTGCCCGGCATCAGCAATGCTTCCGGCATCATGGAAGGCTATGGCCTGGGTTATCGCCGCTTCAAGCTGTTCCCGGCTGAAGTCAGCGGCGGCGTGGCTGCCATCAAGGCCCTTGGCGGCCCGTTCGGCGAAGTCAAATTCTGCCCAACCGGCGGCGTTGGCCCGGCCAACATCAAAAACTACATGGCGTTGAAAAACGTGATGTGCGTGGGCGGTAGCTGGATGCTGGACCCTGAATGGGTCAAGAACGGCGACTGGGCCCGTATCCAGGAAGTCACCGCACAGGCGCTGGCGCTGCTGGACTGATCTGAATTTACCGAATCGTTGTTGCTGTGCTTAACGGCATTTTTGCGGTGCACTTGGTCGGTGTACCGCTTTTTTTTGCCTGCAAAAAACCTCACATTCAACGCCGATCAACTGTGGGAGCTGGCTTGCCTGCGATGGCATCAACTCGGTGTGCCTGATGTACCGAGGTGTCTGCATCGCAGCGGTGCGACGATTCGACAAGCCAGCTCCCACAGAAAGCAGCTCTTCAGTGCATGCAAATCCGCAGCCGAACTCATATTCAAAACTACATGCGGTCAACTGTGGGAGCGGGCTTGCTCGCGAATGCGGTGGGTCAGTGACAGATGAATCAACTGACACACCGCTTTCGCGAGCAAGCCCGCTCCCACATTTAGACCGCATTGCATCAGGTAGATAGGCTTTTGCCTTGCACTTGATCTGGCTCTTGCTTCAACCACTCAGGTCGGCTTTCAGGCCGCCGTGCTCTGCTTTTGATCTTGCTTTTGATCTGAGGCGCCCCGTCAACCACGCTGGCCGAACGCAGGCTTGAATCCGGGGGTAACCCGGCAGGACGCCGGGTTAGCCGCGCTGGGCCAGGGATGGCCCATCGCGGCGGCCCACGGACCTTTTGGTTACTTTTGGCTGGGCCGGCATTCCGGGCGTTTGCCAAAAGTGAGCCGCCGTCAGGGCGGAACCCTAAGTAGCCGTTACCGCAACAACGGATATACACACCCACTGCGACGATAACCCCCCCAAAAAAACTATTTGTGTAGATGCCATGCCGCGAAGGCGGTGGGGCAGGTCAGGATGTATTAACTGATACACCGCCATCGCAGGCAAGCCAGCTCCCACAGTTTTAGTCCGTGCTTAACTCAGTTATTGCGTTGACCAGCACATCGATGTCCGCGACTGAGGTCACCAGCCCAGGCGTCACCCGAATACAGGTTCCAAACGCCGCACCCGTGCGCGTGGTGGTAAACAGGTCGTACTCCTTGAGCAAACGATCCGCCATCTCCTGCTGATCCCGCCCAGTAAACTTGAACGCCGTAATCGCGCAATACAGCCGCGAATCATCCGGCGTCAGCACCTCAATCCCCGGCAACCCGCGCACCTGGCTCACCCAACGATCACGCAGGTAATTAACCCGTGCGCCCTTGGCCGCCGAGCCGCCCAGGTTGCGATGTTCCTCCAGCACCAACGGCAAGGTCATCAACGCTGGAAAATTCGGCGTGCTGTAGGACGTGCGCGCACGCACGTCGCTGGCGGGGTAGTGAAACTCGCCCATGTCCGGGTCGATATCGGCCAGGCGCTCCGGGGCGATATACAGAAAGCCCAGGGTCAGCGGTGCACCGATCCATTTATGCAGGTTGAATCCGGCGAACTGAATGCCCAGCTCGGCCAGGTTGAATTCAATCTGGCCCAACGCATGGGCGCCATCCAGAATCACGTCCACGCCATGCTCACGCGCTGCCTTGGCAATCGCTTCGACAGGCATCACCAGGCCGGTGCGGTGGGTGACATGGGTCAGCGCCATCAGCTTGAGGCGCGGGTACTGCACAAACGCGTCGCGATAGGTCTGCATCAGGCTGTCGAAACTGGCCGGGTGGGCGTGGGCAAGTTCGACGACTTCCACGCCGCGAACACCGGCCAACCAGCGCATGGCGCCTTTGACCGTGTCGTACTCCAGATCACTGATCAGCACCTGATCGCCCGGCCGCAGGCCGTTGTAGTTGCGGATCAGCGATTGCAGAGCCTCGGTGGCGTTGCGCGTGAAGGCGATCGCGTCCGGGTCCGCATCGATCAGCCCGGCAAGTTGGCGACGGATCTCGACGTTTTCACCCTGCTCGAAGCGCTGGCGCACATACAGCGAGTTGCTGCGGTTGATAAACGCAACATGCTCCAGATACTGCGCCTGTACAGCACGGCTCATGCGCCCGAAGTAACCGTTTTCCAGGTTGATCGGGCCGGGCTCCAGCTCGTAGCGCTGGGCGATGGCGTGCCAGTGACGTTCGTTGTCTGCATTCCTTGGCATAGCGTGCGCTCTTTAATGACGGGGGGCAGGTTTGCCGTGTTTTACGCGCAGCGGCTCCAGCAGTTCGGACAGGCCGTTGTGGTCGATTTCCTGCATCAAGGCCAGCAAACCGCCCAACTCGCCGTGAGGAAAGCCTTCACGGGCGAACCAATTCAGGTAAGGGCCGGGCAGGTCGGCGATGATGCGTCCCTTGTACTTGCCGAAGGGCATTTCGCGGGTAATCAGCAATTCGAGTTTTTCGGGGTTCATGGGCTTCAAGGGTTGGCGTCAGTCCTTGGAAAATACAGGCATTCTGCATGAAGGCCAAATGACAGATCATGCAAATAACGTAGATACAGATGGTTCAATATTTCGTAAGTAACTGAAATATATCAATAAAGTAATTTTTCAAAACCTGGCACGGGCGCTGCAATCATTAAGACAACCTTCTAACCCGCACAAGGAATTGAAAAATGACTGACATCAATAAAGAATCGATCTCCGTACTCAACGACCTGATCGAGACCAGCAAAGACGGCCAGGAAGGCTTCAAAACCTGCGCTGAAGATATCAAGCACCCAGAGTTGAAAGCGCTGTTCACCAAGCGCTCTGCTGACTGCGCCGCCGCAGCTGCCGAGCTGCAAACCGCCGTACGTGCTCTGGGTGGCGATCCGGAAAAATCCGGTTCGGTTGCTGGCGCTCTGCACCGTGGCTGGGTTGACGTGAAGTCGATGGTCACCGGTAAGGATGAAGAAGCGGTGCTGAACGAAGCCGAGCGCGGTGAAGACCACGCCCTGAAGGCTTACAAGGAAGCGATCGAGAAGATCAACAAGCACAACCTGCTGGGTATTCGTGACCTGGTTGAGCGTCAGTACCACGGCGCACAACGTAACCACGACCAGGTGAAAGCCCTGCGCAACGAGGCTCGCGCTCAGTCGTAAGCACATTGCTGTAACTGCCTATGCTGTAACTGAATGTGGGAGCTGGCTCGCCTGCGATAGCATCACCCCGGTGTAACTGATACACCGAGGTGTTTGTATCGCAAGCTGGCCAGCTCCCACATTTGTTTTGTATTGATTTTGAGATTTCTATCAGCCAATGCTGATCGGCGGCAACTCGGTCAATGTCACCACCTGTTGCTTGCGCGGCGCGAGAATTTCCGCCTCGCCGTCCACCACCAGCTCGTCGCGCTGGTTGAATACGCGGGTGGCGATGCGCACGCGAAACTTGGGCAATTTCTCCAGAATTTCCAGGCGCACGGTCAAGGTGTCGCCGATTTTCACCGGCTTCTGGAAGCTCATCTGCTGGCCGATGTAGATAGTGCCCGGCCCAGGCAGCTCGCAGGCTACCGCCGCACTGATCAGTGCGCCGCTGAACATGCCGTGGGCGATACGCTCCTTGAACATCGTCGCCTTGGCGTACTCCGCATCCAGGTGCACCGGGTTGTGGTCGCCGGACATCGCCGCGAACAGCTGGATATCGCGCTCTTCAACGGTCTTGCTGTAGCTGGCGGTCTGGCCGACTTCGAGGGCTTCGTATGGGGTGTTGGTAACCTGGGTCATCTAAAGGTGCATCCTGTGGCTAATCGGTAATTTAATAAGCTGATTTTAAAGGAAAAGTTTATTCGCAGCGCGCCGGCCTGCGTAACGTCAGGGCCTGCTCGAGCCACTTCAGCACATCCGCTGTCACTTCATCGCGGTTGGTTTCGTTGAACACTTCATGACGCGCCTGCGGGTAGATAGTCAATTGCAGGTTCTGGCAACCGGCCTCACGCAGGGCATGGGCCAGGCTTTTGAGACGTTTGCCCTCACTCACCGGATCACATTCGCCGCCCATTACCATAATTGGCAGGCCCGGATCGATCTGTGCGAGGTTGGACGCCTTGCTGATCTGCTGCAAGCCACCCAGTAAGTCGATCCACAACTGGTTGGTGCAGCGAAAGCCGCACAGCGGGTCGTTGATGTACTTGTCCACCTCCAGCGGGTCGCGGCTGAGCCAGTCAAATGCGGTGCGGTTGGGCTTGAACGCCTTGTTGAATGAGCCGAACGACAGAAAGTCGATCAGCGCACTGCGTCCGCGCAGGCCTTGGCGCGCGCGCTCCAGGCGGGCAATGACGCCGGCGGCGCGGTACAGCGCCACCGGCTGGAAATTCGAACCGCTGAGAATCGCCCCATCCAGGCTCGCGCTGTGGTGCAACAGGTACGCCTGGGCGATATAGCTGCCCATGCTGTGGCCCAGCAAGATGATCGGCAGGCCCGGCTGCTGCTGGCCGATGTGCTGGTTCAGGCTGGCGAGGTCGCCCACCACTTTGTTCCAGCCATCCTTTTCGGCGTACAGCCCCAGCGTGCCTTCGTCGGCGGTGCGGCCATGGCCGCGCTGGTCGAGTGCGTACAGGCCGTAGCCGGCTGCGCACAGCGCTTCGGCCAGGCGCGCATAGCGCCCGCTGTGTTCGGCCATGCCGTGGGACAGCATGATCATGGCCTTGGCGGGCCCGTCCGGCAGCCATTGATTGACGTACAGGCGGCTGCGGTCATTCGCGGTCAGCCAGAAGGTGCTGTGGTTCATAGCGCTTCCTTTGCTCAGGGTCGTTGCAGTGTATAGCTCATCTGGCCGGGTCTGGTGTATCTGCCTACACGTTAGGGGCAAGATTCATACAATAAATGACACGGTTGCGCGTATTTGCCTGTTTGGCCATAGCTGCTAACGTCCCCAAAGCTCCGCTTTTTATATCAATGAGAAAGCGGCCGGACACACTCAGGTACGAGGACAAGAATAATGCAACCTGATTTCTGGAATGACAAACGCGCGGCGGGCGTTCCCAATGACATCGACCTCACTACCTACAAATCGGTGATCGAAGTCTTTGAACGCTCCTGCAAAGCCTTTGCCGACCGTCCGGCATTCAGCAATATGGGCATCACCCTGACCTACGCCGAGCTTGAGCGCCAAAGTGCCGCGTTCGCCGGCTACCTGCAAAACCACACCGACCTCAAGCCTGGCGAGCGCATCGCGGTGCAGATGCCCAACGTGCTGCATTACCCGATTGCGGTGTTCGGCGCACTGCGCGCCGGCTTGATCGTGGTCAACACCAACCCGCTGTACACCCCGCGTGAGATGCGCCACCAGTTCAAGGACGCCGGCGTGCGCGCGCTGGTCTACCTCAACCTGTTCGGCGCGCGGGTGCAGGACGTGTGCACCGACACCGAGATCGACTACCTGATCGAAGCCAGGATGGGCGACTTCATGCCCGCCGCCAAAGGCTGGCTGGTCAATATCGTGGTCGACAAGGTCAAGAAAATGGTCCCGGCCTACAGCCTGCCCCGTGCGGTGTCGTTCAAGCGCGCCTTGCGCATGGGGGCGGGCCAGGCGGTGGTTCGCCACCCGGTGACCCTGGATGATATCGCCGTGCTGCAATACACCGGCGGCACCACCGGCCTGGCCAAGGGCGCGATGCTCACCCACGGCAACCTGGTGGCGAATATGCAGCAGGCGCGGGCGTGCATGTCCCAGGTCACTGACGATGGCCAGCCGCTGGTGAAGGAAGGGCAGGAGGTGATGATCGCGCCGCTGCCGCTGTACCACATCTATGCCTTCACCGCGAATTGCATGTGCATGATGGTGACCGGCAACCACAACGTGCTGATCACCAACCCGCGTGACATCGGCGGGTTTATCAAGGAGCTGAAAAAGTGGCGGTTCTCCTGCCTGCTCGGGCTGAACACGCTGTTCGTGGCGCTGATGGACCATCCCGACTTCAAGACCCTGGATTTCTCCCACCTCAAAATCACCAACTCCGGTGGCACCGCGCTGGTCAAGGCCACCGCCGAGCGCTGGAAGGCACTCACCGGTTGCTCCATCGGCGAAGGCTACGGCCTCACCGAAACCTCGCCGGTGGCCAGCACCAACCCCTACGGCAACCAGTCGCGGCTGGGCACCGTGGGCCTTCCGGTGCCGGGCACAGCGATGAAAGTGATTGATGATGAAGGCCGCGAGCTGCCCTTGGGCGAGCGCGGCGAGCTGTGCATCAAAGGCCCGCAGGTGATGAAGGGCTATTGGCAGCAACCCGTGGCCACCGCCGAAGCCCTGGATGCCGAAGGCTGGCTGAAAACCGGTGATATTGCGGTGATCGACACCGATGGTTTTGTCAGCATCGTCGATCGCAAGAAAGACCTGATCATCGTCTCGGGCTTCAATGTGTACCCCAACGAGATTGAAGACGTGGTGATGGCGCATCCAGCCGTGGCCAACTGCGCAGTAATCGGCGTACCGGACGAACGCACCGGCGAGGCGGTGAAGCTGTTTGTGGTGGCGCGCGCCCAGGGCGTGAGCGTTGAAGAGTTGAAGGCGTACTGCAAAACCAACTTCACCGGGTACAAAGTGCCCAAGCACATTGTGTTGCGTGAGTCGCTGCCGATGACGCCGGTGGGCAAGATTTTGCGCAGGGAGCTGCGCGACATCGCCTGATGTGAAATGCAATAAAAAATGTGGGAGCTGGCTTGCCTGCGATAGCGATGTATCAGTCACCCGATTTATCGGCTGAATCACCGCTATCGCAGGCAAGCCAGCTCCCACATTGCTGTTTATCGCTCTGTATAGCCCATTCCAGAGCCATTTCCTTGTTTATAGAATCTTTGCTCTAAAAATGACCACTAGATATTCTTGAGTCATGTTTATGACTGTAGGGCCTTCTTTTGGCTCTAGGCGGCCCCTGGCAAAGCTGCTACTCTCGGCGCGCTTTGTGACTTCTCGGCCTGCTTGAAAGCGCCAGACTCACCTAAAAAAACATACACCAATAATAATCGCATCAAATGCGATGATGAATTCGCGTCGCTGAGGAGTGGGCTTCCATGAACGAAGACTTTTGGAAGGATAAGTACCCCGCCGGGATTGCTGCAGACATCAATCCAGACGAGTATCAGAATATTCAGGCGGTACTGAAACAGTCCTGCCAGCGCTTCGCCGACAAACCGGCTTTCAGCAACCTGGGCAAGACCATCACCTACGGTGAACTGTACGAATTGTCCGGCGCGTTCGCCGCCTACCTGCAACAGCATACCGACTTGAAGCCGGGCGATCGAATCGCCGTGCAACTGCCCAACGTCCTGCAATACCCGGTGGCCGTGTTCGGTGCCATCCGTGCCGGGCTGATCGTGGTCAACACCAACCCGCTGTACACCGCGCGGGAAATGGAACACCAATTCAATGATTCCGGGGCCAAGGCCCTGGTTTGCCTGGCGAACATGGCGCACCTGGCTGAAAAAGTCGTGCCCAAGACCGCCGTCAAGCACGTGATCGTCACCGAAGTCGCTGACTTGCTGTCGCCGTTCAAGCGCCTGCTGATCAACAGCGTCATCAAGTACGTGAAGAAAATGGTCCCGGCCTATCACTTGCCCAAGGCGATTAAGTTCAACGACGTGCTGGCCAAGGGGCACGGTCAACCGGTCAACGATGCCAGCCCCGCCAGCGGCGATGTGGCCGTGCTGCAATACACCGGCGGCACCACCGGCGTGGCCAAGGGCGCGATGCTCACCCACCGCAACCTCGTCGCCAACATGCTGCAGTGCAAGGCACTGATGGGCTCCAACCTCAACGAAGGCTGCGAGATCCTGATCACGCCGCTGCCGCTGTACCACATCTATGCGTTTACCTTTCATTGCATGGCGATGATGCTGATCGGCAACCACAACATCCTGATCAGCAACCCGCGCGACCTGCCGGCGATGGTCAAGGAACTGTCGAAGTGGAAGTTCAGCGGGTTTGTCGGCCTCAACACCTTGTTCGTGGCGCTGTGCAATAACGAAGCGTTCCGCAAGCTGGATTTCTCCGCGCTCAAAGTGACCTTGTCGGGCGGCATGGCCCTGCAACTGGCGGCGGCCGAGCGCTGGAAAGCCGTGACCGGCTGTGGCATCTGTGAAGGTTACGGCATGACCGAAACCAGCCCGGTGGCCACCGTCAACCCGATTCAGCACATCCAGATCGGCACCATCGGCATTCCGGTGCCTTCTACCCTGTGCAAAGTCATCGCCGACGACGGCACCGAGTTGGCACTGGGCGAAACCGGCGAGCTGTGTGTGAAAGGCCCGCAGGTGATGAAGGGCTACTGGTTGCGCGACGACTCCACCGCCGAAATGCTCGACAGCGAAGGCTGGTTGAAGACCGGTGACATCGCGATCATCCAGCAAGACGGCTACATCCGCATTGTCGACCGCAAGAAAGACATGATTCTGGTCTCCGGTTTCAACGTCTACCCCAACGAGCTGGAAGACGTGCTGACGACCTTGCCGGGCGTGCTGCAATGTGCGGCCATCGGTGTGCCGGATGAAAAATCCGGTGAGCACATCAAGATCTTTATCGTGGTCAAGCCAGGGGCGACCCTGACCAAGGACCAGGTGATGGAACACATGCGCGCCAACGTCACCGGCTACAAAGTGCCCAAGGCCGTGGAATTCCGTGATGCATTGCCGACCACCAACGTGGGCAAGATCCTGCGCCGTGAGTTGCGTGATGAAGAGCTGAAGAAGCTCGGCCTTAAAAAGTAACCGATAAAAAACCCCGCTGATGCGGGGTTTTTTATAGCTGCTGATCTCTCAGCATTGAAATACATTCCAAATGTGGGAGCGGGCTTGCTCGCGAATGCGGTGTGTCAGCGACACAGCCGGTGACTGACACTCTGCATTCGCGAGCAAGCCCGCTCCCACATTTTGCTCCGTTGCCCTACAAGGCAAACTGCGCAAAACCCACGCCAGCACCGGCCGGGCGTACATCCTTCAAGAACGAATCCTTATCCGCGCTCAGCTCCAGGGTAATCTCCGGCTTGCGCTTGCCCGCATTGCGCACCACCAGCCCTTCGATGTGTTCGCGCAGGAACGCCGTCGGCACCTTCAGGTGCAGCAACTGGTCAGTTTCAGCGTTGTGCATCAACAAGTGAACCCACTCGTACTGGCCCACACCAATGCGCACCAGCGGCAGGTCGAACCACCAGATGTTGCGTTTGCTGTCCAGGTCGGTGAAGTGGCAGTTGTTGACGCCGAGTACGGCACCGCCCAGTTCCTGGTTTCTACGGGCAATGGCCCGTGCTTTATTGAGTTTCATAACCTTCCTACGGGATCTGTTATTCAGCGTTATAGCCTGAATGTGCCGGGCATTCTCGTGGGTTGGCGGCAAAACATAAAGCCAAACCTGTTCGCTGCGATGAAATGCGCGCTGAAAAATAATTGAAACTCTGCCGAACGGCCGCCGGTCAATCTTTAGGTAATGACCAAAACCCTTGATTGTTCTTTCGGAGAAATACCATGAGCAGCACATCGGATAAGGCAAAAGGTTTGGCCAACGAAGCCGTTGGTAACGTCAAGCAAGGCGTTGGCAAGGTAACGGGCAACGACAAACTGCGCGCAGAAGGCGTGGTTCAGGAAAAGAAAGGCGAAGCCCAGAAAGCCGTCGGCGACACCAAAGATGCGGTAAAAAAAGCCGTCAAGTAAGACCCAATCGCCGGCTGGATTCATGCAGCCCGACGGCCATCCACGGATGGCCGTTTTTGTGTAAAACGTGCAACTAAAGTTTGGAAATTGTTTCAAAGTCGCCAAATGGGCTACTTTGATGTAGAAAACGGCCCCTGAGTCGCCCACGACCTCACCCTTTTGCGGCGAAAGGAGACGCTATGATTTTTCCGGTACTAGACGGCCTCAAGCTCCACAAAGTGCTGGTGCGCACCGTCAAGGAATTCGTCGATGACGAAATGCCCACCTACGCCTCGGCACTGGCCTACCAGATGCTGTTTTCGCTGTTTCCTTTTCTGCTGTTCCTTATTGCCCTGATCGGTTTCCTGCACCTGCCGGACTTTTTCACCTGGCTGCGCATGCAGTCGGAACTGGTGTTGCCGCCCCAGGCGCTGGAGCAGGTCAACCCGGTGATCGACCAGTTGCAGCAGTCCAAGGGCGGTTTGCTCTCGGTGGGTATCGTGATCGCGCTGTGGACCGCCTCGGCCGGTGTACGCCTGATGATGAGCGCAATGAACGCCGCCTACGACGTGGTCGAAGGCCGGCCGATCTGGAAGCGCTTCCCGCTGTCGATCTTCTACACCGTCGGCATTGCCGGCATGCTGCTTGCCGCCGCCGCGTTGATGGTGCTCGGGCCGCAGGTAATGGAATGGCTCGCCGGGCAGATCGGCATGCAGGAATTCGTGGTCACGCTGTGGACCATCCTGCGCTGGCCGCTGATCGTGATTCTGCTGATGTTCGCCGTGGCCCTCATGTACTACGTGATGCCCGATGTTGAGCAGAAATTCCGCTTTATCACCCCAGGCTCCGTACTGGCCGTGGTGGTGTGGATCATCGCCTCACTGGGCTTTGGCTATTACGTCAAAACCTTCGCCGACTACAACGCCATGTATGGCAGTATCGGTGCGATCATCGTCCTGCTCCTGTACTTCTATATTTCCGCCGCCGTGTTGTTGCTCGGCGCGGAGATGAATGCCGTGATCGAGCATATGTCGGCTGAAGGCAAGGACCCAGGGGAAAAGGAATTCGATGAAGACAGCCACACGGATGAAAAACAGCACGTCTCAGGCCTCGGCCGGGACCACTCCAAGCCCACTACCGATGAAGTCTGATCGATGATCCGTGAAATCCTGAAAATGGGCGACGAGCGCCTGCTGCGTATCGCGCCACCGGTTCCGCCGGAAATGTTCGACAGCCCTGAGCTGTGGCAATTGATTGATGACATGTTCCAGACCATGGAGCACGTCGGCGGTGTCGGCCTGGCCGCCCCGCAGATCGGTGTGGACCTGCAGTTGGTGATCTTCGGTTTCGAGGCCAGCGAACGCTACCCGGATGCGCCGCCGGTGCCGCAGACCATTCTGATCAACCCGCTGATCACGCCGCTCAGCCCGGTGCTCGAAGAAGGTTACGAAGGTTGCCTGTCGGTGCCCGGCTTGCGCGGTGCGGTGGATCGTTACCAGCAGATTCGCTACGAAGGTTTCGACCCCAAGGGCGAGCCGATTGTGCGCGTTGCCGACGGCTTCCATGCGCGAGTAGTGCAGCACGAGTGCGATCACCTGATCGGCCGGCTGTACCCCTCGCGAATTACCGACTTCAGCAAGTTCGGGTTTATCGAAGTGATGTTCCCGGATATGGACCCAAACGCTGACGAGTGAGTCACTGACGGGATGCGATCAAAAAATGTGGGAGCGGGCTTGCTCGCGAATGCGGTGGATCAGTCAGTAAATCCATCAACTGACACACCGCATTCGCGAGCAAGCCCGCTCCCACATTTGGAATGCATTCCAAACAGAGTTATCGGGCGGGTTTTATGAACCGCAACGTCATCCGATCCGACTCGCCAATCGCCAGGTATTTGGCCTTATCCTGCTCCCCATACCGCAACGATGGCGGCAACGTCCACACGCCGCCCGGGTAGTCCTTGGTGTCCTTGGGGTTGGCATTCACCTCGCTCTGGCCGGCCAGCTTGAACCCGGCGTCCGTTGCCAGCTTCACCACTTGCGCCGTGGTCAGGTAGCCGCTGTCCTTGATCGCTTCCAGGTCCGCGCCGTCTTTGGCCCGGTGATCTTCCACGCCCAGCACACCGCCGGGTTTGAGCACGGTGTAAAAAGCGCTGAAGGTCGCCGGTGCGGTGCCCGCGTCTACCCAGTTATGCACATTGCGAAAGGTCAGCACGGCGTCCACCGAAGCCGGTTTGCCGAACACCGGGGCTTTGGGGTTGAACTCGACGACGTCGGCCCTGGCATAGCGCGCAGGGTCGGCGGCGAATTTGTTTTTCAGGTTCTGTTCGGACGTCGCAGCATAAGCGCTGCTGCTGGCGGCTTGCACGGCGGCGATGTAATGCCCGTGGTCCTTGAGCAGCGGTGCGAGTATTTCGCTGAACCAACCGCCACCCGGGGTGATTTCGATCACGCTCTGTTTGGCGCTCAGGCCAAAGAACTCCAGGGTTTGCTGCGGGTGGCGGTAACCGTCACGCGCGCTATTGGCCGGGTCGCGCCAACTGCCGGCCAGCACGCTGGCGTACTGCTCGGCGGTAATCGGCGCCTGCGCTGCCTGGCTTAAAGCCGGAGCGAGGAGGGCGGTAAGAGACAGCGCTGCAAACGTGTTTTTCATGATCATCCTGTAAGGGGCCACTGTGCTGTCGAGGCTAGCACGGGCCTTGCACGGGGCGATCACACATTATCTGCAGGGGTCCTCACTAACGGTTCTAAGCCCATGGCGATCATTGGTTTGTTGCGTTTATAGCGCACCAGACGCTCACCCAGGGATTGAGGCAGGGTGGTTTCCTGGGTGAAACCCATACGCTGATACAAGCCCTCCAGCTCTGGATGACACAGCAGCCACACCCTACCTTCCACATCAGCCACTGCCGCAGCGATCAACCGCGCCGCCAGCCCGTGGCCGCGATAGGCCGGGTCGACAAACACGCCGGTCAACCATTGCCCACCCACCACAGGTGTCAGGCACAGCCCGGCGACAATCTCGCCGTCGCGCGCCACCCACAAGCGCCCGCCCTTGAGCGCCTTCATCGACGAATTATGGCTGCGGTAAAACTTGTTCAGCAGCGGCCACAGCGGCTCTGCCAGCAGTTGAAGGTGCAGTTCGGGCATGGTGTTTGGGCAACGTAATCAAGGGCCGCCGATTATAAGCGCCTTCTGCCGGGCAATAGGTGGTATACCCAGTGTTACATCCCCTTCACGTGGAGCATGCATCATGGCCAAAGGTATGGATTCAAAGAAAGCCGCGAAGAAAAAGCCGGCAAAAACCGCCGATGAAAAACGCGCCGAGAAAAAAACCAAGAAGTCCGAAGCCGGCCTGTTCGGGCACTGAGTTACAAGCTTAGAACCAAACGATCTGCAAGATTTTTGCACCTCACTGCACAGAGCAGGAAACACCTGCTCTGAGCTGCCGATGGCCAACTACCTTGATCTGACCCACCGCCGGGAAATCGAAGCCCTGGCACGCAGTTTTACCGCACTCACCGAATGGCCGACCTGGCTGTTGCTGGTCGGCGTGTACGCCGGCTGGTTCGCCGTGCTGTTCGCCAGCCACTGGCTGGGCCTGTGGCTGAGCACGGTGTTGCTGGTCCCGCTGGTGACACTCTGGCTGTCGGTGCAACACGAATTGCTGCATGGCCATCCCACCCGTTCGCCCCTGATCAACAAACTGCTCGGCTACGCACCGTTTGCCGTGTGGTATCCCTACACGCTGTACCGCGACAGCCATCTGCTGCACCACAACGACGAAGACCTGACCCTGCCGGGCATCGACCCGGAAAGCCGCTACCTTAATCAATACCAATGGGATAACAGCTCGTTATTCAAACGCGGGGTGCATTGGCTGACCAAAACTGTACTCGGACGCTTTCTGCTGGCATCGCCGCTGGCCATCGCGCGGTTGGCGCGTCATCAACTCCAGCGCCTGCCCCAGGTGTGGCCGATGTGGCTGGCCCACGGCGGCGTGACAATCCTGATGCTGAGCTTTATTGACCATTACAGCACCATTCCGGTGTGGCATTACCTGTTGCTGGTGACCGCGCCGGCCTTGTCCCTGGCGTCGATCCGTTCCTACTATGAACACCGCCCACACCTGCAGCCGGAACAGCGCACGGTGCTCAACGAAGCGTCCTGGCCGTGGACCTGGCTGTTCCTCAATAACAACCTGCATCTGGTGCACCACGACTTGCCCAAGTTGCCCTGGTATCTGCTGCCCACGGTCTACCGGGCGCGACGTGAACAATGGGTGGCGCGCAGCGGTGGTTTCCTGGTGCAGGGTTATGGCCAGTTGATCAGCCGCCACGGGCTCAAGGCCATCGACAGCCCTCGGCACCCTTTTGCGTGAGAGACGACCATGAGTGACCACTACGCCGAGCTGTTGATGTACGTCGCGCCCGCAGCGGTGCAACAGGCCAACCAAGCGTGGCTGGCGCGCATTTTCCAGCGCCTGAACCTGACGCGCCGCAACGCTGACCACCTCGACCTGGAAGGCCTGTGGCTGGCGCCCGAACTGCTGGTGACGCAAACCTGCGGCTACCCGCTGATGACCCAGCTGCGCGGCAAAGTGCGCGTGATCGGCCGCCCGCGCTATGAGCTGGCCCACAGCGGCCAGGGCGAACATTGCAGCCTGCTGCTGACCCGCGACGACAACCCGCGCACTCAGCTTGCGGACTTTTACGACAGCCGCGGCGTGATCAACGGCCACGACTCCAACAGCGGCATGAACCTGCTGCGCGAGCGCCTTGCACCGCTGCACCGCGAAGGCCGTTTCTTCGCCAGCGTCGGCATCAGCGGCGCCCATCGTGAAAGCCTGCGCTGGCTGCGCGAAGGCCGCGCCGACCTTGCCGCCATCGACAGCGTGACCTACGACTACCTCGCCCGTTTCGCCGCCGAAGAAGTGGCGGGGCTGCGCATCATCAGCCACAGCGCGCCGAGCCCGACCTTGCCCTTCATCGGCGCGCTGCACTTGAACGATGAGCAAGCCGCACACATTCGTGACGTGATGAATCAAGCGTTACAGGATCTACCGCACGTGGTCGAAACCCTCGGCATCCAGGCAGTCCTGCCTGCCAGCGAAGACGACTACCAGGTGCTTCTGGGCTACCAGCAAACAGCCGTCGATGCCGGTTATCCGAAGCTTCAATAAGGTTATATAAAAATACCTTTTAAATATTATTAAAGAATAAGCAGCCTTGCTAGGATCGCTCCACCGGAACACCGGACATAACGCGCAACCCTCTCAGATGGAGCCACTATGTCCGGCGCCGACACTTCTCACCGCGATTACGTGGGCGGATTGTTCCGCAGTCATTACGACTGGCTGTGCAGCCGTTTGCACCGCCACCTCGATTCCCGCGCACACGCCGAAGACATCGCCGCCGACACCTTCGTGCACCTGCTGACTTCACCCGGCGTGCTGCCGATTCGTCAGCCTCGCGCCTTGCTCACCACCATCGCCCAGCGTTTGATGTACCAACTGTGGCGTCGCCGTGATCTGGAACGCGCTTACCTCGACGCCCTGGACAACGACGAAACCCCCAACGCAGCGTCGCCCGAAGACCTTGCGCAAATACTTGAGGCCTTGCAGGCCATCGACCAATTGCTCGACGGCCTGCCGGCCAAGGTCAAGGCGACCTTTTTGCTTTCGCAGCTCAATGGCCTGACCTATCCCGAGATCGCCGCCGAGCTGGGCATTTCCCAGCGCTCGGTCAGCGACTACATGGCCCGTGCGCTCAACCGTTGCCTGCGCCAGACGCCAGGCCAGCCATACAGCTACCGGTCACCGACCGCGTCGGAAGGGGCGTTCTACTCCACGCGGCTCAGTTATGACTTTTAAACAACTTGAGTAGCACACCGATCCCGTGTGGGAGCTGGCTTGCCTGCGATAGCGATGTTGAAGCCACCCTCGCCATCGCAGGCAAGCCAGCGCCCACCGTTGATCTCCTGTGTTCCGGAAAATGAGGTTCTGCATGAAAACAATTAAAAACCTGCTCGGTGGCTCGCTGCTGGCACTTGCTGTCCTGACGCAGCCAGCCCAGGCCGCCGACGCCATCAAACCTATCCACTTCGGTGACATCACCTGGGAAAGCGGCAGCCTGATCACCGAAGTGCTGCGTCTGATCGTCGAAAAAGGCTACGGCCTGCCTACCGACACGTTGCCCGGCAGTACCGTGAGCCTGGAAGCCGCCCTGGCCAAGGATGACATCCAGGTAATCGGCGAAGAATGGGCCGGGCGCAGTCCGGCGTGGGTCAAGGCCGAGGCCGAAGGCAAAGTATTCGGCCTGGGCGACACGGTCAAAGGCGCCACCGAGGGCTGGTGGGTGCCCGAATACGTGATCAAGGGTGATGCCGAGCGCGGCATCAAACCGCTGGCGCCGCAGCTCAAGTCGGTGGCCGACCTGGCGCGCTACAAAGACGTGTTCCGCGACCCGGAAGACCCGAGCAAAGGCCGCTTTCTCAACAGCCCCACCGGCTGGACCTCGGAAATCGTCAACAGCCAGAAGCTCAAGGCCTATGGCCTGACCGACACCTTCGTCAACTTCCGCACCGGCTCCGGCGCGGCACTGGATGCTGAAGTGGCCTCCTCGATCCGTCGTGGCAAACCGGTGTTGTTCTACTACTGGTCGCCGACGCCACTGCTCGGCCGCTTCAAGCTGATCAAGCTCGAAGAGCCGCCGTTTAACGCCGACGCCTGGAAAACCCTGGCCGACGCCAACAACCCGCGCCCCATTGGCACGCGCTCGATGCCTGCGCATTTGGCGATTGGCGTGTCGGCGCCGTTCAAGGCGCAGTACCCGCAGTTAGTCACCTTCTTTGAAAAAGTCGACCTGCCGATCGACCTGCTCAACGGCATCCTCGCGCAGATGAGCGAGAAACGTGAACAGCCGCGCCAGGTCGCGCTGGCGTTCCTCAAAGAGCAGCCGCACGTGTGGCAGCAATGGGTGCCTGCGGATGTCGCGGCCAAGGTCAAGGGAGCGCTCTGATGTTCAAAGTCCTCGCTGCTGTTGTTTTTTCGCTGGTGGCCGGCAACGTGCTGGCCGCCGAACCTTCCACCTTGCGCATCGGCTACCAAAAAAGTTCGGTGAGCATGGTGCTGGCCCGTGAACACAAGTTGTTCGAAGAGGCGCTGCCCGGCACTCAGGTGCAATGGACCGAATTCCTCGGCGGCCCGCCGCTGATCGAGGCGCTGAACGCCGGCAGCCTGGACATCGGCAATATCGGCGACATCCCGCCGATCTTCGCCCAGGCCGCCGGTATCGACTTGCAGTACTTCGCGGTCGAGCCCAATGAAGGCAAGACCGAAGCGGTGCTGGTGCCCAAAGCCAGCAGCCTCCAAAGCGTGGCCGAACTCAAGGGCAAGCGCGTGGCGCTGCTCAAGGGCTCCAGCGCGCACAACCTATTCCTCAAGAGCCTGCTGCGCGCGGGCTTGCAGTGGAAGGATGTGAACGTGGTGTACCTGTCGCCGTCCGACGGCCGCGCGGCGTTTGAGCAAGGTAAAGTCGACGCCTGGGTGGTGTGGGACCCGTACTATTCGGCGGCCGTGGTCGATGGCTCCGCCCGCGTCTTGGGTGACGGCCAAGGCCTTAACCCGGCCGGCAGTTTCTTTGTGGTCAACGGCCCATTTGCCAAACAGTATCCGCACGCCGTCGCCACCATCATCAAGACGCTCGGCAAGGCCCAGCGCCTGTCCCTGGACCAGCCCGAAGAAAGCATCGCCTTGATGGCCAAGACCTTGGGCCTGCAACCGGCGGTGGTCAAAAGCTACTTCGAACACCGCTCGCCGGAGCCGATTCGCCCGCTGCAAGCCATCGACATCGCCAACCAGCAGCGCACCGCCGACCTGTTCTTCGCCAACGGCCTGATCCCGAAAAAGGTCGAGGTGCAGCAAATCGTGTTCAAAGCGCCATAAGCACCTATTTATCTGTGGCGAGGGAGCAAGCTCCCTCGCCACGAAAGCTATCAGTGAGCAGACCATGCAACCGATCTACATCGACTTTATCAACGGCCTGGGATTCATGCGTCGGTGCGCAGTCAGGTGGCGTTTCTGGATCAGGATCGTTCGGGGTCGGTGGATGTGTTGGCACTGAGCACTTTCATCCTCGATGGCCACCTGAAACCCTTTCTCTACACCAATGAAGATCAAAATGTGGGAGCTGGCTTGCCTGCGAAGGCGATAGTCCAGACAGCACATCATTGCCTGACACACCGCCATCGCAGGCAAGCCAGCTCCCACAGTGGAGTGCATTTCAGGTCATGGATTTTCAGCAGCCAGCGCCGCAGTCACCGCAGGCCGTGCGCCAACGCGTTGCATAAACGCCGTCAGCGCCGGCCACGGCTGCAGATCAATGTCATGAACCGCCGCCCAGCGCAGCAGCACAAACAAATACGCATCCGCTACCGAGTACTGCTCGCCCAGCAAATAATCCTGACGCTCCAGCGTCTGCACCAGAAACGCAAAGCGCTTGAACAACTTGGCCACAAACGTGGCTCGCACTTCGCCTTGAATCGCCGGGTTGAAGAAAATCCCCAGCCCGCCGTGAATCTCGCTGGCGATGAAATTCAGCCATTCCTGCAAACGCACACGCTCCCAGCTGCCATTGGCCGGGGCCAACTGGGCGGCGGGTTTCAGGTCGGCCAGGTATTGCACAATCGCACTGGCTTCGGTGAGTACCTGGCCGTTATCCAGTTGCAGCGCCGCCACATAGCCCTTGGGGTTTATTTGCAGGAAGTCTTCGCCATCGGCAGTGGTTTTGGCCTGGTTATCGACGCGCACCAAGTCGAACGGCAGCGCCAGTTCGCGCAGCACGATGTGGGGGGCGAGGGAACAGGCATTCGGGGAAAAATACAGTTTTCATGTGGGGCTACTCGGTTGAATTTGCGCCAGTCTCGCGGGCATGGCACCTTGCGTAAAATTAAACCTTCAGACCCCATCCATAAGGACAGCTACTGCCATGATGAACCTGATGCACTGGCGCTTGCTGGTGGCCGTGGCCGATCACGGCAGCATTACGGCGGCTGCCGAGCAGGTGGGCATGACCCAGTCCGCGGCCAGCCAGGCCATGGCCAACATGGAAGCGACCTTGGGGGCGCAATTGTTCACGCGTGAGCCGCGCAAGACCTTGCCCACCGCGCTCGGGTTGAGTGTGATCGAACACGCGCGGGTGATGATGGGGGCGTTGCAGGCGATTCGTAGCACGGTCGACGACGCTCGGCCGCTGCTGCGTGGGAGTATTCGTATCGCCAGTTTCCCGATGGTGATGGCGGCTTTTCTGACGCCGCTGCTGCAGCGTTTTCGTCAGTTGAACCCCGGTATTGAAGTGACCGCGCTGGATGTCACGGACAGCGAAGTGCTCACCTTGCTCGACGCCGGCCTGATCGACCTGGGCGTGGTGCTCAACCCCAAGCCCGAGCGCAACGCCACCGTATTGGGGCGAGATTGCTGGATGGCCGTGTTGCCGACCCATCATCCCTTGGCGCAGCGCCCGGCCAACGCCGGCGTGTCGTTCGAGGAGCTGCTGGAACAACCCTTCGTGCTTGCCACCGGCGGTTGCACCGCCAGTGCCCGCAGCTTGGCCAGCGCTGCGGGGCTGGCGCTGCGCGATATTCGCGTGGAAGTACGCGAATGGAGCAGCGCCTACAGCCTGGTGCGCGAAGGCGTCGGCGTTACGCTGGTGCCTGAAATGGCGCTGCCGGTAAAGCGTAATGGCTTGCGCGTGATGCCGCTGACCGTCCCGCTGTATCGTGAATTTGCGTTGGTTGCCTCAACTACCCGCCCGCTGTGCGCGGCTGCGCATGCATTGTTGAAAATGCTGGCTGACTAGTGGCCTTGCATAGCGCGAAGCCCTGTCTATGCTCACCCAGAACCATTGATGACGTTTGGCATATAAAGCGTTTCGGATGGTTATTTCCCCATGAAGGTTTGCCAGCACTGTCCAAAAAATAAAAGGAATGCGCCTTTCGGGCGCCGGGAATCAAGGGTGATCTGACCATGTTCAACCGCCATCACAAATCCGACCTGCAAGAAATCGAGCGTTTCTCCTGCGCCCTCACCGAAGCCAACGCCAAACTCGCCGCCATCAGCCGTTCCATGGCGATGATCGAGTTCGACCGCAATGGCGTGATCCTCGATGCCAACCACAACTTCTGCACAGCCATGGGCTACAACGTGGAAGAGATCCGTGGCAAACATCACCGTATTTTCTGCGAAGAGGCCTACACCCATACCGAGGCCTACACCCAGCTATGGCGCGACCTGGCGCGCGGCGAAGCCCTCAGCGGCACCTTCATGCGCCTGAACAAGCGTGGCGAAGAAGTGTGGTTGGAAGCCAGTTATATGCCGGTGCTCGACAGTAGCAATCAGGTGCAGAGCGTGATCAAAGTGGCCTCGGATATTTCTGCGCGGGTCCACCATGAGCATGAGAACCAGAGCCTGATCGACGCCATCAGCCGTTCCATGGCGGTGATCGAGTTCACCCCGCAGGGCCAGATCCTCAACGCCAATGACAACTTCCTGCGCACCGTGCAGTACTCACGGGAAGAAATCATCGGCCAGCACCACAGCATGTTCTGCCACCGTGCCGAGGTTGAATCGCCGGCCTACAAGGCATTCTGGGCCTCGCTCAACCGGGGGGAATATCACTCCCATCGCTTCGAGCGCAAGAATAAATACGGCAAGACCCTGTTTCTGGAAGCGTCCTACAACCCGATTTTCGACACCAACGGGCGCCTTTACAAAGTGGTGAAGTTCGCCAGCGACATCACCGACCAGGTCTCCACCCTGCGCACCGCCGCCGATTCGGCGCATGCCACCTCGGTGCAAAACGACGCCTGCGCGCGCAAAGGCTCGGAGGTGGTGCAGCAAACCGTACAGATCATTGAAGAGATTTCCAGCGACTTGAACCAGGCGGCCCAGAGTATCGATGCGGTGAGCAAGCAATCGGACATCATCGGCTCCATCGTGCAGACCATCCGCAGCATCGCCGAACAGACCAATATGCTCGCGCTTAACGCCGCCATTGAAGCGGCGCGGGCCGGCGAGCACGGGCGTGGTTTTGCGGTGGTGGCCGATGAAGTGCGCAGCCTGGCCGCACGCACCAGTCAGGCGACGGTGGAGATCGTGGATGTGGTGCGCAAGAACCACGACCTGTCGTTGAGCGCGGTGTCGAGCATGCAGTCGAGCCTGAGCCGCACCGGGCTGGGTGTGGAATTGGCGAATGAGGCGGGGCAGGTGATCCTGGAGATTCAGGAAGGCTCACGGCATGTGGTGGATGCCATCAGCCAATTCAACTCGACGTTGCAACTGCAATAGACATCATCGCGCTTGCTGTCGAGACAGGTTCGCCAGCGAGCGCAGATTTGCCCTACAGAGCAGCTTCAACGGCGTCGGTATAAGAGCGCAGGTTATTCAATGCGTGAGACGAACTATGAAGTTGCAAGGCGCCTTATTCCTGTCGTTATGCATGCTGTCGGCCAGCGCGCTGGCAAACGATGCCGTTCTGGAAAAAATCCGCGATAAGAAACAAATGGTCATTGGGTATCCGGCGGAAGCGCTGCCTTTTTCCTATCAGACCGGCGCGGGTGAACCGGTGGGTTACTCCATCGACCTGTGTCGGCGCATTGCCGATGACGTGAAGAAAAACCTCAAGCTTGATCAACTGGCCTTGAGCTTCAAACCCTTGAGTTTCAAAGACCGTCTCACTGCCGTCAGCAGCGGTGCGGTAGACCTCGAGTGTGGCTCTACCACCAACACACTGGAGCGCCAGAAGCAGGTTGATTTCAGCGTTTCAACCTTCGCGGCCTCGATTAAAGTGGTTTCCAGGGTCGGTGAAAAGTTGGATAGCTTGAAGGACCTCAATGGTCGATCCGTGGTGATTGTTGATGGCACCACCGTTGGCGAGGTGGTTCAACAACTTGAAAAGCGCGAAGGGTGGACCCTTAAAAAGGTACATGCCAAAAACCTGACTGAGGGCTTCAACATGTTGGTTGATAGCCAAGCCGACAGTCTGGTGTTCGATGAAGTGGTAGTGGCGCCGCTGATGGCAAGTGCCGCCGAACCTGCGCGTTATCAGTTTTTGAAAGATGTGCTGGTGGTGGAACACCTGGGGTTGATCATGCCGAAAAATAACCCCGCGTTAAAACGTACCGTGGACAAGACCCTGGCTGCCTTAATGGCGTCCGGGGACGCCAAGACGCTGTATGCCAAATGGTTTGAGTCGCCGATTGTGGTCAAGACGCTTAATCTCGAAGTGCCTTTTTCCACGCAGATGGAGCAGATCTTCAGCGCCCCGACGGATCAGCCCGGCAAAGCGCTGTAGCGCAGTGAGCACGATCCATGTGGGAGCTGGCTCCCACATTTATCCAGCGGTGTCTGTCAGATCGCCGCCAGGGTTTCTTTAACCGCCTGCGCCGGATCAGTGGCTTTCGCCGCGACCTGCTGCTCTTGCTGCTGCTTCACACGCTCAGCCACTTGCTTGGCAATCGCGTCCTGTTTTTCCTGCGGCATTGCCTGCACTTGCGCCTCGGTCAAACCCTGTTCCTTGAGCAACTGCTCGCGGATGCGTTCGGCCGGGGATTTGTTCATGTAATCGGTGAAGTCAGCACGTGCGGTGCTGGTGCCCGAACCGGCTGCCGGCACATCCGTCGAGGCCGTTGGGGCGGCAGCGGTGGCTTGCAACTGCACGCGGGTCTTGGCGAAGGCTTCGTCGATGCGGTCGTTGGCCTTGTCCAAATCCTTTTGCGCGGCCGGTACGGTTACGCTCTGCTGCGCCGCTTGCAGGGCGCCGCTGTACAGCGTGCTGGCGGCCGCGTTGGCCGGGTCCATGTCGGGCCGCTTGAGCTGTTGCACGGTCGACACGGCTTGGGTGTTGTTGTTGATCAGCATGATTGCTCACCTGGGATGTGTTCGGTGCGTCAGGTGCAGCAAATAGCATGCCGAGTGCGCCACCCCCGATTTTGTTGGGGATGGCGTGGCGGCTGCGGCAAACATTGTCCGCTGCGCGGCTACGTTTAGCCGTCAGGGAGCCAGTTGGCAGGCAGTTTTATGAGCTGAAGCCCGCGAGGTCGAAATCGAAGGCAAACTCGATCGGCTTGCCCTGTTCGTCCAATTCGCGCGATTGGAAATGAGCCTTGCCCTTTACGTGCTGCTTTGCTTTGTCATAAGTCACTTCATAGCTGCCGGTGGCTGAAGAGTAAAAGATTGAAGTGCCATCTTTGTGTATGCCGAAATGCGATAAGGGAACCTTACCGTCTCCTTTGAACGCACCGTTCGAGTGGCCAGGTATAGATTTTACGGCGAGCTCAATATTTACTTTTTTATCAGCTAATTTAGGATGCCATGCTCCGATGGTGAGTGTTTCTCTGCTGTCATAAAACTCTAAAGTGGACGCAGTAAAGGCGCCGTAAATCGATTTTGTGACGTTAAAAGTACCTGTGGTCATTGTGAACTCCTTATCGACCCTGCATCCGGCAAAGTCAGTAAGGCCATTTAGTGACTTATAAAACAAACCGTCTACTGTCACATTTCACAGGTTCAGGCGTCTATCCGACCAGTGTGTTACGCGTCAGTGCGCAATATTCTCCAGCGCCAAATTGCGTGTGCGTGGCCCGAACCAGCTGATGGTGATCATCACAATCAACATGCTGCTGGCAATAAACGCCAGCACGCCTGGCGTACCCAGGTGCTCCAGGATAAAGCCGATCAACAAGCTGCTGAACACCGTGGACAAGCGGCTGAACGAATAGCAGAACCCCACCGCCCGCGCGCGGATATTGGTCGGGAACAGTTCACTTTGATACGAGTGATAACTGAAGCTCAGCCAGGCGTTGCAGAAGGTGATCATCACGCCGCAGATCACCAGCCCCACCGCCGTGGTTTGCAGGGCAAACAGGCTGCCGAAGATCATTGCGCCCATGGCTGAGCCGACGATCTGCCATTTGTTTTCAAAGCGGTTGGCCACTTTTACAAACAGCAACGGCCCCAGCGGGTAGGCGAGGGTGATGATAAAGGCGTACATCAGGCTGTGGGTCACGCTCACGCCCTGGCCCGACAGCAATGCCGGCAACCAATTGCCGAAGCCGAAAAAGCCGATGGCCTGGAACACATGAAACACAATCAGCATCAACGCACGGCGGCGGTACGGCGGTTGCCAGATATCGGCGAAACGGCCGCTGCCTTGCACGCTGACGGCTTGCGGTTCGGGTTCATCCAGCGGTTTGCCGTGATCCTTTTGGCAGCGCGCCTCCAGGCTGTCCATGATTTGCCCGGCCTCATCAAAGCGGCCTTTTTGCGCAAGCCAGCGCGGTGATTCCGGCAGGCGCTTGCGCAGTTGCCAGATAAACAGCGCAAACACTGCACTGCTGAGCACCACCCAGCGCCAGCCGGACACCCCGAACGGCGCCTGGGGCACCAGCCACCACGACATCAACGCCACCGCCGGCACCGACAGAAACTGGATAAAAAACGCGAAGGCAAACGCCGAACTGCGCATGCGCTTGGGCACCAGTTCCGACAGGTAGGCATCGATGGTCACCAGCTCGATCCCCAGGCCAATACCCACCAGAAAACGCATGCCGATGATGCCCAGTGCCGAGGTTTGAATGCCCATCAACACCGTGGCCACGGTGTACCAGACAAGCGCAAAGGTAAAGATCGCCCGGCGCCCGAAACGGTCGGCGATGGGGCTGAGCAGGCTGGCGCCGAGGAACAGGCCCAGAAAGGTCGCCGAGGCGAACGCGGCCTGGTCCGAGAAGCCGAACACGCCTTCGCTGCCGGTGTGGAAGATCCCGTCGCTGATCAAACCGGGGCTGATATAGGCGGTCTGGAACAGGTCATACAGCTCGAAAAAACCACCGATCGACAGCAGCGCCACCAGGCGCCAGACGGTGGCGACGGCGGGCAGGCGGTCAATGCGCGCGCTGATGTGGGCAGCGCGGATCGGGTCGATGCCGTCGGCGGTGGAGAGTGCGGGCATGGGCAGAACTCAATAAGTAATCGGGATTTCAAATGCCTGGAATGCATCGTCGACCGGATGGTAACCCAACACCCGCGTGGTTTCGCCGAGGTCCAGGCGCTTGAAACGGTTATTGGAAATGCCATGGGCGATCAGGTGCTTCACGCCTTCTGCTTCCACCGAGCGTTGCAGCAATTGCACCGCGTCCCGTGGGCTGAGCCAGGCGCTGAGGTCGCGGGCGTTGTTGAGGTCGTGGGTTTCGGGGAATTCAAAGGCGCCGATGCGCAGGGCAATGGTCGACAGCGGCGTCTTGGCCGCGTAGTAGCCGCACAGCGCCTCGCCATAGCATTTGCTCACGCCGTACAGGTTGGCGGGCATCACCTGCATGCCCGGCGTGATCTGCCGGTCCACCGGGTAGCCTTCAATGGTTTGTGCGCTGCTGGCGAACACCAGGCGTTTCACGCCGGCGGCTACGGCGGCTTCGAACAGGTAAGTGGTGGCGAGGATATTGTTCGGCAGCACCTCGTCGAATGACGCGTTGGCGTTGGGGATGCCCGACAGGTGCACCACCACGTCGATGCCGTCGAGCAGCGCGGCCAGGCTGGCTTTGTCACTCAGGTCGGCGTGGATGAAACGGTGCTCGCCCAGGTCAAACGCCGGCGCGATGCGGTCCGTGAGGGTGAAGCGGTAGCGGTCTTTCGAGGCTTCGAAAAACGTCTTGCCGATTCTGCCGCAGGCGCCGGTAAGCAGTATGTTGAGTCCGTTCACGGTGGAGTCCTTGTTTTAGTTATGGCCGTCGAGGGCGAAAGTCTTGAAGCCCTGGCGTTGGCTCAGGCGTTGGTAATACGCCGCAATGGCAGGGTAGGGCGGGCGCTGCATGGGCGTGTTCTGCCAGCGGTGCACCGAGAGGCCGATAAGAATATCGGCAAGGGTGAATTCATCGCCGGCCACATAGGCGCAGGTTTTGGCCAGCTGCTGTTCCAGCAGGCCCATCTTGTCATTCCACACCTGCACGGCGGCGGCAATCTGCGCCGCGTCGAGGTTGTCGGGGTTGTTGCGCACCAGCGCGGTGAAGGCATCGCCCCAGGCGCGGTTGAGTTCCACGGCTTGCCAGTCTACCCATTGCTCGACTCGCGCACGTGGCGCGGGTTCGGCGGGTAGCAGGTCGGTGCGTTGGTACAGGCCGATCAGGTAGCGGCAGATGGTGTTGGATTCCCACAACACGCCGTGGTCGTCGATGAGCACAGGTACCTGGGCGTTGGGGTTCAGGGCCAGGAATTCGGCTGACTGGGTGGGCTTGAAGCCGATGCCCCAGTCTTCGCGCACGTAGTCGATGCCCAGTTCCTGGCAGGTCCAGAGCACTTTGCGCACGTTGATGGAGGATGTGCGGCCGAGGATTTTCAGTGAGTGTCCCATGGTGCTTCCCTGACGATGGCGAGTGGTCAATCTAGCAGGGGCAGGACTTTACGGCGATAGCTTAAGTGGGCACGGGCAACATGTGGGAGCGGGCTTGCCTGCGATAGCGGTGTGTCAGGCAATGATGTGCCGACAGGTCTACCGCCATCGCAGGCAAGCCAGCTCCCACAGGGTTAACCGAGTAAGGCTTTAGGCTCGGAGTGTCTGCTGGTCCATGGCTTTGCCTACCATCAGCACTGACAACTCGCTCAGTTGATGAATGGCGAGTGCCACGTCGCGGTGTTTGCCGCTGAGGTCATTGGACAGGTCGAGCAACAGGGTGCTGACGGAACACACGGTTTCGTAGCTGTTGATCAGTAGGGATTCGATGGGTGTGTCGGGTGTGAGGGTGAAGAGCGTAGTTGGCGGTTTTTCAGTTTTTTTGATCATTTGAGCATCCTGGAATAAGCCGCCGCCGGATCGCTACTAAACGAAGGGTGGCAGCTGTACGCAGGTTAGTAGACCGGTGGACACTCAAAGCCGGCGCACCCGAAGGTGCCCTACGCACAGCCGCCATCAAACTCAGATGAGGCTTGTGCACTAAGAGTGTCCAGAAGTAGGGCTACTAAACCCGATCACCGAGAAATTCAGTGACCGATCAACCTTAGAGACCACCCCCCAAGCGCACAAGCCGGCGGATTCTGACGTAAGCGTAGGCAACCGGGCAAGGCGCTTACGGCAATGTCAGCCGCGTCCTACAGCCTTCCTACATCTCAAGCGAGCACGGTAAAAAAATGTGGGAGCTGGCTTGCCTGCGATAGCGGTGTGTCAGGCAATGATGTGCCGACAGGTCTACCGCCATCGCAGGCAAGCCAGCTCCCACAGGGTTAACCGAGTTAGGCTTTAGGCCCGGAGTGTCTGCTGGTCCATGGCTTTGCCTACCATCAGCACTGACAACTCGCTCAGTTGATGAATGGCGAGTGCCACGTCGCGGTGTTTGCCGCTGAGGTCATTGGACAGGTCGAGCAACAAGGTGCTGACGGAGCACACGGTTTCGTAGCTGTTGATCAGTAGGGATTCGAGGGGTATGTCGGGTGTGAGGGTGAAGAGCGTAGTTGGGGGATTGACGCTTTGCATGGTTGAAGTACCTGGTTTGTGCCAACACCCGCATCGCTACTAAACAAGTTGGGTGGCAGCTGTGCGCAGGTTAGTAGACCGGTAATCCCACACAAACCCGGCGCGCCCGAAGGCGCCCTACGCACAGCCGCCATAATTGGCTTGTGCATATTGTGTTGGGAAGTTCGGGCTACTAAACCCGATCACCGAGAAATTCAGTGACCGACCCACCTTAGTTTCCACCCCCCAAGCGCACAAGCCGGCGGATTCTGACGTAAGCGTAGGCAACCGGGCAAGGCGCTTACGGCAATGTCAGCCTCGTCCTACAGGCGTCCCACATCTCATGTGGGAGCTGGCTTGAACTGCGATAGCGGTGTGTCAGGCAACGATGTGCCGACAGGTCTACCGCCATCGCAGGCAAGCCAGCTCCCACAGTTGGATTGTGTTTAGGCCTTGAAAGGTTAAGTGCTCTCGCGCACCTGCAACGCAAACCCCATGTCCACCACCGGCTTGGCAATCTTGTTGCCCGCCATGATCGTCAACAAATGCTCCGCCGAGCGCCGCCCGATCGCTTCCCGTGGCGTGCTGATGCTGCTCAAACGCGGCACCATAAAAGACGATGCCGGCAAATCGTTAAAGCCCAGCACCGCCACGCGCTCCGGAACATTGATGCCGTGGCGCATGGCCTCCAGCAGCGCGCCCTGGGCCAGGTCGTCGTTACCGAAGAAAATCGCATCCACATCCGGATGCGCCGCCAGCAACTGCAAAAACAACTCACCACCCAAGCCCACGGAGGAGGGACGCGGTGTCAGCAGTTCCAGCGCCGGGTCGTACAGACCGGCTTGTTGCAGGGCGCGGCGGAACCCTTCACCGCGCAGCAACGTGCGTTGGTCCAACTGCGCGCCGATATACGCCAGGCGCTTGCGCCCACGGGAGAGCAAATGCGCTGCCGCCGTTTCGCCTGCGCTCAATTGCGAAAACCCCACGCAATTCACGCCCGCGTTCGGGTCCAGATCCATCATGTACACACAGGGCACATTACTGGCCTCGACCATCCGCCGTGCGCTTTCGGTGCGGTCAAACCCGGTCAGCAGCAAACCGCGTGGCTGGTAAGCCATATAGTTGCGCAGCAGATTTTCTTCTTCATCACGCGAATAGTGCGAGTTGCCGATCAGCACTTCAAAGCCCTTGGGCCGCAGCACTGCGTGGATGGCTTCGAGGGTTTCGATAAACAACAGGTTGGACAGCGACGGCACGATGACCACCACCGAATGGCTTTGCGCCGAGGCCAGGGCGCGGGCGGCGGGGTTGACGACGTAGTTGAGTTCGGCGGCTGCCCGTTGCACTTTTTCCACCAACTCGGTAGCAACTGTGCTGACGCCACGCAGTGCGCGGGAGGCGGTAATCGGGCTGACGCCCGCCAGACGCGCTACTTCATTGAGGGTCGGGCGACCGGTGGTGCGTAATTTTTTATCGTTCTTGGAGGTCATCAGGTTGTTGCCAAACAAAAATCGAGGCACTAAGGTAGCGCTGTCTCCAAACAGCTGCAAATACTTGAACGTTGGGTTGCCTGATCCTGTTCAAACGGTTGGAGAGGATGCACGCGTCACTCCATAAAAATGACAAGTCGGCGCGGGAAAAGCCTGTTTTTGCACTAGCCTTACAGCGTGCAAAGGTAGCGCTATCTGCGTCCTGAGGTGTTTCATGAGTCAACCTGTTACCGCCCTGGTCATCATGGGTGTTTCCGGCTGTGGCAAGTCCAGCGTCAGCGAAGCCCTGTGCCGCCTGAACGGCGCCACCGCCATTGAAGGCGACAGCTTTCACCCTGCCGCCAACATCGAAAAGATGAGCGCCGGCCACCCCCTCAACGACGACGACCGCGCCGGCTGGCTCGACATCCTCTGCGATGAACTGCGCCGCTCGCTCAAAGCCGGCGAGCATCCGGTGCTCACCTGTTCAGCGCTGAAAAAGAAATACCGCGACCACCTGCGCGAAGCCGCGCCGGGCCTGGGCTTTGTGTTCCTGGAGCTGACCCGCGCCGTGGCCGCCGACCGCGTGTCCCATCGCCCCGGCCATTTTATGCCGGCAAGCCTCATAGACAGCCAGTTCGCCACCCTTGAATCGCCCGTGGGCGAGCCGCTGACCCTGGCGCTCAACGCCAGCGAAGACAGCGTCGAGGACTTGGCCGAGCAAACCAATGCCTGGTGGCTGCAACACGGCTTTGAACCTACTCATTAATTTTTTGCCGGAAAGGTAGCGCTACCCCCGGCGAAAGATTCAACACCGGCTTTAATAACAACAACAAACAGGAGAAACCCCCCATGTTTGGCATGTCCCACGAGTCCTACCTGCTGCTAGACGCAGTGGTCACAATCATCGGGTTGATCGTTCTGATCACCCAGTTCAAGGTGCACCCGTTCATTGCACTGATCATCGCGGCCGGCTTCCTCGGCCTGACCTCGGGCATGCCCGTGGACAAGATCATCAAGGCGTTCCAGGACGGTTTTGGCGGCGTGCTCGGTTTTGTCGGCATCATCCTCGCGCTGGGCACGATGCTCGGCAAGATGATGGCCGAATCCGGCGGTGCCGATCAGATCGCGCAGACGCTGATCCGCGCCTTCGGCAAAGAGAAAGTCCAGTGGGCCATGATGTTCGCCGCGTTTCTGGTGGGCATTCCGCTGTTCTTCGAAATTGGCTTTGTACTGCTGATTCCGCTGGTGTTTATCGTCGCGCGCCGTACCGGCGTATCGCTGATCAAGATCGGCATCCCGCTGCTCGCCGGCCTGTCGGCGGTACACGGCCTGGTGCCGCCGCACCCTGGCCCGCTGCTGGCCATCGGCGTGTTTGGTGCCGATATTGGCAAGACCATCCTGTACGGCCTGATCGTCGCACTGCCGACCGCCATCATCGCCGGTCCGATCTTCGGTACGTTTATCGCCAAGTACATTCCGGGCAACCCGTCCCAGGAACTGGTCGACCAACTGGCCCGTGAGCCGGAATCCAAAAGCCTGCCGAGCTTCAGCATCACCCTGATCACCGTGCTGCTGCCGGTGTTCCTGATGCTGCTCAAAACCTTCGCCGACGTCGCGCTGCCGGACGGCCACGCCATCCGCAACTGGATGGACATGATCGGTCACCCGATCACCGCGTTGCTGCTGGCATTGCTGCTGTCGCTGTACACCTTTGGCCATCGCCAGGGCATTCATTCCAAGCAAATTCTCAAGCTGCTCGACGCCAGCCTTGCGCCGACCGCCGCGATCATCCTGATCATCGGCGCCGGTGGTGGTTTCAAGCAGATGCTGGTGACCAGCGGCGTGGGTGACGTGATCGGCCATATGGCAGTGAACGCGCAGATCAACCCGATTTTGCTGGCGTGGCTGGTGGCGGCGGTGATTCGTGTGGCCACAGGTTCCGCGACGGTCGCGACCATTACCGGCGCAGGCATTGTGGTGCCGGTGGTGGGCATGATTCCAGGGGTTAACCGTGAACTGCTGGTGTTGGCGACGGGGGCGGGTTCGTTGGTGTTGTCTCACGTCAACGATGCGGGGTTCTGGCTGGTGAAGCAGTACTTCAATATGACCGTGGTCGAGACGTTCAAGACCTGGACGGCGATGGAAACCATTCTGTCGGTGGTGGCGCTGATCTTTATCATGTTGCTGTCGTTGGTGGTGTAACAGGCGCACCACAAAACCTATGTGGTAACCCAATCAAATGTGGGAGCTGGCTTGCCTGCGATGGCGATGGTGGATCCAACACCGCCATCGCAGGCAAGCCAGCTCCCACATTGATTCGGTTTCTTCAGGTCGTTCAGGGTCAGGCTTTAGTGACTAAGCCATCCGCCCGGAACATCCCGCGAATCCCGCGTACCGCCTGACGAATCCGGTCCTGGTTCTCGATCAGCGCAAAGCGCACGTGATCATCGCCATACTCACCAAAGCCAATCCCCGGCGACACACACACCTTGGCGTCCAGCAGCAGTTTCTTGGCAAACTCCAGCGAACCCATGGCGGCATACTGCTCAGGGATCTTGGCCCAGACGTACATCGATGCCTTGGGGTTTTCCACCATCCAACCCAGCTCATGCAGGCCTTTGACCAGCACGTTACGACGTTGGCGATACTGTTCGGCAATGTCTTTCACGCACTGCTGATCGCCTTCCAGCGCCGCAATTGCCGCCACTTGCAACGGGGTGAAGGTGCCGTAGTCGTGGTAACTCTTGATCCGCGCCAGGGCGTTGACCAGTTCCGAGTTACCGACCATAAAACCAATGCGCCAGCCGGCCATGTTGTAGCTCTTGGACAGGGTGAAAAATTCCACCGCAATGTCCTTGGCGCCTGGCACTTGCATGATCGAGGGGGCTTTCCAGCCGTCGTAGACGATGTCGGCGTAGGCCAGGTCGTGCACCACCAGTACGTCGTACTGTTTGGCCAGGGCGATCACGCGTTCGAAGAAGTCCAGTTCCACGCACTGCGCGGTGGGGTTGGACGGGAAGCCGAGGATCATCATCTTCGGCTTGGGGATCGAGCCACGAATCGCCCGTTCCAGCTCGTCGAAGAAATCCACGCCCGGCACCAGCGGCACCGAACGCACCTGGGCGCCGGCAATCACGGCACCGTAGATGTGAATCGGGTAGCTCGGGTTGGGCACCAGCACGGTGTCGCCTTGGTCGAGGGTGGCCAGCATCAAATGCGCCAGGCCTTCCTTGGAACCGATGGTTACGATGGCTTCGGTTTCCGGATCGATATCCACTGCGTAGCGGTCTTTGTACCAACGCGAAATCGCCCGGCGCAGACGCGGAATGCCTTTGGAGGTGGAGTAACCGTGGGTGTCTTCACGCTGGGCGACGGTGACCATTTTTTCCACGATGTGTGGAGGCGTGGCGCCGTCAGGGTTACCCATGCTCAAGTCGATGATGTCTTCGCCGCGCCGACGCGCAGCCATCTTCAGCTCGGCAGTGATATTAAAAACGTAAGGGGGGAGTCGATCTATGCGCGCAAAGCGGCGCGGCGAACCTTGGTCTGCCATTGTTGCCTCGAGGTACGTAAGCGCCCGGAACCGTCCGAGCGACGTCGGCCACTGCGGTGGCCTGCGGGGCAGACAATACGGTCGATGATGGCCAGTTGTCCAGATGCGTAGGAAAAATTTCTACTTGGAGTGAAGCGTGGATATGCCCCTATACTCGACGCGGGTTTGTTCCCTCATAAGAAGGAGACTGTTCGTATGGATCAGCAGACAAAACAACCGTTAGCGCCACGCATGGAAGCCGGTAAAGCCTTGGTAATCGCTGGGGTGCAAGGGCGTTATTCGAAGGCCACAGTGGGTGATATCCCAAAGCTGTGGGAATTGTTCGACACCTGCATCAAAGACATCAAACAACGTATTGGGGGCGTGACCTATGGCGTTTGCCATAATCCCAAGCATGGCGAATTCGACTACATGGCCGGGGTTGAAGTGCCAACTAAAAGCGACGTGCCGAGCAACTTTGAATCTATCGAAATTGCGCCGCTCAACTATGCCGTGTTCCCGCATGACGGGCCGGTGCAGGCACTTGAGCAAACCTATGAGCGCATCATGTTCGAGTGGTTACCGCACTCGGGCTACAAGGTGATGGGCGCGGATTTCGAACGCTACAGCGCTGACTTCGACGCGCGCAAGGGCACGGGGACGGTGGAGATCTGGCTGCCGGTTGGCGAAAAAGGCTGACGGCGCACTGGCGGCGCCGACAAGACGGCGCCGCCAGAAGTATCAATACAGCGTGTTTTTGACCCGCTCCGGCATCTCTCGGTCATAGGCCTCGGCATCAAACTGCCCAGCATTGAGCCGCTTGTGAAACGCCCCGGCCGACGGCAGTGCCGAGCGGTCCAGGTGCTTCTCGGGGTTCCAGCAATCCGAGCGCACAAAGGCTTTGGAGCAGTGGAAAAACGCCGACTCCACCTGCACCAGAATCACCGAACGCGCCGGTTTGCCATTCACCGCAAAACTCTCCAGCAGCTCGGGCTCGATGGAAATCTGCGCGCGGCCATTCACGCGCAACGTCTCGCCAATGCCCGGGATGATGAACAGCAAGGCAATCCGTGGGTCTTGCAGCAGATTGCGCAACGTATCGACCCGGTTATTGCCCGGCCGATCCGGGATCGCCAGGGTGCGCTCATCCACAATCCGCACAAACCCTGGCACATCACCGCGTGGCGAGCCATCAATGCCCTCCGGCCCGGCTGAACTCACCACCACCAGGGGCGACGCCCGCACCATGGCCTGGTAATCCTCGTTGAGAAACGCGATCTCCTTGCGCACCGCCCGTTCGTGGGGGAGGCCGTAGAGGGTTTCGAGTTGTTCGAGGGTTGTCAGCATGGGCGTCACCTAGTCCTTGGATGAATACAGGGGCTCTCAGCTACCAAAGCTACGCTGGTAGTTCTGGGCGGATTGTCGAATGGCTTTTGCAACATCGGGCGCTAACCGACAGTAATCGTCTTCGCGCTTGAGTACGACTTCAAGGGTTTGAAGCAGCGCCTGAATACGCGCCTCAGGTTTTTCGATCTCGCAGGTTTTTGCAAACTCAAGAATGCCCAAACGTGAGGCAAACATTGATTTGTTACCGGACAGGTCCAGCGCGAGTGTGTCTTCAGGGATATACGCGGTGGTATTCACAATGTCGTAAGCGGGGGCCAGGCGTGCATCAAATTTAATCGGGTCACCGTAGAGCACACCGAAGTTTTTCAGGTGAGCATCGCCATTTCCCACGATGCAACTCAGGGCAACGCTATCGAACAATTGGTTCAACGAGCTGCGTTGGTTTTCCGGTGAGCAAAACGCCCGCACAGCCTTGGCGATGGCGGCATAGCTCTTGGTGTACTTCTGTTCGGCGCACTGCTACCTGATAAGGCCAGCAACAGCATCGGGTCCACTTTTACCGTTTTAGCCAGTCGGTTACGCAACTGTTCCAGTACGTAGCCTTCGGGCAAATTCATTTGAAAGATTGGATGCAATTCGCGGCGGCGATATTCTTCTGCGCGCACGGGCATGGTAAGGCTGACAGCGCTTTGGGCCTGTGCCTTAGCATCGTAGCGAAACAGGTAATCATCAGCGCCCACCCTTACGCTGCCGCTATCGCCTTGAGGCGTATGAACGCTAAGAGCGGGGCTATTCATTGAACAAGTCCTCTAACTCTTCAAGCGTCGGCAGGGTCACGGGCACTAATTTGACCTCACTGCCCAGGGCGGCAATCACGCGAGCATAGGCATTCATGGAAACAGAGAGGCTGCCCTTCTCGATTTCGATCAGTTTTTGCCGGGTAACGCCCGCAAGTTTCGCCAGGTCCGCTTGTTTATAGCCACGATTGAGGCGCATGGAGCGAACTTGTTGGCCTAAGCGTTGGGTGATAATCGAAGTGTCCATGTCACGTATTCATTACTTTTAATTGGTTAAGTCATATATACGTAACATTTTTAGCTGTCAATGCCATCCCGACCAAACACCCAACTCAACCTACGCTCATACCCAACCCGCCCCTTATACGCCTCCCCGCTGTCCACCCACCCAGCCGCCAGATACAACCCCATCGCCGCCACATTGTCGGTGTCCACCGACAACTCCAGCGCCTTGATCTGCGGCCACGCCTGCAGGGCCGCCGCCGGCAATGCTTGCAAGCACGCTTTGCCAAACCCGCGCCCTTGCTGATGCCGGTCCACCTGCAACGCGTGCAGCGTGGCACTGTGTTCATCGGCCCAATGGGGCAGGCAGGGCGGGCGTTTGAGCAGCAGGAAGGCCACGGGCATTTCGTCGGCCAGTAGCGCAAAGCCTTTGATCGCGCCGGGCGTGGGGTTGACCAGCAGGCTGTTGAGCGCGCAGTAGATATCGCCGGAATACGCCAGCTGCTCGGGGTGCACTTGCAGGGTGTCGAGCTGCTGTTTTTGCACAAGGCTCAGCGTCTCATAGGCGACGAGGCGGGTTTCCATCGAGGGCGCATCCGAAATCCTACAAAGAGGTGGGGATTCTAGCGGGTTTGCCGCAGGCGAATTTATTTTTCAGCGGCCTGTCGATTTGCGCTGAGGCCGTTCGACTAAGGGTGTCCTTTGTGATTTCCAACCCCCAGGAGTATCGCCATGAGCACCGCAATCAACACCCTGATCGAGCAATGGAAACAAGCCGTACTTGATCGTGATATCGACAAAATTGTCAGCTATTACGCTGACGATATCGTTTCGTTCGACGCCGTCACCGCATTGCAATTCAAAGGTAAAGCCGCCTACCGCGCCCATTGGGATGAATGCATGAAGCATTGCCCCGGCCCGGGCATTTTCGAGTTCCATGAGCTGCATATCGTCGAAGCACCCGACAGCGCGTTTGCCCACTGGCTGGCGCACTGCGGTGGCGCCGGGCCGGATGGCGTGGTGAAGGCGTGCTGGATGCGCGTGACCGCCGGCTACCAGCGCATCAACGGGCAGTGGAAGGTGGTGCATGAGCACTGGTCGGCGCCGTTCGACATGGAAAGCGGCACGGCATTGTTCGACCTGAAACCTTGACCGCCACGAACTATAGTCAGTAGTCCGAAAACGGAGAGCGCCATGAAATACCTCTGCCTGATCTACAGCAACGAAGAGGTGTTGCACACCTCGCCCGACAGCCCGGCAGACCCGGAGTGTTTTGCCTACGCCGAGGCCGTCCAGGCCAGCGGTCGGATGCTCGCCGCCGAGCCGCTGGAGTCGGTGAGCACCGCCACCACGGTGCGTATGCGCAATGGCAAGCTGTCGATCACCGACGGGCCGTTTGCCGAAACCAAGGAGCAGCTCGCCGGGTTTTACCTGATCGAGGCCAAGGACCTGAACGAAGCGCTCCAGGTCGCTGGCGGCATACCGGCGGCGCGAGTCGGCAGTGTGGAGGTGCGCCCGGTGCGTCAATTGAATCTCTGAACACAACAACCACAAGAAAGGAGGTTTACCCATGAATACCCAACCCGCTGAATTTGAACTGTCCATCAGCCGTCTGATCGACGCACCGCCAAGCAAGGTGTTTCGCGCCTGGACCACGCCCGAGCTGTTGCAGCAATGGTGGGGGCCACACGGCATGACCACGCCTGAGTGCGAAATGCACCTGTGGGTCGGCGGCCTGTTTCGCACCTTGATGCGCGCGCCGGATGGCGCCGAGTACCCGACCTCTGGCGTGTTCCTGGAAATCGAGGCGCCGAGCCGGCTGGTGTTTACCGATGCCTATGCGCCTGGCTGGGTCCCGTCGGGCAAGCCGTTCATGACCGCCGAAGTGACCTTCGAAGCCGTCGACGGCAAAACCCGCTACACCGCCCGCGCCAGGCATTGGAGCGAAGCCGACAAGCAGGCCCACGAAGCCATGGGTTTCCATGACGGCTGGGGCCAGAGCCTCGACCGCCTGGTGACGCTGGTGACCCAGGGCATGCCGGATTGACCCCGCAGGTCGAGGCGATTTACCGCAGCGAATCACGCCGCGTACTGGCGACGCTGATTCGCTTGCTGGGTGATTTCGACTTGGCTGAAGAGGCGCTGCACGAGGCGTTTTTAATTGCCATGCAGCGCTGGCCGCAAGACGGTGTGCCGGACAATCCACGCGCCTGGCTGGTCTCCACCGGCCGCTTCAAAGCCATCGACCGCCTGCGCCGTCAGGCACGTTTCACCCCGTTATTACAGGAGCAGGCCGACACGCTGGAAGCGGCTGACTGGAGTGAGGAAGACGTGGAAGACGACCGCCTGCGCCTGATCTTCACCTGCTGCCACCCGGCGCTGGCGCCCGACGCCCAGGCGGCGCTGACTTTGCGTGAGATCTGCGACCTCACCACCGAAGAAATCGCCCGCGCCTTTCTGGCCACGCCCACCACCATCGCCCAGCGCATCGTGCGCGCCAAGGGCAAGATCCGCGAAGCCAAAATCCCCTACCAGGTGCCATCGCTGGACCAGTTGCCCGAGCGACTGGACAGCGTGTTGCGCGTGGTTTACCTGGTATTCAACGAGGGCTATTCGGCGTCCATGGGCGCCGACCTCACCCGCGAAGACCTGACCCGCGAAGCCATTCGTTTGGGGCGCCTGCTGCTGGAGTTGCTGCCAGAGCCGGAAGTCATGGGCCTGCTGGCGCTGATGCTGCTGCACGAGTCGCGCCGAGCAACGCGCACCTCGGCCGACGGTGAGTTGGTGTTGTTGCATGAACAGAACCGCGCAGTGTGGGACGCGTCCTTGATTGCTGAGGGCTGCGCACTGGTGGAGCAGGCATTGAACACACGGCGTTTTGGCCCGTATTGCCTGCAAGCAGCGATTGCGGCGGTGCATGCCGAAGCGCCCGAGGCTGAGGGCACGGACTGGCTGCAAATTGTCGGGCTTTACGATGTGTTGCTGCGCGAAGTGCCGTCGCCGGTGATCGAGCTGAACCGGGCGGTGGCGGTGGCAATGGGGCAGGGGCCGTTGGCGGGGTTGCAATTGGTGGAGGGCATTTTGCAGCGCGGGGAGTTGCTGGATTACCACCTGGCGCACTCGGCGCGTGGGGAGTTTTGCCGGCAGTTGGGGCGGGTGGAAGAGGCGCGGGAAGCCTATGAAAAAGCCCTCTCACTGACCCAGCAAACCCCGGAAAAACGCTTTATAGAGAGGCGCCTGGCCGAACTCAAATCTCCCGGATAGGCGCAGGGCAAACTGTGGGAGCGGGCTTGCTCGCGAATGCGGTGTTTCAGTGCCAGATGTATCTACTGACACTCCGCATTCGCGAGCAAGCCCGCTCCCACAGTTTTGATCTTCATTGTTTGGAGGTCATCACTCCAACATCTTGCCCAGCAACCAACTCCCCGCCGGCCCCGGCGGATGGTGCCGTGACCACAGCGCATCCACCGCCACCGAGCGCGGCCAACTGCGGGCCTTGAGTTCGACCAGGTGGTCGCCGCCAAAACGCTCCACCAACCAGCGCGGAATCGGTGCCCAGCCAAACCCCAGCTGCGCCATCTCCATCAGCATCAAGTAACTGGGCGCCGACCATACCCGCCCGCTGGGGCGGGTTTCGGTCGGGTTGATGATGCTGGCCAGGCGCAGTTCACGGTGTTGCTGCAAGGTTTGCGCGGGGATGTTCTTCAGTTTGGCCAACGGGTGTGTAGGCGCCGCGAACAGGGCAATTTCGGTACGTTCTTCGACCGGCGCGCCGGTCAGGTCGGGCGGGTAAGTGTCTTGTTTTTCGATAAACGCAATCTGCGCCCGGCCGCTTTGCACCAGGGCGATCAGGTCTTCGCATTCGGCGATCAGGCATTCCAGCTCAAGGTCCGGGTGGCGCTGCTCAAAGGCCTTGAGGGCGACCTCAAACCGGTCGGACTGGTAAGTATCGGACATGGCGATGGTCAGCTTGGGTTCCAAACCCTGTGACAACTGGCTCGCCGCCAACTCCAGGCGGCTGCTGGCCTCCAGCACCTGCTCGGCGCGCAGCAACAATACATGCCCAGCGGGCGTGAGCGTCGGCTTGCGGCTGCTGCGGTCAAACAGCACCACATCCAGGTCAATCTCCAGGCTCGCCACGGCCGCGCTGACGGTGGACTGGCTTTTACCCAGCTTGCGCGCCGCCGCCGAAAACGAGCCTTGGGTAGCCGCCTGCACAAACGCCTGCAGCACTTCATTGGAGGCCATGACTATCGCCTTTATCGATGGTTATTAGTTATGAAGTATCGAGTCAAAGGGTAACCATGGCAACCATCGTCACTCAAGGAGCCGGGTCATGAACCCTACCAAGTCGATTACTGAACGTGTGTGCCAGGCCATTGGTTTTGAAGGGCTGGCCTTGTTGATCTGTACACCGCTGCTGGTCTGGATCACCGGTAGGCCGGCCCTGGAAATGGGCGCGGTAACCCTGGGCATCAGCTTGTTGGCGCTGAGCTGGAACGTCATCTTCAACAGCCTGTTCGACCGCCTCAAAGCCCGCCTGCAATGGACCGACGGCGGCTGGACCCGCATCGTGCATGCGCTGTTGTTCGAAGGCGGCCTGATCATCCTGGCGGTGCCGTTGATCGCCGCGTTGATGAAGATCAGCCTGTTGGAAGCCTTCATCCTCGACATCGGCGTGCTGTTGTTCTTCCTGCCGTACACCTATGTGTACCACTGGGGTTATGACGTGCTGCGGGAAAAATTCGTACAGCCACGTGTGCCTAGCCAAGCTTGAGCGAGGCGACAAACTCCAGAAATGCCCGCACCTTGGCGGCGGGCAAGTGCCGCGACGGGTAGTAGGCGTACAACGGGAAACGCTCGTCCGGCCAGTCGGGAAACAGCTCCACCAGGCTGCCGGCCTTGATCGCCGACGCCAGGCCGAGGTCGAGCATCTGCGCCACGGCATGCCCGTGTTCACACACGCTGTACAAGGTGCTGGCGTCATTGACCACCAAGCGACCGTTGGTGCGCACCATCACTTGCTCGCCGGGCCGGTGGAATTCCCAGGCAAACGGGCGACCGGTTTGCGAGTCGCGAAAATCCAGGCACATGTGCCCGGTTTCCAGGTCTTGCGGCATCGTGGGCCGGCCGTATTGCTCAAGGTAAGCGGGGGAGGCCACCGTGAGCACGCGCACTTCCATCAGCTTGCGGGCGATCAGCGAAGAGGACTGTGGAATGCCGAAGCGAATGGCCAAGTCAAAGCCGTCGGCCACCAGGTCACCGAGTTGGTCGCGGGTGTGCAGGTCGAGTTGCAGTTGCGGGTATTGGCGCATGAAGTCGCCGAGTACCGGGCCAAGGACCAGCCGCGAAAAATACGGGTCGATGTTGACCCGCAAACGCCCACGCACGGTGAGGGCGCTGTCGGCCGCCGAATCGGCGGCTTCCTCCAGCCCGGCCAACAGCGGGGCGATTTCCTGGTAGAAACGTCGCCCCTCGTCGGTCAATTGCACCGAGCGGGTGGTGCGGTCGAACAGGCGAATGCCGAGGCGCTTTTCCAGACGGGAAATCGCCCGGCTAACCCCCGAAGGCGTCATCTCCAGGCTGTTGGCGGCGCGGGCAAAGCTGCCGCTGTCGACCACGGCGGCCAATACGCCCATACCGCCGGCCAAGCCTGGATCAAAACTCATCGGTGATTGCCCGTCAGTGATCTGAAGGCATTGATGCTAGCGCAGAATGCTTACAGAAACATGCCGCCCGAGGCTTCGATGCGCTGCCCGGTGATCCAGTTGCTGCCATCGGCCAGCAGAATCGAAATCGCGCCGCCAATATCGTCCGGCAAACCGGCACGGCCCAGGGCAGTGTTGTCGGCCACCATCGCATTCACCTGTGGGTTATCGCGCACTGCGCCGCCGCTGAAATCGGTGGCAATCGCGCCGGGTGCCAGGGTGTTGACGGTGATGCCACGCGGGCCGAGTTCTTTGGCCTGATAACGCGACAGCACTTCCACGGCGCCTTTCATCGACGCATAGGCGGCGTAACCCGGCAGGCTGAACCGCGCCAGGCCGCTGGAGATGTTGATGATGCGCCCGCCATCGCTGATCAGCGGCAGCAGTTTCTGGGTGAGGAAAAACGGCGCTTTGAAGTGAATGGCCACCAGCTTGTCGAATTGCTCTTCGGTGGTTTCAGCAAAGCTTGCGTGAGCGCCGATGCCCGCGTTGTTGATCAGGAAATTGAAATGTTGCTGGGCGAAAACGTCCTTGAGCACCGTAGCGATTTGCCCGACAAAAGCTTCGAAGCTGCCGCTCTGGCTGACATCCAGTTGCAGCATGGCGGCGCGGCCACCCAGCGCTTCAACCTGTGCCACTACTGCTTGGGCTTCGGTTGCGGCGCTGTGGTAGGTGCCGATGATGTCCACGCCTTGTGCGGCAAGGTGCAAAGCGGCGCTTTTGCCAAGGCCACGGCTGGCGCCGGTGATGAGTGCGATTTTACGAGTCATGGGGTAGTCCTCAGGGGTGATCAGTGGGACTGAGTGTATTTGTCCGCCCATAACGTGATAAACAGGTTGATATCGGAATCACTGGCCGGATAAAGCGAACAATCCCATGAACAAACTTGAGCTGCTGCGCACCTTTTTGCGCGTTACCGAGCTGTCGAGTTTCACCCAGGCCGGCGAGAGCCTGGGCCTGCCGCGCTCCACCGTGTCCGAGCATGTGCAGGCGCTGGAAGCGTTGCTGGGCGCGCGCCTGTTGCAGCGCACCACGCGCACCGTGCAAGCCACCCAGGACGGCCGCGTGCTGTATGAGCGCAGCAAGGATTTGCTCGCGCACATGGAAGAGCTCGAAGGCCTGTTTCGCCAGGACGAAGCGCAATTGGCCGGGCGCATTCGGGTGGACATGCCCAATGCCATGGCGCGCGGCCTGGTGATGCCGCAGCTCCCTTCGTTTATGGCGCGCCACCCGCTGGTGGAGATGGAAATCAGCAGTTCGGATCGCCAGGTGGACGTGATTGCTGAAGGCTTTGATTGCGTGGTGCGCGTGGGCGCGCAGCCCGACCAAAGTGTGGTTGCACGCAAGGTCTGCAGCATGCCGATGGTCAACTGCGTAAGCCCTGCGTACCTGCAACGCTATGGCGTGCCCGCAACCCTTGCCGACCTCGCGCAGCATCAACTGGTGCATTACGTGCGCCCGCTCGGTGCGCGCTCGGCCGGGTTCGAATACCTGCAGGGCAACAAGGTGCAGCGCCTGGCCATGGCCGGGCGCGTGACCGTCAGCAGCACCGATGCCTACCAGGCGGCGTGTCTCGGCGGTTTGGGGATTATCCAGGTGCCGCTGCTCGGCGTTCGCGATTTATTGGCCAGTGGCGAGTTGGTTTCGGTGTTGGCGGACTACCTCGCGCCGCCCTTGGACGTCTCCATGCTCTACGCCGGCCAGCGGCATTTGCCGTTGCGGGTGCGGGTGTTCATGGAGTGGCTGGCGGCGACCTTGCAGGCCCATATTTAACGCCGCGCCGACAACTGCTGCGGCGCCAGGAAAGCGTCGTGGAAGTAGTCACGAAACGCCTGCATCGCCGGGGTAAATGCGCGCTCGCGGTGCCAGGCCAGGCCGACGCTCATGGGCGTGACCGGGTCGGTGACGGTCAGGGTTTCGATGCGTTTGCCTTCCAGCGACCACGGCCGGTGCACCAGGTCCGACAAAATCGCCACGCCGCTGCCATTGGCGACCATGCTGCGCACCGCCTCCACCGAACTGGTGCGCAGCCGCACGTTGGGCGTTTGCCCGGCTTGTTCCCAGTAGCGCATGGCACTGTGCTCGGCTTCGTCGACGGTCAGCAGGATGTAAGGCTCTTGCGCCACGTCCGCCAGGCTCACGGCACCGCGTTCGCACAACGGGTGATGGCTGGGCAGCCACAGTCGGCGTTCGGAGTTGAACAGGATTTCCGAGACGATATCCGCGTGAGTCAGGTTGGCGGTGAGCACCACGGCCATGTCGAACTGGCCGTCGAGCAGGCCGTGTTCGATGGCCTGGCGTTCCTGCTCGAAGACGTCGATGGTCACGTCCGGGTGCCAGTGTTGCATGCGTTGCAGGTGATGCGGCAGGAAGTAACCGAGCACCGTATAGCTGGCCGCTACACGCAATACGCCGCTGGCGCGGTAGTCGGGCAGCGGGCTGTTAAGGGCGTCGTCCACACTGCGCACGATCACATAGGCGCGGTTGAGAAAATGCCGCCCGGCGTCAGTGAGGTTCATGCCTTGGGCCGAGCGCACGAACAACTGCACGCCGAGCATCGCTTCCAACTCCTTGATGGCGGTGGTCACCGCCGACTGGGAGATGTTCAGGTGAATGGCCGCCTGGGAAATCTGGCCGATTTCGGCAGTGGCGACGAAGTAGCGGACTTGGCGCAAGGTCAGGGACATGGCTTTATCGGTTTTTCAGAAGATGGGCCATCTGATAATAGATCTTCCCAAGGGGTCAAGCCCCAGCCTACTTTCAGTCATCTTCTTTTGGCGGAGCGACCTCGATGCAGGCAGTGGATTTCAATTCGGACATGGGCGAAGGCTTCGGCCCCTGGACCATCGGCGATGGGGTCGACTTTGACCTGATGGCCTATATCAGCTCAGCCAATATCGCCACCGGCTTCCACGCCGGCGACCCCGGCACCATGCGCCGCACCGTCGAACGCGCCAAGCAACTGGGCGTGGGCATCGGCGCGCATCCGGGCTTTCGTGACCTGGTGGGTTTCGGCCGTCGGCACATCAATGCACCGGCCCAGGAACTGGTGGACGACATCCTCTACCAACTCGGCGCCCTGCGCGAAATCGCGCGCGCCCAAGGTTTGGTCTTGCAACATATAAAGCCCCACGGCGCGCTCTATATGCACCTGGCCCGCGATGAAGAAGCCGCGCGGCTGCTGGTGCAGAACCTGCAAATTATCGAGCCGACGCTGTTGCTGTATTGCATGCCCAACTCGGTGATCTGGCGCGTGGCCAAGGAGCTTGGGCAACCGGTGGTGCGCGAGTTTTACGCTGACCGTGAGTACGATTTGAGCGGGTCCATTGTGTTTACCCGTAATGTGCGCGCACTTGACCCTGCAACCGTTGCGGCGCGTGTGCTGCGTGCTTGTCAGACGGGCCGGGTGCGAACCGTAGAAGGCGAAGACCTGTTGATCGAATTCGATTCCATCTGCCTGCACAGCGACACGCCCGGCGCACTGGAATTGGTGGAAGCCACCCGCGAAGCCCTGGACCAGGCTGGGATTGAAGTCAGATCACCTCAATAAGCACCCCAATAAAAATATCGCAACAGCACTTTTTGCCTGCCTTTCTACAATGATTCCAAGAGGAACAGACATGGCTGAAACCACCCCCATCCGCTACAGCTTCGGCGGTGATGAGCACCTGTTTGCCGAGGTCAGCGACAGCATGTCCCTGGAAGCCTTTTTCAAAGGCATGGCCGTGACCCGCGCCGTGGAGCGCCTGGCGTTGGAGGGCGTGCTGGATGTGTGCCTGGCCAATGCATCGTTCCAGATTCGCTTCGACCCCGACCGTATCGCGCCGCATGTGCTGCTTGACGCGGTGCAAAGCGCCGAAGCCCAGGCGGTTGCCGAACGCACCTTGCACACGCGCATCATCGAAATCCCGGTGCTCTACAACGACCCCTGGACCCATGAAACCCTGATGCGCTTTCGCGACCGCCATCAAGACCCCAGCGGCACCGACCTGGAATACGCTGCACGCATCAACGGCCTGGCCGATGTGGACGCGTTTATCGCCGCCCACAGTGGCGCGCCGTGGTTTGTGTCGATGGTCGGCTTTGTTGCGGGCCTGCCGTTCATGTTCCAGATGGTCGAGCGCGAGCGGCAATTGCAGGTGCCCAAATACCTGCGCCCACGCACCGACACGCCCAAACTGACCCTCGGCCATGGCGGCTGTTTCGGTTGCATTTATTCGGTACGCGGCGCGGGTGGCTACCAGATGTTTGGCGTAACCCCGGCGCCGATCTACGACCCGGCGCAGCAGTTGGCGTACCTCAAGGAACACATGGTGTTCTTCCGCCCCGGTGACATCGTGCAATTCAAATCGATTGATCGCGACGCCTACGACCTGGCGGTGGCCGACGTGGAGGCAGGGCGTTTCGACCTGCGTATCCGCCCGGTGGAATTTTCCCTGGATGCGTTTCTCGCCGACCCCATCGGCTACCCGAAAACCCTGCAGGAGGCGCTGGCATGATCAAGGTGCTCAAACCCGGCCTCGCCACCTCCGTGCAGGACCTGGGCCGTGAAGGTTATTACCACCTGGGCATTCCGCCTTCGGGCGCCCTGGACCAGTACGCGTTGAGTGCGGCCAACCATTTGGTCGGCAACCCAGCCGGTGCTGCGGGCCTGGAGTGCACGCTGATCGGCCCGGAACTGGAGTTTCGCCAGGACGCATTGGTGGCGCTCAGTGGTGCGCTGATGTCGCCGCGTCTGGACGGCGAAGTGGTGCATCAAGACACCGCCTTTCAGGTCCGCGCCGGGCAGGTGCTGCGCTTTGAGTTTCCCAAGGCCGGTGCGCGCACGTACCTGGCGGTGGCCGGTGGCATCGACGTGCCGCTGGTGCTCGGCAGCCGCTCGACGTACACCCTTGGCGCGCTCGGCGGGTTTGAAGGGCGGCGCTTGCAGGAAGGCGATGAACTGCCGATCGGTGACGCCAGTGGAACAGGCCGCGCGGGCGATAGTTTACCGATGGCCTTACGCCGTTCGGTCGGTGGTGATGTGACCTTGCGCGTGGTGCCAGGGCTGTATTACGAGCGCCTGACGGAGGCGGCAAAAAGCAGCTTTTTCGCCGAGCCGTGGACGGTCGGCTCCGAGGCCGATCGCATCGGCTATCGCTTCAAGGGCGGGAGTGCCTTGAGTTTTCAGGCGCGCGAACAACCGTTTGGCGCGGGCTCGGATCCCTCGAATATCGTCGACAGTTGCTACCCGATCGGTTCGATCCAGGTGCCAGCGGGGTTGGAACCGATTGTGCTGCACCGCGATGCGGTGTCGGGTGGCGGCTACGCGATGATCGGCACAGTGATCAGTGCCGACCTGGACTTGATCGGGCAGATGCAGCCGAACCAGCGGGCGGGGTTTGTGGCGGTGACATTGGAAGAAGCATTGGAGGCGCGGCGGATCTACAAAAAGCGCTTGAAGGCCATGGCTGGGCTGTTCAATCACTGACACACCCTAAAACCCATGTGGAAACAGGTTTGTGTGGGAGCTGGCTTGCCTGCGATGCAAGCGCCTCGGTCTGTCAGTTGAACCGAGGTGATGCCATCGCAGGCAAGCCAGCTCCCACCGAGGTCAGAACAGTTGGGTGAACAGCCAGTACAGGCTGCCCGACAGCAAAATCGCCGCCGGCAACGTCAGCACCCAGGCCATCAGCAGATTGCGGATGGTCTTCATCTGCAAGCCACCGCCATTGGCCACCATGGTGCCTGCCACACCCGACGACAACACATGGGTAGTCGACACCGGTAGCCCGAACATATCCGCGGCACCGATGGTCAGCATCGCCACCGTCTCGGCCGAAGCGCCTTGGGCGTAAGTCAGGTGCGTCTTGCCGATCTTCTCGCCCACCGTGACCACGATGCGCTTCCAGCCGACCATGGTGCCCAGCCCGAGCGCGATGGCCACGGCGATTTTCACCCACAGCGGGATAAAGCGCGTGGACGCGTCGATCTGGTCTTTGAACAGTTTGAGCTTGCCTTGGGTGTCGGCGTCGAAGTTGCCGACCTTGCCCTTGTCCATCAAGCGAATGCTTTCGCTGGTCAGGTACATGTCGTTTCGCACGTTACCGACGGCTTCGGCCGGCACGGCGGCGAGGGAGCCGTAGCCTTTTACTTCTGCGCCGATATGGCCGGTGATGGCGGCGAGTGCAGGCACCAGTTCCGGGGTCGCTTCCTTGGTGCGCACGTAGGTCGAGAGGACCGCGCGTGAATCGGCCGGGGCCGGTTGCGGCGCCGACTTGACCAGCGCGGCCTGAGTGACTTCCGCCACTGCCGCAAATTGCAGGGACTGGTCGGCGGGCATGGTGCGGTTCAGCGCGTACGCCATCGGCAGCGTACCCACCAGGATCAGCATGATCAGGCCCATGCCTTTTTGCCCGTCGTTGGAGCCGTGGGCGAACGACACACCGGTGCAGGTGGCGATCAACGCGCCGCGAATCCACCACGGCGGCGGGGTGTCGCCCTTGGGCGCCTTGTACAGCGAGCGGTTTTTGACAAAGGCGCGCAAGGCCAGCAACAGCAGGGCGGCAAACGCAAAACCGATCAGCGGCGACAGCAGCAGGGCATAACCGATCTTGGTGGCCTGGCTCCAGTCCACACCGCTGGTGCCATCACGCCCGTGCATCAGGGCATTGGCAACGCCGACGCCGATGATCGAGCCGATCAAGGTGTGCGACGACGAGGCCGGCAGGCCCAGCCACCAGGTGCCGAGGTTCCACAGGATCGCCGCGATCAGCAGCGCAAAGATCATCGCGAAGCCGGCCGAGGAACCGACCTGCAAAATCAGTTCGACCGGCAGCAAGGCAATGATGCCGAACGCCACCGCGCCGCTGGAGAGCAGCACGCCGAGGAAGTTGAAAAAGCCCGACCACACCACCGCAAAATGCGGCGGCAGCGAGTTGGTGTAGATCACCGTCGCCACGGCGTTGGCGGTGTCGTGGAAACCATTGACGAACTCAAAGCCCAGGGCGATCAACAGCGCCACGCCCAACAGCAGGAACGGCGTCCAGGTGGTAACCACCGTGCCGAGTTCGTGCATGTCGTGCATCAGGCTGTAGGCGGTGAACAACAAGCCCATGGCGAGCACGGCGAAGAACATGATCACCGTGAGCAGGCCGGGTTTTTTATCCAGCCGGGGTTTGGGGTCTGCGGGTGAGACGACGTCGGAAGCGGTCAGGGAAGGGGTGGCCATGCCGGAGCATCCAGTGTGGGGAGGATGGTCTAGATGATCATTGCAGAATGTTACAGAGATGCTGCGGCAGGTCAGTGTTTATGGGATTCAGTTTGCCGCTGGTCCAATAAATGCCGCAAAACCAATGTGGGAGCGGGCTTGCTCGCGAATGCGGTGTGTCAGTCAGCTTATTTTTAACTGATCCACCGCATTCGCGAGCAAGCCCGCTCCCACATTTTGACTGTGTTTCAGTTCAATAGTCTTTGCGCTTACGGAACGCCCAGCGCCCGGCAATCAAGGTAAACGTCGCCACCAGCGCCACCAGGATCCAGAACCCTTCCGGGTCGGTGGAAAGCGGCACGCCGCCCACGTTCATGCCGAAAAAACCGGCGATGATATTGATCGGCAACGCCAGTACCGTCACCACCGTGAGGGTAAACAGCGTGCGGTTGCTTTGTTCGTTGAGGTTGGCGGCGATTTCTTCCTGCAACAGCTTGATGCGTTCGCCCAGGGCCGTGAGGTCGTTGATGATCAGCGCAAACTCCTCGGTGGATTTGCGCAACTCCTTCACGTCTTCTTTCTGCAGCCACTGCGGCGGGCGGTTGAGCAGGCGCAGCAGCGAGCCCGGCTCCAGTGCCAGCAGGCGTTGCAGGCGCACCAGCACCCGGCGCGCCGCACCCAGTTCGGCGCGGTTGGTGGACAGGCGTGAGGACAGTAACTGGTCTTCGATATGGTCGACGCTGATGCTGGTTTTACGCACGATCTGCGTGAGCACTTCGCCTTGGTCGCGCAACAGATGCACCAGCAGCTCCAGCGGCGAACGGAAGCGTTCACCGGCCTTTACCGATGAGCGCAATTTATCCACCGAGTGCAACGGTTGCAGGCGTGCGCTCACCAGCAAACGGCTGCGTGCGCACACCCACAGCGTGGAGATATCCGACGAAACCATGCTGCTGAAGTTGAACACCACGTCGTTGACCACCGCCAGCAAGGCCGAGTCGACGTGTTCGATACGCGTGGAGCGCGAGCCTTCGTGCAGCGCTTCGAAAAACTCGTCGGGCAATGACAGGTTGGCCTGCATCCAGCGTTCGCAGGCGGCGTGGGCCAGGTTCAGGTGCAGCCACAGGAACTCATCCGGGTCTTGTGGTGCTTTTAACGCGGCCAGCGCGGTCGCTGAATCAATCTGCTCGCCCTTGTCACCGGGCCGAAAACGAAAACCGTAAAGCAAGCCAAACAGATCAGGATCCTGGTGGCTGTGGTCGATGCTGTGGTTCATGGCGGCTCGCAGAGAAAGCGCCTGTAGGACGTTTCACAGGTTCGCGTGGGCGAATCATTGCAAGGCGGGATGACGATTTTGTGACAGTTTGAAAACTTGCTCAGCGTATTTTCAAGCTGAAGGTGAACTGAGTGCCGGTTTGCTCGCAGGAGGACACCTTAAGCTGCCCGCCGTGGGCATCGGCAATCTGTTTGACGATATATAAACCCAGGCCCAGGCCGGCTTGCGGTGCGTCTTTAAGCGGTCGCGCGTAGGGCTCAAAGAGCCGTGGCAGGGCGAGTGCGTCGATCTGCCCGGGGTTTTTGACGGCCAAGGTGAAGTGGTCTTGCTCGATCTGCGCCGTGACCTGTACCGCACCGTCATGGCTGCCGTGGTGAATGGCGTTGGCCACCAGGTTGGAGAGCAATTGCGCCAGTCGATCGCGGTCACCATACACGCCACGCAGGTCGCCGATATCGGCCTGGATCAGCCGCTGCGGGTGAACACTTTGCACTTCGGACACCACATGCTGCAAAGCGGCTTGCAGGTCCTGGCAGTCTTTGAGGTGCAACGGGATGCCACTGCCCATGCGGCCACGGGCGAAGTCCAGCACATCCTCGACCAGTTGCGCGGCGCGCCGGCCACTGGTGAGGATATGGCGTATCAGCGTGTCGGTCGCGGGGTCCGGGTGTTTGCGCAGCAAGCGCTCGGCGCCGAAATTGATCGCGAACAGCGGGTTGCGCAGGTCATGCCCCAGCACGGCGATAAATTGCTCGCGCAACTCGGCGGTGCTGCGTTCTTCCTGCAATTGCGCTTCGGTCTGCTGCAAGGCTTCCTCGGCTTCAATCTGCAACGACAATACGCGGGCAAACGACTCCATGGTCGATTGAATACTGCTGCTGCGCAGCGGTGCCGGGTTGGGGTCGAGGGCGCAGAGGGTGCCGAAGAAACGCCCGTCGGTGCGAAATACCGGCACTGAGATGTAACTCTCAAAGTGGTAAATGCGCGGGGTGTGGTGGTCGTGGTAAAGCGGATCTTCGCTGGCTTTGTCGATCACCACCGATACGTGGGAGCCACGAATTTCATGGCAAATGGTGGTGGTCAGGTCGAGTTCGCCGCCAACGCCCAGGCCGAACTCCAGTTGGTCGAGCACGGCGCAGGCGGTCCAGGTGTCGTCGGTCACCCGGGCTACGGCGGCAAAGCGCAGGCCGGTCATGTCACTGATGACTTGGAGCATCGCGGGTACCGCGCTGATGCGGCCAATGGTGGCGATGTCGGCGGCTTTGTGCCCCATGCAGCGATCTCGATACGGAAGGTGGTGAGCGTTCGGCTCAGGTCAATAGTGGGAATTCTAGCGACCTTGCGCTTTGTAGGTGTAATTTCATTAACTATTTGCAGACCTTTTCTGCGATTGGCGGATGAACAGGCATAAAAAAACCGCGCCACCCTGAGGTGGCGCGGTTTTTTTGCGATCAAATAATCATGTGTCCTGCTTGTCTTCCAGTACGGCCCCGGTCTTGGCGTCGAGCTTCACTTCATACTTCTTGCCTGCGGTGTCGGTCAGGTCAACTTCGTAGACCAGAACACCGGCGTTGTTGTGGTCCAGCTCGGTGTCGTTAATGGTCGCGCCGGCGTGTTTGGCCAAGGCGGCGGCGTTGAGTTTTTCGAACGGCATCACAGCGCCGGACTTGAGCAAACCTTCAATTTGGTCGGGGCGAACATCGGCCTGGGCCAAGCCGGCAGTCAGGGTCAGGGCGGTGGCGGCGAACAGGGCGGTCAGGGTTTTCATAGTGTGTGTCCTTCTTCGGTGAGCTGTTTAAGTGGCCTCAGGTTATCCAGCGCAACTTAACTCACCCTTAATTATTTCAAACGGTTGCGCCGTTTGTTCAATTCGCTGGGAGTGGAGGGTTTCATGCTGGGGGCTCACTGCAAGGGAGACTCGGATGAAACGTTTAGTGGCTTGGCTTTATGCGCCTGTATTTCTGGTGGGTTTTTTAGCCTGGGGGCTATGGAAGCCCGGTTGGCTGGTGGTGGTGTTTGCGACAGCCGTCGCCGTGTCATTTGTGATGGAGCAATGGCTGCCCTATCAGCCGCAATGGAATCGCAGCCTCGGGGACCGGCGCCGGGATACGCTTCACGCGTTGGTCAACGAGAGCCTCAACGCCATGGGCCTGTTGATTTTGCCAGGGCTCACGGCCCTACTGGCGTTCGAAGGCATTTGGCCGCGCGACTGGCCGGTGTGGGCGCAACTGCTGGTGTCGATCGTGTTGGCCGATGCCGGCATTACCCTGATGCATTACGCCAGCCACCGTATGGCGCCGCTCTGGCGCCTGCATGCGGTGCACCACAGTGTGCAACGGCTGTATGGGTTCAATGGGCTGATGAAGCACCCTTTGCATCAGATGCTGGAGGCGACGGCCGGCTTGTTGCCGCTGGTGCTCTTGGGCATTCCCGTGGAGGTTGCGCAATTGCTGGCCCTGGCGATTGCGATCCAGCTGTTGTTGCAGCACTCCAACGTCGATATGCGTCTAGGGCCATTGCGTTGGGTATTTGCCTGGGCGCCGGTGCATCGCTTCCATCACATGAAGTACGGGCGCGCCGGGGATGTGAATTTCGGTTTGTTCTTCAACCTGTGGGACTGGCTGTTGGGCACGGCGTTTTATCGTGAGCACTATCACATGGGCCCTGGCGACCTGGGCATTGGCAGCCGGCCGGACTTTCCGGTGGCGTATGCGGCGCAGTTACGTGACCCGTTCATGCCGACGCGTCTGAGCCAAGAACCAAAGTTGCCGGGCGCGCTACGTTAGCAGCCGCACGTCCAGCTGACGCAATGACACGCCGGCCGTCACGCCAAACAACTGCTTCATGGTGCGCGAAAAGTGCGCCGAGTCGGCAAACCCCGCCGCGTGGGCGGCCTCGGTCAACGGGCTGCCGCCGAGGGCCAATTGCAGCGCTACCCGCAAGCGCCGCCATAAGACCAGGCGGCGCACGGGCACGCCCAACTGATGCGTGAACAGGCGCTCCAACTGGCTCAATGACAGGTGCGCGGTTTCGGCCAATGCCTGGGCTGAAACCTTGCCGGCAAGCTGTTGATCCAGGGCCGACAGTGCCCTTTCCACGCGCGGGTCAATGAGGGCTCGCCGGGGTAGCTGGCCCAGTTGCGATTGCAGCGTCTCGAGGCACGGCTGCGCGTCGAGCAGCAGACGTTCCAGGGTCGGGGCGGCAAAGGCGGCGGGTTCGGCATACAGCATCAGCACGTTACCGTCGCTGGCGAGAATGGCGTGGGGGTGTTGCGAGGGGATAAACAGGCGATGGGCCGTGGTGACACGGCCATCAAGGCTCACCGTGACCGGCTTGCCGGGGCAGAACACCAGCTGATGGGCATAGTGCGCATGGGGCGCGGTACGCCCCAGCTCGCCAAAGATCAGGCCGTAGTCATGCCCCAACCACAGGCGACCTGACCATTCGGGTTTCACTCAGTAGCCGTTGTCCTTGAGCAGGTCCTGCACGCTCGACGAAGGCCAGCGCTTGTAGAACTTCAGCAGTTCGGCGGCGCGGTTGGTGAAGATGCCGTCCACGCCGGCCTTCATGACTTTTTCGAAGTCCACCGGCTCATCGACGGTGTAGACGTGCACCAGCAGGCCCTTGTCGTGGGTCAGCTTGTTCATCTCAGGCTTGACCAGGTCGGTGTAGCTCTGGTCGCCATGGTTGGTCAGCTCGGCCGAAGGGCCGGTGCCGATGGCGCCGAGGCTCTTGGCTTCGTCCACCCATTTTTCGAACTCGGCGGCGTCTTTTGGCTCTTGCTTGGCGTAGTAGGCGGCCTTGGTGGTTTCGCCGGATTCGGCGAAGGTTTGTGCCGATTTCGGCTCGATGCTACCTGGGCCGACCCACAACAGCAGGATTTTCGGGGTGTTGGGCATTTCTTTTTGCAGCTCTTTCAAGCTGTCTTTTTCAAACGTCTGCAGCACCACGCGGCCTCTTCCCTGGCCCACGCCGGTGTTGCTCTTGCCCAGCTTGGAACCGGCGGAGCTCAACCAGCCTTTATCCAGCAGCTTGTTTTTCAGATCGGCTTCGATGCCCGGGAACTGCTTGGGCTCCTTGGTCTCGATGTACAGGCCAGGTTTGTGCTGCGGGTTGCCTTCGGCGATCTTGATGATCTCGTCCAGGCTCTGGATTTTCAGGCCGACAAACGCCGGGCGGGCGCGGTCCGGGTAGGCGGCGTTGAACCAGCTGCCGGCGTCCAGGGTGCGCAGTTCGGCCCAGGTGAACTCGTTGGCCGGGGCGTCTTTACGCTCGGGGAACTTGGTGGCCACGTCGGTGGTGCGTTGCAGGTTGTTGTCGTGCAAAGCGAACAGCACGCCGTCTTTACTGCGTTGCAGGTCCATTTCCAGGTAGTCGGCACCCAGGTCGCGGGCGAGCTTGTAGGAAGCGGCGGTGGATTCGGGGGCATCGTAGGATGCGCCACGGTGAGCAATGACAGCCGGGTACGGAATGCCTTCGTTTGTCGCCAATTCAGCCGGGCTGATCGGGTCGGCAGCCTGTGCCTGACCAAGGCCGAGCATCAGAGCGAGCAGCAGGGCGCTCTTGGTAAACGTAACAGGCATATGCGAAGTCCTTTCGTGGAGGTAACTTTGAGAAGGCGTCCTTTTTAACAATTGATTGCGAAAGGCGCTATCACCAAACCGACATTAAGGTACTCACGAGGCATTTTTGTGGGTTTTTTTGTGCTGCGTTGCAGTATTCTTGGCCGAAGCTGCCCCGTCAGAGGGCAGTAATTTCTGCCACGCGTGTAAACCATCTTTCCAGTCCCTGTGGGACTTTTCAGTGAGGTTTACCATGCGCATCACTTCCGAGCTTATCTGCCAGGCCGCCGACCAACTCCAGGGTTTTGTCGGCCTGAACCGCAAAACCGGCCACTACATCGTGCGTTTCAGCGAAGACGCCTTTGGCATGGACGTGGCCGATGACGGCATCATTCCCACTGCCGAATTCGTCTGGCTGCCGGCCGCCGACCACACCATGACCCTGTCGCGCGAGCGCCTGCAGTTGCTGCTGGACCAGAATATCGATGACCGTATCAACATCACCGAGCCGTTGCGCGTGTATATGCGCCGGGTGGAGATCCCGCAGATCAGTGCGTTGCGCAGTTTGGTGAGTTAGGTCCAGGCAGGTGGAGATCAACCTGTGGGAGCTGGCTTGTTGGTGGTGTACATATCCGTTGCTGCGGTAACGGCTCACATTGGTTCCGCTCTTACAGCGGGTCACTTTTGCAAGGACGCAAAAGTAACCAAAAGGTCCTCGCCCCAACACTCGGTGCCTCGCTATGGCTCGGCATGCCCGCAATCCGACAGTGATTTGGGGGGCCGCCGCCACGCGCCATCCATGGCGCGGGGCGGCTAAACCGGCATCCCTGCCGGTTTACCCCCCAAATCCCTGTCAGATTCCGGCCATCGTGTTTGACGGGGCGATTTCAGATCAAGATCAAGATCAAAAGCGCAGATCAAAAGACCGCTGACTTCGTCATCGAAAAGGATGTAAGGGCCAGAGCAACAGCAACAGCAGAGCCATACTCGGTCAAAGGTGGAAGCTGGCTTGCCTGCGATGGCATCACCTGGGTGTACCTGATGTACCGAGGTGTCTGCATCGCAGGCAAGCCAGCTACCACAGAGAAGCAGCTCTTCAGTGCATGCAAATCCGCAGCCGACCTCATATTCAAAAATGCATGCGGTCAACTGTGGGAGCGGGCTTGCTCGCGAATGCGGTAGGTCAGTGACAGATGAATTGACTGACCCACCGCATTCGCGAGCAAGCCCGCTCCCACATTTAGACTGTGTTGCATCAGGTAGATAGGCTGTTGCTTTGCACTTGATCTGGCTTTTGATTCAACCACTCAGGTCGGCTTTCAGGCCGCCGTGCTCTGCTTTTGATCTTGCTTTTGATCTGAGGCGCCCCGTCAACCACGATGGCCGAACGCAGGCTTGAATCCGTGGGTAACCCGGCAGGACGCCGGGTTAGCCGCGCTGGGCCAAGGATGGCCCATCGCGGCGGCCCACGGATTCAAGCCGGAGTGCGGGCATGCCGAGCCTAGGCGAGGCACCGAGTGGTGGGGCACAGACCTTTTGGTTACTTTTGGGGCGTTTGCCAAAAGTGACCCGCTGTAAGAGCGGAACCATAAGCCGCCGTGACCTAAATAACGGATATGCCCCCAAGATAAAACAGCCCAACACCACAGACGCCAATATTTGTGTAGATGCCAATAGTTATCTCAGGCAAGCCAGCCCCCACAGGGTTTTGCAGGGGACTTGAGGCTGTGTTTCAACGCTGGAAGGTGTAAGCCCGCTCGACCTTACACACGCGCGTATGAAACGCCGAATACCAATGGGCACGGCCTTGCTCGCGCACTTGGCTGTGTTCGGCTTGTTGCTTCCAGGCCAAAATCGCCGCTTCGCTTGCCCAGTAGGAAACGGTAATGCCCAAGCCGTCTTCCCGGGCTGACTCAACACCCAGAAACCCCGGTTGCTCGCGCGCCAGTTCCAGCATGCGCGTGGCGGCCTGGCCATAGCCTTGATCGCCTTCGGTACGCAGCGAGCTGAAAATCACTGCGTAATAGGGTGGGGCGGGCGTGTTGGCGATCATAGCGATTGCGCCTGGCAGGCGTTGAGCAGGGCAACCGCCAGTGGCGGCGTAAGCCCTTTAAGTGCCGCGCGTTCGGGCTGAAACAAGGTGGCGACGAAAAACGGGTGGTCCAGCAGTTCGACAGCGCGCAGATCGCCCGCCGAATCGTGGCCGCTGGGGATCAGGTCGCCTTCGAGCAACGCATGGGCGAACGCGGGGTTGATGCCGTAGCTGCAACGGTAACCTTCGTGGGTGTCCAGGCTGGCGTAGGCCTGGGCGATGCGTGTGTCGGGCGCCAGGCGGATGCTGCCGGTGGCCTCGACCAGGGAACACGCAAGCGGCGTGATAACCGCGCGCCGGGCGTCGGGCGCCAGTTCGCCATGCTCCGCATCCGTCCAGCCGAGCACGTTGCGGGCATATTCGATGACCGCGTGTTGAAAACCACCGCAGGTGCCCAGGAATGGGCGTTTTTGCTCGCGGGCAAAACGAATCGCCCGCAGGGCGCCGTCGGCATCACGGTAGGGGCTGGCGGGCACGCACCAGAAGCCGTCAAAGGCCTGCAGCTCGGTGGCCGGGGTGATCGAGTCGGTCGCCAGCCAGTGCAACTGCACGCTCAGCCCCAAGGTGTCGGCAGCCTGTTGCAGTGCCACGGGGATGGCCTGGTGGGCCGTTACGTCAGGGTTGTAATCACCGATCAGGGCGAGGTGCAGGGGGTTGGTTTTCATCGTGTACATCCCATGGCTTGTGGTGTCCTGAGGTGCACTATAGATTGGCGCTCACGCAATCAACATTGGCGTTTGCCCACATGCTCAATGCAGCCACGCACTATCAACTCGATTACCCGGACCTGTCGCTGATTCTCGCCCTGGTGCGTGGCGGCACCTTGGCGCGGGCGGCGGCGCTGCTGCGGGTGGATGTGTCCACGGTGTTCCGTGCCGTGCGCCGGCTGGAGGCGGCCATGGGCCAAACCCTGTTCGAAAAAAGCCGCGCCGGCTACCTGCCCACCAGTTTGGCCAGCCACCTGGCGCAGCAGGCCGAACAGGCCGAGCAGGCGCTGGAAGCCGCGCGCATCGGGGTGGAGCAGGGCGGTGAAGTGATCAGCGGCACCGTGCGCCTGACCTGCACCGACTCGGTGTTGCAGGGTTTGCTGTTGCCGGCGTTGGCGCAGTTCATGCCGGCTTACCCGGCGCTGACCCTGGAATTGAGCACATCCAATGATTTTGCCAACCTCAGCCGCCGCGACGCGGACATTGCCCTGCGCCTGACCAAGACGCCGCCGGAGCACTTGGTGGGGCGCCGCCTGGGCAGCGTGGCTTATCAGGTGTGCGCCAGCGTCGGTTATGCCCGCCAAAACCAGGGGCGTGAGTTGGCCGAACTGGCGTGGATCGCGCCGGATGACTTCTTGCCCGATCACTCCACCGTGGCTTGGCGGCGTGAACACCTGCCGGGCGTGCGCCCCAGTTATCGCTGTAACAGCATGTTGTCGGTCGCCGAGCTGGTGCGGGCAGGGTTGGGTGTGGCGGCACTGCCGGACTTTCTGTTGGAGGACGGTTTGCAACCACTCGGCCCCGCGCTGGCAGGGCGTGAGACCGCGCTGTGGTTGCTGACTCGCCCGGACTGCCGGGCACTGCGCTCGGTGGTGACCTTGTTTGATGAGTTGGGGCGGCATATTCGGTTGCCTTGAGCCGGGCTATCAGCCAAGGATGAACCGGTTACCTGTGGCGAGGGAGCTTGCTCCCGCTGGGGCGCGCAGCGGCCCTGCTTTTGGTTTTAAAGAGCGGGCGTGCTACGCAGTCCAGCGGGAGCAAGCTCCCTCGCCACAAGGGTTCTTTGGTCTGCCTTCAGGTTTTTCGCACAAACTGCTCGTGCATTTCGCACGTCAACGTCTCGATACGCTCGGTCAGTTGCTTGGTCATTTCCGTCAGCCGGGTGTTCTGCTCCAGCAACTCCAGCAACTGTTTGGTGGTTTGCGCGGCCTGGGCCTGGCGTTCGGTATTGGCGGTGGCCAGGGCTTCGCGGTGCTGCGCATCCGCGTCGGACTGGGCTTTGTCGCGGGCGGCCTGGCGTGTCTGGGCCAGCAGGATCAGCGGCGCGGCGTAGGCTGACTGCAGGCTGAATGCCAGGTTGAGCAGGATGAACGGGTACACGTCAAAGTGCGTGACGCCGGTGATGTTCAGCACCACCCACAACACCACGATCGCGGTTTGCGCGCCGAGAAAGGTCGGCGTGCCAAAGAAGCGTGCGAAGGCTTCGGCCTTGAGGGCAAAGGTGTCGTTGCCAAAGGTCGGCGCCAGATGGGCGTGGCCGCGGTGGAAGCGCAGGTGATCGACAGGTACGGCTTCTGGCTTGTCGGGGGTCATGGCGGGCTCGAATCCTAAGCGTTAAGACAAGCTAGCACTATAGACCGGGCCCCCCGACAGACACATGAAGAACCGGTCAGTTGTTGCCGCGCTCGTTGGCAAACGCGCTCACCGCCTGCACCGCCTCGGTGGTGCCTTGGCGAATCTGCAGGATCACCGTGCCCGCACGGTTGGCCAGGTCGACCCCGAGCGCCGCGCGGTCGCGGGTGCTGTCCATGCTCTCGATGGCTTGGCGGGTTTCGTCCTGGATCATCGCGATCATGCTGGAGATTTCCGCCGTCGAGCCGCTGGTGCGGGCTGCCAGTTGCCGCACTTCGTCAGCCACCACGGCAAAACCACGGCCTTGCTCGCCCGCGCGTGCCGCCTCGATGGCGGCGTTGAGTGCCAGCAGGTTGGTCTGGTCGGCGATGCCGCGAATGGTGTTGACGATGGCGGTGATCTGCTGCGAACGCTCACCCAGCTTGGCGATCAGTTGCGAGGAGGTGTCGATGTCGGCGGCAATTTCGCGCATGCCGCTGGCAGTTTGCTGAATCACGTCAGCGCCTTTTTCCGCCACATCCCGGGTGTTCAGGGAAATATGATAAGCCTGGGCCGCGCTTGCAGCGTCGGCAGCATGCTGTTGCACCCTGGCGGTGACGTCCGAGGCGAACTTGACCACTTTGCACAGGCGCCCGCTGGCGTCGTATACCGGGTTGTAGTTGGCTTCGAGCCACAGGATCTGGCCGTGTTTATCGACACGCTCGAACTGGCCGTTGAACAGTTCACCCTGGTTCAGGCGTTTCCAGAAATCGCTATACGCCGTGCTGTTGGCCAGCTCCGGCGTGCAGAACAGGCGGTGATGTTTGCCCTGGATCTGCGCCAGGCTGTAGCCCATGCGCTGCAGGAAATTGTCATTGGCCGTGATGATGGTGCCGTCGAGGTTGAACTCGATGACTGCCATGGCGCGGTCAATGGCGCCCAGTTTGGCGTTGGCTTCGCTTTCGGCCTGCAGGCGTGGGGTGACGTCCATGGCGTACTTCACCACTTTGACCACTTGGCCGGCCTCGTCGCGCACCGGGTTGTAGCTGGCTTCCAGCCACACTGACTGGCCATTGCCGGCCACCCGCTCAAAGGTACCGGACTGGAATTGGCCGTTGCGCAGTTGCGTCCACAACTGGTTGTACTCGGCGCTGCGGGCGAATGCGGGTGTGCAAAACATCCGATGTGGCTGCCCCAGGATCTGCTCGGCGCGGTAGTCCATAGTCTTGAGGAAGTTGTCATTGGCGCGCAGCACGCTGCCTTGCAGGTCGAATTCAATCACGGCCATGGAGCGCTCAATCGCGTCGAGAAGGCTGGCCTGCTGGGCATTGGTGTGTTGCAGGGTACTGATGGTTTTTTTATGGGCGTTAAATAGCATGTTCGAGGGCTCGGGGAAGCACGCGTCAGAGGTATCCATGAATAGGCGCCTGACCCCGTATGGCCCTGGGCCTTACGGTTGACTTGCTCATTGTCAGCTTCCTGATGCTGACAGAGGGGGCGGAACAAGGGGTTCAGAGTGATCAGCCTGCCAAGAAGTTCGCCGTTAGGGCAGGACCATTATTGGGCAGGCGACCAGTGGCGGCATTATGCTATCGCTGCGAGGCGCGGGCGGAAGATTCAGACGAGGTGTTATCAGACAACTCAGGCGGAGTGGGCGACCACGTAATCGCTGACATTCACCCGGTTACGCCCGGTTTCCTTGGCGGTGTACAGCGCGCGGTCCGCCGCGTTGAGCCACATCGCGGCATCGCTGAACAACCGTTGAAAATCGGCCAGGCCAATGCTCAGGCTCACGCGCAGCTCCGGGATCTGGGTATTGCGATAGTTGCCGAACGTTTCGCGCATGCGTTCCATGACTTGCGCGGCTTCTTCCAGCGGCATTTGCGGCAAAATCACACAGAACTCATCGCCGCCATAGCGGCCGGCCAAGTCGTTTTCCCGCAGGTGCCGGCGTAATTCCTGGCTGAGTTGGCGCAACACCGCATCACCGACGATATGGCCGTAGGTGTCATTGATCCGCTTGAAGTGGTCGATGTCGATCAGCGCGATGGTGGCGTGGCTGCCTTGCTGCTGGCACTTATGGAACTTGAGGTGGAGCAGGTCTTTCCACGAGCCATGGTTGAGCAGGCCGGTGAGGCTGTCGATACGGCTCAGGGCGCTGAGGGCGCGTTTGTGTTCCGAGAGCTTGATTGCCAACTGATAGCAGACCATACCAATGGCCATCGGGTAGAGCGTCAGCATCGGCAGGCAGGTGTAGACCTGGCTGAGGCTGACATTGGGGTTGAACTTGACCCCGAACAGGCCCCATGCCACCGCGATACCCGCCGCTTGCGCCAGCAGCCCGCGCAGAAACAGGCGCTTGCCGCCAGCGGCGACATTGTTCATGGTCATCATCGACAGCACGGTCACGGCCGTCAGAGGCGTGAACTGGGTGGCGGCGGCCCAGAAGCCGCCGAACAACGAGTCATAGAGCAGGTTGCGCTGTTCCGCCTGATAGGGAAATTGTGATCGGGCTGAAAGCTGATACGCCACATGCGCCCAGGCAAAGCCATTGAACAGCATGAACGCCCACACCCAGCCCGGCATCGCCAGGGGGTAAAGGGCGCCGGCCACACTGATACAACCGATACCCAGGCCGATGATCCTTGGCTTGTAGATACGTCTGGCAAATGAAAGCCCTTTGCCTCGTCTGTTTTCCATAGTGTTCCGGGTCAGCTCTGTTTTGCGGGTACGACAGCGTGCGTCAGCGGGTAGAACCGTTGATCGGATATTAACGGTGAATATTGTCAGTTATTCGCGTAGGAATAATCAGTGTCCTTCCAGGCCATTTGCGCAGCACCGCGTGGGAATACGCCAAAAGCGACCTGGAATGTCGCGCCTGCAACAGGGTTTATTGCGGCCCAGGTGCGCGCACTTCGTAACCGGCCAGGAACAGGTCGATGGCCGACTCGATTACGCTGGCCTGGCAGGCGGCGTCCAGCACAGGTTGGCCCAGGGTGATCTGCGGCCAGAACGCGAAGGCCTTGAGCAGGCTTTGTATCTGGTGGGCGGCGAAAGCGGGGTCGGTGCAGGACAGCCGGCCGTCTTCCTGCGCAGCGCGCACCCACTGGGTGAAGCCTTCTTCGCGCTTGCTCAGGCGGTTGACCATGTCTTGGGCGCGATCCGGCGAATGGATGGTGGCGGCGATCGCCACACGGGCCAGGTCGAGGAAGTTGGCGTCCGACATCATCAACATCTTGGCCTCCAGTAGCCCGCGCAATTGCTCGCGCAGTGGGCGGTCGCTGGCGTAGCTCACGTCCAGTTGGGCAACGCTGCTGGCCCATAACTGGTGGAGGATTTCGGCAAACAACTCTTCCTTGCTGGGGAAGTGGTTGTACACCGTGCGCTTGGAAACGCTGGCGGTGGCGGCGATTTTGTCCATGCTGGTGACCTCGAACCCATTCGCGCGAAACTCGGCGATAGCGGCTGCCACAATGGCTTCGCGTTTACGGTCGGTGAGGCGCAGAGGTACAGTCATGGTCGGCTCTAAAAGGAAATTACACTCGGTAGTTTACTTGCTCAGGGTTTTGTTGCAATCTAGAAACTACACTGTGCAGTGTAATTGGTCTGCACGGTGTATTTTATGAGCCGACCCTGGAGCCACTCTGCAATGGCCACGATTTCAACCCGTCTCGACCCCGCGCCTGCTGCGCCAAAGTCTGCCGAGCAAGCGCCAGGGCATTTCAGCAACGATGCTCCGGTGCAGCACGGTGGCTTTGGCAAAACCTTGCGCATTTTCTGGAACATGCTGTTCAACAAACCACGTAGCACGCGCCCGGTAGGCAAGATCCCGGTGCAACCGCTGACGCGTGAGCAACTGTTGGCGGCGCCCGATCACAGTGTGTATCGCCTGGGGCATTCCACCGTGCTGCTGAAAATGCGCGGCAAGTTCTGGGTCACCGACCCGGTGTTTGCCGAACGTGCCTCGCCTTTCAGTTGGGCCGGGCCAAAGCGCTTTCATCAGCCGCCTATCAGTCTTGAAGAGTTGCCGCCACTGGAAGCGGTGATCCTGTCCCACAATCACTACGACCACCTTGACCGCAACGCGGTGATCCAACTGGCCGACAAGACCCGCTATTTTCTCGCGCCGCTGGGCGTGGGCGACACGCTGGTCAAGTGGGGTGTGGATGCCAGCAAAGTCCGGCAACTGGATTGGTGGGCAGGCACCGAGGTCGAGGGCATCCGTTTTATTGCTACACCGGCCCAGCATTTTTCCGGGCGTGGCCTGTTTGATGGCAACCAGACCTTGTGGTGTTCCTGGGTGATGATCGACGGCGCGCGGCGGATCTTTTTCAGCGGTGACACCGGTTATTTCGACGGTTTCAAACGCATCGGCGAACAATACGGCCCGTTTGATCTGACGCTGATGGAAACAGGTGCTTACAACGTCGACTGGCCCCATGTGCATATGCAGCCTGAGCAAACCCTGCAAGCGCACATCGACCTCAAAGGCCGTTGGTTGCTGCCGATCCACAACGGCACCTTCGACCTGGCCTTCCACGCCTGGCACGAACCGTTCGACCGCATCATGGCCCTGGCCTGGGAGCGCAATGTGTCGATCACCACGCCGGCGATGGGGCAGGCGTTCAGCCTGAACCAGCCGGAGCGCGGGCATGCGTGGTGGCTGGAGGTGGAAACTCAAGGTGTAAAAGAACACGCCGCGGGTTGAAGCATTGCAGACTGGAAAAGGATTTTCAGGGTGTTTCAGGGCTGCGACAAACGCCAGATAAGGGTGCGATGATCCCGCGCAATTAATTGTCGGGGATCGGGTATTGATGGAAAAAAACTGTAGGGAACATTGGCGGTTGGGCAGCCTGTGTCGCCCGGAGCTTTCCTTGCTTGTGGCCGGGGACGGGGGCTGTGTGAAGTCCGAGCCCGCCCCTGCCAAACCCGAGAACCTGAGCCCCGCAGGTATTGTGTTCGGCGCCGCGCACGCGGTGGGCGTTGCGCCCATTCCCGGCTATAACGCGCCGGCACTGCCGGCAAAACCCGCGCGCGATCCCGCGTTATCACTCACGGCTTTAAGCGGTATCGACCCCACTGGGCCAGTGATGGTGGAAGTGCCCCTGGTGCTGAATAACACCCGCTTCGCGGCTAGCCAGTTGCTATCGGGCTGGCGTATCGGCTTTGCTGACCGCTATGTGAAGGGTGAGCACCGCGAAGGCGTCGCGCACAGCGAAGCCTTGTGCGCAGCCTTCGACATCCTGCGCCAGGCCGGTGCGCAACTGGTGCCGGTGGACGCGCGTCGCGAAGACCACTCCCTGCAATTTACCCTGCAAAGCAATGAAATAGATGAGCTGGTGACTGCACATCGCTTGGATGCGCTGGTGTCTGACAGCGAGAGCGTCGCCTTTCACCGTGCTTGCGTCAGCGGCTATCCCTCACTTTGCGAACCCTTGGGGGACGGGGCGACGCTGTGGTTTTACGGCGCGCAGTGGTCGCGTGATGCATTGCCGCTATTGGTGCGTGCCTTTCGCCAGATCAGCGCCTGCGCGCCAGGGCGCGCGTAACAGCCACGGAGTGTACAGAACGCTCCTACGATGTGCGTGGAGGTTGCCTGAAGGTCTTGAGCAACTGGGGTTCTTAGAATGGCGGACTTTATCCCGCATGATTTTTGAACTCAGGAGAGACCTTTATGACGGTTGCTTACGGCGTGTATTCGATCATCCGACAGGCCGCGCAAACCGTGTCGGCGCAGCCCCTGGCTGAGGAACCGGCAGCGCCGAAACCCGTGGCGCCAGGGGTTGAATACGCCAGCGTTCTCGAATTGGGCGAACACATGGCTCGGCCGCAGGGGCTCACGTCGGTCGATCTGGTGAATTTCCTGCAAGAGCGCATCCGCACGCTCGACCCTCAATTGCGCTCTGTCATCGAACTCAACCCTGAGGCACTCGAGGCCGCGCGCGAGCTGGACCGTGAACGCGCGAGTGGCAAGGTGCGCGGCCCGCTGCATGGCATCCCCGTTTTGCTCAAAGACACCATCGAAACCACAGGTATGCAAACCAGTGCAGGTGCCTTCGGGCTGGTGGGGATGGCGGCCGACAGGAATGCCCCGCTTGTGGATTACCTGATCAAGCAAGGTGCGGTGATCCTGGGTAAAACCAATATGACCGAACTGGCAGGCTTTCGCGGTGGCCCCGATGGCTGGAGTAGTCGGGGCGGGCAAACACGTAACCCTCACCACCCGCAGGCCGACGTCGGCGGCTCCAGCTCAGGCTCTGCCGCAGCGATAGCGGCCGGGTTGGCACCCTTGGCGGTCGGTGCGGAAACCAATGGTTCGATCATCGTGCCGGCGGCGCTCAACGGGGTGGTGGGGCTCAAACCCAGCGTCGGCCTGCTGGATCGCAATGGGATTATTCCCGCCAGCCCACGGCAAGACACACCTGGCCCCATGGCGCGCTCGGTGTATGACGTGGCATTGATGCTCAATGCCATGTCGGGCCATGACCCACGCGACCCCGAAAGCCAAGGGGCGCCGCAAGGTATCGACTACACCGCACTGCTGGTGCCAGGTGTATTGAAGGGTAAACGTATTGGCTATCCTGCGACGTTTACGGCCAACGGTGGAAGCTTGACGGTGAAAAACAGTGTGCAATTTGACAAGACACTGGAAGTGCTCCGTGAGCAGGGTGCCATTCTGGTGCCGATCAACTTGCGGCTGGCAGATGCTTCACGTTATGACGAGTTGCTGCTCTCGGACGTGAAAGAAGCATTCAATGCCTACTTGGCCAAGCGTCCCGGCCTGCCGGTCAAATCACTGGCAGAGTTGATCGCCTTCAACCAGGACCGTGATGGAACGGAATCGGATCACCAGCCGGTACTTGAGGACGTCAACGCCTCCCACCTCACACCGCAACAACGCAAGACGCTGTGGGAGGCGCTTATCCAGGATTTTCGCAGCACCATCGACGACCCGATCAAAGCGCAAAACCTGGATGCCATGGTGTCGGACTTCGAAACCAACAGCTATTTCGGGGTTGCCGCCGCAGGTTACCCTGGGCTCACCGTGCCTTCGGGGACAACTGAGGAGGGCTTGCCGACCGGCGCCTACTTCTTCGGCACCCGCTGGGCCGAACCCACCCTGTTGGCGGTGGCTTATGGGTACGAGCAGGCGGCCCAGGCGGGCACAAGACCTGGGTTTTAACGGCTCACGGCGCAGTGCACGTCCGAGCGATTACACTCAATGCCAAGGAGGGCATGCATGGCTTACAAAGTTCACATTCTCGGCGCTGCTGGCGCTGGTACTTCAACCCTGGGCCAGGCCCTGGCCAAACGCCTGGGCGTCGCCTATTTCGACTCCGACTATTTCTACTGGCAACAAACATCAGAGCCTTTCACGGTCGCCCGGCCCAAGGGTGAACGCATCCGCCTGTTGCAGGAACAGAGTGCCGGCCTTGAGGGCTGGGTACTTTCCGGTTCACTCTGTGGCTGGGGCGATGCCATGATCGCGCAGTTCACCCATGTGGTGTTCCTGCGCCTGGACCCACTCGTACGGCTCAAACGCTTGCAACTGCGCGAAGTGCAACGCTACGGCGAGCAGATTCTGGAAGGCGGCAGCCGCCACGCCAACAGCGTCGCATTCCTGGCCTGGGCCGCTCGTTACGATGGCGGCAACCACAGCCTACGCAGCCTGCGCCGGCATGAAAGCTGGTTGAAACCGCTGACCTGCCCGGTGATCCGGTTGGACTCTACGCACCATTCGGCTGAGGCGTTGGTGAGTCATTTGATGCCGCTGCTGAGCCCATCAACCGCGAGATGAGGCCCGGTGCGGCGGGCTCGGCTGGGGCGGCCTCAAACCTGCGTGCGCTCATCCCCCAGCCCGGCGCAAACCCTGGAAAAAACACCAGGCCTTCAGCCTCCAGCCGGAACGCGAGGGCTAACCGAGCTTGATCCTCCACCTCACCCAGGCTTTCAAAGCGCTGAACCACCTCCACCGCCAAACCGGCCTGACGGGCCAGGTCTTCACGGCTCCAGCCCAGCATCACGCGGGCCTGTGCGCTGTGTTTGGCGGTGAATTGGTGCAGGACGATCTGCTGTTCTACGAAAGAGCTCATTGCCAGAGAGGACATGGGGTTTCTCCAGGTTCGACGGGGGAAGGCAAACTATACTGTGTTTTTGTACAGTTGTTTGCGCCGTTCATCAACTGGATTTTTTTGATGGCTGCCAAGCGAGCCATTACTCCAACCCCGGTGCCTCACGAATGATCAAGTGGTCCAGGTTCTCGATATTGGCGCTGAACACCCCGAATGTCTGCTCGGGGTTCTTCTTGCTGGGCACCTGTTTGAGCGCCGGCGTCACGCCGTAAAAGAAACAATACAAAGCCCGTTCACTACTGGCTGCCGCCTTGATCTGCTCCAGGAACGCCGTGCGCTTGCGGTAGTTCTCGATGAGTTTTTTGCTCAGGTAGACATTGACTGAATAAGGTTTTTTGTCGAGCCACACCTTTTTTTCGAAGTCGATACGAAAGCTGCTGGTGTAATCCTTGATCGCTTTGATCTTGCCCCAGTAGATCAGGCCTTTGTTGTCCTGCAGGTATTCGATCTTCTTGAAGAACGTCCAGTAGGTAGCAGAGTGCTCGCCAATCTTCAGCGGCATGGACTTGAGCTTGTCCTTGTCGTCGATATTCGACACATAGCACTCGACCGGGTGTGCGAAGACGCTGGTTTTGTCCGGGGTTGTGTCACTGGTGACGTGGGATGAACGGGTACTTGTCGAAGGCGCCTTCGCTGAATCTTGTGGGACGCTTCCCTCGCTGCCGACAAGTGCAGTGTTGCGCTGGTACTGACGCCGGGTCAGTACAAATTCCGATGGGAAGTTGTCCTCGCGCTCGTCGTCGCTTTCACCCGTTGCCGTCTTATGCGTGCTGGCATAGCGGCAGCCGTCGATATGCCGGGTGCTGGTTTTGTTTTTGAAGTGGGGCGTGCGCTGATAGTTGACGTTTTTCGCGTTGAAGGTGCTCAGCGTATTGCCCGTTTCGAATGCTGCGCGGCAGTCATCGTTGGGGCACAGGAAGCTGTCCTTGTCGGAGTCGAAGTCGGCGGTTTCGTCGAAATTCAGGTCTCGAACGTCGTAGATCGACAGCTTGTCGTCGAGACTCAGGCTGTAGGCCGTGTCGAATTTCATGGGGCTCGGGTCCGTGAGATGAATAGCTGGATACTACGCAAATATCAGACATTACTGAGAGCAAAATGTGGGAGCAGGCAACCCAGCTCCCACATTAGATAAGCGGCGTGCCAGCGACACGTCGTCCGCTTAAGAAACACAGGCTTCCACCGATAGCCGTCAATGCACCCAACGCATAGAACATGCTGGTCGGCGCAGCGTTGATCAGCAAATAGCCGCAAATCACCGGGCTCATCGCTCCGCCAAACGCCGCCAGGTTTTGTGCGCCGTAGTAACTGCCGCGCAATGCGTCGGGGGCGATGGTGTCGATAAACAGGAATTCCGACGGGTAAATGATCATCTCGCCCAGGGTAAACACGAACATCGCCAGGCACCACGTGAGCAGGCTGTGAGCCTGGCTGAAACCGACCAGCCCGGCAATGAACAGCAACGTGCCCAGCACGATCCAGTAGCGCAACTGTTCGCGCTTGAGAAACCGGCCAATCTGGTACTGCATCACAATCACGGTGATGGCGTTGCAGGCCAGCACTGCCGACAGAATCTTCAGCGCCTCGGCAGGTTTGTAGGCCACCAGCAGAAACTGCGACAGATACAGGGTGTAGCGCCCGTGGACAATGGTGCTCAACAGGCTGCCACTGGTGAACAGGATCAGCGTGCGGTCACTGCGCAAAGTGCGCAGGGTGCTGAGGAAGCTCAAGGGTTTGTGGCTGTCATCGCGTTGGGTCGGTGGGATGCCGATCATCAGGAACAGGCTGCCAAACGCAATGGCGCTGGCGATCACAAACGGCGCCAGTGGCATATGCCCTGCAATCACTACGCCGATCATCGGCCCAGTGGCGTAGCCGACGTTGGTCAGGGTGTAACGCAGGGAAAACACCTTGGCGCGATCACCCACCGGCAGGTTCTCGCTGATGATGGCTTTGGAGCCAATCAGGAACAGCGCCGAGGCGGCTTCGGTAATCACCAGGGTCAGGGTGGTGAGATAGAGGTTGCTGGCAAACGTCAGCAACAGAAAACCGATGGAGCTGGAGAGCATGGCGAGGATCAACAGCTTGCGCTTTTCCAGGCGGTCGATGATGTAGCCGCCATACAGGCCCAGCAACGTGGCGATAAACACGGCAATGCCCATCAACAGGCCGATGTCCTGCTGGTTGAGGCCCAGTCGGGTACTCAAGAGCAAGGCCAGCAAGGGGCTGGTCATGGCGCGGCTGACCACAATGGTCACCGAGCAGATCATCAGGCGGCGGATTACCAGGGAGTAGGTGGCCACGATGGGGGCGAGCGTCCTTGTTATTGCGTCAAGACAACACAGATCAACTGTGAAAACAGCTCAACTGTGAACACAGAGCTAATGTGGGAGCTGGCTTGCCTGCGATGGCGGTGGGTCAGCTTGAATATTGTTCACTGGCCCACCGCCATCGCAGGCAAGCCAGCTCCCACATTTTTAGATCGTGTATTTACTGGCCGGCATTGATGGAGATTTTTTCCAACGCACCCTGCTCCAGATCCCACTTCTTCAGGATCTTGCCGTACGTGCCATCATCTATCATGCCCTGCAACGCCTCACTGATCGCCGTGACCAACTCAGTGTTGCTCTTCTCAATCCCCAGCCCCGTGAACTGCTTGGAAATCGCCAGCCCGACCGGCTTGTACTTGCCCTTATCCAGCGACATCAAATAAGGAATCGTCTCGCTGCCCTGCATCGCCGCATCCAGACGGTTCTGCTGCAACTGCGCCCGCGCATCTGCCGAGCCTTCGGTGCCGATCACCACGATGGCTGGCTTACCGGCTGCTTCGCAGTTTGCCTTGCTCCACGCGGCAATTTCCGACGGCCAGGTAGTACGGCGGCTGGTGCCGACTTTTTTACCGCACAGGTCAGTCAACTCCTTAAGGTCTTCACGCTTGGCCAGGGTGTACAACTGCGGGCCGCTGGTGAAGTAGTCGATGAAGGTCACGGACTTCTGGCGTTCGGCGGTGTCGCTCATGCCCGACAGCACAATGTCGACGCGCTTGGTGGTCAGGCCGCTGAGCATCTGCTCGAAGCCGGTTTCCTGCCACTTGATCTTCACGCCCAGGCGCTCGGCCAGGGCATTGCCCAGGTCGAAATCCAGGCCCGTGAGCTTGTTGGTGGCGGTGTCCTTGAAATCCATCGGCGGGTAGTTCGGCACGATGGCCGCGCTGATCTCACCCTTGTCCTTGATTGCCGCCGGCAATGCCGCGAACACAAACGTGGAGGCCATCAGGCCTGCGAGCAACGTGGGGATAAACAATTTTTTCATGGGGGCGTTCTCGTTAGTTTTTTAGTTAAGTGCGAACGGCAGAAATAAAGCTTTGGGTACGCGGGTTTTGTGGGCTTATTAGAATTTCTTCAGGGCTGCCGGCTTCCACAATCTGGCCGGCATCCATAAACACCATGCGGTTGGAGACTTCGCGGGCGAAGCCCAGCTCATGGGTGACCACGATCATGGTCATGCCGGTGGTGGCCAAGTCGCGCATCACCGACAGCACTTCGCCTACCAGCTCCGGGTCGAGGGCTGACGTGGGTTCGTCAAACAGCATCAACTTGGGGCGCATCGCCAATGCACGGGCAATAGCCACACGCTGTTGCTGGCCGCCAGACAATTCCACCGGGTAGGCATTGCGCTTGTCCGCCAGACCCACGCGGGCCAGCAACTCCAGCGCGTCTTCGATGGCTTCCTTGGGCGAGCGCTTGAGCACCTGCACCGGGCCTTCGATGATGTTCTGCAACACGGTCATATGCGGGAACAAATTGAAACGCTGGAACACCATGCCGGTGGCCAGGCGCTGGCGGGCAATCTGCGATTCATTCATCTCATGCAGTTTGTTGCCGACCACTCGGTAACCGACCAGCTCGCCGTCGACCCACAGGCCGCCCTTGTCGATTTTTTCCAGCTGGTTGACGCAACGCAGCAGCGTGCTTTTGCCCGAACCGGACGGGCCGATGATGCACATCACTTCGCCTTGCTCGACCTCGATATTGATGTCGCGCAGCGCGTGATACTGGTCGTAATACTTGTTCAGGTTGACGGCCTTGACGATGCTTCTCATGGGGCAAATCTCCTCAACCCAAACTTACGAACGCTTGCCGGCGCCGCGGGCAAAACGACGCTCGAGGCGGCTTTGACCAAATGAAAGAACAGTCACCACCGCCAGGTACCAGATACCGGCCACAATCAGCAGCTCCATGACCCGCGCGTTGGCGTAGTAGATGTTTTGTGCGTTGTGCAGCAGCTCCGAGTACTGGATCACACTCGCCAGGCTGGTCATTTTCACCATGCTGATGAACTCGTTGCCTACAGGTGGAATGATCACCCGCATGGCCTGCGGCAGAATGATCCTACGCAGTGCTTGCAAGCTCGGCATGCCGATGGACTTGGCGGCTTCATACTGGCCCGTGTCGACCGAGAGCAAACCGGCGCGCACCACTTCGGCGGTGTACGCGCCCTGGTTGATGCTGAGGCCGAGCAGGGCGGCTACAAACGGGGTCATCAGGTCAACGGTGTCGATGCTGAACACGCCGGGAATTGCGATCACCGGGAAAATCAGCGCCAGGTTGAACCACAACAGCAGTTGCAGAATCAGCGGCGTGCCCCGGAACAGCCAGGTGTAAGTGATAGCCACATAACGCAGGATCGGGTTGGCCGACATGCGCATGATCGCCGTGATCACCCCGATCACCACGCCCAGCGCCATCGCCAGGATCGACATGACGATGGTGTTGACCAGGCCCCAGAGGATGGCTTCAGACGTGAGGAACTGGCCGATGTAGGACCATTCGATCTGCCCATTGGCAAATGCGCGCAACAATGCGGCCAGGGCGATCACGATCAACGTGGCAAAAAACATCCGTCCGTAATACCGCCGCGGCACGTGCTCGTACTGGGTGATATCGAACTGGTTCTCGGACAACTTGCGCTCGGCTTCCAAGCGCTCCGCCGGGGTTTGGTTCATGCTGTTACTCCACTGCTGTACTCGATCCAACTGTTAAAACACGGTCCAAATGTGGGAGCTGGCTTGCCTGTGAAAGCGCCAGCAAACTCACCAAAAAAGCCCAGGCTTAAATCCGAAACCCCTGATAACCCTCAACCCACTTCTGCTGCTCAGCCAACGCCAGCTTCAACCGCCCAATCTGCTCCCGAACCCGCTCCGGCGCCGTGCCACCCCAACCACTGCGCGCCGCAATCGCCGCCTCCAATGTCAGGCACTCACGCACCTGCGGCAACAACCGAGCATCCACCTGCGCCAACATTGCCGGCGAGGCTTCCCACAGCTCAATTTCATGCTGCTCACAGGCCTGCACCAACGCGCCGGTAATCTCATGCGCCTCTTTAAACGGCACACCGCGAGTGGCCAACCAATCCGCCACCTCGGTCGCCAAGGTGAAGCCCATCGGTGCCTGGCGTCGCAGTTCTTCAACCTGCACCTGCATGGTCGCCACCATCCCGGCCATCGCCGGCAGCACCAGCAGCAAGGTGTCGACGCTGTCCAACACGCTGTGTTTGTCTTCACTCAAATCGCGGTTGTACGACAGCGGCAAGGATTTGAGCGTCGACATCAACCCGGTCAGGTTGCCAATCAAACGTCCAGCCTTGCCCCGCGCCAATTCGGCAATGTCCGGGTTCTTTTTCTGCGGCATGATCGAGCTGCCGGTGGCGTAAGCATCGTCCAGCACCACCCAGCGAAACTGGCGCGACGACCACAGGCAAAACTCCTCCGACAGCCGCGAAATATTTACCCCGAGCATGCCCGCCACGAATAGAAACTCCGCCACATGGTCACGGCTGGCGACAGCATCGATGGAGTTTTCGCACGGCCCGGTGTAGCCCATTTCCTTGGCCGAATGCTCCGGCTGGCGTGCAATGGCAGAACCGGCCATCGCCGCCGCACCCAACGGCGACAACGCCGTGCGCGCATCCCAATCCACAAGACGCTGCACATCACGCAACATCGACTGCGCATGGGCGAGCAAGTGATGGGCAAACACAATCGGTTGCGCCTGCTGCAAATGGGTGAAGCCTGGGCAAATGCTGTCGATGTGTTGCTCGGCCTGCTCCACCAGCGCCTGCTGCAAACCCAGCACCTCGCTGGTAATGGTGCGCGCATGGTCGCGCAGGAACAGGCGCAGGTCGTTGGCCGTTTGGTCGTTACGCGAACGCCCGGCGCGCAACTTGCCGCCCAAGGCGCCCAGGCGCTCGGTCAAGACGCGTTCGATAAAGGTGTGTACGTCCTCGTCATCCAGGGTCGGATGCAGGCGCCCGACGGCGAAATCGTCACCGATACGGTCCAGGGCTTCGAGGGTGCGCAAGGTCTCCGACTCATCCAGCAAACCGGCGCGCTGCAATTCACGGGCATGGGCGCGGGAGCCGGCCAGGTCGTAGGGCGTCAGGCGGAAATAGCGCTCGGGGCAGCGGGACAACGCCGCCAAGGCAGCAGACGGACCGGTCTTGAAACGAGCGCCCCAAAGGCGATCGGTGGGCTGGGACATCGGTATTCCTCACGCTTGTTTTTAGAAGAGTCGGAGGCAGTAAAAATAAGATTTCAACTAGACTGAACCAGCGTCTGACGCGCCGTATTCAAGGTTGCCAAGGGCGGATGTTTATGTTCATTATCGCCGCCTGGCTATGTTCAAGGATTGGGTTGAAGCCTGTTGAATATGGCACTTGAGGTCAACGCGTATTATGGAAACCCCACTTTCCACTTCTGGAAACATACCGCCCAAACCCGGTACACGACCTCCCCTGCAACTGAGCGGGCTGGACTTCAAACTGCTGCGCGTGTTCATGGCCGTGGTCGAAGCCGGCGGCTTCAGCGCCGCGCAAAACGAGCTGAATGTGGGCCTGGCGGCCATCAGCAAACAGATCTCCGACCTTGAAATTCGCATCGGCATGCGCCTGTGCACACGGGGCCGCGAAGGGTTCGGCCTGACCGAAGAAGGCAAGTTGGTGTATCAAGCGTCCATCGAGTTATTTACCTCGGTAGACAGTTTTCGCGACAAGCTTAGTTCGGCGCAAAACGAGCTGATTGGCGACCTTAGTGTCGGCGTTATTGATAACACCGTGTCCGACGTTAATTCCCCGCTAATAACCGCGCTGGGGAAATTACACAGCGAGTCGCCGAAAATTAGATTGCGCCTGCATGCCTCGCAACTCGACGAAGTTGAACGCGGCGTGGTGGAAGGCCGCCTGATCGTCGGCATCGTCCCGGTGTACCAGCGCCGTGAAGAATTCGACTACTTCCCCCTCTACGAAGAAAAAGCCCACGCCTACTGCGCCGTAGGACACCCGCTGTTCAACGCGAGCGACATCACCCCCGACGTGCTGCGCCAATACGAAGTGGTCAACCACCGGTACGCGATCCACCGCGACAAAGCCAACTTCGTCACCTACGACAGCCAGTCCGCCTCGGCCTCACAGGTGGAAGCCGTCGCCATCCTGGTCCTCACTGGCCGCTTCTTAGGGTTTTTGCCGGAACACTACGCCGCGTCGCTGGTAAGGGAAGGGCGCTTGCGTGTGCTGTGCCCGGAACAAGTCCACCTGAGCACGGCATTTAACCTGATCCTGCGCCACAACGCGCCGAGAAGCCCGATGGTAAAAGCGTTTGCAACAGCGCTTGGTGTGGACCTGAAGACGCCAGCCTAAGCCTCAACAAAGCTCAAATGTGGGAGCTGTCGAGCCCCAGCGAGGCTGCGAAGGGATCGCCTCGGTCAACCTGCCGAACCCATTTACCTGCATCACCTCTCAGTAAGCCATTAACGTTTTTGGTGCGAAGAGTGAATTTTTTATCAAATTCAAATGCTCTTTGGCGTTTTCGTGAATGCAGGGTATGACCAGCGGTTCGACCCGTAACGAAATGTATATCCCGTTGACATATCCAGGCTGTGGTGTAGCGTTGCGATATTAAATGATCACTAGAGGTAGGCCATCATGGACCAAGGTTCTGTATTCCAAAGCAACCGCAGCCAAGCGGTACGTTTGCCAAAAGCTGCTGCCATGCCGGACGACGTAAAGCGCGTAGATGTCATCTCTATTGGAAGAGCCAGAATCATTACTCCCGCAGGTGAGTCATGGGACAGCTGGTTTGATGGCGAGGGCGTCACGCCTGACTTCATGACAGACCGCGAGCAACCAGCGGAACAAGAGCGGGAATCTTTTTAATGCTCAAGTTCATGCTGGATACCAACATTTGCATCTTCACCATCAAAAACAAACCCCAACAGGTGCGCGAAACCTTCAAAAGGCACCATGGCCAATTGGGCATTAGTACAGTGACCCTGATGGAGTTGATTTACGGTGCCGAAAAGTCGGCTAACCCGGAGCGAAACCTAGCCGACGTAGAAGGGTTTGCTGCGCGCCTGGAGGTATTAAAATACGACCAGGACGCCGCGATACATACAGGTCAGCTTCGCGCAGAGCTGGCTAGAGCGGGTACTCCGATAGGTCCCTATGACCAGATGATCGCCGGGCATGCCCGTTCGCAGGGTCTGATTTTGGTCACGAATAATCGACGCGAGTTCGATCGCGTGCCAGGCTTGCGGGTAGAAGACTGGGTATGAGCTGACCTCTTGGCACCCATGCTAAGTGCGCTAACCAGCCTAACGCCAATCAATCTGTGGGAGCTCTCGAGCCCCAGCGAGGCAGCGATGGGATCGACTCGGTTTCCCCGCCGACCCCACCCACCCACATCACCGCTGCAACTTGCCCTGCTTCTTCTTCGAATGAAAATGCCGAAAATGCGCATCCTGCGCCGCCGCCAACAACTCCCGATCGCCACGCGTATCGCCCCAGGCCCGTAGCCGATACTCGCCCAAATCCCCATACACCGCCTCAAGGCGCAGCACCTTGTTCTCACAGCGGCAATTATTCCCCGTGAGCTTGCCCGTCAACACCCCGTCGACCACCTCAAGCTCAGTGCCGATCAACTTGATCCCCAGCCGATTCGCAAACGGCTGCAACACCAACGCCGGCGACGCCGAACACAGCGTCACCACCGCCCCGGACTTCACCTCATCTTCCACCGACTGCAAGCCCTTGGGGCGCATTAACTTGGTCCAATAGCGCTGGCAATACGCCTCAGCCTGCTGCTGCACCCACGCCTTCTCCACGCCCGTCATAAAGGTGCGGATCAACTGCGCCTTCAACTCATCCCGGCTGATCTGCTGCAGCAAAAAGCGCAGCCCCGGCACGGCGAGTTTGACCATCCGGCCGTAAAACTCGCCGGGGCCGAAGGCGAATTTGAGGAAGGGCACGAAACTGTCGTGGTGGGTGAGGGTGCCGTCGAAGTCAAAGACGGAGAGTACTTTGGCGTCGATGGGGCCGGCTTCGAGCATGTCTGGGTTCACGGGTTGGCCTCGGTCCTATCTAGTATTTTTTGAGCGTTCATCAGGTGTGACCACTGGAGTTTACTCCCGTGCCAATCTTCCGACTTTGGAGTAAAGCCCTTCAGTGAAAGCCTCCCGATCACTCGACCGGTGACAACGCTGATGGCAATTGGGGCACAAGGCTACAGCATTGGTCGTGCGATCCGAACCCTTCTGGGCGAGGTGCTTGACGTGATGTACTTCAAGAAATGGCGAACCATCGACCTCGAAAGGTGCGTTAGAGCCGCAGCCTTCGCAGATGCCGTTGGCTTCTTTTAGTACCCAGGCGCGTACCTTTGGATCGCGGACAAAGGTGGTGCTGATGGTCGACACTTTCTGCGGGTTGGCGATGCCATCCGGTAGCTTTTGAAAAGGTTGCTGCTGCAGTTTGGATGCGCGGCGGATAAGCGTTTGCTCATCTGCCGTTTGGGCTGCGTCTTCGGATTCGAATACACCCTGCGCGGCAAGCGCTTGGCGGATGCGTTGCTCCACGCCCGTACCCACGTTCTTTGCAGGCTTATAGCCTTCGATACGGTCCCAGCCCATACGCACAAGCACGGTGGAGATGTTTTGCATGCGAAATTCAATGGAACCCTTCGCACGGCCTGCCACCGGGCCTTCGCGCAGGAGGCGGTTTTCGAGGGCTTTGTTAAAAGGCTGGCCGTTTTTCTCCCAGGCCAACATCTTCAGGTACGCCTCGACCGCCGCTGCCAATTCCGAGTCGCTCCAGTCCGTTTTGTCTTTCGCAATATCCATACAGCCGCCGAGGGTAGAAAACCCTCGGACGATACTGAGTAGCCTTTATTGCGTCTACGAAATTTCCTACGAGTAGGTGGGACTTACCGCTCGCTTGCGTCAGTACATTCGCTGCTTTATTCGGAAAACTTGGGTGAGCTTTCGCCACCATGGAGTCTTTACGGATTCCCTCCGGTACGTCCGGTTAACCAGTAGATACGGCATATCCCGAAGCCTTATCCAGCCTTCATCTTGCCAATGCAGCAGGTTCAACGACATCTCCGGCCAGTCCAGCATGCTCAGCAACGGTCGCTCCACCGATCGTGGCTGGTGCTCGTCCCTCAACGTTGGAACCACTTCATGAGTGAGCCAGCTACGTAGCAGGCGATTTCCTGGTGTGTAGTGGTAGACCAACAACGCGTAAGCACCGGATTCGCTAATCATCAGCATTTCTTCCGGTTGACCATGAAATAGCAGCTTGACGGTTCTTCGTTGGTCTTCATCGAGCTTGCGAGTCGTGCGCTCATCTAAGAACCACCCCATCAAACGTCCAAGGTCACGGGCACAGAACCACGCTTGGCCCTCTAGAAGGAGGGCATGTAATTGAAGATTATGACGAGTAAAAACTAAGGCGATTGAAAGCTCGGATGTGAGCATACCTTCAGCGTTAGGCAAGTTGAGTAGATATTGGCTAGACACTTCCTATGACCTCTACGTGATTTAAAGAAGGGTGGGAACCCCAACGTAGAGAGCGGGTTTTAAGAAGCTCCAACTTGCTTGGCCTCGATACAGTATTCAATCCGCATGATTAGCCATGCGATTTCTTGACTGTGTGAGTGAGGCTAGCAGCTACGTTGGGCGTTTCTTAGGCACCGGTAGACGAGGCTACTTAGCATCCAAATTCGTATCAACCTTTCTATGGATGATTTTGGTGTAAGACGGCTCCTATACAGATCAAGGGGCATAAAAAAGCCCTGAACAATTCAGGGCTTCTTAATGTTGCGAGGCTTAGGAATCAATCCCAGCTCAGCGCGCCGCCGGTCTGGTACTCGATCACACGAGTCTCAAAGAAATTCTTCTCTTTCTTCAAGTCCATGATCTCGCTCATCCACGGGAACGGGTTAGTCGTCCCTGGGTATTCTTCTTTAAGACCAATCTGCGACAAACGACGGTTAGCAATAAACTTCAGATAATCCTCCATCATCGCCGCATTCATGCCGAGAACACCGCGCGGCATGGTATCGCGCGCATATTCAATCTCCAGCTGCGTCCCCTGCAGAATCATCTGAGTCGCTTCTTCCTTCATCTCGGCATCCCACAAGTGCGGGTTTTCGATTTTGATCTGGTTGATCACGTCGATACCAAAGTTCAGGTGCATCGACTCATCCCGCAGGATGTACTGGAACTGCTCGGCCACGCCGGTCATTTTGTTGCGACGGCCCATGGACAGGATCTGGGTGAAGCCGCAGTAGAAGAAGATGCCTTCCAGGACGCAGTAGTAGGCGACCAGGTTGCGCAGCAGTTCTTTGTCGGTTTCGACGGTGCCGGTTTCGAACTTCGGATCGGAGATCGAACGGGTGTACTTCAGGCCCCAAGCCGCTTTCTTAGCGACCGATGGAATCTCGTGGTACATGTTGAAGATCTCGCCTTCATCCATGGCCAGCGATTCGATGCAGTACTGGTAGGCGTGGGTGTGGATCGCTTCTTCGAAGGCCTGGCGCAGGATGTATTGGCGGCACTCCGGGTTGGTGATCAGGCGGTACACGGCCAGTACCAGGTTGTTGGCAACCAGGGAGTCGGCGGTGGAGAAGAAGCCGAGGTTGCGCATGACGATGCGGCGTTCGTCGTCGGTCAGGCCTTCGGGGTTTTTCCACAGGGCGATGTCGGCGGTCATGTTGACCTCTTGCGGCATCCAGTGGTTGGCGCAGCCGTCGAGGTACTTTTGCCAGGCCCAGTCGTACTTGAAGGGTACGAGTTGGTTGAGGTCGGCGCGGCAGTTGATCATGCGCTTTTCGTCGACGGCGACGCGGGCGGCGGAGCCTTCGAGTTCGGCGAGGCCTTCGGCGACGTCGAGTTTGTCCAGGGCGGCCTTGGCGCGCACGATGGCGGCGGAGTCACTGGCGGTGACGGCGCGGGCTTCGATGGCGGCGGCGGCGCCAGCACCGTCGAGGCGGTCCATGTTGGCTTCGGTGGCGTGGCCGGCGTTGGCGCCTTTGGCGGCTACTTCGCCTTCTTCTTCTTTGTCGAATTCGTCCCAGCTCAGCATGACGTGTCGTCTCCTGCGTGAGGGCTCAAAGGTGCCCGTGTGAAACCGGATGGTTGGGTGTTCACACGGCCCAGAGGCCGCGGTGGATCTTAAGGAATCGTTTGTTGCAACAGCTCGCGCAGGCAATTAAACGGAATAGGGTTACGGGTTCTGCTTGAGGCTTGAGGTGCGCAGCAACAGATGCAGGCTCGCGCGGAGGCCCCAGGTCTGGCTCTTCATCCCAGTGTAAAGGGATATTGCAGGCCCGATTTACCCGCGCATTATAGGGAAAAAATCGGCTTTGTGTTGCGGCGGATGGTCACGATGCAGGGCCAAAATGCTGTGGTTTTCGGCCAGAGCGTGTGTTTGCAAGGCTTTGCTGGGGTAGGAATTTTTTGACGGGCGGTGGGATAGTTTTTGTAGGGCTGTGGGAGGGGTAATTGAGGAGGGCTGTAGGGGGTGTGTTTGGCTGGGATCGCCATCGCAGGCAAGCCAGCTCCCACATTGGGGTGGCGGTGGGCCAGAGGGCGGTTCTTGGCCGCAAGAACGATTTCTTGCGGCGACCAAGATCCGGGTTTAAATCTTTCTGAAAAAGTTATTACCCGTTAGAGCAACCATTGCCCATCACTTGATAATTAAGAATATGCCGCTGACCTTGTGAGTCTTCATATTCCATTTGTACCGGTACAACGTTGCAGACATCCGGGATGTTGCTCATGGACAATACTTTGGCCACATCCAAGTGTGTGCTGTAAGTGTAGTCTTCAACTATTGGTGGGTTCTGTCCGGCCAGCTCAGTCGGGGCTTCGTCGGCCAGGGCGGCGGTGGCGCACAAGCTGCTGAGGGCCAAAACTACTAACGCTTTCATTTCTGTATTTACCTTCTTCAGGGCGAAAGGGGTCACGGGGCCCTTATGAGGCCACGTGTGTAACTATAAAATTGGGAAGTTCGGATTAACGTTGCCTTGGTGGGGGCTGTTACGGTGTTAATCACGTTGCCTTGTTGGCGGAGTTGATTTTAGGCCTGCGGCTTATATTCATATACCCGTGCTTTTGATAAACACTATTGGCGGTTTTTGTAACAATCCCGTGGTAAAGGTTTTTTCATCCGGCGCCAAAGCCGCGCAGGCCGTGGGCCAGAGCCCTGAAAGGGCATAGCAGGGCAATTTGTAGGGGCTTGTTACTACCATCGTCGAATGGTTCTATGGGGGCGCCCCGGCTACAACAGGGGCCATACAACAACAACTATGTCACCGAGGTAAGAAAGATGAGTGCGGCTTCCCTGTACCCCGTTCGCCCCGAAGTAGCAGCCAACACGCTGACCGACGAGGCGACCTACAAGGCCATGTACCAGCAGTCGGTGGTCAACCCCGATGGCTTCTGGCGCGAGCAAGCCAAGCGCCTTGACTGGGTCAAGCCTTTCACTGCGGTCAAGCAGACCTCTTTCGACGACCACCATGTCGACATCAAATGGTTCGCCGACGGCACCCTCAACGTTTCCTACAACTGCCTGGACCGCCACCTCGCCGAGCGTGGTGATCAGGCGGCGATCATTTGGGAGGGTGATGACCCTTCCGAAAGCCGCACCATCACCTACCGCGAGCTGCATGAAGAAGTCTGCAAGTTCGCCAACGCCCTGCGCGGCCAGGATGTGCATCGCGGCGACGTGGTGACTATCTATATGCCGATGATCCCCGAAGCCGTGGTCGCCATGTTGGCCTGTACCCGCATCGGTGCGATTCACTCCGTGGTATTTGGCGGTTTTTCACCGGAAGCCCTGGCCGGTCGCATCATCGACTGTAAGTCGAAGGTGGTGATCACCGCCGACGAAGGCATTCGCGCCGGTAAGAAGATTCCGCTGAAGGCCAACGTCGACGACGCGCTGACCAACCCGGAAACCAGCAGCATCCAGAAAGTCATCGTGTGCAAGCGCACCAATGGCCACATCAAGTGGAACCAGCATCGCGACATCTGGTACGAAGACCTGATGAAAGTGGCGGGCACTGTGTGTGCGCCAAAAGAGATGGGCGCCGAAGAAGCGCTGTTCATCCTTTACACCTCGGGCTCCACCGGCAAGCCTAAAGGCGTGCAGCACACCACCGGCGGCTACTTGCTGTACGCCGCCCTGACCCACGAGCGTGTGTTCGACTATCGCCCGGGCGAAATCTACTGGTGCACCGCCGACGTCGGCTGGGTCACCGGCCACACCTATATCGTCTACGGCCCGCTGGCCAATGGCGCGACCACGCTGCTGTTTGAAGGCGTGCCGAACTACCCGGATATCACGCGGGTGGGCAAGATCGTCGACAAGCACAAGGTCAATATCCTCTACACCGCACCGACTGCGATCCGCGCGATGATGGCTTCGGGCACCGCTGCTTGTGAAGGTGTGGATGGCAGCAGCCTGCGCTTGCTCGGTTCGGTGGGTGAGCCGATCAACCCGGAAGCCTGGGACTGGTACTACAAGAACGTCGGCCAATCCCGTTGCCCGATCGTCGACACCTGGTGGCAAACCGAAACCGGCGCCACCTTGATGAGCCCGCTGCCGGGTGCCCACGCACTCAAGCCGGGTTCGGCGGCACGCCCGTTCTTCGGTGTGGTGCCGGCGCTGGTGGACAACCTCGGTAACATCATCGAGGGCGCTGCCGAAGGCAACCTGGTGATCCTCGATTCGTGGCCGGGCCAGGCGCGCACGCTGTATGGCGACCATGACCGTTTTGTCGACACCTACTTCAAGACCTTCCGTGGCATGTATTTCACCGGCGACGGTGCGCGCCGTGATGAAGACGGCTACTGGTGGATCACCGGGCGGGTGGACGACGTGTTGAACGTGTCCGGCCACCGTATGGGCACTGCCGAGATTGAAAGCGCGATGGTTGCGCACCCGAAAGTCGCCGAAGCGGCGGTGGTCGGTGTGCCCCATGACATCAAGGGGCAGGGCATCTATGTGTATGTCACGCTCAAGAATGGTGAAGAGCCAAACGAAGCGCTGCGCCTGGAACTGAAAAACTGGGTGCGCAAAGAGATCGGGCCGATTGCCTCGCCGGATGTGATCCAGTGGGCGCCGGGCTTGCCGAAGACACGTTCGGGGAAAATCATGCGCCGGATTCTGCGCAAGATTGCCACGGCCGAGTATGACGGGTTGGGGGATATCTCCACCCTGGCCGACCCAGGTGTAGTGGCGCATTTGATTGAGACGCACAAGACCATGAACGTCGCGTAAGGCGGGCTGGGTCAGATAAAGCCCCGTTCGGCGTGAGCCGGGTGGGGCTTTTTTGTGGGTCTCGAAGACGATGGAAATCCCCTGTGGGAGCGGGCTTGCTCGCGAATGCGGTCGGTCAGCTACCTATCTGCTCACTGATCCACCGCATTCGCGAGCAAGCCCGCTCCCACATTTTGAATGTATTTCAGGGCGGATGAAGGTGGTGTCTGACGGCCCGGCATCACCACCAAGCCAATAAATATCGGTTTCTTTCGTAGGAGGTTTCTGAATGTTACCGTCCAGCCTAAATGTGTAACCCCACGCCCAATCCTGAGGCAATGTGCTACGCCCGCGCCCCGAAAACCCGCGTTTTAGACACCCTCACAAATAAGATTAAACGCCAGACTTGCCGTGCTAGAAGGGTTTGCGAATAATAGGCCCGCAATTTGCAGCATCAACAGGTTTAATATCTTTTGTCTCTGCATAAAATTCAGAGGCTGTCAATGTGCTGGAACCGCTTTCTCGGTGCTTCTGTAAATTGTTGTCGCATTGAGGAAATATCGGCTTCCGGCCTGTCGTTAGAATGCCGATCACTCGCTCGTCGTCTCCTGTATCAATTCGGGGTAGGACGCAGCACCGCTATTCGGTTTCACTTAAGTCGCATCGTGGGCCACGGCTCATTCTGCTTTTTGCCCTATACCGATGGAGTCCCAAGATGAAGAAACTTGTGCTGTTGGGCGCCCTGGCGCTGTCCGTGCTGTCCATGCAGGCCTTCGCTGATGAAAAGCCTCTGAAAATTGGTATCGAAGCGGCTTACCCTCCGTTTGCCTCGAAGGCGCCGGATGGCAGCATCGTCGGTTTTGACTACGACATCGGTAACGCGCTGTGCGCCGAGATGAAGGTCAAGTGCGTATGGGTCGAGCAGGAATTCGACGGCCTGATCCCTGCGCTCAAAGTGCGCAAGATCGACGCGATCCTGTCGTCCATGTCCATCACTGAAGACCGCAAGAAGTCCGTGGACTTCACCAACCGCTACTACCTGAGCCCAGCGCAGCTGGTGATGAAGGAAGGCACCACCGTCAGCGACAGCCTGGATGAACTCAAAGGCAAGAAAATCGGCGTGCAACGCGGTTCGATCCATGATCGTTTCGCCAAGGAAGTCCTGGCCCCTAAAGGCGTCACGGTTGTGCCTTACAGCTCGCAGAACGAAATCTACCTGGACGTGGAAGCCGGTCGCCTCGATGGCACCGTGGCTGACGCTACCCTGCTGCAAGACGGCTTCCTGAAAACCCCGGCCGGTAAAGGCTACGCGTTCGTGGGCCCACAGTTCACCGACGCCAAGTACTTCGGTGACGGCATCGGTATCGCTGTGCGTAAAGGCGACAAGGCCGAGCTGGACAAGATCAACGCTGCGATTGCCGCGATCCGTGCCAACGGCGAATACAAGAAAATCCAGGACAAATACTTCGACTTCGATATTTACGGCGCTGACCCTAAGTAACTCGTCGCAGCTGTCTGTCCAGAATGGCGCAAGCAACAGAAGATTCTGAAGTTTGCGCCATTTTTTCATCCCCCTTTTCGAGGACCTGAATCATGTTGAACGGCTACGGGGCTGTCATCCTCGATGGCGCATGGTTGACGCTTCAGCTCGCCTTGTCGTCCATGGCCTTGGCCATTGTTCTGGGTCTGATCGGGGTCGCGTTACGCCTGTCGCCGGTGCGCTGGTTGGCTTGGCTGGGTGACTTGTACTCCACGGTGATCCGCGGGATCCCCGACCTGGTGCTGATTCTGCTGATTTTCTACGGCGGCCAGGACTTGTTAAACCGCGTCGCGCCGATGCTTGGCTATGACGACTATATCGACTTGAACCCCTTGGCCGCCGGTATCGGCACCCTGGGTTTCATCTTTGGCGCCTACCTCTCGGAAACTTTCCGTGGCGCCTTCATGGCCATTCCCAAGGGCCAGGCCGAGGCCGGCCTTGCGTATGGCATGAGCAGTTTCCAGGTGTTTTTCCGGGTGATGGTGCCGCAGATGATTCGGCTGGCGATCCCTGGGTTCACCAACAACTGGCTGGTACTCACCAAGGCTACCGCGCTGATCTCGGTGGTGGGCCTGCAAGACATGATGTTCAAGGCCAAACAGGCGGCAGACGCCACCCGTGAGCCTTTTACCTTCTTCCTCGCAGTGGCGGCGATGTACCTGGTGATCACCAGCGTGTCGTTGCTGGCCCTGCGTTATCTCGAGAAGCGCTACTCGGTAGGCGTAAGGGCGGCTGATCTATGATCTTCGACTACAACGTCATCTGGGAAGCCATGCCGCTGTACCTTGGCGGCCTGGTAACCACCCTGAAACTGCTGGCCATCTCGCTGTTCTTCGGCCTGCTTGCTGCCTTGCCCCTGGGCTTGATGCGCGTGTCCAAGCAGCCGGTCATCAACGGTGCGGCCTGGCTCTACACCTACGTGATCCGCGGCACGCCGATGCTGGTGCAGCTGTTTTTGATTTACTACGGCCTGGCGCAATTCGAAGCCGTGCGCGAAAGCTTCCTGTGGCCGCTGCTGTCGAGCGCCACGTTCTGCGCGTGCCTGGCGTTTGCGATCAACACCAGCGCCTACACCGCCGAAATCATCGCCGGCAGCCTCAAGGCCACGCCGAACGGTGAGATCGAAGCGGCCAAGGCCATGGGCATGTCGCGCTACAAGCTGTACCGCCGCATCCTGCTGCCGTCGGCCCTGCGCCGGGCGCTGCCGCAGTACAGCAACGAAGTGATCATGATGCTGCAAACCACCAGCCTGGCGTCCATCGTCACCTTGATCGACATCACCGGTGCTGCACGCACCGTGAACGCCCAGTACTACTTGCCGTTCGAAGCCTATATCACCGCCGGCGTGTTCTACCTGTGCCTGACCTTTATCCTGGTGCGCCTGTTCAAGTTGGCCGAGCGCCGCTGGCTGAGCTACCTGGCTCCACGGAAGCACTGATATGGAACGTATCGATCACCTGTTGCCCTGGGGCCACCTGGGGTGTGAACGCCAACTGAGCGTATTTCGTTTCGGCAGTGGCGAGCGCAAGGCCTACATCCAGGCCAGCCTGCACGCCGACGAATTGCCGGGCATGCGCGCGGCGTGGGAGCTGAAAAAGCGCCTCACCGAACTGGAACAGCAAGGCGCGCTTAACGGCGTGATCGAGCTGGTGCCGGTGGCCAACCCGATGGGCCTGGGCCAGTTGCTGCAAGGCAGCCACCAGGGGCGTTTCGAAGTCGGCAGCGGCAAGAACTTCAACCGTGATTTCGTCGAGCTGAGCGCGCCGGTTGCCGAGTTGCTCAAGGGCAAGCTGGGCGATGACCCGCACGCCAATGTGCGCATGATCCGCCAGGCGATGACCGACGCACTCAACGCACTGCCCGCGCCGAGCAGCCAGCTGCAAGGCATGCAGCGCATCTTGCTGAGCCACGCCTGCACCGCCGATATCGTCCTTGACCTGCATTGCGACGCCGAAGCCGCGTTGCACATGTATGCGTTGCCCCAGCACTGGCCGCAGTGGCGCTCGTTGTCGGCGCATTTGAATGTGAAAGTCGGCCTGCTGGCGGAAGACTCCGGCGGCAGTTCGTTTGATGAGGCCTGCTCGCTGCCGTGGTTGCGTCTGTCGCAGGCGTTCCCCGAGGCACAGGTTCCGCTGGCGTGCCTGGCGACTACCCTGGAATTGGGCGGCCAGGCCGACACCGGCCGTGATGAAGCGATTTTCCACGCCGAGGGCATCCTTGCGTTCCTGGCCGAGCAGGGCTTGATCACCGGCCAATGGCCGGCGCCGCAATACGACGCGTGCGAAGGCCTGCCCTTCGAAGGCACCGAGTTGCTGTTTGCGCCCCATGCCGGTGTGATCAGTTACCTGCGTAAAGCCGGTGACCGGGTAGAAGCGGGCGATGAGATTTTTGAAGTGATTGACCCTCTGACCGACCGCGTCAGCATTGTCTGCGCGGGGACGTCCGGGGTGTTGTTTGCCGTTGAACGGCTACGTTATGCCCAAGCGGGTTTCTGGCTGGCCAAGGTGGCGGGGCGCGAAGCGCTGCGTCACGGGCGCTTGCTCAACGACTGACCACCTGTTTTTGTGAGAACCGACCGCATGTACAAACTTGAAGTCCAAGACCTGCATAAACGCTATGGCAGTCATGAAGTGCTCAAAGGCGTGTCCCTGGCCGCCGCGGCCGGTGATGTGATCAGCATCATCGGTTCCAGTGGTTCGGGCAAAAGTACCTTTTTGCGCTGCATCAACCTGCTGGAGCAACCCCACGCCGGCAAGATTCTGCTCAATAACGAAGAGCTGAAACTGGTGGCCAACAAGGACGGCGCCATGAAGGCCGCCGACCCTAAACAATTGCAGCGCATGCGTTCGCGCCTGTCCATGGTGTTCCAGCATTTCAACCTGTGGTCGCACATGACCGCGCTGGAAAACGTGATGGAAGCGCCGGTGCATGTGCTGGGCATGTCGAAAAAAGACGCGCGTGAGAAGGCCGAGCATTACCTGGCCAAGGTCGGCGTGGGCCATCGTAAGGATGCGTTCCCCGGCCACATGTCCGGTGGTGAGCAGCAGCGCGTGGCCATTGCCCGTGCCCTGGCGATGGAACCGGAGGTGATGCTGTTCGACGAACCCACCTCGGCCCTCGACCCGGAGCTGGTGGGCGAAGTGCTCAAGGTGATGCAGGACCTGGCCCAGGAAGGCCGCACCATGGTGGTGGTGACCCACGAAATGGGCTTTGCCCGTGAAGTGTCGAATCAGTTGGTGTTTTTGCACAAAGGCATCGTTGAAGAACGGGGTAACCCGCGTGAAGTGCTGGTGAACCCGCAGTCCGAGCGGTTGCAGCAGTTCCTTTCGGGTAGCTTGAAATAATCAAGACTGCTTTTATGCACCGAGTTAGTGCATGCTGCGCAGCTTTAAGGTTGGCCTCGATCCCCTGTGGGAGCTGGCTTGCCTGCGATAGCGGTGGGTCAGTTTGCCTCTCTGGCACAGACACGCCGCCATCGCAGGCAAGCCAGCTCCCACATTAGATCTCATATGGTTTGAGATTTGTGTTGGTTTCCGGGCTAGCATTGGCCCTTGTCTTCATCACCGTTCTTCGTTTCGGATAGCACTCCATGACCGCCCATAAAATTGGTTTCCTGATTTGGCCCAGCACAAAAGCACTGACGCTTGCGCTGGCTGAGGAGGCTTTGCGCGTTGCTCAGCGGGTGCATCCGGACGTGGTGTACGAACTGTCGTTTTTGCAGGCCGAACCGCGCACCGAGGGCGACTGGCAATTGCCGGGCGAGCCCTGGGCCGGCAAGCTCGAAGGTTTCCAGAAGCTGTTCCTGCTGGCGGACGAACCGCCGACCGTCATCGCCTCCCAGCTCAGCAGCGCGCTCAAGCAGCTTGTGCGGGCTGGCTGTGTGATTGGTGGCTTGTCGGCGGGCGTGTATCCCTTGGCTCAGTTGGGTCTGCTCGATGGCTACCGCGCCGCCGTGCATTGGCGCTGGCAGGATGACTTCGCCGAGCGTTTCCCCAAGGTGATCGCCACCAGCCACCTGTTCGACTGGGACCGCGACCGCCTGACGGCCTGTGGCGGCATGTCGGTACTCGACCTGTTGCTGGCGGTGTTGGCCCGTGATCACGGCGCCGAACTGGCGGGTGCGGTCTCCGAAGAACTGGTGGTGGAGCGCATCCGCGAAGGCGGCGAGCGCCAGCGCATCCCCCTGCAAAACCGCCTGGGTTCCAGCCATCCGAAGCTGACCCAGGCCGTGCTGCTGATGGAAGCCAATATCGAAGAGCCGCTGACCACCGACGAAATCGCCCAGCATGTGTGCGTGTCACGACGACAACTCGAGCGCATCTTCAAGCAATACCTCAACCGCGTTCCCAGCCAGTATTACCTGGAACTGCGCCTGAACAAGGCGCGCCAGATGCTGATGCAAACCAGCAAGTCGATCATCCAGATCGGCTTGTCGTGCGGCTTCTCCTCGGGGCCGCACTTCTCCAGCGCCTACCGCAACTTCTTTGGCGCCACTCCGCGTGAAGACCGCAACCAGCGGCGCAGCAGCAGCCCGTTTGAATTGTCGTCGGTGCCGTCCGAGCGCGGTTGAGTGGCCTTTATTGTTCGGTTTCTTCTTCTGATGCGTCGGTTGACGACGTTGGGCTGAGTTGCGCGCGTTGCCTGACCTCCGGGATGCCAAAGTCCACGGCGGTGCGGTTGTAATACGGCACCAGCAGGGTGATCGTTTCAGGCGAGAACGTGTTGCCGCCGAGAACAAAACTTTTGGCCCGGTCCGGCTCCACCTCAAGCAGGTCGGTGGGAAGCTCGGTTATCCGGTTGTTTCTCAGGTCCAGTTGATCGAGGGATGGCAGGTTGAACGTCCCGTTGGGCACCTCGGTAAGGCCGGCATTTTCGATGAACAGGCTGGTTAACCCGGACATCTTGCTGACGTCGGGCGTGATGCCCAAGGGGTTGCCACTGAGGTCCAGGTACTCAAGGTTTTGCAGGTCGCTCAAGGCGTCGGCGCTGGTTGCCGTCAACTGCATACGGCTATGGGACATGATCAGTGTCTTGAGCTTGGGCAGCTTGAACACATCGGCAGGAATGTCCGGCAGGGCATAACGATGGATGTGCAGGGTTGCCAGGTTGGGGAAACGCACAAGAAAGCCTTCGGGGATTGAGGTGGCTTGCTCTCCTCTCAACTCCAGCTTTGTCACATGTTTAAAGTCCACATTCAGCACCGGTAAATCGCCGAATAACGGTAGTTTTACCGCCATTTCATGGTCGGTGGTCGGCGACTCCTGGCTTGAATCCAGGCGGGTCTCCCGTCGCCAGCTTTTTTCCAGCAAGGCCTTGAGCCGGTGGCGAAGCAGTTGCTGTTGTGCTCGCACGCCTTCGTCCATGGGCGTGTCTATGAACGGGTAGCGGTCAGGTATATCCAGTGCCCACGCCTGCACGTCTGTTTGCAGTCGTTCGTAGTCGGCTTTCAAGCGCACGAGTGCGGGCATTGAGTCATCCAGCCCACCGGGTAACCTGAAAATAAAATTATTGGCCTCGTCGTCAGTGAAGGTGGGGTAAAGCTCATTGACCAGGCGGCGCTCGAAGGGGTTGGCGTCTGCGCCGAAGTGTTCGCCGGTTCTCTGGCAATAGCGTTTGATCTTTTCCAGGGTGGCGCGTGAAAGGGGATTGCCCGACAAGTCAAACGCTCTGGCTCGTTCGGCGGGCAGGCTGAACAGGGCCTCCGGCAGCCTGCTCAGGTAGTTGCCGCTGAGGTCGGCGCTCGTGAGCTGAGGGCGATTGATAAGGTGTTCGGGGAATAGTGAAATGTGCGTCTGGCTGAGGTTCAGCGTCTGCAGCTCAGGCATTTGCCCAAGGTTGGGGGAAAGTGACAGCTGGAAGTTGCGGGAAAGGTCCAGGCTTCTCAATTGGCTCAAAGTGGCCAGTTGTGCGCGGGTCTGTGTGGTCAGGTTGAGGTTGCAATTGCTCAGCGTCAGACGATTGAGTTGGGGGTACGCCATGACCTCGGGAGGCAGCGTATTGAGCGCTATATCGCTCATCTCCAGAATGCGCAGATTGGGAAAGTGGGCCAAAAAGGCGGGAGCGCCCTGGGTGGTGTGATAACCCTTCAAGCTCAGGTGGGCGATGTGATCGAAGTTGGCGTTGATGGTGGGCAGTTCGCCGTACAAGGGCGCGTTGAGTTGCAAGTGGCGGCCAGGGGCAAATTCGCTGTCCTGCGGGATCTCGTGTCGCCAGGCACGGAGCAGTTGGTGGGTCCAGATCCAGCGATGGAGTTTCTCTTCGGCAACCGTTGAGGAAAAAAGCGGTACGTCGGTGTTGAGGAACGTTTGGGACAGGTTGGAGCGCCAGGTCGCCAGGTCGGTTTCCAGCTGTGAGTATTCATTTTTCAAATAGTGCAGCGTCTGCAGGGGCGAGCCGGGGTGGGTTCGCATGACGCTCAGTACATAGTTCACTTCTGCCGGGTCGAGGCTGGGGTACAGATCATGTAATAACAGCGCCTCAGGGGTGCTGCTGTGATCAGCGGCGCTGGCGTTGTAACCCTCCATGCCGCCGGGCAGGCGCATCAGCCTGGGGTCGTAAAAGGGCTTGCGCACAGGCGTTGCTGCCAGCAGCTCCCCCAGCGGCTCACGGGCCAGCGCGTACTGACGCAAGGTCTGTTTCAGCAGTGGGCCTTGGCCAATGTGGATACCCAGCGCGTTGCGTTGCGCGTCGGGCAGTGCCTGGAGCACGGCGGTATAGAGGTCGGTTTCGCCGAACAGGGTGCCCTTGCCGTCTTCGGGCACATAATCACCGTCGATCGTGCGCACCAAGGTGCGCTGGATTGGTGCCTGCAGCGGGCCGATGGTGTCCCGTACCGTACCGGTGCGGCTGAAGTCGCGCACTTCAAGGCACACCTGTGGCGACCAGCCCGGCAGTTTTTCCAGCGAGTGCAGCGCGAGTCGTTGTGTGTCGCTGCTTTCCAGGGCATCCATGTACAAGCCTTCGTACGCTCGGCTGATCCTGGCCTGGTGCGCGGCCCAGCGTGCACGCTCCGCCAGGTGCGCTGGCAGGTTGCCTTGATCCATGGCCAGCAAGTCTTGGCCGCTGGCGCCGAACAGCACCTCGCGCGCCGCACTGGTGGGCAGGCCGGGCGCATTGTCGATGAGTTTTTGCTGGCGCGGGTCATCGGTGGTTTCCAGCCCTCGGTAGCGCGAGTCAAACAATGAAGCGCGCTTGGCCTGGGCTTGGCGTGCCAGTTGTTTACGCAGTTTGGCCGCGCGCACAGACAGGTGGGCGGCAGGCGTACCGAAGGCTTCCTCAAGCAGGGTTTTGCGTTCCGATTCGTCCAGGGTTTCCAGCAGGGTTTTGAGCAAGTCACCGTTTTTCATCTGGGCTTCATGGACTTGCGCCACCGCCGAGTTTTCCTGGCCTTTATGCTCCCAGACGGTCTCACCTTTGGCGTTGAGAAAGCGCAAGGTCTTGGTCTCGGGCCAAAGGCCCGTCTGGCTCAGCAGCCACAGTTGGGTTTGAGGGTCGGCTTTTTGGTACTGCACAGGGTCGTCGCTGCTCATCTGGTCGATAAAGTCTTGCAGCTGCTGGTCAATAGCGACGCGCTTGAGGGTGTCAGCCAGCAGTGGCGGCGTGGGCTGACGGTCCATATGCAGCTTGCGCAGGGCGGCATCCTCGGAGCCGCTGATGCGATGCGCCCACTCCAGCCGCGCCTCACTGAGGGTGTCAGCGGGTGGGCCGAGTCGACGCAGCAAGGTGCTGCGATCCCAGGTCAACGGGCGATCTGCCGCTGTCAGCCAGGCGCCCTGGCCATTGCTGTTGATGGGCGGGCGATACGCGTGTGCACGGCTGGGATGGGCAAGAAAGGCGCTGCCCGATTCCTGCTGGATGGAGAAGTGTTGCCCATTGAGGGCCAGCACCTGTTTGTCCGCATGGGCATGCAGCCCCTCGTTATTGGGGCGCGATTCAGGCGGCAGTTGAATGTCATGGGCGTAGGGCGCCAGGTCGGGCCTCCACAGGCGGGTCTTGCCGTCGGTTGTGACCGGGGTGAGCGCGTCAAAAAAGCTCCACAGCTGTGCGGGCAGTGCCGGTCGCAGCAACCCTTCGGCAATCGGTGCGCCGGTTGCGAACAGGCCCAGTTGCACCATTTGCTCGAGGATCGACATCAAGTGCCCGAAGGCCTCGCGCTTGAGCCCTTCGGCCCAATCGACGATGCCCTCGAATGCGTCGTCGAGCAGTTGGTAGGCGGTGTAGCCCAGCATCAGCGCGCCCAGGGGCGGCAGAAAAGGGGTCACGATAAAGGCGGCGACTTCGAAAATGGCCTTAGCGACCTTCTGCACAGCGTCCCAGCGTTGCCAGCGTGCCTTGCTGTCGGCGTCTGCGGTGGGGACGGCGATCACCCGCGCGTCATTGAGCAGCTTGTCGAGCTTGGCCTCGTAGAGGTGTTCGTAAAGCCCACCGGTGATTTTTGTCGCATAAAACTGCAGGTTGGGGCGGGTCACAGGTTCATCGCGCCAGATGGGGCGCGGGTCGCCGGGCTGCGGCGAGTGCCAGACGACCTTGGACAGTCGGCTGTTGAGGTCTGCAAAGAAGTAGCCACGCTGTTCATGGTTGACGAAGCGGCTGAAAAACGCCTGGTAGTCGGTGTCGCGCAGCTTGTCGGCCAGGTCGCGCATGAACGCGGTGCCATCGGCGTAATACTTGAGGGGCGCCAGTGGGTCGCCCGGAATGTACGCCACCATGGGCACTGCGCTCTGGTGCAGTTCCAGGTCGGCGGCGAACAGGACGATGCCGGTCAGCGGTGCGCCCATCAGGCTCAGGTCGTGGTTGAGCAGGATCTTGCCCTGGAGTGTCAAGCCGCTGATGCCGTCCAGTTGTGCCTGGAGTGTGCGCAGCGTCGATTCGTTCGCGTCTTTTTTCAGGCGCGCCATGTGCACGCAGGTTTGCGCCTCGGCTTTGAGATTGGCGATCACCTTGCTGCGCAGCGATGCCTGCAGCGTGGTGTTCTGGAAGCCGAAAAAGCCTTTGAGGTAGCGTTGGTACTGCGCGCCGATGTCCAGCTCGCGGCACAGTCCGACGAATTGCGCGATGCTGATTTTTTCGGTGACAGCGGGCAGGGTGTCGAATTGCCCAGCGGCTGAGGGTTGGGTGACGAAGGTGGAGTCGGTGGTGTAAGCGGCTTTTTCGCCTTCGGCGGCGTCGAAATTGTGCAGCGCTGCGTCCACCAGCGACACGGTCCAGGCCTTGACGCCTCCCGAGTCCACAGGGAACAACGGTATCGTCAAGGGTGCGTAGAGGCGCAGGTAAGTGGCGCTGACATCCAGCTCAAGGCCAAAGCGCGACTTGAGTTCCTGTTGCAGCAAGGGCGCCGCGAACGCTTGCGGCGTCTGCAGCGCCGCCAGGGCGCTGTCGAGCTGATTTTGCGCGGCCCAGTGCTCGGCCATGGCTTGCTGCAGGGGCGCTTGTTGCTGGCGGCGGGTGTCGGCCTGCCAATCGGCAAATTCAAGCGGGGTGCTTTTCAAGGTCTCGCGCCGTGCGCTTGAGGCGTTGCCCAACCATTGCGGCAGGCGGGTGTGAACCCCGGCGGGCACCCTCTCGGCGGCGCGGGTGAGGTGTGGGATGAGCGTGGTTTGAGTCAGGGTGGTCACGGGGCTGATCCTTCAGTGAGTGGCGTCCCCGACATCACAGCAAGCCTGATCGGCGCCAGGGAGGCAGATAGTTAATGCAACCGGCTAAAATCAACCGGCAACGCCCCTGCCTCTGAAGCGACGCAGCGTTTAAACTGCGCCATTGCGACGCTATTTGTCGCATTGGCGTAAACCCGCCAAAAACGCGGGTTGGCGCTATAAGAAGTTGTCGCTTGGCGGCAAGGCCGCACTGAAAACTGTCCTTACAATCCCTGCATCGCCCGCCAGTTCCAGGCAGGCGTTCCTCTTCAGGAGACTCCGATGTCCGTTGAGCAAGCCCCGGTGCAACGTGCCGATTTCGACCAGGTGATGGTGCCTAACTACGCACCTGCCGCCTTTATCCCCGTGCGTGGCGCAGGTTCGCGCGTGTGGGACCAGGCCGGTCGCGAGCTGATCGACTTTGCCGGCGGCATCGCGGTTAACGTATTGGGCCATGCCCACCCGGCGCTGGTCGGTGCACTGACCGAACAGGCCAACAAGCTGTGGCACGTCTCCAACGTGTTCACCAATGAGCCGGCCCTGCGCCTGGCGCACAAGCTGATCGATGCCACCTTTGCCGAGCGCGTGTTCTTCTGCAACTCCGGCGCCGAAGCCAACGAGGCCGCATTCAAGCTGGCCCGTCGTGTCGCGTTCGACCGTTTCGGCACCGAGAAGTACGAGATCATCGCCGCGCTGAACAGCTTCCACGGCCGTACCCTGTTCACCGTCAACGTCGGTGGCCAGTCCAAGTACTCCGATGGTTTCGGGCCTAAAATCACCGGCATCACCCACGTGCCTTATAACGACCTGGCTGCGCTCAAAGCCGCCGTGTCGGACAAGACCTGCGCCGTGGTGCTGGAGCCGATCCAGGGCGAAGGCGGCGTATTGCCAGCCGAGCTGGCTTACCTGCAAGGCGCCCGCGAACTGTGCGACGCCAATAACGCGCTGCTGGTGTTCGACGAAGTGCAAACCGGCATGGGCCGCAGCGGCCACCTGTTCGCCTACCAGCATTACGGCGTGACGCCGGACATCCTCACCAGCGCCAAGAGCCTGGGCGGTGGTTTCCCGATCGCAGCCATGCTGACCCGTGAAGACCTGGCCAAGCACCTGGTGGTCGGCACCCACGGCACCACTTACGGCGGCAACCCGCTGGCGTGTGCGGTGGCTGAAGCGGTGATCGACGTGATCAACACCCCAGAAGTGCTGGCTGGCGTGAATGCCAGGCACGACCTGTTCAAGGCGCGCCTGGAACAGATCGGTAAGCAATATGGCATTTTCACCGAAGTGCGCGGCATGGGCCTGCTGATCGGTTGTGTGCTGAGCGATGCATTCAAAGGCAAAGCCAAGGACGTGTTCAACGCGGCCGAAAAAGAAAACCTGATGATCCTGCAAGCCGGCCCTGACGTGGTGCGTTTCGCCCCGAGTCTGGTGGTGGAAGAGGCGGACATCAACGAAGGCCTGGACCGCTTCGAACGTGCTGTGAAGACGCTGACGCAAGCGTGATGGACCGTTCGGTGCCTGGCGATCCGGGTGCCGAACAAAAATTCTAAAGGCCGGACCGGATCAAATGTGGGACCTGCTTGTGTGGCGAGGGAGCTTGCTCCCGCTGGGGTGCGAAGCGCTCCCAACATCTTGGGGCCGCTGCGCAGCCCAGCGGGAGCAAGCTCCCTCGCCACACAAGCCCACTTACACGCTGTGTTGATTCAAAACCTGTCCGGCATTTTTCCCTCTGTGAGTTTTTCGAGTTAAGGAGTGACACCATGCTGGTGATGCGCCCCGCGCAAATGGCTGATCTGGGCGAGGTACAGCGTCTGGCTGCGGACAGCCCGATTGGTGTCACCTCCTTGCCGGACGATGTTGAACGCCTGAGCGACAAGATCGCCGCCAGCGAAGCGTCCTTCGCGGCCGAGGTGAGTTTCAACGGTGAAGAAAGCTATTTCTTCGTGCTCGAAGACACCGAGACCGGCAAGCTTGCCGGCTGTTCGGCCATCGTCGCCTCGGCCGGTTACTCGGAGCCGTTCTACAGCTTCCGTAACGAGACCTTCGTGCACGCTTCCCGCGAGCTGAAGATCCACAACAAGATCCACGTGCTTTCCCAGTGCCACGACCTCACCGGCAACAGCCTGCTCACCAGTTTCTACGTGCAGCCTGCGCTGGTCGGTTCGCCGTGGTCGGAACTCAATTCCCGTGGCCGCCTGCTGTTCGTCGCCAGCCACCCCGAGCGCTTTGCCGACTCGGTGGTGACCGAAATCGTCGGCTACAGCGACGAGAACGGTGACTCGCCGTTCTGGGACGCCATCGGCCGCAACTTCTTCGACCTCAACTACGCTGCCGCCGAGCGCCTGTGCGGGCTTAAAAGCCGCACCTTCCTCGCCGAGCTGATGCCGCATTACCCGATCTACGTGCCGCTGTTGCCGGACGAAGCCCAGGAAGCCATGGGCCAAGTGCACCCGCGTGCGCAGATCACCTTCGACATTCTCATGCGCGAAGGCTTCGAGACCGACCACTACATCGACATCTTCGACGGTGGCCCGACGTTGCACGCACGGGTCTCGGGCATTCGCTCGATCGCCCAGAGCCGTGTGGTGCCGGTAAAAATCGGCGAGATGGTCAAGGGTGTCGGTCGCCAGTACCTGGTGAGCAACGCGCAGTTGCAGGATTACCGTGCGGTGATGCTGGAGCTGGACTACGCGCCGGGCAAGCCAGTGACCCTGGACCTGGAAGCGGCCGAAGCGTTGGGCGTCGGCGAAGGCGCGAGTGTGCGCCTGGTGGCTGTTTAAGACTGAGTTTCGCGGGTGGCTGGTAACAGCGGCCCGTCTGAGGAGATAGCATGATCGTTCGTCCCGTACGCAGCAGCGATTTACCGGCCCTGATTGATCTGGCGCGCAGCACCGGCACCGGCCTCACCACCTTGCCGGCCAACGAAGAGCGCCTGACCCACCGGGTGGGCTGGGCGGAAAAAACCTTCCGTGGCGAAGCCGGGCGGGGCGATGCCGACTACCTGTTCGTGCTGGAAAACGACGAAGGCCGTGTGGTGGGTATTTCTGCCATTGCCGGTGCCGTCGGCTTGCGTGAGCCCTGGTACAACTTCCGGGTCGGCCTGACCGTCAGCGCCTCCCAGGAACTGAACATTTACCGCGAGATTCCGACGCTGTTCCTGGCCAACGACCTCACCGGCAATTCCGAATTGTGCTCGTTGTTCCTGCACGCCGATTACCGCACCGGCCTTAACGGCCGCATGCTGGCCAAGGCGCGCATGCTGTTTATCGCCGAGTTCCCGCAGCTGTTCGGCAACAAGATCATTGCCGAGATGCGTGGCGTGTCCAACGATGCCGGGCGCTCGCCGTTCTGGGAGAGCCTGGGCCGGCACTTCTTCAAGATGGAGTTCAGCCAGGCGGATTACCTCACCGGCGTGGGCAACAAGGCGTTTATCGCTGAGCTGATGCCCAAGTTTCCGCTGTACAGCTGCTTCCTGTCGGAAGACGCGCGCAATGTGATCGGCAAGGTCCACCCGGACACCGAGCCTGCATTGAGCATGCTCAAGAGTGAAGGCTTCAGCTACCAGGGCTATGTCGATATTTTCGACGCCGGCCCGGCGGTGGAGTGTGAAACCAGCAAAATCCGTGCGGTGCGTGACAGCCAATCGCTGGTGTTGGCCATCGGCACGCCGGGGGACGACGCCACGCCGTTCCTGATCCATAACCGCAAGCGCGAGGAGTGCCGTATTACCGCCGCTCCGGCCCGGCTGGCGGCAGGCACTTTGGTGGTCGATCCGCACACCGCCAAACGCCTGCAACTGGTGGTGGGTGATCAAGTGCGCGCTGTTGCGTTGTCTGCTGCTCGGGAGTCGAAATAATGAATTCGTTGTATATCGCAGGTAGCTGGCTGGCTGGCCAGGGTGAACTGTTTGAGTCGCGCAACCCGGTGACCCAGCAGGTGTTGTGGACTGGCAACGGCGCCACCGCCGAGCAGGTTGAGTCGGCCGTGCAAGCCGCGCGCCAGGCGTTTCCAGGCTGGGCGCGCCGCCCGCTGGAAGAACGCATCAGCGTGCTGGAAACCTTCGCCGCCACCTTGAAAAGCCGCGCCGATGAAATCGCCCGTTGCATCGGTGAAGAAACCGGCAAGCCCCTGTGGGAGTCGGCCACCGAAGTCACCAGCATGGCCAACAAGATTGCCATCTCGGTGCAAAGCTACCGCGAGCGTACCGGCGAGAAGAGCGGCCCATTAGGCGATGCCACGGCCGTATTGCGTCACAAGCCCCACGGTGTGGTGGCGGTGTTCGGCCCGTACAACTTCCCTGGCCATTTGCCGAACGGGCATATCGTCCCGGCCTTGCTGGCGGGTAACACGGTGCTGTTCAAACCGAGCGAGCTGACCCCCAAAGTCGCCGAGCTGACCGTGCAATGCTGGGTCGAAGCCGGTTTGCCGGCGGGCGTGTTGAACCTGCTGCAAGGCGCGCGGGAAACCGGTATGGCCCTGGCGGCCAACCCAGGCATTGACGGGTTGTTCTTCACCGGCTCCAGCCGTACCGGCAATCAGCTGCACCAGCAGTTCTCCGGGCGCCCGGACAAGATCCTGGCCCTGGAAATGGGCGGCAACAACCCACTGGTGGTCGACGAAGTGGCCGACGTGGACGCAGCGGTCTACACCATTATTCAGTCGGCGTTTATTTCGGCTGGCCAGCGTTGCACCTGTGCCCGTCGTTTGCTGGTGCCGCAAGGCGCCTGGGGCGATGCGTTGCTGGCGCGTCTGGTGGCGGTCAGCGCGACGATTGCAGTCGGTGCATTCGATCAACAGCCGGCGCCGTTCATGGGCTCGGTGATTTCCCTCGGCGCAGCCAAAGCCTTGATGGACGCCCAGGAGCGGATGCTGGCCAATGGCGCTGTGGCCCTGCTGGAAATGACTCAGCCGCAGGCGCAGGCCGCGTTGCTGACGCCGGGCATCATCGACGTGACTGGCGTGAGCGAGCGCGAGGATGAAGAACTGTTCGGCCCCTTGCTGCAAGTGATCCGCTACGCTGATTTTGCCGGGGCGATTGCCGAGGCCAACAACACTCAATATGGCCTGGCGGCGGGTTTGTTGTCGGATTCCGAAGCGCGCTACCAGCAGTTCTGGCTGGAAAGCCGTGCCGGTATCGTCAACTGGAACAAACAGCTGACCGGCGCTGCCAGTACTGCGCCGTTCGGCGGTGTGGGCGCCTCGGGCAACCACCGCGCCAGCGCCTATTACGCGGCGGATTATTGCGCGTACCCGGTGGCGTCGCTGGAGACCCCGAGTTTGGTGGTCCCGGCAACGCTGACGCCAGGGGTAACGCTAATCTAAATGTGGGTGCGGCCCATGTGGGAGCGGGCTTGCTCGCGAATACGGTGTGTCAGTCAATACATCTGGCGACTGAACCACCGCTTTCGCGAGCAAGCCCGCTCCCACACAAGCCCGCTCCCACAGTTGATTTGTGGTGTGTTCAAGTAATTTGATGCCTATAAAAACAGATGTTCGTGGAGCCTCGCCGATGAAATCCTGTGAAGTCAATTTTGACGGTCTAGTGGGGCCGACCCATAACTACGGCGGTTTGTCCTACGGCAACGTCGCGTCCCAGAGCAACAGCCAGCAGTCTTCGAACCCCAAGGAAGCGGCGTTGCAGGGCCTGCAGAAAATGAAGGCCCTGATGGACATGGGCTTTGTGCAAGGCGTGCTGGCGCCGCAAGAGCGCCCGGATGTGGCGGCCTTGCGCAACCTCGGTTTTGGCGGCACTGACGCCCAAGTGATCCAGCAAGCCGCCAAGCACGCCATGCCGTTGCTGGTGGCCAGCTGCTCGGCGTCGAGCATGTGGGTGGCCAACGCCGCCACGGTCAGCCCGAGTGCCGACACCGCGGATGGCCGCGTGCATTTCACCGCCGCCAACCTCAACTGCAAATACCACCGCAGCATCGAGCACCCGACCACCAGCCGTGTGCTGGGGGCGATGTTTGCCGATGGCAAGCACTTCGCCCATCACGCCGCGTTGCCGGCGGTGGCGCAGTTCGGCGATGAGGGCGCCGCCAACCACACGCGTTTTTGCCGTGAATACGGCGAGGCCGGGGTTGAGTTTTTCGTGTTCGGCCGCAGTGCGTTCGACACCCGTTACCCGGCCCCACAAAAATACCCGGCGCGCCAGACCCTTGAAGCGTCCCAGGCGGTTGCACGCCTGCACGGTTTGAAAGATGACGGCGTGGTGTACGGCCAGCAGAACCCGGCGGTGATCGATGCCGGTGTGTTCCACAATGACGTGATCGCGGTGGGCAACGGCGAAGTGCTGTTCTATCACGAGGACGCGTTCCTCAATACCGAGCAGATGCTCGCCGAACTGCAAGGCAAGTTGGGCAAGCTGGGGGGCAACTTCCAGTCGGTGTGTGTGCCGCGTGCCCAGGTCAGCGTCGAGGACGCGGTGCGTTCCTACCTGTTCAACAGCCAGTTGCTGACCCGCGCCGACGGCTCGATGCTGCTGATCGTGCCGGAAGAATGCCGCGCCAACGAGCGTGTCTGGCAGTACCTGCAAGGCCTGACCGCCTCCGGTGGGCTGATCCGCGAAGTGAAAGTGTTCGACCTCAAGCAAAGCATGCAGAACGGCGGTGGCCCGGCGTGCCTGCGCTTGCGCGTGGCCTTGAATGAAACGGAACTGGCGGCGGTGAACCCAGGCGTTATCATGACCGCGCCGTTGTACGAAACCCTGACCCAATGGGTCGACAAGCACTACCGCGACAGCCTGCGTGAAAGCGACCTGGCTGACCCGCAATTGCTGCTTGAGTGCCGGACGGCACTGGATGAACTGACGCAAATCCTTAAACTGGGCTCGGTTTATCCTTTCCAGATCAATTAAATCTGCCTCTTTTTACACCCTATGCTGAGAACAATTTATGACCACCGACACCCTGAAACTGATCCTTGAAGACACCGACGGCACCCAGCTGGAAACCTCCTGCACCCGCGTCGCCGTGGTGTGGCAGGGCAAGGAAATCTGGATCCAGCACGACGGCCGTGGCCAGCTGCTGATCGGCGTGGACGTGGAAGAGGGTGACGCCGAATACGCCAACCTGCTGATGCGCCCGCTGGCCACCAACCTGATGAGCCTGCAATTGGAAATGGAACCGGCCGACGTTGAAGGTGATGACGACGATCACGTTCACGGCCCTGGCTGCAACCACTAAGGAAGCTGCTTATGCTAGCCCTCGGCAAACTGCTTGAACTGACCCTCGCCGGTCGTGAACCGGCGCAAAAAATTCAACTGACTGTCGACGGCGTGCAGATGCGCTGGCTCAGCGAAGGCGCGCTTGAAGTGCGCCCTCCGCTGGCATTGGACAGCGGCGGCGACCTGCTGCTGTCGTCCGGCATCCATGGCAACGAAACCGCGCCGATCGAATTGCTCGACCGCCTGTTGCATGGCATCGCCCGTGGGGAGATCAAACCCCGCCATCGTATTTTGTTCCTGTTCGGTAACCCCGAGGCCATGCGCCGCGGCGAGCGTTACCTGGAGCTGGACGTCAACCGGCTGTTCAATGGCCGTCACGAACAAAACATCGGCCCGGAGGCCATGCGCGCTGCCGAGCTTGAGCAGTTGGCTCGCAGCTTCTTCAGCCAGCCAGGCCGTTCGCGCCTGCATTACGACCTGCACACGGCCATTCGCGGTTCGAAGATCGAACAGTTCGCGCTGTACCCGTGGAAAGAAGGGCGCCAGCATTCGCGCCATGAGCTGGCGCGCCTGAACGCTGCCGGTATGCAGGCAGTGTTGCTGCAGAACAAAACCTCGATCACCTTCACCGCGTTTACCTACGAGCAACTGGACGCTGAGGCCTTTACCCTGGAATTGGGCAAGGCCCGGCCGTTCGGGCAAAACCAGGGCGTGGATGTGTCACGCCTGGAAACGCGCCTCAAGCAGATCATCGAGGGCAATGAACCCGAAACCGAGAGCCTCGATGGCCTGCAACTGTTTGCCGTCTCCCGCGAAGTGATCAAGCACAGTGATGCCTTCGTGCTGCACCTGCCGGCGGAGGTGGAAAACTTCTCGCCGTTGGCCAAGGGTTACCTGTTGGCCGAGGACGTGGCCAAGACCCGCTGGGTGATCGAGGAGGAGGGTGCGCGTATCATTTTCCCGAACCCGAAGGTCAAGAATGGTTTGCGAGCGGGGATATTGATTGTGCCGACCACGGATGCTGGGTTGGCTTAAATCTTAAGGCTTGCAGGGATCCAAATGTGGGAGCGGGCTTGCTCGCGAAGGCGGTCTGTCAGTCATTTATGTATTGACTGACACTGCGCTTTCGCGAGCAAGCCCGCTCCCACATTGGTTTTGTATTGTTGCTTAGACCGCTACAGCACGCGGCTCGCTGCGACGGATCGCACGCACCTTGTGCAGGGTGTCGGCGCAGGTGCGCGCGGCTTCCTGGCCTTTGTGCACGAAGTGCTCATAGAAGAAGGTGTGGTGCTCGCTGCCCGCGTGGAAGTGGTGCGGGGTCAGGGACACGGAGAATACCGGCACTTCGGTTTCCAGCTGAACCTGCATCAGGCCGCTGACCACCGATTGGGCGACGAATTCGTGACGGTAGATGCCACCGTCCACCACCAGCGCGGCGGCGACGATGCCGGCGTAACGGCCGGTCTTGGCCAGCAGCTTGGCGTGCAGAGGCATTTCAAAGGCGCCGCCGACTTCGAAGAAATCGATGTCCGATTCCTGGTAGCCCTGGGCGATCATTTCGGCGAGGAAGCCTTTGCGCGATTGGTCGACAATATCCTTGTGCCAGCAGGCCTGGATAAACGCGACGCGCTCGCCGTGGTGGTTTTTGCTTTTGCTGTCGATTGCGGTGGGTTGCATGTTCTGACTCCTGTTTAAGAAAAAAACAGGGCGTTATGAATCGAATGGGATTTCAAGGGTACGAACAGCGGCGTCAAGCAGGCATGAGTTCAGCGCGCGGCCCTTGGGTGCCAATCCCGTTCTCTCTTCATCCGGACTATGACCGTCGGCCCCGGGATCACACCGGGTCTGCTGACCTTGTCGCCGTCCTGCGTGAGCAGTTCGAGGCGCCAAGCGCTCGCGGGCTATGCACATTGCGTGCAATTACCGCCGGTGGGGAATTGCACCCCGCCCTGAGAACGTTGCCACCAGAACCCTGGCGGCGGAGAGTTTTTAACATGGTTTTTCAGAAACTGCACGATCGCCGTATCGATAACCTATATCGGTTTGTTTGGTTGGTATTCGATTGAATGCACGTGGGGCTTGATATTGCGTGGCTTTGCCCGCAGTAATCATCAATTCGACAACCCTGTTCAGAGGCCCGCGTATGACCGTCATAGACCTGCGCAGCGACACCGTGACCCAACCCACTGCCGGCATGCTCGATGCGATGGCCACTGCCGTCAGCGGTGATGATGTCTACGGTGAAGACCCGAGCGTCAACCTCCTGGAGGCCGAGCTGGCCAAGCGCCTGGGCTTCGCTGCGGCGTTGTTTGTGCCAACGGGCACCATGAGCAACCTGCTCGCCTTGATGGCTCACTGTGAGCGCGGCGAGGAATACATCGTCGGCCAGCAGGCCCACACCTACAAATACGAAGGCGGTGGCGCGGCGGTACTCGGCTCGATCCAGCCGCAGCCGCTGGAGGTGCAAGCCGACGGTTCGCTGGAACTGGACCACGTACTGGCGGCGATCAAGCCGGATGACTTCCACTTTGCCCGCACCCGCCTGTTGGCGTTGGAGAACACCATGCAGGGCAAGGTGCTGCCGCTGGCGTACCTGGCCAACGCGCGGGCGTTTACCCGTGAACACGGCCTGGCGTTGCACTTGGACGGCGCGCGACTCTACAACGCGGCGGTCAAGCTCGGCGTGGATGCGCGAGAGATTGCCCAGCATTTCGACTCGGTATCGGTGTGTCTGTCCAAAGGCCTCGGCGCGCCGATCGGCTCGGTGCTGTGCGGCTCCACGGCGTTGATCACCAAGGCGCGGCGCCTGCGCAAGATGGTCGGTGGCGGCATGCGCCAGGCCGGCTCGCTGGCGGCGGCGGGCTTGTATGCCCTGGATCATCAGGTGCAGCGTCTGGCGGATGACCATGCCAACGCCCAATGGCTGGGGGATGCGCTGCGCGACGCCGGCTTTGAGGTGGAGCCGGTACAAACCAATATGGTGTACGTGCAGATTGGCGATCAGGCCCAGGCGCTGAAGGCCTTTGCCGCCGAACGCGGGATCAAGTTGAGCGCCGCGCCACGTCTGCGCATGGTCACTCACCTGGATGTCAGCCGGGCGCAGATGGAGCGCGTGGTGCAGACATTTGTCGAGTTTTCCCGAAAATGATCGTGCAGACCGTCTAATTGACTGTTTCTATCACATAAACACGCTGTACCACCGGCAAAGGGCCGATATAATGCGGCCCTTTGCCGTCGCTCCGTCTGATGATGTTGCGCACTGGCCTTTGGCCGCAGACTCCGTGGAAGAACCTAATGAAAAGCGCAGAAATCCGTGAAGCCTTCCTTCGCTTCTTCGAAGAGCAAGGCCACACCCGTGTAGCCTCCAGCTCCTTGATCCCAGGCAATGACCCAACCCTGCTGTTCACCAACGCGGGGATGAACCAGTTCAAGGACTGCTTCCTGGGCCAGGAAAAGCGCGCCTACACCCGCGCCACCAGCAGCCAGAAGTGCGTACGCGCCGGCGGCAAGAACAGCGACCTGGAAAACGTCGGCTACACCGCCCGTCACCACACCTTCTTCGAGATGCTGGGTAACTTCAGCTTCGGCGACTATTTCAAGAAAGATGCGATTACCTTCGCCTGGACCTTCCTGACCGGCGTGTTGAAGCTGCCCAAGGAAAAGCTCTGGGTTACGGTCTACGCGACCGACGACGAAGCCTACGACATCTGGACCCAGCAAATTGGTGTGCCAGCCGAGCGCATGATTCGCATCGGCGACAACAAGGGCGCGCCTTACGCGTCCGACAACTTCTGGACCATGGGCGATACCGGCCCATGTGGCCCATGCACCGAGATTTTCTACGATCACGGCGCCGACATCTGGGGCGGCCCACCGGGCTCGCCGGAAGAAGACGGCGACCGTTACATCGAGATCTGGAACAACGTCTTCATGCAGTTCAACCGCACCGCCGATGGCGTGTTGCATCCGCTGCCGGCGCCGTCGGTGGACACCGGCATGGGCCTGGAGCGGATCAGTGCGGTGATGCAGCACGTGCATTCCAACTACGAAATCGACCTGTTCACCCACCTGCTGAGCGCCTCGGCTGCCGCCATTGGCTGCGCCAATGACAACCAGTCTTCGCTCAAGGTGGTGTCGGACCACATCCGTTCCTGCGGCTTCCTGATCGCCGACGGTGTGCTGCCGTCCAACGAAGGCCGTGGCTATGTGCTGCGCCGTATTATCCGTCGCGCCTGCCGTCACGGTAACAAGCTGGGCGCCACCGGCAGCTTCTTCTACAAGATCGTGGCCGCGCTGGTCGCCGAGATGGGCGATGCCTTCCCGGAACTCAAGCAGCAGCAAGCCAACATCGAGCGCGTGCTCAAGGCTGAAGAGGAGCAGTTCTCCAAGACCCTGGAGCACGGCCTGAAGATCCTCGAGCAAGACCTGGCTGAGCTTAAAGGTACCGTGGTGCCGGGCGACGTGGTGTTCAAGCTGTATGACACCTACGGTTTCCCGATGGACCTGACCGCCGATATCGCCCGTGAGCGCGAGCTGACCGTCGATGAGGCGGGTTTTGAGCGTGAGATGGAAGCCCAGCGTGTGCGTGCCCGTTCCGCCAGCTCCTTTGGCCTGGACTACAACACCTTGGTCAAGGTTGACGTACCCACCGAGTTCACCGGCTACGCGGCGACCGTGGGCGCGGCCAAGATCGTGGCCATCTACAAAGACGGCAAGTCGGTCGACGTATTGAGCGAAGGCGAAGAAGCGGTAGTCGTGCTGGACCAGACGCCGTTCTACGCCGAATCCGGTGGCCAGGTGGGTGACTGCGGTTTCCTCAGTTCGACCTCCGGGCGTTTTGAAGTGCGTGATACCACCAAGACCGGCGGCGCGTTCCTGCACCACGGTGTGCTGGTGTTGGGCAACCTGACGGTCGGTGCGCCGGTTGACACACAAGTCGATGCCGACCTGCGGCATGCAACTGCTTTGAACCATTCCGCCACTCACTTGCTGCACGCTGCGTTGCGCCAGGTATTGGGTGAGCACGTGCAGCAGAAGGGTTCGTTGGTGGACAGCCAGCGCTTGCGTTTCGACTTCAGCCACTTTGAAGCGATCAAGCCTGAGCAGATCAAGGCACTGGAAGACATCGTCAACGCCGAGATTCGCAAGAACACCCCGGTTGAAACCGAAGAAACCGACATCGAAACCGCCAGGAAGAAAGGCGCCATGGCGCTGTTTGGCGAGAAGTACGGCGACGAAGTGCGCGTACTGAGCATGGGCGGCAGCTTCTCGGTGGAACTGTGTGGCGGTATCCACGCCAACCGTACCGGCGATATCGGCCTGCTGAAAATCATCAGCGAAGGCGGTGTGGCCTCCGGTGTGCGTCGTATTGAAGCGGTCACCGGTGCTGCGGCCCTGGCCTACCTCAATGCGGCGGAAGAACAACTCAAGGAAGCGGCCGGCCTGGTCAAGGGCAGCCGTGACAACCTGATCGACAAGCTGTCGGCCGTACTGGAGCGCAACCGCGCACTGGAAAAACAGCTGGAGCAGTTGCAGGCCAAGGCGGCGAGCGCAGCGGGCGACGATCTGTCGGCCTCCGCGCTGGACGTCAAGGGCGTGAAAGTGCTGGCTGTGCGCCTGGACGGCCAGGACGGCAAGGCGCTGTTGGCCTTGGTCGATCAGTTGAAGAACAAGCTCGGCCGCGCAGTGATCCTGCTCGGCGGTGTCCATGAGGAAAAGGTCGTTCTGGTTGCCGGTGTAACCAAAGACCTGACTGGCCAACTCAAGGCCGGTGATTTAATGAAGCAAGCCGCTGCGGCAGTGGGCGGGAAGGGCGGTGGTCGTCCGGACATGGCGCAAGGCGGTGGTGTAGACGCAGGCTCCCTGGACGCGGCCCTGGCCCTGACCGTGCCGTTTGTCGAGGCCGGCATTTAAGGCACTGTTAACGGGCCCATGGTCTAGTCATGGGCTCGTTTGGGTGCTGGAAGATTTGTTTATTGGGCGCCCCTTTACGGGCTGAGGCGGCTTAGAAATGGCTTTGATCGTACAGAAATTTGGAGGCACTTCGGTCGGTTCCGTCGAAAGAATCGAGCAGGTCGCCGACAAGGTTAAGAAATTCCGCGACGCCGGCGATGACCTGGTGGTGGTGCTGTCGGCCATGAGCGGCGAGACCAATCGCCTGATCGATCTGGCCAAGGCAATCAGTGGTGATCAACAGCCGCTGCCGCGTGAGCTGGATGTGATCGTGTCCACCGGCGAGCAGGTGACCATCGCCTTGCTGGCCATGGCGCTGAACAAGCGTGGCGTGCCGGCGGTGTCCTACACGGGCAGCCAGGTGCGCATCCTCACCGACAGCGCGCATACCAAGGCTCGCATCCTGCAGATCGATGATCAGAAAATCCGCACAGATCTGAAAGCCGGCCGCGTGGTAGTTGTAGCAGGCTTCCAGGGTGTGGACGAGCAGGGCAACATCACGACCCTCGGGCGTGGCGGTTCGGATACCACCGGTGTGGCACTGGCAGCGGCGCTCAAGGCCGATGAATGCCAGATCTATACTGACGTGGACGGCGTGTACACCACCGACCCACGTGTGGTGTCCGTGGCCCAGCGCCTGGACAAGATCACCTTTGAAGAGATGCTGGAAATGGCCAGCCTCGGTTCCAAGGTGTTGCAGATCCGCGCGGTGGAGTTCGCCGGCAAGTACAACGTTCCGCTGCGCGTATTGCACAGCTTCAAAGAGGGTCCGGGCACCCTCATTACTATTGATGAAGAGGAATCCATGGAACAGCCGATCATTTCCGGCATCGCTTTCAACCGCGATGAAGCCAAGCTGACGATCCGTGGCGTGCCAGACACCCCGGGCGTGGCCTTCAAGATCCTCGGCCCTATCAGCGGCGCGAACATTGAAGTCGACATGATCGTGCAGAACGTTTCGCACGATAACACCACCGATTTCACCTTCACCGTGCACCGCAACGAGTACGATGCAGCCGAGCGTATCCTGCAGAACACTGCGAGCGAGATTGGCGCCCGTGAAGTGGTCGGCGACACCAAGATTGCCAAGGTGTCGATCGTGGGCGTGGGCATGCGTTCCCATGCCGGCGTTGCCAGCCGCATGTTCGAGGCGCTGGCCAAGGAAAGCATCAACATCCAGATGATCTCCACCTCGGAAATCAAAGTCTCGGTGGTGATTGAGGAGAAGTACCTGGAGCTGGCTGTACGCGCGCTGCACACCGCTTTTGAGCTGGACGCGCCGGCGCGACAAGGCGAGTAAGGCAATGCCAGGAAGGCGCGGTTTACCGCGCCTTTCATTTTTTTGTGGGGCGCATGGTCTTTTGCGTGCGCTCGACAATACTTAGGCCGTTAGGGCTATGGCCGTCAGGTCATGGGTCGAACGCCTTTTTTTTGCAGACTGTTGTTCCTGAACTGAAATGCGTGAGGTGAAAGGTATGCTGATTCTGACTCGTCGTTGCGCAGAAAGCCTGATTATCGGTGATGGCGAAATCACCGTGACTGTGCTCGGCGTCAAAGGCAATCAAGTGCGTATCGGGGTTAACGCTCCGAAAGAGGTAGCGGTCCACCGCGAGGAAATCTACCTGCGGATCAAGAAAGAGAAGGACGAAGAACCAAGCCTTTAATTTTTATCGTTTTTTATGTTTGCAAACGGGGATGAACGTGGTTAATATACGCCCCGTGTTGCGGAGAGCTGGCCGAGTGGCCGAAGGCGCTCCCCTGCTAAGGGAGTACACCTCAAAAGGGTGTCGGGGGTTCGAATCCCCCGTTCTCCGCCATTATTTGCTTAGTACGTTGCAATCTGGTTTTTTCGCTAAGTTGTTGAAATTAAACGAAAAAATAGCTTTACATAGAGATTGAACGGCCTATAATGCGCGGCAACAAATGCACTCGTAGCTCAGCTGGATAGAGTACTCGGCTACGAACCGAGCGGTCACAGGTTCGAATCCTGTCGAGTGCACCATTTAAGAGTCAGTTGCAGCGATGCAGGTGACTTGGCTTCAACCAGTTGTGATCTGGTCTAAAAACACAATCTGCACTCGTAGCTCAGCTGGATAGAGTACTCGGCTACGAACCGAGCGGTCACAGGTTCGAATCCTGTCGAGTGCACCATACAAACAAAAAGCCCGCCTAGTGCGGGCTTTTTGCCGTCTGGGGTTTGTGTAGGATTTCAGCTCTTTCTTCCTGCCTCATGTGTTTTCCTTCCGGGCTGTGTCGTCGCAGTTCATAGATGCAGCCGATGCTCAGCTTTGGCTCGCAAGCGCTTGTTCTTTCCAGTTTTTTAACGTTAAAAGCGTGCGCAGCGTGTATCATTGCGCCCGTCAGCCCCCGCCGGGGCTTGTGGAATACCTCCATGGACTTACCCAGTAGTTGCTCAGTACCCCGCTTTACCAATCATGAATTGACTGATTGATCCTTCCGGCGTGCCCCGCTGCTGGGAGTGGAGTTCGCCTATGACCGAAGTAGAAGTAAAGAAAACACAAGACAGCCTGCAGGATCGCCTGGCTCAAGTCATCGAGCTGCTGCAGCGTCAGCGCGTGGTCGAAGACCTTACGCATCGCCAGGAAGGTCCGCACCACGACCGCGTCGAAAACCTGGTTCACCGGCAAAACCTCGTTGAGCTGCAGCGCAAGCTCGATGACCTGCACTCTGCCGACGTCGCTTATATTCTTGAAGCCTTGCCGCTGGATGATCGACTGACCCTGTGGCAGCTGGTCAAGGCCGACCGCGACGGCGACATCCTCCTGGAAGTATCCGACTCGGTCCGTGAAACCCTGATCGCCGACATGGATGATCACGAGCTCCTGGCCGCCGCCAAGGAGATGGACGCCGACGAACTGGCTGACCTGGCGCCTGAGCTGCCGCGTGATGTTGTCCATGAATTGATGGAGGCCCTCGACAGCCAACAGCGCGAGCGTGTGCGCTCTGCGTTGTCTTATGACGAGGATCAGGTTGGCGCACTGATGGACTTCGAGATGGTCACCATCCGCGAAGACGTCAGCCTGGAAGTGGTCTTGCGTTACCTGCGTCGCCTCAAAGAGCTGCCGGGCCATACTGACAAATTGTTCGTGGTCGATTACGAAGGCATTCTCAAGGGCGTGTTGCCGATCAAGCGTCTGCTGGTCAATGATCCGGACAAGAAAGTAGCGGATCTGATGGCCAGCGATACGGTGAGTTTTCACCCGGATGAAGACGCCTACGAGGCCGCCCAGGCTTTTGAGCGTTATGACTTGATCTCCGCGCCGGTGGTCGACAAGAACGGCAAGCTGATTGGCCGTTTGACTATCGATGAAATGGTCGACCTGATTCGTGAAGAGAGTGAAACCGAAGTCCTCAACATGGCGGGTCTGCGTGAAGAGGAAGATATTTTTGCGTCAGTCTGGCGCTCCCTGCATAACCGTTGGGCGTGGCTGGCGATCAACCTGATCACGGCGTTCATTGCTTCGCGCGTGATCGGGCTGTTCGAAGGCTCCATCGAGAAGCTTGTCGCCCTTGCGGCGTTGATGCCGATCGTGGCGGGTATTGGGGGCAACTCCGGTAACCAGACCATCACCATGATTGTGCGTGCCATGGCGCTGGACCAGGTCAGTACGGCCAATTCCTCGCGCCTGTTGCGCAAAGAGTTGGCCGTGGGCCTGATCAACGGTTTGGTGTGGGGCGGCGTGATTGGTGTGGTGGCTTACTTGCTGTATGGCAGTTGGTCACTGGGCGTGGTGATGACGGCAGCCATGACCCTCAACCTGCTGTTGGCGGCGCTGATGGGCGTGTTGATCCCCATGACGCTGGCGCGCCTTGGGCGTGACCCGGCCATGGGTGCCAGTGTGATGATCACAGCCATGACCGACAGCGGTGGCTTCTTCATCTTCCTGGGCCTGGCGACGATCTTTCTGCTCTGATCGCTTGTGGGAGCGGGCTTGCTCGCGAATGCGGTGTAGCAGTCGAAATGTCTGCGAACTGATCCACCGCATTCGCGAGCAAGCCAGCTCCCACAATGCTCTCTGCCGTACCCCTCAAATTTCACGCAAAAAAAAGCCAGCATAGTGCTGGCTTCGGCTTTCAGTTGCAGATCAATTGGCTTCTGCGGCCGCCTCAACGTCGTGCGCGATAAGCGAGACGAGAGCATTTTGCTGGCGATGGGAGAGCTGACGAAAACGCTGCAGCAGTTCGCGTTCGTGCAGTGACAGCTCAGGGCTGTCCAGGCGCATGCTCAACTCTTCGCCCAACGCACCTTCCTGAATAAGGCTCTGTTCCAGGCGCGCGATGATTTCGGAGTTCATGCTGCGGTGATGATTGCGAGCCACCTCGGCAATGCGTTCCCGCATTCCGTCTGGCAGACGTACGACGAACTTGTCAGCCGTACGGCTGGAATAAATTGCCTGTTTCAATGGGCGCATATATTTAACCGGTTAGTTCAGGGGAGCGGTTTTTGGAATTGGCCGCAAGATGAGTGTTAAGACAAGGCTCACGACCAAAGTTCAACCCGAATTGCAAAGAGGCCGCATCATGCCTCAGATTTGACAGTTCCTTGGCGTCAATTCTGTGACAAATATTGAACTGCCTAGAGGCTTAATGCCAGCACTCATTTGTATTTTTGCGGACTGGTTGGAAAACTTTCAAACGGGTCATTCCGCAATGGAACTTCCCGTAAGTCCAGGCCAGCACAGGGGATGAGGCCGCACATCCTAAAGCAAAGTGGCCTTTTGCCCTTATCTTTAAGACTAGTGGCAATTTGCCGATTTGCGAGGGCGGGGCGACATAAGGTCGAAGGGGGAAGGTGCGGCGCAGGGGTCAGCGCAAAACTGGATCGAATTTGATTTTGCGACCCATGAAAAGCGTCACCAGGAGCAGGCTTGTGAACACGCCCACAGCAACAGTTGCAGCGGTTTGCCCATCTTCAGAAGTAGCGCCCAGGCCCAGAACGCCAGTGGCGATAGTCAGGCACAAAAACAGCCAGGCGGATTTGCTCATGAATGGCTTCCTTAGAAAACCCAATGTTCGGATGCCGGTGCAGTCTGGGTGCCTTGGGTCAGGCGTACCGGTGATTGCGCGTTGGGCGTCATCACCGCCAATTGCGGGCGTTGTTGCAGGTGGTGCGGCACGGCCTGGCTGATCTGCGCAGGATCATTATCGCCGGTCGATTGGAAATGAAACATCACCAGTGCAGCCAGGGCTATGGTGTTGAGGGCTAACAGAAGGGCACTGTTCATGGTCATGTTCTCCGCTAAACGCCGTGGCTGAATGGGGTTGTAGGAGAAGTATTGCAGGTCCCGTGCCAATCTATTATTTCAATAAAATCAATGTCTTGAGTCTACTCGAAAGCATCGCCAGGTTGCAATTTGCAATGATGGCATTTTGGGGGAGTGCATTTTGCACGACAGGGTTCGGGCCCCGTGGTTGCAGGGCAAAGCGCGCATCGGCGGAACAAGGATCGGCCTACACTCAAAAAGCCCACGGACGACATGACAAAACCCACCTTGGCCGTTAACATGCACGCCGTCCGTCGCAGTGCCCCGTGCCCGATGGCTGTCATTTGTCCCAGTAGCTCAATTGGATAGAGCATCCCCCTCCTAAGGGGAAGGTTGGCCGTTCGAACCGGCCCTGGGACACCATCTTCAAAAGCCCTGCACAGGTTGTCCTGGCAGGGCTTTTTTGTGCGCGCCGGTAACACCGGTCGAACCTTGCCGCCTGTCAGGGTTCACAGCAGGGGCGCCGTGTGTTTCGCGTACTTTTGTACGGTGCATATGTACCTTGCATGCGACCAGGCAGCGTCTGAACGATTAAGCAAAAATATTCCCCGGAAAACGGCCCGCTGCTTCTGTCCGCTCCCGGCAACCCCGGACTATCATGCTGATAGCCCTGTCCCTCACTTCAAGGAGCCGCTCGGAACGCCGATGCGCCAGATCTGGAAATCTTTTCGAGCCCTTTATTTCGCCTCCTTGATGATGTTGATCGGGTCCGGCCTGCTCAGCACTTACCTTGCCTTGCGTCTGGCAGCCGACCACGTCGACAGCCTGTGGGTGGGTGCCTTGATGGCGGCCAACTACTTCGGCCTGGTGCTGGGCGGCAAGATCGGCCATCGGCTAATCGCCCGCGTCGGCCACATTCGCGCGTATGCCACCTGTGCCGGGATTGTCGGCGCGGCGGTGTTAGGCCATGGCCTTATCAACTGGCTGCCGGCCTGGATTGTGCTGCGGATGATCGTGGGCCTGGGGATGATGTGCCAGTACATGGTCATCGAAAGCTGGCTCAATGAGCAGGCGGACGCCAAGCAGCGTGGCGTGGTGTTCAGCGGTTACATGATCGCGTCTTATCTCGGGCTGGTGCTGGGTCAGTTGATCCTGGTCATGCACCCTGAGCTTGGCCTTGAGTTGCTCATGCTGGTGGCGTTGTGCTTTGCCTTGTGCCTGGTGCCGGTGGCCATGACCCGACGCATTCACCCGGCGCCGCTGCACCCGGCGCCCATGGAGCCGCGCTTCTTTATCAAACGTGTGCCGCAGTCGCTGAGCACGGTGCTGGGCGCGGGGCTGATCGTCGGCTCGTTCTACGGCCTGGCGCCGCTGTATGCTTCGCAGCAAGGCTTGAGCACCGAGCAGGTCGGTCTGTTTATGGGGAGCTGCATTTTTGCCGGTCTGTTGGTGCAGTGGCCATTGGGCTGGTTGTCGGACCGCTATGACCGCGCCTTGCTGATTCGCTGCTTTGCCTTGTGCCTGGCGGTGGCGGCGTTGCCGTTGGCCGTAATGACCCGGGTGCCGCTGGAAGTCCTGTTCGTGGCCGGCTTCTTGTGTTCCCTGGTGCAGTTCTGCCTGTATCCCTTGGCGGTGGCGTTCTCCAATGACCATGTGGAAGGTGATCGCCGCGTGTCGCTGACGGCCATGTTGCTGGTGACCTACGGCATCGGCGCGAGTGTCGGGCCGCTGTTGGCGGGTGTGGTGATGAAGCTGTTCGGCAGCCACATGCTGTATGCGTTTTTCAGCCTGTGTGCATTGATCCTTGTGTGGCGGATCCGGCCGAAGGCGGTAACCAACCTGCATCAGGTGGACGATGCGCCGCTGCATCACGTGGCGATGCCTGACAGTATGTCCAGCTCGCCGCTGGTGGCGTGCCTCGACCCGCGGGTGGATGAGGCGGTGGTGCAGGAGCAAATGCAGAGCATCGTGCCTGACCCGGAACCTGAAACCGAAACTGACCCGCAACAACCCGCGGATGAACCCGCTTTTGAAGGGCCGCCGGAGCCTCTGGGGCCGGACGAGCATCCTCATGACTTGAGCAGGGCACGCCCCTGAAAGCAAAAACGGGCAGATCCCATCAGGGTCTGCCCGTTTTTATTGACGCGACCTTTAAGGTTTAAAAGTCGTCGTCCTTGTCAAAGCGCCGCGCTTCGCGCTGCAGCTGGTACACAAAACGTTCAACCTGGCGCTGTACCAAGCCGCTCATGTTGTGAAAGCGCACGCCGGCGAAGGTGGTGTTGATCTTGTCTTCGAAGTGCAGGTAACGCAGTTCCACCGAGGTGGTCATGCTGCCGAAGGGCAGGGCGGCGATAAAGCGGTCATAAACCTGGCCCAGTTGCAGGCGATCGGTGATGTCGCCTTCAAAACGCAGCTTGCATCCGGTGGCGGAGATGTCCAGCAGCTTGCCGCTGATCGGTGCCTTGAGCTTTTCGCCACCCAGCTCGATGCTGACCAGTTGGGCCAGCTTCAATGCGGCGCGAAAGGCATTGCGACGCTGATGGTAGACCACTTCGTCGGGCATGCTGCCGGTGTAGATGCGGTGGCCGCCTTTTTCACTGATGGTCAGCGTGCCGTTGCTTTCCCAGGCGATTCGCACGCCATCATGGAAACCTTCAATGCGAAACGGTTCGCCACTCTCAAGGTAGCGTTCTCCGTCGCGGGGGATCATTTCGTCGAGGGCGAGCGTTTTGCTGTCCCGATCAATATCCACCAGATAGCTTTGGAACCGCTGGCTGCGTTCATGAAAAGTGATGATCAGCGGGTCATGGCTTTCTTGCAGCATCCGCAACGTGCTGGCGATTTCCAGAGGCGTGGTGAGCACCTTGGGTGGCTGCGGAGCATCTTCCGCATTAAGGGCGTTGAACACGGTTCTTCCATCTCCAGGCAAAATACGACTACACGCAAGAACCGGCATTTTGCCAGTATGTAGCGCGCCTTGGATAGGGCGCGCTGTAAACCGGTGTCAGGCTTGGCTGCGGGTGCTTGGCTTGACCAGGCGCGAGGTGGAACCCTGGGCGTTGTACAGCGCCGGAGGCTCTCCGCCGTGGAGTATGCGCAACTGGTTGGCGGTCGTAGCCTGCTGCAGCTGGATCGACTGGCCGTTGAGCAGGTTGGCTTCCTGGCACTGGGCCAGCAATTGATTGAGTGCGGTGCTCTGCGCCAGCAACTGATCGCCTACCGAGGAGTGGCTGGCCAGTTGTGCCAGGCCATCATGATCAGCCGGCAGGCCGAGGCTGATGAGAATTTCGCTGCGCTTCTTGCCATGCTGCTCCAGCAGCACGATCAGCGACTGTTTGCGCGCCAGGATTTCCTCCAGCAAGCGCATATCCCGGCCATAGAGGGCCAGGGATTCTTCTTTGAGCAGCTCGAGCAAAAGTTGCGTCGGCGCCAGATCATCAATGATCAGTTCAAGCAAATGTTCGTCGTGGTGCATGGCTGGCCTTGGGTTTTAAGCGTCCACAAGCCCTGCGCAGGCCTTTGCCTAGCGCTCGGCTTCGAAGTTAAGCAGCTTGCTGGCTACACGGTTGCTGTCGACTTTATAGCTGCCATCAGCGATTGCCTGCTTCAATTCGGCCACGCGGGCTTTATTGACAACGGGTTTGATCGCGCAACGAGTCAGTGACCTTCTGCAACTGTTGAGCCTCATTGCTCAGGTGTACCGATTCCCCGCTCTGGCTGGCGCTGGCCTGTTCTGCCTTGGCGGCAGGTGCTGGCTGGGACTTGGCTTCTACGCCGTCCTTTGCCCCGCTGGTGCGCGTATTGCCCGGCAAAGCCTGGGTGTTATTTAAACGACTGAAATCAATGACCATGTTAAAAAAACCTCTGGGTATTTGGACGCTTGCCATGTTTTCGGCCATACCCGGACAAACTTTAGGCCCGATTGACAATAAACCTGTACAGGTCGACATCCCACGCACAGTGTAGGAAAACCTGGCGTTTCACACCAGTGATCTATAGTGCCACCTCGACCTGGCCCGGCGCCGTCACCTGTGCCTTGATCACACGGTTGGAATTGAGGTTCTTGACCCGGATCTGCTCGCTCATCCCGCCGTTGGACAACGCCTCTCCCGGCATTTTTACCGTCAGCCCACCGCTGCTGGCGGAAATCACCACCTGGTCGCCCTTGCGAATCACCTCAGCCTGTTCCAGATGCACCAGCGTAATGACCTGGTCGGCGACCATTGGTCGGGTCAGTTTTTGCCCGATGGCTTGGTCCACAGCGGTGAGGTAGCCCTGGTTGATCTGGCTGATGTCGCGTTCACGCAGGGCCACGTCTTCAAAACCAATGATGCCGGTACGTTTGAGCGGGCGCGTGACGACCACTACGTCGCGGAACAGTTTGACCTGCGCCGGCACAAACACGGTCCAGGGTGAGGCGCCCTCGCAGCGCACTTTTACCGTCACGCGGCCGATGGGCTGGGCCGGGCTTTCGAGGCTGGCCGTCAATTCCTTGTCGCACATGGGCATGCGCAGGCGCGGGTCCAGTTGGTTGACCTGGATTTCGTAACGCCCCGGCGTTTGGGTGGTCGCCAGATAATCTTCTACAGTGAACTCAAGAAAGCCTTGGGTGACGCCGATAAGGAGATCAGGCAAGGTGACATTATCTGCGCGAGCCGTGGTGCCCGAGCCCAAGGCAAGCAAAGCCAGCGTTGCGCAGAGCAATCTGCGATACCGTGGGATGCGTCGGAAAACTGTCGTTTTAAGGTTCATAGACCAATAAATAGCAAAGCCCGTGCCGTTTAGTGTTGGGTGAGCGTCGTTGCCCTTGTAGGTATAGCCAAAGGTTTTAGCGTAGGAGTCAAGGCATGGCAGGAGTAATGGACTCAGTAAACCAGCGCACACAGCTGGTAGGGCAGAATCGCCTGGAACTGTTGCTTTTTCGCCTGGACGGCAAGCAGCTGTACGGCATCAATGTGTTTAAAGTGCGGGAAGTGCTGCAGTGCCCCAAGCTGACCATATTGCCCAAATCCAGCCCGGTGGTCTGCGGCGTAGCGAATATCCGAGGCGCGACCATTCCGATTCTCGACCTGGCCATGGCCACCGGGTCCTCGGGGTTGCAGGACCGCGAAAGCCCCTTTGTGATCATCACCGAATACAACACCAAGACCCAGGGTTTCCTGGTGCGCTCGGTGGAACGCATCGTCAACATGAACTGGGAGGAGATCCATCCGCCGCCCAAGGGCACCGGGCGCGATCACTACCTCACGGCGGTGACGCGGGTCGACAACCAATTGGTCGAAATCATCGACGTGGAAAAGATCCTCGCCGAAGTCGCCCCCACCTCGGAAACCATCTCGGTTGGCGTGGTAGACGCCGAAACCGCGCACAAGGCAGTGTCACTGCGTGTGCTGACGGTGGATGACTCCTCGGTGGCGCGCAAGCAGGTCAGCCGTTGCCTGCAAACCGTCGGCGTGGAAGTGGTGGCCTTGAACGATGGTCGCCAGGCTTTGGATTACCTGCGCAAGCTGGTGGACGAAGGCAAGAAGCCGGAAGAAGAGTTCCTGATGATGATCTCCGACATTGAAATGCCGGAAATGGACGGCTACACGCTCACGGCCGAGATACGTAACGACCCACGCATGCAAAAATTGCATATCATCCTGCATACTTCCTTGTCGGGCGTATTCAATCAGGCGATGGTCAAGAAAGTCGGTGCCGATGACTTCCTGGCCAAATTCCGCCCTGATGACCTGGCATCCCGGGTAGTCGACCGGATCAAGGCTGCAGATCACGGCTAGGGGGATTTCCTCCTGGCGGTCACACGATTTAAGAGGCGGTATCATTGTCTACGGGTAATTTGGATTTCGAACAGTTCCGGGTCTTCCTGGAAAAAGCCTGTGGCATATTGCTCGGTGAAAACAAGCAGTACCTGGTATCCAGCCGTCTCAACAAACTGATGGAGCAGCAGGGCATCAAGTCCCTGGGCGAGTTGGTGCAGCGCATCCAGGGCCAACCGCGCAGTGGGCTTAAGGAAATGGTGGTAGATGCCATGACCACCAACGAAACCTTGTGGTTTCGTGATACCTACCCCTTTGAAGTGCTCAAGAACAAAGTGCTGCCGGAGGCCATCAAGGCCAGCCCCGGCCAGCGCCTGCGCATCTGGTCGGCCGCTTGTTCTTCGGGGCAGGAACCGTACTCGATCTCGATGTCGATCGATGAGTTCGAGCGCACGAACATGGGCCAATTGAAGGCCGGCGCGCAAATTGTCGCCACCGATTTGTCCGGCACCATGCTCACCAACTGCAAAACCGGCGAGTACGACAGCCTGGCCCTGGGCCGTGGTTTGTCCCAGGAGCGCCTGCAACGCTTCTTCGACCCCAAAGGGGCCGGGCGCTGGGCGGTCAAGGCGCCGATCAAGAGCCGCGTGGAATTTCGCTCGTTCAACCTGCTCGACAGCTATGCCAGCCTCGGCAAGTTCGACATGGTGTTCTGCCGCAATGTGCTGATCTACTTCTCGGCAGAGGTGAAGAAGGACATCCTGCTGCGCATTCACGGTACGCTCAAGCGTGGTGGTTATTTGTTCCTGGGAGCGTCCGAAGCGCTCAACGGGCTACCGGACCATTACCAGATGGTGCAATGCAGCCCTGGCATCATTTATCAGGCCAAGTGACGGTGGCTTGAGCATAAAAAAACGGGAAGCCCCGCAAAGGCTTCCCGTTTTTTATGTGCGCAGGATTATCGTTGTTTCGCTAGCTTAGCCCAGGGCCGGGGGTCATTTTAATATTGCCTAGAGAAATGAGGTGAGGCCCGGTGGGGACCGCCTGGTTGAAAATACCCAGTTGCACGGAGCCGGTCGTGGTGGCTGTGTATTCCCCGCTTCCGGTTTGCGGATTAGCTTGAGTAAGGTTTTCTACATTGACTTTTTTAGTGAGCGGGCTGCCATTAACGGTCATGTAGAGGATCGAGCCATCGCTGGTGGCCGCACCACCTATGGCGTCAAAACTGAATGTATAGGTACGCCCTGCGCTCACCAGCACTGGGTGGGAAATGATGTGGGAGCTGATCACCCCCGGGCGGTTGCTGCGCACATTAAAGACCAGGCTTCTGTTTTGCACCGCCAACTGATTGCCCGCATAAACCGATTGGGGGGTCCACCCTTGGGCAGTGCCATCGCTGAAATCCCAAACAAAACCCGGGGTGGGCACAACAATGCCGCCTGCGTCGATGGACACGGTTGCGTCTGGTGCGGGGTAGGACATGCCGCGCCGGATGCGCATCAGTAACTGAACATTATTGCCTGAGTTGGCAACCACAACGTTTTTTGGCAGGTACATCTTGAGTGACTTGGCGTCAGCTCCCACTTCGAAGCTCAGATTGTAAGAGCCGCCGACGACACGACTGATCATGTTCACATTGATGAAGTCCGAGCGTTCGACGGCGAAATCACAGAGCAACTCAACTATGTCACCCACAACCAGGCTGGTATTCAGGTTGGGAATAGGTTGTGTTCTGTCTTGCAGCACGAATCTGAGGGGAGGAATAGTCAGCATGGTGTGCCTCTGCTTTTACGCATGTAGGGATTAGCAGCAATGAGGCACGCAGAGCGGCAGCGGCGACAACTGTCAGAAATGACAGTGCAGACGAACGGTCAAGGTAGCCGCCGCGCCCGGCCGGCCTGTTGAAGGATTGCCTCCGGGTGTAAAAGCGGCAACCGCCATTGCCGCTTTACTGGCGCCACGCGGAAGCCCATTGCCGCTTTTCTGGCATTGCCGCCGGCAAACCCCGCGCAACCCCTTGATTTACGGGCGTGCAGCGAATTGGCATGGGCCTTGCTATAACCCAGATACGAACAGCAGGTCAGCCTAAAGGTTTCCGCCATGAGCATCAGCTTCGATAAAGCGCTCGGTATCCACGAACAAGCCCTGGGCTTCCGCGCCCAGCGTGCCGAAGTCCTGGCCAATAACATTGCCAACGCCGACACCCCGAACTACAAGGCTCGGGACCTGGACTTTTCCGCTGTGCTCGCCGCGCAGCAGGACAAGACTAAAAACGGCACCTTCGCCTTGAACATGACCAACAGCCGTCATATCGAAGCGCAAGGCCTGGGCAATGGTGATGAGTCGCTGCTGTATCGCACGCCGATGCAGCCATCGATCGACCAGAACACCGTCGACGCCCAGCTGGAGCAATCGGCCTACGCCGAAAACTCGGTGAACTTTCAGGCCAGCTTCACCCTGCTTAACAGCAAATTCAAAGGGTTGATGTCAGCCCTGCGCGGAGAGTAAGCCATGTCCCTCGCCAGTGTTTTCAATATTGCCGGCAGTGGCATGAGCGCGCAGACCACGCGTTTGAACACCGTCGCCAGTAACATCGCCAACGCCGAGACCGTGTCTTCGAGCATTGACCAGACCTACCGCGCCCGTCACCCGGTGTTCGCCACCATGTTCCAGGGTGGCCAGGCCGGCCAGAGCGGCAGCGGTGATTCGCTGTTCCAGAATCAGGATGCGGCCGGCCAAGGTGTGCAGGTGCTCGGTGTGGTCGAGGACCAGAGCAACCTGGAAGCCCGCTACGAGCCGAACCACCCCGCCGCGAACGAAAAGGGCTATGTGTACTACCCCAACGTCAACGTGGTCGAGGAAATGGCCGACATGATTTCCGCCAGCCGCTCGTTCCAGACCAACGCGGAAATGATGAACACCGCCAAAACCATGATGCAGAAGGTCCTGACCCTGGGTCAGTGATAAGGGGCGCCAAATAATGGCCATTGTTGATACCACTTCTACACCCAACTCGGCGGTTCAGGACCTGTTCAACTCCAAGGTCAAGACTGCTACAGATAACAGCGGCCTTGATGGTGCCGCCAAGGCGGCCACGGGCAACCAGGCGCTGGGCAAGGACGCGTTCCTGCAATTGCTGGTCACCCAGCTGAAAAACCAGAACCCGCTGTCGCCTCAAGACAACGGCGCCTTCGTGGCGCAGTTGGCGCAATTCAGCAGCCTGGAAGGCATCAACACCCTGAACGACTCGGTGAATGCGATCTCCAGTAACTTCAGCTCTTCCCAAGCGCTGCAGGCGTCGTCGCTGGTCGGGCGTTCGATCATCACCCAGACCGACAAGGCCATGGTGGATACCAGCAAAAGCATGACCGGCTCGGTGGCAGTGACGGCAGCGACGGGCAACGTCTCGGTGAAAATCACCGACAAAGACGGCAACGTGGTGCGCACCATCGACATGGGCGCCCAAAGCGCCGGCGATTCAAGCTTTATCTGGGATGGCAAGAACGACAAAGGCGAAGTCGCCCCCGCCGGCACTTACACCTTCGCGGCCAGCACCAAGAATGACAAAGGCGACTCGGTTGCCCTGTTGACGTCGCTGCCGGCAACGGTCACGAGCGTGACGTTGAGCAAGACCGGCGGCGAAATGCTGCTCAACCTTGCAGGCGGCATGGGCAGCGTCAAGCTGTCGCAAATTCAGACTATCGGTACATAGAGCCGGCTAAATACGGCAGAAGGAGAGAAACATGTCTTTTAACATCGGCCTTAGCGGCCTCTATGCGGCCAACAAACAACTGGACGTGACCGGCAATAACATTGCCAACGTTGCGACCACCGGTTTCAAAGCGTCCCGTGCGGAATTTTCCGACATCTATGCAGCGTCCAAGCTGGGCACCGGCCAGAACAGTGTCGGCAGCGGCGTGAACCTGGCGGCAGTGTCCCAGCAGTTCACCCAGGGTGACGTCAACAACACTGGCGGCTTGCTGGACATGGCGATCCAGGGCGGCGGTTTCTTCGTGCAGAAGGGCAGTGACGGTTCGCTGGAATACACCCGCAGCGGCACCTTCCGTGCGGACAAAGACGGCTATATCACCAACAACACCGGCACCTCGCGCCTGCAAGGCTACGCAGCGGATGCTGATGGCAACATCGTCAAAGGCGCGCTGACCGACCTGCAATTGAACCTGTCGAACCTGCCGCCCAAGGCGTCCACCAAAGTGGACTCCACCAGTAACCTGAACTCCTCGTCGCCGGTCATCGACCAGACGGCCCACCCGTTCGATCCAACCGAGTCCAGCTCGTTCAGCACCCAGTACAACACCACGTTGTATGACACTCAGGGTAACGCGCACCCGATGGTGCAGTACCTGGTCAAAACCGACTCCAACACCTGGAAGTCCTACACCCTGATCGACGGCCGTAACCCTGACGGTTCGGCACCTACCGGCACAGGCTCGACGCCACCGGTGGCATCGACGTTGAGCTTTGACGGCGCCGGCAAACTCACCGGGATTGTGACCGGCACCACCTCCAGCACCACCTTGCAGCTGACCGGCTGGGTGCCGGGTACCGTGACCAATGGTGTGTGGACCCAAAACGGCGCGAATGCCAACCCTGGCGGGATTGCCATCAACATGGGCAACATCACCCAGTACAACTCGGCCACCTACCGTAACCCTCCGGTCACCGATGGCTACGCCACCGGCCAGATCACCGGCCTGAACATCGACGGTAACGGCGTGCTGTTCGCCACTTTCAGCAACCAGCAGAGCAAGTCCATTGGCCAGCTCTCCCTGGCCAGCTTCAATAACGAACAGGGCCTGCAGCCGTCGGGTGGCACCACCTGGAAAGAGACCTTCGCCTCGGGCCAGCCGGGTTACGACTCCCCGCAATCCGGCACCTTGGGGTCGATCGTGTCCAAGTCCCTGGAAAACTCCAACGTCAACCTGACCAACGAGCTGGTGGACCTGATCAAGGCCCAGAGCAACTACCAGGCGAACGCCAAGACCATCTCCACCCAAAGCACCATCATGCAGACCATCATTCAGATGACCTGACGCTGTTGCGAACAAAAGCCCCTCCTGCGAGGGGCTTTTTTTTGCGTGTTTTTTGACCGGAAACAATTCCCACTTTGCGCGCGATTGCCAGCCGACAGGCCTTTGTTGGAACCGACCACGCCGTTTTTTCCACTTATCGGGCTTAAAGGTGTGGGTTCTTACGGGGGTTGGGTATGTGGGATCTGTCGGTGTCTGGCCATGGGGCTGGAGGTGTGCGTTATGACGTGGGCGGTGTGGGGCAAAACCTGGGGGGCGTAAGCCGTGCAGAGGAAAAAAAGGATGACGCAGAGGCCGATAAAAAAACCGTCGCCCAGATGCTCAAACAGTTGGATGAGGCCGAAAAGGGCAATAAAAACCAAACCGCCCGGGACTTGCGGGACAAGCTCAATGAAAAACGCAAGGAGCTGGGGGAGGAGAAGTTCAAGGAGATCCTTGAGGCGTTGAAGAGGGACGCCTCCAGCGATTTGCTCGCGCTGTTGAAGAGGTTGTTTCCGGATTTGTTCCCGGATGAGCCGTCAGATGGTGGCGGTGGCGGTGGTGGTGGTGGTGGTGGTGGTGGCGGGGTTAGTCCGAAGGATTTCGGCGGTAGCGAGCCCATGAGTAATCTGCCGATTACCGAGGGCTCCAAGCATTTCAACTACAAGCCGGATGCAAGCAACCCAGGAAAAAAACCGGACAATATCTGGAGTGGCTTCAGCCAGGGCCCTGACGGCAATTGTGTCACCGTGTCGGCGATAAAGGGCGCGATGATGAAGTTTGGTCAAAAACCTACGGACGTCTTCAAGGAGGTGAGAGAGACGGGAGATGGTTACTACGTGAAAATGCGAGACGGTTTCGAGCTTACTTTATCTAAGGGCGAGTTAAGGCACGCAGCCGCTTACGCGCAGTTCAAGGGGGATAATCCGGGCATGCTTACCGACGCAAACTTCATGTTTGCCGCGAGCGCCAAGCGGGCACAAATAGAGGGCAATGGTGTAGATGATAACCCCAATGCTGCAAAACAGAGTTTCGCTCATGCAATGCAAAGTTTGAACAATGGCGAAGCGGCTTGGGAGGCGATGGATCGGCTTGGGCTGAGGGGCCTCTACAGGGAGTCTTCGAGCTCCGAGCTGGCAAGTGGCAAGCTCGGGGTTGTGGCGTATGGAGGCCATTCAATGGCGGTGATTGGCGGGCGCGTAGAATTGTGGGGGGGACGCGGCGGCAGGCCCCAGGAAGGTAGCGCCTACGCATTCACGTAGCAAAAAAAAACCGATAAACCCAAATGCAGCCAGGTTTATCGGTTTTTTACATCCTGGGCGTTCAAGCCCAGGACTCGCTCAGCTTATTGGCAAGCTTCGCAATCCGGCTCATCAATCGCGCAAGCCTTTGGCACTGGCGCCGGGCCGGCTGGAGCAGCCAGCACCGAATCATCACCGTGGTTGCCGCTGGAAACAGCGTTGAGCTTACCGGTGTTGATGGTCGACTTCTCGGTGCTGGTCGCGGCCAGGGCACGGAGGTAGTAAGTGGTTTTCAGGCCACGGTACCAGGCCATGCGGTAGGTCACGTCAAGCTTCTTGCCCGAGGCGCCGGCGATGTACAGGTTCAGCGACTGCGCCTGGTCGATCCACTTCTGACGACGGCTGGCGGCGTCAACGATCCACTTGGTGTCCACTTCGAAGGCCGTCGCGTAGAGCTCTTTGAGTTCTTGCGGGATGCGCTCGATCTGCTGCACCGAACCGTCGTAGTACTTCAGGTCGTTGATCATGACCGAGTCCCACAGGCCGCGAGCCTTGAGGTCGCGAACCAGGTACGGGTTGATCACGGTGAATTCGCCCGACAGGTTCGATTTCACGTACAGGTTCTGGTAAGTCGGTTCGATCGACTGCGACACGCCAGTGATGTTGGCGATGGTCGCGGTCGGTGCGATGGCCATGATGTTGGAGTTACGAATACCTTTCTGCACACGGGCACGTACCGGTGCCCAGTCGAGGGTTTCGTTCAGGTCAACGTCGATGTACTTCTGGCCACGCTGCTCGATCAGGATCTGTTGCGAGTCCAGCGGCAGAATGCCTTTGGACCACAGCGAACCCTGGAACGTCTCGTAGGCGCCGCGTTCGTCGGCCAGGTCGCAGGAAGCCTGGATCGCGTAGTAGCTGACCGCTTCCATGGACTTGTCGGCGAACTCGACCGCAGCGTCCGAACCGTACGGAATGTGCTGCAGGTACAAGGCGTCCTGGAAGCCCATGATGCCAAGGCCGACCGGACGGTGCTTGAAGTTGGAGTTCTGCGCCTGTGGCACCGAGTAGTAGTTGATGTCGATCACGTTATCGAGCATGCGAACGGCGGTGTTGACGGTGCGTTCCAGCTTGGCGGTGTCCAGCTTGCCGTTGACGATGTGGTTCGGCAGGTTGATCGAACCCAGGTTGCAAACGGCGATCTCGTCCTTGTTGGTGTTCAAGGTGATCTCGGTGCACAGGTTCGAACTGTGGACCACGCCCACGTGCTGCTGCGGGCTGCGCAGGTTGCACGGGTCTTTGAAGGTCAGCCATGGGTGGCCGGTTTCAAACAGCATGGACAGCATTTTGCGCCACAGGTCTTTGGCCTGGATGGTCTTGAACAGCTTGATCTTGCCTGGGTACTGGGACAGGGCTTCGTAGTACTCGTAACGCTCTTCGAAGGCCTTGCCGGTCAGGTCGTGCAGGTCCGGCACTTCGGATGGCGAGAACAGGGTCCACGGGCCGTCATCGAAGACACGCTTCATGAACAGGTCAGGGATCCAGTTGGCGGTGTTCATGTCGTGGGTACGACGACGGTCATCGCCGGTGTTCTTGCGCAGCTCGATGAACTCTTCAATGTCCATGTGCCAGGTTTCCAGGTAGGCACACACAGCGCCTTTGCGCTTGCCGCCCTGGTTGACCGCAACGGCGGTGTCGTTGACCACTTTCAGGAACGGTACAACGCCCTGGGATTTGCCGTTGGTGCCCTTGATGTACGAACCCAAGGCACGCACCGGGGTCCAGTCGTTGCCCAGGCCGCCAGCGAATTTGGACAGCATGGCGTTGTCGTGGATCGCGTGGTAGATGCCCGACAGGTCATCCGGCACGGTGGTCAGGTAGCAGCTCGACAGTTGTGGACGCAGGGTGCCGGCATTGAACAGGGTCGGGGTCGACGACATGTAGTCGAAGGACGACAACAGGTTGTAGAACTCGATGGCACGGTCTTCTTTGTGCTTCTCTTCAATCGCCAGGCCCATGGCCACGCGCATGAAGAACACTTGCGGCAGTTCGAAGCGCACACCGTCCTTGTGGATGAAGTAACGGTCGTACAGGGTTTGCAGGCCCAGGTAGGTGAACTGCTGGTCGCGCTCGTGGTTGATTGCCTTGCCGAGTTTTTCCAGGTCGAAGGTGGCCAGGATCGGGTTCAGCAATTCGAATTCGATACCCTTGGCGATGTAGGCCGGCAGGGCCTTGGCGTACAGGTCAGCCATCTCGTGGTGGGTGGCGCTGTCGGCCACGCCCAGGAAGCCCAGGCCTTCGGCACGCAGGGTGTCCATCAGCAGGCGCGCGGTCACGAACGAGTAGTTCGGCTCACGCTCGACCAGGGTACGGGCGGTCATCACCAGGGCGGTGTTGACGTCGGTCAGGGCTACGCCGTCGTACAGGTTCTTCAGGGTTTCGCGCTGGATCAGGTCACCGTCGACTTCTTCCAGGCCTTCGCAGGCCTCGGTGATGATGGTGTTCAGGCGGCCCAGGTCCAGCGGAGCGAAGCTGCCGTCAGCCAGGGTAATGCGGATCGACGGGTGAGCTTGTACGGCGGCTTCTTCAGCCGGAGTGCGCACGGCGCGTTCCTTGGCGCGGGAGTCACGGTAGATCACGTAGTCGCGGGCTACTTTCTGCTCGCCGGCACGCATCAGGGCCAGTTCAACCTGGTCCTGGATTTCTTCGATGTGGATGGTGCCGCCCGACGGCATGCGACGCTTGAAGGTCGCGGTAACCTGTTCGGTCAGGCGGGCAACGGTGTCGTGGATGCGCGACGAGGCAGCAGCGGTGCCGCCTTCAACTGCAAGAAACGCTTTGGTGATGGCGACGGTGATTTTGTCATCGGTGTAAGGAACGACAGTGCCGTTACGCTTGATCACGCGCAGTTGGCCAGGTGCGGTGGCGGACAGATCCAGGTTCGAATCAGCGGCCTGCGGCACGGAGCCCTGCGGGTTCTCGCGAGTTGTGTCGGTTTGCATGGGGGGTTGTCTCCACATTCTATATTTATTTGGGCACCATCAAGGTGCCCACCGTTCCGTCCTGAAGCACTTACAACAGGCCTGGGCCTGGCATAACAACTTCGGGACAGGAGGAAGGGAGCTCATCGCGCCGCTTCCATGCCGAAGTCTTCGGTTCGGGGCCTGAAAGAGCCCTTGGCCGTATTCCTGCCGGGTGACAGTGGCTCTCTCCAAGCACTGCAACACCCGTACCGTTTTCTGCCAATTGGGCGGGGAAAACGGTTGCCATCCGCGTGCGCGGTTTGGGCTTTTAAAAAATGCTTTGGTTCAACCAAACAGGAGCAAGAAAGCGCTTGAGTTTCTTGTCTGATTTGTGTTTGGTTTTTCGCTTAAAACCCTACATGTAGGGTTTTTTTAGCGCCGAGGTACAAGATAATGCGTTTTGGGGGGCTTAGCAACGCACTACCTGTGGATAACGCTGTGGGTAAAATGTGTATGAAACGTGGAACGCCCGTGTAGGCCGCAGTGTTGCTGGATTACGCCGTTTGTCACCGAATATTCCAAGGCAAAAACCGCCGGTTGGATTTTTGAGGGCGCGAACCCTATCACAAAAAAACGCGATCACCGAATGGATTTCCAGGCGTGTACTGGAGGGCTGGCCCATGGCTACAATCGGCCCCTATAGAGCGGCCACATTGTGCTTCCCGCACATGACAATAATGAGAAGCGAGGTAGCGCATGGAGCAAGAAGCCTGGCAGATATTGATCGTCGAAGACGACGAGCGATTGGCCGAGTTGACCCGTGATTACCTGGAGAGCAACGGCTTGCAGGTGTCCGTGGAGAGCGACGGTGCCCAGGCGGCGGCGCGCATCATCGCCGAACAACCGGACTTGGTGATCCTCGACCTGATGCTGCCCGGCGAGGACGGCCTGAGCATCTGCCGCAAAGTCCGCGAGCGCTACGACGGCGTGATCCTGATGCTGACCGCGCGCACCGACGATATGGACCAGGTGCAGGGCCTGGACATGGGCGCCGACGACTACGTGTGCAAACCCGTGCGCCCGCGCTTGTTGCTCGCGCGTATCCAGGCGTTGTTGCGGCGCAGCGAGCCGGCAATACCTGCCGCCGTGGAAAACCAGCGGCGCCTGCAGTTCGGCCCGTTGGTGGTGGACAACGCCCTGCGCGAAGCCTGGCTGCACGAGGGCAGCATCGAGCTGACCAGCGCCGAGTTCGACCTGTTGTGGCTGCTGGTGGCGAATGCCGGGCGCATCCTGTCCCGCGAAGAAATCTTTATTGCCTTGCGCGGGATTGGCTACGACGGCCAGGACCGCTCCATTGATGTGCGCATCTCGCGTATTCGGCCCAAGATCGGCGACGACCCGATTCACCCACGGCTGATCAAGACCATTCGCAGCAAAGGCTACTTGTTCGTCCCCGAAGCTGCCGCCGACCTGCCGCTGTGAACTCGATCTTCCTGCGTATCTACGGCGGCATGTGCGCGGCGCTGGTCCTGGTGGCGTTGCTCGGCGTGCTGGCCCTGCACCTGCTTAATGAGGTGCGCAGCGGCCAGTACCGTGAGCGCCTGGCCCACGGCACCTTCGCGCTGATGGGCGACAACCTGCAACCGATGAGCGCAATCGAGCGCCAGCGCGCCCTGGCGGTGTGGGAGCGCTTGCTCGGCATTCCCCTGGAACTGCGGCCGTTGGCGGACGCGCAGTTGGACCTGACCCAGCGCAATCGCCTGCAACGTGGCCAGGTGCTGGTGGAGCAGACCGGCCCACATGCCGCGCGCGTGCTGCGCCTGGTCAGCGAACAGTCGCAGCTTGTGCTCACCGGTGAAGTGCAGCAGATCAGCGAGCAGCTGGCGCGTGCGACGATTTACCTGCTGGCTGACGAACTGGTGCGCTTCCCGGTGGCCGAGCAGCCGCAACGCCTGGCGGATATAAAAGAGGCCAAGGGCTTTGGCTTCGAGATGCACCTGATGACGCTGGATCAGGCGGACATGGATGACGACCAGCGCCGCCGCGTCGCGGAAGGCGATACGGTGATGGCCCTGGGCAAGGGCGGCGACTCCATCCGCGTATTCGCCGGCATGGTCGGCACGCCGTGGGTGCTGGAAATCGGCCCGCTGTATCAAATGAACCCGTACCCGCCGCAGTGGCTGATCCTGATCGCGTTGATCAGCCTCACGCTGATCGGGTTGATCGTGTACCTCTTGGTGCGTCAGCTCGAACGGCGCCTCAAAGGCCTGGAAGCAGCGGCCACGCGCATTGCCAAAGGCAACCTGGAAGTGCGTGTACCCGCCCGCGGCGCCGATTCGGTAGGGCGTTTGGCCGCCGCCTTTAATGGCATGGCCGAGCACTTGCAGCAATTGCTGGCGATCCAGCGCGAGCTGGTGCGCGCGGTTTCCCACGAGTTGCGCACCCCGGTGGCGCGCCTGCGCTTTGGCCTGGAGATGATCGGCGACGCCGCCACCCCAGAAGCGCGGCGTAAATACATGGAAGGCATGGACAGCGATATCCAGGACCTCGACGGCCTGGTCGACGAGATGCTCACCTACGCCCGTCTGGAGCAAGGCGCGCCGGAGCTGAACTTCCAGCGGGTCGACCTCGATGCGTTGCTCGATCAGGTGATCGGCGAATTATCGCCACTGCGCCCGCAGGTCAGTGTTGCCCGGGGTATCTGCCTGTCCTCGGCACATTGGGATGACGCCTGGGTCGACGCCGAACCGCGCTACCTGCACCGCGCCCTGCAAAATTTGGTGGGCAATGCCATGCGCCATGCCCAAAGCCAGGTGTTGATCAGTTATCAAGTGGGTCAGGTGCGCTGCCGCATTGATGTGGAGGATGACGGGCCGGGTGTGCCGGAAAGCGCCTGGGAGCGGATCTTCACGCCATTTTTGCGACTGGACGACAGTCGCACGCGAGCTTCAGGTGGGCATGGTCTGGGTTTGTCGATTGTGCGGCGGATTATCTATTGGCACGGCGGGCGGGCGTTGATCAGCAAGAGCAACAACCTGGGCGGGGCGTGTTTTAGTCTGAGTTGGCCCAGGGATCAGGACAAGACTTAAGACCGCCATCGCAGGCAAGCCAGCTCCCACATTTTGAATGTATTCGCACATCAAAGGTGGGAGCCGGGCTTGCCCGCGATAGCGATCTATCAGGCGCTGACGGCCACCAGACTCAACAACTGCTCCCCGTCCACCGCAAACTGCCCCTCCAACTCCTTGCCATAACACCACTCAGCAGACAGATCCGTCAGCAACCGCAACCGCACGCGCCCAGCCTGCGACCAGTCAAGCACTTCGGCATGCTCAAAGTAGAAGCGCTTCTGCACAATCGGGTAGAGCGCCTTGAACAGGCTCTCTTTGACCGAAAACGTCAGCGTCACCAGCAGGGCAACCTGCTCGCGTGGCCCCAGTGCCATGCGCTGCAGTTCGTCGGGCGTCAGAATCTCCCCAGCCAAACGCTCCGCTCGCTCCGATGACAGCAGGTTCTCCAGGTCCATCCCCAGCCCGCGCCATTGCGCCTTGTGCCCGACAATGGCCGCTGCATGCCCGGTGCTATGGGTGATGGAGCCGCTGATATGCCCAGGCCACACCGGCGCACGGTCGTCGCCAATGGCCGGCACGCAGTCCAGTTGGTCAAGCTGTTGCAACGCTGCACGGGCGCACAGGCGACCGGCGAGGAACTCCGCCTGGCGTTTGGCCACCGAGCGCTGGATGCTGGCCGGCGGCGGCACGGCGCTGCGCTGGAAGTCATCGGCGAGCAACAAGGCCGGGTCGAATCGCGTGCTCAAGAACACCGTGCCCGGCAGCGGGATGGGCAGTGGCCAATGGGCATCGAGTGGGGTGCAGCAAGCGGGTAGAGGCGTCATGCGCGGTATTTTGCGTCAGTTGGCGCGCCAGTGCATAGCCCGCAGCGGTTCAGGCCAGGTTCAGAGCCCGTTCAGGGGGAGTTCAGGGGCGACTGCGTAGTCTGGCTTTAACAGCCAAAACGCGTAGAGGTAAGCCCCATGACTGCGATCAAAAAGCTGATTCTGGCCTTAAGCATGCTCGGTGCCACTGCTGGAGTTCAGGCTTCGGACGGTGCTTTTGCCGGTTTCGGCAGCGAGAAAACCAGGAAATCCAGCAACCTGATCCAGCGTGTGAGCTTCGAAGAGGTGGGCGACCAGGCCGCGCCGTGGGGCCAGTCTTTGGGCATGACCACGCCGCAACCAGCCTACCGTACCGGCTACGAACACCTGACGGGCCAATACAATGGCATTAAACTGCGCCCGCAAGACTTGCAGGGCCGCTATGATATCCCCCTGTCGGACAGTTGAATTGCCTTGGAGAGCTCTATGAAATTGCTGGTCGTGGAAGATGAGGCGCTGCTGCGCCATCACCTGTTCACCCGCCTGACCGACAGCGGCCATGTGGTCGAAGCCGTGGTCAATGCCGAGGAAGCCCTGTACCAGACCGGCCAATTCAACCATGACCTGGCGATTATCGACCTGGGCCTGCCCGGCATGGGCGGCCTGGACCTGATCCGCCAACTGCGCAGCCAGGCCAAGACCTTTCCGATCCTGATTCTCACCGCGCGCGGCAACTGGCAGGACAAGGTCGAAGGCCTGGCCGCCGGTGCCGACGATTACGTGGTCAAGCCGTTCCAGTTCGAAGAACTGGAGGCGCGGATGAACGCCTTGCTGCGCCGCTCCAGCGGGTTCACCCAGTCGACCATCGTCGCCGGGCCGTTGCTGCTGGACCTCAACCGCAAGCAAGCCTCGCTGGATGAGCAGCCGCTGGCGCTGACGGCCTACGAGTACCGGATTCTCGAATACCTGATGCGTCACCATCAGCAGGTGGTCGCCAAAGACCGCCTGATGGAACAGCTCTACCCCGATGACGACGAGCGTGATCCGAACGTGATCGAAGTGCTGGTGGGTCGCCTGCGCCGCAAGCTGGAAGGCCCGGCCGGGTTCAAGCCGATCGACACGGTGCGTGGCCTGGGCTACCTGTTCAATGAGCGCTGCCGTTGATTCGCTCGCTACGTGTGCGCTTGATGCTCGCGGCCACCACCCTGGCCGTGCTGTTTATGCTGGGCTTGTTGCCCGCCATGCAAGGCGCGTTCAGCCTGGCGCTGCAGGATTCCATCGAGCAGCGCCTGGCCTCGGATGTGACTACGCTGATTTCCGCCGCGCGGGTGGAAAACAACCGTCTGTTGATGCCGGCGCAGTTGCCGGACGAACGCTTCAACCTCACTGACAGCCGCCTGCTCGGTTACATCTACGACCGTGAAGGCCATCTGGTCTGGCGCTCGCGGGCGACCCAGGAAGAAAACATCAACTACAAGCCGCGCTACGACGGGCGCGGTAATGAGTTTGCGCGGATTCGCGAAGCCAATGGCCAGGAGTTCTTCGTGTATGACGTCGAGGTCAAGCTGCTGGGCGGCAAGAGCGCGGCGTTCAGTATCGTCGCGCTGCAACCGGTGCGTGAGTACCAACTGACCCTCGAAGGCCTGCAGGAAAACCTCTACCTGGGTTTCGGCGCGGCCTTGCTGGTATTGCTGACGCTGTTGTGGCTGGGCCTGACCTGGGGCCTGCAAGCCTTGCGCCGCCTGAGCCAGGAACTTGACCAGATCGAAGGCGGCACCCGCGAAAGCCTCACCGAAGAACACCCGCGCGAACTGCTACGCCTGACCGGCTCGCTCAACCGTTTGCTGCACAGCGAGCGCGAGCAACGGGCACGCTACCGCGATTCCCTCGACGACCTGGCCCACAGCCTGAAAACCCCGCTGGCAGTGTTGCAGGGCGTGAGCGAAGACATGGCCCAGCGCCCGGAGGAGCGAGGCCAGGCCTGGGTGCTGCAATCGCAGATCGAACGCATGAGCCAGCAGATCGGCTACCAATTGCAGCGCGCCAGCCTGCGTAAAAGTGGCCTGGTGCGTCACCAGGTGCGCCTGGAACCGGTGTTGCAAAGCCTGTGTGACACGCTGGACAAGGTTTACCGCGACAAGCGCGTGACCGTGACCTTTGAGCTGCCGCCCGAGTGTGATGTGCCGATCGAGAAGGGCGCATTGCTTGAAATGCTCGGCAACCTGCTGGAAAACGCTTATCGCCTGTGCCTGAGTGAAGTGCGCATCAGCCTGACGGAGAACTTTGAAGGCACTGAGCTGTGCATCGAAGATGACGGCCCTGGCGTGCCGCCCGATCAGCGTGCGCGGATTCTGCAAAGGGGCGAGCGGCTGGACCGTCAGCATCCGGGGCAGGGTATCGGCTTGGCGGTGGTCAAGGACATCATTGAAAGCTACAGCGCGCGGCTGACCCTTGGAGATTCGCCGTTGGGTGGCGCGGCGTTCAAGATTCACTTTCCGGCGGCTTGATCTTTATTGCCCTTACAGGCCCCATCGCAGGCAAGCCAGCTCCCACCTTTTTGATGGTGTGAACCCGATCAACTGTGGGAGCCGGGCTTGCCCGCGATGAGGCCTGCCCAGGCACTGCACCTCTAACTCTCCTGCGCGCGGTAAGCCCCCGGCGTCAGCCCCGTCCACTTCTTGAACGCCCGATGAAACGCCGACGGTTCCGAAAACCCCAACTGCTCGGCAATCTCCTGCAACGACAAATCCGCCCGCCCCAAATGATAAATGGCGATGTCCCGCCGCAACTCATCCTTGAGCGCCTGAAAGCTGGTGCCTTCCTCGCGCAAATGCCGGCGCAGGGTTTGCGGGCTGATGTGCAGATGCTGGGCGACGGCCTCCAGGTCGGGCCAGGGCGTGCGGTCGCGGCTGAGCAGGCGGCGCAGCTGGCTGCTTAAACTGTCGCCTTCATCAGGCCGCGACAACAGGTCTGCGGGCGAGCGCTCGAGAAAGTGCTTGAGGGTGCGCTCGTCCTGTAACAACGGCAGGCTCAGGTATCGAGCGGGAAACACCAGGCTACTGTTCGGTGCGCCAAATACCTGAGGGCAGGGGAACAGCAGGTCGTATTCGCCCGCATGGGCCGGCATCGGGTAGCTGAACGTGGCCTGCTGCAGCCGGATACGCTGGCCGATCAACCAACTGCCCAGGCGATGCCAGATCACCAGCAGGCACTCGCTGAGAAAGTGGTCCGGGTCCCACAGCTGCGAATCGTCCAGGCTCAAGCGGGCCAAGTCGCCCTCTCTGGTCAGCTGCCAGCGCGGACCCTGCGGGAATAGGCTATAAAATAATAAGCCGCGTTCCAGAGCCTTCTCCAGGGTGCGGCAGTGAATCAGGGCGTGGCACATCATGGCGAAGGTGCCGCGCTTGCTCGGGCCTTCGGCAAACCCCAGGTATTCGTCGTCCAGCCCCAGCCACAGCATTTGCAACAACCGGGTAAATTGCTCGGGGGCGATGCGGGCGCGGGGTTCGCTCAGCAGTTCCGGGGTGATGCCCACTTGCAGCAGCACGCCCGAATAGTCGTAGCCCGCGCGGCGCGCACCGCCCAGAGCGGCGCGGGCGTAGTGACTGGCGATGGTACGTTCACGCATGTTAGGGCCTCGTCCATGGAGTGGCGGATGTTAGCCATCACCGGGTGGGGCGACAAGGCGGATATCCGCCAAATTGTAGGACGAGATGGGGTGAGTGGGCGGAATTCCGCCACCTCATCCACAGTGGCGAGGGCGTGGTGTTGGTCCTGAGCCCTGATGTCTAAAGGCCTTCAGGCGATTTGTGCAAAGTGGCACGGCGTTTGCGATAAGGATTGCAGCGCAGGAATGTTCCTACAGGCCTCGCAAACAACAAATCCCTCCAGTGCAGGAGGGTTCGCAATTCAAGTGTCGTGGGCAATGGCGGATCTTTGCCACACGGTGCGATTGAGGAACTTTGCAATGACGACTCGTCAGCCAATCTACAAATCCCTGTATTTCCAGGTGATCGTCGCAATCGTTATCGGTATTTTGCTCGGTCACTTCTACCCGCAGACCGGCGTGGCCCTCAAGCCACTGGGTGACGGCTTTATCAAGCTGATCAAAATGGTCATTGCCCCGATCATCTTCTGCACCGTTGTCAGCGGCATCGCCGGCATGCAAAGCATGAAATCGGTGGGCAAAACCGGCGGCTACGCGCTGCTGTACTTCGAAGTTGTTTCCACCATCGCCCTGCTGATCGGCCTGATCGTTGTCAACGTGGTGCAACCGGGCGCCGGCATGCACATCGACGTGGCGACCCTGGACGCCTCTAAAGTCGCGGCCTACGTGACCGCCGGTGCAGACCAGAGCGTGGTTGGCTTTATCCTCAATGTGATCCCGAACACCATCGTCGGCGCTTTCGCCAACGGCGACATCCTGCAAGTGCTGATGTTCTCGGTGATCTTCGGTTTCGCCCTGCATCGCCTGGGTGCCTACGGCAAGCCGGTGCTGGACTTCATCGATCGCTTCGCCCATGTGATGTTCAACATCATCAACATGATCATGAAGCTCGCGCCAATCGGTGCCCTGGGCGCCATGGCGTTCACCATCGGCGCCTACGGTGTAGGTTCTCTGGTGCAGTTGGGCCAGCTGATGATCTGCTTCTACATCACTTGCATCCTGTTTGTGGTGGTGGTGCTGGGCGCCATCTGCCGCGCCCACGGTTTCAGCGTGTTGAAGCTGGTTCGCTACATCCGTGAAGAGCTGTTGATCGTATTGGGTACTTCCTCCTCCGAATCCGCACTGCCACGCATGCTGATCAAGATGGAGCGTCTGGGCGCGAAGAAATCCGTAGTAGGCCTGGTGATCCCGACCGGCTACTCCTTCAACCTCGACGGTACTTCGATCTACCTGACCATGGCTGCCGTGTTCATCGCCCAGGCGACTGACACCCACATGGACATCACCCACCAGATCACCCTGCTGCTGGTGCTGCTGCTGTCCTCCAAAGGCGCTGCAGGCGTGACCGGTTCGGGCTTCATCGTGCTGGCTGCCACCCTGTCGGCCGTAGGCCACCTGCCGGTTGCCGGTCTGGCGCTGATCCTGGGTATCGACCGCTTCATGTCCGAAGCCCGCGCACTGACCAACCTGGTGGGTAACGCGGTTGCCACCATCGTTGTGGCCAAGTGGGTTAAAGAACTGGACACCGACAAACTGCACAGCGAGTTGGCATCCGGCGGCACCGGTATCTCCGATACCCGTCCGGAAGATGACCTGGGCGTGGCCGAAGGCCCTGCGCCTGCTATCAAGTAAATTGCCCAGGGTGTGAACAACACCCAAAGCCTGCAAACGCCCCGACTGGTTCGGGGCGTTTGCGTTTCTGACGTGGCGCTTGGGGTTTTGCTTGCTTTACAGTAAGTGAATACTTTATCCGCTGTAGGAGACCTGATGGACAGTGTGGATCTGAATGTCCTGCGCAGCGTGCTCGAATGGCGCCGTGCCGGGCACCGAGTGGTGTTGTACAGCGTGGTACAGACCTGGGGCAGCGCGCCGCGCCCGCCAGGGGCAATGCTGGCCTTGCGTGGCGATGGCGTGGTGATCGGCTCGGTGTCGGGCGGTTGCATCGAGGACGACTTGATCGCGCGCTTGCAGGATGGCCGCTTGCCGGAGGGCGGCCCGCCGGTGCAGTTGGTGACCTACGGCGTCACCCGCGATGAGGCGGCGCGTTTTGGCCTGCCGTGCGGCGGCACGTTACGCCTGACTGAGGAACGCGTGGATGAATTCGGCTGGGTCTCGCAGTTGCTGGCGCGCTGTGAAGACCATCAGATTGTCGCGCGTGAGCTGGACCTGAGCAGTGGCAAGGTCACCTTGAGCGGCGCGGCCAAGACCGATGTCGTGACCTTTGATGGCGAGCGCCTGCGGGCCATCTACGGCCCGCGTTGGCGTTTGCTGCTGATCGGCGCCGGGCAACTGTCGCGCTACGTGGCTGAAATGGCGCGCCTGCTGGATTTCGAAGTGCTGATCTGCGACCCGCGCGAAGAATTCGTCTACGGCTGGGAAGAGCAGCATGGCCGCTTCGTGCCCGGCATGCCGGATGAGGCGGTGCTGAATATCAAGACGGATGAGCGCACAGCCATCGTCTGCCTGACGCACGACCCTCGATTGGACGATATGGCACTGCTGACGGCGCTGAACTCATCGGCGTTCTACATTGGCGCCCTCGGTTCGCGGGTCAATACGCAGAAGCGCCGGGAAACCCTGGCGGCGCTGGGGTTGTCGGCGCAGGCGATCGCGCGTCTGCATGGGCCGATCGGTCTGCATATCGGTAGCCACACACCGGCGGAAATTGCCCTGTCACTGATGGCGGAAATTGTCGCGATCAAAAATGGCGTGGCGCCGGTGCAGAAGAAACCGCTGCCGGTGGCGGCTGAGTAATGGTCACGGCGATTGTGCTGGCAGCGGGGCAGGGCAGCCGCTTTCGTGCTGAAGCTGGCGTTGATCAGGATAAGTTACTGGCCCGTTGCGTGGGGCGCGATGGCGTGACGCGGCCGGTCATCGAGCAGGTGCTGATGACCTTGCCTGAACGTGTCGCAGCGCGGTGGGTGGTGACCACGCCAGAGCGGCTTGAAGTGATTCGCCTGGCGCAGCTCTACGGGTGTGAGGTGTTGTTGCTGCATTCATCCGGCATGGGCGACAGTATTGCGGCAGCCGTCGTGGCCAGCGCTATGGCTGAGGGGTGGCTGATAGTGCTGGGAGACATGCCGTTTATCTTGCCTTCCAGTATTGAGCACGTGATCGACGCGCTGGAGGAGGCTGACATCAGGGTGCCTGTACATTGCGGTCAGTATGGGCATCCCGTCGCGTTTGGACGTTCGTTCGGCCCTGCTTTGATGGCGCTGACCGGAGACCGTGGGGCCAAACCGCTGTTTGCCAACGCGGGCCTGCGAGAAGTTGCCGTCGATGACCCAGGGATCCTGTGGGATGTCGATGTACCCACGTTGTTGCACTACGGGATGTGATCGACAGTGGCGTTTGTTTTTTGCTCTTCTAGACTTCCAGGTGACTAATGAAGAGGGTCGCTGACAAGGTCTGTTATTAGTCATACTTCCTGCCGTCAGTTCAGAGGCGGAAAGCTTTTATTGTCTGACTGTCCAGGGTCTGAAGTGGCAGTATTTCCCCGTTTAGGCTGAGGCGTAATTAATTTACGGTGAGTGCCTTTATGACAAAAATTAAAGTAGCTGTCGCAACCCTCACGCTCTCTACGGCGGCATGGGCTTATATTCCGCCCCCAGAACCGAACGACCCTATTTCTGAGCCCGTCTCTGCTCTTGTGTGGAAGGAGGTTCCGGGTAGTCAGGGGATTTATTATGCCAATGTGAAAGGCGATCTCTTGGGCAATGGGCCTTATGAGGCCTTCGTAAGGTTTCCCGGTGGCAGAGATAATCCTTACCATCGTCACACGCAAGCGCTGCCGACAGTGGTGCTTCAGGGGACGTTCTACGCAATTATCGACGGCAAAACAGTTGACTATCCCCCAGGCTCTTATTATTGGCTGCCTGCGCGGCTAGAGCACTTCAGTGGGTGTAGAGCGGGCCCGGATTGTTTGCTCTTTCAATACCAGGTCAATCGTTTCGACTTGGTGCCTGTGAATGAGTAGTGCCTGTCGCTCAGTAGCGTGATCAACCCTTGCGTGCATTATTTATGCTTGCAGAGCAGTAGCCAAAAAAAAGCCCCGCCAGGGTTACCTGACGGGGCTTTTTAGTAGCGCTGGCGATCAGACGAGAGGTTTAGGCTCGTGCTCTGCTTCCAGTGCCTGTGGGGCATGTTCAACCACTGTTTCTGCGGCAGGGGCTGGTGCCTCGACCGCTTCGGCAGCCGGTGCGGCAGCGGCTGCAGCAGCGGCGGCTTCAGCTTCCTTGCGACGACGACGCACTTCACGTGGGTCGTTCGGCGCACGGCCGTTTTCGGTCAGGGCACTGGCAGGCGCGGCTTCAACCACGGGCGCTGCGACTTCGGCAACCACTGGTGCTTCAACAACTACGGGCGCTTCAATCACGGGTGCAGGCTCAACCACTGGGGCTGGCTCGGCAACCACTTCGGCAGCCGGTGCAGGCGCTTCTTCTACCACAGGGGCAGGTGCTGGCGCTTCAACCGGTGCAGTTGGTTCGGCAGTCCACTGGAAGGCGGTCTGTTCTTCGCGAACTTCACGCACTGCCGGGGCAGCTTCTTCGACAACCGGGGCTTCAACCACTGGCTGAGGCTCGGCTACCGGTGCAGGCTCGACAGCAGCCACTTCGACTTCTGGCTGAACGTCGCGCACTTCACGCACTTCACGCACTTCGCGTACTGGCGAGGCGACTTCCACTTCCGGAACCACTGGGGCTTCGATCGGGGTAGTGGCTTCGACGACTGGCGTTTCAACAACCGGCGCTTCAACCACTGGGGTCTCGGCAACCGGCGCTTCTACAGCCGCTGTTTCTTCAACAGCAGCAGTAGCGCGTTCAGCTTGCTCATGCGCCTGGGCTTCAGCCGGTGCGCTGATCACGCTGCTGGCTACGGCGGCGGTCACCGCCAGGCCGGCAGCCAGTTCGGCGCTGGTTGGCTCTGCGGTGGCCGCTTCGCTGTTCTCGCCGGTCTCTTCCGAGCCTTCGATCACATTGCCGTTGGCATCACGCTGACGCTCACGACGGTTGCTGCGACGACGCTGGCCACGGGAGCGGCGGCGTGGACGATCGCCTTCGGCGTTGTCCTGACCGTCTTCCTGCAGGTGCTCTTCACCGGTCAGCACTTCTTCTTCGCTGGTGGCAGCGGCTTGCTCGGCACGTGGTTGACGCTCTTCACGCGGTGGGCGCGGCTGGCGCTCTTCACGTGGGGCGCGTTCTTCACGCGGCTGGCGGGCCGGGCGTTCTTCGCTGGCGGCTTCGGCAGCGACGGCAGCTACTGCCGGTGCGGCGTCCAGCGGCTCGCGCAGTTCACGCACACGTTCTTCACGCTCGCCACGTGGCTTGCGGTCTTCACGCGGGGCACGCGGAGTACGGGGTGCGCGCTCTTCGCGCGGTGCACGTTCTTCACGGGCTACGGTTGGGGTCTCTTCGCGGGCTTCGCGAGGTGCACGTTCCTCACGAGGTGCACGCTCTTCACGTGGCGCGCGTTCTTCACGCGGTGCACGTTCTTCGCGCGGCTTGCGCTCCTCGTCACGGCGACCGTTGCGGTTACGGCTCTGTTGACGGCCGTTGCGACGTTCTTCGTTACGGGCCGGGCGTTCGGTAGCAGGCTTTTCAACCACAACCGGCGCAGCAGGCTCTTCTTTGCTGGCGAACAGGCTGACCAGCGACTTCACCAGGCCTTTGAACAGGCTTGGCTCGGGCATGGCCGCCGGTGCGGCAACCGGTGCAGCAACTTCAGCCGGGACCGGTGCGTTGGCACGCGCCGGTGCGGTCTTCACGGCGGCTTCCTGGCGAACCAGAGTACGGGTGGCAGCGGCTGGCTGGACTTCTTCCACTTCGGCAGCGGCAGCAGCGATTTCGTAGCTGGACTGGCCGCTGTGGGCTTCCGGGCTGTCATCGCGCAGGCGTTGCACTTCGAAGTGCGGCGTCTCGAGGTGATCGTTCGGCAGGATGACGATGCGGGCACGGGTGCGCAGTTCGATCTTGGTGATCGAGTTGCGTTTTTCGTTAAGCAGGAACGCGGCTACCGGGATCGGCACTTGCGCGCGGACTTCGGCGGTGCGGTCTTTGAGGGCTTCTTCTTCGATCAGGCGCAGGATCGCCAGGGACAGCGATTCAACGTCACGGATGATGCCGGTGCCGTTGCAACGCGGGCAGACGATGCCGCTGCTCTCGCCCAGGGAAGGACGCAGGCGCTGACGGGACATTTCCAGCAGGCCGAAGCGCGAGATACGACCCACTTGGACGCGGGCACGGTCAGCTTCCAGGCATTCGCGGACTTTTTCTTCCACGGCGCGTTGGTTCTTGGCGGGGGTCATGTCGATGAAGTCGATCACGATCAGGCCGCCGATGTCACGCAGGCGCAGCTGGCGGGCGATTTCTTCAGCCGCTTCCAGGTTGGTCTGCAGGGCGGTTTCTTCGATGTCGCTGCCTTTGGTGGCACGTGCCGAGTTGATGTCGATGGACACCAGGGCTTCGGTCGGGTCGATCACGATGGAGCCGCCGGAAGGCAGTTCGACCACGCGCTGGAAGGCGGTCTCGATCTGGCTTTCGATCTGGAAACGATTGAACAGCGGAACGCTGTCTTCGTACAGCTTGATCTTGCTGGCGTATTGCGGCATCACCTGGCGAATGAAGGTCAGGGCTTCGTCCTGGGCTTCAACGCTGTCGATCAGCACTTCGCCGATGTCCTGGCGCAGGTAATCGCGGATGGCGCGGATGATCACGTTGCTTTCCTGGTAGATCAGGAACGGCGCGGAACGATCCAGGGAGGCTTCTTTGATGGCGGTCCACAGTTGCAGCAGGTAATCGAGGTCCCACTGCATTTCTTCGCTGCTGCGGCCCAAGCCTGCAGTGCGCACGATCAGGCCCATGTCGGCAGGGGCGATCAGGCCGTTCAGCGCTTCACGCAGTTCGTTGCGTTCTTCGCCTTCGATGCGACGGGAAATGCCGCCGGCACGCGGGTTGTTCGGCATCAGCACCAGGTAACGGCCGGCCAGGGAGATGAAGGTGGTCAGGGCTGCGCCTTTGTTGCCACGTTCTTCTTTTTCGACCTGAACGATGACTTCCTGGCCTTCGCTCAGGACGTCCTTGATGTTCACGCGGCCTTCGGGGGCTTTCTTGAAGTATTCGCGGGAGATTTCTTTGAGGGGCAGGAAGCCGTGGCGCTCGGAGCCGAAATCGACAAAGGCAGCCTCAAGGCTTGGTTCGATGCGAGTAATACGGCCTTTATAGATGTTGGCCTTCTTTTGCTCGCGCGCACCGGATTCGATATCCAGGTCATAGAGGCGTTGGCCATCTACCAGTGCAACACGCAACTCTTCGGGTTGAGTTGCGTTAATCAGCATTCTTTTCATGTTGTACCGTCGGTTTCCGGGCTGCCGGAAACGGCGTTCGGCACACACGACTTCTCACGGTCGGTGTCAGGTGCGTCAAGAGTGGTTGGCCACTCCAGTGTCCAGCAATAACGAGCCAATTGGGCCGGTATCGCGACGGACGCGTCCTGCTTGTTAGCGGTGGTGACAAAGGCACCACTTCAACAAAAGCTAAGGTCAGGAGGAGGAATCAACCGGCGACTGTGGACGAGATGAAGCGTCTTATAAGCCTAATGCTACACGGTCCGACGGTTGTGCATCTCCACCCTACACGTATCCCTGATAATTCGGGTGCTGCCGCGCGCAGAATCCGCAGCGGGTTGGCATTTACCGTGTACTCCAATGGGGAGTCCACGCTCATGGCTAAACAAGACTAGGTGTGGGCGACTGCGCTCTCACTCAGCTCTTAACAGGCGTTGTTTCCGAAGCATTCGCCGTGGTCTGGCTCAAGACTGACTGCACTTTGTGAACTGGCCGTAAATATCGGCGCAAAACGCGAGTATTCACTCTGCTTTCTGCACTCGCTTCAGGCCTCATGTCACCTGCGCTTGTTACAATCCTGAGCCTTCCAAGGTGGCGAAAGCCCCGTAGGACGGCCTCGCGTCCTGATGAATTGCGATGGTCAGGGCCGGCAGTTTGCCGCAAGTCCTCTGTCCAGGCCGCTTTTGGCGGCGTTCGCGACTATAGCAGCAATGATTAAGTGCTTCAATTCCATAAAAAATTGTTATCATCGCCGCCATGACGACTACCGCCCCCCAGACCCCCAGCGTCCAGCTGCTCGAGGTCTCGCCGGAATATGCCGGCCAACGCATCGACAATTTTCTCCTGGCCAGGCTCAAAGGCGTGCCCAAGACCTTGATTTACCGCATCTTGCGTAAAGGTGAAGTGCGCGTGAACAAAGGCCGGATCAAGCCCGAGTACAAGCTGCAGGCGGGCGATATCGTCCGTGTGCCGCCGGTGCGCGTGCCTGAGCGTGACGAGCCGGTGCCATTGGCCCAGGGCCTGTTGCAGCGCCTCGAAGCGTCGATTGTCTACGAAGACAACAAGCTGATCGTGATCAACAAGCCTTGCGGCATTGCGGTTCACGGCGGCAGTGGCCTGACGTTCGGGGTGATCGAAGCCTTTCGTCAGTTGCGACCCGATGCCAAGGAGCTGGAACTGGTCCACCGCTTGGACCGCGACACCTCCGGCCTGCTGATGATCGCCAAAAAACGCAGCATGTTGCGTCACCTGCACACCGCCTTGCGTGGCGATGGCGTGGACAAGCGCTACATGGCACTGGTGCGTGGCAACTGGGCAAGCTCCATCAAGAGCGTGCGTGCGCCGTTGCAGAAGAGCAACCTGCGCTCCGGCGAGCGCATGGTCGAAGTGGACGAGGAGGGCAAAGAAGCCCTGACCCTGTTCAAGGTGCTGCGCCGCTTCGGTGACTTCGCCACTATGGTCGAGGCCAAGCCGGTGACCGGGCGTACCCACCAGATTCGTGTGCACACCTTGCACGCGGGCCACTGCATCGCCGGCGACACCAAGTACGGCGATGAGGATTTCTCCAAGGAAATTCGTGACCTGGGCGGCAAACGCCTGTTCCTGCACGCCTACATGCTCACCGTGCCGCTGCCCGATGGCGGCGAGTTGAAGTTGCAGGCGCCGGTCGATGAGATGTGGGCCAAGACCGTGGAGCGTTTGAGTGTCGCACCCTGACTACGAGCTGCTGATTTTTGATTGGGACGGCACGCTGTGCAATTCCATTGGGGCGCATCGTCGACTCGATGCACGCGGCGTCGACCCGTTCGGGCTTCGAGTTGTGCACGGATCTGGCGGTAAAAGGCATTATCGGCCTGGGCCTGCCCGAGGCGATCCGTACCTTGTACCCCCGGATCAGCGACGCAGAGCTGGTGACTTTTCGTGACCATTACGCCGATCACTACATAGGGCTGGAGGCCACGCCTTCGCCGCTGTTTGACGGCGTAAGGCAATCTCTGGAGGCGTTTCGCGCCGAGGGTTATCACTTGGCCGTGGCTACCGGCAAGGCCCGTCGCGGGCTGGATCGGGTGCTCAAGGCCCACGGGTTTGAAGATTATTTCGATATCACCCGTGCAGCGGATGAAACCGCCAGCAAACCTCACCCTCTGATGCTGGAGCAGATCCTGGCGCATTGCGGCGTAGCGCCGCGTCAGGCGTTGATGGTGGGTGACGCTTCGTTCGACCTGATGATGGCGCGCAATGCCGGCATGGACAGCGTGGCGGTCAGCTACGGTGCCCAGGCTGCCGAAGCCTTGCAGGCATACGAGCCCAGGCTGACGATTGATCATTTTTCTGAACTGCAAGCCTGGCTCAGCCGGGCCTGATAAGTCTTTGCTGGGGTTAATGGCATGAGTGACGAGTGGAAAGCGCCCGAAAAGGCCGAAAGCGGTGATGATAAAAGCTGGAAGCTGTTGGAGAAGACCCTGCTGGCCAGTGTCCAGGAGCAACGCCGTGCGCGTCGCTGGGGGATTTTCTTCAAGTTGCTGACGTTTATCTGGCTTATCGCCATGCTGGCGTTGTTCAGCCCGCTGATGGACATGGAAAAAAGCGCGACCCGTGGCAACAACTACACCGCCTTGATCGACGTGCGCGGGGTGATTGCCGACAAGGAGTCCGCCAGCGCCGATAATATCGTCGGTGGCCTGCGTGCAGCGTTCGAAGACCCCAAGGTCAAGGGCGTGATCCTGCGCATCAACAGCCCGGGCGGCAGCCCTGTGCAGTCTGGCTATGTGTATGACGAGATTCGCCGCCTGCGCGGCCTGCACCCGGACATCAAGCTGTACGCGGTAATTTCCGACCTGGGCGCCTCGGGTGCCTATTACATCGCCAGCGCCGCTGACCAGATCTATGCCGACAAGGCCAGTCTCGTGGGTTCCATTGGTGTGACGGCGGCTGGTTACGGCTTTGTCGGCACCATGGAGAAGTTGGGGGTGGAGCGTCGCACTTACACCTCGGGTGAGCACAAGTCGTTCCTCGATCCGTTCCAGCCACAAAAGGCTGATGAAACCCAGTTCTGGCAGGGCGTGCTCGACACCACCCATCGTCAGTTCATTGCCAGCGTTAAACAGGGGCGTGGCGATCGTCTGAAGGACAAGGACCATCCTGAGCTGTTCTCCGGCCTGGTATGGTCCGGTGAGCAGGCATTGCCGTTGGGTTTGATCGATGGCCTGGGCAGTGCCAGCTCGGTGGCGCGCGATGTGATTGGCGAGAAGGAACTGGTGGACTTCACTGTTCAGGAATCGCCGTTTGATCGCTTCTCCAAGAAGCTGGGTGCCAGTGTGGCGGAGAAGCTGGCCTACTACATGGGCTTCCAGGGCCCGACACTGCGCTGATATTTCGGCCCTGATGTAGATCGAAATGTGGGGGCGGGCTTGCTCGCGAATACGGTGGGTCAGTGACAGATATGTTGGCTGACACTCCGCTTTCGCGAGCAAGCCCGCTCCCATATTTGGTTTTGGGGTGGGGCCTAGGGGATTTGCACGCCTTCAGCCAGCAGCATGTCCACCAGTCGAATCAGCGGCAGGCCGACCAGGCTGGTCGCATCCGGCCCTTCGGTGCTCTGAAACAGGCTCACACCCAGCCCTTCGGCCTTGAAGCTGCCTGCGCAGTCATAAGGCTGCTCGATGCGCAGATAACGCTCAATGCGTTCCACGTCCAATGCGCGCATCTGCACGGTAAACGGCACACAATCTACCTGGCAATGCCCCGTCTCACTGTTGAGCAGCGCCAGGCCGGTTAAAAAACTCACCCGTTTGCCGCTGGCGGCCAGTAATTGCTCGCGGGCGTTTTCAAAGGTGTGGGGTTTGCCGATAATGCGGCCATCGAGTGCGGCCACCTGATCGGAGCCGATAATCAAATGCCCTGGATAGCTGGCGGCGAGGGCGCGGGCTTTCGCTTGCGCCAGGCGCTTGACCAGCTCAATGGCCGATTCATTTGCGCGATGGCTTTCGTCGATATCCGGCGAGCTGCAGATGAACGGTAGGTGCAGGCGGGCCAGCAATTCCCGGCGATAAACCGAGCTGGAAGCGAGTAATAAAGGCAGCATGGGTGTCTCCTCGAGGCAGCCGCCGATTCTAGCGGGGCGACCCGCTGACGCACAGGGCTGAATTTCCTTTGACATGGCTGGGTGCATCCCTATAATGCTGCGCCTATGTTGAATGACCCGATTCCACCTCACGTTGACCCGCGCAAATTGGCTGATCGTGGCACCACCCTTCAAGGTGAAGTGCTGCTGGCCGATTTGGAGAGACTCTGCGACCCGCTTTCCGACACTGTCGGTACGGTGCAGGCTAAATTCGTTTTTGAACGAGATGAACGTAAGTCTGTGGTAATCCACAGCTTTATCGACACCGAAGTCAAAATGGTTTGCCAGCGTTGTCTTGAGCTGGTCACCCTGCCGATCCACAGCGAATGCAGTTATGCTGTGGTGAAAGAGGGTGCGAATACCCAGTCGTTGCCGAAAGGTTATGACGTGCTGGAACTGGGCGAAGATCCATTGGATCTGCATGCACTGATCGAGGAGGAGCTTTTGCTCGCCTTGCCCATTGTGCCTGCTCATCATCCGGAAGAATGCCAGCAGCCGGAGGGCCTTGATGACGAGGCCGAGCCGAGCGAGGACGAGGTAACGCGGTCCAACCCGTTCAGTGTATTGGCGCAGTTAAAGCGTGACCCAAACGTTTAGGAGTTAATCAATTATGGCTGTTCAGCAGAACAAAAAATCCCGCTCTGCCCGTGACATGCGTCGTTCGCACGATGCCCTGACGGCAAGCACTCTGTCCGTAGAAAAAACCACCGGTGAAATTCACCTGCGTCACCACGTATCGCCAGAAGGCGTATACCGTGGCCGTAAAGTGATCGACAAGGGCGCTGACGAGTAATCACTTGTCTGCTCAAGTCATCGCGATTGACGCAATGGGCGGGGACTTCGGTCCCCGCAGCATTGTTCAGGCTTGCATTGCCAGCCTGTCCGCTACGCCCTCGCTGCACCTGACCCTCGTCGGTCAACATTCCCTACTTGAAGAACTGATTGCCAGCCATCCGGCGGTGGATCGCGCGCGCCTGACCGTTACTGCGGCCAGCGAAACCATCGGCATGGATGAAAAGCCCGCGGCAGCCTTGCGTGGCAAGCCCGACTCTTCAATGCGGGTGGCCCTTGAGTTGTTGCGTGATGGCAAGGTGCAAGCCTGTGTCAGTGCCGGCAATACCGGGGCGTTGATGGCGTTGTCGCGCCATGTGCTCAAGACGTTGCCGGGTATTGATCGGCCGGCCATGGTTGCGGCGATTCCGACGCAAAAAGGCTATTGCCAACTTCTGGACCTGGGTGCAAACGTCGATTGCAGTGCCGAGCACCTGCTCCAGTTCGCCGTGATGGGCTCTGTGGCCGCTGAGGCGTTGGGTGTGGCCCGGCCACGCGTGGCGTTGCTCAATATCGGCACCGAGGACATCAAGGGCAACCAGCAGGTCAAGCTGGCTGCCACCTTGTTGCAAGGTGCGCGGGGCTTGAACTACATCGGTTTTGTCGAAGGTGACGGCTTGTACCGGGGCGAGGCGGATGTGGTGGTGTGCGACGGGTTTGTCGGCAATATCCTGCTCAAGTCCAGCGAAGGCCTGGCGACCATGATCGCCACGCGTATCGAAGCCTTGTTCAAGCAGAACCTGGCCTCACGCATGGTCGGCGCGCTGGCGTTACCGTTGATGCGCCGCCTGCAGGCTGACCTTGCGCCAGCACGGCATAATGGCGCGAGTTTTCTGGGGCTGCAGGGCATTGTGGTAAAAAGCCACGGCTCGGCCGGTGTGCAGGGCTTTCAAAGTGCGATTGCGCGAGCGTTGATCGAGATCCAGGAAAACCTGCCGCAACGTTTGCACGGGCGTCTTGAGGATCTGTTGCCTTAGGCGAATCGGCCCGGGAGTGCTTAAATGTGACCGGCCAGTTCAATTGACCATCCAATCTGTCAGTTTCGTTCGCGCCCACCGTCGGTGCGAGCATTTTTGACGACCAGATCATTAGGGGCTTGTTACATGTCTACATCCCTCGCATTCGTCTTTCCAGGGCAGGGTTCGCAGTCCCTCGGCATGTTGGCCGAGCTGGGCGCGCAACATCCGCTGATCCTGGAAACCTTCAAGGAAGCTTCCGATGCCCTGGGTTACGACCTGTGGGCACTGACCCAGCAGGGGCCGGAAGAGCAACTCAATCAAACCGACAAAACCCAGCCGGCGATCCTGACCGCCTCGATTGCCCTGTGGCGCTTGTGGCTGGCCGAGGGCGGCGCGCGCCCGGCTTATGTGGCCGGTCACAGCCTGGGCGAGTACAGCGCCTTGGTGGCCGCCGGTAGCCTGACCCTCGCTGAAGCGGTCAAGCTGGTCGAGCGCCGTGGTCAGCTGATGCAAGAGGCTGTTCCAGCCGGGCAGGGCGGCATGGCCGCTATCCTCGGCCTGGACGACGCTGTGGTGATCCAGGCCTGCGCCGAAGCGGCTCAGGGCGAAGTGGTCAGCGCGGTGAACTTCAATTCCCCTGGCCAGGTGGTCATCGCCGGCGCCAAGGCCGCTGTCGAGCGTGCCATTGAGGGCTGCAAGGCCCTTGGTGCCAAGCGCGCCTTGCCGTTGCCGGTGAGCGTGCCGTCGCACTGCGAGCTGATGCGCCCGGCTGCCGAGCGTTTTGCCGAGTCCATCGCCGCCATCAATTGGCAGGCGCCGCAGATCCCGCTGGTGCAGAACGTCAGCGCGGCCGTTGCCGCCGACCTCGATACCCTCAAGCGCGACCTGCTGGAGCAGCTTTACAAGCCGGTACGCTGGGTTGAGTCGGTACAGACCCTAGCTGCCAATGGTGCCACTGAGTTGGTCGAGTGCGGCCCCGGCAAAGTCCTGGCCGGCCTGAACAAGCGCTGCGCCGACGGCGTGTCGACTGCCAACCTCAATACCCCGGATGCCTTCGCTGCCGCGCGCGCGGCACTGGCCTGAAACCCTTTAGGAGAAGCCTGCATGAGTCTGCAAGGTAAAGTTGCACTGGTTACTGGCGCAAGCCGTGGCATTGGCCAGGCGATCGCCCTGGAACTGGGCCGTCAAGGCGCCGTTGTGATCGGCACCGCCACTTCCGCTTCGGGCGCTGAGCGTATTGCTGCGACCTTGAAGGAAAACGGCGTGCAGGGCACCGGTCTTGAGCTGAATGTGACCAGCGACGAGTCTGTTGCTGCTGTGCTGGCTGAGATCACTGCACAGTTCGGCGCACCGGCTATTCTGGTGAACAACGCCGGTATCACCCGTGACAACCTGATGATGCGCATGAAAGACGACGAGTGGTACGACGTGGTCGATACCAACTTGAACAGTCTGTTTCGCCTGTCCAAGGGTGTTTTGCGCGGCATGACCAAGGCGCGTTGGGGCCGAATTATCAATATTGGCTCCGTAGTGGGTGCCATGGGCAACGCAGGCCAAGTAAACTATGCAGCGGCCAAGGCCGGTCTGGAGGGTTTCAGCCGTGCATTGGCCCGTGAAGTCGGTTCGCGTTCGATTACGGTCAACTCGGTGGCCCCAGGGTTCATCGACACCGATATGACCCGCGAACTGCCGGAAGCACAGCGTGAAGCGTTGCTGACCCAGATTCCGCTGGGCCGTTTGGGCCAGGCTCAAGAGATCGCAAATGTGGTCACTTTCCTGGCATCCGACGGTGCGGCATACGTGACTGGGGCTACAATCCCGGTGAACGGCGGGATGTACATGAGTTAAATTGTGACGGATCGCTTCAAAAAAATGTCATACGAGCTGTCTAAAATCCGTTATAAAGCTGCAACTTAATTTATAGGCAGGTGGCCGGTCGGGTACGAGGGTGAAGCTTTCAGTTGAAAAGCTGAAAAGGCTTTCTATACACTTACCCACTGGCCAGCTGCCTGAATTTGTCCATTAGGAGTTAAACAAGGTATGAGCACCATCGAAGAGCGCGTCAAGAAAATCGTTGCCGAGCAACTGGGCGTTAAAGAAGAAGAAGTGACCAACTCCGCTTCCTTCGTTGAAGACCTGGGTGCCGATTCCCTTGACACCGTTGAGCTGGTGATGGCTCTGGAAGAGGAATTCGAGACCGAAATCCCGGACGAAGAAGCTGAAAAAATCACTACTGTTCAAGCTGCTATCGACTACGTTACTGCCCACCAGGCGTAATAGTTTGTAGTCGTCGCTTGCTGTCAGGGAAAAACCGCACTGCTGTAACGGCGTGCGGTTTTTTCTTTAAGCGGTGATGAAAAATAAGCTGCGAAGCAAAGTGTCGTCATTAGAAAAAGGAGAGTGCTGTGTCGCGTAGACGCGTCGTAGTCACCGGTATGGGTATGTTGTCGCCACTGGGTACAGATGTGCCGAGCAGTTGGCAGGGCATTCTGGCTGGCCACAGTGGTATTGGTCTGATCGAACACACGGACCTTTCTGCCTATTCCACCCGTTTTGGCGGCTCGGTAAAGGGCTTCAATGTCGAGGAATATCTCTCGGTCAAAGAATCCCGCAAGCTCGACCTGTTCATTCAATACGGCCTGGCAGCCGGTTTTCAGGCGGTGCGTAATGCCGGCCTGGAAGTCACCGACGCCAACCGTGAGCGCATCGGCGTGGCCATGGGTTCGGGTATTGGCGGTTTGACCAATATCGAAGAAACCAGCCGCACGCTGCACGATTCCGGCCCCCGTCGAATTTCGCCGTTCTTCGTGCCGGGCTCGATCATCAATATGATTTCCGGTTTCCTGTCGATCCATCTGGGCGCACAGGGCCCCAACTACGCCATTGCCACGGCGTGCACCACCGGCACGCATTGCATCGGCATGGCGGCGCGTAATATCGCCTATGACGAAGCCGACGTGATGATCGCCGGTGGCGCCGAAATGGCTGCCTGCGGCCTCGGCATGGGCGGTTTCGGCGCATCCCGTGCGCTGTCGACGCGCAATGACGAGCCGACCCGTGCCAGCCGTCCGTGGGACAAGGGCCGTGACGGCTTTGTGCTGGCTGACGGCGCGGGTGCCCTGGTGCTGGAAGAGTTGGAGCACGCCAAGGCGCGCGGTGCCACTATCTACGCCGAGCTGATCGGCTTCGGCATGAGCGGTGACGCGTACCACATGACCTCGCCGCCGTCCGACGGTGCCGGTGCTGCACGTTGCATCACCAACGCCTTGCGCGATGCGAAGGTCAATGCCAACCAGGTGCAGTACATCAATGCCCACGGCACATCGACCCCGACGGGCGACCTGGCGGAAGCCGAAGCCATCAAGTCGGTGTTCGGTGAGCACGCCTACAAGCTGGCGGTCAGTTCCACCAAGTCCATGACCGGCCACCTGTTGGGTGCGGCGGGCGCGGTCGAGGCGATCTTCAGCGTCATGGCCATCAAGGATCAGGTCGCTCCGCCGACCATCAACCTTGATGAGCCGGACGAGGGCTGCGACCTCAACTTCGTGCCTCACGAAGCGCAACCGATGCCGATCGACGTGGTGATCTCCAACTCGTTCGGTTTCGGTGGCACCAACGGTTCCCTGGTGTTCCGCCGGTTCGCCGAGTGATGCACAGCTGGGTCGACGGTCAGCCAGCGGGCAGCGTGCCCCTGAAAGATCGTGGCCTGGCGTACGGCGATGGCCTGTTTGAGACCATCGCCGTCAAGGCCGGGCAGCCGGTGCTGCTCGACCGTCACCTGCAACGCCTTGAAGAGGGGTGCAGGCGCCTCGCCTTGATTGCGGATCAAACCCTGATCCGCAGCGAAGTGCTGGCTTACGCCGCTGCCATGGGCAATGGCGTACTCAAATTGATCCTCACCCGTGGCGACAGCCTGCGCGGCTATGGCATCAACCCTGGCGTCCCCGTGCGCCGTATCTTGCAGGGCAATCCGCCCGCTGCTTATCCTCTGGCCCATGCAACCGATGGCATCCGCCTGTTTGCGTGCGCCACTCGCTTGGCCGAGCAGCCGTTGCTGGCGGGTCTCAAGCACCTTAATCGTCTTGAACAAGTGATCGCTCGCGCCGAATGGCAGGATACCGAACATGCCGAGGGCTTGATGCTGGATAGGTCCGGTCGCGTCATCGAAGGCGTGTTCAGCAATCTGTTCCTGGTGCGCAATGGCTTGTTACTAACCGCTGATCTGAATCGTTGCGGGGTTGCCGGCGTCATGCGTGCGGAGATTCTGGCCCAGGCGCAAACCCTGGGCGTCCCGGTGGCCGTGGCCGACATCAGCATGGACCAGTTGCAACAGGCCGACGAAGTTTTCGTGTGCAACAGCGTTTATGGCATTTGGCCCGTACGTGGTTGCGCCGGGATGAGCTGGTCGGTTGGGCTGCTCACCCGTAAACTGCAGGGCATTGTTCGCGCGCTATTGGAAATTTGAGTTGATACGAAAACTGGTTTTACTGCTGCAGATCGGCCTGGTCTCGGCAGGCTTGCTACTGGGCTTTTCGGCCTGGAAGCTCGACTCTGCGCTGAAGCAGCCCCTGAATCTGACCCAGGAACAATTGCTCGATGTTCCCGCCGGGGCGACCCCGACGGGCACCTTCAATCGCCTTGAAACCGAAGGCGTGCTGGATGGCGCCTTCTGGTTGCGCCTTTATTGGCGCTTCAACCTCGACGGTCAGCCGCTGCACAGCGGCGAATACCGCATGACCCCAGGCCTGACGGCCGAAGGCCTGATCGGCCTGTGGCAGCGCGGCGAAGTGGTGCAATACAGCCTGACATTGGTGGAAGGCTGGAACTTCCGCCAGGTGCGTTCAGCGTTGGCCAAACACGAAAAGATCGTGCAGACCCTGTCGGGCCTGAGCGACGGCGAAGTGATGGATAAGCTCGGCCACCCTGGGGTATTTCCCGAAGGGCGGTTCTTTCCTGACACCTATCGCTTCGTGCGCGGCATGACCGATGTCGAATTCCTGAAAAAAGCCTACAACCGCCTGGACGAGGTACTGGCCCAGGAATGGAGCCAGCGCGCCGCCGATGCGCCGTACACCGACCCTTACCAGGCGCTGATCATGGCCTCCCTGGTAGAAAAGGAAACCGGTGTGCCGCAAGAGCGCGGGCAGATCGCCGGAGTGTTCGTGCGTCGTTTGAAAATCGGCATGCTGCTGCAGACCGACCCCACGGTGATCTACGGCCTGGGCGAGCGCTACACCGGCAAGTTGACCCGCGCGCACCTCAAGGAAGCCAATCCCTATAACACCTACATGATTGCTGGCCTGCCGCCGACGCCAATCGCCATGGTCGGCCGCGAGGCGATCCATGCGGCGTTGAACCCGGTGGCCGGCAGTAGCCTGTACTTTGTCGCCCGAGGCGATGGCAGCCATATTTTCTCCGATGACCTGGATGCGCATAATGCCGCCGTGCGTGAGTTCCAACTCAAGCGCCGCGCCGATTATCGCTCCAGCCCGGCACCGGCGGTAAAACCGCCGGAAGATGCGACGCCAGCGACCGATGCCGCACCGGTTGAAAAACCCGCCGAACCTGCGCCGGACACCGCCGCGCCGCAAAGCCCGCAATGACTCTGACTAAGGACCGCCTGTGACTGGCTTGTTTATTACCCTGGAAGGCCCGGAAGGCGCCGGCAAAAGCACCAACCGCGATTACCTGGCCGAGCGTCTGCGCGCTGAAGGCATCGAGGTGGTGCTGACCCGCGAGCCCGGCGGTACGCCGCTGGCCGAGCGCATCCGTGAAGTGTTGCTGGCTCCAGGTGAAGAGCAAATGAATCCGGACACTGAGCTGCTGCTGGTGTTTGCTGCCCGTGCCCAGCATTTGGCCGAAGTGATTCGCCCGGCGCTGGCACGGGGCGCGGTGGTGATTTGCGACCGTTTTACCGATTCCACTTATGCTTACCAAGGAGGCGGGCGCGGCTTGTCCGTTGAGCGCATCGCCAGCCTGGAAGCCTTCGTCCAAGGCGACTTGCGCCCCGACTTGACCCTGCTGTTCGACCTGCCGGTGGAAGTCGGTATGGCCCGCGCCAGTGCCCGTGGCCGATTGGATCGGTTCGAGCTGGAAGGTTCGACATTCTTCAATGCGGTCCGTAGCGCGTTCCTGCAGCGTGCCAAGGCTGAGCCTGCGCGTTACTCCTTATTGAACGCAGCCCAGCCACTGGTGCAGGTACAGCAGGCCATCGATGCTCTGCTGCCCAAACTCCTGGAGCGCGCCCGTGGCTGAAGCCTACCCGTGGCAGGACAGCCTATGGCAGCAATTGGCCGGGCGTGCCCAGCATGCCCATGCCTATTTGTTGCACGGCCCCATCGGTATCGGCAAGCGCGCCCTGGCTGAGCGCCTGATGGCCAGTCTGCTGTGCAAGCAACCGGTCAACCTGGAGGCCTGCGGCGAGTGCAAATCCTGCCTGTTGCTCAAGGCCGGCAGCCACCCCGACAACTACCTGCTCGAACCTGAAGAGGCCGACAAGGCGATCAAGGTCGACCAGGTACGTGACCTTGTCAGCTTTGTGGTGCAGACCGCGCAGATGGGCGGGCGCAAGGTGGTACTGATCGAGCCGGTGGAGGCGATGAACATCAACGCCGCCAACGCTTTGCTCAAGAGCCTGGAAGAGCCGTCGGGCGACACCGTGCTGTTGCTGGTCAGCCATCAGTCCAGCCGTTTGCTGCCGACTATCCGCAGCCGTTGCGTGCAGCAGGCCTGTCCGCTGCCGAGCGAGGCCATGAGCCTGCAATGGCTGGCGCAGGCGCTGCCGGAATGTTCCGCCGACGAACGGGTCGAGTTGCTTACCCTGGCTGCCGGTTCACCCTTGGCGGCGGTGAAGCTGCAGGCCCAAGGCGTGCGTGAGCAAAGGGCGCTGGTGGTGGACGGCGTCAAGAAGCTCCTCAAACAGGAACAATCCGCCACGCAACTGGCCGAAGGCGCCTGGAAGGATATTCCGTTGCTGCTGCTGTTCGACTGGTTCTGCGACTGGTCGAGCCTGATCCTGCGCTACCAGTTGACCCAGGACGAAAACGGCCTGGGCCTGCCGGATATGCGCAAAGTGGTGCAGTACCTGGCGCAAAAAAGTGCGCAGGACAAGGTATTGAACATCCAGGACTGGATCCTGGCCCAGCGCCAGAAAGTCCTCGGCAAAGCCAACCTCAACCGCGTGCTGTTGCTCGAAGCACTGCTGGTGCAATGGGTTGGCTTGCTCGGCCGGCGTTAATTTTCGTGGCCGACGGGTGTATCGTCGGCCAGACACTTCCCATGAATTAAGTTGTACTTTCCTATGCTCGTAGATTCCCACTGCCACCTTGATCGCCTCGACCTTGCCCAGCACGGCGGCTCCCTCGATGCTGCCCTGGAAGCGGCACGCCAGCGTGGGGTAGGGCACTTCCTGTGCATCGGCGTGAGCGCCGACAACGCCGCCGACGTCAAAGCCTTGGCTGATCGCTATGCCGATGTCGATTGTTCGGTCGGCATCCACCCGCTGGACCTCAAACCGGGTGAAGCGCCGGCCCTGGATTGGCTGTTGGCTGAGCTCAATCACCCACGCGTGGTGGCGATTGGCGAAACCGGCCTGGATTACCACTACGAGCCTGAAGCCGCCGAGTTGCAGCAAGCCTCCTTCCGCCTGCACCTGCAAGCCGCCCGGCAGACCGGCAAACCCGTGATCGTCCACACCCGAGGCGCCCGCGCTGACACCCTCACACTGTTGCGCGAAGCGGCCTTGCCCCAGGCCGGTGTGCTGCACTGCTTTACCGAAGACTGGGACATGGCCAAGGCCGCGCTGGACCTGGGCTTCTATATCTCCCTGTCGGGTATCGTTACCTTCCGCAACGCCGACGCCTTGCGCGACGTGGCGCGTCAGGTGCCGGCCGACCGCCTGCTGGTGGAAACCGATTCGCCTTACCTGGCGCCGATCCCCCATCGCGGTAAGCCGAACCTGCCGGAATACGTGCGTGATGTGGCCGATTACCTGGCGATGCTGCGCGGTGAATCCTATGAGCGCTTTGCCGAGCAGACCACCGAGAACTTCAAGCGTCTGTTCCCGCTGGCCCACGTGGCTGGCTGAGGCGGTCAAATCGCAGGCAAAAAAAACCCGGGTTCTGGGGGGGTGAATCCGGGCTAAGACCATTAGGAGTAAAACAAGGGCACACAGTCCGTCGGTACCCAGGTCGACGCGTCACTTGGGGGAGATGTCGCGCCGACAATTCAAGTATTGATCAGTATCCGATTCAGTCCAGTGGCGATTGGTCGTTTTTTAAACAGATTTGGAATACGCGCGCTTCGCTTGAGTTCTCATTGAGCGCAAGCACGGCTGCCATTGTGATGTATTGTTTCTGACTGAAATCCATCCATTCGTTGACGCGCTGAAACTAAAGTGCGCCATGGGTTCACATAGGCGTTGCCCAACGACCGTTCAGTCGGGATAATCCCTCGCATCGGGTAAATCGTATCGCCATGAAGTCGTGGCCCTCGTAACCCTCCCTAATTCCGACCTCTGCAGACCTCTTCCTCATGCACAAAGAACCCCGTAAGGTCCGTGAGTTTCGCCGCCGTGAGCAGGAAATTCTCGACACTGCACTCAAGTTATTCCTCGAACAAGGTGAAGACAGCGTCACCGTCGAGATGATTGCGGATGCCGTGGGTATCGGCAAAGGCACGATCTATAAACACTTCAAATCCAAGGCCGAGATCTACCTGCGGCTGATGCTCGACTACGAGCGCGATTTGAACGAGCTGTTGCATTCGGCTGATGTGGACAAGGACAAGGAGGCGCTGTCACGCGCCTATTTCGAGTTCCGCATGCGTGACCCGCAGCGCTACCGCCTGTTCGACCGCCTGGAAGAAAAGGTGGTCAAGGGCCATCAAGTGCCGGAAATGGTCGAGGAGCTGCACAAGATCCGCGCCTCGAACTTCGAGCGCCTCACCCTGCTGATCAAGGGCCGCATCAGCGAAGGCAAGCTCGAAGACGTGCCGCCGTATTTCCACTATTGCGCCGCCTGGGCGTTGGTACATGGCGCTGTTGCGCTGTACCACTCGCCGTTCTGGAGCAATGTGCTGGAAGATCAGGAAGGCTTCTTCCAGTTCCTGATGGACATCGGCGTGCGCATGGGCAACAAGCGCAAGCACAGCACTGAGCTGCCGAGTGCTGAGCCCAAGGGCAGCGACGCTCCTGCTGTTTAAGCCATTCCCGACAGTGATGGCGCAATGATTTTGCTGCCGCTTGCAGTACCCCAGGAATATACTCAGGCAAGGACGCTTGCTTAAAGCTGATTTTTCAGTCAGCTTTTAGCGCGCCTGAACCATCCTCTGCCGGAGTGTTCCATGATCGTTGATCGTCAAGGCAGGCGATTTCGCAATTTGCGGATCAGCCTGACCTCAGCCTGCAATTACGCGTGTACCTACTGCGTGCCCAACGGCAAGCGGCTGGTGGCTGCCCAGGACGAACTCTCGGCCGAGGCCATGGCGCGCGGCGTTGCCTACCTGATCGAAGCGGCCGGCATCGAGCGCTTGCGCATCACCGGCGGTGAACCGTTGGTCAGCCCCAAGCTGGAAGCCTTCATGGGCGCCGTGGGCGGCATGGGCCTGAGTGATATCAGCCTGACCACAAATGGCCAACTGCTTACGCGCAAGTTGCCACTGCTGGTCGACGCGGGTATTCGGCGCATCAACGTGTCCCTCGATACCCTGGATGCTGACGCCTTCCGCAGCATCGCCCGTGGTGGCGACCTGGCCACCGTGCTCGATGGCATGGACCAGGCCCGCGCTGCTGGCATCAAGATCAAAGTCAATATGGTGCCGTTGCGCGGGCAGAACCTCGACCAGGTGATGCCACTGCTCGACTACTGCCTGGAGCGTGGCTACGAGCTGCGCTTTATCGAACTGATGCGCATGGGCCACCTGGCCAAGGACTCCAACGCGTTTTTGCAGCAGTTCGTCAGCCTGCAACAACTGCTCAGCCTGATCGGCGAGCATCACGAATACCTGCAAGCCAACGCGCCGATTGATGCCACGGCAGTGCGCTACGAAGTGCCGGGCAAAGGCTTCTTTGGCGTAATCGCGAATGAAAGCGTGCCGTTCTGCCGCACCTGCTCGCGCCTGCGCTTGTCGTCGACCGGTTGGTTACATGGCTGTTTGTCGTCGAGCAACCGCCACTATGTGGGCGACCTGCTGGACCAACCGCGCCATCAGGCACTGCCGGCCTTGCAAGGGCTGTTGATGAAGGCCCTGGGCGACAAGCAGGAAGTGGCCTTCTCCGGCGGCGCCACGGTCATGAAGATCATCGGCGGCTAACACCGTACACAATCGAATGTGGGAGCAGGCTTTTTGTGGGAGCTGGCTTGCCTGCGATAGCATCACCTCAGTCTTGCTGAAGGACCGAGGTGTCTGCATCGCAGGCAAGCCAGCTCCCACATTTGGTTATGCACCCTTCTTGAATGGCGCGGATTCTGCATTAAGTGCCCATTCGCCGGTTTTCCGTCACCGGCTTCTGGAGGATTAGGATGCGTAGTCTGGTTTTGTTGCTGGCGTCAGTGGCGCTGAGTGGCTGCATGACCGTCAGCGATATGGCCGAAGGCACCCGCTATCAGATGAGCGACGCCGGGCTGCTGGACCACAGTGATACCCGCCGTACTGCCTCGGTGCGCATACAGCCGGATTCCTTTGTGTTTATCGCCCAGGGCGCCTTTGTGCCGCCCGGCAGCGCCTATCCACGTCCCAACGTGGTGGCCGAGGAGGCCTTCAACGGCTTTGTCGAATATTTCCCTATGGTACGTCGCGCCCGTAAGCCGGAAGGCCTCGAACAGGCCATGGCCGAAGCCCGTGCCGCGGGCGCTCACTACCTGCTGTATTGCCGCTTTGCGGCAGCCGATGACCGAATCGGCAATGCCGATGAGTGGACCGACCAGCAAGCGTTGGATCGTGTTGGCCTGGACAACGGCGTGATTCAGATCATGTTGATCGAGACCAGCACCCAGTATTTGATTGATACTGCACGCATTCGCAGTCGTGGCGGTTTACTGACGTTCCACGACACCAAGCCAGAAGACTTGATTGCCCGCCCGCTGGCCCAATACGCCCGCGGCCTGTTGGGGATGGGTGATCAGTAAACATCCAGAGGAGAACCCTATGACCGATTCCGCCAAGGCCAATGATCTATTGGCCCAACTGCCCAAGGGCAAAGGGCCGGCGCCGGTACACCTGTGGAACCCGGATTTGTGCGGCAACATCGACATGCGCATCGCCCGTGACGGCACCTGGTTTTACCAGGGCACGCCGATCGGGCGTAAGCCGATGGTCAAGCTGTTCTCCAACATCATTCGCCGCGATGGCGATGATTATTTTCTGGTGACTCCCGTGGAAAAGGTCGGTATCAGCGTCGATGATGCGCCTTTTGTCGCGGTAACGCTGGAAGTCGAAGGGCAGGGCGAAAGCCAGGTGCTGCGCTTTACCACCAATGTCGACGAGGACATTGAAGCGGGCCTTGAACACCCCTTGCGCGTGGTGATCGACCCGATCACCCAAGAACCCGCGCCTTACCTGCGAGTGCGCACCAACCTCGAAGCCCTTGTGCATCGCAATGTGTTTTACCAATTGGTCGAGTTGGCGGTCAGCCGTCCGATCAACGGTCAGAACTGGCTTGGCGTATGGAGCGGCGGGGAGTTTTTCCGTATTGGTCTGGAGCCCTGAGGCCGATTTTTTCATCACCCTGAAATAATTTTGCTTGCTGAGATCGGGCGCTTTCGGTTATCAATTTGTACATGATTAGACATGTCCGATTTGATAAGAAAAAACGCGTCGTCGACGAGCTCATCCGCCGTATCGAAGGTGGAGTGATGGCCGACGGTTTCCTTTTGCCGGGCGAGCATCAACTGGCCGAGGAGTTTGCGGTCAGCCGTGGCACCTTGCGCGAAGCCCTGGCTGAGCTCAAACGGCGCAACTACATCGCCACGCAGAGCGGGGTCGGCTCCATCGTCACCTTTGACGGCATGGTGCTCGACCAACGCAGCGGTTGGGCACAGGCGCTGGCCGATACTGGCGCATTGGTCATCACCGACACCCTGCGCCTGGAAGCCGTGACACGACCGGACCTGCTCAGCCGTTTTGGCAGCGACCAATTTATCGCCCTCGACCGACGTCGGCGCACCCCCGATGGCACCGCCGTGTCCCTCGAGCGTTCGTTGATGCCCGCCACCGGCGGCCTGGAAAGCTTGCCGCGCGTTGGCCTGATTGATAATTCCCTCACCATCACCCTGGCCGCCTACGGTTACGTGGGTGCCGAAGGCGATCAATGGATCGGTGCCGAGCCTCTCAGCGATGAAGACGCCGAGTTGCTAGGCCGCCCAGCCGGTACGGTGTTTCTCAAAGCCACGCGCACTACCTACGATCGCCGCGAGCGTCTCATGGAGCATGTCGAAAGCCTGCTCGACCCTTTGCACTTTCGCCTGCACCTGCAGTTTGGAGCTTCGAAATGAACGCGCAAAATCGCGCCCTCGGTGCCTTCTACGGCCTGGCCCTGGGCGATGCATTGGGCATGCCCACCCAGTCGTTGAGCCGCGAGCAGGTGCAGCAGCGCTTCGGGGCCATCACCGCTCTGGAAGACGCCGACGCCGACCAACCCATCGCGCCGAACATGCCGGCAGGCTCCATCACCGATGACACCGAGCAGGCGATTCTGGTGGGTGAGTTGCTGGTGCAAGGCCAGGGCAAAATCGAACCCACGGTGCTCGCCCAGCGCCTGATCGACTGGGAAGCGGCGATGCGCGCCAAAGGCTCCCAGGACTTGCTGGGGCCATCGACCAAACGTGCGATCGACATGATCCTCGCCGGCCACACCCCGGAAGAATCCGGGCGCTACGGCACCACCAATGGCGCCGCGATGCGCATTACGCCGGTCGGCATTGCCGCCGACGTCAGCGACCCGGCGCGGTTTATCCAGGCGGTGATCCAGGCCTGCCAGGTCACCCATAACACCAACCTGGGTATCTCCAGCGCGGCGGCAGTTGCTGCGGTGGTTTCGGCGGGTATCAACGGTGTGGATTTGGGCGAGGCCCTGAACATCGGCACCCAGCTCGCGCAGCAGGCCGAAGGCCATGGCCACTGGGTTGCCGGTGGGCGGATTTCCACACGCATCAGTTGGGCGCGCACCTTGAGCGTCGGCAGCGGCGATAAAGCCCTGTTTGCCGACCTGCTTTACGAACTGATCGGCACCTCCGTCGCCTCCCAAGAGTCGGTCGTGGTGTCCTTTGCCCTCGCCCAGCAAGTGGCGGTGGGCGACATGAATGCTTTTGAGGCGCTGTGCCTGGCGGCCAGCCTTGGCGGCGACACCGACACCATTGCCGCCATGCTGGGCGCGATGTTGGGCGCGTGCCTGGGCATGCAGTGCTGGCCTGAGGCGATGATTGAGCAGGTCAAGCAGGTCAATGGCCTGGATTTGCAGGCGTTGGTTCAAGGGCTGCTGCCATTGCGCTGAACACCACTAAGCAAACATGTGGGAGCTGGCTTGCCTGCGATAACGGTGTGCCAGCCACTGATGCACTCACTGAAAGACCGCTATCGCAGGCAAGCCAGCTCCCACATTAAATCGTGTTTGAGTCAGGACGACCGATTAAAGCTTTGACTATCTGCCACAACCACAACAATACAGGCACCAGGAGCACCCCTCATGAGCAGCACTTCTTCCGGCCAAAGCGCCGGGCAATTGGAAACACGCGGCATCGAACCGGTCCCCGAAGGCGAGTGCAATGGGCATCCGCTGCAACTGTTCTGGGTGTGGTTCGCGGCTAACATCAGCATCCTTGGCTTGCCGCTCGGCGCGACCCTGGTGGCGTTCCGTGGCCTGGCGATCTGGCAGGCGATCATTGTGGCGATCCTCGGCGCCGCCGGCTCCTTTGCCGTGGTGGGCATCATCTCGATTGCCGGCCGTCGCGGCCGTGCGCCGAGCCTGACGCTGTCGCGCGCCATCTTCGGTGTGCGCGGCAATATCGGCCCCACGCTGGTCTCGCTGATGTCGCGGCTGGGCTGGGAAACCGTCAACACCACCACCGCTGCCTTTGTGCTGCTGTCGTTGTGTTCGATCCTGTTCGGCTCGCCGGTCGAAGCCAAAAGCGCACCGGTGCTCACGCTGATCTTTATCGCCATTTTCGTGCTGCTGACCTTGTCCGTATCCGGCCTAGGCCACGCCACCTTGCTGGTGATCCAGAAGTGGGCTACCTACGTGTTCGGCGCGTTGAATATCCTGGTGGGCGGCTTCCTCTGTGCCACCATCGACTGGAGCGCGGTGTTCAACGCCACTCCGGCGCCACTGAGCGCCATGATCATCGGTGTCGGCACCATGGCCGCCGGTACCGGTATTGGCTGGGCCAACGCCGGTGCCGACATGTCGCGCTACCAGCACCGCAGCGTCAAGGCCGTGCGTCTGGTGGCGTCTGCCGCGTTTGGTGCGGGCATTCCGCTGGTGTTGTTGATCACCCTCGGCGGCCTGCTGTCGGTGGGCAACAATGACCTGGCGTCGGCCACCGACCCGATCATCGCGATCCGCGACATGCTGCCGACCTGGATGGCAGTGCCGTACTTGATCACTGCGTTCGGCGGGCTGCTGCTCTCCAACAATCTCTCGGTGTACTCGGCGGGCCTCACTACGCTGACGTTGGGCCTTAAGGTCAAACGCGTGCATGCCGTGATCGTCGACATCGTGGCGATCTTCGCCGGCTCCATCTACTTCATGTTGATTGCGGACAGTTTCTACGGCCCGTTCATCACCTTCATCTCACTGCTGGCCGTGCCCATCACCGCTTGGGTGGGGATCTTTGTGGTCGACCTGATTCACCGTCACTACTACAGCCCCAAAGACCTGCTGGACGTAAGCCCGAGCAGCGCCTACTGGTATCGCGGCGGTGTGGAATGGCGTGCATTCGGCGCCTGGGCCGTGGCGATCGTGCTGGGTTTCAGCTTCACCACCATCGGCACCACCGCCGAGAACATCTGGTTCGCCGGGCCTTTGTCCGACTCCTGGCTGGGCCACAACGGCCTCGGCTGGATCGTCACCTTCCTGGTGGCCGGCGGGATTTATGCGGTACTGGGCGGCGCAGCTGACCGTCGTCCGGCTTTGGTAGAGCGCGCTAATGTCTAGACTGCTGCATACCGGCCAGGTCATCGTCGACCTGGTCATGGCCCTCGATACACTGCCTGCAACCGGCGGCGACGTGCTGGCAAAATCCGCCAGTTTCGAAGCCGGCGGGGGCTTCAACGTGATGGCTGCCGCCCGGCGTAATGGTTTGCCGGTGGTTTACCTTGGCCGCCATGGCAGCGGGCGTTTCGGCGATCTGGCACGCGCGGCCATGCAGGCCGAAGGCGTGGAGATGGCCCAGGCGGCCAGCGAGGGCAAGGACACCGGTTTGTGCGTGTCGCTCACCGAAGCCAGCACCGAGCGCACGTTCATTTCGCATATCGGCGCTGAAGGGGATTTGAGCGCCGAGGACCTGGCAGGCGTGGTGCCGCGCGCAGACGACTATGTCTACGTCAGCGGCTACAGCCTGTTGCTCGAAGGCAAGGCCCAGGCGCTGCTCGAGTGGTTGCTGGTGCTGCCACGGGAGATCACCGTGGTGTTCGATCCGGGGCCGTTGGTCAAGGCGCCGGATTCGGCCTTGATGGTTGCCTTGCTGCCGCGTATCGATATCTGGACCAGCAATGGCCCGGAAGCCCTGGCGTTCAGCGGCGCCAGTACGCTGGCCGAAGCGCTGCGCGAACTCAATCGTCACCTGCCGGCCGAAGCATTATTGGTAGTGCGTGATGGGCCGAATGGCTGCTGGGTGAGTCGCCACGGCAAGGCCGAGCATGTACCGGGTTTCAAGGTGCAGGCGGTGGACAGCAACGGCGCGGGCGATGCCCATGCCGGGGTGTTCCTGGCCGGGTTGGCCGAGGGATTAACCCCCGCAGTCGCGGCGCGTCGAGCCAACGCGGCGGCGGCGTTGGCGGTCACGCGCTGGGGGCCGGCGACGTCGCCTGGCAGTGCCGAAGTCGACGCATTGCTGGCTGAATAAACCCGAATAAAAATGTGGGAGCTGGCTTGCCTGCGATAGCGGTGCGCCAGCTACTACATCGGCTGCCGACACACCGCCATCGCGGGCAAGCCCGCTCCCACATTGGGTTTTTGTATCTGGAAGACCGTCGTCATCCAGCCTTGCGCAGCGCTTCGACCAGTTGATCCTTACGCATGCTCGACCTGCCTGGAATATCCTTGGCCCGCGCTTCCTTCAGCAAGCTTTCCTTGGTTTGCGTACCCAATGAAGCCTTGCTGTTGCGTGAATGACCTTCACGGCTCGAAGCAGCCCTTTTGGCTGACTCACTGCGTGCCTTGGCTTGCTTCTCCGGCGGCTGGCTACGGCCTGATCCACCGGGTTTTTCACCACCACCAGACTGCTTGTTGACGGTGGCCCAAGCTCGGGCTTCGGCTTCTTCCTTGGGTAATCCCTTGTGCTCATAACTGTTTTCGATATGAGCGGCCTTGCGTTTCTGTTCTGCGGTGTATTTGGCTTTGCTTCCACGAGGCATCGCTAAAACTCCTTCTGGCCCAAGTTTCAGGGCCAGACCAGAAATGGATTACTCAGTGCTTTGACCTTCCAGCTTACGCGCCTCATCCACACCCGAGGCGGTCAGCTTGATCGGCAGGTTCAACGCGTATTCACCGGCGTCGTCGGTGGTCACATGCCCATCCTTGATAAACCCGCGGTCCTGCAAAAACGCCAGCACACTGGCGACCTCTTTTTCGCCGCGGTAGTTATCCAGCACCTCCTTGCCCAGGCCGTTGGGGTGGGCGTGCAGCAGGCGGGTGAGGACTTCTTTTTCAAGGTTTCTATCGACGTTCATGCGTACCTCTTCACTGGGAAATGATCGGGTGTCGGTGCGGCTATCGATGCATCAAGGCGCAGGCTGTTTCGGAGCGCCCGGGATGTTGCTGTCATCGCCTTTGTTGATTTTGGGTTCATTGTTAACGCCTGGACTATTGACGCCTGGACCCATTTTGCCGTTACCAACGGCAGCCGGTGCCTGGCGCTGGGTGTCGGCGCCTTTGGTGCGAGGGTCTGCGCCATTATCGATAACCGCGCCACCGTTGGTTTCCACCCCTGTGCCCATCGAGTCCTGGGACTCTTGGGTAGCCGGGTTGGTCGGGCCGGTGGACGAAGTGGCGGCAACTGCACTCAACGAAGCGGCGGACAGCAGGCCGGTGAGGGCGAGGGCAGCAAACTTGGAATTCTTCATGAGGGGTGTCTCCATATGATTAATGTCCTTACCCCTTATTGGTCCGCCCCGGTTTGCGGTTCGTGCCTTGATGGCGACGAACGGTCTTAACTCACCTGTAAGATTTTGTGTGCCGAACGCTGGCGCCAGATCAATCGCGCCACCGTGATCAACCAGTTGAACAGGGCCACGCCCAGCACACTTGCCAGCAGCGTCGGCAAGCCGTAATCGACGATGAGCTTGCCCGCCAGCAGCGGAAAGCCGAACACCCCGACAAAGTACGCCAGGCTGAACAGCAGCAAGGCTTGTGACGTCGTACCGGGCGGCGCTTCATTGGCCACCAGCCCATTGATCACCGAATACGTCAGGCCATAACCCACGCCCAGCGTGGCGGCTGCCAACAGGTAACTGAGGTTGCCACTCACGCCAAACGCAAACAGCGCGATCGAGCCGAGCATGATCCCGGACAGCACGCAGGCGGCCCAGTACGCATCGCGCTTGACCACGTAGCCCGCGATCAATAGCCGGCTGGTAATGGCGGCGCTCAGGAAGCCGCCGAAGAACAGCGAATAGTCCAACCCATGCGCAGCGGCATAGCTGGTCTGAAACGATGAAAGCCCACCAAACACACAGCCGCCCAAGCCAACCATCAGGATCGCAAACGCGGCTTTGGATGACAGCACGCGGCGGCTCGACGCCCAGGAAATCTTCGAAGTGGGCGCATTCGCGTGGTGTTTGAGGTGGGCGCCCATTCGCCAGAACAGCAGCACGCCGACCAGGCTGGCCACTCCGGCAATATAGAAGGCCGCTGTCAGCGGCAGGCCCAGCGCGCCGGCAGCGCGGCCGAGCAAGGGCCCGGCACCGATCCCGCTCAACATACTGCCCGACAGCAGCGCAAAATATTTGGCCCGCTGCGCCGGTTGCACCAGCAGCGTCACGATGATCGGCCCCAAGGTGTAGAACACGCCCCAGCCCAACCCCAGGGACAGACCGAACAGCATCAACCCCAGGCCAAACCCGGGTGTCAGGGCAAACCCCAGGCACGCCACCACCAGCAATACGCCCATGCCCGCAATGGCGCGCGCCGCACCGACGGCATCGGCCAAGTGCCCACAGAACAGCACCGCCACGAACGTGCTGAGCATCGCCATGGAGATTACGCTGCCGGCGTCGTGTTCATTGCCGCCGCGCGAATGAATCAGCAGCGACAGCAAAAACGTCGAGCCGTAGGACAGTGACAGCAAGAAGCTGGCGAGGCAGAACAGGGCGAACAGTTTGGTATTCACGGCAGCGGTGGAGGGCATAGGGCGACCTTGCGGTTATTGGCGTGCAGTTATTAGCGTTATGCCCAACTGTTTACCATGCGCACACGCCGGGTTTGTTCTGTGGTTGGTGGTGCTTGCTTTACGCGTGGCCGGAGTAATCAAATTGCACTGCAATCAGTCATCAAAGCGCCTTAGTATGTGGCCTTTGACATTGCCCAAGGCCCGCCCATGACCATCGAGATTCGCCCTGCCGTGCCCAGCGATGCTGCGCAGATCCTGACCTTCATCACCGAGCTGGCCGAATACGAGAAAGCCCGCCATGAAGTGATCGCCAGTGTGGTGGATATCGAGCGCAGCCTGTTCAGCGAGGGCGCCACCGCCCATGGCCTGATCTGCTCACGGGATGGCCTGCCGATTGGCTTTGCGGTGTTCTTCTTCAGTTACTCCACCTGGCTGGGCAGCAACTGCCTGTACCTTGAAGACCTCTACATCAACCCCGAGCAACGCGGCGGCGGGGCGGGCAAGAAGCTCCTGCGCCACCTGGCCAGGATCGCCTGCGACAATGGTTGCGGGCGTTTCGAGTGGAGCGTGCTGGACTGGAACGAGCCGGCGATTGCCTTCTACAAGTCCATCGGCGCCCAGCCGCAGGAAGAGTGGGTGCGCTATCGCATGGAAGGTAATGCACTGCGCGACTTTGCCCAGGGCTGAAAGCATTGGAGATCAACTGTGGGAGCCAGCTCCCACTTTTTTTGTGTTAAGTCTCACTATATGGGATGCAAATTTATATATTGAGATATTTCAAAAGATGGGTTTATAGTCGGCGGCATCAGCACTCACTACCAAAAATAAAACAGGTGAAGCGATGCAGCCCCAACCGTTGTCATTACCCGCCGTGCCCGAACCCACCTATGGCGAGCGGCTGAAAAACAAAGTGGTGATCATCACCGGCGCCGCCCAAGGCATAGGCGAGGCGATCGTCGCCTGCTTCCAGGCCCAGCAGGCACGGCTGGTGATTGCGGATATCCAGGCCGAAAAGGTCGAGCATGTCGCCGCCCACTGGCGCGAACGCGGCGCTGAAATCGTTGCGCAGGGCGTCGATATCACCTCCAAAGAGCAATGGCAGGCGCTGGTCAATGTGGCCATCGAGCGTTTTGGTCGCGTGGATGTGTTGATCAACTGCGCGGGCGTCAACGTGTTCCGTGACCCGCTGCAGATGACCGACGAAGACTGGCGCCGCTGCTTCGCCATCGACCTCGACGGCGCCTGGTTCGGCTGCCGCACTGTGCTGCCGCACATGATCGAGCAGGGCATCGGCAACATCATCAACATCGCCTCCACCCATTCCAGCCACATTATTCCCGGCTGCTTTCCCTATCCGGTTGCCAAGCATGGCCTGCTCGGCTTGACCCGCGCCCTGGGCATCGAATACGCGCCCAAAGGCATCCGCGTGAATGCCATCGCGCCGGGCTATATCGAAACCCAGCTCAACGTCGATTACTGGAACGGTTTCCCTGACCCGCATGCCGAGCGCCAGCGCGCTTTCGATTTGCACCCGCCCAAGCGCATCGGCCAACCGGTCGAGGTGGCGATGACGGCGCTGTTCCTGGCCACCGACGAGGCGCCCTTTATCAACGCAACCTGCCTGATGATCGATGGCGGGCGTTCCGTGATGTACCACAACTAACAACAATCAAGAGAGGTGGTTCATGTTCAAGAAGACGTTAGGCGCCGTGGCGCTGGCGGTAGCCTTCAGCGGTTTTGCAGCGGCCGAAGAAGTGAAGATCGGCTTCCTGGTCAAGCAGGCCGAAGAGCCCTGGTTCCAGACCGAATGGGCCTTTGCCGAAAAGGCCGGTAAGGACCAGGGCTTCACCGTGATCAAGATCGCCGTGCCCGACGGCGAGAAAACCTTGTCCGCCATCGACACCCTCGCCGCCAACGGCGCGAAGGGGTTTGTGATCTGCCCGCCGGACGTGTCCCTCGGCCCTGCGATCATGGCCAAGGCCAAACTCAACGGCTTGAAAGTGCTGGCGGTGGATGACCGGTTTGTCGATGCCAAGGGCAAGCCTATGGAGGACGTGCCTTATGTGGGCCTTGATGCCTACAAGATCGGCCAGAAACAAGGCGAGGCCATGGCCGCCGAAGCCAAGCAGCGCAACTGGGACTGGAAGGACACCTACGCCGTCATCAACACCTTTGACGAGCTGGAAACCGGCAAGAAACGCACCGACGGTTCGGTCGAAGGCCTCAAGGCTGCCGGCTTGCCCGCTGACCACATCCTGTTCAGCGCACAGAAAACCCTCGACGTGCCAGGCAGCATGGACGCCACCAACTCGGCGCTGGTAAAGCTGCCGGGCACCGCGAAAAACCTGATCATCGGCGGCATGAACGACAGCACCGTGCTGGGCGGCGTGCGCGCCACCGAAAGCGCCGGTTTCAAGGCGGCCAATGTGATTGGCGTCGGCATCAACGGCACTGATGCGATTGAAGAGTTGAAGAAAACCGACACCGGCTTCTACGGCTCAATGCTGCTCAGCCCCGATGCATCCGGCTACAAAACCGCCACGGCGATGTTCGAGTGGGTCACCAAAGGCACCGAGCCTGCCAAGTTCACCGCCCTGGATAACGTAACCCTGATCACCCGCGCCAACTTCAAGGAAGAGTTGAGCAAAATCGGACTGTGGAAATGACCGGCGCGGCGTTGCGTTTCAACGGCATCGGCAAGGAGTTTCCCGGGGTCAAGGCGCTGGCGCAGATCAGCTTTGAAGCGCGGCCGCACTCGGTGCACGCGCTGATGGGTGAGAACGGCGCGGGCAAGTCCACGCTGCTCAAGATTCTCGGCGGTGCCTACACGCCCAGCAGCGGCACGGTGCAGATCGGCGAGCAGGTCATGGCATTCAAGAACGCTGCCGACAGCATCGCCAACGGCGTGGCGGTGATTCACCAGGAGCTGCATCTGGTGCCGGAAATGACCGTGGCCGAGAACCTGTTTCTCGGGCATTTGCCGTCACGTTTCGGCGTGGTCAACGGCGGCCAGCTGCGCAAGCAGGCGTTGGCGTGCCTTAAAGGCCTGGCCGATGAAATCGATCCCCAAGAGAAGCTCGGGCGCTTGTCGCTGGGCCAGCGTCAACTGGTGGAAATCGCCAAGGCGTTGTCCCGTGGTGCCCATGTGATTGCTTTTGACGAACCCACCAGCAGCTTGTCGGCGCGGGAAATCGACCGCTTGATGGCGATCATCACCCGCCTGCGCGATGAGGGCAAAGTGGTGCTGTATGTGTCGCACCGCATGGAAGAAGTGTTCCGTATTTGCGATGCGGTGACGGTGTTCAAGGACGGCCGTTATGTGCGCACTTTTGACGACATGGCCACACTGACGCACGACCAGCTGGTGACCTGCATGGTCGGGCGCGATATTCAGGATATCTATGACTATCGCCCGCGTGAGCGCGGGGAGGTGGCACTCACGGTCAAGGGGTTGCTTGGGCCTGGCTTGCGCGAAGCGGTCAGCCTGCAGGCGCACAAGGGCGAGATTCTCGGCCTTTTCGGGTTGGTGGGCGCCGGGCGTACCGAGCTGTTTCGTTTGCTCAGTGGCCTGGAACGCGCAACGGCCGGGCAGCTGGAGTTGTTGGGGCAAACCCTGCAACTGCATTCACCACGCGATGCCATCGCCGCCGGCGTACTGCTGTGCCCGGAGGACCGTAAAAAGGAAGGCATCATCCCGCTGTCCAGCGTGGCCGAGAACATCAACATCAGTGCGCGTGGCGCGCATTCCACCTTTGGCTGGCTGTTGCGTGAAGGCTGGGAGAAGGGCAATGCCGACAAGCAAATCACGGCCATGAAAGTCAAAACGCCGAACGCCGAACAGAAAATCATGTACCTGTCCGGCGGCAATCAACAGAAGGCCATTCTTGGCCGCTGGCTGTCGATGCCGATGAAAGTGTTGCTGCTGGATGAGCCCACACGCGGCATCGACATCGGCGCCAAGTCGGAGATCTACCAGATCATCCATAACCTAGCGGCCAGTGGCATTGCGGTGATTGTGGTGTCGAGCGACCTGATGGAAGTGATGGGCATCTCTGATCGCATCCTGGTGATGAGTGAAGGCGCGCTGACTGGCGAGTTGACCCGCGACCAGGCGGATGAAGCGAAGCTGTTGCAACTGGCTCTCCCGCGTTCGCGGGCTTGAAGAATTCGAGGGTATAGGTATGTCACAGGTAAAAACTGCAAAGGGCTTTTGGCCGGGCTTCAACCAACGCAAATTTCTCGATGACTGGGTGATGCTGCTCGCCGCGTTGAGCATCTTTGTGCTCAGCGCGTTGTTTATCGACAACTTCCTGTCACCTCTGAACATGCGCGGCCTGGGCCTGGCGATTTCGACGGTGGGCATTGCGGCGTGCACCATGCTGTTCTGCCTGGCCTCGGGGCACTTCGACTTGTCGGTGGGTTCGGTGATTGCCTGTGCCGGCGTGGTCGCAGGGATTGTGATCCGCGACACCGACAGCGTGGTGCTCGGCGTGTCGGCGGCCCTGGCCATGGGCCTGGTGGTAGGGCTGATCAACGGCATCGTCATCGCCAAGTTGCGCATCAACGCCTTGATCACCACCTTGGCGACCATGCAGATCGTGCGCGGGCTGGCCTATATCTTCTCCAACGGCAAAGCCGTCGGTGTGATGGACGAACGCTTCTTCGTGTTCGGCAACGGCCAACTGATGGGCGTGCCGGTGCCGATCATCATCACCGTGTTGTGCTTTGTGTTCTTCGGCTGGCTGCTCAACTACACCACCTATGGGCGCAACACCATGGCCATCGGCGGCAACCAGGAAGCGGCGTTGCTGGCCGGGGTGAATGTCGACCGCACCAAGATCATCATCTTTGCCGTGCACGGCTTGATCGGCGCACTGGCCGGAGTGATCCTCGCCTCACGCATGACCTCGGGCCAACCGATGATCGGCCAGGGCTTTGAGCTGACGGTAATCTCGGCGTGTGTACTGGGCGGTGTGTCGTTGAGTGGTGGTATCGGCATGATCCGTCATGTGATTGCCGGGGTGTTGATTCTGGCCATCATCGAGAACGCGATGAACCTGAAGAACATCGACACTTTTTACCAGTATGTGATTCGGGGTTCGATCCTGCTCTTGGCGGTCATCATCGACCGCATGAAGCAACGTTAATCTCCGGCCTTATGAGGATCAAAATGTGGGAGCTGGCTTGCCTGCGATAGCGGTGGGTCAGCTAATTATTTGTAGGCTGATGCACCGCTATCGCAGGCAAGCCAGCTCCCACAGTGGATCTCCTCTGTTCAGCAGGGCGGTATTTGCCATAATGCGCTCGCTTTCATACTTATAGGCCCGATATGCAGGAAAACGCCCACAACCCCGTCAAAGACGCCGCCCCCACCGGCACCCAGACCCTGCTGCGTGGCCTGGGCGTGGTGCAAGCGGTGGCGGCGGGTGCGCGCGACTTGAAAGAGATCGCCAAGCGCATCGGCACCACCCGCAGCACCACCCACCGCCTGGCCAGCTGCCTGGTGGAGGAGCGTTACCTGCGTGTGGTGCCGCAAGTGGGTTATCTGCTCGGGCCGAAGCTGATCGAACTGGGTTTTCAGGCCCGTGACGAACTGCCGCTGGTGACCCTGGCGGTGCCGTATCTGGATGAGCTGTCGGCATTGACCGGCGACACCATCCACTTGGCGATTCGTGAATACGACGACGTGCTCTACCTGCACAAGAACCCCGGCCGCTACGGCCCGGAAATGCGCTCGCGAGTCGGCCATCGCATGCCGTTGGCGCGCACCGGCGTGGGCAAGGCAATGTTGCTGGATGACTCTGTGCAGGAGTGGCAACGCCTGTATGAAGCCAGCCTGCCCGCCGAGGGCAAGAGCCAGCAATGGCCGTCGCACCCGGAGCAATCCTGGGCGCAGTTCGAGCAGCGCATGCGCGAATACGTGGTGGGCGGGTATGCGTTCGACCTGGAAGACAACGAACCGTCGATCCGTTGTGTGGCGGCACCGGTGCGCGATGCCAGCCGGCGAATCGTCGCCGGCATCAGCATCGCCAGTACCGTGCCCTACATGCCGCTGGAAAAGATGGCCGAGCTGATTCCTGTGATCAAACAGGTCGCAGCGCGGCTGTCAGCGGAGTTGGGCGCGAAGGCCTGATCAGGCCTTCAAGGTCGCCATGTCGATGACAAAGCGGTACTTCACATCACCGGCGATCATGCGGGTGTAAGCCTCGTTGATCTGGCGGATATCGAGCATCTCGATGTCGCAGGTGATGCCATGCTCGGCGCAGAAATCCAGCACTTCCTGGGTTTCGGCAATGCCACCGATCAAGGAGCCGGCCAGCACTTTACGGCCCAGCACCAGTTTGGCGGCGTTCACCGGCGGGTCGACCGGCTCGATCAAACCGACCAGGATATGCACGCCGTCAAAGCGCAGCACGTCGAGGTAGGGGTTCAGGTCGTGCTGCACCGGAATGGTGTCCAGCAGGAAGTCAAAGCTGCCAGCGGCGGCTTTCATCTGCTCGGCATCGGTGGACACGATCACGTGGTCGGCGCCTTGGCGACGGCCTTCTTCAGCCTTGCTCGCGGAGCGGGTGAACAGCGTCACTTGCGCGCCCATGGCCTTGGCGAACTTGATGCCCATGTGGCCCAGGCCGCCCATGCCCAGCACGCCGACTTTGTCGCCCGCCTTGACGCCGTAGTGCTTGAGCGGCGAGTAGGTGGTGATGCCTGCGCACAGGATCGGCGCGGCGCTGGCCAGGTCGAGCTTGGCCGGGATCTTCACCACAAAGTGTTCGCTGACCACGATGCTGTCGGAGTAGCCGCCCATGGTGTTGCTGCCATCTACCCGGTCCGGGGTGGCGTAGGTCATGGTCGGGCCTTCGAGGCAGTATTGCTCAAGGTCCGCATGGCAGGCGTCGCAGTGGCGGCACGAATCAACCATGCAGCCTACGCCCACCAGGTCGCCGACTTTGTGCGCGGTCACGCTGGCGCCGACGGCGGTGACTTTGCCGACGATCTCGTGGCCCGGCATCAGCGGGTACACGGCGATGCCCCATTCGTTGCGTGCCTGGTGGATGTCGGAGTGGCACACGCCGCAGTAGAGAATCTCGATGGCTACATCGTCGGCGCGCGGGCTGCGGCGTTCGAAAGACATAGGGGCGAGGGGAGTGGTGGCCGACTGGGCGGCATAACCGATGGCGGTGTACATGCAGAAACCTCGCAAAAGAATTGACTAGGGAGGTGGCGCATTTTCCGCACAGGGCCGGGATGCGGCTATGGCGATTGCTCCGAACCTCATGCCTATTCGTCCGGGAGTGCCCTGTGTTTGGATTCATGTGCGCTCAGACCTGCGATGATGCTCTTATCCCTTTTTAACGAAGTTTTTTGCCATGTTGTTGACCCGCCATCTCGATGCCAATGCCACGCTGGTTGCCTTGATTGAGGACCTCACGCCCTGCGACGGTTTCTCCCCGACGAACCTGCCCGGCGTGAAGGTATTGCGCGCCAGTTGCGACGTGGCACGCGGCCCGCAGATCTATGAGCCGAGCCTGATGTTTGTGGCCCAGGGCAGCAAAGTCGCCTATCTGGGCCCGCGCACACTGGAGTATGGCGCCGGGCATTACCTGATCCAGGCGATGCCGGTGCCGTTCGAATGCGAGACCTTTGCCATGGCGCCCGACGCGCCGCTGTACGGGGTCACCGTGGGGATTGATCGCGTGGTGCTGGGTGAATTGGTCATGGCCATGGGCATGCAGGCCGGGCCGCCGCCGACGGCGCAGACGTTGGAATCCATGAGTTCGGTGATGCTCGATGATGCAATGCGCGGCAGCGTCGAGCGGCTGCTGCAGTGCCTGCACGATCCGCTGGAAAGCCGGATCATGGGCCCGGCGCGGGTCCGGGAAGTGTTGTTTACCGCCTTGCGCGGGCCACAGGCGGACGTGCTGCGTGCCTTGGTGGAACAACAAGGGCAATTCTCACGTATTGCCACCTCGTTGCATCACCTGCATGCCCATTACGCCGAGCCGCTGAACATTGAGACATTGGCCGGGTATGCGCATATGAGTGCGTCGACCTTTCACGAGCATTTCAAGCGTTGCACGCTGTTGTCGCCGGTGCAGTATTTGAAGCGCTTGCGGCTGTTGAAGGCGCAGCAGTTGCTGCTGGTGGAGGGCTTGGGCGTGGCGCAGGCGGCGCACAACGTGGGGTACCAGAGTACGTCGCAGTTCAGTCGGGAATATAAGCGTTACTTCTTGCGTAACCCCGGTGAAGAGCGGGCGGCGTAGTTATTTCAGGCAACACACAATCTAAATGTGGGAGCGGGCTTGCTCGCGAATGCGGTGGTTCAGCCAAAATATCTGTGACTGATATACCGCATTCGCGAGCAAGCCCGCTCCCACATTTGACCGAGTCGATTGGTCTTTTCCTGCTCATAAAAAAGGCCCCGTGTGGGGGCCTCATTTTTCAAGCAACTGCCTTACATATTCGGGTAAGTCGGCCCACCCGCGCCTTCCGGCGTCACCCACGTGATGTTCTGCGAAGGGTCCTTGATGTCACAGGTCTTGCAGTGCACGCAGTTCTGGGCGTTGATCTGGAAGCGCTTCTCGCCGTCTTCCTTGGTGATCACTTCATACACGCCGGCCGGGCAGTAGCGCTGCGCCGGCTCATCGTAAAGCGGCAGGTTGGTGCCGATCGGGATGCTCGGGTCTTTTAGCTTCAAGTGGCACGGCTGCTCTTCTTCGTGGTTGGTACCGGAGATGAACACCGAGCTCAGCTTGTCGAAGCTCAGCTTGCCGTCGGGTTTGGGGTAGTCGATCTTCTTGCTGTCCTTGGCGAGCTTCAGGCAGGCGTAGTCCGGCTTGGTGTCGTGCAAGGTGAACGGCATTTTGCCGCCGAGGATGTTCTGGTCGAACCAGTTGAAGCCGGCGCCGATGATCGGGCCGAACTTGTGCATTGCCGGGCCGAAGTTGCGGCTGGCGAACAGCTCTTCATAGAGCCAGCTGGACTTGAAGCTGTCGACGTAAGCGGTCAGTTCGTCACCGCCTTCGGATTCGGCGAACAGACGGTCGGCCACGGCGTCGGCGGCGAGCATGCCGGACTTCATCGCGGTGTGGCTGCCTTTGATCTTGGCGAAGTTCAGGGTGCCCAGATCGCAACCGATCAGTGCGCCGCCCTTGAAGACCATCTTCGGCAGCGAGTTCAGGCCGCCTTTGCAGATGGCACGCGCGCCGTAGCTGATGCGCTTGCCGCCTTCCAGGTACTGGGCCAGCACCGGGTGGTGCTTGAGGCGCTGAAACTCATCGAACGGCGACAGGAAAGTGTTGCTGTAGGACAGGTCGACGATCAGGCCGACGACCACCTGGTTGTTTTCCAAGTGATAGAGGAACGAGCCGCCGGTGTTCTCGGCGCTCATGATGTCCAGCGGCCAACCCGCGGTGTGTACCACCAGGCCTGGCTGGTGCTTGGCTGGGTCAATTTCCCAGATTTCCTTGAGGCCGATGCCGTAGTGCTGGGCGTCGGCGTCGCTGTCCAGGTTGAAGCGCTGGATCAGTTGCTTGCCGATGTGGCCACGGCAACCTTCGGCGAACAGCGTGTATTTGCCACGCAGCTCCATGCCTGGGGTGTAGACGCCTTCTTTCGGTTGGCCTTCGCGGTCGACGCCGAGGTCACCGGTGATGATCCCGCGCACCACGCCGTTCTCGTCGAACAGCGCTTCCTGGGCGGCGAAGCCTGGGTAGACTTCCACGCCCAGGTTCTCGGCCTGCTGGGCCAGCCAGCGGCACAGGTTGCCCAGGGAGATGATGTAGTTGCCTTCGTTGTGCATGGTCTTGGGCACAAAGAAGTCAGGCACCTTGGTGGAGGCGTCGGGGCTGCGCAGTACATAGATGTCATCGCGCACTACCGGGGTATTGAGCGGGGCGCCGAGTGCTTTCCAGTCCGGGAACAGTTCGTTCAGGGCGCGTGGTTCAAACACGGCACCGGAGAGGATGTGGGCGCCGACTTCGGAGCCTTTCTCGACCACGCAGACGCTGATTTCTTTACCGGCTTCGGCGGCCTTCTGCTTCAGTCGGCAGGCGGCAGACAGGCCTGCCGGGCCAGCGCCGACGATGACCACGTCGAATTCCATGTATTCGCGTTCCACAGGCTATCTCCTACTCAAGGCTCAACAGGCTTTTTTTTCTAATGGGTGGAGGTTCGGTGTCGTCTTGCAACAACGGCAAGACCCACCTTTCTCTCTAGGTGGCGCATTATATCTACACCACTAGCAGCGTCCAATACAAACGTTTGTTTGAATTGCTTGCAGGCTAGGTAAATCAAAGCAACGCGGCTTATGACTGGCTATTTTGGCGTATTGACCAGAATAGGCGTTCCGGTCAATATACGGTCGGTTTTGCGCTTACCGTAGGCAGACAGCAGGTTTCAAGAGCACGTCCAAAAGCACGACAGGTGACGCGCGCCCAAGCGATGGCGCGCAGTTTACACGCTGCGATAAAGAATGACCTCTCAGTCACCCCTGACGAACGGTCATCATTTCCCGTGAGCAAGGTCATCCGCCGACGTTTTTGGAGGTGCCCTTGTGTGCCGATGAGCATCAACCGCCAGGTTCGCCTAGGCGACTTTCTTTTCACCGGAGAGTAACGAGGAATCCATGAAGGTTCTTGTAGCTGTCAAACGCGTTGTCGATTACAACGTGAAAGTTCGCGTCAAGGCGGACAATTCCGGCGTCGACCTTGCTAACGTCAAAATGTCGATGAACCCTTTCTGCGAAATCGCTGTGGAAGAAGCTGTACGCCTGAAAGAGAAAGGCGTGGCGACTGAAATCGTGGTGGTTTCCATCGGCCCGACCACTGCTCAAGAGCAGCTGCGTACCGCCCTGGCCCTGGGCGCCGACCGCGCCATCCTGGTTGAGTCGGCTGAAGAGCTGACTTCCCTGGCCGTTGCCAAGTTGCTCAAAGCCGTTGTCGACAAGGAACAGCCTCAGCTGCTGATCCTCGGCAAACAGGCCATCGACAGCGACAACAACCAGACTGGCCAGATGCTGGCTGCGCTGACCGGTTACGGCCAGGGCACCTTCGCTTCCAAAGTCGAAGTGAGCGGCGACAGCGTCGCTGTGACCCGTGAAATCGACGGCGGCGCACAGACCGTTTCGTTGAAACTGCCGGCCATCGTCACCACCGACCTGCGTTTGAACGAGCCGCGCTACGCGTCCCTGCCCAACATCATGAAAGCCAAGAAGAAGCCGCTTGAGTCGGTGACTCCAGAAGCTTTGGGCGTTTCCACCGCCTCTACCAACAAGACCGTCAAGGTTGAAGCACCGGCTGCACGCAGCGCGGGCATCAAGGTCAAGTCGGTGGCTGAATTGGTCGAGAAACTGAAAAACGAAGCGAAGGTGATCTGATCATGGCTATCCTCGTAATCGCCGAACACGACAACAAGGTGCTGGCTCCGGCTACCCTGAACACCGTGGCCGCTGCCGCCAAAATCGGTGGCGACATTCACGTGCTGGTCGCAGGTCAGGGCGCTGGCGCCGTGGCTGAAGCCGCTGCGAAAATCGCGGGCGTGAGCAAAGTCCTGAACGCTGACAATGCTGCTTACGCGCATCAGTTGCCGGAAAACGTTGCCCCGCTGGTTGCAGAGCTGGGCGCTGGCTACAGCCACATCCTGGCCGCCGCCACTTCCAACGGCAAAAACATCCTGCCACGCGTTGCTGCGCAGCTGGACGTTGACCAGATCTCCGAGATCATCTCGGTCGAAAGCGCTGACACCTTCAAGCGCCCGATCTACGCCGGTAACGCCATTGCCACCGTACAGTCCAACGCTTCGGTAAAAGTCATCACCGTGCGTGCCACCGGTTTCGATCCGGTTGCCGCTGAAGGTGGTTCGGCTGCCGTTGAAGCCGTCTCCGCTGCCCACGACGCTGGCACCTCCAGCTTTGTTGGCGAAGAGCTGGCCAAGTCGGATCGCCCTGAGCTGACCGCTGCCAAAATCGTCGTTTCCGGCGGTCGTGGCATGCAGAACGGTGACAACTTCAAGCACCTGTACGCCCTGGCCGACAAGCTGGGCGCTGCGGTCGGCGCTTCCCGCGCGGCCGTCGACGCAGGTTTCGTACCCAACGACATGCAGGTCGGCCAGACCGGCAAAATCGTTGCGCCACAGCTGTACATCGCCGTCGGTATCTCCGGCGCGATCCAGCACTTGGCCGGTATGAAAGACTCCAAAGTGATCGTTGCGATCAACAAGGACGAAGAAGCGCCAATCTTCCAGGTGGCTGATTACGGCCTGGTGGCAGACTTGTTCGAAGCCGTACCCGAGTTGGAGAAGCTGGTCTAATCCAGCCGCTTCACTTATAAAGAGCCCGGTCTTGTGACCGGGTTTTTTTTGCCCGGCTTTTTTGAATATCGGAGAAAGCGCCATGGATCTGCGTCGCGTATTGCTGGTTTTGTCGCTATTGCCCGGCCTTGCGTCAGCCGCCGGCAAGTGTGATCGCCTGGTGATCACCGGCAGCCCGGACGCGCCGCCGTTGCTGTGGCGCGACCCTCAAGACCCAACGCACCTGATCGGCGCCACTGCCGATGTACTGCAACAAGTCGGCAAGGACCTGGGCGTTAAAATCGACCTGCTCTACGGCGGCAAACGTTCGCTGGCCCTGGATGAAGTGCGCAGTGGGCGCATGGACATTCTCGCCGATGCGCCGCTGAACCTCGGCGAGCTGGAAACCCTCGATTACATCCACCCGGCGTTGGTGCAGATCGACTACCTGGTATGGACGCGCAAGGATTCGCCGCTGGTCTACACCCGCGCTGAAGACTTGCACGGGCATAAAGGCGCGGTCTCCGAGCGTGCGCGCTTGAGCGCTGGTTTCGACACCTTCGCCGGCCAGCAGCTGAGCCTGCAGCGTCTGCCCAGCTTGACTCCGGCGTTCCAGAAACTGCTGTTGGGTGAAGTCGACTACGTGCTGGCCGGGCGTTACTCGGGCATGGCCATGGCCCAGACGCTGGGCATGAGCAACGACCTGGTCGCCCGCGAAATACCCGTCGATCAGCCCGGCCTGTACCTGGCGATTTCCCACAACTCCGCCTGCAACGATCCGTGGCTGCGCGGACAGCTGGCGAAAAAGATGACAGAATTGCCCGCGTCCGGTGTCGCGCAAGCCGCCTTGCAGCGCAACCTCGAACGCTGGAAAGCGCAATTGCAGCAACCCGTCGGCACCCCAGCAAAGTAAGGATTTTCAGTGACTCTTCGACCTCTTTTCGCGGCCCTCGCCGTTGTCGCTCTGGCGGGATGTGCAGCTGATCCTGCGCCGAATGAACAAATACGCCTCACCCAGCAGGCCTTGGAACAGGCCAATGCCGTGGGTGCCAGCACCGATGAATCGCCTGAACTGAAACTGGCTGAAGACAAGTTCGCCAAAGCGCGGGCCGACATGGCCGACCAATCTTATAAGGATGCGCGCATGCAGGCCGAACAGGCCGAGCTGGACGCGCGTCTGGCTGAAGCGCGGGTATTGACGCGCAAAAGCCAGGAACAGTTGAACGTGCTCAACACCCGCATCGCCCGACTGCGCAAACAATTGCAGCTGGGAGAAGCCCAATGAGCCCGCTGATCCGTGGTTTGAGCTGTGCGTTGCTGCTGGCTAGCGCGGCGTTGGGCGGTTGCGCCAGCCATCCCAACAGCGAGCAAGCGCTGCAACAGGCCGGCAACGACTTCCAGAAGGTCAAGGAAGACGCGAATGTGCTGCGCTTTGCGCCCAAGGACGTGATTCGTGCCGGTGAGTCCCTGGCCCGCGCCGATCGCTTGTCCAGCTATTGGGGCAGCGGCCCCGACGTGGTGCATTACGCCTACCTGAGCCAGCGCTACAGTGAAATCGCCCGCGAACACACCGAGCAGGGGCTCAACGCCGAGCGCGGCATCAAGCTCGAACTGGAACGCCAGCGCCTGCAATTGGCCTTGCGTGAGAGCAAGTTGGCCAGCGTGCAGCAGCAAGGCAAGTGGCTCGAAGAGCAAATCGCCAGCCTCACCACCACCCAGACCAATCGCGGCCTGGTCATGACGTTGGGCGATGTGTTGTTCGACACCGGTGACGCCGAGCTGCAAAACTCGGCCAACCGCACCGTGCTCAAGATCGTGCAGTTCCTGCAGTTGAACCCCAAGCGCGTGGTGCGCATCGAGGGTTATACCGACAACACCGGCGGCGAGCAGGAAAACCTCAAGCTGTCCCGCGACCGTGCGCAATCGGTGGCTGATGTGCTGATGGACCTGGGCATTGATGAAAAACGCATCCAGGTCGAGGGCTACGGTGACCAGTACCCGGTAGAGGCCAACGCCTCAGAGCGCGGCCGCGCGCAGAACCGTCGGGTGGAAATTGTGTTCTCCGACGAGAAAGGCCAACTGGGCGCCGCTCGCTAATAACGCCTGACGCAGATCAAAATGTGGGAGCTGGCTTGCTCGCGAATGCGGCGAGTCAGTCAATGCATGTGCTGGCTGACCCACCGTATTCGCGAGCAAGCCCGCTCCCACATTTTTGCCCGACTTATACCCTGTAGTTTTCTCTATCACTGCCGCCCGCGCTCGACTATTGTGGCAACTGTCCCCGTACACTTCTAAACTGTGCCGGTATGTTTCACACAAAAATAAAATACCCGTGAAATCGAGTGCTGCGTCATGACCAATCTGTTGCTTTACCAACGTATCGCCCAGCAACTGGCTGAGGACATCCGGCGCGGTGTCTATCAACCCGGCGAGCGTGTGCCCTCGGTGCGCAAGATGAGTTCACAGCTCAACGTCAGCCACGCCACGGTGTTGCAGGCCTACGCCAACCTGGAAGACCAGGGGCTGATTCGTGCACGGCCGCAGTCGGGTTATTACGTGCACCAGACGCCTGCACTGACGGCGCCGACGCCGGATATCGCCCGGGTTGAGCGCCCTGGGTTGGTCACCCGCAGCAGCATTATCCAGCAGGTATTGGTCGAGTCGCGCCGCGAAGGGGTGTTCCCGCTGGGCGCGGCGGTGCCGAGTGTCGACTACTTGCCGGTGCGCGCGTTGCATCAGCAACTGGCCAAGGTCACGCGTTTCCAGAGCCCGCGGGCCTTCAGCTACATGTTCAGCCCCGGTTTCGAGCCGCTGCGCCGCCAGGTGGCGATTCGCATGCGTGATGCCGGCGTGGTGGTGGACCCGTCCGAAGTGGTGATCACCCACGGGTGTGTTGATGCGTTGCAGATGTCGTTGCGTGTGCTGACGCGTCCAGGCGACTTGATCGCCGCTGAGTCGCCGACCTATTACGGCTTGCTGCAACTGGCCGACCTGCTGGGCCTCAAGGTTATCGAGATCCCCAGCGACCCGGCGACGGGCATGAGCCTTGAGGCGCTGCAACTGGCGGCCAACCAATGGTCGATCAAAGCCTTGGTGCTGACCACGCGCCTGAGCAACCCGCTGGGCGCGACCATGCCCGAGGAGCGGCAGAAACAGTTGCTGCGCCTGGCTTCGGATTTCGATATCCAGATCGTCGAGGACGATATCTACGGCGAGCTGATGTTCGAGCTGGGTCGTACCAAGGCCCTTAAAGCCTATGACCGCCTGGACCGGGTGATCTACTGCTCGAGTTTCTCCAAGACCCTGTCGCCTGGCGTGCGCATCGGCTGGATGATTGCCGGCAAGTACCAGCAGGAAATCCAGCGGCTGCAGATGTTCAGCACCCACTCGGCGTGCAGCGTCACCCAGATGGGTGTGGCGGCGTACCTGGAAAACGGTGGCTACGACCGGCATCTGCGCTACATCCGCCAGGAATACCGCAAGAACCTCAGCGCATTCCAGCTGGCGGTGCAGCAGTATTTCCCCGAAGGCACGCAGATGACCCGCCCGACCGGTGGCTTTATCCTGTGGGTCAGTTTGCCGGGAAGGGTCAATACCCAGGAACTGCACGTGCGCGCACTGCAGCAGGGCATCAGCATCGCACCGGGCGTCATCTTCAGTAATACGGAACAGTTCAACCACTGTATTCGGCTTAACTGCGGCACGCCGTGGAACCGCGAGGCAGAGCGGGCGCTGATGACGTTGGGGATGTTGGCCAGCCAGCTGTGCCAGGAAACCGCGGCCGGTTTTTGAACCTGGGCTGAGGCGCGAAAAGGGGACACTTACATTGACTGGCTGATCACCAGGCTTGTCATGCCGCGCTCAACAAGCGAGCATATGGCCTTCTGCCGTTAATGCTGTAGGCAATATGACCTCTATTTTTCGCGCTGTTGTGGTGATTGTCCTGTTAAGCCTGTGTAACGTCGGCACCGTCCTGGCGGCAGCCCCCGTGACTCAAAGCAAGCCCACCGCCAGCACTGAGCAGAAGGCTCCCGCGAAGAAACCGGCGTCGGCTAAAAAAGCCCCGGCGGCCAAGAAAAAAACCGCCGTCGTGAAAAAACGTGCACCGATGGCGAGCAAATCCAAATCTGCCCACGAAGTGGCCCAGACCAAACTGCCACCGGCACAGTTGGACCTGTCCCTGCCAACCGAAATGGTCAGGCACTTGCAACCCATCGGCACCATGCCTAAACCCAAGAGCGTGCCGCTGTTGCCGCCGATGTTTGCGGAAAAACCTACCGACAACAGCGCGTTCCAGATCAATGGCCGCCTGCTCAGCAACCAGATGCAGTTGCAACTGCGTAACGAAGAGCGCCGCGACATCGAAGGCGCGGCGCTGGATTTCGAGTTCAAGCAATAAAATTGCGCGCTTAGGTGACGTACGCCTTCGACCATCTGTCGCAGACTGGTCGGTCACTTTTGTTTTGTGCGAAAAACCCCTGTTAGACCATTTTAAAACGGCTGTTTAAGGGCGTACTCTAGCCCGGCCATCCCTATTGAGTCGTCGAGGACCTGCTGGTCATGAAATGCCGTGAAGGCTGTGGCGCATGCTGCATTGCCCCCTCCATCAGTTCGCCATTACCGGGAATGCCCAATGGCAAACCGGCGGGAGAACGTTGCCTGCACCTGTCGGTCGAACAGCTATGCCAGCTGTTCGGGCAACCGGAGCGGCCGGCGGTGTGCAGTGATTTCAAGGCAGACCTTGAGGTGTGCGGCAACGATCAGGCCGATGCGATCCGTTTGATCGGCTGGTGGGAGCAGATGACGGCGGCTTGATGGGCTTTACTATCGGAACTTCAAAAATAAGGAATACACAATGGGTTCGCTGAAACGATTGGCTGTGGTGTGCGGTTTTACGGTGTTGTTTGCTGCCACTGCCCAGGCTGAAGATTGGCAAGTCGCCAAGGACGAAGACGGTATCAAAGTGTCCTTGAGCGAAGTCGCCGGCTCCAAGTACAAGGCTTATCGCGGCGTCACCGTGATCAAAGCCCCCATCGCCAAGATCCAGGCCCTGCAGGAAGACGTGACCGGCGCCTGCGCCTGGATTCACGAATGCAAATCGCAAAAACTGCTCAAGACCGAAGGTGACAAGAGCTGGACCTACACCCAGTTCAAGGCGCCGTTCCCGGTGACCGACCGCGACTCGATCCTGGAGATCACCACCTCCAAGGCCGCCGACGGCACCGTGACGCGCAAGCTGCTGGAAGTGCCGACCTACCAGCCCGAAGTCAAAGGTTACGTGCGTGTAGCCCAGGTAGACGGTTACTGGAAACTGGTGCCAAAAGGCGATAACCAGACCGAAGTCACCTATCAGGTGCACACCGAGCCAGGCGGCAGCGTGCCCTCGTGGCTGGCCAACAAGTTCGTGGTCGACGCACCGTTTAACACCTTGAAAGCCTTGAAAGAACACGCTGAAAAATAAGTGCGGTTGATCCGGTGCCTCAGGCCTTGAGTGGAACGTTTGCCGACCGCTCAAGGTCCAGATAGATGTGAGCCCACACAGGGGCTTTATCGAGGAGGCACCGATGCAAACGTGGCAGATTACCTTCGTAGATGATCACGGTGTAAAGACCGTGGAGCAGTTCGCCTGCGCGCAAAAGCCCAGCCTCGAAGACGCGGCGCACATGATCCGCAACAAGCTGGTGCCCGTGGCCGCCGAACTTGACCTCAATGACCTGGAGGGCCGCAAGCCCGAGCCTACGGTCAAGATCCTCAAAGATCAGAACAGCATCCAGATCCTCGACATCTCACCCGCCGCCTGAACATTTCCTGTAGGACCACGAAACCCCTCTGGTGGAGGTGATAGCTTCGCGCTACTCTGCAATTGAGATCAGCGAATGAATCGCTAAGGTCTGGTCTTGTCAGCTACATGCTTGTTTTCCCTCGGTGTTGTTATTGCCGTAGTACCCGCGTCAGTAGGGCGCGGGCTTCGGGAAGCACGGAAAGTCTATCCATCAGTTTGAGGAGGACGTTTCATGAGCACAGCCTATCAAGAAGACATCAGCACCAACGTACTGCGCCGGATGAAAGAAGGCGGGTTCGACTTCTCGCGTTTTCACCCCATCGAGTTCTACGCCATTTTCCCGGATGAGGAACGTGCGCGCAGGGCTGCGGGTCGCTTTCGCGGGGAATCCCTGAATGCCCAGGTCAGCGCGCGCGATGACGGCGCCTGGTACCTGGAACTGAGCAAAATCATGTTCGCAACCTACGACGGCATAGGAGACTTCGAGCAAGACTTTGAAGCGGTGGTGGAACCGCTGGGCGGCATCATCGAAGGATGGGGCGTCAAGCAGGAGGTGCGTGGGTTACCCATGTAGTGCAATTGTTATGAGTAAAGCAACGTATCGGCTGACCTTCGGGTCGGCCGATTTTGTGTGTGCTGTATGAAATCGCCTAACCCTGTACCTCACTTTTCTTGCAGCAAAAAAAAGCCACCCAAACAGGGTGGCCCAAAGGGAAGAGCGGTTCGCTGAAGCAGCAGGACGCGTCCTGTTCAGCCGATGGAGGTGATTATCCGCAAGGCGGGGCGGGCAGTGAAATCAACTCTGACTATGCTGTTGATAGTCAAAACCCGCATTGTGATGAAGCGCGGGGCGCGACGGCGGGCATTCTGTGCACCAGGAAGGTGCGAGCGGAATCCGTTGTTTATTCAACTCACTGATTTTTAAGTGTTTATGCCGATGGCGCGGGCCTTGCAACACTGCTTGCGTCCAAGTGACAAGGAGTACGGCATGACCCGCACTTATTACGATGAAATGTACGACGGGGCAGGGCAGGTCCGGCCCCATTACCGCGAGTTCGCCCGCTGGTTGGCCGACACGCCGGCAGAATTGCTGGCGCAACGTCGGCGTGAAGCCGATTTGCTGTTCCACCGCGCCGGCATCACCTTCACCCTTTACGGGGACGAGCAGGGCACCGAGCGCCTGATTCCGTTTGACACCATCCCGCGCAGCATTCCCTCCAGCGAATGGCGGATGGTCGAGCGTGGCTGCATTCAACGGGTCAAGGCGCTGAACCTGTTCCTGGCCGACCTGTACCACGAGCAGCGCATCATCAAGGCCGGCATCATCCCCGCCGAACAAGTGCTGGCCAATGACCAATACCAACTGGCCATGCAGGGCTTGAACCTGCACCGCGATCTGTATTCGCACATCTCCGGTGTCGACCTCGTACGTGACGGCGACGGCACGTACTACGTGCTGGAAGACAATTTGCGCACGCCGAGCGGTGTGAGCTACATGCTCGAAGACCGCAAGATGATGATGCGCCTGTTCCCCGAACTGTTTGCGGCCCAGCGCATTGCGCCCATCGATCACTACCCCAACCTGCTGCTCGACACTCTGAAAAGCTCAAGCCCACTGGATAACCCCAGCGTGGTGGTGCTGACGCCGGGGCGTTTTAACAGTGCGTTTTTCGAGCATGCCTTTTTGGCGCGTGAGATGGGCGTGGAACTGGTGGAGGGCGCCGACCTGTTCGTGCGTGATGACCGTGTGTTCATGCGCACCACCGACGGCCCCAAGGCGGTGGACGTGATCTACCGTCGCCTCGACGACGCGTTCCTCGACCCGCTGGCCTTCAACCCCGACTCGATGCTCGGCGTGCCCGGCCTGCTGGCCGCTTACCGCTCGGGCAATGTGGTGCTGGCCAATGCGATCGGCACCGGGGTAGCGGATGACAAATCGGTGTACCCGTTCGTCACCGAGATGATCCGTTTTTACCTGGATGAAGAGCCCATTCTGCAGAACGTGCCGACCTTTCAATGCCGCAAGCCCGATGAATTGTCCCACGTGCTGGCCAACCTGCCGGACCTGGTGGTCAAGGAAACCCAAGGCTCCGGCGGTTACGGCATGCTGGTAGGGCCGGCGGCCACGGCGGCGGAAATCGAAGCCTTCCGCGCACGCATCAAGGCCAAGCCCCACGCCTATATCGCCCAGCCGACCCTGTGTTTATCCACCTGCCCGACCTTTGTTGAAAACGGCATCGCGCCACGGCATATCGACCTGCGCCCATTCGTGTTGTCCGGCAAGGAAACCCGCGTGGTCCCCGGCGGCCTGACCCGTGTGGCGCTGCGCGAAGGCTCGCTGGTGGTCAACTCGTCCCAGGGCGGCGGCACCAAAGACACCTGGGTGGTCGAGGATTGAACCATGTTGAGTAGAACTGCCTCGGATTTGTACTGGATGTCGCGCTATCTGGAGCGCGCGGAAAACCTCGCGCGCATGCTCGATGTCAGCTATTCGCTGTCGCTGATGCCCCAGGACGGGCGCGGTGATGGCCTGCACGAACTGGCCATGCCGCTGCTGATCACCGGCACTCTGGACGATTACCACGCGCGTCACGGCGAGTTGCACGCCGAGCGCCTGCTGCACTTTTTTGCACTGGATGCGGCCAACCCGGCGAGCATCTACAGCTGCCTCGGTGCCGCGCGGGCCAGCGCCCATGCGGTACGTGGGCGAATTACCGCTGACATGTGGGAAAACATCAACGCCACCTGGCTGGATATTCGCGATATTGCCCGGCAAGGCCTGAGCCGTTACGGCATGAGCCGGTTTTGTGAATGGGTCAAGGAGCGCTCGCACCTGTTCCGCGGCGCCACCTACGGCACCATCATGCGTAACGACGCGTTTCGCTTTATTCGCCTGGGCACCTTCATCGAGCGTGCCGACAACACCTTGCGGCTGCTTGATGCGCGCTACGAAATGGCCGGCGACCAAGCCGCCGCCGTCACCGACGGCACGGCCCATGCCTACTATCAGTGGAGCGCCTTGCTGCGCGCCTTGTCGTCGTTCGAGGCCTACACCGAGATCTATCGCGACGCGCCCGGCGCCCGGCAAGTGGCTGAATTACTCTTGCTACGCGCCGACGTCCCGCGCTCGTTAAGGGCGTGCAGCGAAGAGATCGACCAGATCCTCGCCAGCCTGCCGGGCATCAACGGCCGACCAGCCCAGCGCTTGGCCGCTGAGATGGACGCGCGCCTGCGTTTTACTGCGATTGACGAAATCCTCGAGGAAGGCCTGCACGCCTGGCTGACCGACTTCATCCCCTTGGTGCGCCAGTTGGGCGACGCCATCTACAGTTCCTACCTGGAGGCCGCATGAGACTCTCCATCAGCCACGAAACCACCTACCACTACGAAGACCAGGTGCGCGCCAGCATTCAGTACCTGCGCCTTACGCCCCACGACAGCGAGCGCCAGCAGGTGATCAGTTGGCAGCTGGACTTGCCGCGCCCGGTGCGCGCGCAAGTCGACCCGTTCGGCAATATTCTGCACGTGTTGACCCTGGATGAGCCCCACGATGCGATCATCATTGGCGCCCGTGGCCAGGTGGACATCGACGAGTTGCGCGAGGCGGAACACGAGAGCCAGTCAGCGTTTCCGTTCCTGCGCAGCACGCGCCTGACAGAACCCGATGAGGCATTGCTTGGGTTTGCGCAACAGCACTGCCGGCAACGTCGCGACCGCAGCGCGTTGATCGACCTGATGCACGCGCTCAACCAATCCATGGTCTACACGCCGGGCGCCACCGAAGTCGACACCTGCGCCGCCCAAGCCTTTGCCGGTCGGGCGGGCGTGTGCCAGGACCACACCCACGCGTTCCTGGCCTGCGCACGCAGCCTGGGGATTCCGGCGCGTTATGTGTCGGGGTATTTGTACACCGAAGACAGTACGCACCTGGCCAGCCACGCCTGGGCCGAAGCCTGGCTGGATGACGCCTGGTACAGCTTTGACGTGACCAACCAACTGGCCCGACCGGAGCGGCATTTGAAACTGGCGGTGGGGTTGGATTACCTCGACGCCTGCCCGGTGCGCGGCATGCGCAGAGGCGGCGGGCATGAGCAGATGCATGCCAAGGTGTTCGTGGCGCCGACGCCGGTGGTTTTGGTGCAGCAACAATAGGCACAGCACTTTCAGTGTGGGAGCTGGCTTGCCTGCGATAGCGGTCTGCCAGCCAGCACAGGTGTAGCTGACCCACCGCTATCGCAGGCAAGCCAGCTCCCACATTGGATGTGTGATGGGCTCAGGGTTGCTGTTTACGCCCCGCCATATGCTTCAAGTACCCCACCAGCATATCCAACTCGCCGTCCGGCAACACACTGGCGGTAAACGCCGGCATCTTCGCCTGTGGCCAATGCCGCAAGCTCTGCGGGTCGCGAATGTAGCGCTTGAGAAAATCCCCGCTGAAATACTCGGTGGGGTTGTAGGGGATATTCAGGTCCGGCCCCACCTGCGCATCACCGGCGCCATTGAGACGGTGACATGCCAGGCAATTCTTCTGGAACAGCGCAAAGCCCTGGTTGACCGGGTCATTCGCGGCCAACTTCGGGTCAGGCAACAAGGCCGGAAAACGCTCCGCCACCGTCTTCAATTGCTTGATCGCCGACACCTGGAACGGCCACTGTTCAGGGCTGATATGCCCGGCTTGCGGGTGGGTCCATACCAAGTAGAACGGCCCGGCACTCGGTTTGCCGTCTGCCAGCGCAGGCCATGGCTGGGCCGGATCTTCGACTGCCAGCCAGGCGCGGGCGCCGTGTTTCTCCAGCAACGGCGCAGCGGTGAGTTCGGCGGCAAACCCATCCAGGGCCACGGCTTGCAGATGGTTCGCAGGCTTCAGACCCGGTAGCAGAGAGGCCAGCGGCACGGCGCGATAGGTCATAGTGCGCTTGTAGGAAACGTCATCGACGATCTGCACCGTCTGCGCATCCGGGTGCTTGAGCAGGTCGGCGGTCTGCCAGGTCTTGCGGGTGTGGTCGAGTTCGATGGTCAATTGCGCGGCGGTTGCCGGCAGGGCCAACAGCAAGGCGAGGAAGGCTAGGATCGGTTTCAAGGGAGAGCCCGGTTCGAAGTGGCGGTTGCGCCCACAATACCGGAAATCGGCGCGCAAAAAGACAGCCCCTGCAACAGGACCGCTATGCGCAATGTCCCGGCAGGTGCTGCCAAAAACTGCAGTCCTGAGGCTGTGTGTGCACGGAACCCGGAGGCTGAATCGTCACCCGATAACCTTGGTTAAATTGGGCAAGATCAGAATCAGTGTGGTGGCGAACAGAATAAGTCCCGCCTGACGTACTTTCGAATGTTTAAACATGGCTGACTGCCTTTTGTTGTTATTCCTGAGCGTCAAATGCGTGCCGATGTATTTCAGTATCGCGATGTGACGTTGCACTTTTCTTACAACTGCTCCAGCAAAACCCGGCAGCAGCTTCCTACTGATTCAACCTTAGAGCCCTCGTTCTTCGCGGCTTAGATCCATTTCATATCAGCTAATCATTATTTGCGCTAAAAACGGCATGAGGCTTATTGCCATCTTGGCGCCAACCCTAGGGCTAGACAGCTAAAACGATTAATCAGCGGTTTTCCATAGCTACCTACCGTTCGTCCGAGCGAGGGGGTCAAAAGCAATGAGCGCATCCGTCATTGAAACCGTGTCAATCGGGCCTGAAGGTAGGCACACACGCACTGGCTGCTCGAGGATGTCATGACCCAAGCTTTGATCTTTGATGCGATACGTACGCCCCGTGGCAAAGGCAAGGCCGATGGTGCCCTGCACAGCGTCAAACCGGTAAACCTGGTGGCGGGCCTGCTGACGGCGCTGGCGCAACGCAGCGACCTCGACACGCGCCAGGTGGATGACATCGTCCTCGGCTGCGTCACCCCGGTGGGTGACCAGGGCGCCGACATTGCCAAGACCGCCGCGCTGGTGGCCGACTGGGACATCTGCGTCGCTGGCGTGCAGATCAATCGCTTCTGCGCCTCGGGCCTCGAAGCGGTGAACCTTGGCGCAATGAAAGTGCGCTCGGGCTTTGAAGACCTGGTGGTGGTCGGCGGTGTCGAGTCCATGTCCCGCGTGCCCATGGGCAGCGACGGCGGCGCCTGGGTACTCGACCCGCAGACCAATCTGCACAGCCACTTCACGCCTCAGGGCATCGGCGCGGACCTGATCGCCACACTGGAAGGCTTCACCCGCCAGGACGTCGACACCTTCGCCCTACAGTCCCAGCAGAAAGCGGCCAGGGCTCGTGAAGACGGTTCCTTCAACAAGTCGCTGATCGCGGTGCAGGACCAGAACGGCATTGTGCTGCTGGACCACGACGAATTTATCCGGAGCGACTCCACCCTCGAAGGCCTCGGCAAGCTCAAGCCAAGCTTCGAAATGATGGGCCAGATGGGCTTCGACGCCACCGCGTTGCGGGTCTACAGCCATGTGGAGCGTATCCACCATGTACACACGCCGGGCAACAGCTCCGGCATTGTTGACGGCGCCGCGTTGATGCTGATCGGCTCCGAGGCCAAGGGCCGCGAGCTGGGGCTGCAACCACGTGCGCGCATCGTCGCCACGGCAGTCACCAGCACCGACCCGACCATCATGCTCACCGGCCCCGCACCGGCGACGCGCAAGGCCTTGGCCAAAGCCGGTTTGCGCGTTGAAGACATCGACCTGTTCGAAGTCAACGAAGCGTTTGCATCCGTGGTTCTCAAGTTCATCAAAGACATGGGCATCGACGCCGCCCGAGTCAACGTCAACGGCGGCTCCATTGCCATGGGCCACCCGTTGGGCGCCACCGGTTGCGCGATCCTCGGCACCCTGCTCGACGAGCTGGAAGCACGCCAGCAGCGCTATGGCCTGGTCACCCTGTGTGTCGGCGGTGGCATGGGCATCGCCACCATCATCGAACGCCTCTGAGCCCAAGGAATTTGTCATGACCGAAGCCATTCGTTACGAAAAAGGCCAGGACCAGATTGTGGTGCTGACCCTCGACATGCCCGGCCAGAGCGCCAACACCATGAACGGCGTGTATCGCGAGGCCATGGCGGCCATCGTCACACGCCTTGAGGCGGAAAAGCCCGACATCGCCGGCGTCGTTATCACCTCAGCGAAGAAGACTTTCTTTGCCGGTGGCGACCTCAATGAACTGATCAAAGTCGACAGAGCCCACGCCAGGGATTTCCACGACAGCGTGCTGGTGTTGAAGGCGCAACTGCGGCGCCTGGAAACTCTTGGCAAACCGGTGGTGGCTGCGATCAATGGCGCCGCGCTGGGCGGCGGCTGGGAGATTTGCCTGGCGTGTCATTACCGCGTGGCGCTGGATGACCAATCCACCCAGCTTGGCCTGCCGGAAGTCACCCTGGGCCTGTTACCGGGCGGCGGCGGGGTCGTGCGCATGGTGCGCATGCTCGGGCTGGAGAAGGCTTTGCCGTATTTGCTGGAAGGTAAAAAAGTGCGGCCGCAGCAGGCGTTGCAGGCGGGTTTGATCAATGAGCTGGCGGCAGATCGCGATGAACTGCTGGCCAAATCTCGTGCCTGGATTTTGGCCAACCCCGAGGCCAAACAACCCTGGGACAACAAGGGGTACCAGATCCCCGGCGGCACGCCGTCAAACCCGAAAGTTGCACAAATGCTGGCCATCGCCCCGTCGATTTTGCGCAGTAAAACCAATGGCTGCTTTCCCGCGCCGGAGAAAATTCTCTGTGCGGCTGTGGAAGGTGCCCAAGTGGATTTCGACACCGCGCACCTGATCGAAACCCGCTACTTCACCGAGTTGGTCACCGGGCAAGTGGCGAAAAACATGATTGGCACCTTCTGGTTCCAGCTCAATGAAATCAACGCCGGCAGCTCACGGCCCAAAGGTTTTGCACCTTATGTCACGCGCAAGGTGGGCGTGCTGGGCGCCGGGATGATGGGCGCAGGCATTGCTTATGTGAGTGCCTGTGCGGGCGTCGAGGTGGTGCTTAAGGACATCAACCTGGCGGCGGCCGAGAAGGGCAAGGCGCATTCGGTGGCGCTGCTGGACAAGAAAGTCAGCCGTGGGCAATTGACCGCCGAACAGCGGGAAAGCACCTTGGCGCGGATTCATCCTACGGCCTCCGATACCGACCTGGCCGGTTGCGACCTGATTATCGAAGCCGTATATGAAGACCGGGATCTCAAAGCCAAGGTCACGGCGGCGGCGCAAAGCGTGGTCGGCAGCGAGGCTGTGATCGCCTCCAACACCTCCACTTTGCCCATCACTGGCCTGGCGAAAGCGGTGCCCGATCAAGGCCAATTCATTGGCCTGCATTTCTTCAGCCCCGTCGACAAGATGCCGCTGGTAGAAATCATCAAGGGCGCCCACACCCGCGACGAAACCCTGGCCCGAGGTTTTGATTTCGTCCTGCAAATCAAGAAAACCCCGATCGTGGTCAACGACAGCCGCGGCTTCTTTACCTCGCGGGTGTTCGGCACCTTCACCAACGAAGGCATCGCCATGCTCGGCGAAGGCGTGGCCGCGCCGATGATCGAAACCGAGGCGCGCAAGGCCGGTATGCCGGTGGGGCCGTTGGCGGTGTCGGATGAAGTATCCCTCAGCTTGATGAGCCATATCCGACAGCAGACGGCGAAGGATCTGCAAGCCGAAGGCAAAGCGCTGCCGACTCATCCGGCCACGGCCGTGATCGATCTGTTGGTGAATGAATACAAGCGCACGGGCAAGGCGGCAGGCGGCGGTTTTTACGACTACCCCGCGGGCGGGCACAAGCATCTGTGGCCCGAGCTGAAAACCCGCTTTGAACAAGCCGGCAAACAGATCTCAGCGCAGGATGTGCGCGACCGTTTACTGTTTATCCAGGCGATTGAAACCGTGCGGTGCGTGGAGGAGGGCGTGTTGCTGTCCACGGCGGATGCCAACGTCGGGTCGATCTTCGGCATAGGTTTTGCCGCGTGGAGTGGCGGTGCGTTGCAGTTCATCAACCAGTATGGCCTGAACGACTTTATTGCCCGGGCGCGCTACCTGGCCGAGCAATACGGGGAGCGGTTCTCGCCGCCAGCGTTGTTGCTTGATAAGGCTGCACGGGACGAAGCCTTCCGGTGATCAAAATGTGGGAGCGGGCTTGCTCGCGAAGACGGTGGGTCAGATAAGGCTGATGTCGACTGGCACACCGCCCTCCCACAGGAGACTTGCTTTGCAGGCACATTTCAAGGCAGGCTCTGGGCTGTGCATTATTCCCATCACCGTGTCAGGTATTTTTTATGTCGCTACGCGTCTGTATCCTGGAAACCGATATCCTGCGTCCGGGCTTGATCGATCAATACCAAGGGTACGGGCAGATGTTCAAGCGCCTGTTCTCCAAGCAACCGATTGCCGCCGAATTTGTCATCTACAACGTGGTGCAGGGCGAATACCCGCCTGCTGACGAGGTGTTTGACGCCTACCTGATCACCGGCAGCAAGGCCGACTCCTTCGGCACCGACCCGTGGATCCAGACCCTCAAAACCTACGTGCTCGAGCGCTACGAGCGTGGCGACAAGCTGCTGGGCGTGTGCTTCGGTCACCAGCTACTCGCGCTGCTGCTGGGTGGCAAGACCGAGCGCGCCAGCCAAGGCTGGGGCATGGGCATCCACGACTACAAGCTCAACGCGAAAGCGCCGTGGATGAGCCCGGTGGTGGAAGAACTGACCTTGCTGATCAGCCATCAGGACCAGGTCACCACGTTGCCGGCCAACGCCACCGTGATCGCCTCCAGCGATTTTTGCCCGTATGCCGCGTACCACATCGAAGACCAGGTGCTGTGCTTCCAGGGCCATCCGGAATTTATCCACGACTATTCCCGCGAGCTGCTGGAGATTCTTCAGACAACTCTGGGCGAAAAGGTCTACACCCACGGCGTGGCCAGCCTGGCGCGTGACCACCATGGCGCCACCGTGGCGGAATGGATGATGCGCTTTGTTGCCCACAAGCCAGAGGCTGGGGTTTAAAGCCAGCCCGAGCGTTTAAAGCTGGCCCACAAACTGGTGCAGCCCACCGCGATAAACCCGAGCACCGCAAAATAGCCGTAGTGCCATTGCAGCTCGGGCATGTTCTGGAAGTTCATCCCGTAAATCCCCGCCACCGCCGTGGGGAACGCCAGAATCGCCGCCCACGCGGCGAACTTGCGCTGCACCACGCTTTGCCGTGAAGCCTCCAGCAACACACCGATTTCGATGGTCTGGCTGGCGATGTCGCGCAGGGTGGTGAGGTCTTCCATCTGCCGCGTCACGTGGATCTGCACATCGCGAAAATACGGGCGCATATTCTTGTCGATAAACGGGAAACTCAGCTTCTGCAGCTCCTGGCTGATCTCCACCATCGGTGCTACATACCGCTTGAGCCGCAGCACATCGCGGCGCAGGCCGTGCAGGTTCTGGATATCGCGCTCGCTCAGGGAACTGCACAGCACGTTGCGCTCCAGCTCATCAATTTCGGCGTGGATCGCTTCGCTCACCGGCTGGTAGTTTTCGGTGACGAAATCCAGCAGCGCATAGAGTACGAAATCTTCCCCGTGCTCCAGTAACAATGGCCGCGCCTCACAGCGCTGGCGCACAAAACCGTAGGACGCCGAGTGGCCGTTGCGGGCGGTGATGATGTAGCCGTTGCCGGCAAAAATATGGGTTTCGATAAACTCCAGCTTGCCGTTCTCGCGCACCGGTGAATAGGTGACGATAAACAGCGCATCGCCGAAGGTTTCAAGCTTGGGGCGGCTGTGTTTTTCCAGGGCGTCTTCGATGGCCAGTTCATGCAGGTTGAACTGACGCTGCAGGTTGGCCAGCTCCAGAGCGCTGGGTTCTTCCAGGCCGATCCATACAAAATGGTCGGGTTTGGCGGCCCAGGCGGCGCCTTCATCAAGGGTGATATCCGTGACTTTCTTACCGGCGCTGTAAACGGCTGCCGCAACAACTCTACCCATGGTGCTGATCACTTCTTATTAGGAGGACAGGTGTTGGGCAGCTTAGCCTGAATGGCGTTCCCTTGTTGCGGTGCAGAGGTCGGCTTTTTGTGGCGAGCAAGCTTGCTTGCGCTGGGGGCGAAGCCCCCCATCAATCACAAAGGCGCAGGTGCCCAAGCGGTTTGCAGTGCACGGTCCATCTCGGCAATGCATGCCTCCATCTGCGCCTGACACGTCTGCATCAACGCCGGGATGTCATCCGAAGTCAGCCCACAGGTAGGAATCGGCGGCAACGAGCGTATGAGCACATCACCGCTGTTCCAGCGATTGAGCTGCATATGCTTGACGTAAGTGCTGGCACACACCTGAACGATCGGCACACCGGCCGCAATCGCCATATGGAACGCGCCTTTCTTGAACGGCAGCAAGCCGTTACCCAGGTTGCGCGTGCCCTCGGCGAACACCCAAATCGAGGTGTCCTCATGCTGCAAGGTCTGTGTGGTGGTGAGCATCGCCCGGCGCGCCTTGTGCGCATTGCCGCGGTCAATCAACACATTGCCCGCCAGCCAGAACAATTGGCCGAACAGTGGCACCCACTTCAGACTCTTTTTGGCGATACACACGGTGCGATGGGGCACCACATTGCCGAATATAAACAGGTCATAGTTGGACTGATGGTTGGCGATGACCACACAGGTGCCGGGCTTGTTACGCAGCGAGTCGACATCGGCCTTCAGGCGCAAGCCCAGAATACGCATGGCAGGCAACGCATAGAGGCGAGCACACAGGCGGCTGTTGTCCGGGTTGAACGGCCGGCACGCACCCAAAAGCACGCCCAATAACCCGGCGACCATAAAGTGCAGGCCCATCAACAACATACGTAACAGAAAAAGCATCGACACAGCCCATCGGGACAAAAGGTGGCGCAGTGTACGGATGTGCACTGTATTCGGCAATTGCCCCTACAGACCTAGGAGATAGGCGATGTTTAAGCACATGTTTCAACGTATGCCGACATAGCCCAACTAGAGCGGCTAAAGACGTTTCGGACTTATTCGTAAGAAAAAGCCCGACTCAAGGTCGGGCTTTAGCTCATCAGCTGTAGGTATCTACACAATTATTGACGGCGGCCACCTATTCTGTGGCGAGCGGGCTTGCCCCGCGTTGGGCTGCGAAGCAGCCCCAAAACCAGGCACCGAGTTCTTTCAGGAGAAAGGGCCGCTGCGCAGCCCAACGCGGGGCAAGCCCGCTCGCCACAACAGCCCGCTCAGAACAGATGTTGCCTATAGCTACTCAGCTACAGGGCATCAGCCCAGGTTGTGGCCCTGATCCTGAATAATTGCATCATCCAAGGCTTCCAGCAGTGCCTTACGCACCTTCAGCTTTGTGTGTTTGTGGGCATTCATGTTGATCTTCTTCAACTGCCGCGCCGCTTCCAGGGCCGCTGCGTGCAACTCTTCTGGCGCCACCACCTTATCCAGGAAGCCCGCACCCAAAGCGCCCTGCGGGTCAAACATCTCGGCATTGATTACCGAACGATGAAACGCAGATTTACGCAGACGATCCCGCGCCAACTCGATACCGGCGTGGTGCATGGTCATGCCGATCGCCACTTCGTTCAGGCCAATGCTGAACGGGCCTTCCACACCAATTCGGTAATCGGCCGACAACAGCAGGAACGCACCCTTGGCCACCGCATGCCCAGGGCACGCCACAATCACCGGGAACGGGTGCGACAACAGGCGCCGCGCCAAGGTCGAGCCCGACGTCACCAAACCGATGGCTTCTTTAGGCCCGGCCGTCATCACCTTCAAATCATAACCACCCGACAGAATCCCCGGCGTGCCGGTGATGATCACCACCGCCCGATCCTTCTCGGCCTGATCCAGCGCAGTGTTGAACTCAGCAACCACTGCCGGAGAAATGGCGTTTACCTTGCCGTTGCTCAAGGTCAGGGTCGCGATACCGTCTTCGAAGTGGTAGGTAATCAACTCACTCATGACGCGGTTCCTTGTAGGAATTGTTATAGATAGGCTGTTAATAGAAGCGCATGCGCAAACGTTACCCACCACGCCCGCCCCGGTAAAGCGCCGTGACTGACTACACAGTCAGACTTTTCCCGCATTCCCAAGGGTAGACGGCCCGCAGCAGGGCGCAGCCGCCGCGCCAGACGCCCGCCACCGATGCCCAAGAATGGCAGATTCACCGCCCCTCACCGGGCGAGTCACGGCATAACCGTCTAAGCACATGAAAATTCTGAAAAAAACCTTTGCCATCAGAAAGGCTTTCGACTACATTAGCGCGCCTCGACAGACTGAACTGGTTTGACGAGATACGGTGAAGTGTCCGAGTGGCTTAAGGAGCACGCCTGGAAAGTGTGTATACAAGAAATTGTATCGAGAGTTCGAATCTCTCCTTCACCGCCACATTTTGAAACCGCAAACCCCTGATTTTCCTAGAGAAAGTCGGGGGTTTTCGGTTTTCTGTGTCTGAAAAAAAGCAATATGGGACAGATCTGGGACAGATACTAAATTTCTATCGCTGATGCGCATTGGCTAAAAGGTGCATCGTCTTCACTGATCTATGGGGGCGCTACAGATCAGTTCTACCTTTGCTGGGCTACGCGGAGCTCGAAATCAGGGCTTAAATCGCGTAGCTATGATCGCTTAAGTTCTATAGCCCGAGCGCGACCGTGAAGGTCGCACGAGATCAGATCTCGCGTTATGACCTAGGCCACATAAAGCTTATGGAAATGCCCGTGTTCAGATGCCCCATTATTCCGCTATTCAATCGATTAAACCCACACTATGATCGCCGGGTGGCACGATGACATCAATTTACGTCAAACGCCTCCTTATTAGAGTTTATGTATGAGGTTTTGTGTGGGGTTCAATAGTTTCTGGATCAATAACTTAAGATCTTAATGCGGTTATATAGATTTTTAAATGGTGAATGGAGTTTTGCCTTAATGTATATGGAAAAGATGTGGTCGAAAAAACTCGGTGGTTATTCTAATGTTACGTCGGGTGAGAAATGGATTAATTTGAGAAAATTAAATTTAATCGTGGGTCCCAATAATAGTGGTAAAAGTAGGCTATTAAGGGCGCTATTCTCGTCTCAGACGAAACATATGAGCATTGGAGCGGGTATAATTACTCGGTCTGCGGTCAGTGGAATTGATGAGATAATATCTGTAATTAAAAATTGCCCTACCAATATAGTGGACTTTAACTGTCGAGAGTTTTTGGAGGTTTATAACGGAAAGTGCAAGGGTGTTGAAGATGTATGCGCGGCAGTTTCAGGTTTGGTGAAACTTTTGCAGCAGGCTTCAAACTCTAATCTTAGAGTTAGTGGTGGGCAAGGTTTGCGAGAGTTTAATTATATAAGGGGGTGTCTTCAGGATGAAGATGTATCAAGTATAATTGGTGGGTTGGCTGATTTGAATAATCAGTTTTTGAATATCAAGAAGCATTACATTCCGATATTGAGAGGTATGAGGCCGCTTGACGATGGTAAGGATTTATTTCTTGAACGGACGCGACGGGATTATTTTTCTGGCATCGATGGGCTTAATGTAATTACGGGTTTTGATTTATACAGTCTGCTGGCGAAATTTTTGCTTGGTCAGCCTGATGAACGAAACAGAGTGCGTGAGTACGAAAAGATACTAGGTGACGAGTTTTTTGGTGGGGCTGATATTACTCTTATTCCTCAGTATGGTAAGGATACAGTTGCTGTTAAAATCGGTGATGATGCGCAGTTTTCTATTTTTGATATAGGAGATGGCCTCCAGCAAGTAATTATTATTACGTCTGCTGCTTATTTGGAACAAGAAAATTCAATTTTCTTTGTGGAAGAGCCCGAATCCTGTTTGCACCCAGGCCTGCTTAGAAAGCTAGCCCTTTTTTTATTGAATCACACAAATCATCAGTATGTTGCAACTACGCACTCAAATCACCTGCTCGACTTAGCTGAAAGCTGTGAAGATGTTTTGATTCATCGGGTAGCAAAGAGAGGTGGCGAGGATGGTAGTGATTTTTATATACAGGAGTGTACGAAGGATCGAGATATCTTAGCCGATCTTGGTGTGCGGGCCTCTTCGGTTTATCTTGCTAATTCCACTATCTGGGTGGAAGGGATTACTGATAGAAAATACCTGAAAGTAATTATGAAGAAGTACTTGGATTCAAAATGTATAGGTGATAAAAAAACTCGATTTGAAGGTTTTTTGGAGAACTATCATTACGTTTTTGTTGAGTATCAGGGTGGAACATTGGGGCATTGGGGCTTTGATGATGATGATGATACTACCGACCGTTTGAAAGCATCAAGATTATGCTCAGATGCATTCCTGATAGCTGATGGGGATATTTTGAGTAAGTCTGAGAGGGCTCAGAAGTTAACTTTGGAGTTGCAAGATCGTTTTCATCTGCTTCCGGGTAAGGAAATTGAAAATCTCTTGCCTGCCAACGTATTGCTTGAAAGTGCGAAAAAAATATTTGGAAGGAAAATATTAAAAACTAAGGAGGGGTTAGACGTTGAGGCTCTTTCAGGAATATTAAAAGTGAATTTGGTTGTGTCGAAACAAGGAATTGGGTTTCATTTAGACCAAGCGCTTGGGCTCAAAGGTAAGGGGAAGATGGTGCGCCGCGTTTTTGCTGATGAAAGCGGAACAATTAATGATAAGGTCAAATTCTGCCATCAGGCCATTCAGGTTATGAGCGAAGTGGGCTGGGATCTGTCTGCGGAGCTGATTGAATTATGTGAAAAAATTTACTCTCACATTGATGTGAAAAATCAATAAGTATGCGTTTGTTGATTTTTTTGGTATGGGGCATTTTTAGGTGGCGCCACCGGAGCGGCCCCACACTCTATAATTTTAGTGCCAGTTGCAGTATTCCAACAACGTCGGGCCCATCCTCATTGATCCATGTTCCATAGTGTTGACGGATCATATTACCGTTGGTATGCCCCATCTGTTCGGCTATCCAGTCTATCGACGCAACACCGGTGGTCAGTAGTTGACTGGCGTACGTGTGGCGGCATTGGCCAGGCCCACGATAGCGAATCCCGGCGGCGAGTAAATGAGCCTTGAAGAACCTGTCGCGAACAACAAAATCGTTTGCATGCGGCAGGCCGCTTTTCGTATTCAGAAAGACAAAATGCAGTTTGTGTTTTCGCACCGTCTTGTTGTCCCGCTCAACGATATCAACCGTTTCCGCCTTCCGATTTCTATTCAGCGCATCGATCTTCTGCAGCGCGTCCCAGGCAGGGGGTAGTAGGCGAACCTTGCGCGTCGATCGTCGGGTTTTCGTCACCCGGTAGGCCCCGCGCACCTTCGACCTGCGGAAGGTCACGGTGCCTTGCTCTAGGTCGACATCCTCCCAAGCCAGGGCGATGGTCTCGGATACCCGGGGGCCGGCCCATATCATGAACTGAACCATTAACAGCTCTTGCGTGCGGCTGGTGTGGGTTTCCAGGATCTGTTTGATTTCAGCCCGAGTGAAAGGGTCCGGTGCCTCGGGATCTGGCAGCCGCACCATCAAACCCTCGGTCGGGTCGTGCGCGACTTTCATCCTGGTGCGATACAACCTAAACACTTGGCGTACGTTGCTGATGATGTCGCGGATGGTTTTGTTTTTGAGCGTTTTAGACAGGGTTCCCTGAATCCACTCCTGCAGGTCCAGGTGATCGATGTTCTCGATCTGAACCTTTCCCCAGCGCGGCCGCACGTGAACTTCTGCCTTATTGGCGTAACCCCGATAGCTCGACGCCGCCACACTATTGGCTTTGATCTTTAACCATAGGTCCAGGTAGTGCCCGAAAGTGTTTTCGACCAGTTTGGCCGAGTTGGGGAAGTGCCGGGCATAGTCGAACGTGCCGGCCTGGATTTCGTATTCGATGATTTCGACCAGGCGCTTTCCCTGGGCCACGATGGCAGGCGTATTACCTCCCGGGATTGCTTCCCGGCATTTCTCCCCGTTGTATTGAAAATAGATTCTCACGGATTTCCCGCGAGCTTCGACCCCACTCATGTAAACCCCTAATGCTGTGCTTGTGTATCGACAGTCTGACGATCGGAAAAAAAAAGGCCCGTTTCCGGGCCAAGTATCTGGAAGCGCATCTTCTGGTGGACGCGGCCTATGACTTGGGCTTGTAGGTGCGTAGATGGGCATTCAGCCGTTGGCGTTGCCGGCTGCATTGCTCGTGGTTGCCCTGGGCGCGCCACCGACCGCACAGGTCGCAAACGCTGGTGTAGTCGATGTTCCAGGGAAAGCGTCGTGCGCGTGTTGCATGGGCTTGCTTAGGCATGGCGCGCCGTCCCTCGGGATGCGGAGTTAGCGAGCAGATGCGCGACGACAGCCGCATCCGTTTCGCTCAGTTCGCCCAGAGTGCTGGCCATCTGACTGAGGCTTTCGAGGCGGGTGCGTGATTCAGGGGTTTTGTGCACCAGGTAGCCAATGACGGCCGCCCCGATAATCGCGGTGGCCACCAGGTGCCGGGCTGGTGTGGTAGCCTTCGCGGCGCTGCTGCTTAGGTTCTGTGCTTGCATGGTATAGCCCTCTGTTGCGGTCGGGTGTCGAGGAGCTGCAACTCCTCGGCACTGTTTTTTAAAGATCAGTCCTTGCGGGCCAGGTGGATCACCAGGCCATCAAACTTCGGCTCATGTTCACTGCATGATTGCCATTCCAGCACCCTCAAAATCTGTTGCCGGCTGCAGTCGTCCACCAGTATTTCGCGTTGGCCACCGGCTGCGCGCACCTCCAAAATCTCCAGCAAACCATCCTCTCCATATGCCCCGGCCTGGATGATCGGCGCGCTTTCTCCCGTGAAGTCCAAACGGTCCTGAACTGACTGGAGCTTGCTGGCTTTGCCGTCGCTGGCACTGCCCAGAAACACTTGGATTTGCATCGGTCTTACTCTCCTTTACGCCTTGAATGTCCAGCACTTAACTGTCGTCGGCCGGGGTTGTGAACACGGGTTGCGGTTGTTGAAGGCAGCACGCACAGCGCTATGTACCGCCTTGTTGCTGTCTAGAAACTTGCGGGAACGGGACTCTTTGAGCAGATCGCGCAACGTGGCCACGTCGGCCAACTTCTGTTTGTGTTCGGTGGCGCGCTCGCAGAATTCGTTGAGGTTGATAGCGATCACGGTGGGGTCACTGCTGTGGTCGACCACCGGGTCTTCGCTCAAGGATTCGAGGTAGTCGTAGACCTCCCAAAACTCGGCCACGGCCGAATGGTCGGAACTGATCGAAGCCTGGCGTTCGATGGCCATCCGCACGATCTGGCGCTGGGTGGCAGCGACCTGGGGATCACTCAGTTTCAGCACCAGACGCAGGCAATCCAGCAACGAGAGCAACTGCGCGTGGTTCTTGCTGATGCGCTCGACACGGATGTACCCGCGCAAGTCATAACCGCAACTGCTGCAGTTGCCCTGATCGCTGGTATAGGCGGTGCCGCAGGCAAAACATTGGGTATGCAGGCGACGCAGCTTCGCTTCGTGTTCGGGCATACGCTTGGCGAACAGCTCAAGCACCGCGGACTCTTTGCCTACAGCCCGTAATAGGAAGTGGCTGAGGGTGCCGCCGTCCAAAGCGTTTAACTGATCAGCTGCAGCGCGGCTTTCCGGCGTGACGCTGGGGCGTACGAAGTGCAGTTTTACGATGCGCGTCATGATCGCTTCGTGGGCGACCACGGCCGCGTTCTGGCTGATTGCGATCGTTCCCCGGAATGGCGGTTCATACGTTTCGTTGCCCGCTGTCTTGACGCCCTTTGTAGCCAGTGTGCCGCCGCCGTAGAAGTCTTTCAGCTCGTCCCATTCGAAGGTTTTAGCGTGTGCCCGATCATCGCTGTGGCGGTCGGCTTCCAGGAAAACAACCGGCATGCCGGACACTTGGCCCATCAGACGAGAGCGTCCGGCCTTTGTCGATTTCATTGGGTCGAAGCCCTCATAGCCTTCACGGCCGAGGAGTTTCCAAAGGAGGTTCAGCAGGGTTGTTTTGCCGGCGCCGGCTTCACCCGTAGCTTCCAGGAACGGGAAGGACTGGTAGCGAGCGCGGATCTGTTCGCAGAACAGCGAGCCGAAGAAGAACACCAGGGCGACAAAGCCCTGGGCACCGAAACAGGTCCACAGCAACTGCACCCACTTTTCATCAAAGCCCTTTGCTTCGCGCTGCAGCTTGATGGGGACACCTTTCTGCAGCGTTTTTAGGCGCAGCTTGCCGAACTCGAAATAGTCTTCGCTGTTGACCTTGTAGGTGGTGCCGTCCTTGATCGCGATATCACCGTAGACGTAGCAGGCGTATTCCTTGCTGTAGCCCACGTAGTCGATGGTTGAGACGGTTTTGATACCGAACAGTTGGTCCTTCATGAGCTTGTCGAGCTGCTGGCCACTGCCGGTAAACATTGCGCCCGCCGCCATGCCGAGCAGCCGCTTTTTGAATTCGCTTGCGGCCGACAGCTGGCCGCTGGTGAAGGTGTTTTTCACGCTTTCGGAGTCGTGCGGGAAGTCCACGCGCAGGTAGTACCAGGATTCGTCCGTTACCTCGTTACGCTGGAAGTACAGGGCTTGTGGGTAGCAGTTGGCAATCTCCACAACACTGCCGGACTGCTGCAGCGCTTTTTCGCGTTGCTGCGCCTGGTTAAGCAACTGGTCGTCGTGATTCTCGCTGTCCTCGATGTCGGACATGGCCCGGTTGAATTTCTCCATGTCCAACTTGAACCAGTACAGGCGGCTACCGAAGCCCAGGTGAAATTCCCCGCGCTTGTTCCAGTCGTACATCAACAAGGCCTTTTCCGCTGCGCTCTCGGCCAGCAGCAGGGCGCCCTGGTGGCGGGCTTGCTTGAGGTCAGTAGCGATCTGTTCGGCGCGCTTGGTATCGTCCTGGATGAAGCCCCAACGCTGATGAAGGTCGTTCCAGTCTGACTTGCGGCCGTCACGTTGCGGGATCTGCGCAGACTCACAAACAAAGCCCAGAGCACGGGCTTCGCGTACCCAGCGCCGGGTGTATGCGTTGGCGCTGGGTTCGTTATCAAGCGCCCAAACCAGCTTGGGCAACATCCCTCCATCGCGGATCTTGACCAACGCTTTAAGCGAATCCCCTGGGAACGCATTAGAGGACATGGCCGAGACAGCCGCGATGTCGTTGTGCACCAAAGCGATGGCATCGAAGATCCCTTCGACAATCCAGATTTCCTTGGCTTCAAGAAGGTCGACGCAGGGCGGGCACCACCAGACGCCGCAATAGCTGCCCTTGGACTTGAAGCGCGCTTTCATCTTGCCGAAGCGGTGCGGCTGATCGATCAGACGTTCCCACCAACCGCCTTTTTCCAGGGCGAAGCGCACCGTTGCGCTGCCAGCGTTGTGTTCAGCGGAGTAGAACGTTTCCTGGGAGAACCAGCCGTGGATCAGCTCAAACCGAAAACCCCGGGCGTACTCAAGGTAAGCGCGTGCCGTGGCGTTGGGGTGCTGGTCCGTTGCCGGGGCACGTTTACTCCAGTCTTCGAACAGATCGTCATACAGCTCTTTTACGTGCAGGGTGTGACCACACTTTTCGGGGCGACCACAAATCACCATCCATGGCGTATCAAAGCGGGAATACAGTTCTTTCTTTTTGCACTTCGGGCAGGTGCCGCCGCGCATGTAGTCGGTACCCGTGCGGTGCTTGAGCCCGAAGTCGGCCTGAAGGCGTTGCAGCACGTCGTGACGTAGGTCTTCTTTCATGGGTTACTTCACTGCTTTGAGGCTGTGGGACAGGGCTGCCATGAGGCGTTTTTGCGCAGCCATGACCGGGATGTGGGCGAGAATCGCGCCGTGGCGCAGACCGGCCGTAACAAGGCGGAATTGGTCGGCGTACCAGTGTTCGTTAAGGCTCAAGCGATACTGTTCACGCAGGTTGGCCAGCAACGCTTCGGCCTCGGCTGGGGGCAGTTGTGTGGTGACAGTTACGGCGTTTGCCATCGTTAAACCTCAATTTCGGGCGCAGCTCACCCAAACCCACGGGACGTGGGGCCGGCGATTGGTTGGGTTGGGTGTTACGAGTTTGCGGAGCGTTGGCGCTTTGGCAGGTCCAGCAACTCGATGTGGGCAAGGTCGGTCAGTTTTGTTGCAACCGGTTCGGCCACGTCGAGGTTCTCCACCAGATGAATAACTGCCCGCTTAAGTAGTGCCGACGAGTCGCCCAGGTGTTCGGCTTGGTGGCGATTAAGGAATGCCAGTGCAGCGTTCTGCACGCACTGTTGGTAGTCCAAAGCATTGGTTTGAGTGCTCATTGGCCTTTCCCTGACTTAGCGCGGTAGAGATCGATGGCGGCATGGATTTCGGCAGTGCGCGCGGCTATGTGCAAGACGTGCGCATTGAGGATCAGCTCGGCCTCTTCTTCGGTGATTACGCCGTCCTCGATCGCCTGAGCGATAACCTGATCGACCGTGCCCTGTTTGGCCGACGTCTGTACGGCCCGCGCATACATCTCAACGTTGTCCAGGTTCTCCGGTTGGATGACCGGCACGAACATGCCGCCGTACATCGCTGCAACGTAGTTGGCCAGGTGCTGGGTTCCTGTGACCTGCTCCAGTTGAAAGATCTGCAGGTCCGTCAGCGGTCGGCAGTTGTTGTTCTCGTAAGCGTGGTTATCGAACTTCTTAAGTGGTAGGCCGATGCGAGCGGCGGCGCGTTCGCGGCCACCTTCGAAGGTGCAGATAATTGCACTGACGACTTCACGGCGTGTTTTCAGAACCTGACTTTTCATCTTCTGCTGTTCCCTCAGGGGCTTGGCCATTACTGTTCGATCACGCCGTCTTTGATTCCGAGTAATACGGCTGCGCGATGAGCCTCCCCGCGACGGCATTGGCTTTGCCCGCTCAGTACCGCATAGACGGTGCTGGGGTTGAGTTGATGTTGGGCTGCGAAGTCTTTGGCTGACTGGCCCCGTTTTTCTAATGCTTCCCGTGCTTGATAACGGGCTTGCTCGGTAACGCTGGTGTTCGGCATAGTGCAGATCCGTGCAATTTCATGTGGTGTGAGATGCACAATGATGCACTTAGGTGCACTTGTAAATAGTAAGGATGAAAAAAAGTGCATCTTTCTGAAGATATCGGTTCTCGGCTGCAAGAAGAACGGAAGCGAAGCGGCATGACACAGAACCAGGTCGCGGAAGCACTTGGGATTGCAAAGCGCACACAGGCGAACTACGAGGCGGGATCTAGCGATGCTACGGCGTCCTACCTGAGTAAGGTGGCGGTCCAGTTCGAATTCGATGTGCCCTACATCCTCACTGGACGGCGTAGCACCCTGGCCCTTGATTCGCTGAATGAGATTGAGGACAGAATTGTTCAGCAATACCGCAGTATCCCTGCGGATGATCAAAGAGCGATTCGGCGGTTTATTCAGGCCATGGCTGACGATGCTGCCAAATGAGTGAGCTAACCCCTCTGCTCGCGTCTTACTAGCGGCTTGCCCCCATATCATTGCTACAGCAATGGATTTTATGGAGTGGTAAGCATGTTGGATCGCACAAACGCGGATGTTGTTTACGTTGAAATTGCGGCATCTGCGCGGTATGAGCTTTCGCACATTGAGCGACGTCTGATTGGGTTGTATCGTCAGTTGAGCCCTCGCGACAAAGAGCAGTTGAGCAGACTGACCGAAGCGCTGATAAGCAACCCGGATCATTCCGACGAAGACTGAATCCAGCGCCGCCGGCACTCGATTGTCGGCGGCGCGCGTCATGCGACGGCCTGCGATCCGAGCTTTTCAAACAGCTCCCGCTGTTGGGCCCTGGGCATATCTCTCAGCCGATCCATCAACAGCCTGTCGAACGTCTGAGCGGAGGGGCTAAGCGTATGAGAAAACGTGAGATTCGCAACCCAGGTGTGCCCACACTTCGCATCGAGGCACTGGCAGTAAAGTTTCGCAAAGTCGGCTGAAAGTACCTCGCGTGATGCAATTCGCCCTTTGTGTCCGCATTTGCAAGTAACTCTCATATCCCCTCCCCAGGGTGCAGCTTATTGCCACTATGTTCGCACGTAGTGCAGTATATTTCTCTATCTTTGAGGCGTCAGGTAGAGGTTTCCCCTCCGTTATCGATCTTTTTCCAGTTGATGCGCCTGTCCCGTCGAAGTACCTCATTGAGCTGGCTGAACAGCTGACAGATCGGCCTAATCTCGTTGCTGGTGTAAACGCGATCGATCTTTTCGATATCCCCAAACCCGCCGTTGTTTTCCGGGATGATCCCGGCCAAAGCTGGGTTCATCCGCCAGGCGGCGATCACGTCGTTGCGGGTGATGTTCTTGACCTTCTCAAGCTCGTCCTTGGCTTGGAAGTCCCCCACGGGAATGATCTGAATCGCGTTTTCCTTGCCGTTGGGGATGTTGACGAACATCGAGCGGAAGTTGCCCACGCCCTTACTAGCGCTGATCTGGGCGCGCAGGTTTTCTTCGTCTTCTTCGGTCAGGTCCGGGTCGTTGGTGTAGAAAATGTATCCCGCGTGTGCGCCGTTGCTGTAATAACGCCGGCGGAATAGGGTCGCGGCTTCGTTGAGTAACAGCGCCTGCAGACCGCCCAGGTAGTCGGGCACGCCGTAGATGTTCTGTTCCACGTCGTAGTCTAGGACGTGTTCGATTTCGTCCTGGTCGAAGTCCATGTATTTGCTGTCTGGCAGCAGCACCCTGAATCCGCCGTCGACCTTCACCCGCATGTTGATCGCCGGCAGGTGCTGCATCTCCAGCACTTCGCCAAAGGCGTTGGTATCGCGGTAAAAATAGGCCTCGCCAAACACCATGTAGTCCAAACTTGCCCGGCCCATCGTCTGCGTGCTGCAGCCCTCTGATGGGATGAACTCACGCAACAGCAGGTTGCGCTTGAACTTGGGAATGGCGCCGTGGTGTGCGTTGGCGCGTAGCAGCTTGGCCAGGCCCGCCCGAGACACCGGTGGCTTGTAGATTTCGCCGTCGTCGCTGAGAAACACCCCCAGGTATTCGCCGATGTTGCCGGACAGCACCTGTTCGGGTTCCCCGAACGTGAACGCCCGCATGGGCTGTGGCTGTTGCGCCTGCTGGTTGGCCTGGGATTTTCTGCGTCGTGGCTTGGGCATTGGTTCCGCTCGTGACGTAGCGGCTGCGGCGCCGCTTGTTGTAGTTTAGGGGTTCATTGGCCAGGGCGTGCATGACGGCCCAGGCGATGTCGGCGTGGCCGGTGGCGTCCGTGCGCGAAGCGCTGTAGGTCACCTGGCCGCTGGTGGTGGTGCCGCGTTTGATGGTCAGGAATGCCTGGGCGATATCGGTCCATCCGGCGTCCCACTCAATGCGACTGCCTTGGATCGTGTCTTGGGCCTTGAGTACCAGTGTGTTTTTAGTCTCAAGGCTGTAGTGGATCGGCGTGGCCTTCGCGTAAAAGTCGCGCACCAGGTCGAACACGCCGTATCCCACACCGGTGATATCGATACCGATGTGTTGCACGTTGAAACGCTCGGTGAGCTTTTTGACCTGAGCGGCCTGGTATGTGAACGAATGCCCCCGCCAGCTGTGCTTTTCCAGAATGCGGAATTTCGCCCCGGGTTCCAGTGGCGGGGCGACCACCACACACGTTGCGTCGTCGCGGGTGCGGCTCGGATCGTATCCAAGCCATACCGGGCTGTTGCCGAAGGGCCGATCCAGATCCGGGTTGTAGTCCTCCCACAACGACAGGTCGGAATAGCATCGCTCCAGATCCTTGAGCCCGAAGGCGCTCTGGCTGCTGTCGATGAACTTGCAGTAGAACAGTTGCTGAAATTTGTCCTCGTCGTACTCCAGCTGCAGTTGCTCGAGGTCGAACAAATCGCAGCCTCCGGCGATGGCATCGTCCAGGGTGATTGTCTTGCGCCATTGGCCATCCGGGCACAGCGCGCCCTGTGTGTAGGACGCCTCGGTGGGCCAGGTGCCGCCGGCCTTCTTGCCGCGCTTGCTGTTGCGGAATTCCTCGCCCGACCAGAACGGGTACGCCTGGTGCGACACCGCGCTGGGCGTCGAAAAGTAGGTTTTACGCCACTTCTTGTGGGTGCCCATGGCACTGGCCACGGTGCTGAGTTTGTCGAAGTCACGTATCCAGAAATACTCATCGACGTAGACGTGGCCATGGTAGCCCTGGGCGGTGCTGCTGTTGGTCGACAGGAAACGTAGCTCGGCGCCGTTGCTGAGCGTAATCGGGTTGCCGGTCAGCTCGATGTCAAACCACTGCTTGGCAAACTGGATGATGTAGCTGCGGAAGATTTCCGACTGCGAGCGGCTGGCTGACAGGAATACTTGGTTGTCACCCGTCAGCACCGCGTCCATGAAGGCTTCGCCGGCGAAGTAGTACGTCAGGCCCACCTGGCGGCTTTTCAGGATATTGCGGATTCGGCACGTCAGCGGGTTTTGCTTGGCTGCGAACAGCTCCTGCTGATAGCGGTACATCTTGCTGATGAACTTATCCAGGAAGTCGACTTCGGTTAGCCCGCTGATGTCGTTCTTGGCTTTCTTTTCGCGTTTCTTTCCGCCGCTATCCCCCCCGGCCGAGCGTTCGCCACGCAGCCGCTGACGGCCTTTCTGTGGCTCGTTGGCAGTTTCCCCGATCTGCGCTGGCAGCGGTTTGGCCGCTTGCTTTAATAGACGCTCGCGCACGGTGGTCAGCCGGTCCAGCTCGTTGAGTTCGTCCTTGGTCAGGCTACCGGCTTTGTCCAGGAGGAGGGTGATTCGACGGCCGACGGCAGTCAGCGGCTCTTCATCCGACAGCATGTCTTCCCAACCGCCCTGGCGTATCCAGTAGTAGACGATGCGGATGTTGGGCAGGTTGAGCTGCGCCTGAATTTCCTTGGCCTTATAGCGGCGCAGAAACAGGCGTTTGGCGGCTTCTTTGACTTCGGTCGAGTAGTACATGGGCCGCAGTCTATGCGGCGAAAACGCTGGAAACGCGGGGTTAAATTCCGTGATCCACCTATATGTCGAATATAGGAGAAACGCGCATTTGAACCGTTTGTTTGGGGCTTGGCGGCTCCCTATCGTGGCGGCTCATTCAACGATTGAGCGCAGTTATCGCCCATGCCCCGTTCCCTTGTTTCGTACTGGAAACGTGTCGCCACCAGCGGCACCACCGCCGATGGTCGCGAGATCCTTCCCCAGGAACTGCGCGATATCGCTGAAACCTACAAACCATCGAAATACACGGCGGTGATCTGGTGCGACCACGAACGGTGGAGCGGTTCCCACGGTACCGTCTTTGCGGTGCGCCTGGTGGAAGAGGGCGAAGACCTTGAGCCTGGGCAAATCGCCTTGGAGGCACAGCTCAAGCCCAATGATCGCCTACTGCAGCTGAATGATCAGGGCCAAAAGCTCTTTTCCAGCATCGAGATCACCCCGAACTTCGCCGGCAGCGGAAAAGCCTACCTGACAGGTCTTGGCGTCACCGATGAGCCCGCCAGCCTGGGCACCCAGGAACTCTATTTTTCCAAGCAGACCCACCAAAACTCCTTCTATGCCGCCTCCGTCGAGCTGGGCTCCTTTGAAGCCGAACCGCAGAGCGAGGTCGGCAAGCTGATCGGCTTGCTCACTGGCCTATTCAAGCGCTTTGCCACGAATGCCGAGCCCGCCGAACCCACCACCCCAACTGAGAGCAAAACCCCAATGGATGAAGCTACCGCAACGGCCCTCAAGGCTCTGCTGGAGCAGCTGCTTGTCGTCGCTGCCGGCATTCAGGCTGTGATTGAACCCGCCGCCGCTGATGCGCCAGAACCAGACCAAGCACCCATCGACGACGTGAGCGCGGCCGTGGACGATATCGTCACAACCGCCGAGGAGGAACGTGAGTTCCGCCGTAGCGGTGGGTCGAACAAGGCCGTTCTGGTTCAGTTGGAGAAGCTGCAAAAGCAGTTCTCCGCACTGCAGAACACCTCGACCGGTCGCCAGTTGCCCCGCAACGCCGGCCCGGTGACCACCACCAAAAAGCGGGTGCTCTGATATGGCCCAGCCATTAAGCGCCCGTGGCGCCAAACAATATGCCGAGCTGCAGGAAGCGATGGCCGAAGCGTACGGCGTCGAGCGATCGAGCCGCATGTTCAGTGTGGACCCGACGATTGCCCAGGAACTGAACGACGCGATCACCGCCAAGGCTGATTTCCTGGAGCGTATCAACGTCGTTCCGGTGAGTGAGATCAAGGGTGAAAAGGTCTTCATCGGCGTGAACGGTCCGGTCACTGGCCGCACTAACACCAAGACCACCGATCGCGAAGCCAAGGACGCATCGGCGCTGGATAACACCCAATACGAACTGGCTGATACCCAGTCGGACGTTGGTCTTCCGTACGCCAAAATCGACGCCTGGGCGAAGTTTACGGACTTCAAAGAGCGTTATTCCGCTGCAGTGCAGAAGCGTATCGCGCAGGACCGAATCGTTATCGGTTTCCATGGTACCCACGCCGCCACGCAGACCGACTTGGCGAAATTCCCCAAGCTGCAGGACGTGAACAAGGGCTGGCTGCAGCAACTGCGTGAGCAGGCCCCGCAGCAGGTTCTGAAAGAGGGAACCACTGCTGGCAAGGTCACGCTCGGCGCCAGTGGCGACTACGCCAACCTTGATGCCCTGGTGCACGACACCAAGCAGATGGTGGACGAGATTCTGCGCGAAGACGGCGACCTGGTTGCGATCATCGGCACCGATTTGCTCGCCGCTGACAAGGCCAAGCTGTACACCAAGCAGGGCGACACCCCGACCGAAAAAGAGCGCATCGAAAATGCGCAGGTCATTGCGACTTACGGCGGCCTGCCGGCGTACAGCGTGCCGAACTTCCCGGTCAACGCCGTGCTGGTCACCAGTTGGGACAACCTGTCGATTTACTTCCAGGACACCAGCTGGCGTAAGCAGACGATCGAGAACCCAAAACGCTCCCGCGTCGAGGACTACAACAGCCGCAACGAAGGCTACGTGATCGAGCAGCTTGAAAAGATCGCGTTCACTGAAAACGTTGAGCTGGTGGTCGCGTGAGCCTGGCCCTGGCGCACAAGCGCCGCACTATCGCCTTGGGCAGCACTGCAGTGGCGGCACTCGCCGCTACGGCAGGCATGGCCTACTCCCCGGCTGATGCGCTGAGCAGTCCCGCCAATGCGCGTAAACACCTGCTGTTGCAGGAAGCGGCATTGGATCAGGACCTGGCGCGAATTAGCGCTATCAACGGCCTGGCCGGACGCCAGGCGCTCAAGCGTGAAGAGCTGCTACCCAAGTACCAGGAATACGTCCAACGCTACTGCGAATCGGGTCTGAACTTCCCCAACCGTGTTGCGGTGCAGGTCATGGTCTGGCTGTTCGACACCGCCCAGTTCGAAGACGCCCTGGAGCTGGCCGACTTCCTGATCGAGCAGGGCCAGCAGATGCCGGAGCGCTTCAAGCGGCGCGATATCCAGACCTTCGTCGCCGACGCTGTGTGCGAGTGGGCCTACGCCGAATACAAAGCCAATCGCAGCCCAGAGCCTTACCTCTCCGACCTGCTGCCCCTGGTTGACGGTGCATGGCAACTGACGGAGCAGATCCCGAGCAAGTATCACAAGTTGATCGGTATGCGTGCCATGGAGGCCGGGAATTTTGAGGTAGCACTCAAGCACCTGGAGCGTTCGACGGAACTGTACGCCCAGGCCGGCAACGACACCCGTATCGAAAAGGTCCGCAAGGCCCTGGCAAAACAAGCGGCCGCTAACCCGGCTTCCGAATAACCGACTACCCCCCCCCAGCGGGAACCTGTGGAAGTGAGCCGCCCATTTATGGACCGTCCTACTGAAAACAGGCTTCCCGCCCTATTTGAGCGGCCAGCAATGAGCTTTTCCGGGAAACCCACCACCTTTGTGGAACTGACGATTGAGAACGACGGCTTCTGGCCAGACCTCTCTGTGTCCGAATTCCAAAAGGAACAACGCCTGCCGGCGGAGTACCTGTTAGAGCTGCTGGCCGACGCCTTGAACACCGCCATGGTCGAGGTCAATACGGACTTGGCCAAGTGCAAATCCCGCTGGCAAGCCAACGGCGTTGCGCGTGTCGAATCCGCAGATTCCACGCTGCTGCCGGAACGTTCCTTCCAGGTGAAGCTGTACAAGCGCGCCGTGTACTGCCGCGCTAAGGGCAACTTGCTGCCGCAGTTCGCCACCGTCACCCGGCGTGAAAACGCTGAGAACACCGGTAAGGAAGCGCCCGAGCGTGCCGAAACCTTCCTGGCTTTCAGCCAGCAAGCCGTGCGTGCCCTGCAGGGCCGTGGCCGCATCACGGCGGCGCTGTTGTGATCCAGCTGCAGGCGCTGACTGCCTATCTGATGGCCCGCAACCTGGTGGAGCCTGAGCAGTTCGACAGCTGGACCGAACAGGTCAGCCTTGAGCTGATCTGGAAGCCTGACCGCGACGGCCTGCACATGGCTGACATGCGTTATCGCGCGGTGTTCTCCCTGGAGCGTTTCACCGGCAACCCGGCCAGGCTGATGGCGCTGGTGGGCAGTTGGCTGGAAACCCACGATCCCGATCGGGACCGCCACGAACTGCCGGCACCACTGTTTGCCGTTGAACCCCTCGACCAGGACAGCTTCGACGTGGACCTGTCCCTGGAGTTCGTCGAGCCGCAATACCTGGCTCAGGACCCTGACGGCGAGATCGAGGCGTTCGGCAAGACTTGGGCATTCGTGCCGTTCGATCTGTGGGTTGCCGAGCATGGCGAGGTGGGCAGCAATGGCCGCTAACCCTCTCGACCTCGATATTAGGGGCTTGCTCGACGTCGACGCCCAGTTGGCGTTGCTTGAACTGCCTCCGCAGCTGCGCCGGCGATTGCTGAACAGAGTGACCACACGCGTGCGGACGATGAGCCGTAAGCGTGTGCGCGAGCAGAAGAACACCGACGGCACCCCGTTCGCTGAACGCAAGGGCAGCGCCAAAGGCAAAAAGAAGATGGAAGCCGGCCTGGCCAAGCTGCTGCAGGTCACCCGCGTGAGTTCGGATGAAGCCGAGCTGGGCTGGAAAAACGCCTTGACCCGTTGGGTCGCTGCCCAGCAGCACAACGGCGTCAGCGAGCGACGTACCGCTGCGCAGATGCGGCGCTGGAACAAAGTCCCGCCCGGTATTGCATGCACCGACAAACAGGCCAAGCGCCTGCGCCGGCTGGGCTTCCGTGTTCGCCAGAAGGGCAAAAAGGCGCTGGCCAGGCCGTCGGTGGCATGGATTCAAGAGCATGTGAACTACGCCAAGGCCGGCTTGCTGATCCGCATCTTGAACGACGAACTAACAGAGAAAACGGGCGCGCAAAGCTGGGACATCACCTTGCCAAAACGCCAGTTCCTCGGCGTGGAAACCAACGGCGAAACCCGCGAGCTGGTTAACCAGGTCTTCGAACAAATCCTTAATTCACCCCGCTAACGAGGCACAGCATGGCACTTGGCAAAGTCAGCGTTAACAATCTCAATCTGGGCCAAGGCGCCGTGACTGAGATCGAGCGCTATTTCCTATACATCGGGCCAGGCCCGAAAACCGCTCCCAAAAACATCGGCAAACTGGTGCCGCTCAATACCGAAAGCGACCTCGATGCCGCCCTGGGTACTGCTGCAAGCGACCTGAAAACCCAGATCACCGCCGCACGATTGAACGGCGGCGATCGCTGGGCCTGTCTGGCGGCACCGATCCTGGCCGATACCGACTGGCGCGCCTCTTTGGAGACTTGCCAGCAGCAGGGCTTTTCGGTCGAGGCGGTCGTTATCACACAGCCTGTGACCAAGGGCGACGACCTGACGGCCATGCACGACGCGGCTGTGCTGGTTAATAACGTCTACGGCCGCCGCTTGTTTGTCATGGCCGCAACTGCCAGCCCGACAGTGCTGCAGTCCTGGTCGGAATATGTGGCCGAGCAAAAGGCGATTACCGCCAACGTGGCCGCGCCGCGTGTGATGGTGGTGCCGCAGCTGCACGGCAATGACCTGGGCGTGTTGGCCGGTCGCTTGGCCAACGCTGCCGTGAGTATTGCCGACAGCCCAATGCGTGTGGCCACCGGTGCCGTAACCGGTCTCGGCAGTGTGCCGGTCGATAAAGATGGCGTGCCGCTGCCGTCCGCAATCCGCGCCGAGTTGGACAAGTCCCGCTTTTCTGTTTCCCAGACCTACCCGGACTATCCGGGTGTTTATTGGGGCGACGGCAATATGCTGGACACCCCAGGCAGCGACTACCAGGTAATCGAATATCTGCGCCTGACGGACAAGGCGGCGCGCCAGGTGCGGCCGCTGCTGATCCGTCGTGTGGCTGATCGTCGCTTGAACAACACCCCCAACAGCATGGCCGTGAACGTCAACGCGCTGATGGCGCCACTGCGCCAGATGGCCAAGTCGGTCAAGTTCGCCGGCCAAGTGTTCCCGGGAGAGATCGAGACGCCGAAAGACGGCGACATCGTGCTGACCTGGAAGAGCAAAACCGCCGTCGAGGCGTACATCAAGCTCAAGCCCCACAACTGCCCGAAAGACCTCACGGCGAACATCGCCCTGGATCTTTCCAACGACGATTCGGAGTAACCCCCCATGTCACGTATTGGCGGCAAGAACTTTGACGTGAACCTGGGCGATCTGCAGGTACACGTTGAGAGCTGCACCCTGGATATCACCGACAACAGCAAGACTGCGCAAACCCGGGGCGTGCCTGATGGCTACGTCGACGGCGACGTGGCGGCGGCTGGTGAAGTTGAGCTGGACTCGACCAACTTTAACCTGGTGGTCGAAGCGGCGCGCACTGCCGGCAGCTTCCGCAAACTGGATGCGTTCGACGTGGTGTTTTTCGCCAAGGCTGGCGACGACGAGCTGCGCATCGAGGCGTTCGGCTGCAAGTTGAAGATTTCCAGCCTGCTGAGCATTGATCCGAAGGGCGGCGAGAAGACCAAGCACAAGGTGCCGTTCGAGGTGACCAGCCCGGACTTTATCCGCATCAACGGCGTGCCTTACCTGGACTCCACCGAGATCGAGGGCATTAGCTGATGGTATGCCCGTTCGATCGCGCCCAAGCCCTGGAACAACGTCAGCGGGACCAGGCTATCAACGCCCAGTTGGCCCAGGCCCGGCGTGAGTCAGCGGGCCCAAGCCTTACTCACTGCCAGGACTGTGATAACGAGATACCGGCAGCGCGCCAGGCGCTCGGCGGCAAAACCCGCTGTGTCCCGTGCCAGTCTTTTTTCGAAAAAGGAGTGCAGCGATGAGCACTAATCAGGCGGCCCAGGACACCGCCATTGCACTGGCGAAAGCGTCACCTGCGATCGGTGTAGCCGCCACTGGCGCGACAGGGGCCGTCGACTGGTCGGCTGTCGCCTACATGCTGACTGCCGTTTACATGGTGCTGCAGATCCTGCTGTTGGTTCCTAAGTATCGCCAGATGTTGCGCGACTGGAAGGTGAGGCCATGAGCCTGCGCGGCAAGATCGCCGCCGGCGCTATCACGCTCTGCAGCTCCGCGCTGGTGTTGTTCCTGGGCACTTGGGAAGGCAACGGCCAGAACACGGTTTATGCCGACAAGTTGGCCCGTGGGCTGCCAACCGTATGCAAAGGCATCACACGCCATACCAGCCCCTATCCGGTGGTAGTTGGTGACTATTGGTCGGATGCACGCTGCAACGAGGTGGAGCAGCTGGTGATCAGCAAAGGCCAATTGCAACTGGCCGACTGCGTTACCAACCAGGACGTGGGCCAGGACACGTTCGACGCCCTGAGCAGCCATGGCCACAACTTCGGCACGGCCAGCACGTGCGCCAGTCGTGCCGTGGGCCTGATCAATACCGGCCGGATTAAAGAGGGCTGCCAGGCGCTTGCCTGGGCGCCTGATGGCAGGACTCCGGTGTGGGCCTTTGTGACGACCGGCCAAGGTAAGAAGGTGTTTGTGCCAGGCCTGCACGCCCGCCGATTGGCGGAAGCCGCTCTGTGTCAGGCGGGTCTGTGATGCGCGAGGGCTCTTTCATCCTGCTGCTGTGCCTGTTGGCCTGGTTCGGCTTTGACCTGCTGCAGGGCCAGCGCGACACCGCACGTGCTGAGCGTGACGCCGCGCAGGGCGAAGTGAGCGGCCTTCGCGAAGCGGCCCGCATCAGCGGCGAAATGCTGGCTGAACGTGACGCTATCGACCTCAAACGTACCCAGGAACTGAACGATGAACGTGCTGAAAACGATGTTCTGCGTCTCGATGTTGCTGCTGGCCGTAAGCGGTTGCGCCTCAACGCCACCTGCAGCGCCCCAGCCGAATCAGAGAACGGCGCCGGCGGCTTGGATGATGGCGCCGCCGCCGAACTCACAGCAGACGCTCGACAAGATTATTTCACCCTCAGAGATCAGCTCGCCCTCAGCCGGCAAATGATCCTTGGCCTGCAGGACCACGTGCGCAGGGTTTGCCTGCGCTGATTCACCCACTTTCTAACCCTGAACGGAGCAACACCATGACCGATACACGCGATATCACCCTGGAAGTAGGCGACAAAGAATTCACCTTCGCACTGACCCCGCAGGACGTGACGAAGTACTTCAACGCCGTTACTCAGGCCAACAAGGTTTCGCCGGCCAACAACCTGCTGGTGACAACCGTTAAGCAGGAAGAGCGCGCCACCCTCAAGTCCCTGTTGGGCAATCCGGTGCTGGTCATGCAGCTGGCGGGCGCGCTCCTGGAAGAGTACGGCCCGGACGTTGAAATCACCGTAAAAAAGCCCTCGACCACGCCGAACGACTGACCGAAAACGGCCTGGGCCAACTGGTGGCCTTGGCCGGCCGCTGGCTACCAAGTGCCGAGCCCACCGCCGAAGTCATGGGCACGGCCAAGTGGCTGGAGGACGAGCATTGGCGCCGCATGGAAATCGCCATTGCTAACGGCATCGCATACGCACTCAACGGATAACGACTGATGGCTGACAAAAGCGCCCGCCTGGCTTTCATCTTGAGCCTGACCGATAAGGTTACCGCCCCGCTGGGCAAGGTCAAAACCGGGTTTTCCGACTTGGCCGAACAGAGCGAAAAGCACATCAAGACTATGGGTTTTGGTCTGGCTGGCATCACGGGCGCCTATGTCGGTATCACCCAATCCATGGAACCTGCGCTGGAAATGAACCGCGCCCTAGGCGAAGTCCGATCGCTGAACGTGGCCGAAGATGCGCTGAACTCGCTAAACCGCAAGTCCTTGGAGTTTTCCGTGGCGTACGGAGAGAACGCCCGGGATTTTGTCGCCTCGGCGTATCAGATCGAGGGCGCCATTAAGGGGATGGTCGGCAGCCAGTTGGCTACCTTCACCAATGCCAGCAACGTGTTGGCCAAGGCCACCAAGTCTGATGCGGCGACCATGGGCACCTACGTCGGCACGATGTACAACCTGTTCAAAGGCCAGGCCGACGCCATGGGGAAGGGCCAGTGGGTCGAGACCCTGGTGGGTCAGACCGCTACGGCTGTGCAGTTGTTTCGCACAAGTGGTGAGCAGATCGGCGAGGCGTTCAAGGCTGCCGGTGGCCTGGCTAGCACCGCCGGCGTAAGCCTGGCTGAGCAAATGGCCGTGCTGGGCACGCTGGGCAGCACCATGGACGGCGGGGAGGCCGGCGGCCTCTACAAATCGTTCTTTGAAAACGTCAGCGCGGCCTCTGAAAAACTCGGCATGAAGTTCGTGGATCAGCAGGGCAAGTTGCTGCCGATGATGGACATCCTGGACAAGCTGAAAGGTAAGTTTGGCGATCTGTCGATTGAGGCGAACGGTAAACAACTGCGCGATGCGTTCGGCGGTGAAGCGGCGCGCTTGATCACCAGCCTGATGGGCGACACCGAGCGCCTGAAAAACGGGATGGAACGGCTGGGCAATGTGCGTGGTTTAGAAAACGCCGAACGCATGGCCAAGAACATGGTGGACCCGTGGCAGCAGTTCGGGGCCGCTGTAGAGGCGCTGCGTATCGCGTTTGGCCAGGCGTTGATTCCGATCCTTACCCCGCTGATGGAGCGCCTGGTAGGGATTGCCAGCACGTTGACCCGCTGGACCCAGTTGTTCCCCAACATTACCCGCCTTATTGGAATTGTAACCCTGTCGTTCCTGGCGATTACCGCCGCCATGTCGTTGCTCACACTGACCGTGGGGCTTTCGAAAATGGCATGGCTGGGAGCCGTTGTGGTGTGGAATGCCCTCACCTGGTCGGGTTACCGCAGCATCGCCATGTTCCTGTACCACACCGTCATGGTGGTGGGGTTTGTGGCCGGCCTGGTGCTGATGGTCGCTTGGATGGGCCTGGTCAAAGGCGCGATGCTGCTTTGGCAGGGCGCGATCTGGCTGGTCAACACCGCTTTGCTGGCCAACCCGGTGGCCTGGATAGTGATCGGCATTGTGGCCCTGGTCGCGGCCGTGGCGGCCGCGATCATCTATTGGGACGACTGGACCAGCGCGCTACTCAACAGCGAGGCGTTCCAGTGGGTTAGCGGGCAACTGGCTGCGCTGTCGGCGTGGTTCGACTCGATGGGCGGTTGGTCGAATATGGCCAGCGCCGCGTGGGACGCCATCGTCAACGTCTTTAAAAGCGCTATCAATGGCTTGATCGAGATGTTGAACAAGATCCCCGGCGTGAACATTGAAGCGGCGTTCGGGGACATGCCGGCGGCGCCAGAGCTACCCACCATCAGTGCCCCGCAAGTGGAAGCGCCGTTGTTGCCGCAACTGGTGAGCGCACCCCAGCAACCGATCCAGGCACCACCCCTGGTGCTGGCTCCTACGCCAAAAGCACCGGCGCCGGTGATGCCGACGCTGGAAGCGTTGCAGCCCCCGGCAAAGGCACCGGCACTGGTATTGGCCCCAGCCCCGGCCATGGCCGCACCTGCAGCGTTGCAGCCGCCGGCGCGGCTTCCGCCCCAGGTCCTGGCACCGGTGGCACAACCCCACACGCCCAAGGAATTGCCGCGCACGTTGCCCAAGCTGGTGGCAGTGCCACCGGTGCAAACGCCGGCGCCGATCGGGCCGCAGCTGACTGTCCCGCAGCTGCTGCAGACGCCGCCCCTGGTCACCGCTCCCGCTCCAACGGAAAAGGCTGAGCAAAGCCAGCAGCGCATCAACGGATCGGTATCAAGCCTGTCTCCGAAACGGCCTGACGCCGTGCCCCGGGGCGGCTTCCTGGCCAGCATCCAGAACAACAATCAAACCCAGAACAAGGGCACTCATGTGGAGAACGTCAACATTCACACCGCCAAGCAAATGAATCCGCTCGAACTGGAAGGCATGTTGGCCATGGCGGTGGGCGGATGAGCGAATACATCGACCTGTTGATCATGGACAACGACCTGGTACTGGACCCATCGCGTCAGCCGCTGCTGATCGAGGACCGGGCCAGCATCGCTCAGGACATCGCGCACATGATCCGCGAGAGCGGGTTGCTGGTCACGCTGGTGGCCGAGCGCAGCCGTCTGCGTCAGCGCGACTGCATCCAACAACTGGAACTGCTGGTAGAGGCCGACGCGCGCCTGGTGCCGGGCACGGCGTTGATTAAACAAGTGGAGTCTGGCCGCTACCTGGTCACGGCGAAAACGCTGAAATTTGGCGATATCGAGGTGACGTTGTGAGCGACGTAGATTTTAAACAGGCGCTGGCAGACAGCGGCATTCCGGTGACTGAGGACGGCTTGCGCAAGGCCTGGGAAAGCGAAGTTGCCGCGCAAGGTAGCAAGCTGAGCAACACCAGCGCCTACTCGCCGTTCTGGCGGCTGATCACCGCGCTGGTGACCAAACCGGTGTTGTGGCTGATCAACTTTGTCAGCGGCACCGTCCTGCCCAACTTCTTTGTTAAAACCGCTGTGGGCAAGTGGCTGGACATGCTGGCCTGGGCGGTCAACGTCGAGCGCAAAGGGGCGACCAAGGCCAAAGGCGTGCTGCTGTTTACCCGCGATGTCGCCGGTGGCGTGCTGGAGCTGCCCGCCGGCGTCCTGGTGCAATCGGCTGCGATCAACGGCCATATTTACCAACTGATCACCACCCAGGCCGTGACCTTCGCGGACGGCGTGCTGCAGCTGGAAGTCCCGGTAGAAGCCCAGGAAGTGGGCAGCGGGTACAACCTGGCCCCAGGTTACTACGCCATTCTGCCCGTCCCGATTGCCGGCATTGCCCAGGTGGTGAACGCGGACGGCTGGCTGATTGCACCAGGTGCAGATCCTGAACCGGACGATCAGCTGCGTTTGCGCACACGCAACCAGTTCTCGGCGGTCAACCAGTGGCACACCGACTCCGTATACCGCGCCATGATTTCAGCCTTTCCAGGCGTGCGGCCAGATGGCGTGTATTTCCTGCACGGCGCGCCACGTGGCCCGGGCAGCGCCAATGCCTATGTGCTGTTTGATGCGGATGTGCCGGCGGCCACTTACCTGGAGCAAATCAACGCGCATATCCGCGACCAGGGCAACCATGGCCACGGTGATGACCTGCTGGTGATGGTCATGCCTGAGACACAGCACGCGCTAAGCCTCACCTGGTGGCCACGATCGTTGCTGACCGTCGAGCAGCGCGAAAAGCTGCAGGCGGAAATTGGGCAGTTCATCCGGGCGGCCTTTCGCGAGAGCGGCACGGGCGACTATCAGCCGACGCTGACCTATCCCCAGTCGCGGTTTTCGTTCAGCCGCTTGGGCGAAGAGCTTCACCAGCAGTTCGCCGGCATCGAGTCGCTACATTTTGACAATGCCGACATCGTGTCAGAGCTGAGCATTCCCAGGATCAAAACCCTGCAGGTGGTGCCGGCATGATCAAGCTAAGTTTGCCTTTCTGGCTGGACGGCCCGCAGTTGGCCAAGTTGAAAGCCGCCGCCCAGTCCTGGTGGGAAAAGGTCGAAGGTTGGCTGCAGTGGCCGCTCCTGCAGATGGACGCGGACACCTGCCACCTGACCGTCCTCGATCTGCTGGCCTGGCAGCGCGATATCAGCCGTTTCAAAGACGAGCCGGAAAGCCTCTACCGGCTGCGGGTGAAGTTCGCCTTCATAAACGCGGTCGATGCCGGCAGCACGGCCGGGCTCAAACGCATCCTGCAGCGACTGGGCGTTGGCTATGTCGAGATCAACGAGCGGCTGCCCGATCGGGATTGGGACGTAGTGCTGTTGCGCCTCTCCGATTCCCAACTGTCGCAAAACCCCGAGCTGATGCGAGTACTGATTCAACAGTACGGCCGCACCTGCCGGCGCTATGACTTCGTGACCATCACCCCCGTATCACTGCGCATCGTCGCGGTGGACTTCAACGACGACCAGCAAACGCTGGTTGCCAGCCTGTAGGAGCCCCCATGGGAGCCAGCATTACCCTTGCAGGTGAAAGCCTGATCGCGCAGAAACTCGGCGCACAACAATCGCTAAGCGTTGCCCGATTTGTCCTGGCCAACGTGCCAGGACTTGACCCGAATGCCGGTGTGGATCGAACAGCGGGCAAGCCAGTGCCGGCGCAAATCGTCGGCACCTATGACGTTACCCAGAAAGGTTTCGTGAACCCGAACCAGGTGGTCTATAGCCTGATGCTGGGTAGCGATATTGGGGACTTTGACTTCAACTGGATTGGCCTTGAAACCACTGAAAACGTGTTGCTGGCCGTGGCGTATTTGCCGGTACAGCAAAAGCGCCGGAACATCCCGCCGCGTCAGATCGGCAACAACGTCACGCGTAACTTTTTGGTGGTGTTCGACGGTGCCCAGGCGCTGACCGGGATCAAGATCGATGCCAGCACCTGGCAGCATGACTTTACTGTACGACTGAGCGGCATTGATGAGCGCGAGCGCTTGAGCAATCGCGACGTTTTCGGGCGCGCTTGCTTCCACGGCAGTGCGCTTGAACTGCAAAAAGTAGGCAATGCGTACAGCCTGAAACCCGGTATTGCCTATGTTGAAGGTGTTCGGCTGGAGCTAAAAGGCGCGCAAGCTGTTGCTGTTCCTTCAATCCCGAACGTGGCCTGGCTTGACGTACGCCTGCAGCGCGAATTGAGTGATGTGGTCGGTACGTTCCAGGTTGTATTTGGTTGGGACAAGCAGGACTACACCGACAGCGCAGGTGTACGGCATTACCTGGTGCCCATTGCAGAGCTGCCAACAACGGCCTCGATCAGCGATCTGCGAGCCGTTGAGCCGATCGCCGGCGAACTGATCAAGCACCTGGCCGCTCGTACTGGCGATTATCCGGGCTTGCGCGCTCGATCCACGACAAAGGCTGACGTGGGGCTGGGGCAAATTCCGAACGCCATCAGTACTGAACCTGAGTCTGATGACCCTTGGGTACTGGCTACCACGCACATGGTCCAGAGGGTGCGACACAACCTCTCCGCCAGCATCAACGCTTTGGTGTCCGGCACAACAGCGGCCGGCAAAGCGTTGAAGCTGGCCACGGCGCGCACGTTTAAATTTAGTGGCGCGGCGACAGGTAGCGCGACGTTTGACGGCACGGCGGACCCGGAAATTGCGCTGACGCTGGCTGACAGCGGGGTGACGCCTGGTCCCTATACAAAAGTCGCAGTTAACGCCAAAGGTATTGTGTTCGCAGGCACTAACCCGAACACATTGGCTGGATACGGTATCACTGACGCCTACACCCGAGGAGAGGTGGCCAACGGCTTTGTAAAGCAGGGTGGTGGGGCTGGTCAGACCTACAACAGAGTTTGTATCGGCTGGTCTTCGATCGGTTTAAAGGCGAGCGTCGATGATATCGACTTGGGGCGTATCTGGACTGAAAACAACTTTACTCCAAGTTCTAAGGCGGATAAAGCAGGTACTCTTGCGGGCTATGGGATTACCGATGCCTACACAATCGATCAGACAAATCAACAGATCAACTACCGAGTTATTAGGGACGGAATAACTAGCGCTGGCTTTGCCGGGAATGACGCGAAGCTCCCATACTTTCGCCGAGAGTCAGACGGGCTTGTTCAATACTTGCAAACAAGGCTGGGGTTTACGCCCGTGCGGCAAGGTGGCGGAATAGGGCAGCTGGACAACGCTATTAGCATTGGGTGGAGTTCCGTGGGGCTAAAAGCTACCGTTGACGGTTTGGATCTCGGTGTTGTCTGGTCTTCTCATAATTTTAACCCTGATGATAAGGCAAACAAAGGTAGTACGCTTGCCGCATATGGAATTACTAATGCCTATACAGTTGAGCAAACGAATCAACAGCTTTTACTGAGAACAGTGGGCGACTCAGTTTCCACGGTCGGATTTGCCAGTGGGAATCCTATTTATCCGTACTTGCGTCATAAAGAGAATGGGCAGGTTTACTACTTACAGACACAGCTTGAATTTACCCCTGTCGAACAGGGCGGCGGTGCCGGCCAAGCCTCTAACAAGATTAAATACGGCTGGGATGGGCAAGGCCGTGGTATGCGTGTTCAGGTTGATACTTCCGACATGGGGCTGCAATGGGGGGAGATGAACTTCTACCGACCGGACAGTAGTAACTTTATGCCTGTCGGAGTAACCGGTACGTCAGTACAGCTCCCACCTGGCGGCTCATGGTGTTATTCGCTCATGCATTACTACGCGGCGGGTCAGGGTGTTATTGGTAAAAGTGGTCATGCACCTGGTGGGACCGTAATTTCATTTAGTGGCGGAGCAACTATTTACGGCTTCGCGTGGAGATATGCACCGTGATTGAAGTAAAAGAATTTGACACAGATGAGCTAGTCGTTCCTGTCGCTGAGTCACCAGTGGTCCCGCCAGCAGAGGTAATGGTGACGTTCAGTAACGTCTCAGTTAAAGCTGATAAAACTTTTGTTGTCACCGTTGCTGGCAATCGTTGTCATGTTACCCAGGACTATAACGCCCCGTTATATCAAGCTGTTCGCGCTTACCTGGATGAGGGTGGGAAGTTTTCAAAATATGCGGAAGATGTTGTTGTCGAGTCAGATCCGCTTGTACTTGCCCGGCTTTGGGCTGAAACAAGTTTGCAGAATACGGAAACGCTCGTTGCTCAATACCGCGACGCCCGGGACTTGGGCGGGACTGCCCCCATTACGGCTGAACAGTTCACGGCTCTGCTGACCTGGCGTCAGGCGGTAAGGGAGTGGCCCAAGGCAAAACGGTATCCGGCGGAGTCTAGCCGGCCCGATGCCCCACAATGGTTGAGCGCGGTTCTGAAAAATGATCAGTGATTGGGCGCCGGTAACCATGCGTTGGCCTGCGGAGGCTACGCAGTGGATGGGGCAGCTTTCAGCGGCCCAAGGACTTGCCGGCGGCGAGCTGGCCAGCACAGCTAAGCGCCTGGCTGACCTCAGTGGGAAAACCTCAACAAGCCCAGGGCCAGTGGGTGATGCCGCCCAGGGCGCGATAGCGGCCGGTCGAGCTGCACTCGCTGACCAAATGGGCGAGGTTCCGACCTGTTTGGTTGTGACGCCTTTTCAAAGCGGCATTGGTCAGGGAAGTGGCTACCAGCGTTTTCTTTCCGCGCCAAACTTGCTGCAGCAGCTGGCCGGCAAACTGGTGGATGTGAGTGACACCGGCCGGCCGGACGGCCCCCAGTTCGCCCTGTGCGTGATGTTCCTATCGACGCGCTTTGATCAGTTGGCAGCGAGCTTGGCACGCTTTAACGCCTTGTTGCCGATGCCTGACCTGGTGCGGACTGAACGACGCGCACGGCACTTATCGAAGCTGGAGACTGAAAAGTGGGAGATCCCCGCCGCCGGCACTTTGCCGCGTTGGCAGGCGCTGCCCCTGGAGCGCTGCACCGTAGTAAAGGCCGCGCAGCAATCCATGGCCGGCCAGCTTGCCGTTTTGGAGGGTTACGCCGCTGACAGCTCGCCGATGGCTGACCTTGCCGCGCTGGCCAGCCGCAAAGCCGCCCAGCAAAAGGGCCGGGATCAGCAACTGGCCGACCTGAAAGCGCTATTGGCCCATGGCAACCCGGACAGCAGCATGTGTGCCCGCATGATCGGCCCTGGCAACGCCACCGAGCTACGCGAGGCGCTGTTGACGGGCGATGCCCCGGGGCATGAATGGGTGCTGTGCGCGGGCGCGCTCCTGGTGGGATCTGAAAAGGGTTTGAGCTTCGTCCGCGAACTGGTGGGCCTATGACTCTGCTACTTGACGGGCAACAGGTGCGCGGGAAAAACCTCAAGGTCACCGGCAATTTGCGTATCGAGAGCGACGACCTGTCAGGCCAGACCAGCAACACCGACAAGGGGCACAAAGGCTTCAAGCCCAAGACCCTGACCGTCAGCCTGATGATTCCTTTCGTTGACCAGGTGCAACTGCGCGACCTGATGCGCCTGGTGGAAGCGACCGCCGGCGGTGGCCAGCTCAAGACCTACCGAATCGTCAACGACACTGCTGCCGCGTTCGGCATGCGCCAGGTGACTTTCACCGAGGGCGTGAGCGCCCGGGAAGACGACAACCTGCGCGCTTGGCTGATTCAGTTCACCTTGGCTGAAAAACTGTCCAACCCTGAGAAGGTCGAGGGGCGGCGATCGGGCAACGCGGTTACCGCACAGTCTGGCCCTGGCGGGGCAGTTGGCGGCGCCGGTGGCGATTCACCTGATGGGCCCGAGGAACTGACCGGATTTGAAGCAACGTTGAAAAAAGTTGATACCTGGCTTGGCGGGAGCAAAAAGGAATGAAGCTGCACAAGGAATTGGCCATCAACGGGAAACCGTATGTCTTGGTCAAAAACGAAGTTCGGCTGGATGCGAAAAGCCCTGGCCGGGCGACGTTCACCATTCAGGCTACTGCACCGGTCAAGGGGCTGGTGACGCTCGATATCGGCTACAACGACAGCACGCTGCAGCGACACTTCATTGGCTACGTTGAACGCTCCACTACCGCCAGCAGTGGCCAGCAGGTGCTTTTCTGCCGGGAGCTTGCCGCGGTCCTGGCCAACCCATTGCCGCTGAATCTGCGACACGTCGACCTGCGCGCGGTCCTGGTCGAGATCGGCCAGCACACCGGTTTGCGCTTTCGCGTACCGGACCGGCCGTATGCCGGCGTGAAGGCGCCGTTTTTCTACAGCTTGGCTGCCGGCTATCAGGCCATGGACAGCCTGGCACGGGTTTTCAACATCCCCGACTTTATCTGGCAGCAGCAGGGCGACGGGGAAGTATTCGTGGGCAGTTGGGCCGACAGCTTCTTCGGCCTTCGCTCGTCGCTGCAGCTCCCGGTGGAGCTGTTCGACGACTACCAAGGCAACCAAAGCGCGATGATTGCGGCCCTTCCCGGGTTGCGACCAGGTGCAACAATCAACCACGGCGAGCGCATCACCAGTGTGGCGCTCATCGACAATCAGATGGCCATCCGATGGACGACGCAATCCGCCGCAGCGTAGAACGACAATTCCCCGAACTTACCGGCGGTTACCACCTGCCACGCTTTGCCCGTGTTGTCGCCGTAGCCGATGCCCCGGCCGGCGCCGGCATCTGTGACGATTTCCGGCCGCGCTATGCCGTCGACATCGAGGTCCTGGGGCCGGAAGGCGAGCCAGACACCAAGCTGCCGATCCTTGCCGGCGTGCCGTTGCCGCTGCCCACCGGTGGCGAGGAAATGGGCATCTACGCATTCCCCCAGGAAGGCACCCAGGTTGTGGTGTGCTTCGCCTACGGCTTGCCACACAAGCCCTATATCCAAACGATTCTGCCCCACAGCCTGAGCATGCCCAGCGTACCGAAGGGGGACCAGGTATGGCAGCACAGCGAGGCCTGTCAGCAACGTGTCGACGCCGACGGCAATTGGCTGCGCCAGACTGACGGCAAGATCCTGGACAAGGCGATCGAGCGGGAAGTGGAGGCGATGGGCAACACCGAGCGGTTCCAGAGCGACATCAGGACGGTAGAGGATCATTCAACCGAGTCGGTAGGGGGCATCAAGACGCTTGAAGCTCTGGGCGCGCTCAAACTGCTGTCGGGCGGATCTGCGAGCCTGGCGGCGGTGGATGATCTGCACCAAGCGACCGGGCGGGACTTGAACCTGGTGGTGGGGCAGAAGCACAACGCCACGGTAGGTGGGGACATGGAGGAAAGGATCCAGGGGCTGCGTAAGAGTGTTGCAGGTGTCAACCAAGCGCTAGTTGCTCCGAAAACTTGGCTAGGGTCTGAGGAAGTTAATGTGCTGCAGATTCTTTGTATATTAATTGAAACAGTACAGCAGCTGAGTAGGCAGTTAGCGCTGCATACTCATCTGCCTACTCAGAAACCAAGTCAGGTCGATGTGGCCATATTTAATAATGGCGCGGAAGTTTGTTATGACCTACGCGCAAAATTGCATCCGGTTATATTATGATTGAGGCTTTCCTCAAGGGAGTAAGTGAAAAATCGAAATTTTCCACTTCCGATGTCGCAAGTCACTTAATCTTTTATAGCTTGTAGGTACTCTACAAGCTCAACAATCGTTGTGGTTGGATTATCGGTCCCTGAAGCTTGTGATTGTTGATTGAGCCTTTCCGCGTGCGTTTTAGCTAATGTTAATTTATTGAATAGTTCCAGAAATGTTCCCTCAGCACCCTTTTTGTAATTGGGCATGTATCTGGTGAGTTCGCTAAGTGCGCGATCTCCAGCAGATTTATTTCCTGAAGCCGTAATTGACGCTGCTGAGTATCGAAAATGCAATAGCAGCCACACCTCAAAACAAGGAACCGACGTGGTTGCAAAGAAAGTGCCCGCCGGTTTAAGGGTCGCGATTTTAAGTAGTGCTTGATTGTAGGTGTGATGAGTGTCTTTATCAAAGACGCAATATACTTTATCAAACGGCTCATTGCAGTTCTTGATTTCGTTCTGATAAAGTTCCTCGCCGTGCTCTACTACGCTTAATGGATCAGAACCACAGTCTCCACTGATTTTAATATTAGCTGTATCTAATTCGTAATGATCTTTTAGCTCCTCAAAGTAGAGAGGTTCTGTTTTGCTGCCTTCACAAACAATTAGAACTTTATCATAGCGTTTGCGTTGTGCTCTGCGACGCTCTAAGTCCTTAGCTTGTTTTGCTTTGCGCTTATGATGTAAGTCATCGCTCCCCATTTCAATTGAACTCCATGGCCTTAATCGCTCGCACGTAAGGCAAAGCCCCATATCGGCCGGCAAGATATGCCGCTTCCAAGTCTTCCCTGCCTTTTCTAGGGCTGAAATCACTTAGGGGATATAGCCTTGTAGCCTGATCGCGATCTTTCTCGCAGAACCAGATCTGATCTCTTCGAAATACATCTTGATTCAAGATTGACGTTTCATGGGTTGTAAAAATGAGCTGAGCATTGTTCGGGTTTGTTTCTTTACTATGAAATAGGCCTACCAAGAAGCTTACAAGCTTTGGGTGAAGGTTGTCATGCAGTTCGTCTACCAAAAGAACTCTACCCTTCGATAGTACGTCAAGCCAAGGGCCAGCAAATGAAAAAAGTTTTTTTGTACCGTCCGACTCATTCTCGAAATCAAACTCGATAGACTGTCCTTGTTTTCCTTCGTGAATAGTCTTGATGTTGTAAATTTGGGTGTCTTTCATGTTTTCTAACATCTGCTTTTTCATCTCTTCCGGGAAGGAATCCGGAAAGTGTTTTAGAGATGCCAGTTCTGCTTTAATGTCGATCTCCTTAATATCGAGATCTGCTGCCTTTAAGAAGGCCAGAATTTTTCCTCGGGACTCCTCTTTCTCGCATAGTGAGGCGGTATAAGAAGGGCTCCAGCCGGATACTCTTCCAAGGCGCAAAGTTACTTTGAACCACCCAAGTACAGGTTTTAACTGTTGGCTGTTTAACTGCGTTGCGGTAGATAAAAACAACGCATTGGGACGAGTAGATTCAACCCATGTTTGTTTCTGTCCAAGGAAGGCCGCTCCAAATGACCAGTCGAAGTCACCGGTAGCCTCATCCCAAACGCGTGAAAACCAGCGTTGGGGGCGAGCATTTGGATATGCAATTAACCATTCCTCAAAAATCTGTTTTTTAGTAGCAGAAAATCCATATTGAAATTTGATACCTTTGGCTACAAAAAAAACTTCAAACTCAGAAGGTTTATCCTCGGTTTCCTCATCCAATAAAAATGGAGTCAGTGGAAGCTCGTCGCCAGGTTGCGCTTTAGCAGAATCTAAGACGATATCCTTCATGGCACGAAGTGCGCTGATTAAGTTTGTCTTTCCAGCAGCATTAGCGCCATAAATAACCGCAGTTCGTAATAATTCACCTACTGAAGAAACTTCCGGGTTAAAACTATTAGCCTCACCTAGCTCAACTCCTTTTGCCTTAACCATAGTTAAGGTCTGCTCATCCCTAACAGAACGCCAGTTTTTGACACTAAATTGAATTAACATGGTTCTCCTCGCTTTTAGACTGATTTTTTTGACAAAAAATGTCAAAAAACGCCTTCAAACGCACTCTAGCATGGGTCTATAGGTTTTGGGTGATGGCTTTTTGATATTTTTATTGGATCCACATTATGCGTTATGTGGTGCTGTGAGCATGATTTGGTAGGGGCCATGAACGGATCGCGCCGGCTATCGCTAGCTGGGCGATCGTTGGCTCAATTGCCGATCAGTAATTTGAGTGAAGAAAGAAAAAACCAGCTAAAAAGCACTTATCCCCCTCCCGCCGACGGGGTTTGCGTCCTTTTTTTGTGCAAATCCAGATGTAGTGCAAACGAACCGGCAGCCCAGACGGGCCGGGGGGCTCTTCAGGGTGCCGGCAGTTTCACAGATTGCAAAGTTTTGAAGAGAAGTGCAGGGCGACTGCACGGAGGTGCAGCTGACGATCACGGACGGGGCAGGGCTGGAGGCCCAGGATTCATTGGTATGTGTACAGAAAAATACAGGAGTAAGGGTATTTTCCAAAACGAGATAGGTCTTTTTTCTCGCCGGCCGTGGCTGCCGTCCATGAGGTCGAAAGCTGTCATAAGCCATGAATCTTTTGGGTTTGCCGAGATTGTGGCATTTCACAATTTGTCTCGATTCATTAGCTGGCGCCTGGCCTTCTCAATCTGGCCAAACCTTGCTTGATATGCCCCGCGTTCTCACCGATTGCCTCTAAGGCACCACGCACGTTGTCACCCACTTCTACGGAGCCATGTTGTTCCAGGCGTAGCGTGAGTTCCATCACAGCGGCTTCAAGTGCCAACTGATTTTCATACATCCTTTCAAGTACATCTGAGAGCGAATATTCATGCGCCATACAAGGGGTTCCTATTGTGAGCTCTCAGACTAGCCCCAAGCTGAAGGACTCGCCAAACAGATGGCGATTTTGGAACCAGGGCTGGGAAAAAGGTAATTTTGGTTAGGAAAGGCATTAAATCCGCCACAGCCCGCGTAGTTCGTGGGTTTGACGCATTACCTTGAGGGGTAATATTTGGTAATGGTGAAGGTAATATTCGTCCAAGTCCCCGGTTTTGTTGGGGATTGAGCCTGTCAGTAATTACCCGATGAAAAGGTAATGACCTAACCTATAAATTACCAAATTATTACCTTTCTAAATGTCTATCAAGCTATTGAAATTAAAGGGTTTTATCCTGATTTATCAAGCTTATTACCAATATTACCTTTTTCCCATGCCTCAACATAAATCGGGCGACACCCCGTTTTTTACCCCCTTCCAATCCTAGTGCACTAACTTGGTGCAAAGCCCATGGGACCACCATGGGACTGAGAAAGCCGATTTTTTAGAGTGAGAGCATCGCTGCAGCCCGCGTAAACCGGGCACTTGCATAATGAAAGTGACTTTGCGGGTAGTTTCGAATCTCTCCTTCACCGCCACATTCTACAAACACAAACCCCTGATTTTCCTAGTGAAAGTCGGGGGTTTGTGGTTTTTGGCGTTTGAAAAAGAGCCGTTTGGGAACATGCCTGGGAATACACCTCGCCAGACAGGGCTGCGCTAGCAAGCGCACTGAGGAATCGAAAAAGCGAAACGGGAGACAGTTTTTTTATTCTTCAAGCACCCCTGTGACAACAAAACCCCTGGTTTCGTGAGAAGTCAGGGGTTTTATAGTTTCTGGCGTTTGAAAACGTGTCTTTTTTAAATCATGCGCAAGGCACATCCATGCGCCTGCCTAAGACGTCCAGCAAATCGCAGCCGTCGCGCAACGGGATTGAACACAGCAAGGCAAAATCACTAAGAACAACGGCATCACTGCTGATCTCGCTACGCAGTGCAAGGTTCTCAAGGACCTGGGTGACGGCACGCAGCCGAAAACTCGCGGCGTCGAGGAGGATTTCCAGAGGGACGGTGGTATCGACAAAAAGGGCGGGGGTGGCGCTGTCGTTGCTGGTGAGGGCTATGTATTGGTTCATGCGTTAAGTCCATTGAGACAAAGATAATAACGACGGAGCTTTCATGGTCTACAGCCAAAAATGGCAGTCGCCTGAAATAACGTCGTTTACATTCCGTCTTATCATCGAGTCGCCAAACCCGGCCGCCATGTGGGCGACCGAGTGACTATAGGCTCGACGATTTTGAAGTGCGAGGCCGACGCTTCTGAACGGTCTGTAGGACGTTGCCTGGATTGCTGGGCATGGGCAGTCCTACCTACGAACCCTGCGACCTCGAGAGTGGCAATTTGAGTAAACGTTTGAAATTACAATTGTGCTAGGGAAATTTTTTCTCTAGCGTCCGTCTCCATGGCGACCCTTCACAGTGAACGAAGCTAAAAATAAAAATCCATTCCGACGACCTGCTTTGGGCAAAAGCTCATATCGCGGATCTCAAGCGCGTATGGGATGAACAAAACCGGAGGAACTGGCTTATGACCAGCAAGCTTCGCATCTCTGCTGTGCAACCAGTTGCCGGCAAGCATGCCTTACAGATCGAATGGAATAACGGCAAGCGGCATACCGTTGATCTTCTCGATCATATAAATGCCTTTCCGGTCCTCAAACCTCTTCTGGATTTGGCTCGATTCGGCCAAGTACAAGTCGGTGAGTGGGGGTTTGATGTGACATGGGGTAACGACATCGAGCTGTCAGCTGTCACGCTGCACCGTCTAGCATTGGAGCAATCCGGTGAGGTGATGCTGACACAGGATTTCCGGCAGTGGATGCTCAGTAACAACCTGTCCCTTTCCGCAGCAGCTGTGGAGTTGGGGTTCTCTCGCAGGACCATCACCGCATATAGCAGCGGTGCTGCTTTGATTCCCAAGCACGTGGGGCTGGCGTGCAAGGGCTGGGAGTACGAGCATAAAGGTTACAAAGGGCACTACGCCTGAAGGTGCCGGTATTACGCAAAAAAGGGCGGTCAATTGAGCCGCTCTAATTCATTTTGTTGAAAAGCTACCATCCTGTGCGATGTGTACACATGATCAGTAGACGCGCGCATGCGTAGGCACATACCTGAATTAAAGTAGTCCATTTCTGAAACATTAAAACCACCCCTCTGCACGTCTTACCTGCGCCGTTACGCTTTCTTATAGTCCTGCGCCTCAGCCACTTGGAGGTGCACGCATGCAGGGACCCTACGCATTTATCAATGAACATCCCCAGCCTTATCTATTGCTTAAACTAAGCCTGGCGCTTGATCCGTATACACACACCAAGTTCGACACCCTCAACCAGCACATCCGCAACACGGTGGTGTTGCCGGGGCAATTGGTGATCATCGGGGATAGTCGAACCGCCGCTTGCACCGCTGAAGAGGCACAGCTGATGCGCTCGGCGCAAAATATAAAGCTCGCCCTGTTGGCGCACTCCGCAACTGACCAATTTCTGATCAAAAACTATGATCAGTTGCAGGCCATCTTGACCTATTCGTCCCTTGGCATCGGCAGTGCCAGCAGCGCATGGAGCAAGCATTTGGCGCAAGTTGAGAAGACCCTTATCGAAATCGAGAGTTTGCATAAGCAGTACTTGAGCAAAGGCACCACGGGGGCAAGGGAGGAGTTTTTGGTTAAGCGAAGAGCGCTGTTTGCCACGTTGGATAGCCAAATCTCGGGCATGGCGCGCTTTGGTACGGGATTGAGAAACGAAGGTTCGATTAAAAAGATGTTGGGGATTTCCAGTAAAAGCTATTGGCACCATGGAGACATTCGTGGGTATGAGGAAAGGGTTAAACGTTTAGCCAAGGCCTCGCAAATATTGAAGAAGGGGACTTACATTGGCATAGCGCTGGATGTTGGGGCGACGGCGCTGGAGATAACGGAGGCGTGTTCCACGGGGCGTGAGCAAGAGTGTACGCAGGCGAAATATGTTGAAGGAGGCAAGTTGGTGCTGGGCGTTGGTGGTGCAGCCGCAGGCGGGTCAGTTGGCGTTCTTGCCAGCACCGGTGCCTGCGCAATTGTATTTGGCATACCTACAGCAGGTGCTGGGGGGTTGGCATGCGCCATTGTCGGTGGCGCCGCAGGAGGACTCGCCTTGGGCAAGACAGGAAGCATTGTCGGAGAATTTATTGGTAAATTTCTCTATACGTCCATGGAGGATTGAATGTACTTGGAATATTTTGCTTTGAGCTCAGGTGTCCTCCTACTACTGAGTTTTCCGATCGTCTTTTCTGCCATGTTCAAAAAACTCGATGCTGCTGAACGTTATATGCAATACAGCAGCTTTATAGTCGGGTGCAGGCACACTTTTCGTAATGCCCCCTTTGAAGGAAGGCCCCAACGCGTCTACGCCATGGCCACCGTCATTCTTATGCCAAAAGTCATTGAATGGAGGGGCATGGTACTGGTTGAGGATGTTGAAAAAATACCGAGGCACCTGAAGTACTGGATGGTCATACCTACACTGGTTACCTGTCTCGCCGCTTTCGGTCTTATCATCAGCTGGTTTTTTATTAGCGACTAGTCCTCCATGGGAAAGGGCGACTGTCTTTCGCCCCTTTCCCAAAACGTCATCCGGCAGACTTCTGTTGTCAGGCCCTCAATGCCGATGCCGATGATGCACATCCGGAAAATGCGCATGGCTATGCCGCATCACACTATGAACATGCACATGACTGTGCGGCTGCGCCGGGTCCCACTCAAACCCGTGCTCATGCTGATGATGTTCATCATGCACATGCCGATGCCCATGTTCCGTCGCTTCATGCAGATGCTCATGGGCATGCCGCTCCGTCAGGTGCAGCCACACGCCCACGGCCATCAGCGCTGATGCAATCCAGAACGCCACCGTTACCGATTCCCCAAACATCAGCAGGGCAACAGCCGCGCCGAGGAATGGCGCCGTCGAGAAGTAAGCGCCCGTGCGCGCACTGCCCAGCCCGCGTAACGCCAGCACGAACATGACCAGGCTGATGCCATATCCCAAAAAACCAACTAGCAAGATGGGCGCCAGCTGTGCCATTTCTGGAATCTGCGCGCCGAGGTAAAGCGCCAGGCTGCAATTCACCAGCCCGGCTATCAACCCTTTGGCACCGGCGATAAACAGCGCGTCTGAGGCCGAGACTTTGCGCGTCAGGTTGTTATCAATCCCCCAGCACACGCACGCCAGCGCCACGGCAAACGGCCCGGTCCAGTCGTGGCTGGCGCTGCCGCCGTCAGACCATGACAACACCACGCCGCCCAGCACGATCGCGAGCATGCCGAGCACGATGCGGCGGTCGGCGTTTTCTCTGAACACCAGCCAGGCGATCACGGCGGTCAGCACCGATTCAAGGTTGAGCATCAGGGAGGCGGTCGCGCCGGCGGTGCGGGTCAGGCCGAACATCAAGGCAACCGGGCCGAGGATGCCGCCGAAGGCGATGGCGCCGAGCAGCCAGGGCCATTCCGGGCGAGTCAGCCCGCTGGGTTTCCAGCCGCGATCACGGATAAGGCGCACGCAGGCCAGGCCGAGGCCGCTGCCGAGGTAGAGCAGGCCGGCGAGCAGTACGGGCGAAAGGTTCAGGCCGAGGCTTTTGGCGAGCGGGGTGCTGGCGCCGAACAGGGCGGCGGCGGCGAGTGCGTAAACGATGCTGAGGTTCATGGGCCATCCTCGAAAGGTTGACCCATGATACGTCGCTTGCCAGGGTCAGCGCCCTGACAACTTGAGACTTACTGCGCGGTCTTCAGCTTGATCACATCACCCGAAATCTTGGTGGTGTAACCGTTCAGTACCCAGGCCCAGAACCATTTTTCCTGCACTTGAGTGTTGATCAGCGCGTCGCCGCCTTTGGCCTTGATGGCGGCATCCTGGGCGCGCACGAAGCGGCTGTTCTGGCCGATCGGGATGACGCCGAGCAACATCACGCCGGTGGCGCTGCCTTCACTGTGGCCCAAAACGGTGTATTGGCTGCTGTCGTACTGCGGGGATTTGATGGCGGTGCCGGTGCAGCCTGCGAGGGTGAAACCGAGAACAGCTGCTGCTACTACTTTACTGACGTACTTCACTGTGAAACTCCATGGACTGACCCTCGGGATTCAATTCTCGAGGGGGGGCTACTTTAATTCCTACATTGGCAGATTGAAATCAATTACCCGGATGTTTCATTTTCAGGCCTAGGTGTATGCCCAAACCCTGAGCCCGAAGCAAATGCCACGGACATGCGCTGATCGCCCTTCACTGTAGCTGCCCAAGCAGCGCATGAAAAAAGGGAACCGACTTAGCCACCTGTTCACTCACTCTTTCAGACTTCGATGCGTTCCATCCCAAGTCTGACCAATCAAAATGATGAGCAAGGTGGTTAACGTGTTGCAAGTAAACGCTAATGCAGTATCCCGCTCTGATGGCCTGGGTCACAGTGCCGACGTGAGCGCATCTAAATTCAATGCTATCGCGTCGTTAGGTGTGAAGCTTGGAACCGGTAGCCAAAAAGACGTTTATCACTCTCAGCAGGATGCCAGGCAATGTGTCTGCCTGATTCGCCCCGGTACGACGGGAAACATCCCTGCGAGTGATTATGCAGAAAAAGAAATGCAACTGACCAAGCAGCTTAAAGACCTGGGTTTTCCAGTGGTCGATGCGCATGCGTTGGTTGCCTATAACGGCCAAGTGGGCCTTACCAAAGACTATATTCACCATGCGCTGGATTCTGAGGATGTGATTCATAACCGCCAGAGCCTTCCGAGCGATGAGAAGTTTAATACCAACGTTCAAAAGGACTGCGATTTTATAATCAACAAGCTCAAAGCTCACCACGTACATATTGAGGACTTGCAGTTCATCATCGATGGTTACGGGCGGGTGCGCATCAATGATCCCCGGGATGTGGTGAGGTCTTCGCCGGACAAAAGTATCAATAAGGTTCGCGAGTTACGGGCCGTTGCATTGAATAACTTGCTTGACGACAGCGACTGACCCACCCGGCGCATGCGCATGGCAATGCTTGGGTTCATGGGCCGCCCTCGCCAGGTGGCCCATGCTACGACGGCAGGCGCGTTATTGAGCTTGCACGTAAACCCAAGCCGTCAGCCCCGAAGCCAGCGCCACGGACACGCGCTTATAGTCCGACACCTCATACGCATCCGCTGCCGCCTCTACCCAGCTTTGCGCATAGCCGAGCTCGTGCTGGCCGACCAGTTCCCGGCCGAAGTTGGCGAGTTGCACGGCCTTGTCCTGCAAGGTGCCGTAGGAAAACAGCAGCTCGGGAAATTGGGTGGAGCGTTCCATGGATGTTCCTTAAACGAGTAGGTCTTCGTAAAAAGCGCCGTAGGGCTTGCTCGGGTGGGCGATCTGGATTTCCAGAATCCACAGCCCGGCATTCGGGTAATGCTCGAAATCGCCGAGGTCGCCGCCGCGATGGATGGCGTGGGGGAAGTCGCTGATACGGTGGCCCTTGATGTCGAGGTTCAAGCGCCAGCCCATGGCATCGATGCTGTAGGCGGCGCCCACGGCTTCTTTGGGTTGTGCGGTCACCGGCTGTTCCCTCGCAGTCAGGCTGTGCTGGTCGTTGTGCGTTTTACTATAGAGCGATGCAGTGGCACAGCCCAATCTCAAAAACACCAGAGATCAAATGTGGGAGCTGGCTTGTCGAATCGTCGCACCGCTGCGATGGCGGTGGTTCAGTAAACATTGATGTTGCCTGGCCCACCGCCATCGCAGGCAAGCCAGCTCCCACATGCTGTCAGAAATGCAGCCACGCCAGGCTACCCAGTACCACCGCCACTCCGCCGGCGGTGTAGGACAGGCGCTTGAGCCACTCCTTGCGCGTCAGCAACGTAATCGCCGCCAACGAAATCGCGATCTGAATCGCGGTCATCGCCTGCGCCCAGCGGTGATGCTGGTGCAGCGCCTCTTCGGATTTCTGGTCCCATTCCTTGGATGTCGCCTCAAGCTTCTCGGCCTGTTTGCGCACCTCTTCCTTCTGGCCCTTGTAGCGCTCGATCTCGTCCTTGTAATGCGCCGCATCCACACCCGGAATGTGCGTGGCCAGCTCCGCCAGGTTCTGCCGGCTGGATTTGGCCTGGTAGTAGTTCCACTGGTTGGCGGCTTCGGTCTTGATGATGGCGGCGTTGTTTTTATCCATCGCCGCTTCGCTTTCGGTGGAGCCGGCCTGGTAGCTGAGCATGGCGCCGAGGGTGGCCATCAACGCGGTCATTACGGCGATGCGGCTGGCAAAGTTGTCACCGCGCCCGTGCGCATGTTCGGTGGTGTGTTCAATGTGTTTTTCGTGGGGGCTGGGGACTTCGAAGGCTTCGGACATGGGGGCGTCTATGAAGGGACTGAGGGAGTCTGATTCTTTACCAGTGAAGCTGTCTCAAGCCTGTACGTAACGCTGCAAACCCTGCACCAGCGCATCGAATGTCACGCGGCAGCGCGGGCTGTTGCGCAGGTCTTCGTGCATGGTCACCCAGGTGTCCAATTTGAGCGCAAAGCCCTCGGGCAGCACGCGGCGCAAACGCGGGTCGCGCTGGGCCAGTTGCACCTGGCAACCGCCGATACCGGCACCGGCGCGGATCAGCGCCAGTTGCGCCAGGTCGCTGTCGCTGCTGATGGCGAAGGCGCTGCGTTCAAAGCCCTTGATGGCCAGGCTGCGGATAAACGCGTTTTCCTGGTCGAAACCGATGACGCAATGGTTGACCAGATCCTGCATGTGCAGAGGAATGCCATGCAGTTGCAGGTAATCGTCGCGGGCGTGCAAGCCGACCTCAATCAGACCGATACGCTGCGCCAGCAGTTGCTCCTGGCTGGGTCGAACCATGCGCACGGCGATGTCGGCTTCCAGTTGCAGCAGGTCGCTGAGGCGGTTGCTCAGCACCAGCTCAACCCGCAGGCGTGGGTGTTGGCGGCGCAGTTGGGTGATGATCGGCGGCAGTACTTCCACGCCGACCACTTCGCTGGCTGACACCCGCACCACGCCGCGCACTTCCTCGCCGTGGGCAGACGCGGTGCGCTCCAGGGCGGCGGCGGTGCGCTCCATGGTGTCGGCATGGGCGCGCAAGGTGTGGGCCACCGCCGTCGGCAGCAACCCGGCGGGCGAGCGGGTGAATAGCACCACGCCCAGCTCGGCTTCCAGCGCAGCGATGTGCCGGCCCACCGTAGGCTGTGTGATACCGAGCTGCCGCGCGGCACCCGATAACGATCCCTCCTTGAGTACGCCGAGGAACGACCGGTAGAGCTCCCATCCAATTGTCGATGCCATGCATAAATGTATAGCGGCTGGATGGTCTTCGGCAATTTATCTATAGCAAGGCTGCGCACACAATGGCTTCACCAACCCGTGTAGGAGAAGGTGATGAGCAAGGTTTTGGTGCTGGGTGCAACCGGCGGGATCGGCGGTGAAGTGGCGCGGCAGTTGCACGCGTTAGGCTGGGAAGTGTGTGCGCTGACGCGCGATGTGGGCAAGGCCCGCCGGGCGAATGCCGATTTTTCCTGGATCGAGGGCGACGCGCTCAACCGTGATGAGGTACGCGCCGCCGCCCGTGGTTGTGCGGTGATCGTGCATGCCGTCAACCCACCGGGTTATCGCAATTGGGCTGAGCTGGTCATGCCGATGATCGACAACAGCATTGCGGCGGCCATCGCCGAGGGCGCGACGATTGTGTTGCCGGGCACGGTCTACAACTTCGGGCCGGATGTGTTTCCGGTGCTGTATGAGGATTCGCCGCAGCACCCGCGAACACGCAAGGGGGCTATCCGCGTACAACTGGAGCAGCGTCTGGAACAGGCGTGCCGCCGTGGCGCCCGTGTGCTGATTGTGCGCGCCGGGGATTTTTTCGGCGCTCGGCTGGCCAATAACTGGTTTGCCCAAGGCTTGATCAAGCCCGGCAAACCGGTACACGCCGTGAGCTATCCGGGCGCACCGGGTGTGGCCCATCAATGGGCTTATTTGCCGGACGTGGCGCGCACCATGGTCGAGCTGCTTGAACGCCGGTCAACCCTGGAGGCTTTTGCGCGCTTTCACATGGCCGGGCATATGGACACTGACGGCACGCAGATGGCCCGGGCGATCCAGCAGGTGGTGCTGCGCAGGACGGGCCAGCAACCACGCGTAGGTCGTTTCCCATGGTGGTTGCTGAAAGTGGCCGCGCCCTTTGTCGTCACCCTTCGCGAGATGCAGGAGATGCATTACCTGTGGCAAACCCCATTGCGTCTGGATAACACGCGTTTGGTCGCGGCTTTGGGGCGCGAGCCGCACACGCCGCTGGAACAGGCGGTGGAAGCTACATTGCTCGGTCTGGGTTGTTTGCCTGACGCTGTCTGATCAAGCGCACATACACGGCGATATTCACTAGCAGCACCAGGGCACCCAGCCCCAGTTGAATCTCTGGGGTCAGCCCGGCCGGGTAGATCAGCGTAAGGATGTAATGCTCGATAAAGCCGCCGCCATAACCGTCCTGCCCGGCGAGGTGGCGCAACAGGTTTTCCCAGCGGGTCAGCGGGCAGGGCAGGTGGAACACTTCCACTGCCACGCCCCAGGCTGCGGCGGGCAGGTGCAGCCACATCACTGGCCGCCACTTGAGCGCCAGTAACCCGCCAAACAGCACGAACAGGATAAAACACAGGTGGAACAGCACCAGGCTGTCGGCGGCAATGCGATAGAGCATGAAGAGGTTCGCTTTTATCAGGGCTGGCGTTGAGCTTGCAGGTAATCAATGAACACGCACAGTTTTTTTGGCGGGTTGCTGCGGTTGAAGTCATACAAGTACAGCGCACTGTGGGCACCCTGAACAGCGCCGCAGGGTGAAGGGCCGCCAAGGTTGCTTACCTACGCTGTAGGCCGCTATTGTGCTGAAACCTTTTAGTCCTTCCCCAAGGTTCTGTTGCGATGAATGTACCGCGTACTCCAGTCGGTCCGATCAAGGCCGTGATTTTCGATATGGACGGGTTGTTGCTGGACACTGAAGGCATCTACACCGAAGTCACACAGATCATCGCCGAACGCTACGGCCGCACCTACGATTGGGGCATCAAGCAGCACATCATCGGCCGGGGCGCCCAGGACCTGGCTGACTATGTGGTGAAGGCGCTGGACTTGCCGATCACCCCGGCGGAATTTCTGGAGATTCGCGAGCCTTTGATGAGCGAGCGTTTCCCCAAGGCCCTGGGCATGCCCGGTGCTGAAGCGCTGGTGCGGCATTTGAAGGCGCACAATATTCCGATTGCCGTGGGCACCAGTTCCTCGCGTAATTCGTTTGGCCACAAGACTACGTTGCACCGTGAGTGGTTTGGCTTGTTCGGCACTATCGTCACAGCGGATGACCCGGAGGTTGGTGCTGCCAAACCCGCACCGGATATCTTCCTCACTGCCGCCCGCCGCTTGGGTGTAGCGCCCGAAGATTGCCTGGTGTTCGAAGATTCGCCGTTTGGCGTGACTGCCGCCAAGGCCGCCCACATGACCGCCATCGCCGTGCCCGATGAAGCCATGGCCGACAGTAAGTACCAGCATGCCGACCAGATCATCCGCAAGCTGGCGGACTTTGACCTGGCGGCCTACGGCTTGCCGCCAATGGCCTGAGCAAAATACGCTCAAAAAAATGTGGGAGCTGGCTTGTCTGCGATAGCGTCCTCAAGATCGCCATCGCAGCGATGCGGCGACCCGACAAGCCAGCTCCCACATTTGGTTTTGCAGTGTTACAGAAGTTTTAAGCGCTGAAACCACCATCGATGGTCAGGCTCGCACCCGTGATGTAGCCCGCCTCCGGGCCGGCCAGGTAAGCCACGAAGCTGGCAATCTCTTCGACCTGCCCATACCGCCCAACCGCCATCAACCCAATCAAACTCGCCGCAAACTCACTGTCCGCCGGGTTCATATCGGTATCCACCGGCCCAGGCTGCACATTGTTGATGGTGATGCCACGCGGCCCCAGATCCCGTGCCAGGCCCTTGGTCAGCCCCACCAGCGCCGCCTTGCTCATCGCATACGGCCCGCCACCGCCAAACGGCATGCGCTCGGCATTGGTGCTGCCGATATTGATCACGCGGCCGCCGTCGCCCATGTGTTTGGCCGCCTCCTGAGTGGCGATAAATACACTGCGCACATTGATCGCCAGGGTCTGGTCGAAGTCTTCCAGCTTGAAGTCTTCCAGTGGCGCGATGGCGAGCACACCGGCGTTGTTCACCAGGATATCCACGCGCCCAAAGGCTTCGACGGTAGCGTTGACGGCGTTGCGAATCGCTGTGGCATCGGCGCTGTCGGCCTGAATGGCCAAGGCTTTGCCGCCTGCACTGATCACGCTGTTTTGCAGTTCTTCGGCCTTCGCGGCCGAACTGACGTAGGTAAAGGCGACGGCCGCACCTTGCGCTGCCAGGCGTTTGACGATGGCAGCGCCAATGCCGCGAGAACCGCCCTGGATCAATGCAACTTTGCCGCTGAGGGTGTGTGTGGTCATGTCGATCTCCAAGTAGTTGATGGACCGAGTATCGGCCTCACCCAGCCACGTCGGTAGACCGTGATTGCTATAGTCTGTGTAAACCAAAAGTTTAGAGTGGTCGACATGGAGAGCTTTGGCAGTATCGAATGTTTCGTGCGCAGCGCCGAAGGTGGCAGCTTCGCCGAAGCGGCCCGGCATTTGAGTTTGACCCCGGCGGCAGTCGGTAAAAGCGTCGCCAAGCTGGAAGCGCGCCTGGGGGTTCGGCTGTTTCAGCGCAGTACCCGGCGGCTGACGCTGACCGAAGCCGGCAAGCTGTTCCTCGAAGAAGTCAGCGCCAGCCTCACCACCATCCAGAACGCCGTGGCTAACCTTGCCAGCGCTGAAGGGCGGCCGGTGGGAACCTTGAAAGTCAGCATGGGCACGGTGGTCGGCTGTTTATACATCGTGCCGTTGCTGGGCGAGTTTCTGAAGCGCTTCCCCGATATCAGCCCCGACTGGCATTTTGATAATCGCCAGGTTGATCTGATTGGCCAAGGGTTCGACGCCGCATTGGGCGGTGGGTTTGAACTGCCTCAGGGCGTGGTCGCGCGTAAGCTCGCGCCGGCGCATCGGGTGCTGGTGGCCTCACCGGATTATCTGGCGGCACGCGCGAGGGTGTTGCAGCCCGAAGACCTTGAGCACTGCGAAGGCATTCTGATTCGTTCGCCACAAACCGGCCGCGTGCGTTCCTGGCAACTGACCGGTCGCCACGGCGGGCACGCCCCGCTGAACCTCAAGGCGCGCATGACCATGAGCGATTCCCAGGCGGCCTGCGTCGCGGCGGACCAAGGGTTGGGCATCGCGCTGGTGAGCATGCCGTTTGCCGTGCCTTGGCTGGCGAGCGGCAAGTTGGTACGCGTACTGCCCGACTGGTACGTCGACGATGGCAACATCTCCCTCTACTACGCCGAACACAAACTGCTGCCCGGCAAAACCCGGGCGTTTGTGGACTTCATCATCGAGCAGTTTGCCGAGCAGAAACTGGGGCAAGCATTCAGCGCGATTTGATCACGACCCCTCTACCGAGTCGCGGCCATCGCGGGCAAGCCCGGCTCCCACAGAGGAATGCGAGCAACTGTGGGAGCCGGGCTTGCCCGCGATGCAGACGCCTCGGTCTACCGACCTGGCCAGCCGATCACTTTCTTCGGCCGGGGCGTTGCATAAGTCCTGATCTTCGACGTCGACAACCCCAGACGCACCAGCGATTCGGCAATGGTCACCGCCGCCGTGACGCCATCCACCACCGGCACGCCGGTACGCTGGCGAATCTGCTCATCCAGCCCGGCCATGCCGCCGCAGCCCAGGCAGATCACTTCGGCCTTGTCGTCGCGGATGGCCAGCTCCGCCTCGCGCACGATGGCTTCCATGGCGGCCAGCGGGTCTTCTTCCAGCTCCAGCACCGCCATGCCGCTGGCGCGCACCGAGGCGCAGCGTTGATAGAGACCCGCGAGCTTAAGGCGGTCTTCGATCAACGGCACGGTGCGGTCCAGGGTAGTCACCACCGAATAGGCATGCCCCAGAAACATCGCCGTGCTGGCCGCCGCTTCGGTGATGTCCACCACCGGCACGTTGAGCAATTCCTGCAAGCCTTCACGGCCATGTTCGCCGTAGCCGGCCTGGATCACCGCATCGAACGGTTGATCGTAGGCCATCACCCGGTCCATCACGGCGATGGCGGCCAGGTAGCTTTCAAAGTTGCCCTCGACTGATTCCGCACCGAAGAACGGGGTGAGCCCGATAATCTCGGTGCCCGGTGAAGCCACGGCCCGCGCCTGCTGGGCGATGGTGTCGGTGATGGATGCGGTGGTGTTGACGTTGACCACGAGGATGCGCATGGAATGTCCTTGATTAATGACTGACGTTATCGACTGCAATGCTTTCGCCGCTGACATCGGCGTAGAACCCTTGGCGCTTGGCAATCAGCAAGTACAACAGCCCTGCAATACCGGCGCCAAACAGCCAGGAAAACGGTGCCACACTGGCAAAACCCGGCAACAGCGCCAGCAGAATCGCGATGACTGCCGCCGGAATAAACGCCGCTACCGCGCGTAAATTGACCCCGCGGCTGTAGTAATAAACGCCATTCGGGTCTTCGCTATACAGTTGCAGTACATCCACCTGGCTTTTACGGATCAACCAATAATCGACCATGATCACCCCATACAGCGGCCCCAGCAGCGCACCCAGCCCGGAGAGGAAATACACGATCACCAGCGGGCTGTTGTAGAGGTTCCACGGCAGGATCAGCACCGCCACAGTGGCGCTGATCAGCCCGGCCCGCCGGAAGTTCAGGTACTTGGGCGCCAGGTTGCTGAGCACAAAGGCCGGCGCGACAAAGTTGGCCATGATGTTCACCGCCACGGTAACGATCAGGAACGCGAGGCAGCCGAGCATGAGGAAGAAGGTATTGGGGATGGCCGCGATGATTTCGGTCGGGCTTTCGATCACCCGGCCATTGAGCTGGAATTGCCCGCCGCAGAGCAACACGGTGATCGCGGCAAACACCAGGATATTCACCGGCAAGCCCCAGAAGTTGCCGACCAGGATGGTCTTGCGGCAGGGCGAGGAGCGGGCGAAATCGCAGAAATTGAGGATCAGCGTGCCGTAGATGCTCAGCCACAGCGCGCCACCGGCAAAGATGTTGCGCCACATCTCGCCGCCGCTCAAAGGCTCGCGGATCGACCAGGCGATATTGCCGCCAACCTGGAAGTACATCCAGCCGGCCAGCGACGCCACAGTCACCAGAATCACCGGCCCGGCGAAGGCTTCATAGCGGCGCACCATTTCCATGCCGTAGGCCAGGATCGCCAACTGCACAAACCAGATCGTTATAAAACACGCCCAGCCCAGAGTCGACAGCCCGAGAATCGAGTTGTGGTCATAATCGGCAAATCCTGGATGAATCGCCGACAGCAGCACACGGAAAACCACCGAGGCGAGGTAGGTCTGAATACCAAACCAGGCAATCGCAATCACCGCCCGGATCAACGCCGGGATCTGCGCACCATGGATGCCGAAACTGATACGGCTGATCACCGGAAACGGCACGCCGGTTTTCTGGCCCATAAACCCCGACAAGTTCATGAAGAAGTACACCAGCGCTGCGCCGATCCCCAGGGACAACAGAATCTGCCAGCCGCCGAGGCCCAGCGCATACAAGCCAATGGCAAATGAATAGTTGGCGATGTTGTGCACGTCGTTGGTCCACAACGCGAAGATGCTGTAACGCCCCCAGCGTCGGCCTTCGGCTTTGGTGGGCGCCAGGTCCTTGTTGTGCAGGCGCGGGCTGAGCACCAATGGGCCGGGGCTTGCCGCCTCGGGGTTCAGGGCGGAGGAGGGCAGATCCAGTGCGATGTCATTCGAGAGGCTTGTACGCATTCCGGCAGGCTCCGGCGCATCTGCAGGAACACTGCAGATGGCAAAGTGTATGTATGTTTTGTATTTATTGTATACAAAGAGTCATTCACCTTAAGCCACATGTGTGCCAGTTTTGGATCTATGAAAATCAGGGTTAATTTCGTTTTTATCGGTTTGATAAATAACTAGCTGAATTAAAAGCAATATAAATTGACCGATTGAACAGGTATTTATTTTTTGTGGGGAGGCGCTTTATTTAAGCGGGAAGCGGCGTTAGGAAGTGAGTGTTACGTTTTGGTGCGGGAGAATACGGATTGCACACATAAATGGCACTTATGGTTACATTGGTGTGTACATTTCTATGGACTGCCAAAAACAAAATGTGGGAGCGGGCTTGCTCGCGAAGGCGGTGTGTCAGTCGACTTATAAGTGACTGATCCACCGCCTTCGCGAGCAAGCCCGCTCCCACACTTTTTTACCGCGTTATATCTCAAGCCTTGCTGATGATATTCCCAGCATGCAGGCCACATTCCTTCTGCGTGGCCTCTTCCCACCACCAACGCCCTTCGCGCTCGTGCTGGTTAGGCAATACCGGGCGGGTGCAGGGCTCGCAGCCGATGCTGATAAACCCGCGCTCATGCAGGCTGTTGTAGGGCAGCTCCAGCATGCGGATGTAACCCCAGACTTCCTCACTGGTCATCTGCGCCAGCGGGTTGAATTTGTACAACGTACGTTCCGGAGTCGAAAACGCCGTATCGATCTCCAGCGCCGCCACCTGGCTGCGGGTGCCGGGGCTCTGGTCGCGGCGTTGGCCGGTGGCCCAGGCGCTTACGTCGGACAGTTTGCGCCGCAGCGGCTCGATCTTGCGCACGCCGCAGCATTCGCCATGACCGTCCTTATAGAAACTGAACAGGCCCTTTTCCTTGACGAAGGGTTCCAGCTTGCTCTGGTCCGGCGAAATCAGCTCGATGTCGATCTTGTAGAAGTCGCGCACCTGCTCGATAAACCGGTAGGTCTCCGGGTGCAGGCGGCCGGTGTCGAGGCTGAACACCTTGACGTTCTTGTTCAGCTTCCAAGCCATATCGACCAGCACCACATCCTCGGCACCGCTGAAGGAAATCCACAGGTCATCACCGAACTGGCTGAATGCCAGCTTGAGAATCTCCTGGGCGGATTTGTTGGCATAAGTCGCGGCGAGTTCAGCGACATCGAAGGCTTGGTTCATCAGGACGGTTCCTACAGGTCAGTGGCGCTGAGCGCTCTATAGGGGAGCGATGGTATCAAAATCCGCTCTGCGTTGCGGCGCCGCGCTTGAATCGCTAGAGTTCGGCAGTCCTTTTGCTCGCTCAACTAATAACATCCAATAGGAGTGTCTTGTGGAAATTGCCTGTCTCGACCTGGAAGGCGTGCTGGTCCCTGAAATCTGGATCGCCTTCGCCGAAAAAACCGGTATTGAATCCCTGCGGGCCACCACCCGTGACATTCCCGACTACGACGTGCTTATGAAGCAGCGTCTGCGCATTCTTGACGAGCATGGGCTCAAACTTGCCGATATCCAGGAAGTGATCGCCACCCTCAAGCCGCTGGACGGTGCCATCGAGTTCGTCAACTGGCTGCGCGAACGCTTCCAGGTGGTGATTCTGTCGGACACCTTCTACGAATTTTCCCAGCCATTGATGCGCCAGCTGGGTTTCCCGACCTTGTTGTGCCACCGCCTGATCACTGATGAGAATGATCGAGTGGTGAGCTATCAACTGCGTCAGAAAGACCCTAAGCGCCAGTCCGTGCTGGCGTTCAAGACCCTTTACTACCGCGTGATCGCCGCTGGAGATTCCTACAACGACACCACGATGTTGGGTGAAGCTGACCGTGGGATTCTGTTTCATGCGCCGGAAAATGTGATTCGCGAGTTCCCGCAGTTCCCGGCGGTGCACACCTTTGAGGACTTGAAGAAAGAGTTTATCAAGGCATCGAATCGGCAGTTGAGCCTGTAATACACCCAGCGCTGTTGATGGCCCCATCGCAGGCAAGCCAGCTCCCACCTGAATGCGGTCAGTCTGTGGGCGCTGGCTTGCCTGCGATGAGGCCCTTGCGGCCGTTGACTAACCCCCGGCCAGTAACCGCTCATAGGGAATGCTCAAGCCATCATGCAGCCGCTTGATCATCGACAGGCTCAGCTTGCGTTTGTGGTTCAGCACCTCTGACACCCGCCCACTGGTGCCAATGAAGGGCTCCAGATCACGGGCTGTCATGCCTAATTGCTCCATGCGGAATCTGATCGCCTCCACCGGGTCCGAAGGTGGCATGGGAAAGTGTTCCGCCTCGTATTTTTCGATAAGCACGGCGAGAATTTCCAGCTCGTCACCCTCAGGCGAGCCGATGTCCGCGCCCCAAAGCTGCTCCACACGCGCAAGGGCGGCAGTCAGGTCTTCCTGGGAATGAATCGGTTTGATGTTCATCACACGGTCTCCGCGTTGATCTGGTCGTACTGCACATGGGTTCCCACGAAGCGCACGAACCCCAGTTGTCGTTGATAGTCGATCGCCATGATCACTCGATACTTGTTGCCGCCCACGTTAAAAACAACCCTGCCGCCCTTGATAATGCTCGCCGTTCTAAGCGCTGCCTTGAGAGCCTGTGGCGTAGGGTAAGTGGTCTTCTCCATATGGCGATACAGTTCGACCAGCGGTGTTTTGGCATCGGTATAAGCGGGATGGCTTTCCCAGAATGTCCTTAAGGTAGAGAGGGCTATTATCCGCATCGCTGTACCCTCCCAATTTGGGAGATATTAGGTGGGGTTAGTGTGAGATGCAATCTCGGAATTAATTTCTGACGAATAGGCATGCGCTTCATGTGATCCTTCACAGGTGGCGGGTGGACGGTCTGAGCCGGACGCTATCCGCCCGCTCATGCTCCGTCCACAGCCGTTCTGATTCAGGTTTTTTCTGTCGCTGCGCGCCGCGTACGAGCGCCAGGAAAGGCGGGGTGCTACAGGTTTTCCAACGTGTGTAACAAGACCCGTACTTTGGTCAGTGACTCTTGATACTCCGCCTCCCACTGCGAGTCCGCGACAATTCCGCCGCCGCCCCAGCAGTTCACGTGCCCATCCTTGACCAGCAGACTGCGGATGGCGATGGAACTGTCCATCTCGCCGCGTACATCCAGATACACCAGCGAGCCGCAGTACAACCCGCGTCGGGTCGGCTCCAGCTCATCGATGATCTGCATCGCGCGGATCTTCGGCGCGCCGGTGATGGAGCCGCCAGGGAAGCTGCCGGCGATCAGGTCGAGGGCGTCTTTGTCGTCGGCCAGCACCCCGGTCACGCTGCTCACCAAGTGGTGCACATTGGGGTAGCTTTCCAGGCTGAACAACTCCGGCACCTTCACCGAGCCGGTGCGGCACGTGCGGCCGAGGTCGTTGCGCAGCAGGTCGACAATCATCAGGTTTTCGGCGCGATCCTTGGGGCTGGCCAGGAGTTCGGCGGCGTTGGCGGCATCCTCTTCGGGCGTCAGACCCCGCGGGCGGGTGCCTTTGATCGGGCGGGTCTCCACCTGGCGTTCGCTGATCTGCACGAAGCGTTCCGGCGACAGACTGAGCACCGCGCCGTCATCCGGCAGGCTCTGAAACCCGGAAAACGGTGTAGGGCAGGCCTCTCGCAGCGCGCAATACGCCACCCAGGGATCACCGGCACAGGGCGCGCGAAAACGTTGCGCAAAGTTGACCTGGTAGCAGTCGCCCGCCTGGATGTAGGCCTGGATACGCACGATGGCCTGTCGGTAGGCCTCGGGCGTGAGGTCCGGCGCCATGGGACCGTTCAGCTTGAAGCTGCCAGATGACTCAGCCGTTGGTTGCCCAAACAGGTCGAGCAACCGTAGCCGTTCGCTGTCGGCCAACGCGGGGTGGAATACCAACTGGCTGGTCTGCACCTGGTGATCGCTGATCAGCGCCCAGGCATACAGCCCGAAGCGCGCATCCGGCAGGTGCAGGTCATCCACGGCCCAATCAGGCAGGTGCTCCAGGTGCCGGCCAAAGTCGTAACTCAAGTAGCCAATCAGGCCGCCAGCAAAGGGCAGCGCATAACCTGCCGGCAGCTCCGCTTCGCCCAACTGCGTCAGGTTTGTCCTTAAGCGTTGCAGGAAATCACCGCCACTTTCGTCAGGCGCTACCGTCAATGTCGCTTGCGGCCAGGCGCTGAGCAGGTCATAACGCCCGCGTTCGGCAGCCGGGCGGCCACTGTCGAGCAGCACGGCGCCAGGGGCATGACGAATCGCCGCAAAGTAGTCGGCGGGGTTGGCCAGGTAGGGCAGCGGGTGTACGGAGCAGGTCGACATTGCGGGGTGGATCAGCTGTTGGCGTGGGGGTGGGCGATTGTAGTCCCCTGAAGAGTTTGGTCCTAGAGGGATGTCGGTGATAGCTGGATAGAGGTCTTGCTTGTCAGAAAGCTATCGCAGGCAAGCCAGCTCCCACTGGTTGATCGTGTTCTCATGTGGGAGCTGGCTTGCCTGCGATGAGGCCATCAGCCTTCTACCGCAGGAATATGCCCAAACATTTCCTGCACAAACGTCACGCGTTCTTCCGCAGTTTCCGTCACCCCAGCCGCTTTGAGTTCGTCCAGTCGCGCTTCCACCGCGTGGGTACGCAAGGTTAAACCGCAGTCATTGGCGATCTGGATATTCAGCCCCGGCCGCGCATTCAGCTCCAGGATCAACGGGCCTTTTTCCTGGTCCAGCACCATGTCCACGCCGATATAGCCCAGCCCGCACAGCTCGTAGCAGCCGGCCGCGAGCTTCATGAACCCGTCCCAGTTGGGCAGCTGCACGCCATCCACCGCGTTGGTGGTGTCGGGGTGTTTGGTAATGATGTTGTTCAGCCAGGTGCCGCGCAGGGTCAGGCCGGTGGCGAGGTCTACGCCCACGCCAATCGCGCCCTGGTGCAGGTTGGCCTTGCCGCCGGACTGGCGGGTCGGCAGGCGCAGCATAGCCATCACCGGGTAGCCCATCAGCACGATAATGCGGATATCCGGCACGCCTTCGTAGCTGATGCTCTTGAAGATCTGGTCGGGCACCACGCGGTATTCGATCAGTGCGCGGTCGCGGTGGCCACCCAGGGAATACAAACCGGTGAGGATGCTGGAGATCTGGTGCTCGATTTCTTCATGGCTGATGATCTTGCCGGACACCGTGCGGTAGCGCCCTTCAAACCGGTCGGCCACCACCAGGATGCCATCACCGCCGGCGCCCTGGGCCGGTTTGATCACGAAGTCGCTGCGCCCGCCGATGATTTCGTCGAGCTTGTCGATTTCCTTCTCGGTGGAAATGACCCCGTACATCTCGGGCACATGGATGCCCGCCGCAATCGCCCGTTCCTTGGTGATGATCTTGTCATCCACGATCGGGTACAGGCTGCGCTTGTTGTACTTGAGCACGTAGTCGGCGTTACGCCGGTTGATGCCCATGATCCCTCGCGCTTCGAGGGCCTTCCAGGTTTTCCAGAAGCCGAACATTACGAGTCAGCCTTGAGGAAGGCCTTGAAACGCACCAGCTCGGTGAGGCGATAGCCGCGATAGCGACCCATGGCCAGCATGAAACCCACCAGGATCAACAGGATCGCCGGGAAGGTGAACACAAAGTAAACCAGCTCCGGCACGCTCATGATGATGTGCGCCAGGGCCGCGGCGAACAGTGTGCCCACGGCCACTTTCAATGCATGGTTGGCGCCGCGTTCTTCCCAGGTGATCGACAGACGCTCGATGGTCATGGTCAGAATCACCATCGGAAACAGCGCCACCGACAGCCCGCGTTCCAGGCCCAGCTTGTGGCTGAACAGGCTGATGGCCGCAATCAGCACCACCACAAAGGTCAGCACCACCGAGAGCCTTGGCAGCATCTGCAACTTCAAATGCTCCAGATACGATCTGAGCGACAGGCCCAGCGCGGTGATGATGGTGAACAGCGCAATGCCGAAGCCCAACTGCGTCTCGCGAAACGCCAGGGCGATCAGCACCGGAGTGAAGGTGCCCAGGGTTTGCAGGCCGATCAGGTTGCGCAGGATCAGAATCACCAGCACGCCGATGGGGATCATCACCATGATCATGAAGGTCTGCTGGGTTTGCAGCGGCAAGCCGTACAACGAGTATTCGAGGAAATTGGCGTCGGTGTTTTCGTCGGTCAGCTTGGCCAGGCGAATCGCGTTCATCTCGCTGTTGTTCAGGCTGAAGGTCACCATGGCTTTCTTGCCGCCCTCCACCGAAATCAGGTTTTCATCACCGGTCCACCACAGCAGGCGGTCGGCAGGCAGGCCCTGCTCGCCGTTTTCCGGGTTGAAGTACAGCCAATCATTGCCGTTGAAGCTGCGCAGCCACAGTTCCGGGGTTTGCGGCTGGTCGGCGACGAGCCGGATAGTGTGGACTTTTTCCACCGGCACATGGGCGATGGACAGCAACAGTTCGACGATCTTGGCTTTGTGCGGCGTGGACGGGTCGCCCGCCAGCAGCAGCTTTACATTGTCGTCGTTGAGGTTGTTGGTGCGCTTGATCGCTTCGGTGATAAAGGTCTCGACGTCGGCCGAATGCTGGCGGATCGGCGCCAGCAGGGCTTCGGCGGCGATTTTTTCCGGGCCTTCGACGGCAATGCTGTCGCGGAAGGTCGGGCCTTTGACCTTGACCTTTTCGCCGCTGTAACGCTTGGTCAACACCAGGCGGTAATACAACGTCTGGTTGCCCTTGGCGCGGCGCGCCGACCAGGTGACCTTGCGGTTGCCGTCGGCGCGGTTGACGCTCACGCCGTAGTTATTGGAAATAAAACTCTCGTTAAGGCTGACGAAGTCGCGGCTCAGGGGCGGCACGAACATCGAGATTTTTACCGGGTCCTTGGGGTTGGCGACGAATTCGACCTTGGCGTCGATGTTCCACAAGTCGTCGGTGGCGTCTTCGGTGACGGGGATCCCCAGCACGAAAATCTGGTAAGCGGTGACCGAAATACCCAATACCACCAGGATGGTGATGAGGATTCTCAGGTGCAGGGTCAAAGAGCGCATTCGGTTTACTCGGCGGTATGAGCGTCGGCGGCGCAGGCGGGTTTGCCCGCTGCGTATTTAAGACTGGGGTCGACCAGCGCATCAAAGCGTTTCAACGCTTCGGAGCCGATCAGCAGCGGGTATTGGAAGGCGCTGCGGTCAGTCAAGTTCACTTCGATGCTGCGTAAAGCGGTGCCCATGCAGATATCCAGGGCAATCACTGGGCGGGCGGTGTAGTTCTTGTCCTCATCGGGGTCGTAGTCACCGGCGCGACGCTTGATCTTGCTCACGCGTGCCAGTGGGCGTTCGATGGGGTGGGAATGGGCGGTGTCGATGGCGAGATAAAAGCGTACCCAGGATTCGCCGTTGCGCTTGAAGCGCTTGATATCGCGGGCGCTCAACGAGGCGGTCTTGGCGCCGGTATCGAGTTTGGCGGCCACTTCCAGGTCGATGCCGGCCAATTTGGCGTATTCATTCAGGCCATACACGGTCTTCTCGGCGGCAACGCCAAGGCCAGGTATGCACAGTAGGCAAATAAGAAGGAAGGGCTTGAGTCTCATAGATCCTGACGCGGTGCAGTGCGATGTTCAATTCAAGGCGACTGGCATTGCTGCGCAAACTCCCTCGTGCGCCGTTTCATCAAGTGATGTCAGGCAAAAGCGGCGGGCATTCTAACATGATGCTTTTCTGGCGCCAGCGCTGGCAGGCGGCCATGCCCCGTGAAGGTGCGGCAAGGGTTATTAGACGATTGTCGACAATGTGTATTTATTCTTTGACTAACAGGGCTTGATTGGCTAGTTTTTGCGGCATTGCTTTTAAAGGTGTCGACAATATGCTGGATCAACTGGAAACGCCGGTGGTGGCGCAAGACGATTCCCAGACCATGTCCGAGAACGTTTTCCGGCGTATCCAGGCCGCCATCGTCAAAGGTGAGATCGCTCCCGGCAGCAAAATCTCCGAACCGGAGTTGGCGCGCACCTACGGCATCAGCCGTGGCCCGTTGCGTGAGGCTATCCACCGGCTCGAAGGCCAGCGCCTGCTGGTGCGCGTGCCTCACGTCGGCGCAAGAGTGGTGTCCTTGAGCCATGCCGAGCTGATCGAGCTGTATGAAATCCGCGAATCCCTGGAGGGCATGGCTTGCCGCCTGGCGGCCGAGCGCATGACCGACGCGGAAATCGAAGAGCTGCGCCAGGTGTTGCACACCCATGAGCGCGACGAAGCGTTCCAGGCAGGCCTGGGCTACTACCAACAAGAGGGCGACTTCGATTTTCATTACCGGATAATTCAAGGCGCCGGTAACCGCACCCTTACCCAAATGCTCTGCGGCGAGCTGTACCAGTTGGTGCGCATGTACCGCATCCAGTTCTCCGCCACCCCTAATCGTCCACGCCAGGCTTTTGCCGAGCATCACCGCATTCTTGACGCGATTGCCGATCGCGACGGTGAACTGGCCGAGTTGTTGATGCGCCGCCATATCGGCGCTTCCAAACGCAATATTGCCCGTCACTTCCCGGACGGCGCTCCTTCATCACGAGGTGAGTCATGAGTTCCAACAATAAAACCACTCCAGGCCAGCGTTTTCGTGACGCCGTCGCCAGTGAACAGCCCTTGCAGGTGGTCGGTGCGATCAACGCCAACCACGCCCTGTTGGCCAAGCGCGCCGGTTTCAAGGCGATTTATCTGTCAGGCGGGGGCGTTGCCGCCGGTTCCCTGGGCGTGCCGGACTTGGGCATCACCGGCCTGGATGACGTACTCACCGACGTACGCCGCATCACCGACGTGTGCGACCTGCCGTTGCTGGTCGACGTCGACACCGGTTTCGGCTCCTCGGCGTTCAACGTGGCGCGCACTGTCAAGTCGATGATCAAGTTCGGCGCCGCCGCCATCCACATCGAAGATCAGGTCGGCGCCAAGCGTTGCGGGCATCGCCCGAACAAAGAAATCGTGTCCCAACAGGAAATGGTCGACCGCATCAAGGCCGCCGTGGACGCACGCACCGACGACAGCTTCGTGATCATGGCGCGCACCGACGCGCTGGCGGTTGAAGGCTTGGAGTCGGCGCTGGAGCGTGCCGCCGCCTGCATCGAAGCCGGCGCCGACATGGTGTTCCCGGAAGCCATCACGGAGCTTGAGATGTACAAGCTCTTCGCGTCAAAGGTAAAGGCCCCGATCCTGGCTAACATTACCGAGTTCGGTGCAACCCCTCTTTATACAGTCGATCAACTGAAATCTGCCGATGTTTCCATCGTGCTGTACCCGCTCTCGGCTTTCCGCGCCATGAACAAGGCCGCCGAGAACGTCTACACCGCGATCCGTCGCGACGGTACGCAACAGAAAGTGATCGACACCATGCAAACCCGCATGGAGCTTTACGATCGCATCGACTACCACACCTTCGAGCAGAAGCTCGACGCGCTGTTCGCCGCGAAAAAGTAACGAACGCGCCTCCCTGAATAACTACAAAATTGGAGAAGAACCATGGCTGAAGCAAAAGTACTGAGTGGCGCCGGCCTGCGTGGCCAGGTGGCCGGGCAGACTGCACTGTCCACCGTCGGCCAGGCCGGTGCCGGCTTGACCTATCGCGGCTACGACGTGCGCGAACTGGCCGCCGATGCGCAATTTGAAGAAGTCGCCTACCTGCTGCTCTACGGCCAATTGCCGAGCAAAACCGAATTGGCCGCTTACAGCGCCAAACTCAGCAAACTGCGCGACCTGCCGGAAGCGCTTAAGGAAGTGCTGGAACGCATCCCCGCCGACGCCCACCCGATGGACGTGATGCGCACCGGTTGCTCGTTCCTGGGCAATATCGAGCCCGAGAAAGACTTCAGCGCCCAGCACGATGTCACCGACCGCCTGCTGGCCGCTTTCCCGGCGATCATGTGCTACTGGTATCGCTTCAGCCACGACGGCAAGAAGATTGACTGCGTGACCGACGAGCCAAGCATCGGCGGCCACTTCCTGCACCTGCTGCATGGCAAGAAGCCCAGCGCGCTGCATGAAAAAGTCATGAACGTGTCGCTGATCCTCTACGCCGAGCACGAATTCAACGCCTCGACCTTCACCGCGCGCGTGTGTGCTTCAACCCTGTCCGATTTGTATTCCTGCGTGACCGCCGCCATCGGCTCGCTGCGCGGCCCGTTGCATGGCGGCGCCAACGAAGCGGCGATGGAGATGATCGAGCGTTTCGGCTCGGCCGAAGAAGCCGTCGAAGGCACCCTCGGCATGCTGGCGCGCAAAGACAAAATCATGGGGTTTGGCCACGCGATCTACAAAGACAGCGACCCGCGCAATGAAGTGATCAAGGGCTGGGCGAAAAAACTCGCCGATGAGGTGGGCGACAAGGTGTTGTTCCCGGTCTCGGAGGCTATCGACAAGACCATGTGGGAGCAGAAGAAGTTGTTCCCCAACGCCGACTTCTACCATGCCTCGGCGTACCACTTCATGGGCATCCCGACCAAGCTGTTCACGCCGATCTTCGTGTGCTCGCGCCTGACCGGCTGGGCTGCGCATGTGTTCGAGCAGCGCGCCAATAACCGCATCATCCGCCCAAGCGCCGAGTACATCGGCGTAGAACAGCGCAAGTTCGTGCCAATCGAACGTCGCTGAATTAGGACACCGGCGATTCTGAAGTGATAACCGAAGCAAAATGTGGGAGCGGGCTTGCTCGCGAATGCGGTGTGTCATTCAACACATCCGGCGACTGTTCCACCGCTTTCGCGAGCAAGCCCGCTCCCACATTTTGATCGCATTCCACCTCGGAGTCAGCCGGCACCTTGTGAACCTACCGTGACCGAGTCCTGACGATGAACACTGAATTTCGCAAACCGCTGCCCGGCAGCCGCCTGGATTTCTTCGACGCCCGCGCGGCTGTCGAGGCAATCACCCCCGGCGCCTACGCCACCTTGCCGTACACCTCGCGCGTACTCGCCGAAAACCTGGTACGCCGCTGCGACCCGGCCACCCTCAACGCGTCCCTGAGCCAACTGATCGAACGCAAGCGCGACCTCGACTTCCCGTGGTTCCCGGCGCGTGTGGTGTGCCATGACATCCTCGGCCAGACCGCGCTGGTCGACCTCGCCGGCCTGCGCGACGCGATCGCCCTGCAAGGCGGTGACCCGGCGCAGGTCAACCCGGTGGTACCGACCCAACTGATCGTCGACCACTCCCTGGCCGTCGAAGCCGGTGGTTTTGACCCGCAGGCCTTCGAGAAAAACCGCGCCATCGAAGACCGTCGCAACGAAGACCGATTTCACTTTATCGAGTGGACCAAAAAGGCCTTCAAGAACGTCGACGTGATCCCGCCGGGCAACGGCATCATGCACCAGATCAACCTGGAGAAAATGTCTCCGGTGATCCAGGTGCGCGATGGCGTGGCCTTCCCCGACACCTGTGTCGGCACCGACAGCCACACGCCCCATGTGGATGCCCTGGGCGTGATCGCCATCGGCGTCGGCGGCCTTGAAGCCGAGAGCGTAATGCTCGGCCGCGCCTCGTGGATGCGCCTGCCGGAAAGCGTCGGCGTGGAGCTGACGGGCAAGCTGCAACCGGGCATCACCGCCACCGACATGGTGCTGGCGCTGACCGAGTTCCTGCGCAAACAGAAAGTCGTGGGTGCCTGGCTGGAGTTCTTCGGCGAAGGCGCTTCGGCACTCACCTTGGGCGACCGCGCGACCATCTCCAACATGGCCCCGGAATACGGCGCTACCGCCGCGATGTTCTACATCGACCAGCAAACCATTGCCTACCTGAAACTCACCGGCCGTGAAGACGAACAAGTCACGCTGGTCGAGCAATACGCCCGCCACACCGGTCTGTGGGCCGATGACCTCAAGGGCGCGCAATACGAGCGTGGCCTGACCTTCGACCTGTCCAGCGTCGTGCGCAACATGGCCGGCCCGAGCAACCCGCATGCACGCGTGGCGACCAGCGATCTGGCGTCCAAAGGCATCTCCGGTCAGTGGGACGAAGTGCCGGGGCAAATGCCCGACGGCGCGGTGATCATCGCCGCCATTACCAGCTGCACCAACACCAGCAACCCGCGCAACGTGATTGCCGCAGGCTTGCTCGCGCGTAATGCCAACCAGCTTGGGCTCACGCGCAAACCGTGGGTCAAATCCTCGCTGGCGCCGGGCTCGAAAACCGTGGCCATGTACCTGGAAGAAGCCGGCCTGGGCCATGAGCTGGACAAGCTCGGCTTCGGCGTGGTGGCGTTTGCTTGCACGACGTGCAACGGCATGTCCGGCGCGCTCGACCCGCTGATCCAGCAAGAAATCATCGACCGCGACCTGTACGCCACGGCCGTTTTGTCGGGTAACCGCAACTTCGACGGGCGTATTCACCCATATGCCAAGCAAGCCTTCCTGGCGTCGCCGCCGCTGGTAGTGGCCTATGCGATTGCCGGTACCATCCGTTTCGACATCGAAAAGGACGTGCTGGGCCTGGATGCCGACGGCAAGGAAATCCGCCTGAAAGACATCTGGCCGAGCGACGAAGAAATCGACGCCGTGGTCAAGGCCTCGGTCAAGCCGGAGCAGTTCCGCGCCGTCTATATCCCGATGTTCGCGATCCACGAAGACACCGGCCCCAAAGTCGCGCCGCTGTACGACTGGCGCCCGCAAAGTACCTATATCCGTCGCCCACCGTACTGGGAAGGAGCGTTGGCCGGTGCGCGGCCGCTCAAGGGCATGCGCCCGCTGGCGGTACTGCCGGACAACATCACCACCGACCACCTGTCGCCGTCCAACGCGATCATGCTCGACAGCGCAGCGGGTGAATACCTGGCGAAAATGGGCCTGCCGGAAGTCGACTTCAACTCCTATGCAACTCACCGCGGCGACCACTTGACCGCCCAGCGCGCGACCTTCGCCAACCCGAAACTGTTCAACGAAATGGTCGTGGAAAACGGCAAGGTCAAGCAGGGTTCCCTGGCGCGCATCGAGCCCGAAGGCCAGGTCACGCGGATGTGGGAAGCCATCGAAACCTACATGGAGCGCAAGCAACCGCTGATCATCATCGCCGGCGCCGACTACGGCCAGGGCTCGTCCCGCGACTGGGCGGCCAAGGGCGTGCGCCTGGCCGGGGTGGAGGCGATTGCCGCCGAAGGGTTCGAGCGCATCCACCGCACCAACCTGGTGGGCATGGGCGTGTTGCCGCTGGAGTTTTTACCGGGCACCGACCGCCACACACTGAAGATCGACGGCAGCGAAACCTATGACGTGGTCGGCCAACGCACCCCGCGTGCGCAACTGACGCTGGTGATCAACCGCAAGAATGGCGAACGTGTCGAAGTGCCGGTGACATGCCGCCTGGACACCGCCGAAGAAGTGTCGATCTACGAGGCGGGCGGCGTGTTGCAACGTTTCGCCCAGGACTTCCTGGAATCGGCGGCGACCGCTTAAGGGGATAAGCATGGCACATGCAGCGCAAATCAAGATCCCCGCCACCTACATGCGTGGCGGTACCAGCAAGGGCGTGTTTTTCAGCCTCAAGGACCTGCCCGAATCGGCGCAGGTGCCGGGTGCTGCTCGCGATGCCTTGCTGTTGCGGGTCATCGGCAGCCCCGATCCTTACGACAAGCAAATCGACGGCATGGGCGGTGCAACCTCCAGCACCAGCAAAACCGTGATCCTGGCCAAAAGCACCCGCGCCGATCACGACGTGGACTATCTGTTTGGCCAGGTCTCCATTGACAAGCCGTTTGTCGACTGGAGCGGCAACTGCGGCAACCTCTCGGCGGCGGTGGGTTCGTTTGCCATTAGCGCCGGTCTGGTTGACCCGGCCCGCGTGCCGCACAACGGTGTGGCGGTGGTGCGGGTGTGGCAGGCCAATATCGGCAAGACCATCATCGCTCACGTGCCGATCACCGACGGCGCGGTGCAGGAAACCGGTGACTTTGAGCTCGACGGCGTGACCTTCCCGGCCGCCGAAGTGCAGCTGGAGTTCATGGACCCGGCAGCGGAAGAAGAGGGCGGCGGTGGCTCGATGTTTCCCACCGGCAACCTGATCGACGACCTGGAAGTGCCGGGTGTCGGCACCTTCAAGGCGACGCTGATCAACGCCGGCATCCCGACCATTTTCATCAACGCCGAAGACCTCGGCTACACCGGCACCGAGCTGCAAGGTGCGGTCAACAGCGACCCGAAAGCACTGGCGATGTTCGAGACCGTGCGGGCCTATGGCGCGTTGCGCATGGGCCTGATCAAACACCTGGACGAAGCCGCCCAGCGCCAGCACACGCCGAAGGTCGCGTTTGTGGCCAGACCTTTGGATTACGTGGCGTCCAGTGGCAAGGCAATCAAGGCCGGTGATGTGGATTTGCTGGTACGCGCACTGTCCATGGGCAAGCTGCACCACGCGATGATGGGCACGGCGGCGGTGGCGATTGGCACGGCGGCGGCGATTTCCGGCACCCTGGTCAACCTCGCGGCCGGTGGTGTGGAGCGCAACGCGGTGCGGTTCGGGCACCCGTCCGGCACTTTGCGCGTGGGCGCCGAGGCCACCCAGGTAAACGGCGAATGGGTGGTGAAAAAAGCCATCATGAGCCGCAGCGCACGGGTGCTGATGGAAGGTTTCGTGCGCGTCCCCGGCGACGCGTTCTAAAGACCCACACAATCCCTTTTGGGGAGTGGGCTTGTGTGGGAGCGGGCTTGCTCGCGAATGCGGTGTATCAGTCACCTTATGTGTAGATGACACACCGCATTCGCGAGCAAGCCCGCTCCCACAGGGGTTCAACACTATCCGCACTACCAAGGCGGGCAACCAGACCGGCCTTAACATGATCAACCGTGAGCCCGAGGACTAACCCCAACCCACTTTGGAGTACTGCCATGAGCGCCAACGTCGACCAGAATAACCGCCCCGACTACGACCAGGTCCTGCAGGACATTGCCGACTATGTCCTCAACTACCGCATCGATTCCCGGGACGCCCTGGACACCGCCCGCAACTGCCTGATGGACACCCTCGGCTGCGGCCTGCTGGCCCTGCGCTTCCCCGAGTGCACCAAGCACCTGGGGCCGATTGTCGAGGGCACCGTCGTGCCGTTCGGCGCGCGTGTGCCGGGTACCTCATTGCGCCTGGACCCGGTCAAGGCCGCCTGGGACATTGGCTGCATCGTGCGCTGGCTCGATTACAACGACACTTGGCTTGCCGCCGAATGGGGCCACCCTTCGGATAACCTCGGCGGTATCCTCGCCGTGGCCGATCACGTGTCGCAAAAACGTGTGGCCAACGGCGACGCACCACTGACCGTGCGTGCAGTGCTGGAAGCGATGATCATGGCCCACGAAATCCAGGGCGTGATTGCCCTCGAAAACGCCTTCAACCGCGTCGGCCTCGATCATGTGTTGCTGGTGAAAGTCGCCTCCACGGCGGTCACCGCCAAGCTGATGGGCGCCAACCGTGAACAGCTGCTGTCGGCGTTGTCCCACGCCTTTGTCGATGGGCAGGCGCTGCGCACCTATCGCCACGCACCCAATGCCGGTTCGCGCAAATCCTGGGCGGCCGGGGATGCATCGAGCCGTGGCGTGCGCCTGGCCGATATCGCACTGCGCGGAGAGATGGGCATCCCCGGTGTGCTGAGCGCGCCGCAATGGGGTTTTTATGACGTGCTGTTCAGCCACACCAACAAAGACCTCGCACTCAAGCCTGAGGACAAGCGTGGGTTCAGCCTGCCCCAGCCTTATGGCACCTATGTGATGGAAAACGTGTTGTTCAAGATCAGCTTCCCGGCCGAGTTCCATGCGCAAACGGCCTGTGAAGCGGCGGTGACCTTGCACCCGCTGGTCAAGGATCGTCTGCATGAAATCGAACGCATCGTGATCACCACCCACGAGTCGGCGATTCGCATCATTTCCAAAGTCGGGAAACTGGCCAATGCCGCCGACCGCGACCACTGCCTGCAATACATGACTGCGGTACCGTTGGCGTTCGGCAATCTGGTGGCCGAGCAGTACGAGGATGAATTCCACGCGGCGCACCCGATCATCGATGAGCTGCGCGAAAAGATGGAGATCGTTGAGGACCTGCGCTACAGCCGCGAATACCTGGAGGCCGACAAGCGCTCCATTGCCAATGCCGTGCAGGTGTTTTTCAAAGACGGTACCCACACCGAGCAGGTCGCGGTGGAATACCCGATTGGGCATCGCCGCCGTCGGGTGGATGGCATTCCGTTGCTGGAGGACAAGTTCAAAGCCAACCTGGCCACGCGGTTTACCGCGCAGCGCAGTGGCGAGATTTTTGCGTTGTGCAAGGATCAGGCGCGGCTTGAGGCCACGCCGGTGAATCGGTTTGTGGACCTGTTTGTGATCTGACAAGCGCCCAAAAACCAATGTGGGGGCTGGCTTGTGTGAGGGCTGGCTTGTGTGGGAGCTGGCTTGCCTGCGATAGCATCACCTCGGTGTAGCTGAAAGACCGAGTTGTCTGCATCGCAGGCAAGCCAGCTCCCACAAAAGCGGCTCCCACACTTGGTTTGTTACATACTGCCTTCCACATCATCCAGGCTAAACGTCTCGGTATGGTCGTCATACGAAAAAATCTCCGCATAACGCCCCCACGCAATCACGCTTTCGAGGGTTTTTTCCACGAACGCTTCGGTCATCGAGTCTTCCAGCTCCTGCTCGAAACGCACCCGTGGCGCGCGGTGCCCGCTGCGCTCAAGCAACACCTGATGAATCCGCGCGGCCAGCGGCACGTGTTTGATCAAATGCTCGGCGAACAGGGTTTTGCGTTCCTGGGTGCCGTAGTCGGCGAACAGCTTGCCGGCGTCGGTGAGGGTGATGTCGGCGCCCTTGAGTTCAGCGAAGCCCAAATGCTCGAGCATCTCGGCCACCGGGAACAGGTCATCGACTTCCAGCAAGCGCCGTTCGGCCACGGTCGGCAAACCGGCGTGGCCGTTGTAAGGCTCGGCGGCCAGGGTTTCAATCAGGCCGGCCATCAGGTTGGTGGACACCTCCGGCAGCAGGCTGCCCATTTTCAGCTCGGGTATGCCACGGCTGGCATCGGCGCTGCGTCGGTCGGTCATCAGCGCGTAGATGTCGTCGACCATTTGCCGGAACGTCGGGTCCAGGCGGTTGCGCGGGTGCGCGAACGGCACTTTGATCTCGGCGACCACGCGGCCGGGGTTGGATGACAGCACCAGGATGCGGTCGCACATCAACACCGCTTCTTCAATGTTGTGGGTCACGATCAGGATCGACTTGATCGGCAGCTGCTTGCCGCTCCACAAGTCCAGCAGGTCGGTACGCAGGGTTTCGGCGGTGAGCACGTCGAGGGCCGAGAAGGGCTCGTCCATCAGCAACAATGTCGGGTTGACCACCAGGCCACGGGCAAACCCCACGCGCTGGCGCATACCGCCGGACAGCTCGCGCGGGTAGGCGTTTTCAAAGCCGTCGAGGCCGATCAAGTCGATGGCCGCCAGGGCGCGCCGACGGGTTTCCTTGCGCTCGACTTGCAAGGCTTGCAGGCCGGCTTCGACGTTTTCCAGCACGGTCAGCCAGGGGAACAGCGCAAAGGTCTGGAACACCATGGCCACGCCTTCGGCCGGGCCGTTGAGCGGCGCGCCGTTGTAGCGGACTTCGCCGGAGGACGGCTGGATCAGCCCGGCGATAATGCGCAGCAAGGTGGATTTGCCCGAGCCGGAGCGGCCGAGCATGCCGACGATCTCGCCTTCGTGCAGGCTCAGGTCGACGCCGCTGAGCACTTGCAGCTCGTCTTTACCTTTGCCGAACACCCGGTTGACGTTTTTCAGCGAGTAGATTTGCGGGGTATCGGCAGTGTTTTCGGTGTAGGTAGTCATCACAGCGAATCCCATCAATTCAGACGAAGTTTGTTTTCAGCGATGGCGTACATCGGCCGCCAGACCGCGCGGTTGAACGCCACCACGAAAATCGACATCACCACCACGCCCAGGGCAATTTTCGGAAAGTCGCCGGCGGCGGTGGTTTGCGCGATGTAGGCGCCCAGCCCATGGGCGACCACGTTGTCCTGGCCCCAGGACACGTACTCGGACACGATGCTGGCGTTCCAGGCACCGCCCGAGGCGGTAATGGCGCCGGTGACGTAATAGGGGAAGATCCCCGGCAGCATCACCTTGCGCCACCACAGCCAGCCGCGAATACGGAAATTGGCGGCGGCTTCCTTGAAGTCATTGGGGAAGGCACTGGCGCCGGCAATCACGTTGAACAGGATGTACCACTGGGTGCCCAGCACGATCAGCGGGCTCAGCCAGATATCCGGGTTGAGGTTGTAGTGCAGGATCACGATCACAAACACCGGGAACAACAGGTTCGCCGGAAAGGCCGCGAGAAACTGCGCCAACGGCTGGATTTTTTCCGCCAGCGCAGGGCGCAAGCCGATCATCACGCCCAACGGCACCCAGATCAGCGAGGCGATCAGGATCAGCCCGGCCACCCGCAGCAAGGTGATCAGGCCCAGTACAAAGACATGGCCGACTTCGGCGAAGGTCACTTCGGTGCCGACGTATTGCACGATGTGGTACAGCGCATACGCGGCCAGCAGCGCAATCAGCGTGCCCCACACCCAGTCGATCACTTTTGACGCCGCCGGTGTTTCGGCCGGCAACGCCTTGAACGCGCCACCCGCCAGGCTGAAGCGTTGGTTGCCGATCCGGCTGAAGGCACGGGTGATGGGGCGCAGGATGCGCTGCACGATGCGCGTGCGCTGGATCAGGTTCAACAGCCAGGATTGTGGCGCCGCGCCCTGGGACGCGGTGGTTTCCATGCGGAACTTGTCAGCCCAGGCCACCAGTGGGCGGAACAGCAACTGGTCGTACAGCAGGATCACCACAATCATCGCCAAAATCACGTAACCCACGGCGTGCAGGTCTTTCTGAGCGATCGCCAAGGCCAGGTACGAACCTACGCCCGGCAGGGTGATGGTCTTGTCGCCGACGGTGATGGCTTCGGAAGCCACCACGAAGAACCAGCCGCCGGACATGCTCATCATCATGTTCCACACCAGCCCCGGCATGGCGAATGGCACGTCGAGCTTCCAGAATTTCTGCCAGCCGGAAAGCCGCAGGTTGGTCGACACCTCCACCAAGTCGTGGGGCAGCATGCGCAGCGACTGATAGAAGCTGAACGTCATGTTCCAGGCCTGGCTGGTGAAGATCGCAAAGATCGCCGCGAGCTCGGCGCCGAGTACGCGCCCGGGGAACAGCAGCAGGAAGAACGTCACCGTGAATGAGATGTAGCCGAGCACCGGCACCGATTGCAGGATATCGAGCACCGGCACCAGCAGCTTTTCAGCGCGCCGGCTTTTGGCCGCCAGGGTGCCGTACAGCAAGGTGAACACCAGCGCCGCGACCATGGCCGCGAGCATGCGCATCGTGGTGCGCATCGCGTATTCCGGCAGGTTGGCCGGGTCCAGGGAAATGACTTCACTCTGCAACGTGGCGATGGGCGCCCAGGTTTCCCGGGCCGTGAGGGAGAAAAACAGCAGAAAGCCGATCACCAGCGGCAGCGCGACCAGGTCCCAGCGGTTGGGCAGCAAGCGCAGGGTGGATGCCGGCAGGTAATCGCGGAACACTTTGTTCATAGGCATTCAGTCCTGCAGCGTTCAGGTTCAGGGGCGTAGTGGGGGTGAGCTCAGCTGCTGCACGAATGACCCACCGAGGAGGGCGGGCGCTGTGTTCGTGAGTCAGGGGCAACGCGACGTTGCTGGCGGGATTGTACGTTTCTGAATGTTACAAGCGCATAAATTTGCTGTCAGTTTCCTGTACGAACTGCGGCTTGGGCATCCGTTTTGCGTGCGCTGATCAACCTTCAGGAAAAGGCTGATAGCGCTGCCGACACAATTAGCTACCCACACATCCTGTATTCCAGGAACCGCTTTCAGATAAATGCCAATCAATGGGTCAGATCGCTTGCCGCAGCAAGTCTCTGCCAACCCACCCCTCAGCATTATCTGGATTTGAGAAAGCATCTTATGATTAGCGTAAATACCCCGCCACAAACGAATTACCCTGTGGGCTACGAAGCGTCTCAGCATTCGAAGCCGCCCCGTCAGGAAAGCAAGGCCGATACCTCAAGTGGTGTCGGCACACAGGGCGATGCTGCAGCTCCTCGGCCCCCCATGACGCCAGAGCAGCGCGGTCAGTTATCGAGCCACAACGCCCTCGTTAACCCGCCGCAATCGCAAAAGGTCGGGCCACAGAACGAGACCCTGGAATTGGTGGGTAAAAATAACCAGCTCCTGATCGACTTCAAGGCGTTTATCACCGAATGCCAGGAGAAAATCGTCAAACTCAAAAACGAAATTGTCGAACTGCGTGAGCAACTGAGTGCTCCACGCAAAGGCGCAGACGAGGCCCCCGTCGAACTGCCTCAAACATCTCAAGAGACGCTTAACCCTGTTGGTCAAGACGCTCAGACACCTGAAGTTGCCCAGAATCAAGATCTTGAGGAGCCACTCAAGCTGAATACGCAGTTGCGCGCAGATATCAACAGGCTGATGCAGCAGATGACGGAGGCCTTTGAAGCGTTGGCCAAGGAGCTTAAAAGTATGATTGAGCACGTCAAGAAGGTGACCAAACCTGAGATCCAGACGCCAACGGCGCCGGCGAATAAGTCCACTATGACCACCAGCGATACCCCGGCAGATCCGACCAACGAGTCACCCACGCAGTCGGTGCCCACCGCTGAGCAGTTCAGGGTGGACAACGCTAATATCGAAGCGGGTATTGCTGAGATGAAGTCCTACTACAGCACACAAATTTCAATGCTTGAAGAACAGGTTCAGGTGTTGAAAAAACACCTCAATGAGGCGAAGCAGTAGGGCTTAGCTTTACGTCGGCAAGCGTGGTCTACAGCGCCCACGCTTAGCTGACTCGGGTAATTCATCCCTCAAACCGCAGGATCACCCGGCGGTTGTGCTTGCTCTTTTTCTCGATTTTTTCGCAGTACACCCGGCCGATTTCTTCGGTGTTGATCACATGGGTGCCACCGCATGGCTGGATATCGATCCCGGCGATTTCTATTACCCTCACTGAGCCCTGGATGACCGGGGGCGCCACCGCCTGGGTGCGGGTGATCTGCAGCAGGGTCGAGTATTCCGAAGCGGGCATCGACAGGGTTTTCACTGCATGGGCTTGTTCGATCAAGGCATTGAGGTCGCGGGTGATGCTGTCCTTGTCGAGGGTCATTTCCGGCAAGTCGAAGTCCAGGCGGCCTTTGTCTGCGCTGATGCTGCAGCCGGTGACCGGCGCATCAATGATCGAGCACAGCAGGTGCAGGCAAGTGTGCATTTTCATGTGCTGGTAACGCCGCTCCCAATCCAGGCCGGCATCCACCTGTACGCCGGCCGTCAATGGCTCGGGGCAGTGTTCAACCTGGTGCCAGATGATCGAGCGCAACACCGGGTCGCGCACGGTGCCGGTCACGTTGACCCGCGTACCATCGGCCAGGGTCAGGTGCCCGGTATCGCCCGGCTGCCCGCCGCCGGTGGGGTAGAACAGCGTGTGTTCCAGGGCAATGCCCTGTTCGCTGACGGCAATCACCCGGGCGCTGAAAGCGTTCTGGTAGGGCGCGCTGTCAAACAGCGCCAGGGTTTCCATGGTATGCACGGACATGTTCAACCTCCGACGATCAGTGGGCTGGCTTGCAGCAGGTGACGCACCATTGCGCTCAAGCCAGGCGGGGAGAGCAGGGTGATCTCAAATTCGGGGCCACAGACTTTCAGGTTCAGCGGCAAGCGTGGCAGATGGTCGCCGGTGTCCAGGCGACGCAGGCGAAACTGCAAGTGATGACGCTCCTTTACCGTGGGCTCCAGCATCAGCCCGTGCAAAGGGTGAAAGTCGGCATCCAGCACCGTGACCTTGTGGCTGGCGCTGACTTCGCCGACCACGTGCAAACGCTCATCCAGCGCGAAAGCCCCCAGGTAATTGCTGTGATCCGATTCGGCGTTCTTTTGTAACTGGATCTGGTTGACCACCTTGACCTTGGTGCCCGCCGGCACATCCTGGGTGATCACACACGAAGGGCTGATAAACACGTTGTCGCCAATTTGCACATAGCCCAGTACGCGCGCGCCGGAGCCGACCTCGACGTTATTGCCCAGGCGCGGGTGGCGTTTGCCGTCCGGGTTGTTGGCAATGCCTCGGGCACCGAGGGTCACGCCGCAGAGGATGTAGCAATCGTTGCCGATCTCGCAGGTTTCGCCGATTACGGTGCCGAAACCGTGGTCCAGCACAAAGCGCCGGCCGATCCGGGCTGCAGGGTGGATTTCGGCGCCGGAGAGGATTTTGCCCTGGTTGCTGAGCTTGAGGGCCATGCGTGAGAACAGACCATTGGCCTGGTCGGGAAAATTCCACACCAAGTGTGCCAGCCGGTAGAACAACACCGCCTTGAACGAGGCGTAGGACTCCAGGATCAGCTCGCCCCGCCCACGGGACGCCGGGTCGCGGTAGGCATAGGCAATCAAGTCCTCTGCCACGGCCTGTGCGGCATTCTGGATCAATGGCGCCAAATGCGGTTCCAACTGCTTCATCTGCGCCGGCGTCAGAGTCTGGATGAGGTGGGTCAGCAACTCATCGTGCAGCTGTTGCATGTCGATAAAGCCCCCCATGGAGGCACCCCCACAGTCTTGATGGTTGGAAAACCGGTTATTCGAAATTGGGCAGGTAGCTGTCGGCATTGTCGTAGACCATGGTCAACACCACCGTTTCGGGCGGGAGTTCGGGGGCGAGTTGGGCGATGGCTACCATGTTGGCGGCCGAAGACAAACCCAGGCTGATGGCGTCGGTGCGCATGATGCGTTTCATCATGTCGATGCACGCCAGGCGCGAGACCTTGAGCATGCCGTCAATGACACCCACGTTAAGAATGCTCGGGATCAAGCCGATCGACAGGCCCTGGATATGGTGCGGCGCGTGCTGGTCCTTGAGCAGGTCGCACTCCTCCGGTTCCACACCCATGACGCGCATCGCAGGCCAGGCCGCCTTGAGGGTTTCGCCGATGCCGGTGATATGGCCACCGGTGCCGATGCCGCTGACGAAATAGTCCACGCGCTGTTCACCGAAGGCGCGGAGGATTTCCGGTGCGGTGGTGTCGCGGTGGGTCTGCGGGTTGGCGCCGTTGCGCTGCTGGTTGAGCATCACGAAATTGGGGTTTTCCAACTGCAGTTCCATGCACTTTTCGCCGTGGGAATTGTTCCCGAGGCGGCTGTCCGACAACACCACCTTGGCGCCGTACAAGCGCAGCAGTTTCTGCTTTTCGGGGCTGTAGTTGTCAGGGATCACCAGCACCACTTTGTAGCCCAGCACATTGCCGGCCATCACCAGGCCAATGCCGGTATTGCCGCCGCTGGGCTCGATGATGGTTTGCCCGGAATCGCGAATCAGCACGCCGCGGCGTTCTGCGTCGAGGATCATGCCCAGGGCGATACGCGCCTTGTGGCTGCCGCCAGGGTTGAGGGATTCGAGCTTGGCATAAACCTCGATGCCGAGGTCTTCGGAAAACTGCGCCAGGCGCACGATCGGCGTATGGCCGATCACGTCGAGAATGGAGTTATGCAACATCGCTCAGCCCCCGGATCAGTACAAAGGCATGTCGGGTTCGACGTCGCGAACCCAATGTTTCATGCCGCCCTGCAGGACCTTGGTATTGGCAAAGCCGGCGGCCAGCAAGGTGCTGGCCGCTTGCTCGGCGCGGGTTCCGGCGTAGCAGATCAGGTAATGGGTATTGTCGCGGCTCAGGCTGCCCAATTGCCCGTCCAGTTCGGCCAGGGGTATATGCACCACGCCCGGCAACTTGCACACTTCCAGCTCGCTGGCGTCGCGCACATCCAGCAACACGTCGGCGCTGCGTGGGTGTTCGAGCAGTTGCTTGAGCACGCGCGGTTTGATGTAGCGCTCTTCGGCCAACGCGGGCTGGCTCGGGACGGCATCCGCGCACACGGCTGGCGCGACGTTTTCGCTGTGGCGCAGGTCTGAGCAGCATGGGCAGTCGGCGCGGCGTTTGAAGCGGATCTCGCTGAACTTCATGGCCAGCGCGTCGAAGCGCATCAGGCGGCCCGACAGCGGTTCGCCGATGCCGATGAGTAATTTGATCGCTTCGGTGGCCTGGATCATTCCGACTACACCCGGCAGCACACCGATCACGCCACCGGCGCTGCAATTGGGTGCCAATTCGGCCGGCGGTGCTGAAGGAAACAGGCAGCGGTAGCACGGCCCGCCTTTGTAGTTGAGCACGCTGATCTGCCCATCGAAACGGTAGATGGCGCCGTACACCAACGGCTTGCCCAATTGCACGCAGGCATCGTTGACCAGGTAGCGGGTGTCGAAATTATCAGTGCCGTCGATCACCAGGTCATACGCGCCGACCAACTCCAGTGCATTGTCGGCGTTGAGGGCGGTGTTGTGGGCATTGATCTGGATATGGCTGTTGAGGTCTTGCAGCCGCCGCTTGGCTGACTCGACCTTGGGCATGCCGAGGGTGCTGTTGCCGTGCACGATCTGGCGTTGCAGGTTGCTGCTCTCGACCACGTCGAAATCCACCAGGCCCAGGGTGCCGATGCCGGCTGCCGCGAGGTACAGGCTGATGGGCGAGCCCAGGCCGCCGGTGCCGATGATCAGCACCTTGGCTTTTTTCAGGTTCAACTGGCCTTCACGGCCAACGCCGGGCAGGGTGATGTGGCGCACGTAGCGCTGGACTTCTTCGTTGCTCAGTGCGTCGACGTCCATACCGCCGGAGGTGGCCAGCAGCACTTCGATCCTGGCCTTTTTCGGCAAGGGTTCATCGGCGCCGATCAATGCTTCCTCGGCGGTGAACAGGAAGTGTTCCTTGAGCTGGTTGTTGTTTTCGTGGAACAGGTGCGAGCGCAGCTGTGGGTGGCTGCTGCAGAGGTTTTCAATGACTTCGCGCAATGTCGATCCAGTGCCCTCAAGGGTCGATTCCGGCAGCTTGGCCACGCGAACCAGGATATCGGGGAAAGAGACAGCGTTCATGGACAACTCCGTGTGCAGGTCGTTGAAGGGTTTAAGGGCGAATTGCTTGCCATCCCAGGCAAACAGCTTTGAGCCCAGGGCCTGGCCCTGGCGCACGTCCACCACCAGGTAGCTGACGGGGTGGATCGGCTCACCCAGGAACAGTGCCTTGTCCTGGTCTTCATCACTGAAATAGGCGCCGACGTCCGGGTGGGAGTGGTAGATCACCACCACCGGGTTGTCGCTGCGAAACGCCTTGTTCAGCAGCAGGGTGTCGGCCACCGAAAAGGTATAGCCATTGGCCGCGCTGCGCGGGTACATCTCGGGGTTCTTGTGGTGCAGCTCATTCTGGATATTGTTGCCCAGGTACACACTGCCATCGGCGAAGACAAAACCGCAGCATTCGTCCGGGTAGCTGCGGCTGGCGTGGGCATAAATCTGTTCCAGAGCGGTGGGGCGGAGGACTTCCATGTTTCTCTCGCGTTGTTGTCGTTGTGGTTTAAGGGTCAATTTTTTTTGGCCAGGAGTTTTTCAACCGGCAACTTGGTGATCGCAAAACCCGCCAGCAGGATGGCCGAGTACAGCATCAGGTCACGGGAAATTTCTACGCCTTCGTACCAGGCGCCGATGATCACCGCGAACACCGGGAAAATAATGAACACGAACGACAAAATGATCGGGCTCAAACGTTTGAGCAACATGAAATACACAATAAACCCGCCCACCGACGCCACCAGCCCCAGGTAGAACAGCGCACTCCAGGAGCGCAGGGTGATGTTTTCGAAGGTCGGTGTTTCAAACCACAGGCCGGCCACGAACAGCATCAGCCCGGCGATACCGATGGGCAGTGTGTTGTAGGTAATCACGCTGATGGCGCTGCCTTTTTGCTTGGTGATGACGTAGCACAAGGCATGCATGATCGCGGCGGTCAGAATCGCCAGCACGCCGAAGAATTCGGCGTGGTCCAGGTGCAGGCCCTGGCTCTTGATGATCATGTAGAGGCTGCCGAAACCGATGCCGATGCCGACCACCTGGGAAAAGTAGATGCGTTCGCGCAAAAACAGCGCGGAGAAAATCAGGATGAACACCGGCATGCAGCTGAACAGCAGCGCGGTGAGGCCGGACGACACATGCATTTCGCCGTAGTTGAGCAAGTAATAGGGAACGCTGAAATACGACAGGGTCACAAATACGAAGAACCAGCGGCTTTCACGCGGGAACAGGATCGGCTCGCGGCGCACCAGGGCAAAACACAGGAACAGCGGGAACGCGATCAGAAAGCGCAGCCCGGCAGACGTCAGCGGCGGCACGCTTTCGACGGCGATCTTGATGCCCAGCCAGGTGGTGCCCCAACTCAGGCACACGATAAGAAACATCACGCTGGTGACCAGACCAGCCAACCACTGTTTCTGATTTTTTGTTTTTGTAGTGTTTTCAAGAACGGCGGACATTGGCATCGTTTATTGCTTCCCTGAGCCGGAATTGAACTCTATATTGACTGTGTATTAAGTTGTTTCATCCGGTGATTGAACCCGTAAAAGCACACTATTAGGGCGAATGATGGCTGTCAAAACAAATATTGACATGGTGTCAATTATGCGTGAGGGGTTGGCCAGCGGTCAGGGCGTGAAGTACAAACGCCTGTCCGATGTGATGGAGCGGGGCATCCTTGAAGGCTTGATTGAACCGGGACGCAAACTGCCGCCCCATCGGGTTCTTTCCGATAATCTCGGCGTGACCATCGGCACCATCAGCCGCGCCTACGGCGAGCTGGAGCGACTGGGGTTAGTGGTGGCGCGTGTCGGTGACGGCACCTTCGTGCGCAAGCGTGGGATGGAGCGTCAGCGTGATGAAGGCTTTCGTAACGTCAGCGAAGAGCCGCGCCAGTACTTCGACATGAGCCGCAACATGCACATTCCAGGGCAAGAAACGGTGTTCCTGGCCCAAAGCTTCCAAACCTTGTCGACCAACGCCAAGTTCCTCCAGGACATCAGCGCCTACACGCCGGACGCCGGTCTGCCGCGCTACCGCGAGGCCGGTGCGCAATGGCTGGTGCAGCGCGATTTTCATCCGATTCCCGAGCAGGTCATCTGCGTCAATGGCGGCCAGCATGGCCTGCTCTGCGCCATGATGGCGTTGCTGCGGGCGGGGGATACGGTGGTCACTGAGCAACTGACTTACCCAGGGCTTATCACCGCCGCACGCATGCTCGGTGTACGGCTGATCGGCCTGGAGATGGACGACGAAGGCGTGCTGCCGGGTGCGCTGGATGAAGTCTGTCGTAATCACCGGGTTTCGGCGTTGTACTGCACCCCGACGATCCAGAACCCGACCACGGCCGTGCTGTCGGTCGCGCGCCGGGAAGCGCTGGCCAAGGTGTGCCGCGAGCATAATCTGCTGATTCTGGAAGACGAAGCCCACGGCGTGTTGGTGGAAGATCGCCCGCCGCCGCTGAGTTTCTTCGCGCCCGAGCGTACGATTTTGATCAGCAGCCTGAGCAAGGCGGTGTCTGCCGGTTTGCGCGTGGGGTATGTGCATGCGCCACCGGCATTGGTCAGCCGGATTTCGGCGGCCTTGCGCTCGACCTGCTGGATGGCCACGCCGGTGACGCTGGAGCTGGCGACACAGTGGATCGAAAACGGCACGGCGGAATACCTGCTGCGCCAGCAAATCAACGAGATCAGCCGGCGCAAGGCCCTGGTGCGTGATCTGCTGGTGGGTCTGGAATACCGCACTCACCTCAACAGCCCACACTTCTGGATTGAAGTGCCGGAGCCCTGGCGTGCGTCGGAAATCGAGGCAGAGCTCAAGCAGAATAATTACCTGATCGCCACCGCAGAGGCGTTTGCCGTAGGGCAGACGGCGGTGCCGCAGTTTATTCGGGCGAGTATCTGTAATACGTCAGGTGACGATCAGTTGCTGCGTGAGGGCTTTGACGCGCTCGCCACCGCGCTGGGGCAGGGCGGTGACAGGTTTCAGCTGTAGGCAGGTTTACCGCGTTATCGTTCATCGCAGGCAAGCCAGCTCCCACATTTGGAATGCACTCCCCTGTGGGAGCTGGCTTGCTGGGGCCAGTTCAGGTCTCCACCAGAATCTCCCCCATTTGGAATGCATTCCCTTGTGGGAGCTGGCTTGCCTGCGATGGCGCCCGTGCAGGCGCCCACTATTTGAAGCGGCGTTCCACACCTTTCTCCACCAGAATCTTCGCCGAAATCTCTTCCACCGAAAAATGCGTGGAATTGATGTGCGCAATATTCTCGCGACGGAACAGATTTTCCACTTCGCGCACTTCGAATTCGCACTGGGCGTAGCTGGAGTAGCGGCTGTTGGGCTTGCGCTCGTTGCGGATGGCGGTGAGGCGGTCCGGGTCGATGGTCAGGCCGAACAGCTTGTGGGAATGCGCACGCAGGGCGGCGGGCAGCGTCAGGTGCTCCATGTCGTCTTCGGTGAGCGGGTAGTTGGCCGCGCGGATACCGAATTGCATGGCCATGTACAGGCAGGTCGGGGTCTTTCCGCAGCGAGACACGCCCACCAGGATCAGGTCGGCCTTGTCATAGTAGTGGGTGCGAGCGCCGTCATCGTTGTCGAGGGCGAAGTTCACCGCCTCGATACGCTCCATATAGTTGGAGTTATGGCCAATGGAATGGGACTTGCCCACGGAATAAGAGGAATGTTCACTCAGCTCCTGTTCCAATGGCGCCAGGAACGTGGAGAAGATGTCGATCATGAAACCATTGGAGGTTGCCAGGATCTCACGAATGTCCTGGTTGACGATGGTGTCGAAAATGATCGGGCGAAAACCGTCTTTTTCGGCCGCCAGATTGATTTGTTGTACCATGGCCCGCGCTTTATCCACGCTGTCTATATACGGCCGCGTGAATTTGGCGAAGGTAATGTTTTCGAACTGCGCGAGCAGGCTCTGGCCCAATGTTTCGGCTGTAATGCCGGTGCCGTCGGAAATAAAGAAAGCAGATCGTTTCATTTGAGCCCTGGGCCTTAAGCTGATGGCGAATCTTGGATATGATAGGCGCGATTTTGCCGTCCCGCAGTGGGCCGCATTCTCACTTATTTTCCAGGTCCAGGCCACAAGCGCTGGCGTTTGCTCCTACTGAGCCGCCGGCGTCCTGAGCTTTTCCAACACAGAAAGTGGAGAGATCACCTTGGTAGAGTACGTAGTTTCCCTCGATAAGCTCGGCGTCCAGGATGTAGAGCATGTGGGGGGCAAGAACGCATCCCTCGGCGAGATGATCAGTAATCTTGCAGGCGCTGGCGTCTCGGTGCCCGGTGGTTTCGCCACCACGGCCCAGGCTTACCGCGACTTCCTCGAGCTGAGCGGCCTCAACGCCCAGATCCACGCCGCGCTGGACGCTCTGGACGTCGATGACGTCAACGCCCTGGCGAAAACCGGCAGCCAGATCCGCCAATGGATCATGGACGCCGAGTTCCCCGAGAAGCTCAACGAAGAAATCCGTACCGCCTTTGCTGCACTGTCGGCCGGCAACCCGGACATGGCGGTTGCCGTGCGCTCCTCGGCCACCGCCGAAGACCTGCCGGACGCCTCCTTTGCCGGCCAGCAGGAAACCTTCCTGAACATCCGCGGCGTTGAAAACGTGATTCGCGCCGCCAAGGAAGTGTTTGCCTCGCTGTTCAATGACCGCGCTATTTCCTACCGCGTACACCAGGGTTTCGACCACAAGCTGGTGGCCCTGTCTGCCGGTGTGCAGCGCATGGTGCGTTCGGAAACCGGCACCGCCGGCGTGATGTTTACCCTGGACACCGAATCCGGTTTCCGTGACGTGGTGTTTATCACCGGCGCCTACGGCCTGGGTGAAACCGTCGTACAAGGCGCGGTCAACCCGGACGAGTTCTACGTCCACAAACACACCCTTGAGGCCGGCCGCCCGGCCATCCTGCGCCGTAACCTGGGCAGCAAAGCCATCAAGATGATCTACGGCGACGAGGCCAAGGCCGGTCGCTCGGTGAAAACCGTTGAAGTCGACAAGGCCGAACGCGCGCGTTTCTGCCTGACCGACGCTGAAGTCAGCGAACTGGCCAAACAAGCGATGATCATCGAAAAGCACTACAAGTGCCCGATGGACATCGAGTGGGCCAAGGACGGTGACGACGGCAAGCTGTACATCGTGCAAGCGCGCCCGGAAACCGTGAAGAGCCGCACTTCGGCCAACGTGATGGAACGCTACCTGTTGAAAGAAACCGGCACCGTGCTGGTGGAAGGCCGCGCCATCGGCCAGCGCATCGGCGCCGGCAAGGTGCGGATCATCAAGGACGTGTCCGAAATGGACAAAGTCCAGCCCGGCGACGTGCTGGTCTCCGACATGACCGACCCGGACTGGGAGCCGGTGATGAAACGCGCCAGCGCCATCGTCACCAACCGTGGCGGGCGTACCTGCCACGCAGCGATCATTGCCCGCGAACTGGGGATCCCGGCAGTTGTGGGTTGCGGCAACGCCACCCAACTGTTGAAAGACGGCCAGGGCGTGACTGTGTCCTGCGCCGAAGGCGATACCGGCTTCATCTTTGAAGGTGAGCTGGGCTTCGACATCAAGCAAAACTCCATCGATGCCATGCCGGACCTGCCGTTCAAGATCATGATGAACGTCGGTAACCCCGACCGCGCCTTCGATTTCGCACAGTTGCCGAACGCTGGTGTGGGCCTGGCCCGTCTCGAGTTCATCATCAACCGCATGATCGGCGTGCACCCCAAGGCCCTGCTGAACTACGACGGCCTGCCGCTGGAGATCAAGGAAAGCGTCGACAAACGCATCGCCGGCTACAACGACCCAGTGGGTTTCTACGTCGAGAAGCTGGTGGAAGGCATCAGCACCCTGGCGGCGGCGTTCTACCCGAAAAAGGTCATCGTGCGCCTGTCGGACTTCAAGTCCAACGAGTACGCCAACCTGATCGGCGGCAAGCTCTACGAGCCCGAAGAAGAAAACCCGATGCTGGGCTTCCGTGGCGCTTCGCGTTACATCAGCGAAGCCTTCCGCGACTGCTTCGAGCTGGAATGCCGTGCCCTCAAGCGCGTGCGCAACGAGATGGGCCTGACCAACGTCGAGATCATGGTGCCGTTTGTACGGACCCTGGGCGAAGCGAGCCAGGTCGTCGACCTGCTGGCTGAAAACGGCCTGACTCGCGGCGAAAACGGCCTGCGCGTGATCATGATGTGCGAACTGCCGTCCAACGCCATCCTGGCCGAAGAATTCCTGGAGTTCTTCGACGGCTTCTCCATCGGCTCCAACGACCTGACCCAGCTGACCCTGGGCCTGGACCGTGACTCGGGGATCATCGCGCACCTGTTTGATGAGCGTAACCCTGCGGTCAAGAAGCTGCTGGCCAACGCCATCCAGGCCTGTAACAAGGCCGGCAAGTACATCGGCATCTGCGGCCAAGGCCCTTCCGACCACCCGGACCTGGCCAAATGGCTGATGGAACAGGGTATCGAAAGCGTTTCCTTGAACCCCGACTCCGTGCTGGAAACCTGGTTCTTCCTGGCGGAAGGCCAAGCGTCCGCCTAAGGTCGTCACGTCAAAAGTGCCGGTCCCCCAGCCTGGGTGACCGGCATTCTTATCTGTACAGGGCGGAACTCCATCCGGACGCCGCCCTTTTTTGTGCAAGAACATTATGCAAAGCAGCAGCAACCTATTTCCCGTCGCCTTGATCAGTGCTGAACGTCGTGGCGACCTGAGTGAAGATGTGTACCGCCTCAAACCCGGTAACAGCCCCGACGGCACCGTCGAGCTGGCTGTGACCCGTTTGGGCCTGGCGGATGTCCCGGAAAACCGGGGCACGCCGGTTATTTTATTGCACGGCAGTTTTTCCAATCGGCGCTTCTGGTATTCGCCCAAAGGTATCGGACTGGGTGCTTACCTGGCGCGTCAGGGATTTGATGTATGGATCCCGGAAATGCGTGGCCATGGCCTGTCCAAGCGCAATCAGGACTACGCCAGAAATCGCGTCGCCGATTACGCGCGTTACGATTTGCCGGCGATCGGCGCATTTGTCCGTGAGCAAAGCGCACAAATCCCGCGCTGGATCGGCCACTCCCTGGGCGGCACCGCCTTGGCAGCGGCCCTGGGCGGTCAGCACCTTGGCGCGCCAGCCGTGGCGTCGGTGGCGCTGTTTGGTTGCCAGGTCAGCCGCACCCACTGGCCGTTGAAGATTCCGCCGCTGGAGTGGACCGGCCGGTTGCTCTTGAAACGTTTTGGTGAAGTATCCGGCGTACGGCTCAAACGCGGCCCCGAGGATGAGCCGGCGGGCGTGATGATCGAAGCGATGCGCTGGAATGGCCTGTTCGGTCGTTTTGGCGATGGCAAGCAGGACTGGTGGAAAGGCCTGGCCGATGTCGACGTGCCGCTGCTGGCGGTCAGCGCTGCCGGCGATCAACAGGACCCGGACTGGGCTTGTCGCAAATTATTTGAACAAGTGGGCTCTGAGCACCGCCAATACCTGTGCCTGGGGCGCAAGCAAGGCTTCAGCGGGGATTTCGGGCACGTCGAGATGCTGGTCAGCAAGGCCGCGCAGGCTGAAGTGTGGCCGTTGGTGGCGCAGTGGTTGAAAGACCCGCTGACACCGTTATTCGCGGCAGAGCCGCAGGTCATCGCAATGGTTTGACGCAGCCGCTCTGCCAGGGGCGTTTCACTCGCGCGAGGTTGCGGCTAAGATATGACGCGGCAAACGTTTCTGGTCATATTCAGTCGTGCAGTCGCTATTGCGTTGCGACGGTGTGAGTCTGATCATGGCCGCGACTGACGAGAGCGCACTTAAAGTTCGACCGTTGTGACGCGTTTTTCTGATGTACACCGTGGGATGTTCGACCTCTTCCTTGATGACAGGAGTTTCCCGATGATCCATTACGTGACGCCCGATCTGTGCGACGCCTACCCGGAGCTGGTGCAGGTAGTTGAGCCGATGTTCAGTAATTTCGGTGGCCGAGACTCCTTTGGCGGTGAAATCGTCACCATCAAGTGCTTCGAAGACAACTCGCTGGTCAAGGAACAAGCCGACCAACCAGGCGCCGGCAAGGTGCTGGTGGTCGACGGCGGGGGCTCCCTGCGTCGCGCGCTGCTGGGCGACATGATCGCCGAGAAAGCTGCAAAAAATGGCTGGGAAGGGCTGGTGATCTACGGTTGCGTGCGTGATGTCGATGTCCTCGCCCAGACTGACCTGGGTGTGCAGGCGTTGGCGCCTCACCCGATGAAGACCGACAAGCGCGGCATTGGCGACCTTAACGTGGTAGTGACGTTTGCCGGCGTGACCTTCCGCCCGGGCGAGTACATCTATGCCGACAATAATGGCGTGATCGTTTCGCCAAGCCCGTTGAAAATGCCTGAATAAACCGCGGTAGCCGAAAGGGGTGAGGATGTTCGAGGAAGAAAACGCGCAATGGGGGCTGGTGCATGCTCTGGTGCTGGACGGTAAAGGCGGTGCGCGTTCGATTGCCCGGACTGAGCTCGACGATTTACAGCTGCAGCCCCAGGAAAGCCTGTGGCTGCATTGGGATCGCAGCCATCCACAGACCCAGACCTGGTTGCGTAAATCCAGCGGTCTGAGCGAATTCGCCTGCGACCTGTTGCTGGAGGAGAACACTCGACCGCGCCTGTTGCCGCTGCCGGACAGCGAATTGCTGCTGTTTCTGCGCGGGGTCAACCTCAATCCGGGCGCCGAACCGGAAGACATGGTCTCGGTGCGTATTTTTGCGGCCGCCAGTCGCGTGATTTCCCTGCGCCTGCGCCCATTGCGGGCTACCGACGAGCTGCTGGTGCAACTGGCGGAGGGCAAAGGGCCAAAAACCGCCTCTGAACTCATCCTTTATATGGCGCAGTACCTGACCAATAAAGTGCAGGATCTGGTCACCGATTTGTCCGAAGTCGTCGATTTAGAGGAAGAAAAACTCGATGCCGACGAACGGTATACCCCAGAGCACGGCAACGTCTTGCAGATCCGCCGACGGGCTGCCGGATTGAAGCGTTTTCTGGCCCCGCAGCGGGATATTTTTGCCCAGCTGACGCGGATCAAATTGCCGTGGTTTTGTGACGACGATGCTGACTACTGGAACGAATTGAACAACAGCCTGACCCGCTACCTGGAAGAGCTCGAACTGACCCGGGAGCGCGTGGGGCTGGTGCTTGAGGCCGAAGACCGGCGCTTGAGCGTGCGCATGAATCGCACGATGTACCGCTTCGGGATTATCACCGGGATCTTCCTGCCGATGAGTTTTCTGACCGGTTTGCTGGGCATAAATGTGGGCGGGATTCCGTTCTCCGCCAGCCCCTATGGATTTGTGATCGCCTGCTTGTTGATGGTCTCGGTAGCGCTCGGACAATGGTGGTTATTTCGACGATTGCGCTGGGTTTGACCTGAATATGACCTGAACACAAACAGGGGCATATGTGACCCCAAGAATTTAACCCTCGTCTTTTAACTCACTTGCGAGAGGTCTTTATGCACGATCCGTTCGAACAGTCTTTGCGTGACATGCTCAATGCTTCGCCATCCAACCGTGATGACGATGCCTGCCTGGGCCGCGTGTTGAAAACCGCCAACCGTCAGGTAGGGGCGGGGGACCTGTTCGGGCTGCTGGGTCGTTGGTTGCCGGCGTTGATGATGGCCCTGAACAATGGTTCGGCCCACGTATCGCCGGTTTCGCGTCGTAAACCTCTTGCTCGCACTGCTGATAAGGCTGATTGAATATGGAACTTGATCTCTGGACCCAGAGCCTGGTCACCGCGATGACCGCATTGTGGACCAAGGTGGCGAATTTCATTCCCAACCTGTTTGGTGCTCTGGTTCTGGTGTTGCTGGGCTTTGTCGTGGCCAAGTTGCTCGATACCCTGCTGTCCAAATTGCTCGCAAAATTGGGGCTGGACCGCTTGATGGCAGGCACGGGCCTGACTAAGCTGCTGGGCCGCGCCGGGTTGCAAGTACCGATCTCCACCCTCATCGGGAAGATCGTTTATTGGTTTGTTCTGCTTATTTTTCTGGTTTCTGCGGCTCAATCCCTTGGACTTGAGCGAGTTTCAGCTACGCTCGACATGCTGGCGCTGTATTTGCCGAAGGTTTTCGGCGGCGCGCTGGTGTTGCTGGTAGGTGTTTTGCTGGCGCAACTGGCCAACGGGCTGGTGCGCGGGGCCGCTGAAGGCGTGGGGTTGGACTATGCTGCGGGCCTGGGGCGAATCGCCCAGGGACTGGTGATCATCATCAGTATTTCCGTCGCGATCAGCCAGTTGGAGGTCAAAACCGACCTTCTAAACCACGTGATTGTGATTGTTTTGATTACCGTTGGTCTGGCCGTTGCACTGGCCATGGGGTTGGGAAGCCGGGAAATTGCCGGTCAGATTCTTGCGGGAATCTATGTGCGTGAGCTGTATCAGGTTGGGCAACAGGTGCGTGTGGGCGAGGTCGAAGGGCAAATCGAGGAGATCGGCACGGTCAAGACGACGGTGCTGACCGATGACGGTGAGCTGGTATCGCTGTCCAATCGGATTCTCCTCGAGCAGCAGGTCAGTAGCCGCTAACCCGGCAAATCCTGCTAATGTACGCCGCCGCAAACCCGGGTGACCGGGCTGTAGCGGACATTGACCTGACTGTCGGCACGACTTGTTTTGAATAAAGCCCAAACGCTGTCCACGCGCTATGACCCCCGTGAGCTCTCTGATGAGGAGTTGGTCGCGCGCTCGCACACGGAGCTGTTTCACATAACACGCGCGTACGAAGAATTGATGCGCAGATATCAACGCACTCTGTTCAACGTTTGTTCAAGGTATTTGGGGAACGATAGAGATGCGGATGATGTCTGTCAGGAAGTGATGCTCAAGGTGCTATACGGCCTGAAGAACTTTGAGGGAAAATCGAAGTTCAAGACATGGCTCTATAGCATCACGTACAACGAGTGCATCACGCAGTATCGTAAGGAACGGCGAAAGCGTCGCTTGATGGACGCTTTGAGTCTGGACCCCCTTGAGGAAGCGTCTGAAGAAAAGGCGCCGGTACCCGAGGAAAAGGCCGGACTTGATCGCTGGTTGGTGCATGTGAATCCGATTGACCGGGAAATTTTGGTGCTACGATTTGTCGCAGAGCTGGAGTTTCAGGAAATTGCTGACATCATGCACATGGGTTTGAGTGCTACAAAAATGCGTTACAAGCGTGCTCTTGATAAATTACGTGAGAAATTTGCGGGCGAGACTGAAACTTAGTGCGTGGCAAATATCTCTTACGTGTAGGCAAGTTCTGTTAGACTTGTCGCCGAGTTGTCCCCCGGTTTGTGGGACTGCTTTACAATCACCAGATGGGGATTTAACGGATGAAACTGAAAAACACCTTGGGCTTTGCCATTGGTTCTCTTATTGCTGCCACTTCTTTCGGCGCTCTGGCACAAGGCCAAGGCGCAGTTGAAGGCCAGCTGTTCTACAAGAAGCAGTTCAACGATAGCGTCAAGCACATCGAAGACGGCTTCAACCCTGGCGCTAGCATCGGTTACTTCTTGACCGACGACGTGTCGATCAACCTGAACTACGACACCACCAACCACACCCGTTCGAACGACGGTACTGGTTCCCAGAAGATCAAAGGTGACACTGGCAGCGTAACTGCTCAGTACCACTTCGGTCAGGCTGGTGTTGATTCCCTGCGTCCATACGTAGAAGGTGGTTTCGGTCACCAGAGCCGTACCAACGTTGAAGCTGATGGCCACAAAGGTCGTGACCAGACCACTCAGGCAATCGCTGGCGCTGGCGTGAAGTACTACTTCACCAACAACCTGTTCGCTCGTGCTGGCGTTGAAGCTGACTACGGCATCGACAACGGCAAGTGGGACTACTCCGCACTGGTTGGCCTGGGTGTGAACTTCGGCGGCAACGCCGGCGCAGTCGCTCCAGCTCCTACTCCAGCACCAGCTCCAGAGCCAACTCCAGAGCCAGAAGCTCCAGTTGCTCAGGTTGTTCGTGTTGAGCTGGACGTTAAGTTCGACTTCGACAAGGCGGTTGTTAAGACTAACAGCTACGGCGACGTGAAAAACCTGGCCGACTTCATGGCTCAGTACCCAGCTACCAACGTAGAAGTTGCTGGTCACACTGACTCCATCGGTCCAGACGCTTACAACCAGAAGCTGTCCCAGCGTCGTGCTGACGCTGTTAAGCAAGTCCTGGTTAAAGACGGCGTTGCTCCTAGCCGCATCACCGCGGTAGGTTACGGCGAATCCCGCCCAGTTGCTGACAACGCAACTGAAGCTGGTCGCGCTGTTAACCGTCGTGTAGAAGCGTCGGTTGAAGCTCAAGCTCAGTAATTACTGAGTGGTAGAAAAAAGCCCGGCTTAGGCCGGGCTTTTTTTTGCCTGAAATTTGCCTCAGGCGCTCGCTGGAACGGCGATGCAGGCGGCTTGCGCTGCGCCAGCAACGCTGCCGATCACCAGGATCGCCGGGCTTTTCAGAGCAAATACCTGTGCATCGGTGTGCATGTGCGCCAGAGTGCTGCGGCACTCGCGTTGCTGAGGCAATGAGGCGTTCTCGATCATCGCCACCGGCATATCCGCTGCCATTGCGCCCTCCAGCAATTGCTGACGAATCTCCTCCAGCTTCGCCACGCCCATATACACCACCAATGTCGTCCCGCCCTCGGCCAAGGCGCGCCAGTTCAGGCGACTGTCATCCTGGGTATGCGCAGTGACCAGCGTCACGCCGCGACTGACCCCGCGCAGCGTCAGGGGAATATCGCAGTTCGTTGCACCCGCCAGGCCCGCGGTAATCCCGTTGACCAATTCCACCTCTATCCCGTGTTCGCGCAACCACATCGCCTCTTCGCCGCCCCGGCCGAAGATACATGGGTCGCCGCCTTTGAGTCGCACCACGCATTTGCCTTGGCGCGCATAGCGCAACATCAGGCGCTGGATAAAATCCTGGGGTGTCGAACGGCAGCCGCCGCGCTTGCCCACGGTGACTACCCGGGCGTCCGGGCAGTGTTCCAGCACCCTAGCGTTGACCAAGTCATCGATCAGCACCACATCGGCCGCGTGCAGGGCGCGTACCGCCTTGAGGGTTAACAGCTCCGGGTCACCGGGGCCTGCGCCTACCAGCCAGACTTTTGCGCTCATGTTTATCCCCTCACACACTGATTGCGATTGGCAGCGACGTGCTGGCCAAAAGACGTTTGATTTCCGGAACGCAGGAGCCGCATTGCGTGCCGCACCCCAGTTCCCGTTTAAGCCCGGCCAGGTCGAGGCCACGGCCAATACCGGCGCATACCGCGCTTTCGCTGACGTTCTTGCAGTTACACACAATTTTGCTGCTGGCCGCTGCGCCTCCCGGTGGTGCACTGAGCGGCGCAAGTAACCAGCGCCGAAGTTGATCGTCGGCACGGCCTTCCAGCCACAAACTCTGCAGCCAATGCCGCGCCAGGGTTTCGCCGGCCAGGCGCAGCGCGGTAATGCGGCCTTTTTCGATTTTTACCCGCTTGCCAATCGAACGGCGCGGATCGTCATAGGCCATGACCGGGCCGTCATTGAGGCCCAGCAGTTCGTCGATACGGGTTAACAGTTGCAAGTCGGGCGCTTCGGTATGGGCTGCGCGCACCAGAAGAGCCGGCCGTTCACGCCCGGCGAGGCTCAAGCTGACGTAGGCAAAGCCCTCACACAGCGGGCGTAAGGCGTCAAAGTGTTGCTGCACATTTCCTTCGATCAACGCGAACAACTGCCAAGGTAGTTGCACAGCCTCCAGGCGCACGCCGCTGTGTTTGAGTTCGGGCTGTTTGGACAAGGGGTCAAACGCCGGCTGGGTAAGGGCATTAACACCGCCCTTGAGAAAACGATCGCCCCAATGCATGGGCAGAAACGCCTGGCCTGGGCGCACGCTGTCATCACTGCTGACGGCGACAATCACACTGCCGCGACGGCTTTTCAGGCTGACCAGGTCGCCCTCTTTGAAACGATGCCGACGCAGCTCATCCGGGTGCAGGCTCAGCAAGGCTTCATTGACATGCCCGAACAATTGCGCGGCCGTGCCGGTGCGGCTCATGCCGTGCCATTGATCGCGCAGGCGCCCGGTGATCAGGGTCAGTGGGAAGCGTGCATCACGTTGTTCTTTGGCGGCGCGGTAAGGCTCGGCGATAAAGTGCGCGCGGCCGCTGTCTGTCGGGAACACACCCTTGGTGTACAAGCGCGGCGTGCCGGCGTGTGCGCCCTCTGGAAATGGCCATTGCTGCGGGCCGAGCCGGTCGAGCAGGGCATGGCTGATACCCGACAGGTCAAGGTCGCGGTGGCGGGTGAGCACCTTGTATTCATCAAAGATCTGCGCCGGTTGCTCGAAGGCGAACAAGCTCGGCAACCCCGGACGCAAGCGTTGCTCCAGGCGCTGTGCGAAATCCACGGTAATCGCCCAGTCCGGCCGTGCTTCCCCAGGTGGGGCAATGGCGCGGCGTACGTGGGAAATCCGCCGTTCGGAATTGGTCACCGTGCCTTCCTTCTCGCCCCAACTGGCGGCGGGTAACAGCAGGTCGGCGTAGGCGGCGGTTTCGGTAGTGCGAAAAGCCTCCTGCAATACCACGAATGGGCACGCCGCTAATGCCGCACGCACGCTGTTCTGGTCCGGCAAGGATTGCGCGGGGTTGGTGCAGGCAATCCACACGGCCTTGATCTTGCCGGCCTGGATCTGTTCGAACAGTTCGATAGCCGTGAGCCCGGTAGGCGCTGGCAACGTTTCGACGCCCCAATAAGCCGCGACTTGCGCCCTGTGCTCAGGGTTGGCCGCCTCGCGATGCCCCGGCAGCAGGTTCGACAAACTGCCGGTTTCGCGCCCGCCCATGGCATTCGGTTGGCCGGTCAGGGAAAACGGCCCGCAACCCGGCCGACCAATAGTGCCGGTGGCCAGGTGCAGGTTGATCAGCGCACTGTTTTTGGCACTGCCGGCGGTGGACTGGTTAAGCCCCATGCACCACAGCGAGAGAAAACTGCTGGAGGTGCCGACCCACTCTGCACACAGGCGCAACTGCTCAACGCTGATGCCGCACAACTGCGTGACCATCTGCGGCGTGTAGTCATGCACCAGTCGCTTCAACTCGAGCAAGCCATCGGTATGTGCCTGGATAAAGTCGCGGTCGATCCAGTCTTCCCACAGCAACAGGTGCAAGATCCCATGGAACAGCGCCACATCGGTGCCCGGCAGGATCGCCAGGTGCAAGTCGGCCAAATCGCAGGTATCCGTGCGCCGTGGGTCGATCACCAGCACTTTCATTTGCGGGCGCCGTGCCTTGGCTTCCTCGAGGCGTCGGAACAGTACCGGATGGGCGTAGGCCATGTTGCTGCCGACGATCATCACGCAGTCACTCGACTCCAGGTCCTCATAGCTGCATGGCGGCGCATCCGCACCCAGGCTGCGTTTGTAGCCGACCACCGCCGAAGACATGCACAGCCGCGAATTGCTATCGATATTGTTGGTGCCCACCAGTGCGCGGGCCAGCTTGTTGAAGCTGTAGTAGTCCTCGGTCAGCAATTGGCCGGAGATGTAAAACGCCACGCTGTCCGGCCCATGTTCGGCAAGGGTGTCGGCGAACACGTTGGCCGCGTGGTCCAGGGCGCTGTCCCAGTCGGTGCGGGCACGGGCCAGGCCTTTGCCCAGGCGCAGTTCCGGGTACAGGGCGCGGGCCGCCAGGTCGCCGGTCAAGTGCAGGCTGGCGCCCTTGCTGCACAACTTGCCGAAGTTTGCCGGGTGGCTTGGGTCGCCTTGCACACCCAGGATCTGCGTGCCGTCATGTTCAATCAGCACGCCGCAACCCACTCCGCAATAACAGCAGGTGGACGCGGTGGTCTGGCGGTTCATCAACCGGCGTCCCGCAGGGCCAGCATCACCCGGCCGTTTTCCACACGGGCGGGGTGATGATGGGCGCAGCCGATGTCCGGCGCCTGGGCTTCGCCCGACGCCAGGTCGATCTGCCAGTTGTGCAGCGGGCAGGCCACACGTTTGCCGTAGATCAAGCCTTGGGACAGCGGCCCGCCTTTGTGTGGGCAGCGGTCATCGAGTGCGAAAACTTCATCGTCACTGGTACGAAAAATCGCAATATCGCCTTTTGGCCCATTGATGATGCGCGAGCCCAGGGCGTTGATCTCATCGAGGGCGCAGATATCCAGCCAGTTCATACCGACACCTCCAACTGCTTGACGGGGATGACCTCGAATTCCTTTTTCAGCAGCGGCTGTTCCAGGCGTTCTTTCCACGGGTCTTGTTCGAATGACAGCGAGAATTGCAGGCGTTCGTTGAGGGCTTGGCGCCGGGCCGGGTCTTCCAGTACGGCTTTTTTGATGTGCTCCATGCCCACCCGTTGCAGGTAATGCACGGTACGCTCGAGGTAGAAAGCCTCTTCGCGATACAGCTGCAGGAACGCGCCGTTGTATTCGCGCACTTCCTCGGCGGTTTTGAGCTTGACGAAGAACTCCGCGACTTCAGTCTTGATCCCGCCGTTGCCGCCGATGTACATCTCCCAGCCGGAGTCGACGCCGATAATGCCGACGTCCTTGATGCCCGCTTCCGAGCAGTTGCGTGGGCACCCGGACACCGCCAGCTTGACCTTGTGGGGCGACCACATATTGAACAGGTCGTGCTCCAGCTCGATGCCCAACTGTGTGGAGTTCTGCGTGCCGAAGCGGCAGAACTCGCTGCCCACGCAGGTCTTCACGGTGCGGATGGATTTGCCATAGGCGTGGCCGGAGGGCATGTCGAGGTCCTTCCACACACCGGGCAAATCCTGTTTCTTGATGCCCAGCAGGTCGATGCGCTGGCCGCCGGTGACCTTGACCATCGGCACGTTGTACTTGTCGGCCACGTCGGCAATGCGCCGCAGCTCCGACGGATTGGTCACACCGCCCCACATCCGTGGGACTACGGAGTAGGTGCCGTCTTTCTGAATATTGGCGTGGGCGCGCTCGTTGATCAGGCGCGATTGCGGGTCGTCCTTGGCCTCGCCGGGCCAGGTGGAGATCAGGTAATAGTTCAGGGCCGGACGGCAGGTCGCGCAGCCGTTGGGGGTGCGCCAGTTAAGGTAGCTCATGGTGCCGGCGATGGTCAGCAGGTGCTGGTCGCGGATGGCCTGGCGGATTTGCCCATGGTTGAGGTCGCTGCAGCCGCAGATGGCTTTTTCGCTTTTGGGTTTGACGTCGGCGGCGCCGCCCACGGTGTTGATCAGGATCTGTTCCACCAGCCCGGCGCAGGATCCGCAGGAGCTGGCGGCTTTGGTGTGCTTCTTCACATCGTCAACGCTGAACAACCCGTGTTCCTGGATCGCCTTGACGATGGTGCCTTTGCACACGCCGTTGCAGCCGCAGACTTCAGCGCTGTCGGCCATGCTCATGGCTTTGTCCTGGCCTTGGTGGCCGACATCGCCTAAAGCATTTTCGCCAAACATCAGGTGATCACGGATCTCGCCAATGGCGTGGTTCTCACGGATCTGGCGGAAATACCAACCACCGTCGGCGGTATCGCCGTACAGGCACGCGCCGACCAGGATGTCGTCCTTGATCACCAGCTTCTTGTACACGCCGCCAATCGGGTCGGAGAGGGTGATGGTCTCAGTGCCTTCGCCACCCATGAAGTCTCCGGCCGAAAACAGGTCGATGCCGGTGACCTTCAGTTTGGTCGAGGTCACCGAGCCCTTGTAAGTGGCAAAGCCCAGTTGGGCCAGGTGATTGGCGCAGACCTTGGCCTGTTCGAACAGCGGCGCCACCAGGCCGTAGGCGATCCCACGGTGGCTGGCGCACTCGCCGATGGCATAGATGCGCGGGTCGTAGGTTTGCAGCGTGTCATTGACCAGGATCCCGCGGTTGCAGGGAATGCCGGATTTCTCTGCCAGTTCGGTGTTGGGGCGGATGCCGGCGGCCATCACCACCAGGTCGGCGGGGATGATGTCGCCATTCTTGAACTGCACCGAGCCGACGCGACCATTGCCGGCGTCGTGCAGGGCCTGGGTTTGCTCGCACAGGCGAAACACCAGGCCACGGCTTTCCAGTTCGGTTTGCAGCAACTGGCCGCTGGTCTTGTCCAGTTGGCGCTCCAGCAGCCATTCGCCGATGTGCACCACGGTCACGTGCATGCCGCGCAACATCAGGCCGTTGGCGGCTTCCAGGCCGAGCAGGCCACCGCCGATGACCACCGCGTGCTTGTGGGTTTTGGCGGTGTCGATCATGGCCTGGGTGTCGGCGATGTCGCGGTAGCCGATCACGCCCTGCAAGGTATTGCCGGGGATTGGCAGGATAAAAGGCGTCGAGCCGGTGGCAATCAACAGGCGATCGTACTCGGCCTCGCTGCCGTCCTCAGCGATGACGATGCGTCTTACGCGGTCGATCTGCACCACTTTGCGGTTGAGCAACAGCTTGATGTGGTTGTCCAGGTACCAGTCGAGGTCGTTGAGCACGATCTCTTCGAAGGTCTGCTCGCCGGCCAGCACCGGTGACAGCAGGATGCGGTTGTAGTTGGTGTGGGGCTCGGCGCCGAACACCGTGATGTCGTACAGGTCGCTGCTCAGCTTGAGCAATTCTTCAAGGGTGCGAACCCCGGCCATGCCGTTGCCGATCATCACCAATTTGAGTTTTTTCATGTCGTTCTCCGCAATGGCTCGACAAATCGTGCGCAAACAAAAAAGGCGCCCCCACCAGTTACCTGGCGAGGACACCTTTGTCCGGTCCCGTTCTCTCGGGAAACTCGCCCCTTCGACGTTGAAGGGGCGGCTATATGTGCGTTGTTGATGAAGCTAATGCAGCGGTTGTGCCAAGTCGCCTGGCGCCCGCTTTATTGGGATTGCCATCGATACTGTTTGGGAAATCGCCCCCTAGTGGTGCAGCAGCCAGTACAGCAGCACCAGATTGATCAACAGCGAGGCGGTCGCCAGGGTTTGCCAGACCTTGAGCGGCTCGCGCTCCAGCAAGGGTTTGGGTCGTACGCTCAATTCACGGCGGTCGGCCTGTTCCAGCACCAGCAACCATTCCTCGGCGGTTTCATAACGCTCTGCGGGCTGTACGGCCACAGCGCGTTCCAGGCTCAAGGGCAACCAGTCGGGTAAATCGGGGCGGTAACGACTGGCGCTGACGGGCTGGGTGAAACGTGGCCGCTGGAAAGCTTCGATTTCTCCGTAGGGGTAATGCCCGGTCAGCAGGTAATAGAGCGTGACACCGACACTGTATAAATCCTGTTGCGGCGTAGGACGTTCGCCACTGAAGGCTTCGGGCGCGATAAAACTTGGGGTGCCCGGCAGCAAATGGGCGCGGTCCTCGGAAAGCCCCGGGCAGTAAGCCAGGCCGAAATCCAGCACACGTAACTCGCCATCATCGCCCTGCAGCAGGTTTTCCGGCTTGATGTCACGGTGCAGGATCTGCCGTCGATGCAGCAGGCCCACTGCCCGCAGCAAACGCTCGGCAATGGACTGCCACTGCGCCAGGGGCAGCGGGCCTTGTTGCTGGAACAGCTGGGCGAGGGTCCGCCCTGAATATTCACGCATCACGTAGTACAAATGCTGACGCCCACTGGCTGCATGCACTTCAGGAAATGCGCGGCCCGCCACCCGGCGCAGAAACCATTCTTCCGACAGCAAGGCCTGGCCGGCGTCGTTGTCATCGTCGCGGTTGAGCGGCAAGGTTTTCAACAGCCAAGCTTGCTGCTGGGCATCGCGCACGCGGTACAGCAACGACTGTCGGCTTTGCGCCAGCACGCTTTCAACCTGCCAGCCTTCAAAGCGTTGCCCGGCCTTCAGGAGCGGTGGCAGCGGCCATTGCTGCAACTGCACCAGCGCATCGCCCAGGGTCGCGGCGCCGAGCTGGTCGATACGCACCAGCAGCGCGCTGGCATTGTCCTGGCTGGCGGCCAGGTGCGCGGCATTCACTAGCGTGTTCACCGCCGCGTCGAGATCGGTTTGTTCGCGCAGGATCGCGCTGATGCTGTGGTCAGCCAACGTGGCCCACACGCCATCGCTGAGCAGCAGGAAGCATTCGCCTTCGCGCAGCTCACCGTCGAGAAAATCCAATACCAGGTGTTGATCCAGGCCGAGGGCACGCTTGAGCACATGCTGCATGCCCGGTTGCTCCCACACATGGTCTTGCGTTATGCGCTGCAGCTCGCCATCCAGCCAGCGATACACCCGGCAATCTCCTACATGCGCCAGGGTGAAGCGTTGGCCGCGAAACACCAGGGCGCTGAGGGTGGTCAGCAACGGCTGGCCACCGCCGTTGGCCTGCAACCAGCGGTTCTGCGCCAGTAACAAGCGCTCCAGGGCCTGGGCCACGCCCCAGGTTTGCGGCGTGGCGTAGTAGTCCAGGGCCAGCGCCTGCAAGGTCGAACGGGCGGCCAGGCCACCGTCGGCGCATTGGCTGACACCATCAGCGATGGCGCACAGATAACCCTTGCTCGCGGCCAGTTCCGGCATGGGCGTGACCACCCGCAGAGCGTCCTGGTTTTGTGCGCGCGGGCCGATGGCGCTGGCGTGGGCAACGCTCAGTTGCAGGCTCATCAGACGCGTGCGGCGGTCACGGCGGCCGAGCCCCACGTCGTTCTCCAGCGACGCTTGACGCCGTGCAGGCCGAACCAGGCCAACACGCCCAGGCTGGCAAACAACCACAAGGCCAGCTGATAACTGCCGGTGCTTTGTTTGATTGCGCCCATGCCTGCCGCCAGGGCAAAGCCGCCGATGCCGCCCGCCATGCCGATCAGGCCGGTCATTACGCCAATCTCGCGGCGAAAACGCTGGGGCACCAGCTGGAACACCGCGCCATTACCTGCGCCAAGGCCGAGCATGGTGCAGACGAAAAGCGCCAGTGCAGCGTAGGAACTGGGCAGGTTGAAACCCACAGCGGCGATGCAGATCGCTGCCACGCCGTACATGCCGAGCAGGGTGCGAATCCCGCCGAAGCGGTCGGCCAGCGCGCCGCCCAATGGGCGCATCAAGCTGCCGCCAAATACACAGGCTGCGGTGTAGTAACCGGCGGTCACCGGGCTCAGGCCGTACTGGTCGTTGAAGTAGCCGGGCAGGGCGCTGGCCAGGCCGATAAAGCCGCCGAACGTCACGCTGTAGAAGAACATGAACCACCAGCTGTCGCGGTCGCCCAGGGCCTTGAAGTAGTCGGCCATGGATTTGGCTTTCGGGCGCTCGGGCGCATTGCGCGCCAACCAGGCGAACACGATCAGTGTCAGCACCAGTGGGATCAGCGCGAAGCCGAACACATTGCTCCAGCCAAATGCGGCGGCCAGCACCGGCGCCAGCAACGCGGCAAACACGGTGCCGGAGTTGCCGGCGCCGGCGATGCCCATGGCTTTGCCCTGGTGCTCGGCGGGGTACCACTGGGAGGCCAAGGGCAGCGCAACGGCAAAGGAAGCACCGGCCATGCCCAGGAACACGCCCAGCAACAGGGCTTGTTCGTAGCTATGGATGCCGAGTTTCCAGGCGCCGAACAGCGCGGCAATCACAATCACCTGGCCTATCAGCCCGGCGGTCTTGGGTGACAGCTTGTCGGCCAGCATGCCCATCAAAAAGCGCAGCACCGCGCCTGCCAGGATTGGCGTGGCCACTACCAGGCCGCGTTGCTGGGTGGTCAGGTGCAGGTCGGCGGCAATCTGCACCGCCAGGGGCCCCAGCAGGTACCAGACCATGAAGCTCAGGTCGAAATACAGGAACGCGGCAAACAGGGTCGGGGTGTGCCCGGATTTCCAGAAGCTTGATTTCATCACGCACCTCAACGGTTGGGGGTCTTGTCAGAAGGCCTGTTGGCCCCAATCGCCGGGGCCAAAACGAAAAAAAACGCCGCCATCGAGTTCGCGAGTGCAAACCGGATGGGCGACGTCTTTGTCGTAGAAGGGGCAACCGCCGTTGGCTACCTGTGTTGAATGCTTAGCAAGAGCTGCGCCAGTTCAGCCGAGCAGCTCGCTCATGGCGATGATCTGCTCGGCCACCTGGATCAGTTTCTGCTGGCGGCTCATGGCCTGGCGGCGCATCAGGGTGTAGGCCTCTTCCTCATTGCAGTGCTTCATTTTCATCAGCATGCCCTTGGCCAACTCGATGCGCTTGCGCTCGGCCAACTGTTGGTCACGGGCCTGGAGCTGGGCGCGCAAGGCCTGGTCGCTTTCAAAGCGGGCCATGGCGACGTCGAGGATCGGCTGCAGGCGCTGGGCCTGAATGCCTTCGACGATGTAGGCGCTGACCCCGGACTTGATGGCCTGGCGCATCACATTTGGGTCGTGCTCATCGGTGAACATCACGATTGGGCGCGGCTGGTCGCGGCTGACCAGCACCACTTGCTCCATCACATCGCGGCCAGGTGACTCGGTATCGATCAGGATCACGTCCGGGCGCACCGTTTCGACGCGCGCCGGCAGGTCGATGGTCAAGCCGGACTCATCGATCACCTCGAAACCGGCTTCGGTCAAGGCGGCTTTGAGGCGCCCGACCTTGCGCGGGGTGTCATTGATCAACAGGATTCGTAACATAGTCGTGGTCCTGTCAGCGCAGTGCCTGGCGGTTGGTAAGGTCCGCCAGGGCATGCAGGCGGAAGCTGCGGGCGTAGGCGGCGGGGTCGGAGCCGTCCCAGATCTTGCCGTCGATCAACTGGCTGCTGCGCATGTCTTGGGCGTTGGCCGGGACGCCAACCGCGGCGGCTGCTTGGCGATACAGGTCCAGTTGCTGCACCTGGCGGGCCACGCCCAGGTAGTCCGGGTCTTCGCGCAGCAGGCCCCAGCGGCGAAACTGGGTCATGAACCACATGCCATCGCAGAGGTAGGGCAGGTTCACCTCGCCATCGGCGAAAAAACGCAGGGCGTGCGGGTCTTGCCACTGGTTGCCGAGGCCGTCGTCATAATTTCCGAGCAAGCGGGGTTCGATGCAGTCGAGCGGCGCATCGAGGTACTCGCGGGCGCTGAGCAGTTGTGCGGTGGAGCGGCGGTTTTCCTGGCTTTGTTCAATGAAACGGCTGGCCTCGAGGATCGCCATGACCAGTACGCGGGCGGTGTTCGGGTATTGATCGACGAACGCCTGGGTGCAGCCGAGTACTTTTTCTGGGTGATTCGGCCAGATCGACTGGGTAGTGGCCAGGGTGAACCCCTGGTTTTGCTGGACCGCCTTGGCGCACCAAGGCTCACCGACGCAAAAACCGTCGATGCGCCCGGCTTGCAGGTGCGCGATCATCTGCGGCGGCGGCACCACCACACTGTCGACATCTTGCAAAGGGTGAATGCCTTGGCTCGCCAGCCAGTAATACAGCCACATGGCGTGGGTGCCGGTGGGAAATGTCTGGGCGAACGTCAGCTTTGTCCGGCTTTGGTGCACATGGCGGTCGAGTGCCTCAGGAGTGGTCACGCCCTGCTGTTGCAAGCCGTGGGACAGGTTGATGCTCTGGCCATTCTGGTTGAGGCCCATCAGCACGGCCATGTCGGTGGGCGCTACCCCGCCGATGCCCAGGTGCACGGCATAGATCAACCCATACAGGCTGTGGGCGGCGTCCAGTTCACCGCTGACCAGTTTGTCGCGCAGGCCGGCCCAGGAGGATTGGCGCTTGAGGTTCAGCGTCAACCCGTAAGGTTGGGCAAACCCCTGGGTGGCGGCGACCACCAGCGAAGCGCAGTCGGTGAGCGCCATGAAACCCAGGTCCAGGCTGCTCTTTTCCGGGGCGTCACTGCCGTTGACCCACGCCAGTGGGATGTTCACCGGGCTGTTGCCGACCGAGTCGTTCATTAACATCTACCTATTCTGTCAAAAAAAAAGCATCGCTCCTTCGCATGGCAGTACAAGCCATTGCCGGGTAACGACGCCTTTGTCTGTAAGCCTGCTCCGACGTTGGCGCGGGCTCTGATGCAGAGTCCGTAGCAAGGCACATGCCACGGGGCGGCGGATGGGGCCTGCCGTCACCTTTCCATCAAGATTGAAACTCGAGTGCCTTTCAGTATGGCCGCTTCTTTGCGCCCGACTGCCAGGAACACCCAAGGTGCCTATCGATTCACCGACCCTGATGAGTGACCACCGATGAGCAGCGCCCGCCTGTGCCGCTGGCTGCTGTGCTGTGCCGTGCTGTGGGCCAGCGTTCCCGCTTGGGGGGAAAGCTATCAGGCACGGGATGAAAGCCTGCATACCTTTTTCACCGCGTTGTCGTTGCCCTTGGGGTTGCCTGTGGTTGTCAGCCGTGAAGTAGCGCGTAAACGCCTTTCTGGCACTTTCGATCTGGAAGCGGCGCAGCAAACCCTGACGACAGTGGCCGAGCAGCAGGGCCTGATCTGGTACAGCGACGGGCAGGCATTTTATCTGTATGACGCCGGCGAAGCGAAAAGCTCGGCGGTGGTGCTGCGGCACATTCCGGTCGACAGGTTACGCGGGTTCATGCGCCGTTCGGGGCTGGATGAATCACGTTACCCACTCAGAGAGAGCGGCGCGCGCACGTTCTATGTGTCCGGGCCACCTAATTATGTCGACCAGGTGCTGCACCTGGCCCAATTGATGGACAGGCCGCGCACCGAAGTGCGTGTGGGCAAACAGGCTTTCGGTGTGGTTCAGGTGTTCAACACCCACGTGGCCGACCGTCAGTACGTCATGGGCGATGACAAGGTCAATGTACCGGGCATGGCCACGATGATCGAAAAGCTGCTGGCCATCGAGCAGCAGGATGCCACGCAGCGTCCTCCGGGGTTACTGGCCGACAAGAGCCTTTTGGTGATGGCTTATCCTGACTCCAACAGTTTATTGATCAAAGGCAAGCCTGCTCAGGTCAAGGCGATCGAAGAGCTGGTAGCGGAACTGGACAAGCCCAAGCGGCCGATTGAAGTAGCGCTTTGGCAGGTCGATGTGGACCGCAGCGAGTTCGACAGGATGGGGGCAGCGTTCGCTCAGGAAGCCAGCACCGGGGCCACCGTGACGCGGGTATTGGAACCTTTGGACGACAATCGTTTGATGGCTCAGCTTGGTGTGCTTGAGCGTCGGCGTAAAGCCAAGGTCACTGCGTTCCCGGTGATCCTTACCCAGGAGAATGTGCCGGCGGTTTTCCACGACAACCATACCTTTTACCTGCCCAAGCCTGGCGCTGACAGTGGCGAGTGGCAGCCCATTGGGTATGGCACCGAAGCCAGCGTGCTACCACGCTTTGCGGCGGCCAATCAGATTGAAATGCAATTGACGCTTGAGGATGGCCGTCAATTGGACAGCAAGCTCGAGCCAGGCTCGGCCGGCGCTGTGGGGCGAGTGGGGATCAGCACGGTGGTGCGGGTGCCCCAAGGCAGGCGCCTGTGGCTGGGTGGTTTTCCACGTGAGGGCGGCGCGGGTCAAAGCCGACGGGCCGCCGTTCGGTTGTTTGTGATCCAGGCCCGCGCGGTAGGGGCCGAACCGCGCATGCTGGCCGGTGCCGTTGGGCCACCACCGCTGACACAACGCCAATATGAGCGTGTGCAACGTGCATTCATGCGTGAAAGCCGTGAAGCCCCGGAAACCCATTAGCCCTTTTGAGCGCCAATCGACGTATTCCAGAACGTTTGCTGTCGGCGATGGTGAAAAGTCCTACGCAATGCCCACCGAAAACCTCGATTACATGGGTTTTTTCCTAACGTTGTTCCAAGGCCAGCTTTTTATAGTCGCGGGGTTGGCGTATCGGCCGTTTCTGGAAACAAGGAATTCAATGTCAGTAGTCAGGTGCAGAGGTGAATATGACCCTCGTGGATGAAGGGCTGACGGTCGCATGGTTTTTTGCCGGGTGGACCTTGCATGCAGATGGCCGTTTGACGGGCGAGGGTGTGGATATTCAGCTGCCGCCCAAGGAGTGGCAGGTGCTGCGGTTGCTGCTGGCATCCGATGGTGTGCTGATGACCAAGGATCGTTTACTTGAGCAGGCCTGGTCCCGTGGCGAAGTCGCGGAGGAGTCACTCACCCGTTGTATCTACGAATTGCGCAAGCACTTGAGGAAAGACAAGGGCTTTATTAAGACCATATACGGCAGGGGTTATCGCTTTACCTGTGCCGTCACCGTCCGACACCACTCAGGGGCGGGGCGTTTGCAGCGCGTCTGTTCAGCCTGTGGCCAGGTGCAACATGATTAGGCGTCTGGGCAAGGGCGTGCTGTTGAGCCTGCTGATGGGCAGTCATCAGGCCTGGGCCAGTTGTTGGGATGACGTTGCCCGTCGCTACGACATCGAGCCGGAGCTGTTGCAGGCCATCGCTGTCGTGGAGTCGGGCGCACGCGGCGGCGCGATGAACCAGAGCAATAGTGATGGCTCGCGGGATATAGGCCTGATGCAAATCAATAGCATGCACTTGCCGCGTCTGGCCAAGCAGGGGATTACCGAAGAACGGTTGCTGAGCGACCCTTGTTTATCGGTCGAAGTGGGCGCTTCGATCCTGGCCGACTTCATCCAGCGCTTCGGTTACAACTGGACAGCCGTGGGTTCCTATAATGCCGGGCCGGCACCTGGGCGCGAGGCATTGCGCCTGCGTTATGCAGAAAAAATCTGGGCGCAGTACGAAGCGTTGGTCGCACAACGCCAGTGACGAATGGACGGCACGCCTCGCACCCGGCGTGCCACCCCGGCTATAATCGCGCCACCTTTCGCCGCCATCCGAGTCTAGCCCGCCCATGTATACCCTGGCCCGCCAGCTGTTGTTCAAACTCTCCCCGGAAACCTCCCACGATCTGTCCCTGGACCTGATCGGTGCCGGTGGTCGCCTGGGGCTCAATGGCCTGGTATGCAAGGCGCCGGCAAAAATGCCGGTGTCGGTGATGGGGCTCGATTTCCCCAACCCGGTCGGGTTGGCTGCCGGCCTGGACAAGAACGGCGCAGCCATCGACGGCTTTGCGCAGCTGGGGTTCGGCTTTGTCGAGATCGGCACCGTGACGCCCCGTCCGCAGCCGGGTAACCCGAAGCCACGCATCTTCCGTTTGCCCGAAGCCGAGGCCATCATCAACCGCATGGGCTTCAACAATCTGGGGGTTGATCATTTGCTGGCGCGGGTTCAAGCCGCGAAGTACAAAGGCATTCTCGGCATCAATATCGGCAAGAACTTCGACACGCCGGTCGAGCGCGCTGTGGATGATTACCTGACCTGCCTGGACAAGGTCTACGCCCACGCCAGCTATGTCACGGTCAACGTCAGTTCGCCCAACACACCGGGCCTGCGCAGCCTGCAGTTTGGCGATTCCCTCAAGCAATTGCTCGAAGCCTTGCGCCAGCGCCAGGAAGACCTGGCCGTGCGCCATGGCAAGCGTGTGCCGTTGGCCATCAAGATTGCCCCGGACATGAGCGATGAAGAGACCGTGCTGGTCGCCCAGGCCCTGGTGGATTCGGGTATGGATGCGGTGATCGCTACCAACACCACCTTAAGCCGCGTCGGCGTTGAAGGGCTGGCGCATGGTGACGAAGCGGGCGGGCTGTCGGGCGCCCCGGTACGGGACCAGAGTACCCATATCGTCAAGGTGCTGGCGGCCGAGCTGGCGGGGCGTTTGCCGATCATTGCCGTTGGCGGCATCACCGAAGGCAAGCACGCCGCCGAGAAAATCGCCGCCGGCGCAAGCCTGGTGCAGCTCTATTCCGGCTTTATCTACAAAGGCCCGGCGTTGATTCGCGAGTCGGTGGATGCCATCGCGGCGTTGCGCTCATAGATCATTCCAACGCAGAGCGTAGGAACGATCAGTAGATCAGCCAATTTCCGAGCATTAAAAAGGGCTCCAAAAGGAGCCCCCTGGGCCGAAGCCCGCCGCCCGGATAGGACGTGCGTGGTTAAGTCGTTACAAATTCTTCAAGGTGGTTGTCGGATTAAGTGCCCCGTGTCAGCCGACGGCGTGAAGTTCGTTGAGTCTGTGGATTCCCGCAGTGCCAGTCATACCGTCCCAGTTGTCGCCGCGTCCTTCTCGCCAGCCGTTGATCCAGGCTTGGCGTACCGACGGTAGAGTAAATGGGCAAAGCTCACGGGATTTACCATGAACGCCATATTGATATCCGCGTAAAAATGCTCTTTCCAACGGATCACGCTTAAGTCTTCTCATAGGGTGTTTCCCTCACTTGTTGACTGTCTAGATATCCTTCGGCCCCGTGTGGGGCCGGGCAGGGTTTTCCTGCCGTTGGTGGGCTCGCTGCCGGCGTGGCGAGCCTAGGTGTCGGCGTCGTTACGGCGCCAACCTGTGTTGAGTTCTAACCAATAGGTCACATGGATTCAATGATCGTTTTGTCATAAGCACGTAACGATAACGATGCTATAGCCATAAGCTGGGATGGCTTTTCGCCCCATTTAATAGGCAAACCCAGCTATGATGTGCCCTGCATAGAGGATGGGTTTAATCCTTTAGTGAGAATGCCCACCCGTTGCAGTCGGTTATTATTCGACGAAGGGTCGGAATATTTCTTTTTGTTGCGATGATTTATTTATCTGCCCCGGCAATTAAGGCTCAAACGCCCGGCAGCCGGGGTGGGAACGGCACATTCGTGCCACGCGAGCACTCTTCAAGAAAAGTGCTTGATTGAAAACCGAGCCGGCGATGCGTCGCCCGTTCATTTATTGCTGAAAAGCCTGGAATGCCCCATGTCGGACCGTTTTGAACTCTTCCTCACCTGCCCCAAGGGCCTCGAAGGCCTGCTGATCGAGGAAGCCGTCGGGCTTGGCCTTGAAGACGCGCGCGAGCACACCTCGGCCGTGCGCGGCATGGCCGACATGGAAACCGCCTACCGCCTGTGCCTCTGGTCGCGCCTGGCCAACCGCGTGCTGCTGGTACTCAAGCGCTTCCCGATGAAGGACGCCGAAGACCTGTATCACGGCGTGCTGGATATCGAATGGGCTGACCACATGGTCCCGGATGGCACCCTGGCCGTTGAATTCAGTGGCCACGGCTCGGGCATCGACAACACCCACTTCGGCGCGCTGAAGGTCAAGGATGCGATTGTCGACAAACTGCGCACCCCGACCGGCGAACGTCCGTCCATCGACAAGATCAACCCGGACCTGCGCATTCACCTGCGTCTGGACCGTGGCGAAGCGATCCTTTCCCTTGACCTGTCCGGCCACAGCCTGCACCAGCGCGGTTATCGCCTGCAGCAGGGCGCCGCACCGCTGAAGGAAAACCTGGCCGCCGCGATCCTGATCCGCGCCGGCTGGCCGCGCATTGCGGCCGAAGGTGGCGCGCTGACGGACCCGATGTGTGGCGTGGGCACCTTCCTGGTGGAAGGCGCAATGATCGCCGCCGACATGGCGCCCAACCTGAATCGTGAATTGTGGGGCTTCACCACCTGGCTCGGTCACGTGCCGGCGCTGTGGAAGAAGCTGCACACCGAGGCCAGCGAGCGTGCTGCCATCGGCATGAACAAACCGCCATTGTGGGTACGTGGCTACGAAGCCGACCCGCGCCTGATCCAACCCGCGCGTAACAACATCGAACGCGCAGGCTTAAGCCACTGGATCAAGGTGTACCAGGGCGAAGTCGGTACTTTCGAGCCGCGCCCGGACCAGAACCAGAAAGGCCTGGTGATCTGCAACCCGCCCTACGGCGAGCGCCTGGGTGACGAAGCCAGCCTGTTGTACCTCTACCAGAACCTTGGTGAGCGCTTGCGCCAGGCGTGCATGGGCTGGGAAGCGGCGGTGTTCACCGGCGCGCCGGACCTGGGCAAGCGCATGGGCATCCGCAGCCACAAACAGTATTCGTTCTGGAACGGCGCGTTGCCGTGCAAGTTGCTGCTGATCAAGGTCAACCCGGACCAGTTCGTCACTGGCGAGCGTCGCACCCCGGAACAGCGTCAGGCCGAGCGTGAGCAAGCCGCTTACGATCAAGCCCCGACCGAGCCGGTCGAGCGCCAGTACAACAAGAACGGCAACCCGATCAAGCCGGCTCCCGCCCCGGTGGTTGAGCAGGCGCGCCTCAGCGAAGGCGGGCAGATGTTCGCCAACCGCCTGCAAAAGAACCTCAAGCAACTGGGCAAGTGGGCCAAGCGCGAAGGCGTGGACTGCTACCGTGTGTACGACGCCGATATGCCGGAATACTCCATGGCCATCGACCTGTACCACGATTGGGTGCATGTGCAGGAATATGCAGCGCCTAAATCCATCGACCCGGAAAAAGCTTCTGCGCGTATGTTCGATGCGCTGGCCGCGATTCCCCAGGCGCTGAACGTCGACAAGAGCCGCGTGGTGGTCAAGCGTCGCGAACGTCAGAGCGGCACCAAACAGTACGAACGTCAAAGCGCCCAAGGCAAGTTCACCGAGGTCAGCGAAGGCGGCGTTAAGCTGCTGGTCAACCTCACCGACTACCTGGACACCGGCCTGTTCCTCGACCACCGCCCGATGCGCATGCGCATCCAGAAGGAAGCGGCCGGCAAGCGTTTCCTCAACCTGTATTGCTATACCGCCACCGCGAGTGTGCACGCAGCCAAGGGCGGCGCGCGCAGCACCACCAGCGTCGACTTGTCCAAGACTTACCTGGACTGGGCGCGTCGCAACTTCTCCCTTAACGGTTTCTCTGACAAGAACCGCCTGGAGCAGGGTGACGTGATGGCCTGGCTGGAGGCGAGCCGTGATGAGTTCGACCTGATCTTCATCGACCCGCCGACCTTCTCCAACTCCAAGCGCATGGAAGGCATCTTCGACGTGCAGCGTGACCACGTGCAGTTGCTCGACCTGGCCATGGCGCGCCTGGCGCCTGGCGGCGTGCTGTACTTCTCGAACAACTTCCGCAAGTTCGTGCTGGAGGACAACCTCAGCGAGCGCTACGCGGTCGAGGAAATCAGCGACAAGACCCTGGACCCGGATTTCGCACGTAACGCGAAGATTCACCGGGCGTGGAAAATCACCGCGCGCTGATCGCCACACTCAAGCTGCACCAAAAAGCCGCAAGCCCGGACTATTCCGGGCTTGCGGCTTTTTTGCACTGGTCAAACGCCGGCCTCATGGCTATAACTTAACGCCTAGCCAAAGTGACACCCCCCCGCACGCTGGCGTTGTGAGTGTTGCCTATGCCGATGCAAGCCGTTCGCCCGAAAATACTAGGCTTTATCAGTGAGCAGGCGTCGGCTTGGCTGGTGGCATTGGTGGTGTTATTGGCAGGTGTGGCGCTGACGGTCATCGTCGCCTGGGCGGCCGCCGACCTCTACCAGCAGCAAGTGCGCCAGCGTTTCCAGTTGTTGGTCAACGAGCGCTACATCCGCCTTCAGGAGCGTTTCGAAGACCAGGAGCAACGCCTGGCCAGCCTGCAGCGTTTCTTCGTCAATTCCAGTGACGTGTCCCGCGCCGAGTTCGATGGTTTCGCCAAGCCTTTGCTTCTGCGCGCCCGCGCCTATGCCTGGGCGCCGCGTATATTTCGCGAACAGCGCAGTGCTTTTGAACAGGAAATCTCGCGTCAGCGGGGTACACCTTTCGCCATTCGAGAGTTGAACGCTGCGGGTGAACTGGCGCCTGCGCCCGAGCGCGACGAGTATGTGCCGGTGTTGTATAGCCAGACCCAAAGCTTGCTGGGGTCACCCTTGGGGTTCGACCTGTTGGCCCAGCCCCTGCGCCGTTCGGTGCTTGAGCGGGTGCAAAGCAGCGGCCGGCCTGCGGTGTCCCAGCCCATGCAGTTGGTGGGCGTAGAACCGGCTTATGCTGCCGGCGTTTTGCTGGTGGCGCCCGTGAGTAAACCCGCCGACACCGAGCCCCATGGTTATGTGATGGCAGTGATCAGCATGCGCCAACTGGTCGCCGATGGTTTGCCCAAGCCCGGCCGCGACAACCTGGTGATGCAGATCGTCGACACCTCCGACACGCAGCAGCGTGTGCTGTACGCGTCCAGCAACGCGGTGGGCGACAGCGGCCTTGTCGCCACGCGCCGCCTCACCCTCGGCGACCATGTGTATGCCTTGAGCATTCGCGCCAGCCAGGTGTTCGACCAGGCCAATCACTCGTCGATGCACACCATCCTGGCCATGGGCGTGCTCCTCAGCCTGCTGCTCAGTGCGTTGCTGTATGTGTTGGTCAGCCAGCGCCAGCGTGCGCTCAAGCTGGTGGAGCAGCGCACGCAGCAGTTGCACCTGCGTGAGCAGGAGCTTCGCGCCGCCCACGGGCAATTGCGCAGTGTGCTGAACGCCGCCACCCATGTTGCGATCATTGCCACTGACCTGCGGGGTGTGATCAACACCTTCAATGCCGGTGCCGAGAAAATGCTCGGGTTCAAATCCGAGGCGGTGGTGGGGCGACTGACCCTGGAAAGCCTGCATCTGACCCATGAACTCGAAGCGCGCGCGGCCAGTTTGAGTGTGGCCCTGGGCAAGCGTATTCCGGCGAGCCAGGCGATGCTGGTGGAAAGCCCGGACAACCTGCACGAGGCGCGCGAGTGGACAATATTGCGCGAGGATGGCAGCTACCTGACGGTGAATATGCTCACCACCGTGTTGCTGGACGACTACGGCCTGTGGATCGGGCACTTGGCGATCTACCTGGATGTGACCGAACAGAAACGCGCCTACGAGGCGTTGGCTGCGCGCGACCGTCTACTGAAAAAACTCAGTGCCCACGTGCCTGGCGGGATCTTTCAGTTCACCCTTGAACCCAAGGGGAAAGGGCGTTTCATCTATGCCAGCGATGGTATGCGCGATATCTATGAAATCGACACGGGCGTATTGCAGCAAAACGCGGACAAGGTGTTCGAACGCATTCATCCGCAAGACGTGGAACGGGTGCGTCTGTCGATCCGGCTGTCGGCGCTGCAGTTGAGCCATTGGCGCGAAGAGTATCGGGTGGTGTTGCCGCAACGCGGCCTGCGCTGGATTCGTGGCGAAGCCACGCCGGAGGAGTTAACCGGCGGTGGCACGTTGTGGCATGGCTACGTGTCGGATATCTCCGATCTGAAGCGGGTCGAAGAGGAGCTGCGCGCGCTGTCGATTACCGACTCGCTGACGGGCATTCATAACCGCCGTTATTTTCAGGATCGCCTCAAGACCGAGATGCTCCGGCTCAACCGAACCACGGGCACATTGTCGTTGATCATGCTCGATATTGATCACTTCAAGCGCATCAATGATCAGCACGGGCATGCGGTGGGCGATGGGGTGTTGCAGGAAGTGTGCAAACGCATTGGCCGGCGCCTGCGCCGCACGGATGTGTTTTGTCGTTTGGGCGGCGAAGAGTTTGTGGTGCTGTGCCCGCATACCGATGCCGAGCAGGCTTATCACCTGGCGATGGAGTTGTGGCAGTCGCTGCGCACCGAACCGATGGAGGCGGTGGGCGTGGTGACCGCCAGCTTCGGTGTGGCCAGCTGGCGGATCGATGAAGGGATTGACGGGCTGCTGCTGCGCGCAGACTCGGCGGTGTATGTGGCCAAGCAGGCGGGCCGCGACCGGGTGGAGGCCGAGCGTTTGCGCGCCTGAAGGTGGGAGCTGGCTTGTCGAATCGTCGCACCGCTGCGATGCAGGCACCTCGGTACATCAGGTACACCGAGTTGATGCTATCGCAGGCAAGCCAGCTCCCACATTTGCTCTGTGTGGCCTTTAGAGCACGGGCGCTGCGGCTGTCAGCTTCGGCTGGCGATACAGGTCCAGCAGCACCTGATCGAGCACCGACGAAGCACCCCATGGCTTCGAGTCGTTGAGGATTGCTACCACCACCCAGCTATTACCGTTGTTATCGCGGCTGAACCCGGCAATGGCGCGCACGGTGTTCAAGGTGCCGGTCTTGACGTGAGCCTCACCGCGCAGGGCCGTGGTTTTCAGGCGTTTGCGCATGGTGCCGTCGGTGCCGGCAATCGGCAGCGAACTGATGTATTCCGCCGCGTACGGGCCTTTCCACGCCGCTTGCAGCATGGCCGCCATTTCGCGGGCGCTGACGCGTTCGGCACGGGACAGGCCGGAGCCGTTCTCCATCACCAGGTGCGGCGCGGTGATGCCTTTTTTCGCCAGCCACTGACGCACCACGCGTTGCGCGGCCTTGGCATCGTCGCCATCGGCGTCGTTACGGAACTGCGCGCCCAGGCTCAGGAACAACTGCTGGGCCATGGTGTTGTTACTGTATTTGTTGATGTCGCGGATGATTTCCGCCAGGTCCGGCGAGAACGCACGGGCCAGCACTTTAGCGTCTTTGGGCACCGGTGCCTGGATATCACGGCCCTGGATGGTGCCGCCCAACTCCTGCCAGATCGCACGCACGGCGCCGGCGGTGTAGGTGGCGTGGTCGAGCAGCGACAGGTAAGTCTGCGAGCTGCAGCCATCACCCAACTGGCCGCTGACCGTCACGGTGACGCTGCCATCGGCCGCGGTGACCGGGCTGTAGCGCACGTCCCCGGTGCATTGCTTGGCGTTGGAGACTTTGACTTGGTTGTCGATGCGAATACTCGCAATCGGCGGCTCGACCGACACGATCACCCGGCCCGAGTCATTACGAGTGACAAAGCGCAGGGCCTTGAGGTTGACCAGCAGGGCGTCCGGCTTGACCAGGAACGGCTTGTTCTCGTCGTTGCCGTCGTCATTGAATTCAGGCAATTGCGGCTGGTTGAAGAAACTGCGGTCCAGCACCAGGTCGCCGGTGACTTGCTGCACGCCATTGGCGCGCAGGTCACGCATCAGCAGCCAGAGTTTTTCCATATTCAGCTTGGGGTCACCGCCGCCCTTGAGGTAGAGGTTGCCGCGCAACACGCCACCGCTGAGGGTGCCGTCGGTGTAGAACTCGGTCTTCCACTGGTGGTTGGGGCCGAGCATTTCCAGGGCTGCGTAGGTGGTGACCAGCTTCATGGTGGAGGCCGGGTTTACCGAAACATCCGCGTTGAACACGGTCGGCGTGCCAGGCCCGGTGAGGGGCAGCATCACCAACGACAGCGAAGTATTGGGTATCTTGGCTTTCTGCAGCGCCTGCTGAACATTCGGCGGCAGGGTGTTGTTGATCGGCGCGGCGGTGACGGAAAAGGCCAGAGGTAGAAGAAAACCGGCAAGGAGTACTGAACGAAAAGAGTTGATCATAAGGAATAAAACCCTACTGCTGAGAAGGGTGAAAAAGGTGAGGGGTATGGAAGAAAATCCCTCATTGGTCACGAAAGTGTCGGCATTATGCCCCAAGGTGCATCCAGTTGTAGCTGAACGATAGCGGGTATTTCGGGTTTTTTTGCAGACCAATGGCCGCCCGTCCCATAGAGTCGGGCAAAGGTCGGCTTAAACTGCTAAAGTGCCGGCCGTTATTACTTAAGAGGATTGTTCCAATGGCGACTAACCGTTCCCAGCGTCTGCGCAAAAAACTGTGCGTTGATGAATTTCAAGAGCTGGGTTTCGAACTGAACCTGGACTTCAAAGAAGACCTGAGTGAAGAAGCTACCGATGCTTTCCTCGAAGCATTCATCAAAGAAGCCATGGAAGCCAACGGTCTGGGCTATGTCGGCGGCGATGACTTCGGTCTGGTTTGCCTGCAGAAGCGTGGCTCGGTCAACGAAGAGCAACGCGTAGCTGTCGAAAGCTGGCTCAAAGGCCGCAGCGAGCTGAAAAGCGCTGAAGTCAGCCTGTTGCTGGACGTGTGGTATCCGGAAAAGCCGATCAACGCGGCTAAGTGATACTAAAAAAACGGCGACCTTAGGGTCGCCGTTTTTTTATGCCTTGCGCCAGTTCAGAATCAGCAGCGTCAACACCCCCGCCACAATCCCCCAGAACGCCGAGCCGATGGAAAACAGCGTCAAGCCAGACGCGGTGACCATAAAGGTGATCAGCGCCGCTTCCCGTTCCTTCGGCTCATTCATGGCGATACTCAAGCCATTGATGATCGAGCCAAACAGCGCCAGAGCCGCAATCGACAGCACCAGTTCCTTGGGCAGTGCAGCGAACAACGCCGCCAAGGTTGCGCCGAACACCCCGGCAATCCCGTAGAACACCCCGCACCACACGGCGGCGGTGTAGCGCTTGTTGCGGTCTTCATGGGCGTGCGGCCCGGTGCAGATCGCCGCGCTGATCGCGGCCAGGTTGATGCCGTGGGAGCCGAACGGCGCCAGTACCAGCGAGGCCAGGCCGGTGGCGGTGATCAGCGGCGAGGCGGGCACGGTGTAGCCGTCGGCGCGCAGCACGGCGACGCCGGGCATGTTCTGTGAGGTCATCGCCACCACGAACAAAGGGATGCCGATGCTGATCGTGGCCGCCAGCGAGAAGTGTGGCGTGGTCCACACCGGTGTGGCCACTTCCAGATGAAAACCGCTGAAGTCCAGCAAGCCCATCAGCCCTGACAACAGGGTGCCGATCACCAGCGCGGCCAGCACGGCATAACGCGGCGACAGGCGCTTGATCACCAGATAAGTGAAAAACATCCCCAGCACCAACCCGGTGCGATGTTGCGCGGCGACGAATATCTCGCTGCCGATCTTGAACAGAATCCCCGCGAGCAAGGCAGCTGCCAACGAGGCGGGAATGCGCTTGACCAGTTTTTCAAAGCTGCCGGTCAGCCCGCACAGCGTCACCAGCACGGCGCAGGTGATGTAGGCGCCAATGGCCTCGCCGTAGCTCACGCCGCCCAGGCTGGTGATCAGCAGCGCGGCGCCGGGCGTGGACCAGGCGATGGTGATCGGCGTGCGATAGCGCAACGACAGGCCGATGCTGCACACCGCCATGCCGATGGAGATCGCCCAGATCCACGAAGAAATCTGCGCGGTGGTCAAGCCGGCGGCCTGGCCGGCCTGGAACATCAGCACCAGGGAGCTGGTGTAGCCGGTCATCATGGCGATGAAGCCGGCGGCGACGGCCGACGCAGAAGTGTCGGCCAACGGGCGCAAAGGCGCTTGGGTGGCGTCGGTCATGGAGAGGTGTTCCTTTTACCTGGGAAAAAGCGAATTCAAGCCTAAACTCAAACGTAACCACTCATTGCAATACAGCCGCCACCGCAAATAGCCGTACAGTGTGTTGGCGCATTGGGTTGTGTACAATGTGCCCTGTTTTTAGGTGATACTTGCCAGCAACACGCTGTTGACGTATTACCGTTAATTCGCCGCCGTTCTCCAAACCCGAGTGCCCATGAACGAACAGTTGCAACCTCTCAAGAAACAACCGCGAGCCGGCAAGGCCGGTCGCAGCGGAACCCAGGACGATATCGTCTACGCGCATATCTTCGAGGCGATCCTCGAACAACGCCTGGCGCCCGGTACCAAATTGAGTGAAGAAGCACTGGGCGAAATCTTCGGCGTCAGCCGCACCATCATCCGTCGCGCGCTCTCGCGCCTGGCCCATGAAGGCGTGGTACTGCTGCGGCCCAATCGCGGTGCGGTGGTGGCAAGCCCAAGTGTAGAAGAAGCCCGTCAGGTATTTCTTGCCCGGCGGCTGGTGGAGCGCGCGATCACTGAGCTTGCGGTGCAGCACGCCACCGCCGAGCAATTGGCCGAACTGCGCCAGATGGTCAACGATGAGCGCGACAGCTTCTCACGGGGTGATCGCGGTGCCGGTATCCGCCTCTCCGGCGAATTCCACCTGAAGCTCGCCGAAGCCGCAAAGAATGCGCCGCTGATCAGCTTCCAGCGCAGCCTGGTGTCGCAAACCTCGTTGATCATCGCCCAGTACGAAAGCGGCAACCGCTCGCACTGTTCCTACGATGAGCACACCCAGCTGATCGATGCGATCGAAGCACGCGACGCAACGCTGGCGGTGAATTTGATGATGCATCACATGGATCACATCGACAGCAAGCTCAACCTCGACGAGGAAAGCGCGTCGGATGATTTGCACGCGGTGTTCTCGCATTTGCTGCAGACCAAGAAGCCAGGGCGTTCTTCAGTCAAACTGTAATTGCTGACTCACCCCGAACAGTAGGTGGGCGCTGGGCTTGTGTGGGAGCTGGCTCCCACATTTGTTTTATGGTGTGGCTCAGATCAGCGTTGATGCACCAGGTTGCCGGCCGCGTAGGTCTGTAGAATCGTCCGGTCATCCCCCAGCGTCATCAACACAAACAACGTCTCGGCAATGTTATTGGCCTGCTTCAAGCGATAGCTGAGCAGCGGCGTAGCGTTGTAGTCCAGCACCAAAAAGTCCGCATCCGTGCCCGGCTGCAACGTGCCGATCTTGTCTTCCAGGCGCAGTGCCCGCGCACCGCCCAAGGTGGCCAGGTACAGCGACTTGAACGGGCTCAAACGCGCGCCCTGCAGTTGCATGACCTTGTAGGCTTCATTCAGGGTTTGCAGCAGCGAGAAGCTGGTGCCGCCGCCCACGTCAGTGCCCAGGCCCACATTCAGCTTGTGCTTCTCGGCCATCGGCAAGTTGAACAAGCCACTGCCAAGAAACAAGTTCGAGGTCGGGCAGAACGCCACGGCCGAACCGGTCTCGGCCAACCGTGCGCACTCGTCATCACACAGGTGTACGCCGTGGGCAAACACCGAGCGCTCGCCCAGCAGTTTGTAGTGGTCGTACACGTCCAGGTAGCCGTTGCGCTCCGGGAACAGCTCTTTTACCCACTCGACTTCCTGCTTGTTCTCGCTGATGTGCGTCTGCATGTACAGGTCCGGGTATTCGCCCAGCAGTTGCCCGGCCAGCGCCAGTTGTTCCGCAGTGCTGGTCGGCGCAAAACGTGGCGTGACGGCATAGTGCAAACGGCCCTTGCCGTGCCAGCGTTCGATCAGCGCCTTGCTTTCCTGGTAGCCGGATTCGGCGGTGTCGGTCAGGTAGTCCGGCGCGTTGCGGTCCATCATCACTTTGCCGGCGATCATGCGCAGGTCGAGTTTCTCGGCGGCTTCAAAGAACGCGTTCACCGACTGCGGGTGCACACTGCCGAACACCAACGCCGTGGTGGTGCCATTGCGCAACAGTTCCTTGATAAAGATACCCGCGACTTCCTCGGCGTGGGCCTTGTCGGCGAACTGGCTTTCACACGGGAAGGTGTAGGTGTTGAGCCAATCCAGCAATTGCTCGCCATAGGCACCGACCATGCCGGTTTGCGGCAGGTGAATGTGGGTGTCGATCAGGCCGGGCGTGATCAGCGCATCCTGATAATGGGTCACGTCGATGTCGGCCGGCAGCGTTGGCAGCAAATCGCTGGCGTGGCCCAGGGCGCTGATCTGGCCGTTATCGATCACCAGCAGGCCGTCTTCGAAATACTCATAGGAGGCTTCGATCCCCACTTCGGCGGGGTCGGCGATGCTGTGCAAAATGGCGGCACGGTAGGCTTTGCGAGTCAAAGGCATGGTGATCTCAATGTTTTAGATAGCTTGGCTGCGACGCGAGGCCGGCAGCAGTTTGGCAACAGGTTCGGCGCTCGCACTGTGCTGGCCGAAATTCGCGTTATAGGTGGCGATGATTTCGCCGGCGATGGAGATGGCGATCTCCACCGGCAGTTTGCCCTTCACCTCGGTGAGGCCCATGGGGCAGCGCATGCGTTGCAGGTGCGCGGTGTCGAAGCCGCGATCACGCAGGCGGTGTTCGAACTTGACCCGTTTGGTTTTTGAACCGATCAGGCCGAAATAGGCGAAGTCATTGCGCTTGAGCAGCGCGGCAGTCAGTTCCAGGTCCAACGCGTGATTGTGGGTCATCACGATGCAGTAACTGCCCACCGGCAGGTCGGCAATTTCGTCCACCGGCTCTTCGCTGATGATTTTACGCACGCCCTGAGGGATATGTTCCGGAAACTCTTGATCTCGCGAATCAATCCAGCGCACCCGGCACGGCAGGCTCGCCAATAACGGCACCAGGGCGCGGCCGACATGGCCGGCGCCAAATACCGCGATCTGCGCCTGCACCTGGCCCATGGGTTCGAACAGCAACACCGTCACGCCGCCGCAGCACTGGCCCAGGCTGGCGCCGAGGCTGAAGCGCTCCAGATGGGTGTTCTGCTGGCCACGCCCCAGCATGTCGCGGGCGATCTGCATGGCTTTGTATTCCAGGTGCCCGCCGCCGATGGTGTCGAAGGTGTGCGCGGTGCTGATCACCATTTTTGAGCCGGCATTGCGCGGCGTGGAGCCGAGCTCTTCGATGATGGTCACCAGCACGCAGGGTTCACCCTGGTTCTGCAGGTCGGCGAGGGCGCTGATCCAGTTGTTCATGTCTACCTCAACATTGCTGTTGTCAATCAGGCCGCTATCGCAGGCAAGCCAGCTCCCACATTTGAAGGCATTCATCGATCAAAATGTGGGAACTGGCTTGCCTGCGATGGCACCACCTCGGTCCTAAAGCGAAGCCATCTCGGTTTCAGTCTCAACGGCTTTCGCAGCGCTCAACTGCCGCATCTGCTCACAGCCCCACAACACCCGCTCCGGCGTCGCCGGCGCGTCAATCTTCGGCTGATGGCGATAGTCACCCAAACTCGCCACGGCATCCTTGATCGCACACCACGAAGCAATCCCGAGCATAAATGGCGGCTCGCCCACGGCCTTGGAATGGAACACCGTGTCTTCCGGGTTTTTGCGGTTTTCCACCAGCTTCACACGCAAATTCAGCGGCATGTCCGCCACGGCCGGGATCTTGTAGCTGGCCGGGCCGTTGGTCATCAGCTTGCCCTTGTTGTTCCACACCAGCTCTTCCATGGTCAGCCAGCCCATGCCCTGGATAAAGCCGCCTTCGACCTGGCCGATGTCGATGGCCGGGTTCAGCGAGGCGCCCACATCGTGAAGGATGTCGGTGCGCAACATTTTGTATTCGCCGGTGAGGGTGTCGACGATCACTTCGCAGCAGGCCGCGCCGAACGCGAAGTAGTAGAACGGCCGACCACGCGCCTGGCTGCGGTCGTAAAAGATTTTCGGGGTCTTGTAAAAGCCGGTGCTCGACAGCGAAACCTGAGCGAAATACGCCTGCTGGATCAGCGCCTCAAAGGTCAGGATCTGATCGCGCACGCGCACGTGGCCATTGTGGAACTCCACGTCCGCTTCGCTCACGTCGTACTTGCGCGCGGCAAATTCCACCAGGCGTTGCTTGATGGTTTCGGCAGCGTTCTGCGCGGCCTTGCCGTTCAAGTCGGCACCGCTGGAGGCGGCGGTTGGCGAGGTGTTGGGCACCTTGTCGGTGTTGGTGGCGGTGATTTGCACGCGGTCGATCTCGACCTGGAATATTTCAGCCACCACCTGCGCGACCTTGATGTTCAAGCCCTGGCCCATCTCGGTGCCGCCGTGGTTCAGGTGGATGCTGCCGTCGGTGTAAATGTGGATCAGCGCACCGGCCTGGTTGAGGAAACTGGCGGTAAACGAAATGCCGAATTTCACCGGCGTCAGCGCCAGGCCTTTTTTCAGAATCGGGCTGTGGGCGTTGTACAGGCGGATCGCTTCGCGACGCTCGGCGTACTGGCTGCTGGCTTCAAGCTCGGCGGTCATTTCTTCGAGCATGTTGTGCTCGACGGTCTGGTAGTAATGGGTGACGTTGCGCTCGGTCTTGCCGTAGTAATTGACCTTGCGCACCGCCAACGGGTCCAGCGCCAGATGGCGCGCAATGGCGTCCATGACTTCCTCGATGGCGACCATGCCTTGCGGGCCGCCAAAGCCGCGATACGCGGTGTTGGACGCGGTGTTGGTCTTGCAGCGGTGGCCGTTGACGGTGGCGTCGCCCAGGTAATACGAGTTGTCGGAGTGGAACATCGCGCGGTCGACAATTGAGTTGGACAGGTCCGGCGAACAGCCGCAGTTACCCGCCAGGTCCAGATTGATGCCGTGCAGGCGGCCGTTGTCGTCAAAGCCCACGTCGTATTCGATATAGAACGGGTGGCGCTTGCCGGTCATCAGCATGTCTTCGACACGCGGCAGGCGCATCTTGGTCGGCTGGCCGGTCAGGCGCGCGACCACTGCGCACAGGCACGCGGGGCTGGCGGCCTGGGTTTCCTTGCCGCCAAAACCACCGCCCATGCGGCGCATATCCACGACGATTTTATTCATCGACACGTCGAGTACTTCGGCCACCAGCTTTTGCACCTCGGTGGGGTTTTGCGTGGAGCAGTAGACGATCATGCCGCCGTCTTCGGTGGGCATTACCGAGGAAATCTGGGTTTCCAGGTAGAAGTGTTCCTGGCCGCCGATATGCAGGGTGCCCTGGATACGGTTTTTCGCGGTGGCCAGTGCGCCCGCCGAATCACCGCGTTGGTGGGTGTGGCTGTCGAGCACAAAGTGCTTGTTGCGAAAGGCCTCGACCACATCCAGCACCGGTTCCAGGTCTTCGTATTCGATCACCGCCGCCATGGCCGCTTGGCGTGCGGTCTCCAGGTCGCGGGCGGCCACGGCCAACACCACTTGGCCGACGAACTGCACGGTATCGATGGCCAGCAACGGGTCGCCGGGCATCAGCGGGCCGATGTCTTTGAGGCCCGGCACATCTTCGTGGGTGATGGCGATGCGCACGCCGTCAAAGGCGTAGCAGGGCGCGGTGTCGATGCTGATGATGCGTGCGTGGGCGCGGTCGGACATGCGCGCATACAGGTGCAACTGGTTAGGAAATTCGAGGCGATCATCGATGTACTGCGCTTCACCGCTGACGTGCTTGGCGGCGCTGTCATGCTTGACGCTGCGGCCGACTCCGGTGGTCAGGTCCTGGGCAAACAGCTCGGCGAGTTCGGCCTGGGTTTTAACGACGGCGTGATGGTTAGACATAAGCGGTCACCCGAGTCTCGATGTGCGGTGTTTGCAATTCGATGAAGTATTTGCGCAGCAGGTTCTGCGCGCTGAGCAGGCGGTATTCCTTGCTGGCGCGGAAGTCCGACAGCGGGGTGAAATCCTGGGCGAGGGCGGCGCAGGCTTTCTCCACCGTGGCGGCGTTCCAGGTGGCGCCGACCAGCACGGCTTCGCCGCTGTTCGCGCGCTTGGGCGTGGCCGCCATGCCACCGAACGCCACGCGTGCGTCGGTGATCACACCGTTGTCGATCTTCAGGTTGAACGCTGCGCACACGGCGGAAATATCGTCGTCCAGGCGTTTGGAAACCTTGTAGGCACGGAACAGCGCGTGGCCCTTGGGCACGATGATCTTCTCGATAAACTCGCTGTCCTGGCGCGCTGTGACGCGGTAGTCGATAAAGTAATCTTCCAGCGCCAAAGTGCGACGGGTGTTGCCCTTGCACAGCACGATTTGCGCGCCGAGGGCGATCAGCAGTGGCGGCGAATCGCCGATGGGCGAGGCGTTGCCGATATTGCCGCCCAGGGTGCCCTGATTGCGGATTTGCAGCGAGGCGAAGCGGTGCAGCAAATCGCCGAAGTCCGGGTATTCGTGGTGCAACGCGCCGTAGCAATCGGACAGCGGTGTGGCTGCGCCGATTTCCAGGCGGTCGTCGAACGACTCGATGCGCTTCATCTCTTCGATGTTGCCGACGTAGATCATCACCGGCAGCACGCGGTGAAACTGCGTGACTTCCAGCGCCAGATCAGTGCCCCCCGCCAGCAAACGCGCCTGCGGGTAGGCGTCGTAGAGGTCGGCCAGGTCGGCCACGGTGAGCGGCACCAGGCAGCGTTTGTCACCGCTGTTGAGTTCACCGGTTTGCGTGGGCGCGATGGCTTTGAGCCGGGCGATGGTCTCGGCCTGGCGGCTGTCGAACTGATCCGCCGGCTTGTTGCAGCAGGCCTGTTCGGCGGCGGCCAGAATCGGGCGGTAACCGGTGCAACGGCACAGGTTGCCGGCCAGCGCTTCATGGGCTTTCTGGCTGTCGGGGGCGTCGCTGTTCTTTTGCAGGGCAAACAGCGACATCACAAAGCCTGGGGTGCAAAAGCCGCATTGCGAGCCGTGGCACTCGACCATGGCCTGTTGCACGCTGTGCAGTTGGCCTTGATGCTTGAGGTCTTCGACGCTGATCAGTTGTTTGCCGTGCAATGACGACACAAACGTCAGGCAGGAATTGAGGCTGCGATAGCGGATCTGCTCCGCGCCTTGATTGTCGGTGTGCAATTCGCCGACTACCACGGTGCATGCACCACAATCGCCGCTGGCGCAGCCTTCCTTGGTACCGGATTTGCCCAAATGCTCGCGCAAATAGTTGAGCACGGTCAGGTTGGGGTCCAGGGCGTGCTCGCTACGGAGTTCCTGGTTAAGTAAAAACTGGATCACGGAAGGCCTCGCAGACTCATTATTGTTGTTAACCGCTTTGCGCCGAATCTAGTCATGTCTGACTTTTCGGTCAACGATTTTCTGACCAGAAGGTCAAGAAATTGCGATCGCAACACTTTCAATTATGGTCCAGTCTTCTGGAACCGGTGTTTTTGCTGGCTTTTGGCTTTTCAGCGTTGCTTATTTCATGCCAAATTCGCGCCTGTGGGCGTAGCGCCATCAGCCAGCCAATGCGCTACACTGCCGCGCTTGTACCGATAGCAGATTTTGAAGGGAAAACATGACGTTCAAGGCGCCGGACAGTCTCGCCGAGCAAATTGCTCACCACCTCGCCGAACGTATCATTCGCGGCGATCTCAAGCCTGGGGAGCGGATCCAGGAACAGAAAGTCACGCTGGCATTGAATGTCAGCCGTGGCTCCGTGCGTGAAGCTTTGCTGATCCTCGAGCGTCGCCACCTGATCGCGATCCTGCCGCGCCGTGGCGCCCACGTCACCGAACTTACCGCGCACAAGGTGCAGAGCCTGTGCACGCTGATGGGCGAGTTGTACATCCTGCTCGGCAATTCGGTGGCTGAGGGCTGGAAGGTTCAGGCCGACATGGCGCCGTTTCTGCAGATCCAGCAACGCCTGATCACCAGTTTCGAGCGTGAGGACATACGTTCCTTCGTCGAAGAAAGCTTCAGTGTGATGCGCGCCGCGTACCCCTTCGCCAACAACCCGTATTTGCAGGAAACCGTCGAAAACCTGCAGCCGGCGATGAACCGTGCCTATTACCTGGCCCTGGATCAGCGCAAGGCGGAGATGAGTGAGTACCTGGCGCTGTTCGAGCAACTGCTCGCGGCGGTGCTCGCCCGTGACCTGCCGCAGATCCGCCAGGTGCTGTCGGCCTACTGCGAGCGCAGCAGCTCGCTGGTCATCGCTGCGTTGGCAGGCGCCTAAGCGTGCGGCTCAAGTGCATCAAACTGGCGGGGTTCAAATCCTTCGTCGACCCGACCACGGTGAACTTCCCCAGTAACATGGCGGCGGTGGTCGGGCCCAATGGTTGCGGCAAGTCGAACATCATCGACGCCGTACGTTGGGTGATGGGCGAGAGCTCGGCAAAAAACCTGCGTGGCGAGTCGATGACCGACGTCATCTTCAATGGCTCCACCAGCCGCAAGCCGGTGAGCCAGGCCAGCATCGAACTGGTGTTCGATAACTCCGATGGCACCTTGATCGGCGAATATGCGGCCTACGCGGAAATCTCGATTCGCCGCAAAGTGACGCGCGACAGCCAGAACAGTTACTTCCTCAACGGCACCAAATGCCGTCGACGCGATATCACCGATATTTTCCTCGGCACAGGCTTAGGTCCGCGCAGCTACTCGATCATCGAGCAGGGCATGATCTCCAAGCTGATCGAAGCCAAGCCCGAAGACCTGCGTAACTTTATCGAAGAAGCGGCCGGCATCTCCAAGTACAAGGAGCGCCGCCGCGAGACCGAAAACCGTATCCGCCGTACCCACGAAAACCTCGCCCGCTTGACCGACCTGCGTGAAGAGCTGGAGCGTCAACTGGAACGCCTGCACCGTCAGGCCCAGGCCGCCGAGAAGTACCAGGAATACAAGGGCGAGGAGCGCCAGCTCAAGGCGCAGCTCTCGGCCCTGCGCTGGCAGGCGCTCAATGATCAGGTCGGCCAGCGCGAAGCGATCATCGGCACCCAGGAAATCAGCTTTGAAGCACTGGTGGCCGAGCAGCGTAATGCCGACGCCAGCATCGAGCGCTTGCGTGACGGTCACCATGACCTGTCCGAGCGCTTCAATTTAGTGCAGGGGCGGTTCTACTCGGTAGGCGGCGATATCGCCCGGGTCGAGCAGAGCATCCAGCACGGCCAGCAGCGCCTGCGCCAGTTGCAGGATGATTTGAAAGAGGCCGAACGCGCGCGGCTGGAAACCGAGTCGCACCTGGGCCACGACCGCACGTTGCTGCTGACGTTGGGCGAAGAGCTGGACATGCTCACGCCCGAGCAGGAAATCACCAGCGCCGCCGCCGAAGAGGCCGCCGCCGCCCTGGAAGAAGCCGAAACCACCATGCACGGCTGGCAGGAGCAGTGGGACACATTCAACCTGAAATCCGCCGAGCCGCGCCGCCAGGCTGAGGTGCAGCAATCGCGCATCCAGCAACTGGAAACCAGCATGGAGCGCCTCGCCGAACGCCAGCGCCGCATGCAGGAGGAGCGCGCGTTGCTCGCCGCCGACCCGGAAGATGCGGCGATCATGGCGCTGAGCGAGCAGCTGGCCGAAAGTGAAATGACCCTGGAAGAACTCGAGGCCAGCGAAGAACAACAAGTGGAGCGCCTGGAGCAATTGCGTCAGCAACTGCAACAGGCGACCCAGGCCCAGCAGCAGGCCCAGGGCGATTTGCAGCGTCTCAACGGGCGCTTGGCGTCGCTTGAAGCCTTGCAGCAGGCCGCGCTGGACCCAGGCACCGGCACCGCCGAATGGCTGCGTGACCAGCACCTGGCTGAGCGTCCGCGCCTGGCCGAAGGCTTAAAAGTTGAAGCGGGTTGGGAGCTGGCGGTCGAGACCGTGTTGGGCGCCGACCTGCAAGCCGTTTTGGTGGATGATTTTGGCGGTTTCGACCTGGCCGGTTTTGCTCAGGGCGATTTGCGTTTGCTCAGCCCCGCAGCCGATGGCACGCGAGTGCCGGGCAGTTTGCTCGACAAGGTTGAGGCGGCGGTTGATCTGGCGCCGTGGCTGGGCCAGGTCAAACCGGTTGAATCACTGGAACAGGCCCTGGCCCAGCGTGGCCAATTGGGCGCCGGCGAAAGCCTGATCAGCCGGGATGGTTACTGGATTGGCCGGCACTTCCTGCGCGTGCGTCGTGCCAGTGAGGCCGAGAGCGGCGTATTGGCCCGTGGCCAGGAGATCGTCAACCTGGGCGCCGAACGCGAAGAGCGCGAGGCCACCCTTGAAAGCCTGGAAACCGAACTGCAAACCCTGCGTGCCACCCAGCGCCAGCAAGAGACCGGCCGCGAACACCTGCGCCGCCTGTTGCAGGACGAAGCGCGCCAGCAAGGCGAACTGAAAGCCCAGCTGTCGGCGAGCAAGGCCAAGGCCGAGCAACTGACCCTGCGCCGCACCCGCCTTGACGAAGAAGTGGCCGAGATGGGCGAGCAACGCGCCCTCGAACACGAACAGATCGGCGAAGCGCGCCTGCACTTGCAGGAAGCCCTCGACAGCATGGCGCTGGATACCGAGCAGCGCGAACTGCTGCTGGCCCAGCGCGACAGCCTGCGTGAACGCCTCGACCGCGTGCGCCAGGAAGCCCGTCAGCACAAAGATCACGCCCATCAGTTGGCGGTGCGCCTGGGCTCGTTGCAGGCCCAGCACACCTCCACGCGCCAGGCCCTTGAGCGTCTGGAGATGCAGTCTGAACGCCTGACCGAAAAGCGTGAGCAACTGAGCCTCAACCTGGAGGAGGGCGAAGCGCCGCTGGAAGAATTGCGCCTCAAGCTCGAAGAGTTGCTCGACAAGCGCATGACCGTCGACGAAGAACTCAAGACCGCGCAAATCGCCCTGGAAGACGCCGACCGCGAACTGCGCGACGCCGAGAAACGCCGGACTCAGGCCGAGCAGCAATCCCAGCTGATTCGCGGCCAGCTCGAACAACAGCGCATGGAGTGGCAAGCCCTGACCGTGCGCCGCAAGACCCTGCAAGACCAGTTGTTGGAAGACGGCTACGACCTGCACGGCGTGCTCACCACCTTGACCGCCCAGGCCAACGAAAAAGACGCCGAAGAAGAACTTGAGCGCATCGCCGCGCGTATCCAGCGCCTCGGCGCGATCAACCTCGCAGCCATCGACGAATACCAGCAACAGTCTGAGCGTAAACGTTACCTGGACGCTCAGGACGCCGACCTGGTCGAAGCGCTGGACACCCTGGAAAACGTGATTCGCAAGATCGACAAGGAAACCCGTAACCGCTTCAAAGATACCTTTGATCAGATTAATGGCGGTTTACAGGCGTTATTCCCGAAAGTTTTCGGTGGAGGCAGCGCCTACTTGGAACTGACGGGCGAAGATCTACTCGATACAGGGGTGACGATCATGGCGCGGCCGCCAGGCAAGAAGAACAGCACCATCCATTTGTTGTCCGGTGGCGAAAAGGCCCTGACCGCATTGGCCCTGGTATTTGCGATCTTCAAGTTGAACCCGGCGCCGTTTTGCATGCTCGACGAAGTTGACGCGCCGCTGGATGACGCTAACGTTGGACGCTACGCTCGGTTGGTTAAAGAGATGTCCCAGACCGTGCAGTTCATCTACATCACCCACAACAAGATCGCCATGGAAATGGCCGATCAGTTGATGGGCGTGACGATGCACGAGCCGGGTTGTTCGCGATTGGTGGCGGTGGATGTCGAAGAAGCGATGGCGATGGTGGACGCCTAGTGGCGAGTCGCTAGTTGTCAGCTACAAGCCGTATGTACTTGAGGCTTATAGCTTGCGACTCGAAGCTCACAGTTGGCGGCTGGTGTAAGAGATCTTTCAGGTCGCTGAAAGATGGCAAATCGACACATTTCGCGCCAACTGTGTAAAGTTATCGAAGGTCGTGCTAGTTTATTGTCAATTCCTCGTATGCGTGGGCAAAACGTCAGTCAGAACATAGAGTTGGCGCCACGTTTTAAAGCGGTTTGGACGTTGCTAAACCCCTTATTTTTCAGCATTTTTTATTAGAGGCACGGGATTACATGGAAATCGGTCTGCGCGAGTGGCTGATCGTCATCGGCATTATTGTCATTGCCGGTATTCTTTTTGATGGCTGGCGCCGCATGCGCGGTGGCAAGGGCAAGCTCAAATTCCGTCTGGACCGTAACCTGTCCAACTTGCCCGACGACGACGGCAGCGCCGAGCTGCTGGGGCCGCCCCGTGTGCTGGATACCCATAAAGAACCACAACTGGACGAGCACGACTTGCCGTCGATGAGTGCGCCGGTGCGTGAAGCCCGCGAGCCGTCGTCCAAGCGTGGCAAGCGCGCCAGTGCCGCTGTGGCCGAGCCGCATCAGGGCGACCTGAACCTCGACGTCGACGAAGGCCCGAGCTTCAGCAGCCGTGATGATGACTTCCCCGATGAAAACGTCGGCAAGCCTGCAGCGCGCCAGTCGGTAAACGATCAGCCGGCCGCCGAAGAGGTGTTGGTGATCAGTGTGATCTGCCGCGATGCCGCCGGCTTCAAAGGCCCGGCACTCTTGCAGAACATTCTCGAAAGCGGCCTGCGTTTTGGCGAGATGGATATTTTCCACCGCCACGAAAGCATGGCCGGTAACGGCGAAGTGCTGTTCTCCATGGCCAACGCGGTCAAGCCGGGCACCTTCGACCTGGACGATATCGACCTGTTCAGCACGCCGGCGGTGAGCTTCTTCCTTGGTCTGCCAGGCCCGCGTCACCCGAAACAAGCGTTTGACGTGATGGTGGCCGCGGCCCGCAAGCTGTCCCAGGAACTCAACGGCGAGCTCAAGGACGACCAACGCAGCGTTCTGACTGCCCAGACCATCGAGCATTACCGTCAGCGCATCGTCGAGTTCGAGCGTCGCGCCCTGACACAGAAACGCTGAGGATTGGTCTTCAGCGTTGTCAGTAGAATAAGCGCACTAACATATTGAGCAGCTTCGGCTGCTCTTTTGCTTTATGAGAGAACACCCATGACCGCCGCCCACACCCGCATCCTCGAACTGCGCGCTGAACTGGATCAGCACAACTACCGTTACCACGTTCTCGACGAGCCAAGCATTCCCGACGCCGAGTACGACCGGTTATTCCATGAGCTCAAGGCTCTGGAAGCCGAGCACCCGGAATTGGTGACGCGTGATTCACCGACGCAGCGGGTCGGCAGTGCGGCGCTGTCGGCGTTCACCCAGGTCAAGCACGAGATTCCGATGCTCAGCCTGGGCAACGCCTTCGATGAAACCACCATGCTCGAATTTGATCGCCGGGTGACCGAAGGTCTCGACCTGCCGGTGGGCGATCTGTTTGGCGGTGGCGCGGCGGTGGAATACAGCTGCGAGCCCAAGCTGGACGGCCTGGCGGTCAGCCTGCTGTATCAGGACGGCGAGCTGGTACGCGGCGCCACGCGCGGTGATGGCACCACCGGTGAAGACATCAGCGTCAATGTGCGCACCGTGCGCAATATCCCGTTGAAACTGCACGGCAGCGGCTGGCCGGCAACTCTGGAAGTGCGCGGCGAAGTGTTCATGTCCAAGGCCGGCTTCGAGCGCCTGAACGCCTCGCAGCTGGAAGTGGGCGGCAAGACCTTCGCCAACCCGCGTAATGCCGCCGCCGGCAGCCTGCGTCAGTTGGACTCGAAGATCACCGCCAGCCGTCCGCTGGAATTCTGCTGCTATGGCGTGACTACCGACATCAGCGACACCCATATCGGCAACTTGCAGCAACTGCAGAAGTGGGGCATGCCGATTAGCCATGAGCTGAAGCTGGCCAAGGGCATTCAGGATTGCCTGGCGTATTACCGCGATATCGGCGAGCGGCGTAACAGCCTGCCGTATGAAATCGACGGCGTGGTGTTCAAGGTCAACAGCATTGCTTCCCAGAGGGAGTTGGGCTTCCGCGCCCGTGAACCACGCTGGGCCATCGCGCATAAATTCCCGGCCATGGAAGAGCTGACCGAACTGCTCGACGTGGAATTCCAGGTCGGCCGCACCGGCGCGGTAACGCCGGTGGCGCGCTTGAAGCCGGTCAAGGTCGCCGGAGTCACCGTGTCCAATGCCACGTTGCACAACATGGACGAAGTCGCGCGCCTGGGCCTGATGATCGGTGACACCGTGATCATTCGCCGTGCCGGTGATGTGATCCCGCAAGTCGTCTCGGTGGTCACCGAGCGCCGTCCGGAAAACGCCCGCGCCGTGCAAATCCCCGAAAGCTGCCCGGTGTGCGGCTCCCATGTGGAGCGTACGCAACTGGTCAAACGCAGCAAGGGCAAGGAAACCGTCAGCGAAGGCGCGGTGTACCGCTGCGTCGGGCGCCTGGCCTGTGGCGCGCAGCTCAAGCAGGCGATCATCCATTTTGTGTCGCGCCGCGCCATGGACATTGACGGCCTGGGCGACAAAACCATCGAGCAGTTGGTGGATGAAAAGCTTATCGGCTCGCCGGCGGACCTCTACAAGCTCACATACGAGCAGATCATCGACCTGGAAGGCTTTGCCGATATTTCCAGCAAAAAGCTGATCACCGCTATCGAAAACAGCAAGACCCCGACCCTGGCGCGGTTTATCTACGCCTTGGGTATTCCGGATGTGGGCGAGGAGACCGCCAAGGTACTCGCGCGCTCGCTGGCGTCCCTGGAGCGCGTGCAGCAGGCCTTGCCCGAAGTGCTGACGTACTTGCCGGACGTGGGCCTGGAAGTGGCCCACGAGATTCACAGCTTCTTTGAAGACAGCCATAACCAGGACGTGATTGGCGCGCTGCTGTCGCCGGATGAGTGCGGCCTGCAATTGCAGGATCAGGGCGACCTGAGCGCTGAATTCGCCGCCAGCACCACCCTGGGCGGCTTGCTCGACAAGCTGCACGTACCCAGCGTAGGTCCTGGCGCTGCGCAAAAGCTTGCCGACAAGTTTATAAGCCTCGAAGGCGTGATCAAGGCCGACTGGCTGGACATGCGCCAGGCGCTGCCCGAGAAGCAGGCCAAGGCGGTACGCGAGTTTTTTGATAACCCGGACAATGCCAACCATGCCCTGGCCATCGAGCGGCAGCTCAAAGACTTCGGGATGCATTGGCAGAGCGAGAAGAAGGTCGTCGAAGGCTTGCCGGAAGCGGGGCATACCTGGGTGCTGACCGGCTCCCTGGAGCTGATGAGCCGAGATGTGGCCAAGGACAAGCTCGAAAGCCTGGGCGCCAAAGTGGCCGGTTCCGTCTCGGCCAAGACCCACTGCGTGGTCGCCGGGCCGGGCGCGGGTTCCAAGCTGGCCAAGGCCACCGAGCTGGGCCTTGAGGTGCTGGACGAAGAGGCCTTCGTCGCCTTCCTGGCCAAACACAACATCAGCGTCTGACAGCTTTTGTGGCGAGGGAGCTTGTTGTGGCGAGCGGGCTTGTCCCGCGTTGGGCTGCGTAGCAGCCCCGAGGCCATTGGAACGATTTCAATCCGGAAATGATCTAGTCTTGGTCACCCAGGGAGAGATCGCCATGTTCCGTTACTTCGAGCAACTCAGTACGCGCATCGCCGCACCGTTCGTGGCCGGATCCTCGCGCAGCAGCAAGGTGTGGCAATGCCGCTGCGGCCAGTCGCTGTTCTTTCGCAACAGCCAGTGCTTGGCCTGTTCTGCGCTGTTGGGCTATCAACCCCAGCAAAGCCGGCTGTCGTCGCTACAGCCCGGCCCAGTCGCTGGCACATGGCTACAGGACGATAATCTCGACGCCGGCGCCTTCCGTCGCTGCGCCAACCTCGACACCCCAGCCGCCTGCAACTGGCTGATTCCGGCCCACAGCACCGCGCCGCTGTGCGTGGCTTGTAGCCTAAACCGCACCATCCCTGACCTGTCGATCCCGGAAAACCCCGAACGCTGGCGCAAAGTCGAAACCGCCAAGCGCCGGTTGGTGGCGCAACTGATCAGCCTGGGCCTGCAAGTGGTGCCCAAAAGTGTTGACGAAGACAGCGGCCTGGCCTTCGATTTCGTCGGCATCGACCTGGAAGGCAACGCACCCACCACCGGCCACGCCAACGGCCTGATCACCCTCGATATCAAGGAAGCCGACGACGCCCACCGCGAGAAAGTCCGTGTGCAAATGCGCGAGCCGTATCGCACGTTACTTGGCCATTTTCGCCACGAAGTCGGCCATTATTACTGGGACCGGCTGATCGCCAACAGCCATTGGCTTGAACCGTTTCGTAGCCTGTTCGGCGATGAACGCGCCAGTTACGCCGAGGCACTCGACCAGCATTACCAAAACGGCCCGCGCCCCGACTGGCAGCAAACCTGCGTCAGCGCCTACGCGACCATGCACCCTTGGGAAGACTGGGCCGAAACCTGGGCTCACTACCTGCACATGATGGACGCCGTCGATACCGCGCTGGGCTTTGGCATGAGCGCCCGCGAGATGGACCTGGATTACCAGCCGTTCCCGCTGACCACACTCTACGACGCCGAACACCCTGGCGGCCCGGCCTTCCTGTCGTTCGTCAACGCCTGGATCGAACTGGCCGGCATGCTCAACGAACTGTCACGCAGCATGGGGCAACCGGATTTTTACCCCTTTGTGTTGCCGCCGGCGGTGATCGCCAAGCTGCACTTCATTCACTTGGTGATTCAGGAGGAGGGCGGCAGGGCCGATGAAGTAGTGCAAGCACAGTAATTTGCTCGATGTGGGAGCTGGCTTGCCTGCGATTGCGCTGTGTCAGTCAACCAATGCCTCAACTGATACACCGCAATCGCGGGCAAGCCCGGCTCCCACAGGGTTCTGGCAGGTTATCGAGGTTGAGGACAAGTGCTTGAGCCCCTTGATATTTTTAATCCGGAACCAATGGTTGTAACTTCCGATGAGATCGGTACAATGGCGCGGCTTGCCGAGAGGCCAGCGTCGTTATGGTGACCCCATCGGTCCCCCCGCAACGATTACCCGTGAACCTGGTCAGAGCCGGAAGGCAGCAGCCACAGCGGGAACATTGTGTGCCGGGGTGTGGCTGGTGGGGTTGCCTCCATAACGCTCTTCTCTTGCTACGACCTTGCTACGACCCTCCCTGTATCAAATCAAACTCTCTTTTACTCGTTCATCTGGCATTTTTGCGCAGCGATGACGGCTTTGTGCTTGAAAACCTTCATCGGCCTGCTAGCGTCATTCTTGTAAGCGACCCGGTGCTGGAGTAGTAAAGAAGTGATGGCACTCCTTTGATCAACAAGGATGATTGCCATGTCCAGCCTTCCAGTTTTACCCGCCATTATCAGTGCTTCAGTCGGCACCCCGGGCAAGGCGCAGAACCTGCCTGCCGATGTCCGATGCATTCAGCACCTGTTTAATCTGATTGAGCCCGCAGTGCCCTTGGTGGAAGACGGCAAGTGCGGCCCGCTGTTGTTGCAGCGCATCAGTGACTACCAGGCGAATCGCCTGAAGGTCAGCAAACCTGATGGTGTGATTGACCCAGGCGGTCGCACGTTCAAGAGCCTGGTCGACGATGCAGCCAAAGCCCATGCCGTTGCCCCTGCCGACCCGCCGTTAATCAGCAGGCCCACCTGTGACGGTCAAATCGCCCTGACCGAGGCTGACTTTCAGAACGCGGCCGCAGTGCTGGGCACCGGTATTTCAGTGAATCTGATCAAGGCGTTCGCGACGGTCGAGTCCGGTGGGCGTTCCGGGTTCGGGCCGGCCAGGTTGCCGGTTATCGCCTTCGAGGGTCATATCTTCCGCAAGTACACTCAACATAAGTACGACAGGGCCTATCCCTTTTTGTCCTACCCCTATCTGGAAAAGGCCGGGCCGCAATGGCGGGCCAATAACAAGGATCAAGCCAAGGCCTGGCAGACACTGGTCGCTGCGTTCACGCTGGACCAGAAGGCAGCGTTGATGTCGGCGTCCTACGGCATGTTTCAGATCATGGGGTTCAACTTTGCCCTGTGTGGTTACAAAAGCGTGTTCGAGTTTGTTACCGCACAGAAACTCAATGCCGGCCAACAATTGATGGCGTTCGTCGGGTTTTGCCGCAAAACCCCTGCGTTGCTCAAAGCCATGAGGAACAAGGACTTCATCGGCATGGCGCGTCATTACAACGGCGAAGACTATGGCGACTACGACCGGCGCATCCGAAAAGCCTTCGAGGCGCTGGAACAAAAAAAATAGCCGCACCTGCTGGCTGCCTCACACCGTTGAGGTGGCCCACTGGACAAGCCAAAACCATCTTGTTAGTTTCCGCCAGCCACTTGTTTCAAGTTATGACAAGTGTGTTATGACAAGTGTGCAGCGCTGATATTGAAGTGCTATCACTTCCTTAACTAACAGGGATGTCTGTGATGAAAAGCCTGCCAGGGTTGCCACGTCTTATCAGTGCTTCAGTGGGCGCGCCGGGTAAAGCGCGCAATTTGCCCGCCGATGTTCAGTGCATTCAGTATTTATTCAATTTGATCATTCCCAAGATGGGCTTTGCGCTGGCCGAAAACGGTAAGTGCGATGGGCAATTGGTGCAGTGCATCAGCCAGTATCAGTTCCGGCATCTCAAATATGCGCACCCCGATGGCGTGATCGACCCCACCGGCCGAACCTTCAACAGCCTGATCGAAGAAGCGGTGAAAGTGCCGGTAAAAGCCTTCCCGGCGATGCGCATTCCCAGCTTTCTCAACGCGTTTGGCAATAACGGCGGCGATGCGGTCCAGGCCACAGTCAATGTGTACCTGGAGCGCATGCGCGCCATGATCGAAGCCGAGCGGCGCAACCGGCAGTTGATGCTCCAGGCCACGTGCGATGGCGGCATGACGCTGACCGATACCGACTTTCAGAGCGCTGCCACCCAGTTGGGCAGCGGCATTTCGGTGAATATCATCAAGGCGTTCGCTACGGTCGAATCCGGCGGGCGTTCCGGGTTCGGGCCGGCCAAGTTGCCGGTGATTGCCTTTGAAGGCCACTTGTTTCGCAAGTACACCAAGCACATCTACGACCAGGCGCACCCGCTGCTGTCGTATATCTACGTGAGAAAGGCCGGACCGCAGTGGCAGGTCAATAACAAGGACCAGACCAAGGCCTGGGAGACCATGGCTACCGCGTTTGCGCTGGATCAGGAGGCGGCATTGATGTCGGCGTCCTGGGGCATGTTTCAAATAATGGGGTTCAACTACACCTCCTGCGGTTACAAGACAGTGTTTGAATTCGTCGCCGCCCTGAAGATCAATGCCGGTAACCAATTAAAAGCGTTTATCGGTTTTTGCAGCCAGAGCCCGGCCCTGATCAAGGCCATGAAAGATAAAGACTACGTGGCCATGGCGCGTAACTATAACGGCAAGGATTACGGCGACTACGACAGCCGTATCAAAAAGGCCTACGAAGCATTGGAAGGGAAAAAATAAGATGAGCCGTTTTCTAGCGATGAGCGTGTTGTCGTTTTGCGCCTTGGCGCCAACGTTGGCAGGTGCCGCCGAGCTGCATTCCGGCAAATACGAAGGGCTGATGCTGGCGGTCACGCCTGAGCATCAGGTCGAAGGCTACTACGCAGAAGAGCTGGGCGAGGGCGTGACCCGCAGCTGCACGTTCTACCTGCAAGGCCAGCCTGAAGCGCTCACCACCTGGCTCGACAAGGCTTACCCCGGCAGCGTGGCAGCGTCCTCCGACGGCGTGACCTTGACGGTAGAACAGGGGCGCGAGCATCCCGGCTGCATCAGCGTGCTGATGCCGGAAATCGCCACCGGCCTGGACCTGACCCAAACCGCCAGCAAGCAATGGATCGGCCTGGTGACCGTGACGGCCGACAAGGCTTACCTGCTGAAAAAACCAGGCGCTGAAGCCGCCAAGCGCGCGTATATCGTCAAGGACGATGTGGTCGGCGTGCTGGCGTTCAAGGACGGTTGGGCCGAGGTCGAATTCACCAATGCCAAAGACCATACCTACACCGGCTGGATCAGCCAAAACCAGTACGCACGCTTGGCTGCGCCGCAAGCCGACTAGCCAAACGTCTCCCGCAGCAGCCCGGCAAACGCATCCCGCGCCAGGTGGCGCTGGGTGTCCGTGTGCCAGAACAGCAGGTTGTCCACGGCCTGCAGCTCATCAAATCGGTAGGACGCCAGTTGATTGGCCTGCTCATAGCGGGCCAGGATGCCTTCCGGCGCCAACGCCACGCCAATCCCTGCACTGACGCAACCAATGATGGTGCCCCAACTGGCATAGCTGGCGATGCTTGGTTTGAAGGCGTGCGGTTTGATCCAGTTCTCCAGCGCCGCGCGATACGGACAACCGGGCGGCCACACCAGCAAGGTGCGGCCCGCCAAGTCTTCGGCACTGTTGATCGGCGCGCTGGACGCGCTAGCGATCAGCACCAGGCGTTCGCTGTAGACCACGCTGTGTTCGAGCTTGGCACGCTTGCCGCCCGAGGCCACCAACGCCACATCGAGGCGGTGGTGTTGCAGGTCGTCGAGCAGTTGCGCCCAGGCGCCGGTGACCAACTCCAGGCTGACATCCGGGTAGCGCCGGTGGTATTCGGCCAGCAGCGGCGGCAGGCGGCCGCTGGCGCTGGATTCCACCGCGCCGATGCGCAAGGTGCCGCGTGGAATCGCGTTGGCATCCACTGCGCGCTTGGATTCATCCACCAGGGCCAGGATGCGCTCACAGTAATCGAGGAAGATTTCCCCGGCGGCACTGATGGCCAGCCCACGGCCTGCGCGAATAAACAGCGGCGTGCCCAACTCGCTTTCCAGCTGCTTGATGCGCGTGGTGATGTTGGATGGCACGCAGTGCAATTGCAGCGCGGCCTGGGCCACGCTGCCGGTTTGGGCCACGGCGCGCACCATTTTCAGTTGGGCCAGTTCCATTGCTCAGTTCCAATGATTTCAGAAGTCAGAAACGCTTAATTGTCCTGCGCCTTGCGCGGCTCAAGACTGACGGTATTCCCTCTCAGTCTCTGGATGCCGTCGATGAATGCCCCGTCACCCGTAAAGCTTACGCTAGTCATCGCTGGCGTGATTCTCTGTTGGGCTTATTCGCCGATTGGCGTGCACATGGGGCTGCACAGCTACAGCCCAGGCCAATTGGCGCTGCTAAGATTTCTGATCGCCTCGGTGTTCATGGGCGGCATCGCCCTGGCGGCAGGCATCGGCCGGCCGCGTGTGCGGGATTTGCCGTGGTTGCTGGTGTTGGGTTTTTTCGGCGTGTTCCTGCACCACACCAGCCTCAACTACGGGCAACAGTGGGTGACGGCGGCAGCATCGAGTGTGCTGGCGCAGTCGGCGCCGCTGTTCAGTGTGGCGATCGCGTTTTTCTGTTTGAAAGAACGGGTCAGCGCCTGGCGTTGGGGCTGCGTGTTGCTCGGCTTGTTCGGTGTGCTGGTGGTGATCTGGGGCGATCATGGCGTCGGTGACATCGACCCGCGCGGCTTGCTGATCCTGCTGGCTGCCGTGTCGTGGAGCGTGTATTTCGCCATCCAGAAGCACTACGCCCATCGCTACAGCCCACTGACCATGGCGTGCTACATGGTGTGGGCGGGCACCTTGATGCTGTGCGTGAACCTGCCGGGCTTGCCGGCCGCTGTGGCCCAGGCGCCGTTGCCGGAGAACCTGTCGGTGCTGGTGTTGGGGGTTTTCCCCAGCGCCCTGGCGTACCTGGCCTGGGGTTACGTACTCAAACACGTGGACGTCAGCCGCGCCTCGGTGGCGATGTACCTGATACCGCCGGTGGCCATGCTGATGGCTTCGACCCTGCTGGGCGAGCACATTGCCCTGCAAGTGATACTGGGCGCGGTGATCGTGCTGGCCAGTGTCGCCGCCATCAGCCTTGAAGGGCGCTGGCGCTCAATCGCTCAGGCTGAACGCGCGCAGCCGGTGGCCGTCGAGGTCCTCGGCGACAAAGGTGTAGCCGAAGTCCAGGTGGGTCGGTGACTGGACGATGGTCGCGTCGCGTTCTACCCACTGAGCGTGCAGGGCGTCCACGGCGGCTGGGTCCGGCAGCGAAAAACCGACCTCACCGCCGCCGCCGGTGAGGTGGGCCGCAGGCTCCACGGTATGACGCGACCACAGCCCCAGCTTGACGCCGTTGTCGAGAATGAACAGGGCGAACGTCGGGTTCAGCTCCACGGGCGGCTTGCCCAGCAGGCGGCTATAGAAGTTGGCGCTGGTGGCCGGGCTGTCGACGTAGAGCAGGAAGTAATGGGCGACGGTGTGCATGCAGGCTCCTTGAGAACGGACGGTTAAGGGAGCCCAGTCTATGGCGCGGCACTGTCAGTTCTTGTCAGGAGTGCGCAGCGGCCGCGCATTTTCCCCGGTGTAGAGTTTGATCAGGTCGTCGATCTCGCCCGACATTTTCATCCGCAGCAGCGTGCGCAAGATCCGCTGCACCGGCACGTTCGGGTCATTGCGCACGATGCAGCCCAGGTTTTGCTCTTCGATCACCGCGACGTTGTGCAGCCGCAGGCTTGGGGGCACTTTCAGGTTGAAACGGTCCAGGGTCCATTCGTTGATCACGGCGTACTCGAAGCGCGCGGCCACCAGCTTGTGCAGCACCAACTCCTCGCTGCGCGAATCGTCGCGGGTCAGTTGGCCGCTGGCGAACAGCGGTTCGAGCACGGCGTAGCGGTAGTTGAGCACCGTGCCAATGGCCTGGGGTGCCAACTTGGCCATCAGTACAGGCGGCGCGTGGGCGCTGACCAATACATTGCGCTGCACCATCAAAGGCACGCTCCAGGTGTAGTCGCCGGACAGGTTGTCGAGCCAATCCTGGGCGACATAGCAACGCACATCGACCTCTGCACGTGCCATGGCGCCGGCGAGTCGCGCCCGGGCCAGCACGTGGAACTCGGCAGGGCGCCCGACCTGGGTGGCCAGGCTCAACATCAAGTCATACAAAATGCCCTGGGTGGGCCGGTCACCTTCCAACTGGGCCATGGGCATTGCCCAGCTGTCGGAAACCGCAAAACGCAACGGTGCGGGCGCCGCCAGGCAAGCAACGGAAATCATCCATAAAGCGCCCAGGACTACGCGCATACACTCTCCGGGTTCAGGCCTTTGAGGGGCCAGTCAGGCAAGCTTAGTCAGATTAGACGAGCGTGCCGGATGCAATTTCCCCCTTGCTCCGCTAGCATTACCGGCTTCCGCTTCCCAGTTGCGACGGTTTTCGATGAGTTATCAGGTTCTTGCACGTAAATGGCGTCCGCGCTCGTTCCGCGAAATGGTCGGCCAGACCCATGTGCTCAAGGCTCTGATCAATGCCTTGGACAGCCAACGGCTGCACCACGCCTACCTGTTCACCGGTACACGCGGGGTCGGCAAGACCACTATCGCGCGCATTATTGCCAAGTGCCTGAACTGTGAGACCGGCATCACGTCGACACCCTGCGGCACCTGCTCGGTATGCCGCGAGATCGACGAGGGGCGTTTTGTCGACCTGATCGAGATCGACGCCGCGAGCCGCACCAAGGTCGAAGACACTCGCGAGCTGCTCGACAATGTGCAGTACGCGCCGAGCCGTGGGCGCTTCAAGGTCTACCTGATCGACGAAGTGCACATGCTCTCCAGCCATTCCTTCAACGCGCTGTTGAAAACCCTGGAAGAGCCGCCGCCCTACGTTAAGTTCATCCTGGCCACCACCGACCCGCAGAAACTTCCTGCAACGATTTTGTCGCGGTGCCTGCAGTTTTCCCTGAAAAACATGACGCCTGAGCGCGTGGTCGAGCATTTGACCCATGTGCTCGGCGTCGAGAACGTACCGTTCGAAGACGACGCGTTGTGGCTGCTTGGCCGCGCTGCCGATGGCTCGATGCGTGATGCCATGAGCCTCACCGACCAGGCCATCGCCTTTGGTGAAGGCAAGGTCATGGCCGCGGATGTGCGCGCCATGCTTGGCACGCTGGACCACGGCCAGGTGTTCGACGTGCTGCATGCGCTGATCGAAGGTGACGCCAAGGCGTTGCTCGAAGCCGTGCGCCACTTGTCGGAGCAAGGCCCGGACTGGAACGGCGTGCTCTCGGAAATCCTCAATGTGCTGCACCGCGTGGCCATCGCCCAGGCGTTGCCCGAAGGTGTCGACAACGGCCATGGCGACCGCGACCGCGTGTTGGCGCTGGCCCAGGCGTTGCCGGCCGAAGACGTACAGTTTTATTACCAGATGGGCCTGATCGGTCGCCGGGATCTGCCTCTGGCGCCAGACCCGCGCGGCGGCTTTGAAATGGTCTTGCTGCGGATGCTGGCCTTCCGGCCCGCCGACTCGGCAGATGCACCGAGACAGCCGCTAAAGCCAGTGGGGATCAGCCAGGCCACAGTTGATTCCGCCAAACCAGTGGCTGGCGCGGCGGTAGTCGCGCCAGTAGTGGCTGCACCTGAACCTGCGCCGGTTGCGCCTGCGCCGGCGGCCGAGCCTGTGGTTGCCGCGCCGGTGATCGAGCCCGCGCCGGTGGTTGAGCCTGAACCTGCTCCTGCGCCCGTGGTTGACCTGCCCTGGAACGATCCGGTCGACACAGAAGCTGAACCTGAGCCTGAACCTGAAGTCGAGCAAGTGCCTGCCGTGGAGCCCGTGCTGGAAACCGCCGGCGAGCAGCCCGCGTTGACGCCGATGCCCACGCCGACCCCGGACAGCGCGGTGCCGGACGCGCCGGAATGTGTGTCGGCACCGGCCCCCGAGCCGACTGTCGCGCAGGTGGACGCTGCCACGCCGGGCATCGACCTTGATGACGAGCCGCCGCTGGACGAAGATTACATTGAGCCGGACATGGATTCGGCCTACAGCTATCTGGACGACTTGGCCAGCGAGCACACCGCCGAGCCGGCCCCCGAGCCCGAAGCGGAACCCGCTGCCGCCCCGGCCACCGGCCTGGCGTTGCAATGGTTGGAATTGTTTCCTAAATTGCCAATCTCCGGCATGACCGGCAGCATCGCCGCCAACTGCACCTTGATTTCCATCGAGGGCGACCACTGGCTGTTGCACCTGGACCCGGCCCACAGCGCCCTGTTCAACGCGACCCAGCAACGCCGACTCAACGATGCGCTGAACCAGTACCATGAACGCACGCTGACCGTCGCCATCGAACTGATCAAGCCGGAGCAGGAAACCCCGGCCCAGGCGGCGACCCGTAAGCGCATCAACCGTCAGCGTGAGGCCGAAGACTCGATCCATGGCGATCCGCTCATCCAGCAGTTGATGCAACAGTTCGGTGCGGTGGTGCGTCACGATACTATTGAACCTGTCGAAGCCCCGGTGCCCCAGGCGTCATAAAACCGGGCTACTAATTGATTGATCCACGTACTTTGAGGTGATTCCCATGATGAAAGGTGGCATGGCCGGCCTGATGAAGCAGGCGCAGCAGATGCAGGAAAAGATGGCCAAGATGCAGGAAGAACTGGCCAACGCCGAAGTCACCGGTAAGGCTGGTGGCGATATGGTCAGTGTGGTGATGACCGGTCGTCACGACATCAAGCGCGTAAGCATCGACCCAAGCGTGTTGCCAGGTGTGGGCGAAGATGACCTGGAAATGCTCGAAGCGCTGTTCGCCGCGGCCGTCAACGACGCCGTGCGCAAGATCGAAGCCAACAGCCAGGAAAAAATGGGTGGCGTGACTGCCGGCATGCAACTGCCGCCGGGCATGAAGCTGCCGTTCTGATTGTGCAGCGTTAGCTAGACTCAAATGCCAGGCATCGCGCCTGGCATTTTTGTTTGTGCTAATCCGATCGAACCCTGGCGCGGCACGCAGGGTCTGCACCCTATACCGAAAGATTCGTTAAAGGAGCCCCTCATGCCTCAAGAACCCATTCTTAACCAACGCATTGTCCTGGTCTCGCGCCCGCAAGGCGCGCCGACCCCGGAAAACTTTCGCCTGGAACGCGTGAACCTGCCGGAATTGGCCGATGGCCAAGTGCTGCTCAAAACCCTGTACCTGTCCCTCGACCCCTACATGCGTGGACGCATGAGTGACGCGCCGTCCTACGCAGCTCCGGTGGAAATCGACGAAGTGATGACCGGTGGTGCCGTCAGCCGTGTGGAACAATCGCGTAACCCGAAGTTCGGTGTCGGTGACCTGGTAGTGGGGTCCACCGGCTGGCAGAGCCATAGCATCTGCGACGGGCACACCCTGATCCCGGTGCCCAATGGCCTGGCCAGCCCCTCGATGGCACTGGGCGTCTTGGGCATGCCCGGCATGACCGCGTACATGGGCCTGATGGATATCGGCCAGCCCAAGGCCGGGGAAACCCTGGTGGTGGCAGCTGCCTCCGGTGCGGTGGGCTCGGTGGTCGGGCAGGTCGCCAAGCTCAAAGGCTTGCGCGTGGTGGGGATTGCCGGCGGTGCGGACAAGTGCCGTTATGTGGTCGACGAGCTGGGTTTTGACGCCTGTATCGACCACAAGAGCGCCGATTTTGCCCAACAGCTGGCGCTGGCCTGTTTCAACGGTGTGGACATCTACTTTGAAAACGTTGGCGGCAAAGTCTTCGACGCCGTGCTGCCGCTGCTCAACCCCAAGGCGCGCATTCCGCTGTGCGGCTTGATCGCCGGCTACAACGCCCATGAAGCGCCCAGCGGCCCTGATCGGCTGCCGGCACTGCAACGCACCTTGTTGACCAAGCGCGTGCGCATCCAGGGCTTTATCGTGTTCGATGACTATGGCGATCGCCAGCCGGAATTCCTCAGCGCCATGGCGCCATGGGTGCGCGACGGCAAGATCAAGTTCCGCGAAGACGTGGTCGATGGCCTGGAACAGGCACCCGAAGCCTTTATCGGTTTGCTCGAGGGGCGCAACTTCGGCAAGTTGGTGGTGCGTGTCGCGCAGGATTGAGCATTTGACGCTAATCCGAGGCGCGGGTATAAACCGCGTCTCGTTGTTTTGTCGGACCCTTCGCCCATGAGCTTCAGCCCCCTGATTCGCCAACTGATCGACGCCCTGCGCACTTTGCCGGGCGTGGGCCAGAAAACCGCCCAGCGTATGGCGCTGCAACTGCTGGAGCGTGATCGCAGCGGCGGCACGCGGTTGGCCCAGGCCTTGAGCCAGGCCATGACCGGCGTGGGTCACTGCCGCCAGTGCCGCACCTTGACCGAAGAAGATCTGTGCCCGCAATGCGCCGACCCGCGCCGCGACGACACGCTGCTGTGTGTGGTGGAGGGGCCGATGGACGTGTACGCCGTTGAACAGACTGGCTATCGCGGGCGCTACTTCGTGCTCAAGGGGCATCTTTCGCCGCTGGACGGCCTGGGGCCGGAAGCCATCGGCATCCCGCAACTGGTGACACGCATTGAAGAACAGGGCACGTTTACCGAGGTGATCCTGGCGACCAACCCGACGGTGGAAGGCGAGGCGACCGCGCATTACATCGCCCAATTGCTGACCAACAAAGGCTTGATCACCTCGCGTATCGCCCATGGCGTGCCGTTGGGCGGCGAGCTGGAATTGGTGGATGGCGGCACGTTGGCGCATTCGTTTGCCGGTCGTAAACCGATCGCGCTTTAAATAACCACACTGTTCAAATGTGGGAGCGGGCTTGCTCGCGAATGCGGTGGGTCAGTTAATAAATCTGTGACTGGCACTCCGCATTCGCGAGCAAGCCCGCTCCCACCGTAGTTTTGTGTTGTTAGCGCTGTCTTGATAACCAAGCAAGCGCTTGGTAAGTTCTCTCCACCTCACCGTGGAGCTTGCCGATGTCTGCCTATCAGGACTACTTCGACCCCAGCCACCAATTGGTCCGCGACAGCGTGCGCCGCTTTGTCGAGCGCGAGATGTTGCCGGGCATCGAACAATGGGAGGAGGCCGAGGGCTTCCCCCGCGAGCTGTACCTCAAGGCGGGCGCGGCGGGGATCCTGGGCATCGGCTACCCCGAAAGCCTGGGCGGCAGCCACGAAGGCGACGTGTTCGCCAAGGTCGCCGCCAGCGAAGAGTTGATGCGTTGCGGTTCGGGTGGCGTGGTCGCAGGCCTGGGCTCGCTGGATATCGGCCTGCCGCCTGTCGTCAAATGGGCTCGGCCCGAGGTACGTGAGCGGGTTGCGCCTCAAGTGCTGGCCGGTGAAAAGATCATCGCCCTGGCCGTCACCGAACCCGGTGGCGGCTCCGATGTGGCCAACTTGCAAACCCGCGCTGTTCGAGAGGGCGACTTTTATCGCGTCAGCGGCAGCAAAACCTTTATCACCAGCGGCATCCGCGCCGACTTCTATACGGTCGCCGTACGCACCGGCGGGCCGGGCTTCGGCGGCATCAGCCTGTTGCTGATCGAAAAACACACGCCAGGTTTCACCGTCGGCCAACCGTTGAAGAAAATGGGCTGGTGGGCGTCAGACACGGCTGAGCTGTTCTTCGACGATTGCCGAGTACCCGCAGGCAACTTGATCGGCGTCGAGAACATGGGCTTTGCCTGCATCATGGGCAACTTTCAGAGCGAACGCCTGGCGCTGGCGCTGATGGCGAACATGACCGCGCAGTTGGCCCTGGAAGAAAGCCTCAAGTGGGCGAGCCAGCGCGAAGCCTTCGGCAAACCCATCGGCAAATTCCAGGTGCTCAAGCATCGGCTGGCGGAAATGGCCACCGCAGTGGAAGTCTCCCGCGAGTTCACCTACCGCCAGGCGGCGAAGATGGCGGCCGGCAAGAGTGTGATCAAGGAGATTTCCATGGCCAAAAACCTGGCCACTGATACGGCGGATCGGGTGACCTATGACGCGGTGCAGATTCTGGGGGGGCAGGGGTATATGCGAGGCAGCCTGGTGGAGCGGCTGTTTCGGGATAACCGCATTCTGTCGATTGGCGGGGGCACGCGTGAGGTGATGAACGAGATCATCAGCAAGCAGATGGGGCTTTGATCGGTGGTGTTTTTTGGGGCGCTATCGCAGGCGAGCCAGCTCCCACAGGTGATCGCATTCCAGTGTGGGAGCTGGCTTGCCTGCGATAGCGCCGGTCCAGGCAACTTTTAAACTTCGGTCAACCCAAACTGCGTCAGGCAAAACGTCGCAATGCCCATATCCTGCAGGCGTTGCGAGCCACCCAGCTCCGGCAGGTCAATGATCGCCGCCGCTTCGAAGATTTTCGCGCCCATACGCCGCACCAGGTTTGCCGCGGCAATCAAGGTGCCGCCGGTGGCGATCAGGTCATCGAACATCAGCACCGAGTCGCCGTCGCACAGGCTGTCGGCGTGCACTTCGAGGAAGGCCTCGCCGTATTCGGTCTGGTAACCCTCGGCCAGCACGTCAGCCGGCAGCTTGCCCTGTTTGCGGAACAGGATCAGCGGTTTGTTCAACTGGTAGGCGATGATCGAGCCGATCAGGAAGCCACGGGCATCCATCGCACCGATGTGGGTGAAGTCGGCCTCGACATAACGCTGGGCAAAGCTGTCGGCGACCAGGCGCAGGGCGCGGGGCGATTGGAACAGCGGGGTAATGTCACGAAAGATCACCCCAGGCTTGGGGAAGTCGATGACGGGGCGGATCAGGGATTTGATGTCGAACGAATCGAAAGTCATCGTCGAAGAGTCCTGGGAGCGGAAAACGGACTCGAAGTATACCTGCGGCCTTGCCGATTGGCGCGGCCGCAAGCGTGCGCTTCAGACTTCCAGCGAGCCCCCGGCCAGCGCGCAGAGCTGGATCGGGTCGAGGATATGCACTTCCTTGCCTTCGGCGGCAATCAGCTCGTTTTGCTGGAAACGGGTAAACACGCGGGACACGGTTTCCACCGCCAGGCCCAGGTAATTGCCGATTTCATTGCGCGACATGCTCAGGCGGAACTGGTTGGCCGAGAACCCACGGGCACGGAAGCGCGCCGACAGGTTGACCAAAAACGTGGCAATGCGCTCGTCGGCGGTTTTCTTCGACAGCAGCAACATCATCTGTTGGTCGTCACGGATCTCGCGGCTCATCACCCGCATCAACTGGCGGCGCAGTTGCGGCAGTTGCAGGGCCAATTCATCCAGGCGCTCGAAAGGGATTTCGCACACCGAGGTCGTCTCCAGGGCCTGGGCCGATACCGGGTGAATCTCGGTGTCCATGCCAGACAACCCGACCAGTTCGCTGGGCAGGTGGAAGCCGGTGATCTGCTCCTCGCCGCCGTCGCTCAGGCTGAAGGTCTTCAGCGCGCCGGAACGTACTGCATAGACAGAATCGAATTTGTCACCCTGGCGAAACAGAAACTCGCCTTTTTTCAGCGGGCGACCGCGTTTAACGATTTCGTCCAGCGCTTCCATGTCTTCCAAATTCAACGAAAGTGGCAGGCAGAGGGGGGCCAGGCTGCAATCCTTGCAGTGAGCCTGGCTGTGAGCGCGCAGTTTGACTGGCTCGGACATTTCTTAAATCCTTGTGGGAAAACACACATAAGACGTAAGGGTAACGCACCGAGGGTAGCTGAGGCCAGCGTGTACAAAAAAGCAGCAACGGTATAAAGCTCTTTGTATCGGTGCCGATACACAGGTGTCTCTCTATGAGCTGGAGCTCGAATCATGTCAGTCAGCACTGTCTCAAACCCATCAATCAACGTTGCAGCGGTATCGGTCTGGAAGGCCACCGATGCGGCCAAGGATAAAGACGCCGCGCCCAAGGCTGCCATCGAGGCCAAGCCCGCTGAACCTAATGCGGCTGAAGGCGTGAAGGTGGTCATTTCCGGCGCGGGGATGGGCATGGCTTCGGCTGAGAAATCCTCCAATAGCGATATTGATGAAAGCAATCTGAAAGACAACATCAAACAGTTGCTGAAGATGATCCGCGAGTTGAAAAAGCAGCTTGCCGAAAAGATGGCTCAGCTCTCGGCAGCCATGAATGACACCACGTTGACCCCAGAAGCACGCCAAGCCAAAGTGGCGGGTTTGCAGGGCGACGTGGCGACGATACAGGCCGGTTTAATGACCGCCCAAACACAACTGGCCAAATCGCTGAAAGATGAGTCGCCTGAAGCTCAGATGGAAGCCATGAGCCTGATGGCGAAATAAAGCCGTTTAGATCACCCGCGAGAATCGCTGCCTGTTCTGGTGCTCCAGGTAGGCATCGAACACCATGCACACCGAGCGCACCAGCAAGCGCCCGGCCGGTAAAACGCGAATGCCGTGGGCATCCAGTTCAATCAGGCCGTCGGCGGCCATTGTCTCCAGCTGTGGCCATAGTTCGTCGAAATAGCCGCGAAAATCGATGTTGAAAGCCTGTTCGATCCGCTCGAATGCCAGGCTGAAATTGCAGATCAACTGCTGAATCACTTCCCGGCGCAAACGATCATCCGTGGTGCAGACCAGGCCACGGCTGGTGGCCAGTTGCGCCCCGGCGAGGGCGTTCTGGTAGTGATTGAGGTCACTGCTGTTCTGGCAATACAGGTCGCCGATCTGGCTGATTGCTGAAACCCCCAGCCCAATCAAATCGCAATGCCCGTGGGTGGTGTAGCCCTGGAAGTTACGCTGCAGCGTGCCTTCTTCCTGAGCCACGGCCAGTTCGTCATCCGGCAGGGCAAAGTGGTCCATGCCGATGTAACGGTAGCCGGCACGGGTCAACTGTTCGATGGTGGTTTGCAGCATCAGCAGCTTTTCTGCCGGCGAGGGCAACTCGTCGGTGTTGATGCGCCGCTGCGGCATAAAGCGCTCGGGCAGGTGCGCATAGTTGAACACCGACAGGCGATCCGGTTGCAGGTTGATCACCTCTTCGACGGTGCGCGCAAAATTCAGCGGCGTTTGCTTGGGCAGGCCGTAGATCAGGTCGATATTGATCGAGCGAAATTGCAGGGTGCGCGCCGCATCGATCACTGCACGGGTTTCTTCCAGGCTTTGCAGGCGGTTGACCGCACGCTGCACCTCGGGGTCCAGGTCCTGCAGGCCGATGCTTACGCGGTTGAAGCCCAGTTCGCGCAGCAACCCCATGGTCGCCCAGTCAGCTTCGCGCGGGTCGATCTCGATGCCATAGTCACCGGAATCATCATCGAGCAAGTTGAAGTGCTGGCGCAGGCGGGTCATCACCTGGCGCAGTTCGTCGTGGCTGAGAAAGGTTGGGGTGCCACCGCCGAAGTGCAGTTGCTCCACGGGCTGTTTCGGGTCGAGGTGGCAAGCCACCAGCTGGATTTCCTGCTCCAGGCGTTGCAGGTAGGCCTGGGCACGGCCACGGTCCTTGGTGATGACCTTGTTGCAGGCGCAGTAATAGCAGATGTTTGCGCAAAACGGCACATGCACATACAGCGACAAGGGCCGTACGGCCTTGCGGCTGTCGCGCAGGGCGTGGAGCAGGTCGAAAGTGCCGACCTGGCTGTCGAATTGTACAGCGGTGGGGTAGGACGTGTAGCGCGGCCCCGCCAAGTCGTAGCGGTGAATCAGATCTGTGTCCCAACGAATGGCGTCGAGCATGCGGGCGGTCCCCCGGATTGGCTAGTGGGCCGAGTCTAGGGGCGCGTCGCAGGTGCCATCTTGATTTGCATCAACGGGGAGCGGCGCTATGCCACATGGCGATTTAATGGCCCATTAGCCAATGTTGATGCGGGCCTGGCAGCGTCCATACCCCAAACACAATCACCAGCACGCCACCGGCCACGCGCACGCTCCGTTTGCGCAGCAGCGCGGTGACACGTTCTGCCGCCAAGCCAGTGGCCAGTAGTACGGGCCAAGTTCCAAGCCCGAAGGCCAGCATCAGCAGTGCACTGTCCAGCGCATTACCCTGGCTCGCCGCCCATAGCAGCGTGCTGTAGACCAAACCGCATGGCAACCAGCCCCACAGCGCGCCCAGCAGCAGTGCGCGTGGCAGGCTGGACACCGGCAGCAAACGGTTGGCGACCGGCTGTATAGAGCGCCACAGGCCGCGCCCCAGGCTTTCGATGCGGGTGAGGCCGCTCCACCAGCCCGCCAGGTACAAGCCCATGCTGATCAACAGCAGCCCGGCGAGCACGCGCATGAACATCGCCGCCGGGCTGTTGGCCACTGCCCAGCCGGCCAGGCCGATCAGTAACCCGGCGACGGCGTAGCTGAGGATGCGCCCCAGGTTGTAGGCGAGCAGCAGGCGAAAACGGCGGCTGCGTTGTTCCTTGGGGATTGCCAGGGTCAGCGCGCCCATCAGCCCTCCGCACATGCCCAGGCAGTGGCCGCCGCCCAGGAGCCCGAGGATCAAGGCCGAAACCAGCAGTGGCGCCAGCTCAAGCATGGGGCGGGTCTTTGGGCGGTTGTTCGGCCCGGTTGGCTTCGTCGACGCCCGCCAGGTGGTTTGGGTCCTGGTCGTCGAATAGCACGCTGTGGGCCGGGCCGTCGAGGTCGTCGTACTGACCGCTGTCCACCGCCCAGAAGAAAATGTAAATGGCCACGCCGACTAACAGCAGCGCCGCCGGAATCATCACGTAAAGAGCTGGCATCGGTACTCCAGGCCCACGCGGCTCAAGCCGGCAGCGGACGGGTTACTAGGGTGGCACTGTTTACTTGCGGGCTCGGCAGGCGAGTCAGGCGCAAGGCGTTGAGCACCACGGTCAACGAGCTGAGCGACATGCCGATCGCGGCCCAGATCGGCGTGATCCAGCCGAGGGCGGCAAACGGCAGCATAAGGCCATTGTACAGCCCGGCCCACAGCAGGTTTTCGATGATTACCCGCCGTGTACGTCGCGCCAGGGTAAACGCCTGCACCAGCGCGTCGAGGCGGTTGGACAGCAGCACGGCATCGGCGCTGGTTTTTGCCAGGTCGGTGGCCGAGCCCATCGCCACGCTGATATCGGCGGCGGCGAGCACGGGCACATCGTTGACGCCGTCGCCGAGCATCAGCACCTTGCGGCCTTGCTTGTGCAGCTGTTGCAGCACCTGCAGTTTGTCGTCGGGGCGCAAGCCGCCTTTGGCCTCGTCGATCCCCAGCTCCAGCGCCACACTGGCAACCATCGGCGAGCTGTCGCCCGACAAGAGCAGCGTGCGCCAGCCTCGCGCTTTGCACGCGGCCAGCAGGGCGGGCGCATCGCTGCGCAGGCGGTCATCGAGCACGAACCAGGCGAGGGCGCCTTCATGATCGCCCAGCAGCAACCATTGGCCCGCTTCGTCCGGCGAGGCGGGAATCGCGCAGCCGCTCAATTGGCATACAAAACCCGGTTGGCCGATGCGCAATTGACGCTCGCCCACGCGACCTTCCAGGCCCAGGCCGGGAAAGCTCAGGACTTCCTCGGCAGCCAGCGGCGCACGCCCGAATGCGCGGGCAATCGGGTGCTCGGAGCGGTTTTCCAGCGCGGCGGCAAGGCCCAGGCAATCATCGCTGTTCAGCGAGCCTAAAGGGCGGATGGCACGCAGGGCCAGGCGGCCTTCGGTGAGGGTGCCGGTCTTGTCGAAAATCACTGTGTCGATCTGGTTCAGGCCTTCCAGCACATGGCCGCGGGTCAGCAGCAACCCGAGTTTGTGCAGTGTGCCGGTGGCGGCGGTGAGCGCGGTCGGTGTGGCCAGGGACAACGCGCAAGGGCAGGTTGCCACGAGCATCGCCAGCACAATCCAGAACGCACGTGATGCGTCCAACTCCCACCACAGCAGGCCGATCAGCGCGGCCGCGATCAGCGAGCACAGCAGAAACCATTGCGCAGCGCGATCAGCGATTTGCGCCAGGCGCGGCTTCTCGGCTTGGGCACGTTCCAGCAGGCGCACAATGGCAGACAAGCGGGTGTCATGCCCCAGGGCGCGCACCTCGACGGTCAGCGCCCCTTCGACGTTGAGTGTGCCGGCGGTGACCGCATCGCCGACGTTGCGCGGCTGCGGCAGGTATTCGCCGGTGAGCAGCGACTCGTCAATGCTCGACTGGCCGTCGAGAATCACGCCATCGGCCGGCAGCACGGCGCCGGGATGCACCAGCACGCGGTCGCCCACGGCCAATTCGCTGAGCAGGATGCGCTCGCTCTGACCGTCGCCTTTAAGCCGTAAGCATGAAGCAGGCAACAGGTTGACCAGTTGTGCGGTGGCGGCGGCGGTGCGTTCCCGTGCCCGACGCTCCAGATAGCGCCCGGCGAGCAGGAACAGCGCGAACATGCCCACCGCGTCGAAGTACAGCTCGCCAGTGCCGGTAATGGCGGTCCAGATGCCCGCCAGGTACGCGCCGCCAATCGCCAGGGACACTGACACATCCATGGTCAGATGGCGCGTGCGCAGGTCGCGCAGTGCACCTTTGAAGAACGGCGCACAGCTGTAGAACACGATGGGCGTGGTCAGAAACATCGCCACCCAGCGCAGGATCACGTGCAACTCCGGGCTCAGGTCGATATTGAATTCCGGCCAGGTGGCCATGGTCGCCATCATCGCCTGAAACCACAGCAGCCCCGCCACGCCCAGTTGGCGCAAGGCTCGGCGGTTTTCGCTGGCCAATTGCTCGGCGGCGCGATCGGCCTGGTAAGGGTGGGCGGCATAGCCGATATGGCGCAGCTCGCTGAGCACCTGGCTCAGCGGCAATTGGCCGTCGGCCCAGCGCACGTGCAGGCGGTGGTTGGACAGGTTCAGTCGCGCCTCGGCCACCGCGGGCAGGCTGCGCAGGTGTTTCTCGATCAGCCAGCCACAGGCGGCGCAGCTGATGCCTTCCATCAACAGGGTGGCTTCGGCCAGATCGCCCTCGTGACGCACAAAGGGTTTTTGCACGTCGGCGCGGTCGTACAGCGCCAGCTCGTCGACCAGTTGCACCGGCAGCGCCTCCGGGTTGGCCGAGGCTTCGCTGCGGTGTTGGTAATAGCTTTCCAGCCCGCCGGCCACAATCGCCTCGGCCACTGCCTGGCAGCCTGGGCAGCAGAGTTCGCGGCGCTCGCCGAGGATGTCGGCGGTAAACCGGCTGCCGGGCGGGACGGGCAGGGCGCAGTGGAAGCAGGGGGTTGGGCTGGTCATGGTGTGAAATCTATATCGGCTGGGTGGGCCTCATCGCGGGCAAGCCCGGCTCCCACAGGAGACCGCGATCCACTGTGGGAGCGGGCTTGCCCGCGATGCGCGAAGCGCAAGGGTTTTACTTTTTCAGGTCTTCGGCACCCTGCAACGGTTCGTCACCCAACAGCAAGTCCTTGTCGTGGCTGACCTCTTCTTCTTCGAACAGGCGCCAGGTCTTGTCGCCCTCTACGCCGAGCAATTCCACAAAGCGCCGGCCCTCTACCTTGTCGGTGACCTGGCCGATGTAGCGGCCGGGTTCGCTGTCGCTGCGGGTCAGGTTGATCTTGCGATCCTTCTGCGGCTGGGTCGGGGAAATCAGGTTCAGCTCAAGGGTATTGGGGTTGCTGTAGCCGGTGAGTTGCAGTTCGACTTCACCGGTGAGTTCGTCCAGGTGCAGCTTGCCGCGCAATTGCAGGGTCTGGGCCAGCCGCTCACGGTCCAGGGAGCGGTTGATGCCTTTGCCGGCCTCGTAGTAGTTGTCGTTGACCAGGTTGTCCGGGTTCTTCACCGCAATGGTCACCATGGACAAGGTCAAGGTCACCGAGCAGGCCAGGATCCCAATGATGATCCAGGGCCAGAGGTGCTTGTACCAAGGGCTTGCGGCAGTAGCTGCGGGCATTGTTGTGCTCTCTTTTAATTAGCGGACTTGTGGGCCGATGAATCGGCTCTTGGCTTCAATGTGGACGCTGTCGTCATCGGCATCCCTGAGGATGAATTTCACCTCGTTGGTGCTCGACGGCAGTTGCTCAGGGGCGCTGGACAGCTCTACCGGCATGCTGAAAATTTCCCCGGCGGCGACCTTGATCTCGCGCCGGCCTTGCAGCTTGAGGTCGGGCAGGCCCGAAGCGTCGAGCACGTAGGTGTGGTCGCGCTGGTCCTTGTTCATGATCTTCAGGCTGTAGACGTTTTCGATGCGGCCTTCGGCGTTTTCGCGGTAGAGCACGCGGTCTTTGCTGACGTCGAAGCCCACCAGCGAGCGCATGAAAAATGCACCGGCCAACAGGCCGATCATCGCCAGCAGCACCAACGCGTAACCGATCAGGCGCGGGCGCAGCTTATGGGTTTTCTGCCCGGACAGGTTGTGCTCGGTGGTGTAGCTGATCAGGCCGCGTGGGTAGTCCATTTTGTCCATGATGTTGTCGCAGGCGTCGATACAGGCGGCGCAACCGATGCATTCGATTTGCAGGCCGTCGCGGATGTCGATGCCGGTGGGGCACACCTGCACGCACATCGTGCAATCGATGCAATCGCCCAGGCCCTGGGCTTTGTAGTCGACCCCTTTTTTACGTGGGCCACGTACTTCGCCACGGCGCGGGTCGTAGGACACGATCAAGGTGTCTTTGTCGAACATAACGCTCTGGAAGCGCGCATACGGGCACATGTAGATGCACACCTGTTCGCGCAGCCAGCCGGCGTTTCCGTAGGTGGCCAGGGTGAAGAAACCGACCCAGAAATACGACCAGCCATCGGCCTGGCCGGTGAAGAAGTCGAACACCAGTTCGCGAATGGGCGAGAAGTAGCCGACGAAGGTCATGCCGGTGGCAAAGCCGATCAACAGCCACAGCGTGTGCTTGCTGAATTTACGCAGGAATTTGTTCGCGCCCATGGGCGCCTTGTCGAGCTTGATGCGCTGATTGCGGTCGCCTTCGGTGACCTTCTCGCACCACATGAAGATCCATGTCCATACGCTTTGCGGGCAGGTATAACCACACCACACGCGCCCGGCGTACACGGTGATAAAGAACAGGCCGAACGCGGCAACGATCAGGATGCCTGAGAGCAGGATGAAATCCTGAGGCCAGAAGGTCGCGCCAAAAATAAAGAACTTACGCTCCGGCAGGTTCCACCACACAGCTTGATGACCGCCCCAGTTCAGCCACACGGTGCCGAAATAGAGCAGGAACAAACCGGCGCCGCCGAGCATACGCAAGTTGCGGAACAAACCGGTGAAGGCGCGGGTGTAGATCTTCTCACGCGAAGCGTAGAGGTCGACGGTTTTGGCAGGCGGGGTAACGTCATGTACCGGTATTTGGTTGCTCATCATTGCATCCCACGGCGGTGGAGATTTGCCTCGGTCAGTACGTGCCAACCGGGGTCAAAAATAGGCTGTTGCAGTGGCGTAATGATACGCCTGCGATGCTGCTCAACGGGTGCGACCTTTGGTCGCGTTGGGGTAAATCAATTGATGGTATATGTGATCTGGATCAATTGACTTGGGAAGTATGGACTGTTTTTTCCCCCAGGCAGGTCATTCGTCCCATGGATTATCAGTGGAACACCGCTGGGCTTGAAGTCACTGACGTTGCGCGTCACCACCGTGAGCCCGGGGCCCGCGCAGTTGCGGCAATCAGGGGGTTACTTTCATTAGATTGGTCGGGTACAGGCAAATGGGCACAACGCAGTGCCACTGGCTTGCCAGTTTCTGGTGGTCCTCAATGCTTGGCAGTCCCTGGGCAGGCGTGCCGCGATCGGTGATGAAAACCGAGCCTTTATTCAGGCTGCGTTTTCACACAGCCTGATTTTGAGCGCTCTCCTGCGCATTGGTGGCTTTTTCTTACGTACAAAGGAAATAAGTCTGCTGGTGAGATATTGCCAATTCTTGTGAGCGAAACGGTATTTTTTTACATACATTGAAAGGTTTCTTGTAGGAACGGCTTTCTTGCGATGACCACATATTAACCGCCGGATTTGATTTGGAGTCTGGAGGGGGCGTGGCGGGAGACTTTCTTTTATAAGGTCGTCCGAAGGGCCTTTAATAATGATGTAAGTTGAGGAAGTCGCTATGAATGTAAGTTCTGTTGTAACAACTTCAAACCTTGGGAACGGCCAGTTATCAGTCGCTGCGGCAGCGCCCGCGGCTGCGCCACAAAATCCTTTCAAGGCCCTTAGCAATGTGGGTATGGCGACTTATTTGAATAGTCACTTTTCCACGTTTGTCGACCCGGCATCGCCCGGCAACATTACTCGCGCATCGCTCCAACGATTGGCCGGCGGCAGCCCACAACAAGGTGTCAGTGCTGATACTTCGGCATTCGCTCGCGCGCTCCTGGAAAACCAGGGCCTCATGGACCAGATTGGGCATGATGGCAAGATTCCCCAGGCGAGTGTCACTCGTTATGTTCAGATGAGTAATGGGCAATTTAGCCGGCAGTCGAATATCGAACTTACGCGGCATTTGTTGAACAACTTCAGAACCTTCTCCCAGCCCCATGAGTTCGATTCGGGGGAAGTGGAAAATGTCGTGACACGGCAGTCGCTTGAACGGGTCAAAAATTCAAGTAGCCAGAGTAGGTACACGAACGAAGACAGAAAGTTTGCCAGCGAGCTGCTAGCGCGTACGTCGCTGGTCAGTAAGATACTGGATGGGTTAGGTGGGTCTGGATTTGAAAACTTGATCTCCCAGACCGTATTGAGGGAATGGCTCATCCTGGGGCGTCGCACCACGATTTAAAAAGTTAACTGTATTGACAGGTAGTGAGTGTTTATTGCCATGCTGCACAAAAAAGCCCCGCTCTCTTTCGAGAAGCGGGGCTTTTGATGTTTCGCAGGCTTACTCGGGGTCGGCGGGCTTATCCCCATGGGACAAACTGTAAACATACGCTGCCAGCAAGTGCACCTTGTCATTGCCTTGCAGCAACTCCTGCGCCGGCATCTGGCCTTGACGGCCATAACGGATGGTCTGCTGCAATTGCGCGAAGCTTGAACCGTAGATGAATGCACCCGGGTGGGTCAGGTCCGGCGCGCCCATTGCTGGGGTGCCTTTACCGGCCGGGCCGTGGCAGGCCACGCAGTTGGCGGCGAAGAGTTTCGCGCCGTTGGCCACATCGGCCTTGGTGCCTTCCGGGAGTTTGCGGCCATCGAGGTTCGTCACCACAAAGCCCGCCACGTCGGCCACGCCTTGTTCGCCGATAACGTCGGCCCAGGCCGGCATCACCGCGTGGCGGCCTTTCATGATGGTTTCCTTGATGGTAGCCGGCTCGCCACCCCAGCGCCAATCGGCGTCGGTCAGGTTGGGGAAACCATAGGCGCCCTTGGCGTCGGAGCCGTGGCACACCGAGCAGTTGGAGGCGAACAAACGGCCGCCCATCTTCAAGGCTTGCGGGTCTTTGGCGACTTCTTCAATCGGCATCGCGGCGAATTTGGCGAAGATCGGGCCGAACTTGGCGTCCGACTTGGCCATCTCCTTTTCCCATTCGTGCACGCCGGTCCAGCCGGTCTGGCCGTTGGCGAAAGGGGTTTGCTTGTCGTTGTCGAGGTAGTTGTAGCCCGGCAACAGGCCTTTCCAGTTGCCCAGGCCGGGGTACAGCGCCAGGTAGCCAAGGGCGAAGATGATGGTGCCGACAAACAGCATGAACCACCATTTTGGCAGCGGGTTGTCGTACTCCTCGATGCCGTCGAACGAGTGGCCGACGGTCTCGTCCGTCTGCTCGGTGCGCTGGCCCTTGCGGGTCGACAGCAGCAGCCAGGTCAGGGCGAAAATGGTACCCAGACTGAGGACTGTGACGTACAGACTCCAGAACGTAGTCATTCTTTGTTACTCCTAGAAGCTTGCTCGACGTGCTTGATGGCCTCGGGATCATCTGCAAAGGGCAGCATGGTCGCGTCGTCAAACTCCGACTTGCGGCGCGGGCTGAACACCCACAGCGCCAGGCCGACAAAGGCCACCATCACCACAACGGTGCCCAGGCCACGAATCATCCCGATATCCATGAAGATCACCGTTTGCTTTTGATGATGGTGCCAAGGCCTTGCAGGTAGGCCACCAGTGCGTCCATTTCGGTCTTGCCCTTCACGGCAGCGGCTGCACCGGCGATGTCTTCATCGGTGTAGGGCACGCCCAGGGTGCGCAAGACTTCGAGCTTCTTGGCGGTGTCCTTGCCGTCGAGCTTGTTTTCCACCAGGAACGGGTACGCCGGCATTTTCGACTCAGGCACCACGTTGCGCGGGTTGTACAAGTGCGCGCGCTGCCAGTCATCGGAGTAACGCCCGCCGACACGGGCCAGGTCCGGGCCGGTACGTTTGGAGCCCCACAGGAACGGGTGGTCCCACACGCTTTCACCGGCTACCGAGTAGTGGCCGTAGCGTTCGGTTTCTGCACGGAACGGGCGGATCATCTGCGAGTGGCAACCCACACAGCCGTTGGCGATGTAGACGTCGCGGCCTTCGACTTCAAGGGCGGTACGCGGCTTCATGCCTTCGACCGGCTTGTTGGTCACGTCCTGGAAAAACAACGGAACGATCTGGGTCAGGCCGCCGATACTCACGGCGATGACCATGAAGAAGGCCAGCAGGCCGATATTCTTCTCGACTACTTCATGCTTCATCAGTGAGCTCCCACAACGGCGATCTTGGCGGCGGCTTCGGCTTCTACCGGGTCGGAAGCACGCACAGTGCGCCAGACGTTGTAGGCCATCAGGAACATGCCGGAGGCAAAGAATGCGCCGCCCAGGGCGCGCACGATGTAACCCGGATGGCTGGCTTGCAGCGCTTCGACGAAGGAGTAGGTGAGGGTGCCGTCATCGTTGATGGCGCGCCACATCAGGCCCTGGGTGATGCCGTTGACCCACATCGACGCGATGTAGAGCACGGTGCCGATGGTGGCCAGCCAGAAGTGCGCGTTGATCAGCCCGACACTGTGCATCTGCACACGGCCGAACAGTTTGGGGATCATGTGGTACAGCGCGCCGATGGAGATCATCGCTACCCAACCGAGGGCGCCGGCGTGTACGTGGCCGATGGTCCAGTCGGTGTAGTGGGACAGCGAGTTGACCGTCTTGATGGCCATCATCGGCCCTTCGAAGGTCGACATGCCGTAGAACGCCAGCGATACCACCAAAAAGCGCAGGATCGGGTCGGTGCGCAATTTATGCCAGGCGCCCGACAGCGTCATCATGCCGTTGATCATGCCGCCCCAGCTTGGGGCCAGCAGGATGATCGACATGGCCATGCCCAACGACTGCGCCCAGTCCGGCAGTGCGGTGTAGTGCAGGTGGTGGGGACCGGCCCAGATGTACAGGGTGATCAGTGCCCAGAAGTGCACGATGGACAGGCGATACGAGTAGATCGGGCGTTCGGCCTGCTTGGGCACGAAGTAGTACATCATCCCCAGGAAACCGGTGGTGAGGAAGAATCCCACGGCGTTGTGGCCGTACCACCACTGGATCATTGCGTCGGTCGCCCCGGCATAGGCCGAGTAAGACTTGAACCAGCTCACCGGCAAGGACGCGTGGTTGACGATGTGCAGCATCGCCGTCACCAGGATGAAGGCGCCGTAGAACCAGTTGCCCACATAGATGTGCTTGGTCTTGCGCTTGACGATGGTGCCGAAGAACACCACGGCGTAGGTCACCCAGACGATGGCGAGCAAAATCGCGATCGGCCATTCCAGCTCGGCGTATTCCTTGGTGGTGGTGTAGCCCAGCGGCAGGGTGATGATGGCGCCGAGGATTACGGCTTGCCAGCCCCAGAAGGTGAAGGCGGCGAGGCCATCGGAGATCAGTCGCGTCTGGCAGGTTCGCTGCACGACATAGTAGGAGGTGGCAAATAGCGCACAACCACCGAAGGCAAAAATCACCAGGTTGGTGTGCAGCGGGCGCAGGCGGCCGAAGGTCGTCCATGGCAAACCGAAATTCAATTCCGGCCATACCAGTTGCGAGGCGATAAACACCCCGAGCCCCATGCCAAGGATCCCCCAGACCACCGTCATGATGGCGAACTGGCGGACTACCTTATAGTTATAAGCAGTCGGACTGATTGCTGTGCTCATTCTAAGGTTCCACGGTTTAGGTTTTTTTATAGGTAAAATCGGCCGCAAGTATGTAGAAAGCGAGGGGCCATTGCAACGCAATGACTGACCTGTATCAATGCGTTCCGAGCCAGATTCTGCGCCCTTTCCATGTTTTGCGTAGGGACAAAATCGGAAATGGAAAGCTGATCAAGTGGACAGGAATTTTCAGGGGCGCAACGGATACCGTCGCGTAGGCCAGGATTGGTCCACTGTGGGAACAAGCGTAGACCCGAAAGTGAGGGGGGGAAAGTTGGACTTGGGAAGGGTGCGACACTTGGTCGCGTAATTTCGAGAGCGAACGCTGAACCTGTGGCGAGGGAGCTTGCTCGCGCTGGAGTGCGTAGCGCTCCCAGGATTTTGGGGCCGCTTCGCAGCCCAGCGGGAGCAAGCTCCCTCGCCACAGTTAAGCGGGCCTCCCCTGATCAGGGGGAGGCATTCAGCAGTTACTCAGGTTGGCTTTCTGGCGTTGCGCCATCAGCGGTGTGGGACAAGCTGTACACATAGGCCGCCAGCAGATGCACCTTGTCATTGCCTTGCAGTACCTCCTGCGCCGGCATCTGCCCTTGGCGACCGTGGCGGATGGTCTGCTGCAACTGGGCCAGGCTGGTGCCGTAGATAAAACCGGCAGGCTCGGTCAGGTTCGGCGCGCCCATGGGCTCCATGCCGTGGCCTTGTGGGCCATGGCACGCCACGCAGGTGGTGTTGAACGCGGCCTGGCCGGCCACCAGGTCGGCGGTGCTGTCGGCCGGTAATGGCAGCTTGGCCAAGTCATGCCGCACATAGGCAGCCACGTTCTTCACGCCGTCCTCACCGAGGATTTCACCCCAGGCCGGCATCGCCGCATGGCGCCCGTTCATGATCGTGGCCTTGATCGCTTCAGCCGAGCCGCCCCAGCGCCAGAGGTTGTCCGCCAGGTTCGGGAAACCATACGCGCCCTTGGCGTCCGAACCGTGGCACACCGCGCAGTTGGAGGCGAACAGGCGCCCGCCCATTTTCAGCGCCTGCGGGTCTTTGGCCACTTCTTCCACCGGCATGGCCGAGAATTTGGCGAAGATCGGCCCGAACTTGGCGTCCGCCCTGGCCATTTCCTTGTCCCATTCCTTGGTCTGGGTCCAGCCGTCTTCATAGCCCGGCAACACGCCTTTCCAGTTGCCCAGGCCCGGGTAGAGGATCAGGTAGCCGACCGCAAACACCAGGGTGCCGGCGAACAGCATGAACCACCACTGGGGCAGCGGGTTGTCGTATTCCTCGATGCCGTCGAAGGCATGGCCCATGGTCTGGTCCACGCTGCCTTTGGTTTCGCCCTTGCGGGTGCCGACCAACAGCCAGGTCAGCCCGATCAGGCTGCCGAGGGTCAATACGCAGATCCATGTACTCCAAAAGGTAGTCATGGCTGGGTGCTCCTTGTTGCAGGCTCTTCTTGAGCGTCGGATAGGGAAGGTTCATCGGCAAACGGCAGCAGGCGGGCCTGCTCGAAGTCCGCGTTGCGCCGGTTGTTGAACACCCACAGCGACAGGCCGATAAAGGCGATGGCGACCACCAGCGTGCCAAGGCCGCGGATGGTGCCCGCATCGAATTCAAATCCCATGGCTCACCTCTTGCTCTTGATGGCAGTGCCGAGCACTTGCAGGTACGAAACCAGCGCGTCCATCTCGGTCTTGCCCTTGAGGCTGGCGACGGCGCCACTGATGTCGTCGTCGGTGTACGGCACGCCGAGGGTGCGCATCACTTTCAACTTGGTCTCGGTGTGGCTGCTGTCGACCTGCGCGGTGACCAGCCACGGGTAGGCCGGCATTTTTGACTCCGGTACCACGTTGCGCGGGTTATACAAGTGCGCGCGGTGCCAGTCGTCCGAGTAGCGTGCGCCGACGCGTGCCAGGTCCGGCCCGGTGCGCTTGGAACCCCACAGGAACGGGTGGTCCCACACGCTTTCGCCGGCTACCGAGTAGTGGCCGTAGCGCTCGGTTTCGGCGCGGAACGGGCGGATCATCTGCGAGTGGCACTGCACACAGCCTTCGCGGATGTAGATATCGCGCCCTTCCAGTTGCAGTGCGGTGTAGGGCTTCATGCCTTCCACCGGTTTGTTGGTGACGTCCTGGAAGAACAGCGGGACGATCTGGGTCAGGCCGCCGATGCTCACGGCAAGCACCATCAGCAGCATCAACAGGCCGACGTTCTTTTCAATCGTTTCGTGTTTCATCATCGACTCCTCAGGCCATCTGCGCCGCAGCGGTGACTTCGGCAGGTTGCGCCGAGCGCACGGTGCGCCAGGTGTTGTAAGCCATCAGCAACATGCCGCTGAGGAAGATCGCACCGCCCACCAACCGCACGATGAAGCCAGGGTGGCTGGCCACCAGGGTTTCGACGAAGGAGTAGGTCAAGGTGCCGTCTTCGTTGACCGCACGCCACATCAGGCCCTGGGCAATGCCGTTGACCCACATCGAAGCGATGTAGAGCACGGTGCCGATGGTGGCCAGCCAGAAGTGCGCGTTGATCAGGCCAAGGCTGTACATCTGCTCGCGGCCGAAGATTTTCGGGATCATGTGGTACAGCGCGCCGATGGAAATCATCGCCACCCAGCCGAGGGCGCCGGCGTGTACGTGGCCGATGGTCCAGTCGGTGTAGTGGGAGAGGGCGTTGACCGTCTTGATGGCCATCATCGGCCCTTCGAAGGTCGACATGCCGTAGAAGGCCAGGGAGACCACGAGGAAGCGCAGAATCGGGTCGCTGCGCAACTTATGCCAGGCGCCCGAGAGGGTCATCATGCCGTTGATCATGCCGCCCCAGCTGGGTGCCAGCAGTACCAGCGACATCACCATGCCCAGCGACTGTGCCCAGTCCGGCAACGCGGTGTAGTGCAAGTGGTGGGGGCCGGCCCAGATGTACAGGGTGATCAGCGCCCAGAAGTGCACGATGGACAAACGATAGGAATACACCGGACGTTCGGCCTGCTTGGGCACGAAGTAATACATCATCCCCAGGAAGCCTGCGGTGAGGAAAAAGCCTACCGCGTTATGCCCATACCACCATTGCACCATGGCATCCGTCGCACCGCCGTAGAGGGAGTAGGACTTGGTCAGGCTGACCGGGATTTCCAGGTTGTTGACGATATGCAGGATGGCCACGGTGATGATGAACGCACCGAAGAACCAGTTGCCCACGTAGATGTGCTTGGTGTTGCGCTTCATCACCGTGCCGAAGAACACGATGGCGTAGGCCACCCAGACAATGGTGATGAGGATGTCGATCGGCCATTCCAGCTCGGCGTATTCCTTGGAGCTGGTGTAACCCAGCGGCAAGCTGATCGCGGCCAGGAGGATGACCAACTGCCAGCCCCAGAAGCAGAACGCGGCGATTTTTGGCGCGAACAGCTGCGTCTGGCAGGTACGCTGCACCGAGTAGAACGAGCTGGCGAACAGCGCGCAGCCACCAAAGGCGAAAATGACTGCGTTTGTATGCAATGGACGCAGTCTTCCGAAGCTGGTCCAGGGCAAATCGAAATTGAGTGCAGGCCAAACCAATTGGGCGGCGAGAAAAACCCCGAGCCCCATGCCGACGATGCCCCACACCACCGTCATAATGGCGAATTGGCGGACCACCTTGTAGTTGTAGGCGGTACTTAAAGTAGTGTTCATGGTTCCCCATCCACGGTTCAACCCAAGCAAATGCGGCACTTGGGCTGGAGTTATAGGCAGACTAAAAAGCGAGGCAAGCATGGGCAAAGAGCACAAGGCCAGTATTGACGGGGATCAATGGGCGCAGTGTGTGCGCGAGCGAGGCTGGTTGTGGGATGCCGCGACCGTGGCTATCGCACGCAACCCTGTGACGCTGATCCTTGCCCACGGCGCCGGTGCACCGATGGACTCGTCCTTCATGAACGACATGGCTGCACGCCTTGCCGGGCATGGTGTGAACGTGTTGCGCTTCGAGTTCCCGTACATGGCTCAACGCCGCGTGGACGGCGGTAAACGCCCGCCGAACCCGGCGCCGAAACTGCTCGAATGCTGGCGTGAGGTGTATGCCGAGGTGCGACGTCATGTCGCTGGGAAGCTGGCGGTTGGCGGCAAGTCCATGGGTGGGCGCATGGCCAGTTTGTTGGCCGATGAGCTGGGGGCTGACGGGCTGGTGTGTTTGGGTTATCCGTTTTATGCGGTGGGCAAGCCGGAAAAACCTCGGGTCGAACATCTGGCCGGGTTGAAGGTGCCGACGTTGATTGTGCAGGGCGAGCGCGATGCGCTGGGTAATCGGGCGGCGGTGGAGGGGTATGTGTTATCGCCGAGCATCGACGTGATGTGGCTGGTGGCGGGGGATCATGATTTGAAGCCGTTAAAGGCTTCGGGCTTTAGTCATGAGCAGCATTTGGAGGCGGCTGCGGTGAAAGTGGCTGAGTTTTTGGGCGCCTGTTAGGGCCCCATCGCAGGCAAGCCAGCTCCCACATTTTGAATTGTGAATACCTTCAAATGTGGGAGCTGGCTTGCCTGCGATAGCGATTTACCGGTTAAAACGCTCTACCAGCGAATACTGGGTAGTGGCTGTATGCGTCAGCTCTTCACTCAACTGCGCCGAGTTCATCGCCTGCTCCGAGGTCTGGTCCGCCAACAGCGCAATCGTGCTGATGTTACGGCTGATCTCTTCGGCCACTGCGCTTTGCTCTTCGGTCGCGGCGGCAATCTGCGTGGTCATGTCGGTGATATTGGCCACCGCCTCACTGATGCCCACCAGCGCCTGATCCGCCTCCATCACCCGCGCCACACCTTCTTCAGCCTGGCGATGCCCGGCGTCCATGGTTTGTACGGCCGCCGCTGCGGTGTGTTGCAGCTTGGCGATCAGCGTATGGATCTGCCCGGTGGACTCGGCGGTGCGCTGCGCCAGTTGGCGAACTTCGTCAGCCACCACCGCAAAACCTCGGCCCATCTCACCGGCGCGCGCCGCTTCAATGGCCGCGTTCAGTGCCAGCAGGTTGGTCTGGTCGGCAATGCCTTTGATCACATCGACCACGCCGCCGATTTCATCGCTGTCCTTGGCCAGTTGGGTGACGGTCACACCCGTCTCGCCCACGGCCACCGACAGGCGCTGGATCGCCTCGCGGGTTTCCCCGGCGATGTCGCGGCCGCGACCGGTCAGGCGATTGGCTTCCTGGGTGGCGTCCGCCGTGCGCTGTACATGGCTGGCGACTTCCTGAGTGGTCGCTGCCATCTGGTTGACCGCCGTGGCCACCTGCTCGGTTTCCACGCGTTGGCGTTCCAGGCCACTGGAGCTGTTATGCGCCAGGGTGTTGGACCGCGCCGCTTGGTCGTTGAGGTGCTCGGCCGTGTCTTGCAAACGGGTCAGACAGGTCTTCAGACGCGCTTCCTGGCTGAGAATCGACATCTCCAGTCGCGCCTGCGCGCCCCGGCTGTCGGTGTACATCTGCGCGATCAGCGGGTCGGAGGTGGTCTGTTCGGCCAAACGCAGCAAACGCTTCAGGCCGCGCTGTTGCCAGCTCAGCCCCAACAGACCCAGTGGCACCGACAGGCCCGCCGCCAGGGCAAAGCCCCAGTGGGAGTTGAGCGATGCACCGATCATGAAGCTCAACTGGCTGACCAGGATAAACGGCAGCCAGTCCTGCAACACCGGCAGCCACTTGTCGCGCTGCGGAACGGCCGACTTGCCCTGGTTGATGCGTTGATAGAGCGCTTCGGCCCGGCGGATCTGCTCGGCGGTGGGCTTGATGCGCACCGATTCGTAGCCGATCACCTGGTTGCCATCGAAGACCGGTGTCACATAGGCGTTAACCCAGTAGTGATCGCCGGTCTTGCAGCGGTTCTTGACGATGCCCATCCATGGCAAGCCTTGTTTGAGCGTGGACCACATGTGCGCGAACACAGCCGCCGGAACATCCGGGTGACGCACGAGGTTGTGCGGTGCTCGGACCAGTTCGTCGCGGGTGAACCCACTGATTTCGACAAAGGCGTCGTTGCAGTAGGTAATGACCCCTTTGGCATCCGTGGTGGAGATCAACCGTTGCTGAGCGGGGAAGGTACGTTCGCGCTGGGTAACGGGTTGGTTATTACGCATGGTTGTTCAATCCGCAAGGCTTTCAGGGGTTATCGGCGCTTGCGGGCTTTTATTTAACTTATTTTTGCAATAATCAGCCGGCCAGCATCGGGTAGGTAAACAGCCCGAAGTGAAGCAGGTTCAGCCCGAAGTGCGTGGCGATTGCCGCGCCCAACCCGCCAAAGCGATAAGCCAGGCCATAACCGACCCCGGCGATGCTGGCCAGCAATACCCAATGCCAACCCGCGCCCAGGTGCACCAAACCGAATAACAGCGAGGCCAGCAGCAGTGCCACATTCTCGCCGTAAGGCAGGTGTTTGAAGCGCTCGCTCAGGCCGCCCTGGATGTAGCCACGAAACAACGCCTCTTCAACCAGGGTCACCAGCAGCAGGTTGTTCAACACCCACAGCCACGCCTGTTCCGGCCATTTGGGCGCCCAACTGATCATCCCCAGCAACATTGCGCCGCCCAACGCCGCGACTGCCGTCAAGGTCAAGGCCAACGCCGTGACGCAGATCGACAGGCGCAATGACCTGCGTGCCACGATCCAGGGGCAGGCCAGCAACAGCCAGAAGCCGATCAACGGTTTGTCCTGGTTGAGGTACATCGAGAAGGGCACCGAATCAGGCGTAAAGCGTTGAGGTGCGATGCCACGGCCGTTATAGAAGCCTGGCAACCAATGCATCGCCAGGCCCAGTGCCAGTACGATAAACAAGCCGTGCCCGAGGTAACGCGCCCACGGGTTACGTTGCTGGCGCACGGCGTAACCCGCGATCAGCAGCATGACCACAGAGACCGCCGCCAGCATGCCCAGTTGCCCGTAGGTCAAGGCCAGTACATAGCCAATGGAAAGCAGCACGAGGTACAGCCAGGGCAGAGCAAACATGTGAAATCCTTGAAGAAAAACCGGCCAGCATTATAACGAGCGACTTTCGTTGCCGGCATGAAAACTCTGCCACGCAAAACGCTTGGGTGAAGTGATTGCAAAAACGGTTGGCGGCTGGTTATAGTTCCTGCGTCTTTATCCCTTCAAAAAGATCAGCACATGCCAGCTTCCCAGCGCATAGCGGTAGTCGATTCAGCGGTCAACGCTGTGGTCGCGCCGTGTGGGAGCAAGCAGCCTGCGCAGATCAGTCACTATCCCCCACCTGTCAGTAGCACGCCGGTGTACGCAGTCGTATCACCGCCGGGTGTTGGCATTTCGGGCTGCTCAGCGAATCGCTGTTCCCGTCTGCCCGCCTGAAAAAAAACCATTGAATCTCAGCGTCTGCTGAATCGGCTTTTTTTGCCTGATGACAGGTGGTAACTATGTCTGTTTTTTCGAAACAATCCGTGGCCGCGGCGGCCTCGACGAGTCTGTTTGTCCTGCTGTGGAGCAGCGGGGCGATTTTCTCCAAGTGGGGCCTGGCCCATGCTTCACCCTTTGCCTTCTTATTGATCCGTTTTGCCATCGCCCTGGCGGGCTTGGTGATCCTGGTGCCGATCCTCAAGCTGAAACTGCCGCGCCCCGGCAAACCCATGCTGTACGCGGCGGCGACCGGCCTGGTGTTGTTGGGGGCGTATCAGATTTTCTACCTGCTGGCGCTGGACCTCAAAGTCACGCCAGGGATGATGGCCACCATCATGGGCGTGCAGCCGATCCTCACGGTGGTGCTGATGGAGCGTCAGCGCTCGCTCAGCCGGTTGTTCGGCCTGGGGCTGGGGTTGGCGGGGTTGATCATGGTGGTCTATCAGGGCATCGGGCTGTCGGGTATGTCCCTGGCCGGGATGCTGTTCGGCTTGCTGGCGCTGGCCAGCATGACGCTCGGTTCGATCATGCAAAAACGTATCACCGACAACCCCTTGGGCACGCTGCCGGTGCAGTACGTGGCAGGGCTGCTGCTGTGCGCGGTGTTTGTGCCGTTCCAGCCGTTCCACTTTGAGCAAAGCGCCAGCTTTTATCTGCCAGTGCTGTGGATGGGTCTGGTGGTGTCCGTGCTGGCGACGCTGCTGCTGTATCGACTGATCGCGCGTGGCAATCTGGTGAATGTCACCAGCCTGTTTTACCTGGTACCGGCCGTGACGGCAGTGATGGACTACCTGATCTTCGGCAATCGGCTTGCGCTGTTGAGCGTGCTGGGGATGGGGTTGATCATTGTCGGGTTGGGGTTTGTGTTTCGCCGAAGCTGAGCCGGGCACTGACCATTGAGTCGGCGCTGACGGGGCTCGCCAAAACGAGCCCCGTCAGCGTGCGATTCATGCTCGGCTGAGGGGCGTGGCCAACGTCTGTGCCATCTGCTTCACGTACTCGCGCAATTCCGGGACAGCGGTGGCCTCCCAGTCGCGCGCCTGGAGGAAGGGGCCGACGTAATACAGCCAGTCTGACGGTGCTGCATGGCAATCAAGCAGCGCGCCGGACGGTGCGATAGCCATACCGGTGCCGAGCGCGTCAGGCACCAGCAGGCCATCAGCCCGCAGGGACTTGAGCAACGGGTCGTCCAATTGACGCAGGTCCAGTGCTGGCGTCGTGCAATTGATCACGGCTTTGACTTCCAGCTGTTCTTCGACGCGGGTACCACGACGGCGTACGCAAACGCTCACGCTGCCGGGGTTCGAGGTGTAGCCGACGATGCGACCGGCCATCAGCTTGAGTTTGCCACTGGCCAGTTCCTCCTGCATGCGTGCCCCCGGCTGTGGGGCGCAACGATGGCGATGGGCATCCCAGTAGGGGCGTACATGTCGCAGGAAACGCAGGCGTTCATTAAGTGGCAAGGCGTGCCACAGTTGCCGGGTGGCAGATCTCAGCCCGCCGATGATATCTCGCCAGTCTCCGCCCGCTTGCGCATGCTGGCGAATCGCATCACGCACTGCGCGTACATAGTGACGCACCCTGCAATCGCTGAGCATGTGCTTTGCCAGCCCTTCGTCGTAGTCGGGGTGCGCGTTCAGTTCGCGGTGGGGCTGTGGCAGCAGGCCACGGCGTGACACGGCTTGAATAGAACCGGTGTGCCCACGGTCGCGCAGGTCGAGTACCACATCCAGCATCGTCAGCCCGCTACCGATCAGGAAGACCGGGTCGTTTGTGCCGATACGATCGAGTGCGCCAGGCTGCCATGGGTCGTGTACATAGCCTGGGCTTTCGTAGAACGGTCGATATTCGGGAGCAATGGAAGGCGCCTGGCGTGCACAGCTGCCAATGCTCAAAACGATGGCGTCGGCGCGAAAATGTTCGCCGTTATCCATCAACAGCAGGCCACCCTGAGTATTTGGCTCAGGGATTATCTTGACCACTTCCCCAATAACCTCCTGCACTTCACAACCTGGCGCCGCGTTGTCGGACGCCTGTTGCAGCAATGCCTGCAAGTAATCACCGTAAAGGCGTCGCTCGGCAAAGAGTGCGGGAGTGGCGTTGGGGTGGGTGCGTTTTACGTAGTCATAAAAGCTATCGTCTTCACCGGCCAGTGCATTCATCCTGCCTGCCGGCACGTTAAGCACGTGCGCGCGGGCCTGCGTGCTGTAGGCGATACCCCGAGCCATGCTGCCTGGCCGGCTGATCAGCAGGATTTTCAGCGGTGTGACCGGCGGGTGGCGCAGCAAATGCACAGCCAGCGTCGAACCGCAGAAGCCTGCGCCGATAATCGCGAGGGTCTTGGTAATCATTCCAGCTCCAGTTTCAACGCGGCTCATATTTTATTTGACAAAGTAGTTCTAATACTCTTTTGAGTTGTGTAGCGTCGACCGAAGGGTTGTTATGAGCGCAATAATGAAGTGGTTCCGGTACGTCATCCAGCACGTAACTGCCGCTATTGAGCGTTCGTTGATATAGATCAGTTGGTACGCATACTCGAAGTTGTCGACGCATCATAACTGAATATGAACTATACCTTTCGCGCTGATGACTGCGCAGTGAGTTGGGCGGTGCGCGCTGCCGGACGCAGTGGTGCGCAGTCGTTCGTCGGGCTAGTTGGCGGCGTTGGAACTTGGGCGTATCAGCGTTGTCCGCAGCCGGCCTGAAACCGTCGGTTGGCACGGCAAAAATGCAAGTGGCGGGCTGGCGGTGCAAGGCCCCATCTTAGAGCGCTGTGGCAGGTTCAGCATGCTTGACCGTCGGTCACAAGTAAGATTGCTCTTACAGTCCAATACTGTAATAATTCCGACCTTATTGCGGCCAATATCCTACCTCCCTGCAGGATATGTAGTACATCTCAAAGGGATATCGTGTCTATTTTCACATCGCGTAGCCTTTCCAATGCTCTGCCGAACGACGTTTGCCTGGCAAATGTTGCGGTTTTGATGTGCTCGTACAATGGGGAGGCGTTCCTTGCGGATCAGCTCGACTCCATTGAGCGGCAGAGCTACCGTGGCTGGACGTTAGTCATTTCGGATGACGGCTCCAAAGATGGCTCCTCGGCGATCTTTCAGCAGTACTGCAATCGCTGGGGCAGCGACCGCTTAAGCGTGGTGCGTGGCCCGCAAAAGGGCTTTGTTGCCAATTTTCTTTCGTTGACGTGTCGCGCCGACATCCAGGCCGATTATTTTGCCTGGTGTGATCAGGACGATATCTGGAACGAAGATAAACTGCAGGTGGCCGTTGAGTGGCTGCAGAGCCAGCCTTCGGATGTGCCGGCCCTTTACTGTGGCCGCACGCAGCTGGTCAGTGACTCGGGCGTTGCACTGGGTTTTTCACCGCGGTTTTCCTTGCCTCCGCACTTCTCGAACGCACTCGTTCAGAGCATTGCGGGCGGCAATACCATGGTGTTCAATCAGGCCGCTCGCAAGCTGATCATGGAGGCGGGTGCGGATGTCGTCGTCCCCTCTCATGATTGGTGGGCGTATCAACTCGTTACGGGCGCGGGAGGTATCGTTCACTACGATCCCGAGCCTAGAATGCAGTACCGCCAGCATGATGAAAATCTGATTGGCAGCAACTCCAGCTGGGCAGCACGCCTGGTTCGGCTGCGGATGATCTTTCAAGGACGTTTTTACGAGTGGAACGAACAGAACATTCGTGCCCTCGAAGCCATGGAGCATCGTCTTTGTGAAGAACATCGAACGACGCTTGCGCGCTTTAAAGGTGCACGCAGTCAAACGTTATTTAGACGAGTGCTGGGGTTCTGGTCTGCCGGTTTATATCGGCAGACGTTCATGGGGAACCTCGGGCTAATTTTTGCAACACTACTGAAAAAGATCTGACTCAATGACTATCTTAGTAACCGGCGGTGCGGGCTTTATCGGTGCAAACTTTGTATTGGACTGGGTAGCTCAGACAGATGAGCCGGTCATTAACCTGGATAAGCTGACGTATGCCGGCAATCTGGAGAACCTCAGCTCGATCGAGGGTGACAAGCGCCATGTGTTCGTACAGGGCGATATCGCCGATACCCAACTGGTCCAGCGCTTGCTCGCAGAGCACCAGCCGCGCGCGATCTTGAACTTCGCTGCCGAGTCGCACGTCGACCGTTCTATCCATGGCCCGGAAGACTTTATCGAGACTAACGTCGTCGGTACTTTCCGTCTGCTGGAAGCGGTACGTGCCTACTGGAAAGGCCTGGAAAGCGAAGCGCAGCAGTCTTTCCGTTTCCTGCACGTGTCGACTGACGAAGTCTACGGCTCCCTGGCCAAGGACGACCCTGCGTTCACCGAAACTCACCAGTACGAGCCTAACAGCCCTTACTCGGCGAGCAAGGCCGCGAGCGACCATTTGGTCCGCGCCTATCACCATACCTATGGTCTGCCGGTGCTGACGACCAACTGCTCGAATAACTATGGTCCTTACCATTTCCCGGAAAAACTGATTCCGCTGATGATCGTCAACGCGCTGGCGGGCAAAGCGCTGCCGGTGTACGGCGATGGTCAGCAAATTCGTGACTGGCTGTACGTAAAAGACCACTGCAGCGCCATCCGTCGTGTACTGGAAGCCGGTACTGTGGGCGAGGTCTACAACGTCGGTGGCTGGAACGAGAAGCCGAACCTGGATATCGTTCACACGGTGTGTGCATTGCTCGACGAACTGCGCCCTCAAGCGGACGGTAAGCCTTACAGCGATCAGATCGCTTACGTGACCGATCGCCCGGGCCATGACCGCCGCTATGCCATCGACGCGCGCAAACTGGAGCGTGAGTTGGGCTGGAAGCCGGCTGAGACCTTCGAAACCGGTATTCGTAAGACCGTCGAGTGGTACTTGGATAACCAGGGTTGGGTCAGCAATATCCAATCCGGCTCGTACCGCGAGTGGGTTGAAAAGAACTACGCCGAGCGTACGGCATGAAGATCCTTCTGCTTGGCAAAAATGGCCAAGTGGGATGGGAACTCCAACGCAGCTTGGCCCCTTTGGGCCAAGTGCTGGCGCTCGACTCCAAAAGCCAGGACTACTGCGGCGACCTCAACGACCTGCAAGGCCTGGCCGCCACCGTGCAGCGCTTTGCGCCTGACGTGATCGTCAATGCCGCCGCCTACACTGCCGTCGACAAGGCCGAAAGCGAGCCTGCCCAGGCCCTGCGTGTGAACGCAGAAGCCCCGGCAGTGCTGGCCGCCGAAGCGCTGAAGCTGAATGCGTTGCTGGTGCACTATTCCACCGACTACGTGTTCGCCGGCACCGGCGACACGCCGTGGCTGGAAAGCGACCCGGTCGGCCCGCTGAGCGTGTACGGTTCGACCAAGCTGCAAGGCGAGCAGGCCATCCAGGCCAGCGGCTGTGCGCACCTGATCTTCCGTACCAGCTGGGTCTATGCCGCGCGCGGTAACAACTTCGCCAAGACCATGCTGCGCCTGGCCCGCGAGCGCGACAGCCTGAACGTGATTGACGACCAGTTTGGCACGCCCACCGGCGCCGACCTGCTGGCCGACATCACCGCCCACGCGATCCGCACCCTGGGTTCGAACCCGCAACTGAGCGGGATTTATCACCTGGCAGCAGCGGGCGAGACCACCTGGCACCGATATGCCCGTTTCGTGCTGGAACAGGCGCAAGCGGCCGGCGTGCAGCTCAAGGTCGAACCGGCCAATGTGGGCGCGATCACCACCGCCGCGTACCCCACGCCCGCCCAGCGCCCTGGCAATTCCCGACTCAACACTCAAAAACTGCAGAATGCCTTCTCACTGCGCTTGCCTCAATGGCAGGACGGCGTGGCACGGATGCTCGTAGAAATTCTAGAGAAATAAACATGCAAAAACGTAAAGGCATTATTTTGGCCGGCGGTTCAGGCACCCGTCTGCATCCTGCGACCCTGGCGATTTCCAAGCAATTGCTGCCGGTCTACGACAAGCCGATGATCTACTATCCGCTGACCACGCTGATGCTGGCGGGGATTCGCGACATCCTGATCATCTCCACGCCGCAGGACACCCCGCGCTTCGAGCAACTGCTGGGTGACGGCAGCAACTGGGGCTTGAATATTTCCTACGCGGTGCAGGCCTCCCCGGATGGCCTGGCGCAGGCGTTCATCATCGGCGAAGACTTTATCGGCAACGACCTGTCGGCGCTGGTGCTGGGTGACAACATTTACCACGGCCACCACTTCAACCAATTGCTTTCCAGTGCCATGACGCGCGAAGAGGGTGCCAGCGTATTTGCCTACCACGTCAACGACCCGGAGCGTTACGGCGTTGTCGAGTTCGATGCCCAGGGCAAGGCCATCAGCCTGGAAGAGAAGCCGCTCAAGCCCAAGTCGAACTACGCGGTAACCGGCCTGTACTTCTATGACCGCGACGTGGTCGAGATTGCCAAGAGCATCAAGCCGTCGCCGCGTGGCGAGCTGGAAATCACCGACCTGAACCGCATCTACATGGAGCGCGGCAAGCTGTCGGTCGAGATCATGGGTCGCGGTTACGCGTGGCTGGACACCGGCACTCACGATTCCCTGCTCGAAGCCAGCAGCTTCATTGCCACCCTGGAGCACCGTCAGGGCCTGAAAGTAGCCTGCCCTGAAGAGATCGCCTTCCGTCAGAACTGGATCGATGCCGAGCAACTGGAGCGCCTGGCCGCACCGTTGCTCAAAAATGGTTATGGCCAATACCTGAAACGTCTGCTGACCGAGAAGATTTATTAATGAAGCACACAGAGCTAGCGATATCAGACGTCGTTCTAATCGAGCCCAGAGTGTTCGGCGACGAGCGTGGGTTCTTTTTTGAGAGTTTCAATCAAGAGCAGTTTGAGAGCGCCATCGGCCGCTCGGTCAAGTTTGTTCAAGATAATCACTCTCGCTCTGTGAGAAACGTATTGCGTGGTCTTCATTACCAAGTCCGTCAGCCGCAAGGTAAGTTGGTGCGTGTTGGTGTCGGGCGAGATCTTTGATGTGGCTGTCGATATCCGCAAAGGCTCCCCGACGTTCGGGCAGTGGGTGGGTGAAGTGCTGAGCGCCGAAAACAAACGCCAGCTATGGATTCCGGAAGGTTTTGCCCACGGGTTTGTGGTGCTGAGCGAGTCTGCGGAGCTGCTTTACAAGAGCACGGATTACTACGCTCCGACTCATGAGCGTTGCATTGCTTGGGATGATCCGAGCTTGGCAATCGAGTGGCCGATCGACGGCACCCCGACACTTTCGGAAAAAGACACCAAAGGGCAGTTGCTCTCGGCTGCCGAGGTGTTTGACTGATGCAGAATTTTTCTGTGTCTCCCCGGGAGATGGTGGGGAGCCTCTGGCGCAACCGTCAATTGATCCGGACCCTGATTCAGCGCGATGTGTTAGGGCGCTATCGGGGTTCGATCATGGGCGTGCTCTGGTCGTTCATCACGCCAATCCTGATGTTGGCGGTCTACACCTTTGTCTTCAGCGTGGTCTTCAAGGCCCGCTGGAGCTCGGGCAGTACTTCGATGTCGGAATTCGGCATGGTCCTGTTTGTGGGTTTGATCGTCTTCAATATTTTTGCCGAATGCATCAACAAAGGCCCGGCGCTCATTCTGGCGAACGTCAACTACGTCAAGAAAGTGGTGTTTCCGCTTGAGGTGCTGCCCTGGGTGTCGTTGGGCTGCGCACTGTTCCATGCCGCCGTGAGTGTGCTGGTGTGGCTGACGGCCTATGTGTTCCTGTTCGGTGTGCCGCATTTGACCGTGCTGTTGCTGCCAATCGTCGTGCTGCCGTTGCTGTTTCTGATCATGGGTCTGACCTGGTTCCTGGCCTCTTTGGGGGTCTATCTGCGCGATGTCACGCAGTTCGTCGCCATCCTGACCACCGTGACCATGTTTCTGTCACCGATCTTTTATCCGGCAAGTGCGCTGCCAGAGCGGTTTCAGATCCTGCTGCTGCTCAACCCTCTGACCTCCGTGGTAGAAGGCGGGCGCGACGTGCTGTTCTGGGGTGTGGTGCCTGATCTGCAGTTCCTTGCCATTTACTTTGTCAGCTCCCTCTTTATTGCTTGGCTGGGTTTTGCTTGGTTCCAGAAAACTCGCAAAGGGTTTGCAGATGTCCTCTGATAACGCGATCACCGTACAAAATCTTAGCAAGTGCTATCAGATTTACGCTAAGCCCCATGACCGTTTGAAGCAGTCGCTCTACCCCCGTCTTCAAGGGGCTTTCGGTCTGCAGAGAAAGCAGTATTTCAACGAGTTCTGGTCGTTGCGGGACGTGTCTTTCGAGATCAAAAAGGGCGAGACGGTAGGCATCATCGGCCGCAACGGCAGTGGTAAGTCCACGCTGTTGCAGGTGATTTGCGGAACGCTCAGCCAGACGGCGGGATCCATTCAGACCAATGGCCGCATCGCAGCCTTGCTGGAGCTCGGCTCCGGGTTCAACCCGGAGTTCACCGGGCGCGAAAACGTCTATATGAACGGCGCGATCCTGGGGCTTAGCCGTCAGGAAATCGAAGACCGTTTTGATGAAATTGCGGCCTTTGCCGACATTGGTGCGTTCCTTGAACAGCCGGTAAAAACCTACTCCAGCGGCATGTTCGTGCGGCTGGCCTTTGCCTGCAACATCATGTCTGACCCTGAAATCATGATTGTCGACGAAGCGCTTTCCGTCGGTGATATGAATTTCCAGGCCAAGTGCATGACCGCGCTGACGCAGATCAAAGAGCGTGGGGCCACCATTCTGTTTGTGAGCCACGATGTGGGCACGGTTAAAAGCCTGTGTTCGCGCTGCGTGTACCTGGACGGCGGTAAAGTGGTTGCCGTGGGGCCATCGGCCGATGTGACCGAGTTGTATGTTCGCTCGATGCGCGAGGAAATGAACGCGGAACACCGCAAGTTTGCGCGCGTGTCCAAGTCGTTTGCTGAATCGACTGAGGGGACTGAGGGGGCCCAGGCGGTTGAGCCGCCGCTAGGGCTGCCAATGGTTGAGCAGAAGGCCTTCCAGATCGACCACGCGTTCGAAGCACGCGTCGCTCAGTTCCGCTACGGTACGGGCGAGGTCAAGGCCCGCGCTGTCGAATTGCTGGATATGGACGATGAGCCCACGACCTTTCTGGATTTCAACCAGCAGGTCAAGATCAGGGTAAATTTCGAGGCTTACGCCGAGAAATCCATTACCTTGAATGTCAGTGTCTTTGACGAAAAGAAAAACAACATTACCGGCTGTGGGTTCCAGCATGTTGATCAGCCTTACCTGCTGACCAAGCCGGGCAGCAAATACGTCGCTGAATATGTGTTCACGATGCCTTTGCAGGAAGGCTATTACTCGTTGCGGATCAACATTTCTTCGCCGATTGTGGATAACGAATCGGCAGAGTTCATTGACTTGATCAATGATGCCGTGGTCTTCCGCGTTGCGCGTTGGGAGAAGGCCCGGGTGTGGTCCCAAGTCCATCAGTTCGCAGAGTTGAGGCTTGAGGAACTGCAGTGAGCGAGAAAATCAAACAGGCCTTTATCATCGGCACCGGGCGCTGCGGCACCACCTGGCTGGCCCAGATGCTGAACAGCAACCCGGCGCTGTGCGTGCCGCCGGAAATCCAGTTGCTGTTCGAATACTCCGGCAACGGCAACCGGCTGTATGAAGAGTACCTGCTCGCCAAGAAGCAGGGGCTCGGCAGCGATCAATTGATCTCGATCATTGAGCGCGGCTGCCCGCATAACCTTGATCAGTTTTTTGACTACCCCGGCTTCTGCCGTCAAGGCACGACACCCAAGCGCTCACTGCGCGAGTTTGTCACCGCCTTTTACGCGGCCGTCGCTCGAAGCCACGGTAAACGCTGGCTTATCGAGCAGACGCCGTGGTACGGGCAACGCCTGGATTTAGTCACAAGTTTGTTTCCCACTGCAAAGTTCATTCATGTTGTCCGTGATGGGCGTGATGTCGCACTGTCGTTTTCGCGGACTACCTGGTGGCACCGCTCGGCGCGTTTGAACCTTTCAAGGTGGCAGCGGGAAATCAAGAAAATCGCGTTGGATGCGCAATTCTTCGTGAAACCTTCGAATTACCTCGAAGTTAAATATGAAAGCCTGGTGTCGGATACGACAGCAGAGCTGAAAAGAATTTGCACATTCCTCGGCGTCGACTTTGACCCGACGATGCTGGACCCTCAGGGGTTCATTGATTACGACCAGTTCTGCAAGTTCGATATGGGGCAAGTATCGTCCCAGGCCTATTCGGCATGGCGTAAACAAAAGACCAAAACCGTGTTTTCGGACAACGTTGAAGCCTGGCGCAAAAATGACAGTGCTTTTGACAAGAGCCTGCCGCCAGAGATCGCCCATTGGTTGTCTCGTTACGGTTACCCGGTCGGTGGTCCAGATGAAGAGGGGCCGGAGAACTTCCACCTGCGTGAGTACAGCCTCAATGCGCTGGAGCAGGACAATCAGGAAAAGTCCCAGCATATTCAAAAGCTTGAGCAAACGGTGGCTGATTACGCTCAGCATATCGGCAATGCCAGCCTGGTCGAGAAGGACTGGGCTGCTCGCGGTGAGTTGCTGGAGCATCTGGGCAGTACCATTCATCGCCTGGAACAGGACAATGCCGAGCGTCTGGAGACGATTTACGCCTTGGAAAGGACGCTCGCCGGCCACACCGAGCACGCGGCGTTTATCAAAGATGAGTGGCAAGCCCGCGGCAACTTGATAGACGAGTTGGGTGAAAAATTCCACTCGCTGGAGCAGGAGTATGCAACCGGCGCTGAATTGAACGAGACACTGCAGCAAACACTTGCCGCCCAGGCTGAGCAAGTAGAAGCTATGCAGCACAGCCGGGAGGCTCAGGAACACGAGCTGAGCGAGCTTAGGCAGACGATCGACGGTTTGAAGCAAGAAATTGATAACCGTACACATCAGGTACTGCAGGTTGAGCAGGCCCTGGCTGCTCATGCAGAGCAGCGGGTGATACTTGAGCAAGCGTTGCAGGCACGTGAACGCTTGCTTGAGCAGGCAGGCGAAGCCAATGAGGCTTTGAAAAAAGACAGTGCAGATCGTGGCGAGCGCATCAATGTGCTTGAACAATCGCTGGCCGAACAGAGACAACAGTCTGAAGTTGCGGAAAAACACCTCGCTACCCGAGAGCGTTTGATTCAACAACTGACTGCTTCTGTTGACGCGTTGAATTCAACGAGCACGCAACAGGCGGAAAAAATCGAACAACTGATGTTCGATGCTGTTGTCAGTGCTAATACGAATTCCCAACTCGTTCAGGAAATCACCGATCAAAAACTATTGATCGAGGATTTGGAAGGCCGTCTTAATGAATTTGAGAGTTCGTGGTATGGAATCCTAAGAAAACGTCTCTCTAAATGAGATGTTATTAATTTTCGCTTGAGAACTTCATGAATATTACAGTCACCAAACCCTTTATGCCGCCGTACGCCGACTATCAGAGCTATCTGGCAGGCATATGGTCTCGCGAGTGGTTAACGAACAACGGCCCTTTGCTGAACGAGCTGGAAATCAAGCTCAAAGAATGCCTGTCGGTTGATAATCTGCTGTTTTTGAGCAATGGCACCGTCGCGCTGCAGATTGCAATCCGTGCGCTTGAACTTCAAGGCGAAATCATCACTACGCCGTTCAGTTATGTTGCGACCACTTCCAGCATTGTCTGGGAGCATTGCGAGCCGGTCATGGTCGATATCTGCCGGGACACGCTGAACATCGACGTGACCCTGATCGAACAGGCCATTACCGAAAAGACCACAGCGATCCTTGCCACGCATGTGTTTGGTAACCCGTGTGACGTCGAAGCGATTGCGGTTATTGCCAAAAAGCATAACTTGAAAGTGATCTACGATGCGGCGCACGCTTTTGGTACACAGCACAAAGGCAAATCCTTGCTGGCCTACGGTGACGTGTCGACGTGCAGTTTCCACTCCACCAAGCTCTTCCATACAGTGGAAGGCGGTGCCGTCATCAGCCCGCACGCAGACGTCTCCAAGCGCATGGCCATGATGCGAAACTTCGGCCACTCCTCGGCGACTGATTTCGGCGATGTGGGTATCAACGGCAAGAACTCCGAGTTTCATGCGGCGATGGGCCTGTGCAACATCAAGCATGTCCCCGATATCTTGAAGGTGCGCCGCCAACTGTGTGAGCGTTATGTGCAAAACCTGGAAGGGCTGCCTGTCACTTTCCAGAAGATCCTGCCGAAGACTGAATATAACCACGCGTATTTCCCGGTGGTGTTTCAAAGCGAAGCGGTGCTCTTGAAACTGGTTGAATTTCTCAACCTGAACAGCATTTACCCGCGTCGTTACTTCTACCCGTCGCTGACAAAACTGCCGTATGTACACGGGCAGAGCGCCAGCGTCGCAGAAGATATTTCTCGCAGAATTCTTTGCTTGCCGCTGTATCACACCCTTTCTTTGGAAGAGGTGGACATGATCTGCCGGCTGGTAAAACAAGACCTGTCGTGACCGGCAGTTTTGTATAAATAGGGACATTTGAAATGGCTGTCAATACTAGTGAATACGCAGGCGGGGACACGAACGTGAGTGGTACTGAAGTCTTTAAACGTGATTATTTCAGCGACGAGGATAAGCTCGGTTTGCTGAATTTTCTCATGCAGGAGTTCGGTCTCGAGCAGCCACTCGTGTTGAAAGGGGCCGACGCTGCGGTGTCGGCCCGGTTCATTGCCAAGCAGTATTCACTTCGCGGCAAAAAAATCGACCTGCTGTTGCTGGATGCCGTCCTCGTGCAGCAGGCTGACGCCTCGGTGGCCAAGCTCTTCGAACTGCTGTCGGGCAGAGGGCTTGTCTGTGTTGAGTCCAAAGGCGCCGCGCCTGAAGTGCTGAACAGCCTGCAGCAGGCATTTGAGCCGATTCTGACCACGCCCGGTTTTTCGATCTTCGCGAAACAGGAAGGTGAGCGTTCCGTTCGCAGTGCGCGCTATCAAGTTGATCTGTTTCTCAGAAAGCTGCATTTTCAGAAAAGCTGCTTGATTGCCAAAGGCCCTGAGCACCTGCCGTTGGTGACCGTGGTGGTCCTGACTTACAAGCATGAAGCTTACATTGCAGAGTGCATCAACTCGGTACTGCGCCAGAAAGGCGCGTTCCGTATGCGCATTATCGTGATTGACGATGTGTCGCCGGATAACACTGCCCAGGTGGTTCGTTCCACCATCGAGAACCAGCAAAACGACCGTATCTCCATTGAGTTCCATGCCAACACCAAGAACGTTGGCGTTGTAGCGAACCTGGCGACCTCGGTGAACCTGGCCAAGGGCTGTGACTACCTGACGTTCTGTGAAGGCGACGATTTCTGGACCTCAGACACGCGTATTCAACAGCATATTGATTTCCTGGCGAAGCACCCGGAATCGGTCATGTCGTTCAACTCGATCGAGCTGTGTGTGTCTGATGGCTCTTCGCGCGAGATTTTTTCGGAACACAAGCAGCTGGCGAGTGACACGATCAGCGGCCTGGAACTGGCCGAAAACAATGTCATCGGCAACTTTACCGCGTGCTTCTATCGCGGCCCGATTCTGGACGTTATCCCTGCAGAAATATTTGATATTTATACAGTGGATTGGTTCTTCAATACGTACTGCGCGCAGTTTGGCAGTATTGCGCACCTCAAGCAGCCGCTGTCGGTTTACCGTCAGCATATCGGTGGCGAGTGGAGTGCGCGTAAAGAACTGGACAAGGCCACTGCGCTGCTCGGCCTGATCGATGAATACAACGCCTTTATCGACTTCAACTACAACGAAGGCTACCAGAAGTACAACTGGAAGCTGTATGCGTGGGTAAACGGCAACTACTCCGACAGCTTTGAAAAGCTTGACTTGATTGTTGTCGATGATGTGTTCCCCTCGCGTCGTAGCGGTTTCCGCCATGTCGAGTTCACCGCCTACTTGAAGGCGTTCAAGCGTTCGCTGGTACTGACCACCGGCGCTACCTTGCACGTGCTTGAAAACGCGTCGATCAACAGCGTGGTTCGCGATTACCAGCACAGCTACCCGGAGCTGGGCAATCGGGTCATGGTCGCGGATGAGTCGTTCCCATTGACCATCGGCAAGGTGCTGTACGCCAACTTCATCTCCAACGCTTTTTCGTTGTTGCCGCATGCTGAAGCGCTGAATATTCCGTTCGTCTTCACCCTGTATCCGGGCGCCGGTTTTGCCCTGAACAGCATCGAATGTGACAAGAAGCTCAAGCGCATCTTTGATTCGCCTTGCTTCCAGAAAGTCATCGTTACCCAGCAAGTGATTTATAACTACATCACTGAAAAGCACCTGTGCCCGGCTGACAAGATCGAGATGATTTTCGGCGTGGTGATGCCTGAACCCGTCGGCGAGCGACCGCGCCTGGAGAAAAACCGTTGGGGGTTCGGCAAGGAGCGTCTGGACATCTGCTTCATGGCGCATAAATACACGACCTACGGTGAAGACAAGGGTTACGACGTCTTTATCAACACGGCGAGTATTCTGTGCCAGCGCTATGACAACATCTTCTTCCACGTGGTCGGCCCGTTTAACAAGACGGTCATCGACGTCAGCTTGTTCAGTGACCGGATCAAGTTCCATGGCTCGCTGAACCCGGATGAGTTTGATGGCTTCTTCCAGGACATGGACATCATCATGTCGCCGAACATCAGCGGCAAAATCTTCCCCGGCTCTTTCGATGGTTTCCCAACGGCCAGCTGCACTGAAGCTGCGCTGCGCGGTACCGCGATTTTCGCCTTTGACGAGTTCAACTCCGCCAAGGGGCGGTTCACCGACGGCGAAGATATCGTACTGATCAAGTACGACCTGTGGGATATCGTTGGGCTGGTTGAGAAGTACCATGCCGATCCTGCCGCCTTGAAAGCGGTCGGCGAGGCGGGCATCGACCGTGTCCGTGCGCTTTACAGCTATGACGCACAGCTTGCCCCGCGCATCGAAATACTGCGTGAGGTCATTCGCAATCCGGTGATTTCGTCGGTGAGTGTCGACCCGTTGCCGCTGGGCATGCAAAACGTCGTGCCGGCGAACGAGGGTGTGCAGCAAGTGGCTTCCTTACCGGTAGCGTCGGCCCCCCGTGGCAGATTGGGTACGCTGCGCAAGTACTGCCCTGAACCGCTCAAAAAAGTGTATCGCCTTTGGAAGGCTCGCCATGTCTCTTAAGCAAGTGGATGCAGTACCGGGCGCTGACGAGATGCCATTGGTCAGCGTTGTGGTGCCGTCTTATAACCACGCAAAACATATCAGCAAGGCCATCGACAGTGTCCTGGGCCAGAGCTTTTCGAACTTTGAATTGCTGATCTCCGATGATTGCTCGCCGGACAATAGCTGGGAAGTGATTTCCAGCTTCACGGATCCGCGTATTCGCACGTTCCGGCAGGAACGAAACCTCGGGCCTGTGGGGAACCTGGTGTTCCTGATCCAGCAGGCACGCGGTCGGTATGTAGCGCTGCTCAATTCCGATGATGCCTGGTACCCGTCCAAGCTCAGCAAGCAGGTTGCGATCCTGGACGCTCAGCCTGAGTTGGGCGCGTGCTTTACCTGGGCCGACCTGGTGGACGGCACGGGGCAGGAGATTTCCGGCCCTGAGGCGATCTGGAACGATGTCTTCAGGCAGCCTAACCGCACGCAGGGTGAGTGGCTCAAGCACTTCTTCTTGAAGGGCAACTGTATTTGCCACCCAAGCATGCTGGCGCGCAAGGAAGTGTTCGAGACCCTCGGCTATTACAACCCTGGGTTAAGGCAGCTGCCGGACTTCGATATGTGGATTCGGCTGGTTAAACAGTTCCCGATTCATGTGATCCAGGAGAACCTGGTTGCGCATCTTCGCGATGGCAACAATACCAGTGCAGTGTCGCCGGAAAACTCGGCGCGAAACTTGACCGAACTGGTCGAGATATTTGCCTCCTTCTTCGAGTCGCTGCCGGATCACGTCTTTATCGACGGGTTTTCTGAATACTTTCGCCTCAAAGGTGTGTCGCTGACCCCGGCCAGACTGGAAGCCGAGAAGTTCTTTCTGCTGTTGGACAGCGCATTCGTTCAAGCATCGGGCAAAGCCGCGGCCTTGTCCTTGTTTATCAAACGGTGTGCGGACCCGGAGTTCGAGCGTGTGCTGCGCGATGAGTACATGTTCTCGGTGTTTGATTTCTACCGCATAACCGGACAAACCGGGTTCGGGCATTTCCTGATGGCTGCCCATCATGCTGCTGCCCCAGCGCCGGCTTCGGTAGGCGGGACACTTGCAAGCCCGTCGGGTCAGAGCCGTGTTATCTACTTTTTAAAGCGGGTAGTGCGCCGTTTGCGCAGAGAATTACAGCGTATCAGTGCGTAGGCCAGCGGGTTGAAGGTGGACTGGCAGGAGGGTGCATCGGCACGTTCCTGTCGAAACAGCGAATAATCGTTCAGAGAGCATTATGAAAACATTTTTTGGTCTTATTGGTGCAGGCGGGCATGGCAGGGAAGTCATGCCGATGCTGCGATCAATGATCAAGGGCACGCCCGCCGAATTGAACGCTGAATTGTTATTCGTTGTGGAAAATTTAGAGGCGCCAACCCAGATCAATGGGTACCGGGCGATCAGTCTGGAGGCCTTCTTCGCGCTCGAGGGGGTCAAGCGATTCAACATCGCGATTGGCAACTCCGAGGCTCGTCAGCGGATTGCTGACGCGTGTCTGGCGAACGATATACAGCCGTTCTCATTAATTGCCGGCAGTGCAATCTTGTTGGACAGCAATGAGATCGGTGAAGGGGTGATGATCTCCGAGCAAACGATCATTACTTCGAATGTAAAGATTGGTCGTTTTTTTCAGGCCAACAACCAGTGCAACATTTCCCATGACTGTGTGATTGGCGATTTTGTCACGTTCGGGCCGGGCGTGAAGTGCAACGGCAATGTCACAATTGGTGATCATGCTTACGTAGGCGCCGGTGCACTGATCAAACAAGGCAGGCATGGGGCTCCCTTGAAGATTGGAGCGGGAGCGGTTGTGGGCATGGGCGCGGTTGTGGTCAAAGACGTTGAACCCTACACCACGGTAGTGGGTAACCCGGCCCGGCTGTTGGTGAAGTAATGTCAGACGCAAGTTCGCGCTTCGAATTATCGGTGCTGCTGGTTACCTATAATCATGAGCGGTATATCGAGCGGGCGCTGGATTCGCTGTTCAGCCAGGACTTCTGCGGCGCTATTGAACTGGTTATCGCGGACGATGCTTCATCGGATTCGACGTTGGCCTGTGTCCAGCGTTATGAGGGGCGCGACGCGCGGTTTACCTTCAAGTACCTGGCGCCGTCGGCTAACCTTGGGATTACCAGGAATTATCAGCGCGGTTTTTCGGCGTGCTCCGCTACCTATGTGGCGGTGCTCGAAGGTGATGATTACTGGAGCAGCCCGTATAAGTTGACGCGCCAGGCCCGGTTTCTTGATGCACATGGGGAATGTGGCCTGTGCTCGGTCAATTACTTCGTTTTTAATGAAGAGGACGCCAGCTTCGTCAGCCGGGTCGAGCGCGGCGACGGTTATCGGTTGTTAAGTGCGCGTGATCTGATTGCGGACAACCTGGTCGGTAACTTTTCGACCTGTCTGTATAGAAAGTCCGCCTTGGACGCACTGCCGCAAGCATTGTTCGATATCAAGTCGTATGACTGGATCGTCAATATTTGCGTGGCCAGAAGCAGCCTGATCGGGTTTATCGAAGAGCCGATGTCGGTGTATCGCGTGCATTCAGGCGGGGCGTGGTCCCACGTCGCCCATGCCGGGCAATTGGAGCTGCAACTGAGCTTGATTCCCGCTTATGACCAACTGACCCATCAGCTGTTTCATACCAGCTTTGTCAAACTGCAGCGCCATTTGCGCAAGGCGATTGTGATGTCGCGACGTGGCCATTCACTGGGTACCGTTGCGCGTGCGGTTGCCTGGTGTGCAGCCAACGTTGAGCAGTTCCTGCCGCCTGTTGTGGTCATGCTGTTCAACGCCTTGACGCCGCCAGTGGTTAAAAAAGTCTTCCTGAGACTCATCCGCCGCGGTGGAGGTGTATGAGCGGGCCTCTGATCAGCGTGATAATGGCAACCTTCAATCACGCTGAATACGTGAAAGAAGCGATTGCCAGTGTATTGAAGCAGCGCGGGGTCGAACTGGAATTCTTGATTGCCGACGACGGTTCCACCGATGGCACTCCTAAGGTCGTCGAGTCGATTGTCGACCCTAGAATCCGTTTTTTCCCCTATGAAGAAAATCGCGGCGCCTGCGCGGTAACCAATGAGTTGATTGCGCGTTCGCAGGGGCAATACATCGCGCTGATCAACTCGGATGATGCCTGGTGTGATGACGACAAGCTGATCTATCAACTGCAGATATTGCTTGAGAACCCTCAGTTAGGGGCAACCTTTGGCCGTGCCCGTTTCATTGACAAGCGTGGCGAAGTCATCAGCAAGGGGCGTTTGACCTTTGGATCGGTATTTGATCAGCCGAACCGTTCCCAGGGCGAGTGGTTGCGCTTTTTCTTCGATCGGGGCAACTGCATTTGCCATCCGACCATGCTTATTCGGCGTGAATGTTTTGATCAGGTGGGTGTCTACGATAATAACCTTCGACAGCTGCCTGACTTTGATATGTGGGTCCGACTGGTCAAACGCTTCCCTATTCACATCTCTGAGCGCGAACTGATCAACTTCCGCGTGCTACCAGGGCAAAGCGCCAGCAGTCAAACGGTGGCCAACGCTGTGCGCACGATGAATGAGCATTATTTGATTGCCAGTGGTTTTTTCCAGCACGTCGGAACTCAACATCTCAAGGATGGTTTTTCTGACTTGCTGAGATATCCTGACGTTCCGGGTGACAAGCACTTGGATATCGAGAAAGCACTGCTTTTTTTCGTGCCAAACAGAGCCTTGGGCAAGGCATACGAGATGGTCGGTATTCTCGAACTCAATCGGCTTCTCAGCGCCGATGAGCATCGGGAAGTGCTGGCAAGGGACTACAAGATCGATGCCGGTTGGTATCATCGCAAGATGCAGGAAGTCGATGTGCTGCGCCCGAAATTTCTGGCAGTGATTGGCAATAAAATCGCGGGTTTGAAAAGCCTCTGTTTGAAGCTTTTCAAGTCTTAATTGTTTGAAAATAGTAACTTAAAAAGGAATATTTATGCGTTCTCTCTATCTGCTACCGGCTGTTGCTTTACTGGGTCTTCTTGCTGGCTGCGATGCAGACAAGATGAAAGATGTTGCGGCGAATGATTCGTGCTCGCTGGACAGCCCGGTCAACGGTAGTGAAGTCATGTCCAATGTTCCGTTCGAGCCATGGGGCTGGGCATACAACGCTGTAGCCAGCACCATTCCAAAAGACGTGACGCTGCAGATCATCAACGCCAAGAACGACGTTGTGCTGACTTCGCCGGTTGCACGCGTTCCGCGTCCGGACGTAGCCAAGGCGTTCTCCAAGCCTGACCTGGCGAACTCCGGCTTCGTCGGCAAGATCGACATCAGCAAGCTGGACGCGGGTACCTACTCGATCAAAGTAATCCAGCAGGAAGGCAACTTCCGCTACAACTGCACGTCCCCAACCAAATTCAAGATCCAGGCCAAAAAAGCCTGATTGAATTCGGCTTGAGCTGCACACACAACTCGGCGTTGAGCGGGTTGTGAGCATTCGTCATTAATGGATAGCTGCATTAATGACCGGGAAAAACACCTACCCTGTCGCCAACAAGGTAGGTGTTGCCGTAGGGTGTCACATTGATTACTTGATGATGTCCTGCAGCCGTTCAAGTGCCAATGCGAGGTCGGTATGCGCCGTATCGATTTCAAGCTGCGCTTCGACGGGCGCTTCATAAGGGCTGCCCACCCCTGACAGGTTCGGCAGTTGCCCGGCCCTGGCCTTTTTATACAACCCTTTCACATCCCGCTCTTCACACACTTCAAGGGTTGTACTGACGTACACCTCTACAAACCGCTCCTCACCAATCAGTTCTTTCGCCATTTGCCGCTCTCTCCTGAACGGCGAGATAAAGGCCGTCAAGACGATAAGCCCGGCATCCATCATCAGTTTGGCCACTTCGGCGATACGCCGGATATTTTCCACGCGGTCCGCATCGGTAAAGCCCAGGTCTCTGTTCAGGCCCTGGCGTACGTTATCGCCATCGAGAATATAGGTGCGATAGCCTTGGGCATGCAGTTCCAATTCCAGTGCGTTGGCCAGCGTTGATTTGCCCGACCCCGACAGCCCGGTAAACCAGATGACTTTGCCTGGGTGGCCGTTGAGCTTTTCCCGGTCTTCACGGGTAATCGAAAGGGCCTGCCGGTGCACGTTCTGCGCCCGCCGCAGGCTGTGGTTGATCAGCCCTGCCGCAACGGTTGCGTGGGTAACGCGATCCACCAGAATGAAGCTTCCCAGGGTTCTGGACTGTTGATAGCTGTCAAATACCAAGGGTTTGCTGGTTGCCAGGGTGCAGACACTGATGTCATTCAGGGACAGATGGCGGCTGGCATCACGGGCAAGGGTGTTGGTGTCGATGCGATATTTTATGTTGGTGATTGAAGCCGATGCCCATTGCGTCGCCAGTTTGATGTCGTAGCTGCGGCCGTTGAGCCCCGCGTCTTCGTTCATCCAGATCAGCACGGCTTCAAACTGGTCGGTAACCTCCAGCGGGCTGTGGCTCAGGGACAGTATGTCACCGCGTGAGACGTCGATTTCCTTGCTCAGTGTCAGCGTAACGGCGTCGGTGGCAGTGGCGCACTGGGTGGAGCCGTTCATGCCGATAATGTCGGTGACCGTAGCGGTGTGGCCCGAGAGGCTTGCGCGCACCTCATCGCCGACGCTGACCTGACCTTCTGCCACACAGCCGCTGAACCCTCGAAACGAGGCATCCGGACGATTCACCCATTGCACCGGAAATACCAGGCGCTCGGACGCAGGCGTAGCAATCTCAAGGGTTTCCAGGCAGCCCATCAGGGTCGGGCCGTTGTACCAAGGCGTGTGGGTGGAGCGTTGGGTGATGTTGTCACCCTTGAGCGCGCTGAGAGGGATCGGAATGATCTTCTCGAACCCCAGGCTTTGCGAAAACTCGCGGAACTCCTCGGTAATCTGGCGAAAAACGCCCTCGTCGAACCCGACCAGATCCATCTTGTTCACGGCCACGACCACCTGGCGAATGCCCATCAACGACACCAGGTAGGCGTGCCTGCGGGTTTGCGTCAGCACGCCCTGGCGGGCATCGATCAGGATCACCGCGACATCGGCGGTCGATGCACCCGTGACCATATTGCGTGTGTACTGCTCGTGGCCTGGGGTGTCGGCGACGATGAACTTGCGTTTGGCGGTGGAGAAAAAACGGTAGGCCACGTCAATAGTGATGCCCTGTTCACGCTCGGCGGACAGGCCATCGACCAAGAGTGCAAAGTCGAGATCCTTGCCCTGGGTGCCATGTTTTTTCGAGTCGGCGTGCAGCGCCGCCAGCTGATCGTCGGTGAGTTGCCGTGCATCCCACAGCAAGCGGCCGATCAGTGTGCTTTTGCCATCGTCGACGCTGCCGCAAGTGATGAAACGCAGCAGGTCCTGGTTACCCTGTTGCGCCAGAAAGGCTTCGATCGTTGCATCAGTGGCGAGCGCAGTAGGTTCGAGTGCCATCAGAAATAGCCCTCCTTTTTCTTCTTCTCCATGCTTGACGCGCTGTCACTGTCAATCGCTCGGCCTTGTCGCTCGGAGCGGGTGGAGCCCAGCAATTCAAGGATGACATCGGCGGCGGTGACGGCGTTTGACTCCACCGCGCCGGTCAGTGGGTAGCAGCCCAGGGTGCGAAAACGCACATTGCGCGCTTCAATTTTCTCGTCCGGGAGCAACTTCATGCGTGAATCATTCACCATAAGTGCCACGCCATTACGGATAACGACAGGCCTTTGTTTTGCGAAATAGAGTGGGACCAATGGGATGTTTTCCTGGTGGATGTATTGCCAGATATCGAGTTCTGTCCAGTTGGACAGCGGAAAAACGCGAATGCTCTCGCCAGGATTTTTATGGGTGTTGTAGAGGTTCCATACCTCGGGACGCTGGTTTTTTGGATCCCATTGATGGCTTTTGCTGCGGAAGGAAAACACGCGCTCCTTGGCGCGGGATTTCTCTTCATCGCGGCGTGCGCCACCAAACACCAGGTCAAATTTGTACTTATCCAGGGCTTGCTTGAGGCCTTCGGTCTTGGTCAGGTCGGTGTGCAGCGCCGAGCCGTGGTCAAAGGGGTTGATGTTCTTGCTGATCGCTTCGGGGTTGATATGCACCAGCAGGTCCATGCCGCTTTCACGCGCCATGAAATCGCGGAACATGTACATCTCCTGAAACTTCCAGCGCGTATCGACGTGCAAGAGCGGGAAGGGCGGCACCGAAGGGTAAAAGGCTTTGCGGGCCAGGTGGAGCATGACCGCGCTGTCTTTGCCCATCGAATACAGCATGGCTGGGTTTTCGGATTCGGCCACCGCTTCGCGGATGATTTGCACGCTCTCTGACTCAAGTCGCTTGAGATGAGGCGTGAGCGACTTTGCCGGGGAATGCGGCGTGCGCAATGGGCTTTCGTCGAGTACCGGGGCATAACTGAGCAGCCCGAGTTCGACGCTGGCCGGTGGGCTGACTTGCCTGCACATGGCAGTGAGACGTCCGCTGGGAAACACGACGATGTATTTGCCAATGTGGGTTTGCAAGCGCTGCAGGGCATTGGCCAGGGCCTGGGAATTGAGCGGCACCGGCCCGAGCGGCAGCCAGTAGCGTGCGCCCCTGGCGTCATTGGCGTGCAAACAGTCTTGGCCGTCCGGTGTACGGAACAATTGCGCGAAGATCACCAGCTTGCGCTTGGCCCGCGCCCTTTCTATATCCCAGGCCAGCACGACAGGGGTCGGCGGGCGTCCCCACTCATCTTCAAGGGTGTGCACCGTGAGTTCGGCGGGCAGCAAGCCCAATTCGTGCAGGCGGCGTTCGGCCGTGCGTTTGGTGTCCGCTTGTTCGAGCGCATGAAGGTGTTGATAAGCCGAGTGCGTATCCCATACAACGGGGGCATCCAAGCCGAAAAAGTCTTGATTGGGCATGATGACCTTTGTCGCATTTTGCGATTCTGTCCAATTGTGCTGCGTAAAATACATTATTTGTATTTTTTTGTTATGTGTTTTGTTTGTATTTTGCAAATAGCGACGACATGGTGTGCGAAACCTCCACGTCACCCTGTAAGAATGGCTACGGCCAAAACTTCAAGCGTTTACTGCGTGACCAAATGATGACGGGCGCCTAGCGGGTCGATAATTTCCCTGGTCGCAGCACCAGCCAAAGGGCGCCCGCAATCAACACCCCGCCATACAGATGGGCCATCGACAACGGTTCATCGAGCAGCAACGCGCCCCACAACACGCCAAACGGCGGAATCATAAAGGTCACGGTCATTGACTTCACCGGCCCAATCGACGACAGCAAGCGGAAGTACAGGATGTAGGCAAACGCCGTACACACCAGCCCCAACCCCAGCAATGACGACCACACCTGCCAGCCACCCCAGCTCGCCGGTGGATGGCTGATGGCGCTGTAGGCAAAGAGCGGCAGCAAGAACAGGGTAGCGCCGAGCATGCTGCCCAATGCCGCAAGCCGGCTGTCCAGGCCGCCACGCTGATCGAGCCAGCGCCGCGCAAGGAAACCGGCAAAGCCGTAGCACGTGGTGGCCAGCAGACAGGCCAGTGCGCCCATCAACAGGTCCATATCAAAGGCTACCGGCCCGGCACGGGTCAGGATTCCTACGCCAAACAGGCCCAAACACACACCTGCGATTTTGGAAGGCGTCAGGCGCTCACTGAAGAACAGCCCGCCAATCAACACGCCCATCAACGGCGTGGTGGCGTTGAAGATCGCCGAGTAACCCGCCGGCAGCACCTGGGCGGCCACGGAATACATAGTCGCGGGAATCCCGGAGTTGATCACGCCGAGCAGCAGCACGGTCTTGAACTTGCCCTGGAAGTCCCAGTTCACGCGCATCATCGTTAGGATCACCAGCAACCCGGCGGCGGCGATTGACACGCGAAAAAACGCCGTCGGTACCGTGCCGATTTCCGGCGCAATGATGCGCATGAACAGGAAGCTGGCGCCCCAAATGGCAGCCAGCCCCAACAGGTACAGGGTGTCGACAGGTCTCACGGAACACTCCTACATCAATAAGGCGGCGAGTGTTGCCCAGTGGCCTGCGCGACACAATCGCTAATTACAGGACAAACCGCGTGACCATGCCGTTGAGGTCCACCGCCAGGCGTGATAGCTCCTGGCTGGCCGCCGAGGTCTGGGTGGCACCGGCGGCGGTCTGGGTCGACAGGTCGCGAATGTTCACCAGGCTGCGGTCGACGTCGCGGGCCACCAGCGCCTGTTGCTCGGCGGCGCTGGCGATCACCAGGTTACGTTCACTGATCTGCGAGATGGCTGCGGTGATTTTTTCCAGCGCGCTGCCGGCGCTGTTGGCCCGTTGTAAGGTCTGGCCGGCGTGCTCGGCGCTGCTGTTAAGCGCTTCGACAGTGCCTTGGGTGCCTTGCTGGATGCCGTTGATCATCTGCTCGATTTCCTCGGTGGAGTCCTGGGTGCGTTGTGCCAGCGAGCGTACTTCGTCGGCCACCACTGCAAACCCGCGCCCGGCTTCGCCTGCACGGGCGGCTTCGATGGCGGCATTGAGCGCCAGCAGGTTGGTTTGCCCGGCGATGCCGCGGATCACTTCCAGCACTTTACTGATGTCCTGGGCCTGCACCGCCAGGCCTTCGGCCTTGTTGGACGCACCGAGCACTTCGTCTACCAGGCTCTGGATCGAGCTGATGGTTTCGCTGATCTGGTAATGACCGTGCTTGCTGTCTTCGTCGGAGGCCGTGGACGCCTCGGCGCTGGACACTGCATTGGCCGCTACTTCGTCCACCGCCGCGCTCATCTCGTTGACGGCGGTGGCGGCCTGTTCGATCTCATCGTTCTGCGCTTGCAGGCCACGGGTGCTCTGCTCCATCACCGAACTCATCTCTTCGGCTGCGGACGCCAGTTGCTGGGCCGACTCGCTGATGCCATGAATGGTGGTGCGCAACTGATCCTGCATGGTGGCCAGGGCCGTCAGCAATTGCGCCGGTTCGTCGCTGCCTTTGACCACGATGGGCTGGCTCAGATCACCACCGGCAATGGTGCGCGCCACGGCCAGGGCCTGGCCCAGCGGGGCGGTGATGCTGCGGGTCAGCAGCCAGGCGAGCAACAAGGTCGCGATCAGTGCACACAGGATGATCAGGCCGACCACCCACTGCGCGCGGGTGTACATCTGCGCCGCCGCGTCCGCTGCGGCTTCCACGCCTTTTTGATTGAAGGTAATCATGTCCTCCAGGCTTTTATTCAAGACCGTGCCCTGTGGGCCGATGCGTGTGTTGAGCAGGTCGATGGCGTCTTGCTGCTGGTCCTTGTCGACCAGCGCCATCATCTGGCTGACGATGCTGTTGTAGGTGCTCACATCGCTGTTGAGTTGCTTGAGCATGGCGCGCTCTTCGTCGCCGCTGAGCAGCTCGGTGTGGTGCTCAAGCAGGGTGTTGAGTTCGTTGCGCTGGCGGGCGATCAGGCTTTTGCTGTTGTCGCGGATCCTTGATTCGTCGGTGGTCGCCATGCGCATCGACTCCAGGCGGATGCTGGCGATGCAGGCTGCAGCGTCGTGGATATTCTCGATGCTCGGCATCCACGACTCTTCCATCACCAACGCGCTTTCGCGCAGCTTGGCCATCTGCCCCAGGCCAAACATTCCGACGATCACCAGCATGCTGGCCAACACCCCGAAACTCAGGCTGGCGCGCAGACCGATCGGCATATTCCTCAATGACATCTCAGTGCTCCTTAGGCGATTTGAACCGGTTCCCGGGTCGGTCTTCAGACCTTGTTCGGTTGGGAAAGGGCGCGCTGTATATCAAAGTGCCATCAAGGTAGTAATCGGGGTTTCCCCTAAGCGGTGTCGAGGTTGTTACATCAGTTATGAATTCGCAGGTGGGTACGCTTTGCGCTCGGCGAGGGCAGGGCCACGCAGTTCCAAGCCTGTAGCGGTGAGTGAGGTGACTTTTTGGTGCACTTATTGACCGAGTGGTCTACTTATTAAAAACTGAAACTAAATGTACAAAATGCATGATGTTGTACAGTCAGGCTGTGCAAATCATCCTTCTCCTGCCTCGATTCACTGGCTAAGCTCAGGCATCCAGATACCCGTTCGAGGTTTCCCGCATGTCGTCTTCCGCCCCTGCCATTGCCCGCATGATCCTCGATGGCTTCGACGATTACCGTGAGCACTTTCGCCAGATCACCGACGGCGCTCGCGAGCGCTTCGAAAAGGCTCAGTGGCAACAAGGGCAGGCGGCATCGGCGGCGCGGATCAATTTGTATGAAGAGAAGGTCGCTGAAGTCACGGCGCGTCTGCGTGCCCACTTCGATGAGGCGGCGTTGCTGGCAGTGGACGAGTGGCCATTGGTCAAAAGCGCGTACATCGGCCTGATCGATCTGCGTTTTGACGATGAGCTGTCCGAGACCTGGTACAACTCGATCTTCTGCGGGCTGTTCAGCCATGACCTGATCAGCGACGGCTGCATGTTCATCCACACCACGCGGCCGAGCCTGCGCCGGGCGCGTGCGGCGCAAACCCGCACCTATCAACCTGCGGGCGACCTGGCGGCGACGCTGGCGCAGATCTTCGCCGATTACCGCTTCAGCGAAGCCTACGCCGACCTCGACGGCGACCTGCGCCGCCTCCAGGCGCAGCTGCGCGAAAATCTGCCGGATTGGGTGTGCAAAGACCCGCAGCTGAGTATCGAGCTGTTTTCATCGGTGCTTTACCGTAATAAAGGTGCCTACCTGGTCGGGCGCATTTTTACCCGCGACGAGCAGTGGCCACTGGTGATCCCGTTGCTGCACCGCGAAGGGCGCGGCATCCAGATCGATGCGCTGATCACCGACGAAGCCGATGTGTCGATCATCTTTTCCTTCACGCGCTCTTACTTCATGGTCGATGTGCCGGTGCCGGCGGAGTTTATCGGCTTTCTCAAGCGCATCCTGCCCGGCAAGCATATTGCCGAGCTGTACACCTCGATCGGTTTCTACAAGCACGGCAAATCCGAGTTCTACCGCGCGTTGATCAACCACCTGGCCACCACCGATGATCAATTCATCATGGCGCCCGGCGTGCGCGGCATGGTCATGAGCGTGTTCACGCTGCCGGGTTTCAACACCGTATTCAAGATTATCAAGGACCGCTTTTCGCCGTCGAAAAACGTCAACCGCGCCACGGTGATCGAGAAGTACCGGCTGGTTAAAAGCGTTGATCGGGTGGGGCGCATGGCCGACACCCAGGAGTTTGCCGACTTCCGTTTTCCCTTGAGCAAATTCGAGCCCGAATGCCTGGCCGAGTTACTTGAAGTCGCCGCCGGCACGGTGCAGGTGGAGGGCGATACGGTACTGATTCGCCATTGCTGGACCGAGCGGCGCATGACCCCGCTCAACCTCTACCTGGACAACGCCAACCCCGCCCAGGTGCGCGAAGCCCTGGAAGACTATGGCCTGGCCATCAAGCAACTGGCGGCGGCGAACATCTTCCCCGGCGACATGCTGCTGAAGAACTTCGGCGTCACCCGTCACGGTCGTGTGGTGTTCTATGACTATGACGAGATCTGCTTTCTCACCGAAGCCAACTTCCGCCATATCCCCGCACCGCGCACGCCCGAAGATGAAATGGCCTCGGAGCCCTGGTACTCCATCGGCCCGCTGGACGTGTTCCCGGAAGAGTTCCCGCCGTTCCTGTTCGCCGATGCCGGCCAGCGCAAGCTGTTCGACGAGTTGCATGGCGAGTTGTACAACGCCGACTACTGGAAAGGCCTGCAGGAAGCGATTCGCGCCGGCAAGGTGATTGATGTGTTTCCGTATCGGCGCAAAGACCCGCTGTAAACGAATACTCCTGTGGGAGCGGGCTTGCTCGCGAATGCGGTGTGCCAGTCACCTTAATGGTCAACTGATGCACCGCATTCGCGGGCAAGCCCGCTCTCACATTTGATCCGGTTTACTTAGCCGTCTGCCAGATGAGGCGCTTTTCTGCCACACTTGCCGGCCGTGCATAAATAGACGACCTGCAAAGTACCTGATGACTGACCAAGCGCCCGCTATCGACCAACTGCTCAAGAACCTCGATCACGCCATGCTCGCCGACCGCCACCGCTTGCGGCGCCAGTTGCTTGAGCTGCGCAAGAAGCCTGACGAGGAGAAGCTGGCGCAGTGGGTTACGCGTATGCAAGCGTCCTGCGCCCAGGTCACCGCGCGGCGCGCCAGCCTGCCGGTGATTCGCTATGACGACAGCCTGCCGATTGCCGCCAAGCGCGACGAGATCAAAGAAGCGTTGCTCAAGCATCAGGTGCTGATCATTGCCGGCGAAACCGGCTCGGGTAAAACCACCCAGTTGCCGAAGATCTGCCTGGAAATCGGTCGCGGCCAGTACGGCCTGATCGGCCACACCCAGCCACGCCGGATTGCCGCGCGCAGCGTCGCCAGCCGGGTTGCCGAAGAGCTTGCTACGCCCTTGGGGGCGCTGGTCGGCTATCAGGTGCGTTTCGAAGATCAGAGTGACTCCAACACCCTGATCAAGCTGATGACCGACGGTATTTTGCTGGCCGAAACCCAGAACGACCGTTACCTCGAGCGCTACGACACCATCATCGTCGACGAAGCCCACGAACGCAGCCTGAACATCGACTTCCTGCTCGGTTACCTGAAAACCCTGTTGCCGCGTCGCCCGGACCTTAAAGTCATCATCACCTCGGCGACCATCGACCTGGAGCGCTTTTCCAAGCACTTCGACGATGCGCCGATTGTCGAGGTCTCGGGTCGTACCTTCCCGGTCGACACCTGGTACCGCCCGCTGACGCTGGAGCAGGACGAGGAGGGCAACCGCGTCGAGGATGACTTGACCGTCGACCAGGCGATTCTCGCCACCCTCGACGAAATTGCCGCTTATGAGCGCAGCGAACGTCGCAGCCCCGGCGATGTGCTGGTGTTTTTGCCCGGCGAACGCGAGATTCGCGACGCCGCCGACATGCTGCGCAAGGCCCAGCTCAAGCACACTGAAATTCTGCCGCTGTACGCGCGTCTGTCGCCGGCCGAACAGCAGCGCATCTTCCAGTCCCACCCAGGCCGCCGCGTGGTGCTGGCCACCAACGTCGCGGAAACCTCGCTGACGGTGCCGGGCATTCGCTATGTGATCGACAGCGGCACCGCGCGCATCAGCCGCTACAGCTACCGCGCCAAAGTGCAGCGCCTGCCGATCGAGGCGATTTCCCAGGCCAGTGCCAACCAGCGCAAAGGCCGCTGCGGCCGGGTCGAGCCGGGCATTTGCATTCGCTTGTACAGCGAAGAAGATTTTATCGGCCGCCCGGAATTTACCGACCCGGAGATCCTGCGCACCAACCTCGCTGCGGTGATCCTGCAGATGCTGCACCTGCGCCTGGGCGAAATCACCGACTTCCCGTTTATCGAGCCGCCGGATGGCAAGGCGATCAGCGACGGTTTCAACCTGCTGCAAGAACTCTCGGCGGTGGACCGCAACAGCCAGCTTACGCCGCTGGGCCGCCAATTGGCGCGCCTGCCGGTGGACCCGCGCATGGGCCGCATGCTGCTCGAAGCGGCCAAGCTTGGCAGTTTGCAGGACGTGTTGATTGTGGCCAGCGCCATGTCGATCCAGGACCCGCGCGAGCGTCCGCCGGAGCGCCAGCAAGCCGCCGACCAGGCCCACGCGCAATGGAAGGATGCCGATTCGGACTTCGCCGGGCTGGTCAATCTGTGGCGTGGCTTTGAAGAACAGCGCCAGGCACTGACCGCCAGCCCGTTGCGTAACTGGTGCCGCAAGAATTTCCTGAATTACCTGCGCCTGCGCGAGTGGCGTGACTCCCATCGCCAGTTGAGCCTGATCTGCCGCGACATGCAGCTGACGGTCAACAAGGAGCCGGCCGATTTTGCGAAACTGCACAAGGCGGTGCTGTCCGGCCTGCTCAGCCAGATCGGCCAGAAGACCGAAGACGGCGATTACCTCGGCGCACGGCAGCGGCGCTTCTGGATTCACCCGTCTTCGGGCATCGGCAAAAAGCGTCCGCAATGGCTGATGGCCGCCGAACTGGTGGAAACCACCAAACTGTATGCGCGCATGGTCGCCAAGATCGATGCCGACTGGATCGAGCCGCTGGCCGGGCACCTGATCAAGAAAAACCACTTCGAGCCGCACTGGGAAAAGAAGCGCGGCCAAGTGGTGGCGTTTGAGCAGATCACCCTGTTCGGGCTGATTGTGGTCGGGCGCCGGCCGGTGCATTACGGGCCCATTGACCCGGTGGTGTCCCGCGAGTTGTTTATTCGTGAAGGTTTGGTACGCGGCGAGATTCAATCCCGCGCCAAGTGCCTCACGGCCAACCAGCAACTGCTGGAACAGCTCGATGAGCTGGAGGCCAAGGCCCGGCGTCGTGACATTCTGGCGGATGAAGAAACCCTGTACGCCTTCTATGACGCGCGCTTGCCGGCAGAGATCCACCAGACCGCCACGTTCGACAGCTGGTACAAGGTCAACAGCCAGAAAGATCCGCAACTGCTGATCATGCGTGAAGAAGACGTGCTGGCCCGCGAGGCCAGTGAAGTCACCGCCGCGCATTACCCGGACACGCTGCATTTGGGCGACCTGGAACTGGCCCTGAGTTACCACTTTGAACCCAACCACCCCCGCGACGGCGTAACCCTGCGCGTACCGGCGCCATTGTTGCCGGCATTGCCGCCGGAGCGTCTGGAGTGGCTGGTGCCGGGTGTGATCGAAGCCAAGTGCATCGCGCTGGTGCGCAACCTGCCCAAGGCGCTGCGCAAGAACTTTGTGCCGGTGCCGGATTTCGTCAAGGCCGCCCTGCAACGTATCGAATTTGGTCAGGGCTCGCTGCCCCAGGCACTGGGCCGCGAATTGCTGCGCATGACCGGCGCGCGGGTCAGCGATGAGGCCTGGGCCGAGGCGGCGCAGCAGGTGGAAAGCCACCTGAAGATGAACCTTGAAGTGGTCGATGGCCAGGGCAAGTTCCTGGGCGAAGGCCGCGATCTGGCCGAGCTGACCGCGCGTTTCGCCGAAGCCAGCCAGGCCGCATTGGCGGTGCCGCAAACTGCAAAAAGCCAGCAGCCGGTGGAAGCCAAGGTGTTTGCCGCCGTGGCGGAAAAGACCCAGCAAAAGATTGCCGGCCTCTCGATGACGGTCTACCCGGCCCTGGTCGAAGAAAACGGCACGGTCAAGGAAGGGCGTTTTTCCACTGCCGCCGAAGCCGAGTTCCAGCACCGTCGCGCCTTGCAGCGCTTGCTGATGCAGCAACTGGCGGAACCGGCAAAATTCCTGCGGGGCAAACTGCCCGGTTTGACCGAATTGGGCCTGATGTACCGCGAGCTGGGGCGCATTGATGCACTGGTGGAAGACATTCTATTGGCCAGCCTCGACACCTGCGTGCTCGAAGGTGAAGCCAGCCTGCCGCGTGACGGTGCCGGTCTGGCTGCGTTGGCCGAACGCAAGCGCGGCAGTTGGGCCGAGCACGCCGAGCGCCTGGCGCGCTTGACCCTGGACGTGCTGAAACTCTGGCATGGTTTGCACAAACGCTTCAAAGGCAAGATCGACCTGGCCCAGGCCGTGGCGTTGAACGACATCAAACAGCAGCTCAGCAACCTGGTGTATCAAGGTTTTGTGCGCGAAACCCCGGCGCATTGGTTCAAGGAATTGCCACGCTTTCTCAAAGCCATCGAACTGCGCCTGGAGAAACTGCCGAGCCAGGTGCAAAAAGATCGCGTGTGGAGCACTGAGCTGGGTGGCTTGTGGGCGCAGTACCAGAACCGCCTGAACAAACACGCCCAGGAAGGCAAGCGCGACCCGCAGCTCGAACTCTATCGCTGGTGGCTGGAAGAATACCGGGTGTCACTGTTTGCTCAGCAGTTGGGCACCAAGGTGCCGATTTCCGATAAGCGTTTGAGCAAGCAGTGGAGCCTGGTCGAAGCCTGAGTTCTTCCTCGATCCTCCAGGCAACGCCCAATCCCTGTGGGAGCTGGCTTGCCTGCGATGGCATCACCACCGTTTGGCTGATACACCGCAGTGTCTGCATCGCAGGCAAGCCAGCTCCCACAGTGGATTGCGGGGGTTAATCCTGGGGATGGCGCCAAATGCGCGAGGTTGTGGCAAACTTCGCAGTCATAAAGACCGGTAACGCCGCGAAACGCTGTGGCGCGATGGGATAAAGCGTTGCCAGTTTGATGCTCGCTGGAAGGCATCGAACGCCTTAAAGTTTGGTACGACGGTACCAATTTCTTCTCTGCCTGACAGATTTAGAGGAACGACCGTGCATAACGTCGTCATCAGCGGCACTGGCCTGTACACGCCGGCCAACAGCATCTCCAACGAAGAGCTGGTGCAGTCTTTCAATGCTTACGTGCAACAGTTCAACAGCGATAACGCCGCGGCCATCGAGCGCGGTGAGGTGCAGGCGCTGACCGAGTCCAGCGCGGCCTTTATCGAGAAGGCTTCGGGCATCAAGAGCCGCTTTGTGATGGACAAGGACGGCATCCTTGACCCGCAACGCATGGCCCCGCGCTTGCCCGAGCGCAGCAACGACGAGTGGTCGGTACTCTGCCAGATGGCCATCGGTGCCGCCGAACAAGCCCTGCAACGCGCCGGCAAGACCGCCGCCGACATTGATGGCGTAATCGTCGCCTGCTCCAACCTGCAACGCGCCTACCCGGCCATCGCCATTGAAGTCCAGGAAGCCCTGGGCATCGCAGGTTTCGGTTTTGACATGAACGTGGCGTGTTCCTCGGCCACCTTCGGCATCCAGAACGCCGCCAACAGCATCCAGCTGGGCCAGGCCCGGGCGATCCTGATGGTCAACCCGGAAGTCTGCACCGGCCACTTGAATTTCCGCGACCGTGACAGCCATTTCATCTTCGGTGATGCGGCCACGGCGGTGATCCTCGAGCGCGCTGATCTGGCGACCTCCGAGCACCAGTTCGACGTGGTCAGCACCAAGCTGCTGACCAAGTTCTCCAATAACATCCGCAACAACTTCGGTTTCCTCAACCGTACCGCCGAAGAAGGCATCGGCGCGCCGGACAAACTGTTCGTGCAGGAAGGCCGCAAAGTCTTCCGGGATGTCTGCCCGATGGTTGCCGAGTTGATCGGTGTACACCTTGAAGAAAACCAGCTGAACGTGACCGACGTGAAGCGCTTCTGGCTGCACCAGGCCAACCTGAGCATGAACCACCTGATTGTGAAGAAACTGCTGGGCCGCGAAGCCTCGGTGGAGGAAGCGCCGGTGATCCTTGATACTTACGCCAATACCAGCTCGGCAGGTTCGGTGATTGCGTTTCACACCTACCAGGACGATCTGCCCAAGGGCTCGGTTGCAGTGCTCAGCTCGTTCGGCGCGGGTTACTCGATTGGCAGCGTGATCCTGCGCAAGCGCTGATCCTGTGGGAGCTGGCTTGCCTGCGATGGCATCACTGTGGTGTGACTGATCCACCGAGGTGCCTGCATCGCAGGCAAGCCAGCGCCCACATCGACCGAATTCCAAGGTGATTTGAGGTAAACAATGGCAGCAGCCGACGACGCGCACCTGCTTGAACGGCTGCTCAAGGGCGAGCAGCGGGCCTACAAGGAACTGGTCACCACCTACCAGAGCGCCATGCGCGCGGTTGCCTATGCCATTGTCGGCCAGCGCCACGCCGATGAAGTGGTGCAAGACGCCTGGCTGTCGGTGGTGCGTAACCTGGCCAAGTTCGAAGGGCGCTCCAGCCTCAAGACCTGGTTGCTGACCATCACCGCCAACTCCGCCAAGGGCCGCTACAAACAGAATCGCCGGGAAGTATTGCTCGATGATTTGCCTTCGCCCCACGGCACCATTGGTGATGACCGCTTCGTCCCCGACGACGGCCACTGGGCTGTAGCACCCTTACGCCTGGCACCAGGACACCCCGGAAGCCTTGCTGACCGAGGATGAGCTGCGCAAGTGCCTGGAGCATACAATCCTGAGTTTGTCGGAGCTGCAAAGCAGCGTGCTGGTGCTGCGTGAACGCCAAGGCCTGGAGTTGGAGGAGATTTGTAATCTTCTGACCCTCTCGCTCTCCAATGTCCGTGTGCTGTTGCATCGAGCACGGCTTAAAGTCTTCGCCACGGTGGAGCATTTTGAGGAAACGGGTGAATGTTGACCTGTAAGGAACAAGTGGCGCGGTCCAGTGACTACCTCGATGGGCAATTGACCTTTCGAGAGCGTTTGCTGGTGCGTCATCACTTGATGTTCTGCCCCAACTGCCGGCGATTTATTCGTCAGATGCGCCTGATGCAGGCGACGTTGAAGATCATGCCGCAGGAGCCGGTAAAGGATGTTGATGCACTGGCTGATCGGCTGGTGGCCGAAAGGCTCAAGGATCAGTAACGGCGGGAAAGAGCCAGGCTCGCGTGGGTGAGTCGAACGGATGATGGGGATCGACCCACCCACGCAAGGCTGTTAAACCCCCTCGGGCCGTCCTGGCCCAAGGGTTATTGCACACACATTTAGAACTTGGCTTCAGCATCCAGCTGCAGGGTGTTGGTGTTGGCATCACGCTGCGTGCGGCTGGCGTAGTCAGCCTTGGTCAGGAAGTACGTGGCGCCGAGGGCGAAGTTCTTGTCGATGTCGTAGCTGACTTTGAGCTTGTGACCGCGCGACCCGGTGGTGCCGTTGGCGAAGTCCGAATCGGTGAACGCGCCAACCACTGCATCACGCTGAGTATCGCGGTAGTTGTAGTCCAGGTTGAAACCGAACACCTTGGATTTGGCACCGATCAACCAGGCGGTGTCCTGGTCGGTCACTGCATCGTTGTTTTTCACGTACTGGCCGTAGAACGCCAAAGGCACGGCCAGGCCGCCGATGTCGGCTTGGGCAAAGCCTTCATACAGGCGGAATTCGTTGTTGGCCGAGTTGCCGTTGACCGCCAGCGCGCATGGCGTGGTGGTGGTTGTGCAGCGGCTGTCCTTGTCGTTCTGGTAGGCGTAGACGCTGCCGCCCAGGGTCATTTTAAGGTTGTCGGTGAGCGAGAAGCGCGTGCCCAGCTGGCCGGACGTCAGGCGCAGGTCATGGCGAAATTGCACGCCGTCGCCGTCCACGTTGTCCTTGAGGTTGTAGTTACCCAGGCTGCCGAACAGCTCGGCGCTGCCGCCCAATGGGTACTTGTAGGTGACGGCCAGGCCTTCAGGGTTGATGTCGCTATCCCAGATCACGTCGCCCATGTTCACCCACGGTTGCAGCATCTTGCCGCCGATCACGTGCAGGTTCTTGATCTGGTCCGGGTGGTAGTCGATGTAGCCCAGGTCCAGCCAGATCGACTTCTTGTCGAAGTAGTTGTCCTGGTCCTGGTTGGTGGAGCGCGCATCGTCGCTGCTGCCGGTGGCCACGCGGATGCCGGTGTCGACCTGGGAGTTGATCTCGGTGTAGGCGCCCAGGCGGGCACGGATGCGCTGACGGTCTTTGTCGCGGCCGCCGTTGTTGGATTCGCCCTGGATCTTCACGGTTTCCTGACGGAAGCGCACATCACCCTTGAGCTGGGTACGCGCGGCCCAGGCCAGCTTCTGATCGAAGACGCTGAGGTCGTTGGTTTTTTTCGCGGTGGCCGCGATCTGCTCGTTGGTCTCTTGTTGAGCTTGCTGTGCGATCTGCTTTTCTTTCTGGTCCTTGGCTAATTCCGTTTGCAGTTCAGTGTACTGCGCAGCGGTGATCTGGCCGTTGGCCTTGAGCATGTCGAGCAATTTAGCGTCGACTGCAGCGCTGGCCGGAACGCTCAGGGCCAGCAACAGGCCGCCACACAGGGCCGCCGCAGTTTTAGTGGAAGCAAGACGCATATCAATCTCCGAAAGTGAGGAGGGATGGCAAACCATCCAGGACACAACCGACCGATGACGGACGGAAAATAGCCGCCTGGTAGAACCAGGCGCTCTAAAAACAGGCGTCAGTATCACGATCGTTTATGACGGAGTAGTGGCTAAGTGATTTCACCTAGATGACAAATTATTTAATCTGGAACTAATTGTTTCGAGGTTTGTCCCGCTCGTTTCGAGGTGTGCCTGGCGCCGCGATAGGCGATACTCGCCAGGCTTTCACGCCAAGAAACAGAGAGGATGCCGATGCCGCTGCAACGCCTGGACAAGCTGTCTGCAATCGCCCCGCACGTCTGGGATGCCCTGGTGCCGCAGGCCCAACCCTTTGTGCGGCATGCCTTTCTGAGTGCGCTGGAAGACAGCGCCAGCCTGGGCCCGCAGTCCGGTTGGCAGCCCGAGCATTTGCTGCATTGGGAAGGCGAACGCCTGGTGGCGGCCCTGCCCAGCTACCGCAAATGGCACTCCTATGGCGAGTACGTGTTTGATCACGGCTGGGCAGACGCTTGTGCGCGCGCGGGCATCGAGTACTACCCCAAGTTGCTGACGGCGGTGCCGTTCAGTCCGGTGAGTGGCCCGCGCTTGCTGGCCAGGAATGCCGAGGACGGGTTTGAACTGCTGGGTAGCCTGCCCGGTTATCTGGAAATCGAAGGGCTCTCCAGTGCCCATATCAACTTCACCGACCCGTTGGCCGATGCTGCACTGGCTGGGCAGGCGGGTTGGTTGCAGCGCCTGGGCTGCCAGTTTCACTGGCAAAATCGCGGTTATCGCGACTTCCAGGACTTTCTCGATGCCTTGAGTTCACGCAAGCGCAAACAGATGCGCAAAGAACGCGAGCAAGTGGCCGGGCAGGGCATCGATTTTGAATGGTTGCAAGGCCATGAGTTAAGCGAGGCGCAGTGGGATTTTGTCTACGCCTGCTACGCCAACACCTACGCGGTGCGTCGCCAGGCACCTTACCTGACCCGCGCCTTTTTCAGCCTGCTGGCCGAGCGCATGCCCGAGGCGATTCGCGTGGTGCTGGCCAAACAAGGCACACGCCCGGTGGCCATGGCCTTCAGCCTGATCGGTGGCGACAGTTTCTACGGCCGTTACTGGGGCTGCCTGGCCGAGTTCGACCGCCTGCATTTTGAAACCTGCTTCTACCAGGGCATGGACTACGCCATCGCCCACGGCCTGCAACGTTTCGACGCCGGCGCCCAGGGCGAACACAAGTTGATTCGCGGGTTTGAGCCAGTGATCACACGGTCGTGGCACTACCTGCGCCATCCCGGTTTGAAGAATGCCGTCGAAGACTTCCTGGAACGCGAGCGGGTTGGGATTCTGGCGTATGCCGAAGAGGCGAGGGCAGCCCTGCCTTATCGGCAGGGCTGAACCCGTTTGCCTCAGGCCGGCTGCTCCTTGCCCAGCCATCGATAGGTCACACCACCGATTACAGCGCCGAGGATCGGTGCCAGCCAGAACATCCACAACTGCTGGATCGCCCACCCGCCGACGATCAATGCCGGGCCGGTACTGCGGGCCGGGTTGACCGAAGTGTTGGTCACGGGAATGGAGATCAAGTGGATCAAGGTCAGGGCCAGGCCGATGGCGATAGGTGCAAGACCCGGCGGGGCACGACGGTCGGTGGCGCCGAGAATGATCAGCACGAACATCGCTGTCATCACCAGCTCACAGACAACCCCCGCAGCCATCGAGTAGCCCCCTGGCGAATGCTCGCCGTAGCCGTTGGAGGCCAGGCCGCCGGCTAGCTCAAAGCCCGGTTTACCGCTGGCAATGAAGTACAACAGTGCAGCAGCGACGGTGGCGCCGATTACCTGCGCGACGATGTAGGCCGGTAACTCCCTGGCCGGAAACCGCCCGCCCACGACCAGCCCCACTGACACTGCCGGGTTGAGGTGGCACCCGCTGAGATGCCCGATGGCAAACGCCATGGTCAGTACCGTCAGCCCGAAGGCCAGGGCCACACCGAGCAACCCGATCCCGACGGCGGGAAACGCTGCGGCCAACACCGCACTCCCGCAACCGCCTAACACCAGCCAAAACGTACCTAACCCCTCTGTGATTGAACGTTTGAACAAAGACATGCGACACGTCCTTGATAGATAGCTCTACCGAATCAGTAAATCAATGATGCTCCCTGCAGATTTACTTCAGCGCCCTTCTGGGCACTGCACTGATTACAGCACGCTTTTGATACAAATCCAGGCCATAAAAAAGCGCCAGGGGCCCGTGGGTTGGGATGCCTGGCGCTGATCGAGTGTGGGAGCGGGCTTGCTCGCGAAGGCGGAGTGTCAGTCACCAAATAGGTTGGCTGATGCACCGCCTTCGCGAGCAAGCCCGCTCCCACATTTTGATGTGTGTTTATCCCGGCTATGGTCAGTCGATGCCGACGAACCCACCCGTCTGGTGCTGCCACAACCTGGCATACAAGCCACCATGGGCCAGCAGTTCGGCATGGCTGCCGGTCTCGGCGATCTGGCCTTTTTCCAGCACTACCAGGCGGTCCATGCGGGCAATGGTCGACAAGCGGTGCGCAATCGCGATCACGGTCTTGCCTTGCATCAGCGTTTCCAGGCTTTCCTGGATCGCCGCTTCCACTTCCGAATCCAGCGCCGACGTCGCTTCGTCCATGACCAGAATCGGCGCGTCCTTGAGCAGTACTCGCGCAATGGCAATGCGCTGGCGTTGCCCGCCGGAGAGTTTCACCCCGCGCTCGCCCACGTGTGCATCCAGCCCGGTGCGGCCTTCGGCATCCGACAACAGCGGGATGAACTCATCGGCGCGGGCTTTGTGGATGGCGGCGCTGAGTTCTTCATCGCTGGCATCCGGCTTGCCGTACAGCAAGTTGTCACGGATCGAACGATGCAGCAGCGAGGTGTCCTGGGTGATCATGCCGATCTGTGCCCGCAAGGACTCCTGGGCGACTTCGGCGATGTTCTGGTCGTCGATGAGGATGCGCCCGCCTTGCAGGTCGTACAGGCGTAGCAGCAGGTTGACCAGGGTAGATTTACCCGCACCGGAGGGGCCGATCAGGCCGATTTTCTCACCGGCCTTGATCTGAAGGTTCAAGCCGCCAATGATCCCGCTCTGCTTGCCATAGTGGAAATCCACCTGCTCGAAACGTACTTCGCCATGGGGCACTTGCAGGCGCGGCGCGTTTTCGCGGTCGGTCACCGCCAGCGGCGCCGCGATGGTTTTCAAACCATCCTGCACCATGCCGATATTTTCGAAGATGCCGTTGACCACCCACATGATCCAGCCGGACATGTTGACGATACGGATCACCAGGCCAGTGGCGAGGGCGATGGCGCCTACGGAAATCAGCGACTGCGTCCACAGCCACAAGGCCAGGCCAGTGGTGGTGACGATCAGCACGCCGTTCAAGGTGCAGATCACCACGTCCATGCTGGTGAGCACGCGCGCGGCCAACTGGGTTTTTTCGGTCTGCTCGATGATCGCTTCCTTGGCGTACTCCTGCTCATTTTGCGTATGGGCGAACAGCTTCAAGGTGGTGATGTTGGTGTAGCCGTCGACAATGCGGCCCATCAGTTTGGAGCGCGCTTCGGAGGAGATCACCGAGCGTTCTTTCACGCGGGGCACGAAGTAACGCAGCGCCAGGCTGTAGAGAATGATCCAGGTGATCAGCGGGATCATCAGGCGCCAGTCCGCCTCGGCAAACAGCACCAGCGCGCTGATGGCGTAGATCGACACGTGCCAGATGGCCTCCGCCGTCGCCACTGCCGAATCGCGCAGGGAGTTGCCGGTTTGCATGATGCGCTGGGCGATACGCCCGGCGAAATCGTTCTGGAAAAAATTCAGGCTCTGCTTGAGTACGTAGCTATGGTTCTGCCAGCGGATCAGGCTGGTCATGCCGGGGTTGATGGTCTGGTGTACCAGCAAGTCATGCAGGCCGTTGAAGATCGGACGCAGCAGCAGGGCCACCACGGCCATCCAGATCAGTTCGGCACTGTGAATCTGGAAAAAATTCGCGGGCGGTGTGCCTTGGGCCAAATCGATAATGCGGCTCAGGTAGCTGAAGAGCGCCACTTCGATCAACGCACCGATCAGGCCGACCACCAGCAAGGCGGCAAAGCTTGGCCACACCTGGCGCAGGTAGTAGAGGTAGAAAGGCAGGACTTTATCAGGAGGGGCGGCGCTGGGAGCGTCGCGGAAGATGTCGATCAGTTGTTCAAAGCGACGATAGAGCATTCAGTCTGACGCCCGCGTTGCGGGCTCTCCTTTCAAATGCGCACGCGGCGTTGTGGGCCGCGTGCGGAGCTTGCTGCGGACCTCAGTCGATGCGCTTGGCCGACTTGATCACAACAGGATCGATTGGCACGTTTTGCATGCCTTGCTTGGTAGTGGTTTGCGAGTTGACGATAACGTCGACGACGTCCATGCCCTTGACCACTTTGGCGAACACGGCATAACCCGCATCGCGGCCCGGGTCGAGGAAGGCATTGTCGGCCACGTTGATGAAGAATTGGCTGGTGGCCGAATTTGGATCATTGGTGCGTGCCATCGACAAGGTGCCGCGCACATTATGCAGGCCGTTGCTGGCTTCGTTCTTGATCGGCGCTTCGGTCGGCTTCTGCGACATCTGCGCGGTGAAACCGCCGCCCTGGACCATGAAGCCTGGGATCACGCGGTGGAAAATCGTGTTGGTGTAGAAGCCTTTGTCGACATAGGCCAGGAAGTTCTTGGTGCTGATCGGCGCCTTGACCGGGTCCAGTTCGATTTCGATGTCGCCGTTGGTGGTGGTGATCAGGACGTGGGGCGCGCTGGACTTGGCCGGTGCCGCAGGTTTGGCCGGTGCAACGGCCGTGGCGGCCATCACGTTGGCGGCGAACAGAAAGGAGCCGGCAAAGAAGGCGATTTTTTTCAGCATGGGTCAGTGATCCTGGGTAGTGGTTTCGACTGTCTTTAGAAAATCGAGCAAGGTAGCGTTAAAGACTTCGGGTTGGTCCAAGGGCGTGGCATGGCGGGAATCCTTGATCACCACCAGCCGCGCATCGGGCAGCAGTTTTACATAGTTTTCTTTCTGCGCCACGGGGGTGTAGTCGTGGTCGGCGCTGATGACCAGGGTAGGACAGGTAATTCGGGAAAGTTGTTCCTGTACGCCCCAGCCGACAATCGCATCGAAGCTGGCGAGATAAGCACGTTTGTCGTTTTTTGCCCAGCGTTCGGCCATTTTGCGCCGCAGGTCGGCTTGCTCGGGTTTTGGGAACAGCCGATCGCCCAGGGCCTTGCCGATGGTGGCCAGGCTGAGCACGCGCGCCAGGCTCCAGCGCTTGGCCCATTGCCAGTAATCATCGGCGCTGCGCACCTTGACCTCCGGTGCGCTGTTGACGATGCACAGGCTCGTGACCCGCGCGGGCTCGTCCACGGCCAGCTGGAACGCGATCATGCCGCCCATGGACAAGCCCACGACATGGGCGGGCGGCAGGTTCAGGTGTTCGATCAACGCCAGCAGATCGAAGGTAAAACCCTGGATGCTGTAGCGTTCGCGGGGTTTGTCGGAGCGCCCGTGACCGCGTACATCCACCACGATCAGGCGGTAATGCCGGGCGAGCACCGGAATCTGCAATTCCCAATCCTGGCTGCTGGAACCCAGGCCGTGGATCAGGATCAGCGGGGTGCCGTGGCCGTATTCCTCGTAATGCAGGCTGCAGCCTTCGTGGTCGAACCAGGCCATGGGTGAACTCCGTTTCAGGCTTGCTGGGGAGCGGCGAAAGGTGCGTCCAGGGGAGCGGTGTCAAAGGTGCGCAACAAATCGATAAGAATCTGCGTGGCCGGCCCCAGGGGTTTGTCTTTGTTCGAGTACAGGTAGAACGTCGGGTTGCGGCTGCCACCCTTTTCCAATGGCAGCTGCTTGAGCAGGCCATCCTTGAGTTCGCGTTCGATCAAGTGTCGGGGCAGCCAGGCGAAGCCCAGGCCGCTGCTGACGAAGGTGGCGGCGGTGGGCAAGCTGCCGACGGTCCAGCGCTGTTCGGCGCCAAGCCAGCCGACATCGCGCGGCTGTTGGCGACCGGAGTCACGGATCACCACTTGCATCTGGCTCTCCAGGTCCTGGAAGCTCAAGTCGCGGTTCAGGCGATGCAACGAGTGGTCGGGATGGGCCACGGCAATAAATTCCACGTCGCTCATTTCGGTGCCCAGGTAGCCCGGAATGATGAAACTGCTGATGGCCAGGTCAGCCATGCCATCTATCAACAGCTCTTCAACCCCCGACAGCACTTCTTCACGCAGGCGCACGCGGCAGCCACGGCTTTGCGGCATAAAGGCGGTGAGGGCCCGCACCAGGCGCGCATTCGGGTAGGCGGCGTCCACCACCAGGCGTACTTCGGCTTCCCAGCCCTGTTCCATATGGTGGGCGAGGTCTTCCAGTTGGCTGGCGTTTTTGACCAGTTGCCGCGAACGGCGCAACAGCACTTCACCAGCCTCGGTGAGCACGGCCTTGCGCCCGTCGATGCGCAGCAATGGCACGCCAAGCTGGTCTTGCATGCGGGCCACGGTGTAGCTCACCGAGGACTGCGAACGGTGCAGTGCTTCAGCCGCCTGGGCGAAGCCACCGTGGTCGACCACGGCCTGCAGCGTGCGCCATTGATCGAGGGTAACGCGGGGCGCTTTCAAGATGAGCTCCTCTTGTCCTAAGCTGGCGGTCCTTATTGGAGACTGCCGAATGAGAAAATTCTGTTGTGTGTTGCTGGCGCTGCTGCCGATGAGCGCGTTTGCCTATCCCACCGACGTGACTAAAAAGATCGAGGGCGTGAGCATTGACTACACGGCGTCCGACGTCGCCAACGACATCAGTTCGATACAGCTGAATAACTACGGCACCAATGACGCGGTGTGCTCGGTAACCTTCACCAACGGCCCGGAATCGCCGCGTCGCCGAACGGTCACGGTGCCGGCAGGTAAGAGCACCAACACCACGGTCAAATTCACCCGCTCGATTATCAAGATGCGTATCGCCCTGGCGTGCGCCCCAAAATAACGCGGCAGCGGAGCATGCCCACAGCAATACTCCGCTTATAAACAAATTTATAGATGGGTTATAGCAGTTTTTTACGCTTTTTTATCGAATTGGCTCTGTTTAATCTTCACTCCATCGCCTTACAGCATTTACAGATGGAGCCTACCCTGCCATGTCCAATGTTCTGATCATCGAAAGCAGCGCTCGCCAGCAGGATTCGATCTCCCGCCAGCTGACTCAACAGTTCATCAGCCAATGGCAGGCCGCCCACCCGGCGGATCAGATCACTGTGCGTGATGTGGCCCTCCACCCGGTCCCGCACCTGGACGCCAACCTGCTCGGCGGTTGGATGAAACCTGCCGACCAGCGCAGCGGCATCGAACAGGCGTCCCTGGACCGCTCCAACGAACTGACTGACGAGTTGCTCGCCGCCGATGTGCTGGTGATGGCCGCGCCGATGTACAACTTCGCCATTCCCAGCACCCTCAAAGCCTGGCTGGACCACGTGCTGCGCGCCGGTGTGACCTTCAAGTACACCGCCACCGGCCCGCAGGGTTTGCTGACCGGCAAGCGCGCCATTGTGTTGACCGCCCGCGGTGGCATCCACACCGGCGCCACCTCCGATCACCAGGAACCGTACCTGCGCCAGGTCATGGCGTTTATCGGGATTCATGACGTCACTTTCATTCATGCCGAAGGTGTGAACCTGAGCGGTGACTTCCAGGAGAAGGGCATCAACCATGCCAAAGCGCTGCTGGCACAGGTCGCTTAACGCTTTAATCGTCACATAATCGTGTGGTGTTTATATCGCTCCACGCAAACCCTTCAAGTACGCGTATCGAACCTCCCTTTGCACTTGTTGCTCCTGAGTGCTCCTGCCCGACTGCCGCTATAGCGAGGTCGGGTTTTTTTTGCCTTGAGTTTCAGTAAACGCCGAAAACCTTTAATGTCCCGCCCATTCGAAACGAGGCGCGCATGGGCTACTTACTGGTTGTTACCCTGATTCAGGCATTTTCCTTCAGCTTGATCGGCGAATACCTCGCCGGTCACGTCGACAGCTACTTCGCCGTGCTGGTGCGCGTGGTATTGGCCGGGCTGATCTTCATCCCGCTGACCCGTTGGCGTTCGGTGGCACCACCCTTCATGCGCGGCATGTTGCTGATCGGCGCGCTGCAGTTCGGCGTGACGTATGTGTGCCTGTACTTGAGCTTTCGTGTACTTACGGTGCCGGAAGTATTGCTGTTTACCATCCTCACGCCGTTGCACGTGACCCTGATTGAAGATGCGCTTAACCGCCGTTTCAACCCGTGGGCATTGGTTGCTGCGCTGGTGGCCGTGGGCGGCGCGGCCGTGATTCGCTTCGACCAGATCACGCCGAACTTTCTGATGGGCTTCTTGCTGCTGCAACTGGCCAACTTCACCTACGCCGCCGGGCAGGTGATGTACAAGCATTTGGTGGCGCGTTATCCGAGCGATTTGCCGCACTACCGGCGCTTTGGCTACTTCTACGTGGGCGCCTTGATCGTGGTGCTGCCGGCATTCCTGCTGTTCGGCAAAACCAACTTCCTGCCCGAAGCGCCGCTGCAATGGGGCGTGCTGCTGTTTCTCGGGCTGGTCAGCACGGCGCTGGGCATGTACTGGTGGAACAAAGGCGCCTGCCTGGTCAACGGCGGCACATTGGCAGTGATGAACAACCTGCATGTGCCGGTGGGGTTGCTGCTGAACCTGCTGATCTGGAATCAGCACGAGCCGCTGGGGCGCTTGGCGTTGGGTGGATTGGTGATTCTGGGGGCGGTGTGGATCAGTCGCTTGGGTGTGCGTCAGCAAGCGGCCTAACGCTGACCTTAGTGTGGGCTTGCGCTAATGCCAGCCAGTTAAGAGCTGGAACTGACAACCAGTAACCTGTGGCGAGGGCGCTTGCTCCCGCTGGGCCGGGCTGGCGCTCCAGCGCGAAGCGGCCCCTGCTCTTTGCTTTAAATACATGGGACTGCTACGCAGTCCAACGGGAGCAAGCGCCCTCGCCACAATTACCGGCTATGTCTTAACTGACTGACATTAGGGCAAGCCTTCTCCCACAGGGGGTTGATGGCATCAGGCAGATTCGTTTTCCAGGGCTGGCAAATGGCTGGCCCCCAACACCGCCGGCACCATCCCCGCGCGCAAATCATTGCCACTCGGCTGCTGATACAGGCTCAAGCCAAACTCCGGCAACACCGCCAGCAAATAATCGAAGATATCGCCCTGGATGCGCTCGTAATCGGCCCACGCCGTGGTGCGGGTGAAACAGTAGATCTCCAGCGGCACGCCCTGCGCGGTGGTTTGCATCTGGCGCACCATGCAGGTCATGTTGGGTTGAATATCCGGGTGGCTTTTCAAGTAGGCCAGGGCGTAGGCGCGGAAGGTGCCGAGGTTGGTCATGCGGCGGCGGTTGGCCGACAGTTGCGCGCTGTGGCCCTGGGCTTCGTTCCAGGCCTTGAGCTCGGCCTGCTTGCGGCTGATGTAGTCGGTGAGCAGGTGTACCTGGGTCATGCGCACTTCTTCGTCGTCGCGCAAAAAGCGCACGCCGCTGGCGTCGATATACAGGCTGCGCTTGATACGGCGCCCGCCGGACGCCTGCATGCCGCGCCAGTTCTTGAACGACTCCGACATCAGGCGCCAGGTCGGGATCGAGACGATGGTTTTGTCGAAGTTCTGCACCTTGACCGTGTGCAGGGTGATATCCACCACGTCACCGTCGGCGCCGACCTGGGGCATCTCGATCCAGTCGCCGACCCGCAGCATGTCGTTACTGGTCAGCTGCACGCTGGCCACAAACGACAGCAGGGTGTCCTTGTACACCAACAAAATCACGGCCGACATGGCACCCAAACCGGAGAGCAGCAACAGCGGCGAACGGTCGATCAAGGTGGCGACGATGATGATCGCGGCAAACACGAACAGCACCATCTTTGCCAATTGCACGTAGCCCTTGATCGAGCGGGTGCGGGCATGTTCGGTGCGTGCGTAGATATCCAGCAAGGCGTTGAGCAGTGCACTTACGGCCAGCGTCATGAACAGGATGGTGAACGCCAGCGCGACGTTGCCGATAAACAAGGTGGCGGTCTTGCTCAGGTCGGGCACCAGGTACAGGCCGAACTGGATCACCAGGGAGGGCGTCATCTGCGCCAGGCGGTGAAAGACTTTGTTGTGCCGCAGGTCATTGAGCCAGTGCAGCGCCGGTTGCCGGCCGAGCAGTTTGATGGCGTGGAGGATGAGGTAGCGCGCTACCCGTCCGACCAATAAGGCGACTACCAGCAATATCAGCAAACCCAGGCTGGAATGCAGCAGTGGGTGTTCATCGAGAGCGCCCCAAAGGTCTTGGACGTTAAGCCAGAGCTGTTTGATATCCATGGGTAAAACCGATTCTTCTGTAAGACAACACGGGCCGATTAGAGCATTTATGTGCAACAAAGTTGGTTTTGTGGACAAATCTGCTGACAAAAAAGCAGCTGATTCGCGCCGTTCGCGTAAAGAAACTCGGTTTGAGCGCCCGAAACCGTTACCCTATGCAGCTGATATTTTGTATTTCTTCGAGGTAGCACCCGTGTTTTCCCAATTCGCCCTGCACGAACGCCTGCTCAAAGCCGTGGCCGAGCTTAAATTTGTCGAGCCTACGCCTGTGCAAGCAGCGGCCATCCCGCTCGCGCTCCAAGGGCGTGACCTGCGGGTGACGGCGCAAACCGGCAGCGGTAAAACCGCCGCTTTCGTCTTGCCGGTGCTGAACCGCCTGATTGGCCCGGCCAAAGTCCGCGTGAGCATCAAGACCCTGATCCTGCTGCCGACCCGCGAGCTGGCCCAGCAGACCTTGAAGGAGGTGGAGCGCTTTTCGCAGTTCACCTTCATCAAGTCCGGCATCATCACCGGCGGTGAAGACTTCAAGGTCCAGGCCGCCATGTTGCGCAAGGTGCCCGACATCCTGATCGGCACTCCAGGCCGGATGATCGAGCAGCTCAACGCCGGCAACCTCGACCTCAAGGAAGTCGAAGTGCTGGTGCTCGACGAAGCCGACCGAATGCTCGACATGGGCTTTGCCGACGACGTGCAGCGCCTTGTGGCCGAGTGCGTCAACCGTCAGCAGACCATGCTGTTCTCTGCCACCACCGGCGGTTCGACCTTGCGCGACATGGTTGCCAAGGTGCTGAACAACCCTGAGCACTTGCAGGTCAACAACGTCAGCGACCTGAACGCGACCACGCGTCAGCAGATCGTGATGGCCGACCACAACGTACACAAAGAACAGATCCTGAACTGGTTGCTGGCCAACGAGACCTATCAGAAGGCCATCGTCTTCACCAACACCCGTGCAGCAGCCGACCGCATCTACGGTCGTCTGGTGGCTCAGGAATACAAGGCGTTCGTGCTGCACGGCGAGAAAGATCAGAAGGACCGCAAGCTGGCCATCGACCGCCTCAAGGCCGGCGGCGTGAAGATCCTGGTCGCCACCGACGTTGCCGCCCGAGGCCTGGACGTGGATGGCCTGGACATGGTCATCAACTTCGACATGCCGCGCAGCGGCGACGAGTACGTACACCGTATCGGCCGGACCGGGCGTGCCGGCAACGATGGCCTGGCCATCTCGCTGATCTGCCACGGCGACTGGAACCTGATGTCGAGTATCGAGCGCTACCTCAAGCAGTCGTTCGAGCGCCGCACCATCAAGGAAGTCAAAGGCACCTACACCGGGCCGAAGAAGGTCAAGGCGTCGGGCAAAGCCGTTGGCGTGAAGAAGAAAAAGACCGACGCCAAGGGCGACAAGAAGAAAACCGGCGCCAAGTCGCCGACCAAGCGCAAGATCGCCAACCGGCCGAAGACCGACAACCTGTCGCTCGTCAGCAAGGACGGCATGGCGCCGCTCAAGCGCCGCAAGCCAGAAGCACCAGCTGCCGAATAAGGCCGCAGATATGAAAAAACCGGACGCTGTCCGGTTTTTTTATGCCCTCAGTTTTTCGCCTTTTCGGCCGCCTCATCCAGCTCCTTGAGGCGCTGGTCGATCAGTTGGCACTTGTCCGGCAGGTCCGCGCTGGCGGTTTCCAGGTCCATTTTCTGCAGCTCATCGTTGATTTCCTTGGCCTTGGCCGGATTTTGCTGGGTCAGCCGGGTCACTTCCTTGGCCAGTTGTTCGCGTTTGGCCGTGGCCTCTTCCGGCGTGCAGGCCCAGGCAGGCAGGGCGCTCAGCAGGGTGGCGGCGATGGCCAGTTTCATCAGGGTTTTCATGGTCGGACCTCCTTGGCAGTAGTGTTCAGTTGAGGGGGCGAACGTCTGGAAAGTTCAGAGAAATGACGCTCGTCTATTCGGGTGAACGGCCAGTGCTCGGTCGTGTCATTACCTCTAACGGGCCACTTTTTAATCTGCCCGCAGGAGGAATCAGGATGACGACTTACAACTGGGATCTGATCGAGCGACTGCTGCATGAAGTGCAGAACGGTGAAGGCAGCTTTGCGCCGCGCAAATACGCCGAGCAGGAAGCGGCCGAGAAGGCCACGGCGGGGGAATCCACCGGTAATCTGGACGCGTTGAAAAAGACCGCCGCCGATTACGAAGCTCTGTTGTTCAAGCGTGGTTTCATTGAATCGCGCCCGGAAGAAGAGGGCGGCAATGGTGAGAACTTCATCCTCACGGCGCTGGGCGCGCAGCTGCTGGCCCTGATCGACAGCTCAATCCCGGGCAATGACCACCCGCGCCAAGTGCTGGACGAGCAGGCCGACGCGCTGGACCCGGCGACGTTCGCCGAGGTGGCTTCCAAGGCGCAGATTGCCTGAAAGAGCACACCCCAAACCAAAATGTGGGAGCGGGCTTGCTCGCGAATACAGTGTGTCAGTCAATAGATTCATCGACTGATTCACCGCATTCGCGAGCAAGCCCGCTCCCACATTTTTAAATCGAGGCGGCCTTGAGGCATTTGAGGGCCTGGAAGTCACTGCGAACCTTGCCGATTTTTTGTGTGAGTGTCTGGCGCTGCTGCGCCGTGCTTTCGGCCATCAGGTCGATGATCAGGCCGCGCGCCGCGGCTTCGGTCTGTGCATAGGCGGCGCGATATTGCGGGGTCCACAGGCTCTCGCGGTCGACCAGCAGCTGTTGGATTTTCTGTGGGAAGTCAGCGCTGTGACGCTGCTGCAAGGCGTCGATAAATTGCGCCTGCCAATGGGCGCGATTACCGATCCATTCCTGATTCTGTGCACCCAGCGCGATTGACCACGCCGTCACTCGGTTCTGCTGGCTGGGACTCAACGGCCCCATCCACGCATCCAGGCGTTTGCTCATGCGCTCGGCGCGCTCTTTGATCTGCTGAGCCAGTGGCGGTTTGAGGTATTCGTTCTGGCGCTTGCGCAGGTCTTTGGCCAGCGCCTCACCCATGTCTTTGACTTGCTGATCATCCAGGCCCTGCAGCAACTGGGTGGCTGACGGCGTGATCTCGCGCGCAACCTCGGCGATGGCTTGTTTGGCTTCGACGGTGCGCGCTTGCAGCGCGGCGTCGGTGATCTGGTTGTTGTCGACCATCTGTTGCAGGCGATCAAGCCAGTCCAGGTAGCCCGGCAGTTGAGTGGTGCAGTGCCAGGCCAGGTGTTCCTTGAGGGTGTCATTGAACCAGCTCTTTTGCCCGGCGTTCATGTCCAGGTAGTCGTTGAGGGTCCAGGGGATGATCACATCAAGGTTGCGGTAGGCCAGGCCCACGCGATTGCAGCCGGCGAGCACCAGGCTCAACGTCAGTAATACCACCAGTAATTTGAGCCGACGCAGCATGGGCGTGTCCTTGCGCAGTGAGGGTTCATGTATCTGAACCTGCGCGAGGCGCGACAGTTCAGCCCATCAATAAAACGACCGTGCGGCCTTTAAGGTCAACAGGCCGTCGCATTGCGAATTGTGTCCGGAGTAGGCCGAGCAATCGCCGCCACTGAGGCTGGAACCGCTATAGATCAGGTCCAGGTCCACGCCTTTCCAGGCGCGGGAGAACTGCACCGACCAGTCGCTGAAGCTGCTGATGGTGCCGCCTTCTACCGCCGCCGGCGTGCCGAGTTGGTGGGTGGTGTATTTCATGCTGACGCCGATGCCGAACGGCTGCGTACCGCCGAGGTCGGCAAACAGCGTGCTGTCCTGGCGATCCGGATCGTTGCTGAAGGACACGCCGAAGCGATTGCCCAGCAGGTTCAAGCCGCCGTAGAACTCCTGGCTGTCGAGCGGGCTGAGCTTGGGGTAGCTGTAGTGGATCATGCCCACTTCGTAGCCCAGGGTCTGGTCGAAGGGGCGCTTGAAGCCCATGTAGGAGTCGACTTCGAGGTTGTTGGCCGAGGACAGGCCCATATTGGGCGAAAACTGGCCGAAATACAGGCCGCTGTCGTGGCTCAGGTCCAGGCCGCCGTGGAAGGAATCGCTGCCCGGCGAGGTGGGCTTGACCAAACCCTGGGCCATACTGCGGCTGGGCGTGGTGCCCAATTTGAGGTCGAAGTCACCCAGTTCACGCTGAAAAATCTGCGCGTGTGCAAGAGGGCTTGCCGTAAGGGCAGCGATTAGAAACAAGCAGGGCTTGAGCATGCTTCACTCCATGAAAAGCGAGGAGCAGTTACGAAAAAATCGGACAGATGCCCGTGCTAGACGGGTGCAAGCATACCGGCGAATGCTTCGCGGTGAGCCCCGTTCGTCGATTAGCGCATCAGGAGATGGAGCAGGAGGGTGTTTCAGACTCTAGTCCTGGCGCCTTGGAAGGCAAGACGCTTAGGAGCTAGATGCGACGCGCGGGTATTACTTTTTGCCCAGGCTGATCTGCTTGGACGGGCCGAAAGTCTGGCCGCTCACGCCCTTGGCAATTTGCTGGATTTCGCCACCGGACTTGAGGAAAGCAGCAATTTGGCTGTTGATCGATTCGCTGGTTTCAACGGCGGGAGCTGGCTTTGCTTTGCTATTGGATGCTTTTACGCGCATGGCGGCCACTAACCTGTAGAAAATTAACTTGGCCAGGCATCGTACAGGAAATACTTGACAATTGCTTGGCAAATATCCCCTGGGAATTACGTGAGCCGCTGTAATCGGCCAAAGTTTGACCTTTAAATAAACCGCTAACTTACTGTTTTAACTCGAAACCACAGGGTTTGTTCGGCTGCCGGCCACCGGCAAAATTCGATCGATTGATCAGACGAGCGGGGCGGTGCCATTACCACGCCACGTTGGCCGGCGATTTTTCAGGCGCACGCGCGTGGCGGGCGCAACTCGGGTAGAATGCCGCCCACGTAACGAAGGTATCTGGAAATGGCTTTAGTCGGGCGCTACAACAGCTTGCAAGTGGTTAAACACACTAACTTTGGTTTGTACCTGGATGGTGCGCAAGATGGCGAAATCCTCTTGCCTAATCGGTATATCCCCAAAGATATTCCCAGTGAAGATGAAGACTGGCTTAACGTTTTCATTTATCTGGACAGCGATGACAAACTTATCGCGACGACTGAAAAGCCGAAAGTTCAAGTCGGCGAATTCGCCAGTTTGAAAGTCGTCGAAGTCAACAGCATCGGCGTATTCCTCGACTGGGGTTTGCCAAAAGACCTGTTGCTGCCGTATTCGGAAGAAAAACGCCAGTTGACCGCCGGTGAATACTGCGTGGTGCACGTCTACCTCGACAAGCACACCAAACGCATCACCGCCACCGCGCGACTTGACCGCTACCTGGATAAGACGCCTGCCAACTACCAGGTGGGCCAGGAAGTCGACCTGCTGGTGGCCGAAGCCACCGACATGGGCTTCAAGGCGATCATCAACAACAAGCATTGGGGCCTGATCCACAAGAACGAAGTGTTCAAGTTCCTGCGCCCGGGCAAGGAAGAGAAAGGCTTTATCAAAGAGATCCGCGCCGATGGCAACATCAGCCTGAGCCTGCAGCCGGTCGGCCAGGAAGCGGCCTCCAGCCTCAACTCGAAGATCCTCGCCAAGTTGCGTGAAAACAACGGCAGCCTGCCGGTCAGCGACAAGAGCGACCCGGCGGTGATCAGTAATTTGTTCGGTGTCAGCAAAGGCAACTTCAAGAAGGCCATTGGTGCGCTCTACAAGCAGGGCCAGATTGTGATTCACGCCGATCGCATTGAACTAAGCTGATCGCGTTTTGCTCTTCTGTAGGTGCCGCTCGGCGCCTACAGAGGCTGCAACCATGACCCGCAAACTATGCTTCGCTTACCTCGGCACCTTACTCGCGTTTCTGGTGCTCGACGGCCTCTGGCTCGGCGTCCTCATGGGCCCCACCTACAAATCCCTGCTCGGCGCGCTGATGCTTGATCAGCCCCGCTGGCTCCCCGCCGTACTGTTTTATCTGCTGTATGTTCTCGGCTGCGTGGTGTTCGTGGTCCTGCCCAGCGGCAGTTGGCAACGAGCAGCACGCCTTGGCGCTCTGCTCGGCCTCGTGGCCTACGGCACCTATGACCTGAGCAACTGGGCCACGCTGCAAGGCTGGTCAGCCGGGTTGGCGCTGATGGACATGGCCTGGGGTACCTTCCTCACGGCGGTCTGCTGCAGTGTCGGCTATCTGTGTGCACATCGGGTGCAGCGTTGATTGTGTACAGGATTGACCTGCACCGTTGCTGAGCACAACCCCCGCCTATAGGCCCTTACCAACGCCTTTGGAACGCCGTTTTAGCGAGATTGTGTGCCATTGGCACGCATTCTGCTGAATGCCTCGTATACAAACCACGCCGCCTCCCGTATGCACACCGTTACGGCAGCGCAGGCCGGTATTTCGAGGAGCCAAGCGATGACCGAACAATTGCCCAAAGGCTACAGCCCGCGCCTGTACAACCAGGACCTCGGGCCGCTGCCGCAAAAGTGGACCTGGTACAACATTTTCGCCTTCTGGATGAGCGACGTGCACAGCGTCGGCGGTTACGTGTTCGCCGCCAGCCTGTTTGCCCTTGGGCTGGCCAGTTGGCAGGTGTTGATCGCTTTGCTCGCCGGCATTTGCATCGTGCAATTGATTGCCAACCTGGTGGCCAAGCCGAGCCAGCAAGCGGCGGTGCCATACCCGGTCATCTGCCGGCTGGCATTTGGCGTGTTTGGGGCGAATATTCCGGCGGTGATTCGCGGTTTGATCGCCGTGGCCTGGTACGGGATCCAGACGTACCTGGCGTCGAGTGCCTTGATTATCGTAGTGCTGCGCTTTTTCCCACAGATGGCGGTGTATGCAGAGCCGCACTTTGCGGGCCTGTCCTACCTGGGCTGGTTTGGCTTCCTCAGCTTATGGACATTGCAGGCAGCCGTATTCTGGGCGGGCATGGAGTCCATCCGCCGCTTTATCGACTGGGCCGGGCCAGTGGTTTATGCGGTGATGTTTGCCCTGGCCGGCTGGATCGTGTGGAAGGCAGGTTGGGCGAACATCAGTTTCACCCTGGCGGAAAAATCCTTGTCGGGCTGGCAGGCGTTTGGCCAAGTGATTGTGGCGACGGCGCTGGTGGTGTCGTACTTCTCCGGGCCTACGCTCAATTTCGGCGATTTCAGCCGCTATTGCCGCAGCATGCACGACGTGCGACGCGGCAATTTCTGGGGGCTGCCGGTTAACTTCCTGGCGTTCTCGCTGGTGACCGTCGTCATCGTTTCGGGCACCTTGCCGGTGTTTGGCGAAATGTTGCATGACCCCATCGCCACGGTTTCACGCATCGACAACAGCATGGCCGTGCTGCTCGGCGCCTTTGCCTTCGTGACCGCCACAATTGGCATCAACATTGTCGCCAACTTCGTGTCACCGGCGTTTGATTTCGCCAACGTCGCGCCGAGCAAAATCAGTTGGCGCGCCGGTGGGATGATCGCCGCCGTGGCCTCGATCTTTATCACGCCGTGGAACCTGTTCAACAACCCGCTGATGATCCACTACACCCTGGATATCCTCGCCGCGTTTATCGGGCCGCTGTTCGGGATTTTGATCGTGGATTTCTACCTGATCAAAAAGCAGAAAATCGACGTGGATGCCCTGTTCGACGACAGCCCGAGCGGGCGTTATTACTACGACGGCGGCGTGAACTGGACAGCCGTCAAAGCCTTGGTGCCGGCGACGCTGGTGGGCGTCGCGATCACCTTCACGCCCGCGTTGCAGGGCATGGCCAATTTCGCCTGGTTCACCGGGTGTTTCCTGGGAGGGCTGTTTTTCCTGGTACTGGCACGGCGTGCGCAGGTTCGGGCGCCAACGTCGCTGGTTGCCGGTTGACCAACACCGCACCTGCCACCACCAAGCCGCAACCGGCAATGATCAAGGCCGGTTGCAGGCCACCGCTCACGTGGCTGCTCACCGAGGCCAGTAATGGGCCGCACAATTGGCCGATAGCAAAACTGGCGGTGAGCAGCCCGGTGCTGCGCTGGTAGCCGTGGGGCGCCACCTCGCGCAAACGCGCCATCACCAGTTGCATGCACGCCAGGAACGGCGCACCACACAGCAACACACCCAGCGCCAGGCCCCAGCCATTGCCCAGCAGGCAGGCGAATACCCCGGCCGCTTGCAGCCACAAGGTCGTCATCAACCACCTGCGAGTGGTGTTCGGGTCCTTGCGACGCAGGCTCGCCACCACTACACCCAGCGCCGCCGCCAAGCCAAAGCACGGCCAGAACAGGTCGGCTTGCCAGGCGCCTTTGAACTGCGCGCTGGCCATCTGCGACAAGAAGGTTGCAGGGATGATGTAGCCCAAGCCGTACAAGAAGTAAATCCAGCCCAGGTGCGCGATGCTGGCGTTGCTGCCCGCGCGGGTGGCATGGGCCACCGTCACGGTCGGTTTCGGTAAAAAGGGCAGGATGGCCAGTAACATCACCAATGCCACCACGCCATACACCAGCCACAAGGTCGCAGAGTCTTCGCCCAGTAGATTGGAGCCCAGTGCCAGCAACCCGGTCAGCAGAATCCCCAAGCCCGGCCCGGCAAACACCAAGGCCCCCAAACGTGGACGCCCGGCGGCGATCGCCAGCGGCTGGCTCAGACTCGTGATCATCACCAGCGCCCAGGCGCTCGCCACGCCGGTGCCAAAGCGCAGCAGCAAATGCGGCCAGAACCCATGCGCCCAGTACGACCCCAGGGTCAGCAGCACGCACAGCCACAGCCCGCCATACAAACGCGCTTTTATGTGGTGATGGCTGCGGGCGAAGATCGAGTCCACCGCGCCGACGAAATAGCCCAGGTAGTTGGCGGCGGCAATCAGGCCGGCGCCAGTCATGTCAATCTGCCCCTCGCTGAGCAAATGCGGCATCTGCGGGGTGAGGGCGAAGCGCCCAATGCCCATGGCCATCATCAGGGCGATAAAGCTGGCGGTTAAGCGAATCAGCGGTGACATGTGCAGGTTTCCTACGGGGTAGCGAATGACCGTAGGCTAAAGTGGATTGACTTTCTGTAAAAATGAATAATAGTGAGTAACTTGTTCAGTTTTGGAGAAAGGTATGGAGTTCAGTCAATTGCGCATCTTCCAGGCCGTGGCGGAAGAGGGCTCCATCACCCGCGCGGCTGAGCGCCTGCATCGCGTGCCCTCGAACCTGTCGACACGGCTCAAGCAGATGGAGGAGCAACTTGGCGTCGAGCTGTTCGTGCGCGAACGCCAGCGCTTGCAGCTTTCTCCTGCGGGCAAAGTACTGCTGGACTACAGCACCCGTCTGCTGGCGCTGCATGATGAAGCCCACGGAGCGGTGCAAGGAGGGCAGCCGGCGGGCGATTTTGTGCTGGGCAGCATGTACAGCACGGCCGCCGTGCATTTGCCCAAATTGCTGGCGCGCTATCACAAGGCCTATCCGATGGTGAACCTCCAGGTGCAATCGGCGCCCAGCGGCGAGTTGCTAGAGGGCTTGATCACCGGGCGTCTGGACGCGGCCTTTGTGGATGGCCCGATAACGATCGCGACGCTGGACGGCGTGCCCCTGTGCGAAGAGCGCCTGGTGATCATTTGCGAGGCGGATCACCCGCCCGTGCGTGGTCCCCAGGATGTCGCCGGCCGTTCGGTGTTCACCTTCCGACGCAGTTGCGCCTACCGCGCGCGCCTGGAAACCTGGTTTTCCCACGAGCGTGTGGCCATGGGGCGCGCCATCGAGATTGAGTCTTACCAAGGCATGCTCGCCTGCGTGATCGCCGGTTCCGGCGTGGCATTGATGTCAGAATCGATGCTCGACAGCCTGCCAGGCAAGGACAGCGTGTCCGTTCATCCGTTGACCGGGCCTTTTGCCACTGCCACCACCTGGTTGATGTGGCGCAAGGGCATGCTCGGCGCTAACCTCAATGCATGGATCGATCTGCAACAAGAGGGCAAGGCCGATTTCCTGCAAGACACGCGCGCGATTGCTTGAACGATCCGTCAGGATTCGGATCAATCCTGTAATAGTTCGTTGTGGTTTCGTTCAAGCATTACGTAAGACTTAGAGCTACTATCACTGTAGGAAAAGGCGACAGAACTCCCGCCTAGCCGCATTACCCTCAAAGGGGGCAACCATGAAAGAGAAAATTCAAAACTGGCTCCACGACCTCGGCGTTGCGCTGGGCCTGATTGAACCGCCACTGCAGCCGATACCGATTCGCACAGATGACGAGCAGCGTCGTCCGCGTCGCCGCTAAGCGCTGGTCGCAGCAGGTTTTATAATGTGGGAGCGGGCTTGCCCGCGATAGCGGTGTATCAGTCGATAAATACTTGACTGACACACCGCTATCGCGGGCAAGCCCGCTCCCACAGTTGTTTTGTGCAAGGTAAAAAAACGGGCGCGACATCCGACGTCGCGCCCGCTGAAGAAACCGCTCTAAATCCTGTTACCTGTCAAATGGCCCTGGCCACCGAAGCCTCTGGCCGGGGTGACAACAAGCTCACCACTACAAAACTCACCAGCCCAACCGCCAGGCTGTAGTAGATCGGCGTGTTTGCGTCCAGGCCGTCCTTGAACATAAACACCAGCGCCGTCACAAAGCCCAAGGTCATAGAGGCAATGGCGCCGGAGGTGGTGGCGCGTTTCCAGAAAATCGCGCCCATCAGCGGGATCAGCATGCCGCCCACCAACAGGTTGTAGGCCAGGGTCAGGGCGCTGATCACGTCGTTGACCACCAGCGCGATACCCAGTACGGCGATACCGGTGAGCATCGTAAACAGACGGTTGATGTTCAGGCTCGATTGCTTGCCGCCGCGCAGGCGTGGCAACAGGTCTTCGGTCAATACAGTGGACGCGGCGAGCAGGCCGGCGCTGGCGGTGGACATCATCGCGGCCAGTGCGGCGGCGATCACCAGGCCGCGAATGCCGTCGGGCAGCGAGGCTTTGACGATGGCGGCGAAGGCGTTGTTGACGTTTTCCAGGTTCGGCAGCAGCACATGCGCGGCCATGCCGATCAGGGCGCAGGCCAGGCCGTAGAGGATGCAGTAGAAACCGGCGAACGTGCCTGCGTACTGGGCGACCTTTTCGTCACGGGCGGTGAACACGCGTTGCCAGATGTCCTGGCCGATCAGGATGCCGAAGAAGTAGATCATGAAGTAGGTGATGATCGTGTCCCAGCCGATTTCGGTGAAGCTGAAGTTCGACGCCGGCAGCTTCGCCACCAGTTGATCCCAGCCGCCGACGCGGTACAGGCAGATCGGCAGCAGGATAAACATCAGGCCGACGGTCTTGATCACGAATTGCACGATGTCGGTCAGGGTCAGCGACCACATGCCGCCGATGGTCGAGTACACCACCACCACGCCACCGCCGAGCAGCACCGACACCCAGAACGGCAGGCCGAACAGCACTTGCAGCACGGTGCCGATGGCCAGGATCGAGGTCACGCCGATCATCAGCGCGTAGGCCAGCATAATCACCGCACTCGCTTGGCGGGCCATGGGGTTGTAGCGTTTTTCCAGCACCTGGGTGACGGTGAAAATCTTCAACTTGAGCAGCGGCTTGGCCAGAAACAGGTTCAGCGCAATGATCCCCGCGCCCAGTGCGGCGCACAGCCAGAAGCCGGAAATGCCATGCACATAACCCAGGCGCACGGTGCCGACGGTGGATGCACCGCCCAATACCGTGGCGGCCATGGTACCCATGTACAGCGACGGGCCCAGGTTACGACCGGCCACCAAATAGTCTTCGTGGGTCTTGGCGCGACGCATGCCGTAATAGCCGAGCACGAGCATGCCGGCGGCGTAGATGAGTACGACGAATAAATCCAAAGCCATGACGGCGAGTCTCCGATTATTTTTTTTGGCTATTGAGAAGCTTTCTGCTGGAAGGGCGCTTGCTGTGGCGAGGTAGCTTGCTGTGGCGAGGGCGCTTGCTGTGGCGAGGGAGCTTGCTCCCGTTCGACAGCGAAGCTGGAGCCGGCTTTTTGGGAGCAGCTCCGCACCCCAGCGGGAGCAAGCACCCCAGCGGGAGCAAGCATCCCAGCGGGAGCAAGCTCCCTCGCCACAACGGCCGGGCCATAAACCGCAGCCGGTTCGGGAAACACACGAAGCAAGGTCAGGTACACCACCGACGCCAGCCCCAGTGTCACTGGCAGGCTGATATCAATGCCCTCGGCCAGGTTGCCCAGCGGCCCGACAAATTGCCCCGGCAGGTTGACGAAGCACAGGCCCACCACTGCGCTCGGGATCCAGGCGCCCAGGCCGCGCCAGTTCCAGCCGTGGCTGAACCAGTAGCGCCCGCCGGTTTCACCGCGAGTGAACACCTGCAAGTCGTCCGGGCAGTAGAAGCCGCGGCGCACGATCAGGCCGATGATCATCATCACCATCCATGGCGTGGTGCAGGTGATGATCAGCACAGCGAAGGTCGATACGCTCTGCACCAGGTTGGCGGCGAAACGTCCGATAAAGATGAAGGCAATCGACATCACCCCGATCAGCAACGTGGCCTTGACCCGCGACAGCAAGCGCGGGAACACGCTGGACATGTCCAGCCCGGTGCCATACAGCGAGGTGGTGCCGGTAGACATGCCGCCGATCACCGCGATCAGGCACACCGGCAGGAAGAACCAGCTCGGTGATACGGCCAGCAAACCGCCGACATAGTTGTTGGCCGCGATGTAGTCCGGCGCCTTGATCGCCACGATGGTCGCGGTGGCCAGGCCGAACAGGAATGGAATCAAGGTAGCGATCTGCGCCAGCACCACCGCCAGCATGATGCGCATTTTCGGCGTTTCACGCGGGATGTAGCGCGACCAGTCACCCAGGAACGCGCCGAAGGAAATCGGGTTGCTCATGGCCACCAGTGCCGAGCCGATGAAGGCCGCCCAGAAGCCAGCCTGGCCCAAGGCGACGCTGCCGGCGAAATGGCTGTCGAACGCCGGTGCGAACGCGAAGATGCCCAGCAGAAACAGCAGGCTCGCCGCCCACACCGCAATGCGGTTGACCCACAGCATGAAGCGAAAGCCGTAGATGCACACGGTCAGTACCAGCAGGGCAAACAGGCCGTAAGCCAAACCCAGCGTCAGGTCGGTTTCCGGCAGGCCAACCAGACGTTTCGCACCACCGACCAGCGCATCACCCGAACTCCACACCGACAGTGAGAAGAAGGCAATCGCCGTCAGCAGCGACAGAAACGAGCCGACAATGCGCCCATGCACACCAAAGTGCGCACCGGAGGAAGACACGGCGTTGTTGGTGCCATTGATCGGCCCGAACAGGCCCATGGGCGCCAGGATCAGCGCGCCCACCAGCACCCCCAGCACAATCGCCCAGACGCCGGCCTGGAACGACAAGCCGAACAGCACCGGAAACGAGCCCAGTACGGCGGTGGCAAAGGTATTGGCACCGCCGAAGATCAGGCGAAACAGATCCTTGGGCCCGGCGGTACGTTCGTGGTCCGGGATCTGTTCGACCCCGTTGGTTTCTATTTTGCGAATACTGTTTTCGTTGTTTTTATTATTCATGATCAGCTCCGATCACATTGGCTAAGGGGGCGGCAGCCCTTCCGGCATAGCGGACAAATGTTCGTGACAGGCCAGCCACAGGCCTTGTTGTTCTAGGTGAGACGCTTGCCGTTTGAAGACAATGGTCTCGCGCTCCTGGCTAAAAAATTGCTCCCCGTTCATGCGCAGCTCGGTGGCCACGTCATGAATAAAAATCGCCACGTCACCTTGCAGGCTGATCACGGCATTGCTTGAGCTGCAGGACAGCACCTCAAACCCCTCGTCCGCGCGCCAGCTGTCCCACAACGCCTGGTAGGCATCGCGATTGAGCAGTGGCTGGGGCAGGGTGTAGAACACGAAGCTGGCATCGGCCGTGAACGCGCCAAAGTAAGCCTCGCGGTCGTTCGCGGCGAAAGCCGCCACCAGCTTGGCGGCGGCTTTCAATACCTCATGGGCGCTCATCAGCGGTGCGCCACGCCGGGCAGTACGCAGAGCATCTCGTACAACAGGTTGGCGCCGAGCAGCGAGGTGTTACCGGTGGTGTCGTAAGGCGGCGAAACTTCTACCAGATCGCAACCAACCAGGTCGAGGCCCTGGCAACCACGGATGATCTCGATCGCCTGGATAGTGGTCAGCCCGCCGATTTCCGGGGTGCCGGTGCCGGGCGCCCAGGCTGGGTCAATGCCGTCGATATCAAAGCTCAGGTACACCGGGCCGCCGCCGACTTTTTCCCGCACTTCGGCCATCAGCGGTGCGAGGGAGTGGTGCCAGCATTCTTCAGCCTGGACCACACGGAAGCCCTGTTTGCGGCTCCAGTTGAAGTCTTCGGCGGTGTAGCCCTGGGCGCGCAGGCCAATCTGTACGACGCGGTCGCAATCGAGCAAACCCTCTTCCACCGCGCGGCGGAAAGTGGTGCCGTGGGCGATTTTCTCACCGAACATATGGTCGTTGACGTCAGCGTGGGCATCGATGTGCACCAGCCCGACCTTGCCGTGCTTTTTGTGGATGGCGCGCAGGATCGGCAGGGTGATGGTGTGGTCACCGCCCAGGGTCATCGGGATCACGTCGTGCTCAAGGATCTCGTCGTAGGCTTCTTCGATGATGCGCACGGCGTCGAGCAGGTTGAAGGTGTTGATCGCCACATCGCCAATGTCGGCAACCGACAGTGAGTCGAACGGTGCGGCGCCGGTGGCCATGTTGTAAGGGCGGATCATCACCGATTCGGCGCGGATTTCACGCGGCCCGAAGCGGGTGCCGGCGCGCAGCGAGGTGCCGATATCCAGCGGCACACCGACAAAAGCAGCGTCCAGGCCCTTGGCTGTTTGCAGGTGGGGAAGTCGCATCATGGTGGCGATGCCGGCGAAGCGCGGCATTTCGTTGCCGCCCAGTGGTTGGTGGAAAATCTTGTCCACGGGAGTGCCTCATCGTTGTTTTGTTTATTAGCGGCCGATTCTGCGAAAAGCCCGTGGCGGGAAGAATCGGCAGAGGCAAATACTTAGTTCAGATTTTTCTAAACTAATGCTTGGGTTAAACTCGGCCACAAATGTGGGAGCTGGCTTGCCTGCGATGGCGGCGTTGAATTCACTGGTGCTATCGCAGGCAAGCCAGCTCCCACAGGATTTTTGTGTTCCGCGGAGAACAAATGGCCAACGCCTTGCCCGACCTGAAACTCCTGCGCATCTTCGTCAGCGTCGTGCGGCACCAGGGTTTTGCCAATGCCCAGCACGAACTCAACCTGTCGACGTCGGCCATCAGCACCTACATGAGCCAACTCGAATCGGCCTTGGGCCTGGTGCTGTGCCATCGCGGCCGGGGCGGTTTCAGCCTGACCAGCAAGGGCGAGCTGTTCCATCAGGAAACCTTGCGTCTTTTAGGTGAGCTCGAAGGCTTCGAGCAATACGCCGCCGCCCTCAAAGGCGAACTGCGCGGCACGCTCAAGCTGGGCGTGCTGGACTCCACCGTCAGCGACAAGGCCTTGCCATTCGCCGAAGTGATCGGTGCCTACAGCCTCGAACACCCGGCCGTGCATCTGCATCTGTCGGTGATGAGCCCTTACGAGCTGCAACTGGGCGTGCAGGACAACCGCCTGGACCTGGCCATCGGCGCGTTCTCCAACCGCATGAGCGGGCTGATCTACATGCCGCTCTACCGCGAACAGCACTGGTTGTATTGCAGTACACGCCACCCGTTGTTCAACGAACGGCGCATCCCCGAGCAGGTGATCACCCAGCAGCGCATGGTCGGCCGAGGCTATTGGAGCCAGGCCGAACTGGCGCGGCATGGTTTCAAACACAGTGCGGCCACCGTGGAAAGTATGGAAGCCCAGTTGATCCTGGTGCTGTCCGGTGCCTACATCGGTTACCTGCCCGAGCACTACGCCCAGGCCTGGGCCGACAAGGGCGACCTGCGCGTCTTGCTGCCGGCAACCTTCGGCTACCAGGCGCCGTTCTCGATGATCATGCGCCGTGGTCGCAGCCGCGAACCGCTGATCCAGACTTTCCGCGATCTGCTCAAAGCCCAGCTCAACCAGGCCTGATAAACCATGTCCAGACCCCAATGCCCTCGCTGCCTGCGGCCCGCCACTCACTGTCTGTGCGCGCTGATCCCCAGCCTCGACAGCCGTACCCGCATTTTGCTGTTGCAGCACCCGAGTGAGGTCAATCACGCGCTCAATACCGCGCGGTTGGCGGCACTGGGCTTGAACAATGCGCAGTTGGTGGTGGGCGAGGTGTTTGACGACCTGGCCACGCTATTGAGCCCGGCGGGTTATCAGGCACGCCTGCTGTTCCCGGCGGACGATGCTGAGCCGTTGCAAACCTACACGCCGAGCGCTCAACCGCTGTTACTGGTGGTGCCCGATGGCACTTGGCGCAAGGCGCGCAAGCTGCTGCACCTCAACCCGCTGTTGGCGGCTTTGCCGCGCGTGACCCTGGCGGGCGAACGCGTCTCGCGTTATCGGTTGCGCAAGGCACCCGGCCCAGGGGCGTTGTCGACGGTGGAAGCGATCGTGCAAGCGTTGCAGGTACTCGAAGCCCCGGCTTCATTCGATGCGTTGCTCAAGCCTTTCGATGCATTGATCGAAGGCCAGATTGCGGCGATGGGGGAGGCGGTCTACCAGCGTAATCACGTAGAGGCTACATAGCTACCGCCCGGCGTAAGCGCCATTGAATAGGCTCGTCATTTATCACACTCCCCGAGGGGAAACATGACAGAGCCTGACGTGACACCCCCAGCCCCAGATACGTTATCTGCGTATATCGAGGAACAACAAGCGCTAGGGCCGCTGATGTCTGGCGCCGAGTGGTCCATGACGCGCGTCCTGATGCCTTTGCGAAAGACCCTCGAGCGCTTTTACGGCTGCCTCGATGTGCAACAGCAACAAGACTACGTCCGTTTGCAAAAGGCCTGCATCCGCGCACAAACCACTTTCGAAGCGGCCATTGATCAACTCGGTGCCGAGCTTGAAGCCACCTCGTTGTCGACGCTGACGGCAGCGCTGAAAAAACTCGCCGGTAAAGAGGTCGACCCCAAGGTCGCCCGTATCCATACCCGTTACGTGAAACCGGCTGATACATCGACGCCAAACAACCCGCCTCTGAGGCTTCCCCGCGCTGCGGATGACCGCGTAGACAGCCCGGGGCTGTCCAGCGTCACGCTGTGGGAGGCCGCGTGCATGAACTACAGCGGTTTGTCGGGTTGGGGTTTTCCGGGGCATGTCAGCCTGAAGGAGGCCAGCTACCTGGATTCGAATGTCGGAATCAGCGCGGGGGATTTTATCGACTTGGTGCGCGACCTCAATCTTGGCGCCCTGTTGCGCAAGCGCCTCGATAGCGCGCTGCAGAGCTCCACGCTATTGGGTGGGCAGGTAATGGCGCTGGCAACCGCGGAGCTTGAATTCGCGCTGATAGAGGCCTTGAGGACTACTGAACTAAGCCGCGTTGACCGGGAAAAGTACCAGGCTGTGGTGAGTGCGTTGTCAGGGGAGTCGCCTTGGGAGGCCACTGAAGAAGTGAAAATGTTCATTCCCCATGGCCCGAACAATACCAACGGGACCGTTCGGTATGGCCTGCTTGGCGTCTACACGGACCCGCCAAGAGGCGACTACCTGAGCATTCCCTATGTGATTTTTTCCGTCAAAGGCTGCAAAGGTGCATTCAGCTATTTCCCCAACCGGCCTGGAGGTGCCTTCAGGCACTACGACAAATTTTCGGAGGCGGCCGAAGAGTTTTACGTCGGCTTCAAGGCGTTTCATGCGCGAAAGGAAATGGGGTGGTTGTATCAGTCCATGTCGTTGTCAGACTACGCGCGCTTGAGCGCCAGGCCAGCGAAAGAGAGCCGGCCGGAGGAGCTCAATGCATTTGCGCAGTTCTTGCACCGGTTGTTCGGGCGTGCACGCGAGCTTACCCAGGTCAACAACATCGGCTACAGGCGCGAGAGCGTTAACAACGCACCTACCGTCAGCCTCTATCGTTTTTACATCGAGCGTTGCCGAGCCAACCTCAAGGTATTGGCGCATGAAACGCCGGGCATCATGGCCACCTTGCTTGAGTTTTCCCAGACGCTGTTCGGTGAAATCATCAAGCTGCTGTTGATCGCGGTGCCAGGGCCTTTGAAAGGTCTGGGGCGGTTGAGAGCGTTCGCCATGTTCACTTCAATAGGGCAGACACTTTTCCAGGGGCTGCAGAAGGATGGCCGTGGCGACTTGGTGCAAGCGGCGATGGATGTCGCTGACTTGCTCAGCAGCAGGTTCCTGCACGCACGTTTGGCCCCGACTGTCAGGCGCCGGCATCAAGCGTTGTATGAGCGGCTGGCCCAGCAAAGCAAACCGCTGACCGCCGCCGAGCGCGAGCGCCAGACTGACGGCCAACTGCTGGAAAAAATGCTGGGCGCTACAGATGTGCCGCCACAAAAGCTGGAGCGGATCGTCACCCTCAGCAACAGCTCGAGAGCCGACCTGGACCAGGTCTGGGATGGCGCACCGCCCTCGGCATCGCTGGTTGAGGCGGTGCATCGGTTTAACGTCGACCAACTGATCGACTGGGCAGCCCAGGGGGCCGACGCCAGACGTCCCGAGGCGGTGGGGGCCGTTGAGATTCTCGCTCCGCTGCTCACCCAGCATAAGGATTGGCCGAAAAGCACTGCCTTGAGCATTCAAAATCCGCAAGGTGTGCAAGTGCGGCGCTACAGCAAACGAGCGGATCATAAGACCAGGGCGGTGGTCACGGTAACCGCGTTGGAAGGCGATCTGTTTGCTCATTCAACGCCACGACGGATTACCCTGAGTTTGCCTCAGGCCATTATCGATTTGCTCCCCGAGGTTTTTTTATCGGGCGAGTCGACGTTGGCCGAACAACTGGCCGGCAAGGCCGACGCGTTGCGATTGGATCTGTTTGAGGCGCTCACGGAATATGCCAATGCCAGTCGCTCTACGGCCCCGACCGTGTCTCAGTCAGTGCTTCGATTACTGCCTGACAGTGTGGCCGACGATACCCCTGCGCACGCGGTGATCGAGCAGCTTCACAGATTGCACCCGCGATTGAGCCGCGCACGCTTGCTGGAGGTAGTGCGCCAACACCCGTTGTCGGAACATCAGCAGACGCAACTCCTGCACTCGCAATTTCAACCCGAAGCGCTTTACACCGCGCTACGCTCTGCCGGTCAGAGGGCACGCGCAGAAGCCATGGTTGACGGCGTACTCCATCCTCGGCGCTTCAGTCAAAAAACTCAGGGCTGGGCCACGGAGTTTGCCGCCGGGGCACTGCGTGACCTGACCGGCCAGGTACTGGTCATCAGCCCTCAAGCGCAAGCGATACCTTATGTTTCGCGAGGACCGCTGGACAAAACCATTGTCGTGATCGACCACGGGCGCGGACAGTTCTCACTGTATGACGCTCAATCGCCCAACCCAAGGGCGACCGAAACCAATGATTTATACCAAACGGTCGTGAGCCAGATTTCTGAAAACGACCTGCTACGGTTGAAGTGGGACGCGCAGAGCGCCGCCTCTCAGTTCCGTCACGCAGTGGCCCGGACCTTGCTCAACCACCTTAGGCCCGATGGCAGGTTTTATCCGTCACGCCGTGAGATCGGGCGATACGCCAGCGTGGTCGAGACGTCAAATATTGTGCCCGAGCCTGACGCGCTCGGCCTCTACAGCCTGGGTGCCGATCGCTACCTGTTTATCGACGGCGAGTATTTCAAGGTCGCCCAGGAGCAGGGGCTTGGCCCCTGGCGTATTCAGCACCCGTCCCTGGAACTTGCCTATGCGCCGGTGCTGACTCACAACGGCGCGGGCGCCTGGCGGCATGAATGGGAGAACCCGCTGACCTGGGACGGGCAGAAACCGTTTCAGCGTCTCGGGCCTTGGGTGCGTGAATTGACGCCGGATGCCATCGTGCAGGTCCAGCAGATCAGTGGCGTGACGCCGGCCATCCTGCGCCGGGTGCATGTGCGTAACGAGCGCCCCCCGGTCATCCTGCGCGAGACGGTTGAGCGTTTCACGATTCATCAGCGGGTCAAATCGGGTGTTGAGGTCGGGCGGGACTTTTACGACGAGCTGCTCGGTGAGGTCGGGCCTGAGGCTGCCGACGCATTGGCCGGGGTGACGGGGGCGTCTCGTGCCGATCAAGTCGCGCTGCTGGAATCCAGGGTGATCAAGGACAAGCCACAGATGGAGCGGCTTTTTTTCAAGGCGTTGTGTCATAAGAGTGAGCAGTCGTCCGAGCCTTTGGCGCAGGTGCTGCAGCGTGATTTTCCCAGCGTGTCTGCGACAGTTGCCGAGAGCCTGACGCGTCAAGCCTCGGCTGATGAGAGGCAGAGCCTGGAGGCCGGCCGCGTACCCTTGAGCCTTACGCCTTATATCCGCTGGTATCTCAAAGCGTTGCGCAGAGCCAGGGCTGTGGAGGGTGTGTATCTGCCAGCGGCGATGAATGAAGACAGTGCGAAGTTAATCCTGCACACATTGCCGGATATATCCGGGTGGCCCTCCCATTTGCGGGTTGAGGTGTGGGAGCGCGCAGTGCTGATCGACAGTATCGGCCCCACCGCTGGGCCTCTCAAACGCGTACTGGAGCCAGTGGCGGGTCATTACCAGGCGTATATCCCACAAACGGATGGCAGTCGGCAACCAGTGGGAGTGCCTGGGCATCTCCTGCCTGTTCTGTTAGGCGCGCTGCCGGCCCTGGAACGTCAGGCATTTGGCTACACCCATGCGTCCGGCGTCGAAGAGCTGGTGCAGGAAATTGGTCAGCGCTTGGGAGGCAATGAGGTATTGGCGGACAACGTGCTCAACATTGGCTGGCCCACTTGGCACAACCCACCCAGGCGCGTGGCCGACGGGCGAGTGGGTTATCCGCTGAGCGGCGAGGGCAGGTCAGGCGGCGTGAACCGTGGACAAGTAGCCCGGTTTCGCCAGTTATTTCCGACAAAGTCCGATACCGAGGCCGCCGAGATACTCCAGGACGTGAGTGATTCCTTCCAGGAGCGCGAGGACTTAATCACTTATTTGTTCAAGGAACAAGACACCTTGAAGGCCCGCCTTGAGCGTTGGTGTTTGTTGGGCGAACCCGCGAACCTGAAGGCGCAACTTGAAGCCTCCGAGCGCATTCTGAAGTGCTGGCGCAAAGAAGACTCTCCTCGAGGTGTGCCATTCGAGTTGTACCTCGACGGCTTGTCTCTCAACGGCCTGCCCGAGTTGAGTGCGCATTTTGGCCATGTGGTGAAATTGAGTGTCAGGAACAATCAGCTGCAAGATTTGCCGGCCAAATTCCTGCGGTGTTTCCCCGCGTTGCGTGTGCTTCAGCTTGACGGTAACCGGCTGAATAATTTGCCGCGAGGTTTGGGGCAACTGATGTATCTGCATCGACTTACGTTGTCCCATAACCGTATCAAACCCAATATTTCGGATGTCATGAGTCTTCAGGAATTGACCGGCTTGACGGTACTCGATCTGTCCTACAATCCGATCGGGTTTGGCCAAAGGTTAAAGTTGTATCCCCTCAAACTGCTCAGACAACTGATACTCAGAGATGCCAGGCTTGATGTGCTGCCCCTGGGTGCAGTGACGCTCGAACAACTGCGCACCTTCGACCTGCGCGATAACCGATTCGGGGTCTTGACCGATGCTGATCTCTACATCAATGAAAACGTGCTGCGCGCGATGAACCTGCATGGCAATGCTCTTTCTCAGGCCAGCTTGCGGCTGCTCAGCCAATATCGGACGCGGCCGGGTTATCAGAATATTGATTTTGGCCTGTGGCACGACGGTGCCTTGCCGCTCCCTTCGATTGAACGTTGGCTGACGTCGGTCCCTTTGAATCAAGTGGCTTTGTGGCGGGCTGAGTGGGCGTTGTTGGTGGGTGAGCAGATGGCAGATCGTTTTTTTAATTTGTTGTGGAACCTGTCTTCGCATCCGCTGTTGATTGCGCCGGAGCATCAAGCCCTGCGCCAGGACGTTACGCAGCGAGTCTGGCAGGTGATTGAAGGTGCAAATCACAACCGGGACTTGCAGCAGATCCTTTTTCGGACGCCCTTGAATTACATGAACGGTGGTATTGATGGCTGGTTGTTGTGCCTCAATGACATCGAACTGGCGATGCTGCCGGTGAAGATGCTGGCTGGAAACGTTGACGTCGCAGGCGCGGATTTTGTGAATTATTTTCGGGCTCTGCGCAGGATGAGCTCCATCGCCTATCACCTGTTACGGGAATTTGCGCAGTTATCCGCTCCAGAGCTCTGCATGCAGATCCTGGCGTATCGGATCGCATTGGCCTCCAGCCTGGACTTGCCTCTGGCATTGCCCGGGCGGTTTGACGCGGCTATGGCAGTACCCAATGCCAGGTCCGTGAATGAACTGCGTCAACGTATTATGCGTGAGGAGCTGCCCCTCAATGAGCCTGAGCGACTCGCAAGTGAGGAGTATTGGGTGGGGTTTCTGAAGCATAAGTATCCGCAGCGTTTTGACGCAGCGCTCAAGCCATACCAGCTTGCGTTGGAGAAGGCGGACGAAAAAGTGGGAACTGGCAGCATGAGCGAAGATGCGTACAACAACTACGCAAAAAGCCTTGTTGTGCCGGCGAGCAACGCCGAGGCTGACTTGATTAGAGAATTGACCCTCGAGGAATGGACCGCTTTCGTGAACGGGTAACTCACTTCTTATGCCTTTAAGCCATAAGCACCGCACTTTGCGTGATATGGCCCGCCGGCCTTTCCCGGTATGATGTTCGCCCCCGCAGTCTGGATTGCGAATACGCCATGACCTTGCAGTACCCTACAATCGCCGATTGCGTCGGCAACACACCCCTGGTCCGCTTGCAACGCATGGCGGGTGAAACCAGCAATACCCTGTTGCTCAAGCTCGAAGGCAACAACCCGGCCGGTTCCGTCAAGGACCGCCCTGCGTTGTCGATGATCACCCGCGCCGAGTTGCGCGGGCAGATCAAGCCCGGTGACACCCTGATCGAAGCCACCTCGGGTAACACCGGTATCGCCCTGGCCATGGCCGCGGCGATCAAGGGTTACAAGATGGTGCTGATCATGCCCGACAACGGCAGTGCCGAGCGCAAGGCGGCGATGACCGCCTATGGCGCCCAACTTATCCTGGTCACCCAGGAAGAGGGCATGGAAGGTGCGCGCGACCTCGCCGAGCGCATGGCCGCCGAAGGCCGTGGCGTGGTGCTGGACCAGTTCGCCAACGGCGATAACCCCGAGGCGCATTACACCAGCACCGGCCCGGAAATCTGGCGCCAGACCAACGGCTCCATCACCCATTTCGTCAGCTCCATGGGCACCACCGGCACCATCATGGGCAATTCGCGCTACCTCAAGGAGCAGAACCCGGCGATCCAGATCGTCGGCCTGCAACCGATGGAAGGCGCGGCCATTCCCGGTATCCGTCGTTGGCCTGAAGAGTACCTGCCGAAGATCTACAACGCGACGCGTGTAGACCGCATCATCGACATGGCCCAGCGTGAAGCCGAAGACACCACTCGCCGTCTGGCGCGCGAAGAAGGCATTTTCTGCGGCGTGTCCTCCGGTGGCGCTGTGGCCGGTATGTTGCGCTTGTCCAAAGAAGTTGAAAACGCGGTGATCGTCGCGATCATCTGTGACCGAGGCGACCGCTACCTGTCGACCGGCATCTTCGACGAACCCAACTGATGGCCAAGCACGAGAGAGGCCTGCGCTTTCAGCCGACGGGCGGCAGCCGCGCCCCGCAGATTCCGGTGGGCAAGAAACAACGCCTGACCATCGAGCGCCTGGCCAACGATGGCCGCGGCATTGTGTTTTTTGAAGGCCGCACCTGGTTCGTCAATGGCGCGCTCGCCGGCGAAGAAGTCGAAGCGCGGGTGTTGGGCGCCCACGGAAAAATCGTCGAGGCCCGCACCGAGCGTGTGTTCAAGGCCAGCGAGCTGCGTCGCCCGGCACCGTGCGCGCACTTCGGCCGCTGCGGCGGTTGCAGCGTGCAGCACTTGCCCCATGACGAACAACTTGCCCTGAAACAGCGCATGCTCGCCGAGCAACTGTCCCGCGTGGCCGGTGTCGAACCGCAAGAGTGGGCGGCACCGTTGAGCGGGCCGGAATTGGGCTACCGTCGCCGCGCCCGTGTGGCCGTGCGCTGGGATGCCCGGGCCAAACAGCTTGAGGTGGGTTTTCGCGCGGTGGCCAGCCAGGATATCGTCGCCATTGATGATTGCCCGGTGCTGGTACAAGCCTTGCAACCGATCATGCAGCGTTTGCCGAACATGCTGCGCCGCCTGAGCAAGCCTCAGGCGTTGGGGCATGTGGAGTTGTTCAGTGGTTCGTCGATTGCCGTATTGCTGCGGCATATGGCGCCGTTGTCCGAAGCGGACCTGCAGGTATTGAACGAATTTTGCACCTTCCATCAAGCCCAGTTGTGGCTGCATGGCGAGGGCCAGCCGGAGCCGGTAGAACCGGGTCAGGCGCTTGGTTTTAGACTGGCGGCGTGGGATCTGGAACTGGCTTACCGTCCGGGAGATTTTGTCCAGGTCAACGCAGGCGTCAACGATGCGATGGTTGCCCAGGCCCTGAAATGGTTGGCGCCACAGCTCGAAGATCGGGTGCTGGACCTGTTTTGCGGGCTGGGCAACTTTGCCCTGCCGCTGGCCAAACAGGTGCGCGAAGTGGTGGCGGTAGAAGGCGTGCAAGCCATGGTCGAGCGTGCGGCGCTGAACGCCCTCAGCAACAATTTGCATAATGTGCAGTTTTTTCAGGCCGATCTGTCCCAGCCTTTGAGCGACGCGGAATGGGCCAAACAGGGCTTTTCTGCGGTACTCTTGGACCCACCCCGTGACGGTGCCCTGGAGGTTGTGCGCAAGCTCGCCACCCTGGGAGCCAAGCGTCTGGTGTATGTGTCCTGCAACCCGGCCACGCTGGCGCGGGACACGGTTGAGTTGGTCAAGCAAGGCTACCGGCTAAAACGTGCCGGGATCCTCGACATGTTTCCGCAGACAGCGCATGTCGAGGCCATGGCGTTATTTGAAGCGGGCTAGGATGCCCGTTTAATCCGACTGGCCTGTCGTCTCCTGGGCCGTGACCTGTCAGGGAGTGGTACCTAGCCTAATGGTTGCACCGCTAGGGTTACGCAGCAGGTCAGCGATGATTTTTGGCGCATCCAAGGTGCGTCGTAGGGAAGGTAAGCAAGATGGTACAGGTGAGAGCACACCAGCCGATCAACACCGACGGCAGTATCAATCTCGAGGCATGGCTGGATCATGCCGTCAGTGTCGACCCGGCACTGGACCGTGAAGCCTTGAAAGCAGCCTGCGAGTTCGCTCGTGAGTCTGAACAGCAAGACAATGCGGCCAAGAACCTGTGGGCCGAAGGCACTTCAAGCTTTCGCACCGGGTTGGAAATCGCCGAGATCCTCGCCGATCTCAAGCTGGACCAGGATTCGCTGATCGCCGCCGTGCTATATCGCGGCGTGCGTGAAGGGCATATCCCGTTGCCGACGGTCAGCCAGCGTTTCGGCGCGGTGGTGGCCAAGCTGATCGACGGCGTGCTGCGCATGGCCGCCATCAGCGCCAGCCTCAGCCCGCGCCAGTCCATGGTGCTGGGCACTCAGGGCCAGGTCGAAAACCTGCGCAAAATGCTGGTGGCCATGGTCGACGACGTGCGCGTCGCGCTGATCAAGCTGGCCGAACGTACCTGCGCGATCCGTGCGGTCAAGACTGCCGATGACGAAAAGCGCAACCGCGTGGCCCGCGAGGTGTTCGACATCTATGCGCCGCTGGCGCACCGCCTGGGCATCGGCCATATCAAGTGGGAGCTGGAGGACTTGTCCTTCCGCTACCTCGAACCCGATCAATACAAACAGATTGCCACGCTGCTGCACGAGCGGCGGCTCGACCGCGAGCGCTTTATCACCGATGTGATGGGCCAGTTGCGTTCCGAGTTGCAGGCCACCGGCGTCGATGCCGACATCAGCGGCCGCGCCAAGCATATCTATTCCATCTGGCGCAAAATGCAGCGCAAGGGCCTGGCCTTCAGCCAGATCTACGACGTGCGCGCCGTGCGCGTGCTGGTGCCGGAAATGCGCGACTGCTACACCGCGCTGGGCATCGTGCACACCCTGTGGCGGCACATTCCCAAGGAGTTCGACGACTACATCGCCAACCCCAAGGAAAACGGCTATCGCTCGCTGCACACTGCAGTGATCGGTCCCGAGGGCAAGGTGCTGGAAGTGCAGATCCGCACCCACGCCATGCACGAGGAGGCGGAGCTTGGGGTTTGCGCGCACTGGCGTTACAAGGGCACCGACGTCAAAGCCGGGTCCAACCAGTACGAAGAGAAGATCTCCTGGCTGCGCCAAGTGCTGGAATGGCACGAAGAGCTGGGCGATATCGGCGGCCTGGCCGAACAGCTGCGGGTGGATATCGAGCCCGACCGGGTCTATATCTTCACCCCCGACGGCCATGCCATCGACCTGCCCAAGGGCGCCACGCCGTTGGACTTCGCCTACCGCGTGCACACCGAAATCGGCCACAACTGCCGGGGCGCCAAAATCAACGGGCGCATCGTGCCGCTCAACTACAGCCTGCAAACCGGTGAACAGGTCGAGATCATCACCAGCAAGCACGGTACGCCGAGCCGCGACTGGCTGAACCCGAACCTGGGCTACATCACCACGTCGCGGGCGCGGGCGAAGATCGTTCATTGGTTCAAATTGCAGGCGCGCGACCAGAACGTTGCAGCCGGCAAGACCTTGCTTGAACGCGAATTGGCGCGCCTGGGCCTGCCACAGGTGGACTTCGACAAGCTGGCCGAAAAAGCCAACATGAAGATCGCCGAAGACATGTTCGCCGCCCTCGGTGCTGGCGACTTGCGCCTGGCGCAATTGGTCAATCTGGCCCAGCAACTGGTCGAGCCGGAGCGCGGCAGCGAGCAGTTGGAACTGATTCCACGCAAAGCCACCGGCTACAAGCCCGGCAAGCGCGGCGATATCCAGATCCAGGGCGTGGGCAACCTGATGACGCAAATGGCCGGCTGCTGCCAGCCATTGCCGGGCGACGCCATCGTCGGCTACATCACCCAGGGGCGTGGCGTGAGCATTCACCGCCAGGATTGTGCCTCGGTGCTGCAACTGGGCGGGCGCGAACCCGAGCGCATCATCCAGGTCAGCTGGGGCCCGGTGCCGGTGCTCACGTATCCGGTGGACATCATCATCCGTGCCTACGACCGTTCCGGTTTGCTGCGTGACGTGTCGCAAGTGCTGCTCAACGAGCGCATCAACGTGCTGGCGGTCAACACCCGCTCGAACAAAGAGGACAACACCGCGTTGATGTCCCTGACCATCGAGATCCCGGGGTTGGACGCGCTGGGGCGGTTGCTGGGGCGGATTTCCCAGTTGCCGAATATCATCGAGACCCGGCGTAATCGCACGCCATGACACGGTTTGAAAACCTGTGTGGACTGCTTTGTGTGGGAGTCGGGCTTGCCCGCGATAGCCTCGCCTCGGTCTGTTTGATAGACCGAGGCGAGGCTATCGCAGGCAAGCCAGCTCCCACATTAGATCTTCAGTGGTTCCAGAAAATGGGCAGAGATTGACCGATGTATTCACTTGAAGACCTGCTGCACCTGATGAACCGCCTACGCGACCCGCAATACGGGTGCCCGTGGGACATCAAGCAAACCTACGCGACCATCGTGCCGCACACCCTTGAAGAAGCCTACGAAGTTGCCGATGCCATCGAGCGCGGCGACTTTGATCACTTGCAAGGCGAGTTGGGCGACCTGTTGTTCCAGGTGGTGTACTACAGCCAGTTGGCGCGGGAAGAAGGGCGCTTTGAATTTGCCGGCGTGATCGACAGCATCACGCGCAAGCTGATCCGTCGCCATCCCCACGTGTTCCCCACTGGTGACCTGTATGCGCCGCTGGATATTCCCCAGTTGAGCGAAGAGCAGGTTAAAGAACGCTGGGAGCAGATCAAGGCCGAGGAGCGCGCAGAAAAATCCGACGCACCCGAGCAACTGTCCCTGCTCGATGACGTACCCACGGCCCTGCCCGCATTATCCCGCGCCGCCAAATTGCAAAAGCGCGCCAGCCAGGTCGGTTTCGACTGGCCGTCTGCCTTGCCGGTGGTCGATAACGTGCGTGAAGAGCTGGATGAAGTGCTCGAAGCCATGGCCGATAACGACTCGGTGGCGATCGCTGATGAAGTCGGCGACCTGCTGTTTGCGGCGGTTAACCTGGCCCGTCACCTCAAGGTCGACCCGGAAACCGCGCTGCGTGGTGCCAACGCCAAGTTCGAGCGACGTTTCCGATTTATCGAACAGGCATTGCGCGACACGCACAAACCCATAGAAGATTGCACCCTCGAAGAGTTGGACGCCCTGTGGGGCGAAGCCAAACGCCAGGAAAAGAATGTGTCCAGCTGCGGTTGAGCAGTTGCCTAAGTGAGTAAGCACCATGAGCCTTTCCCTTCGCGACCAGTTGCTCAAAGCAGGTCTGGTCAACCAAAAGCAGGCCAAGCAGGTCGGCAAAGACAAACAGAAACAGCAGCGTCTGGTCCACAAAGGCCAGATCGAGGCCGATGACACGCAGGCGCGTTTGGCCGCCGAAGCGCACGCCGAAAAGGTCAAGCGCGACCAGGAACTGAACCGCCAGCAGCAGGAAAAAGCCGAGGCCAAGGCGCGCACGGCCCAGGTCAAACAATTGATCGAGACCTCGCGCCTGCCCAAGCTGACCACCGAGGACTACTACAACTTCGTGGATGACAAGAAGGTCAAGCGCCTGTCGGTTAACACGCTGATGCGCAACAAGCTGAGCAACGGCTCCCTGGCGATCGTGCACCACGGTGGCGGCTACGAGGTGATCCCGCGTGAAGCGGCGCTGAAGATTCAGGAGCGCGCACCGGAGCGTATCGTGCAGCTCAATATCCTCACCGAAAGCCAGGTGCCGGATGAGGATGATCCATACGCCGCCTACCAGATCCCGGATGATCTGATGTGGTAAGGCGTTAAAAACAACAAACCCCGCTCAAAAGGCGGGGTTTGTGTTTTTAACCTGCAGTTTCAGCCGATCACCAATCCACTGCATAACTCACGCTGAAGGTACGCCCTTCAGCGTTCGGGTACGGCGCACGGGCGTTGGCCTGGGCAAACATGTTCTGGTAATTGCGGTTACTGAGGTTGTAGATCGCGCCTTCCAGGCGACCGACTGGCAACCTGACCGAACCGAGCAGATCAACCAGCGTATAACCTTTGATATCGCGGCCGTTGTTGTCTTTGGACGCGGCGTCATAGTCGGCCAGTTGCATGCCTTGCAGGCGCAGGCTGTAGTCGCCACGGTCATAGCCGACAAAGGCGGTGGTCTTGGCAGGCGAGATACGCGTGGCGGGCAGGTCGATCCATTTGCCGTTTTGCTGGGTCTCGCCTTTGGCGTAGGCATAAGTGCCGCCTACCGACCATTGATCGGTGACGTTGTAGGTCAGGCTGGTTTCGATGCCGCGCACGCGCTCTTTCTGGTTGATCAGGCGCAACACACGGTCATTGGCATCATAGAACTGGGTGACGTCCGAGGTGTTTTCATAGGCGGTGACGTTGGCCAGCCACTTGTCCCAGTTGCCACGCCAGCCCAGCTCGTAGCTGTCGACCTTGAGGGCTTGGGCGTTCAGGTCCTGGATGTCGTACTTGCTGTTGACGTCACGCAGGAAGCGCTGGATATCCGGCAGGGAAAACCCCTGGCTGAAATTGACGAACACATCCTGGTTTTCATTCAGGTGGTACACCGCACCCAGGTTGTAGAGCGTGTCATCGTATTTGAGGGTGCCGCCCGGCAGTGTGGCGCGGTTGCCGGTCTGCACGATCTCGCCGTAGGCAATACTGTCGGACACTTCGCTTTCAATCCACTCACGACGTATGCCGCCACGTAAGGTCCAGTCATCGATATCGTAGGACAGCTGACCAAAAATGGCTTTGGTGGTGGTTGCGATGTCCGGGCCCATCTCGAAGGTGGTGCCGGTCTTGGTATAGCTCAGGCCATTGACCCGGTATTGGTCGCCGCGTTGGCGCGAGGTTTCATGGTCATAGTCGGCGCCCCAGACCAGGTTGCCGGTCGCCGGGCCGATGTCCGGCATTTGTGTATCGATCGCTGCCCGCACACCATAGACGTCTTGCACACTGTTGTTGTCGGACACCCCGGCACGGCCGCGAGACAGGTCGGGGAAGAACAGTGCGTCGGCACGCCGCCAGTAACTTTCGACCTGCAAGCCCTGGCCGTAGAAGTCCTTGTCGGCGTAATTGAGGTTGACCGCCTGGTTATGGGTGAACGGTTGGTCATCCAGGTCCAGGCCTTTTACCGCGACCGCAGTGCTGGTGATGCGTGGGTTCTTGGTGTAGCGGGTGTCCTGTTCATCTTTATAGTCTTGCAGCGACAGGCTGATCTTCTTGTCGTCGTCCAGCTCGTAGCCGAAGCGACCTTGCAGGTCGTAGGTGTCAGTGTCCATGTTGCTGCCCTGGGACGTGTCCTGGGGAATGCGTTTGCCGTTACCGTCAAACTGGTCGTTGCGTTGCACCGTATTGCCCGACACGTACCAGTCCACCGGGCCCTTGCGGCCGGTGGCACTCTGGAAGGCTTCGTAGGAGAACCCTTTATGGCTGAAGTTGTTGCCGGCGGTCATGCCTATCTTGCTGCTGAAGGCCAGGTCTTCGCCTTTGTTGCGCTTGGTGATGATGTTGATGATGCCGCCTGACGCGCCGGCGCCGTAGACGCTGCTGGCGCCGGATATCACTTCGATGCGCTCGATGCTTTCCGGTGCCACGCTGTTGAGCTGGCGGAAGTTGTCACGCGTGGCGTTCTGGGACACGCCATCAATCAGGATCAGCGTGTTGCGCCCGCGCAGCGTCTGGCCGAAGTTGCTCATGCCACCGCTGGAGGGCGCTATGCCCGGGACCAGTTGCCCGAGGATATCGGCAACCCGGCGTCCTGCTGCTGTCTGCTGGCGGATCTGTGCTTCGTCGATAACCTGCACCGAGCCTGGGATCGCGGCAATGCTGGTTTCACTGCGAGTGGCTGAAACGACCGTCGCCTGCAATTGCAGGTTGGTAGCCGCCGCTGGCGCGTCTTCAGGTTGATCGGCCCAGGCCGGCGCGCTTATCGAACCGAGCAGGGGCAGCAGCACGGCCCATTGTGATTTGTTCATGATCTTGCCTTTGAGTTATTAGAAGTATTGACAGAAAAATCGGAAGTCTCAGGTGTTCGGGTGAACGAACGGATGGCGCGGATACCCAGGGCCGCCAAGGCATAGGTCAGTGCCACCAGCCAAAAGCTGTGCGCCAAGCCCACCATTGCCATGCCGACGCCACCCAGCAGTGCGCCGCACAACGCGCCACCTTTTGCGGCGCTATTGCCCAGGCCCAAGGCAAACCCCTGCTGGCTGGGAGCGACGGTGTTGGCGATCAACGTGTAGGCGACCGGCAGCAGCGCGCCTTGCCACACGCCCCACAGCAGCCGGCTGGCGAGGAACCCCAGCCATTCGCCGGCCATCGCCGTGAAGGCCAGCGTCAAGGCGCAAAGCCAGGTGACCCATTCGATGATGCGCAGCGTATGCGCCGCCGGGTGTCGGTCAAACAGGCGGCCCCACAGCGGCGCGGACAGCGCGAGCGTCAGTGCACTGGCGGCGTAGCTGGCGCCGATCAGCCAGGCAGGGGCGTGCAGAACATCGGCGACGTACAGGGCATAAAACGGTTGGGGCATCATCTTGGCTGCCTGGATCAGCACGATGATGGCGAGCATTGCGCCGAGCCAGCCTTTGGGCAGTGCCGTAGGCGTTGAGGCACGTGCCGGTCTTGAGCGCGGCGCATCGCTGGGTAGAAACAGGCTGATCAGCGCGCACAGCAGGCAAACCGCCGTGGCGCTGTAGCACAGCAATGCGAAGCCGGAAATATCCATCAGCCAGCCACCCAGCACCGGCCCGGCCAGCGAGCCCACGGCGGTGGCCGATTGCAGTCGCGCCAGAATGTGCCCGCGCCCACCTTCGGCGCAGTACGCCAGCGCATAGGCTTGGGCGGCGGCAATAAAGCCGGCCAGCGCACCTTGCGCCACGCGAATGGCCACCAGCAGCCACGGATCGGTGGTGACAGCGGCCAGCGCCTGGCATACCGCCAGGGCCAGCAGCGCGCGAATGATCATCGGCTTGTGGCCGGTACGATCACCCAGGCGCCCCCACATTGGCGTGAGGATCATCGCCGCCATCATCGGCCCGGCATACACCAGCGATGACAGCAGGCCGGTGTACTGCGCGTTGGCAACGCCCAGCAGCTTCTGGATCTGCAACGGCCAGAAGGGGCCGCTCATTTCCATGGCGCCCATCGACACCAGCTGAATCACCACCAACAGGCGCAGTGCCGTGCTGTTAGTCGACATTGGCGGCAGTGCTCAGCGGGTTCGGCAGGCGGCCGACGATATCGGCGTGGCTTTCCATCAGGCGCATGCGCATAAACGACTTGGCTGGCCAGTCCTGCTCCAGCAGCGCGGCACGCTCGGTCTGCCAACGCTGGGGCTCGACCTGGCTGCGCAGATCATCGAAACACTCGCGGACCTGGGCTGACAGTTCGTCCCACAGCCGCCCCTCCGGAATATCGAAGTGGCGCGCACTGAGCAATACCAGTTCGCCCAAGTGGCACATGAACACCGTGTGCAGCAACTTGTCGCGCACGAAACCGGCATCGTCGTACAAGGTCATCTTCGGGTCGTGCAGTTCGATGTCCAGGCCGTGGGCGTGCAAGGTCTTGCGGTCGATGCGGATATCACCGAAATCACGCAGCAACAGACGGCTTGCTTGCCCGTCGGTGCCCATGACCATAAAGGAGTTCTGCTGATGGGCCTCGAAGGCCACGCCATAACGCAGGTACATGCCCAACAGCGCCGGCACTGCGATGGATGCATAGTCTTTAAAAAACGCCTGCATGGCCTGCGCGTCGTCGGTGCCTTTGCTCAGGCGTACCCACTGCTTGAGCAGGGGTTGCCCATGCTGATCGATGGCAAACAGGCTGCCTACCGGAATGGCCATTTCGCCCGGTTCAAGCAGGCTCTGCGGGTTGTCCCGGTACAGGACGGCCAGGTGCCGCGAGTGTTCGTCATTGGCAGGTTGTGGTTGGAAATGCACGCCGAGTCGTTCGGGCACGATGCTCAGGATTTTTTGAATGTGTGGCTCGCGTGCCAGGATGGTTTGCAGCAAATGGCTGATCCGTGGGCCCATGCGCGCGGAGCGTGGCGACACGGTGCGCTGCACGCTGGTCAAGCGCAGCGATACTGGAAGTTTAACCATTGGCGCGTCGCACCGGCCTTCGGGCAACACGGTCCTGAACGACATGGTGGGGTGGGCGGTGAACGCGACGATGTCGGTCAGCACCAGCAGCCGGTCGCCGATTTCATTGGCGAACAGTTGCGGCAGCTCTTGGCGAGCCTGCCAAGGGTGAGCGGGCATTGGCAGGTAGTCGCCGGCCTCAAGGCCTTGAGCGGTCAGGTGCGCCGTCAATTGGCCGGCCGCCTGCGGGAAGTGGTTTTGCCACCACTGCCAGTAATCTGCAGTACCGGCCAGGCTTTCGACATGGGCGAACTGGCGGTGCAGCGCGCAGAGCAAAACCGGGAAGCGCGCTTCGAACTCCGGCGAGAATTCAATCACCTGCTCTGTTCCCAGGCCCAGCTTTGTCTTGTAGTTGGGGTGCCATGGATGGCCCAGGGTGCCCCACTGCTCAAGTACTGATGTCGGGTTGGAAACGCTTGGGTTGTTCTTGAGGAAGCTGAGCAAGTTTTTTTGATGCGCGGGGGCCATTGCGGCGTGCAGCTCGAGGGTCCACTGCTCGTGGAAAGCGAGGCACAGCGTATCGTTGACAACGCTGTCATCTATCTCGCTGTTGAGGCGGCTTAGGACGTCGGGGGCGGCAGGTGATTCCAGGCTGCTGTTGAGTAATGTCAGCAACTGTGAGGGGAATCGGATTTTCTGTTCTGGCTGGCCTGCGCGCAGGACACTCACCGAGCCGCGCAAATCCCAGCTGGCCATGCGGCCCGGGCGCAGGTGATCAAAGCGTAGGCGGGTGTGGTCGGGTAGCTCCAGCCAGCAACGAGTGTGTTCGTCATAGGTGCGCGTGGCGGGGTTGAGCAGACCTTCACGGAACAAGGCCTGGATCAAGCGCTGGAAGCTGCGTTCGGCGGCGGGTGCAAGGGTATCGATCAGGGCATCAAGCGTGACGTGCTTAGCCTGGAATTGGCGAGTGGAGAGTGCTTCACCCCAGCGTTCAAGCAGTAGTTTTTCCGGTGTGGCGACGTGTCCGTGCATTAATTCGAACTCCTTATCCGTGGGGCTGAGTGAAAAGCGAACGGATACTATCGAGAATCATTACCAAATGTCTATTTGTTGTTACGCTTTTTGCGGAAACGATTATTCAGGGGGTGAAAGGAGGGCGGTTCGAAGACGGACAGAGCAACCATGCAGGTCTGCAGTCAGGGCTTGAAGCGTCTAAGTCAGGCTAGTTCAGTGTCTTTGAGATGGCTTGTAATACGCGGCCTGAGGCTTTGTAGGAGGTGTCTGTTTTCACGCGGTCGTGGCAGAACACAGGAAAACGACGCAGGTGAGAAACGAAAAACCCCGCTCAAAGGCGGGGTTTTTGTGTGCAGGCACACCAGCTGCTGTGTGGGGCTGGGTGGCTACCAGATTTCAGAGTTTCAGGAGCCTTGCGCTTGGCGTTTCATCTCTAGAGATTCGAGCTCGTTTTTATAATTGTGGGCTTCGTTCTCATTGTGGAACATGCCGACCAGTTGGTCTTGTTGATGTACATCCCAGATGTGAATCCCATGGCCCAGTGCTTCGTGAGACATGTGTGCATCGTCGCGTTCAGTTACTTTTACAGTCATCTGCTTGCTCCAATCTCTGGTTGATCTGCGGCAAGTCGTCGCAGGCCTCTTTTATATGTTTTGTTAGCTTGCTAAGTAAACCGATTTTGCGCGCAACTATTTATTGCAGGAAACGCAACAGTGCTGCAGGCCACGCAAATCGCGACATTACGTCGCAGGGTGCTGAGTTTTATGACAAAAGTTTCATGTTCGAGTGAGGCCTAAAGCCTTGTGCTGACCGTGTCGACCTCATCGCAGGCAAGCCAGCTCCCACCCTTGAAATGCATTCCAGGGGGGGAGCTGGCTTGCCTGCGATGGCGGTAGCTGCCTTAACAAAAAACAGCAGGCGAAAAAAAGCCCCGCGTTCCGCGAGGCTCTTTTAAATCACATCACGGTATCAGCTACCTTTGATAGCCTGGCCATCAACGGTACCGTCCAACAGCATGATGTTGTATTCCTTGCCGTCGGTTTCCACTTGGCGCAAGGCTACCAAAATACCGCCCAGGTCCTTGGCAAACCACATCTGGGTGATGCGCTTGCTTTGAGTCGGGTCGCGTACACGTTCAACCTTGATCGCATCAATGGCGCCGACCTTGGTCTGGACCTTTTCCGGGCCGATCACGCGGAAGTCGTAGGTGTCGGTGTCGGTGCCTTCAACGACGATGTAGCTCATGCTCTTCTTGCCGGCCGCCACATCGCGTTGCAACGCCAGCTGATAGGTCGACTTGTCGAGCATGCCGCTTTGCAGGGCGACGTTGACCGGGTCTTTGTTCTCAAAACCGGTGACTTTCTTGGCCGTCTGGTCGAAGTCCAGGTTGATCTTCTTCGACTTGCCCAGGCCGCCACGCTCGAAGCTGTAGCTCACGGGCTGCAGGGCATCTTTGTCAAGACGGATCACACTGGTCTCGGTGAGGCTGGCGATCATCATGGACGCCTTGAAATTCAAGGTCCACGAGCCGTTGTCATTCTTGACCAGGCTGCGTTCGGCCGAACCGCTCATGGGCAACTGTTTCCAGTCGGCGGTGTAGCTGGCGGAGAAAGGGTGAAGGTCTGCCGCTTGCACGGCGGGCAAGGCGAACAGCGCAAAAGCGAAGAGCAGGGCGCGACGCATAAAATCTCCTAGGTTCGAATCAAGTGGCCGCTGGCCGCGAGTAACTGACCGTCCAGTAATGCACCCTGTTCGCCGAGAATCAATCGTCCCTCGGCAAACCAGCGAACAGCCAGCGGGTAAATCCTGTGTTCCTGGGTGTGAACCCGTTGCGCAAGTGTCTGCGCCGAATCTGCAGACTCTACCGGAACCACTGCCTGTACGACCAGAGGCCCGCCATCGAGTTCCTCGGTGACAAAGTGCACGCTGCAGCCATGCTCCGTGTCGCCGGCCTCGAGAGCGCGTTGGTGCGTGTGTAACCCTTTGTATTTGGGTAGCAGGGACGGGTGGATATTGAGCAGGCGCCCCTGGTAGTGCCGCACGAAATCGGCGCTGAGGATGCGCATGAAACCGGCAAGCACCACGAGTTTGGGATTGAAGGCGTCGATCAGTTCGATCAAGGCGCTGTCGAAGGCCTCGCGACCTTCGAAAGCCTTGTGATCCAGCGAGCGGGTGTCGATACCCGCGTCCCTGGCGCGTTGCAGGCCGTAGGCGTCGCTGCGGTTGGAGATCACCGCAGCAATGCGCACCGGGCTATCGCCGGTGCGCGTGCTGTCGATCAGGGCCTGCAAGTTACTGCCGGTGCCGGAGAGCAGCACCACGACATCACAGGTCTCAGGCATCAGTGAGCCTTGAGGTTCTTCAGTTCAACCTGGGCCGCGCCTTCTGGAGCGGTAGCGATCTGGCCGATAACCCAAGGTTGCTCGCCCGCTTCACGCAGTACGTTCAGCGCGGTTTCAACGTGTTCTTGCGCCACGCAGATGACCATGCCCACGCCGCAGTTCAGCACGCGGTGCATTTCGGTTTCGTTGACGTTGCCTTGCGCTTGCAGCCAGTCGAAAACGGCAGGACGGGTCCAGCTTGCCACGTCGACAATCGCCTGTGCGCCTTTTGGCAGCACGCGCGGGATGTTGTCCAGCAGGCCACCGCCGGTGATGTGGGCCATGGCTTTGACGGCGCCGGTGTCTTTGATCAGCTTGAGCAAAGGCTTCACGTAGATGCGGGTCGGGGCCATCAGCAGGTTGGTCAGCGGTTGGCCGTCGAGCTGGGTGTTCTCGATGTCGGCGCCGGACACTTCGATGATCTTGCGGATCAGCGAGTAGCCGTTGGAGTGCGGGCCGGACGATGGCAGGGCGAGCAGGGCGTCACCGGCTGCGACTTTGGAACCGTCGATGATGTCAGCTTTTTCGACCACACCGACGCAGAAACCGGCCAGGTCGTAGTCTTCGCCTTCGTACATGCCCGGCATTTCAGCGGTTTCGCCGCCGACCAGGGAGCAACCCGACAGTTCGCAGCCGGCGCCGATGCCGGTGACCACTTGAGCCGCGGTGTCCACGTTCAGCTTGCCGGTGGCGTAGTAGTCGAGGAAGAACAGCGGCTCTGCGCCACACACCACCAGGTCGTTGACGCACATGGCAACCAGGTCGATACCGATGGTGTCGTGCTTGTTCAGGTTCAGCGCCAGGCGCAGCTTGGTGCCCACGCCGTCGGTGCCGGACACCAGCACAGGCTGCTTGTAGCCGGCCGGGATTTCGCAGAGGGCGCCAAAACCGCCCAGGCCGCCCATGACTTCGGGGCGCGCAGTGCGCTTGGCGACGCTCTTGATGCGTTCGACCAATGCTTCACCGGCGTCGATGTCTACACCGGCGTCCTTGTAGCTCAGGGAGGGTTGCTTGCTCATGATCCAGGCCTTTAGGGGGGATTTCTGGGTAACGACCGAGCCGGCAGGCGCTTTTGATAAAAGGCCCAGCCGCTGACGGTCTGCGAAGGCGCGCGATTTTATCAGGCTTGAGGGGCAGCGGCCATCCTCGGGCCGACGGGCAGGGCCATATAGGTTAAAAAAGCCGGTTAAAAAAATGCTCATCGAGCCGGTAATGGCGTGTATTAAGGTATAGCCTTTAACCCGCTATCGTTATGACAGTACAAAAACTGCCATGACCCTGTGAATGTTTTACCGGCTGCTGTGGTCACAGCCTTGCCAAGCCGAGTTCACGCGGTCTGTTCCAGCCGCTAAATTTGTCGTTCGGGAATCTTCCATGCGTCTGTGTAATGTCTTCTTTGTAGGCTGCTTGTCGTTAGTCAGCCTGGCGAGTCATGCCGAAACCCTCAATGGCCTCTATCAAGTACTTGAACCGGTTGCCAGCCAGTCGCCCCAAGAGCGTGACCAGGCCACCCAGCGCGCCGTGCAAACCCTGGTGATCCGCCTGACCGGCGATGCCAAAGCCGCCGAAGGCCCAGGCCTGGCGGCGATCCGCAAAGACCCGCAGCAAATCATCAGCCAATACGGCTACGACGCCGGCCCGCCGGAAAGCCTGCAAGTAGACTTCGACCCCGTGAGCACCGATCGCGCCCTGCGTGAAGCGGGCCTGTCGATCTGGGGCAGCAATCGGCCGTCGATCCTCGGCTGGTGGCTCAACGATTCCACTGACGGCAGCAGCCTGGTCGGTGATGGCCAGGCGATAGCCGGTGCACTGCGCCGTGCCGCGCAACACCGCGGCTTGCCGTTGCGTTTGCCGCTGGGTGATCTGGATGAGCAAGTCGTCGCCACGGCACCGAATTTGGAAAGTGCCGACGCCACGCCCTTGCGCGCCGCTTCCGAACGCTACGGCGCCGACGCCTTGCTGGCCGTGCACGCGCGCCAGGAAGGCAACCAGTGGCAGGCCAAATGGCGCCTGTGGTTGGGCGATAAGAGCGAGCAGGGCACCGCCCAGGGCGCTGACACTGGCGCGGTGGCCGATGCCGTGATGTTGGCGGTCAGCCAAAAACTGGCACCGCGCTTTGCCGTCAAGCCAGGTGTGAGCACCGAACAGCTGCTCGAAGTGCAGGGCATGAATCTGGAGCGCTATGCCGCTTTGGGCCATCTGCTTGAACCCTTTGGCGCTCAGCCGCAGTGGGTGGACGGCAATCGCATTGTGTATCGGGTCAACGGCAGTGCCGATCAGTTGCGCACTCAGTTGAGCCTGGCCAAGTTGCAGGAAGTGCCTGCGGGCGAAGCGCCGGTTCAACCTTCGGTAACCGATGGCGCGCAGCCGCCGGCGGCCCCGGCGCCTCAGGCGCAGTTACGTTTTCGTTGGTAGGTGATCTTCCTTCTATATAGATAGAAGGAAGCAAATGATAGATGGAGTGGTTTATGGCGGATACGCGTCGTTGGGTGTGGCTTGGTGGGGTTGTCCTGCTGTGCGTTTTTGTGTTTTTGCTGCATTCGATCCTGACGCCGTTCCTGGTCGCGTTGCTGCTCGCTTATCTGTTCGATCCGGTGGTGGATCGCCTGGAGAAAGCTGGTTTGTCGCGAACCTTGGGCGTGGTCGCGGTGTTTGCACTGTTCACGCTGATTATCACCGCCTTGGTGCTGGTGTTGGTGCCGATGCTGGCCAAGCAGCTGTTTCGCCTCTATGAACTGGCGCCGCAAATGCTCGACTGGTTGCAGCACACGGCGATGCCGTGGGCTCAGGCCAAGCTGGGGCTGGCAGATGGTTTCTGGAAGTTCGACAAGGTCAAGGCCGCGATCAGTGAACATATGGGCCAGACCACCGATATTGTCGGTGTGGTGCTCAGCCAGGCCACGGCCTCCAGCCTTGCATTGATCGGCTGGTTGACCAATTTGGTGTTGATCCCGGTGGTGGCGTTCTACCTGCTGCGTGATTGGGACATCATGATGGCCAAGATCCGCAGCCTGCTGCCACGCAACAACGAAGAGCGCATCGTGTCCCTGGCGCAAGAGTGCCACGAGGTGCTCGGCGCGTTCGTACGCGGCCAGCTGCTGGTGATGCTGGCGCTGGGGATCATCTATGCCGCGGGTCTGATGGCGATTGGTTTGGAGCTGGGGTTGTTGATCGGCTTGATCGCAGGCTTGGCGGCCATCGTGCCGTACATGGGCTTTGTGATTGGTATCGGTGCGGCGTTGGTGGCCGGGTTGTTCCAGTTTGGCGGCGACCTGTACCCGATGCTTGGGATCGTCGCGGTGTTCATGGTCGGCCAGGCACTGGAAGGCATGGTGCTGACGCCGCTGTTGGTGGGCGACCGGATTGGCTTGCACCCGGTGGCGGTGATCTTTGCGATCCTCGCGGGCGGTGAGCTGTTTGGTTTTACCGGCATCTTGCTGGCGCTGCCCGTGGCGGCGGTGATCATGGTGTTGGTGCGCCACGTGCATGATCTGTATAAGGATTCGGATGCGTATACCGGGGTTGAAGACCCGGATTTGTAACCGTTTCGCAACAAACCCGGCCTAAGCCGGGTTTGTTGTTTCTGGGGCAGGGTGTCAAACAATTTGCGCAAATCGCCACAAGTTAACGCAAACCTTTGATTTTGCTTGTGGTCTGCTGCATTGTGCGCCCGGCTTCACGGGTATAAACTTTGCAAACTTTACACAGAGGCCACTAACGGTTCGTTTGGAGCCGTTCAGTCAGCATGAAACCGATTCAGCTGCCCTTGGGTGTGCGTCTGCGTGACGACGCCACCTTTATCAATTACTACCCAGGCGCCAATGCCGCTGCACTCGGCTATGTCGAGCGGCTCTGCGAAGCCGACGCCGGGTGGACTGAAAGCCTGATCTATCTGTGGGGCAAACACGGCGTGGGGCGTACCCACCTGTTGCAGGCAGCCTGCCTGCGCTTCGAGCAGATGGGCGAGCCGGCAGTTTATTTGCCGCTGGCTGAGCTGATGGACCGTGGCATCGGCATCTTCGACCACCTTGAGCAATACGAACTGGTGTGCCTGGATGACCTGCAGGCCATCGCCGGCAAGGCAGATTGGGAAGAGGCGCTGTTTCACCTGTTCAACCGCCTGCGTGACAGCGGCCGGCGCCTGTTGATTGCCGCCTCTACCTCGCCGCGTGAGCTGCCGGTGAAACTGGCTGACCTCAAGTCACGCCTGACCCTGGCGCTGATCTTCCAGATGCGCCCACTCTCCGATGAAGACAAGCTGCGTGCCCTGCAATTGCGCGCATCGCGTCGTGGTTTGCACCTCACCGACGAAGTCGGGCACTTTATCCTCACCCGTGGCACCCGCAGCATGAGCGCGTTGTTCGATTTGCTCGAACAGCTCGATCAAGCCTCGCTGCAGGCCCAGCGCAAGCTGACCATTCCGTTTCTCAAGGAAACCCTCGGCTGGTAGCCAGCCCTTGTCCAGCAAGCTTTTCGGCAACTTCCAGGCGTCAGAAAACCTGCGTTTGGGCCGGTTTGGCCACGCAACAGGCATCAATAGGGTGTTAAGGGCTTAGATGTCATAGTCCAAACAAGAAGTCACATAGATCACGATTGAATTTGCAAATCGATGTGATAGAAGGCATAGTCTCGACTTCTTTACACATCAGCCACGGTCGTGCCCATGCTAAATCGCTTCGCACCCCTCGTGCCTCTCGCACTCGTTACCCTGTTGTTTGGTTGCGCCACCCACACTCAAAACGTGGCTGAGCAGCAAAAACCACAGGTTCAAAATCAGGCAAAGTTCGTTGCAGCGCAGTCTTCCACTGTCTATCAGGAAGCTCTTTATAAAGAAGAGCAGGCAACCGAGAAAGAACTGGCCAACTTCGCCGGCAGCAAGCCTTACCAGCTTCCCGTTCTGGCCGACAGCATCCTCGAACGCGGCATGTCCCTGATCGGTACCCGTTACCGTTTCGGCGGTACCTCTGAAGCCGGTTTCGACTGCAGCGGCTTTATCGGCTACCTGTTCCGTGAAGAAGCCGGCATGAACCTGCCACGCTCGACACGCGAAATGATCAACGTGGACGCACCGTTGGTCGCACGCAACAACCTCAAGCCCGGTGATCTGCTTTTCTTTAGTACGGCAGGTCGCGGTCGTGTAAGCCACGCCGGTATCTACTTGGGCGATAACCAGTTTATCCACTCCAGCAGCCGTCGCAGTGGCGGTGTTCGAGTCGACAACCTGGGCGACAGCTACTGGAGCAAAACCTTCATCGAAGCCAAGCGCGCACTCGCCATGGCCCCGACTACGGTTACCGCTAGTAAGTAAAGTTAAAGTGATACTTGAAGTTTGACGTGTAAGCGCTAGAATCCCTGGACATTGTTGTAATCCGTTCGCGCGAGCTTTGCTTGCGCGTTCTGGTTTTCAGCGTTCGGCAGCGAAAGCCGCATCCAGATCAGGATTGTTCTGCCCATGTCGACCTCAGCACGCCTCATTTTGCTGGTATGTGCCGCGCTCCTCAGCGCCTGCGCAAGCCGTCCACCGCCGCCAGCGCCTGTCGCGGTCAAGCCCAAGCCGGTGTTCAACTATTCCACCCAAAATTTCTCGCCGGCAGCCGAAGACGTGCTCTTTCGTGCGCTGGGCCTGGTCGGCACCCCTTACCGTTGGGGCGGCAATACGCCGGACTCCGGGTTTGATTGCAGTGGCCTGATCGGCTTTGTCTACCGTGACGCCGCCGGCATCAGCCTGCCGCGCACTACCCGCGAACTGATCGTGATGCGCGCTCAGGATGTGAGCGAAAACAACCTGCAAACCGGCGACCTGATCTTCTTCGCCACCGGCGGCGGCTCGCGAGTCAGCCACGCAGGTATCTACGTGGGTGAAGGGCGATTCGTACACGCGCCGCAAACGGGCGGTACGGTGAAGTTGGACACCTTGTCCAAGGCCTATTGGCAAAATGCCTACCTGAGCGCCAAGCGCGTGTTGCCGGCGAGCCTGGCGCGTAATCCATAGGCTGCACAGGTTTAATTGTGGGAGCCAGCTCCCACATGAGCCCCTACAAGGCAGTTACTTAGCCGCCGACACCCGCCACACCTTATTCCCCACATCATCGGCCACCAGCAAATCCCCCTGCTGATCAATCACCACGCCCACCGGCCGGCCCATGGCTTTCTCGTCTTTATTGAGAAACCCGGTCAGCACATCCACCGGCTGCCCCTTGGGTTGCCCACCCTCGAACGGCACGAAAATCACCTTGTAGCCACTGTGCGGCTTGCGGTTCCACGAACCATGCTGGCCGATAAATGCGCCGTTGCTGAACTGCGCCGGGAGTTTGCTGCCCTCGGCAAACGTCAGCCCCAATGACGCAGTGTGCGGCCCCACGGCATAGTCCGGGGCGATGGCCTTGGCGACCAGGTCGAGGTTTTGCGGCGAGACACGCACGTCCACATGCTGGCCGTAATAGCTGAAGGGCCAGCCATAAAACGCGCCGTCTTTCACCGAGGTGATGTAGTCCGGCACCAGGTCGCTGCCGATCTCATCGCGCTCGTTGACCGCCGTCCACAGCTTGCCGCTCTGCGGTTCCCAGGCCATGCCGTTGGGGTTGCGCAGGCCGGAGGCAAAAATCCGGTGCTGGCCCGTGGCGCGGTCAACTTCCCAGATCGCTGCGCGGCCTTGTTCCGCGTCCAGGCCGTTTTCGCCGACGTTACTGTTGGAGCCGACACTCACATACAACTTGCTGCCGTCCTTGCTGGCCACCACGTTTTTGGTCCAGTGGTGGTTGATGCTGCCGCCCGGCAGGTCCACCACCTTGGTGCCGGCTGCCTTGATCGCGGTTTCACCCGGCTGATAAGGGAAGCGCAGCAGTTTGTCCGAATCGGCGACGTACAGGTCGTTACCCACCAGCGTCATGCCAAACGGCGAATTGAGGTTCTCCAGAAACACCGTGCGCGTCTCGGCCACGCCATCATGGTCGGCATCGCGCAGCAGTGTGATGCGGTTCGGGCTTGGCACGCCCGCGCCGGCGCGGCCCATGACTTTCTCCATCACCCAACCACGAATGCCGGTGGCGTCGTCCGGCTTGGGCGGCGAATTGGTTTCGGCGACCAGCACATCACCATTGGGCAACACGTAGAGCCAGCGCGGGTGATCCAGGCCTTCGGCAAACGCTGCCACCTGTGTGCCGGCGGCGGCTGTCGGCTTGACGCCTTCCGGCCAGCCGACCGCCGGAGCGATGTTGACGGTGGGGATCAGGGTTTTGTTCGGCTCCGGCAGTTTGGGCGATGGCCCGGTGCCGTCCGAGACCTGCAAGGTAGAGCTTTCACCGCAGGCGGCGAGGGTGCCTGCCAGCATGATCAGTAAGGCGAGTCTGGTTTTGTGCATGGTTTTCTCCTTAATACCTGTAAAGGTAGAGAAGCGCGGCAGTCGGATGGTTCAAGTGCAAGGCCAGCTTTAATTGACGCTCCACCCCCAACCCACTAACCTTCGCGGCTTGTTCCAGGTGCTCTGTGGCCATTGTGCCGACAGAGTGAAACAGGGAAGCCGGTGAGTGAGCGCGCTTGTACACAGCGCAGCCGCAATTCCGGCGCTGCCCCCGCAACGGTAAATGAGTCAAAACGGTGCCTTTTGCCACTGTATCCGCGTGATATGGGAAGGCGCGCCGTTGGCCTGCTCGCGCTATAAGCAGAGCGCCACTTATGAGCCCGGAGACCGGCCTGGATCATCCAACAGCATCACGGTGGGCGATGCTTGGCTGTCTGTTTTTCTTTTTTCCTGCCCGCCGTTTTTGTCCAGCCCCAACGGAGAGCTGCCATGACTGATTCCCCCGACCGCGACGAACGCCACCTGGCGCGCATGCTGCGCAAAAAAGCCGTGATCGACGAGCGTATCGCCAATTCCCCAAACGAGTGCGGCTTGCTGCTGGTGCTGACCGGTAACGGCAAAGGCAAAAGCAGCTCGGCGTTCGGCATGCTCGCCCGCGCCATGGGCCACGGCATGCAATGCGGCGTGGTGCAGTTCATCAAGGGGCGCAACAGCACCGGTGAGGAACTGTTTTTCCGGCGCTTCCCCGAGCAAGTGCGTTTTCATGTGATGGGTGAAGGCTTCACCTGGGAAACCCAGGACCGTCAGCGCGACATCGCCGCCGCCGAAGCCGCCTGGGCGGTTTCCCGCGAATTGCTGCAAGACCCGTCCATCGGCCTGGTGGTGCTGGACGAGCTGAACATCGCCCTCAAGCACGGCTACCTCGATCTGGACCAGGTACTCAGCGACCTGCAGGCCCGTCCACCCATGCAGCACGTTGTGGTGACGGGCCGTGGCGCCAAGCCCGAGCTGATTGAAATGGGCGACACCGTCACCGAAATGGGCATGCTCAAGCACGCGTTCCAGGCCGGTATCAAGGCACAGAAGGGCGTCGAACTTTGAATCAGCCCCGTCATTGCCCAGCCGTATTGATCGCCGCACCGGCGTCCGGCCAGGGCAAAACCACCGTCACCGCCGCGCTCGCCCGCTTGCACCGCAACCTGGGGCGCAAGGTGCGCGTGTTCAAATGCGGGCCGGACTTTCTCGACCCGATGATCCACGAGCGTGCCAGCGGTGCGCCGGTGTATCAGTTGGACATGTGGATGGTGGGTGAGCAGGAAAGTCGCCGGTTGTTGTGGGAAGCGGCGGGCGAGGCTGACCTTATCCTTATCGAAGGCGTAATGGGGCTGTTTGACGGCACACCCTCGAGCGCCGACCTGGCGCGGCACTTTGGTGTGCCGGTGCTCGGTGTGATCGACGGCACCGCCATGGCCCAGACCTTCGGTGCCCTGGCGCTGGGCCTGGCGCGCTACCAGCCGGACTTGCCGTTCGCCGGTGTGCTGGCCAATCGCGTCGGTACCTTGCGTCACGCGCAACTGCTCGAGGGCAGCCTCACCGAAGGCCTGCGCTGGTATGGCGCGTTGTCCCGTGAAACGGGGATTGAATTACCGAGTCGTCATCTGGGCCTGGTGCAAGCCAGTGAACTCAATGACCTTGATGCGCGCCTGGACGCCGCAGCCCAGGCGCTGGGCAGCAGCTGCGAAGTGGCGTTGCCGCCGCCGGTGACGTTCGCCGCGCCGCAACTGATTGAAGCCGAGCCGCTGTTGGCCGGTGTGCGCATTGCCGTGGCCCGTGATGAAGCCTTCGCTTTCACTTACGGCGCCAGCCTGGATCTGTTGCGGGCAATGGGCGCAGAGCTGAGGTTTTTCTCGCCGATCCACGATCGCCAGTTGCCCGACGCCGACAGTCTCTACCTGCCCGGTGGCTATCCCGAATTGCATCACCAGGCACTCTCCGAAAACACCCCGATGCTTGCGGCTATCCGCGCCCATCATGCGGCTGGCAAACCGCTGCTGGCTGAATGTGGTGGCATGCTCTACCTGCTGGATTCGCTCACCGACGTGCACGGCACCCGTGCCGAACTGGTCGGCCTGTTGCAAGGCGATGCGGTGATGCAAAAGAAACTCGCGGCCCTGGCCCTGCAAAGTGTCGAGTTGCCCGAAGGCGTGCTGCGCGGTCACACCTATCACCATTCCCTGACCAGCACCGACTGGCAGCCGATTGCCCGTGGCCTGAGCCCCAATGGCGGGCGCGGGGCGGAAGCGGTGTATCGGCAGGGGCGGATGACGGCTTCCTATGTGCACTTTTATTTTCCGTCCAATCCGACGGCGGTGGCTGCACTCTTTGCGCCTGTCATGAGCACCGCCTTCGCGAGCAAGCCCGCTCCCACAGGAGAATGCATTCCAAATGTGGGAGCGGGCTTGCTCGCGAAGAGGCCATGACTGACAACCAATACCCCCAGGCCGACCGCGACGCCGTCTACCGCGCCATCGCCGAACGCCGCGACATGCGCCACTTCACCGGCGGCACGGTGGCGCCCGAATTGCTGCACCGCCTGCTCCAGGCTGCACACCAGGCGCCCAGCGTGGGCTTGATGCAACCCTGGCGGTTTATCCGCATCAGCGACCGTCAACTGCGTGGGAACATTCAGCAATTGGTGGAGGAAGAACGCGTGCGCACCGCCGAAGCCTTGGGCGAGCGCTCCGACGAATTCATGAAGCTCAAGGTCGAAGGCATCCACGACTGCGCCGAAGTATTGGTGGCCGCGTTGATGGATGACCGCGAGCGCCACATCTTTGGCCGGCGCACCTTGCCGGAGATGGACATGGCGTCGTTGTCCTGCGCGATCCAGAATCTCTGGCTGGCCGCCCGCGTCGAGGGCCTTGGCATGGGCTGGGTCTCGCTGTTCGAGCCACGAGCGCTGGCCGACCTGCTGGGCCTGCCGCCCGGCGCCAAACCCCTGGCTGTGCTGTGCCTGGGCCCGGTGGCCGAGTTCTACCCGGCACCGATGTTGCAACTCGAAGGCTGGACCGAACCACGGCCGCTGAGTGACATGTTGTATGAGAATGTGTGGGGAGTGAGTCAATGAGTGTGGCCTTGCTGTGTGTCGCTGCGGTGGCGCTGGATGCGCTGCTGGGCGAACCCAGGCGCTGGCATCCGCTGGTGGCGTTCGGCAATTTCGCCGGGCGCATCGAGCAACGTTTCAACACCGGTGGCCGTGGCTGGCGCAGCCACGGCGTGACCGCATGGGTTATCGCCGTGGTGCCGCTGACGCTGCTGGCCACTGCGTTGTCATGGGCGCCCTATATTGGCTGGGTCCTGGAAATCCTGGCGCTGTACCTGGCGCTGGGCATGCGCAGCCTGGGTGAGCATGTGATGCCGGTTGCGCAGGCGTTGCGCAGCGGTGACCTGGATGAGGCGCGCAAGCGTGTGAGTTATCTGGTCAGCCGCCAGACCAGCGAGCTGGACAGCACCGAAGTCGCCCGCGCCGCCACCGAGTCAGTGCTGGAGAACGGCAGCGACGCGGTGTTTGCCGCGTTGTTCTGGTTTGTGGTCGCCGGCGTGCCGGGCGTGGTGCTGTACCGCCTGAGCAACACCCTCGACGCCATGTGGGGCTATCGCAACGAACGCTTCGAGCGCTTCGGCTGGGCAGCGGCCAGGATCGACGATGTGCTCAACTATATTCCTGCACGGCTGGTGGCGCTGACCTACGCCGTGTTGGGCAAAACCCGCCTGGCGCTCAGATGCTGGCGCACCCAGGGGCCGACCTGGGACAGCCCCAACGCGGGTCCGGTGATGGCGGCCGGGGCGGGTGCCTTGGGCGTGGAACTGGGTGGCGCGGCGATCTATCACGGCGAGCTGCATCAACGCCCGCAATTGGGTGAAGGCCCTGCCGCCGATGCCGACGCCATCGACCGTGGCTGGCAACTGGTGCAGCGTGGCGTTTGGTTATGGCTGTTGATCCTCTGCGCGGGGGCGCAATTGTATGCTTGAGCACGGTGGGCGCCTGCGTAAGGCGGTGATTGAGTACGGAATTGCCGAGGCCGATTGGCTCGACCTGTCCAGCGGCCTCGCGCCCTGGCCCTGGCCGATCCCCGAGATCCCGTTGCGGGCCTGGGCGCGTTTGCCGGAAGCCGATGACGGCCTGGAAAAGGCCGCCTGCGACTATTACGGCGCCGCCCACCTGCTGCCGGTGCCGGGCTCCCAGGCGGCGATCCAGCTGCTGCCGCGCCTGCGCCGTTCCGGCAAGGTTGGCGTGTTGTCGCCCTGTTACGCCGAGCACGCCGAAGCCTGGCGCCGCGCCGGGTATGTGGTGCGCGAAGTGCAGGAGCAGGAAGTCGACTTCTTTCTCGACAGCCTCGACGTGCTGGTGGTGGTCAACCCCAATAACCCCACCGGCCTGAGCCTGAGCCCGCAACGCCTGCTGGACTGGCACGCACGGCTGGCCCAGCGCGGCGGCTGGCTGGTGGTGGACGAGGCGTTCATGGACGTCACTCCAGAGCTGAGCCTGGCCAGCCACACCCACCATGTGGGCCTGATTGTATTGCGCTCGTTCGGCAAGTTTTTCGGCCTGGCCGGTGTGCGCCTGGGCTTCGTGCTGGCCGAGCGCAGGTTGCTGCGGCTGTTGGCCGAGCAGGTTGGGCCGTGGGCCGTCAGCGGACCGACCCGCGTGCTTGGCCAGGTGTGCCTGCGTGATACCGCCGGGCAGGTTCGTCAGCGTGAGCGCTGTATCGAAGCAGCGCAGCGGCTGTTTGACCTGCTCGAACGCCACGGCTTTCAACCCCACGGCGGCTGTGCCCTATTCCAGTGGCTGATCACCCCACACGCCGAACGCATGCATGAATTCATGGCCCAGCGCGGCATTCTGCTGCGCCTGTTTGTCCATGACAGCAGCCTGCGCTTTGGCTTGCCCGATACCGAGGCAGATTGGCTGCGACTCGACGAAGCCCTGGCCGTCTACAAGGAAGCCCCATGAGTACGCTGATGGTGCAAGGCACCACCTCCGACGCCGGCAAAAGTACTCTGGTGACCGCGCTGTGCCGCTGGCTGGTGCGCCAGGGCATCGCGGTGGCGCCGTTCAAGCCGCAGAACATGGCGCTCAACAGTGCCGTGACCGCTGAAGGCGGCGAGATCGGTCGCGCCCAGGCGGTGCAAGCCCAGGCCGCCAACCTCGCGCCGCACACCGACATGAACCCGGTGCTGCTCAAACCCAACAGTGACACCGGCTCCCAAGTGATCATTCACGGTCGCGCCGTGACCAGCATGAACGCCGTGGCTTATCACGACTATAAAGCCATCGCGATGCAGGCGGTGCTGGCGTCCCACACACGCCTGAGCGCGGCCTACCCGGTGGTGATGGTGGAAGGCGCGGGGTCGCCTGCGGAGATAAACCTGCGCGCCAATGACATTGCCAATATGGGCTTTGCCGAAGCGGTGGATTGCCCGGTGTTGTTGATCGCCGATATCAATCGTGGCGGCGTGTTCGCCCATCTGGTCGGCACCCTGGAATTGCTTGCGCCGACCGAACAGGCGCGGGTCAAGGGCTTTATCATCAACCGGTTTCGCGGCGATATCGCCTTGCTGCAGCCTGGCCTCGACTGGTTGGAAGCGCGCACCGGCAAGCCGGTGGTGGGCGTGCTGCCTTACGTGATGGACCTGCACCTGGAAGCCGAAGACGGCATCGACCAGCGCCAGATCGACAAGGCTGCGCAAGTGCTCAAGGTGGTGGTGCCGGTATTGCCGCGCATCAGCAACCACACCGATTTCGACCCGCTGCGCCTGCACCCCCAGGTGGATTTGCAGTTTATCGGGCCGGGTCAGCCGATTCCGCCTGCCGACCTGATTATCCTGCCGGGCTCCAAAAGCGTGCGCAGTGACCTCGCCTATCTGCGTGCCAATGGCTGGGACACTGCCGTGGCTCGGCACTTGCGCTACGGTGGCAAGGTGCTGGGGATTTGCGGCGGCTTGCAGATGCTCGGCGAGCAGCTGCATGACCCGCTCGGGCTGGAAGGGCCGGCCGGCTCCAGTGAAGGCTTGGGACTGCTGGCGTTCAGTACGACCCTGGAAGCACAGAAGCAACTGCGTAATGTGCGAGGGCGGTTGTTGCTGGAAGATGCCGAGGTCAGTGGTTATGAGATTCACGCCGGCGTGACGTGCGGTGAAGCACTGGCGAACGCCGCCGTACGGCTGGATGATGGCCGCAGTGACGGCGCCCAGAGTGCCGACGGGCAGATCCTCGGCACCTACCTGCACGGCCTGTTCGAAAGCCCCGCCGCGTGCAGCGCCTTGTTGCGCTGGGCTGGGTTACAGGACGTGCAGGAGGTGGATTACCACGCCTTGCGCGAGCGCGATATCGAGCGTTTGGCGGACCTGGTGGAAAACCACCTGGATACCGCGTTGCTGCGCAAGCTATGCGGGCTCTAACTGTGCACACACAATCCAACTGTGGGAGCTGGCTTGCCTGCGATGGCGGTTTGTCAGTGTACATATCCGTCAGCTGGGTAACGGCCACTTATGGTTCCGCTCTTACAGCGGGTCACTTTTGTAAAGACACAAAAGTAACCAAAAAGTCTTCGCCCCACCACTCGGCACCTCGCCTGGGCTCGGTGTGCCCGAACGCAGGTTTAACGGGGCGACTGAGATCAAAATCAACCGCCAGATCAAAAGCAGATCTGCCTTTCTGTGGGAGCTGGCTTGCCTGCGAAGGCGATGGTTCAGACACTGCATACCTGTCTGACTCACCCCACTCGCCGCGGCACACCCCAACCTCTCCACCCGCCGAACAAGGCGCTACCCCATGCATCAATTAATCCTCGGCGGTGCCCGCTCCGGCAAAAGCCGCCTGGCCGAAAAACTTGCCAGTGACAGCAGCTTGCCCGTCATCTACATCGCCACCAGCCAGCCGCTGGACGGCGAGATGAGCGCGCGTGTCGCGCATCACCGTGAGCGGCGTCCCGATCATTGGGGCCTGATTGAAGAACCCGTCGAACTGGCCCGCGTACTGCGCGAAAACGCCGCTGCCGGTCGCTGCCTGCTGGTGGATTGCCTGACCCTGTGGCTTACCAATCTGCTGATGCTCGAAGACCCGGCGCGCCTCGCGCTGGAGCGCGATCAATTGCTGCACACCCTGGCAGCACTGCCGGGAGAAATCATTTTTGTCAGCAACGAGACCGGAATGGGTGTCGTGCCGCTGGGCGAATTGACTCGCCGCTATGTGGATGAAGCCGGTTGGCTGCATCAAGCCTTGGCCGAGCGGTGTCAGCGTGTTGTCCTGACGGTCGCCGGCCTGCCCCTGACGTTGAAAGGTACTGCGTTATGACTGACACCTGGTGGCTTAACCCCTGCAAGGCCGTCGACACGGCGGCACACGAACACGCGCTGGCGCGCCAGCAGCAGCTGACCAAACCGGCCGGTTCGCTCGGCCAGCTCGAGGCTGTAGCGGTGCAACTGGCCGGCCTGCAAGGTCAGGTCAAACCGTTGGTGGACCCAGTGTGGATCGCCATTTTTGCCGGTGACCATGGCGTGGTCGCCGAGGGCGTGTCGGCGTTTCCCCAGGAAGTGACCGGGCAAATGCTGCACAACTTCGTTACCGGCGGCGCGGCCATCAGTGTGTTGGCTCGCCAACTGGATGCGCAGCTGGAAGTGGTCGACCTCGGCACGGTGATACCCTCGCTGAACCTGCCCGGCGTGCGTCACCTGAACATCGGCGCGGGCACCGCCAATTTCGTCAACGGCCCGGCCATGACCGAAGCTCAGGGCCGCCTGGCACTGCAAGCCGGTCGTGACAGCGCGCGTCGCGCATTGGAAAGCGGCGCCCAGCTGTTTATCGGCGGCGAAATGGGCATCGGTAATACCACCGCCGCCAGTGCCTTGGCGTGCGCGCTGCTCGATTGCAAGGTCAGCGACCTCACCGGCCCGGGCACCGGTTTGAACGCCCAGGGCGTCAGCCACAAGGTAGCGGTCATCGAGCGCGCACTGGCGCTGCATGCCGGACAGCGCGATGACGCATTGCACACGCTGTTCAACCTCGGTGGGTTTGAAATTGCCGCGTTGGTCGGTGCTTACCTGGCCTGCGCACAAGCAGGCATCGTCGTGCTGGTGGACGGGTTTATCTGCACCGTCGCCGCACTGGTTGCCACGCGCCTGAACCCGGCGTGTCGCGAATGGCTGGTGTTCGGCCACGGTGGCGCCGAGCCGGGCCATCGTCACGTGCTGCAACACCTTAACGCCGAACCCTTGCTGCAACTCGGCCTGCGCCTGGGCGAGGGCAGTGGTGCGGCGCTGGCGGTGCCGTTGCTGCGCCTGGCGTGCGCGCTGCACGGGCAGATGGCGACTTTCGCCGAAGCGGCCGTGGCAGACCGCCCGGCATGACCTTGCACCTGGACCTGTTGCGCCACGGCGAAACCGAGCTGGGTGGCGGTCTGCGCGGCAGCCTCGACGACGCCTTGACCGACAAGGGTTGGGCACAGATGCGTGCCGCCGTGGCAGAGCGGGGGCCTTGGGACCGCGTGATCAGTTCGCCGTTGCAACGTTGCGCGCTGTTCGCCCAAGAGTTGGGCGCACGCCTGGGTTTGCCGGTGAGCCTGGAAAAAGACCTGCAGGAATTGCACTTCGGCGCTTGGGAAGGGCACAGCGCAGCGGCGCTGATGGAAACTGACGCCGAAGGCCTGGGCCTGTTCTGGGCCGACCCCTACAGCTTCACGCCGCGTGAGGGCGAGCCGGTCAGTGATTTTTCCCGCCGTGTCCTGGGCGCCGTCTCACGTTTGCATCAAGCCTATGCCGGTGAGCGCGTGTTGCTGATCAGCCACGGTGGCGTGATGCGTCTGCTTTTGGCGCAGGCGCGAGGTTTGCCGCGTGAGCAGTTATTGAATGTCGAGGTCGGCCACGGTGGGCTGTTCAGCCTGCAAGTCTTCGCCGATGGCGTGTTAAAGGAAGGAACCTGACGATGCTGCCATTCTGGATCGCCCTGCAATTTCTCAGCAGCCTGCCGATTCGTTTGCCGGGCATGCCGCAGCCACAGGAATTGGGGCGTTCGCTGCTGTTTTATCCCGTGGTCGGGCTGTTGTTCGGCGTGCTGTTATGGGCGCTCAACAGCGTATTGATGGGCGCGCCGTTGTTGCTGCATGCCGCCTTATTGCTGACGGCGTGGGTGTTGCTTAGCGGTGGCCTGCACTTGGACGGCCTGGCGGACAGCGCCGATGCCTGGCTCGGTGGTTTCGGCGACCGCGAGCGCACCCTGACCATCATGAAAGACCCCCGCAGCGGGCCGATTGCCGTGGTCACCCTGGGTTTGGTGCTGTTGCTCAAGTTCACCGCGCTGGTGGCGCTGATCGAGCAACAAAATGGCGCTGCATTGATCCTGGCGCCGTTGATCGGGCGCGCTTCGATGTTGGCGCTGTTCCTAACGACACGCTACGTGCGTGCAGGCGGTTTGGGTCAGGCGCTGTCGGACCATTTACCGCGGGTTGTCGGCCAACAGGTACTGATCCTCAGTGGCCTGGCCTGCATCCTGATCGGCGGTTTCAGCGGTGGCCTGGCTGTTTTGCTGGCGGCGCTGTGTTTTATCGGTCTGCGCCACTTGATGGTCAACCGGTTGGGCGGCACCACCGGCGACACAGCCGGTGCGTTGCTGGAGCTGCTGGAAGTCGCGGTATTGATCGGTTTGGCTCTGTAACACCTTCTTGCATTTCCTTAATCGCGGGTATATACACGTTCCATGCTTGCCTCCCAATGTTTATGCACCAACCTGCGACGTGCCGCCCGTGGCGTCAGCAGGCATTACGACGGCGCTCTCGACGGCTTCGGGATCAACGTCGCCCAGTATTCTTTGCTGTGCAACTTGCAGCGTCTCGACCAACCGAGCATCTCCAGCCTGGCCGACGCCATGGGCCTGGATCGCAGCACCCTGGGGCGCAACTTGCGGGTGCTGGAAGGTGAAGGCCTGGTGCAGTTGGTCGAGGGTGATGACCTGCGCAACCGCCTGGTGCTGTTGACGCAAGCCGGCGAAGAGCGGCTGGCGGCGGCGTTACCGGCGTGGGAAGCGGCGCAACAAAAATTGATTGATCAGTTAGGCGCCGAAAAGCGCGAAACCTTGTTGGCCTTGCTGGATGAACTCGCCTGAGCGCGGGTTTGTTCGACTACAAGCGGGTATATACCCGCGAGCGGAGAATAAGAACATGACCTCGATGTGGCGCACCAGTGGTTGGATCCTTGTGGGGAGTGCGCTGATCCTGGCGTTGTCCTTGGGCGTGCGGCATGGCTTTGGCCTGTTCCTGGCGCCGATGAGCAACGAATTTGGCTGGGGGCGTGAGACGTTTGCCTTCGCCATCGCCTTGCAGAACTTGATCTGGGGCTTGGCGCAGCCGTTTACCGGCGCCCTGGCCGATCGTTTTGGCGCGACCAAAGCGGTGTTTGTCGGCGGCGTGCTGTACGCCGTGGGCCTGGTGTTGATGGGTATGTCCGATTCGGCGTGGTCATTGTCGTTGAGTGCCGGCTTGCTGATTGGTATCGGCCTGTCGGGCACCTCGTTTTCGGTGATCCTCGGCGTGGTGGGCCGCGCGGTACCGCCGGAAAAACGCAGCATGGCCATGGGTATCGCCAGCGCCGCAGGCTCGTTCGGCCAGTTCGCCATGGTGCCCGGCACCTTGGGTTTGATCGGCTGGCTGGGCTGGTCGGCCGCCCTGTTGGCACTGGGCTTGATGGTGGCGCTGATTCTGCCGCTGGTGGCGATGCTCAAAGACAAGCCGCTGCCGGTGGTGACTGGCCAGCAAACCTTGCGCGAAGCCTTGCAGGAAGCCTGTTCCCATTCCGGTTTCTGGTTGCTGGCATTCGGTTTCTTTGTTTGCGGTTTCCAAGTGGTGTTTATCGGTGTGCACCTGCCGGCGTATCTGGTCGACCAGCACTTGCCCGCCACGGTGGGCACCACGGTGCTGGCTTTGATCGGTCTGTTTAATGTGTTCGGCACCTACACTGCCGGCTGGCTTGGCGGGCGCATGTCCAAGCCGCGCTTGCTCACCGGCCTGTACCTGCTGCGTGCGGTGGTCATCGTGTTGTTCCTGTGGGCGCCGGTGACGGAAGTCACGGCCTACCTGTTTGGCATGGCCATGGGCTTTTTGTGGCTGTCCACGGTGCCGCTGACCAACGGCACCGTCGCAACCTTGTTTGGTGTGCGAAACCTCTCGATGCTCGGTGGGATCGTGTTCCTGTTCCACCAACTCGGGTCGTTCCTTGGCGGCTGGTTGGGCGGGGTGGTCTATGATCGAACCGGCAACTACGATTTGATCTGGCAGGTGGCGATTCTGCTCAGCCTGCTCGCCGCCGCGCTGAACTGGCCGGTGCGCGAGCGGCCGGTGGCGCGCTTGCAGGCGCAGATGGAGGCGGCATGAGTGTGACGGCACGGTGTTTGACGGTAGCGGCGCTGGTCGTGCTGATGCTGCTGGCCTGGTGGGGCTGGCAGCGTGGTGGGCTGGCGTTGATGCAACTGGGTATGTCGATCTGTTAAGTTCGTGGTCTGGAAATGTTAAGGACTCACGACATGCAGATGCGCTGGCTTGCAGTACCCGTCCTGATGGCCATTGGCAGTGTAGCCATGGCCGCCAATTGCCCGCCGTTGCTTGAGGGCCAATTGCCCAAGCTGCGCGCCAAGGAATCCATCGATCTGTGCCAGCGCTTTGCCGGCAAACCCCTGGTGATCGTCAACACCGCCAGCTTCTGCGGCTTCGCGCCGCAGTTCAAAGGCCTCGAAGCCTTGTACCAGCGCTACAAGGGCCAGGGGCTGGAAGTGATTGGCGTGCCGTCCGATGACTTCAAACAGGAAGCCAAGACCGGTGAAGAGACTGCCAAAGTCTGTTACGTGAATTACGGCGTGACCTTCACCATGACCGAGCCGCAAAAAGTCAAAGGACCGGACGCGGTGCACCTGTTCAAGGTACTGGCACAACAGACCAGCGCGCCAAAGTGGAATTTCTACAAGTACGTGGTCGATCGCCAGGGCAAGGTGATTGCCAATTTCTCCAGTTTGACCAAGCCGGACAGCCCGGACTTGATCAAGGCAGTGGAAGAAGCATTGGCGTCCAAACCCTGATCGTCGGCCATTAAAAAGCCCCGCCTCCTGTGCAGGAGGGCGGGGCTTTTTATACAGCTTGAATCAGAACTTGTACGTCATGCCCAGGCCGAAGCCGTTGGCGCTGTTTTCGTACTTGGACGCATAGGTCTGGCCCAGCGCGTTCTGCTTGTTGACCTTGACCGGCTCTTCCTTGAGGTAGGAGTACGCCAGGTCGATGGTCATGTTATCCATCACTGCGTAGCCCAGGCCAACGCTGAAGATGGTCCGGTCACCGGTAGGAATACGCGGCGAACGGTCAGTGTTGTTGGTAGGCGACTGGTCGAAGGTCAGACCGGTACGCAGTACCACTTGTTTGGTGACCTGGTACGAAGTACCGATAGCATAGGCCCAGGTGTCGTGCCAGTTTTGCGGCTCTTTGATCTGGCCGACGATCTGAGGTGCGAGCGCACCGCCTGCACGGGTCACGCCTTCGTTGTTGACGGTAATGTCTTTCAGGCGGCTCCAGCGTGTCCAGGTTGCACCGCCGTATAATTTCCAGTCGCTGCTCAGGTCTTGAGTGACCGAGGCGTCCCAGGATTCAGGGGTGTCAACTTTCAGCGACGCGTCGTAACGACCGGCACCCAGGTAGGCAGCTGGAACGCCGGTGCCTGGAGTAACCTCTGTATGGCCTTCAAGCTTGTATTTCACTTTCGAGTGATACGTCAGGCCCACGCGGGTGGTGTCGGTGGCTTGCACCAGGATACCGGCGTTGAAGCCCAGGGCAGTGTCGTCGCCTTTGACTTTGACTTTGTTGTCACCCGTGCCTGCGAGGCCAGGCAATGGCAGCAAACCCAGATTTGGCTGCGACTCAAGCGTGCCGGAGATGCGGTTGATGGTCGGGCCAAAACCGATCGACACTTTGTCGTTGAAGGCGTAGCTCACAGTCGGCTGGAAGGTGATGACCGCCACTTCACTTTTGTTGCCGAATGGTCGGCCTTGGAAGCCGCGTTCATAGTCAGTCTTCAAGCCGAACGGCGCATAAACGCCAAAGCCGATTGCCCACTGGTCGTTTAGTTTGTTGGTGTAGAAACCAAAAGGGACGGCGGTAAACGGCACCATGTCGCCTTTGTTGCTGCCGCGTGAGCGACCGCTGGCGTCCTTGATGTCGGTAGAAGCGTCAATGGCTGCTACACCACCGGTGATTTGCTGGCCTTCAAGGCGAGCCATACCGGCAGGGTTACCATAGACAGTGCTGGCGTTATCGGCAGAAGAAGAACGGCCTGCGAAACCCGTGCCCATACCCGCGACGTCTTGCTCGTTGAGGGCAAAGCCGCTCGCGAACAGTTGGGTGGAGGCCATTGCAACGGCGAGGCTAAGTGTGGTCTTGAGCATTACTTTTTTCATTATTAGAACTCCGTGGTGATCACCGCTGCGGAAAGTAACAATAAATTTAAGTTAGCGCTATAGGCTGTAATGCAGGAGATAGAGCGGTTTTGTAGGACAATCCGACCAAAATCAACGTTTTTAGCCGAACCTTGCAAAACGCCTGATCAACAAGTGACCTGATTCATGGGTGAAACACAGGTTTGCCAGGCTTGGGTGAAATCCCGCAGCCGCCCTTGAGGGTGAAATATTTCTTTCCAGATACGCGCCATGGCCAGTACATCGCCCGGCGCCGGCAGGGCAGGGCTGTGTTGCTCAACCAGCAGCCAGGCAATTGCGGTTGCATAGCGCAGGTTGACGGTCAGCTCAAGCTGGGGCGCACTGAGGAATGCGTGCTGGCTGGCCAGGCCGCGTACCAGGCTGGCGCGCTCGGGATCGCGCGCCAGGTAGTGGTCCCAAAGTGCGCGGTGGCGCGGTTCGGTGATGCTGTACAGGCCGTGGCCACGGCGGTCGTGCAGGGCGGAGCCGAGTTCCGACTGGCTGGCGGCAATGCCCAGCAGCAGGGCTTCGGCGGTCGCGTCATGGCGGCCGAGGTAAATCAACGTCGGTCGGATCACATAACGACACAATTCGCTGGCGGCGATACCCATACAAGCCTCGGTCCATGAAAGTGGTCGACGGTGCCTGAGAGGGGGGGGGGCTTGGCAGCTGTGAATCGGATCTCAGGCCCGTCGCAAGCGGATCATGCCGCTTGAGTTGAAGTGTAGTGTCATATTCACGATGTAAAGGACTGTTTTTAAAACATCTTCTTCATTTAGTTATAACGTTTATATCTATTTGAACTTAGTCAAAATGTTTCGATGCCAAATTTCAGGCAATAAAAAACCCTGCTTTTTAAACAGGGTTTTTGTGTTTCAGCGACTCGGGTCGATCAGGCAGTCAGTGCCTGACGGGTACGCTCGATCACGGCCTGCAGCGGCTCTGCGCTGGAGTATTGATCGGGGTACAGGCGTTCGCTGTGACGAGCGATGCCGTGTTCGTTGACCAGGGTGAAGCTGAAGCAGCCTTTGCGAGCGGCCATGATCAGGCAGTTCATTGGTGCAAAAGCGTTGGTGAGGGTGCGAATGGCATCCTGAGTATGGATTTGAGCGTTCATATTATTGGTGTTCCTACAAATGACACGGATAAGAACCGTGCAGCGTTAAAACGTTCCAGTAACGTTGATCACCATTGATCAAACGAAGAACCCGACTGGAACAAAGCAGCCAGTTTGAAGCGCTATTAAGTTGGCGCGCTTGGGCTGGCAGGTAGGTACTTAGGAGGGCAGGCAACACAACAGGGGCAAAGGTTCTGGGCCCAGGGTGAAGATCCTGATCAATTTGCAGGTTGGTTCGGTCAGAGTATTGAGACTTCGCGACACCCTTTGCATGTTCAAAGGCAGTGTCGTCGCAAGTGATACCTGGAAACCATCGAGGTGGTCGGTCCCGTGTTGTTCAGGGGATTGGTTCGACCAGAATTGACTTTCAGCTTGGTACTAACGCCGCGGATAGTAACGGATCGAATCCGGGAAGGGAAGCGGCTGAGCAAAAAAACTTTTATCAGCCGCCGAGCAAGCCACGATAGACCAGCACCGTCACGGCGGCGGCCAGCGAGCAACCCAGGCCGTAGGCCGCGAGGGTCAGGCGCCAGGAGCGGCCGGTCTCGATCACCTTCATCACGTCGCGCATGTCATTGATCCGGCCGTCTCCCAGCTCAATGCACAAGCTGACGGCAGTAAAGGCCGCTGATAACAGGATGGCGATGGCGAACAACGCGCCGTCAGGCGAGGGCAGCGCTGCATTGATGCCCAGTGAGGTCGCGCAGATGGCGAGCAGCAACACGGCAAACAACAGGATTCCTTTCATCAGCGCCTGCAGGAGAGTTACGTCGATGGGGGCATGAGTGTGGCGAGCCGAGGTGGATTTGAAAAGTCCTCTGTTCCTGCGGGCCGGTAACATTCCCAAGCGGGTTGAAGCAAAAAACGTCGGTGATATAACCAGTGGATGGGTACTTGTGCACATTAGTTGCGCGGTGTGTAACCACTCTGTCAATTGCCCGAAAGCGCCGTTGTTTGCCTGTATCGAAAATTTAAGTCAATGAAAAACATCACTTTTTTTTATTGGTGAAAAAATCGTCAGTTTGACTGCGGCCCCCGTTTCATGGGGCTTTGCGCGGGTTCAAGGTGGGTTGTCCACTGAGTTATCCACAGCTTCTGTGGATTGTCCCGAGCGCTTGCTCTAGAACGGGCGTGTAGGATTTTTCCAGCTTTACCTGCGCGAAAAAAAGAGTAGAGTGGCGCGCCTTCCAATCTGTCCCACAGTGCTTTATGAAGTTTCGCTCAGTATCATCTTCTGTTACCGACACCCCTCAAACTGTTACCGCACCCAAGCGCTTTTCGCTGAAGGTTGCCTTGTGGCTGCTCGACAGCCCGCGGTTGGGGCACAACGCCAACATCAAGCACTTCGCCGGGCGCCTGCTCAAGCAGCCGGCCCGCGATGGCGTCGTCGCCGCCCAAAGCCGCCTGGGCCAGTTGATGTGCCGCGAGTGCGGCAACGCCCGTGACCGCCGCATTGGCCACGACCTGCTGCGCCTGGCCGCCCGTGCCGGTGACCGCCGCGCCCTGCGCGAGCTGGGGCAGGTCGAAGACTGAGCTGTCCTCAAGCCCCGTGCTTGGTTAACCTTGCTCCTTTTCGGTAATGGCAGAAATGGCTATGGTTTTTGACTGGACCAGTATTGCCTTGGGTCTGGCGGGTGCAGCAGTGCCTTTATTGGCCCTGTGCTGGCAGATTCAACGACGACTGACCGCACGCATGACCGGCTGGGAGCTGCTCGAAGAGCGCCTGGCGACCGCGCAACTGGCCCAGGAAGGGCTGGCCGCGCAACTGGACGCCAGCCGCGATGAAATCAGCGACCTCAGCCAGGCCAATGCCGCGAAACAGGCCGACCTGGCCGCCATGCGCCGCGAAGTCGAACTGCTGCAGATCGACCGCGATAACGCCCGCGACGCCGCCCACGCCTGGAACCTCGACCGCAGCGCCAAGGAAACCGAGCTGCGCCGCCTCGATGCGCTGTCAGCCGCCTTGCGCGCCGAATTGCGTGAACAACAGGACAGCCATCAACACCGTCTTGCCGACCTGCAAGGTTCGCGCGATGAGCTGCGCGCGCAGTTTGCCGAGCTGGCCGGGAAGATCTTCGATGAGCGCGAGCAGCGTTTCGCCGAAACCAGTCAGGAACGCCTGGGCCAATTGCTTGACCCGTTGAAGGAACGTATCCAGTCCTTCGAAAAGCGGGTGGAAGAAAGCTATCAGAACGAAGCCCGCGAGCGTTTTTCCCTGGCCAAAGAGCTTGAGCGTCTGCAGCAATTGAACCTGCGCCTGTCGGATGAAGCCACCAACCTGACCCGCGCCCTCAAGGGCCAGAAAACCCAGGGTAACTGGGGCGAACTGATTCTTGAGCGGGTGCTGGAGCATGCCGGGCTGGAGAAGGGCCGCGAGTACCAGACCCAGGTGAGCCTCAAAGGGCCGGACGGCGAACGCTTCCAGCCGGATGTGCTGATCATGCTGCCGGGCGACAAGCAGGTGGTGGTCGACTCCAAGGTCAGCCTCACGGCCTATCAGCAATACGTCGCGGCGGAGGATGAGGTGATTGGCCAGGCGGCTCTCAAGCAGCATGTCTTGTCCCTGCGTAACCACGTCAAAGGCTTGGCCGGCAAGGATTACAAGCGCCTGGAAGGGCTGCACAGCCTGGATTTCGTATTGCTGTTCGTGCCCATCGAGGCCGCATTTTCCGCTGCCCTGCAGGCCGAGCCTAACCTGTTCCAGGAAGCGTTCGACCGCCATATCGTGATTGTCAGCCCCACTACCTTGCTCGCCACCTTGCGGGTGATCGACAGCCTGTGGAAGCAGGAACGCCAAAGCCAGAATGCGCGGGAAATCGCCGAACGGGCCGGCTGGCTGTACGACAAGTTCGTGCTGTTTATCCAGGACCTGGATGAAGTGGGCAACCGCCTGCAACAGTTGGATAAGGCTTACAGCGCAGCGCGTAACAAGCTGACAGATGGGCGTGGGAATCTGGTCAGCCGTACCGAGCAATTGCGGTTGCTGGGCGCGCGTGCGAGCAAAAGCCTGCCGGCGGATTTGCTCGAACGCGCAATGACCGATTCCGACGGTGTGGCGCATCTGCCTGAGTAAATGCAATCCGAAATGTGGGGGCTTGCTCGCGAATGCAGTGTGTCAGCCAGCACATTCGGTGACTGACACTGCGCATTCGCGGGCAAGCCCGCTCCCACATTTTTGACCGAGTACACTGTTTAAAGCGGCAAATGCCGACTCAACAACGCCCGCAACGCCGCCGGTTTTACCGGCTTGGCCAAGTAATCCAACCCCGCGGCATGTACCTCGGCGACCATCTCCGGTCGCCCATCGGCACTGATCACCACCCCGGGAATCGGCTCCGCCAACTGCGCCCGCAGCCAGCCCATCAGCTCCGTGCCCGTCTCGCCGTGGTCCAGGTGGTAATCCACCAACGCCAGTTGCGGGCGCACTCCCTCGGCCAGCAGTGCCGCACATTGCGCCTGGTCGGTGGCGGTCCACACTTCGCAGCCCCAGCGTGTCAGCAGGCTGCGCATGCCGATCAGGATGCTTTCTTCGTTGTCCACGCACAGCACCTGCGCGCCGCTTAATGGCAGCCCATTGTCTTGTGCGATCTTGACCTGGGGGCTGGCCTGGTTGCGCGCCAGCGGCACGCGCACGCTGAACACGCTGCCTTGGCCCGGCCACGAGCGCACGCTCAACGTATGCCCGAGCACGCGGCACAGGCCGTCGGCGATTGCCAGGCCCAGGCCCAGGCCTTTCTCGGCGCGGGTCTGGTGGCTGTCCAGACGCTTGAACTCTTCGAAGATGACCTTCTGTTTATCCAGCGGAATGCCAGGGCCACGGTCCCACACTTCCAGGCACAGTTCGCCCTTGCGCCTGCGCACGCCCAATAGCACGGGGCCGTCGGCATAGCGGAACGCGTTGGTGAGAAAGTTCTGCAGAATGCGCCTGAGCAACTTGATGTCGCTGTCCACCCGCAACCGGCTGCCGCGCAGGCGGAAACGCAGGCCCTGCTCCTGAGCCAGTGCCTTGAATTCGGCGCCGAGGGTGTCGAACAGCTCGTTGAGCACAAAGGGCTGGCGCTGCGGGTTGATCTTGCCGTTTTCCAGGCGTGAAATATCCAGCAGGTCGCTGATCAAGTCTTCGGCCGAGCGCAGCGAACTGTCCAAGTGCTGCACCAATTGCCGGGCCTCGGCAGACAAGCCGTCGTGCTGGTGGGAGAGGGCGGCGGAGAACAGGCGTGCGGCGTTCAACGGTTGCATCAGGTCGTGGCTGACAGCCGCAAGGAAGCGGGTCTTCGACTGGCTGGCGGATTCGGCCACGCCCTTGGCATCGGTCAGTGCAACATTGAGCTGAGACAGTTCATGGGTGCGCTCGGTTACCCGTTGCTCAAGGCCTTCGTTGGCTTCGGTCAGCGCCTGCTCGGCTTCACGGAACGCTGTGATGTCGGTAAAGCTCATGACAAACCCACCGCCAGGCATCGGGTTGCCGATCAGCTCGATCACGCGGCCATTCGGGAATAAACGCTCGGAAGTGTGCGCGCGGCCCTGGCGCATCCAGTGCAGGCGGCGGGCTACGTGCACTTGGGCTTCACCCGGCCCGCACAGGCCGCGCTCGGCGTTGTAGCGAATGATGTCGGCAATCGGCCGACCCACGCTGATCAGGCCTTCAGGGTAGTTGAACAGTTCCAGATAGCGGCGGTTCCAGGCCACCAGCTTGAGGGACTGGTCGACCACACTGATGCCCTGGGTGATGTTTTCGATCGCGCCTTGCAGCAACGCGCGGTTGAACTGCAACACCTCGGAGGCTTCGTCGGCGATGCGTACGACGTCCTCCAGCTGCATCTCCCGACCTTCAATCGCGGCTTTTACCACTGCGCGTGTCGACGAGGCGCCGAGCACACCGGCCAGCAAGCGTTCAGTGTGGGCAATCCAGTCGTTATCAGCGTTCTGGTTCGGGTTGAAGCCTTTGCCCTGACGATAGGCGAAACGGATAAAGCTCTGCTGGGCGCGTTCCTCGCCGACAAAACGTGCGGCGAGGCTGAGCAGGTCGCTGATCTGCACCGACAGCATCGAACGCGCATTGGCGCGCTGGCTGATTTCCTGGCCGATAAAGCGCCCGGCCTGCCAATGCTCGGACACCCGTGTGCGCGACAGCATCGACACCCACACGAACAGCGTGAAGTTGCCCGCCAGGGAAAACACAGTGCCCAGGGTCAGCGAGGTGACGGTGAAACCAAAGGGGTGCGAATGCATCCACGTCAGGCCGGGGAAAAGGCTCAACGACCAGCCCAGGCTTTTCGCCGTCACCGGTAGGACCAAGGTGTAGAACCACAGGAAAGTGCCTGCCGCCAAACCGGCAAACACGCCGCGTCGGTTGGCCTGCTTCCAATACAACGCGCCGAGCATCGCGGGCGCCAGTTGGGTAACGGCAGCGAACGCGATCTGGCCGATGGTCGCCAGGCTCGCGCTGGAGCCGAGCAGGCGGTAACTCACGTAGGCCAGCAACAGGATGATCACAATGCTGACCCGGCGCACCGACAGCATCCAGTGGCGGAATACTTCAAACGGCCGCTCGGCGCTGGAGCGGCGCAACAGCCACGGCAGCAACATGTCGTTGGAGACCATGGTCGACAAGGCAATACTCGCCACAATCACCATGCCGGTTGCCGCCGAGGCACCGCCGATAAACGCCAGCACGGCGAGGGCCGGGTGCGCTTCGGCCATGGGCAGGCTGATCACGTAGGAGTCCGGCAATACCGAGGCGGGCAAGAGCATTTTGCCGCCGAGGGCGATAGGGATGACGAACAGCGCGGCGAGGATCAGGTAGGCCGGGAACACCCACTTGGCCAGGCGCAAATCCTGCGGGTCGATGTTCTCTACCACCGTGACGTGAAACTGCCGGGGCAGGCAGATGATGGCCATCATCGCTACGCCGGTCTGCACCACCATTGACGGCCAGTTGACGGTTTCTGTCCAGTATTCTTCAAGGCGCGGGGCGAGCATGGCCTGGCTGAACAGATCGCCAAAACCGTCGTACAGGCCGAAGGTCACGAATGCGCCGACCGCCAGAAAGGCAAACAGCTTGACCAGGGATTCAAACGCAATCGCCAGCACCATGCCACGGTGGTGTTCGGTAGCATCGAGGTTGCGGGTACCGAACACAATGGTGAACAGCGCCAACACCAGTGACACGATCAACGCGGTGTCCTGGGCGCGGGTGCCGGTGGTGTCGGGGCCGGAGCCGATCAACAGGTTCACGCCCAGCACGATGCCTTTGAGTTGCAGGGCGATATAGGGCAGCACGCCGACCAGGCAGATCAACGCCACCACCACGGCCAGTGATTGGGATTTGCCGTAGCGTGCGGCGATAAAGTCGGCAATGGAGGTGATGTTTTCCTGCTTGCTGATCAGGATCATCTTTTGCAGCACCCAGGGTGCCAGCACCAGCAGCAGCACAGGTCCCAGGTAGATCGGTAAAAACGCCCACAGCTGCTCGGCGGCCTGGCCTACGGCGCCAAAGAAGGTCCAACTGGTGCAGTAAACGGCCAGCGACAGGCTGTATACCCAGGCACGCATTCGCGGCGGCAATGGCGCGTGGCGGCGATCACCGTAAAAGGCGATGGCGAACATAATGGCCATATAGGCCAGGGCAACGGCGGCGATCAGCCCGCTGGACAGCGTCATGGTAACTCCGAGCATAAGAACGCCCGGGCATTCCGAGCCCGGTGGGACAGTCTCGCATGATGCCGGGGGTTAGTCAGTGTCGACCAAGGTCGTGTGAGGGGGTGGGGGGGGGTACATATCCGTTGCTGCGGTAACGGCCACTTAGGGTTCCGCCCTTACGGCGGGTCACTTTTGTAAAGACCGGAATGCCGGCCCAGACAAAAGTAACCAAAAAGTCTTCGCCCCAACACTCGGTGCCTCGCTTAGGCTCGGCATGCCCGTAATCCGCCAGTGATTTGGGGGGGCGATTTCAGATCAAGATCAAGATCAAAAGCGCAGATCAAAAGACCGCTGACTTCGTCATCGAAAAGGATGTAAGGGCCAGAGCAACAGCAACAGCAACAGCAGAGCCATACTCGGTCAACTGTGGGAGCGGGCTTGCTCGCGAATGCGGTGTATCAGTGACAGATGAATTGACTGACCTACCGCATTCGCGAGCAAGCCCACACATTTAGACCGCGTTGCATCAGGTAAATAGGCTTTTGCCTTGCACTTTGGACTTTTGGCTGGGCCGGCATTCCGGGCGTTTGCCAAAAGTGACCCGCTGTAAAAGCGGAACCATAGGCCGCCGTTACCGCGGCAATGGATATACACGCCACCCGCCACCACGAAAAAACACGCTCACCGCCGCGGCAGGGTTTTCTGGCGCAAGATGTAGACGGTTACCAACACCGCACTGGTCAGCATAAACCCACGTGCCCAAGGCAGCGGCACCAGGTAGCAGGAAAACCCAATGCTCAGCCACATTAACCCAATGGCATACACCTTGCCCTTGAGCGGAATTCCATTGCCATCCAGATAGTCACGAATCCACGGCCCCAGGCGCGGATGTTCCACCAACCATTGGTAGAAACGCGGGGAGCTTCGAGCGAAGCAGGCAGCGGCGAGCAGGAGGAAGGGGGTGGTCGGCAATACCGGCAGGAAAATACCAATCACGCCCAGCGCTACGCTCAGCCAGCCGATGGCCAGCAGCACGTAGCGCAGGAGCAGTGAGCGGTTGCCCATGGGCGTCATGGGCAAACGACTCAGTGGTGACGTGGCTTGAGGATCGCCGGTTTTTCGTCAGGCGCGTTGCACAGCAGGTACAAGGCGGTGAGGGCTTCCGGAATCTGTACGATCATGTCGTCCATCAGGTTGGCGTCGGCGGCGATGTCGGAGAATTCCGGCTGGTCATCGAACAAGCCCGAACCGACCATGATCGGCAGCAGCATTTCGCTGACTTCTTCCTCGGCAGTTTCGAACCAGGCGGCTTCGCGCAGGAACACGCCTTCCATGAAGCCGATGCACCAGCCGCGCAGGTCGGAGTCATCCGGCTCTTCGCCAAGGTCCAGCTCGCATGGCAGCTCGAATTCCTCATCGGAAGCCAGTTGGCGACCAATGTGGGCCTTGAGGGCCAGCAGGGTCGATTCGATTTCCTCGCGTTGGGCGGCGTCGGCGTAGTGCGGTTCTTCGGCGAACAGCGCGTCGATCCATTCACGGTCGGGCACGACGTCGGCGCAAATCGACAGGGCGGTCAGGTAGCCGTGAGCGGCCACGTAGTCCAGCGCCTCGTCATGCAGCTCATCGGCGTCGAGGAAGGCTTGCAGGCGGGTTAGTTGCTCAGCGAAGGACATTGAAGGGCTACCTTGGGAATAAACGATGCGCAATTCTAGGCTTTCTTGAGCCTCCAGGCCAGCTGCAAGGCATATTTGCCGGGTTCTGGAGCGGGATGACTATTCGTCAGTGACGCCCTCTGCCGGGTAACGCTCGGGTATACTGCCGCGTTTTGTGATGCCCCTGCAGGCCAAACGCCAATCCGCGAAAACTTCGCTTACGGATTATTTCCCGTGAAGCGGTGTTTTTTCGGCCAGCCTGTACAGAGGGATTTCGGCACCATTTTGGAGTTTTACATGCTCGAGCAGGCTCAACGCGTCCTCAAGGACATCTTCGGCTACGACAGTTTTCGTGGCCGCCAGGGTGCGATCATTGAGCGCGTGGCCAGTGGTGGTGATGCCCTGGTCCTGATGCCTACCGGTGGCGGCAAGTCGCTGTGCTTCCAGGTACCGGCGTTGTTGCGCAATGGCTTGGCCGTGGTGGTGTCGCCGCTGATCGCGTTGATGGACGATCAGGTCGCCACCCTGGAAGAACTCGGTGTCGCCGCCGCTTCCTTGAACTCCACCTTGAGTGCCGAGCAGCAGCGCGAGCTGGCTGCGCGCATCAAGCGCGGTGAAGTGAAAATGCTCTACCTGGCGCCTGAACGGTTGGTGCAGCCGCGCATGCTGGCCTTCCTGCAAAGCCTGGAAATTGCACTGTTCGCCATCGACGAAGCCCACTGTGTGTCGCAATGGGGCCACGATTTCCGTCGCGAATACCTGCAGCTGGGCCAACTGGCGGAACTGTTCCCCGACGTGCCGCGCATCGCCCTGACCGCCACCGCCGATAAACGCACCCGCGAAGAAATCGTCGAGCGCCTGCATCTGCAAAACGCCGAACGCTTTCTGTCGAGCTTCGACCGGCCGAATATTTTTTACCGCATCGTGCCCAAGGAACAGCCGCGCAAACAGTTGCTGGCGTTCCTGTCCGAGCGACGCAGCGACGCAGGCATCGTGTATTGCCTGTCGCGCAAGAAGGTCGATGAAGTGGCTGCGTTTCTCTGCGAGCAAGGCTACCCGGCGCTGCCGTATCACGCGGGCCTGCCCAATGACACACGCTCTGCCCACCAGAAGCGCTTCCTCAACGAGGAAGGCCTGATCATGGTGGCGACCATCGCGTTCGGCATGGGCATCGACAAATCCAACGTGCGCTTTGTTGCGCATATGGACCTGCCAAAATCCCTTGAGGCCTACTACCAGGAAACCGGTCGCGCCGGCCGTGATGGCCTGCCGGCGGATGCCTGGATGGTCTACGGCCTGCAAGACGTGGTGATGCTCAAGCAGATGCTGCAGAACTCCGAAGGCGACGAGCGGCACAAGCGCCTGGAACAACACAAGCTCGATGCCATGCTTTCGCTGTGCGAGGAGACCCGCTGCCGCCGTCAGACGCTGCTGGCGTATTTCGACGAGGACATGCCCGAGCCATGCGGGCACTGCGATAACTGCACCGATGGCGTACAGACCTGGGATGCTACCGAGCCGGCGCGCCAGGCGTTGTCGACCATCTACCGTACCGGCCAGCGCTACGGCGTGGGGCATCTGGTGGACGTATTGCTGGGCAAGGACAACGAGAAAGTGCGCAGCTTCGGCCACGAAAAACTCTCGGTGTACGGCGTCGGCAAGGCGCGCGCCGAAGGCGAATGGCGTTCGTTGTTCCGGCAGATGGTCGCGCGCAATCTGGTGGACATCGACATCGAAGGTTACGGCGGCCTGCGCCTGAACGACAGTTGCCGGCCCTTGCTCAAGGGCGAGGTGAGCCTGGAGCTGCGCCGCGACCTTAAGCCGCAGACCACCGCCAAAAGCAGCAGCACCAGCCCGGCCAGCCAGTTGGTGCGCTTTGAGGAGCGCGAACAGTGGGAAGCCTTGCGCACCCTGCGGCGCAAACTGGCGCAGGAACACAGTGTGCCGCCTTACGTCATCTTCCCCGACTCCACCTTGCTGGAGATGCTGCGCGAGCAGCCGACCAGCATGGCCGAGATGGCCAAGGTCAGCGGCGTCGGTGCGCGCAAGCTGGAACGCTACGGCCAGGCCTTCCTCGAAGTGCTCGGTGGCCAGGCCGAGGCGCCGAAGGAAGTCGCCGATATCCGCCATGAGCTGATCAGCCTGGCACGTGCCGGCATGACTCCGATCCAGATCGCCGGCCAGCTGCAATGCTCGGAAAAAAACGTCTACACCTTGCTGGCTGAATCCATCGGCAAGCAGCAGTTGTCGTTGGAGCAGGCGCTTGATTTACCGGAAGATCTGCTCGGTGAAATCCAGGATGCCTTCCTCGACGGAGAAGGCGAATTGCCACCGGTTACGGAGATTGCGCCGCTGTTTACCGGGCGCGTGCCTGAAGGTGTTTTGTATTGCGTACGTGCCGCTTTGCAGTCTGAATTCGAAATTTAGTGTGCCAATTACGACAATGTAACGAATCAGTCCATAGCGCCACTTGCCTCCTGGCATGGCTCATGCTTAGCTGACTAATAATTAGCCACATTTTATTTTCAGTCTAAACCATGAGTTTTTTATGCCGTTAACCGAACAACACCGCTTTGGCATGCAGTTGGCGCAAATGTCCCGAGGCTGGCGCGCCGAACTGGACCGCCGTTTGGCGGGGCTGGGTTTGTCCCAGGCGCGTTGGCTGGTGCTGTTGCATCTGGCCCGTTTTGTCGATGCACCCACCCAGCGTGAGCTGGCGCAAAGCGTCGGCGTAGAAGGTCCGACGCTGGCACGCCTGCTCGACAGCCTGGAAGGCCAAGGCCTGGTGCAGCGCCAGGCGGTGCTGGAAGACCGTCGCGCCAAACGCATCCTGCTGTGCGACACCGCCCGCCCGTTGATCGATCAGATCGAAACCATCGCCACGGCCTTGCGCCATGAGCTGTTTGTGGGCGTGGATGAAGACGATTTGCGTGTGTGCATGCGCGTGCATGGGCACATTCTGGCGAACCTGGAAAAGTCCTGAAGCAGAAGGGCTTGTTGTGGCGAGGGAGCTTGCTCCCGCTGGGCTGCATAGCAGCCCCAAAGCCATCCACCTCGCTGCGCCTGCTTAATTGCATAAACCGCATTGGGGGCGCTTCGCACCCCAGCGGGAGCAAGCTCCCTCGCCACATTAGCCTGGCATCCCGCTAGAACGTCTGCCCGAGGTTCAGGTACACCGCCTGCTGCTTGTCATCATTGAACCCATAGCTGAAGTTCAGCGGCCCCAACGGCGTATCAAAGCCGAGGAAAATACTCGCCGCGTTGATATAGCCACTGTCGAACTGATTGTCGTTGTTCCACGCCCGGCCGCGCTCCAGCGAAGCCCCCAGGTACAGTGGGAAATCCAGCGGCAGGTACGAGCGCGGCGTCAGGCGCCGGTAGTACACGGCGCGCATGAGGGCGATGTTCTGCCCCGAGATTGAATCTTCACGGAAGCCCGATAATTGCCGCGCACCGCCGAGCAGGAAGCTGGAAACCACCACGTCGGATTTATCCAGGGTACGGCCATAACGACCGCCGAGTATCAAGGTGTCCGGGCCGTGGCTCATGGCTTTGTCCAACTTGAACTCCCACTGTCGGTAGCGCTGGTCCGAACCCAGCCCGGGTTCGAACTCGCGGAAGGCCAGGCCGATGTCTTCGCCAGAGTGGGGGAAGTACACGTTATCCAGTGAGTCGAACGAGTACTTGAGCTCATAAAAACCCTCGTTGAAGCTGACACTGGGCAAATCGCGCTCGCCAATGCGCACATCTGCCTTGCCCCAGGCTTCACCAACGCCAAAGCGGATCTCGCCGCTGTTGCCGATCTGGCGCCCCACGTTCAAACCAAAACCGTAGCGCTCCAGGCGGTATTCGGCGATAGGGTCGCTGTCCAGCACCAGGTCAACGTTCTGCGCCTGGGCACTGATATAGGGGGCGACGAAGTAGCGTGAACCCACATCCAGTGGCTGGTAGAACTCGCTGTACAGCTCTTGGCGATCCCCAATCTGCACGCGTGTCAGCCATTCGGCGCCGAGGCGGTTGATGCCGTTCATGCGGTAACTGGCGCCGAGGTTGTAGGCGCTTTCGCCGCGCATGTCATCCGACAGGCTCAGGCCCAGGCGCAAATAGTCGGTGCCGCTGCGTTTGCCGCGCGCGCTGATGACCAGGGTATTGTCCTGGCCCTTTTTCACCACGCGGTATTGCACCTGCTCGAAGTAATCCAGGCCATACAACGTGCCCATATCGGTTTGCAGGCGGCCCAGGTTCAGCGGCTCGCCCAGGGTCTGGCGGATGTAGTAGCGGATCACGTCGTCACTGACTTTCGAGTCGTTTTCCACCTTGATGGCGGTGATCACCGGCGTGCGTTCACCCGGGGTGCGGGGCCTCCACCAATTGCGCGTCGATCGGTTCGGCGGGGCGCAGATGTGCCAGGCGCACGTCGAGGGCGCGGGTGGCGCGGTAGCCGGCGTCAATCATGTCTTTGGCGCGGCCGAAGTCGGTCACGCCGTAGGCGGCCAGAGGCGGCTGGATCAACACATCCTTGGGATGCAGGGCCTTGAGTTGCTCTTCGGAGTTGCGCCGGGTCATCAGGGTGATGGACTGGTTGAGCACATCCACCACAGTGGCCAGTTGCTTGCGTGAGCGCAGCGGCGTGCCGATGTCTACGACGATGGCGATATCGACGCCCATTTCGCGCGCCACATCCAGTGGGATGTTGTCGGTCATGCCGCCGTCCACCAGCAGTCGCCCGTCCAGCTCAACCGGGGCGAACACTGCCGGAATCGACATGCTGGCACGGATGACCTGGGGCAAGTGACCCTTGCTGAACACCACTTTTTCGCCGGTGGTGATGTCGGTGGCCACAGCGCGGAACGGGATTGGCAGCTTGTCGAAATTACGCGTATTGCTGGAGTGGGCGAACATGCTTTCCAGCAACAGCGCCAGGTTCTGGCCCTGGATCACGCCGAGCGGCAGGCCGAGGCTGCCATCATCGCGGAAGCTGAGCTTCTGTTTGACGAGGAAGTCGCGGTCATCCTGTTTGCGCCGAAACGGCACGTCTTCGCGTGGCGGGGCATCGGACAATGCCTGTTGCCAGTCGATATTCAGCGCGAGCTTTTCCAGTTCATCGATCTTGTAGCCCGAGGCATACAGGCCGCCAATCACTGCGCCCATGCTGGTGCCGGCGATAGCATCGATATGGATACCTTGCTCCTCCAGAGCCTTGAGCACGCCAATATGCGCGAGGCCACGGGCGGCACCGCCGGACAGCACCAGGCCGATCTTGGGGCGTGGGCTTTCGACGGCATCGGCGATCAGGGGAAGCAGGCACAGAAACAGGCAGGACAACAGGCGGCGCATCATGAATCTCGAGGCTGGGCGATAAAGGCCGGTATTATAGTCGCTCGATCGTCCGTGCCCGTTATGTCAGGAACTTCTCAAATTATGTCTGCCAGCAAACCCGAGATCGTCATCACCTATTGCACCCAATGCCAATGGCTGTTGCGCGCCGCGTGGCTGGCCCAGGAATTGTTGAGTACATTTGCCGATGACCTGGGCCGGGTGGCGCTGGAGCCGGCCACCGGCGGGGCGTTTCGCATCACCTGCGACGGCGTGCAGATCTGGGAGCGCAAGGCCGACGGCGGGTTTCCGGAGGCTAAGGTGCTCAAGCAGCGCGTGCGCGACCAGATCGACCCACAGCGCGACCTGGGGCACAACGACCGCAAGGCCTGAGGGCTACGCGGTGGCTGCCGGCTGTTTGGCCTGGCTGGCGCTGCCCATCAAGCCTGAGAGCACGATGGCGACGATGATCAGCGCGCCGCCCAGCAGCATGCGCAAGGTCGGGGTTTCGGCGAACAGCAGCCACGCCGCGGTGATGCCATAGACCGGCTCCATGGCGAACACCACGGACGCGGTACGCGCCTTGATCACCGCGAGGCTGGCGACAAACAAGCTATGGGCCAGGCCGGTACAGAACACGCCGAGCAGCCCGATCCACAGCCAGTCAATCCCTCGCACATCCGCCAGGCCCGGCGCTGCTACTGGCAGCAGGCAGGCTGCGACCACCACGTTCTGGCACAGCGCGGCCTGCACCGCGGGAATGCGCCCGGAGCTGGCGCGGTTGTTCAGCGACAGCAGCGAGAACAACAGGCCCGAGAGAATCCCCCATAACAGGCCCCCCGTGGCCTGGCTGGCGAGGTCGAAGTCTGGCGTCACCAACACCAGGCCCACCGTGACCAGCGCCACCAGCAGCACTTCGTTGGCGCGGATGCGCTCGCGGAAGATCAGCCCTTCAAGTATCACGGTAAAGGCCGGGAACGCAGTGAAGCCGAGGGTGGCGACGGCCACCCCGGCGACTTTGACGGCAATGAAGAAGGTCACCCAATGTGCCGCCAATAGCACGCCGCTGACAACGAGGCGGCGCCAGTCGCGCATCTCCAGGGTTTTCCAGGTGGTGTTGCTGGCAAATCGCGCAAAAATTGCCAGGGCGATTACGGCAAAGGCGGCGCGGCCAAACACAATGATGGCCGGCGAGGCGGCCGCCAGTTTGCCGAAAACACCGGTGAGGCCAAACATCAGTGCGCCGATATGCAGGGCGCCAAGGGCTGAACGGGGAGTCATTGCGTTCCTTGAACCAACGGGGGTGACAGAATCGCAGTCTAGAGGCTCGAGGGCGCCGGTGTCTGTCGCGGACCTCGCGAATCTTAGCGCCAGGCTCTTGTCAGTCCGAGCGACGCAACGCGCCCGGTGAGGCGCCAAACTCACGCAGCATGGCGGCAGAAAAGGCACTTTGCGAGGCGTAACCGACGCGCTCGGCGATTTCGCCAACGGGCAGCGGCGTCTCGCGCAAAAGTTGCAACGCCATGTGCAGGCGACGGCTACGCAGGTAGTCCATCGGTGTTTGCCCGCACTCAGCCATAAAACGCGCATGCAAGCGCGCCACCGAGAGGTCGGCAATACGCGCCAGGTCGGCCACCTGCAACGGGTGCGCAGCATGGCGTTCGATGTGCGCATTGAAGGCCGCATACGGCAGACGCTTGCCCGGTATAGGTTGGGCCAGCGGATGATTGAGACTGGCCAGCAGCAACACTGCGCCTTGCTGGGCGATCAGCGCGTCATCCACCGGGCTGTGTGCCAGCCATTGCACCAACTGGCTTTGCCGGGCGTCCAGTGTCAGTCGCGCCGGTTGATCGAGCAGGCGGCGACTGGTGGCGGCGTGCTCGCCCAAAGACTGCGCCACCCAATGCTCGTCGGGTACATCCAGCACCAGGCAGCGGCTGCCGTCGCGACTGCCACAGGCATGGTGGGCCGAGAAGGGCAGCACCATCACGCTGCTGGCGTGCACCTGGCTGCCCAGGCCATCGACTTCCAGGTCCAGATGCCCCGACAACCCGAACACCAGCTGGGCGTGATCATGGCTGTGGGCGAGCGGTTCTTCAAGGTAGTGGCGCAGCGTGAGGGTCGGTCTCATCGCAGTCTCCTGGGCAGCAAGTCTGCAGTCTACAACGCTTATGAGGGTCGCGAGCGCTGTCATCAGACTGACGCACAGTTGTCATGGGCTATTAACCGCCTGGGCGCAAGCTCGCGAAAACACCGTCGAGGGATGCCCATGACCAGTGCCGAGTTCGTTAAACCCAGCCGCAAACAACGGGTTCGTACCCTGTGGATCTCCGACGTGCACTTGGGCACCCGGGATTGCCAGGCCGAGCACCTGTCGCAGTTCCTCAAGGGCTACCACGCCGACAAGGTCTACCTGGTCGGCGATATCATCGACGGCTGGAAAATGCGCGGCGGCATGTATTGGCCCCAGGCCCACACCAATGTGATCCGCCGCTTGCTCACCATGGCCAAGCGCGGCACCGAGGTGATCTACGTCACCGGCAACCACGACGAATTCCTGCGCCGCTACTCCAAACTGATTCTGGGCAATATCCAGCTGGTGGACGAAGCCGTGCACGTCACTGCCGATGGCCGCCACCTGCTGGTGATTCACGGCGATCAATTTGATGTGATCACCCGATACCACCGCTGGCTGGCCTTCCTGGGCGATTCGGCCTATGAGTTCACCCTCACGCTAAACCGTTGGCTCAATCACTGGCGTGCGCGGTATGGCTATGGCTACTGGTCGTTGTCGGCGTACCTGAAACACAAGGTCAAGACGGCGGTGAGTTTTATCAGCGATTTCGAAGAAGCGATCGCCCACGAAGTGACCAAGCGCGAGTTGCATGGCGTGGTGTGCGGGCATATTCACCATGCCGAGATTCGCAAGGTGGGCGAGGTGGACTACCTCAATTGCGGGGATTGGGTGGAGTCGTGCACTGCGTTGATCGAGCACTGGGATGGCAGTATCGAGTTGTATCGGTTGGCGGATGCGCAGGCAAAAGAGGCGCAGTTGAAGGCCGAGATGGTTGCGGGCTAGAAGGTTCGCACGGTCAAAAATGTGGGAGCTGGCTTGCCTGCGATGGCGGTTGTTCAGTCAACTTATTCAGTGACTGACACACCGTAATCGCAGGCAAGCCAGCTCCCACAATTTGATTGGATTTCTTCAGTTATTTCGAGACGTCGGCGATAGCCTCGGCGAGCAGGGTCAGGCGTGTGGCATCAATGCCGGCGACATTCGCCCGCCCTGAACTGACCATATACACGCTGTGCTTCTCACGCAGTTGCTTGACCTGTTCGGCACTCAAGCCGGTATAGGAAAACATCCCACGCTGTGCACCAATATGCGCAAACTTCTCGGCCAGCCCGTGGGGCGCCAGCGCTTCTACCAGCCCTGAGCGCAGTTGTGCAATGCGCGAACGCATGGCCTCGACTTCATCGCTCCAGCGCTTTTTCAGCTCGGCGTCGCCCAGAATGGTCGCTACCACTGCCGCGCCATGATCCGGCGGCGTCGACCACAGGTTGCGCGCGATATTCGCCAGCTGGCTGCGCACGTCCGTGAGTTTCTCGGCGCTTGCCGCGCACACGATCAGCGCGCCGACACGGTCGCTGTACAGGCCGAAGTTCTTCGAGCAGGAACTGGTGACCAGCACTTCCGGCAGCTCGGCGGCAAACAACCGCACCGCCCAGGCATCCTGCTCCAGGCCGTCGCCAAAGCCCTGGTAGGCGAAGTCGATCAGTGGCAGCAACTGCCGTTCGCGCACGATGTGCAACACCTGGCGCCAGTCGTCCTGGGACAAGTCAAAACCGGTCGGGTTATGGCAGCAGGCATGCAACAACACCACGTCGCCCTTGGGCACGGTGCTCAGCATTGCGAGCATCGCGCCCACGTCCAGGCGGTTATCTGCGCCCACATACGGGTAATGGCTAACCTTGAGCCCGGCCTTGGCGAAGATGGTTTCGTGGATCGGCCAGGTCGGGTTGCTCAGCCAAACGCCACGGCCGGGCAGGTTTTGCGCGATAAAATCGGCACTCAGGCGCAGCGCGCCGGTGCCGCCAGGGGTTTGCGTGGCACCGGCGCGACACTCGCGAACCAACGCTGAATCGGCACCCAGTACCAATTCGCTGATCAGCGAACCGAAGGCCGCATTGCCGTGGCCGCCGATGTAGGTCTTGGTGGTTTGCGTGTCCACCAGGCGCTGTTCGGCCAGTTTTACCGAGTGCGGAATCGGCGTCAGGCCCTGGTCGTCCTTGTAGACGCCCACGCCCAGGTCGAACTTGTTCGGGTTGGTGTCCTGGGCATACAGATCCATCAGCCCGAGGATCGGGTCGCCGGGCACGCGGCCAATGGCATCAAAATGCATTACTTGCGGCCCTCGGCGTCTTTGGCCACTTCGTCGGTGCGCGCAGCCATGATGAAGTCGTTGCGGTGCAAGCCTTTGATCGAGTGGCTCCACCAGGTCACGGTGACTTTGCCCCACTCGGTCAAAAGACTTGGGTGATGGCCTTCGGCTTCGGAGATTTCACCCATGGCGTTGGTAAAGGCCAGGGCGAATTTGAAGTTCTTGAACAGGAAAACCTTTTCCAGCTGCATCACGCCGTCGCGCACTTCGATGTTCCAGTCGGGGATCTGCTTGATCAGTACCGGCAGCTCTTCGTCGCTGACTTGTGGGGCATCGGCGCGGCAGGCTTCGCAATGGGCTTGGTTCAAGGTGGTCATGGAGGTGTCCTGAATTCGAATGATTGAGATCAGTGGGCGTTACCCTAAAGCAACGCGGGGCCAGGGAACAGATTCACCTGGCCTCAAATTGTAAGGTTCAAGCAGCTTCGGGTTTGGGCGGGACTGCCTTTGGCGTGAACAGCGGCGCATGCAGACCCAGCTGCATACCGCGCTCGACCATGCCCATGATGTCTTCCTGCGCCACTTCAAACAGGCGCTTAAGCTCGGGCAGTACGAAGTACAGCGGTTGCAGGATGTCGATGCGATACGGCGTACGCATTGCTTCCAGAGGGTCGAAGGCCTGGTGTTGAGGTTCATCCGACAGGCAATACACGCTTTCTTTGGGCGATGACAAGATGCCACCACCGTAGATGCGTCGACCTTGCGGGGTGTCCACCAGGCCGAATTCGATGGTCATCCAGTACAGGCGCGCCAGGTACACGCGTTGTTCCTTGGTGGCCGCCAGGCCGAGCTTGCCGTAAGTGTGGGTGAATTCGGCAAACCATGGGTTGGTCAGCAGCGGGCAGTGGCCAAAGATCTCGTGGAAAATATCCGGCTCTTGCAGGTAGTCCAGTTCTTCGCGGGTGCGAATAAAGGTCGCCACCGGAAATTGCTTGTTGGCGAGCAATTCGAAGAAGGTCTGGAAGGGGATCAGTGCGGGGACGCGGGCAACTTGCCAGCCAGTGGTTTCGGCCAACACCTTGTTGATCTCACCCAGTTGCGGGATGCGGTCCAGGGGCAGGCCGAGTTTGTCGATGCCGTCCAGGTATTCCTGGCAGGCGCGCCCCTCGATCACTTTCAATTGGCGCGTGATCAGGGTGTTCCACACCGCGTGTTCTTCCGGCGGGTAGTGGATAAAACCTTGCGCATCGGGCTCGCGGGCCACGTAGTGCGTCTGCTTCATACGGCTCTCCTGCTAGGCATTCGTTCTTGTTATGTCCTGCGATGAACCTATTGATAACGCACAAGGCGACGGATTCCATCGGTCTCCGGTGCTTGCGCGTAGGAAAAGTTACCGTTATTCGTAAAGTTTTCGTTACGGTATGCCGACCTCTCGTTGTCTTGGGCTGGGAAAAGGTCACAAGCTGTCACATAATCTTGACGACTATCTGCGCCCAGCGGCAAAAAGCCCCGGCGCTTTCCCACCATTTGGGCTTTTTCATGCGTATTAAAGTGCACTGCCAGAACCGTATCGGCATCCTGCGGGACATTCTCAACCTGCTGGTGGAGTACGGCGTCAACGTCGCCAAAGGCGAGGTGGGCGGTGAACATGGCAACGCCATTTACCTGTTTTGCCCCAACCTTGTGAACATGCAGTTCCAGGCGCTGCGCCCGCAATTCGAAGCCATTGCCGGGGTATTTGGGGTTAAAAGGGTAGGGCTGATGCCCAGCGAACGTCGGCATATGGAGCTCAATGCGCTGCTCGGCGCCCTGGAGTTTCCGGTGTTGTCGATTGATATGGGTGGCTCCATCGTCGCCGCCAACCGCGCGGCGGCGCAGTTGCTCGGGGTGCGGGTGGACGAGGTGCCGGGCATTCCGCTGTCGCGCTATGCCGAAGATTTCGACCTGCCGGAGCTGGTGCGTGCGAGCAAATCGCGCATCAATGGCTTGCGGGTCAAGGTCAAGGGTGACGTGTTTTTGGCGGACATCGCGCCGCTGCAGTCTTCCGAGCACGATGACAGCGAGGCCATGGCCGGTGCCGTGCTGACCCTGCACCGTGCCGACCGTGTGGGCGAGCGTATCTACAATGTGCGCAAGCAAGAGCTGCGCGGCTTCGACAGTATTTTCCAAAGCTCCAGGGTCATGGCCGCGGTGGTGCGCGAAGCCCGGCGCATGGCACCGCTGGATGCGCCGCTATTAATAGAAGGCGAAACCGGCACCGGCAAAGAGTTGCTGGCACGCGCTTGCCACTTGGCCAGCCCGCGCGGGCAATCACCCTTGATGGCGCTCAATTGCGCGGGCCTGCCGGAGTCGATGGCCGAGACCGAGCTGTTCGGCTATGGCCCCGGCGCATTTGAAGGGGCGCGGGCCGAGGGCAAGTTGGGCCTGCTGGAACTGACGGCGGGCGGTACGTTGTTTCTCGATGGCGTGGGAGAAATGAGCGCACGCTTGCAGGCGAAATTGCTGCGCTTTTTGCAGGACGGCTGCTTTCGCCGGGTGGGCAGTGATGAAGAGGTGTACCTCGATGTGCGGGTGATCTGCGCCACCCAGGTAGACCTCTCGGAACTCTGCGCCCGTGGCGAATTCCGCCAGGACCTGTATCACCGGCTCAACGTGCTGTCGCTGCATATCCCGCCGCTGCGTGAATGCCTGGATGGCCTGGCGCCGCTGGTTGAGCATTTCCTTGACCAGGCCAGCCGACAGATTGGTTGCCCGCTGCCCAAGCTGGCACCGGCGGCGATGGATCGGCTCAGTCATTACCACTGGCCGGGCAATGTGCGGCAGTTGGAAAACGTGTTGTTTCAGGCGGTGTCGTTGTGCGACGGCGGCATGGTCAAGGCTGAGCATATTCGCCTGCCGGATTATGGGGTGCGCCAGCCGCTTGGGGATTTTTCCCTGGAAGGCGGGTTGGAGAACATCGTTGGGCGGTTTGAAAAGGCGGTGCTGGAGGCTTTGTACGCCGAGCACCCGAGCAGTCGGCAGCTGGGTAAGCGCCTTGGCGTGTCGCACACCACCATTGCCAATAAGTTGCGCGATTACGAAATCCTCAAGACCGATAAATAACCCGCTGACACACTGAGGTTAAAACTGTGGGAGCTGGCTTGCCTGCGATAAAGGTGGGTCAGTTAGCTAATGTGCCACTGATACACCGTTATCGCAGGCAAGCCAGCTCCCACAGTTGATCTTTGTCGCCTATAAGGTCCGTGCTTGCCGCAGGCGGCAGTAGTCCGCCGTTTTTTCGACTCTACCCCTGCCACCTAATCTCCATCCCTCCCCGCAAACCCCCGCCGCATATGGATTTCAATCTATTTTCAAAAGTTGGTTCGCAAATTGCTTAAGCCTCATCAGAGCAACGGTGGGCGGCAAGCGTCCGTCAGAAAGAGGATAGAGCGTGGACAAATACCTTTATGTGGCAATGACCGGCGCCAGCCAGAATGCACTGGCGCAAAAGGCCCATGCCAACAATCTGGCGAACATTTCCACCAACGGTTTTCAACGGGACCTGGAGCAGGCGCGTTCGATGCCGGTGTTCGGCGACAGCTTTCCGGCGCGGGCATTTGCCATGACCGAACGGCCGGGCACGGACTTCTCCCAGGGCGCCATGATTGAAACCGGTCGCGACCTCGATGTGGCGGTCAGCGGTGACGGTTGGATGGCCGTGCAAACCCCGGATGGCGGCGAAGCCTACGTGCGCAGCGCCAGCATGAATGTGGATGCGCTGGGTGTGTTGCGTGCCGGCAACGGCATGCCGGTAATGGGCAACGGTGGCCCGATTGCCGTGCCGCCCGAGCAGAAAATCGAAGTGGGCGCCGACGGCACCATCAGCATCCGCGCCATGGGCGAAGGCCCACGCGTGATGGCTGAAGTGGACCGCATCAAGCTGGTTCAGCCGGACCTCAAGAACATGACCAAGGGCCTGGATGGCGCCATCCATACCAAGGATGGCAAACCGGCCCAGGCCGACGCGAGCGTGCGGCTGACCTCGGGTTTCCTGCAGGCGAGCAACGTCAATGCGGTGGAAGAAATGACCGCCGTGCTGTCGCTCTCCAAGCAGTTCGAGCTGCACATCAAGATGATGAACAGCGCTAAAGAAGACGACCAGGCCATGACTCGCGTTCTGTCGATGAGCTGATTGCCGGTTCACTGAAGACTAATTTTGCAGCACAGCGCCAACAAACAGGCGCACGAAGGAGAACACTATGCTTCCGGCTCTATGGGTTGCCAAAACAGGTTTGGCCGCGCAGGACACCAACCTGACCACCATCTCCAACAACTTGGCGAACGTGTCGACCACGGGTTTCAAACGTGACCGCGCCGAGTTCCAGGATTTGCTCTATCAGATCAAGCGCCAGCCAGGCGCCCAGTCGACCCAGGACAGCGAACTGCCGTCGGGCCTGCAACTGGGTACCGGTGTGCAGATCGTCGGCACCCAGAAGAACTTCAGCGCCGGTAACCTGCAGCAAACCAACCAGCCGCTGGACATGGCCATCAATGGCCGGGGTTTCTTCCAGATCCTGCAGCCCGATGGCACTACGTCCTACACCCGTGACGGTACTTTCCACCTCGACTCCAATGGCCAGATCGTCACCGCCAACGGCTTCGCACTGGAGCCGGCCGTTGTAGTACCGGCCGATGCCAAGACCTTTACCGTCGGCACCGACGGCACCGTGTCCATCACCGTGGCCGGTAACCCGGCATCGCAAGTGATCGGCAACCTGCAAACCGCCGACTTCATCAACCCGGCCGGCTTGCAGGCCATGGGTAACAACCTGTTCCTGGAAACCGCCTCCAGCGGCGCGCCGCAAATCGGCACCCCAGGTCTCAACGGCTTCGGTACCACCCTGCAACAAACCCTGGAAACCTCCAACGTCAGCACGGTTGAGGAGATGGTCAACATGATCACCACCCAGCGCGCCTACGAGATGAACTCCAAGGTGATTTCCACCGCCGACCAGATGCTTTCGTTCGTAACGCAGAATCTGTAATCAAGTCTATGGGGCGCCTTTTGCGGCGCCTGCAACACCGTGAGGTAAGGGTCATGAATCGCTATGTTTCTGTTCTGGCATTGAGTGGGATCGCCGTGCTCGCGGGCTGTGTCGCCCCGTCGCCGAAACCCAATGACCCGTACTACGCGCCGGTGTTGCCGCGCACGCCGTTGCCGGCGGCGGCCAACAATGGCTCGATCTACCAGGCCGGTTTCGAACAGAACCTGTACAGCGACCGCAAGGCCTTCCGGGTGGGGGACATCATTACCATCACCCTGAACGAGAAGACCCAGGCCAGCAAAAACGCCAACTCGCAGATCGGCAAGACCAGCAAGACCGGCATCGGCCTGACCTCGCTGTTTGGTGGCGGCCTGACCACCAATAACCCCTTGGGCGATGGCGACCTGAGCCTCAATGCCGGTTACAGCGGTGACCGTGCTACCAACGGCAAGAGCGCGGCAGGGCAGGGCAACAGCCTGACCGGTTCGATCACCGTGACGGTGGCGGATGTATTGCCCAACGGCATCATCGCCGTGCGCGGTGAAAAGTGGATGACCCTCAACACCGGCGACGAGCTGGTGCGTATCGCGGGCATGGTGCGTGCCGATGATATTTCCACCGACAACACCGTGCCGTCGACGCGCATTGCCGATGCACGCATTACCTACTCGGGTACGGGTTCGTTTGCTGATGCGAGTCAGCCGGGCTGGTTCGACCGTTTCTTCCTTAGCCCGCTGTTCCCTTTCTAGGTGGCCATTTTGAACCTCAAACAGCTGATGGCTGCCGCGTTGTTGCTGGCCTTGAGCGCAGGGGCACACGCTGAGCGGTTGAAAGACATCGCCAGCATTTCCGGCGTGCGCTCCAACCAATTGATCGGTTACGGCCTGGTAGTGGGGCTCAACGGTACGGGCGACCAGACCACCCAGACCCCGTTCACCCTGCAAACCTTCAACAACATGCTCTCGCAGTTCGGCATCAAGGTGCCGCCTGGCTCGGGCAACGTGCAGCTCAAGAACGTCGCGGCCGTGTCGATCAGTGCCGACTTGCCGGCGTTCTCCAAGCCGGGCCAGGTGGTGGACATCACCGTCTCATCCATCGGTAACTCCAAAAGCCTGCGTGGCGGCACCTTGCTGATGACGCCACTCAAAGGTATCGACGGCAACGTCTACGCCATCGCCCAGGGCAACCTGGTGGTCGGCGGTTTTGATGCCGAGGGCCGTGACGGCTCGAAGATCACCGTTAACGTGCCATCGGCCGGTCGCATTCCCGGTGGCGCCACCGTTGAGCGCACCGTGCCCAGCGGTTTCAACCAGGGCAACAGCCTGACCTTGAACCTCAACCGTTCGGACTTCACCACCGCCAAGCGTGTGGTCGACAAGATCAACGACATGCTCGGCCCTGGCGTGGCTCAGGCCATCGACGGCGGCTCGATCCGTGTGACGGCGCCGCTCGACCCAAGCCAGCGTGTCGACTACCTGTCGATCCTGGAAAACCTTGAAGTCGACCCGGGCCAGGCTGTGGCCAAGGTCATCATCAACTCGCGCACCGGCACCATCGTGATCGGCCAGAACGTCAAGGTCTCGCCGGCGGCAGTCACCCACGGCAGCCTGACCGTGACCATCACCGAAGACCCGATCGTCAGCCAGCCTGGGCCGCTGTCCAATGGCCAGACGGCAGTGGTACCGCGCTCGCGGGTCAATGCCCAGCAAGAAGCCAAGCCGATGTTCAAATTCGGCCCCGGCACCACCCTGGACGAGATTGTCCGTGCGGTGAACCAGGTGGGCGCAGCGCCCGGCGACTTGATGGCAATTCTCGAAGCTTTGAAACAGGCCGGCGCCTTGCAAGCCGACCTGATCGTGATCTAAGGCCATGGCCATGGATATGCACAAAAGCGGGTTCACCAGCACGGCGGATTCGGGGTCTTATTCCGACCTCAACCGGCTGAACCAGCTCAAGGTCGGCGCCGACAAGAACAGCGAAGGCAACATGCGCAAAGTCGCACAGGAGTTCGAGTCGCTGTTCCTGAGCGAGATGCTCAAGTCCATGCGTTCGGCCACCGAGGCGCTGGGCAAGGACAACCCGCTGAACACCCCGGCTGCCAAGCAGTACCAGGAAATGTACGACCAGCAGTTGGCGGTCTCGATGTCCCGTGAAGGCGGTGGTATCGGTTTGGCTGACGTGCTGATGCGCCAGATGCAGAAGAACAAGCCGGTTGAGGCGCAGTCCTCCACCTTGCAAGGCCCGGCGGCGGCCGAGCCGGTCAAGGCCAGGAAGGTTGATGTGCCGACCGAAATTGCCGCCGGCACCCAGGCGAATGGCCCGTTGGGGCGCTCCAATGGCCAGCGGCCGTTGTGGGCTTACCGCGTTGCGGAGCCGCAAGGTACCAGCGCACACACCAACGACATGGAGCTGATGAACCAGCGTCGCATGGCGTTGCCGAGCAAACTGACCGATCGCCTGCTGGCTGGCATCGTGCCGAGCACCCAGCCCGCCACGCAGGCCGCGAGTGCGCCACTGCGTAACAGCGCCGCCACCGATAACGTGGTTAACAGCGCCGCGCGCAACGTTGCCGTGCCAAGCGGGCGCATGCAGGTTTATGGCCGCGCGATTGCCCAGCCACCGCTGGCACCGGCGAAAAAAGCCTTCAGCTCGCAGGACGAATTTGTCGCCACCATGCTGCCGATGGCCAAGGCGGCCGCAGCGCGCATCGGGGTCGATCCCAAGTACCTGGTGGCCCAGGCCGCGCTGGAAACCGGTTGGGGTAAATCGGTGATGCGCGCCGAGGACGGCAGCAGCAGCCACAACCTGTTCGGCATCAAGGCCGGGCAGAGTTGGCAGGGCGGCCAGGCGCGTGCAATCACCAGCGAGTTTCGTGCAGGGGCGATGGTCAAGGAAACGGCGCAATTTCGTTCCTATAACTCCTACCAGGACAGCTTTCACGACCTCGTGACATTGCTGCAAAGCAATGATCGCTATAAAGAAGTTGTGAAATCAGCCGACAACCCGGAACAGTTTGTACGCGAGTTGCAAAAAGCCGGATATGCAACCGACCCGGACTACGCCAGCAAGATTTCGCAGATCGCCAAAACGATGAACAGTTACCAGAACTTCGCTGCCGCTGGCGCAACCACACATTTATAAGGTCTGAACCATGAGTTTGCTCAGTATCGGGATGTCAGGACTCAATGCCGCTCAAGGCTCGTTGTCGGTCTTGAGTAACAACATTGCCAACGTCAATTCCCCGGGATACTCGCGTCAGCAGACCACCCAGAACGCCAGCGCCAGCAACCAGTATGGCGGCGTGTTTATCGGCAGTGGCACAACGCTTGCGGATGTGCGCCGCATTTATAACGACTTCTTGGGCGCTGCCTACCAGAGCAGCACCGCCCTTAACAGCGATGCCAACGCCTACGCGGGCCAGGCCGCCGCCATCGACAAGACCCTGTCGGACAAATCCACGGGGATGTCGGCCGTGCTCAGCGCGTTTTTTGCCTCTTTGCAGAACGCCGCGGCCACGCCCAGCGATGTATCCGCGCGGCAGTTGCTGATCACCAACGCCCAAACGTTGAGCAACCGCTTCAACGCGATTTCCACGCAGTTGACCCAGCAGAAAGAAAGCATCAACGGTCAGTTGCAGACCATGAGCGACCAGGTCAACAAACTGACCTCGTCGATTGCCTCGCTCAACAGCCAAATTGCCACGGCCCAGGGTTCTTCGACCAGTGCGCCGGCCAACCTGCTGGATGCGCGCAATGAGGCGGTGCGTTCGCTCAATGAGCTGATCGGCGTGACGGCCACCGAGAAGAACGGCCAGTTCAGCATCACCGCCGGCACCGGCCAATCGCTGGTAGAAGGCAGCGTTGCCAATACCATTTCGGCGGTGCCGAGCAAGAACGACAACAGCCAGTACACCATCCAGCTGAACATGGGCGACACGCCGATGGACATCGGCAATGTGGTCAGTGGCGGCAGCATTGGCGGCCTGTTGCGTTATCGCAGTGATGCGCTGATGCCGGCCATCAACGACCTGGGACGCATCGCCATTGCCACGGCCGACAGCGTTAACAGCCAGCTGGGCCAGGGCCTGGACCTGAACAGCGATTTCGGCTCTTCGCTGTTTGGCGACATCAACAGCGCGGCGGCCATTTCCCAGCGCAGCCAGGCGGCCGCCGGTAACAGCGCAGGTTCGGGCAACCTGAACGTGACGATTGCCGACAGCAGCAAGCTGTCGACCTTCGACTACAAGGTGACCTTCACCAGCGGCAATCAATACAACGTGGTGCGCTCCGACGGCAAAGCCATGGGCTCGTTCGACACCACCACCACGCCACCGCCGGTGATTGACGGCTTCACCCTGGCCTTGAACGGCAAGGGGCCGGTGGCGGCCGGTGACAGCTTCAAGGTCAGCCCGACGGCCAATGGCGCCAGCGGTATCAGTGTCGACCTCAAAGACCCGAACAAACTCGCGTTCGCCGCGCCCTTGGCCGGCAATGCCAGCAAGACCAATACCGGCACGGGTGCGTTCACCCAGCCGACCTTGACCGTGCCGATCGATATCGACGGCGGCGCCGCGACTGCGCAGTTGCGCACCGGGATCGAAAACTCAATGCCGGTAAAAATGGTATTCGGCAAGCCGGCGGCGGACGGCACCCAGTCCTATGCGATCAGTGATGCCCAGGGCAACCCGATCGGCACCGGCACCATCATTCCGGGCCAGGGCAACAAGGTCAGTGTGAACGTGCCGATGCGTGACGCCAGCGGTGCGTTGATCCCCGGCAAAAGCTTCAGCTTTGACACCACCGTGTCCGGTTCGCCGGCCAATGGCGACAGCACCACCTTTTCGTTCAACAGTGGCGCCACCTCCGATGGTCGTAATGCCCAGGAACTGCTGGGGTTGCAGACCAAGGCCACGGTGGGTGCAGTGGACGGCAATGCGGGCGTCAGCCTGGTCAGCGCCAACAGCCGGCTGGTGTCCCAGGTCGGCTCCAAGGCCGCCCAGGCCAACACCGACAGCACCGCCACCGGCGCCTTGCTGGCGGCGAACAAGGCGGCCAGCAACTCAGTGTCCCAGGTCAACCTGGACGAGGAAGCGGGCGATATGATCAAGTTCCAGCAGTACTACACCGCGTCGTCGCAGATCATCAAGGCCGCGCAGGAAACCTTCAGCACACTGATCAACGCCCTTTAAAGGAGTCTGGAACGATGCGTATCTCTACACAGCAGTATTTCGACACCAGCTCCAGCAAGTATCAGGACAATTATTCGGGTGTGGTGAAGGCCCAGGACCAGGCGAGTTCCGGTGTGCGTGTGCAAACCGCGTCCGATGACCCGGTGGCTGCCGCCCAATTGCTGATGTTGCAGCAGCAGAAAGACATGCTGGGGCAGTACAACGGCAATATCACCAGCTTGCAAAACTCGCTGACCAACGAAGAAAGTGTGCTGGCGAGCATCAATACCTCCCTGCAAGCCGCCCAGGGCCTGGCACTGCAGGCCGGTAACCTCAAGCTCAGCGATGATGACCGCAAGGCGATCGCCAGCCAGATAGGTGCTCTTGAAGACCAGGTGTTGGGCCTGCTCAATACCAAGGACTCCAGCGGCAACTATATGTTCTCCGGGACCAAGACCGACACGCCGCCTTACACCCGTAACAACGATGGCACCTACACCTATCAGGGTGATGAGACGCCGCTGAGCCTGCAAGTGTCGAGCAACCTGACGGTCTCTGCGGGGGATACGGGCAAGACGTTGCTTGAGAGTTCTTCCAATACCGGTCGCACCCAGGCCACGCTGTTGCCGCCTGCGGTGAATGACGGCAAGGTCGCGATCTCGGCGGGCCTGATCACCTCCGGCACCACTTACACCAAGAGTTTTTCCGATGGTCAGCCCTATAAATTGACCTTCTCCAGCAGCACCCAATACAGCGTGAGCGACAAGGACGGTAATGACGTTACCGCCGAGATCACCGGTAACGGCACGTTTGACTCCACCAAGGAAGGCGCTTCGAGCGTCAACTTGCGCGGCGTCAAATTCGATATCAGCTTGAACCTGGGGCCGGATGTCGCCTCGGGTGCGCCTGCGGATGCATTGGTGGCAGGCAAGGCGTTCACCCTGGAAAGCAAGCCGGACACGTTCAGCAGCTCGCGTACCGCCAGTAATCCGTCCACGGCGCAACTGACCGGCGGCCGGGTCACGGATCAGCCGACCTACGCCAGTACCTTTCCCAACTCGGGTGCGGTGGTCAAGTTCACCAGCGGCAATGCCTACGACGTGTATGCCCAGCCGTACACGCCGAACAGCAAGTCGATTGCCTCGGGCACCATGGCCACCGGCGCGACGTCGATTACCGCTGCCGGGGTGACATTCGATGTGAGCGGTACGCCAGGGGCTGGTGATCAGTTTTCCGTTGGTGCCACCAGCAACAAAAATATGAACGCCCTGGATACCTTGGGCCAGCTGCGCAAGGCCCTGCTGGTCCCGGCGGATGGCAACCAGGTCGCCAAGAACAACCTCAAAGACGTGTTGAACACCACCATCGGCAACCTGACCAACGCGTCGGCACAGATTGACCAGGTGCGCGGTTCGATTGGTGCACGCCAGAATGCGCTGGATATTCAGGGCCAGGAAAACACCAGTCTGGGCCTGGCCAACACCTCGACCATGTCGTCACTGGCCAACGTCGATATGGGCCAGGCCGCCATTGACCTGACCTTGCAACAGACCATGCTGCAAGCCTCGCAATTGGCCTTCGTGAAAATCTCGCAGTTGAGCCTGTTCAGCCGCATGTAATCGGCGGTGATACAAACGGCCCAGCCTGGAAACAGGGTGGGCCGTTGTCGTTTCTGCTGCCGGGAATGTTGCAGGGTTTTGCACAAAGCGCACAAAATTGAGTGACCTGTGAGTCATAAAGCGCATCTTCACTGTATCGTGTGAAAAGGATAAGTCGCTTGCGAGTCTTTACGCGGCGGCTTTCAGCGATATTTTCATGGGGTTATCCCCTTTATTGTCAGCGCTCCCGGCCAAGCCCGAGGGGTGTTATCCAGCTATTTAGTATTGGGAAGCCACAATGATTGGCATAAAAAGCATCGCCAGTTACGTGCCGGCAGACGGGGTTGATAACTACGCCCAGGGCGCCAAATTCGCCAAGGATGAAGATTTCATCATCGGCAAGATCGGTTCGGCGTTCCTGCCGCGCAAGGATGCTGCGCAGGAAACCTCTGATCTGTGTGTCGAGGCAGTCAACGCCTTGTTTGCGGCCAACCCGGATTTGAAGCGCGAATCCATCGACGCGCTGATCGTTGTGACGCAAAACGGCGACGAAGAGGGTTTGCCCCACACCGCCGCCATCGTCCAGGACAAGCTGGGCCTGCCCACCCACGTGGCTGCGTTTGATATTTCCCTGGGCTGCTCCGGCTACGTCTACGGCATCTATGCGATGAAGGGCTTCATGGAAGCCACCGGCCTGAAAAATGGCCTGTTGATCACCGCCGACCCGTATTCGAAGATCGTCGACCCGGAAGACCGCAACACCACCATGCTGTTCGGCGATGCCGCCACCGCCACCTGGATGGGCGAAGACGCGCCGTGGTTGCTGGGTAAGTCCAAGTTCGGCACCGACGGTTCCGGCGCGCCGCACCTTAAGGTCAGCGACGGCGTGTTTTTCATGAACGGCCGCCAGGTGTTCAACTTCGCGTTGCTCAAGGTGCCGGCACATTTGCACGAGCTGCTCAATGAGTCGGACCTCAAAGCCGACGAAATCGACGCATTCTGCATCCATCAGGGCAGTGCGGCGATTGTTGACGCGGTCGCGCGGCGTTTCGAAGATGCGCCCGTGGAGAAATTCATCAAGGACATGGTCGAGACCGGCAACACCGTGTCCTCGAGTATTCCGCTGCTGCTGGAAAAGCACATGATCGACGGCGATTGGAAGCGGGTTGCCATCAGCGGTTTCGGCGTTGGCCTGTCGTGGGGCTCGGCGATTCTCTATCGCCCGTAACGCTCTAATAGGCTGCACACAAAAACGCCCAGGCTCAAAAAGCCTGGGCGTTTTTTATTTGGCGCCAGAAAACCCAGCAATTGCGAGTGATTGGGCTATCGTAAATGCTTGAATTACAAAGGGTGGCCCCGTGCTAGTAAAAAAAATCAAAAAAGTCCTCAAGCAACCTGCTTTCACGACGATAACTATTACGAAGGTTCTCTAGGCCACACCCGGCGGTTGCCAGGGCCGGAAGCCGCAGTACACCACCCACGAGGATTTCGTCATGGCATTAACAGTAAACACCAACCTTGCTTCGTTGACCGTTCAGAACAACCTGAACAAGGCTTCCGGCGCCCTGCAAACCTCCATGCAGCGTCTGTCCTCCGGCCTGCGTATCAACAGCGCCAAAGACGATGCGGCCGGCCTGCAAATCTCCAACCGTCTGACCAGCCAGATCAACGGCCTGGGCGTTGCGATCAAAAACGCCAACGACGGCAGCTCCATTGCGCAGACCGCTGAAGGCGCAATGCAGCAGTCCACCAACATCCTGCAAAGCATGCGTACCCTGGCTCTGCAATCCGCCAACGGCTCGCCAAGCGCTGAAGACCGTAAGTCGAACCAGGCTCAATACGCTGCTCTGACTGCTGAATTGACCCGTATCGCTACCACCACCACCTTCGGTGGCAAGAACCTGCTGGACGGTTCTTTCGGTACTACGTCGTTCCAGGTCGGCGCCAACGCCAACCAGACCATCGACATGAGCATCGGTAACGTTGCCGCCAACAACATTGGTTCGCAGCAGCTGAAAACTCAATCCCTGACGCCTTCGGCAACAGGTATTGCCGGCGGCGCGATCACCGTTACCGGTGGTGGCCAGTCTGCAACCGTGACCCTGGCAGCTGGCGCTTCCGCCAAGCAGATCGCTGCTCAAATGAACGGCGCTGTCGGCGGCCTGGCTGCGACTGCCAGCACTGAAGCTAAGTTCACCGTGAACACCGCTACCATCGGTGCTGCTACCCCTCCGAACGCTAACTTCACCCTGCAAGTGGGCAGCGGTGCAGCCGTTCAGTTCACTGGCGTGACCAGCACTGCCGACCTGGCTAGCCAACTGTCGTCCAACGCTGCCAAGCTGGGCATCAGCGTTAACTACGATTCGTCGACCGACGCTCTGTCGGTCAAGTCCGACACCGGTGAGAACCTGACCTTCAACGCTGGTGACGGCGGTGCTGCTGGTATCTCGGTTGCAACAAAAGACGGCAGCGGTACCTTCGGTACTGCTACTGCACTGGCCGCCACCGCTATCATTGCTACCGGTGCTGTTTCGCTGAACTCCTCCAGCAGCTACGCGCTGAACGGCGCGGGTGTAGCTGGTGTGTTCGCTGCCGGTGCTGCTACCGCTGCCAACTCCACCAAAACCACCGTCAACAACACCGACGTTACTACCGCTGCCAACGCGCAAAACGCGATCGACGTGATCACCCAGGCGATCTCGGACATCGACTCCCAGCGTGCCGGCCTCGGTGCTGTACAAAACCGTTTCGACAACACCGTTGCCAACCTGCAGAGCATTGCAGACAACTCCAGCGCCGCTCGCGGTCAGATCCAGGATGTTGACTACGCTGCAGAAACTGCTCAGCTGACCAAGCAACAAACCCTGCAACAGGCTTCCACTGCGATCCTGTCCCAGGCCAACCAGCTGCCTTCCGCTGTACTGAAGCTGCTTCAGTAATAGCCATCGGTAGATGACTGACGGAAGGGCGCGTTTACGTGCCCTTTTGTCTTTTGCGTGATGAGGAGACTGGACATGGACATGAGCGTCAAGTTGAACCTGTCTTATCCGGCAGCGGCGCCGCAAAGTGCTCCTGCTCCCGTAAGTACCGACCCGCAGAAAACCAAGGTGGACCCTACGGTCGCCACGGTCCAACCCAAGCAGGACTCGAAGCCGTCCGACCTTGAACAAGCGGTCACGGATATTCGCAAATTCGTCCAGGCTGCCCAGCGCAACCTGGATTTTTCCATTGATGACACCACCCATCAGGTGGTAGTCAAGGTCATTGCGACCGACAGCGGCGAGGTGATTCGTCAGATCCCTTCGGAAACTGCGTTGAAACTCGCACAAAGCCTTCACGACGCCAGCAGCGTGTTGTTTGACGCCAAAGTCTGAGCTGGCATGAATTTTGTTGCTGAAGCTGCTTGAGGCGTCGTACGTCAAGAAAGCGCCAGCCCCGGATCAGGAGAACAGTCATGGGTGATATTACGGTTAGCGGCCCAGTTACGAACATCGATACCCAGTCGATCGTGACGGCATTGGTGAACGCGGAACAGGCACCCAAGCAGTCGCAGATCAACAAGCAGACGCAAACGTCGACCGCCCAGCTGTCCTCGATCGGCAAGATTCAAGCGGCATTGGATGCGTTCCGCGGCGCCATGGACAACATGGCCAAAGACGCCAGTATCGGCGGTTTGTCGGCAACGACCTCGGATAACAATGTATCGGCCATCACGCTGGGCGCCGGTGCCTCCGCGGGTAGCTACCAGTTGGTGGTCAATCAGTTGGCGACGGCCTCGAAGGTCGCTACCCAAACCTTTGCAGCCGGGACGAAGGCTGTCGTCAATAGCGGCACTACGTCGACCACCCTGGAGATCTCCCAGTCGGGCAAGAGCTATGGTGTGAGCGTTCCGCCAGGTGCGACGTTGCAGCAGGTGCGTGACTCGATCAACGCGCAATACAGCAGTGCTGGCTTGAGTGCCAACATCCTGACTGACGCCACCGGTTCTCGTTTGGTCATGACGTCGACCAATACCGGCGTCGGCACCGACATTACCCTCGGCGGTAACTCCGGCCTGGAAGCCGGAGCGTCAGTCGTGACCGTGCCGCAGAACGCGAAGTACACCATTGACGGTACCGCTCAGGAATCCAAGAGCAATACCCTGGGTGACGCGATCAGTGGTGTGAGCATCAAGTTGACGGCAGTGTCGCCTCTGCCTGCCGGCTCTACAGAGCCGCTACCCCCTGGCTCAACCGTTACGCGCCTGAGTTCGACCATTACCATCGCGCGAAGCACCGACACCCTCAAGAGTTCGGTCAAGGGCTTTGTCGACACCTATAACGCCTTGATGACAGCGATCAACACTGAGACCGCGGTGACCACCAATGCCGACGGTTCCATCACGTCGGCTGCGCTGACGGGCGACGCCACCTTGCGTACCCTGACCTCGGCCGTTCGTAGCGAACTGAACGCATTGGGTGGCACGGGCTCGTTGAAATCCCTGGCCCAGTTTGGTGTGAACACTGACCAGAAGACCGGCAAGCTCAGCATTGACGATAAGTTGTTCAGTGCGGCTATCGCGACCAACCCCACTGACATTGGCGGCATTTTCAACGGCGACAAGGGGCTGCTGGCTCGGATGAAGACCGCGACCGACAGCTATGCGCTCAGTGGTACCGGGGTGCTCGCCACGCGTACGTCGACGCTGTCGGCAAATATCAAGGACCTGCAAAACCAGCAGGACACCCTGACCGCGCGCATGGCGGCCTTGAAGACGAGCCTGACCGCCAAATACACCACGATGAACAACCTGGTCGCCCAGCTCACCAGTCAACGTTCCAGCGTGATGACCACGCTTAACGCGCTGAATAATCCGAAGACCAATTGATCCTCAATGAGGCCGCCCGGCAATGTGATTAACGTTGTCGGGCGTGACCTTCGCCAGACTATCGGCTTAAAGTTTTTTGCGACGCCGTCGACATAATAATCAGAGCCCATCTTTTTTAGCTGTTGCCTGCCACGAGGTAGAAACATGAATCCCATGAGAGCCCTTCGCCAATATCAGAAGGTCAATTCCCATGCCCAAGTCTCCGAAGCCAGCCCACATCGCCTGGTGCAGATGCTGATGGAAGGCGCGCTGGACCGCATGGCTCAGGCCAAGGGCGCCATGGCTCGTGGTGATATCGCGCAGAAGGGTTTGCTGCTGGGCAAGGCGATCGACATCCTGATCGGCTTGCGTGACGGCTTGAACCCGGAAAAAACCGATGATCCGGCCGCGTTGCAGCAACTCGATAATCTGTATGCCTACATGACCACGCGTTTGCTTGAAGCCAACAGCAAGAGCGATGTCAGCATGATCGATGAAGTAGCCGGCCTGATGATTACGCTCAAGGAAGGCTGGGACGGTATTGCAACACTGTAGGCCTTTGGCCTGAGGATGATGTCATGAGCCACGCCCTGCAACGGATTGACGAGACCCGCGAAGCCTTGGTCGACGCATTGGCGCAACGTAACTGGGACGCCATCGGCGAACTGGACATGGGGTGCCGCGCAGTCATCGACGAAGCGCTCAATAACGCGCCGGTGGACGAGGATGCGCTGCGGGAGAAGCTGGAGAGCTTGCTGGCGGTGTATCAGCAGTTGCTGGAGGTGACGACCGGCGAGCGCCAGGCGATTTTCGAAGAGATGTCGCAGATCAACCGCGCGCAAAGTGCGTCAAAGGTTTACCATCTGTTCGGCTGAACTGGCTCAGTTAATCCGAACGGCGCGTCATATATTTGACTGTGCTCGTATTTTTGACTTAACTAGTGCTGTTTTCAGATTTCAGGCGTCTGTAAGGTAAGAAGTCCTACAGGCGTCTCGATTGCCCTCACTCTGGGGCAGGAAGTTTTACTAGGGAAGTTGCTATTGCATGTGGCGTGAAACCAAAATTCTGCTGATTGATGACGATAGCGTCCGTCGCCGCGATTTGGCGGTGATTTTAAATTTTCTCGGTGAAGAAAATTTGCCCTGCGGCAGCCATGACTGGCAGCAGGCGGTCAGCTCTTTGTCATCGAGCCGTGAAGTTATTTGTGTGCTGATCGGGACGGTAAATGCTCCTGGCGCCATTTTGGGCCTGTTAAAGACACTGTCGACCTGGGATGAGTTCCTTCCGGTGTTGCTGATGGGTGATATTTCTTCCGTGGACCTGCCGGAAGACCAGCGCCGCCGCGTGCTTTCAACCCTGGAAATGCCGCCCAGCTACAGCAAATTGCTCGATTCCCTGCACCGTGCCCAGGTCTATCGCGAGATGTACGACCAGGCCCGCGAGCGCGGCCGTCACCGTGAACCCAACCTGTTCCGCAGCCTTGTCGGCACCAGTCGTGCGATTCAGCATGTGCGCCAGATGATGCAGCAAGTCGCCGATACCGACGCCAGTGTGCTGATCCTTGGCGAATCCGGCACCGGCAAGGAAGTGGTTGCCCGCAACCTGCACTATCACTCCAAGCGCCGCGACGGGCCATTCGTGCCGGTCAACTGCGGGGCGATCCCGGCAGAGCTGCTCGAAAGCGAACTGTTCGGCCACGAGAAGGGCGCCTTTACCGGGGCGATCACCAGCCGTGCCGGGCGTTTCGAGCTGGCCAACGGCGGCACCTTGTTCCTCGATGAAATCGGCGATATGCCGCTGCCGATGCAGGTCAAGCTGTTGCGCGTATTGCAGGAGCGCACCTTCGAGCGCGTGGGCAGCAACAAGACCCAGAGCGTCGACGTGCGCATTATTGCCGCCACTCACAAAAACCTCGAGAGCATGATCGAGGTCGGCAGCTTCCGCGAAGACCTGTACTACCGCCTCAACGTATTCCCCATCGAGATGGCTCCGCTGCGCGAGCGTGTGGAAGACATCCCGTTGCTGATGAACGAGTTGATCTCGCGCATGGAGCACGAAAAGCGCGGTTCGATTCGCTTCAATTCCGCCGCGATCATGTCCCTGTGCCGCCACGGCTGGCCGGGCAACGTGCGTGAGCTGGCCAACCTGGTGGAGCGCATGGCGATCATGCACCCCTACGGTGTGATCGGCGTGGTCGAACTGCCGAAGAAATTCCGCTACGTCGACGACGAAGACGAGCAACTGGTCGACAGCCTGCGCACCGACCTCGAAGAGCGCGTGGCCATCAACGGCCACACGCCGGACTTCGGTTCCACCGCCATGCTGCCGCCCGAAGGCCTGGACTTGAAGGACTACCTCGGTAGCCTCGAGCAGGGCCTGATCCAGCAGGCGCTGGACGATGCCAACGGCATTGTTGCCCGCGCCGCCGAACGCTTGCGTATCCGTCGAACCACCCTGGTTGAGAAGATGCGCAAGTACGGTATGAGCCGTCGAGAAGGTGATGAACAGGCGGATGATTGACGCCTGTTTTTTAAACTACTGAAATATCAGTAGTTTTTTTTCGGCACGGGTATTGCTACAGCCCTCGCAACGTTCCGTTTAACTGACGGTCAGCCAAGCGAGAGAGCATGATGCCCCACGCCGCCCAACACTCTTTGGTCCCTGATGCTCAGGGGCCTGTCCCGACTGCCGAGCAGCTCAGCCGACCTGGCCTGGAACAGGCGTTTTCGCTGTTCAGCCAGATGTCGAGCCAACTGACGGACTCTTACAGCTTGCTGGAGGCGCGGGTTTCCGAGCTTAAAGGCGAGCTGGCGGTGGTCAGTGCCCAGCGCATGCAAGAGCTGGCCGAGAAAGAGCGCCTGGCCAACCGTCTGCAAAACCTGCTGTCGCTGCTGCCCGGTGGCGTGATCGTCATTGATGATCAAGGCCGCGTGCGTGAAGCCAACCCGGCTGCGGTCGACATGCTCGGCCTGCCGCTGGAAGGCGAGTTGTGGCGCGAAGTTATCGCCCGCTGCTTCGCCCCCCGTGAAGACGACGGCCACGAAATCTCCCTCAAGGACGGCCGGCGCCTGTCCATCGCCACCCGTTCCCTGGACGCCGAGCCCGGCCAACTGGTGCTGCTCAACGACCTGACGGAAACCCGTCACCTGCAAGACCAGCTGGCGCGCCATGAACGCTTGTCGTCGTTGGGGCGGATGGTCGCTTCTTTGGCGCATCAGATCCGCACGCCGTTGTCGGCGGCGCTGATCTACGCCAGTCATTTGACTGATGAGCAATTGCCGGCCGCCACCCACCAACGTTTTGCTGGCCGTCTCAAAGAGCGCTTGCATGAGTTGGAGCACCAGGTGCGCGACATGCTGGTGTTTGCCCGCGGCGAATTGCCGCTGACCGACCGTGTTACGCCAGCCATGTTGTTGCAGTCGCTGCAAGCGGCCGCCGCCACCCATATCCAGGACGCCCAGGTGCGCTGGCAGTGCGATAGCCACCAGGGCGAGTTGCTGTGCAACCGCGACACCCTGGTCGGCGCCTTGCTCAACCTGATCGAAAACGCCACCCAGGCCAGTGGCCCCGGTGCGCGGCTCAAGGTGCACCTGTACACCCGCGAGCAAACCCTGCGCCTGTGTATCAGCGACAGCGGCAGCGGCATTGAGCCGTTGGTGCTGCAACGCCTGGGCGAGCCGTTTTTTACCACCAAGACCAACGGCACCGGCCTCGGCCTGACCGTGGTCAAGGCAGTGGCACGTGCGCATCAGGGAGAATTGCAACTGCACTCCCGGTTGGGGCGTGGCACCTGTGCATTGATGACCTTGCCACTGTTTTCCAGCACGGCAAGCGCGGAGTAAAAGGACTATGGCTATCAAGGTTTTATTGGTCGAAGACGATCGCGCCCTGCGTGAAGCATTGGCTGACACGCTGCTTTTGGCGGGCCATGACTACCGGGCGGTCGGTTCTGCCGAGGAAGCCTTGGAGGCGGTCGAGCAGGAATCTTTCAGCCTGGTGGTCAGTGACGTCAACATGCCCGGCATGGACGGCCACCAGCTGCTCGGCCTGCTGCGCGCGCGCCAGCCGCAACTGCCGGTGCTGCTGATGACCGCCCATGGCGCCGTGGAGCGGGCGGTGGACGCCATGCGCCAGGGCGCGGCGGATTACCTGGTCAAACCCTTTGAGCCTAAAGCCCTGATCGAACTGGTTGCCCGGCATGCACTCGGCGTTGTTTCGAACGCCGCAGGCGAAGGCCCGATTGCCTTTGAACCGGCCAGCGCGCAATTGCTGGAACTGGCGGCCCGCGTGGCGCGCAGCGATTCCACCGTGCTGATCTCCGGCGAGTCCGGCACCGGTAAAGAAGTGTTGGCGCGGTATATCCACCAGCAATCGAGCCGCGCCAAACAACCGTTCATTGCGATCAACTGCGCGGCCATCCCTGACAACATGCTCGAAGCCACCTTGTTCGGCCATGAAAAAGGCTCGTTCACCGGCGCCATCGCGGCCCAGGCCGGCAAGTTCGAACAGGCCGACGGCGGCACCATCCTGCTCGACGAAATCTCGGAAATGCCCCTGGGCCTGCAAGCCAAGCTGCTGCGGGTGTTGCAGGAGCGTGAGGTGGAGCGCGTGGGCGCACGCAAGCCGATCCAGCTGGATATCCGCGTGGTTGCCACCACCAACCGCGACCTCGCGGGCGAAGTGGCGGCGGGGCGCTTTCGTGAAGACCTGTTCTACCGGCTATCCGTATTCCCGCTGGCCTGGCGCCCGTTGCGCGAACGCCCGGCGGACATTATCCCGCTGGCCGAGCGCCTGCTGAACAACCACGTCAAAAAAATGAAGCACGCCCAGGCGCGGCTGTCGGCCGAGGCTCAGGCTTGCCTGATCAGCTACCCATGGCCGGGCAATGTGCGCGAATTGGACAACGCCATCCAGCGTGCGCTGATTTTGCAGCAGGGCGGTTTGATCCAGCCGCAAGACTTCTGCCTGGCCATGGGCAGTGGCAGCGCGCCGTTGCCGAGCCTGGCGCCCGCACCGGTGGCGGCTGCCGATACCGAGTCCGGCGGTGCGCTGGGCGACGACCTGCGCCGCCGCGAATTCCAGATGATCATCGACACCTTGCGTGCCGAGCGCGGCCGTCGCAAAGAGGCCGCTGAACGCCTGGGCATCAGCCCGCGCACCCTGCGCTACAAGCTGGCGCAGATGCGCGACGCCGGGATGGACGTGGAAGCCTACCTTTTCGCCACGTGAAAAACTCTTGGGCTGACATGGTTTGTCGCCTTTTCTTACGAATTGCCACGGAGCTGGCACCCTTGTTGCTACCACCGTAGTAACCGCTGCGTAGTGTCAAAAAATTGCGGGTCGTCGGAGAGAGAAGGTCATGAGCCAGGGTATTGAGTTCAATCGGTTGATGTTGGATATGCGCTCCATGCAAATGGATGCCATGGCTCAACCGAAATCCGTCGCGCCAGCGCCGGAATTGGGCCAAAGCAGTTTTGCCGACATGCTCGGTCAGGCAATCAACAAAGTCAGCGACACTCAGCAAGCCTCCAATCAGTTGGCCACCGCCTTCGAGATCGGCAAGAGCGGCGTGGACCTCACCGATGTGATGGTCGCTTCGCAAAAGGCCAGCGTTTCCTTTCAAGCCTTGACCCAAGTGCGTAACAAGCTGGTTCAGGCTTATCAAGACATCATGCAGATGCCGGTTTAAGGACGAGATTTAAGTCATGGCAGAAGCAGTCTCCGACAACGTACCCGCCAAGGCAGACGGCAAGCCGCCGCTGTTTGGCCTGTCGTTCCTGGAAAACCTCTCGGAAATGACCATGCTGCGGCAGGTGGGCCTGATGGTCGGCCTGGCGGCGAGCGTGGCGATTGGTTTTGCCGTGGTGTTGTGGTCGCAACAACCCGATTACCGTCCGCTGTACGGCAGCCTGGCCGGCATGGATTCCAAGCAGATCATGGAAACCCTGGCCGCCGCCGACATCGCCTACACCGTGGAGCCCAATTCCGGCGCCTTGCTGGTCAAGTCCGATGACGTGGCCCGTGCGCGCATGAAGCTGGCCGCGGCCGGCGTGACGCCGTCCGACAGCAATATCGGTTTTGAAATCCTCGACAAGGACCAGGGCCTGGGCACCAGCCAGTTCATGGAGGCCACCCGCTATCGTCGTGGCCTGGAAGGCGAACTGGCGCGCACCATCAGCAGCTTGAACAACGTCAAGGGCGCCCGCGTGCACCTGGCGATCCCGAAAAGCTCGGTGTTCGTGCGTGACGAACGCAAGCCAAGTGCCTCGGTATTGGTTGAACTGTTTTCCGGCCGCTCCCTGGAGCCTGGCCAAGTACTGGCGATCATCAACCTGGTAGCCACCAGCGTTCCCGAATTGAGCAAGTCGCAAATCACCGTGGTCGACCAGAAGGGCAACCTGCTGTCTGACCAGGCCGAGAACTCCGCGCTGACCCAGGCCGGCAAGCAGTTCGACTACAGCCGTCGCATGGAAAGCATGCTGACCCAGCGCGTGCACAACATCCTGCAACCAGTGCTGGGCAATGACCGCTACAAGGCTGAAGTGTCCGCCGACGTTGATTTCAGCGCGGTCGAGTCGACCTCCGAACAGTTCAACCCGGACCAGCCTGCGCTGCGCAGCGAGCAGTCCACCAGCGAACAACGTACCGCCAGCAATGGCCCGCAAGGTGTGCCGGGTGCCCTGAGCAACCAGCCACCGGCCCCGGCGACCGCACCACAAACCACGGGTGGCGCCGCTGCCACGGCTGGCGCGATCCAGCCAGGCCAACCCCTGTTGGACGCCAACGGCCAGCAGATCATGGACCCGGCCACCGGCCAGCCCATGCTCGCACCGTACCCGGCGGACAAGCGTAATCAGTCGACCAAGAACTTCGAGCTCGACCGTTCCATCAGCCACACCAAACAGCAGCAGGGCAAGATCAATCGCCTGTCGGTGTCGGTGGTGGTCGATGATCAGGTCAAGGTCAACCCGGCGGATGGCGCCGTCACCCGTGCGCCGTGGAGCACCGATGAGTTGGCGCGTTTCACGCGCCTGGTACAGGACGCTGTCGGTTTCGACGCCAGCCGTGGAGACAGCGTCAGCGTGATCAACATGCCGTTCTCCGCCGAGCGCGCCGAAGTGATCGCCGACCCGGCGTTCTACACGCAGCCATGGTTCTGGGACATCGTTAAACAAGTGCTGGGTGTGTTGTTCATCCTGGTGCTGGTGTTCGGCGTGCTGCGCCCGGTGCTCAACAACATCACCGGCAACGGCAAGAAACAGCTGGCTTTGGCCGGTGGCGACGTCGAGTTGGGTGGCATGGGCGGCCTGGACGGCGAACTGGCCAACGACCGCGTCAGCCTCGGCGGCCCGCAAAGCATCCTGTTGCCAAGCCCGAGCGAAGGCTACGACGCTCAGCTGAACGCAATCAAGAGTCTGGTAGCAGAAGACCCGGGCCGTGTGGCTCAGGTCGTGAAAGAGTGGATCAACGCAGATGAGTGATAATCGAGCCGCTGTTGCCAAGCTCACCAAGGTCGACAAAGCCGCAGTTTTGCTGCTGTCCCTGGGTGAAACCGACGCCGCCCAAGTGCTGCGCCACATGGGGCCTAAAGAGGTCCAGCGGGTGGGCGTGGCCATGGCGCAGATGCGCAATGTGCACCGCGAGCAAGTCGAGCAGGTGATGAGCGAGTTCGTCGAGATCGTCGGCGACCAGACCAGCCTGGGCGTCGGCTCCGACAGCTATATCCGCAAGATGCTCACCTCGGCACTGGGCGAAGACAAGGCCAACGGCCTGATCGACCGCATCCTGCTGGGCGGCAACACCAGTGGCCTGGACAGCCTCAAGTGGATGGAACCGCGCGCGGTGGCCGACGTGATCCGCTACGAGCACCCGCAGATCCAGGCGATCGTCGTGGCTTACCTCGACCCCGACCAGGCCGGTGAAGTGCTCGGCCACTTCGACCATAAAGTGCGCCTGGACATCATCCTGCGCGTGTCGTCGCTGAACACCGTGCAGCCGGCAGCCCTGAAAGAACTCAACACGATTCTGGAGAAGCAGTTCTCCGGCAACTCGAATGCTTCGCGCACCACCTTGGGCGGCATCAAGCGTGCGGCCGACATAATGAACTTCCTCGACAGCTCGGTCGAAGGCCAGTTGATGGACTCGATCCGCGAGATCGACGACACCCTGTCCGGCCAGATCGAAGACCTTATGTTCGTGTTCAACAACCTCTCCGATGTCGACGACCGTGGCATCCAGGCGTTGCTGCGCGAAGTCTCCTCCGACGTGCTGGTACTGGCCCTCAAAGGCTCGGACGAAAACGTCAAAGAGAAGATCTTCAAGAACATGTCCAAGCGTGCTTCCGAACTGTTGCGCGACGACCTCGAAGCCAAAGGCCCGGTGCGCGTCAGCGACGTCGAAACCGCGCAGAAGGAAATCCTCACCATTGCCCGCCGTATGGCCGAAGCCGGAGAAATCGTTCTCGGTGGGAAGGGCGGCGAAGAAATGATCTAAGGCGTGTCCCATGTCGAACAAAGATGAGACGCCCAGCGATCTGATTCGCGCGCGGGATGTCGGCGGGTTCGACATCTGGTCGCTGCCCAGCTTCGATCCGCATGTGCCGGAGCCTGAACCTGAACCGGTGGTTGAAACGCCGGTGGAGATGGAAGAAGTGCCGCTGGATGAAGTCCAGCCACTGACCCTTGAAGAGTTGGAGGCCATCCGCCAGGAAGCCTACAACGAAGGCTTTGCCGCCGGCGAAAAAGACGGCTTTCGCAGCACCACCCTCAAGGTGCGCCAGGAAGCCGAAGAGGCGCTCAGCGTCAAACTCTCCAGCCTTGAGCGGTTGATGGGCACGCTGTTCGACCCGATTGCCGAGCAGGATACGCAGATCGAAAAAGCCATGGTCGGCCTGGTCGAGCACATTGCTCGCCAGGTGATCCAGCGCGAACTGGTGCTTGATTCCAGCCATATCGAAAGTGTCATGCGCGAAGCCCTCAAGCTGCTGCCTTTGGGCGTGGGCAATGTGCGCCTGTACATCAACCCGCAGGATTTCGAACAGGTCAAAGCCCTGCGCGAGCGCCATGAAGAAACCTGGCGCATCGTCGAAGATGCCAGCCTGCAACCCGGCGGCTGCCGCGTCGAAACCGAACACAGCCGCATCGATGCCACGGTGGAAACCCGCATCAGCCAGATCATGGCCAAGCTGTTTGATCAACTGCATGAACAAGCCCTGCACCCGGCCGAGCCTGACCTGAGTGTGGACCTGGACGCCGCCGATGCGCCTTGATCGCACCAGCTTCGCCAAGCGCCTGAGTGGCTACGCCGAAGCCACGGAGTTGCCAGGCCAGCCGATTCTTGAAGGGCGCCTGCTGCGCATGGTCGGCCTGACCCTCGAAGCCGAAGGCCTGCGCGCCGCCATGGGCAGCCGCTGCCTGGTGATCAACGACGACAGCTACCACCCGGTGCAGGTCGAGGCCGAGGTGATGGGCTTTTCCGGCAGCAAGATTTTTCTCATGCCCGTCGGCAGCCTGGCGGGCATCGCCCCCGGTGCTCGCGTGGTGCCCTTGGCCGACACCGGCCGCCTGCCCATGGGCATGAGCATGCTCGGTCGCGTGCTCGATGGCGCCGGTCGCGCACTCGACGGCAAAGGCGGGATGAAGGCCGAAGACTGGGTGCCGATGGACGGCCCGACCATCAACCCGCTCAACCGCAACCCCATCAGCGTGCCGCTGGACGTAGGCATTCGCAGCATCAACGGTTTATTGACGGTCGGTCGCGGCCAGCGTCTGGGCCTGTTTGCCGGTACCGGCGTGGGTAAGTCGGTGTTGCTGGGCATGATGACGCGCTTTACCGAGGCCGACATTATCGTGGTCGGGCTGATCGGCGAGCGCGGCCGTGAAGTGAAAGAGTTCATCGAGCACAGCCTCGGTGAAGAAGGTCTCAAACGCTCGGTGGTGGTCGCGTCGCCTGCGGACGATGCGCCGCTGATGCGCCTGCGTGCTGCCATGTACTGCACGCGTATCGCCGAATATTTTCGCGACAAGGGCAAGAATGTCCTGCTGCTGATGGACTCGCTCACGCGTTTTGCCCAGGCCCAGCGGGAAATCGCCCTGGCCATCGGCGAGCCGCCCGCCACCAAAGGCTACCCGCCGTCAGTGTTCGCCAAGCTGCCCAAGCTGGTGGAGCGCGCCGGTAATGCCGAAGCCGGCGGGGGGTCGATCACCGCGTTCTACACCGTGTTGTCCGAAGGCGATGACCAGCAAGACCCGATTGCCGACTCGGCGCGGGGCGTGCTCGACGGCCACATCGTGCTGTCGCGGCGCCTGGCCGAGGAAGGGCACTACCCGGCCATCGACATCGAAGCCTCGATCAGCCGGGTGATGCCGGCGGTGGTCACCGCGGAGCACATGGCCCGGGCGCAGCACTTCAAACAACTGTGGTCGCGTTATCAGCAGAGCCGCGACCTGATCAGCGTCGGCGCCTACGTGGCCGGTGGTGATCGCGAAACCGACCTGGCCATCGCGCTGCAACCGCAACTGGTGAGCTACCTGCGCCAGGGCCTTAACGACAAAATCAGCATGGGCGAAAGCGAGGCCCACCTGGGCTCGATCTTCGCCCCGGCGCCGGGCGGTTAAGCCATGGCCAGCACCCGTTCTTCACGCCTGGCCCCAGTGGTGGACATGGCCGAAAAGGCCGAGAAAACCGCCGTGCAACGCCTGGGGTATTTCCAGGGTCAGGTGCGCCTGGCTGAAAGCAAACTGGGTGACCTGGAGCGTTTTCGCGGCGAGTACCAGCAGCAATGGATCGAACGCGGCAGCAAGGGCGTGTCCGGCCAATGGCTGATGGGTTATCAGGGCTTTCTCAACCAGCTGGAAACTGCCGTGGGCCAGCAGCGCCAGAGCCTGGCCTGGCACCAGAATAATCTCGATAAGGCCCGTGAGGCCTGGCAAGCGGCGTTTGCCCGGGTTGAAGGGTTGCGCAAGCTGGTGCAGCGTTATATCGACGAAGCGCGGGCCCTCGAAGACAAGCGCGAGCAAAAGCTGCTCGACGAGCTATCACAGCGACTTCCCCGCCAGTCACAGTACTAACAGCTCCCACATTTAGTGCTCTGTGTTGCTCATAGCCGGTTCAGCTGCTAAACCTTGTTGCATATTGCCAATGACAAGGAAGCAGTCGCATGTCAGTCGAGTCAGAAGTGTCCCTGGATGGGACGAAGTTGACGATTAAAGTAAAAGGCCGATTCGATTTCGGTAGCCACCAAGCCTTTCGTGATGCGTACGAACGGTTCTACAAAGTGCCCGAGATCTACGTGGTGGACCTGAAGGACGCCACCTACATGGACAGCTCGGCCCTGGGCATGCTCCTGCTGTTGCGTGACCACGCCGGTGGCGATAACGCCGAAGTGCAGGTCATCAACAGCAACACCGATGTGCGCAAGATCCTCGGCATCTCCAACTTCGACAAACTGTTCGACATCAGTTGAACACCCTGGCCCCCGTACTCGAGGCGCTGACGATCCTCATCGCCGAAGACAGCGCCGCCGATTTGCTGTTGCTGTCGACGATCATTCGGCGTCAGGGCCATCAGGTGCTCACCGCCACGAATGGCGCGCAAGCCGTCGAGGTGTTCACCCGTGAACGCCCGCAACTGGTGTTGATGGACGCCCTGATGCCGGTGATGGACGGCTTTGAGGCGGCACGGCGGATCAAGCAGTTGGCGGGTGAGGCGCTGGTGCCGATCATCTTTCTCACCTCGCTGCGCGAGAGTGAAGCCCTGGCCCAGTGCCTGGATGCCGGTGGCGATGATTTCCTGCCCAAGCCCTATAACCCGCTGATCCTGGCCGCCAAGATCAATGCCATGGACCGCCTGCGGCGTCTGCAGGCCATGGTGCTGCGCCAGCGCGACCAGATCGCCCGGCACCACGATTACCTGTTGCATGAGCAACGTGCGGCCAAGGCGGTGTTCGACAAGGTGGCGCATTCGGGTTGCATCAATGCGGCACCGAACATTCGTTACCTGCAATCGCCTTATGCGCTGTTCAACGGCGACCTGTTGCTGGCGGCCTACACACCGTCCGGCGACATGCATGTGCTGCTCGGTGACTTCACCGGCCATGGCCTGCCGGCCGCCGTGGGCGCCATGCCATTGGCGGAAGTGTTCTACGGCATGACCGCCAAGGGCTACGGCCTGGCGCAGACCCTGCGCGAGATGAATGCCAAGCTCAAGCGCATCCTGCCGGTGGACATGTTCTGCTGCGCCACCCTGGTGTGCCTGAGTGCCCAGCGGCGCGTGGTAGAGGTGTGGAACGGCGGCATGCCCGACGGCTATGTGCATGAGATCGCCAGCGGCAAGCGCACGCCGCTGGTGTCGCGGCACTTGCCGCTGGGTGTGCTGTCGGCGCAGGCGTTTGATGACAGCACCGAAGTCTGGCCCATGGCCCTGGGCGACCGGGTGTTCTTGCTGTCCGACGGGGTACTGGACACTGCCGACGCCAATGATCAGTTATTTGGCGCGGCGCGCTTGCAGCAGGTATTTGCCAGCAATCGCAAGCCCGACCGCTTGTTTGAGGATATTGAGCACGCCCTGGCGGCGTTCCGGGGCGAGGCGCGCGATGATGTGAGCATGGTGGAGATCACCTTGCAGGCGGGGCAGCCGTCGCGGGCGGCTGAGCCGCTGTACGCCGACAGTGGCCAGTCGTGCCCGCTGGATTGGTCGGTGAGCTTCGAGTTTCGTGCGCGCACCCTCAAGAGCTACAACCCGTTGCCGTACCTGTTGCAGTTGTTGCTGGAGATTCACGGCCTGCGCGGGCAGAGCGGGGCGCTGTACAGCGTGATGGCCGAGTTGTATTCCAATGCGCTGGAGCACGGCGTGCTGGGCCTGGATTCGCGACTCAAGCGTGATGCCCAGGGGTTTGCCGAGTATTACCGCCAGCGCAACCAGCGCTTGGCGCAGTTGAACAGCGGCTATGTGCGGGTGCATGTGCAGGTGGTGCCGACTGCCACGGGCGGCAAAATGACGCTGCGTATCGAGGACAGTGGCCCGGGGTTTGACGTGGAGCAGGTGCTGGCGCGGCCGCTGGATATCGACCGCCTGTCTGGCCGGGGGCTGAGCCTGGTACGGCAACTGAGCAGCGATGTACGCTGGACCGATGGCGGGCGCAGTGTATGCGTGGAGTTTTGCTGGGGGGCTCTGGCATAATCCGCCGATTCTTGATCAAGGAGCGAACAAGTGCTTGAGATTCATCTGGACCCTGATGTGCTGATGGGCCTGCAGGAAGTGATGGAAAGCGAGTATCCGAAACTGCTGGATACCTTTCTGGACGATTCGCAAAAGCGCGTCGAAGCGTTGCGCAAGTCGCGTGATGATGCCAAGGCGTTGGGGCGCATTGCCCATAGCTTCAAGGGCAGCAGTGGCAACCTTGGGGCGATGCGGCTGGCGCAGTTGTGTCAGCGGTTGGAGGCGGAGTCTGTCGAGCTGACGGCGGATTTGGGTGCGCTGGTTGACCAGATTGATCATGAGTTTGCGTTGGTGCGGCCGCTGTATGAGTCGGAAAGGCAGCGCTTCGGTCTCTGAATCACCGCAGTTGTATCAGTCCTATGCGGATCAAACTGTGGGAGCGGGCTTGCTCGCGAAAGCGGTGTGTCAGCAACGAATTCATCGACTGACACTGCGCTTTCGCGAGCAAGCCCGCTCCCACATTTAGATGGCGTTTTACCTGTCATCTGTCTTTGCCCCGCAAACCTGGCCCAACTCTTGCTCTACCTCCCAATACTGCATCCCCGACCCCCCGTGCAGTGGAGACCTTTACCTATGCCAGTCGCCCCCAATTCGCTCCTTCAGGCTGCCCCCGCGGCCAAGCCTCAAGCGCCTGCCGCTACTTCCCCGGTAGCGGTTGCGACCCCACAGGACAAGGGCCCTGGCTTCGCTCAAGTGTTTGCCAACCAAAGCCCCAAGCCCACGCTGAAGCCCGACGACAGCCCGGCCAAAGTCACACGTGACAAGCCTGCGGACACCAGCGCCAAGCCTGCCGCCAGTACGCCAGCGGTTGCCGATAGCGGCAATCCCTTGCCTGCCAAGCCGGCCAAGGCCGACGACAGTGCCAGCAGTGATGACGACAAGCCCGCCGACCCGGCCCTGGCGCAGCAGCCTGCGGCTGAACCGGTGGTTGACCCGGCATTGGTCGCCGCCGTGACGCCGGTGCCTGTCCCGGTGCCCACGCCAGCGCCGGTCGCGGCCAATGATGACAAGGCCCAGCCGGTGGTCGCGGCGCCGGTTGCGGCAACCGAAGATGCCAGGCAACCGGCCTTCGACCCCGAAGCCGACCCGCTGGATTCGATGCCGGCCGTGCGCCTGGCGATGGAGCAGGGCGGCCATGTGTCGGCCAGCAGCCAGACGCCACAGAAAGCTGCGCCGACCACCGCTCAGGATCAACCGACCGCCGCGCAAAACTTTGCCGCAGGTCTTGCCAGCATGGTCGACCAGCAAGCCACCAAAGACAGTACTGACCAGGGCGGCGACAAGGCCTTCAGCGGGCTGATCGAAGGCGCGCCTCAAGGATTTGAAAGACGCTGGCAGCGACACCCGCGTGGATGATTTCGCCAACCGCCTGGCCGCGCTGACCCAGGCCGCCACGCCGAAAACCGCGAATGCCTTGCCGCCCATGGCCAATGCGCCGCTGGCCATGCACCAGAGCGGCTGGACCGAAGAAGTGGTCAACCGCGTGATGTACCTGTCCAGCGCCAACCTCAAGTCGGCGGAGATTCAGTTGCAACCGGCTGAACTGGGGCGCCTGGATATCAAGGTCAATATGACCGCCGACCAGCAAGCCCAGGTCAACTTCATGAGCGGCCACGCCGTGGTGCGTGAAGCGCTGGAAAGCCAGTCCGGCCGTTTGCGCGAGATGTTTGCCCAGCAAGGCATGGGGCAGGTCGACGTCAATGTGTCCGACCAGTCCCGTGGCTGGCAGGGCCAGGGCCAGGAACAACAGCAGCAGAACCAGGCACGCGGCATAAGCGGCAGTGGCGGGCGCGGTGATGCGGGTGACCCTGCTGAAGTGGCGGCGGCGGTCGCGCCGGTGACTCAGACAGTAGTTGGCTCCAGCGCCGTCGATTACTACGCCTGATTTGAGCCAAAAACGCGGTCAATGTGGGAGCTGGCTTGCCTGCGATGGCGGTGTATCAGTGACAGAAATGTCAGCTGACCCACCGCCATCGCAGGCAAGCCAGCTCCCACATTTGATTTGGGGTGTTCGCTCTTGCCCGGCTTGCCAGACAACTCTGGCATAACACTTGCTCTTGCCTTCCCGTAGATCTATGAATCCCCGAATAGTGACGGATTATTGGCATGGCGAAGAGCGACGACGCAGCAGCAACCCCACCCGCAGGCAAAGGCAAGCTCAAGCTGATCCTGCTGATTGTGCTGGGCCTGCTCCTGGCCATTGGCGCCTCGATTGGTGGCACGTGGTACATCATGCACAGCAGTGCGAGCAAGCCGGCACCCGCCGCCGAAACCGCCACTAACGTCAAGCAACCGGCAATCTTCGAGCCGATGCTGCCGGCCTTTGTCGCCAACTACAATCAGAACGGTCGCCAACGCTACCTGCAGGTGAGCATCACCTTGCTGGCGCGTAACCAGGCGGACCTGGATGCGCTTAAAGTGCATATGCCGGTGATCCGCAACAACCTGGTGATGCTGTTCTCCGGTCAGAGCTTCGACAGCCTGGCCACCCCGGTCGGCCAGGAAATGCTGCGCCAGAAGGTCACTGCCAGCGTGCAGGAAGTGGCCCAGAAAGAGCTCGGCAAAGTCGTGGTCGAGCAGGCGCTCTTCACTAACTTCGTATTGCAGTAGGATCACGACATGGCCGTGCAAGACCTGCTGTCCCAGGATGAAATCGACGCGCTGTTGCATGGTGTCGACGATGGTCTGGTACAGACCGAAATGGCTGCCGAGCCCGGCAGCGTCAAAAGTTATGACCTCACCAGCCAGGATCGTATCGTCCGTGGGCGCATGCCGACCCTGGAGATGATCAACGAGCGTTTCGCCCGCTATACCCGTATCAGCATGTTCAACATGCTGCGCCGTTCGGCGGACGTGGCGGTGGGCGGCGTGCAGGTGATGAAGTTTGGTGAATACGTGCACTCGCTGTACGTGCCCACCAGCCTCAACCTGGTCAAGATCAAGCCGCTGCGCGGCACCGCGCTGTTCATCCTCGACGCCAAGCTGGTGTTCAAGCTGGTGGACAACTTCTTCGGCGGCGACGGCCGTCACGCCAAGATCGAAGGGCGTGAGTTCACCCCCACCGAATTGCGTGTGGTGCGCATGGTGCTGGAGCAAGCCTTCATCGACTTGAAGGAAGCCTGGCAGGCGATCATGGAAGTCAATTTCGAGTACATCAACTCGGAAGTGAACCCGGCCATGGCCAACATCGTCGGCCCCAGCGAAGCCATTGTGGTCTCCACCTTCCACATCGAACTCGATGGCGGTGGCGGCGACCTGCACGTGACCATGCCGTACTCGATGATCGAGCCGGTGCGCGAAATGCTCGACGCCGGTTTCCAGTCCGACCTCGACGACCAGGACGAGCGCTGGGTCAAGGCCCTGCGCGAAGACCTGCTGGACGTCGACGTGCCGTTAAGCGCCACTGTGGCCCGTCGCCAGCTGCGTTTGCGCGATATTTTGCACATGCAACCGGGGGACGTGATCCCCGTAGAACTGCCGGAAGAGCTGATCATGCGCGCCAACGGCGTGCCGTCGTTCAAGGTCAAGCTCGGTTCCCACAAAGGCAACCTGGCGTTGCAAGTGATCGAACCGATCAACCGTCGCTGATCTGCCCCTTCTATCGATGAATTTTTGCTGCGCCGAGGACATGTAATGGCTACCGAACACGAAAACACTTCCGCCGAAGACCAGGCCCTGGCTGACGAATGGGCTGCAGCCCTGGAAGAAACCGGCGATGTCGGCCAGGACGACATCGACGCGCTGCTGGCCGCCGACGCCGCCACGTCGCCGGCCGGCAAGCGCCTGCCGATGGAAGAATTCGGCAGCGTGCCGAAAAACAACGACCCGGTGACCCTCGACGGCCCGAACCTGGATGTGATCCTCGACATTCCGGTGTCGATCTCCATGGAAGTCGGCAGCACCGAAATCAACATCCGCAACCTGCTGCAACTCAACCAGGGTTCGGTGATCGAGCTCGACCGCCTGGCCGGTGAGCCGCTGGACGTACTGGTCAACGGCACCCTGATCGCCCATGGCGAGGTGGTGGTGGTCAACGAGAAGTTCGGCATCCGCCTGACGGACGTGATCAGCCCAAGCGAACGCATCAAGAAGTTGCGCTGATATGAAGTATTCGATGGCGGGACTGTTTCTGGCGCTGCCATTGAGCGCCATGGCGGCTGAGCCGATCGCGCCAGTGGTCACTGCGGCGCCGGTGGTCAGCAGTGGTATCGGTGGGCAACTGACCCAGCTGGTGCTCGGCCTGCTGCTGGTGGTCGGCCTGATCTTCGTGCTGGCCTGGTTGATGCGCCGCGTGCAGCGCATTGGGCCGGGCAATGCCCAGGTGATCGAGATGATCGGCTCGCGCGCCCTCGGCCCGCGTGATCGGCTGGTGCTGGTGCAAGTGGGCGAAGAGCAAATCCTGCTCGGCATCACGCCCGGTCGCATCACCCCGTTGCACGTACTCAAGACGCCGGTGGAGGCGACCAAAACCGAGGCCGCCACGCCGGAATTCGCTCAGCGCCTGATGGAGTTGCTGGGCAAGGATCAGAAGGATAAGAAGTAATGCGCGTTTTATTGACGCTCATGCTGTTGCTGGCCGCGCCGCTGGCGTTGGCCGCCGACCCGTTGTCGATCCCGGCGATCACCCTGGGCACCAACGCGGCCGGCGCGCAGGAATACTCGGTCAGCCTGCAGATTTTGCTGATCATGACTGCGCTGAGTTTTATCCCGGCGTTTGTCATGCTGATGACCAGCTTTACGCGGATCATCATCGTGTTCTCGATTTTGCGTCAGGCCCTGGGCCTGCAGCAGACGCCGTCGAACCAGATCCTCACCGGCATGGCGCTGTTTTTGACCTTGTTCATCATGGCGCCGGTGTTCGACAAGGTGAACCAGCAAGCCTTGCAACCCTACCTGGCCGAGAAACTCTCGGCTCAGGACGCGATCGACAAGGCCCAGGGTCCGATCAAGGACTTCATGCTCTCGCAAACCCGCTCCAGCGACCTTGAGCTGTTTATGCGCCTGTCCAAGCGCACCGACATTGCCACGCCGGATCAGGCGCCGCTGACCATTCTGGTGCCGGCCTTCGTCACTTCCGAATTGAAAACCGCGTTCCAGATCGGCTTCATGATCTTTATCCCGTTCCTGATCATCGACCTGGTGGTGGCGAGCGTGCTGATGGCCATGGGCATGATGATGCTGTCGCCGCTGATTATTTCGTTGCCGTTCAAGATCATGCTGTTTGTGCTGGTGGACGGCTGGGCGCTGATTATCGGCACCCTGGCCAGCAGTTTCGGCGGGGTGTAGCGACATGACGCCAGAAGTAGCGGTTGACCTGTTCCGTGAAGCGCTGTGGCTGACCACCATGATGGTCGCCGTGCTGGTGGTGCCGAGCCTGTTGGTAGGCTTGCTGGTGGCGATGTTCCAGGCCGCGACCCAGATCAACGAACAAACCCTGAGTTTCCTCCCGCGTTTGCTGGTGATGCTGATCACCCTGATCGTCGCCGGCCCGTGGCTGGTGCAAACCTTTATGGAATACATCCTGCAGCTGTACGGCAGTATTCCGCAGTTGATCGGCTGACCGATGCAATCTGTGCTGGCCTTGACCGACACCCAGATCAGCACCTGGGTGGCGTCTTTCATTTTGCCAATGTTTCGCGTCACGGCGGTGCTGATGACCATGCCGGTGTTCGGGACCACCTTGGTGCCGAGGCGCATCCGCTTGTATTTTGCCTTCGCCATTACCATCGTCATCGTGCCCGGCTTGCCGCCGATGCCGCCGGTGAATGCCCTGGACCTCAGCGCGTTGTTGCTGATTGCCGAGCAGATATTGATCGGCGCGATAATGGGCTTCTCGCTGACGTTGTTCTTCCAGGCGTTTGTGATCGCCGGGCAGATCATCTCGATCCAGATGGGCATGGGCTTCGCGTCCATGGTCGACCCTACCAACGGCGTGTCGGTGGCAGTGATCGGGCAGTTCCTGACCATGCTGGTGACCTTGATTTTCCTGGCAATGAACGGCCATCTGGTGGTGTTCGAGGTCATGACCGAAAGCTTCACCACCTTGCCGGTGGGCTCGGGGCTGGTGGTCAACCACTTCTGGGAGCTGGTCGGGCGCCTCAGCTGGGTGCTGGGCGCCTCGTTGTTGCTGGTGTTGCCGGCGATCACCGCGCTGTTGGTGGTCAATATCGCATTTGGCGTGATGACCCGCGCGGCGCCGCAATTGAACATCTTCTCGATTGGTTTCCCGCTGACCCTGGTGTTGGGCATGGGGATTTTCTGGATCGGCATGGCCGACATTCTCAATCAGTATCAACCGCTGGCCACCGATGCCTTGCAGTTCTTACGTGATCTGGCACGGGCGCGTTGAGCCATGGCCGAGAGCGAGAGTGGCCAGGACAAAACAGAAGACCCCACGGAGAAACGTAAAAAGGACTCCAGGGAAAAGGGCGAGATTGCCCGCTCCAAAGAACTCAACACCCTGGCGGTGATGCTCGCCGGTGCCGGTGGCCTGCTGATTTACGGCGGTGGCCTGGCGCTGGACCTGATGGAGCTGATGAAGCTCAACTTTTCGCTGCCGCGCGAAGTGCTGCTGAGCCCCGGCGCCATGGGCCAGTACCTGTTGCACTCGGGCAAGATCGCGATTCTGGCGGTGCAGCCGGTGCTTATCACACTGTTGCTGGCGGCGCTGATCGGGCCGGTGTCCCTCGGCGGCTGGCTGTTTGCTGCCGGCAGCATGGCGCCCAAGTTCAGCCGCATGAACCCTGGGCCTGGGCTTAAGCGCATGTTCTCCACCAAGGCCCTGGTTGAACTGCTCAAAGCGCTGGCGAAATTCATCCTGATCCTGTTTGTGGCGTTGACGGTGTTGTCCTCCGACATCGACGACTTGCAGCGCATTGCCCATGAACCGCTGGAGTCGGCCATCATCCACAGTGTGCAGGTGGTGGGCTGGAGTGCGCTGTGGATGGCCTGCGGGCTGATCATCATCGCCGCCGTGGATGCGCCGATCCAGCTGTGGGAAAGCCACAAGAAACTGCTGATGACCAAGCAGGAAGTGCGCGACGAGCACAAGGACCAGGAAGGCCGCCCCGAGGTCAAGCAGCGGATTCGCCAACTGCAGCGGGAAATGTCCCAGCGCAAGATGATGGCGGCGGTGCCCGACGCCGACGTGATCATCACCAACCCGACCCACTACGCCGTGGCGCTCAAGTACGACCCGGAGAAGGGTGGCGCGCCGATGTTGCTGGCCAAGGGCAGCGACTTTACCGCGCTGAAGATTCGCGAAATCGCCGTGGCCAACGACATACTGCTGCTGGAATCGCCGGAGCTGGCGCGGTCGATCTTCTACTCCACCGACCTCGACCAGGAAATCCCCGCAGGCCTGTACCTGGCCGTGGCGCAGGTGTTGGCCTACGTGTATCAGATCCGCCAATACCGCGCGGGCAAGGGCAAGCGGCCGGACCCGCTCAAGGACCTGCCGATTCCACCGGAACTGCGCCGCGATTCCTGACCGCTTGCCATTGTTGAGTATGCGGCGGGCGGCGGGGCTATTGATTTGGCGTGTCAGGATGAGGGTGTATACAGTGATCCGTTTTCGTTAAGGTTTTGATCATGTTCGCCTGGTAGTACGACTTCATTAATGTCTGCATAGGCCCACGACATATTCATTTCGTAGAGTTGTGAATAAACGTTCAATTTGCCATCGGTAGCGGATACAAAGATCCCTTTATGTACGGCTCCACCGTTGTGCAAAACGTTAAGCTTGGTGCGTGCAGAGATGTTTGCGAAAGAACGGTCGGTGTAAGGCATGATCGATCACTCCAGTGCGAGTACTGCCTTATGTTTCGCCCCTTTGACGGCAATTTCTACTGTCAGAGTTGACAGTTGATTCAAGTGGTTTTTCTGATAGCTGCAAAGCCCTGTTGGCCCGTACCGGCAGTGGCGCCACGATTGCTGAGTCATTCTGCGCTGACGCCATCGCGGGCAAGCCCGGCTCCCACCTTTGAATGCATTCCCCTGTGGGAGCCGGGCTTGCCCGCGATGGCGGCATAACAGCCAGCGTTTGCCATCGGTCTAAATGCAGCCTTACCTGTCAACTTTGACAGTATCCATTGCACCGCCTTCACTGTTTGATAGAGCGACGAGGCGCGCCTTCATGCGCGGCTCGGGAGAGCGGTCATGAACAGGGCTACGGTCAGGTGGTTTGACGCGGTCAAGGGCATTGGTTTTGTCGCCCGCGACCGCGAAGGCAATGCGGTACCCGTTCAGGCAACGGGCAATCCCGCCAGCGAAATCGATCCGCCGCCCAAGGCGCGAAAACCCCGCAAGCGAAAAAAGTAACCCCCCGGCTGCTCAGCCAAAAATCCCTACCACTGGTCGTTAATCCCCGGCTACCTGTCAACTCTGACAGTAGCCAGCTTTGCGTTCCTGCGGTTTTATGGTGCCAGGCACTGTACGCAAGTAGTAACGAGATGCAGGGGAAGGGCGATGGAAGCGGTAACGGGGACGATCAAGGTTTATAACCGCAAGACCGGCGAAGGGCTGATTGCGTTGGATGGCGATGATGAGCCGGTGTGTTTGGACCGCTTGAGTTCGGCGTATACCCGATGGCGAGAAGGCCAGCGGGTGCAGTTCGCCAGGATTCATCGGCCACAGGGTGTGTTTGCGTTTTGTATCAGGCTCATCTAGGGAGCCTGGTGCATTTTTGAATGGGATGTCAGGAGAACGGCAATGGCAATGGCAACGGGTACAGTGAAGTGGTTTAACGACACAAAGGGGTTCGGTTTTATTACCCCGGATGATGGTAGCGAGGATCTTTTTGCGCATTTTTCAGCGATTCAGAGTGCTGGGTTCAAAACGCTGCAAGAGAACCAAAAAGTCAGCTATGACATAACGACAGGGCCCAAAGGCAAGCAAGCGTCCAACATCCAACCCTTATGAAGATCGTTCCCACGCTCCCGTGGGAATGCCTCCTGTGACGCTCTGCGTCACCGTTGCGCAAGACTCAAGTCGGGACGCGGAGCGTCCCAGGCGGCTTCCACAGTAGCGCTGATACACACCGATCCAACTGTGGGAGCTGGCTTGCCTGCGATGACTGACTCACAGCTGGCCCTTCAGTGCCTGACCCACCGCAATCGCAGGCAAGCCAGCCCCCACAGTTGAACGGGTCACCCCTCGACGATCGTCGCTGGTGACGGCTCCCTGTCATCCAGCAGTCGCTCAGCCAGCAATCGGCCGACTTCAAGCAACTGCGCAATACCCAGCGCACCTTCTCGCTGTGTTCCCTCCAGGTCAAAGGCGAAATCGCAGGTCAGGGCGTGGGCGGATGCCAGAGTTTCGGTGAGGTTGACCAGCAGGTCTTCGGTGCTGATGCCGTCGATAAGGGTGAGGATTACGCTGGGTGGGGGATTTGGGGTGGGTTTGATCATTGTGAAGCTCCTTGCGAAAATGGAGCCGCCACTGATCGCCGCGACGCGATTGAAGGTGGCAGCTGTACGCAGGTTCGCGGACCGGTCTAGGAGCAACCCGGCATACCCGAAGGTATCCCGCGCACAGCCGCCATAGCGCCGCACAGTAGACGATAAAAAAGCGTCGACTGAAAGGGAGATGGTGCTTTTACTCCGTAGTAAACCGGGCCGCGACGCCCGACCACTGCATTTGCAGCGGTGTACGGAGACTAGGGAGCCCGGTTCCTAGGGGCAACCCGAAAACCTTGTCGGAAATTTCGCTTTGTTCCAAAACCTAGCCGAACGGTCAGTTGTTCGGCTGCGCTTCTTTTCGCAGCATCCCCTGCACAGCCAATCTCCCATGCGTTGGGAGTGGAGAGGGCGATAGAGCATAGGAAGCGAGGTATGTGGGAGCGGCTTATTCGTCGTCAAGATCGTGTGCAGCTGGGGATTGGCCTGGAGTACATCGAAAACCCCTTTTTTGCTGAAGTCCATGTGCGCCGCCTTCTGGACGCCTACACGCCTACACAAGGCTTAAGTGATCTGAAGGCTGAATTTGGTTGCGCGGGTCGAGATAGGCACAACATCCCCGCATCCGCAGTGCGCGAGATGCTTGAAGCGGTTGGTCGGGGCGATTGGTTACTGGTGCTGGACCAGCCCTTCAGCCCTTTAAGCCGCGACGTTGCCAATCACTGGTCGTCGATCACCGGGAAGTACACGCTGGAGAGTTATTACTATCCCCCGCCTGTACAAAAACCAATGCAGTCACGCGCTGACTTTGAGGAGGTGCCAAGGCCTGTTCCCGCTGCAAAGCAATGGTTTTGCAGCTTCACCAAGCCGCGCACCTTGGCCGATGGAGCCATCAATTACTCGGACTTCGGCGGGCCGATTCCCGCTGCGGCGGTGGGTGAGTACGGCACCTTCGCGCTGTTGGGTGGCCGGGAAACCGACGCAGCCGGTAACGTTGTGCTCCAGAAGGTATGGGGCGGCGCTCTACCGAGCGCGCTCGGATCGCTACGCTTGGGCGGGGTGGCTGCGACGGCGGGGCTTTCCTGTGGCGGTCTGTGCACCGTAGGCGCAACGGCCGCGGGAGGCGTGGCTGCCAGCGCCTTGGCCACACTAGTGGGTGTGCTGTGGCCGTCGAGCCTCGGCGATAGCAGCCTGTACACCGAGGAGCAACTCAAGTCGCTCAAGCACGGCCGTACCCGCGTGCGCTTGCATGTCGAGCAACAAGCCGATGGCACCTTGAAGGGATATGGCTACAACACCCAGCAACGCCCCGACTGGGAAATGATCCCGGTCGTGCAATTCCAGGCGCGTGGCGCGCAGCAAGTGGCGGATTTTGGCGACGGCGTGACCCTGATCTGGACGCCAGCCGTCGACCCTTCCAGCGCTGCAGGCATTCCGCCGCTGGAAGGCGCGCCGAAAGCCCCGCAAATCTGGATTTACCCACCGACCGAGCGCGCGGATAACCTTATCGTCAGCCCGCTTTACCCGCCTGAGTACAAGGATTTTATCCTGGTGTTTCCGGCGGGGTCGGGGGTGAAGCCGCTGTATATCGTGGTGAATGTGCGTCTAGATCCGGGCACGGTTACTGGACAGGGGGAGGAGGTATCGGGGATATGGTTAGCCGGTGCTGGGGCTGGTTTAGGTGTGCCGATTCCGCCGCGTGTTGCTGATCAGCTTCGAGGCAAAAGATTCAGCACTTTTAATGCGTTCAGGAAGGCATTTTGGATTGCAGTAGCCAATGACCAAACCTTGAGCAGTCAATTCGTTCCGAAAAATATAAAGCGGATGCAAGAGGGATATGCTCCGACAGCCCGCCATGCCGATGCAGTTGGGCAGAGAAAAGTATTCGAGTTACATCACGTTGAGTGGATATCTGAAGGCGGCAAGGTTTATGACGTGGATAACCTACGGGTTAATACTCCAAAAAATCACATTGATAATCATAGGTAGGTAAAGCAATGAAAAAAAACATCTCAGATTACACAGAGGCTCAATTCGTCGGCTTCATGCAAGAGCTCTTTTTAGCTAACGATAGTGGTGCTTCGGATGAAGTGATGTCTGATCTTCTCGACCATTTTTGCGAGCTTGCAGGTCATCCGGCGGGGACGGATCTAATTTACTATCCGGAAGACGGTGCTGATGATTCTGCTGAAGGCATAACCCAAACGATTAAGGGATGGCGTGCTGCTCAAGGTTTGCCGGGCTTCAGAAACGCCTGACGCTACCTTGATCTATCTGCCGTTAATTAGCCGGGCATCCCAGGACACAATAGGTTGAAGTGAGTAATGGAGTTCAAGAACGCACTTGGCGACTGCACAGAACAGGAGTTCGAAGCCCTGATTAGATCCATCGAAGATGCCGGGACTGAAGAGGCGCGGGGCGAGTTGGTGGAGCACTTCAACAGCGTGGTCCCTCATCCGGAAGGCAGTAACTTACTTTTCTATCCAAAAGAGGGGGCAGATGATTCGCCGAGCGGCGTAGCTCAGAGCATCAAGGCTTATTGCTTTTCTAAAGGCTTGCCGTGCTTTAAGGATGCGTAGGTCGAGCGCATCCTTGACGGCGGGTGCCCACGAAGCAATTCACCTCGTAGGTAGGCAGCTCCATGGGAAAAAGCATTGTTGAATATACGGAAGCTCAGTTTGTCAGTTTCATAGAGGAGCTATTTGTAGCTAACGATAGTGGAGCTTCGAAGTGATGGCGGACCTTCTCGACGCTTTTTGCGAAATAGCACGTCATCCGGCGGGGACGGATCTCATTTACTATCCGGGAGACGGGGCTGACGATTCTGCCGAAGGTATAGCCCAAACCATCAAGGAGCGATCATCACTGACTCACAGCTGGCCCTTCAGTGCCTGACCCACCGCAATCGCAGGCAAGTCAGCTCCCACAGTTGAATCGCTTTACACTCGGCACACCCGGTTGTTTGTGAGGCCATCGAAGCCTCAAAGCAAAAGTTGGAAGGCTTCTTGCAATACCGCCTTCAGGACGCCCTCCAGCGTCAAAACTTTGCTTCAAGGAACACGAGGAATACCGGTGGTAGATCGCTCTCAAATGCTCAACACGGCCCGTGGCACCCTGACTGATTTGTCGCGGGGCAACCTGGGTGTGCCGTTGTTGTTGCTGGTGATGCTGGCAATGATGATGTTGCCGATGCCGCCGTTCCTGCTCGATGTGTTTTTTACCTTCAACATTGCGCTGTCGGTGGTGGTGCTGCTGGTCTGCGTGTATGCCCTGCGGCCGCTGGATTTCGCCGTATTCCCGACCATTTTGCTGATCGCGACCCTGCTGCGCCTGGCGCTCAACGTGGCGTCTACGCGAGTGGTGATGCTCCACGGCCAAGACGGCCACGCCGCCGCCGGTAAGGTGATCCAGGCCTTTGGTGAGGTGGTGATCGGCGGTAACTACGTGGTCGGTATCGTGGTGTTCGCGATCCTGATGATCATTAACTTCGTGGTGGTGACCAAGGGTGCGGGGCGAATTTCTGAGGTGAGCGCGCGTTTTACCCTCGACGCCATGCCCGGCAAGCAAATGGCGATCGACGCCGACCTCAACGCCGGCCTGATTGACCAGAACCAAGCCAAATCCCGCCGCCTGGAAGTCGCCCAGGAAGCCGAGTTCTACGGCTCCATGGACGGCGCGAGTAAATTCGTGCGCGGTGACGCCATCGCCGGCCTGCTGATTCTGTTTATCAACCTGATCGGCGGCATGGCGGTCGGGATCTTCCAGCACGGCATGACCTTCGGCGACGCGGGCAAGGTGTACGCCTTGCTGACCATCGGTGACGGTTTAGTGGCGCAATTGCCATCACTGTTGTTATCCACAGCAGCGGCCATCATGGTTACCCGTGCTTCGGGCTCCGAAGACATGGGCAAGCAGATCAGCCGCCAGATGTTCGCCTCGCCCAAGGCGCTGGCCGTGGCCGCCGGTATCATGGCGATCATGGGCATCGTGCCGGGCATGCCCCACGTGTCGTTCCTGAGCATGGCGGCCATGGCCGCCGGTGGCGCCTACCTGTTCTGGCGCAAGCAAAATGCCGTCAAGGTCCAGGCTCAGCAGGAAATCGCCCGCCAGCAAGACTTGCTGCCATCGCCGGCCCGCGCCCAGGAAACCAAGGAGTTGGGCTGGGATGACGTGACCCCGATCGACATGATCGGCCTGGAAGTCGGTTACCGCCTGATTCCGCTGGTGGACCGCAACCAGGGCGGCCAATTGCTGGCGCGGATCAAGGGTGTGCGCAAGAAGCTGTCCCAGGACCTGGGTTTCTTGATGCCCACCGTACACATCCGCGACAACCTCGATTTGGCCCCCAGCGCCTACCGCTTGACCCTGATGGGCGTGATCCTGGCCGAAGCCGAGATCTACCCGGACCGTGAGTTGGCGATCAACCCCGGCCAGGTGTTCGGCACGCTCAACGGCATTACCGCCAAAGATCCGGCTTTTGGCCTGGAAGCGGTATGGATCGAAGTCAGCCAGCGCAGCCAGGCTCAATCGCTGGGTTACACCGTGGTGGACGCCAGCACGGTGGTCGCCACCCACCTCAACCAAATCCTGTACAAGCACTCCCACGAGCTGATCGGCCACGAGGAAGTCCAGCAATTGATGGGGTTGCTGGCCAAAGCCTCGCCAAAACTGGCCGAAGAACTGGTGCCCGGCGTGCTGTCGCTGTCGCAGTTGCTCAAGGTGCTGCAAGCCTTGCTCGCCGAACAGGTGCCGGTGCGCGACATTCGCAGCATCGCCGAGGCCATCGCCAACAATGCCGCCAAGAGTCAAGATACTGCCGCTTTGGTGGCTGCGGTGCGTGTCGGGTTGTCCCGCGCCATCGTGCAAAGCATTGTAGGCATTGAGTCTGAGCTGCCTGTGATCACCTTGGAACCAAGGTTGGAACAAATATTGCTCAATAGTATTCAGAAGGCCGGACTTGGCCAGGAAGAAGGCGTTCTGCTGGAGCCAAGCATGGCTGAGAAACTGCAGCGTTCGTTGATCGAAGCCGCCCAGCGTCAGGAAATGGCGGGCCACCCGGTGATTCTGCTGGTGGCAGGCCCGGTTCGAGCGATGTTGTCGCGGTTTGGTCGCCTGGCAGTTCCGAATTTGCACGTTTTGGCTTACCAGGAAATTCCTGACAATAAGCAAGTTACTATCGTCGCGACAGTAGGGCCCAACGGCTGAGGTAGTGGGTTATGCAAGTTAAGCGTTTTTTCGCCGCCGATATGCGTCAGGCCATGAAACTGGTACGTGATGAGCTGGGCGCCGATGCCGCGATTATTGGAAACCGTCGCATTGCCGGCGGTGTCGAGCTGACGGCTGCCCTGGATTACACCCCATCGGCGCTGGCGCCGCGCGTGCCGAACATGGAACTCGAAGACGAACTGCGCAAGACCGCTTCGCGCATTGTCTCGGCCCAGGCTGAATTGAGCATGCGTGGCGACAGCGATGCCAGCACCAATCGCCAATTGTTCGCCGGCTTGCCGCTGACCGCCGCCGAGCCGTTGGTAGAACCGACCTTCAAAGAACCGCCGCGCCCTGCAGCGCCAGCCCCGGCCGCCGCTGTCGACCAGCGCGCGCTCGACTCGATGCGTTTTGAACTCAATGGCCTGCGTGAGCTGCTCGAAGTGCAGCTGGGCTCGTTGGCGTGGACGCAGCTGCAAGGCAGCAAACCGCAACAGGCCAACCTGTGGCGCCGCCTGCAACGCATCGGCCTGTCTGGCCCGTTGTCGCGCGATTTGCTCGCACTGACGGCTGAAGTCGAAGAGCCACGCCAAGCCTGGCGCATGTTGCTGGCGCACTTGGCGCGCATGATCGTCACCCCGGAAATCGAACCGCTGGAAGAGGGCGGTGTGATTGCCATGGTCGGCCCCGCCGGCATGGGCAAGACCACCACCCTGGCCAAGCTGGCCGCGCGTTATGTGCTCAAGTACGGCGCGCAGAACATCGCGCTGGTGAGCATGGACAGCTACCGCATTGGCGCCCAGGAGCAGCTCAAGACCCTGGGCCGCATCCTCAATGTGACGGTGACCCACGTCGACCCGGGCCAGTCCCTGGCCAATGCGCTCGACCCGCTGCTGCGCAAGCGCGTGGTGTTGATCGACACGGCTGGCCTGCAAGCCAGCGACCCGGCACTGCGCATGCAGCTCGAAAGCCTGGCCGGGCGTGGCATCAAGTCGAAAAATTACCTGGTGCTTGCAACCACCAGCCAGAAACAGGTTCTTACCGCTGCGTACCATAGTTACAAACGCTGCGGCCTGGCCGGTTGCATTCTCACCAAGCTCGACGAAACGGCGAGCCTGGGCGAGGTGTTGAGCCTGGCGATCAGTCATGAGTTACCGGTTGCTTACCTGACCGACGGGCCGCGGATTCCGGATGATTTACATCTGCCGCGCCGTCATCAGTTGGTCAGCCGTGCTGTCAGCGTGCAAATGCAAGAAGAGCCTAGCGAGGAAGCGATGGCCGACATGTTCGCCGACCTTTACCACAACCCGGCTAAGCGGGTGGGGTAAGGCAGGATGAACACCGTGAAATGTATCTACATCGATGGTCTGCAAGCGATTCACGCGGCCAAGCCATGTAGCCTGCGTCTAAGCAAGACAAGGTAAAGAAATAAAATGGGCAGCATGCATCCCGTACAGGTGATCGCGGTGACCGGCGGCAAAGGTGGCGTCGGGAAAACTAACGTGTCAGTGAATTTGTCCCTGGCCCTGGCAGAGCTTGGCCGTCGCGTCATGCTGCTGGATGCTGACCTGGGCCTGGCGAATGTGGACGTTCTGCTGGGGCTGACACCCAAACACACCCTTGCCGATGTGATCGAAGGCCGCTGTGAGCTGCGCGATGTGCTGCTGCAAGGCCCCGGTGGCATTCGCATCGTGCCGGCCGCCTCAGGCACCCAGAGCATGGTGCATCTGAGCCCGGCGCAGCATGCCGGCCTGATCCAGGCGTTCAGCGATATCGGCGACAACCTCGACGTGCTGGTGATCGACACCGCTGCCGGCATCGGCGAGTCGGTGGTCAGCTTCGTGCGCGCAGCGCAAGAAGTGCTGCTGGTGGTGTGCGATGAACCCACCTCCATCACCGACGCCTATGCCCTGATCAAGCTGCTGAACCGTGACTACGGCATGAACCGCTTCCGCGTGCTGGCCAACATGGCCCAAAGCCCGCAGGAAGGGCGGAATCTGTTCGCCAAGTTGACCAAGGTCACGGATCGCTTTCTCGATGTCGCCTTACAATACGTGGGCGCAGTTCCCTATGACGAGTGTGTGCGCAAGGCTGTGCAAAAGCAGCGTGCAGTCTATGAAGCGTTCCCTCGTTCGAAGTGCGCACTGGCGTTCAAGGCTATTGCCCAGAAGGTCGATACTTGGCCGTTGCCTGCCAACCCTCGGGGGCATCTGGAGTTTTTCGTCGAGCGATTGGTGCATCAGACGAGCGCAGGACCGGTGCTATGACATCCAGCGGCTACAACCTTTACAAAAAGTCGGCACGTGACAGCCAGGGCGAACTGATCGAGCGCTATGCGCCCTTGGTCAAGCGCATTGCCTATCACTTGCTGGCACGCCTGCCTGCCAGTGTGCAGGTTGAGGACTTGATCCAGGCCGGTATGATCGGCCTGCTCGAAGTGTCGACCAAATACGACGCGAGCAAGGGCGCGAGTTTCGAGACGTATGCGGGTATCCGCATTCGAGGGGCGATGCTCGATGAAGTGCGTAAAGGGGATTGGGCGCCGCGTTCGGTACACCGCAATACGCGTATGGTCAGTGACGCAATTCGCGCAATTGAAGCAAAAACCGGTCGTGACGCTAAAGATCACGAAGTTGCGGCCGAACTCCAATTGAGTCTCGACGATTACTACGGGATTTTGAACGATACCTTGGGCAGCCGCCTGTTCAGTTTCGACGACCTTTTGCAGGACGGCGAACACGAAGGGCTGCACGAGGACGGCGCGAGTGCACATCTCGAACCGTCGCGTGACCTGGAAGACGAACGTTTCCAGGGAGCGTTGGCGGAGGCGATTGCCAATTTGCCGGAGCGTGAGCGACTGGTGTTGGCGCTGTACTACGACGAAGAGCTGAACCTCAAGGAAATCGGTGAGGTCCTGGGGGTCAGCGAATCGCGTGTCAGCCAGCTGCATAGCCAGTGCGCAGCCCGCTTGCGGGGGCGGTTGGGAGAGTGGCGCGCGCGCTGACAGGCAGTGTGGGGACACTGCAGACGCTACCGCGAAGGCTTCACGCTTTCGCGGGTTCGTGCCGTGGTGCCCTGGGCAGTCCTTTTTGTGTAACGCCTGTTGATTGAAATGGCGCGTCCAGGTGCTGGGCGCGTTTAAGACTGCTTGGAGGTCGAATTGGACAAGAACATGAAAATCCTCATCGTTGATGACTTCTCAACGATGCGGCGGATCATAAAAAACCTGTTGCGTGACCTTGGGTTCACCAACACGGTCGAGGCGGATGACGGCCTGACGGCGATTCCGATCCTCAACAGCGGGAGCATCGACTTTCTGGTAACCGACTGGAACATGCCGGGCATGACCGGCATCGACTTGCTGCGTCACGTGCGCGCCGATGAAAAACTGCGCAGCTTGCCTGTGTTGATGGTGACCGCCGAAGCCAAGCGTGAACAGATCATCGAAGCCGCCCAAGCCGGGGTTAACGGTTACGTGGTCAAGCCATTCACGGCGTTGGCCTTGAAAGAGAAGATCGAAAAAATCTTCGAACGCATCCACGGCTGATATCACCACGGGGGAGCTATGGAGCATAAAGAATCATCGCAGGCCGATTTTGAATCGACCCTGAAAAAGCATGCTCACCAGTTGGTCGACAGCCTTGAAAAAGGCCAGTTCGGCGACGCGGTGCAGTTGATCCATGAGCTTAACCAGACCCGTGACCGCGGCCTGTATCAGGAAGTGGGCAAGCTCACACGCGAGCTGCACAGTGCAATCGTCAATTTTCAGATTGACCCGCACATGCCCCAGGCCGAAGAAATTTCGCAGATCACTGACGCCACCGAACGCCTGTCCTATGTGGTCAGGCTGACCGAGGCGGCGGCCAACCGCACCATGGACCTGGTGGAAAACGCCACGCCGTTGGTCAATGGCATGGCCACCGAAGCACAAGCGCTCAGCGTTGACTGGAACCGCTTCATGCGCCGCGAAGTGGGGGCTGAGGAGTTTCGTGAGTTGGCGCGTCGGATCGACGCTTTTCTGTCGCGCAGCGAACAGGAAAACCGCACGGTGGCCAGCAACCTCAATGACATTCTGCTGGCCCAGGATTACCAGGACCTCACCGGTCAGGTGATCAAGCGCGTGACCCAACTGGTCACCGAAGTGGAAAGCAACCTGCTCAAATTGGTGCTCATGGCCGGCCAGGTCGACCGTTTTGCCGGCATCGAACATGACCGCGCAGCGATCCTCTCGGAAAAAGATCCACAAAAACATCTCGCCAAGGGTGAAGGTCCGCAGATTCATGCCGATAAACGTGAAGACGTTGTGTCAGGTCAGGATGACGTAGATGACCTGTTATCCAGTTTAGGCTTCTAAGGAGCACCCACATGAGCTTCGGCGCCGATGAAGAAATCCTTCAGGATTTCCTTGTAGAGGCCGGCGAAATTTTAGAGCAACTGTCCGAACAACTGGTCGAGCTGGAAAGCCGACCGGATGATGCGAACCTGCTCAATGCAATTTTTCGCGGTTTTCACACTGTAAAAGGGGGCGCCGGCTTCCTCCAGCTCCATGAGCTGGTGGAGTGCTGTCACATCGCCGAGAACGTGTTCGACATCCTGCGCAAGGGTGAGCGTCACGTCGACTCGGAACTGATGGACGTGATTCTCGAAGCATTGGATGCGGTCAACGGCATGTTCAGCGAGGTGCGCGAACGTGCGCCGATCACGGCCGCCACGCCGGAGCTGTTGGCTGCGCTGGCGCGTCTGGCCGAACCTGCCGATACGTCAGTTGCGCCGGTAGCCGCGCCTGAGCCTGTGGTTAAAGCCGAGCCGGATGTGACCGACAGCGAGTTCGAACAGCTGCTCAACTCCCTGAGCGCGGTGAAGGCCGAAGCTGAAGCACCGCAAGCGGCGACTGCGCCTGCCGTGCCGACCAGTGAAGACATTACCGACGCAGAATTCGAATCGCTGCTCGACCAGTTGCACGGTAAAGGCCAGTTCGCGCCGGACGCCGTGGCGCCTGCCGCCGAGCCGGCAGCGCCTGCTGCGTCTGCCACATCTACAAGCGCCACCGACATTACCGACGACGAATTCGAAGCGCTGCTCGACCAACTGCATGGCAAGGGCACGTTTGCCGCCGAAGCCTTGCCGGAAGTCGCCGCCATCGCGGCCGCACCTGCGGCCAGTGCCGCGCCTGCCAGCGTTGAGCCTGGCGCTGATGGCCTGATTTCCGATCACGAATTCGAAGCGCTGCTGGACGAGTTGCACGGCAAGGGCAAGTTCTCCGAAGTGGCCCCGGCCGCCGCGGCGACTGCCACGCCGGTAGCCGCCAAGCCTGTGCCTGCCAAAGCTGCCGCGCCAGTGGCTGCCAAGCCGGCACCGGCACCGGCACCGGCTGCCGCACCGGCGCGTGCCGCAGCGGCGCCGGTGGCGGAAAAACCTGCCAGTGAAGCCGAAACCACCGTGCGGGTTGATACCGCGCGCCTGGACGACATCATGAACATGGTCGGCGAACTGGTGCTGGTGCGTAACCGCCTGGTGCGCCTGGGCTTGAACAGCGGCGACGAAGCCATGCAAAAGGCCGTGTCGAACCTCGACGTGGTCACCGCAGACTTGCAGACCGCCGTAATGAAAACGCGCATGCAGCCGATCAAGAAAGTCTTCGGCCGCTTCCCGCGTCTGGTTCGCGACCTGGCGCGCCAGCTCAAGAAAGAAATCAACCTGGAACTGGTGGGTGAAGAAACCGACCTCGACAAAAACCTTGTCGAGGCCCTGGCCGACCCGCTGGTCCACTTGGTGCGCAACGCCGTCGACCACGGCGTGGAAACCCCGGAAGAACGCGAAGCCTCGGGCAAATCGCGCAACGGTAAGGTGATTCTGGCGGCCGAACAGGAAGGCGACCATATCCTGCTGTCGATCACCGATGACGGCAAAGGCATGGACCCGGCGATTCTGCGCAATATCGCGGTCAAGCGCGGGGTGATGGACAAGGACGCCGCCGACCGCCTGACCGACACCGAGTGCTACAACCTGATCTTCGCCCCGGGCTTCTCGACCAAAACCGAGATTTCCGACGTGTCCGGCCGTGGCGTGGGCATGGACGTGGTGAAGACCAAGATCAGCCAGCTCAACGGCTCGATCAACATCTACTCGACCAAGGGCCAGGGCTCCAAGATCGTGATCAAGGTGCCGTTGACCTTGGCGATCATGCCCACCCTGATGGTGATGCTGGGCAACCAGGCGTTCGCTTTCCCGCTGGTCAACGTCAACGAGATCTTCCACCTCGACCTGTCGCGCACCAACGTGGTGGACGGCCAGGAAGTGGTGATCGTGCGCGACAAGGCGTTGCCGCTGTTCTACCTCAAGCGCTGGCTGGTGGCTTCGGCCAAGCATGAAGAGCAGCGCGAGGGCCATGTGGTGATTCTGTCCGTGGGCACCCAGCGTATCGGCTTTGTGGTCGATCAACTGGTGGGCCAGGAAGAAGTGGTCATCAAGCCTTTGGGCAAAATGCTGCAGGGAACCCCAGGCATGTCGGGTGCGACCATTACCGGTGACGGTCGGATCGCGCTGATTCTTGATGTTCCGAGCATGCTCAAGCGTTACGCCGCTCGGCGTATTTGATTCTGGTGGGGCATCAAAGGTAATGCCCGCCCCGCCTAACGGAGTGTTTATGGCAGTCAAGGTCCTGGTGGTGGACGATTCGGGTTTCTTCCGCCGCCGCGTCTCGGAAATTCTTTCCGCCGATCCAACCATCCAGGTGGTCGGCACGGCCACCAACGGTAAAGAGGCGATTGATCAAGCCATTGCGTTGAAACCGGACGTGATCACCATGGACTACGAGATGCCGATGATGGATGGCATCACCGCAGTCCGACACATCATGCAGCGCTGCCCGACCCCGGTGTTGATGTTCTCCTCGCTGACCCACGAAGGCGCCCGGGTGACCCTCGACGCGCTGGACGCAGGTGCGGTGGACTTCCTGCCGAAGAATTTCGAAGACATCTCGCGCAACCCCGACAAGGTCAAGCAGATGCTGTGCGAGAAGGTGCACAGCATTTCGCGCAGCAACCGTCGCAGTCTGTTCAGCGCACCGGCGCCCGCGCCGGTAGCCGCGCCGACGCCGACGTCGACCACCTCGACGTTTGCTCGCCCGGCACCGGCACCGATCGCCCGGCCTGCGGTGGCGCCAGTGCGTGCCCCGGCAGCGAGCGCGCATTCGCCTGCGCCCAAGCGCAAAGCCTACAAGCTGGTGGCCATCGGTACGTCTACCGGCGGCCCGGTGGCCCTGCAGCGCGTGCTGACCCAACTGCCGGCCAACTTCCCGGCGCCGATTGTGTTGATCCAGCACATGCCCGCCGCCTTTACCAAGGCCTTCGCCGAGCGCTTGGACAAGCTGTGCCGCATCAGCGTCAAGGAAGCCGAGGATGGCGACATCCTGCGTCCTGGCCTGGCGCTGCTGGCACCGGGCGGCAAGCAGATGATGGTCGACGGCCGTGGCGCGATCAAAATCCTGCCGGGCGATGAGCGCCTGAACTACAAGCCGTGTGTGGATATCACCTTCGGTTCGGCGGCCAAGTCCTACGGCGACAAAGTTCTGGCGGTGGTCCTCACCGGCATGGGCGCCGACGGCCGTGAAGGCGCACGCCTGCTCAAGCAGGGCGGCAGCGCGATCTGGGCCCAGGACGAAGCCAGCTGCGTGATCTATGGCATGCCCATGGCCATCGTCAAGGCGGACCTGGCTGACGCGGTTTATAGCCTGGACGACATCGGCAAACATCTGGTGGAGGCCTGCCTCTGATGGATGTCTTGAGCCTGATTGGCATCACCATGGCGTTTGTCGCGATTATCGGCGGCAACTACCTGGAAGGCGGCCACCTCGGCGCCTTGGCCAATGGCCCGGCGGCGCTGATCGTGATTGGCGGCACTGTGGGCGCGGCGCTGTTGCAGTCGCCGCTGAGTTCCTTCAAGCGCGCCATGCAGATTCTGGTGTGGATCATCTTCCCGCCACGCGTGGACTTGCCGGGCGGCATTGACCGTGTCGTCAACTGGAGCCTCACTGCGCGCAAGGAAGGCCTGCTGGGCCTGGAAGGCGTGGCCGATGCCGAGCCCGACAGCTACGCGCGCAAAGGCCTGCAACTGCTGGTCGATGGCGCCGAACCCGAGGCGATTCGCAGCATTCTGGAAGTGGACTTCTACACCCAGGAAAGCCGCGACATCAACGCTGCCAAAGTCTTTGAAAGCATGGGCGGCTATGCGCCGACCATCGGCATCATCGGTGCGGTGATGGGCCTTATTCACGTGATGGGCAACCTGGCCGACCCGTCGCAGCTGGGCAGCGGCATTGCCGTGGCCTTTGTCGCGACCATCTACGGCGTGGCGAGTGCCAACCTGGTGTTGTTGCCGGTGGCCAGCAAGCTCAAGTCGATCGCCATGCGCCAGTCGCGTTACCGCGAAATGCTGTTGGAAGGCATTTTGTCGATTGCCGAGGGTGAGAACCCGCGCTCCATCGAATTGAAGCTTCAGGGCTTCATGGATTGATGGCCATGCACATTGACCTGTCGGGCGTGTGGTTGTGGCGAGCGAGCTTGTTGTGGCGAGTAGGCTTGTTGTGGCGAGTGAGCTTGCTCACGCTGGGCTGCGAAGCAGCCCCAAAACCATACACCGCAACCTGTCTGAACAAACGCGCTGCCTGGAGTAGGGCCGCTTCGCGCCCCAGCGCGAGCAAGCTCGCTCGCCACAGTGAAGCGGGCCGAAGTGAATCGGGTGCCAGTGAATCGGGCCACAGTGAATCGGGTGCCAGTAAATCGGGCACCAGTCAACCGGACCACAGTGAAGCGATCAATACCGCTCAGCGAGGTATCTGCCTGTGAGCCGTCGCCGCCGCGAGCCTGAAGAACACGTCAACCATGAACGCTGGCTGGTGTCCTACGCCGACTTCATCACCTTGCTGTTCGCGTTTTTTGTGGTGATGTACTCCATCTCGTCGATCAACGAAGGCAAGTACAAGATTATTTCCCAGGCGCTGGTGGGCGTATTCAACGACACCGACCGCTCGCTCAAGCCGATCCCGATTGGCGAGGAGCGGCCCAAGACCGTGACGCCGGCCAAGCCGCTGGTCAATGACAGCGACGAAACCGCCGCCGGCATCGGTGGCACCAGCGACCCGCTCAAAAGCATCGCCGATGACATCAGTGCCGGGTTTGGCGACTTGATCAAATCCAACCAGATGACCGTGCGCGGCAATGAGTTGTGGGTGGAGATCGAGCTGAATTCCAGCCTGCTGTTCGCCAGCGCCGATGCGTTGCCGAGCGATCAGGCGTTTACCATCATCGACAAGGTGGCGGCGATTCTCAAACCGTTTGAGAACCCGATCCACGTCGAAGGCTTTACCGACAACTTCCCGATCAGCACCGCGCAGTACCCGACCAATTGGGAGCTGTCCTCGGCGCGGGCCTCAAGCATCGTGCGCATGCTCGCGATGCAGGGCATTAACCCTGGGCGCCTGGCGTCGGTGGGCTACGGTGAATTCCAGCCGGTGGCCAATAACGCCACCGCCGAAGGCCGCGCGCGCAACCGCCGGGTGGTGCTGGTGGTGTCACGTAACCTGGATGTACGCCGCAGCCTGACCGGCACCGGTACTGCCAATGCAACACCGGATGCGGCCTTGAAGCGGGCTGGCACACAAACTGCACCGCCAACCGTTAAGCCGCCGGTTCGTCAGAGCGCCGTCAATTCTCCGTCGCCGGCTCAATAATGTTATGTAATGTCTCGGTCGCGCCTTAGCCTACCGGGAGGAACCAACTGAATGAGAGTCTGGGCAGTTGCCAATCAAAAGGGTGGAGTCGGCAAGACCACCACGTCCATCGCCTTGGCCGGCTTGCTGGCCGAGGCGGGCAAGCGTGTGGTCGTGGTCGACCTGGACCCGCACGGCTCGATGACCAGTTATTTCGGCTATGACCCGGATGCGCTGGAGCACAGCTGCTACGACCTGTTCCTGCACAAGGGCAGCGTACCGGCAGATTTACCGGGGCAATTGCTGCTGCCTACCAGCAACGAGAGCATCTCGCTGTTGCCGTCGAGCACCGCGCTGGCGACCCTTGAGCGCCAGTCGCCAGGGCAAAGCGGCCTGGGCCTGGTGATCGCCAAGACCCTGGCGCAACTGTGGCAGGACTTCGACTACGCAATTATCGACAGCCCGCCGTTGCTGGGCGTGCTGATGGTCAACGCCTTGGCGGCCAGCCAGCAGTTGGTGATCCCGGTGCAGACCGAACACCTGGCGGTCAAAGGCCTGGAGCGCATGGTCAGCACCTTGGCGATGATCAACCGTTCGCGCAAACAGGCGCTGCCGTACAGCATCGTGCCCACCCTGTTTGACCGCCGTACCCAAGCGTCACTGGGCACCTTGCGGGTGTTGCGCGATGCGTACCCGGAAACCATCTGGAACGGCTACATTCCGGTGGACACGCGCCTGCGTGACGCCAGCCGCGCCGGGCTCACACCGTCGCAGTTCGACGGCAAGAGCCGTGGCGTACTGGCTTACCGTGCGTTGCTCAAGCATTTGCTGTCCCAGCAACTTGTGGCGCAGGTGGCGTGATGAACCGTCCCGTTGAGCTTAAAACTCGGCCGCAACTGGCACTGGAATCCTACCTGGACGCCTTGCTGCAGGAAGCGACGGCCGAGGAATTGCCGGAACCGATTCTGGTACTTGAACCTGCTGTCATTGAGCCTGTTGCCCTGGAGCCTGCTGCCCTCGAATCCGAAAGCGCCCTGGATGAATTCCAACTGGCGGTGCTGGAAGAGCAGGCGCGTGATGCCCATGTGGTGGTGCCGATTGTGCCTGTGCCCGTGGTGGTTGCGCCCGTGGTGGTTGAACCGGTGGTGGAAGTGCACCTGCCGCCGAGCATCACGCCGCCGCCGGCCACGGGCGATGGTCGCCCGGCGTGGGCGGCCGAGCCGTTCGAGTGCCTGCTGTTCGACGTCGCCGGGTTGACCCTGGCGGTGCCGCTGGTATGCCTGGGGTCGATTTACTCGCTGGAAGGCCAGGAGTTGACGCCGCTGTTCGGGCAACCGGAGTGGTTCCTCGGCATCCTGCCCAGCCAGGCCGGCAACCTCAAGGTGCTGGACACGGCGCGCTGGGTGATGCCCGACCGCTACCGCGATGACTTTCGCCAGGGCTTGCAATACGTGATCTCGGTGCAGGGCTACGAATGGGGGCTGGCGGTGCATCAAGTCAGCCGCTCGTTGCGCCTGGACCCGAATGAAATCAAGTGGCGCAGCCAACGGGGCCAACGGCCTTGGCTGGCAGGCACCGTGATTGAACATATGTGCGCGTTGCTCGACGTCGCCGAACTGGCCGAGTTGATCGCCAGCGGTGCGGTCAAGACGATGCCACAGAACAAACGCAGTTGATTGAACAATAAGGGCCGTGCGGTTGCGCGGTCGAAGAAGCACACACTGAAGGGGTCAGGGGTATGAACAAGTCAGCATCCGCACAAGGTTTGGATGATCCGATCCTGCAATGGGTTACCTTCAAACTGGACAATGAAACCTACGGCATTAACGTGATGCGCGTGCAGGAAGTGCTGCGCTACACCGAGATCGCTCCGGTTCCAGGTGCGCCGAGCTACGTGCTGGGCATTATCAACCTGCGCGGCAACGTGGTGACGGTGATCGACACCCGCCAGCGTTTTGGCCTGGTGCCGACCGAGGTCAACGACAACACGCGTATCGTGATCATCGAAGCCGACAAGCAGGTGGTCGGGATCATGGTCGACAGCGTGGCTGAAGTGGTTTACCTGCGTCAGTCGGAAGTCGAGACCGCGCCGAACGTGGGCAATGAAGAATCGGCCAAGTTTATCCAGGGCGTGTGCAACAAGAACGGCGAACTGCTGATTCTGGTTGAGCTGGACAAGATGATGAGCGAAGAAGAATGGTCGGATCTGGAGAACATCTGATTGTTTCTTGATGCGGTGGTGATTGTCCTGGCCCTGCTGTGGGCCGGGACTTTGGCATTCCTGCTGCGCTATATGCGCCAGCAACGGGAGTTGGCCGTGCAACAGGCCGAGCGCGATGCGGTGCGTGACCGGCGGATTCTGGATCTGGTCAAGCGCGTGGATCACTTCCAGCAGACGGCGGTGAAGGTTGGGGATGAGGTGCATGAACTGCGCGCGATTCTTGGGCCATTGCCGGATAAGTTGGCGCAGATTGAGCAGCGTGATCCTTCAAGCCTGTCGTTTGCCCAGGCGGCTAAATTGGTCGGCATGGGCGCGACGGTGGATGAACTGACGCAGTCGTGTGGGTTGACCCAGGCTGAGGCGCAGTTGATGAGCAAGTTGCACAAGGGCTGATCGCGGCGATCCTCTGAGACACCGCGGGCTAAAAAATGTGGGGCTTGCTCGTTAAGGCGGCCTTCTGCTCGATCACCATTGTCCTGAGACACCTCGGTCTAATTGTGGGAGCTGGCTTGCCTGCGATAGCGGTTTGTTGGTGTGCATATCCGTTGCTGCGGTAACGGCCACTTAGGGTTCCGCCCTTACGGCGGGTCACTTTTGGCAAACGCCCCAAAAGTAACCAAAAGGTCTGTGCCCCACCACTCGGCACCTCGCTTAGGCTCGGTGTGCCCGCACTCCGGCTTGAATCCGTGGGCCGCCGCGATGGGCCATCCTTGGCCCAGCGCGGCTAACCCGGCGTCCTGCCGGGTTACCCACGGATTCAAGCCTGCGTTCGGCCATCGTGGTTGACGGGGCGCCTCAGATCAAAAGCAAGATCAAAAGCAGAGCACGGCGGCCTGAAAGCCGACCTGAGTGGTTGGATCAAAAGCGAAAAGCGGATTTGCATACACCTGGGATCTGCTTTTCTGTGGGAGCTGGCTTGCCTGCGATGCAGACACCTCGGTGCGTCAGGTACACAGAGTTGATGCTATCGCAGGCAAGCCAGCTCCCACCTTTGACCGAGTATGGCTCTGCTGTTGCTGTTGCTGTTGCTGTTGTTCTGGCCCTTACATCCTTTTCGCTGACGAAGTCAGCGGTCTTTTGATCTGCGCTTTTGATCTTGATCTTGATCTTGATCTGAAATCGCCCCGTCAAACACGATGGCCGGAATCTGACAGTGATTTGGGGGGTAAACCGGCAGGGATGCCGGTTTAGCCGCCCCGCGCCATGGATGGCGCGTGGCGGCGGCCCCCCAAATCACTGGCGGATTGCGGGCATGCCGAGCCATAGCGAGGCACCGAGTGTTGGGGCGAAGACTTTTTGGTTACTTTTGTCTGGGCCGGCATTCCGGTCTTTACAAAAGTGACCCGCTGTAAGAGCGGAACCCTACTCAGCCGTTACCGCAGCAACGGATATGCACCCCACTCAACCTGCAAAGTACCACGCCCGATCAAAAGCGCATCAACGTGCTTTCGGGCTACCGAGACATTCCTTATAGCAAGGCTCCACACGCACATCCGGCCTGTCGTCGACGTAGAAACCGTCGCGATTGGGCATCTTCAGATGAGTGAGGGTGGCAGCATCCACCGTGGCGTTCGCTTCCACTATCTGGTTTTTGTTGAGGATATAACCCACCACTGCGTACACCTGATCATTGCTCAGCGATTGCGGTTGCTGGAAGGGCATGGTGCGCCTGACATAGTCGAACAGGGTGGTTGCGTAGGGCCAGTAACTGCCGACGGTTTTGATCGGTTTGGGCGTGGGCAGCGAGCCGGCGCCGCCCATTAGTGCCGGGCCCGTGCCGCCCTCCAGGTGGGCGCCGTGGCAGCCAACGCAGGCGGTTTGATAGACTTTTTCGCCTTTCATGACCGTGCCTTGCCCGGCGGGCAGGTTCTTGCCGTCGGGGGCGACGTCGATGGTCCAGCGGGCGATGTAGTGCTCTGTCACCGGCTGCCCCAAGCCGGGTTTCGGAGCCGTCGATGCGCACGAAACCACGCCCATGCTCAGTAATCCCAGTGCCAAGGCGGTAAGGTTATGCACGGCCATTGGTCACCTCCCCATTGGCATTGATGCGCCATGGCTGGATGGCATTGTTGTGGTAGAACGAAAAGTCCCCGCGCACGGCTTTCAGTTGTTCCAGGCTGGGTTGCACGTAGCCGATCTCGTCAATGGCGCGGCTCATGATGAGCATTGCTTTGCCCTGCCAGTCGAAGGGCGCGCGAAATACCGTGAGGCATTTGTTCAGCACCGGCGCCTGGAGCGTGGCCGCATACCAGTTGTTCCCGCCGTCGACGGACACGTCCACGCGGGTGATTTTGCCGTTGCCGCTCCAGGCGATTCCGCGTATTTCATGCGGGCCTTTGCGGGTGAGTGTCTGGGTGCCGGACGGGGCGGTGATGAGCGATTTGCACTCCATCACGAAGGAAAACTTCCTCGCGCGCCCATCCGGCATCAAGTCGGTGTATTTGGCCGTTTCCTCACGGCTGTACGCCGGGGCATCGGTAACATGCAGGCGGCGCAGCCACTTGATGTGGGTATTGCCTTCATAACCCGGCACGATAAGGCGCAGGGGGTAACCCTGTTCGGGGCGTAGCCTTTCGCCGTTCTGGCTGTAGGCCACCAACACGTCATCCAGGCATTTTTCGAGCGGCAGGCTGCGGGTCATGGCCGCGCCATCGGCGCCTTCAGCCACAACCCATTTCGCCCCTGGCTTGAGCCCAGCCGCGTGCAGCAAGGTTTTCAGCGGCACGCCGATCCACTCGGCACAGCTGACCAGCCCCGCGACTTCCGCGGCGGTTTTGCCCCAGGGCGGCAGGAATGAAGGATTGCCCGAGCATTCGATGAAGTGGATGCGCGAGACGGCGGGAAACTGGCGCAGCTCATCAAGGGTGAACAGCAGGGCAGTGTCGGTCAGCCCATGAATCACCAGGAAGTGCCTGGCCGGGTCAATCGCTGGCACACCGGCGTGATGGCGTTCAAAAAACAGCCCGTTGGGCGTGATGATGCCGTCCAGTTCCTGCAGGGGCGAAGTACTGTAAGCCGACATGCGCTCAGTCAGCCCGGGGTAGAGATTGCGCACCGCATCCGTCTCAAAGCTGGACGGTTTACCGTAGGGCACACCGGTAGGGCCGCCCAGGGTTTTTGTCCAGGCCGGCACTTCCAGTTGTTCATCGGTGGGAGTGGGCGATTGTGCCGCGCGTGCCAGCGGCCCAAACGTAGCCCCGAGTGCGGCGCTACCCACCAGCAGGCCGGTTTTGCCGAGAAAGTCCCGACGGGCCAAAGGGGCGGTGATTGCAGGCTTATCGTCTGTTGAGTCGTCTTTCATTCCGGCTCTCCTGAGCAAAAATTTTGGCGACTCACCAGCGGTTCACGCTGCACCATGGGTTTTAATGTAGTCGGGTTTTAGTCACAGGCGTAAAAATTGACGTAACCCGGCAGCGAATTAATTTTCAAGCGGATGGCTTTTTTCTTCTCCTCAAAGGTCCACATCCTTCAGGAACCCTTGAACCCAGGAGAATGACCCCATGACCACCCCCAAAGCACTGTTGATCCTGCACGGCAAGCAAGCCCTCAATGAGGACGTGCGCGCTGCCGTGCAGGCCCGGCGCGAGCAGGGTTGGGAGCTGGCGGTACGGGTGACGTGGGAGGGCGGCGATGCCCAGCGCCTGGTCAATGAAGCCTTGGCCGACGGCTATACCCACTTGATCGCCGGTGGTGGCGACGGCACCTTGCGCGACGTGGCCGAGGCCATGGCCCTGGCCAAGACCGACGCCAGCCTGGTGTTGATGCCGCTGGGCACCGCCAATGACTTTGCCCGCGCCGCCGGCGTGCCGCTGGAGCCTGCACGCGCGCTGGCGCTGCTGGATGTGCCGCCCAGGGCCATCGACCTTGGTCAGGCGGGTGGGCAGATGTTCCTCAATATGGCCACTGGCGGCTTTGGCAGCCAGGTCACCGCCAATACCTCCGAAGACCTGAAAAAAGTGCTGGGCGGCGCGGCGTACCTGTTCACCGGTCTGTCGCGTTTCAGCGAGTTGAAGGCGGCGTATGGCGAGCTGGAAGGGCCGGGCTTTCACTGGAAGGGCGACTTGCTTGCGCTGGGCATCGGCAACGGCCGCCAGGCGGGCGGTGGGCACGTACTGTGCCCCGGCGCGCTGGCCGATGATGGCTTGCTTGATATCAGTATTTTGCCGGCGCCCCAGGAAGTGGTCGGCACGCTGATGACCCTGATGAGTGACGGCTGGGGCCTGGACAATATGTTTGTCCGTGCGCGCCTGCCGTGGGTCGAGATCAAGGTGGCCGAAGGGCTGTACATCAACCTTGATGGGGAGCCATTGAAAGGCGATGACCTGCGTTTTTCCGCGCTGCCCAAGGCCCTTCGCGTGCACTTGCCGCTGGGTTCGCCGTTAGTCGTCCAGGCTGATGATCTGCTCGCGAACGGCGAATAACACCAGGCCCGCCACGTCGAAAATCTGCAGGCGTTTCATGATCTGCGAGCGGTGCGCTTCCACGGTTTTGATGCTCAAGCCCAGGCCCTGGGCGATTTCCCGCGTGGACTTGCCGCGCACGATCAAACGCAGGATCTCCAGCTGGCGCGCCGTGAGGTTGTGGCTGTCGGCGGCAGGGGAGATCGGCCCCTGGCTGCGGATCAGCGCCTGGTTGATCACCGTGTGGGCAATCGCAGGGCTCAGGTAGCGCTCGTTGTTACGCAAGGCCAGCAGGGCGTGTTCCAGCTCGCTGGCGGTGGTGTCCTTGAGCAGGTAGCCATGGGCGCCGGACTCCAGCGCGCGCATGATCAGCTCCGGGTCGGTGTGCATCGACAGGATCAGCACCTTGCTTTTGGGGTAGGCCGCCTTGAGTTGCTGTAGCGCGTCGAGGCCGCCGGTGTATTTCATCGACAGGTCGAGCAGCACGATATCCGGCTGCAGGGCGCTGAATGTTTCCAGCAATTGCGCGCCATCGCTGGCCTCGCCGATCACGCTGTAGCCTGGAATGTCCTGGATCAGCGCGCGTACGCCGGCCCGGATCAGTGCGTGGTCATCCACCAGGAGTAAGTTGCAAGTCACTCGAGAACCTTAGGGGAATTGGCCCGTTCGAGGGCGCGGGGCGCCCAGGGGAAAAGCGCTTCGATGCGCGTGCCTTTGCCTGGCTGGCTGCTGACAGACAACGCACCGCCCAGTTGGTCGATGCGCTCGCGCATGCCGGCCATGCCCCGTTGGCCTTCCAGGCTGGGGTTGAGCGCCGGTGAAAAGCCCAGGCCGTCATCGCAGATCATCAGCGACAGGCCTTCGGGCAGGCGTTGCAGGCGTACCAGCAAATTCTGCGCCTGGGCATGGCGCAACATATTGGTCACCGCTTCCTGGGTGATGCGAAAGGCTGCCACAGCCATTTCTTCCGGGATGCCGGTCAGGCGCTGCTGGCATTCCAGGCTCCAGTGCACCGAGGTGTTTTCCAGGGTCTTGAGCAAGTGCGCGCGCAGGCTTGCCTCAAGGCCCAGGCTGGCCAACTGGCGGGGGTTGAGGATGGCGGACACGTCGCGCACTTTGGCCAGGGTTTCGTTCAAGGTATTGCATAACACTGTGCATTGGCTTTGCAGGTCGTCGGGCAGGCGGCGCTTGAGCCATTCGCTTTGCAGTTTGGCGGCGGTCAGCAGTTGGCCGATGTCGTCATGCAATTCGCGGCTGAGGCGGTGGCGCTCGTTTTCCTGGACCTGCAGCAGACGGTCGGCCAGTTCCTGCGGCTGGAACTTGATCGACTTGCGCGAGCGCCACTGCTGCAGCCCCACCACCACCAAGGTGGCCAGGTTGAGCAGCACGATCAGCAAAGGCAGGGGAGCTGAGCGTGTGTAGGCCCACAGACTGAGCAACAGCGAGCAAAGGCACAGGGCGAGGACCAGGCGGCGGGCATTGCTGCGGGACACGGACCTTGCGATGAGTGACTTTAGGCTGGCGTACATAGCGGATGGAGCCACTGAAGGTTCGCTGCGGGAAGACCGGTCATGGCGGCTGACCGGGCTCTGTGTGGAATGCGGTGCTGGAACGTTTTTTTATACATGATGAAGTTGAGTCACTTCGAGCGGGGCATAGTACCACCACTATTACCGTTGGTCGCCTGGCGCCTTACCCGGTGCGGTTTAATCTGCGCCAAACGCCGAGGAACCTGACTCTGTAGTTCAAAGAGTCAGCCGTTTACCCAGGGTAATTATATTAATTGGGTTTGTTTGTATCGATAATGCGGTGATGGCTAATTGATATATAGCCCGCGCAACATTGTCGACCGCTTAATGTGCGGTCGTTTTTAGATAACTCGACGATCAAATACGACCTGCCGACACTCAGGACGCGTGATGTACGCGCTGTTGTGGTTTATGCGTGAAGTCTTTCTGTGGGATCTGCAAGGTGACGGTCGCGATCAGTGTGGTTTGTTCGCTGTCGTCCAGCGTCAGTTCGCCCGTACGGATGTCGATCAGTTCCAGTTGCCAGGCCAGTAACGTCAGGCAGTCATGCAGGGCAGTCAGCGCCTGGTCATGCAGCTCCAAGGGGCTGGCGGCGTTGGCGATCAGGCATTGGATATGTCGGGAAAACTCGCTGATTGCCTGCAGGGCCAGGCCTTCGGCCTTTTCCGCCAGCTTGGCCAGGCTGGTTTTCATGCAGTCGATAGCATCGCTGTCATTGCGAATCAGATGTAAATGGTGCAAGCACTCTTCTGACTTGGCCAACAGCTTTTCGGCTTCGAGCAGAAATTCGGGAAGTGCAGTTTGCCATTCGTTTGCGCTGTTCATCATACAAGTCTCCGCAACATAAGGTCGGGTGATGAGATGCCGCACTGGGTGAATGGCGTAAAACTACCGCTGAAATATGACTGAGATCTGTAGCCTGCTTCTGAAATTCCAGTAGGACCGTTACTTGAATGATCAGAGTAGCCGTGGAAGGCCCTGGTCATTCGGGTCATTTGCACAACTTTGGTTGCCGCCACGTATAAGTCTGGAAGACCCGTGGGCCGAGGGCTTGGTATGGCAAACAAAAGCCTGACTCCATTCATGCAATGAGAATGGCGTCACATTAATGGCTATTAGATATCGCGAATATCAGGTCGGGCCTGATTGTGCATAGGGGAATCCCTTACGCAGCGGAACCCTGCGTCGATTTGAATGTCGCGCAAGGTCGCTGTACTGCCGTCTGGAGTGCGGATTGCAGTAAACCATGATGTCAGTGTGACATCAATGAATTTACATGGCATTTTACCAGGGTCAAGGTCTGGCGCTTGCTGCCGATAACAAGCCTTAAGTGAGCTGCACAATCCCACATCAGGAGCTTTTAATGGCCGGCATTCTCGACACGGTAGATCAACGCACGCAACTGGTGGGTGAGAATCGCCTGGAGATCCTCATGTTTCGCCTGGCCGGGCGGCAACTGTTTGCGATTAACGTGTTCAAGGTTCAGGAAGTCCTGCAACTGCCAAAGTTGACCCTGATGCCCCAGCGTCACCCGTTTGTATGCGGCGTGGTCAACCTGCGCGGCCAGACCCTGCCGGTGATCGACCTGTCCCAGGCCATCGGCATGCGCCCGCTGGTGCCGGGGCCGAACAGCACAATTATCGTCACCGAGTACAACCGTTCGGTGCAGGCCTTCCTGGTGGGCGGTGTGGATCGCATCGTCAACATGAACTGGGAAGCCATCCTGCCGCCACCGGCCAGCGCCGGGCGCCAGCATTACCTCACGGCCATCAGCAAGGTCGATGACCAGTTGGTGGAAATCATCGACGTGGAAAAAGTCCTCGCCGAAATCGTGCCGTATAACGCCAAAGTCTCGCGTGAAAAACTTGAAGACCCGGTGCTGGAACGTGCCCGTGGCCGCGAAGTGCTGCTGGTGGACGATTCCAACGTGGCCCTCTCGCAATTGCGCGACACCCTGGGCCAACTCGGCGTGAAGATGCACATTGCCAGCGACGGCCTCAAGGCCCTGAACATGCTCAAGGCCTGGGCCGACAGCGGCCAGGTCATGACCGACAAATTGCTGATGATCTTCACCGACGCCGAAATGCCCGAGATGGACGGCTACCGCCTGACCACCGAAATCCGCAACGACCCGCGCCTGCGTGGCCTTTACGTGGTGCTGCACACCTCGCTGTCGGGCAGCTTCAACGACTCGATGGTCAAGAAGGTCGGCTGCGACAACTTCCTGTCCAAATTCCAGCCCGACAAGCTGGTGGATGTGGTGCGCCAGCGCTTGATGTTGGACGAAGTGCCCGCCTGACTTTAGGATGACACTTTGTTTCCCAGGAATGCAGGCCCATGCTTCGTCTCACGCGCGCTGTACCGTTACCCCTTGAAGTCCGGCAAGGCCGAAACCTTGCAACACATCGGCCTGGATAAACTCGGGCTGAACGGGGATCGACGCTGGATGCTGGTGGACGAAGCCAGCGGCCGATTCCTCACCCAGCGGGCAGTGGCGAAGATGAGCCAGTTGTCGGCATTGTGGAACAGCGCCGGTGGCCTGACCCTGAATTCGCCTGGCTTTGCCACGCTGGACGTGGCGCTGCCGGGCAGCGATGCCGAGTTGCGCGGCGTCACTATTTGGCGCGACACCCTGCGTGTGCCGGATGCCGGCGATGCGGCGGCGGCCTGGGTCAGTGACTTTATCGGCAAGCCCACGCGGCTGGTGCAGGTGCCGCTGGCACGCGCACGTACCACTGAAGCGGGTTATGGCAAGGACGACGATCAGGTCGGTTTTGCCGATGGTTTCCCGCTGCTGCTGATCGGCCAGGCCTCGTTGGACGACTTGTCCCAGCGCATCGGCCGCCCGATGGAGATGTTGCGTTTCCGTCCCAATCTAGTGATTGAAGGCAGCGAGGCCTTCGCCGAAGACGGTTGGAAACGCCTGCGTATCGGCGATGTGGCGTTTCGCGTGGTCAAGTCGTGCTCGCGCTGCATCCTCACCACCATCGACCCGGCCAGCGGCGAGCGCAGCGCCGACCGTGAGCCGCTGGCGACCCTCAAGACCTACCGTGAGCAGGACGGTAACGTCCTGTTCGGCCAGAACCTGGTCAACGATGGCAGTGGTGAATTAGCCGTCGGGATGCCCGTGACGATTCTGGAATAAAAAATGCCCGTCTCCTGCGAGACGGGCATTTTTTTGCGCTGTAACCCTTAGCCGCGGTATTCGCACAGGTAAGCGGTGTCTACGGCGACCTTCAGCTGGAACTTGCTGTTGGCCGGCACATTGAACTGGCTGCCGGCGGCGAAGGTTTCCCAGTCATTGGCGTCTGGCAGCTTCACGGACAGGGCGCCGGACACCACGTGCATGATTTCACGCTGGGCGGTGCCGAATTCGTATTCACCCGGGGCCATCACGCCGATGGTCGCAGGGCCCTCTGCGGTGCCGAAAGCGATCGACTTGACGGTGCCGTCGAAGTACTCGTTGACTTTGAACATGGGTGAATCCTCGGAAAAGGGTCTGTAAAGGTCGGCCAGTATGCCCAAGGCCAGGGGAGCTGCCTAGACCGGCAAAATCAACGGTAGCAGGCGTGCGGTGTTGCGCGCGTCTTCCAGTGCCCGATGTTGCTGGCCATGGAACTGCATCCCCGCCAATTGCAGCGCGCCATTGAGCCCCAACGGTTTGTCCAGGCGCCGGGCCTTGGCGAAACGTTGCTTGAGGTTCACATGCGCGGTCTGGGCGAGCGCGCTGGTCAGGCCATGGCGTTGCCATTCAAGTTCAAGCTGCGCGCGGTCGTAGTCACCCCAGCTGGCCCAGCCTTCCAGGCGCGCTTGATGCTGGCCCAGCCAACGCTCGAACAAGGGCCACACCTCGGTGATCGGCGCCGCCGCGTCGATGTTGGCCTGGGTGATATGCGTGAGTTGGCGACAGAACGGCGTCAGCAGGGGCCGGCGCAGCGGCCGCACAAAACGCTGGAAGTGATCCAGCTCGCGGCCCTGGCGGTTCACCAGGCTGGCGCCGATTTCGATGACTTCCATCTCCGTCACGGGCCAGCCGCCTTCATCCGTTGTGGCTTCAAGGTCAATAATCAGCCAATGGGGCATCGTGCAGGTTCCCGTACTCGTCTTTTCCTGATGGGGATAGAGCGTAGCTGGGCCGTGTAGTTCCGCCTAGGGGGTTATTCGATCTCCAGCAAAACCTGGCGATTGCGCACTTGATCACCTGCGATGACCTGCACACCCTTGATCACACCGTCGATGCCGGCCGTCAGCGGATGCTCCATTTTCATGGCTTCGAGCACCAGCAGCAGTTGGCCTTTGCTGACGCGGTCACCTGCGCTCACGCGGATATCGACAATCGCGCCGTCCATCGGCGCCTTGACGACGCCGGTGCTGGCGTCGTCAAGGCGGCTGGCGACCTGTTGGGTGCGGTTGATGATTTTCACGCCCGGCAGCCAGAGTTGAGTGTCGTCCAGATGGTAGGGCAGGCGACGGCGGATGCCGTTGATCACCAGCGTGGCCCAGTGGCCATCGGTGGTCAGGTCGCGGACGTCGATGCCGTTGGCGTGCAGGTGGTTGCCCTCCAGTACGCTGACGTCGAGGTCCCGCACCTCGTCGTTCACCGCCAGGTGATAGCGCCAGGGCGCATTGTTGCGCCATCCCGACAAGCCTTGGCGATGGGCGCTGGCGCTGTGTTGGTAAAACAACGCGGCGGCCAGGGCAAGCTGCTCCTCTGTCGCGGCCTGACGCGGGATGTGATGGAAGTGCTCGGCGATAAACCCGGTGCTGAACTCACCTGCGATAAAGTCTGCGTGCCTGAGCAGGTCCACCAGCAAACCCTGGTTGGTGGTGACGCCCAGCAATACCGTGTCTTGCACTGCGCGCAGCAACTTGCGCCGGGCCTCTTCGCGGGTGGCGCCGTGGGCGATGATTTTGCCGAGCATGGCGTCATAGAACGGGCTGATACGCTGGCCTTCCAGCACGCCATGGTCGATGCGTACGCCGTCAGCCGGTTCCCAGCGCAGCACATCACCGGTTTGCGGCAAAAAGCCCTGGGCCGGGTCCTCGGCGTACAGGCGCACTTCCATGGCGTGGCCGGTCAGGGTCACGTCTGCCTGCTGCAACGGCAGCGGTTCGCCGGCAGCGATGTTCAGTTGCAACGCAACCAGGTCCAACCCCGTGACCAATTCGGTGACCGGGTGCTCCACTTGCAGGCGGGTGTTCATTTCCAGGAAGTAGAAGTGGCCGTTGCGGTCGAGCAGAAACTCCACCGTGCCGGCGCCGACGTAATTGACCGCGCGCCCGGCCTTCAGCGCCGCGTCACCCATGGCTTGGCGCAGCGCAGGCGTCATCACCGGGCAGGGCGCTTCTTCGATGACTTTCTGGTGGCGGCGCTGGATCGAGCAGTCGCGTTCGCCCAGGTAAATGAGGTTGTTGTGGCTGTCGCCGAACAGTTGGATTTCAACGTGGCGTGGGTCGATCAGGGCTTGTTCGAGGATCAGTTCGTCGCTGCCAAACGCGTTGAGGGCTTCGGAGCGTGCGGTGCGCAGTTGGTCGAGCAGTTGGCTGCCGTCGTGGACCAGGCGCATGCCACGCCCGCCACCGCCGGCACTGGCTTTGATCATCAGCGGGTAGCCGATGCGCTGAGCCTCTTGCTGCAAGGTCGCGTCATCCTGGGCATTGCCTTGGTAACCGGCAATGCACGGCACACCCGCGTCGAGCATGGCGAGTTTGGACTGGCGTTTGCTGCCCATCAGCTCGATGGCGGCCACGCTGGGGCCGATGAAGATGAGGCCGGCATCCAGGCAGGCTTGGGCGAATCCAGCGTTTTCGGAAAGGAAACCGTAGCCGGGGTGGATGGCGTCGGCGCCTGTGCGTCTGGCGGCGTCGAGGATGGCCGCAATGTTGAGGTACGACTGGTTGACGGGGGCGGGGCCGATAGGGACGGCTTCGTCGGCCATTTGCACGTGCAGGGCCTGGGCATCGGCGTCGCTGTAGATGGCGACGGTGCGGTAGCCCAGGGCTTGGGCGGTGTGTTGGATGCGGCAGGCGATTTCGCCGCGGTTGGCGATCAGGATTTTGGTGAATGCAGGCATGGGGTTATCCCTTGGCACATTGGGTGAATGTTCGGCCCCTATCGCAGGCAAGCCAGCTCCCACAGTTTGAAATGCATTCCAAGTGTGGGAGCTGGCTTGCCTGCGATAGCGTCATTTGCACCACCTGGGCTTTCGCTTCTGCACAAAAGCCTGCGTCCCCTCAATCCCTTCCTCACTGCTCACCGCCTCGGCAAACCATTCTGCGGCCTGATCCAACAGCGGGCCCACCGGCTGTTCCACACTGGCGAGCAACAGCGCTTTAGTCCGCGCATTCGCCCCCGGCGCACAGCGCAACACCTGCCCCAGCACCTCATCCAACCGCTCTGCCAGCGCCTGCGCATCGCGCTCGACGTAATGCACCACGCCCAATCGCTGCGCCTCTACCCCATCAAACCGCGCCGCCGTCAGCGCCAGTCGCCGCGCCTGGGTCAGTCCGATACGCTTGACCACAAACGGCGCAATCTGCGCCGGCAACAAGCCCAGGCTGGTCTCCGGCAGGCCGAACTGTGCCTGGTGGTCGGCAATCGCGATATCACTCACGCACGCCAGCCCAAAGCCACCGCCCAGCACGGCGCCTTGCAGCACCACGATCACCACTTGCGGCACGGCTTCGACGGCTTGCAGCAGGGTGCCGAAGGCGCGGTTCAGTGCCTGCAACTGCCCGCCCGCCGTGACCATGTCTTTCACATCCGCCCCGGCACAGAAGTGCCCGCCGGCGCCGCTGATCACCACGGCGCGCACCTGGCTGTCCAATTGTGCCAAGACCGCATGCAGTTCGTTGACCATCTCCAGGCTCATCGCATTACGGCTGGCGGGGCGGTTAAGGGTGATGTGCAGCACGCCGTTGTGTGGTTCGAGCAGCAGGGTGTTCATGATTTTTTCCCGGGCAGGGTGCCCATCAATTTGCAGATGATGCCCAGCATGATTTCGTCGGCGCCGCCGCCAATCGACACCAACCGCACATCACGGTAGGCGCGGGCCACCGGGTTGTCCCACATAAAGCCCATGCCGCCCCAGTATTGCAGGCAGCTGTCGCTGACTTCACGGCCCAGGCGCCCGGCCTTGAGTTTGGCCATGGAGGCCAGGCGGGTCACGTCCTGGCCTTTGATGTATTGCTCGGTGGCCTGGTAGACCAGCGCGCGCAGGCATTCGATTTCGGTGGACAGCTCGGCCAGGCGAAAGTGGATGACCTGGTTGTCGATCAGCGCCTTGCCAAAGGTCTGGCGTTCCTTGCAATACTCGATGGTGCTGTCGACGCAGTGCTCCAGGCCCTTGATCATATTGGCCGCGCCAAACAGGCGTTCTTCCTGGAACTGCAGCATTTGCATCATGAACCCCGCGCCTTCGTGGCCGATGCGGTTGCGTTGCGGCACGCGCACGCCATCGAAAAACACCTGGGCGGTCTCGGAGCTGTGCATGCCGAGCTTTTCCAGTGGCGGGCTGACGCTGATGCCTGGGGTGTTCATTGGCACCATGATCAGTGATTTGTTGATATGCGGCTTGTCGTCTGAGGTGTTGGCCAGCAGGCAGATAAAGTCGGCGCTGGGCGAGTTGGTGATCCACATTTTGCTGCCGTTGATCACGTAGTCGTCGCCGTCCTTGCGCGCGTGGGTTTTAAGCCCCGCCACGTCGGAGCCGGCGCCGGTTTCCGAGACGCCGATGCAACCCACTTGCTCGCCGCTGATGGCTGGGCGCAGGAACTCATCGCGCAGTTCATCGGAGCCGAAGCGGGCGAGGGCGGGCGTGCACATGTCGGTCTGCACGCCGATGGACATGGGGATGCCGCCGCAGCGGATGGTGCCGAACTCTTCGGCGGCGACGATGGAGTAGCTGTAGTCCAGGCCCATGCCGCCAAATTGTTCCGGCTTGGAAATGCCCAGCAGGCCGAGGTCGCCGGCCTTGCGGAAGATCTCGTGAATGGGGAAACGCCCGGCTTTTTCCCATTCGTCCACGTGCGGGTTGATCTCGCGGTCGACGAAGGCACGCACGGTGCGCCGCAGTTCCTGGTGTTCCTGGGTGAAGATCATTGTTGTTGTTCTCCCTTTTATCGCGACGCAGAGCGTCACGGGTGAAATTCAGAAACGCGCCACACCAAAGCTGTTCGGCTGCAACTGCCGCACCTCGGCCTCGTGGCAGATGTCCAGCAGGAACCCCAATAGCGTGCGGGTATCGCGTGGGTCAATCAGCCCGTCATCCCACAGGTTGGCGCTGCCATAGAGGGCGGTGGACTGGCTGTCGAGTTTCTGTGCGGTGACCTGTTCGAGCATGTCCAGCACCTTGGGGTCGGGCACCAAACCGTCCTTCAATTGCTTGGCCTCAGTCACGATACGCAGCACCTTGCCCGCCTGCGCGCCGCCCATTACCGCGGTGCGGCTGTTGGGCCAGGCGAAGATAAACCGTGGGTCCAGGCCACGGCCGCACATCGCATAGTTGCCCGCGCCATAAGAGCCGCCGACCACTACTGTGAGTTTAGGCACCCGCGCATTGGCCACCGCCTGGATCATCTTCGCGCCGTGCTTGATCACACCTTGTTGCTCCGATTCGGTGCCGACCATAAAGCCGGTGGTGTTGTGCAGGAACAGCAGCGGCGTGCGGCTCTGGTCGCACAGTTGGATAAATTGCGCCGCCTTGCTTGCGCCCTTGGGCGTAATGGGGCCGTTGTTGCCGATCACGCCGACGGCGCGGCCCTGAATATGCAAGTGGCCGCAGACGGTATGGGCGTCGAATTCGCCTTTGAACTCCAGAAAGTGTGAGCCGTCGGCCAGGCGTGCGAGGATTTCGCGCACGTCATAGGGCTTTTTCGGGTCATCGGGGATCAAACCCAGCAGCTCGTCAGCGGGGTACAGCGGCGCCTTGTAAGCCCGTTGTGCAACGGGTGGCAGGCGATCATCCCAAGGCAGCAGGCCGACGATTTCGCGCACGATGCGCACGCCATCGGCATCGTTTTCCGCCAGGTATTCGGCCGTGCCGGCGGTTTGCGCGTGCATCTCGGCGCCGCCCAATTCTTCGTCGGTAGCCACTTCGCCGGTGGCGGCCTTGAGCAGCGGCGGCCCGGCCAAAAACAGCTTGGCTTTGCCGCGCACCACCACCACGTAATCCGACAGCCCCGGCTGATATGCGCCGCCAGCGGTAGCCGAGCCGTGTACCACGGTGATCTGCGGCAGGCCCATGGCCGACATGCGCGCCTGGTTGGCGAAGCTGCGTGCGCCTTCGACGAAAATCTCGGCGGCGTAATTGAGGTTGGCCCCGCCGCTTTCGGCCAGGGTCACCACCGGCAGTTTGTTTTCCATGGCGATCTGTTGCAGGCGCAGGGATTTTTTCAGGCCGGACGGCGAAATGGTGCCGCCCTTGATCGCGCTGTTGTTGGCCACCACCAGCATGCGCACGCCGCTGACGTAGCCGATGCCGGCGATCAGGCCGCCACCGGCGGCACTGCCGTCTTTGTCATCGTGGAGTTTGTAGCCGGCCAGGCTGGCCAACTCCAGAAACGGCGCGCCGGGGTCCAGCAGCAGGTTGAGGCGCTCGCGGGGTAACAACTGGCCGCGTTTGTCGAACTTGGGTTTGGCTTCCTGGGCTTTGGCGAGCAGGTTGTGCTCCAGTTGGCGCAACTGTTGGATGCTTGCGAGCATGGCTTCACGATTGCGCGCGAATTGTGGGCTGTGGGCGTCGATCAGGCTTTCAATCACCGGCATGGTTTTAGTGCTCCGTCTTCAGCACATCGGGCAAGTACGCACGGTGGAAACCATTGAACGCCTCGCTCGGCGGCTGCGCCTTGTGCAGCGGCCAGGCGCGGCTGCCCAGGCTGGCGGCGCCGTCGATGCGCAAGGTGCTGCCGCTGATAAAGGCGGCGGCGGGGCTGAGCAAAAACACGATGGCCGCGCTGACTTCCGATTCGGTGCCGATGCGTTTGAGCGGTACGTGTTCACGCAATGTGGGAATCACCGCCTTGAACGCGCCTTCGTAGGTGTCCATGCCGCTGGACGCGATCCAGCCCGGCGCCACGGCGTTGACGCGCACACCGGCGTAACCCCATTCGAAGGCGGCGGTCTTGGTGAAGTTGTCCATGCCAGAGCGTGCTGCGCCCGAGTGGCCCATGCCGGGCATACCGCCCCACATGTCGGCGAGCATGTTGACGATGGCGCCGCCGTGCTTGCTCATCGACTGGTTGAACACTTCCCGGGCCATCAGGAAACCGCCGACCAGGTTGGTGCGCAGCACGGTTTCAAAGCCTTTTTGATTGATCGACGCCAGTGGCGACGGGTATTGGCCGCCGGCGTTGTTGACCAACCCATGGATCGGCCCATGCTCGCGGAGGATCTGCGTGACCAGCGCTTTCACCGCTTCTTCCTCGCGAATATCGCAGGCGTGCCAGTGCGCGGTGCCGCCGTCTTCGGCGATTTCGGCCGCGACGTTTTGCAGCTTCTGCGGCTTGCGCCCCACCAGTATCACGCTGGCGCCAAGGGCCGCCAGTTCATGGGCGGTGCAGCGGCCAATGCCACTGCCGCCGCCGGTCACAATCACGGTTTGCCCCTGGAACAGGTCGGCTTTGAAGATCGAGTCGAAGGCCACGGCGACGGTCCTTTAGGAAAGTTGATCGGCTAGGTGTTGCGGCACGGCGATGGGGATTTCCAGCAACTGCTGGGCGAAGGCCTTGCCTTGAGGGTCGATGCGCAGGCTGGCGATGCCGCCGCCGCCCAAAGCGTTTTCCAGCAGGAAATTCAAGCTGTGGCTGCCGGGCAAGTACCAGCGCTCGACACGGCCGTGAAGTGGGTCGAGCACGTGGCTCATCCAGTCGACGATCACCTCTGGCGTAAGTGCTTCGGCGATCCATGGCAGGTAGTCGGGGTGGCGGGCGATCACGCCGATATTGCTGTGGTTGCCCTTGTCGCCGGAGCGCGCCACGGCCAGTTTCACCAGGGGCACACTGGCGTCGGCGCGGCCTTCGGGCTTGGGCGGATCGATCGGCGCGACGGGTGTGCGCATGGGCGCTGATGAAGGCAGCGCAACGGCGTGACGCTCGCCCTGGAAGTCGACCAGCGGTGTACAGGATGACTTGTCGATCAGGAATGAAAACAGCCGGATCAGCGGGTACACCGTCGGCCGCCCGCCGACGATGCCGGTCAAGCCGGGCGCCATGCCGGTCGCCGCTTGGGCGATCTCGCGGGCGAACAGCACCAATGCCTGCTTGCTCGGGTGGCGTACCGCCAATTTCACCACGACCTCGCGGCAATCCTGGCGCTGGGCGTGGGCGCCGTAGGTGGCTTCGCTGCCAAGCAGTTCGATATTGACCTCGGTGTAAGGTGCCCAACCGCGTTGACTGAACAGTTCCGAGGTTTTGTTGATGATCGCCTCGCCGACCCGTTCCGCCTTGGCCACCGCATCAATACCGGCGATCAGGCAACTGGCGGTGCAGCGGAAACCGTCGGGGTAAGTGGCGCTGACCTTGTACTGGTCGGTGGGCGGCAACCCCTTGGCGCCGTGCAGGCGCACGCAGTTTGGGCCGTGCTGCTGCAGGTTGACCTGGCTGAAATCGCAGATCACATCGGGCAGTAAATACGCGCGCGGGTCGCCGATTTCATACAACAACTGTTCGGCCACGCTGAGTTCGCTGATCAGCCCGCCGGTGCCGGCGACTTTATTCACGCTGAATTGGCCGTCGGCGCTGACCTCTACGATGGGAAAACCGATGTGCTCGTAGTCCGGTACATCACGCCAATCGGTGAAGTTACCGCCGCTGCACTGCGCGCCGCATTCGATGATATGCCCGGCGAGCGCGGCTTGAGCGAGGCGGTCGTAGTCCTGCCACGACCAGTTGAATTCATGCACCAAGGCAGCGCTGACCACGGCGCTGTCGACCACCCGCCCGGTAATCACAATATCGGCGCCCAGCGCCAGTGCCTGGGCAATGCCGGGGGCGCCGAGGTAGGCATTGGCCGAAACGCACACCGGCGGCAGGGGCGCGCCGTTGAACATATCGGTAATGTTGTGCAGTTGCTTGAGTTGAGGTTGCAGGTCATCGCCCAGCAGCACGGCGATTTTCAGCGGCACACTTGCCTTGTCGCAGGCCGCTTGCAGGGCGGCGGCGCAGGCGTGGGGGTTGATGCCGCCGGCGTTGCTGATCACGCGCAGGCCCTGGCGCTGGATATCGCCGAGCAACGGCGTGAGCACCTCGACAAAATCCGTGGCGTAACCAGCTTGGGGATCTTTCATCCGCGCACCGGCAAGAATCGACATCGTGACCTCCGCCAGGTAGTCGAACACCAGGTAATCCAGGGCGCCGCCGTGCACCAGTTGGGCGGCAGCCGTGCAGGTGTCGCCCCAGAAGGCGCTGGCGCAGCCGATACGAACCGTCTTGCTCATGAGAAATCCTTCCTCCGATGGCTGGTGTCGAGACTACCAAGCAAGCGCTTGGTTTGTAAACGGTTGAGATAAGTTTTGCCCAAGCGCTTGCTTGGCTGGCGGCCACGGCCTAAATTGCCGCCCAAGACGTCAGTAGAGATGAAGGAGAGCAGCATGGATGAGCACAAAGCCCTGCGGGTGATGCGCACCATGGTCGACGGCGGCCAGTTGACCGACCCCGACAGTGCCCGGGGCAAGTTGCTGCAAACCGCGGCTCACCTGTTTCGCAACAAGGGTTTCGAGCGCACCACCGTGCGCGACCTGGCCAGTGCCGTGGGCATTCAGTCCGGCAGTATCTTTCATCACTTCAAGAGCAAGGACGAGATCCTGCGTGCCGTGATGGAGGAAACCATCCACTACAACACCGCGATGATGCGCGCTTCACTTGAAGAGGCCAGCAACGTGCGCGAACGCGTGCTGGCGCTGATCCGCTGCGAGTTGCAGTCGATCATGGGCGGCAGTGGCGAGGCGATGGCGGTGTTGGTTTATGAATGGCGTTCGCTGTCGGCCGAGGGCCAGGCCCAAGTGCTGGCGCTGCGCGATGTGTATGAGGATATCTGGTTGCAGGTGCTGGGCGAGGCCAAGGCGGCGGGTTACATCCGCGGCGATGTGTTTATCACTCGGCGTTTCCTGACCGGCGCCTTGTCCTGGACCACCACCTGGTTTCGTGCCGAAGGCAGCCTGACCCTCGAGCAGTTGGCCGAGGAGGCGCTGTTGATGGTGCTTAAAGCCGATTGAGGCGCAAGCTATTAATTTGCCGACGGAAAGTTGTCTCACCTGACAAAAACGCCTAGCTTATTGCCATCAGAGTGTTAAACGGTGTGTGCCTCAATGTTTTCGCCATGGCGGCTGGCTGCAGGACTGACTATATGGGCACTGGGCACCGCGTGGTGGCTGCCGGCGTCGGCGGCGCAATTGGTCAGGATCGGCGCCGCACACTTCCCGCCCTACACCGTTCGACCCGAGCAGGGCGCCGACACCGGTTTGTTGCCGCAATTGATAGAAGCCCTGAACGCTGCGCAAACCGACTACCAGTTTGTGCTGGTGCCTACGTCGATTCCACGGCGCTTTCGTGATTTCGAGCAAGGCCGGGTCGACATGGCCATCTTCGAAAACCCCGACTGGGGTTGGCAGGGTATTCCCCACACCAGTGTCGACATGGGCCTGGAAGATGCAGAAATCTTCGTCGCCCAACGTAAACCCGGCCGCGACCAAGGCTATTTCACCGACCTTGCCGGTAAGCGCCTGGCGGTGTTCAGCGGTTATCACTACGCCTTCGCCGGTTTCAATCCCGACCCCAAGAACATGGCCGAACACTTCAACGCCACGTTGACCTACTCCCATGACAGCAACCTGCTGATGGTGGCACGCGGGCGTGCCGATATTGCGCTGGTCACGCGTTCGTACCTGAGTGATTTCATGGTGCGTAATGCGGACATGGCCGGGCAATTCCTGGTCTCGGAGCGGATTGACCAGGTGTATCACCACTATGCGTTGGTACGGCCCAAAGCGCCGATCACCGGCGCGGCGTTCGCCGAGTTGCTCAAGCACCTGCGTGAGAGCGGGGAGATGTTGAAGATCTTCGAGCCGTATCGCATTGATGTGATGCCGGTGCTTTAGCGTCCTGTACAGGTCCAAATGTGGGAGCTGGCTTGCCTGCGATAGCGGTTTGTCGGAGTACATATCCGTTGCTGCGGTAACGGCTACTTAGGGTTCCGCTCTTACAGCGGGTCACTTTTGGCAAACGCCCCAAAAGTAACCAAAAGGTCTATGCCCCACCACTCGGCACCTCGCTCTGGCTCGGTGTGCCCGCACTCCGGCTTGAATCCGTGGGCCGCCGCGATGGGCCATCCCTGGCCCAGCGCGGCTAACCCGGCGTCCTGCCGGGTTACCCACGGATTCAAGCCTGCGTTCGGCCATCGTGGTTGACGGGGCGCCTCAGATCAAAAGCAAGATCAAAAGCAGAGCACGGCGGCCTGAAAGCCGACCTGAGTGGTTGAATCAAAAGCCAGATCAAGTGCAAAGCAAAAGCCTATCTACCTGATGCAACTCGGTCTAAATGTGGGAGCGGGCTTGCTCGCGAATGCAGTGGGTCAGTCAATTCATCTGTAACTGACCCACCGCATTCGCGAGCAAGCCCGCTCCCACAGTTGACCGCATGTGGTTTTGAAAATGAGGTCGGCTGCGGATTTGCATGCACTGAAGAGCTGCTTTTCTGTGGGAGCTGGCTTGCCTGCGATGCAGACACCTCGGTGTGTCAGGTACACAGAGTTGATGCCATCGCAGCGGTGCGACGATTCGACAAGCCAGCTCCCACCTTTAACCGAGTATGGCTCTGCTGTTGCTGTTGCTCTGGCCCTTACATCCTTTTCGATGACGAAGTCAGCGGTCTTTTGATCTGCGCTTTTGACCTTGATCTTGATCTGAAATCGCCCCGTCAAACACGATGGCCGGAATCTGACAGTGATTTGGGGGGTAAACCGGCATCCCTGTCGGATTGCGGGCATGCCGAGCCACAGCGAGGCACCGAGTGTTGGGGCGAAGACCTTTTGCTTACTTTTGGCTGGGCCGGCATTCCGGTCTTTCCAAAAGTGAGCCGCTGTAAGAGCGGAACCAATAGCAGCCGTTACCTAAATAACGGATATGCCCCCCGCCCGACCGCCCGTTATCGCGGGCAAACCCGCTCCTACAGGTTCACACCCTGCGTGCAAACGTATCGCTATGGCTGCCCGACACCTTGCGGCAATGCACCAGCGCATCACGAATCATGAAGTTCACCAGGGTCGGCGATACGCCCAACTCCTTGGCGATGTCCTTTTGCGGCACGCCATGCAAACGGTACATCTCGAATGCATAGCGGGTGCGCTGGGGCAACTCCGTCAGGGCGTCGGCGATGTTTTCCAGGGTGTTGAAGTTGATATGCGAGGTTTCCGGTGAAGCGCCGTGAATAACCACATTCAAGCCTTCCTCTTCCGTCCCCGAATACTTGAGCTCCAGGGCCTGCTTGCGGTAGTGATCGATCGCCAGGTTGCGCACGATCTGGAACAGGTAACTCAATTGCGCCTTGAACGACGAGGTGATGGTCGGCGCTGATTGCAGCCGAAAGTAGGCGTCCTGCACGACGTCTTCGGCACGCGAGCGGCAGCCGGTAATCCGGGCGGCGATCTTCACCAATATAAGACGATTGTCGACGAATGCCTGCAAAAGGGGTGAGTCGCACCTGCCTGTGGATACTTGTTCCGTCATGGAAATCACCTTGTCGCGAAAGAGTTGGGGGAGGGCGTCCTGGCTGAGGCCTCCTACACACCGGGCAACAAATTATGCTTAATGATAATGATTGTCAAATGAGAAGACGAACTAATCTTATGCTTTCTTGTTGGGTGTGAACCACGTCTCGCTCGCCCCCGGCGACTAATTATTTGCCGGGGCCGTCCGTTCTTCTGGGTGACAGGTCCGTTAGCGAACGGCCAAGGATCAGCACCCGCAGGAGGGCGAAATGGGTTTTTACCGTGCAGGCAGCGTGTTTCAGCTTGGAGGCCGCGACCAATGAGCGTTTCCACGCGATTGCGCCTGTTCTGCCTGCCCTACTCGGGTGCCAGCGCGATGGTCTATGCACGCTGGCGCCGGGCGCTGCCTGACTGGTTGCAGGTGTGCCCGCTGGAGTTGCCGGGTCGCGGCATGCGCATGGATGAGCCGTTGCAGCGCGATATCAAAACCCTGGCGGCGCAACTGGCGGATGAGATCAGTCGCGATCTGAGCGGCCTCAATGCTCCCTATGCACTGTTCGGCCACAGCCTGGGCGGCCTGCTGGCATTTGAACTGGTGCATGCGCTGAAGGCGCGCAATCTGCCTGCGCCGCTGGCGTTATTTGCCTCCGGTACGGCCGGCCCGGCCCGCCGCGATGTCAGCGAATACGCCATCGAAAAAACCGATGAGCAACTGATCGCCCGCCTGCGCGAACTGCAGGGCACCGCCGAAGAGGCCCTGGCCAACCCGGAGTTGATGCAGTTGATGCTGCCGATTCTGCGCGCCGACTTCCTGCTGTGCGGCAGCTTCACCTATGGCGAGCGCGCGCCGCTGGGCATGCCGATCCATGTGTTTGGCGGCAAGCAGGACAGTGTGCGCGCCGACCAGTTGCTCGACTGGCAGCTCGATGCCGCCAGCGGCTTTTCCCTCGACATGTTCGACGGCCACCACTTCTTCCTCGTGCAGCACGAAAGCGCGGTGCTGCGCTGCCTGCGCCGCTATGCCGACGAGCACCTGGCCCGCTGGCGCAATGATGCGGCGCGTCAACTGGCTGACGTTTAGCACGGCCCTAATTCCCGATTTTCCCGTAAGCCGATTTCAGGCAGGAACCCCATGATGGACGCCTTCGAACTTCCCCGCACCCTGGTCCAGTCCCTTCAACACCGCGCCGCGCAGACCCCGGACCAGGTCGCCCTGCGCTTCCTGGCCGAATCCGCCGCAGACAGCGTTGTGCTCAGTTACCGCGACCTCGACCAGCGCGCCCGCACCATCGCCGCCGCCTTGCAGGCCAATGCGGCATTGGGCGACCGTGCGGTGCTGTTGTTCCCCAGCGGCCCGGATTACGTTGCGGCGTTCTTTGGTTGCCTGTACGCCGGGGTTATCGCGGTGCCGGCGTATCCGCCGGAGTCGACCAAGCGCCATCATCAGGAGCGCCTGCTGTCGATCATCAGCGATGCCGAGCCGCGCCTGCTGCTGACCATCGCCAGCCTCGCCGACGGCCTGGCGCAGATCGAGAACGCGCCGCCGGTGTTGAGCGTCGATACCCTGCAGACCACCGGCAATTGGGTCGAACCCGAGCTGCACGCGCACGACATCGCCTTCCTGCAATACACCTCCGGCTCCACCGCACTGCCTAAAGGCGTGCAAGTCAGCCACGGCAACCTGGTGGCCAATGAAGTGCTGATCCGTCGCGGCTTTGGCATTGATCTGAACCCGAATGATGTGATCGTCAGCTGGCTGCCGCTGTACCACGACATGGGCCTGATCGGCGGCTTGCTGCAACCGATCTTCAGTGGCGTGCCCTGTGTGTTGATGTCGCCGGCGTACTTCCTCGGCCGGCCATTGCGCTGGCTGGAAGCGATCAGCGAATACGGCGGCACCATCAGCGGCGGGCCGGATTTCGCCTATCGGCTGTGCAGTGAGCGGGTCAGTGAAACCGCGCTGGAACGTCTGGATTTGAGCAAGTGGCGCGTGGCGTATTCGGGCTCCGAGCCGATCCGCCTCGACACCCTGGAACGCTTCGCCGAAAAGTTCGCGGTCTGTGGTTTCACGCCGAACAATTTCTTCGCCTCCTACGGGCTGGCCGAGGCGACCTTGTTCGTCGCCGGTGGCTGCCGTGGTCAGGGCATCCCCGCGTTGCGTGTGGATTCGCAGGCGCTGGCCGCCAACCGTGCCGAACCGGGGCAGGGCAGCGCGATCATGAGCTGCGGCACAAGCCAGCCGGAGCATGCGGTGCTGATCGTCGATCCGCACACCCTCACCGAATTGCCCGACAACCGTGTCGGCGAACTCTGGGCCGCCGGCCCCAGCATCGCCCACGGCTACTGGCGCAACCCCGAAGCCAGCGCCAAAACCTTCGTACAACACGCCGGCCGCACCTGGCTGCGCACCGGCGACCTGGGCTTTATCCGCGACGGCGAGGTGTACATCACCGGCCGCCTTAAAGACCTGCTGATCGTGCGCGGCCACAACCTGTATCCGCAGGACATCGAGCAGACCGTCGAGCGCGAAGTCGAAGTGGTGCGCAAAGGCCGGGTCGCGGCGTTCGCAGTGAATCACCAAGGCCTGGAAGGCATCGGCATCGCCGCAGAAATCAGCCGCAGCGTGCAGAAAATCCTGCCGCCCGAGGCCTTGATCAAAGCGATTCGCCAGGCGGTGGCCGAGGCGTATCAAGAAGCCCCGAGCGTGGTGGTACTGCTCAACCCCGGCGCGTTGCCCAAGACCTCCAGCGGCAAGGTGCAGCGTTCGGCCTGCGCGCTTCGTCATGCCGATGGCAGCCTCGACAGCTACGCGCAGTTCCCGGATCTGCAAGCCCAGGCCAGTGACGCGCTGCTTGAATCCGAGCTGCAAAAGCAGATTGCCGCGATCTGGTGCGAGCAGTTGCAGGTCGCAACGGTCGCGGCTGATGACCATTTTTTCTTGCTCGGCGGCAACTCCATCACCGCCACCCAGGTGGTCGCGCGCCTGCGTGAAACCCTGGGCCTGGAGCTGAACCTGCGCCTGCTGTTCGAAGCGCCGACGCTCTCGGCGTTCGCCGCCAATGTGGCGCAGCTACAGCAAGACGGCGGCATTGCCCAGGGCGCGATCCTTTCCTTGTCACGCCAGGACGAGCTGCCGCAATCCCTGGCACAGAACCGCCTGTGGATCACCTGGCAACTGGACCCGCACAGCAGCGCCTACACCATTCCCGGCGCCCTGCGGTTGCGCGGCGAGCTGGACGAAGATGCCGTGCGTGCGAGCTTCCAGCAATTGATCCAGCGCCACGAAGCCTTGCGCACACGCTTCTATGAGCGCGATGGCCAAGCCTTCCAGCGCGTCGAGGCCAACACGGGTTTCGAGCTGCAAGTGATCGACCTCAGCGACCTGCCAGCCGCCGAACGCGAAGCCCGTGCGCAGCAGATCCGCGAAGACGAAGCCCGCACCCAGTTCGACCTGGAAAAAGGCCCGCTGCTGTGGGTGACGCTGGTGCGCCTGGACGATGAAGATCACCAACTGCTGGTAACTCTGCACCACATCATCGCCGACGGTTGGTCGCTCAACATTCTGATCGACGAATTCTCGCGCCTTTATGCCGCCGCGATCCAGGGCCAAAGCCTGGAACTGCCGCCACTGGCCCTGCAATACGCCGACTACGGCAGCTGGCAACGCCAATGGCTGGCCGAAGGCGAAGGCCAGAGGCAATTGGCCTATTGGCAGGCGCAACTGGGTGATGAGCACCCGACCCTGAGCCTGGCCACCGACCATCCACGCGCTGCGCAGCGCATCAACAGCGCCTCGCGCCATAGCGTGCGTCTGAACGCAGCGCTCAGCGAAGCCATTCGCCAGGCGGCTCAAGCCCATGAGTCCACCCCGTTCATGTTGCTGCTGGCGGCGTTCCAGAGCCTGCTCTACCGCTACAGCGGCCAGCGCGATATCCGCATCGGCGTGCCCAACGCCAACCGTCCGCGCCAGGAAACCCAAGGCCTGATTGGCTTCTTCATCAACACTTTGGTGCTGCGCGCCGAACTGGACGGGCGCCTGCCATTCAATCAGCTGTTGGCTGCCACGCGCCAGGCTGCACTGGGCGCCCAGGCCCACCAGGACCTGCCCTTCGAACAACTGCTGGAAGCCTTCCCCCAGGCCCGCGAACAAGGCCTGTTCCAGGTCATGTTCAACCACCAGCAGCGCGACTTGAGCGCCTTGCGCCGCTTGCCGGGCATGCTTGCCGAAGAGCTGCCATGGCACAGCCGCGAAGCCAAGTTCGACCTGCAACTGCACTCTGAAGAAGACCGCAACGGGCGCCTGAGCCTGGCGTTCGACTACGCCGATGAGCTGTTCGACAGCGCGACCATCCAGCGCCTGGCCGAGCACTTCATCAGCCTGCTGCATGCGGTGTGCGAGCAGCCGGAGCAAGCCATCGGCGACCTCAAACTGATGCACACAGACGAGCAGCAGCCATGGAGCGAAGCTCCGTGTGCCCCGGCCCGGCAGTGGCTGCCCGAACTGCTCGGCCAACAGACTTCGGACAGCACCGCGCTGGTCTGGCAAGGCGGCAGCCTGACCTTCGCCCAACTGCACACCCAGGCCAATCGCCTGGCCCACTACCTGCGTGACAAAGGTGTCGGCCCGGATGTGTGCGTGGCCATCGCCGCCGAGCGTTCGCCGCAGCTGCTGATCGGCCTGTTGGCAATCATCAAGGCCGGTGGCGCCTATGTGCCGCTCGACCCGGATTACCCCGCCGACCGCCTGGCCTACATGCTCAAGGACAGCGGCGTGCACCTGTTGCTGACCCAAACCGCACTGCTTGAACTGCTGCCGGCCACCGAAGGCGTGTGCGTGATTGCCATGGACAGCCTGCACCTGGACAGCTGGCCGACCCAGGCGCCGGGCCTGCATTTGAACGGCGACAACCTCGCTTATGTGATCTACACCTCCGGCTCCACCGGCCAGCCCAAAGGCGTGGGCAATACCCATGCGGCGCTGGCCGAGCGCTTGCAGTGGATGCAGGCCACCTATCAACTCAACGACACCGACGTGCTGATGCAAAAGGCACCGATCAGCTTTGACGTGTCGGTGTGGGAATGCTTCTGGCCGCTGATCACCGGCTGCCGCCTGGTGCTGGCCGGCCCTGGCGAGCATCGCGATCCGCACCGCATCGCGCAGTTGGTACAGGAACATGGCGTGACCACGCTGCACTTTGTGCCGCCGCTGTTGCAGCTGTTTATCGATGAGCCGTTGGTGGCCGAGTGCACCAGCCTGCGGCGTCTGTTCTCCGGCGGTGAAGCCTTGCCTGCCGAGCTGCGTAACCGCGTGCTGGCGCAGTTGCCGGCGGTGCAACTGCACAACCGGTATGGCCCGACCGAAACCGCGATCAACGTGACCCACTGGCATTGTCACGCCGAGGATGGCGAGCGCTCGCCCATCGGCCGTCCGCTGGGCAATGTGATCTGCCGCGTGTTGGATGAGCAGCTCAACCCGTTGCCGGCCGGTGTGCCGGGCGAACTGTGCATCGGTGGCATCGGCCTGGCGCGCGGTTACCTGGGCCGCGCCGGGCTAACCGCCGAGCGTTTTGTCGCCGACCCGTTGGGCGAGCCCGGCACACGCCTGTATCGCACCGGTGACCGCGTGCGTTGGAGCGCCGATGGCGTGCTCGAGTACCTGGGCCGCCTCGATCAACAAGTCAAATTGCGTGGCTTTCGTGTAGAACCCGAAGAAATCGAAGCCCGGATGCTGGCGCTGGACGGCATCGCACAAGCCGTGGTGCTGGTGCGTGATGCACAACTGATCGGCTACTACACCGCGCATGCGCAGCTTAACGAGCAAGCGGTAAAAACCGCCCTGGCCGCCGAGTTGCCGGAGTACATGGTGCCCGCATTACTGATGCGCCTGGACGCCATGCCCCTGAGCCCCAGCGGCAAACTCGACCGCCGGGCCTTGCCCGAACCGGTGTGGCAAACCCGTGAACACATCGAGCCTGCAACGCCGCTGCAACAACAAATTGCCGCGATCTGGCGCGAGGTGTTAGGCCAGCCACGTATCGGCCTGCGCGACGACTTTTTCGCCCTGGGTGGCCATTCGTTGTTGGCCACGCAAATCATCTCGCGCACCCGCCAGGCCTGTGACGTCGAATTGCCGTTGCGCACCTTGTTCGAAGCCAGCGAGCTGGGTGCGTTTGCCGAGCAAGTCGGCTTGATCCAGGCCTCTGGTCAACGCAATCAGCAAACCGCTATTGCCAGGGTCGACCGCAGCGCGCCGGTGCCATTGTCCTATTCCCAACAACGCATGTGGTTCCTCTGGCAGATGGAACCCGACAGCCCGGCCTACAACGTCGGCGGCATGGCGCGCCTGCGCGGCGTGCTGGATGTGGGGCGTTTTGAGGCCGCGTTGCAAGCCTTGATCATGCGCCACGAAACCCTGCGCACCACCTTTCCGAGCATCGATGGCGTGGCGTACCAAAAGGTCGCGGCGCAAACCGGCATGCGCATGGACTGGCAGGATTTCTCCGCGCTCAATGAAACCGAGCGTCAGCAGCGCCTGCAAGATTTCGCCGATCAGGAAGCTCACACCCCGTTCAATCTGGAAACCGGGCCGCTGTTGCGCGCCTGCGTGGTCAAGGCTGGCGAGCAGGAGCACTACTTCGTGCTGACCCTGCACCATATCGTCACCGAAGGCTGGGCCATGGACATCTTTGCCCGTGAACTCGGCGCGCTGTACGAGGCGTTTATCGACGAGCGTGACTCGCCGCTGGCGCCACTGGCGGTGCAATACCTGGACTACAGCGTATGGCAACGCCAGTGGTTGGAGGCTGGCGAGCGCCAGCGCCAACTGGACTACTGGACCGCACAGCTGGGCCACGAGCATCCGTTGCTTGAACTGCCCGCCGACCGCCCACGCCCGCCGGTGCAAAGCCATCAGGGCGAGCTGTACCGCTTTGACCTGAGCGATGACTTGGCCGCTCGCGTGCGTGCCTTTAACGCCGAACACGGCCTGACGTTGTTCATGACCATGACCGCCACTCTGGCGGTGTTGCTCTACCGCTACAGCGGCCAGACCGACCTGCGCATCGGCGCGCCGGTCGCCAACCGCATTCGCCCGGAAAGCGAAGGGCTGATCGGTGCGTTCCTCAACACCCAGGTGCTGCGTTGCCAGCTCAATGGGCAGATGAATGTGGCCGAGTTGTTCGAGCAGGTGCGCCATACCGTGATCGAAGGCCAGTCGCACCAGGACCTGCCATTCGATCATCTGGTGGAAGCCCTGCAGCCACCGCGCAGCGCGGCGTATAACCCGCTGTTCCAGGTAATGTGCAACGTGCAGCGCTGGGAATTCCAGCAGAGCCGCCAACTGGCGGGCATGACCGTCGAGTACCTGGTCAACGATGCGCGGGCGACCAAGTTCGACCTCAACCTGGAAGTCACCGACCTCGACCATCGCCTGGGTTGCTGCCTGACCTACAGCACCGACTTGTTCGACGAGCCGCGTATTGCGCGGATGGCCGCACATTGGCAAAACCTGTTGGAAGCGTTGATCGCCAATCCGCAACAGCGTCTGAGCGAGTTGCCCTTGCTGACCGCCACTGAGCAGCGCGCCTTGCAGAGCAGCCTGGGTATCGAGGCGGGTGAACACCGCCTGGACCAGTGCATTCACCCGCTGTTCAGCCAACACGCTTTGGCCCGCCCCGATGCACCAGCGTTGACCTTTGCCGGGGTGACGCTCAGCTACCGCGAACTGGATGAGCGCGCCAACCGCCTGGCGTGGATGCTGCGTGAGCGCGGCGTTGGCCCGCAGGTGCGGGTCGGCCTGGCGCTGCCGCGCTCGCTGGAAATGGTCATCGGCCTGCTGGCGATCCTCAAGGCCGGCGGCGCTTATGTGCCGCTGGACCCGGAATACCCGCTCGACCGCCTGCACTACATGATCGAAGACAGCGGCATTGGCCTGCTGCTCAGTGATGCGGCGATGTTCGAAGCCCTTGGCGAATTGCCGGCGAAGGTCGCGTGCTGGTGCCTGGAAGATGACTTGCCGGTGTTGGCCAACTACCCCGCCGACGCGCTGCCCCTTATCAGCCTGCCGCAACATCAGGCGTACCTGATCTACACCTCCGGCTCCACCGGTAAACCCAAAGGCGTGGTGGTGTCCCACGGTGAAATCGCCATGCATTGCCAGGCCGTGATCGAGCGCTTTGGCATGCGCGCGGATGATTGCGAGCTGCACTTTTATTCCATCAACTTCGACGCCGCCACCGAGCGTTTGCTGGTGCCGCTGCTCAGCGGTGCGCAGGTGGTGTTGCGCGCCCAAGGCCAGTGGGATGCCGAAGAAATCTGTGCGCTGATCCGCGCCCATGGCATCAATATCCTCGGCTTTACCCCCAGCTACGGCAGCCAGTTGGCGCAATGGCTGGCAACCCAGCAGCAGACCTTGCCGGTGCGCATGTGCATCACCGGCGGCGAGGCGCTGACCGGCGAGCACTTGCAGCGGATTCGTGCGGCGTTCCAGCCCGAGCTGTTTTTCAACGCCTATGGCCCGACCGAAACCGTGGTGATGCCGCTGGCCAGCCTGGCGCCGGAGGTGTTGGAAGAGGGCGCCGCCAGCGTGCCGATCGGCAGCATCATCGGCGCTCGCGTGGCCTATATCCTCGACGCCGATCTGGCGCTGGTGCCCCAAGGCGCGACGGGTGAGTTGTATGTGGGCGGCGCCGGTCTGGCCCAGGGTTATCACGAACGCCCTGGCATGACGGCCGAGCGGTTTGTCGCCGATCCGTTTGCTGCCGATGGCGGCCGTTTGTACCGCACCGGCGACTTGGTGCGCCAACGCGCCGACGGCCTGGTGGAGTACCTGGGCCGTATCGACCATCAAGTGAAGATTCGCGGTTTCCGTATCGAACTGGGCGAAATTGAAACCCGTCTGCTGGAGCACGCAGCCGTGCGCGAAGCCGTGGTGCTGGCGCTGGATTCAGCCAGTGGTAAACAGCTGGCGGCCTATCTGGTCAGCGACGCCGACCCTGCCGCCTTGCGTGATGCACTCAAGGCGCACCTCAAGGCGCAACTGCCGGACTACATGGTGCCTGCTCACCTGATCGTGCTCGACAGCATGCCGCTGACCGCCAATGGCAAACTCGACCGCCGCGCCTTGCCGCAACCGGACCCTGAGGCCAATCGCCAAACCTACGTGGCGCCACGCAATGAGTTGGAGCAAAGCCTGGCGGCCATTTGGTGCGCGGTGTTGAACGTGCAACAAGTCGGCCTGGACGATAATTTCTTTGAGCTGGGCGGCGACTCGATCCTGTCGATCCAGGTGGTCAGCCGTGCGCGGCAGGCCGGGATTCATTTCAGCCCACGGGATTTGTTCCAGCACCAAACCGTGCAAACCCTGGCCGCTGTGGCCACGCGTAGCGAACAGGTGACTGCCGAGCAAGGCCTGCTCACCGGCAGTTCGGGGCTGACGCCGATCCAGCACTGGTTCTTTGCTACCGAGATCCCCAACCGTCAGCACTGGAACCAGGCATTGCTGCTCAAGCCACTGCAATTGCTGGCGCCCCATCGCCTGGAGCAAGCGCTGCTGGCGGTGCTGGAGCATCACGACGCCTTGCGTCTGAGCTTCTCCAAGCGCGACGCACACTGGCATGCCGAGCACTTGGCCGTGCCCCAAGGCGGTTTGCTGATGCAGGCGCAAGTGCGCGACATGCAGGATTGCACCGCACTGTTCACTGACACTCAACGCAGCCTGGACCTTGAGCATGGCCCACTGTTACGGGCTTTGCTGGTGGACGGCCCGCAAGGCCAGCAACGCCTGCTGATCGCGATTCATCACCTGGTGGTGGACGGCGTGTCGTGGCGCGTACTGCTGGAGGACCTGCAAACGGTTTATCGCCAACTGAGCGACGGCCAGTCCGTCAGCCTGCCGGCCAAGACCTGCGCATTGCGCGATTGGGCGGCGCGCTTGCGCGCTTATGCCGGCAGCGAGTCCCTGCGTGAAGAGTTGAGCCTGTGGCAAGACCAACTGGCCGGTCCTGCGGTGGAACTGCCAGTGGCGCGTCCACAGGGTTCGCTGCGCAACCGCGAGGCTGAAACCGTCAGCGTGCGCCTGGGTGCCGAACACACCCGCCAGTTGCTGCAACAGGCGCCGAGCGCGTATCGCACTCAAGTCAACGACCTGCTGCTGACCGCCTTGGCCCGCGTGCTGTGCCGCTGGACGGGGCACGCCTCGACCTTGATTCAACTGGAAGGCCATGGCCGTGAAACCCTGTTCGATGAAATCGACCTGACTCGCAGCGTCGGCTGGTTCACCAGTGCTTACCCGCTGCGCCTGACACCGCACGCCGGGCAGGGCGAATCGATCAAGGCCATCAAGGAACAACTGCGCGGTGTGCCGCACAAAGGCCTGGGTTATGGCGTGCTGCGTTACCTGGCAGACGATCAGTGCAAGCAGGCCGTGGCCGAGCTGCCGACGGCGCAGATCACCTTCAACTACCTCGGCCAGTTCGACCAGAGCTTCGGCGCCGATGCACTGTTCCACCCACTGGATGAGTCGGCTGGCCTGGCCCACGACCCGGATGCGCCGCTGCCCAATGAGCTGAGTGTCGACAGCCAGGTGTATGGCGGTGAGTTGCTGCTGCGCTGGACCTTCAGCCGTGAGCGCCATGACCCGCAGACCATCCGTGAACTGGCGGGGGCGTACTTGAGCGAGCTGCAAAGCCTGATCGCGCATTGCCTCAACGACGAGGCGGGTGGCCTGACGCCGTCCGACTTCCCGCTGGCGCACCTGACTCAAACGCAGCTCGACAGCTTGCCGGTGCCGGCCAACGTCATTGAAGACGTCTACCCGCTGACGCCGATGCAGGAAGGCCTGCTGCTGCACACCTTGCTGGAACCGGGCACCGGCCTCTATTACATGCAGGACCGCTACCGCATCAACAGCGCTCTGGACCCCGAGCGTTTCGCCCAGGCCTGGCAGGCGGTGATCGCCCGGCATGAAGCCTTGCGTGCGTCGTTCTGCTGGAACGTCGGCGAGGACATGCTGCAGGTGATCCACAAGCCGGGCAACACGCCGATCGAGTACCTGGATTGGAGCCATGACCCCGAAGCCGAGCAGGAGCCGCGCCTGCAAGCCTTGCTCAAGGCCGAGCGCGAAGCCGGTTTTGATCTGCTCAACCAGGCGCCGTTCCACCTGCGCCTGATCCGCGTGGGCGAGGCGCGCTACTGGTTCATGATGAGCAACCACCACATCCTCATCGATGCCTGGTGCCGCTCGTTGCTGATGAATGATTTCTTCGATATCTACATGGCCTTGGGCGAGGGCCGCGATGCACAATTGGCCACGCCGCCACGCTACCGTGATTACATCGCCTGGCTGCAACGCCAGAACCTGAATGAAGCGCGTCAGTGGTGGCAACAGAACCTGCAAGGCTTCGAGCGCACCACGCCGATCCCGAGCGACCGGCCGTTCCTGCGTGACCACGCAGGTCATAGCGGCGGCATGGTGGTGGGCGATTGCTACACCCGCCTGGATGCCCGCGACGGTGCGCAATTGCGCGAACTGGCCCAGGCCCATCAACTCACCGTCAACACCTTCGCCCAGGCGGCGTGGGCCTTGGTGCTGCGCCGATTGAGCGGTGATCGAGACGTGTTGTTCGGCGTCACGGTGGCCGGGCGCCCAGTGGAAATGCCCGAGATGCAACGCACCGTCGGCCTGTTTATCAACAGCATCGCGCTGCGGGTGAAACTGCCGGAAGACGACCAGCCTTGCAGCGTGCGCCAGTGGCTGAGCAACTTGCTCGACAGCAATATGCAATTGCGCGAATACGAATACCTGCCGCTGGTGACTATCCAGGAACACAGCGAACTGCCCAAGGGCCAGCCGCTGTTCGACAGCCTGTTTGTGTTTGAAAATGCGCCGGTGGAAGTCTCGGTGCTGGACCGTGCGCAAAGCCTGAACGCCACCTCGGATTCCGGCCGCACCCACACCAACTTCCCGCTGACGGCCGTGTGTTATCCGGGCGATGACCTCGGCTTGCACCTGTCCTACGACCAGCGTTATTTCGATACAACCACCGTGCAAGGCATGCTCGGCGAGTTCAAGCGCTTGCTGCTGGCGTTGGTGCAGGGCTTCCATGGCGACATGGCGGACTTGCCGCTGATCGGTGAGCAGGAGCGGGCGTTCCTGGTCGACGGCTGCAACCAGAGCGAGCATGACTACCCGCTGGAGCGCAGTTACGTCGAGTTGTTCGAAGCGCAGGTGGCGCAGCATCCGCAGCGCATCGCCGCCAGTTGCCTGGACCAGCAATGGACCTACGATGAATTGAACCGCCGTAGCAACGGCCTGGGCTACGCGCTGATCGAGGCCGGTGTCGGGCTGGATCAACCGGTGGCGCTGCTGGCCGAGCGTAACCTGGATTTGCTCGGCATGATCATCGGCAGCTTCAAGGCCGGTGCCGGTTACCTGCCGCTGGACCCAGGCCTGCCCAGCCAGCGCCTGAGCCGCATCATCGACCTGAGCCGCACGCCGTTGCTGGTGTGCACCGAGGCGTGCCGCGAGCAGGCGATTGAATTGCTGGACGGCACCGACTGCCAGTTGCTGGTCTGGGAAGAAGTGCCTGGCCGTGGGCAAAACCCGGGCATCTACAGCACGCCGGATAACCTCGCCTATGTGATCTACACCTCCGGCTCCACGGGGTTGCCCAAAGGCGTGATGGTGGAACAGCGCGGCATGCTCAATAACCAGTTGAGCAAGGTGCCGTATCTGCAACTGAGCGAGGCAGATGTGATCGCGCAGACCGCTTCGCAGAGCTTCGATATTTCCGTGTGGCAGTTCCTCGCCGCGCCGCTGTTTGGCGCGCGGGTGGATATTGTGCCGAACAGTATCGCCCACGATCCGCAGGGTTTGCTGGCGCATGTGCAGGCCCAAGGCATCACTGTGCTGGAGAGTGTGCCGTCGCTGATCCAGGGCATGCTCGCTCAAGAACGCATGAGCCTGGATGGCTTGCGCTGGATGTTGCCGACGGGTGAAGCCATGCCGCCGGAGCTGGCGCACCAGTGGTTGCTGCGTTACCCCGAGATCGGTTTGGTCAACGCTTATGGCCCGGCGGAGTGCTCGGATGACGTGGCGTTCTTCCGCGTTGACCTGGCGTCGACCCGTGGCACGTACCTGCCGATTGGCGCGCCAACCGACAACAACCGCTTGTACCTGCTCGATGGCGCGCTGGAGCTGGTGCCGCAAGGTGCGGTGGGCGAGTTGTGTGTGGCAGGCACGGGCGTAGGGCGTGGTTATGTCAGCGACCCCTTGCGCAGCGCCCAGGTGTTTGTGCCGAACCCGTTTGGTGCGCCGGGCGAACGGCTGTACCGCACCGGCGACCTGGCGCGTCGCCGCAGCGATGGCGTGCTGGAATATGTCGGGCGTATCGACCATCAGGTGAAGATTCGCGGTTACCGCATCGAATTGGGTGAAATCGAAGCCCGCCTGCATGAACAGCCAGAAGTGCGGGATGCGGCAGTCGGCGTGCAGGAAGGCGTCAACGGCAAGCATTTGGTGGGTTACCTGGTGGCGGCCGATGAAGCCTTGAACCCAGGTGAGCGCATGGACCGTATCAAGCAACGCCTGCGCGCGCAATTGCCGGAATACATGGTGCCGCTGCACTGGTTATGGCTTGACCGCTTGCCGCTGAACGCCAATGGCAAGCTGGACCGCAACGCTCTGCCGGCCCTGGAGATAGGCCAACTGCACAGTCAGGACTACCTGGCGCCGCGCAACGAACTGGAAGCTACCTTGGCGGCGATTTGGGCTGAGGTGTTGAAGGTCGAAAGGGTAGGCGTGCAGGACAACTTCTTCGAGCTGGGCGGGCATTCATTGCTGGCCACACAGATTGCCTCGCGGGTGCAGAAAACCCTGCAACGGGATGTGCCGCTGCGGGCGATGTTCGAATGCAGCACGGTGGCGGAGTTGGCCGAGTATATCGACGGGCTGGCGGCCAATCAGATCAGTGCGGAGAAGGTCGATCGGTTGAGTGATTTGATGGCGGAGTTGGAGGGTTTGTAATCTTCGCTGACTGTGCGGGCCTCATCGCAGGCAAGCCCGCTCCCACACTTGAATGTATTCACAATTCAAAAGGTGGGAGCGGGCTTGCTCGCGTATGCGTCGGCCCTGGCGCCGCTTATTTAGGCCCGAGAATCTTCACCAGCTTGTCCGGCGACGGCGCGCCTTGCTGTTGCTGCAAGCCGCCCTTGTCATCGCGATAGAAAATTGCCGGCGTCGCCGACAGTTCCAGCTCTTCCATCAACTTCATATTGGCATCGAGCTTGGCTTCGATATCTGCCGGGATCTTGTCCAGTGCCTGCAATTTGCTGCCCTTGCCGGCGGCTTCGTGTGCTTCCAGGGCTTTTTGCGGGTCTTTGGCGGCCAGCAGCGCGGCGGATTTGCCTGGGCTGTCTTCGCGAATGATGCCGACCATGATGTGGCGCAATTGCACCTTGCCGGCCTTGACCCACGGGCGTGCCTGTTCCCAGAACATGTTGCAGTACGGGCAGTTGGGGTCACTGAACAGGTAGACGATGCGCGGTGCGTTTGTGTCGCCGTCCTGGATCCAGTTGCTGTGTTCCATCTTGGCCCAGACTTCCTTGGCCATCGGCGCGTACACCAGTTTTTCCAGTGGCGCGCTGCTCAGGTCATTGCCTTGGGCGTCGTACAGGTTACCGGCCAGCACACTTTTGCCGTCGGCGGTCAGGTACAGGGCCATGCCACGGTTCTGGTATTGCGCGGCGTAGCCGGTGAGGCCGCTGGGCGCGTCGAACTTGCCGAGGATCTTGGCACCCTTGGCTTCGATCTGTTTGATCGGCGCCGGCCAGTCTTCGGCCTGGGCCAGTGTGGCCGCAAGCGTCAGCGGCAGCAGGGTCAGCAGGTGGCGGAGTCTTGGCATGTCGGTTTCCTTGTGGCAGCAGGGGCAGTGTCGAAGGGTTCCATGGCACGGGCCAGGCTGGCCTGGGACAACTCGCCCAGGTGGCTGTTGATCAGGCGCCCATCGGCTTGGTAGAACAGGGTTGTCGGCAAGGCCATCGAACCCACGGCCTGGCCGAGGCGGCCGCTGGCATCAAACAGCACGTTGTCGAGGGTCAGGCCCTGGGTGGCGAGAAAGGTGCTGACGCTTTGCATGCTTTCGGCCTGGTTGACGAACAGGAAGGTCACGTCCGGGCGTTGGTGTTGCGCGCGCTCCAGCACCGGCATTTCGCGGCGGCACGGCGGGCACCAGGTGGCCCAGAGGTTGATCACCAGCGGGCCGCCTTTGTAGTCGGCCAGTTGCACCACGTCGCCATTGGCGTTGCGCAAGGTGATGTCCGGCAGTTGTGCGCCTTTGTCGTAGAGGCTCAGGGACACGCTGGTCAGGCCCCAGAACACCAGCCCGGTGACCACCCCGGCACTCAGCGGAGTGCGCATGGCCGGGCGGCGCCAGCCGTAGAACATGGCGCCCAGCACCAGGGCGATCACGCCGGGCCAGGCCAGGAAACCGCCGTCGCGCAGGTCGACCATTTGCAGGGGGTCGTGGCTGTAGTCGCTCCAGTACATCAGTACAAAGCTTAAGCGTGCCACCAGCATGCCCAGCAAAAACAGGCTGAACAGCACCGATTCGGGGTTTTCACCGCCACGCTTGGCCACGCGCCAACCCACCAGCGTGGCGAGGATCAGCGCGCTGATCAGCAGGATGTGATTCAGGGCGATGGCGAACGTACCGATGGTCAGGGTCAGCATCAGCGCGCGTCTCGGGTTTGCGTCCAGCGTTGCAGGAAGGCGGCGGCATCCACTTCGCCGGTGATGCGTTGGGCGCGACGTTCTTCACCGTCCGGGCCGATCCACACGAAGCTCGGTGGCCCCGGCACCTTGTAGCGCCCGAGCAGCTCGCGGCTGGCGGCGTTGTCGGCGGTGACGTCCAGGCGCAACAGGCGCACGTCTTTGAGGGCGTCCATTACTTGGGGTTGGCCGAAGACTTGTTTTTCCATGATCTTGCATGACACGCACCAGTCGGCGTAGTAGTCCACCAGCACCCATTGGCCCTGGGCCTTGGCGCTGTCGAGCTGGCTTTGCAGCACGGCCGGGTCGTTGATGGTCATGAAGGCGTCGTGGGCGCTGGGCGCAGCAGCCATCTTCGAGCCGCTGTAGACCTTCAACGGTTGCCACAGGTCGTCGCTGCCACCGGCCGCGCCCACTACCAGCACTGCGCCCCACAGGCCCAGTACCAGGGAACCGGCGCCGAATACCTTGGCCGCCAGCCCGTATTCGCGGGCCAGGGTCCAGCCGCAGTAGGCCATCACCAGCGCCAAGACGCCCCACAGGCCGAGCCACAGGCTTTCGCCGACCACCGGGCGAATCATCAGCACGGCGGTGCCGAGGAACAGGAAACCGAAGATACCCTTGAGCACGTTCATCCAGGTGCCCGGTTTGGGCAGGAAACGGTTGCCCACCGTCACCAGCAGCAACAGCGGAATACCGATGCCGATACCCATGGCGAACAGGATCAAACCGCCGTGCAACGCGTTGCCGCTCTGGGCGATATACAGCAGGGCGCCGGCCAGTGGTGCGGTCATGCACGGGCCGACCAACAGGCCGGACAGCGCACCGAGAATCCCGGCGCCGACCAGGCTGCCGCCGCTTTGCTGGCGGCTGACGTTATCCAGACGGTCACGCAGGAAGGCCGGCAGTTGCAGTTCAAAGAAGCCGAACATCGGCAAGGCCAGAATCACAAACAGCGCGGCAAAACTGCCAAGGATCCACGGCGTTTGCAACAGGGCGGCAAGGTTGCCGCCCAGCAGCGCGGCCAGTACGCCGAGCGCCGCATACACCAGCGCCATGCACACCACGTAGCTGCTGGCCAAGGCAAAGCCACGACGCGGGCTGGCGCCGCTGCCCACCACCAAGCCGGCGAGGATCGGCAGCATCGGCAGCGAGCACGGGGCAAATGCCAACAGCAGGCCCAGGCCAAAGAACACCAGCAGGCTCCAGCCCAGGCTGCGCTGTTGCAGACCGCTGGCCAGGCTTTGGTCCTGGGCTTGCGCGGTGGCCGCTACGGCCGGGTTGCCGCCCAGGTCCACGGTGATTGATTGCGGCGGGTAGCACAGGCCCGCATCGGCGCAGCCCTGCCAGCCCAGCTTGACCTGCCCGCTGGCACCGGCCGGGATCTTCACTTCGAGGCCCTGGCGGTACACTTGCTGCTCGCCGAAGAACTCATCGCTGTGGGCTTCGCCTTGGGGCAGCACGGGCTTTTCGGCCAGGCCGTCGAACTTCATGCGTTGCTGGTAAAGGTAATATCCGTCGGCAATCTGCCAGTACAGCTGGGTTTCGCCGCTTTCAAGACGTTCGGAGGTAAAGGTGAACGCTTTGCCCACCGGCAGGAAATCGGGTTTGGTCTCGAATGGATTGCCCGGCGCGGCCTGGGCGAACCCTGCGAATAACACCAGCAGAAAGGTAAACAGATGCCGCATGGTCAAGCCTTAGTTCGATGCAAGTTAGGCACACAATGTGTGGTGTTGATTAACCGATGATTAACCGGGCGCTATTCTAAACTGAGCCTGTCGGTTTTCACGGCATAATCGGCGCTTAATCCGCCCAACCTTTAATTCCCCCATCTTTCATGAAGGGTTAACCATGCACGTACTGGTCTGTGAAGACGACGAACTGATCGCCAGCGGCATTGTGGCCGGGCTTGGCGCCCAGGGTTTTACCGTCGAGCGCGTGGCCTCGGCCGCCGCCGCACGCGCGATGCTCAAGGCCGCCACGTTCGACATCATGGTGCTCGACCTGGGCTTGCCCGATGAAGACGGCCTCAAGTTGCTGCAACAACAGCGCAGCCAGGGCCTGGAAATCCCGGTGCTGATCCTCACCGCCCGCGACTCGGTTACCAACCGTGTCGACGGCCTGCAAGCCGGTGCCGACGACTACCTGCTCAAGCCCTTCGACCTGCGTGAACTGGCCGCACGCCTGCAAACATTGCTGCGTCGGGTGGCGGGGCGCCGGGTCAACCTGATCGAACATGGCCAACTGGCCTACGACCCCAGCAGCCGCGAGACCTTCCTGGCCGGCCAGCCGGTCGACCTTTCACGTCGCGAGCAAGCCTTGTTGCAGGCCCTGTTGCATAACAAGGGCCGCGTGCTGTCCAGCGAACAACTCAAAGACAGCGTCTACGGCTTCAACGACGAACTGGAAAGCAACGCCCTCAACGTGCACATCCACCACCTGCGGCGCAAATTGGGTAACGGCATCGTCGAAACCGTGCGCGGCCTGGGTTATCGCCTGGGCACGGCGGATGGGGGAGAGGACGCGTCGTGATGAGTTTGCGCCTGCGCCTGACGTTCAAGTTGGGCGCTGCTTTTGTGCTGATCTGGGTCCTGGCTGCCGCCTGGATGCTCAACGATCTGCGCAACCAGATGATGTTTTCCCTCGACCAGCGCCTGGTGGCATCGGCGCGCATGGTGGCCGGGCTGACCGAGCAAATGCCGGGTCTGGCCAGTGTGAGCGGCGCGCCTACGCATTTGCGCACTGAACAACTCAACGTACCAGGCGGCATGGCCTGCCAGGTCAGCTCCCTGCGCGGGGAAATCCTGGCGCGCAGCCACATGACCCCCGACGAGGGCCTGGAGTCACGCAAAAGTGGCTTTCGCGACCAGATTATCGACGGTGTGGGCTGGCGCAGCTTCACCTTGTCCCGTGGCGACCTGCTGATCACCACCGCCGACCGCCAGGTGGAGCGCGAAGCCTTGAACCTGTCGATCCTGCTGGCGGCTTCGGTGCCGGTGGGCGTGGCCCTGCTGGGTTGCCTGTGCCTGTTGTGGCTGGGCATCGGCCAAAGCCTGCTGCCCCTTAACCGCATGCGCGATGCCTTGATGCGCCGCAGTGCCGATTCCCTTGAACCGCTGCAGATTCACCCGCTGCCCAGCGAATTGAAGCCGCTGCTCGACACCCAGAACCAGCTGTTGCAGCGCATCGCCAAGACCATTGAGCGCGAGCGCCGCCTGACCGGCGATGCCGCCCACGAACTGCGCAGCCCGCTGACGGCGATCAAGACCCACCTGCAAGTGGCCCGCATGACCGACGGCGCGGCCCGCGACCAGTCCCTGGCCCACGCCGAAGAAGGCGCCGACCGCTTGCATCGCACCCTGGAGCAATTGCTGCTGCTGGCGCGGGTCGAGGGCAGCCTGTCGTTTGACGATGGCTTGCAATCAAGCGCCGAACAAGTGGCGCGGCTGGCGATTCAGGATGCCAATGCGGGTGATAACCGCCGTATCGACCTGATCCTGGCGCAAGACCTCACACAATCCCCGGTGGAAATGCCGGTGGCGTTGGCGGTAGCGGCCCTGCGCAACCTGTTGGATAACGCGTTGCGCCATACGCCGTGTGACACTCGCGTGGAGCTGAGCGTGTTCACCAGCGCCGACACCGTGGTGTTTCGCGTGCGCGACCATGGCAAACAGATTTCTGCCGAAGACCTGCAATACCTGACCCAACGTTTCTGGCGCAACGGCAGCAGTGAAGGCTGTGGCTTGGGGTTGGCGATAGTGCAGGCCATCGTGCAGCGTTGCTCCTGCTCGCTGAAATTCGACAGCCAGGCCGATGGCCTGCGGGTCGATCTGGGGATGCCGCTGCGACGCTGAGGACTTTTCTTCAAGCACTAAATAATTACCGCCAGCCTGAAATTGATCCCTTCAGGATGGCGGTAATTTTTTTGCGTTTGAACGGGCTGAATGACTCAGCCTGTATTGAAAAGGACGGTTCTTATGTTGGTGATCGACAGCAGTTTCCCCGCTAAAGATTTTAATCAACGCAATGGCGAGGCTGTGCGGCAGGTGATCCTGCATTACACCGCGGCGCCCTTTGCGTCGTCTTTGCGTACCCTGACCCAAGGTGGCGTCAGCGCTCACTATTTGCTTCCTGACCCTGATGAAGCCAGCTATGGCGCTGCCGGTTATGACGAACTGCGGGTGTTTCGCCTGGTGGACGAGGACAAACGGGCCTGGCATGCCGGGGCGAGCCATTGGGGCGGGCTGGATAACCTCAACAACCGTGCGATTGGCATCGAGATCGTCAATTTGGCGCGCGATGATGCCGGGGTTTTTACCTTCCCCGACTATGGCCGGGAGCAGGTTGATACGTTGATCGCGTTGGTTCGCGACATACTTGGGCGTTATCCGCAGGTGGGGCCTCTGGATGTGCTCGGGCATTCGGATGTGGCGTATTGGCGCAAGAGTGATCCGGGGCCTCGGTTGCCTTGGCGGTGCTTGTTCGAGGCCGGGATCGGCGCCTGGTTTGATGAGATTACGCGCAGGATGTACCAGCGACGGTTTTGTCTTGGGTTGCCGCCGGAAGTAGAGGTGGAGCGCGCATTTCAGCGGTGCGGGTATAAACCGGCCTGGAACCGGCAGGCGTTTGAATGGAGGACGCGGGCGTTTCAGATGCACTTTCGGCCGCGCGATTATGGTGGGGTGTTGGATGGCGAGACGTGTGCGATTTTGTATGCGTTGAATGAGCGGTATAGAGGGATCTGTTGATCGTTCCTGCGCTCCGCGCGGGAATGCCGCCTGGGACGCTGCGGGTCCCGCTTTCGATCAAAAACCACAACAAGCCTAAATCCCCCCAGCGCTGGTGCGTTTCCAGAACATGAAATCCGCACATACGCGGATCGCCCGTTTGGTCACCCCTACCCGCGTATTGAGGGATCGAGAGATGTCAGTCGCTACCAGCCGTATCGAAGACGCACCGGTGCATGCAGGCGCAGCACCGGTGGAAACGCTCTACCACTTCGAAGAAACCCCGTTGCTGGCCCGCCAGCGCCAGCAAGAGTCCAACGCCCGCAGCTACCCTCGGCGTATCCCGCTGGCGCTCAAGCGGGCCAAGGGCATCTACGTGGAAGACGTTGAAGGCCGTAGCTTCATCGACTGCCTGGCCGGTGCTGGCACCTTGGCATTGGGCCACAACCACCCGGTGGTGATCGAAGCCATTCAGCAGGTGCTGAGCGACGAGCTGCCACTGCACACGCTCGACCTCACTACGCCAGTCAAAGACCAATTCGTCCAGGATCTGTTTGGCCTGTTGCCGGCAGCGCTTGCGCAGGAAGCGAAAATCCAGTTTTGCGGCCCCACCGGCACCGACGCGGTGGAAGCCGCGTTGAAGCTGGTGCGCACCGCCACCGGTCGCAGCACCGTGCTGTCGTTCCAGGGCGGTTATCACGGCATGAGCCAGGGCGCGCTGAGCCTGATGGGCAGCCTGGGGCCGAAAAAGCCCTTGGGCGCTCTGCTGGGTAATGGCGTGCAATTCTTGCCGTACCCCTATGACTACCGCTGCCCATTCGGCCTGGGCGGCACGGAAGGCGTGCGGGTCAACCTGCATTACCTGGAAAACCTGCTCAACGACCCGGAAGCCGGCGTGCTGTTGCCAGCGGCGGTGATTGTCGAGGTGGTACAGGGCGAGGGCGGCGTGATCCCGGCCGATCTTGACTGGTTGCGCGGCCTGCGCCGCATCACTGAACAGGCCGGTGTGGCCTTGATCGTGGATGAAATCCAGAGCGGTTTCGGCCGTACCGGCAAGATGTTTGCCTTTGAACACGCCGGCATCATCCCGGATGTGGTGGTGATGTCCAAGGCCATCGGCGGCAGCTTGCCGCTGGCGGTGGTGGTGTATCGCGACTGGCTCGACACCTGGCTGCCGGGCGCCCATGCCGGGACTTTCCGGGGTAACCAGATGGCGATGGCGGCAGGCTCGGCGGTGATGCGCTACCTCAAGGAACACGACCTGGCCGGCCACGCGGCAGCCATGGGCGAGCGCCTGGCTGAGCACCTGCGCATCCTGCAGCGCGACTTCCCGCACCTGGGCGATATTCGTGGGCGCGGGCTGATGCTGGGCGTTGAGCTGGTCGACCCCAACGGCACGCCCGATACCCAGGGCCACCCGCCGGTGCATCGCCAACTGGCGCCGCTGGTGCAGCGCGAATGCCTCAAGCGTGGCCTGATCCTGGAGCTGGGCGGCCGGCACGGCAGCGTGGTGCGTTTCCTGCCGCCGCTGGTGATCACCGCCGCTGAAGTCGACCGCGTGGCCGAGATCTTCGGGCGCGCCTTGGCGGCAGCCGTCGCCAGCCTCTAATTTTTAGCGGGCCTGGTACGTTTCTACAGATATCAGCGCTGCGCGTGGTGCGCAGCCAGTTTTTTAGCGATGGAGAACAGCAATGACCTCAGTATTTGACCGCGACGACATCCTGTTTCAGGTAGTGGTCAACCACGAAGAACAGTATTCCATCTGGCCCGACTACAAAGTGGTGCCCGAGGGCTGGCGCACCGTGGGCAAGAGCGGCATGAAGAAAGAGTGCCTGGCTTACATCGAAGAAGTCTGGACTGACATGCGCCCGCTGAGCCTGCGCCAGAAGATGGATGGCGCTGCGCTGGCCGGCTGACACACCCCATATCAACTGTGGGAGCGGGCTTGTGTGGGAGCGGGCTTGCTCGCGAATACGTCGGATCAGTCAATATTTGCGTTACCTGATACACCGCATTCGCGAGCAAGTCGAATCGTCGCACCGCCGCTCCCACATAAACCTTACTGCGGTGTGTTGGTATACAGGTAATCCGTCGCCAACGACGCCAGCGTCCGCACCCCCACCACCAACGCCGACTCATCCACGAAGAACCCCGGATTATGGTTCGGCGCCGCTTTGCTCATGTCCTGATCCCTCGGCGTCACGCCCAGAAACACAAACAGCCCCGGCGCTTCCTTGGCGTAGAACGAGAAGTCCTCGGCGCCGCCCACCAGTGGGCCTTGCACCACATCATCCTTGGCCGCCCAACGCAGGCTTGGCAGCATTTTCTCGGTGAGTGCGGGGTTGTTGATGGTCGGGTCGTATTTTTCGATGATCGTGACCTCGGCCTTGGCACCGCCGCTTTCGGCGATTTTCTCCACGGTCTGGCGCACGTCCGCGTGCAGCTTCTGGCGAATGCCGTAGTCGTAGGAGCGGATGGTGCCGCTCATGTCCACCGACTCGGGGATGATGTTGTAGCGGGTGCCGCCATTGATGGTACCGATGCTCACCACTGACGGAAATGACGAGATGTCGGTGCGCCGACTCACCACGGTTTGCAAACCGACAATGGCCTGTGCACCGACGGTGATCGGGTCGATGCCATCCCACGGGCGGCCGGCGTGGGTCTGTTTGCCGAGGATCTTGATGCGCAGGTCATCGGAGCTGGCCAGGGTCGGGCCCGGCCGATAGGCGATCTGCCCGGCAGGCACACCGGCCCAGACATGCAGGCCGAACACCGCGTCCGGCTTGGGCGCTTTCATCACGCCTTCCTGCACCATCATTTTCGCGCCCCAGGTGTTTTTGCCGTCGGGGATAAAGTCGCTCGGGCCTTCTTCGGCCGGCTGGAAATAAAACACCACGGTGCCGGGCAGGCGCTCGCGCATACCAGTAAGGATTTTCGCCGTGCTGAGCAAAATGGCGGTGTGGGCGTCGTGGCCGCAGGCGTGCATCACGTCGACTTCCTTGCCCAGGTAGGTGCCTTTGGCTTTGGAGGCGAAGGGCAGGTCGGCGACTTCCTTGACCGGCAGCGCATCCATGTCGGCGCGCAGGGCCACGGTCGGGCCGGGCCGCGCACCTTTCAAGATGGCGACGACGCCGGTGCGGGCCACGCCGGTTTTGACTTCAAGGCCCAGGTCGCGCAGTTGTTTGGCGACCAGTTCGGCGGTGCGGGTTTCGGTATTGCCCAGCTCGGGGTGGGCGTGGATATCGCGGCGGGTTTCCAGCAACGCCGGTTCGAGGATTTTGGCCTGGGTGGCGATTTCTTCCCGGGCACTCTCCAGGTCATTGCCCTGGCCATTGCTGGCGGCAATCACCGCGCTGCTGGCGAGCCCGCACAGCATGCCGAAAACCCATTGGTGTGTCAGACCGTTCAAACGCATACAGACCTCTCCTTGTTTATTGTTGTTGATCTTTCTCCTGCACCGTACCGGCGGTCACCACCTGCACGCTCAGGCGCGGTGTCGCCAGGTCCAGCCCGGCTTCATCCAGCTGGCGCTTGAGTGACAGGTTGAACGCCCGCGACACTTCCCACTGCTTGATCGGCGCGGTCTTGAAGCGCGCCCGCAGGATCGCGCTGCCGGACTCAAAGCTTTCCACGCCCTGAATCTCCAGCGGCGACCAGATATTGCGGCGTTGCAGTGGGTCGTTGCGCATTTTCTGGCCAACATCACGCATCAGTTTGATGGCGTCGTCGATTTCCATGTTGAAGGGGATCGCTACCCGGAAGATCGCGTAGCCGAACTCCCGCGAGTAGTTCTTGATGCTCTTGATTTCGCTGAACGGGATGGTGTGCACGATGCCGTCGATGTCGCGCAGGCGCACGGTGCGGATGGTCAGGCCTTCGACGGTGCCGAGGTGGCCGCCGACATCCACGTAGTCATCAATCGCCAGGGAGTCTTCGATGATGATGAACAGGCCGGTGATCAAGTCGGCTACCAGCGACTGTGCGCCGAAACCGATGGCGATACCGATTACACCGGCACCGGCCAGCAGCGGCGTGACGTTCATGCCCATGTTGGCCAGGGCGACGATGGCGGCGATGATAAAAATGGTCACGAACAGCACGTTGCGGATCAGCGGCATCATGGTCTGCGCACGCGCATTGGCCAGGCCTTTGCGCGAGCGGGTGAGGGCATGGTGGATCGCGGTGTCGCTGAGGATCCAGATCAACCAGGCAAACAGCAGCGTGCCGCCCAGGCCGAACAGTTTGACGCTGACTTCATGGCCGTCACCTTCGGTGAAGCGAATCATCGACAGGCCCCACACGCGCAGGCCCAGCTCGATAAACACCAGCCACACCATCAGATGGGCCAGGGTGTAGACGAAGCTTTTCAGGCGTTCGGAGTACAGCGCGTGGCGCTTGTGCCCACGTTGCGGCTTGAGCGCATGGCGGCGCACCAGCCCGTTGATCACCATGCACAGCACCAGCAACACCGTGCACAGCAGCGATTGGCGCAGTGCGGTGCTGGTGTCGCCGGCCGACAGGAAGGTGGCGAACAGCGAGATACCCACCAGCAACAGCGCCGGGATGTACCAGAAGGAGCCGATAATCGAGAGCGTGTCGGTGAGGGCGCGGCGTGTGAGGCGGCGTGACAGCGGCTGGTTACGGATCAGGTGCGCGATCGGGCGGCGGAAGCGCAGGATAAACACGCCGGTGGACAGCGCCGCCATCACATTGGCGACGGTCGCGGCAGTGTGAGCCAGGTGCGGGCCAAGCGCCGCAACCAGCCTTGGGTCGCTCAAGGCTTCACCGAAGGCGGCAAAGCTGCCGATCCACCACAGCGGGCGAAAGGCCTGATGACGCAGGATATACAGCGCCCGGTGACGGTGCGGGCCATCGAGCACCGAGAAGGCAATCACGCAGATGGCCGAGAAACAGGTGCCGACCACCAGCGCATAGGCCAGCACCATCGCCAGGGACTTGCCCAGGGACGAAGGCAACGCGTAGCTGAGGTAAACCGTGATGATCAACGCAATCATCCATGGCCCCAATTTACGCAGGGCGAAACGCACCATGTCCCAGGTACGCGGGTGTTGCGGCAGCTCTTCGGGCAGGCCGAAACGTTCACGTACGCGGTGGCTGAGCCAGATCAGCGCGGCGGCCAGCAGGCTCCACACTGCCAGGATCACGGCAAAACCGAAAATGATCGGCAGCCATTCGGTGGCCGGCAGCATCAACGCCGTGAGTTCATCCTTGGCCAGGTCGACCTCGTTGGACCAGCGTCCCAGTGGGCTGTCGGCCCCGGAAAACTGGGATTCAAGCTCGGCCAGGGTGCTGCCGATCAGGCCGAGCACGCCTTGTTCGGCCGCGGGCTGGGCTTTTCGCGTGGCTTCGCGCAGCTTCTTCAGGTCGCTCAGCAGCTGGGTGCGCTGCTGGTCGTTTTCCAGGGTCTTGATCACCTCGTCCAGCGACTGGCCCAGTGGCACATCGGCCTGGGGCTGGGTCTTGTTGGTGCTGCCCAGCAGGCCGGGCAGGCTCACGGCCTGTGCTGGCGCAAGGGGCAGCAGCGTGAGCAGGGCGATCAGAAAATAGCAGGGCAGGGCAAACAGACGGGAAAGCACGAGGCGGTCAACCTTGAAAACGACGAATTGACCGAGTGTACGAGGCCGCTATGCCCAATGCGAGTGCATTTGTTATTCCGCGAGTTTGGCGAGGATCTTGTAAACCACAGTGCCGAGAATCAACAGCATGCCGATCCACATGCCAAACACACCCACGGGCTTGTCGCGAAAGTTGAAGCCGGTCGCGAGCAGGATCATGCCGATGATGATGGGAATGAGCATGGCGTGGAACGAAGACATGGAGATCATGGGGCGACGGCCTTGTCGGAGTGGGAATACTGACAAGTCTAGGTCGGATTATGCAAAGTGGCAGTGATATGGGTCAGGTTTATACAAAACCAACGGTGGGAGCGGGCTTGCTCGCGAATACGGTGTGCCAGTTACAGATAAATTAACTGACACTGCGCTTTCGCGAGCAAGCCCGCTCCCACAGTTTTGACCGCATTCAGCCCCAGAGGTCAGGGCAAATCGCGACTCGCATAAAACGCACCCAACACCTTCACCAGGTGCGCCAGATCATGGCTGCCACACAGCTCACGGATCGAGTGCATGGCAAACGTCGGCAAGCCGATATCCACGGTGCGCACGCCCAGGTGGCTGGCGGTGATCGGGCCGATGGTCGAGCCGCAGCCCATGTCGCTGCGCACCACAAAGCTCTGCACCGGCACTTCCTGGGCCATGCACAGATGGCGGAAGAACCCGGCGGTTTCGCTGTTGGTGGCGTAGCGCTGGTTGCTGTTGACCTTGATCACCGGGCCGGCGTTGAGTTTCGGGCCATGGTTGGCGTCGTGCTTCTCGGCGTAGTTGGGGTGCACGCCGTGGGCATTGTCTGCCGAGACCAACAGTGATTTCTGAATGGTGCGTACGAATTCCTCACCTTCCGGTAGAAGACGGCGCAGGGTCTGTTCCAGCATCGGGCCATCGGCGCCGCAGGCCGAGCAGGAGCCGACTTCTTCGTGGTCGTTGCACACCAGCACGCAGGTTTCGTCGTTTTCGCTGGTGAGCAAGGCTTGCAGACCGGCGTAGCACGACAACAGGTTGTCCAGGCGCGCCCCGGCGATGAAGTCGCCATTGAGGCCGATCACCGCAGCACTTTGTGTGTCGTAGAAACTCAGCTCGTAGTCGAGCACCACATCGGCGTTCAGGCCGTGCTCGCGGGCGAGTTGCTCCGTGAGCACGGCGCGGAAGTCCACCCGCTCGTCACCGGCAAACTGCGCAAGGATCGGCGGCAGCTCGGTCTGGGCATTGATCGCCCAGCCCTGGTTGGCTTCACGGTTCAGGTGAATGGCCAGGTTGGGGATGATGGCAATCGGCAACTTGAAGTCGATCAGTTGGCTCTCGACCTTGCCGTCGCGGCGGAAGGTCACGCGGCCGGCCAGCGACAGGTCGCGGTCAAACCACGGCGCCAGCAGCGCGCCGCCGTAGACTTCCACGCCCAACTGCCAGAAGCCCTGGCGTTGCAGCTCCGGCTGGGGCTTGACCCGCAGGCACGGGCTGTCGGTGTGGGCGCCGACCATGCGGATGCCGTCTTGCAGCGGCGAATGCTTACCGAGCTTGAAGGCGATGATCGAGGAGTCGTTACGGGTGACGTAATAGCGCCCGTTGGCCTCGGTGGCCCAGGTTTCGCGCTCGTCGAGCCGCTGGTAACCGGCCGCTTCCAGGCGCTGGGCGAGGGCGGCAGTGGCATGAAAAGGAGTAGGGGAGGCCTTGAGGAAGTCGATCAGGCCTTGATTCAACGCTTCGCGCATAAATAGCTCCAGACAGCAATGCGCGGAGTTTACCGTCCGATGGCGAGAACTGCACATAACAAAATGTGGGAGCTTGGTTCCGTCCGACAGCGAAGCTGGAGCCGGCTTTTTGGGGGCGCTTCGCACCCCAGCGCAAGCAAGCTTGCTCGCCACAAAAAGCCAGCTCCCACATTTGACTGTGTTTGCAGTTAGAACGGTGCAGGGCACTCAAAGCGCAGCCGCTCGCCGCTTTGCGGGTGCGTAAAGCTCAACATGCTCGCATGCAGGCACAGACGCGGCCAGGCGGCCAGGGCTTGTTCATGGGCGTACAAACCATCACCGAGCAGCGGATGGCCGATCGACAGCATGTGCACCCGCAACTGGTGCGAACGCCCGGTGATCGGCGTGAGCTCCACGCGGCACCAGTCGCCACAACGTTCCAGCACCTTCCAGAAGGTCAGCGCATGCTTGCCGAACTCATGGTCGACCACATGGCGGGGTTTGGTCGGCGGGTCATAGCGCAAGGGCAGGTCGATGCTGCCGCTGTCCAGTTCCGGCTGGCCCCAGGCCAAGGCGGTGTAGGCCTTTTCGGTTTCGCGGTCGTGAAACTGGCGCGACAGTTCGCGGTGACTGTCGGCGTCGCGCGCGAGCAGGATGATCCCTGAGGTTTCCCAGTCCAGGCGATGCACGATACGGGCTTCGGGGTAGCCGTTTTCCTGCAGGCGGGTGATCAGGCAGTCTTTGTTGTCATCGGCGCGGCCAGGCACCGAGAGCAGCAGGGTCGGCTTGTTCACCACCAGGACGGCGGCGTCCTGATGCAGGATATGAATAGTGGACAGCGGCATTAAACAGCCTCGTAACAAACGCCAACGGCGGCTCGGCCACCCGGTTCCCAAACGGGATCAAGGTGATCGAGCCGCCGTGGCGGCCGCCTGTTCGATTAACGATCAGGCAGGGTGATATTGAGTTCCAGAATCGAGCAGCTGCCGTCGTTTTCCAGGGCGACATGTACGTCATCGTTGCCGATATTGACGTACTTGCGGATCACCTCGACCAGTTCCTTCTGCAAGGCTGGCAGGTAGTCCGGGGTACTGCGTTGGCCGCGTTCGTGCGCCACGATGATCTGTAGACGCTCTTTCGCTACCGACGCGGTACTTGGCTTTTTGTTGGCGCGAAAGAAGTCGAGAAATTTCATTGTTTAGTTGCCTCCAAAGATACGCTCGAAGAATCCCTTCTTCTTAACATCGAGGAAGCGATGTTCCACGGTCTTGCCCAGCAAGCGATCAACTGCATCGCTGTACGCCTGGCCGGCGTCGCTCTGGTCGTCGAGAATGACCGGAACACCTTGGTTGGAAGCCTTGAGGACCGCCTGGGATTCGGGGATCACGCCCAGCAGGGTCACTGCGAGGATTTCCTTCACGTCTTCAACACCGAGCATTTCGCCGTTGCTGACGCGCTCAGGGTTGTAACGGGTGAGCAGCAAGTGCTCCTTGATCGGGTCTTGATTTTTTTCGGCGCGCTGGGACTTGCTGGCCAACAGGCCGAGCATGCGGTCCGAGTCACGTACCGAGGAGACTTCCGGGTTGGTGACGACGATGGCTTCATCGGCGAAGTACATCGCCAGGTGAGCACCGGTCTCGATACCGGCCGGCGAGTCGCACACCACGTATTCGAAGGTTTCTTTGAGCTCGGCGAGGACTTTGCCTACGCCTTCTTTGGTCAGCGCGTCTTTGTCACGGGTCTGGCTGGCGGCCAGCACGTACAGGTTCTCAAGGCGCTTGTCCTTGATCAGGGCCTGTTGCAGGTTGGCTTCGCCGTTCACCACGTTGACGAAGTCGTACACCACGCGGCGTTCGCAGCCCATGATCAGGTCGAGGTTACGCAAACCGACGTCGAAGTCGACGATGACTGTCTTGTGGCCGCGCAGAGCGAGGCCGGTACCGATAGCGGCGCTGGTGGTGGTCTTACCCACACCACCCTTGCCGGATGTAACCACGAGAATCTTGGCCAAGGTGTTTCACCCCTAAGGAAAAAGGACTTTTCAGCCCCTGAAAAACATCTCTTGGAACTCGCTGCAGGCGGACAGCCTTTGTAGGAAAAAGATGTGGTTTCCACGGGGAAACGCCAACTTCCAATTATTCCTACACAAGTCTTGCCGGTTTCGCTTTGCTATCAGAGTCTAGAGATGCTTGGAAAATGCGGCAGTATCCGTTAAAGACGGATGATGTTCAACACATCGCCCGACAGGCTGACCTGCACCCCGGCCCCCCACAGCGGATCTCGGCGCAAATCTTCTGAAACCTTGTACTGGCCTGCGATGGACACTAGCTCAGCGCTCAACTGCTGGCAAAAGATCCGCGCCTTGGTATCGCCCTTGATGCCGGCGAGGGCACGTCCGCGCATGGGGCCGTATACATGGATGTTGCCATCGGCCAGAAGTTCCGCCCCGGGGCTTACCGAGGAGATCACCACCAGATCGCCACCCTGGGCGTAAATCTGCTGCCCGCCGCGTACGGGAGAGGTGATGATCTTTGTCGGCTTGACCGTAGGTTCCGGCGGTTTTTCCGGTTTTTTCTTCACTTCACCTTCCAGCGGTTCGAGCGGGCGCTCGCGGGCACCGGAGGGTGGCAATACGGGCAGTTCAATCGCGATGGCCGCGGCAATGTCTTCGATACGGCTGGCGCGAATCGCCAGGGTGCGCAAGCCATGGGAGCGGCAGACGCGCATCAGGCCGGGCAAATCAATCGCGCCCTGGCCGGCCGGGAGTTTGTCCAGGGCCAGGACCAGCGGGGCATTGTTGAAGAAGTTCGGCGCCAAAGCGACCTTGGCGGCGAGCTGGCGGTCCAGGGCGTCGAGGTCGTTGCGGGCCAGTTCCAGCACGGTAATGGCGAGCATGCTGCCTTTCAGCTGGAACACGGGATCTTGGTCTAGCGGTTCGGTTTGGCTCATGGTCGGCAAAAGCGGCTTGTCACGAAAAGTGTCGAGACTTATAACGATAACAACCACGGGCCGCAAGCCGAGTCGAACGTTGTAGAATGCGCGGCCCTTGTCTTTACCGGAATCTGTAATGGATCGCCCGCGTTTTCGAGCTGTATTTTTTCACCCGCGCTTTTGGCTGTTATGGCTGGGACTCGGCCTGCTGTGGCTGGTTACCCAGTTGCCCTACCGTGCATTGTTGACCATTGGTCGATTACTTGGCGCCGGCATGTACCGCGTGGCCGCTGATCGCCGCCGCATCGCCGCGCGCAACCTCGAGCTGTGCTTTCCGGAAAAATCCGCCAAGGAACGTAAACGCCTGCTCAAGGAAAACTTCGCGTCCACCGGCATCGCCTTCTTCGAGATGGCCATGAGCTGGTGGTGGCCCAAGTCGCGCCTGGCGCGCCTGGCCCATGTCGAAGGGCTTGAGCATTTGAAGCAGGCGCATCTGGATGGCAAGGGTGTGATCCTGATGGCCTTGCACTTCACCACGCTGGAAATCGGCGCGGCCCTGCTCGGGCAGAAGCACACCATCGATGGCATGTACCGCGAGCATGGCAACCCGTTGTTCGACTTTATTCAGCGCCGTGGCCGTGAGCGGCATAACCTCGATTCCCTGGCGGTAGAGCGCGACGACGTGCGCGGCATGCTCAAGCTGCTGCGTTCGGGCCGCGCCATCTGGTATGCGCCGGATCAGGACTATGGCGCCAAGCAGAGTATTTTCGTACCGCTGTTCGGCATCCAGGCCGCTACCGTGACCGCCACCAGCAAGTTTGCGCGGCTGGGCAAGGCGCTGGTGATGCCCTTCACCCAGGAGCGCCTGGCCGATGGCAGCGGTTACCGCCTGGTGATCCACCCGCCGTTGAGCGACTTCCCCGGTGAGAGCGACGAGGTTGACTGCCTGCGTATCAACCAATGGGTCGAAGCCTCGGTGCGTGAATGCCCCGAGCAGTACCTGTGGACGCACCGGCGTTTCAAGAGCCGACCGCCCGGCGAGGCTAAGCTGTACGAACCGCGCCGCCGGTAATCGCTACTTTTCTTCCAGGGAGTGACGCAATGCGCCCAGCTGAACCGGTCACAGGCTTGATTCTTTCCGGTGGCGGGGCGCGAGCGGCGTATCAGGTGGGCGTACTGGCAGCGATTGCCGAGTTGCTGCCGCCGGGGGCGCCTAATCCTTTTCCGGTGATTGTCGGCACCTCGGCCGGCGCGATCAATGCGGTGAGCCTGGCCAGTGGCGCCACGGATTTCACTGCGGCCATCCAACGCCTTACCGCGTTCTGGCAGGGCTTTCGCAGCCATCTGGTATTGCGCAGCGATTGGCCGGGCGTGGTGCACCAGGCCAGCCGTTTTTTTATCCATAGCCTGCTGGGTATCGGCGCTCAGGTGCCGGTGGCGCTGCTCAACAGTACGCCGTTGCGCGACTTGCTCAACGACAAACTGCACCTGCACGGCATTGATGAGGCGATCCGCAACAAGCATCTGCATGCGGTCGCGGTCACTGCCTTTGGTTATGAGTCCGGGCAGGCGGTGACCTTCTATCAGGGCGGCGGCAAGATCGATGCCTGGCTGCGTCATCGGCGCATCGGTGTGCCGACCCAACTGACGGTTGAGCACTTGCTGGCCAGCTCCGCGATCCCCTTGCTGTTTGCGCCGGTCAAGCTCGATCAGGAATATTTCGGTGACGGTGCCGTGCGCCAATCCGCGCCCATCAGCCCGGCCTTGCACCTGGGGGCCAGCCGGGTGCTGGTGGTGGGCGTGAGCGGCAACCCGCGGGGCAATGAACCTTCGATGCAGCGTGCCTATACCGGCCAGGAGCCGACCTTGGCGCAGATTGGTGGGCATATGCTCAACAGCACGTTCATTGACAGCCTGGAAAGCGATATCGAACTGTTGGAGCGTCTGAACCAATTCAGCCATGTTGCACCTGGGCTGGCGCCGGTGGAGGTGCTGGTGATTGCACCCAGCCAGCCGATCGATGAAATCGCAGCGCGGCATCGGCAAGAGTTGCCGGCGGCGTTGCGTTTGTTTTTGCGCGGGCCGGGAGCGACCAAGACCAGTGGGGCGGGGGTGTTGAGTTACTTGCTGTTCGAGGCGGGGTATTGCAGCGAGTTGATTGAATTGGGCAGGAAAGATGCGCTGGCCAAGCGTGAGGAATTGTCCAAATTCCTTGGGTTGACGCTGAACTAAATGTGGGAGCGGGCTTGCTCGCGAATGCGGTGTGTCAGTCACTGAATCTGCTGACTGACACACCGCATTCGCGAGCAAGCCCGCTCCCACATTTGATTTTCACCAATGCTTAGAAGTGATACTTGACCAGGAAGCTCGCCGTGTCCTGGTTAGTCTTGAACGCGCCGGAATCTTCGATCCCGTACTTGTTCTTCCAGTAGTCATATTCGAAGCCGACATACAGCTGCTTCTCGCCCCAATGCAGCGCCTTGCCCAAGTCGTATTTGACCTGTGGGTTGAAGTGCAGGTTGGCGTGGTAAGTGCCACGGGCGTTCCTGTCGTTGTCCACCACCCAGTCCATGAACCCGTCGATCAGCACGTTGGAGTTGCCCACGGGAATGGTGTACGACCACACCGGCGTGATCTGCCACACGCCATCGCCCGGGCGATTGCCTTCGGTCTGGCGCTGGTAGAAGTTCAGCTGGAAGTAGTCGAAGCCAGGGATGTTCAGGTCAAAACCCGGGCCTAGCAGGTACGACTCGTTATCGCCTTCGCCGAACTCGTAAGTGAAGGCCAGCAGCACATCTTTGATCGGGCCGAATGAGAGGTCTTTGTCGAAGATCTTGCCGAACGACAAGCGTGGGCTGAACTCGCCGTAGTAAGTACTTGGGCCGACGTTGCCGTCTTCCTTGCCGTTGTAAAAGATGCGGTCGACGAACAGGAAGTTGTCGCCGTACTTCCACGCATCGGCGTGCTCGAAGGTGACGGTTTGCTGGATCTGCGGGTTGACGGTGAAGTTCTTGCCCCACAGGTACGTCAGGCTGTTGTTCTGCCACTGCAACAAATCGCCTGCCACGGCTTGGCCGCCGGCCAGCAGGGATCCTGCCAGCATCAGGCCTTTGAACATAGGTTTCATTCGGTTGCTCCCGAGTCAAAGTTTTATGGTTGTTTTTCTACGCAGGCGCTCTGGTGTGGCGCCTTTTGGTTCGCTGCAAAAATCGTCTGTTTGGTCAGCTTTAGTGCTTTTAGCAAGAGCTGCGCCAAGGTGTTTAAAAAGCCAATAAAAGGCCTTCGGCTGCACTTGATGCAGTCGAATCCGGAGGTTTTTTCTGCACGTTGGCCGCAGACATTGGGCCAGGATAAGTTGGCCCTGCAGTCAGCTTTTACATTCGCTGTTTTTTTTTGAGTCGATTCGAGCGGGCGCGGAGAATACTGGCTCCCAGGCCTTGGCTCAAGTGCGCTGTTAGAGAGCGCAGGGGGCGAGAATGGGGCGCGGCTTGTGGCCGGCCCCAGGTGAATGGGGGACATGTGGGTATTTCCTGTTGGTTATTATTTTTGTTGTTTTTTGCTAACAGGCCATATCAATGCGTGTGGGCGACAGCGGGGCGTTCCGAACCGCCGAGGATGTTGAACAGGATGTTCAGCGACAAGGCGCTGAGGGTGGCCATGGCGATTCCGCTGTGGGTAATCGGGCTCATCCACAAAGGCAACTGCGCGAAGAACTCCGGACGCACCACCGGGATCAGGCCCATGCCGATGCTGACCGCCACCAGCAACTGGTTGCGGCGGTCGGCGATGTCGGCCTCCTGCAGGATCTTGATGCCGGTCGCCGCGACCATGCCGAACATGGCAATGGCGGCGCCGCCCAATACTGCCGGTGGAATCGATGCTACTAAAAAGGCAGCTTTGGGCAGCAGGCTGAGCACAATCAAGAACGCCCCGGCCATGATCGTCACCGAACGGCAGCGCACGCCGGTCATCTGCACCAGGCCGATATTCTGGGCGAACGAGGAGTGGGTAAAGGTGTTGAAGAAACCGGCGAAGAATGAGGCGCCGGCGTCACACAGCAAGCCACGGCGCAGCATCTTTGGCGTGACCTCCTGGCCGGTGATCTTGCCCAGCGCCAGGAACATCCCGGTGGACTCGACGAAGATGATCACCACCACCAGGCACATCGACAGGATCGGTGCCAACTCGAACTTGGGCATGCCGAAATGCAGCGGCGTCACCACCTGCACCCACGGCGCCTGGGCCAGGCCGCTGAGGTCGACCATGCCAAGCAGGCCGCACAAGCCATAGCCGAGCGCCATGCCGATCAGCACCGAGATATTCACCCAGAAGCCGCGCATGAAACGGTTGATCAGCAAGATGGTGGCCAGCACCAGCGCGGCAATCGCCAGGTAAACCGGCGAGCCGAAGGTGGCGGCGGCACTGCCGCCGCCGGCCCAGTTCACGGCCACGGGGAACAGCGACAGGCCGATGGCGGTGATCACGGTGCCGGTCACCAACGGCGGGAAGAACCGCACGACCTTGGACATGAACGGCGCGATCAGCATGCCGAAAAAACCGGCAGCGATGGTCGCGCCGAAGATGCCCTGCAGGCCGATACCCGGCATGCCGGCCATGGCCACCATGCTGCCGACGGCGGCAAAACTGGCGCCCATCATCACCGGCATGCGAATGCCCACCGGGCCGATGCCGAATGACTGCACCAGGGTGGCAATGCCGGCCACGAGCAGGTCGGCGTTGATCAGAAAGGCGATTTCTTCACGGCTAAGCCCTGCGGCCTGGCCAATGATCAGAGGTACGGCGACGGCGCCGCCGTACATCAGCAAGACGTGTTGCAGGCCTACCAGAATCAGTTGCAAGAGGGGCAGCCGCACCATGGCGGGTGCGGCGGGAATCTGCGGTTCGACTAACTCGGTCATGCAACACCTCGGATCTTTTTTATTGTTGTGTTGTTCGGAACGCACTCTGTAAATCACCACAAATTCCTGTGGGAGCTGGCTTGCCTGCGATAGCGCTGTATCAGCCAGTAGATGAGTTGCTGGGCCACCGCTATCGCAGGCAAGCCAGCTCCCACATTTTGGATTTGTGTTACTCAGGCTGTCAGTTAGTGCGCGCCCCCTGGTTGATCCAGGTGCCGATCAAATCACGCTCCTGCTGGGTCATCTGGGTGATGTTGCCCAGCGGCATGATCTGGCTGGCCACGGCCTGCGCTTGAATACGCGCCGCCTGCTGCTGGATCTGCGCCGGGGTATCGAACATCACGCCGGCTGGGGCGGTGCTGAACAGCGGGCTGGTGGGCTTGGCCGAATGGCAGACGGCGCAGCGTTCCTGGATCACGCCATGCACCTTGTCGAAATCAATCGTCGCCTGGGCCGGTGCCGCAGCAGGTTCTGCAGCGGGTGCGGCTGGCGCGGCTGGCGCGGCAGGTTTCAAACCACCGCCCAACGCGGTTTCCGGCAATGGCTGGTACTCGATGGCCGCGGGTGCCTTGGCCACATCCGGGGCAGTCGAAACAGGCTTGGGACCGGTCACGTAAGCCAGGCAGATCATCGCCAATGCGCCTGCCGGCAGGGTCCACGCATACTTCTGGCTGTTATGCCGCGTGTTGAAGTAGTGACGCACCAACACCGCCGCCACCGCGATCCCGGCCAGGATCAGCCAGTTGTATTGGCTGCCATAAGTGCTCGGGAAGTGGTTGCTGATCATGATGAACAGCACCGGCAAGGTGAAGTAGTTGTTGTGGCGCGAACGCAGCAAGCCTTTGGCCGGCAGCGTCGGATCAGGTGTGCGGTGCTCGGCGATGGCCGCCACCAATGCGCGCTGGGCGGGCATGATGATGCGGAACACGTTGCCGACCATGATGGTGCCGATCACCGCGCCCACGTGCAGGTAGGCGCCACGGCCACTGAACACCTTGCTGAAGCCGTAGGCCGCTGCAATCAACAGCACAAACAGAATAAAGCCGAGCAGGGCAGGGCGTTTGCCCAGTGCCGAGTCGCACAGGAAGGAGTAAATGAACCAGCCGACGAACAGTGAGCCAATGCCCAGCAGTACGCCTTCGGGACCACTGAGGCTGCTGCCCGGGGCCAGCAGGTACAAGGTCGGGTTGGCGTAGAACACTACGCACAGCAGCGCGATGCCCGACATCCAGGTGAAGTAGGCTTCCCATTTGAACCAATGCAGGTTGTCCGGCATGGTCGGCGGGGCCAGTTTGTATTTTTCCAGGTGGTAGATACCGCCACCGTGGATCGCCCATAAGTCACCGGCCAGGCCGTCTTTGGGGTTGACGCGATTAAGGTTGTTTTCCAGCCAGACAAAATAGAAGGAAGCGCCGATCCACGCGACGCCAGTGATCATGTGAACCCAGCGCACGCTAAGGTTCAGCCATTCCATCAAATGTGCTTCCACAGTCTTTACCTCTCGCCTGTCACCCTTGTTGTCGGGTGATCAGACCTTCTCTTATTGGTGGGGGGCGAGGATCAACCGCTCATCCTCTTTGAAAAAATGCTCATCGCAGTTATTGCCTGTGCCACTGCGATCAACCACCAGGAAGTCATCCCGCTTTTCGATCGTCAGCACCGGGTGGTGCCAGACGCCGCGATGGTAATTAATGCCCTGCCTGCCGTTGGTGACGAAGGCGCGGACCAAGCCCGATACAGGTTCATCGCCAAGTGGCGCGACCACGATCAGAAAGGGGTTGCCGAGCAGCGGAATGAAAGCCTGGCTGCCCAGCGGGTGTCTCTCCAGCATGCACACGGTCAGCGGCATGTCCTGCGCGTCGGCGCGGAAGATGCTGATGATCGCGTTGTCTTCAGGCTGGGCGGTTTCTACCGTGGCCAGCTTGTGAAAGCGCATGGTCGACCCGTTGTTGATCATGAAGTGATCGCTGCCATCGGTTTCGATAACGTCTCCGAAAGGGGCGAAGGCTTCTTTGGTCAGGGGTTCGATCACTAGTGTGCGCATGGCTGTCTCTTATCCGGATTCTGTGTTGTTTGTTCTATTGCTATCGCGGGCAAGCCCGGCTCCCACATTTTGATCTGTGAATACATTCAAATGTGGGAGCTGGCTTGCCTGCGATGGGCTCACCGCTTATTTAGCGACTTTACCGAGGACCCGCAGACGGCTCACGCCACCATCCGGGAACACGTTCAGGCGGATGTGGGTAATCGGCCCCAGCGCCTTGATCTGCTCGGCAAACGTGTGTTCAGCGTGCATTTCCAGTTTTTGCGCCGGCAGCAGCTCGCGCCAGAACAGCGATTGGGTTTCGATCTGGCTGTCGGTGCCGCCCTTCACGAAGGCGCCCTGGATCGAGCAGGTGTCCGGGTAGTTGCCCTTGAAGTGCAGGGTGTCGACCACGATTTTCTCGATCTCGCCGGGATGGCCCAGCGCGACGATCACCCAGTCATTGCCTGGCGTACGACGACGGGCGGTTTCCCAGCCATCGCCCATGTTGATGCCACGGCCTGGGTTGAGGATGTTGCTCATGCGGCCGAAGTGCTCATCGGAGCAGGCCAGCGCACGACCGCCGTTGAGGGCAGCAGCCAGGTCGACCTGTTCGTTGTCGCCCACCGAGGACCAGTCGCGGAACGGCACGCCGTACACGCGCAGACGCGCCACGCCGCCGTCCGGGTAGATGTTGAAACGCAGGTGGCTGAAGGCCTGGTCGTTGTTGATCTCGTGGTAGTGGTGGCTGTTGCCTTGCAGCTCCACCGCCGACAGCACTTCCACCCACTGGGTGTTGGCATCCGGCTCGCCCGAAGCCAGGAAGCAGGCTTCCAGGGAGGCCGATGGCGGGAAGTTGCCGGTGAAGAATGAAGTGTCGATGTCCACGCCCTTGATCGAGCCGGGTACGCCGAGGCGGATCACCGCGCTGTCGTAGCCTTCGAAGCGCTTGCGGCGTGACTCCCAGCCGTCCATCCACTTGCCGTTGTCATCGAAAACGCCCTCCTTCCACACGGCCGGGGTCGGCTGGAACAGGCGGTTGGCGTCAGCGAACCAGTCATCGGTCACCGAGAGGATCTTGGTGCCCAGACGCGCGTCGGCCAGGTTGACGAACTTCTCGAAAGGTACGGGTTGCGCTTTCATTCTTCTTGTCTGCCTTAGATAGAGTGGCTTGGGATGCTCGCCAGGCCCTGGGCGTCATGAGCGCTCGGGCGAGGGTTGCTTAAAGAGTCAGTAAACGGAACAACGCGATCTTGTTGATCTCGGCCAGCGCGCATTTGAACTCGGTGTCTGCCGAGTTGTGAATGCGCGTTTCAAACGCAGCGAGGATCTGGTGCCGGTTGCTGCCTTTTACCGCCATGATGAAGGGAAACTTGAACTTGGCCTTGTAGGCTTCGTTCAGCTCGGTGAAGCGCGAGAACTCTTCGGCCGTGCATTGGTGAATCCCCGCGCCAGCTTGCTCATCGGTGCTGGCTTGGGTGAGTTGGCCCTGGACGGCCGCACGGCCTGCCAGGTCCGGGTGAGCATTGATCAGCGCCAGCTGGCTGGCATGATCGGCGCTCAACAAAATATCGCTCATGCGCTGGTGCAGGGTTTCGATCTGGTCGATCGAGCTGTCCTGGCCCAGGTCGAAGGCCTTTTCGGCCACCCATGGCGAGTGTTCGTAGATGTCGGCAAAGGCTTTGACGAATGCGTCGCGGCTCAAGGTCGACGGTTTGAGGGTCTGGAACGCAGTCATTTTGCGGCTCCCGTGAACGGGTGAGTTTCGTGCCAGTGCCGGGCAATATCGACGCGGCGGGTGAACCACACCTGTTCGTGACCTTTGGCGTATTCGATAAAACGCTTCAACGACGCCAGGCGCGCAGGACGGCCGATCAGGCGGCAGTGCAGGCCGATGGAAAGCATTTTCGGCGCCTCGGCGCCTTCGGCATACAGCACGTCGAACGCGTCCTTGAGGTACTCGAAAAAGTCATCGCCCTTGTTGAAGCCCTGCACCTGGGTAAAGCGCATGTCGTTGGTGTCCAGGGTGTAAGGGATCACCAGGTGCGGCTTGCCGGTGGGGTTGTTGGGTTCCCAGTAGGGCAGGTCGTCGTCATAGGTGTCGCAGTCGTAGAGGAAACCGCCTTCCTCCATCACCAGCCGACGGGTGTTGGGGCCGGTGCGGCCGGTGTACCAGCCCAATGGGCGCTCGCCGGTCAGTTCGGTGAGGATGCGGATGGCTTCGAGCATATGCTCGCGTTCCTGGGCCTCGTCCATGTACTGGTAGTCGATCCAGCGGTAGCCGTGGCTGCAGATCTCGTGGCCGGCCTCGACCATCGCGCGAATCACATCCGGATGGCGTTGGGCGGCCATGGCCACGGCGAAGATGGTCAGTGGGATATCGAATTCTTTAAACAGCTTGAGGATGCGCCACACACCGACACGGCTGCCGTATTCGTACAGCGACTCCATGCTCATGTTGCGTGCGCCTTGCAGCGGCTGGGCCGAGACCATTTCCGAGAGGAAGGCTTCGGACTCTTTGTCACCGTGCAAAATGTTGCGCTCACCGCCTTCTTCGTAGTTGAGTACGAACGACAGCGCAATGCGTGCCTTGCCCGGCCAGTGGGGGTGAGGAGGGTTACTGCCGTAACCGATCAGGTCGCGTGGGTAGTCAGCGCTCACTGCAGTCTTCCTTCTTGTTCGTGGTAGCAAGTGTGTGTGGCGGCCGGGCAGTGAAAAGACTGGGTGGCGTCACAGCGATGAGTGATTGTATACAACTTATCGGCCACTTTGTAAGCCTGCATTTCTGCATTTTTTCTGCAGCACTCGGTTAAAAGGGTGTAGCAAGAAACTTGCCTGGTTGGTCAGCTAATGGACAAAAGGTCGTTTAAAAGCAAGGTTTACTCGCCAATTGCTCCGCCGAGCAACGCCGACTGGGTGATCCAAAACTTTGTGATGTTTATTGTGTACAATTTTTTTAAAAAGTGTCTTAATCAGCCATCACCAGCTTTTTTGATGCCCTGAAAAAGTGCAGGTTTATCTTCTACTGACTTAAGGAGGCGCGTAGACGCCATGGGACGTTTGACCACACACGTTTTGGACGCCGCACACGGCTGCCCCGGCAGCAATATCCAGGTCGAGCTGTATCGCGTTGACGGCGCGCAGCTGGAACGGGTGGCCACCGCCACCACCAACAGCGACGGCCGTTGCGATGCGCCGCTGCTGCAAGGCGACGACTACCGCAGCGGTGTATACCAACTGCAATTCAGCGCCGGCGACTACTACCGCGCCCGTGGCGTGCAAGTGCCGGAGCCGGCCTTCCTCGACGTGGTGGTGCTGCGCTTCGGTATCAGCGCCGAACAGGACCACTACCATGTGCCGTTACTGATTTCGCCTTACAGCTACTCCACCTATCGCGGTAGCTGAGTCGTCACCTCGCTTCACACCCCCAAAGCTCTTCGTTGGTTTTTTGCCCGCCTGCACTGCGGGCTTTTTTTATTCCCGATGGCTTACGGGCCGCCCAACTATGTAACGCACCTGGGGCGGCTGAGGTGCCTAGGCTCGGCTTTTCTGTACGGAAGAGTCTGCCATGAGTACCGACAACACCGCCTGGTTGGCCGCTGAGGTCGCTGCGGCCCAAGCGCTGGATTTTGATGACCCGCAAACCCTGGACGCGGAGCGTGATGCGGCGATTCGCACGCTTGTGACCCGACGGCTTAACGAGGTCTCGCAGCCCAGTCATGAAATCAATCGCCTGTACGAAGCACAAGTCAGTGCCAGAGCGTCGGCAAAATCCCTGAAAAACTTGATTGGGCGGGCGCCGAGAGTGCTGGGCATTATCCGCGGCGCACTGCGCAAAGCCTTTGCGCTTGACCCCGACACGCTGCTGTTCACCGAATCCCGGCCGGCGCCCCTTCACCTGAAGGTCAACAACCTGACCGAAAAAGCCTTGGGGCTGCTGATTCAACCCGATGTGCCGCTCGACATTAGCCAGTTCACGTCCTTGAGTATCAAGGATGATCCCGCACGCTCGGTGCCGTTTACCGCCTGGGATGCGCTGGCACGCGTGAAAGGCTTGGCGTTGCTCGGGCAGATCGAGAGGGCTGGACGAGAATATTGGCAGCAACTGGCCTATGGATCGTGGCTGACACGCAAACAACATTGGGTCCAGTTGCGAAAGTCGTTGTTCGCCGAGAATGCACTGCTGGCCCATCGCGTTTATCAACTGACGGACCGCGGCTTTGCGCTGGTCCGCAGCCTCATGGAAATCCCTGGCGCTGATGCGCGTCGTCAGGCCGCAGGCGAGTGGGCGAGTATTCAAGTGAGCAGGGTGGCATGGCCTGGCACAAATCGCGCCCTGGTCCCGGTGCCGGGCGCTTTGCATATTTATCGCGATGACGTCGCAGGGAACACGCCCCATGTCATTTACCTGCCGGGTCTGATTCGCGAGTTTTACGAGTTCAGTTCCTGGGACCGCCTGCAATGTGATCTGCCAGCGCTGGTCAATGGCCCTTTGAGTCAGGTGCTCTGGCAGTGTTTGCCACTGCGCCGTTGGCATGAGCTGTGTGACGCGCCAAACGTCAAGCCGCAGGCATTTGCCCTTCAGCTTATCGGTGCGCACCAGGAAGACGCGTTGCTCGCCAGTGCAACCGAGCTGCTGGAGGCGCAGTGGGATAACGAGGTGGCCTGTGCCTTGTCAATCAACCCTGCTGCTGTGGGGGTTCAAGGCGCAGGGCAGCCCGCCGTTACGGATGTGCAACGCTTGCTCAAATTTATCGAAAAAGGCCGTCGCCGGCTGGCGCGCAGCCTCCTGTTGGGAAACAGCCTGGACAACTTGCTGGAGTGGGATCGCCGGCGCCGCCTCGGTGAGATTGTGTGTGCAAGCCTGACGCCGGATCTCGCCCTCAAGACCCGTGAAGCGCAGCTCAATCGTTACGAAAAAGGCCTGATGGCCCTGCTCGATCACACGGATCTGAGCGAAAGCAGTGCGCCCTATGAACACTTTTTGAGCCTTGAGCGCCAGTGGCAGAAACACGTGAGCACAGTGACTCAATTAGCACATGGCCCGCACGAGCGGATGTTTCAAAAGGCGTTCTGGCTTGAACAGCCTTTGGGCACGTCTAATCGCGGTTCATTGGTGGGCACTGCCCTGCGCCAGGCGCTGCTTCTGGAAGCCCGGATGCAGCAGCAGTTGAACCTGTTGCCCTCCGTGCACGTAGCGCGATTGAACACCGTATTAAGTGAATCCTGGGTGCCCGGCGACAGCGCTGCTGATACCTGTGCGTTGCAGGTAACCGTCGGCAGCGCGCCCGGTCCGTTGTACCCGTTGCTGGGCGCGTTGCTCGTGACCACCCATGAAGCCTTGGCCCAGCCGAATGGCCCACACTCAGTGTTGTTATGCGTCACGGGCCTGTATGGCGGGCTGGTGCCCTTTGATAACTTGAACGCTTTTGCCAAGGGCCTTCAAGCCAGCCTGAAAAGCCGCGACGGATCGGTGTTGTGGCGCTGCATTGGACGTGATCAGCGCGAGGCGGCCCGGGCCACGATCAATGGGTTGCCCCAGGAGGCCTCCGTGGGGGTGAGCTACGAGGCCATCAAGCGCACCGCACTCAAAGACCTGTTCATCAAACTGATGCGACATCACGCCGCGTTGGACACGCTTATTGGCAAGGGTGTCAGGTTGTTCAGTGAAATCAGCGATCCGCAGTTGAGCCGTATGTTGCTGGCTCAGGAATTGTTCGAGTGCCTGCAAGTGCCCGCCAATGATGCTCGCACACTGGCCTTGGTGAATATCAACCTGTTGCAGGTAGCAGCCACTCAAGCGCAAAAACTCCCATCGTGGTTGGGCATTGCATCAGCCGGCGAGCGAAAACACTACGAACGGTTGTCACGCCGCTATGTGATCAATGCCTTTGCGGTGGAGAACAAACTCTGGCGGGATTTGCCGAGCCTGGAGTCATTCGCCCGTAAAGCCCTGATGGCGCGATTGACGCAGGACGGTTTTTACCCCGAGCTGGATATCGACAAACCGCTGATGGATTTGCCCGATGATGTCAGTTCCCAATTGTGCGGCTGGTCGAGTCAGTGCGCAGTGGGCGATCGTGATATTAAAAAGTCTGTCAGCCCACAGCGAACCACGTTCAGTCTGTTGCAATTGGCGTTGCATAATCTCGACCCCAAGGCGCCCTGGACCCGCTGGCGGTTGAATCGTGCACGCTGGCTGGACCCAGCCTGGAAAGCGCGCTTGAGTGTGCGTTACCTGATCGACACCCTGTCTTCGCTCGACATGGGGGGCGAGTACGACAAGCTGATCATCGGGGCTTTTTATCCTCCGGCGGCGGCTCAAGCCAAGTCTTCGGGCCTGTCCCAGGCCCTGGTCTATAGGGCTTTGCGACAGCGCGCCCAGATGCAGCTGTACTCTGCGGTGCAGCAAGGCTTGAGTGAGACAGCCCAGCGTCTGTTTACCCAGGCGTTGGCGGCCGAGTCGGCCAGTGACCTGAAAACAGATGAGTTCGATATCCAGTTGGCGGTGCTGCGCCTGATGGACGCCACCCCCGAACATGATCGGCACATCACTGGCCTGTTGTTCATTCATGACAGGTTATCGAAGCTCTGCGTGGTGTATTGGCCCATGGCTGCGGCGAGCCGGGTGATTGTCGCGTATGCCAGTTTGGACGAGGCGCAGAAGGCCTTGAATCGTGTCGGTGCACTTGCCGAAAACCAGCAGGCGTTGGCGCGCCAGGTGGCGCCCGGCTGGGAGGCGCAGGCGCTTGCCGGCTACCCCGGTGAGGGCTTGCGGGTGCAACCGCGCCGGCCTCACTCGCTTGAGCCAGGACAACTGGGCCTCTATCGTTTGATTGCCATGGCTGTGGAGATGTTCTTGGCCCCGGCAAAGACGCCGGCAGTGGACCAGGCAAGCGTCGAAGCGTTGATAAAAGAGCAGATTGAGTCGCAGCCTGAACATTGGTTGGCGGCTGCGCCTACCCCCTATGGCAATGCATTGGCGTTGCTGGCCCACGCGCAGGTGTTCGATCTGCAACGTCGTGCCCAGGCCCAATCCCAGTCTTCCCAGGCGCTGGAGCACTACCGTGAGCAACGTTTGGGCGAGCAGCACGACGCGACGATTCGCGGTCTGCTGGGCTTTGTTCCAGTATTGGGCGTTGGCGTCAGCCTTTATGAAATGCTGCTTGCCGCGCGGCGCTTTCATTTCAGCGGGTCTGCCCACGACGCTGTGGATGTGGCGTTCCTGACACTGCTTGCGTTCTTCGACGTGATGACATCTTTTGGTCCTTCCACAAAGGGCGCGCGCGTTTCGCGTGTCGCTTTGGGGCGTTTGCATCGCCATCAAGGGATCATGCGGGGAACACGCGCGGGCCTGAAACCGGCATCGCTCAAACCCCGTCATTTGCTGGAGCACTTCCAGGCCCAGGGCGGTTTGGAGGGGGCCGTTGAATTGGCGGGGCCGGGAGGTAAAGGGCGGTATGTAAAAGATGGCGAGCAGTTTATTCGCGAGGGTAACGACGTTTACCCGGTCTACCGACGCGAGAACGAGCAGGGGCTACGCCTGAAAAATAACCAGGGGGAAGGGCAAGATGAACTGATCCTGCACATCGAACAGCCCCGTGAATGGCTGTTAGGCGCCGATGCACCGGTGGCCGGGCCGAGTTCAGGCGTGTGGCAACCTTGGGCGCCTACCCGAGGCGTAACGGATTGGTCACCGCCATCGCGCACGCGCACGGAAGCGGCGTTGCGCGCGTCGCCCATGGCCAACAGTGCCTGGCAAGCGTGGGGCTTTCGGCGTGCAGACCCTCTGACCGAAGTGCCGCCCTTGGGCCGACATATATACCGAGTGCCTGCGACGCCGGGTGTTGCCGCCTATGACCTCCTGCGATTAGGGCCGGATTACTATCGGTTGCTGCCCCAAGGTACTAACGCATCGTCTTCGAGCATTGTCTTTATTATGCGCAACCAAGATATTTCCTTCCGGGCACCCGTGGATGTGGAGCGCTGGCTGGGCATGGCGGTTGCAGAGCAGCCGATACCGACGACCCTGGGGGCCAATGGGCTGTGGACGCCCCATCAACCGCTGTTCACTGAACGCCTGGACGTCACGCTGGGGCGGATTTTTCCCGAGATGACCCGGGGCAGCAGGCGGTTTGTGGCCGAGCGGCTCACTGAGTTGGCCGACACCGGCCCCACGGTGACGGCCACGCATTTACTGAATATCCGGGCGACTCTCGACCGTTGGCTGGCACCGCAAACCCCGAACCGTATGCCCGATCTGCTGAGCATGCTGAGGCCTGCGGGTGAGCCGGGCGCCAACATCATTAACATCGGGGTCGATGGGACGGCGCCGGGGGGCACGCGGCTGGATTTCACGCCACCCGTCAGCCTTGGCCAATCGTTGCTCAGGCGTAGCCGCGGCAATGGTGTACTTCGTTCGCAAGCGGTTCAAACGGCGGTCCGGCAGATTCTGGAGCATTATGGATTTAACGTCAGGGGAATCCCGCGGCGGCATGGCGGGGCCAGCATGAGTGACTTTTACTGCACTCATCCGCATTCGAATTCGGTTTATTTTGTGCTGAATAATTGGGTCGAAAATCGCAACGTTAACCTGCGCTCCAGGGTGGCCCCGCAACTCTCCGATGCCTGGTTTCACGACCGTATCCGTTCGCAATCGCCCTACTCGGCGGAGTTTGCTGCCATTGAGCAAGCCATGGCAGAAAACCGTATGGTCCGGCTCGTTGCAGGTATTCAGTGGCGAGTTCGTAATGACGATCCCGCCAGCGTGTATTTTGCCAAAGTCGCGCCGTTCAGCCCTTGACCAGCGCTGCCGTGGCTGCGCCGCCGAACAGTGCGGCACTGATGCGGTTGAACCAGCTCTGGCCCGCGCCGCTGCGCAGGTAACGCGCGGCTCCATGGGCACCGAGGCCGTAAGCCAGCTTGCAGAGCAAGTCGAGCACCGTCCAGGTAGCGATCATGATCAGCAGTTGCGGCAGGAACGGCTGCTGGCTGCTGAGAAATTGCGGCAGGAAGGCCGCGAAGAACAGGATGTCCTTGGGGTTGCTGGCGCCCAGCACAAAAGCGCGGCCGAACAGCGCGCGAAAGCGCGGCACTGGCGGCGTCTGCGGCACATCGGCGCCGTGGGCAGGTTGCCGTGATTGCTGCCAGCTCTGCCAGGCAAGGTAAAACAGGTACAGCGCGCCGACGATTTTCAAGGCACTGAACAGCTGTTCGGAGGCCAGCAATAACGCACCCAGGCCCAAAGCCGAGGCGCTCAGCAGGCAGATCGAGGCAAACACCCCGCCCAGGAACGCCGGGTACGAACGGCGCAGGCCGTAGTTGAGGCTGTTGCTGATCATCAACAGCGACAGCGGCCCGGGGATCAGGATCACCACCAGTGCCGCACCACTGAACAACAGCCAAGTATCCAGGTTCATCTACATTCCTTCCTTATATGCAAAAAGCCCCACCCGAAGGTGAGGCGGTTTTCAGCCGCTCCCGTACTACAGGAAGATGAACTTGGCGATAAAGATCGCGCACAGCACCCACAGGCTGACAGAAATCTCACGGTACTTGCCGGTGCCGGCCTTGAGCGCCACGTAGGTGATAAAACCCAGGGCGATGCCGTCGGCCACCGAAAACGTCAGCGGCATCATGATCGCGGTAACAATCGCCGGAATGCTGTCGGTGGCCTCATCCCAATTGATATGCGCCATGCTCGCCATCATCAGCATCGCCACGTAAATCAGCGCGCCGGCGGTGGCATACGCCGGAATCATGCCCGCCAGCGGCGCAAAAAACATCGCCGCGACAAACAGAATGCCCACGGTCACCGCCGTCAGCCCGGTGCGCCCCCCGGCGGCCACACCGGCAGCACTTTCCACATAGCTGGTCACCGGCGGCACACCGACCATGGCGCCGAATACGCTGGAGGCGCTATCGGCCTTCAGCGCACGCGACAGGTTATCGATCTTGCCATCGGCATTGACCAGCCCGGCCCGTTGCGCGACGCCCATCAGTGTACCTGCAGTGTCAAACATGTGTACAAAAAGAAAGGCGAATACCACGCTGATCATGCTGACATTGAATACACCTTTTATGTCCATGGCCATCCAGGTCGGCGCCAGACTCGGTGGGGTGGAGAGAATCCCGTTGTAGTGCACCAGGCCCAGGCCCCAACCGGCGAGGGTCACGGCGATGATGCTGATCAGGATCGCGCCGAACACCCGGTGGTAGCTGAGGATCGCGATCAACAGGAAGCACACGGCCGCCAGCAAGGGCGCAGGTTCGTGCAACGAACCGAGCTTGATCAAGGTGGCCGGGCTGTCGACGATGATGCCGGCGGTCTTCAGGCCGATCACCCCGAGGAACAGGCCCACGCCTGCGCCCATGGCATGGCGCAGGCTCACGGGGATGCTGTTGAGCAGCCATTCACGCACGCGCGACAGCGTCAGGCCCATGAACAGCACGCCGGAAATAAATACTGCACCCAGCGCGGTTTCCCAGTGGTAGCCCATGGTGCCGACCACGGTGTAGGTGAAAAACGCATTCAGGCCCATGCCCGGCGCCAAACCCACCGGCCAGTTGGCGTACAGCCCCATCAACAGGCAGCCCAGCGCGGCAGCGATGCAGGTGGCGACGAACGCTGCGCCGTGATCGATACCGGCGTCGGCCATGATGTTGGGGTTGACGAAGATGATGTAGGCCATGGTGATGAAGGTGGTGAGGCCGGCAATCAGTTCGGTTCTCACTGTGGTGCCATGCAAGCGCAGTTTGAACAGGCGTTCCAGCCAGCCGCCTTGCGGTGGGGCGAGGTCCAGCGTGGGGGCTTCGGTTTTTTGGCTATCCACAGCAAGTACTCCTCAAGAGTTTTATTGTTATTTCCAGCGCCGGTCACAGAGGTGGGCAGCAGCGCTTTGAGGTACTGGCGGGTTTTGTTGACCAATAGGTCAGGAACTCGCACGAAGCGAATTATGCTTTTGTATACAAATAAAGCAAATAATGTTTTGTAGTTTGTCTGCGAAAGGGGATGAAAGGCGGATGCGGGGCGTTTCTTCGGCTTGTTGTGGCGAGCAGGCTTGCCCTGCCTTGGGGCGCGAAGCGGCCCTGAAACAGTCACCGCGGGCTTCAGCTAGAGATCATCGGCAGGTTTTGGGGCCGCTACGCAGCCCAACGCAGGGCAAGCCTGCTCGCCACACTAAGCCTGCTCGCCACAACAAGATCGCTCGGCATAGGGTCAAGGTTGGCCGGCGAGGGCCTGATTCACCGCCAACCATCCAGCCACGGCCTCTTCGCCAGCTTCACTGAACGCACGCTGCAACAACTTCACCTGCTCGCGGCGCAGCGACTGCTCAAAACGCTGGCCTTCTTCGGTCAGTTCCAGCAGGCGTTTGCGCTTGTCGGCTGCGGACGCAACACTGTCAACCAGGTGCATTTCCTGCAATTGGCGCAGCGGCATGTTCAGCGCCTGCTTGCTCACCCCGAGCAATTCCAGCAGCTCCTTCACGCTCAAGGCCGGGTAACGCGCGATAAAAAACACGATGCGCTGATGCACACGGCTCAGGCCTCGGCGCTCGAGCATTTCGTCGGCCTTGGCGGTAAAGGCCTGGTAGCCGAAGAAGAAGGCTTCCATGGCTTGTTGCTGGCTGCCCTGGTTTTTAAGGTCAAGCATATTGACGTATCCACGCAAGTCGTCGTAATTTCGGTCAACCAGTTTGACGTATTTGCCCCCGACTTCGCTACCGGTGACCCTATGGCCTTCTCTGAACGTGTTACGCGCCTCAAAAGCTCCTTGATCCGTGAAATCCTCGCGGCAGCTCAGCGCCCGAACGTGATGTCGTTCGCCGGTGGCCTGCCGGCCGAAGCCATGTTGCCGGCACTGAATTGGGATGACCTGCCGCTGAACATCGGCCAATACGGCATGAGCGAAGGCGAGCCGCAACTGCGTGAACTGCTCGCCGCCGAGGCCCGCGCCCTGGGCGTGCCATGCCAGGCCAGCCAGGTGCTGGTGGTCAGCGGCTCCCAGCAAACCCTCGACCTGGCCGCCAAGCTGTACATCGACAAGGGCACTCAAGTCATGCTGGAAGGCCCGACCTACTTGGCCGCCTTGCAGATTTTCCAACTGTTCGGCGCCGATTGCCTCACCGTGCAACTGGAGGCCGACGGCCCGAACCTGGCCGCCCTGCGCACCAGCCTCGAACGCCATCGCCCGGCGTTCATCTACCTCATCCCGACCTTCCAGAACCCTTCGGCCGTGCGCTACAGCGAAGCCAAGCGCGCAGCCGTGGCCGCTTTGCTTGATGAGTTCGGCGTAACCCTGATCGAAGACGAGCCCTACCGCGAGCTGACATTCGACGGCGCCAGTGCCCAGCCCATCGCCGGGCGCTTGAAAAAAGCCAGCTGGATCTACACCGGCACCGTCTCCAAGACCCTGTTGCCGGGGTTGCGCGTCGGTTACCTGATCGCCAGCGAGGATTTGTTCCCGCACCTGCTCAAGCTCAAGCAATCGGCCGACCTGCACACCAATCGCATTGGCCAGTGGCAGGCCATGCAGTGGATCGGCACCGAGCAATACCAGCAGCATCTGGTGCAATTGCGCAGTTTTTACCGCGAGCGCCGCGATGCATTCCAGTCGGCGCTGGAGCGCCACTTTGGCGACTTGGCCGACTGGCAACTGCCCCAGGGTGGATTATTCTTCTGGCTGACCTTGAAACAGCCCCTCGACACCCGCACCTTGTTGGCGCAAGCATTGGCTCAGGAGGTGGCGTTCATGCCCGGTGAGCCGTTCTTTTCCGAGCCCGACCAACACCTGGGCTCGTTGCGCCTCAATTTCAGCCATATCGACCCGGCCCGCCTGGACGAAGGTCTCAAGCGCCTGGCCGCGGTAGTCCGTCAAGCACAGCACGCGCAAGCGGCATAAGGGGAGCCCCATGTACAAGGTTTATGGCGATTACAAGTCGGGCAACTGCTACAAGGTCAAATTGATGCTCAACCTGCTGGGCATCCCGTACCAATGGATCGATGTCGACATCCTCAAGGGCGACACCCAGACCGCCGAGTTCCTGGCCAAGAACCCGAATGGCAAGATCCCGGTGCTGGAACTTGAAGACGGCACGTGCCTGTGGGAGTCCAACGCGATTCTGAACTTCCTGGCCGATGGCAGCGAGTTTTTGCCGGCCGAGCCACGCCTGCGCACACAAGTGTTGCAGTGGCAGTTTTTCGAGCAGTACAGCCACGAGCCATATATTGCGGTGGCGCGGTTTATCCAGTTTTACCTTGGCTTGCCCGCAGACCGTCTTGAGGAATACAAGAAACTGCACAAAGGTGGCTACAAGGCGCTCAAAGTCATGGAGCGCCAACTGCAATTGACCCCGTATCTGGTGGGCGATCAATTCTCCATCGCCGATGTGGCGTTGTATGCCTATACCCATGTGGCCCAGGAGGGTGGGTTTGAGCTGGACGCTTATCCGGGGGTGCAGGCGTGGCTGGCGCGGGTGGCCAGTCATCCAAAACATGTAGCGATGCTTGATTGAGTTTATGCGGTCAAAAATGTGGGAGCTGGCTTGTGTGGGAGCCAGCACCCACCTGGACTGTGTCCAGTTTCAGTTCGATGTTGTGCCAGACAGCTCAATACTCAGCAGCTCAAAGCAACGCTGCGCCGCCGGGCTGAGGCCCATGCCGCTGCGACTGATCAAGCCGATCTCGCGGTTCACGCCGGGGTGGTCAATAGTGATGCGCTTCAACCCCGCCAAACTGTCCGCCGCCGACTCCGGCAGCACACTGATGCCCAACCCCTGGCGCACCAGCGCCAGCACCGTCGACATGTAGTTGGCTTCCATGCCGGCATTCATCGTCAGCCGCGTCTGATCAAACAACAAGTCCACCTGCTCGCGCACACTGCTGTCGCGCCCGGTGAGGATGATCGGCTGGTCCGCCAATTGTTCCAGGGTCAGCCGGCGATGGTGGGCGAGGGGATGGCCCAGTGGCACAAACGCACACAACCGATCATTGAGCACCGGCAAAAACTCCAGGCCGTGGCTCAGCCGGGCACGCACGCCGATGCCGAAATCCACCACGCCTTCACGTACCTGCGCATGAATACGATGGGCCACCAGGTCATGCAATCGCACTTCGATGCCGGCAAAACGCTCGCGAAACAGGCGCAAAGCGGGCGGCAGGGCGCCGGCGCACACCGAGGGCAGCGCGGCGATGCTGACCACGCCACGGCGCAGGGCGGCGAGGTCTCGTGAGCCGGTGACGATGTTGTCCAGGTCCAGCAGCAGTTTTTCCATGGGGCCGCGCGCGTCTTCGCCTGCGGCGGTAATGCTTACGTGGCGCGGGCTGCGATCGAGCAGCGCGACGCCGAGCCAGTCTTCGAGTTGTTGCACCTGTACCGTCAGGGCCGAGGGCGACAAGTGCAACTCGTTGGCGGCCTTGGTGAAACTGCCGGTGCGGGCTACGGCGAGAAAGGCTTGTATGTGTTGGATGCTGTTCTTCATTTTGTTTTTCCGAACGTGCCAGGCCGAATATTCCAATTTACAAAGACTAACCCGCTTCCAATACTCCAGGGAAAACAATAACCGGCCACCAAGGCCGCTCTGGAGTAACCCATGCTCGCTACCCTGGGTGTCATTACCATCCTGTGCCTGCTCGCTGCCGTCATGAGCAAACGCCTGTCGCCGCTGGTGGCGCTGATCGCCTTGCCGATCATTGCCGCATTGCTCGGCGGTTTCGGCCTGCAAACCAGCGCCTTTATCATTACCGGAATCAAGAACGTCGCCCCGGTGGTGGGCATGTTTGTGTTCGCGATTCTGTTTTTCGGGATCATGACCGACGCCGGCATGCTCGATCCCATCATTGATCGCATCCTGCGCACCGTAGGCACGCGTCCTACGCGGATTGTGGTCGGCACCGCGACCCTCGCGCTGCTGGTGCACCTGGACGGCTCCGGGGCGGTGACGTTTCTGGTAACGGTGCCGGCGATGTTGCCGCTGTATACGCGGCTGGGCATCGACAAGCGCATCCTTGCGTGTGTCTGCGCCATGGCCGCCGGGGTCAATTTCCTGCCGTGGACCGGCCCGGTGCTGCGTTCGTCGGCGGCCTTGCATGTGCCGGTAGCGGACCTGTTCCAGCCGCTGATTCCGGTGCAAATCGTCGGCCTGGTCTTCGTGTTTGCCTGCGCCTGGTGGCTGGGTCGTCGTGAAGAAAAACGCCTGGGCCTGGGCGCCGGTTCTTCGGTGGATGCGGTGCCGCAACGGGTGCTCAGCGACGATGACATCAAGCTGCGGCGCCCACGGCTGTTCTGGGTCAACCTGTTGCTCACGGTGCTGGTGATGGTGGTGATGATTGCCGGCTGGGTCGACCCGGTGGTGATGTTTATGCTCGGCACCGTGGTGGCGCTGTGCATCAACTACCCGAATGTGGACGCTCAACGCGCGCGCATCGATGCCCATGCCAAAACCGCCCTGACCATGGCCAGTATCCTGCTCGCCGCCGGGGTGTTCACCGGCATCATGCAAGGCACCGGCATGCTCAAGGCGATTGCCGAGGTGGCGGTGGCGCAGATTCCCGCCGGCCACGGCAAGTTGATCCCGGCAGTGGTGGGCTTTATTTCCATGCCGTTGAGCATGCTGTTCGACCCCGATTCCTACTATTTCGGCGTGATGCCGGTGATCGCCGAAGTCGGCAAAGCCCTGGGCGTCGACCCGCTGCAAGTGGCCCAGGCCTCATTGCTGGGTGTGCACACCACCGGTTTCCCGGTGAGCCCGCTGACGCCCGCGACCTTCCTGCTGGTAGGCCTGTGCAAGATCGAACTGGCCGATCACCAGCGCTTCACCATTCCGTTTCTGTTTGCCGCGTCAGTGTTGATGACCCTGACCGCATTGCTCCTGGGAGTGATTTGAGATGAAAACCTTGCGCATCGGCTCCGGCGCCGGCTACTCCGGCGACCGTATCGAGCCTGCCGTGGAACTGGCCGAACAGGGCGACCTGGATTACCTGGTGTTCGAATGCCTCGCCGAACGTACCATTGCCCTGGCGCAACAGGCGCGTATCAGCGACCCGCAGGGCGGTTACGACCCGCTGCTGAGCGAGCGTATGCGCCGCGTGTTGCCGTTTGTTGGTTTAAACGGCGGCCGTCGCCTGCGGGTGATTACCAATATGGGCGCGGCCAATCCGGTGGCGGCGGCCGTTGAAGTTCGGCGCATTGCCAACGAGTTGGGCCAGGACCTCAAGGTCGTGGCGGTGGTGGGCGATGACGTGCTGGATGTTTTACAGCCCGAGCAACGCCTGGATAACGGCCAGACCGTTGGTTCTTTGGGCGAGCGCTTGATATCCGCGAACGCCTATCTGGGCGTCGACGGCATCCTTGAAGCCTTGCGCGCCGATGCCGATGTGGTGATCACCGGACGCGTGGCCGACCCGTCGCTGTTTTTGGCGCCGCAGATGTTTGAGTTCGGCTGGGCTGCGGACGACTGGCAGCGCCTGGGGCGTGGCACGTTGGTCGGGCATTTGCTGGAATGCGCGGGGCAGGTCAGCGGTGGCTATTTTGCCGACCCCGGTTTCAAGGATGTGGATGACCTGGCACGCCTGGGTTTCCCGTTGGCCGAAATCGATGCCGATGGCGAAGCTGTGATCACCAAGGTCGCAGGCACCGGCGGGCGGGTCAGCCGTGCGACGTGCACCGAGCAGATGATCTACGAAGTGCACGACCCGGCGGCTTATCTCACGCCGGACGTGACCGCGGACTTTTCCCACGTGAACTTTGTGGAGGAGGGCGTGGATCGCGTCAGTGCTCAAGGCGCCGATGGCCGGGCGCGGCCTGAACAGTTGAAGGTCAGCGTAGGTTACCTGGACGGATGGATCGGTGAAGGGCAGATGTCCTACGGCGGCCCGGGCGCTGTCGCACGGGCTGAGTTGGCGCGGGATATCGTACTCAAGCGCCTGGCACTCATGGGGCTGAAGATGCAAGACTTACGCGCCGAGCTGATTGGCATGGACTCCTTGCACGGCCCCCGCAGCAACGTCGAACCCTGGGAAGTGCGCTTGCGCGTGGCCGCCCGCTGTGAAGATCGCAGTGAGGCGGTGCGGGTCGGCAATGAAGTGGAAACCCTCTACACCAACGGCCCGTCGGGCGGCGGCGGGGCGAGTAAAAGCGTGCGCCAGGTGGTGGCAGTGGCCTCCTTGCTGCTGCCGCGTAGCGCGGTCAACCCGAGGATCGAAGCATGAAGCTGCACACACTGGCCCATTCCCGTACCGGCGATAAGGGCGACACCTCGAACATCTCGATCATCGCCTACCGCGCAGAGGATTATCCGCTGCTGTGCGAGCAGCTCACGCCCGAGCGCGTCGCTGAGTTTTTTGCCGGCTTGCGTGAGCCGGATGCGGCGCCGGTGCGGCGTTATGAATTACCCAACGTGCAGGCGCTGAATTTTGTACTGCCGGGGATCCTGCGCGGCGGCGTCACTCGTTCGCTGGCGCTGGACGCCCACGGCAAGTGCCTGGGCTCAGCCCTGCTGGATTTGGTAATACTGACTTAATTACACAGCCAAACAAATGTGGGAGCTGGCTTGCCTGCGATAGCATCACCTCTGTTCAATTGAGAGACCGAGTTGTTTGCATCGCAGGCAAGCCAGCTCCCACTTGGGCTCTTCAGAGGCTGTCAGACCGCGGCAAACCGCTTGTCGAGGTAATCAATGATCACCTTGGAGTCATACATCCAGGTGGTCTGGCCATTCTCTTCAATACGCAGGCACGGCACTTTGATCTTGCCGCCTTGCTCCAGCAGGGTCTGGCGGTCCTGTTCGTTGTTTTTCGCATCCTTGAGCGCCACCGGCACATTCAGGCGGTGCAGGGTGCGGCGAGTCTTCACGCAAAACGGGCAGGCGTGGAACTGGTACAGCGTCAGCTCCTTGGCCGCCGCATTCACCTGAGCCTGTTGCTCGGCGGAACGCTGCTTTTTGCGCGGGCGAGTCAGGAAGTCGCCCGCGATGATGATTTGGCCGAGACCCACTCGAAGTGCTTTGACGAACATGGCTGAAACCTCTTGCCCATGAAGAAGGGGCCGCAGCTTACCTGAATTTCGCAGGCGAAAAAAAACCGGCGATGAACGCCGGCTTTTCCTTACACAGCCTGTTACTTGATCAGGCTGAGAAATTCGCTGCGGGTGGCCGCGTTTTCGCGGAACTCACCCAGCATCACCGAGGTGATCATCGACGAATTCTGTTTCTCCACACCGCGCATCATCATGCACATGTGCTTGGCTTCGATCACCACCGCCACGCCCAGGGCACCGGTCACCTGCATCACCGCGTCGGCGATCTGGCGGCTGAGGTTTTCCTGGATCTGCAGGCGGCGCGCATACATGTCGACAATCCGCGCGACCTTCGACAGGCCCAGCACTTTGCCGCTCGGGATATACGCCACATGCGCCTTGCCGATAAACGGCAGCAGGTGGTGCTCGCACAGCGAGTACAACTCGATGTCCTTGACCAACACCATTTCGCTGTTGTCGGAGCTGAACAAGGCACCGTTGGTGACTTCTTCCAGCGTCTGTTCATAGCCGCGGCAAAGGTACTGCATCGCCTTGGCGGCACGCTTTGGCGTGTCGAGCAGGCCCTCGCGGGAAACGTCCTCGCCGAGCTGGCCGAGGATCGCGGTGTAATTTTGTTCCAATGTCACAGGACTGTTTCCGTATGGGTTTCAGAACGGTACGGTGTATGCCTGTACCAATGTGAAGCGTTGCCCTGCCCGCAGGAGCGGCGGGTGATGTGGCGCACATAGTAGCGTAGGTAGGCCGACAGTTGTATTCCCAGGCGATAGCGATGTTAGAGTCGGCCTCCGTTGAGGAGGACGTAATGACCCCGCTGGAGCGAAGCATTTCTGAGCGCGCACTGTTCTTTGCCAAGGCAAATCGAACCAGGATTGCACGTGAGCTGGCATGTCTGGCTAATTACCCGGGCGAAAATTATCCGGTCTCGGTATTCATGGCGGGTTCTCCTGGGGCGGGCAAGACAGAAGTCTCAAAATCATTTATTCGTTTGATGGAGGAGGGGGATCCCGTGCGTTACGTATCGACCCTGATGATTTCAGGGAATACTTTCCTGAGTATACGGGACGAAATTCCAGCCTTTTTCAACGTGGCGTAACCGCTATGGTCGAGCGGACTGTCGACTTGGTTTATCAGCAGCGCCAGTCCTTCTTGTTGGATGGAACACTGGCGAATTTTGCTGTGGCTCGAAAAAACATCCAGCGAGCCCTCGGTAAGGAAAACAGGTCTGTACAAGTCATCTACGTTTACCAAAAACCTGAACTGGCTTGGGAATTCGTACTGGCGCGTGAAGCTGTTGAAGGTCGAAATATCCCGTGCAAAGAGTTCATTCGTCAGTTTTATGCGTCGAAAGCGACGGTATGCCGACTGAAACGTGAATTTATCGGGGCGCTGCAAGTAGATGTGCTTATCAAAGACACCGACGCAGGCGAGTCGCAAATTGGTATCGACCTATCGGCTGACGAAATTGACGAACTCGTCAGGCAGCCCTACCATCCTGATGAGCTTGAGCAAATTTTGATCGGAGTAGCCTTATGAAAGGCGAAGTTAAGGACGTTATAGAAAAGTATTCATCGACGGCCATGTCAGATTTTTTCCGAAGTGGTTCCGTTGAGGAGCGTCGTGCGGTCTATCGATGCGCTGCCGACACCGCGATTACGTTGCAGAGGGCAATGATCTCGCAAGCGAGAGAGAAAAAAGCGAAAGAGCATTTCGACGACTGAAGCGATGATGCTCAATAGCCCAGCTTGTTTGCTGGGCTTTTTTTGCTTACTCGTCACGCCCTTCCATCATGGTGCGCTTGAGCATCACATACACCGCACCGGCGCCGCCGTGGCGGGCCTGGCAGGAGGTAAAGCCGAGTACCTGGGCATGCTGGCGCAGCCAGGTGTTGACGTGGCTCTTGATCATGGGGCGCTTGCCGTCCAGGCGCACGGCCTTGCCGTGGGTGACGCGCACGCAGCGGATTTCGAATTTGGTCGCTTCGGCCAGGAAGGCCCAGAGGGTTTCGCGGGCTTTTTCCACGTTCATGCCGTGCAGGTCGAGGCTGCCTTCGAACGGGATCTGGCCGATCTTGAGCTTGCGCATCTGGCTTTCCTGCACGCCGTCGCGGGCCCACATCAGCTCATCTTCCGGGCCTACATCGATCACGAACTGGTCCGACAGGCCGTCCACGGTGGTGGCGTCGGTGCGTACGGTCGCGGCCTGGCGCAGCTTGGCGATCTGCGCCCGGTCGGCCTTGGGTTTGCCGGTGTCGGCACGATCATGCTTGATCGGCTTGACGCCGCGCAGCTCGTTTTTGAACAGGGAAAAATCGTCGTCTTGCATGTCAGCCTCCGCGAAGGGCGGGCAGTTTACCTAAATCGCGGCGGCCAGGGCGCAGGAAACGCTATCCAAGCGCCATCAGTCGTGCTTTTTCATCAGGTGCGAAGCGATGTTCAGTGACAGTGGCTGACGCATTTTCCGACGGCTGCGACGCCACAACCACACGCCCAACCACAGCACCAGCAGCCCGATCACCACCAGGATAGCTGAGCCACCGGGGCTGGCATTCAACTCGCCAAGGGCCGGCGAATGACCAAACAGGCCGGCGCCACCAGCGCCGGCCAACAGCAAACCTACAATCGCCAGCAACGCGGCAAAGCCGGCTACCAGGCGCAGACGCCAATTGCTCGGGCCCTTGGGGCGCAAGCGACGAGCGTCAAAACCATCGGATATCTTCATTCCGACCTTTCCTCCAGGGTATCGGCCCTTCGACCGGAAGATACACAGGTTGTTCCGACAGCAGCGGTAAATGCGCCAAATGAGAGGGGTTTGTGGATGAGCGGGGCAATAAATACGCCGCTCATCTCAAGGGCGATCAGATCAGATCTTTGGTCAACGCGAGGGTGGCGAAGTTGTCAGCCATGATGGCCATCTCGGTATGCTGCACGTGTTCGGCGCTCAGGATCCCACCTTTGTAAGGCAGGTCACGAGTGGCGCACGCGTCTTCCACCAGGGTGCAGCGAAAGCCCAGGTTCTTGGCGGCGCGCACGCTGGTGCTGACGCTGGAGTGGCTCATGAAACCGCAGACGATCAAGTCCAGGGAGCCGAGGTCTTGCAGGTGTTTCTCCAGGCCCGTGCCATGGAACGCGCTCGGCAGCAATTTGCCGATGATGGTTTCATCGCCTTGGGGTTCCAGGCCAGGAATGAATTCGCCGCGTTCGCCTTGCGGGTCGAACAGGCCACCGACGGTGCCAAGGTGACGCACATGCACGATCGGTCGCCCGGCGTTACGTGCTGCCGCGACCAACTGCTTGATATTGTCGACCGCCGCGCCCATGCCGGACAGGGCGAGTGGGCCGCTGAGGTATTCCTTCTGGGCGTCGATGATCACGAGGGTCGCATGGTTCAGGTTGGCTGCTGCGTAACCGCGACCGCTGAGTTGAAACATCGTCTTTGGAACGGACATTCTGGGGGCTCCTGTGAGTGGGGCTTTTGTCACATTGTCCACTGGCTGAGCGGTTCTGTGAATCGCTACCATCGTAAGGTACGCCGTTGTTGACGTGCAGCCATGTCAAGAGGTGGGCTTGTTTAGCGCAATGATGGCAATTTGAATGAAATCCGACGGATGGTGAAGGGGTTTCGTACATCGTCGGTACAGGCGAAGGCTGTTAGAATCGCCAGTCGTTTTTTCCAGGAGCTTGCCCCCGTGATTACCTCTCGCCTGCGCACGTTGCGCGACCACATCCGTTGGGCTGTCAGCCGTTTCCATGGGGAAGACCTGTTTTTCGGGCATGGCACCGACAACGCCTGGGACGAAGCCCGGCAATTGGTGCTCGGCGCCTTGCATCTGCCATGGGAAATTGCCGACAGCTACCTGGACTGCAACCTCGAAGAAGAGGAAGTCGCCCACGTGCAGCGCTTGCTGCACAAGCGTATCCACGAGCGTGTTCCTACTGCCTACCTGTTGAAGGAAGCCTGGTTCTGCGGCATGTCGTTTATCGTCGACGAGCGCGTGTTGATCCCGCGTTCACCGATCGGCGAGTTGATCGAAAACCGCTTCGAGCCGTGGCTGGCCCAACCGCCGGCGCGCATTCTCGACCTGTGCACCGGCTCCGGTTGCATCGGCATCGCCTGTGCCTACGAGTTCCAGGACGCTGAAGTGGTGCTGGGCGACTTGTCCTTTGAAGCGCTGGAAGTGGCTAACCAGAACATTGAACGTCATGGTGTTGATGAGCGCGTCTACACCGTGCAGGGCGACGGCTTCGATGGCCTGCCGGGCCAGCGTTTCGACTTGATCGTGTCCAACCCGCCCTATGTGGATGCCGAAGACTTCGCCGACATGCCGGACGAATACCAGCACGAACCGGAACTGGGCCTGGCCTGCGGCGACGATGGTTTGAACCTGGTGCGGCGCATGCTGGCCGAGGCCGCCGACCACCTGACCGAGAAGGGCTTGCTGATTGTTGAGGTCGGCAACAGCCAGGTGCACGTCGAAGCGCTGTACCCGGAAGTCGACTTTGCCTGGCTGGACTTCCAACGCGGCGGGCACGGTGTGTTCATGCTGACGGCTGAGCAGTGCCGGGCGCATCAGGCGGTGTTTGCGGCGCGGGTTTAACTTCATTCCACAATAGGAACGCGGTCAGTGTGGGAGCTGGCTTGCCTGCGATAGCGGTGGCAACTGACACACCGCTATCGCAGCGATGCGGCGACCCGACAAGCCAGCTCCCACATTTGGAATGCATTCCAGCCTTTCAGCGATGTGTTGCAATCCAGATCAACAACCCCGCCTGAAACACCGTAAACGCCACCAGGCAGGTAATGGTAAAGCGCAACCCACTGTCCTCGCGCTTGAACTTGGTGACCTTTTCCTCTTCCTTGCGCAGCTTCACTTCCTGCTCGGCCAGGTTCTGCTCGGCCTGCTGCAGCATCTGCGCCGCCTCGAGGATTTCTACGTACTGCACCTTCTCGGTGTTCCAGCTGTCCAGCACTTCGCTGACTTTGCCCGGCTGCACGTTGCCTTTGAGGTGCTGCACATCGGCGTAGGCCACATCAAAACCCTGGATGCGCAGGAAGTGATCGCGGCGCAGGCGCGTGGCTTCGTTGAGTGCATCCTTGTTGGCGAGGTCCACGCCGTCGACGCGGTAATGTGACCACTTCTTTTTTGCCCACGCGGCGCCCTGTGCGACCAGAAAGCGTCCCAGGCCCCGGTTGGCCGGTTCGATTTCCAGGCTGTTGCCCGGGCCGAAATGCACACGGTGCGTTTCGTGGTCGACCCAGATATCCAGGTGGTTCTGCTCGCGGCGCACACGCTGGCCCGGCAACTGGATCACCATGCGCAACAGGCTGTGCTTCTTGTCGTGGCGCTCGGTATAGCCGAACTGCACAAACCGCAGCGGCCGCGCGCCGGTGGCGCGATCGGTGGCCAGGGGCGCCAGGCGCAGCATCTTGAAGTGTTCGGCCTGGACGTCCGCCCACGGCAGGGGTGCGGCCTCGACAGCCTCGGTTTTTTCAGCCGGGTTGTCGGCAGTAGAGTCGGGTGTTGCTTCGGTGGTAGTCATGCGGCGCGATCCTGTCCAAGCCCTGCGAGTCGACAGTCTTTTTACTGTCGACTCTGGGCTTATCGGCCGTTTTATTCAGGACTGGAGGCAAATAGTCGCTTAACGGGGTTGAAGTCCGTCGATAAAGCGCACGATACGTTGGCCCAGTTCGGCGGCGAGGGGCAGTTTCGGGTCGTTGTACGACTCCAGCTGTTCCTTCACACCCTTGGGCACGATGCGCATCACATGGTTCATGCCTTGAATCACGCTCAGTTGTGCGTCCGGCTTGGCCGCTTGCAACTGCTGGGCATCCGCCACGCCCACCTGGATATCATTGGTGCCCTGGATGATCAACGCCGGCATCGTCAGTTTGGCGAAGGCGGCCGATGGGTCGGCGCGAAACAGGCTGATCAGGTAAGGCTGCACGCTGGGGCGGAAGATCCCTTCAAGCGGGCGCGGCACATCGGCGTCCACCTGGCCGGCCTTGAGGTGGTCGAGGATTTCATTGCTGCGCAGCAACAGGGCCGGCGGCAGGTGATCGGCCAGTTGCTGGCGGATCACCTGGTCCACTGGCCGGGCACTGCCGGACAGCGAAATAACCCCGGCCGGGTCGAGTTGCGGCGCGGCCAGGGCGGCCACCAGCGCACCTTCGCTATGGCCCAGCACGATCAACTGGCCCATGCGGCTGTCGGCCTTGAGCAGCTTGCCCCAGGCTACGGCATCGGCCACATAGGCATCCAGGCTGAGGTTGCGTTCGTCGGGTGTGGCGGCCAGGCTCGCGGCCACGCCGCGTTTGTCGTAGCGCACACTGGCGATGTTGTTGCGCGCCAGCACCCAGGCCAGGCGCTTGAGGCTGTCGTTACGCGCGCCATCGGCGCTGTTGCCGTTGCGATCGGTAGGGCCGGAGCCGGCGATGATCAGCACCACGGGCACGGGTTTGTCGGATTTGGGCAGCAGGAGCGAACCAAACAGCTCGCCGTTGCCGGTGTCCAGGCTGATCGGCCGTTGCAGCACAACAGGGGAGGCGGCGAAGCCAAGGCTGGAAAACAGGGTAAGGGTCAAAAGCAAAACTCGCAGCATCATCGCGCCATCATCAGGAAGGTGCCGGTTGGACCAACGTCGACCGGTAAGGTTTCGAGGATGAACTAGTCGGTTAGCCTGCGTATACTGGCCGCCTTAAGTTATTACGGTTGAGTTGATTCAACTGATTTCACGGAGCGCCCTGCATGTCCGGCAATACCTTCGGCAAGCTGTTCACTGTCACCACCGCGGGCGAAAGCCATGGCCCGGCGTTGGTCGCCATTGTCGACGGCTGCCCGCCAGGCCTCGAGTTGTCTCTGGAAGACCTGCAGCGTGACCTCGACCGCCGCAAGCCCGGCACCAGCCGCCACACCACCCAGCGCCAGGAGCCCGACGAAGTCGAGATCCTTTCCGGCGTGTTTGAAGGCCGCACCACCGGCTGCGCCATCGGCCTGTTGATTCGCAACACCGACCAGAAGTCCAAAGACTACTCGGCGATCAAGGACCTGTTCCGCCCGGCCCACGCCGACTACACCTACCACCACAAATACGGTGAGCGCGACTACCGTGGCGGTGGCCGCAGCTCGGCGCGCGAAACCGCCATGCGCGTGGCCGCAGGTGCCATCGCCAAGAAATACCTGGCCACCCAGGGCATCGTGATCCGCGGCTACATGAGCCAGTTGGGCCCGATTGAAATCCCGTTCAAGACCTGGGACAGCGTCGACGACAACGCCTTCTTCAGCCCCGACCCGGACAAGGTGCCGGAACTGGAAGCCTACATGGACCAGTTGCGCCGCGATCAGGACTCTGTGGGTGCCAGGATCACCGTGGTCGCCGAAGGCGTCAAACCCGGCCTGGGCGAGCCGATCTTCGACCGCCTCGACGCCGAACTGGCCCACGCGCTGATGAGCATCAATGCGGTCAAGGGCGTGGAAATCGGCGCCGGTTTCGCCTGTGTCGCCCAGCGCGGCACCGAGCATCGCGATGAGATGACCCCGCAAGGTTTCCTCAGCAACAACGCGGGCGGCATTCTCGGCGGCATCTCCTCCGGCCAGCCGATTGTTGCGCACCTGGCGCTTAAGGCCACGTCGAGCATTACCACGCCGGGCCGTTCGATCGATGTGCACGGCAACCCGGTGGACGTGATCACCAAGGGCCGCCACGACCCATGCGTGGGCATCCGCGCCACACCGATTGCCGAGGCAATGATGGCCATCGTGTTGATGGACCACCTGCTGCGCAACCGTGGGCAAAATGCCGATGTGCAGGTGAGTACGCCGGTGTTGGGCCAGCTGTGACGGTGTGTGGCGAGCGAGCTTGCTGTGGCGAGGGCGCTTGTCGAATCGTCGCACCGTCCCGCTGGGCTGCGCAGCAGCCCCCCACAATATGACGCAAAGCCTCCCCTACTGGCGCCTCTCCAGCTTCTACCTCTTCTACTTCGCCCTGCTCGGGGCGACGGCGCCGTTCCTGGCGCTGTACTTCGACCACCTGGGGTTCTCCAGCGCGCGTATCGGCGAGCTGGTGGCCATCCCCATGCTGATGCGCTGCGTGGCGCCCAACCTGTGGGGCTGGCTCGGCGACTACACCGGTCGGCGCCTGGCCATCGTGCGCTTTGGCGCGGTGTGCACCCTGGCGAGTTTCTCGCTGATCTTCTTCAGCAAAACCTACGCCTGGCTGGCCCTGGTGATGGCGTTGCATGCGTTCTTCTGGCATGCAGTGTTGCCGCAGTTTGAAGTGATCACCCTTGCGCACCTGCAACAGCAGACCGCACGTTACAGTCAGATCCGCCTGTGGGGCTCCATCGGTTTTATCCTCACCGTGGTGATCATGGGCCGCCTGTTCGACGGGCTGAGCCTGGACATTTACCCGGTGGTGGTCGTGGTGATCATGGCCGGCATTATTGGCGCCAGCCTGTGGGTGCCGAACGCGCAGCCCGCCGTGCAGGGCAACCGCCTGGCCGGTGACGGTTTTTTCAAGCAATTGCGCAGCCCCGGCGTACTGGCGTTTTATGCCTGCGTGGCCTTGATGCAAATGAGCCATGGCCCGTATTACACCTTCCTCACCCTGCACCTTGAACATTTGGGTTATAGCCGGGGCGTGATCGGCATGCTGTGGGCGCTGGGCGTGGTCGCGGAGGTGCTGATGTTCCTGGCCATGAGCCACATCCTCACGCGTTTTTCGGTGCGACGGGTGCTGCTGGCCAGTTTTGTGTTGGCGGCTATCCGCTGGTTGCTGCTGGGGTCATTCGCCGAAATCTTCTGGGTATTGCTGCTGGCGCAGGTGCTGCACGCCGCTACGTTCGCCAGCTTTCATGCGGCCGCCATTGCCTTTGTGCAACGCAGCTTCGGCGCCAGACAACAAGGCCAGGGCCAGGCGCTGTATGCCGCGCTGGCCGGCACCGGGGGCGCGTTGGGCGCCCTCTACGCCGGTTACAGCTGGAACCTGTTGGGCCCGACTCTGACCTTCAGCATCGCCAGCGTCGCCGCCCTGGCCGCTGCCATTATCATTGGCCTTCGATTGCAAGAACCGACTACAGGAACCGAGCAATGAGTTACGTCGCTGTTTACGCTGCCGCCACACCGGATACCCCGAACAAGGTCCTGACCCATTTCGACGATATCGTCTCGACGCTGGCCGAACACGCTGTGCGCTTTGCGCGCTGGCAGCCGGCGCCGATTGAGAAGGGCGCCAGCGACGCAGATATCATCGCCGCCTACCAACCGCAGATCGATGCCCTTGGCTACGCCGCTGTGCAAGTGCTCAGGGCGGCGGGCGACCTTCTACAGAACGCTGCACTGCGCGCACAGTTCCTCGATGAGCGCCGTTACAGCGAAGACGAAGTGCGTTTCTTCGTCGCAGGCCAGGGCCTGTTCAACCTGCACGTGGGCGACTACGTATATGCCGTGCGCTGTGAGAAAAATGACCTGCTGGTGATTCCGGCCGGCATGCCCCATTGGTTCGACATGGGCGAGAACCCGCACTTTGTCACCTTGCGTTTGTTCAACACAGCTAAAGGCTGTGAGCCGCAACTCACCGGCGATGCTATTGCCGATGGTTTCCCGGGCTTGGACGACTAAGCACAGATAGTTAAATGTTCAACCCAGGCAAGTTGGAAGTTGCTGTGGGAATAAGCCTGATTATCTGTAGGGCGTAGCTGTTTCTGCTGCGCCCTGTGCCTTCAATCCATTCGTTATGTAACTCTCTGTGGACTCGATGTTTATATCACCTGTCAATAGCAGGAATCCGAAAGGTGATAGGGCATCCACTACAAAAGGAGAGAGCACAATGAGTGGCCCAGAACAGTCGTGTCACACGCCGGTGGACGCGCCGATGACCGTTAGAAGACGTCTGAGCCTGGGCGGCAAGCCCCTCACCCCGACAGAGCTGGAAATTTTGCGCTGGGCCTCGGAAGGCAAGACCGTCTGGGAAATCAGTCAGATCCGGGCAACCTCTGAAGCCACGGTTAAATTCCATCTGCGCAATATCTACGGCAAGCTGGAAGTCACCAACCGCGTACAGGCGATGAATGAGGCCAGCCGACAAGGCTTGTGCTGACGCCACACAAAAAAGGGCCGCGACGCCTATCAGCGTCGCGGCCCTTTTGGGTTATCGGTGGTTTATGCCGAGTGATAGGTCGGCAGGGCAAAGCGGTTCTGGCTTTGCAGCATCGAAATCTGTGGCAGTTCACTGGCTTGTTCGGCCAGGTCGCGGCGGATCGCGCTGATCACCCAGGTCAGTTGGTCAGCGGTATGCAGCTGTTGATACGAGATCGAACGCTTGACCTGTTTGCCTTCGCTGTTGCGCAGGGTCAGCAGGATACCGCCGTCTGGACGTGGCTGAGTGGTGACGTCGTATTGGGAGAATACAGAAGCGAATTTATCTTGGATCAGGCTCATGTCTATCAGCTCCGTTGGCTCAAGTTGGCAAGCATGGAGAGATAGGTGCAGCGATTGTGCCAGTATTGAATATCTTAAAAAGTCGTTATAAATCAATCAGTTAAAAATTTTACAGATTTTCGGTTTCGTGCAATTTGCATGAATGGCCATCGTGCATCCTGCATTTTGCGTTATTCGCGCCAGCAGTTTCAGGTCAGCCTCGAAGATAAAGACCGCCTCGGCGGGGCAAAATTCCTTTTCGGTGGAAGGCCGACTCGGGATACAAAACTTTTCAAATCCCACATGTACAGTCAAAGAATGGCGGGCGTATTTTCCTGCATGGCATTCGGCATCTGCCTACAGGGCTGCCGCTGTCCCTGGATCATACGAAGAATAAGAAAAAGGACGTTGCGCCATGAGCCATCAACAAGACGACATGATCACGTGGGGCAAGCTTTTGCGTAAGGTGCCTGCGATTGTTCGCGGCCTGCCACGCGTGGTGCGCGGCATGCGCGCCGCGAATGTCACCGACCCCGCGCAGCCTTGCGGCCTTGGTTGGCACTTTGAACAGGCTGCGTTGCGCAACCCCGATGGCGCGGCGTTGTTGTATGGCGACAGCGTGCTCAGCTACCGCGAAGCCAACCAGCGCGCCAATCGTATCGCGCATTACCTGCATGAGCAGGGCATCGGCAAGGGTGATGTGGTCGCGCTGTTTATTGAAAATCGCCCGGAGCTGCTCCTCAGCGTCCTGGCCGTGGCCAAGCTGGGGGGCATCTGCGCCATGCTCAACACCGCACAAACCCAGGCGGCGCTGGTGCACAGCCTGAACCTGGTGAACCCGGTGGCGATCGTGGCAGGCGCGGAATTGCTCGACGCCTATGCGGCGGTACGCGATCAAGTGTCGATCGCGGCTGAACGCAGCTGGTTTGTCGCGGATCAATCCTCAACCGTGGTGCCGCAAGGCTACACCGACCTGCTGGCCGCCAGCGCCGACAGCCCGCTGGACAACCCTGCCAGCAGCGGGCACATCTTCTTCAACGACCCGTGCTTCTATATCTACACCTCCGGCACCACCGGTTTGCCCAAGGCCGGCATCATGAAACACGGGCGCTGGACCAAGACGGCGGTGAGTTTCGGCAGCATCGCCCTGGACATGGGGCCGCAAGACGTCCTGTATTGCACCTTGCCGCTGTACCACGCCACCGGCCTGTGTGTGTGCTGGGGCTCGGCGATTATCGGCGCGTCGGGCTTCGCCATCCGGCGTAAATTCAGCGCCAGCCAGTTCTGGGACGATGCGCGCAAATTCAACGCAACCACCCTGGGGTATGTCGGTGAACTGTGCCGCTACCTGCTGGATCAGCCGGCCAGTGCACAGGATCGCGACAATAAAGTCACCAAGATGGTCGGCAATGGCCTGCGCCCCGGTGTCTGGGCGCAGTTCAAGCAGCGTTATGGCGTGGAGCACATCTGCGAGCTGTATGCGGCCAGCGACGGCAACATCGGGTTTACCAATGTGCTGAACTTCGACAACACCATTGGCTTTTGCCTGCAGCATTGGGCGCTGGTGGAGTACGCCCACGAAACCGGCGAGCCGCTGCGAGGCAGCGATGGTTTCCTGCGCAAGGTGCGAACCGGCGGGCAGGGCTTGCTGCTGGCGAGGATCGATGAAAAGTCGCCGTTCGATGGCTACACCGACCCGGAAAAGAACCGCAAGGTGGTGCTCACGGACGTGTTCGAGAAGGGCGACCGCTACTTCAATACCGGCGACTTGTTGCGCAGTATTGGCTTTGGCCATGCGCAATTTGTCGACCGGCTCGGCGATACCTACCGTTGGAAGGGCGAAAACGTCTCCACCACCGAAGTGGAAAACGTGCTGTTGCAGCATCCGCAGATCGCCGAAGTGGTGGCCTATGGCGTCGAGATCGACAACACCAATGGCCGCGCCGGCATGGTTGCCATCACCCCCAGTGAATCCCTGGCAGCTCTGGACATGCGCGAGCTGCTGCAGTTTGCCCACGGCCAGTTGCCGCACTATGCGGTGCCGTTGTTTTTGCGCATCAAGGTCAAGATGGAAACCACCGGCACCTTCAAATACCAGAAGGTCAAGCTCAAGGAGGAAGCCTTCGACCCGGACAAGGCCGGTAACGACCCGGTGTTCGCGTGGCTGCCGGGCTCCGACAGTTATGTACCGGTCACCGGGCAATTGCTGGCGCAGATCCAGGGCGGGCAGTTCCGTTATTGATTCTGGCTATGAATGCTTTTGACAAAAAAGCCATGACAGCGGGGAACTCCCTCGCGACACTGGGCGCCTTATACACATTCCCAGACAAGGAGCTCCCTGCATGTCAGACCAGCCCAAACAAATGACCGACGATGAAGCCGCCGAATTCGCCGAACAGGTTTTCGACGTGGCCCGCAAAGGCGATGCGGCGATGCTGGCTGCGCTGCTGGCCAAAGGCTTGCCGGCCGATTTTCGTAATCACAACGGCGACACCTTGTTGATGCTTGCGGCCTACCATGGCCATGTCGAAGCGGTAAAAGTGTTGCTCGAGTTCAACGCCGATCCGCAGATTGCCAACGACAAGAACCAGTTGCCAATCGCCGGTGCCGCGTTCAAAGGCAATCTGCCGGTGGTCAAGGCGTTGATCGAAGGCGGCGCGCCAGTGGATGCAACCTCACCGGACGGGCGCACAGCGCTGATGCTGGCCGCGATGTTCAACCGCGTTGAAATGGTCGACTACCTGCTCGCTCAAGGCGCCAATCCCAAGGCCACCGATGCCCAGGGCGCGACTGCGCTGGCGGCGGCGCACACCATGGGCGCGGCGGATACGGCGGCGCAGTTGCAGAAACTGGTGTAGGCTACGCGCCCTCAAAAACCAGCCGCCACAGGACCTTCCCATGCACACCGCCCTCGTCGAACTTATCAGTAAAATCAGTGCCGGCGTCATGGGCGAGGAAGAGGTGGTACGCATCGCCACAGAAGCCGCCCAGGCCTATGCGGACCCGGCGGCGTTTCTGACGGCGAACCCGGATATCAACTACGACGACACTTTCCCTATCCCGTTGGGTGAGTGGGTAGTCGTTGGCAGCCTGCCGGACACGGTGCTGTTCCAGGCCGACACCTATGGCGATCTGTTCGCACAGATCGTCGCCTCGTTCGGCCCCGGCGTGGCGTTCAACCTCAAGCCCAAGCAGTTGGCCAAGACCGAGGACCTCGTAGCGCTGAATCGCATTCAGATCCAGATGAGCGCGTTGAGCCCAGAGGATGGTGGCTATGTGCTGCTTAACTTCAGCCAATTGCTTGATGACGAGATCCAGGCGGTGCTGGTGTATGGCAATGACCTGCCGCGCGTGCTGCAACTGTGCGCCGAAGTCGGGATCAAGGCCGAGCCGTCCCTGGAAGCCTTGAAAGTCGCCGTCCACGTCTGAAATAAAACGGAACCCCTGCCAGGGCTGACTATCCTACAAGTGCATGCCCTCACTTAGGAGCGACACCATGGGTTCCACTTTCAACGGTCTTATCGGCCTGATCATCCTGGCGCTGGATATCTGGGCGATCATCAACGTGTTCAAAAGTGGCGCCAGCACCGGCGCTAAAGTGCTGTGGATCCTGCTGATCCTGTTGCTGCCGGTTCTGGGCCTGATCATCTGGGCGATTGCCGGGCCGCGCGGTAACGTGCGGATCTGATCGTTCACTTAATTTGAAGTGAGCACCCTCCCTGTGGGAGCGGGCTTGCCCGCGATGGCGGTGTATCAGTATCAGATGTTTTGACTGACACACTGCAATCGCGGGCAAGCCCGCTCCCACATTGGTTTTCAGCATACTCAGGGTTTTGTGTGTCGAAACTATTCGCTGCACACAATTTTCACATCTTTTCCAAGACAATTCGGCGGTTTTACGGCTCTGCCAAGGCTCTAACTCGGGTGCCATTAAAGGCAGGTCCCGGGCGCACGTTCAGTAATTAATAGCGTTGATGCCGTTGATCGGGCACCATTTGCGCCACCGCGTTAACCGCCTACCCCAGCCAGCCTGGGCGAGGGTCGGACGCCACTGCATTATTTCGAAACTTAAACTTCCAATGGGTCCTAGAAACGACATGGCAAACCCGGACGCCCTGAGTCAGCAGCGAGCTTCTAATCGCTTGCTGCAACCGACCGTCAAATCCCATCTGGCATACACGCTGCTTTGCGCGCTGGTCATGATGGTGATGTTCTCCCTGCTGCGCCTGGCGCTGCTGGTCTACAACCGCGAGATGATCCTCGACACGCCGGCCTCGACCTTCCTCGAAGCCTTCGTCAACGGCACGCGCTTCGATATCCGCTTTGTGATGTATGCACTGGTTCCGCTGCTGCTGGCGTTGTTCAGCGTACGGGCCATGGCGGCGCGTGGGTTCTTCCGTTTTTGGCTGACCGTGGTGTCCAGCATTGCCCTGTTCCTGGGCCTGATGGAGATGGACTTCTACCGCGAATTCCACCAGCGCCTCAACGGCCTGGTGTTCCAGTACGTGAAGGAAGACCCGAAAACCGTGATGAGCATGCTCTGGTACGGTTTCCCGGTGGTGCGCTACCTGCTGGCCTGGGCCGTGGGCACGCTGATCCTGAGCATCGCTTTCAAGGGCGCCGACCGCGCGACGCGCCCACGTGGCCCGTTCAGCGGCGGCACCGTCGGCACTCGCCAGGTGGCGCCGTGGTACAGCCGCATTGCGGTGTTTGTGGTGTGCCTGCTGATCGCCGTGGTCGCCATCCGTGGCACCCTGCGCCAGGGCCCGCCGCTGCGTTGGGGTGATGTCTACACCACCGACTCCAACTTCGCCAACCAGTTGGGCTTGAACGGCACGCTGTCGTTGATCGCTGCGGCCAAGTCGCGCTTCTCCGAAGAGCGCTCGAATATCTGGAAAGCCACGCTGGACCAACCGCTGGCCACCCAGACCGTGCGCGACATGCTGGTGTTGCCGCAAGAGAAACTGGTGGATACCGACACCGCCGCCGTGCGCCGTGACTACACGCCACCGGCCGAGAAAACCCTGCCGATCAAGAACGTCGTGGTGATCCTGATGGAAAGCTTCGCCGGTCACTCGGTCGGCGCACTGGGTCGCCCGGGCAATATCACGCCGTACTTCGACAAACTGTCCAAGGAAGGTTTGCTGTTCGACCGTTTCTTCTCCAACGGCACCCACACCCACCAGGGCATGTTCGCCACCATGGCGTGCTTCCCGAACCTGCCGGGCTTCGAATACCTGATGCAGACCCCGGAAGGCAGTCACAAGCTGTCGGGCCTGCCGCAGTTGCTCAGCGCGCGCAAATTTGACGACGTGTATGTCTACAACGGCGATTTCGCCTGGGACAACCAGTCGGGTTTCTTCAGCAACCAGGGCATGACCAACTTTATCGGGCGCAATGACTTCGTTAACCCGGTGTTCTCCGACCCGACGTGGGGCGTGTCCGACCAGGACATGTTCAACCGTGGCCTGGAAGAGTTGAAGGCCCGCGAAGGCGGCAAGCCGTTCTACGCCCTGCTGCAAACCCTGTCCAACCACACGCCGTATGCGTTGCCGACGCCATTGCCGGTCGAAAAAGTCACCGACCGTGGCAGCCTCAACGAGCATTTGACGGCCATGCGTTACTCCGACTGGGCCCTGGGCCAGTTCTTTGAAAAGGCGCGTAAAGAGCCGTACTTCAAGGAAACCCTGTTCGTGATCGTGGGTGACCACGGTTTTGGTAATGAACAGCAGATCACCGAGATGGACCTGGGCCGCTTCAACGTACCGATGCTGATGATTGCACCGGGTATGCAGGAAAAGTTCGGCGAGCGTGACCACACCGTGGGCACCCAGATCGACATCGTGCCGACCATCATGGGCCGCCTCGGTGGCGACACCTTGCACCAGTGCTGGGGCCGCGACCTGCTGAACCTGCCGGAAGGCGACAAGGGCTTTGGCGTGATCAAGCCGTCGGGCAGCGACCAGACCGTCGCCCTGGTCACTGCGGACCGCATCCTGGTACTGCCTAAAGAGATGCCGCCGAAACTGTGGGAATACGAGCTGGGCGCTAACCCGACCGGTAAGGTGATTCCTGAATCGCCGGACGAAGCCGCGCTGAAGCAGAAACTTGAGTCGTTCCTGCAGACGGCCACCAAGAGCCTGTTGGATAACACCGCCGGTGTGATCGACGGCAAGCCGGACTAATAATCCGGGCATAAAAAAGAGGCCTTCCAGAGGCCTCTTTTTTTGTCCGGATTTTATATCCGGCCGAGCAACAACAGCACCACCAGCACCACCAGCACCACACCGAGAATACCCGACGGGCCATAGCCCCAGTTACGCGAGTGCGGGAACACCGGCAGGCCGCCGACCAGCAGCAGGATCAGGATAATGATCAGAATCAGGCTCATGTTTTTTTCCTTGTGGGCCTTCTGAAAAGACCGGTTGTTTATCGACAGGCCCGTGGGTTTATTTACGGACGCCTTAATAACTCCGACTGCGCTGTTGTGCAGAAAATTCCATAGTTTCTTAAAGCATTTCGCAAACAGGCTTATTTCTTTTAATGCGTTCGCAATGCCGTGCACTTAGTTGAAAAAGATTGAACTTACGCTATAAGCCGCGCTGCTACCCGGTCGGCGGTTTGCCTGAGGCATTCATCAATTGGATGGTGCGTGGGTGCAGGAAAAACCTTCGCTACACTGCCGATCACTTCTTCCGTGAACTACAAGGCTGCTTACCTATGCAAAATCGCATGATGATCACTGGTGCCGGGTCTGGCCTGGGTCGCGAAATCGCGCTGCGCTGGGCGCGCGAGGGTTGGCAGTTGGCCTTGTCGGACGTCAGCGAGCCCGGCTTGCAGGAAACCCTCAAGTTGGTACGCGAGGCCGGTGGCGATGGTTTTATCCAGCGCTGCGACGTGCGTGACTACAGCCAGCTCACCGCCTTTGCCCAGGCATGTGAAGTGAAGCTGGGCGGCATTGATGTGATCGTCAACAATGCGGGTGTCGCCTCGGGTGGGTTCTTTGCCGAGTTGTCCCTGGAAGATTGGGACTGGCAAATTGCGATCAACTTGATGGGCGTGGTCAAGGGCTGCAAGGCGTTCCTGCCGCTGCTGGAAAAGAGCAAGGGCCGGATTATCAACATCGCCTCGATGGCTGCGCTGATGCAGGGGCCGGCGATGAGCAACTACAACGTGGCCAAGGCTGGCGTGGTGGCGTTGTCGGAGAGTTTACTGGTGGAACTCAAGCAGCAGGAAGTCGGTGTGCATGTGGTGTGCCCGTCGTTTTTCCAGACCAACCTGCTGGATTCATTCCGTGGGCCAACGCCTGCGATGAAGGCCCAGGTCGGCAAGTTGCTGGAGAGCTCACCGATTTCGGCGGCGGATATTGCCGATTACATTTATCAGCGGGTGGCGGAAGGGGAGTTCATGATTTTGCCCCACGAGCAGGGGCGTATGGCGTGGGCGTTGAAGCAAAAGAACCCGCAGTTGCTGTATGACGAGATGACGTCGATGGCCGACAAGATGCGCGCCAAGGCGCAGGCAACTAAAGGCTAAGTCAGGGCAGGTGCTGTCACTGTGGCGAGGGAGCTTGCTCCCGCTGGGCTGCGAAGCGGCCCCCGCCTTTTGCTTCAAAGGAGTGGGACTGCTGCGCAGTCCAGCGGGAGCAAGCTCCCTCGCCACAGGTTGTTTATGGGGGCTTGTCTGTCAGCAAAATTACCGGTCTGCGTAGGCCTCGCCTGATTTTACCGCAAGCCATTGCTGCGCCAAATCCAATCACGCATGGTCAAGGTCCTGTCACTCCAAAAGGACAACCGCCATGCTGGTTTTAAGCCGCGCTGTAGGCGAAATCATCTCCATCGGCGATGACATCGCCCTGCACATTCTCGAACTCAACGGTACTCAAGTGAAATTCGGCATCGCCGCCCCGGCGGGTGTGAATGTCCATCGGGCCGAGGTGTATCAGAAGATCCTCGAACGCCAGGCCGCAGAAACCCACGCCGTACCCAACCGCTGACACCTGCTCAGTCAAACAGATGCTTGGGCACGTCGTGCTTGAGCATCAACTGGCATTGCTCGCTTTCCGGGTCAAACACAATCAGGGCCTGGCCCTTGGTCAACGCATGGCGCACGCGCAGTACCCGGGTTTCCAGGGGCGTGTCGTCGCCGTTGTCGGTGCCGTCGCGGGTGACGAAGTCTTCGATGAGGCGGGTCAGGGTGTCGACTTCAAGTGCGTCGTAGGGAATCAGCATACAAGCCTCGGAGGTGGGAACCCGGCGATGCTACTGCGCCGGGGGCCCTTGTTACCAGCAGTTACCATCAGTTACCCGTAGTTGCCGGTGTCAGGACTTCTGACCGACCAGGCTGTCCACCGACGGCACGCGGGTGTCGCTCTCCATTTGCGTTTCGTGCTCGATCTGATGACTGAACCGGTCCAGCGAACCCTGGGCCGGTTGTGCGTCGCTGGCGAATACCGGCGGGCTGAGGATGTACGCGCTCAACAAGCGGCTGAGCGCGGCCAGGCTGTCAATGTGCGTGCGCTCATAGCCATGGGTTGCATCGCAGCCAAACGCCAGCAGCGCGGTGCGAATGTCATGGCCGGCGGTGACCGCCGAGTGGGCGTCGCTGAAGTAATAGCGAAACAGATCGCGACGCACCGGCAATTCATTCTCCGAGGCCAGGCGCAGCAGGTGACGGGACAGGTGATAGTCATATGGCCCGCCGGAATCCTGCATGGCCACACTCACGGCGTGTTCGCTGGAATGCTGGCCGGGCGCGACCGGGGCGATGTCGATGCCGACAAATTCACTGACATCCCAGGGCAGGGCGGCCGCCGCGCCACTGCCGGTTTCTTCGGTGATGGTGAACAGCGGGTGGCAGTCGATCAATAATGGTTCGCCGCTGTCGACAATGGCCTTGAGTGCGGCGAGCAGGGCGGCCACACCGGCTTTATCGTCCAGGTGGCGGGCGCTGATATGCCCACTCTCGGTGAACTCGGGCAGTGGGTCGAACGCTACATAGTCACCGATGCTGATGCCTAACGAGTCGCAATCGGCGCGGGTCGCGCAGTAGGCGTCCAAGCGTAATTCCACGTGGTCCCAGCTCACCGGCATTTCATCCACGGCGGTATTGAACGCATGCCCGGAGGCCATCAGCGGCAACACGCTGCCACGGATTACGCCGTTGTCGGTAAACAGGCTGACGCGGCTGCCTTCGGCAAAACGGCTGGACCAGCAGCCCACCGGAGCGAGCGTCAGGCGGCCGTTGTCCTTGATCGCACGCACGGCGGCGCCGATGGTGTCCAGGTGCGCGGAGACGGCGCGGTCGGGGCTGTTTTTCTGGCCCTTGAGGGTGGCGCGGATGGTGCCGCGCCGGGTCATTTCAAAGGGAATGCCAAGTTCTTCCAGGCGCTCGGCGACATAGCGCACGATGGTGTCGGTAAACCCGGTGGGGCTGGGAATGGCGAGCATTTCCAGCAGCACTTTTTGCAGGTAGTTGAGATCCGGTTCGGGGATGGTTCGGGTCATGGAAACTCCTGATGAGTTGAGGGCGCTTTTTGTGGCGAGGGAGCTTACTCCCGCTGGGCTGCGCAGCAGCCCCAGTCAATTCACCCTGTTCTTTCAGTTAAAGCGCAGTGGCAGGTTTCAGGGCTGCTTCGCAGCCCAGCGGGAGCAAGCTCCCTCGCCACGGGTTGTCAGGCGGTCGGCTGACTGTGCGGAAACAACAGATCCACAAACTTCTCCGCTGTCGGTTGCGGTTCGTGATTAGCCAGCCCGGCGCGTTCGTTGGCTTCGATAAACACGTACTCGGGTTGGTCGGCGGCGGGCACCATCAGGTCCAGGCCGACCATGGGAATGTCCAGTGCACGGGCGGCACGCACGGCGGCGTCCACCAGGGTCGGGTGCAGAATCGCGGTGACATCTTCCAGGCAGCCGCCGGTATGCAGGTTGGCGGTACGGCGCACCGCCAAGGTTTGGCCACGGGGCAAAATGCTGCTGTAGTCATAACCGGCGGCGTGCAGCGTGCGTTGGGTTTCGGCGTCCAGCGGGATTTTGCTTTCGCCGTCGGTGGCCGCCTGGCGGCGACGGCTCTGGGCTTCGATCAAGGCACCGATAGAATGCTGACCATCACCGGTGACCTCGGCAGGCCGCCGAATCGCAGCGGCAACCACCTCAAAACCGATCACCAGGATGCGCAGGTCGAGGCCTTCGTGGAAGCTTTCGAGCAGCACACGGCTGTCAAATTGACGCGCGGTCTCGATGGCTTTTTGCACCTCCTCGATGGTCTGCAGATCCACTGCCACGCCCTGGCCTTGCTCGCCATCCAGCGGCTTGACCACGATGCGCTGATGCTCATCGAGAAACTCCAGGTTGTCGTCGGCGCTGCCGGCCAATTGTTGTGACGGCAACTTCAAACCTGCCGCACTGAGCACCTTGTGGGTCAGGCTCTTGTCCTGGCACAGGGTCATGCTGATGGCGCTGGTCAGGTCGCTCAACGACTCGCGGCAACGCACACGGCGCCCGCCGTGGCTGAGGGTGAACAGGCCGGCGTCGGCGTCATCGACTTGCACATCAATGCCACGTCGATGGGCTTCTTCGACAATGATGCGTGCATACGGGTTAAAGCCTGCCTGCGGGCCGGGGCCGAGAAACAGCGGCTGGTTGATGCCGTTCTTGCGCTTGATCGCAAAGGTGGTCAGCGCCCGGAAACCGAGCTTGGCGTAGAGGCTCTTGGCCTGACGGTTATCGTGCAGCACCGACAGGTCAAGGTAGCTCAGGCCACGGCTCATAAAGTGCTCCACCAAGTGGCGCACCAGCACCTCACCCACGCCTGGGCGCGTGCATTGCGGGTCGACCGCCAGGCACCACAGACTGCAACCGTTTTCCGGGTCGTGGAAGGCTTTTTGATGGTTCAGGCCCATCACGCTGCCGATCACCGCGCCACTGTCTTCATCCTCGGCCAGCCAATACACCGGGCCGCCTTGGTGGCGGGGTGTCAGGCGCTCGGCGTCGACGGGCAGCATGCCACGGCCTTGATACAGCTGGTTGACCGCCTGCCAATCGGCCTCGCTCTGCACCCGGCGAATGCGAAAGCCGCGAAATACCCGGGTAGCGGGGCGGTAATCGCTGAACCACAGGCGCAAGGTGTCGGAGGGGTCGAGGAACAATTGCTGCGGGTCAATCCCGAGGATCTGCTGGGGCGCTGCCACGTACAGCGCAATGTCGCGCTCGCCCGCCTGCTCATTGAGCAGTTCCTGCGCCAGGCTGGCCGGGTCGGGGAAGGTGTGCCCGATCAACAATCGGCCCCAGCCGCAATGCACGGCGATCGGCTCGGCGGCCAGTGGGCTGCCGTCTTCGGCCAGGCGCGCCTGCAGGCGTTCGTAAGTCGGCGCCTGGCCCTTGAGCAAGCGTTGGCTGTAAGCCGCTGCAAGAGGTTTCATCAATCAGATTCCTTGTTCGCTGAGCCACAGGTTCAGCGCCGCCAGTTGCCACAGTTTGGAGCCGCGCAGCGGCGTCAGTTGGCCTTGCGGGTCGGTCAGCAGGCGGTCGAGCATGGCCGGGTTGAACAGGCCGCGATCCTGGCTTGGGTCCATCAGCAAATCGCGCACCCAGTTCAAGGTGTCGCCTTGCAAATGCTTGAGGCCCGGCACCGGGAAGTAGCCTTTTTTGCGGTCGATGACTTCGCTGGGGATGACTCGGCGCGCGGCTTCTTTGAGCACCTGCTTGCCGCCATCGGGCAATTTGAATTTGCCCGGCACGCGGGCCGACAGTTCCACCAGGCGATAGTCCAGGAACGGCGTGCGCGCCTCCAGGCCCCAGGCCATGGTCATGTTGTCGACACGTTTGACCGGGTCGTCCACCAGCATCACGGTGCTGTCCAGGCGCAAGGCCTTGTCCACGGCGGCATCGGCGCCTGGCATAGCAAAATGTTCGCGCACAAAGTCGCCGGCGGCGTCATTGGCGGTCAGCCATTTGGGCGCGACGGTGGCGGCGTAGTCGTCGTAGCTGCGGTCAAAAAAAGCGTCGCGGTAGGCGGCATACGGGTCGCTGGCGCCGTCCACCTGCGGGTACCAGTGGTAGCCGGCGAACAACTCGTCGGCGCCCTGGCCGCTCTGCACCACTTTGCAATGCTTGGCCACTTCCCGCGATAGCAGGTAGAAGGCGATGCAGTCATGGCTGACCATCGGCTCGCTCATGGCGCGGAAGGCTGCCGGCAGTTGCTCGATGATTTCGCTTTCGGCGATGCGCAATTGGTGGTGACGGGTGCCGTAGTGCTTGGCGATCAGGTCCGAGTATTGAAACTCGTTGCCAGCCTCGCCGCCGGCATCTTCAAAGCCGATGGAGAAGGTCGACAAGTCCTGCACGCCGACTTCACGCAGCAGGCCCACGAGCATGCTCGAATCGACACCGCCGGAGAGCAGCACGCCGACATCCACGGCGGCACGTTGGCGGATCGCCACGGCTTCGCGGGTGCTGTCGAGCACGCGGTCGGTCCAGTCTTCGAGGCTGAGGTTTTTCTCATCCTCGTGCGGGCCGTAGGGCAGCGTCCACCAGGTTTTCTGCTCGGTGTCGCCGTTGGCGTCGATGCGCATCCAGCTTGCCGGCGGCAGTTTTTCGATGCCTGCCAGCAAGGTGCGCGGTGCAGGCACCACGGCATGGAAGTTGAGGTAGTGGTTGAGTGCGACCGGGTCAAGAATCGGGTTGATATCGCCGCCCTTGAGCAGTGCCGGCAGCGCTGAGGCAAAACGCAGGCGCTGGCCGGTGCGCGACAGGTACAGCGGCTTCACGCCCAGACGGTCACGGGCGATAAACAGGCGCTGGGCGTCACGCTCCCAGATGGCAAAGGCAAACATGCCATTGAGCTTGGGCAGCAAGGCTTCGCCCCAGGCGTGATAGCCCTTGAGCAGCACTTCGGTGTCACCGCCGGAATAGAAGGCGTAGCCCAGGGCTTCCAGCTCTTCACGCAATTCCGGGAAATTATAAATTGCACCATTGAACGCCAGGGACAGCCCCAACTGGGCGTCGACCATCGGTTGGGCGGAGCCGTCCGACAGGTCCATGATTTTCAGGCGGCGGTGGCCCAGGGCAATCGGCCCTTGGGCATGGAAGCCCCAGGCGTCTGGGCCTCGGGGCGCAAGGTGATGGGTGATGCGTTCCACGGCTGCCAGGTCGGCAGGTTGATGATCAAAGCGTAACTCGCCAGCTAATCCACACATAAATTCCTTACCGGTTTTTCCGTTGGGGAGGGCAATACTCAATACGCCCGACAGGGCGCGTACCCAGAAACTGACCCAGTGCTATGCGTGGAGTTTTAGACCGATAAGTTATAAGGCAAATAGCCGCGATGCTCGTAACGGCGTTATTTTTTCCTTCATGGTGATCGGCGTGTCGCGGGTTTTCCTCGCACCAGCGCACGCAATGCAAAGCGGTTCGGGTGGCAGGCTTGCGCCACGCTGGCCGGTACCGGCAGCGGTTCGTCGCTCAACCACGCGGCCAGCAGTTCGCCGCACAGTGGCGCGGTGATCAGCCCGCGTGAACCGTGGCCGCTGTTGATATACAGGCCCGGCAACCACGGGCAGGGCGTATCCGGGAGTTGCCGGGCGTCTTTGCGCAGTGCGGCGTAAGCCTGTTGGAACGCAGCGCTATCGGCCAAGGGGCCGACGATTGGCAGGTAGTCAGGGCTGGTACAACGAAATGCGGCGCGGCCTTCCAAGTGTTCGGCGTTCAGTGAGTCAGCGCCAAGGCGCAGCAGCAGGTCTTCGGAAATCTCGCGCAGCATCTCGAGGTTGCCGGTGTGCTCGGCGAGGGTGGGCGTGAGGTCTTCATTGTTGAAATCAAAACTGGCGCCCAGGGTGTGTTCGCCAAGGCGCGCCGGTGCCACATAACCTTCTGCGCACACCACGGTGGCCAATGCCGCACTCGCCGGGGTTTGCGTCAAACGCGTGATCTGCCCGCGAATACGCTTGAGCGGCAAGTCCGCACTGAGGGGGAAGCGCTTGATTTCGGCTGCACCGGCCAGCACTACCACGCTGGCGCTGGCCAGTACGTCGTCGCCGTCACGGGCTTGCCATTGGTCGTCGACGCGGTGCAGCTCCAGCGCCTCGTGATGGGTGAGCACCTTGATCAGCGGATGCGCTGCTTGCCATTGGCACAGCGCCGGTGGATGCACCCAGCCACCTTCCGGGAAAAACAGCCCGCCCTGGGCCAATGCGATGCCGGCCTGTTGTTGGGCCTGTTCCTGGTTCAGTACGTGCAACAGATCCGGTGCAAAGGCCTCGGCCAGTTGCGCCTGGCGTTGGGCTTCCTTGGCGTCAAACGCCAGTTGCAGGACGCCGCAACCGTCCCAGTCAACGCCTCGCTGCAAGTGCTCCAGCAGGCGCCGGGTATGGCCGAAACCGCTGAGTATCAGTTGCGACAGCGCTGTGCCATGCGCCGACAGCTTGAGGTACAGCACGCCCTGCGGGTTGCCCGAGGCTTCCTGGGCCAGCGCGGCGTGACGGTCCAGCAGGCTGACGCGCCAACCCCGGGCGGCCAGGCTGGCGGCAGTGGCGCAACCGGCCAGGCCGCCGCCGATGACCATGGCATGGCGCTCGCCGTCCACGACTGCCGGGCGCGCAAACCAGGGTTTGGGTGTGGCCGGCGGTGGCGTATCGTCGGGCCAACCGAGAAACTCGCCGCGCAGGATTTCCCATTTATGGCCGATGCCCGGCGTGCGTTTCATTTTGAACCCGGCGGCATTGATCAGCCGACGTACCCAGCCGGTGCTGGTGAAGGTGCTGATGGTCGAGCCCGGCGCCGCCAGGCGCGCCAGTTCGGCAAACAGCTCGGCGGTCCACATGTCGGGGTTTTTCGCCGGGGCAAAGCCGTCGAGAAACCACGCGTCCACCTGCGCATCCAGTTGCGGCAATTGCTCCAGGGCGTCGCCGATCAGCAGCGTCAGGGTCACGCGGCCGTTATCCAGCACCAGGCGCTGGAAGCCTGGGTGGATGGCGATGTACTGCGCCAGCAGTTGTTCTGCAAAAGGCTGCAGCTCGGGCCAGAGGGCGAGGGCGCGCTGCAGGTCGGTGTGGCTCAGCGGGTATTTCTCCACGCTGACAAAATGCAGGCGCGCCCCTGCCACCGCGTGTTGTTCGAACAGTTGCCAGGCGCACAGGAAATTCAGCCCCGTACCAAACCCGGTTTCACCGATCACCAACCGCCCATTCACCGGCAAGGCGGCAAAGCGCTCCTGCAAACGGTTCTGTTCAAGGAACACATAACGGGTTTCTTCAAGGCCCGACTTGTCGGAAAAATACACGTCGTCGAACACCCGCGAGTGCGGGCGGCCTTGGTCATCCCAGTCGAGCTGGGCGTAGGTGATGGGGGTCATGGGCGGCTCATAAAAATAACGGCGGGCAAAGGCACGGCGGCCATTCTAGCCGATCAACCGGTAATGAATTGACCCACGGCAAGCGCGGGTTGAATTTCCTGCCGCGTGTTGTTGCCCAATCCGCTAGTCTTGAGCCATCTTGAAATGGAGCTGCCCATGTTCGAATCTGCGGAAATCGGTCACGCCATCGACAAAGACACCTATGAGGCCGAAGTGCCGGCCCTGCGTGAAGCCTTGCTGGAAGTGCAGTACGAACTGCAACAGCAGAAGCGCTTCCCGGTGATCATCCTGATCAATGGCATCGAGGGCGCGGGCAAGGGCGAAACCGTCAAGCTGCTCAATGAATGGATGGACCCGCGCCTGATCGAGGTGCGCACCTTCGACCAGCAGACTGACGAAGAACTGGCACGGCCACCGGCGTGGCGCTATTGGCGTCAGCTGCCGGCCAAGGGCCGCATGGGCATCTTTTTCGGCAACTGGTACAGCCAGATGCTGCAAAGCCGCGTGCATGACCAGATCAAGGACGCGCGCCTGGACCAGGCCATCGCCGGTGCCGAGCGCCTGGAAAAGATGCTCTGTGATGAAGGCGCGCTGATTTTCAAGTTCTGGTTTCACTTGTCGAAAAAACAGATGAAGGCACGCCTCAAGGCGCTGGCCGACGACCCGCTGCACAGTTGGCGCATCAGCCCGCTGGACTGGCAGCAGTCCGAAACCTACGACAAGTTTGTGCATTTCGGCGAGCGTATCCTGCGCCGCACCAGCCGCGATTACGCGCCCTGGCATGTGATCGAAGGCGTGGATGCGCATTACCGCAGCCTCACGGTGGGCAAGATCCTGCTCGAAAGCCTGCAAAACGCCTTGAAGCTGCCCAAGGGCAAGGCCAGCGGCATGAACCCGGCGCCGTTGATTGCCTCGGTGGACAAGAAGAGCCTGCTCGACAGCCTCGACCTGACCCTGCGCCTGGACAAAGACGATTACGAAGAACAGCTGATTACCGAGCAGGCGCGCTTCTCCGGCCTGATGCGCGACAAGCGCATGCGCAAGCACGCATTGATCACCGTGTTTGAAGGCAACGATGCGGCAGGCAAGGGCGGGGCGATCCGCCGGGTGGCGGCGGCGCTGGATCCGCGCCAGTACCATATCGTGCCGATCGCCGCGCCGAGTGAGGACGAGCGCGCCCAGCCGTATTTGTGGCGCTTTTGGCAGAAGATTCCGGCACGCGGGATGTTCACCGTGTTCGACCGCTCGTGGTACGGCCGTGTGTTGGTGGAGCGCATCGAAGGCTTCTGCACCCCGGCGGACTGGATGCGCGCCTATGGCGAAATCAATGACTTCGAAGAGCAACTGCGCGATGCGGGCGTGATCGTGGTCAAGTTCTGGCTGGCCATCGACAAAGACACGCAACTGGAGCGCTTCCAGGCCCGTGAGGAAATCCCCTTCAAGCGCTTCAAAATCACCGAAGACGACTGGCGCAACCGCGACAAGTGGGACGATTATCGGGCGGCAGTGGGTGACATGGTCGACCGCACCAGCACCGAGGTGTCGCCCTGGACCCTGGTGGAAGCCAACGACAAACGCTGGGCGCGGGTCAAGGTGCTGCGCACCATCAACCGCGCGCTGGAAGAGGCGTTCGAGAAGACCGACAAGCACGATAAAAAGAAAAAGAAATAAAGCTGGCGGCACTTCCTGTGGTGAGGCTCATGTGGTGAGCGACGCTTGTGTGGCGAGCAGGCTTGCCCTGCGTTGGGCTGCGCAGCAGCCCCCTATCCAGGCAGCGCGTTCTTTCAGGCAGACCTCATCGGCGGGTTTTGGGGCCGCTTCGCAGCCCAACGCGAGCAAGCTCGCTCGCCACAGTCTGCGCCGCCTTCAAGTCCTGTGGTGCACGAGGCTTCTGTGGCGAGCAGGCTTGTCCTGCGTTGGGCTGCGCAGCAGCCCCCGACCCAGGCAGTGCATTCTTTCAGGCAGACCTAATCGGCGGGTTTTGGGGCCGCTCCGCAGCCCAACGCGAGCAAGCTCGCTCGCCACAGTCTGCGTCGCCTTCAAGTTCTGTGGTAAGCGAGGCTTGTGTGGCGAGCAGGCTTGCCCTGCGTTGGGCTGCGCAGCAGCCCCGACCCAGGCAGCGCGTTCTTTCAGGCACACCTCGTCGGCAGGTTTTGGGGCCGCTTCGCAGCCCAACGCGAGCAAGCTCGCTCGCCACAGTCTGCGTCGTCTTCAAGTTCTGTGGTGAGCGAGGCTTCTGTGGCGAGCAGGCTTGTCCTGCGTTGGGCTGCGCAGCAGCCCCCTATCCAGGCAACGCGTTCTTTCAGGCAGACCTCATTGGCGGGTTTTGGGGCCGCTTCGCAGCCCAGCGCGAGCAAGCTCGCTCGCCACAGTCTGCGTCGTTTTCAAGTTCTGTGGTGAGCGAGGCTTCTGTGGCGAGCAGGCTTGCCCTGCGTTGGGCTGCGCAGCAGCCCCCGACCCAGGCAGCGCGTTCTTTCAGGCACACCTCATCGGCAGGTTTTGGGGCCGCTTCGCAGCCCAGCGCGAGCAAGCTCGCTCGCCACAGTCTGCGTCGCCTTCAAGTTCTGTGGTAAGCGAGGCTTGTGTGGCGAGCAGGCTTGCCCTGCGTTGGGCTGCGCAGCAGCCCCGACCCAGGCAGCGCGTTCTTTCAGGCACACCTCGTCGGCAGGTTTTGGGGCCGCTTCGCAGCCCAACGCGAGCAAGCTCGCTCGCCACAGTCTGCGTCGTCTTCAAGTTCTGTGGTGAGCGAGGCTTCTGTGGCGAGCAGGCTTGTCCTGCGTTGGGCTGCGCAGCAGCCCCCGACCCAGGCAGCGCATTCTTTCAGGCACACCTCGTCGGCGGGTTTTGGGGCCGCTTCGCAGCCCAACGCGAGCAAGCTCGCTCGCCACAGTCTGCGTCGTCTTCAAGTCCTGTGGTAAGTAAGGGGGTCATGCTTTTGTATATGCCAGGTGAATGATCATCGCCGTTGGGCAGGCCCGGATCTATGCTCGGTCCATCTCCCAACAATAAGATCGAGGTAGCCCATGCGTGAAGTAGTGATCGTCGACAGCGTGCGAACCGGCCTGGCCAAGTCTTTTCGTGGCAAGTTCAACCAGACACGCCCGGATGACATGGCAGCCCATTGCGTCAACGCGCTGCTGGCGCGCAATGGCATCGACCCGGCGACGGTCGAGGATTGCATCGTCGGTGCCGGCTCCAACGAAGGCGCCCAGGGCTACAACATCGGGCGTAACGTGGCGGTGCTCTCGCAACTGGGCACCGGGACGGCGGGCATGACCCTCAACCGGTTCTGTTCCTCGGGCTTGCAGGCCATTGCAATTGCGGCCAACCAGATTGCCTCGGGTTGCAGCGATATCATCGTTGCCGGTGGCGTCGAGTCCATCAGCTTGACCATGAAAAGCGTCAACACCGACAACCTGATCAACCCGCTGCTCGAGGAACAGGTGCCGGGCATTTACTTCCCCATGGGCCAGACGGCCGAGATCGTCGCGCGCCGCTATAACGTCAGTCGCGAAGACCAGGACCTGTACGCCCTGCAAAGCCAGCAGCGCACCGCCCAGGCCCAGGCCGACGGCTTGTTCAACGATGAAATCGTGCCGATGGCGGTCCAGTACAAGGTCGAAGACAAAAATACCGGCCAGGTGCAGGTACTCGATGGCGTGGTCGACCGCGACGATTGCAACCGCCCTGACACCACGCTGGCCAGCCTCAATGGCCTCAAGCCGGTGTTTGCCGAAGACGGTTCGGTGACAGCGGGCAACTCCTCGCAGTTGTCCGATGGCGCTTCGATGACCTTGGTGATGAGCCTGGAAAAAGCCCTGCAACTGGGGCTCAAGCCCAAGGCGTTTTTCCGTGGTTTTACCGTGGCCGGTTGCGAGCCGGACGAAATGGGCATCGGCCCGGTGTTCTCGGTGCCCAAACTGCTCAAGGCCAAGGGCTTGCAGGTGGCGGATATCGACCTGTGGGAGCTTAACGAAGCGTTTGCTTCCCAGTGCCTCTACGCACGCAATCGCCTGCAAATCGACAACGCCAGGTACAACGTCAACGGCGGCTCCATCTCCATCGGCCATCCGTTCGGCATGACCGGGTCGCGGCAGGTAGGGCACCTGGTGCGCGAGTTGCAGCGCCGTAACCTGCGCTACGGCATCGTCACCATGTGCGTGGGCGGCGGCATGGGCGCGACCGGATTGTTTGAGGCGGTGCGTTAGTCAACCGACAGTTCGCACCTTATCCAAATAAAGGGGGAGCGTGCTCCCCCTTTGCACATTCGCTGTTTGGTAATACTCAGGTACGGCTTTGCTTGTTTGTTTAGTTGATCTAATGGCGTAAACACGGTTATTTTTTAATGCGTGTAATCCTCATCTTACAGATGCGGTCTGGTTTGAATTATTCTCATTAGTCCGCATGTAGTCTTTTTCCTTCAGCTGTTTTTAAAGTTTTGGCAAATTGCCATGTTTTTCCTGCGCGTCGTGGCGTATCACGGCTACTTGGTTTGCGGAAATAGATGGCTTACTTGCTCAAGTGTGAAGTGGAGAATTGCCTGGCGTTGAGCTGATCCCTGAATTGCAATACAACTAATTGGAAAACAACTCAGGAATCATCGGCTTAACAGCACGGGTTATAACCGCTCGTTTAATCAGCCCTGCACCGACCTGTGGCCGGGCTTCTTTAATGACACTTGTGAATAAGTGGGAATCTGTACATGAAAACCAAAATGAAAGCTGCGCTGTTGTCTATCGGTCTGATGGCCGGCTCGATCTCTGTTGCGCAGGCAGCGGATGGGACGGTTACGTTTCTGGGGTCGGTGCACTCGGGTGCTTGCTCTATCAAGCCTGACTCTGTGGACCAGACTGTTCGCCTGGGGGCGATTGCCAAACACCAACTGGAATCGGGCGGCAAGTCTGAGGCGCGCCCTGTGCTGATTGAACTGGAAGGCTGCGACCTGTCCGGCTTGACCGATAACACCGTGACCACCACCTTTACCGGCGCACCTTCCAGCGCTGTGCCTGGTGCGATCGGTACGGTCGGTGGTGCAGGCGGCGTGGGCATCATGATGACTCACGGCGGTGCCCTGGTTGAGCTGGGCAAGCCTACTACCCCGCAGGCCATCGCCACCGGTAATAACACCCTGGAGTTCGGTGCCTACGTGCAAGGCGCCGCCACCGACCCGATCATCCCGGGCGATTTCAGCGCCGTCACCAACTTCACCTTGGCTTATCAGTAAGTTTTGCTCCCCGCCACCTTGTGTGGCGGGGGGACGCTGACGGGAGAACCAGGTGAATACATTCATACGCCTCGCACTCGCCTCTTCATTGACGACATTCATCAACCCCGGTGGGTTCGCCCAGGCGGCTTCGCAGGGTGATGGCGTCGTGGTGCTCGGAGGAGAGGTCGTTGACTCAGCCTGTGGGCTGGAACTGGGCAGTATCGATCAGACCATCGAGATGCCACCGGAGCCGGTAGGCCGGCTGCTACGCAATACACGCGGCGAAGACCACCCCTTCCAGCTGCGCCTGGTCAATTGCACGCTGACTCGCCCGGACCCGTCGCGCCCAGGGGCGACCCTGCCTGACTGGGAGCACATGCGGGTGACGTTTGACGGAGCAACCGACCGGGCAGGGCTTTCGTTCGCTGTGTCGGGTGCCTCACAGGGGGTTGCGCTGCACATTGTGGACGCTGCCGGCGAGGAGAGTATTCCCGGGCAGCGGATGGCGCCGACCCCTCTGTCGGAGGGCGACATGACACTCAACTACAGATTTTATCTGGTCGGTAACGGACTGCCGTTGGTCGTGGGCGCTCATACCGCCGCCGTGCGGTTCAAGTTGGAATACTTTTGAATAGTGATGGACAGGCGTTCATGTTGAATACAGCGAAGTTCAAAAATACGCTGCGCCCTAGCCTGTTTGGCGGGTTGATGTCTCTGGCAGGAACAGCACTGGGCGCCGGGGATGTCGAGTTTAATACGGATGTGCTCGACCTGATTGATCGCAGCAATATTGACTTGTCTCAATTTGCCCGCAGCGGGTTTATTTTGCCGGGTACTTACACGATGGTGGTGCAAGTCAATGGCCAGCCTATTCCTGAACAGGCAGTGGCGTTCTACCCACCGGACAAAGACCCCAAAGGCAGTCAGGCGTGTTTGTCGCGCAGCCTGGTGGAACAGTTAAGCCTGAAAGTCTCCGATGCCGACAAGCTGGCATGGTGGAAGGGCGGCGAGTGTCTGGATATTCAAAGTTTGCCAGGCATGGAAGTCAGTGGAGACCTGGCCACCTCCACGCTGAGTATCAACTTGCCCCAGGCGTACTTTGAGTACAACGCCATCAACTGGGACCCGCCTTCGCGCTGGGATGAAGGTGTACCGGGGTTGCTGGTCGACTATAGCCTTACGGCGCAGTCCAACTACCAGCGCGGCGATGGCAACCGCAATAACCTCAGTGGCAATGGCACTGTGGGGGCCAACGCCGGCGCCTGGCGCTTGCGGGCCGACTGGCAAGGGCGTGTCGAACGTGGCCGGCAGGAAGCGGCCGGGCCGCAGAAGCTTGAGTGGAGCCGCTACTACGCGTACCGCGCCATTCCTGCGCTGAAGGCGCGTTTGGTGGTGGGCGAGAATTACCTGTATTCGGACCTGTTTGACAGCTTCCGCTTCACCGGTGCCGCGCTTAATTCGGATGAAAGCCAGTTGCCGCCCAACTTGCGTGGCTACGCGCCGGAAGTGGTCGGGGTGGCCAAGACCAATGCCAAGGTCATCATCAGCCAGCAGGGGCGCGTGCTCTATGAAACCCTGGTCGCAGCCGGCCCGTTTCGCATCCAGGATCTGCAGGACGCGGTCACGGGCAAGCTGGATGTGCGGGTGGAAGAGCAGGATGGTTCGGTGCACAGCTTCCAGATGGACACCGCCGGCGTGCCGTACCTGACACGCCCAGGGCAGGTTCGCTACAAGCTGGCGACGGGCCGGCCGTCCAATCTGCAGAACGGCTCGAATGGCAATGTTTTCGGGACCGGCGAGTTTTCCTGGGGTATCAGCAATGGCTGGTCGTTGTTCGGTGGCGGTATGACCGATAACAACTACCGGGCGTTATCGGTCGGGGCAGGTCGGGATTTGCTGGCGTTCGGCGCCGTTTCGCTGGATGTGACGCAGTCGCACGCCCAGGTGTGGGACCAGACGCTCTCGGGCAAATCCTACCGCCTTCAATACTCCAAGAACTTCGAAGAGTACGACAGCCAGGTGACCTTCGCCGGTTACCGGTTTTCCGAGAAGAACTTCCTGAGCATGAGCGAGTACCTGGACGCCCGGCATTACGGGTTGAACGGCGAACTCGGCGGGCGTGGGGACTACCGCGACCCCAATGAAGGCTGGAAGCCGATTGGCGGCAGCAAGGCGCTGTATACGGTCACCGTCAACAAGCAGTTTCGTGACCTGGGCGCCACCGTCTACGCCAGCTACAACAAGCAAACCTATTGGGATCGGCCGGACACCCAGCGCTGGAACCTGTCGCTGTCACGCTACTTCAATGTGGGCACGGTCAAGAACATGAGCCTGTCCCTGAACATGTACCGCACCGAGGAATACAACTACAAAGACAATGGCATGGCGCTGACGGTCAGCCTGCCATTGGGGCGCACCGGCACACTGTCGATGGACGCCAACCGGACTGCCGGCCGGAACAACTTCGCGACGCGCTACAGCGATCGCCTGGATGAGCGCAACAGCTACCAGCTCAGTGCCAGCGACTCGTCCGCCAGTGGTTACTTGAGCCATATGGGCGACCAGGCCGATATCGACCTGAGCGCCAGCACCCAGGAGGGCGGCTACAGCAGCGTCGGCCTGTCGGCACGTGGCGGCGGCACGCTCACACCCTACGGTGGCGCACTCCATCGTACGACCAGCACCGGCGGCACTCGCCTGATGATCGACACCGGTGGCGTACCCGACGTGCCTGTGCGTGGTTATGGCTCACCGACCCGCAGTAACGTATTCGGCAAGGCGGTGATCTCCGACATCAGCAGCTACCAGCGCACAGCGGCCAGTGTTGATCTGGAGCGCTTGCCCAGCAACGTCGAAGCCACTCAATCGGTCACGCAATTGACCCTCACCGAAGGCGCGATCGGCTACCGCTCGCTGGCTGTGATCGCCGGTGACAAGGCCATGGCCGTTGTGCGCCTGCCGGATGGCAGCCTGCCGCCTTTCGGCGCGACGGTGAAGAACCTCAAGCAACAGGACACCGGGATTGTGAACGACGGCGGCAACGTCTACCTGAGCGGTATTCGAGCCGGCGAGCAGATGGTCGTCAGCTGGGGCGGTGACGAACGCTGCCTGCTCACGCTGCCGGCCACGTTGCCTGCGGATGGTTTGACCGACGCCCTGCAACTGCGCTGCCAGCTGGTAGCCACAGACCCATCCTTGGCTGACCCCGCCGTACTGACCGGCCAGCCCACCGATACGGAGAACACATCCTCATGAAGCTCAATCCACGCATCACCTCCCAGGCCTTGGCACTGCTGGTCCTGGCCCTGAGCCAGAGCACCAACGCCGCAGTCGGCCTGGACCGTACCCGCGTGATTTTTGATGGCGGCAAAGATGCCACCAGCGTGAATATCACCAACAACAATACCCAATTGCCGTATCTGGCCCAGGGCTGGATCGAGGACGAGGCGGGTCAAAAAATCACCTCGCCGTTGATCGTGCTGCCACCGGTTCAACGCTTGGAGCCTGGCAAACAAAGCCAGGTGAAAGTCCAGGCACTGCCGGCAGCCAAGTCGCTGCCCCAGGACCGGGAGACGGTCTACTACTTCAACCTGCGGGAAATTCCGCCGCGCAGCGACAAGTCCAACACCCTGCAAATTGCCTTGCAGACCCGGATCAAATTGTTCTACCGGCCGCAAGCCATTACGCCGAGCCAGCAGGACCTGTCCAACCCCTGGCAGCAGAAACTCACCCTGACCCGCGAAGGCGACCAGTACCGGGTGCACAACCCGACGCCTTACTACGTGACCCTGGTGGATGCGCGCAGCAGCAAGGAGGGCAAAACCGTGGAGGGCTTTGCGCCCCTGATGATTGCGCCCAAGGAGTCGTTGACCCTGGGGCCCTCCGCCAAGGCACTGGGTTCAACCCCTTACCTGGCCTATGTGAATGATTACGGCGGGCGTCCGCTCTTGGCGTTCACCTGCACGGGTGACACGTGCAACGTGAACGTGCAGGCCTCATCGCCTAATTGAGTAATGCCAGCTGCTGGAGAACATCATGAAGTCGCAACGTGTGAAGGTCTTGGGCGGCCTGTTATGGGTCTTGGCGGCGGGCGTTCACGCCGCCGAGGACGACGAAGATATCGAAGGAATGAGTGGGATGTTGAATGTGCTCGGCTCTATGCATGAGTCGCCTTGCAGCCTGGATATGACCTCACTGCATCAGACGGTTGACCTGGACGACGTGTCGAGCAGCCAATTGCAACGCCCCGGCGACCAGGCGACGGCCAAGGCATTTCAGCTGCGGTTTACCGATTGCCTTCGCACTGCCGGCCGTGTGCGCAACGAACGCACGGGAAACCTGACATGGAGTGCCTACCAACCGGTGCTGTCGGTAACCTTTGATGCGCCGGCCGATGCCGATGACCCACGGCTGGTCAAAGTGCAAGGCATCACCGGGATGGGCCTGCAATTGACCGACGCTTTGGGCCGGGACGTACAGTTGGGTTCAAGGGGCCAGCCCTTGTTTTTGCCCGTAGGCCGCAACACCCAGACCTGGCGTGTTCGACCTACGCGCACCTCGGCGCCGTTGACCAGTGGGGCATTCAAGGCCGTGGTGCAATTCAGGCTCAACTATGAGTAAGGGCAGAGCGATGGCTAAATCATTCGGCCCGTGGGCCATTCTTTTCGGTGGCGGCTTGCTGTGGGCTGCCGGCCAAGGTGTGCAGGCCGATACCAGCCTGATCATCCGCGCGGTCATCATCGCGCCGCCGCCTTGCGTGATTAACAGTGGCGCAACCCTGGACGTGCCGTTTGGCAATGACCTGCAGACGTCACGGGTAGACGGGGTTAATTACCGGCGTGACGTGCCCTATACCGTCACCTGTGACTCGCCGTTCAGTAACGCTCTGACCCTGGAACTCAAGGGCACCGGCGCCGGGTTTGACAGCCGCGTGCTGTCGACCCGCAAGGCCGACCTGGGGGTCAAGCTGTTCGTCAATGGCGCTGACTGGCCGTTGAACACAGCGGTGAATTTTACCTATCCCAACTTCCCGGCGGTACAGGCGGTGCCTGTCAAACGCGTGGGCAGCAAGCTGACCGGCGGGGCATTTGATGCCGCCGCCACCCTGGTGGTCGATTACCAATGACGAGGAATGCTCAATGACATTTTGGCAGCAACGTGTGTTGCTCACCGTGTGTTCCATCGGCCTTTGCAGTGGTGCGTCGGCCAACTTGACCTTCAGCGGCACGCTGAATGAACCGCCGCCGTGCACGATCGACAGCGGCAACACCATTGAGGTGGATTTTGGCGATGTGGGGGTAAAGCGCATCGATGGTGTGAAATACCGCCGAGGTGTCGGTTACGCCATCAACTGTGGCACCGACACGTTGCCGTGGGAGCTCAAATTGAGCGTGAACGGCACAGCCTCGTCGTTTGACGGTGCAGCGGTGCAGACCAGCGTGCCGGCGCTGGGCATTCGGATTTTTCAGAACAACCTGCCGTTTCCACTCAATACACCGCTGGACATCACCCTGTCGTCACCGCCGACATTGGAGGTGGTACCCGTGCAACAGCCCGGTGCAATTCTGACCCCCGCGCGGTTTACGGCCGTGGCCACGTTGTTGGCTGAATACCAGTAGGAGTTGAGTCGATGCGAGACCAAATTGTGCATAAGGGCGGGCTGGCGCTGCTGCTCACCTTCGGCCTGATCCCTCTGGGGCACGGCGCGGACAACCTGATGTTCAAGGGCAACCTGGTGGAAGAGGCCTGCACCATCCGCCCGGGCGATGAGGCCATCGCGCTGGAACTTTGGGACGTCACCAGCAAGCACCTTTATATCAACACGCGAACGGTGGGCAAGCGCTTCCAACTGCACCTTGAGGAGTGTGACACCACCATTGGCAACACCGTGACCATCACCTTCGGCGGTGCCGAAAATGGCGAACTTCCGGGTTTGCTCGCGCTGGACGGTGGCAGTGGCGCCTCTGGGATTGGCGTCGGTATCGAGACATTAAACGATAAGCCATTGCCCTTGAATGCCGTCAGCGATGAACAGGTACTGAGCGATGGCAGCAATGTGATCGAACTCAAGGCTTACGTGAAAGGCGAGCCGACGGCTATCCGCGAGCAAACCATTGGGCACGGTGCGTACACGGTGACCTCTACTTTTACGTTGGACTATCCGTAGCGGCTACGTCCTCTTGATGACGTGAGCCGCGAGTGCCCAGTGGGCACATTCAGGTAGATATAAGCCGCGAGAGATCAAAAAATGAAACAACGCTATGGAGCTCTTGTGCTTCTTGTGCTGATCGGAATCACTACGGCTGCGAGTGCAACTGATTGTCGTGTAAATGGCGGGTCCTGGATATTTGTAGGTGCAGGTGGGACGTTAAACCTGCAAGTTCCCGTTACGGTTCAACTGAGCGCAGACAGAACGCGTATCCTGCTCGAAGGGGCAAGGTTAGAGTGCCGATTCTCGGGTTTTGGCGGTAGCCAGCCTTGGTATACGGACTACTGGGCTACGTCGGCAAGAGTGGGGCCGGCCTGGGTGCCAGGCCCGAAGTTCACCAGTCAAGGCACCGGCTTACGCATCAACGGCAGCTATCAAAATACCCCAGTCCCGAATGGTATCCGAACGACGACCATGCCTAATAACGGCATCGGCGTGCCGGTCGATGTCACACCTTATATTTTGGTGCGCAACAATCCGACCAATCCTATCGACGTTCGATTAGGCGACGTCCTCGGAAGGTTAAATCTAGACCAGACAAATAACTATAACTCCGGCAGCTCAACGCTCGCGCTTACGTACACGGCCGCCAACAACTTCTCTATTTCCCCATCCACCTGCACCATCAACAATAACAACCCCATCGAGATTAACTTCGGCACGGTGAATCAGCGCGCAATCGGCACTGACCCGCTCACAACCTCCATCGTCAGCAACCGTAGGCTCACCTACTCGTGCCCGGACGGCGGCATCAACACGCCGATCACCATCACCTACAAAGGCACCCGTTCGGCGTTCGACGCACGCTTGCTGACGATGAGTAATCCGGACGTGGGCACGGCCATGGTGCGCGCGGGAACCGCGGTGCCGGTAAACGGTTCATTCCTCACCCGCATCACCAACAGCGTGGGCGGCGACGATGTGACGTTTTCGCTGGTGCGCCGCAATGGCTCCTTACCGGCCGCAGGCGCCATAAGCGGCAGCGGTGTGCTGGTGATGGGTGTGCCATAAGGCCCAAGCCCGCCAAAAGCCAACCCTACAAATCTCGATACTCCTGACTGTTTCTCGGGCGGCGCCTGGGTACAAGAATAAAGAGAAATAAAATGAAACGACTCTATGGCGCCTTGGCGCTTCTCGCTCTGGCGGGTTTTACCACAACCGCACATGCCGTCGACTGCCGTGTTAACGGCGGGCCTTGGCAGAACGGCAACCCGAACCTGCAGGTGCCGGTGACGGTCACCTTGGCTGCAGATCGCACGCGGCTCATGCTCGAAGGTGCAAGGCTGGAATGCCGATTTACCTACAGTGGCGGCCCCGCTTGGCATACGGACTTCTGGACCAGTGGAAGCGCTGCAGGTACGGCCTGGACTCCCGGTCCAAAATTTGCTGGCGAAGGCACCGGCTTGCGCATCAACGGAATTTTCCTAAATACACCGGTGCCGTCCGGCATCGGGATCGCGAACATCCCCAACAACGGGGTCTTTTACCCGATCAATGTCACGCCCTATATTTTGCTGCGTAACTACCCGTCCAATCCGTTCGATGTTCGCATCGGCGACAACCTGGGTCTGTTGCGCCTCACCAGTTCGAACAACTACGACGGCACCCGACCGCAGCTCACCGTCACTTACACCGCGGCTAATAACTTTACCGTCTCCCCCTCTACCTGCACGATCAACAATAACAACCCGATCGAGATCAACTTTGGCACTGTGCACCAGCGCGCAATCGGCACTGACCCACTCACATCGACCGTCGTCAGCAACCGCAGGCTCACTTACTCATGCCCGGACGGCGGGATCAACACGCCGATCACGATCACCTACAAAGGCACCCGAACAGGATTCGACACGCGTCTGCTGATGATGAGTAATCCGGACGTGGGCACGGCCATGGTGCGCGCGGGAACCGCGGTGCCGGTAAACGGTTCATTCCTCACCCGCATCACCAACAGCGTGGGCGGCGACGATGTGACGTTTTCGCTGGTACGGCGCAGTGGCTCCCTGCCGACTCCAGGGGCTATTAGTGGCAGCGGTGTACTGGTGATGGGCGTGCCCTGACACACAATCATCGATACCCAAAGCACAGTGCATCGCCCTAGAATGCCCGCTCCTCCACCTCTGGTTTTTTGGGGCACTCATGCACATTTCTTCGGGCCGCTGGGTCTATGGTTTTCTCCTGACCCTGCTGACCGCGCTGCTCTGGGGCATTCTGCCGATCAAGCTCAAACAAGTGTTGCAGGTGATGGACCCGGTCACTGTCACCTGGTTTCGGCTGGTGGTGGCCGGCAGTTGCCTGTTTATCTACCTGGCGCTGAGCAAACGCTTGCCGAGTCGCAAGGTGCTGGGCCCCAAGGGTGGCTGGCTGGTGGCGATGGCCGTGTGCGGGCTGGTGGGCAACTACGTGTTGTACCTGGTGGGCCTGAAAATGCTCAGCCCCGGCACCGCACAACTGGTGGTGCAGATGGGGCCGATCTTTTTGATGATCGCCAGTGTGTTCGTGTTCAAGGAGCGTTTCAGCCTGGGGCAGGGCATGGGGCTGGTGGTGCTGATCCTGGGCTTTGGTCTGTTTTTCAACCAGCGCCTGGCCGAGCTGCTGACCTCCATGGGCACCTACACGGCCGGCGTGCTGACGATCCTGCTGGCGACCACCATCTGGGTGTTCTACGCCCTGGGCCAGAAGCAATTGCTGACCGTGTGGAATTCGTTGCAGGTGATGATGGTGATCTATCTCTCGTGCGCGCTGTTGCTTACGCCGTGGGCGCATCCGCTGGAGGCGTTGCAATTGAGCCCGCTGCAAGGCTGGTTGCTATTGGCCTGCTGCATGAACACATTGGTGGCGTATGGCGCGTTTGCCGAGGCGCTGGCGCATTGGGAAGCGTCGCGGGTCAGTGCGACCCTGGCGCTGACGCCATTGGTGACGTTTGTGGCGGTGGCGTTGGCGGCGTGGTTGTGGCCGGACTATGTGCAGGCTGAAGAGATCAACGCCATAGGCTATTTCGGGGCATTTGTAGTGGTGCTGGGCTCGGCAACCGTGGCACTGGCACCGTCGCTGCTCGCCGGGCTCAAGGCGCGAAGGGTGCGTATGGCGTCCTCTTAATACCCTTAAAGGACGAACACGCCCACTGTGGCGAGCAGGCTTGCCCTGCGTTGGGCTGCGCAGCGGCCCCAAAACCCGCCGATGAGGTCTGCCTGACAGAGCGCGTTGCCTGGATCAGGGCGGCTTCGCCACCCAGCGCAGGGCAAGCCTGCTCGCCACAGACACTGCGTTCGCCACAGGGTGCTGGATCGTTCCCGCGTGGGCATGCCGCGTTGGACGCTGTGCGTCCCGCAGGCCACGGCTACCTTGAAGGCGACGCGGAGCGTCACTGGATGCATCACCACGCGGAGCGTTTGAACGATCAAGGACGAACACGCCCACTGTGGCGAGCAGGCTTGCCCTGCGTTGGGCTGCGCAGCGGCCCCAAAACCCGCCGATGAGGTCTGCCTGACAGGGCGCGTTGCCTGGATCAGGGCGGCTTCGCCACCCAGCGCAGGGCAAGCCTGCTCGCCACAGACACTGCGTTCGCCACAGGATGCAGGGTCGTTCCCACGCTCCGCGTGGGCATGCCGCGTTGGACGCTCCGCGTCCCGCAGGCCACGGCTACCTTGAAGGCGACGCGGAGCGTCACTGGATGCATCACCACGCGGAGCGTGTGAACGATCAAGGACGAACACGCCCACTGTGGCGAGCAGGCTTGCCCTGCGTTGGGCTGCGCAGCGGCCCCAAAACCCGCCGACGAGGTTTGTCTGACAGAGCGCGTTGCCTGGATCAGGGCGGCTTCGCCACCCAGCGCAGGGCAAGCCTGCTCGCCACAGACACCGCGTTCGCCACAGGGTGCTTTTTCGCCCGTTCTCCTAGTGCCCGGCTTCCAGCATGTTTTCCGGGCGCACCCACTGATCGAACTCTTCATCAGTCAGGTAACCCAGATCCAGCGCGGCCTGGCGCAGCGTCAAGCCTTCGGCATACGCCTTCTTGGCGATCTGCGCGGACTTGTCGTAGCCGATATGCGGGTTGAGCGCCGTTACCAGCATCAAGCCGCGTTCCAGGTGCTCGGCCATTTGCTCGGCATCCGGCTCAAGGCCGGCGATGCAGTGTTCCTGGAAGTTGTTGCAGCCGTCGGCCAGCAGGCGGATCGATTCGAGCAGGTTGTGGATGATCACCGGCTTGTACACGTTCAGTTGCAAGTGCCCTTGGCTGGCGGCGATGCCGATGGTCACGTCATTGCCCAGTACCTGGCAGGCCAGCATCGACAGCGCTTCGCACTGGGTGGGGTTGACCTTGCCCGGCATGATCGAGCTGCCCGGCTCATTGGCCGGCAACTTGACCTCGGCCAGCCCGGCGCGTGGGCCGGAACCGAGCAGGCGCAGGTCGTTGGCGAGTTTCATCAGCGCCACCGCCAGGGTTTTCAGTGCGCCGTGCAAGGTCACCAGCGGCTCGTGGCCGGAGAGGGCGGCGAACTTGTTCGGCGCGGTCACAAACGGCAAGCCGGACAGCGCCGCCAGTTCGGCGGCAATCGCCTCGCCAAAACCGTGCGGCGAATTGAGCCCGGTGCCCACGGCGGTACCGCCCTGGGCCAGCTCGCACACGGCGGGCAGGGCGCTGCGGATGGCGCGCTCGGCGTAGTCGAGTTGGGCGATAAAGGCCGAGACTTCCTGGCCGAAGGTGATCGGCGTGGCATCCATCATATGGGTGCGGCCGGTCTTCACCAGTTTCATATGGCGAGCGGCCAGCTCGGCCAAACCGCCAGAAAGCGTGGCGAGCGCCGGTAACAGGCGTTGATGAACCGCTTGTACCGCCGCAATGCTCATGGCCGTGGGAAAGCAGTCGTTGGAGCTTTGCGAGCGGTTTACATGGTCATTGGGGTGCACCGGGCTTTTGCCGCCACGGGCCTTGCCCGACAGCTCGTTGGCGCGGCCGGCGATCACTTCATTGGCGTTCATATTGCTTTGGGTGCCGCTGCCGGTCTGCCATACCACCAGCGGGAATTGGTCGTCGTGCTGGCCATCGAGCACTTCATCGGCAGCCTGTTCGATCAGGCGGGCGATGTCGGCGGGCAAGTCGCCATTGCGGTCGTTGACCCGTGCTGCGGCTTTCTTGATCAGGGCCAGCGCGTGCAACACCGCCAGCGGCATGCGTTGCTCGCCGATGGCGAAGTTCACCAGCGAGCGTTGGGTCTGGGCGCCCCAGTAAGCGTCATCCTGGACTTGGACGTCTCCCAGGCTGTCGGTTTCGATACGGCTCATCGGGCACACTCCTTCAGGTTCGTTTGCGCAGTTTAGGCTGTGATCCGTTGGTGGGGTTCCATAAAAGACTTTTCACCGGATTAATCCACCGCGAATGTAGGCGCGAAGAGCTCCGGGGTTGAGACATGGCGTTTTTTAGGCGCAGAATGGTCGCCCTTGGGGTTTTACCTCGCCTGCTAGAAAGGAAACTCGATGACTCGTCTTCGTGCCATCTGTACCGCGGTTGCTCTGGTTTGCGCCAGCGGCCAGGTTTTTGCCGATACCGCCAGCCATAACGCCAGTGCCGAAGCCTTCCTGACCCTGGCCCACGCTGACAAGCTGGGTACCCCGGTGTACATGCAAGTGCAGCAAATGTTCGCCCAGCGTTTCGAACAGACCAAGGCACCTGCCGCCAAGCAGTCCGTACTGGACAGCTACCAGGCCAAGGCCAATGCTGCGCTGGACCAGGCCATCGGCTGGCCGAAGCTGAAGCCGGACATGGTCAAGCTCTACACCACCAACTTCAGCGAATCCGAGCTCAAGGATCTGGTAGCCTTCTACCAGTCGCCACTGGGCAAGAAAGTCCTGGAAAAAATGCCGCAACTGACCCAGCAATCGGCCCAGATGACCCAGGCCAAGCTGGAAAGCGCCGTGCCGGTGGTGAACAAGCTGCTCGAAGACATGACCAACGAGCTGGCACCTAAAGCCCCCGCACCGGCCAAGAAGAAGTAAGCAGGAATGACCATGCAACAGCGTATCGAAACGGCGCTCGCCGCCCTGAGCCCGCAACACGTGAGCGTGCTGGATGAAAGCCACATGCACAGCCGTGGGTTGCAGACCCACTTCAAGGCCGTGCTGGTCTGCCAGCAGTTCGAGGGGCTCAACCGCGTCAAGCGCCACCAGACGGTCTACGCCACCCTGGGTGACCTGATGAGCGAGTTTCATGCGTTGGCGCTGCATACCTATACGCCTGAAGAATGGGCGAAAATCGACGCAGCCCCGGCCTCGCCGACCTGCGCCGGCGGGCACTGACACTGTGGCGCATTGGCGTTATGTGGCGAGGGAGCTTGCTCCCGTTGGGCTGCGCAGCAGCCCTGATGCCCATCACTGCGATCTTTGTGAAAGGTCACAATCGCCTTATCGGGGCCGCTTAGCAGCCCAGTGGGAGCAAGCTCCCTCGCCACAGTAAAGAGGCGGCCCATAAACGTCGCCAATTTTGTTAGAATCCGCAACGCGCCGCTTAGCCGGCGCGTTTTTTTTTGCATCCGGTTCACCCCTTACGAGGGTAGCCACCTGGAGAGAACACCCATGACTCAACCGATTGTCGTGGCGGCACTGTATAAGTTCGTCACCCTCGAAGATTACGTCGCCCTGCGCGAGCCACTGCTGCAGGCAATGGTCGATAATGGCATCAAAGGCACCTTGCTGATCGCCGAAGAAGGCATCAACGGCACCGTTTCCGGCAGCCGCGAAGGCATTGACGGCCTGATGGCCTGGCTCAAGAACGACCCACGCATGGACGACATCGACCACAAAGAGTCGTACTGCGACGATCAGCCGTTCTACCGCACCAAGGTCAAGCTCAAGAAAGAGATCGTGACCCTGGGCGTCGAAGGCGTTGACCCGAACAAAAAGGTCGGCACCTACGTCGACCCGCAGGACTGGAACGCGCTGATCAGCGACCCGGAAGTGCTGTTGATCGACACGCGCAATGACTACGAAGTGTCGATCGGCACCTTTGAAGGCGCAATCGACCCGAAAACCACCAGTTTTCGCGAATTTCCCGACTATATCAAAGCCAACTTCGACCCGGCCAAGCACAAGAAGGTCGCGATGTTCTGCACCGGCGGCATTCGTTGCGAAAAAGCCTCCAGCTATATGCTGAGCGAAGGTTTCGACGAGGTTTATCACCTTAAAGGCGGGATCCTGAAATACCTCGAAGAAGTGCCGCAGGCAGAAACCAAGTGGCAGGGCGACTGTTTTGTGTTCGACAATCGCGTCACCGTGCGCCACGACCTCAGCGAAGGCGACTACGATCAATGCCATGCTTGTCGCACACCGGTGAGCGTAGAAGACCGCGCGTCCGAGCATTATGTGGCTGGCATCAGTTGCCCGCATTGCTGGGATAAGCTGCCGGAGAAGACCCGTCGCAGCGCCATCGATCGGCAAAAGCAGATCGAGCTGGCCAAGGCCCGCAACATGCCGCACCCGATTGGCTTCAACTACAAGCAAACCCCTTCCGAGGCCTGACCCATGACCGCGCGCCTGCTCTATGTGATGGACCCGATGTGTTCTTGGTGCTGGGGCTTTGCCCCGGTGGCACAGGCGCTGGTTGAGCAGGCCCAGGCGGCCGGCGTGGATGTGCACCTGGTGGTGGGCGGTCTGCGCACCGGCAGCGGCGCGGCGCTGGAGCCGACTACGCGGCGCTATATCCTTGAGCACTGGCAGGCCGTCACCGACGCCACCGGCCAGCCGTTCAAGCGCGAAGGCGCGTTGCCCGACGGCTTTGTCTATGACACCGAGCCTGCATGCCGCGCCATCGTCACCGCGCGCAGCCTGGCGCCGGATTGCGCCTGGACACTGCTGGGGCTGATCCAGCGTGCGTTTTATGTCGAGGGCCGCGATGTGACCCTCGCCAGCGTGCTGGTGGAACTGGCCGAGCAGGCGGGCATTCCGCGCATCGAGTTTGCCGGCGCCTTCGACCGCGCCGAGCAACATGCGGCGACGGCGGCTGATTTTACCTGGGTGCAGGATTTGGGCATTGCCGGTTTCCCGACGCTGCTGGCCGAGCGTAATGGCCAGCTGGCGTTGCTGACCAACGGCTATCAGCCGTTGTCCGAGCTGTCGCCCTTGCTCGCCCGATGGCTGGAGCGTGCCACCTGTGCAGGATGAGCCCAAACGCACCGACCGACTGACCTGGGCGGAAATTCGCCGCCTGGCCCTGCGTCACAAGAAATCCCTGTGGATCGCCAATGGCGTTGCCGTGCTGGCGACCCTGTGCAGCGTGCCTATTCCTTTGCTGTTGCCGCTGCTGGTGGACGAAGTGCTGCTGGGCCACGGCGATGCCGCGCTCAAGGTGATGAACCACGCGTTGCCACTGGGCTGGCAAAAGGCCGCTGGGTATATCGGCCTGATGCTGTTGGTGACCCTATGCCTGCGCTGCGGCGCGCTGGTGTTCAACGTGGTGCAGGCGCGGCTGTTTGCGCGGCTGGCCAAGGATATTGTGTACCGCATCCGCGTGCGCCTGATCGAACGGCTCAAGCGGATTTCCCTGGGCGAATACGAAAGCCTGGGCAGTGGTACGGTGACCACGCATTTGGTCACCGACCTGGACACGCTGGACAAGTTTGTCGGTGAAACCCTCAGCCGCTTTCTGGTGGCCATGCTCACGCTGGTCGGCACCTCGGCGATTCTGGTGTGGATGCACTGGCAACTGGCGCTGTTGATCCTGCTGTTCAACCCCTTGGTGATCTACGCCACGGTGCAGTTGGGCAAACGCGTCAAACACCTGAAGAAGCTGGAGAACGACAGCACGTCGCGCTTTACCCAGGCGCTGACCGAAACCCTCGACGCCATCCAGGAAGTACGTGCCGGCAATCGCCAGGGGTTTTTCCTCGGGCGCCTGGGCCAGCGTGCCCAGGAAGTACGCGACTACGCGATCCACTCGCAATGGAAAACCGACGCCTCCAGCCGCGCCAGTGGCTTGTTGTTCCAGTTCGGTATCGACATCTTTCGCGCGGCGGCGATGCTCACCGTGCTGTTTTCCGACCTGTCCATCGGCCAGATGCTCGCGGTGTTCAGCTACCTGTGGTTCATGATCGGCCCCGTGGAGCAACTGCTGAACCTGCAATATGCCTACTACGCCGCAGGTGGTGCGTTGACGCGGATCAACGAGCTGCTGGCGCGGGCCGATGAGCCGCAATATGCTGGCGGCGAAGACCCGTTCACCGGGCGTGAGACCGTCGGCATCGAGGTGCGCGGCCTTAACTTCGGCTATGGCGAAGAGTTGGTACTCAACCAGTTGAACCTGACCATCGCACCCGGCGAGAAGGTCGCGATTGTCGGCGCCAGCGGCGGCGGCAAAAGTACCCTGGTGCAACTGCTGTTGGGGCTCTATACGCCACAGGCCGGCAGTATTCGTTTCGGCGGTGCTACCCAGCAGGAAATCGGCCTGGCGACCATCCGCGAGAACGTCGCAGTGGTGCTGCAACACCCGGCGCTGTTCAACGACACCGTGCGCGCCAACCTGACCATGGGCCGCGCCCGCAGCGACCAAGCCTGCTGGCAGGCACTGGAAATCGCCCAGTTGGATGCTACCGTCAAGGCACTGCCGTTGGGCCTGGACAGTGTGGTGGGGCGTTCGGGTGTGCGTTTTTCCGGCGGGCAGCGCCAACGCCTGGCGATCGCGCGCATGGTGCTGGCCGAGCCGAAAGTGGTAATACTGGACGAGGCCACCTCGGCCCTGGACGCCGCCACCGAGTACAACCTGCACCAGGCGCTGGCGCGGTTTCTCAGTGGGCGTACTACACTGATCATCGCCCACAGGCTTTCTGCGGTGAAGCAGGCCGACCGGGTACTGGTGTTTGATGGCGGGCATATCGCCGAAGATGGCGACCATCAGCAGTTGATTGCCGATGGAGGGTTATACGCCAAGCTCTACGGGCATCTGCAACAAGTGCGTTGATTTAGCTGAGCTATCGAGAGCGGATTTTCGCGTGCGTATCAAGCAGTGCATGTGCAAGGGACCTCATGAAGCAAAAGCGTACTCTCGGAGCGACGTTAAGCAGGCCTCGGTTGCTGGGCATTGTCTGGCCCTTTATCGCCGTCGTGCTGTTCCAGGCATTGCTGGGCTGCGTCAGCCTCTACGTGCTGTCAGCAGTGCGCGGCTACGTGGCAGGCGAGAGCTTGTGGTCCAAGGGCCAGAAAGATGCCATCTACTATCTGACCCTTTACGCCGATAACCGCGACGAAGCGACCTTCCTCAAATACCAGCAGGCCATCGCCGTGCCCCAGGGCGGCCACGAGTTGCGGGTGGCGCTGGACCAACCCACGCCCGATCTTGCGGCCGCGCGCCTGGGTATCCTCAAGGGCGGCAACCACCCCGATGACGTGTCCAGCCTGATCTGGCTGTACCTCAATTTTCGTCATTTCAGTTACCTGGAAAAAGCCATCGAACTGTGGACCGTCGGCGATGGTTACCTGGTGCAACTCGATGACCTGGCCCAGGCGATGCACCGCGCGATCCACAACGATCAAGTCAGCTCTGGCGACATTGCCGACTGGAAGGCGCGCATCATCGCCATCAACGAAGGCGTGACGCCGGCCGCCAAGGCGTTCAGCGATGCCTTGGGCGAAGGTTCGCGGATGATCCTGCGCCTGCTGCTGATCACCAACCTGGCCACTGCCCTGGGTTTGATCGTGCTGGCGCTGCTGCGTACCCACAAGCTGCTGACTCAGCGCCATGCCTTTGCCACCGCGCTGCAAGCCGAGAAGGAGCGGGCGCAGATCACCCTGGAGTCGATTGGTGACGGCGTGATCACCACGGATGTCGACGGCGCGATTGCCTACATGAACCCGGCGGCCGAGGCGCTGACCCATTGGAAAAACGCGCAGGCCCAAGGGCTGCCGTTGGCGGCGTTATTCAACCTGCTCGATGAGAATGCCGAGCCCGATGGGTTCGCCCTGATCGAACACATTATCAAGGGCGAACTCAGTGGCAGCAGCGGGCATTCCAAGCTGATCCAGCGCGTGGACGGCAGCACGGTGTCAGTCACCCTGGTAGGCGCGCCGATCCGCAGTGCCGGCAAGGTCAGCGGCGCGGTGCTGGTGCTGCACGACATGACTCAGGAGCGCCAGTACATCGCCAACCTGTCGTGGCAGGCGACCCACGATGCGTTGACGGGCCTGGCCAACCGCCGCGAATTCGAGTTCCGCCTGGAGCAGGTGTTGCAACAAGTGTCGCGCCAGCAGAGCGGGCGTCATGCCTTGATGTTCCTCGACCTCGACCAGTTCAAGTTGGTCAACGACACCTGCGGGCATGCGGCGGGTGATGAGCTGTTGCGGCATATCTGTGCGTTGCTGCAATCGGACCTGCGCGAAGGCGACACCCTGGCGCGCCTGGGCGGCGACGAGTTCGGCATCCTGTTGGAGAACTGCCCGGCAGCGGTGGCGGAAAAGATCGCCGAAAGCCTGCGTCATACCGTGCAAAGCCTGCACTTTGTGTGGAAAGGCCGGCCGTTCATGACCACCGTGAGCATTGGCCTGGTGCATATCTCGCAATCGCCGACCACCCTTGAAACCTCGCTGCGCGCCGCTGATATGGCCTGTTATATGGCCAAGGAAAAGGGCCGCAACCGGGTGCAGGTCTACCATGCCGATGATTCGGAATTGTCCCTGCGCTTTGGCGAAATGGCCTGGGTGCAGCGTCTGCACATGGCCTTGGAAGAAGATCGCTTTTGCCTCTATTCCCAGGAAATCTCACCCCTGGGTCACACCGATGGTGGTAATGGTCATATTGAGATTCTCCTGCGCCTGCATGACGAGGCGGGTCGGATCATCCTGCCGGACAGTTTTATTCCGGCTGCCGAACGTTACGGTTTGATGACTTCGCTGGACCGTTGGGTGGTGGAAAACGTATTTAAGATTATTGCCCGTTGTATGCAAGAGCGTGCAGGCCGTCCTATGGCTATGTGTGCGATTAATCTGTCAGGCATAACTATTGGAGATGATGATTTTCTCGGATTTTTACGTGAGAAATTCGAGGCTTACAGCATTCCGCCGGAAATGATTTGTTTTGAAATAACCGAGACCAGTGCGATTGCCAATTTGGGCAGTGCAATCCGCTTTATTAATGAACTCAAGGCCTTAGGTTGCCATTTTTCACTTGATGACTTTTGTGCCGGAATGTCTTCATTCGCCTATCTTAAACATTTGCCTGTAGACTTCCTGAAGATCGACGGGAGTTTCGTAAAGGATATGCTGGACGACCCGATTAACCGTGCCATGGTCGAAGTGATCAACCACATCGGCCACGTCATGGGTAAGCGCACAATTGCCGAATTTGTTGAAACACCGCTGATCGAGCAGGCTTTACTTGAGATCGGTGTGGATTATGCTCAGGGCTACCTGATCGAACGTCCGCAATTGTTTACCTTTGATAGTCTGCAATGCCGACCTGTGCGGCCGCAGCCACTGTTGCTAAAGGCGCCCGGCACCTTCCGCTGAAGCATTCGACGGTCTGTACAATCACACTAGAAAAGGAGCCCTACAGTGATCGACACCTTCAACCGAACCGGCCCGCTTATGGAAGCCTCGAGTTACCCAGCCTGGGCGCAACAACTGATCCAGGACTGTAGTGAGAGCAAGCGCCGGGTTGTCGAACACGAACTGTACCAGCGCATGCGTGACAACACGCTCAGCGCCAAGACCATGCGCCACTACCTGATCGGTGGCTGGCCAGTGGTTGAACAGTTTGCCTTGTACATGGCACAGAACCTCACCAAGACCAAGTTTGCCCGTCATCCAGGGGAAGATATGGCGCGCCGGTGGCTGATGCGCAATATTCGCGTGGAACTCAACCACGCCGACTATTGGGTGCACTGGGCGCGCGCCCACGGCGTAAGCCTGGAAGAGTTGCAAGCGCAGAACGTACCACCGGAGCTGCACGCACTGAGTCACTGGTGCTGGCACACCAGCTCGGCCGATTCGTTGATCGTCGCGATTGCCGCGACCAACTACGCGATCGAGGGGGCGACTGGGGAGTGGTCCGCCGTGGTGTGCTCGACCGGTGTGTATGCGGCTGCCTTCCCTGAAGAAGACCGCAAGCGCGCCATGAAGTGGTTGAAGATGCACGCGCAATACGACGACGCCCACCCTTGGGAAGCGCTGGAAATCATCTGCACATTGGCGGGGATGAACCCGAGCAAAGCCTTGCAGGTAGAACTGCGCCAGGCGGTGTGCAAGAGCTACGACTATATGTACCTGTTTTTGGAAAGTTGCATGCGGTTAGAGAACGAAAAAGCAAAGGCGCCAGCAGCCATTCGCGAACGTCAGGTTCGCGTCGCCAGCGAGGCGTGATGTAAGCGTGATGGCGGGGTTTTACCCCGCCATTGCCAAGCGGTTGCGACCTTCGCGCTTGGCCACGTACAGGGCGTTGTCGGCCCGCCGCAACAGGCTTTCTGCCGACTCGGCCGCCAACAGCGTCGAGCAACCCAGGCTCACCGTCAGTTCAATCCGCTTGCCATCGGCCCAATAGTCCTGAGCCTCTGCCGCCCGACGCAGGCGTTCGCCGACCATGCCTGCCGCGTCCCGGCCGGTGTTCGACAGCAGGATCAAAAACTCTTCCCCGCCAAACCGAAACACCATGTCCACATTGCGCAACTGGCTCTTGATCGAGTCGGCGACCGCGCGCAATACGATGTCGCCCGCCGCATGGCCGTGGGTGTCGTTGATTTTCTTGAAGTGGTCAATGTCCAGCATCAGCAAGGACAGCGGGCTCAGGTGCCGCCGGGCCATGTCAATTTCCCGTTGCAGCGTCTGGTCCATCGCAATGCGGTTGCCGGTTTCGGTCAACGGGTCACGCAGGGCGCTGCGGGTGGCGGCACGGTAGAGCAGGGCATTGCGCATCGGGTACAGCAAGGTCGACAGCAACGACTCCAGTTGCGCCAACTCGTCGTCCAGCAAACGTTGGTTGCGCCGGAATATCAGCTCGCCCAGATGCTCGCCTTCATGGCTCAAGGTGTAGCTCACCGAGTGATGGCCGCGATGGCCAAACTCCAGGCGCAAGTCGCTGGCCTCATGGCGATATTGCAGTGCGTCCAACGGCACCAGCCGCTGAACTTCGCGAAAGAACAGCGCCAGGATGCGTTCCGGCTCAAGGCTGGTTTGCAATTGCTGGCTCAGTTGCTGACGAAGTTGCGCAAGTGTGGTGGGGCGACGTGGAAGCAGGGCAGGCTGACCAAACCCCAGGCGTTGCAATTTGGCACTGTCGAAGTCAATTGCGTTGGTCTGGGTAGGTGATTTCATAAACTGACGGCCTCTAAGCACTTAACTGTCTTACAGGCTGCACGAGAGTGGCAAATGCCAAGCGTCTTACTGTTCCTTCAGTTCCGTAAAACATTGGAAACAGTTTAAACCGCTTTGCCATGGGTTATAACCCCTGGGCCCTGCCACACGTCTTGTCATTGCTTAACCTGCTTGAAAGGGGTTAGAGCGAGATTCATGCCAGTTTGTTTAACTTAAAAAAACGCCTTATAAATCAACGACTGTTTAAAAAGCTCACCCCAGCCGTTGCGCCCTGACGTCAGTTATTTGGCTGTTTGAACCAACGTGGTGTGGTCAATCTGATCAATCGAGGTCACGCCGGTCAAGGTCATGGCCACGCGCATCTCCTTGGCGAAGATATCCAGCAGGTTTTCCACCCCGGACTGGCCGGCGGCGGCCAGCGCATACACAGTCGAGCGCCCCAGCAGGCAGCCCTTGGCGCCCAGGGCGAGCATGCGTACCACGTCGAGCCCGGAACGAATGCCGGAGTCCACCAGCACGGTCAGGTCATCGCCCACGGCCTGGGCAATCGGCGGCAGGGCTTTGGCGGTTGACAGCACGCCATCAAGCTGGCGCCCGCCGTGGTTGGAAACCACGATGCCGTCGGCGCCGAAACTCACTGCGTCCTTGGCGTCCTGGGGGTCGAGGATGCCCTTGATGATCATCGGGCCTTTCCAGAACTCACGGATCCACTCCAGGTCTTTCCAGCTGATCGACGGGTCGAAATTGTTCGCCAGCCAGCCAATGTAGTCTTCCAGGTGGGTGGGCTTGCCGAGGTATTTGGAAATATTGCCCAGGTCGTGCGGGCGGCCCATCAGGCCCACATCAAAGGCCCATTGCGGCTTGCACACGGCCTGCAGCATTCGGCGCTGCGCCGCATAGGGCCCGGACATGCCCGAATGCGCATCACGGTAACGCGCGCCGGGTGTGGGCATATCGACGGTGAACACCAGCGTGGTCACCCCCGCTGCCTGGGCACGCTCCAGCGCATTGCGCATAAAGCCGCGGTCCTTGAGCACATAAAGCTGGAACCAGATCGACTGCGGGCTTTGCGACGCCACTTCTTCAATCGGGCACACCGACACCGTCGACAGGCAAAACGGGATGCCCTTGTTGGCTGCCGCCTTGGCCGCCTGCACTTCGCCACGTCGCGCATACATGCCGGTCAGGCCCACGGGGCTGAGAATCACCGGCATGGCCAGTTCCTGGCCGAACAAGCGGGTCTTGAGGCTCAGGTTGTCGACATTGCGCAGGATGCGCTGGCGCAGGCTGATCTCGGCCAGGTCCGAACTGTTGGCGCGCAGGGTGTGCTCGGCGTAGGCGCCGCCGTCGATGTAATCGAACAGAAAGCGCGGCAGCTTGCGTTTGGCGGCTGCACGGTAGTCGGAGGCGGACGAGATGATCATGAACGGGTTCTCCACAGAGCTGGGTCGCACCACCATAAGCAAAAAGCTGGCATGATAAAAACAACTTTTATTACTAGTATCCAGTCGCTATAGGAATACCGATGAACCTGAGAACGGTGCGGGCGTTTGTCGAAGTGGTGCGCCAGGGCGGTTTCTCCCAGGCGGCTGAAGTGGTGGCCCTGACCCAATCCACTGTGAGCAAGGCGGTCAAGACCCTCGAAGACGAGCTCGGCACGCCGCTGCTCAACCGCCTGGGCCACCGTAACGAGCTGACGGCGGCCGGCGAAATCGCCTACCGCCGCGCCCTGGTGTTGCTCGCCGAACACAATGACCTAGTGGCCGAGATCAACGACCTGCGCGGCCTCAAACGCGGCGTACTGCGCATCGGCCTGCCACCGGTAGGCTGCGGCGTGCTGTTTGCGGCGATGTTCGCGGCATACCGCAGCCGCTACCCGGAGATCGAAATCGAACTCACCGAATACGGCAGCAAAAAACTGCGCGAATGCCTGGAAGCAGGGGAGGTCGACCTCGCCGCGCTGCTGTTGCCGGTGGACCAAGCCTTCGACTACCAGCCAGTGCGCAATGAACCGCTGATGGCGGTACTGCCCATCAGCCACCCACTGGCCACGCGCAAACGCATCGACTTCACCGACCTGGCCGATTCACCGTTCATCTTGTTCGAAGCCGGCTTCGCCCTGAACGCCAAGATCCTCGCCGCCTGTGAGCGCAAAGGCGTCACGCCCCGAGTGACCGCGCGCAGCGGGCAGATCGATTTTATCGTTGACCTGGTGGCGGCCGGGCTGGGCGTCGCCTTCCTGCCACGCATGCTCGCGCTCAAACATCAACACGCGGGTATTGCCTTGATTGCGTTGGACGAACCCCACACCGACTGGCACATCGCCCTGGCCTGGCGCGCCAGCGCACACCTGCCACCGGCGGCGCGTGCGTGGCTGGATTTGGCCAAGGAAATGGCCAGCCCGGTATAGCGGGCGGCAGCCATGATTTGCAGGTTTTCGTCCAAATGCACCTCAGTGCTTGACTTCTTCTTTTTAATCAGTAACATACGGCGCATTCCGCGATAGCTCAGTTGGTAGAGCAAATGACTGTTAATCATTGGGTCCCTGGTTCGAGTCCAGGTCGTGGAGCCAGATAGAGAAAAGCCTGCAGCGATGCAGGCTTTTTTTTGCCTTGGATTTGGTGCGCCAATCGGCCCCTGCGCAGCTGCTTTTCCCGCCACCCACGGCATTTTCTTACCGATCCGCGACAGAATCCGTCGAACGCCAGACCCTCGAATGACGCGCAGGGCTCTAGCACAATGATTTGCCTTCTTCGTGCGAAAAACTGTCAAAAATCTCTCTTGGAAACATTTTGATACTCGGAGTAATGTGCTCCCTGATTCATCTTCGCGTGTTCAAATTTTTCCAAGGATTAGGAATATGTTGCGCCGTCGCATGCTGATCATGTTGGGTGTTTCTCTGGTGGTGGTGTTGCTGTTGGCGGCCTATAAAGCGTTTGCCATCTATCAACAGATTCAGGGGTTTTACCAAGCCTCAACCGCCCGTCAGCGTGGCAGTGGTGACCGCGGTTGAGCAGCCCTGGCAGCAGCGCCTGCCGGCCGTGGGGGCGTTCAAGGCGTTGCGCGGTGTGAGCCTGAGCCTGGAGACCGCCGGGACGGTCAAGGACGTGCAGTTCGAGTCGGGGCAAAAGGTTCAAGTCGGCCAACCCTTGGTCCGGCTGGACAGTGCGGTAGAGCAGGCGCAATTGGAAACCGCCCAGTCAGATCTTGGACTGGCACAGCTGGATTATGGGCGCGGCAGCCAACTCGTTGGTGATCACGCCATCTCCAAGGGTGAGTTCGACCGCCTTTCAGCCCAGTTGCAAAAAAACAAAGCCACGGTGAACCAGCTAAAGGCCGCCCTCGCCAAGAAGCACATTCTTGCGCCCTTCAGCGGCGTCATTGGTATTCGTCAGGTGGACGTTGGGGATTACCTGGCCAGCGGGACAGTGATTGCCACGTTGCAGGACCTCAGCAGTCTTTACGTCGACTTCTATATCCCAGAGCAATCGGTGCCAAAGATTGCGATCGGCCAAGGCGTGCAGGTAGAAGTCTCGGCCTATCCGAAACAGATGTTTCCTGGCACCGTCAGCGCGATCAACCCCAAGGTCGAGACCACCACACGTAATGTGTTGGTGCGCGCTACCCTGGCGAACCCGGATAACAAACTGCTCCCGGGCATGTTCGCCAATCTACAGGTGCTGCTGCCCAACCCGACGGTTCATATCGTGGTACCGGAAAGCGCGATTACCTACACCCTTTACGGTAATTCGGTGTACGCGGTCGCGCAAAAGAAGGCCGAGGACGGCAGCGTGGAGAAAGATGCAGACGGCCAGCCCCTGCTGATTGCCGAGCGGCGCTTTGTTGAAACCGGAGAGCGGCGGGGTGGCCTTGTGTTGGTGACCCGCGGGTTGCAGCAGGGCGAGCAAGTCGTCAGCGCTGGCCAGCTGAAGCTGGATACGGGAACGCCTATCACCATCAGCCCTGACAAGAACCAGTCGGCCGATCGACAGGCTCGTGTTGAAGGTGCGCTATGAAGTTCACCGACATCTTCATCCGTCGGCCGGTGCTGGCCCTGGTGGTCAGCCTGCTCATCGTGCTGCTGGGGTTTCAGGCCTACAGCAAGTTGGCGCTGCGCCAGTTTCCGAAAATGGAAAACGCCCTGATCACCGTCACCACTGCCTACCCTGGCGCCAATGCCGAGACGATTCAGGGCTACATCACTCAGCCTTTGCAGCAAAGCCTGGCGAGTGCCGAGGGGATTGACTACATGACGTCGGTCAGTCGCCAGAATTTTTCGGTGATTTCGATCTACGCGCGCATTGGTGCCAACAGCGACCGTTTGTTTACCGAGTTGTTGGCCAAGGCCAACGAGGTCAAGAACAAGTTACCTGCGGATGCTGAAGATCCTGTGCTGAGTAAGGAGTCCGCCGAAGCCTCCGCGCTGATGTATATCAGCTTCTCCAGCGAGCAATTGAATAACTCGCAGATTACCGACTACCTCTCGCGGGTCATTCAACCCAAGCTCGCCACACTGCCCGGTATGGCCGAAGCCGAAATCCTCGGCAGCCAGGTATTTGCCATGCGTATCTGGCTGGACCCTGTGAAGCTTGCCGGCTTCGGCCTGACTGCCAATGACGTCACGACAGCGGTGCGCCGATACAACTATCTGTCGGCCGCAGGCGAGGTGAAGGGCGAGTATGTGGTTACCAGTATCAACGCCACTACCGAACTGAAGTCCGCCGAAAACTTCGCGGCTATCACGCTCAAAACCGACGGTGACAGCCGGGTGCTGCTGCGCGATGTAGCACGGGTGGAGATGGGCGCGGAAAACTACAACGCGATCAGTTCCTTTGGTGGCACGCCCTCTGTGTACATCGCAATCAAAGCCGCGCCGAGCGCCAACCCACTGGAGGTGATCAAGGAAGTGCGCAAAATCATGCCTGAGCTGGAGGCCCAGTTGCCGCCCAGCCTCAAGGTCGATATTGCCTACGACGCCACCTTGTTTATCCAGGCGTCCATCAACGAGGTGGTGAAAACGCTGTTTGAAGCCGTGCTGATTGTCATCGTGGTGGTGTTCTTGTTTCTGGGGGCGCTTCGTTCGGTGGTGATACCGGTGATCACCATTCCGCTGTCGATGATCGGCGTGCTGTTTTTCATGCAGATGATGGGTTACTCCATCAATTTGCTGACGCTGCTGGCGATGGTGCTTGCCATCGGCCTGGTCGTGGATGATGCGATCGTGGTGGTCGAAAATATTCACCGACATATCGAGGACGGCAAGCGTCCATTGGACGCAGCATTGGAGGGCGCGCGGGAAATTGCCCTGCCGGTGGTCTCAATGACCATCACCTTGGCGGCGGTCTATGCCCCGATCGGTTTTCTCGACGGGCTGACCGGAGCACTGTTCAAAGAGTTTGCGTTGACCCTGGCCGGTGCCGTGGTGATTTCCGGCGTTGTCGCGCTGACACTTTCGCCAATGATGTGTGTCCTGCTACTGCGCCATGACAAAAACGCTTCCGGGCTGGCGAGCCGGTTGGACCGGGTATTTGACCGGCTCAAACGACGTTATCAACGCATGCTTCACGGTACGTTGAACACGCGGCCGGTGGTGGTGGTCTTCGCGCTGATCGTGCTGTGCCTGATTCCGGTGTTTCTCACATTCACCAAGGCGGAATTGGCGCCTTCTGAAGACCAGGGCATCATTTTCATGATGGCCAGCGCACCTCAGCCGACCAACCTGAATTACATGAATACCTACACTGATGAATTCATCAAGATCTTCAAGACATTCCCAGAGTACTACTCGTCGTTCCAGATCAACGGCTACAACGGGGTGCAGTCAGGAATAGGCGGTTTTCTGCTCAAGCCGTGGAATGAGCGCAGTCGCACTCAGATGGAGATCCTGCCTGAATTGCAGGCGCACCTGGCGCAGATCCCAGGTTTGCAAATATTTGGTATCAACCTGCCTTCTCTGCCCGGTACTGGCGAAGGGCTGCCCTTTGGTTTCGTCATCAATACTGCCCAGGACTATGAGTCGCTGCTGAAAGTGGCCGAGCGCGTAAAAAATCGCGCGATGCAATCGGGCAAGTTCGGTTTTGTCGATATCGACCTGGCGTTTGATAAGCCGGAAGTGGTGGTGGAGATCGATCGCGCCAAGGCATCGCAGATGGGCGTGTCGATGCAGGACCTCGGCAGCACGCTGGCGACGCTGTTGGGTGAGGCGGAAATAAACCGGTTCACCCTCGAAGGGCGCAGCTATAAGGTCATTGCACAGGTTGAGCGCGCCTACCGTGACAACCCCGAATGGCTGAACAGCTACTACGTCAGAAATACCCAGGGTGAATTATTGCCGCTGTCGACCTTGATCAGCATTACAGACCGCGCGAGGCCACGGCAGTTGAACCAGTTCCAGCAGCTCAATTCTGCATTGATCTCGGGTTTTCCACTGGTCAGCATGGAGGAGGCCATTGAGACGGTGAAGCAGATTGCCATTGAAGAGGCGCCGCCGGGGTATGCGTTCGACTACAGCGGGGAATCGCGCCAGTTCGTGCAGGAAGGCAAGGCGCTATGGGTGACGTTTGGCTTGGCGCTGGCGATTATTTTCCTGGTGCTGGCGGCGCAGTTTGAGAGCTTCCGCGACCCGCTGGTGATTCTGGTGACAGTGCCGTTATCGATTTGCGGGGCGTTGATTCCGCTGTTCCTTGGGTGGTCGAGTCTTAACATCTATACCCAGGTAGGGTTGGTGACGCTGATCGGGTTGATCAGCAAGCATGGGATTCTGATCGTCGAGTTTGCCAACCAGCTGCGTAGAGACAAGGGGCTATCGCCGCGGGAGGCGGTGGAACAAGCAGCGGCGATTCGCCTGAGGCCGGTGTTGATGACGACGGCTGCCATGGTATTTGGCATGGTGCCGCTGATTTTTGCGACGGGGGCTGGAGCCGTGAGTCGATATGACATCGGCATGGTGATTGCCACCGGGATGTCGATCGGAACTTTATTCACCTTATTTGTTTTGCCCTGCGTCTACACGTTGTTGGCCAAACGTGACAGGGACGTGACAAGTGAAGTTGCCATGGCTCCCATCTAACCGGTTTATTAGTGGCTGTAGCGTCAACTAAACAGCAAGTGAGGGACCGTCCAGTGCCAGTCTAAGCGCTGCGATATTTATCATCTGCTAATTACGGCAAACCGTTCATCCGTGTCTTGTTTTTTTTCGTAAAAAATATTTTGACAAGCTTATAGCTATTTGTTTAGCATCTATTGGATCCAATTATAAGAACAATAAAGTCGACTGACTTTTATGCCGCTCTCGTTTTTTACAAAACATGGAAGAAGGGGTGTGATCGCTATGTATCTGATCAAAGTAAAACAAATTGCAGCCGATATTCTGTTTCTCGATGGTCCCGACGCAATACCCAGCGATAAGTCATTTGACCAAATCGGATTTACATCCATTGACTTCATTGATTTCTGTTTTGAAGTTAAGTCGCAGATCAACCCCCAGGTTGAGCCCGAACACTTATGGCCGTTCCATAAGATGCAGGCTGATCCGGCACTCTGTGTGGATCGCCAGTGGACAGCCAAGGGTTGGGAAGTGGCCAGCGAAATACTTCAAGTTCCTGACAGTACTGTTATTCAGCCGGATAAGATCGGTAGTTTCTGGACGCCGGAGTTTTGCTCTCGGCGCCTAGAGGCGCTTGCTCATGGCTAGTGTCTTCATCACCGGCCTCGCCGTACGACAATCAGGGTTCGACCTGGCGGATATTGGGCGGCAAGACATCCTCCCCATAGCCGCCAAGCAACGGGCCAAGGTGCCGGCGGTGCTCTCTGCACAGTTAGCTAAACATATTGCCCGCGAAGACCGGGCGATCTTGTCCGATGCGGCCATACACAGTCTATTGGTCTCAGGCGCCGCCTGCGCCATGGCAGAACAAGGTGGCGCGTTTGATCAAGCGGCGCGGGCAGAGATCAATGTCTATACAACTGCAGAAATCGTCCGCGACTTTTATGAGATTCTCTACGACTACCGAATGAAACACCCGGAACTGTCTGCAGAATCCATACACGCTGAATTAGGTCGGGTGGCAGGCGCTGTCCACCCACTGAGGCTGTTCCGCAAGTTACCGACTAATAACCTGTACCACATTGCCAAATATTTTGGCTTTACCGGTGGCGGGTATCCCTTACGCAGTATGTCGTTGGGCGGGCTGTCTTTATTGGAACAGGCGCTGTTCAAGCTGCAACATGCCGAGCAGGGCGGTGCCTTGTTGTGTGCGGTCGGCGATATGACCAAAGCCGATAACCTGGAGGCTTTTCGGAAGATGGGGCTGGTCGAAACAGACCCCGCCGACGCCACTGCCGATAAAGTCAGCGTGACTTACGGGGCGGTGGCGTTGATGCTTGAAAATACCACCCTGTTGCAACATTCCGGTCATGTTGCGCTGGCTGAAATCGTTGCGGTTTATAGCCGATTTGACGCACAGATATATTCAAAACAAGCGGATTGGGAGGCCCTGCTGCACTGCCTGCCGGCTGCGGTTATTGACACGCACCCTGTGGTCGTCATGTATGACAATGGCGCACCCAACTTGCGCCAGGTAGAGGACGCTGCGGTCTTCAAGATCATGCCTGAGGCCGACGTTCGCCGTTACAAGCCTTACACAGGCTACGCCGGTAGCACCAGCGGCTTGGTGGATCTGGCGTGTGCCTTGGCAGATGAAAGCATTGAGGTCGGGCGCACACTATTGGTGAACGGGATGGGAATCGGGATTGGTTGTGCCTGTGCGGTAGTCAAAAAGCTACGGCATTTAACTCCTGATCACGCATCGTCGGGAGAACTATCATGAGAGAACGTGTAGTGATCACCGCTCTCGGCTGCTGCACGCCCTTGGGTGATACTTACGATTCAGTAAGAACGGCACTCAGCGAAGGAACGTCGGGGATTCGCGAAATCCACAAGTTTGACACGGGTACATTCAAGAGCCATTTCGCGGGTATTCCACAAGTGGGTAATACACCCGCGTCGGCCTCCAGGCGCAGCCGCTCATGGGATGAGCTTTATATCAGCAACGCTATCAAGGGTTTGTTGGCCTGGCCGGGCACGGATTTAAGTCATCTCGCGCCAGAGCGTATTGGTTGCTTTCTCGGGGTGGATGAGCCTGTTCCTGATATTCATCAGACTGTGGACTTCGTTTACGACTTGGAACGAGGCGCGGATAACAGCTTTACAAACATGGCTGCGGTAATGGAAAGGCACTATCGAATCAGTGACTTTTCCCGTATGGACCCGACTCAGTTGTTACGTCAGGTCCATGCGCACGTTCCGTTCCACGGCCCGACCATGGTGCACGTCGGTCTTTGCTCTGCATCGTTACAAGCTATTGGCACCGGCTTTGAACAGGTGGCGAGCGGTCGAGTCGACGCGGCAATAGTGGGTGGCGCCAGTGCCAAGGTCACGCCTGAACATTATGTTGGCCTGGAATCGGTTGATGTGATCTGTACCGATGCCTCTTTACCGCCTGATGGATTGTCGCGCCCCTTTGATACGCGCCGCTCAGGCTATGTGCCGGCGGAAGGGGCGGTACTGTTCTTGTTGGAAACATACACCAGCGCGCTCAAGAGAGGGGCCGTGCCGTTACTGGAAGTCGTGGGGTATGGCGCGAGCATGAATGCGAGTCATATTGTGAAACCGGACCCTGACAGCCGGGAAATGAAACTCTCAATGACGCGCGCATTGGCAAGTGCCCAGTTGAATGCAAGCCAAATAGGCTTGGTGAATGCGCACGGCACGTCGACGGTGTTGAACGACTTGCATGAGTCCGCCGCGATTTGTTCGGTGTTGTCCGAGGCTGTTCCGGTCACCGCGAACAAGTCGTTGCATGGGCATATGATCGCTGCCGCCGGGGCCATGGAAACGCTTAATACCTTGATTGCGTTGAGAGAAGGCTTTATTCCCGGCACGCGTAATCTTGATGTGAAAGACCCGCAGTGTTCAGCCAATGTCATAGGCGAAACGCGCAGCGCTCATATTGAATATTGCCTCAAGAACTCTTTTGGCATGGGCGGGCTTGCCGCATCCATGATTTTTCGCCGAGTCGATGCTTGATTATAAGGATTGCACAATGAAAACAATCCAGCGCCGCACCGCTTTTCCAGTCGATAAGTTTAATCAAATGGTGATGGGGTATATCAGTGAGGATTACCCAGGTTCGCTGCAAACGGTAACGGACTATCAGGGGTTTATCGACGCCTACCCCGTCATGGATAAAAGCGCCTTGGCAGCGTCGGGTCGGCAACTGCTGGCGGCCGGCAAAATGCACGGCTGTTATGTCGTTTCGACCTCGGGCACTACCCGCAGCCCTGTCATTCTGGCGAATAAGTTCCTGCAGGGTGTTACCGAAAACAGCTACCCCTACCAAGTACGCCAGGCCATGGCCGAGCACGTATTCAGTGCCAATGACGTTGTGGCAAACCTGCTCACGGCTGGCGGCCTGGGTAACAGCTACGAGGGCATGTGCCGGTTGCTTGAGAATATTGGGGTGACCATCCTGCCTGTGGGCCGGCCGGATACCCTGTCCAATAACGCACTCTTGCTCGATTTGCTGGAGCGCTTTTCTGCTGATGTCCTGGTGGGGTCACCCAGTGGGATTGTGCAGGTTGCTCAGGCCGCACTGAGTGCCGGCGTGTCGTTGCCCATACGCAAGATTGTGTTTGTCGGCGAAGCCTTCCACCTGTCCAAGCGCAAGTTCGTCAGTGAACAGTGGCCGCTGGCGTCTTTCTATAGCATTTACGGTGCGACGGAATTGGGGTTTGCCGCGATCAATACCCCACAGATGAGTGCGGGCCACCACCTGGTGCTTTCCGACTGGTTTTTCGTGGAGGTCAGCGAGCAAGGTGAACTGTTGGTCACCGATCTCAAAGCGCCTGTGGTGCCGCTTATTCGCTATCGCATTGGCGACTACGGCGAGCTCTTTTCAATCTCGGGTGACGCGGCCTATTACTTGAGCATCGGCGACAGAGTAGAAGAAGAGTTCAGTCTGGGAGGGCACAAGATTCGATTGGACCTTGTGCGCAAGCAACTGACCGCAGCGGGGGTGGATGCAACCTATTGCCAGGTCACACTCAAGTCGGTCGAGTTGGGTCGGGACCGCGTGGAAGTGGCCTTGGATCTACCCGATAGCGAGGTCGGCCAAAGTCTGCAGGCGCACGTTGCGTCAGTACTCAGCCAGATCCCCAAACTGAGTGAAGCCTTGCGGCGTGGCGTTGCCGAGTTGTCGGTTGTAGGCCGCGAGCACTTTCAGTTCAACGCCCGGCAAAAGCTACCGTCCCTGCGAGATGAGCGCCAGCGTGTGGGAGTTGCATGAATGGGCGCAGAGCTATCAATGCGTATCGACAGATTGCTGGCCATTCCCACAGAGCAGCGTTGGCAGGGTGAACTCTTTCAAGCGTATTCGGATTTATTGATTGTATTGAACAACTACCCGCTGAACTTTTCGGACGAGACCGCGCACAGTAGCGAGCGCAGTCGAATGCAAGACTGCCAGCGAAAAGTGCTTGAGATAGAGCAGTTGTTCGAGTCGACGTTGAGCGAGCAGTGGGCAAACTTGTTGAGTGAAGGCAGCCCACTCAGCCGGTTTTTCTACCGCATTTATCAACGCATGGTCAGCGGTGAACTCAAGAGTCTTGACGGTAGCCAGGGGCGGATGTGCCAGGTTGGTGTGGGGGCGATGCCGCTGAGTATTTTACTTTACCTGCAGAAAACCTCCTTTGTGGTGACGGGTATTGATAGTGATCACAGCGCGATTGTGAAAGCCCAGCAAGGGCTCCAAGGCGCGCTGAGCGCCTTGGATATCCCGGCTGAACGTTTGAACCTGGTCGAGGCGGACGGCGTGGAGTTTGATTACGGCAGTTATGACGTCGTGGTGGTGTCCATGACCGTTTCCCCGCGGTCCCGCGTGGTGCAACGTATTCTGGATACCTGTCGGCAGCCACAACTTCGTATCGTGTTGCGTGACACCGAAGGCTGGAAGCAGTTTATCTATCGCCCCGTCGGGCTGCCGGCTCAGGACGCTTTGGCGTTAGTGGCTCACCATGTTGGCTGCCCGATTAGCAGTGCTGTTTATTCCGTACGATCTCATCATTGAGGGATACCCATGCTTGTTATATTGCGTGAAACGCCACTGTGGGTGTATGCCGTTTTTTTCATGCTTCTCTATTACGGCGTGATGGCCTGTTTTAGAAGTACTGAAACACGTCGTTCTCTCTTGCTCAGCCCGGTCATCTTCGTGGTGTGGTCATTGGCGGCGATGGACTATGCCACGCATCCACTGCTTTCAATGGGCACCTGGGTGGCAGGGTTAGTAGTCGGCTGGGCAATCGCAGCGTTGTGGTTTGACTATCAGGGTATTACCCAAGGGGAGGCCCGGCACTCCATTTCAGTGCCGGGCTCATTAAAGCTGCTGATACTCTCGATGTTTTTTTTTCGGCATTAAATATTTCATCGGTTATGAGCAGGCGACAGATCGAGTGTTCGCCAGTTCACTGCCGATGGTGGTCTTGATCGGCGTGGCGTCGGGTTTGACGATCGGGCTGTTGTGCGGACGCGCGTGGAAGATGCTGTCGATTCTGAATCGGTATTCGCGAGACGGCATTGCCGATGCCACGTGTGTCAACAAGACATGAGGGGCGCCGGGTGCCAGGACGGTCAGCTGGCTGACAAGACGCCGTGGGGGGCTTCATGAATTATCTAGAACTGTGTCCTGAGTTGGAAAGGCATGGGGAACTGTTCCGTGTTCGGCTGGATCCTGATGTGCTGGAGATGTTTATTGCTCGCTACGACGCCAGTCTGGTCACCGTTGAGCTGTGTCACCAGTTCGCGGTGAGGTGTGTGAGGGCAAGCGCCAGCGCGGTGTCAGTGGCCGAGCGGTTTTTGCCGGTGTCGTTGCGTAACCTGAGGGCAGGAGACCTGCGCCAGGCGCGTTATTTATTTGGCCAGGTCTCCCATGAGCCCCGTGGCGGCACGGTGCAGGTTTTCTCGTCGAACGACCCCACCCAATACGATGAGGTGTTTTGTTTGGTGACGGTCATGGCCACGCAGCCATGAATTAAATCGGCCGGGATGCCTTTTGCGTTCTGCTCCTCAGGGGTGTGCATGTCATGATCAATCTTATTATTCCTCCGTTGTTGTTTCCTTACTTTCTGACCTGGCGATCGGGGAATTATACCGAGGCGGCATTGCTGTCATTAGTGGTCTTGATTGTGCTGTGCTACAAGGGCTTGAAGCACAAGTTTGTTATTGATTGGAGTGTTGCGTGCGGCTTTGTTCTGGTCGCTTGTATTTCGTATGCTGAGCCCGGATTTTTCAGCTTGTCATACACTAAACCGCTGATCTACGCTTTGTTGGCAGTGGCCGGGTGGGGCTCTTATTGTATTGGCAAGCCCTTCACGCTGCAGTATGCAAAGTTAGAAGCTCCGGAGGAGGTCTGGCACACGCCGGCGTTCTTTTTCATTAATAAACATATCACCTTGATGTGGAATGCCGTGTTCAGTCTTAATTTTGGGCTTGCGGTATTGAGCCTGATGTTTAACGACTACTGGCCGATTTACTTATTGATGTCTTACTTCACGATCTTGTGCGCCGTGGTGTTTACTCAAAAATACCCGGATTACTATTTGGCTCAGGGAGAAAGAAACCGTGCGGTATGAAGTGTTTACCACGTCACTGGAGTCAATAGACGAAAACCACTCGGTGTTGGTCCAGGTGGACGCGGTCGCTTCCATCTTTGATGAGCATTTTCCAGGGCGTCCGATTGTTCCAGGTGCGTTTACCGTGGGGTTTGTGCTCAGTTGTTGCCGGCACCTGCTGCCGGGTGCGTCCCTGCGTGTAAAACGAGTGGTCTTTATGACGCCGATCACACCAGGGGAGTGTCTGGATTTACAGTTTTCAGGGTTCGACCGGCCGGGCGCCAAGGAGGTCGGCTTTGTCCTGAAGACTTCACGTTCTGTACATTGTCGAGGGAGCGTCATGTATGACTAAGACCGCTATTGTAACGGGAGGAACGCGTGGAATAGGCCGCGCGATTGCAGGCAAGTTAATCGCGGAGGGATTTACCGTTTTCGCGACCTATTTCAAGGATGAAGCCGCTGCAGATCGCCTCACGTGCGAGTTCGGCCCGAGTGCAATCACGGTGCGCGTTGACGGTAGCGACAGGCGTCAGGTTGAACAGTTCTGCGCGCAACTTCAGGACCATCCTTTGCCTTCAGTGTTGGTCAACAATGCCGGTATCGCGCGCGATGGGTTGTTCTTGAGTCAAGCGCCGTCCACGTTTGAACAAGTGATGGCAAACAATTTTGGCGGCACGCTGAATTTTTGTGAGGTGTTTGCCCCGCTGATGGCAAAGGCACGCCACGGCAATATTATTAATATCGGTTCGGTTGCCGCGCAAAAAATAAAGCTGGGTAATACAGCCTATGGCTGCGCCAAAGCCGCGATTGAACGCCTGAGCATGGGCCTGTCGATCGAACTGGCGCGCTTTGATGTGCGAGTGAACTGCGTTTCTCCGGGCTTTGTGGATACGGACATGTTTCAGGCTTTCGCCGGTGATCAGGTCAGGGAGATTCTCAAGTCGATTCCCGCAAGACGGGTAATGACGGCTGAAGAAGTCGCCGAGGCCGTGTGCCTGCTGGCAACCCGGCGCCTTTCAACCACTGGCAGTTTACTGCGTGTGGGGAATGGCGAAAATGTTGGATGAACCCTTAGCGGTTTGCCCCACGGCGCAACAGAACAGCCCGCCATGGTTGGGCGCGTACCTTCAGCGCGTAGGCAACCCTGACGCAAGCCAACCGGATCTTGCCAGCCTGGCCCGTCTGCACGAAGCGCACGTCACCCATATTCCATTTGATATGGCAGATGGTTTTCTGGACGTAGAGGTGCCTTTTGCATTGAACCTCGTCGCTGAAAAAATCGTATACGGGCAACGGGGCGGCGGTTGTACGCACATGAATGGCATTTTTGCGCAGGCCCTGGAAAGCCTTGGGTTTTCGGTGCAGCGCACCTTGGCCAAGACATTCGCGCACGGCGTATGCCGTGAGTTGTCCACGCACATGGCGCTGGTGGTCAGTGCGCAGGGAACACGCTGGCTATGCGATGTCGGGTTTGGTCTGCGCGGTCCCATAAGGCCGCTTTCGCTTGATGAGCGCGATGATCAGGTGACGCAAGTGCAGGGATGCCACCGCTACCGCGTCACGCGGCTGGGCAATCGTGATTGGTTGGTGGAGTACCTGCGCGGCGAGTGTTGGCAGGGCCTGCTGGTTGTCCGTGATGCAGACTACAACTATGAAGAGTTTCGCGTGACTCACTTTTACAACACCCATGCCCCCACATCCCTGTTTGCCAGTCATTTCATTTGTGCCCGCCCTCATTCCGAAGGGGGCGATATCCTGCAAAACGGCACGCTGGTGTGTGTCCAGGGCAAGCGTCGTTCCAGCTACAACGTTCGAACGATTGACGAACTGGTTCGCCTGGTTAAGTCGCATTTCAACATCGTTCTTTGTGCGCAAAGATTTCGTCAACTACCGCCAGGCATCAGCAGGGATTAATACGATGACTAAGCGCTGTCTGATCACCAACCCGGTCTCCAATGCGAATCTGTTAGTGGGGTACCTGAAGGAGCAGGGTGTTGACTGCTACGCCGTCATGGAGATGGATAAAGTCAGCAAAATGCCGACCTTGAGCGAGAAAAAGAAAGGCGAATTCAATGCCGAACTCTACCAAGGGATTTTTATCTCTGCCGAACAGGTACCGGGGCCTGATGAACTGCCGTTCGATATCATCCTCGCCGGCAGCGAGAACGGCGTATTCATCGCCGATATCTTGAGCGAGCGGCATGGGTTGCCTGGCAATGACCCCGCTTACTCTCGGTTACGTCGCCATAAAGATGCGATGCAGCGCGCGCTGGCAGAGGCGGGTCTGGCGTGTATATCGACACACGTGCTGGAAGGGAAGGCCGCTGCGCAGTCGGTTCTGGAACACTGGGAGGCGTACCCCTGTGTGCTCAAACCACAGTCATCGGCAGGCGGTGAAGGCGTGGTTTTTTGCAGGAACCGCGCTGAGTTGCAGAGCGCGATTCTTGCGGCGGATTGGGGAGGCTTTTCTTCAACATGGTCGGACAATGACTGTTTTGTGCTGCAACCCTTTGTCACCGGCAAAGAGTACGTTGTGGATATGGTCGCGCAGCAGGGTACCTATGTGGTTGCGTCCGTCTGTCGCTATATCCGCTGTGATGAACTGGGTATCGAAGGCTGCCCGTTCGTAAAGAAATTCACCTTCCTGCTGGACCCGAGCTCCGCCGCCGTGCGGGCCTTGGTCGACTATGCCAAACACGCGGCTTCAGCCATGGGGATTGAAAACGGAGCAATCCATATGGAGTTGCTGGACAGCCCCAATGGCCCTGTGATGATCGAAGTGGGCGCGCGATTGCACGGCACCATCACCCCGGTGCTGTTCGCGCACTGCTACGCCCCTCACTTACTCGAACAACTGTACTTTTCCAGTTTCGCGCCGGCCGCTGAGCTGTCTGATGCGAGGCTGATCAAGCCGGGCATTATCAGTGACGTTATCAGCACCTCACCGGGTGTTTTCGGTGGGACGCCTGAGGGTTTGCCGGCAGCGGTCAGTCAGCTCAGCAGCGTGATAGGGGTTCAATTGAATGTCGAAGAAGGGCAGCCCTTCAAGAAAACCAGTGACCTGTTTTCGTCTTCGATGAATGCAGCTTTTTCCCATGCTGACGATGCTGTTCTGTGGGCAGACGTGCAGGTGTTTGAGCAATTGACCGCGTTAGCGCTGAACGGGGCGCAGTTGAGTCCCGAGAACTGGCGGTTTCTTAAGGACGAGTACCTCGCCTATTTTTAAGCCAGGTTCTGCAGGGAAGGCGGCTTGCATGATAAATCACTCTTTTTTTGATGCGCAGTCTTTTGACCGCATGGTTGAGCACTATCGTGAGGCGGGTTACTCGGGTTACCCACGGGCGCTGAGCTATGAACAGTTTGACCGTCTGTACCCTGTATCTTCAAAGTCCACACTTCAGGGTGTGGTGGAGAAGCTGCGTGATGAGGGCCATTTGCGTCATTGTTATTTGGTCAGTTCGTCGGGTACAACTGCCTCTCCGCTGGTCGTGGCCAATGATTTTTGGCCCAGTGTCTCGCGAGACGCCTACGCAGTGGAGCTGCGTCGCTTTTTAGGGCAGCGTGTGTTTTCCAGTCAGGACGTCGTGGCCAACTTACTGGTGCCTGGCGGATTTGGCTGCTTGTACGAGGGGCTTTCGCGATTATTGGAGCCGATTGGCTGCACCGTTTTGCCTGTCGGGCGCCTGGACGCGCAGGACTGCCCCGAGGGGTGCCTGCAGATCTGCCGTGAAGTGGGAGTCAGCGCCTTGCTGGCGACACCGGGCGGTATTATTCAGGCCGCTCACATGGCGTTGAAAGCCAATGTAGTGCTGGATATCAGAAAAGTGATTTATATCGGCGAAGCGTTCTCCAGCGCTAAACAAGATTACATAAGAACGGTTTGGCCGAAGGCCGAGTTTTATGGCCTTTATGGAAATACCGAGATGGGCCTGGTGGGCGTTTCAACCCCTGCACACCCGCCGGGTCATTATGATTTCCTGAGCAAATGGGTACTGGCCGAGGTCGACGCGCAGGGCAAGTTGTATCTCAGCGATTTGAAGGCGCCTATTGTTCCGGTCATCCGTTATGACACGGGGGACATCGCTACGCTGCTGCCCACCTCGCAACATCGGGTCGGCACGTTGATCCTGCAGGGGCGCAGTGATACGAGCTTTAATTTTTGCGGCAATTTACTCAGCCTCTCGAATGTCTGCGAGACCCTATGGCGCCGGTGTGGCCAGTCATTTGCTTTGCAGTTGACCCTGTCCACAGGCGATGCAGGCACAGACCACTTGAGCGTCAATTGCGATTTGACCTCGTTCGCTGATCCTGACGGCGCTTGTCACGCTATTGAGCTCGCCTTGATGAGCATGGCTGGCTTGGAGGAGGCGCTGCGACGCGGTGTCGCTACGCTCGGCATAGAGCGTGACGTTGAGTTTTGGCGAAGTGCCCGTGAAAAAGAGCCGGTGTTGCGGGATGTGCGTCAGCGGTAAGTGTCGGTTGTGGCAAGCCTATACAATCCGACCTCTAAAACATAAGATGAGAAGCATTATCATTAATGCGGATCTGAAATGCAGCACGACAGCCCCCCCTCGCCCGTCGCCCAGCTGTACGCCAATCACCACAGCTGGCTCCGAGGCTGGTTGCATCGGCGGCTGGGGCATACGGCCGATGCCGAAGACCTCGCGCACGACACCTTTGTCCGCGTGCTGCGCTCCCAAGAGGACGTGCGTGAATTACGTCAGCCCATGGCGTTTCTGGCCACCATCGCCAATGGCTTGCTGATCAACCGTTGGCGTCGCCAAGCCATCGAGCGGGCTTATCTGCAAGCACTGGCGGCGCGCCCGGTGGCCGAGGCGCCTTCGCCGCAAGAGCGGCATCTGATGATCGAAACGCTGTTGCAGCTGGATTCGCTGCTGGTCGGTTTGTCGGGGCGGGTGCGGCAGATTTTCTTCTTGTCCCAGCTTGATGGGCTGACCTATCCGCAAATCGCCAAACAATTAAGCCTGACGGTGGCCCAGGTGCAGCGCGCCATGGGTAAGGCGTTCAGTGTCTGCTATGCGAGTCGGTTTGAATGAGCGGTGTGGTGGTTGACCCGCAGGTGCGCGACAGTGCCATCGATTGGCTGGTGCGTCTGCAGTCCGGCTTGATGAGTGCAGGTGACCATCAGGCTTTGCAGCAATGGCGTCACGCCAACCCCGCGCATGAGTACGCTTGGCAACGGGTCAGCAGCTTGCCGCTGTTGTTGCAACCAGGCGCCAATGTGCTGGCCGATGCCACGGCACGCCGGGCCTTGCAGGCGGCCGGGACCGATCCTCAACGCCGTCGTCAGGTGCTCAAGTGCCTGTTGGCGCTGGGACTGCTCGGCGGCATCGCCTGGCAAGGTGCGGATTCCACGCGGGTACGCGCAGCGCTGGCGAGTTATCGCACCCGCACAGGCGAGCGCCGGCACTGGGCCCTGGCGGACGGCAGTTCGCTGTGGCTGAACACCGCCAGTGCGGTCAACCTGGACGTGAGCGCAGGCCAACGCAGCGTGCAGTTGGTCGAGGGCGAGTTGGCACTCGACACGCCAGCGGGGTCGGCCTCACTGCAACTGCAAACCCCGAACGCGCTGCTGTACAGCCAGGGCGCCAACCTGTTGGTGCGCCACGATCATCAGGGCACCTTGGTGACTGTTTTACGCGGGCGGGTGCAGGTGAGCGCGCGGCATCAGCCTACGCCCGTGCCTTTGCAGGCCGGCTGGCAGATAAAAGTTGAAGACTACGCACTCGGGCGTCCAAGCCCGGTTGACGTGTTGCTGGCCCAGGCCTGGATGCACGGCATTCTGCCTGCCGAACGCATGCGCCTGGATCAATTGCTGGCCGAACTCTCGCGCTATCGCCCGGGCTTGCTGCGTTGCAGTGAGGCGGTGGCGGCGCTGCGCATTACCGGCAGTTTCCAGCTGGACGACACCGATGCCGCGCTGGCCCTGGTGGCCAAGACCTTGCCGGTGCGCATCGAGCGAAGAAGCCGTTATTGGGTGACGGTGGTGCCGGCGTGAAGTTTTTTTTCGCCGATGCGATAGTTTTTTCGATCTGGCTTGGCCTTTAGGTATTACCCACCGGCACAGGTGGGTTTCAATCCCTAGGAGCCTTGCATGATTTCCCCCGTTCGTGTTTTGCGTCGTCATACGTTCAGCGTGTTATTTCTCAGCCTGCAACCATTGTGCGGTGAGCTGGTGTTGGCCGTCGGTGAGCGCCCGTACAGCATCAGCGCCGGGCCGCTGGACCAGGTGCTGTCGCGCTTTGGTGCCGAAGCCGGGATCAGCATGGCGGGCAGTTCGCTGCTTACGGCGGGCAGAAAAAGCCAGGGGCTGCAGGGCGAATTCAACTCGGAGAACGGCCTGGCCCAGGTGCTCTCGGGCACCGGCCTGGACTATCAGCGCCAGGCCGATGGCGGCTATGTGTTGCGCCTGCGCCAAGAGGCCGTGCAACTGCCGACGCAAAAAGTGACGGGCGAAAATCTCGACGAAGAGGAGGTCTACCGCGCGCCGCGTTCGTCGGTGTATATCTCCGGCGAAGACATGCAACGTTTTGGCGTGGTGTCGGTGGGTGATGTGCTCAAGGGCCAGCCCGGCGTGCAGGTGGGCGACAGCCGCAATGGCGGCGGTTTGGATGTGAATATTCGTGGCATCCAGGGCCAGAGCCGGGTGTCGGTCACGGTGGACGGCTCGCAGCAAGCGCTGGATGTGTATCGCGGTTATGCCGGTACTCAGCAGCGCAGTTACATCGACCCGGATTTGATCAGCGACATCACCATCGACAAAGGCCCCAGCCTGACCTCCAGCGCCATTGGCGGCACGGTAAAAATGCGCACCCTGGGCGTTGGCGACATCCTCAAGGACGGCCAGGACATCGGCCTGCGCCTCAAGGGCGATTTTTGGAACAACGGCGTCGCCCCGGCTTCCCGCGACCCGCACTCCAAAACCCAGGACCTGTATGCTGAGCCGCACCAGAGCCGCGGCGGGATGTTCGGCTCGCAGGCCGAAGCCGGCAGCGCAGCGTTTGCTTACACCCATGAGTTTTTCGACGTGGTGGCGGCCTACGCCAAGCGCAATCAGGGCAATTATTTTGCCGGTAAAAAAGGCCAGGACCGCTACCGCACCTACGACCGTTGGGGCGATGAAGAGACCAGCGTAGCCACCACCTACAACGCCGGCGAAGAGGTGCTCAACTCCTCGGCGAAGACCGAATCGTTCCTGCTCAAGACCACCCTGCGCCCGGCGGACGGCCATACCTTCGACTTCGGCTATCGTCGTTATGACGGGCGCATTGGCGAGATCATGCCGTCGGATATCTTCCGTTTCGGCACCGGCGGTATCTATCAATACCCACTGGGCCATACCAGGATCGACACCTACACCGCTCGCTACAACTACCTGCCCTCGGGCAACCCGCTGGTGGACCTGACCGCCGACCTGTGGATGACCGACGCCCAAACCAGCCAGCTCACCTCGGTGGCCGCACCTGCGTCCCAGGCATATCGCTCGGACCGCGCCTGGAGCCGCCAGGCAAACCAGCGCATCGGCGGCGGCTTGGCCAACACCTCACGCTGGGCGACCGACTACGGCGATCTGAAGCTCGACCTGGGCAGCTCGTTCCAGCTCGAAGAACTGCGCCCGCAAAAAGGCGTCGCCACCACCCAGCACGATATCAACGCCAACCGCATGCTGCGCGAAGGCTCGCGGCAGGAGTACAGCTTCAATGGCAAACTCGAATACAAACCGGTGGACCGCCTGACCTTATGGGGCGGCGGCCGTTATACCCACTATCGCAGTAAAGACCACATTGCCAGGTCCACCGCACGCCGCGAGGAACGTGACCTGCGCTACCTGCGGGTCTACAACGGCAACCATTCCGGCAACATGATGTGGTTCCCGGACCAGAACGGCGAGTACACCAACGCTACCGATCCGCGCCTGAACAACGGCATTGTGTTCCAGAACACCAACTTCCCTTTCGAGGGCGTGCGCTACAACGACTTTGGCGTAATCGATTCGACGGTTTACCCGTCCCAGGTCAGTGACGTGGTGAGCGGCTATGACTATTCCGGCAAGGCCAGCAACAGCGGCGGGGCATTTTCACCGGCGCTGGGCATCAATATCGAAGTGCTGCCGGACACCTTTGTGTATGCCTCCTACACCCAGGGGTTTCGCATGCCCTCGCTGTTTGAAACCAGCCAGGGCGTGCTGCAAACCCTGCCCGGCAAGGGCTTGAAACCCGAGCGCTCAAGCAACTGGGAGGTCGGTGCCAGCACCTTGCGCAAAGGGCTGCTGGTCGAGGATGACGCGGCGGCGATCAAGCTCGCCTACTTCAACAACACCATCAAGAACTACATCACCCGCTACTACGACCCAAGCCCAGGCACCTGGGGCCAGATGCGTTTCAGCAACACCGACAGCTACAAGACCAGCGGCCTGGAACTGCAAGCCCACTACGATGCCGGGCGCGTGTTCGCCGACTTGTCGTCCACCTACTACCTGAAAACCGAAACCTGCGATGCGGCCTTCGCCGCCACACTGCGCGCGACCAGCGACAGTTACCAGAAAACCGCCGACACCCCGAATTGCACACCGGGCAGCTTCATGGGTTCCTACACCAACACCCAGAACCCGCCCCGACTTGCGGGTAACCTGACCACCGGCCTGCGCTTCTTTGACCAAAGCCTCACACTCGGCACACGTATTACCTACACCAGCGGCCCCACCGTCACCGCCGACAAGCCTTGGCAGACCGGCGCCACCACGCCGCAACTGAACTACCGCGAAGTAGCGCTGGTGGACCTGTTCCTCAACTACAAGTGGCAGGAGGATGCGAGCCTGAACGTATCGTTGCAGAACGTCACCGACCGCTACTACCTCGACCCGCTGGCGCAGAGCTTCATGCCGGCGCCGGGGCGTACAGTGCGGGTGGGCGTGCAGGCGAAGTTCTAGGGGCGCTTTGCGGCGAACGTAATCAGGGCAGGGCAAGAACCGGGATGGTCTGTGCCTTGGCCTGTAAAACACCGCAGACCTCAAGGTTCAAACGCACATATTCGTCCCAGCTGTAATAGCGGGAATAACGTTCGTGGTATTGCTGATCCACACGGCAAATCGCCGGGCGTTCGTTGTAGATGCTGCAGCCCTTGCTTAGTGCGTCGTAGTGTCGACAGGTGCCATCGCCACGGTCGAGGAACTGCGTTTCAGGTGCCAGGTTGACGTGCTGGCAACACAAACCGCATTGGGTGCAGGGAAAGGTAACCACTCGGTTCAATACCTTGTGCAAGTAAGAGGGCGCCCGCGCGGTGCGCGGGCGCAGTGTTGCTTAGGCGACGGGTGCATCCAGGCTGGATTTCTGACCGCTGGCTACGGCAGCGACGTCTTCGATGCGTTTTTTCGTGGCCAGTACCAGGTTGCCGTCCTTGTCGAGGATTGCGGTGTCGATCATGGCTTTGATCAACTGGGCAAATTTCACCGAGGCGAACACCACCTCTTTGCTCTCCTTGGAGAAGCTGCGGTAGTCCACGCCTTCATGCTCAATGACCTTTTTCATTTCGCTCACGCTTCGGCGCAGTTGCGAGCTGATTTTGGAGAATGTCGAGTTCGCCAGGGCGGTCACTTTTTCGATCGCGGTGAGCTTGCCTGCCAACAGCTCGGCTTCATCGCGTAAAGTGCGGGCCTGTTCCATATTGCTGCGGGCGTTGTTCAGGGCTTCTTCACCCTTGTTACCCAATACATGGCCGAAGATCGCCAGGGCAGGGCCGGCGACGATGCCGCCCAATACCATCATGCCGCCCGCCATGCCGTAGCCACCGGCAGCCAGTGAACCGCCGCCGAGCCAGGCCAGTGTGGCGTTGGTTGCCGCCACGCCGCCCAGGGACGAAATGGCCGTGCCGGTGCTGGCGGTGGCCAGCAGCATCGTGCCGTTGTAGGCGCCGAAGGCCAGCGCAGCGCCGCCGCCCATGCCTGCACCCAGGCCCAGGCCAGCATCTTTGAGCGCCTGATAATCCTGGCGCAGGCCGACCATGGTCTTGCTGCTGAAGTCACCGGCGTTGAGCTTGTCCAGCTCAGGGCTTTGCGACAACTCGACGTTTTTCAGGCGCTCGTAGGTCTCGATGAATTCAGCCACGACGCCGTTGAATGCGCGCAGCTTGCGCTGGCCATAATCTTCCAGGGTGTTGTTGGTTTTCTTGCGCTGATCCTCAACCTTCTGGTTGGCGGTGTTCACCAACGCTTGCGCGTCGTTGTTAAGGTCTTTGGCGTTGCTGTGGTCAATGGCGCCACTGACACCTTTGGCGGCACCGTAGAGACCGGCGGCGGCTGCAACAGCACCAATGATCAGGGGAATTGGCATGCTCTGTTTCCTTACTCGAGGATGATCGAAATGGTTTTACTGACTTCCTGGTTCAGCGTTTCGGCACGCTCGAGCAGGTCGTCAAAAATGAAGTCTTCCAGGCGATGGTGCTGTTGGAATTCCTTGAGCAGCGCCCACTCGATGCTGGAGATATGGCCATCGCGCAGCGACACCAGCAGCAGCTCGAACAGGATGACTTTCGGCGCCGTGGGCAGCTCGAAGGTTTTGCTCTTGAGTACTTCTTTGAGCACGCTGGTTGCGGCTTGCACGCGGGTCTCGGGCTTGTCGGCCTTTGGCACCGGGTAGGTTTTCAGTGCTTCAATGAGGCGCGCTTTCACATCCCGTGCGCGGCCAAAAAGGTTGCCGAATGCCATTTGCTCCGAACTCACGCCGACGGATTTCTCCAGCTCGGCGATCAGTTCGCACTCCTGTTCACCTTCCTGAATGGTCAGGGCGTCGAGATTGGTGCCAGAGGTCAATTCATCGGCGCTTTTGCCGTCCCACAGCAGCGGTTTGTCGGCAATCGACAGCAGCTTTGCCAGGTCCAGCAAGTGGCGTTTGTCCGTATCGGACAGCAGTTTGATCAGCATGGGTGTGTCGTCCTTTTTGCAAGCAATAGAGGGGTTACAAGGTCAGCGGGCTATCGGAGTCCATGAAGTCATCAAACTCGTCCATGGATTGGAATTGCAGCTGCTGGCCGAGCAAACCGGCGTATTGGTTGATGGCGGCGGCCATCGTGTCAGGGTTGCTGCTGGCGATGCCTGCGGTGGAAAACAGCTGGTGGGTGGCTTGCTGCAACTGGGGTAATTCGCGGTGGGTAAAGGCGTCCAGTTGGGCTTGCTCTTGCGCGATCCGTCCGCGGGCTGCGGCTTCGATGATCTGCACGCGCGCCAGGTAAGCGCGGGAGCGTTCGACGCCTTCGGCGGCTTCCAGCGCCACCTGATAGAACATCGACGACAAGGTATAGCCGATCATCCCGCCGATTGCGGCACCGACGAAAGGAATGGGGATTGCCACTTGGCCCAGCGCGGCCATCATGCCGCTGGAGAGCATGCCGGCGCCTTTTTCGCCGACTTCATGCAGCAGCTGCGCCTCGCTGATTTCGTCGTTGACGTAACGCCGGATGGAGTCGCCCAACGACAAGCAGATATCAACCACCATCGCCGGTGCATTGGTTTTCGATAACGTGCGCAGCGTCTGGTTGCCCGATTGCTGCAAGCCACCCTTGATCGCGGCGCCGACAAAGGCAGTGCCGTAGCCCAGCGCGGCGGCCTTGGTCGTGTCGATAGCCAGATCCTGCGCGGCTTCCCCCAATTGTTTTTTATCCAGCGCGACGCTGAACAGGTTGGTCAGCAGCGAGATCGACCCGCCAACCACTGCACCGATCTTCGCGCCTTCGACGCCGGCCCTGTGGCTTGTACGGCCAATGTCCTTGAAGGTTTCGCCTGCTGGGTTCTTGACGTAATCGACGGCCTGCTCCGTGGTGATGCCCAGGTCGACGATGTCTTCGCGCTCCAGCGTGTCGAACTTGTTTGCGCGTTCGCGGAATTTTTCTGCGAGTTCGGACTTGCCTTCCAGCTCGGCGGTTTCGGCGTGCTTACGCAAGCCCGCGGCGCGTTTGCGGCAATAGGCGCGGGCGTCGTCCACTTGCTCGCTTGGCAGTTCGAGCTTCTTGCCGAAGTACTTGCTGTACTTGTGATCCTCGTGGCTGACCTGGTTGGCCACACGGTTGCCGTTGGCCTCCAGCTTGGTCTGGGCCTCGTAGACGATGTTGCCCTTGGTATCCACCCTTACGCGATCGACCGCTTCGCGGTATTTGCCATCGGTGGCGATGCCGTAATGCTTCAAGTCATCGCTGCGAATCGTGCGCTCGCTGGACTTGCTGATGATGGCCTCGGCGTTGTCGCGGCTGGTGCTGGCCACTTCACCGGCCCAGCCTGCGCGATGCTTGATGCCCGTGCCCTCTGTGCTGATGCCCTTGAGGCCCTTGCTCAGTTTGACTCCGACCTCATTGTCGACGCCGGTGAACCCCTTGATGTATTCGGCATTGGCACTGCCGAAGCGGTTGACCACTTCACTGGTGGCCAGCGCGGTGGCGGTCTGGGCGATATCCGCTTGGGTCTGGTCCTGACGGGTATTGGGGTCGTAGGGCTTCATTGAGCCTCCTGGCAGGCATGGGTAGGGGTGTACAACGCGGCCATCTTGTTCAGTTTTTCGCTGATGGCCTGGGTCCAGCAGGTGGGTTGATGCAGGTGGATGCTTTCGCCGAGGCCGAATACCCACCAGAAGGTTTCCTGGTCATCGGGTACTTGGGCCTGCAGGCGTTGCCAGTCACTGCCAGGCAACGGCGCCAGCGTCTGTTCGGCGCTCAACGGGGTTTCCTTGAGGAGCAAGGCAATTGACGGGGCCACGTCGGCAATCAAGGTGTGATGCGTCACCGGGCCGGCGCTGTTAAAACCGCCGCCTTGCAGGTAATGATCGATTTCGAAGCCAGGTTGCTCATGGGCAGCGGTTTCCAGGCAGGTCGCCTGCCGGATGCGGTGCAAGGCAAACTGGCGCACGTCGGTGTAGCCCTCGACTGTGCCCAGCAGGTAGCTCACCGAATGTCGCGAGACGATGCCGGCCGGGTGAATGCGCAAGGTCTTGTGGTCACCTTTGCTGCGGCTTTGGTAATGGATTTCCAGTTGTCGCGCTTCGAGCAGCGCAGTGGCGACGTCCGACCACACAGCATCATTGACCGGTGCCGGTTGCAGCGCCTTGCCGTTGGGCAGGGCACGCACGCGCTTTGCCCAGTGCGCCAGGGTGTTGTGTTGCAAGCTTTGAAGCTGACGTTGTGCCAGCTCAAAGTGCGGCGCCAGCAGGTTCAATACGCTGGGCGGCAGCAGCTTCCCCAGGTGGCTTTCAGCCAGGACAAATGCCAGTGCGGTGGGTGTGTCGAGCGCCGGCAAGTCGAATTGTGGCGTGTCCTTGGGAAAGCTCCAGCGGTAGGGGCGTTGGCTTTCGTCACAAAGCAAAGGGAAATCGAGGCCTAGCCGGCCGGTCAGGTCTCTTTGGAGGGTGCGCAAATCGAGGTCGAATTGTTCGGCCTTGAGCTTTTTCAGCAACTCTGCAGTGGAAATACTGCGGGGCTCGCGCGGTATCAGGCGTAACAGGGCCAAGTGCCTGAACAGCCGGTCTTTGGGGTCTGACATGGGGGTAACAGTGCTCGCATCGGCCTTGATGAGTTGCAGGTATTGACGACCTGCAGACAATTCCATTGATGGCTTTTTAACACTAACTGCTGCACCAGCCAAGGGCAGAGTGCCATCGCCGGGTTTCACTTACGCGTTGGCGGGGCCGGCATGACGATGCTTTTCGCGATCGAGTTCCTTTTGCAGCGCCTCGAACGCCTGATTGTTTTTCATCAGGATGACACCGACGACGACACCGACGGCAAAACAGGCCAGGGCTTTCATGGAGGACTCCTCAGGTTGGGTTGAGTGCATCCTCCGTTAACGAGGCGACAGGCTGTGTCGTTTGCTTTTTGAGGGGTGGAAGTCTTTTTGGGCGCCGAACGAAAGAAGCCACCTATCGGTGGCTTCTGTTCAGTTCAGTGGATCATTTTGTCGTCAAGGCGGAGTGGGCTCGTCCTTCCGTGCGCTGCTCCCACTTGGCAATCACCAACGGCGCCAGCGCATTGCCCAACACATTCAGCGCGGTGGTCGGCATCTCCATCAGGCGATAAACCCCCGCGATAATCGCCACGCCTTCCAGCGGCAAGCCGGCACTGCCCAAGGTGGCGGAGAGAATCACAAACATAAACCCCGGCACACCGGCCGCACCTTTGGAGGTGAGCACCATGGTCACCACCAGCAAGGCCTGGTCGGACAGGCTCAAGTCGATGCCATACAACTGCGCCACAAACAACGTGCCGATGCCGAGGAACAGCGAGGCGCCGTCGAGGTTGAACGAGTAACCCACCGGCACCACAAAGCTCACCAGCGAAGGCGGCACCCCATAGGTTTCGAGCTTTTTCATCAACTGCGGCATCACCGCCGCCGAGCTTGCGGTGGAGAAGGCCAGTACCAGTTCATCCTTGATATGCCGCATCAAGGCAAACAGGTTGATCCCGCAAAAACGCGCAATCAGGTTGAGCACCACCACCACGAAAAACATGATGGACACATAGCTGACCATGATCAGTTTGGCCAACGGCAGCAGTGCACCAAAACCGAAGTTGGCCACGGTGACGGCGATCATGCCGAACACGCCGATGGGCGCGTAAGCCATGATCATCGAGGTCAGTTTGAACATCGCATCCGAGAGGCCACGCATCAGCGTGATCACCGGGTCTTTGCGTTCGGCGGGCAAGCGCGACACGGCAAGGCCGAACATCACCGCAAAAAACAGCACCGACAACAGGCTGCCCTGGGCCATGGCGTTGATCACGTTGTCGGGGATGATGCCGACGATAATCTGGCCCAGGCTGTGGCCGCCGCCACCGCTGGTGGGCAGGGTGATAGGTGCCGCATGCAGGCTGGCCAATTCAGTGCCGGCGCCCGGTTTAAGCAGGTTACCCAACACCAGCCCGACAATGATGGCCAGGGTGGTGATGCAGAAAAAATAGCTCAGGGTTTTGACCCCGATACGGCCCAGGGCCTTGCCGTCACCGTGCCCGGCAATGCCCACCACCATGCAGGCAAACACGATCGGCACGACGATCATCTTCATCAGCTTGATAAAAATATCGCCTGCCGGTTGCAGGATGTTGTCCACCAGCCACGGCCGGGATTCAGGAAAGCGGTGCAGCAGGGCACCAATGGCGATACCGGCGAGCAAGCCGATCATGATTTGCCAGACCAGCGCGATGCGGGGCGTGTGCATGGGAATGCCTCATTTGCGATCAATGATTTTTAAGTTGTTGTTCTAGGCAGTCAAAACAGCGGCCATCCCTTGGCCGCCGGCTGTTGCGCCGGGTTCAGCGCAGGTCGTGGCACGCGTCCTGGAGGCGGCGGCAACCTTCTTCGATCACGTCTGGCGCGCTTGCGAAGGACAGGCGTACATACGGCGACATGCCGTACGCCGCGCCGCTGACGGTGGCCAGGCCGTATTCGCGCAGCAAGTACTCCACCAACTGCGTGTCGCTCTCCAGGGGTTGCCCTTGTGGCGTGAGCTTGCCCATCAGCCCGCTGACATTGGCGAACACATAGAACGCGCCGTCCGGTGGGGTCACGCTCACGCCGGGAATGCCTGCCAGTCGATCCAGCATCAGTGCACGGCGGCGCACGTATTCATCGCGCATGGCGGTGATGGGCGCCTGCTCACCGGCAAAGGCCGCCACCGCAGCGGCCTGGCTCAACGAGCTGGGGCAGGTGGTGGTTTGCGACAGCAACTTGCCGATGGCCGCGATCAACCACGCCGGCCCCGCGCCAAAACCCAAACGCCAGCCGGTCATTGCGTAGCCCTTGGAGGCGCCGTTGATGATCAGGGTGCGCGGCTTCAGGTCCGGCGCCAGGCGCGTCAGCGGCACGTGGCGGGCATCGCCATACACGAAGTGCTCATAGATCTCATCGGCCATCACCAGCACGTGGGGATGCGCACGCAACACCAAGGCCAGGGCCAGCAGTTCGGCTTCGCTGTACACCGCGCCGCTGGGGTTGTTGGGGCTGTTGAGAATCACCCATTTGGTGCGCGGGGTGATCGCCTGTTCCAGCGCCTCGGGCGACAATTTGAAGCCCCGGTTTTCATCGCCGGGGATGATCACCGGTGTGGCGTCGTTGAGCCGTGCCATGTCCGGGTAGGACACCCAATACGGCGTATGCACGATGACCTCATCGCCACGGTTCAGCGTGGCGGCCAGCGCGTGATAAATGATGTGCTTGCCGCCGCAGCCGGCGACCACTTCGTCCAGGCCGTAGACCAGGTCGTTGTCGCGGGAAAGCTTGAGGCAAATGGCCTGGCGCAGCGCGAGGGTGCCGGTGGTGGCAGTGTAATGGGTGTCGCCGCTCTCCATCGCCAGGCGGGCGGCGTGGAGAATATGCGCGGGGGTATCGAAGTCCGGCTCGCCCACGGTGAAATTGACGATATCGCGGCCCTGGGCGCGCAGTTCAGTTACCAAGGCATTGGCGGCCACACTCGGCGACGGCGCGATGCCGAGCACACGCTCGGAAAGAAAGGCTGTGCTCATGTTCAATCCGCCAAGCCGGCGTTTACCAGCACTTTGTCGATCCAGCCTTGGCGCATCGCGCCCGTGGCGATTTCGGCCTTCACCGCTTCTTCGTGCTCGGCATGTTGCCCGGCACGGCGCAGCACTTGAGCCGCGTCAGCCTGGGAAAAAGCCACCAGCCCGTCTTCATCACCCACCAGCAAGTCGCCGGGGGTGATCAGCATACCGCCGATGGACACCGGCACATTCACCTCGCCAGGCCCGGTTTTGTACGGCCCGGTGTGCACCACGGCGCGGGCGTAGCAGGGCGTGTGCTCAAAGCTTGCGACATCACGAATCGCGCCGTCGATCACAAACCCCACGCAGCCGCGTTGCTGGGCGTAGAGCTTGACCAACTCGCCGATCACCGCGTTATTGGTGTCGCCCTGGCCGTCCACCACCAGCACATGGCCGGGTTGCATCATGCTCATGGCCTTGTAGATCATCAGGTTGTCGCCGGGCCGGGTCTTGACCGTGATCGCCGTGCCCACCAGCTTGCCGCTGCGGTTATAACGCGTCAGCCCACGGGCGCCGATATGGCGGCCGAGGTTGTCGCTGATATGCGGCGTGACCACATGGGCAAAGGCCTCGACCAGCTCGGCCGGGGCCATCGGGGCGTTGGGAAGGATGCGTGAACCGGGCAAGGACATGGCAAATCTCCAGAGTCGTCAGATAGCGAAGGGCTATGGCCGGATCTTAGGAGTGATAAACCGACAGTTTTAGCGATATTTTATGATGTGATAGCATCGATTTTTATCATGAGTTGGCTGCCATGATCACCTTCAAGCAAATCGATGCGCTGTACTGGATCGCTGAACTGGGCAGTTTTGAAGCGGCGGCCAACAAGCTGAACATGTCGCAGTCGGCCATCTCCAAGCGCATCCAGGAGCTGGAAGACACCTTTGATGTAGAGATTTTCGACCGCAGCAAACGCAACGCGCGGCTGACCGAAAAGGGCGGCGAGTTGCTCGACTATGCCCGCGACCTGCTCAAAGGCCGCGACCAGTTGCTCGAACGGGTCAGCGCCCGTCAAGTGCTGGTGCGCAGGTTTCGCCTGGGTGTCACCGAGTTGACCGCGCTGACGTGGTTACCGGCACTGGTCGAAACCTTGCGCCAGGCTTACCCCAAGGTGCAGATCGAGCCTTCGGTGGAACTCAGCAGTGAGCTGTTCCGCAAGCTCGAAAGCGACCAACTGGATCTGGTGATCGTGCCCGACGTGTTCAGCGACCCACGCTTTCACAGCACCGCGCTGCAAAGCGTGGAAAACGCCTGGATCTGCGCGCCCAGCCTGATCCCCGACGCCGACCCGGTGGGCCTCGAGACCCTGGCCAACTACACCGTGCTTACCCAGGGCGCGCAGTCGGGCACCGGGTTGATCTACGAGCGTTGGCTGGCCGCGCACAACGTGCAGATGCCGCGCACGCTGTCGAGCCACAACTTGTTGGTGCAGGTGGGGTTGGCATTGTCGGGGATTGGCGTAAGTTACCTGCCCAGGGCGTGCTTGTCGCACTTGATCGAGCAAGGCGCGCTACGGGCGCTGGTCACCGAGCCCGAATTGCCGCGCATCCAGTATGTGGCGTTGCACCGGGTCGACCGGCAGTTCGGCTTGAACCAGGACGTGGCGCAGATGGCGCAAGTGTGCTGCGATTTTTCGCGGTTACTGCTGTGATCGTGTGATCGTTCCCACGCGCGGGAACGATCAAAATCCCGCAACCTGGGTATCGGCAGGCGCTACCCTCCAAGAGGATCAACGGTATGGCATTTACCACCCTGATACTGGATGCCCCCGGGCCGCCGTTACTGTTTGAGGAAGTCGATCGCTTTCTTGAACTGGGCCTGGGCGTCACCCTCAACCTGCATTATTTCGCGGACAAAGAGCGCATTCGGCAGCACTACGGCGCGCGCATTCACTATGCCGAGATCAACTGCCATGACGAGCCTGGCTTTATTGCCGCCGTGAGTCAGGCCGGGGGCTACAGCGTGTTCAAGACGCGCCTGAACATCCCCTTGGGCGCCGGCCTGATCCGCGCTGCCACCTCGCCGGCGTTGGCCACGCCACTGCGCGCCATTGCCCAGGCTGGCGCAGGGGTCAATCATATTGACCGGCTGGCGTGCGAGCAGTGTGGTGTGGCGATCCTCAATACGCCGGGCTCCAACGCGGCCGCTGTTGCCGAATACGTCGTGGCCCAGGCGCTGTATCTGTCGCGCGATCTGGATGACTACAACGCCGAAACGCACAACGGCCATTGGGCAAAAGGCACCCTGGCACCTGCCTGCGAATACGCCGAACTGACGCTTGGGCTGGTGGGCACCGGCAGCATTGCCCGGCAGGTGGCGCGCAAGGCTGCGGCGCTGGGCATCAAGGTGATCGCTACCGGGTCCGAACGCTTTACCGAGCCGGTGGCGCGCAGCCTTGGGCTTGAACGACGGGCGGGTCTTGAACCGTTACTGGCCGAGGCGGACATCGTCTCGATCCACGTACCGCTCACCCCGCAGACTCGAGGCTTGTTCGGCACTGCCGAGTTCCGGCAGATGCGCCAGGGCTCAATCCTCATCAATACCGCGCGCGGCGGGATCGTCGACGAACACCAGTTGGCCGCCTTCATGGGCGAGTTTCCCAGGCATATCAAAGCGGTGGCCATCGATACCTTTGCCCTGGAGAAAGACCGCTTCGACTCGCCATTGACCGCGATTGCCAATGCGCAATTGACGCCGCACATTGCCGGCAATACCACCACGGCAATCCGGACGGCATCACGCCAGATCGTCGACAAGATCCACGCATTCAGTGCCACCGCCATCGTGCGTTAACCTACCGGACACAAGGAAGGCCGATAACTCATTCTCGCCCGGCGCGCTGTATTAAAGGGCAAGAGGCTGGTAAGTATGACGTCGGATAGTGAGCCGACGAAATCAATCATGAAACGCCATTTCGAAGATTTGCAGCTGGGCAGCATCGAGCTGTTCTGCCTCGCCGCCGAAGCCGGGAGCTTTACCGCGGCCGCGCAGGCCGCAGGTGTTACCCCGGCCGCTGTGAGCCGCAGTATCTCGCGCCTGGAACAACGCTTGGGCGCACGCTTGTTTGTGCGTACCACGCGCAGCATTCGCCTCACCGACAGCGGCCGCACATTTTTCGAGCAATGCCGCGAGGCGCTGACGCAACTGGTGGAGGCCCAGCAACAGATGATGGGCGCGCAGGCGGTGCCGTCCGGGCGCTTGCGCATCAGTGTGCCGACCACTTACGCGCATCACCGCTTGCTGCCGCTGCTGCCCAGGTTTCGTGCGCAGTACCCGCAAGTCACCGTGGATATCCATATCAGCAACCGCAACATCGACTTCGTTGCCGAAGGCTATGACCTGGCCATTCGCGTGCGCGCCCAGCCGGATTCGTCGTTGATCGCGCGGCTGCTGGAAGATGCCGAGCTGGTGGTCGTTGCCGCACCGGCCTACCTGAAACGCGCCGGTACGCCGCAGGGGCTGGACGACTTGCCTGCGCATGAGTGCATTCAATTTGAATTGCCCAGCAACGGTCGACGCATCCCCTGGCTGTTCCAGGTGCAAGGCCAGGAGCAGGAGTTTGCCGGGCAGGCCGGTTACAGCATTGCCCATGATGTGCTGGGCGGCGTAACCCTGGCCAAACACGGCGCGGGGCTGTTTCAAACGTACAAATTCATTGTTGAACCTGAGTTGGCCGACGGCAGCCTGGTTGAAGTGCTGCAGCCGTTTGGCGGGCGCTCGCGGCCCTTCACTTTGCTGTATCCCAGCATGGGCGCTTTGTGCCGCATCGGGTGCGGGCGTTTGTGGATTTTTTGCTGGCATGTCGGGACGAATGGGCGACGCGGTAGCGGCCGTAATGTCCCATGTCAGCAGGAGTTGGCTGATCGCCGCGTCGATATCCTTCAACCGCACGTTATCGCGCGCCAGGATCGAAACGCCCTGCAAGAAACTGTCAAACACCGTCGCCATCGACGCCGCTTGCGTGGTGCCTGGCAATTGCCCAAGACGTATCCCGCGCTCAACGCAGGCCACAATGCCCGCCCGGGTGCGCACCCGCGATTGCGTCAGGGCTTCCGCGACCCGCGCATTTTCCGGGCTGGGTGCGCTCATCACGCCCAGCGCCACCATGCAGCCCTTGGGGTGCCCGTCTTCACACTGCATGCGCGCCGACTGGCGCAGCGCGGTTTCGATGGCCGTGCGGGGTGGCAAAGCCTCGTCCCACAGGCATTCGGTGACCTGGGCATAGGTGGCCAGATAACGCTGCACGCACTCATCGAACAGCGCTTCTTTGGAGCCGAATGCCGCATAAAAACTCGGCGCGGAGATACCGCCACCCAGCCCGGCCTTGAGCTGGGTGAGGGAGGTGGCGTCATAACCATGCTGCCAGAACAAGTGCATGGCCTGTTCAACGGCCTGGTCTCGGTCGAAATTACGCGGGCGGCCCATTTGTGCCATGTGGGGAATCCTCTGGGTAAGCGAGATAAATACTAGTCGATACATAAGTCGTTGACAACGCACGGTGTGCGCACGCAACATTTATATCGATCAGTATCTAAGTCGTCCCAAGGAGTCTCCCGTGACACCCTCACTCAGCTTATCCGCGTCATCCGACCGTCTGCCCATTGGCGCTTTGCTCGCCCTGGCCATGACCGGCTTTATCTGCATCGTTACCGAAACCCTGCCCGCCGGGCTGTTGCCGTTGATCAGCGAAGGCCTGGCGATTTCGCCGTCGATGGCCGGGCAGATGGTCACGGCCTACGCGCTGGGTTCGGTGCTGGCGGTGATCCCCATGACCATCGCCACCCGTGGCTGGCGGCGGCGCAATGTGTTGCTGCTGACCATCGTCGGGTTTCTGCTGTTTAACTCCATCACCGCGCTGTCCTCCCATTACGGCGTAACCCTGGTGGCGCGGTTCTTTGCCGGCGTGGCGGCGGGGCTGGCCTGGAGCCTGCTGGCCGGTTATGCCCGGCGCATGGTTGCGCCGCACCAACAGGGCCGTGCGCTGGCGCTGGCCATGGTGGGTACGCCGATTGCGCTGTCGCTGGGGGTGCCGCTGGGCACGTGGCTGGGGGGCCTGGTGGGTTGGCGTACCACCTTTGGTCTGATGTCGGCGCTGACGCTGCTGCTGATCGTGTGGGTACTGGCGAAAGTCCCGGACTATCCGCCGCAGCCTGCGCACCAGCGTCTGTCCCTGGGCCAAGTGCTGACCACGCCCGGCGTGCGACCGGTGCTGGCGGTGGTGATCAGTTGGATGCTGGCGCACAACATTCTGTACACCTACATTGCCCCGTTTGTGGCGCGTGCAGGCTTGGCTGAGCGTGTGGATTTAGTCTTGCTGGTGTTCGGCATTGCCGCGCTGCTGGGGATCTGGTTGACGGCCAAACTGGTCGAACCGCTGTTGCGCAAGACCGTGCTGGCAAGCCTGGTGACGTTTGCGGCGGTAACCCTGGTGTTCGGCTTTGTGGGCAGCGTGCCGCAGGTGGTCTACCTTGGCGTGGCCGTGTGGGGCCTGAGTTTTGGTGGCGCCGCGACACTGCTGCAAACCGCATTGGCCGATGCCGCTGGAGAGGGCGCCGATGTGGCGCTGTCGCTGAACGTGGTGGCGTGGAACAGCGCCATTGCGGCCAGCGGTGTAGTCGGTGGCGTGTTGCTGGAGACATGGGGCGCCGCCTCATTTCCATGGGCGATGGCGCTGTTGCTGTTGGTGGCGTTGGTGATTGCCTGCACGGCGCATGCCCATGGCTTCAAACCGGGACGGCGGTCAGCCGATGGGCCTGCGGTGGCGGGGCACTAGGCGCTAAGCGAGCTTCACGTTCATGGTGATGCGGGCGGTAAATACCTTGATATCGCCCTCATCGAAAATATCCACCGGCACGATCTTGTCGCCGGCGGTTTGCCAGTCAACCGCGCTGCCATCCGCCACGGCACGGATATTCGATTTCGCCTTGGCCAGGTATTCCACGGTCATGCCTTTGGGAATCCAGCGCGCGCCGGCCGGGATCGACACGTCGGTCATGGTGCCGCCCGCCAGTTCGGCCGCGTTGCACAGCGCGATGGCATGCACAGAGGCCAGGTGGTTGGTGATTTCCTTGCAAAACGGCACGTTGACCACCGCACGGTTGGGGCTCAGTTCGGCGAATTCGGGGGTGATGGTGCTGAAATAGGGCGCCATCTGGCAGACCATTTTGCTGAAAGCGGCGGGGCCTGCGCTGTTGAACATGCTGAGTACTTGGCTCATTGGGTATTCCTTTTTTGTTTGCGGAATAATTTTCCGTAACAGAACAATATTCTGTAAATTCCATTCGCGTCAACCCACGCTTTCTCTGGCGGTCGATGAACCTATAAACTGTTTTTATTTGGCGCCTCTTCGCATGCACTCCATCGACCTTATCGAGCGTACCTTCCCCGGCAGGCGCAGCGACCTCAAGCGCAGCATCCTGCGTGAAGCGCTGGCGTGCTTTAACGAGGTGGGGATCGAGGCGACCAATATCGAAACCATTCGCGCACGCTGCGACACCAGCGTGGGTGCCATCTACCATCACTTCGGCAGTAAAGAGGGGCTGGTGGCCGCCTTGTTTTTTGCCGCACTTGAAGACCAGGCCAGCCTGCGCGAGCGTTACTTGCAGGACGCGCAAACCGCGCAGGCTGGCGTCGTGGCGCTGGTGTACAGCTACGTTGAGTGGGTGCATGCACAACCGGAGTGGGCGCGGTTCGTGTTCCAAAGCCGCTTTGCGGTGTCCAACGGCCCATTCAAGGACGAACTGATTGCACGCAATAAACGGCGTAACCATCAGTTGAAAGACTGGATGAATGCAGAAGGGCGCAAGGAGTACTTCAGCCCACTGCCCGCCGAGCTCATTCCTTCGCTGATCATCGGCGCGGCCGAAAACTACTCGCGTGCCTGGCTGTCAGCCAAGGTCAAAAAAAGCCCCTGGGAGTATCGCGAGTTGCTGGCGCAGGCGGCCTGGAATTCGATCCGTCAGGCGTCGCACTAAAGTTTAAAGTGAGGGTCCATTAGGCTCCTCACTTTAAGATATAAAACATGCACTTACGCATTATTGCAGTTGGCCTGTCGGCGTTTGTTCTGCTCTCGCCCGGCGCACAGGCCCGCAGCCTGCTGGACCTGATCAAACCACCCGCCCATGAACACACTTCGCGCTCAAGCTCCATCAGTCAAAGCGCGGCCCTTGGGCTCTATTCCCGTCAAGAAAAACAGCTCTCCTTCGACGGCTGCGCGGACCTGTTTCCCGGTGCCAAGCCGATCAACACGGCCACCGTACCCGCCTCGATGAAACCCATGGCGCTGTGTTCGGATCACTTTGCGGTGCTCTACTCGCAAACCAGCAAGACGCCTTTGGTGGTGGTCGAGCGTTTGAATGCCGCACAGTTGAAAGACGCCAAGGGTGAAGAGCGCACCAACCAGTTTTATCCCGACCCGCGCATTCCCAAAGGCGCCCGCGCCGAGTTGAGCGACTACCGCAGCCAGCACCCGGCGGTGGACCGCGGCCATCAATCCCCGGCCGCCGATGCGCCAAGCGCAAATGCCATGGCGCAGTCCTTCGCCTTGTCGAACATGGTGCCGCAAGACCCCACCAACAACCGCAAGATCTGGAGCAAGGTCGAGGCCGACGTGCGCAAGTTCGCCCTGCGGGCCGGCGGCAATGTGTTTGTGTTCACCGGCCCGTTGTTTGATGCCGGCTACAGCACCGTCGGCGACAACAAGGTGTGGGTGCCGACGCGCCTGTTCAAGCTGGTGTACGACGCCTCGTCCCAACGCGCCTGGGCCTATGTGCTGCCCAACGCCGAAACCCGTATCCAGAAGCCGATGGACTACGACACCTTTGTGAAAAGCACCGGCCTCAAGTTGCTCGGCAACTTGCCGGTGACCGGCTCGGTGGGTCGGACATAACCACTTTCGGCCAGTCTGACTGACGCTGGATCGGCCCGCTGTACTGACACCCACGGGATGTCGGCACAGCGGGCGTCAGGGCTTTAGACTTTTTCGATCCAGCCTGCCGGCGCTTCAACGTCGCCGTTCTGGATGCCCGTCAGCTCATTGAACAAACGTTGGGTCAGCGGGCCAGCCTCATGTTCGCTGTGGAATACATGCAGGTGATCGTTGTAGCGGATACCGCCGATCGGTGTGATAACCGCTGCGGTGCCGCACGCACCGGCTTCCTTGTAAGCCGCGAGGTTGTCGATATACACATCTTCTTCCACCGCCTTGAGCCCCAGACGGCTTTGCGCAAGCTCGATCAACGAGGCGCGGGTGATGCCAGGCAATACTGAAGGTGAACGCGGGGTCACAAAGGTGTTGTCATGGGTAATGGCAAAGAAATTGGCCGAGCCGACTTCTTCGATTTTTTTATGGGTCAGCGGGTCGAGGTAAATGCAGTCGGCAAAACCCGCCTGCCGTGCCTCGGTACCGGGTAGCAGGCTGGCCGCGTAGTTCCCGCCGACCTTGGCGGCGCCCGTGCCATTGGGGGCGGCGCGGTCGTAGTCGGAAATGATGAAGTTGCTCGGTTGCAACACGCCTTTGAACAACGCGCCGACCGGGATGCAAAACACGCAGAAGATAAACTCCGGCGCGGTACGCACACCGATGTTATCGCCCACACCGATGACGAAAGGTCGCAGATACAGCGAGCTGCCGGTTCCGTAGGGCGGCAGGAAGCGTTCGTTGGCCTTGATCACCTGCTTGCAGGCATCGATGAATTGCGCGGTCGAGACGGGCGGCATCAGCAGCCGCGAGCAACTGCGCTGCATGCGCGGGCAGCATTCTGATCGGGGCGAAACAGGTTGATCGAACCATCCTTGCAGCGGTAGGCCTTCATCCCCTCAAAACACTGCTGGCCATAATGCAGCGCGGTTGAGCCTTCGCTGATATGCAGTTGGTTATCTTCGGTCAGCGCACCTTCCTGCCACTGACCGTCACGCCAGTGTGCGATGTAACGAAGGTCGGTTTTCCTGTAGCTGAAGCCCAGGTTATTCCAATCCAGTTGCGGATGTTCCATATCACGACTCCCGAACCCGGCTACGGGTGGTATTTATTGGTTCCAGTTGATGCTCAATGCAGCATCAAGCCATTGGTGGTACGCGTTCGCCGCCTCATCCGAGGCATGTACCGAGAAGATGAACCCTGGGTAGCCGCCAAACGCGGGAGGGGGTGGTGAAAGGTGTCCGGCCTCGAAAAAGGTCACGATCCGTGCGGTTTCTGGGTGCTCCTCGACCTTTTCCAGCCCGCTGAAACCGTTGAAACGGCCATCGCCGCGCAGAGGAATGATGTAGTTTGCAGCCACTTTGGCGGCCGGCAGTACATCGGGCAGTGCCGGGGTCGGCAGCCCCAGGGCCGCCTGCATGCACAGTGCGGCGAACGACACGCCGGTGCTCTGCTCCACGACAAAGTGCGAGACCCCCGAGCCCCCTATGCGTGCGCCGATTTCAATCACATACGCTTGCTCCTTGGCATCCAGGCGCAGCTCCACATGGGCGGCGCCCATGGTAATGCCCAACGCCTTGACCCCGGCGCGCGCGGTTTCGCACAGGGCCATGATCAAGGGGGCGTCGATATCTCGACGCTGGCGATAGATCGTTTCTTCAAACCAGGGCCCTTCGGGTTGGCCCTTGTCGCCCACGGCCAGGACATGCACCCCTTCGATGTCGACAAAGCACTCCACGACGAATTCTTTACCCGGCAAATACTGTTCAACAACCAGGCCTGCGGCTTTGTCCTGGTCATAGAAACGTGCCAGGTCCTTGCTCTGCACCTCCCAGACAGCGTTGACGAGGGCGGGAAGCTCTTCGGCCGTCTTGGCCAGCATCACACCGGTACTCGACCAGCCGGAGAGCGGCTTGATCACCAGGGGCAAGCCCAGGGCGCGGGTTTGCGACAGGTCGTGGGGGTTATCAATGTAGCAAAAGCCCGGTGACCTCAAGCCTGCCTCGGCAAAGGCCTGGCGCATCAGGTACTTGTTGCGGGCCAGCGCCGCCACATGGGGATCGATGCCAGGGGTACCGATTTTTTGCGCCGCCAGCGCCGTCCAGATGATCGCTTCTTCGCGAACCGTCATGACCCCGCCAATCCCTCTCTCTTGCGCGCCGGCCGCAAACGCTTCCAGCGCCACCTGCGGCTCGTCGAAAACCGGCAGCTGCCAGGTCGATGTGACCGCCGGCAAGTGCGCGGGGGCGTTTTCGGTCGTGTCGTAAATCAGTACCAGTTCAATACCTGCCGCTTCTGCGGCCTCGAATACAAAGGACAACTTGGCACTGCGGTGGCAAACCAACGCCAGCTTTTTCATTGTATTTCCTCACTAACCGGTGGGTTTGGGGCGCGACGCTTGAACGTCCAGCCCGAGGCGCCTGATGCATCCATGAATAACAGGGTGATCCCCACCATGACCGCAATCATCGCGACGATTTTTACTGCACCCAAGGTCGTGCCGGAGCCGATCAACCACTCACCGGTGACCACGGCGAACGGCGCCAGCAAGCCAATCGCATTGGCATACAACACACCGCCCTCGGCCAGGACCTTCTGGTACAACACGTACACCGGCGCCGAGCAGGCAGCCCCCAAAATCAGCACTTTGAGCGCGTCCTCAAGGTTCAGGAGCAACAAGGGCGCGGGGTCGAGAATGAACAGCGGCACAAAGCACGCCGCGGCGATCAGCGTGACCCAGGCCAGCGAGTTGATCAGTGGCAGGTCCTTGAGGTAACGCTTGGACAGCAGGCCATAAACGGCGTAGGAAAGCGCCGCGACCAAGGCCAGCGCAATGCCTGACGGGCTGACTGCGCCAACGTCGCCGGTGTGGGTATTGAACGCCAGCGCCGCGACACTGACGATCACCACACCCGCCAGCTTGAGCCAGGAAAAACCCAGGCTGCGTGTCAGCAGACCCAGCAGGTAGGTAATGCCCGGAATCGTCGCCAGGACCATGGTCAGGTCGCTGGCTTTCAGCGTTTTCAAGGCGCCGAAGCTGCAGACAAAATAGAGCGAGAACCCCAGGATCGACAGGATGAAAAAACCCGGCATCCTTGCGAGCAGGGGCTTGGAAGCCTGCGGCGGCCGCTTGCTGAACGCCACGATCAGCCATAAGGCGGCCGTTGTGGCCCACAGCCTGAGCCCAACGGCATGCATCACCGCAAGGCTACCGAGCAGGCTTTTCGACAGCAGCCAACTGATCGAGAACAACGCGAGAATGGCCACGGTGAACAGCAGCAGGCGGACCTTCAATGCATTCATTGGGGGCACTCGGCCAGCACGCGGCGTGCGTAGTGCGTGGCCGGGAAATTGAAGCGTGCCAGTGGGGTTTGCGGTGCGCCCAGATGCTGCTGCACATAAGCTTTGGCACCCGCCAGATAGGCCTCGTCGTCGAGTGTTTCGAGGGCCTCGATATCGGCGATCATCGACACCAGCTTCTGGCCCAGACGTTCGCTGTCAAAGGTGAGGTGGCCGTGCTCGGTTTCGACCAATGCCTTGGCATTGATCAGCATCTCGAACAGCAAAATCCCGGTGCCGGCATCGAACGTCATGTGCTGGTCCGAGCCTTTGGGGTAGCGGAACATGCGCTCGAGCAGGATGAACTCGGCGATTTCACGCCAAAAGTCCGGACGGTGTTCCAGCACCAGGCGCACCGTGATCAGGTCACACTTGGTTTCTTCCAGCAGGCCGGTAAACCAATTCAGCTTTATATACAGGTTTTTGTCCAATGGGCGTGGCCCGGTGTGGTGCGCATAGTCGTGGTAATAACCCCACAAGCAACGCGCGTCGTACATGTCTGACTCAGACATCTGGCGGCTGCTCAATTGGCCGAACAGGAACGGGCTCTGGCGCCCGAACAAGCGGTCTGCCTCGACGAGTGTCTGCTCGTTGTAGATACGCAGAAACTTGCTGAAGAAGAACAGCGCGAAGGTCTGTTTATCGACCTTGGCTGCCGTCGCCAGGGACTCTGGAAACAGCACAATGCAATTGCCTTGCAGGAACCCCTTCGAGGCCGCTCCCAGCTTGATGCATTGAAACGGTGCCACGTAATGCTCGGTGTACTGCGCGGCCTTTGCCAGGTAAGGGGTTTCACTGCGGTAGCCGGAGACCAGCTCCAGCCGGAAGCCTTCGGGGTCAGGGCCGTTGGTCGCGCGCATGGGGGCCAGTAGAAACAAGGCGTCGCCGGGCGCAGGGGTGTTGAAACTGGCGAGAGTCTTATCGAACAAAGGCCGTTGATCCAGGCCATTCTTCAGCCAGTTGCCCAGGTCTTCCAGCGTCGCTGTCAACAATGACGCAGACAGCCCGTCGATCATTGCGGCGTGCCGGTCGAGCTCGGCGATCAAGCGGTTGATGAGGGCCTGGTCGGCCATCTGCGGCGCCTTGATGCTGCCATCCAGTTCCTGGCGGGCACGCACTTCATTGACGATATTGACCAGGGTCGACAGCGGCTCAGGCTTTTGCATGGTCGGCTCGCTTCAGCGAATGGACCAGAAAGGCCATCGGCACCTGGCCGAAATCCTCAATGATGTTCAGCTCATGCAGGTCTGCCGCGACCACGGTGGTCACGCATGCATCTGCCTTGCCGGTGCTGCACAGCACGGCGGCATCGGCGTTGCTGTTGGCAAACACCTTGCGGTAATGGCTGGCCACCAGGGATTGGGGCGCGGGATGGGTTGCCACACTCTTTATCTGGTCGGCGCTGGTACGACTGGCAAGCACCATGGAGTGGGTCGGCATGATGAAGCTGTCGCACAACTCCATATCGCCCAGTCGGGTAAAAATCAGCGTATGCAAATCGGGATACGCAGCGCAGCTTAGTAGGTAGCCGTCCTGTTTTCCGGACAACTCATCAAAGGCTTGCTCAAGCGTCTCATGCAGAACAATTCGTTGGTTGCTATTGCGCTCTTCACGAGAATCAAGCCACCACTGCGCGGCGGTGGCGCAATTGGTACCCTCGGGGCCAAGCGTATAGATAGTCGGACTGATAGCCGTGTGCATGCTTTAACTTCCTTGTCAGAGCCCACCGAATAGCGGGCCAGAATCCATTCTTACCACCCGATGGTGGCTGCCTTGGCGCAGGTTACTGTAGGTTTTTTGTTCAAGCAATACACCCGGCGAAACTAAACTTTGCCACCTTCGCGGGCTTACCTGGCCGTCTGAATTCCTGCAAAGGCCGACCCTGTCAGGGTTTATACTCACCGCCAATCTTCCCCCCGATCACATCCGAGAAAGCCCATGAGCACCTCCCTTTCCCTGAGCCCCCCGCGCAAGCCTATCGCGCCTTTGGTGGCTTTTATCATCCTGGTGGCCGGCGCCGTATTCCTGCAAAACAGCGTCGGCTTGCGCCAGGTGCTGTTGCTGGTGGTCGGCGCCGCATTGGGCTTGACCCTGTACCACGCCGCTTTTGGGTTCACGTCGGCCTGGCGCGTATTTATCAGTGATCGGCGCGGCGCCGGCTTGCGCGCACAGATGGTCATGCTGGCAGTGGCGGTGTTGCTGTTCTTCCCGGCGCTGGGAGCGGGCACGTTGTTCGGGCAGCCGGTGGTCGGGCTGGTAGCACCGGCTGGCGTGTCGGTGGTATTCGGGGCGTTTATTTTTGGTATCGGCATGCAGTTGGGCGGCGGTTGTGCGTCTGGCACGCTGTTCACCGTGGGCGGCGGCAATGCGCGCATGCTGGTGACGCTGTTGTTTTTTATCTGCGGTTCATTGATTGCCACACACCATGTGGATTGGTGGTTCGCGTTGCCGGCGTTCCCGGCGGTGTCCATCGTCAAGAGCTTCGGCGTGTTGCCGGCCATGGTTGTGAGCCTGGCCGTGTTTGCGCTTATTGCGCTGGTCACCGTGCGCTTGGAGAAGGGCCGTCATGGCCAGCTTGAACCCGGCGTGAGCAGCGAGCACATCGGTCTGCGCCGTTTCCTGCGCGGGCCTTGGCCGTTGGTGTGGGGTGCGATCGGCCTGGCGCTGCTTAACTATGCGACGCTGGCGCTGGCCGGGCGGCCATGGGGCATTACCTCGGCGTTCGCGTTGTGGGGCGCCAAAGTGGCCAGCGGCTTGGGTGTGGATGTGGCCAGTTGGGCGTTCTGGCAAATGCCGGGCAATGCCAAAGCCCTGGCAGCACCCGTGTGGGAAGACATCACCAGCGTGATGGACATCGGCATCGTCCTCGGCGCGCTGCTTGCTGCGGGCCTGGCCGGGCGTTTTGCCCCAAGCCTGAAAATCCCGGCGCGCTCGCTGCTGGCCGCAGTGATCGGTGGCTTGATGCTGGGCTATGGTTCGCGCCTGGCCTACGGCTGCAACATCGGCGCGTACTTCAGCGGCATCGCCTCCGGCAGCCTGCATGGCTGGGTGTGGTTGGTGGCAGCGTTTATCGGTAACAGCGTGGGTGTGCGCCTGCGCCCGTTCTTCTTCGCAGGCGAACGACCGCAGGTAGCCTTGAGCGGTTGCTGAACCCCAATGATCGATAAGGCAGGCCCATGATCAGAGAGTTGAGAACCTTTGTAAGCGCCGCCCGCCGTGGCACCTTTGCCGCCGCCGGGCAGCAGGTGGGGCTGACGCAGTCGGCGGTGAGTGCGCAGATCAAACACCTCGAGGACGCCCTGGGCGTCAAGCTGTTCGACCGCACCGGTCGCTCCGCCACGCTCAATGCGGCCGGGCAGCGCGCGGTGCCGCTGGCGGAGGAGATCCTCGATATTTTCTCGCGCATGGGCGCGCCCGACAGCGCCAACAACTTTCACGGTTCGCTGCGCATCGGCGCCATCGGCAGTGTGCAAACCGGCCTCCTGCCCCAGGCGCTGGTCGCGCTTAAACGCCGTGCGCCGTTTATCGAGGTCAGCCTGGTGCCCGGCGTTTCGCTTAACCTGCTCAGTCAGGTGGATGCCGGTGAACTGGACCTGGCGATCATGATTCACCCGCCGTTCAACCTGCCCAAAGACCTGAATATCGAGGTCATCGCCCGCGAACCCTTTGTGCTGATTACCGCCAAGGACGTGCAGGGCGACGACCCGCTGCAGATCCTGCGTGAGCAACCCTTCGTGCGGTACGACCGAGGCTCGTTCGGCGGGCGCCAGGTCACGCAGTTTCTCAAGGAACACAAGATCCAGACCCGGCAGGCGCTGGAACTCGACGAACTGGACGCCATCGTCAAGATGGTGCGCAGTGGCCTCGGCGTGTCGCTGGTGCCCTTGGCTGGCCTGTGGCTGGAACATGGCAGCGACGTGCGGGTTTTGCGATTGGACAAGCTCACGTTCTACCGTGAAATCGTGCTGCTGACCAAGTACACCCAGCGCCAATTGCCGCTCTTCGAATTATTCAGGGCGTGCGTCATCGAAGTGCTGGGTGCGCCGAAGTAGGGCGCGAGCATCAAAATTATTGAGGCTCAGGGCGAAGGATATCCGCTTTATCCGTGGGGCTTTGTGGTGAAGAATCGGGTTCTAACCCAACAGAACCTGCAGGTAGCCACCGTGAGCCTTTCTCCCTTTCATCTAGCGATTCCCGTCTACGACCTGGCCGCCGCGCGTCACTTCTACGGCGATGTGTTTGGCCTTTCGGAAGGGCGCTCCAGTGCACAATGGGTCGACTTCGACTTCTACGGCCACCAACTGGTGATTCACGAGCATCCCAAGACTGCATCCCAGGAATCGGTGCACTCCAACCCGGTAGACGGCCATGATGTGCCGGTGCCGCATTTCGGCATCATCCTGCAGTGGGACCAGTGGGAAGCCCTGGCTGACCGGCTGCGCGCGCGGGAGACCCGGTTTGTGATCGAACCCTACATCCGCTTCAAGGGTGAGGTCGGCGAGCAGGCCACCATGTTCCTGTTCGACCCGTGCGGCAACGCCCTGGAGTTCAAGGCGTTCAAGGACATGAGCCAGCTGTTCGCCAAGTAATTGCTCACCGTGCGACCGTCGCCACCCGAGCGACGGCGTTTATAAGACAGTGAAGCCCTGCGGGGCGGATCTTCATGCCTGCCGCATGCGAGATATGCCGTGATGTCAGACGTTAACTGTGAGACCAGGCCCGTGCCTGCGTCGCTGCGTTGGCAGTTCGAAGCCTGCGGCGACAGTTGCCTCGTGGTGGTATTTGCGACGCTGTTCAGCGCGCAGGCCAACCGCCGTGCCGTGGCGTTCAGTGCCGCGCTGCACGACTTGCAGGCGTGTGGAGAGCTGTGCGGTATCACCGACGTGGTCCCGGCACTGGTGACGGTTGGCGTGCATTATTGCCCCTACACATTCGCACTGCAGTATCCGCACTTAACGCCCTTTGACGCCGTTGCCCAGGTGCTGGAGAACGCGCTGATGGGCCTGCACAACACACCTCACACCCCCACCAAACAGTTGGAAATCCCCGTGTGCTACGAGGGCGAGTACGCGCCTGACTTGTTGCACATCGCCAACGCCTGCGCCATGACGCCAAGCGAAGTGATTGCCGCGCACAGCGGGCAATGGGTGGATGTACTGATGGTCGGTTTTGCGCCGGGCCATCCTTATATCGGCATGCATCAACCCGCGTTGAAACTGGCCCGCCGCGCGGTGCCGCGTACCGTGGTCAAGCAGGGCAGTGTGGGGTTGGCCAACTGCCAGAGCGTGATTTACCCATCGGATTTACCGGGCGGCTGGCACATCATCGGCCGCACGCCCTTGAGCCTGTTCACGCCGGCCAATGATCCGCCGTGCCTGTTAACCGGCGGCGATCAAGTGCGTTTTGTACCCATCAGTGCCCGTGAGTTTGAGGCCCTGGCCGGAGTGCGGCCATGACGATCAAAGTGATCAGGCCCGGGCTGTTTTCCTCATTCCAGGACAGCGGGCGCACCGGTTTCCAGCATTGGGGCGTGCCGGTTAACGGTGCGATGGACCAGGACGCCCACGCGCTGGCCAACCTGCTGGTGGGCAACCCGACCCGCGCAGCCAGCCTGGAAATCACCCTGCAAGGCCCCGTGCTGTGCTTTCAGGCCAAGGCCTTGATTGCCTTGGCAGGCGCCGACCTGGGTGCTCGCCTGGACGGTGTGGTACTCAAACCAGGGCATGCCCTCTGCGTAAAACCGGGCGCGGTGCTGAGCTTCGAAAAGCGCGAATACGGTGTACGGGCTTACCTGGCCGTCAGCGGTGGGTACCTGCTGCAACCGGTGATGAACAGTGCCAGCACTTACAGCCGAGGCGGGTTCGGTGGGCTGTGCGGGCGCGCGCTCAAAGCCGGCGATGTGATCCCTATCTGTTCTTCATTCGCCAATCCGCCACGGGTGAACATTCCCGCCGGCTGGCTGCTCAACCCGTCTGCCAGTGCCGTCTCGATCCGCGTGCTGCACGGCCGCGAATGGCACGACTTTTCTGCGTCGGCCCGTCATGACTTGCTCAACGAGCCTTATCAATTGACGGCCGCCTCGGACCGCATGGGCTATCGGCTGGAAGGCGCCGCCCTGGACCTGACGCAGCCCAGGCAATTGCTCTCCGAAAGCGTGACCTTCGGCACCGTGCAAGTGCCGGCGGGCGGGCAGCCGATTGTGCTGATGGCCGACCGGCAAACCACCGGTGGTTACCCACGCATTGCGCAGGTGGCCAGTGTCGATCTACCCAAACTTGCGCAGTTGATGCCGGGTGATGAAATTCGCTTCTCACTGATCGATTTGCCCACGGCGCAGGCACTGCTGGTTGCGCGTATGGGCCGACTGAAAAAACTGGAGGCCGCCCACTCATAAACCTGCGTAGCCACCCAACAATAAAAACAGGAGCGCTACATGATCAAACCAACGTTCACCCTTCTTACTGTCGAGCATTAAAACCCCTGGTATCCCGGCGGGTTTACTTCTGGGTGGCGCAGTCCACCTCAATAACTCAAACGACCCAAGGTCGGAGTGGAAGGTGTTTATGTCTCGAGTGTTTTCTACTACAGCGCCATCGCCGCGTGTTGATGCGCGTGAAAAAACCACCGACACCAGTGCCACCAAAATAGCCAGGCGCGCTGCGATTGCCGCCGCCACCGGCACGGCGGTGGAGTATTACGAATTCGGTGTGTATGGCTTTATGGCGACGATTATCGCGCCGTTGTTCTTCCCCAGTGATAACGCCGCGGCTGCGTTGTTGGCCACGCTGGCCGTATTCGGCAGTGCCTTTCTGATCCGGCCGCTGGGCGGGATTTTACTGGGGCGCCTGGCCGACCGCATCGGCCGGCGCAAGGTATTGCTCAGTACCGTGATCGGTATGGGCACTGCGACGGCGGCCATCGGCCTGTTACCGACCTCGGCCCAAGTGGGCATTGTTGCGCCAATCCTGCTGGTGCTGATCCGGCTGGCCCAGGGCTTTTTCGCCGGTGGCGAAGTGATCGGCGCGGCGGCGTTCCTGGCCGAGTCTTCGCCCAAAGGCCGTCGCGGGTTTTATGGCGCGTTCACGCCGGTCGGCGTGGCGATTGGCGGCTCGATGGCGGCGATCATCTGCGGCATCACCACCGGCCTGGTCGATGCCGAACAACTGCAAGCCTGGGCCTGGCGGGTTCCGTTTTTCCTGGCCATTCCCCTGGTGATCTTCTCTTGCATCATGCGCCACAACGTCGAGGAAACCCCGGAGTTCAAAGCCTTCCTGGCTGCTGAAAAACCACCCACTGCACCGGTCAAGGAAGTGCTCACCCAGAATATGCCGGCGGTGCTGCGGGTGGTGGTGTTCGCCTTTGCGCAGAACGCCGGCTACTACATCGGCCTGGTGTTCATGAACATCTACCTCACCACCTACCTGCATTTTGAAAAGGCCAAGATCTACTGGGTGATTGCCGGCGTCAGCCTGTGCATGGCCGCGATGATGCCGTTGTGGGGCGGGCTGTCGGACCGCATCGGGCGCAAGAAGGCCCTGGCGATTGGTTTTGTCGGCTACGCGGTGCTGGTGATTCCGATGATGGTGTTGATGAACAACAGCAGCCTGTTGATTGCGGTGCTGGCGTTTTTTGTCGCGACGTTGCCGATGCCGGTGATTCAGTCGGTGGGTTATCCCACCTACGCCGAACAGTTTCCAACCCGCGTGCGGTATACCGGCATGGCGATCAGTATCAACCTGGGCGCGATTTTAGGCGGCGGCATCACGCCGTATATCGTCACCTCGTTGATCGGCTCGACCGGCAATTTGCTGGTGCCGGGGTTCTTCATGGCCGGGGCGGCGGTGTGTGCGCTGGTGGCCTTGAGCACCCTGCGGGAAACGGCCCAGGGTGATCTACGCCGCTGAACCGGTATGTCTGAATCGGTCCTGAAGTAGTCCGGCCTCTGCCTGTCGCTCATCAGCGGGTGTGCTTACCATGGCTTGCATCAACCACTGTGATGCAAGCCACAAGGACCCGTCATGAGCCGCAAAGCCCTTATCGTTATCGATGTGCAGCAGTCATTCCGTCATTCTGATTACTGGTCCGAAAATGACCTGCCACAGTTCCTGAAAAAACAGCAAGCGCTGATCGATGGGTGTGTTCAACAGGGCATCCCGGTGGTACAAGTCTTCCATGTTGAAGACCAAGGGCACTTTTCGATGGCATCGGGCAATGTCAAAACCTTGAGCGAGTTGTCGATCAACCCCGACCTGATCATTCACAAGCGCTTTCACAGTGCTTTCGCCGGCACGCCTTTGGCTGCACGGCTTACGCAGATGGGTGTGAGCGCGCTGATCATCAGTGGCATCCGCACCGAACAGTGCTGCGAAACCACCACCCGGCAGGCGTCGGACAGCGGTTTTGCGGTGGATTTTGTCAGCGAGGCAACGCTGACCTTCCCGATGACCCACGCACGCAGTGGCCGCGAGTACAGCGCCGCCGAGATTCGCGAGCGTACCGAGCTGGTGCTGGAAGAGCGCTTTGCGCGCATCGTCACCGTCGCCCAGGCCTTGGAGAGTTGAACCCGTGAGCGTGCCGGTGCTGTTCGTGCTGTTGCCCAATGTGCTGATGCTGGACCTGGCCGGCCCCGCCGAGGTGCTGCGCCTGGCCGCGCAAAGCGAGGACCCGGCAGCCATTGACTTCGACTTGCAGTACGTCAGCCCGGTGCCTGCGCTGCAAACCTCCATCGGCTTGCCGCTGGCCGGCTTGGCGCCATTGCCGCCAAGCCTGGCGCCCGGCACGCTGGTGGTGTTGGTCGGCTCCACCTCGAAGGTGAGCAAGGCGAAGCAACAGGCGTTCGAGTCGGCCAGCGACACCTTGACCCAATGGCTGCAAGGCGTGTTTGCACCGTCGGGCCAGCGTTTGGTGTGCGTGTGCGCCGGGGCATTGAGTGCCGCCCGTGCCGGGTTGCTCGATGGCCGCCAGTGCACCACCCACCATGCGTTGTGCGCGGCATTGCAGGCCCTGGCCCCCAAGGCCCGGGTGCTGGAAAACCGGCTGTATGTCACGGACGGCCCGATCAGTTGCAGCGCCGGTGTCACGGCGGGCATCGACCTGATGCTGCACCTGCTCGCCGAGTTGGCCGGGCCACGCCTGGCCTGCAACGTGGCGCGCGACATGGTGGTGTACATGCGCCGCAGCGGCGCCGACCCGCAGCTCTCAGCCTGGATCAGCGGTCGCAACCACCTGCACCCGGCCGTGCACCGTGTGCAGGACGCCATCACCGCGGCGCCCTGTGACGCCTGGACCGTCACACGCATGGCCGACCTGGCCTGCACCAGCAGCCGACACCTGGCGCGGCTGTTCCACGAACACGTTGGCATCAGCCCGCTGGATTACCTGCACACGCTGCGCATCACCGTGGCCCGTGAACTGCTCAGGGCGTCGAGCCTGGACATGGAAACCGTCGCCGAACGCGCAGGCTTTGGGTCAGCCCGGCACCTGCGGCGTATCTGGAACAAGTATGAGGTGGGCACGCCCTCAAGCGGGCGTGTCGGCAGCGCTGGTTGAGGCTTGATCGGCCTCGGCTTCGAGTTTGGCGCGGTCAGCTTTGCTGATGTATTTATCTTTGCTCTTGGGCGCCAGTTTGGCGCTGGCCTTCTTGGCTTTGGCCTTGAAGAGCTGCTTGAGTTTTTTCTGGCGGTTCATGTCTCGGTGCCTTTTGGGTGAAGGCCCGGATGATATCAGGTTAAAAACCTGGGTCGCTTTTTAGCGTCAATCTGTGCATTGAACGCCCTGGGGTTTTACCAATAATCGGGCCGTGAATTCAGCGCAAACGGAAAAAACCGATGAGCCTCCACACCCGCAGCAAACGCTTGACCGTCCCGCAACTGGTCGCCATGAAGGGCCAGCAGAAAATCGTCTCCCTCACCGCGTACTCCAGCGCCATTGCCAAGCTGATCGACCCGCTGGTCGACTTCATTCTGGTGGGGGATTCCACGGCGATGGTCGGCTATGGCCGGGCCTCGACCTTGAGCATGCAGCTGGAAGAAATCATCGGCCACACCCGCGCCGTGGTCGACAGCACGCGCCTGGCTTGCGTGATTGCCGACATGCCGTTTGGCAGCTATCAGGAATCCAATGAGCAAGCGTTTCGCAACTGCGCCCAAGTACTGGCGCGCACCGGTTGCGATGCGGTGAAGCTGGAGGCCAACGTGGCGTTGGCGGGCACCGTTGAGTTTCTGGTGGCGCGCGGCATTCCGGTGATGGCCCATGTGGGGTTGATGCCGCAGTTCGTCAACGTGATGGGCGGCTTCAAGGCCCAAGGGCTTACCGCCGAAACTGCTGCTGTGATTGCCGCGGATGCCCGCGCCAATCTGGAGGCGGGCGCCTTCAGCCTGTTGCTCGAAGGTGTGGCCGAAGGCGTCGCGCGGCAGATCACCCTGGATTCAAAGATGCCCACCATCGGCATTGGTGCGTCGCCGGCCTGCGATGGTCAAGTGTTGGTTACCGAAGATGTGCTGGGTTTGGGCGGCGAGCACCTGCCGCGCTTCGTCAAACAGTACGCAGATGTAGGCGCAGTGATCCGCGATGCCTGCGAGCGGTTTGCCGATGACGTGCGCCATGGCCGGTTCCCCGAAGCGCGGCATTGCTACGGGCTTTGAGCGATCGCTTGCGCCAATAGCTTTACGGCCTGGGCGATATCCTTGCTCCAGTCGAGGGTGTAGCTCAGGCGCAGGTGCTGCGGCCAGGCGCCGTGCTGGCTGAACAGCTCGCCAGGGGCGATGACGATGCGCTGGGCCAGCAGGCGCCCAAACACCTGGCGCATATCCACCGCGTGCGGCGCTTGCAGCCAGAAGCTGGCGCCGCCCTGGGGCGCGATCACCTGCCAATGTTCCTCCAGCAAGGCTTTCATGCCGGTCATGCGCTCCAGCAGCAGCGCCCGCAGCGCTTTCACATGCGCGTCGATACGCTTGGAGGTGAGCAGCTTGGCGATCGCCTTTTGCCGGATCGGTGACAGGCGAAACCCACGCTCCAGAAACACCCGCTGCAATTGCGGCGCCTGCCCGCGACACAGCACATAGCCATACGGCGCTTCGGAGCCGATGACTTTATCGAAGGTCGAAAACACCAGCAGCTTCTGCAGGTCGGCGAAGTCGCGATAACGCGGCGGCTGCGCTTCGAAATACAACTCGCCGTAGGTGTCGTTTTCAAACAGCCAGATAGCCCGCGCCGCCAGCCAGCCGCAGATCTGCTGCTTGTCCTGTGCCGGCATCACGCCGCCCTGGGGGATATTCACCGTCGACGACAGCACCGCCAGGCGAATCGGCTCACGCATCAGCACGCGTTCCAGCGCCGCCAGGTCGAAACGCCCGTGGGCGTCGAGGGGCATTTCGATCACGCGAATCTTCGCCGCCTGCAACTGGCGCAGGATCGCCCACGAACACGGTGACTCCACCAGCGCTACCGTGCCGCACAGGTCCAGGGCATTGAGTGCCGCATCCAGCACGCTGTGCAAGTCCGCGCCGATATACACCTGGTCGGCCTGCCAGTAGCGGTCGGCGGATTGGGTGTAGCGCTCAGCCAACGCGGCGCGCAACTCGGGCTCACCGAAGGGTAAATAAAGCGGCGCGAGGGAGCGTGGGTGCTGGCGAGTCAGTTCACGTTCGAGCATCAGCAGCGGGTTTTCCAGCGACAACAGCATGGCCGGTGCATCGCTGCTCAAGGCCAGCATTCCCGGCTGACGGGCATAGGCAAACACCTGGTCGAGCAGGTTGGTGTCAGGGGAGGTTGCGGTGCAAATCATGGCTCTTATGAAATAGCCCTGTTTGGGCCGAGCGTAGATCCGCCCTTCATCCTCAAGCAAGGCGTAGGCATATTTGGTGGTCGACACCGACACGCCAAGGCGCTCGGCCAATTGGCGCAGGGACGGCAGTTTGCGTTCGCCTGGCGACGGGCTGGCGTCGATCAACTCGACGAGGTAGCGGTAGACCGTCTGATAGGCGAAAGCGCTGTGTTGGGTGCTATTCATGCTCACTCGAACCGTTCGAATCCCCTGTGGTGGGGCCGGTCCAGTATTACGCAAGGCCGTTGAATACGGAAACTGCCGGGGGCCTTCGAGCCATAGGGCAGACGCCCGCTATCCGGTTCGCGCCGGGAACTTGCGCAATAATTGTTGGTAGGTGGCGTTAAGGGCGCGGTCCAGTGGCGTGGCTTGCGCGTCCGGGCGGGGCGCGTCACAGCGTGTTCGCAAGGGGTTGATGACCAGTTCCGCCTGCGCATTGACGGTAGCCAGTGTGGGGCGCGCGACGCTGCTAGCATGGCTTTTGGATAGAACTGCCCTGTCAAACGAGCCGGACACACCGTAGTGGTTAAGCTGGGTGTTCAAGTGGTCCAGTGTCGCCAAGGGGTCGGCACACAGCGCGTCATAACTGATGCCGATCGAAGCGGGGTGTTGGCATTGCAGGATGCGGTTATTCAGGTCGCTCCAGAGCTGCGCGCGGTTGTCGTCGTTTGGCCCCGCCCACTCGTAACCTTGATCCCAGGAGCGCCTCAGGCTCTGGATAACCCCTGAATAGTGGCGAAACATATAAATAAACAGTGCAGTGGGGTGCAACGCCTGCAGTTGCGTGAGTATTCGTGCATTCCACGGTGTGGAGTCGCACAGGATCGGTTTTTGCGGGTTGGCTGCCCTGATGTCGTCAAGGAAGTCCAGCGCATTGCCCATCAGGTTGGCGCGATAAGCCTCGGCATACGGCCCCGGCGTTCTCCTGAAAGCCTCCTGGCTGACTTGGGTTGAGAAATACGATACGCCCAACTCCCCGCAGTAATTCACGTTAGCCAGTGACCCCAGCAACTCCCCCATCAATGTATTGCCCGAACGCGGGCAACCACAGACAAAAATCATCTCGATCATTTCAGGCTGCCCTCGCAGGAAGCGCTTCCCACGGGTGGGCCAGCGGGCAGGGACTCGTCACTTTTAAATGATTTTGAAATACGCAAGCCGATAGCGACAAGGCCAATCACGCTGCACAACAGGAAGACAGAGAACAGAAGGCTGGTTCGCTCAGCGGATGCCGGCTGGGCGTAGGCAATGTAAAAGACTAAAGGGAGCTTGATCAGCGCGGACAGTACAAATGTCAGTTTTTTGATAAAGGTCGTATCGCCTTTGGCACGCAAGACTGCCCGTTGCGCGAAGAGGGTGATGCAACTGATCAGTGTGATCAGGCTAATTAGAAAAATGACACCGGAGGGCGGGCTGGTTGGCTGTAATGTGTGGTAGAGGTAGACATAACAGACGGCCGCGCAAAACAGTGCCAGCGGCAGGCTGTAGAGCAGATAACCCGTCACCGTGACGCTATAGGTGCGTCTGCTTTCATTAATGGCTTGCGCGATAAACACCGAGGCGGCGGTTGCAAAACCCAGCGAAACACCTTGAAGCATCGCCGTCGTTGAAAAGTAAAAACTCATTAACGCCACGAATTGAACATCCTCAACCAGCACGTACAGAATCAGGAAGTCCACCAGCGTTGAAACACTCATTGCCATGAACAAGTTGAACGCATCTGCGCTAAAGCTGTTTTGAAAGGTGGGCTGGATGCCCGGCGCGTGATGCGCTGTCACGGGGGCGCATGCAACCAGGCGTTTGTAAGCGCGGATCATCAGCGCCAGATAGAAGAGCTGCGCCAGTGCACAGCCGGCGCCCACATACGCCAGGTCAAGTTTGAAATACAGGACACTGACGGCTGAAAAGGCGCCGCCAAGGCTCAGTGAAACAAGCAAGGCGCGGAAAATATCGTGGCCCTGCTTCTTGGCAATCAACGCCATGTAATAGGGGCTTGCCAAGGTGACGGCAATATAAGAAATCGCCATCCAACGCAAATAGGTCGGTACCGCATCGACGTCGCCATTCGGCTCTACCAGTCGGGTAATGGCGTGGGCCCCGAGGAAAAATATGACAAAGCAGGCCACCGCGCCCAGCACCGAAAAACGCACCATGCGTTTGAGCATGGCGTCGAACGCCGCGCGCTGATGGTCGCCATTCAATCGGTTGAGCCGTATGCTGCCGGCGCCGTTCATGGCGATGATCATGGCGCCATAAATAAAATAGATTCTATTGATGTACCCGGCAGACGCCGCTGCACTCAAGCTGATAGTAGCGGCCAGGAAAATACTCAACATGTTCTGCGCGGCATTCACGCAGTTGCTCAGCACCAACGGTAGAGCGGTTTTCAGTACGGGCCGCCATTCGGGTAAGGCATGTTTCACTTCACGTCACCCCATATGAATTTGTGCAGCGGTCGCGGCGTCATCCACACATTGAGGTGGCTTGAGTGCTCGTCAGTGGGCAGCGCACGATGAATCGTGCAGCGAGGCAGGTACATCACGTCACCGGCCTGCAGGGTTATTTCGTAGCTCGGTGCATGTTCCGCCACGTGCGCTCTGACCATAGGCGTATAAAAGTGCGGGGATGAAACAGCTTCGACGTCTGCAACAATTGCCGGCCACAGCTGCCATTTCTTGCTCCCCTCCAACTGGATGATGAAGGCATCATGGGCGTCAAAATGTTCGTCAAAAAGAGTGCTGGCGGTGGGGGCATAAAATAAGCAGAAACTGAAGGTGAACGGTGACAATTCTGCATTCAAGCGATTGGCCAGTGTGGTGAAGTTACTGTCATATTTTTCCAGCCAGCGCAGGTAAACGGCGCACCCTTCCTGTGTGATCAACTCCCGGATATTTTCTTTGATGCACCTGCCGCCTGAGGTGTAGGCGTCACGCCGGCAATAGGTTCCATTCTTTATGATCAGCAAATCTTCATGCTCAACAGGGTTGCTCAGCAGGGAGAGAATGTAGTCAGCGCTTTGATTGCCGACCAAGGGCTTGGCTGCGGTTTTCGAGGTGATGAGGGATGTTTCCCAGCGGTGGGGAAACAACACCTGCTTGCTGATGCCAAACAGTTCTTCAAACACGGTTATGTCTCGGCTCGGTGAGGGCATTTAAAGGTGTTCTTCAAGCGCTTGGGTAAACCCTGAAAGCTGAATAAGCAGGTTGTCAGTGGCAGCAGGTGTTGCGCACTCGAAGCATTCGGAAAATGCTGAGATAACGGCGCTTGGATAAATCTCATAGCGCACGGAAAAACGTTGCAGGTGACGGTAGCCTCTGAATAATTGCCCGTTTACAGCAAAGAAAATATGACAAAAAGCCGCATATAAAATCCCGAGCATTTCATAGTAAGTGAAGAAGTCTTTGCGGATAAGGTATTTGCTGAGGTTGTAGTTTTTCAGGTACCGGAGTTTGTCTGAAATAATGAGGCTCGCGTGTTCGTAAGAGAGGTCTATGCGCCGTATCAACTCGTCTACTTCAGGGGTTGAATGAAGATAGATACCCTCTTGCAGGTTGGCAAGACAGTCCTGATGGCTGGCTGAAAGGTCAGTCATCGACTGAAAGCTTTCTATCATGTTCTCAAGGCTTTCCAGGCTGATCAGGCGAACATCCAGTTTGTTGTCAGGTGGAAACTCGGTGTCGATTCGATATTCGTATTGCCTATGTTCATAGGGTAAACCAAGGTGTTCCAGGCAGCCGATCAGGTGGCGCTCGGAAACGATCAGGCATACATCGGTATCGGAGAGTGTATCGGCCATGCCTTTTGCCAGTGAGCCGCCAATGAACACCGCGTGCAGCCTTGAAATAAATTCACTTGCGCCCTGACAGGCAAGAAAGGCCTGTACATGTTGTCGACGCTCTTCAAGTAACCCGCTGTCGGTCATAGGGTGGCTGGCGGCGGGCAAAAGAGTTTGTGCCTCTAATGCATAGAGCGAAAACGGCAGTGCGCAGCGATATTTGCCTCTGCGCTGTATATTCAATGTGTCACCGTGGATTTTTAACATGCGATGAAAGGCCCGGCTTGCAAGTATCAAATAGACTGTGCGTCGTGTGTAACGGTTTTTTCGCGTAGGGCTTTACATGTAGCGGGGTTCACCGTCCATCGTGGCGACCATGCCCGATTTGAACAGTTCTTTAGTGGCCAGCAGTGCTTTTACTTCTTTGACGCTGTCAGCAGCGTCAGCGGGTTGAGCGCGGTTGATTTTAGCAGCGAGTGCAGAGAACTTAGCGCGGGAAACGGTTTTCGATTGAGCGGTCATAATCATTCCTTAATTAGTCTGCAAACCGGGATTGATAACGTAGGTGGCTAACGATCGAAAATCAATACGGCATTACAAACTTCATGTTTTTATAATTAAGGCTTAACCGGATTGACTTTAAAACTTAATCTTTGTGCGGGCGTACCGGCCCGAAACTCAGCAGATGCACCACAGCAATGCCGGGTTCGATGGCCAAACGCAGGTCGAAAGGTGCGAGGAGCATATCCCGGATGGCTTTGCGCGCGATCGTGCGGTGTTTGAGGCCTTGCACTCATCATGAGCAGGGCTAAAGGGTTGGTGAAATCAATTCATTATCTCTCCCTCTATGGTCAGCATAAACTGCACCTCATTGTAGATACAGTAAAGACTTGGGCTGAGCGTCAGCGCTATAAGGCAACCCGTGAATTCAAGTCTGTCTCAACTTTTTGAGGTGTCAGGTTCTCATGAACAACGCGTTTGAGTTTACGATTAAAAGTACTTGTTTTGATGAGCACTATCGCCCTTCTGAAAACACGCGCATCACCACCAATTTCGCTAATTTGGCGAGGGGCGAGCGCCGCCAGGAAAACTTGCGCAATACCTTGAAGATGATCAATAACCGCTTCAATGCCTTGGCGCATTGGGACAATGCCAAGGGTGATCGGTATGCGCTCGAACTCGAGATCGTTTCGGCTGAAATGCAGATCGGTGTTGAAGGCAATGGGCAGGCCATTCCGCTGATTGAAGTGTTGAAAACGACGATTGTGGACCGTAAAACCCATGAGCGCCTTGACGGCATCGTCGGCAATAATTTTTCTTCGTATGTACGCGACTATGACTTTAGCGTGGTATTGCTCGGCCATAATAAGGGCCAAGCCGAATTCAGCACGCCCGATAATTTTGGCGACTTGCATGGCAAGCTGTTCAAATGTTTCGTGAACTCGAGTGCGTACACGCAAAATTTCAAGAAACTACCGGTTATCTGCCTGAGTGTTTCGAATACCAAGACCTATCATCGCACTGAGAACCTGCACCCTGTGTTGGGTGTTGAATACCAGCAGGATGAGCATTCGTTAACCGATGAATACTTTAAGAAGATGGGCTTGAGCGTTCGCTATTTCATGCCGGCAAACAGTGCTGCGCCGTTGGCGTTTTATTTCTTTGGCGACTTACTCAGCGATTACACCAACCTGGAACTTATCAGCACCATCAGCACGATGGACACCTTTCAAAAAATTTACCGGCCTGAGATTTACAATGCGAACTCGGTTGCCGGTAAAGCTTATCAACCCAGTTTGAAGCATCAGGATTATTCATTAACCCTGATTGTCTATGATCGAGAAGAGCGCAATCAGCTGGCGATAGAGCAGGGCCGGTTTGTTGAGGAGAATTTCATCAAGCCGTATCACGCTGTTCTTGAACAGTGGTCCGCCCACTACGCAGTTTGACTCATTTAAAGCACAAGGTTGTTTACCATGAAAAAATTACTGCCCACTTCAACCGCTGGCAGCTTGCCCAAACCCGCCTGGCTTGCCGAGCCGGAGACGCTGTGGTCACCCTGGAAGTTGCAAGGTGACGAGTTGGTTGAGGGCAAGCAAGATGCCTTGCGCCTGGCATTGCAGGAACAGCAACACACCGGGATTGATATCGTCAGTGATGGTGAGCAGACTCGCCAACACTTCGTGACCACGTTTATTGAACACCTCAGTGGCGTGGATTTCGAGAAACGTGAAACCGTCAGGATTCGTGATCGCTATGACGCGAGCGTGCCGACGGTCGTGGGCGCCGTTGCGCGCCAAAAGCCGGTGTTTGTCGAAGATGCCAGGTTCTTGCGCCAGCAAACCAACCAGCCGATCAAATGGGCGCTGCCAGGCCCCATGACCATGATCGATACGCTGTATGACAACCACTATAAAAGCCGCGAAAAACTCGCATGGGAATTCGCCAAGATCCTCAATGAAGAAGCGCGGGAACTGGAAGCGGCGGGCGTCGACATTATCCAGTTTGATGAGCCGGCCTTTAACGTGTTCTTTGATGAGGTAAATGACTGGGGCGTCGCCACCCTGGAGCGAGCCATTGAAGGCCTCAAATGCGAAACGGCGGTGCATATCTGTTATGGCTATGGCATCAAGGCCAACACCGATTGGAAAAAGACCCTGGGGTCGGAGTGGCGGCAGTATGAAGAAGCCTTCCCCAAGCTACAGAAGTCCAGTATCGATATCATTTCACTGGAATGTCACAACTCCCATGTCCCCATGGAACTGATTGAGTTGATTCGCGGTAAAAAAGTGATGGTCGGGGCCATTGATGTGGCAAACCACAGCATTGAAACGCCGGAGGAAGTGGCCAATACCCTGCGCAAGGCCCTTCAGTTTGTCGATGCCGACAAGCTTTATCCATGCACCAACTGTGGCATGGCGCCCTTGCCTCGCCACGTGGCAAGGGGCAAGTTGAATGCGCTGAGTGCAGGCGCAGAGATCGTTCGAAGAGAACTCCTCTACGCGCGCTGAGCCAACATTGGAAGGGGTGTACCCAGTTGCACTCCCTGTTCAGGATTTACTCTGGCACTCCCCCACTACGACGGTCGAGCAACTGGTCAAGCTCCAGCTGCGCAAACTCAGCCAGCGCAAGCAGCCTGCTCGGGGCCTATCACCGTTACGCGCCTTGATCGAGCAACAACTGGGCAACGCTTTGCGCACGCGGCAGTATCGGCGCTGGATCGCCAAGCGTAGTGCGTAGGCGGTGGTCAGGACGGGGTCAATTGCGCCGCCGCAACCTTTACCCGTGTCGCCCGCCACGCCATTACCCAGGCCAGCACCGGCGCCAGGGTAAACAGGGCAAACAACCAGAGTGCCGCGTTGGCGATGCCGGCATTGCCGGTTGCGTCGTTGATACCCGCCACGTTGGAAATTACCCCGGCCAATGCCGCGCCCAGGGCCATGGCGAACAATTGCAAGGTGGTGATCGACGCGGCGGCCGTGTCCTTGTCCTGCTCCGATGCCACTTGCAGGATGCGCGTCAGCAGGTGCGGCCACCCCAGGCCGATGCCGAAGCCGACCAGGAACAGCCCCAGGCAGATCGGCGCCAGCCGCGTCCATTCACCCAGGCTGGCCACCGGCGTGGTGATGGCCAACAGCACCAGCCCGGCAACGATAAACAGCGGCCCCGCGAGGATCGCGCGCTGTGCGCTGCGGCCGCTCCAGCCGGAGCTGAGGATTTCCGACACGGTCCAGCCGGCCGCCATCAGCGCCGCCATGTAACCGGCAACCAGCGGTGATTGGCCATGCAGGTGTTGCAGGAAATACGGCATGAAAATCTCGCTGCTCATGCCGATCACCAGCAGGCAAGTGGTTGCATACAGCGCGCACAGCGGGGCGTTGAACTTCAGTGCGTCCCTGGGCAGCAGCCGTATGGTCGCGTTGGATTCGTGGCGGATCAGCGCATACACCAGCACGGCGCACACCGCGATGCCCAGCAGGTTCCAGCTCGGCAGCGCCGAAACGCTGCCTGCGCACACGGCCAGCACGGCGGCGGCCAACAGCACCAGTTGCGGCACCGGCAAGCGGGTCGGCGTGCTCGCCGTGGCGTCGCGTGGCGGTAGTGCGCGGTGGGTGAGCACCATATAGGCAAGGCTTATCGGTACCATGGCGCCGAAGGCGAAACGCCAGGCATCCATCTCGGCGAACACGCCACCGACCGCCGGGCCGACCAAGGTAGCCACGCCCCACATGCCCGATACCAGCGCCATCGCCCGCGGCCATAAGCGCTCTTCGAACACCAGTTGGATCATCGAGTAACACAGGGCCAGCAACATGCCGCCGCCCAATCCCTGAATCAAGCGCCCGACCAGCATCACCGGCATGTTTGGCGCCAAGGCGCAGATCAGCACGCCAACCATAAAGATCAGCGTGGCGAGGGTGTATGCCAGTCGTGGTCCGGTACGTTGCAGCAGCTTGGAGGTGAGGGCTGAGCCGAGGATCGAGGCCACCACGTACAGGGTGGTGCTCCACGCATACAGGGCCAGACCGCCGATTTCAGCGACCACCGACGGCAGAATAGTCGTGGCGATATAGGTGTTGGTGGCATACAGCGCAATGCCGCCGGAGAGGGCGATGGAACGGGGGGCATTCTTGCCCCGGAGCAACTCGCTCCAGCTGCTGTCTTGGGTGTGCATCGACGATTCCTTGTGCCGCTGGCAGGCTTGGGTTAATTTGCCAAGTAATTGCTTTGAATATTGCGACGAGGCTGTTTATTTTGTCAAGAAACGACTTGGAATATTCGCCGGTGTCGCCGGCGGATCGTTTGCTGCACCTGCTCAAGACCCGCGGGCCACAATTGGCCAGTGACGCCGGTGAGTTCCTCGGCACCACCGGTGAAGCGGCACGCCAGCAGTTGGTGAAACTGGCGGCCAGTGGGTTGGTCGAGGCCCGCTCCGAAGTGCGTGGGGTAGGGCGCCCGACCCAGGTCTGGCAGCTCACGGCGGCGGGGCACGCGCGCTTCCCCGACACTCATTCCGAACTCACCGTGCAACTGTTGCAGACCGTGCGCGAGACCTTTGGTGAGGAGGCTATCGAGCGTTTGATCGACGTGCGCGAGCGCCAGACCCAGGCGTTGTATGAACGTGAGATGCAAGGCGTCAGTGGCCTCAAAGCGCGGGTCGAAAAGCTCGCGGCACTGCGCACGCGTGAAGGGTATATGGCCCAGTGCAGCGAGCAGCCGGACGGCGCCCTGATCCTGGTGGAGAACCATTGCCCGATCTGCGCAGCGGCGACCGCGTGCCAAGGGTTTTGCCGCGCAGAATTGCAGGTGTTCGAGCAGGTGTTACGTGCCAAGGTCGAGCGCGTGGAACATATCCAGCTGGGCGCGCGGCGGTGTGCTTATCGGATTCACTGAACGCGCCGCCGATTAAATGTGGGAGCTGGCTTGCCAGCGATAGCCATCGGTGTTTACACACCTATTGAGGGTATCCACCTTCCCCTGTGGCAAGCCCGCTCGCCACAACAGCCCGTTCAGCCTGTCGCAGCGGGGCGACGATTCGACAAGCCAGCTCCCACCTTTAATCGGTGGCGTTCTAACGCTCGCCTTCTCCTAGTGCTGACGCTACTTGCTTGGCCATCTCGATAAACGCCCGCGCCGCCGCACTCTGGTACACCCCTTTACGCTGCATCAACACCGCCGTGCGCTGCAACCGTTGCGGCCCCAGTTCAATCGCGGCCAACTCGGGATGCGCCCGTGCAATCGCGGCCGGTAATAGCGTCGACAGTGTGGTCCGGCGCACCACCTCGATCAGTGCGCCGATCACATTGGCCTCCATCACCACGCGCGGGCGGATGCCGTGTTGGTTGCAGTAGCGGTCGATCTGCTCGCGGGTGGCGAACGCCTTGCTGAGCAAGATCAGCGATTCGCCATTCAGCGCCTGCAACCCGATGGTTGCCTCGCCTGCCAGCGGGTGTTGGTTGCCGACCACCAACGCCAGGGTTTCCACCAGCAGGGGATAGCTGTCGATGTCGGGCGCGTGCACGTGATCAAAGGCGATGCCCACATCCAGTTCGTCGGCCAGCAACTGGTTCTCCATCTGCTCCTGGGCGACTTCGCGCACGTTCAAGGTGATGTTTGGGTAGCGGCGGTAAAAGGCTTCCACCAGCGGCCCCACCAGGTAGGTGGTGAAGGTGGGCGTGACGGCAATCCTCAATGTCCCACGGCTCAAATCACCCACGTCATGGATCGCACGCTGGCCTTCCTGCAGTTCCTGCGCCGCCCGTAACGCATAGCGCAAGTAAACCTCACCCGCGTCGGTCAGACGCGTCTTGCGCCCTGAGCGGTCAAACAACTGCGCGCCGAGGCTTTCCTCCAACTGGCGTACTTGCTGCGACAGCGCCGGCTGCGAGACATGCAGGGCCGTCGCCGCCTTGGTAAAGCCCTGATGCTCTGCGACAGCAAGGAAGTAATGGATATGGCGCGCCAGCATGCTTGTACTCATAAGATTATCTGATGTGCTTGATCATATATGAGACTTTTACCTTATTTAAGGGGCTGCGTAACCTTTGCTTCATCGCATCGCGAACCAAAGGAGTTACCCATGCAAGACATCATCGACGGTTTCCTGAAGTTTCAACGTAACGCCTTCCCCGAGCGTGCCGGCCTGTTCAAAGACCTGGCCAACCAGCAGAGCCCACGGGCGCTGTTCATCTCCTGCTCCGACAGCCGCCTGGTGCCGGAACTGGTCACGCAGCGCGAGCCGGGCGACCTGTTCGTGATCCGTAACGCCGGCAATATCGTGCCGTCCTATGGCCCCGAGCCGGGCGGTGTGTCGGCCTCGGTGGAATACGCCGTCGCCGCCCTGCAAGTCAGCGATATCGTGATCTGCGGGCATTCCGATTGCGGCGCCATGACCGCCATTGCCACCTGCAAATGCCTGGACCACATGCCCGCCGTGGCCGGCTGGTTGCGCTACGCCGACTCCGGCCGGGTGGTCAACGAGGCCCGCCAGCATGTCGACCAGCACGCCAAAGTCGCCTCCATGGTGCGCGAAAACGTGATCGCGCAATTGGCCAATATCCAGACGCACCCTTCAGTGCGCCTGGCCCTCGAAGAAAAACGCGTAACCCTGCATGGTTGGGTCTACGACATCGAAAGTGGCTGCATCCAAGCCTTCGATGGCCGTACCGGCCAGTTCGTAGCCCTTGCCGACAACCCGACCGCGCGCGCCGTTTCCTACTAACACCCAACTTTTTACCCACGGAGATAACCCCATGATCCAGTCGCAAATCAGCCAGACCACTCGCCTTGCCCTGACCGACGTCATCCTCTTGGCCAAAGCCCGCAAAGACCTGTCGTTCGCCCAGATCGCCGAAGGCACTGGCCTGCACGAAGCCTTCGTCACCGCCGCCTTGCTCGGCCAGCACCCACTGCCCGCCAGCGCCGCTCAAGTCGTTGCCGACACCCTGGGCCTGGATGCGGATGCCGTGCTCCTGCTGCAAACCATCCCGGTGCGCGGCAGCATCGGCAACGGCGTGCCGACCGACCCGACCATCTACCGCTTTTACGAAATGATTCAGGTCTACGGCACCACGCTCAAGGCGCTGGTCCACGAGAAGTTTGGCGACGGCATCATCAGCGCGATCAACTTCAAGCTCGACGTCAAAAAGGTTGAAGACCCGGACGGTGGCTCCCGCGCCGTGATCACCCTGGATGGCAAATACCTGCCGACCAAACCGTTCTGACCAGCTGATTTACGGCCCGGCGCTGCAAGGCGCTCGGGCCACGGCAGCAATATTGAGGGTCGCAGTTATGGATTTGATCTTTCGTTATGTACGCATCGAGGCGGATCTAGTGTTGTTGGACACGCGATCGGTGGTGGATGTGATTCTTGATCTGCCCGCGCGGTTGATGGTGCCCAAGCGCGGGAAGATTGTGGCGACGTCGGCGTGTCAGCGGTCGGTAGTTTTCTGATCCTGCGTACTCAGCCTGCCCAGAAACCCCGTAATCAACCCCACCACCTGCTGCTGAATCACCGCCCGTGGTCGACCACCCTCGCCATCGCGGCAAATCATGCCATCGCCCGGCGAGCTTTCCTCAATCAACGTGATTGCGCCCGGTTTGCAGATCGACATAAAGCTGAAGTGCGTGGCGTCGCTAATTTCCACGTACTGCGTCGTGGCTTTTGGCAGGCGCTTGACCAGGTTGGCGGATTCCAGGTTGGGGTCCATATCCTCGGTTGGCACGCCACCTGCGATAACCAGCGCAGGCACCTTGAATGCCGCCAGGCTGGCGTCGGTCATGCCGCGTGACAGGCCCAGGTCCAAAGACACGATGGCGGTGACGCGCTTGTCGCTCAAGTCCGCGGCCAGCCGGGCTTTGCCTTCGGGCGTCGCGGCGGGGTTCATCTCGTGGTAGCCGATGCAACCGCCCAGCTTCGGGTGTGCGGCGCAGTCGCGGCTGAACAGGTCAGGGTCGAAGCGCGCGCCGGCGATTTCCAGCACGGTCCAGCCACCGAGGGAATGGCCGACGGCGGCAATCTGTTGGTTCGCCACTGCGCCAAATTGCTTGGGTTGAGCCAGCACCGCGTCGATGGCGCGGCTCAGGTCGGCCGGGCGCTGCCATAGCTGCGCGGCGGCTTGCGGTTTGCGGTCCTTGGTGGTGGTGCCGGGGTGGTTGACCGCCGCGACGATGTAACCTTTGTGCGCCAATGCACTGGCCAGCCACACCTGCTTGCCCCAGTTGCCACCGTAACCGTGGGACAGCACCACCAGCGGATGCTCGCCCGCAGCCGGTGCTGCGTCGGGCACGGCAAGGGCGCCGATAAAGACCGCGTTGTCGGCGATCAGCTCGGGTTTGGCCGTGGTGGTAGCGGGGTACCACACCACCAGCTCCAGTGGGCGGTTGTTGTGCGCATCGGGCAGGGTGGCGGTTTTGAAGCCGACCGAGCTTTCGTCGGCGAAGGCGGGGGCGGCCAGGCAGAGCAGGAACAGCGCGCGTAGAGCGGTTTTCATTGTATTTATCGTCCTTGATGAGGTGGCGCATCATGACGGGAAAAGCCCCGTTTGAGTAGAGGGCAGGCGGGACTAGGAAGTAACTGACGCGCTCCTACTTTTAAGTATGACAGAGCGGTCCTTAGTGTTTTTAGGAAGTGGCTGGCTTACGTCGGTTGATTATTCGTGCAGTGTTGGAAGCGTGAATCCTACTGCGGGAAAAGAGTGTACCGACGGCAGGCTGAGTACTTGATTATTAACTCTAGGGTGATAACGATGAAAAGGTTACTTGCGGTTTCGTATGGTGTTGGTGTGCGTAAGGCGTTGCTTGGCGTATTGGTTGTTGTGGTGCCCACGATGGGTATTGCTTACGCGCAAGAAAGAGTAATCAATAAGATCAGCAAGCCCGCCGTCATTGTCGTGTTGTCGGATGGTGGCTTTGGACTCGCCTTTTTCCAACTTCTCAATGTCGACTTTCCTCCCGGTACTACAACATTGCCCAAAAAGTTGCTGGGGATCGAATGGACGACTACTTACTACCCAGATGCAATCGGTGAGTCGATTGAGTTGTGCTACTTTCGTCCCTATAACAGCGTTAGAGAAAATTGCCGAGAGATTAGTAAGAATTCATCGGGTGTCATGTTTGACTTCAATGATTTGCCATTCGGTAATGGTGCTCAGGTCGTCATAAGGCATGATATTAAGGGGGCGGGAGTCCGCATTGCTAATGCTGCTGGCAACGATTCAGTCACTTACCGTTATAGCTACTAACGAGAGTTTGGGTTGCCTTGCGATCATCCTGTCGTCGGGCGCCCTTCTGCATCTATGAAAGCAAGCGCTGCTTGTCTAATGTGGGGTCAAGTCATGATCAATATCGCGCCTTACACATCGTTGCTTAACCACCGGTTGGCTGACAACCCCGTCACTGCTCATAGCCAATTACCCGTCTTGCCTAACGACGCCGCCGGCGCTTTTACAGGCGCCGCGAGTGAGAGCAATGTCTCGATCCTTTCCCGTCAATTAAGTGAAGCGGCAGCACGCGCTGAAACCCGAGGGGCCGGGCATCTCGATTCGATTTCGGGTGACGGCTATTTCATGGGCAAGGCTCAGCACGACGCCGAAGTTCCAAAGACAGACTCACTGGAATTAATCAGTCGTGCCAAGCAGGCAACCGACTTCCTCAACGGATCTGACAGCAACCCATTCAAAGGCCTTTCTCTCGATCAATTGAGGCTTATTGCTCTCGACGAGGGCGGTCCTTTCACTCTCAACGAGCGGCGCGCGGCTTGGGAAGAAGCCAATAGCTTGAATGTTCTGAATGCGCGGGCATCGTCTTCCGCCCCTGCACCCGACAGTAGGCGCGACCTTATGATCTCCCGTCTGTTCAACGGTTCAGAGCCCGAGGTAGCCGACCCTAAGACTAGCCGTAACGACCGGCCCCGCAACGAATATCTCACTCGCGAGGATCGCGACATACTGTCCCAGATGTACGCTTATGCGGATTCGGAGGGTGCGGATCTGGACTATGTTGATAATGTCGCCGGTTGGCTCGCCCACTATCGTGGGCACGACAATGGTCGCACTATCAATAATGCCAATAACGGAAAGGGGTACAACTCAGAAGGCTATATGATCACGGTCAACTTCAAGGAAAAGGATGCTGCCATTGCGTCACGTATCTTGAACAGCACTGCAATCAACAGCACGCGTCTCGATCAAGGTTTTCTACGCCATTTCCTTGATCCCGGGCAGGGCGCACTTATTCATCATGGTGGCATGGCCTTCCTTGAACAGATGGTGATCAAGTTCTCCAATGAAGCGGGGACACAACCTTCGCTTGGCAATGAATTCGCTCAATACACATCGATTGATATCAACGACAATATTGTGATCACCGTGCACAAGGACAAAAAGCTTCCACCTTTCGAGCCTCTGGTTATCAATGACAATGGTGTCTGGAGCGTTACCGAAAAAGGCAGAGCAGCCGGCTATTCGTTGGACCCGCAGACGGGTAGAGCCCGCTGGACCGATCCCACTGCGGTTGTCCAGCAACCGAGCGGCTCCATCGCAGATACACCTGCCGGTCAAAGGCCGAACAGCTTCATTCTGGACGCCCTCTCCGGCAATCGTGATCAGCCTGATGCCCGCCCGATCTGGCTGAACAGCCTATTCAAGTTGATTCAAAATTACCGTCCTTGACTGGGCTGCGGGGATTTCGCAGTCTTTGCGGCAACTAATCGACGCCTAACCTTGGTATTGGCTAACCCAGCCCCATAACTATCCTCGTATCCACTGAGGGCGCAGACCATGACCAACCCAACCGAAACCGCCATCCTTGCCGGCGGCTGCTTCTGGGGCATGCAAGACTTGTTGCGGCGCTGCCCTGGCGTGCTCAGCACACGCGTCGGCTACACCGGCGGCGATGTGCCGAATGCCACGTACCGCAACCACGGCAACCATGCCGAAGCTATCGAGATCGTGTTTGACCCGGCGGTGATCAGTTATCGGCAGATACTGGAATTCTTTTTCCAGATCCATGACCCGAGCACGCCTAACCGCCAGGGCAATGACACGGGGCCAAGCTATCGGTCGGCGATTTACTATTTGAGTGAGCAGCAGCGCGACATTGCCGAAGATACGGCGGCCGACGTGGACGCGTCGAAGCTGTGGCCGGGCCGTGTGGTCACTGAGATTGAGCCGGCAGGGCCGTTCTGGGAGGCAGAGCCTGAGCACCAGGATTATCTGGAGCGGATACCGAATGGGTATACCTGCCACTTTATTCGGCCGAACTGGAAGTTGCCGAAGCGGGCTTGAGAGTTCGCATGACGTGAACCCTGCGCCAATCCAAAAATGTGGGAGCTGGCTTGCCTGCGATTACGGTGTGTCAGTCAATAAATGAGTTAACTGATCCTCCGCCATCGCGGGCAAGCCCGCTCCCACATTAGCCTTGTGTTGCCTCGTGCTCAGCGATCATCACGATCATCAGCGTTACCCGGCGGCCTCGCGCTCCAGCAGCCTGTCCATCAACAGCACCCCCAACTCACTCAACTGGTGAATCGCCAGCGCCACGTCGCGCTGTTTTCCGGTCAAGTCTTCTGACAGGTCGAGCAGCAAGGCGGTGACCGAGGAAAAGGTTTCGTAGCTGTTGGTGATCAGGGTTTCGCTGCTGGCATCGGCGGCGACGTTGAACAGCGCAGGCGGTGACAAGGCTGGGTCGGCTTTTGGATTGAGGTAGTGATCAATTGCGCGATGCGCGGCCTGATTGAGTTGCAGGTCCGGTTCGCTTGGAGGGTTCGGCGTTATTTTGAACATACTTGGAATTTCCCACTTTAGGGCCGCCACCTCTGAGCTACTAAACAAAGGGGTGGCAGCTGTGCACAGGTTAGTAGACCGGGGAATTCCAAGAAAGCCGGCGCGCCCGAAGACGCCCTGCACACAGCCACCATCAAGCACGGACGAAGCCGTCCGACAGATGAAGCTCATGCACTGACTGGAATAACCCCAGGCTACTAAACCCGATCACTGAATTGTCAGCGACCGAGCAACCTTAGAGACGCCCACCACAGCGCACAAGCCGGCGGATTCTGACGCAAGCGTAGGCAAGGGAGCAAGGCGCTGTGGCTTCGGACTTTCCTGTTTCAGTGTGCGCTGTAGGACGTGAACCCTACACTGACCTAACTGTGGGAGCGGGCTTGCTGTGGCGAGGGAGCTTGCTTGCGCTGGGGTGCGAAGCGCCCCCAAAAAGCCGGCTCCAGCTTCGCTGTCGAGCGGGAGCAAGCTCCCTCGCCACAGCAAGCCCGCTCCCACAGGGTTCTGTGTGGGTTGGTGGGTGGGTTGATCAGGCTTTGGCTACGCCCACACGCCACTGCGCGGGCGGCAGCAACCCATTTACCAGGTAATTACCGACGATCCGCGACTTGTACACCCGCGGGTTATGGTTCGCCAACGTGCGTGCATTGCGCCACAGCCGGTCCAGCGCCTTGTTGCTGGCCGTGGCACTGGCGCCCAGTGCGTCAAACAACCCGGTGGTCGCCGCCAGTGTTGCATCCACCACCGGATTGACCGCCAGGCACACCTCCAGCTCCGCCAACGCAACCTGCGAGTCGTCATCCTGCAGCGGCTGGTCTCGCGCAATCACATACTGCGCCGTCTGGTCCAGGCGCTGCGCCGCGTGTTGGGTGATGGCCTGCGCGGCGTAGGCTTGGCTGGCGACTTCGCCAATCACTTGCAGCAACTGCACATCCTGGGCGGCGGTGTCGGCGTTGCCGGTGGTGAAGGTGCGGGCGCGCTGGCTGAGTTCTGCGGCGCCACTGAGCGCGGCGCGGCGGGCGATGCCGGCCAGGGTGGCAAGGTGGTAGATCTGGTAGAACGATTGGCCATAGGCGAAGCGTTGGGTGGTGGGGCGCACATCGTCATCCACCACCGGCGCGTTGTCGAAGAGGCAGGTGCCGCTGGCGGTGAGGCGCTGGCCGAAGCCGTTCCAGTCGTCGATGATCTGCACGCCGGGCGCCTTGAGGTCGACCACCAGGCTGTACACCACGCCGTCCTCGCCGGTGGCCACGGTGTTGATCAGGTCACTGTAGAGCGCGCCGGTGGTGTAGAACTTTTTGCCGCTGATGCGCAGTGTGCCATCGCTGTGGCGGTGCAGGCGCGTGCCGAAATCGCCACGGGCCTGGTTGCCCACTTCGGTGCTGCCTGGGGAAAGCAGGGCGCCCTGGCCGAGGCGGTCGAGCCATTGGGCGCGCCAGTCGCGGTCTTTGGCGCACAACACGTCTTCGCAAAATCCAAAATGCCCGCGCAGGGCCTGGGTGATGTTGGAGTCGGCAGCGGAAAGCTCTGTCAGCAGCGCAAGCAGTTCAGCGAAGCTCGCGTCTTGCCCGCCGCAACTGACTGGCAATCGCCAGCGCGGCAAACCCAGTGCGTTGAGCTGTTGGATCACCGTCGCCAGGCTGGCGTGTGTCTGATCCGCCTCGGCTGCGTGTGCAAGGATCTGCGCAAACAACGGGCGAAAGGGCGCGGCCAGTTGTTCGTAACGGGCGGAGGGCGCAGTGCCCCAGGTATTCAAAAGGGGTGTCGACATGCAATGGACCTTGCAGAAAGGGGTTTCAGGCGCGGGGTCCAGTGGTCTGGTGGCGTCACCCTAACTCAGTGGGCAGCAAATTTTTAATACGAAAAATAGCTAACCCACTGTGCTGCGGTTCTATCGATAGTGCACAACAGTATTAAACCCGGCGCTTTTATTGCGTTAGCTTCTACGGGCGCCACGCTCGGCGACCGCCAAAACCCTTCTCTCATTGCCAGACTGCACGCCCACAGATGGTTGAGTCAGCCTTTAACTGTGTGGATTCCTCCTATGATCAATCGTCGTAACTTGCTTGCCGTGCTGGGCCTGGCCTCGCTGACACTGCACGGCCCATCGGTGTGGGCGGCAGAACCGCAGACCCTGACGGTGGGCGACCAGTTCTTCTCCAATCGCATCGTTCTGGAGCTGTCCGGCGAGCTGAAAGACTTGCCGTATAAAATCGACTTCAAGCGCTTCAACACCGGCTCCCCGGTGGCCTCGGCGGTCGCCAGCGGCGCGCTGGACGTGGGCATTGTCGGCGACACCCCGGTGATCAGCCTCGCCGCCAATGGCGCGCCGGTCAAAGTGGTTGCCAGCACCCAGACCAGCCTCGATGGCGTGGGCATTGTGGCGCGCAAAGGCATCCATTCGGTGGCCGAGCTAAAAGGCAAAACGGTGGCGATCTGGAACGGTTCGTGGAGCCAGCAACTGGCCTACAAAGCCTTGGACGAGGCCGGTGTGCCGCGCAGCAGCGTGACTTTCAAATACCTGCTGCCGGCCGAAGCCAGCCTGGCGTTGAGCCAGGGCGACATTGATGCCTTTGGCACCTGGGAACCCTACGTGTCGTTGCAGGAGAAAGAGGGCAGCACCCTGATCCGCAATGCCAAGGGCCTGATGAGCGCGCCGACCTACATTGTTGCGTATGAGCCGGCGCTGGCGCAGAAACGCGCGATCATCAAAGATTTTGTGGCGCGTCTCACCCGTGCGCGGGTGTGGAGCAGCAGCCACGTTGATGAGTATGCCCAGGCGTGGTCGAAGGCCAACCAATCCGCACCGGAGATTGCCAAGGTGTGGTTCAAGCGTGATGCGATCAAGGTGCTGCCGATCTCCCCGACCATTGTCGGCGAAGCCCAGGCCACGGCGGATTTCCTGGTGGATGCGCAGATGCTCAAACAGCATTACGACGTGACGCCGTTGTTTGATCAGGCCCTTTAAACGCGGACGAAACACGCGCTAATAGTCTCGAACGCCTGTTGATACGGGGCTGAGCTAGGGTTTTTTATTCCGGTTGGGGCCGGAATAAAAAATTCACTAGCATCAGTAGGGAGTAGCCAGTAGGCTACAGGTGAGACTTTGACCCATTTAATCGGCAGGACGCCGGAGTTTGATACATGGCTCGACGGTATGAAGGATCTATGGGGCAAAACGGCGGTGCTGACTCGCCTGGACCGCGCCGAAGAAAACAATTTTGGCGATTGCGAGCCGGCCGGTGACGGCCTGAGTGAAATGCGTGTATTCGTCGGGCCTGGCTACAGAATTTACTTTGTACGCACAGGCATCACGGCCTACCTGATGCTATGGGGCAGTGATAAAACCGACCAAAAAAGAGGCATAAAGCGGGCAAAAGAGATTCTCGATGCCCTGAGAGGTAGATGAAATGAGCAACTCGACATTCAAACCCGAGGACATGCCGATCCTCGATCTGGATACATCCGGCACCAGCGTCTACGAAGCGTCGCGCTTCCTCGACAACCCGGAAATCATCAGTGCTTATCTGGCGCAAAGCATGAAGTCCCAGGACCCGCAGATCCTCATGAAGGCGCTGGCCGAGGTTGCCAAGGCCCAGGGCGTGAATAAAGTGGCCGAGGCGGCGGGGGTCAATCGCGAGAGCCTGTATAAAACCCTGAAGGGCGGCTCCAAAACACGTTTTGAAACGATCAAGAAGCTGATGCTGGCGTTAGGCGTTGAGCTGACGGTGCAGCCCATTGCTGTGAGCGCGAGCAAAAAAATGCCACCGCACAACGGGCAATAATCATCAACTGTCAGTTTTCACAGTATCTTTCTCCTTGAGGTCATGGTCTTGTCATACGCTGATGCGAATTCGCATCCGCCAATCATCAATTGGCACCTGACTAGCCTGGGTTTTACTTCAAGGAGATTGAATCATGAGGGTAGTGACCTCAGGCTCTGCTTACCTGGATATTGACGCGTACGCCTGCTGCATTGCCTACGCCGAGCTGCTCAATCACCAAGGTATACAAGCGCGGGCGGTGAGCAGTGCGCCGCTCAATTTCAGCATCTGCGCCAGTGTGCTCGGCTGGAAGGCTTCGCTGGACGATTACCGGCCCGGGGCCGACGATGAGTTTGTGTTGGTGGATGTTTCCGACCCCCATCATTTCGACCCGATCGTAGTACTCGATCAGGTACGCGAAGTGATTGACCACCATCCAGGCTTTGAAATCCACTGGGCGCAAAAGCTGGGTGCGGATGCCGAAATCCGCCCAATTGGTGCCGCGGCAACGCTGGTCTTCCAGCGCTGGGAAAGGTCCAGCCTGCTGCCAAAGATGAGCCGGCACAGCGCGGCGTTATTGGCCACGGCGATTCTGGACAATACCCTGAACTTCACCGGAAAAATGACCGCATCCGTTGATATCTGGGCCTATGAGGTGCTGGCGCGGCGGGCGGGGCTGACGGCTGATTGGCCGCAGCGTTATTTCAGCGAATGCCAGGCTGCGATCGAAGCCGACCTTGAGGTCGCCCTGGCGGCTGATATGAAACACATGACGGCCACGCGCAACTTGCCGCAACTGATCGCGCAAATGACGGTGTGGGATGCGCAGGGGTTGCTCCAGCGGCATCACGCAGCCATTGAGCTATGGCTGGCGGCGCAAGGTGAGGACTGGCTGTTGAACGCCATCAGCATCCGCGAGCGCAAGAGCTATTGGCTGGCGGGGCCTTTGCCCAGCCAGCAAAAGCTGAGCCTTTTGCTGGCGGTCCACTGGCAAGGTGCACACGCAGTGCTGGGGCGTGCGATGCAGCGCAAGGAGCTGCTGAAGCTGGCCCTGGCTGCCGCAAGCCCGGATCTCAACGTACGAGGCAAGGCCGTTTATTGTTGAAGGCCCAGCCTGGAATCAAAAACTGCATCGCCACGCTGTCGTCCCGCGCCCCGAGGCCCATGCCTTTGTACAGTTCGTGGGCCTTGGCCACGGCGTCCATGTCGATCTCCACGCCCAGGCCCGGTTTGCTGGGCACCTTCACGTAGCCACCCTCGATTTTCAGCGGTTCCCTGGTCAAGCGTTGGCCGTCCTGCCAGATCCAGTGGGTGTCGATCGCGGTGATGTCGCCCGGTGCGGCGGCGGCCACCTGGGTGAACATCGCCAGGGAAATATCAAAGTGGTTATTGGAGTGCGAACCCCAGGTCAGGCCCCACTCATTGCACAGCTGTGCCACGCGCACCGAGCCTTGCATCGTCCAGAAGTGCGGGTCGGCCAGGGGAATATCCACCGATTGCAGCTGGATCGCGTGGCCCATTTCACGCCAGTCGGTGGCGATCATGTTGGTCGCGGTTTTAAGCCCGGTGGCACGGCGGAATTCAGCCATGACTTCGCGGCCCGAGTAGCCGTTTTCTGCGCCACAGGGGTCTTCGGCGTAGGCCAGCACGTGGTGCTGGTCGCGGCACAGGCGGACGGCTTCTTTCAATGACCATGCGCCGTTCGGGTCGAGGGTGATGCGTGCATCCGGGAAGCGCTCGGCCAAGGCCGTCACCGCTTCGATTTCTGCATCGCCGCTCAATACGCCGCCTTTGAGCTTGAAGTCGTTGAAACCGTATTTGGCTTTGGCGGCTTCGGCCAGGCGCACCACGGCCTCGCTGGTCAGGGCTTTTTCATGGCGCAGGCGGAACCACTCGTCATCGGCGTCCGCCTCGTTGCGGTAGGCCAGGTCAGTGGCCGTGCGATCACCGACGTAGAACAGGTAGCCGAGCATTTTTACCGCGTCACGTTGTTGGCCTTCGCCCAGCAGGGCGGCGATGGGCACTTCGAGGAATTGACCGAGCAGGTCGAGCAGGGCGGCTTCCATGGCGGTGACGGCGTGGATGGTGATGCGCAGGTCAAAGGTTTGCAGGCCACGGCCGGCGGCGTCCCTTGAGGCAAAGGTGGTGCGCATCTGGTTGAGGATGCGCTGGTACTGGCCGATGGGTTGGCCGATCACCAGGCTGCGGGCGTCTTCCAGAGTCTCGCGGATACGTTCGCCGCCGGGCACTTCACCCACACCGGTGTTGCCCGAGCTGTCTTTGAGGATGACGATATTGCGGGTAAAAAATGGCCCGTGGGCGCCGCTCAGGTTCAGCAGCATGCTGTCGTGGCCGGCGACGGGAATGACGTGGAAATGGGTGACGACGGGCGTGGTCATGGCAAGGTCCTTATAAGCTCAAAGAGGTTTGCTGATAGCGGTAGCCGATGGCGCGACACTCGGCGGCGCCAGCGCGGCAGAGGGCGAAGTCTTGGCAAAAAACACCAGAATGGCCGCCAGCACCGAAGTGCCGGCCAGGCCATACAGGCCGCCCTGGATCGAACCGGTGGTCTGCTCCAGAAAGCCGAAGGTGGTGGGGGCCACGAAGCCGCCCAGGTTGCCGATGGAATTGATCAGCGCGATCACGGCAGCAGCGATGCGCACATCCAGGTAACCCTGTGGGATCGGCCAGAACAGCGAGGACGCGGACTTGAACCCGATGGCCGCAAAGCAGATTGCGACAAAGGCGAAGACTGGCCCGCCGGTGGTGGACATGAACATGCCGGCGGCGGCAATCAGCAGCGCGGCGGCGACCCAGGCTTGCTGGAACTTGAACTTGCCCGACAGCGCGGCGAAGGCATACATGGCGATGATCGAGATCAGCCACGGGATCGAGTTGAAGAAGCCGACCTGCACGTCGCTTAAATCTCCCATCTTCTTGATGATGCTCGGCAGCCAGAAGGTCGCGGCGTAGATCGTCAGCTGGATGCAGAAGTACAAGGCGCAGAACAGCAGGATCTGGCGGTCTTTGAGCAGCTTGGCAATGGTCGGTTTGACCGTGGTCAGCGCCTCACGCTCGCGCTGTTCCTGGTCGATGGCGCCCACCAGCGCGTCCTGTTCTTCACGGGTCAGCCATTGGGCGTCGTGGGGTTTGGAGTCGAGCCAGAACCACACGAAGAAGCCCAGTGCCACGGAGGCCAGGCCTTCGATGGCAAACATCCATTGCCAGCCGTGAAACCCGAACCCTTCTATTTGCAACAACGCCCCCGACAGCGGGCCGGAGATCAGCGACGCAACCGCCGAGCCACTGAGGAAGATGGCGATGGCTTTACCGCGCTCCACGCCGGGCAGCCAGCGGGTGAAGTAGTAGATCACCCCTGGGAAAAAACCCGCCTCGGCCACGCCCAGCAGAAAGCGCAGGATGTAGAACTGGGTTTCGTTCTGGATAAACGCCATCAGCGTGGCGACGATGCCCCAGGTGAACATGATGCGGGTCAGCCAGATACGCGCACCGACCTTTTGCAGCAGCATGTTGGAGGGCACTTCAAAGAGCGCGTAGCCAATGAAAAACAGCCCGGCGCCCAGGCCGTAGGCGGCCGCGCCGATGCCCAGGTCATGCTCCATGTGCGTGCGCACAAAGCCGATATTGACCCGGTCGATGTAGTTGAGGATGAACATGATCACGAACAGTGGGAGCACGTGGCCCTTCACTTTGCTCACGGCGCGCGTGAGGACCGAATCACTGTCTGGAGCGGCAGATGCGTGGCTTGAATTGTTCACAATTGAAAAACTCCCCCTGATTTATTTTTATGCGGGTTTGCGTGTTTTGTTGCCAGACATCATACAAGTGGTTTTCTTGGGTTCGCAATGTGGCTGCTACTGTTTTTGTTCTTATAAGGCGGCTGACTGGATGTGTATTTTGGTTATTTGACTAGCGTTTATTAGGTGTTTTGATCATGCGGCGACGGGGTTAACGTACATTTCACCTCGACGTACGGCTCGTGAAGGCTGGCGATTCAAGCGCCTTTCAGATTGGTTGTCATACAAGCTAGGGGCTTTATGAATCAAGCCTGCGCCTACTCGGGGCAGGGTGTTAAGCTCCCCGCAGCCAACCCCGTGGACCCATAGTGATGCCCATTGAAAGCGCAAACCCTGTGCGTAAACGTTCCAATAACCTCGCCCAAGGCGTGGTCGAGGCGCTGACCCAGCGCATCCTGCTGGGCCAGCTCAAACCCGGTGAGAAGTTGCCGTCCGAGTCCAGCATCGTGCTGGAACATGGCGTGAGCCGCACAGTGGTGCGTGAGGCGATCTCCAAGCTGCAGGCGTCGGGGCTGGTGGAGACGCGTCACGGCATCGGCACCTTTGTGCTGGCGCAACATGCCCAGCAAGGTTTGCGCTTGCATGTGGACACGGTAGCAAGCGTGCGTAACATGCTCGAGCTGCGCCTGGGCCTGGAGGTGCAAGCCGTGGCGTTGGCCGCGCTGCGCAGGAGCGACGAACAGCTCGCCCACATGCGCCAGGCGCTGGACGATTACCAGGCCTCGCTGGCCAGCAACGACAGCTGTGTGGAAGAGGACAAACGCTTTCATCAACTGATCGCCGAGGCCACCGGCAATACCTTTTTTACCGAAATCATGCTGCACCTGGGCAATGCGATGATCCCGCGCACCCAGGTCAAGGGCGTCGAACGCGGCGGCGCCGACTTCGCCAAGCTGGGGCAGTTGGCGAACCTGGAGCATGAGGCGATCTTCAATGCCATCAAACGCCAGGACCCGGACGCGGCGCGTGCCGCCATGGTGCTGCACCTGACCAACAGCCGGGACCGGTTTTCCGGGGAATGACAAGGAATCACCGTTGAACGAACACACATTGTCCATGCGCCTGGAGCGCGTGGCCGCCAACGTGCCCGTCGGCGCGCACCTGGCCGACATCGGCTCGGACCACGGCTACCTGCCGGTGGCCTTGATGCGCCGTGGCGTGATCACGGCCGCAGTGGCGGGGGAAGTGGCGACCACGCCCTTTCACGCAGCTCAACGCACCGTGCGCGATAATGGCCTGGAGCAGCACATCAGCGTGCGCCTGGCCGATGGTTTGGCCGCTATAGAACCGAGTGACGCCATCACCGCGATCAGCATCTGTGGCATGGGCGGCGAGACCATCCGCGATATCCTCGACAGCGGTAAAGCCTACTTGAGCGGCGAGGAACGGCTGATTCTGCAACCCAACGGTGGCGAGCAACCCTTGCGCCAATGGCTGATGGACAACGGCTACCGCATCCTTGGCGAAGAGTTGCTGCGGGAAAACCGCTTTTACTATGAAATCATCGTGGCCGAGCGCGCAGGGCCAGTGGCCTACACCGATGAGCAGTTGTACTTTGGCCCGCTGCAAATGCAAGCCCGCAGCCCGGAGTTCCTGGCCAAGTGGCAGCGGATGCTGCGCCAGAAGCACAAGACCCTGGCCAGTTTTGAGCAGGCACGCCAAGCAGTGCCGGAGCAAAAACTGCAAGAGATTGCCCAGCAGGCGCGCTGGATTACTGCGTTGCTGGCGTGAAGTGACTTGTAACTTTTCCTACGGGTGTGCAAGGATCTGCCCATGACTGAATTTTCGCACAGCAACCGCCATCATCCCCACGGACCTTCCTTCAGGTGCCGTGGTTGCTTGCGCTCACTGATTGACCAGCCCGGCTGATCACTCAATGAACCCCACCCAAGGCGCCTATGGCGCCTTTTTTATTGCCTGTAAACACTGGAGATCCAACCCATGACAATGCTACGTGGAACCCGAATGGTCACCGGCAAAGAAGCTGCAATGATGCGTGAAGTAGAAGGCCGTTTCCGGAGCTACCTTCATCGAAGCGGGCGCTGAAGAAGTCATCGTGCCGGCCCTGTGGGGCCAGGACACGTTTATCGAAAAAGCCGGCGGCAGCGAAATCATTGGGCAGATGTGGGCCTTTGATGACAAGGCTGGCCGCCAGTGTTGCCTGATCCCGGAAGCCACCGCGCTGTTCCAGGAGCGCAACGCTGCGTTGCTCGACGGCCGCGAGGCGGCGATGTTTTTCTACCTGGCGCGGTGTTACCGGTATGAGCGACCGCAAGCCGGTCGTTATCGTGAGTTTACCCAGTTGGGGCTGGAGATTCTCAGCCCTGATCCCGGGTTGGCGTTGCAGCGCAGCCAAGCCCTGTGTACCGGGTTTCTCGACACATTGGGGCTCGACTATGCGCTGAACCTGGCCGTGAAACGTGGGCTGAGTTACTACCTTGAGGGCAACGGTTTCGAGGTGCGCTGCCCGACATTGGGGGCGCAACAGCAAGTGGTGGGCGGCGGGGCGTACCGTGAAGGCGCGGGCTTCGGTATCGGGCTTGAGCGGTTGGTGCTGGCGTTGGCGTGAAGCATCAGGCGCCTCCCAGTGGGAGGCGCCTGCTCTGCTGCCCTCGAATATGCTCCAATAGCCGCCTTCTTTTGTTTACCCAGGAACCCTGCCATGGCCGAGACCACCGACCAAGCCTTCTACGACCGCGCAGACGCGCATATCGAACTGTCCAACGAGCAGCTCAAAACCTGCGAAAACCTCGGTGAGGTCAGTGCCTCGATGATGTTCGGCACCACGCGCTTCAATGCCTGGGCCAGCGCCCGCAACTTCAAGTCCGGCGCCGAGATGGCCGAGGCCCGTGAGGCGATGCTGAAGTATTTCTGTGACCAGTACCGGATGATGCTTGAGGATAACCTGGATGATCACATCAATAATTTCGCACAGTACATGTTGGTGAAAACGGCCAAGTGAGTGCTTGCGAAGTACACTTTGTTCGGATTTGCCTTTGCCCCCAACTTTGCCTGGAGACACAGCATGCGCTCTGACAAAGCAGTGCTGGTTCCCTCACGCTATTTGGCCTGCAGATATGGGCACTCAGGCCGATACAGAGTTCACCTCAATGTGATCGGCAAATGGAGCCAAGTATGCAGCTGGATAGGGAGTGGTGTATTAAATTGGACGCAATCTTTGACGTACTCTATGTCGTAGGACTGACAAGCGCTGCGGTGCTGGCTTTCTACTTCATGATCTGCTGGTTAACGGTTTGGAAAAAACAGTCATCGCCCGAGCGCTATGATGATATTTATTGGAAAAAAGTTGACTACGCTTGGATTGCAATTGGGTCACTAGGGTTGATCGTTCAACTGGTTGAAGTACCGGTTGATCTGAAGGTGGCAGAACTGCAACTGCAGGAAAGTATAGAGGCCAATACGCGTCAAAGCTTGAATATGGCAGCAGCCAGGCTTAGCGACACAGCCATTTGCCTGCCCTCTGCGGGCTACGTCAATGCGAGCGTGACTGTTGCTTTGGCAGAAGAGCTGAAAAAAGCCTGCAATGAGTTCCGGGTCATCAGGCCAGGTAATCCAACGAGTATCGTATTAGATAATAAAGTCGTTCATTACATGGTCAATAACCGTGTTGCTGATGTGGCGTATAAAAACCCGATAGTGGGCGAACGTATCGAGGGCTTGAAACGATCTTGGTTAAATTATAAGGAACAGGTTGACGTGGTGCAGGCCGCCTATACTGAGGCAAGGGTTTATAAAGAGGTTTTTACGTTTCTGAGGTACGGTTCTTTAGTGCTGTTGGGGTTTGCGATTGCTCTGAGGCTGGCTAAGGTAACCGCCGAGATAAAATTGAAGAGAGATTCCGTCAAGAAAAAGATTGAAGGTGATGCGGTGGATTTGAATCAGGCTTCACGCGAGCTGAAGGAATCGGCTAGCGCGCTTCAGCACTCAGCAGGTGAACTGGGTGTTTCTGCCGACAAGATCAATACGGCGGTGGGTGAGTTTAAAGGCGCCTTTAACGCAGATGCGTTGGACGCAAGGTTCACGCGTTTGGAGACCATGATTCGTCGACATTACTGGGTGGTCGCGGGTGCGTTAGTGGCGCTTTGCATCGTTTTGTTTTTTCTATGACGAGCATTCGTCATTATTTTATGCCATTAACCCTATCGGGTAGAGCGTCCGGGGCGATGGAGTTGCGAGTGAAGAAGGTCACTCAGGTCATTACTTCGTTTGCGCTGTCGCTCGGATAAAAGAATAAAGAACCGTCAGTGTTTCATGACGGTTCTTGGCCGCTGAAGCTCGCATCTGAGGCCGAGTTACCGTTCCACTCTCACTACTGAGTGCTTTCGCCCCATTTTCGCGCACACTTGTGCTTCTTTTCATCATCAGCCCGCCTATCTCCGGCCCCTTCATCCTCGGCCCGTATCTTGCTAGAGCCAAGCTAATCAATGACATGGCATTTTGCTTCTAGTCATTTCCAGCGTGTTTTCGGGAGCGGTCGGCCATGCACACTCTTCTATCACCCGGTATCCACTTGCTCGGCCGTTTCGGTTTTGCGCGCAAGTTCCAGGTGCTGTTTTTCCTGTTCATGCTGCCCCTGGCGGGGAGCCTCTGGATGATTGGCTCGGACTATCGCGGCAAATTGAACGTGATCAGCAGCGAGCAGTCCGGTGTGCACCAACTCTTAGCCCTGGACACACTCGATGGCCAATTGAGCGCGCAACGCAACCTGGCCGCGCGCTGGAAAGCGCTGGATATCCTCCACGCGCCAACCCCGGCCGCCCAGGCTGCCATGGACAAAGTGGATGCCGGCAACCCGATGATTGTGCAAAGCCTGCAAGCCCTGGGTGAGGTGCTCAAAGCCCGCAATGCCAGCGCCGACACCCTTGCGCGTTTCGAGGCGTTGCAGGCGGCGGTCAAGGGCATGGACACTCAGTCCCTGCGCACCGTGGGCTGGTGGCCGGACGGCTACGACCGTTTCACTGCCGCGTTGACGGCGCTGCAAACCCTGCGCGAGCAAATCACCCTGGACACCGGCCTGATCCTCGACCCGTGGCTGGAGACCTACCTGCTGATGCAGATCTCCACCCAGCACACCCCGGACCTGATCGAGCGCATCGGTCGCACCGCCAGCGTTGGCCAGTCGTCCATCGCCTCGGGGCAGTTCACTTTGCAAAGCCGCTTGCAGATGCGCGACCTGCGCGGCCGTATCGGCGATGCACGCGACCAGTTGGTCAAGGCCGCCGCTTCGCTCAAAGCCAAGCCATTTCCCGGGATCGAGCCGTGGACAGCGCAATATGACAGCAGCCTGCAACTGCTGGATAACGAGCTTAAAACCCTGGACGACGGCGTATTCGGCGGCACCATCAAAGTGGACAGCGTCGCCTTCGACCGCAGCGTCGACAGCATGTTGGGCGCGTTGGGGGCGTTGCGCAGCCAGTCGCTTAACTCACTGGATGCGCGCCTGAGTGACTACCGCGAGCGTTCGCTCCAGCACTTTATTCCGGTGGCGGCGACGTTCAGCCTGCTGGGCCCTGGCCGCGTTGTACTTGTTTATCTGTCTGCAAGCCTCGATCCGCCGCAGCGCCAGTGGCATCACCACACTGGCCGAGTCGTTGCGCGACGGTAACCTGTGCGTCGAAGTGGCGGTAGAAGGGCGTGATGAATTGGCCGCGATCAGCCGGGCACTCAACGTTGCCGTGATGCAACTGCGCACCAGCCTGCTGGGCGTCAATCACGAAACCCAGCAACTCGGTTCAGCCGTGCTCACCCTGAATGCGCAGTCGGGCAGCACCCTTACCGAGGTTGAAGACCAGCAACATCAAATCAGCCAGATTGCGGCCGCTGCGACCCAATTGGCCGCCACTTCCATGGGCGTGGCCAAGAGTTGCGAACAGGCCTCGGGCAGCGCGCAGCACACCAGGCGCATCGCCGAAGACAGCAGCCGCGACAGCCAGCGCACCACGGCAAGTATCCAGCAACTCAACCAGCGCCTGACCGACACGGCCAACGCCCTGGAGCAGGTCAGCCAGCAGGGCCAGCAGATTCAGTCGGTGGTCGACACCATTCGTGGCATCGCCGAACAGACCAACCTGCTGGCGCTCAACGCGGCCATCGAGGCCGCGCGTGCGGGCGAGCAGGGCCGTGGGTTTGCGGTGGTGGCCGATGAAGTGCGCAGCCTGTCGCAACGCACCCAGGCGTCCACCGCACAAATCGCCGGCACCGTGGACAGCCTGCGCGCGACCGTCAGCCAAGCCGTCAGCCTGATGGGCGCGGCGTGCGACCAGGCACTGACCGACGCCGAATCCGTGACGGGCCTGGGCACCCGCCTGGGCGAAATTGCCGGTGCGGTGCAGCACGTCACCGACACCCTGGCGCAGATCGCGGCAGCGGTGGAAGAACAGGCCGCCACCGCCGATGAAGTCAGCGGCAATATCCAGCAGGTCGACCAGGCGGCAGGGCGCTTGCTGGACGGCGCACGGGCGGTCAATTCGGCGGCGGACACCTTGAGTAAGGGCAGTCGCGCATTGAGTGATAACACTGCACGGTTCCGGCTGGTCTGAGGCGCCGGCCGCTGAACAATATGTACCGCCGATACACCCAGGCTCGCTCTCATGCTGAGGGTTCATTCCATCAGCATGAGGACCGTGCCCATGAGCACGCCGAGCCCTACATCCGCGTCACCGACGTTTCAGGAAATTCGTACACACCTGCTTGAGATCGACCCGGGCCTGCGCACGCAAACCCAGGAGCCTGTGGTATTACCTGCCGAACTGCATGCGCTGGAACAACTAAACACCACCCTCATCAGTGCCAACAACGTCCTGTTGGCGAGGTCACGCAGCTTGTTCGAGGCATTGACCGGGGCAGATCTCACCCAAGAGGCCGGCAAGACGTTGCTTGCCCAACTCAAAACCGACTTGGACAAGCACCTGCTGGGCCTTGACGAAGTCAGCACGGTGGGCATTCAAGGCCGCAAGAGCTACCTCATCCAGGCGGCCGGTCTTGGCGCGTTGGAGCAGCAAGCCAAGCTGGATGTGCGCGATTACCTGCTAAGCCCTGCCGAACAGCGCATGGTTGAAGACTGCTCCCGAGGCCCGACCTTTCGTCCCGGCATGTACTCGCTCAATTTCAGCTATCAGGACAACACTGTGGAGTTTGCCGGGGCCTTCGTTCTGACGAGAAAGTCCAGCCCAGTCGTGGACAGCCTGACGTCGGTAGAAAACCTCGGCCAGGTCTTGTTGTTCACGCCAAACCGGGGGCTGGAGGCCTTCGACTCTCTGGTGCAGCTCGACCAGAGCCTCAAGGCGACTTTGGCGCTACCGGCGGGTCGAGCGGAGTTCTGCCGACACTTGCCTGTACGTTATCAAACGCTGGATGTCGTCGATATGTGGCCCTTGCAATTGCTGCCCATTGACGGCGAGCCACTGTTCGAACACACCTACAACGCGATTATCAACAAGCGCAGCCAGGACATCGAACTGGCATTGAGCCTGGTAGGCAACCCATTGCACGAGGCAACGCAGCTCAAGTCAGCATTGGACAACGCGGTGACAGCAGCGCTGCCAGACTTGTCATCACGCTTGGCGTTCAGGCGCCAACAGCTGCTCGAGCGCAGCGTCTATAACAGCCTGCCGGATTGGTATCGCAACGCGGCGGCGACGGACCAGCAAACCCTGAGTCGTTGCATGCAGGATTACAATCAGGCCCGGGCCACCTATATCGAGCTGTTGGGGCCTGTTGCTTCGCCTCAAGCCCTGGCAAATTTCCAGTTGACCGAGTATCTGGACGAAGCGCTGGAAATCTACGACCTGGACCCGCGTCACCTGAACATCACTACCCGACGCAACGTCGCCAATGTCGGCACCTATGAGCAGACCCGCGATCTGGTGCAGTTAAGCTATGACGGGCTGCACACCGGCGACGAGTTGCCCGGTTCTGATTTTTTGGCCAATACCACCCTCACTTATGCGAACGCGCCACTGCAAGGTGACCATGCCCTTCTGAGTGCGCAAAGCCTGCTCCACATACTCCGCGAACCTGGCCTGCAACCGCGCCTGGACTATGCCGCGCTGCAAAAAAAAATGCAGGCCGAGACTGGCTACAAGCAGGCCACTCGCGACCTGTTTGATCATCGCCTGGTGTTGCTTGCCTTTGTCGCCCGGTTGCGAGGCGACTTGAGCCCGGCAGACCACAGGTTGTTCGAAACCTTGCGGGCCGGTACGAACCCGCTCCTGTGCGCACGCACCGTGCTGCTGCATGGCGCGCAACTCAAAGACCTGTGGTTATTGCGCGAGGAAGATGCCAACGGCCAAATCCGACGCTTGCTGTTGTGCACCCCCGATTCGCCACGTGAGCGACAGTTCCTGGCGTTCGCCACCGAGCGCGAATGCCAGGCGCATATCATCGGTTGGGCCGATGACAACACCCGGTTAAAGGGTCGCACCATGAGCGACTACCTGTTGGAGCAATGCCCGCTGCGCTTTCGGCCGAAGATGCGCACGTTCCTCAAAGGCTTGGGCTTCAGGCCCGACGCAAAGGAACATGAGGAGGTGACATTTGGCCCTGTGTGCTCCCACACGGTATGCCTGGACGCCATGGTCGTGCATGGGCAAAGCGCAGCGCAGGACGACTACGAATACAGCACGCCGCCATGGTATCGCTCAGCCCCGGCGGCGGACCGAACCCGGTTGACCAGCCTTGCCGAAGATGCCGCAGGTGCCTTGCGCACCTATAACGCCCAGCCCGACTCTGAAGCCAATTTCATTACCTTCGATACCTATCTGCACGACCAGGCCAAACTCAGCCTGAATACGCTGCTGGGCCGCCCTCAGAATGATGTTGACCCGGACACCGTATACGTTTCGGCGCCGTGGCCGCTGTTGGGTGGACTGCCCAAGCCCATCACCTATACCCGGCTGTACAGAGACGGTTACACGGATAACGTCGGGTTCATTGACGCAAAATTCTCCACCTCGGCCACGTTCAGCGGGCCGGCGGGCATCGACCTGAGTCGCCTGACCCCGCAGAACGTATCAAGGTCGGTGACCGGTGTATGGATAGGTCAACGCTACACCGACGAAGTGCGCGCCAAATTGCAAAGCGCGAGCAGCGCCGGTTACGCCAAACGCCGCGACGCCACCTTGGCCATTACACAACTGCAGATGAAATACGCGGCACTCGATTGTTGCCTGCGCGGTCATATCGCCCGAGTCGACTTGACCTGGTTGGAGCGTGCGATCGACAGCCTTGGCGACACAGCGTCTGCGACCCGCTCGACTTACCAGGTACATCGTCTGAGCATTGACGGCGATTGGGTGATAGGCAACTACCTGTTCAGCCATGCCAGCAACCCGGTTTTGCTCTACACCCCCAACGCACCCGATGGCATCGGTTTTCGTGAAGCGAAGCTATTCAACTACTGGCTGAAAAAGGTCGATGGTGTGTCGGATTACCTGCAGGGTCGGGTGCCGGTGCAATCTCAGGTCCGGATCGGAACGTTTCTGAAGACAGCCCGCAATGGCTTACCCGAAACGATTGACCGTACGACCCCAAGCCCGGCGCGCTATGACCGGATAAGCCCGGACACCACCGTGACCGACCCGCGCAATGATTTTTACAACATGGTGTTGCAGCGCAAAATAGACGATGTAGTTGCCACCACGGTCAATCGCACGGAGATGATCACGGGGATTTTGTGGACATGCGTCGAACTGGTCACTGCCATCGCCACCATCCCTTTTCCCGTATTGAGCCTGGGCCTGGGTGGCTTGCTGGCGTTCAAGGACGCGATGCTCGCTATCAGTGCCTACCAACAGGGTGACGCGGGCGCAGCCTTGAAACACTATATTGGCTACTTGGCCAATGTGGGCGGTGCTGTGCTGTTTGACTTTCGCCCGGCCCTCAAAGCACTGCGCGTCCGGCCGGTGACCAAGGCGCTGCAGCAGGCCACGCTGGTCAACGATATAGACCCCGGCATTGCTGCCGGAATGAAACCTGTGATGTTCAATACCGAGCAGTTCTGGATCAAAAGCACACCGGACTCCCTTGGGGCGGCATCTGCTGTTTCGCCGTGACCCAGTCACCGGGCAAATGCAGTCAACCACACGTGTGGTCAGCCAGAACAGCGATGGCCATTGGGTGCGCTTCACGACGAGGGGAGGCGGGCGCCATACGCTACTGCGCGAAGAGGTCGACGAGTCACTGGTGCCCTACGAGATTGCACCCGAGCAAGGGAAGTACTTCAGGCGTGCGCTCGACCTTGACTATGTGCGCGCCGTTATCAGCCCTCAGGACGACGCCATTGCACCGGCCATAAAGGAGGGGGCCTATCTTCAGTTGAAGCCTCTACGCGACAGCTATCCCGATCAGATGAAACACCTGACTCAAGACGCGGACGCGTTTTATGCCGCGCCTCCAGCGCGCCCGGACCGTACCGGCTTGCCGGTGCTGGCAGCGGACTCCAGCCCATCTACTGCGCTTGCCACCCTGTTTGCACTCAAGAAGCGGCTGATCATTGGCGCATCCAATACCAGCGTTGCCAGTAAGCAATTACTGATCGAAAGCCTGCCAGCCTTGAAAGCGCAAGGGCTCAACCGCGTGTACGTTGAAAACCTGCCAGCCGATGTTTTCCGGACCAAACTCAAAATTATCAACGACGAAATCCAGGGTGACGTGGCGTATGCCTTGAAACAGGTCGAGGACCATCTGGCGCGGGTAGACGCAGGCTTGGGCTGGGACGCGGACGCGCCTTTTACCTACCGTAAACTGATGCTTGAAGCCCACAAGCACAAAGTCGCGATCGACGGCGTGGACGCCTCGAGTTCCTATCATATGGAGCATGTGCTGGCGCTGTCTGAACAACAGCGGTTTATCCCTCGCAACAGCAGACTCAGGAACTTCTATTCCCACAAAGCCCTTTCACAAAACGACCCCGATGAGGGTTGGATCGCCCTGGTTGATCACACCCGCATAGGGAGCACGGACGAAGTGCCGGGGCTGGCCGATTTGCAGAATGTCATCGCCCTGCGTGTGGAGGATGTTACCCAAGGCCAGGCGGTGGGCATCTCGCCTGATACTGCCTCCACCGCGCTGTCCCGGGGTGATTACCGGATGACCATGGCGCCGTCATCACAAGCGCTGCCGACGGCGGGTCCTTCAAGGGCGGTGCCGGCGCCCGCTGCACCGTCCCATTACAGTGAGTTCGATCTGCCCGCGTCGTTTAAAACGCAGCTGGATGAGATGGTGCACTCGTATCGTGACTTGGATGCTCGCTACGGCTTTGGGAGTGGGCACCCGTATGAGGCAGCATTCAATGGGTTCAAGAACACCCGTAATCGTTTGGAAAAGTCCGCCAAAGCCGCCTTTGCCACTTACATGCCCCCGGCACGGTCCACTTTCGTCGAGCTAGGTACGGCGGCCACTGAAGAGGCGTTCGTCAAGCAACTGTACAAACTCAAACGCGCACTGATTATTGCTGAAGCGCATGCGGATAAGTCGAGCAAACAGTTCCTGATCAAATATATGAAGCTATTGAAAAAGCAGGGTGTAAAGACCTTGTATCTGGAACATCTGCTCACCGATCTGCACCAGCTAGAACTGGACGTTTTTTATAACACGCTGAAAATGCCGGAAAATCTCAAGCGCTATCTGAGGGCGCAGGACCTCGGTCATATGGGAAGAGGTTACACGGGGGAAAACACCTACACCAACGTCGTCAAAGCGGCGAACAAGGCGGGCATCCGCGTCCGGGCTCTCGACTGCACCGCCAGCTACCACGTCAAAGGCATGCGCGACTTGAACGCCCGCGAGAGCCTGTTCAGTTACTTTGCCAATGAGGTGATCAAGGCTGATCAGGCGGCTCTGGGGCCGCATAAGTGGGTAGCGCTTATGGGCAGCGCCCACGCCGACTTCTATCAGGGTGTGCCAGGCATTGCGCAATTGCAGGATGCTGTCAGCTTGACCGTACGCGATGTTGCGCCCGACCATGCACTGCCTCTGCACCGTGGGGCCTGGGAAATCCTGGAAGGAGGGATCAAGACGCCGGCGGGCACAGCTATCCGCAGTGACTTCAAGGTGCATGTCGGTATAGCCGGTACGCCGGCGCCGCGCCCGATGGTTGCAGCGGATCGTACATGGATTCGAAGTGTCGGCGATTTCCTGATCGAGCGGCCTTCAATGACCCAAGCCAATGTGCTCCATCGTTCCAACAGTGGAGATATCATTTCCACGCCTGTTCAAATTGACGATAAGGGGCAGTTCTTTATTGAGCGGTGGCCACAGTTGCAAGAAAAGCGTTACCCGAATCTGGATTTTTTGATTCATGCACTCAAGACGGATGTGCAGTTGACGGCCGTTTCCGCTTCGACCCTGCCGAGCGCGCGCCTGAAAAACATCGGTGACTTCCTGATCGAGTACGCTTCATCCACACAAGCCCGTCTGCTTCACCGTTCCAGGACGGGAGAGATTATTACCACCCCGATAAAAAGTGACGAGTTGGGGCAGTTGTCTATCGAGCGCTGGCCGCAGTTGCAAGGCAAGCGGTATGCAACGATGGAGGACTTGGTGGATGCGCTCAAAAAAGAAGTGCTTTTGACCGCCGTCGCCTGATCACGGCCTCTTGAGGGGCAGCCTCTCGTGAAGGGGCTGCCACAATAAATCATGGGCACTCCTCAGTGCTGGCATAGTCTCATACCCTGATACTCACCCTTGCCCCGCGGAGTTGCCCATGATCACCGTTCACCACCTTAACAACTCGCGCTCACAGCGCATCCTCTGGCTACTTGAGGAACTCGGCCTGCCTTACGAAATCAAGCGCTACCAGCGCGACCCGAAAACCAACCTGGCACCACCGGAACTCAAGGCCATCAACCCACTGGGCAAATCCCCGGTCATCGAAGATGGCAGCCTGGTGTTGATCGAATCCGCCGCCATCATCGACTACCTGATCCGCCGCCATGGTCAAGGCCGACTGCAACCTGATCCTGCCTCTGCGACCTACGACAAATATGTGCAATGGCTGCATTTTGCCGAAGGCTCGGCCATGCTGCCGCTGATGCTCAACCTCTACGTCGGTCGTCTGGGTGAAGCCGGCGCGCCGCTGCACCCGCGTATCGAGTCGGAAGTGGCCAACTACCTGGGCTATCTGAATGACGTGCTGGCGGATACGCCGTATCTGCTCGGTGACGAACTGAGCGGCGCGGACATCCAGATGAGCTTTATCGGCGAAGTCGCCAAGGCCCAGGGCAAGTTGCAGGCATATCCAAACCTGGCGGCATGGGTGCAACGCTTCCAGGCGCGACCTGCGTACCGCAAGGCGGTGGAGCAGGGCGGGGAATATGCGTTCGCCAAATAGGTCGGGCCAGAAGGCACAATTGCCCCTCGTGGCGAGCCCGCTCGCCACGGGTTCGTGTCTGCATTTTCTTAAACGCTTTTGCCGTCGAAGCGCTTCAACGAAAACGCCGACAGGTCCAGCTCACTCGACCCACCCATGCACCACTGCGCAAACGCCTCACCCAGCGCCGCCGAATGCTTGAAGCCATGCCCCGAGCATGGCGACACCACCAGGGTGTGCTGCAGCGTGGGGTGTTTGTCGATGATGAAATCGTGGTCCGGCGTCACGGTGTAGGCACACACCGCCGACTTGACCACCTTGGCCGACACGCCGGTGATACGGCCCTGAACCTGCTGTTCGTACATCTGCTGCGCTTGCGCTGCCGAGACCGTGCGGTCCAGCGTTTGCGGCGTGGAAGTGGTGTGATATTGCGCCGTAGCCAGCTTCAGGCTGCCTTCGCCGGGCAACGCCGGGAAACCATAGTGGGTCTGGCCTTGATCGTGCGTGAGGATATAGGTGGGGGATTTGCCCACCAGGTCGGCCCCAGGCTCCAGCGCGAACCAGAACAGCTGTTGCCGGTAAACACTCAGCAACCGGTCAAACGGCGCGCCGAGTAATTCGCCGGCCCAGTTGCCCGCACTCACCACCAACTTGTCGGCTTGCAACGTGCGCTGGTCGGTGGTCACCGTCACGCCATGAGCATCCGAACGGATGTGAGTCACCGTCTCGCCCTTGTACAGCGTGGCGCCGTGTTGTTCGGCCAAAGTGAGCTGCACATCAATGCACCGCTCCGGGCGCACGAAGCCGCCGCCAGGCTCGTAATAGCCGATGGCGCTATCCGCCACCTGGGCAAATTGCGGGAAACGCTGGCGAATCTGCGCAGCGTCCAGCAGCTCATGTTCAATGCCGTAGGTTTGCGCCAGGCCGATCGTACGAAGGGTAAAATCGGTTGCATCGCTGGGATCAAAGTCATCACGAGAGGTGAGCACCAGCAACCCCGACTGCTCAAACAGCGCCTCCCCCGACAACGCCTCCAGCTCGCGCCAGATAGCGTGGGAACGACGCACAATGGGCACGTATTGCGCGCCTTCGCCCACCGACAGCCGCGTGATACGCGTGTCGCCATGGCTGGAGCCCAGCGTGTGGGGCGGGTGATGACGGTCGATACCGGCGACGTTCACACCGGCTTTCGCCAGTTGATACACCGTGGCGGCCCCCATGGCACCCAGGCCGATGACCAGCGATTCATAGCGTTCCAAGGTTGATACTCGTGTGTGAGGGTGAGGCTGTAGTTGAGGGCAAGGCGCGAGAAAAAACAACTGCGCAGTGCCCTCTGGCACAACGGTGCAAGTGGTCACTGCTGATCCCGCTCGGTCTTCATCGTCCTGTTGGCGACTTCGTTATTTTATCGGATGATGGAAGTTAATCAGCACTTGCGAGAGCTCCAATGTTTGGAAGACACTTTTTATATATCCTCGTCAGAGAGAACGGTATATGCCATAAAATGGGGGTGAGCAGCGATATTCGCCGCAGGGTAAACGATTTAAACAGGCAATTTGGTCCCTTTTGTCTCAAACGCTCATTGGTACTGCGCACCGATAGCAGACCTGAAGCGTGTATGTTGGAGACCGCGTTAAAGATTTCTTACTTAGCCTACAATACGCCTCTGCCCGAGGCGTACTACACCGACGGGGAAACAGAGTGGTTCGCAGAGGCCTGTTACGAAACGATGTGCAATTCCCTGGAGGCTTTTGCCAAAGACAGAATGGGCGAGGGGTACAGTATTGCGCCGATTAACCCTGGGTTGTTTAAATCGCTCACGCCAAAAACAATGTTAAAACAAGCCAGGTTTCAGACGTTTTTAGAGGGGCGTCAGGCGCAAATTGAGGTGCTGTGTGAAAATACGCAAAACGTAAGAAGCTTTAGAAACGCTATGAAGCTGATGTTGCCCAACCTGATCGGGGTTGCCAGGCTTGAACCCAATGACTTCAGTCATAATTACGAAGTGTTTTTAGAAGCGGGCACTGCTGCAGAAGTACTTGACGAATTGTTTCAGGTTTCACAATTAAGTGCGGATAACGATGATGTTTGGGCGGGTGCCAATTTTTGTGTCACAACCCACAGTTCGTCAATGTACAAAAAAGCGTCTTTCTCAATTCCTCATCAGGCGGACCACTTTGAACGTGGGTGGGAATCGAAAGGAAAGATCTTGACCTACAGTTCAGTACTCGAAGATTTAGTTGAAGAGTACCCTGTGCCCCCGGCTTACCTGAAGTATGTTGGGCAATCCTTTTGGGATCAGCTTTCGCCTGAGGATGTTCAGGTGTACCAGGAGGCATTCCTGCGAGCACTGTTTGGCCATACGTTTGATGATCACGTTGAAGAGGTATTAAAAGCCCCGCCGCGTACAAAGAAGAAGTCGAGTGCGACCCTTGGGAAAAAGCGCAGCGCGGTCAAGGATGAAACACCTCATGCTCAAATGGGCTTCGATTTTTGCTAATTTTCATATGCTTTTTTTGAAGCCCTTTGCAATTTTTTATTCTTTCCTAACCTATACCCCCTTCATGCAAAGTCCGCCCTTCCTGCGATGACTTTCCATCGCTCTTCACAGCAAGGCCCGATGGCCGCTATCCGCATGGAGCATGCAATGGGTGTGAATCAGAACCTGCACTTCGGTCTGATTGGCCAGATGTTCAAGAGTGACTACAGCTGGCTATGCGCGCGCGTTGGCCGGGCGATGGGGTGCCCGCATGGGGCGCAGGACATCGCGTCGGAAACCTTTTTACGGGTGCTGGCGTTGCCGGACCCTGCGGCCATTCGCGAGCCGCGGGCGTTGTTGACCACCATTGCGCGGCGCTTGATGTACGAAGGCTGGCGCCGCCAGGATCTGGAGCGCGCCTACCTGGAAGCGTTGGCACTGGCGCCGCAGTTGATGCATCCGTCGCCGGAGGAGCGCTTGGTGTTGATCGAGACGCTGCTTGAGGTCGACCGTTTGCTCGACGGGTTATCGGCCAAGGCCAAGGCGGCGTTTTTGTATCACCAGCTGGATGGTTTGACCTATGCGCAAATCGGCGAGCGGCTGGATGTTTCGGTCAGCCGGGTGCAGCAGTACATGGCGGATGCGTTCAAGCGCTGCTACCTGGCGATGGCGCAGCCATGAGCACCACCGCATCCGATGAGGCCATGATCGACGAGGCCGCGCAGTGGATGGCGTTACTGCAATCCGGGCATGCCAGTGCCCAGGAGCACAGTGCCTTCCGCCGCTGGCGCGAGGGCGACCCACGCCGTGCCGAGATCTTCAATAGGATGGGCAGCGGCGTGTCGGTATTGGGCAACGAAGACCTGCGGCGCATGCCCCGCGACAGCTTGTTGCACACCTTGAATGCACCCTCTGGCCGCCGCAGTTTTTTGCGCAATACGTTGGCGTTGGCGGGGGTTGCCTCCTTTGCAAGCATCGTCATGCGTTTGTCCGACACATGGTTGCCGGCGGACACTTTGCGCACCGGTACGGGCGAGCGTTTGAACCTCACCCTGGAAGATGGCAGCGCGTTGAGCCTGGATGCGCGCAGCAAGGTGGTGAAGCAGTTCGACCCGCAGCAACGGCTGTTGCAACTGCTCGATGGCAAGCTGCTGGTGGACGTGGCCAAGGACCGCCTGCGCCCGTTTATTGTCGAAACCGAACAAGGCCGCATGCGGGCGTTGGGTACGCGGTTTTTGGTGCAGCAGGGCGAAGGCCAAACGCAGATCACGATGCTGCACTCTCAGGTGCAGATCACCACACGCAGCGGCGCCGTGCAGGTTATCAACGCCGGCCAGAAGGCCACGTTCGACACGCAAGGCATCCTCAAGCTCGAAGCCGCCAGTGGCGGCGAGGCGGCCTGGACGCGAGGCCTGCTGGAGGTGCGCGACCGTTCATTGGGTGACGTGGTGGAGGCGCTGCGTGACTACCGGCGCGGCATCATCCGCGTCAGCCCTGAGGCGGCGAGCCTGCGTTTGAGTGGGATCTTCCCGCTGGACGACAGCCAAAGCGCCCTGCAACTACTGGCCAAATCCTTGCCGGTGCAGATCGATTACCACAGCCCTTATTGGGTCAGCATCGAGCGTCGATAAAATAATTTGCCGGTGCTCTATAAAAACTTGAAGGCTGTTGCACACCCCAATGCAGGCAGAGCTTTATCCACCTGCAAGCGCGTCGGCGCAGCGTTATAAGCCCATGCTTTTTTAGCCTAACGGCCGCCTATAAAAACCGCTGGTTGGTTGTTCAACCCATCAACTGCATAACACTGATGGGGACGCTCAACCATGCAATTCACACACCTCAGCCGCTCATCACTGGTGGCGCTGTCACTGGCCATCGGCGTGGCCTTGACGGGCCATGGCGCGGTGGCCTTCGGGCAGCCGTCGTCGGCCGTGGCCACGCACACCCAGGCTTTCGATTTTGATATCGCCAGCGGCCCGCTTGACCAGGCGCTGCTCGACCTGTCGCGCCGCAGCGGCCAGCCCATCTCCTTTCAGCAAGACTTGGTGCAGGGCCTCACCAGTGCGCCGGTGCGCGGCAGTTTTACCACCGAGCAGGCGTTGCAGCAGGCGCTGCGCGGCTCGGCCCTGGATGCCGTGCCAAGCGGCGACGGTGGTTGGGTACTGCGCCGGGCTGCCAAGGCGCCCGCCGCCAGCGTCAAGCCGGCCCCCGTAGCGGCGAAAGTACCCGGCGATGTGGCCCTGGAAAAAGTCGTGGTCACCGGCTCGCGTATCGCCCGCGCGCAAGTCGAAGGGCCGTCGCCGGTCACGGTGATCAGCAGCGAAGAGATCACCAGCCGGGGCTACAAAAACGTCTACGACGCCATCGCCTCGCAAACCCAGAACACCGGCATGACCCAGGGCGAAGACTACGGCAACACCTTCCAGCCAGCCGCCAGCGCCCTCAACCTACGTGGGCTGGGGCCCAACCACACGCTGGTGCTGATCAACGGCCGACGCGTGGCCGACTACCCCACGGCCTACGATGGCATGGTCAACTTCACCAACCTTGCGAACATCCCGGCGGTGATGATCGAGCGCATCGAAATCCTCAGCAGCGGCGCCTCGGCGGTGTATGGCTCGGATGCGATTGCAGGCGTGGTCAACATCATCCTCAAGGACAAGATCAGCGGCGTGGACGTCAATGTGCGCGGTGGTTATGCCGAGCGTGGCGGCGGTGACAACCAGCGGCTGCAAATCAGCGGGGGCGACAGCTGGGGCGATTTTGACGGCGTGTTCGGCCTGGAGCTGACCAACCGCCAACCTATCTGGAGCAACCAGCGCGGGTTTATGACCGACGGCCCGGCGGTCAACGTCGGCTACCGGCGCAACCTCGACAGCGGCGCGTACCTGGGCCCCGGTTGCGGTGCCTACGGTGGTATCTACAACGGCAAGCTGGGCAATACCGGCAACCGCTGCACCACCAACCAGTACTACAACGACTATTCGACCCTGCAAGCCGAAAAGGAAAACTACGACGGCTACACCCGGGGCACCTGGCACTTCAGCGACAGCGGCAAGGTGTTTGCCGACTTGATGTTCGGCTTCGATCACACCCAGAACAACACGCGTGGACCCAGCTTCACCTCGCCGGACTTTATCAACCAGACCACCGGCAACCTGGAGCGCTGGTCGCGCAATTTTGCCGCGGAAGAAATCGGCGGCAAGACCAGCAACAACAGCAAATGGCGCGAACTGTCCTGGACCAGCACCCTGGGCCTTGAAGACAAGTTTGCCAACAGCGACTGGGGTTATCAGCTCGCGGCCAACCGCTCTGAATACACCAGCGACCGCACCACCCGGTACACGCCGCTGAGCGGCATCCGCGACTACTTCCTGGGGCCGCAACTGGGCACGCAGGATGGCCACCCGGTGTTTGCCCCGGACCCTTCGCGGCTCGACCAGCCGCTGACCGAAGAGCAGTGGCGGCAGTTTCGCGGCAACCTGGTGCAAAAGAGCAAGTCGGTGTCCCAGACCTTCAGCGCCAACATCAACGGCGACCTGTTCGAGCTGCCGGCCGGGCCGGTGGGGTTTGCCGGTGTGACCGAAGTGGGGCGCCAGTCCTACAGCGTGCATGTGGATGACCAACTTAACGACGGCACCTTCTACAACACCACACCGGCCTCCAATTCCGGCGGTTCGCGCGACCGTTATGCGGCGGGCGGCGAGTTCAGCATTCCCGTCACCGACACGCTGCTGGCCTCGGCTGCCGGGCGTTGGGACCAGTACAAATTCAGTGGCCGCTCCGAGCAACAGAAAACCTACAACCTGGGCCTTGAGTGGCGGCCGATCACCAGCCTGCTGTTGCGTGGCAGCTATGGCACCAGCTTCCGAGCGCCGGACCTCAACTACATCTACCAGGCCGATACCCGGGGCTACAAGCCCGACCAGATCGACTACTACGGTTGCAGCAAGGGCATCGACAGCGCGTGTAATCGCGGGCGCGTCGACTACACCCAAAGCGGCACGCCGGACCTTGCGCCTGAGCGTGGTAAATCCTGGACCTATGGCGTGGTCTGGTCGCCGTCGCGCCAGTTCGATGTGTCGGCCGATTTCTGGCGCGTGCAGATCAAGGATTTGCTGACCACCGTCGACATCAACCGCCTGCTGCAACAGGAAGACCAATGCCGCAACGGCCTGCTCGACGCCACCACCTGCGCCGACGTGCTGGCACGTGTGCAACGTAACGCCGGCAACGCCGCCGTCGACCCGAACCAGCTGCAACAGGTGCACATCAATGCCATCAACGCTGCCAGCGAGCGGGCCAGCGGCCTGGACCTCAAGAGCAATATCCGCTGGGGCGCGGGCGAGTACGGCGCGTTCAGCTCGGTGATCGGCTACAGCCTGGTGCTGTCCCACTACCTCAAGGATTCGGACCAGGCGCAAACCCAGAACGTGCGCAGCAGCACCAACTTCTATGACTGGCGCAGCAAGGTCAACGCCAGCCTCACCTGGGATTACCAGCGTTTCACCACCACCCTGACCGGCTTGCGTTACGGCAGCGTCACCAACGCCGCGGGCACCGGGCGCCTGTCGCCGTGGGCCACCTTCAACGCCAGTGCGCGTTACCAGGTGACGGATGAAGCCAGCGTCGGCCTGACCGTCAACAACCTGTTCAACACCTACAAGCATGATGACTCCGCGTGGCCGTACTACCCGGTCGGCAACTACGACCCTTACGGCCGGCAAGTCTGGTTGGACGTGAGTTACCACTTCGGCAAATGAGTGCATAAGGACATGCGTTAACGGTCTAACCGGCGCCCTATAAAAACCTCGGCGCCGCCGCACAACCCTGCATAACCAGACCAAAGGACAGGGAGCCCCCGACGCATGCCTACGCCACGACACACACGCTTTTTACTCAGCCTCGCCGCCACGGTCGCCACCGGCACCGTGGCCGCCACGCCGCTGGATATTCCGGCCGGTTCGCTGGACAAAACCCTGCTGAGCATTTCCCAGCAAAGCGGCAAGCCGATTTCGTTTGAGCAACACTTGGTCAGCGGGCTGAATGCGCCGGCGATCAAAGGCGATTTGAGCGCCGGCGAGGCCTTGCAAATCGCCTTGCAGGGCACCGATTTGCAAGACAGCGAAAGCGCCAGCGGCATCGTCTTGAGCGCCGCACCGCCGCCCGCCGCCACTGCTTCAGCTGCGACCGGTGTGGAAAGCCCCTCGGTCATTCCACAATTGCAACGCATCGAAGTCACCGGCAGCGCCATCCGCCGGGTCGATGCGGAAACTGCTGTGCCGGTGACCATCCTGCGCACCGAAGAACTGAAAAAACAGGGCGTCACCAGCACCGAGCAACTGATCAGCCGCATTTCCGCCAACCAGTCCTCGGTCGGCTCCGGTCGCTCGATCGGCTCCAGTAGCGGTGGGGCGGCCTTTGCCGATTTGCGCGGTATCGGCCCGAACAAAACCCTGGTGCTGCTTAACGGCCGCCGCCTGGCCAACAACGCCACCAATGCGATCAATGGCTCGGGGGTCGACCTCAACACCATCCCGTTCGCCGCCATCGACCGCGTGGAAGTGCTGCGCGACGGCGCCTCGGCGCTGTATGGCACGGATGCCATCGGCGGTGTAATCAACTTCATCACCAAAAAAAGCGTGACCGACGGCCAACTGACCCTGGGCGGCAGCACGCCAACCCGCGCAGGCGGCGGTGAAACCAATAACTTCAGCGGCAGCTGGGGTTTTGGCGACCTGGACGAAGACCGCTTCAACGTGTTCGGCGTGGTCAGCCACGACAAACAGCAAAGCCTCAAGGCCAAGGACCGCGACTACACCTATAACTACCAGCCGGGCCGTGGCCTGGATTATTCCTCGGGCATCGCCTCGCCGGCCAACTACAGCCAGGGCGCGAACGCGAGTAACCCGTTGGCGGCGTCCGGCTGTAATGCGCCTGGGTTGATTTCACGCAGCGGCATCTGCCGGCAATCGCTGTGGAGCTACCTGGACCTGGTGCCGGAAACCGAAAAGACCTCGTTTTTCGGCAAGACCAGCGGCAAGTTGGCCGATGACCACACCGTGAGCCTCGAATACTTCTGGGCGCGCAACCTTAACCGTACTCAAATCGGGCCCGGCTTGCTGCAAGGCCTGCAAGTGCAACCCGGCACGCCGTACTACCCTGGCAACGGCATCACCCCAGGCCCGAGCCAATTTGCGCTGGACCCCACGCAACCGGTCGACGTGAACTGGCGCGAAAGCGAAGTGGGGCCGCGCAAGCATGAAGACGACAACGTCGGCCAGCGCCTGCTGCTGACCTTCGAAGGCACCCTGGCGGGCTGGGATTACAACGTCGGCGCGGCCTACAACCAGAACAAAGTCACCAACGCGATCCAGAGCGGCTATGTGGATGATCGCGCGGTGGCCAACGGCATCAACACCGGTGTGATCAACCCGTTCGGCCCGCAGTCAGCCGCTGGCCGTGCCTTGCTGGATGCCAGTGGCGTGGATGGCGATTACGGCACGGCCGTGGGCCGGGTCAAAAGCATCGATGGGCGCATCAGCCGCGACATTGGCGACTGGTTTGGCGCAGGGCCGTCGGCGCTGGCGCTGGGCGGTGAGTACCGCAAGGAAGACTTCCACCAGGACTTCGCCGCCTTTGCCGCCAATGTGCAAAGCCTGGGCGTCGACCCGGCCGCCACGGTGGCGGGTGACCGCAGCGTGTCGGCGCAATACGCCGAAGTGAATGTGCCGGTGCTCGACAGCCTGGAACTGTCGGCGGCGCTGCGTCACGACAAATACAGTGACTTTGGCAACACCACCAACCCCAAATACTCGTTCCGCTTTCAGCCGTTCCGCGAGCTGGTGGTGCGTGGCGCCTACAGCGAAGGCTTCCGGGCGCCGTCGCTGTATGAGCTCTACAACCCCAACTTCACCACCTTCACCGTGGCCAACTACAACGACCCGCGCCTGTGTGCCGGTGGCCGGCCGAGCAATGGCGGCCTGGCCAACCGCGACTGTGCGCAGCAGTTCTTCAGCCGCAATGGCGGCAACCAGAGCCTGAGCCCCGAGACCGCACGCAACGTGACCTTGGGCTTTGTGTACCAGCCGGTCACCAATCTGTCGGTGGGCCTGGACTTCTGGTGGATCAAGATCGCCAACCAGATTGCTGAATTCCCGGAGTCGGCGGTGTTTGAACAACCGGACCTGTATTCGGACCGCATCGTGCGCAAGGCTGATGGCTCCATCGACCATATCGTCACCGGGCTCGCCAACCTGGGCAAGGTCAAGACCAATGGTGTCGACGTGAGCCTCGACTACCGCTTTGCCGAGTCCAGATTCGGCCAGTTCGGCGCCAACCTGCAAGGCACTTACGTTGATCGTTATGTGTACCAGCAGCAGCTCAAGGGTGACTACATCGACAAGGCCGGTGACTTTCGCGGCGGTGATTTTTCCTCGGCCGGCGCCGTCGCGCGCTGGCGTCACAGCCTGACCGGCACCTGGAACCAGGGCCCGCTCGGCGCCTCGCTGACCAACCGCTACACCAGCGGCTACAACGACTACAACCGCGCCTACCACGACAAAGTCGGGGCCTGGAGCGTGTGGGACGTGGCCGGCACTTATACCTGGCGTGATACCGCGCAGATCACCGTGGGCGTGCAGAACCTGTTCGACCGCGAGCCACCGTTCAGCAACCAGACCTCGACGTTCCAAAGTGGCTACGACCCGCGTTACTCCGACCCGTTTGGGCGCACGTTGTATAGCCGGGTTTCCTACAACTTCTGAGCCTGAAGTACTGGCTCAAGAACAAAGCCATTCAACTGTGGGAGCTGGCTTGCCTGCGATAGCGGTGTATCAGTCGATGAAATACTGACTGACAGGGCCTCATCGCAGGCAAGCCAGCTCCCACCCTTGATCTTCAGTGTTTTCAAGAAAGGAGCTGAGTTTGTGATCTTGTTTCGTAGCGTGTTCTGGGTACTGCTGACCGGGTTCTGGGCCTCGTCGCTACTCGCTCAACCCACGCACGCGCTGACCGTCTACGGTGAAGCCCCCAAGTACCCGGCCGGCTTCCAGCACCTGGATTACGTCAACCCGAACGCCCCCAAGGGCGGCAGTTTTCGCCGCTCGTCCATGGAAGGCGGCGCGTTTGACCACCTGATCCCCTATGTGGACAAAGGCACCGGCATCACCCAGATCCAGGGCTGGCTGTACAGCCCGCTGGCGTACCGCGCGCAGGATGAACCCTACACGGTGTATGGCCTGGTGGCCCAGCGCCTGGAACTGGCGGAAGACCACACCTGGATACGTTTCTACCTCAACCCCAAGGCACGCTTTGCCGATGGCACGCCCATCACCGCCCAAGACGTGGCCTACACCTTCAAGCTGTTCACCACCCAGGGCAGCCTGGCCTACCGCCAAAGCTTTGCCGATGTGGACGAGGTGCTGGTGGAGTCACCGACCCAGGTACGCTTTACCTTCAAGAGCGCCGACAACCGCACCTTACCGCTGGACATCGCCTCGTTGCCGGTGTTGCCGGAGCATTGGTGGCGCGGGCGCAACTTTGCCAACGGCGGTGGCTTTGAACCGCCGCTGGGCAGCGGCCCTTATCGCATCAGCGCAGTGGACAACGGCCGCAGCGTCACCTTCGAGCGGGTCAAGGACTGGTGGGGGCAAGACCTGCCGGTGAGCAAAGGGCAGTACAACTTCGACACCCTGCGCCTGGAGTTTTTTGCCGACACCGATGTGTCGCGCCAGATCCTGCAAGCCCAGGGCTATGACTTCAATCGTGAGTTCTCTGCCACCAGCTACTCGGTGGGCTACGACGGCGAAGCCCTGCGCGACGGCCGCCTGCAACGTGAGCAGCTGGCACCGAGCGCGGTGCAGGGCACCCAGGGGTTTGTATTCAATCTGCAAAAGCCGCAGTTCCAGGACCGCCGCGTGCGTGAGGCATTGAGCCTGTTGTGGGATTTCGACTGGAGCAATCGGCAGATGATGCACGGCATGTACCTGCGCCAGCGCAGCTTCTTTTCCCGCAGCCCGTTGGCGGCCAGTGAGCTGCCCGATGCCCAGGAGCGGGCGATACTTGAACCCTGGCGCGGCCAGGTGCCGGAGGCGGTGTTCGATGAGGTCTATCAACCGCCGCACACCGACGGCAGCGGGCGCATTCGGCCCCAGCAGGCGCAGGCCTTGAGGTTGCTCGAAGCGGCGGGCTGGACACCCAAGGGCGACCAATTGGTGAATGCCGAGGGCACGCCGTTGCAGTTCACCTTCCTCAACAGCCAGAAGGGGTTCGAACGTTTGCTGCTGCCATACAAGCGCAACCTGGCGCAGATCGGCATCGGTTTCAACATCCGCATGATCGACTCGGCCCAGTACACCAACCGCGTGCGCGCTCGGGACTACGATATGATCGTTGTGGGCTACCCGGTCAGCCCATCGCCGGGCCGCGAGTTGATCAACTACTTTGGCTCCGAAAGCGCCGACGACCCGGGCTCCAACAACTACATGGCGCTGCGCAACCCGGCGGTGGACGCGTTGATCGATGGCCTGGTGCGCGCCAACGACCGTCCGACCATGGTGCGCTACGCCCACGCCCTCGATCGTGTTTTGCAGTGGGGCTTTTACTGGATTCCCAACTACTACCCGCCAGGCTCGTCGTCGCTGTGGTGGAACCGTTTCGGCCGCCCGCGCACCGCGCCGCTCAATGAAGTGGGCATCGACACCTGGTGGGAACTGAGCCCTACGCCGTTGACCACCGCGCAAATGCGCGAACTGACCGAGGTGAGCCAACATGCTGGCCTATAGCGCACGCCGTTTATTGCTGATCGTGCCGACCCTGCTGTGCATTTTGCTGGTCAATTTTTTCATTGTGCAGGCCGCACCCGGTGGCCCGGTGGAGCAAGCCATCGCGCGCCTGCAAGGCATCGGCACCCAGGCCTCCGTCGCCGGTACCCGCGTGGAAGCGGGCAGCAATGAAGCGCGCACCACCCGTGGCCTGGACCCGGCGCTGGTGGCCGATATCGAACGCCAGTACGGCTTTGACAAACCCTTGGGCGCACGTCTGTGGCTGATGCTCAGCAGCTACGCGCGCCTGGATTTTGGCGACAGCTTCTTTCGCGGCGCCAAGGTCACCGACCTGATCCTGCAAAAACTGCCGGTCACCTTGTCCCTGGGTTTTTGGGCCACGCTGATCAGCTACCTGGTGTCGATCCCGCTGGGCATCCGCAAAGCCGTGCGCCATGGCAGCCGCTTTGACGTGTGGAGCAGTGCGGCGGTGATCATCGGCCATGCCATGCCGGCGTTTCTGTTTGCGTTGTTGCTGATCGTGGTGTTCGGCGGTGGCAGCCTGTTGAACTGGTTCCCGGTGCGCGGCCTGGTCTCGGAAAACTTCGCCAGCCTGTCGTGGGCGGGCAAGGTCGTGGATTATTTCTGGCACCTGGTGCTGCCGGTGTCGGCGCTGGTGATCGGTGGGTTTGCCACCCTGACCATCCTGACTAAAAACAGCTTTCTCGATGAAATCAGCCGCCAGTACGTGGTGACCGCACGGGCCAAGGGCTTCAGCGAAAAACAGGTGCTGTACAAGCATGTGTTTCGCAACGCCATGCTGCTGATCGTGGTAGGGCTGCCCCAGGCGCTTACCGCCATGCTGTTCGGCGGCTCGCTGCTGATTGAAGTGATCTTCTCCCTCGACGGCCTCGGCCGCCTGAGCTACGAAGCGGCGGTGGCGCGGGATTACCCGGTGGTGTTCGGCACGCTGTTTATCTTCACGTTGGTGGGGCTGGTGATCAAATTGCTCGGTGACCTGTGTTACCGGCTGCTGGACCCGCGTCTGGATTTTTCTGCGAGGGCGCACTGATGCAGGCTTTTTCCCCGACCACACGCCGCCGTTGGCTGCACTTCAAACGCAATCGCCGGGGCTGGTGGTCGTTGTGGCTGTTTCTGGCGCTGTTTGTCGCTTGCCTGGGCGGTGAGCTGCTGGCCAATGACAAACCCTTGCTGGTGTCCTACCAAGGCGCGCTGTATTTGCCGGCATTCGAGCGCTACACCGAACAGGACTTCGGCGGCACGCTGCCGTTTCAACCGGACTACCGCGACCCTTACGTGCGCGAGCTGATCGAAGGGCAGGGCGGCTGGATGCTGTTTGCGCCCATCCCGTTCAGTTATGACACGGTCAACTACGACCTCACCGCGCCTTCGCCCACGCCGCCCAGCACGCAGAACTGGCTGGGCACCGACGACCAGGCGCGGGACGTGCTGGCGCGGGTGATTTTCGGCACCCGTGTATCGCTGTTGTTTGCCTTGGCCTTGACCCTGGTGAGCGCCTTGATCGGTATCGCCGCCGGCGCGCTGCAAGGTTATTACGCCGGCTGGATCGACCTGCTGGGCCAGCGCCTGATCGAAATTTGGTCCGGGCTGCCGGTGCTGTACCTGCTGATCATCCTTTCCGGGTTTGTCGAGCCGAGCTTCTGGTGGCTGCTGGGGATCATGGCGCTGTTCTCCTGGCTGACCTTGGTGGACGTGGTGCGCGCCGAGTTCCTGCGCGGGCGCAACCTGGAATACGTCAAAGCCGCTCGCGCCCTCGGTGTGGGCGATTTCGCGGTGATGCTGCGGCACATTTTGCCGAATGCGGTGACCGCCACCTTGACCTACCTGCCGTTCATTCTGACCGGGGCGATCTCAACGCTCACGGCCCTGGATTTTCTCGGCTTCGGCATGCCCACCGGCAGCGCCTCGCTGGGTGAGTTGATCGGGCAGGGCAAAAACAACCTGCAAGCCCCGTGGCTGGCGCTGACGGCGTTTTTTGCGCTGGCGCTGATCCTGTCCCTGTTGGTGTTTATCGGCGAAGCCTGCCGCGACGCCTTTGACCCTCGATCCTGATAAGCGAGCCGTGCCGTGACTGATGCGTTGATTGAAATCCGTAACCTGCAGGTGGCGTTCGAAGGGCACAAGGCGGTGCGGGGCATCGACCTGGATATTCGCGCCGGCGAATGCCTGGCGCTGGTGGGCGAGTCGGGCTCCGGCAAGTCGGTGACCGCGCATTCGATCCTGCAATTGCTGCCGGTGCACACCACCCGCACCCGAGGCAGCATTCGCTACCTGGGCGAAGAATTGCTCGGCGCCCCGCCTGCGCGCCTGCGCCAGATTCGCGGCGACCGCATCGCCATGATCTTTCAGGAGCCGATGACCTCGCTCAACCCGCTGTACAGCATCGAGCGGCAGCTGTCCGAAACCCTGCTGCTGCACAAAGGCCTGGGCGGCGCCGCCGCACGCGAACGGGTGCTGGAGTTGCTCGAACTGGTGGGCATCCAGCAGCCGCGCCAACGCCTGAATGCCTACCCGCATCAACTCTCCGGCGGCCAGCGCCAGCGGGTGATGATCGCCATGGCGCTGGCCTGTGAGCCGCTGCTATTGATCGCCGACGAGCCCACCACCGCGCTGGATGTGACCGTGCAGCGGCGCATCCTCGCACTGCTCAAAGACCTGCAACAACGCCTGGGTATGGCGCTGCTGTTGATCAGCCACGACCTCAACGTGGTGCGCAGCGTCGCCCAGCGCGTGGCGGTGATGCGGGCGGGGCAGATCGTCGAACAGGCGGACTGCCAGGCGCTGTTCGCCGCGCCGCAACATGCCTACAGCCGCCAGTTGCTGGAAGCCGAGCCCGAAGGGCGTGCGCTTGAGCGTGAACCGGCGGGTAACCTGCTGGAGGTCGACGGCCTCAGGGTCTGGTTCGCCCAAGGCGGCCTGTTGCGGCGCAAACCGCCGATCAAGGCGGTGGACGGCATCGACCTGCGCTTACAGCGCGGCAAGACCCTGGGGATTGTCGGCGAGTCCGGCTCGGGCAAGTCCACACTCGGCCAGGCGATCCTGCGGTTGATCGACGCCCAGGGCAGCATCCGCTTTCAAGGCCAGGCCCTGGACGCGCTCAAAGGCAAGGCACTGCGCCCGTGGCGGCGCAAGCTGCAAGTGGTGTTCCAGGACCCGTTCGGCAGCCTCAGCCCACGCATGAGCGTGCAGCAAATTATCGAAGAAGGCCTGCGTGTGCACACCGACCTCACTGCCGCCCAGCGTGAGGCCGAAGTGATCAGCGCACTGCGCGACGTCGGCCTCGACCCCGACACCCGCCACCGCTTCCCCCACGAGTTTTCCGGCGGCCAGCGCCAACGCATCGCCATCGCCCGCGCACTGGTGATCAAGCCGGACCTGATCCTGCTCGACGAACCCACCTCGGCGCTGGACCGCACCGTGCAAAAACAAGTGGTGAGCCTGCTGCGCCGCTTGCAGGAGGAGCACGGCCTGACCTACCTGTTTATCAGCCATGACCTGGCTGTGGTACGCGCGTTGGCGCACGACTTGATGGTGGTCAAGGACGGCGTGGTGGTGGAGGCGGGGAGTACGCAGCAACTGTTTGAAGCGCCGCAGCATGCGTATACGCGGGATTTGCTGGTGGCGTCGTCATTGCGGCCACTGGAGTGATCAGCCTACCGCCGGGATGCAAGCCCCGCGGTGCTTCAGGTACAACCAGTCGATGCCTTCGCAGGCAAGCCAGCTCCCACAGGGGACTGTGGGGCGACGAAGATCAACTGTGGGAGCTGGCTTGCCTGCGAAGGCATCAACACGGGCGACCTGCCGAACCGAAACACCTGCATCGCCGCAGTCTCAGGCCAGTCGCGCCCGCCAGTCGCCGCCATGCTGGAGGTTGCACGCTTCTTCGCAATCAAAGCGCACACAGCGCTCGATTTTCACCGAGGCCACCTCGGCGTCGTGCAACGCCGCAGCCGTCAATTCGCGCATACGGTGGTCCGCCCCGTTTGCCAGGGCCAGCTCCTTATTGGCCCGCGTATCGAACACCCAAATCACCCGCAGGCTTTGCGGGAACGCGGCGTAATCAACCGTGTGAGTCAGCCACTCGAAGCCCGGGATTTCGGTTTTGGCGGTTTCGCAGGCGTCGGTGAGGGTGGCGACCAGGCGGCGTTCGAGGCGGGCGGTGTCGCGTTTGGTTGGGGGCATAAGGCAACTCTTGGTGGCGTCGGATGCGAAAATATTCAGGGTTTCAGAGGTTTTTATACGCCGCCTGAATTCGCAAGTCGAAACTGGATGATACAGTGATAGCATTATGAGATTGCTGTTGAGCCAGGTGAGCAAAGGATAGGTTTGCGAGAGCGGCCACTACCGTGATCACAGTGGTATAAGAGACGTTGGAAAAAGGAATTAATAATAGAGTATGAAAGTCAAGATTGAGCAGAAAAAAATTTCTACGTTCAGGTTTTTTTTGGCAAGGCTGCTGGTCTGGGGAAGTGCGATTTTAACCCTATCAGGAGTGATAGGAATAATAGGGATTCTGGATAATTTGGCGTTATGGGCGAAGTTTGGGCGATATCTAGTTGAGAAAGCTCAACTCATAGGCTTTGAGAACGTCATATCAGGCTCGTTGTCCTTATTGCATGCTGTGTCGGAGTATTGGCGTGAACTGTTATATCCGATATTTGATTTTTTCACTTATTGGTTGCCGTTTAAAATTCCACCGCTGATCAAGGATGCGGTGATGATTGTTTCATTTGTCATGATTGGGCGGAAAAAAGCATTTGGTGTTTTTTCTCGGAGTTTGGATGCTGAGCAAGTGTTGATGTCACAAATAGTTTACAAGTATCTGAAGGACACTAATGAAAAGTTCTTGTACTTTTCTCCGAGGGAGGCAAAGGAATATCTCTTAATACGCAAGGCTGATAAGAGTATTCTTGAACCATACGAAATTTCAAATATTGCCAAATTTGATCGCTGTTTCGGAGAGGACGCAGAGACTTTTGCGTACGATGTACTGACACGTCCGGCCCTACAAGCATATCGCAAGCAACATTGGTCTGCGTTGAGATGGTCAGACCGACTTAAAATGCTGGTTTATACGTTGGCAAGCGTAGTCGTCGTGTTTTTGTTACTTGATTATATTTATCTGTTGCAACAGACCGCTGGTCAGTGAACAGTAAGGAGTATGATGATTTCCAATACCAACAATAAAAATGAACAGGTTGCGATGACTAAGCGCGAAAGGCTCAATGTAGAAAATCAAGCACGGCTGGCATGCTCAAGGGCGTTCTCATGTCGCGCTGAATCCAAAAAACTTGTCGTCGGTACTAAAGGCCCCGTGCATGAGTTTGATATATTTTTCGAAGGGGTCGTGATTGGCGGGGTGAGCACGAGTACTTATAAAACGTCCCGCGGTAGTCCCAATACAGGCTCGCGTGACCGAGCGTGCGCGGAGCTGTTATGGCTCTCACTGTGGCCAGGGCAAGAGTCGCGAGTTCATGTGCTGACAGATAAGCCTCTTGCAGATTGGCTTTTCAAACGATTCGACAATGCACCTTTTCTTATTAATATCGATATCTACTATTATGACGTGGCGCGCGACGCGCTCGCTTTTGTAGGCAGTGTGGGGGCGGGCTCCTTCTGCGTCGAGGAGTATTTGTCGGATGACTTGATTCCAGCTTAATAGGCCGAGTGTTAATTAGGCGGGTCTGCAGTTCCAGCGTGCTTACCGTTGCTGAGACGCCACTTTCAGCCCCAACCCCATAAACAGCGTGCCGATGATCTTGCCTTCCGGCAGGAACGCCAGGAAAAAGATCGCGGTTTTCGGGTTCAACACCTCAGCCCCAACCGCCTGGAAAAACGCCTGGCGCGGCGTCACCGCAGGCAACACCAGTCGCGCATGCGTGTCGGCCTTCGCCATGAACGCCCGCACGCCCAGGTAGATTAGATACGCCGCGCCGGCCCATTTCACTGTGAATCAAATCGCCGGCACCTCGCGCCCGCCTTGAATTGTGCGGGTGAGCACCAGCAATAGGGAAAGGCCGGGGATCAGGAAAAGGCCGAGCACCACGGCGATGTAGGTGATGAGGGCGGTGAATTCGAACATGGCGGTTTATCTCGGAGTCGAGCGCGGCCTACAGTAATTCTTATGTAGGCAGCCAATGCAACGCCGATCAAGCAAACGCGGCGACCATAAACGCCTCCAAGCCTTTCTCCTCCAGAATCTCGATAGAGAAATGCCCAAAACGCTTGGGCAACCAAATGATGCGCGTGCCAGACGGCGACTGCAGATCCGCCAGGCTTAACGGCCGGCCGTTTTCATCCTGTGGTTGCACACCCTCGGCCATCAACTCGGCATAGGCCACCTCGATATCCGGTGTGGTGTAGCAATGCCGATAAATCATGCCCTCACCGTGCGCGTCCAACAGCTCGCGCAAGTTGCCCGCCAACGGCTGCACCAGCATAAAACGCTCCTGGCCCATCAGCACCACCGCATACCGCACATGAAAGCCGCCGCGATTCCAGACTTGAGTGCTGGAGATTTTGGCCTTGAGGATTTTGGCGTAATAAGCGCAGGTTTCTTCAAGGTTCTCGACCAGTACGTCGACGTGGCTGAATTTCAGCTCCATTACAGGCCCTCTTGGCGAATGTGGTTTCAGGCGACAGTAGCTGATTTACAACTGTTAACGAATTCAAAGACGCGTTCGATATAGGCTTTGAACAGTCCTAACCCCTGTTCGCCGAGCCCTCAACCATGAAATTGCCCGCCATCGCTGCCGCATTTTTTGCACTCGCCACCCTGCAATCACCCTGGGCACAGGCCACAACGGCCATCACCCACGTCGCCATCTACCGCGGCCCGGCGGGCTGTGATGACTGTTCCGAGAACGTCAAAAACGCCTTGCTGCGGCTCAGCCCCAACTACCAGATCGACTTTGTGGGCGCGGATGAAGCCATCGACATCACCCCGCAAAACCTTGCGCGCTACGACCTCTATGTTCAGCCGGGCGGCGGGCAGGATATTCCCGCTGCGCTCGACAGCTTCGGTGATGCACGCGTGGACGCCATTCGCGACTACGTGGCCAAGGGCGGGCGCTACCTGGGGCTGTGCATGGGCGCTTATCTTGCCGATAACAGCAACTTCGGGTTGATACCCCAAGACCTCGATTCCGAAGCCGGGCGACCAGGGTTTGAAGTACGCGGGATTGAAGACGCGGCGGTGCGAGTGGTGTGGGATGGCAAGCCAGACAGCGTGTTCTATCAGGACGGGCCGTATTTCCCCAAAGTTGATGGGCACGCGCCGTATACGGTGATTGCGACTTATCGCAATGGCGATGTGGCGGCGGCGCGGTATCGGTATGAGAAAGGTGTGGTGGTGCTGAGCGGGCCGCATCCGGAGGCGGGGAAGGCGTGGTTTGAGAATGCGGGGATTGCGCTGAGTGAGATGCCGCGGGGGGAGTTGTTTGGGGTGTTGGTGGGGCGGGTTGGGGAATGATGTGTGTGTCTGCGTTTGTTCGGTAGATGGTTGTTGGGAAGGGCAGTTTTCGGCCAGAAGCAGTCGTTCACATACTGATATAGCCCCCGCTCTGCCCCTCATCAAAGCTCAGCCTATTAGCCAGATTAGCTTTCCGATATTGAGCGCCAGCAAGCCTAAGTAAACCCGTCGAAACCGTTTCGCGCTGATCGAGCCGCATTTACCAAAGGCGGGTGGCGTTCCTAGCCCTTTCCATGGGAAAGCATGCTGCGCGTCAATCGTTGTTGAAACTTGGGTATCTGAAAACACTCCACTGGGATAGCATAAGGCTATCAAATGGGTTGATGACAGACAGGGACGATAATGACTTTTACCACTCAAGATAAGATAAAGACTCAGCTTGAGATCATGAAAAGGATTGACTCGCATATCGCGTCTACAAACGCTAAATGTGCGATTGTTATGTCGTACTGTGCTGCTGTACTAGGTTGGCTGGCAGTCAATTCCAGTAAGCTGCTAGAAGAAATCACTAATCCTACCGTCAATGCGATAGCAGGCATCTTTATGACGATAGGCATCGCACTCACGGTGGCATGTCTCATACTAGCCTTGAAAATCACATTTCCCGCAACACATAGTTCGGATAAAGAGCATCGTGGTAAATCGATGATTTTCTTCGGAGACGTCGCATCACAGAAGCTAGATCAATATGTCGTCCGCTTCACTGGGTTAGAAGCCGAGGAAACTTTAAAGGATCTCTCCACGCAAATTCACACGCTTTCCGGTATTGCTGATCGAAAGTTCAATGATCTTCAGACTTTAATCTTTATGGTCTGTTTTGGAAGTGTTTTGCCAATCGGAATTTTCATGCTTGTGAAAATTTTTGCTAAATTTTGACAAGGAGCAGGGAATGAGTACGGATTCAAAAAAAGCTTTTCGCTCTATTCTTGATAATGTTCGGACCAAGCCTAAAAGCTATCGCACCATAGCTGAAGACTCTAATGATCTTTTAAAAGGTTACTACTCTGCCGAAGCGCTAACAGCGGAGCTTGATGAAGAGCATGATCTGCAGCGGCAATATCGACCGCTATTTGGAAAAAGTAACATAAATGCAGCGCCTATTGGATGTCATCCTGATTTTTTGTATCTGCGGGGCACTAACACAAAAGAGTACCATCATATATGCTCGTTATTTATTGACATTAAAAACTCCACAAGACTATCTTTTCTCTATCCGCTAGAAACTGTTGCGGACATTAAAAATTCAATACTGAAGGCGGCCTCAGAGGTCATTCGCTGTTTGGATGGTTACGTACATCGCTTCATGGGTGATGCTGTCTTGGCATACTTCGGCAATCGGCATGACTCTGAAGATGATAGCGTGGTCAATGCTTTAAATTGTGCTGCATTACTCGAAAGCCTTATGGTGGGTACAATTCTGCCGGTACTTGAAGATGACGGTATAAAAGGCAGTGACTTGGGCTTTCGTATTGGTCTGGATTATGGCCCAAAGGAAAAAGTATTGTGGGCCTCCTATGGCTTTAACGAAGTCAATGAAGTTACGGCCACATCATTTTATGTGGATGTTGCAGCAAAACTTCAAGCAATGGCAAAAAAGAACCAGGCAATGCTTGGTGATAGCATTATCTCAAAAATCGACTTGCATGACGATTTTCTATGCGTAAAAGTACGTATGCGAGATGGTAATCCTATAACCGTAGGGCATTTAGATCGAATATATATAGATGGGGCGGGCAATCAAATCAAGTATAAGGTTCGCGAGCTAAATCACGCAGTTTATCGTGATCTTTTACCGTTTCCACCTGCGGAAAAGCAAACTTTCAATGGCTCAAGATGCATTGGAAATCCGTATATATGGTTCAAATGTTTCACAGTTGAAGAAAGTGGGCGCGTTGAGTATCAGTCGGTTTCAAGGGTTCTTCCAAAATTCAAAAAACTGGTTTTCAGCTTAACCGCATCGAAAGGGTTGGCCGACAACCAAGTCCTTCCTTTGACGGCTAAATTTACCAAGAAAAACTATGGTCAAGAGGCAAAGGTCAAGCAGAGCGCTGGAGTTTTTTCTCGGGGCGAGCACCAGATTGTGTTGATGCGGGAAGCAGGTGTCTCAGCTTTTCAGCCTGCCGATAAATTCGAGTTTGACGAAGGAACGGAATATCGCGGATTGCACACGATGGAGTGCGAAGTTAAAGACGGAAAAGGAGTTGTGATCTATCGGCAAACAATTGGCGTATTTATAGAGTGAACATGGATATTTTGGGCAGAATTGACTTCTCGATCACGCCGCTTTTAGTTGATGAGGATAATCGACGGATTCAAATTAGAATAGAACCGAACGCTGACAGGTATAAGGTTATCAAAATAAACGGAGAGTCAGGATATCTGGATTTATACACATCAACATTTATTCCTGAATCGATGATGTGTAGTGCTCTAGAGCAAATGAGCTCCAGATTTGGTGAGATGTCAATGCACTCGCTGAGCCCTGCGATCAAAAGCCTACCGCCCTATAGCAGGACTCGCTTGGCCTCTGTTACGAAACAGCTTACTAACGGAATTTACGAGGCTCCACCTGAAGAAGCCAAAACTCACGTGGATCTTCAAGAGTTCACCAAAGAAAAATACGTAGCGTTTCTGTCTGTGGATATTTGCAAATCCACACTACTTCGAAAGCTAAATCCTGAGAGTTTTGACAAAAGCCATGAAGTATTTATTCAAGAGCTAGCCACCTTGGTTGGACTATACAATGGAACGGTTTTGAAATTCACCGGAGATGGCTTTATTGCCTATATAGATTATCCCGCCTTTACTGCTCAGGCTGATACTGCTATTGCTTTGGGCAAGGCTCTAATTTATCACTTGGTGAATTGCATAAATCCAGCCATAAACGCTAATGGCCTCACCGAATTATCAATGAGGGTTGGAATTGAATTCGGGCTCGCTAGAGCGAAAACTTTCAGTGTACAAGCGACAGGGAAGTCACAAACCGACTTTATCAGTGATGCGCTGAATTTCGCGGTTAAAATTCAAGAGTCTTGTGAGGTGAATGAGGTTCGCGTAGGGCAGAGCTTGAGGGATTTATTGCATGAAAGCCATCTCAAAAAACTAAGTCAAGTCAATTATGATAGCAGTGATACTGGGCAGGATAATTATAGGGTTTATAGTCTTCACTAACCGTTGCCCTGCTGAAACATTGAGAATGGCATGACAACCCCGACTGCCATTTTCCTCATTAAAATTCTTAAACTTTCAGCCATATACAAATTTTAAAAAAAGGCACTTACCTGCCTTGCCTTTTTAACGCACCACTTTCGAAATTTCTTGGTATTCTCAATCGATACAGCGTCGGAGCGGGAGCGGTCGATCAACTCGATAATTTATACGGACCCAAAGTGTAGCTCCGTGTGAATGCGATTCTGCGTGCATTCAGAGCAATAGCTATCTGCACTGATTTCTACCATTCGCTAATGGCCTACAGCAAGCGTAGGGCTGACTGTCTGCTTCTGGCCGCAAGCTACCCGATCACGTGCCAACCGCTTTCAACTTACTTTAGCGGCATGCTTGGCTTGATTTCGCTGCTCCGCGCTAATTAGAGATGGTAAGCGCTCACTCCATCTTGCACCAAAATACTCGTTAAATTTAAGGTTCAATGCCTTGTAATCTAGGAGCTGAATCCTCCCTGTAGTACTAGCAAACTCCACCGCTGGTGAGCTAAATTTGCTAGAGGTTACAACCCAGCCGCTCGTGGCTCCGGTTTCGCTCACAACTCCTGCCAGCTTACGAATTACCTCAACGCCGATTGTGCCAGTGTGGTGCTTGCACTCAATCAATAACCTTTGTTTTATGGGAGCATCGAGCGAACTGCATATTATGTCAGCCCCTCCATCCCGTGACTGTTTTGTAACTTTTGCGTGATATTTCTGCTTTCTAAACAAGGCGGCGATGAGAAATTCAAAATCCCTTGAAGAAACATCATTTAGTATGTCGCGAGGATTAGATGAAAGTAGATATTTGTGGCGAATTATCGAAATTGCATCACTCAGGCCCCATATACGGTCATCGGAGAGGTAGAGTGTATGCGCCCGTATGAAAGCGTCCAATGCGTCAATAGCGTGTTGAGGCCAATCGGGAAGAAGATCTAATATCCAAGTCAAACCTTCCCAACCTTCATTTCTGAAAAGACGACGAGCATACTCGTTTTTATCAATCATCTGGAGAAGATCACCATTATCTACCCAATAGTGAAAAAATTGATGATCATGTCCCTGCACCCCAGGGGGGATCAAGAATGAGCGTATTAGGTGCTTAGTTTCAAGCTCCGATCTTAACTCAGCGGAGGCAAGATATTCGGCTGCATGGGAGTCTGTTGGAAAGCGAAAATCTATGAATCTATATTTTCTCTTTTCTTTGTAAGTAAAAACCATGGAAAGCCACTCTTCGAGGCTAATCCTGGTTGTGTCAAGAACTGGTTTTTCTTTTTTTGCTCTTACCATGTCAATTCGCCGCTGCCGTGTGTTTGGGGTTGGGGAGGCGCCATTTGTGGGCTGTATGCTACTTACTATAGATCTCAAGGTCTCGTTCGGGACTGATTCCATCGATTGATAACACCTAGCCAGCAGCGGTATTTTGTGACAGGCAGCTATTGGCCGAAAGCAGCCCCTTTCCCCGCTAACCGGTCTACCATGGCAGCCCCCGGCAGTGGTCCATGCGCTCCCGATCATTTTTTCTCAAGGTATCGCCATGTCCATCGACCAAATCTCCCTCCCCAAAGGCGTCGGCCCTCACGCCATCAAGCTTCTTGACGCCATCACCGGCGCCTCCACCCACGAGGAACTCAACCGCGCTGGCGGCAAAGCTGAAGGTTTTGTCTTGGGACTGGAATCCGCCAAAGCCATCAAAAGCCAGATCGCCGAATCCTTGTATGTGGCTTACGACGATGCGGCGAGTAACCGCGCGGGTGAGTTGAAGGGTTAAGCACCCGGCAATGCAGGACGTTGTGCGCACAGGGCGTTAGACTGGGCGCCTTTTACTACTCAGGATGAGGCTGTCATGTTCAAAGTTGCTCTCGCGTCACTGCTGCTGGCGTGTGCCTTCGGCGCTCAAGCGGATACGACTGTTGATGTGTCGAAGATTTACGGCAATATCAAGTTCGTCAGTAGCTTCCCGGACTATAAGGTCAAGGTAGTCAACAGTTTCCCTGACCTTAAGGTAAAACAGGTGAGCAGTTTTCCCGATTCGGCCGGCAAGTGGAAAACAGTCGAGAGCTTCCCCGACTACAAGATCCAGATTGTTGACGCCTTTCCTGACTTCACCATTCAGTACGTTGATTCGTTCCCTGGGGTTAATTGAAGGCAGCGCCATCAGCGGCGCTGCCGTGGGCCGTTTATCAGCCAGGGCAGGGTGCTTCACGGTCGAGCAATTTGGCCGTGAGCAGCACGCCCAGTTCGCTCAATTGGTGGATGGCCAGGGCGATGTCGCGATGTTTGCCGCACAGGTCTTCGGACAGGTCGAGCAGCAGTGTGCTGACGCTGGTGAAGGTTTCGTAGCTGTTGGTGATGAGGGTTTCGGTGTTGGCGTCGGGGACGACGGTGAAGAGGGTGGTTGAGTCAGTTTTTGCTTGAGTCATAACGATATCCTGGTTTTGGCCGCCATCTTTTCGCTACTAAACGAAAAGGTGGCAGCTGTGCGCAGGTTAGTAGACCGGTGGATATCAAAGCCGGCGCGCCCGAGGACGCCCTACGCACAGCCACCATCAAGCACAGACGCAATGTCTGATTGATGAAGCTTATGCACTTTTCAATACCCAACTCAGGCTACTAAACCCGATCACTGAACATTCAGCGACCGAGCCACCTTAGAGACGGCCACCTCAGCGCACAAGCCGGCGGATTCTGACGCACGCGTAGGCAATGGAGCAAGGTGCTGCGGGCCTGTTCACAATTCCCTGTGGTTAGGAAACTCCCTTGTGGCGAGCAGGCTTGCCCTGCGTTGGGCTGCGAAGCGGCCCCAAAAGCGGCGACTGGGTTTCACTTTTGGACTGCGGTGGCTGGGTTGGGAGTGCTGCGCACTCCAGCGCAGGGCAAGCCTGCTCGCCACAACAAGCCAGCTCGCCACAACGAACCCGCTTTCCACGACAATACGGCTCACCACTTAGAACGCCTGGTTCACCCCAACCCCACGCATGATCGAAAACCGTGGGTCGATCAGCTTCAGCGTTTGCTCACCCTTCAAGCGGCCCACCACCACGGTATAGGTCTTGGGCACTTCGGAGAGGTTTTCCGGGTTGCGCGCCAGTTTTTCAATCGCCGGGGTGTTGGCCCAGTCGGCGATGGTTTTCTGCCGAATGTCCACGGTCACCACCCAGGATTTATCCACGGCGGCGCCCATCGGGTTGGAGTTGGCGGCGATGTTCTGGATCTTGGCGATTTCATAGCCCTGGGCGTAGCAGAACCCGGACTCTTGCTGCACGTAGGCGGCGCGGCCGTTGTCGGTGAGGCTGTAGGTGTTGTCGCTTTTGGCCAGCAGGCCGGCGTCGGTCAGCGCATCGAAGGCCGGCTGGTTGGCGCTGGAGGTGCCGGTCATGACGCTGTCACTCAGGGTCACCGGGAAGCGGTTGAACATCGCCGCCCTGACGCAGGACGCGCCTTCGAGCTTGGGTTGCAGCGCGGCTTGAATGTCGACGTCCGACGGGCTGTCGCTGCAGGCGGTGAGCAGCAAAGCGGCGGCGGTGATGAGGGCCATTTCTCTGATTCGCATCGTTTTATCCTTGACGATTGATAGCGGGCGGGCAAAGTGTATAGAAACATGGCTGTCACGAAACCCTCCCCGCCGTCGTGTAGGGTCGGTGGCTTGAACCGCGCTGAATACATAAGGAATGCCCACCATGACATTGACCGTCAAAACCCTGCTCGACCTGGCCATGGCCAACCCCATCAACGCCGAAATCACCGCGCGCCTGCCCGACCTTGGTGTGGCGCAGTGCATGCTCACGGCAGGTTGCCTGTTCCAGGCCGTCTGGAACCATCAGTCAAACTTGCCTGCGGCTCATAACGTAAAGGACTACGACGTCTTTTACTTCGACACGGATCTGTCCTACGAAGCGGAGGACAAAGTGATCCGCGCCGCCGAACGGTTGTTTGAGGATTTGGGGGTCAATGTCGAGGTCAGGAACCAGGCGCGGGTGCATCTTTGGTACGGCGAGCGCTTTGGTCGGCCTTATCCACAGTTGCACTCGGCTAAACAAGGCGTGGACCGTTACCTGGTGGCCGGCACCTGCATCGGGCTGGAGATCGACACGGGCGAGGTGTATGCGCCCTATGGGTTGGCGGATGTGGAGCAGGGCGTGTTGCGGATTAACCCGCTGCACCGCGAGCCTGAGTTGTTTGCCGCCAAGGCCCGCAGTTATCAGGCGCGCTGGCCTTGGCTCACGATCGTTTCGCCGGATGATTTGTGAACTTTTACCGGTTGCTGACGCGTCCTATGTTGAAATGAACCCTGAGAGTGGATAGCCCATGATCTTTCTGATTTTCCTCATCGCCTGCGGCGCGGCCGCCAGCACCGGCATCATTTTCAAGCCTGGCCAGTGGTACGAAACCCTGGTCAAACCCAGCTTCACCCCACCCAATTGGTTGTTTCCGGTAGCCTGGACGGTCATCTACCTGCTGCTTGCCTGGGCGGGCTATCGCCTCACGATGATTCCCGGCAGCCAATTGGCCTTGGGCCTGTGGGCGGCGCAGATTGCGCTGAATACGCTGTGGACGCCGGTATTTTTTGGGGCTCACAACCTCTTCGCCGGGATGGTGGTGATCGTGCTGCTGTGGCTGGTGGTGGCGGCATTGGTGGTGATGGCGTTGCGGCTGGACTTGATCACCGGCTTGATCCTGTTCCCGTACCTGGCGTGGCTGAGTGTGGCGGCGGCGTTGAATTTCTCGATCTTGCGTAATAACCGCTGATGGCTCACAAACTCTGGCCCGCGAGCGAGGCTGAGTTGGCGCAGATGCGCCAGTTCAATAAAAGGCTCGCGTGGCTGCCGCGTTTTAAAATCCGCAACCGCGTCACGCCGCGTTTGATCCAGGCGCTGTTGCGAGTCAGTCAAAAGGTCAAGAAAGCGCCTGCGGCTCAAACCTGCCGAGTGGCAGGCGTGCCCGTGCGCATCCTGCGGCCCGAGGGGAAAACCCAAGGCGTGGTGCTGGATATCCACGGCGGCGGCTGGGTGATCGGCAATGCGCAGATGGATGACGACTTGAACCTGGGCATGGTGCAGGCGTGCGGCGTGGCAGTGGTGTCGGTGGACTATCGGCTGGCGGTGCACACGCCGGTTGAGGGGCTGATGGAGGACTGCCTGAATGCCGCGCGCTGGCTGCTCGGCAGTGATGAGTTTGCCGACTTGCCGGTGTTTGTCGTGGGTGAGTCGGCCGGTGGGCATCTGGCGGCCGCAACCCTGCTGGCGCTTAAGCAATGGCCTGAGTTACTCAAGCGTGTGCGCGGCGCAGTGTTGTACTACGGCGTATACGACTTGAGCGGCACACCGAGCGTGCGCACGGCGGGGCCCGAGACCTTGTTGTTGGACGGACCGGGCATGGTCGAGGCGCTGCGCCTGCTCACGCCGGGCTTGAGTGATGAAGAACGTCGGCAGCCGCCGTTGTCGCCGTTGTATGGCGACTTCACAGGGCTGCCGCCCGCGTTGATGTTTGTGGGGGAGTTGGACCCGTTGCTGGATGACACGCTACAGATGGCCGAACGCTGGGGTGCGGCCGCGCAGGTTGAGACGCACCTGTTGCCGGAGTCGGCCCATGGGTTTATTCATTTTCCGGTGGCGATGGCGGATGGCGTACTTGCTTACAGTCGGAGGTGGATATCGGGGAAAATCCAGGCGGTACTCGCTTGTAGTGATTAGCCATTCACCTACACCCCGCGTAACCTCTGACACCCTGATTTCCAGATTCCCGCAAGGACGCACACGTGACCCTTTCCCAAGCAGTCGTAGGGCTATCGGCATTTTTGCTGGTGGCAGGTGTTCAAGCCGCCGAATACAACTTTTCGTTTGATGTGCCCTATGGGCAGTACGAGCGGCAATTCAAAATGAAGACCCCAGGTGACGGCACGTTGAGCTGCACGGTGTTCATCGAAAAAGAGTACCGGGGCGAGAAGTGGGTGCCGGCAGTGATTCTGGCGGCTGCCGAAGACGATGCCGAGGACGACACGCTGTTTCTGTCCAGTTCTACCCAGCCAAACGGCGGGCCTCGCACGTTCCACCTGCGCACGTTCAACCAGGCGAAGCCGGTCATCGACAAGACGCTGTGGGAGGCTGCCGATGAGAAGGGCGTGTATAAGATGGCCGTGTCGTGGTATGCCAAGGGCGCCATCGGTTATCAGTACGGCATCTACGCGAGTTGGCAAGAGAAGCAGTTCGTCGAGAAGCCAGGCTTTTCCACGCGCCATGTCAGCGTCCATGCGTCGGGCGTGAAGGGCTCTGCTTTGTGCTACGTGCATAGCAAATGATATTGAACGGGTGGGTTGGGAACTTAAAAGCTGATCGATAAGTCAGGTTAATCAGTTGCTCCTCTCCCCTCATCAGGACTTCACCATGCGCGAATACACCCTGAATTACCTGTTCAACGCCGAGCCCCGCACCCACGTGTTCGACCTCAAACAGCCGGAGTTGCCCGTGCACGAGGCGGCGATGCACCTGTTGCAGCTGCATTTTGGTGATGCGGAGAATGGCTTGATCCTGCCTGCTGCGGATGCGACGCCAGAGGCGATTCTGGAACAGGCGCAGGTGATGGGTATTACTCGGATTGAGGTGGTATGACACCAAGTCCGACCATCCGCGCGGTCACGGCCGCTGACGTCCCGCAAGTGCTGGCCTTCGTGCTGCAGGCCCGCGCCGAGCTTTTCCCCAAGCTCAGCGCCACGGGCCTGCCGGATGACCTGGCGCGATTTGAGGCCGTTTACCTTGAGGGTGACGGCCAGTTTCTGCTGGCCTGTGTTGAAGATCAAATCGTGGCTGCCGTCGGCTATCTGCCGTATGACGGGCGCTTCCCGCAATTGAATTACCAGGGCCGCAAAGTCGTCGAGGTGGTGCGCCTGTTTGTGCTGCCGGCGTTTCGCCGTTTTGGTTTGGCAGGGGAGTTGTATCGCGCATTGGAGGCAAAGGCACAGGCGGATGGGGTGGAGGTGGTTTACCTGCATACCCATCCGTTCTTGCCAGGTGCGATTGGTTTTTGGCGGCGGCAGGGGTTTGAGGTGGTCGACGTCGAAGCCGACCCGGTGTGGCAGACCACGCATATGCAGCGGGCGCTATAGATCAAGGTGGGAGCTGGCTTGGCTGCGATAGCCATAGGTGTCTACACAACCGGTTAGAAGTCTGTCGCAAGTGGGCTGTTGTGGCGAGCAGGAGAAATGGGATGCCTCTAAAGTTGTGCAGATAACTATGCTGCGATAGCGGTGTGTCAGCCCCAGCGATGGCACTGATTCGCCGCCGTCGCAGGCAAGCCAGCTCCCACCTTTGCACGGTGTGCAGTCCATTAAATGGGGCGTAATCGCAGGATTTGCGCGCCGTCGAATGGGTCCGTCAGGTAATGCGCCTGTACCCCGAATGTTTGCCGTAGCCGCTGCGGCGTCAGCACTTCCAGCGGTTTGCCCAATGCCACCAGGCTGCCGTGATCCAGTACCGCCAAACGATCACAGGTCAGCGCCTGGTTCAAGTCATGCAGCGCAATCAAGGTGGTCACCGGCAGTGCCTGCACGCCTTTCAAAATCGCCAATTGATGCTGGATATCCAAGTGGTTGGTCGGCTCATCCAGCAACAAGATCTGCGGCCTTTGTGCCAATGCGCGGGCGATGTGCACGCGTTGGCGTTCGCCGCCGGAGAGGCTGCGCCAGACGCGTTGGCTCAGGTGGGTGGCGTCTACATCGTGCAGCGCCTGGCGCACGATGGCATCGTCTGCGTCAGACCAGGGGCTCAGCGCCGACAGCCAGGGCGTGCGGCCCAGCGCCACGGCATCGAACACGCGGATGGCATCGTCGGTATCAGCCTGCTGCTCCACCACCGCCAGGTGTTGCGCAACAAGGCGGCGCGACAGCTTGTTCAGGCGCTGGCCGCCCAGCAACACTTCGCCGGACGCAGGCACCCGCAAACCGGCGAGCAATTTGAGCAGGGTGGATTTGCCCGAGCCATTCGGCCCGACAATCCCCAGGGTTTCCCCTTGCTGAACCTCCAGGTGGATATCGCGCAGCAACTCGGCCTCGCGTACCTTGAAGCCCAGGCCGGTGCAACTGAGTACGGTCATCGCGCATTTCTCCGACCAATCAGAATCAGCGCAAACACCGGCGCGCCGACCAGCGCCGTGACCACGCCCACCGGAATCACCTGGCCCTTGATCAAGGTGCGCGACAGTACATCCGCGGCGATCAGAAACAACGCGCCGCCCAGCGCACTGGCGGGCAGCAAGCGTGAATGCCCGGTGCCCAGCAGCAGGCGCACGGCGTGGGGAATTACCAGCCCGACAAAACCGATGGAGCCGACAATCGACACCATCACCGCCGTCACCAACGCCGCGCAACCCACCAGCACAAACTGCACACGGCGCACCGGAATACCCAGCGAAGCCGCCGAGTCGGTGCCGAAGGTGAACGCATCCAGCGCACGTCGATGCCACAAGCACACCGCCAGGCCTGCGACCGCTACCGGCACCGCCAGCCACACCGACGGCCAGCGCACGCCGCTGAGGTTGCCCAACAGCCAGAACATGATGCCGCGTGCCTGTTCGGAACTGGCGGACTTGGTGATCAGGAACGCGGTGAGGGCATTGAACAGCTGCGAACCGGCGATGCCGGCGAGGATGATCTGGCCGGTGCCGCTGGCTGAGCCGCTGGCCCGCGCCAATAGAATCACCAACGCAAATGCTGCCATGGCACCGACGAACGCGCCCGCCGACAGCGAAATCAGCCCGCCGCCCACGCCCATCAATGCCACTAACACTGCGCCGGTCGAGGCGCCCGCGCTGATACCCAGCAGGTACGGATCGGCCAACGGGTTGCGCAGCAGCGACTGCAAGATCACCCCGCAGGTCGCCAGGCCGGCCCCGCACGCTGCAGCGACCAGGGCGCGGGTCAGGCGGTAGTTCCACACCACGCCTTCGTCGATCGGGTCGAGCACGTAACCGGCGGCCCACAGTTTGTTGGCCAGCACCTGCAACACCACCTGCGGTTCGATGGCGGTTTCGCCGATGGCGGTGCCGGCGAGCACGGCCATCAGCAACACGGCGAGGGCGAGTAGGGTGCGCATCATTTCGGCAGGTCGTAGCCGTCGATGGCGCCGGCCAGTTGTTCCAGGCCGTCGAACATGCGCAGGCTGGCCTGCAACGCCAGGGCGTCAATAATAATGATGCGGTTGTTTTTCACCGCGTCCATGTTGCGGGTCACCGGGTCGCTGCGCAGGAAGGCGAGTTTCTTTTCATGGTCGTCGGCGGGGTAGCGACGGCGGTCCATGCGCGCAATCACCAGGAAGGTCGGGTTGGCCTTGGAGATGGTTTCCCAACCGACGGCAGGCCATTCTTCGTCGGACTGCACCACGTTGCGCAGGCCGAGGGTTTGCAGCATGAATTCGGGAATGCCCTTGTGGCCGGCCACATACGGGTCGGCAGCCATCTCGCTGCTGGAGAACCACACCAGCGCACTGGCATGCTTGAGGCCTTTGCCTTGCGCGGTGGCGACCGACTTGGCCAGGCGTGCCTTGAGTGCGTCGTTCAACTGTTGGCCACGGGTTTGCACGTCGAAGATCTCGGCCAACTGGCTGATGCTTTTATAGATCGTGTCGATGTGGAACGGCTCCAGCCGCGTGCCGTCGGCACCCACGAGGTTGTCCTTGCCGTCGCAGTCGGAGGGCAGCACGTAGGTTGGAATCTTCAGTTCATGGAATTGTTCGCGAGTGCCGACCACGCCTTGCGGGCCGACCACCCATTCCAGCTCGGCGGCCACCAGTTGCGGGCGCTTGGCGATCACGGCTTCGAAGCTCGGCTCGTTATCGGCCAGGCGCTCGATCTTGTCGTTCTGCACCTTGAACTGCGGCAATACGCTGTTGAACCACAGCGAAGTGCCGACCACTTTATCCCCTACGCCCAGGGCGTAAAGCATCTCGGTGGCGGCCTGGCCGATGCTCACGCTGCGTGCCGGGGCCTGTTGAAAGGTGACGCTGCTGCCGCAGTTTTCCAGCGTGAGCGGGTAGTGAGTCGGCGTGGCGTGGGCCAGGGCACAAGAGCCCAGGCCGGTGATCAGGGCGCAAACGCGTAGCAGCATGGGGCAATCTCCGAGTGAACCGTACGGGAAACAGGGCAGGTACGGCTCGGAAACACACCTTTGAACGCTGCAGGTTTGCAGGGCGCGGATGTCCTTCCCGGACACCCCGCCGGTTAGTGAAAACGCTTGGCCGGCAGGTCTCCTGACTGATGCGTCGTCGCCTTGCTCCGGCCTTCCCGAGCATGGCTCAGTGGCAGTGGGGAGCAGGCTCGGCACCTACAGTTGCGGGGGCAGTTTCGATTGGCGCGATGGGCCGCGCTTCGAATTCCCTATTAGTCCCGTTTGGGAACCGGCGCGGTATGGTAGTCCATCTTGGGCGCTGGGTGGAGGTACAATCCGGACCTGTCCATAACCACCCCAAGGAAGGCCATGTTGATACGTCTGGGAATAGTGCCACTGCTGTTTTGCATGAGCGCCCACGCCGCTGACCCTGCGCTCGCCCGCTACACCGACGCGATCGGCGACAGGGCCCGCGCCATCGCCCAGTTGGATGACGCCACCATTCTTGCCGAGGAAGCCAAACTGGCGCCCATCGCCAGTGACCTGTTGCTCAAGGTCGCGCCGCTGATCCGCAAGGGCGGCACCGGCACTGCGGTGCAGGGGTTTTTACTCGACCAGTACGCGCAGCACGGCTGGTTGCCGATGATGTTCGGCTTTCGCGGTTACCCGGCAGCGGTGGCGGTGTCGGTGAATAATCAGGTGAGCGCCGCGCCGCCCAGCGACGTGCCGTTTCCGGACGCAGCGCTGGTAAAAGTGGAGTTGATTGCGGCATCGGCCCAGGCCCATGTTGCTCAGGTCTGGACGTTCGCCACGCCCAATGCCACCCCGGCGCAGCGCCAATTGCTGGCGACGGCGCGCCGTGCGCTGGCTAACGGGGTCGCCCAGGTTCAGGGTGGCCAGCGCCTGGCCAATGTGGGGGCGGCGATACAACAGGAACTGGACGCGGGCCAGGCCGTTGCGGTGCGCGAGTTTGCGGGCTACGCCATGGGCCAGGCGCGCATACAAAAGCCGCAGGTGCTCGGTTACAAGGTCGAGGGTGACAGCCCGTTGATGCAACCCGGGCAGGTGCTCAATGTGTATGTGATCGCCAAGGCGGGCACAGTGGGTGTGAGGTACCAGCCGCCAGATTTCTGGAGCCTGCTTTCCTCAGACGGTGCCGACGGCGTGATGCTGTCGGCGATGGTCGAGGTGACGGCAGATGGGCACCGGCTGCTTAGCCGGATGCTGGATTGATGCGCTGTACCGCCGTGTGAATGCTCGGGCGATGGGCTGACACGCATTGATGGCTCAATGATATTATTCGCCGCACCCATTCGATTCGCCTTTGTTCATGGAGAACTTATGCTATTTCGCAACGTCCTCGCCTTGACCCAGTTGTGCACCGTGTTACTGCTCGGTGGTTGCGCCCAGTCGGTGTCGTCACCCCCACCAGCTGCGCCTGCGCCGCTTGAACCGTTAGGCCAGGTTTTGCCCTCGAACCCTTCACGGGTGGGCTGGATCGACCAGATCATCGCGCAAGACCCCGTCGTGATTTCGTCGCACAAGCCCGTCCTCCAACCGACGCCGGATAACGACGCGCGCATTGCCAAATTGCGTAAACAAGACGCTGGTGTGCTGCCCGAGGGCTATTGGGCGCTCTACAAGCAAAACCTGGAAGCGATGCAGTACGACTTGAACCACCAGCATGACGCGGCCCGTGCCGACTACGTAGACACCTACCGCGATGAGTTGAGCCGCCTCAGCGACGTGACACTTCAAACCATGGCCACCGCGCCCCAGGCGCTGGATGCCCACACCCGCCGCCAGTTAAGCGCACGCCTGAGTGATCGCACCGCGGCTTATATCACCACCAGCAATCAGTCGTTCCGGGCGGCCACGGACGCCCACATCAACCGCATGGCCTTGATGGATCGCCAATACGATGTCTGCGCACGCCAGCCGGATTGCTGGGATGCGCCGGTCAAGCACTAGCCTCGATAGGTCATACACAGGGAGCAAGTGGGAAACGTGCCGGTCGACTAATCGATAAGCACCGCAAATCAAAGGTGGGAGCTGGCTTGCCTGCGATGGCAGTGGGTCAGCCAAGGAGTTGTCACTGATGCACCGCTATCGCAGGCAAGCCAGCTCCCACAGTTGAAGGGTGTTGCCTGTTCTATTTGCGGTTTAGCCACACCGTCTGCATGTTGCAGAATTCACGCGCCCCCACAAACACCGCAGATCAAAGGTGGGAGCTGGCTTGCCTGCGATTGCAGTGGGTCAGCCAAGAAGTTGTCGCTGACCCACTGCAATCGCAGGCAAGCCAGCTCCCACAGTTGAAGGGTGTTGCCTGTTCTATTTGCGGTTTAGCCACACCGTCTGCATGTTGCAGAATTCACGCGCACCCATAAACACCGCAAATCAAAGGTGGGAGCTGGCTTGCCTGCGATGGCAGTGGGGCAGCCAAGGAGTTGTCGCTGACCCACCGCCATCGCAGGCAAGCCAGCTCCCACAGTTGAAGGGTGTTGCCTGTTCTATTTGCGGTTTAGCCACACCGTCTGCATGTTGCAGAATTCACGCGCACCCGCCAAACACCGCAGATCAAAGGTGGGAGCTGGCTTGCCTGCGATGGCAGTGGGTCAGCCAAGGAGTTGTCCCTGACCCACCGCTATCGCAGGCAAGCCAGCTCCCACAGTTGAATAGTGTTGCCGGTTTTATTTGCGGTTTAGCCACACCGTCTGCGCGTTGCAGAATTCACGCACGCCGAAGTGCGACAACTCCCGCCCGAACCCACTCTTTTTCACCCCACCAAACGCTACGCGCGGGTCGGATACGCTGAAGGCGTTGACGAAGATACCGCCGGTTTCCAGTTGGTTGGCGATCTCCCGTGCTTTTGCCGAGTCGGTGGTGAAGATGCTCGCCGTCAGGCCAAATTCGCTGTCATTGGCCAGCGCTACCGCGTGGTCGGCATCGCGGGCGGTGATGATCGAGGCCACGGGGCCGAACAGTTCCTGTTTGAACGAGGTCATCTGGTCGGTGACGTTGGCCAGCACGGTCGGCTCATAGTAGTTGCCGGCGCCGGGCACTTTATTGCCGCCCAACAGCAGGGTCGCGCCTTCTTTCAGGGTGGCCTGGACTTGGTCATGCAGCTCGTCGCGCAGGTCGAAACGCGCCATCGGGCCGACGTAGGTGTCGGTCGACGTCGGGTCGCCCATCACCAGTTTGCGGCTGGCTTCGAGGAATTTGGCGGTGAAGGCTTCCACCACACCCGCTTCGATAATCAGGCGCTTGGCAGCAGCGCAAACCTGGCCGCTGTTCTGGAAACGCCCGATCACGGCAGCTTGAACGGCGGCGTCGAGGTCGGCGTCGTTGAGCACGATAAACGGGTCGGAGCCGCCCAATTCCAGCACACATTTTTTCAGCGCAGCACCGGCCTGGGAGCCGATGGCGATACCGGCGCGCACGCTGCCGGTGAGGGTGACGGCGGCGATGCGTGGGTCGGCGATGGCCTTGGACACGCCGTCGTTGGTCACGTTGACCACTTCAAAAATACCTTCGGCAAAACCGGCTTTGTGGAACGCCTGCTGGATCAGGTAGGCGCTGCCCATCACATTCGGCGCGTGTTTGAGCACGTAGGTATTACCGGCCAACAAGGTCGGCACGGCGCCACGCAGTACTTGCCACACCGGGAAGTTCCACGGCATCACGGCGAAGATCGGGCCCAGCGGGCGATATTCGATCTGCGCGCTGCCGTTGTCCACCAGGGTCGGTTCGGGGGCGAGCATGGCCGGGCCTTGGGCGGCGTACCACTCGCTGAGCTGCGCACATTTTTCGATTTCGGCGCGGGCCTGGGCGATGGGTTTGCCCATTTCCAGGGTGATCATCTGGGCCATGTCTTCGGCTTGCTCGCGCAATGCACTCGCCAGGGCCAGCAATAGTTCGGCGCGTTGGCTCACCGGCTGGCGGCGCCAGGTGCGGAAAGCTGCGGTGGCGCGGTTGAGGGCAGCGTCCAGTTGCGCCGCGGTTTCGTAGGGGTAACTGGCGACCGTTTCACCGTTGGTGGGATTGATCGACAAGGCGTGGGTCTGGTGAGTAATAGCGTTCATGGCACCGTCCGGCTGAATGAGTGGATGGGGTCAGCCTACGGGGATGCATGTTTTATGGAAACTGAATAATATTAAGCAATACGTTCACGATTGGAGAATGACTTGGACCTGGTGCAGCTGGAAATCTTCAAGGCCGTTGCCGAGCAAGGCAGCATCAGCGCCGCCGCGCAGTTGATCCATCGCGTGCCGTCGAACCTGACCACGCGCATCAAGCAGCTGGAGCAGGATTTGGGCGTGGAACTGTTTATCCGTGAGAAAAGCCGCCTGCGCCTGTCGCCAGCCGGCTGGAATTTCCTCAGTTATGCGCGGCGCATTCTTGATTTGGTCCAGGAAGCTCGCGCAACCGTGGCGGGGGAGGAACCCCAGGGCGCGTTCGCGCTTGGCTCGCTGGAGAGTACGGCCGCCGTGCGCATTCCGGCGCTATTGGCCGCGTACAACCAGAAACACACCAAGGTCGAACTGGACCTGAGCACCGGGCCGTCGGGCACGATGATCGAGGGTGTGTTGTCGGGGCGCTTGGCGGCGGCGTTTGTCGATGGGCCGGTGCTGCATGCCACGCTGGAGGGCGTGGCGGTGTTTGAGGAGGAGATGGTGGTGATCGCGCCGCTGCACCATGCGCCGATCACGCGGGGCCAGGATGTGGCGGGGGAGAGCATCTACACCTTTCGCTCCAATTGCTCCTATCGCCATCACTTCGAACGCTGGTTTTCACAGGATGGCGCGGTGCCGGGCAAGATCTTCGAGATGGAGTCCTATCACGGCATGCTCGCCTGCGTCAGCGCCGGGGCCGGCCTGGCGCTGATGCCGCGCAGCATGCTGGAGAGCATGCCGGGGTTTACGACGGTGAGTGTGTGGCCGTTGACCGACGCGTTCCGCCTGCTCAATACCTGGCTGATCTGGCGCCGAGGCACGGTGTCGCAGAGTTTGAACAGCTTTGTGAAGTTGTTGGAGGAACGTGGTTTGCAGGCGAAGTAGAACCAGTGTGGGAGCTGGCTTGCCTTAATGCCAGTCAGTTAAGCGCAGATCCCCTGTGGGAGCGGGCTTGCTCGCGAAAGCGGTGGGTCAGTCAACATCAATGTTTGCTGGGCCGACGTCTTCGCGGGCAAGCCCGCTCCCACATTTGATCTTCGCTGCTTTGAGCATTTCGTTCGCTTAACTGACTGGCATTATGGCTTGCCTGCGATAGCGGCGTATCAGTTAAGGATGTATCGGCTGGTCTGACGCCATCGCAGGCAAGCCAGCTCCCACATTGTGATCGTGTTTTTAGCCGCCAAATTGCAGGGTGCCCATGGCCAGCTTGGCCATTATCGCCGTGGCGCCCAACTGCACCAGCCACAAGGCCAACCCACCCAGGAACACGCCCAGCGCCACTTGCAGCACCAGGCTTTTCTGGCGCTTGGCTTGCGGGGCGCGGGGTGCGTAGTCATGCAGTTCGTCGCGGTCGGCGCGCAGGTCCAGGTCGTCGTTTCTCATAAGGCTCTCACAGCAAAGGGGCGTTCGGTGTTCAGTCTAGTGGCTTGGCCAACAAAAAGGGGGAAGCCATTGGATTCCCCCTTTGTATGGCGCTGGCCGGGTTATAGAACCTGAACAATCGCTTTTGTTACCGCACCAATGTTCGACTGGTTCAACGCGGCCACGCAGATACGGCCGGTGTCGAGCGCGTAGATGCCAAACTCGGTGCGCAGGCGGGTGACTTGCTCAACGGTCAGGCCGGAGTAGGAGAACATCCCACGCTGGCGGCCGACGAAGCTGAAGTCGTGGCCCGGTGCAGCCTTGGCCAGTTCGGCGACCATCTGCTCACGCATGCCGCGGATGCGCAGGCGCATTTCGGCCAGTTCCGCTTCCCATTGGGCGCGCAGCTCAGGGTTGTTCAGCACGGCCGCCACGATCGCCGCGCCGTGGGTCGGCGGGTTGGAGTAGTTGGTGCGGATAACGCGCTTGACCTGGGACAGGATGCGCGCGCTTTCTTCCTTGGATTCGCTGACGATCGACAGCGCGCCCACGCGTTCGCCGTACAGCGAGAACGACTTGGAGAACGAGCTGGAGACAAAGAAGGTCAGGCCCGATTCAGCAAACAGGCGCACGGCCGCGGCGTCTTCGTGGATGCCGTCGCCAAAGCCCTGGTAGGCCATGTCGAGGAACGGTACCAGGTTCTTGGCCTTGATGACTTCCAGCACGTTCTGCCAGTCGGCCGGGCTCAGGTCTACGCCGGTCGGGTTGTGGCAGCAGGCGTGCAGCACCACGATGGACTGTGGCGGCAGGGCGTTGAGGTCTTCGAGCAGGCCGGCACGGTTGACGTCGTGGGTGGCGGCGTCGTAGTAGCGGTAGGTCTGCACCGGGAAGCCGGCTTTTTCGAACAGCGCCTGGTGGTTTTCCCAGCTCGGGTCGCTGATCGCGACGACGGCGTTGGGCAGCAGTTGCTTGAGGAAGTCCGCGCCGATTTTAAGCGCGCCGGTGCCGCCGACCGCTTGGGCAGTGATCACGCGGCCGGCGCTCAGCAGTGGCGACTCAGCGCCGAACAGCAGCTTTTGCACGGCCTGGTCGTACGCCACGATACCGTCGATCGGCAGGTAGCCACGGGCGGCGTGTTGCGCCACACGAATGGCTTCCGCTTCGGCAACGGCACGCAAGAGTGGAATCTTCCCCTCCTCGTTGCAGTAAACGCCTACGCCAAGGTTGACCTTGGTGGTTCGTGTGTCGGCGTTGAATGCTTCGTTGAGGCCCAGGATTGGATCGCGTGGTGCCATTTCGACAGCGGAGAACAGGCTCATTTTTGCGGCAGCTCTATGGGGGATAGGAGGGACGTGTCGCGCTCCAGCCGAATGCACTAGAGCGGTGCACAAACGGGGAGCTAGTATAGAGGCCATCCAGGCTCAGGGCGACAGCCGAAACGGCTTTTCGGCCAAGTTTTTCGGTTTATTTGCCCACCGTTAGTCTTATTGCACAATTGATCATCGACGGCTGGTAGGACGATTGCCTTGAAACCCGTCACATTCGCCACCACTTCTACAGCTATCATGGTTTTTTCCTGCAACCTGCGAAGACTTTTCGCGGGTTGCTGAGCTATTTCGTCCCTGGCGATGTTGAGTCTGGGGTGACTTCACGAGGTACGTTATGTCGGATTTCCAGCTCGTCACCCGTTTTGAACCCGCCGGCGATCAACCCGAAGCCATTCGCCAGATGGTCGAAGGCATCGAAGCCGGCCTGGCGCACCAGACGCTGCTCGGGGTGACCGGTTCAGGCAAGACCTTCAGCATCGCCAACGTGATCGCGCAGATCAACCGCCCGACCCTGGTGCTGGCGCCGAACAAAACCCTGGCCGCGCAGTTGTACGGTGAGTTCAAGGCGTTCTTCCCGAACAACGCGGTGGAGTACTTCGTTTCCTACTACGACTACTACCAGCCCGAAGCCTATGTGCCGTCGTCCGACACCTTTATCGAGAAGGATGCGTCGATCAACGACCATATCGAGCAGATGCGGTTGTCGGCGACCAAGGCGTTGCTGGAGCGCAAGGACGCGATCATCGTCACCACGGTGTCGTGCATCTACGGCCTGGGCAGCCCGGAAACCTATTTGAAGATGGTGCTGCACGTCGACCGCGGCGACAAACTCGACCAGCGCGAGCTGCTGCGCCGCCTGACGAGCCTGCAGTACACCCGCAACGACATGGATTTTGCCCGTGCCACCTTCCGTGTGCGTGGCGATGTGATCGACATTTACCCGGCCGAATCGGACCTCGAAGCCATCCGCATCGAGCTGTTCGACGATGAGGTCGAGAGCCTGTCGGCCTTCGACCCGTTGACCGGCGAGGTGATCCGCAAACTGCCGCGCTTCACCTTCTATCCGAAAAGCCACTACGTGACGCCGCGTGAAACCCTGATGGGGGCGATCGAGGGCATCAAGGCCGAACTGGTCGAGCGCCTGGAGTACCTGCGCGCCAACAACAAACTGGTGGAAGCCCAACGCCTGGAGCAGCGCACCCGGTTTGACTTGGAGATGATCCTGGAGCTGGGCTACTGCAACGGCATCGAAAACTACTCGCGCTACCTCTCGGGCCGCGAATCCGGGGCGCCGCCGCCGACCCTTTACGACTACTTGCCGGACGACGCGCTGCTGGTGATCGACGAATCCCACGTCAGCGTGCCGCAGGTCGGCGCCATGTATAAGGGCGACCGTTCGCGTAAAGAAACCCTGGTGGAATATGGTTTCCGCTTGCCATCGGCGCTGGATAACCGGCCGATGCGTTTTGACGAGTGGGAAGCCATCAGCCCGCAGACCATTTTCGTGTCTGCCACGCCAGGCAACTACGAAGCCGAGCATGCCGGCCGTGTGATTGAGCAGCTCGTGCGCCCGACCGGCCTGGTGGACCCGCAAATCGAGATCCGCCCGGCGCTGACCCAGGTGGATGACTTGCTCTCGGAAATCACCAAGCGCGTGGCCCTGGAAGAACGGGTGCTGGTCACCACGCTGACCAAGCGCATGTCCGAAGACTTGACCGATTACCTGGCCGACCACGGCGTGCGCGTGCGTTATTTGCACTCGGACATCGACACCGTGGAGCGCGTAGAGATCATCCGCGACCTGCGCCTGGGTGTGTTTGATGTGCTGGTGGGCATCAACTTGCTGCGCGAAGGCCTGGACATGCCGGAGGTTTCGCTGGTGGCGATTCTGGATGCGGACAAGGAAGGCTTCCTGCGTTCCGAGCGCTCGTTGATCCAGACCATTGGCCGTGCCGCGCGTAACCTCAATGGTCGCGCGATTCTGTATGCCGACCGCATCACCGGTTCCATGGAGCGGGCGATTGGCGAGACCGAACGCCGTCGGGACAAGCAGATCGCCTTCAACCTGGAGCATGGCATTACCCCGAAGGGCGTGTTCAAGGACGTCGCCGACATCATGGAGGGCGCCACCGTGCCGGGCTCGCGCAGCAAGAAGCGCAAGGGCATGGCCAAGGCGGCCGAGGAGAGCGCCAAGTACGAGAACGAACTGCGCTCGCCGAGTGAGATCACCAAACGTATTCGGCAGTTGGAAGAGAAGATGTACCAGTTGGCGCGCGATCTTGAGTTTGAGGCGGCGGCGCAGACGCGCGATGAGATTGGCAAGTTGCGTGAGCGCCTGCTGGCTGTTTGATTGTTCGCTAGCCGGGCTGGCCTCATCGCGGGCAAGCCCGGCTCCCACAGTTGATGTGTGAACACAGCCAAAATGTGGGCGCTGGCTTGCCTGCGATAGCGGCACCGCGGTCTGCCAGAACCCCCCACGCTGGTGTTACCATTCGCCCCTTGTTTCAATTTTCAGTTTTATCGCCCATTCGAGACCTGCCATGACCACCGTCCGCACGCGCATTGCGCCATCGCCTACTGGGGATCCCCACGTCGGTACTGCCTACATCGCCTTGTTCAACTACTGCTTTGCCAAGCAGCACGGCGGTGAATTCATCCTGCGGATCGAAGACACCGACCAGGTGCGCTCCACCCGTGAGTCGGAGCAGCAGATTTTCGATGCCTTGCGCTGGTTGGGCATTACCTGGGCCGAAGGCCCGGACGTTGGCGGCCCGCACGGCCCGTATCGCCAGAGCGAGCGCAGCGACATTTACAAGCAGTACACCCAGCAACTGGTCGACATGGGCCACGCCTTCCCGTGCTTCTGCACCGCCGAAGAACTCGACCAGATGCGCGCCGAGCAACAGGCCCGTGGTGAAACTCCGCGCTACGACGGCCGCGCACTGCTGCTGTCCAAGGAAGAAGTGGCCCAGCGCCTGGCCGCCGGCGAGCCACACGTGATCCGCATGAAAGTGCCGAGCGAAGGCGTGTGCGTGGTGCCGGACATGCTGCGCGGTGACGTCGAAATCCCGTGGGACCGCATGGACATGCAAGTGCTGATGAAGACCGACGGCCTGCCGACGTACTTCCTGGCCAACGTGGTCGACGACCACCTGATGGGCATCACCCACGTGCTGCGCGGCGAAGAATGGCTGCCCTCGGCGCCAAAACTGATCCTGCTGTACGAATACTTCGGCTGGGAGCAGCCACAGCTGTGCTACATGCCGCTGCTGCGTAACCCGGACAAGAGCAAGCTGTCCAAGCGCAAGAACCCGACGTCGGTGACGTTCTACGAGCGCATGGGCTTTATGCCTGAGGCGATGCTCAACTACCTGGGCCGCATGGGCTGGTCGATGCCGGACGAGCGCGAGAAGTTCTCGCTGCAGGAAATGGTCGATAACTTTGATTTGTCGCGCGTGTCCCTTGGCGGGCCGATCTTCGACATCGAGAAGTTGTCGTGGCTCAACGGCCAGTGGCTGCGTGACTTGCCGGTGGACGAGTTCGCCAGCCGCGTGCAGCAGTGGGCGCTCAACCCCGAGTACATGATGAAGATCGCGCCGCTGGTGCAGGGCAGGGTAGAGACGTTCAGCCAGGTCGCACCATTGGCCAGCTTCTTCTTCGCCGGTGGCGTAAACCCGGATGCCAAGCTGTTTGAGTCCAAGAAGCTCTCCGGCGACCAGGTTCGCCAGTTGATGCAGTTGATCCTGTGGAAGCTCGAAAGCCTGCGTCAGTGGGAGAAAGAGGCGATCACCGCGACGATTCAGGCAGTGGTGGAATCGCTGGAGCTGAAATTGCGCGATGCCATGCCGCTGATGTTTGCTGCGATCACCGGGCAGGCCAGTTCGGTGTCGGTGCTCGATGCGATGGAAATTCTCGGCCCGGACCTCACGCGTTTCCGTCTGCGCCAAGCCCTTGATTTGCTTGGGGGTGTGTCGAAGAAAGAAAACAAAGAGTGGGAAAAGCTGCTGGGCGCTATCGCTTAAGCAGGCTGTTGTTACGACGAAACCCCGGTTTTCCGGGGTTTCGCTGGTAAGTGATTGTTATCCCGGCAAAAAAGTTTGGAAATTGTTGAAAATAAATTTGACACACTTCCAAACCGCCATTAAGATTCGCCCCGTCCTCACCGATGAGGGGCTATAGCTCAGCTGGGAGAGCGCTTGCATGGCATGCAAGAGGTCAACGGTTCGATCCCGTTTAGCTCCACCAATTTACAGGTTCAAGGTCTGGCCACACCGTCCTTGAATTGATCAGAACTCAGCTCTGATCGGTTGTACAGAAGGTTTTGTCCCCTTCGTCTAGTGGCCTAGGACACCGCCCTTTCACGGCGGTAACAGGGGTTCGAGTCCCCTAGGGGACGCCAGTTTCAACAAGCAGTTCGAAAGGTCTGCTGCGTCGCGAGACGAAAAATCCGGGGCTATAGCTCAGCTGGGAGAGCGCTTGCATGGCATGCAAGAGGTCAACGGTTCGATCCCGTTTAGCTCCACCAATTTTACAGGTTCAAGGTTCCGGCCACACCGTCCTTGAATCGATCAGTTTTCAGCGCTGATCAGTGTATAGAAGGTTTGTGTCCCCTTCGTCTAGTGGCCTAGGACACCGCCCTTTCACGGCGGTAACAGGGGTTCGAGTCCCCTAGGGGACGCCACGATTACCCGCTCTGCGGGATTTTTAAGGGTCATTCAATTATTGAATGGCCCTTTTGTTTGTCTGGCGTTTGGCCAATCCTCTCCCTCAACACCCTTTATTCTGTCCTGACCAGCGGTCATGCCTGTCGCTTGCTAAATATTATTATGGTAATAATATTCAACCCATGAGAGACGGAGGCTTCGATGAGCGATAAAAAAGCGCAAACCCGCGAACGCATTTTGCAGGCTGCCAGCGCGGCGTTGATCCAGCGTGGCCCGGCCGAACCGAGTGTCGGCGAAGTCATGGGCGCCGCCGGGCTGACGGTCGGCGGTTTCTATGCGCACTTTGAAAGCAAAGACGCACTGATGCTGGAGGCCTTCACCCAGTTGCTGGCTCGGCGGCGTGCGTCGATCGACGATATGGATGCGCAACTGACCGGTGAGGAGCGCAGAAGCCTGGTGGCGGCGTTCTACCTGTCGCGCAAGCACCGCGACTCCACCGACCACGCCTGCCCGATCCCGGCCACCGTGGGCGAGATGAGCCGCCTGCCGGACGAGTTTCGCCTGGCGCTCAACGAGCACACCGAGTTGATGGCTGCCCAGTTGGCTGCCAGCCCCGAAGACACCGACAAGGCCTTGGCCGCCATGGCCTTGATGATCGGCGGCCTGGCCCTGGCCCGTGCGCTTGGCCCGGGTGAGTTGTCCGACCGCGTGTTGCGCGCTGCCAAGTCGGCGGTGCGTTAAAAGGAGTCGTGTGATGGGCGCATTAACCTGGATTCGTGGTTTCCATGGCACCGTCGGCCGCCTCGCGCCGCACACGGTGGCCTGCAAGTTGCGCCGCACCTTCATGACACCGCGCAACCTGCCACCGCGAGATTGGGAGCTGCCGCTGCTGGCGCAATCGGAGCGCATCACCTTGCGTTTCGGCTTGTCGGCGTTGCGCTGGGGCCAAGGGCCTGCAGTGTTGTTGATGCACGGCTGGGAAGGGCGCCCTACGCAGTTTGCCAGCCTGATCACCGCTCTGGTGGCTGACGGTTATTCAGTGATTGCCCTGGACGGCCCGGCCCATGGTCGCTCGCCTGGGCGTGAAGCGCATGTGTTGCTGTTTGCCCGCGCCATGCTCGATGCTGCCGCTCAATTGCCGCCGCTGCATGCGGTGGTCGGGCATTCCATGGGCGGCGCCAGTGCGATGCTGGCGGTGCAATTGGGGTTGCGCACGGAAGCCCTGGTGAGCATTGCCGCGCCCTCGCGCTTCCTGGATGTGTTGCGTGGTTTTACCCGGATGATGGGCTTGCCGCCGCGTGCGCGCTCGGCGTTTATCCAGGAGGTCGAACAGACTTTCGGCATGCCGCTCACGCACCTGGATGTGGCCCACTACCAGATGAACCTGCCGGGGTTGATCGTGCACGCTGAAGACGACACCTTTGTTCCGGTCAAAGCCTCGCAAGCCATCCATGAGGCGTGGTTCGACAGCCGCCTGCTGCGCCTGGAGCAGGGCGGCCACCAGCGCGTGCTGGCCGACGCACGGGTGATCGAGGCCGTGCTGACGCTGCTGGCCGGCCGTCGTTTACAGGAGCGGCAAACCGCCTGATACACTGCCCGGCGACATTCATCGACTGGAGCAAGGCATGGGCTGGGATCTGGCAGCGCCGTTTATCATCGACCTGCAGGTCGCCGCGCAAGACATCGATGGTCTTGGGCACGCCAATAATGCGGTGTACGTGTCCTGGCTGGAGCGTTGTGCGTGGCGCCACTCCCAGCGTCTGGGGCTGGACCTCACCGCGTATCGCCGGCTGGACCGCGCCATGGCCGTGGTGCGCCATGAGATCGACTACTTGGCGGCCGGCTACGAAGGTGACGAGCTGCAATTGGCCACCTGGATCGTTGACTGGGACCAGCGCCTGAAGATGACCCGGCGTTTCCAGCTGGTGCGCCCCAGCGATGGCGCGACCTTGTTGCGTGCGCAAACCACTTTTGTGTGCATCGAGCTGTCCAGCGGCAAACCCAAGCGCATGCCCGCCGAGTTTCTCGACGGCTATGGCCCGGCCCTGACAGGGGGTTAACGGTTACTGCGGGAAACCCAGTAAACTGCGCCACGATTTTTGTTGAGTGTTTCCCATGCAAATTGCTTTGGCGCCCATGGAGGGGTTGGTCGACAACATCCTGCGGGACGTGTTGACCCGCGTGGGCGGTATTGACTGGTGCGTGACCGAGTTCATTCGCGTCAACGACCGCCTGCTCACCCCGGCCTATTTCCACAAGCTCGCCCCCGAACTGCTGCACGGTGCCCACACCGCTGCGGGCGTGCCATTGCGTGTGCAGTTGCTGGGTTCGGACCCGGTGTGCCTGGCGGAGAACGCTGCGCTGGCGTGTGAGCTGGGTTCGCAGGTCATCGACTTGAACTTTGGCTGCCCGGCCAAGACTGTCAACAAATCCCGTGGCGGTGCGGTATTGCTCAAGGAGCCCGAGCTGCTCAACCAGATCGTCGAACACGTGCGCCGCGCCGTGCCGGCGCATATCCCGGTCACCGCGAAGATGCGCCTGGGCTTCGACAGCCCCGACGGCGCGCTGGTGTGCGCCACGGCCCTGGCCGAAGGCGGTGCGGCGCACATCGTGGTGCATGCGCGCACCAAGACCGATGGCTACAAACCGCCAGCCCACTGGGAGTGGATCCCGCGGGTGCAGGACGTGGTCAAGGTGCCGGTGTTTGCCAATGGCGATATCTGGAGCGTCGAAGACTGGAAGCGCTGTCGCGAAGTCAGCGGCGCCGAAGACATCATGCTTGGCCGTGGCCTGGTGGCCCGTCCGGATCTGGCGCGGCAGATCGTAGCGGCGAAGGCAGGTGAAGAAGTGGTGGAAATGACCTGGGCGCAGATGCAGCCGATGCTCCACGAGTTCTGGCGCCAATCGATGGAGCAGCTCACCGAAAAGCAGGCGCCGGGCCGTTTGAAGCAATGGCTGGCGATGCTGACGCGCAACTATCCTGAAGCAGTCGAGCTGTTTACCGCGCTACGCCGTGAAACCGGGCTGGAGCAGGTCAGTCGCTTATTGGGTATGAAGCATCCCGACCCAGCGTAGTGGAATGATCACAGCGGCCTTTGTTGCAAAAATGCTCCGTATTGAAAGATACGGAGCATTTTTGCATTTGGAGGTATTACCGGGGAGGCTTACCAAGCTTGAGAGGTGGCGTTTTTTTGCCGGCTGAGACTTTTTAGCATTGGAACGTAACAGGAAACGTCGACCAGCGTTCAGTAGTTACTACGGGGTTGTTCTGAACAGTTAGTTGCATTTTTAAAAGCACTCAATGGGTGTTACGAAAGATGTTTCACTAAGTGCGGAATATCATAGGTTGTCGTTTGGCTGGTCGGTTAATTATGTCGCTTAATTGCAGTCTTGGCAGTTTATAAGTGCGTGTGTCCGTGCTCACGCCGGTAGGACCGTGCGACGTCTGGACTGTTCGTGAATAGCAACGGGGAAAAGTCTTAAAGGTTGATTTGGTTTCCTTATATGAAGCGCGATTTCTGGAACTCAATAATCTCGCGCTCCACCAAAGTGGGGTCTGTGAAGCGACTCGGTTGCTTGCAGCACTTAAAATCACTATCGCTGTTCTGGGCGTTTAATTGCCAAAGCAGCGCTTAATTAGGAAATTGTTAATGCCTTTTTCGATCAATAACTCGCCCTTTATCAAAAATGATGCGTTGCCCCTTGACTCGACACCGTCAAAAAGTCCCGATGTCGGCACGACGCTTAGCATGTCCGGCGCTGGTTTCGGGCACACTCCATCCGCCCCCAAAACTGAATTTTCCGCAACGCTGCAGCGTGACGGGTTTAATAATGCCGGCGTGCTCACGAAACTGTTTGATATGTTTGATCAACTTATCAGTGCCATGCGTGAGATGTTTTCGGGCAAGGCTGAAATCGCTAATCAAAGGTCTCCCGCCGATAGCTCGGTCCTCTCCAAGCCGGATGCAGGCGTTCCGATCGGCGCGCCTGCGCACATTAAATTGCAGGTGAAGCACTCTTCCTCCTCCGAGGCTCAATCGAAAAGCAAGCTGGAAGAAGGCTCGCAGCAAAAGGAAGCAGCTGTTGCAGGCACCCCATCCAAAGCGACATTGCAGACAGGCCAGCCGCTTAAGAACACCACGGCTGTAGAAACTCAAACGAATAGCACGCTGGAAGAACGTTCGCATCACAAGGAAGCAGCCGTTGCAGGCGCCCAATCCAAAGCGACATTGCAGACAGGCCAGCCGCTAAAGAGCACCACGGCTGTAGAAACTCAAACGAAAAGCACGCTGGATAAAAGTTCGCAGCACAAGGACGTACACGTTGCAGGCGTTCATACCAAAGAGCGGCTTCCAGTCGGTGTGTTGTCCAAGGTTATATCGGATGTTGCGAATCAACTGAAAAAGAAGTCGAGTGAGGATTCGCATCAATCAGAAACGCGTACCCCTGGGCTCCGTGTTTTACCTCAGGCACGTGAATCCGGCATTTATGTGACAACTGAAGCAAACCCACAGATCAAAGTGGAGATTAATGTCAACCACTGCCACTGCCCTGAAACCTCGGGTGAAGCCGGCAAGAAATCGCGTGCCATCGCCGGTGTGGCGTCCAGGACTAACGCGCCTTTGCCGCCTGAAAAGCGAGTACCGACTGATGGTGTGGAAGGGCACGTAAAGTCAGTCATCACTGAGGGCAAGGACAGTAAGCTCATTACTGAGACTAAGGACAGTCATGTCGAGACGACCAAGACTGACGGCGAGGACGCCAAGCTCGTTACTGAGGCTAAGGACAGTCATGTCGAGTCGACCAATACTGACGGCGAGGACGCTAAGCTCATTACTGAGGCCAAGGACAGTCATGTCGAGACGACCAATACTGACGGCGAGGACGCCAAGCTCGTTACTGAGGCTAAGGACAGTCATGTCGAGTCGACCAAGACTGATGACAAGGACGGTGAGCACGATTCCGATCACCTTACCGGTACGCGCCGCAGCGGTGATGAAGTCGCGGAGTCTGACACCTCTGGCTCGCGCGAGACGACCTCGCAGGTAACCCCCCGGCCCAAGCTTGGCGTGACCAGTCCAGGTCCTGCTGAAAACGACAGTGATCGTTGGAACCAAGGTTTCTCCAACAGCTCCCGGCTGAGGAGTTGACACCCGGAAGGGTGTTTTAACTTCGCCGATAACGTCACGTTTCCCCGGCCCCAAGGTTCGGGGAAACGTTAGAAAACGTGGAGCAAGTCATGATGTATTACCGAATTGATAACATCGCTTACCCAGGTGTGCGTCAGCTGCCAGGCATGGATTTGCAAGACGCGCCCCAAGAGCGTGCGCCCTTTGACGCGCCAAGGCATGCCGGTTCGCAGTCGAGCCCGGTGCTGGTGCTCAGTGCCAGGCCTGGGCACCCAAGCGCTGACAGCCTGGGGGGCAGGGTTGCCGCATTCTTGGCGCGGTTGGCCAGTGTTCCCTCGCAGCAAAAGGCCAGGGCCTCTGCCGATGTGCCCCCGCAACCCCAAGTGAACGCCCCGCAGGTGACGCGGGCCGCGACAGCTGTCTCGGCACCCGTGGCGGCTTCCGAGCTTGCAGGGTCGCGCAAAGGGTATATCCCGGGCCTGTCCAATATGCGTAATGGCGCAAAGCCTTTGAATATTTGGCGTGGCTTCCGTCAGGGGCCAGGCGGTAACTGTGCCACGGTAGCGACTATCAAGGCGGCCATGCACAAGTTCGGTCAAAGCCCGACAGACATTTACCGCGAAGTCAGGCGGCTGGACGGCGGTTATCGAGTAACGATGCGCGACAATTACACGCTCACATTAACCGACCGGGAGTTGGCAGTCGCCTCGCGCGCTTCGCAGTTTATCGGCCCCGATAAGGGCATGCTCAAGGATGCGCACTTTTTGTTTGCCGTCAGTGCCAAGCGTGCACACGAGGAAAACAATGACTCAACCGCGGGTGAGAGCTTTGAAGCGGGTGTGGAGAGTTTGAATGATGGTGAGGACGAGGAAAAGCCTGGCGAGGGTTTTCTGCGGTTAGGGCTTAGCCACTATATGGAAAACGTCAGCGTGCGTGAACTTGCAGAAGGTCGCTTGGGCGTGAGTAATCGAGGGGGGCACTCGGTGGCGGTCATCAATGGCCGTGAAGAGATCTGGGGGCGGCCAGGGGCTGCGCCTCGGCGAGGGGAGGCTGTGGCACTCAAGCGCACTCCTTGCTGTCAACGGCTGGCTAATGCTCGGCGCCAAATGGTCGGGCAATAAAAGATCAGTGTTGTCGGCAACTTTCTATATATATCAACTCATCACTCAATGCTCTTTTTAAAGTGTATTGATTGACTGGCTGCAGGAGTCTTTTGTATGGACATCGCCAAACGCAATCTCTCTACTCTTACAACACGCGTACCTGACCTGCCTTTTACAGGGCCGATAGCCAACTCGGCAGACGTAAAATTGCTGGATGTTGTCAACGCATTCAATGCCCCGCCAAGACGCTTTGGTGAGGATTATGATGCCAGTGCTCACGCGGCGGTTATCAAAATGATGATGGTCACGTTTGGTCAACGCCCTGCGGACTTGTTTGTGCAGGTCAAGCGTGCCGGGCAGGGGTATGAGGTCACGCTTAGAGATGGCAATACAGTGCAACTCTCTGAGCTCGAGTTACAACAAACAGCCGCCCACTCACAGTTTGTTGGCAATGACACGGCCGTGATCAGTGATGCAAACTTTGCATTGGCTGTTTTTATTAAACGTAAACAACTTTTGGATGCGCAGGCGGGTAACAGCCAGGGGTTTGAGCGTGTGTTGTCGAACTCTTTGCGTGGTGAGACGACCTACAATCTACTTAAAGGCTTGGGTATGGCCGGGTTTTTACGCCAGGTACCCTCGGCGCAGTTAGTAAGCAGCGGCGGCGTCGGCGTCATGGAAACCCATACATTTGGCGCAGGCTTGGTGTATGAGGGCGTTAGCCATGAACATGGGCGCAAGCGACCTGTTGATCGTCCCTATGTTTACGTACTGGTTAACGACAAGGCATCCGTTGATGTGCAGAGTAATGCGCCCGCTTTGAATGTCGGCATCCAGCCCCAGAGCCCATCCGGCCCTGGCGTGCAGCCAGTGATCGATTCGACTTCCGACACTGATGCTTGGGCAATGGATCAGGCAGCTGTCGATATAGTAAGAAGTTTTGACGTCGCAGAACGACGGTTCGGTGAGGGCGACACCCGTCGGCATGCGTCCGTGATCAAAATGATGATGATGAGGTTTGGCCAGCGTCCTATGGATGTGTTCGACAAGGTCGTGGCAGCCGCAGATGGCTATGACATCACGATGAAGGACGGTTTTTCTGTACATCTTTCCAAAGAAGAATTGCGTCGCACGGCCGCGGTCTCGCGGTTTTCCGGAAGTGACAGCGGTGCGGTGATGGACGCCAATTTCATGTTGGCGGCCTATGTGAAACGTATGCAACTGATCAATACGGACGCTGATACCCCTGGGCACTTTGAGGCCGCGCTATCCGGGGTCATGCTTCATGACATGGTCTACCGGATATTAAAAGGTATGGGGATGACCGGTTTCTTGCGCATTGTCGAGCCCGAAAAGATGCAGAAAAAAGGCACCGTTGCGGTCGTGGACAATTTCGCCGGTGAGCTCGTACTGGATGGCATCAAGCACCCATTCGGCAAGCGACAGCCTGTTGTCAAAGACTACGGCTATATGCTTGCCATGCCGGCGCCCCACACCGCCTCGGCAGAACGGAACAGCACCATTTCCCACCTCTCCAATCGCCCGGTGGGCGTCAAGCCCGACAATATCTGGAGTGGGTTCTACCAAGGTTCCGCACTCAATTGCGTCACGGTCTCGGCGATCAAGGCCGCGATGATGAAGTACGGTCAAAATCCCCAGGGCATTTACAAGCGCGTCATTGAGACACCTGAAGGTTACACCGTGACCATGCGTGATTCATGCACCGTGCAGCTGACCTACGATGAGTTGAAACAGGCGCAAAAAGGTTCGCACTTCTTCGGTGAAGATAGAGGCCTTTTACAAGACGCGATTTTCCTGTTTGCCGTGAGTGCCAAGCGGGCACAAATGGAAAATCACGAGTTTCGGGCCCAAGCCAGTTTTGAGGCCGCTATGGGGACGCTCAATGATAAAGAAACCCCCGGCGAAGCACTGCGGCGTCTGGGCTTGTACGCCTTCACCCGTGGCAGCACTGCCGAGGAACTGGCCAGTGGCGTTCCGGGTACCCTTGCCAATCATGGCCACTCCGTAGGCGTTTTTGATGGGGTGATCGATTTATATGGGTCAAAAATGAAATTGGCCGGTTCGGAATGGATAAAAGGCGCTCGTGCGTTAAAACTGGTGTAAACCGCGTGAAGGCGGTTGAACCAGTAACAGCCTGAACGCCTCGATCGGCAGCGGCCGACTGTGCAAATACCCCTGGAACAAATGGCACCCCAGCTTTTGCAGGAACGCCAGTTGTTCCGGGGTCTCAACGCCCTCGGCGATTACGTCCAGATTGAGGCTGCGCGCCATGGCCACAATGGCGCGGATGATTTCCGCATCATTGGGGTCATGGGTGGCATCGCGCACAAAGGACTGGTCGATCTTCAGCGCGTCCACCGGCAAGCGCTTGAGGTAGGTCAACGACGAATAGCCGGTGCCGAAGTCATCCATGGCAAAGCTCACGCCGAGTTTTTTCAGGCGGCGCATCTTCGCCACGGTGTCATCCAGGTTCTGGATGACGATGCCTTCGGTGATCTCCAGCTTTAACAGGCTGCAGGGCAGATGATGCTGTTTGAGGCTGTGTTCTACCCGCTCCACAAAGTCGTTCTGGCGAAACTGCCGGGGGCTGATATTCACGCACAGGCTGAAATTAAGCGGGTCTACCAGGCCCTCGGCGATCAGCTGCGCAAAGGCGCCGCAAGCTTCATCGAGGATCCAGGTGCCAACCTCCAGGATCAGGCCGCTGTCTTCCAGGACCTTGATAAATTCGGTGGGTGACTGCGCGCCCAATTGTGGGTGCTCCCAGCGCACCAGCGCCTCGGCGCCGACAATTTTGTTGCCGCGTGCATCCACTTGAGGCTGGTAGTGCACGCTGAACTCACCGCGAGACAGCGCCAGGCGCAAGTCGGTCTCCATGCGCAGGCGCTCGCTGGCGGTTTTCTGCATGCTGTTGTGGAACATTTGCGTGGTGTTGCGCCCCGAGTCTTTGGCGCGATACAGCGCAATGTCGGCGCGCTTGAGCAGGTCGGCGGGCGTGGAACCATGATCGGGAATCAGCGCCACCCCAATGCTCGGCGTGACTTGCAGGCGGTGGCCATCGAGGAACATCGGCTCCGACAGCAGTTCGCGCAGCGTGTCGGCCAATAGGTGCACTTGGCTGCCGACCTCTGCACGTGTGCCCTCCAGTCCACTGAGCAACACCACGAACTCATCACCGCCCAGGCGCGCCACGGTGTCTTCCAGGCGCACGCTGGCTTCCAGTCGCGCAGTGACTATTTTCAGCACGGTGTCGCCCACCGGGTGGCCGAGGGAGTCGTTGATGTGTTTGAAGTGGTCAAGGTCGAGGAACAGCAACGCGCCACGCAGGTTATGGCGTTTGAGCAAGGCGATCTGCTGGCTCAAACGGTCCATCAGCAGCGCACGATTAGGCAGGTTGGTCAGTGGGTCGTGATAGGCCAAGTGACGAATCTGCGCCTGGGCGTTTTTCAGCAGGCTCACATCCCGTGCAGTCAACAGCAGGCACGGGGTTTCATTGAGGGTGATGGGTTCCACCGAGACTTCCACCGCCAACACGTCGCCGTGCTTGTTGTGCCAGAGCATTTCCAGGTGATGAATGCGGCCCTTGATCTGCAGCTCGGCCAACAACGCCGCCCGCTGGTTTTCATCGGCCCAGATGCCGATCTGGTAGAGCGTGAGGCCGATGGCCTCTTCGGCGCGGTAGCCGGTCAGGCGGCAAAAGCCGTCGTTGACCTCGACATAACGGCCGGTGTCGCGTTCGGTGATGGAAATCGCATCGGGGCTGGAGTGAAAAGCCTTGGCGAATTTCTCCTCACTGGCTTTGAGCGCAGCCTCCGAGCGCTGTTGCTGGGTGATATCGCGCAGTGTGGTGACGATGCACGGCTGATCGCCGACCTTGATCAACCGGCTGGAAATCACGCAGGTCAGGCTTTGGCCGTTCTGGTGATGCACCACCAGAGCCACATTGCTCAACAACTGTTCGCGAATCACCTGCTCAATGCGTTGCAGGCGCTGGCTCGAATCATCCCACAGGCCGATCTGCTCGGCGCTGTTGCCGATGACGTCGGCGGCGGTCCAGCCGAAGGTCTGGGTAAAGGCCGGGTTGATCTCGATAAACACGCCGCTGTCCAGGCAGGTTACGCAGATCGGGTCAGGGCTGGCCTGGAACAGGCTGGCGAATTTCTCTTCGGAGGCGGTCAGGCGTTGTTCGCGTTCAACCTGGTCGGTGATATCGAGCAAGGTGCCGGCCATGCGCAGCGGCTTGCCGGCATCATCGCGATACAGGCGTGCGCGGCTTTCCAGGTAGCGCGGGCTGCCATCTTCCATTTCCACCCGGTAGGTCAACTGGTAGTTGCCGTCCGGGCCTTCGCGCAGGCTGCGGTAGGCGTTGCGCATGCCCTCGCGGTCGGCATCGGACATGCCTTCAAAAAACGCGTCGAAGGCTTCGTGGAAAGGTTCGGGCGGCAGGCCGTGCAACTGGGCGGCGCGGGCCGAGCCGTAGAGCATGCCGGTGGGGATGTGCCAGTCCCAGGTGCCCAGTTGCGCCGAATCCAGGGCCAGGTCGAGGCGCTCCTGGCTGTCCTTGAGCGCCTGTTCGGCGTTCTTGCGGTCGGTGGTGTCGAGGAAGGTGCTGATCAGGTAAGCCTCGCCTTCAAGCTCGACCTTTTGTGCACTCAGGGTGCCATCGTGGATCTGACCGTTGCTGGCGCAGAACTGCACGTCCATGGTGATCGGCTCGCCCTTGCGCTGGGTGGCCTGGACCAGCAGCGCGCGCTCCTCGGGGTGGCGCCATAGGCCCAGTTCCAGGGTGGTGCGGCCGATGGCCTCGGCCACGGGCCAGCCAAAGTGAATCTCGAAATATTGGTTGGCTTCACTGATGCGGCCGTCAGACTGGCGGGTGAGCAACACCATGTTGGGGCACAGGTGAAACAGCGTGGCGAAGCGTTTTTCCGATTGCATGAGGGCGTGTTCGCGCTCGCGCTGGCGGGTGGTTTCGCGGATCACCCCGATCATGCGGCGTCGGCCGGCTTTGTCCGGCGCCAGGCTGCCGTTGATTTCCAGCCAGTGATGGCTGCCATCCGGCCATTGGATATGGTGGTGCATGGCCTGCTCGAACGGCTCGCCGGCCAGCACCGCATGAAACGCGCGCACCACTCGGGCGCGGTCCTGGGGCGCCAGCAGGTCCAGGTAGCCCAGGTCTTTGGGCAGTGGTTGCCGAGGGTCGTAGCCGAACAGCGCCTGGGTGCCGCGTGACCAACTGATCCTGCCGGTGTCGATTTCCCAGCACCACGCGCCAAGGCGGGCAGCATTGAGGGCCGCCAGCAATTGCGGAGCACTTTCCCAGCTTTGTTCCGCCTCTTGAGGGTCCAAGGCGTAAATGCGCGGCAGGGGCGGCACGGAATCGAGGGGGTTGCGCATTATCAAAGGGCCTTGGCTCAATGGGCGTTCGGCGCGGTTCTATTCAGGCTTTATGGGCCGCACAGCTTCATACCGGTGTCCCTGGCAGATCGACCTGTGCATCCAATAGGCTCATGAAAGCCCGCGCAGCGTTCGACAGCGTCCTTTCGGTGTGCACGATATAGCCTAGCTGGCGACTGAGCTGTATGCCCGGCAAAGCGATGCTTGCCACCTGATCATCGAGCATGGTGCGCGGCAACACGCTCCAGGCCAAGCCGATGGAGACCATCATCTTGATGGTTTCCAGGTAGTTGGTGCTCATCGCAATGTTGGGCGTAAGGCCTTGCGCTTCGAACAGCCGGCTGACGATATGGTGGGTGAAGGTATTGCCGCCGGGGAAAACCGCCGGGTGTTTGGCAATGTCGGCCAGGCTGACGGTGCCGTTGCCGGTCAAGCTGTGTTCCGGCGCCACCACAAAATCCAGCGGGTCGTCCCACACCGACGTGGCGCGCACCAGGTTGTGCGGTTCAGGCGCCAGGGTGATGACCGCCACTTCGGCGCGGCCGTGGAGGATTTCTTCGTAGGCCACTTCCGAATCAAGGAACTGAATATCCAGTGCCACATTGGGATATTGCCGGGTAAAGGTGCGCAGGATCGGCGGCAGGCGGTGCAGGCCGATGTGATGGCTGGTGGCCAATGTCAGCCGTCCGCTGACTTCGCCGGTCAGGTTGGTCAGCGCGCGGCGCGTATCGTCCAGCACATTCAGAATCTGATAAGCGCGCGGCAGCAGGGCGCGTCCGGCCTCGGTCAGGCCGACTTCACGGCCCAGGCGATCGAACAGGCGCACCTTTAATTGCTGCTCCAGCCCGGCGATGCGTTTACTGATGGCCGGCTGGGTCAGGTGCAGGCGTTCACCGGCGCCGGAGAAGCTGCCGGTCTCGGCGATGGCAATAAAGGCGTTGAGGTTGGCCAGGTCCATGGTGGTATTCCAGTTGGTAATCCAAAGCATAAAAAATATGAATTTGAGTTATTTAATGTAGCGCCATACCATCAGCCTCACAAGCCAAAGGGTTATTGAAAAGCCCGGCGTTTAGATGCACCTGTGATGAGGACCGACTGATGGCCGGCAAAACGCTTTACGACAAGCTTTGGGATTCCCATGAAGTGAAACGGCGCGACGATGGCTCGTCGCTGATCTATATCGACCGTCACATCATCCATGAAGTGACCTCGCCCCAAGCGTTCGAAGGCCTGCGACTGGCCGGGCGCAAGCCTTGGCGCGTCGACTCGATCATCGCCACCCCGGACCACAACGTGCCCACCACCCCGGAACGCAAGGGCGGCATCGAAGCCATTGCCGACCAGGTGTCGCGCCTTCAGGTGCAGACCCTCGACGACTACTGCGACGAATATGGCATCACCGAATTCAAGATGAATGACGTGCGCCAAGGCATCGTTCACGTGATCGGCCCGGAGCAGGGCGCCACCTTGCCAGGCATGACCGTGGTCTGCGGCGACTCCCACACCTCCACCCACGGTGCATTTGGCGCCCTGGCCCATGGCATCGGCACCTCCGAGGTCGAACATGTGTTCGCCACCCAGTGCCTGGTCGCCAAAAAGATGAAGAATATGTTGGTCAAAGTCGAAGGCACCTTGCCCTTCGGCGTGACCGCCAAAGACATCGTGCTGGCCGTGATCGGCAAGATCGGCACCGCCGGCGGTAACGGCCACGCCATCGAGTTTGCCGGCAGCGCGATTCGCGACCTGTCCATCGAGGGCCGCATGACCATCTGCAACATGTCCATCGAAGCCGGTGCCCGCGTGGGCATGGTGGCGGCGGACGAAAAAACCGTTGAATACGTCAAAGGTCGCCCATTTGCACCGGCGGGCGCCGATTGGGACGCTGCGGTCGAGGCCTGGAAAGACCTGGTCTCCGACGCCGACGCGGTGTTCGACACCGTGGTCGAGCTCGACGCGGCCCAGATCAAACCGCAAGTCAGCTGGGGCACCTCGCCGGAAATGGTCTTGGCGGTTGACCAGAACGTGCCCGACCCGGCTAAAGAAACCGACTTGGTCAAGCGTGGCTCCATCGAACGCGCCCTGAAGTACATGGGCTTGAAGGCCAATCAGGCGATCACCGACATCCAGTTGGACCGCGTGTTTATCGGTTCCTGCACCAACTCGCGGATCGAAGACCTGCGCGCTGCGGCGGTGATCGCCAAAGGCCGTAAAGTGGCTTCGACCATCAAGCAAGCCATCGTGGTGCCGGGTTCGGGCCTGGTGAAGGCTCAAGCTGAAGCCGAAGGCCTGGACAAGATCTTCCTCGAGGCCGGTTTTGAATGGCGTGAGCCGGGCTGCTCGATGTGCCTGGCGATGAACCCGGACCGTTTGGAGTCGGGCGAGCATTGCGCGTCCACGTCCAACCGTAACTTCGAAGGGCGTCAGGGCGCTGGTGGCCGTACCCACCTGGTGAGCCCGGCCATGGCCGCTGCGGCGGCCGTCAACGGTCGTTTCATCGACGTTCGCGAATTGATCTGAGGAATACCCGATGAGAGCTTTTACCCAACACACCGGCCTTGTCGCCCCATTGGATCGCGCCAACGTCGACACCGACCAGATCATCCCCAAGCAGTTCTTGAAGTCGATCAAGCGCACCGGTTTTGGCCCTAACCTGTTCGACGAGTGGCGCTACCTGGACGTGGGCTACGCCTATCAGGACAACTCCAAGCGCCCGCTGAACAAGGATTTCGTGCTCAACGCCGAGCGCTACCAAGGCGCCAGTGTATTGCTGGCGCGGGAAAACTTCGGCTGCGGCTCCAGCCGTGAACACGCGCCGTGGGCCCTGGAAGAATATGGCTTTCGCAGCATCATCGCGCCGAGCTACGCCGACATCTTCTTCAACAACAGCTTCAAGAACGGCTTGCTGCCGATCATCTTGAGCGATGCCGAAGTGGATGAGTTGTTCAAGCAGGTGGAAGCGGATGTGGGCTACCAACTGACCGTTGACCTGGCCGCGCAGACCGTGACCCGCCCGGACGGCAAGGTGTATCACTTTGAGGTGGATGCGTTCCGCAAGCATTGCCTGATCAATGGCCTGGACGACATCGGCCTGACCTTGCAGGACGGCGATGCGATTGCCGCGTTTGAAGCCAAACACCGGGCGAGCCAGCCCTGGCTGTTTCGCGATGCCTGATTGGCGGTAACTGTGCGGGCCCCATCGCGGGCAAGCCCGACTCCCACCTTGGAATGCATTCCAACTGTGGGAGCTGGCTTGCCTGCGATAGCGCCAGTACAACCACCCCAACACCCAAGGAAAGCCACCATGACCACCACCGCCCACACCCAAGTCGTGCAAAAACAATTCGGCGAGCAAGCCTCGGCCTACCTGAGCAGTGCCGTGCACGCCCAGGGCACCGAATTCGCGCTGCTCCAGGCCGAACTGGCCGGGCAGGGCGCTGCACGCCTGCTGGATTTGGGGTGCGGTGCGGGGCATGTGAGTTTCCAGGTGGCGCCACTGGTCAACGAGGTAGTGGCCTACGACCTGTCCCAACAGATGCTCGACGTGGTTGCCGCAGCGGCTATAGACCGCAACCTGACCAACATCCGCACCGTACACGGCGCCGCCGAGCGCCTGCCATTCGCCGATGGCGAGTTCGATTTCGTGTTCAGCCGCTACTCGGCCCACCACTGGAGCGACCTGGGCCTGGCGTTGCGCGAAGTGCGCCGAGTGCTCAAGCCGGGTGGCGTGGCGGCTTTCGTCGACGTCTTGTCACCGGGCAGCCCGCTGTTGGACACTTACCTGCAAACCGTCGAAGTGCTGCGCGACACCAGCCACGTGCGCGATTACTGCGCCGCCGAATGGATGCAACAGCTCAGCGAAGCCGGCTTGCATGTGCGCACCAGCAGCCGTCAGCGCCTGCGCCTGGAATACACCTCGTGGGTCGAGCGTATGCGCACACCAGAGGTCTTGCGCGCCGCGATCCTTGCGCTGCAACAGGCAATGGGCCAGGAAGTGCGCGATTACTACGAGATTCAAGCCGACGGCACCTTCAGCACCGACGTGCTGGTGGTTTTCGCTGAACGCTGATTGATTTTTCCCGACCTGCCCACGGGCGGGTCGCTTGATGAAATGAGGAACGCATGAGCAAGCAGATTCTGATTCTCCCTGGCGACGGTATTGGTCCGGAAATCATGGCCGAAGCGGTCAAGGTCCTGGAACTCGCCAACAGCAAGTACAACCTGGGCTTTGAGCTGAGCCACGACGTGATCGGCGGCGCGGCCATCGACAAGCACGGCGTGCCGCTGGCCGACGAAACCCTGGACCGCGCCCGTGCGGCCGATGCTGTGCTGCTCGGCGCCGTGGGTGGCCCGAAGTGGGACAAGATCGAGCGTGATATCCGCCCGGAACGCGGCCTGCTGAAAATCCGCGCGCAACTGGGCCTGTTCGGCAACCTGCGCCCGGCCATCCTCTACCCGCAGCTGGCCGACGCGTCGAGCCTCAAGCCGGAAGTGGTGGCGGGCCTGGACATCCTGATCGTGCGTGAACTGACCGGCGGTATCTATTTCGGCTCGCCACGCGGCGTGCGCGAGTTGGAAAATGGCGAGCGTCAGGCCTACGACACCCTGCCGTACAGCGAAAGCGAAATCCGCCGTATTGCCCGTGTCGGTTTCGACATGGCCCGTGTGCGCGGCAAAAAGGTCTGCTCGGTGGATAAAGCCAACGTACTGGCCTCCAGCCAACTGTGGCGCGAAATCGTCGAGGAAGTCGCCAAGGACTACCCGGACGTAGAGCTCAGCCACATGTACGTCGACAACGCTGCCATGCAACTGGTGCGTGCGCCCAAGCAGTTTGACGTGATCGTTACCGACAACCTGTTCGGCGACATCCTGTCCGACCAGGCCTCGATGCTCACCGGCTCCATCGGCATGCTGCCGTCGGCGTCCCTGGACACCAACAACAAGGGCATGTACGAGCCGTGCCACGGTTCGGCGCCGGACATCGCAGGCCAGGGCATTGCCAACCCGCTGGCGACCATTTTGTCGGTGTCGATGATGCTGCGTTACAGCTTCAACTTGAGCGAAGCGGCGGATGCCATCGAGAAGGCGGTCAGCCTGGTGCTGGATCAAGGTTTGCGCACCGGTGACATTTGGTCACAGGGTTGCAGCAAAATCGGCACGCAAGAAATGGGCGATGCAGTAGTCGCCGCGCTGCGGAATCTGTAATCTCTCCGGCCCGCTTGCAGTTGTTGCTGCAAGGCGGCCCACTTTTTAACAAGGTGTAGTTGCGATGAAACGTGTAGGTCTGATCGGTTGGCGCGGTATGGTCGGTTCCGTGCTCATGCAGCGGATGCTGGAAGAGCAGGATTTCGATCTTATTGAGCCGGTGTTTTTCACCACTTCGAACGTAGGTGGCCAAGGGCCGTCCGTGGGCAAGGATATCGCCCCGCTCAAGGACGCCTACAGCATTGAAGAGCTGAAAACCCTCGACGTGATTCTGACCTGCCAGGGTGGCGACTACACCAGCGAAGTCTTCCCCAAGCTGCGTGAAGCCGGCTGGCAGGGTTACTGGATCGACGCCGCCTCGAGCCTGCGCATGCAGGATGACGCGGTGATCATCCTCGACCCGGTGAACCGCAAGGTCATCGACCAGCAGCTGGATGCCGGCACCAAGAACTACGTCGGCGGCAACTGCACCGTCAGCCTGATGCTGATGGGCCTGGGCGGCTTGTTCGAAGCCGGCCTGGTTGAGTGGATGAGCGCCATGACGTATCAGGCGGCGTCCGGCGCCGGCGCGCAGAACATGCGCGAACTGATCAAGCAGATGGGCGCAACCCATGCCGCTGTTGCCGATCAACTGGCCGACCCTGCCAGCGCGATCCTCGACATCGACCGGCGTGTGGCCGAAGCCATGCGCAGCGACGCTTACCCGACCGAGAACTTCGGTGTGCCATTGGCCGGCAGCCTGATCCCGTGGATCGACAAGGAACTGCCAAACGGCCAGAGCCGCGAAGAGTGGAAGGCCCAGGCCGAGACCAACAAGATTCTGGGTCGTTTCAAGAACCCGATTCCGGTGGACGGCATCTGCGTGCGCATCGGTGCCATGCGCTGCCACAGCCAGGCGCTGACCATCAAGCTGAACAAAGACGTGCCGATCGCCGATATCGAAGGGCTGATCAGCCAGCACAACCCATGGGTCAAGCTGGTGCCGAACAACCGCGACATCAGCATGCAGGAGCTGAGCCCGACCAAGGTCACCGGCACCCTGAATGTACCGGTGGGCCGTCTGCGCAAGCTGAACATGGGCAGCCAGTTCCTGGGCGCGTTCACGGTGGGCGACCAGTTGCTGTGGGGCGCGGCCGAGCCGCTGCGTCGCATGCTGCGGATTTTGCTCGAGCGTTGATCGCTTGAAACCGTAAGAGAAACCCGCGCTCTGGTGACAGGCGCGGGTTTTTTATTGCCCTTGAGGCCGCCATCGCAGGCAAGCCAGCTCCCACATTGTGTTTTGTGAACACATTCAAGGGTGGGAGCTGGCTTGCCTGCGATGAGGCCATCAGCCTCACCACAAAGGCCAGCTTAATTGCCTCACCCCGAGCCACCCGGTAAAGTGCCGCTCCCCCCGCAATGCCCGAGGCAGCCCCCATGACCCAGACCTTTGAAATCGCCGTGATCGGCGCCACCGGTACCGTCGGTGAAACCCTGGTGCAGATTCTCGAAGAGCTGGATTTTCCGGTGGGCACCCTCTACCTGCTGGCCGGCAGCAATTCGGCCGGCGCCTCCGTGCCGTTTCGCGGCAAGAACGTGCGGGTCAAGGAAGTCGATGAGTTCGATTTCAAAAAAGCGCAGCTTGCCTTCTTTGCGGCCGGCCCGGCCGTTACCTTGAGCTTCGCCCCGCGCGCCATCGCTGCTGGCTGTGCGGTCATCGACCTGTCTGGCGCGTTGCCCGCTGAACAAGCGCCTCACGTGGTACCGGAGGCCAATGCCCATGTCCTGGACAGCTTGAAAAAGCCCTTCCAACTGAGCAGCCCAAGCCCATCGGCGACCAACCTGGCCGTGGTGCTGGCGCCGTTGCGTGAATTGTTGGAGATCCAGCGTGTCAGCGTCACCGCCAACCTGGCGGTATCGGCCCAGGGCCGTGAAGCCGTCAGCGAGCTGGCGCGACAGACCGCCGAACTGCTGAACGTGCGCCCGCTGGAACCCCAGTTCTTTGATCGGCAGATGGCCTTCAACCTGTTGGCACAAGTCGGTACGCCAGATGCGAAAGGTCATACAGCTCTAGAGAAACGTCTCGTATACGAACTGCGCGCGGTGCTGGAAACTCCATTGCTGAAGATTTCTGCAACCTGCGTTCAAGCCCCGGTGTTTTTTGGCGATAGCCTGACGGTGTCGCTGCAATTGGGTGCGCCGGTCGACCTGGCAGCGGTGAACCGTGTATTGGAAGCGGCGCCTGGCATTGAACTGGTTGAAGAGGGCGATTACCCCACGGCTGTGGGCGATGCGGTCGGCCAGGATGTGGTCTACGTCGGCCGTGTGCGGGCGGGTGTGGATGACCCGGCGGAACTAAATCTGTGGCTGACGTCAGATAACGTACGCAAGGGCGCGGCACTCAACGCCGTACAGCTGGCGCAGTTGTTGATAAAAGGCCTTGTGTAAAAGATACTTGGCGGCAATTTGTAGATTGATTCTAGCCAAGCGCTATGCTTGGTCCCAAGCGGTAAAGAAGCGCGTCGGTAACCTATCGGCTCGCCATGCCTTATGGCAGCGGTTACCAACCTTCTCGCAGGCCGGGGAGTGTTCAGACAAAGGATGAGGCTATGGTTCAAGTTCGCAAACTGGTGTTAGCAATAGCGGCCGCCTCGGCGCTGTCCTCCGGTATGGCGCAGGCGCTGCAGCTTGGGGAGATGACCCTCAAGTCGAAGCTGAACCAGCCGTTGTCGGTGGAAATCGAATTGCTCGACGTGGGCGGCCTCACGGCTGCCGAGATCACCCCGAGCCTGGCCTCCGACCAGGCGTTTGTCGATGCAGGCGTAGACCGCCAGGCGTTCCTCAATGACCTGACGTTTACCCCGGTGATCAACCCCAGCGGCCGCAGTGTGGTGCGTGTTACCTCCAGCAAGCCACTGCCCGATTCCTACGTACGTTTCCTGCTGCAGGTGCAGTGGCCCAATGGCCGCCTCATGCGCGATTACAGCGTTTTGCTCGACCCGGCCAAATTTGATCAATCGGCGCCCGCCACCGGCGCGCCTACGCCGCGTTTGAGCGCACCGACCACCACTGCGCCCGCCACCACAGCGACGACCGCCAGCAAATCCGCTCAACACACCACGACTTCTCACGACACCTTGTGGGAAATTGCCGAAAAGAACCGCAACGGTGCGTCGGTGCAGCAAACCATGCTGGCCATTCAGGCGCTTAATCCTGATGCCTTTGTCGACGGCAACATCAACCGCCTGAAAACCGGCCAGGTCCTGCGCCTGCCGGATCGCCAGCAAGCCACCAGCTTGCCGCAGCCCGACGCGATTGCCGAAGTGGCTGCGCAAAATGCTGCCTGGCGCGAAGGCCGTCGCACAGCCGGTAACCCGGTAGCGGGCAAGCAACAGCTGGACGCGACCAAGCGCACCCAGGCCGGCAATGCGCCGTCGAGCACCACGGCCAAGGACAACTTGAGCCTGGTGTCGGCGGAGTCGGCCAAAAAAGGCGCGAAGGGCAAGGCCGGTGATAGCCGAGCGGTGAGCGACAAACTGGCGATGACCCAGGAGCAGTTGGACACCACCCGGCGCGACAATGAAGAGCTCAAAAGCCGCGCAGCGGACCTGCAAAGCCAACTGGACAAGCTGCAAAAACTCATTCAACTGAAAAACGATCAACTCGCCAGGTTGCAGGCCGGCAACCCTGAGCCGGCACCGCAGGCGACAGCGGCGATGCCGGCTCAATTGGCAACTGAACCTGCGCCTGCGCCTGCGCCAGCACCCGCTGAGGCTGCGCCCGTTGCCGCAGCACCCGCGCCCGAGCCAATCAAGGCGCAGGACACGCCAGCCACCAGCGAAGGCAAGTTCAACGAGCTGCTGACCAACCCGATCGTCCTCGGTGTGATCGGCGGCGCGGCCGGCTTGCTGGTGTTGTTGCTCCTGCTACTGTGGGCGCGCCATCGCAATGCGCGACTCGAAGAGGAAAAGCACCTGCGCATGGCGCGCGCGCTGGCCGAAGAACCGGCATTTACGCCAAATGTGGATCACGATCTGCCTGCGGACAGCTTCGAAGGCCTTGAAGTGGCAGCACCGAACGTTAAATTGGCCGCCACTCCCGCGCCGGCGGCTGTTGCTGAGCCCGTGGTGGTGCCATCGGTTGCCTCCGTACTCGCGCCGTTGGCCGTTGCCGTCGCCCCGGAAAACTCCAGTGACGCACTGGCGCAAGCACAATCCCATATCGACCGTGGCCACCTGAACCAGGCTGCCGATGTGCTGGAGCAGGCGATCAAGCGCGAACCCAAGCGCAGCGACCTGCGCCTGAAGTTGATGGAAGTCTATGGCCTGCAAGGCGACAAGGACGGTTTCGTCACCCAGGAGCGTCAACTGGTGGCCAATGGTGAAAACCATGCCCAGGTCGAGCAACTGAAAAACCGCTTTCCGGCCATGGCCGTATTGGCGGCGGGTGTCAGTGCTGCGGTGGCAGCGGCGGCCCTGGATGCTCAATACGTCAAGGACTTGCTCGAAGACAAACCCGCCGCGCCGGCCCCGGAGCCTGAGGCGTTCGACACGGATTTCGACCTGAGTCTGGATGACCTGGAAGCGGCGTCACCCACCGTCGTCAGCCCGAAAGACGCGCCGAGCTTTGAGTCGGTGCTGCAACAGCAGACCGAAGCCAAGGCCAGCCCGGATGACCTGTCGGATTTCGACCTGGATTTGCAGCTCGAGGCCCCGTCTTCGCTGGCAGATGATGACTTTCTGTCGGGCCTGGAAGATCAAATGAAGGACGTGCCGGCCGTCGAGCCGCCGACCCTGGCGCCCACTGCGCTGGACGATTTTGACCTGCCGGAGGACTTCGATCTGTCCCTGGCCGATGAGCCGCAAGCCCCGGCCCCAGCCAAGCCGGATGCCTTCGCCTCGGAACTTGATGACGTCAACGCAGAACTCGATCGCTTGTCCCAGAGCCTCGAGCATCCGCCGATCGAGCCTTCCTTCACCGCTGAAGATGCGGCGTTGGGTGCTGATGAGCCGGAATTCGACTTCCTTTCCGGTACCGATGAGGTCGCCACCAAGCTGGACTTGGCCCAGGCCTACATCGACATGGGCGATACCGATGGTGCAAAGGAGATCCTGGAGGAAGTGCTGATCGCTGGCACTTTAGAACAGCGCGATGAAGCCAAGGAAATGCTCGGCAAGATCTAAAGTGCGCTGCAAAACCCCTGTGGGAGCGGGCTTGTGTGGGAGCTGGCTTGCCTGCGATGGCGTCGACCGGGTCTCAACTGTAGACCGAGGTGCCTGTATCGCAGGCAAGCCAGCTCCCACACAACAAAAGCGCCCCGCATAGGTTCTACCGCCTTTATAATGGCTCTCTTCGCGCAACTCATCGGGCTCTCAGTTCTTGGCAAATATAGATAACGCGGCCGCCGAAATGGCGGCCGCAGGCTTTAATCGCATCGCCTTGGGCGTGGAATACAAAGGTTCGCGCTATCGCGGCTGGCAGCGCCAGGCTTCCGGTGTGCTGACCGTGCAGGAAACCCTCGAAAACGCGTTGTCGAAGGTGGCGGATTCGCCGATCTCGCTGATGTGTGCCGGGCGTACCGATGCCGGTGTGCACGCCTGTGGCCAGGTGGTGCACTTTGACACCCAGGCCGAACGCACGCTAAAAGCCTGGGTGATGGGCGCCAATATCAATTTGCCCCATGACGTCAGCGTGACCTGGGCCAAGGTCATGCCTGCGCATTTTCATGCGCGCTTCAAGGCCATCGCCCGGCGCTACCGCTACGTGATCTACAACGATCAGATCCGCCCGGCGCACCTGAATCAGGAAATTACCTGGAACCACCGCCCGCTGGATGCCGAGCGCATGGCCGAGGCCGCCCGGCATCTGGTCGGCGTGCATGATTTCAGCGCCTTCCGTGCAGGCCAGTGCCAGGCCAAGTCGCCGATCAAGGAAGTCCACCACCTGCGCGTGACCCGTCACGGCAAGATGATCGTGCTGGATATCCGTGCCGGCGCCTTCCTGCACCATATGGTGCGCAATATTGCCGGTGTGCTGATGACCATCGGCACTGGCGAGCGCCCGGTGGAGTGGGCGCGCGAAGTGCTGGAAAGCCGCGTTCGCCGCACCGGCGGTGTCACGGCGCATCCGTTCGGCCTGTACCTGGTGGATGTGGAGTACCGCGACGAGTTTGAATTGCCGCAGCGCTTTATCGGTCCACATTTCCTCACAGGTTTCAGCGAACTTGACGGCTGACGCCTGCAAGCGCTTTTGTTACCATCCGGGACTTTCTCGGCCCAACCCCTGAGGTTTCCACGCCATGCCAGCCGTTCGCAGCAAGATTTGCGGGATTACCCGCATAGAAGACGCGCTGGCGGCAGTCGAAGCGGGGGCGGATGCCATCGGTTTTGTGTTCTATGCCAAGAGCCCGCGGGCGGTGAACGTGTTGCAGGCGCGGGCGATCATCGCTGCGCTGCCGCCATTCGTGACCACCGTGGGGCTGTTCGTCAACGCCAGCCGTTGCGAACTCAACGAAACCCTGGATGCCGTGCCGCTGGATATGCTGCAATTTCACGGTGACGAAAGCCCCGATGAATGCGAAAGCTATCAACGCCCGTATATCAAGGCGCTGCGCGTCAAGGCCGGGGATGACATTGCTGCTGCGTGCGCCGCCTATACTGGCGCTCGCGGCATTTTGCTGGATACCTATGTCGAAGGCGTGCCCGGCGGCACGGGAGAGGCGTTCGACTGGACGCTGATTCCCGCAGGCTTGAGCACGCCGATCATCCTCGCTGGTGGGCTCAACCCCGCGAATGTCGCGGCGGCCATCGAGCAGGTTCGGCCTTATGCGGTGGACGTCAGCGGCGGAGTGGAGCAGGGCAAGGGCATCAAGGATCACCACAAGATTCGCGCATTCATGCAGGCCGTGCGCAACAGCAGTGGCGCGATGTGACGGCTGGCAGTCTGCCGCCGTCCATAACTACCACTGTGTAGAACAGCACCGGCGCCGCCTGCGGGAGGCCCGGAAATGAAGTGGCAACCGTGCGTTGGCAGGTTGTCTGGAAGGCTGAGGATACAGGCGGGAAATGGCCGGTCGAACGTCTGACCCCGTCCAGCCTGTGTCATCGCCACATATGAATTTAGCTCAAGGGCATACGCGGGGCTGTGTTCAAGCCACCGGTACTGGAGAAAGAAAGCATGAGCAACTGGTTAGTAGACAAACTGATCCCTTCGATCATGCGTTCCGAGGTGAAGAAAAGCTCGGTTCCTGAAGGTCTGTGGCACAAGTGCCCATCCTGCGAAGCGGTGCTGTACCGCCCGGAGCTGGAAAAGACCCTGGACGTTTGCCCCAAGTGCAACCACCACATGCGTATCGGCGCCCGCGCGCGCATCGACATCTTCCTTGATGCCGACGGCCGTAACGAGCTGGGCGCAGACCTGGAGCCGGTAGACCGTCTCAAGTTCCGCGACGGCAAGAAGTACAAGGACCGCCTGACCGCTGCGCAGAAGCAGACCGGCGAAAAAGACGCGCTGATTTCGGTCAGCGGCAAGCTGCTGGGCATGCCGGTGGTAGTGTCCGCGTTCGAGTTCTCCTTCATGGGCGGCTCCATGGGTGCCATCGTTGGTGAGCGTTTTGTACGTGCCGCCAACTACGCGCTGGAAAACCGTTGCCCGATGATCTGCTTTGCCGCCTCCGGTGGTGCGCGCATGCAGGAAGCGCTGATCTCCCTGATGCAAATGGCCAAGACCTCTGCGGTGCTGGCGCGTCTGCGTGAAGAAGGCATCCCGTTCATCTCGGTACTGACCGACCCGGTTTACGGCGGCGTTTCCGCCAGCCTGGCGATGCTGGGCGACGTGATCGTCGGCGAGCCGAAAGCGCTGATCGGCTTTGCCGGCCCGCGCGTGATCGAGCAAACCGTGCGTGAAAAACTGCCGGAAGGCTTCCAGCGCAGCGAGTTCCTGCTGGAGCACGGTGCGATCGACCTGATCATCCCGCGCGGTGAACTGCGTCCGCGCCTGGGTAACCTGCTGGCGCAAATGATGGGCTTGCCGACGCCTGTGTATGTCGCACCAAAAATCGAACCTATCGTTGTTCCGCCGGTGCCAGCAAACCTATGACCCAACGTACCCTGGGCGAATGGCTCGCCTACCTTGAGCAGTTGCATCCGTCAGCCATCGACATGGGCCTGGAGCGCTCGCAACAGGTAGCGGCCCGCCTCGGGTTGGGCCGGCCGGCGCCGCGTGTGATCACGGTGACCGGCACCAACGGCAAAGGCTCTACCTGTGCCTTTGTCGCGGCGCTGCTGCAAGCCCAAGGGCTTAAAGTAGGCGTCTACAATTCTCCGCACCTGCTGCGTTATAACGAGCGGGTGCAGCTCAATGGTGTCGAAGCCACTGACGCACAGCTCTGCGAAGCCTTCGCCGCACTGGATGCCGGGCGTGGCGAAATTTCCCTGACCTACTTCGAAATGGGCACCTTGGCGGCGTTCTGGCTGTTCGAGCGTGCGCAGTTGGATGTGGTCGTGCTGGAAGTCGGGCTTGGCGGGCGCCTGGATACCGTCAACGTGGTGGACGCCGATATTGCGCTGGTAACCAGCATTGGTGTCGACCATGCGGACTATCTGGGCAATACCCGCGAGTCGGTGTCTTATGAAAAGGCCGGGATCTTCCGCCAGGGCAAGCCGGCGCTGTGTGGTGACCTGGACCCGCCGCAGCCTTTGCTGGACAAGGTGCGCGAGCTGGATTGTCCGTTTTACCTGCGCGGCCGCGAATTCAATCTCGAAGTTGGCGACCAGCATTGGCAGTGGCGCGGGCGTGACGCGCGCGGTCAGGTGGTAGCGCTGCGGGATTTGCCGCTGCTGAACCTGCCGATGGAAAACGCCGCCCTCGCGCTGCAGGCCTATCTGTTGATGGACCTGCCGTGGAATCCCGAGCAGATCGCCGCCACGTTGCTGGCTACCCGTGTAGTGGGGCGCCTGGATCGCCGCACATTCGAGTGGGAAGGCAAGCGCCTGAACGTGTTGCTGGATGTGGGGCACAACCCGCACGCCGCCGAGTACCTGGCGCAACGCCTGGCGCGCACGCCGCCGGTGGGTCGGCGCCTGGCGGTATTCGGCTTGTTGGCCGACAAGGATCTGGAGGGTGTGGTTGCGCCGTTACTCGGCAATGTCCAGGCTTGGGCGGTAGCGCCGCTGGACACGTCGCGCAGTCGCCCGGCTGCGGAACTGCAAGTGGCCTTGCAGAACCTTGGCGCGCCGGTGGCGTCGTATGCAAGCGTCACTGCAGCGCTTGAAGCGCAATGTGCGGTGGCGACGGCCGAGGACGAGATTCTGTTGTTCGGATCATTTTATTGTGTTGCCGAGGCGCTTGAGTGGTTGGCCCGGCGCTCCACGGAGGAAGCTGCACATGGCATTACTGGATAGCGCATACAAGCAGCGAATGGTCGGAGCGCTGGTATTGGTGGCATTGGCGGTGATTTTCCTGCCGATGCTGTTTTCGCGCCAGGACGAACAGCGTCAGGTCGTGGTCGAGGCACCGGCAGCGCCACAGGCGCCAGCGATGCCGCAGGTTCAGGTAGAGCCGGTGGTGGTGCCCGAGCCGCAGGCGCTGCCTGAAGAACCGGTGCCGAGCGATGACGAGGTGGCTGCGCAAACGGCTCCAGCGGCGCCAGCAGCGCCGGTGCAACAGAGCGTGCCGGTGGTCAAGCCGGCGCCCGCTCCAGCGGCTCCTGTGGTGGCTGCCAAGCCTGCAGCGCCAGCCCCTGCACCCAAGCCGGTAGCGCCGCAACCTGCCGCACCGGGTAAGCCGGATGTCGGTCAAAGCCGTATCGACCCGAATGGCCTGCCGATCAGTTGGTCGATCCAGCTCGCCAGCCTGGCCAACCGTGAAAGCGCCGATGCCTTGCAGAAAAAACTGCGTGCCCAGGGCTATAACGCCTATATCCGCAGTGCCGACGGCAAAAATCGCGTATTCATCGGGCCGCTGATCGAGCGCGCCGAGGCGGATCGCCTGCGTGACCTGCTGGGGCGTCAGCAGAACCTGAATGGGTTTGTGGTGCGGTTCCAGCCTGAGCGCGGCTGAGTAACAGACGACTTCTAGTTGGAATGCAGGCCAAATGGGGGAGCTGGCTTGTGTGGGAGCTGGCTTGCCTGCGATGCAGGCGCCTCGGACTTTAAGTTAGACCGCGGTGATGCCATCGCAGGCAAGCCAGCTCCCACACAAGCCTGACTCCCACACAAGCCCAGCTCCCACAGTGTTTGGGTGGTCTTTAGATTGCTCAACCCATTGATTTGCAAAGCACCCACAATCACAGCTTACCGATAGCCCAGCGCTCTGCTAAAATGCGCCGCCTTATCCGTACGTAGGCTGCACTGTGCCATTTACCTGGGTTGATTGGGCGATCGTAGCAATCGTCGCCATCTCCGCTTTGATCAGTCTAAGCCGCGGCTTCGTAAAAGAAGCACTGTCGTTGCTGACCTGGATCATCGCAGGAGTTGTAGCCTGGATGTTCGGTGGTTCACTGTCGGTTTACCTGGCCGGGTATATCGAAACACCTTCGGCTCGCGTCATTGCGGGCTGCGCCATCATGTTCATCGCCACGCTGTTGGTGGGGGCAATGGTCAATTATCTTATTGGCGAGTTGATACGTGTCACCGGCCTTTCCGGGACCGATCGATTTCTCGGCATGGCCTTCGGCGCCGCACGTGGCGGCTTGCTGGTGGTTGTGGCGGTCGGGCTGTTGAGCCTGGGGCCGGTACAGCAGGATTCGTGGTGGCAGGAGTCGGTACTCGTGCCAAAATTTCTATTGGTTGCAGATTGGTCCAAGAACCTCATATTGGGGTGGAGCAGTCAGTGGCTGGCCAGCGGAATCAGCGTACCCGCTGATCTTCCGTTCAAGGAACACCTCTTGCCGGCCAAAACGCCTCAGTAAGTAGTGTTCAGTCAAGATTCATTAAGTAGGGGTTGCGTCGCATGTGTGGCATCGTCGGTATCGTCGGTAAGTCGAACGTCAATCAGGCGCTGTATGACGCGCTAACCGTCCTCCAGCACCGCGGCCAGGACGCTGCCGGTATTGTGACCAGCCACGACGGCCGGTTATTCCTGCGCAAGGACAATGGCCTGGTGCGTGACGTGTTCCATCAGCGTCACATGCAGCGCCTCGTCGGGCACATGGGCATTGGCCATGTGCGTTACCCGACTGCCGGTAGCTCGACCTCGGCCGAAGCTCAACCGTTTTACGTCAACTCGCCTTACGGCATCACCCTGGCGCACAACGGTAACCTGACCAACGTTGAACAGCTGGCCAAGGAGATTTACGAATCTGACCTGCGCCACGTCAACACCAACTCCGACTCGGAAGTGCTGCTCAACGTGTTCGCCCACGAGCTGGCCCAGCGCGGCAAGCTGCAGCCGACCGAAGAAGATGTGTTCGCCGCCGTGACTGACGTGCACAACCGTTGTGTCGGTGGTTATGCTGTCGTCGCAATGATCACCGGTTATGGCATCGTCGGTTTCCGTGACCCGCACGGCATTCGCCCAATCGTGTTCGGCCAGCGTCACACCGACGAAGGCGTCGAGTACATGATCGCCTCCGAAAGCGTGTCCCTGGATGTGCTGGGCTTCACCCTGATCCGCGACCTCGCGCCGGGCGAAGCGGTGTACATCACCGAAGACGGCAAGCTGCACACCCGTCAGTGCGCGATTGCGCCGAAACTCACCCCGTGCATCTTCGAACACGTCTACCTGGCGCGTCCGGACTCGATCATCGACGGTGTTTCGGTGTACAAGGCGCGCCTGCGCATGGGCGAGAAGCTGGCCGAGAAGATCCTGCGCGAGCGTCCCGAGCACGATATCGACGTGGTGATCCCGATCCCGGACACCAGCCGTACCGCTGCGCTGGAGCTGGCCAACCACTTGGGCGTCAAGTTCCGCGAAGGCTTCGTCAAGAACCGTTACATCGGCCGTACCTTCATCATGCCTGGCCAGGCAGCCCGCAAGAAGTCGGTGCGCCAGAAGCTCAACGCCATCGAGCTGGAGTTCCGCGGCAAGAACGTGATGCTGGTCGACGATTCCATCGTGCGCGGCACCACCTGCAAGCAGATCATCCAGATGGCCCGCGAAGCCGGTGCGAAGAACGTGTACTTCTGCTCCGCCGCACCTGCCGTGCGTTATCCGAACGTTTACGGTATCGACATGCCGAGCGCCCACGAGTTGATCGCTCACAACCGTTCGACCCAGGATGTGGCCGACCTGATCGGCGCTGACTGGTTGATCTATCAGGACCTGCCGGACCTGATCGAGGCGGTCGGTGGTGGCAAGATCAAGATCGCCGAGTTCGACTGCGCCGTGTTCGACGGCAAGTATGTGACGGGCGATGTCGATGAGGCCTACCTGAACAAGATCGAGCAGGCGCGTAACGATTCATCGAAGATCAAGACCCAGGCGGTCAGCGCGATCATCGATCTGTACAACAACTGAGTAAACACCGGCCCTGAGGGGCCGGTTTTGTATCTTAAACAGAGTATTGAGTAAGGAGTCGCAGCATGAGTCAGGAATGGGATGCCGGTCGGTTGGACAGCGACCTCGATGGCGTAGCTTTCGATACCCTGGCTGTGCGCGCCGGTCAGCACCGCACCCCGGAAGGTGAGCACGGTGACCCGATGTTCTTCACTTCCAGCTATGTGTTCCGCACCGCTGCCGACGCGGCTGCGCGCTTTGCCGGCGAAGTGCCGGGCAACGTCTATTCGCGTTACACCAACCCGACCGTGCGTGCGTTCGAAGAGCGTATCGCCGCCCTGGAAGGTGCCGAGCAAGCAGTGGCCACGGCGACCGGCATGGCCGCGATCCTGGCTGTGGTGATGAGCCTGTGCAGTGCTGGCGACCATGTGCTGGTGTCGCGCAGTGTGTTCGGCTCCACCATCAGCCTGTTCGAGAAGTACTTCAAGCGCTTCGGCATCGAAGTGGACTACGTGCCCCTGGCGGATCTGTCCGGCTGGGATGCGGCGATCAAGGCCAACACCAAGTTGTTGTTCGTCGAGTCGCCTTCCAACCCGCTGGCCGAGTTGGTGGATATCGCCGCGTTGTCCGAAGTGGCCCACGCCAAGGGCGCGATGCTGGTGGTCGATAACTGCTTCTGCACGCCGGCGCTGCAACAGCCGTTGAAGCTGGGCGCGGACATTGTTGTGCACTCGGCCACCAAGTTCATCGACGGCCAGGGTCGTTGCATGGGCGGCGTAGTCGCCGGCCGCAGCGAGCAGATGAAGGAAGTGGTGGGCTTCTTGCGCACCGCCGGGCCGACCCTGAGCCCGTTTAACGCCTGGATCTTCCTCAAAGGCCTGGAGACTCTCAGCCTGCGTATGAAGGCCCACTGTGCCAACGCCCAGGCCCTGGCCGAGTGGCTGGAGCAGCAGGACGGGATTGAGAAAGTCCACTACGCCGGTCTCAAGAGCCACCCGCAACACGCGTTGGCCCAGCGCCAGCAGCGTGGTTTCGGCGCCGTGGTGAGCTTTGAAGTAAAAGGCGGCAAAGACGGTGCCTGGCGCTTTATCGATGCGACGCGCCTGATCTCCATCACGGCCAACCTGGGTGACAGCAAAACTACCATCACCCACCCGGGCACCACCTCCCACGGGCGCCTGGCGCCGCAGGAACGTGAAGCTGCCGGCATCCGTGACAGCCTGATCCGCATTGCAGTGGGCCTGGAAGACGTAGCTGACCTGCAAGCTGACCTGGCTCGCGGGCTGGCGGCCTTGTGATCGAGTGGTCCATGGAAACGGCAGCGGCCGGTAACGGCCGTGTTGCGCTGGTGACGGGCGCCGCCCGGGGCATTGGTCTCGGGATCGCGGCGTGGCTGATCAGCGAAGGCTGGCAGGTGGTGTTGACCGACCTGGACCGCGAGCGCGGTTCCAAGGTGTCCAGGGTGCTGGGTGACAACGCCTGGTTTATCACCATGGACGTGGCCGACGAGAAGCAGGTCGCCCAGGGCGTTGCCGAAGTGCTCGGCCAGTTCGGGCGCCTGGATGCGTTGGTGTGCAACGCAGCGGTGGCCGACCCGCGCAATATCACCCTCGAAAGCCTCGACCTGGCGTACTGGAATCGCGTGCTGGCGGTGAACCTCAGCGGGCCGATGTTGCTGGCCAAGCACTGTGCGCCTTACCTGCGTGCCCATGGCGGCGCGATCGTCAACCTGGCCTCGACCCGTGCGCGTCAATCGGAGCCCGACACCGAGGCCTATGCGGCGAGCAAGGGCGGGCTGCTGGCCCTGACGCACGCCTTGGCCATGAGTCTTGGGCCGGAGGTGCGGGTCAATGCCGTCAGCCCTGGCTGGATCGATGCGCGTGACCCTGCGGCGCGGCGTGCCGAACCTTTGACCGATGCCGATCATGCCCAGCATCCGGCGGGCAGGGTGGGCACGGTTGAGGACGTGGCGGCGATGGTGGCGTGGCTGCTGTCGCGTCAGGCGGGGTTTGTCACCGGGCAAGAGTTTGTGGTTGACGGCGGTATGAGCAAGAAGATGATTTACAGCGAGTAGGGCAGGTAGCCGTCTTGAAGCAATTTTGTCTTTTTCAGAAAAACTTCAAGCAGGCTATTGACTTAGGTCCGCTACCTGCGTAAATTTCGCGGCCTCAACGAAGCAAAGGGTGATTAGCTCAGCTGGGAGAGCATCTGCCTTACAAGCAGAGGGTCGGCGGTTCGATCCCGTCATCACCCACCACTTCTTGAGAGTTTTGCCTTCGGGCAAGACGCAACGTTAAAGGTTGCACCGACGCGCAGCGGTAGTTCAGTCGGTTAGAATACCGGCCTGTCACGCCGGGGGTCGCGGGTTCGAGTCCCGTCCGCTGCGCCATATTTTCCAGGTCCGATTTATCGGGTTTGAGATTGAACAGCTTGGGCTGCTCAGTCAGATGTTTAAAGGCGGTTGAGCGTTTAGGCTCAGCTGGTCAAGCGATACGCAGCGGTAGTTCAGTCGGTTAGAATACCGGCCTGTCACGCCGGGGGTCGCGGGTTCGAGTCCCGTCCGCTGCGCCATATCTGTTTCAAGGCCCACTGAACGCCTTGGAACACAAAGCAAGCGTTAAGCTGCTTTGACCCGATAGCAAACACCCTGGTCGAAAGACCGGGGTTTTTTGTGTCTGCGATTTGGCTTTATGTGGGAGCGGGCTTGCTCGCGAATGCGGTGGTTCAGTGAAAAGTGCTCTCGCTGACACACCGCATTCGCGAGCAAGCCCGCTCCCACAGTTGTATTGCCTCAGAACCCCAACTTATCCCGCAGCCCGTAATACCAAGCGCCCAGTGCCGCAAACGGTGTGCGCAACAGTTGCCCGCCCGGGAACGGGTAGTGCGGCAAGTCGGCAAACGCGTCAAAACGCTCTGCCTGGCCTCTCAACGCCTCTGCCAGCACCTTGCCAGCCAGGTGCGTGTACGTCACGCCGTGGCCACTGCAGCCTTGTGAGTAATAAATGTTGTCGCCCAGGCGACCCACCTGTGGCAGGCGCGACAGAGTCAGCAGGAAATTGCCGGTCCAGGCGTAATCAATCTTCACATCCTTGAGCTGCGGGAAGGCCTTGAGCATCTTCGGGCGGATGATCGCTTCGATGTTGGCCGGGTCGCGTGCGCCATACACCACGCCGCCGCCGAAGATCAGGCGCTTGTCACTGGTGAGGCGGTAGTAGTCCAGCAAGTAGTTGCAGTCCTCGACGCAGTAATCCTGGGGCAGCAAGGTCTTGGCCAGTTCATCGCCCAGCGGCGCGGTGGTGATGACCTGGGTGCCGCACGGCATCGACTTGGCCGCCAGCTCCGGCACCAGATTGCCCAGGTAGGCATTGCCGGCCACGATGATGAACTTGGCCCTGACCTTGCCCTCGGCGGTGTGCACCACCGGGTTGGCGCCGCGCTCGATGCGCACCGCCGCCGATTGCTCGTAAATCGTGCCGCCCAGGGATTCCACCGCCGCGGCTTCGCCCAGTGCCAGGTTGAGCGGGTGAATATGCCCGCCGCTCATGTCCAGCAGGCCGCCGACATAGTTGTCACAGGCCACTACTTCGCGGATACGGCGCTCATCCAGCAACTCAAGTTGCGTATGACCATAGCGCTCCCACAGGCGCTGCTGGGACTCCAGGTGGCCCATGTGCTTGCTGTTGAGCGCAGCGAACACGCCGCCGTCCTTCAAGTCACACTGGATCTGGTACTTGGCCACGCGCTCGCGAATGATCCTGCCGCCTTCAAACGCCATCTGCCCCAACAGTTGCGCCTGCTTGGGGCCGACGCTGCGTTCGATCACGTCGATGTCGCGGCTATAGCTGTTGACGATCTGCCCGCCATTACGGCCCGAGGCGCCAAACCCGACCTTGGCGGCTTCCAGTACCGTCACGCGAAAACCGTTCTCCAGCAGAAACAGCGCGCTGGACAGGCCGGTGTAACCGGCGCCAATCACGCACACATCGGTTTCGACTTCACCTTGCAGCACCGGGCGTGGCGCAACCGCATTCGCGGACGCGGCGTAATACGACTGGGGGTAGGGGGTGTTCGCCATCCTGGAACCTCTGTTTTATATTTTTTACGATTGCGCCGATCCTACCTGAGTTGAAAAATGCCTGCCAGCCACCCAAAAATCCTGGGCATGCCTTTCACAAATAAAAAATTCGCATATTCATAGGGTTAGCTGCAAAAAAGATGTTGACACACCTTCGGAATTCCGTAGAATGCCGCCTCACAGCAGGCACGTAGCTCAGTTGGTTAGAGCACCACCTTGACATGGTGGGGGTCGTTGGTTCGAGTCCAATCGCGCCTACCAAACAAAATCCGCTCTGCTGGGCGGTCTAGAAGGGCTCACCGAAAGGTGGGCCCTTTTTTGTTGCCTGCGATTTGTAAAACTCCCTTCTCAACACTCCCGCCGCTATCGTTAAGCTTTTACCCGTCGTGTTACTGCTCTTCTGCACGCTTATCGAAGGCCTCCTGGGCGTTCTTGACCGCGTCAGAATATTGGAGTGTCCACCTGTACAACGCACGAAATGGCTCTTCCAGCGTATGCCCCAGGTCGGTAACGCTGTATTCGACGGCGACTTGAGAAGACGGAATGACGCGGCGCGACAAAATGCCGTTACGCTCCAGGCGACGCAGGCTTTGCGTGAGCGCTTTTTGCGTTATGCCATCGAGTCGACGTTTGATTTCGTTGAAGCGCAGCGGGCTTTTACACAGCGTTGCCAGTATCAATACGGACCACTTGTCCGCGATCTGATCGAGCAATACCCGGCTTGAGCAATCAGCGGCATAGACGACTGGAGGGCTCTGGTTTTGTTCCAGCGCCTGAATACCGTGTTCCTGCATGTGGTTTCCTCGCGTAAACCTGAGCACTTATAAGTGCCTTATTGATATTAGGTATACATCTTATACCATGAGATCTCCTTTTTGCTCGGAGCATCTTTCCATGAGTTCTACCCAGCTCGACTCTCTGTTTCAGCCATTCACGATCAAGTCTTTGAGCCTGAAGAATCGAATTGTAATGGCCCCTATGACGCGCGCTTTCGCCAAGGGCGGTGTGCCTGACGAGCAAATTGCCGCCTATTACCGCAAGCGCGCGGAAAACCAGGTCGGGTTGATTCTGTCTGAGGGGACTGTGGTGGATCGTCCTGGCGCGCGTAACATGTCGGGGATTCCGTTTTTCCATGGCGATGAATCACTCGCAGGCTGGAAGGCAGTCATCGACGGTGTTCACAGTGCCGGTGGCAAAATGGGGCCGCAGATTTGGCACGTAGGGGCCGCGCCCAGCTTCCAGGAAGACTGGGCACCCGCCGGTGGGTTTGAGAGCCCGTCCGGGCTTGCCGGCCCGCAGAAACCACTGGGGCAGGCCATGAATGATGAGGCGATTGCCGACACCATCGCGGCATTCGCCAGGGCCGCCGCTGATTCCCAGCGACTGGGTTTTGATACGGTCGAAATACACGGGGCCCACGGATACCTGTTGGACCAGTTTTTCTGGCCGGGTACGAATGAGCGCGCCGACCGTTTCAATGGTGCAACGATCAAGGAGCGCTCACGGTTCGCAGCGGAAGTGGTCAAGGCCATACGCGCCGCCGTAGGCCCGGATTTCCCGGTGATTCTGCGTCTGAGTCAGTGGAAGCAGCAGGATTACAGCGCCCGTTTGGCGACAACCCCTGAAAGCATGTCCGATTGGCTGGTGCCTCTGGTGGAAGCCGGCGTGGACATTTTGCATTGCTCTCAACGGCGCTTTTGGGAAGCCGAGTTTCCGGAGCTGGACGGCGAACAGGGTCTGAATTTTGCCGGTTGGGCCAAAAAGCTGACGGGCGCTGCGACTATCAGTGTCGGCTCTGTGGGCTTGTCCGGCGACTTCCTCGGCGCCTTCAGCGGCGAAAGCTCCCAACCGGCTGCGATCGACAATTTGGTAAAGCGACTGGAGAACGAAGAGTTCGACTTGATCGCTGTTGGGCGGGCACTGTTGAGTGACGCGCAGTGGGTAAGGAAAATCCGATCGGGTAATTCGGCCGACTTGAAGCCTTTTGATGTAAAAGACTTGGCCGAGTTGGCCTGAGTTTCGCACCTGCGGCACGTGCAAAACCTTGAGTGTTGAAGGGCTCACCGAACGGTGGGCTCTTTTTTTTGGCTGGAATTTTGGCAATACCTGCCCAGACCGCTTGGCGGGTTACTGCGTTGAAAAGTGGATTAGCAGAAAAGCGTCGCCACCGATAACAGGCAGATAATCTGTGCAAACATTTGGCAGCGTATCTCACCATTTGTTGTCGCCATACTCTTTTGTCCGGCGTACATAGCGTTTGCCTCCGTCGGCAATACTGCGCTGAGCGCTGCGCAGGACCGCGCAGCACTTCAATGAGTATAGGCCCGGAATCGGATTCCCCACGGTCAAGCCGCTCCTATGCGACCGAGCGCAGTTATCCCTACCCTTGCGGGCTGTCACTGTGGCGAGCAGGCTTGCCCTGCGTTGGGCTGCGAAGCCGCCCCGGTACCTTGAAAATCATGATGTTGAACGCCCCAACTAAATGCTGCGGGCATACGCGCAAATCGCCTGCTTTTAGCGTTTTGCGAGTAATGCTGAAGTGCCATCTTCTAGGTACACTCGCCATCGACCGGTCCCGGTCGTGCCAATGACGGCGATATGGAGTAGAAGCTATGAGCGTTCGCACAGTGTTGGGGGTTGCAGCATTAATGGTTTTGGCAGGATGCGCCACAAGCCGCTCGGAATTAGATATCAATGTTGCTTCATTGGCTGCTACCCAGCCCGTCGCAACCAGTAATGGCAAGAAGGTGCTGATCAGCACTGTTGACGAACGCGTCTTTGAAATTTCCCCCCGTAGCGCCGATATCCCTTCGTTGAAAAATGACGAAGTGGCCGATAAGTCGATCACTGAACGTGCCATTGCGCGCAAGAGAAATGGCTTTGGCAAAGGGCTGGGTGATGTATTGCTACCGTCCGGTCGTACCGTCTCCCAGTTGGTGAATGAGTCGGTTGCCGCCGCCTACAAGCAGGCGGGTTACCAAGTAGTCACCGAACCGGGCACTGCGGATGCGGCACCTGTAAAGGTGCATATCGTTGAGTTCTGGTCTTGGTTTAGCCCAGGGTTCTTCTCAGTAGACGTCACCAACAAATCCCATCTGCGTATTGAAACTCCCGGCCAGACCACGTTGAACGTGGTGACGCGAAAAAGCGAAAGCATGCAGGCTGTGACTGAAAGCGATTGGAAAAAAATCACTGAGGCTGGCTTGCAGGAAGTGCAGCGGGAAACGCTCAAGCAGCTCTGACTGTCTGCCGCGCCCAAGGCATACTAAGCGGCGACTGAATTCAACCCAGGGAGTCTGTGATGGTATTGGCAATGGAAGTATCGTTCGACGTGACGGCACAGGAACGTGAGGCCATCCTCACGCCGCTGAGGGCTTACAACCGCAGCCACACCGGCAAGATGCCGTCCGAAACGGTCGGCATTCTGCTGCGTGATCCTGCTTCTCAAGAGGTGGTCGGCGGTCTTTACGGCGAGATTTCCTTTGGATGGTTGTTCATTGAGCTCTTGAGCATCCCTGACCAGATGCGCACCCAAGGCACGGGCACACGATTGATGCGTGCGGCTGAAGACTTGGCCCGTGAGCGCGGATGCGAGGGCATCTGGCTGGACACGTTCAGCTTCCAGGCGCCCGGGTTTTATCGCAAGCAGGGCTTCACTGAATTTGGCCATATTGCTGATTTCCCGCCGGGCCATAAACGCCATTTTTTCCACAAACGCTTGAGCTGAGCGCCCGCAAAGCGCCGGGCCATCCGGCGCTAATCACCGACAAAATTTATTGGTTTGCAGCAACAATTTTTCTTGTTGGACACCTCCCGCCCCCAAGCAGCACAGTTGCCGCCACTGACGCTCGACCTTCCAGGTCAACAATAAAAAACCACGTCGGGCTGCACGCCACTTTCATGCTGTGAACCCTTTGTTCACATCCTGCCGTCATGGCGCCGCAGCGCGCATTCTAGGACTTCATCGTCATGCAAACTGTTGTGAACCTATGGCCGTTGATCGGCGTACTTGTCATCGTGGTTGGCTTCGTCCTGCGCTTCAATCCGTTGCTGGTGGTGACCGCCGCAGCCATCGCCACCGGGCTTGCCGCCCACTTCCCGTTGGAAAAAATCCTCGCCAGCATGGGTGAAGGCTTCCTTCAGACCCGCGCCCTGCAATTGATCCTGTTGCTGCCCCTGGCCGTCATTGGCCTGTTGGAGCGCCATGGCCTGCGCCTGCATGCGCAGAACTGGATCGCCCGCTTCGAGCGCGCCACTGTCGGGCGCTTGTTGATCATCTACCTGTTCGTGCGCGAGTCCACGGCGGCCATGGGCCTCACTAGCCTGGGCGGGCATCCGCAGATGGTGCGCCCGTTGTTGGCACCGATGGCCGAGGGCGCAGCGGAAAAACGCTACGGCAAGCTGCCGGACAAGGTGCGCCACAAGGTATTGGCGATGTGTGCGGCGACCGACAACGTCGGGCTGTTTTTTGGCGAAGATATTTTTGTCGCCTTTGGTGCGATTGCGCTGATGCACACCTTCCTGCTCGGTTCGGGAATTGATGTAGAGCCTTTACACATCGCGGTGTGGGGCATCCCGACGGCGATTTGTGCGTTTATCATCCACGCGATTCGCCTGCATCGGTTCGACCGCAGGCTTACCCGCGAGATGACGCCCGTCGCCACCCCGGTGGAGTCTGCGCAATGATCATCTCCATCGAGTACCTGTACTGGCTGGCCGGCATTCTGCTGTTGATTACCGCCGGCATGATCCTGCTGGATCGAACTCATCCCAAACGCTGGTCCAGCGCGGTGTTCTGGCTGTTATTCGCCATTCCGTTCCTGGTCGGGGAGCGCTTACCGCCGGTGGTTATCGGCGTGGGCGTGGTGATCATGGCCTTGATCGCAGGTTTGGGCGGCGTGGGGCGTGGCGCGCATGCCCAGTTGCATGACAAGTCTGCCCGCGCCAGTGCCGGTCGGCTTGGCCACAAGCTGTTTATCCCGGCGTTGGCCATTCCGCTGACCACCGTGATTGGCTCGGTATTGCTCAAGCACACCGAAATCGGCGGTGTGCCGCTGCTGGATCCGAAAAACACTACCTTTGTCTCCCTGGGCATCGGTTGCCTGATCGCCCTCGGCCTGGCCTGCTGGCTGACCCGCGACACACCGGTGCAAGCCTTGCGCGAGTCCCGGCGCCTGACCGAAGCCTTGGGCTGGGCCATGGTGCTCCCGCAAATGCTCGCCATGCTCGGCTTGCTGTTCAATGAAGCCGGGGTCGGCACCGCGGTTGCCCATGTCACTACCACCTATATCAACCTGGATTTCAAGCTGGTGGCGGTGATGGTGTATGTATTGGGCATGGCGTTGTTTACGGTGATCATGGGCAATGGTTTTGCCGCGTTCCCGGTGATGACCGGTGGTGTCGGCGTGCCGGTGCTGGTGGGCATCTATGGCGGCAACCCGGCGGTGATGGCGGCGATTGGCATGTTCTCCGGCTATTGCGGCACGTTGATGACGCCGATGGCGGCCAACTTCAATATTGTCCCGGCAGCCTTGCTGGAGTTGCCCGACAAGAACGCGGTCATCAAAGCGCAGCTGCCGACGGCACTGATGATGCTGGTGGTCAATATTGTGCTGCTCTACCTGTTGATGTGAGGCGAGGATGCAAACGTTACTGTTGATGGGCTTCGAGCCCTTTGATCAAGACCCGGTCAACCCGTCCTGGGAGGCCGTGCGCCAGTTGGATGGGATGCTATTGGGTGAGGATGTGCAGATTGTTGCGCGCCGACTGCCCTGTGCATTTGCCCTGGTGGGGGAGTGCCTGGCTGAGTGGATCACCCAATTGCGCCCGGCGATGGTGATCGCTACGGGGCTTGGGCCGGGGCGTAGCAGTATTTCCATGGAGCGGGTGGCGATCAACGTTAACGACGCGCGTATCCCCGACAACCTGGGTGCGCAACCCGTCGATACGCCGGTGGTGGTCGATGGGCCGGCCGCGTACTTCAGCACACTGCCGATCAAGGCCATGGTCAAGGCGCTGCGCGAGGCCGGGGTGCCTGCGGCGGTTTCGCAGACGGCGGGCACTTTTGTGTGCAATCAGGTGTTTTACCTGTTGCAGCATGCGCTGGCCGGTACGGGCGTGCGCAGTGGCTTCATCCATGTGCCGAACCTGCCGGAGCAGGTGGTGGGAACCGGGCTGGCATCGATGCCATTGGTGACCACCGTTGAAGGCCTGCGCCTGGCGGTGCAGGTGGCATGGAGCACACAGGTGGATGTGGTGCAGGCCGGTGGCCAGGTCAGTTGACCCGGCTCGAGGTGTTCAGGCTTCGCGCCTGGGGAAAAACAACTCAAAACAGGTCACTCCGGCCTCACTGGTGACACTGTAGCGACCGTTGTGCAACTGCATGATGGTCGCCACGATCGACAGCCCCAGCCCGTTCGATTGGGCAGAACGTTCCCGCGACTCATCCACCCGGTAAAAACGCTCGAACAGGCGCGGCAAATGCTCGGCGGGAATGGTCTGCCCCTGGTTGCTGACGCGCAGGTGGATACCCTCGGCCTCTGGAATGGCCTGAATCAGCAACTGCGAACGGGGTGCGCCGTACTTGATGGCGTTTGCACATAAATTTGCCAGTGCGCGTCGCAACAGCATCGGTTCGGCCCAGATCAGGCCTTCGCCTTCAGCCTGAATGTGAATACCCACATCGCTCGCCAACCCTTCGAAGTAGTCCGCTATACGCTCCACTTCATCCGCCGCATTCAGTTCCTGGCGTTGGCGCAGTGCGCTGGCCGGGTCGGTGCGGGCGAGGAACAGCATATTGTCGAGCATTCGCGCCAGGCGTTCGAGTTCTTCGACATTGGACGCCAGCAGTTGCTGGTAGCTCTCGACGTTACGGCTCTGTTGCAGGGCGACCTGGGTTTCCCCCAGCAAGTTGTTGATCGGCGTGCGCAGCTCGTGGGCCATGTCGGTGGACACTTGGCCCAGTTGTACAAAGCCCTTGGCCAACCGTTCAAGCATGGTGTTGAAGGCGTCGATCATCGGCAGCAGCTCTTTGGGCGCGCCGTGGCTGTCGAGGCGTTCGGCCAGGTTGCCCACGCCTATGCCCTGGGTGTGCACGGCCAGGCGCCGCAGCGGCACCAGCCCGCGGTGCACCAGCAGGTAGCTGACGATGGCGAGGATGACGGCAGCGATGCTGGCGAGGATAAACACGCTCAAGCGATAGCTGGCGAGCATCGCCGTGCGTTCGGTCATCAGGCGCCCGGTGGTGACTTGCAGGCTGCCCAGGTCGCCTGAGGCGATGGACGCGGCCACGGTGGCGAAGGGCACGCCATTGATACCGGGTAAATGGTGCACGTCGGCAAAGCCCAGTTCACGGTTGGTGGGCACAGGCGGCACATCCGGCATTGCAATATTGCCCGGGTTTACCAGCAGCAACGGCTTTTGCCCCGGCGCCGCGATGCTCAGCACCGACTCGCTGTTGCCCAGCATGTTCTGGAACAGCTCCGGCTTGGTCTTGATCAGGTCCAGGGTGTTGCTGTCGTTGAGCAGGTTGCGCAACTGGTCGGCGCGATAGATCAGCGCGGCGTCGTCACGCTTGATCAGCTCACGCTCAAGCTCGCGGTACAACGCAACGCCCAAGGTGGCGAGCAGGGCGAAGGCGAGCAGGGCGAAGATCAACGCCAGGCGCAGGGTCAGCGAATAATGGCGGCGGCGGTTCATGGCTGGGTGTCGAAGCGGTAGCCGATGCCCCGCACGCTGTGGATCAACTTGAGCTGGAACGGGTCGTCGATTTTCAGGCGCAGGCGCCGCACGGCGACGTCGACCACATTGGTGTCGCTGTCAAAGTTCATGTCCCAGACCCGCGAAGCAATCATCGAGCGTGATAACACCTGGTCCTGGTGCGTGGCGAACAGGTGCAACAGGGCGAACTCCTTGTTGGTCAGCGTTATGCGCGTGCCGCTGCGGGTGACGCGGCGCTTGAGCACGTCGATCTGCAGGTCGGCGATGTGCAGTTGTTCTTCTTCGCGACTCGGGCCGCGACGCGTCAGGGTACGCAAGCGCGCGACCAGCTCGGCGAAGGAGAAAGGCTTGATCAGGTAATCGTCGGCGCCCAGTTCCAGGCCTTTGATGCGGTCGGCGATGTCATCGCGAGCGGTGAGGAACAGCACCGGCGTGTCGGCCTCTTTGCGCAGGCGGCGCAGCACTTCCCAGCCGTCCATTTTCGGCATCATCACATCCAGCACGATCACGTCGAAGGGTGTTTCCAGCGCCTGGTGCAAGCCGTCTACGCCGTCGCGGGCGAGGCTCACCGAGTACCCCAGTTCCTGCAGGCCATTGAGCAAGTAATTGCCGGCCTTGGGTTCGTCTTCGACTACGAGGATGTTCATGGGAAATGCCCTGGTTCGTTGCGTTGCGCAAGTGTAGCCGGATCAATTGTCACTGGCGCAACCGATGCCTTGTACCTGGTAGTCCAGCACGTGTTCGCGGTCCTGGGAGTCGAGGTATTTGAGTTGCGCCGGGACGATCCCGCACTGGCCGTAGGTGTCGGTGCTCGACAGCACTTTGGCTACGTCAAGGTGCACGAAGAAGCCGGTTTTGTCGTGGATCACGTTAGCGTCGGGGGCGGTGTCGGCAGCGAACGCGGAACCGGTGGCAAGCAAAGCGGCAAAGCCGAAAATAAACAGTTTCATGGCAGTAGCTCTCTTTAAGGGTTGGCTGCCGGGGCTGGCAGTGAGTTCACAGTAACCAGGCACCCCAAACAGCCAACCAACAGGATGATGACAAGTTTGTAATGCGTGGCTTAAGGCTGGCGGCCGGACGCTTCAAGGATCAGGTCGGTGATTTCCTTGGCGTGGGACACCAGCGACAAGTGGCTCGACGGCAGTTCGATGGTGGTGGCGTTCATGCGCTTGGCCAGAAAACGCTCCAGGTCCGGGTTGATGGTCTGGTCGTTGCTCGACACCGCGTACCACGACGGCTTGGTGTGCCAGGCGGCATTCACCGTGCGGCCGCTGAACAGGGTCTTGGCGATCGGCTGTTGTACGGCGAACAGCTCCAGGGCTTTGGCGCGCGGCACGTCGGCGGCGAAGTACTTGAGGAAGGCGTCCTGGTTCAGCGTCAGGTAACCGTCGTGCTCGACGACACCGGCACGCACCGGCGTGCTGGGGTACTTGGCAGACAGGGCGACGAAGTCTTCGTTGGCGTCCGGTGCGCGGGCGGCCACATACACCAGTGAGCTGACCTTGGGGTTCGCCCCGGCATCGCTGACCACGGTGCCGGCGTAGGAGTGACCGACCAGCACGGTCGGGCCGTCCTGTTGGTCCAGCACGCGGTTGGTGGCAGCGACGTCATCGGCCACCGAAGTCAGCGGGTTCTGGACGGCGGTCACATGCAGCCCGGCGGCCTGCAGGCGCGTAATCACCTCGGACCAGCTTGAGCCGTCAGCCCAGGAGCCGTGCACCAGCACCACGTTGTTGGCCTTGACCGGCGCGACAGTGGCGGCCATGGCGGTGCCGGTGCCCAGCATCAACAGGCTGGCGGCGATCAGGCAGAGTTTGCTAGCAGGTTTCATCGTGGGGCCCTTTATCATCAGTGGGAAGTTGCGTCACCCGATGTGAGTGACTGACGACGCCACTGTATGAAGCGAGGGTGCTGACAAGGCTTACAGGTTCATTACAAACCTGTAATCCAAATGCCAGGTCCGCCAGGTCCGCCAGGTGCTACTGGCGTTTACAAGCGAGAAGGTGACCCGTAGATTGCATCGGGCCGATTATTTGTTACCGCCTATGAGGAAGCCACGCAGTGTCCATCCGAGGTTCAGTTGTGTTTAACCAGCGTTACCGCGCCTTCCTGTTCGATATGGACGGTACCTTGCTCAACTCCATTGCCGCCGCCGAGCGTGTGTGGAGCATCTGGGCTGAACGCCACGGTCTTGAGGTGGCGGCTTTCCTGGCCACCATTCATGGCGCACGCGCCATTGACACCATTACCCGTCAGGCGCTGCCAGGTGTGGATCCCGACGTTGAAGCGCAGTGGATTACCGAGGCGGAAATCAACGATGTCGAGGGCGTGGTGGCGATTCCCGGTGCTGTCGAGTTTCTGAATAGCGTGCCCGGTGATCAATGGGCACTGGTCACGTCTGCGCCCAAGGAACTGGCATTACGTCGCCTGGCAGCGGCAGGTATCGCGCCCCCAGCCGTGCTGGTGACGGCCGAGGACGTTGCCAGCGGCAAGCCGGATCCCGCCTGTTACCTGTTGGGCGCCCAGCGTCTGGGTGTGCCGGTGCAGGATTGCCTGGTGTTCGAAGACGCTTCGGTAGGGATTCGTGCCGGGGAGGCGGCCGGTGCGGATGTGCTGGTCGTCACCGCTACACACCTGACGCCGATCGCCACGGCGCATGCCTGCATTAACGACTATCAGCGGCTGCAGGTTCTGCGCGACGCAGAGGGCACGTTGCGCTTGCAGCGCCTGGAAGGCTGAAACGAAAAAGCCGAGCCCGTTATCGGTCTCGGCCTTGTGCGCAGGAAGGGGAATCGGGTGGCGCCTGCAGTCGGCTGTTCTTGATGCCTTGGCGCGATAGCACCATTTCCCTGAGGATTTCATTGGCAAGCCGGGCAATCGCCTCTGGGCCACGGTAGTGCGCGCGCACGATGCCGGTAATCGCGAAATGGTCGGTTTCCGGGCCACTAAGGATGGCGGAAAGGGTGCCGTCAGTGTGTAACGTACAGGTGATCACATAGCTGGGCAAACGCGCCGCCAGGGCCGCTTCGATGTCAGATTTGCTGAGGGTATCCATCTGCGTCAACGCCTTTCAGAAATCGTGCAAGCCCAAGCATAGATTCTACCGTCGACCTGTAAATACCGGCAGTCTGATAGCAGATTAGCGGCCATCAACGTGCGGTTTTCGGATGCTCGCGTTGCGCGGCACGCTGGCATAATTTGCGCAAAATGGCTTTCTGAATAGGCTGCAGGCAGAACACGAACAGATAGCCGCACAAGAACAGTGTCAGGTCCAGCGACGAACGTTTGCCGGGATCGCTGACCGTTTCGATCTCGAACTTCACGCCATATCCCAGCACCACGAAGGCCAGCCCTATCAGCAGGGCAATCCCCCAGGACTTGGATACAAGCGGCTGTTTTGCAATCGGCCTCATCGACGTGCTCCTGAACGCACACTGATGGCAGGGTAATAGTCAGGGAATTCGGCTGCGAATTACGCAACAAGTTCCAGTCGCCAAGACAGTTTCATCTTGCAGCGTAGCTGAAAGCACAGAGCACGCCGGTCATACAGGAACCGCGAGCGGGAGGAAGGGTTTTCGCCAGCCATCACAGTGAACGAAAAGGCTGGCTACTGAGTGAAGCGTCAAGGAGTCTGGTTTTTGTCCGGAGCGGTCAGGCCAGCCTGAATGCGCTGGTAGATCTCCTCGCGATGCACGGCAACGTCCTTGGGGGCGTTGATGCCGATTCGTACTTGCTGGCCGCTGACGCCCAGGATGGTGATCGTGATGTCATCACCGATGTTTATGCTTTCACCAACTTTGCGGGTGAGTATCAGCATGGACTTCTCCTTGATTACTTTTAAGGACACATGTTTCAGACAGGGCAGGTGTCGGATGTGTGTAGCTTACTGCTAAGCGCTTCCCTGTGACTGCCTCTTTTAGGACGCATAGAGGCGACATTAATTCCCATGGCGGCATCATACAGGTCTGCGATACATCATTCGCATTGTTTAAGCCAACGTTTATGACGGCCAGAATAGACAGTGAATGATAAAGTTGCCTCTTTATCCTTAAAGGAGCAGGGCAGTGCGTAAAGTAGCGATGGCAATTGCGGTGTTGGCGTTGGCCGGTTGCGGTGAAGGTAAACCGGTTGACGCCCCAAAGGCCAAGCCTGCCGTGACCGAAAGCCAGCCACAAACCGGGGCGATTGCCGCTCAGGAATGGGACGTGTGGGTAGGGCCGCCGGGCCATAAGCTGCAAGCAATCACCGACCTGACTGCCTGGCTGCTCGAACATGGTTTCAATTTTTATATCGTCAAAACAGACGGCAAGGACGAGGTGTATCTAGGCCCGTTCGCGAGCAAGGCCGAGGCTGAAGCCAAGCAGGCGCTGCTGACCGAAAAGCTCGCACGTGCCAAGAAAAACGATACCGAATCCGAGGTTATCGAGCACAAGGCTGCGCAATAACCGGCAGAGTGGGCGGCAACCCCGCCCACGCTTAACCGCAGGTCTTAAGGTTCACTGGGCCGACAAATTCGTTACCGCGCCCCATCACGCACGCCACAGTCTGGTTGCGCTGGCGCTCCCAGGGTTGCACCGGGTAGGTCTTGTTCCAGGCTTCATACAACTGGCGGTCCTGTTTTGACAGGCGCAAGCCGTATTGTTTGCTCATGTAAAAATACGTTCGGGCGATCATTCCGCGAATAGACGGGCGTGGCATGACTTTTTTGGCCTTGAAATCTACCTGGGTCAGGCATGAGCCGTACTGCCCACGTTGCGCCGGCAGCCAGCCGAAACTGAAGTTGTTACGGTCGCCATTAACCTCGCCAATGCTCGGCACCAGGTTGTGCAGGTCGGCCTCGGCGCGTTTGAACACATCATCATGGCGTGTGCAGTTTTTGCGCCCGCCGGTTTGCCAGCACCGGCGTTGATGCCCGATCTGCCAGGCCGGGACGATATGTTCCCATTCGATGCGTGCGGCACGGTTGGCATTTTTACGCGGTACGTAACCGCAGGCTTTCAAATCCACGCGGTTGCCGGTGTATTTGCAGCCACAGTAGAACTCCGTGGATTGCGGGGCGTAGAGCTTCCAGGCGACTTTCTTGGCCTCGCTGAAGGTTCGAGGCGCCTGGGCGTTGGCTGTAACGGCAAAAAACAGGCAAAAAACAGCAATAAAACGGCCACTCATTGAATCAATCTTCCTTCGGCACAACCCAGAAAATCTGCACGCCGCCGTCATCCCGGTAGGCGAGGGTGACGTTGTCGTTCTCCGCAATCTCCTCCAGCAAGCGCGCCCATTCCTCCTCAGGCTCATCCGGCAAGCGGAAGATCAAGGCAGCCTTGGCTTTTTGGGCGTTGGTCGAATTGATGATTTTTTGCACGCGAACGGCAAGGCGTGCGTACGCGTCAGGGGTTGGCGCTGCAGAAGAGGACGTTGCCACGGAGTATTCCTTAGTGTGCTGTACGGGCATACAGTATTTAACTGTTACGATTTTCGCAACTGCTTAAAATTCAGGAGGTTTGTCTGGCAGCGTTTTCAGCGAAGTCTTGCAGCGCGGGGATTTGTATCGAGGTGTAAGAGGAGAGGTAGAAGCGGGTGAACCCGCCTCTACCCGTGTTACCGGGGATCAGTATTCCCAGAACATCCGTTGCAGCTCTTTGCTGTCCTGGGTCTTGGTCAGGGCAACCATCGCCAGAATCCGGGCTTTTTGTGGGTTCAGGTCATGTGCGGCGACCCAGTCGTACTTGTCGTCAGGCTGCTCGGCATTGCGCAGAACGAAACCGCCGGCATTCACGTGGGAAGAACGAATGATCTGCACGCCTTGCTTGCGCAGTTCCTGCAGGGCCGGCACTACCTTGGAAGACACCGAACCATTGCCGGTACCGGCGTGGATGATGGCTTTGGCGCCGGCCTGGGCCAGGGCTTTGACCGCAGTGTCGCTCACGTTGCCGTAACCGTAGGCGATTTCAACGTCCGGCAGGCTCTTGATGGTCTTGATGTCGAATTCGGAATCCATGGTGTGACGCTTGGCAGGCAAGCGGAACCAGTAGGATTTGCCTTCAACCACCATGCCCAGCGGGCCCCATGGGCTCTTGAACGCTTCAGTCTTGATGTTGATCATTTTGCTTACGTCGCGACCCGATTGGATCTCGTCGTTCATGGTCACCAGCACGCCTTTGCCGCGTGCGTCTTTGCTGCCGGCAACGGCTACGGCGTTGTACAGGTTGAGCATGCCGTCCGCCGACATGGCGGTGCCTGGGCGCATGGAGCCGACCACTACGATTGGCTTGTCGGTTTTTTCCACCAGGTTGAGGAAGTAAGCGGTTTCTTCCAGGGTGTCGGTGCCGTGGGTGATCACGATACCGTCCACGTCCTTGCTGTCGGCCAGCTCGGCAACACGGCGGCCCAGTTGCAGCAGGTTTTCGTTGTTGATGCTTTCGGACGCAATTTGCATCACTTGTTCGCCGCGTACGTTGGCGATCTGACTAAGCTCAGGCACGCCGGCGATCAGTTGTTCGATGCCGACTTTGGCCGCCTGGTATGTGGCACTGTTGGCCGCACTGGCGCCGGCGCCAGCAATGGTGCCGCCGGTGGCGAGGATCACCACGTTGGACAGTTTGGTCTTGGTTTCAACTTCCTTTGCCTGGGCGGCAACGGGGAACAACAGCAGAAGGGCGAGGGCGCCCGGAACAAAAGTCTTCAGTGCAGATTTCATTATTTTTCTCTCTGGTTTTTGATGAGTGCTGTAGCAGGTTCATCGAGAACACCCGGGCCGTTCTGAATGCCGCGAGGTGCTTGGAAAGAGCAGGATTTGTACCAAGCCCATGATGTTCGCAGTCATAAATTAACGTGTTGATTTAAAACAACTTATATTGAATTTTAAGATGAATGGGCAGCGTGCTCGTCCGGCATTCCGAACAGCAAGGTGGTATTGCGTTCGGTTGTCCGAAAACCATGAGGGAATATCAACGGTGGGTGTGTGACTTGGGCGCCATAGCCTGTCGTTTTAGACAACGATGGGGAGAAGCTGAGGTTTAATCCTGCGCCCCCCCAGGGTGTAAGGGAAGGTAACGGAGCGCCTGGATGAAAGACGCTTTTCACCCGTTGACAAATCTCGACAAGGTTCTCATAGTTTGAGCAACGCAAACGTTTGCGAGATGTTTCACAGTGCAAGCGTTGCTCACAATAATCATAAGATCGGAGTGAACCCATGAAGCTGCCATTTGCTGGACGTCTTCTTGCTGTCGCTGTGCTTGCCGCCGCATCCGCTGCTCTGCCCCTTTCCTCTGCCTTTGCCGATGACGCCGCCGCCAAACCCAAGGTCGGCCTGGTGATGAAGTCCCTGGCCAACGAATTTTTCGTGACCATGCAGGACGGCGCCAAGACTTATCAGAAAGAACACGCTGCCGATTTCGACATGATCACCAACGGGATCAAGAACGAAACCGACACCAGCGCACAGATCGATATCGTCAACCAGATGATCCTCGCCAAGGTAAACGCCATCGTGATCGCGCCGGCTGATTCCAAGGCGCTGGTCACCGTGTTGAAGAAAGCTTCCGATGCCGGCATCAAGGTCGTCAACATCGACAACCGCCTTGACCCGGACGTGCTCAAAAGCAAAAACCTCGATATTCCGTTCGTAGGTCCGGACAACCGTAAAGGCTCCAAGCTGGTGGGGGACTACCTGGCCAAGCAACTGGCCTCGGGCGACAAAGTCGGCATCATCGAAGGCGTGCCGACCACCACCAATGCCCAGCAGCGCACCGCAGGCTACAAAGATGCGATGGACGCGGCAGGCATGAAGATTGTTTCCACCCAATCGGGTAACTGGGAAATCGACCAGGGCCAGAAAGTGGCGTCCGCCATGCTGAGCGAATACCCGGACCTCAAGGCGTTGCTGGCGGGTAACGACAACATGGCCCTGGGCGCTGTCTCCGCCGTACGTGCGGCAGGCAAGGCCGGCAAGGTACTGGTTGTTGGCTACGACAATATCGAAGCCATCAAGCCTATGCTGCAAGACGGTCGTGTGCTGGCGACCGCGGACCAAGCCGCCGCGCAGCAAGCGGTGTTCGGTATCCAGAACGCGCTCAAGCTGGTCAAGGGTGAAAAAGTCGAATCCAAAGACGGCGTGATCGAAACCCCGGTCGAACTCGTCCTCAAGAAGTAATCCTGGCAGCACCCAACAGCGCCCGCTCGTCCTGAGCGGGCGCCTGGAGATTTTCCTATGTCATCTTCCGCCCCGAACGCTGTCCTCTCGGTCAGCGGTATCGGCAAGACCTATGCCCAACCGGTGCTGTCCGACATCACCCTGACGCTCAATCGCGGGGAAGTGCTGGCGCTGACCGGTGAGAACGGCGCAGGTAAAAGCACCTTGTCGAAAATCATCGGCGGGCTGGTCACGCCGACCACCGGGCACATGCAGTTCAATGGCCAGGATTACCGGCCCGGCAGCCGCACCCAGGCTGAAGAGCTGGGTGTGCGCATGGTCATGCAGGAACTCAACCTGTTGCCGACCCTGACCGTGGCCGAAAACCTGTTCCTGGACAATCTGCCCCGCAACTGTGGCTGGATCAATCGCAAGCAGCTGCGCAAGGCCGCGATCGAAGCCATGGCCCAGGTGGGTCTGGACGCGATCGACCCGGACACCCTGGTGGGGACGCTGGGCATTGGCCATCAACAGATGGTCGAGATCGCCCGCAACCTGATCGGCGACTGCCATGTACTGATCCTCGACGAGCCCACGGCTATGCTCACCGCCCGTGAAGTCGAGATGCTCTTTGAACAAATCACCCGTCTGCAGGCTCGGGGCGTGGCGATCATTTATATTTCCCACCGGCTTGAAGAACTCGCCCGTGTTGCCCAGCGCATCGCAGTACTGCGCGATGGCAAGCTGGTGTGCGTCGAGCCGATGGCCAACTACAACAGCGAGCAGCTGGTGACCTTGATGGTCGGCCGCGAGCTGGGTGAGCACATCGACCTGGGGCCGCGCACCATCGGCGGCCCGGCGCTGACGGTCAAAGGCTTGACCCGTTCGGACAAGGTTCGCGATGTGTCCTTTGAAGTGCGTGCCGGTGAGATCTATGGCATTTCCGGCCTGATCGGCGCCGGCCGCACTGAATTGCTGCGTCTTATCTTCGGTGCCGACCTGGCCGACAGCGGCACCGTGGCCCTGGGTTCGCCAGCCCAGGTGGTGAGCATTCGCTCGCCGGTGGACGCAGTGGGCCATGGCATCGCGCTGATCACCGAAGACCGCAAGGGCGAAGGCCTGCTGCTGACCCAATCCATCAGCGCCAACATTGCCTTGGGTAACATGCCGGAAATTTCCGGTGGCGGCGTGGTCAACAGCCGCGACGAAACCGCCCTGGCCAAGCGCCAGATCGACGCCATGCGCATCCGCAGTTCCAGCCCGGCGCAGTTGGTGTCCGAGTTGTCGGGCGGCAACCAGCAGAAGGTCGTGATTGGCCGCTGGCTGGAGCGCGACTGCGCGGTCATGCTGTTCGATGAGCCAACCCGTGGCATCGACGTCGGCGCCAAGTTCGACATTTATGCCTTGCTCGGCGAATTGACGCGCCAGGGCAAAGCGCTGGTGGTGGTATCGAGTGACCTGCGCGAATTGATGCTGATCTGTGATCGCATCGGTGTGCTGTCCGCCGGGCGTCTGATCGAGACCTTCGAGCGCGACAGCTGGACCCAGGACGAATTGCTCGCCGCCGCCTTTGCCGGCTATCAGAAACGTGACGCGCTGCTCAACGACGCAGTGCTTAGGGAAACCCCATGAAAACCACCTCTTCCCCGGGCAAAACCGGCGGCAACTTCTACGGCCTGGGCACCTACCTGGGACTGGCCGGCGCCTTGCTCGCGATGATTGCGCTGTTCTCGGTGCTCAGCGACCACTTCCTGTCCTATGACACCTTCAGCACCCTGGCCAACCAGATCCCGGACCTGATGGTGCTGGCCGTGGGCATGACGTTCATCCTGATCATCGGCGGCATCGACCTGTCGGTGGGCTCGGTGCTGGCATTGGCTGCCTCGGCGGTCAGCGTGGCGATTCTCGGCTGGGGCTGGAGTGTGTTGCCGGCGCCGCGTTGTTGGGGATGGGCTGCGCCGCACTGGCAGGCACCATCACCGGTTCGATTACCGTGGCCTGGCGCATTCCGTCGTTTATCGTGTCCCTTGGCGTGCTGGAAATGGCGCGTGGCGTGGCCTACCAGATGACCGGCTCGCGCACCGCCTATATCGGTGACTCCTATGCCTGGCTGTCAAACCCGGTGGCTTTCGGGATTTCGCCGTCGTTCATCATTGCCCTGTTGGTGATCATCGCGGCTCAGTTGGTGTTGACCCGAACCGTGTTCGGCCGCTACCTGATCGGCATCGGCACCAACGAAGAAGCCGTGCGCCTGGCCGGTATCAACCCCAAACCCTACAAGATCCTGGTGTTCAGCCTAATGGGCCTGTTGGCCGGGGTGGCGGCGCTGTTCCAGATTTCCCGCCTGGAAGCGGCGGACCCGAATGCCGGCTCCGGCCTGGAGCTGCAAGTGATCGCCGCCGTGGTGATCGGCGGCACCAGCCTGATGGGTGGACGTGGTTCGGTTATCAGCACCTTCTTCGGTGTGCTGATTATTTCGGTGCTGGCCGCCGGCCTTGCGCAGATCGGTGCCACGGAGCCCACTAAACGCATCATTACCGGCGCTGTAATCGTGATTGCCGTGGTCCTTGACACCTACCGCAGCCAGCGCGCCAGTCGGCGGGGCTGAACCATGGCAACGATCAAGGATGTGGCCGCGCTTGCAGGTATTTCCTACACCACCGTGTCCCATGTGGTGAACAAGACGCGCCCGGTCAGCGAGCCTGTGCGCATCAAGGTGGAAGCGGCGATCAAGCAACTGGACTACGTGCCGAGTGCCGTCGCGCGCTCGCTCAAGGCCAAGACCACTGCGACCATCGGCCTGCTGGTACCCAACAGCCTTAACCCGTATTTTGCCGAGCTGGCGCGGGGTATCGAGGATTACTGCGAGCGTAATGGCTATTGCGTGATCCTCTGCAACTCCGACGACAACGCCGAAAAGCAGCGCAGCTATTTGCGCGTGTTGCTGGAAAAGCGCATCGACGGCCTGATCGTAACCTCGGTGGGCGGCGACGACAGTGGCCTTGCCGCAGGCTTGAGCGCGGTGCGCACGCCCATGGTGATTGTCGACCGCGCACTGGATGGCATTGATGTCGACCTGGTGCGCATCGACCACGAACAAGGCGCCTACCTGGCGACTCGGCATTTGCTGGAGCTCGGTCACCGCGATATCGCCTGCATTGGTGGCCCCAGTCATACCCGCGTGGCGCAGATGCGCCTGGCCGGCTATCACCGCGCGCTGCGTGAGGCGGGGGTGGAAGTGGCAGCCAATCGCACCCAGGAAAGTGACTTCACCAGCACCGGTGGTTATGCCGCAGCGGTACAGCTGCTGTCGGAAAACCCGCCCAGTGCGATTTTCGCCAGTAACGATATGATTGGTTTCGGCGTGTTGCGTGCAGCAGCCGAACGCAATATTCGCGTGCCAGGCGAGCTGTCGGTGATTGGTTTTGACGACATTCAAATGGGCCGTTACGTGTACCCGGCGCTGACGACGGTCGGGCAGTCGATCGTGCAACTGGGCGAGACGGCGGCCGAGCTTTTACTGCGACGAATTGCAACCCCCCAACTGCCGATCGATCAGCGCATCGTGACGCCGAGCATTGTTTTGCGTGAGTCGACGGCGCCGTTTGCCGGTGTGTTCGCCCAATACCGCTGAACCGAATTGATGAGTACTGATGTATGCCAGCAAAAGTAGTGGTAATAGGCAGCTTGAACATGGACCTGGTGACCCGCGCCAGTCGTTTGCCGCGCGCCGGTGAAACCCTGATCGGCCAGACGTTCTCTACCGTTCCGGGCGGCAAGGGCGCCAACCAGGCGGTGGCCTCCGCGCGCCTAGGCGCTGAGGTGGCGATGATCGGCTGTGTGGGCACGGATGCCTACGGCGCGCAATTGCGTGACGCGCTGCTGGTGGAGGGTATCGATTGCCAGGCCGTCAGCACGGTGGATGGCTCCAGCGGCGTGGCGTTGATCGTGGTGGATGACAGCAGCCAGAACGCGATTGTGATCGTGGCCGGCAGCAACGGTGAGCTCACGCCTGCGTCTTTGCAGGCAGCTGATGCGGTGGTGCAGGCGGCAGACGTCATCGTCTGTCAACTGGAAGTGCCGATGGACACGGTTGGCCATGCGCTCAAGCGCGGTCGTGACTTGGGCAAGACCGTGATCCTCAACCCGGCACCGGCCAGCGGCCCGCTGCCAGGGGAATGGTACGCCTCGATCGATTACCTGATCCCCAACGAAAGCGAAGCCAGCGCCCTGAGTGGTGTGACGGTCGATTCCCTCGACAGCGCCAAGGTGGCTGCGACGCAGCTGCTCAAGGCGGGTGCCGGCAAAGTCATCATCACCCTTGGTGCCCAGGGCGCGTTGTTTGCCGATGGCCACGGCTTCGAGCATTTGCAGGCGCCCAAGGTCAAGGCGGTGGACACCACGGCTGCCGGTGACACCTTTGTCGGTGGCTTTGCCGCGGCGCTGGCCAATGGCAAAAGCGAAGCCGAGGCCATCCGGTTTGGCCAGGTGGCTGCCGCGCTGTCGGTCACGCGGGCCGGTGCGCAACCCTCTATTCCTACGCTGCAGGACGTACAAGGTTTTATGCCCTCATGAAAAAGACACCATTGCTCAATATTGCGCTGTCGCGCGTGATCGCATCCCTCGGCCATGGTGACATCCTGGTGATCGGTGATGCCGGCTTGCCAGTGCCGCCAGGCGTCGAGTTGATCGACCTGGCGCTCACGCAAGGTATTCCGGATTTCATCAGCACCTTGCGCATTGTGCTCAGCGAGATGCAGGTAGAAAGCCACGTGCTGGCCGAGGAAATCCTGCTCAAGCAGCCACCTGCGCTGACGCCACTCAATGTGTTGACCGAACAGGCCGCTCTGGGCGAGCGCCGTTTGGTCAGCCATGAAGACTTCAAGCAGCTCAGCCGCAAGGCCCGCGCGGTGGTGCGCACGGGCGAGTGCCAGCCGTATTGCAATATCGCGCTGGTGTCCGGCGTCACCTTCTAGAGTTTCCCTACGACAAGGAGTGTTTCATGCAACGTGGTCTCCCAACCCTGAAGAATCTATTTCGGAGTGTCCTGCTTTTGTCCGCACTCACCGCAGCCAGCGCCCACGCGGCGGAAAAAATCGACCTGATCATCGACACTGACCCAGGCGCCGATGACGTCGTGGCGTTGCTGTTTGCCATGGCGTCCCCGCAGGAGCTGAGCATTCGTGCGCTGACCACCGTCGCCGGTAACGTGCGCCTCGACAAGACCTCCCGCAACGCGCGCCTGGCCCGCGAGTGGGCAGGGCGCGAGGACATTCCGGTATACGCCGGCGCGCCAAAACCCATGCTGCGCACGCCGATCTATGCGGAGAATATCCACGGCAAGGAAGGCATTTCCGGGGTCGCCGTGCATGAGCCGAAAAAAGGCCTGGCCGAAGGCAATGCCGTTGACTACCTGATCAAGACCCTGAGCACCGCCAAGCCGCACAGCATCACTATCGCCATGCTCGGCCCACAGACCAACCTGGCACTGGCGTTGACCCAGGCGCCGGAGATCACCCAAGGCATCAAGGAAGTGGTGGTGATGGGCGGGGCGCATTTTAATGGCGGCAATATCACCCCGGTGGCTGAGTTCAACCTGTTCGCAGACCCTGTTGCGGCTGAAATCGTGCTCAAGAGCGGCGTCAAGCTGACTTACCTGCCGCTGGACGTGACCCACAAGGTGCTGACCAGTGATGCGCGGCTGAAACAGATTGCCGACATCAAGAACAATGCGAGCAAGGTGGTGGGCGATATTCTCAATGAATACGTCAAGGGCGACATGGAACACTACGGCATCCCGGGTGGCCCGGTGCATGACGCTACCGTGATTGCCTACCTGCTCAAGCCTTCCCTGTTCAGCGGCCGTGAAGTCAATGTGGTGATCGACAGCCGCGAAGGCCCGACCTTCGGCCAGACCGTCGTCGACTGGTATGACGGCCTCAAGCAGCCGAAGAACGCATTTTGGGTTGAGAACGGCGACGCCCAAGGCTTCTTCGATCTGCTGACCGAGCGCCTGGCACGTCTGAAGTAAGCTGTTTGCCGGTCGGCGCTCGCCGGCCGGGTCTTATTCGCGCTCGGGGTTGTGGGCGCCCATGTGGTCGGCCGGGTATTTTTCGAATACCTGGCCGATGAAGGCCTGTGCGGCCTGCGTGCCGAGTTCCTTGACCAGCAGGTCGATTCCGATGATGGCCAACTCCTCCGTGCTTCCGGGGCTGTAGGAGCTTTGTCCTTGAGGCCACTTGGCTTTGATGTCGGCTTGGAGGGTTACGGTGCTCATGGTCGGGGCTCGCGGGGCTGGAATGCTGGGCAGTGCGCTGGAACGCGCTTCTAACCGGGGCAGTTAACCATTTTTGCGCGGCGTTTGGCAGTGCTACTTAGGCATGAGACGTTTCGGGATGAGGCCGATGCTGTGCGACACTGTTGGCCTATTCAACTACCGGGGACACCAGGTGCAGATCGATTTGAACAACCCCGAGAACCTCACGCGGGAAGCCGTGCGCCAATTGCTCGCCAGCGCCAGTGACGACGAACATACCCAGCTGCGGGTGACCAAGGGCGGAATCGCCTATATCTCGTCCGGGAAGGCCGTAGGCGGAGTCGACATCGATGGCCTGCTGTTTCGCCTCGAGACCTGGGCCAAAGGTTCGGGTTATGTCGGTAATGTCGCCGCCAGTGATGAAGTCTGGGTCCGGCAGATTTTAAATGCGCTCAAGCAGAACTGGCCGACCCCGCCGTTTGACTACATCGACATCTACTGAATTCGTTCATATCTGGTGACGATTGATCGAGCGAATGCTCGCCGTGAGTCAGGCAGACTTACCCTTCGACGATTTACGTCTTGAAACCAAACCGCCAGATCGCTGTCGCACGATCTCTGTCCATTTTTTTCATAGGAGGCTTCATGCCTTGGAAGCTCGCATCATTCGGTACTTTGTTGGCAGCACTCGCGTTGGCGGGTTGCAGCACCCCGGGTGCCCCTGAGCCAGGCAAAGATGCCGCCGTTGCCGATGCAGGTCACACCCGCTGCGAATCGAAGGCCGCCGAATTCGCCATCGGCCAGAAAGCCTCGCCTCAATTGCTGGAGCAGGCGCGTACCCGTGCCGGCGCGCAGAACGCACGGATCCTCAAGCCCAACGACATGATCACTCTGGAATACCGCTCCGACCGTCTGAACCTGAACACCGACGACAACCTGGTGATCACGCGGGTCAACTGCGGCTGATCGCCTTGCGGCTTTTGCAGCGCCCATAAAAAACCCCGTCACATGGACGGGGTTTTTTTAGCTCAGCGGAGAATTACTCGCCGCGAACCTGTGCAGCTTGCATACCCTTTTGGCCTTTCTCAGCCACGAAGGAAACGGTTTGGCCTTCTTTCAGGCTTTTGAAACCGTCGCTTTCGATAGCTTTGAAGTGTACGAACAGGTCGTCACCGCCACCTTGAGGAGTGATGAAGCCGAAGCCTTTTTCATCGTTGAACCATTTAACGGTGCCGGTTTGGCGATTAGACATGGTGTATCTCCAAGAAACATATATTTTCAGTAGTGCTGTGCTGCTCAGGCCAACTGGGCACACCGGGGTATCATAGTCGAAATGTTCGGCTTGTAAGCCCCCCCAAGGCATTGTTTGCTAATCAATAGCGTTGCGTTTAGTGCCTTGGTCGGCTGAAAGCCCCGATCTACGGGGCTTTGCTGCGAAATATCAGCTGTTAAAAAAAGCCGTAAAAGCTGCGTAATTTGTGCGAAATGGCAGTTTTCAGGCTGTTTTTTCAGTCAAATGGCCGTCTGATCAGTGGTCGTTCTTACTGTTTCTTCACGACTTTGCAGGACGAAATCGCCGCGACAGCTTTGTTTTTCAGTGCCTGGCTAGCTTCCTGGTTGGTCAGGAGTTCTTTGATTTCTGCGGTGGTCAATTCGGCATTGAGCTTGTCCGCGCCACATTCGCAATGTTCTTTTGCGGTTTTGGCGTCCACTTGCGGGTTTTGCCTGGCGGCGCCGCTGCAGCTTTCGATAAAGCTGTCCCGATCACCAGCCGAAGGCCAGTTCGATTGGGCCGCGGCGTGCGCGCCAAAGGAAAGGAGGGTCAGGGAAGCGGCGAGAGCGAGGGTCGAGGTAAAGCGCATCATGAAGTGCTCCTTTGATTCGTGGGCAAACAGCGATTCTCAGCGGGTTTGAGGGCTTTCGTACAGCCCAAGTTCACTTTTGCAGGCATCAAACACAGGATTTTATGTTTCATCAGGCGCGGCAGGCGCGATGACCGTTCATCTGTGCTAGCATCCTCCGCTTGGCTATTTCCAGGCGCGCCCATTGCCGCCTTGCCATGTTTTTTGAGTTCACTCCAGTCACTCTGGTTCGATTATCGGTTGGCCGAAAGGCTCCTGCCGCTGTAAGGCAGGCGTTCATCACTGAACGGCCTGGTGTTGGATCTTGTACTGGCTCATCCCAACCCACGTGACCTTTGGTAGGGGTCACCACTAGGAGAGGAGGCGCCATGCCAACTATTACTCTTCCCGACGGCAGTCAACGTTCATTCGATCATTCGGTTTCCGTAGCCGAGGTCGCCGCATCCATTGGTGCAGGTCTTGCCAAGGCCACCGTGGCCGGCAAGGTCGACGGCAAGCTGGTGGACGCCAGCGACCTGATCACCGCTGATGCCAGCCTGCAAATCATCACGCCCAAGGATCAAGAGGGGCTGGAGATCATTCGCCACTCTTGTGCGCACCTGATCGGTCATGCGGTCAAGCAGTTGTACCCGACGGCAAAAATGGTGATCGGCCCCGTCATTGACGAAGGCTTCTATTACGATATCGCCTATGAGCGTCCTTTCACTCCGGACGACCTGGCCGCTATCGAAGCGCGCATGCACGCGCTGATCGAAAAAGATTACGACGTGATCAAGAAAGTCACGCCGCGCGCCGAAGTCATCGACGTGTTTACCGCCCGTGGCGAAGACTACAAGCTGCGTCTGGTGGAAGACATGCCGGACGAGCAGGCCATGGGCCTGTATTACCACGAAGAATATGTCGACATGTGCCGTGGCCCGCACGTGCCGAACACACGCTTTCTTAAGTCGTTCAAGCTGACCAAGCTGTCGGGTGCCTACTGGCGCGGTGACGCGAAGAACGAACAATTGCAGCGCATCTACGGCACGGCCTGGGCTGACAAGAAGCAGCTGGCGGCCTACATCCAGCGCATCGAAGAAGCTGAAAAGCGCGACCACCGCAAGATCGGCAAGCGCCTGAACCTGTTTCACCTCCAGGAAGAAGCGCCGGGCATGGTGTTCTGGCACCCGAACGGCTGGACTCTGTACCAGGTGCTCGAGCAGTACATGCGCAAGGTTCAGCGTGACAACGGCTACCTGGAGATCAAGACGCCTCAGGTTGTTGACCGTAGCCTGTGGGAGAAATCCGGGCACTGGGCCAACTACGCCGACAACATGTTCACCACTCAGTCGGAAAACCGCGACTACGCCATCAAGCCGATGAACTGCCCGTGCCACGTACAGGTGTTCAATCAGGGCCTGAAGAGCTACCGTGAGTTGCCGATGCGCCTGGCCGAGTTCGGTGCCTGCCACCGTAACGAGCCGTCGGGTGCGCTGCACGGCATCATGCGTGTGCGTGGCTTCACCCAGGACGACGCCCACATCTTCTGCACCGAAGAGCAGATGCAGGCCGAATCCGCCGCGTTCATCAAGCTGACCATGGACGTTTACCGCGATTTCGGCTTCACCGAAGTCGAAATGAAGCTGTCCACTCGTCCGGAAAAACGTGTTGGCTCCGACGAACTCTGGGATCGCGCTGAATCTGCACTGGCCGCTGCGCTAGACAGCGCGGGCCTTGCGTACGATCTGCAGCCGGGTGAGGGCGCCTTCTACGGTCCGAAGATCGAGTTCTCGCTGAAAGATTGCCTTGGTCGCGTCTGGCAGTGTGGTACCCTGCAGCTCGATTTTAACCTGCCGATCCGTTTGGGAGCCGAATACGTCTCCGAAGATAACAGCCGTAAGCACCCGGTTATGCTGCACCGGGCGATCCTCGGCTCGTTCGAACGGTTCGTCGGTATCCTGATCGAGCACTACGAGGGTGCATTCCCTGCGTGGCTGGCTCCGACCCAGGCAGTGATCATGAATATCACTGATAAACAGGCCGATTTTGCCGCTGAAGTTGAAAAAACTCTCAACGAAAGCGGATTTCGTGCCAAGTCCGACTTGAGAAATGAAAAGATCGGCTTTAAAATCCGTGAGCATACTTTGCTCAAGGTTCCCTATCTTTTGGTTATCGGAGATCGGGAAGTCGAGATGCAGACTGTCGCTGTGCGTACTCGTGAAGGTGCTGACCTGGGCTCGATGCCCGTCGCCCAGTTCGCTGAGTTCCTCGCGCAAGCGGTTTCCCGGCGTGGTCGCCCAGATTCGGAGTAATTATTATTAAGCGTGAAATGAGACAAGATAAACGAGCTGCACCGAAAGCCCCGATCAACGAGAATATCTCGGCACGCGAGGTTCGGTTAATTGGCGCTGACGGCGAGCAGATTGGCATCGTCTCGATTGATGAAGCGCTTCGTATTGCTGAAGAGTCCAAATTGGACCTGGTGGAAATCTCCGCCGATGCAATCCCACCTGTTTGTCGGGTGATGGACTACGGCAAATCGATCTTCGAGAAGAAGAAACAGGTTGCCGCAGCGAAGAAGAACCAGAAGCAGATTCAAGTAAAAGAAATCAAGTTTCGTCCAGGGACGGAGGAAGGGGATTACCAGGTAAAACTGCGCAACCTGGTACGTTTCCTGAGTGATGGGGACAGGGCCAAGGTATCCTTGCGATTCCGCGGCCGTGAGATGGCCCACCAGGAGCTGGGGATGGAACTCCTCAAGCGGGTTGAAGCTGACCTGCTCGAGTACGGTTCGGTCGAACAGCATCCTAAGATGGAAGGACGCCAGCTTATTATGGTCATCGCCCCGAAAAAGAAGAAGTAATCAACAGGGCACGGCAGGCCTTCTGATTATGTTTATCAACTGAATGCGGAGTACCGAACATGCCAAAGATGAAAACTAAAAGTGGTGCTGCTAAGCGGTTTCTGAAAACTGCTAACGGTATCAAGCACAAGCACGCTTTCAAGAGCCACATTCTGACCAAAATGTCGACCAAGCGTAAACGTCAACTGCGCGGTAGCAGCTTGCTGCATCCGTCTGACGTGGCAAAAGTCGAGCGCATGCTGCGCCTTCGTTAATTTTAGTCAAGAATAGAGGAATAACTCATGGCTCGTGTAAAGCGTGGCGTCATTGCCCGTAAGCGTCACAAAAAAATTCTGAAACTTGCTAAAGGCTACTACGGCGCGCGTTCACGCGTATTCCGTGTTGCCAAGCAAGCGGTAATCAAGGCAGGCCAATACGCCTACCGCGACCGTCGTCAGAAAAAACGTCAGTTCCGCGCTCTGTGGATCGCTCGTATCAATGCTGGTGCACGTGTTAACGGTCTGTCCTACAGCCGTTTCATCGCTGGCCTGAAAAAAGCGTCCATCGAAATCGACCGTAAGGTTCTGGCTGAACTGGCCGTGAACGAAAAAGCGGTGTTTGCTGCGATTGTCGAGAAAGCTAAAGCCACTTTGGCTTAAGTACCCCCGACAGTCACCTTGAGCTGCTCCTGTAGCCCAAGGTGGTAAACGTCATAAATAGGGGAAGAGCCTTCAAGCTCTTCCCCTATTTTGTATCTGGAGTCTGTACATGGAAAACCTGGATGCGCTCGTTGCCCAAGCTCTTGAGGCTGTGCATAGCGCTGAAGATGTAAATGCCCTGGAGCAAATCCGGGTTCACTACCTTGGCAAAAAAGGTGAATTGACTCAGGTGATGAAGACCCTGGGGAATTTGCCGGCTGAAGAGCGCCCGCAAGTCGGCGCGCTGATCAACGTTGCCAAGGAGCGTGTCACCGAGGTGCTCAATGCGCGCAAGGCGTCGCTCGAGGAGGCCGATCTTGCGGCCAAGCTCGCCGCCGAGTCCATTGACGTCACCCTGCCTGGTCGTGGCCAGGCCTCGGGCGGTCTGCATCCGATCACCCGGACTCTGGAACGTATCGAGCAGTTCTTCACCCACATCGGCTACGGCATTGCCGAAGGCCCCGAGGTTGAAGACGATTATCACAATTTCGAGGCGCTCAACATCCCAGGCCATCACCCGGCCCGGTCGATGCACGACACCTTCTATTTCAACGCGAACATGCTGTTGCGCACCCATACCTCGCCGGTACAGGTGCGCACCATGGAAGCGAACAAGCCGCCGATCCGCATCGTCTGCCCAGGCCGCGTGTACCGCAGCGACTCGGATATCACCCACTCGCCGATGTTCCACCAGGTCGAAGGCCTGCTGGTCGATCGCGACATCAATTTCGCCGACCTCAAAGGCACCATCGAAGAGTTCCTGCGGGTGTTCTTCGAGAAAGAGCTGGCGGTGCGTTTCCGTCCATCGTTCTTCCCGTTCACCGAGCCATCCGCTGAAGTCGACATGGAATGCGTGATGTGCAGCGGCAAAGGCTGCCGCGTCTGCAAGCAGACCGGCTGGCTGGAAGTGATGGGCTGCGGCATGGTTCACCCTAACGTGCTGCGCATGTCCGGGATCGACCCGGAAGAGTTCTCGGGCTTTGCCTTCGGCATGGGCGTTGAGCGCCTGGCCATGCTGCGTTACGGCGTGAACGACTTGCGTCTGTTCTTCGACAACGACTTGCGGTTCCTCGCGCAATTTCGCTAGTCGTAACGAATCTTTAGGAGAGCAGGATGAAATTCAGTGAACAATGGCTGCGTGGCTGGGTAAGCCCGCAGGTAGATCGCGACGAGCTGGTTGCTCGTCTGTCGATGGCCGGCCTTGAGGTCGATAGCGTCACGCCGGCCGCCGGTGTTTTCAGCGGTGTGGTAGTGGGTGAAGTGCTGAGCACCGAACAGCACCCCGATGCCGACAAGCTGCGCGTGTGCCAGGTCAGCAATGGCGTGGAAACCTTCCAGGTCGTGTGCGGAGCGCCCAACGTGCGCCCGGGCCTGAAGATTCCGTTTGCCATGATCGGCGCCGAACTGCCGGGCGACTTCAAGATCAAGAAAGCCAAGCTGCGTGGCGTTGAGTCCAACGGCATGCTGTGCTCCCAGGCCGAGCTGCAAGTCGGCGAGGGCAACGATGGCCTGATGGAACTGCCGGCCGATGCGCCAGTGGGCCAGGACATTCGCGTTTACCTGGAACTGGAAGATGCCAGCATCGAGGTCGACCTGACCCCGAACCGGGGTGACTGCCTGTCCCTCGCCGGTCTGGCCCGTGAAGTGGGCGCGCTGTACAACGCCCCGGTTACCCGCCCAGTGGTTGCCGCAGTCGCTGCAGTGCATGATGAAGTGCGCCCTATCGACGTACTGGCGCCAAACGCCTGCCCACGTTACCTGGGTCGTGTGATCCGTAACGTCGACCTGTCCAAGCCAACCCCGCTGTGGATGGTTGAGCGCCTGCGTCGCGCCGACGTGCGCAGCATCGATGCTGCCGTGGACATCACCAACTATGTGATGCTCGAACTGGGCCAACCGCTGCACGCCTTCGATCTCGCCGAAATCAATGGCGGCATTCGCGTGCGCATGGCCGAAGAAGGCGAGAAGCTGGTATTGCTCGACGGCCAGGAAGTCAGCCTGCGCGCCGACACCCTGGTAATTGCCGACCATTCCCGCGCCCTGGCGATTGCCGGCGTGATGGGTGGCGAGCACAGCGGCGTGTCCGAAACCACCCGCGATATTTTCCTTGAGAGCGCATTCTTCGACCAGATCGCCATCGCTGGCAAGGCCCGTTCCTACGGCCTGCACACCGATGCCTCGCACCGCTACGAGCGTGGTGTGGACTGGAAGCTGGCCCGTGAAGCCATGGAGCGCGCCACTGGCCTGCTGCTGGAAATCACCGGCGGCGAAGCCGGCCCGATCACCGAGACCGTCAACGAGCAGTTCCTGCCGTCGATCGCACCGATTACCCTGCGCGCCAAAAGCGTCGAGCAAATGCTTGGCCTGGTGATTGAACCTGCGCAGATCGAACAGCTGTTGTCCGCACTCGGCCTGGGTATTTCCGCCGGTGGGGAAGGGCAGTGGCACGTAGAAGTGCCAAGCCATCGTTTCGACATCAGCCTGGAAGTCGACCTGATCGAAGAGCTGGCCCGCCTGTACGGCTACAACCGCCTGCCGGTTCGTTACCCGCAAGCGCGCCTGGCACCGCAACCCAAGGCCGAAGCGCGTGCGCACCTGCCAGAATTGCGTCGCCTGCTGGTTGCCCGTGGCTACCAGGAAGCGGTGACTTACAGCTTCATCGATCCAAAGCAGTTTGAGCTGTTCAATCCAGGTGTTGAGCCGTTGCTGCTGGCCAACCCGATCTCCAATGACATGGCTGCCATGCGTTCGTCGCTGTGGCCGGGTCTGGTTAAGGCACTGTCCCATAACCTGAACCGTCAGCAAGACCGCGTGCGCATGTTCGAAAGCGGCCTGCGTTTTGTCGGCCAACTCGACGGCCTCAAGCAAGAGCCGATGCTGGCCGGTGTTGTCTGCGGGAGCCGCCTGCCTGAAGGCTGGGCACAGGGCCGCGATGGCGTGGACTTCTTCGACGTTAAAGCCGATGTGGAAGCGGTATTGGGCTTTGCCGGTGCACTGGCTGACTTCACGTTTGTGCCTGGTAGCCACCCGGCATTGCACCCGGGCCAGACTGCACGTATCGAGCGCGAAGGGCGTTTGGTGGGTTTTGTCGGTGCCATCCACCCGGAGCTGTCGAAAACCCTGGGTCTGGACCGTCCGGTATTCGTTTTTGAGCTGGTTCTGGCTGAAGTGGCGTCGGGCAAGATGCCTAAATTCAGCGAGTTGTCGCGCTTCCCTGAAGTGCGTCGTGACCTCGCGCTGATCGCCGACCGTGAAGTGGCCGCCACTGCCGTTCTGGATGTAATCCGTGAAAATGCAGGGGAATGGCTGACAGACCTCAGGCTATTTGACGTCTATCAGGGTAAAGGCATTGATCCGCATAGAAAAAGCCTTGCAGTTGGCTTGACCTGGCAGCATCCATCGCGCACTCTTAATGACGATGAGGTGAATACCACGACACAAAATATCCTCACCTCGCTCGAACAAAGGTTGAACGCCACGTTAAGGAAGTGACGTATGGGGGCTTTGACGAAAGCTGAGATGGCGGAACGTCTGTACGAAGAGTTGGGTCTGAACAAACGCGAAGCCAAGGAATTGGTCGAGCTGTTCTTTGAAGAAATTCGGCACGCTCTGGAAGACAACGAACAGGTCAAATTGTCCGGTTTCGGCAATTTTGACCTGCGGGACAAACGCCAGCGGCCTGGCCGCAATCCAAAAACGGGAGAAGAAATCCCGATCACGGCTCGCCGTGTGGTCACCTTTCGTCCAGGGCAGAAGTTGAAGGCCCGAGTTGAGGCTTATGCTGGAACCAAGTCATAACGACGAACTACCCGTCATCCCAGGCAAACGCTACTTCACCATTGGTGAAGTCAGCGAGCTCTGTGCGGTCAAACCGCACGTGCTGCGCTATTGGGAGCAGGAGTTTCCTCAACTCAACCCCGTCAAACGCACCGGGAACCGTCGGTATTATCAGCGCCAGGATGTGCTGATGATCCGACAGATCCGTGCATTGCTGTACGACCAGGGGTTCACCATCAGTGGCGCGCGCCAGCGTATGTCCGGTGATGAAGCCAAAGACGACACCACCCAATACAAACAACTGATCCGCCAGATGATCTCCGAACTCGAAGATGTGCTGGTGGTGTTGAAGAAGTGATACAAGCTTTTAAAATACTTCCACATTTCAAAAGCTTGCGGTATATTCCGGATCGCTTCGTTACGAAGCAAACCCAGTAACACGCCTAGTCGGGGCGTAGCGCAGTCCGGTAGCGCACTAGCATGGGGTGCTAGGGGTCGAGTGTTCGAATCACTCCGTCCCGACCATATTATTCAATGACTTAGCCCAATCTGAAAAGGTTGGGCTTTTTCATGTGCGCGTTTTTTGGGCCGCGCCCCAATCCTTCACCGTTATCCCCTCTGCCATACCCAAGATATCCCTGCGCAGGCAGTACACATATACGGTTTTTCGGCGCTTGAGGATGAAAGTATCCGAGATGAAAGGTTGCATAACGCACCCAGCGTCTTGGAGAAACTCATGAGTTGTGAACAGCAAACCCCTACCTCCCATGCACGTGGCATTGATGTATCGCGCTGGCAGGGAGAGATCGACTGGCGTCGCGTCGCGTCAGCCGGTGTCAGCCATGCCATCGTGAAGATGACCGAAGGGGGCACCTACACTGACCCTCGGTTTGTGACGAACTTTGCCGGGATGCTGGCCAATGGTTTGACTGCGGGGGTTTACCACTACTTTCGTGCACTGAGCAGTACCCCTGGCGAACAACTGGCCAATATTCGGCAGCGGCTTTGCGAGGCCAACTTCGAGGTCGGGAAGCACATCCTGGCCATTGACGTAGAAACTTCGCGCAACGAAGAGGCGAGCCCGGATCAGATGGCCGATGCTTTGCACGAACTGGTAACGCTGCTCAGCACGCAGGTGCTCGATGGTGCGCATCCCTACATCTACACGTCACCCAGCATCTGGGCTGACCGCGTGGCGTGGCGCAAGTACGATTTCAGCCTGTGCCCATTGTGGATCGCCCACTGGGATGCCAAGCAGCCGACAGTGCCCGAAACCTGGCGTAGCCACGGCAAGAGCTGGCATTGGTGGCAGCACAGCAGCAAAGGTCAGGTTGATGGCATTCAAGGGGCGGTGGATCTGGATTGGATCAAGCGCTGAAGGCTTCAGCCAGCCGAACCCGCTCGCTGGCTGAGGTACTCCACAAACGGCCCAATATCGGTACTGCACAGCAAATGCGCGACCTCACGCACTTCCGCCTCCGGCCAGTCCCACCAGCCGGATTGCTCGAGGATCAGCCGAGTCGGCTCATCAAAACGCCAGCGGATATGTTTGGCCGGGTTGCCGCCGACGATGGCGTAAGGCGCCACATCCTTGGTCACAATCGCGCCTGCCGCCACGACTGCGCCATTGCCGATCGTCACGCCCGACAGAATCTTCGCGTGGGAGCTGATCCAGCAATCATTGCCAATGATCACGTCGCCTTTGCTGCCACCAAAGTCGGTAATGTGCGCGAGGCTTTTCATCTTGGCCGGGAAGGGGTAGCAACTGAGCCAGTCGGTGCGATGATGGCCGCCCAAATACACTTCCACATTGCCGGCAATCGAGGTGTAGGCGCCGACACGCAGGGTGGTGCCTTCATGCCAGTCGTGCACCTTCAAATCGCCGTAGGTGCCTATGCCAAAGCTGTAGTTTGGATAGCGGTTGCGCAGTTTTTGCGTAGAGCGTTCCAGTGGGGAGAGCGCGCGTATTGCCTTGCGCGCTTTTTTTTCGCGCCATTTACGCAATAGCTTCATGCGGTAAGCCTTTATGCAGAGATTGAAAACAGGCGACATCGTGAGCAATGGTTGCCCTCTATGCAAGACGAAGGCTTTATCTTCTGAAAAAATCGCTAACCCCTGTCCCTTTTTTGCGCCTCGCCTGTCATTCCAGGCAAGTGAACAAAATCGAGAGCTTCTCCCCATGCCCGCAGTCCGACCCATGCGCTTGCGCCCGTTGCTGAACCTGAGCCTGATGCTGAGCCTCAGTGCCAGCCCGTTATTTGTCCCGCTCAGCTATGCCGAAGACAGCACCGCCCGACGCAGTTACCAGGTGCCGGCCGGTAGCCTGAGCGCCGCATTGACGCGCTTCGCCGGCCTCGCCGGGGTCAACCTGTCGGTGGATCCGGCGCTGGTCAGCGGTCGCAGCAGCGCTGGTTTGTCGGGTGAATACGGCGTGGAGGAGGGCTTTGCCCAGTTGCTGACGGGCTCGGGCCTGCAATTGCAACCGATGGGCGCGCAGGCCTACAGGCTGATGCCGGTGCCGGAAAGCGGCAGCCTGCAATTGGCACCCACGTCCATCGTCGGCACTACTGGGTTGGCCGAGGGCGATACCTACGCCGGTGGCCAGGTGGCGCGACGTGGCTCGCAAGGCCTGCTCGGCTCGCGGGACTTTATGGAAACCCCGTTCAGCATGACCACCTACACCGCCGAGGCGGTCAAGAACCAACAGGCGCGTACCCTCGGCGATTTGGTCGCCAGCGACCCGTCGGTGCGCGCCACCAACCCGGCGGGCGGGCGCTACGAGCAGTTCACCATTCGCGGGTTCAGCCTGTTCAACAGTGATGTGGCCTACAACGGCCTCTATGGCGTACTGCCGACGTACACCATCGACATGGAAATGGCCGAGCGCGTCGACATCCTCAAAGGCCCGAGCCAGTTGATCAACGGCATCTCGCCGCGCGGCAGTGTGGGCGGCGGGATCAACGTGGTGCCCAAGCGCGCCACCGACAAAGACATCACCTCGCTGACCGGCACCTGGGCCTCCGGCAGCCAGGCCGGTGGCGCCGTGGATGTGGGGCGGCGCTTTGGTGAGGACAACAAATTCGGCATCCGTTTCAACGGCGTGAAGCAGTCCGGCGATACCGAATGGGATCACCAGAGCGTCGACCGTGAAATGGCCGTGCTGGGCCTGGATTTTCGCGGCGAGCGCCTGCGCCTTTCCACTGATATCGGCCACACCGAGCGCGACACCGACGCGCCACAAGAGCGTGTACAAGTCGGCGCCAATGCCAAGGTGCCGAGCGCCAACGACGTACGGCATAACTACGCACAGCCCTGGAGCAAAGCCCGTACCGATGACACCTTCGGCACCGTTAACGGCGAGTTCGACCTCAGCGATAGCGTCATGCTGTATGGCGGCGTCGGCGCGCGTAAAAGCAACCACGACTTCTTGCGTCACGCGGTGTCCGTCACCAACAACGCCGGGGATTTCAGCGTATTGCCACGGGATTTCACCCGCGATGAAAACGTGCGCACCGCCACCGCTGGGGTGCGCAGTTGGTTGCATACCGGGCCGGTCAGCCATGAGATCAACCTGGCGGCCAGCTACTTCTACATGGACTTTGAAAACGGCGGCGCCCGTTACGCGGCGGCGCCGAGCAACTTGTACAACCCGGCAGAAACCCCAACCCCTTCACGGCCAACACGCCTGGATTCCAAGGTCTACACCGAGAACCGCTTCAGTGGCGTGGCGCTGTCCGATACCCTGGGTTTTTTCGACGAGCGTTTATTGCTGACCCTTGGCGCGCGCTGGCAGCGGGTCAAGGTCGATGACTGGACCGACAACGTCAAAGGCGCTACGGCCTACGATGAGGAAAAAGTCTCGCCCTCCGGCGGCATCCTGTTTAAAGCCACCGACAAACTGTCGCTGTACGCCAACTACATGGAAGGCCTGAGCCAAGGCAAAATCGCGCCGTCGACCTCGATCAACGAAGATGAAATATTCCCGCCGTTTGTCAGCCGCCAGGTTGAAGTAGGCGCCAAATACGACGCCGGCGCGTTTGCCGTGACGGCAGCGGTGTTCCGTATCAAGCAGCCGGCCTACGAAACTAACGCCACTACGCGGGTGTTCGGCCCCAATGGCAAACGCCAGAACGACGGTGTGGAACTGAGCGTGTTCGGCGAGCCGCTCAAGGGCGTACGCCTGCTGGGTGGCGTGATGGTGATCGACAGCGAACTGACCCACACCACCAACGGTACTTTCGACGGCAACCGCGCGCCGGCCACGCCCAAGTACAACGTCAACCTGGGCGCCGAATGGGATGTGCCGACGGTGGAAGGCCTGACCCTGACCAGCCGTGGTATCTATTCCAGCTCGCAGTACCTGGACCAGTCCAACGTCAAGGAGATCGATGCCTGGACCCACCTTGACGTCGGTGCGCGCTATGCGTTCAAGGTCGACGATAAGCACATCACCTTGCGGGCGAATGTCGAGAACGTCGCTGATAAACGCTATTGGAGCTCGGCCGGTGCTTCGGATGACAGTGAACCGGGGCTTACCCTGTCAACGCCGCGTACCTATTTGCTGTCGGCCACGGTGGATTTCTAAACGCAACGATCATCCGGGGAAGACCAATGTGGGAGCTGGCTTGCCTGCGATACAGGCACCTCGGTCTGTCAGTAAGACCCGGTCGATGCTATCGCAGGCAAGCCAGCTCCCACACAAGCCAGCTCCCACACAGCCCTGACCACATGGGCCAGCACACACCACGGGACTCGCCGCGTTAATAAGAATGTTTTTTGATTGCATCGCCTCAATATGGAATAGTACCCGCCGTTTTCCCCAGCCCGTCCAGCCGGGGTGTTTTAACGCCGAGGTCCTTGTCATGCGAATGCTGCGCTCCATCCCGACTCTTGCCGCCTGCCTCCTGGCGTTGTCTTCCAGCGTGTTGAACGCCGCGCCCATCGACCTTAATGACGGACAGCACGCGGTGCACCTGCCGGATGCGCCCAAGCGCGTGGTGGTGCTGGAGTTCTCCTTTCTCGACAGCCTCGCCGCCGTCGACGTCACGCCGGTCGGTGCTGCGGACGATGGCGATGCCAACCGCGTACTGCCACGTGTGCGCCAGGCCATCGGCCAATGGACGTCGGTGGGCCTGCGTTCGCAACCGAGCATCGAAGAAATCGCCCGGCTCAAGCCGGACTTGATCATCGCCGACCTCAATCGTCATCAAGCGTTGTACAGCGACTTGGCGAGCATCGCGCCGACCTTATTGCTGCCATCACGTGGGGAAGATTACGAAGGCAGCCTTAAATCCGCCGAACTGATCGGCACGGCCTTGGGCAAAAGCCCGCAGATGCACGCGCGCATCGCCCAGAACCGGGAGCACTTGCAGGCGATTGCCAAGCAGATTCCGGCAGGTGCCAGCGTGTTGTTCGGGGTTGCCCGTGAAGACAGTTTTTCCGTGCACGGGCCCGACTCCTACGCTGGCAGCGTGCTGCAAGCCATCGGCCTGAAAGTGCCTTTGGTACGCGCAAAGGCCGCGCCGACTGAATTTGTCAGCCTGGAACAATTGCTCGCGCTTGACCCTGGCTGGTTGCTGGTCGGTCACTATCGCCGCCCAAGCATCGTCGACACCTGGAGCAAGCAGCCGTTGTGGCAAGTGCTCGGTGCGGTGCGCAATCATCAAGTGGCCGAGGTCGATGGCGACAGTTGGGCGCGTAACCGAGGTGTATTGGCATCGGAGCAAATCGCTGAAGACACCCTGGCGATTCTCAAGGGCGGCAAAGCCGTATTGAGCCAATAACCGTGCAGCGCAGTTTCGCGGCGGCAGGCATTGTGCTGCTGGGTGCCGTGTTGTTCTGGTACTCGCTGTACAGCTGGTCGCCGTTCACTATCACCGCGATGGATGCCTGGAACGGCCTGGTTCACCAGGGCAGCGTGGGCGGCAATATGGCCTATATCGTGGCGCAGCTGCGTGTGCCGCGTGCGTTGTGCGCGGCATTGGTCGGTGCCTGCCTGGGGCTGGCCGGTGCACTGATGCAAGGCATCACCCGCAACCGCTTGGCATCGCCTTCATTGTTTGGCGTAACGGCCGGCGCGGCATTGGGATTGGCCTTGTTTTCCACCGGGTTGGTCGCGCCGCCCTTTGCCGGTGGCGCCCTGTTGATGACCTGCCTGGGCGGTGCGCTGGCCTGGGTCACGGTGTTCAGCCTGGGCGGCGCGTGGTCGCCGACCACCGCGCAAGGTCGGCTGGTGTTGGCCGGTGTGGCGGTTGCGGCGTTGTGCGCGGCCTTGACCCGGCTCACGGTGATTCTGGTCGAGGCCCAGGCCCAAAGCGTGCTGAACTGGCTGGCCGGGTCGCTGGCCAATGTCGGTGCGGCCCAGGTGCAACTGCTCTGGCCGTGCACGCTGATCGGCGGCGTGTGGGCGCTGTGGTGTGCGCCGCGGCTGAACCTGATCAACCTCGGCGAAGACGCCGCACGCTCGTTGGGCGTCGGTATTGCCAGCCTGCGCTTGCAGGTGTTTGTCGCCAGCTTGCTGCTGGTGGGCGCCAGCGTGTGCGCGGTCGGCCCCATTGGCTTTGTCGGGCTGATCGCGCCGAATATCATTCGCCAGTTTCTCGGTAACGACTACCGCTGGCTGATCCCGCTCAGTGCGGCGTTGGGCGCGGTGATCGTGTTGGGCGCCGACTTGCTCAGTCGCGCGGTGGCCTTTCCAGTGGAAACCCCGGCGGGCGTGGTCACTGCATTGATCGGCGCACCGTTCTTCCTGTTTCTTGCCAGGCGCACCCTATGATGCGGCCACGATTGCGCTTATGGCTGCTGCTGGGCTTGCTGCTTGTGGCACTGCTGGCGAGCCTCAGCGCCGGTACGGTGTGGCTCAAACCCGCCACCGTGCTGGAGCGCCTGCTGGCCCACGACGCCCTCGATTTTGAAGTGTGGAACCACCGCCTGCCGCGCAGCCTGATCGCCATTCTGGCCGGCTGCGCCTTCGGCCTGGCCGGTGCGATTGTGCAGGGCGTGATCCGCAACCCGCTGGCCTCGCCGGAGATTCTCGGCGTGACCCAGGGCGCCGGGCTGGCGCTGACCGTGGCGATCATCAGCTGGCCACACCTGCCGATTGCCTGGCTGCCACTGGTGGCCTGCCTGGGCGGCGCCGGTGGGGCCTTGCTGCTGGCGCTGTACAACACCGGCGTGAGTTTTTCCGGGGTGCGTTTTGCGCTGTCGGGGGTGGCGATTGCGGTGACCTTGTCCAGCGTCACCGAGTTTTTGATCCTGTCCCATCCGTTGGACATCAACACCGCGTTGCTCGCGCTGACGGGCAGTTTGTGGAGCCGTAATTGGCACCATGTGGCGCTGGTGCTGCCGTTTCTGCTGTTGATCCCGCTGGGCCTGTGCCTGGCCAAACCCCTGAACCTGATCGCGCTGGGCGATGAGGCCGCCCACAGCCTGGGCACTGCGCTTGGCCGCACCCGCTGGTGGGCGATGGCCTGTGCGGTGCTGCTCACCAGCCTGGGTGTCGGCGTGATCGGGCCGATTGGTTTTATCGGCCTGGTCGCACCGCACATGGCGCGGCGCCTGGTGGGTGGGCATCACCAGTACCTGCTGCCGGCTGCGATGTTGATTGGCGCGTTATTGCTGGTGCTGGCCGACACGCTTGGACGCACGTTGATCGCGCCCAGCGAGATCCCGGCGGGCGTGCTTACGGCGGTGATTGGTGCGCCGTATTTTCTTTGGTTGCTGGCACGGTTCAAGGGTTGATGACATGAGTATTTTGCAGGCACACCAACTCGATATCGGCTACGGCGCCACGCGCATTGTGCAGGGCCTTTCGTTCGCACCGCCGACAGGTCGCGTCACCGCGCTGATCGGCCCTAACGGCTGTGGCAAGTCGACGTTGCTCAAGGCGTTTGCGCGCATCCTCAAGCCGACCCAGGGCGAGTTGACCCTGGATGGCCACGCCTACGCCAGCTTGTCCGCGCGCCAACTGGCGCGGCAGGTCGCATTTTTACCGCAGGTGTTGCCGGTGCCGGAAGGTGTCAGCGTGCGCCAGTTGGTCGCCTACGGCCGCAGCCCGCATAACGCGTTGTGGGGGCGCCTGAGTGGCAATGATCAAGCCCAGGTGACACAAGCCATGCAGCGCCTGGAGCTGGACAACCTCGCCGACCGCGCGTTGGCGGATTTGTCCGGCGGCCAGCGCCAGCGTGCCTGGCTGGCCATGGTGCTGGCGCAAAACGCGCCAGTGTTGCTGCTCGACGAGCCCACCACTTACCTCGACATCAGCCATCAGGTCGAACTGCTCGACCTGATGGGCGAACTGGCCGCCGAGGGCAAAACCGTGATCACCGTACTGCACGATATCAACCAGGCCTGCCGCTACGCCGACCATCTGGCGGTGATGCACGCCGGCAAGTTGGTCGCCGATGGCGCGCCCGCCCAGGTGATCAGTGCCGAGCTGATGCGCCAGGTGTTCGACGTGCAAGTGCAGATCCTGCAGGAGCCGGTTTCCGGCACGCCAATGTGCCTGGTGGAAAAAAGCACCCGCAGCCACATCTGATGCGGTCAAAACATTATTTATATGAATAAAGTTATTCGCTAATAATGAAAGTATAGAATATTAGCTTATTCCCAAATAGCATTATATTTTTGAAATCCATTCCGTTATGTTTGATCGCAACAGCCTACCCCTGACCTCGGATGGTACCCAGCGTGATTCAGATTCTGCGCGCCATAACCGGGTAAAGACCCCGCGGCAGAATCGTTGGAAGGGAGTTCAACGTATGTTGCCAATTCAAAACCCTCGCTCACTCCACACCTAGTTCCCCCTCGCAGCTGCACCCTGAAAAACGAGCACCGCGCCCGCCCGCGCGACTGCCCGACTTCGCGATTCGGAAAGCCTGGAGTGGTCATGAAGCAAGTTTTACCCCCCACCGCCGCACTCACGCTGGCCCTGTTGGCCGGCACTGCATCCGCCCAGGACGACAGCACCCTGTCCACCGTGGTGGTCACCGGCAACCGTGGCGCCGAGCAGCGCACCGTCACCAGCAGCCCGGTGCCGATCGACGTGGTCAGCGCCAAGCAACTGCAAAGCACCGGCAAGCCGGGCTTGATGGAAGCCTTGAGCGCGGTGATCCCGTCGCTGACCCTGCCGGAAAAAACCGGCTGGGACGCCAGCGGCATTGCCCGTGCCCCCAACCTGCGCGGCTTGAGCGCCGCCGAAGTGCTGGTGCTGGTCAACGGCAAACGTCGCCACACCAGCGCCACGCTGAACATCAATGGCATCAACACCGGCGCGGCACCGGCTGACCTGGATCTGATCCCCATCAGCGCCATCGACCATGTGGAAGTGCTGCGCGATGGCGCTGCCGCCCAGTACGGCTCGGATGCCATCGCCGGGGTCATCAATGTGATCCTCAAGGCCGATACCAGCGGCACCGCCGTCACCAACGTCGGCCAGGGCTATGACGGCAAGAAGCAAACCGTGCAACAAAGCCTCAACAAGGGGTTTGAAATCGGCAACGGCGGCGTCGTGCAATTGGCCCTGGATGCCCGCAGCCAGAATGACGACAACAAAGCCAGCGCCAACGGCTACACCTATGAGCAAGCCTACAACCAGGCCGGCAGATCGACCTACGGCGGTTACGGCACGCCCAAGACCAACCTGCTGACCCTGGGCTACAACGCCGAGCTGCCGATTGATGACAGCCTCAGCCTGTATTCCTTCACCACCTACTCGCGACGCAAGGCCGAGCAGGGGCAGAACTACCGCCTGCCGACCATCACCAACACCATCACCACCGGGCCGAATGGCTACCCGGCGGGGTACACGCCGACCTGGTACATCGACGAGGACGATTTCCAGGCCGCGTTCGGCGGCAAAGGCACCGTCGGTGCGTGGGACTGGGACTTGTCCACCACCTACGGGCGCAACGAGGCGGAGCAGGGCACCACCCACAACCAGAACCCGTCGCTGGGCGAGTACACGCCCAACAGCTTCACCTCCGGCACCTGGATTTCCACCGAGCTGACCACCAACCTCGACTTCAAACGTGGCTTTGATGTGGGTCTGCAAAAACCGTTGGACCTGTCCTACGGTTTCGAGCATCGGCGCGACACCTATGAGGTGCAGGCCGGTGACTACGCGTCCTATGCCAATGGCGGCTACTGCGTGGCGCCGGGCAACTGCGCGTCATCCGGGGCGCAAGTCACCAACGGCATTTCGCCGGATGAAGAAAGCAGCGCCTCGCGCAACAGCCTCGCCAGTTACGTCGATGTGGGCTTCAACCCGCTGCCGGACTGGTACATCGGCACGGCCTTTCGCTACGAGCATTACAACGAAGGCGTCGGCGCCACCCGCAGCGGCAAGCTGACCACGCGCTACGATTTCACCCCGCAATTTGCCGTGCGCGCCACCGTCAGCAATGGCTTCCGCGCGCCGTCCCTGGCCAACAGCCTGTTCAGCGCGCGCTCCACTACTTATGGCGTGGTCGACGGCGTGTATCAGTCGATCAACTACGGCGTATTGCCGGTGGGTTCGGCGGCGGCCAAGGCCCTCGGCGCCCAGGAGTTGAAACCCGAGCGCTCGACCAACTTCAGCCTGGGCTTCACCCTCACGCCCACCGACCGCCTGAACTTCACCGCCGATGCCTACGTGATCAACCTGCGCGACCGCATCACCCTGACCGGCACCTTGCTCGGCCCCGAAGTCACCCAGGTACTGCAAAGCAACGGCATCAACTCCACCTCCGGCGGCCAGTACTTTATCAACGGCGCCGACACCCGCACCAAGGGCGTGGATCTGGTCAGCAACTACAACCAGGACCTCGGCCAGTTCGGCGCATTGAAGTGGACCGCCGCGTTCAACTGGAACCAGACCAAGATCCTCAACTACAAGGCCTCCACCGACATCCTCGGCACGCCCTATGACCTGATGGACCGCCAGGCCCGTGGCCTGATCACCGATGTGCAGCCCAAGACCAAACTCATCCTCGGCGGCGATTGGAGCATCGACCGCTTCAACCTCAACCTGGCCCTGACCCGCTACGGCTCTTACAAAGAGGTCAACGTCTCTGCCGACCGCAGCCTCGACCGCGTCTACAGCGCCAAATGGATCACCGACCTCGACCTTGGCTACAACCTCACCAAAGCCCTCAACATCGCCGTCGGCGCCAAGAACCTGTTCGACCTTTACCCCAAGAAACAAGGCGTGCCGAGCAGCACCATGCTCGCCAGCTACGGCACTTATTCGCCCTACGGTTTTACCGGCGGGTACTACTACACCCGGCTGACTTACGCCTTCTAAGGCCGCAACCCGCGAGGAATAGAACATGCCCATTGTCGCCAAATCCTATGACCTGATCGACGAGGTCAGCCCGGTTCGCCAGCGCCGCGTCGCAACGCCGATCAAGGCCCTGCAAGTGGTTCCCGCCCGCCACCCGTGGCGCTGGGCCGGGTCGATCTTTGCCGCGCTGGTGCTGCTCGCCATCGTGCACTCGCTGGCCACCAACCCGCGTTGGGAGTGGGGCGTGTTCGGCCAGTGGTTCTTTTCTGCCTCGGTGCTGCGCGGCCTCGGCCAGACGCTGCTGCTGACGCTGCTCAGCACCGTGTTCAGCATCCTCTTCGGCACTGCATTGGCGCTGGCACGGCTGTCGGGCTCGCCATTGCTGGCGGCGTTGGCCTGGGGCTATATCTGGTTTTTCCGCTCGATGCCGGCGCTGCTGGTGCTGATCATCCTCTACAACTTTGCCTACCTGTATGACCACATAGTGCTCGGCGTTCCGTTCACCAACGTGGTGTTCGCCGAGTGGTCGACCGTGGATGTGCTCAGCCAATTCACCGTGGCGGTGTTGGGCCTGAGCCTGATGCAGGCCGCCTACGCGGCGGAGATCATTCGCGGCGGTTTAATCGGCGTGGACGCCGGCCAGCACGAAGCGGCGGCGGCCCTTGGTTTGCCGGCTTCGCGACGGATTTTTCGCATCATCCTGCCCCAGGCGCTGCGCTCGATTTTGCCGTCGGGTTTCAACGAAATCATCGGCTTGGTCAAGGGCACGTCCATCGTCTATGTGTTGGCCTTGCCGGAGCTGTTCTACACCGTGCAGGTCATCTACAACCGCACGCAGGCGGTGATCCCGCTGCTGGTGGTGGCGACCGTGTGGTACCTGATCATCACCACGGTGCTGACCAGCGCCCAATACTACGTCGAGCGCCACTTTGCGCGCGGTACGGCGCGGGTGCTGCCGCCCACACCGCTGCAGCGCCTGCGCGGCTGGCTCAAGGAGAAAACCCATGGCTGAAGCACGCGCCGGGCGCATTCAGATCCAGGGCGTGGGCAAACGCTTTGGCAACCAGCAGGTGTTGAAAGACATCGACCTGACCATCGACCCAGGCAAGGTCACGGTGATTCTCGGGCCGTCCGGCTCGGGCAAATCCACCTTGCTGCGCACCATCAACCACCTGGAAAAAATCGACAGCGGGCACATCACCATCGACGGTGAATACGTCGGCTATCGGCGCAAGGGTGACCTGCTCTACGAATTGAAAGAGCGCGAGATTCTCAAGCGTCGCATCGACGTGGGTTTTGTGTTCCAGAACTTCAACCTGTTCCCGCACCTCACCGCCTGGGAAAACGTCGCCGAGGCGCCACTGGCCCACAAGCGCTGGAGCAAGGCCGAGGCGCAGGCCAAGGCCTCCGAGCTGCTGGCCAAGGTCGGCCTGGCCGACAAAGTCGATGCCTACCCACGCCAGCTCTCCGGCGGCCAGCAACAGCGTGTGGCTATCGCCCGCGCCCTGGCGCTGGACCCCAAAGTGCTGCTGTTCGATGAACCCACCTCAGCCCTCGACCCGGAACTGGTGGGCGAAGTGCTCGACGTGATCAAGGGCCTGACCCAGTTGGGCGTGACCCTGGTGATCGTCACCCACGAAATCGGGTTTGCCCGTGAGGTGGCCGACCACGTGGTGTTCCTGTGTGACGGCCAATTGATCGAAGAAGGCCCGCCCGAACAGATTTTTCGCCAACCCCGACATCCTCGCACCGTGGCCTTTCTGGGCAAGGTGCTTTAGTTCAAGGAGTGACTGCCCATGTTCATCAATACTGCCCGCGTGGCGTTGCTGACGCTTGCCGTGAGTACTGCGCAACAGGCTTTTGCCGTGCAACCGGTGGATTTCAGCCCCGACCGCGTACGCATCCATGTGCCGCGCAATGAAGCGGCGATCGCGCAGATCCCGCCGGGCTTCAAGTTCGCCCAGCCTGGCAAATTCACCGTCGCCGTGTCCGGCGTGGCCGGGCCGCCGCTGGCGCTGTTGGCCAACGACGACAAGACCACCATCGGCAGCGAAGCCGATACCGCGCAGCTGGTGGCCGACAGCCTCGGTCTGCAACTCAATGTGGTGCAGACCAGTTGGGAAGATTGGCCGCTGGGCGTCAGCTCCGGCAAGTACGACGCGGTGATCAGCAACGTCACCGTGACCGAGGCGCGCAAGAAGCGTTTTGACTTCGCCACCTATCGCCAGGATGTGCTCGGCTTTTACGTCAAGAGCACCAACAAAATCACCGAGATCAAACAGGCCGCCGACATTGCCGGGCTGAAGATCATCGTCGGCTCCGGCACCAACCAGGAGAAGGTCCTGCTGGCCTGGAACGAGGCCAATGAAAAGGCCGGTATCAAGCCCGCGCTTTTGCAATACATCGACGACCAGGCCGCCGCGCAACTGGCGGTGCAGTCCGGTCGCAGCGATGCGCTGTTCGGGCCCAACTCGGTGTATGCCTACTCGGCGGCGGTCACCGGTGGCATCAAACTGGTGGGCACGGTGAACGGCGGCTGGCCGTTGAAGGCGGATATTGCCGTGACCACCCGCAAGGACAACGGCCTGATCCAGCCGATTCACACCGCCCTGCAAGGTGCGATTGCCGGCGGCCAATACGAACAGGTGCTGCAACGCTGGGGCCTGGACATCGAGCGCGTCGACACATCGCTGATCAACCCACCGGGCCTGCCGGATTAGGAGAATCGACATGGGACTGACACGCCGTGAAGCGCTGTCGAGCATCGCCGCTGTAGGCGGTGAAAAGGCCGTCAAGGATGCACTGGCGGTATTGGGGTTGGGGCCGTCGTCACATCGACGCCCGCAGCCGCTGAAACTCAAGCCTGGTTTGGGGCAGGGCACTCGTATACTGGTGCTGGGCGCCGGGATTGCCGGGTTGGTGACGGCTCTGGAATTGAGTCGCGCCGGCTTCAGCGTGCAAGTACTGGAGGCCCGCAACCGCGTGGGCGGGCGCACCTGGACCCTGCGTAATGGCGATCGCGTGGACTACAAGGACGGCCGCACGCAAACCGTAGCGTTTGATAAAGGCCTGTATTTCAACGCCGGCCCCGCCAGGATTCCGAGCCAGCACCGCACGCTTCTCGACTATTGCAGCGAACTGGGTGTGCCGCTGGAAGTGCTGGTCAACAGCAGCCACGGCGCCCAGGTGCGGCCCGATCTGCGACAGTCGGCGTTTACCGTTGGCCAGGCGATCAATGACACGCGCGGGCATCTGTCCGGCTTGCTGGCCAAAGCCGTGCAGCGCGATGCCCTCGATGATGTGTTGAGCGGTGAAGAGCGCACGCGTTTGCTGGCGTTCTTGCAGGTGTATGGCGACCTGTCCCAGGAATTGGCGTTTGAAGGCAGCCTGCGCTCCGGCCACCTGGAGTCGCCTGCCCACCCCGGCGCGCTGCCCGCCAGCCGTAGCCCGCTGGCGCTGGACCGGCTGCTGCATCCGGAGTTGTGGGGCGCGTTATTGCACACCGAATTCCCGGAATTTTCCGCCCCCATGTTCCAACCCGTCGGCGGCATGGACCGCATCACCGACGCCTTCTACCAACGCGTGCGCGAGCACGTGCAACTGGGTGCCCAGGTGCGGCAGATCCGCCAGCTTGAAGACGGCGTGGCGGTGACCTACCACGACCAGCTCAGCGGCCGCGAACAGGTGGTGCGTGCCGATTACCTGGTCTCGACCTTGCCGTTGCCGCTGCTGGCCAAACTCGACACCGACTTCAGCGACCCGGTCAAAGCTGCCTTGCTCAGCACCCGCAGCGATCAGGCGACCAAAGTGGCGTGGCAATCGCCGCGCTTCTGGGAAACCGACTACCGCACCTATGGTGGCCTGTCGTGGATCGAACACCCGGCGCGCCTGCTGTGGTACCCCAGCAACGACCTCAACACCCGCGACGGCTTGCTGGTAGCCGGCTACGTGACCGGGGAGGGCGCCGACGTGTTTGGCGCCAAGCCGTTCGACCAGCAGTACGCCACGTCCAAAGAAGCCGTGGAGCTGCTGCATCCGGGTTATTCAAAACACTTGCGCCACCCGCTGGCGGTGTCCTGGGAACAGATCCCCTACAGCGAAGGCCCATGGCTGCAACGCGAACACTTCCCGGCCGATGCCAGTGCCTTGCTCGAGCAGGCCCACGGCCGCGTGTACTTCGCCGGCGACGGCCTGGTGCAAAGCGGCGTAGGCATCTGGCAGGAATCGGCGGCCAACTCTGCGCGCCATGTGATTGCGCAACTGGCTGAGCGCATTACCCAACAACAACAACAGCGTGCGGCACTCGCCGCCTCCTGAGGAGCATCACCATGAGCGACAGCATTCAACGCACCAGCGTCGGCGATTTTCCCATCTCGCAAACCGTCACCGTACCGGCCTCGGCCAGCCTGATTTTCGTCAGCGGCACCTTGCCCGATCTGGTCGACCCGAATGTGCCTGGGGTTTACGGCAACACCGAAGTGCAGACGGTGTCGGTGTTCAACAAACTGCGCAAGATCCTCCAGCAGCAAGACCTGGACCTGGGCGATATCGTGCAATTGCGCGTGTTTCTGGTAGGGGCCGAAGAGACCGATGGCAAGCTCGACTTTGCCGGGTTGCAACGTGGTTACACGCAGTTCTTCGCCACGCCCGAGCAACCGAACAAGCCCACGCGCACGGCGTTGCAGGTGGTGGCATTGCCGTTGCCGGGGGCGCTGGTGGAAGTGGAGGCGATTGCGGCCAGAACAGCCTGATCCGTTATCCAGGATGACTGAGCGCGTGGTGGCCAGTAGGCTTGTGAACCGAGTATCTTGACACATCCAGCCTCGGTGACGATTGGCCGCTGCCCTTACCCCCATCAACGGCCATGGCTGCTTGAGATCGCTGGCCACAGCTCGTAGCAACGCACGTTCTCCCGCCAGCCGAGCGGCGGATGTCGTTCAACAGATCGGCTGCCTTTGGCCTGTTGCTGATATTTTGAGAAATATCCTACATCCATAGAGGATTAGTCATTCTCGTTTTTGCAAGGCGTTTTTAGACAATCGTTGACTCCACCGTCAACGAGCCCACGGCAATGATGAGCCAGCCTTTACGCGTCCTGATCCTTGAGGAACACGCCTCTGCGCGCGCCGTCGTCGTGAGCCAGTTCGAACGGTTGGGGCATGCGGTGATTGAGGCGACGCATGCCATTGAAGCCTTGGCCCTCCTGGAAAGCGTGGGTGGGGTTGATGTCGTGCTGTGCGACTTGTCCATGTCCGGCATGGATGGACTGGAGTTTTTGCAACATGCTGCGCAACGAGGGTGGCTGCATGGCGTGATTGTCAGCGGCCACCCGCCGCCCGGAATCAACCAGGCCCTGCAACAGTTCACCCGCTTGCTCGGCGTGCGTTTGCTGGGCCATGTCGACAAGCTGGCGACCCTCACTCAGCTCGAAGAGGTCGTGCATCGTCATCAGCCTGTTGGGGACGTAGCGCCTGCGATTTCGCCTGAGCTGCCATTGTTTACTCAAACGCAAGTGTGCGACGCATTAGCGGCCGGCCAGCTGCACGCGTACTACCAACCCAAATTCAGTCTGTGGACCAACGCGATGACCGGCGTGGAAGTGTTGAGCCGCTGGCAGCACCCGCTCTATGGTCTGTTACCTGCAATGGCCTTCATGCCGGTGCTGGAGCGTGGCGGGCTGCTCGACGACTTGTTGTTTGCGCAGATGCACCAGGCCTTGACCCTGCAACAACACGTCAGGGCAAGCGGCATGGCCTTGAACCTGGCGTTCAACCTGCACGCTCAGCAACTGGCTCAGGGCGGGTTGAGCCGCAAGATCGAAGACGTCATGGCCCCGTTCCAGGCACCGCGTTCCAGCGTAACGTTCGAGCTGACCGAAAGCGGCCTGCTGGAAGCCTCGGCGAGCAGCCTGGCGTGCCTGATGCGTTTGCGCTTGCTCGGTTGCAACCTGTCTCTGGATGACTTCGGCGCCGGGTATTCATCCTTGCAACGCCTGTGTCAGCTGCCGTTCAACGAGATCAAGCTGGATGCCGAGTTTGTGCGCGGCATGACCGCCGACCCACGTTGCCGCGCAGTGATCCACAGCACCCTGGCGCTGGGCGACAGCCTGGGCATGACCGTGGTGGTGGAAGGCATCGAAACCCGGGAGCAGCAGCGGCAATTGCTGGCGATGGGCTGCAGGGTGGGCCAGGGTTATGTGTATGCACAGGCAATGAGTGGCGAGCAGTTGTTGTGGCGGTTGCAGAACGTGGCTTGATGGAGGTTGAGCGAATGTAGCTGGCAGGGCGCTCACCACCCTTTCCAGCGGCCTTGTTTTTTCAGGGTGGCGATGATGACTTCGCGCTTGCGGCGGATTTCTACCATCTTGTGGCGCAGTTCGCGGCAGCGGTTGCTGTTGAGGATCAGCAGGCCGGTCAGCGGGCTAAGCAGTGACATAGCATAGAGAAAAAGCGGCGGGCGGTACGCAATTGCGGGTAGGGATATCAGTAAGCAAATTACGTAAATGCTAACACTGATCCATACCAAGCGGACTCGACCATAGGTGACCTGAGCTTTTGAAAAAAAGAGGACGAAGCCTGTTGTAACGCTGCCGAAAAAAAAGATCTTGATTGCAAGGTCTTCCGGAAGTCTTGAGAGAAAGGTCACCAACAGTAAGACGGCAGTCATCGCAATCGTGAAACAGCCGGCAAGTAGATCGGCGCCAATCACTAGCGCGTAGCGTCTCCTGAACGTTCGCGGGTTCTCAAAATAGAAATATGCGTAAGCGCGATCCTCAGAGGTCAGGGCTTTGCGATCTTCATATATTTCATCCATTCCGGATTCGCTAAGGCCTTTTTTGGGTACGCGCTTGCTCACTGGCTGACTTCCTCGTAGATACCAATAGCCCACGTCTTGATATTTCCTGGCATCGAGCTGCTCGCGAACCCCGGGGTTGCAGCCAAGGCGTCTCTGATGTGATTGGCGGTAGCAAGTTGCATTTCTGTGGCACTGATTCGTTTTGGTAATACGCCGGCGGCTTGTTCCACCTTGAGGATTTTTAGGGTTAATCGAGGGTCACGAAGCCTGAGCAATTCATCATTCAGTCTCGCTCGTTCTTGCCGGTTCAGACCTTTGAGTATTTGTTTGAGAGGTTTGCCAGTGACTCTCTGTGCTGTGTTCACTGTTTTGATTGTGGTCAAGGCAGAAGTGGCGACGCCAAGTAATGCAATGGCATCCAGCGTCGTAACAACGGCCTGATACCAGGTTTCATTATCCAGACGATCAAGGTATTGGGGCGCGAACGCTTCTACACTGGTTCGTCCTAACCCGATGGCGCATTGGGTCATGCTGGCAGCCAGAGCAGCCTTGCCGATAAACGTAATTATCGCACTCGTCCCCGCCGTAAAGGGCATCGCCATCACGCCACTGGTAACGACTATCCAACTCAGTATCGCCCCCGTGCAGGTCACCGCCGTGCCAAGCGCTTCAGCCACCCATTCCGACTCGCGAGGCTCATGCTCCAACATCCGCTTGAACTCCACCGGCCCCACATACTTCGGCGCCTCACGCAGCACGACCTTGATCGGTCGCACACTGCAAATCGCCTGAAACTCGCGCAGTACCACCACGTTAAACATGTCATCGATATACACCACCGCCGCGCCAATCAGCGCCGGGTTGCTATCAATGGCAAAGAACAACTTACGCAGATCGATACTGCTTTCAATCCGCTGACGCGCGGTGCGGTGGGCCGAAGGGAATCCATCTTTAAGCAGGGAAGCCGTCATCCTTAACTCCTGTTTTTGCGGGAGTCGAGAGCGTAAAGATGAGGAGGTAGCGCTGAATGTCGGAAGGTTCGCCATTTCACGTCGGGTGCTTCTCTAACTGTCTTCTGCGTCTTGCGCGCACCGCGGCGGCTGAGGAAAAGTGCGCCCCACGTTACTACCGACGTATACCAAGGCAGGGAGCAAACATGGCAGTCGATATGTTTTTGAAGCTGGGTGATATCAAGGGCGAATCAAGGGACCAGGCCCATCGTGACGAGATCGACATCACCCAATGGGCATGGGGCATGTCGCAGTCGGGGTCGATGCACAGCGGTACGGGCGGCGGTGCGGGCAAGGTCAATATTGCCAACCTGAACCTGACCAAACCGCTGGATAAATCCAGCCCCAACCTGATGATGGCCTGCGCCAGCGGCAAGCATTACCCCGAGGCCAGGTTGGTGGTACGCAAGGCCGGCGGTGCCAGCCCGGTGGAGTATCTGGTGATTACCCTGAAGGAAGTCATGGTGGTGTCCTACAGCACGAATGCTGAAAACACCACCGACGTCGTGCATGACCGCTTCGCCCTCAATTTCGCCAGCGTCGACGTCAGCTACCAGCCGCAGAAAGCCGACGGCGCCAAGGACGGCGGGCCGGTGAAGTTTGGCTGGAACATTCGGCAGAACATCAAAGCCTGAACCCCAGCCAACCCTTCATTGTTCCAGCTGCAACGCCTGCTGCTTAAGCTTGCGTTTCTGCGCAAACGGCAGCTTTTCATCATCCCCATACGGCGCGCTGTACCAGTTGCCGTAACTCGGGTTCGGCAGCAAAAACCAGCGCTGGCCCAGCCAGCTCACGTAGGGTTCCACCGCTTTGCGTTGGGCGGCGAGGGTGTTGGGTTCGGCCTGCACGAAATCACCCAGCGAGTCACCGGCCATCAGCAACACGCGGGCATGGCTGGCGACCCACTGACGGCGACACGTCTTGCCGTAGCCGGCGCTTTCGCAATGGCCGATAGGCGTGCTGGCGGCCAGGACCTGGGTGTCGCTGGCCACCGGAAAACCGCGCAGGCGCAGGTTGGCGACGGTGGCCGCGACCTGGCTGTGTTCGCGGTTGGTGAGGTAGTAAACCTTGATGCCTTTTTGCTCGGCGGCGTGCAGGAAAGCCACTGCGCCCGGCAATGCCTGGGCCTTGGCCTGTTCGACCCAGGTGTTCCAGCGGTCATAGGAATAGACTTGATTATTGATGATGTCGCGCGCGTTCAGCGGCACGTTATCGAGCAGGGTTTCGTCGATATCCACCACCACCGCTGGAGGCAAGCCGTTCAGGTTGCGGGGTGGAAAGGGCAGGGCATCCCAGGTCGGATCGGCCAGGGCCACGTCGAGTTGGCGGGTGGCGTTGGCGAACAGCTGGCGGTAGATCAACTCGTGTTCGATGGAGGTCTGGGTCCAGAGCACGGCGTCGAGTTGGTCGTTGGCCGGCGGGGTCTGCTGGCAGCCGGTCAAGGCGGTGGTCAGCAGGCAGACACTGGCGAAAATCAGGTGGCGCATGGGATGTCTCGGCGGTGGAAGCGTGTGGGCAGCACCTTAGCCTAATCAGGCTATACATCAATCCCGAATGTGGGGGTGGGTTGTTGGTGGACATATCCGTTGCTGCGGTAACGGCGGCTTAGGGTTCCGCCCTTACGGCGGGTCACTTTTGTAAAGACCGGAATGCCGGCCCAGACAAAAGTAACCAAAAAGTCTTCGCCCCAACACTCGGTGCCTCGCTTAGGCTCGGCATGCCCGTAATCCGCCAGTGATTTGGGGGGCCGCCGCCACGCGCCATCCATGGCGCGGGGCGGCTAAACCGGCATCCCTGCCGGTTTACCCCCCAAATCACTGTCAGATTCCGGCCATCGTGTTTGACGGGGCGATTTCAGATCAAGATCAAGATCAAGATCACAAGCGCAGATCAAAAGACCGCTGACTTCGTCAGCGAAAAGGATGTAAGGGCCAGAGCAACAGCAACAGCAACAGCAAAGCCAGAGCCATACTCGGTCAACTGTGGGAGCTGGCTTGCCTGCGATGGCATCAACTCGGTTTACCTGACACACCGAGGTGTCTGCATCGCAGCGGTGCGACGATTCGACAAGCCAGCTCCCACAGAAACGCAGACAAGCCGGCACCTCCTCAAGGCTCACACACCAACGCCTGCCGCTCATAGTTCAGCGCCTTGTTCTGCGGCGCCAACGCATAGCTTGCACTGCAACGCTGCTCGCCCCACTTGATGATCAGCGTGCCCTGATCCTGCTCCACCAACGCCAGCGCATTCCCGTTCGGGTCCGCAATCGCCAGTTGCTTACCCGCCGAGTCTTGCAGCGAAGCCCCGAACGACAACGGCTTGTGCTGCGCATCAAACAACTCGAACAACACCCGTCGCCCGGTGGTGCCGCTGTAACGCGCCACCACGATAGCGCCACGGCGCGGCACCAGTTGCTGGGTGGCGTTGGTGATTTCCACATCGCCGCCCAGGTCGCGGGTGTCCAGGCTGATCCAGTTCACGCGGTAAGGTTGCGCCGTGGGGATCACCGCATAGCCGTTGTAGCCGGTCTCGACGCCGCTGTAGCTGCCGATTTTAGCCCCCGAGATACCCGGCACTTCGGCCAGCGCGAAGGTTTCGCTGACGGTCTGCCCCAGGTTGATGCCGCCTGCGTGGGCAACCACCGAACCTGCGAGGTTAAGGTTCTGCGAGTTGTAGCCCTGGCCCTGGCTGTAGCCCAGGCTCACATCCGCCATGGAGGTGCGGCTGTTGATATTCACCGAGCCGGAGTCGCCACTCGCATCGCTATGGCCCGCCTGCACCGAATAGAAGGTGTCGCTGGTATCGGCGACGTAACCGTTGATACCGGCTTGCGTGGTGGTGTCGCCACGCTGATGGCTGGTGGTGACAAAGGCTCGCGGCGCACGGGCCTGGCTGCCGAGTGGGAAGGAGACGGACAGGTTCACCTGGGTGTCGCTGCTGGGCTCGCCATAGGTGACGATTTGCTGGGTGCGCGTCACGCCAAGGTCGTAGCTCAGGTCGCCCCAGTTGCCGGTGTAACCGGCAGACAAACTGCGCGAGCCGCCACGGTTCCAGTAGCGCTGGTCACTGGCATTGACGTACAGGCTGCCGAACTGGCTGTTACGCCCCAGGCTCTGGTTGATGGTCAGGTCGGTACGGGTTTTCGAGTGGCCGGTGCGCACGCGCACGTCTTCACTGTTGTCTTCCACGTGGTCGGTGAGGGTGCGGTAGCCCTCGGTGGAATAACGGTAGGCGGCCAGGGTGAAGTTGGTGTCAGTGCCGGCAAAGGTCTTCGCGTACAACGCCCGCACGCTGCTGCCCTGGTGGGTTTGCCCGCGGGCCTTGCTGGACGAGTGCGTGGTGTCCAGGGAGAAGGCGCCGAACGCGGTGTTCCTGCCGGCGCCGATCGACAGCGCACTGTAGTCCTCGCTGGCTTGCACACCGACGATGCCGCTGAGGTTGCTGGTCAAACCATACGCCAGCGTGCCGCTGAGAAAACGCGGGCTTCCCAGGCCGTCGGCATTGCTTTTGAACGTGCCCGCCGAGAGGCTGTACTTGACCTGACCTTCACGCACCATGATCGGCAAACTGGAGAATGCCTGCATCGTCACCCGCCGGCTGCCGTCGGCTTCGATCACGGTGATTTGCAGATCGCCGTTGGAGCCGCTGGGGTAGATGTCGTTGATCTCGAACGGGCCGGGCGCGACGTTGGCGGTGTAAAGGATGTAGTCGTTCTGGCGGATCTCCACGGTCGCGTTGGTCTGCGCCACGCCACGAATCACCGGCGCGTAGCCGCGCTCGCTGTCGGCGCGCATGCCGTCGTCGGAGGCCAGTTTGAGGCCGCGATAGCGCACACTGTCGAACAGGTCGGTGTCGGAGAAAATCTCACCGGCGCTGAATTGGCCCTTGATCGCCGTCATGTCGTGCTGCACGTAGGTGCGGTTACTGGTGAAGGTGTTCGAGCGGTTGGTGCCGCTGCTCATGTTCGATTCGTTGCGCAGGCGCCAGGCGCCCAAGTTGATGCCGTTGCGCAGCCCGAGGTTATTGGCGATGCGGGTTTTATAGTCGCCGGCGGTGCGGCTGCTGTTGAGCTGGTAGTTGATGAACGCTGCCGGCACGCCGTCGTCCCACAACTGCGGGTCGACATACCCGCGCAGGCCGCGCTGCATGGCCACTTGCGGAATGCTCGCCAACAGGCGCAGGCGGCTGCTGTCGTAACGCACGCTGGCGTCTTCGATCATGTCCGCGAGGGCATAACATTCTTGCGGTTGTTGTGGGTCGAGTTTGCCTTCGGCCTGCAAACGGCTCATGTCGACGCCCAGTTGCTTGAGCAGGTCGAGGGTCAGGCAGGCTTCGATCCGGCCGTTTTTTGGGTTGCGCTTGAAGTCGATATCACGTCGGCCCACCAGCACTTCGTTGCTGTACAGGTCGACCCGGTAATTGCCCGGCAGCACGCTGTTGGCCGAGAGCAGTTGCTGCAAATCGACGGGCGACTGCGAGCCCTGCAGGAACGTGGTGTTGAAGCCTTGCGCTGCGTCATCGGCCACGGCCCAGGTCGGCAGGCTGGCAGCCATCGCGAGCGACAGCGTCTTCAACTTCAGTACGCCACGTGCGGGCCTGTTGCTGGAAAGAAAAGACATGCGAGGACCTATGACATCCCTGATTGACGGACAGCCGGGCACGCAAACACGCACGCGAAGTGAGCCTGTAAGTAGGCGAAAGTGCTTAGGGTTTCAGGCGCGATTCAGTCGCGTGCGCAGGTACCCCAGCGCCGCTCGACAGGGGCGCGCTGTAGTGGTTTTGCGCGCCATAGTCATTGATGCTGGAAAACGACAGTTGCACCGGGCCGTTGGTAATTGCCGCGCTCAGCGGGAACTGTTTTTGCTCGCCAGGCGCGATCATGGTGGAATCGCTGGCAAGCACCGACTGCACTTTTATGTCGGCCATGGACACGTGGTACAGCGTCGGGTTTTTCACCTGCAACAGGGTCTGGCCGCCGTGCTTGGCCAGTGTCCACTCAAGTTGTGCAGGGGCTTGCAGCGCGCTGCCGGTGAGGCCGGCAGGGCGGTAAAAAATCTTGATGCGCTGGCGGATAGCCAACTGCAAAGTGTTCTCGGCGGCGCTGGCCTTGGGGATTTCCTGCACGTTAAGCCACACCACCGACTCGCGGTCCGTGGGCATGCCTTTGCCTTCGTACAGAATGCGCAGCAATTGCTGTTCCTTGGCAAATACCCGCGCCAAGGGCGGTGTGACGGCAAACGGCGCGCGGCTGGCGCTGGCGTCGTTCATGTCGACCCAGGATTGAATCAGCACATCCTGGTTGCCGTTGCGCACGGTGATATTGGCTTCCTTGTGGTCGCCATCAAACACGATGCGGGTGGCATTCAATGAAATGCTGGCGGCGGCCTGGGCAGCCATAAGCAAGCCCAGCAGCCCCAAGCATGCGGCGATAGAACGAGGCGGCATGAGGGTTATCCGGTGTAATCAAAAGACAATGGCGAGGCCGCAGGGCCTCGCGCGTTCGGTGCCTGGGGCGCCGAGTTATTCGTATTGCAGGATGAACGGCAGGGTGGCATCACCGCGACCGGCGGTGGACGAACCGGCGGCTGCGGTGGTGACGTAGGCGGCCGCGAAGCTCAGGGTGGCGTCGCCGCCAGCGGTGCCGGCGCCGTGCATGGTGCTTTCGATGCGCGCGGTGCTGGACGAGCTGAGGTCGATCAGGCTGCCTTTGCTGTCGAGCAGGGCGATACCGACGTTTTGTGCAGTGGCCGAACCCGGGTTCAGGGCCAGGACTTTTTTGCCGGTGACCAGGCCCGAACCGCCGTTGTTGGCGTCAAAGATCATCGCGACTTTGGTGCCCTGGTTGCAGTTGACGTTCAGGTTGAAGTCTTTGGCGGTGACACGGCCTGCGGTTGGGTTTTCGGCGGTGCCCATGTCCTTGATCGACACGTTGCCCATGTCCACCGAAATGGTGCGGTCGGAGTTGGCGCCGTCGACGGAGCAGGCGTCGTTGTTGATCACGCCGGTGAAGGTGATTTTACCGCTGCCGCCCAGGGTCGGCGTCGGTGCCGGGTCGACGGCAAACGCACTGCCGGAAGCGGCGATAATGGCCGAGGCGATAACAGCCAGGGAAAACTTCTTCATGATGATGTCCGTTAGTGTTAGTTGGAAAGTGCTGTTGTTGAACTGCGAGAGGAGAATAAGCGGCGAGGGCGAGCGAGCGAATAAGACGATTCTTATAAGCCAGGAAACAGTCGGTTTAGAGCGGCGGGAAGGCGCGTGAAGGCCCTGAAAATAAAGGGCGAAGCCATTGTTTTAAATGGCTTGCTAGTGGTGGGTTAGTTGAAGATATTACGCGCCAGGCAATAAGCGAGCAGGTCCTGATCGCTGCTCACTTCAAGTTTGCGCATGGCCGATATTTTTTGCGCGCTGATGGTCTTTGAACTGCGGTTCTGACGGCGAGCTATATCACTGACGCTCATGCCGGAAATAAATAAACGCAGGATCTCGAACTCTTTGGGCGACAAACTGGTAAAGCGCTCGTCAATAGCCGTAAGGGTCTCGACCACCGAGGTTTTTGGCGGTTCCAGGCTGCGATAGGCGCTCTGCTGGGCGATCGCCTTGAGCGCCAGTTGAATCTCGGTGTGCAACTGGCTTTTCTGGATGATGCCGACCACACCCAGCTCTTGCAGACGGGTGAGGATCAGGTGATTGGAAATCATCGTCAGGATCAGGATCTGCACCTGCGGAAAATGCCGCTTCAGGTACTCCACCAGTTTGAGGCCATCGCCGTAGGGCGAGTCGCCCGGCATGTTGTAGTCGGTGATCACGATGTCGGCACCCTGGTGCTGCAACAGCGCGATCAGGCCGGCCGAACACACGGCCTCGCCGACCACCTGGAAGCGTGTGTCGCGCTCCACCAACTCGCGAACACCCAGCAATACGATCGGGTGATCGTCCGCGATTACCACGTTGAATTTTTTCATAGAGGGCCGTCCGTAGTGCCAGTTCAAGTGAGTGAAGAGTGCCCGGGCTGGAGAGTCTCCAGAACGGCCGACAGACGCTGCATCACAGCCTTCACCTTGAGCTCAAGCGTTGTGTCGAGGCTGCCGCGGTTAAGTGCGCTTTCCAGTTCGATGCATGCCTGGGCCAGGCTGAGCGCCTGGACTGCGCCCAGGGCGCCGGCGACCGAATGCAGCAATTGGCCCAGGCCGTGGGCATCACGTTGCAGCAGCGCGGCATCGATACGCTGCAAGTCCTGCTGCACGCTGCTGATGAACAACGGGCGCATCTTGTCCGACAGCTGCACGCTGTCGTCGCAGGCCGCCGTGGCAGGCTCCGGCGCCGGCTTGACCTTACACAGCTTGATCAGCTGGCCACGCAGGGTTTGCAGGCTTAACGGCTTGACGATCCAGGCATTCATGCCCACCGCCAGGCAGCGCACGCCTTCCTCGCGCATGGCATTGGCGGTCACGCCGATAATCGGCAGGTGCGGGTCATGCTCGCGCAGCGTCCTGGCCAGTTCATAGCCATTCATCAACGGCATATTCACGTCGGTCAGCACCAGGTCAAAGGCCTGTGGTTGCCACAGTTGCAGCGCCTGCTCGCCGTTGGCGGCCAGGCTCACCGAACAGCCAAGGGCTTCGAGCTGTTCCTTGATAATCGCCTGGTTGACCGGGTTGTCCTCGGCCACCAGGATGCGCAACCCCAGCTGCCCGGCGCTTTGTGGCCGGGCCGCTGCGGGTTGCTCATGCTTGCCGTGCTGCGCCAGGGACACGGTGCTGGCGATGCTGCGCACATCGTGCAGGTCGACCACCCAGCCTTGCGCCGTGTGCAGCGGCGGGCTGTGCGCGCCCGGCAGGCACAGCACGCGTTGGCCGGCCCATGGCTTGGCGGGCTCGTTGGGCAGCAGGTCCACCAGTACCGCGTGGCGGCTGTCCGGTTCCTGAGTGGAAGCTGCCAGCGCCGCCTCGATGCCCAGGCGATTGAGCCAGTCACTCATCGACTGCGCCAGTTCGCGCACCGGCGCCTGCACATACACCGGCGTCGGGCTGGGCTCGATCAGCGGCACGTTGGTCAGTGCGCCGCAGCACAGCGGCAGGCGCATTTTCAGGGTAAAGCTGCTGCCCAGCCCCGGCTCGCTGACCACGCGGATTTCGCCGTCCATCATCTGCGCCAGCCAGCGGCAAATCGGCAACCCCAGCCCGGCGCCGCCTTCGCTGGCGGTGTCCGGCGCCTGGTAGAACAGGTCGAACAGCTTGGCCTGCTGCGCTTCGGGAATGCCGACGCCGGAGTCGGTGACTTGCCATTCCAGGTCGACATGCTCGGCGTCCAGCGCCATGACCCGGGCACGGATTACCACGCGCCCGATGTCGGTGAACTTGATCGCGTTGCTCACCAGGTTATTGAGGATCTGGCGAATGCGCATCGGGTCGCCCATCAGGCAGTCCGGTAAGCGCGGATCGATGCAGCTGTAGAGCTGCAAACCCTTGCGCTGGGCGAAAGCGGCGTAGGTGTGCAGGGTGTCTTCGAGCATGTCCAGCGGGCAGAAGTCCACGGCTTCTATCGCCATTTGCCCGGACTCGATCTTCGACACATCCAGCACATCACTGATCAGCTGGAACAGCGTGGCGGACGAGCGCTGGATGGTGTGCAGGTAGGTTTTCTGAGGCGCGTCCAGGTCGGTCAGGCCAAGCAGCTCCAGGGTGCCGAGCACGCCATACAGCGGCGTGCGGATCTCGTGGCTCATGGTCGCCAGGAACAACGTCTTGGCCTCGTTGGCGGTATCGGCGGCGTGACGTGCCTCTTCCAGCGCCTGGGCGTCTTCGATGTGCCGGGTAATATCGTTGAAGGCATACAGGCGCACGTTTTCGGCCTGATAGCGGGTCGACACAAAACCGATTTGCAGGTGCCGGCCTTCGATCTCCAAGTGGCTTTCGCCGCTCTCGGCGCTGTCATGTTGACCGGCCATGGCCGCCACCAGGCGTGCGGTGCCCGGCCATTGCTGGGCGCGCTGGTTTTCGATCAGTACCTTGCCGTCGCTGCGGCGCACCACGCACAAGCCGGTGGGCGCGGTGTCGATGATCACGCGGCTGAACGCCACGCTTTCGGCGATGCGCTCGTGGGCCAGGCGCGCCGGGGTGATCACTTGGCGCCGATACCAGCGGCTGCCGGCCCAGCCCAGGGTGACCAGGCTGACCAGCAGCAGCGCCAGAGTGCTCAGCGGCCACAAAGCCGAGTGGAAGAAGTGCGAGTAGTTCAGGCCATAGACCGCGCTCCAGGGCTGGTCGCCGGCCTGGGTAATCTTGAATTCAAAGCCATTGGCCGTGAAGTGCACGCCATCGCTGAGCGACGCCTCGGTGGCTGGCCCGACCAAACGGGTGCCGTCGGGCGCAAACAAGGTAAAGCGATCGAAGGCCGAGTGATCCAGCGCGCGCTGCACATCGTCCACCTGCGACAGGTCGAGCAAGGTGCCGATCACCGACGGGCCCTGGCCGTCGAGTGCGAGGCCCATGTAGGCCAGCAAATGTTCGGGCTCCGGCCCTGCTTTCCAGTACACCCAATCCTGCTCCAGCGGCTGCGGCGTCTGTGCGAGGGTTTGCTGCACAGCGTTGACCAGCGCCACCTGGTTGCCGGTCTCTTCAGTGTTTTCGCGACGCTGATAGCCCACGGAGGGAATGGTGATGGTGTAGTTCGTCTGACGATTGAACAGATACGTTTGCGGTGCCTCGTACGGTGACGAGGACCAAAAGGCGCTGTAGTAACTGGTCAGGTGTGCGCCCAGGGCAAAAATCGGTGGCCGGGCAGCAACGCCGACCTGCTGCTCATCGAACTTGACGTCAAACGGTACCGAAAACGAGTACTTCTGACCTTCGTATAACGTGCGGCGTTTCTCGACCATGCGGCTCTTGAGGCTGACCTGCACGTGGGTGGCCCGCAGCAATTCGGCCTGGATGCCTGGGTGTGTCAGGCTCTTGAGATAGGTTTGCTGCTCGCTGAGGTTTTCCATCAGCCGCGCAAAATGAAAGCGCGTGGCGCCATAACGGGTTTCGATCCCGCGTTGCAGTGACCAGTAGTTGGTGAGGAGCAGCAGCAACGCGATTCCAATCAGCACCATCAGGCCCTTGTTCAGGCGTACGGAACTGCGGGTAAAGGCTTCGAGTATCGCGTTGTTGTGCTTCATCAGGGGTTTCCGCAGGCGCAGGACAAATCGGCACTGGATGCAGCTTGCGCTTCATAAAAGAGCAAATAATCCGGGGCCTCCAGCTAGTGAGATGTCGCGGGGCCATCATTGTTCAGTAGCTGCTGAAATTGGTCCGAAGAGACCGCGTGGGAAATCAGGAAGCCTTGCACCTGATTGCAGTCGATTTTGCGCAGTAACGCCAATTGTTGAGGCGTTTCCACGCCTTCGGCGACCACCGTGAGGCCGAGCTTGCGGCCCAGTGCGATGATGCTCGCCAACGCCTGGGCGATGCCTTCGTTGTCGTGGCTGCCCTGCACCAGCGCCTGGTCGATCTTCAGTTCGGTAAACGGTGTGGAGACCAGGTTGAGGTACGAGCTGTAGCCCTTGCCAAAATCATCTTGGGACAAGCCGAAGCCTTTGATGCGCAAGCGGCAGGCGCCGGCGTAGAAGTTGCTGATGTCTTGGGGCACCGAGCATTCCATCAGCTCGAAGCAGATCATCCCCGGGATGCCGTCGTGGTGCAGCACGAACTCCAGCAAGCGGTCCGCCAGGTCATGGCTGTTGAGCAGGTGGGTGGGCAAGTTGATCGCCACCGGGATTTCATAGCCGCGCTGGCGCCACTGCTCCTGGGCGTGAATCGCCTGTTTGAGCACCAGCCACAACAGCCGTTCTTCCAGCTCGAAGGCCTTGATCGCCGGCAGGAACGCGGCCGGCAGCATCACGCCTTGCTCGGGGTGCAACCAGCGCACCAGGGCTTCGGCGGCGACGATACGCCCGTTGGCGAGGGATTTTTTCGGTTGGAACCAGGCTTGCAACTGGCCACTGCTCATGGCCTGCACCAGCGTCTGGCGGTCGATGTCCATGTGTTCGGGCAGTTCGGGGGAGGGCTTGCGCACGGTGTTCCTGAGCTGATCGACCAGGTTGCGTAACGCGTCGGCGTTGACCGGTTTGGAGATCAGCCCGATCACTTGCACATCGAGGTTTTTCGCCACCAGGCTGGCGGCCATCAGCATGCGCCGCGAGGCGGCGCTCATGATCGCCAGGGCCGGCTTGCAGCGCAGGTTGGCCAGGCACTGGATAAATTGCACGCCGTCCATGCCGGGCATCAGCAGGTCGGTCAGGACCAGGTCGAAATCGCGCTGGCGCAAACGCTCCAGCGCTTGCTTGCCGTCCTCGGCAGTTTCCAGCCTGAAATCCCCCAACTCACTGAGCAAGTGCTGCAGGTAGATGTGCTGCAGGGGATGGTCCTCAACAATCAAAATACTAAGGGGCTTCATGGGTGATCCGTGCATAAGGCGCCAGGGAGTTGAATAGAGCCCGCAACGCAAAGGGTTTGACCAGGCAATGGTTCATGCCGGCGGCCAGGCACAGGTCGGCCTCGCCGCGCATGGCGTTGGCGGTGGCCCCGATAATCGGCAACGGGCAGCCTTGGCGGCGCAGTTCGCGCGCCAGTTCATAGCCGTTGATGTGGGGCATGTTCACGTCCGTTAACACCACGTCGAAGTTACCGGCGGTGTACAGCTGCAACGCTTCCTGACCATCGGCCGCCAGCTCCACGGTGCAGCCGAGTTCTTCGAGTTGGTCACGCAAAATCAGCTGGTTGATGATGTTGTCTTCGGCCACCAGCAGGTGCAGGTTGAGTTTGTTCAGGTCACGCTGGCGCGTTTGCTCATCGGCGCGGGCCACCCACAGCCCTTGCGCCTGGCTCACGGCCTGATGAATCGCACCCAGGTGGTTGAGATTGACGTGCCAGGCACCGCCTTCGGCTTCCACGGTGGTGCAGGCATTGCTGCTCACGTGAATCACCGGCCCCGGCCATTCGGGCGCCAGCAGCGGGTCGACACTGCCGGGGTGCACTTGCAGCAGCAGATGGGTGTCCGGCAATGTCGGCAGGCCGGCCTGGGCCCTGGCGCCCCAGCGGCGCAGCCAGCCGCTGACCGAGTTGGCCAGTTCCGGGATCGGCGACGTCACGTAGATGGTCTCGGGCAACAGCGTGGTCATCGGCGTGGTCGGCGCTTCTTCCAGCGGCAGGATCAGGCTGAAACTGCTGCCCAGGCCCAGTTCGCTGACCATGCGGATGTTGCCGTTCATCAATTCGGTCAGGCGCTGACAGATCGGCAGGCCCAGGCCGGTGCCGGCGACCACATTAGTGTTGCCTTCACTCTGGTAGAACGGCTCGAAAATCATCGCCTGGTCTTCTTGGGCGATGCCTTTGCCAGTGTCCGAGACCTGCCACAACAGGCTGGAGCGTTCACCGTCACGGCCCAGCACCTTGACCCGCAATACCACGCGCCCGTAGTCGGTGAACTTCACCGCATTATTGAGCAGGTTATTCAGAATCTGGCGAATGCGCGTCACGTCGCCGATCAGCCGTTCGGGCAGCTTCGGGTCGAAGCAGGCATACAGCTGCAAGCCTTTGCCTTGGGCGGCTGCGGCATAGCCCTGAATGATTTCATGAACCAGATCCAGCGGTGAAAACTCGCTCATTTCCAACGCCAGCTGCCCGGCTTCGATCTTCGACACATCGAGCACGTCGCAGATCAGCTGCAACAAGGTCGACGACGAGCCTTCGATGGCGTGCAGGTAGTCCCTTTGCTGCGCATCCAGCTGTGTGCGCGCCAGCAGTTCGAGGGTGCCGAGCACGCCATACAGCGGCGTGCGGATTTCATGGCTCATGGTCGCCAGGAACAGGGTTTTGGCGGCGTTGGCGGCGTCCGCCGACTGGCGTGCTTCTTCCAGCGCCGCTTCGACCTGTTTGCGCGCACTGATATCGCTGAACGCGCAAAACAGCACGTCTTCGCCCTTATAGCGGGTGGGCGCACTGCTCAGGTACAGGTGGCGACCATCAATGGTTTCAAAGTAATCACTACGTTCGCACGGGCCTTGGGCGAATGCTTGCTCGATCCAGCCCGCCCGCAGCGCCTCGCGCTCGGGGCCGTTGCCGAGCCATTGCTGGGCCAGGGTGTTTTCCAGCACCACCTGGCCGTCGGTGCGGCGCAGCACGCAAAGGGCCACGGGCGCGATCTGGATCACGTCGCGGCCAAAGGCTTCGCTTTCGATCAACGCCTGGATGCGATGAATCGACGGAATAATGAAACGCTGGTCGACGCGGCGCATCACCAGCCAGATCAGCGTGAGGCTGAACAGGCAGAACAACAATGAGCCGAGCAGCTGTTTCCACAGGCCGGTGACCACCGCGCGCAAGTCGATGGAATACATCAGTTGCCATTCCGAGGACTTCAAGTGTTTGCGGATCACCAGGTGGTCGGGCAGCAAGCCGTTGCCGACAAAGCCGAAAAAGCTTTCTTCGCCGGGCCGCAAATGTTGCTGTTTGAGCTGGGTGTCGGTGCTGTTGGTGAACACCAGCATGCCTTGGGAGTTGAGCATCATGAACTCACCGGCACTCTGGTCGCTGAGGGTGGTGGACACTTCACGGCTCTCCATCTCCAGGCCCAGCCAGCCGGAGTCGGGATCGTGTGGGTCGAGGCGGCTGAAGAGGTACAGGTGCGAATGGCCTTCGGTGTTGTCGCTCAGCCACAACTCGTTGAGCGTGGCTGTGTCGTTGTGCTGCAAGGCTTTGAGGCGGTTGAGCATGCATTTGGATATCGGCAGTACCTGTGGGGTGGCGTCATACAGCCGCGCCACCTGTGGGCTGGGGCCGGCGTTCACATACAGCAGGTTGAGCTGCTTGGCCTTGAGGTAGTCGCGCATGCGTGCGGTCAGCCAGATGCTCCACTGGTTGCCGGGTGTGCTGCCCAGCTCCAGGTGTTGTTCTTCCGCGGAGGAGGGGGTAGAGCCGGGACTGCTTGCGCACCGCCGACAGGCTCAGGCTTTGCAGCAGGGCCTCGCGGTTGGTGAAAAAGGTGTGGGCTTCGGCGATGGCGCTGCTCATGTAGCCGCGGCGCTGGGAGATGTCGTTATTGAAGGTCGACAGCAGAAAGGTATAGACCCCGCTCAAGATGCCCACCAGTAGCACGCTCGCAAAAATACGAAGCAGCCTTCTGGCTGCTTCGGGTCGGGAGAGGACGGGGTTGATCTGGAGCAGGTAACTTTTCAATCGCATCGGCGCAGAGTAGTGGCATATCGATGCCAACGGCATAAGACGATCCTTAAAGTCGTCGGCTACTTGTAAAACATGTCCACCACCACTGCGGCGTCGAAGGCCCCCGGAATCGGCAGGGTGCGCCAGCTCAGGTCGGCGCGAAAATCATTGCGTGCCTGGCCGGAGCCCATCAGTGTCTGCAACGTAAACCAGTCATTGAAGGGCAGGCGCTGATCGCTGTCGGCGCGAGACAATGAGATGCCCACCGAGCTGTTGTTGGCCGGCACCAGCAAGCCGTTGATGACACTGCCGCCCCCCGGGGTAGTGGCGAAGCGTGCATTGACGGTGTAGGGCGTATCACAGGCTTTGCGCAGGCTGAGGTTGAAGTTCGCGGTGCTGGCCACGGCGCCGACCTGCGCTTTGCGTGATGGCGTGGGGAAGTTGACCACACTGGGGGTAATGGTCAGTTCGGGGGCGCAGGGCACGAAGCGGATGTCGTTCATGCCGGTGACGATGTAGTTGAGGTTGCTGTTGGGGTTGGTGTTGAGCCCGCGTACGCCGTCGAGCTGGAATACGCGATATTGAGCCAGGGTGCTGGCTTGACCGCTGGGCGGTGTCTTGCCGTATTTTTCGATGAATACACTGAAGTTCAGGGTAAAGCGTGCCTTGTCCCAGCCTGTGCAATTGGACCAGGTGCAACCGCGGTCCGAGTAAAAACCGGTGCCGACCTTGCCGGTGCTTTGGGTGATGGGCGCGTTGTTGTAGCGGATGCCTACGCGGATGCCTTGGCCGATGCTGACGTTGGCCGGGTTGACGTAGAAATACACTTCTTCGCGGCCGTGATTGCGGTCGTCCTTGCACAACACATTCGTGGAGCGTGGGCCCGACTCCCAGATGATCGTGCCGTCCGGTGCATCAGCCGCAACCGCCAGTGAGGTGCCAAGCGGGTTGATATCGACATAGGCGCCGCTGCCATCTTCCACGCACGACAGTGCATAGCTTGTGGCGGGGAGGGCGGCGCAGCCGCACAGCAGCAAGGGCAGTAAACGTTTGGTGAGAGACATAAATGCAAGTTTCCCGCGATTGATCACTTGAGCACCGCGCTATGGCGGGCCTGTAAACCGATATCGTTGATGTCGGTGAAGTGAAGGGTGGACCCGGTAGGCAAGGCGGTCGCTGTACTCAGGCGCTTGCTCTCATGGGGTTTGAGCAGCAAGTAGTCGCTGAGCGGCTGGGTGTCTGTTTGCACATTGATCAACGACAGGTGGAATGCGCTTGGGTTGTGGGCGATGACGCTGTGATCATCGCGGCTCCACACCAGCTGCTGCAGCGCCTCGGCCGAGCCACCCTTGAGCGCGGGTGGCCGATAGAACAGCTTGAGCCGTTGGCGTATCGCAAACTGCACGCTGTTGGGGTCGGCGGATTTGAGCGGAATCTCCATGATATTGAGCCAGAACAGCGATTCGCGATCGGCGGGCAAGCCTTCACCGGCATACAGGATGCGCAGCCTGTGATGCTCGCCGGCGCCCAGTTGCACCAACGGCTCGGTGGCAACAAACGGCACAGGGTTGCCAGGCGATTCGTCTTCAGCGGTGATCCAGGTTTGCACCACCACTTGCTGTGAGGCTGGGTTGACCACGCTGATGCCGGCGGCCTTGTCCTGGCCGTAATAAATCAGGCGTGTGCCTTCGATCTTCAGCGCCGCGCTGGCCGGCGGTGGCGCGAGCACCAGCAGCCCGCCGGCCAGCAGCATCATTCTGAGTAAAAACATGAACACAAAAATTCCATGGCAACGTGTGGGAACGCAGGCATGGTAGGGGCGGGTGAGTGCGAGGGCTTTGAGGCGATTCTTAAAAGTGCACAGTGGCCGTTTCAGAATCGCCTTAAAGTCATGTTCGAGCCCCGACAGTTACCGTGTTCGACGTTGAATGATCGACGCTGATGCCCAACTGTCAGGTTTACCCTATGTCCAATAAAGCCTTACGCCTTTTGATTGCCGATGCAGACCTGCTGCAGCGGATCAAGCTGGAGAAAATGCTCAACCAGCTGGGCTACCACCGCATCGCCCCCTTGAGTTCGTTCGACGAATTGCAGGCGTTGACGCGCTCCGGTTGCGTGGCGTTCGACCTGTTGATCATCAATACGGCGCTGGTGCGTTCGCGGCAGGTCAACCTGTTGAAGTACTGCCATGACAACCCATTGATTCGCCATACGCTGATCTACGACGGGCAATGCGCGCAGAGCTCGGTGGTGTCGGTGTCGGTGAGCCAGACCTTGCACCTGTCGCTGTCGCAATCACCGGACTTCAACTCCCTGCGCCGCTGCATGGAGATTGTCGACCCCCAGCATAGCCTGCCGACGGTTGAGCGACCGATGTTGCGCGCCGTCGACAGTCGGGTCGCTGCACCCACGACGGCTGCGCGCAGCGTTTATCAGGGCGACCCGGCCGTGATGGCGTGCGCCGTCGGGTTATCGCCCAAGCGCTGAGCCGGCCTCAGGTGCGCCACACCGGCAGGTTGTCGTGGGCCAGTGCCCAATGCGGTTGGCCAGGCTTGAGGCATACGCCGCCGACCCAGCGCTCATGCCCGGCGTGGTCCAACCAATAAGCCTCGCCGCCCAGCACTCGATGCCCCAATGGTGTCAGCGCCAACTCGCGGCGCGGCCAGTCGCGCTCGGTTGCGGTTTCGACCAGCAATGGGCCGGGGCCGTCGATCAATGGCCGCAACAGTGCATGGAACATCATGTCGCCCAGGAACGGCAGCGGCTCACGCTTGGCCATCAATTCGGCGAACACCCGGCCGAACGGTACCGGCCCGGCCTCGGCGATGTAGCGCAGCGACAAGCGTTCAGTCAGTGACAAGCCATCTTCAATGCCTGGCAATTCCTGTAGCTGACGCAATAGCGCCGGGGCGAGAAGGGGCAGGGCCGGGTGGTTGCCGTGAGCCAATTGCGCCAGTTTGACCGGCGAGCTGTCGCAGTAAGCCGACCAGGCCTGTCGGGCCAGTTGCACCGCGGCGTCGTCGATCAAGCGACGCTGCGGCCACAACCACGCCAAGACATCGGGCGCCAGTTGGCCGATGCCGATAAAGCGTTCGACTCCCGGAATACGGTCAACCTCAATCAGGTCGAGCTTTTTCGGCGCGCGCTCAAGACCGGCCAGCGCGCGGACCAGAAACAGCTGATCATAGGCATCCGCTTCGCACCACAACACGCTGTGATCGGCGCTCGCCAGGGCGTGCAGGTGGTCGTACTCGGTGTTGACGCGGTGCGCGACTTCAGCAGCGTCCAGCGCAAAGGCCTGGCTGATAAAGGCACTGCGCATCGCGCGGAAATCTTCACTGGGCACATCGCGCACCGGGCCCATGCACAACGGATCGGTGAGCATGCGGAACTGCCCCTTGAACCCGGCCAGTTGCAGGCTGTGGGCAATGTCACTGCCGCAGCGCCAGTGGGTGGTGCGGGCTTCATCGCTGGCCGCAAAGTCAGGGTGGCGGGCGGCGAAGTCGATGGCGTCGACATGCGCCTTGAGCTTGGGCCAACTGCTGAAGCCCAGCTGTTTGGCGACCTGCCATTGAGCCTGGGACAAGGTGGCGAGCGGGTCGAGGGTTTTCAGCTGCGACAACAGTTCCTTGGCGCGCTTGCGCTGCTGCTCAAGGTTGAGGCGGCCGTCGGTAGTCGAGGATGAGAGGCGTGGCGACATACGATCTCCTTGCACAAACCTTTTCCGCTTTCAGGTTGGGAGTCGTAGAAATGTGATATTCAGTCAGGATCCTGGGCGCAGCCCTTTCCGCGGAAGGTGGCGTGGAGTGCGCCAGGCACGAAATATAGGCAGTGGAGTTGTGGATTGCAAGCCGTAAAGCCGAGTACCGAGTTGATGACAGACACCGTATTGATTGAAACCCGCGCCCTCACGCGCAGGGACGAGCGGCGCCAAGTGGCGTTGCTGCAACCCACGGATTTCAGCCTGAAGCGCGCCGACCGCGTGTCCATCACCGGCGCCTCCGGCTCCGGTAAAAGCGTGTTCCTGCGCGCGCTGGCGTTGCTGGATGCGCCCACGTCGGGGCAGATTCTGTGGAACAATCAGCCGATTGCGAATGCGCAGATTCCCCACTATCGCAGCCACATCAGCTATCTGTCGCAACGCCCGGCACTGCTGGAGGGCACGGTGGAAGACAACCTGCGCTTCCCATTCAGTCTCAAGACCCTGCGCACGCGCCGCTTCGACCTGCAAGCGGTGACCAAGCTGCTGGAGCATGCCGGTAAAAGCCCGGACTTCCTGGGCAAAAACGCTGGCGACCTGTCCGGCGGCGAGTCCCAGGTGGTGTCATTGATCCGCACCTTGCAACTGAACACCGAAGTGCTGTTGCTGGATGAACCGACGGCCGCCCTCGACCCCACGTCCTCGCGCGATGTCGAGGCACTGATCGGCGCCTGGTATGCCGCCGACAACGCCCGCGCCTATATCTGGGTGTCCCACGACCTCGACCAGGCCCGGCGCATGAGCGATATCCACTTGCACATGAGCGCCGGCGTTTTGAGCGGAGCGGCCCAGCCATGAATTATCAAAACCTCACCGCGCTCGACATGGGCATCGCCGCCTCGCTGATCCTCATCAACGGTGCGCTCTCGCTGTTGCTGCGTCTGGGCCTGGGCCGACAATTGCTGTGGGCGGCCGTGCGTACCGTGGTGCAGTTGCTGGCCATCGGTTATCTGTTGGGCTGGGTGTTCGAGTTCGCCTACTGGTATGTGGTGCTGCCGCTGATGTGTGCGATGACCCTGATCGCCGGGCTCTCCGCAGCGGGGCGCGGGCGCCGCACTTACCGTGGGCAACGGGTCGACAGCATTCTGTCGGTGTGGGGCAGTTCGTGGCTGGTCACGGCGGTGGGGTTGTTTGCGGTGATCCGTATCCATCCGTGGTACGAGCCGCAGTATGCGATTCCGATCCTCGGCATGATCCTCGGCAATACCCTCACCGGTGTGTCCTTGGGCATTGAGCGCATGACCCAGGAACTGACCTCGGGGCGCACTGCCATCGAGATGATCCTGGCGCTCGGCGGTTCACGCTGGGAAGCCGCCCAGGAGGCGATCCGCCAGGCCGTGCGCGCCGGGATGATCCCGACGCTGAACCAGATGACCGTGGTCGGCATTGTCAGCCTGCCCGGCATGATGACCGGCCAGGTGCTGGCCGGCGAGAGCCCGGTGGACGCGGTGCGTTACCAGATCGTGATCATGTTTCTGATCGCCGCCTCCTCGGCCTTGGGCACGGTAGGTGCGGTGCTGCTTACCTACCGTCGGTTGTTTTCCAACAGCCATCGGTTCTTGCGCGATCGGCTAGAGGAACGCGCTTGAACCTCAGGTGTTGTTGCAACCCTTGGCAATAAGGATGTAAGGGCCGGAGCAACAGCAACAGCAACAGCAACAGCAGAGCCATACTCGGTCAACTGTGGGAGCTGGCTTGCCTGCGATGGCATCAACTCGGTGTGCCTGACACACCGAGGTGCCTGCATCGCAGGCAAGCCAGCTCCCACAGTTGACCGAGTAAGACCAGGGCGATGGGGATTGCTCCAGGACCCCGTCCTGCCCGAAGGCCGCGACAACGGTGAATCAAGCTCAGTCAGTCACACCAAAATCCAGCACCACCTTCATCGCCTGGGTCTTGTCCGCCGCCAGTTCAAACGCCTGCACCGCCTGTTCAAACGGCACGGTGTGGGAGATCACCGGCTTCACATCGATGATCCCGCGATTGAGCAAATCCACCGCCTGGGCAAACTCGCTGTGGAAACGGAAAGTACCGCGCAAATCAATCTCGCGGCTTACCAGCAGGTTCAACGGCAGCGACACATCGCCACCCAGCCCGACGGTGACCAGCACACCCCGTGGCGCGATGCATTCCAGGCCATTGCGCAAGGCCTGGGCACTGCCGGAGACTTCGAACATCACCTCGAAATAGCCTTTTTCGGCGGTGTAGCGCTTGAGCGCATCCGCGCCGTCGGCAATGTTGTGGGTGCGCGTGGCGCCCATTTTTTCGGCGCAGGCGAGGGCGCTGGCAGACAGGTCCACGGCGACGATTTCACCGGCACCGGCGGCGCGCAGGCTGCCGATCAACAGGTTGCCGATGGGGCCGCAACCGGTCACCAACACGCGTTTGCCGAACACCGCGCCGGCGCGTTGAATCGCGTGCAAACCCACCGACAGCGGCTCGGCCAGCGCACCTTCGGCCAGGCTCACGTGGTCGGCCAGCCGATGTGCCTGATGTGTCTCGATCACCAGGCTCTGGCGAAACGCGCCCTGAATATGCGGAAACGGCATCGCACTGCCGTAGAAACGCATGTTCAGGCAATGATTCGGCAGGCCCTGATGGCAGTAGCGGCAACCGCCGCACGGGCGCGACGGCGATACGCTGATGCGCTGGCCCACCTTGAACAACCCGGCGTCCGCACCCACGGCATCGATCACCGCTGACACTTCATGGCCGAGCACCATCGGCTCGCGCAGGCGCACGGTGCCGAAGCCGCCGTGCTGGTAGTAATGCAGGTCCGAGCCGCAGATGCCGCCACGGGCGATGCGCACACGCAGTTGATCGGGGGCGAGGGTTTGCGGTTCGTCCTGGGGGTCGACCCGCAGGTCTTTGGAGGCGTGACAAACGATAGCGTGCATACAGTTCTCCGGTTTACAGCGACGCGGTGATACCACCGTCGACGTACAGAATATGGCCGTTGACGAAGCTGGCAGCGTCACTGGCAAGGAACACGGCGGCACCGGCCAGTTCGGCCACGTCGCCCCAACGGCGACTCGGCGTGCGTTGCACCAGCCAGTCGCTGAACTCGGGGTTGGCCACCAGGTTGGCGTTCAGCTCCGTCTTGAAATAGCCGGGGCCGATGCCATTGACCGTCAACCCATGGGGGCCCCAATCGATGGCCATGCCCTTGGTGAGCATCTTCAACGCGCCTTTGCTGGCCGCATACGGCGCGATGCCGGGGCGGCCCAGTTCACTTTGTACCGAACAGATATTGATAATGCGCCCGCGCTTGCGCGGGATCATCGCTCGCGCCACGGCCTGGCCAACCAGAAAGGCACTGTCCAGGTTCGTGCTGATCAACTCGCGCCAGTGTAGTTCGCTGTAGTCCTCCAGCGGCCCACGCCGTTGCATGCCGGCGTTGTTCACCAGGATCTCCAGCGGGCCGAGGTGCGCTTCGATATCCGCCACGGCGGCCTGGATCGCCGCGCTGTCGGTTACATCAAACGCCTGGGTGTGCACCGTCAACCCTTCGGCTGCCAGCAGCGCCGCCGCATCGCGCAAGGTGCTGTGGTTGCGCCCGTTGAGCACCACCTGGGCCCCGGCCTGGGCCAGGCCGCGGGCAATCGCCAGGCCGATACCGGCACTGGAGCCGGTGACCAGCGCCAGCCGGCCATCAAGGCGGAAGTTGTCTAGAACGCTTTGCATGAGCTACCTCTCCTAACGCTTCACACTACCAACGACAGCAGCATGATGAACTCCAGGGCGACAAAGGGATGGACCTAAGAGTGGGTGATCAACAATATCTATCCGATAATCGTGAACCGCGCGACCAGCAGCAGATACGTGGGGGCCTTGTTCGGATTGTTATAGGCCACGGCCCGTCATATCGTGTATGAATTGGGCTTACTTCACCGCAGGCGTGGGGCAGCGTCCAATTTTCATTTGTGATCGGGTGATCACTGTTTGTGATAACCGTTGTTGATGACTGAGATGATTTAATGGAGTTAAAGCACTTGCGCGCCTTCGTGGTGCTCGCCCAAGAGTTGCATTTCGGCCGGGCGGCTGCGCAGTTGTCGATCGTACAGCCGGCGTTGAGCATGCAAATCAAGGTGCTGGAAAGCGGCCTGGGCGTGCGCCTGCTGGACCGTAACCGCCACTCGGTCACACTGACCGACGCGGGCCGTGCGTTCCTGCCTGAAGCCCAGGCCACCTTGCACCAGGCCGCTCGGGCGGCAGAGGCGGCGCGGGCGTCCAACCGTGGTGAAATCGGCCGGGTGCGCCTGGGGTTTGTGTCATCGGTGCTCCCGCAATTGCTGCCGCAACTGATCCGTGCCGTGCACCAGCGTTACCCGCGTATCGAACTGGAACTCAAGGACATGCCCGGCCCCGATCAAGCTGCGGCGTTAAAAAATGGCCAACTGGATTTCGGCCTGATGCGCCTGCCGGCCGCCCACCCCGGCGTGCAGACCCGGGCGGTATTGCGTGAAAGTTTTTGCGTGGCGCTGCCGATGGATCACCCTTTGGCGGCCCTGGAATCCATCCAGCCTGCCGACCTGCTCGCGTTGCCGGTGTATATCCTCGCCAGGCGTTACGCGCCGGGGTTCTACGATGAGTTTATCCAGGCAGTCGGCATGCCCCTGGACATCGCCAGCGAACTGGGCGAGTTCACCACCATGCTTGCGCTGGTCTCCGCCGGGTTGGGCATTGGCGTATTGCCGCAGCAGGCGGCGCGGGCGTTACCGGTCAATTGCGTGTCGCGGCCTTTGCAATTGGGCGGGTTTGAGGCGAGCACCGGGTTGGCCTGGACCGACTTGGACAGTGCAGTGAAGACCACCTTGTTCAACCTGATCGTGGAATTGTTTGGCGAGTGATTGTTTCATTGAGTGAAATGCTCGATTGTAAAGTCTGGTGATTCCATCGTTCCGGGCAGCGTTGGAGTATGCGTGGCGTCAACCCCCCCACTTTGGAGCCTCTCATGTCCCAGCCTGCGATCAAGCTTTATGGTTTCCCCTTGTCCGGCCATTCCCACCGGGTCGAGCTGATGTTGTCGCTGCTGGGGTTGCCCAGTGAATTTATCCTGGTCGACCTCAAGCAGGGCGCGCAGAAAGCGCCGGACTTTATTGCCAACCTCAACTGCTTCGGCCAGGTGCCGGTGATAGACGATAACGGCACGGTGTTGGCCGACTCCAACGCGATTCTGCTGTACCTCGCCAACCAATATGGCCGCGGCCAATGGCTGCCGAGCGACCCCGTCGGCCAGGCTCGCGTGCAGCGCTGGCTGTCGGCGGCTGCCGGCCCATTGCACGCCGGGCCCGCTGCTGCGCGGCTGGCGCTGGTGTTTGGTGCCGAAGTCGATACCGTCACGGCCATCAGCCGTTCCCATGCGCTGCTCAAGCGGGTGGAGGAACAACTGAGCCAAAGCCGCTTTTTGGTCGGCGAGCGGCCGAGCATTGCCGATGTGGCGTTCTACACCTACGTGGCCCATGCCCCGGAAGGCAATGTGTCGCTGGCCGACTACCCTCATGTACGTGCCTGGCTTGCCAGCATCGAGGCACTGCCGGGGTTTGTCGGCATGCCGCGCAGTGCCGTAGGCCTGCAAACAAAGTAACGTCAACCCCCTGTGGCGAGGGCGCTTGCTCCCGCTGGGCTGCGCAGCAGCCCCATCAAGGGCAGCGCATTGATTCAGGCAATACGCGGTCGGTTTTTTGAGGGCCGCTGCGCGCCCCAGCGGGAGCAAGCGCCCTCGCCACAGGTGAGTGGTTTTCAGCGAATGAGAAGGCATGCCGATGGATCGATTTCATGAGATGCAAGTGTTTCTGGCGGTGGCCGAGGAGGAGGGGTTCGCCGCAGCTGCGCGGCGCCTGAACACCTCGCCGCCCAGCGTGACCCGAGCGATTGCCGCCATGGAGAAACGTATCGGCACGCAGTTACTGGCACGCACCACCCGCAGCCTGCACCTGACCGAGGCCGGCCAGCGTTACCTGGAAGATTGCCGCCGTATCCTCGCCGAGCTCGATGAGGCCGAGGAAGCGGCGGCGGGCAGCTACGCCATCCCCGGTGGCCACCTCACAGTGACCGCGCCGGTGCTGTTCGGCGAGTTGTATGTGGCGCCGGTGCTGGGGGATTACCTGGACCGCTTTCCCTTGGTGAACATCAACGCCTTGCTGGTCGACCGCGTGGTCAACATGACCGACGAAGGCGTCGATGTGGCCGTGCGTATCGGCCATCTGCAGGCGCCGGGGCAGCAGGCGATAAAGGTCGGGGAAGTGCGCCGAGTGGTGTGTGCATCGCCCGGTTACCTCGACCAGCACGGTCGGCCGCAGCGGCCCGAGCAATTGCGTGAGGCCAGGATCGTCACGTCTTCATCCAGCCAACTGGTGAGTGAATGGGCCTTCATCGACGCCGGGCGGCCATTGACGGTGGCTATCGAGCCGCGTCTGGTGGTTACGGCGAATAATGCGGCGATCAACCTGGCGCGCCTCGGCTGGGGCATGACGCGGGTGTTGTCTTATCAGGTGGCGGCCGCAGTGGCGGCGGCGGAGTTGGAGGTTGTGCTGGAGGCTTTTGAACCGCCTCCGCTGCCGATCCAGGTGGTGTTCCAGAAAAGCGCCCGTGTGCCGGCCAAGGTCCACACCTTTGTGGACTTCCTCACCCATCGCCTCGGGCAGGACGCTGCCCTGAACCCGGCGATGAAGCGGCGCGGCTGATGCAACGCTATCGCGACATGCAGCTGTTTGCCGCGCTGGCCGATCAGCCCAGCCTGGCTTCGGCGGCGCGCCAGGCCCAAGTCTCCGGGCCGACCCTGATCCGCGCGGTCGCGCGCCTGGAAGCCCGCCTGCGGGTGCCGTTACTGCAACGCAGCACACGCGGCGTGAGCCTGACCGCAGCGGGCAGTGCCTATCTGGCTGACTGTGTGCGGTTGCTGGCAGCCGTCGATACCGCCGAGGCTTCGGCCAAAGGCTTGCACGTGCAGGCCCAGGGCAACTTGCAGGTGTTCTTGCCGTTTCTGTTCAGCCGTTATGTGATGGCGCCGATATTGGCCAGCTACATGGACAGTTACCCCGACGTGCGCCTGGTGGCGCGCTACCACGACCACTACCCGAACCTGCACGAAGAAGGTCTGGATGTGGCGATTCTGGTCGGCGAATTGCCCAACTCATCGCTGATCGCCCGGCCGGTGGGGCAGGTGCGGCATATCCTGTGTGCCAGCCCCGATTACCTCGCCGCCCATGGCGAACCCCGGCATCCGGGTGAGCTTAAACAGCACCGGCTGATTGCCGGTGCCGACCCGGTGGCCTGGGATTTTCAAGGCTTGCAGCTCAAGGCCCGTGCGCGCTTGAGCTGCACCACCGCGCAAGGTGAAATCAACGCGGCGGTGCAGGGAGCGGGGGTGATTCGTTGCCTGAGTTACCCGGTTCACCAGCACCTGCTGGGCGGCGAGTTGCGCCGTGTGTTGCGTGACTTTGAACCGCCGCCGTTGCCGGTGCATGTGGTGTACCGCGAGGGCCGCAACGCGCCGATGCGTGTGCGCAGTTTTGTCGACCACTGTGTGGCGGCGCTGCGTGAGCATCCGGCATTTCAGTCGGTGAAATAGTGGATTGCCCAGTGTGGGCATTCTCACCTTGGCAGGCAGGGCGCAGCATGGGCACATCCAACCTGAGGTGCTCACCATGAACCCAGTCGAACAATCTCCCTGGCACGCCGGCGAACGGCACCTGCAAGCAAGCGCCGGCGCGGCTGAGCGTATGGCCGTGGTCGGGCTGAAGGTGATCCGCGATCACTTGCCGGAGCAGCATCGGGACTTTTACCCGCTATTGCCCTACCTGATACTCGGCGGGGTGGATGCCCAGGGCATTCCCTGGGCGACCATGCTTGAAGGCGCGCCGGGCTTTGCACATTCACCCGACCCACACACCTTGCAGGTCGACAGCTTGCCGTCCAAAAGCGACCCGGCGCTTGCCGCCTTGCACACCGGCGCCAGCGTAGGCTTGCTCGGCATTGACCTGAATACCCGGCGCCGTAACCGCATGAACGGCCGCATCGGTGGTTTGGACCACGAAGGTTTTTCGGTCGACGTGGTGCACACCTATGGCAACTGCCCCAAATACATCCAGCTGCGCCCTGTCGACGGCATTGCTCGCAAGCCCGGCACCACGGTCGAGCGCCTCAACGGCCTTGACGCTGCGGCCCGAACACTGATCCGCAGGGCCGACACCTTCTTCGTCGCCAGTTACGCCGACGTGGACGGCGCACGCTCGGTGGACGTTTCACACAGAGGCGGCAATACCGGGTTTGTGCGGGTTGAAGGCAACGTGCTGACCATCCCGGATTTTGCCGGCAACCTGTTCTTCAATACCTTGGGCAATTTGCAGCTCAACCCGGTGGCGGGTTTGCTGTTTATCGATTTCGAGTCGGGCGATGTGTTGCAGGTTGCCGGGCGTACTTCGCTGATGCTTGAGGGGCCCGAGGTCGCCCGTTTCGAGGGGGCGCAGCGCTTGTGGACGGTGACGGTGGAGCAGGTCATACGCCGTCCGGCAGCATTGGCGTTGCGCTGGCAGAACTGATCGTTCCCACGCACGTGGGAATGAGCAGTCCGCCAAAATGTTGCTGGATGTTGAACTACCAGATTGAGCAGCATCCTTGGGTTAGCTTTGTTTGCCTACCGACAACAAGGACATGTCATGCAACGCAAAGTCATCAATCCCACCTCCGTGTTCAACTCCCTGCAATACGGCTTCAGCCAGGCCCTCGAAGTGCCGCCAGGCCGGCGCATCATGCTCTCCGGGCAAGTGGGGGTGGACGCCGAGGAGCGTACCGTCGGCCCAGGCATCGCCGAGCAGACCACCACCGCCTTGGACAATATCGAAAAGGTGCTGGCTGAGGTCGGCGGCAATCTGGCCGATGTGATCATGCTGCGTCTGTACATCGTCGAGTCCGCCCGTGAGCAGCAGGAGCCCATAGCCCAGGCGCTGCGTGAGCGCTTCCCGCACAACCCGCCGCCGTCTTCGTGGATTATCGTCAGCGGGCTGTCGTTGCCTGAGTGGTTGATCGAGATTGAGGCGGAAGCGGTGATTTGACCAAACCCGAACAACGGCAGCGTATTTCAGCCAGGCTTTCCTTCGTTATGCGCAGGTGCCACCGGGGGAATAGCGGCTGCGGCGGTCGGGCTTGGGTTGACGCTCCAGGCGCCGCCCAGTGCCGTGTACAGGTTGACCTCCGCGACCAGTTGCGCCAACCGATCGACGATCAGCGCCTGCTGCGAACTGAATAACGAACGCTGTGCATCCAGGAACGTCAGGTTGCTGTCCACGCCGCTGCGGTAACGGTGCTGGGCCAAGTCGTAATAGGCCTGGTTGGCGGCGACGAAATCCCGTTGCGCGTCCAGCTGGTCGTTAAAGGTTTGCCGGGCGGCGAGGCCGTCGGCGACTTCCTGAAACGCCGTCTGGATCGATTTTTCGTACTGCGCCACCGTAATGTCTTTCTGCAGTTTGGCGTAGTCGAGGCTGGCGCGCAGGCTGCCGGCGTTGAAAATCGGCAGGTTGATTTGCGGCTGGAAGGTCCAGGTGCCCGCGCCGCCTTTGAACAAGCCCGACAACTCCTTGCTGGTGCTGCCGGCGTTGGCGGTGAGCGTCACCGACGGGAAAAACGCCGCCCGCGCCGCGCCGATATTGGCGTTGGCGGCTTGCAGCTGGTATTCGGCCTGGAGGATATCCGGGCGCCGTTGCAGCAGGTCGGAGGGCAAGCCCGCAGGCACGCGGGCCACCAGGTCATCGGCCAGAGGGCGCGACGGCAGATTCTCATCCACCGGGCCGCCCACCAGCAGGGCGAGGTTGTTTACGTCCTGGGCGACCTGGCGCTCATAGCGCGCCACGCTGGCGCGAGTGCTTTCTACCGCCGTGCGGGCTTGCACCACGTCCAGTGCCGAGGCCTTGCCTGCGGTTTTGCTGCGGCGGGTGAGCTGCCAGCTGTGGTCGTTGGCGGCCAGGGTCTGCTGCGCCAGGGTCAGCAGCTCCTGATCGGCGCGCCAGGTCAGGTAGGCATTGGCGACGTTGGCCACCAGGCTCAGTTGCGCGCTGCGCCGTGCCTCTTCGGTGCCCAGATACGTGAGCATCGCCTGCTCGCTGAGGCTGCGCACGCGCCCGAACAGGTCCAGCTCATAGGCGCTCAGGCCCAAGGTGGCCGAATAGTTGGAGGTGATTGCCGACTTGCCGGTGCCGGTCAGAGCGCCCGGTACTTTCTGGCGCTTGCCGGCGCCGCTGGCCGATATCGCCGGGAACAGGTCCGCCCGCTGGATGCGGTACTGCGCCTGAAACGCCTGCACATTCAGCGCCGCGACCCGCAAGTCGCGGTTATTGGCCAGCGCTGCGCCAATCAGCTGTTGCAGCGCCGGGTCGTGAAACAGCTGCTGCCAGTCCGGTTTAACCGCCACAGCGCCGGCCTGCGCCAGGCTGTAGGCCCCGCCCTGTGGGTACTGCACCGGCACGGGCGCGGCGGGCCGCTGGTACTCGGGGATCAGCGAGCAACCGCCGAGCATCCAGGCCATGCCAACGGTGGTGAGAGTGACTTTTTTCATCAGGCGCCAACCATCCACTTGGCCAGGCCATGGCGCCCACTCACGCCGAGCTTGGCGGCGGCGCGCTTGAGGTAGGTTTCGATCGAGCTGTTTTTTACACTGAGTTTTTCCGCCATTTGCGGCACGGTGCCGCCGGTCAACAGGCCCAGGCACACCTCCTGCTCACGCGCCGAAAGGGTGATATCGCTGAGGGACAGACGTTTGTAGAACTCGCGCTGCAAGTGTGACTGTTCCAGCTGGCTGTGGGCCGGCTCGGCCTGGCTGTGGGGCGCCTGGCGCAAAATCTGCGCATGCCGTTCCATCAACGGCAACAGGGTGTCCGACAAGCACTTGAGAAACGACAGTTCTGCCAGGGAAAAGCCTTGTTGGGTCGGCGGGCGGTAGAACGAAATCACGCAGCGTCGATTGCCCTGGCGCGACACCAGGTTGCACTGGTGCGAGGTACCGCGCGGGTGAGCGCTGTTGGCCTTGGCCCTCATCTGGATCAGCAACGGGTCTTGCATGCGCAGCATTTCCCGCAGCAGCGGGTGGTCATTCAGCGCATGCACGGGCTGGGGCGCCGGCAGGTGTTTTTTCAACCCGGCGCTGCCCAGCAGCTGGATATCGACCGCGCTGTCACGCAGTTCGTCGAGGGTCCATTCACTCAGGTCGACCAAATGGATCGGTACCCATTTATCCACCAGATGCAGCATGTTGGCGGCGAAAGTTTCCTGGCCGCTGTTTGAAATCAATTCGCCCATTTCGGCGTAGAACTGCGGGCTGTGGGTGCCGTCAATACTCGAAGTCAGACTCATAGCCATCTCATCCTTGATGTCGAAAACCGTCAACGGGCGACCTGGGTCTGTGTGGGGCGGCCCGTAATCCTTGAACGTGACGTTTCTTTAACGTCATTCGGCGTTCGAGATTTCATTTAGCCATAGCGATTTATCCTACGTATGTAGCGGAAACGAGGGACACAAGCTGCCATAAAAACCGCGTCACTAATTCGACGTTTCACACAGGGTTTTCCGCCTACGAAAAGCCGATGCTAAACATTAGATTTATTTAACTAGCTGATATTTAAAGTAAAAATAAATTATCCGCACCTTTCCGAAAAAACTGACTACGACCAGATGTAGCCAATTTCCTACAGCGCTTTAATCGTTTCAGCCGTCAACCATCAGCCAAGCCCGTTTCCACTCATTTGAATGTCCGGGTTTCGGGTGACAGACACCCTCGGACCTGCATGCTCAAATCCGGCAATTTTGGCGAAATGGGCCCGTTCGCGGCCGTGCCTGACTCCTATTGAGAAGGATCTTATGAAGCATTCCCCAAGCTTCCCCCTGACTGCCGCCCAGCAGGACATCTGGCTCGACCAACTGCGAACGGGCGACTCACCGTTGTACAACATCGGCGGCTATGTCGATTTTGCCGGCCCCTTGGTGCCGGAACTGGTCCAGCGCGCCGTCGAGTTGCTGGTGGCCAAGCACGATGCCTTGCGCACCCAACTGCACAGTGATGCCGACGGCTTGCCGCGACAGACCTTCGACGCTGCGCTGACGGTGCAGGTACCACGGCACGACTTCTGTGCGCTGCAAGACCCACAGGCGGCAAGCCACGCGCTGATGCAGGCGCAAATGGCCCGGCCCTATGCAATGAGTGGCGAACCGCTGTTCCGGTTTTTCCTGGTCAAGCTCGATGACGATCACTACCGCCTCGGCACCCAGGCCCATCACCTGATTCTCGACGGCTGGGGTTTTGGCCAGATGCTGCAATCCCTGGCCCGCCTGTACACCGACCTTGAGCAGGGGCGGCAACCGGAGTCGTACGCACCGTCGTATATCGACTTTATCGACACCGACCAGCGTTACCAGGAGTCGGCCCGTTACGCCCGGGATCGCGCTTACTGGCTGGACAAATACCAGGTGTTGCCCGAGCCGTTACTGACGCCGCGCCACAACGCCCCAGCGCCGAGCAACACCTGGGTGGAAGCGTTTCCTGTGACGTTGCTCAATCGCATGGAACAAGTCGCCAACCGTTACCAGGCCTCGGCTTTCCATGTGCTGCTGGCGGCGCTTTACGTGTATTTCACCCGCACCAGCCAGCGTGATGAATGGGTGGTGGGGCTGCCGATCCTCAACCGTTCCAACGCACATTTTCGTTCCACCGTGGGCTTGTTCACTCAGGTCAGTGCGGTGCGCTTTCAGTTCGCCGCGCACTTGCCGTTCAGCGCGCTGGTGCGCGGTGTGCGTGACCAGCTCAAGCAGGATTTTCGCCACCAGCGTTTTCCCCTGAGCGAGATGAACCGTGAGCTGGGCCTGCGCCGTACCGATCGCGGCCAGTTGTTTGATTTGTCGGTGTCCTTTGAGCAGGACGATCACGACCTGCGCTTCGGCCAGGTCCAGGCCCGCGCGATCAAGGTCTCCAACCACCACGAGCCACTGCCGATTGCCTTTCACCTGCGCAGCAACCGTTACCAGGACACCGCTTGCCTGCACTGCGTGTACAACGAGGCCTGGTTCCGTCACGACGAGGTGCAGGCGCTGGCGCAGCGCTTTACCTGGCTGCTGGAGCAGGGGTTGGCCAATACCGCGTTGACGCTGGCTGAATTCACGTTGGTGACGCCGGCCGAGCAGGCCCGGTTGCAGCAATGGAATGCCACCGCACACGCGCCTGCCAGCCCACAAACCCTGCATCGGCGCATCGAGGCGCAAGCGGTGCGCACGCCCGACGCCATCGCGGTGGCGCATCTGGGCCGGCAATTGACCTACGCCCAGCTCGATCAACAGGCCAATGCCCTGGCCCACCAACTGCTCGAACATGGCGTGCAGCCGGATGACCGCGTGGCGATTGTGGCGCGGCGCGGGCTGGACACCGTGGCCGGGTTGCTGGCGATCCTCAAGTCCGGCGCCTGTTACGTGCCGGTGGACCCGGCCCATCCGGCCGAGCGCCTGAACTACCTGCTGCACGACAGTGCCCCGGTGGTGGTACTGACCCAGCACGACTTGCTGGCGCGCCTGCCGATGCTCGACGTGCCGATAATCCGCCTGGACCTGCCGACCCATGGCCGCAACGACAGCCCACCGGTGGCGGTCACGCCGTCGAACCTGGCGTATGTGATCTACACCTCAGGCTCCACTGGTTTGCCCAAAGGCGTGATGGTCGAGCACCACACCGTGTCGAACCTGGTGGACTGGCACTGCCGCGCCTTCAACCTGCACGCGGGCAGCCATACGGCCAGCGTGGCCGGCTTCGGTTTTGACGCGATGGCCTGGGAAGTCTGGCCGGCGTTGTGCGTGGGCGCGACCTTGCACCTGGCGCCGACCCAGGATGACGCCCAGGACATTGACGCGTTGCTCAACTGGTGGCGGGCGCAGCCGTTGGACGTGTGCTTTTTGCCGACCCCGGTGGCCGAGTATGCCTTCAGCCAGCGCCTGCAACACCCGACCTTGCACACCCTGCTGATCGGCGGCGACCGCCTGCGCAGCTTCAGCCGCGCGCAAACCTATGACGTGATCAACAACTACGGCCCCACCGAAGCCACGGTGGTCGCGACTTCCGGGCGTGTCGAGGCGGGCCAGGCGCTGCACATCGGCGCGCCGATCGACAATGCCACGGTGTACTTGCTCGATGAACAGCAGCGCCCGGTGCCGATTGGCGTGGCGGGGGAGCTGTATATCGGCGGCAAAGGTGTGGCGCGGGGTTACCTGAACCAGCCTGAACTGAGCGCCGAGCGCTTTGTGAATGACCCGTTCAACGCGGGCCGGATGTACCGCACCGGCGATTTGGCGCGCTGGCTGCCCGAGGGCAACCTTGAGTACCTGGGCCGTAATGACGACCAGGTAAAAATCCGTGGCGTGCGTATCGAGTTGGGGGAAATCGAATCCGCGCTGGCCAGCCATCCGGCGGTCCAGGAGGCCGTGGCGCAGTGTCGCGAAGGCCAACTGCTGGCCTGGTTTGTCGCCCGGCACAGCGTCGAAATCGAAGCGTTGCGCGCTCATCTGCACGCTTCGCTACCCGATTACATGCTGCCGGCGGCCTATGTGCAGTTGCACGCGATGCCACTGACCGCCAACGGCAAGCTCGACCGCAAGGCACTTCCCGCGCCCACGCAGCAAGCCTTTGTCACGCGTCAGTTCGAGGCACCGTACGAAGGCGCGGAAACCCTTCTGGCGCGGATCTGGGCTGAGTTATTGCAGGTGCAGCAAGTGGGGCGCCATGACCATTTCTTCGAACTGGGCGGCCATTCGCTGTTGGCGGTGCAGTTGGTGCAGCGCATGCGCCAGGTTGGCTTGCATGCCGATGTGCAGGTGTTGTTCGGCCAGCCGACGCTCGCCGCGCTGGCGGCGGTCAGTGGCGGCAGCGACGTCCAGGTGCCGGGCAATCGTATTGCGCCAGGTTGCAGCCACATCACGCCGGACATGCTCGCACTCGCCGAACTCGACCAGCCGAGCCTGGATCGTATCGTCGCCGGCATCCCCGGAGGCGCGGCCAATGTGCAGGAAATCTACCCGCTGGCGCCGTTGCAGGAGGGCTTGCTGTACCACCACCTCACGGATGAGCGCGACCCCTACCAGCAGCATGCGCTGTTCAGTTTTGCCCGTCGCGAACAGGTGGAGGCGTTTGCCCAGGCGTTGCAGCAAATGATCAACCGTCACGATATCCTGCGCACCAGCCTGGTGTGGGATGCGCTGGAACAGCCGATGCAAGTGGTGTGGCGCCAGGCGCAGTTGCGCGTTGGGCCGCTGCACGATCAGCACGCACCGCTGGATTTGCGCCAGGCGCCGTTGATGGCGCTGGATTACGCCGAGGAGCCGCACAACCAGCGCTGGGTCGCCAAGTTGCGCTTCCATCACCTGGTCAATGACGCCACCTCGACCACCGTACTGGTGGATGAGATTCGCGCCCACCTGCTGGGCCAGCAGGCGCAATTGCCGGCGCCGGTGCCTTACCGCAACGTGGTCGCGCAGACCCGTTCGGCAGCGCGCCAGGCGGCCCATGAGGCGTTCTTTCGCGAGCGCCTGGCAGACGTTGACGAGCCGACCCTGGCGTACGGTTTGCAGGAGCGCCAAGCCAATCGCGCCGACATCGACGCGGCCGAACGGCCCCTGACCGACGCCCTCAACCTGCGCCTGCGCGCTCAAGCGCGAGCGCGGGGGGTCAGTGCCGCCAGCCTGTTTCACCTGGCCTGGGCCCAGGTACTCAGCCGGGTGGCGGGCCGCGATGATGTGGTGTTCGGCACCGTGTTGCTCGGCCGTTTACAAGCCGGCGAGGGCGCTGACCGAGCCCTGGGCATGTTCATCAACACCTTGCCGCTGCGCGTGTGCCTGGCCGGGCAAAGCGTGGTCGCTGCGCTGGCAGACACCCATGCGCAACTGAGCGCCCTGGTCGCCCATGAACAGGCCTCCCTGGCCCTGGCCCAGCGTTGCAGCGGGGCATCGCCGCTGTTCAACAGCCTGCTCAACTATCGGCACACGGCGGCCGATCGCGATTTGAACCTGGTGCCGGGCATTGCCCTGCTCAGCAGCGAAGACATCCTCAGCTACCCGCTGATGCTCACGGTCGACGATGTCGCCAGCGGCTTTCGCCTCACGGCCAAGGCGCCGCGCAAGGTCGGTGCCGAGCGGTTGCTGGATTATCTCGAGACGGTGTTGCATGGCCTGGCCGAGGCCCTTGAACAGGCGCCGACCACACCGCTGCGCGAGGTACAGGTGCTGCCGGCCAGTGAACTGAAAACGCTGTTGCTGGACTTTAATGCGACCCACACCGACTACCCCGAAAACCTCACCGTCCAAGCCCTGTTCGAAGCCCATGCGCGGCAGATCCCCAATGCCATTGCGGTGCAGGCTGGCGAACGGCAGTTGACCTACCGCGAACTCAACGAGCGTGCCAACCAGTTGGCCTTTTACCTGCGCGAGCGCGGCGTCCAGCCGGATTCCCGTGTGGCGCTGTGCGTCGAGCGCGGGCTGGAGCTGGTGGTGGGGTTGCTGGCGATCCTCAAGGCGGGTGGCGCCTATGTGCCGCTGGACCCGGGCTATCCGCGCGAACGCCTGGCCTACATGCTCAGCGACAGCCAGCCCGTGGCGTTACTGGTGCACGCGGCCACCCGTGACTTGCCCGGCGAGGTGTCGATACCCGTGATCGACTTCGACCGCTGCGCCTGGGGCCAGGCGCCTGGCGGCAACCCGTTGGTGCCCGGTTTGAGCGTCGCCAACCTGGCCTACGTGATGTACACCTCCGGCTCCACCGGCACGCCCAAAGGCGTGATGATCGAGCATCGCGGCTTAAGCAACCTCATGCACTGGGGCTCCCGGCTGTGCCCGCATGCCCAGGGCGGCGCCTTGTTGCAACGTGCGCCGTTCAGCTTCGATGGCTCGGTGTGGGAGCTGTTCTGGCCGCTGACCAATGGCATGCGCCTGGTGCTCGCACGGCCCGATGGGCACCGTGAACCGGCGTACCTGGCCCAGGTGATCCGTGAGCAACAGATCAGCGTGATCCAGTTTGTGCCGGCGATGTTGCAGCTGTTTCTGGAGCTGGAAGAATCGGTGCTGTGCACCAGCCTCACCGACGTGCTGTGCGGCGGCGGAGAACTCACGGAAGCCCTGGCCCGGGGCGTGCAGGCGCGGCTGCCCAACGTGCGCTTGCATAACGTCTACGGCCCCACCGAAGCCACGGTGGACAGCAGCGCCTGGACCCTGGAACCCGGCGCCGCCGTGCCGGCCGTGCAACTGCCGATTGGTCGGGCGATCAACAACACCCGCCTGTATGTGCTGGATCAACATGACACGCCGGTGCCCATGGGCGTCAGCGGCCAACTGCACATCGGCGGCGTCGGCGTTGCGCGGGGTTACCTGGGGCTGGAGCAGATGACCGCCGAGCGCTTTATCGACAGCCCGTTTGTGGCGGGTGATCGGCTGTACCGTACCGGTGATCTGGTGCGTTACTTGCCCGACGGCAACCTTGAGTACCTGGGGCGTAATGACTTTCAGGTCAAGCTGCGGGGCGTGCGCCTGGAGCTGGGCGAAATCGAATCGCGCCTGGCCGCGCACCCGGCGCTGCGGGACGTGGCGGTGCTGATGCGTGATGAGCGTTTGGTGGCGTACTTTACCTTGCGTGGGCAAGCGCCCGGCCTGGAAGCCTTGCGTGCGTATGTGCTGGAACAGTTGCCTGAATACATGGTGCCGGCGGCGTTTGTGCAGCTAGATGAATGGCCGCTTAGCCCGGCAGGCAAGCTCGACCGCAAGGCCCTGCCGGCGCCTGGGTTGGAGGCGGTGGTGAGTCGCGCGTATGAGGCGCCGCTGGGTGAGGTGGAAACCCTGATGGCGGGCATCTGGGCCGACGTGTTGAAGCTTGAGCGGGTAGGGCGTCACGACCACTTCTTCGAGCTGGGCGGGCATTCATTGCTGGCGGTGACCCTGGTGGCGCGGATGCGCAAGGCTGGGTTGGAAGTGGATGCGCGCACCCTGTTCAACCAGCCGACGTTGGCGCAATTGGCCGCCTGCACCTCCGCCCAGGTACAGCGCGTGGAAGTGCCGCAAACCGCCATCCCCCAACTCAACCGCCGCCGCCGAATCTGATCGTGCCCACCCGTGGGACCGATCTCAAAAGGCCAAATGCGGACAAATGTGGGAGGCTGTTGAGACCTTACTCGGTCAAAACTGTGGGAGCGGGCTTGCTCGCGAATGCGGTGCATCAGTTACGGATAAGTTGACTGACCCACCGCATTCGCGAGCAAGTCGAATCGTCGCACCGCCGCTCCCACAGGGTTAATCGTGTTTATTCAGAGTGATGTTTTGGTGGGGGTCAGGCACTCGATAGAGCGGTCCACCGTGGTCTTGGCCACCTCCAGCAAGTGCCACACCGCCAGAATCTTCGCCCGCTGGGGGCTGGCCAGCAGATCACCGCAATTGAGCGCGGTCGCTGAAGCGCTGTCGAGCAAGCTGGCGGTGTAGAGCAGGGCATCTTCGAAGCTCAGGTCTTCGATTTGAACACCCTTGGAGGGCAGGTAATGGTCGATGGCGCGATTGAAGGCGGCGCGGTCTTTGTTGGCGTTGCGGGGTGGGTCGGGGACGACTTTTTTCATGGTGTACCTTCGCGTTAGATAAGGGACGAACACCCTTCGCGACTAAACGAGGGTGGCGGCTGTACGCAGGTTAGTCGACCGGCTCCAACGCGAAAATTCCGGCGCACCCGAAGGTGCCCTGCGCACAGCCACCATAAAACCTCATGGAGGACCATGCACGCGTTGGAAGGTCGGGCGACTAAACCCGATCACTGATGAGCAGTGACGGATCGCAGACTAGCCATCGATTCCAACAGGCACAAGGCGGCAGGGATTGTCTAGGAAACGTCCTGCAATTAAAAGGGACACGCCTTGCTGGCCCTTTACAAACCATGACCAAACGCCATCAACCGCAAGTCTTATCGTTCCCATACGCGTGGGAACGATCACTATGTGGGAGCCGGGCTTTTCGGGTCGCCGCATCGCCGCGATAGCGGTATTTCAGGCAACGCCTCTGTTGCTGATACACCGCTATCGCAGCATGGGTATCTACACAACCTTTGAAGGCAGCCACTTTCTCCTGTGGCGAGCAGGCTTGTCCTGCGTTGGGCTGCGAAGCAGCCCCTAACCCAGACGCTGAGTTCTTTCAGGAAAACTGCAGTGCCTTTACTGGGGCCGCTTCGCAGCCCAACGCAGGGCAAGCCTGCTCGCCACAACAGCCCTAACCGGTTGTGATACCTATGGCTATCGCAGGCAAGCCAGCTCGCATACTTTTAGATCACAGTCAGGCAGTCGGTTTTGAAGGATTCAGGCATTCGATAGAGCGGTCCACCGTGGTCTTGGCCACCTCCAGCAAGTGCCACACCGCCAGAATCTTCGCCCGCTGGGGACTGGCCAGCAGATCACCGCAATTGAGCGCGGTCGCTGAAGCGCTGTCGAGCAAGCTGGCGGTGTAGAGCAGGGCATCTTCGAAGCTCAAATCTTCGATTTGAACACCTTTGGAAGGCAGGTAATGGTCGATGGCGCGATTGAAGGCGGCGCGGTCTTTGTTGGCGTTGCGGGGTGGGTCGGGGACGACTTTTTTCATGGTGTAACTCCGTGATGATTAGGAGTCGACACCCGTCGCGACTAAACGAATGGGTGGCGGCTGTGCGCAGGTTAGTCGACCGGTCATCACGAAACCCGGCGCACCCGAAGGCGCCCCACGCACAGCCACCATGAAAATCGGTGGAAGACCGTGCGCGTGATGTTAGCGGGCGACTAAACCCGATCACTGATGAGCAGTGACGGGTCGCAGACTAGCCATCGATTCCAACAGGCACAAGGCGGCAGGGATTGTCTAGGAAACGTCCTGCAATTAAAAGGGACACGCCTTGCTGGCCCTTTACAAACCATGACCAAACGCCATCAACCGCAGGTTCCGATGGAACCTTTTGTGCCGTCACCACCAACACACTGTGCAGTTTCGCCTGAAACGTCGGTGTCAGCGTTTCGACGCCGTTGGATTTTGATGGACAACGTAGCTCATGACCCCAACGCTTGGACACTTTCAGCCTTTCATACAGACGCGCGCACCAACGTTGCCAGCCCCTCGCACTGAGGCAGACACCTGCAGCCTGCCGACGCGCGCGCAAACACGGCCGGTGGATGATCAACGCTGCGCAACGCAGATCTACAAGGACAACCCCATGCTGGGCACGGGCATCATGTCACGCGCCTTTGGCTGGAACCCGCAAAGGCGTGAGCGCCAAACCCGATTGATCACCCACTTAAAGCGACAGGTGGGCGACTTTACCGCCGCCAACCCGGACCCGGTGTCACGTGCCAACGCCATGTATCGCCTGGCGCGGGTGATCCACCACATTGACAACGACCCCTGCCTGCGCCGGGTCAAAGGCAGTTACCCAGGTGATGGGCGCCTGGACGTGCAGGGTGTAAAGGGTTTTGCGTCCGAGGTGGACCGCCTGACTCAATTCGCCGAGCAAGGCTACCGCGTGCTCTGGGAGGGCGGTCGCGGGGGCATCTGGCCAAAGCCTGCCCCCCACGGTCGCGCAACAGGTGACCTACGCTCGGTGCAGGCAATCACGGTGAATCCCCTGTTCAAGGCACTTGATAACGTGCTCGACGCGAACGAACGGCTCGCCTTCAAAGTGCTCGTAGGCGGTGACTGGAACGACCCCCGGTTACCCGCCGATGTTCGCGCAGCCAGTGCCGCGAATGCTGAACACGTCCTTGAATTCATTGACCAGCAAGGCGGCGCCCATTCCACAGCCAGTAACGGCGAAATAGACGGAAAGGTGGAAGACGTTCCTGATCTTCCTGCGCCTTACCTGACGCGTGAGCATTTCACTTACCCCGGTTCCGAAGCACGGCGGTTGTCGGATTTTGCTTATGTCGGTTATGCCGTGTTTGAAAAGCGCTAGCCGTATTGCCTACGGGCACGTACTGCTGGCGTTCAATATCCTGTTGCATCACTGCGCAAATCAACACCACCGAGTGTGCAGTGATTGTTGCGGACTCATTCGGTCATGTCCGATGTGTTGCGTTGCAATTGGCACAGCTCGGATGTTTGAAGTTAATCAGGTTAGAGCGAAAAGTAATACCGTTTATCGGATGGATTGCCTGTTTTGTGAAAAAAACATCTTCTGTTGTGCATGGGTTTTTTAATGTGGGGTGGAGGGTGTTTGTAGAGTGGTAGTTTCTAACGTATTAATTCTATACGGATAATAAGTAGGCATTGAAAGTCGGTTTCTTGTTGTCGGTTGTACGCAATCGCTAGTTTTCTGATTTTGTTGAGGGATATTTCCTATTGCCTGGCGCGACTTTTCCTACGTTTGCGCCACGAGAGATTTGCATATTTTTTTAGTAGGACTAAATTAGTTTTGTTGCTTTTGATAGGCGACTTAAACACAGCTTATATATTAATGCTCTGGAGAAAGAAAATGAACAGTGTTGATGAGTTTGGCGAGTTTGTTTTTGATTTTGATAACGAGTTTGGTTTTACATCACATAGCGGCAACGCTGGAGGGTCAGGCAGCCAAGGGGGGTGCGGTGGTAGCGGTGGATGTGGGGGCGGCGGGGGATGCAGTGGTGGAAGTGGTGGGCACAATTCCTTAACGGAGCAATCGCCTGCTATTGAGTAGGCCAAGTCATCTATGCCCAACTAAAAGAGGTTTTCCAGCCATCGATGGGAAACCTCTATGGGGACCGAGCGATGAATATAACGATACCTAATTATGAAATATTGAATTTTGAAACGGAAAGCTTGGTTATCTCTGAAGCAGGCATTTCCAAGGTGCATTCGCAGTCGCTGCTGCAAGCACTTAGACAGATACAGTTATCGAGTGTAATGACAAGGGAAGAGTTGGACGAGGTTTTTTGTGAGAATGGTTTGAATGCCTGTGATGCATTTAAGTTCTTGGAGAAGATCATACCTCTGATAGCAAACGAGGAAATGTACTTCGAAAAGACAATTATAGTACATGATTGGAAAGGTCGGACAAATTTTGAAGACCTTTTCAGGCAGGAGTTGTCCGCAGCGCTGGAAATAAGGAATTTTTCAAGTGATACAGTTTCATCGCTCAGTGGGGGCAAATATTTTATAGTGTTGATATGCTATGCCTACGACTATTCCAGTGTTAAAAAGCTTCATTTTGATATGTCGAAAGCATCACCGCAAAGTGCGATTACCGTATGTTGGCCCATGGGTGGTTTTTTTTGCATTGGCCAACCCTATATTGCAGAGATCGGAAACCCTTGCCATTTTTGCAATGTCGATAGACTGGTTCATAGTGCGTCGATTGTGTCGGTGAAAAATGAATGGGCGCGTGTCTTGAACTTTTGCAAGGGTAAGCACGCTAGTGTTCCTTCTAAAGAGCTGAGTTTCTATCAAGAGCTGATAGTCGTCGGGGCTATTATCAGAAAAATTAAATTTTTCACTGAGCCTGGAACCACACGTAAATATCAGGATGACGTGCTGTATGTTTCATATCTCCAGCTGAGTGATGGTCAGCTTTATGAAGAGCCCGCTTCGCACTGGTACATGTGTGACTGTTTGGGTGAAGGGGCATGAAAAACATCCCGCATGATTATTATCTCAGGTTTTTAGACGGTTCTGTGCATGATGAAGTTCTTGATTTTCATAACAAGGGTAATTTTACTTTCCATAAGTCGTTGGAGAATCGCACAGTTCTCCATTTTCTTGATGAGAAACATCTCGCACAATTAACGGGCAATGAACTGGTTCTTTATCCGGATATGAATTTAACAACTGGGATTGATTTTCTGGACGAGGCGCCAAAAAGTAAGTTGTGTAGAAATGAATCGTGTGAGTTTTTCCTATCTTCGGGGTTGAAGTTTTCAGAAGTTGGGAGTTTGATTTTTCCGCTGTTGTCAAGAAATGGCGAGTCATACAAGAGAGGGTATCCAAGTGGTGGAGCACTTTATCCTGTTGAGGTTTTTATTTGCTCACTTACTGACGATAATTCTCAGTGGCCTGGGGCTGGAAAAATTTTGCATCTGCTTCCGAAAACAAAGCGATTTGAATTGTTGCAAGTTGAGCATGATGTAGAAAAAATAAAGTCCGCTGTTTTGGCGTCGCCCAATAATATCGGCAGCCCGAGTTTAGCCATTATTTACGTAGTCTATATGCCGAAAAACTTGTTTAAATATAGGTATCGCGGGTATCGGATGGCGCTCATGGAGGTAGGGTCAATTTATATGCTGGTGGAGCTCCAGGCGAAATCGCTAGGGTTGGCGTGTCGTTTATGGTCTGCCTATACGGATTCAATGGTCTGTAAGGTGCTGGGGCTTAATCCAGCGTTGTTTTTTCCTATGTGTGTTCACTTTATAGGTAGAAAACATGAAGTTAATTAACCCAATGCACAAACCTGATCTACCGGGGACGATGCTATTTCAGCCTTCAGGATTAATCGATTTCCCAAGCTCTGTAGAAGTTTTCGATGCGCTGTCAGCTACAGGTTCGGGTGTAGGGATCGGTTCGAATTCGATCAAAACCGCGGTGGGAGAATATTTTGAACGTCGTCATTTTTATAGAGAGATACTTTCGACAAAACGGGGAGTTCTTAATGAGTCGCTCACCAATGCGGAGGTCGATAGCTTTACAGGTGCATTTGTACAAACGGCTTCTAATGGTATTTCTATTGCAGCGCTTGAAAGCTATCAATTTTTTGTGAGTGAGGTGGTAAGGGTATCGGATTTTTCCAGTTGTTTTATTCCAACTGTTTGTCTCTCCCTTTCCTCGCGGGGCCTTGAAACTGACACGTTTATTTGCCCCCAGAGAGATACCTGTGGGTGCAGCTTTCATTGGCGTTCAGAGGTCGCTTTTTTAGGCGCGATAAAAGAGTATCTTGAACGGCAATTTCTTCTGAGGTTTTGGCTAACAAAAAAATGTCGTTCTTTGGTTTCTCCTCTACGTGTGGATAACTCATTAGTTGGTCGGCGTGTTATACACCTTTATCACGCTTTGCTTGCAGCAGGAAAGCTTTCAGTCTTCGATATTTCAGATTTCAGATTTCCGGGTGTTTGTATACTGGTCGTCTACGGCCAGAACAGGCTCCATCACAACGTAAACTATTGTGCAGGTATGTCTTATGCGTCTACAGAGGCTGAGGCACTTGAGAAGGCGTTACTTGAGTTGTGGCAGACTTATCGATTTATGGATCTGTTTGGTGCCATTGACTCTGATATAGGTAAGGTTGAAGATCCGTATTTGCGTTACTTTTTAAGTTGTAATTCGTTTGAAACTTATCGCGAAATTACCGATGTGTTGGTCGCTGAGGAATCTTTAGTGTCTCGCTCTGCCGGGTTTACATTGCAGGGTTTGTTGTCGGTACTGAAAGGTTTGGGTGTGGCGGGTTACTTCTATTCAAAATACTCGACAGTCAATGGTGTCGGCTGTTGATTCTGTCGCTATCTTTCGCCTGATCTGTTTTTGCATATGGATAATTCTGGAAGTATAAATTTGATAAACAAGTACTCCAGGAGTTTTCTGGCTTCTGTGCTGCCCTCTCGTTTGGAGAGAATGGTGCCTTTCCCATGAGGTGGTTAATGAGTACTAGTCTATTATTCAAGTCGGGTGCGTTAGCGGCTCTTTTTATTAAAGAGCAATTGAAGGAGCCACTTGCATTGTTTTGGATTGTCCTGTCCCCCGTTGTCACCTTCTACTTGATTATGTATGCCCGCATGACCAATGCGGAAATATCGCCTGATTACATTTCGGTGACCTCATGGTTCTATGCCTTCGTATCATCGAGTGTCGCTATGTTTGGGTTGGCATTTTATATAGTGGGGAGAAGAGAGAGCGGTTTTCTTCGGTCGTTTGTTTATACTAGCCGTACGAAGAGGGTCTTTCTTGTTGGTCAGTTTTTGGCCTATTCAATTATGTCTATGGTTTATTGTTTGGTGTTTTATGTTCTGACGCGGGTGTATTTTGGTGAGGTGAGGTTTGTTGAATTTATTGTTGTCGCTGGAAGATTCTACATTTGCTTTTTGCTGTTTTCGATACCATCACTCTTATTGACGCTGGTTCCGCTGGGGTTTCAAAATGCGAATACTGTGTTTTCAGTGTTGTCTTTCCTTATGTTGGCGCTTGGGATTGTCAGTATAAGCTCGTCCCATCCGGTGATCGAAGTGGTAAAATTTTTCAATCCGATGTGGTGGGCTAACCATATCATGCAGGTGGGTATCTTTGAATCTTCATATGTAGTGATGACCATTGTAGTGCTGTTTGTTTTGTCGCTGGCTGTGGTCTATAAGTTTTTGCTCGTCAATCCGGTTTGGAGTCGTTACTGATGAAACGCTTGATTGTGAATTCGCTAGACGTCCGTTATGAGCGCCATACGGTGTTTAGTAAGGCGTCATTGGTGGTTGAAGCGGGCTCCATCTCAGGCTTGCTGGGGCCTAACGGATCTGGAAAAACTACTTTTTTTGATGTGATTTGTCGTTTGAAGAAAATGGAGGCTGGCGAGGTAGTAAATTCTTTTTCAACGTTTCTTTACTTATCTCAGGTCATCACTACGCCTCCGGTGCTTCGAATGTTTGATGTGTTTAAAATGATGATGATTTTTTGTGCAGATCTACCGGTCACTCAAAAGCATGCGTTAGAGAAAATCGAAATGTGGAGCCCTGGGGTTGCCGAGCGCTATTGCGAAATCTGGAACAAAAAATCCTCGCTTTGCAGTTATGGAGAGAAGCGTTGGTTTTTTACGCTGTCTCTGCTCTCTGTAGGGGCCGATCTGGTCATTCTGGATGAGCCCACGGCGGGCGTGGATCCGGAGTTTCGTTATCATATCTGGAGGTGCTTGGAAGGCGCTGCGCAGCAGGGTGTTGCCGTTCTTGTCTCGTCACATAACGTGGACGAAGTCGTCAATCATTGCGATGACTTTTACATGCTGAGTCAGCAACGCTTTAACCGCTTTACTGACGCAGGAGGGTTCATGAGTACGTATGACGCCAAAAGCTTGGATGAGGCCTTTATTCACGCTGCAAGCTTGCCAAAAAATTAAGTCAGACTTTGCCGCGCGACGTTATTTAGCTACGGGAACAAACGCCACACTGCCCCCCGAGCGCTTCTGGAACAACCGCTCGCCATTATCCGGCTGCGTGGTAATCACCGTGTGATCCGCGCCCAGGTAGGCCAGCGGCGTCGGGTCTTCCTTGGAATACTGCGCGACGATAATGGTGTGCTGCGGGTCGAAGCCCTGGCCGCTGGTTTTTTCCAGCCAGGCCATCAAGGCGGCGCTGTCGCCCTGGCGCGGGAAGTCCTGGGTCTCGCTGACGTAGTAGAACGGTTTGCCGCCATTTTGCAGGTACATGGGCACCTTGTTGTCGACTTCTACCATCACCATCTGCCATTGATTCCACGGTGCGCTTTTGGTCGCCTCGGCCTGTACGTCGTCGGCGAAGCGGGTTACGCCGCCGTTGCCGCTGACCCAGGGATAGATGCCCCCGAGCACCAGCAACAGCAGGCCTGCGGTGAAGCCAAAGCCTTTTTGCCAACGTCGCCAACTGGCGGTTTTTTGCTCCAGGCGTTCACTCAACCACCAGGCGGCCAACAGTTGGGCAAAGGGCACCAGCGGCAGTACGTAGTAGCTGCGCCGGCTGCCGCTGGCGGTGAAGAACACGAACAGCAGGCCCAGGCCCCACACCAGCCAGCGCACGTTCGGCGGCGTTTGGCGCCAGTTGCGCAGTGCCAGCCACAGGCCCAGCAACCAGCACGGTGCCCAGGGCAAGGTGTAGGAGGGCAGGTAGATCAGGTAGGTATAGATCGGCCCCATGTGGTCGAACGGGTTGAAGAAGCGCACCACGTTTTCCTTGAACACCAGTTCAAGGCCACTCTCGCCGTAAGTCGGCGCGCCGTAGAGGTGGGACAGTACGAAGGGAATCGCATAAAACGCCGCTGCAATCAGCATGGCCAGCAGCAGGCGCACATTGAGGTGGCGCTTGTAGCGCTGCTCGCTGAGCAGGTGCGGCAGCAGCACCAGGCCCGGCAGCACAAAACCGATCAAGCCTTTGAACAGCGAGGTGGCCGCCAGCAGCAGGAAAAACACCGTGTAGCGCCCCAGCCGCGTGTCGTCCGGCCCGCGCCAATACCACCACACCGCCGCCAGTACGCCGCACACGGTGAGGATGTCGGCCGTGGCCACGCGCGCCCAGAACAGAAAGTAGAAGGTGGTGGCGAGCATCCAGCCGGCAATCAGCCCAGTGCCTTTGCGAAACAGGCGTTCGCCGATCAGGTACACCAGCCAGATGCTCAACCACGCCGCAATCACCGACGACAAGCGCAGTGACCAGGGGCCAAGCCCGCCCATCAGGTTGGCAAAGCCGGTGATCAGCCAGTAGGAGGGCAGGGGTTTGTCGTAGTAGGGCGCGCCCTTGAGGTAGGGGTCGAAGTAATCACCGCTCTGCAGCATCTGCAACGCGATGTTGGCCCAGCGGGTTTCCGGCCCCCACAAGTCACGACTGCCCAGGCCCAGCAGCAGGAGCAGCGCCGAGACGCCCAGCAGCAGCACCAGGGCGCCGCGTTCGGTTTTGAAGACACTCATGGGCGGCTCTCAGGGCAGACGTAACGTTAGGGAAGCTGCGGATAAATAATCAAGAGCAGGGCGCCTTTGCGATAGCGTTTGCCACCCGGTGGCAGTTGCCCTTCTTCGCGGTGTTCGCTGGTGCTGCGCACGCGCATCAGCACGCCGACCGAACCTTGCTGACGCGCCTGCGCAAGCCAGCTCTGCACGCTGTCCAGGTCGACCTTGCGGTGCACCGAGTCGGCGTACTGGAGGCCATAACGCAGCTCGCCTTCGGTGTCGTAAAACGCCACTTCCGGGCGGCCCAGGCGCCAGGACAAGGCCGACGCCGAGCCCAACTCGTTGCTGATCAAAGCATGGGTTTGTTGCAATTCATCCAGATGCTCAAGCACGAACTGGTCGGGCATTTCGGTATCGGTGATCATCGCCGGCATGCCCGCCGGCAGTAACGCCACCAGCAAACCGATGCCCAGCACCGGCATTGCCCACAGGGTCAGCGGGCGCAGCGCTTGCAGCAGGTTGGCGAGGATCCAGGCCAGCAATACGATAAACGCCAGGGACAGGCTGAACATCTCCGCGTGGCTGTTGCCGTACATCGGGTTGCTGATTTGCAGGTAGATCAACGCCACCATCGCGGCCAGGCCGATCACGGCGTTAACCAGCCCGTTGATCAGGATCGCGCGGGCCTTGCCTTGCTCGATCAGGTCGATCAGCGCATGGCCCATTAACAAGGCCAGCGGCAGCAGGCACGGCATGATGTAGGTGGGTAATTTGCCGCGGCTCATGCTGAAGAAGGCCAGGGGCAACAGCAGCCACAGGGCCAGGAACACGATGGCCGGCTGGGCTTTGTCTTTCCAGGTCTTGATCAGTGTGGTCGGCAGCAACGCCGCCCAGGGCAGGCAGGCAACCACCATGATCGGCAGGAAGAACCACCAGGCCCGCGCATGCTGGGCATTGGCGGAAGAGAAGCGACGGATATGCTCGTGCCAGAAGAAGAAGCGCCAGTAATCGGGCTCCTGCACGTGAATGGCCAAGGCCCACGGCACACACACCATGGCGGCGACCACAATCGCCAACGGGCCGTAGCGCAGCAGTTCACCCAGGCGGCGCTGCCAGAGGATGTAGGGCACGGCAATCAGCACGGGCAACAGCCAGGCCAGAAAGCCCTTGGTCATAAAGCCCATGCCGCAGGCCACGCCCAGCACTGCCCAGGCACCCAGACGAGCACGCGACGTGCGGCTGTCGAGGGCAAACCACAGCGCCACCAGGCTGAGGTTGACCCAGAAGGTGAACTGCGGATCGAGGTTGGAATACCCTGCTTGCCCCGCCACCAGCCCGAAGCTCATGTAGAGCAGGGCGCAGGCGAAACTTTTGCGTGGGTCGTTCCACAAGCGGCGGGCGATGAGGTAGGCGCCAGCACCACGCTCAGGCCGGTGGTCAAGGCCGAAGCCACACGCACGCCGAACAGGTTTTCGCCGAACACCGCTTGGCCTAGGGCGATCAGCCAATAGCCGGCGGCGGGTTTTTCGAAATAGCGCACACCCATGAAATGCGGTGCGACCCAATTGCCGCTCTGCAGCATTTCCTGGCTGATCTGGGCATAGCGGGTTTCATCCGGGATCCATAAACCGTGCAGGCCCATGGGCAGTAGATAAAACACCGCGAAGGCCAGTAGCAATAAAGGCAAAGGTTTAAGCAGACGTGTCATGAAAACGTCACTCCTTGACGTTTAATGGCGAAGTAAGCAGATATGTAAAAGTTTGTAGGAAGAATCACAAAGTTCACTAAGTCGATGAAAAAAATCATGACGTCCAATAGTTGCGGGCGCAGTTGAACATGCCAGAAGAGGGCTGTCGTTTTGCTGAACATGAAGAAAGTTATAGGTAAAAAAGTGTCTATAGCTTTTTAAGTACGGCGGACCAGGCGGGGCCTTTCATGATGCCAAGCGTCTCGAATTTGCCATTGCCCAGTACGCGCACGAACAGGGCACTGCCGTACTCGGCAAACGTTGCGCGGGGGTAGCCCAGGGCGCTTTCGAAGTCGGCAATACAGCCACTGTGGGTGACAAAAACGAGGTTGCGACCCGGTCGTTTGCGGCTGAGCAGTTCTTCATCGATGTCCTCGCCGCAGATGGTCTTTTCCCCTGGGGTCAGCTCGGCTTTGCCGAACATGAAGTGCGAGGTCTGTACCGTGCGCAAGGCCGGGCTGGAAACGATGTCGGTGTTTTCCAGGCCCAGTAGTTTGAAGGCCTTGCCCGCTTCTTCGGCGCGTTGGGTGCCGACGGTCGTCAGGCCTTCAGGTGCGCCGAAGCAGGCGTTGGCCGAGCGGTCGCAGCGCTCTTCGTGACGCACCAGCACGATCAGGTCGCCATCGCGCCAGGCCGGCAACACTTGCGAGGTCAGCAGGCGATTACCGACGCTCAGGTCGCGCGGCGAGAACGGCCATAACAGGAAACCGGCGAGCAGCAAGCCGATAACGGCAAGGCCCGCCCACCACTTTCGCAGGCGCTTGAGATAGCGCCGGCGTGAGCGCGGTTTGGTCAGGGTAAGGTCAACCACATCATTCACCATGGGCACTGTCTTCAGTGTTTTATTCAAATAGGCGCAACGCACTGACGGATGCCCGTAGTTGAAGCGGAGCGTGTCATAGCGCTGCTGTCTTTTGGCTGAACATCCAGCAGTTAGAAGTTGCCGTTGGCGGCAACTAACAAGTTGCCGACTATCGATATTGGGGGGCAATTTAGAGGGGCGAGGGTGGGCAAGCAGTGAAATCAATGTGAAAAATTTGCATGGGGTCGTCAACCAGCCGTTATGCTCGTTTGCAGTCCTTTAAACGAGCGTGTTTATGTTGCAGGTGCAAGGTGTTGTTAAAAGCTACGCCACCCCGCAAGGTCCGCTGCCGGTGCTGGCGGGTGTCGACCTGTACCTGGGGGAACGTAGCAGCCTGGCGCTGATGGGCGAGTCGGGCAGTGGCAAAAGCACGTTGTTGCATCTGGTCGCCGGGCTCGACCGCGTGGACAGTGGCACTGTCCAGGTGGGCGAGCAGCGCCTGGACCAACTGAGCGAGGCGCAACTGGCCCATTGGCGGCGTACCCAAATCGGCCTGGTGTTCCAGCAGTTCAACCTGATCGGCAGCTTGCGTGTCGACGACAACCTGGCGTTCCAGGCCCGTCTGGCCGGGCGCTTCGACCCGCAATGGCAGGCGCAACTGGTGGAGCGCCTGGGCCTGGGCGACTTGCTCAAGCGTTATCCCGAACAACTCTCCGGCGGCCAACAGCAACGGGTTGCGGTGGGCCGTGCGTTGGCCTCGCGCCCCGGCTTGTTGCTGGCGGATGAACCCACCGGCAACCTCGACGAGGCCACCAGCGATGACGTGCTGCAATTGCTGCTGGACCTGCTGCGAGACAGCCCCACCAGCCTGTTGATGGTGACCCACAGCCCGCGCATCGCCGCGCGCCTGGACCGCCAGGTGGTGTTGCGACATGGCCGTGTGGTCGCGTGAGATGAGGGTATTTTATTGGGCACTGCGCGCACTGTTGAGCCATTGGCGGCGGCACCCGGTGCAGTTTTTCAGCGTGCTCACCGGCTTGTGGCTGGCCACCGCACTGTTGACCGGCGTGCAAGCCCTTAACAGCCAGGCGCGCGACAGCTATGCACGTGCCAGCCAATTGATCGGCGGTGAGCCCCAAGCCAGCCTGAGTGCGCCGGACGGTGCGAGTTTCCCGCAAGCGCTGTTTGCCGAACTGCGCCGTGCCGGCTGGCCGGTGTCGCCGGTGGTGCAGGGGCGGCTGCTGCTCAAGGGGCATGAAGATTCTCGCCTGCAATTGATGGGCATCGAGCCGTTGTCGTTACCCGGTGGCGGTGCGGTGGCGGGGCAGCGCTTGAGCCAGGCGCAGATGCTCGGGTTTTTCAACCCGCCCGGGCAAACCTGGATCGCTGCGCAAACCTTGCAGGCGTTGGGGTTGCAGGCCGGTGAGCAGCCATTGACGGTAAGCGGGCAACGCTTGCCACCTTTACAGGTTCAGCCCGACATGGCTCCCGGCCTGTTGCTGACCGATATCGGCTTCGCCCAACCGTTGTTGGACATGCCGGGGCGCCTGTCGCGCCTGCTGGTGGACAAGGCCTTCGCCGCCACCCATCCGACGCCGCCTGGCGCGCTGCAACTTAAGCAAGGCGAGGACAACAACCTCTCGCGCCTCACCGAAAGTTTTCACCTGAACCTCGATGCCTTGGGCTTTTTGTCGTTTGTGGTCGGCCTGTTTATTGTCCACGCCGCCATCGGCCTGGCCCTGGAGCAACGCCGTGGTTTGCTGCGCACCTTGCGTGCCTGCGGGGTCAGCGCGCGCCTGTTGATCGTCAGCCTGGCGGTTGAGCTGGGCGTGTTGTCGTTGCTGGGCGGCGTGCTGGGGGTGATCAGTGGTTACCTGCTGGCCAGTCTGTTGCTGCCGGATGTGGCCGCCAGCCTGCGCGGCCTGTATGGCGCCGAGGTGGCGGGCCAGTTGAACCTCAGCCCGTGGTGGTGGCTGGCCGGCTTGGGCTTGAGCCTGCTCGGCGCCCTGCTTGCCGGTGCCAGCAGCCTGTGGCGTGCGGCACGTTTGCCCTTGCTGGCCCTCGCCAATGCCCAGGCCTGGCACGAGGCGCATGGACGCTGGCTGCGCCGTCAGGGTTGGGTGGCGACCACCGCGCTGGCGATTGCAGTGCTGGCGTTGTGGTGGGGCAACAGCCTCGCCGCCGGGTTTGTGCTGATGGCCGCCTTGCTGCTGGGCGCGGCGCTTGGCTTGCCGGTGGTGCTCAATGGCCTGTTGACGGCGGTGCTTGGACGCAGCCGTTCGGTATTGGGCCAGTGGTTCCTTGCCGACTGCCGCCAACAGTTGCCGGCCTTGAGCCTGGCGTTGATGGCGCTGCTGTTGGCCCTGGCGGCGAACATCGGCGCGGGCTCCATGACTTCGGGGTTTCGCCAGACGTTCAATAACTGGCTGGAACAACGCCTTACCGCCGAGCTGTACCTCAACCCGCAAAGTCCGGCCCAGGCCGAGCAGCTTTCCAGCTGGTTGGCGCAGCAACCGCGGGTGCAGGCGGTGCTGCCGACCTGGCAGGTGGCGGTGCAATTGCAGGGCTGGCCGGCGGATGTGTTCGGGGTGGTCGATGACCCGACCTATCGCCAGCACTGGCCGTTGCTGCAAGCGGTCAGTGCGCCTTGGGACCAACTGTTGCAGGGCGATAGCGTGATGCTCAGCGAGCAATTGGCACGCCGCCTGAATGTGGGGCTGGGCGATGCCATCCAGCTTCCCACGCCGCAAGGCGTCTGGTCGCCAAAAGTGGTGGGGGTTTACGCCGACTACGGCAACCCCAAGGGCCATCTGCTGGTCAATTCGCAACACCTGCTGGCGCACTGGCCGGGCCTGGCACCGGCACGCTTCAACCTGCGGGTACTGCCCGGCGATGTACCGGCGCTGGTGCAGGAAGTGCGGCGCGCCTTTGCCCTGGAGGACAGCCGCATCGTCGATCAGCAGCAGCTCAAAGGCTGGTCGAGCCAGGTGTTCGAACGCACCTTCGCCGCTACCGCCGCACTCAACAGCCTGACGTTGGGTGTCGCCGGTGTGGCGCTGTTTATCAGCCTGCTGACCCAGAGCCAAAGTCGCCTTGGCCAACTCGCACCGCTGTGGGCGCTGGGCGTGACGCGCCGGCAACTGATGCTGCTCAACCTCGGCCAAACCTGGCTGCTGGCGGTGTTGACGCTGGTACTCGCCTTGCCCTTGGGCCTGCTGCTGGCGTGGTGCCTGGACGCGGTGATCAATGTGCAGGCGTTCGGCTGGCGCCTGCCCTTGCAAGTGTTTCCGTGGCAGCTGGCGCAATTGTTGGGGCTGGCCATGCTTGCCACGCTGCTCGCCTCGGCCTGGCCACTGTGGCAGTTGTACCGCAGTCGTCCGGCGGATTTGCTGAGGACCTTTGCCCATGAAGATTAAACCCTGGTGCTGGGCCGCCGTATGGCTGTTGACGGCCTGCGACAAAGCCCCCGCGCCGCCGGAAAGCTTCGCCGGCCTTGGCAGCGAAGCGGCGGATTTTGCCCAGGTGGTGCCTGGCAAGGTCTTCAGCTTTCCCCAGGACCACGGCCCGCACCCAGGTTTTCGCATCGAATGGTGGTACGTCACCGCCAACCTCAAGGATGCCCAAGGCCGTGTGTTCGGCGTGCAATGGACGCTGTTTCGCAACGCGCTGAAGGCCGGGCCGGTGCAGGCGGGCTGGCGCGACTCGACGATCTGGCTGGGCCATGCCGCCGTCACGTCTGCCACCCGCCATTACGCTGCTGAGCGCTACGCCCGTGGCGGCGTTGGCCAGGCCGGCGCCCAGGCAGCGCCGTTCACGGCCTGGCTCGACGACTGGAGTTTCGCCACCCGGCCCGGTGCCGCCAGCGCCTTGGCCGATATGCAACTCAAGGCCACCGGCCCGCAGTTTGCCTACGATTTGCACCTGACCTCCAGCCGCCCATTGGTGTTGCAGGGTGATAACGGCTACAGCCGCAAATCCGACCAAGGCCAGGCGTCCTACTACTACAGCCAGCCGTTTTTTACCGCAGCAGGCAATGTCACCCTCGACGGCACCACCTATCAGGTCAGCGGCCCGGCCTGGCTCGACCGCGAATGGAGCAGCCAACCGCTGGCCGCCAGCCAGACCGGCTGGGACTGGTTCTCCCTGCACCTGGACCGTGGTGAGCAGTTGATGCTGTTTCGCGTGCGGCAAAAGGACGGCGCGGGTTATCTGACCGGCACCTGGATCGACCAGCAAGGGCACACCCAGACCCTGCATAACGCCGATATTCAGCTCACACCGCTGGCCACCACCGACATTGACGGGCGCACTGTGCCTACGCGCTGGTCCTTGAAAATACCCGGCAAACAACTGGACATTACACCCCAGGCCGTCAATCCAAAGGCATGGATGAACCTCAGTATTCCGTACTGGGAAGGGCCGGTGCAGTTTGACGGTGGTGTGGGGTATCTGGAGATGACCGGGTATTGATCGCGGTTTTTTGTAGGCGATTTTTCTCTGCCGAGTAGGCAACTTCCCAAATGTGATTTCCCGCGCCTGGCCTTGTGTGCGGGCCGCCTGCGCTTGCCTATATTCCGACGCCATCTTTATTGCATCCGGGATGGAAGGCATGGCGCAGGGATTCATCAATGACCGCACAACGGACTACAACAGCTTGAAATCCAGGGCGATGGGCGGGGCGCCAAATCGTCAGCGCTCTGATCACTTTGACGTGTTGAACCGGCACTTGCGAACTGGCCTGGTAACACCGGGGCAACTGGTGATTATCCCTGACGACTTCAGCTTCAGCTGCCGCAGTGAAGAAGCCTGGTTGATGCGTTATGGCGAGCAGATCCGCTGGCGGCTGGAGCCATCGGCCGGCTCGGCGGTGATCAATAACTACGACTTGCTGCAGAGCTTGCTGGCGAATGGCTCGATGGGTATCGGCAGCGCCACGTCGGCGTGGGCGCGGCATCTGGATGAAGTGGCGCAGACCCTGGAGGCGATTGAGCGCGTGCATCAGCGGTTGAAGGGCGGTGGGTTGGACCGAGATGAGTTTGCTCGTCAGCGCCAGGGGCTGTTTCGGCAGTTGGACGCGCAACTGCAAGGCGCGGCGCGGTTTGGCACGGGGCTGCGGGGCAATCAATCGTTGAAGAAGGTGCTGGGGATATCGACCAAAAGCTTTCTGCATAAGGGTGAGATTGCAGGGTATGCGCAGCGGGTCGGGGACGTGGCGCAGGTGTCGAAGTGGTTGGGGAAGGGGACTTATGTGGGGTTGGCCATGGATGTGGGGGGGACAGGATTGGAGGTCAAGGAGGCGTGTATGACGGGCAGGGAGGCGCAGTGCAGAAGGGCGAAGTATGTGGAGAGTGGGCGGTTGGTAGGCGGGGTAGTGGGCGCGGCTGGAGGCGGGATTTTAGGCGCTGAATTAACGCGTCGCGCATGCACCTTTTTTTTGGGTATTGCGACTAGAGGGAGCGGCGCCCTGAGTTGCGGAGTAATTGGCGGTGCGGCGGGAGGATATTCAGGCGGCCGTAAAGTCGGTGATGGCGGGGCTTGGTTGGGTGGCACGATCATAGAGAACGAGGGTGATTTGATATTCCAGCCAGAGGGCACTTAACCATGGATTATTTTCTCGTCTATACCGCTGTGATGGTTGTTGGAACGTTCATCGTTTTGGGGCTGATGCTATTTGCTGGCTGTACAAAGCTCGAAGCACTCGAAAGCTACTTCAGTGAAAACGCAGAGGTGCGCAAATATCAGCAACGCTGGCGACCTAACCAGCGGTTCGTCAGGTTCAATCGCATGGGTCTGATGATTGACATTCTTCGCAGGCCTAAACGCTCCGTGAAAGAAGGTCTTGTGACCGAGGCTGAATTAGCCGCCATTCCATTAACACTCAAGCGTTGGGCCGTTTGGCCCTATCGCCTTGTGATGTTTTGGTCGATCAGTTGGGGCTATTGGGGCACTTGGCTGTAGACGCAAAGGATTTGAGATCAAAGAGGCGTGTGGAAACGGGAGGGTTGGCGGCAATAAACGTTTTTGGAGACGAAAGGAGTGGATAGACAGGCAGTACCGCATGTTGCTGATTTTTGAGTTCCTGTCCGATTCAAAGCGCCACGTGAAAGCCGGTGTTGTGACCGAGGACGAACTGGCGTCTGTGCCTTTGGCGCTCAAACGTTGGGTGGTATGGCCTTATTACCTGGGGTTTATCTGGCTGATCACAACCGTGGTCTGGTCCGTTTGGCGCAGGTGGGGTGACCTACCTATTTGAAGGAGGTTAATTTTTTCTAAAAAAATACTGTTCATGCATACAGTATTGTTTTACATTCCATCCCAGGTGACCGGATGTCACCGCTCACCTGAGCATCAATTTTTTAACTATGGATGGATAAAAAATGAAACCAACCAAAGCCCTTATGCTGGGCGCGGCCATGATGGCCTCCTGCTTTATCTCGGCCTCTGCCCTGGCCGACCTGACCCTTCCCAAACTCACCCCCGGCACAGTGAGCCAAAGCGAGATTGACGCGCTCAAACCTGGCGGCACGCTCACTGCGGTGCCGATTTCGGAGGCGCTGCGGCAAAAGCTGCTGGATGCGCGGGACGGCAAGACCAAGGCGGTCGCTAAAGCGGCCAGGTCCGCACCGTTCAACACCGTTATCGGCACGTTGAAAAAGCCGAGTCAGAGCGAGTTGAAAAGTGCAGCGGTCGCCGACTTTGTTCCGCTGTTTCCGACCCTGGATATCAACACCCTCTACACCATCAGCGAAGTGCAAACGGGCCAGGATTTCCCTTACCACTTCAACCTGCCAAAAAGCGCGCGGGTGCTGGTGCAGTTGATCAACCAGAGTGCCGGCGCCGACATGTCGCTGAGCCTGTTCCGCGATGACGGCCAAGGTAACCTGCAACTGCTGGCGACCTCCGACAACGCCGGCAATGCCGATGAATACATCGACGGTGTACTGCCGGCCGGTGACTACTACTGGTACATGGTGGCCAAGACCGCCACCAATGCGCAGTTCAGTTTTGGCGTAGCGGCAGATACCAACATCGATGCCTTCGAGCCCAACGACACGCCGCAAGACGCGTTTGCGATGCCGGACACCATGAACAAGGTGAGCGGCAACCTCGACAACGCCAACGACGTCGATTACTTCGACTTCAAGGCCGTGCGTGGCCAGGCCGTGAGCATGTACCTGGCAGGCGATGACAGTGGCAGCCGTAACCAGTGGATCTTCGAGCGCTTTGATGGCGTCAACTGGATCGTCGTGCCAGCCGGTTCTACGTCCACCTACCCGAATGTCACGCCGGGTACGACCGTCAAAGTGCGTGTGCGGGCCAACCCGGCCGTGACGCAGGATCCAAGCAAATATTACAAGTTGAGCCTCGGCTCTGCGCCACAGCTGAACAGCTCGCAAGTGACAGGCGACAACATCGTGCGGGTGCCGGCGTCGATATTCTGGATGGCGACCCAGGCGGGGCGCACATTGAACTGGACCACCAACTGGTCCGATTCCACGGGTGCGCCGCTGCTGGGCGTCACACCTGTGCTGCGTGTCGACAAGCGCTTTGAGGGCACCGAGTTCCACTGGACCGACTTCAAGGCCACCACCAACAGTGCCGGCACATCCCAGGCCAGTGCCGCGCTCGGTACCTGCTTTGGCGGTAACCGCGTGCAGTACCCGGACAGCAGCACCGGCGTGCAGTACACCTGGGACACCACCTTCAACTTCGGCGGCTGGCGTATCGAGCTGGACGAGTTTCCGGGCGTGGGTGTCGGCGGTGACAATGTGCAATATGTGACCTTTGGGCACATCTGCACCCAAGACATCATCCATTGATACCGTGATGTAAATCAGAAGGGGCAGCCTGAACAGGCTGCCCCTTTTTGTTATTCGCCGGCCAACGCCAGCTTCAACGGCAGGCGCGCCATGCTGGTGCTCGTGAGCGAGCCCAGGTACAACCAGTCGCCGTATTCGCGTGCGGTAGTGACCGGCGAGTAGTTGCCCGCACTGCCATCCTGCAAGTTGGCGATGACCTTGCCATCGGTGTCCAGCCCCAGCACAAAGGCTTTACGCTCGATGGGCTTGGGGACCACCATCAGTGCGCGCACCATCACCTTGCGCAACAGTGGGTAGCCGGCGAAACCGTCCAGCAACGGGTTGCGTGGCGAATACAGGGCCACCCAGAAGCGATCGCGCCCGTTGAAACTGAGGTTGTCCGGCAGGCCCGGCAGGTTGTCGATAAACAGGTCGTGGGTGCCGCTGCGCTCGCCCTTGAGCCAGTAACGACTGATGCGGTAGGCGCCGGTTTCGTTCACCAATACGTAGTTTTCATCCGGGCCCAGGGTCACGCCATTGGCAAATTGCAGCCGGTCCAGTAACACCTCGGTGCTGCCGGTGCTGAAGTCATAGCGCAGCAACCGGCCGTCGCCGCCATGCTCGATCACCGCTGTGCCGTCCTGGCCGTAGCCCCAGCGGCTCGATGCATCACTGAAGTAGGCATAGCGTCCGCTGGCATCGACGGTCACATCGTCGGTGAGACCAAAGGGTACGCCGTCAGCGCTGCTGCTCAACAGTTTGAGTTGACGGTTGGCATCCAAGGCAAGCAACCCCTTTACCCCGTCGGCAATGATCAAGCGCCCATCCGGGTGTAACGCCAGGCCGAGCGGGCGGCCGCCGGTGTTGGCGAGCACTTCCAGGGTGTGGCTGTTTGGCGAGGTGCGGATAATGCGCCCGTCCTGCAGGCCGCTGATCAGAAAACCCTGGGGGTCGAGCAGCAAGGCTTCGGGGCCGGCGATGTCCTGGGCGCCGATTTTTTCAATGCCCTTGAGCCGCTGGTTCTCGGCGTAGGCGCCGTCTTTTACCGAGGGCGCTTTGGGCGGCGACCAGTTCACCGGTTGCACTTTGGTGGGCATCAGCAGCAGAAAAGCGATGACTGCAAGCAGCAGTACGAAGAGCAAATGGCGCAGTTTTTTGGGGCGGGTACTCATGACTATTCCTGGTTGTCGTGGGCGTTCGGCTCCCAGTGCAGGGTGCCGAACAGGTAATCCATCAGGGGGAGGACGATATTGAAATTGCGCCCCTGCATCAGCTCACGGCGGTGGTGCAGGGCATGCAACTGGTGCATCTGGCGAATCCATGGCAGGCGTGCCACCGGGTGCCCGGCGGGCAAGTGCTCGCAGGCGTGAAACACTTCGTAAAGTAAATACCCAAGGATCATGCACCCGGCAAACAACCCGGCGACGTTGGGGCTCAAGTGTTTGAGCAGCCACCAGGCGGGCAGGGTGATCGCCAGGCTGTGCAGCACGATCAGCCAGGCCGGGAACAGAATCACACGCCAGTCTCGCGGGCTGTCGTAGGTCATGTGGCCGGGGGTAAAAAAGCTGTGGTGGTCACCCGTGTGCCGCGCATAGAACAGCCGTGCCAGGCTGTGTTTGTGATGGCCCAGGTGGCGGTGCACGAGGTAGATGCACAGGTTGAAGAACACCAGCGTCAGCGGCACGGTGAGCCACTGGAGCGCGGTGATGTGCGCGGTGGAGGACCAGGCCAGGGCGATGCAGACGATGCCGTAGCCGAGCACGAAACCGGCGTGCAGCCAGGGGTTGTAACGGGCGCTCACGGCGGCGCGGTAGCGGGCGCGGAAGGTCTCGGTGGGATGGGCCATGGCGGCACGCTCAGGTTTTTTGTTGGAGCCTGAGCTTAGTTGGTACGCGAAATAGTGCGAGTTTTTGCGCAGTCTGCGGTTTGAGTGTGGGAGTTGGGTTGCCTGAGAGGGTGGTCTTTTGGTGGTGTACATATCCGTTGCTGCGGTAACGGCGGCTTATGGTTCCGCTCTTACAGCGGCTCACTTTTTGAGGGACCAAAAAGTAAGCAAAAAGTCCTCGCCCCAACACTCGGTGCCTCGCTGTGGCTCGGCATGCCCGCAATCCGCCAGTGATTTGGGGGGCCGCCGCCACGCGCCATCCATGGCGCGGGGCGGCTAAACCGGCATCCCTGCCGGTTTACCCCCCAAATCACTGTCGAATTGCGGCCATCGTGTTTGACGGGGCGATTTCAGATCAAGATCAAGATCAAAAGCGCAGATCAAAAGACCGCTGACTTCGTCATCGAAAAGGATGTAAGGGCCAGAGCAACAGCAACAGCAACAGCAGAGCCATACTCGGTCAAAGGTGGGAGCTCTTCAGTGTATGCAAATCCGCCAAAACTGCATGCGGTCAACTGTGGGAGCGGGCTTGCTCGCGAATGCGGTGGGCCAGTGACAGATGAATAGACTGACCCACCGCCAAAAGTGACCCCTTGTAAGAGCGGAACCCTAAGTGGCCATTACTGCAGCAACGGATATGTACACCGCCCAACCGCCGCAGCAGACAAGCCCACTCCCACCTTTCCACCGCGACCGACCAATGGCCTCTTGCACAGCCCCCATTTACTTGCTAGCTTCTCGCAAAATGTTAACGATAACATTTGCTCTAAAAATAAAAACAAAACAGAGAACCACGCCATGAAAATGCTCCCGAAAACCCTGTGTTTACTGGCTGTCAGCATCACCCTCGGCGCCACCAGCGCAGCGTTTGCCGACGCCGCCAAACCGATCCGCATCGGCGCCTCCTTCCAGGAAATCAACAACCCCTATTTCGTCACCATGAAAAACGCCCTGGAAGAAGCCGGCGCGACCATCGGTGCGAAGCTGATCATCACCGACGCCCGCCATGACGTGTCCAAGCAGGTCAGCGATGTCGAAGACATGCTGCAAAAAGGCATCGATATCCTGCTGATCAACCCCACCGATTCGGTCGGCGTGCAATCGGCGGTCAAATCTGCCCATGCCGCGGGTGTGGTCGTGGTCGCGGTGGACGCCCAGGCCGACGGTCCGTTGGACTCCTTCGTCGGTTCTAAAAACTTCGACGCCGGCTTCCAGGCCTGTGAATACCTGGCCAAGAACATCGGCGACAAAGGCAACATTGCGATCCTCGACGGCATCGCCGTGGTGCCGATCCTTGAGCGTGTGCGCGGCTGCAAAGAGGCGGTGGCCAAGCACCCGGACATCAAGATTGTCAGCATCCAGAACGGCAAGCAGGAACGTGACCAGGCGCTGACCGTCACCGAAAACATGCTGCAGGCCCAGCCGGGCCTCAAGGGTATTTTCAGCGTGAATGACAACGGCTCCCTCGGCGCCCTGTCGGCCATCGAGGCCAGCGGCCTGGACGTGAAACTGGTCAGCGTCGACGGCGCGCCGGAAGCCATCAAGGCGATCCAGAAGCCCGGCAGCAAGTTCATCGCCACCTCGGCGCAATACCCGCGCGATCAGATCCGCCTGGCCCTGGGCATCGCCCTGGCCAAAAAGTGGGGCTCGCAAGTGCCGGCCACCATTCCCGTCGATATCACTTTGATCGACCAGGCCAAGGCCAAGGACTTCAGCTGGTAAATCGCCCCGGCCCCACGTGAACCGTGGGGCTTGAGGTCTCCTTCTGAATACGAGGTCGGCGGTATGAGCAGTCTTCTGAAGCTGGAAAATATCTGTAAGCGCTACCCGGGCGTACAGGCCCTCAAGTCCATCAACCTGCAGGTCGAGCGCGGCGAAATCCATGCGTTGCTGGGTGAAAATGGCGCGGGCAAATCGACCTTGATGAAGATCCTCGGCGGCGTCGAGCATCAGGACGAAGGGCAGATTTTGATCGATGGCCAGGCGCAAAAATTTGCCACTTACCGCGATGCGATCGCCGCCGGTATTGGCATCGTGTTCCAGGAATTCAGCCTGATTCCCTACCTTACGGCGGTGGAAAACATCTTCCTCGGCCATGAGCTCAGCAACCGCTTCGGCCTGCTGCGCAAACGCGAAATGGTCGAGGCCAGCCAGGCGTTATTCAAGCGCCTGGGTGTGAGTATCAACCTGCAATGTGCGGTCAAGCACCTGAGCGTGGCCGAGCAGCAATTCGTCGAGATCGCCAAGGCGCTGGCCCTGGATGCGCGCCTGTTGGTACTTGATGAACCGACCGCCACCCTCACGCCCAGCGAAGCCGAGCTGCTGTTCGAGATCATGCGCGAACTCAAGCGCCAGGGCGTGGCGGTGATCTTTATCTCTCACCACCTGGAGGAGATTTTCCAGGTGTGCGACCGCATCAGCGTGCTGCGCGATGGCGGTAACGTGGGCGTGACCGACGTGGCCGACAGTGATATCGATCGGCTGGTCGAGATGATGGTCGGCCGGCGCCTGGAAAACAGCTTTCCCCCCAAACCCACGAAAGACCGTGGCCCGCTGTTGCTGGAGGTCAAGGACATCCAGTTGGTGCGCAACGGCCCGCGCAACAGCTTTCAGCTGCACAAGGGCGAGATCCTCGGCTTTGCCGGGCTGGTCGGCTCCGGTCGTACCGAGCTGGCGCTGGGCATGATGGGTGCGCTGCCGTCGGTGAGCAAAGACGTGTGGTTGCGCGGCGAGAAAGTCACCCTCGATGACCCGGCGCAGGCTCTGGCCCACGGCATTGGCCTGCTGCCGGAAAGCCGCAAGAGCGAAGGGCTGATCACTGATTTCAGCATTCGCGAAAACATCTCCCTGAACAACCTGCCCAAGTACCAGAACGCCTCGGGCCTGCTCGACAAGGCCAAGGAATGCGCCAGCGTCGACGCGTTGATGCGCCAGCTGTCGATCAAGGCGCCCAGCGGCGAAAGCCGGGTGTTCAACCTCAGCGGCGGCAACCAGCAAAAGGTTGTGATTGCACGCTGGATCAACCACCACTGCGACGTGCTGGTGTTCGATGAACCCACACGTGGCATCGACGTTGGCGCCAAGGCGCAGATCTACGCCCTGATGCGCAGCCTCACTGAACAAGGCTACGCGATCATCATGATTTCTTCCGAACTGCCCGAAGTCATCGGCATGTGCGACCGCGTCGCCGTGTTCCACAAGGGCGCCATCGTCAAGCTGCTGGAAGCGGCCGCCGTCAACCCACAAGAGGTCATGCGCCATGCAACAGGGGGCTCAAGTGAACAGGTCCATTAATACTGGCGACACCAGCCGACTGCGCCTGAACCTGGCGCGGCTGGTGCGCTCGCCGGCGTTTTATCCCTTCGTAGGGTTGGTGGTGGTGACCCTGGTGATGATCTTCGCCAGCGATAACTTCCTCACCACCAGCAACCTGTCGAACATTGCGCGCCAGGTGTCGATCAACGCGATTATCGCGGTGGGCATGACCTGCGTGATTCTCACCGGTGGCATCGACCTGTCGGTGGGGCCGGTGATGGCGCTGTCGGGCACCTTGACCGCCGGGCTGATGGTCGCGGGCCTGCCGCCGGGCCTGGCGATTGGCGCCGGCATGCTGATCGGCGTGGCCTTCGGCATCGGCAATGGCGTGTTCGTCGCCTACCTGCACATGCCGCCGATCATCGTCACCCTGGCGACCATGGGCATCGCCCGAGGCCTGGGCCTGATGTACACCGACGGCTACCCGATTTCGGGGTTGCCGGAGTGGTTCGGTTTCTTCGGCCGCCAGAGCCTGTTCGGCGTCGACGTGCCGATCCTGATCATGCTGGTCACCTACTTTGCCGCCTATGTGTTGCTGCAACACACGCGCATCGGCCGCTACATCTATGCCATCGGCGGCAATGAAGAAGCGGTGCGTTTATCGGGCGTGCGGGCGGCGCGCTTCAAGTTGCTGGTGTACGGCATCAGCGGCCTGACCGCAGCGATTGCCGGGCTGGTGCTCACCTCACGCTTGATGAGCGGCCAGCCGAATGCCGGCGTGTCGTTCGAGCTGGATGCGATTGCGGCGGTGGTACTCGGCGGTGCGTCGATTGCCGGCGGGCGCGGGGTCATTGTTGGCACCTTGCTCGGCGCCATGCTGCTGGGCGTACTCAATAACGGTTTGAACATGCTCGGGGTCTCGCCCTACGTCCAGAGCGTGATCAAGGGCGGGATCATTTTGCTGGCGATTTTCATCAGCCGTCAGCGCCATAAATAAACACCTGACAAGAAAGGACCGAACACATGGACAAGCACACCGAGATGCAAGCCGTCGTCTGCCACGGCCCCAAAGACTACCGCCTGGAACGCATCGGCAAACCCAAGGCGCGCCCCAATGAACTGGTGATCCGCATTGCCGCCTGCGGCATCTGCGCCAGTGACTGCAAATGCCATTCCGGCGCGGCGATGTTCTGGGGCGGCGATAACCCGTGGGTCAAGGCGCCGGTGGTGCCGGGCCACGAGTTTTTCGGCTACGTGGAAGAAGTGGGCGAGGGCGCCGGCGAGCACTTTGAAGTGGCGGTGGGCGATAAGGTGATTGCCGAGCAGATCGTGCCGTGCGGCAAGTGCCGCTTCTGCAAGTCGGGCAAGTACTGGATGTGCGAAGTGCACAATATCTTCGGCTTCCAGCGTGAAGTCGCCGAAGGCGGCATGGCCCAGTACATGCGCATTCCCAAGACCGCCATCGTGCACAAGATTCCCGAGTCGGTGTCGCTGGAAGACTCGGCGCTGGTGGAGCCGATGGCGTGTTCGATCCACACCGTCAACCGTGGCGAAATCCAGCTCGACGACGTGGTAGTGATCGCCGGGGCCGGGACGCTGGGGCTGTGCATGGTCCAGGTCGCCGCGCTGAAAACCCCGAAAAAACTGGTGGTGATCGACATGGTCGACGAGCGTTTGGAACTGGCCAAGCAGTTCGGCGCCGATGTGGTGATCAACCCGTCCCGCGACAATGCCCGCGAGATCATCAACGGCCTCACCGATAACTATGGTTGCGACGTGTACATCGAAACCACGGGCGTGCCGGCGGGCGTGACCCAGGGTCTGGACCTGATCCGCAAGCTCGGGCGTTTTGTCGAGTTCAGTGTGTTTGGCGCCGAAACCAGCGTCGACTGGTCGATCATCGGCGACCGCAAGGAGCTGGACGTACGCGGCGCGCACCTGGGCCCGTATTGCTACCCGATCGCTATCGACCTGTTCGAGCGTGGCCTGGTGACGTCCAAGGGCATCGTTACCCATGACTTCCCGCTGGATGATTTTGCCGAGGCCTTTGCGTTGGCCAACTCGACCAAATCGATCAAGGTGCTGTTGAAGCCGGTGATTTGATCTATGAACTATGTAATGGGTGTCGATATAGGAACCCAGAGCACCAAGGCGCTGCTGGTGGATGGTCAAGGTACGATCATCGCCCAGCACAGCCAGGGGTATCGCGTCGATACCCCGAAAGTGCGCTGGGCCGAGCAATGGCCGCAGGTGTGGCTGGCGGCGGTCGAGGCGTGTGTGGCGCAGTGCATGGCCACATCCGGCGTGGCGGCCGGGCAGGTCAAGGCGCTGTGCATCAGCAGCCTGTACGGCGGCTCTGGGATTGCCGTTGACGCGCAGATGACGCCGCTGCACCCGTGCCTGATCTGGATGGACCGCCGCGCTGGCGAACAGGTGGCATGGGTGCGTGAGCACCTGGACCTGGAGCGCTTGTTCGAAATTACCGGCAACTCGGTGGACAGCTACTACGGTTTCACCAAGATGCTCTGGCTCAAGCAGCATCAGCCGCAGGTGTGGGCCGAGACGCGTTACCTGCTGCCACCCAACAGCTATATCAACGGGTGCCTTACCGGCGAATTGGCGGTGGACCATAGCAGCGCCGGCAATATTGGCGGGGTTTACGACGTGAAGGCGCGCGGCTGGTCCGCCGAGATGCTTGATGCACTGGGCATTCCACAGGCCATGATGCCCGAGCGGCTGGTGTATTCCGGTGAGGTGGTGGGCGGCTTGCTTGAAAGCTGGGCCACGCGCTTGGGCTTGCAGGCCGGTACGCCGATCCTGGCCGGCGGTGTGGATGCAGCCATGGCCACGCTGGCGGCGGGTGTTACGCAGCCGGGCAACCATGTGGCGATGATCGGCACCAGCATGTGCTGGGGCTATCTGAACCAGCACGTCGACGCACACCATGGCCTGGTGAGCATGCCGCATGTCTACAACGGCCATCGGGACCTGTACATCTTTGGCGGCGCGATCACCGCCGGGGCGTCGGTCAGCTGGTTTCGCGAGCAGTTCTGCCAGGCCGAAGAACAACAGGCCCAGGCCAGCGGCCAGGACAGCCTGGTGTTGCTGGAGCAGAGCGCCACCCAGGTTCCGGCGGGCAGCGAAGGTTTGTTGTTTTTGCCGTACCTGATGGGCGAACGCAGCCCGGTGTGGGATGACCGCGCCAGTGGCAGTTTCGTCGGGCTGAACCTGTATCACAGCCGTATTCACCTGTACCGCGCAGTGCTTGAAGGCGTGAGTTTTGCCCTGCGCCACAACATTGAAGCCGGTACCCAGGGCGCACATTCGCTGGACCCACGCTTGATTGTGGTGGGCGGCGCGAGCCATTCGGATTTGTGGATGCAGATTATTGCCGATGTTACGCGTTACCCGGTCTACACCATTGTGCAGGAGGTGGAAGCGGCCTTGGGCGCGGCGTTGCTGGCGGCGCACACGGTGGGGTTGGTGAGTGATGAAGAGATGGACAAAGGCTGGGTGCAGCTGGAACTGCGGGCGCAGCCCAAACGCGAAAATGTCATGACATATGACCGGGCGTTTGCCGAGTACCTGAAGCTGTATCCCGCCCTCAAGCCGATCATGCACAACCTGCAAACCAACTGACCCAACACAGATCAAAAATGTGGGAGCTGGCTTGCCTGCGATAGCGGTGTATCAGTGCCAGATGTGCTGGCTGACACGCTGTTATCGCAGGCAAGCCAGCTCCCACAGGGATCTTCATTGTCTATCGAGAAGTGACCATGACCACCACCTTCAACTTCACCCGCCAGCGCATCCTCGTCACCGGCGCCAGCAGCGGCATCGGTCGCGAAATCGCCCAACAGCTGATTGCTGCCGGTGCCGAAGTGTTCGCCCTCGGCCGCGACGCGCAAGCCTTGTCACAGTTGGGCTGCAACAGCTTATGCGTGGATATCGCCGACAGCATCGCCCTGGATAAAGCCCTGGCCGACTTGCCGCCACTGCATGGCCTGGTCAACTGCGCCGGTATCTCACGCCTGGAACCCGCCGCCGCCATCAGCGCGGAGGCGTTCGATCAGGTCATGCAGGTCAACGCTCGCGCCGCCGCCCAGGTCGCCAGCCGAGTGGCGGCAAAAATGATCGAAGCCAACATCCCCGGCAGCATCGTCAATGTCTCAAGCCAAGCCTCGCTGGTGGCGCTGGACGATCACCTCGGCTACTGCGCCTCCAAGGCCGCACTGGACGCGATTACCCGCGTGCAGTGCGCCGAGTGGGGGCGCTTTGGCATTCGTGTGAACAGCGTCAACCCCACGGTCACACTCACGCCCATGGCGACCAAGGCCTGGTCTGACCCGGCCAAACGCGACCCGGCGCTGGCGGCCATTCCGCTGGGGCGTTTCGCGCAAACCGTGGAAGTCGCGCTGCCGGTGCTGTTCCTGCTCAGCGATGCCGCCAGCATGATCAGCGGCGTGAGCCTGCCGATCGATGGGGGCTACACCAGCCGCTAGCCGTTTTCCAGCACGCCGGCGATCACCACTTTGTCCCGTGGCTTGTGCGGGTCTTGCAAGCGGTCAAGCAGCAGGCGTACCGCGCTGCTGCCGGCCAGTGAGGCGTCGTGGGCCACGCAGGCGATCGGCACGCCGAAGATATCGGCGAAGGGCAGGCGGTCGATGCCGCAGATGGTCAGGCTGTCGTGGGCGATGTTGTGCATGCGCAATGCACGCAGGGCGCCGAGGGTGATCAACTGGTTAAAGCCCATGATCGCATCGGGCGCGGAGTGTTCGGCCAGGTAGTCGAGGGTGTGCAGGTAAGACGGCATCAGCGTGTAGTCACCGGCCTGCACTTCGACCTGAATATGGGGGTGCTCAGCCAGCACTTCGCGCAGCCCCTTGAGGCGCTCCACAGTGATACGTGAATGCTCCGGGCCGGTGAGTACCAGCAGGCGCTTGAGGTCCGGCGTGTTGCGCAACAGGTAGTGCGCGGCCTGGATGCCGCTGTGGTAGTTGTCGAGCACCACGCGGCTGAACGGGCTGTCGTGGAGCGTACGGTCGAGCAACACCACCGGGGTTTTGCCGTTGCCCAGGCGCTCCAGGTAGTCGGGCTGGTAGCTGGGCTCGTCGGAGACCGGCGACAAGATGATGCCCGCCACGCGATAGCCCAGCAGGGTATCGACGGCCTTGCTTTCGAGTTCTTCCAGCTCATCGGTGTCCACCAGCATGATGGTGTAGCCGTGCTGCTTCGCCTCGCGGGAAATCGCCTTGATCATCTCACTGTAGAACGGGTTGTCGACCGAGGCGGTGATCACACCGATGATCAGGCTCTCACTGCGCTTGAGCCCGCGAGCGAAGGCATTGGGCACGTAGTCCAGCTCACGCGCCACTTCGAGAATGCGCGCCAGGGTGGCGGGCTTGACCAGGTCGGGCTTGCTCAGTGCGCGGGACACCGTGATGGTGGTCATGCCCACCCGCTTGGCGATGTCGCTGATGGTGACGGACTTTTTCTTGTTCATCGGTAAGGCTGCGCTGGGAAACATCCGCAGGCTAGCATGCGCGCGGGCGTAGGGTGATTCAAATCAGCGGGTCCCAGCGTTGTGACCAGTCGCTTTCGGCCTTGACCACTTCGCGCAGCAGCCCCAGCGCCTGCTGCAAGATCGCCGAATCCCGCGCCCGTGAGTAGACCAGATAGGTCGGGAAGCTGAATTCCGGCGCTTTCGGCACGCGCTGCATGACGCCGCTGTCCAGGTAGCTTTGCACCACCCGCGTGCGGAAGTACCCGGCGCCGCCGTTTTCCAGGATGTACTGCAAGGCCAGCGGCCCGAGGTTGAAACTCAGCGCGGCGCGGGCCTTTTCGGGCAGCGCGGCGTCGTGTTGCTGGCGAAAGCCCTGGCCCCAGTCGATATACACGTAAGGGGCGGGTTTGCTGGTTAACTGCACCAGGATCAGTTTTTCTTCCAGCACTTGTTCGACCTGCAGGCCTGGCCAGTATTGCGGCTGGAATACCAGCGCGGCATCCAGCACGCCCAGTTCCAGTTGGCGTAACAGGTATTCACCTTCACGCACTTCGGTGCGCAGCGCATGGCCGGGGATCTGTTCGCGCAAGGCCTTGGCCCAGCCGAGCATCAACGGGTTGCACAGGCTGACCTCGCCGCCGATGTGCAGCACATTGCGGTAGCCATCGGGCAGCGGCAGGTCGCGCTTGGCGGCTTCCCAGGTTTGCAGCAGTTGGTTGGCGTACACCACAAACGCCTCGCCATCGGCGGTGAGCCTGGCGCCTGCGCGGTTGCGCACGAACAGCGTGCTGCCCAACTGGCTCTCCAGGCTCTTGACCCGTGCGGTGATGGCGGTCTGGGTGACGTGCAGTTTCTCGGCGGCCGCGGCCAGGCTGCCGCAGCGGGTGATTTCGAGGAAGGTGCGTGCCAGTTCGATGTCCATGAAGCCCCCGGGGATGAATGGGGGACAGTGTAATGGAATGTGCTTGGGACTGGGGTGTGGGGGGGTGTTGGGGGGCTGGGGGGCTGGGTGTATATCCGTTATTTAGGTCACGGCGGCTTATGGTTCCGCTCTTACAGCGGGTCACTTTTGGCAAACGCCCCAAAAGTAACCAAAAGGTCTGTGCCCCACCACTCGGCACCTCGCCTAGGCTCGGTGTGCCCTCACTCCGGCTTGAATCCGTGGGCCGCCGCGATGGGCCATCCTTGGCCCAGCGCGGCTAACCCGGCGTCCTGCCGGGTTACCCACGGATTCAAGCCTGCGTTCGGCCATCGTGGTTGACGGGGCGCCTAAGATCAAAATCAAGATCAAAAGCAGAGCACGGCGGCCTGAAAGCCGACCTGAGTGGTTGAAGCAAGAGCCAGATCAAGTGCAAGGCAAAAGCCTATCTAACTGATGCAACGGGGTCTAAATGTGGGAGCGGGCTTGCTCGCGAATGCGGTGTGCCAGTCAATTCATCTGTAACTGACCCACCGCATTCGCGAGCAAGCCCGCTCCCACAGTTGATCGCATGCAGTTTTGAATATGAGGTCGGCTGCGGATTTGCATACACTGAAGAGCTGCTTTTCTGTGGGAGCTGGCTTGCCTGCGATGCAGACACTTCGGTACATCAGGTACACAGAGTTGATGCTATCGCAGGCAAGCCAGCTCCCACCTTTGACCGAGTATGGCTCTGCTGTTGCTGTTGCTGTTGCTGTTGCTGTTGCTGTGGCCCTTACATCCTTTTCGATGACGAAGTCAGCGGTCTTTTGATCTGCGCTTTTGATCTTGATCTGAAATCGCCCCGTCAAACACGATGGCCGGAATTCGACAGTGATTTGGGGGGTAAACCGGCAGGGATGCCGGTTTAGCCCCCAAATCACTGTCGGATTGCGGGCATGCCGAGCCACAGCGAGGCACCGAGTGTTGGGGCGAAGACTTTTTGGTTACTTTTGGGTCTTTCCAAAAGTGACCCGCTGTAAGAGCGGAACCAATAGCAGCCGTTACCGCAGCAACGGATATGTACACCACCCAAAGACCGCCATCGCAAACTAACCACATCCCACAGTTGATTGCATTTCAGCTCAAGGCAGGCCGAACCCTAGTGAACCCCGATGGACCAACTTTGCGTGGTCTGATCTTCGTGCCGCTGCTCCAGGTCATCCTCATACTGACAACGCGGCCCCTTGCACTTGTACTCGAACGTCACCGGCGCCTGGGTCTGAACCGGAAACAGCGATTTGGCCGTCGCCGGTGCATCGTGTGGCACCGCCTCAAGCACAGGCGCTTCGTAGCTCAAGTCCAACGCTGTGGCATGGACCATAACCGGCAAGACGGCGAGCACTGCACTCGCCAGAAAAGCTCTTGTAAATCGCATCTGAAACAATCCGCGCAACAAAAAAAGAAGCGCGGATTATAAGCCGGATGCCACCGCACATGCACGGTTCAGAGCCCGCGCGGCGCCTCAAGGTGTTCGGTAGGGAAGGCGTTGGCATAGGCCTGACACACCCTCAACACCTGCTCATCCGCAAACCGCGCACCCACCACATGCAAGCCCACCGGCAAGCCATTTGCGGCTAACCCGCAGGGCACCGACGCCGCCGGTTGTTGGGTCAAATTGAACGGATAAGTAAACGGCGTCCACTCCATCCATTCTTTCATCGACGAACCCGGCGGCACATTATGCCCAGCTTCGAAGGCGGTAATCGGCATCATCGGCGAGACCAATATGTCGTAATGCTCATGAAACGCCGCCATCCTCGCCACCAACGCCGCGCGTGCTTCAAGGGCGTCGTTAAAAGCGCCGAGGCTCAACTGCTGGCCGTGCTGGGCGATACGCAGCAAACCGGGGTCGAGCAAGTGTTTTTGCGCATCACTCATGGAGCCCGTCAGGCGCGCCGCGCCGGCTGCCCACAAGGTGCTGAACAATTCCAGCGGGTCGCTGAAGCCGGGATCAATCTGCTCGACATGCGCCCCCAGTTGCACAAGGCCTTCAACCGCCTGGGCAACCACTTTAGCCACTTGCGGGTCCACTTCCACATAGCCGAACGTGGGGCTGTAGGCCACACGCAGCCCCTTCAAATCCATAGCGCCCGATAACCACGGTGTATTGCGCGGCGCCCCGATCAGGCCATCGCGCGCATCCGGTTGGGCCACGGTTTGCAGCATCAGCACGGTGTCTTCCACGGTGCGCGTCATCGGCCCCAGGTGCGACAAAATTGTCATGGAACTGGCCGGCCACTGCGGCACATAGCCGAAGGTTGGCTTGATGCCGAAGGTGCCGGTGAACGCACAGGGAATGCGGATTGAACCCCCGGCATCGCTGCCCTGGTGCAATACGCCCAGGTTCAGCGCCGCCGCCGCACCGGCGCCACCCGACGAACCGCCCGCGGTGGTGCGTATGTCCCACGGGTTGCGCGTGATGCCGTACAGCGGGTTATCGGTGACGCCTTTCCAGCCGAATTCTGGCGTGGTGGTTTTACCCAGCAACACCGCGCCGGCCTTGCGCATCAAGGCCGAGAAGGGCGCATCCACCTCCCACGGGCCTTCGGCAGAGGTGGTGCGCGAACCCTTGCGCGTCGGCATACCAATGGTCAGCGTCAGGTCTTTGATCGACGCTGGCACGCCGTCCAGTGCGCCGCAGGGTTCACCGTTCAACCAGCGTTGTTCCGAGGCCCGCGCAGCGTTCAGTGCGCCTTCGGGGTCTACGTGACAATAGGCGTTCACCACCGGGTTATAGCGTTCAATCCGCAGCAGAGCGTCTTCAGTGACGTCTACCGGTGACAAGGTCTTGTTGCGAAAATGCTGCAGCAGTTGCACCGCCGTCAGTTGGCCAATCTCACTCATGCCACGTCTCCCTGAGCCGCGTTGACCATGGCGCGCAGCAACACCGCGCAGCCCGCCGCCAGGTCATCCGGCGCGGCGTTTTCGATTTCGTTATGGCTGATGCCACCCTCGCACGGCACAAAGATCATCCCGGCCGGGCCGAGTTCGGCGACAAAAATCGCGTCATGCCCGGCGCCGCTGACGATGTCCATATGGCTCAAGCCCAGCGCTTGGGCGCCATCACGCACCGCGTTGACGCAGGCCGGGTTGAAGTCCAGCGGCGGGAAGTCGGCGGTGGGTGTCAGTTCAAAGGTCAGGCCATGCCGGGCACTGGTGGCTTCGATCACGCCGCGCACTTCATCGACCATCGCTTGCAACTTGTCGGCATGCAGGTGACGCAGGTCGATGGTCATGTTCACCTGGCCGGGAATCACATTGCGCGAGCCGGGGTGCAGGTTCAGGCAACCAACCGTGCCGCAGGCGTGCGGTTGCTGTTGATGGGCGATGCGGTTGACCGCGCTGATCACTTCGGCGGCGCCCACCAGGGCATCCTTGCGCAGGTGCATGGGCGTCGGGCCGGCGTGGGCTTCGACGCCGGTAAGGGTCAGGTCGAACCATTTCTGGCCGAGGCAGCCCATGACCACGCCGATGGTGGTGGCGCGGTCTTCCAGCACCGGGCCTTGCTCGATATGCGCCTCGAAATACGCACCGACCGGGTGGCCGAGTACCGCGCGCGAACCGGCGTAGCCGATGCGCTGCAATTCGGCGCCCACCGACACGCCCTGGTCATCGAGTTTGTCGAGGGTGTCCTGCAAGTCGAACTTGCCGGCAAACACCCCGGAACCCATCATGCACGGCGGGAAGCGCGAGCCTTCTTCGTTGGTCCACACCACCACCTCGATGGGGGCTTGGGTCTGGATATTCAGGTCATTCAAGGTGCGGATCACTTCCAGCCCGGCCATCACGCCGTAGCAGCCATCGAACTTGCCGCCGGTGGGCTGCGTGTCGATATGGCTGCCGGTCATCACCGGCGCCAGCGTCGGATCAAGCCCTGGGCGGCGCGCAAAAATATTGCCGATGGCATCGACGCTGACGCTGCACCCGGCGGCCTCGCACCATTGCACAAACAGGTCGCGGGCCTGGCGGTCGAGGTCGGTAAGGGCCAGGCGGCACACGCCGCCTTTGACTGTCGCGCCAAGCTGGGCCAGGTCCATCAACGATTGCCACAAGCGGTCGCGGTTGATCAGCGGGGCATTGCTCTTGAGCGGTTGCGCAAAACTATTCATGTGCAAATCTCCGGTCAGGCACTCAGGGCCAGGTAGCGGTTCTTGATGGTCGGGTCGGCGCGGAAGTCAGCGGCGCTGCCCTCGTACACCACGCGGCCCTGTTCGAGCACGTAATGACGGTCGGCAAGCTTGTCGCAGACCATCAGGTTCTGTTCCACCAGCAACACCGGCAGGCCGTCGTCCTTGACCTTGCGCAGGATCTTCACCAACTCGTCGACGATCACCGGCGCCAGGCCTTCGGTGGGCTCGTCAAGGATCAGCAGCTTGGGGTCGTTGAGCAGCGCACGGGCAATGGCGAGCATTTGTTGCTCGCCGCCGGACAGCGCGTGGCCGGCGTTTTTACGCCGCTCCTTGAGGCGTGGGAACATGCCGTACACGTCTTCAAGCTGCCAGCGGCTGGTCTTGCGCACGGCGATACGCAGGTTTTCCTCGACGCTCAGCAGGCGGAAAATCCCGCGGTTCTCCGGCACCAGCGCCAAACCCTGACGGGCGATTTCAAAGATCTTCTGGCCCACCAGCGCCTGGCCGTTGAAGTGAATCTGGCCCTGGCGCGGGCAGATAATCCCGAGGATGCTGCGCAGCGTGGTGGTCTTGCCCGCCCCATTGCGGCCGAGCAGCGTCACCAGTTCGCCGGGATTGACCGTGAGCGACACGCCTTCGAGCACATGGCTCTTGTCATAGTAGGAATGGATATTCTCGACAATCAGCATCAGGCAGCCTCCCCAAGATACGCCGTACGCACACGCTCATCGGCACGCACAAACGCCGGCGTGCCCTCCACCAGGATCTGACCGTGACTCATCACGGTGATGCGTTGGCTGATGGACATGACAATGCTCATGTTGTGTTCGATCAACAGCACCGTGTGGTCGCGGCCTAGGTCGCTGATCAATTGGGTCATGATCGGAATGTCATCGATGCCCATGCCCGACGTGGGTTCGTCGAGCATCAGCAGTTTGGGTTTGGAACAGATCGACATGCCGACTTCCAGCACGCGTTGCTGGCCGTGGGACAACTCGCCCGCCAGGGTGTCGGCGCGACGGGTGAGTTGCAGGCGTTCCAACACTTGATCGGCCATCTCCAGATGCTCGCGCTTGCTGTCGACGCGGCGCCAGAAGTTCAGCGCCCGCGCGCCGTCGCGGCCTTGGGCGGCCAGGCGCAGGTTTTCGCGTACGCTGAGGTTCTGGAACAGGCTGGTGAGCTGGAACGAGCGCGCCATGCCCAGGCCGACGCGGCCGTGGGCCGGTTTGCGCATCAGGTTCTTGCCGTCAAAATGAATCGCCCCGGCGGTGGCCTGGCGCTCGCCGGTGAGGCAGTGAAACAGGCTGGTCTTGCCCGCGCCGTTGGGGCCGATAATGGTGTGAATGGTGCCGGCTTCGACCTTGAGGTTGACGCCGTTGACCGCATGGAACGCGCCATAGGCCAGTTCCAGGTCTTTGGTTTCCAACAGGATGCTCATAGCCCTTCCTCCTTGGCGACGGCGGCGCTCTTGCGGCTGCCGCGTACCCGTTCGAACAACGACGCGAGGCCGCCCCACAAACCGCCGCGCATAAAGATCACCACGAAGATCAGGATCACGCCCAGCAGCATCAGCCAGCGCGGCCACAGGTCGGAGAGGAAATCCCCCAAGAGCACGATGGAGCCTGCGCCCAGCAATGAGCCGAACAGCGAGCCGGTGCCGCCGACGATGGTCATGATCAGGATGTTCTCGGACATCGCCAGGTCGATGTTCGACAGCGGCACAAAGTGCAGCAGCATGGCGTACAGCGCGCCGGCGATTCCGGTGACCGCGCCGGACAGCACGAACACCAGGATCTTGAAATGCCGCGTGTCATAGCCGATGGCCGAGGCGCGGGTTTCGTTTTCGCGGATCGCCATCAAGGTGCTGCCGAACGGCGAGGCGATCACGCGGCGCGCGCCGATAAAGATCAGCAGGAACAGCACCGCGACAAAGCCATAGAACACTCGGGCGTCGGCCAGCGACAGCAGCACGGTGTCACCGATGCGGATCTCCGGACGCGGCACGCTGAGCAGGCCGTTGTCGCCGCCGGTCCAGTCGCTCAAGGTGTAGGCGACAAAGTAGGCCATCTGACTGAACGCCAACGTGAGCATCACGAAGTAAATGCCGGTGCGCCGGATCGCCAGCGCACCGACCAGAAACGCCAGGAAACCGCCGGCAAGGGCGGCGCCGAGCAATGCGCTGAACAAACCCAGTTGCAAGTGGATCATCAGCAGCGCCGCGCAATACGCACCGGCCCCAAAGAAGATGCCTTGGCCGAACGACAACAGCCCGGTGTAGCCCAGCAACAGGTTGCAGGCCAGCGCGGCGAGGGCAAAGATCAGGATCTCGGTGGCCAGGGTCGCCGAGGGCAGGATCAACGGCAAGCCGATCAGCACCGCCAGCACCCACAGCAACATGGCCTTGGATTGGGTCTTGGCAAACGGCAGGGGGTTTTTCTCGCTCATGTCAGGCTCTCCCGAACAGGCCGTAAGGGCGTACCAGAATCACCACAGCCATCGCGCCGTAGATCATCAGGCTCGCGCCTTGGGGCCAGAGTGTGGTCATCAGGCTTTGCACCACGCCCACCAGTAAACCGCCGACCAGCGCACCGCTGAACGAGCCCATGCCGCCGATCACCACCACCACGAAGGCCACGCCAAGGATCTCCGGGCCGACAAAGGGTTGCGCGCCGCGCAAGGGCGCAAACAGCACACCCGCAACACCGGCCAGGGCCACGCCGAGGGCAAAGGTCATGGAAAACAGACGGAAGATATTGGTGCCCAGCAGCGACACGGTTTCGGTGCTTTCACTGCCGGCGCGCACCAGGGCGCCGAAGCGCGTGCGCTCCAGCAGCAGCCACAAGGCCAGGCCGATCAGCGCGGAAAACACGATGAGGAACAGGCGGTAGTAGGGGTAGACGAAATCACCCACCACCAGCACCCCGCGCAGCAGTTCCGGCACGGCGACGCTTTTGCCCACCGGGCCCCAGATCATCACGCTGGCTTCCTGGATGATTAGCGCGATCCCCAGGGTCACCAGGATCTGGAACATGTGTGGCAAGTGGTAAATCCGCTGGATCAATAATCGCTCGATCACCCACGCCAGCGCGGCCACCACCAGCGGTGCAATGAGCAGCGCCAGCCAGAAGTTGCCGGTGAGGCTTACGGCGGTGTAGCAGATGTACGCTCCCAGCAGAAAGAACGCGCCGTGGGCGAAGTTGACGAAGTTGAGCAGGCCGAAAATGATCGTCAGCCCGACCGCGATCAGGAAGTAGATCATTCCCAACCCTAGGCCGTTGAGGATCTGGAACAGGTAAAGATTAAGCATGCAGAAACCCTCGGCAGGCAGCCGCTCACGCGGCCCTGCGCTAAGCAATTCAGAGGATCAGGCGAGCGTGCAGCCCGTCGCCTCGACCGGCGGGAACGATTGCCCGGCGCTGAGCACCTTGGCCAGGTCGTCCTTGTCGGCCATGTCGCCGGCGGCTTTGCCGATCAGCAGGTAGTAATCCTTGATCACCTGATGGTCGCCGGCGCGGATCGACTCCTTGCCGGTCGGGCCTTCGTAGCTCAAGCCTTGCAGGGCTTTGGCCACGGTCGGGCCGTCGAAGCTGCCGGTGCTGATGATGGTTTCCAGCATGACTTTGGTGCTGATGTAATCAGCCGCCAGCGGGTAGGTGGGGTTGATGCCGTATTTGGCCTGGGTGAGCTTGACCAGTTCACGGTTGAGCGGGGTGTCGACCTGGTGCCAATACTGGGCGCCGAGGTACACGCCTTCGAGCACGTCGCTGCCCAGTTCCTGGAACTGGTCGAGCCCGGCGGACCATACCAGCAGCACTTTCATGCGCTCCTTGATCCCGAAGTTCACCGCCTGGCGCAGGGTGTTGGACGACTGGCTGCCGAAGTTGAGCAGCACCAGTACATCGGGCCTGGCGGCGATGGCGTTGGTCAGGTAGCCGGAGAATTCCTGTTCCTGCAACGAGTGGTAGCTATTGCCGACGTGCTCCAGGCCATTGTCCTTGAGCACGGTTTTCGCGCCTTCGAGCAAGGCTTCGCCAAACACGTATTGCGGGGTGATGGTGTACCAGCGCTTGGCGTCGGGCAGCAGCTTGATCAGCGGCAGCATGGTTTCGCGGATCGCGCCGTAGGTGGGTACCGACCAGCGGAAGGTCGCCTTGTTGCAGTCTTTGCCGGTGACTTCATCGGCGCCCACCGGGGTCATGAACACGCCGCCGACCTTGTCGACTTCCTTGGCCACCGCCAGCGCCGAGGACGACAGCGTGCAGCCCTGGAAGAACCGTGCGCCGTCCTGCTGGATAGCCTCCTGGACCTTGCGCACGGCTTTGCCGGCATTGCCTTCGGTGTCGATGACCTTGTAGTTGAGCGGGCGGCCGAGAATTTCGGGGTGCTGTTCCACCGCGAGGCGCGAACCCATGTCGGCAAATTTGCCATAGCTGGCAAACGCGCCGGACATGGACTTGAGGCCGTAAAAGGTAAAAGGCTCGGCGGCGAATGCAGAGCGCACACTCAGCGGGAGGCTGAGCGCGGCGGCGGCGGTGAGACTGGCTTTCAACAACGTACGACGCTGCATGGGGTGACTCCCTGGTTTAGTTATTGGCAGGAGCGGCAAGGGCGATACGGTGGAGCAAGGGCCTGTGGTCAGGCCTGTTATTGAATTGAGTGAAGCGGTCTAACGGTTGGAACCGGGTCGAGTGTGGGAGCCGGCTTGCCTGCGATGGCATCGACCCGGTTTGACAGAAACACCGAGGTGTCTGCATCGCAGGCAAGCCAGCTCCCACATTGAATAGGTGTGCAGTTTGGGATCCTGGGTGTGCTTAAGAGTGATCAAACTCCAACAGAAAGTGCGGGCTGACCTGGCCTTCCAGTGCCGTCATGTGGTGTTCGGCGTCGCACATATGTTCATGCATCAAGTTGCGCACGGCGGTTTCATCCCCGGCCCGAAAGGCCTGCAGCAGCTGCTTGTGGTAATCGAGGTTGGCCGCGTCGAACTGTTTGCGCTTGGGTTTGTAGGCTTTTTTCAGCACCACCAGGTCGCGCAGCAGGTCGTTGAGAAACTGCGCCATAAAACTCAGCAGCGGGTTGGGGCAGGCCTTGGCCAGCAGGTTGTGAAATTCCAACTCGGCCAGGCGCTGTTCGCGTTGGCCGGCTTCGCTGTCTTCGGGGGCGCTGCAAAAATCCACGTTGTCTTGCAGGGCTTGATAGTCGTCTTCACTCAAGCGCCCCAGCACCGACACTGCCAGTTCTACCTCGATGACCTTGCGCAGTTGGTACACCTGCTCGCCATCCAGGTGCTGGAAGTGCAGGTAGTTACGCAACGCGCGGCTGGCCGGTTCAGTGCCGGCCTGGTTCAGGTACGCGCCACCACTGGGGCCGGTGCGTGTGCTCACCAAGCCTTCCACTTCCAGGGCCTTGAGTGCTTCACGGGCCGAGCCTTTGGAGCATTGGAAACTTTCCATCAACTCGCGCTCGGTAGGCAGGCGGTCGCCGGGCTTGAGCGCGTCGGTGACGATCGAGCGTTTGACCGACTCGACAATCACATCGGAAAGCTTCTGGCGTTTGCGTCGTAGCGGGCGGCTGAGCATGCTGTTCTATTGATCCTATTAATGCGGATTAATAGCACTTAATAACGATTGAACCGGAGCGTCAACGCAAGGTGTCGTTTTCGGCCTGAAGTGGTCGCAAATGCGCGGGTTATTCCCAGCTGCCGAGGTCGAGGCAGCGTGTGGACGCGGGCGGCTGTTTCCCGAATACGAGAAAATCGCCGACCCAGCGGTTGATGCACCCGGCGCCGGTGCCAGGGCGGGCCGGCTCCTTGAGCAGCAATTGCTCGATGCCCGCGGCGACCGGCTCGGCCTGCTCGGCATTGACCAGTACCATGCGTGCGACGCGCTCGGGAAACAGCGCGGCATAACGACTGCCAAGGCGGGTGGCCTGGGCGTTGCCCAGGTAATTGAGTTGGGCCTCGCCGAGCTGGGCACGCACATACTCCATGTCGCGCGCCGCTTGCTCAACGCCATTGGCTTGGCTCAGGTCACGGGGGCTCAGTTCGATCACGTCATAGCGGTTGGTCAAGGTGCGATAGGCCTGGGTGGCATAGGACTCCCAACGGCTGGTCAGGTGCAGGGCGAAGGTCGCGCCCTGGCCCTTTGGCGGCTCGCCACCCTGGATAAACACCACACCTTCACGGCTGAGCGGCTGGCGCGCGCCCACGCGGGTCAGGGCCAGGCGCACGCTGCCGCGTTTGGGCGCGGCATGGTCGCGTGGCACGCTCACACTGGCGCATTGGGTGCGTTCCAGCACCTCGGGGTCCGGCCGCTCCTGGGCGGGGAAGGGGCAATCCAGCAGCCAGTCGATCGCGGTGGGCGCGATCAGCGGCTCGGCCAACGCCTGGCCCGCGATCAGCCAGAGGCCGATACACGCCAGGTTTTTTACCAGAACGCTGGGTTTCATCAAGAGGGTCCGGGCTGCCGTGTGAGGGCGGCTTTTTTACCAAGGACCCAGGGTCAAAGAATGTAGGGCGAATAAACGCTTTGTGTAGGAGTTTACAGTTTTATTGTCGGATATCCGTATTCCAGCCGCCGCCCAGCGCTTTATACAAGGCAATGCTGGCTTGCAGCCGTGACAGCCGCAGCTGCACGTTCAAGTCCTGGGCGGCGTACAAGGTGCGTTGGGTTTCCAGCACCGTCAGCAAGTCCTCGGCGCCTGCCTGGTAGCGGCTCTCGGAGATCTGGAAGGCGGCCTGGGCCTGTTGCAGTTCTTCGGCCTGCCATTGGCGCTGCTGGTCCAGGCGCGTGATGCTGCTGAGGGCTTTCTCCACATCGGCAAAGCCGTTGATGATGGCGCCGCGATAGGTTTGCAGCAGCTCGTCCTGGCGGGCGCGGGCCTTGTCGCGCTCGGCGCTTAATCGGCCATTGTTGAAGATCGGTGCCACCAGCCCCGAGGTCAGGTTGTAGAACGGGCTGCGCAGGATATCTTCAGCTTTATAGGCGCCGGAGCCGACTGTCGCGCCCAGAGTCACGCTGGGCAGCATCGCCGCGCGTGCCACGGTGACGTCGGCATTGGCCGCCGCCAGTTGCGCCTCGGCGCGGGCCAGGTCGGGGCGGCGGCTGAGCAATTGGCTCGGCACGCCCGGGCCAATGGTTGGCCAGGTCAGCGCCTGGAACGGCTCGGTGCCCAGGTCCAGGGCTTGTACCGGCTGACCGAGCAGGGCGGCGAGGGTGATCCGCGATTCTTCGGCCACCTGCGCAATCAGCGGCAATTGCCGTTGCTGGCCGGCCACCAGGCTTTTCTGTTGGGCCAGCTCCAGGGCGGTGGCTGCGCCTGCGTCGTAGCGGGTTTGCACCAGGTTCAGCACACTGCGCGCATTCGCCAGGTTCAGCTCGGCGATCTGCTGGCGTTGCTGCGCGGCGAGGGTTTGCGCGTAGCGGTCGGCGACGTTGCTGAGCAGGGTCAGTTCCACGGTGGCCTGGTCAAACTCACTGGCGCGCAGGCTTTGCAGGGCGCTGTCGCGGGCGGCAACGCGGCCGCCCCAGAAGTCCAGTTCATAGCTGGCGGTGAGGTTGGCACCGAAACTGTCGACGGTCTTGTTGCTGTCGGTGGCGTCCAACGAGGCGTTGCCACTGCCGCGCAGCAGCTTTTCACGGCTGGCGGTGAGGTTGAACTTGACCTCGGGCAGCAACGGCGCACCGGCAATCACCGCACTCGCCTGGGCCTGGCGCACCCGTGCCATGGCGGCGGCCACGTCATAACTGTCGCGTCGCGCCTGGTCGATCAGGCGGTTGAGCGGCGGGCTGGCGAAGTGTGTCCACCAGCGTTGGTTGGTCGCCTGGGTGGCATCGCGTTCGGCGTACTGCCAGGCGGGCGGCGGCGCGAGGCCGCTGTCGACACTCGGCGGGTTGCCAGTACAGGCGTTGAGCAACAGGCACAGGCCCAGCAGGGAAGATCGTTTATTCACTGGTCAACGCCTTAACCGGATCGAGCCGGGCAGCTTTACGGGCCGGCATAAAGCCGAATACGACACCGGTGACCAGCGCACAGCCAAACGCGCCAAACACCGCCACCAGGGAAAATTGCACCGCCACCTCGGCCAGTATCAGCACGCCGCCCACCAGCAGCGCGAGGGCGATGCCGAACAGGCCGCCGACCACCGAGAGCATCACCGCCTCGGTGAGGAACTGGCGCAGGATGTCGCGCTGGCGCGCGCCGGTGGCCATGCGAATACCGATTTCGCGGGTGCGTTCACGCACCGTCATCAGCATGATGTTCATCACACCGATCCCGCCTACCAGCAGGGAAATCGCCGCAATCGAGCCGAGCATCAGCGACAGCGTGTTGGCCGTGCGGGCTTCGGCCTGGATCATCGCGGCGTTGTTGGTCAACTGGTAGTCACGCTTACCGTTGTGCAGCTTGAGCATCAGCTGATCAATGGCCATTTCAGCCTCACGGACCTTGCGTGCATCGGCGGCGGCGATCGCCACGTATTCGGGGTTGTACGTGCCGAACAGGCGCACGCTGGCGGCGGTGTAGGGGATGGCGACCCGGTCGTCGCTGTCTTTATTGCCGGAGGCGGAGCCTTTTTCGGCGAGCACGCCGATGACCTGGAAGGGCACGTTTTCGATCAGGATGTATTGGCCGATCGGGCTGGCGACGTTTTTGAACAGCTTTTCGCGGATACGGTGGCCGATCACCGCGACTGTCGCGCCGGCGCGCTCGTCTTCCTGAGTGAAATAGCTGCCTTCGACCACCGGCCAATTGAAAATTTCGGGGAAGTTGACGTCGTTGCCACCCACATAGGCCAAGTAGTCCAGGTTGCCGAAACGAACCCCGGCGTCGTTGCCGTTGACCGGCATGATGCGCTTGACCTGGGGCAGCATCGCCAGTGCCGCGACATCGTTGAGGGTCACGATACCCGGCGGCGTGCGCGGGTTGGGCGATGAGCCGCTGAGGTAAATGATATTGGAGCCGAACGCGCCCATCTGCGCCATCACCTGGCGCTTGCTGCCTTCGCCGACGGCCAGCATCACCACCACGGACGCCACGCCAATCACGATCCCCAGCAGCGTCAGTGCGGTGCGAAAGCGATTGATCCACATCACCCGCCAGGCTGCGCGTATGGCATCGAGCAGTTCGGCTTTCCAGGCACCATTGTGCTCGGCCCCGTCGGCCAGGCGCTGGCGCAGGTCGACGGCTTGCAGCGCGTCGCTGTTGGCGGTGACCGGCACATGGGTGTCACTGTGCGCCGAGTCACTGATGATCAGCCCGTCGCGGATCTCGATGATACGGTTGGCCCGCGCCGCCACTTCGCGGTCGTGGGTAATCAGGATCACCACATGGCCCTGGTTCGCCAGTTCGTCCAGCAGGGTCATCACCTCGGCGCCGCTGTGGCTGTCGAGGGCACCGGTGGGTTCGTCGGCGAGGATGATATGGCCGCCGTTCATCAGGGCGCGCGCGATCGACACCCGTTGCTGCTGGCCGCCGGAGAGTTGGTGCGGGCGGTTGGCGGTGCGGTCGGCCAGGCCCAGGCGCGTGAGCAGGGCTTTGGCGCGGGCATGCCGCTCGGTGGCGCTAATTCCGGCATAGATCGCCGGCATCTCGACGTTTTCCTGGGCCGAACCAGACGGAATCAAGTGGTAGCCCTGGAACACAAAACCAAAGGCTTCGCGGCGCAGCCAGGCCAGTTCGTCGCTGCCCAGGTGCGCGACGTTTTCGCCGGCGAACAGGTAGTCGCCCTCGGAAGGGCGGTCGAGGCAGCCGAGGATGTTCATCAGCGTGGATTTGCCGGAGCCGGAGGCGCCGACGATGGCGACGAATTCCCCGGCATGGATCGACAGGTCGATCCCGCGCAGCACATCGACCTGCGGGCTGTCGCCGCCGCCGTAGGATTTGCGGATGTTTTTGAGTTCGATCAGCGGCGTGGTCAACTCAACCCCCGTTGCCGTCGGCTGGGCCGATCAACACGTGATCGCCCTCGCTGAGGCCGTCCAGCACTTCGACGCGCAAACGGTCACTGATGCCCAGGCGCACGTCGCGCTCTTCGATCGAGCCGTTTTTTGCCACCACGCGGGCGGTTTGCTTGTCGGTGCCGTGGCTGCCGAGCAAGGCCGCGACCGGCACGGTGAGCACATCCTTGACCTGGCTTGCGACAAAAAACACCTGGGTGGTCATTTCGGCCATCAGGGCATTGTCGGCGTTGTCCACATCCAGCAACACCGTGTACAGCACCACACGGCCGCTGCCGCTTTTGCTGGTGCTGCTGGGGCTGCCGTTGCCCTGGCTGGTTTCATTCAGGGGTTTGGGCGGGATCGGCAGGATCTGGCGCACGGTGCTGGTCCAGCGCCGGCCGCCGCCGCTGAGCGTGGTGAAATAGGCCGTCATGCCGGGTTTGACGTGGCCGATGTCGGCTTCGGAAACCTCGGCCCATACAGTCATCGGCGACAACTTGGCGATGCGCAGGATCAGCGGGGTTTGCTGCTGGGCGTTGAGGGTCTGGCCGACGCGCGCGTCTACCGCCACTACCGTGCCGCTCATCGGCGCGAAAATGCGGGTATAGCCCAATTCGGCCTCGTCGCTGCGCAGGCTGGCCTGGGCCTGGCGGATCTGCGCCTGGAACATGTCGACCCGTGCCTGGGTGGCGCTCAGCTCGGCCTTGGCGGTTTGCACGTCTTCTTCGCGGGTGGCGTTACCGGCCACCAGGCGCTGCTGGCGCTGGTATTTCTGGCGCGCCAGTTCGTGCTGGGCTTTCTGCTCCTGCAACTGGGCCTTGAGGTTGTCGATGGCATAGCGGCTGGCGTCGAGCTTGGCCTGCTGCGTGGCGGGGTCGATTTCTACCAGCAACTGGCCTTCTTCGACCTGGTCACCGGCCTCGACATGGATCTTGCGGATTTGCCCGGATGCCTGTGCGCCCACGTCGACATAGCGGCGTGGTTGCAGGGTGCCCAGCGCCGTGACGCTGTTTTCGATATTGCCACGGGTGACGGTGACGGTGGCGAGGCTGTCGCGGCCCGGCGGCAGTATCTGCCAGGCCGCCAGCGCAGCGATGAGAATCAGGCACGCGACAACCAGCAGGGCGCGTCGGGCGGGGCGAGGGCGTTTCATGCGTTGTTTCCAGCCGGGAATGTGGGCCGCAGTTGCGGAGGGCTGACAGTTATACGAGAAAATTGCCCGACGATTTAGGCGCTTACATAGGTAGTAACAGCTCTGTCGAATAAAAAAATCGACGGCTGATGCAAGACTTGTTTAAAAGTAGATGAGAATTACTATAAATTGCACACACTCAAACTGCCATCATCCATGGCCTGTCGTCGTTAGCACTCAAGGAACTGATGCCGTCCTCCCAGGACGGTCGGGAGTCATGTTGGAAAACTACTATCGCGAGCTGGTGTGTTTCCTCAACGCCAAGCTGGGCAACCGTCAGGTGGCCGAAGATGTGGTGCATGACGCCTATGTGCGGGTGCTGGAGCGCGCCAGCGATACGCCGATCGAACAGCCGCGCGCATTTTTGTACCGTACCGCGCTGAACCTGGTGATCGACGGCCATCGGCGCAATGCCCTGCGCCAATCCGAGCCCCTGGAGGTGCTGGACAGTGAAGAGCGCTTCGCCACCTGTTCGCCCCACGCCAGTCACGATCAGGCCCAGCGCCTGGCCCTGCTCGAACGAGCCCTGGCCGAGCTGCCCAGTGCCTGCCGCGACAGCTTCCTGCTGCGCAAGCTCGACGGCCTTTCTCACCTGCAAATCGCCGAGCGCCTGAGCATTTCCCGCAGCCTGGTGGAAAAACATATCGTTAATGCCATGAAGCACTGCCGGGTGCGCATGCGCGAGTGGGACGCGCACTGATCGCAGATTAGTTAAATTTTATTTCATTGTCCTCGTTTCCTATCAACACATGGCCTGTTGTTCAGGCTTTGCAGGTATTCCCGCCCCACCGCCAAGGGGCTTATCCAGAGGACACTGGAATGACACAGGCAATTGCTTCGCCCGCGGTTCACGACCTGATCGGGATCGGTTTCGGCCCTTCGAACCTGGCGCTGGCCATCGCCCTGCAGGAGCGTGAAAAAGCCCAGGGCAAACTGGACGTGGTGTTTCTCGACAAGCAGGCCGACTACCGCTGGCACGGCAATACCCTGGTGACCCAGAGCGAACTGCAGATTTCGTTCCTCAAGGATCTGGTGACGCTGCGCAACCCCACCAGCCCGTACTCGTTCGTCAATTACCTGAAGGCCCACGACCGCCTGGTGGATTTTATCAACCTGGGCACCTTTTACCCGTGCCGCATGGAGTACAACGACTACCTGCGCTGGGTCGCCGGGCAGTTCCAGGCCCAGGCGCGGTATGGCGAGGAAGTGCTGGCCATTGAGCCGATCCTGAACCAGCAGCAGGTTGAAGCGCTGCGCGTGATCTCCCGTGATGCCCAGGGCGAACAGCATGTGCGCACCACCCGCTCGGTGGTGGTCAGCGCCGGCGGCACGCCACGTGTGCCGGAGGCGTTCAAGGCGCTCAAGGATGATGGCCGAGTGTTCCACCATTCCCAATACCTCGAGCGCATGGCCCAGCAGCCGTGCGTGGAGGGCAAACCTATGCGCATTGCCATCATCGGCGGCGGGCAGAGCGCGGCCGAAGCCTTTATCGACCTCAACGACAGCTTCCCGTCGGTGCAGGTGGACATGATCCTGCGCGGTTCGGCGCTCAAACCGGCGGATGACAGCCCGTTCGTCAACGAAGTGTTCTCGCCGGCGTTTACTGACCTTGTGTTCCAGCAAGTCGGCGCCGAGCGTGAGCGCCTGGTGGCCGAATACCAGAACACCAACTATTCGGTGGTCGACCTGGACCTGATCGAGCGCATCTACGGGATTTTCTACCGCCAGAAAGTCTCTGGCATCAACCGCCAGGCCTTCCGCACCATGACCGTGGTCGAGAAAGCCACAGCCGGGCCGCTGGGCATCGAACTGGTACTGCGCAACAACGCCAACGGCGACACCCGCGTGAGCCATTACGACGCGGTGATCCTGGCCACCGGCTACGAGCGCCAGATGCACCGCGAGCTGCTGGCGCCCCTGCAAGCCTATATGGGCGACTTCGAAGTGGCCCGCGACTATCGGATCGTCACCGACGAGCGTTGCAAGGCCGGTATCTATATCCAGGGCTTCAGCCAGGCCAGCCATGGGTTGAGCGACACCTTGCTGTCGGTACTGCCGATTCGGGCCGATGAGATTGCCGCCTCGCTGTATGAAAACGATCGTCACCGTGGCAAGGCGCGCTCGGTGCAGGATTTGCTGCTGGCCACGGCCAGCTGACAAGCTGTACTTGTGACATGTGGGGCTGCCTGATACTGTACAAAAAACCAGTATCGGTAGCCCTTCATGCAGTTGATCGAAAAACTCAGCATCCTCGCCGACGCCGCCAAGTACGACGCCTCCTGCGCCAGCAGTGGTGCGCCCAAGCGCAGCTCCGAGGGCAAGGCCGGGCTGGGTTCTACCGATGGCATGGGCATTTGCCACAGCTACACGCCGGACGGGCGTTGTGTGTCGTTGCTCAAGGTATTGCTCACCAACTTCTGCCTGTACGACTGCCAATACTGCGTCAACCGCCGCTCCAGCGACGTGCCCCGTGCGCGTTTCAGCCCGGAGGAGGTGGTCACCCTGACCCTGGACTTTTACAAGCGCAATTGCGTCAGCGGGCTGTTTCTGAGCTCCGGCATCATTCGTTCGGCCGACTACACCATGGAGCAGTTGGTTCGGGTCGCCAAATTGTTGCGCGAAGAGCATGACTTTCGCGGTTACATCCACCTCAAGACCATTCCCGAAGCCGACCCTGCGCTGATCGCCGAAGCCGGGCGTTATGCCGACCGCCTCAGCGTGAACATCGAGCTGCCCACCGACGCCAGCCTGCAAACCCTGGCGCCGGAGAAGCAGATCGGCTCGATCAAGCAAGCCATGCAGACCATCTACACCGGCGAGCAGACGGTGTTCAACGAGCCGCGCGCACCGCGTTTTGCACCGGCGGGGCAGAGCACGCAGATGATCGTCGGCGCCGATGACACCGACGACAGCACCATCCTGCACGGTGCCGAGGCGCTGTATGGCAACTACAAGCTGCGGCGCGTGTATTACTCGGCGTTCAGCCCCATTCCCAACAGCCCCAAAAGTGTGCCGCTGGCCGCGCCGCCGCTGATGCGTGAACACCGCCTGTACCAGGCCGACTTTCTGCTGCGCAGTTACGGTTTCAGCGCCAATGAACTGTTCGAAGGCCCCGGCCATCTGGCCCTGGATATCGACCCCAAGCTGGCCTGGGCGCTGGAGCACCGCGAGGTGTTCCCATTGGACCTGAACCGCGCCGAACCCACGCTGATTGCGCGTATCCCCGGCATTGGCCTGCGCACTACCCAGCGCCTGGTCGACCTGCGCCGCGAACGCAAGATCCGTTTCGAAGACCTGGCCCGCATGCGCTGCGTGCTGGCCAAGGCCAAGCCGTTTTTCATCACCAGCGACTACCACCCGCAACAGGCGGACAGCACCAGCGTGCTGCTGCGCGAGCAACTGCGCGACCGCCCGCAGCCGCAACAGATGGGGCTGTGGGGATGATCAGCCTGGAATGCGACAACCTGTTCAGCACCTGGCGCGAGCAGGCGCGCTGGCTGCTCAGCCATCAGGTCGACCCCAGCCAGGTGAGCTGGGGCGAGGCCGAAGTGGCGGACCTGTTTGCCACGGACGAGCCTGTGCCTGAACAGCTTGGGCCGTTTCAGGCGCGAATCCCCAAGGCGTTGCTGGAGTTGTTGGAATCGGCCGCCTGTTACCACGGTGATCAGCGCTGGAGCCTGTTGTACGAGGTGTTGTGGCGTGTCAGCCACGGCGACCGCACCGCGATGCTGGCCGGGGACAAGCTGGGCAGTGAGTTGCAACGGCGCATCAAGCAGGTCAGCCGCGAGGCCCATCACCTGCATGCGTTTGTGCGGTTTATTGCTCTACCTGCGCAGGCTGGGCCACAGCTGCCGGAGTATGTGGCGTGGCATGAGCCGGCCCATGACATCTTGAAGTCCGCCAGCCAGCATTTTGTCGGACGCATGGGCCGCCATCGCTGGATGATCGCAACACCCCTGGACGGCGTGTATTACGACGGTGAACAGTTGATTCATCAACGCCAGTGCCCTGAGGCCTGGCAACAATTGGCGCAGAATGTCGAAGACCCCCACAGCGCGATGTGGCTGACCTACTACAGCCATATCTTCAACCCGGCGCGGTTGAACCCCAAGGTGATGGAAGGGCATTTGCCCAGTCGATTCTGGAAGAATTTGCCGGAGGGCAAGTTGATACCGGGGTTGATCAGCGAGGCGCGCACGGGCAAGCAGAAGGATGGGCAGGCGAAGCTGATCGGCGCCAGGCCCGGCAAGAAGATCTCAAGCGGGCACGCTTAAAAATGTGGGCGCTGGCTTGCCTGCGATAGCGGTGTATCAGTTAGCCTTGAGTGGCCTGGCCCACCGCTATCGCAGGCAAGCCAGCTCCCACAGTGGATCTTCGATGTTTGGGAGGGTGGGTGTCAGGCCAGTTCGGTCGCAGTGTTTTTGACCACCGCCAATTCCGGGTGCGCCACCAACTTATCAATGTGCAACTCATCATTATTCAGCCAGGTTTCCGTCAACACCCGGTAATGCTCCATATCCCGGCAGCGCATGCGCAGGCTGTAATCGAACGGCCCGCTGATCAGTTGGCACTCGAACACCTGGGGGCAGGCTTTGACGCAGGCCTCAAAGGCCTTCTGCGCCGAGCGCCCGCTCTGATTGGACAAGGCCACCAGCACCAGCAGCGACAGCCCCGGCGAGACCATCTGCACATCGATGATCGCCCCATAACCACGGATCACTCCGCGTCGCTCCAGCTTGCGCACCCGCTCCAGGCACGGCCTGGGTGTCAGGTGCACCAGCGATGAAAGCTTTTCGTAGGTGATACGCCCCTGGTGACGCAACACGTCGATGATGGCCTCATCGATGCGGTCCAGCGAGGGGGAAGAATGGGGTCCGTGGGCCTTGGTATCCATGAGTTCACTTCAAACGGTTGGAAAGAAATTGCTGCAAGCGTTCGCTGTTGGGGTGGTCGAGAATCTCGGCGCCGCCTTGTTCCTCGACCCGGCCCTGGTGCAAAAACAGCACTTGGCTGGACACCTGGCGGGCAAAGCCCATTTCGTGGGTGACCATCAGCATGGTACGACCTTCCTCGGCCAACGTCTGTATGACTTTGAGGACTTCTCCTACAAGTTCCGGGTCCAGCGCTGAGGTCGGTTCATCGAACAGAATAATTTCCGGCTCCATCGCCAATGCCCGTGCGATGGCCACACGCTGTTGCTGGCCGCCGGACAGAAACGCCGGGTATTGATCGGCCACGCGGCCAGGCAGGCCAACTTTGTCCAGGTACAGGCGTGCGCGTTTTTCCGCCTCGGCCGCGCTGACGTCCAGCACCCGGCGCGGCGCCATGGTGATGTTTTCCAACACGGTCATGTGGCTCCACAGGTTGAAGTGCTGGAACACCATGGCCAGGCGCGTGCGCAAATTCTGCAGTTGTTCCTGGTGCGGCGCGCGAGTGCCGGCGCGGCCCTGGCGCATTTCGATGCTGATGCCGTCCAGGGTGATCACCCCGGCATCCGGCTGTTCGAGAAAGTTGATACAGCGCAGCATCGTGCTTTTGCCCGAGCCGCTGGCGCCGATCAGGCTGATGACGTCGCCGTTGCGTGCGTTGAGGGACACGCCCTTGAGCACTTCGTGGTCGCCGTAACGTTTGTGGATGCCTTCGACTTGAAGCTTGATCGCAGCGGTTGCCGGTTGGGCAACGGGTGCGTCAACAGGGTAAGCGGCCAGGGCCTGCGCGGACTGATTCATGGGTTAGCCTCGGGTAGGAACAAGAAAGCGCATCCAGCGACGTTCGGCCAGTCGGAACAGGCCCACCAGTGCAAAGGACAGCAGCATGTAGAGCAGGGCGGCGATGCCAAAAGCCTGGAACGTGAGGAACGTTTCGGCGTTGGCGTCACGGGCGACCTTGAGGATATCGGCGACGGTGGCGGTAAACGCCAGCGAGGTGGCATGCAACATCAGGATCATTTCATTGCTGTAGGCCGGCAGCGCACGGCGCAGCGCGGCAGGCACCACCACAAACAGGTTGAGGCGCCAGCCGTGCAGGCCGTAGGCGCGCGCCGCTTCGATTTCGCCATGGGGGATATTACGGATCGCCCCGGCGAAGATTTCCACGGTGTAGGCGCAGGTGTTGAGCACAAACGCCAGCAGCGTGCAGTTGAGCGCATTACGGAAAAACTGGTTGAGCAGCGCGTTGTCCTGCACCACCTCCAGGCTGTACAGCCCGGTGTAGCAAATCAGCAACTGGATATACAGCGGCGTGCCACGAAACAGGTAGGTGTAGACCTCCACCGGCCAGCGCAGCCAGACGTGCTGCGAGACGCGCGCCAGCGCCAGTGGAATCGACAGCACAAATCCTGTGACCACCGAGATGATAAACAGCCACAAGGTCATGGCGACCCCGGACAACCCTGTACCATCGCTGAACAGGTAGGCCAGGCCGTATTGCTGGAACAGTTCGATCATCGCGCCATCCCCTTGATGCCGAGGTTGTAGCGCCGTTCGAGACGCTTGAAGATGCGGTTGGAGAGGGTGGTGATCAGCAGGTACACCAGGCCCGCGAGGATCAGGAAGTACAGGGGCTCATTGGTGGTCTTGCCGGCGTTTTGCGCAGCCTTGACCAGGTCCGACAGGCCGATGATCGACACCAGCGCCGTGGACTTGAGCAGCACCAGCCAGTTGTTGCCCAGGCCCGGCAGGGCAAAGCGCATCAGTTGCGGGAACAGCACCAGGTGAAAGCGCTGCCAGCGGTTCAGGCCGTAGGCGGTGGCGGCTTCCAGTTGCCCGGCCGGCACACTGAGAATGGCGCCGCGAAAGTTCTCGGTGAAATACGCGCCGTAGATAAACCCCAGGGTGATCACCCCGGCGGTAAACGGGTCGATTTCAAAGTAATTCCAGCCGAACACTTCGCTCAGGTCGTTGAGCCACAGTTGCAGGCTGTAGAAGATCAACAGAATCAGCACCAGGTCCGGCACGCTGCGGATCAGTGTGGTGTAGAGGGTGGCGGGCACGCGCAGCCATTTGACGCTCGAAAGCTTGGCACCGGCGGCGATCAGGCCCAGGGCAAGGCTCAGGGCCAGCGCCAGCAACGCCAGCTTGAGCGTCATCCAGGCACCCTGGGCCAGCATCGGACCGTAGCCTTGCAGGTTGAGGAGTTCGTTCATTGAGGGGTTCTCTAAAGGGCGCAGACTTACCCAGTGGGAGCGGGCTTGTTGTGGCGAGGGAGCTTGGCGAGTCGTCGCACCGTCCCGTTCGACAGCGCAGCTGGAGCCGGCTTTTTGGGGGCGCTTCGCACCCCAGCGGGAGCAAGCTCCCTCGCCACAAAAGCCCACTCCCACAGGATCGGCGTTGGTTTACTCGTTGTAGATATCCTGATCGCCGAAGTACTTCTTCTGGATCTGCGCGTAGGTGCCATCGGCCTGCACGGCGGCGATGCCTTTATTGATCAGCGCACGCAGTTCGGCGTCGTTCTTGCGCAACCCCATGGCGATATCCAGCGGCAAGGTCGGGTCCTTGAAGGCCGGGCCGCTCTTGTAGTCGGCGCCTTCAGGCTTGGACAGAAAGTTGAGCTGGGCTTCGAGCTTGTCGGTCAGGGTGGCGTCGAGGCGGCCGTTTTGCAGGTCGGCGTAGTTCTGTTCCTGGGACTGGTACGCCTTGATCTGCGCGCCAAGCCTGGCCAGGTGCGCACGTGCGTAGGCTTCCTGCAGTGAACCTTGCAGCACGCCCACCTGCTTGCCTTTGAGCGACTCCGGCGTGTCGCCGAAGTCGGCGTTTTTACGGGTGATCACCGAGGTGGGGCTGAGGAACAGGCGGTCGCTGAAGTCGATGACTTTTTCACGCGCCGGGGTTACGGCCATGGACGACATGATCGCGTCAAACTTGCGCGCGCGCAGGGCCGGGATCATGCCGTCGAATTCGTTGTGCACCCAGGTGCATTTGACGTCGAGCTTGGCGCAGATGGCGTTGCCCAGTTCAATATCAAAGCCTTGCAGGCTGCCGTCGGCGGCGACGGACTCAAAGGGTGGGTATTCGGGGAATACGCCGAAGCGGATTTCTTTCCAGTCCTGGGCGTGGGCAGCGCTGGCACACAGTGGCAACAGCAACGCGGCGAAGAGTGATCGCAATGGAGTCATGTGACAGTCCCTATATTTTGTAATTGATGTCAGGGCGGTGAATCGCTGGGAGCAGAGAATGCTTCATGGTAGTGCGTTTTTTGTGTCGTTTACCCCGTGCATAAAGCGCAAATTGCGCTGTTAAAAAGCGCAATGCAGCGGATTCGGCTGCCTGACCCGCGAAATCGGCTTTTCAGTGATGAAAGTCTGGCCCGCCCTCAGCGCAAAGCGGCAGGCCAGAGCGGTTTCAAGCGCGCTTTTTGTGCTGCGCGCGGGGCTGTTGGGCCAGGCGCGCAAACAGGTCTTTCGGGTCGGCGAGGTCCGGCACCAGTTCAAGTGTGCTGCCCACATCCAGCGCCTTGGCCACGTCCAGCACGTAGCGCAGGGCCGAGTAGTCTTCGATGGCAAAGCCCACCGAGTCGAACAGCGTGACTTGGCGCGCGTTCTCGCGGCCGGGCTGCTGGCCATTGATGACTTGCCACAGCTCGGTCACCGGCGAATCGTGCGGCATGTGCTGAATTTCACCTTCGATGCGGCTTTGCGGTTCGTACTCGACGATCACTCGGGCGCGCTCGACGATGCGGCGGTCCAGCTCGGTTTTACCGGGGCAGTCGCCACCCACGGCATTCAGGTGCATGCCCGGTTCGATCATGTCGTCGGTGAGGATGGTGGCGTAAGCCTTGTCGGCCGTCACGGTGGTGACAATGTCCGCGCCTTTGACCGCTTCAGCCACGCTGGCGGCCAGGATCACCTTGAGCGCCGGGAACGCCTTGAGGTTGGCCGCCAGCTTGGCGGTGGCCTTGGCGTCGATATCGAACAGGCGAATTTCGGTGATACCGAGCATGGCGTGGAAGGCCAGGGCCTGGAACTCGCTTTGCGAGCCGTTGCCGATCAACGCCATGCTGCGGCTGTTATCGCGCGCCAGGTAGCGGGCCACCAGGGCGGAGGTGGCGGCGGTGCGGATCGCGGTGGTCAGGGTCATTTCTGCCAGCAGCACCGGCTTGCCGGTGTCGACATCGCCCAGCGCACCAAAGGCCATCACCGTGAGCATGCCGGCCAGGGTGTTTTTCGGGTGGCCGTTAACGTACTTGAAGGCGTACAGCGAGGCATCCGACACCGGCATCAACTCGATCACGCCGTCGGGCGAATGGTTGGCCAGGCGCGCGCATTTTTCGAAGTCCTGCCAGCGCAGGTAGTCGGCGCGGATGTATTCGGCCATCTCGCTGATGCAGGTTTGCAGGCCCTTCTGTGAAACCAGGTAGCTGAGGTCGTTGACGTCGATATAACGGGTCATGGCAAGACTCCTTATTGAAATGAGGCGCGGGCGGGCAGGTGCACTTCCGCCAGCATGCAGCGGGCACTGCCGCCGCCGATGCGTTCGATGTTGTCGATGTTCACCACCACTGGGCGGGTGTGGCGTTCTACATGTGTGCGCTGGGCCGGGTGCAGGGCGTTCCAGGCGCTGGCCGACATCACCAGCAGCGGTTGGCCGTCACGGTCGTGGACTTCGAGCATGTTGCCGGCGAAGGCTTCGAGTTGATCGAAGTCGAGGGCGAGGATGTCTTTGCCGGTGTCGCGCAGCGAGCGTTCCAGGGCCTGGCGTTCGCTGGCATCGGGCAGGGCTTGCAGGCACACCACCGAGAGGTCGCGGCCGACACTCATCATCACGTTGCTGTGGTAGATCGGCGCGTGGTGGCGGTCGACGGCGTGGAACACGCAGAGTTGGTAGTCGAGGCGTTCGGCAAACTGACGCAAGGCGTCTTGGTGGGTACGCCCGGAGTGGCAGGCATAGCTGATACGGTGCTGGCGGTCGAGCACCATGCTGCCGGTGCCTTCGAGGAAGATGTTCTGTTGTTCGAGGTGGCTGAGGTCGATGGTGCTATGGATCGCAAAACGCTGCTCCAGCACTTGCAGCACGCCTTTGTTGCGCTCCAGTCGTCGGTTCTGGCCTTCCATCGGGTACAGCACCAGGCTGCCATCGGCGTGGCTGCTCCACCAGTTGTTGGGGAAGATGGAGTCGGGCGTGTGCGGGGCCGGAGTGTCCTGTACCACCAGCACTTCCACGCCATGTTGGCGCAGGGTGTCGACATAGCCGTCGAACTCTTGCAGCGCTTTTTGCTGCGCGCTCAGTGGATCAAGTGGCGGGCGTTGGAAGCGGTTGTTGATCGCGGTGTCCGGGTTGAAGGCAAAGCGCGCCGGGCGAATCATCAAGACGGTGTTGGTGGTTTGCATGGGGGCACGAATCCATGGGGTGAGCTGTGGGGCTATTTTGTGCGTTGTGGTGGGTCAATCCCGGCTGATATGGCGGGGCGGCTCAGCCGGGAAAGCTGAAAAGTGAGGTAGTGCAGCCGAATCGGCTGTTGAAGTGAAATGCGGTCAAGTGTGGGAGCGGGCTTGCTCGCGAATGCGGTGTGTCAGTGACAGATGAATTGACTGACACACCGCATTCGCGAGCAAGCCCGCTCCCACATTGGTATTGTGGCATTTGCCAAACCGCTGTCAGTCAGGAGCAATCATGTCTACCGCTGTTCGTCTTGCCCAACCCACCGATGCCGAGGGCATCAGCCAGGTTATCCTGGCGGCCTTGCACAGCAGCAATGCGCGGGACTACCCGGCGCAGGTGATTGCTCGGGTTGCCAGCAACTTCACGCCCGACGCCGTGCTGGCGTTGCTGCAGCGCCGGGTGGTGCTGGTGGCGATTCAGGATCAGGTGATCGTCGCCACCGCCGCCCTCGATGGCAATGTGGTGCGCTCGGTGTTCGTCAACCCGGCGTTACAAGGGCAGGGCATTGGCCGGCTGTTGATGATCGAGGTTGAACTGCGTGCCGTTGAAGCCGGGGTGACGGTCCTGAGCGTGCCGTCCTCGCTGACGGCCGAACCGTTTTATACCAAGCTGGGTTTTCACACGGTGCGCGACGTTTACCATGGCAATGAGCGCACGCTGGTGATGGAAAAGGCCTTGTTATCGCGCCATCCCATTGGGCCGTATCGCGATCGTGCGCACCGATCCCAGGTGGTAGCGTTGTGGCAGCAGGCGTTTGGCTATGACACTGCGCATAACCTGCCGAGCCTGGCAATCGACAAAAAACTCGCGGTCAACGATGGGCTGTTCTTCGTGGCGACGGATAAAAAGGCCGTGATCGGCACCATTCTGGCCGGCTACGACGGGCATCGCGGCTGGTTGTATTCGGTGGCGGTGCACAGTGATTATCGCCGGCAGGGCCTGGGTGCTTCGCTGGTGCGCTATGCCGAGCAGGCGTTGACTGCGTTGGGTTGCATGAAGATCAACCTGCAGATTACGGGCGGCAATGACGCGGTGGTGGGGTTCTACGAAGCGCTGGGGTATGGGGTGGAGCCGAGGATCAGCATGGGCAAGAAGATTGGGGTGAATATTCCCAAGGACTTGTGAGCACACCGAAATCAAATGTGGGAGCTGGCTTGCCTGCGATACTGCCACCTCGGTGTGTCAGACACACCTGAGTGATGCTATCGCAGGCAAGCCAGCTCCCACACAAGCCCGCTCCCACATTGGGTTTTGCGTTTTCTGAGTTAAACCTTGACGATCCAACCCGCTGGCGCTTCAACGTCGCCGGTCTGCACACCGGTCAGCTCTTTGTAGAGCGCCTGGGTGATCGGGCCCACTTCGGTTTCGCTGTGGAACACGTGCAGCTTGCCGTCGTACTGGATGCCGCCGATTGGCGAGATCACAGCAGCGGTGCCGCAGGCGCCGGCTTCCTTGAACTGGTCCAGTTTGTCGATGAACACATCGCCTTCGACCACTTTCAGGCCCAGGCGGGTCTCGGCCAGTTCGATCAGCGACAGGCGGGTGATGCCTGGCAGCACCGAAGGCGACTTCGGCGTGATGAACTGGTTGTCGCGGGTGATACCAAAGAAGTTGGCCGAACCGACTTCCTCGATTTTCGAGTGGGTCATCGGGTCCAGGTAGATCGCGTCGGCGAAACCGGATTTCCGTGCTTCAGCGCCCGGCATCAGGCTGGCGGCATAGTTGCCACCGACCTTGGCGGCGCCGGTGCCTTGTGGCGCCGCGCGGTCGAACGTGGAGATCTGGAAATTGTGGGGCACCAGGCCGCCCTTGAAGTAGGCGCCGACCGGGATGGCGAATACCGAGAAGATAAACTCCGGTGCGCTACGCACGCCGATGTTCTCACCGGTGCCGATCACGAACGGGCGCAGGTACAGCGCGCCGCCACTGCCGTACGGCGGGATGAACCGCTCGTTGGCCTTGACCACTTGTTTGCAGGCTTCGATGAAGTCTTCGGTGGTCACATGCGGCATCAGCAAGCGTGCGCAGCTGCGTTGCATACGGGCGGCGTTCTGGTCCGGACGGAACAGGTTGATCGAGCCGTCCTTGCAGCGGTAGGCCTTGAGGCCTTCAAAGCACTGCTGGCCATAGTGCAGGGCGGTCGAGCCCTCGCTGATGTGCAGCACGTTGTCGTCGGTCAGGGTGCCCGCTTGCCACTCGCCGTTTTTCCAGGTTTGGAGAAACCGCTTGTCGGTCTTGATGTAGTCAAAACCCAGCTTGTCCCAATTGATGCTTTCGTTACCCATGACACCCTCTATCTCTGGTCAACCGCCTGGTCGAAGGCAGGCTTGTCGGTTTTTTACTGGATGGGCGCAACAATACTTCATTCTTGGCCGGTGTGGGAGCAGGTGGGCGGACCATTAAGCGTGTGTATTGGCTGATACACCGCTATCGCAGGCAAGCCAGCTCCCACATTTGCAATGCGTTTCCCCTGTGGGAGCTGGCTTGCCTGCGATGGCCTCACCGCGATCTTAAAGGTGCAGCGCGTGGCCCAATGCTCTTAAAGCCGCTTCCTGTACCGCTTCACCCAAGGTCGGATGCGCGTGAATGGTGCCCGCCACATCTTCCAGGCGCGAACCCATTTCCAGGCTCAGGCCAAAGGCCGTGGACAACTCAGACACACCAGCGCCCACCGCCTGCCAGCCGACAATCAGGTGGTTGTCACGCCGTGCTACCACGCGCACAAAGCCGGTTTTCGACTCCAGCGTCATCGCCCGGCCATTGGCCGCAAACGGGAAGCTCGAGACGATGCAGTCCAGGCCGGCCGCCTTGGCTTCGTCCGGGGTCTTGCCGACCACCACCAGTTCCGGGTCGGTGAAGCACACCGCCGGGATGGCGGCCGGGTTGAATTCGCGGTGTTTGCCGCTGATCAGTTCGGCGACCATCTCGCCCTGGGCCATGGCCCGGTGCGCGAGCATTGGCTCGCCGCTCAGGTCGCCGATGGCGTACACATTGCGCATGCTGGTCTGGCAACGGTTGTCGATCTTGATCGCCGCACCGTTCATCGCCAGGTTCAGCGCTTCGAGGTTCCAGCCCTGGGTGTTGGGTTTGCGGCCCACGGCCACCAGCACCTGATCGGTTTCCAGCGACAGCGTCTCACCATTCGGGTCACGTACCTGCAGGCGGTTGTTTTCGAAACCGGTGACGCTGTGGCTGAGGTACAGCTTGACCCCCAACTGCTTGAGCGATTCGGCCACCGGCAGCGTCAGTTCGCCATCGTAGGCGGGCAGGATACGCTCCTGCGCCTCGACCACACTGACCTCGGCGCCGAGCTTGCGGTAGGCAATGCCCAGCTCCAGGCCGATGTAACCGCCACCCACCACAATCAGGCGCTTGGGCACGCGGGTCGGCGCCAGCGCTTCGGTTGACGAGATGATCGGCCCGCCAATCGGCAGCATTGGCAGGTTGACGCTTTTCGAACCGGTGGCCAGCAGCAGGTGCTCGCACTGAATGCGCTGGTCGCCGACGTCGACGGTCTTGCCGTCGACCACCTTGGCCCAGCCATGGATCACCTGCACTTTGTGCTTTTTGAGCAAGGCGGCCACGCCGGTGGTCAGGCGGTCAACAATGCCGTCTTTCCATTCCACGCTCTTGCGGATGTCCAGGGTCGGCACATCCACTTCAATGCCCAGTTGCGACCCTTGGCTGTGGTGCACGGTTTGCTGGAACTGCTCGGCCACGTGGATCAAGGCTTTGGAGGGAATGCAGCCGATGTTCAGGCAGGTGCCGCCCAGCGCCTGGCCCTCGACCAGAATGGTCGGGATGCCCAGTTGGCCGGCACGGATCGCCGCCACATAACCGCCAGGGCCGCCGCCGATAATCAGCAGCGTGGTGTTCAATGTCTGAGGCATGCCTTACTCCAAAAACAGGCTGGCGGGTTGTTCGAGCAAGCCACGAATGGCCTGGATGAATTGCGCCGCGTCCATGCCATCGACCACACGGTGATCGAAGGAGCTGGAGAGGTTCATCATTTTGCGCACCACAATCTGGCCTTTGATCACCATCGGCCGTTCAACGATACGGTTGACGCCGACAATCGCGACTTCCGGCAGGTTCAGCACCGGCGTGCTGACGATGCCGCCCAAGGCACCCAGGCTGGTCAGGGTGATGGTCGAGCCCGACAGCTCATCACGACTGGCCTTGCCATTGCGCGCGGCGCTGGCCAAACGTGCGATTTCCTCGGCGTTGCCCCACAGGCTGCGGGCTTCGGCGTGACGTACCACCGGCACCATCAGGCCCACGTCGCTTTGGGTGGCGACGCCCACATGCACCGCGCCCAGGCGGGGTGATGACTTGGGCTTCGTCGTCGTAGCGTGCGTTGATCTGCGGGAAGTCGCGCAACGCCACGACCATGGCGCGCACGATAAACGGCAGCAAGGTCAGCTTGCCGCGGGTGGCGCCGTGCTTTTCATTGAGGTGCACGCGCAACTCGTCCAGCGCCGTGACGTCGATTTCTTCCACGTAGCTGAAATGCGCAGCGCGGCGGGTGGCGTCCTGCATGCGCTGGGCGATCTTGCGGCGCATGCCGATCACCGGGATCTGTTCTTCGCTGTTGCGTTCGGCGTAAGGGTTGGCGGTGGCCGAAGACTTGCTCGCACCGTGTTGCAGGTAAGCGTCCAGATCTTCGTGCAGCACCCGACCCGCCGGGCCGCTGCCTTGTACCAAGCGCAGCTGAATCCCGGCATCCAGCGCATGCTTGCGCACGGCAGGCGACGCCAACGGGCGTTCGTTCGCGTCACGCGCAACCGGTGCCGCAGCAGGTTTGGCAACTGGCGTTGCTTCAGCCACAGGCGCAGGCGCTGGCTTGGCTTCAACCACCGGGGCTGGCGCAGCTTTCACCGGCTCAGCCACCACCGGCGCATCCTTGGCATTCCCCGCGCCTTCGACTTCAATGCTGATCAAGATACTGCCCACCGCCATGACTTCGCCGGGCTCGCCGCCGAGGGAAATCACTTTGCCGTGCACCGGCGAGGGAATGTCCACCATCGCCTTGTCGGTCATCACGTCCGCCAGCACCTGGTCTTCAACCACCAGATCGCCGACCTTGACATGCCATACCGACAGTTCAACTTCTGCGATGCCTTCGCCAATGTCCGGCATCTTGATAACGTGCGTGCCCATTCAGACCTCCATGACCCGTTTCAACGCCGCGCCCACACGGGACGGCCCTGGGAAATACGCCCACTCTTGCGCGTGCGGGTAGGGTGTGTCCCAACCGGTGACGCGTTCGATCGGCGCTTCCAGGTGATGAAAGCAATGCTCTTGCACCAGCGACACCAGCTCGGCACCAAAGCCGCAGGTGCGGGTGGCTTCGTGCACCACCACGCAACGGCCGGTCTTTTTCACGGAGTTGACGATGGTTTCCAGGTCCAGCGGCCACAGGCTGCGCAGGTCGATGACCTCGGCGTCGATGCCGGTTTCTTCGGCGGCAACTTGCGATACGTACACGGTGGTGCCGTAGGTCAGCACCGTCACGGCCGAGCCCGGGCGCACGATGGCGGCCACGTCCAGCGGCACGGTGTAGTAACCGTCCGGCACTTGCGCTTGCGGGTGTTTGGACCAGGGTGTAACCGGGCGATCGTGGTGGCCATCGAACGGGCCGTTGTACAGGCGTTTAGGCTCGAGGAAGATCACCGGGTCGTCGTTTTCGATCGAGGCGATCAACAGACCCTTGGCGTCATACGGGTTGGACGGCATCACCGTGCGCAGGCCGCAGACCTGGGTGAACACCGCTTCAATACTCTGGCTGTGGGTCTGGCCGCCGTAGATGCCGCCGCCGCACGGCATGCGCATGGTCAAGGGTGCGGTGAACTGGCCGGCCGAGCGATAACGCAGGCGGGCGGCTTCGGAGATGATCTGGTCGGTGGCCGGGTACACGTAGTCGGCGAATTGAATCTCGGCGACCGGGCGCAGGCCATACGCGCCCATGCCCACGGCAACGCCGACGATGCCGCTTTCGGAGATCGGCGCGTCAAACACCCGCGAGCTGCCGTACTTGGTCTGCAACCCTTCGGTGCAACGGAACACGCCGCCGAAGTAGCCGACGTCCTGGCCGAACACCACCACGTTATCGTCACGCTCAAGCATCACATCCATGGCCGAGCGCAGGGCCTGGATCATGGTCATGGTGGTGGTGGTCATGGCGGTTTCCAATTCGATGCTGTTGTTGTGATCGTTCATGTCAGACCCCCAACTCTTGACGCTGGCGCTTCAAGTGCTCCGGCATCTCTTTGTAAACGTCTTCGAACATGGTCGCGGCGCTTGGAATCTGGCCGCCGGCCAGGGTGCCGTACTGTTCGGCTTCTTTCTGCGCCTTGACCACTTCGGCCTCAAGCTCGGCACTGACCGCCGTGTGCTCCTCTTCGGACCACTGGCCAATTTTGATCAGGTGCTGTTTAAGGCGCGCGATAGGGTCGCCGAGCGGGAAGTGGCTCCAGTCATCGGCCGGGCGGTATTTGGACGGATCGTCCGAGGTGGAGTGCGGGCCGGCGCGGTAGGTGACCCACTCGATCAGGGTTGGCCCAAGGTTACGGCGCGCACGCTCGGCGGCCCAGGCAGACGCTGCATACACGGCGATAAAGTCGTTGCCGTCCACACGCAGGGAAGCGATGCCGCAACCCACGCCGCGTCCGGCGAAGGTGGTGGCTTCACCACCGGCGATGGCCTGGAAGGTGGAGATGGCCCACTGGTTGTTGACCACGTTGAGAATCACCGGCGCGCGGTACACGTGGGCGAAGGTGAGGGCGGTGTGGAAGTCCGATTCGGCAGTGGCGCCGTCGCCGATCCAGGCTGAGGCAATCTTGGTGTCGCCCTTGATCGCCGAGGCCATGCCCCAGCCCACGCCTTGCACGAATTGGGTGGCGAGGTTGCCGGAAATAGTGAAGAAACCGGCGTCCTTGACCGAGTACATGATCGGCAACTGACGGCCCTTGAGCGGGTCGCGCTCGTTGGACAGCAGTTGGCAGATCAGGTCCACCAGCGGCACTTCGCGGGCCATCAGGATGCTTTGCTGGCGGTAGGTGGGGAAGCACATGTCGTCAATGTTCAAGGCCAGGGCCTGGGCGCTGCCGATGGCTTCTTCGCCAAGGCTTTGCATGTAGAACGACATTTTTTTCTGACGCTGGGCGACCACCATGCGGTTGTCGAAGATGCGCGTCTTGAGCATGGCGCGCATGCCTTTGCGCTTGATCTCGGCGGATACGCCTTCAGCCCACGGGCCGAGGGCCTGGCCCTGGTCATCGAGCACGCGGATCAGGCCCTTGGCCAGGTCAGCGGTGTCGGCAGGTTCTACGTCGATGGCGGGTTTGCGCACCGTACCTGCGTCAGTCAGGCGCAGGTAGGTAAAGTCGGTCTTGCAGCCTGGGCGGCCCGAGGGTTCGGGAACGTGCAGGCGCAGTGGTGCATACGGCTGGTTCATGGCTTTCTACGCTCGATCTTGTGAATTTCTTGTAGTGGGCGCGCTAGCTGACAGTCAGTCTCCGGATAGGAGAAATCTTGTCCTACAAACATCATAGGCGTGGCGTAGAAGAATATTTATCTGTGTTTCATTGCGCTCAAGACCATTTGCGGATAAAAAAACTGCATAAACATAAAAAACAGGTGATTTTGTCTCATGCGCAAACTGGACCGTACCGATATTGGCATTCTCAACGCCCTGCAGGAGAACGCCCGTATCACCAACGCCGACCTGGCCCGCTCGGTCAACCTGTCGCCCACGCCGTGCTTCAACCGGGTCAAGGCCATGGAGGAATTGGGGCTTATTCGCGATCAGGTCACTTTGCTGGACGCCGACTTGCTGGGGCTGCACGTGAATGTGTTCATCCATGTGAGCCTGGAGAAGCAGAACGAGCTGGCATTGCAGCAGTTCGAGGGCGCGATCTCGGACCGGCCGGAAGTGATGGAGTGTTACTTGATGGCGGGCGACCCGGATTATCTGATTCGGGTACTGGTGCCGACGATCCAGTCGCTGGAGCGTTTCATGATGGACTTTCTGACCAAGGTGCCGGGCGTGGCCAATATCCGCTCAAGCTTTGCGCTCAAGCAGGTGCGCTACAAGACCGCGCTGCCGTTGCCGGCCAATGGCATCAGCCTGGGCAACTGAATCACACCAACCCATGTGGGAGCTGGCTTGCCTGCGATAGCGGTGGGCCAGTTGATACATGGGTTACTGAAATATAGCTATCGCAGGCAAGCCAGCTCCCACAAGGGAATCGACGTTTTTTACAGTTTATTGAGTGGGATCTTCAGGTAAACCACACCATTGTCTTCCGCCGGCGGCATATTCCCCGCCCGCACATTCACCTGAATCGCCGGCAGCAACAGCGTCGGCATTCCCAACCCGGCATCACGCTGGGTGCGCATCAGCACAAACGCTGCCTCATCCACACCGTCATGCACATGAATATTCCCCGCCCGCTGCTCGGCGACCGTGGTCAGGCACTTGGCTTCGCGACCTTCAGGCGGGTAGTCATGGCACACGTACAATTCCGTCTCCAAAGGAAAGGCCAGCAGCTTGCGCATCGAGGCATACAGCTGCCGCGCATCGCCGCCAGGGAAATCGCAACGCGCGGTACCCACATCCGGCATGAACAGCGTGTCGCCCACCAGGATCAAGCGACCGTCGATCAGGTACGCCATGTCGGCGGGAGTGTGGCCGGGCACGTGCAGCGCCTGGGCCTTCAAGTTGCCGATGTGAAAGATTTCATCCGGCGCAAACAGGTGATCGAACTGCGAGCCATCGACGCGAAATTCCGGTTCCAGGTTGAACAGGCGCTTGAACACATCCTGCACCTTGCTGATGGATTGGCCGATGGCGATTTTGCCGCCGAGCGTGCGGCGCAGGTAAGGCGCAGCGGACAGGTGATCGGCATGCGCATGGGTTTCCAGCAGCCACTGCACCTGCAAGCCGTGTTCACGCACGAACGCGATGACTTTATCGGCTTGGGTGGTTTCAGTGCGTCCGGACGCGGGATTGTAATTGAGTACCGAATCGACGATGGCGCACGGGCCGCCATCGTGTTCATAGATGACGTAGGTGAAGGTCGACGATGCCTCGTCCAGAAAGGCTTGAATCAACGCTGGCATGGCGGCGGTCCCCGGAAGCGAAAAAAGTGGTTACAATCAGTTTACGTTTACACATAATGTTTTGAGCTTAAGTGACATAAAGGACCCGAGGCAAATGGAATCTACTCTGAGTGAGGGCGAAGTCGCCCAGTTGCGTGCATCGGCGTCCAAGGCCTGCTCCTTGCTCAAGGCACTGGCCAATGAGGATCGCCTGTTGATCCTGTGCCAGTTGACCCAGGGCGAACGTAACGTCGGCGAGCTGGAAACCATGACCGGCGTGCGTCAGCCCACCCTGTCACAACAGTTGGGCATTTTGCGTGACGAAGGGTTGGTCGCCACCCGTCGGGAAGGTAAATACATTTTCTACGGGCTGGCCAGCCACGAAGTGATTCAAGTGATGAAGACCTTGTCCGGCTTGTACTGCGGCGCGGTCATAAAAAGCTGGGCGTGACGCCATACGGCAGCGACCCTTGTGTGCATTGACCTTAAAAGGCAAAAGACCATGACCGAGCAACACTGTGGACCGACCATCAGTGGCGACATCGTAGTCATCGGCGGCGGCTCGGCAGGCATCGGCCTGCTGGCCAGCCTGCTCAAACGCGACCCGCAGCTGAACATCACCCTGATCGAACCTAACGACTACCACTGCTATCAGCCGGCCTGGACGCTGGTCGGTGGCGGCGCCTACGACCTGAAAAAGACCCGACGGCCGTTGGCCGACGTACTGCCCAATGGCGTCGCCTGGGTGCAGGCCGCTGTCGCCGAGTTGCTGCCCGACGAGCACACCCTGGTGCTCGACAACGGCCAGCGCGTGACCTGGAACAACCTGATCGTGTGCCCTGGCCTGCGCCTGGCCTGGGAAAAAATCGACGGCCTGGAACAGACTCTTGGGCACAACGGCGTCACCTCCAATTACAGCTACGAGCATGCGGCCTACACCTGGCAGCTTGTTCAACAGTTGAAGAGCGGCAAGGCGATCTTTACCCAGCCAGCCATGCCGATCAAATGCGCAGGCGCGCCGCAAAAGGCCATGTACCTGTCCTGCGATCACTGGCTCAAGCAGGGCAACCTGAAAAATATCGACGTCGAATTCAACCTGGCCGGTGCCGCGCTGTTTGGCGTCGCGACCTTTGTGCCGCCGTTGATGAAGTACGTAGAGAAATACAACGCCCGCCTGGCGTTCAATGCCAACCTGGTCAAGGTCGATGGCCCGGCGCGCAAAGCCTGGTTTGAAGTCAAAGACGCCGAAGGCAAGGCCACCGTCGAAGAAAAGTCCTTCGACCTGTTGCACGTGGTTCCGCCGCAAGTGGCCCCGGACTTTATCCGCCAGAGCCCGTTGGCAGACCCTGCCGGTTGGTGCGAGGTGAACCCGCACAGCCTGCAACACCTGCGCTACCCGCACATCTTCGGCCTCGGCGATGTGTGCGGCACCACCAACGCCAAGACCGCTGCCGCGGTGCGCAAGCAGATTGTGGTGGTGGCCGAAAACCTGCTGGCCCTGCGCAAACAGGCGCCGCTGCCGCTCAAGTACGACGGCTATGGTTCCTGCCCGTTGACGGTGGAGAAGGGCAAGGTGGTGCTGGCCGAGTTCGGCTATGGCGGCAAGCTGCTGCCGACCTTCCCGCTGGACCCGACCCAGGCACGCCGCTCGATGTGGTTCCTCAAGGCCACGCTGCTGCCGTGGTTCTACTGGAACGGCATGCTCAAAGGCCGCGAGTGGCTGACCCGCCTGAGCAAGGTGGATTAAATGCTGCTGGCAAGTCTGTTGGGTTTATTGATGGGCCTGGTCATGGGCCTGACCGGTGCGGGCGGCGGCATTCTCGGCGTGCCGGCGTTGGTGCTGGGCCTGGGCTTGACCATGACCCAGGCGGCGCCGGTGTCGTTGCTCGCCGTGGGCGCAGCGGCGGCGGTCGGCGCCATTGACGGGTTGCGCCATGGCCTGGTGCGCTACCGCGCCGCGCTATTGATCGCGTTGCTCGGTGCGTTGTTCTCGCCGCTGGGCGTGTTTATTGCGCACCAGTTGCCCGAACACCTGCTGATGGGCCTGTTCAGCGCCTTGATGGTGCTGGTGGCCTGGCGCATGTTGCAACGCGAGAAGGTCGAGGCCGGGCCCAGCGACCATGGCGCTGCGTCCTGGGGCCAGAAAAACTGCATGCTCAACCAGCAGACCGGGCGCCTGGCCTGGACGGCCAAATGCAGCGCCACGTTGGCGGCTTTGGGGGCCGTGACTGGCGCGGTGTCGGGCTTGCTCGGCGTGGGCGGTGGCTTCCTGATCGTGCCGGCGTTCAAGCAACTGACCGATGTGCAGATGCGCGGGATTGTCGCCACCTCGTTGATGGTGATCAGCCTGATTTCGCTGATCGGCGTGGCTGGGTCGATGCAGGCCGGTGTGAGTATTGAGCCCATGGGCTGGGTGTTTATCGGTGCGAGTATTGTCGGTATGTTGGCCGGTCGGCGTTTGTGTTCGGTGATCCCGGCGCGGGCGTTGCAGATGGGGTTTGCCAGCCTGTGTGTGGTGGTGGCTGCGGGGATGCTGATAAAGGCTGCGCTCTGATCCTGATGTGCAACACAATTCAACTGTGGGAGGTGGGTTGCCTGAGAGGGTGGTCTTTTGGGGGTGTACATATCCGTTGCTGCGGTAACGGCTGCTTAGGGTTCCGCTCTTACAGCGGGTCACTTTTGGAAAGACCCAAAAGTAACCAAAAGGTCTTCGCCCCAACACTCGGTGCCTCGCTGTGGCTCGGCATGCCCGCAATCCGCCAGTGATTTGGGGGGCCGCCGCCACGCGCCATCCATGGCGCGGGGCGGCTAAACCGGCATCCCTGCCGGTTTACCCCCCAAATCACTGTCGAATTCCGGCCATCGTGTTTGACGGGGCGATTTCAGATCAAGATCAAAAGCGCAGATCAAAAGACCGCTGACTTCGTCATCGAAAAGGATGTAAGGGCCACAGCAACAGCAACAGCAACAGCAGAGCCATACTCGGTCAAAGGTGGGAGCTGGCTTGCCTGCGATGGCCTCAACTTGTTGTACCTGACACACCGAGGTGTCTGCATCGCAGGCAAGCCAGCTCCCACAGAAAAGCAGCTCTTCAGTGCATGCAAATCCGCTTAAGGTTGGATGCGGTCAACTGTGGGAGCGGGCTTGCTCGCGAATGCGGTGGGTCAGTTACAGATGAATTGACTGGCACACCGCATTCGCGAGCAAGCCCGCTCCCACATTTAGACTGTGTTGCATCAGGTAGATAGGCTGTTGCTTTGCACTTGATCTGGCTTTTGATTCAACCACTCAGGTCGGCTTTCAGGCCGCCGTGCTCTGCTTTTGATCTTGATTTTGATCTGAGGCGCCCCGTCAACCACGATGGCCGAACGCAGGCTTGAATCCGTGGGTAACCCGGCAGGACGCCGGGTTAGCCGCGCTGGGCCAGGGATGGCCCATCGCGGCGGCCCACGGATTCAAGCCGGAGTGAGGGCACACCGAGCCAGAGCGAGGTGCCGAGTGGTGGGGCACAGACCTTTTGGTTACTTTTGGGGCGTTTGCCAAAAGTGACCCGCTGTAAGAGCGGAACCATAGGCCGCCGTTACCCAAATAACGGATATGTACACCAACAACCCGCCCCAGCAGAAAACCCAGCCCCCACAGTTTTGACCATGCCCGCACGAGACATGGCAAGATGAACGCCTCTCAGGTTTACTGGTCCCTGAGTAACGGATTCACCGACCTTGCACGTCGGCTCATCAAGGTCATGCGATGGATAAATACACCCCCCACACCTGGCAACCCCACGAGCGGCCGAGCCTGCCTGGCTCTCCGTCGACGCCGCTGCACCCTACGCACAAGCGCTGGCTGTTCGCGTTGGTCGGGATCCTGGTGGCAATTACCGGCGGGCTCGGCAACGCCCTGGTGATCGCCAACCTGCAATACCTGCAAGGCGCACTGGGCGCCACCACCGCAGAAATGGCCTGGCTGCCGGCCGCCTATGTGATGACCAACGTGTGCATGAACCTGCTGCTGGTGAAGTTTCGCCAACAGTTCGGCCTGCGGGCGTTTACCGAGGTGTTTCTGGTGCTGTATGCGCTGGTGACCTTCGGCCATTTGTTCGTCAATGACTTGAGTTCGGCGATTGCAGTGCGGGCGGCGCATGGCATGGTTGGCGCGGCGCTGAGTTCGTTGGGCTTGTACTACATGATCCAGGCGTTCCCGGCCAAGTGGCGGCTCAAAGCCTTGGTGCTGGGCTTGGGCACCGCACAGTTGGCGTTGCCGCTGGCGCGCTTGTTCTCCGAAGACTTGCTGCAAATTGCCGAATGGCGCGGGCTGTACCTGTTCGAACTGGGCATGGCGCTGATCTGCCTGGGCTGCGTGTTCATGCTCAAACTGCCGCCCGGCGACCGCTTCAAAACCTTTGAAAAACTCGACTTCCTCACCTTTGCCATTCTCGCCAGCGGCGTGGCGTTGCTCTGTGCGGTGCTGTCGTTGGGGCGCATCGACTGGTGGCTGGAAGCGCCCTGGATCGGCGTGGCCTCGGCCTGTTCGCTGGTGTTGATCATGGCCGGCCTGGCCATTGAGCATAACCGCGCCAACCCGATGTTGATGACGCGCTGGCTCGGCAGCGGGGCGATGATTCGCCTGGCGCTGGCGGTGGTGCTGATTCGCATGGTGCTGTCCGAGCAGTCCACCGGCGCGGTGGGCTTTATGCAGATGCTGAACATGAGCTACCAGCAGATGCACACCCTTTACGTGGTGATGCTGGCCGGGGCGATTGCCGGGCTGGTGGTCAGCGCGCTGACGATCAACCCGGCGCACTTGCTGATGCCGTTGATCATCTCCCTGGCGCTGATGGCCACAGGCTCGGTGATGGACAGTTTCTCCAGCAACCTCACCCGCCCGCAAAACCTGTATATCAGCCAGTTCCTGCTAGGCTTTGGCGGCACCTTCTTCCTGGGGCCGACCATGGTGCTGGGCACTAAAAACGTTCTGACCAACCCGCGCAACCTGGTGAGCTTCTCGGTGATGTTCGGCATCTGCCAGAACCTCGGCGGCCTGATTGGTGCGGCGTTGCTGGGCACGTTTCAGATCGTGCGGGAGAAATACCACTCCAGCATGATCGTCGAACACCTGACCCTGCTCGACCCACGTGTGGCGGCGCGGGTGCAGAGCGGCGGCTCGGCCTACGGCAGTGTGGTTGCCGACCCGGAACTGCGCAACCTCATGGGCATTCGCAGCCTGGCCACGGCGGCCACGCGCGAGGCGAATGTGATGGCCTACAACGATGTATTCATGCTGATCGCGATCATCGCAATCCTCACCATGCTCTGGATCTTCACCCGCAGCCTGTGGCTGATGAGTACCACCAAAGCAGCAGCCCCACCCGTTCAACCCAGCGGCGTTACTTCATGACCGAAACCACCACCACTACCACCAACGCCATCGCCTCCACCCCGGAAGGCACGTCACCACCGGGCTCGACCGTCACGGAGCCGCGCTCGCTGCGGGTGCGCATCGTCTCGTCGCTGGGCTTTGCCGCGATTGCCATCGTCGGTGTGTTGATCGTGCTGTACGCCTGGCAATTGCCGCCGTTCAGCAGTGCGGTGGAAACCACCGAGAACGCACTGGTGCGTGGCCAGGTGACGATTATCGGCCCGCAACTGAGCGGCTATGTGTATGAAGTGCCGGTGCAGGACTTCCAGTACGTCAAGGCCGGCGACCTGCTGGTGCGCCTGGATGACCGCATCTACAAGCAGCGTCTTGATCAGGCGCTGGCGCAATTGGCGGTGCAGAAAGCCTCCTTGGCCAATGTGGTGCAGCAGCGCAACAGCGCCGAAGCCACCATCAAACTGCGCCAGGCGGCGCTGGTGGATAGCCAGGCCCAGGCACGCAAAAGCACTGCGGACCTGCGTCGTAATGAAGAGTTGATCAGCGATGGCTCGGTGTCCAAGCGCGAGCTGGACGTGACCCGCGCCGCGAACGCGCAGACCATCGCAGCGGTGGCCCAGGCCCAGGCCAATCTGGAAATCGCCCGGCAGGATTTGCAAACCGTGATCGTCAATCGCGGCTCCCTCGAAGCGGCGGTGGCCAGTGCCGATGCGGCCGTGGAACTGGCGCGTATCGACCTGTCCAACACCCGCATCATTGCGCCGCGTGACGGCCAGCTGGGGCAGATCGGCGTGCGCCTGGGCGCCTACGTCAACTCCGGCGCGCAGTTGATGGCGCTGGTGCCGCCGCAGTTGTGGGTGATCGCCAATATGAAAGAAACCCAGATGGACAATGTGCAGGTCGGCCAGCCGGTGACGTTCACCGTGGATGCGCTCAACCACCGCAAGTTTCACGGCACGGTGCAGCATATTTCCCCGGCAACCGGCTCGGAATTCAGCCTGCTGCAGGCGGATAATGCCACCGGCAACTTTGTGAAGATCGCCCAGCGGGTGCCGGTGCGGATCACGGTGGACCCGGATCAGGCCGAGAGCGAGCGCCTGCGGCCGGGGTTGTCGGTGGTGGTGAGTATCGACACGGCGGGCCGCCTGAAAAACAGCCCGCCTTGACACGCCGAGGATCAAAATGTGGGAGCTGGCTTGCCTGCGATAGCGGTCTATCAGGCACAGGTGTGTAAGCTGATCCACCGCCATCGCGGGCAAGCCCGGCTCCCACAGGGTTTTTTGGGGTTATAAAGGTTGGTATTTCAGGGTGAAATCGAGTTGGGTTGATTGGCCTTGCTCGAGCAGCTTCAGCCCCGGCCGCCCAGGCAGGTGATGCGCATTCACCGGATGACTCACCGGCTCGATGCAAAAGAACCCCAACCCCGGCGGGCAGAACAGCAGGAAGTAATCGGCGCCGCTGGCCTGGCACTCCAGGGCATAGCCCAGCTCCGGCTGTTCAATGCGGCAATGCCCGTCCCACTGGCAAAACCCATTGTCCACCAGGCCTTGCGGCAGCCCCTTGAGCTGAGTGAAATCCCATTCGGCAGGCACCGCCGCCAACCCGGTTGGCAGCTTGGATGCATCACTCATCCACACCTGGGACGCCTTGGCCTGCAACCGCGTGCCCGGCCTGCGTGGCAAGTACGGATGCAACCCCAGGCCGTGCCACGCGGCGTCTTCGGCCAGGTGCGTCACGCGCAATTCGAGACTCAGTTCGCCGCCACGTAAGCGAAACCGCTGGTCGGCGCGATAGGCGAACGGCGTCTCGCACGCCACCGTCAGCACCACCTCATCCGCCGTCTGGCTTACCACCTGCCACGCCTGTTGCCAGGCCGAACCGTGAATCGGCAGCGGATCGAGCGGGCTGTTGGGCGTGAGTGCCAGCCAGCCGCCGGGGTTGTCGAAACCGCCTTGGGCCACTCGATTGGACCACGGCGCCAGCGGGTAACACGCCAGCTTGCCCGGCAGCCCGGTGTTCAACGCCGCTTCGTCGCTAGGGCGCAACAGCGGCTGCCCGGTGGCGCGCACCGTCCAGTTGACGATGCTGCCACCCACGGCCGGGGCGAGGGTGAGACGGGTCAGGTTGTCTTCCAGTTCTATCATCAGAGCACCAGCCCAGGAAGCCACAGGGACAACGCGGGAATGTAGGTGACCGCCATCAAGACCAGGAACAGTACCGCATAAAACGGCAGCAACGCCGCCACGGTTTTCTCGATACTGACCTTGCCCACCGCCGCGCCCACGAACAGCACCGCGCCCACTGGCGGAGTGATCAGGCCGATGCCGAGGTTCACCAGCATGATCATGCCGAAGTGCACCGGGTCGACACCGATACCGAGGATCACCGGCAGCAGGATCGGCGTGAGGATCAAAATCAGCGGCGCCATGTCCATCACCGTACCGAGCAACAGCAGCATGACGTTGATGCACATCAGGATCACGTAGCGGTTGTCCGACAGAGTCAGGAACAGCGTGGTGATCTTCGCCGGGATCTGCATCAGGGTCATGATGTAGCCGAAGCTGGCCGCGAAGGCGATCAGGATCATCACAATGGAAATGGTGCGCACCGTGCGGTGCATCAGCTTGGGCAGCTCGCGCCATTTGTAGTCGCGGTAGATGAACATGGTCACGAAAAATGCCCAGAGCACGGCAATCGCGGCCGACTCGGTGGCAGTGAAAATGCCCGAGAGGATGCCGCCGAGAATGATCACCATGGCCATCAAGCCCCAGAGTGCATCGGCGCAGATTTTCAGCGCCTGTTTCAGCGGGATGACCTCGCCCTTGGGGTAATTGCGCTTTTTCGCGAAGATCAGGCACAGCACCATCAGGCACGCGCTCATCAGCAGCCCAGGCACCACGCCGGCCATGAACAATGAGGCAATCGAGACCGTGCCGCCGGCTGCCAGGGAGTAGAGCACCGAGTTGTGGCTGGGCGGCGTCAGCAAGGCCTGCACCGAGCCGCTGACCGTAACGGCGGTGGAGAACTCGCGTGGATAACCCTGGCGCTCCATTTCCGGGATCAACACCGAGCCGACCGAGGCGGTGTCGGCCACCGACGATCCGGAAATCGCGCCAAAAAACGTTGACGCCACGATGTTCACCAACGACAGGCCACCGCGCACAAACCCCACCAGCACCCCGGCAAATGCCACCAGGCGTCGCGACATGCCGCCCTCGGCCATGATCGCCCCGGCCAGCACAAAGAACGGAATCGCCATCAGCGAAAACTTGTTCACCCCACCCGCGACCTGAATCATCAAGGCCTGGAACGGGATGTCGATCCACCACGCGCCGATCAGCGCCGACAGCCCGAGGGCGTAGGCCACCGGCATGCCGATCAGGATCAAGGCGATAAAACTGCCCAGCAGTATCAATGCGTCCATCAGGCAGCCCCTTCGTTTTCTTCAACCAGGTCGAAGCGCACCACACGGCGCTGGCTCTGGTCACCGAACAAGAGTTTTTCCAGCACGAACACCAGCGTCAGCAGCCCGCCAATCGGGATCGGCATATAGGTGATGCCCACACGCAGGGTGGGGATCGCGCTCATGAACTGGTTCCAGGTGGACAGGCACAGCTTGCTGCCCCAGACGGTCATGAACAGGCAGATGGTGGCCATCAGCAGTTGCGTGATAACACTGACGATTTGCCGTTGGCGCGCTGGCAGGCGGTCGGTGACCACGGCCACCGACATATGCGCGCCGGCACGGTAACTGGCCGCCGCGCCGACAAACGTGAACACCAGCATCAGCAGAATGGCGGTGGGCTCCGGCCAGCTTGCACCGGTGCCGAGGATGTAGCGGGCGAAGATGCCCCAGGGGATGATCAGCGCGACCCCGAGCACCGAGAGGCCGGCGACCCAGATGCAGGTCATGTAAATGCGGTCGTTGATGCGCAGCACAAAATTCTTCATGGCGTTCACCGTAACCGGGCGCGTCGATGCCGACCGCGCCGGGCCTGACTAAAGGGAAGGGTGATTACTCGACCGCGTCGATGCGCTTGATGATGTCGGCGTAAGCCGCACCGTACTTGGCGCGAACCGCTGCGGTGGCGTCATAGAAGGGTTTTTTGTCGACAGTGATGAACTCGACGCCGGCAGCCTTAAGTTTGGTTTCGCTGCTGGCGGACTTGGCGTCCCACAGCGCGCGCTCATCTTGCTGGGCGACCTTGGCGGCTTTTTTCACCAGGTCTTGCTGGGCAGGCGTGAGTTTGTTCCAGGTGATTTTTGACATCACGATGGGTTCGGGCAGGATCAAGTGTTCGGTGAGGGTGTAGAACTTGGCGTTCTGGAAGTGGTTGTGCTCCAGCAACGTCGGCGGGTTGTTTTCCGCGCCGTCGATGACGCCGGTCTGCAAGGCGCTGAAGATTTCGCCGGTGTCCATGGCAATGCCGTTGGCGCCCATCGCGTTGAAGGCTTCGATGAAGATCGGGTTGCCCTGAACACGAATTTTCATGCCCTTGAGGTCTTCGATCTTGCGCACCGGCTTCTTGGTGTAAAGGTTGCGCGTGCCCCCGTCCATCCAGGCCAGGGCCACCAGGCCGAACTCGGAGTCGGTGATCTTGGCGAGGATTTCATCGCCGATCTCGCCGTCGATGATTTTGCGCATATGCGCCTGGTCGCGGAACACGAACGGCAAGTTGAACACGTTCACGTCCGGCACCACCGGCCCGACAATGCCGAGGCTGACGCGGGTCATCTGCACCGCGCCGACCTGGGCCTGTTCGACCACTTCTTTTTCGGAGCCCAGGACACCGCCCGGGAAGTATTTGAAGGTCAGTTCGCCGTTGCTGGCTTTGGTCAGGGCCTTGCCCATGTTCTCTTCGGCAACGACAGTGGGGTAGCCGGCGGGGTGGATGTCGGCGAATTTGATTTCCAGCGCGTGGGCGGCGGTGCTGAGGGTAAAGCATGCAGCGGCGAGCAAAGTGCGTTTGAAGTCCATGGGGTGTCACTCCTGTCTTATTGTTGTTGTATTCAAGGCACAGCGATGCAGCTAGAGGGTGAACGTGGGCTCCGGCAATCCGCTGACGCCGGGGTTGAGGGCAAACACGCCGCCGGCGACCGACTGCTCACTGTGGTCATCACGGATCGAGGTGACGAACAAGGTGTCCAGCCGGCTGCCGCCGAAGGCGCACATGGTAGGTTTTTTGACGGGCACGTTGAGGGAGCGGTCCAGGCGGCCATCCGGGGTGAAGCGGTGAATCAGCCCGGCGTCGTTGGCGCAGATCCAGTAGCAGCCGTCAGCGTCGACCGCCGCGCCATCGGGGCGCCCGAGGAATTGATGCATGTCGACAAATACCCGGCGGTTGGACGGCGTGCCGGTGTCGGTGTCGTAATCGAAAGCCCAGATTTGCTGCACCATCGGGTGTGAATCCGAGGCGTACATCGTGCGGCCGTCCGGGCTGAAGGCCAGGCCGTTGAGGGTGATGAACCCGTTCAGTTGCGCATGGGGCGCGGCGCCTGACGCATAGCGGTAAAGGGTGCCTTCGGCCGCATTCAAGCCCATGTTCAGCACCATGCTGCCGGCCCAGAAACGGCCCTGGCGATCACAGCGGCCATCGTTGAGGCGCATGTCCGGGCGCGGGTGTTCGACACTCGCCAGAGGCGTGGTGTCGAGGCTGCCGTCGTGATGCGGGGTGAGTTGGAAAAACCCGCTTTCCATGCCCGCAAGCCAATTGCCCGCGTCGGTGCGGGCAATACAGGCAAGCATCTGCGGGGCTTTCCAGGCGGCCACGTGGCCGGTGGCGGCGTTCCAGCGTTGCAGGCCGCCGTTGGGGATGTCCACCCAGTACAGCGCGTTTTCCTGCGGCACCCACACCGGGCATTCGCCCACGGCATTGCGGGCATCGACGATCAGTTCAGCGGTCATGGCAACTCATTCCCTTGGGTTGATGTGCGTTCAGTCACCAAACGGCCCCGCCGCGCAGAACGCGCCGCCCTGGTAGATCGCGGCCGGGTCGTCGGCGGCCACTGGCGGCTGGGTTTCGACCTTGGCGCGGAACACTTCGGAGCTGTCCTTGGGCGCAAAACCCAGGTGCGCGGCGTAACGGTTGTCCCACCAGGTATCGAGGTTATTCGACATGCCGTAGACCACGGTGTGGCCCACATTCGGCGTGTACAGCGCGCGCTCGAGCAGTTGGGTCAGGTCATCGAAACTCAGCCAGGTGTGCATCATCCGGCGGTTCTGGGGTTCCGGGAACGAGGAGCCGATACGGATGCTCACGGTCTCGATGCCGTAGCGGTCGAAGTAGAAGCTGGCCATGTCTTCGCCATAGGACTTGGACAGGCCGTAGTAGCTGTCCGGGCGACGTGGGGAGTGGGCGTCGATGTGTTCGTCCTGCTTATAGAAGCCGATCACATGGTTGGAGCTGGCGAAGATCACGCGTTTCACGCCATGGCGGCGGGCGGCTTCGTAGATATGGAAAATGCCGCTGATGTTAGCGCCCAGCACCTCTTCGAAAGAGCGCTCCACCGACACACCACCGAAATGCAGGATGGCATCGACGCCTTCCACCAAGTGGTGCACGGCTTGTTTGTCGGCCAGGTCACAGGGTCGCACTTCTTCGAACTCGCCGGCCGCCGGGGCCATGTTGGCGATGTCCGACAGGCGCAATACCTGGGCATAAGGGCGCATGCGTTCGCGCAAGACTTTGCCCAGGCCGCCGGCAGCACCGGTGAGCAGCAGGCGGTTGAAGGGAGCAGGCGTGGTGGTGGTCATGGGAATTCCATTGTTGTTGTAGGTTGTCGTATGACTTGGTGGAAGTATCGTTTTGGATTCCCTGGATTGTCAACGCCCTTGCAGGCAAGTGGCGCTCAAAAGGTGGGAGCTGGCTTGCCTGCGATTGCGGTCCGCTAACTGACATTTCTTTTGCTGATACTCCGCTATCGCAGGCAAGCCAGCTCCCACACAAGCGGGCTGCCACAAATGCCGGTTCCTGCAGGGGGCGCGTTACAGCAACGAGATCGGGTAGCTGACAAAGATCCGATTCTCATCAAACTCGTTGTTGCTGAAATCCCGACGCATGGTCGAGTTGCGCCAGCGCACATTCAAATCCTTCAGTGTGCCGCTCTGCACCGTGTAGGCCAGCTCCGACTCGCGACCCCATTCCTTGCCATCGGTGATGGCGCCGGTGTGCACGTTATTGCCGCTGATGTACCGGTTCATCATGGTCAGCCCCGGAATGCCGAGCACCACGAAGTTGAAGTCATGGCGTATCTGCCAGGATTTTTCCTTGGCATTGTCGTAGCTGGCGTTGTAGCTGTCGTTGGCCAGGGTGCCGCCGCTGGTGCCGTTGACCCGCATCCATACGCTGTCGCCGGTGAGTTTTTGCAGGCCTACATAGAAGGCGTTGCCTTTGTATTTGGCCGAGAGCAGGGCGGAATAGGTTTTGTTGTCGAGGTTACCGGCCAGCGCGCTGCCGTCTTCCTTGCCATTGAAAAACCCGAGGTTGGCGCCAAAGGTCCAGTCGCCGACCGGCTGGCTGTGGGTCAGGTTCAGGTACTGCTGCTGGTAGATGTCGGTGAGTTCGGCGTACCACACGCCGACCTGGGTGCGTTTGTCGTTGAAGGTGTATTCGCCGCCACCGAAGTTGAAACGGTCGGAGGTGAACGCCGCTTTGCCGTTCATGAACATGTCTTCCATGCTCGCGTCGTTGCGCGGGCTGTTGCCGCGAAACTGGCCGCCGTAGAGCGTCAGCCCGGCGATTTCATTGGAGGTGACCTGGCCGCCACGGAAGGTTTGCGGCAAGGAGCGGCCGTCGTCCGAGCGCAGGATCGGCAGCACCGGCATCCATTCGCCGACCTTCAGTTCGGTTTTTGACAGCCGGGTTTTCAGCGCTACGCCCAGGCGTCCGAAATTGTCGGCAGGGCGGCCGTCGCTATGGATCGGCAATAGCTGCGTGCCACCGGTGCCCTTGCCGCCGTCGAGCTTCTGCGAATACAGGCCCAGCACGTCAATCCCGAAGCCCACGGTGCCTTGGGTAAAGCCGGATTTGGCGTCGAGAATGAAGTTCTGCGTCCATTCCTCGGCCTTGGCCTGTGGGTACGTGGGGTTGGTGAAGTTGCGATTGAAGTAGGCGTTGCGCAGGTTGAGCGTGGCTTTGGCATCGTCGAGAAAACCCTCGGCCTGGGCGCTGAGGGGCAGGGCGAGTGCCAGGCTGCTGAAGCTGATAAGACCGAGACGCGAGGAGGAATTACGGGCGAATTGAGGCACAGTGAAGCTCCCTTTCGTTTTGTTGTTTTTATTATTTGTTATACGTTGTCGTACAACATTGCGAGGGATATTTGCGGGGTTTTCGGGGCCTGTCAAGTAGAAGTTATACGATGACTAAGTCTGCATCGGTCAAAAGTGGGCACGGTCCATGTGGGACCTGGCTTGCCTGCGAATGCGGTATGTCAGTCGAAAAATAGAGTGACTGGTCCACCGCATTCGCGAGCAAGCCCGCTCCCACATTTTGACCGAGTTCGACTGGAGCTTTGCGTGGGGTCAGCCAGCCATCACCATTGGCGGCAAGGTACCCAGCAGGGACACCGCGGCTACTGCTGCAATACCCAACACCCATTCGAGCATCACACTGGCCTTCAAACTGCCCACTCGCTCCTCACAGCGCTCGATACGCAACCGGTTCAACAGCGCCAGCGCCAACATGCCCAGTACCAGCAGCACCTTGATCAACAGAATCAGTGCAAACCCGTTGAACAGCGGCGTGGGCCACAGCTGCCCGGTCAGCACCCGAACATTGATCAGGCCCGTCACCAGCAAACCGGCAACCAGGCCATAACCCACACCGCTGAAGCGCTTGAGGATCGGCTCCAGCCCAGGCTTTGGCGACAGCCGCAGGATCAGCACCAGCAACAACAACCCGCCCAGCCAGGCGCCGACGCACACCAGGTGCACCACCTGATTGAGGATCAGCAATTGCCCGCTCAGCCCATTGAGCATGGCGCCATGGCCGACCGGGGCCAAGGTCGCCAATAGCAGTGCGGTCAACGGCAGGCGCAAGGCCGGCCAGGGTTTGATCAACACCACCACCAGCAGCAGGTTCAGCAACAAATGCCAAACCCATACCTGGCCGAAAAAGGTTTTGCCCAGCACCAACTGCACGGTGGCCGGTTGCAGCGCCGCATCCCAACTGCCCGCCATGCTGGCTGTGATCAACAGTAACCAGGCCACGCCGGAGAGCAACCCCAGCCAGGCCAGCGCGCGGGTGATGCGCAACAGTTGTCGGTCCAGTGCCGGGTGCGCGCCGAGCAGCCAGGGCCTGAAGGCACAGGCCCCGAACATCAACAGCACGACGATGAAATGCACGAAGCGGCACAGCACCAGCAGGGTTGCCATCGGTTATTGGCCGACCTTGAAGCTGTATTCACCGTTGCTCTTGTGGGTGTCGACCGAGACGGCGTTCCACACCACCTTGTAGTTGCCGGCCGCCAGCGGCGCGGCAGGTGTGACGACCAGGGTTTTCTTGTCGGCGTCCGGGGTTTCCAGGCCTTTGATGGCGACTTCGGTGCCGTCTTTGCTCAGGGACACTTTGGTGAAGGTGGCTTCGACGCCTTCGCTGAAGCTCAGGCGCAGGTCGGCAGGCGCGGCAACCGTGCTGTCGGCCGCCGGTGTCGAACTTTTAAGGTGGGCGTGGGCGAATGCTGCCGAGGCACCCAGCAGGGAGGCGAGCAGGGTCACGGTGGTCAGGGCTTTCTTGATCAACATTGTTCAGTACCTTCAAGTCAGGGAGTCGGTAACGCCATGTGCAACAAGGGAAAGGGTTTGCCTTCGCCATCCAGCGGCGAGCGCGCGACCTGGATAAAACCATAATGCCGATAGAAACCCACGGCCTGCGGGTTTTGTTCGTTGACGTCCACGGTCAGCGTGTCGTGACGGGCGCGGGCGTGGTCGAGCAATTGGCGGCCGACGCCCTGGCCACGGCGCTCGGGGTCGATAAACAGCATTTCGACGTTATGCCCGCCGGTGCCGATAAAACCGGCGATGCCGTGGTGGTCTTCATACACCCACACGTCGAGGGCCGGCATTGGCAGGTAGGTGTCGCGCACCAGCGGCAGCAAACGCTGAATGTCATCCTCGGGGAGGAAGTCATGGGTGGCCCGCACCGAGCGCTCCCACAGTGCTCCCAGCACCGGGTCGTCGGCGGCCACGCGAGGTCGAATAGTCATTGCAATGATCCTTCAAGTTGACCGCGATCCTAACCAATCCGTTTTTGGCGGGAAAGGTTCGCGTAGGAAGTTTCATCACTTGGCGGCCAACCGCAGCCTTTTGATCCGGTACATGTCGCTGTCTGCGTGGCTGAGCAGGGTATCGGCATCTGCGCCGTCGGCCGGGTAAAACGCCACGCCCACACTGCACGACGGCATCTTGACCGGGCCAAACTCAGCGCCCAACGGCTCGGCCATGGCCGCGAGTATCTGCGCCACTTTGCTGCTGACCGCTTCGTGTGACTGCACATCGGTCAGCAACACCGTGAATTCATCACCGCCCATGCGTGCCACCAGGTCGCTTTCACGCACGCAGCCTTCCAGCCGCCGTGCAATCACGCAGAGCACGCGGTCGCCCACGGCGTGGCCGTGCACATCGTTGATGCCCTTGAAGTCATTGACGTCCAGAAACAGCAATGCCAGCCGGGTGTTATCACGCCGTGCGGTTTGCAGGGCCGACGCCAGGCCGTCGTTGAACAACGAGCGGTTAGTGAGGGCCGTCAATGGGTCATGGTGGGCGAGGAAGCGCAGTTCCTCCTCGGCCTGGGTGAGGGCCGTCACGTCCCGCGCCACGCCGATGCGCGCGCCGACTTCTTCGGACCAGAAGGCTGCCCACAGAATGTGCACCACGCTGCCATCCTTGCGCAGATAACGGTTGCGAAAGTCCACATGGGGCCGGCCATTCATGACCCGCACAATCGAGGCCCGCGTGCGCGCCAGGTCTTCGGGGTGCATGTAGTCGGTAATGGGCGTGCCGGTCAGTTCATCGGCGCGGTAACCGAGCAGGGCTTCGCAGGCATCGCTGACAAACACGATCAGGTTGTCACTGTCGACCACGAAGACCGTGTCCAGCATCAGGTGGATCAATTTCGGGTAGAGGGCGTGCAGGTCAACGGCCATAGGTCTGGGGTGTCCGGTTCAGATGCGCCGATCATAGCCCGATCACGCAGGCTGACGCCTTGGAATACTGCGGGCTTTGCGGCCCGGGCGCTGATCACGCGATCAACGGCGTGTAGCCTAATGAAGCGGTTCATGATGTGATGCTTGAAAATGAATTGTATTTAAAAGTGACTGGGGCTCCACCATCCATGGGCAATCACAAGATCGGCATCCGGCGCAGCAACGTCGAGAAAATCCTGTTGGCGGCGGAGAAAGTCTTCGCCGAGAAGGGCTATGGCAGCACCGCCATGGCCGACATTGCCGAAGAAGTGCAACTGCCGCGCTCCAACCTGCATTACTACTTCAGCACCAAAAGCGAATTGTACAGCGCCGTGCTGTTCGACCTGCTGGACCTGTGGAAGCAGGATGCGTTGAGCTTTGAAACCTTCGACGACCCACGGGTGGTGCTCAGCAGTTATATCCGCGCCAAGATGCAGCGCTCGCGCACGCGGCCCTATGGTTCGAAAGTCTGGGCGAATGAAATCATCCACGGCGCGCCGACGCTCGGTGAGGCACTGGATGAAAGCCTGTACGACTGGGCCAAGATGAAGGAGGCGAAAATTCGTCAGTGGGTGGAGGACAAACGCATCCTGCCGGTGGAGCCGTCAAGCCTGCTGTATATGATTTGGGCCTCGACCCAGCACTATGCGGATTTTGATCATCAGGTGAAGATCTTGAATGATCACCAGCCGTTGTCGGACAGGCAGTTCGAGAAGGCGATTCAGACGGTGACCAGTGTGATTTTGCGGGGGATTGGCTTGGAGCCGTAGAAGTCTTATCGGGCTTTGTGGCGAGGGAGCTTGCTCCCGTTGGGCTGCGCAGCAGCCCCAATACAGTCAACCGAGATTATTCAGATACAGCTCAGTTGCTGATTTGGGAGTGCTTCGCACTCCAGCGGGAGCAAGCTCCCTCGCCACAAAAGGTAACTTACACAGCCTCGCGGTAAGGATTGCGCGGATCCTGCGTCCAGTTCAAAAACGGCTTGCCCGTTTCTATTGGCACCATCTCGATGCAATCGGCCACCGGGCAGGTGATCTGGCACAAATTGCAGCCGACGCACTCATCATCGATCACCTCATATTTATGTGTGCCGTCCGCCTGTTTCAAGCTGGCAATCGCCTGGTGCGACGTATCCTCACAGGCAATATGGCAACGCCCACAGCCGATACAAGCCTGCTGATCGATCTTGGCAATCACCTGATAGTTGATGTCCAGGTACTTCCAATCCGTGGTATTGCTCACCGCTCGCCCGGAAAATTCCTGCAGGCTGGTGTAGCCCTGGCTGTCCATCCAGCGTGACAGCCCGTCCTTCATCTCTTCCACAATCCGAAACCCATGCAGCATCGCCGCCGTGCACACCTGCACCGCGCCGCAGCCCAGGGCGACAAATTCCGCCGCATCACGCCAATTGCCGATGCCGCCGATGCCGCAAATCGGCAACCCTTGGGTCTGCGGGTCGCGGGCGATTTCGGCGACCATGTTCAACGCAATGGGCTTGACCGCCGAGCCGCAATAACCGCCATGGGTGCTTTGCGTGCCGACCACCGGCAGGGCGACCATGCGTTCCAGGTCCACACTGGTGATGGAGTTGATGGTGTTGATCAGCGACACCGCATCCGCGCCGCCGCGATACGCCGCACGTGCCGCCACGCGAATGTCGGTGATATTCGGCGTGAGCTTGACGATCACCGGCAGCGAGCAGTACGTCTTGCACCAGCGCGTCACCTGTTCCACGTACTCCGGCACCTGGCCGACCGCTGCGCCCATGCCGCGCTCGGGCATGCCGTGGGGGCAGCCGAAGTTCAGCTCGATACCATCGCAGCCGGTGGCCTCCACCAACGGCAGGATGTTTTTCCAGGATTCTTCAACACACGGCACCATCAGCGACACGATCAGTGCGCGGTCGGGCCAATCCTTTTTCACCTGGGTGATTTCCTTGAGATTAATCTCCAGGGAACGGTCGGTGATTAGCTCGATATTGTTGATGCCCAATACCTCACGGTTGGCGCCATAGTGCGCCGAGTAACGGGAGGAGACGTTGACCGCCGCCGGGTCTTCCCCGAGGGTTTTCCACACTACGCCGCCCCAGCCGGCTTCGAAGGCGCGGACCACGTTGTAGGCTTTGTCGGTGGGCGGCGCGGAGGCCAGCCAGAACGGGTTGGGGGCTTTGATACCGGCGAATACAATCGAGAGATCGGCCATTACGCAGCCTCCACGTTCAGCATGAGTTGGGCGTGCATGGCCTCGGCGGCCAGCTTGCCGTGTTGCACCGCCTGCACGGTGAGGTCCTGGCCGAGGCTGACGCAATCGCCGCCGGCATAGATGCCCGGGATGCTGGTTTGCAGCTGCTCGTCGACGAAGATGCGCTCGCCCACGCGGTGCAGTTGCTGGGCCAACGGATCGTGCAGCGCCTCGTTGTCAAAACCCTGGCCGATGGCTTTGAAGATCGCGTCGCAGGCCAGTTCAAAGGTCTCGCCAGTGGGGTGCAGGCGACCGTTTTCCATGCGCGTGCGCAAAAAGCGCATGCCGCGCACACGGCCTTGGTCATCCAGCAACACTTCATCCGGTTGAGCCCAGGTCAGCAGCCGCACCTGATTGGCCTTGGCGATCTCTTGTTCATGGTGAGTGGCGCCCATATCGGCCAGGCCACGGCGGTACACCAGGTTGACATCGCGGGCGCCCAGGCGGGCCATTTGCACGGCCATGTCGATGGCGGTATTGCCGGCACCGAGCACGATGCAGCGGTCGGCCAAGGGCAGTTGACTGAGGTCATCGGCCTGGCGCAGTTCGCGGATGTAGTCGGTGGCGGCGAGCAGGCCGGGCGCGTCTTCATGGGGCAAGCCCAGCTGTTTGCTGGCGGCGAGGCCCAGGCCCAAAAATACCGAGTCGAATTGCTGGTGCAGTTCGCTCAACGTCAGGTTGCCACCCAGGCGCTGGCCATGGCGGATCTCGATGCCGCCGATCTGCAGGAGGAAATCCAGCTCCTTCTGGGCAAAATCATCCACCAGCTTGTACTTGGCGATCCCGTATTCATTCAGGCCGCCGGCTTTTTCCCGTGCTTCGAAAATCACCACGTCATGGCCATGCAGGGCGGCGCGGTGGGCGCAGGCCAAGCCTGCAGGCCCGGCACCGACCACGGCGATGCGTTTACCCGTGGGGGCCGCGCGCTGGAACGGGTGTTCGCTGAAGTGCGCGTTGTCGATGGCGTAGCGCTGCAACAGGCCGATCAGCACCGGCGCACATTCTTCGGCGTTGTTACGCACGCAGGCTTGCTGGCACAGAATCTCGGTGGGGCACACGCGGGCGCAGCTGCCGCCGAGGATATTGGCCGAGAGGATTTTCTGCGCGGCGCCTTGCACGTTCTCGGTGTGGATATTGCGGATGAACGACGGGATATCGATTTCGCTGGGGCACGCATTCACGCACGGCGCGTCGTAGCAATACAGGCAGCGCGAGGCTTCCAGTTGGGCCTGGCGGGCGTTGAGAGGCGGCGCCAGGTCGGTGAAGTGGCTGGCGAGTGTCGGCCCATCTTCATGGGGATGGGGGAGGTGGGTCAGGGTCTGGATCACGGTTTTGGCCTCACGGTTGTTGAGGTACTGCCTCTTATGGGCATTGGGTTTTGTGTCGCCTGTGTTGGCCTCTTCGCGAGCAAGCCCGCTCCCACATTCGACTGCGTTTATTCAGTTGAAATGGGATCGAATGTGGGAGCGGGCTTGCTCGCGAAGGCGGCTTTAGCGGTTAACAGCTACTGGTTTGGAATGTGCAGCCCGCTTGCTCAACTGCTCAAACACCGCCGGATACGCCGGCCGTTCCACATACCGCCCGGCACCGCGCTCGGCGCGTAAATCACCATCGGCCCACACCAGCTTGCCCTGGCTGATGGTGTGGCTCGGCACGCCGCGCACGGTCTTGCCTTCGAAGATGTTGAAGTCGACTTTCTGATGGTGGGTCTTGGCCGAGATCGTGCGCGTACCCTCGGGATCCCACAGCACCAGGTCTGCGTCGGCACCCACGCGGATCGCGCCTTTGCGCGGGTAGAGATTGAAGATCTTCGCGGTGTTGGTCGACGTCAGCGCAACAAATTCCTGCATCGACAAACGCCCGGTGTTCACGCCTTCGTGCCACAGCAGCGCCATGCGGTCTTCGATACCGGCGGTGCCGTTGGGGATCTTGCTGAAGTCGTCGCGGCCGGCGGCTTTTTGCTCGGCGCAGAAGCAGCAGTGGTCGGTGGCGGTGGTGTGCAGGTTGCCGGACTGCAAGCCGTGCCAGAGTGCTTCCTGATGCCCACGCGGACGGAACGGCGGGCTCATCACGTAACCGGCGGCGGTTTGCCAGTCGGGGTGCTGGTACACGCTGTCGTCGAGCAGCAGGTGCCCGGCCAGCACTTCGCCGTAGACCGGCTGGCCTTTGCCACGGGCGTAGGTGATTTCATCCAGTGCTTCCTTTGTTGACACATGCACCAGATACAACGGCGTGCCGATGGTCTCGGCGATGCGAATGGCGCGGCTGGCTGCCTCACCTTCCACCTGGGACGGACGCGACAGCGGATGCGCTTCCGGCCCGGTAATGCCCTGGGCCATCAGCTTGCGTTGCAGGTGATACACCAGCTCGCCGTTTTCTGCGTGCACCGTCGGCACCGCGCCCAGTTCCAGGCAGCGTTCGAAGCTGGCGACCAGGGTGTCATCCGTCGCCATGATCGCGTTTTTGTAGGCCATGAAATGCTTGAAGCTGTTGATGCCATGGTGGCTGACCAGCTCGGCCATCTCCTCGCGCACCTGCTCGCTCCACCACGTAATCGCCACGTGAAAACCGTAATCCGAGGCGGATTTTTCCGCCCAGCCGCGCCACTGATGAAAGGCCTCCATCAGCGATTGCTGCGGGTTGGGAATCACAAAGTCGATGATCGAGGTGGTGCCACCTGCCAGACCCGCCGCCGTGCCACTGAAAAAGTCTTCACTGGCCACGGTGCCCATGAAGGGCAGTTGCATGTGCGTATGCGGGTCGATGCCGCCGGGCATCAAGTATTGGCCACTGCCATCGAGTGTTTCAGTGCCGGCGGGAACGTCCAGATTCGTGCCAATAGCGCGAATTAGACCGTCTGCGCATAACACATCGGCGCGGTAACTTTCATCATGGGTAATAACGGTGGCGCCACGGATCAACAGCGACATGTCGAGTTCCTCACAGGCTTGACCGGCTTGTGCCAGTTCTAAGTGTTGTAATGCTGCTTGCCGATGCAAGGTTTAATCCTGTCATCGGTGACAGGAATAGAAACTAGCCCGAGTTTTTCGAATGAGCAAGAAGATTTTTCCTAAGCTTATATCGATTTTATCTTTATGATTTTAAAGGGAAAAAACGAAATATCACCAAAATGTAGCGCCCGTTCACCATTTTGACGCACTTGACAGGTTCTTAAATTGAGCAACATTTCTTATTGCAAATCAGACGCTTGAGACATGCCACTTGACGGCATGGGTAAATAAAAATAATTGTGTTGCACCAGATTGAGTCCTGATAGTTCGGGCAACTTTCGCGTTATTTAGCCTGAGTAAGGCGACACGTACCGTAGGCACAATCTGAAAGCTGATTAACATCAGTGAGTTATATAAGCGGTGTGGGTTAAGGTGCGGTTGTCGGCACGGATTTTGAGTGCAGTGGCGGCTGGCCGAGCCCTTGATGTCATGTTGTTTACGAGGTACTCCGGCCATCCGGCGCCAGGCGCTGGATGAGCAACAATAATTTTAAAAAAACCGTGGAGCGGCCATGCAACAGAACAGATCGCAAGTCATTGAGCGCAACGGCCTGTATGAACTCGACGCCGGCCCCGACGTCCTCGACAGCCCGCGCTACAACCACGACATGGCACCGACCAAGGTGCACGAACGCACCTGGAACAAGTGGCACATCACTGCGCTGTGGGTCGGTATGTCGATCTGCGTGCCGACCTACACCCTGGGCGGCGTGCTCACCGCCTATTTCGGGCTGTCGGTGGGCGAGGCGCTGATGGCAATTTTGCTGGCCAACATTGTGGTGCTGATCCCGCTGACCCTTAACGCCTTCCCGGGTACCAAGTACGGCATTCCGTTTCCGGTGCTGTTGCGCTCGTCCTTCGGCATCCTGGGTTCCAACGTGCCGTGCCTGATTCGGGCGCTGGTGGCCTGTGGCTGGTTTGGCATCCAGACGATGTTCGGCGGGCTGGCGATTCACCTGTTCCTGGGTTCGATTTTCGAAGGTTGGAAGTCCCTCGGCGGCACCGGTGAAGTGATCGGCTTCATGATTTTCTGGACCTTGAACCTGTGGGTGGTGCTGCGCGGCGCCGAGTCGATCAAGCGCCTGGAAACCTTGTCGGCGCCTTTGCTGGTGGCGGTGGGGATTGGCTTGCTGGTGTGGGCGATGCCGAATGTTTCCCTCAGCGAATTGATGGCAATTCCACCCAAGCGCCCCGAAGGCGCGAGCCTCACCGGTTACTTCATGGCCGGGCTCACTGCCATGGTCGGCTTCTGGGCCACCTTGTCGCTGAATATTCCCGACTTCAGCCGCTACGCCAAAAGCCAGAAGGACCAGATTCTCGGGCAGATTTTCGGCCTGCCGCTGACCATGTTCCTGTTCGCTGCCCTTGGCGTGATCATGACGGCCGCCTCGGTGAAACTGGTGGGTGTCAGCGTTTCCGACCCGGTCAGCTTGATCGGGCATATCCAGAGCCCGGTGTGGGTCGCCATCGCCATGGCGCTGATCATCATCGCCACCTTGTCCACCAACACCGCGGCGAACATCGTCTCGCCCACCAACGACTTCCAGAACATCGCGCCCAAGCTGATCAACCGCACCACGGCGGTGATCCTCACCGGCCTGGTCGGGCTGGCATTGATGGCCCACGAACTGCTGAAAAAGCTGGGGTTGATTGTCTCGGATGTGAGCCTGGAAACCGTGTATTCCAACTGGTTGCTGGGCTACTCCAGCCTGCTCGGCCCGATTGCCGGGATCATGGTGGTGGACTATTTCATCACGCGCAAACAGCAGCTGGACCTGGCCGGTTTGTACCGCGATGACGTGTACCCGGCGTGGAATTGGAGCGGCTTTGTGGCCTTTGGCGTGCCGGTGGTGTTGACCTTGTTGTCGCTGGGCAGTGATGCGTTCAGCTGGTTTTACAGCTACGGCTGGTTCACCGGCTCGGCGTTGGGTGGGTTGTTGTATTACGGCCTGAATGCCAAGCGCCGTATCAGCCCGGTCGCCGCCAAATCACCTGTGTAAATGCGGTCACTGTGGGAGCTGGCTTGCCTGCGATTGCATCACCTCGGTTCGGCGGGAATACCGAGTCGCCTGTATCGCAGGCAAGCCAGCTCCCACACAAGCTCGGTTCACATTGGATCGAGTTAAACCATAAGAACCACAGCCTGAGGAGATCCCCATGAACGCTGCCCTGGACGTTCTGCAATCGACCCATCAGCACATCAACCGCGACCGCCTGTGGCGTTCGCTGATGGACCTGGCCAAACTCGGTGCCACGCCCAAGGGCGGTGTCTGCCGCCTGGCCCTCACCGACCTCGACCGCAAGGCCCGCGACCTGTTTGTGCAGTGGTGTGAAGACGCGGGTTGCACCGTGACTATCGACGGCATCGGCAATATTTTCGCCCGGCGCCCTGGCCGCAACCCCAAGCTGCCACCGGTGATGACCGGCAGCCATATCGACACCCAGCCCACCGGCGGCAAGTTCGACGGCTGCTTCGGCGTGCTGGCGGGCGTGGAAGTGCTGCGCACCCTCAACGACCTCAAGATCGAAACCGAAGCGCCGCTGGAAGTGGTGGTGTGGACCAACGAAGAAGGCTCGCGCTTCCCGCCGTGCATGATGGGCTCGGGTGTGTTTGCCGAGAAGTTCACCCTGGCCGATACCCTGGCCAAGGTCGATGTGGATGGCGTCAGCGTGGGCGATGCGTTGAATGCGATTGGCTACGCGGGCACGCGGCCGGTCAGTGGTCACAAGGTGGGCGCATATTTCGAAGCACATATCGAACAAGGCCCGATTCTTGAGGACGAGAAGAAAACCATCGGCGTCGTGCTGGGAGCATTGGGGCAGAAGTGGTTTGACCTGAAACTGCGTGGCGTTGAAGCGCATGCGGGGCCGACGCCGATGCACCTGCGCAAGGATGCCTTGGTGGGCGCGGCCGCTGTGGTGGCGGCGGTGAACGCCGCGGCGTTGGGGCATCAGCCGCATGCGTGCGGCACTGTCGGTTGCCTGCAAGCCTACCCAGGCTCACGCAATGTGATCCCCGGTGAAGTGCGCATGACCTTGGACTTCCGTCACCTGGAACCGGCGCGGCTGGATTCGATGATTGCCCAGGTGCGCAAGGTGATCGACGAGACTTGTGCCAAGCACGGGCTGACGTTTGAGCTGGAACCCACTGCTGACTTCCCGCCGTTGTACTTCGACAAAGGTTGCGTGGACGCGGTGCGTGATGCGGCGAATGGGTTGGGCTTGTCGAACATGGATATTGTCAGCGGGGCAGGGCACGACGCGATCTTTGTCGCTGAACTGGGCCCGGCCGGGATGATCTTCGTGCCGTGTGAAGGCGGCATCAGCCACAACGAAATCGAGAATGCCGCGCCGGATGATCTGGCGGCGGGGTGTGCGGTGTTGTTGCGGGCGATGGTAGCGGCGTCGGCGGCGATTGCCAGTGGGAAGCTCGCTGCCTGATAGGCCGCTATCGCAGCGATGCGGCGACCCGACAAGCCAGCTCCCACATTTTGATCTGTGAATACATTCCAAATGTGGGAGCTGGCTTGCCTGCGAAGAGGCCCTGACAGGCGACGCCGTTACTGCACACTTGCCTCGCCGCTTCCCTCCACGACCCGATCAACCAGCAACTGCACACCCTCCACCATCCGACAAATCCCCAGCACCACGCTGCGCTGCGGACCTTCAACTTCAAAAGCCAGGTTCGCCGCGATGGCAGTGATGGATTCCAGATCCTGAGAGGCATTGACCAGCAGGGTTTCGGTGTCGAGGTTGGGGCGGAGGGTGAAGAGCAGGTTTGAGTCTGCAGTTGCGTGGTCTTTGTTCATCGCGAAGCCCTTTTAGTAAACGAGCGGCCACGGAATGTGGGCGCATAGGTTCTAGGAGGAATTCGGCTTCTCACGACCGGTCGCTGAGTTGGCAGCGACCCGTGAAGATTAGTCAGGGCAGTTCCGAGCAACAACCCTAAAAACCTGTAGGAAAAAGCCCGTTTTGAGGGGCTGGTGCAGGGTGTGTCCTAATCTATCGTACGAAGTTTCTTTTACATCTTGCGGCGCTCAAAACTCTCCGTTTCCAGTGCTAGGTTTCGCCTCGAAAAAACCTAATGCAAAGGAAGCATGCAATGGCCAACCCTAAGCCGCCGCCTGGCGTATCAGTTAACGAAAATATGTTCATCGCCGCACATAAGAAGGAGGTGCTCAAAGCAGGTTCAGCGTTCATGTACTCTTGGTTTTATACTCAGGTTCGTAATCGCGGGCCTTGGGACTACAAGCAAATCTCCAAAGAGTATGAAGCGTTTGGAAACTTCCATTATGGTGCTGTAGGCATTGCTGCCGGATTCAGTGAAGAAGTGCTTTTGCGTGCAGCGGGGCTTGCTCAAACCAGAGCCGGTACAGATAGACCCGAGTTTGGTCGTTGGTGGGGCGATGCGCCCTTCGGTGATGACCCAGTCGACCAGCATTGGATCAAGGAAGGAATCAGGTATGCCAGGTTCAGGTTCTACTAGGACGTCACTCTATTCGATGGTTACCACGACGCTGCTGGCGCTGTGCTTGCTGTATATCGCTGCTGACGGGTTATTTTCGCCAGGGCGTCCGCAATTGACAGAAGTCGTACTCCAGGTTGCGCTGAACGGCGAAGCATCCATCTATGCGGTCAAGGATGACCGTGGTGGTGCAACGGTTCCGTTCAACTACCGATACTATGTTTATCGAACCCTGGGCGCCGACGCAGAAGTATTGTCTGAATTGGAAAACGCCAATCCGTTTCTGGTTACGCGCGATGCCGCCGCAAAGGTTGATGTTCAAGGCAGGGCGGTTGCCGTTTCGGTGGCGGGCGAAGTGTCTGATTATCACAGCAGCACCTTGTACCGACATGCCAACGGCAGTGATTACACACAGGTGAACATTTTTCTGAATAGCCGGCCAGAGGGATGAAATTGATCGTTCCCACGCTCTGGACGCTCTAAGCGTGGGAGCTGGCTTGCCTGCGATGGCAGTGTATCGGCCAACCCATCAGGCGCCTGGTTCACCGCCATCGCAGGCAAGCCAGCTCCCACTTTCAATCCCGGCTGTGCTGACGAGCGCTGTCAGGCGCCGGGTTGCCAGCCGCCGCCGAGCGCCGTGACTAACCCCACACTCGCCTGCAACTGCCGCGTCTGCACCGCCTGCAAGGTCCTTTGTGCCTGCAACGCCGCCGTCTGCGCGGTGACCACATCCAGATAACTCACAGCCCCGGCCTGATAGCTGTTCATCGCCAACGACTGCGTATGCTGCGCCGCGTCCGCCGCCGCTTGCTCATCCTGGGCCTCTTGCTGCAAGTCCCGCAATTGCGCGAGGTTATCTTCCACCTCACGCACCGCTTTGAGCACATGGCTGCGGTACTGCGCCGACGCTTCTTCAAACTCGGCCTTGGCCTGCCGTTCATTGGCGCTCAGCCGCCCACCATCAAAGATCGGCAGATTCACCAACGGCCCCAGCGCCCAGTAGCGGTTACCGGCAGACAGCAGGTTGCCAACCCCTTGAGTCTGCCCGCCGATCAACCCGGTGAGACTGAAATCCGGATACCACGCCGCCTTGGCCACGCCAATATTGGCATTGGCCGCGAACACTCGCCGTTCCGCCGCCGCGATATCCGGGCGACGTTGCAGCAGGTGGCTCGGCAGCTGCGATGGAATGCCCGGCAAGGCAATCAATTGCTGGCTCGGCGGCAGCGTGAAGTTACTGGCTGCCACGCCCACCAGCTCACCAATGGCGTGCTCGGTAAGGTCGCGTTGCCCGCGTACTTCATCCAGCTGAGCCTTGGCTTCGGCCAGCTGGTTTTGCGCACGAGTGAGGTCCAGCTCCGAAGCAATCTGGCCTTCGTATCGGCTGCGGGTCAGTTGCAGCGCCTGGCTGAAATCCTCCAGCGAGCTATTGAGGATCCGACTCTGCGCATCCAGGCCGTTGAGCTGCACGTACAAGGTCGCCAGCTGATGCTGCAGGCTCAGGCGCGCCACCGCCAGGTCATCCCCGGACGCTTGCGCCTGGGCATCACCGGCCGCGACCTGGTTGCGGATCTTGCCCCACAGGTCCAGGTCGTAGCTCAGCGAAAACGCAGCGGTATTGCTGTTGTACACCGACGGCTGCGTATCGCCGCGCAGCGGCCGCGACTCCGATTGCCGCTGGCGCAATGGCTGCGCGCTGGCGGTGATTTGCGGGAACAACCCGGCATGCAATTGGCTGGCATACGCCTGGGACGCATCAAAGTGCGCCAGCGCCGCCGCCAGGTCCGGGTTGGCCTTGAGCAATTGCTGTTGCAGGGCATTGAGGTGCGGGTCGTTGTAGAGCTTCCACCATTGGGGTGCCAGTTGGTCGGACGGTTGCGCGCTGTGCCACGGGCCATCGCTGGTCTGTTCGCGGTAGCCGGCCGGCAGGTCAACCGCGGGCACCTTGTAGGTGGGCGCCATCGAGCAACCCTGCAAGGCCAGCAGCACCAGCGCCGCGAGAGGGTTAAACCTTATGCGCATGCGCACCTCCGGCTTGGGCAAGCGCTACCGGGTCGCCTTCGCGCAGGGCGTCGGGCGGGTTGTCAACCACGCGGTCGGCGGGTTTGAGGCCTTGGTCGATCACCAGGCGTTCGCCCAGGTCCAGGCCGATGTGAATGTCTTGCAGGTGCACGTGGTTCTGCGCGTCCAGCACCGCCACCTGGGTGCCTTGGGCGCGGAAGATCAAGGCGCTGGCCGGGATGCTCACGCCGTGGGTGTCGGCCGGGATTGGCAGGGTGGCTTCGGCGTAGTCACCGGGCAGCAGTTCGCCGTTGGGGTTGTCGGCGACGAATTGTGCGAGCAGGGTGCCGGAACGGCGGTCGATGGCGGTTGAGTCGCCGATCAGGCGCGCCTTGAAGTGTTCGCCAGGGTGCTCGGGCACGGTCAACTCGGCCTCAAGCCCAGGGTGGATCACCGACGCGTAGTTCTGCGGCACCGGCACGTACAGGCGCAGTTGGTGAGTGTCGGCGATGTTGAACAGTTCCGGGTCGCTGTCGGTGTCGGCCTTGATCAACTGGCCGATATCGGTGTTGCGCGCGGTGATGGTACCGGCGAACGGCGCGCGGATGGTTTTGTAGCTTTCCAGTGCCGACAGCCGCGCATAGTCGGCAGCAGCGGCCTCGGCGTTGGCTTTGGCCGCGGCGGCGTTGGAGGTTTTTTCATCCGCCTCCTGACGCGACACCGAGTGGCTGGCGAGCAGGTTCTGCCAGCGTGTGGCGGTGGTTGCGGCCAGGCGTGCATTGGCCTGTTCCTGCAGCAGGCGGGCGTGGGTTTGCGCCAGCTGCTGGTCGAGGTCGGGGCTGTCGATTTCGGCGAGGATTTGCCCGGCTTTTACCTGGCTGCCGATGTCGACTTTCCAGTCTTTCAAGTAGCCGCTCACCCGCGCATGAATCGGCGCCTTGCTCCAGGCGTCGAGGTGCGCGGGCAGGCGCAGGGTATCGCCGGCGGCGTTGAGCTTGGGCTGGAACACCATCACCTGGGGGATGGCGGCGGTTTCGGTCCAGGCCGTCACCGCTTCTTCGTGGGTGGTGCGGGCGTGCAGGCCGTTGGCGACCAATAGGGCGGCCAATGTCAGGCCGCCGACACCCAGGAGCATCAGACGCTTGCGCGAGGGTTTGTGATCAGACGACATGTGGGGTTTCTCCAGCAACTTCGCGAGTAGGGTGACGACCGTGGACCAGGCTGAAGACCACGGGTACAAACAACAACGTGGCGATGGTGGCGAAGATCAAGCCACCGATGACGGCGCGGCCGAGTGGGGCGTTCTGCTCTTCGGAAATCGCCAGCGGCAACATGCCGATGATCATCGCCAGGGCGGTCATGCACACCGGGCGGAAGCGCGTGTAACCGGCTTCCATGGCGGCCTTCAACGCATCGCCATGTTCGGCCAGGCGTTCACGGCAGAAGCTCACCACCAGGATCGAGTTGGCGGTGGCCACGCCCATACAGAGGATGGCGCCGGTAAGTGCCGGCACCGACAACGAGGTACCGCTGAGGAACAGCATCCACACAATTCCCGCCAGTGCGGCCGGCAGTGCAGTGATGATCACAAACGGGTCAGCCCAGGACTGGAAGTTGACCACGATCAGCAGGTAGATCAGCACCACGGCGCCGAGCAGGCCGAAGCTCAAACCGCTGAAGGCTTCATGCAGCGCGTCGATCTGCCCGTGCAGGCTGATCACCGCGCCTTTGGGACGCATGGCGGCGGTGTCATCCAGCACTTTTTGCACGTCACGGGCCACGCCGCCGAGGTCGCGGCCTTGCACGTTGGCGTACAGGTCCAGGGTCGGTTCGATGTTGTAGTGGGTCACCACCGCCGGGCTTTGCACGCGCGAGATGCTCGCCACGCCGCCGAGGATTTGCGATTGCCCATCGGCACCGGTCACCGGCAAGGCTTCCAGTGACGGCAAGCTGTCGAGGCGGTATTGCGGGGTGGCGGCGACGATGGAGTAGGACACGCCGTTGGCCGGGTTAAGCCAGAAAGTCGGCGCCACCTGGGAGCTGCCGGCCAGCGAGGCGACCATGCTGTTGGTGACGTCACGCTCGGTGATGCCCAGGCCATTGGCGCGCATACGGTCGACGTTGACTTGCAACGACGGGTAGCCGGTGGACTGCTGGATGCGCAGGTCGGCAATGCCCGGAATATGTTGCAGGCGGCGCTCCAGTTCGATGGCGTAGGCGCGGTTTTCTGCATCGCTGCGCCCGGAGATTTTCACGTCCAGCGGCGCCGGGGCACCGAAGTTGAGAATCTGGCTGCTGATGTCGGCAGGCAGGAACGCAAAGTGGCTGCCGGGGAAGCTTTGCGGCAAGGCTTCACGCAGTTTTTTCACGTAGTCGGCGGTCGGCGCGTGGTCTTTTTTCAAGCTGACCTGGATATCCCCATCCTGCGGGCCGATGGTGCCGCTGCTGCTGTAGGCCATGTCGATACCGCTGAGCGGGATGCCAATGTTGTCGACGATGGTGTCGAGTTCTTCGGCGGGGATCACTTCACGAATCCGCGCTTCAATGCGGTCGAACGCCGCCGCGCTTTCTTCAATGCGCGTGCCCAATGGCAGGCGCACATGCAGGGCCAGCGCACCGGCGTCGGTGGCCGGGAAGAAGTCCTGGCCCAGGCTCGGCAACAGCAGGAACGAGGCCAGCACGCAGGCCAGGAACCCGACGATAAAGCGCTTGCGTGCGCCCAGTGCCAGGGTCAGCAGGCCGTGGTAGGTGTCGCGGATATTCGAGAAGTGCCGCTCGAAACCCTGCTGGAAATTCAGCACCGATTGCAGCACGCGATTGCGCGGCTTCTTGTGCTGTTCACCTTCGTGATGGTTGATGAACTCATCTTCCGGGTGATGCCCAGGCCCTTGCTCCGGCACGTGCGGCTTGAGCAAAAACATCGCCAGGGTCGGCACCAGGGTGCGCGAGAGAATGAACGAACTGGCCATGGCGAAAATCACCGCCAGCGCCATCGGCCGGAACAGGTAACCGGCGATGCCCTGCAGCAGGAACATCGGCACAAACACGATGCAGATACACAGCAGCGACACAAACGCCGGGCCGACGATCTGCGCAGCGCCGTCGAGGATCGCGGTCTTCACCGCCTTGCCTTGTTCCAGGTGCCAATTGATGTTTTCGATGGTCACCGTGGCATCGTCCACCAAAATCCCCACCGCCAACGCGAGCCCGCCGAGGGTCATCACGTTGAGGGTTTGCCCGGTGGCCGCCAGCAAGGCAATGGCCGACAACACCGCCAGCGGAATCGAGGCGGCGATGATCAAGGTGGAGCGCCAGCTGCCGAGGAACAGCAGGATCATCGCACTGGTCAGCAATGCGGCAATGATGCCTTCCTGGGCCACGCTGCCCACCGATTGTTTAACGAACACCGAGGCGTCGCCCAGCAGTGAGGTCTTCAGCGACGGCGGCAGGGTTTCGTTGATGCGCGGCAGCATCTGGCGGATGCCGTCGATGATCGACAGGGTAGAGATGCTGCCGTTTTTCAACGCCGGCATCAGCACCGCACGGTGGCCGTCGACGCGCACGATGTTGGTCTGCGGCGGCGAGCCGTCACGCACGTGGGCCACCTGGCCGATGGTGATGATTGCGCCGTCGACCGTCTTGATCGGCAGGTCGTTGAGCTCATCAATCGCCTTGGGGCTGTTGTTGAGCAGGATCGTGTATTCGTTGGGGCCGAGTTTGGCGGTACCCACTGGGATGATCTGGTTTTGCAGTGCCAGGGCATTGCCCACGTCCTGTGCCGACAAGCCTTTGGCGGCCAGCGCCTGTGGGTCGAGGTCGAGGGTGATCTGGCGTTGCTTGCCGCCCATTGGCGTGGGCATGGCCAGGCCGGGCAGGGCGCTCAGGGGCAGGCGGATATTGTTCTGCACCAGATCGCGGATCTTGGCTTCCGAGAGGCTGGGGCTGGAAAACGCCAGTTGCAGGATCGGCACCGTGGAGGCGCTGTAGTTGAGGATCAGCGGCGGCGTGATGCCCGGTGGCATCTGCTTGAGCACGGTTTGTGACACGGCCGTCACTTGGGCGTTGGCGGTGCGGATGTCCACGCCGGGCTGGAAGAAGATCTTGACGATGCCCATGCCGGGCAGCGATTGCGATTCGATGTGTTCGATGTCGTTAACGGTGGTGCTCAAGGAGCGTTCGTAGGTGTAGATCACCCGACCGGCCATGGCGTCCGGCGACAGGCCGTTGTACTGCCAGACCACAGCGACGACGGGGATGCCGATATCGGGAAAAACATCCGTGGGGGTTCGCAGGGCCGCCATCGGCCCGATGATGCAGATAAATATGGCCAACACAATAAACGTGTAGGGCTTTTGCAGTGCGGTCTTTACCAGCCCGAGCATGCGTGAACCTCCGAGGGAGCAGGATTGCAAACCCCGGCAGTCTTGCCCGACCCACCTAACACGCACCTTTCAGCCAGGTGAAGGAACATTTAGTTAACGGCTGAAGATCGTTTCATATGTATTCATTTGTTCTACATAAGGCCGCTCTCCAAGCTTGTAATCCATCGGCGGCGATACAGTTGAATCGCTTCCAACCTTTTAACTGAAGCCCTTTGGAGCCCTGCCATGTCACTCAAGCCTTTGTTGTTGATCCCCGCACTGGGTGTTGTTTTGTTGTTATCGGCCTGCGCCGGCCCCCTCCCTAAAGCCGACCCGAGCGAAGCGTGGATCGGCCTGAAGGAAGAAGCGCCAAATGACCTGATGGCCGAGCGCGTCGACGGCCACCGCGTGGACGACGGCCGCTATTTTGAAGTGACCCCGGGGGACCATCGTTTGGATGTGACACTGTTTGAAGAAGAGCCGGGCGACGACAACCAGCAAGACTGCCAGGGCCGGGTCGAGTACAAGAATTTCAAGGCGGGTGAGCACTACACGCTGGTGGAATCCAGCCTGGGCACTACCGTGCGTGCCGTGCTCAAGGACGGTCGCGGCAAGGAAGTGGCCGCGACTCAAGACTTCGATTGCATGCCTGGCTAGGCGTGATGCACCTCGGCCTTGTGCGGCTTGGCCGGTGCAGCAGGTGTGACATGGGGGTGGTGATGCCGACGCGTGACGCGCATCACGCCCCACAACATGGCGGCGGCTACTGCCAGCCAACCACAGACCAACATGAAAATCGTTGTTGCAAGGCTCATTCCGGCCTCCTTTCGCCCCGCTGGGGGCACACACAGTCTTCTCAATGGACAGTCTAGTCAGCTGACGGTTGCGTGCTATTGACCAATGGTCGAATCGGTCCAACTTGTTGGCTATATCAGCGCGCTGTCACTGCTCCCTGAATGCGATTGGGCTATGATCTGGACCCTTACCGGCCGTTGATCAAGAGAGTAAAAAATTGCGCTTACGCTCGAACGTTAAAACCTCCTTGTTGCTGGCGTGCGCCCTCGGGCTGGCGGCGTGTTCCGGGCACCCGTCGAAACTGGCGGGGTTGCCGGAGCGCGTTGAACTCACGGGCGTGCCGGCGTATCGCAGCGAGGCCTATCAGAGCGGCCCTTCAGCATTAGCCAGCATGCTGTCGCAACAAGGCATTGTCATGACACCCGGTTTACTCGACAAACCGCTGCACTTGCCGGGCGGCGAGGCGAACCTTGAGCGCAACATGCAGGTGCTGGCGCGTGAATACGGGCTGATGGTGTACCCGCTGGACAGCCAATTGACGGCCGTGCTGGCGCAAGTGGCGGCGGGTTACCCGGTGATGGCGCGAATTAATCCGAGCATGTGGTCGGGTACGCGTTACGTGGTTGTGGTGGGGTTCAACCAGCAGAAGAGCACGGTGTTGCTGCGTTCGGGCATGGACCGGCGGTTGTTGATGAGCTTCAGTGATTTTGAATCGGCGTGGAAGAGCGCAGGGCACTGGGCGATTTTGACCCAGCGCCCGAGCCAGTTGCCGGCGAATGTGGATGTGCAGCGCTGGCGTGATTCTGCCAATGCCACGGCGCAGGCCGGGCAGGAACAGGCGGCCGCGCAGGCGCTCAAGGTGTTGGCGGAGAGAAAGTAAAAAACACTGAGGGCTAAGGCCTGTGGGAGCTGGCTTGCCTGCGATGCAGGCAACTCGGTTTATCTGTTACACCGCGTTGATGCTATCGCAGGCAAGCCAGCTCCCACACAAGCAAGCTCCCACATTATTATTTAGCGGCGTACTTCAGCGGCGTTCGGGCGACTCTTCAGGTTCTTGTCAGCCTTATAGCGCAAGGCCACGTCCGGCACCGAGCCGCTGCGGCCGGTTTCGACCCAGTTGCGGATACGCGTGGCGTCGGCAAAATGGGTGAACTTGCCGAACGCATCAAGGATCACCAGCGAGACTGGGCGGTTGCCCATGCTGGTCACCAGCACCAGGCAATGGCCGGCCTGGTTGGTGAAGCCGGTCTTGGTCAGCTTGATATCCCAGTTGGCGCGGTTGATCAGGTGGTCGGTGTTGGAGAAACCCAAGGTGTAGTTGGGCTTGCGGAACGCCACGGTCTTTTCCTTGGTGGTGCTCAGTTGGCTCAGCATCGGGTATTTACGCGCAGCGGCCAGCAACTTGCTCAGGTCGCGGGCGGTGGACACGTTGTGAATCGACAGGCCGGTAGGTTCCACGTAGTGCGTGCTGGTCATGCCCAGCGCCTTGGCCTTGGCGTTCATCGCTGCAATAAACGCCGGGTAGCCGCCTGGGTAGTGGTGGGCCAGGCTGGCGGCGGCGCGGTTTTCAGAGGACATCAGGGCGATCAGCAGCATTTCCTTGCGCGGCATTTCGCTGCCGATTTTCACCCGGGAGAACACGCCTTTCATCTCCGGCGTGTCCTTGATGTTGATGTCGATGTACTCATCCATGTTCTGTTTGGCTTCGAGCACGATCAGGCCGGTCATCAGCTTGCTGACGGAGGCAATCGGCACCACCACGTCGGGGTTGCTGGCGTAGATGACTTTATTGGTCTGCAGGTCGACCAGGATGGCGCTGCCGGAAGCGATCTGCAGTTTGGAGGTATCACGCGGGGCGATAGTGGTTTCGCTGGCGTGCGCGAAGGTGCCTGTAAATGCAAACAATAGGCTGACAAGAGAGAGACGAATTTTCACGCGGGTGAACTCGCTAAAAAAGTAAGGAAAATGCCGTTCGCAAACGGTTTTTTGATAAATGCCGTTACATTTTAGGAGTATGGACGAAGAACTGTCGAATGTTCTTCTAGAACCAGACGAAAGTACTTAAAAACTAAGAAAAAAAGGGTTTTTAGCCGCGCAATAAAAAGCCCTGCGATAAGGCAGGGCTTTTTCAGTACCACTGGTTATTAGTCGTGCAGGGTTTCTGCCGCGTACAGGGTATTTTCCAGCAGGCACGCACGGGTCATCGGGCCGACACCGCCGGGTACCGGGGTGATCCAGCCGGCGCGGGGCAGGGCGGTTTCGTACACCACGTCGCCGACCAGCTTGCCGTCATCCTGACGGTTGATGCCTACGTCGATGACAATGGCGCCTTCCTTGATCCACTCGCCCTTGACCAGGCCCGGCTTGCCGGCGGCAACCACCACCAGGTCGGCGCGGCCAACGTGGCCGGCGAGGTCCTTGGTGAAACGGTGGGTAACAGTCACGGTGCAGCCGGCCAGCAGCAGTTCCATGGCCATCGGGCGACCGACGATGTTGGAGGCACCGACCACTACCGCATCGAGGCCGTACAGATCGACGCCGGTGCTTTCCAGCAAAGTCATGATGCCCTTCGGGGTGCACGGGCGCAGCAGCGGAATACGCTGGGCCAGGCGGCCGACGTTATACGGGTGGAAGCCGTCGACGTCTTTGTCCGGGCGGATGCGCTCCAGCAGTTTGGAGGCGTCCAGGTGCTCGGGCAGCGGCAATTGCAGCAGGATGCCGTCGATGGCCGGGTCGTCGTTGAGGCCGTCGATCAGGTCGGTAAGCGCCTGCTGGGTGGTCTCGGAAGGCAAGTCGTAGGCCTTGGAAATGAAGCCGACCTCTTCACAGTCTTTACGCTTGTGCGAGACATAAACCTGAGAGGCAGGATCGCTGCCGACCAGGATCACCGCGAGGCCAGGCGTGCGCAGGCCTTGCAGGCGGCGCTCGGTGACTCGTTTGGCGATCTGCTGGCGCAGGCTGGCGGCGATTGATTTGCCGTCGATAAGTTGTGCAGTCATTACGCGTGATTAACCATCGAGAGGGGGAAGAAAAGTGCGCGCATTCTCGCACGCCATGACGTGAGGGCAAAGGCGCTTGGTCTGCAAATTGCCCTAACCCCTTAAATAAAATCAGTTTTTTTCAAAAAAGATTTGACGGGTATCAAGGCCGTCTATACTATTCGTCGCACTTGTCGGGCACAGCCTAGCACTGGTTAAGAAGGTCGAGCAGATAGAGCTGTTCTGCAAGGCTGGAAGCACTTAGTTTGTAATCTTCAACGAGTACAGATTAATAAGGCGCCCGTAGCTCAGCTGGATAGAGCATCCGCCTTCTAAGCGGATGGTCGCAGGTTCGAGTCCTGCCGGGTGCGCCATTAGGCAGCTTTGGCACAAGTAGCGCTAGATGGTGGGCGTAGCTCAGTTGGTAGAGCACGGGATTGTGACTCCCGTTGTCGAGGGTTCGATCCCCTTCGTCCACCCCATATTTAAAAGGCGCCAGATTAATCGTCTGGCGCCTTTGCTTTAAGAGCTTCAAGCGCGGATGTGGTGGAATTGGTAGACACACTGGATTTAGGTTCCAGCGCCGCGAGGCGTAAGAGTTCGAGTCTCTTCATCCGCACCAATTAAGCGTCATCCAGCCATCAGGCAGGGTGAGGCCAGACAAGGAAGGTGTTCGAGTTCCTTGTTGATGCAATATGGTGGGCGTAGCTCAGTTGGTAGAGCACGGGATTGTGACTCCCGTTGTCGAGGGTTCGATCCCCTTCGTCCACCCCATATTCTAAAAAGCGCCAGATCAATGATCTGGCGCTTTTTTTTGCCTCCAAAAATACCCGGCCGCGTATGTGTTGATAAGGCACATTGGCTGTAGGGCTCGAGCTTGAGGAGGTTGCCGAGTGGCGGGGTGTCAGTCTGTGCAACGCGCGGGCGCTGCTGCATCGGGCGCGCAGCCGGGTTTTTGCCGCCATCGATCGGTGCCAGGCCTGCGGCATTGATTGACGTCAAGAAAAAACAAGCATTCTCAATGCCTTGGCGTTAGAATCGTTGCCGGTTTTGAGCGTGTAGAACTGATCCACAGCTATATAAGGGTCAGTACAGCTATTTAATAGCGAATAACGGCGCAGTACCTGAAAAAGGGCTGTGCCGTTTTTGTTTGAGTGTTTTGAGTTTCCGGGGTAGGGCGTTTCATCGTATTTGTGTTTCTCGATGCTGCCGCCACACCCTTCGACCTTGCTTGCAGGGTCGCTCGTCGGGGTGTGCATCCGGCTCTTCTATATATAGAAGGGCTGGCCTAGAGCCCTGGCGTGATGCGCTGTATTTGCTAACGGGATGAGGTGCATGCGTGCACTTGAACCTATAAATGGCCTGCTGTTTTTCCACCCGTTTTCAGTAGGGTGACTTCTTGAGTTTGACCCACTAGAATGCATGCCCTTGATTCTGGGGTCGGAAACGGCCGGCTAACGTCTGTGCAACGAGGAATATCCATGCAAGTTTCTGTTGAAAATACTACTGCCATCGAGCGCCGCCTGAGCATCACCGTTCCGGCAGAGCGTATTGAGACTGCGGTCAACAAGCGTCTGCAGCAGACTGCCCAAAAGGCCAAGATCGCTGGTTTCCGTCCAGGCAAAGTGCCAATGAGCGAAATCAAGCGTCGTTTTGGTGCCGATGCGCGTCAGGAAGCTGTGGGTGACGTGATCCAGGCTTCCTTCTACGAAGCCGTTGTCGAGCACAAGCTGAACCCGGCGGGTTCGCCTTCGATCGAGCCTAAATCCCTGGAAGCCGGTAAAGACCTGGAATACGTTGCCGTATTCGAAGTGTTCCCGGAATTCACCGTTGCCGGTTTCGAAGACATCGCCGTTGAGCGCCTGAGCGCTGACGTGGCGGATGCCGACCTGGACAACATGCTGGAAATCCTGCGCAAGCAGAACACTCGTTTCGAAGTGGCCGAGCGTGCCGCCCAGAACGAAGACCAGCTGAACATCGATTTCGTTGGCAAGGTTGACGGCGAAGCATTCGCTGGCGGCTCCGCCAAGGGCACCCAGCTGGTGCTGGGTTCCAACCGCATGATCCCGGGTTTCGAAGACGGCCTGGTTGGCGCCAAGGCCGGTGAAGAGCGCGTTCTGAGCCTGACTTTCCCGGCTGACTACCAGAATCTGGACCTGGCCGGTAAAGCCGCCGAGTTCACCGTGACCGTCAACAGCGTTTCCGAGCCTAAGCTGCCTGAGCTGAACGAAGAGTTCTTCGCCCAGTTCGGTATCAAAGAAACCGGCATCGACGGCTTTCGCACCGAAGTTCGCAAGAACATGGAGCGTGAACTGCGTCAGGCCATCAAGTCCAAGGTCAAGAACCAGGTAATGGATGGTCTGCTGGCCGCCAACCCGATCGAAGTGCCCAAGGCTCTGCTGTCCAACGAAGTGGATCGCCTGCGCGTTCAAGCGGTTCAACAGTTCGGTGGCAACATCAAGCCTGACCAACTGCCGGCCGAGCTGTTCGAAGAGCAAGCCAAGCGCCGCGTTGTACTGGGTCTGGTCGTGGCTGAAGTGGTCAAGCAATTCGACCTCAAGCCTGACGAAGATCGCGTTCGCGAAATGATCCAGGAAATGGCTTCGGCCTACCAGGAGCCTGAGCAGGTCGTGGCTTGGTACTACAAGAACGACCAGCAACTGAACGAAGTACGTTCGGTTGTGCTGGAAGAACAAGTTGTGGATACTGTTCTGCAGAAGGCTAAGGTGACCGACAAAGCGGTCTCTTACGAAGAAGCAGTCAAACCGGCGGAAGCAGCACAAGCCGACTGATTGTCCAACTCGTTCGAAATATAACCATAAGCCAGCCTCGCGCTGGCTTATGCGTTTTCAAGACATGACTATTTGGGAGTAACTGCAGAGCATGTTCCGTAATTCCTATATTCAGCAGAACTCTGATATCCAGGCCGCTGGCGGCCTGGTCCCGATGGTTGTCGAGCAATCTGCTCGTGGCGAACGCGCCTATGACATCTACTCGCGCCTGCTCAAGGAACGAGTGATTTTTCTGGTCGGCCCGGTAGAGGACTACATGGCCAACCTGATCTGCGCGCAACTGCTGTTCCTTGAAGCGGAAAACCCGGACAAGGACATCCATCTTTATATCAACTCCCCGGGCGGCTCGGTCACTGCAGGCATGTCGATCTACGACACCATGCAGTTCATCAAGCCAAACGTGTCGACCACGTGCATCGGCCAGGCCTGCAGCATGGGCGCGTTCCTGCTGACCGCAGGTGCCGAGGGCAAGCGTTACTGCCTGCCGAACTCGCGTGTGATGATTCACCAGCCGTTGGGCGGTTTCCAGGGCCAGGCATCGGACATCGAAATCCACGCCAAGGAAATCCTGTTTATTCGTGAGCGTCTGAACACGCTGATGGCCAAACACAGCGGGCACACCCTGGAAGAAATCGAGCGTGATACCAACCGCGACAATTTCATGAGCGCTGAAGCTGCTCGTGAATACGGGTTGATCGACGCAGTGATCGAAAAGCGCCCCGCTTAATATAAGCACCTCAAAATAAGGCTGGTCGGCATGTCCGACCACCGGTGGGCTTGAAAAAGCCCGCATAAGCCTTCATCTTGTGTTGCAAGCCTATCGGATTTGGATCGAACGAATGACTGACACCCGCAACGGCGAGGACAACGGCAAGCTGCTCTATTGCTCCTTCTGTGGCAAAAGCCAGCATGAAGTACGCAAATTGATTGCCGGCCCCTCGGTGTTTATCTGCGACGAGTGCGTCGACCTGTGCAATGACATCATCCGCGAGGAGGTGCAGGAAGCCCAGGCCGAGAGCAGCGCGCATAAATTGCCTTCGCCTAAAGAAATCAGCGGCATCCTTGATCAGTATGTGATTGGTCAAGAGCGTGCAAAAAAGGTTTTGGCGGTAGCGGTGTACAACCACTACAAGCGCTTGAACCAGCGTGACAAGAAAGGCGACGAAGTCGAACTCGGCAAGAGCAACATCTTGCTGATTGGTCCTACAGGCTCGGGTAAAACCCTGCTTGCAGAAACCCTCGCTCGCCTGCTGAACGTTCCGTTCACCATCGCCGACGCCACCACCCTCACCGAGGCTGGCTACGTGGGTGAAGATGTCGAGAACATCATTCAGAAGCTGCTGCAGAAGTGCGACTACGACGTAGAGAAGGCCCAGATGGGTATTGTCTACATCGACGAAATCGACAAGATTTCGCGCAAGTCCGACAACCCGTCGATCACCCGGGACGTTTCCGGTGAAGGCGTGCAGCAAGCCCTGTTGAAACTGATCGAAGGCACGGTTGCTTCCGTACCGCCACAAGGCGGCCGCAAACACCCGCAGCAGGAATTCCTTCAGGTTGATACACGCAACATCCTTTTCATCTGTGGCGGTGCATTCTCGGGGCTGGAAAAGGTTATTCAGCAGCGTTCCACCCGTGGCGGCATTGGTTTCGGTGCAGAAGTGCGCAGCAAGGAAGAAGGCAAGAAGGTGGGCGAGTCCCTGCGTGAAGTCGAACCTGACGATTTGGTCAAGTTCGGTCTGATCCCTGAATTCGTTGGCCGTCTGCCGGTCCTGGCCACGTTGGACGAACTGGATGAGGCTGCTCTGATTCAGATCCTCACCGAGCCGAAAAACGCCCTGACCAAGCAATACGCCAAGCTGTTCGAGATGGAAGGTGTAGACCTCGAGTTCCGTACCGACGCGCTCAAATCAGTGGCCAAGCGGGCACTGGAGCGCAAGACCGGTGCACGTGGCCTGCGTTCGATCCTCGAAGGCGTGTTGCTCGACACCATGTACGAAATCCCCTCGCAATCCGAGGTGAGCAAGGTGGTGATCGACGAAAGCGTTATCGAAGGCAAGTCCAAGCCACTGTATATCTACGAAAACAGTGAGCCGGCTGCCAAGGCTGCACCTGACGCGTAAGCGTCAAGCCGTCGCAGTACCAGCAAGGGCCTTTCGAGGCCCTTTCTTTTTATGTGGCGGTTTTTCGGGGCGGTTTGTGTTTTGCGGTTAAATTCGCGTTTATTCATGCGTTTAACTGCTGGCATTGAGCTTGTTTTTTTTGCGTACAGCCCCCATCTTGGTTTCAAGCTAATTTTTCAACTGTCATAGAGGCGAAATCATGAAGACAACCATTGAATTGCCTCTCCTGCCGTTGCGTGATGTCGTCGTCTATCCGCACATGGTTATCCCGCTGTTCGTGGGGCGCGAGAAGTCTATCGAAGCCCTCGAGGCTGCGATGACGGGCGACAAGCAAATCCTGCTGTTGGCCCAGAAGAATCCTGCTGATGATGATCCGGGCGAAGACGCCCTGTATCGTGTCGGCACCGTTGCGACTGTTCTGCAATTGCTCAAGTTGCCTGATGGCACCGTCAAGGTGCTGGTCGAAGGCGAGCAGCGTGGTGCGGTCGAGCGCTTCATGGAGGTGGACGGTCATCTGCGCGCCGAAGTGGCGCTGATCGACGAAGTCGAAGCCCCTGAGCGCGAATCCGAAGTGTTTGTGCGCAGCCTGCTCTCGCAGTTCGAGCAGTATGTGCAACTGGGCAAGAAAGTCCCGGCTGAAGTGCTGTCTTCCCTCAACAGCATCGATGAGCCAAGCCGCCTGGTCGACACCATGGCCGCGCACATGGCGCTCAAGATCGAGCAGAAGCAGGACATCCTCGAAATCATCGACCTGCCGGCCCGTGTCGAACACGTGTTGGCGCTGCTGGATGGCGAAATCGACCTGCTGCAGGTTGAGAAGCGCATCCGTGGTCGCGTGAAGAAACAAATGGAACGCAGCCAGCGCGAGTACTACCTGAATGAGCAGATGAAGGCCATTCAGAAAGAACTCGGCGACAGCGAAGAAGGCCACAACGAAGTCGAAGAGCTGAAAAAGCGCATCGACGCCGCCGGCCTGCCTAAAGACGCCCTGACCAAGGCCATGGCTGAGCTGAACAAGCTCAAGCAAATGTCGCCAATGTCGGCCGAAGCCACCGTGGTGCGTTCCTACATCGACTGGCTGGTGCAAGTGCCGTGGAAGGCTCAGACCAAAGTGCGCCTGGACCTGGCCCGCGCCGAAGAGATTCTTGACGCCGACCACTACGGCCTCGAAGAAGTCAAAGAACGCATCCTCGAATACCTCGCCGTGCAAAAGCGCGTGAAGAAAATTCGTGGCCCGGTGTTGTGCCTGGTCGGGCCTCCGGGTGTAGGTAAAACCTCCCTGGCCGAGTCGATTGCCAGTGCCACCAACCGTAAATTTGTGCGCATGGCCCTTGGCGGTGTGCGTGATGAAGCGGAAATTCGTGGCCATCGCCGTACTTACATCGGTTCGATGCCAGGAAGATTGATTCAAAAAATGACAAAGGTGGGTGTGCGCAACCCGCTGTTCCTGCTCGATGAAATCGACAAAATGGGCAGCGACATGCGTGGCGATCCGGCCTCGGCGTTGCTCGAAGTGCTCGACCCCGAGCAGAACCACAATTTCAACGACCATTACCTGGAAGTCGACTACGACTTGTCCGACGTAATGTTCCTGTGCACCTCCAACTCCATGAACATCCCGCCAGCCCTGCTGGACCGGATGGAGGTGATTCGTCTGCCGGGTTACACCGAAGACGAGAAGATCAACATCGCCGTCAAATACCTCGCGCCCAAGCAGATTTCGGCCAATGGCCTGAAAAAAGGCGAGATCGAATTTGACGTCGAAGCGATCCGCGACATCGTGCGTTACTACACCCGCGAAGCCGGCGTGCGTGGCCTTGAGCGTCAGATTGCGAAGATCTGCCGCAAAGCGGTCAAGGAGCATTCGTTGGAAAAACGCTTCTCGGTGAAGGTGGTTGCCGATTCCCTGGAGCACTTCCTGGGCGTGAAGAAATTCCGTTACGGCCTGGCTGAGCAGCAGGATCAGGTAGGGCAGGTAACTGGCCTGGCGTGGACCCAGGTGGGCGGCGAACTGCTGACTATCGAAGCTGCGGTGATTCCAGGCAAAGGCCAGCTTATCAAGACGGGTTCGCTGGGTGATGTGATGGTCGAATCGATCACCGCCGCGCAGACCGTGGTGCGCAGCCGCGCCAAGAGCCTGGGGATCCCCCTGGACTTCCACGAGAAGCACGACACCCACATCCATATGCCGGAAGGGGCGACCCCCAAAGACGGCCCTAGCGCGGGTGTAGGCATGTGCACGGCATTGGTGTCGGCACTGACGGGCATTCCTGTGCGTGCCGATGTGGCGATGACCGGGGAAATTACCCTGCGTGGTCAGGTATTGGCCATCGGTGGTCTGAAAGAGAAATTGCTCGCTGCACACCGGGGTGGTATCAAGACCGTGATCATTCCGGAAGAGAATGTTCGCGACTTGAAGGAAATTCCTGACAATATCAAGCAGGATCTTCAGATTAAACCGGTTAAATGGATTGACGAGGTCCTGCAAATTGCGCTGCAATACGCGCCGGAGCCCTTGCCGGATGTGGCTCCGGAGATTGTCGCGAAGGACGAAAAACGCGAGTCCGATTCCAAGGAAAGAATTAGCACGCATTAATGCGATTAAGCCTGGGGGCTTCCTTGACAGCTTTTTAGAGCCCTTGTTATAAAGCGGCTCTTAAGTGTCTGTAGGCCATTCAGCACTGGTTTTTGCTTTCACCAAAAAACTTAGAATCATACTCAATAGATATATAAGGGGACTTAGAGTGAACAAGTCGGAACTGATTGATGCTATCGCCGCATCCGCTGATATCCCGAAAGCTGCTGCTGGCCGTGCGCTGGACGCAGTAATCGAATCCGTCACTGGCGCTCTGAAGGCCGGCGACTCCGTGGTACTGGTAGGCTTCGGTACTTTCTCTGTGACTGACCGCCCAGCTCGCACTGGCCGTAACCCACAGACTGGTAAAGCACTGCAAATCGCTGCTGCCAAGAAACCAGGTTTCAAAGCCGGTAAAGCCCTGAAAGAAGCGGTTAACTAAGCTTCGTTCAAGCCTTGCCTACCCGGGTCAGACGCAGGTCTGACCTGGCAGCGGAGCGGCAGCTGACCCACGTATCCATCGGGTCGCCAGGGCCTGGGGTGTGGTTCAAAACCCCGTCCGCTCCGCCAGTTACGAGAAGGCGCATCCTCGGATGCGCCTTTCTTCTATCCGGACTCTACCCACGCTCCACGGTTGCCTAATTTTTGAAGATCAACCGTTTCTGGGGGACGCATGCTGCAAAATATCAGGGACAATTCACAAGGCTGGATTGCCAAGACCATTATCGGGATCATCGTCGCATTGATGGCGTTCACCGGTATCGAGGCCATTTTCCAGGCTTCGGGTAACAACAAGCAGGACGTGGCCAAGGTCAACGGTGAAGAAATCACCCAGACCGAACTGGGCCAAGCCGTCGATATGCAACGTCGCCAGCTGATGCAACAGCTGGGCAAGGATTTCGATGCTTCGCTGCTGGACGAAAAACTGCTGCGCGAAGCGGCTCTGAAGGGCCTGATCGATCGCAAGCTGTTGCTGCAAGGCGCCGCGGATTCCAAGTTCGGCTTCTCTGAAGCTGCGCTGGACCAAGTGATCCTGCAGACGCCGGAATTCCAGGTGGACGGCAAGTTCAGTGCCGAACGCTTTGACCAGGTGATCCGTCAGTTGGGCTACACCCGTATGCAATTCCGTCAGATGCTGACCCAGGAAATGCTGATCGGCCAGGTTCGCGCAGGCATCGCCGGCAGCGGTTTCGTCACCGACGCCGAAGTGCTGGCTTTCGCCCGTCTGGAAAAACAGACCCGCGATTTTGCCACCGTCAAGATCAAGACCGACCCTGCGGCGGTGAAGCTTACCGACGATGAGGTCAAGGCTTACTACGACCAGCACGCCAAAGAGTTCATGACCCCGGATCAAGTGGTCATCGATTACCTGGAGCTGAAGAAGTCGTCCTTCTTCGACCAGGTCACCGTCAAGGACGAAGAGCTGCAGGCGGCCTATCAGAAAGAAACCGCCAACCTCGCCGAACAGCGTCGTGCCGCGCACATTCTGATTGAAGTCAACGACAAGACCACCGACGCGCAAGCCAAGGCCAAGATCGAAGACATCCAGGCACGCCTGGCCAAAGGTGAGAAGTTCGAAGCCCTGGCCAAGGAGTTCTCCCAGGATCCAGGTTCGGCCAACAATGGCGGTGACTTGGGCTTTGCCGGCCCTGGCGTCTACGACCCGGACTTCGAAACCGCCCTGTATGCCTTGAACAAGGACCAGGTGTCGGCGCCGGTGCGTACCACCTTCGGTTGGCACTTGATCAAACTGTTGGGCGTTGAAGCACCAGAAGTGCCCTCGTTTGCCAGCCTGAAAGACAAGCTGACCCGTGAACTCAAGACCCAGCAGGTCGAGCAGCGTTATGTCGAGGCGACCAAGCAATTGGAAGATGCGGCATTCGAAGCCTCCGACCTGGCTCAGCCGGCGTCCGACCTGAAGCTGACCGTGCATACATCCGCGCCGTTTGGCCGTGAAGGTGGCGAAGGTGTTGCGGCCAACCGTGCCGTGGTCACTGCTGCGTTCAGCCCGGAAGTGCTGGATGAAGGTGCCAACAGCAGCGCTATCGAGCTGGACCCGGAAACCATCATCGTGCTGCGTGCCAAAGAGCATCTGAAGCCAACGCAACTGCCTCTGGAAAGCGTGTCGGCGGCGATCCGCACCCAGATGACCAAAGAGCGCGCCATCGCGGCTGCCAAAACCCATGCCGACGAGTTGATCGCCAGCCTGCGTGATGGCAAGACCCCGTTGAACCAGCCGATCGACGGCCAGGCCTGGAAGGTGACTGAAGCGGCGACCCGTAATGCTGAAGCGATCGAGCCGGCCGTGCTGCAAGCCCTGTTCCGCATGCCTAAGCCTGCGGCCAAGGACAAGCCGACCTTCACCACCGTGACCCTGGCTGACGGTAGCCTGGTGATCGTGCGGTTGAACGGCGTCAACGAAGCTGCAGCCCCTACCGACGAAGAAAAGGCGCAATACCGCCGCTTCCTCGCCTCGCGTATTGGCCAGCAGGACTTTGCTGCCTACCGCAAGCAGTTGGAAACCAAGGCTGACATCAAGAAGTTCTGATGTTGGTTTGAATAGAAAAGCCCCCGGTCCGAAAGACCGGGGGCTTTTTTTTGCGCAATGAGCGGCTCAGAACTTCAGCTTGCCCCAGCTCAACCCAATCACCGCTGCCACGGTGGACGCCGTCAGCACACTCAGTTTGGCCGCTGCCAACAGTTCGGGGTCGGAGAAGGCCAGGGACGAGATAAAGATCGACATGGTAAAACCAATCCCCGCCAGCAGGCCGACCAGGCCGACGCCGCTCCAGGTGACACCGTCGGGCAGCTTGCAGATATTGAGTTTGACCAGCGTGACACTCGCCAGCATCACGCCCAACGGCTTGCCGATCACCAAGGCGAAGATCACGCCCATGAACACGCCGTGGGGCAGCGGGTGCTCAAGGTTCAAGCCCTGTAGGCTCACACCGGCATTGGCCAGGGCGAACAATGGCATCACGCCGAACGCGACCCACGGGTGCAACGCCGATTGCACGCGCTGCACCGGCGGCATCAGCTCGCGCTGGGCTTCGCGCAGTTGCTTGAGCGGCGTGGCGACCTGGTGCGCGTCGTCGGCCGGTTGCGAAAGGCGATCCATCAGCTCGTTGAAGGTACGCCCGATGGTGTCCAGGGGGCGTTCGGTGGTCGGTTTGGAACTCACCGGCGTCATCAGGCCCAGGATCACCCCGGCGAGGGTCGGGTGCACGCCGGTCTTGAGCAGGCCGAACCAGACAATCGCCCCCGGCAGCAGATAGATCGCCGCCTTGCTGATGCCCATCCGCTGGAACACCAGCACTAAGGCCAAACCACCTGCGGCCACCACCAGGCCCATGTAGTCCAGGCTTGCAGTGAAGAACACGGCAATGATCAGGATCGCCACGATGTCATCGATGATGGCCAGTGCCAGCAGCAACACACGCACACCGCTGGGGATCGATTTGCCCAACAGCGCCAGCACGCCGACGGCAAAGGCAATGTCGGTGGCGGTGGGCACGGCCCAGCCACTTGCGGCGGCGGTGCCATGATTGAGCGCGGTGTAGAGGATGGCGGGCATCAATACGCCCCCCAATGCGGCGCCCAGCGGCAGCGTCGCCAGTTTCAGGTTGGCGAGTGCGCCGTCCTTTATTTCCTGGCGTATCTCGGCACCAACCACCAGGAAGAAGATGGTCATCAGGCCGTCATTGACCAGAAAGTGCAGTGAGCGCGACACACTGAAATCGCCCAGCCCGAGGGTGATCGGGGTGTTCCAGAAGTGTTCGTAGGACTCGGCAGCCGGGCCATTGGCCCAGATCAGCGCAGCAATGGCTGCCAGCAGCAGGACGATGCCGCTGACCGCCTCGATGCGTGAAAACCGCTCAAGGGCCGACAGTGCGCCCTCGGTCAATGCCTGGGGACGAGGGATGGCAGGGTGTTTTTTGGGCACGACAAGTCTCCATTGGCGGCCCGACCAATGCTTTGCTTTAACCTGCGTTGTGCCCTATGCAGTCACGCACCCAGGGCGATGATAGGAAGTTGATGAATAAGTTGTAAACAATGTTGTCAGGGTTACGGGCTTTTTGTCGGCGGGTGCAGAAAACCGCGCGCCAATTGCTGGTACAACTCCGGCCCCATTCGCGAACTGACGGCCTTGGCAATCAGCGCCACCGCCATCAGGCTGATCACCATCCCGTGGCTGTCGATCATCTCCATCACGATGATCGCCGAGGTGATCGGCGATTGGGTCACGGCCGCCAGAAAGCCCACCATGCACAGCGCAATGATCGGTTGCGCTGCCAGCGCGAAGAACTCGGCGGCGTTGGCGCCCACGGCCGCGCCGACGGCCAGCGACGGGGCAAAAATGCCGCCGGGGATGCCGGAAAAATAGGTGACCACCGTGGCCAGAAAACGCGTGACCGGCGCGTGCCACGGCAAGCCGACATCGGCAGCAATGATCTGCGAAGTAATGCCGTAGCCGCTGCCGAAGGACATTCCGCCGCTGAGCCAGCCCAGGATTGCCACTACCAGCCCACACGCCCCAGCGAACCACACCGGGTGGGCACGCCGCCATTCCCAGACCACAAACCTGTGGTGGCGCTGGGGCCACAGCAGCATGCGGCTGAACAGCCCGCCGAGCAGGCCGCAGCCGATGCCTGCCGCCAGCACCGGAATAATGATGTCGAGTTTGATCTCCTCAACGTCCAGGTGGCCGAAATAGTTGTAATTGCCCTGCAGGGCGATGGCGACCATCCCCGATAAAATAATCGTGCTGAGCAATACACCGCTGGTGCGGGTTTCGAGCTTGCGTCCCAGCTCCTCAACTGCGAAGGCGATGCCGGCCAACGGCGTATTGAACGCAGCGGCGATACCGGCGGCGCCGCCGGCCAGGATCAAGTCTTCACTGCGGATGATGCGGGCATTGGGCAGGTAGCGATGGCAGAAATGCATGATCGACGCCGCCACCTGCACGGACGGCCCTTCGCGCCCGGCAGAAAAACCGCCGGTCAACGCCAATGTACCGAGGCCTATCTTGGCGAAGGCGATGCGCAAGGACACCAGCTTGCTGACGTCCTGCCCCTTGTTGGTTAGGCGGGTGGCAGCGATGACCTGGGGAATGCCGCTGCCTTGGGCACCGGCAAAAAAGCGCGTGGTCAGCCACACCACCAGCATGCCCACCAGCGGTGTATAGACAAAGGGCAGCCACGGATGGGCGCTGGATTGCTCGGCGAACTGAGTGAGCGCCATGTCTGCCAGGCGCGCAAACATCACCACCATCAGCCCGGCGATGGTGGCGCCGGCCCACAGGGTGATCCGGGTGCGCCAGCGCAGTGAGGTAAAACGGCGGCGCAGTGAAATGAACGGTTTGATCACCCAGGTGAATTCCGAATAAGTTTCAGGGTGTTTCAAGGTTAACCCTATAACCAGCGCTTGTCCTCGCGATGCGCCGTGTCGCCGCCAATGCCAGCAGCACCAGTCCGACCACCGCCCAGGGGAACGACCCAACCCCCGATGTTTGCAGCAACAGGCCGCCCGCCAAGCCGCCGCCGGCAATTCCCAGGTTCCATACCGTCACCAGCATCGATTGCGCGGCATCGGCCGAGTCACCGGCAGACTTGGCCAGCGCCGTTTGCAACAGCGCCGGCAAGCCACCAAAGGCCAGGCCCCACAGCGCAACGCTGGCATACATCGCATGGGTGGAGATCATCCACACGCCCAGTGCCAGGGCCGATACTGCGAACATCGCGCAACTGATGATCAGCAGGCGCTGCAAGTGTTGATCAATCAGCACGCCCGTCAGCCAGATGCTCAGCAAGGCCGCAAGTCCAAACACCAGCAAGATCCGGTCGATGTCGGCGGCGATGCCGGCAGGCACCAGCAGTGGCGCGATATAGGTGTACAGAATGTTGTGCGCCAGTACGTAGGTAAACGTCACCCACAGCACCGGACGAATGCCTGGCAGGTTAAACACTTGGCGCAAACCCAAGCGCTTTTGCGCCGCTTGCCCGGCGAAGTCCGGCAGTTGCCAGCGTGCCCACACCAGCAGCAACAGCGTCAGCCCGGTCATGATGGCAAAGCTCAGGCGCCAGCCCACCGCAGTGCCAAGGAAAGTGCCGGCGGGTACACCCAGCGACAACGCCAGCGGTGCGCCGAGCATGGCCACAGCAATCGCCCGGCCTTGCAGGCGCGGGGCCACCATCCGGCTGGCGTACCCGGCCAGTAACGCCCAAAGCAACCCGGCGAATACGCCGGCAAAAAACCGCGCTACCAGGGTCAACCCATAATGGGTAGAGAGTGCCGTGACGCTGTTGACCAGGGCAAAGCCGCCGATGGCAATCAGCAGCAAAGGACGCCGCCGCCAGCCTTGGGTTAATAAAGTCAGGGGAATGGCCGCGAGCAATGAACCGAGGGCATACAGGGTCACCAGTTGGCCGACCAACGCCTGTGAAACCTGCAGCCCTTCGCTCATTTGCGGCAGCAGCCCGGCCGGCATGGCCTCGGTCAGAATCGTGATAAACCCGGCACACGCCAAGGCCAGCAAGCCGCCGAGGGGCAGCGCATCCTTTACGGTCGTGACGGCCGGGTTGGCAATCGAGGGGCAGTCGTTCATGTTCCGTCTCCATGCAAAAGTCAGGGAGGCAGAGTAGGGGGCTGTGGGTTGCGGAAAAACAGGCTAAGGTTCCGAACTTATCGGACATCACAGTCCGCAATCGATAAGGGTGGGCGATGGACAGTCTGAGTAGCCTTGCGGTGTTCGTGCAGGTTGCGGAAACCCGCAGCTTTACCGCTGCTGGCCGCGTGCTGGGGGTATCGTCTTCGGCCGTGGGCAAAAGCATCGCGCGCATGGAAGAACGCCTGGGCGTGCGGCTGTTTCATCGCAGCACGCGCAGCGTCACCCTGACCGGCGAAGGCGCGCTGTTCCTGGAGCGCTCGCGACGGATCCTGGCCGAGGTGGAAGCGGCCGAGCAGGAATTGACCGACGCCGGCGCCACGCCCCGAGGCACATTGCGCATCAGCCTGCCGCAAGTGCGTGGCCTGTTGATGCCGGTGCTCAGCGACTTCATGCGCGCCTACCCGGACATCGAACTGGATGTGGATTTTTCCGACCGCATGGTGGATGTGATCGAGGAAGGTTTCGATGCGGTGATTCGCACCGGCAAGCCGGAAGATTCACGCTTGATGGCGCGTCATCTGGGCCACTACCAACTGGTCCTGGTGGCCACGCCGGGTTACCTGGCCCAGCATGGCACGCCGCAACAGCCGCAGGATTTGAGCGGCCATGCATGCCTGCGCCACAAGTTCTGCGCCACCGGCAAGCTGGAGCCCTGGCCACTGCGCCCGGTGCCGGGCGTGGCGGAGCCGGTGCTGCGTGCGCCGCTGGTCAGTACCACCATCGAGTCCCTCAGCTATGTGGTGCACGAAGGGTTGGGCATCGCCTGCCTGCCGGACTTCATGGTCAAGGAGGCGGTGCGCCAGGGGCGTCTGCAACGGGTGCTGGATGAGCATCTGGTCCACCGTGGCAGTTTCTGGATGCTGTGGCCCTCGAGTCGCTTCGCCTCGGCGAAGCTGCGGGTGTTTATCGACCATATGTGCGCCGGGCTTTTCCCTGCGCAGGCGGTGTAATAACGCTGTGACGTTTTACCGACAGGAATGTGCGCGCCAACCCTGCGTTCTGTTGCACAATAGCGACCTGACTGTTTTCCTCAGGATTTTCGATGTCGACATCATTTCACTTGCGTAGCCTCGGGTTGGCGCTGGTGCTGGCGGGCGCTGCGGGCTGCTCGTCACCCAAGACCGCTATTTATGAACATGAAAATTTCGACGACTCCGGCACGTTCTCCCGTGATTACCCGGTCAGCGATGTGGCGGCCTGTGAAGCGGCGCGACGTGCGCTGTTGAGCCAGGGTTACATCATCACCAGCAGCGACCCCAAGCTGGTGGTGGGTAACAAGAGTTTCCAGCAGACTGGCGAAACCCACCTGCAAATCAGCTTCAACGTGGTGTGTGCCGATGATGGCAAAGGCGCCAAGCACTCGACCATGTTTGCCAACGCCTTGCAGGACCGCTACGCGCTGAAGAAGGTCAACAACTCCGCCAGCCTCGGCGTGGGTGTGTTGGGCTCGGTGTCGATGCCGATTGGCTCCACCGATGATTCGATGGTCAAGGTGGCGAGTGAGACGGTGACGGCGCCGAAGTTTTACGACCGCTACTTCTCGTTGGTGGATGTGTTCCTGCCTCAGGACGTGAAGGCGGCCGAGCATATTCCAGAGAAGCCCAAGGCTGAGCTGGGCGTGCCGGAGCCGAAAGCGGCCGCGCCTGCCGATAAGCCTGCGCCTGCCGATAAGGTCGACGCGCCCAAGGACGCACCGATAGCGCCCGCCGTGTCGGAACCGCTGGCACCGCCGCCAGAGGCGGCACCGATTGCGCCACAGACCGAGCCGGCGCCGACCACTGCGCCAACACCTGCACCGGCCGCGGAACCAGCGCCAGCGCCGACCAACCCGAACCTGCCGGCGCCGACAGAGGCGATTCCACCGCTGCCAACGCCAACCCAGTAACTCAGACCGCTACGGGGTTCGTCTTGTCGACGTTGATCCCGTAGCGGCTGATGGCCTCGCCCACCTTGTCACGCCCGATCACGCCGTCATCGGCCAGCGCCTTCAGCGCCGCCAGCACGATGAAGTGGCGGTCCACCTCAAAGAATTCGCGCAGGGTTTCGCGGGTGTCCGATTGCCCAAAGCCATCGGTGCCCAGCGCCACAAAACGGCGGCCGTGTACAAACGGGCGGATCTGGTCGGCGAATAACTTCATATAGTCCGTCGCCACCACCACCGGCCCGCTGTGTCCGGCCAGGCTGGTTTCCACGTAGCTCGCGCGCGGTTCATCCTGTGGATGCAGCAGGTTCCAGCGCTCCACCGCGTGCCCGTCACGGCGCAGTTCGGTCAGGCTGGTGGCGCTCCAGACATTACTGGCCACGCCAAAGTCCTTGTCGAGCAGTTGCGCTGCGGCAATCACCTCGCGCAGGATCGAGCCGCTGCCCATCAATTGCACCTGCGCCTGCGGATGCGTGCTCAATGGATACAAGCCTTTGAGAATCCCGTCTTCCACGCCTTCGGGCATGGCCGGGTGCGGGTAGTTTTCGTTGAGCAGGGTGATGTAGTAGTAAATGTCCTCTTGTTCGACATACATGCGCCGCATGCCTTCGCGAATGATCACCGCCAGCTCGTAGGCAAAGGTCGGGTCATAGGCGACGCAGCAGGGGATCACCGACGCCAGGATGTGGCTGTGGCCGTCGTCATGCTGCAAGCCTTCGCCCATCAGCGTGGTGCGGCCGGCCGTGGCGCCCAGCAGAAAGCCGCGAGCGCGGGCATCGCCGGCGGCCCAGGCCAGGTCGCCGACGCGCTGGAAACCGAACATCGAATAGAAAATGTAGAACGGCACGGTCATCAAGCCGTGATTGCTGTAGGAAGTACTCGCCGCGATCCACGAAGAAATGGCCCCGGATTCATTCAGGCCTTCCTGCATGATCTGTCCGTCTTTGCTCTCTTTGTAGTAGCTCAGTTGCCCGGCGTCTTGTGGGGTATAGAGCTGGCCGACGGCGGAGTGAATGCCGATCTGGCGGAACAGGCTCTCCATGCCGAAGGTGCGCGACTCGTCCGGCACGATGGGTACGATCAGCTTGCCCAGGTGCGGGTCTTTGAGCAGGGTGCCGAGGATGCGCACAAACGCCATGGTGGTGGAGATGGCACGCTCGCCGGTGTCCTTGAGTTGGGTGGCAAATGCGCTCAGTTCGGGAATCTGCAAGGCCTCGACCGCAGTGTGTCGTGCTGGCACATAGCCGCCCAACGCCTGGCGACGGGCCGCGAAGTAGCGGGCTTCTTCGCTGTCGGCGGCGGGCTTGAGGTAAGGGATTTCGTCGAGCTGGTCATCGGCCACTTCCAGGCCGAAGCGGTCGCGAAAGGCTTTTACGGCATCAGCGCCCATCTTCTTCAACTGGTGATTGATGTTCTGGCCTTCGCCCGCTTCGCCCATGCCGAAGCCCTTGACGGTCTTGGCCAGGATCACCGTCGGTTGGCCCTTGTGGCGCACGGCAGCGGCGTAGGCGTTGTAGACCTTGTCCGGGTCGTGGCCACCGCGTGAGAGTTTCCAGATATCGTCGTCGGACATGTCGGCAACCAGTGCCAGTAATTGCGGGTATTTACCGAAGAAGTGTTCGCGCACATAGGCGCCGTTCTGGGATTTGTAGTTCTGATAATCGCCGTCCACGCATTCCATCATGCGTTGGCGCAACAGGCCGCTCTGGTCCTTTTCCAGCAGCGCATCCCAGCCGCCGCCCCAGATGACCTTGATCACATTCCAGCCGGCGGCGCGGTACAGGCTTTCGAACTCCTGGATCACCTTGGCATTGCCACGCACCGGGCCGTCCAGGCGCTGCAGGTTGCAGTTGACCACAAAGATCAGGTTGTCGAGCTTCTCGCGGCCGGCCAGGGAGATGGCCGCCAGGGATTCCGGCTGGTCCATTTCGCCGTCGCCCAGAAACGCCCAGACCTTGCGGCCTTGGTGTTGCTTGAGGTCACGGAACTCCAGGTAGCGCATAAAGCGCGCCTGGTAGGCGGCGGTAATCGGGCCCAGGCCCATCGATACTGTCGGGAACTGCCAGAAGTCCGGCATCAGCCGTGGGTGCGGGTAAGAGGACAAGCCCTCGCCACCGGCCTCGCGGCGGAAGTTGTCCAGCTGCGCTTCGCTGATGCGGCCTTCGAGGTAGGCGCGGCCGTAAATGCCCGGGGAGGAGTGGCCCTGGATGTACACCAGGTCGCCGTCGAAGGTATCGGTTCGGCCACGGAAGAAGTGGTCGAAGCCTACGTCGTACAGCACGGCGGCCGACGCGTAGGTCGCAATATGCCCACCGACACCCGAGTGTTTACCGGCACGCAGCACCATCGCCATGGCATTCCAGCGAATAAACGCATTGGTGCGCCGCTCGATGGCCAGGTTGCCGGGGTAGGGCAATTGGCGGTCAACCGGGATAGTGTTGACGTAAGGCGTGGTCACCCGCCCGTAGAAGTCACCATGGCGCGCAACGTCGAAATCCAGCAACTGATCAATCAGGTAGTGGGCACGCGGGCGGCCTTCGGTGGACAGCACCGATTCGATGGACTCCAGCCACTCGCGGGTTTCCTGTGGATCGTCGTCCAGTCTTACTGCGTTATTGGGGGTCATGTGAGGCTCCAGGGTAGGCGGATTTCAAGCAGCGGGCTCCTTGTGGGAGTAGCGCGAATGTAATTGCAATTGCAACGACATGACTGAATCTAGCGCGGGATGAGCTACTATTGCAACCTTCTTGAAATTCCCCGGATGGTGTTGCATGTCGTCGAAAGAGCCCGATGTATGGTTCCGTTTTGTCAGGGCCCACAGGACGGTCATCCGCGAAATCGAACGCCGCCTGGCTGCAGCGGACCTGCCGCCCTATGCCTGGTATGACGCGTTGTGGGGCCTGGAAAGCGGCCCCGACGGCACACGGCGCATGCACGAATTGGCCGATGTGCTGGCGATTGAGCGCTACAACCTCACACGCCTTGTAGACCGCCTGGAAAAGGACGGCCTGGTAGTGCGTTCACGCTCCGACGGCGACGGCCGCGCAGCGTTTGCCTCAATCACCGAGGCTGGCCGGGTGTTGCGTAAAAAGATGTGGAAAATCTACGAAAGCACGGTGGATGAGCTGTTCCTGTCGCAAATCGAGCCTGAGCAGCGCCAGCTGTTTGCCGATACCTTGGAGCGCACGGCGGGGTTGGCGGTGGAGGCGGGCGTACAAACCCGCAGTCGACGCAAGATTTTATAGCCGACGAAGATCCAATGTGGGAGCGGGCTTGCTCGCGAATGCGATCTGTCAGACACATAGAGGCTGGCTGACCCACCGCATTCGCGAGCAAGCCCGCTCCCACATTTTTGATCGTATTGCCAGCCATCACAGTGGATACCGACGCATCGCCGCTTCGACCTGCTCAACACCAATACGGCCTTCATCGGCCAACGCCCGCAGCGCACACACCACAATCCAATAGCGACTGGGCGCAGACGCCTGCACCGACCCCGCACCCAACCCGACAAACCGTGCGGGCACATAGGCCGCCAACTGATCGACAATCACCTGCGGATAACCGGTCACGGCAATCACCGGCGCGGTGCTCCCGGCCAGGCACTCATGCAGATGGCAGCTCTGCCTGGCAGCCATCGGGTGCAGGCGATTCCAGCGCTCGGCCGCCGCTGCCTCACGGGCCAGCCGCGTGTAGCTTGGGCAACTCCAGACCTGCGTCGTCACTCCCCAATCCTGCTCGAGCAATTGCGCCGCGCGGGTCACGTCCTCGAGCGCGCGGCCCGCACCCAGCAAGCGCACCTCCCCAGTGCGAGTACGCTGGAGCGGGTACATGCCCTTGAGCGCGTCTTCACGATCCTGCTTATCCAGCCTCGCTGCGCGCTGTTGATCATGCAGCGCCAGGTAATAAAACCCCGGCTTGCCGTCGACATACAGCGCGTGAATTCCGGCCAGCACAATCGCCCGGGCTTCTTCGCCGGACGCCGGGTCATAGGGCGTGCAGTGCGGATTGGTCGCCAGCCACAACGGCAGCGACGGTTGCGCGCCTCTGGGCCAGGCAGAGGGCTGGTTCTCGACGTCGTTACAGAGGATGCCGCGCTGCGTGACGGCCTGCGACAGTCCACATAACTGCGCCGACGATGCTGCACGGTGTAGGTACAGCATGGGTTTTTCGCCGGTATTGCGCGCAAACCAACTGGGCCAGTTGCCGACACGGCGGCTGCGTGACTGGCCACGAATCACCCAGGCCTGTCGGCTGAACTCCAGGGTATTGGCCATGGTCATGACCGTGTACAGCGGCGAGCCGGGCGGCGGCGCGGCACTGCTCAGCGCATCGATACAGCGCTGCGCGGCTTGGGCGGTAGAGACAGGCATGGTCGAGGCTCCTTGCTACGAAGTCTCGTACCCTAATGGAAATCTGTTATTGATTGCAAATGCAATGATTGCAATCGCACCTCGAACCCGAAATGCTAAATCGACTCAACCCTGCTACGTTTTATCTTGAAGTGCAGGAACGTCATGGCGCCGACATTTTTTCGTCATCACGGCACTTTAGGCTGGGTGTGCAGGTCATTTATTTGCAACCGCTTTTAACCCACAAGGAGTCCACCATGGACGAATACCAGGAAGAACTGCTGGAGTACCACGCGTTTGAACTGGATCCGCTGGATCCGGCCGATGACGCCACCGAGCTGTAACACCGACTTCAGGCGGAATGCCGCTGACTGCGGCGAAATTCCCCTGGGGTCTGGTTGTTCCACCGCCTGAAGGCTCGTTGAAAGGCTTGGGCTGAGGCAAAACCGAGCAAGTAGGCGATCTCGCCGAACGCCAATTCCGTGTCGCGAATGTAGGTCATGGCCAGATCGCGGCGGGTATCGTTGAGAATTGCGCGAAACTGCGTGCCTTCGTCGGCCAGTTTGCGCCGCAGTGTCCAGGTTGGCAGCTTCAAGCGTGCCGCCACTTCTTCCAGGTCGGGTTCCCGGCCGCCATTGAGCATCGGCCCGAGCAACCTCGTAATGCGCTCGCGCAGGCTGCGGGTGCGGGTGAGCTGCTCCAACTCCTGTTCACATAATTTCAACAGCAACTGCCAGGTGCTGGGGCAATGCTGCGGGTTACGCAGGCCCAGGGTTGGCTGGTTGAGGCGCAACTGGTTGGCGTCGGCACCGAAATGCACCGGGCTGTCACCCAGCACGCTGTACTGCTCGCTGTACTCCGGGGCTTCAAACTCGATGTCGATGCGCTGCGCCTGCACCGGTTGTTGGGCCAGGCTCGACAATTGCTGCAGCCAGCCGGCGATGATCGAGTCCACCACAAAACGGTTGTAGGCGTTGTACGGGCTGATGGAATAGAAACGTAGCCAAGCGCCTTCGGCGTCCTCATGAAAGCTCGACTGCCCGCGATAGTTGGAGCCGTACAGCGCTTCAAACCGCGTCAGTGCCCGCGCCGCTTCGCGCACGTTCGGCGCCTGTGCGGCGGTGACGCCGGCCAATCCCGCCTGGCTCAGACGGCTCAATTGACCCATGCGCAAGCCCAGGCCGGGGTTGCCGGTCAGTTGGATGGCGGCATGGCCCAGACGCATATAGCGCGGGATCGACAGCCGCGCCCCGGCTTCAGCAAGACGTGCCGGGTCCAGGCCGTATTGCAGCAGCAGCGGTTGCGGGTCCAGGCCATGGCTGTGGACGGCGTCGGCCAGGGACTGCACAAAGCCCACCGACAAATCCCCAAGGCGCACCGGCTTCACGGCGCTATAGCCAGATATTCAGCAAGCGCGCGCCGCGAGCGTCATTGCCTGCGGTGACGTGCCCGTCATTGCTGAGGAAGCTGTGCCCGGCGGTGCCCAAGTCCCAGAACTGCCCACGCAGAAACACACTCATGCCGGCACTGGCCTGACTGATCGGCTGTTGGCTGATCAGGGTGAGGCGGCGCCAGGCTTCGCCTTCGCTGAGTTCTTCGGGCTTGAGGCTGATTTCCGGCGGCGTGGACACGCTTTTAAAGCCGCGCCATGGGCGGTCCCAGGTATCGCGGCCGGTGACGAAGGCCGGCACGGCCACCAGTTGCGCACCTTGCTGGTTAAGCTTGCGGTAGTTGTCCGGGTACCAGCTGTCGCTGCCGATCAGGATGCCCAGGCGCCCGGCCGGCGTGTCGACCACGCTGACGATATTTTCGTCACCCGGTGCAATAAACCCGCGCTCATCGTAAATCGGGTAAAGCTGGCGCTGTGGGTCGCCGATGGGCAGGCCATCCGCCGCAAACACCACGCTGGCGTTGTACAGCGCTCCGTGGCCGATGTGCAGTTGGCCCTGGCTGACACTGGGGTTGGGCAACGCAATGGAGCCCGCCACCAAGGTCACGCCGAATTCTTTGGCCAGGCCGCCGAACAGCACTTGATAGTCACGGGCCATGGCTGGCGCCTTCATGCGCAGGTAGGCGTCGTCCATGCGGTTATCGCCTTTGGCACTGATCCAGGCGCGGGCAAACTGCAGCGGGTTGCTGGCCGACAGCCAATTCATCGCGTCCTTGAGGTGGGTGGCCTGGTACAGCTCGTTCTTTTCGCCGCTGAGCATCAGCCAGGTGCCGATATGTTCCGGCAGCACGACGACGGTTTTGGGGTTGATCAAGCCTTGGTCGCGGGCTTTTTGCAGGTAGGCCGAGAGTTTCAGGTGCAGGCGTTCCAGGCTCTGGTAATCGGCCGGGAACAGCTCGGGTTGGATGCCCAGCAGGTTGCCACGGTCGGCGGGCTCGCCTTCATTGACGGCCAGAGTGATACGCAGGTCCGACAGGTAATGCGCCACAGGGCGCTCCTGGGTCCAGACCAGATACGCGGCGACGGCGGCAACCAGGGCCATGGAGACGGTGAACGCTAGAAGTTTACGCATGGGGCAACAGACAACAGACCGTGTGCAGGGTTCGCGACTAGGGTAGGGCCCATGCAGCGCCTTGCCAAGGGGCACTGTGCATTTGGATCAATAACTTGTCAGTTACGGTCATTGAGCGGTAGTCCATGGACTCTTAGTCTGTGGGACATAAACCGATGGCGCGCCATTCGAGCCTGCCACGTCCCGTGATGATCCGTTGTGGAGCTGTACCATGACCGCTGCTGCCTACCCGCACCTGCTGGCCCCGTTGGACCTGGGTTTTACCACCTTGCGCAACCGCACCCTGATGGGTTCGATGCACACCGGCCTGGAAGAAAAGCCCGGCGGTTTCGAACGCATGGCCGCCTATTTTGCCGAGCGCGCCCGCGGCGGCGTTGGCCTGATGGTCACCGGTGGCATCGGCCCGAACGATGAAGGCGGCGTGTACGCCGGTGCCGCCAAGCTGACCACCGACGAAGAAGCGCAAAAGCACAAGATCGTAACCCAGGCCGTGCACGCAGCGGGCGGCAAGATCTGCATGCAGATCCTCCACGCCGGTCGTTACGCCTACAGCCCCAAACAGGTAGCACCGAGCGCGATCCAGGCGCCGATCAACCCGTTCAAGCCCAAGGAGCTGGACGAGGAGGGTATCGAGAAGCAGATTCAGGATTTTGTCACCTGCTCGCTGCTGGCCCAGGTGGCCGAGTACGACGGCGTGGAAATCATGGGTTCCGAAGGTTACTTCATCAACCAGTTCCTCGCCGCCCACACCAACCACCGCACCGACCGTTGGGGTGGCAGCTACGAAAACCGCATGCGCTTGGCGGTGGAAATCGTACGCCGGGTGCGCGAGGCTGTCGGCCCGAATTTCATCATTATTTTCCGCCTGTCGATGCTCGACCTGGTGGAAGGCGGCAGCACCTGGGAAGAGATCGTGCAGTTGGCCAAGGCCATCGAAGGCGCAGGTGCGAGCATTATCAACACCGGTATCGGCTGGCACGAAGCGCGTATCCCCACCATCGCCACCAAGGTGCCGCGTGGTGCGTTCAGCAAGGTCACCGCCAAGCTGCGTGGCGCGGTGCAGATTCCGTTGATCACCACCAACCGCATCAATACCCCGGAAATTGCCGAGCAGATTCTGGCCGAAGGCGATGCGGACATGGTCTCGATGGCGCGGCCGTTCCTGGCCGACCCGGAATTCGTCAACAAGGCCGCGGCTGGCCGCGCGGATGAAATCAACACCTGCATCGGCTGCAACCAGGCCTGCCTGGATCACACCTTTGGCGGCAAACTGACCACCTGCCTGGTCAACCCGCGCGCCTGCTACGAGACCGAACTGAACTACCTGCCGGTCAAGCAGATCAAGAAAATCGCGGTGGTCGGCGCCGGGCCTGCGGGGCTGGCGGCGGCCACCGTGGCGGCAGAGCGCGGCCACCAGGTGACCCTGTTCGATTCGGCCAGCGAGATCGGCGGCCAGTTCAATATCGCCAAGCGTGTGCCGGGCAAAGAAGAGTTCTTCGAAACCCTGCGCTACTTCAAGCGCAAATTGCAGACCACGCATGTCGAGCTGTGCCTCAACACCCGCGTGGATGTGGCGCAACTGGCGGCGGGCGGTTACGACGAGATCATCCTGGCCACCGGCATTGCGCCACGCACCCCGGCGATTCCGGGCGTCGACAATGCCAAGGTGCTGAGCTACCTGGACGTGATTCTGGAGCGCAAGCCGGTGGGCAAGCGCGTGGCGGTGATCGGCGCCGGCGGCATTGGTTTCGATGTCTCCGAGTTCCTTGTACACGAGGGCGTGTCCACCAGCCTGGACCGCGAGGCATTCTGGAAAGAGTGGGGCATCGACACCCAGCTGCAAGCCCGTGGTGGCGTGGCCGGCATCCAGCCGCAACCCCATGCACCGGCGCGTGAAGTGTTCCTGCTGCAACGCAAGACTTCCAAGGTCGGCGATGGCCTGGGCAAGACCACCGGCTGGATCCACCGCACAGGCTTGAAGAACAAGCGGGTGCAGATGCTCAACAGTGTTGAGTACCTGAAAATTGATGACGAAGGCCTGCATATCCGCATCGGCGCCGAGGGCGAACCGCAGGTGCTGGCCGTCGACAACATCGTCATCTGCGCCGGGCAAGACCCGCTGCGCGAACTGCAGGACGGCCTGGTTGCCGCCGGCCAGAACGTACACCTGATCGGCGGCGCCGATGTGGCAGCCGAACTGGATGCCAAGCGCGCCATCAACCAGGGTTCGCGCCTGGCTGCCGAGTTGTAAAACGACGAAAGGGGCGGTGTTAGACTACCGCCCCTTTTTCATTCAGATAGCTCCCGATGGGTCCCTTCGATTGGCTTCCCCAGGCACCGCTTGAACCGTTGCAGCTCGACTGGCTGAACGGGGTCGAGTTGGCCGTGCTGCGCCTGGACCGCATCGACCCACTGATCAGCGGCAACAAGTGGTTCAAGCTGACCCAGCACTTGGCCCAGGCGCAAACCGCCGGTGCCAGCGGCATCATCAGCCTCGGGGGCGCCCACTCCAATCACTTGCACGCACTGGCGGCCGCCGGCAAACGCTTTGGTTTCGCCACCGTCGGCCTGTTGCGCGGCCATCCTCAAGACACGCCCACTGTGCTGGACCTCAAAGCCTTCGGCATGCAGCTGCATTGGCTGGGTTATGGCGGCTATCGCGCGCGGCATGAGCCGGGTTTCTGGTTGCAGTGGCGCGAACAGTACCCCGATCTGTATCCCGTGCCCGAAGGCGGCGGCGGGTTGGCGGGTGCCGTGGGTTGCGGGGTGTTGGTCGAGCACGTGCGGGCACAATTGAACCGCCTGGGCTGGGATGATTACCACGGGTGGTGGCTGGCGGCAGGTACGGGCACCACACTGGCCGGGTTGGCGCTGGCCGAGGCGGGCGCGCATCCGGTGTATGGCGCAATGGCCGTGCCGGATGATCATGGGGTTGCACAGAATGTGCAGGCGATTGTGCCGGGCGGCTATGTGTTGCTGGAGGCGAGCCGAAGGGGTTTTGCCAAGGTCGATCCGCTATTGCTCGACTTTATCCAAACCACTGAACAAGCCTGTGGCGTTCCGCTTGAACCGCTCTATACCGGCAAGGCACTCCTGGCGTTGAAGCAGCAGATCGAGGCCGGACGCTTCACCCCCGGCACCCGCCTGATCTTCGTGCACACCGGCGGCCTGCAAGGCCGTCGAGGTTTTACCACCTAGCGTAATGCCCACCTGTGGGAGCGGCGGTGCGACGATTCGACTTGCTCGCGAAAGCGGTGTGTCAGTCAGCTGATGTATTAACTGACCCACCGCCTTCGCGAGCAAGCCCGCTCCTACCCGGCATCATGCGCAAAGCCGTGTTATCGCGCAGCACGTAATGATGGAAGATCCCCGCCAACGCATGCAGCCCGATCAGCCAATAACCGACCTTGCCAAACAGCACATGCCAACTCTCAATCTCCTTGGCCAGCGCTTTGTTCTCCGCAATCAACGGCGGCAACTCAATCCCATAAAACATCACTGAATGCCCTTCGGCACTGACGATCAACCAGCCGGCAATCGGCATGCCGATCATCAACGCGTACAACGCAAGGTGCATCAGTGTGGCCAACACCGTCTGCCATTGCGGCGGTGTGGGCACGATCTTCGGCGCAACCCCCAGGCTGCGCGCAAACAGGCGCAGCCACACCAGCACAAACACGGTAAGGCCGAACATAAAGTGCATTTCGACAATCAGGGTTCGCGCACCACTGCCTTTAGGGAACTGGCCGCGTAACTCTATGCAGGCGTAAACCACCGCCAGCAGCACCACCATCAACCAGTGCAGCGCAATCGACATGGTGCTGTAGCGGGTATCGGCGTTTTTCCACGGCATCGCTGTGTTCCTCACTCATCAGGGCATACCTCCATTCTTTCGCGACGGAGTCCTTTAACTGTATGCCGGTTTTGAGCGGTTCGCCTGGCGTAAATGCCGTTGTTTTGACCTCGATCAGTGGCTTTGCGGCATTTCACCGCGGGCCAGGCGCTGGTTGATATCGGTGATCACCGCCGGCAGGTCGTTGATGGTGTCGATCAGGTAGTGCGGGCGCGAGCCTTCGAACAGCTTCTCGATGCGTGTGCGCTCGCTGGCCAGGGCGGCAGCGTCCAGGTCACGAAATTGCGCGTAGGTCAGGCCCAGTGCATTGCCGGAGCAGGTCAGTGCCACGGTCCACATGCCCGCGCGGCGGCCTTCGAGGATGCCCGGCACGGTGTCGTCGACCTTCACGCATGCCGCCACATCGTCAATGCCCAGCGCGATCACGTTGGCCAGCGCCTGGGCTGGCCAAGGGCGGCCGTTGGGCACTTCGTCGGTGGCGACCACGTGGTCGGCGACGTAGCCGTTGGTGGCGGCCAGGGCGACCACCTTGTCCATCACCTGCTTGGGGTAGCCGGAGCAGGAGCCGATCTTGATGCCTTGCACACGCAGGCGCGCGATGGTGTCGAGGGCGCCGGGGATCAGGGCCGAGTGCTCGGCGATTTTCTCGATCTGCAAGGGCATGAAGCGCTGGTAGATCGAAGTCACGTCGTCATCGGTCGGCGTGCGGCCAAAGGCCTTGCGGTAACGTTCGGCGACCTGCGGTTGGTCGCAGAGGGTGCGGATATGGTCCCACTTGCCCATGCCCATCGGGCCACGGGCTTCTTCGATGGAGACTTGCACGTCGAACTCGGCAAACGCCTCGACAAAGATCTGCGTGGGCGCGAAAGAGCCGAAGTCGACCACGGTGCCGGCCCAGTCGAGGATCACTGCCTGGAGGGTGTTGGGGTTTTGATAGTTCATGGTTCAAATCCTGTGGGTAATGGGGGCAATCAGATGTCCAGCACTTCCATTTCTTGCAGCACCTGGCCGATCGCCTCGACTGCCGCCTGCATGCCCTGCGCGTCGACGTGGCCGATGCAGCCGACGCGGAAGGTTTCCACTTGAGTCAATTTGCCGGGGTAGAGAATGAAACCCTTGGCCTTGACTTGCTCGTAGAAGTCCTTGAACTGGTAGCGCGGGTCTTTGGGCGCATGGAAGGTGACGATGATCGGCGCCTGGATGGCGGCTGGCAGGAAGCTGCGCAGGCCGAGTGCGGCCATGCCGTCGAGCAGCGTCTGGCAGTTGTCGGCGTAGCGTTGATGACGTGCGGGCAGGCCGCCTTCTTCCTGGTATTGCAGCAAAGCTTCGTGCAGCGCGGCGACCACGTGGGTCGGCGGGGTGAAGCGCCATTGGCCGGTCTTGGCCATGTAGCCGTGCTGGTCGAACAGGTCCATCGCCAGGGAATGGCAGTTGCCTTGGGCGCCCGCCAGTGCCTGTTTGTCGGCGAAGACAAAGCCCATGCCCGGCACGCCTTCCAGGCATTTGCCCGAGGCGGCGATCAGCGCGTCAAACGGCACTTCGCGGGCGTCGATCGGCAGCGCGCCGAAGGAACTCATGGCGTCGATGATCAGGCGTTTATCGTGCTGTTTAACCACCTGCGCGATGTCCGGCAGCGGGTTGAGAATACCGGTGCTGGTTTCACAGTGGATCAACGCAACGTGAGTGATCGCCGGGTCGGCGTGCAGCAGGCGGTCGACGTCGGCGGCGGTGGTGGGCTCGTCTTCAGCGGTTTGGAAGGTACTGAAATCGCGGCCGAGCACTTCGCAGATCTTCGCCAGGCGCTTGCCGTAGGCGCCGTTGATCAGCACCAGCACCTTGCCGTTGCGCGGCACCAGGGTGCCAATGGCCGCTTCGACGGCGAAGGTGCCGCTGCCTTGCAGGGGCACGCAGTGGTGGCTGTCGGTGGCGTGCAGGATCGTCAACAGGTGTTCGCAGACACTCGCGGTCAGTTGGTTGAAACGATCATCCCATGACCCCCAATCCACCATCATTGCCTGACGGGTGCGGTTCGAAGTGGTCAAGGGGCCAGGGGTCAGCAGGATCGGCGCGGCAGTGCTCATCTCAGGTCCTCGCAAGGTCATTGGGGGGTGAAGCTACGGCGCCTAAATTGCAGTTTGAGTTGTCATCAATCAAATTGTTTGTTGTTATGCGAGCTATCAGTGAGGCCGATAGCTATGAATTTGTTTCAACTGCGTGCATTCGATGCCGTGGCCCGTGAGGGCAGCTTTACCCGTGCCGCCGCGCGGTTGTTCATCAGCCAACCGGCGGTGACCGGGCATATCAAAGCCCTGGAAGAGCACTACCAGATCGCACTGTTGCGCCGCACGGCCCGGCGGGTGGAGTTGACCGAGGAGGGCACGCGCCTGGCGGCGATCACCCGGGCGATTTTCGGCCTGGTGGACGAGGCGCAGATGCTGCTTGAAGCCAATCGACAGTTGCTCACTGGGCGCCTGGAAGTAGCGGCAGACGGCCCGCACCTGGTGATGCCGATGATCGCCAGCCTGCGTGCCCGTTACCCCGGCATCACCGTGAACCTACGCTTGGGCAATGCCCAGGAAACCCTGGCGGCACTGCTCTCCGAGCACGCGGATGTGGCGGTGCTGACGGAGGTGGAACCGCGCAATGGCCTGCACTTGCAGCCGTTGAGTGAGTCGCGGATTTGCGCACTGGTCCCGGCCAGCCACCCGTGGGCGGCCTTGCCCAAGGGCATTCGTCTGGAACAGCTTAACGAGGTGATCATGGTGCTGCGCGAGCCCAGCTCTATCACGCGGCGTACCTTCGATGAGGCGTGTGAGGTCGCGGGTGTGCAGCCCAAGGTGCTGCTGGAACTGGACAGCCGCGAGGCGGTGACCGAGGCCGTGGCGGCCGAGTTGGGCGTGGGCGTGGTGTCGTCGATGGAGATCAGCCAGGACCCGCGCGTGCAGGCGGTGGCAATTCAGGGCGATGGGTTGTTGAACCGGCATATGCTCGGCTGCATGGAGCGGCGCCGCTCGTTGCGCTTGATTCAGGCGTTTTTTGAGTTGGCGTCCTAAGTTGAAGGCCGAGATGATGCCCGCGAGCTCAGCGCAACTTTCCCGCACACTGTCGAGAAACGTCACGCTCAAACCCGTGCGCACCTGAGGCACCTGGCCGGTTTTTTGGTGGATTAGAGTGTTTTTGCGCTATAAACTCTGCCCCCAAAGCGCCGGCCAGTAGACGTTTCGGCGCGATGGACGAAAAGAGAGTGAGTCATGGGCGCACAGTGGAAAGTCAAACATAAAGAAGCGGCATCCAATGCCAAGGGCAAGATCTTCGGCAAGTTGGTGAAAGAAATCACCATCGCCGCCCGCAACGGCGCTGACACCGCGACCAACGCCCACCTGCGTTTGGTGGTCGAGCAGGCTAAAAAAGCCTCGATGCCCAAGGAAACCCTGGAACGCGCGATCAAGAAAGGCGCCGGTCTGCTCGGTGAAACCGTGCAGTACCACCGCGTGACCTACGAAGGTTTTGCCCCGCACCAGGTGCCGCTGATCGTCGAGTGTGTGACCGACAACATCAACCGTACCGTGGCGGAAATCCGCGTGGCGTTCCGTAAGGGCCAGCTTGGCGCTTCCGGTTCCGTGGCGTGGGACTTCAACCACGTCGGCCTGATCGAAGCCTCGCCGGACAGCCCGGACGCCGATCCGGAAATGGCCGCTATTGAAGCCGGCGCGCAGGATTTTGAAGACGGCGAAGAAGAAGGCAGCACCTTGTTCATCACCGAAACCACCGACCTCGATGCGGTGCAAAAAGCCCTGCCGGAGCAGGGTTTCACCGTGTTGTCGGCCAAGCTGGGCTACATCTCGAAGAACCCGGTAAGCGGTTTGACCGATGAGCAGATGGCTGAAGTCGAAGCCTTCCTGGAAGGGTTGGACAACCATGATGACGTGCAGGATATGTTTGTCGGGTTGGCTGGCTGATTTATAGCTGAATGAATGCAGTCAAAAATGTGGGAGCTGGCTTGCCTGCGATGGCGGTTTGTTGGTGTACATATCCGTTGCTGCGGTCACGGCGGCTATTGGTTCCGCTCTTACAGCGGGTCACTTTTGTAAAGACACAAAAGTAACCAAAAAGTCTTCGCCCCACCACTCGGTGCCTCGCTGTGGCTCGGCATGCCCGCACTCCGGCTTGAATCCGTGGGCCGCCGCGATGGGCCATCCTTGGCCCAGCGCGGCTAACCCGGCGTCCTGCCGGGTTACCCACGGATTCAAGCCTGCGTTCGGCCATCGTGGTTGACGGGGCGATTTCAGATCAAAATCAAGATCAAAATCTACAGCACGGCGGCCTGAAAGCCGACCTGAGTGGTTGAAGCAAGAGCGAGATCAAGTGCGAAGCAAAAGCCTGTCTACCTGATGCAACTCGGTTTAAATGTGGGAGCGGGCTTGCTCGCGAATGCGGTATGTCAGTTATAGATGAATTGACTGACCCACCGCATTCGCGAGCAAGCCCGCTCCCACAGTTGACCGCATGCATTTTTGAATATGAGGTCGACTGCGGATTTGCATGCACTGAAAAGCTGCTTTTCTGTGGGGGCTGGCTTGTCGAATCGTCGCACCGCCGCGATGCAGACACCTCGGTACATCAGGTGCACCGAGATGATGCTATCGCAGGCGAGCCAGCTCCCACATTGTTTAGTGGTGTGCCAGAGGTTGCAGCAACGCTTCGATCTCTTCAAAGCTTGGGCGCGCCAATACATCGGGCTGGCAGCAGCTTTGTTGCAGTGCCACCAGCGTTTCACTGTCGAAACCTTCGTCTACCCGCTCCAGCAACTCCCCCAGCAACACCCCGAACGCACGCACTTCAATGCGCCGCAACGCCCTGGTTTCCAGGGTGTCCGCCGGCGCATGGAACGACGCCCCGCCAAAGTCCCCGAGCAAACAGTCACCCGCGGCATTCCACAGGATATTGTGGCCATACAGGTCGCCGTGGGTGATGCCGTGCCGGTGCAGATGCGCCGCCACCGAGGCGATACCGCGCGCCATGCGCAAGGCCACTTCGGCGCTGAAGCGCGTGCCCGGCGCGTAGATGTCGCGGGTGCATGACTCCAGGCTCGGCAAGGCTGCGAGGTTGCGGTAACTCGGGTCGATCAGGTCCATCACCAGGGCCGCCTGGTCTTCCGGGTGGCCGATCACGCGCCCCTCCACCTTGATCAGGTTCGGGTGCAGCCCGGCGGCGATGCAGGCCTGCATTTCATGCAGCGGCGAGCCGTCGCTGGTGATTGTGCCTTTGTAGAGTTTGACCGCGACCGGCAACGCATGCGGCTTCCACAACGCCTTGCGGATGATCCCCGAAGCGCCTTCGCCCAACACCTCGCCCAGTTCCAGTTCAGACCAGGGGATATTCGGCGTTGCATCGTCGTTCGCCGCTTCTACGGCCATTTCCACCGGGTTACCGGCATAGGCCAGCCAGGTCAGGCTTGGCAGCGTCAGTAACCATGGCGGCAGTTGGGTGAAGCGGTTGGAGGCGATGCGCAGCAACTCGAGGTTTTTGCAGTTGACCAGGCTAGGCGGCAGGTCCGTCAGGTGGTTGCCGGCCAGCATCAGCTTTTGCAGCAGGGGCCGCTCGCCCAGCTCGCTGGGCAACTGGCTGATGCAGTTGTCGGTGAGGATCAGCCAGCGTAACTGTGGCGGCAACGCGGCGGCGGGGACATGGCTGATCTGGTTGGCCTTGAAGCCGATCATGCTCAGGTTGGCGCACTGGCCCAGACACGCGGGCAGCTCAGTGAAGGCGTTGTCCGAGCAGAACAGCACGCGCAGGCGCGACAGCCGATGCAGGTCGTCGGGCAGGCTGCTCAGGGCGTTGCCGGTGAGGTTGAGGATTTCCAGGCTGTCGGCCAGCGCGAAGATCTCCGGCGGGAATTCGGTCAGCCCGCAAGACAGGTCCAGGCGTGTAATACCGGCCAATTGGCCAGCCTTGAGTTGGGCGAGGGTATTCATGAACGGCGCGGTCACTCGGCAAGATGGGCGTAAAAGGCGCTCATGATACCGGGTCGGGCGCGGGTTGCGGGCACACCGTGTGTAATTGGTTCAGCCGGCTGGCGGTGCGGGCAAGGTCGATGGCCTGGCCTTCCAGAGCCTGCGCCAAGGGTTGCGGGCCGATCAGGGTCAGGCGCTTGTCTTGGTCGTAGAGCACGTCCACCAGGTTGATAAAGCGCTGTTGCACGGCGATCGGGCAGTCGGCCAAGCGGGGCAGGCCGTCGACGATCCAGTGGTCGAAATCCTCGCACAGCAACAGGTAATCCATCACGGCGGTGAGCTGTTCACACAGGTCGTTGAAGGTGAACAGGATGCTGCGCGCCTGATGGCTGCGGCAGAGCAATTGGCGGTTGCCGACCTTCAGGGTTTGCGCCGGGCCAGGCGTGGCGGGCAGCCCGAGGGCTGCGCGCTGGGCGGCGTTACCCGGCCATACATACTGGCCGCCGGTGAAGCGCTGCTCGGCATGAGTCTGGGGCAAGCTGCGAAAATCCTCGGGGGAGCTGACTTCCAGCACCTGCATGTGTGTGGCGATCAAGTCGATCACCGGCTTGAAGCGCTCGTGGTACAGCGGGTTGGGCAGCAGGCCCTCGGGGGCATAATTGGAGGTCACCAGCACCAGCACGCCACGCTGGAACAAGGCCTGGAACAGGCGGCTGATGAGCATGGCATCGCCGATATCGTGGACGTGAAATTCGTCGAAACACAGCACTCGGCAATCGGCCAGCAGCGCGTCCAGCGTCACGCCCAGGGCGTCGTGCTGTTCACGGTGCTGGAACATGCCCTGGTGCAGGCGGGTGAAAAATGTGTGGAAGTGCACGCGTTGCTTTTGCGCAATCGGCAGCGCCTGGAAAAACCCATCGAGCAGCCAGCTTTTGCCACGCCCCACCGGGCCGTGCAGGTACAGGCTGCGCGTGGGCTGGCCGGCGAGCAGGTGGCGGGTTTCGCGGGCGAGCGCGGCAATCGCCCGGGTTTGGCCGGCGCTGAGAGTATAGCCCTGGTCTCGGGCCTTGTTTTCAAAGAACGCCGGGATAGGCGAGGCGCCCGCCCGCGCGGTTTTTTTGCCCAGCAGACGCTGAATCAGGGAAAGCACAGCCAATGCACGTCACTCTGTATGTCGGTGGTTGCCCACTTTAGGGCGCGCACGTCAATTTGACCAATACAGAACGGCGCCCCCCGCTATCTCGAAAAGGCATGTTACGCCTGCCACCCGGCCCAGACTGGCAGTTTTACCCTTTGTGGCTAACCTCTTACAGAGAAGTCACCCCTGTACAAGGATTTGGGGCAGTGAAGGGACGAGGCGTTTTGGCAGTCATGGGCACGATGCTCTGCAGCACGATTTACGCTGCGCAACTCCAGGTGGAGGTGCGCATCGACGTGCAGCGGGGCTGCCAGTTGGTGGGCACTACTCGCAGTGCGGGTATCGAGCAGCTTGGCGTACTGGATTTCGGCAGCGGCCCGCGTCTGGATGACCCGGCCGGGCCCCTGAGTGCGGCGCTGATCAGCCAGCGCCAGCCGCGCCTGGAGTGCAACCCCGACACCCCTTATCAACTGCGCGTTGACGGCGGCCTGCATGGCGGCACCGGCGAAGTGCGCTACCTGAGTGCCGCAACCCCGTCGAGCAAACCGATTCCCTACCGTATTTATGCCGACGCTGCGCGGCGTATTGCCTTGCCGGTCAACGAGCCGCTGAGCGGGCGTGTGCCGGACTCCGGCAGTGTCGACCTGCCGCTGTATGGGCGCATTGAGCCGCTCAAGGATATTCCGGCGGTCGGTCGCTACACCGACCTGCTCAAGGTCACCGTCACATGGTAAGCCGCAGCTTGGCCCTGGCGGCCATGGGCGGGCTGTTGCTGCTGGCCGATGACGCCCGGGCGGCCGTCGCCGGGCAGATCCACGCACGGCTGGTGATCACCGCCAGTTGCCAGGTCAGCAAAGACATCGAGAGCGCACCGGTGAGCCCTGCAGGCGGCAGCGCGCTGCTGGATTTCGGCACCCAGGGCCCCACGTGGAGCAACCCCTTGGGCGCGGGCGTTACCGATGGCAGCAAGGCGCCGCTGTCGGTGTCCTGCAACCCTTCGGTGGTCAGCAGCTTCACCGTGACCATCGACGGCGGCGCCCATGGTGACGGCACTACAAGGCGCCTGAGTAACGGGCGCCAGACCATTCCCTATCAACTCTCGGCTGACCCGCTCGGCCGACGCAGCTACAGCATTGGCGAGCAACGTAATTTCGTCGTGACCAAGGGCACACAAGTACCGATCCCGGTATTCGGCTCGGTGGTGGCGAATACCAGGGCCTTACCGGCCGGCATCTACACAGACACCCTGACGGTGACTCTGGATTGGTAAACCATGAGGATGGACATCATGCATGCATGTATAGCGAAGGCGGTTTTTCCATTGATGGCGTTGGCGTGGGTGTCGGGCGCACAGGCGGCGACGGTGGCCGGTACGGTCAGCGCCACCCTGGTGCTCACCAGCAGCTGCCAGGTCAACGGCGCCGTAGCCACCGGCGGTATGAGCTTCGGTAACTTGAACTTCGGTACCGCCAACAGCCTGTTCACCGAAGCCGACGGCCAGGTGTTGGGCGGCGGTGGCGGGGCGTTGTCGATTCTGTGTTCGGCGGGGACGTCACCGACGTTGACGGTGTCTGCCGGTGCCCACGATGGCCAGTCCGTGGGCGGTGGCCGCGCGCTGTATGACGGGGTGGCCAATTACGTGCCGTACGACCTGTACACCGACAGCGGCCACTCGACGCTGCTGGCCATCGGCGGGGTGATCAACCTGGCGCCGAGCACCGGCGTGGCCCAGGCCGTGAATATCTACGGCAAGGCCAATGGCAAGGCGGGCTTGCCGGCCGGTACTTACACCGACACGGTTAACGTGACCCTGACGTTCTAAGGGCCATGGGGCGTTCAGGATGGGCGGCGTTGGCGGTGTGCATCGGCTGGGGAATGCCGCTGTCGCTGTTGGCGGTGACCAGCCAGTCGTTCCAGGTCAGCGCGACGATCACGCCAGGGTGCCTGGTGGTCGGCGGCGGCAGCAATTACGGCAGCCTGGCGTTCGGCACCTATTCGGCGTTGGCCACCAGTACGGCGTCTGTCGTGCTGGCGGGCGGCGTGACCCTGCAATGCACGCCGGGGGTGGCGCTGAGCATGAGTGTCGATGGCGGGTTGCATAACAACAGCGGGCGGCGGATGCAGCTCAATAGCGGCACTGCCCAAGTGGCTTATCAATTGTTTCGGGATGCGGCGTTCAGCCAGAGCCTGGGCATCAGCCAAAGCGTGAGCGTGGCCTACAGCAACGCCAACAACATCAGCTTGCCGATTTATGGGCGAGTGCAATTACCGGGTAACCAGCCTGGGGGCACGTACAGCGACACGTTGCAGGTGCAGCTGTCGTGGTAAGGCGATCGGTATAAGGAGTGAGATCTATGTTTGCAGCTTCCCGGTACGGGTGGGCAGCGGGTTTGAGCGGGTTGTTGCTGTTGGCGGCGGGGCAGGTCCGGGCGGCCAGCTCGGTGCTGATTTGGCCGATCGACCCAGTGCTGGAGGCCGACCAACAGGCCAGCGCGCTGTGGCTGGAGAACCGTGGCACCGAGACCGCCAACCTGCAGATCCGCGTGTTTGCCTGGACCCAGAGTGGTTTTGACGAGCAATACCAGAACCAGCGCGATGTGATTGGCAGCCCGCCGGTGGCGAAAATCGAGCCTGGGCAAAAGCAATTGGTGCGCCTGACCCGAACCAAAGACGTGCCGCCCGGCCAGGAGCTGGCGTACCGCATCATCATCGATGAGATCCCTTCGGCCACGCCGCCACCGGCGCCGGCGGATGGCAAGACGGCCGCCGCGATCCGCTTCCAGATGCGCTATTCGGTGCCGTTGTTTGCCTACGGCCCGGGCCTGTGGAGCAAGGTCGACGGCACCCGAGACCGCGACCCGAAAACCGCCGGTAAACCGGATTTAAGCTGGAAAAAAGTTACCGTGGGCGGGCGCAACTACGTCGAGATGCGTAACCAGGGCGCCGTGCATGCGCGCCTCACCGATGCCACGTTCAAGCAGGGCGGCCAGCCGCGGCCCCTGGTGGAGGGTTTGATGGGTTATGTGCTGCCGGGCGCGACCATGCGCTGGCCGGTGCCGGACGGTTTGCCGGCCGATCAGCCGTTGCAGGTGCGCATCAATGGCGCAACGCACGTGGAAAACCTCGCACCGAGACGCTGACTCAGTGTGGCAGGGCATGGAGTAGGCCCTGTGTTAACAACGGATGGAGATGTCCATTGATGGACACAAAGCCTTGGTGAGCCAGGATCGGGCTCGATGTCTATGGCGATCGGTATGGGTGGTAGGCGGCTTGTCTGGCTTGGTGCCTGCGCCGCCGGGCTTCGCTGCGCCGTTGCCGCCCCCGCCCAGCAGTATGGAGGCTGTTGCCGATGCGCAGTTGTTCCTGGAACTGGTGGTCAACCAGATGGACACCGGCCGTGTGGTCGCCGTCAATCAGCGTGCCGGGCAGTTGTTTTTGCCGGCGTCGGTGTTGCAGGAAGTCGGCGTGAAGTTGCCTGGGGATGTGCCTGGGAGCGTGCCTGGCGAGGTTGCGCTGGAAAGCTTTCCCGGCCTGCACACCGATTACGACAGCCAGGGCCAGCGCCTGGTACTGAGCGTGCCGCCGGCCTGGCTGCCGGAGCAATTTATCGGCAGCCGCGACAACTACCCACGCACCCAGGCGCTGACCAGTTTCGGCGCGTTGCTTAACTATGACGCCTACCTGAACGACACCGACGATGCGGGCACCTACCTCGGTATCTTCAACGAAGTGCGGCTATTCGATACCTGGGGCACGTTGTCCAACACCGGCCAATACCGCGCCACCATTGGCCGGGAAACCGCCGGCAGTAACCCGTACAACGGCTATCGGCGGTATGACACCACCTGGCGATTCTCCGACGATGAACGCCTGTTGACCTATGAAGCGGGCGACGTGATCAGCGGCGCCTTGCCCTGGAGCACTTCAGTGCGCCTGGGCGGTGTGCAGGTGTCGCGCGACTTTGGGGTGCGCCCGGATCTGGTCACCTACCCGCTGCCGCAGTTCGCCGGCGAGGCGGCGGTGCCGTCTTCGGTGGACCTGTTTATCAATGGCTATAAATCCAGCAGTGCCGACTTGCAGCCGGGGCCGTACACCCTGACCAACGTGCCGTTTATCAACGGCGCCGGCGAGGCGGTGGTGGTCACCACCGATGCGCTGGGCCGGCAGGTGTCGACCACGGTGCCGTTCTATGTCACCAGTACTTTGCTGCAAAAGGGCTTATCGGACTTCTCGGTGGGGGCGGGTAATTTGCGTCGCGACTACACCTTGCGCGATTTCGGCTATGGCCCTGGCGTGGCCAGCGGCACCTTTCGTTATGGGATTTCCGACGCGTTTACCCTCGAAAGCCATGCCGAAGCCGCCAATGACCTGACCCTGGGCGGTGTCGGCGGCAACCTGCGGGTGGGTCACTTCGGCGTGCTCAATACCGCCGTCAGCCAAAGCCAGTACGACGGCCGGACCGGCCGGCAACTGAGCCTGGGCTACCAATACAGCAACCAGCGCTACAGCCTGTCGTATCAACGGGTCGAGCGCCGTGAGCAATACGCCGACTTGAGCCTGATCGACACGCCCTACGCCAGCCTCAGCAAGCGCAGCCAGCAGGCGACCTTGAGCCTGAACCTGAATAATTTCGGCAGCCTGGGCGTCGGCTATTTCGATGTGCAGGCGGCGGATGATTCGCGCACCCGCCTGGTGAACCTGACCTGGAGCAAGCCGCTGTGGCGCAACAGCAGTTTTTACCTGTCGGCCAACCGTGAAGTGGGTGATAGCAACTGGGCGGTGCAAGCGCAGGTGGTGGTGCCGTTCGACGTGTACGGCAGCCTCAGCGTGGGCACCGAGCGCAGTAAAACCGGCGAGAGCCTGCAGCGGGTCAACTACAGCCGAGCCGTGCCGGCCGAGGGCGGCGTGGGCTTCAACCTGGGTTATGCCAGTGGTGACGGGCCAGCTTATCGCCAGGCCGACCTGACCTGGCGCCTGCAGTCGGTGCAGTTGCAGGCCGGCGTGTACGGCAGCAGCGACGCCGAAACCCGTTGGGCCGACGCCAGTGGCTCGCTGGTGTGGATGGACAATCAAGTGTTCGCCGCCAACCGCGTCAACGATGCGTTTGTGGTGGTGAGCACCGATGGGGTCAGTGGTGTGCCGGTGCGCTACGAGAACCAGGTGGTGGGCGAAACCGACCGCAATGGGCACTTGCTGGTGCCGTGGACCAGTGCTTACTACCGCGCCAAATACGAGATCGACCCACTGAACCTGCCATCGAACGTGCAGGTGCCCAACGTTGAGCAACGGGTGGCCGTGCGCCGTGGCAGTGGCTACTTGCTGGAGTTCCCGGTGCGCCAGGTGAGCGCGGCGAGCATCACCTTGGTCGACGCCCAGCACCAGGATTTGCCCCTGGGCAGCCAGGTGCGACACGAGCAAAGCGGCGCGCAGGCGGTGGTGGGGTGGGACGGCCTGGTGTACCTGGAAAACCTGGCGGCCCATAACACCTTGCAAGTCACCTTGGGCAACGGCCAGACCTGCCAGGCAAGGTTCGAACTCGATACCACCCAGGCCCAGGTGCCACTGATCGGGCCACTGGTGTGCCAATGACATAAGGAGTGTGTGTGTGCGGGTCAAGGAATGGCTGTTGCGGGGTGTGTTGCTGGCAAGCCTGGGCGTGTCGGCGCAGGTACAGGCCGTGTGTTCGGTGGTGGCCAGTGTACCGGCCAGCTTTGGCACGACGGTGAGTTCGATGACTGTGCGCACCACCTCCCAGCCCAGTTCGACCACCAATGCCGGCTTCAGCTGCACGCCGGCGGTATTGTCGGTGTTGACCTCCAATGACCATTTTTACGCGACCGTCAGTGGTTCGCCCCAAGGTGGCCTGGTGGGGCCGACCGGTGATGTCATCCACTATACGATCTATGCCAACAACACCACGGCGTTCCCGATGACACGCGGCACTGCCTTCGATTTTGGCGGCAGCGGCGGCATTGCCGCCTCCCTTGGCCTGGTGTTCGGGCCAGGCACCAAAGTCGTGCCGCTGTACTTCGCCACCACCCTTGGCAGCAACGTGGCGTCAGGGGTGTACAGCGAAACCCTGAGTATTTTCTGGAACTGGAACTATTGTTCGGGCATTGGCATTGGCGGAATCTGCCTGGGCCGTGAGATCAACAACGGCACCACCACCGTGAACGTCAGCATGACGGTGGTCAACGACTGCCAGATCACCACGCCGCCGATTGCCTTCGGCAGTGCGCCGGTGGTCAGCGCCTTCGCCACCGTCAACGGCCAGGCCAGCGTGGCCTGCACCAAGGGCAGCGCCTACACCGTCGGCCTCAGCGATGGGCAGAACCCGGTGAGCGTGGGCGGGCGGCGGCGGATGATTTCCGGCAGCAACTTCCTCGCCTACGACATCTTCATGAGTGCCGGTACTACACGCTGGGGCAGTGTGGGCGCCGCGCGGCGGGCCGGTTCCTCGGCCGAGATCAACCCCGGCAACGGCTTGGGCACCGGCAGCCAGGTGTTCAACTACAACGCCAAGATCTACACCGACCAAACCACGCCGCCGGGCGGCACCTACATTGATAATGTGGTGCTGGATGTGGGCTTCTAGTGCATAGGTTTTACGCCGTACACGGTCAAAATGTGGGAGCGGGCTTGCTCGCGAATACGGTGTATCAGTGACAGATGAATTGACTGATCCACCGCATTCGCGAGCAAGCCCGCTCCCACAAAAACCGGTCTGGATCTTCTAGAACTTGAGCAAGTGCGTCGCCGCCTGATCCACCGGGCTGACCATCGCATAGTTGTACCCGCCACCGGACCAATAATCGGCCTGCAACCCATCGGCGCTGCGGCTGCCACGCGGCAGAAAGCCGTTTTCCGGTCCTGGCGGGCGGATGTAGAAGCTGATGCGATGGCCTTGCTGATCCTCATACAACACCATCGCCGCCGCACCTTGCTCAGTGGTGAGCAGACGCCCGCTCACCGGCTTGAAACCGGCCTGGCTCAAATCGGGCAGACGATGGGCCTGGTTGAAATAGCGATCCAGCCAGGCTTGCATGGTGCCGCCGTCTTCGGCGTTGAAGTCGGCGGGCATGATGCCGTCCTGGGCAAACAGGCGGAATGCCTGCATGGCATCGGCCATCGGCAACATCGGCGGTTGGGTCGCTTCGCGGGCGTGCCAACCGCCAAGGCCGCCGAGGCCGACCGCGATCAGCAGCACGGCGGCGCTGGCCAGGTGGCGGCGCGATTGATGCCGAATGCGTTGGCGAATCAGCGCCGGGTCGAGGTCGGGGTTGGCCGGTTGCTGCAAGGTCCCGCTCAAGGCCGCGCGCAGGGCGTGTGCATCCTGTTGCCAGGCATGCACCTGGGCGGCTATTTCAGGGTGGGCGGCCAGCCAGGTTTCAAGCACGCGGCGGTCGCTCTCCGGCAGTTGGTGATCGACATAAGCATGCAAATCGCGTTCGCTGGGGGGCAGGCTGATCATTTGAGTATCCGCAGGGCAGGGCTGGTAATTTCGCCTTCGCTGAGTTGACGCAAGGCCTGGCGCGCACGGGACAGGCGCGACATCACGGTGCCCACCGGCACCGCCAGGATCTCGGCGACTTCCTTGTAACTTAACCCTTCGACCGACACCCATAGCAGCAGTGCACGTTGCTCGGTGTTGAGTTGATCGAAGGCGTGCAGGGTCGATTGGGCCATCACCGTGCGCTCCACTGAAGGTTGCGCATCGTCACGACCGGTGAAGAATTCGAGCATGCGTGCATAACGCCGGCTGCGTCGGTGGGCGTCGAGGAACTGGCGGTAGAGGATCGAGAACAGCCAGGCGCGCAGGTCGCCTTCCAGGCGTTTGTCGGCCCAACTGATGATCGCCCGTTCCAGCGTGGACTGCACCAGGTCGTCGGCGCTGCTGGCGTTACGCGTCAGCGACAGCGCAAAACGTCGCATTCTGGGGATGAGTTCACGTAACGGTTCGTCGAGTTCGTGCATGGGAATCTGGCTGGTCGCTACGCTGGGACTTGAGAGACGTATGCCGTTGAAGGTTATTCCCACGCTTGGAAAATAAATCGACAGCAGGGGAATAGAGCCGATCGGCGTTCGTCTTAATGCTCCGACCTTATGTTTCAAGCTTAGGCCTCTGGCCTTGGAGTCACTTCATGGTAGATCACTCATCACCGCCTCGTCCTGCGTTGAGTACTGCGAGCCTGATCGCAAGGCTCGCGGGTATCGGTGCCGTGGTTGCGGTCGTTGCCGGGGCATTCGCCTACGTCAATGGCACGCTGGACCCACAGCGCCTGCGCCCCAAAACCCTGGTCAATGCCCTGGAAACCAATAACGGCGTGCACCCAGGGTTTCGGCGTAACCATGCCAAAGGCGTGTGCGTGGCCGGTTACTTCGAGAGCAGCCCCGAGGCGCGCACGTACTCGAATGCCCAAGTGTTCAGCGAAGCGAAGACCCCGGTGATCGGCCGGTTCGCCTTGCCCAGCGGCAACCCCTACGCGCCGGACAGCAGTGTGCCGATCCGCAGTTTCGCCTTGCAGTTCAGCCAGGCCAACGGCCAGCAATGGCGCACAGGGATGAACAGCATGCCGGTGTTCCCGGTGGGCACGCCTGAGGCGTTTTACCAGATGCTCAAGGCCGGTGCGCCCGACCCGGCCACCGGCAAACCGAACCCGGCCAGCATGCCGGCGTTTTTTGCCGCGCACCCGGAGACAGCGCCGTTCCTGGCCTGGGTCAAGACTGCCAAGCCATCGGCCAGTTACGCGACTGAAACCTACAACGGCATCAATGCCTTTTACCTGGTAACCGCCGATGGCCAGCGCCGAGCGATACGTTGGGGCGTGGTGCCACAGAGCCGGGATGCGGCGGGTGACACCGCGCCATCCGGCGCTGATTTTCTCGAAAAAGACCTGGTGCAACGCCTGGCTTCCGGGCCGTTGCGTTGGCAGCTGAACATCACCCTGGCCAACCCGGGTGATCCGCTGGACGATGCCAGCAAAACCTGGACCGGCGAACACAAAGTGCTCAACGCTGGCACGTTGGTGCTGCAAAGCAGCCAAGCGCAGGCTGACGGTGATTGCCGCGATATCAACTATGACCCGCTGATTTTGCCCAGCGGTATCCAGGCCTCCAACGACCCGCTGCTGGCTGCACGTTCGGCAGCCTATGCCAGTTCCTACGTACGCCGCGCCGGCGAAGTCAGCCCGCTGCACAGTGCCCCTCAGGAGTCGAAACCATGAATGCCCAACCACGGTTTTTCGCGCCTCTGGCTCGCCTGCTGCATTGGCTGATGGCGCTGATGATCATCGCCATGTTGTTCATCGGCGCGGGCATGGCGGCGTCGGTGTCGGAACGTCACGAGTGGCTGATTCATCTGCACAAACCACTGGGTATTGCGATTCTGGCGTTGGTGATCGTGCGGCTGGTGGTGCGCTTTTGCACCCGGCAACCGCCGTTGCCTGCTGACCTGCCACTGTGGCAAGTGCTCGCCGCCAAGGCGTCCCATGTCGTGTTATATGCGTTGATGCTGGTGCTGCCGCTGCTGGGCTGGGCCATGATTTCGGCGGCCGGTGACCCGGTGATGCTCAGCAGTTCGGTGCAATTGCCGGCATTGGTCGCGGCCAATGCACCGTTGTTTGCAGTGCTGCGCAAGGCCCATGGCTACCTGGCCTACCTGTTGTTCCTGACGGTGCTGTTGCACCTGGCGGCGGCGCTGTTCCACGGGCTGATTCGGCGCGACGGTGTGCTGCAAAGCATGACCGGCACCAAAGGCTGATGCCGGGGGCAGGGCGGGTCAGCGCAGGGTGGTGACGATATCGGCCACGCTGCTCAACACGTCCTTGCCCAGTTGTTTGGAGCGCTCACCGGACCAACCGGTTTTTGGGTTGGGTGCGTCGTCGTTGTCCTTGAAGGGCATCTCCAGGGTCAGCGACAGGCAGTCGTACTGCTGGCCAACGGCATTGCAGGCCAGGGTCATGTTGGCTTCGCCCGGCAGGTCGCGGGTGTAGCCGTGGGTGGTCTGGAAGTCGCGGGTCAGGGCGCTCAGGTGCCTGCGGAAGTGTTTTTCCAGCGCTTCGATACGCGGAGTGTAACCGGGGTTACCTTCGCAGCCGGCAGTGAAGACGTAGGGGATTTCTTCGTCGCCATGGATGTCGAGAAACAGGTCGACGCCGTATTTTTCCATCTGTTGCTGGGCGAACAGCACTTCCGGGCTGAGCGCCTCGCTGGCGTTCTGCCAGGCACGGTTAAGGTCCTGGCCCATGGCGTTGGTGCGCAGGTGCCCGTGAAAGGCGCCATCGGGGTTCATGTTGGGGATCAGGTACAGGTCGGCGACGGCCAGGAGTTTTTTCAGCTCAGCATCACCGTCCTGTTGCAGGCGCTCGATGACGCCTTCCATAAACCATTCAGCCATGTGTTCGCCGGGATGCTGCTGGGCGATGATCCACACCTTGCGCTGGCCTTCGCCCCCTTTGCCACGGCGCAGCAGCTGGATATCACGGCCCTCGGCGCTTTTGCCGGTGGCGAGCAGCTGGGTGCCGGCGCGGCTCAAGGCCTGTTCGATCAGCCAGTCGTGACGCTTACGGCTGTAGGGTTCAAAGTAGGCGAACCAGGCTTGCTTCTCGCGGGTCTCCAGGCTGATATGCAATGTATCGCCATCAAAGCGCGTGGGCACACGGAACCAGTTGACGTGGTCGTAGGACGCCACGGCGTTGTAGCCGCTCCAGGCGTTTTTGTACGACGAATGGCCGGCATTGCTTAGCCGGAAGGTGTGAGTGTGGCCCACATGCATGCCTTCGGCCTTGAAATGAAACCATTGGAAATGTGCGCTGCGGGTATCGGGTTTGATCGCCAGCAACAATTGGTAAGCGTCGCTGGCATCCAGGACCTGGATGTTGCCGCTGTCGAAATCGGTGCTGATCTTGATGGAGGTCAAGGCCACTGTCATGGTCTGGCTGCCTGCGTATGATTGTTGTGGCGGATATCTTACACAGGAGTGAGGCAAAATCTTGCTGCAAAATTGTTGCACGGGGGAGGGGGCGTCATCCTTGACGCAGCAGCAGCTTAGGATCTATGAGATTGATTCTCAAGCGCTATTTCGCAAAGATCCGGGCTAGAGCGTTCTATCGGCTTTCTTTTGGCGATGCTCTTTTGCTACCATGCGCGCCATCAAGCAACACACAGTCTTCATTAGCCTGAAGCCACGCCAGAAAAAAACTGGCAAAAAAAAGACCCGGCCAAAGAGCCGGGTCAAAAACCGTGATTAGCCTGATGAGGAGATATTCCAAGAGTCCGACCTAAGGTCTCTTGGTCTATCGACTGATCTCGCGATCAGCTGGGTCCAATAATAATCATTATCATTTGCAAGTCAAATGTTTTTATCCGCGGGATAGAAATATTTTTCTTTCCTGCCTGTCAGGCGTTCGCCTGCGCAGCGGGCACCTGCAATGCCTGCTCCACCATCGCCTTGGCCATATCAATCAAATACACCACCGAAAATGCCAGGTCCCGCTGGTTGCCTTGCCGGCTGCTTGCCGATTCATAGGCGGCGGCCGCCGCACTGCGCAGCAGGTCCGATGCGTGCACCAGGGCGTCTTCCTGGCTGATGCCGGGCCTGATGTCGAAAAAAGCGACGTCAGGCGTGGGCGCCGACACATCTTCTTTCAAGTAATAGTCGAGTGCCCGTTGTGCGGCGCCGCTGCTGCGCAGTGTCAGCAGTTCGTCGGTTTCGGGTGTGCAAGGCAGGTGATTCGGGAGCGTCATCATGAGGGCGATTACTCTGGCTGGACGTTGAAAACCTGCACCCGATAGTAATACGAATCGTATTTATGTCATTTGATGGATTACTACAAACTGTTTATTGTCGTGGCCACTGCGCACCGTATGGTCAGGCCCCATGGATAACTGGATAGCGTTGGTCAAAGCCAACATGAAAGACCGCAAGGTCACGCAGGATGAACTGGCCGAACGCTTGGGCATGTCCCAGGGCGGCGTCGGTCATTGGCTCAACAAGCGCCGCGTGCCAAGCCTGGCGGACATGAACCGGGTGCTGGCCGAGCTGGGGCTGGGCTACCTGGAAGTCGCCCTGGAGATTCGCGAAAAAGCTGGCGAAGTACCGGCCCTGGAACAACACTACAACCCCTACTTCCGCTACCCGGTCAACGACTGGAAAAGCCTCTGCGAAACCCGCGAAGAGCGCGCCACCTACGGCGCGCCACGGTTTGAACTGACCGATTACCACGCCCAGGGTGACGCCTTCTGGCTGCCCGTGACGGGCGATGCCATGACTGCCCCCAGTGGCTTGAGCATCGGTGCGGGCATGATGATCCTGGTGGACCCGGCCATCGAGCCCGAACCTGGCAAGTTGGTAGTCGCCCAGTGGGCCGACAGCCCCCAGGCAACCTTTCGCCAGTTGATGGAAGAGAGCGGCCAGCGTTACCTGGTACCGCTCAATCCCACGTATCCCAAGCAGCTGTTCACCGACGCTTGCCGAATCCTCGGGGTCGTGGTGCAAGCCACGGCGAAGTTTTAGTCCGTGGTTTCAAGCTCCACCAGGGCGCTGCCTTCGGCGGCCATTTCGCCTTCCTGACAAAACAGTGCCTTGACCACCCCGGCGTGGGGCGCGCGGATACTGTGCTCCATCTTCATGGCCTCCAGCACTACCAGTTGCGTGCCAGCCTCCACGTGTTGACCGACTTCCACCAGCACCCGCACGATGCTGCCGTTCATCGGCGCTGTGAGGCCACCCTGATGAGCCTGGTTGGCCTCGACTGCTGCAATCGGGTCATACAGGCTGACGGCCTGCATCTGGCCGTCCCAGCGTAGATACAGGATGCCTTCGTTGCGTACCGCCAGATGAGCGCGGCGCACGCCATGGTGTTCGATCAGCAGTTGTTCGCCACGCAACTGCGCGACGCCGTCCTGCACTGTCACCAGCCGGTCCTGCCCGGCGCAGCTCAAATGCAACGATATTTGCGCGGGCAACCCGGTACGAAAACCTCGGGTATCCGCCCACGGGCCATCACCGGCGGGCAGGCTCTGCATAAACGCTGCCCCGGCCGCCTGCCAGAACTCATCGCTCAAAGCACCCGGTGCGGGCAGCAGCTCATCCTGATAGCGCGGAATAAACCCGGTATCGAGTTCGGCCGCCGCAAACGCCGGATGGCCGATGATGCGCCGCAAAAAACCGAGGTTGGTCTTGAGCCCGCCGATTGCGAACTCATCGAGCATGCTCACTAAGCGCAGGCGCGCCTGTTCGCGGTCTTCGCCCCAGGCAATCAGCTTGCCGAGCATCGGGTCATAGAAGGGTGAAACGTCGTCGCCTTGTGCGACCCCGCTGTCGACGCGACGGCCCGGCCCCGGCGTAGACTCGCGGTACAGCGCCAGGTGCCCGGTGGCCGGCAGGAAATCATTGGCCGGGTCTTCGGCATACAAGCGCACTTCAATCGCATGCCCCACCAACGGCACCTGGTCCTGAGTGATCGGCAGCGGCTCACCCTGAGCCACACGAATCTGCCAGGCCACCAGATCAAGGCCGGTAATCGCCTCGGTCACCGGATGTTCCACCTGCAGCCGTGTGTTCATCTCCATGAAGAAGAACTCGCCACGCGCGTCGAGCAAAAACTCCACAGTGCCGGCGCCCACATAGCCGATGGCCTGGGCCGCACGCACGGCCGCCTCACCCATGGCCTTACGCTGCTCGGCGCTCAAGCCCGGTGCGGGGGCTTCTTCCACCACCTTTTGATGGCGACGTTGAATGGAGCAGTCGCGCTCATTGAGGTACAGGCAATGGCCGTGCTGGTCGGCAAACACCTGGATCTCCACGTGGCGCGGCTTGAGCAGGTATTTCTCCACCAGCATCTGCCCATTGCCGAAGGACGACAGCGCCTCACGCTGGGCCGAGGCCAGGGCATCGGCCAACTGGCTGACGTCCTCGACCACTTTCATGCCCTTGCCGCCGCCGCCTGCCGTAGCCTTGAGCAGCACCGGGTAACCGATACGTTCGCAGGCATCGCGGAAGGTTTCCAGGTCCTGGGCCGCGCCGTGATAACCCGGCACCAGCGGCACCCCAGCCGTTTCCATCAACGCCTTGGCCGCTGATTTGCTGCCCATGGCATCGATGGCCGAGGCAGGCGGGCCGAGGAAGATCAAACCGGCGGCTTCGATTGCACGGGCGAAGCCGGCGTTCTCCGACAGAAAGCCGTAACCCGGATGAATCGCCTGGGCGCCACTGGCGTGGGCGGCGGCGATCAGTTTGTCGATTTGCAGGTAACTGTCGGTGGCCTTGCTGCCACCCAGGTCGACCCGAATATCCGCCTCGCGGCTATGGCGTGCATCGCGGTCGGTGGCGCTGTGGACTGCCACGGTGGTCAACCCCATGGCTTTGGCGGTGCGCATCACCCGGCAGGCGATTTCGCCGCGGTTGGCCACCAACACAGTGGTCAGTGTGCTCATGAACGTGGCTCCTGCACTTGCCAGCTGGGCGGGCGTTTTTGCAGGAACGCGCGCAAGCCTTCCTGGCCTTCGGCGCTGACGCGAATCCGTGCGATGGCATTTTCGCAATACCGACGCAGCGCCGGGGTGAGGGCACCGTTGCCGACTTCGCGCAGCAAATCCTTGCTGGCGCGCATGGCTGCCGGGCTGTTTTGCAACAGGTTGGCGATCCACAGCTCCACTTGCGTATCCAATTCGGTGGCCGGGTAACTTTCCGCCAGCAGGCCGATGTCGCGCGCACGCTGGCCGCCAAAACGCTCGGCCGTCAGCGCATAACGCCGCGCGGCACGCTCGCCGATGGCCTGCACCACGAATGGGCTGATCACCGCCGGGGCCACGCCGATGCGCACTTCCGACAGGCAGAACTGCGCGTCATCCGCGCCAATCGCCATGTCGCAGCAGCTGATCAAGCCCAGCGCGCCGCCGTACGCCGCGCCTTGCACCACCGCCAGGGTGGGGATTTTCAGCTTGGCCAGGTTGTACATCAACTCGGCGAGTTCGCGGGCGTCGTCCAGGTTGGTGTGGTAATCCAGCTCGGCCGATTGCTGCATCCAGGCCAGGTCCGCGCCGGCGCTGAAGTGCTTGCCACGTGCGCGTAGCACTAAAAAACGCAGGGACGCATCGGCCTGCACCTGGTCGAGGGCGATGATCAGTTCGCGGATCATCTGCGCATTGAACGCGTTGTTCTTGGCTTCACGACTGAGCCACAGCGTGGCAAAACCACGGCTGTCGGTGACCAGTTCGAGGGTGTTGAAATCGCTCATGGGTACAGCTCCATTTACATGCGGAACACGCCGAAGCGGCTCGGCTCGATGGGGGCATTCAGCGCGGCGGACAGCGCCAGCGCCAGCACGTCACGGGTCTGCTGCGGGTCAATCACACCGTCGTCCCACAAGCGTGCGCTGGAGTAGTAGGGGTGGCCCTGGGTTTCGTACTGGTCGAGAATCGGCTGCTTGATCGCGGCTTCTTCTTCGGCGCTGAACGCATTGCCCGCGCGCTCGGCCTGTTCACGCTTGACCTGCACCAGCACGCCGGCGGCCTGTTCGGCACCCATCACGCCGATGCGTGCATTCGGCCACATCCACAAAAAGCGCGGGTCATAGGCGCGGCCGCACATGCCGTAGTTACCGGCACCAAAGCTGCCGCCGATGATCACCGTGAACTTGGGCACCTTGGCGCAGGCCACCGCCGTGACCAGCTTGGCGCCGTGCTTGGCGATGCCACCGGCTTCGTACTTCTGGCCGACCATGAAACCGGTGATGTTCTGCAAAAACAGTAACGGAATGCCGCGCTGGCAGGCCAGTTCGATAAAGTGCGCGCCTTTTTGCGCGGCTTCTGCGAACAGAATGCCGTTGTTGGCCAGGATCGCGATCGGGTAGCCGTGCAAGTGTGCGAATCCACACACCAGCGTGGTGCCGAACAGCGCCTTGAACTCATCGAACACCGAGCCATCCACCAGCCGCGCGATCACTTCGCGCACATCAAACGGCTGCTTGGCATCGGCCGGGATGACGCCGTACAACTCTTCGCTGCTGTACAACGGCGCCACTGGCGGGCGTTGCACTAACTCACCCTGTTTGCGCCAATTGAGGTTGGCCACGCTGCGTCGGGCCAGGGCCAGCGCATGTTCGTCGCTGTCAGCATAGTGGTCGGCCACGCCGGAGATCTTGCAATGCACATCGGCACCGCCCAGGTCTTCGGCACTGACCACTTCACCGGTCGCAGCTTTTACCAGCGGCGGCCCGGCGAGGAAGATGGTGGCTTGCTGGCGCACCATGATCGCTTCGTCGGCCATGGCGGGTACGTAGGCGCCACCGGCGGTGCAGGAGCCCATCACCACGGCGATTTGCGGGATGCCCTGGGCGCTCATGTTGGCCTGGTTGAAGAAGATCCGCCCGAAATGCTCGCGGTCAGGGAATACTTCGTCCTGACGCGGCAGGTTGGCGCCACCGGAGTCCACCAGGTAAATGCACGGCAGGCGGTTCTGCTCGGCGATGGTCTGGGCACGCAGGTGTTTTTTTACCGTGAGCGGGTAGTACGAGCCGCCTTTGACCGTGGCGTCGTTGGCGACGATCATGCATTCCACGCCCTCCACACGGCCGATCCCGGCGATCACGCCGGCCGCCGGCACGTCTTCGCCGTACACCTGATGTGCCGCCAACTGGCTGAGCTCCAGGAACGGTGAGCCAGGGTCGAGCAAGCGGTTGATACGCTCACGCGGCAGCAGTTTGCCGCGCGAGGTGTGCCGCTCCTGAGCCTTGGCGCCGCCGCCTTGCTGCACATGGGCGAGCAAGGTGTGCAGGGCGTCGACCTGTTGGCGCATCGCCGCGTTATTGTCGGCGAACTCCGCTGAACGCGGGTTGAGCTGGGTGTGCAAGATGGCCATGGGGCGCTCCTTCAGCGGGTTTCGTTGAAGAGTTCGCGACCGATCAGCATCCGGCGAATCTCGCTGGTGCCGGCACCGATTTCGTACAGCTTGGCGTCACGCAGCAGGCGCCCGGCGGGGAATTCATTGATGTAGCCATTGCCGCCGAGAATCTGGATCGCGTCCAGGGCCATTTGCGTGGCGCGCTCGGCACTGTAGAGGATCACGCCGGCGGCGTCCTTGCGCGTGGTTTCGCCGCGTTCGCAAGCCTGGGCCACGGCATAGAGGTAGGCGCGGCTGGCGTTGAGCTGGGTGTACATGTCGGCGACCTTGCCCTGGATCAGCTGGAATTCGCCGATGCTCTGGCCGAACTGCTTGCGGTCGTGGATGTAGGGCACGATCAGGTCCATGCACGCTTGCATGATCCCGGTCGGGCCGCCCGAGAGCACCACGCGCTCGTAGTCCAGGCCGCTCATCAGCACTTTGACGCCGCCATTGAGCACACCGAGGATGTTTTCTTCGGGCACCTCGACGTCATCGAAAAACAGTTCGCAGGTGTTGGAGCCGCGCATGCCCAGCTTGTCGAACTTGTTGCTGCGGCTGAAGCCTTTCGAGTCGCGTTCGACAATAAACGCGGTAATGCCGTGAGCGCCTTTTTCCAGGTCGGTCTTGGCGTAGATCACGTAGGTGTTGGCGTCGGGGCCGTTGGTGATCCAGGTCTTGCTGCCGTTGAGCACGTAGTGGTCGCCGCGTTTGTCGGCGCGCAGTTTCATCGAGACCACGTCGGAGCCGGCATTCGGTTCGCTCATGGCCAGGGCGCCGATGTGCTCGCCGCTGATCAGCTTGGGCAGGTACTTGAGTTTTTGCTCGTGATTACCGTTGCGGTTGATCTGGTTCACGCACAGGTTGGAGTGCGCGCCGTAGGACAGTGCCACTGACGCCGAACCACGGCTGATTTCTTCCATGCTCACCACGTGCGCCAGGTAACCCAGGCCGGCGCCGCCGTACTCTTCCGGCACGGTGATGCCCAAAAGGCCCATGTCCCCGAACTTGCGCCACAGGTCGGCGGGGAACAGGTTGTCGATGTCGATCTGGGCCGCGCGCGGCGCGATCTCCTTGGCCACGAACGACTGCACCTGGTCGCGCAGCATGTCGATGGTTTCACCGAGGGCGAAGTTCAGGGACGGGTAACTCATGGACAGGCACCTTAATGTGAGCTTTGTTGTTGTGTGGGCGGGGCGCGGGGGAGGGCGCTCACCTTTACGTTAACGTAAGCTTGCGTTACGGCGCTGTCAATCGTAGTTTACGTTTACGTCAACCTACAAAAAAGACAACAGGGGTCGTTATGGATCAACCGCATCCGAGCTACAGCCGTGGCTCCCAGGACAAGACCTTGCTGGCCATGACCATCGGCCAGGCTTTCGATCACACCGTCGCTCACTACCCCGATGGCGAAGCCTTGGTGGTGAGCCATCAGCAGCGCCGCTACACCTGGCGGGCGTTGGCCGAGACGGTGGATTTGCACGCCCGCGCATTCATGGCTTTGGGCATGCAAACCGGCGATCGCCTGGGCATCTGGGCGCCGAATTGTGCCGAGTGGTGCATCACCCAGATCGCCAGCGCCAAGCTCGGTGTGATCCTGGTCAATATCAACCCGGCCTACCGCAGCAGCGAACTGGACTACGTACTCAAACAGTCCGGGTGCGCATGGGTGATGTGTGCCGGTTCGTTCAAAAGCTCCGATTACCACGCCATGTTGCAGGAACTGCAGCCCGACGTGCGCGGCCTCATCAGCCTGGACCCCAACCCGCCCACGGGATTTATGCCTTGGTCGCAGCTGGCGGCCCTCGGCGCCGGCATCCCGCCCGAGCAGCTTGATAGTCGCCAGGCGAGCCTGCACTTCGATCAAGCCGTCAACATCCAGTACACCTCCGGCACCACCGGCTTCCCCAAGGGCGCGACCCTCAGTCACCACAACATCCTCAATAACGGTTACATGGTCGGCGAAAGCCTGGGCCTTACCGCACAGGACCGCCTGGTAATCCCGGTGCCGCTGTATCACTGCTTCGGCATGGTCAATGGGCAACCTCGGCTGTATCACCCACGGCACCACCATGATTTACCCCAATGACGGTTTCGACCCGCTGCTGACGCTCACAGCGGTCGCGCAAGAACGCGCCACCGGCCTGTACGGCGTACCGACCATGTTTATTGCGCTGCTGGATCACCCGCGCCGAGGCGAGTTCGACCTGGCCACCCTGCGCACCGGCATCATGGCCGGCGCCACGTGCCCCATCGAAGTGATGCGCCGGGTCATCAGCGAGTTGCACATGGGCGAAGTGCAGATTGCCTACGGCATGACCGAAACCAGCCCGGTGTCGTTGCAGACCGGCGCCGATGACGACCTGGAGCTGCGCGTCACCACCGTCGGCCGCACCCAGCCCCAGCTTGAAAACAAAATCATCGATGAGGCCGGCAACACCGTGCCCCGTGGCCGGATCGGCGAACTCTGCACCCGTGGCTACAGCGTGATGCTGGGCTATTGGAACAACCCCGAAGGCACCCGCGACGCCATCGACGATGCCGGCTGGATGCACACCGGCGACCTCGCGACCATGGATGAGCACGGCTACGTGTGTATCGCCGGACGCAACAAGGACATGATCATTCGCGGCGGCGAGAACGTGTACCCGCGTGAACTGGAGGAGTTTTTCTTCACCCACCCGGCGGTGGCCGATGTGCAGATCATTGGCATCCCGGATGCGCGTTATGGCGAAGAGATTGTCGCCTGGGTCAAATTCCACCCCGGCCATGTCGCTAACGAGCTGGAATTGCAAACCTGGTGCAAGGGCCGTATTGCGCACTTCAAGACGCCCAAGCACTTCAAGTTTGTGGATGAGTTTCCGATGACGGTGACGGGTAAGATCCAGAAGTTTCGCATGCGCGAAATTTCGATCGAGGAGTTGCGAACACGTTCTACCTGACGACACAGAACCAGTGTAGGAGCGGGCTTGCTCGCGAATGCGGTATGTCAGCTAACGTGTGCGGTGACTGATACGGCGCATTCGCGAGCAAGCCCGCTCCCACATGTTGACCGAGGTGAATCAGCCAGTTGTCGAATCCCGGAAAGCACAAAGGGGACCCGAAGGTCCCCTTTAATTTGTCGTTGCGTGCTCTTTTTTTATTATTGAGGGGCGGTCTGTTGTTGTTTTTGGCAACCGTTACCCTTTACCGCTGTTTTGTGCGACCCCCATCCGGGGTCAAGAGCAAACGTATTTTTTTGAACGCTGATCTGCTTCTTCGTATTGATCCAACCAGTGGCAGCTACCTGAGGTAGTTTTATTTTTCTCTAACCGGTTGCGGGTTGCGGCAAGCCGTCCCTGCGAAGCACATCTTCTTCAAAAAAATCTGTTAGCTGCGTCTCTGCCGTGTTGTTTTTGTTATGTCAGAGTCGTTTCGTCTTATTTTTATTAGGTTTGGCGCTTTTTATTCTTGTTATGCCATAGAGATAGCAGGAGCCGTGCCAACTTTTAAAAGTCCTTTAAAATCAATAGCTTGATTTTTGTGTGGGTTTTTTCCTACGGCAAATACGGCGAAATATGTTCCCGTGTTACTCGATGTGTAGCCGTGCGGTAACACATTGTCCCGGCTAAGCTACTCAACCGGCGTTACGTGCCTTGGCGACTCGTGAGCCCGTCGCTCGACCCAGCACGTTACTAATCTGCTGGCCTGCGCGAATCAATGCCTCCAGATCGATGCCGGTGTCGATACCCAGGCCATTGAGCAGGTACACCACGTCTTCGGTGGCGACGTTACCGCTGGCGCCCTTGGCGTAAGGGCAGCCGCCCAGGCCCGCAATAGAGCTGTCGAATACATGGATGCCTTCGAGCAGGCTGGCGTAGATATTCGCGATCGCCTGGCCATAGGTGTCATGAAAATGCCCGGCCAGCTTGTCCCGTGGCACCTGCGCCCCGACCACTTCGAACAACCGTCGTGTGGCGCCTGCCGTACCGGTGCCGATGGTGTCGCCCAGCGACACTTCATAACAGCCCATGGCATACAACTCGCGTGCTACTGCCGCCACTTGTTCCGGCGCAATCTGACCTTCGTAAGGGCAACCCAACACACACGACACATAGCCGCGCACGCTGATGCCGTGCTGCCTGGCAGCGGCCATGATCGGCGCAAAGCGCTCCAGGCTGTCGCTGATGGAGCAGTTGATATTGCGCTGGGAAAACGCCTCGGACGCCGCCGCAAACACCGCGACCTCCTTCACGCCGGCCGCCAGCGCATCTTCAAAGCCACGCAGGTTTGGCGCCAGCGCGCCATAAGTCACCCCGGGCTTGCGCTGGATCTGCGCAAACACCTCGGCGGAACCGGCCATCTGCGGCACCCATTTGGGCGAGACAAAACTGCCCACTTCGATATAGCTCAAGCCGGCTGCGCTGAGCGCGTCCACCAGTTGAACCTTGTCGGCCACGCTGATCGGTTGGGCTTCGTTCTGCAAACCGTCGCGCGGGCCGACTTCCACCAGGCGCACAAAAGAGGGGAGAGACATGGGCAGCTACCTTGTGTTTATGGGCCAACCGGGTTCATGGTCTGCGCCAGCGCCTGGGTGCAGCGCTCTTCGGCGGTGTCCAGTTCCAGCTTCATCTGTTCGATATCGAGCATCTGTTGCTCAAGCTGCTCACGGCGCTCGGCGATTTTCGCCAGCATGCTGTTGAGCTGGATGTGGTTGCCGCTGCTGGGGTCGTAGAGTTCGATCAGCTCACGGCATTCGGCCAGGGAGAAGCCGATCCGCTTGCCGCGCAGGATCAACTTGAGACTGACCTTGTCGCGCGCCGAGTAAATGCGCTCCTGACCCCGGCGCTCCGGGGCCAGCAGGCCTTGCTCTTCGTAGAAACGAATGGCGCGGGTGGTGATGTCGAGCTCGCGGGCGAGGTCGGAGATGCTGTAGGTCGTGCTCATGGCGGCGCTCAAGAAGGTCTTGGCGCTAAGCTAAAGGCAGGTTGACGTTTACGTCAAGCAAATAGCCCGCATGGACTCACACCCTGTGGCGAGGGAGTTTGCTCCCGCTAGGTCGCGAAGCGGCCCCAAAAGCTGGGCCCGCCGCGCAGGCCAACGGGAGCAAGCTCCCTCGCCACAGAGGCGGTCAGGCTTGCTTGCCATCCAGCTTCTTTTCGTGCGCGGTGACTTGCTGGCACAGCTCGATCATCTGCTCGCGCATCCAGCGGTTCGCCGGGTCCTGGTCGGTGCTTTCGTGCCAGTACAGGTGGGTTTCCACCGGCGGCACATCGTTGACCGGCAGGTTGAACCAATGCAGCTCATGGCGTCGGGCAAAGCGTTCGGGCACGGTCATCACCATGTCGGTCTGCTGCAACACTTGCGAGGCCATCAGGTAATGCTGGGAACGCAGGGCGATCTTGCGCTGGATGCCCATCTTGCCCAGTGCCAGGTCAACGTGGCCCAGGCCGTTGCGACGGCTGGAGATATGGATGTGGGTCAGCGACAGGTAGTCATCCAGTGTGAACTTGTCCTTGCCCGCCATCGGATGGCCCTTGCGCATCGCGCACACGTAGCGGTCCTCCATCAGCTTGACGTGGCGCACTTGCGGGTCGGTGTTGAGCGGTGCGTCGACGGCAAAGTCCAAGCGCCCGGCGGCCAGTTCCTTGGTGGTTTCGCGGCGCTTGGACAAGAAACTCTCGATCACCACGGTCGGCGCCAGGCGGCGCAGGCGCTGGAACAGCAGCGGCAGAATCACCGCCTCGGTGAGGTCGGTCATGCTGATGCGATAGGTCTTGGCCGCCTGCTGAGGGTTGAAAATCCGGCTTTCCTGCACCGACACCCGCAGCAACGACAACGCGTTGCGCACCGGGCCGATGATGTTCTGCGCCATCGGCGTGGGCACCATGCCCTGGGCGGTGCGCACGAACAGCGGGTCGTTGAAGGTCTCCCGCAGGCGCGCCAGGGCGTTGGACACCGCCGGCTGGGTGATGCCGACGATCTGCCCGGCGCGGGTCAGGTTGGCTTCGGTGTAGATCGCGTCGAAGACGATAAACAGGTTGAGGTCGACCTTGCTCAGATTCATGTCGTTGCGCTCTTATTTTCAAGTGGCGATTTATCAGGTGCTCATGCGCCGATCATATATCGGTGATGAATGTTAATACACGCCGAGAATAGGCTAGGTAAATTATCAGCGCTGTTCTAGCATCGATTGCATGACCTAAACAACCTCTCAGAGAAGGGAGCTGCTCATGGATTTCGCTTATTCGCCCAAGGTTCAGGAACTGCGTGAACGCGTCACCGCGTTCATGGACGCTTACGTTTACCCGGCCGAGCCGGTGTTCGAACGCCAGGTCAGCGAAGGCGACCGCTGGCAGCCCACCGCGATCATGGAAGAGCTCAAGGCCCGGGCCAAAGCCGAAGGCCTGTGGAACCTGTTTCTGCCCGAATCCGAGCTGGGTGCCGGCCTGACCAACCTCGAATATGCGCCACTGGCCGAAATCATGGGCCGCTCGCTGTTGGGCCCGGAGCCGTTCAACTGCTCCGCCCCTGACACCGGCAACATGGAAGTGCTGGTGCGCTACGCCAACGAAGAACAGAAGCAACGCTGGCTCGAACCGCTGCTGCGCGGCGAGATCCGTTCGGCGTTTGCCATGACCGAACCGGACGTGGCCTCATCCGACGCCACCAACATGGCCGCCCGCGCCGAGCGTCAAGGCGATGAATGGGTGATCAATGGCAAAAAGTGGTGGACCTCCGGCGCCTGCGACCCGCGCTGCAAGATTCTGATCTTCATGGGTCTGAGCAACCCGGATGCACCGCGCCACCAGCAGCACTCGATGATCCTGGTGCCGGTAGACACCCCAGGGTTAAAAATCGTACGACCACTGCCGGTGTTCGGCTACGACGACGCTCCCCACGGCCACGCCGAAGTACTGTTCGACAACGTGCGTGTACCGTATGAAAACGTACTCTTGGGTGAAGGCCGTGGCTTCGAAATCGCCCAGGGCCGCCTTGGCCCAGGCCGCATCCACCACTGCATGCGCTCAGTCGGCATGGCCGAGCGCGCGCTGGAACTGATGTGCAAACGCTCCGTCAGCCGCACCGCGTTCGGCAAGCCATTGGCGCGCCTGGGCGGCAATATCGACAAGATCGCCGACTCACGCATGGAAATCGACATGGCGCGCCTGCTGACCCTGAAAGCGGCGTACATGATGGACACCGTGGGTAACAAAGTCGCGAAAAGCGAAATCGCGCAAATCAAGGTCGTGGCGCCGAACGTGGCCTTGAAGGTGATTGACCGTGCGATCCAGATCCATGGTGGCGCGGGGGTTTCCAACGACTTCCCGCTGGCCTATATGTACGCCATGCAACGCACCCTGCGCCTGGCCGACGGCCCGGATGAAGTGCACCGTGCGGCGATTGGCAAATTTGAGATCGGCAAGTATGTGCCTAAAGAGCTGATGCGCGGCGGGCAGTAACACCGAGGCGCCTGCATTCGCGAGCAAGCCCGCTCCCACATTTGGAACGCGTTTCCCCTTTGGAATACGGTCAAAATGTGGGAGCGGGCTTGCTCGCGAAGAGGCCAGTCTGAGCACCCCAACACTCACAGGTCAGTACACCCAAACCTCCACCCGCCGATTCTTGATCCGCCCCTCATCCGCCGTATTCGCCGCCACCGGCATCTGCGCGCCAAAACCGCGAATGTCCCGCAGCACCACGCCGCTCTTGACCAACTCCCGGCGCACCGCCATCGCCCGCAACTTCGACAACAGCGCCGCCCGCTGTGGGTCATTCTTGGCATCGCCAAACCCCACCAGCGTTACCTGCTTGTCGAGCTTGCCGTGGTTTTTTATATACGCCACCACCCGCTGCAAATCCTGGCGCGCCTTGTTGTCCAGGCTGGCGCTGCCTTCCTCGAAGCGAAAATTCACACTCAAGCGCTGGGCGTCACGGACGATGGTTTGATAGTCCTCGGGCATCGACGCCCGTGGTTCCACGGCAATCGCCTGCACCTGCTGGGCGATAAAGCCATTGGCGGCCACAATCGCCTGGCCTTTGCCACTTTGGGTAAAGTCCACCAGGGCTTTGGCCCACGGGTTGCGGTTCGAGGGTGGCAGGTAGAAATACAAGCGGCGTGACAGCGGGTAATCCTCGGTGGCAATCAGGCTGGTCACCGGCAACATCGGCTGTGAGTCACCGTCGACAATCGCCAGCGCCTTGGCCTGGCGCACATACGGCAGGCCGATAAAACCAATGCCTTGCGGATCATGGCTTACCGCATCGGACAACGCCTCGCTGGACTCGAAACGCGTTGCCGTCGCGGCCAGCGGTTTACCGCGCCGGTTCAGTACCAGTTCTTTAAAGGTGTCATAGGTGCCGGACTGATCATCCCGGGCGTACAGATGAATGGCGCCGCCGACGCCGCCGACATCCTCCCAGTGGCTGATTTCACCGTTGAAAATCTGCGCCAGCTGCTCGGTGTTCAAGGTATTCAGCGGGTTGTGCGGGTTGAGGATAATGGCCAGGCCGTCGATGGCGATTACCTGTTCGGCTTCCGGGCTTTTCAGGTCGCCCAGGGGTTCAAGGTCCACCAGCTCGCTGTCCTTGATCGGACGTGAAGAGGCCGCCAGGTCCGCATAGGATTTTTTCAATGCGCTGAAGCCGGTGCTGGAGCCGTGGGCCGCGACTTCGACGGTGACGGTTTTGCCCTGACGCGTCTTGCCGATCACCCGTTGTTCATTGGCGCCATCGCCGGGCTCGCTGTGCACTGCCTGCAAGCCCTGGTGCTCCAGCATGCCCTTGACCAGCGCAGGCCCCAGCGCCGCACCAATGGTATTGGAACCCTGGATGCGCAGGGCGGGGCCTTGGTCGGGAACGGGGAGGGCAGCGGCAACAGCGTAGAGCGGCAGCATCAACAGGAACAGAACGCGCAGCATCATGCCGGCACCTTCTTAAGCCAAAGGGAGTGCCGCCAGATTAAGTCAGGCAGGTTGCATAAATATGACTGACGCACAGCAAATCAAAATGTGGGCGCTGGCTTGCCTGCGATTGCCGTGGGTCAGTCATCAAATGGCTGGCTGACACACCGCTATCGCAGGCAAGCCAGCTCCCACATTTGAAGTACACACACCTTGAAGTCAGCTCAACTCAAGCCAGATCGGCGCATGGTCCGAGGGTTTTTCCAGCCCACGCAAATCGTAATCCACACCCGCATCCTTGACCCGCGGCACCAGGCCGTTGGACGCCAGGATCACGTCAATGCGCAGCCCACGCTTGGGCTCATCTTCAAACCCACGGCTGCGGTAGTCGAACCAGCTGAAGCGGTCAGCCACGTCCGGGTTCAAGTGGCGGAAGCTGTCGACCAGGCCCCAGTTCTTCAAGCGGGCCATCCACTCACGCTCTTCCGGCAGGAAGCTGCACTTGCCGGTTTTGAGCCAGCGCTTGGCATTGTCGGCGCCGATGCCGATGTCGATATCTTCCGGGGAAATATTGATGTCGCCCATCACCACCAGCGGCTGGTCATTGCTGAACCGGCTTTCCAGCAGTTGCTGCAAATCTTCGTAGAAGCGTTGTTTGGCCGGGAACTTGGTCGGGTGGTCGCGGCTTTCGCCCTGGGGGAAATAGCCGTTCATCACGGTGATCGACTGGCCATGCTCGTCGGCGAAAGTGCCCCAGATAAAGCGCCGCTGGGCGTCTTCTTCGTCGCTGGCAAACCCTTTGTGCAGGCTCAACGCCGGCTTGCGCGACAGCAGGGCCACGCCGTAATGGCCTTTTTGCCCGTGGTAGTACACGTGATAGCCAAGGGCCTGCACTTCGGCCAGCGGAAACTGGTCATCGTGCACCTTGGTTTCCTGCAGGCCGATCACGTCGGGTTGATGCTTTTCAATCAGCGCCGCCAGCTGATGGGGGCGGGCGCGCAGCCCGTTGATATTGAAGGAGACGATTTTCATGGTCGGCAGTCCAGTCTGGCAAAAGGGCGATGCTAGCCGACAAGTCCGGCGGGGGCCAGCGTGGCGGTAGGACGTATGCGCTGCTAATGTCTGGGAACGACTGGTGCTGCACAGGTTCGTACCCATAAGAACGCCATCGTTTGAGTGGCGCCCAGGGAGATTGACTGTATGCCGGACACTGCCACTGCCATTGCCGAAATTCGCCTGCTCAACAGCGGCTATTCCCGCGAGGCCCGTTCCTTGTTGTATCAGGCTTATCGGCATGAGCCGACCTTTGCCTACATCTTCGAAGCTGAGCGCTCGGGGTACGAACAGCGAGTGCGTGCCACTGTGCGTGAGCTGGTCAAGCAGCATTTTTTCCAGAAGCTGCCCGCCATCGGCCTGTTCGTCAACGACCGGCTGATCGGCATCGCCCTGATTGCGCCACCGCAACGGCGCCTGGGGATCACCGAGAGCTGGGCCTGGCAGTTGCGTATGTGGCTGAGCACCGGCGTACGCGGCACTCGGCGTTACCTGGATTACCATTACGCGGTGCTGGCGTGCCTGCCGAACGAGTCGGTGCATGTGTTGCCGCTGCTGGGTATTCACCCGCAATTCCAGGGCAAACATTACGGCGAACAACTGTTGCAGGCCGTGCACAACTGGTGTGCCGAAGACCCGCATTCATCGGGTGTGGTGCTCGATACCGGCAACTCGCGTTATCTGGATTTCTACAAGCGCCAAGGCTATGAGGAAATCGGCGAAGTGGCGGTAGGGCCTGTCCTGGAACACGTGTTTTTTCATCCGAATCCCCAGGCGTTACATGCTGCAACGGCTTAAGACAGAATTATTCAGACAATTCCGGGTTCAAAGAGTCTCCCCAGCTCGTGTAGCATCCGCGCCTATGAAGTTTCCAGGAAGATTTACCAGCGGCTTGGTTCTGCTGTTCACAAGCTGCGGCGTATTTGCGCAAAGCGAATTGGACGTGCGCATCAAGCCATCAAACGACGCGTTGAAAGCCAACATCGAAGGCTATATCGGCGGGGTTGGCGATCGTGACGAAGAAGCCTTGCTGCGGTTCAGCCGTGGCGCCGAGGAGCAGGCCCGCAAGGCGGCCCAGGCGCTGGGCTATTATCAGCCGCAGATCTCCAGTGAGGTGAAGGGCGGCAAGAACCCGCGCCTGACCCTCACCATCGACCCCGGCGAGCCGGTGCATTTGCGCAACGTGACCATTCGGGTCGACGGCCAGGCCGCGAGCCTCAAGGCATTTCGCGTGCCCGCCAGCGACGACCTCAAATCCGGCGCCGTGCTTAACCATGGCAACTACGAAGACGCCAAGCGTCTGATCCAGAACCAGGCGTCACGCTATGGTTTTTTCAATGGGCGTTTCAGCAGCCAGAAGCTGCTGGTGGACCCGCAAGCCGGCGTCGCCGATATCGAACTCATCTACGACAGCGGCCCGCGCTACACCTTGGGCAAAGTCGGGTTTACCGGCGATACGCCGTTCGATGAAGACCTGCTGCAACGCATGGTGCCTTTCAAAAGTGGCACGCCGTATGACTCCGAATTGATCGCCGAACTCAATCAGAACCTGCAATCGAGCGGCTTCTTCGAAGGCGTGCGCGTGGACGCCAGCCCAACCGCCTCCACTAACGATGTGATCCCGGTGGCGGTGCAGCTCGATACCCGCAAGCCACGTACCATGGGCCTGGGCCTCGGTTACTCGACCGACGTCGGCCCGCGCGGCAAAGCCAACTGGACCCGCCATTGGGTCAACCCGCAGGGCCACAGCTATGGCTGGGAGGCCGAACTGTCGGCGCCACGCCAGAACGTCGGCCTGTGGTACGACATTCCCCTCGACCCGCCACTCACCGACAAGCTGCGCTTCGCCGGCGGTTACCAGAACGAAGAAATCGCCAACACCGACACCCTGAGTAAATTGCTCACCCTCGGCCCGGAATGGCACAGCAAGCTGCCCAGCGGCTGGACGCGTGTCATCTCGCTCAAGTACCAGCGTGAAGAATACCGCCTGGGCAATGACTCGGGCTTGAGCAACCTGGTGATGCCGGGCATCAACTATTCCTACTTGCGCAGCGATAACCGCATCGACCCGCACAATGGCTATCGCCTGATGTTCGACGCCAAGGTCGCCAAGGAAGGGCTCGGCTCCGACACCAACTTGCTGTACGGCACCGCCACCATCAAGGGCCTGACCACCTTGTGGGACAACCACCGTTTCCTCGGCCGTGCGCAGTTCGGCGGCAGTGCCACCAACGGCTACAAGTCGGTGCCGCCGTCGCTGCGCTTCTTTGCCGGTGGTGACCAGAGCGTGCGTGGCTACGAATACCAGACGCTGTCACCCGAGAACGATCGCGGTGACCGCATCGGCGGGCGCTACATGGTGGCCTTGAGCGCCGAATATCAATATTCCATCGCCGAAAAATGGCGCATCGCGACCTTTATCGACCAAGGCAACTCCTTCAACACCCTGGAAATGCCCAGCCTGAAAACCGGCGTGGGTGTGGGTGTGCGCTGGGTGTCGCCTGTGGGGCCGATTCGCCTTGACCTGGCCCATGCCCTCGAAGATCCGGGCGGCATTCGTTTGCACTTTTCCATGGGGCCTGAGCTGTGATGCGTGGTTTGAAAATAGCGGGGCTGGCCATTGTGGCGATCCTCATGCTGGTGCTGTTGGCGCTGTGGACGGTGCTCGGTACTCAAGCAGGCAGCCGTTGGGCCTTGAGCCAGGTCCCGGGGTTGAGCGTGGAAAATTTCCAGGGCCACCTGGGCGGCCAATGGAGCGCCGACCATCTGTTATGGCAACAGGATGGCAGCCGGGTCGAACTCAATGCACCGAAGTTTGATTGGTCACCGGGCTGCCTGTTGCGCATGACCCTGTGCATCAACCAACTGGACGTGGAGCAGGTCAGCCTGCAATTCCCGCCGAGCAACGAACCGAGCAGTGGCCCGATCACGTTGCCGGATCTCAAGTTGCCGGTTGCCATCCAGTTGGGCGACGTTCGCGTCGGCAGCCTGCTGTTTAACGGCAGTGAAGAACTCAAGGGCCTGCAATTGGCGGCGCACTGGACGGCCGCCGGTATGCAGATCGACTCGGTGCACCTGCAACGCGATGACCTGGTGCTGGACCTCAACGGCCTGCTGCAACCCAGCGGCGACTGGCCGCTGAGCGCCACCGGCAACCTGAGCCTGCCCTATGCGCCCGGCGGCGCGCCGTGGAAGGTTGCGCTCAAGGTGGACGGCGACCTGCTCAAGACCCTCAAGCTCGACGCCGACAGCAGCGGCTATTTGCCCGCCAAGCTCAGCGGCGAACTGCAACCCTTGGTCGAGAACCTGCCCGCGCAGTTGCACATCACGGCCGATGGCTTCAAACCCAGCGCCGATTTGCCCGACACCTTGCAGCTCAATCAGTTGGACCTGACCGCCCAGGGCGACCTGAGCAGTGGCTACCAGTTGCTCGGCCGGGCCGTACTGCCCGCAGAAAAGGGCCCGGTGGCCTTGCTGTTACAGGGCAAGGTCGACGCCAAGGGCGCACAGATCGCCGGCCTCGACCTGACTGCCGGTGACCAGCAAAGCCTCAAGCTCAGCGCCAACCTGGACTGGCAGCAAGGCTTCAGTGCCGACGCGAAAATCAACTGGCTGGATTTCCCCTGGCATCGTCTCTATCCGTTAATCGACGAGCCGCAGGTTGCCTTGCGTACGTTCAACGGTGAAGTTTCCTATAAGGACGGCAACTACCTCGGCAATCTTAAAGCCGACCTGGACGGGCCGGCAGGTAAATTCAATCTGGTCACGCCATTCAGCGGCGACCTCAAGCAAGTCTTCCTGCCCGAGCTGAAACTGACCGCTGGGCAAGGCAAGGCCGAAGGCCACCTGAACCTGCAATTTGCCGACGGCATTGCCTGGGACACTGCGCTGGACTTGTCGGCGTTGAACCCTGCGTACTGGGTTGCTGAGTTGCCGGGCACCTTGGCCGGGCCGTTGCGCAGCAAAGGCGAGTTCAAAAACGAGCAGCTTAAACTGAATGCCGACCTCGACCTCAAGGGCCATTTGCGCGGCCAGACCGCCGTGCTGGCGGCCAAGGCCGAAGGCGCGGGCGAGCAGTGGACCCTGGCCAACCTGGATATCCGCCTGGGCGACAACCGCATCAATGGCAGTGGTAGTTTGCAGCAACGCTTGGCCGGGCAAATCGACATCAAACTGGCGCGCCTGGCCCAACTGTGGCCGCAGTTGCGCGGGCAGATCAACGGCCGCGTGGACGTGGCCGGTACGCTGAAGGCGCCGCAAGGCAAGCTCGACCTCAAAGGCCAGCAACTGGCGTTTGCGGATAATAAACTGCAAAGCCTCACCCTCGATGCGGCCCTCGACAACGCCCAGCGCGCGAAGATCGACCTCAAGGGCAGCGGCATTCAAGCCGGTGAAACCCAGGTCGGCACCCTGACCGCCAGCGCCCAGGGCGACATCAAGAGCCAGAAGGTGCAACTCGATCTGGCCGGGCCACTGGTCAAACTTGCCCTGGCCCTGGATGGCAACCTCGACAAAGGCAATTGGCGTGGGCGCCTGGCCAGTGGTGATGTGCAGGCCGGCGGCCAGGATTGGAAGCTGCAAGCGCCGGCGAAAATCGAACGCCTGGCCGACGGCAAGCTGACCTTTGCCGCGCATTGCTGGGTGTCTGGCGGTTCCAGTTTGTGCGGTGAAGACCAGCGTCTGATGCCCGAGCCCAAGCTGCGCTACCACCTCAAGCAATTCCCGATCGACAGCCTGGCGGCCTTCTTGCCCAAGGATTTCGCCTGGCAGGGCAAGCTCAACGCCGATGTGCAACTCGACCTGCCCAGCAGTGGCCCTAAAGGCGTGGTCGCGGTGGATGCCAGCGGCGGCACCTTGCGCGTGAAGGACAAGCACCAATGGGTGGATTTCCCCTACGACACCTTGAAACTGGAAACCACCCTCAACCCCAAGCGCATCGACACGCAGCTGAATTTTCGCGGTGGCAAGCTCGGCGAGTTGCTGTTGCAGGCGCAGATCAACCCGTTGCCCAAGGACAAGCCGATCACCGGCACGTTCAGCCTCACCGGCCTGGACCTCGCCGTGGCACGACCCTTTGTACCAATGGTGGAAACCCTCAATGGCAAGCTCAACGGTAACGGCCGTATCTCGGGCGGGTTGTTGGCACCGCAGGTCAACGGCAATGTGAACCTGGTCGACGGCGAAATTTCCGGGCCTGAGCTGCCGATGAGCCTTGAGGGCTTGAACGTGCAGGCGCTGATCGCCGGTGAAAGTGTGCAGCTCAACGGGGGCTGGCGCAGCGGCAAAGACGGGCAGGGCAGCCTCAAGGGCCATGTCGGCTGGGGCCAGGCCCTGGCGGTGGACCTGAGCCTGCAAGGCTCGAAATTGCCGGTCACGGTTGAGCCCTATGCCAAGCTGGAAGTGGCGCCGGACCTTAAGATCAGCCTCAAGGACGACAAGTTGGCGATTGCCGGCAAGGTGCACATCCCGCGCGGCGATATCACCGTGCGCGAACTGCCGCCGTCGACGGTCAAGGTCTCCGATGACACGGTGATCGTCGGCAGCCAGACCGAGGAGGGCAAGCCGCCGATGGCGATGGCCATGGACATCGACGTCGAGGTGGGTGAAGACCAGCTTAACTTTGCCGGCTTTGGCCTGACTGCCAAGGTTCAGGGGCATGTGCATATTGGCGACAACATGGACACCCGTGGCGAGCTGTGGCTCAACGACGGGCGTTACCGTGCCTACGGCCAGCGCCTCAATGTGCGGCGTGCGCGGCTGTTGTTTGCCGGCCCCCTGGATCAGCCGTTCCTGGATATCGAAGCGACACGGGTTGTCGTTGAGGACTCAAGGACTGTGACTGCCGGTATTCGCTTGAGCGGCAGCGCCGAGCAGCCGACGACGCAGATCTTCTCCGAGCCGTCGATGCCTCAGGAAGATGCGTTGTCGTACCTGGTGCTGGGGCGTTCGCGCAACAACACGGGTGAAGACAACAATATGCTCGCTGAGGCTGCCTTGGGCCTGGGGCTTATGGGCAGTGCGGGGGTGACTTCGGATATTGCCAACAAGCTGGGGATTCAGGATTTCGACCTTGATACCCAGGGCACCGGGAACAAGACCGCAGTGGTGGCCAGCGGCAAAATTACCGAGAAGCTCAGTCTGCGGTATGGGGTTGGGGTATTTGAGCCGGCTAATACCATTGCTTTGCGTTACTTGCTGAGCAAGAAGGTGTACCTGGAAGTGGCCAGTGGCGTGGCGAGTTCGTTGGATATTTTCTACAAGCGGGATTTCTAAAGCCCGGACGTGTTAACCCTGTGGGAGCTGGGTTGCCTGCTGTGGCGGTCTTTTGGTGGTGTACATATCCGTTGCTGCGGTAACGGCTGATTATGGTTCCGCTCTTACAGCGGGTCACTTTTGGCAAACGCCCCAAAAGTAACCAAAAGGTCTGTGCCCCACCACTCGGCACCTCGCTCTGGCTCGGTGTGCCCTCACTCCGGCTTGAATCCGTGGGCCGCCGCGATGGGCCATCCTTGGCCCAGCGCGGCTAACCCGGCGTCCTGCCGGGTTACCCACGGATTCAAGCCTGCGTTCGGCCATCGTGGTTGACGGGGCGCCTCAGATCAAAAGCAAGATCAAAAGCAGAGCACGGCGGCCTGAAAGCCGACCTGAGTGGTTGAATCAAAAGCCAGATCAAGTGCAAAGCAACAGCCTGTCTACCTGATGCAACACAGTCTAAATGTGGGAGCGGGCTTGCTCGCGAAGGCGGTGGGTCAGTTACAGATGAATTGACTGGCACACCGCCTTCGCGAGCAAGCCCGCTCCCACCTTTGACCGAGTATGGCTCTGCTGTTGCTGTTGCTGTTGCTGTTGCTGTTGCTGTTGCTGTTGCTGTTGCTGTTGCTGTTGCTGTTGCTGTTGTTGCAGTGGCTCTTACATCCTTTTCGATGACGAAGTCAGCGGTCTTTTGATCTGCGCTTTTGATCTTGATCTTGATCTGAAATCGCCCCGTCAAACACGATGGCCGCAATTCGACAGTGATTTGGGGGGTAAACCGGCAGGGATGCCGGTTTAGCCGCCCCGCGCCATGGATGGCGCGGGGCGGCGGCCCCCTAAATCAGTGTCGGATTGCGGGCATGCCGAGCCACAGCGAGGCACCGAGTGTTGGGGCGAGGACCTTTTGCTTACTTTTCGGTCCTTCGAAAAGTGAGTCGCTGTAAGAGCGAAACCATACTCAGCCGTTACCCAAATAACGGATATGTACCCCGACCAACCACCCCCGCCAAACCGCCACCGCAGGCAACCCAGCTCCCACAGTTGTTGGTGTTTCAAGCCCACCTGTCGCCAAACTACCAAGCAAGCTAATAATTCCATTTGACATTCGCTGCCTAAGCAGTAACATCTTGTCATACATTCACTGCCTAGGCAGTAATAAGGTGACTTTCGATGACCCACTTCACCCCTGACAGCTTTCGCAACTGCCACCTCGGCCTATTGCTGGGCCGGGCGGCGCTGCTCAAGGACCGCATTATCGACACCCATATGGAACCCCACGGCGTCACCGCCGCGCAGTTCAAGGTGTTGATCATCATTGCCCAGTTCGATGTCGACACCCCGGCGGAGCTGTGCCGCAACCTGTCCCTGGACAGCGGCTCCATGACCCGCATGCTCGACCGTCTGGAACAAAAAGGCCTGCTGGCGCGCAAGCGTTCCGAGCAGGACCGGCGCCAGGTGCAGTTGGTGCTCACCGAAGACGGCCAGCGCCTGGCCGACATGTTGCCGCATATCGGCGCGCAGTCGATGAATGAACTGGCCGGGGCCCTGGAGCCTGGTGAGTTGGAAACCCTGGAAAGAATCCTCAAGAAAATTCTGGTAGCTGCCGGTGACGCCATCGTCATCCAGCGGGTAGGTAATCAATGAAAACGCGTGCACTCAGCCTGGTGCTGGTGGCGATGAGTATGGCCGGTTGTGCCAACTTCAGCGGCCTCGACACCCAGGGCCAACGTCTCGACGCCAACACGTTGCAAACCGGCAAATCCTTGAGCGGCGTGACCCTGTCCACGGCCGCCTGGCCGACCGCCGACTGGTGGAAAAGCCTCGGCGATCCGCAGCTCGATGGCCTGATCCATGAAGCCCTGCAAAACAGCCCCGACATGCAAGTCGCCAGCGCCCGTGCCCACCAGGCCGAAGCCGCTGCCTATGCTGCCGATGCCGAACGCATGCCCACCCTGGATGCCAGCGCCGGCGTGAGCCGTTCGCGCCTGGCCAAGGACCAGGACCCGCGCGGGCAGGGCGATGCCTATGCCACCGTGCGCAACATCGGCGCCAGCTTCAACTACAACTTCGACCTCTGGGGTGGCCAGCGCGCCGCCTGGGAAGCCGCGTTGGGCCAGGCGCGTGCCGCCGAAGTCGACCAACAAGCCGCACGCCTGACCCTGGCGGCCAACGTGGCCAAGGCTTACAGCGACTTGGGCCAGGCGCATATCGTGCGTGACCTGGCCAATGACGACCTCAAACGCACCCGCCAGATGCTCGACCTGAGCAAACGTCGCCTCAGTTCTGGCATCGACAGCGAGTACCAGTACCAGCAGACCGAAAGCCTGGAAGCCAGCTCCCAGTCGCAATTGATCGATGCCGAAAAACAACTGCAAAGCGCCAAGATCGCCCTGGCGGTATTGCTCGGCAAAGGCCCGGACCGTGGCGGCGAGCTGAGTCGCCCGAATGTGCTCAAACCCAGCGCCGTCGCCTTGCCTTCAGTTCTGCCCGCCGAACTGCTGGGCCGCCGCCCGGACCTGATCGCCGCACGCTGGCGCGTCGAGGCCGCGAGCAAAAACGTGGCTGCGAGCAAAACCCGCTTCTACCCCAACCTCAATCTCAGTGCGAGCGCCGGGGCCGAGTCGTTGCTCGGTGATGCGATGTTTGGCTCCGCCAGCCGGTTCTTCAGCATTGCGCCGACGATTTCGTTGCCGATCTTCGATGGCGGCCGTTTACGTGCCGACCTCGATGCCCGCGACGCCGATTACGACCTGGCCGTGGCCCAGTACAACAAAACCCTGGTGCAAGCCTTGGGCGATATCGGCAACACCCTGATGCAACTGCGTGAAACCGGCCGGCAGATCCAGGCGCAGCAACACGCCGCGGACATTGCCCAGCAGTCTTACGACACCGGGGTGCAGCGTTACAGCTCCGGCATCGGTAACTACCTGGATGTGCTCAGCATCGAGCAGCAATTGCTGCAGGCCCAGCGCCAGCTGGCGACCCTGAATGCGGCGCAGATCGACCTGTCGATTCAATTGATGCAAGCCCTGGGTGGCGGATTCAACGCCAATAACGTGGCCGCGACCACGACCAGCCCCGCCACCCGTACGGAATAATTTGAGGTATTTGTCATGGCCACTGCCGAAAACAGCAACGCAACTGAAAAACCCGATAACAACCCGCGCAAACGCAAAGTCATGCTGATCGGCCTGGCTTTGATCGTCATTCTTGGCGTGGTCGGCGTGTGGGGCTGGTATGAGTTCTACGGGCGCTTCAATGAAAGCACCGACGACGCCTATGTGAACGGCAACGTGGTGGAAATCACCCCGTTGGTTACTGGCACTGTGGTCAGCATCGGCGCCGACGACGGCGACCTGGTGCACGAAGGCCAGGTGCTGATCAACTTCGACCCGAATGACGCCGCTGTCGGCCTGCAAAGTGCCCAGGCCAACCTGGCCCGCACCGTGCGCCAGGTGCGTGGTTTGTACAGCAATGTCGACGGCATGAAAGCCCAAGTCAACGCACAGAAAGCTGACGTGCAAACCGCCCAGGACAACTTCAACCGCCGCAAGACGTTGGCCCAGGGCGGTGCGATCTCCCAGGAAGAGTTGTCTCATGCGCGTGACAGCCTGACCGCCGCCAAGAACGCCCTGACCAACCTTGAGCAGCAACTGAAAACCACCAATGCCTTGGTGGATGACACCGTGATTTCGTCCCACCCGGACGTGCAAGCCGCCGCCGCCCAGTTGCGTCAGGCCTACCTGACCAACGCGCGCAGCACCTTGATCGCACCGGTCACCGGCTACGTGGCCAAGCGCACCGTGCAACTGGGCCAGCGCGTACAGCCTGGCACCGCGTTGATGGCGGTGATCCCGCTGGACCAGCTGTGGATCGACGCCAACTTCAAGGAAACCCAGTTGCGTGATATGCGCATCGGCCAGCCGGTGGACATCGAAGCGGACATCTACGGCAGTGACGTGAAATATACCGGCACCGTCGACAGCCTCGGCGCCGGCACCGGCAGTGCCTTTGCCCTGCTGCCTGCGCAGAATGCCACCGGTAACTGGATCAAGATCGTGCAACGGGTGCCGGTGCGCATCCATATCAACGCCGAGGAGTTGGCCAAGAACCCGCTGCGGGTGGGCTTGAGCACCGTGGTCAACGTCAACCTGCACGACCAAAGCGGCCCGGTGCTGGCGCAACAGGCACCGCAAAAGGCCTCGTTCACCACCAACGTGTATGACCGCCAACTGGCCGAAGCCGATGCCATGATCAGCCAATTGATCCATGACAACAGCCTCGCCGCACCCAAGGCTGTGCAACGCTGATGAGCGCTAACGCCCCCGCGTCCTTTACGCCGCCAAGCTTGCTGATGGCCACTATCGGCCTGTCGCTGGCGACCTTTATGCAGGTGCTCGACACCACCATCGCCAACGTGGCGTTGCCGACCATTTCCGGCAACCTGGGCGTGAGTTCGGAGCAGGGCACCTGGGTGATCACCTCGTTTGCGGTGAGCAACGCCATTGCCTTGCCGCTCACTGGCTGGCTGAGCCGCCGCTTTGGCGAGGTGAAGCTGTTTTTGTGGGCGACCATCCTGTTTGTGCTGGCGTCGTTCCTCTGCGGTATCTCCACCTCAATGCCCGAGCTGATTGGCTTTCGGGTACTGCAAGGCCTGGTCGCCGGGCCGTTGTACCCGATGACCCAGACGTTACTGATCGCGGTTTACCCACCGGCCAGGCGCGGCATGGCCCTGGCGTTACTGGCGATGGTCACGGTGGTGGCGCCGATTGCCGGCCCCATCCTCGGCGGCTGGATCACCGACAGCTACAGCTGGCCGTGGATCTTCTTTATCAACGTGCCCATCGGCATTTTTGCGGTGATGGTGGTGCGTTCGCAATTGAAGGAACGCCCGGTGGTCACCAGTTACCAGCCGATGGATTACGTTGGCTTGCTGAGCTTGATCGTCGGTGTCGGGGCCTTGCAGATCATCCTCGACAAGGGCAATGACCTGGACTGGTTCGAGTCCAACTTCATCATCATTGGCGCGGCGATTTCGGTGGTTGCCCTGGCGGTGTTCATCATCTGGGAACTCACCGACAAACACCCGGTGGTCAACCTGCGGCTGTTTGCCTACCGCAACTTCCGCATCGGCACCATCGTGTTGATTTTGGGTTACGCGGGCTTCTTCGGGATCAACCTGATCCTGCCGCAATGGCTGCAAACCCAAATGGGCTACACCGCCACCTGGGCGGGTCTGGCGGTCGCGCCGATCGGTATATTGCCGGTGCTGATGTCGCCCTTTGTGGGCAAGTATGCGCACAAGTTCGACCTGCGCCTGCTGGCGGGCCTGGCGTTCCTGGCGATTGGCTTGAGCTGCTTTATGCGCGCGGGCTTTACCAACGAGGTGGATTTCACCCACATCGCTTTGGTGCAGTTGTTCATGGGGATCGGCGTGGCGTTGTTCTTTATGCCGACCTTGAGCATCCTGATGTCCGACTTGCCGCCGGCGCAAATCGCCGACGGCGCGGGTCTGGCCACGTTCCTGCGGACCCTGGGCGGCAGCTTCGCGGCGTCGCTGACCACCTGGATCTGGATTCGCCGCGCGGACCAGCATCATGCGTACATGAGCGAAAACATGACCACCTACGACTCGGCCACCCGCGATGCCTTGCAGGCGCTCGGCGGGGCAGGGCACAAGGCCTATGCGCAGCTGGACCAGATCCTCACCAGCCAGGCGTACATGATGTCCACCGTGGATTACTTCACGTTGCTGGGGTGGATGTTCATGGGCTTGATGTTGCTGGTGTGGCTGGCCAAACCGCCGTTTGGCGCGAAGGCCGGGCCGGAGGCTTCGGGGCACTGACCTGAAGTTGTACGCGGTCAAAAATGTGGGAGCGGGCTTGCTCGCGAAAGCGGTGGTTCAGTCGATACCTGAGTTGACTGACATGCCGCCTTCGCGAGCAAGCCCGCTCCCACATTTGGATCTCTGTTCACATCGGATTGGTGGTGTTTGAAGATCAGGCGCCGGGCAGCGCCAACTGTGGATTGACGAAGTCAAACGCCGCCAGCGCAAACCCTTGTTCATCCACCTGCAATGCCCAACCCTGCTTGTCCCAATCCCCCAGCACAATACGCTTGGCCGCCTGGTCACCAATCTGCAGTTTATGAATGGCGGGGCGGTGCGTATGGCCGTGGACCAGGGTGCGCACGCCGAACTGCTGCATCACCCGTGGCACTTCCTCGGGCGTCACATCGACAATATCGTTGGCCTTCATGCGTATTTGCGCACGGCTCTCGCTGCGTAGCTTGCGCGCCAGCTTGTGGCGGGTGCGCAACGGCAAGTGCCGCAGGATAAACAAAGCAATCGGGTTACGCAGAATGCGCCGCAGCTTCATATAGCCGACGTCGCGGGTGCAAAGGCTGTCGCCGTGCATCAACAGCACGGGTTCGCCGTAAAACTGCACGACACTCGGGTCCTTGAGCAAGGTAGCGCCTGCGGCTTTGCAGAACGCCTTACCGATCAGGAAATCGCGGTTGCCATGCATGATAAAAATCGGGGTGCCACTGTCGCTCAGCTCGCGCAACGCCTCGCAGATGGAACGCTGGAAGGCGGTCATCCCATCGTCGCCAAGCCAGGCTTCAAAGAAGTCCCCCAGAATGTACAACGCCTGGGCGCCACGGGCGCGGCCGTGGAGCAGATCCAGAAACGCCCGGGTGATGTCCGGGCGCTCCTCTTCCAGATGCAAATCTGAAATCAGTAATATCACCCAACGATCTCGGCTTTCTCGACGATTACGTCTTCTACCGGAACGTCCTGGTGACCGGCTTTACCGGTTGTCTGCACGCCTTTGATCTGGTCAACGACGTCCTGGCCTTCGGTGACTTTACCGAATACCGCGTAGCCCCAGCCCTGCACGTTCTTGCCGCTGTGGTTGAGGAAGGCGTTGTCGGCCACGTTGATGAAGAACTGCGCGGAGGCCGAATGCGGCTCCATGGTACGGGCCATGGCGACGGTGTACTTGTCGTTGGAAAGGCCGTTGTCCGCTTCGTTCTGGATGCTTGGGCGCTTGTCTTTCTTTTCTTTCATGCCCGGCTCGAAACCGCCGCCCTGGATCATGAAGTTGCCGATGACACGGTGAAAAACGGTGTTCTCGTAGTGGCCGGCGTTCACGTACTCGATGAAGTTGGCGACGGTGATCGGCGCTTTCTCGGCGTTCAGCTCGATGACGATGTCACCGTGGTTGGTGGTCAGTTTGACTTTAGTCATGTTCACTACTCTTTTCAGGGAATTCGTGGGTTTGGACGCCAAGGCGCCGCTACCGGTTTGGCCAAATGTGTGCCAAGGCGCGCAGTTTAGCGTGCCCTGCAGGAATTTCGAGGTGGTTTTTTACCGCCGGTGCATTAAATGCAGCAGTTTTCGGTGCTGCTCTGTCAGGTACTTGACAGCATCGGCTATGATATCGCCTTTGTTTTATCTGGCCCCAACCGGCCACGAACCTGTCTGTTCAAGGATCCTATGAGCAAGCCCACTGTCGACCCTACCTCGAATTCCAAGGCCGGACCTGCCGTCCCGGTCAACTTCCTGCGCCCGATCATCCAGGCGGACCTTGATTCGGGCAAGCACACGCAGATCGTCACCCGCTTCCCGCCAGAGCCCAACGGCTACCTGCACATCGGTCACGCCAAGTCGATCTGTGTGAACTTCGGCCTGGCCCAGGAGTTCGGTGGCGTCACGCACCTGCGTTTCGACGACACCAACCCGGCCAAGGAAGACCAGGAATACATCGACGCCATCGAAAGCGACATCAAGTGGCTGGGCTTCGAATGGTCCGGTGAAGTGCGCTATGCGTCCAAGTATTTCGACCAGTTGTTCGACTGGGCCGTCGAACTGATCAAGGCCGGCAAGGCCTACGTCGACGACCTGACCCCGGAACAGGCCAAGGAATACCGTGGCACGCTGACCGAGCCGGGCAAGAACAGCCCGTTCCGCGACCGTTCGGTAGAAGAGAACCTCGACTGGTTCAACCGCATGCGCGCCGGTGAATTCCCCGACGGCGCCCGTGTACTGCGTGCCAAGATCGACATGGCCTCGCCGAACATGAACCTGCGCGACCCGATCATGTACCGCATCCGCCACGCCCATCACCACCAGACCGGTGACAAGTGGTGCATCTACCCGAACTACGACTTTACCCACGGTCAGTCGGACGCTATCGAAGGCATCACCCACTCCATCTGCACCCTGGAGTTCGAAAGCCATCGCCCGTTGTATGAGTGGTTCCTCGACAGCCTGCCGGTACCGGCGCATCCGCGTCAGTACGAGTTCAGCCGCCTGAACCTGAACTACACCATCACCAGCAAGCGCAAGCTCAAGCAGCTGGTGGACGAAAAGCACGTGCATGGCTGGGATGACCCGCGCATGTCCACCCTGTCGGGCTTCCGCCGTCGCGGCTACACCCCGGCGTCGATCCGCAGCTTCTGCGACATGGTCGGCACCAACCGCTCCGACGGCGTGGTCGATTACGGCATGCTCGAGTTCAGTATCCGTCAGGACCTGGACGCCAACGCGCCGCGCGCCATGTGCGTGCTGCGCCCGTTGAAAGTCGTGATCACCAACTACCCGGAAGACAAGGTCGATAACCTCGAACTGCCGCGTCACCCGCAAAAAGAAGAACTCGGCGTGCGCAAGCTGCCGTTCGCGCGTGAAATCTACATCGACCGTGATGACTTCATGGAAGAGCCGCCAAAAGGCTACAAGCGCCTGGAGCCTAACGGCGAAGTGCGCCTGCGCGGCAGCTACGTGATCCGTGCCGACGAAGCGATCAAGGACGCCGATGGCAACATCGTCGAACTGCGTTGCTCCTACGACCCGGAAACCCTGGGCAAGAACCCTGAAGGCCGTAAGGTCAAAGGCGTGGTTCATTGGGTGCCGGCTGCTGCCAGCATCGAGTGCGAAGTGCGCCTGTACGATCGTCTGTTCCGTTCGCCGAACCCTGAGAAGGCTGAAGACAGCGCCAGCTTCCTGGACAACATCAACCCTGACTCCCTGCAAGTTCTCACGGGTTGTCGTGCCGAGCCATCGCTGGGCGACGCACAGCCGGAAGACCGTTTCCAGTTCGAGCGCGAAGGTTACTTCTGCGCGGATATCAAGGACTCGAAACCTGGTGCGCCGGTATTCAACCGTACCGTGACCTTGCGTGATTCGTGGGGCCAGTGATTCTGTCTTAAGGGAAATGTCGTGCTAACGATCTACAACACACTCAGCAAGACCAAAGAAGTCTTCAAGCCGCTGGATGGCAACAAGGTGCGCATGTACGTGTGCGGCATGACCGTGTACGACTACTGCCACATCGGCCACGGCCGCAGCATGGTTGCCTTCGACCTGGTGACCCGCTGGTTGCGTTTCAGCGGCTATGACTTGACCTATGTGCGCAACATCACCGACATCGACGACAAGATCATCAACCGGGCGCGGGAGAACGGCGAACCGTTCGATGAGCTGACCGAGCGCATGATCGCTGCGATGCACGAGGACGAGGCCCGCCTCAACATCCTCAAACCGGACATGGAGCCGCGCGCCACGGACCATATCCCGGGCATGCACGCGATGATCCAGACCCTGATCGACAAGGGTTATGCCTACGCTCCGGGCAATGGCGACGTGTACTACCGCGTCGCCAAGTTCATGGGCTACGGCAAGCTGTCGCGCAAGAAAATCGAAGACCTGCGCATCGGCGCACGTATCGAAGTCGACGAAGCCAAACAGGATCCACTGGACTTCGTGCTGTGGAAAGGCACCAAACCCGGCGAGCCGAGCTGGGAGTCGCCATGGGGCGCCGGGCGTCCGGGCTGGCACATCGAATGCTCGGTGATGTCCACCTGCTGCCTGGGCGAGACCTTCGACATTCATGGCGGCGGCAGCGACCTTGAGTTCCCGCACCACGAAAACGAAATCGCCCAAAGCGAAGCCGCCACCGGCAAGACCTACGCCAACGCCTGGATGCATTGCGGCATGATCCGCATCAATGGCGAGAAGATGTCCAAGTCCTTGAACAACTTCTTCACCATCCGCGACGTGCTGGAAAAGTACCACCCGGAAGTGGTGCGTTACCTGCTGGTGTCGAGCCACTACCGCAGCGCCATCAACTACTCGGAAGACAACCTCAAGGACGCCAAAGGCGCCCTGGAACGTTTCTACCACGCGTTGAAAGGCCTGCCGGCCGTGGCACCGGCCGGCGGCGAAGCGTTCGTGGCACGCTTTACCGAAGTCATGAACGACGACTTCGGCACCCCGGAAGCCTGCGCGGTGCTGTTCGAGATGGTGCGTGAGATCAACCGTCTGCGCGAGAGTGACCTTGATGCCGCCGCTGGTCTTGCTGCACGCCTGAAAGAGCTGGCCAGCGTGCTCGGTGTGCTGCAGATGGAAGCCGATGACTTCCTGCAAGCCGGCGCCGAAGGGCGAGTGGATGCGGCTGAGGTTGATGCGCTGATCCAAGCGCGCCTGGCGGCACGTGCAGGCAAAGACTGGGCGGAGTCCGACCGTATCCGTGACCAACTGACCGCGATGGGTGTGGTGCTGGAAGACGGCAAGGGCGGCACGACGTGGCGGTTGGCTGATCAGGCTTGATCGGTAAACCCTGAATAAAAAACGCCCCGACTGGTTCGGGGCGTTTTTTTTTGCGGGGTGTTATTTCAGCGGCCTACTCGATCCAAATGTGGGAGCGGGCTTGCTCGCGAATGCGGTGGATCAGTTAAAGATGTATCAACTGACACTCCGTCTTCGCGAGCAAGCCCGCTCCCACATTTTACCGTGCCCGCTCTGCATGCCCGCTGTTGTTGGATTTATCCCTGCGTCGGGCTGGCATTGAGGATTAGTGTTTTTTCCACCATCAACTGGATCCCCTCCAGCCTCCGGCAAATTCCGAGCACCACGCTGCGGGGATTGCCGTCGATCTCAAACGCCAAATGGCTTGCCAGCGCTTGAACTGACGCAAGATCCTCCGAAGCGTTGACCAGCAGTGTTACTCCGGTAGGGAAGTCAGATACGGCGCTGAGGCACTGACCTCATAAGCGCAACTCTGCGCTTCGCTGCGGATCAACCTGTGGTATCGGTCATTCTTGAAATGCACAGCAACGCCATCATCCACCGCGTAGGCAGGCTGTATACCCTGAAGCTGCACCAGCTCGACAAACGATGTTTCCCTTCCTGCCTCTGAGCTGAAATGCGGACACAGGGCTCCGGGAAGTAAGCCGAGACCTTCGACCAGTGCGAAGGTACCCCCTGAATCCGAGTGGCCATAATCAAACCAGCAAATGGCTCCGGCACTCACACCACAGAGCACTGTGCCGTTTTCCCACGCCTCTTTCAGAAGTGCGATAACGCCAAATTCGCGCCACGTAGCCAGCATGGCTCGCGTATTTCCGCCGGGCACATAAATGATGTCGGCCTGCTCAATCAGCGCAGAGATCTGATCTGTGCTGGGAAAGGGGTCGATGAAAAACGTCAGTGTGGTGACGGTGCAACCGGCGCTTTCATATTTTGCGATGAAGTCAGAGATTTTAATTCGGTCATCGCCATTGGCTGTGGAGATATAGAGAACATTCGGGCACGTCTTGCCCGACGAGGCGACGATGTGCTGGTCGATACGCGTCATGCGCACTCTCTCATCAGCCGATTCTCCGCCTATAACAATGATATTTTTATTCATCCTGACCTCTGTCCCGTCTTAAGACGACTGAGTCACTTGATACCGACTCTGCACAAAGCCGTTCTCCGATACACATGTATCGATATGCTGCAGTTCATGCTCGCTGCCGATCTGACTGAACAACGAAATTCCTTGTCCGAGCAAAACCGGAATGCGCGTGATGATGAACTCGTTAATCAAGCCGGCCTCAAGAAACGCCTGGATCGTTTGGCCGCCATCGATATAAAGATGCTGTATGCCACGCTCGGCTAGCTGGGCTACCAACGTGGTCGGGTCTACCGCCATCACCTCAAGCTTGCCGTGCAAATGCGCGGGCACCTCCATCGGCTGGTGAGACAGTGCGATGACCAGCGTACCCTCATACGGCCACTCGGGAAACGACAAGACTTTTTCCAGGGTTTTGCGACCCATCACCAACGTATCAACGGTGGCAATGAAGCTTTCATAGGTTACGCCGTTCAGTTCGGCGGCTTCATATTCGGGCCGGTGCAGCCATTCGATATCGCCGTCTGCCCGGGCAATAAATCCGTCGACGCTGGCCGCGATAAAGACCGAGCATTTGATTTCCATGGGGGGACTCTCCTTTTTTTAGGCCTTCGATTGCGGGCAGTAACGCTAATGTTAATTTAATCCACGGGTGTAATAAGCGAGTATTGCCAAATGTTACCCTGGGTTTTCCGGCGGCTGTCTGCGCCGCTTTTTTAGTGCGAGGCTGTATGCGAAGTTGGTTGAGCCGCTACCGTTACGTCATCCTTTTCTGGCTGTGCTTCGGCGTGTTTCGCACCTCCCTGGCCGACTGGAACCCCATCCCGTCCGGGTCGATGCGCCCGACGTTGCTTGAGGGCGATGTGGTGCTGGTCAACCGTGTGGCCTATGACCTCAAGTTGCCGCTTACGGATATATCCCTGGCCAAGCTGGATGACCCTAAACGCGGTGATGTGGTGACCTTCTCGTCACCCAAGGACGGCATGCGCTTGATCAAACGCATCGTTGGCATTCCCGGCGATACCCTGGAAATGAAAGATGAAGTGCTGTGGGTTAACGGCACGCCTGCCACCTACAGTGATGGCCAGGACATCAGTGAACCGATCGTGCCGGGCCAGCCAGTGCCGGGTATCAAGTTGACCGAGCTGGCGAGCAACAGTAAACGCACGATTCAGTTCATGCCCACGGTTCGGGCATTGCGAAATTTCGGCCCGGTCACCGTGCCGGCCAACAGTTACTTCATGCTGGGCGACAACCGCGATAACAGCGATGACTCACGCTATATCGGTTTTGTGCCACGTCGGTTGCTGATCGGGCACGCGCATCATGTGCTGGCGTCAGCTGAGATACTCGATCATTGGATGCCGCGCTTGAACCGGTTCGGCGCGCCGATCCTGTAATTAGACTTTCGCGCCGAGTGCCCGAATGGCAAACACCGCGATGCTCGCCAACTGCTCGACCGTTGCGCCGCCTTTGCCGGCGATTTTCATGCCGCTGAGGGTGGCCATCAGCCCGACAGGTCGATGTCAGCGGCCAACTCCTCCCGGTCCTGGGCGTGCTTCAGGGTTTGCTCAAATGCGCGGCGCAAAGGCTCGGCGCTGTGGGCTGTGAGCTGTCCGCAAGACGTCCCCAGCCCACGGCGTTCCTGTCGATCTTCCCCAACACTCTGGTTGACGCATCGTCCAGGCCAGAGGCGCGCTTTAATTAAAGTTCCCATTGTCAAACCAGGACAGGTGGTCTGGATTTTTCAGTGGAGGGATCAGAATTTTCTTATAGAGGATGCTTTTTTTTTCTCCTAGCTTGGCTGCAACCGTTCTTAGGACGAGAACACTGTTGAGTGGCTCTGTTGCTGAGAATTGAATATGACAATTTCCCTGACGACGTACGTCAAGCCTCAAAGTGAATATTTACCGCCTGCGGATAATTCATCTTCCACATCCGCTCCATCTTCCAAGTCGCACCAACCAGCAAGCCAAAACCTGAAGAGTCTCGCGCCGCGTGCGGTGGTAGATGATCAACAACGATTGCCTGTGCTCCCGCCCATCCAAACACGTGGAAGCCTGGTATCACCCGGTCGATTCGGGGACCTTTCCGATGGCGCCAATCCTATCGCCAAGAGGCGCGTGAAACGCGAACTTGTGCAGACGCCTGACAAACCTGCACGCAACACGCTGGGCCCGTTGGCTGGCCCCCACTCTCACTCCGTTGATGCAGATCAAACCCTTCAGGCGCAGTTGATTACGAAGATGGGCAGTGTGTCGGATTCGTTAGTGACCGTGCCCGAACGGTCTCTGATTTCTCAGCCGTTCGAAATCTACAAGCGTGTGGTGAATCAGCCCGAGGTTTTAGCGTGGCTGAGGAGTAAAGGTTTTTCCTTGGACTCGGTGACTATTGGCAAAAATAGCGTATCGGGATTGGTTACCCGCGATGGAGTGACCTCTCGTCAGACATACACGCTACAAGACACGTCTGGCTGGTGGCAGGTATCGGCGCAGGTGATGCGCGCGCTTGAGGCGCTAGACCCCACGCACCAAGGTGTGCCTTATGTCTCTATGGACAGCCGGCAAGTTTCGCGGAATGTGGCGAGCTTGTTTTATGGCGTCATGACGCCCGATACCGAGGAGCAAGTGGCTGCGCTTGTGACAAGCCTGAAGGCGGGCTGGCCTGCGCTGTCTGCAGCAGAGACACGCAATCACCTGCTCCGGCTTGAATGGTCAAAGCGCAGTATCAACGAGCTTGATGACCGTGAAAACCTTGCCGACGCTTTGGAGCGTGCGGCCGACGGCGTTGCGGACAGCGCGCCTTTGTCGTTGTCAGGTATTGAGTTCAAGGTCTCTGTCACCCACCCGTTAAGAAACGATCAGGAGGCTCGCAGGCGCCTGGCCGAGCTGATTGCACTTCCTGAGATGCAAGGTGTTCTGGCGGATCTTGGGCAAACAGCGCCGGATCAGGCGTACCGTATCAGTGAGGGCCGCCTGCAAGTGCTGCAACCGACCCTCAACCAGTGGTTGGATGTCCCTGTCAGTGGCGGTTGGAGCCAGCCGCTGAAAGACGCCGTTGCGGCGGTTGTGGTGTTGAGTGAACAGTCGGGTCACGCGCTCTACTCAGACGATCGCCACGATCTGCGTCAGGTCGCGAGGTCGGTGGGCATGGATGCAATCGACACAGCAGGGCAGGCTCGCGCGGCTGCCAAATGGTTGCGCACCCGCTTCGCACCGACTACCCCTGTCGGCAACTATGGGAAATTACTCCCTCAGCAGTGGACTGCGGGAACCTTGTCGGCGAGTGAGAAAAGTCAGCTGGTTTCGTTGGCGACGGATCAGAAGTATGGCGCCAACACGATAGGGGTCGTGTTGGGTCGTCAGGTAGTCACGCAAGCCCTGCCGCAGGAAACGGCCGCCAAGGCAGATCAGATTTGGGACGAGCTACTCAACACGCCACAGGCCGAGCAGTGGGGGCGGGAACTTGCCCAGACGTTGGGTTGGTATAAGGGGGAGGGTGATGACGATATCGATGCTGCGCAACGCAAAAGTTTGCTGACCGCCGCCATCATGCTCAGTGTCGATCCTGATGTTCCCGCCGCCCCTGGAAGCGCCGCCGGTTATCAGTTTTACACCCCGGCCAATATGGGGCGTGAGATGGGGGCTGTACGCAAAGACTTTGAAAAACACTTGGTCGAGAAAAAGGGCGTGAGCGTGCGGGCTGCACCGTTGGTGGCTCATCTGTTCCTGGCACATGCCGCACCGGAGTTTCTGGTGAAACCGGACCAACAGGAGTCGACAAAGCTCCCTGAACCGCTCTGCCAGTCGCCTGACAAAATACGTATAGGCAGCCCGGCGTGGATGACACTTAGCCTGGGCAGTGCATTGGCCGAAGTATGGGGCGGAGCCGGCGCCAGTCGCGGCATGAGCATGAATGAGCTTGGCGCACTGACCACGCTGGAGGCCGTCCAGCCGCAACAGCAAGTACTGGCTATGGCGCTTGGCGCCAGGCGGGTACTCGATGTAGGGGTTATGACGGGTACTGTGCCACGAAGCAGTGACGGTCTCTATACGCCCGACGATTACCAGGCGGCGTCCGACGGCATTGCGCGTCGTTCCGAGGCGCTCGAGCACTCCGTAGTCACCCTGGGGACGGCACCGCCCACCCGCAGCAGTCTGTCAATCGAGGGGCTGAAAGAGGCGTTTCCGGAGCTGACCGACAGTGAGATAGAAACCATCACAGTGAGCAAGCCCTCAACTAAACACAACCTCATCGGTGTCGGCATAAATGCGAAGCGGCTCACATTGGTTGAGGCGTATGCCACGGGGGATCTGCATGAGAGTCGGTTTGTTTTCAGCCATCCTCGGCTGACACAAGAGGAATTTGAAGCCCGGATAAAAACACTTCCTCCTATTGCCGATAAGGTCACCGCGGCAGTTGATAAATACCTGAGTGATGCCAAGGGTGCGATGCCCGCGCTGATGAAGATGAGTCTTGCAAACTTGCCCCTTGACGTTCGCCAGGCTATCGAATGGGGGGATGTGCAAGTCTATAGGCTACGTCGGGAAACCGGCGAGACGCAGGAGCAAGATGCTAACAAGGGCAATAAAGTGGCCCTGAATCGGGGGTGGCACGGGGTGCTGCTGCGCGTTAAATATGAGGGCAAAACTCGCTATCTCGAATTTTTCCCCACGTCCGGGACGATTATTGATCGCACGACCAGTCTGGCGGGTAAAAAATTGGACCTGAATGAGGGCATTATTGAAGAAGAAACCGTGCCCAGATGGCGAAGTGGCACGAAGAAACTTCGGTATCTGCGGGGCACTCAACAGCCCTTTGATTTCAACGCATACCTCACGGGTGAGGCCCCTCGTGACAATGCAACGTCGAAGGTGATCATTTCCAAAGTAGGGGCTTCGGTGCCAGGTTCTGCTTCGAAAGGGGCAGGTAACAACCGCGATGAGTGGGTGCCTGACACCTTTGGCTCTGCCAAAAGCCAGGCGATTATTGACGTTATACTTTCGGGTAATTACATCGGCAACTATAGCGGGCATCGTCAGCAACTCATTGATAATGCCAATGCAGTGCTGCCCAGTGAAGATAACGTTCGGGGCTATGTCAATCGTCTAATGAACAAAGAAAATCGTCGCGCGCTGGTGTCGATGATTTCGTTTATCGGCCCGCTCGTTGACATCTACGAGGGGAATGTCAAGGACGGCTTTAAAGGCTTGGCAATTGACCTGTTGCTGCTTATTGGCGCGGGAGGGTTACAAGCCGCCCGTAAGGCATGGAAGGCGATCAAATTCGCATCACGCCTGAACAAGCAGGCATTTCGTGCTTCTGTTTTAAAGGAAGGCACTGCATTGCTGCGTGGGATATTTAATCCAGGGGAGGGCTTCTTAAGTCTTCCGAGCCAGCCGAGTCGACTCATAGATTTTCTAAGACTTGCGTACAAAGGCGCTCCCGTCAGGATCGGGATGGGGGTGTATGTACCTGTTGATGTGTTCGCAAAGGCTCGCTTTGCCAGAGACACTTTTCCCACCGTATCCGAGATGCTCAAAAAGGCGAACGCCACTCCCGTGACGCCAGTACAGGGCACGGTTAACCAGGTAACGCTGAAGGCTATCAAGGTGCATGAAAAATGGTTTGCGATCGATCCCGCTATAGGTGTGCCTACCGGCTCGCCCCTTCAAGGCTTCGTCCCGCAAACCCCTTGATGCCAACGGGTTGTTTGAGGCGCTAGGCTGATTTTGATAGGTTTTCAGCCCGGCGACTACTCACCTCGGCGGGTATATCATCACCGGCCATGCGCTTGCGAAACAGCGCCGTGCGCGCTAACAACAGCGTGGTAACAGGCACGGTGATCGCCAACAAAATCGGGATCAACCAGCCGTGCAGCACTGGCCCGGACTTGAGCACCGAAAAGTAGACAATCGACGCCAGCGCCACGCACCACGCGCCCAGTGTGGAGGCCAGTGCCGGTGGGTGCATGCGCTGGAAGAAATCCTTCATCCGCAACAACCCGATCGCGCCAATCAACGCAAACAGGCTGCTGAGCACCAGCAACACGGCGACGATCACTTCAACCCATAACGGCATCATTCAATTACCTCGCCACGCAGCAGGAATTTCGCCAAGGCGAACGACCCGACAAAGCCAAACAGCGCAATCAGCAGCGCCGCTTCAAAGTAGGTGTCACTGGCATAACGAATGCCGAGCACCAACATCATCAACATCGCCAGGATGTACAGGTAGTCCAGCGCCAGAACCCGGTCTTGCGCGGACGGGCCTTTGAACAGGCGCACCAGGGTCAGCACCATCGCCAGCGAGAACAGGAACAGGCTGACCAGGATTGCATTGGAGAGCAGGGCGCTCATTCGAAGATCTCCATCAGGGGCCGCTCGTAGACGCGTTTGAAGTGCTCGATAAACGGCGCTTCTTCGTCCAGATCAAACACGTGCAGCAACAGGATGCTGCGGTCCAGGGCCAGTTCCGACCAGACTGTACCAGGCGTCACGCTGGTGATCATCGACAGTACGGCCAGGCCGTTGGGGTCACGCAGGTCGAGCGGGATTTTGATAAACCGTGAACGCGGCGGGCGCGATCCGCACGTCAGTACGCCCCAGGCCACGTGCAGGTTGGACAGGATCACGTCGCGACCCACCACGAAAAACAGGCGGAGGATCACGCCGGGGCGACGAATGCGCACCGGCAGCGGGCGCAGCGGCGCCATCAGCAGCGGCGCAAGGAAGCCCAGCACCGCGCCCAGCAACAGGTTGCCAGGGCTGACCGACAGGTTCAGCACCAGCCACAGCACCCACAATGCCAACGACAGCCACGGGGCAGGGAACAGACGCTTCATGGCTGCACCTCTAGCGCGGCGGCTTTGGATTCAGGGCTCAGCACCGGGCGCGTGGCCATCACCGCCATCACGTAATGCTCCGGGTTATTCAGGCTCTCGGCCGTGGCCTGGGTGTAGCGCATCAACGGTTCGGCCTTGAAGGTCAGGAGAATACTCAGGCCCAGCAGGAAGAAGATCGGCACACATTCGTAGCGACGCAGCAGCGGCGATGGGCGCTCCTCCGGCGTCCAGAAGCGCTGGATACCCAGGCGGGCGAAGGCGATCAGCGAAGCCAGGCCCGACAAGATCAACAGCGCCACCAAACCCCAGGCCGCCGGGCGGATCGGCTCATCCACCGCGTTGCCCAGGCCCATTGGGTTGACCAGCGCGCTCAACAGGCTGAGCTTGCCGATAAACCCGGACAACGGCGGCATGCCAATAATCAGCAGTGCGCAGGCGATAAAGCTCAAGCCCAGGAAGGCCATGGTCCAGGGAATCACCTGGCCGACCACGGCTTTCTGCTCGTCATCCAGGTTGACGCCGGGGCGTGGGTGCAACGACTCCATGGCCTTGGGCAGCGCGTCGATTTCTTCATCCAGCGGCAGATCATTGGCCGAGCGCGAACGCTCGATCAACTCGGCCAGCAGGAACAGCGCGCTCAGCGCCAGGGTCGAGCTGACCAGATAGAACAATGCCCCGGCGGTCAGGCTTGGCTGGGCAAAGCCCACCGACGACAGCAGGATCCCGGCCGACACCAGAATGCTCAGGCTGGCCATCCGCTCCAGGCGTTGCGCCGCGACCATCGCCAGCGCCGCGCAGACGATGGTCGCCATACCGCCGTATACCAGCCAGTCGCCGCCAAACAGCGCCGACGCACCGGCTTGGCCCGAGAACAGCAAGGTCCACAACCGCAGCACGGTGTACACGCCGACCTTGGTCATGATCGCAAACATTGCGGCCACTGGCGCGCTGGCCGAGGAGTAGGCGGGGGCCAGCCAGAAATTCAAAGGCCACATGCCGGCCTTGGCCAGGAATGCAGTGGCGAGGATCGCCGCGCCAGCATGCAACAGGCCGCGATCGGCTTGCGGTACCAGCGGGATTTTCAGCGCCAGGTCAGCAAAGTTCAGCGTGCCGGTGACCCCGTAGATCATCGCCGCGCCAATCAGAAATAGCGACGACGCCAGCAGGTTGATCGCAATGTAATGCAGCCCCGATGACACCCGCGCGCGGCCGGAGCCGTGCAGCATCAAGCCGTAGGACGCCGCCAGCAGCACCTCGAAGAACACGAACAGGTTGAACAGGTCCGCCGTCAGGAATGCCCCATACAAACCCATCAGCTGGATCTGGAACAACGCATGGAAGCTGGTACCTGCACGGTCCCAGCGGGCCATGGCGAACAGCAGCGCGCTCACGCCGATAATGCCGGTGAGCACCAGCATCATCGCCGACAGTTGGTCCACCACCAGCACAATGCCGAAGGGCACCTGCCAGTTGCCCGGCAGGTACACGCCAATCGAGCCGGGTCCGCCTTTTTGTGTCCAGTACAGCAGCAGGATGGCGATGCCCAGGCCGATGACGCTGGAGAACAGGTTGATCCTGGCTTTCAACGGGCGGCGTTTTTCGCCGAGCATCAGCATCAGCGCGGCGGTCAGCAGCGGCAGCAGGATCGGCGCGACGATCATTTGATTCATCCACGTCATTCCTTGGGCTCCCGGCCGTCCACATGGTCAGTGCCGGTCAGGCCCCGGGAGGCCAGCAGCACCACCAGAAACAACGCGGTCATGGCGAAGCTGATCACGATGGCCGTGAGTACCAAAGCCTGGGGCAGCGGATCGGTGTAATTGAGCAGGTCTTGTGGCACGCCGTCCTTGATGATCGGCTCTTTACCGATAAACAGGCTGCCCATGCTGAAGATGAACAGGTTGACCCCATACGACAGCAGGCACAGGCCCATGACGACCTGGAACGTCCGTGGGCGCAGGATCAGCCAGACGCCGGAGGCCGCCAGCACTCCAATGGCAATTGCGATGACTTCTTCCATCAGGCGGCTCCTTCGGTTGCGGCAACGGCCTTGGCCTGGTTGCTCGGTTTATGCGCTCGCACCGACTGGTGACCGAGGGCGGTGAGCATCAACAGCGTGGAGCCGACGACCATGGCGTACACGCCGACGTCGAAGAACAACGCGCTGGCAATGTGGATATCGCCCAGCAGCGGCAGGCTGAAGTGCCAGGTGTGGGTGGTGAGGAACGGGTACCCGACGAACAGGGCGCCGAGCCCGGTCAAGGTGGCCGAGAGCAGGCCGAAGCCCATCCAGCGCATCGGCCGCAGGCTCATCTGCGCTTCGACCCACTGGGTGCCGGCGACCATGTATTGCAGGATAAACGCCACCGACATCACCAACCCCGCGACGAAACCGCCGCCCGGCTGGTTGTGGCCACGCATGAACAGGTAGAACGACACCACCAGCGCAATCGGCAGCAGCAGGCGCACCAGCACCGCCGGCACCATCATAAAGCCCAGGGCGGTGTCGCTGGCCTGGCGCGGGTTGACCAGGTCGGTGGCCACGTCCGGCGCCAATTGGCGCTGTTGTGGCGGCAACTCCATGCTTTCTTTGGACGGGCGGAAGCGGCGCAGCAGGGCGTAGACGGTCAGCGCCACGGCGCCGAGCACGGTGATTTCGCCCAAGGTATCAAAGCCCCGGAAGTCCACCAGCATCACGTTCACTACATTGCTGCCGCCGCCTTCGGGCAAGGCGCGGCTCAGGTAAAACGAGGAGATATCGTTGGGTGTCTGGCGGGTCAGCATCGCGTAGGAGAGCAGCGCCATGCCGCCACCGACCACGGTGGAGAGCAGGAAGTCGCGCAGGCGGCGGATGCGCGCCTTGCGCAGCGAACTTGGGAGTGGCGAGACTTCTTCGATCCGCCGTGGCAACCAGCGCAGGCCCAGCAAAATCAGCACGGTGGTAACCACTTCGACCACCAGTTGCGTCAGGGCCAGGTCCGGCGCCGAGAACCATACGAAGGTCACGCAGGTGACCATGCCGCACACACTGACCATGGTCAAGGCTGCCAGCCGGTGGTACTTGGCTTGCCAGGCGGCGCCCAGTGCACAGGCGATGGCCAGCACCCACAGGGTCACGAACACGATGGAACCGGGGATCTTCGGCCGGTCGCCCCAACTGAGGCCGCTGTTGAGCATCGGGATCAACCCGGCAACCACCGCCGCCAGCACCAGCAGGAACAATTGGGTTTGCAGGCGCTTGGTGCTGATGCGTTTTTCGATACGGCGCACGCCGCGCATCATCACCACCAGGCTGCGCTCGAACATGCGCTTGCCGTTGAAGTAACTGATGATCGGCGGGTATTTGAAACGGCCACGCTTGAGCTGCTTGCGCAGCAGCAGGTACAGCACGATGCCGCCGGACATGGCCACCAGGCTCATGATCATCGGCGCATTCCAGCCGTGCCAGATGGCCAGGCTGTATTCGGGCAGTACGCCGCCGACCACCGGCAGTGCGGCGGCGGCGAGGATCGAACCGACCACCTGGGCCGGGAAAATCCCCACCAACAGGCAGGTAAACACCAGCAGCTCCACCGGCGCGCGCATCCAGCGCGGTGGCTCGTGGGGCGTGTGGGGCAGGTCGGTTGCCGGCGGGCCGAAGAACACATCGACGGTAAAGCGCAGGGCATAGGCCACGCTGAAGGTACCGGCAATGGTCGCGATCACCGGCAGGGCGATTTCCACCCATTTTGTCGCCGAGATAAACACCGTTTCGGCGAAGAACATCTCTTTGGACAGAAAACCATTGAGCAACGGCACGCCGGCCATGGACGCACTGGCCACCATGGCCAGGGTCGCGGTAAACGGGATCAGCCGCACCAGGCCACTGAGCTTGCGGATATCCCGCGTGCCGCTTTCGTGGTCGATGATGCCGGCAGCCATGAACAGCGAAGCCTTGAACGTGGCGTGGTTGAGGATATGGAACACCGCAGCGACGGCGGCCAGCGGGCTGTTGAGGCCCAGCAGCAGGGTGATCAGCCCGAGGTGGCTGATGGTGGAATAGGCCAGCAGGCCCTTGAGGTCATTCTGAAACATGGCGCAATAAGCGCCGAGGAGGAGGGTGAGTGCGCCGGCACCGCCGACGATCCAGAACCATTCTTCGCTGCCGGACAGCGACGGCCACAGGCGGGCCAGCAGGAACACGCCGGCCTTCACCATTGTCGCCGAGTGCAGGTAAGCCGATACCGGCGTCGGTGCCGCCATGGCGTGGGGCAGCCAGAAGTGGAAAGGGAACTGCGCGCTCTTGCTCAAGGCGCCGATCAGCACCAGCGCGAGCATCACCGGGTACAGCGAATGCGCGCGAATCTGATCGCCCGCCGCCAGCACCCGATCCAGGTCATAGCTGCCGACGATATGCCCCAGCAGCATCACACCCGCCAGCAGGCACAAACCGCCGGCGCCGGTGACCATCAGCGCCATATAGGCGCCGCGCCTGGCATCGGCGCGGTGGTGCCAATAGCCGATCAGCAGGAACGAGAACAGGCTGGTCAGTTCCCAGAAGAACACGATCTGGATCAGGTTGCCGGAGATCACCAGCCCGAGCATGGCGCCCATGAAGGCCAGGAAAAACGCAAAGAAGCGCGGCACCGGGTCATCCGGCGACATGTAGTAGCGCGCATACAGCGCCACCAGCGTGCCGATGCCCAGCACCAGCATCGAGAACAGCCAGGCAAACCCGTCCATGCGCAGCACGAAGTTGAGCCCGAGGCTGGGCAACCACATGAATTCTTCGCGGATCACGCCACCGTGGGCGATCTGAGGGTAGAGCAAAGCGACTTGAATGGTGCCGACCAGGGCCACAAGGCCGGCCAACAGGGATTCGGTGTTACGTGCATTATGCGGCAGCAAGGCCGCCAGACAGCTGCCGATAAAAGGCAGAAGCAGTAGAACTATCAGGGACATAGGCTTCTAATCTGCGGGAGTTTGGGATGCATCATACGTGCCGCTTTCTCGATCACCAAACGGCAAGATGTGGCAGGATCCTACAAGGTAGGCCGAAACCTCCCATTTGGCATTGTTTACAGACATCTGCGTCCAATGTGGGAGCGGGCTTGCTCGCGAAGACGGACTGACCTTCAACATTCATGGTGGCTGACCCGACGCTTTCGCGAGCAAGCCCGCTCCCACTTTTTTGACCGAGCCCGGCTTTATCCCTGCTGTTCCTGTTCTCGCTCATCGGTCAATTCGATGGCCTTCTGCCCCTTCGTCTTCAACTCACTCACAATCACCGCCGCCACAATCAACGCCGCGCCGATCATCGCGATCGGCGGAAAACGTTCCCCGGCGATCCGCCCGATCACCCCGGCCCACACCGGCTCTCCGGCATAGATCAACGTGGCCCGGGTGGGCGAAACACTCTGCTGCGCCCAGTTCATCGCCACCTGGATCACCGCGCTGGTCAAGCCCAGGCCCACCGCGCTGAACAACAGCAACCACGAGAACCCCGGCAAGGCTTCACCCATCGGCACCACCATCAGGAATGACAACAACGACGCCGTGGCCAGTTGCACCACGGTCACTCGCCGTACATCCACCTGGCCGGCATAGGCACCGATGAGGATAATTTCGGCCGCCACCGCAACTGCGCAGATCAGCGTGGCAATCTCACCGGGGCTGAAGTTGAGGGCGGCACCGGTCGGACCTGTGAGCAGCATCAACCCGGTAAACGCCAGCATGATGCCAATGCTCGGCATCAGGCCTGGGCGGCGCCCCAGCACCAGCCACTGCAATAGGGGTACGCAAGGCACATACAGCGCTGTGATGAACGCCGACTGGCTGCTTGGGATGGTCTGCAAACCGATCGTCTGCATGCCGTAACCGAGCATGATCGAAGCGCCGATGAAGGCGCCGGCCTTCAGTTCAAACAAGGTCAGGCCACGCAAGGTGCGCAACGAAAAGAACCCCACCACAATTGCCGCCGCCGCAAACCGCAGGCCCACGAAAAACATCGGCCCGCTGACGGTCAGGGCGTGTTGCACCAGCAAAAACGTGCCGCCCCAGATCATGGTGATCACCACCAGGATGCATTCGGCTTTGCTGAAACGGTTGAAACGTGGGGAGGCGTTCGGGGCGGTCATGGCGGCTCGGTCTTGCAAGGGAAAGGCACGGACCGCACAATGCGCCGCACGCTGGGCAGTATACTGCGCACACCCACCCATTGAGCAATATAGTGCACAAAGAAAATCCACAACGGGCCTCGGTCCTCCAACACGTCAGCCAGAACGTCCGTCGCCTGCGGCACGCTGCTGATCTGAGCCAGACCGCACTTTCGGAAAAGTCCGGGGTCAGCCGGCGCATGCTGGTGGCCATCGAGGCGGGCGAGAAGAATGTCAGCCTGTCTACGCTGGACCGCGTCGCCGAAGCCTTGGACGTTGCCTTCAGCGACCTTATCCAGGCCCCGGATGCCGGTGATCACAGCCGCATCAACGAGTTGGCCTGGGCCGGTGATATTCCCGGCAGTAAAGCCGTGTTGCTGGCCAAGGCCACGGCGCGGCGTGAAGTCGAGTTGTGGGAGATGCACCTGGAACCGGGTGATCGCTACAGCCCCGATCCGGACCCGGACGGCTGGAGCGTGCAGCTGTTCGTGTTCGAAGGCTGCCTGACCTTGCTGGTGGGCGAGGAAGAAAAACACGTGGCTGCCGGTGAGTTCTACATGTTCGCCAGCCGCAACGTGCACGGCTATCGCAATGACGGCGACGTGGCCGTGCGGTTTGTGCGCAACGTGGTGATCTAACTGTTGGCCCGGCAACAGTGGATGCACACTTTGCTGGTTTGAAACCCGCGCAACAGCTTCTTGAAACCAGCAACCGCCTGATTTTATTGCTGATTAAATTCAGGCACGACTCCTGCAATTGCTCCGTTATCCCATCGGAGCCTGGAGTCGGCCCATGTCAGCCCACCCTCAACAACCTGCCCATATCATCCGTTCGGATGCCGAAGCCATTGAAATCGCCACGCGCTTGGCCGCGCGGTTTGCCGTCGACGCCAGCGTGCGCGACCGCGAGCGGCGCCTGCCGGTAGCCGAACTGGATGAATTCTCGGCCAGTGGCCTCTGGGGTATCACTGTTCCCAAAGCTTACGGCGGCGCCGAGATGTCTTATGTAACGGTGGCCGAGGTGATCAAGTTGATCTCCGCCGCCGACCCGTCGCTGGGGCAAATCCCGCAAAACCATTTGGGCGTGGTGGACATCCTGCTGCAAACGGCCAGCGAGGAACAAAAGCGTCACTATTTCGGCAAGGTCCTGGCCGGCTATCGTTTCGGTAACGCCTTTTCTGAAGCCAAGAGCAAAAACGCCGGCACCTTCGACACTCAGATTCGTTTTGATGGCGATACCGCCTCTATCAACGGCGAGAAGTTCTACTGCACCGGCGCGTTGTTCGCCCACCTTGTGCCCACGGTCGGCAACAACGAAAACGGCCAGGCGTTTATTGCCTTTGTCGAACGCGATGCGCCGGGTCTCAGCGTGATTGATAGCTGGGATGGCTTCGGCCAACGTACCACCGCCAGTGGCGGCGTGACTCTCGACGGCGTCAGCGTGCCGCGTAGCGCAGTGATCCCGGCCCATCAGGCTTTCGACCAGCCCACCGCCAACGGCCCGATCTCGCAGATTATCCAGGCCGCCGTCGACACCGGCATCGCCCTGGGGGCCCTCGAACAGGCAAAAATCTACGCCCGTCAGGCGCGGCCCTGGATCGACAGCCAGCAGGAGCACGGCTGGCAAGACCCGTTCACCATCGCCGCCATCGGCGACCTGCACTGGCGCGTGCACGGCACCGAAGCGATCCTCGCCAAGGCCGGCAAGGCCGTCGACCTGGCCCTGGCCGAGCCCAACGAAGACACCGTCACCCACGCCTCGCTGGTGGTCGCCCAGGCCAAGGTGCTGTCGGCCGAAACCGCCTTGCTCGCCAGCAGCAAACTGTTCGAACTGGCCGGTACCCGCTCGGTCACCGGCAAGCACAACCTCGACCGCTTCTGGCGCAACGCGCGCACCCACACCCTGCACGACCCGGCCCGCTGGAAATACCACCTGATCGGTAACTTCGTGCTCAACGGCGTAAAACCTGCGCGCCACGCCTGGAACTGAGGATATTTATTCATGACCGCCCTGAATCAAGCGCGCCAACTGCTGGAAAGCACCCGGCGTTTTGTACAAGCCAGCGATGACCCTTACGTGATCAGCCGCTTTGGCGATTTGCAGATCCGCGTCGACGTGGCCGCTGCCTTGTTTGAACGCGTCGAAACCCACCCAAGCCCGGTGGCGTTGACCGAAGCGCAAATCGCCGCCGCCGAAGCGCTGATTGCCGTCAGCAATGCCGAATTTGAACTCACCGGCCAACGCACTGCCCTGACGTCGAGCCTCGAAGACCCACTGCGCCACAAATACCAGGTCGTCGGCAACTACCACCTCAACGGAGTGCTTTGATGTCCCGTGAAATCCGCTTGAATGCCTTCGACATGAACTGTGTCGGCCACCAATCTCCCGGCCTGTGGGCGCACCCGCGGGACCGTTCGTGGCAGTACAAAGACCTGGAATACTGGACGGACCTGGCGAAAATTCTTGAGCGTGGCAAGTTTGACGGCCTGTTTATCGCCGACGTGCTGGGCATTTACGACGTGTACAACGGCAACGGCGACGCGGCGATTCGCCAGGCTGCACAGGTGCCGGTCAACGACCCGCTGTCGCTGATTGCGCCGATGGCGTTGGTTACCGAACACCTGGGCTTTGGCCTGACGGCTTCGTTGTCGTTTGAACATCCGTATCCGTTCGCCCGCAGGCTCTCAACCCTCGACCACCTGACCAAGGGCCGGGTCGGCTGGAACATCGTCACTTCCTATCTGGAAAGCGGCGCCAAGAACCTCGGCCAGAAAGCCCAGACCGAACACGATGCGCGCTACGACTACGCCGAGGAATACCTGCAGGTTTGCTACAAACTCTGGGAAGGCAGCTGGGAAGAGGGCGCCGTGTTGCGTGATCGCGAGCGCCGCATTTTCAGCGACCCGAGCAAAATCCACGAGATTCGCCACGTCGGCAAACACTTCCAGGTGCCCGGTATTCACCTGTGCGAGCCATCGCCACAGCGCACGCCGGTGCTGTACCAGGCCGGTGCCTCCAGCCGTGGCAAGCAGTTCGCCGCCGAACAGGCCGAGTGCGTGTTCGTGGCCGCACCGTCCAAGGTGCTGCTGAAAAAAACCGTGGCCGACATCCGCCGCCGCGCCGCCGAGGCCGGGCGTGATCCGAAGAAAATCCTGATCTTCAACCTGCAAACGGTGATCGTCGGCGAGACCGATGCCAAGGCCAAAGCCAAGTTTGACGAATACAAGTCCTACGTCAGCTACGAGGGCGCAATGGCGCTGATCTCCGGCTGGACCGGCATCGACTTCAGCCAGTTCAAGCCCGATGAGCCGCTCAAGCATGTACACACCAACGCGATTCAATCAGCGGTGGAAGCCTTCTCCACGGCGGACCCGAACAAGGTCTGGACGCCGAATGAACTGGCCGACTGGGTTGGCATCGGCGGCTTTGGCCCGTTGTTCGTGGGCGGCCCTGAAACCGTGGCGGACCTGTTGCAGGAATGGGTCGAAGAGACCGACGTGGACGGCTTCAACCTGGCCTACGCGCTGACCCACGAAACCTTCATCGACGCCGTGGACCTGCTGGTTCCGGAGCTGCAAAAGCGCGGCGTGTACAAGACCGAGTACGCCCAGGGCACCTTGCGCGAAAAGCTGTTCGGCGACGGTGCGCGGCTGGCGCCAAACCATCCGGGTGCGGGTTACCGCGACCTCAAAGCCAGCGCAATCTAACTGAAACACCTCGGTCAATGTGGGAGCTGGCTTGCCTGCGAAAGCGGTAGCTCAGCCAGAAATGGGCCAACTGACACGCCGCCTTCGCAGGCAAGCCAGCTCCCACAGTTATCGGTGTTGATCCACATAACCCGGCCGGCGGACCACCGCACCTTTAACTGAAAGACCTCGGTCAAAATGTGGGAGCTGGCTTGCCTGCGAAAGCGGTGGTTCAGCTGGAAATGAGCCGAGTGACCCGCCGCCATCGCAGGCAAGCCAGCTCCCACAGTTATCGGTGTTGATCCACATAACCTGGCCAGCGGACCACCGCACCTTTAACTGAAAGACCTCGGTCAAAATGGGGGAGCTGGCTTGCCTGCGAAAGCGGTGGGTCAGCTGGAAATGAGCCAACTGACACGCCGCCTTCGCAGGCAAGCCAGCTCCCACAGTTATCGGTGTTGATCCACATAACCCGGCCGGCGGACCACCGCACCTTTAACTGAAGCACCTCGGTCAATGGGGGAGCTGGCTTGCCTGCGAAAGCGGTCGGTCAGCCAGAAATGGGCCAACTGACACGCCGCCATCGCAGGCAAGCCAGCTCCCACAGTTATCGGTGTTGATCCACATAACCCGGCCAGCGGACCACCGCACCTTTAACTGAAACACCTCGGTCAAAATGTGGGAGCTGGCTTGCCTGCGAAAGCGGTCGGTCAGCCAGAAATGAGCCAACTGACACGCCGCTTTCGCAGGCAAGCCAGCTCCCACAGATGATTGGTATTGATCCACATAACCCGGCCGGCGGACCACCGCACCTTTAACTGAAGCACCTCGGTCAATGGGGGAGCTGGCTTGCCTGCGAAAGCGGTCGGTCAGCCAGAAATGGGCCAACTGACACGCCGCCATCGCAGGCAAGCCAGCTCCCACAGTTATCGGTGTTGATCCACATAACCCGGCCATCGGACCACCGCACCTTTAACTGAAACACCTCGGTCAAAATGTGGGAGCTGGCTTGCCTGCGAAAGCGGTCGGTCAGCCAGAAATGAGCCAACTGACACGCCGCTTTCGCAGGCAAGCCAGCTCCCACAGATGATTGGTATTGATCCACATAACCCGGCCAGCGGACCACCGCCCCTTTAACTGAAACACCTCGGTCAAAATGTGGGAGCTGGCTTGCCTGCGAAAGCGGTGGTTCAGCTGGAAATGAGCCAACAGACACGCCGCCATCGCAGGCAAGCCAGCTCCCACAGTTATCGGTATTGATCCACATAACCTGGCCAGCGGACCACCGCACCTTTAACTGAAAGACCTCGGTCAAAATGTGGGAGCTGGCTTGCCTGCGAAAGCGGTGGTTCAGCTGGAAATGAGCCAACTGACACGCCGCCATCGCAGGCAAGCCAGCTCCCACAGTTATCGGTGTTGATTCACATAACCCGGCCAGCGGACCACCGCACGCACACCCCTTGAATAGGAGCATTACCCCTATGAGCGTGCACGAACTCAAACGTCCGCAGGCTGTGGAGTGGCCCGCCGAGCTGCTCGGCAACCTGCCCAAAGCCCTGGAGCAATTGCAGCACTGGGCGCAGCTCACCCCGCTGCATATCGCCCTGCGCCACAAGCGGCAGGGCCGTTGGTATGCCTGGCGCTGGATCGACGTGTTGCGCGATGTCGAGCGTCTGGCCGACGGTTTGCGCCAGCAGGGTTTCAGCGCGCAGTCACGCTTGGCCTTGAGCGGCACGTTCGAGCCTGACCTGTTGCTGCTGGCGCTGGCCGCGCAGTCTGTCGGCGGGCAGGTGTTGACCCTGGCCGATGACCTGGAGCCAGAAGCCCTGTACCAACAGCTATGGCGCATTCACCCCAGCCATTCGTATGCCCAGGGGCGGCAGCAGGTGCGGCATTGGCAGTCCGCCAACCCGTTGGATTTCACCCAGTTGCTCGGCTCGGTGGGCCCGGCGCAGCACCTGCAGCGCTGGTGGCAACCGAACGGTGAAACCCTGTTGTGGAGCGAGGAGGGCACCCACTGGCAAGGCGGCCTGGCGGTGGTGCTGGAGCAATGGCTGAACAGCGGCCACGGCCTGGCATTTCCGGAAAACCTGGCCTCGGCCCGGCGCGATCGCAATGAGGTCGCGCCCACCGGCCTGTTGCTTTCGCCCGAGCGTTTACAGCACTTGGCGGACGATATCGAAAGCCGCCTGGCGCCCCACGGCACCTGGCGCCGACGCCTATGTGACTGGGCCATCGCCCACCCACAAAGCGGCCTGCGGCGCCTGCTGAAAAATCGTGTGCGCAGGCTGCTGGGCTTCCAACGGCTGACCTATATCTGGCAGCCACCCAGCACGCCAAAAACCAGCAGCGATCCAGTCTGGCTGGCTGAATTCAAACGGGACATCGCATGAGCCAGACCATTCTTCAGGTGCGCGATATCTCGCTGTCATTCAAAGGCGTCAAGGCCATCAATGCCTTGTCCTTTGAGGTGCAGCGCGGCGAAATCTGCGCGCTGATCGGCCCCAACGGCGCCGGTAAAAGTTCGCTGCTCAATGTGCTCAACGGTGTGTACCGCTTCGATGCCGGTGAGATTGTGTTCGAGCAACAACACTTCCACCGCATCGACCCTTTGGGCGCGGCGCGTCGAGGTATTGGGCGAACTTTTCAAAACAACGCACTGTTCAAGAAAATGAGCGTGCTCGACAACATCCTCACCGGCCTGTCGCGGCATATGCGCACCCACTTTATCGAGCAAGCCCTGGGCTTGCCCCGCGCCCGCCGTGAGGCCGAAGCGTTTCGCCTGCGCGGCCAAGGCATCCTCGAGTTTCTCGAACTGCAAGCGCACCGCGATGTGCTGGTGGGCAACCTCTCCTACGGCTTGCAAAAGCGCGTAGAGCTGGGCCGCGCGCTGATCGCCAGCCCCAGCCTGCTACTGCTGGACGAGCCCATGGCCGGCATGAACGCCGAGGAAAAACAGGAAATGGCGCGCTTCGTCGCCGACGTCAATCGCGACCTTGGCACCACCGTGGTGTTGATCGAACACGACATCGGCGTGGTGATGGGCCTGTCCCATCACGTGGTAGTGCTCGACTACGGCCGCAAAGTCGGCGACGGCACACCCGCGCAGGTGCAGGCCGACCCCGAGGTGATCGCGGCGTACCTGGGAGTCGCACACTGATGACGTTCTTCTTTGAAACCCTGCTCGGCGGCCTGCTCGCCGGCACCATGTACTCGCTGGTCGCCATCGGTTTCGTGCTGATCTACAAGGCCAGCGGCGTGTTCAATTTCGCCCAGGGCTCAATGCTGCTGTTTGCCGCGCTGACCTTTGTCAGCCTGCATGACCAGGGCGTGCCGTTTGCCTTGGCGTTGCTGCTGACGGTGGTGGTGATGATCGTCGGCGCCTTGCTCATCGAGCGGCTGGTGCTGCGGCCGTTGGTGAACCGCTCGCAGATCACCCTGTTCATGGCCACCTTGGGCCTGTCATTCATTATCGAGGGCCTGGCCCAAGGGCTGATGGGCTCGCAAGTGCGTGCGCTGGACTTGGGCATCGACGACGTGCCGCTGTTTGTCGGGCCGCTGATGCTCAGCCAGTTTGATCTGATCGCCGCGGCGGCGGCGGTGGTGCTGGTAACCGTGCTGGCGCTGCTGTTCAACAAGACCCGTATCGGTGTGTCGTTGCGCGCCGTCGCGGATGACACCACGGCGGCGCTGTCCATCGGCATCAACCTCAACCGCATCTGGCAGATCGTCTGGGCCGTGGCCGGGATAGTCGGGCTGGTGGCCGGGTTGCTGTGGGGCGCGCGCCAGGGCGTGCAGTTTTCCCTTTCGCTGGTGGTGCTCAAGGCCTTGCCGGTGTTGATCATCGGCGGCTTTACCTCGATTGGCGGGGCGATTGTCGGCGGGCTGATTGTCGGCGCGGCGGAGAACCTCGCCGAGGTGTATATCGGCCCGCTGATCGGCGGCGGCATCACGCCGTGGTTCGCTTATGTATTGGCCCTGGCCTTCCTGTATATCCGTCCCGCCGGCCTGTTCGGCGAGCGCGCCATCGAGCGAGTCTGAAACCATGTCGATACCCGTTGTTCAAGAAACCGCGCCGTTATTACTGATTCAGCGGCGCTTGCCCTGGGGCCTGATCGGCTTATTGGCAGTGGCCTTTATCGGGGTGCCGCTGTGGGGCAATGACTATTGGCTCAACGCGATCCTGATCCCGTTTCTGGTGCTGTCGCTGGCCGGTCTGGGCCTGAACCTGCTCACCGGCTATACCGGCCAAACCTCAGTGGGCGCGGCGGGTTTTATGGCCGTTGGCGCGTTTGCCACCTACGGTTTTCTGCTGCGTCTGCCCGAGTTGGGCCTGCCGGTGGCGCTGCTCGGCGGTGGGGTTATCAGCGCGCTGGTTGGGCTGTTATTTGGTTTGCCCAGCTCGCGGATCAAGGGTTTTTACTTGATGGTCACCACCCTGGCGGCGCAGTTCTTCCTGGAGTGGCTGTTCGTCAAATTCCCCTGGTTCTACAACTACGGCTCCTCCGGGACCATTTCCGCGCCGAAGCTTGCGCTGTTCGGCCATGACCTCAATACGCCGCTGGGCCGTTACTGGCTGACGTTGGTCACGGTGCTGCTGTTGACCTGGACCGCCATCAACCTGGTGCGCAGCCAGGTGGGGCGTAACTGGATGGCGATCCGCGACATGGACACCGCCGCCGCCGTGGTCGGCATCCCGGTGGTGCGCTACAAGCGCCTGGCCTTCGCGGTCAGCTCGTTCTACCTGGGGATTGCCGGTGCGTTGTGGGCCTTTGCCTACCTGGGCACGGCCAGCGCCAGCAGTTTCGACATCAACCGCTCGTTCCAGATCCTGTTCATCATCATTATCGGTGGCATGGGCAGCATTGCCGGCAACTTTGTCGGTGCGGCATTTATCAGTTTGCTGCCGATTTTTCTCAGCCACGCCGGGCAGGCGCTGTTCGGTGGCTCGGTGGATGCGGGGCAGTTGCAGAATCTGCAAAAAATCATTTTTGGCGTGTTGATCATCGTGTTCCTGATCAAGGAACCCGAAGGCTTGATTCGCCTGTTGCACAACCTGCGTGACCGTCTGCGGCAATGGCCGCTGCGTTTCTAACATTCCCTCAAGAGAATCCAACATGCGTGCAACCTTGAAACGTTCCCTGCTCGGCGCCGCCTTCGCGCTGGCAGCCTTGTCCGGTGCTGTGCCCCAGGCAATCGCCGCGCCCGACCAGCAATTTATCCCGTTGGCCACCTACCGCGTCGGCGCCTATGCCTCCAGCGGCGTGCAGGTGTGGGCCGGGATGATCGACTACCTGCGTTATATCAATGAGGTCGAAGGCGGCATCAACGGCGTCAAGCTGGTGTGGCAGGAATGCGAAACAGAATGGACGGCGGAGAAGGGCATCGAGTGCTACGAGCGCTTCAAGAATGGCCTGGATGGCGCGCCGGTCGCGGTCTACCAGCCTAACGGCGCACCGGCGGCCTATGCGCTGAGCGAGCGCGCGGAAGTCGACAAGATCCCGCTGATTACCCTCGGTTACGGCCGCACCGAAGCCACCGATGGCACCGTGTTTCCGTATAACTTCCCGGTGATGCTGACCTTCTACAGCGAAGCGTCCACGCTGGTCAATTACATTGCCCAGCGTGAAGGCGGCTTCGACAAACTCAAGGGCAAGAAGATCGCCACGGTCTATCACGATTCGGCTTACGGCCGTGAAACCCTGGGCCCGTTGAAGTTATTGGCCGAGAAATACGGCTTTGAAAATATCCAGATTCCGGTGGCCGACCCGGGCAACGAGCAGTCGGCGCAATGGCGCCAGGTGCGTCAGGCCAACCCGGACTGGGTGTTTTTGCGCACCTGGGGTGTGTCCACGCCGGTGGCGGTGAAGACCGCTGCGCGCTTTGGCTTCCCGGTTGACCATATCATCGGCGATATCTGGGCCAGTTCCAGCGAAGACGTACTGCCCGCAGGCGCCGCCGCCAAAGGTTACCTGGCGCTCACGCCTTACCCGGCCGGTGCTGATTTCGAGATTCATAAACGCCTCAAACAGTCGATCCTCGACAAAGGCCACAGCGACCTCAAGGACCTGAAAAATTTCGGCAGCGTCTACTACAACTCGGGCCTGGTGAACGCCGCCGTGGCGGTGGAAGCGATCCGTACCGCCCAGGCCAAGTTCGGCAAGCGCCCACTCAATGGCGAGGAAGGCCGTTGGGGCCTGGAGCACTTGAATATCGATGATGCGCGCCTTAAAGACATGGGTTATCTGGGCCTGATGCAGAACCTCAAACTCTCGTGCCGCGACCACGAAGGCGGCGGCTCGGCGCGTGTGCAACAGTGGGACGGCGCCAACTGGACGCTGATCAGCGACTGGATCGCCGCCGACCGTGCGCTGCTGCGCCCGCTGATCGATGAAAAGTCCGCCGCGTTCGCCAAGGAAAAAGGCCTGACGCCGCGTACCTGCACCGGGGATGAATAAACCATGAGCCAGCCCACCGCTGAACCTGCGAGCCCGTCACTGTTAAACGTCAATGACATCGAAGTGATCTACGACGGCGCCATACTGGCGGTGGCCGGGGTCTCGCTCCACGTGCCCAAGGGCGCCATCGTGGCGTTGCTGGGTGCCAACGGTGCCGGCAAAAGCACTACGCTCAAGGCCATTTCGGGGCTGGTACGCGCCGAACGCGCCGAGGTCAGCCGCGGCGTGATCGAGTATGCCGGCCGCGACCTGGCCGGTATCGACCCCAGCCAACGGGTGCGCCAGGGCATGGTCCATGTGCTGGAAGGCCGCCATGTGTTCGGCCAACTGAGCGTGGAAGACAACCTGCGCAGCGGCGGCTTTGTGCGGCGCCTGAGCCGCAAAGACATGGAGCACGACCTGGAGCGCATCTACGCCTGGTTCCCGCGCCTCAAGACCAAGCGCCACACCCGCGCCGGGCTGACCTCGGGCGGCGAGCAGCAAATGGTTGCCATCGGCCGTGCCTTGATGACCCGGCCGACATTGGTGTTGATCGACGAGCCCTCCATGGGCCTGGCGCCGATGATCGTGCAAGAGATTTTCGCGATCATCGCCCAGCTTAACCGCGAGCAGCAGGTGAGCTTCCTGATCGCCGAGCAGAACATCAATGTCGCGCTCAACTATGCCTCCCACGGCTATGTGCTCGATACTGGGCGCGTGGTCTTGAGCGGCAGTGCGGCTGAACTGCTGGCGCGCGGCGATTTGCATGATATTTATCTGGGTAAACAGTAAGGGCGAATGTGCATGACTGAATCCATCCGCAACGCTGATGTGCTGATCATCGGCGGCGGCTTGAGCGGCACGATGCTGGCGGTGCAACTGCTGCGCCAGCCTGGCAAGCGGCAAATCCTGGTGATTGAGCCGCGCAAGGAACTTGGCCGGGGCGAGGCCTACAGTGCCGTCGAACTGGGGCATACCCTGAACGGCAATGCGGCGCGCATGAGTGTCGACCCGGACAACCCCGATGACTTGACCCAATGGCTCACCGACTACATCGGCGCCGGGGGGTGGCCGGAATCGGATCAGCAGCCTGTACCCATCAGCGAATTGTTCCCGCCACGCGGGATTTTTGGTGGGTATGCGCAGCAACGATTGGCAGAGGCCAAGGCGCTGTCGGCTTCGACGGTCGAGCATATTCGTGCCGAGGTGGTCGACCTGCAAGTGGATGCCGACTCAACGTTGTTGACGCTGGATAACGGCCAACACGTGCGCGGTGCTTACGCCGTATTGGCCACCGGCATGTTCCCGGCGGCGCGCACGCCGCAGACCGAGTCCAGTGGTTTGAATGCAGCAGCAGTCGACCCGTGGGACGTCAAGGCCATGCGCCAGATCGAGCCGCAGTCGCCGGTGCTGATCATCGGTTCCGGGTTGACCATGGTGGATGCCGTGGTGTCCCTGGAACAGGCCGGCCATCGTGGGCCCATCGAGGTATTTTCGCGCCACGGCCTGCTGCCCCACGTACGCCGGCAACCGCCGAGCTGGGTGGACTTTCTCGCCGACGACCACCACCTGCGCAGCCCTCGGCAGTTGCTGCGCGAGGTGCGGCGCCAATGCCGACTGGCGTTGGAACAGGGCATCGACTGGCAGGCGCCGCTGGACACGGTGCGCGCGCATATCGGCCGCTTGTGGAGCCACGCCAGTGAGCGCGAGAAACGCCAGTTCGTGCGCCATGTACGGCCGTGGTGGGAGAGCCATCACCATCGTTCGCCGCCCTTGAGCGCGCAGTTAGTGGCGCGTTTGCATGAAGCAGGACGGCTGCGGATTCAGGCGGCGTCGTTCAAGGGGCTGGTGGCGTCGGACAGCGGCGTGACGATCAAGCTGCGGCGGCGTGGCGAACAAACCGTCACTCAGGTGTCCGGCGCGGCGTTGATCAACTCCAGCGGTATTGAGTACGACTGGCGGCGAGTGGCCAAGCCGTTGCCGCAGCAGTTGCTCAAGCGTGGGTTGATCAAGCCTGGGCCGTTGGCGTTGGGGATTGCGGCGCAGGTGTCGGGGGCTGTGTTGGATGCTCAGGGCCAGGTCAGCCAGCGACTGTTTGCCATGGGCCCGCCGTTGCGTGGGATGTGGTGGGAGAGTACGGCCGTCACCGATGTGGCGCTCCAGGCCAAGTCCCTGGCCGCCAAACTCACCTCACTCTGAATGTGGGAGCTCCCTCTATTTTGAGGTTTTTACAAAGCCTGGCTTGAGGCCGAATACCTCAACACCTTCGGCGGTTGACTGCCCTGTGGTGACTTTAACCCGTTCCACCGGCTTATCCATCGCGGCTCGATATTCCACGGTCATGTCCGCCTGGATCGCCTGGCTCGGTACCACAATCGCCTGCGCATTGTTGTAGGTCACAATGGTCAACCGCGCACTCATCCCCAGCCGCACCCGCTGCAATTGCTGCGCGGTGAGTTTGGGGATCGACAAGGTGACGGGAAACTGCGCGCTGCCCTGGCTGTCGCTGGCAATCGCCAGGCCGCTGACCACGCTGACGGAGCCGGTCAGGCGCTCGCCGTCAAAGCCATCGCCCATCACTTCCACGGCCTGGCCCTGATGCAACTGGTTGATGTCCAGCTCCGACACCTTCGCGACAATTTTCAGCCGTTCGATATTGGCCAGCCCGAACAGCACCTGCCCCTGGCTGACCTTGCTGCCGGCCTGCACCGGTACGTTGTTATTGGCTCCGCCAGGCGAGGAATTATTGCTGCCCGGCGCCGGGACGACGATGCCGGAAAAGGGCGCCTTGACCTCCTTGCCTTCCAGCAGCTTGTGCAAGGCGTCGTATTTCACCGTGGCGTTGGTCAACTCCATCTCGGCGATCTGGCGGTATTCGCCTTTGCCCTGATCCTGCGCCTGCTGCAGTTCGCTGCGGGCCGCGGCCAGGTCCAGTTGTTGCTGCTGGGTCTGCTGCTTGAGATCGTCCAGCTCGTTGCGCGGGATGATGCCGCGCTTGAACAGGTTTTCGCTCTCGGTGAGTTTGCGTTGGGTGTTGCCGGCGGTCATTTCTGCAGTGCGCAGGCTGCGGCGTGCGCGGCTGACGGCGGGGCTGCTGTCCCAGTCCTGCATTTCTTGCACGGTGCGCCGGGCCTTGAGCTGGGCGGAGAGGGCGTCGCGCAGTTGCACTTCGAGGGTGGCCGGGTCCATGCGCAGCAGCACCTGGCCAGCTTCGACGCGTTGGCCTTGCTCGACCAGGTTGGCGAGCACATTGCCGTCGAACGGCGCGGTGAGGGTGATGGTGGTGTCGGGTTCGATCTTGCCCACCAGGCCGATCTGGTGCACCAACGGGTCGGGCTTGACCGCCAGCCATTGCTCGGTCGCGGCGGGCTGGCGGGTGGCCGGGCTGCGCAGGGCAATGCCAGCGCCCGCCAACAGCACGATGATCAGGGCACCCAGCAGGTATTTTTTATTAGTAGTCATTGAGGGCGATTTCCCAACTTTCCAGCGTCATGCCCAGGGTCAAATCGAGCTGGGTCTGGGCGTTCAGATAAGCGATCAGTGCATTGAGCCGCGCGTTTTCGGCATTGCGCAGGTCAGTCTCGTAACTCAGCACCTGGAAGTTGGTGGAGCGCCCGGCGCTGAGTTTTTCCCGCTCGATTTCGATCTTGCGCCGCGACAGCTCGACGGCACGCTGAGAGATTTCATATTGGCGCCAACGCGTGCCCAGGTCGCGCACCACGTCGTTGACACTGCGTTCCAGTTCCTGGCGCGCGTCGGTGATGCGGATCTCCTGATCTTCGACATTGACCCGCGCGCGCACCTCGGCCTGGCGGGTGCTGATGTCGCCGATGGGAATCTGCACCTGCACCCCGGCGTAGCTGTTCCACGTGCGGTTATTGTTGTCGCCGCTGTCATTGTTGCTGTAGGCATCGCGTAACTGGTTGGCGCCCGCCACCAAGTCGACTTGCCAGCGCCCGGAGTCCTTGGCGATCACCAGGTTGAGGTCGGCCTGTTGGCTGCCGAGCAGGGCCGCGAGGTACTCCGGCTGCTGGGTCTGCGCCAGGTTGAAGGCTTGGCGTTTGTCGATGCTCATTGGCTTGGCGTCCAGGGCTTCGCTGGCGCGGATCGGCGTCGACAGGTCCAGCGCCAGCAGGCGCAGCAGGGCCAGGCGGCTGGTGTCGAGTTGGTTCTGGGCCTCTTCCACGCCCAGTTGCTGGGTGGCGATATCAGCTTCAGTCTGCACAATTTCGAACTCGGCCATGCGCCCAGCGCTGATCAGCGCCTTGTTCACGTCCAGCAAGGTGTTGGAGCGCTTGAGCGCGTCCTGGACAATGCTCAACTGCTCCTGGGCACGCAGCAGCTCACGGTAGGTGGCGATGATCTGGCTGATGGTCTGTGCCACGGTGGCCTTGAGGTTCAGGCGGTTGGCCTGCTCCGACAGGCGCGACAGGCGCAGCGGCGCGGTGGTGGCGTCCCAGCCGCCACCGCGCATCAGCGGTTGGATCAGCGCCAGGTCGAGGCCGTCGCTGCGGTAACGGCCGGCGCGGTCGGCGTTGTTCAGCTGCTGGGTCCAGGCCATGCTCAACTGGGTGCCGTACTCACTGAGCAGGGTCGCTCTCGGGGCCAGGTTGGCATTGCGCGCGTTGTCGGCCGAGCCGCGACTTTGACGGTAATAACTGTTGAGGGAGAGCTTGGGGTTGAAGGTGTCTTCGGCCACCCGCAAGTCGAACTTTTGCGCCACGCGTTGCAGGTACGCGCTGCGGATCGCCGGGTTTTTGCGCAGGCCCAGGTACACCGCGTCACCCAGGGTCATGGTAGTGACCTGGTTATTGAGCGACACACTGCGGTCATACCCACTGCGGGTAGTGCTCGGCGCCGACGGGTTGATCACCACGTCGGTGGCCATGGCCGGCAGGCTTGCCAGGGCGAGTAACCACAGCCATTTATTCATCGCGCAGGGCCTCCACCGGCTGCAGCCGCGAGGCCGAGACCGCCGGGTAGATGCCGAAGAACAAGCCCACCAGCAAGGTGCTGCCCACCCCCAGTGGCAGGGCGGCGGCGGCCAGGGCAAATTCCCAGCCCGACAGCCAGGCGTAGAGCCACGCGGCGGTCATGCCCAGCACTGCACCGCACAGCGCACCCACTGCCGTCAGCGTGACCGCTTCGAGCAAAAACAGATTGCGGATGTCACGCTGGCGCGCGCCCAGGGCCATGCGGATGCCGATTTCGCGGCGGCGCTCCGAGACATTCATCAGCATCACGTTCATCACGCCGACACCGCCGCCGACCAGGGAAATCGCGCCCAGCGCCAGCAGCAAGTAGGCGAACGTGCGGCTTTGCCGGGTCATGCCATCGATCATTTGCTGGGGCACCTGAATGTCGACATCGTGGTCGCTGAGCTGGCGTTTCAGGGCAATCGCGGCTTCACCGGCGATGCGCTCCATGTCCTGGCCGGGCGCGGCGCGGATGATCACATTGCCGATCTGCGGCGTCGGGTAGATGCGCCGCATGCCTTCGGCGGGGATAAACAGCGATTCGTTGGCCTGCACCGGCATCAGCATCGCCCGGGGTTGGTTGTGCAATATGCCCACCACCAGGAACAGGTAATCGTTGATACGCACGCGGTCGCCCAACTTCAGCGGGTTGCCCGGCGTGCCCAAGGCCTGGGCGACTTGATCGCCAATCACACCGTAGGTTTCGTTGGCGTCGAAGGCGGACAGAAATCGCCCCTCGCGCAGGGCAAGGCGCATGGCGTCCTTGATATCTGCGGTGCTGCCGACAAAGTTGGCGTTGGCGGTGCGGCCCTGGAACACCAGCGGCCCGCTGAACAGGCTGAGCGCGCCGATATGGGCAATGCCCGGCACGGCCTGGCGCACCGCGTCCAGGTCGAGGCTGGCGCGCATCGGTGCATTGCTGTTGCCTTTGGGCGGGAACTGGGCGATCAGGGTGTCGGTGCCCATGTCCTTGAAAATCATCGCCGCGTCCACCGCGGCGTTATGGCCGATATTGATCAGGGCCACCACCGATGAGCTGCCGATCACGATGCCCAGCAACGCCAGGATCGAACGTTTGCCCAGGGTGCGCAGGCTCACAAAGGCTTCATGCAGCAGTTGGCTCAGGCTCTGTTCGACCCGCTGGCTCATAGGCGCCCGGCCTCATGCACCACGCCATTGCGCACCAGGATCTTGCGCTCCAGGCGCTCGGCGATGTGTGCATCGTGGGTGACAATAATCAGCGTCACCTGCTGCTCGCGGTTCAGGGCCAGGAGCAGGTCCATGATCTCCTGGGCGGTGGTACTGTCGAGGTTGCCGGTGGGTTCGTCGGCGAGGATCACCGACGGCTTGCCGACCAGCGCGCGGGCAATCGCCACGCGTTGGCGCTGGCCACCGGACAGGTCGGCGGGGCGGTGGTGGGCGCGCTCGGCCAGGCCGACTTGCTCAAGCATGCGCAGCGCCTGTTCCACCGACTCATGGCGTGACACGCCACGGTAACTGAGGGGCAGGGCGACGTTGTCCAGGGCACTGAGGCGTGGCAGCAGGTTGAAACTCTGGAACACAAAGCCGATCTGCTGGTTGCGGATCGCCGCCAGCTCATCCGGCGTGGCGCTGAAGATATCGTGGCCGGCAAAGTGGTACTGGCCGCCGTCGGGCAAGTCCAGCAGGCCAAGGATATTGAGCAGGGTACTTTTGCCGGAGCCGGAGGCACCGAGAATGCCGCAACTGTCGCCGCGAGCGATGGACAGGCACACATCATTGAGAATCGACAGGTGTTGCCCGGCGAGCTGATAGCTCTTGCCGATGCCTTGCAGGGAGATCAAGCCTGGGTGCGCGGGGGTCTCTGTCATCATGACTACGCCTGCAGTCTCGACGGTATCGCCACGCCCCCTGGTAAAGCCTTGTAACAAGTTCGGGAACTGCCTGATACGCGCCACGGACTGGTTTTATTTCTTGTTTTTAAAATATTGTTTGAATAGTAACCGCGTTCAACGCGCTTCGCCAGCCATGGATGTAGAGCGGTTTCACCCCTTGTAACGATTTGCCAGTCGCTTGGCGACGGCGCGTGAACATCCCTTCGGCTAGCCTCGACAGGCCCGTTTATACAGGCTTTTCATAGCATGGCGCAGTGTCACTACTTGCTTTCGAAGGGCCGCCCCGGTATAAAAAATCAAATTATTTTTTAAAACAATATTTCCCACGTGGAACCTTTCATGGTCGCGAAGAAACTCAGCGCTCCAAACGTTACCAAGACTCGACTGCTGGATGCGACAGAGGCTCTTTTCATCAAATACGGCTATGACGCCGTGTTGCTCCGGCAGATTACCGAACGTGCCCAGGTGAACCTGGCCGCCGTGAACTACCACTTCGGGGACAAGGACTCCCTGATGAAAACCCTGCTGATGCAACGCCTGGAGCCGCTCAACGAGCAGCGCCTGGAATTGCTCGCGCGCTGCGAAGCCGAGGCCGATGGCCCGCTCGACTGCGACACCTTGCTCGGCGTGTTGTTCGCCCCGGCCATGGGCCTGGAGCGCAGTGACCCGGCCAGCGGGGAAGGGCGTTCATTTATTCGGTTCCTGGGCCGGGTCTACAGCGACACCTCGCCGTTTATCCAGGAATACCTCAAGGTGCATTACCAGCCGGTGTTCCAGCGCTTCTTCGAAGCTTTCGCCCTGGCCTTGCCGGATCTGCCGCGCAATGAGCTGGGCGTGCGCCTGCAATTCGCCCTCAAGGCGATTTCCGGGGTCATGGCCGGCACCGAGCTACGTTTGCTGATGAACTCCATGAGCCTGGGCCGCCCGGCCACCGATGCCGAGGTGATGGCCAAGCTGATCACCCTGGTGTCAGCGGCGATTCGTGTACCGCAACAAAGCCCCGAAGCCGAAACCGCATTGGCCAAGGTGCTCGACACCCAGCGTGCCATTCGCGAACAAGCCGCAACGCCTGCCACTAAAACCGCGCGTTAAAAGCCCAAATCCAAGACAAAAAAAACCCGCTGGGGCGGCGGGTTTTGATGTGCAGCGTTTGTAACGGATGAGGCTTCACCCTACGTCTGCGGATGTGAATAAATCGTGAAAAAATTGTGAGAAAAGGCTGGGGTTGAGGTTTTTACTAAAACTTCGGCCTCTGTCGGATTTTTCGTGCACGCCTGCCGTTCGTCGCCACTGTCAGTTCTGACAGTAGAATCTGCGATTGCCTCAAGCGCCTTATTTACCTTGCCTGTCGCGCTGTTCCCGCGCGGCCCTTATTCCAGCAAGGTGATGATTATGTCTACCCCTCCAGATAGCTTTGAAAGGCTCGATGTTGGACCCTACCCGGCAGAGCCCGGAGTAGACCTGAGCAAGGCGAAGTATAAGGAACTTGCCACTATAGGCTTAGGGCGTAATGAAATACTGCCTATCTGTTATTGGGTTTTTGAGCCTTGGGAAGAATGGGTTACGCTTGACCGCTGTATTGTTCAGTTGGGTCTGCCTAACCCAGTGAAGGCCGACGCACTCACCGTGGATAGACAAGATCGATATCATGTCGGGTTCGATGGATACAAAATTCCCAACGGAAACCTAAGATTTTTCGGGCAGGTCTTTCGAGCGGGTTCGCAGAATGAACTTCGTTCGGACGAAGGTTTGGTTTTCTGCAAACAGAGTATACCGGGCGGCAATGATCCCAACCCCGGGGAGCCGTGGCATAGCGGTCTGTTGATGAAGGTTAGAGAGGTTCTGGAAGACAAAACCATCGTAGACTTGCCGGAAGGCAAAAGTATCAGTGAAGCACAGGCTAAGCGTGGCCTTTCGATCTGGGTTTATCTGTATTCGGACATCCGCCAAAATGACAACAATATATTTTATTTCGGTACGTTTTCGTATACGCATACGGTCAGTCCGCAAGAGGCGTCCCAAAAGGGCGGCTACGCCGTGTTCATCCCCTACGAAGACTACTTGGAAAAACTGCCAAAGCGCGGAACGTTCACTGTTCGCATGGGCGTGAAGGATGTAGTGGGGAATGAACCTCAGGGGGCGTACACCCTTTCCAAACCCTATATGTTGCGCAGCGAAATAGATTCCAGCTTGCTCGACGCCCCACGCGTGGTTAAGGACGGTGATGACATTACCATTGTTGATTTGGATGTTCCATTTGATGCCGAAGTTACAGTGTTGATCGAGCCCCCCAAGTCAAAACTGGCACCCAGACCACTCAACAAAATCGTATTGGTTGTGGAAGCTTCTCCGGAGGGCGGTTCACCCGTCATTACACGTTTCGCCCCCATCACTGACAGAAATTATGGATTAGAAACAATCCCGCTCCCTAGTAAATTTTTCCACGATATAGGGCGCGGCACGGTACGCCTATGGTGGGAGTGGACGACGTCTACAGGTGTAGTTAACAAAGAGTCGGGCAGTTATTTGGTTCATATAACCGGCACGCCGACACGGATGCCAGCGCTGAAACTTCTCCACCCATTTAACGCTGGGCTGATTTCATCGGGGTTGAACGGAGTCGCTGAGGTCCCTCGGTACTCACCTTATTCCGCAAGGAACCTCGAACTTATACAAGCTAAGAAAAAAGGCGGCCAAAATGGTGCGACATTCGTCACCTTGAGCCGGCAGACAGCCGGTCCAGAGGGTGGAACACAGGTCTTGCCAGCAAACCTCTTGAAGCAGTTCGACGGCCTGGGGCCGTTTGATATTCTTTTGGAAGTGAGAATGCAGGACGGTAGTAGCCCGCGTCAATCAGAGAGTGTGGTCGCCGAGGTGGGCAAGGCGGTTCCAGTACTGCCTGAAGTGTCTATTAAAGAGGCTAAAAAATACTACGGTAACTGGAACCTGGACCTGCAGGATTTGAATGGCTATTCGGTTGGGGTCTTCTTTAATTATGCCAATACGAAAGCCGGGGACACGATAGTCCTTACTATTTCAGGGGATTCGCCGAGAAACTTTCTTCAAATTGAAATTGATGTCTTCGAGGATATTGCAGGTGAGGCCTTGCTGGAACTTGAGACACCCATTGATCAGGCGTTCATCGAGCTTAACTTAGGCAAGAGCCTCGATATCTATTATAGCGTGAGGAGCCCAGGGTCACCGCCTGTCACCCTGCGCTCGGAAGTACTCAAGCTCAGTATCGGTGAACCGGTGAACCTCGAAAGCTTTCAACTGCTTGAGGCGGATGCCACCGCTATGACGATTAACCCGGTGGCTGTCGTCAACGGGGCGAATGGCGAGGTGAGGTACTCGAAGGCTGCAAAAGGTGACCGCCTTCTTATTTCCTGGCTTGGGCAGTATGGCATCAGCCAACATAAGCTGGAAATAACGGTTGATCCGAAGCTCGGTGTCTTCACCTTTAAAATTCCGGTTGAAGTGATTACCCTGGCAGTGCGGCCTGATGGCAATAATATTGTGTTGAATTGCATGTTGCTTCGTGGCGCATTCACCTACGCGTTCGAGCCTTTGCAGATATTGCTGCTGCCTCTCGATGCACTGCCCAGGCCGTATATCAGTAACTACGCACATACCACGGTGCTGCCGGTCTACGAACTGGATGTGCCTCGCTGGATTATTGATATATGGAAATTCGCCAGCGTAGGTCAGTGCATGTTCATGACGATCACTGGCGTATTCGCTGATGGCAGCCTTTACGAAAATAAAATTTTTACGGCGAACCTGGTCACCACAGAGCACCTTACCAAGGGCGTTTCCTTTCCCTTGTCGATGGATAAAATACGTCTACTTAAGGACGGCTCATCGCTAAAAATTTGTTTCTTGGTCAGTTTTGTAAAAATCCCTCTTATTCAAACGGCGGTATCTTTTGGCGAAACAGTCTATGTGGTCCAGCAACTTCCCGCCGAGTTGGCCTTTCCCACACTTATCGGCGCCTCTACTATTGCACAAGAGACAATGGTTGATCCGTTGTCAATAGAGAAGAATGTCAGCGTTAAAATTGCGTATAAGGGCATGCTCGCCAACGACCCGATTCTGTGCAAGTGGATATTGCCGAATGGGTTTGAATTCGAAGAAGAAGCTACCGGCCAGGCAAGTGGCTCAGTCATAGTTGATTTTACCAAGAGGCAAGCGCTGCACAACAGTGTCAATAGTCGGGTGCAGTTGATGTACTCGGTCACGCGCGGTGATAAAGTCACGCACTCGAAAGTCCAAACGGTAGAGGTCAATGCAATTCCAGCAGCCAGTCTTCCGAAGGCAATGGTTAATAATCAGGCTGTTGGAACCGTAATCGATTTGAATACATTCGTCGGTAATAGCCGACTCGACGTGGCCAGGATACCTTTGTGTAAGGCGGGGCATCGGATATGGGTAACCTTTATTGGCGGTGGCCGGTCGGTGGAGGTGGTGCCCGCTCATGAAATCACTGAGGCTGAAGTTCCCAGCGGCTTGTTAAATCAGCCGGTATTGCGTGGTGTGTTGACTGCGTGGCCTAATAATACGACCTTTCAAATAGAGATAAGGTATGCCTACGATGGCGGCATAGAGAAGTCCCGAGCGTTTGTGTTTCCGTTAGTGCAGTATGTTAAGTCTGATTCGTTTGCAGCAGTGTCCACTAATTTTGTCTATGGGTTGGGACCTTGGTCAGCAGGCGTTAACGCAAATCGGTACTTTTTCTCGGCGTCGGGTCTTAACATACCCACTTATGCAGACAGAGGAGGTTATGCGGGTACAGTCGTTGCGACGACGACAAGTTTTTATGTCGGCCATAGATATCGAGTTTCATTCTATATATTTAATCATACTAAAACGGAGTCTGGACTGCTTGACCCTGTGCTCGCGATTATAGTTGGCGGGGTACAAATGTCCGGCTCGATTGCGCCGCCAAGAAACACTTGGTACGTATTGACTGTTGACTTTTCCGTTTCGACGAGCGGATCCAAGGCTGTTGTCCTTCATAATTACCAAGATAGTGGCTGGGGTAGCGACTATATCGTCTTCACGGCTAACGTTTCTCGCCTGACATGATTGTTCGTCATTGAGTCATCGGGACAGCTCTACCTAGCCGTAGACTGTCCCTTTTTTCACCCCGCTCAAATCTTCCAATGACTCGCCGTCTTCGCCAACCGCCCCCGCATCGCGTCCACATTCCCCGCCAACTGCATCGTTAACAACCGATACCCATCCAACGCACTCTGCACCGGTGCATCCAACCCAGCCTCATCCGCCGCGTGCACCGCAGGCCGCTCCAGCCGCTCGGTAAACCCGGACTTCAACGCCCGCGCCATCCCCACCAATTGCACCCTGATTTGCCGATGCTCGGCCTTAAGCATCACTTGCATCCGCGCCATTGCCTGCTCATCACGCGGATCCGGCCGGGTATTGCCAAGAATCTCCAGGGTGCTGATGCACATGCGCAAATGCCGCTGGATTGCGTCCAGCTCGGTCATGGAAATGCGCACTTCCTTGGACACCGACGGCATCAGCGAGCGCAGTTGCAGCATCGCCGCATTCAGGCGGTTGAGCAGTTTGAGGTGTTCATCGTCCGTGACCGACTGGCCGCTGATGATGCGGCTGTAAATCGCCGCACAATCGCGCAAGGCGCTGGCCAGGTTGTAGCGCCACGAATACACCGCGTACAGCGGCAGGGCGAAGGAAAACGCCAGCGCCAGCACAATGCCGATAAGGATATCGACGGTGCGCCACAAGCCATCGGAGATCGGGTTATCACCGTGGCCGGCAACAATAAACACCGTGATCGCCGACAGCAGCGCGATGTAACCGCCCTTGCCGATGGCGTGATAGGAAAAGAACCCGCACACCACGGACATCAGCAGGTAGGTCAGCAGCGGTATACCGAAATAGGCCTGTTGCACCACCAGCAGCAGGCCTACGCTGGCACCGATCAGGGTGCCGTAGGCACGCTCCACGGCTTTTTTGCCGATATTGCCGTGGTGCTGCAGGCCACCGATCACGATCAGCATGGTCACCGACGCCCACTCGCCGTGGGGCAGGTTGATGCCGGTGGTGAGCAGGATGGTCGCCAGCAGGCCGATGGACACGCGCACGGCGTGGATCAGCTTGGCATGGCGGTAACGGCGGTACGGGTCGAGCAAAGGGCGCAACAGGCGCCGGGCGAAGAAGGGCAGGTTCATCGGTATTAAAGTGGCCTCGGTAGTCGGGGTAGACCGGAGCGAATGTGGGAGCCGGGCGTGCCCGCGATGCAGGCACCTCGGTCTTTCAGTCAGACCGCAGTGATGCTATCGCAGGCAAGCCAGCTCCCACATAGAGCTGTTTATGTCTTTAGAAAATGTAATCCGTGGTCAGGAAACTCGAATCACGGTTGCGCAAGATATCGCTGACCAACGCCTTGTTGCTCTCCTGGAACTTGGTCGCCACCAAGGTGCGGATCGAGAACACGCGCAGCGCGTCATGCACCGACAACGTGCCCTCGGCCGAATTCTTGCGCCCGTTGAACGGGAAGGTGTCCGGCCCGCGCTGGCACTGGGCGTTGATGTTGATACGCCCGACCTGGTTGGCAAACGTATCCACCAGCCGACCGACTTCCACCGCATTGGTGCCGAAAATGCTTAGCTGCTGGCCGAAGTCCGAGTCCAGCACGTACTCGATCACTGTTTCCAGGTCACGGTACGGCACGATCGGCACAACGGGGCCGAACTGTTCCTCGTTATAAACACGCATCTGCGGGTTCACCGGGTACAAAACGGCGGGGTAGAAGAACGAACCGCGACTTTCTCCGCCATTAGGGTTCACCACTTTGGCGCCGTGCTGCTCGGCATCGGCCACCAGTGTATTGAGGTAATCGACCTTGCCGACTTCCGGCAGTGGCGTCAGCGATACGCCGTCTTCCCACGGCATGCCGGGTTTGAGCGTGGCCAGTTTGCTGTTGAATTTCTGGATGAAGCTGTCGACCACATCTTCATGCACAAACAGGATTTTCAGCGCGGTGCAGCGTTGGCCGTTGAACGACAAGGAGCCGGTGACCGCTTCGCTCACGGCATTGTCCAGGTCGACCTCGGGCAGCACGATGCCGGGGTTTTTTGCGTCCAGGCCCAGGGCTGCGCGCAAGCGGTGCGGCTTGGGGTGCAGTTTTTTCAGGTCGCTGGCGGCCTTGTTCGTGCCGATGAACGCAAAAATGTCGATTTTGCCGCTGGCCATCAGCGCGCTGACGGTTTCGCGACCGCTGCCATAGATCACGTTGATCACGCCGGCCGGGAAGCTGTCACGGAACGCTTCCAGCAACGGGCGAATCAGCAGCACGCCGAGCTTGGCCGGCTTGAACACCACGGTGTTACCCATGATCAGTGCCGGGATCAACGTGGTGAAGGTCTCGTTGAGCGGGTAGTTGTAAGGGCCCATGCACAGCGCCACGCCCAGTGGCACGCGACGGATCTGGCCGAGGGTGTCCTGTTCCAGCTCGAAGCGGCTGGAGCGGCGGTCGAGTTCCTTGAGGGCGTTGATGGTGTCAGTGATGTAGTCGCAGGTGCGGTCGAATTCCTTCTGCGAGTCCTTGAGGTTCTTGCCGATTTCCCACATCAGCAGCTTGACCACCGCGTCGCGTTGTTCGCGCATGCGCCGCAAAAAGGCTTCGACATGCTGGATACGTTCGGCCACGCGCATCGTCGGCCATTCACCCTGGCCGCGGTCGTAGGCGCGCACGGCGGCGTCCAGGGCGGTGAGGGCGGTGTCGGCGTCCAGCAGCGGCGTGCTGCCGATGTGCACGCGCTCATCGCCCAGTTGCACCGGGCTCTGCACCTTGGCCAGTGGGCCGTTCCACACCTGCAACTGGCCGTCGACCAGGTAATCACGCTGTTCGATGGGCGCTGCCAGGCGGAATTGTTCGGGAATGTCGCTGGCGGCGGTGGGAAACAGCTGGGCGAGCAGGTTACTGGTGGTCATGTCGCTACCCCTGGAATAGTTGCAAAACATGACTAGAGAGTCACCCATCCAAGGGCTGTGTGGCAAGCGCCAGACGCGTTACAGCAGCGCGCCGGCCAGTGCCACGCCCAATGCTGCGCCGATCTGTCGCGCCGTATTGAGGATGCCGGCGGCGATTCCGGCCTGTCCCGGCGGCACCGCATTCATCAACGCGGCTGTGGCGGCGGGGGTGATCAACCCGGCAGCCAGGCCAATCAGCGGCATGGGCACCACGATCAAGGCGTAGTCAGGCGTTATGCCGCCCATCAGCAACACGCCAAAACCGGTCACGTAGAGCATCAGGGCGCCTCCGATCAGCCTGCGGCTGCCAAAGGCGCGCACGAACTCGCCGGCCATCAGGCTGCCGATGCTCACCAACACCGTCAGCGGCAGGAACGCCACGCCGGTGCGCAGCGGCGAGAGGCCCAGGGTCCGCTGGAAATACAGGCTGAGTACAAACATCAGCCCATACAGCAGCAGCGCCGACAACAGTGACACGGCCACACACAGGCTGAACACGCGGCTGCCAAACAGCTGCACGCCGAGGCGCAGCCAGCCTGCGGTGCGGGGCTGTCTGGCACTGGCGGCAAGGCGCGCGCTGAGGCCGAAGGCGATCAGCCCCAACGGCAGGTTGACCAGGAAGATACTGCGCCAGCCCAGTGTCTGGATCAGCACGCCACCCACCAACGGCCCGGCGGCCATGGCAATGCCGCCGCACCCGGCCCACAGGCTGATGGCCGTCGCGCGGCCTGCGGGGTTGCCTGCGTACGCCTGATTGATCAGCGCCAGGGACGCCGGCACCAGCAATGCTGCGCCGACACCTTGCAGCACCCGCGCGGCCACCAGCAGGTGCATGTCGCTGGCCACGCCACACAGCAGCGAGGCCAGGGTAAACACCAGCAAGCCGGTCATATACAGCCTGCGCGCCCCAAAGCGATCCGCCATCGCACCGCCGGCCAGCAGCAGGCAACCAAAGGTCAAGGTGTAGGCGCTGACCACCCATTGCAGCGCGCCGGTGTTGCTGTGCAGAGCTATCGCGATGGGGTCCAGCGCCACATTGACGATGGACGTATCGAGGATCACCAGTACATAGCTGAGGCTGGTCGCGGCCAGCACCTTTCGTTGTGGCATGCACATCTTCCTTGAAAAGACACAGGCGGCGAATCTAGCGCGCGGGACGGCGCAGATGCTTCGACGTTGATCGAAGCATGCTCGCCTGCGTCACGCTTATACTGCGCAGGTCCCGTTGGAGAGCCGCCATGTCGAACCCATCCACCTTTACCGAGGTTGCCGCGCTGCTCGCCGAGCCCGCCCGTGCCGCGATGCTGTTGGCGTTGTTCGACGGGCGCGCGTTGCCTGCGGGTGAACTGGCCTTTGCTGCCGGCATCACTGCGCAGACCGCCAGCAGCCACCTGGCCAAATTGGTCGCCGGTGGTTTGCTCGCCTGCCAAACCCAGGGCCGGCATCGCTACTACCGCCTGGCCGGGGAGCAGGTGGCCCAGGCGATCGAGTTTCTCAGTGCGATTGCGCCGTTGTCGGCGATCGTGCTCAAACCCCAAAGCCGCGAGGCCCAAGGGCTACGGTTTGCGCGCTGCTGCTACAACCATCTGGCCGGGCAGTTGGGCGTCGCGGTGACCCAGGCGCTGGAACAACGCCATTACCTGCGCGCCGTCGGCGATAAACACTATGAAGTGCTGCCCGCAGGCGCAGCCTGGTTGCAGACCCTGGGCATCGACTCAAGCGCCTTGAAACCCGCGCGCCAATGCCTGGACTGGACCGAGCGCACCCATCACGTGGCCGGCCCGCTCGGCGTGCAATTGCTCAGTGCCTGGTGCGATGCCGGTTGGCTGCGCCGCGCCAAGGATTCGCGTGCGGTGCGGGTTACGCCCAAAGGCTGGGCGCAGTTCAAGGCGCAATTGGGCCTGGAACCGCGTGATCTGGAAAACCTTGAGCACAAGCCCGCGTGTGCCCTGCCTGTTGGGGTAGACTGCGCGGCTTTTCAGAAGGAGTTCACATGAGTCACTACCAGCCGGGCATTCTTGCCGCACCGGTGCCGTTGCAGGCACGCCATCTGTTTTTTGCCGTTGACGTATTGGCAGCCGTACCCGCCGCGTTGGACGCGCTGGTGCAGTTGGCGGACGCGGGCGCAGTGGTCGGTTTTGGCGAGCCGCTGGTGACTTCGCTCGGCGCGCACATTGAAGGGCTGCGCGCATTCCCCGCCGTCACGGGCCCCGGCGCGCATAACCCGTCTACTCAGCAGGCGTTGTGGGTGTGGCTGCACGGTGTGGATCGCGGTGAACTGCTGCTGCGCAGCCGCGCATTTGAAAAAGCCCTGGCCCCGGCATTCCGGCTGGTGCAGATGACCGAAGGCTTCCGCTACAAAACCGGCTTCGATCTGACCGATTACGAAGACGGCACCGAAAACCCCCACGACGACGCCGCCGTCGAAGCCGCCCTGACCGACAGCGGCGCCAGCTTTGCCGCGATCCAGCAATGGCAACACGACCTCGACGGTTTTGCCGCGTTGCCCGCCCAGGCGCGTGACCACATCATCGGCCGCCGCCATGGCGATAACGAAGAGCTGGACGACGCCCCCGAATCCGCTCACACCAAGCGCACCGCCCAGGAAAGTTTTACCCCGCAAGCCTTTGTAGTGCGCCGCTCGATGCCGTGGGCCGAGAACGGCCAGGCGGGGTTGATGTTCCTGGCGTTTGGGCATTCCTTCGATGCGTTTGAAGCGCAATTGCGGCGCATGAGCGGGTTGGAAGACGGGATTGTGGATGGGTTGTATCGGATCAGTATGCCGTTGACCGGTGGGTATTACTGGTGCCCGCCGGTCAAGGATGGCCATTTGGATTTGAGCGCATTCTCCCAGGCGGCCACTCTCTAAAACGGTGGGAGCTGGCTTGCCTGCGATAGCATCAACTCGGTCTGCATGAAACACCGAGGTGCCTGCATCGCAGGCAAGCCAGCTCCCACAGCACACCCCACACTCCGCGCTCACCGCCACTACCCAACAGCCTGGGCAGGTCCGAATGGTTGTCGCCATCGGCATGGCTTGGCGGTGCTTCAGTGGCTTTGTATTACAAAGTATCCCCGCGCCACCCTGATACATCGGCATGACGTTCTGGCGTGTCGGCGACACAGACCGGATACACGCCTGGCTTTAACTCTGCTCACCAGCTGGCGCAGGCGGTCACTCACCGCCACACGCGCCCTGGCCACACTCAGTCAAGCCAGGAGATACACCGATGAAGCGACCCTACGCGGCCCTTGCGGCCACTTTCGCCCTGTCCCTCAGCGCCTTTGCGGCGATGGCCGATGCCGACGACGCCAAGCCCCAGGAAAAATGCTTCGGCGTGGCCCTCGCCGGTGCCAACGACTGCGCCGCCGGCAAAGGCACCTCGTGCGCCGGCACCGCCACCGCCGATTACCAGGGCAACGCCTGGGTATTGGTCGACAAGGGCACCTGCACCCAGATCAAGACGCCCAAAGGCTTCGGCAGCCTGACGGAACAGCCGTGATCCAGCGCCTGTTGCCCCCGGCGCTGCTGTTGCTGGTGGCCCGGCTGGGCATCGCGGCGGTGTTCTTTTTGTCGGGACGCACCAAGGTCAGCGGATTTCTGAGCCTCAAGCCGTCGACCTACGCCCTGTTCCGTTCGGAGTACGCCTTGCCGCTGATCCCGTCGGACTGGGCCGCGCACCTGGCGACCTACGCCGAACACCTGTTTCCGCTGTTGCTGGTGCTGGGCCTGCTGACGCGCCCGGCGGCCGCCGCGCTGCTGGGCATGACCCTGGTGATCGAGGTGTTCGTGTACCCCGAGGCCTGGCCGACGCACCTGACCTGGGCGGGCCTGTTGCTGCCGTTGCTGGCCTATGGCGGCGGAGCGTGGTCGCTGGATCGCCGGCTGTTCGGCAAACCTTAACAACCCTGATGGAGATACCCGATGCGCATGCTTTCTTGTTTGACCATGGCCGTGGCCCTGACGGCCCCCGTACTGGCCCAGGCGGCCGATACACCGCAGCCCGGCACCGGTAAAAGTGTGGTGATCGTGCCCGGTTCATTTGTCGACGGTTCCGGTTGGCGTGTGGTGCACGACATCCTGATTCACAAGGGCTACAAGGTCACCGTGGTGCACCAGGGCCACGAAAACCTCGCGGCGGATGTGGCCGAGGCACGTGAAGTGCTGGAGCAGCAAGTCGGCCCGGTGGTCTTGGTGGGCCACAGTTCCGGTGGCGCGGTGATCTCGATTGCCGGCGATCGCGACAAGGTCAAGTCGATGGTCTACGTCTCGGCGCTGCAGCCGGAGGTGGGCGAGAACATGGCCCAGTTGATCGGCTCGATGCCGGCGCCCAGCGATGACATCAAGCAGAGCCGCGACGGCCATTTGTTCTTCGATCGCAACAAATACAACGCCGATTTTGCCGCTGACCTGACCCCCAACCGCACCGACTTCATGGTCGCCTCCCAAGTGCCGGCCACCACCGCCTTGTTCGGCGGCACCGTGTGGGCGGCGGCGTGGCACAAAAAGCCGACGTATGCCGTGGTCTCTACCGAAGACCGCGCGCTGAGCCCCGCGCTGCAACGCTGGATGTACCAGCGCGCCGGTTCCAAGGTCACCGAAATCAAGGCGAGCCACTCGGTGTACATCTCCCAGCCTGAGGCGGTGGCGAAGGTCATCGAAGACGCTGCTTCCGTTATCAAATAATTGCTCTCAGCCCACACAGCACTCAAAGAGGAAATACCCATGAACACTGCACTTAAATCCCGTCTGAGCCTCGCCGCTGCCGCCGCCCTGATTGCCATGGCATCGGCGTCATTCGCCAGTGCCGCCAGCGCCGCCGACCAGCAGGAAAAACCCGGCCGTTGCTACGGCGTCAACAGCTGCAAGGGCGAAAGCCTGTGTGCCACCGCCAAGCACGACTGCAAGGGCCTTAACAGTTGCAAGGGCGAGGGCGTGATCGTCAAGACGCCGTCTGAATGCCTTAAGGCTGGCGGCACGTTGACTGAGCCGAAATAACGCCTTCCTGTGGCGAGCAAGCTTGCTTGTGCAGCGCCTCCAGAAACGGGCGACTGCTGCGCAGCCGAGCGGGAGCAAGCTCCCTCGCCACAGTTTTTTGCTGGAGTACCGATGATGCCGACATTTAACCCGCGCTTTTGCGGCTATGGCCTGGGGCTGCGCAAGGAGCACTACGGCGATTTCCTGGAAACCACGGTGCCGGTGGATTTTGTTGAAGTGATCTCTGAGAATTTTATGGTCGCAGGTGGGCAACCACGGCACATCCTGCGCCAGATCCGCGAGCGTTACCCGGTAGCGCTGCACGGGGTGTCGATGTCGATCGGCACCGCCGAAGGGCTGGACCAGGCGTACCTGCGGCGCCTCAAGTCGCTGGTCGATGAGGTGCAGCCGCTGTTTGTCTCCGATCACTTGAGTTGGTCGCGCAGCGGGGGGTTCAATGCGCACGACTTATTGCCGGTGCCCTATACGGACGAGGCTCTGGACCGCGTGTGCGCCAATATTCATCAGGCCCAGGACGTGCTGGGCCGCACGCTGCTGGTAGAAAACCCATCCAGTTACCTGGCGTTTGACGGGGCCTGCATGAGCGAATGGGCGTTTATCGCTGCCATGGCCGAGCGCACGGGCTGCGAGTTGCTATTGGACGTCAACAATGTGTTTGTCAGTGCCAGCAACCATGGCTTTGATGCCCAGGCGTTTCTCGACGGTATTCCCGCCGAGCGCGTGCGCCAGATTCACCTGGCCGGCCATAGCCAGGGCCGTGAGCTGTTGATCGACAGCCACGACAGCCCGGTGTGTGCCGGGGTCTGGGATTTGTATGCCAAGGCCATTGCGCTGTTGGGGCCGGTGGCCACGATGATCGAGCGCGATGATGCCATCCCGCCGCTGGCCGAGTTGCTTGAGGAGCTGTCGAGGGCACGGGCTTTGGGGCGGGCACGATGAACCTGGCGCAGTGGCAGCAGGCATTTCGCACCTGGCTGGTGAGTGGGTCGGATGATTCGGCCCGGCTGCTGGGCGACCGGCACGCAGGCCTGGCCGTGTACCAGAACAACTATCGCGCGCAGTTGGTGGGTTGCCTGGAACAGGCGTTTCCCCTTGTGCGACGTTGGCTGGGAGAGGAGGCGTTTCTGGTGGCCTGCATTACCCATATCGACCAGCAACCCCCGCATGCCTGGACCCTGGATGCGTATCCCGAAGGGTTTTACGCAACCTTGAAGGCCGTGTTGCCGAATAACCCGGATGTGCACGAACTGGCCTGGATCGAGTCGGCGCTCAATGAGGCGTTTGTCGCCGCCGATGCGTCGCCCTTGCCGTTGCAGGCCCTGGCCGAGCTGGATTGGGACAGCGCCGTTTTACGCCTGACGCCGTCGTTGCGCTGCCATGCACTGACCACTAATGCCGAGGCTATCTGGTCGGCATTGTGGCAAGACACGGCTGCGCCGCAGGCGAGGATGCTGGCAGAGGCCGGTGGTGTGTTGGTGTGGCGGCGTCAGTACACCTCACGTTTACGCCAGGTCAGTGCGTTGGAACTTGAGGCCGTGTTGCACCTGCAGGCCGACGGCAGCTTTGCCGGGCTGTGCGAGTTTCTGGTGGCGCGCCTGGGTGAAGAGGCGGGCGTGGCCCAGGCCGGTGAGTACCTGGCCGGGTGGTTGGGCAGTGAGTTGATCGTTGAGCCTGTGGCGATTGAGTGATGTGTGGCGATTGGGCGTGTTGTTTGTGGCGAGCCCGCTCGCCGCATTAGCCCCGTTCGCAGCGCAGATGTGGCTTGCCCCAGCCATCCAAACATGAAAATTCGGACAGCCAGGCAATTGGCCACTGAAAAAAATCCGCGCAGCCCGTAATCTAATGGCCTTTGTCACCTGTGCGGATTGTTCATGTCTTCTGTTGCCGATGGGCTGCCTTCCGATAAACGCTTGCCGGCGGTGATCGCCTTGTCTTTGGGCATTGGCATGGCAACCCTGGACACCGCCATCGTCAATACGGCGCTGCCGACGCTGGCACAGGGTATTGGCACTGATTCGGCCTCGGTGATCTGGGTGGTTAACGCCTACCAGCTGGCGATTATCGCCACGGTGCTGCCGTTCGCGTCGCTCAGTGATGTGCTCGGCCACCGGCGCGTGTACCTCGGCGGTTTGCTGCTGTTTATTGTCTCGTCGCTGTTTTGCGGGTTGGCCGGTTCTTTGCTGACCCTGACCGCCGCGCGGGTGGCCCAAGGGCTGGGGGCGGCGGCGCTGATGAGTGTCAACACGGCGTTGTTGCGGCATATCTATCCGTCAAAAATGCTTGGGCGCGGCCTGGGCTATAACTCGCTGGTGGTGGGGCTGGCCTTCACGCTGGGGCCGACCGCCGCGTCGGCGATTCTGTCGGTGGCGAGCTGGCATTGGCTGTACCTGATCAATGTGCCGCTGGGGCTGCTTGCCCTGGGGTTGGGCCTGCGTTCATTGCCGACACTGCCGTTGACCGGCCACGCGTTCGATCGGTTGTCGGCGCTGTTGTGTGCCGGCCTGTTCGCGCTGTTGGTACTGGGCCTGGGCACGGCGGTGCATGACGCCCAAGGCACACTGACCCTCGGTTTGATTGCGTTGGCGATAGTGTGCGGTGCATTGCTGTTGCGCCGTGAGGTCGGTCACCCGGCGCCGATGCTGGCTGTGGACTTGTTCAAGCGCCCGGTGTTTGCGCTGTCTTCCCTCACGGCCATCTGTGCGTTCAGCGCTCAGGGCCTGGCCTTTGTATCACTGCCGTTTCTGTTGCAGGCGGTGCTCGGCCATAGCCAGGTGGCAACCGGTTTTCTGATGACACCATGGCCTGCGGTGGTGGCGGTGATGGCTTTGGTGGCGGGGCGTCTGGCGGATCGTGTGTCGCTGGGCCTGTTGTGCGGCATCGGTTTGCTGATGCTCAGCGCGGGCATGGCAGCGTTAGCGACCTTGGGCAGCGGCGCCAGCGCTTTTGATATCGGCTGGCGCATGGCTTTGTGCGGCGCCGGTTTCGGTTTTTTCCAGTCACCGAACCTCAAGGCGATCATGACCAGCGCGCCGTTGGCCCGCAGCGGTGGAGCCAGTGGCATTGTCGCGATTTCACGTTTGCTGGGGCAAACGCTAGGGGCGTCGTTGGTGGCGTTCTGCTTTCACCTCTCCCAGGGCAGCGGTCCGCAATACGCGCTGTGGCTGGGCTGTGGGTTTGCGCTGGTGGGCAGTGTGGCCAGTGGGCTGCGCCTGTTGCCGTATAAACACAAGGTTTAGCCCTTGTAAAACACGCGGCGGCAACGCTAACGTGGCGGCCTGAATATTTCGGGATGTTTCAGATTTATGTCCAGCCTGGCCCTACGCACTGCTGATACCACCTCCCGACGTGCCGCACTGACCCTCGCGTTATGCCTGCCCAGCGACGTGCTGCTCTACTTGCTGCTGCCCATGGAATCCCAGGCCTTTGGCATCACTCTGGCCCAGGCCGGGGTGTTGCTGGCAGCCAACCGCCTGGTGCGGATTTTCGGCTACCGCCATGTATTGAATTTCTACGCCCGTAATGGCGACCGGCTGACCTGCATGATTGCCGCCGGTGCCGCCACGGTGTGCGCCTTGGGTAACTCGATGCTGTCAGGTTTTGCCGCGTTGTTGGGGCTGCGGCTGATCTGGGGCCTGTGTTTTGCCGCGCTGAACCTGTCGACCCAAGTGTTGGCCACTTCTGAGCCTGCGGGCGCGGCGCGCAGGGCAGGGCGCTCCAGGGCGGTGATCGCCCTGGGGCCGATGCTGGCGCTGCCGCTGGGTGGCTGGCTGACCCTGTGGGCCGGGCCGCGACCTATCTTCCTGATTCTGGCCGGCTGCTGCCTGGCAGGCCTGTGGGTGGCGCGTGGTTTGCCCACCGCCGGGCATGATTTGCACAGCACCGGGCGGCGCTTCAAGTGGCCGGACAGCGTGGCGGTGTGGTCGTTTATTGAAGGCGTGGCGTTGGACGGGCTGTTTATCTTCGGCTTGTCGATCCAGGCGCAGAAGATTCTTGGCGGCGATGCGGTATTGATCGCCGGCGGCCTGATGGCCCTGCGCTATGCCTCGGAGATGCTCCTGAGCCCGCTGGGTGGGCGTGCGGCGCAGCGGTTTGGCGCCACCTCGATGCTGCTGTTGTTTTCGTTCTTGAGTGCCTTGGCGCTCACGGCATTTGGCAGTTATTGGGTGATCGTCGGCGCGGCCGCGGTGCTGGTGCTGCGCGCCTTGCAACTGCCACTGGTGACCACCTTGGTGGCCGAGCGCAACCCTGGCTCGATGCGTGTTTCGGCGCTGGCCTCCAACGCGGTCTGGCGTGACGTCGGCGCCGGCCTTGGGCCGCTGATGGCGGGGTTGCTGCTACCGGTTGCGTCGGCGCCGTGGGTGTTTGGCCTGGCGGGCGCCGCGATTGCCGTCAGCGCCGTATTCTGCTGGCGCGCGAAGGTTTCCAGCTGATTATGGGTTTTTAAGGCCTTCCAGCCAGTTGGGGTCGAAGCGGGTTTGGTCGGTGTCGATCCCCAGCGCCTGCATTTTCGCCCTGTGGGCTTCCATCTCGCCGACCAGTTGCGCCTGGGCGCTGGAGTTGGCGTCCAGCTCATGCATCTGCGTCAGCCCCAAGTGGTAAAAACGCAGGACCTTGAGGGCGGTGGGGTCGTTGGCCTGTACGCGTTCTTTGAGGGTGTGCATCACATTGGTCACGCGCATCAGGTTGCGCTTGAGCTGCCAGCCATACACTGCAGGCGCCAGCCATGGCTGGGTCCAGAATGGGCCGCGCACCAGGGCGACGGTGATCAATACCCCGGCAAATACGCCGCCGACGTTGAAACGAAAATTATCGCCGCCGGGTTCGCCGAACAACATCACCGCGAGGGTCGACAGCAGCATGGCCAGGGCCATGAACAGCACGGCGATGATCAGCGTGCTGCGGCGGGTTTGTTGGCGGAAGGGGGTGGGGTCGCAGGGTTTGAGCTCGAACATCCGGGTCAGGTCTCAAGAAAGGCGGGGTGGCATCTTCGCATGCTTTGGGCAAACAAGTTGAACCATGGCTTGGGGTGGTTTCTCTAAATCTGTGTAGCCCATTTGAGGTAAGCCATCATGTCTGAGTACAAGCAACCGCCGCCGGGTACACCCAACCCTGACCGTACGCCGGGAGAGGAGGAGCGTGACAACGATGCGTTGCGGCCCAATGACCCGGCCGAGCGTCAGGACGATGATGTGGAGCAGGTTGAGGAAGATCTCGAAAACCTGCATGACAGGGCGCGCCCACTATAGGTTCAGGAGGTGACTGTGAGTAATCATCCAAAAGGCCCGGATTCGGGCGAGCATGCCAGCGGCGAGGATGAACTGGGGTTTGATCCGGATTCGCCTGATGTGTCGGACCCGCAGGTTGATCCCATTGGGCCGGCGATTGCGCCGTTGGATAAGGACAAGGCGCAGCGCAAAAAGGTGGATTATGATCCGTTGGGGGATCTTAAGAAGCCTGGGTGATGTTGGTTTGGTGTGCATATCCGTTGCTGCGGTCACGGCGGCTTATGGTTCCGCTCTTACAGCGGGTCACTTTTGGCAAACGCCCCAAAAGTAACCATGGACTTGCTCCCTCAAAACGTACGCCATAAAGCGAGCGTTAAGCAGTTTGCTTCAGTTGCTTTGCGTAGTCATTAGGTGAGCTGTATCCCAGCGCCGAGTGCAGCCGTGTCGGGTTGTAAAAACCATGGATGTAGCTCGCGATAGATGCGTGAGCCTGTGCTTTGCTGGGATACACACCGGTAGCTTCTTCCTTCTTGAGTGTGGCAAAAAAGCTCTCTGCTACAGCGTTATCCCAGCAGTTGCCCTTACGGCTCATGCTTTGCACAAAACCCCTGTCCAAGATCATGCTGCGAAAACCGCTGCCCGTGTATTGCCGACCTCTATCAGAGTGAAAAATTACACCCTGATCAACTGGTGTATTCGTCCAGGCGTTCAAAAAAGCCTGCTGCACTAGACCCTCAGGCATCCGTTCCGACAGGCTGTAACCGAGTACCTGGCGTGTTTGGATGCTCAGCACTACGGCCAAATATAGCCACCCCTGACGCGTCGAAATATAGGTGATATCGCCCACCCACGCGGGAGTTGGGCTTGTCACAGAAAAACGTCGTTTCAACACGTTGTCGGAAATTGGCTGGATATACCGATTATCCATCGAGTGTTTGAACCGAGCCTTGATTTTCCCTCGCAACATTTCTTCTCGCATCAACCGGGCCACTCGCTTATGCCCAACTGAAAAAGACCGGTTATGAAGTGCCTTGACCATCCGCGGGCGCCCATAAGTGCCGCGACTGGCATGATGAATCGCACGAATTTCCAGGCGAATCTCAGCGTCTGGATCAGGACGTTGCCGGCGTTTCAAATAGCCGTGAAAGCCCGACACCGAGACTTCCATCACTCGACATAACAACCTGACTGGAAAGCGAATCCGTTCACGGGCGACAAAGGCGTATCTCAGTTGGACTCTCTGGCAAAGAACGCCGTCGCTTTTTTTAGGATTTCCCGTTCCATTTTAAGCGTGGCATTTTCAGCTCGAAGCCGGGCCAGCTCGCTTTCCAGGTCAGAAACCGGATGCCGGGCGGGAGAACTGAGAGGACGCCCGTTGCGTGCGGCGTCCAGCCAATTACCTAGGGTTTTGACCGAGATATCCAACTGTCGGGCTGCTTCTCCTCGACCAATGCTTTCAGCGAGTGTCACTGCCTGAGCTTTGAAATCATCGGTGTAACTGCGGCGGGGTTGTTGTGACATAGGTGCCTCCAAGGTTGCGATTAAAATATCGCTTCTTGGCGTCCGCTGCGAGGGAACAAGTCCACCAAAAGGTCTGTGCCCCACCACTCGGTGCCTCGCCTAGGCTCGGCATGCCCTCACTCCGGCTTGAATCCGTGGGCCGCCGCGATGGGCCATCCTTGGCCCAGCGCGGCTAACCCGGCGTCCTGCCGGGTTACCCACGGATTCAAGCCTGCGTTCGGCCATCGTGGTTGACGGGGCGCCTCAGATCAAAATCAAAATCAAGATCAAAAGCAGAGCACGGCGGCCTGAAAGCCGACCTGAGTGGTTGAAGCAAGAGCCAGATCAAGTGCGAAGCAAAAGCCTCTCTGCCTGATGCAACGCGGTCTAAATGTGGGAGCGGGCTTGCTCGCGAAGGCGGTGTGTCAGAGACAGATGAATTGACTGACCCACCGGATTCGCGAGCAAGCCCGCTCCCACAGTTGACCGCATCCAACCTTAAGCGGATTTGCATGCACTGAAGCGCTGCTTTTCTGTGGGAGCTGGCTTGCCTGCGATGCAGACACCTCGGTGTGCCAGGTACACAGAGTTGATGCCATCGCAGCGGTGCGACGACTCGACAAGCCAGCTCCCACCTTTGACCGAGTATGGCTCTGCTGTTGCTGTTGCTGTTGCTGTTGCTGTTGCTGTTGCTGTTGCTGTTGCTGTTGCTCTGGCCCTTACATCCTTTTCGATGACGAAGTCAGCGGTCTTTTGATCTGCGCTTGTGATCTTGATCTTGATCTGAAATCGCCCCGTCAAACACGATGGCCGGAATCTGACAGTGATTTGGGGGGTAAACCGGCAGGGATGCCGGTTTAGCCGCCCCGCGCCATGGATGGCGCGTGGCGGCGGCCCCCCAAATCAGTGTCGGATTGCGGGCATGCCGAGCCACAGCGAGGCACCGAGTGTTGGGGCGAGGACTTTTTGCTTACTTTTTGGTCCCTCAAAAAGTGAGCCGCTGTAAGAGCGGAACCATAAGCCGCCGTTACCTAAATAACGGATATGTACACCACCAGCACCAACACCCCCAACACCCCCAAAAACCAAACCCCGCAAAAGCGGGGCCTGATCACATCCAAACGAAACCTACTTGGGCGGCACCCAGGTAACCTCGCTGATCCCAAACTTCTCCGCCCAAGGCCGGGTAGTTTTCTTGACCTGCTCATGCCCCACGCGCCCTATGCGGCTGACATGGGCAATATCGGCGTCGACCGCCGCCCAATGCCACGCTTCAGCGTTATTCATCACCTCGGCGCGCACCACAAAGGACTTCGGTTGACCGTGCAGTTGATAGTGAATGGTGTAGATTTTTGCGGTACTCATGTTGCCTCCCTGTCTTGTTATAGATGGATAGGTGGGCTTTCAAAAAGGTTCACTCAAAATGACAAGTCGTACGCTGGCGCGGCATAGTGACGCACTCGTCACGCGACCAAGGATCGCGCCATGTCCCGATTGACTCACAGCCAGCTCTACCTGCAGCGTCTGGGCTACGACTCGCCCCCGCCGCCCACGCTCAAAACCCTGCAGGACCTGCAGCTGCGGCACGTCTGCACCTTCGCCTTTGAGAGCCTGTCGACATTGCTGCAGGCGCCGGTGCCGATCGATCTGCCCAGCATCGAGCAAAAGGTCCTGCTGGACGGGCGTGGTGGTTACTGTTTCGAGCTTAACTATCTGTTCCTGGCGCTGTTGCAGGAGCTGGGCTTCGACGCCCGCGGGCTTACCGGCTGGGTGGTGATGGGCGGGCCGCCTGATGCGCGCACCGGGCGCACCCATCGTCTGAGCCTGGTGACCCTGGACGGCGTGCGTTATGTCACCGATGTCGGCTTTGGTGGCATGGTGCCCAGCAGTCCGTTGCAGCTGGACACCGAGGTGCCCCAGGCCACCGCCCATGAACCTTATCGCCTGACCTTCAACGGTGCCGATTACACCCTGTGGGCGCAGGTGGGCGAGGAATGGCGTGGCTTGTATGTGTTCGACCTGCAAGTGCAGGCCGACATCGACTACACCATCGGCAATTGGTACGTGTCGACGCACCCGGCCTCTGTCTTCGTCGGGCAACTGAAAGCGGCGCGGTTGGCGCCGGGTAAACGGCATACCTTGGCCAATGCCAATTACGCGGTTCATTGCCTTGACCAGCCCAGCGAAAAACGCGCAGTCGAAAGTGCCGATGAGTTACTGGAATTGCTGCAGGGCACCTTCGGTATTCGTTTGCCGAAGCATCCGCAACTTCGCCAAGCCCTTGATGGCTTAGTAATGGCAAACTCCAGGGAGCCTTGAGCTAGAGCCTTCGCTGAACCGTTTTACCTTCATGTCAATGCAAATTAATTCGAACCTTTGGCAAACGCCGAGGTTCGAACCGTTTCCTGAATAATTTGCTCACCAGACAAGGAGATGTAAAACGATGTCAAAGCTATTCGGAAAATTCCTCAAGGGTTCCTCGTTGCTGGCGCTGGTCACCGCGCCTGCTGTGGTGTTCGCCGCAGCACCCACTGGCCCGATTTCCGTCCTGGGCCTGCAGGGCAGCTATAACGACTTCAAACTCGAAGGTGGCAGCGAAAGCGACAAGGACCACATGCCCGAAGCGGGCCTGTTCTACAACTTTGGCAACAAGCTCACCGCCGAGTCCGGCTTTATTTACCAAGCCGGTATCGAAGCCAAATACGGCGAAAAAAGTAGCAATAAACTCAAGGAAGGCCAGGCTGACCTCGACCTTGGCTGGCGTGCCGCGCTGGACGCGCGCAACTTCGTCGACGTGATCGTCGGTGGTGGCTACAGCTGGACCCGTTACGAGCCGGACACCAACGATTACGACGTCAAGCTCACCAACAAATCGCCGTTCGCCAAGGCCGCGCTGGGTTACAACCATCAGTTCGATGACATGACCCTGCGCGTCGAAGCGGGTGCCCGCCGCACCATCGACGGCCGGGCCAAGCTCAAGGTCGATGGCCTGGGCAGCGACACGGTGGACCTTAAGGACCGCACCAACCCGTATGCCGAAGTCAGCCTGCTGATGAACCAGAAAGGAGACTTGCCGGTGATGGCGGGCCTGTATTACACCCGCACCGAATACAAGCTCGACGACGACTCCTATGTCGCCGACAACACCAAGCTCAAGCGCGACGAGTACGGTTTTAAAGTCGGTATCGCGTTCTAAGCGCACGCCTGAATGCGGGGCGGCCAACGCCCCGCATTCGATTGCCCGCCCAAGCCCTGCTTTTTGGCGTATTAAAAAGCGCGCCGATTGCCTGGTACGCACGTGATAACCGGCTTAGGGTTGTGCCGATCGGGTTGGGCATTACCCACGAGCAGGGTGACTTTGTGTTTTGCTGGGAGCGCTGGGCGCTCCAACGCGGGGCAAGCCCGCTCGCCACTATAAGCCCACTCGGCACAACGAGTCTGCTCACAGCAACAAGCCCGCTCGCCACAACCAGCCGTTCAGCACTGCAAGCCGGATCACCACGAGGTGCTTCTTTAGCCTAGTGCAGCAAGCTGCGCCACGGTTTCCGGAAAGCGTGCCACCAGCCGGATCAAGGTGGTGGCCTGGGCGTTGGGCTTGGCTCGGCCTTGTTCCCAGTTTTCCAGAGTGCGCACGTTGGTGCGCAGGTACATGGCGAACACCGAGCGCGAGAGGTTGAGCTGTTGGCGCACGGCGACCACTTCTTCGGCGCTCAGCGGGGCCAGGTTGTTGAGATGGACCTTGTGGGTCCGCAGGGTGACTTTGCCTTGGCGTTCTTCGGCCAGGGCGTCGAAGCCTTCGACCAGTTCGGAAAAGATTTCACGTTTCATGATGTGTTCTCGCTTTGATTTCCCTGTCCAGCAGGTGTTTTAAGGCTTTCTTGTGGTTGGGGGTAAGGTCATCCTGTTCGTGTTTGCCGTACAGGGTGAATAACCAGAACTGCGTGCCGCCCGACCACCAGTAGTAAATGACGCGCAAGCCTCCGCGTTTGCCTTTGTTGCGTCGCTCATCGACGAAACGGACCTTGCGCAACCCTCCGGTTCCCTCGATGACGTCGCCCGCTTGCGGATTCTTCATTAACTCCTGTTGAAAGCCTTGGAATAGCTCGTCACTCAGATAGTCCCTGCGATGCCGTTCAAAGGCCGGCAATTCGATAAATAGAGCATCCATGTTCTGTACGTAGCCTGCGTATAGTGTGGTGGCCCACGCGCCTTGGGTCAAGTGACCGGGCTGTGGGAACTTTCCTAAAACGCAACCACCATAAGGCCGCCTTCAGCGAGTAGATGCCAGACGAATAGGTAGAGGAGGAAGGAAATTTCTACAGTATGAGCAGGCAAAAGAATTGATCCACAGAAACGCAAAACGGCGCCCGAAGGCGCCGTTTTGTTTACCGCGTTACGCTAAGCGATCAAACGCCCAGCACCGCGTGCTGCACCAGGGTGAGCAACGGTTGGGGGTATACGCCCAGGAAGAACGCGAGCAGGGCGATGGCCAGCAGCATCACGCCACCTGCCTTCTGTTCCCAGTGCAGCTCGGCGTCTACGCGGCGCAGGTTTGGCTCGATCAGGTACAGGGTGACCATCACGCGCAAGTAGTAGAACACGCCGATGGCGCTGCCCAGTACCAACGAAGCTACCAGCCACCATTCGTGGGCCTCAACACCGGTAGCCACGATGTAGAACTTGCCGATGAAGCCTGCGGTGAGCGGGATACCGGCCAGGGACAGCATCATCACGGTCAGCACGGCGGTCAGGTACGGACGGCGCCAGAACAGGCCGCGGTATTCGTACAGGGCGTCGGCGTCACGGCCTTTGAACGGCGAGGACATCAGCGTAATCACGCCGAATGCACCGAGGCTGGTGATCACGTAGGTGACCAGGTACACGCCCATGGCTTCCACGGCCAGGCCTTTGCTCGCCACCAGGGCGATCAGCAGGTAGCCGAAGTGCGCGATGGACGAGTAACCCAGCAGACGCTTGAGGTTGTTCTGGGTCAGGGCCAGCAGGTTACCGAACAGGATCGACGCAATGGCGATCACGGTCAGCACGGTGCTCAGTACGCCGGTGTTGGCCGCAGGCGAGATCTGGAACAAACGCACCATCACCGCAAACACAGCAACCTTCGACGCGGTGGCCAGGAACGCAGCCACTGGCGCCGGGGCGCCTTCGTACACGTCCGGGGTCCACAGGTGGAACGGCACCAGGGACAGCTTGAACGCCAGCCCGATCAACATCATCGCCAGGCCCAGTTGGGCAATCGGCGCGGGCATGTTGGTGGCCGCCAGGGCGTGACCGATACCGGTGAAGCTCAGGTTGCCAGCTTCGGCGTAGAGCAGGGCCATACCGAACAACAGGAACGCGGAACCGGCAGCCGACAGCACCATGTACTTGATGCCGGCTTCCAGCGAGCGCTTGTTGAAGAAGGCGTAGGCCACCAGGCCGTAAGTCGGGATCGACAGCAGTTCCAGGCCGATGAACAAGCCGGCCAGGTGCTGAGCGCTGACCAGCACGATGCCACCGGCCGCAGCCAGCAGAATCAGCAGGTACAGCTCTTCCTTGTTGCCTGGGTAGCCAGTGCCGCCCTCGCCGAGGTAGGCGTGGGCGAGGGTGACGCAGGCCAGGGTGGCAACCAGGATCAACGCGATGTACAGCAGCGCGAAGTCATCGACCATCATCAGCGGGGTCACGGCCAATGGCGCGACCTTAAGTGCCGGGATGATCGACAGCAGGGCCAGGTTAAGACCGGCACAAGACAGCAGGAACGTTTGCGAATGATTGCGGCGCCAGGCGATTGCCAGCATCACCGCCACAACGGTGAGGCTGGTAATCAGCAGCGGCGCAAGCGCGATAAAGTGTTGGATCGTGAATTCCATAGCGCTCTTACCGGGCCGAAGCGAGTTGAGAGAAGGCGGTGCCGATCCACTGCTGCACGCCATGCATCGTCGCGGCAGAAGTGTCCAGGAACGGTTGCGGGTACACACCGATGTAGATCAGCAGCACCGCAAGGCCGAGCACCATGATCAGTTCGCGAGCATCCATCCCTTGCAGGACGGTGTCGGACTTGGCCGGGCCGAAGTAGGCGCGGTGGATCATGATCAGCGAGTAGACCGAACCAAACACCAGGCCCGAGGTAGCAATGGCGCTGATCCACGGCGTGTGGACGAACGACCCCATCAGGATCAGGAATTCGCCGATGAAGTTACCGGTGCCCGGCAAGCCCAGGGATGCGGCGGCGAAGAACAGGCTGATGGCCGGCAGGTACGCGATGCGCGACCACACGCCACCCATTTCACGCATGTCGCGGGTGTGCAGGCGCTCGTACAGCTGACCACTGAGGATAAACAGTGCGGCGGCCGAAACACCGTGGGCCAACATCTGGATCACCGCGCCTTGCAGCGCCAGTTGGCTACCGGAGTAGATGCCGATCAGTACGAAACCCATGTGGGAAACGGACGAGAAGGCAATCAGACGCTTGATGTCGGTTTGCGCAAAAGCCAGGAACGCACCGTAGAAGATCCCGATCAGACCCAGGGTCATGGCGATCGGCGCGAACTCGGCCGAGGCATTCGGGAACAGCGGCAGGGCGAAACGCAGCAGACCATAAGCAGCAGTCTTCAGCAGGATACCGGCGAGGTCGACGGAACCTGCGGTCGGCGCCTGGGCGTGAGCGTCAGGCAGCCAGGAGTGAAACGGCACCACCGGCAGCTTCACCGCAAAGGCGATGAAGAAGCCCAGCATCAGGATGTACTCGGTGGTCAGGGACATCTTGGTTTTCAACAGGTCGGCGTAGTTGAAGGTAATCACGCCGGTGTTGTTGAAGTTGACCAGTACCAGACCCAGGATCGCCACCAACATGATCAGGCCGGAAGCCTGGGTGAAGATGAAGAACTTGGTCGCCGCGTAGATCCGGGTTTTCTTGCCGTCCGAAGAACTGTGACCCCAGAGCGCGATGAGGAAGTACATCGGCACCAGCATCATTTCCCAGAAGAAGAAGAACATGAACAGGTCCAGCGCCAGGAACACGCCGACAACGCCGCCCAAAATCCACATCAGGTTCAGGTGGAAGAAGCCCACGTGACGCTGAATTTCTTTCCAGGAGCAGAGTACCGAGAGGATACCCAGCAAGCCGGTCAGCAGGATCATCAACAACGACAGGCCGTCGAGGGCCAGGTGCACGTTGATGCCGAAGCGCTGGATCCACACGTGCTTGAATTCAAGCGCGAAGGTGGGATCGACACCCGGTGCCGGAGCGAATGAATAGTCACCATGGGCCCACAGCCAGAGGCCAAGCGCGAGTTCCAGGGACATGGTCAGCAACGCAATCCAGCGGGGGAGGGTGGCGCCGAAGCGTTCACCCATCCAGCAGAGCAGGCCGCCGATAAAGGGGATCAGGATTAGCCAGGGCAGAATCATGACGGGCTCGTTTCCTTTCGCAAGTTCGCAAAGTACATAGACATAGTCAGACCGCTACCACCACGATGGCGCCGATCACCAGCACGGCACCGACGGCCATGGAAGCTGCATACCAACGCAATTGGCCCGTCTCGCTGCGGCTCAGGGCGGTGTGACCGGCCTTGGCGGCGCGCGGGATCAAGCCGATGGTCTGGTCGAGCGGGTCTTTGCGCAGAAGGTGGCTGATCGCAAGGTATGGCTTGACGAACAGTTTGTCGTAGATCCAGTCGAAGCCCCACGCAGCGAACCACCAGGCCGAGAGGAAGCGACCAATGCCACTGTTGGCCACAGCCGTCACGAAGCGACGCTTGCCCAGGAACAGCAGCGCGGCCAGCAGGATACCGGCGATGGCGATGGCGCCCGAGGCGATTTCCAGGCTGTGCTTGGCAGCGCCACCGGCATGGCCAGCGCTTTCCGGCAGTACACCGGCCAGCGGCGGGGTGATCATGGCGCCGATGAAGGTCGACAGGATGATCAGCACCGACAGTGGCAACCAGTGGGAGATACCATGGCCTGCGTGCGCTTCGGTCTTGGCTTCACCGTGGAAGGTGATGAAGATCAGGCGGAAGGTGTACAGCGAGGTCATGAACGCGCCCACCAGGCCTGCATACAGCAGGTTCTGGTTACCGCTGGCGAAGGCTTCCCAGAGGATTTCATCTTTCGAGTAGAAACCTGCGGTCACCAACGGCAGGGCTGCCAGGGCGGCACCGCCGACGATGAAGCTGGCGTAGGCCAACGGCAGTTTCTTCCACAGGCCGCCCATCTTGAAGATGTTCTGCTCGTGGTGGCAGGCAACGATCACCGCACCGGAGGCAAGGAACAGCAGGGCCTTGAAGAAGGCGTGGGTCATCAGGTGGAAGATCGCCGCGTCCCAGGCGCCAACGCCCAGGGCCAGGAACATGTAGCCGATCTGGCTCATGGTCGAGTAGGCGAGAATACGCTTGATGTCGGTCTGCACCAGCGCGGCGAAGCCGGCCAGTACCAGGGTCACGCCGCCGACGATGCCCACCAGGTGCAGGATGTCCGGCGCCAGGGTGAACAGGCCGTGGGTACGGGCGATCAGGTAGACACCGGCGGTCACCATGGTTGCGGCGTGGATCAGCGCCGACACCGGCGTAGGGCCGGCCATCGCGTCCGCCAGCCAGGTTTGCAGCGGCAGTTGCGCCGATTTACCCACGGCGCCGCCCAGCAGCATCAGGGTTGCGAGGGTGATCCAGAAGTCGCCGACCTGGAATTTCTGCGGTGCCAGCACCAGCAGTTCCTGGATGTTCAGCGTGCCCACCTGTTGGAACAGGATAAACAGGCCGATAGCCATGAACACGTCGCCGATGCGGGTCACGATAAAGGCCTTGAGTGCCGCGTTACCGTTGTTGCGGTTGCTGTAGTAGAAACCGATCAACAGGTACGAGCACAGGCCCACGCCTTCCCAGCCGAAGTACAGGAACAACAGGTTATCGCCGAGTACCAGGAACAGCATGCTGGCGATAAACAGGTTGGTGTACGAGAAGAAGCGCGAGTAGCCCGCTTCACCGCGCATGTACCAGGACGCGAACAGATGGATCAGGAAGCCTACACCCACCACCACGCCGAGCATGGTGATCGACAGGCCGTCGACGTAGAGGGCGAAGTTGGGCTTGAAGCCGTCCACCGACATCCACTGCCACAGCACCAGGGTGTAGTGACCGCCTTCCGGCGGCGCCACGTTGAATTGCCAGATGACGTACGCGGCCACGATGGCCGACAGGCCAATGGAACCCACACCGATCAGGGCAGACAGGTTTTCCGACCAGCGTCCACGGGAGAACGACAGCAGCAGGAAACCGATCAGGGGAAATACGAAAGTCAGAAAGATCATGTTCATCCGCGCATCTCACTGGCAGCGTCGATATCAAGCGTGTGGAAGCGACGATACAGTTGCAGCAGGATCGCCAGGCCGATACTGGCCTCGGCGGCTGCCAGGCTGATAACCAGGATGAACATGACTTGCCCATCCGGCTGCGCCCATCGGCTACCTGCGACAACGAACGCCAGTGCCGCGGCGTTCATCATGATTTCCAGGCTCATCAACACGAACAGAATGTTACGGCGAACCATCAGGCCGACCAGGCCAAGGCAGAACAGGATGCCGGCGACCGCCAGACCATGCTCCAAAGGGATAGCAGGCATCGTCATTGCTCCTTGGCTTCGTTGCGGCCCAAGTGGAAGGCGGTGATGGCTGCGGCGAGCAGCAGCATCGAAGCCAGTTCGACCACCAGCAGGTACGGGCCGAACAGGCTGACGCCCACGGCCTTGGCGTCTACGGTGGTGTGGCCGATGGCCTGGCCGCTCTGGTGAGCGAACAGCACATACAGCAGTTCACCCAGCAGCAAGGCTGCCAGGATGACCGGGCCGAGCCAGATGCCGGGCTTGAGCCAGACGCGTTCCTGGGCGACCGAAGCCGGCCCCAGGTTGAGCATCATCACCACAAACACGAACAGCACCATGATGGCGCCGGCGTAGGCGATCACTTCCAGCACACCGGCGAACGGTGCGCCGAGGCTGAAAAACGTCATGGCCACGGCGATCAACGAAATGATCAGGTAGAGCAGGGCGTGCACAGGATTGGTGTTGGTGATCACGCGAAGCGTGGACACCACTGCAATACCGGACGCGAAATAGAAAGCGAATTCCATCTTTCTTCCTTAAGGCAGCAAGCTCTTCACGTTGATCGGCTCGGCTTCGTTTTGTGCGGCGCCCTTCGGCTTACCGGCAACGGCCATACCTGCAACACGATAGAAGTTGTAATCAGGGTTTTTACCGGGACCAGAGATCAGCAGATCTTCTTTCTCGTACACCAGGTCCTGACGTTTGAACTCGGCCATCTCGAAATCCGGTGTCAGCTGGATCGCGGTGGTCGGGCAAGCTTCCTCGCAGAGGCCGCAGAAAATGCAGCGCGAGAAGTTGATGCGGAAGAAGTCCGGGTACCAGCGACCGTCTTCGGTTTCAGCTTTCTGCAGGGAGATGCAACCCACCGGGCACGCCACGGCGCACAGGTTGCAGGCTACACAACGCTCTTCGCCATCGGGGTCGCGGGTCAGTACGATGCGGCCGCGATAACGCGGCGGCAGGTACACCGCTTCTTCCGGGTATTGCAGGGTGTCGCGTTTGCGAAAGCCGTGACCGAACACCATCACCAGGCTTCGCAACTGGGTACCGGTACCCTTAACGATGTCGCCAATATATTTGAACATGGGTCAAATCCTCACTGAACCGCGCCGGCTGGCGTGTTCAACAACACAACGGCAGCCGTCACCAGCAAATTGATCAGGGTCAGCGGCAGGCAGAAGCGCCAGCTGAAATCCATCACCTGGTCGTATCGTGGACGCGGAATGGAAGCGCGCAGCAGGATAAACAACATGATGAAGAACGCGGTCTTCAGGAAGAACCAGAAGAACGCCAACTGCGGCAGGATGCCGAACGGACCGTGCCAGCCGCCGAAGAACAGCGTGACCAGCAGGGCCGAGATCAAGATGATGCCGATGTACTCACCCACGAAGAACATGCCCCATTTCATGCCGGCGTATTCAATGTGGTAACCGTCGGCCAGTTCCTGTTCCGCTTCCGGCTGGTCGAACGGGTGACGGTGAGTCACGGCGACGCCAGCGATGAAGAAGGTACAGAAGCCGAAGAACTGCGGAATGATGAACCACAGGTTCTGCGCCTGGTACTCGACGATGTCGCGCATGTTGAACGAGCCGACCTGCACCACGATGCCCATCAGCGCCAGGCCCATGAACACTTCGTAGGACACGGTCTGGGCCGAGGCCCGCAAGCTGCCCAACAGGGCGAACTTGTTGTTGCTCGACCAACCGGCGAACAGCACCGCGTAGACCGACAAACCGGCCATGGCGAAGAAGAACAGCAAGCCGATGTTCAGGTCCGCCACGCCCCAGGTCGGGGTGATCGGGATGATCGCGAAGGCGATCAGCAAGGCGCTCATGGCCACGACCGGTGCCAGGGTGAAGATCACCTTGTCGGCAAACGGCGGGGTCCAGTCTTCCTTGAAGAACATTTTCAGCATGTCGGCGGCGATCTGGAACATGCCGAACGGGCCAACGCGGTTCGGACCGTAACGGTCCTGCCACCAGCCCAGCAGGCGACGTTCGACGAAGCTGAGCAGGGCGCCCGCAACGACCACGGCCAACAGGATCACGATGGCCTTGACCACCGAAATGATCACGTCAATTACTTCCGGCGTGAACCAAGTCATTGCGCTGCCTCCTGCAGACCGTCAACGGTTTTGCCGAAAATCGCAGGCGGAATACCCGCCAGGCCTTTTGGCAGTGCAACCAGGCCCGCACCCAACTCATCGTTGATACGCAGCGGCAGACGCAGGGTCTGGCCGGCCACGTTCAGGCTGAGCAGGGCACCGTCGTTGACGCCCAGGCGGTCGGCTTCGGACTTGGCCACCGACACGTAGGCTTCAGGAATGCGACTTTGCACCGGCGCGGCTTTGGAAGAGGTCTCTTCGCTGCCGAACAGGTGGAAAAACGGCACAACCTGCCAGGTGCCCTGGGCCGGGTTGAACGGACGCGGTACCGCAGCGAACCAGTTCAGCGCGTCACCGGTGCTTTCGATCAGGCGGGTGCCCGGGTCGCCAGCGCGGATATGACCACCGACTTCGTCCTGGAACTTGTTCCAGGCTTGCGGTGAGTTCCAGCCCGGCGACCAGGCAAATGGCACCTGCTGACGTGGCTCGACCGAACCCGAGTAACCTTCCATGGAGAAGGCGAACGCGGTGTCCGGGTCTTGCGGGGTACGCGGTTCGTGCACGCTGATGTTGGCGCGCATGGCGGTACGACCGGAGTAACGCAGCGGTTCACGGGCCAGTTTCATGCCCTTGATGCGGAACGCGGCCGACGGTGCAGCGTCGACGATACGTGCCAGTTGCGGCGCGCTTGCGGCGACGGCAGCCGTTACGTGGTCGAGCTGGGTCCAGTCGATCGGCTGGTTCAGCAGGGTGGCGCGCAGGGCATGCAGCCAGCGCCAGCCTTCGTGCACCAGGATGCTGGCGTCCATGTATTTCGGGTCGAACACCTGGAAGAAACGCTGGGCGCGGCCTTCCTGGCTGACCAGCGTACCGTCGCCTTCGGCGAAGGTGGCGGCTGGCAGTACCAGGTCGGCACGTTCGCTGGTGGCGGTCTTCTGGTGGTCGGCCACGATCAGTACTTTGGCGGCGTCCAGCGCAGCGTCGACCTTGGCCGAATCGGTGCGGGTGTACAGGTCGTTTTCCAGCACCACGATGGCGTCGGCATTGCCGTCGATCACCGCTTGCAGGGCCGCGTCCAGGGACTCGCCACCGAGCATCGCCAGGCCGAGGCTGTTGGCTTCCGGCACGACCAGGCTGATGGAACCGTTCTTGTCGCGCAGCTTCAAGGCCTTCGCGATATTCGCAGCAGCCTCAATCAGCGCCTTGGAACCCAACGAGGTGCCGGCAATGATCAATGGGCGCTTGGCCGCGAGCAGGGCGTCGGCGATGCGCTGGGCCAGTTCAACGGCTTCAGTGTCCAGGCCTTCGACGGCAGGCGCGCTGGCGTCGAGGGCGTGGGCTACGGCGAAACCGATGCGGGCCAGGTCATCCGGTGCGGCGTGAACGCATTCTTCGGCGATGTCGTCGAGCTTGGTTTCAGCCAGGCTCGCGATAAACAGCGGGTTCAGCGCGTGCTGGCCGATGTTTTTTACGGCGGCGTCGAGCCAAGGCTGAACGCGCATGGCGTCGGCCATGTCTTCGGCCTTGCCTTTGACCGACTGACGCAGCGACAGCGCAATACGCGCGGCGGTCTGGGTCAGGTCTTCGCCGAGGACGAAGATCGCATCGTGGTCTTCGATGTCGCGCATGTTCGGCACTGGCAGCGGGCTGTCGTTCAGCACTTGCAGGACCAGACGGATGCGCTCCAACTCACCGGCTTCGATACCGGAGTAGAAGTGCTCGGCACCGACCAGCTCGCGCAACGCGTAGTTGCTTTCGAGGCTGGCACGCGGCGAACCGATACCGACGATGTTGCGGCCGCGCAGCAGGTCGGCGGCTTTATCCAGCGCGTCGTCCAGGCTCAGCTTGGCGCCACCGGCCAACAGCGGCTGGCGTGGGCGGTCTTCGCGGTTGACATAGCCGTAGCCGAAACGGCCCCGGTCGCACAGGAAGTACTGGTTGACCGAACCGTTGAAGCGGTTTTCGATCCGACGCAGCTCACCGTAGCGCTCGCCCGGGGAGATGTTGCAACCGCTGGAGCAACCGTGGCAGATGCTCGGCGAGAACTGCATGTCCCACTTACGGTTGTAGCGCTCGGAGTGAGTCTTGTCGGTGAACACACCGGTCGGGCAGACCTCGGTGAGGTTGCCGGAGAACTCGCTTTCGAGCACGCCGTCTTCAACGCGACCGAAGTACACGTTGTCGTGGGCGCCGAATACGCCCAGGTCGGTGCCGCCGGCGTAGTCTTTATAGAAACGCACGCAACGGTAGCAGGCGATGCAGCGGTTCATCTCGTGGGAAATGAACGGGCCGAGGTCCTGGTTCTGGTGCGTGCGTTTGGTGAAGCGATAACGGCGCTCGTTGTGGCCGGTCATCACCGTCATGTCTTGCAGGTGGCAGTGACCGCCTTCCTCACAGACCGGGCAGTCGTGTGGGTGGTTGGTCATCAGCCACTCGACGACACTGGCGCGGAACGCCTTGGATTCTTCATCTTCGATGGAGATCCAGGTGTTGTCGGTGGCTGGGGTCATGCAGGACATGACGATACGACCACGGGTGTCGTTCTCGTCGGTGTATTGCTTGACCGCACACTGGCGACAGGCACCGACGCTACCAAGCGCGGGGTGCCAGCAGAAATACGGGATGTCGAGGCCTAGTGAGAGACATGCCTGTAACAGGTTGTCTGCCCCATCGACTTCGAGCGCTTTGCCGTCTACGTGGATAGTGGCCATGGTTCAAAGTTCTTCGTTGGCCCGTTGTCAGCGGGCGTGGCTAATGGAATCTTGTTATTCATGGGCATCAACACAGCCTTTACGGCGTCAGCCCATGAGAAAGCGAAGGGCACGGACCCTTCGCCTTTTAAAGCGTTACGCGCCGACTACGATCGGCCTTGCCAGAGGCGGGACGGCGGCGCTGACAGGCGCGATGCCGGCTTCGAACTCCGAGCGGAAGTATTTGATTGCGCTGCCCAATGGCTCCACGGCGCCCGGTGCGTGAGCACAGAAGGTCTTGCCCGGGCCGAGGAAACCGACCAGACCCAGCAGGGTCTCGATGTCACCTGGCTGGCCTTCACCGTTCTCGATCGCCATCAACAGCTTGACGCTCCAGGGCAAGCCGTCACGGCACGGGGTGCAGAAGCCGCAGGATTCACGGGCAAAGAACTGCTCCATGTTGCGCAGCAACGAAACCATGTTCACGGTGTTGTCCACCGCCATCGCCAGGCCGGTGCCCATACGGGTGCCGACCTTGCCGATACCGCCGGCATACATTTGTGCGTCGAGGTGCTCAGGGAGCAGGAAGCCGGTACCGGCGCCACCTGGCTGCCAGGCTTTCAAGGTGTAGCCGTCGCGCATGCCACCGGCGTAGTCCTCGAACAGCTCGCGTGCGGTCACGCCAAACGGCAGCTCCCACAGGCCAGGGTTCTTGACCTTGCCGGAGAAGCCCATGAGCTTGGTGCCCATGTCTTCGCTGCCTTCACGGGCCAACGATTTGTACCAGTCAACGCCGTCGGCGATGATCGCCGGCACGTTGCACAGGGTTTCAACGTTGTTCACGCACGTCGGCTTGCCCCACACGCCGACGGCGGCAGGGAAGGGCGGCTTGGAGCGCGGGTTGGCGCGGCGGCCTTCGAGGGAGTTGATCAGTGCGGTTTCTTCACCGCAGATGTAACGTCCGGCGCCGGTGTGCACGAACAGTTCGAAGTCAAAACCCGAACCGAGGATGTTCTTGCCCAACAGGCCGGCGGCCTTGGCTTCTTCCACAGCACGGTTGAGGTGCTTGGCGGCGGTGGTGTATTCGCCACGCAGGAAGATATAGCCCCGGTAGGTTTTCAGCGCGCGGGCGCTGATCAGCATGCCTTCGATCAGCAGATGGGGCAGTTGCTCCATCAGCATGCGGTCTTTCCAGGTGTTGGGCTCCATCTCGTCCGCGTTGCACAGCAGGTAGCGGATATTGATGGATTCGTCTTTGGGCATCAGGCCCCACTTCACACCCGTTGGGAAGCCTGCACCGCCGCGGCCTTTGAGGCCGGCGTCTTTGACGGTCTGGACGATATCGTCCTGAGCCATGTCGGCGAAGGCTTTGCGCGCCGCCGCGTAACCGTTCTTGGCCTGGTACTCGTCGAGCCATACCGGCTCGCCGTCGTCACGCAGGCGCCAGGTCAGCGGGTGGGTCTCAGGCGAACGCTTGATCAGGTTGGCCGGGCCGAAAGATGTAAGGGTCATGGGTAGCCCTCAAGCAATTGGGTGACGCCAGCAGGCTGCACGTCACCGAATGTGTCGTCGTCGATCATCAACGCCGGCGCCTTGTCGCAGTTGCCCAGGCAGCACACCGGCAGCAGCGTGAAGCGGCCGTCCGCAGTGGTTTGCCCGAGGCCGATGCCCAGCTTGTTCTGGATCTCGCTGACCACCGATTCGTGGCCACCGATGTAGCAGACCATGCTGTCGCACACGCGAATGATGTGACGGCCGACCGGCTGACGGAAGATCTGGCTGTAGAACGTGGCCACCCCTTCAACGTCGCTGGCGGGAATGCCGAGGATCTCGCCGATGGCGTAGAGGGCGCCGTCCGGCACCCAGCCACGTTCCTTCTGGACGATCTTCAAGGCTTCGATCGACGCCGCGCGCGGGTCTTCGTAGTGATGCAGCTCGTGCTCGATGGCCGAGCGCTCGGTTTCACTCAAGGTGAAACGATCTGTTTGGATAAGCGTGCTGTTCATGCTTAGCGGTCCACGTCGGCCATAACGAAATCGATACTACCCAGGTACGCAATCAAGTCCGCGACCATCTCGCCTTTGATCACCGAAGGGATCTGCTGCAAGTGGGCAAAGCTTGGGGTACGAATCCGGGTGCGGTAGCTCATGGTGCCGCCATCGCTCGTCAGGTAATAACTGTTGATACCCTTGGTCGCTTCGATCATCTGGAAGGATTCGTTGGCCGGCATTACCGGGCCCCACGAAACTTGCAGGAAGTGCGTGATCAGGGTTTCGATGTGCTGCAGCGTGCGCTCTTTGGGCGGCGGCGTGGTCAGCGGGTGATCCGCCTTGTAGGGACCTGCCGGCATGTTGCGCATGCACTGCTCGATGATCTTCAGGCTCTGGCGCATTTCTTCGACACGCACGATGCAGCGGTCGTAGGCATCGCCATTGGCCGCCAGCGGCACTTCGAACTCGAAGTTCTCGTAGCCCGAGTAAGGGCGTGCTTTACGCAGGTCGAAGTCGCAACCGGTGGAACGCAGGCCAGCACCGGTGACGCCCCATTCCAGGGCTTCTTTGGTGTTGTACTGCGCGACGCCGATGGTACGGCCCTTGAGGATGCTGTTGTCCAGCGCAGCCTTTTGGTACTCGTCCAGACGCTTGGGCATCCAGTCGATGAATTCCTTGACCAGGCGCTCCCAGCCGTTCGGCAGGTCATGGGCCACACCGCCGATGCGGTACCACGCCGGGTGCAGGCGGAAACCGGTGATGGCTTCGATCACCTTGTAGGCGCGTTGACGGTCGGTGAAGGTGAAGAACACCGGAGTCATGGCGCCAACGTCCTGGATATAAGTACCCAGGAACAGCAGGTGGCTGGTGATCCGGAAGAACTCGGCCATCATGATGCGGATGGTGTCGACGCGGTCCGGCACCTTGATACCGGCGAGCTTCTCGACCGACAGCACGTACGGCAGGTTGTTCATCACGCCGCCGAGGTAGTCGATACGGTCGGTGTACGGGATGAAGCTGTGCCAGGACTGGCGCTCGGCCATCTTCTCGGCACCACGGTGGTGATAGCCGATGTCCGGCACGCAGTCGACGATTTCTTCGCCGTCCAGTTGCAGGATGATCCGGAAGGCACCGTGAGCCGAAGGGTGGTTCGGGCCCAGGTTGAGGAACATGTAGTCCTCGTTGGTGCCGGAGCGTTTCATGCCCCAGTCTTCCGGACGGAAGCGTGCAGCCTCTTCTTCAAGCTGCTGCTTGGCGAGGTTGAGGCTGAACGGGTCGAATTCGGTGGCGCGCGCCGGGAAGTCCTTGCGCAGCGGGTGACCTTCCCAGGTCGGCGGCATCATGATGCGCGTCAGGTGCGGGTGGCCCGGGAAGTCGATGCCGAACATGTCCCAGACTTCACGCTCGTACCAGCTGGCGTTCGGCCAGATACCGGTGACGGTCGGGATGCTCAAGTCGCTTTCGGACAGCGCGACCTTGATCATCACGTCGCTGTTACGTTCCAGCGACATCAAGTGGTAGAACACGGTGAAATCGGCGCCGCTCGGCAAGCCTTGACGCTTGGTACGCAGACGCTCGTCCACGCCATGCAAGTCATAGAGCATGACGTACGGCTTGGGCAGGTTGCGCAGGAAGCTCAGGACTTCGACGAGCTTGGCCCGCGCCACCCACAGCACCGGCATACCGGTGCGTGTGGCCTGGGCGGTGAAGGCGTCAGGGCCAAAACGGTTATTGAGTTCGACAACCACATCCTGGTCGTCTGCCTTATAAGGCGGGATGTACAGAGCACTGCCTGTAGTCATGGTTTTTTATCGCTTTCGGTCAACGTAAAGAATGAAGCCAGGTTTTCGTTCTATAAAAGAAGCGGTGCTGGATCAGACTTCGTCGGGGCTGCGCAGGTTGGTGACTGCGATTCGCTGTTCGCGGCGCTGTTCCTTTTGTGACGGCATCTCGGCGCGATAAACGCCTTGATCACCGACCACCCAGGAAAGCGGACGACGCTCCTTGCCAATCGACTCCTGCAACAGCATCAAGCCTTGCAGAAAAGCTTCAGGGCGGGGCGGGCAGCCAGGCACGTAGACGTCCACGGGCAGGAACTTGTCCACCCCTTGAACGACGGAGTAGATGTCGTACATGCCACCGGAGTTGGCGCACGAACCCATGGAGATAACCCACTTTGGTTCGAGCATTTGCTCGTAGAGACGCTGAATGATCGGCGCCATCTTGATAAAGCAGGTGCCGGCGATAACCATGAAATCCGCCTGGCGCGGTGATGCCCGGATAACTTCGGCGCCAAAGCGCGCGATGTCGTGGGGCGCCGTGAAGGCGGTGGTCATTTCCACGTAGCAGCACGAAAGGCCGAAGTTGTACGGCCACAGGGAGTTTTTACGCCCCCAGTTGACCGCGCCACTCAGCACGTCTTCGAGTTTGCCCATGTAGATGTTTTTGTGGACTTGATCTTCTAACGGATCGGAGACGGTTTCCCGTTCGCCGATAGGGTACTGATCGTTAGGAGCATCCGGGTCGATCCTGGTGAGATTGTATTGCATCGCCAAAGCCTCATTGTTTCAGCTTCGCTTGCCGCTTACGACGAGCTTCCGGAGCCCAGTCAAGGGCGCCCACTCGGAATAGGTAGACAAGGCCTGCCAACAGAATTGCTATGAAAACGAGGGCTTCGACGAATCCGGTCCAGCCGCTTTCGCGGACGGACACAGACCAGGCAAAGAGAAAGAGGGCTTCGATATCGAAGATCACGAACAGCATCGCGACCAGATAGAATTTGGCTGAGAGCCGCAAGCGGGCGCCACCTGTAGGCAGCATGCCGGACTCGAACGGTTCATTTTTGCTGCGGCCCCAGGCTTTTGACCCAAGGAGGCTGGAGACGCCGAGCATGAAGGCGCAAAGGCCGACAACACCGAGGAGGAAAATGGCAAAGCCCCAGTTGTGGGCCATGAGTCCTGTCGCTTCGGTCATGCTGGAAATCCTTAACAGAGAGCAAAGGTCTCTGAGCTCGAAAAAGTAACGATGCAGTGACGATATGTCGCAGCGCAATCAATCGCGGTGATTTTATGGCTAAACACCGGGCAAGTAAAATTCCTATAGCGAAATTATTCGATGGAATAAGCACATAGTGCACCTTCTTGGGGCTGTAGCCCTTGTGGGCCGGGGATTAGCGGGCATTTAATCAAATGTGTTTTGTTTAAGCGGTAAAGAAGTTTTTATCGGCTAAATGATAATGAATATTGTTTGCGTGGGGTTTAAGCGAATGTTTCTCGTGTGGCGCGGGAGTTATTGTTACTTGCTTGATTGCTGCTAGTTGCTGGAGGGGATCTTTTAACCGATTTGATTCAGGCAAATACCGCTCTGGGTCAATGTTTTGCGCAAAATCCTGCTGAGGCTATATGCATTCCCCTGTGGGAGCGGGCTTGCTCGCGAATGCGGTGGGTCAGCTAGCATATCTTTGACTGATACACCGCATTCGCGAGCAAGCCCGCTCCCACATTTTTGATCTCCTTTGTGTCAGGGAGATTTTCTTTCGGGCAAAAAAACGCCCCGAACCAGTCGGGGCGTCAGATCAAGCGGCAGTGCGGTTAGGTCTTCCGTGGGGCCGCACTGGCCGTGTACTCGCTGCTTAGTGGAACTGCTCTTCTTCGGTCGAGCCGGTCAGCGCGGTCACGGACGAGGTGCCGCCCTGGATCACGGTGGTCATGTCGTCGAAGTAGCCGGTGCCCACTTCCTGCTGGTGCGCCACAAAGGTGTAACCCTTGGCGGCGTCAGCGAACTCTTGCTCCTGCAGTTTCACGTAGGCAGTCATGTCGTTGCGGGCGTAGTCGTGCGCCAGGTTGAACATGCTGTGCCACATGTTGTGAATGCCGGCCAGGGTGATGAACTGGTGCTTGTAGCCCATGGCCGACAGTTCGCGCTGGAACTTGGCGATGGTCGCGTCGTCCAGGTTCTTCTTCCAGTTGAAAGAAGGCGAGCAGTTGTAGGACAGCAGTTGGTCCGGGTATTCCTTCTTGATCGCCTCAGCAAAGCGACGCGCTTCGTCCAGATCCGGCTTGGCGGTTTCGCACCAGATCAGGTCAGCGTACGGCGCGTAGGCCAGGCCACGGGCGATCGCCTGGTCGAGACCGGCGCGTACTTTATAGAAGCCTTCCTGGGTGCGTTCGCCGGTCACGAATGGTTGGTCGTACGGGTCGCAGTCGGAGGTCAGCAAGTCGGCCGCGTTGGCGTCGGTACGCGCCAGGATGATGGTCGGGGTGCCGGCAACGTCAGCCGCCAAGCGTGCTGCGGTCAGCTTTTGTACGGCTTCCTGGGTTGGAACCAGTACCTTGCCGCCCATGTGGCCGCATTTTTTCACCGACGCCAATTGGTCTTCGAAGTGCACGCCGGCAGCGCCTGCCTCGATCATGCTCTTCATCAGTTCGTAGGCGTTGAGTACGCCGCCGAAACCGGCTTCTGCGTCAGCCACGATTGGCGCGAAGTAGTCGATGTAGCCTTCATCGCCCGGGCCTTTACCGGCTTTCCACTGGATCTGGTCGGCGCGGCGGAACGAGTTGTTGATGCGCTTGACCACGGTCGGCACGGAGTCCACCGGGTACAGCGATTGGTCAGGGTACATGGATTCTGCGGAGTTGTTGTCCGCAGCCACTTGCCAGCCGGACAGGTAGATCGCCTGGATACCGGCTTTTACCTGTTGAACTGCCTGGCCGCCAGTGAGGGCGCCCATGCAGTTGACGAAATCTTTTTCGGGACGGAAGGACGGCTTGGCACCCTGGGTGACCAGCTTCCACAGCTTCTCGGCGCCGAGTTTTGCAAAGGTGTGCTCAGGTTGAACCGAGCCACGCAGGCGGACGACGTCAGCAGCGGAATAAGCGCGGGTTACGCCTTTCCAGCGTGGGTTTTCAGCCCAGTCTTTTTCAAGGGCTGCAATTTGCTGTTCGCGTGTCAGTGCCATGGGGAAAAACCTCGTCGCATAGGTCTAGTGGAGAATTCCATTTGCCAGCCACGTATTAACTGCGTGGTTGTGGCTGCTCGCTGACCAGAAGCTTGGGCGGCCAAGTCAGGTTCGACGGGGTAGGCGACGGGATGAACGCGTTGCGAGAGGAGGAATTGAGCAGGTAAGGGCAAACTGCGAACAGTCTTCGGGCATCGTGGGCCTTGGTACGATCCATCAGTGTGTAGCCGGGTTACCTGGTTAGCTTCCGTCCCTCGGGACAACTTCGTTCCAGTCGCAACCAACGTCAAACACACCTTGTGGGCGGTACAGACACGAATCGGCTCAGGTGGGTAGCTTAGAGCGGCGATCCGAAGGCCCTTGCCAGGGCCCCTGATTAGCGGGAGCGAGGCCATCATGCACAGGCTTTTTTGGCTCGTCAAATGTTTTGTAGTGCTTTTTTCAAGGCACTACATCTTTAGTCTAATGCGACTCGCCAGTCAGTTTTTGGTGCTTTAGTTCAGCGTATCGACCTTGACCCGCAAAGTCAGGTCATCGCGGCCCTGAGTAGAGTAGCTGCGGGTTGTAGAGGATTTATCGGCCTGGGTCTCGCGGTTGATGCCCGCCAGTGGTATCCATTCACCCAGGCGGCCACTGACCGTTGTGTCGGTACTTTGCACATTCACTACATCGGGACGTTCCTGGCTCATTCGGTCACGGTTGGTACTGATGGCCAGGTGTACGGTTTCGCCAGTGACGCTCGCAGTCACGTAAAAACCCTGGGTGACGTTGCGATACTGGGTCTGGTTTTGCGGGCGGCCGTAGGCGTCTGGCTGCGTGGTGGTCAGTGGCACGCTCTGGCCGACCTGGATCAGCGCGGGCACGCCTTCACTGGCCTGAATCTGCTGGATGCCGCCGTCGCGGCTGGCGGTGCCGTAACTGATGATGCGGGTTTGGCTGTCGCCGCTGTTTTGCTGGTTACTCTCGTTGCTGTCGACGGTGATCAACAGGCGCTTGGCGGGTGTATCCAGCTGTGCAAGCAAAGCACGCAGGTCCTGGATCTTGCCGGGGTCCGCTTTAACAATAAGCTGGTTACCGTAGGCGCTGACGGTGCCGTCCTTGCCGATAAAGTTTTGCGCGACGGGCAGCAGGTCGGCGCTGGTGCGATTGCTCAGGTTGACGACTTCGGTGTCGGCCATGGCGCAGGCGCTGGCGCTGAGGAGGAGGGCGGTGAGCAGGGTGCGTAGGGACATGTCCGTTATCTCTGCGAGTCAATTAAGCGTGATAGTGCCAGTTTGTCGGCCTGGCAGGTCGCAAGTTGAATCGTAGACGGCAAAATGCCCTGGCAGGCAGGGCATTTGGGGTGTTGCTTACATCGCTATCGCAGGCAAGCCAGCTCCCACAGGGGATTGCATTCCAAATGTGGGAGCTGGCTTGCCTGCGATAGGGGCGACTCGGTCTCGAATTAACCCTCGCGCACCATATCGACGTGCGGAATTCCGACTTCAAGGAATTCGTCACTGACGATCGTGAAACCCAGCCGCTCATAAAATGGCGCCGCGTACACCTGCGCACTCAGGAACTGCCTGGTCTGGCCACGTTTCTCGGCCGCGCCGATCACGGCTTCCATCAGTTTGTCGCCGACCTTGAGCCCGCGCCAGTCCTTGAGTACCGACACGCGACCAATCTCGCCGCTGGGCAGCAGGCGAGCGGTGCCAATCGGAAAATCGCCTTCGAATGCAAGAAAATGCATCGCGTCGGCGTCGTCCGCATCCCACTCCAACTCCGGTGGAACCGATTGTTCAGCGATAAACACCGCCTCACGAATGCGCCGAATCTCAGCGATATCCTTTTGCCAGTCCGCGACACTTACGTGAATCTTATTCATCGGCAAATCCCAGGCTTCCTTGCTTGACCAGTTCGCACAGCAGGTCACGACCGTCTTCGTCGGCCAGCCAGGTGCCGAGGTTTTCGCTGTGCAGGGCGTCGGCCGAGCAGACCAGTTTCAACAGCTCGCGCAGTTTGCCTGGCAGGTAACGGCTCTGGCCGCTGGCAAACAGCAGTACGTCATCGTCCACTTCAGACCACGCCATACGCGCGCTCGGGTTGCGGATCAGAATCGCGCCGTTTTCCAGGCTGCTGATAAAGTCTTCTTCACCCAGCTCTTCACCGGCGACCAGTTCCGGGTAGCGCGGCTCGGTCATGAACTGGCCGAACCAGGTCAGCAGCATGCGCTCATCGCTCATGTGCTCGGCCAGCAGGCCTTTGAGGCGGTCGAGTGCGTCCGCCTGAATCTGGTGTGGGTCGCTGACCGGTTGGGCGTCGGCGTCGGTGTAGCGCTCTTCATCGGTCAGGTACTGGCTGAGGAAGTCAGTGAAGTGGGTCAGCACTTCGGCAGCGCTCGGTGCGCGGAAGCCCACCGAATAGGTCATGCAGTCATCTTCGGCGATGCCGAAGTGCGCCAGGCGCGGCGGCAGGTAAAGCATGTCGCCCGGTTCCAGCACCCATTCTTCGCTCTGTTCGAATTCCGCCAGGATGCGCAGGTCGGCGTGTTGCAGCAGCGGGCTTTCGGAATTGCACATCTGGCCGATTTTCCAGTTGCGCTTGCCTTGGGCCTGCAGCAGGAACACGTCGTAGTTGTCGAAGTGCGGACCAACGCTGCCACCGGGGGCGGCGAAGCTGATCATCACATCGTCGATGCGCCAGCTGGGCAGAAAGCGGAAGTGCCCCAGCAGCTCGGCAACTTCAGGTACGAATTGGTCGACGGCCTGCACCAGCAGGGTCCACTCGCGCTCTGGCAACGTGCTGAACGCATCTTCGGCGAACGGGCCGCGGCGCAGTTCCCATGGACGCTCGCCGTGTTCGATCACCAGGCGCGATTCAACTTCTTCTTCCAGGGCCAGGCCGGCCAGTTCGTCGGCGTCGATCGGGCTTTCGAAATCAGGGATGGCCTGACGGATCAGCAGCGGTTTTTTCTGCCAGTAGTCGCGCAGGAATTCCCGTGCCGTGATGCCGCCCAGAAGTTGAAGAGGAATGTCAGGATTCATGTGTAACCTATTGAAAGAAAGCACTTTTAAGACAGGAATAAAAACGCCCGGCGCGGCCGGGCGTCTCAAAGGGTCGCGCGCTGATCAGATGCGCTTGGCTTGCTCTACCGCGTTGCCGATGTAGTTGGCCGGGGTGAGCAGTTTCAGCTCGGCCTTGGCAGCGGCTGGCATGTCCAGGCCATCGATGAAAGTTTGCAGCGCCTCAGGGCTGATGCCCTTGCCGCGCGTCAACTCTTTCAGCTTCTCGTACGGGTTTTCGATGTTGTAGCGGCGCATTACGGTCTGGATCGGCTCGGCCAATACTTCCCAGCACGCATCCAGGTCAGCGGCGATCTTCTGCGCGTTGAGCTCAAGCTTGCTGATGCCTTTGAGGCTGGCTTCGTAGGCGATCACGCTGTGGGCAAAGCCCACGCCGAGGTTACGCAGTACGGTGGAGTCGGTCAGGTCGCGCTGCCAGCGCGAGATCGGCAACTTGCTGGCCAGGTGCTGGAACAGGGCGTTGGCGATACCGAGGTTGCCTTCGGAGTTTTCGAAGTCGATCGGGTTGACCTTGTGCGGCATGGTCGACGAACCGATCTCGCCGGCGATGGTGCGCTGCTTGAAGTAGCCCAGGGAGATGTAACCCCAGATATCGCGATCGAAATCGATCAGGATGGTGTTGAAGCGCGCAATCGCGTCGAACAGCTCGGCGATGTAGTCGTGCGGTTCGATCTGCGTGGTGTAGGGGTTGAAGCCCAGGCCCAGCTCGTCTTCGATAAAGGCGCGGGCGTTTTCTTCCCAGTCGATTTCCGGGTAGGCCGACAGGTGGGCGTTGTAGTTGCCCACGGCGCCGTTGATTTTGCCCAGCAGCGGCACGGCCGCGACTTGAGCGATCTGGCGCTCCAGGCGATACACCACGTTGGCCAGTTCTTTGCCCAAGGTAGTCGGCGAAGCCGGTTGGCCGTGGGTGCGCGACAGCATCGGCACGTCAGCGAAGCGGATGGCCAGCTCGCGGATAGCGTTGGCGGTCTGGCGCATCAGTGGCAGCATCACGTCATCACGGCCTTCGCGCAGCATCAGGGCGTGGGACAGGTTGTTGATGTCCTCGCTGGTGCAGGCAAAGTGGATGAACTCGCTGACCTGGGCCAGTTCCGGCAGCTTGGCCGCTTGCTCTTTGAGCAGGTATTCGATGGCTTTGACGTCGTGGTTGGTGGTGCGCTCGATCTCTTTCACGCGCTCGGCGTGCTCCAGGGAGAAGTTTTCCGCCAGGGTGTTCAATACAGCGTTGGCTTCGGCGGAAAACGCCGGCACTTCGCTGATGGCAGGGTGAGCGGCCAGGCGCTGGAGCCAGCGCACTTCAACCAGAACGCGAGCACGGATCAGGCCGTATTCGCTGAAAATAGGGCGCAGGGCCTGGGTTTTGCCGGCGTAGCGGCCGTCAACAGGGGAAACCGCAGTGAGCGAAGAGAGCTGCATGGGGTGTTCTCGGACAGTCGGGCAACGAAATGGGGCGCGTATCATACATGAAAAAATTCGCCGGTCCGTCGCCAACTGACCGGCGTATTACGCGTGAGGCTATAAAAAAGCGGGTTGCTGCGACTTATTCGTTGCGCATCAACGGGTAAAGCTCTTTGAGCAATTTGCGTCGGCTGATCACCAACTGCCAGCGATGACCGCCCAACTGACGCCACAACCGCGCCGAACGAATACCGGCCAGGAGCAGGGCGCGGATTTTCGAAGCGTTGTTCGGTTGCTGCAGGTTGCGCATGTCGCCGTGCACCTGGATGCGCTGGCGCAAGGTGCTCAACGTGTCCTGGTACAGCGCACCACAGGCGGCAATCACGTTTTCGTGGGCCGGGCCGAAGTGTTCCACCTGGGATTGAATCTGCGGCAGGCGTTTGCCGATGGTTTCGAGCAGGTCGTCGCGCTTGGCCAGTTGCCGCTCAAGGCCGAGCATCGACAGCGCATAGCGCAGCGGCTCACGTTGCAAGGTGCTTGGGTCGCGCTCCAGAGCGCCGATCAGCGCGCGGTAACCTTCACGCAGCGCCAGGTCGTCACCGCCATACACTTCCAGGGTGTCCTTGGGGTCGCGAATCAGCAGGCTGCCGAGCATGCAGGTCAGGCCTGCTTCGGTCACCTGGCCGGTCTTGGCGATCTTGTCGACCAGCACGGCGGCGAGGAAGACCCCGCCGAGTGCCGTCAATTGCTCCTGGGTCGGGCTCATGCCGGGTTGCTCCAGGCTTCGGCGACTTCAATCACGCCACCGCCCAGGCAAATTTCGCCGTCATAGAACACCACCGATTGGCCCGGCGTGACCGCGCGTTGCGGGTCATCGAAGGTGGCGCGGTAGCCGCTGGCGGTTTTTTCCAGGGTGCAGGGCTGGTCGCTCTGGCGATAGCGCACTTTGGCGGTCAGGCGGCGTGGCGTGCTCAGGTCGATAGGGTTGACCCAATAGATTTCCGACGCCAGCAGCGCGCCCGAGAACAGCAGTGGGTGCTCATTGCCCTGGCCGACGACCAGCACATTGTTTTCCAGGTCCTTGACCAGTACGTACCACGGCTCTTCGCCGGCGTCTTTCAGTCCGCCGATGCCCAAGCCCTGACGCTGGCCGATGGTGTGGTACATCAAACCATGGTGGCGGCCGATCACTTCACCGTCGGTGGTTTTGATTTCGCCCGGTTGTGCCGGCAGGTATTGCTTGAGGAAGTCGCTGAAACGGCGCTCGCCGATAAAGCAGATCCCGGTGGAATCCTTTTTCTTGGCGGTGGCCAGGCCGTGTTTTTCGGCGATCTTGCGCACTTCGGGTTTTTCCAGCTCGCCGACCGGGAACAGGGTCTTGGCGATCTGTTCGCCGCCGACGGCGTGCAGGAAGTAACTCTGGTCCTTGTTCGGGTCCAGGCCTTTGAGCAGTTCGGTGCGGTTGTCGACGTCGCGACGGCGCACGTAGTGGCCAGTGGCAATCAGGTCGGCGCCGAGGATCATGGCGTAGTCGAGGAACGCCTTGAACTTGATTTCACGGTTACACAGGATGTCCGGGTTCGGCGTACGACCGGCCTTGTATTCGGCGAGGAAGTGCTCGAACACGTTGTCCCAGTACTCGGCGGCGAAGTTGGCGGTGTGCAGCTTGATGCCGATCTTGTCACACACGGCCTGGGCGTCGGCCAGGTCGTCCATGGCGGTGCAATATTCCGTTCCATCGTCTTCTTCCCAGTTCTTCATGAACAGGCCTTCCACCTCATAACCCTGCTCCATGAGCAGAACGGCGGAAACGGAAGAATCCACGCCGCCGGACATGCCGACGATGACGCGCTTCTTTTGTGTGTCAGAAGGGGCTGGATCACGCATAGGGTTTCAACGGGTGTCTTGAAAAAGGACGCGATTCTAACAGGCTCACGCCCGCAAGGCTAAAGAGAAGGGCGGATCAATTCGAGGCTATGGCGCTGGCCGGCCAGATAATCATCGATACAGCGGATGATCAGCTCACTGCGCCAGTCGTCGCGCAGCGCCATCAGCTCCTCACGGGTCAGCCAGCGGGCGCGGACGATGCCTTCATCGAGCGTGTAGTCGGGGTGATGTTTCAAGGCTTTGGCGGTAAAGCACACGCGCTGATAAGTCACGCCATTGCTGGGCGCGGTGTACAGGTAGATGCCGACAATGCCGGTGGCCTCGACGTCCCAGCCGGTTTCTTCGAGGGTTTCGCGCACGGCCGCTTCGGTGAGGGTTTCATGCGGGTCCAGATGGCCGGCCGGCTGGTTGAGTACGGCGCGGCCGCCCTTGAGCTCCTCGACCATCAGGAAGCGGCCGTTGTCTTCGACGATAGTGGCGACGGTGATGTGGGGTTGCCAGGTCATGGGTGCCTCGATGTGTAGTGACTGAAGAAACTCGTTCAGTGTGGGAGCTGGCTTGCCTGCGATAGCAGTCTGTCAGTTGACACCGATGCAGCTGAACCACCGCTATCGCAGGCAAGCCAGCTCCCACATTTGATCGGGGGTGTTCAGTGAAACCAGGGTGCAAACAGAAACCCCGGCACATGGCCGGGGCTTCTTTGCATCCTTACAACCTTACTTCAACTTGGCAATCGCCGCGTTGAGGGTGTTGCTTGGGCGCATGGCTTTGCTGGTCAGCTCCGGGTTCGGCGCGTAGTAGCCGCCGATGTCCACTGGCTTGCCCTGTACGGCGTTCAGCTCGGCAACGATGGTTGCCTCGTTGTCGGCCAGGGTTTTGGCCAGTTCGCCGAACTGCGCTTGCAGTGCAGCGTCTTCAGTCTGGGCGGCCAGGGCTTGCGCCCAGTACAGCGCCAGGTAGAAGTGGCTGCCGCGGTTGTCGATGTTACCGACTTTGCGCGATGGCGACTTGTTGTTGTCCAGGAACTGGCCAGTGGCCTGGTCGAGGGTCTTGGACAGCACCAGGGCTTTCGGGTTGTTGTAAGTAACACCCAAATGCTCAAGGGATGCGGCCAGGGCCAGGAACTCACCCAGGGAATCCCAGCGCAGGAAGTTCTCTTCAACCAGTTGCTGCACGTGCTTCGGCGCCGAGCCGCCGGCGCCGGTTTCGAACAGGCCGCCACCGTTCATCAGCGGCACGATCGACAGCATCTTGGCGCTGGTGCCCAGCTCCATGATCGGGAACAGGTCGGTCAGGTAGTCGCGCAGTACGTTACCGGTCACCGAGATGGTGTCCAGGCCCTTGCGGGTGCGCTCCAGGGTGAACTTCATCGCGTCGACCGGCGACATGATGCGGATGTCCAGGCCTTCGGTGTTGTGGTCTTTCAGGTAGGCCTGAACTTTCTCGACCACCACGCCATCGTGCGCACGCTGTGGGTCCAGCCAGAAAATGGCCGGGGTGTTGCTGGCGCGAGCGCGGTTGACGGCGAGCTTGACCCAATCCTGGATCGGCGCGTCTTTGGTCTGGCACATGCGGAAGATGTCGCCGGCGTCAACAGCCTGTTCCATCAGCAAGGCGCCCTTGCTGTCGGTGACGCGGACTACGCCGTCAGCCTTGATCTGGAAGGTCTTGTCGTGGGAACCGTACTCTTCGGCTTTCTTGGCCATCAAGCCAACGTTTGGCACGCTGCCCATGGTGGTTGGGTCGAAAGCGCCATGGGCCTTGCAGTCTTCGATGACGGCTTGGTAGATGGTGGCGTAGCAGCGATCCGGGATCACCGCCTTGGTGTCGTGCAACTGGCCGTCGGTGCCCCACATTTTGCCGGAGTCACGGATCATGGCTGGCATCGAAGCGTCGACGATGACGTCGCTCGGCACGTGCAGGTTGGTGATGCCTTTGTCGGAGTTGACCATCGCCAGGGAAGGGCGAGCGGCGTAGACCGCCTGAATGTCAGCTTCGATCTGCGCTTGTTGCTCGGCTGGCAACGCCTTGATGCGAGCGTACAGGTCGCCGATGCCGTTGTTCAGGTTGAAGCCGATCTGTTCCAGCACGGTAGCGTGCTTGGCCAGGGCGTCTTTATAGAACTCGGCAACGATCTGGCCGAACATGATCGGGTCGGAGACCTTCATCATGGTGGCTTTCAAGTGAACCGACAGCAGCACGCCTTGCTGCTTGGCGTCTTCGATTTCAGCGGCAATGAACGCGCGCAGAGCTTTTTTGCTCAGCACGGCGGTGTCGATGATTTCGCCTGCTTGTACCGAGGTCTTTTCTTTCAAGACGGTCGCAGTGCCGTCTTTGGCGATCAGTTCGATTTTTACGGCGTCAGCGGCTTCGATCTGCACGGCTTTTTCGCTGCCGTAGAAGTCGCCGTTGCTCATGTGTGCGATGTGCGACTTGGAGTCGGCAGCCCAGGCGCCCATTTTGTGCGGGTGCTTGCGCGCGTAGTTCTTGACCGACAGTGGTGCGCGGCGGTCGGAGTTGCCTTCGCGCAGTACCGGGTTCACGGCGCTGCCCTTGACCTTGTCGTAACGTGCACGGGTTTCTTTTTCCGCGTCGGTGGTTACGGTTTCCGGGTAGTCCGGCAGGGCGTAGCCCTGGGCCTGCAGTTCCTTGATCGCCGCTTGCAGCTGCGGGGTCGAGGCGCTGATGTTAGGCAGCTTGATGATGTTGGCTTCAGGCGTAACGGCCAGGTCGCCCAGTTCGGCGAGGTGGTCCGCGATTGCCTTGTTGCCCAGTTGCTCGGGGAAGCTTGCGAGGATGCGCGCGGCCAGGGAAATGTCGCGGGTTTCCACAGCAATATCAGCGGAAGCGGTGAAGGCCTCTACGATAGGCAGCAGTGAATAGGTGGCGAGGGCTGGGGCTTCGTCGGTGAAGGTGTAGATGATCTTCGAGCGGGTGGGCATATTCGGATTAACTCTCTTCTTTGCTGAAAGCGTGCGCAGAAACTCGAGATGCGCCGGGTGGAGCGCGTTCGTTCAAAGTCATCCATGAGCGAAATGTCGAGGTTTCTTCGCGGTGATGTTGGTTTGCATCAGTCGAGCGTCAAGCGTTTGGACTATGGTAATGGTCCTGCTTTCTGGTTGAGGGCTACACACACTGTTTACAAGTGCAGGAGCGGTCAACCGTCGTGACTCTTTGGTCAGCGGCGGCATTATACATAGGTCGCTATGCTTACGCCGAGCCTTCATACAAAAGGTGTGTCGTCCATTGGTCTAAAGGTCGCAGGGCCCAGAGTGCGACCAAAGTCGCACGATGTGCTCAAGATTGGCGATTTTGTCTTTGCTTTCAGGCTTGTAGGCGACAAATTATGCTGTTTTCGATGCAAATGAGCATGGCGTGAGGTTTCAGTCGCCATTTATCTGGAGTAGGCTCGAACGCAGCCAGATGTTCAATCCATAGATGGAGTTCAGCATGGGATACAAGAAGATTCAGGTTCCGGCAGTCGGCGACAAAATCACCGTCAATGCAGACCATTCTCTCAATGTTCCTGACCAACCTATCATCCCTTATATAGAAGGCGACGGTATTGGCGTCGACATCAGCCCGGTGATGATCAAGGTGGTCGACGCAGCTGTTGAAAAGGCCTACGGCGGTAAGCGCAAAATCTCCTGGATGGAGGTGTATGCCGGCGAGAAAGCGACTCAAGTCTACGACCAGGACACCTGGCTGCCCCAGGAAACCCTGGATGCGGTCAAGGATTACGTGGTTTCCATCAAAGGCCCGCTGACCACGCCGGTTGGCGGCGGCATCCGTTCGCTGAACGTGGCCCTGCGTCAGCAGCTCGATTTGTATGTCTGTCTGCGCCCGGTGCGCTGGTTTGAAGGTGTGCCCAGCCCGGTCAAGAAGCCTGGCGATGTGGACATGACCATCTTCCGCGAAAACTCCGAAGACATTTATGCCGGTATCGAGTGGAAGGCCGGTTCGCCGGAAGCGATCAAGGTGATCAAGTTCCTCAAGGAAGAAATGGGTGTTACCAAGATCCGTTTCGACCAGGACTGCGGGATTGGCATCAAGCCGGTTTCCAAAGAAGGCACCGAGCGCCTGGCGCGCAAAGCCCTGCAATATGTAGTGGATAATGACCGCGATTCACTGACCATTGTGCACAAAGGCAACATCATGAAGTTCACCGAAGGTGCCTTCAAAGAGTGGGCGTACGGTATTGCCGAAAAAGAATTTGGCGCGACCCTGCTCGACGGCGGCCCGTGGATGCAGTTCAAAAACCCGAAGACCGGCAAGAATGTGGTGGTCAAGGACGCGATTGCCGACGCCATGCTCCAGCAGATTCTACTGCGGCCGGCGGAATATGATGTGATTGCCACGCTTAACCTTAACGGTGACTATCTGTCTGACGCGCTGGCGGCGGAAGTAGGTGGCATCGGTATTGCGCCGGGGGCCAACCTTTCCGACACCGTGGCGATGTTCGAAGCCACTCACGGTACCGCGCCTAAATATGCAGGCAAGGATCAGGTCAACCCGGGTTCGTTGATCCTGTCGGCGGAAATGATGCTGCGGCATATGGGCTGGACTGAAGCGGCGGATCTGATCATCAAGGGCACCAATGGTGCGATTTCGGCGAAGACCGTGACCTATGACTTCGAGCGTTTGATGGAGGGCGCGAAGCTGGTGTCGTCGTCAGGGTTTGGTGATGCGTTGATTTCGCATATGTAAAGCGCTGCTGTAAAAAAAACGGCCATTCTGATTGATCAGAATGGCCGGCTTTTTTGTGCTGTTTGCTAAAGCGTTATCAGGCCGTTTGTTTCTTTTTTGATGGGGTGGCCTGACTTGTCCTGGGCTTTGTTTCGTGCGTTTCGTCGTGGATTGTTCCTGGTGTAGCTGCGCAGGCTGCACAAATTTCGACGGCGTGCAGCCCTTTCGGCCCTTGGATGATTAAAAACTCCACAGGCTGGCCCGCTTTTAGGGTCTTGTACCCATCCATGGTAATCGCTGAAAAATGCGCGAAGAGGTCTTCTCCGGATTTTCCATCCGCATTGATGAACCCATAGCCCTTGGCATTGTTAAACCATTTGACCTTGCCACTGATCTTGACGCCAGACATACCCATATCCCTCTGCACCAGACTCCATCACTGGAGTATCATCCAGTTTATCCGTCCTAACCCGAATAAATAAGGTTGACTGCGCGGACCTTTTTTACCCACTGTGGGTTCTATTGGTTGTAACACCGTTTCGCCGATAGTCAAGGCGACCAGTCGGTCAGTAGTTGAAAATCTGACAGGTCGCCCCCACCACTGTATTTGAACCACTGACGAACCTTTCTTTCCATGCATGCAAACAGCCAGATTCGACTAACATTCAATCAGGATCGCCCGGATCAGGAACACGATGACGACGGTTCTGCAGGCATTGCTGTCCAGGAAGCGAAGCCTGCTCTACAGGCGCCGCCGATGTACAAGGTGGTTTTGTTTAATGATGACTACACACCGATGGATTTCGTCGTCGAAGTGCTCGAGGTGTTTTTTAACCTGAACCGCGAGCTGGCGACCAAGGTAATGCTGGCCGTTCACACAGAAGGACGGGCAGTATGTGGAGTGTTTACCCGTGACATCGCCGAGACAAAGGCCATGCAGGTCAACCAGTACGCCAGGGAAAGCCAGCATCCGCTACTCTGTGAAATCGAGAAGGACGGTTAACGCCGACCACTTGGGTATGAGGTGAAGCTATGTTAAACCGCGAGCTCGAAGTCACCCTCAATCTTGCCTTCAAGGAGGCTCGTTCGAAGCGTCATGAATTCATGACCGTCGAACACCTGCTGCTGGCACTTTTGGATAACGAAGCTGCCGCCACCGTTCTACGTGCGTGCGGCGCCAACCTCGACAAACTCAAGCATGACCTGCAGGAGTTTATCGACTCCACCACGCCACTGATCCCCGTGCATGACGAGGACCGTGAGACCCAGCCAACCCTGGGCTTTCAGCGAGTGTTGCAGCGTGCTGTCTTCCACGTACAGAGCTCCGGTAAGCGTGAGGTCACGGGCGCCAATGTGCTGGTGGCGATTTTCAGCGAGCAGGAAAGCCAGGCAGTGTTCCTGCTCAAGCAGCAGAGCGTTGCCCGTATTGATGTCGTCAACTACATCGCCCACGGTATCTCCAAGGTGCCAGGGCACGGCGATCATTCCGAGGGTGAGCAGGATATGCAGGACGACGAGGGCGGTGAGTCTTCTTCTTCGGGCAATCCACTGGATGCCTATGCCAGCAACCTTAACGAGCTGGCGCGCCAGGGGCGGATCGATCCGCTGGTCGGGCGTGAGCTTGAGGTTGAGCGTGTGGCGCAGATCCTCGCGCGTCGTCGCAAGAACAACCCATTGCTGGTGGGCGAGGCGGGCGTGGGTAAAACCGCGATTGCCGAAGGCCTGGCCAAGCGCATCGTGGATAACCAGGTGCCGGATTTGCTGGCCAACAGCGTCGTCTACTCCCTTGACCTGGGCGCGTTACTCGCCGGGACCAAGTACCGTGGCGATTTCGAGAAACGCTTCAAGGCGCTGCTCGGCGAGCTGAAAAAACGCCCGCAGGCGATCCTGTTTATCGATGAAATCCACACCATCATTGGTGCCGGTGCGGCGTCGGGTGGGGTGATGGACGCCTCCAACCTGCTCAAGCCGCTGCTGTCGTCGGGTGATATCCGTTGCATCGGTTCGACCACCTTCCAGGAATTTCGCGGCATCTTCGAAAAAGACCGTGCCCTGGCGCGTCGCTTCCAGAAAGTCGACGTGTCCGAGCCTTCGGTGGAAGACACCATCGGCATTCTGCGCGGCCTCAAAGGGCGCTTCGAGGCCCACCATGGCATCGAGTACACCGATGAAGCCCTGCGTGCCGCTGCTGAGCTGGCATCGCGCTACATCAATGACCGGCATATGCCGGACAAGGCCATCGACGTGATCGACGAGGCGGGTGCCTACCAGCGCCTGCAGCCGGTCGAGAAGCGTGTGAAGCGCATCGACGTGCCTCAAGTCGAGGACATCGTGGCCAAGATCGCGCGTATTCCGCCTAAGCACGTCAACAGTTCCGACAAGGAGCTGCTGCGTAACCTGGAGCGCGACCTCAAGCTCACGGTGTTCGGTCAGGATGCGGCTATCGACGCGTTGTCCACTGCGATCAAATTGTCGCGTGCGGGCCTCAAGTCGCCGGACAAGCCGGTCGGTTCGTTCCTGTTCGCAGGCCCGACCGGCGTCGGCAAGACCGAAGCTGCGCGCCAATTGGCCAAGGCCATGGGTATCGAGCTGGTACGCTTCGACATGTCCGAATACATGGAGCGCCACACCGTGTCGCGCCTGATCGGCGCGCCTCCGGGCTATGTCGGGTTCGACCAGGGCGGCCTGCTGACCGAAGCCATCACCAAGCAGCCGCACTGCGTGTTGCTGCTCGATGAAATCGAGAAGGCCCACCCGGAAGTCTTCAACCTGCTGCTGCAGGTCATGGACCATGGCACCCTGACCGACAACAACGGGCGCAAGGCGGACTTCCGCAACGTCATCGTGATCATGACCACCAACGCCGGTGCCGAGACTGCTGCGCGGGCCTCTATTGGCTTTACGCATCAGGATCACTCATCCGACGCGATGGAAGTGATCAAGAAGAGCTTCACGCCGGAGTTCCGCAACCGTCTGGACACCATTATCCAGTTTGGTCGCCTCAGCCATGAGGTTATCAAAAGCGTGGTGGACAAGTTCCTTACCGAGCTTCAAGCGCAGTTGGAAGACAAGCGCGTGCAGCTGGAAGTGACGGATGCGGCGCGCAACTGGCTGGCCGAAGGCGGCTACGACTCGGCAATGGGCGCTCGCCCAATGGCGCGTCTGATCCAGGACAAGATCAAGCGGCCGCTGGCCGAAGAGATCCTGTTTGGCGAGCTTTCCGACCATGGCGGCGTGGTGCATATCGACCTGAAGGATGGCGAGCTGACCTTCGAGTTCGAAACCACGGCCGAAATGGCCTGATAGCTGATCGCAACACAGCAAAAAGGCGCCGAAAGGCGCCTTTTTGCTGTCCCCCCTGTGGGAGCTGGCTTGCCTGCGATAGCGGTGGGTCAGCTAGAGATGCACCAGCAGAAACACCGCTATCGCAGGCAAGCCAGCTCCCACAGGTATTTGTGGTGCTGCATAAATAACGGACACACAAAAACGCCCGGCATAACCGGGCGTTTTGTATTGACTTGCTTAACGAGCGCGGTAAGTGATGCGCCCTTTGCTCAAGTCATAGGGCGTCAGCTCGACGCGCACTTTGTCACCGGTAAGAATACGAATGTAGTTCTTGCGCATCTTGCCGGAGATATGCGCGGTTACGACGTGCCCATTTTCCAACTCCACACGAAACATGGTGTTGGGCAGGGTGTCGACGACAGTGCCTTCCATTTCGAAGCTGTCTTCTTTCGACATGCAGTAAAGCCCTCGGTATCCAGTGAATGGCCCGGTGCAACTGCGCCAGGCAAAAGCGGCGTGCATTGTGCCCGAAAAAGGGTGTTTAAGCCAAGGGGTTCTAGTTAAGCGTTACCCATCTTTGATTAATCAGTAGCTCAATGGGCCGATATTGGGTCTTGTAGTTCATCTTTTTGCAGTTCTTGATCCAGTATCCGAGGTACACCGCCTCCAGTTCCAGGCGCAGGGCTTCACCGATTTGCCACAAAATCGCAAAGCGCCCAAGGCTGCGGCGTTCCTCGGCCGGTTCATAGAAGGTGTAGACCGCCGACAGGCCGTTGGGCAGCAGGTCGGTCACCGCCACCGCCAGCAGGCGGCCGTCCAGGCGAAACTCATAGAAGCGTGAGAAGGGCAGGTCGCGCACCAGGAAGGTCGAAAACTGATCACGGCTGGGCGGGAACATATCGCCATCCGCATGGCGTTGTTCGATGTAGCGCTGGTAAAGATCGAAATATTCTTCGCTGTACTGTGGCTTGGTGGCCGTGACCGTCAGGTCGGCGTTGCGTTTGAGAATGCGTTTCTGGTTACGGTCCGGCAAAAACTGCGCAACCGGGATGCGCGCAGGCACGCACGCATTGCAATTCTGGCAATGGGGTCGGTACAGGTGATCGCCGCTGCGCCGAAAGCCCATCTCCGAAAGGTCGGCATACACATGCACGTCCATCGGCTGGCTGGGGTCGAGGAACAGTGTGGTGGCCTGCTCGTCAGGCAGATAGCTGCAAGAGTGGGCTTGAGTGGCATAAAACTTCAAGCGCGCCAGCTCGGTCATGACAAACCCTCGGGTTAAGCTTTGAAATAAGTGTAAGCCAGGTACGAGGAAGTCGCCTAGGAAACCCACGGGCCAGAGCTGGGTTGGTCCAAATGGTTGCGCAGGAAATCGGCAAATTCACTGCGTGGTATGGCGCGGGCGCCGAGGCTGTGCAGGTGGTCATTGGGCATCTGGCAGTCGATCAGTACAAAACCCCAGGCCTGCAACTGGCGGGTCAGCGTGGCAAAGCCGAACTTGGAGGCATTGTCGGCGCGGCTGAACATCGATTCGCCAAAAAACAATTGGCCCATGGCCAGGCCATACAGGCCGCCTACCAGCGTGCCGTCATCCCACACTTCAACGGAGTGCGCGTAACCGCGCCGGTGCAGCTCCAGATAGGCACTTTGGATGCCTTCGGTGATCCAGGTGCCGTCCGCATAAGCGCGTGGCGCGGCGCAGGCCTGGATGACGGCGGCGAAGTCCTGGTCGAAGGTCACGCTGTAGCGCTGCTGGCGCAACAGTTTGCCCAGGCTGCGTGATACGTGCAGTTCGTCGGGGAATATCACCGTACGTGGGTCTGGAGACCACCAGAGGATCGGCTGGCCGTCGGAGAACCACGGGAAGCAGCCATGGCGATAGGCTTGGATCAGTCGTTCGGCCGACAGGTCGCCGCCGGCAGCCAGCAAGCCATTGGGTTCGCGCATGGCCTTGGCCAGCGGCGGGAAAGTCAGGGAATCGCGTTGCAACCAGGTCAGCATGGCATCCAGGCTTACGGTAGGGGAGGGGAGTGGCAGGTATGACGCCTGCCGCATGTGGGGTGATTATTGTCGACAAGGCGCTGTGGGGCCAGCCCGAATCGGGCATCGGCGCGCAATAGCGTTAGCGGGTGTTTCTGCAACTCTGCCCCACAGGCGCGGTCGTAATCGGGTCTGGGCCATGCAGGCCAATTGCCAAGCTTGCCTGCTTTGATAAAAACAGCGCATAAGCCTTTGTCAGCAAAGGCAATGCATGCTCAAATTGAACAGGCTGTGACACATTATCTGTGCAGGCCGTCGGGTGAGGGCAAGTACGTGGCATCGCCGACGCAAACCCGTACAATGCGGGCATTGTGGCGTTATCGCCCTTTCACCTGTTCATCACCCAATGTTAAAAGTAGTTTCAGCGACATTCGTTCATTTTTCAGCTGCTCGGATTGAGCAGTGTGCAGTCATTCAACAGATGGACGCGCTAAAGGCGCAGGAATAGACCCGTTTTGAAGAAATCCGCCGCAACACCTAAAGCAGCAGTCGTGCCGGCCTGGCGCCAGCACCTGCATTATCGACTCAAGGAAGGCGCGCTGATCGCTATTGGCGCCCTGTGCCTGTTCCTGATGATGGCCTTGCTTACCTATGGCAAGGACGATCCGGGCTGGAGCCACAACAGCAAGATCGAAGACGTGCAGAACTTCGGCGGCCCCGCCGGTTCCTACAGCGCCGATATCCTGTTTATGGTGTTGGGCTACTTCGCGTATATCTTCCCGCTGCTGCTGGCGATCAAGACCTGGCAGATCTTCCGCCAGCGTCACGAACCGTGGCAGTGGAGCGGCTGGCTGTTCTCCTGGCGTCTGATCGGCCTGGTGTTCCTGGTGTTGTCCGGCGCAGCGCTGGCGCACATCCACTTCCATGCACCTACCGGCCTGCCGGCGGGCGCGGGCGGGGCCTTGGGCGAAAGCCTCGGCGACCTGGCGCGCAAGACCCTGAACATCCAGGGCAGCACCTTGATGTTTATCGCGCTGTTCCTGTTCGGCCTCACCGTGTTCACCGACCTGTCGTGGTTCAAGGTGATGGACGTGACCGGCAAGATCACCCTGGACCTGCTCGAGTTGTTCCAGGGCGCGGCCAACCGTTGGTGGTCGGCCCGAGTCGATCGCAAACGCATGGTCGCGCAACTGCGCGAGGTGGACACCCGCGTTAACGAAGTGGTGGCCCCGAGTACGCCGGACCGCCGCGAGCAGGCCAAGGTCAAGGAGCGCTTGATCGAGCGCGAGCAGGCCCTGAGCAAGCACATGTCGGACCGCGAGAAGCAAGTGCCGCCGGTGATTGCCCCGGCACCGCCCAAAGCGCCCGAGCCGAGCCATCGTGTGCAGAAAGAGAAGCAGGCGCCGTTGTTTGTCGACAGCGCCGTCGAAGGCACGCTGCCGCCGATCTCGATTCTCGACCCGGCCGAAAAGAAACAACTCAATTATTCCCCTGAATCCCTGGCGGCGGTTGGCCATCTGCTGGAAATCAAGCTCAAGGAATTCGGCGTCGAAGTCTCGGTGGATTCGATCCACCCAGGCCCGGTGATTACCCGTTACGAAATCCAGCCGGCCGCCGGCGTCAAGGTCAGCCGTATCTCCAACCTGGCCAAAGACCTGGCCCGCTCCCTGGCCGTGACCAGTGTGCGTGTGGTGGAAGTGATCCCCGGCAAGACCACCGTCGGCATCGAGATTCCCAACGAAGACCGCCAGATCGTGCGGTTCTCCGAGGTGCTGTCGACCCCGGAATACGACAACTTCAAATCGCCGGTCACCCTGGCCCTCGGCCACGACATCGGCGGCAAGCCGGTGATCACCGACCTTGCGAAAATGCCGCACCTGCTGGTGGCCGGTACCACCGGTTCCGGTAAGTCGGTGGGCGTGAACGCGATGATCCTGTCGATCCTGTTCAAGTCCGGCCCGGATGACGCCAAGCTGATCATGATCGACCCGAAGATGCTCGAATTGTCGATCTACGAAGGCATCCCGCACTTGCTGTGCCCAGTGGTGACCGATATGAAGGACGCCGCCAACGCCCTGCGCTGGAGCGTCGCCGAGATGGAGCGCCGCTACAAGCTGATGGCGAAGATGGGCGTGCGTAACCTGTCGGGCTTCAATGCCAAGGTCAAGGAAGCCCAGGACGCCGGCACACCGCTGACCGACCCGCTGTACAAGCGCGAAAGCATCCACGATGAAGCGCCGCTGCTGACCAAGCTGCCGACCATCGTGGTGGTGGTCGACGAGTTTGCCGACATGATGATGATCGTCGGCAAGAAGGTTGAAGAACTGATCGCGCGTATCGCCCAAAAGGCGCGTGCGGCCGGTATTCACTTGATCCTCGCGACCCAGCGGCCGTCGGTGGATGTGATCACCGGCTTGATCAAGGCCAACATTCCAACGCGGATGGCGTTTCAGGTCTCCAGCAAGATCGACTCGCGCACCATCATCGACCAGGGTGGCGCCGAGCAACTGCTCGGCCACGGTGACATGCTCTACATGCCGCCGGGCACCAGCCTGCCGATTCGCGTGCACGGTGCGTTCGTCTCCGATGACGAAGTACACCGCGTGGTTGAAGCCTGGAAACTGCGTGGCGCGCCGGAATACAACGACGACATCCTCGCGGGCGTGGAAGAGGCCGGCAGCGGCTTCGACGGCGGCAGCGGCGGTGATGACGATGCCGAAACCGACGCGCTTTACGACGAAGCCGTGGCATTCGTACTCGAAAGCCGTCGCGCCTCGATCTCTGCGGTGCAGCGCAAGCTCAAAATCGGCTACAACCGCGCCGCCCGCATGATCGAATCCATGGAAAATGCCGGCGTCGTGACCGCCATGAACACCAACGGTTCGCGTGAAGTCATCGCCCCCGGGCAGATGCGCGACTGACCCCGTGCTGCGTGGCAACACGCGGCGCGTCCTGACGACTCAATGAGGATTCCCATGCGCTTTATCCGCATGCTGTTGTTGCCTGCACTGGCCCTGACTGCTGTTTCGGCCCACGCTGATCCGGCCTCCGTGGCCAGCCTGACCAACCTGTTGGACAAATCCAAGACCCTGACCGCGCGCTTCTCCCAGTTGACCCTGGATGCCGGTGGTACCCAATTGCAGCAAACCGAAGGCGAAATGGCTGTGCAGCGCCCTGGGCTGTTCTACTGGCACACCGAAGGCAAGGCCGAGCAGACCATCGTTTCCGATGGCCAGAAGGTCACCCTGTGGGACCCGGACCTGGAACAGGCGACCATCAAGAAGCTCGACCCGCGTTTGAACCAGACGCCGGCGCTGCTGCTGTCGGGTGATGTGTCGAAGATCAACGACAGCTTCGACATCACCTCCAAGCAAACCAGCAACGTGATCGAGTTCACCCTCAAGCCCAAATCCAAGGACACGCTGTTTGACAGCCTGAACCTGTCGTTCGGCAACGGCGTGATCAACAACATGCGCCTGATCGACAGTGTTGGCCAACGCACCGATATCCTGTTCTCCGGCGTCAAGGCTAACCAGCCGGTGGACGCATCCAAGTTCAAGTTTGTCATCCCCAAGGGTGCTGACGTGATCCAGGAATAAACTAGAGGTTTCAAACGCTGCCCATGGACTTGTTTCGAAGTGACCCGATTGCTCAACCCCTGGCGGCGCGCTTGCGTTCCACCAACCTGGACGAGTACGTCGGGCAAGAACACCTGCTCGCTCGCGGCAAACCACTGCGCGAAGCCCTGGAGCAGGGGGCGCTGCACTCGATGATTTTCTGGGGGCCGCCGGGCGTGGGTAAAACCACCCTGGCGCGGCTGCTGGCGAAAGTCTCGGATGCACACTTCGAAACGGTTTCGGCGGTATTGGCCGGGGTCAAAGAGATTCGCCAGGCGGTAGAAGTCGCCAAGCAGCAGGCCGGGCAATACGGCAAACGCACCATCCTGTTTGTCGACGAAGTGCATCGCTTCAACAAGTCGCAGCAGGATGCTTTTTTACCGTACGTTGAAGATGGCACGCTGATTTTCATTGGTGCGACCACCGAAAACCCGTCGTTTGAACTCAACAACGCCTTGCTCTCGCGAGCGCGGGTCTATGTGCTCAAGAGCCTGGACGAAGCGGCGATGCAAAAGCTGCTGCACCGGGCCCTGAGCGAAGACAAAGGCTTGGGCAAGCGCCAGCTGAGTGTCAGCGAAGAAGGCTTCAAGATTCTGCTGGCCGCCGCCGATGGCGATGGCCGGCGCTTTCTGAACCTGCTGGAGAACGCCTCGGACCTGGCCGAAGACGGCCACGAGATTGGCGTCGACCTGTTGCAAAGCCTGCTTGGCGACACGCGCCGCCGTTTCGACAAGGGCGGCGAAGCCTTCTACGACCAGATCTCGGCGCTGCACAAATCGGTGCGCGGCTCCAACCCCGACGGCGCGTTGTACTGGTTTGCGCGCATGATCGACGGCGGCTGCGACCCGCTGTACCTGGCGCGCCGCGTGGTGCGCATGGCCAGCGAAGACATCGGCAACGCCGACCCGCGCGCCCTGAGCCTGTGCCTGGCCGCCTGGGATGTGCAGGAGCGCCTCGGCAGCCCGGAAGGCGAGTTGGCCGTGGCCCAGGCCATCACCTACCTGGCCTGTGCGCCAAAAAGCAACGCGGTGTACATGGGCTTCAAATCCGCCCTGCGCGCCGCTGCCGAGTACGGCTCCCTCGAAGTGCCGATGCACCTGCGCAATGCGCCGACCAAGCTGATGAAACAATTGGGTTATGGCGACGAGTACCGCTATGCCCACGATGAGCCGGACGCCTACGCAGCCGGCGAAGACTACTTCCCCGATGAGCTTGAGCCCTTGCCGCTTTACCAGCCGGTGCCCCGTGGCCTGGAGCTGAAAATCGGTGAAAAACTCAATCACCTGGCCCAACTCGACCGTCTCAGCCCAAAACAGCGGAGAAAGTAGTGCTCAAGACCATTCTTGCCGTGTCCGCCGCGGGTATCGCTGGTACATTATTGCGTTTCGCCACCGGCACTTGGGTCAGCGCCAACTGGCCGAAGCATTTTTATGCGGCGACCCTGGCGGTCAACCTGGTGGGTTGCCTGATTATCGGCCTTTTGTACGGCTGGTTCCTGTTGCGCCCCGAAGTGCCGATTGAGATTCGCGCCGGCTTGATTGTCGGCTTTGTAGGCGGTCTTACGACCTTTTCATCCTTTTCACTGGATACGCTGCGCCTGCTGGAAAGCGGGCAGGCTTTGGTAGCCTTCGGTTACCTGGGCATCAGCGTGTTCGGCGGGCTGCTCGCCACCTGGGCCGGCCTGTCCTTGACCAAACTTTGATAAACGAGAGACCGACATGCTCGATTCCAAACTGTTACGTAGCAACCTTCAGGACGTAGCGGACCGCCTGGCATCCCGTGGCTTTGCCTTGGATGTTGCGCGCATCGAAGCGCTGGAAGAACAGCGCAAGACCGTCCAGACCCGCACCGAAGCACTGCAGGCTGAGCGTAATGCGCGTTCCAAATCCATCGGTCAGGCCAAGCAGCGCGGCGAAGACATCGCGCCGTTGATGGCGGATGTCGAGCGCATGGGCACTGAGCTGTCCGACGGCAAAGTCGAGCTGGAAGGCATTCAGACCGAGCTGGATTCGATCCTGCTGGGCATCCCGAATATTCCGCACGAATCGGTGCCAATTGGCGAAGACGAAGACGGCAACGTCGAAGTGCGCCGTTGGGGCACGCCAAAAGCCTTCGATTTCGAGATCAAGGATCACGTTGCGTTGGGCGAACTGACCGGCGGCCTGGATTTCGAAACCGCCGCAAAAATGTCCGGCGCACGCTTTGCTCTGTTGCGCGGCCCGATTGCGCGCATGCACCGTGCCCTGGCGCAGTTCATGATCAACCTGCACACCGCTGAACACGGCTACGAAGAAGCTTACACGCCGTATCTGGTGCAGGCACCGGCGCTGATGGGCACCAGCCAGCTGCCGAAGTTCGAGGAAGACCTGTTCAAGATCAGCCGCGACGGCGAAGCCGACCTGTACCTGATCCCGACCGCCGAAGTGTCGCTGACCAATATCGTCGCCGGTGAAATCCTCGACGCCAAACAACTGCCGATCAAGTTCGTGGCTCACAGCCCGTGCTTCCGTAGCGAAGCCGGTGCCTCGGGCCGTGACACGCGCGGCATGATCCGTCAGCACCAGTTCGACAAAGTTGAAATGGTGCAGGTTGTAGAGCCGTCGACCTCCATGGAAGCCCTGGAAGGCCTGACCGCCAACGCCGAGCGCGTCCTGCAACTGCTGGAGCTGCCGTACCGCGTACTGGCTCTGTGCACCGGCGACATGGGTTTCAGCGCCGTGAAAACCTACGACCTCGAAGTGTGGGTGCCGAGCCAGGACAAGTACCGCGAGATTTCGTCGTGCTCCAACTGCGGTGATTTCCAGGCCCGTCGCATGCAGGCGCGTTTCCGTAACCCGGAAACCGGCAAGCCGGAACTGGTGCACACCCTCAACGGCTCGGGCCTGGCCGTAGGCCGTACCCTGGTGGCCGTGCTGGAAAACTACCAGCAGGCCGACGGTTCCATCCGCGTGCCGGAAGTGCTCAAGCCGTACATGGGCGGCGTTGAGGTCATCGGCTAAATGGAATTTCTGCCGCTGTTTCATAACCTGCGCGGCAGTCGTGTGTTGGTCGTCGGTGGCGGGGAGATTGCCTTGCGCAAATCCCGGCTGCTGGCCGACGCCGGTGCGTTGCTGCGGGTGGTTGCTCCCCAGATCGAAGACCAGTTGCGAGAACTGGTGCTGGGCAGTGGCGGGGACCTGATTTTGCGCGGTTATCAGGAGGCAGACCTTGACGGCTGCGTGCTGATTATCGCGGCCACGGACGACGAGCCGTTGAACGCGCAGGTGTCCAGCGATGCCAAGCGCCGCTGTGTGCCGGTCAATGTGGTGGACGCGCCCGCCTTGTGCAGCGTGATCTTCCCGGCGATTGTCGACCGTTCACCCTTGGTGATTGCGGTGTCCAGCGGCGGCGATGCGCCGGTGCTGGCACGCTTGATCCGCGCCAAGCTGGAAACCTGGATTCCGTCGACTTATGGCCAATTGGCCGGTTTGGCGGCGCGTTTTCGCGCCCAGGTCAAAGGTTTGTACCCGGATGTGCAGCAGCGTCGGGCCTTTTGGGAAGAAGTGTTCCAGGGCCCGATCGCCGATCGTCAATTGGCCGGGCAGGGCGATGAAGCCGAGCGTCTGTTGATCGAAAAGGTCAATGGCGCGCCGCCGTATGCGCCTGGCGAAGTCTATTTGGTCGGTGCGGGCCCGGGTGATCCGGACCTGTTGACCTTCCGTGCCTTGCGCCTGATGCAGCAGGCCGATGTGGTGCTGTATGACCGCCTGGTGGCCCCGGCGATTCTTGAGCTGTGCCGCCGTGACGCCGAGCGTATCTACGTCGGCAAACGTCGCGCCGACCATGCCGTGCCGCAGGACCAGATCAACCAGCAACTGGTGGACCTGGCCAAGCAGGGCAAGCGTGTGTTGCGACTCAAAGGTGGCGATCCGTTCATCTTCGGCCGTGGCGGCGAAGAGATCGAGGAATTGGCGGCCCATGGCATCCCGTTCCAGGTAGTGCCGGGTATTACAGCGGCCAGCGGTTGCGCGGCGTATGCCGGGATTCCGCTGACGCACCGTGACTATGCGCAGTCGGTGCGCTTTATCACCGGGCATCTAAAGAACGGAACGTCGGACTTGCCTTGGCATGACCTCGTGGGGCCGTCGCAAACGTTGGTGTTCTACATGGGCCTGATTGGCTTGCCGATCATCTGTGAGCAACTGATCAAGCACGGGCGCGCGGCGGATACGCCAGCGGCGTTGATCCAACAGGGCACCACGTCCAACCAGCGCGTGTTTACCGGCACATTGGCGGATTTGCCGCGCATGGTGGCGGAGCATGAAGTGCATGCGCCGACACTGGTGATCGTCGGTGAGGTGGTGGTGTTGCGCGAGAAACTCAAGTGGTTTGAAGGCGCGCAATCCCAAGTCTGACATCGCCGCCGTGGTGAGTGATTTTAATGTGGCGAGGGAGCTTGCTCCCGTTGGGCTGCGCAGCAGCCCTAAAACCAAACACCGCGTTTTGCCTGGCAGAACGCGGTGTTTTTTATTGGGGCCGCTGCGCAGCCCAGCGGTAGCAAGCTCCCTCGCCACAAGGTTCTCAGCCCAAGACGCCTTTACCGCTCAACCGCGCCCGATCATGCTCGGCATCAAACTTCTGCAACGGCCCCTTCGGCACAATCCCGGTCGGGTTGATCGTCCGATGGCTCGCATAGTAATGCCCCTTGATATGCACAAAATCCACCGTCTCGGCCACGCCTGGCCACTGATACAACTCCCTTAGCCAGTTCGACAAATTCGGATAGTCGGCAATCCGGCGCAGGTTGCATTTGAAGTGGCTGTAATACACCGCATCAAAGCGAATCAGCGTGGTGAACAGCCGCACATCGGCTTCGGTCAGGTATTCACCGGCCAGGTAGCGCTGCTCAGCCAAGTGCTGTTCCAGGCGATCCAATTCGGCAAACACATCATCAAATGCACGTTCATACGCCTGCTGCGAGGTGGCAAACCCGGCGCGGTACACGCCATTGTTCACCGCGGGGTAGATGCGCTCGTTCAGCGTATCGATTGTCGAGCGCAGGGCTTCGGGGTAGAAATCCAGAGTATTGCCGGTCAGCCCGTTAAACGCGCTGTTGAACATGCGGATGATCTCCGCTGATTCATTGCTGACGATGCGCTTGAGCTTCTTGTCCCACAGCACTGGCACGGTGACACGCCCGGTGTAATTTTCGGTGTCGGCGGTGTAGCGCTGATGCATGAACTGGAAATCATCCAGTTTATCGCCCGTCGAGTCGTGGGCCTTGTCGAAGGTCCAGCCATTTTCAAGCATCAGCCAACTGACCACGGACACGTCGATCAGGCTCTCCAAACCCTTGAGTTTGCGCAGGATCAGCGTGCGATGAGCCCACGGGCAGGCCAGGGACACGTACAGGTGGTAACGACCGGCTTCGGCCTTGAAACCGCCGTCGCCGCTGGGGCCCGGCTCGCCATCGGCGGTCACCCAGTGGCGGCGTTGCGCCTGCTCGCGCTGGAACGCGCCGTCTGCGCTACTTTCGTACCACTGGTCTTTCCAGTGTCCTTCGATCAGCAAACCCATGACTGGCTCCTTGGCTAATAAGCGTTGGAGCCCAGTTTAAAGGGCTGAGTTCGAACTAAAAGCGCAAAGACCGGGCGGTAATCATCGATTAAATCGATTTGTCCCGCGCATCCCAGTAGTGCCGGGCCAATTCGAACGCCTGTTCCCGAGCATGGCCGAGTCCGCGCAGGGCCAGGGCCATGGTCGCGATCAGCGCGAGTTGCGGGTAGCTGTCCTCGACATCACCGCGCCACAAGGCTTTTAAATGCTCGGGTTCCAGGCTGGCCGGTTTGACGTGGCGCTGGGCGGAGAGGGCGGGCCACTCTTCGTCCCAACTCTGCCCGCCGGTGGTGCCATACAAATGGCTGAGGGTGTCCGGGTTGATCTCGACTTCGCCGCCATCACCCTTCACCACAATCACGTTATCGCCCAGCAGGCCGCTGGCATCGCGGTGCACGCCCTGATAACCGGGGTGGAAAATACTTTGCAGGCCGCAACGCGCATTCAGCGGGTTGAGCAGGCGCGCCAAGGAGTGAATAGGCGAGCGCAAGCCCAACGTGTTGCGTAAATCGATCATGCGTTGCAGTTGCGGCGCCCAGTCACCCAGCGGGATAAACGCCAGGTTGCCTTGCTCGAATGCCGCCTCGACCTGTTGCCAATTGCGACACAGCGGGATTTGCAGGCCTTGCAGCAATTGCTCGGTGTACAAGCGGCCTGCCGTATGGGCGCCGCCGCCGTGCATCAGGATGCGCACGCCGTTTTGCGCCAGGCACTTGGCCGCCAGCAGGTACCACGGCAGGTGGCGTTTTTTACCGGCGTAGGTCGGCCAATCGATGTCCACATTCAGCGCCGGCGCGTTCAGGCGTTCGCGCACGGCTTCGGTGAAACCGGCGAGTTCTTCCGGGCTCTCTTCCTTGTGACGCAGCAGCATCAGGAAGGCACCGAGCTGGGTGTCTTCGACTTTTTCGTCGAGCAGCATGCCCATGGCTTCGCGGGCCTCCTCACGGGTGAGGTTGCGCGCGCCGCGCTTGCCTTTGCCCAGGATGCGCACGAACTGCGCAAACGGGTGCTCGGCGGGGGTTTCAAGGGTCAGCGGGGCAAAGTCGGTCATAAGCAATTCGTCGGCCTGGGCAGGCCCGCCAGCTTGGCGGCGAGTTTGGCGGGAGTGCCGTTGAACAATGTGTTGAGGTGCAAGCTGTTGCCCTTTTGCGGGCCGAGCTTTAAGGCGGTGTACTTGATCAGCGGGCGCGTGGCCGGGGACAGCTGAAATTCTGCGTAAAACCCGCGCAGCAATTCGAGGATTTCCCAATGCTCGGCAGTCAATTCCAGGGGCTCAGCGGCGGCCAGGGCAATGGCCACGTCGGTGGACCAGTCATTCAGGTCGACGAGGTAGCCGTCCTTGTCCAGCTCAAGCGTGCGTTCGCCTACGGTCAGGGTGTTCATAGCCAGGTGTTGACCTTGTCGTAGTCGATCGACAGCTGTACGAACCCTGGGTAGTCGACGCTGTCGGCCCAGTCCGGCAGGGGCAGGTTGCGTGCCTGCATGTCTTCGGCCAGTACCAAGACCTTTACGCCACGGGTTTGCAGGGCTGCGTTGTGCAGACCGTAGGCGCCGTCGCCACACAGCAGGATGGCGTCCGCGGCACCGCACACGCGCAGGCAACTGGCCAGGCGGCTATCGGTAAACGGGGAGTGAGATACCACGTGCAAAGTCGACATCAGAGGGTCATCACCTGGTCATAACGGTCAATCAATTGGGTGATCGCAGCGCTGTCCAGCACCTGCGCGCCGGCAGGTGTCGCGAGGCTGCGCTCGGCAAGGCTGTGGCTGCAAGCAAACACCTCATCAATGCCGAACAGGCCCAGCGCCTGCAGGTTGGCGCTGAGGTCTTTTTGCTGCACGGCCTTGGCGTCCTGATGCGTTGCCAGTTGGAACACGCCATCGTCCATAAACAGCAGACCCAGCGGCAGGTCAAAGGCGCCACCGGCCAATACGATATCCAGCGCTTCCCGCGCGCTCGGCCCGGACCACGGTGCCTGGCGGCTGATCACCAATAAAGACTTGGCCATCTCACGGCCCTCCAAAACAGATCAGGCGGTCGGCAGCCTGGATCGCGTCATGCAATTGCCCCAGGCCCGACAACGCCCACGGCGCGTCGAGGTTCACCGCGCTGCGCTGGTAACGCGTGGCTTCCTCAGTATTGAGTACGCCACGGCGCAAGGCGGCGGCGATGCACACCACGCCGTCGAGCTGATGCTGGCTGACAAACTCACGCCACTGGCGGGCAATGTCTTGCTCATCCTGGGGCGCAACGATGTTATTGGCAGCGCTGTACACGCCGTCCTGATAAAAAAACAGCCGCACAATCTCATGCCCACCGGCGAGCGCTGCCTGGGCGAACAGCAAGGCGCGGCGCGAGGAGGGCGCATGGGCGGCGGAAAATACTGCAATCGCAAACTTCATGGAACACTCTGCAAGCAAACGTGGGCCAATGATAAAGCCGCCGCCGCGAAAAAGCCCGCCGTGATCAAAACGGTCACTGTCGCTGATCGTTCTGACGATTGCCGCCAGGCGCAAGGCTGCCTAGGCTGTGGGCAGTCGCAACCCAAATGGAGTCTTTATGTCAGGTCCCTTGGCGTCCCTCAAAGTGCTGGATTTTTCCACCTTGCTGCCTGGCCCGTTCGCGTCCCTGATGCTGGCGGACATGGGCGCCGAGGTGCTGCGTATCGAATCGGCCACGCGCATGGACCTGTTGCGCGTGCTGCCGCCCCATGATCAGGGCACTTCGGCGAGCCATGCCTACCTCAACCGCAACAAGCGCAGCCTGGCACTGGACCTCAAGCAGGCCGAGGCGCTGCAGATCGTGCGTGAGTTGGTCAAGGACTACGACATTGTCCTTGAGCAATTCCGGCCCGGGGTGATGGAGCGCCTGGGCCTGGGCTATGAGGCGCTGAAGGCGCTCAACCCCAGGCTGATTTATGTGTCGATCACCGGTTACGGTCAGACGGGGCCTTATAAAGACCGCGCCGGGCACGATATCAACTACCTCGCGTTGGCCGGCGTGGCCAGTTACACCGGTCGCCAGGACAGCGGGCCGGTGCCGCTGGGCGTGCAATTGGCGGATGTTGGCGGTGGGTCGCTGCACGCTGTGGTGGGGTTGCTCGCCGCCGTGATTGCCCGCCAGCACAGTGGCGTCGGCCAATACCTTGATGTGAGCATGACCGACTGCTCGTTCAGCCTGAACGCCATGGCCGGTGCGGGCTACCTGGCCTGCGGGGTCGAGCCTGATTGGGAGAGCCATGTGCTCAACGGCGGCAGTTTCTACGACTACTACCGCACGCGTGATGGGCGCTGGATGTCGGTGGGCAGCCTGGAACCGGCGTTTATGCGGCAATTGTGCGAAACGCTGGGAAGGCCGGAGCTGGCCATGCAAAGCCTGAAACCCGAGCAGCAAAAAGCCCTGAAGCTGGCGTTGCAGGTCGAATTTGAGAAGCGCAGCTTTGATGAGCTGTGTGAGTTGTTCGCCGGCGTGGATGCGTGTGTCGAGCCGGTGCTGAGCCTGAGTGAAGCGCTGGAGCATCCACAGCTGAAGGCGCGGGAGCTGGTCAGCCAGGTGCCTCGGGGTGATGGCTCGACGCAGGCGCAACTGGCCTGCCCGTTGAAGTTTTCCGAGGGGTTGCCAGCGCCTCGGCATATTGGCGTGGCGGTGGGGGCGCACAGTGATGAAGTGCTGGCCGAGTTGGGGTTTAGTGCTCAGCGGATAGCCGAGTTGCGGCGGGCCAAGGTTGTTGGTTAGTGCCTGATCTGACGCCATCGCAGGCAAGCCAGCTCCCACATTAGATAGGCGGCGCGGTCAAATGTGGGAGCGGGCTTGCCCGCGATGCGGCCCTCACTCCACCCGAGTTTCCCCTGTGTACACCAACGTGTGCCGACACCGCCTGCACACATACCGCCGCCCCTGATTCACCAGCCCATGCCTCTGGGCCGAAAACGGGAAATCGCTGTCGGCACACGGGCAACGGTAGATATACCGGGTCACCTGGCGGCGCTTGATTTCATAGGTGTGGCAACGATCCGGCGGCAGTTCGTACACCCCGCGCATGATCAGCTGCCATTCCTCGCCATGGGGCTGGATGCGCTCGCCAAACAGTTGGTGGGCGATCAGGTGCGCGACCTCATGGGCCACGGTCTGCTTGAGGAAGTGTTGGCTGTTTTCGCGGTACAACTGTGGGTTGAAACGCAGCAGGTTCTCGTGCAAATGCGCGACACCGGCCTTCTGGCCCCGCAGCTTGAGGCTGACCTGGGGGCGTTTGAAGCTTCGTTTAAAAAAGGATTCGGCTTGCAGGAAACAATCTTCGACGCGGGTATTGAGTTGCTCGGGCATGCTGACCATATCTCCAGAGACGTCCAGTATGCCGCAAAAGCAGGTGTTTCCGAATCTGTCAGGCGCCGAATGGTCATGCATAACGCACAAAGCCACCTTGCGGTGGCTTTGCCTGCGGTCGATCCGCTTAGTTGGTGTAGATCGGGCCTACGCCCAGCCCCCAGACAATCACGGTAAACGCCATGATGGCCACCAGTACCACCAGGCCCACGGCCAGTACCGAGCTGGAAAACAGGAAGCCCTCGTCCGGGTCGATGTTCATGAACGTCGGCAGCCCTACATACAGCAAGTACACCGTGTAACAGATAGCCGCCGTGCCCACGACCATGCCCAGCCACATATGCGGATAGAGCGCCGCCAGCCCGCCGATAAACAGCGGGGTCGCGGTGTAGGTGGCGAACGCTATGCAGCGCGCCATGCTCGGGCTGGCATCGTAGGTGCGGGCCATCCAATGGATGAAGGCGCCCATCACCGCCACGCCGCCGAGCATCGCTGCGTAGGACATGAGGGTCATCCACAGCGCACTTTCCTGGGTCAACATGACCGGGGCGCGACTACCGATGACCCAGCCGACCTGCGTGGTGCCGATAAAGGCCGATACGGCAGGGATCGCCGCGAGAATCAAAGTGTGAGTGAGGTACATGTGGCCGATACTTTCTTCCTTATCGCCACGAATTTCCCGCCATTCCTGGTCGGGATGGGTAAACAGCCCCACGACGTGATGGATCATGCCAGTCACTCCTGTCGTTATTACCATCGCCCCCCATCGGAGCGCCCACGGGCCAAATGGCCACATAAGGTCCTGGATAGTTGTGCGACCTTACGTCGCAGTATAGGAAGTGATGACCGGAAAAACTGTAGGGCTTTAGAGCAAATTGCGCTGTAAACATGGGCGCTAATCGCGGTGAGGTCTGTCAGTGATAACGGGTTCTACTGTGGGAGCTGGCTTGCCGGCGATAGCGGTGGATCAGTGATGTATTAGTTGCTGACACACCGCCATCGCAGGCAAGCCAGCTCCCACATTGGATCGGCGTCGCCCATTCAAGTATTTTTGCGTAAAATGCTGCGCTTTTCGTCACACACCTCTAGCGGATCCAAGCGCCATGGGCACTCTTACGGTCAACCAGAACAAACTGCAAAAACGCCTGCGTCGCCTGGCCGGGGAAGCGGTCGCCGATTTCAACATGATCGAGGACGGCGACAAGGTCATGGTCTGCCTCTCCGGCGGCAAAGACAGCTACACCATGCTCGACGTGCTGCTGCACCTGCAAAAGGTCGCGCCGATCCAGTTCGAGATCGTCGCCGTCAACATGGACCAGAAACAACCGGGCTTCCCCGAACACGTGCTGCCGGCCTATCTCAAAGCGCTGGGCGTGGAGTACCACATCGTTGAGAAAGACACCTATTCGGTGGTCAAGGAGCTGATCCCTGAGGGCAAGACCACTTGCTCGCTGTGCTCACGCCTGCGTCGTGGCACGCTTTACACCTTTGCCGATGAAATCGGCGCGACCAAGATGGCCCTGGGGCATCACCGCGATGACATCGTTGAGACCTTCTTTCTCAATATGTTCTTCAACGGCTCGCTCAAGGCAATGCCGCCCAAGCTGCGTGCCGATGACGGCCGCAACGTGGTGATCCGGCCGCTGGCGTATTGCAACGAGAAGGACATCCAGGCTTACTCCGACTTCAAGCAATTCCCGATCATCCCGTGCAACCTGTGCGGCTCCCAGGAAAACCTGCAGCGCCAGGTGGTCAAGGAGATGTTGGTGGACTGGGAGCGCAAGACCCCGGGCCGCACCGAAAGCATCTTCCGCAGCTTGCAGAATGTGCAGCCATCGCAGCTGGCCGACCGCAACCTGTTCGATTTCACCAGCCTGAAAATCGACGAAACCGCCGCGTCGCGCTTCGTCAATGTGGTGAACCTCTAAGACGTTTCAACGCTCTGAAAGACGGCGCTTACGGGCGCCGTTTTCCATTCAACTGCCAGGAGAGGGCATGCGCGATTACAAGTGGCTGCACGAATATTGTCTGAACCGCTTTGGTTCAGCGGCCGAGCTGGAAGCCCACCTGCCTGTACCCAAGACCGCGGCGCAATTGCGCAAAATCAGTGATGACCGCTACCTGTCGACCCTGGCGCTGCGCGTATTTCGCGCGGGCTTGAAGCACAGCGTGGTGGATGCCAAATGGCCGGCGTTCGAGCAGGTGTTCTTTGGCTTCGACCCGGAAAAAGTCGTGCTGATGGGCGCCGAGCACCTGGAACGCTTGATGCAGGACACGCGCATCATCCGCCACCTGGGCAAGCTCAAAAGCGTGCCGCGCAATGCGCAGATGATCCTGGACATCGAGCAGGAAAAGGGCAGCTTCGGCGCGTTTGTCGCCGACTGGCCGGTGACCGATATCGTCAGCTTGTGGAAGTACCTGAGCAAGCACGGGCACCAGTTGGGCGGGCTGTCGGCGCCGCGGTTTTTGCGCATGGTGGGCAAGGATACGTTTGTGCCGAGCGATGATGTGGTCGCGGCCTTGAATGCACAGAAGATCGTCGACAAGGCACCGACCAGCCTGCGGGATTTGGCGACGGTGCAGGGCGCGTTTAACCAATGGCACGCCGAGAGTGGGCGGCCGATGTGCCAGCTGTCGATGATGCTGGCCTACACGGTGAATCATTGAGACCGAGGTGAGGCTATCGCAGGCAAGCCAGCTCCCACATTCGACCGCATTCCAAAGGATGTACTCGGATAAATGTGGGAGCGGGCTTGCTCGCGAAGACTGACTGTCCGGCGCCAAATTCCTATCAGACTTGCGCCAACCGCCGATTCAACTGATGCCGCCACCGCACATACAACAGCGCGGTACAAAACACCGCCAGGCTCGCCAGCATCTCCAGCACCCCGAACCACTGGCGGTTCGGGTCATACGCCGCCAGTGCGCCCTTGATGAAATACAGGTTTACCACAAAGCACATCCACGAATGCCCACGCGCGCTGCCCAGCAGCATCCCTGGCGCAAGCACCAGCAGCGGCACCAGCTCGATCAGCAGGATCACCCACGGGCGCGCCCCGTGCAGGTCGGCGATGAACAGGTAATACACGCACAGCAAGCCCACCAGCCCCAGAAAAGCCAACAAGCTCAGCACGCGTGCCACCTTGACCCGTGGCTCCAGCCACGCCTGGGGCGGCAGGACCTTAGGCTTTCTGGCCACGGCCGTTCTCCAGCAGCGTGGCAGTGGTGGCCAGGCGCAGGCCGAGGGCGCGGCACAGGGTGATTTCGTGCTGATCGAGCATGCGTTTGCCGTCCGGCCCCGAATGGTGGCTGGCGCCATACGGCGTGCCGCCACCCTGGGTGTCGAGCAAGGCTTGTTCGCTGTAGGGCAGGCCGGTGATCAGCATGCCGTGGTGCAGCAGCGGCAGCAGCATCGACATCAGCGTGGTTTCCTGACCGCCGTGCAGGCTGGCGGTGGAGGTGAACACGCCAGCCGGTTTGCCCACGAGTGCGCCGGTGAGCCACAGGTTGCTGGTGCCATCGAGGAAGTACTTGAGCGGCGCGGCCATGTTGCCAAAGCGCGTCGGGCTGCCCAGGGCCAGGCCGGAGCAATTCTTCAGATCATCCAGGCTTGCATACAACGCGCCTTCGTCCGGGATGCTTGGCGCCACGGCTTCACACTCGGTGGAAATCGCCGGTACGGTGCGCAGGCGGGCTTCGAGGCCGCCTTGCTCAATGCCGCGGGCAATCTGCCGAGCCATTTCGCTGACCGAGCCATTGCGGCTGTAATACAGCACCAGCACATAGGGCGCGGTCACGGCAGCAACTCCAGCACGTTTTCCGGTGGGCGGCCGATGACGGCTTTGTCGGCGGTTGCCAGGATCGGGCGTTCCATCAGCTTCGGGTGCTCGGCAATCGCGGCAATCAACTGCGCTTCGCTGAGGCTGGCGTCGGCCAGGTTAAGGGTTTTGTATTCATCTTCGCCGGTGCGCAGCAGTTGGCGCGCGCTGATGTTCAGCTTGGCGAGCAAGGCCTTGAGTTGCGCGGCGTCCAGCGGGGTTTCGAGGTAGCGCACCACGGTCGGGTTCAGGCCCCGGGCTTCCAGCAGCTCGAGCGCACCGCGCGATTTCGAGCAGCGCGGGTTGTGATAAAGCGTCAGATCGGTCATGTGCGGGTCGCATCTTGCGTAAGGTGGCGGGTATTCTACCTGCGCGGCGACCCGTCCTTAAACCGTAAGAGGCGATAGGTCGCAGCCAACGTTCATTTTTTGCGAAGGATTACCCCATGACTAGGCGACTGATCGGTGCATTGGCGATCATCACAACCCTGCTGCTCAGCGGCTGCGGTAACGATTACGGCGTTGACCAATATGGCAAGAAAGTGGCGGCCGAACGCCTGGACAAACAATGGGTGGTGGTCAACTACTGGGCCGAATGGTGTGGCCCGTGCCGCACGGAAATTCCGCAACTGAATGCCTTGGCCGAACAGTTGAAAGGCCAGAACGTGGGCGTGTTCGGGGTCAATTTCGACAACGTACAGGGTGAAGAACTCAAGGCCGCCAGCGAGAAGCTGGGGATCAAGTTCACGGTGCTGGCGCAGAACCCGGAAGAGATTTTCGATATTCCGCGCAGCGAGGCGCTGCCGGTGACCTACATCATTGATGACAAGGGCAAGGTGCGTGAACAGCTGATGGGTGAGCAGACGGCGGAAGGCGTGTTGGCCAAGCTCAAAGCCTTGCGTGGCTAGAGAATTGCCCCCAATCCAATGTGGGAGGGGGCTTGCTCCCGAAAGCAGTGTGTCAGTCAGCATATATATTGGCTGACCCACCGCCTTCGGGAGCAAGCCCCCTCCCACATTTAGAGCTCACCGATCTTTAGGCTGTTGGTATCAGCCTTCTTCCAGCCACAGGCGGATCGGCTTGCCTTCAGCCGGCCAGAAGCGGGTTTGCTCGATTGGTGAAATATCCCAGCGCTGCACACCTTGCAGGGCCTGGAAGAAGCGCTGTTCCTGCTCCATCAAGGCTTCGGCGCAGCGTTTGCGGGTGCTGCCGATCTTGCCGAAACTGAGCGTCCGGCCTTCGACGGTGTACGGTGCAAACCAGTGGTTGCAGCCGCCATTGCCGTAGGCGCGGCCATCGGCGCCGAGGGTGACGGTCAGGTGCGCGTAATCCATCAATGGCCGCTCACCAATCCACTCCACCACGTAGCTGTGGTCTTGCTTCAGCTTGACCGCGTCAGCGGCGCAGCCCGTCAGGGCCACACCGAGAGCGGCGAGCAGCAGGCCTTTCATTGCGCAGCCTGCTGGCATTTCGGGCAACGGTGCTTGTCGCCTTCGCTGGCCCAGCCCAGTTCCTTGATGCGCGCATTGGCGGCCGGTTGCAGCGGCTCTTTGGACAGCTTGGTTTCCACGGCGAATTCAAACTCCAGCACGCTGTCGCAGCTGTCGCAGTTGACCTTCCAGGTGTGAATTTCCAGCTCGCCGAATTTCGGCCCCAGGGCCATCGCGACCCACTGGCCCGCCGGGCGGATGGAATAGCGCGCGTCACCTTCGACGGTCAGGCGCATCGACAGGGTTTTACTGCCGCGCAGGGTGACGATCAAGACGTCGCCATGCTTGATCGAACCACCGTTGCCGGTGACCTGGTAACGGCCCGGCACCAGGGCGCGGCATTCGATCAGGGTGTGTTGCGGGCTCAGCAAGCTGAAGCGGAAATCGTGTTCGGCCATGGATCCTCCAAATAGGCGCGGCATCCTATCACGGGTGCCGGCCTATCATGGGCCTGGTATGTGACCGCTGATCAACCTTGCACCAGGTTCTGCGGCTGGCCATCGGCCCACGCGGCAATGTTGGCCAGCGTGGTGGCTGCGATTGCCGCCAGCGCTTCACGGGTCAGGAACGCCTGGTGGGCGGTGATGATCACGTTAGGAAAGGTCAAAAGGCGTGCGAGTACGTCGTCTTGCAGCGGCAGGTCGGAGCGATCCTCGAAAAACAACTGGGCCTCTTCCTCATACACATCCAGGCCCAGGTAGCCGAGTTGGCCGTTCTTGAGGGCTTCGATCAGCGCAGGCGTGTCCACCAGGCCACCGCGTCCGGTGTTGATCAGCATGGCGCCAGGTTGCATCTGGGCCAGGGAACGGGCGTTGATCAGGTGTTTGCTGTGGGCGGTCAGCGGGCAGTGCAGGCTGATGATCTGTGCCTGGGCCAATAGCTCTGGCAGGTCTACATAGCGGGCACCCAGGGCCTGGACCTGCGGATTGGGGAACGGGTCGCAGGCGAGCAACTGGCAGCCGAACCCGGCCATGATCTTGGCAAAGGTGGCGCCGATCTGCCCGGTGCCGACCACGCCGACGGTTTTGCCGACCAGATCGAAACCGGTGAGCCCGTGCAGGCTAAAGTCGCCATCACGGGTGCGGTTATAGGCGCGATGCAGGCGACGGTTGAGGGCCAGGATCAAGGCGACGGCATGCTCTGCCACCGCGTGGGGCGAGTAGGCGGGTACGCGCACGACACTCAGGCCCAGGCGCTGGGCGGCGGCCAGGTCGACATGGTTGTAACCGGCCGAGCGCAAGGCAATCAGGCGTGTGCCACCGGCGGCCAGGTGTTCCAGCACTGGCGCACTGAGGTCATCGTTGATAAAGGCGCAGACCACTTCGTGGTGTTCGGCCAGGGCCACGGTGTCGAGGTTCAGGCGCGCCGGTTGAAATTGCAGCTCTACACCTGCCGGCAGCGGCTCGCCGATAAAGCTGTCGCGGTCGTAGGGCTGGCTGCTGAAAAGAATGACGCGCATTAAAAATGCTCCCTGCAGTCTTAAATCTGGAAACGTTATCCCTGTGGGAGCGGGCTTGCTCGCGAAAGCGGTGGTTCAGTCAGCTCATCTGGCGACTGATACACCGCTTTCGCGAGCAAGCCCGCTCCCACAAAAGCCCGCACTCCAATAAATGGGATTCAGGCGCTGACCCGCGCTTCACTGGCCAGCCGCGCAATCGCCATGTCCAGTTCATCCAGCGCAGCGATGGCCTTGGCGTCGTCTTGCTTGAGCAAGGTTTCCGCGCGTTGGCAGGCGGCGCGCAATTGCGGCACGCCGCAGTAGCGGGTGGCGCCATGCAGGCGGTGCACGCGTTCGATCAGCGCATTGTTGTCTTTGGCTTCACGGGCGGCGGTAATCGCCAGGCGATCGGCTTCCAGCGAAGCCAGCAGCATCGCAAGCATGTCGGCGGCCAGGTCGGCTTTGTTGGCCGCCAGGCGCAGGCCTTCCTCATGATCGAGTACCAGCAGTTGCACGCCGGGTGCCAAACCGTCAGTCGCGCGCTCCGGGCCTTGATTGCGCAGGGCCAGGCCGGTCCACTTCAACACCACTTGGGCCAGCTGCCGCTCGCTGATGGGTTTGGTCAGGTAATCGTCCATACCGCTTTGCAGCAGCGCGCGTTTTTCGTTGGCCATGGCGTGGGCGGTGAGCGCGACCACCGGCAGCGGCGTGCCGTGGCGCTCGCTTTCCCACTGGCGGATCGCCTCGGTGCTTTGGCGCCCGTCCATGCCGGGCATTTGTACGTCCATCAGCACCAGGTCGAAGGTTTCCTGCTTCACCGCGTCGATGGCCGCGTAACCGCTTTCGACCGCATGCACCTTGGCGCCCATGTCTTCGAGCAAGGTCTGCACCAGCAACAGGTTGGCCGGGTTGTCGTCCACGCAGAGTACGCGCGGCGCTCGGCTGGACAGCGGTTCGCCGGGTTCGCTGCGCAATGGGCGCGGGCTGATCAAGTCGGCCAGTGCGCGGCGCAGTTTGCGCGTGCACGCAGGTTTGGCCTGCAACTGGCTGTTGGGGTTGGGCACCGATTGGTTGAACAGCATCTGTTCGGTGGTGGGGCACAGCACCAGCACCTTGCAGCCCAGGTGTTCCAGGTCCCATAGATGCTGGTTGAGGCGTTCGGGCGGTATGTCATTGGCGGTGACGCCGAGCACCGCCAGGTCAATGGCCTGTTCGGTCTGGTGTGCGCTGGTGATGCCGTTGGTGAGGCTTTCCAGGGTATTGAACGGTGTCACTTCCAGGCCGCAATCTTCCAGTTGGTGTTGCAAGGCCTGGCGCGCCAGCTCGTGGTTTTCCAGCACGGCCACACGGCGCCCGAGCAGCGGCGGGGAGGGCAGGTCTTCGGCGTCGTCGCGGGTTTTGGGCAGGCTCAGGCTGATCCAGAACTCCGAGCCTTCGCCCGGTGTGCTGTCGACGCCGATCTCGCCGCCCATCTGCTCGATCAGCCGTTTGGAAATCACCAGGCCCAGGCCGGTGCCGCCGGGTTGGCGCGACAGCGAGTTGTCGGCCTGGCTGAAGGCCTGGAACAGCGCACGCACGTCCTGGTTCGACAGGCCTATGCCGGTGTCTTGCACACTGATGCGCAGTTGCACGCTGTCTTCCTGTTCGTCCTCGACCATCGCGCGGGCAACGATAGTGCCTTCGCGGGTGAACTTGATCGCATTGCTGATCAGGTTGGTGAGGATCTGCTTGAGCCGCAACGGGTCGCCCACCAGCGCCAGCGGCGTGTCGCGGTACACCAGGCTCACCAGCTCGAGCTGCTTGGCATGGGCGGCGGGGGCGAGGATGGTCAGGGTGTCTTGCAGCAAGTCGCGCAGGTTGAAGGGCACACTGTCGAGGACCAGCTTGCCGGCTTCGATTTTCGAGAAGTCGAGGATCTCGTTGATGATGCCCAGCAGGTTGTCGGCGGATTTTTCGATGGTGCCCAGATAATCCAGCTGGCGCGGCGACAGCTCGCTTTTTTGCAGCAAGTGAGTGAACCCCAGGATGCCGTTGAGCGGCGTGCGGATTTCATGGCTCATGTTGGCCAGGAACTCCGACTTGATCCGGCTGGCCTCCAGGGCCTCCTTGCGCGCCAGGTCCAGCTCGATGTTCTGGATCTCGATGGTTTCCAGGTTCTGGCGCACGTCTTCGGTGGCCTGATCGATGCTGTGTTGCAGCTCTTCCTGGGCATTTTGCAGGGTTTCGGCCATGCGGTTGATGCCCGAGGCCAATTGGTCCAGTTCCTGGCTGCCCAAGGGTGGCAGGCGGGTTTCGAGGTTGCCGTCCTTGAGCTGGGCCACGGCTTGCTTGATCTGGCCGATGGGCGAGTTGATCGTACGGCTGATGCGCAATGCCAGGGCGGCCGTGAAGATCAGGCCGATGGCGATCAGCAGCAGGCTGGCAAACAGGCTGCGATAACCGCGCAGCAACATGCCATTGTGCGACAGCTCCACTTCGACCCAACCCAGCAGGCGGTCGGACTCGTCAGGGATCAATTCGCCAGCGAGGTTGCGATGGCGGCCAAACACTGGCAGCAGGTAGCGCGTAGCGTCATTGCCGCTGCGCTGCAGCAGGTGCGAACTGTTGCCGACCGGCGCGAGGTTAAGCATGGTCGGGCCGGCGTGGGCCAGGGACGAGCGGTCCGGTGCGAGGAACGACACCGCGCGCACATCCGGTTGCTCCAGCGACTGAGTGGCGATGCGTTCGAGCAACTCGGTGTTCTTGCTGCTCAACGCCGGGGCCACCAGCGGCGCCAATTGCTCGGCGATCATTTCGCCGCGTTGCAGCAATTGGGTCTGCAACTCCGACAGCTGCATCCAGGTGAAATAGCCCCCCAACAACAGGGCCATCAGGCTGGTCGGTAATAAGGTCAGCAACAGTACGCGGCCTTTTATCCCCATTCTTCTAAGCACGCCACTCTCCTGCTACCACACTGTTTTCGATGATCTGCGCGGGCATCCGGCCCACGCCACCTGCGCAGTGTAGCCATTTGCGCGGTGTGGAACCTCGCAAATTAATGATCGATGTCAATCTCCGACGTCAATCGCCGAGCACAATCTTCGAGCCGTCGGCAGCCGGGTGGCGATTGCCTGTCACCGTTTAATCTTGAATAATCAGTCATTGAGAATGACTTGCAGACGCTAATGAATCCCGCAGTTGGCCTACCCAGTATCCTGACCATTGAAGACGACCCGGTATTGGGCGCCTATGTGCATGAGCACCTGGGCCGCTGTGGCTTTCAGGTCACCTGGTGCCAGAACGGCCAACAGGGCCTGCAGATGGCACGTGATCAGGCGTTCGACGTGGTGTTGATGGACATCCTGCTGCCGGGCATGGACGGTTTGTCGATTCTTACCCATTTGCGCCAGCACCATGCGACGCCGGTCATCCTCATGTCTGCGCTGGGCGCCGAAGCCGATCGCATCAGCGGTTTTCGCCTGGGCGCGGATGACTACCTGCCCAAGCCGTTCAGCATGATCGAACTGCGCGTGCGCATCGAAGCCATCTTGCGCCGCGTGGCCCTCGACCGGCGGCCGTTGCCGCTGCGTTTACCGGCACGCGACGATGCACGCAGCCTGCGTTTTGACGATGCACTGTACGACGTGTTCTTTCAAGAACACTCGGCCGGGCTGACGCGCAGCGAGTATCGCCTGCTCGAGACCTTGCACCGTAGCGCCGATGAAGTGCTCAGCAAAGCCTTCCTTTACCAGCATGTGTTGCAGCGCGGTTATGCGCCCCACGACCGCAGCCTGGACATGCATATCAGCCAGATCCGCCGCAAGCTCAAGGCCATCGGCTACAGCGAGCGCGAAGTGCGCACGGTGTGGGGCAAGGGTTATGTGCTGAGCGGTCATGATGAAGGGCTTTGAGCGGCTGCCCGGCCGGCACTCGTTATTCTGGAAGCTCGCCTGCCTGCTGATCGCCTTCTGTTTGCTGATGATCTGGCTCAGTTGGTCCTGGGGCCGTTACATGGAAGAGCAGAACGCCTATGTGGCCGAGGAATCCCGCGAGATTTTGCGCGGCTATGCCGCAGGCGCGGAATTGGCCTGGAGTACCCAGGGCAGTGCTGGCGTGGACGCCTGGCTGCAGCTGATGGCCAAGCGCGAATCCACCTGGATCGGGGTAATCGGCAACAACCTGCAGTCGCTGAGCAGCCTGCCGCTGAGCGACAAGGAAAGCCAGCGCCTGACGTTTCTGCGCGGTCTGGAGTGGCCGGTCAGTCGGCATGTCAAAGGCCTGCCCTGGGTGAAAATCCCATTCCCGGTCGACCCTGGCGCCGGCTCGCTGGTGATCGAATTGCCCCAGCGCTTTATGCCAGGGCGCTATCAGGTGGTGTGGCGCGTGGTAACCAACGGTGTGATCCCCGGCCTGTTTACCTTGCTGCTGTGCGTGGGGCTTTATCGGCTGCTGATCATGCCGCTGAACCAGTTGCGCGAGCAGGCCAACGCCTGGCGCGCCGATCAATTGAATACGCGCATGTCCCGCGAGGCCACCAGCCGCCAGGATGAATTGGGGGAGCTGGGCCGCGCCTTCGACCACATGTCCGAGCGTTTGCAGGGTACGGTGGAGTTGCAGCAACAGTTATTGCGGGACATGTCCCATGAATTGCGCACGCCGTTGAGCCGGTTGCGCGTGGCCTGTGACAGTGAGCAGGATCTAGCGCAGTTGCGCGAGCGCCTGGGCCGGGAGATCGACGCCATGCAGCGCCTGGTGGAAGACAGCCTGCAACTGGCCTGGCTGGACAGCGAGCGAACGCCGTTACCCGAGGAAGCTATCCAGCTTCAGGCCTTGTGGGACATGCTGCGGGAAAACGCCTGTTATGAAAGTGATTGGCCAGCAGCGCGCTTGCCGTGCCTGTTGCCCGCCGACTGCTGGGTGCGCGGCAACCTGAATGCGCTGGCCCAGGCCCTGGAAAATATCCTGCGCAATGCCATCCGGCATTCGCCCGCCCAGGGGCTGGTGACACTGGACGGCTGTCGCGAGGGCGATGAGTGGCATATCTGGCTGCAAGACCAGGGCGGCGGTATTGATGAGCAGGACCTGGAACGCATCTTTGCGCCGTTCACCCGCCTCGAAGGCTCTCGGCCGGGTGATGGTGGGTTTGGTCTGGGCTTGAGCATCGCCCGCAATGCCGTACAGCGCCAGGGCGGGACGTTATGGGCGCAAAACACCGCGCAAGGTTTGTGCGTGCACCTGCGGCTGCCGGCGCGCTAACCGTCAGCTACGTCGTTGTTTGCGCTTCTTCCACTGATGCGCGACCCACCAGCGCCAGTAGCCCATCGTCAGGCAATAGGCCAGCGCGGCCAACACCAGCCCGCACACCACCGAACCCAACAGGAACGGCTGCCACAGCGTGCCCAGCTGGCTGCTGATCCACTCCCAGGTCAAGTTGTCGGGCAGGCTGCGCGGCGGCGTGTTCATCAGCCAGGCGCCGGTCAGGTAGGTGCAGATGAACACCACCGGCATGGTGATTGGGTTGGTCAGCCATACCAGGCTCACGGCAATCGGCATATTCCCGCGCACGGCGATCGCCAGGACCGCCGCCAATAACATCTGCAACGGAATCGGAATAAACGCGGCGAACAGGCCCACTGCCATGGCGCGTGCGACGGAATGGCGGTTCAGGTGCCAGAGGTTGGGGTCATGCAGCAACGTGCCGAGAAATCGTAAGGACTTATGTTCCCGGATACTCGTGGGGTCGGGCATGTACCGTTTGAATAAGCGCCGGGGCATAAGGGGTCCAGGTCAGTTCGAGGGGCAAGTATGCCCGCATTCTATAAACAGAAAATTCAGACTTTGTGACAAAACATCAGAGGCCGCGGGAAGTATCCGACTAAGACTAGTGGATCACTGGAAAAGGATGATTCATGAGAACAGGGATGTTCGCGTTCGGACTTGGCTTATTGTCGCTGCGATTTTTACCCGCGCTGCCGGCCACCGCATGGCTGCTGGCCATGTTGGTAGCGGCCTTGATGTTGTTGCCGTTTCGTACCTATCCGCTGGCGTTTTTGCTGTTAGGCGTGAGCTGGGCGTGCATGAGTGCGCAATGGGCGTTGGACGACCGGCTAAGGCCGAATCTGGACGGTCAGACCCGTTGGATTGAGGGGCGCGTCATCGGGTTGCCGCAAACCACCGGCACCGGCGTGCGCTTCGAACTGGCCGACAGCCGGTCACGCAAGGCCAGGCTGCCCAAGCGTATCCGCCTGTCCTGGCATGGCGGCCCGCAGGTTAACAGCGGCGAGCGCTGGCGGCTGGCGGTCACGCTCAAGCGGCCGGCGGGCCTGCTCAATTTCCAGGGGTTTGATTACGAGGCCTGGCTGCTGGCCCAGCGCATCGGCGCCACTGGTTCGGTGAAAGACGGCCAGCGCCTGGCGCCGGCCCGCCATGCCTGGCGTGACAGCGTCCGGCAACGCCTGCTGGCGGTGGATGCTCAGGGCCGCGAGGCGGGGCTGGCGGCCTTGGTGCTGGGCGACGGCTCGGGGTTGGCAACCGAAGATTGGCGGGTGTTGCAGGACACCGGCACGGTGCACCTGCTGGTGATTTCCGGCCAGCACATTGGCTTGCTGGCCGGTTTGATCTACGCGCTGGTGGCCGGGCTGGCGCGCTACGGCTGCTGGCCCCGCGCCTTGCCCTGGCTGCCGTGGGCCTGCGGCCTGGCATTTACTGCTGCGCTGGGGTATGGCCTGCTGGCGGGTTTCGGTGTACCGGTGCAACGGGCCTGCGTGATGGTCGGGTTGGTGCTGTTGTGGCGTTTGCGGTTTCGCCACTTGGGTGTGTGGTGGCCGTTATTACTGGCGTTCAATGCCGTGCTGGTGCTGGAACCGCTGGCCAGTTTGCAACCGGGGTTCTGGTTGTCGTTTGCCGCCGTGGCCGTGCTGGTGCTGGCGTTCAGCGGGCGTTTGGGCGCGTGGAGCATCTGGCAGGCGTGGACCCGTCCCCAATGGCTGATCGCCATTGGGTTGTTTCCGGTGTTGCTGGTGCTGGGGTTGCCCATCAGCCTCAGCGCGCCGGTGGCCAATCTGTTTGCGGTGCCGTGGATCAGCCTGGTGGTGCTGCCGTTGGCACTGCTGGGCACCGCACTGTTGGCGGTGCCGTGGGTGGGAGAGGGCGTGTTGTGGTTGGCCGGTGGCGCACTGGATGGCCTGTTCACAGGCTTGGCGCTGCTGGCCGGGCTGCGCGCAGCGTGGGTGCCCGCCGACGTACCGTTGGGTTATTGGTTGATCAGCCTCGCGGGCGCGGTGCTATTACTCTTGCCCAAAGGCGTGCCATTGCGGCTGCTCGGCTGGCCGATGCTGTTGTTGGCGGTTTTTCCACCCAAGACCTTGGTCCCGCACGGGCAGGTGGAGGTGGTGCAATTGGATATCGGCCAGGGGCTGGCGGTGATCCTGCGCACGCGCCATCACGCCATGCTCTACGACGCAGGCCCACGCTCGGGGGCGGTTGACCTGGGCGCGCGCGTGGTGCTGCCATCCCTGCAAAAGCTTGGGGTGGCGGCGTTGGATGCGATGGTCATCAGCCACGCCCACGCTGACCATGCCGGCGGTGCTGCAGCGGTTGCCCGTGTGCTGCCCGTTGGGCGGGTTATCGGCGGCGAGACCGAAGGGCTGCCGACCTTTCTCGCGGCCCAACCCTGTAACAGTGGCGAGCGCTGGGAGTGGGATGGCGTGTCATTCGAGTTGTGGCAATGGCCTGGCGCCACCAGCAGCAATCCGAAATCCTGCGTCTTGCAGGTGCAGGCTCGCGGCGAGCGGCTGCTACTGACGGGCGATATTGATGAGGCGGCCGAAAAAGCCTTTCTCGCGTCGCCCTTGGCGGTGCCGACCGATTGGCTGCAAGCGCCGCACCATGGCAGCCGCAGTTCCTCATCCTTGGCGTTTTTACAGCGGCTTGCGCCCAAGGCCGTGTTGATTTCCCGTGGTCGTGGCAACGCCTTCGGGCATCCCCACCCCCTGGTGATGGCGCGTTACCAGGCGCTGGGCAGCCGCGTCTACGACAGCGCCGAGCACGGTGCGGTGCGTGTGCAACTGGGCGGTTTTAGAGCACCGGTTGTTGCGCGCAGTCAACGGCGCTTCTGGCGCGAAGCGTTACCGTAATACAGGCTTGCCAAACACCCGGGCCTGCCACAGGCGGCCCTGGCGCCTGCGAACCACGCGGGTGAACCTATATGGTAAAGTGGCGCACTTTTTCGAGGGGACATTCACTGTGTGGGAATTGGTCAAATCCGGCGGCTGGATGATGTTGCCGATTATCTTGAGCTCCATCGCCGCACTCGGCATCGTTGCCGAACGTTTGTGGACCCTGCGCGCCAGTCGCATAACCCCCGAGCATCTGCTTGGGCAGGTGTGGGGCTGGATCAAGAACAAACAGCTGGATAAAGAAAAACTCAAGGAACTGCGCGCCAACTCGCCGTTGGGTGAAATCCTTGCGGCGGGCCTCGCCAATTCCAAGCATGGTCGCGAGATCATGAAAGAATGCATCGAAGAGGCCGCTGCCCGCGTCATCCATGAAATGGAGCGCTATATCAATGCGCTCGGCACCATCGCAGCCATGGCGCCTTTGCTTGGCCTGTTGGGTACGGTGCTGGGCATGATCGACATTTTCAGCTCGTTCATGGGCTCGGGCATGACCACCAACGCCGCCGTCCTGGCCGGTGGTATTTCCAAGGCCTTGATCACCACGGCAGCGGGCCTGATGGTTGGTATTCCGTCGGTGTTTTTCCACCGCTTCCTGCAGCGTCGCATCGATGAACTGGTGGTCGGCATGGAACAGGAAGCCATCAAGCTGGTGGAAGTGGTGCAGGGCGATCGTGATGTCGATTTCGTTGAGGGCCGAGCGTGAAATTTCGCCGCAAGCAACGGGAGAACGTTGATATCAACCTGGCGTCGCTGATCGACGTGGTCTTTATCCTGCTGCTGTTTTTTGTCGTGACTACCACCTTCACCCGCGAAACCCAGCTGCGCGTTGACTTACCCGAAGCAGTGAGTGGCTCACCGGCCGAAGACCAGCAAACCAAGCAACTGGACATTGCCATCAGCGCCGACGGGGTGTTTTCGGTAAATAACCAGTTGCTCGAAAAAAATGACCTTGCCAGCCTGATGGATGCCTTGCAGAAAGAGTCCGGCGGCGATACCAACCTGCCGCTCTCCATCAGCGCTGACGGTAAAACCCAGCATCAAGCCGTGATCACTGCGATGGACGCCGCCGGCAAGCTGGGCTTCAGCCATCTGCGCATGACCACCGTCGAGGCGGCGAGCCCGCCCTGATGGCCATGTCCGATCGTTTGCTCAAGGCGTGGTACCAGGGCCATCCGGCACTCGCGCTGCTGCGGCCGCTGGAATTTTTGTACCGTCGTGTTGTGCAGCGCAAACGCGCGCGCTTCCTGGCGGGCGAGGGTGAGATTTATCAATCGCCGGTGCCTGTGGTGGTGGTGGGCAATATCACCGTTGGGGGCACGGGCAAGACGCCCTTGATCCTGTGGCTGATCGAACACTGCCGGCGCAGCGGCCTGCGGGTCGGCGTGGTCAGCCGCGGCTACGGTGCCAAGCCGCCGCAGTTGCCGTGGCGGGTCGAGGCCAGCCATAGTGCCGAAGTGGCGGGCGATGAGCCGTTGCTGATCGTTCAGCGCTGCGGCGTACCCCTGATGATCGATCCAGACCGCAGCCGCGCCGTCAAAGCCTTGCTGGCCAGTGAGCCCCTGGACCTGATCCTCTCCGATGATGGCCTGCAGCATTACCGCCTGGCCCGCGACCTGGAACTGGTGCTGATCGATGCCGCCCGTGGCCTGGGCAACCGCCGCTGCTTGCCTGCCGGGCCTTTGCGTGAGCCGGTGGAGCGCCTGCACAGCGTGGATGCGCTGTTGTACAACGGCGCCGGGGTCGATCGCGAGGATGGGTTTGCCTTTCGCCTGCAACCCACGGCGCTGATCAACCTGAAAACCGGGGAGCGTCAATCGGTCGAGCATTTTGCCGCCGGCCAGCGGGTCCATGCCGTCGCGGGTATCGGTAACCCGCAACGTTTCTTCAATACCCTCGAAACGCTACACTGGCAGCCGATTCCCCATGCGTTTGCCGACCATGCGCCCTACAGCGCAGAGGTGTTGAATTTCACACCGTCATTGCCGTTGGTGATGACCGAAAAGGACGCGGTGAAGTGCCGCGCCTTTGCCCAGCCCGACTGGTGGTACCTTGCAGTGGATGCGCTGCCGTCACCGGCGTTTGTAGCCTGGTTCGACACGCAATTGATGCGCCTGCTGCCCGACCGACTTTTGCCTTAAACCGCTTTTTCCAGGAAATACTCATGGACACCAAACTGCTCGACATCCTCGCTTGCCCAATCTGCAAAGGCCCGCTCAAGCTCAGCGCCGACAAAACCGAGTTGATCAGCAAGGGTGCCGGCCTGGCTTACCCGATCCGTGATGGCATCCCGGTAATGCTGGAAAGCGAAGCTCGTACCCTGACTACCGATGAGCGCCTGGATAAATGACCACCGCCTTTACCGTTGTCATTCCTTCGCGATACGCCTCCACGCGCCTGCCGGGCAAGCCGCTGCAACTGATCGGTAACAAGCCGATGATCCAGCTGGTGTGGGAGCAGGCTTGCAAAAGCAGCGCCGAGCGCGTGGTGGTTGCCACCGATGACCCGCGCATCATCGAGGCCTGCAAAGGTTTCGGCGCTGAAGCGGTGCTGACCCGTGAAGACCACAATTCCGGCACCGACCGCCTGGCTGAAGTCGCCACGCAACTGGGGCTGGCGCCCGATGCGATTGTGGTCAATGTGCAAGGTGACGAACCCCTGATCCCGCCCTGCGTGATCGATCAGGTCGCCGCCAACCTGGCCGCCCATGGCGAAGCGCGCATGGCGACCCTGGCCGAACCGATCGAAGACATCGATACCCTGTTCAACCCGAACGTGGTCAAAGTGGTCAGCGATATCAATGGCCTTGCGCTGACCTTCAGCCGCTCGACCCTGCCGTGGGCGCGGGATGCGTTCGCCAAACAGCCCGACGTCTTGCCCGAGGGCGTACCGTACCGTCGCCATATCGGCATCTATGCCTACCGCGCCGGTTTCCTGCATGACTTCGTCAGTTGGGGGCCGTGCTGGCTGGAAAACACCGAGTCCCTGGAGCAGTTGCGTGCCCTGTGGCACGGCGTGCGCATCCATGTGGGCGACGCGCTGGAAGCGCCGCCGGCCGGTGTCGACACCCAGGAAGACCTTGAACGCGTCCGTCGCCTGCTGGGGGCCTGATGGAGGTTCTGTTCGTCTGCCTGGGCAATATCTGCCGCTCGCCCACCGCCGAAGGTGTGTTGCGCCATAAGCTGCGCGAAGCCGGGCTGGCCGGCCGGGTTGAGGTGGCATCTGCCGGCACGGGTGACTGGCATGTCGGTAACCCGCCGGACCAGCGCAGCCAGCGTGCGGCGCTGTTACGCGGTTACGACTTGTCGGCCCAGCGTGCCCAGCAGGTTTCGCGTGCGGACTTTGCTCGATATGACCTGATCCTGGCCATGGACCACAGCAACCTGCGCAACCTCAAGGCGTTGCACCCAGGCCAAGGCAAGGCCGAGCTGGACTTGTTCCTGCGCCGCTATGACGCCGAAGTGGACGAAGTGCCAGACCCTTATTACGAAGGCGAGCAAGGTTTCGAGCGGGTCCTGGACCTGATCGAGCGGGCCTGTGATTTATTGGTAATCGAATTGAAGGGGCGGTTATGACCTTGCAAGTGCTTGCGCAGGTATCGCTCAAGCCATTCAACAGCTTCGGCATCGACGTGCGCGCCCAGTGGTTTGCCGAGGCCCGCAGCGACGCCGATATACGTGAAGCCCTGGCCTATGCGGCGGCGCAGTCATTACCGCTGTTGGTCATTGGGGGGGGCAGCAACCTGCTGTTGACCCAGGATATCCAGGCGTTGGTGTTGCGCATGGCCACCCACGGCATTCGGGTGCTGCAGGATGATGGTGTGCACGTGGTGGTCGAGGCCGAAGCGGGCGAAGCCTGGCACCCGTTTGTGTTGTGGACCTTGGAACACGGCTTCTGCGGCCTGGAGAACCTCAGCCTCATCCCCGGCACCGTCGGTGCTGCGCCGATGCAGAACATCGGCGCCTACGGCGTGGAGATCAAGGACGTGTTTGCCGGCCTCACCGCGCTGGATCGCCACACCGGCGAGCTGCGCGACTTCAGCCTGCAAGAATGCAACTTCGCCTACCGCGACAGCCTGTTCAAGCACGAAACCGGGCGCTGGCTGATCCTGCGTGTGCGTTTTGCCTTGAGCCGCGCCAGCCACCTCAAGCTCGACTACGGCCCGGTGCAGCAGCGCCTGGCCGGGCAGGGCATCACCGAGGCGACGCCGAGCGATGTCAGCCGTGCCATTTGCAGCATTCGCCGCGAAAAACTGCCCGACCCGGCAGAACTGGGCAATGCCGGCAGCTTTTTCAAAAACCCTCTGGTGTCCCAGGTGTTGGCGGCTGAGCTGAAGGCGCAGTATCCGGACCTGGTGGCCTACCCGCAGGCCGATGGGCAGATGAAGCTCGCCGCTGGCTGGCTGATCGATAAAGCCGGCTGGAAGGGCTTTCGCGACGGCGATGCCGGCGTGCATAAACTGCAGGCACTGGTGCTGGTCAACTATGGCGCGGCCACCGGGCATGACATTGCCAACCTGGCGCTGCGCATCCAGCGTGATATTGCCGAACGTTTCAAGGTCGATCTGGAAATGGAACCCAACCAGTACTGAGCGTCAGCATTCCCGTGAAAACAAAAATGCCCCGTATCTTTCGATACGGGGCATTTTTCATTGCGTTAGCAATCAGTCATCGCGGCTCATGATGCCGAAGATCTGCAACAGGCTGATGAACAGGTTGTAGATCGACACATACAGGCTGATGGTCGCCATGATGTAGTTACGCTCGCCGCCGTGGATGATGGCGCTGGTCTGGAACAGGATGCACACGGAGGAGAACAGCACAAAACCTGCGCTGATCGCCAGCTGCAAGCCGCTGATCTGGAAGAACATGCCGGCAACCACTGCCGCCAGCAACACGAAGAAGCCTGCGGTGATGAAGCCACCCAGGAAGCTCATGTCCTTACGGCTGATCAGCACATAGGCCGACAGGCCACCAAACACCAGGGCAGTCATGGCAAATGCCGAACTGACCACTTCCGCGCCGCCGGCCATGCCGAGGTAACGGTTGAGGATCGGGCCAAGGATAAAGCCCATGAAACCGGTCAGGGCAAATGCCGACACCAGGCCCCAGGCCGAGTCACGCAGCTTGTTGGTCAGGAAGAACAGACCGTAGAAACCAATCAACACGACAAAGATATTCGGATAGCCGACGCGCATCTGCTGCGCTACATACGCCATTACGCCGCTGAACGCGAGGGTAAGGGCGAGCAAGCCGTAGGTGTTGCGCAACACGCGGCTGACTTCAAGCTGCTCAGCCTGCGCGTTACCATTCAGTGCGTAATTCTGTTCGCGCATGGCGACACTCCTTCAGTTTTGAAACATTCAGTCGCAAGGATCATAACAGACGCTCTGTAACAAGCCATGGCAAGAGTTTGACAGTGTGTTTCATTCGGGTATTATGGCGCCCGCTGACACGGGATGGGCTACTATAATCCTGTGAAGCAAAAGGGAAATTGGCAGAGTGGTTGAATGCACCGGTCTTGAAAACCGGCGGACGTTAATAGCGTCTCCAGGGTTCGAATCCCTGGTTTCCCGCCAAGATTTACACGAAAGCCCCGCGATTGCGGGGCTTTTGCGTTTCTGGGGTTTGGGCTGAGCGTCGACTCAAAGACTGATCGTTTCCGCATCATTGCGGGCGGATATCACGGAGCTGGACCTGGCGAGTGCTGGCTGCCAACACCCCATGGCCTTTCTCTTTGGCGGGCTTCAAGCGAAGACGATGAGCGGCGCCTATCCCGCCCCATGCAAATCGCCACGATGAGCGATGTGCACCTTGTTGCCATCTGGGTCACGCAGGTATGCACCGTAGTAACCGTCACCATAGTGGGTGCGTTGGCCAGGTTCACCTTCATCAGATCCACCCGCGAGAAGCCCGGCTGCATAGGCGCTATCTACCGCATCTGGAGAGGGTGCAGTGAAAGCCACCATGCTGCCGTTCCCTGCTTCGGCCTTATTGCGGTCATAAGGGCTGTAAACATAAAAGCGAGGGAGAGCGCTGTCTGGCTTGATCCAGCATGCCGAAGGTGGCCCGCCATCAGGGGTTACCGGCCGACGACAGAGCCCCAAGGGGATCAGCACCGCGTCATAGAAGCTAGACGCTTTATCTAGATCGTTTGTCCCAACGGTTACGTGACTGAACATCCTGTATTCCTGCTTACGAAGGCAAGGCGTTATCGTGTCATTTTGAAGGTGGGCGTGTATAGCGGTCGACGGGTAAGACGTCAAGGGCGAGTCGCGGCTCTCCAAATCGCAGACAAAGAAAAGCCCGCGATGGGGATTAGCGGGCTTAAAGGGATGTTCTCTAGGAGCTGGGGTAACCATAAGCGCCCGAGTGTGAAAGGGATGTGAAAGGTTGCGCTCAGTGGGGCATCGCGATTGCGTTGACGTTGTCCCCTGGTACGGCCCGTGTGCTGACAAATGCCAGTAAGGCGCCTGCCAGAAACAAGAAGCCCGGCGCTGGGCCGGGCTTCGATGTAACAGCGTCAGAACCTAACGATGCTTGTTCTTGTGTTTATGCTTGTTGTTGCCTTTGTGCTTTCTAACATCGGATCGATGATTGCTTTCATCGTCTGCCAGGTTGTTTCCCAGCGCGCCACCCGCCGCGCCGCCGAGACCTGCACCGATCGTCGAGCCGGTTGTACCGCCGAGGCGATTACCAATCAATGAGCCACCCGCGCCGCCGATTCCTCCACCCAATGCAGCTTCCGCTCTATTGCCTTTTTGAGCACCGACAGCACTGCCGGCGGCACCACCTACGCCTGCGCCTACCGCCGCGCCCGTCGAGCCGCCGAGCTGTTGACCTACGATGTTGCCAAGTGCACCACCAACGCCGCCTCCAAGGCCGGCTGTGCCATCTCCGGCAGCCATCGCTCCTTGCGAAATGAGGACGCCCAAAAATAGGACGGGCAGTGTCATTTTCATTTTGTGAACCTCTATGGGTTGTCAGCAGGCGCTCACGGTTTAAAGCACGCCTGTCATTGGGACTAGGACAAAAGTTTGAAGTTCTTTGCGAGCGGTGCCTGCAGGTGGATAGTTGTAACAAGATATAAGCGCACCGCCTTCACCTCATCCTCGCACCCCATAGAAGTGGTTCAGCACTATCAGCTCAACCACTACCACAATGGCGCACAGCACAATGAAGCCTGGGCTGAAGACGCGCTTACGATTGGACGCGCCTGCGCCCAACCAGCCTGCGTCGCTAGCGCCAGGAATGACCATGAGCAGCGTCAGCCAGGCAATGACCCCGACCTTGCTCCAAAAGCTCTGATTTCGCCATGCTGTCATGCCTTAAGTGTTATCCCTGAATGCCACCGCCAGTCCACTTTGGGCGTCTACGGCTCGTGATACAAGAACATTCCCTTCTCGTTACTTTCATCGGCAGCGCTGAGCGCTCGCGCCGCCAAGGCCATCGTTTCACGGTATTTAAAGTGATACCGGGGAGGGAGCACAAGCACGCTTGTCCACGAGGGGTCGCCTTCTATCGCCAGCGGTAGATTATGGCAAATCAGCTGATTTTCATCAGATCTACTGCCCAGCGCGGCTCTTAATTCCTTGGTCAACTCCGATGCGCCGGGGCGGGTGTAGTAGTTAGCCAGCACCAGACCATAGGCCTTCAATGCACCTAAAATCTCACCTTGGTCTGACTCATCATTCAGCACAGCTACCACTGGCATATCGCACTCCTTGCAATGCAGATTTAAGACTCTCGACCGCCGAATGGGTGTCGGCGTTACTGGAACTCCATCCATGCTGGATGGGCCCACAAGCCAATGACAAGTTTTCTGACGCAGAGATCACACTTACATACCAAGAGTCGGCATGATTACCCGGCCGCACTCTATGAGTTGGCCGGCTGTTACCTGAAGTTCACGGGTTGGTTTCGCTGCATACCCGGCAAGGAAGCCGGCGGCGACAAGCGCAATGCACAGTAAGGTGTTTCTCAGGATCATGCTGGGCGCTCGCAAACTGATTGATGTAAAAGCAAGCAGCACTGATTACAGATTTTGGAAAAGGTTCCTGATGTTCCCGCTCATTGAGCTATGGTAATCACCAGCACTGTCGACCAGGGACTGATCGCCAGGCATATGCCATTGCACACTGAGAGCACTGAATTACTCTGCTTCGAGGCGTCTGATTCGAGGCGTTCGTATTGCGTTCATCTGACTTTTGATAGGGCACCATGGATAAGCGGCTCGCAGGTCTATCATTTTTGCTTACCTTCGGATGGGTTGGCACCGTGATAGCTGTAATGTGGTACTTCTACGACAATTAGTCTAAAGGCCAGAATCCACTTCTGGCTCCTCAATTGCTCAGGCTCCTGCCGGCACGAACAACACGTGTGAAGCACCGGCGATCAATTGAGAGAGGCGCAGCATCTTCTGCTCCATCATGGAGCGCGGCGCCGCAGCGCCGCGCTTTACATCACGCCACGATGTCGCTGATGGCCGCCTGGCCCACGGTGGTGACGAGGAAATCGGCCACGCCGTGCCCGGAGAAGTCCACCGCCAAGGTGCCCAGGTTGGTACCCGAGGCATAACTCAGCACCGCATCGCCGGTGTGCCCGGTGAATGCATTGACGAAGCTCAAGCCTGCACCTTTGGTAATGCCCGACAGGTCGATCTTGTCCGAACCCGAGGTGAAGTCAAAAATCCTGTCTGCAGCCCCTGGCCTGGAATCGGAACTGGCACCATACACAAACGTGTCGTTGCCGGCGCCGCCCCACAGTTGGTCCGCACCGCCACCGCCGTAGATGATGTCGTTGCCGGCACCGCCTTTGATGATGTTGGCTGTGTTGTTGCCAATGATCAGGTCGTTGCCCGCGCCACCAAAAGCGTTTTCGAGGGTAACGCCCTTGGCGATGGACACGTTACCCACCAGGCCGCCGACGTCGGAGAACGCGCCTTCAGTCAGGTTGATCTTCTGGTTCTGGGTGAAGCCGGAGAAGTCCAGGGTGTCGTTGCCGCCACCGTCCCATACCGAGAACACCAGCTTGTCGGCATTGGAGGTGGCGCTGTAGAAATCCCGCCCGGTATTGGAGTTGAACCCGTAAGTGGTGTCGCCGGCGCGGGTGGCGTAGTTGGCGCCGTAGAGCTTCTGGATCGCAGCAATGTCGTCGATCAGCGGGCCCGCTGCATAGGCTTCGCCACCGCCTTTACTGAAGTTCTGGTTGGTGTTGCTCTCGTTCCAGTAACTCATCACGGAGTAACCGTGTGTATCTTCGGCATATTTCGCATCCGAATAGGACGGCTGACCCACACTGGCATCGTAGGCGCCTGGGTGTTGCAGGCCAAGCGTGTGACCAATTTCATGGGTTAGCGTTTGACGGCCGTAATTGCCGTTCGCTGGCGTTAAATTTTCCTGGTAGCTTTTATTGGTATAAAACAGTGCGTCACTGTTTCCGCTATTGTTTGGGTAGAACGCGAAAGCCGACCGGGCACCGCCATGCTGCAGATCATTGCTATAGTTGCCCAAGGATATATGGGCATCGCCGCCGCTTTTAGATTCACGGAATGAGATATTGGCGACGTCCGACCAGGATTGGAACGAAAGGGCTGCCTGGGACTTTTGTTGTGCGTTGAAAGCGGTGAAGCCAGAAACTTTCTCGGCGGCGTAAGATTTACTTTCTGAGGTCAGAAAGCTGTAGGTGAAATTGTATTTGCCGTTATGGTCATTGTCGCCCCAATAGTAACCGCCTCGGGTTATTTCATCCGCTGCCTGCATAATGGTGTAAGACGGCTTTCCATTTAAATTAAATCCTCCTCGATCATAAGCGTGTGAAAAATTCAGAAGGCTTTGGTAATCTTCACTTGTCTGGATGCCTGCCGAAGAGGCAGTTGGATTAACAAGATTTTTCGTTGAGACAGTCATAAGTTTACATTCCTTCGTGTCCATTGAGCGTGGAGTGCTATAGGCTTATCACGTGTTCGCTGTTTTCTTGTTGTGGTGATCTTTATAAAGGAGTTATGCGTTTAGTGTTATTTGAAAATTAAATATAATATAGAACGTATTGAAATATCCTTAAATATTTTGAGCGCCTCAGTTTGGTGAGAGGTCGGTGACCATGGAGTGGGCGCTCCGTTAGATAAATATGAGCGGGTGGCAATAACTCCATTCGGCCGTACAAAGGCAAGGTGTTGGGCGTCATCAACGATCCCCGGCTTTACGGCGCACGCAAGGGCTCTCCTGTCTGAAAAATAATTGTGCAGTGATTCCAGCGCTTACTTGTAAGCCTCAGGAAACCAGCGTTGTGCCAACTTCACCTTGATTGCCAGGTTATCTTTGGCCTTCTGGCATTCGAGTGCTCGCTGCTCATCGCTCGGGATGGCCGGCCAATTGCGCTCCCCTCGGGAGACGACTTGTTCATAGCCTTCATCGTATTCCGCGCTTGGCCCTGCAATCAGCTTGGATGCCTTTACGTAATCGGCAACAAGGTCGGCGGGCAGCGTCCCGCAGGTAAATTGCGCCCGGGAGTACATCAGGCCATCGCTGGCCCCAAGCACCTTCCCGTCACCAGGTTGAGTGGCTGCAACGGATAGGGTGGGGCAGGCGAGCAACATAACGACCAGCAAGGTGCGTCCGTTCATTTGAAATATCCTTAACATTAAAAAATCACCTGTTTCATGTACGCCTGGCGATTCAACTCAGCAGTTGAACACCGGGGCATACTGCTCTTCACGCTTTTTAAAGTGAATCGGCGCCATGGGGACTTTTTCGCCATTGACGAAGATGTCCGGGAAAGTCAGCGTAAAGTCGTCCATGTCACCTTTACCCAAGGGTGTGCCTTGAGTGTCGGAGCTGGATATTTGCGCGGGGTCGAACCCTGTTTTCAACTGCTCGACGCTGACCCGGTAAGTCCGCCCGGATGCCAATTGCACGCTCACTTCAGGCGATGCGGCACTGACCCAAAGCGGCGTTTTTGTGGAGCCCTGGCTCGGTTTATAGAGGCGCCCGAACAGGCGAAGTTCGGTGTCGGTTGACTTCACATTGCCTGGCCAACTGCGCGTGCCCGGTGGCGCCACATACACCAGCACGCGAACCCAGTTGAGTTTCTCTGGTTGTGCCGTAAAGCTCATGGCCGCGTGTGCACCGGGGCAGGTGCGTGAGAGCAAGGCATTCTGGCCCACAGCAGACTCCGGATGCAGATAAGGCCCCGTGCTGCAGCCCGCAACCAATGCCAATAGCGAGCACAGGAGATATTTGTTCATCGGGCAATTCCTTTGCTGTGGTGATATGGCGCCCATTAAAGCATGTCTATCGTATCGGGTTGCACGCAGCAGGCAGCCAAAAAGCAGGCATAAAAAAGCCCGCAAGCGCGGGCTCTTCTCACATCAATTTTCGACTTACTTGAACAAACCACCGATGGCATTGATCGCATCCGCAGCCTTGTTCACGTTTTGCTGGTGTTGTGGGTTGGTATCCACCTGCGCCTGGGTGTTGTAGCGCGCGTTACTGCAGCTTTTATTGGTTTGCGTCAGGGCCGCCTGAAAGGCTGTCGCGCGCAAGGTGTCGCCTTTGGCGTTGGCTGCATTGATGTTGGCCTGCAGGTCGCGGATCTGCTGCTGGCAGGAGGCGTTGTTGGTAGTGGTGTTGACGGTATTGTTGCTGCTGCCACCCAGGGCGGAGGACAGGGCGCCCGTAAGGGCCGTCAGGTCGGCGGCGTGGGCGGGCAGAGTAAACAGGCTGAACAGGGCGGCGGCGGGTGCGAGTTGGGTAAGACGCATGGCAAACCTCAATGTTTGATTGCCTGCACAGGTGTCAGCGCCCGAGCTGGCGCAGAGCAATATCCGTATAAGAGTGAGCGCTCGGGTGGAGGGAAATACTATTGGGGCTTTTTTTGTGCTTCAACACTGGCGTTGCAGAAGTGTGAATGCCTTCACGTTGTTGGCGGGTCATGACCTGGGCTGTCTACACCTCTCATCGCTCGGCCCGCACGTAAATCAGACAAAGAAAAGCCCACGATGGGGGCGCGGGCTTAAAAGGTGTTCACTTAGGAGCTGAGTTCAGGCTAGGCGCGCCACTGTGAAAACCGCGTGAAAACCGTGTGTGTATTATGTTTTTTGCACCCAGGCATCATGCTCACGTACTGTGCTTATTCCTTACCCAATCCAAGCAACGGTGTGTTCATGTCCAATGAAGTGCGGCTTGTCGTGATGATCAACACCCAGCCCGGCAAGGGCTCGCAGCAGTTGGCAGCGTTCCAGGCGCTGGCGCCCAAGGTGCGGGCTGAGCACGGGTGCCTTCACTATGATTTGCATCCTGTGGTGGGCAACCCCGACAGTTTCGTCCTCATCGAAAAGTGGGCGTCAAAGGACGCATTGGACGCCCACCATGTCGCCCCTCATATGGTCGCGGCGGCCCAGCACAATCCATCGTTTCGTGCCGGGCCTGCGACCGTTTTGCTGTTGGGGGACGCGGTATAAGGTCGCTTTCAGAGCCAGCGCTTTCAAGGACGTTGAATAACCGGCGATACCGTTCAATAAGGACGAACACTGTCACTGTGGCAAGCCTGCTCGCCACAGGTTGCTGTTCTCCAGTTCTATTTCTGATTCGACTTACTTGACTGCATCAGCCCAAAGACCTTGAAAGGCGTTCAGAGCGGCACCCGCCTTATCTTGCCGCTCAATGGCACCACCCTGTCGGTAGGCATTGGGATGTGCCGACCGGTCAACCCCATGCCTTCGCTGACCAGTACGGCGCCCGGCACCACGCATAAGTTGGACGGCGCATCCAGGCCGCGCACCAGCACTTCGACCTTCCGTGTGTGCAGGTCGCAACGCAGCAGACGACCACTGAACCGAGTAAAGCCGCCGTGCAGCGGCTCGCCGCTCCAGTCCGGCAGCAGCGGTTGCTGCAGGTGGCTGCACAGCTCCAGCACCAGCAACCTGCCGCTTGGGCACAACGCCAGGCCCGTGGGCAATTGCAGGCCGCGTATCACCACCTCGACTTGCCCGCTGGCCGGATACACGCGAATCACCTGGCCGGCAAAGTCGGCAAAGTCCATGCCCTTGCGGGCCGGGTCGCCGTGCAGCTCGCCGGAGAACAGGCTGATCAGCACGGCTTCTGTCTGCGGTTCGTACACCAGTGTCACGGGCACGGCGTCCTGGCCCTGATCGAGTTCCGGCAGTTGCGCCAGCACCCGTTCGTCCCGGCCTTCAGTGAATTCCACCAGTTGGTTGGTATCCGGTTTTACCGCCAGCCAGCTGTGGCGGGTGGGGTGGTAGCACAGCGCATTCAAATTGCCTCGACTGTGGAACACCGGCTCAGGCGGGCTGTACTGCAGATCGAGCAGTTGGGAGCCGCCGACATAATCCGTCAGGCTGGCCAGGCAACGCTCCTCACCGCAGGCGATGTCCGACACGCCCATGATTTCATCGCGCAGCATGCGCGCCTGCATGTTCATGCTGCGAAAGCCTTGGGCGATGACGTCGCCGGGCAAGTACCCGCCAGGTCGTGCAGGGTCGGGTTGCAGGTGGCTGATGCGGCCACTGAACGGCTGTTCCGCCAGGCCGGATCCGGCTTCGGCCAACAGCAGGCTGCCGTCGTCTTGCAGGCACAGGCCGCGTGGGTTGAGCAGGCCTTCGGCGATGAGTGTACTGGGGCGCAGCGCCTCAATGGGCTGCGCCGGGATATGCAAGGTCATGGGCTGTGCTCCTATTGCGGCGGCTGCCATGGGCTGCCGGTGAGGTAGGCGCGCAACAATGCCCGTTGGGCCGGCGACATCGAGCGCACGACCGGCATGAACAGCGTGGTGCCTTTATAGGCGTCCGAGGTGCGCGCCAAAATCGCGTTTTTCGCGGCCATGATCGCGTCGGGCTGGTTGAGCGGCACATAACGCGACATGGCGGGGAAGGCCAGGTAGTGAAAGCGCAGCACGTTCGGGTAAACCTGGGCCCAGGTGATGGTGCTGCCCTTGGCGATGCCGAAATCGGTCTGGGCGTATTTGCGCAGGTTGGTAAAGAAGGCGCCATCGCCCACGCCATTGGCGGTGCAGGTCAGCGCGACAAAACCGGCCTGGCCGGCGCTGCCGCTTTTGAGCGTGACCGGAAAACTTACTGTCTGTTGCCCGGCATTCACGGTCAGCGAAGGGGGGAAGTTGAGAAAGTCAAAGTACTGCTTTTGACCGTAAACCCCCGGCGCGCTGGCTGCGAGGCTCACCTGGGTGGCGCTGGGCACCGGTCCGCCCAGGTAGCTGACCCGTAAGGTAATGGTCAGGCCATTGGGGTAATCCTCCAGGTACACATTGCGCTGGTCGGCAGACACCCGGTACGTCGCTTCGGTGGCGTTGAGTTTTTTACCGTTCACTGCATTGGGCGCAGTGATGTTCAACGCGGTGGTTCGCACGGCTTGCTGTTGGCTGGTACTCAGGGGCAGGTCGACGATACCGCCGTACACATAGTAATTGACCAGCGGGCTGGCGACGGGGTTGAGCGTCGTCAGCGGCGCGGCACCGGCGGCAATGGTCACCGGCCCGTAATTGGCATTCGGCCCGATGGGGCTGGTGATGTCATCGCGCACGGCGCGGAAGGTTTGCTTGGGGATGACGTTGACCATGTCGAGGCTCAGCAAACCGTTGTTGCCCAGCGCCGCGTAGGCGGCATTGCCCGTGGCCTGGTTGACGATCTGGCGGCCCGGTTGGCAGCCCGGCAGTTCGCCGGCAAACGCCGGGGCCAGGGTGCCGATCACCCGGCCGATGCTCGGGTTCGGCGTGTATTTACCGGCGGCGTAATCGGCGTCCAACTGCGCCGTGGTCATCTGCGGGCACATCTCGAACATCACAAACCGCAAGACAATACCCGTCGCTCCCGGCGCCTGGATGATCGCCTTGAGGCCGGCGCTGTTCTGGTTCCAGCTGACGATACTGCTCAGCGGGAAGGTCAACTGGAATGTACCGCTGGCATGGAACGAGCCCGGTGCGTCCATTTTGGCCGGGTCGAGCACGCGGGTGGTCACGTCGTAACTGCTGCACACCGCATTGTTGCGGATCAGCAACTGGATATTGTCGTTGCCGCCAATTTGCACGCCGCCGACAAAGATCTGCGTGGTGGTCGAGGCGCTGGGGTCCAGGTCCACCATCATCGGGCCGGAGACCGGGCCTTGGCCGGTCACTGGGTCTACCGAACCGAGCAGGTACACCGGCTGGCCAATCATGTCGCCGGTGGTGCTGATGTTGCCCGGCACACCCTGGGAGCTGATCAAGGCATTCTGCATGTCCACCACGTGCTGGCCGTAGTGGTTCCAGCCGCCGGCCGTGTAGTAATTGCCTGCCGGCGCGTTGATCATGTTGTTCAACTGGTCATCGGTATAAGACTGCGCACCCGGCGCCAGGGTCGAGGTGGTCAGGTCAAACAGCGGCCAGTTCGGGTTGCCGTTGAATGGGATGGTCGGCGAATTGTTCGGCAAACTCACGTCCGTGCGGATGCCGCCCCAGAAATTCAGTCGTGGTCCGTTGAGGATGCTCATGGTCTATTCCTTGTCCGTGGCGTGTGGGGTGACAGGTGGGTTGGCAAATTTGAACAGGTACGAGAAGTCAGACCTGAACGGGCTCCTCACCGGCGTCGCCATGGAGTGGCAATTCATGCAGCTGCTGTTGGGCTGGATATAGCTCTCCATGGTCACGTTGGCCGACAGTGCCGGCGTCGGCTGGCCCAGCGGGTTGCTCGGGTTGTTGGGCATCAGCGGACGCTGGGTGGTGATGAGCTGGTAGTACTTCAAGACGCTGCGTTGCAGGCCGGGGTTGGCCTGGTAGTTGGCATTCACCCAGCCTGTGGCGTCGGCAATCGGCGTGACGCGGTTGAGCGGGTTCGGCGTCTTGAACGTGGTGCCGGGCTTGGGCACACAGACCAGTTGCGTGCCCTGGGTCTGCCAGTTGCACGGCGACTGGTTGAGCGTGCCAGCCGGGGCCATAGGGTTATAGTAGGAGTACGCGGTACCGGACACCGGTTGATCGACCCACTGGCCGTTGACCTTGGCCTTGGGCGGCACGTTTTCGATCTGTTCGAAGGTCGACCAGATCCACTGCGGGTAGCCATTGACCTTGGTGATGATATGCAAGCCCACCAGCCCCAGATACGCCTCGGTCACCCCGGTGCGTTGGCCCTGGTTGTTGAACGTGGCCACGCGCGCAATCTGGGTCAGGTAATGGCTGGCGTTGTCCCTGGGCGTGAGGATGCGCCAGCTCGATTTGATCTCGATCACCCCGTTGGGAAAGCTGATGTTATTGGCCCTGGACACCACATTCGCGTTGTAGAAGCGGTTGCCGACAATGTAGTTATAGGACGCCTGGTTGGCCGAGATGTCGTAGTAGGTCGGGTTGCCCGCCTGGTCGATCAGCCAGCCGCCGACCGCCTGGTCGATGGAGTTGACCAATGAACTGTTTTTCAGCGCAGCGATATTGATAATGCCCAGGCTGCGGGCCGTCAGTGGGCTGTTCCACGGCCCAGGGTTGGCGGCGCCGGGCAGGAAGATCTCACTGACGGTCTTGTAGGTTTGCCACACGGTGTAGCCCGAATCCCCAGGCTGTTTGTTGCAATTGGGCGTGCCGCGCTGCCCGTCCTGGGCCGGCCAGTTCAGGGCGACAAACATCTGCCAGCTGTATTGATCGAACTGGTCCTGCGGTGCATTGGCGGCGGGTGCGCTGGTGGGCGGCTGGCAGTTGAGCGGGTTGGCCAGCAGCGACGGCTGCGGTGCTTCGCGCGCCAGGGTCGGCAGGCTGACCAGCCCCAGCAGCATCACACTCAGTAGGGTTTTCATGATGATCTTCCTCAAGGCTTGCGCTGCATCAGTTGGTTCCACTGCGCGTTATGGCCGTTGCTCCGGGACGCCGGCGGCTCGAACAACTGGCACGGCGGCGGGTTCGACGGGCACATCGCGGCCACTTGGTCCCAGGTCTGCCTGGGGTCGGGTTTGGCGATACGGAAGTTGGTGTAGTTCTGGCTCACGATCGGCGCATTGGCCACGCTGGTGTCCCCGGAAAAGAAGAACGACTGCGGCGCGCGGTAGGGCGGTGCGCCGGTCTGGCGCTTGTTAAAGGCATAACCAAACAGGATCGGCCCCGACGGTGATTGCAGGTCCAGGGCATAGGCCTGCACGCTGGCGTTGAGGGCTTTGCTGTGCTCGGCGCTGTAGGGCAGGTGCTTGATAAAGTCCTGGCGCGGCGGGTGGTTCATCGGCGAAAACATGCAGCAGGCCGGCATGTCTTTCGGGCGGTCCTGCGGGTAAGTCAAAAAGTACGCCTTGTTGCCCAGGGACACGAACGAGCAGGTGTAGTTGTTGTTCTTGATCGGGAAGATCGGCAGGCAGTATTTCTCGTAGTGCTCCATCGTCGCACCGAAGCCGTCGCCATCCGGCGGGATATAGGTGGTGTCGTAGTAGCTCGTCCCGCGCGAGACCGTGTAGTCGGCAGGTGTGAGGGTTGAAGGCGGGTCGCTGTAGGGCGGCGGGTTTTTCGCGTAGTTGTTGATGACCCGGTACAGGGTCCAGTCGCTGATCCATTGCGCCGGGAAAAACGGATCGGACGGCTCGCCGGGCATGCGTTTGGCGATGCAGTTGCCGTTCTGCGCATTGCACCCTTCGCTGTTGTGCACACCATTGGTGAAGTACACGGCGGCGCTGTCGTCGGCGGCAAACGCGGCGGGGCTGAGCAGCACAAGCAGCAGCAACAGTCGGCTCAAAAGGCGGGTGTTCATGGGGCACTCCTGTGGGGTGCCGGGCAGCCGTGAGGCCACCCGGCGCTCCTGTGCGTGGCTTAGTGGTAGTCGCTCATGCTCAGTTGCACGGGTGGGTAGTTGCGTTTCACCAGGGCGTTCGCCCACAGCTCCAGCACGGCTCGACGGCTTTGCGGCATGTCCCGCGTGATGGGCATCGCCAGGGTGCTTTCTTCCTGATAGGGCTTGCTGATCAACACAATCAGCTGGTCCACCGCGCCCTCAATGCGCGGCAGGGAATTGAGCGGCATGTACTTGCTCATGATCGGGTACAGGTAATAGAACGGCTGGAGGATGAAGGGATAGATGAAGGTCTCCCAGATCAGCTGGCCGGCGTTCTCGCGCTGATAAATCAGGTTCCAGGCATCCACGAAGTTCTGCTGCAACTGCGGCTCCAGCGGCAGCACCCGCAGCGGCGCGAGGAAGTCGGTGAAGGCCGTGGGCAGCGGGAAGCTGAACGGGATAGCCGGGGCCTGCTGACCCTCCTGCACAAAGAAACGCAAGGTCGGAAAGCCCGGCGCCTGGGCGGTGACGGTCAGGTTGGCGATGCCGTTGGCGTCGGTCTGGATCTTCGCCAGGCTGTATTGCACCGTACTGTTAAGCGGGTCTTGCAAGGTGCCCTGCATGGCGATCGGGTTGGCGAACGTGAGCGTCGGGCTTAAGGCGACGGCGGCAGGCGTCGGCAAAAATTCCTGGTAGGTCACCGGCGTCATTTGATCGGCCGACACCGCCAGCCGCGTGGCCATCAATTGGCGGCCGGTGCCCTCGGTCACGTGACTGCGCAGCGGGGTGGCGCCTTGGAATTGCGGCCAATTGGCGCTGTTTTTAGTCGGGTTGGCCGGGTCGTTGTTAAACAGCGTGAAGTTCGCCGCGTTGCTGAAAGCCAGGTAATAATCGGTGGTACACAGCATGTAGGCATTGCCGTATTCGGCCACCCACAAGGTGGTGCCGGCAGGTGCGGGCAGGCCGTCGTATTGCACCATCACTTGCAGGGTTCTGGTGTCACCCACGTCGATAAAGCTCGCGCTTTCGACGACTTCGGCGGTCCACATCTGCTGGGTCGCGGCAATCACGGGCGTGGTGCCGGGCTGTTGCAGTTCCAGGGTGCCGGTTTGCAAGAGTGCCTGGGCGTCCAAGCCCAGCGGCAGGTCGAGGATGCCCGAGCGTTTGTCGAAGGCCGCCTGCTGATAGTCGTCATAACCAAAACTGGCCAGCGGGCTGAATTGCGTGCCCTGGCGGATGCCAATCTGGTAATTGCCGGCCTGGAATTTGGCCGCAACCGGAATGTCTGCCGTCTTGTCGATCGGGTAAAACGGGAAGGCATTGCCCAAGTCCAGCGACAAGGTGTTGTCGTGGGCCTGCGCCGAGATCACCCCGAGCTGCGCCTGGGTGGCCGTGCCCGGCGAGGTCTTGTAGATGGGCACTGCGCCCGCCGGCACCAGGCGCCTGCCGGCGGGGGCGGTGGGGAACTCATCGTCGAGCCACAGGCCCAGGGTGCCGACCGTGCGGCTATAGGCCGGGTTGAAGAAAATATCGCCGACGTTATCCAGCCCCTGTTGGTACATGGCCTGCACCTGAGCCTGGGCTGCGGCGCTGGAAGAGTGGGTGTCGATCGGCGGGTAGTTGTTGAGGATGCCGTTCTTGTCGTAGCACGTCAGGTAGGTCGAAAAACGGAACATCAAACCCTTGGCATTTTGCTGCGCCATCTGGGTTTGCAGGTTTTGCAGCAAGGCTGAATTGCCGATCACCCATTCCAGGTTTTCTTTGGGGAAACAGGTTTGCCAGGTGGTGGTCACGTAGGCCAGGCCGCCGAGGTTGGCCCAGTTGAAGTTGAGGAAACGGTCGAGCATGCGGTACTGGCGATTGAGCGTCAGGCCGCACTCGGCATTGCCCAGCACCAGCTTGTCGAAGTACAGCGCGGTGAAAGTGTTCTGCCAGGGGCTCACGTCAACAAAGCGCGCCGGTGAGCTGGGCGCACCGCCGAAGGGGTTGCCGAGCAGCTGGAAGCTCTGGTTGATCAGCGGGTCCTGGCTCACATAACCACCGCCCGGCAACTCGCCGCCGGTGATCACCGACTGGGTCTGGTTGTAGCTCACGGTGCCGCAGGCATTGTCGCCAAACAGGTTCCACTCGCCGGGGATCATCGGCGTGGTCAACTGCGCGGCGTTGCCTGGCACTTGCATCACGTAATCGGGCACGCTGGCGGGCGGCAGCGGGGCGATGGTCCAGGGCAGCAAGGTGCTGGCGGCGTTCAACGGGGTAATGTCGAAGGCCTTCAAGAACGGCCAGTTCATCTGCATTTTTACCGCATCGTACAGCGGGTACATGTCGTTGTTGTTGGCGGTCGGCGGGTTCCAGAACATATGGCCGCCCAGGTAGATACGCGGGAAATTCAAGACGCTCATGTGAGGCTCCTTAGCGTTGCCACTGGGCGCGTTTGAGCGACCAGACAAAGTCCAGTTTGTGGTAGCCGACAAAGTCGGAGGCGGGTAGCGGCGCGGTCGGGTAGACAATGCCGCCGTCTTTGTTCAAGGCGAAATTGAAGTAGCCCTGCTTGGGCGAGTAAGCGGCGGTGCCATGGCAGGCAAAGCACGAAGACTGGCTCTGGAAGGCCGATTCCAGTTGGGAGTTGGCGAGCAATGTTGGCGTGGTGTTGGATTGCACGCCGATCAATTCGTACTGCGCCAACGCCGGGTATTGCGCCTGGAAGGTGGCGTTCACCGGCTGCGCCGCCGCTGTCGGCCCGGTGCTGTTGGTCATGGGCGCGGCGGGGGCGGCGTTGGTCACCGTGTACTGGCTGTTGTTACGGTTTTCGAAGGTGGTCCACACCCAATCCGGGTTCAGCTTGTTGATCACGTGCAAGCCGCTCAGCGCCGCATAGCCGACCTGATACTGCTTGCCCTGCTGGTAGTAGGCCTGAGCAATGTAGTAACCCTGGCTGGCCAATTGTTGCTGGTAGGCCGTGTCATTACCGATCCACAGCCACGCGGCTTTCAGCTCCCAGGCGGTGGAGGGGAAGTTCAGGTCGCTGGTGAGTGCGGCCTGGCCATTCACGTTGTAGACCTTCTGCTGCAGGATGTAGTTGAAGGTGTCCTGGCCCATCAACAGTTGGAAGCGCACTGCCTGGCCTTTTTCGGCCGCCGGCACCTGGCCGCCCATTTGCAGGATCAACCCGTCCACCTGTTGTGTGGCGTTGAGGTTATGCAAGATGCGGTTGAGGTTCATGCCCATCTCCTGGGCCTGGCTCAGCACGGCGGCGGGTGGCGGGACGCTTTGGCCATAGGGCAGCGGTCGGGCGCCGTTAGGCAGGTAGACCTGGTCCGACGGTTTCAGGGTTTCCCAGACCCGGTCGGGGCTTTGCGCGCCGGCGGGCTGGTTCAGGCAGGCGAACCAGTTCCAGGCGAGGGTGTCGGGGCCTTGGGTGAAGGCGGCCCGGGTGGCGTCGATATTGCCTCCAAACTGCAAAAAGTTGCTGCAGTCGAAGGGGTTGGTGTCCTGTGCCTGGGCCAATCCAGCCAGGGCACTCAGGACCGTTATGGATAAGGCTCGCCGCATGAAAGCTCCTTGGCATTCGCCAGTTCGAGGTGAGGGCGCCCCAGGAAGTGCTCCAGGAGCAGTTGCTTGACTGCCGTCGCCGCCAGTTGCTGCGGCAACGCCAGGTCGCAATTGGTGATCAGCAGCGGGCCGGTCTGCGCGCCGGTGGGCAGGCGGCCATGGCTGCCACGGACTAGCCCCGTGTCCAGTGGGATCAGGTCCATGTAGTAGCGAAAACCGAGCTTTTTTTGCAGCAGGCGGCGCGCCACTTTGAGCTTGGGCAAGGCAATGGCCGGGTCGATAAACAGCTCGACCGGGTCGTAGCCGGGCTTGCGGTGAATGTCCACGGTGCGCGCAAAGTCCGGCGCTTTGCGTTCTTCCAGCCAGTAGTAGTAATCGAACCAGAACCCGGCAGCGGCCACGGCCACCAGCTCGCCGCTGCGTGGGTGGTCGAGCTGCCAAACGCGTTGTTCGGCCTTGTCCAGCACCTGCTCGATGCCGGGCTGGTGCTGCAACAAGGCTTTAACCCGCGGGATGTCTTGCGCGTGCTTTACGTAGACATGCGCGACCTGATGGTCCGCCACCGCAAACGCCGCGCTGGCGCCGGGGTCGAGCAATTCCCAGCTCAAGGATTGGCGCACCTGCAACAGGCCTTCGGCGCGCAGCACGCGGTTGATCGACACCGACTGCGCGACGGCTTCGATGCCGTACTCAGACAGCAGCATCACCGCCGCGCCCTGGGCCTCGGCGAAGGCCAGCAAACGCCCGACTTCGTGGTCGATGGCGCGCACTTCATCCGCAATCGACGGGTGCTCAGGCCCCACGCGCTGCAAGCTGTAATCAAGGTGCGGCAGGTAGACCAATTGCAGGTGCGGCCGGCTGATCTGGAACTCGGCCATGGCGCACTCGACAATCCAGCGGCTCGACGCGATGCCCGCCGCCGGCCCCCAAAAACCGTGGAAGGGGAACTCGCCAATCTGCGCCTCGATCTGCTCATGCAAACCGGGCGGCGACGAATACAGGCCGAACTGTTTGCGCCCGTCGGCCGGGTAATGCGGGCGCGGTGTGATGGAGGCGTCCACGTCGGCGTACATGTTGTACCACCAGAACAGCTGGCTGCAGCGAAAGCCCGGCATTTCACGCTTGAGGGTGTGCCAGACCTTTTCGCCCTGGATCAGCGCATTGGGTTGCAGCCAGAAACGCACTTCGGCCTGGTCGCGAAAGTACCAGCCATTGCCGACAATCCCATGCTGCGACGGCGGCGCGCCGGTGAGGATCGAGGCTTGCACCGTGGACGTCACGGCAGGAAACACCGGTTGCAGGCTGGCCATCTGGGCGGTCTTGAGCAGCGCGTTGATCTGCGGCGTCGCCTCACCCAGCAGCGACGGCGTCAGCCCAACCACATTGATCAGCAGCAGCGGTTGCTCAGAGCGCATCGGCATACGCCTCCTGCATCAGGGTTTGCAGCAGGTTGCGCTGGCGCAATTGGCCCTCGACCCAACGCAGCTCGGCGGCGATACCTTCAAGCTGCGCCTGTTGCGTGGTGGGCCGCAGTTGCGCGGGCAGCACGCCCCAGCTGTAGGTTTCCACCTCCAGCACCGGGCGGAACTCGGGGTGGGCGGCCAGGTAGTCGAAGGTCTGGGCCAGGGCCACCTGGCTGCCGCGCAGTTCGGGCAACAACAGGTGTTCGCTGAACAGCGGGATATGGAAGTGAATGCGCAGCTCGTTGAACCCGGCGCACGCCTGCAGGGCCGCAGGCAGGTCGGGCCAGGCCACACGGCCGCCCTGTGCATCGAGTGCCTTGACCTGGTGCAGGTAGGTGGCTTCGGCAAAGCTTGCGAGGGTGTCGAGCACGGCTTCGCGCCGGGTGGCATCGTCAGGCGGCAAGTGGCAGATCATCGCGTTGGACAGCTGGATCTTGCCCACCGGCACGCCGGCCGCACGCAGCCGGTCCAGGGATTGATAACAATCCTCGTACATCACCGCTTGGTGGCACACATCAAAACACAATGCCAGGTAGGCATGGTTCGGGTCCATGACCTGCCGGCGCTGGAAGAAGGCGAGGGTCTGCTCGGTGTTTTCCAGCACACAGTCGGGCTCCATCTCCAGGCAAAACATAATGTTCTTGCCGGTTTTGCGGTGCAGCGCGGCCAGTGCCTCCGTGAGTTGGCTGAGGTGTTCATCGGCGCGCAGTTGCTGCGCGTTGCTCCAGGTCGCGGCATAGCCCAGCGGCACCGTGGAAATCACCCCTTGGCGGCAATCGTCGGGCAGGGCGTGGGCAAGGATGTGCGCCAGGTCCAGGCTGTAAGCCAGCCGCTGCGGGTCGGCCCAGCTGGGCAAATACACCTCGGCTTTCACCTCGCCTTTGTGGAAGTCGCCATAGGGAAACCCGTTCAGTGAGGTCAGGCGCACGCCGCTCTCCTTAAGCAACTGCACAAACTGCGTGCGCGCCGAGGCGTGCTGTAATTGCGCCGCCGCCTGGGCGCAGATCCACAGGCCACTGTCTTGTTGCTCCAGCCCGCGCAAGGTGCGCACACCCTGAAAATGCTCGGTGATGGAGGCGCGCAGCGCGGCCAGGTCGCGGGCCGGGTGCACATTGCTGCAATAGCCGATCTGGCTGGCCGTCCAGCCGTTGGCGGCGCTCATTTGACCACCGGGTCCTGGCCACGCAGGGCCGAGTTTTCCTGCCATTGCTTGCGCTGGTCGATGGGCAACGGCGTGCTCACCAGTGCCTTGTCGAGCTGGCCGCTCTGGGCAAAAAAGTCCACCGGGTTATGGAACAGCACCTGTTCCACCTGGGCTTCACTGAACCCGGCCGCGAGCATCGCCTGGCCGGTCTTGGGCACCTTGAGCGGGTCGCTGATGCCCCAGTCCGCCGCGCTGTTGACCACCATTTTTTCGGTGCCGTATTCCTGCAGCAACGCGACCATGCGCTGCTCCGACATCTTGGTGTTGGGGTAGATCGAATGGCCGCGCCAGCAGTCGCTGTCGAGCACCAGCGGCAAGGTCAGCTCGTTGAGGTGGTCGATGATCACCAGGTGTTCGGCAATCCCCACTTCGCGGATCACGGCAAGGGTGCGTTTGGTGCCGCCGATCTTGTCGCGATGCGGCGTGTGCACCAGCACCGGCAGGTTGAATTGCTTGGCCAGTTCCAGTTGCGCGGCGAGGAAGCGGTCCTCTTCGGGGGTGATGTCGTCGTAGCCGATTTCACCCACCGCCACCACGCCGTCCTTGACCAGGTAACGCGGCAGAATCTCCAGCACTTCATTGGCAATCGACAGGTCATTGGCCTCCTTGGGGTTCAGGCCGATGGTGCAGAAGTGGTGGATACCGAACATGCTCGCGCGAAAGCGTTCCCAACCCAGCAGTGTGTCGAAATAGTCGACGAAACTGCCCAGGCTGGTGCGCGCCTGGCCCTGCCAGAACGCCGGCTCGATCACCCCGGTGATGCCGGCGGCGGCCATGTTCTGGTAGTCGTCGGTGGTGCGGCTGACCATATGGATATGCGGATCGAAGTACTTGAGCATGGTGAATCCTCGTCAAGGGAAGGCGATGTGCATCATTTCAGGTGGGCGTGCCATTCGGGCGGCAGGTTCAGGCCGCGCAGGCGCTGTAATTGCGCCGGGCTGAGCAGGTCAAAGGCGATGGCTTTGGGCAAGCCTGCGGATACGGTGCGCGAGGCGGCGAGCTGTTCGTCGAGCAGGTCGAGGGCGAGCTGGTTGAGGGTCACGCTGTGGTGTTGCGCCAGGTTCACCAGGCGCCCGATGTCGAGGCCCATGCCGAGCGCCTTGAGCACCAACTGGTGAAAGGCGCGTTCCGGGTAATGACGTGACGGGTAGGCGGTGTCGAGGGCGAGCGCGGCAAACACCTGCGGGTTGCTGGTGCGCCCGGCCTGCAATGCCAGTTCCAGGCACTGCCCGTCGCGGTCGAGCCAGTCGAGGGCGCTGAGCAGGGCGATTTTTTCCTGGTCATCGCCCCACAGGAACAGTTGGCGCAGCAGCGCCAGGTGAGCGTCTGCCGACGTGTGCTCCAGCGCCTTGGCCACCACCAGTGCCCGGGCTGGCGCGACAACAGCGGCAGGCAACTGGCGTTTGCACTGCCCGCTCAACAGCGCCGCCGTGGAGGGGGTCGGTTGCGCTTCAAGCTGTGCATGTGCCTGCAACCACCAATGCAGTTGCGTGGCATCCAGCTGTTGAGTGAGGCTCAAGCGAAGGTCGGCGAGATAATCCGGGCGCATGTTCATGTCGGCTTGATCCAGCGCTGAAAGTGGGGAAGCAGGAAAAACACCAGCACACACACCAGGCTGCCCAACGGCTGGTTGGCCACCGCCAGCACCAGCGCATCGAACAACGGCAGCGCGGCCAAACCTGCGCCGATAAACGCGCGCACCTGGCGCTGTTGCGGGTGGGCCAGGTGTTTCCAGTAATGCCAGCCCAACCAGCCCAGCCACAGCAGCAATACCGGCCAGAACCACAGGTTGCTGGAGTAGAACGCCAGGGTCAGCGGGCTGAGCATCAACAGCAGTGGCAGGCGGCTGATCAGTTGGTTGCGGTGCTCCTGGCGGGCCAGGTAGGTCAGGCCGCTGATGTACACGCCAAGCAGAATCGCGCACAGCCAGATCGGCTCCGGCGGCACCGCCAGGCTGGCAGCGGCGGTGAGGTACAGCGCCGAGCGGCAGGCGCCCATCAGCCACACGCTGTGCGCATATTTTTTATGCAGCAGGTTGTAGCCGAAGATGCAGCCCACCAGTAGCACCACGCCGCCGAGCAGCCAATGCGGCGTGTCGATCAGGCGGCTCAGGCCCAGCACCGCCGCTGCCGCGAGCACCAGCAGCAAGGCTGTGGCTACGCCGACTTGCTGGCGGCTGGCAAGCCCCAGGGTAATGGGGCGCGGGTTGTGGTGTTGCGCGTCCCAGTCGGCATCGAGCAGGTCATTCAAGAACATCCCGGCCAGGTACAGCAGCGATAAGGTCACCAGCAGCAGCCCCCACACCAGCGACGACGGCGGCGCCAGGGCCCCGGCGCTGCTGGCGAGCAGGGCGGCGGCCAGGGTGTTGGTCCACACCGTGGGCAGGTTGGACACGCGGCCGAGGGTCATCCAGGTTTTCATCGGGCTCATCGCGCGTAGCCTTCGGTGGGCAGGCAGTGCCGGGTGGCTGTGGGCCGCCAGCCGTTGCAGCGCCGCGTGCATTTTTGCGCTGTCGATTGCATGCAGGTCCACCGATTGGCCGATGCCGGTGAGCATGGGGATCGACAGTTGCCCGCCCAAGTGCTGGCGAAATTCCTCCAGGCCGAGCAACAGCGGCGAGCGGCCTTGGGCATCGGTCACACTCAATTCCGGCGGGCACAGGTTGAAGCCCAACGTGTGCAGCAGGCTCATCACCCGCTCAGTTTCGGTATCGCTCAACAGGCCCAGTGCGTTTGCGTAAAGCCCATCCAGCGCCATGCCCACGGCTACTGCTTCGCCATGGCGCAGCCGGTGGTGGCTGAGGTTTTCCAGTTTGTGCGCAGCCCAGTGCCCGTAATCCAGCGGGCGGCCGTTGCCGCGTTCGAACGGGTCACCGGCGCCGGTGATATGCCCCAGGTGCAGCTCGGCGCAACGGCGAATTGCATAGCGGCTGGCCGCGTGGTCGAAGTGGGCGAGGGCGCTGGCGTTGGCTTCCATCCACTCGAAGAACGCGGCGTCCTTGATCAGCGCCACTTTCACCGCTTCGGCCAGCCCGGCGATCTGGTCGCGGCGGGTGAGGCTGGTGAGCAGCTGGAAGTCGTTGATCACGGCGGTGGCGGGGTAGAACGCGCCGAGCAGGTTCTTCTGGCCGAAGGCATTGATGCCGTTTTTGACGCCGATACCGGCATCGTTCTGGGCCAGCACCGTGCTGGGAATACGGATCAGTCGGATGCCCCGATGGAAGGTCGCGCAGGCGTAACCCACCGCATCCAGCACCGCGCCGCCGCCCAGGGCCAACACGTAGCAATGCCGGTCCAGACGGTGTTGCAGCATGTCGCTGTAGAGCTGCTGCAACACCTCTGAGGTTTTGCTCAGTTCACCCGCGGGCACGGCGATGGGCGCGGCGAGCAACTGCAGATCGGCATGGGCTGCGAAGTAGGCGTCGATGTGGTCGCGCAACTCAGGGGCGCTGTGCAGCAGTTGCTCGTCGGCGAACACCATCACTGTCACCGGGCCGCTGTGCGCTGCAGTGAGTTGCTGGTGCAAGCATGGGTTGAGCGGGGCGAACAGATGGTCGGTGAAGATCACCGGGTAGTCATAAGCAACCGTGAACCGCCCACGCAGGGGCTGATCCCCACTGGGCTTACGTTTGAGCAGACTGTAAATCGCCACAAACGCCAGCGGCAGCACCATGCTGGCCAGCACCGTGACCAGTAATGAATTCTGCTCGATCAGGAAGGTGCCGATGGCCGTGTAGGCCAGCGCCAGGCCGGCATTGGCCAGCGTGGTGATCAACAAAAAGGCGCGCAGTGGGTAGCGCTGCATCCCGGCGGCCACCACCGAGGTTTCCGCCAGCACCGGCACGCCGCGCAGGCAAATCAACGACAGCGTGCCCAAACGGTACGCCAGCTGCCCGGGCGAGCGCTGATGCAAGCCAAGGCGCCCCGACAGCAGCCGAAAGTAGCCAGCGCCCAGCGCATACCCCAGGCCTGCCCCCAGGCACAGCCCGATAAAGATCACCAGATAACCGCCGACACTGCCGAGCATGGCCACCGCCAGCAACGCCACCATGCTCGACGGCACCGGCAGCACCACGTCCAGCGCAAGCAGGGCGATCAGCAGCAGGGCCAGGTAGAACACCTGGGCAGGCGTGGACGGTTGGTACAGGTTGAGGTGAATCAGGAAGTCTTGGATCTGTTGTTCAAACAACAGAAAGCTGGCAATCACCAGCACAGAAAAGCACACCAATGACAGCCAAAAATGTTCGGCTGGGCCCTTTTTCGTGAACGCACGATACCACCGGCTGCGCTTCATCAAAGCATCCCTTTTGAGTGTTGAGACTTAAATTCCGTGTCTGTGCTTGCGCTGTTTTTAGAGCAATAAAACCCCTCACCTGGCGGGCAGGTTTTGTGCGTAATGGCTGATGGCTTTCACGGTATTCATGAACGTAGCCGGTTGTGGTTGTTTTGCAAGTTTGTGCGGGCGGGAGTTTGAAAAGGGTGTTTTAGAGGAGGAGGTGTAGCGGTGATTATTCAATATTTACAATTAGTTGTATGGCTTTTATGGCGGCGTCAAGAAGCTGTTGGTGATGACTGTTGCAAGTAACAAGTTGATTTCAAAAATGTGAGTTTTGTTTGGTGAATTATTGCGGCTGGCTATAACAAGTTTATGTGCGCGTAGTTGTCGAGAACTATTCCGTTTAATGCGATGTGCATCCAATGACCTCAAATACTCAGCAGGTCCATTGTGGGAGCGGGCTTGCTCGCGAAAGCGCAGTGTCAGTCAGCCCATGTGTGGCTGACCCACCGCATTCGCGAGCAAGCCCGCTCCCACATTTTTGACCGTGTTTAAGCCATTGCTTTTGCGGGTTTCAGGCACTCGATAGCGCGATCCACCGTGGTGCGGGCCAGCTCGAGCAAATGCCACACCGCCAGAATCTTCGCCCGTTCGGGGCTGGCGAGCATTTCACTGCAGTTGAGCGTGGTGGCCGAAGCGCTGTCGAACAGGCTGGCGGTGTAGAGCAAGGCGTCTTCAAAACTCAGGTCTTCGATCACGCTGTGAACGCCGGGGGGGGCGGCTGTACGCAGGTTAGTCGACCGGTCAGAACAGGAACCCGGCGCGCCCGAAGGCGCCCTGCGCACAGCCACCATAAACTTCGGAGGACGATGCGCCTGTTCTGAAACCGGGCGACTAAACCCGATCACTGATGAGCAGTGACGGATCGCAGACTAGCCATCGATTCCAGCAGGCACAAGGCGGCAGGGGTTGTCTAGGAAACGTCCTGCAATTAAAAGCGACGCGCCTTGCTGGCCCTTTACAAACCATGTCGAAAGGCCACTGACTGATCAGCCACACGGAACAGCGCCACAGATCCAATGTGGGAGCTGGCTTGCCTGCGATAGCGGTATATCTGCACCTGATTTTCTGGCTGATACACCGCCATCGCAGCGATGCGGCGACCCGACAAGCCAGCTCCCACATTTTTTACCGCGTTTAAGCCATTGCCTTGGCAGGTTTCAGGCACTCGATAGAGCGATCCACCGTGGTGCGGGCCAGCTCGAGCAAATGCCACACCGCCAGAATCTTCGCCCGTTCGGGGCTGGCGAGCATTTCACTGCAATTGAGTGTGGTGGCCGAAGCGCTGTCGAGCAGGCTGGCGGTGTAGAGCAAGGCGTCTTCAAAGCTCAGGTCTTCGATCACGCTGTGAACGCCGGGGGTGGGCAAGTAATGATCGAGGGCGCGGTTGAAGGCGGCGCGGTCTTTGGCGCAATTGCGGGGTGGGTCGGGGACGACTTTTTTCATGGTGTAACTCCTATTGAACCAGAGAGCTATCACCCGCGCTGCTAAACGAGGGTGGTAGCTGTACGCGGGTTAGCAGACCGGTCAATAGGAAAACCAGCGCACCCGAAGATGCCCCACGCACAGCCACCATAAACGCAGCGGTGAACCGTATACCTATTGAAGTCAGGCTGCTAAACCCGATCACTGATGAGCAGTGACGGATCGCAGACTAGCCATCGATTCCAGCAGGCACAAGGCGGCAGGGATTGTCTAGGAAACGTCCTGCAATTAAAAGGGACACGCCTTGCTGGCCCTTTACAAACCATGTCGAAAGGCCACTGACTGATCAGCCACACGGAACAGCGCCACAGATCCAATGTGGGAGCGGGCTTGCTCGCGAAAGCGTAGTGTCAGTCAGCCCATGTGTGGCTGACCCACCGCATTCGCGAGCAAGCCCGCTCCCACATTTTTTTACCGCGTTTAAGCCATTGCCTTGGCGGGTTTCAGTCACTCGATTGAGCATGGTGGCCGGCCCTTATTGGATCCCGTAGAGTTGGATCAGTCTATCCACTAATTCGATATATCTTTTTTGGGCCTCAATTGGTGACGTACCTTTCAGCTTGTTCCAGGCATCCCATTTAGCTGTTGCTTGAATTTCAAGTAAGCCAGGCTTTGCAGAGTTAATGTCGCCCACTGTGGATTGCATGAATAAGCCATAAAGTTCGTTAACTTCATCAGGGGTTGGTCGTGTTGATAATTGTTTGACCCCTTTCACTGCTGAGTCGAAATCTGGGTTGCTCATGGCGCCTCCAAGGTATTGAACCGGGTTAGGTATGCGCTTCAAATAGTAAGTGCGAGGCAAAAACAATACGCCTGGTATAAATGACAGTTATCAATACCCGTTGGCTATAAGCGCCACGCTTAATGGCGCTGATTTATTCGCGCAACCTCGCTCATCCCACAAACCGAAACCCACCCGACAGTTTCTCCTTCAGATACCCCACCAACGCACTCACCGACTTCGGCACATGGGGTGAATACGGGCGGATCAAGTAGATCTCATCGGCAAATGCGCCCTTGAGTGTCCAGCCCTTGAGCACTTGTACCAACTTGCCGCTGGCCAGCGCCGCCTGGGCGCTGAAATCCGGGAGCAGGGCGATGCCCAGGTGGTTGAGCGCCGAGTCGCGCAGGGCTTCGCTGTTGTTGGTGGAAAAGCTGCCGGCGATGGGCACGGTGGTGCGTTCGACTTTTTTGCCGCCGCGCTCGAATGTCCAGGCCGGCTGGTCGGCGCCGCGTGGGTAGTAGAGGCAGTTGTGGGCACTGAGGTCGGCAGGCTCGCGGGGTTCGCCGTGGCGTTGCAGGTAGTCCTGGGTGGCGACCAGCACCGAGCCGGTGTCGCACAACTTCCACGCCACATGGGTCTCCGGCACCTGGAAGCCATGGCGCACCGCCAGGTCGTAACCTTCGGCTGCCAGTGAGCTCAGGGCATCCGACACGTCCAGCTGTATGCGCACTTGCGGGTATAGCTGTAAAAACTCCGACAGATGCGGCACCAATTGCTGCCGTGCAAATGCCACCGGCGCGGTGAGGCGCACCAGCCCGCGAATCTCCCCGGCCGAGTCGCGCACCGACGAAAAGCTGCGGGCGATGTGCTCGTAAGCACTGCGCACTTCGCGGGTCAACGACAGCCCCGCATCGGTGAGCCGCACACTGCGCGTGGTGCGGGTGACCAGCCGGGTGCCGGTGGCCTTTTCCAGGTCCGAGATGCGCTGGCTGACCGCCGACTTGCTCACCCCCATGCGCGCTGCGGCGGCGGTATAGGTGCCTTGCTCTTCCAGCACCGACAACCAGTGAATATGGGTCCACAGCCCTTCGATCTCGGATTTTTCCATGATGCTATTGTTCGCTCACAAGGACAATAAGTTCAGGATTCTGCTCTGGTTTGGAACAAACTGAAAGCCTATCGTGTGCCTCAACGCTACCCACCCAGGGATCACCTGCCATGACCAGCACGATCGAGCACTACATCAACGACCAACGCGTGAGCCGCGATGATCGCTATCAAGACGTCTACAACCCAGCCACCGGCGAAATCACCGGTCGGGTCGCCCTGGCCAGCCGCCAGACCGTCGGTGAAGCCGTCGCCGCTGCCCAGGCCGCGTTCGCCGGTTGGGCCGACACACCGCCGATCCGCCGCGCTCGTGTGTTATTCGAGTACCTGCACCTGCTGCGTGAACGCAAGGACGACCTGGCGCGCATCATCGTCGCCGAGCACGGTAAAGTCTTCACCGATGCCCAGGGCGAAGTCGACCGTGGCATCGATATTCTGGAATTTGCCTGCGGCATTCCCAACCTGCTCAAGGGCGAGCATTCCGACCAGGTTTCCCGTGGCATGGACAACTGGACGATGCGCCAGCCCTTGGGTGTGGTGGCGGGCGTCACGCCGTTCAACTTCCCGGTGATGGTGCCGATGTGGATGTACCCGATCGCCATCGCGGCGGGCAACACCTTCATCCTCAAGCCCAGCCCGACCGACCCGAGCGCCTCGCTGTTCATGGCCGAGTTGCTGCGTGAAGCCGGCCTGCCCAAAGGCGTTTTCAACGTGGTGCAGGGCGACAAGGAATCGGTAGATGCCCTGCTCGAACACCCGGACGTCAAGGCCATGAGCTTCGTCGGCTCCACGCCGATCGCCCAATACATCTACGAAACCGGCGCCCGCAACGGCAAGCGCGTACAAGGCCTGGGCGGCGCGAAAAACCACATGGTAGTGATGCCCGATGCGGACATCGAAAAAACCGTGGATGCGCTGATGGGCGCCGCCTACGGCAGTGCCGGCGAGCGCTGCATGGCGATCTCCGTTGCCGTGTTGGTCGGCGATGTGGGTGACAAAGTCATCGCGTCCTTGACCGAGCGCGCCAAGCAACTGCGTATCACCGACGGCCGCGATTTGAAGGCTGAAATGGGCCCGATCGTGTCGCGTGCTGCGCTGGAACGCATCAGTGGCTACATCGAGCAAGGCGTGCAAGCCGGCGCAAAACTGCTGCTCGACGGGCGTGATTACGTGCCAACCGAGGCCGGCTTGGAAAACGGCTTCTGGCTCGGCGCGACCCTGTTCGACCACGTGACAAAAGACATGAGCATTTACCGCGAAGAGATCTTCGGCCCGGTGCTGGCGTGCGTGCGCGTGAATGATTTTGCCGAGGCAATCAAGCTGGTCAACGACCACGAGTTCGGCAATGGCGTCAGCTGCTTTACCCGCGACGGCAACATCGCCCGCGAATTCGCCCGGCGCATCGAAGTGGGCATGGTCGGCATCAACGTGCCGATTCCGGTGCCGATGGCCTGGCACGGCTTTGGTGGCTGGAAGAAGAGCCTGTTTGGCGACATGCATGCCTACGGTACGGAAGGTGTGCGCTTCTACACCAAGCAGAAGTCGATCATGCAGCGCTGGTCGGAGAGCATCGAGCAGGGCGCGGAGTTTGCGATGCCGGTGTCGAAATAATCTAAGAGCGCGGCCAACACTGTGGGCACCCAATTTTTACGTTGTTGGCCGTGTTAAGAAATGTTTTGAAGTAAAACGATTAAACGGTCAACTTTGGTCGTTTGGTAGTTTACTAAAAGTTAGAATCTTTTCGTAATAAAAGGCATTCTTTCTGAAGGAACCTATCTTCAGGTCGATACGACTTATTCGACTGCTGATGTAGGCATATTCGTGAAGCCAGAATATGAGAACACCTCGTCAGCGTATGAGTTCCCGCCCCGTGCATGTTGAACCGAAAGTAGATGCCGTTTGATTCGTAGGCGCACTTTAACTTGTAAGGGGAAGGGTAAAATTAAGTTGTTTTAAAGAGTGTGCCGATAATGATTATGCCCTGGGATCCTCTCGCGCAGCCTGCAATGAATACCGTCCTGAGTTCAAACGCAGAAGTACAAATAACTCCGTCCGATAATGTCGACACAAGCAGCGCAAGCATCCGCGGTAGCGTGCGTGAATTTTTAAGGGAGATCGACGCCCCGCCTTTGCCTCTTGATGTTTTTTACAAGACGACCATTTATGGTTCGGCTAACGCTGTTATGCCCAGCGCGAGCGATAACCAACAAGAATGTATGCAGCGCATCGATGCCTATAGTGAGCGTGTCAGCAAGGCGATCAAAGACATTGAGACAGGTTCGGAAGGTCAGCGCAATGTCAAATTCCAGCAGACTCGACAGTTCCTGGAGCCTGCGGGTTACTTCAGTGGTGGGTTGTTGGCTGCCGGGTACGACCCGCACGAAAAAATCACGGTAACGTTCAACTCATACGTAGGGATTGGACACCCCCAGACGCTAAGCGATACCAGCACACGTACCTACTTTGCCTGGGAAATAGCCGCCGGTACGCTTGTGCACGATAGGGTTCAGCGCGGCGGCACGGTCAATTTCCAGTCGATGGTAATTGAGCAGAAAGACCGCAACAAGGTCAAGGATCTGGAGTCGGCGGGCAAGAATCTTCAAAACCATTGGGAAAATGAGATCGCCCAGCCGATGCGGGACGTGGAGGGAGTATTGGCTAAGCGGTCGGGAGTAGCCGATGCCTATGTACTAAAGGGAACCCTGCAGAGCCTGCTCAAGACCCAAGGGCATAACATGGTGTATGAAGAACGCACGGCCATCGAGCGCGCGCTGAACGGAAATGGGCAAGTTATTATTCCCAACCTGTATGGTTACCCACTGGCAGGGTTTGCGTTTATTCCTATCACACCTTACGACGGTAATCCGGAAAACAGGCCCAATAAAGGCGTGATGATTGATCTTAAAAATGGCACGGTTTCTTCTATTTGGAGTGATCAGGACTTTGCCAATTGGGCGCCCGATAATCGTGAGCAGTTATTACGCAGTTTCAATGCCCGTGACAGACAAGGCGGCATAGATGCCCATTGGCCCAAAGCGAGCGAGTTGTTGGATGACTACATTGCGGGCAATGTTAGAACCTTTCCTGGTTACAGAAGTTTAGTCAAAGATAAGCCCGTACCCATTTGGGAAACCTTTAATTACACCGAGTCGCGAGATGGCGATTATCAGTTGAAGTACGGCACTGTGAATGCCATTGCCAAACAGTACCAGGAGGTGAACGCCAAGAATGCAGTGTGGGACGATCAGACTAAGGTATTTGGTCATTCGCAGCAGAGTTGGAAAGAAGCAAAAGAGCTATGGAGTAACACCTTTGGTTATATACCCGTCGTCGGCAACGCGGGCAATCTTGTTTTTGGCATCCATGACGCTCTCCACGGTATGACCGCAAACGATCGCGTCGGCGGTGGTGCAGCAGCGGTGATAGCAGGTCTGCAACTGGTACACGAACTTGCGCCTTTTGCTGCGGAGGGTGGCTTAAGTGAAGTCGACTCAGCGCTAAGTACGCACTATAAATGGAGCGATGAATCATTCGAGCACGACTTTGAATTGGTGCGAACACCCCAGGCATCGGTCGTCCCAGATCAGGTACCACCGGTTTCATTTCCGGGTATGCGCGAAGTGGCATTCAGGGGGCAAAAGTATTTTGCTGCTGAGACGCCTGATGCGGGGGATGGCGCGCACTATGTGTTGCGTCAGCGGGATCCGAAAGATTCATCAAAATTGGTAAATACCGGCAAAATTGCCAAACCGGATGCCGACGGCGTTTGGAGAGCAAGAGGAGTTGCCGGTGGGAGCAACGAACCCGTTCCCCTTAAAGAGCGCATAGCAGGTACCACGCTGGAGAGGCCCGCTACACGCGAGCAAATATTAGCACTGGATCGAAAACCCGGTTCTGGCTATTACGCCACGTCGTTGGACCCCAATGAGCCTCGGCCATTCAAGCCGGATGGCGCTTATGCGTTCGTTATACGTGTGGAAGAACCGGACAAGGTCTACATTGGCTCGATGAACAAAGGCCTCACGCCCGAAGGTAAGCGCTATCCGTTTACCCTGCGCACCAACCCTGATTGGGTGGGCGGGCATTCGGCATTGACCCATGGGTTGAAAACCCTGAAGGGTGGCACCACCGATGTGCTTTTTGCCGGCGAGGTCTACATAAAAAACGGCGCTATAGAGTTTTGGACGAATGGGAGTGGGCATTACCAGCCGCCCACTGAGCTTCGCGAGACGAACATCACGCCTGCGGTTAAAAACATACTGCCAGATGACAAGTACGTGGAAAGGGACCAACTTACGCGCGTGCAGGAAAACATGTGGAACAGTAGCACCCATCTGACCCCGAAGGAGTTGGCGCAACATGATGAGTGGGTGAAAGAAGAGTTCAATATAGGAGACACTGACAGCGACAACGAAATCAGCGACGATGATTGACGTTCGTCGTTAGCATCGAAGCCTTCAGTGCTCAGTTCGAAAAGCTCGATCGTGGAATTTTCCGCTTTCAGGCTTTTAGTCCTGAGCACAATGCGCGCAGGCTCTCGCTCAGCCGCGCCGCCCCGCCCGCGTACTCACATCCACCCACACCGCCAGCACCAGAATGCTGCCCTTCACAATCATCTGCCAATAGCTGTCCACGTCCAACATCGACATGCCGTTATCCAGGCTGGTAATCACCAGCGCCCCGAGCAACGCGCCATACACCGTGCCCGAGCCGCCGCGCATGGAGGTGCCGCCGATAAAACACGCGGCAATCGCATCCAGTTCGCCCATATTGCCCGCCGACGGCGAGCCGGCAGCCAGGCGTGCGGTGTTGACCAGGCCGGCGAGGGCGCACATCACGCCCATGATGCCGAAGATCCACAGTTTTACCGCCTGCACGTTAATGCCCGACAGGCGTGTGGCTTCCATATTGCTGCCCACCGCGTACACGCGACGGCCGAACACGGTCTGGCTGGTGACGTAGCTGAACACGCCGAGCAGCACCAGCAACAGCAGCACCGGCACGGGGATGCCGTCGTAGCTGTTGAGAGTGGTGACGAACCCGGCCAGCACTGCGCCGATCACAGCCACGCGCAACAGGTCACGCACCAACGCATGCGCCGCCAGGCCATGCAGCGCGCGGTTGCGCCGTTGCTTCCAGGTCAGGAACAGGGTCAAGGCAAACAGCAACACGCCCAGCCCCACGCCGACGGCATGCGGCAAATACCCCTGGCCTACATACACCAGCGATGGCGACACCGGCGCAATGGTGGTGCCGCCGGTAATCCCCAGCAGAATCCCGCGAAACGCCAACATGCCGCCCAGGCCGACAATGAACGAGGGGATGCGCAGGTAGGCAGTCATGTAGCCGTTGGCCAGGCCGATCATCAAACCGCACAGCGCCACCAGGCTGAGGTTGGCCAGTAGCGGAATGTGGTAGACCACGTCCAGAATCGCCGCCAGCCCGCCCAATAACCCCAGCAGTGAACCCACCGACAAATCGATCTCGCCGCTGATGATCACCAGCACCATGCCGCACGCCAGGATCCCGGTGATCGACATCTGCCGCAGCAGGTTGGACAGGTTGCGCGGCGTGAGAAAGCCACCCTCGGTCTGCCAGCTGAAAAACACCCAGATGATCGCCACCGCGATCACCAGGGCGAGCATTTTGTAGCGGGTAAAAAGCAGTTTGACCTGATTCATCACGCGGTTTTCCGGTTGTTATTGTTGTGGCTGAGCGCGGCGGCGAGCACCTGTTCCTGGGTGAGCCCTTCATTGATGAAATCGCCGCGCAACTGGCCGTCGCCAATCACCAGCACGCGGTTGGAAACCCCCAGCACTTCGGCCAGTTCCGAAGAGACCATGATGATCGATACGCCTTCGGCGGCCAGCGCGCCCATCAGTTTGTAGATCTCGTACTTGGCGCCCACATCCACGCCGCGCGTGGGCTCGTCGAGGATCAGCACGCGGGGCTTGGCCATGAGCATTTTCGCCAGCACGGCCTTTTGCTGGTTGCCGCCGGACAGGCTGGTGATCGGCAAAAACGGGCTGGCGGTCTTGAGGTGCAAGCGCGCGATTTGTTGGTCGATGCTGCCAAGCTCGGCTTCGGCATCGATGCGGGTCATATGGGCGTAGCGGTCGAGCACCGCCAGGGTGATGTTCTGGCCCACGCCGAAGTCGGGGATGATGCCTTGGCGCTTGCGGTCTTCGGGCACCATGCACAGCCCGGCGCGGATCGATTTGAGCGGCGTGCGCGTGTCGATCAGTTGCCCGTCCAGCCACACCTCGGCGCTGTAGCGGCCGGGGTAGGCGCCGAACAAGGCCGACACCAGCTCCGTGCGCCCGGCACCCACCAGCCCGGCAATGCCGAGGATTTCCCCGCGCTTGAGCACAAAGGAAACATCGTCCACGCGTTTGCGCTTGGGGTTGTCGACGTCATAGCAGGTGACGTTGCGTGCCTCGAAAATCACCTCGCCGACTGCATGGGGCTCGGTGGGGTAAAGGTTGCTCATCTCGCGGCCGACCATCTGCGTGATGATCTGCGCGATATCCATGTCGGCCATGGCCGTGGTCGCGATGTGCTTGCCATCGCGAATCACGGCGATGGTGTCGCACACGGCAGCCACCTCATCGAGCTTGTGGGAGATGTACACGCAGGCCACGCCCTTGGCCTTGAGACCTCGGATAATGTCGAGCAGCACTTCGATTTCCGAACGGGTCAGGGCCGAGGAAGGCTCGTCGAGGATCAACAGGCGCGCCTGTTTGTTCAGGGCCTTGGCGATTTCCACCAGTTGCTGGTAACCGCCGCCGTATTGCGACACCGGCAGCGCCACGTTCATGTTCGGTACCTTGAGTTCGCGCATCAGCGCTTCGGCGCGCTGCAGCATGGCCGGGTAGTTCATGCGCCCGCCGGGCAAGGTCAGTTCGTGGCCCATAAAGATGTTTTCGGCCACCGACAAGTCCGGCACCAGGGTCAGCTCCTGGTGAATAATGACGATGCCGGCGGCCTCGGTTTCGCTAATCGAATGGGCTTTGAGCGGCTGCCCGTCCCAGAGGATTTCGCCTTCCCAGGTACCATACGGGTAGACAGCCGACAGTACCTTCATCAAGGTTGATTTACCGGCGCCGTTTTCACCGCACAGGCCGACGCATTCCCCCGGCCGTACCTTGATATCGATGCCGTTTAGGGCGTTGACACCGCCAAACGTTTTGACGATGCCGTTCATTTGCAGCAAGTAGTCGGCCATGGCGGTCACTGCCCGGCGATCTGCTCTTTGGTATAGAAACCGTCCTTCTCCAACAGGTCGATATTGGCCTTGGTCAGTGGAGTCGGCGTGAGCAGGATAGTGTCGACTTTTTTGCTGCCATTATCGTATTGCGAGCTGTAGGTGGGTTTTTCGTTGCGCGCCAGCTGCACCGAGAGTTTGGCTGCTTCGGTGGCGATCAGCTTGAGGGGCTTGTACACGGTCATGGTCTGGGTGCCGTCGATCACGCGCTTGACGGCGGCGAGGTCGGCGTCCTGGCCGGAAATCGGCACCTTGCCCGCGAGCTTCTGCGCGGCCAGGGCCTGGATCGCGCCGCCGGCGGTGGCGTCGTTGGAGGCCACAATGGCGTCAATCTTGTTGTCGTTTCGGGTCAGGGCGTTTTCGACGATGCTCAGGGCCTCGGTGGGGTTCCATTCCTTGACCCACTGCTGGCCGACAATCTTGATGTCGCCCTTGTCGATGGCCGGCTGCAGCACCTTCATCTGGCCTTCGCGCAACACCTTGGCGTTGTTGTCGGTGGGCGCGCCGCCGAGCAAAAAGTAATTGCCCTTGGGCGCCGCTTGCAGCACGCCGTTGGCCTGCATCTCACCGACTTTTTCGTTATCGAAGGAGATATACGCGTCAATGTCGGCGTTGAGGATCAGACGGTCATAGGACACCACCTTGATCCCGGCCTTCTTGGCTTCGGCGACGGCGTTGGTCAGCACCGTGGCGTTGAACGGCACGATAACGATCACGTCGACGCCGCGAGAGATAAGGTTTTCGATCTGCGAGATTTGCTTCTGCTCGTTGGCATCGGCCGACTGCACAAACACCTTGGCGTCGAGCTTTTCGGCAGCGGCGACAAAGTAATCGCGGTCGCGGGACCAGCGCTCCAGACGCAGGTCGTCAATCGAGAAGCCGATTTTCGGGTGGGCGGAGTCGGCCATCACCGGCAGGGCGAGCAGAGCCAGGGCAGTGGCGAGCAGGGTACGTTTGAATGCTTTCATGGTGGTGCGTCCTTTTATTGTTGTTGGAAAGACACTGATTTGATGAATGTACCGTACCTGTGGCGAGCGGGCTTGCCCCGCGTTGGGCTGCGAAGCGGCCCTGAAACCAGGCGATGCGGTGTATCTGTTAAAACCGAGTTGCCAGTAACAGGGGCCGCTTCGCGCCCCAACGCGGGGCAAGCCCGCTCGCCACAGAGGTCCGCTCGCCACAAAAGCAGCGGGCGGTCAGGTGTAGATAAACTGGTTGACCACGCCTTCGAGCATCTCCTGACGGCCACTCACAGCCTGCGGGTTCAGCTCATGGGAAAAGGCATGTTCGGCCAGCGATTCCAGGCTGAACTCACCGGCCAAAACCGCCTGGCCCAAGGGCTGCTGCCACCCGGCATAACGCTGGTCCTTGAACTGCTGCAAGCGGTCGTTCTGCACCATGGCCGCCGCACGCTCCAGGGACAGGGCCAGTACATCCATGGCAGCGACATGCCCGTGGAACAGGTCAACCTCATCCAGGCTCTGGCGGCGCACCTTGGAATCAAAATTGTAGCCGCCGTTCTTGAAGCCCCCGGCCTTGAGGATTTCATAGGTGGCCAGGGTCATTTCCTCGACGCTGTTGGGAAACTGGTCAGTGTCCCAGCCGTTCTGCGGGTCGCCACGGTTGGCGTCGATACTGCCGAAAATCCCCAGGGACACGGCGGTGGCAATTTCATGGTGGAAACTGTGCCCGGCCAGGGTGGCGTGGTTGGCCTCGATGTTCACTTTGATCTCGTGTTCCAGGCCGAACTCATGCAGGAAGCCGAACACCGTGGCGCTGTCGTAATCGTACTGGTGCTTGGTCGGCTCCTGGGGCTTGGGTTCGATCAGCAAATCCCCCTTAAAGCCGATCTTGTACTTGTGCTCCACCACCATGCGCATAAAGCGCCCGAGCTGTTCGCGCTCGCGCTTGAGGTCGGTGTTGAGCAGGGTTTCGTAGCCTTCGCGACCGCCCCACAGCACGTAGTTGGCACCCTTGAGGCGTTGGGTGGCGTTCATCGCGCTGAACACTTGAGCGGCCGCGTAGGCGAACACCTCCGGGTCCGGGTTGCTGGCGGCGCCGGCGGCAAAACGCGGGTGGCTGAAGCAGTTGGCGGTGCCCCACAGCAACTGGATGCCGGTCTGTTCCTGATGACGCTCAAGGTGGTCGACCATCTGCGCGAAGTGGTAGCGGTATTCCTTGAGCGAGCTGCCTTCGGGCGCCACATCGGTGTCGTGAAAGCTGTAGTAATCAATGCCCAGTTTGGAGAAAAACTCGAACGCCGCTTCGGCCTTGCTGATGGCCACGTCCATCGGCGCACCGCTGCGCTGCCACGGGCGCTTGAAGGTGCCCATGCCGAACATGTCCGCCCCCGGCCACACAAAGGTGTGCCAGTAGCAGGCAGCCATGCGCAGGTGTTCACGCATGGGCTTGCCGAGGATCAGTTTGTTGGCATCGTAATGACGAAAGGCGAGGGGGGCGTCGCTGCTGGGGCCTTCGAAGCGAACCTTCTCGACACCTTGGAAGTACGGCATGGCGTTTTCCTTATTGTTCTTGGCGGTGCCCCGATACTAGCAACGGCATCGGGACTGCCGATTATGAAAATCACCAAGACGTAGTGCGATTTTGACCAGCCAGGGCTAGTCTGTAGCCACCGGCCCCAGGATAAAAACAATGCAAACCCTACCGCCCGTGCACCGCATCGCCCTGTTGTTCAACGGCAGCAAAATTTACGACCGCGGCATCATTACCGGCATCGGCAATTACCTGAGCAGCACGCGTGTGTCCTGGGACTTGTTCCTGGAGGAAGACTTTTTGTGCCGTTTAAGAGGCATCGAGCGTTGGCAGGGCGACGGCATCATTGCCGACTTCGACGACCCGCTAATCGGCGAGGCGCTGGCCGATATTCATTTGCCGGTGGTGGCGGTGGGTGGCTCCTATCAGGATGCACGCGCCTACCCCAAGGGCATTCCCTATGTGGCCACCGATAACCATGCGCTGATCAAGTTGGCGTACGAACACTTGATCGAGGCGGGGCTGACCCGCTTTGCCTGTTTCAGCCTGCCCGAAGCCCAGGCCAACCGCTGGGCGCAAGAGCGCGAGAAAGCCTTTCGCCGCCTGATGCAACGCGATGGTTTGCAGGTTGAGATTTACCGTGGGCTGGGCACCAGCGCGCCGCTGTGGGACAGCGCGGTGGAGCAGCAGATTGCCTGGCTGCAAGCCTTGCCCAAGCCCATCGGCATCATCGCCGTCACCGACGCCCGCGCCCGGCAATTGCTGCAAGCCTGCCTCACCGCCGGCATCGCGGTGCCGGAAGAAGTGGCGTTGATCGGCATCGACAACGACCCGCTGACCCGCACCCTCACGCGCGTGCCGCTCAGCTCGGTGATCCAGGGCACCGAGACCATGGGCCGCACGGCCGCCGCGCTGTTGCACCAAATGCTGCACGGCAAACCCTGCGCAGGCACGCAGATCCTGGTGCCGCCGGATGCAATCAATGTGCAGGCCTCCAGCTTGCATCAGCCGTTGGGTAATCCGTATGTGATGCAGGCACTGCTGTTTATCCGCCAGTACGCCTGCCAGGGCATCAAGACCGCGCAAGTGGCGGCGTATGTGGGGGTGTCGCGCTCATCCCTGGAGTCGCACTTTCGTAAGGTGCGCGGTTGCAGCGTGCATGACGAGATTCTGCGCTTCAAACTTGCGGCAGCGGCCAAGGGCCTGGAAAACCACACGCAGGCGATTGCCGACATTGCCCAGGAGTGCGGCTTCAAATCGGCGCAGTACCTGCACACGGTGTTTCGGCGAGAGTTTGGCTGTACGCCGCGCGAGTACCAGCACGGTGTGAGTACATCGTAGAGCAATCTGTTTTTAACGCGCCCTTGAGTGTCCAGCCCTTGAGCACTTGCACCAACTTGCCGCTGACCAGCGTCGCCTGTGCGCTGAAATCCGGGAGCCGGGGGATGCCCAGGTGGTTGGGCGCCGAGTTGCGCAGGTCTTCGCTGTTGTAATGCCCATGCCTGGGCTTGATAAACACCAGGTTACAAATGCCGCTGCTGTTGAAGGAACGCATTGACTCGGCTGTACGACTTACGTGGTTACCGGTGTAGGTATTTTGTGTACTTACTGTGCGAAAAAATACACAGGTATACGCCGCCCCCTAACGTGCACGATCTACAAGAAGCGTCCGGTACCTGACCCGGGCGTGTATGGCCAACTGCAGGGGGCTTATCAAGAGCAACAGCCTGAAAACTAAGTCGATCATGAATATACGCCCATCTCTGCTGTCGCAACCTTCCATCCCTGGCCATCCAACACCTGCTGAACACAGTCGTGCGCCTCGGGCAATTCGCGATTCGTCGTCACCAGAAAACAGGGTTGATGACGCGCCGAGCGGTACAGAAGATAAAAAACCGGGTCTTGGACAAAAGCCGATTCAAGCCCCGGCCCCTAATCATGAATTTGATTTCGCCAAGGGGGTGATTTATGGCTCTGTCACCGGTTCCCCGCCTGCGGCGAGCGACAAGCCAGAGGAACTCGTAAAGCAAATCGATGCCTACGCCGGCCGTGTGGTCACGCAAATCAAGCACATAGAAAGTGGTGAGGAAGGCGAAAGCAATATCAGGTTCCAGCAGATTCGTCCGTTCCTGCAGCCTGGCGGCTACTTCAGCGGTGGGCTAATGGCGGCAGGGTACGACCCGCATGAAAAAATCACCGTGACGTTCAGGGCCTACACAAAAGAGTTAAATGGTGCCACTCACAAGACCGATGAGTACACGCGCACCTACTCTGCCTGGGAAATTGCAGCCGGTGCCCTTAAGCATGACCGGCCACCGAGCGGCGGCGTGATTAATCAACAAAGTGTGACCTTCAAACAAGAAGACAAGAACAAAATCAACAATCTGGAACTGATGGGTAAGCACCTCCAGCATCATTGGAAGGACGACATACACAAGCGCATGCACGACAAATCGGGGGCCTTGGCGAAGCGCTCGGGCAAAGCCGATGCCTATGTTGTGCGGGGCGTATTGGACGGTTTGCGTAACGACAAGTCGGCTTACGAAAAGCTTGACCCCGCGGACCGATCGGCGATCGAGCGCACGCTGGATAAGGGCGGCAATGTCATTATTCCAAATATATACGGCTATCCACTGGCCGGGTATGCATTTATCCCGCATGTGAACTATAACGGCCACCATGACCCCAGGCCCAATAAAGGCCTGATGATTGATTTGAAGAGCGGCACGGTCACTAAAATACACGGCGATGAGGATTTTGCCCGTTGGGCAAAGAAAAACCACAAAGAGTTGCAGAGCAGGTTTAACGCCAAGGATAAGCAAGGTGGCCTGGATGCTCATAAGCCCAAGGCGGTCGATGTACTCAATAATTTGATTATCGGTAACTATGCGACCTACCTGGGACGTAAACATGGGATTGCAGAAAGAAATGTGCCGGTATGGGAGACATTTAATTATACGCAGTCGCGAGGCGCTGATCATGCGTTAAAGTTCGGCAACCTTGAGTCCGGTATTGTCGGTGCCTATCAGGCGATGAACCTTAAGAATACAAAAGACGATGACCAGACCCAAGTATTTGGCTCCTCACAGCAGTCCTGGAAGTCTGTGAAAGAGCTTTGGGGAAATACCTTCGGTTACGTGCCCATCGTCGGCACTGCGGGTAATGTGGTGTTTGGCATCCATGATGCCACGCATGGCATGACCGCTAAAGATCGCGTGGACGGTACTGCCGCCGCAGTGATCTCCGGCCTGCAGTTGCTGCACGAACTTGCACTCTCGGCGGCGGGGGCAGGGCTGGATGAGCCGCCCGCAGCCAATGGGTTCTCCTCGTCTAAACATTACAGCTGGCGCTACAGTGCTCAGACCAACGAGTTCGAGTTTGTGCGAACACCCAAGGTTTCGAGTGAGACTGATGCGGCGTCGGCGGTAAACAACCCAGAACCCGCGATTAAAACACCGGTTGCCAACGACAACCTTCCTCAAGTCGTCGGCCCTCGGCAAGCGGGGTCCATCAGTGAGCACGCGGTGCCCAATGGTGAGCAACTGATTAAAAATGCTACACGCAGTGAGAAGGGCGTTTATCAAGTCAAGGATGAAACAGGCGGATTCAACCGATTGTTTATCCGTTATGCCGATGCGACAGGTGTGCCTAAGGTTTACGAGATCATGGGCACCTTCAAGCCGAACGACGAGTATGCGCAGATCATTAATCATAATACGCGTCAGCCGGTAATGACGGTTCACTCTGACGGAAAGGGTGATTGGGCGCGTGTCGCAATCAACGGAGGGGTAAAACCGGATACATCAGAACAAGCATTTACACCCGTTCGCCTGAAGGAACGTATTGCAGGCACGACACTTCAGAGGCCAGCCACGTCTGATCAAATACTGCAACTTGATAAACACGCCAATGGCACCTACAGCTTCAGAACGCAAAACCCGAACAATCCCAAGCCCTTTATGATGGACGGAGCGTACGCATTTGTCGTGCGTGCCGATGAGCCGGACAAAGTGTACATGGGCTCTATGAACAAAGGCCTCACGCCAGAGGGCAAGCCTTACCCCTACAGTGTTCACACTAATCCCGATTTAGTGGACGGGCACTCGGCATTGACCAACGGTCTGCAGTCTATTAAGGGCGGTTCCACCGATGTGCTGTATGCCGGTACTGTTTATATCAAGAACGGGAAGCCGGAGTTTTGGACGAATTCGAGTGGTCATTACCAACCGCCCGCCGAATTACACGAGACCAATCTCAGCCCCGCCGTTAAACAAATACTGCCGGTCGAAAAATTTGTGGAGGACGGCAAGCTGACAGACGAGCAACAAAAGGCCTGGCACGACAGTACGCATATGACTGAGAGTGAAAAGGCGTTTGATGACGAATGGTTTCGCGATGACTTCGCGCATAAAAATAACGAAATCAGCGATAGCGACATCAGCGACGATGATTGAAAGACTTCAGTGATACACATGCACAAACGTCGCTGTTCGACCCTCCCCATGCCGGGCATGAGGAGGGGTTAGTCACGGGATGACGGGCACGGTCAGCGCGCCGTCAACAACACTATTTAGAAGGTCGCTTTCACCTGCAGCCCGAGCACCAGCGCGTTATCGATGTTCTCACCGGAAAACGCCCCCGGCTCGATGATGTATTGCACATCCGGGCGCAGCGTCAGCCACGGCGTGGCCTGGTAGCCATAACTGAGTTCGATCAATTGCTCGGCATTGTTCAGGTTGGGGGAGTCCGTACCGGCATTGAACGCCGCCAACTCTTGCACGTCACGGCTGCGTGGGTTCGGCACCGCACGGCCATAACCCAGGGCGACGGTGTCGCGTGGGCGGCCTTCAAACGGCTTGTACAGCACCACGCCTGCGCCGTACCACTTGCTGAACGGCGAGGCGGCTTGGCTGGCCGCCGAGTATTGGCCGAAGGCGTGCAGCACACGGCCTGCGGATGTGCTGGAAGCCCAGACGGCCTGGTCGATCAGCAGGTAGTGGCCGCCGCGACCGTTGACGTCTTTGTTGCTGCCGATGCGTTTCACATTGGAGCTGTCGTAGTAATACCCCAGCTTGTACTCACCCGGCAGCGTGCCCGCGTGTTTGTACACCAGTTCGATCGGCACCACGGTGCCAGTGGTGTGTTTGGGGTCCAGGCGCCAGGCACGGCTGGAGTTGCCGTTGCTGTCAGGGTCGACATTGAATGCCGCCACACGCAACTGCCAGTTTGGCGAAAAGTCGTATTTCACCCGCGCACCCAGGCGTGCATTCGGGTAGTTGGTCCAACCGCTGCCGCCGGACATGTTCAGCGGGTGCCCGCAGAAACCGGCATTCATGAAGTTGCACAGGATGCCGCTGTCGAGGCCGCCGAGGTCGTTGCCCATCGCCATGTAACCGAGCTTGATGTTCAGCGCGGGCGTGAACAGCGTGCGCTCGTAGCTCAACTCGGTGAGACGGGTGTAGAGGCCGCCGTAGTTTTCCTGGATCGGCAGGCGGTTGCCCACCAGGTCTTCGGAGGCGCTGTTGCCACGCCGGTCGTTGATGGTCAGTTGAATGCGGTCGCCACTGGTCAGGCCGTAGAGCTTGCCGAGGTCGAACTGCACACCGAGCTTGATGTTTTGCGAGTAGCGCGCCGAACGGTGTTGGCCGCCGTCGGCGTTGTAGGCGGTCTCGCCGCTGTAGTCGCCGGTGAAGCGGATGCCTTGCTCGTCGAGTTCACGACGCAGGCCGCCCCAGTCGCCGGTGAGGGTGGTGTCGTCGGCTTGAACGGGCAGGGCGGCAGCAAAGGCCAGGCCCAGCACCAGGCGGCCCAAGGGCATAGGAGAAGTGAGGGTCATGCGCGGACTTCCAAACTGCATGTATAGAAAGGCGCGCGCGGTGCGGGGAGCACCGCGCGAACAGAGGGGCGTTACGGCAGGGCGTAGGCGATGACGTAGTCGCCACGGTCAGTGGACTGACGCGCACCGCCGGCGGTGATAACGATGTATTGCTTGCCGGTTTTAGGCGACACATAGGTCATCGGGCCGCCTTGGCTGCCTACTGGCAGGCGAGCTTTCCAGACTTCATCACCGTTGCCGCTGTTGAAGGCGCGCAGGTAGAAGTCCTGGGTGCCGGCGATAAAGATCAGCCCGCCCTGGGTCGACAAGGTGCCGCCCAACGTCGGCAGGCCGACCTTGATCGGCAGGTGCATGCGGATGCCCAGCGGGCCGGTGTCCTCAACAGTGCCGACCGGCACTTGCCAGGCGATCTGCTGAGTCTTCATGTCAATGGCGGTCAGGGTGCCGAACGGTGGCGCCTGGCACGGAATGCCGGCCACTGACAGGAAGCGGTTTTTGTTCACTGCGTACGGCGTGCCCTTGAGCGGCACGGCGCCCATGCCGGTGTTCAGCGCTTCACCACCGGAGGCGGCCTGGGCCTTGTTCTGCGACGGCACCATCTGGATCCACAGGCCCAGGCGCATGTCATTGACGAAGATAAAACCGTGCACCGGGTCGGTGGAGATACTGCCCCAGTTCATGCCGCCCAAGGAGCCCGGGAAGCTCAGCGACTTGTCAGTCCCCGGCGCGGTGTACAGGCCTTCGTAGCGCATGCCCTTGAAGTCGATGCGGCACAGCAATTGGTCGAACGGCGTGGCGCCCCACATGTCCGATTCGGTCAGCGTCTGCGCACCGATCTGCGGCATGCCCACCGATTTCGGCTGGGTCGGCGAGTAAGGCTCGTTGGGGATGTTGGCGGCTTTGACCGGTACTTCCTTCACGTCGGTCAGCGGCTTGCCGGTGGCGCGGTCGAGCACATAGATCTGCCCGGCCTTGGTGCCGATCACCACCGCCGGTACGGCCTTGTCGCTGCCCGGCGGGGTGAAGTCGATCAGGCTCGGCTGCATCGGCAGGTCGAAGTCCCACAGGTCATTGTGGACGGTCTGGTACACCCATTTTTCTGCGCCGGTGGAGGCGTCCAGCGCCAGCACCGAAGCGCCGTATTTGTGGTTCAGTTGGGTCCGTTCAACGCCGTAGATGTCGGTGGACGAGCTGCCCATCGGCAGGAAAACCGTGTTCATCAGCGGGTCATAAGACATCGGTGCCCAGCTGTTCGGCGTGCTGCGCACGTAGGTGCTGCCGGCTGCCGGGGCTTGCTTGTCTTCGGGGTTGCCCGGGTCGAAGGCCCAGCGCATCTGGCCGCTGATCACGTCGAAGCCGCGGATCACACCGCCGGGCATATCGGTTTGCACGTTATCCGCCACGCGGCCGCCGACCACCACGGTGGTGCCGGCGATCAAGGGCGCCGAGGAGAGCTGGTAGTAGCTGTCGGGTACATTGCCCAGGCCGGCCTTGAGGTCCACCTGGCCGTGGGTGCCGAAGTCTTCGCAGAACTTGCCGGTGTCGGCATCCACCGCGATCAGGCGCGCATCAATGGTGTTGGTCAGCAAGCGGCGCTGGCATTGCGCGCCGGCTGGGACGCTGGCAGCAATGATCGGCGAGCTGTTTGGCTGGGTGGGCTGGGCAATCGGCGCGGTGGCATCGAAATACGCCATGCCACGGCAACGCTGCCAGACCGCCGACTTGGCGTTGACTTCGTTCTTCCACAGCTCTTTGCCGGTGTCGGTGTCCAGGGCGATCAGGTTGTTGTGCGGCGTGCAGATAAACACTTTGTTGCCGATCTGCAGGGGCGTCAGTTGGTCTTCGGCGCCGTTGCCGTCGCTGATGGCCACGTCGCCGGTGTGGTAGGTCCACGCCACTTTGAGCTTATTGACGGTGTCGCGGTTGATCTGGTCCAGCGCCGCAAAACGGCTGCCACCTTCGGTGTTGCCGTAATGCGCCCAATCTTTCTGCGCATCGGCGGCGGCCACTGGCGTGACGCCAGGGCCTTTGCCGGTGGGCGCAACGCTTGGGTGCGCAACGAACATATTGCCCGCCGCTACCGCCACGCCGACTGCCAGCACGGCGGCAACGCCATAGGCGCCGCGCGCCGGTCGGCCGGCCAGCAGCGGATACACCAGTGCCACCACCAGGCCGATCACGGCAAACATGAACAACCGCGAGAACAGCGGCCAGTACACCAGGCCTACATCCGCAATTGCCCATACGGCCGTGCCGACCAGGAACGCGGCGAACAGCCAGGCACCGGCTGGCTTGCGTCGTGCGATCAACAAGCCGGAAACGGCCATGGCCACACCACCGACCAGGAAGTACCAGGAACCGCCCAGGCTGACCAGCTTGGCGCCGCCCACAGCCAGCGCTACGCCGAGCAGGGCGATAACCACGCCCAGGCCCAGCAGGAGAAATCTAGAGGCGCCAGCGGCGCGCGATGCTCTTTTCATGTCGATAGGACTCGAAGGTGAGAGGGCAAAGACGCGATTTTAGCAATATAAGTAACCAGTTAGTACATTGTGCTGCGTAATAGTCTTTTACAAATGCGGTCACAACAGCAAAGCCCGGTTCGCAGGGCATCGATGCAAAGTCAAAGCCTGTCTACCTGATGCAATGCGGTCTAACTGTGGGAGCGGGCTTGCTCGCGAAGGCGGTGTATCAGTTACAGATGAAGTGACAGACCCACCGTATTCGCGAGCAAGCCCGCTCCCACATAAACCCCGTTCCACATGGGGTTTATGTGGGAGCGCCAGCCACGAAGCTCACATTGGCTATGACTCCACGTGCGCCAAAAACGCCCCCACACACGCCATGCACGCCTCACGCTCTTCAACATGGGGCATATGGCTCGACTGCTCAAAAATCTGCCAGCGCACGTCGCGGATGCCATCGGCAAATGGCTGCAGTGTGGCGGGGGTGGCTTCATCAAAGCGCCCGGAGATCAACAGCGTCGGCACCTGGATGCGTGGCAGGCGCTCGATGATGCTCCAGTGGCGCAGGCTGCCGATCACATGGAATTCGGTGGGGCCATTCATAGTGTGATAGACGGTCGGGTCGTCTTCGATGGCGGCATTGGTGCGCAGCACTTCGGCGGGCTCCGGCTGGAGGCGGCAGACGTGGCGGGCGTAATACACATCCGAGGCCGCGCGGTACTCGGCGCTGTCGGTGGTGCCGGCCGCCTCATGGCGCAGCAGGGTGGCTTGCACCTCGGCGGGCAGTGCCTGGCGCAGTTCATTCGCGGCTGCGCACCACAAGTCCATGGAGGCGGGCGAATTGGCGATGATCAATGCCTTTAAGCCGGTGGGTTGGCGTACCGCGTGTTCAGCACCGAGCATGCCGCCCCAGGACTGGCCCAGCAGCGCGTAATCACGGATGTGCAAATGCTCGATCAGGTTGTTCAACTCGGCCAGAAACAACGCTACGTTCCAGAAATCAGCGGATGCTTCGCGCAGATGCGTGGAGCGGCCATTACCGAGTTGGTCATAGTGCACCACCGCGCGCCCCGTATCGGCCAGGTCCTTGAAACTGTCGACGTAGTCATGGGTGCAGCCGGGGCCGCCGTGGGCGATGATCAGGGGCAGGCGCCCGGACTTCAAGTCGCCGGTGACCCGGAACCATGTCCGGTAGCCACGGAAATCGGCATAACCTTCGTGAACCTGCATGCGGTGTACCTCCTTGGATAGATGGGCTACAGGCTAGTCAAAACCGCGCGTCAGGGGCACTGGTAAAAATGATAGGTTCTTGAATTAAAAGCACCTTGAGCTTAAGCCAGCGCATCACGCTGCATCGACTGCAAGTTCTTCTCGATGGTTTCGCAGATGGTTTCCATCTGGATCTGGTGTTCGCTGGAATGAAACGGGCTCTGCAGGTCGGTGCCGATGCGTTCGATCGCCAGCAGCATAAAGCCCACCACGGTCGAGGCCAGCGGGGTGAACCAGCCCAGGGATTCCACCAGGCCCACCGGCACGATCAGGCAGAACAGCGAGATAAACAGCCGCGGGAAATACACGTAAGGGTAGGGCAGCGGCGTATTGGCGATACGCTCCATGCCGCCTTGGGCATTGGACAGGTCCACCAGTGTCGACTCCAGCCGCGCCAGGCGAATACTGTCCAGGTGCCCGGCCTTGTATTCGCGGGCCAACAACGTCGCTGAACCGGTGAGGATGTCATTGGCAAAGTTGTTGGTGGCGCCATTGCGCGCAAACTCTTCGGCGGGGATAAACGCACGCACTTCATCCGGGCACGGCCGGCCCTTGAGGTGCGCCGCCAGGCAATTCACATAAGCCACATGGCGGCGCAACAGGGTGGCCTTGACCGGGTTTACCTCGCCCTCGGGGTCCTCCAACAGTGTCAGCACCTGGCGGGCGAAACTGCGCGAGTTATTCACCATCGCGCCCCACAACGTGCGTGCTTCCCACCAGCGGTTATAGGCGCTGCTGTTACGAAAGCTGATCAACACCACCAGCGCCGAACCCAGCAGGGTCAGCGGCATCAGCGGCAAGTTGATCTTGGTGGTCAGGAACAACATGAAATCGACCGTGACGGCCACATCCCACAACAACAGCCAGAACAAGGCCCAACCTACATAGCCCATGGTTTTGATAATCAGGCGGTACTTTTTGATGATGGCGGCTTTCAAACGAGGACCTCACAGCGAGCGATGGGCAATAAACACCCTAGCTCGGACGCCCGCAGGCGGTGAAAGGTTCGCGGTCATATTTCTGACGCCATTTATTGGCGCTGCTGCACCTGCAATCTTTGCACTGCTATTCCAAGCAAGTGCAACGCTTGCGCGTTAGCAAATAGCCTGGGAAGTGCAGTTGGAACAACTTTGGTAATGATGCTGTGCCGCACGGCAATCACTGTACATTGGCCTCAAAGGCAAAGCGCCATCAAGGACCGTTTTACGACGTGATTTGTTTTGGGACCTGACTACGTGAACTTCGTAGTCTAGATCAGTGGGATGAAGTTGGTTGATCAGGGCTCTTTCATGCGCGTCAGTTCGTTAACGTTGGATATTGGTAATACTGCACAAGCGCTTGAACGTCATGAGGACTTTGAATCTTGTATTCGGGCGCATTATCAGGTGCTTCTAGGCCCTTACTCGAAACGCCCGTTTTTCTACAAAAGTGCAATGAAATACAGCCGATTGATGGTCTCTTTTGCACTTTTCAGCGAGTACTTTTCCAAACCGACAGCCTTGCTTTGCGAGGTGAAAGCGTTCTGTGTGGCACGTGGGTATTGCTCAAGAAACAGCCTGGAGTCGATCTTCCTGCTGTTTCGCGCGCTGGGCTTCATGGTGGTCGACGCGCACCCGGAGGACAGCCGTTTCAGGGTGTATGCACCCTCGGACGAAGCCTGTCGGGAAGTGCGGTTGATGCTGACGTCGATTACCGACTCGCTGGCGCTGATGTGCCCTGAAAAAGACCTTTTTCGCACAATGCGCGAGATGGATGACCGCAGTTTTCTAGCCCTTTACTTCAAAGGCTTCGCTCAGATCCTGGCGGACGAAATGACCGTTGATGTGTTGCTGCCCGACTGTTATTGGCTGGTGAAAAAAGATGCAGGACATTTGTTGATGCTGGCGATTTATAACGATGCCTTTTCACCGGAAAACGAGCGCATGACCTTCAAATCGTCCTCTTATCTTGCGCTCGCCCAGCAGCTGTCGGTATCGAAAACCCATATTATTCGAATGGTCCGCGAGGGCGTCGAGAAGGGCTATTTCAAAGTGCATGCGAAAAAACAGCTGGAAGTGCTGCCGGCTTTTGTTGGCCTGGTAAGACGGTTTATGGCGTTTTCATTTGCGGTTGGCCTGCACGCGGTTGAAAGAGGGAAAAGGGATGCCTGCTAACTTGAAGTTAAGGCCACGGATGCGCCGGTTACTGTCGCCAGCGGTCACCCAGGCCGAGTTAATCGGGATTATTGCCTGGCTCGGGGTGTTGTTGATTCATCCGGACCTGCAGCTGGATATATATCTGGTGGCGATCAGTCTGTGCCTGATGGCGGTGTGTCGACTGCACCACATGACTCCCCACTTTTACCTGTGGCGTGCGCTCGGGGTTGTGTATGTCGTGCTGCTGTCCGTGGGGTTTGCCTATGTCATCAGCGCGCATGGGGAGTTGCGCCTGTTTGGCTTGCCGCTGGCAGTTATCCTGGTGATCAGCAGCGCCATCCTGTTTATCAGTGTGCAGGATTATCTGGTCTGCGCCACGTTGGTCTGGTTGATTTTATGGCCGTGCATCCAGGCGGACATTTACGGCGATGCCCAGGTCTATCTGTATATTTTTTGCGTCGCGTCGGTGGCCATCGGTTTTATTCTGAGTTTTTCCTATTTGAAGAACTTGCGCTCGGTGTTGCTGGTAGAAAGCGAGTTTCGCGAGCTGGCAGAGACGGACTACCTGACCTCCATTCTCAACCGGCGCGCCTTCATGCAAGGCTTTGACGCGCTGATCGCCAGTGGCCACAGCGGCTATTTCATGATGTTGGATATCGACAGTTTCAAACTCAAGAATGACCGGTATGGCCACGATGTGGGCGACAGCATTCTTTGCGCCATGGCCACCTGCCTGAAAACCGCCAAGGGCAGCCACAGTTTCGGCAGGATCGGCGGCGAAGAGTTCGGCGTGCTGTTGTTGGGCGACGACCCGGCTGTCGCCTGCGCGTTCGCACGGGATTTGTTGCAGGCTATCCGGCGCAGTGTGGCGGCGCCGCACAACTACACGTGCAGCGCGGGAATGGCGCGGTTTTCGGCGGGGGACGAGATGTCGGCGGTGCTTAAGGACGCTGATCGCAACCTGTATGGCGCCAAGCAAAATGGCAAGGACCGGGCTTATCTGGAGGGCAGGCCGATTAATCCGCACGGGTGTGCAGTCGCCCAATGAGTGCTCAGCGCGGCCGGTTCCTCGAACTGACCCTCTGAGCGTAGACGATCAATTTACAGCGGCGTGAGCACGTTCATCACCGTGTCCAGCGCCACCCGCGTGTCATCCAGTTGCACCAGCGAGGCGTGCCGGGCGCCGAGGGCGTCACGGTTCTGGATGGCGGTGAGGATCGCTTTGTGGCGGGGCAGGCTCAGGCCCTGTATGTCGGGGCGGCGGTTGGTGATGTTGATCGATTCGCGCAGCGGCAACGACAGCATGTTGCACATGTAGGCGAGCAAATCGTTGCGGGTCGCATCGGCGATGGCGCGGTGGAAATCCAGGTCGGCCTGCAGCAGGTCGTCGTGCGTCTTGGCGGTTTCCATGCCCAGGTAAGCGTGTTCGATGGTGGCGATGTCTTCAGCCGTGGCCGTGGTCGCCGCCATGGCGGCGATTTCCGGTTCGAGGATGCGTCGCACGCCGGCCAGGGTGTTGAAAAATTCGCTGTGGGGCGTGGACTGCATCAGCCAGGACAGCACATCCGGGTCAAGCAAATGCCATTTCACCCGTGGACGCACCACCGCGCCCACCCGTGGCTTGGAATACACCAGGCCCTTGGCGCTGAGCACGCGGGTCGCCTCACGCAACACCGAGCGGCTGACCTGGTATTCCTCGCACAGCGTGGCTTCCATGGGCAGGCGTTCTTCGGGCTTGAAGCGCCCGGAAACGATGTGCATGCCCAAGTCCTGAACGATCTGGGCATGCTGGCTCTTGCGCGGCTTGGGCGGCTGGTGATCCATAACGACGGGGAGGCTCTGGCTTAGGTTCGCGGCATCATAGCATCCCAATTAGTGGGAATGCCGGGGGACTTCAGCGCCACGGCAGCCCACCAGGAAGTCGAAGTCGCAGCCTTGATCGGCCTGCAGCACGTGGTCGATATACAGCTGGCGGTAGCCGCCGACGATCAGGTTTTGCGGTGGCGCCAGGTCAGCCATGCGCGCCGCCAGTTCGGCGTCGGAGATATCCAGGTGCAACCGGCCGTTGGCGCAGTCGAGCTCGATCCAGTCACCTTCCTGTACCGTGGCCAGCGGCCCCCCGGCGGCGGCTTCCGGCGCCACGTGCAGCACCACCGTGCCGTAGGCGGTGCCGCTCATGCGTGCATCGGAAATCCGCACCATGTCGGTCACGCCCTGGGCCAGCAGCTTGGCGGGCAGGCCCATGTTGCCGACTTCGGCCATGCCCGGGTAACCCTTGGGCCCACAGTTTTTCATGACCAGAATCGAGTTGGCATCCACGTCCAGCTCCGGGTCATTGATGCGTGCCTTGTACATGTCGAAGTTCTCGAACACCACCGCGCGGCCACGGTGCTGCATCAACTCGGGGCTGGCGGCGGACGGCTTGAGCACAGCGCCGAGCGGCGCCAGGTTGCCGCGCAATACGCAAATACCGCCGTCGGCACGGATCGGGTTGTCGAGGGTGCGGATCACCTCGTCCTGGCCGTAGATCGGCGAGCCCTGGGTGTTCTCGCCCAACGACTTGCCATTGACCGTCAGGGCATTCGGGTGCGGGATCAGGTTGGCTTCGCCCAGGCGCCGCAGCACGGCCGGCAGGCCGCCGGCATAGTAGAACTCTTCCATCAGGAAACGGCCTGACGGCTGCAGGTCGACGATGGTCGGCACACCACGGCCCATGCGGGTCCAATCGTCGAGGTCGAGCTCGACACCGATACGCCCGGCGATGGCTTTAAGGTGGATCACCGCGTTGGTCGAACCGCCGATGGCCGCATTCACCCGGATCGCGTTTTCAAACGCCTCCTTGGTGAGGATTTTCGACAACTTCAAATCTTCACGCACCATCTCGACCGCGCGCATGCCGGACATATGCGCCAGCACATAGCGCCGCGCATCCACCGCCGGAATCGCTGCGTTGTGGGGCAGGGAAGTGCCGAGTGCTTCGGCCATGCAGGCCATGGTCGATGCAGTGCCCATGGTGTTGCAGGTGCCCGCCGAGCGCGACATGCCGCCTTCAGCCGCAAGGAAATCGTCAAGGGTGATGGTGCCGGCCTTGACCTGTTCGCTCAGTTGCCACACCACCGTGCCCGAGCCGATGTCCTGGCCCTTGTGCTTGCCATTGAGCATCGGCCCGCCGGTGACCACGATGGCCGGCACGTCACAACTGGCCGCGCCCATCAGCAGCGCCGGGGTGGTTTTGTCGCAGCCGGTCAGCAGCACCACGCCGTCGATGGGGTTGCCGCGAATGGCTTCCTCGACATCCATGCTCGCCAGGTTGCGGGTGAGCATGGCGGTGGGGCGCAGGTTGGATTCGCCATTGGAGAACACCGGGAATTCCACCGGGAAACCACCGGCTTCGATCACACCGCGTTTGACGTGCTCGGCGATCTGGCGGAAATGCGCGTTGCACGGGGTCAGTTCCGACCAAGTGTTGCAGATGCCAATGATCGGTTTGCCATGGAACTGATGGTCGGCAATGCCCTGGTTCTTCATCCAGCTGCGGTACATGAAACCGTTCTTGTCGGCGGTACCAAACCACTGGGCGGAGCGGAGGGCGGGCTTTTTATCAGGCATGATCGACTCTCTTATTGTATGACTATATGTTCTATATAGGCTTAAACATAAGCGCAAAATCGCAGCTTTGGAAGTGTTGTTTTGCAAATAGTCATACTATATAGTCCTGCTTAATTGAGGTGTGACCCTGGCGGATTTTCGCGAGAGGCAGCCCCCGAGCTTCTATAAAAACAACAATCGGAGATCGACCCCATGAGCCAGGAATTGCGGCTTGTTCGGCGTATCACGCTGAAACTGATTCCCTTCCTGATCCTGCTGTACCTGATCGCCTACGTGGACCGCTCCGCGGTGGGGTTTGCCAAGCTGCACATGGGCGCCGACGTCGGCATCGGCGACGCTGCCTATGGCCTGGGGGCAGGGTTGTTCTTTATTGGCTACTTCCTGTTTGAGATCCCCAGCAACCTGATGCTCGACCGCTTCGGTGCGCGGCGCTGGTTTGCACGGATCATGCTCACCTGGGGCGCCATCACCATTGGCATGGCCTTTGTGCAGGGGCCGCACAGCTTTTATGTGATGCGCTTTTTGCTCGGCGCGGCCGAAGCCGGGTTCTTTCCGGGCGTGCTGTACTACATCACCCAATGGTTCCCGGTGCGCCATCGCGGCAAGATCCTGGGGCTGTTCATTCTCTCCCAGCCGATTGCCATGATGATCACCGGGCCGGTGTCCGGCGGCCTGCTGGGCATGGACGGCATCCTCGGGCTGCACGGCTGGCAATGGCTGTTTATCGTGATCGGCACACCGGCGTTGCTGCTGACCTGGCCGGTGCTGCGCTTTCTGCCGGACGGCCCCAAGCAGGTCACATGGATGAGCGAAGACGAGAAAACCTGGCTTACGGGTGAGTTGGCCAAAGACCTGCAAGCCTACGGTCAGACGCGCCACGGCAACCCGCTGCATGCCCTCAAGGACAAGCGCGTGTTGCTGCTGGCGCTGTTCTACCTGCCGGTGACCTTGAGCATCTATGGCCTGGGCCTGTGGTTGCCGACCCTGATCAAACAGTTCGGCGGCACTGACCTGGTGACCGGCTTCATCTCGGCCGTGCCCTACATTTTCGGCATCATCGGGCTGTTGATCATCCCGCGCAGTTCCGACCGCTTGAACGATCGTTATGGCCACCTTGCCGTGCTCTATGTGCTCGGCGCCATCGGCTTGTTTTGCAGTGCCTGGCTGAGCGTGCCGGTGCTGCAAATGGCGGCGCTGTGCCTGGCGGCATTTGCCTTGTTTTCCTGCACGGCGGTGTTCTGGACCTTGCCGGGGCGGTTTTTTGCCGGTGCCAGTGCGGCGGCGGGCATTGCCTTGATTAACTCGGTGGGCAACCTGGGCGGCTATATCGGCCCGTTCGTGATCGGCGCGCTCAAGGAATACACCGGCAACCTGGCTTCGGGCCTGTATTTTTTGGCTGGCGTCATGGTGTTCGGGCTGGTCTTGACCGCTGTGGTGTACCGCGTGCTGGAGCGCAAGCATGTGCTGCCCGCCGACCAGTTTGCTGCCAGCGCCCGAGGCGCCACACGTACTTAATCCTGGAGAAGTTTGATGCGTTTAGTTCAGTTCGAATTGCGTAACGGTGAGCGTCGTGTCGGCGTGGTGCAAGGCAACACACTGCGCGAAGTGCACACCGCACGCAGCGTGCGCGAATTGGCGCTGGCCGCCATCGACGCCGGTGTGGGCCTGGCGCAACAGGTCGACAGCCTGGGCCTGGGCGACAGTCATGACTACGCCGCGCTGTTGGCGGACCTCAAAGTCCTGCCGCCGCTGGACCATCCCGACCCGGCGCACATGCTGATCAGCGGCACTGGCCTGACGCACCTGGGCAGCGCCTCGGCCCGCGATAAAATGCATCAGGCCGGTGACGACAGCGCCTTGACCGACACCATGCGTATCTTCAAATGGGGCGTGGAGGGCGGCAAGCCACCGGCCGGCCAAGCCGGCGTGCAACCGGAATGGTTCTATAAGGGCGATGGCCGTATTGTCGTGCGCCCAGGCCAGGCGTTCCCGGTGCCGCCCTTTGCCGAAGACGCCGGTGAAGAGCCGGAAATCGGCGGGCTGTACGTGATCGGCCGAGACAGCAAGCCCTATCGCCTGGGGTATGCGGTGGGCAACGAGTTCTCCGACCACGTCATGGAACGCAAGAATTACCTGTACCTGGCCCATTCCAAGTTGCGCAGTTGCAGCTATGGCCCGGAGTTGCGCGTGGGTGAGTTGCCTCAGCACTTGGCCGGCACCAGCCGCATTCTTCGAGACGGCCAGGTGCTATGGGCAAGCGAATTTCTCAGTGGCGAGGCGAACATGTGCCACAGCCTGGAAAACCTCGAGTATCACCATTTCAAATACAGCCAGTTCCTGACCCCGGGCGACGTGCACATTCATTTCTTCGGCACCGCCACCCTGTCATTCGCCGACGGTATACGTACCCAGCCGGGGGATGTGTTCGAGATCAGCCAGGCCGAGTTCGGCGCACCGCTGGTCAATCGGGTCGGCAGCGCCGAAGCGGCGTTCGAACCTGGCACTGTCATCAGCCTTTAAGGAGATCAGCATGAATCCGTTACTCGGCCATAACTACATCGGCGGCCAGCGCAGCGCCCAGGGCAGCATCACCCTGAAAAGCGTCGATGCCAGCACCGGCGAGGCCTTGCCTCAGGACTTCTATCAGGCCACGCCCGCCGAGGTGGATGCCGCCGCCAAGGCCGCCGCTGCCGCGTATCCCGCGTACCGGGCATTGAGTGCCTCGCGTCGCGCGCAGTTTTTGGAGGCGGTGGCCGATGAGCTGGACGCGCTGGGGGATGATTTTATCCAGTTGGTGTGCCGCGAAACGGCATTGCCTGCAGCGCGCATCAAAGGCGAGCGTGGGCGCACCAGCGGCCAGATGCGCCTGTTCGCCACGGTGCTGCGTCGCGGTGACTTTTATGGCGCGCGCATCGACAGAGCCTTGCCCGACCGCCAACCCCTGCCGCGCCCGGACCTGCGCCAATACCGCATCGGCCTCGGCCCGGTGGCGGTGTTTGGTGCCAGCAACTTCCCGCTGGCGTTTTCCACCGCCGGCGGTGACACCGCCGCCGCGCTGGCGGCCGGCTGCCCCGTGGTGTTCAAGGCCCACAGCGGGCATATGGCGACGGCCGAGCGAGTGGCCGATGCAATCATTCGGGCGGCCGAGGCCACCGAGATGCCGGCGGGCGTGTTCAACATGATCTTCGGTGGCGGCGTCGGTGAGGCGCTGGTCAAGCACCCGGCGATCCTGGCTGTAGGTTTTACCGGCTCGCTCAAGGGCGGCCGTGCCCTGTGTGATATGGCGGCGGCACGCCCGCAGCCGATCCCGGTGTTTGCCGAGATGTCGAGCATCAACCCGGTGATCGTGCTGCCCCAGGCTTTGCACGCCAGGGCCGAGACCATCGCCCGCGACCTCACTGCCTCGGTGGTGCAAGGCTGTGGCCAGTTCTGCACCAACCCTGGCCTGGTGATGGGTATTGCCTCGCCACAGTTCACTGCGTTTACCCAGCAGGTGGCGCAACTGATCGGTGAACAGCCTCCGCAAACCATGCTCAATACCGGCACGCTGGGCAGTTATGGCAAAGGCTTGGAAAAACTCTTGGCGCACCCTGGCATCCAACACCTGGCGGGCAGTGCTCAAGTGGGCAGTCAGGCGCAGCCGCAGCTGTTCAAGGCCGACGTGCGTTTGCTGATCGACGGTGATGAGGTGTTGCAGGAAGAGGTGTTCGGCCCTGCCACGGTGTTTGTCGAGGTCGCCGATCAGGCCCAGCTCAACGCCGCCTTGCACGGCCTGCATGGTCAGCTCACTGCGACGCTCATTGCTGAACCGGCCGACCTGCAACAGTTCACTGAACTGACGTCGCTGCTGGAACAGAAAGTCGGGCGCATCCTGCTCAACGGCTACCCGACCGGCGTGGAGGTTTGTGATTCGATGGTTCACGGCGGCCCGTACCCGGCCACTTCCGATGCCCGTGGCACCTCGGTCGGCACCCTGGCCATCGACCGTTTCCTGCGCCCGGTGTGCTTGCAGAATTACCCTGATAGCCTGCTGCCCGACGCGTTGAAAAACGCCAACCCGTTGCGCATCCAGCGGCTGGTGGATGGCACGCCATCGCGCGACCCGCTGTAACACCAGGAGGTTTTATGTCGTGTACCGCAGTCACTGCGCACCGTGCGCAGTTGGGGGAGGGCCCGTTCTGGGACGTGCCGACCCAGGCGCTGTATTGGGTGAATATCGCCGGCAAACAGGCGCTGCGCCTGATGGGCGGGCAGTTGCAGATCTGGCAGTTGCCCGAGCATGTCTCGGCCTTTATACCCTGTGAAAGTGGCGGTGCGCTGGTCACGCTGAGCAGCGGCGTGTACCGGCTGAACCTGGAAACCCAAGCCCTCACGCTGCTGTGCGTGGCCGACCCGCAACCGGGTAACCGTGGCAATGAAGCGCGCTGCGATGCCCAGGGCCGCCTGTGGTTGGGCACCATGCAGAACAACATTGGTGAGCAGGGCGAAGACCTGCCGATTACGCGGCGTTCCGGCGGCCTGTTTCGGATCGATGCCAGTGCGCACGTCACGCCGCTGCTACAAGGGTTGGGCATTCCCAACACCTTGGTGTGGAGCGATGACGGCGCGCAGGTGCATTTTGGCGACAGCCTGGACGGTACTTTGTACCGGCATTCGGTCAAGCCGGAGGGTCAGCTCGAGCCTGCCCAGGTCTGGTTCGGCCCGCATGAGCGTGGCGGCCCGGACGGCTCGGCGATGGACGCAGACGGCTATATCTGGAACGCCCGTTGGGATGGCAGTTGCCTGCTGCGCCTGACGCCCGCGGGTGAAGTCGACCGCATTATCGAGTTGCCCGTCAGCCGCCCCACCAGTTGCGTGTTCGGTGGCCCCAACCTCACTACCCTCTACATCACCAGCGCCGCCAGCCCACTCAATCACCCGCTGGATGGTGCGGTGCTGGCCATCGAGGTCGATGTGCCGGGCACCCCCTGTCACCGCTTTGCCGGATAAACCCAAGACCTGAAAACAATAACAAGGAGTCACCCGTATGAATCGTCGTCGAGGTATGCGTTCCCTGTGCTGCGCCGCTGTGGCGGTGTCGGCCCTGAGCTTGGGCGGTCTGTTGCAGGCCGCTGAAGCAGTGAAGATTGGCTTTTTGGTCAAGCAGGCAGAGGAGCCGTGGTTTCAGACCGAATGGGCGTTTGCCGAAAAAGCCGGCAAGGAGCATGGTTTTACCGTGATCAAGATCGCCGTGCCCGATGGCGAGAAAACCCTCTCGGCCATCGACAGCCTGGCGGCCAACGGCGCCAAGGGCTTTGTGATCTGCCCGCCGGATGTGTCGCTGGGCCCGGCCATCGTTGCCAAGGCCAAGGCTAACGGCCTGAAAGTAATTGCGGTGGATGACCGTTTCGTTGATGCCAAGGGCAACTTCATGGAGGACGTGCCTTACTTGGGCATGGCCGCGTTTGAAGTCGGCCAGAAGCAGGGCGCGGCGATGGCGGCTGAGGCGAAAAAACGCGGTTGGGACTGGAAGGATACCTATGCGGTGATCAACACCTTTAACGAGCTCGATACGGGTAAAAAACGCACTGACGGTTCGGTCAAATCCCTGGAAGATGCTGGCTTTCCCAAAGACCACATCCTGTTCACCGCTGCCAAGACCCTCGATGTACCGGGCAGTATGGACGCCACCAACTCGGCGCTGGTCAAGCTGCCCAGCGGTGCCAAGAACCTGATTATCGGCGGTATGAACGACAACACGGTGCTTGGTGGCGTGCGCGCTACCGAAACGGCCGGTTTTGCTGCGGCCAATGTGATTGGTATCGGCATCAATGGTACGGATGCCATTGGCGAACTGAAAAAGGCTGACAGTGGTTTTTTCGGTTCGATGCTGCCTAGTCCGCATATCGAGGGCTACAACACTGCGTTGATGATGTATGAGTGGGTCACCAAAGGTACTGAGCCGCCCAAGTACACGGCGATGGACGAGGTGACGCTGATTACGCGGGAGAACTTCAAGCAAGAGCTGACGAAGATTGGGTTGTGGCAGTGAGGTAGGCTTGGCAGGGGGGTGGATCAGACGGAGTACATATCCGTTGCTGCGGTCACGGCGGCTTATGGTTCCGCTCTTACAGCGGGTCACTTTTGGCAAACGCCCCAAAAGTAACCAAAAGGTCTTCGCCCCACCACTCGGCACCTCGCCTAGGCTCGGTGTGCCCTCACTCCGGCTTGAATCCGTGGGCCGCCGCGATGGGCCATCCTTGGCCCAGCGCGGCTAACCCGGCGTCCTGCCGGGTTACCCACGGATTCAAGCCTGCGTTCGGCCATCGTGGTTGACGGGGCGCCTCAGATCAAAATCAAGATCAAAAGCAGAGCACGGCGGCCTGAAAGCCGACCTGAGTGGTTGAAGCAAAAGCCAGATCAAGTGCAAAGCAAAAGCCTCTCTACCTGATGCAACACAGTCTAAATGTGGGAGCGGGCTTGCTCGCGAATGCGGTGTGCCAGTCAATTCATCTGTAACTGACCCACCGCATTCGCGAGCAAGCCCGCTCCCACAGTTGACCGCATGCAGTTTTGAATATGAGGTCGACTGCGGATTTGCATGCACTGAAGAACTGCTTTTCTGTGGGAGCTGGCTTGCCTGCGATGCAGACACCTCGGTGTGTCAGGTACACAGAGTTGATGCCATCGCAGGCAAGCCAGCTCCCACCTTTGACCGAGTATGGCTCTGCTGTTGCTGTTGCTGTTGCTGTTGCTGTTGCTGTTGCTGTTGCTGTTGCTGTTGCTGTTGCTGTTGCTGTTGCTCTGGCCCTTACATCCTTTTCGATGACGAAGTCAGCGGTCTTTTGATCTGCGCTTTTGATCTTGATCTTGATCTGAAATCGCCCCGTCAAACACGATGGCCGGAATTCGACAGTGATTTGGGGGGTAAACCGGCAGGGATGCCGGTTTAGCCGCCCCGCGCCATGGATGGCGCGTGGCGGCGGCCCCCCAAATCACTGTCGGATTGCGGGCATGCCGAGCCACAGCGAGGCACCGAGTGTTGGGGCGAGGACCTTTTGGTTACTTTTGCGTCCTTGCAAAAGTGACCCGCTGTAAGAGCGGAACCATAAGCCGCCGTGACCGCAGCAACGGATATGTACCCAGCAACCCTGACCCAACCCAAGACCTCAAACTGCCCCGGCACTCCCCGGTCACAAGGAAAAACCGGAGTGCCTTTAGCGAGGGCAACCCCGGCGCCCACACCCCGGTTGCACCAACAGTCAGTCGGCAGAGAACTTGAGCACAGTATTCTGGCTATAGCTCTGCCCCGGATTCAACCGAGTCGACGCAAACTTGGACTGGTTGGGCGCATCGGGAAAGTGCTGGGTCTCGAGGGTAAAAGCACTCCAGTGTTGATACGTCTTGCCGCCTTTGCCCTTCACCGTGCCGTCGAGAAAGTTGCTGGTGTAGAACTGCACCCCAGGCTCACTGGTGTAGAGCTTCAAACGCCGGCCAGATGCAGGGTCGTGTACTTCGGCGGCGAGTTGCTTGATATCGCCCTGGGTGTCGAGCGCCCAGTTGAAGTCAAACCCACCTTGTTTCGGCTCGGCAAACTTGAGCTGCGGATGTTCGTCCTTGATGTGCTGGCCGATTGGCGTGGGCTTGAGAAAGTCCATCGGCGTGCCCTTGACCGGTGCCAGCTCGCCGGTCGGAATCAGGGTGGCATTCACCGGGGTGTAATGGCTGGCATGCAAGGTCGCGACCTGCTTGAGAATGTCGCCGTTGCCCGCGCCGGCCAGGTTGAAATAGCTGTGGTTGGTGAGGTTGAGCACCGTGGGTTTGTCGGTGCTGGCCTTGTAGTCGATATGCAGTTCGTTGTTATCGTTGAGGCTGTAGGTGACCTCAGTCTTCAGGTTGCCGGGAAAGCCCATTTCACCGTCCTTGGACAGGTAGCTGAGCTTGACGCCAACCGAGTCCTTGCCCTTGACGGGTTCGGCTTGCCAAACGTGTTTGTCGAACCCCTGGGCGCCGCCGTGCAGCGAATTGGGGCCGTCGTTGAGCGGTACCTGATAACGTTTGCCATCAAGCTCAAACGCACCGCCCGCCAGGCGGTTGCCGAAGCGTCCGATGGTCGCGCCAAAAAACGCCGTGCCGCTCTGATAGCCCTGCACGTCATCAAAACCCAGTACCACGTCATCGATCTTGCCGTTTTTATCCGGCACTTTGAGTGACTGCAACACGCCGCCGTAGGTGATCACCGTGGCTTGCATGCCGTGGCTGTTGCGCAAGATGTACTGCTCGACAGCGGTGCCGTCATTGGTTTTACCGAAGGGTTTATGCTCGCTGGTTAGGCCCGCAGCCTGAGCGCCGCCGCTGGCGATCAGCATGGACAAGGCGAGGCCGGAAAGCAGGTGACGAGGGTGCTTCATGGTCGAACTTCCTTTTGTTGTTTTCAGTGGAATAGTTCTACTAATGTGCGATATTTTGTCGTTGCAGCAGCAGATTTATAGCCTTTTACGGCCTGTTTGCAAAATAAAATAAGACTAATTGAGTGGGGCGACCTTTTATATGATGACTTCACAGGCTGTTTACCCCGACCTTGAGGGTAAGACCGTTCTGGTTTCCGGTGGTGCCTCAGGCATTGGCGAGTTCCTGGTGCGTGCGTTCGCCGCCCAGGGGGCCAAGGTGGGTTTTGTGGACCGGGCGCAAAGCCAGGGCGAGCGCCTGGCCGCGCTGCTGCACTCCCAGGGCTACAACGTTGAGTTCGTGTGGTGCGACATTACCGATGAAATCGCCTACAAGGCGGCGATCGAGCGTTTTGAGCACTCGCTGGGGCCGATCACCGTATTGGTCAATAACGCGGCCAACGATGTGCGTCACACCCTGGAAGAAGTCGATTCGGCGATGTTCGACAGGCTGATCGCGGTCAACCTCAAGCACGCGTTCTTTGCCGCCAAGGCCGTGGTGCCGATGATGAAACGCGCCGGTGGCGGGGCGATCATCAACCTGGGCTCGGTGGGGTGGATGATGGCGTCTGCCGGCTACCCGGTGTACGCCGCCAGCAAGGCGGCTGCCCATGGCATGACCCGCGCCCTGGCACGGGAACTGGGCCCCAGCCATATCCGCGTGAACACCCTGGTGCCCGGCTGGGTCATGACCGACAAACAACTGGCGATGTGGGTCGATGATGCGGCCAAGGAGCTGATCAGCCGCAGCCAGTGCCTGCCCGGCAGCGTGCTGCCGGAACACATCGCCAATATGGCGTTGTTTCTCGCCGCCGATGCCTCGGCGATGTGTTCGGCGCAGAACTTTATTGTGGATGGTGGCTGGGTCTAGGCCTGCTACTCGATGGGGTAGCGCTTGAACGCCGGGTGCTGTTCGAGCCGGTCGGCGTGACGTTGCAGGTTAGGGAACGCCTTGGGGTCGAGCACCGACGGCAGTTTGAGTTGGGTGAACGACCACGCGACTGCCGCGGTCAGCGCCGCCTGGGTCAGCGGTGCGTCGGTGGGTTGGGCAAGGTGCTTTTCCAGCACTGAATAGGCGGCCAACAGTTGCGCGGTCACGCGGTCTACCCATGGCTCATGGCGTTTTTCTGCCGGGCGCAGATTGTCCTCATAGACGATCTGCACGGTTTTCTCGCAGGCCGCCAGGGCCAGCCCAAGCAGGTGCAGTTCGTGGGCGCGGGCGCCAGGCGCTTGCGCCAGCAGCTTCTTGTCGGTGGGGGCCTGGGCTTCGAAATAGTCCAGGATCAGGCTGGAATCCATCAGCACGGTGCCGTCGTCCAGCACCAGGGTCGGCGCCTTGACCACCGGGTTGATCGCGTGGAACTGCTCAAAGGTGCTGAACACCGACACCGACTGATGTTCAAACGCCACGCCGTACAGGTCCAGGGAAATTGCCACGCGGCGTACGTAAGGCGAGTCCAGCATGCCTACCAGTTTCATGAAGCCTCCGTTGCTTTCAGGTGATTGCTTTCAGGTGATTCGATCAGGAGATTAAGGGCACTGGATCGCTCTGTGCAATGGTTTCGCACAGTTGCCGATAGGCCTGCACCAACTGCTCCAGGTTGAACGCCAAATTGCGCCCACTGGGGTTGGGCAGCACCCATACCGCTGCGCCGCCCAATAACGGCGGCTGCAACCCCCAGCCAACCTCGCGTTGGCCGGACACCGCGCTATAACCGACCTTGCCCAGAAAGGCCACGAAGCGTGGCTGGCAGCGGCGGATTTTCTGTTCAAACGCTACGGCTGCGTCGTTGAATTCATGCCGCGCCAATTCCCGCGCGCTCGCTGTCGGGCGCTCCACCAGGGTGGTCAGGCCGCAGTGGTAGTCGAGCAAGCTGCACCCCGCTTCGGGGCGGATCTCATGGGGCGTAAAGCCGGCCAGGTGCAACGTACGCCAGAAGCGGTTGCTGCGGTTGGCGAAGTGCAGGCCGAGGGCGGCGGAGCCTTTGCCGGGGTTGATGCCGCAGAACACCACCTTCAGGTGCTCGGTGAGGATGTCTTCGAGGCTGTCGCTCATGTCGGGTCTACCTGCAAACGCATCAGCAACCATTGGCTAAAGCTGCGGGCCAATGGCGCATTTTCACTGTCACGGTGGGTCGCTTAGGCGTCCTTGGCCAACAGGGTGCGGGCAAATTCGTCGGAGGCGATAAAGTCCAGGGTCTGGCGCAGTTGCGCCGCGGCTTCACGGCCGAATGCCTGATCGAAGCGTTCGGCCATTTGCGTGGAAATACGCTTGGCCGCCAGGTGGGTGCGCTTGCCGTGTTCGGTCAGCAGCACGCGCCGGGTACGCCGGTCGAGTTCATCCACGCGCAGCTCCACCAGGCCGTCACGGACCAGCGGTTTGAGCGTGTGACCGAGCGCGGACAAATCCATCACCAGGGTTTGTGCCAGCTCGCCCATCTTCGGCGTGCCGGCCTTGGCGATGCGGTTGAGCAGCGCGTATTGCGTGGCTTTGAGCCCGCAGGGCGCGAACGCCTCGTCATAGATCTGGCCCAGGCGGCGCGAGGTGCGGCGCACGGCACCGTTGACGCAGGTGCTGGGGCTCTCGGAGCAAGGCGGGGCAGATTTCAAGGGCAGATACTCTCTGATACAAAACACGACGCGGCTGATTATGCCTGCGCGACCTGTCAGGACAAGGTCTTTCGGACCGAACTGACGTTCCAGATGAAAACTGAGACAGCTTGAAACAAATTAGTTGCGTATGCCACTAAATTCGATATCGTGGCATATGCCTCTTTGTGACCTGGATGTCGTTACAAAAACCCCAGGACGTGCATGGGGCGAGGCGGGAAAACGGCATGGCGAAGCCTGCTTGACCGACCAATCTCCTGTCTGGATCACCTCTTATGCTCAACCTCGTGCGCATCGCCTTGCTGCGCCCCTATACCTTTGTGGTATTGGCTATTTTCATCCTGATCGTCGGGCCGCTGGCGGCCTGGCGTACGCCGACCGACATCTTCCCGGAAATCCGCATTCCGGTGATTGCGGTGATCTGGCAGTACACCGGTTTGCCGCCTGACCAGATGGCGGGGCGCATCACCTCGCCATTCGAGCGGGTGCTGACCACCACCGTGAACGACATTCGCCATATCGAAGCGCAGTCGATGAACGGCTACGGGATTGTGAAGATCTTCTTCCAGCCCGGCGTCAACATCAGTACTGCCAACGCCCAGGTGACGTCGGTGTCCCAGGCGATCCTGCGGCAATTGCCGCCCAGCACCGTGCCGCCTTTGGTGCTCAACTACAGCGCCTCCACCGTACCGATCGTGCAGCTTGCACTCTCTGGGCCGGGCCTGAGCGAACAGCGCCTGGGTGATATCGGCCTGAACCAGGTGCGCCTGATGCTCACCAGCGTGCCCGGCGCGGCACTGCCATACCCGTTCGGCGGCAAGAGCCGGCAGGTGCAGATCGACCTCGATTCGGCGCGCATGCAAGCCCGTGGCCTGTCGGCGCAGGACGTCGCCACCGCCCTGGCCACGCAGAACCTGATTACGCCGGTGGGCACCCAGAAGATCGGCAGCTACGAATTCAACCTGCAACTGAACAATTCGCCGTCGGATTTCCATGACCTGGAAAACCTGCCGATCAAGACCGCCGATGGCACCACCGTGCTGATCCGTGACGTGGCCACCGTGCGCGACGGCAACCCGCCGCAAACCAACATCGTGCATGTGAACGGCAACCGCTCGGTGCTGCTGCCGGTGCTCAAGACCGGTTCGGCATCGACTTTGGGCGTGATCGCCGGGATCAAGGACAAGCTTGCCGACAACAAGGCTGCGTTGCCGCCCAACTTGAATATCGACCTGATCGGCGACCAGTCGCTGTTCGTGCGCTCGGCCATCAGCGGCGTGGCCCGTGAAGGCTTGATCGCGGCGGCGCTGACCAGTCTGATGATCCTGCTGTTCCTCGGCAGTTGGCGTTCGACGGTGATCATCGCCACCTCGATTCCGCTGGCGATCCTGGCCTCGATAGCCACGCTTTCGGCGCTGGGCGAGACCCTGAATATCATGACCCTCGGCGGCCTGGCGCTGGCGGTGGGCATCCTGGTGGACGATGCCACGGTGACCATCGAGAACATCAACTGGCACCTGGAACAGGGCAAGCCGGTGCAGACGGCGATTCTCGACGGCGCGGCGCAAATCGTGACGCCGGCGTTTGTCTCGCTGCTGTGTATCTGCATCGTGTTTGTGCCGATGTTCTTCCTTGATGGTGTGGCGCGTTTCCTGTTCGTGCCGATGGCCGAAGCAGTGATCTTTGCCATGATCGCCTCGTTCCTGCTGTCGCGCACGCTGGTGCCGACATTGGCCAACTACCTGCTCAAGCCGCATGTACACGGCGAGGACGGGCATGCGCCGTCGCGCAACCCGCTGGTGACGTTCCAGCGCGGTTTCGAGAAGCGTTTTGAGGCCTTTCGCGAGCGTTACCACAGCGTGTTGCACGGCGCCTTGCACCATCGTCGCGCGGTGGTGATCGGCCTGCTGGCGTTTGTTGCCGTGTCGTTTGCACTGGTGCCGTTCCTGGGCCGCAACTTCTTCCCCGAAGTCGATTCCGGGCTGATCCTGTTGCACGTACGCGCCCCGGTGGGCACACGGGTGGAGAGTAATGCGCACTTGATCGCCGACATCGAAAACGCGATCCGCCGCAACGTCCCGGCCCAGGAACTCAAAGCTTTGGTCGACAACATCGGCCTGTCCATCAGCGGTATCAACGTGGTGTACAACAACACCGGCACCGTGGGTTCCCAGGACGCCGATATCCAGATCAGCCTTAACGAAGGCCATCGCCCGACCGCCGAGTACATGCGCCAATTGCGCGAAACCCTGCCACGAGAGTTCCCGAGCGCGGTGTTCTCGTTCCCGGCCTCGGACATTGTCGGGCAGATCCTCAACTTCGGTTCTTCGGCACCGATCGACCTGCAAATCACCGGCAATAACCTGGCGGCTAACTTCACCTATGCCAGCGCGCTGCTGCGTGATATTCGCCGGGTACCGGGGGTGGTGGATGCGCGCATCCAGCAGTCGCGGCAATTGCCGACGTTCAATATCGACGTGGACCGCACCCGTGCGCAGTTGGTCGGCCTCACCGAACGGGATGTGACCAACAGCCTGGTGGTCAACCTTGCCGGTTCCAGCCAAGTGGCGCCGACGTTCTGGTTGAACCCGGCCAACGGCATTTCCTACCCGATCGTGATGCAAACCCCGCAATACAACCTGGAAAGCCTGGCCGCACTGCACAACTTGCCGCTGAGCGGCAGCAATGGCGCGGCCACCGACCAGACCTTGGGCGGCCTGGCGAATATCCAGCGCAGCCACAGCAGTTCGGTGTTCAGCCAGTCGGATATCCAGCCGGTGGTTGAGGTGCTGACGGCGATTCAGGACCGCGATTTGGGTGGCGTCGCCGCCGATATCCAGAAGATCATCGCGGCCCACGCCGGTGAAGTGCCGACCGGCTCCAAGGTGATTTTGCAGGGCCAGGTGCAGACCATGAACGCAGCCTTCAGTGGCTTGCTGTTCGGCCTGTTGGGCGCGGTGGTGCTGATCTACTTGCTGATCGTGGTCAACTTCCAGTCCTGGGCCGACCCGTTTGTGATCATCACCGCGTTGCCGGCGGCATTGGCGGGCATTGTGTGGATGCTATTTGTCACCCATACGCCGCTGTCGGTGCCCGCCTTGACGGGAGCGATCATGTGCATGGGCGTGGCCACCGCCAACGCCATTCTGGTGGTGAGCTTCTGCCGTGAGCGCCTGGCCGTGCATGGCGATGCCGTGCAGGCCGCGCTGGAGGCCGGTTTCACCCGGCTGCGGCCGGTGTTGATGACCGCCATCTCGATGATCATCGGCATGGCACCCATGGCTTTGGGCCTGGGCGAGGGCGGCGAGCAGAACGCGCCGCTCGGGCGTGCGGTGATCGGCGGGCTGGCGTTTGCCACCATCGCCACGTTGATTTTGGTGCCGTTGATTTTCAGTTTGGTCCACGGGCGTCGGCAACACGCCACGCTGGCGACTACCGTTTCCCAAGGGGTTTGACATGTCCGTTTCCAGTTCTCAAAAAAAACCGTCCCGTGGCCTGCTGTGGCTGGTCGTGGGCGGGGTGACGGTGGTGGTCATCGTCGGTGTCGGCCTGAGTGTGCGCGCCAGTGAGTCCCGTGATCTCAAGACCTGGACCGACGCCCAGGCACTGCCCAGCGTCAACCTGGTCACGCCGGTGGTGCAAGCGCAAGGCCCGGTACTCAACTTGCCGGGGCGCATGGAGGCTTATTCGCGGGCGTCGATCTTTGCCCGGGTCAATGGCTACCTGAAATCCTGGAATGTCGACATCGGCACCCGTGTCAAAGCTGGCCAGGTATTGGCCGAAATCGACACCCCGGAACTCGACCAGCAACTGCTGCAAGCCCGCGCCACTTTGGCTTCGGCCCAGGCCGATGAACACCTGGCCGAAACCACCGCTAAGCGCTGGCAGGCGATGCTCGCGACCGACTCCGTGTCGCGCCAGGACGTCGACGAGCGCACTGGCGACCTGACCGCCAAGCAGGCCAAGGTGACGGCGGCCAAAGCCAATGTCGAGCAGTTGGTGGCGACCAAGGGCTTCCAGCATCTGGTCGCGCCGTTTGCCGGTGTGGTCACCGCGCGCAGCACCGACGTGGGCGCGTTGATCAGCGCTGGCGGCACCGCCGGCAAAGAGCTGTTTGCGGTGGCCGATGTCAGCCGCTTGCGCGTGTATGTGCAGGTGCCGCAGACCTTCTCGCCACAGATTCGCGAAGGCACCACGGCGCGCCTGAGCGTGCCGGAGTATCGCGGCGAAACCTTCACCGGCAAGGTGATCGCCACCGCCGATGCGGTCAACGCCGCGTCTGGCAGCACCTTGGTGCAACTGCTGGTGGACAACCCCGGCGGCCGCCTGCTGCCCGGTGGCTACACCAGCGTGCAGTTTGATTTGCCGGTGCAGGCCGACGTGCTGCGCGTACCGTCCAGTGCCCTGGTGTTCGATGACAAAGGCATGCGCGTTGCCACCCTCGACAGCCAGGACCATGTGCACTTCAAAACCGTCACCATCGCCCGTGACTTTGGCGACAGTGTGGAAATCGCCAGCGGCCTGCAAGCGGCCGACCGCGTGATCGATACGCCGCCGGATGGTCTGGCCGATGATGACTCGGTGCAATTGGCAGCCGCTTCCGCCGAGGCCAAAACCCATGGCTAAGCACAACCTGCTGGGCCTGCTCGTCACCTTGAGCCTGGGCGCCTGCTCGTTGGCGCCGCCGCTTGAAGTGCCGCAAACCCCCATTGCCGCGCAGTTTCACACCCAAGGCCCGTGGACCGTCGGCGCGCCCGACGACCAGGCCAACCGTGACGGCTGGTGGCGCATCTACAACGACCCGCAGCTGGACGCGATGCAGCAGCAGTTGCTCGACAACAACCCGGACCTGAGCGCGGCACTTGCGCATTACCAGCAGGCCCAGGGGTTCCTGGCCCAGGACCGTTCGGGGTTGTTTCCCAAACTTTCGGCCAACGGCAGCGGCCAGCGTATTCGCCAGTCGGACACCAGACCGCTGCGCTCGGCCACCTCGCCGGACGTCTACAACTCCGCCACGCTGGGGCTTGAGGTGGACTATGAAGTCGACCTGTGGGGCCGCGTGCGCGACACGGTTGCGGCGGGCACCAGTGACTCGGAGGCAGCCAGGGCCGATCTTGCGTCGGTACGCCTGAGCCTGCAAGCGCAATTGGCTGACAGCTACATTCGCCTGCGTGGCATCGACTGGCAAAACCAGTTGCTGCTGGAGCAGGCCCGAGACGCCTACACCAAAGCCCTGAACCTGACCGAAGGCTTGCACGGCGGCGGTATCGTGTCCGGGCTGGACGTGGCGCGGGCGCGCACGCAGCTGTCGACGGTCAAGTCGCAACTCAAACAGAGCCTGGTGCAACGGGCGCTGCTGGAGCATTCGATTGCGGCGATGCTGGGTGAGTCGGCATCAACCTATACCGTCGCCGTCAATGTAGCGCCGATTGCCTTGCCCAACGTGCCCACTGGCGTGCCGTCGAGCCTGCTGCAGCGCCGCCCGGATATTGCCGCTGCCGAGCGTCGCATCGCATCGGCCAATGCGCGTATCGGCGTGGCTAAGGCTGCGTGGTTCCCGCAGATCACCTTGAGCGCCCAGGGCGGTTATCAGAGTGACGAGTTTGCGCGTTTGCTCAGCGCACCGAACCTGTTCTGGGCCATCGGCCCGTCGCTGGTCGGCACGCTCTTTGATGGCGGCGCGCGTCAGGCCCAGGTGGATATCGCCAAGGCCGCGACCGACGAAGCCGCGGCCAAATACCGCAGCGTGGTGCTGGGCGCTTTCGAGCAAGTGGAAGACAACCTGTCGCAGATCGCCGGCCTGGGCAGTGCCCTGGATGACCAGCGTGACGCGGCCGCCGCCGCGCAATACGCCGAAGACCTGTCGACCTCGCGTTATCGCCAGGGCGCCGTGGCCTATTTGGATGTGGTGACCGCCCAAGTGGCGGCGCTGGAAGCCAAGCGCAGTGTGCTGCAACTGCAAACCCAGCAATTAAGCGCTAATGTGGGCCTGATCAAGGCGCTGGGCGGCGGATGGAACGTGGTCCAACTGGCCGCATCGAACAGTACTCAAATCAAGGAGAAGTGAGCATGACCGACTACCTACCCCCGAAGGTGTGGACCTGGGACACCGAAAGTGGCGGCACTTTCGCCAGCATCAACCGACCCATTGCCGGTGCGACCCATGAGAAAGCACTGCCGGTCGGCAAGCACCCGTTGCAGCTGTATTCCCTGGCCACGCCGAATGGGCAGAAGGTCACCATCCTGCTCGAAGAACTGCTGGCCCTGGGGCACACCGGCGCGGAATATGACGCGTGGCTGATCAAGATCGGCGATGGCGACCAGTTCGGCAGCGGCTTTGTGGCCGTCAACCCCAATTCCAAGATCCCGGCGTTGATGGACCACAGTGGTGACACGCCGATTCGCGTATTCGAGTCGGGTGCGATCCTGCAGTACCTGGCCGAGAAGTTCGGTGCGTTCTTCCCCACCGAGCCTGCTGCGCGTGCCGAGTGTTTGTCGTGGTTGTTCTGGCAGATGGGCAGCGCGCCGTATCTGGGCGGCGGCTTCGGGCATTTTTACGCCTATGCGCCGAGCAAGATGGAATACCCGATCAATCGCTTCGCCATGGAAACCAAGCGTCAGTTGGACGTGCTCGACCAGCGCCTGGCGGTGAGTGAGTACATTGCCGGCGATGAGTACACCATTGCCGATATTGCGATCTGGCCCTGGTATGGCGGCTTGGTCAAAGGCCGTTTGTATGGGGCGTCGGCGGAGTTTTTGTCGGTGCACGAATACAAACACGTGCTGCGCTGGGCCGAGGCAATTGAAGCCCGGCCGGCGGTGCAGCGTGGGCGGCGGGTGAACCGGGTGTCCGGGGCACCTGAAGAGCAACTGGCTGAGCGCCACAACGCCACCGATCTGGACTGAAACCCGATCAAAAATGTGGGAGCGGGCTTGCTCGCGAATGCGGTGGGTCAGTTATGAAATGGGTGACTGACACTGCGCAATCGCGGGCAAGCCCGCTCCCACATTTGGATCTCCATAGTTTTCCAAACTATTTGTGGCGCTGCTCGAACGGCACCCACACGTTGCGCTGGCCGAGGCGGTTGAAACACACCGATTTTGGACTGAAACTCGATCAAACTGTGGGAGCGGGCTTGCTCGCGAATGCGGTGGGTCAGTTATGAAATGGGTGACTGACACTGCGCTTTCGCGAGCAAGCCCGCTCCCACATTTGGATCTCCATAGTTTTCCAAACTATTTGTAGCTGCTCGAACTGCACCCACACATTGCGCTGGCCGAGGCGGTTGAAATACGCCGATTTTGGACTGAAACTCGGTCACCTGTGGGAGCGGGCTTGCTCGCGAATGCGGTGGGTCAGTTATGAAATGGGTGACTGACACTGCGCTTTCGCGAGCAAGCCCGCTCCCACATTTGGATCTCCATAGTTTTCCAAACTATTTGTAGCTGCTCGAACTGCACCCACACATTGCGCTGGCCGAGGCGGTTGAAATACGCCGATTTTGGACTGAAACTCGGTCACCTGTGGGAGCGGGCTTGCTCGCGAATGCGGTGGGTCAGTGATGAAATGGGTGACTGACACTGCGCTTTCGCGAGCAAGCCCGCTCCCACATTTGGATCTCCATAGTTTTCCAAACTATTTGTAGCGCTGCTCGAACGGCACCCACACGTTGCGCTGGCCGAGGCGGTTGAAATACGCCGATTCTGGACTGAAACTCGATCAAACTGTGGGAGCGGGCTTGCTCGCGAATGCGGTGGGTCAGTTATGAAATGGGTGACTGACACTGCGCTTTCGCGAGCAAGCCCGCTCCCACATTTGGATCTCCATAGTTTTCCAAACTATTTGTAGCGCTGCTCGAACGGCACCCGCACGTAGCGCTGGCCGAGGCGGTTGAAACACACCGATTTTGGACTGAAACCCGTTCACCTGTGGGAGCTGGCTTGCCTGCGAATGCGGTGGGTCAGTTATGAAATGGGTGACTGACACTGCGCAATCGCGGGCAAGCCCGCTCCCACATTTGGATCTCCATAGTTTTCCAAACTATTTGTAGCGCTGCTCGAACGGCACCCACACATTGCGCTGGCCGAGGCGGTTGAACCACACCGATTTTGGACTGAAACTGGATCAAACTGTGGGAGCGGGCTTGCTCGCGAGTGCGGTGGGTCAGTTATGAAATGGGTGACTGACACTGCGCTTTCGCGAGCAAGTCCGCTCCCATATTTGGATCTCCATAGTTTTCCAAACTATTTGTAGCGCTGCTCGAACGGCACCCACACGTAGCGCTGGCCGAGGCGGTTGAAACACACCGATTTTGGACTGAAACTCGGTCACCTGTGGGAGCTGGCTTGCCTGCGAATGCGGTGGGTCAGTTATGAAATGGTTGACTGACACTGCGCTTTCGCGAGCAAGCCCGCTCCCACATTTGGATCTGCATAGTTTTCCAAACTATTTGTAGCGCTGCTCGAACGGCACCCACACGTTGCGCTGGCCGAGGCAGTTGAAGCACACCGATTTTGGACTGAAACTCGGTCACCTGTGGGAGCTGGCTTGCCTGCGAATGCGGTGGGTCAGTTATGAAATGGGGGACTGACACTGCGCTTTCGCGAGCAAGCCCGCTCCCACATTTGGATCTCCGAATTCTTCCAAACTATTTGTAGCGCTGCTCAAACACCGCCACCTGCTCCGGCTTGATCAACTCAAACGGTACCCACACTTCCGATTCAATCGGTTCGCCCTTGATCATCCGAATCGCCGACTCCACGGCCTGTGTGGCTTGCGCCTTGGGGTCCTGGAATACCGAGGCGGTGAGCATCCCGCGCTTGATCGCTGCGAGGCCATCGGGCAAGCCGTCGATACCGATAATCGCGATTTCACCCTTGGCCTTGCCTGCCTGTTGCAATGCCATGGCCGCGCCAATCGCCATTTCATCGTTGTTGGCCACGATGGCATCGAACTGGGTGCCCGCCAGCAGCCAATTGCTGGTCAGGTCCATGCCTTTGCTGCGTTGCCATTCGGCGCTTTGCTGCTCGACCACCTTGATGCCGGGAAAGTCCTTGAGCACCTGCCTGGCGCCTTCGGTGCGGTCATGGGTGGCGTTCTGCGCGAGGTCGCCCATGATGATCGCGACATTGCCTTTACCGCCGAGCTTTTCCGCCAGGTAGCGCATCTGCAATTGCCCGGCTTCGATGTCGTTGGAGGCCACCGTGACCACGCCTTTGGGCAGCGTGCGTTCGTCCGGGTGGCGGTTGACGTACACCAGCGGCGTCTTCGCGGCCACGGCGGCGCGGGTCATGTTGGCGGTGGCGGCGGTGTCCACCGGCAGCACGATCACCGCGTCGACTTTCTGGTTCAGAAAGCCTTCGACCTGATTGAGCTGGCGGACCACGTCGCCCTGGGCGTCTTCGAACTGGATCTGTACATTCTGCTGTTTGGCGGCGGCTTCCAGGCCGGTGCGCACGTAGGTCATAAAGTTATCGTCAACCCGGGCAATGCTCACGCCGATGCGGTAAGCGGCGAAGGTCCATTGGCTGAACAGCAGTAAAAAAGCAGCAACGATCAATGCGTAACGAGGCATGAGGCGGTTCCTTTTTTTGTTATAGGGTGAAGGCCTGGCGGAAACGTTGCAGCGCCAGCTCGCTGTCGCCACTGGCCCAGCCTTCGAGGCCGACCACGCCGCTGTAGCCGATGGCGTGCAGCTCCCTGGCGATGGCCGGGTAGTGGATCTCGCCAGTGCCCGGCTCCTTGCGTCCTGGCACGTCGGCCACCTGGATTTCGCCGATGGCGCTGCCTGCGCGCTGGATCAGCTCGATCAGATTGCCCTCGCCGATTTGCGCGTGGTACAGGTCCAGGTTCATCTTCAGGTGCGGGCTGCCGACGGCTTCGATCAGCGCCAGGGTGTCGTCGGCACGGGCAAACGGCACGCCGGGGTGGTCGACGTCGGTGTTGAGGTTTTCCAGCAAAAACACGCGGCCGGCGTCTTCGCCCAGGCGCGCGATTTTTTCCAGGGTCTTGCACGCGCTCAGCCACATGCGTGCGGTGGTCTGGCCCACCGGCTGCACCGGCAGGCCACCGTCACCCAGGCCGGTGCCGTGCAGGTTCAGGCTGGGGCAGTTCAGGCGTGCGGCAACACCCAGGGACTCGCGGGCGCTGTCGAGTAACTGACGGATACCGTCGGGGTCGGTGAGGGTGCCGCTGATGTAGCCGGTCATGGAGGTGAAGTCGGCGCCGGTGGCGGCCAGTGCGCCGATGTCCTTGTGGGTCCAGTTCCAGATTTCGGCGCTGAACCCCAGGGCATGAATGCGCTTTACGCGTTCGATGAAGGGCAGGTCGAGAAACACCATCTCGGCGCTGACCGCCAGCTTAAACGGCATCATCGGCGGGCTCCTGGCACGGCCACGGCCTTGCCGGTTTCGAACGACTCGATGCAGGCGCGGGCAATCGCCAGGGCAGCACGTGCGTCTTCGCCGCTGGCCAGAGGTTTGGCGCCGGTGCGCAAGCACTCGACGAAGTGGTTGAGCTCGGCAATGTAGGCGTCACGCAGCAGGTCGGTGTCCATGCGCTGAGTGTCGGCCTGGACCCCGTGGGCCAGGTAGCGCACCAGGTCGGATTCGTTGAGGCTGCCCATGCTCAGCATGCCTGCGCTGCCGAACACTTCGCCGCGCACGTCGTAGCCGTAGACCGCCTGGAAGTTGGCCTCGGCGGTGGCGATGGCGCCATTGTCGAAGCGGACCGTGACCACGGCGGTGTCGAGGAAGCCTTTGCTTTTGTATTGCGGCGCAATCAATGCGTCGGCCATCACGTAGACCTGCACCGCCTCGGCGCCCGGGTTGAGGTAGCGCAGGGTGTCAAAGTCGTGGATCAAGGTTTCGAGGAAGATCACCCACTGTGGCGAGTTGGCGGGGTTGTTGAGCGCCGGGTCGCGGGTCAGCGAACGCAGCAGTTGTGGCGTCCCAATGCGCCCGGCCGCCACGTCGAGGTGGGCGGTGCGAAAGCTCTTGGCAAAACGCCGGTTGAAACCCACTTGCAGCGGCACGCGGGCATCGGCAGCAGCGGCGATGGCGCGGTCGGCTTCATCGAGGGTGATGGCCATGGGTTTTTCGCAGAAGATACCCTTGCCGGCGCGGGCAGCGCTGATCACCAGTTCGGCGTGGCTGCGGGCGGGGGCGGCGATAAGGACGCCATCGATCTCCGGGTCGTCGAGCAGTTGCTGTGGGTCGGTGTAGACCTTGTTCACGCCCAGCTCCGTCGCCAGGCGTGCGGCCTGGCCGGGCGTGGGGTCGGCGATGGCGGCGAGGCAGGCGCCGGGGATGTGGCGGGCGGCCGTCAGGCCGTGGAAACTGCCCATGCGACCGGCACCGATCAAACCCAGGCGGATGTTCTGTGTACTCATGCAATGACCCCTTTTTATTGTTGGCCGCGGGACAGTTGTCAACGGCTATGGGGTAAAAGCAAGCACTATGCCAATATTTAAGATGTTGATATTTAACGGATTATAAAATTCTATAAACAATAAGTGTTCATTCTGATGACATGCCTATACTGACATGTCAAAAATATGAACATGGACTGCCGCAATGACCCCCGTTCCCATGGCTTTCAGCGTGCAAGACCTCGACTACCTCACGGCCCTGGGGCCGGCTTCGCTGAACGACGGCCCGATTGCCGCGCTGGAACAGGCATGGCAGGCGTGTCAGGCCGGCGTGGTTGAACGCCCGGCCGACGTTCGGCAGGTGATTTGGGATTCGTGGCGGGGCAGTGTCGAGGCGGGTATCAGCCCGGATGACAGCCAATACCGGTTTGTCGCCGCCGACGCGCTGGCGGCCACCCTGGCGACTCACCGCGTGCTGATCGCGGCGGCGGCGCAGGTCATGCGCGGCTTGCTGGCCTACAACCCGCGCGGGCACATCAACCTCACCGACGCTGAGGGCACGACCCTGTATTTTTGCGGGCTGGATATCACGCCCATCGGCAGTCGCCTGCTGGAATCGGTACAGGGCACCAACTGCACTGGCCTGGCCCTGGCCGAAGACCGCCTGGTGTACGTGCTGGCCGAGGAAAACTTTGGCCGTGGCCTGCGTGAACGCCGCATGCATTGCGCCGCCGCGCCGATCAAGAATGCCCAGGGCCAGACCCTGGCCATGCTGACGCTTACTGCCGAGCCCGGCTGGTTTCATTTCCACACCCTGGGCACTGTGCAAGCGGCCGCCGAGGCGGTGGCGCGGCAGATGGCGTTGCAAGCGCTGCTGGAGGAACAGCAGACGGTGCTCGAGGTGCTAAACGAAGGCTTGGTGGTGCTCGATGAGCGTGGCTGCATCAAGGCGCTCAATCGCTACGCCCGGCAATTATTCCGCGTCGGCCTGGAACTGCTCGGCAGCCCGTTCCAGCGCCTGGGCCGCAGTGAGCTGAGCGATGCCATGTTGCTGCGGGCCGGCGAGGGCGTGCGTGACCTTGACTGCACCTTCCACTTGCACGACCGCAGCCAACTGGCGTGCCTGGTGTCGGTATGCCCGCTGGAGCAGGGCGGGGTGATTGTGTCGCTGCGCGAAAGCCGGCGTATCCGCGAAATCACCCGGCGTATTATCGGCACCCAGGCCAGCTACACCTTTGAAACCATCCAGGGTAATTCGCGGGCGATCCAGGACGCGTTGCACTTGGGGCGTATCGCCAGCCGCAGCGATTCCACCACCTTGATCCTCGGCGAAAGCGGCACCGGCAAGGAGCTGTTTGCCCAGGCGATTCACAACGGTAGCGAGCGCCATAAAGGCCCGTTTGTGGCGGTCAATTGCGGCGCGATCCCACGGGACCTGGTGCAAAGCGAATTGTTCGGGCATGTCGAGGGCGCGTTCACCGGCTCCGCCCGTGGCGGCTCGGCGGGCAAGTTTGAACTGGCCGATGGCGGCACGATTTTTCTCGATGAAATTGGCGACATGGCATTCGACGCCCAGGTCAGTTTGCTGCGGGTATTACAGGAAGGTGAAGTCACCCGTGTCGGCGCAAAAAGCTCCCGCTCAGTGAATGTGCGCATTATCGCCGCCACCCATCGCAACCTCAGCCAGGCGGTAGCAGAGGGTGCGTTTCGTGAAGACCTTTACTACCGTCTCAATGTCTTGAACCTGACCGTGCCGCCGTTGCGCATGCGCCGTGACGATATCCCGCTGCTGGCGCGGCATTTCCTCAGTCGGTGCGCCCGTTCGATGCGCAAAGCGGTTCAGGGTTTTTCGCCGGATGCACTGGTGTTGCTCGCGGCCTACGGCTGGCCCGGCAACGTGCGTGAGCTGGAAAACAGCATTGAGCGGGCAACCAACCTGGCGATGGGGGAATTGATCCAGGCTGCCGATTTGCCACTTGAAACCCAGCAGCGTGCAGCCTTGCGCCCTTACGAACCTCAGCCCGCACAGGACCTGAGCAGCCATGAGCGGCACGCTATCGTCGCCGCGCTTACCGCTGCCGGTGGCAATATCCGTTTGGCTGCACGGCAGTTGAACGTGTCGCGTGGCGGGCTGTACAACAAGATGAGCCGGTTCGGGTTGAGCGCCGGGGATTTTCGCGTGCCGTAATCCCCAAGCAAAACCCGGTGAAAAGTGGGAGCTGGCTTGCCTGCGATTTGCGGAGTGTCAGTCGATAAATGTGTCACTGACCCACCGCAATCGCAGGCAAGCCAGCTCCCACATTTGGATCTCCATAGTTTTCCAAACTATTTGTGACGCAGCTCAAACCCCACCCACACGCTACCGATCTGGACTGAAACTCGGTCACCTGTGGGAGCTGGCTTGCCTGCGATTTGCGGAGTGTCAGTCGATAAATGTGTCACTGACCCACCGCAATCGCAGGCAAGCCAGCTCCCACAGTTTTTGATCGTTGTGTATCAGTTGGACAGGTTCTCCGAGGTCACGATCTGCAGTGGGATATGCACTCTGTGCCGCAGCGGGTCGAAGGCCTCGGCGGTCTGCAACGCCACCAGTAATTCGATCAGCGCGGTCGCCGTCTGCCGTGGCTGTGAGTCCATCACCACATCAATCAAACCCCGGCTCAGCGCCTCACGCGACAACGCGGTGGACTCCTGCAAAATGCAGCACAGCGCCGGCCGCTTGGGCAGTTGCGCCAGGGCATTGATCACGCCGTCACCGCCGCCGCCCACCACGCACAGGCCGCGCAAGTCGGTGTGGCGGGTGAGCAGGTCGAGGGTGGCTTCTTCAGTGATGTCGCTGTTGTCCAGGTTGATCAGCGGTTCCAGCGGCTTGAGCCCCGGCGCATGTTCGGCGAGGTAACTGTGCAAGCCTTCAACCCGTGCCTGGTGGCCGAGAAAACGATGGCCGCCCAACAGGATGCCGACGCTGCCTTTGCGTGCGCCGCAGGTGCGCGCCAGCAGCCAGCCCATGGTGCGCCCGACCACATGGTTGTCCTGGCCCACATAAGCCTCCAAGGCGTGTTCGTGGATATCCGAGAGCAGCGCAACCACAGGCACGCCGGCTTCGCGCACCTGCGCCAGTGTGGCGTTGATCAACGGATGGGCAAAGCTGACCACCGCCAGGGCGTCGCACTGCACCGCCAATTGCTCGATCTGTGCGGCGATGGCGCTGGGTGTGCGGTCGAGAATGTAGTCGAACTGGCAGGTCAGGTTGGCTGTAGCGTGATGCTGCGCAGCCGCGCTGATCGACTGCGCCAGGTTGGCGTAAAACGCTTGAGCGGTGCCCAGCAACAGGACGCCGAAGCGATAAGTGGGGCGCCGTTCGCGAATGCGCTGGCCAATCAGCCGTGCAGCAAAATAACCCACGGCTTCGGCGGCCTGGAACACCTGCTCGGCGGTCTGCGGGTTCACCGGCGCACGGGCGTTGAGTACGCGGTCGACGGTGGCCACACTCAAGCCCGCCTGGGCGGCAACGGTGGCGATGGTCGGGCGTTTATTATTGTTCATGACAGGCCTCTCAAACGTCTTGATAGAAAACTATCAAGCCCCGCTGGGCCTGGATGATAGCTTGATAGGGAATGGATTCAAGGCCTTGAGGCGGATTTATCCGCGCTCTATGGTTTGTTCGCAAAGCACCTGTTACCCAACGCTTGCGGAGAACAATAACAATGTCTGAACACACGCCTCACCGCGCCCGGCGCGACTACAGCCTCACCGGTCCGGAAGCTGCCCGCGCCGCAGAGAAGGGCCTGGTCTCGGCCAGTTGGTATCAATCGCCGATCTCGCGCAAACGCATGAAAGAACTGATGCAGCGCCGCGACGGTCCGGCGTTGCTCGATACGGCCCTGTGGGTGTCCGCGCTGCTGGTCACGGGGTTTGGCGGCTACTGGTTCTGGGGTTCGTGGGCGTGCGTGCCGTTCTTTATGGCTTACGGCGTGCTCTACGGCACCGCGTCCAACCCGCGTTGGCATGAGACCGGCCACGGCACCGCCTTCAAGACCCGCTGGATGAATGATGGGTTGTACCAGGTGGCAAGTTTCATGTGCATTTTCGAGCCACACGTGTGGCGCTGGAGCCATGCGCGGCACCACACCGACACCATCGTGGTCGGGCGTGACCCGGAGATCGTCGAGCCGCGCCCGCCAAGCCTGGTGATGATGGGCCTGAGCCTGTTCAACCTGCCGCTGGCCTGGAAAACTTTCAGCGGCGTGGCGCGCCATGCGCTCGGCAAGATGAGCGTCCAGGAGCAGGACTTCATCCCCGAGTCCGAATGGCCCAAGGTGTTCCGTGCTGCGCGGATCTGGGTCGGCATTTATGCGCTGGTGATCGGCACCGCGTTGTACCTGCACAGCTGGCTGCCACTGATGCTGGTCGGCCTGCCGAGCCTGTATGGCGCCTGGCTCGGCTACCTGTTCGGCCTCACCCAGCATGTGGGCCTGGCCGAGGATGTACTGGACCACCGCAGCAACTGCCGCACCATCTACATGAATCGCGTGCTGCGCTTTATCTACATGGACATGAACTACCACCTCGAACACCACATGTACCCGATGGTGCCGTACCACGCGTTGGCGCAACTGCACGAAGAGATCCGCAGCGACTGCCCGCCGCCGTACGCGAATATTCTTGAGGCGTACAAGGAAATCCTGCCGACGATCTGGAAGCAGCGCAGCGACCCGAGCTATTTCGTGCAGCGCCCCACTCACAGTGGCGAGCCAGCTAGCTCGCGCTGGGCTGCGCAGCAGCCCCAATAAAAACCACCGCATTCTTTCAGACACCACTCGACTGCCGAACTTGGGGCCGCTTCGCAGCCCAGCGCGAGCAAGCTCGCTCGCCACAAGCAAGGCCATTCATAGAGAGAAAAACACCATGAACGATCAATGGATCGACGTCTGCGCCGTGGGCGAAATTGACGAAGAAGACGTGCTGCGCTTCGACCATGGGCCGCACACTTACGCGGTGTACCGCTCGGCCGAGAATGAATTTTTTGCCACTGCCGGCCTGTGCACCCACGAGAAAATCCACTTGGCCGACGGCCTGGTGATGGACCACGTGATCGAGTGCCCCAAGCACAACGGGCGCTTTGATTACCGCTCCGGCAAGGCCCTCGGCGCGCCGGTGTGCGTCAACCTCAAAACCTACCCGGTGCGGGTCGAAGCGGGGCGGGTTTTGCTCGCCGTGACGGCGTGAGCATGAACGCCCCCCTGATCATCGTCGGCGCCGGCCATGCCGGTGGCCGTGCGGCGCTGACCTTGCGCGAAGAAGGCTACACCGGGCGCCTGATCCTGATCGGCGATGAACCGCACTTGCCCTACGAGCGCCCGCCGTTATCCAAGGGCTTGCTGCAAGGCAGTACGGACCTGGCGGGTTGCAGCCTGTGTGACAGCCAGCGCATGGCCGCGCTGGGCATCGAACATATCGCCGGCAACCCGGTCACGCGCCTGGAGCCGCAGCAGCAACGGCTGCAACTGGCTGACGGCCAATGGCTGGACTTTGCCGGTGTGCTGCTGGCCACTGGCGGCCGGGCGCGACGCTGGCCTGTGGAGCAGGCGAACATGCTTTACCTGCGCACCCATGATGAGGCGCTGGCCCTGCGCGACGCCTTGCGCCCCGGCACGCGGCTGGTGGTGGTCGGCGGTGGTTTTATCGGCCTGGAAGTGGCGGCGACCGCGCGCGGCCTGGGCTGCCAGGTCACGGTGCTTGAAGCAGGCCCACGCTTGGCGGGCCGGGTGTTGCCGCCGGTGATCAGCCAAGCGCTGCTGGATGTGCATCGCCAGCAAGGCGTGGCGGTTCATCTGAATGTGGCACTCGAATCCATCGACGCCGACGCGGTGCAACTGGTCGATGGGCAACGCTTGCCGTGCGATCGGGTGGTGGTCGGCATTGGCATGCAACCCAATCTGGAACTGGCCGCAGCCGCGGGGCTGGAAGTAGGGCAGGGCATTCGCGTCAACGCGCAGCTGCGCACCAGTGCGCCGAACATTTATGCGGCGGGCGATGTCTGTGAGTTTCGCCTGGGTGGCCTGTATCAACGCCAGGAAACCTGGCGCAATGCCGAAGCCCAAGGCCGCCATGCTGCGCTGAATATGCTCGGGCGTGAGTTGCCGTTCGAGGCCATGCCGGGTTTCTGGTCCGACCAGTACGACTGGGGCTTGCAGACCGTCGGCGTGATGACCCCGCTGACGGTCAGCCGGGCACTGCCGGGCGGCGGTTTGCTGTTGTTCCACCTGGATACCGACGGGCATTTACAAGGCGCTTGCGGCTGGGCGCTCGGCAATGGTGTGGCCAAGGACATCAAGCTGTGCGAACGCTTGATCAGCGCGCGCATTGCACTCAATGCGGCCGACCTGGCCGACCCGGACGTTTCCCTTAAACATTTGCTGCGAGGCTGATATGCGCCAATTGCTGGTGTTCCAATCCCTCTGGGCCATGCAGACTGAACCTGGGCCGCTGGAAGCCCAGCTCGATCGCATCGCCGCCGCCGGCTTTGACGGCATCACCGACCATTATTGGAAACCCGCCGAGGTCGCGCGCCTGCACGCTGCCGCCAGCGCCAGGGGCTTGCAGATCGAAGGCCAGCTGTTCCCGCAATCGGTGGATGACCTGGCCGCCGCGCTGGATGTGATCAGCCGCTATGGCTGCCACCACCTCACCCTGCAGGCCGATGTACGCCCGCGCACGCTGGGCGAGGCGGCCCGGTTGGTCGAAGGCTGGCAGCGTCTGGCCGAACAGGTGGACTTTCCGATCCTGCTGGAAACCCATCGCTACCGGCTTACCAACGACCTGTTGTTCACCCTCGACTTGCTTGCACAGATGCCCAACCTGAAGCTGCTGGCCGACCTGTCCCATTACGTCGTCGGCCGGGAGTTGCCGGAGCCTGGCGCGGTTGAGGACGACGAACACATACGCACAATATTGCGCCATAGCTGGGGCTTTCACGGCCGGGTGGCCAGCAGTGAACAGGTGCAGGTCTCTGTGGATTTCCCTCAGCACCAAGCCTGGGTCGAACGCTTTACCGATTGGTGGCGCTACGGGATCGAAGACTGGCTGGCCCGGCCCGACACGCCCAATAGCCTGTCATTCACCTGTGAACTGGGCCCGCCGCCCTATGCAATCACGGATGCAAACGGCGGTGAAATCAGCGACCGCTGGGCCGAGGCGCTGAAGTTGAAAATCCTGATTCGCCAAGTGTGGGAGAGCTGCCAGCGATGATCTGCTAATCTGCGCGGGTTAAAACCGCCCTTAGCCTGTGGACTTTCATCATGAAGACTTGCCCTGTTCAGCCACCTCTTGAGCCGCAGTCCGTCTGCCATCCCATCACCAGCAGCGCGATCTTCATGGTTGCAACCGTCGCTCCCGGCAGCGAAGACCAGGTGCGCGCCTGGTGCGGCGACATCGCCGGGCTGGTGCGTTCGGTGGGCAAGCGCGTGCCGGCGGGCAACCTGACCTGTGTCTGCGGGTTCGGCTCGGATGCCTGGAGCCGGCTGTTCGGCGGGCCACGCCCGGCGGCCTTGCACCCGTTTCGCGAGTTCGGCGTGCCAGGGCGCATGGCGCCGTCGACGCCCGGCGATATCCTGCTGCATATTCGCGCCGAGCAGATGGACCTGTGCTTTGAATTGGCCACGCAGCTGATGGTGGCCCTGGGCGACAGTGTCAAGGTGGTGGATGAGGTTCAGGGTTTCCGTTACTTCGATATGCGCAGCATCATCGGGTTTGTCGACGGCACCGAGAACCCGGTGGGGCGCAAGGCTGTCGGCTTTACCATCGTCGGCGATGAAGACCCGGAATTTGAAGGCGGCAGCTACGTGCTGGTGCAGAAGTACCTGCACAACATGAGCGCCTGGAACGAGCTGACGGTGGAAGCGCAGGAGAAGGTGATCGGGCGTACCAAACTGGCCGACATCGAGCTGGATGAAGAGACCAAGCCGAGCAACTCTCACAGCGCCTTGACCGTGATCACCGACGCCGATGGCGAAGAAGTGAAAATCCTGCGCGACAACATGCCCTTTGGCCGCCCGGGCGCCGGCGAGTTCGGCACCTACTTTATCGGCTACGCGCGCTCGCCGCAGCCTCTGGAATTGATGCTGGAAAACATGTTCGTCGGCCGCCCGGTCGGCAACTACGACCGTTTGCTGGACTTCAGTACCGCCGTGACCGGCGGCCTGTTTTTTGTGCCTTCGGCCGATTTGCTTGAAGAGCTGGCCGACCGTCAACCGGGGGCTTAACTGAGCAACCCGGTGCTGACCGCCACAATCAAGAAGATCCCCAGCAGCGCGCGATAAATCACAAACGGCCAGGTGGAGAACCGCTCCAGGAACTTCATCAGGCCCCAGATCGCGAAGAACGCCGAGATACTTGCCACCACCAGGCCGAAGAGCAAATGTGGCCAGGCGTGGGCCGGCATGTCGGCATGCAGCAGCACCCACAGCTCCTTCAAGCCAGCCAGCGCGATGGCCGGCAGGCCCAGCAGGAACGAAAAGCGCGCGGCTTCTTCACGCTTGAAGTTGAGGAACAGCGCCGCGGTCAGTGTCGAGCCTGAACGCGAGACGCCGGGAATCAACGCGCCAATCTGCGCGACCCCGACAATCAGTGCATCACGCAGGCGCATTTGGCCCATGTCGCGGGTGTGGCGTGCGCGCACTTCGGCCACCGCCAGCAATACCGCCATCACCACACAGGAAATGCCGATGACCATCAGGCCGCGCAACGGCGAATTGCAGCTGTTGAGGGTCGAGGACAAGGCCAGGCCGGCAATACAGATAGGGATGGTTGCCAGCACAATCGCCACCGCCAGCTTGAACCACGGGTCGTTGTAGTCGCCCCGGCGTACCGCACCGATGCTGCCTGTGGTGACCTGGCGCACATCGCGCCAGAAATAACTGACCACCGCCGCCAGCGCCGCCAACTGCATCGCCGCCGAAAACGCCGAGCCGGGGTCTTGCCAGCCGAGCAGGGCGGGCACCACACGCATGTGGGCGGTGGACGACACCGGCAGCAGCTCGGTAATGCCCTGGATCACCCCCAGGATAAAAATCTGCAGGTAATCCAGGGAGGCAAAGCCCACATCCAGGCCGGCGGAACAGACGTTGGTCAAAATAGAGGTCCTTGAGAAAAAGGTCGAAGCTGACGAAGTTTATTCTAAATGTTTCAGGAATTTCGGTTGGACGGCGCAAATCCGCAATCGGTTCAGCAAACAGAAAGGTTATGCAATGTATTGGCCTGCGCGCGTGTTTTGTGAACAATGGCGCCCTGCGTTTTGTCACCGAGAGCCCCATGCCTGAAACCACCGTTGAACTGATCCAGACCGGCCCCGAAGAGTCCGAGCTGATCCGCAATCTCTACCAGTATTACGCCTATGAGTCCTCGGACTGGGAGCAGGAGGATGTCGAGGCGGATGGCCGCTTCTACATCCACGATGAGCACCTGACCCGCTACTGGCATGACCCGCAATGGAGCGCCAACCTGCTGCTGGTGGACGGCTATATCGCCGGCTTCCTGCTGATCGAGGGCAGCGAACTGCCGGGCATTGACGCCCTGGAACTGGCCGACCTGTTCATTCTCAAGCGCTACCGCCGCAAAGGCATTGGCCGTGCCATCGCCACCCAGGTGTTGAGCAGCGGCCAGGCCGATTGGCTGGTGCGTTTTTATGACCAGGATGAAGTGTCACAGGCGTTCTGGCGTGCCGTGCTGGATGAATTGCCGCGCCCGGTGCAGACCCTGGAGCTTGAGGATGACCCGCAGTTGGTGAGTTACCTGATTACCCGAGCGGTCCTGCATTAAAAGCCTGCTGCATGGCCTGGGGCGGCTGCCCGAAGGCACGCAGAAACGCCTGGCGCATGCGTTCGCGATCACCAAAGCCGGTTTCGCGGGCCACCACTTCGACCGGGTGACGGCTGGTTTCCATCAGCGCCCGGGCCGCCTCCACGCGCAGTGATTCGATGGCCTTGGCCGGGGTTTGCCCGGTTTCTTCGCGAAATACCCGGCTGAACTGGCGCGGGCTCAGGCGGGCGACCTCGGCCAGGGCTTCCACCGACAGGTCGTGGGTCAGGTTTTCGCGGGCATAGGCCAGGGCCAGTTGCACGCGGTCGGACTTGGGGTCCAGTTCCAGCAGGGCCGACAACTGCGACTGCTCACTGCCGCGACGTTGCGCAATCACCAGTTTGCGTGCGATGCGCCGGGCCAGGTCGCCGCCCAGGTCGGCCTCGACCATGGCCAGTGCCAGGTCGACACCGGCGCTCATGCCGGCGCCGGTCCAGATCTGGCCGTCGACCACGAACAACTTGTCCTCTTCGAGTTGGATGTGCGGGTAGCGCTTGCGAAAGGCGGGCGCGTGGATCCAGTGGGTGGTGGTGCGCTTGCCGTCGAGCAAGCCGGCTTCGGCCAGCACGAAAATGCCCATGCACAATGAGGCTACGCGCCGTGACTGGGCGGAGGCGGCCTTGACCAGTTCGAGCAGGTTGGCTTCCGGCAAGCGAAATTCCAGATAGCCGCTGACGATCAGCGTGTCATAACCCTGTGCGCGGATCGGCGTGGTGTTCACCGAAAAGCCTTGGGAGGTCATCACGGCGCCGCCGCTCTCCGACACCAGGTGAAACTCATAGGCCGGCTCGCCGCGCAGCAGGTTCGCGCATTCAAATACCGAGCCCAGGCTGAGGCTCAGGGATTGGAAGTTCGGGTAAACCATCAGCGCAACGCTGTGCATCATTGTTCTCCAAAAACGCGGGCCAGGGGCACGGGAGTGGCGATTGTCGGCGGGTGCCGGGGAAACGGCAACCGGCTTTGTGGCATGTCCGGAATCCTTGCGCATATGACATTGTTGAAGATTTACCTGGCGCCTAACATCCCCTCAACGAACTAGACGACTGGTCTAATCGGAGGGGAGGCGTGATGAACAACGACACTAAAAGTACCCGGCAGGCGATTCTGGACACGGCGCAAGTGATTGTCGGCCGTAAAGGATTTTCTGCGGTGGGCTTGAACGAAATACTGCAAGCCGCCGAGGTACCCAAAGGCTCGTTCTATCACTACTTCAACTCCAAGGATGCCTTCGGCGTGGTGTTGCTCGACAGCTACTTCGAGCATTACGTCAACGGCATGCAGCAATTGTTCGATCAGCCTGATCTGTCAGGTTTTGCCAAGTTGATGCGTTATTGGCACTCCTGGGTCGACAACCAGACCGGCTGCACCGACACGGGCAAATGCCTTGCCGTCAAACTCGGTGCCGAGGTGTCAGACCTTTCAGAGCCGATGCGCCTGGCCCTGCAGCGTGGCACTGCACGCACCATTGCGTTGCTGGCAGAAGCCTTGCAGCACGGCGTTGAAGACGGTTCGCTGCAGGCACAGCCGCACCCCGAAAGCCTGGCCCGGCGCCTGTATGCGTTGTGGCTGGGGACCAGCGTCATGAGCAAGATCACCCGAACATCCGCGCCGTTTGATGAGGCGCTGCTACTCACACAACACCTACTGCAACCCATCGATCGAGGCACTGGAAAATGAAAGTATTAATGGTACTGACCTCTCACGACCAGCTGGGCAATACCGGTCGTAAAACCGGCTTCTGGCTTGAAGAGTTTGCCGCTCCGTATTACACCTTCAAGGACGCCGGTGCCGAACTGGTGCTGGCATCCCCGGCCGGTGGCCAGCCACCGCTGGACCCGGTCAGCGGTCAGCCGGATGCGCAAACCGAAGACACCCGCCGGTTTGCCGCCGACTCGGCCGCGCAGCAGGCGCTGGCCAACACGGTCAAGCTGGACTCGGTGAATGCCGCCGATTTCGATACGGTGTTTTACCCAGGCGGTCATGGGCCATTGTGGGACCTGGCCGAATCGCAAACGTCGATCGCGTTGATCGAAGCCTTTGAGCGCGCCGGCAAGCCGATCGGTTTTGTCTGCCATGCGCCGGGCGCGCTGCGTCACGTCAAGGCGGTCAACGGTGAAGCGTTGGTGAAGGGCCGTCGTGTAACGGGCTTCTCCAACTCAGAAGAAGCTGCGGTGGGCCTGACCGATGTGGTGCCGTTTTTGATTGAAGATGATTTCAAGGCACTCGGTGGCCTGTATGAGAAGGGCGCCGACTGGCAGTCCTTTGTGCTTGAAGATGGCTTGCTGGTGACGGGGCAGAACCCTGCCAGTTCCAGCGACGTGGCCAAGGCCCTGCTGAAACTCACCGCTTAAATTAACTAACCGTTGTACGCATTGGCGGCTCTCAAGAGCCGCCAACGCTTTTGTTCGCCCTGAATTTGGACAGTGACTCATGACTATGCGTGTTTTAAATACCCCGGTAAAACTGGGGCATCACACCTTGAATAACCGGGTTGTGCTGCCGCCCTTGACCCGTCAACGCAGTGCGCAACCGGGTGATATCGCCACCGACCTGATGGCCGAGTATTACCGCCAGCGCGCCACTGCCGGGTTCATGGTCAGTGAAGGCACGCAGATCGAACCGCGTGGCCAGGGTTATGCGTGGACGCCGGGCATTTATACCCCGGCGCAGATCGACGGTTGGCGCCAAGTCACCGAGGCGGTGCATGCCGAAGGCGGAGTGATTTTCGCCCAGTTGTGGCATGTCGGCCGTGTGTCCCACAACGCGCTGCAGCCAGATGGATTGGCACCGGTCGCGCCCTCTGCGTTGCAGGCGGAGCAGGCGAAAGCCTTTATCGAAACCGGCCCCGGCGTGGGTGAATTGAAACAGCCGCCGGTGCCGCGTGCATTGAGCGTGCTCGAGATTGAGGAGTTGGTTGGGCATTACGCACAGGCTGCGCGCAATGCCTTGGACGCCGGGTTCGATGGCGTGGAAATCCATGCCGCCAATGGTTACCTGGTCAACCAGTTCATCTCTGCCCATGCCAACCAGCGCGACGACGAATACGGCGGCTCGTTGCACAATCGCCTGCGCTTTTTGCGCGAAATCGTCGAAGCAGTGACGGCCGTGGTCGGGCCGGAGCGTCTTGGCGTGCGTTTTTCGCCGCTGTTCAGCGGCACTGATCAGGACCGCGTGTATATCGGCCTGGTGGAGGAAGACCCGCATCACACCTATATCGAGGCGATCAAGGTGCTGGAGGCGTCCGGCATTGCCTATGTGTCCATCGCCGAAGCCGACTGGGACAACGCGCCTGACCTGCCTGAAACCTTCCGTCAGGCGGTGCGCAGCACCTTCAGCGGGCGGATCATTTACGCCGGGCGTTACACCGCTGAGCGTGGTGCAAAGCTGTTGGAGTCGGGGCTGGCGGACTTGATCGCCTTCGGTCGCCCGTTCATTGCCAACCCGGACCTGCCACAGCGACTGTTCAATGACTGGCCATTGAACCCGCTGCGGGCAGAAGGGATGTACGGCGGCTCGGCGCAGGGCTATACCGACTACCCGGTGTACGCCGGGTCAGTGCGCTGAGTCGCTGCGATGGCGGTGGGTCAGGCAACTTATATGTCGCCAGTGCCGCCGCCTTCGCAGCCTCGCTAAAGCTCGACAGCTCCCACATTTGAGTTTTGTCGCTGGGTGACTCTGCGTTCGACGCGATGGCCCTGCAAACCGACCCCCCAGCAACACAGCCAATCCCCTGTGGGAGCTGTCGAGCTTTAGCGAGGCTGCGAAAGCGGTGGGTCAGGCAACTTGTGTATGGCCTGTGCCGCCGCCTTCGCAGCCTCGCTGGGGCTCGACAGCTCCCACATTTGATCTTTGTCGCTGGGTGAATCTGCGTTCGACGCGATGGCCCTGCAAACCGAACCTCCAGCAACACAGCCGATCCCCTGTGGGAGCTGTCGAGCTTTAGCGAGGCTGCGAAAGCGGTGGGTCAGGCAACTTATGTATCGCCAGTGCCGCCGCCTTCGCAGCCTCGCTGAAGCTCGACAGCTCCCACATTTGAATTGCTTCGCTGGGTGAATCTGCGTTCGACGCGATGGCCCTGCTGACAGAGAGCTAAGCAACAAAGCCGATCTACTGTGGGAGCTGTCGAGCTTCAGCGAGGCTGCGAAAGCGGTGGGTCAGGCAACTTGTGTATGGCCTGTGCCGCCGCCTTCGCAGCCTCGCCGGGGCTCGACAGCTCCCACATTGGAGCTTTGTTGCTGGGTGAATCTGCGTTCGACGCGATGGCCCTGCAAACCGAACCCCCAGCAACACAGCCGATCTCCTGTGGGAGCTGTCGAGCTTCAGCGAGGCTGCGAAAGCGGTGGGTCAGGCAACTTATATGTCGCCTGTGCCGCCGCCTTCGCAGCCTCGCCGGGGCTCGACAGCTCCCACATTTGATCTTTGTCGCTGGGTGAATCTGCGTTCGACGCGATGGCCCTGCAAACCGACCCCCCAGCAACACAGCCGACCCCTGTGGGAGCTGTCGAGCTTCAGCGAGGCTGCGAAAGCGGTGGGTCAGGCAACTTATGTATCGCCAGTGCCGCCGCCTTCGCAGCCTCGCCGGGGCTCGACAGCTCCCACATTTGAGCGTTGTCGCTGGGGGGATTTGTGCTTGCCTCGATGGCCCCCGCGAACTGAGACCTAACCAACACAGCCAATCCCCTGTGGGAGCTGTCGAGCTTTAGCGAGGCTGCGAAAGCGGTGGGTCAGGCAACTTGTGTATGGCCTGTGCAGCCGCCTTCGCAGCCTCGCTGGGGCTCGACAGCTCCCACATTGGAGCTTTGTTGCTGGGGGGATTTGTGTATGGCGCGATGGCCCTGCGAACTGAGACCTAACCAACAAAGCCGATCCCCTGTGGGAGCTGTCGAGCTTTAGCGAGGCTGCGAAAGCGGTGGGTCAGGCAACTAATATTTCGTCTGTGCCGCCGCCTTCGCAGCCTCGCCGGGGCTCGATTACTTCACTTGCAACACGATCTTGCCAATATGATCCCCGCCTTCCATTCGCGCATGGGCCTGGGCGGCGTCGGTGTATTCGTACACTTTGTCGATGATCGGCAGGCAGCGCCCGGCGGACAGCACCGGCCATATGTATTCGTGCAGCTGCTCAGCGATTGCGGCTTTCTCGTCTTTGGTGCGAGCGCGTAACAAGGAACCGGTGATGACTGCGCGTTTACCGAGGATAGTCAGCAGGTCGACGTCATTGGCTTTGCCGCCGCCGAGGAAGCCCAGCATCACCAAGTGCCCGTCCATGCCCAGGGCCTTGAGGTTGTTGTTCAGGTAGGAGGCGCCCATGATGTCGAGGATCACGTCGACGCCTTTGTCGCCGGTCTTCTTGGCGATGACCTCGGCAAAGTCCTGCTCGCGATAATTGATCGGCTCGGCGCCCAGTTTGGCAATCGCCGCGCATTTCTCGGCACTGCCGGCGGTGGCGAACGCCTGGATGCCGAACTCCTGGCAGAGCATCAGTGCGGTGGTGCCGATGCCACTGGTGCCGCCGTGGATCAAGGCGCGTTGGCCTCTGTGCGCGCCACCCAGGCCGAACAAGTTGGCCCAGACAGTGAAAAAGGTTTCCGGCACGGCAGCGGCTTGAATCCAATCCATGCCTTCAGGCACCGGCAGGGCCTGGCTGGCGGGTACGGCGCAGAACTGTGCATAGCCGCCACCATTGGTCAGGGCACAGACCTTGTCGCCCAGGCTGTATGCACTGACGCCGTCGCCCAGCGCAACCACTTCGCCGGCCACTTCCAGGCCCGGTATCGGGCTCATGCCGGGTTTCATGGGGTACTTGCCAGCGCGTTGCAGGGCATCGGGACGATTGACCCCGGCGGCGTGCACTTGAATCAGAATCTCGCCGGGGGCGGGTGAGGGCACTGCAACCTGACGAGGCTGAAGCACCTCAGGGCCGCCGAAGGTGGTGATTTCAATCTGGGTCATGTCGTGGGGCAGAGTCATGTTCACGATTCCTGTAGCGATGAGCGTATGAAGTGGGACCGCAGCCGGTGGTGGTTGATTCAACCGGGGTAGTTCGTGTGGCGCCCAGCATAACCGGCTCTTTACCATAAGGTCAGCACAGGCTTGCAAGCTCGGGCTCGGTTCAGCGGACACAATCGACGTCGGTTTCTTTTATGGACGTTGCAGATGAATGAATCAAAAAGTCAGGCGCTTGGGCTGCTGTTTCTGCGAGTCAGTGCATCGCTGTTCTTGCTGTGGGTGCATGGGCTGCCCAAACTGCTCCACTACAGCCAGCAATTGACGCTGATCGAAGACCCGTTCCACCTGGGCGCCAATGTCACGTTGTGCCTGGCGATTGGCGCTGAAGTTGTCTGCCCGTTGTTGATTATCGCCGGGGTCTGGGTGCGCCTGGCCTGTTTGCCGATCCTTGCAGTGCTGCTGGTGGCTTTGCTGGTAGTGCACCCGGAGTGGTCGCTGTTTGAAGGGCAGTTTGGATGGCTGCTGTTGATTCTGTTTTCCAGCATTCTGATCGCAGGGCCAGGTCGCCTGGCACTTGGTCACGCTTGAGCCTGAACAAAAAAAGGCCGGGTAAGCCCGGCCAAAGAAAGGAGAGGGTGACGCCGTTGCTTCAGCGGTTGAGGAAGGCCAACAGGTCTTCGTTCAACTGCTGGGTGTGAGTGGCGGCAAAACCATGCGGCGCATCCTTGTACACCTTCAATTGCGCGCCTTTTATCATCTGCGCCGCCACTTTGCCGGTGGTCTCGAACGGCACGATCTGGTCGCCATCACCGTGGATCACCAGGGTCGGCACATCGACCTTGGCCATGTCCGGGCGAAAGTCGGTTTCGGAGAATGCCGTGACGCAATCAACCGTCGATTTGAGCGATGCCAGCAAGGCAATCTGCAAGGTCTGGGTGAGCACGCCCGGCGAGACCTTCTGCCCCTGGTTGATGCCGAAGAACGGGGTATTGAAGTCGCTGATAAATTGCGCGCGGTCCTTCAGCAGCCCGGCCTTGATACCGTCGAATACATCGGTGGGCACACCTTGCGGGTAGTCCGCTGTCTGACCGAAGATCGGTGTCACGGCACCCAGCAATACCAGGCCGGCCACGCGTGCGCTGCCATGGCGGGCGATGTAGCGAGCAACGTCGCCGCCGCCCATGGAGAAGCCCACCAGGGTCACGTCGGTGAGGTCCAGGTGTTCAATCAACTGGGCAATATCGTCGGCGAAGGTGTCGTAGTCATTGCCGGTCCAGGGTTGGTCGGACCGGCCAAAACCACGGCGGTCGAAAGCGATGGTGCGAAAGCCGCGGCTGCTCAGGTATTCCATCTGGTATTCCCACATATCCGCATCCAGCGGCCAGCCGTGGCTGAACAATACGGGTTTACCGCTGCCCCAGTCCTTGAAGTAGATCTGGGTACCGTCTTTGGCAACGAATGTGCTCATGCATAACTCCTTGGTTGAGGGGGATGACTGCGCGTTACTATTGCCCTGCATTTGTCGAAGGGCTTGTACACCTGTGCTTGGCTGGGTTTACCAACTGAATTTGAGCTCGACTCCCAGGTAATTGCTGTCGTCACCACCGGCCTCGCGCAGGGTGCGGCCCACCGCGTAATGCACGGCTTCGACCGCGCCGGCAAGGTTCGGTGTGAAGGCATAGTCGGTGCGCAACTGAGTGTAGGCGCCGGTCCAGCGTTCGCCTTGGCCTGCAGTGCCGGCCACGGGCAAGTTCGGTTGGGTATAGACCGCGTCTTCGGTGGTCTGTCGCCAGAGCAGGCCGATGGCAGTCTGTACGCTCAGTTTGGAAATGGGCTTGACGGTGATCGACGGTTTGACGTGGATCAGGTTGCTGTAGCCCGTATAGCCGGCCAGTGAAAAATAGTAGCCGTTGGGAAACAGCGGGTTGAACGTGCCGACGGTAGCGTCACCCGCTTTGCGGTCGCCGGAGGCGATATCCAGTTGTACGCCGAGCCGTGGTTGCCATGCCAGGCCCTCAAGCGTATAGCCCGTACGGCTGCCAGCGGCCCACGCTCGAATCGACTTGCTCCCCACCGACCCCCTTTGCAGCATCGCCTCGATGTCCCAATCGAAGCCCTGGGCCGCGCCGCCCAGGCGGGCGTCGAACAGCTGGCGGGTTTCCTCGCCGTCGGCGTCCAGGTAATGCGCAGCGCTGCGTTCATACACGCCGTAGTAGGCCGACAACTCATTGCTGCCGCCCACCAATCGCTCGACCCGCAGCAGGTGAAAGCGTGCGTCGCTGTTGGAGCGGTCGTCGAAATGTCTCTCGTCCTGATACTGCACCGGCTGGCTGGCGATCGCGATAAAACGCCAATGGGTGGTTTCCCAGTCGGCCCAGAGCGCATCGAACGACTGGCGCACATTCGGCCCATCCCGCGACGAGATAAAACGCTGCAAGTCGAAGGCAAAGTCCTGGCGGCCGATACGGCTTTTGAACGTCCCGCTGCTGAAGGTGTTCACGTACTCGGCAAACGCCAGCCGCAAGTCGACACGGTTTTGATCGGCACCACCCACCGTGGTTTTGTTGTACGCCCGAGCATCTTCGAGTTGGGTGAACACCCGCCAGTTTTCGTCCAGGTGCAGGTCCGCGTGGACCTCAAAGCGCTGGATCAGGTAGCGATCACGCTGCACATCGCGCACGCCGAACCCACTGGCATCGTTCATCTCGAAACGTTCGCGCAAGCTCGCGCCCAACGACAGGTACGTCATCGGGTTGGCGCCTGACAGCGGGATGTACTTCAAATTGTCCAACGGTTGCGTGCGCAGCGCCGGGTCTTGCAGCACCGACCAGTTTTCCTGCCAGCGGTTGGTTTTGAGCACCGGTCGGGTGGCTTGCTCCTCGGCGTGGGCGCTGGCGGTGAGCAGCGGCCACAGCACGGCCAAGCCCCAGGGGGTACGACGATTCATTTTGCCGCGCTGAGCTGGTGAATTTCCGCGACGTATCCACCGGGAAATTCGACCATTGCGCTGCGCCGCCCTTTGCTCGCGAACGCCGGTACCAGCACAGTGGCGCCAGAGCCTGCGGCTTTGGCCAGGGTGGCCGTCAGGTCGTCGACCTGGTAACCGGTGGTCTCATGGCCGAACGGGTAGGGCAGTTGGCCATTGGTCACCAGTACGGCCATGCGTCCGAACGGCGATTGCAGGTCGACACGCCGGTAGAGGCCGCCCTGGCCGATATCGATACCCGGCGCGTGTTTGTCGTCAGCCAGGACCTTGCCATGGGAAAAGCCGAGGAACGCTTTGATAAACGCCTCGGCCCGCTCGGCAGGCAGGTAGACGCGGTTTTCCGGCACCGTCTGGAACCCTGCGTAGTTAGGGGCCTGGGTGTGCCAGTAGAGTTGCATGTTCACACCGCCTGGCCACTGCACCACGGCATCGCGGCCGATAGGGTCGGGAAAGTCACTGACAATCACGGCGGCACCATTTTCTCGCGCGGCCTTGAGGGCCACGTCCATGTCCTTGACCAGATAACCGTTGCGCTCCTGGCCAAACGGATGCGGTATGGGTGTGCTGAAACCGAACAGTGACACCGTACCGACCGGCGTCTGCAGCAATTGCGAGGTGGTACTGCTTGGCACTGGCAGTACGTTCACCACCACCTGTGGGGTACTTTTGCCACCGAAGGTCGCCAGGAAGCTCGTGGCAAAGCGGTCCACATCAGCGGGTGCCACGTATACATGGCTGGTGTCGTATTGCGGCGCCACGGCCACGCTCGGCGTTGCCGCAAACGCGCTGTTCATCATGGCCCCGGCCAACAGCGTCAATGCCAGGCTTACCCTATTCGCTTTTCTACCCATGCCTGCTCTCCAGCCGATTTTGGAAAGTCAGAAGTTTAGGCGGCCTGCATGGATGCGAATTGTATGGACGTGCTTGATGGAGCACTTGAGGCAGGAAAGTCCCCGGGCATGACAGGTGCGTTTTTCAGCGGGCAGCCCTGCTATCGCTTCGAGTGATAGCGGAACCCGACAAACATCTACCTCTGTCACGCCACCTTAATAATCTTCGACACCAACTCCACCACCGTCTTGGCCTGCAACTTTCTCATCAACCGCGCGCGGTGCACCTCCACCGTGCGGTGGGAGATCGCCAGGCGCAAGGCGATTTCCTTGGACTTGAGGCCATTGACGATGTGCATGGCGATTTCCCGCTCCCGTGGCGTGAGATCGCCCGTGCCCTGGTGCGTGCGGTCCAGGCGCTCGAAGTGCCAGATCATCAGTTTGAATGGGTCTTTGGGCGTGAGGGTGTAGCCGTGGGACTTGGCCCAGAACACTTCGCCGTTGTGGTGCTGCATGAAACGTTCGTCGGAGTAGAAGCCGTTTTCGCTTTCCAGCAGCCATTCATGGCTGCGCTTGCCAATGGCGTGGTAGTCCGCCTGGGAAGGGTAGATCAGCAGCGTCAGTTGGTTGACCAATGCGTCGCGCGAATAGCCGAACAACTGCAGGAAGGCCTCATTACAGTCGACCATTACGCGGTTGCGGGTGACCAGTTGCGGCGCGGGGGAGAGTTGGAACGCCAAGCGTTCTATGTCGTGGAACTGTTGTGCAAACGCGTTCATTGGGCATCCTGCCTCGTCGCTTTTCTCAACTGGGGCTACTTAGCCATGTAAGTAGTTGCACGAATTGGCGCGCGCCCAACGGTGGGTCATTGTAGGTAAATGTCCGCACCAAAAATAGAAGAAATTGATTATGCCAGCTGATTGCGTCTCCATTGTTGCTGCCGGTCATTCACGTTTCGGTCGCCTTGAAGGCACCCGCCTGGAGGATCTGATCGTACAGGTCACCCGCGAAGCCCTGAAGGACGCGGCAATTGACGCGAGCGAGATCGACGCGTTATTCCTTGGCCATTTCAATTCGGGGTTGGTGCCCGATGGGTTCCCGGCTTCGCTACTGCTGCAGGCCGACCCTGGGCTGCGCTTCAAACCGGCGACCCGCTGTGAAAACGCTTGCGCGTCCGGGTCGGCGGCGATCCTGGCCGGGGTTCAGGCAATCCTGTCCGGCAGCGCCGAGCTGGTACTGGTGGTGGGCGCCGAAAAGATGACCCACACCACCACCGCCGAGGTGACCCAGGCCTTGGCCGGTGCCGGCTATCAGAACGACCCGGCCGAAGCAGGCTTGAGTTTCCCGCAGTTGTTCGGCCGTGCGGCACGTCAATATGCCGAGCGCTACCACTGCCCGTTGGGCTCGATGGCGGCCATCGCCACCAAAAACCACTCCAATGCCATGGCCAACCCGTTGGCGCAGATGCACCGGGTGATGGATTTCGAACACTGCAACAACGTGTCCCAGAGCAACCCGTTTGTGGCCGATTCGCTGCGCCTGACCGATTGCTCGCTGATCAGCGACGGCGCCGCCGCGATCATCCTGGCTTCGCCCAAACGTGCGCGCGCGTTTCGTCGTGATGTGCAGATTCGCACACTGACCCAGGTCAACGATTGCCTGCCGATTGCCCAGCGCGACATCCTCGCCTTTGAAGGCCCGCAACGCGCGATCCACACGGCGTTGCGCGGGGCGAATATCACCCTGGCCGACCTGAGCTTCGCCGAGGTGCATGACTGCTTCACCATCGCCGAGCTGCTGATCTACGAGGCGATGGGCCTGGCGCCCAAAGGCGAGGGGCACCGTGTGCTTGACAGCGGCGTGGTGCGCGCAGGCGGGCGGTTGCCGGTGAACCTGTCCGGCGGGCTCAAGGCCAAGGGGCATCCGGTGGGCGCCACCGGCGTGTCGATGCATGCCCTGGCGTTTCGCCAATTGACCGGCGAGCCGATCGGCCTGGCAGTGCCTAACCCCGAGTTCGGTTTGGTGTTCAATATGGGCGGGATGGCCGTGGCCAACTATGCCTCGGTGCTGCACGCGCGTCGGAGCTGAGCCATGAACATTGCCAACTGGCTGCACGACACCCAGCGCCGCGACCCGCAACGCCCGGCGTTGTTTGAAGGCACGCGGCAAGTCGCCGACTACGCAACCTTCGCCGCCCATGTCCGCCAACGGGCCGCGCAACTGGTCGATCAATATGGCCTGGTGCCGGGCGATGCGGTGGCGCTGTTGATGAAAAACAGCTGCGACTACCTGGAAGTGCTCTACGCCGTCTGGTGGCTGGGCGGCGTGGTGGTGCCGATCAACGCCAAACTGCACCCGGCAGAAGCCGCGTGGATTGCCACCGATGCCGAGGCCCGCTTGATCTTTACCGACGGCGGCCGGGTCTTCGCGTCATCCCGGGACTTGCCTGCGCGCTGCAAGGAACTGGACGCTCACACGCTGCCGCCGACCCGTGGCTGGCCGACCCTGGAGCAGCCGGTGCCGCGCCAGGATCAGGACCTGGCCTGGCTGTTCTACACCTCCGGCACCACCGGGCGCTCCAAGGGCGTAATGCTGTCCCACGCCAACCTGGTCGCCATGTCGCTGTGTTACCCCACGGATGTCGACCCGGTGAGTGCTGACGACGCAGCCGTGTATGCCGCGCCGATGTCCCACGGGGCGGGGCTGTATAACTTTATCCATGTGCGTTGCGGCGCCCGGCATGTGGTGCCGGCTTCCGGCGGTTTTGATGCCGGCGAGCTGTTTGGCCTGGCTACAGAGCTGGGCAATGTATCGCTGTTCGCCGCGCCGACCATGGTCAAGCGCATGGTCGAACAGGCGCGGCGCGAGGGTTATGGCGGCGACGGCATCAAGACCATCGTCTACGGGGGCGGGCCGATGTACCTGGCCGACCTGTGCGAGGCGCTCGACACCTTCGGCCCGCGCTTGGTGCAGATCTACGGCCAGGGTGAAAGCCCGATGACCATCAGCGTATTGCCCCGCGCCCTGATCGCGGACCGTCAGCGCCCAGGCTGGTCAACCCTGGCAGCCTCCGTGGGCCACGCGCAAGCCTGTGTTGAAATCCGTATTCTGGATGCCCGGCACCAACCGCTGCCGACCGGCGAGCGCGGTGAGATCGCCGTGCGCGGCGCCACGGTGATGCAAGGTTATTGGCGCAACCCGCAGGCCACTGCGCACACCCTGGTCGATGGCTGGCTGCTCACCGGTGACATCGGCTTTCTCGACCCGGCCGGCTACCTGACCCTCACCGATCGTTCCAAAGACGTGATCATCAGCGGCGGCAGCAATGTGTACCCGCGTGAAGTCGAGGAAGTGCTGGTGCAGCATCCCGAGGTGTCCGAGGTGTGTGTGGTGGGCGAGCCGGACGCGCAATGGGGCGAGTCCGTGGTGGCCTTTGTGGTCACACGCAGCGGGCAGGCATTGGATGAGGCCGAACTCACCGCGTGGTTTCTGGAACGCATGGCGTCATTCAAGAAACCCAAAAAGTATGTGTTCAGAGCCGATTTGCCGAAGAACAGCTACGGCAAAACCCTCAAGACCGACTTGCGGCAGTGGTTGAAAGCAGCGAGTATCGCCGCGCTTTCCTAGCTTTTCATGGACAGAACAATCGACAAGGAGTCCCTTCGATGGGCAATACAGCGCAAGACACGCAGCGCAAGCGCCGCCGTGCATTCCTCGGTGCCACCTCCGGCCACCTGATCGAGTGGTATGACTATGGCGTCTACGGCTTTCTCGCCGTGTACATCGGCCAGGCGTTTTTCGTCTCCGATGACCCCACCACCAGCCTGCTTGCCAGTTTCGCGGCGTTCGCCCTGAGCTTCTTTATCCGGCCGCTGGGCGGGCTGTTCTTTGGCCCGCTGGCGGACAAGATCGGCCGGCGCAAAACCCTGATCATGGCACTGGTGATGATGTCCGGTTCCACAGTGCTGTTGGGCGTGCTGCCCACTTACGCAACCCTGGGCATCGCCGCGCCGATCCTGCTGATTCTGGTGCGCTGCGTGCAGGGCTTTTCAGCGGGCGGCGAAATCGGCACGGTCACCAGCTTTATCTCCGAATACGCCGGCCCCGGCCGCCGCGGTTTTGCCACGTGCTGGTTGATGGTCACCGCCGTACTCGGCCTGCTGCTGGGTGGCGCCGTGGCGAACGGCATGACCTGGATTCTGGGCGCCGACACGATGCAGGAATGGGCCTGGCGCGTGCCGTTCCTGATCGCGGCGCCGCTGGGTTTTATCTCCATGTATATCCGCCTCAAGCTCGAAGACAGCCCGGAGTTTCTGGCCCTGCAACGCGCCGGGCAAACCTCCCGCGCGCCGCTGCGCGAGGTCTGGCAGTGGAAACGCGCCATCGCCCTGGTGTTCTTCATCATCACCTTACACAGCTCGATCTTTTACCTGGTGCTGACCTTCGCCTCGACCTACATGGCCAAGATCCTCAAGTTCGACAGCGGCACCACCTTGCTCTACGTGTTTGTCGCCAGTTTCTCGGCGGCGTTCGTGATGCCGTTTGGAGGCGCCTTCACCGACAAGTACGGGCGCAAGCCGTTTCTGATGGTGATCGGCACTTTGGCCACGCTGGCGATGTTCTGGCTGTTCAAATCGGCACCCACCGCCACGCCTGCGTCGTTCTTCGCGCCGTTGATGGCCGTGGCGATCCTGTTCGGGCTGTACGCCTCATCCACCTACGCGCTGATGAGTGAGTTGTTGCCGACGCGCATCCGCTCCACCGGGATTGCCGTGGCCTATAACGTGCCGGTCGCGGTGTTTGGTGGCAGCGCGCCGCTGATCTCCACCTGGCTGATCAAGGTGACGGGCGACATCACTTCACCGTGGTACTTCTACGTGGCCACCGGTGTGGTGTCGCTGATTGCCCTGATGGTGTTGCGCAAAGAGGACTTTGTTGCCAGCGCTAGCCCGGTGGTCGCGCCGCCTGCGGCTGCGGCGCTGGCCTGATCGCTCAGGGGCGTTGGGGTTTGACCGACGTCCTGTTTCATGTGTGGTGTAATATATAGAGACAACTTCGCCAGTCTCCGCTGACTGCGCCACGAAACAGAGTGAATTGTGATGCAGGCCACCCGCTTGACCTTGATTTGCCATGCCGTCACGCCGCTGCAAAAGTACGGGCGTTTTCCCGATGACGAGTCTGTGGCGATGGATTGGCAAGGTGCGGCGCTATCCCTGGCCGGGCGTTTCAAGAAAACCCTGCGGTTAGTCAGCGCGCCCGAGGCCAGAACCCGTCAGACCGCGGGCCTGTTCGGTGCCGAGGCGCAGATCGAAAATGCTTTGCGTGACGCTGATTTCGGCGCCTGGAAAGGCCAGGCCATTGATCAGTTGGCCCCCGACGCGTTGGCGGCCTGGATGACCGACAGCACCGCCGTTCCCCATGGCGGTGAATCAGTGGAACAGCTCTGTGTGAGGGTTGGACATTGGATCAAATCCCTTGAAACCCAACCCGGCCATGTCGTGGCCGTCACCCATCCGTTCGTGATCCGCGCCGCCCTGCTGTACGTCATGCAGTTCCCGGCCTTAATGTTCTACCGCATTGACGTCGAGCCGCTGTCCGCCACCGCGCTGCGCTTTAACAATGTGTGGCGCCTGCGCCTGGAAACTCACGCCTGACCCTATGAACGTGGCAAAATCCACGCCCCGCAATGAGAGCACCCCATGAAGCGCATCCTGATCATCGGCATTGGCGCCGGCAACCCCGACTACATCACGATGCAGGCCGTAAAGGCGCTGAACCGCACCGACGTGTTTTTTCTGATGGACAAGGGCCAGAGCAAAGACAAGTTGATCGACCTGCGCCGCGAGATCTGCGAGACCTACATCACCGAGCCCGGTTACCGTTTCGTCGAGGCCGACTGCCCCGAGCGCGTGCGCGGTGATATCGACTACACCACCGCCGTGCAGGACCTGAACCGCGACAAGCAGCAGACGTTCGAGCGCATGATCAACGAGCACATGGCCGACGGTGAAGTGGGCGCTTTCCTGGCCTGGGGCGACCCGGCGCTGTACGACAGCACCCTCCGCATCCTGCAGGCGATTCTGGCCAGCGGCCGTTGTGAGTTTGAGTTCGAAGTGATCCCCGGCATCACCAGTGTGCAGGCCCTGGCGGCCCAGCATAAGGTGGCGCTCAACCGTATTGGCCGCTCCATCGAGATCACCACTGGGCGCCGGTTGGCGGCGGGGCAGGCGAGTGATGCCGATACCTTGGTGGTGATGCTTGATGCCGAGGACTCCTACCGCACTGTGGCCGACCAGGATATGGATATTTATTGGGGCGCCTACCTGGGCACGCCGGATGAAATTCTTATCAGCGGCAAAGTCAGCGAAGTGGCCGACGAAATCCAACGGGTGCGCAAGGCCGCGCGCCTGGAAAATGGCTGGATCATGGACACGTATCTGTTGCGCAAACCCTGAGGTTGATGCCCATGTTCAAACAGTTAGCCCTGGCGCTGGCGTTAGTCGCCGGTTCCGCCCACGCCGATAATGCCTTGCACACCGACTTGCCCTTGGCCTACCTGGAGCAGACGCAGAGTGATGCGCGCAACCAGCCACTGGTGATCTTTCTGCACGGGTTTGGCAGTAACGAGGAAGACTTGTTTGGCATCAAGGACGCGTTGCCGTCCACCTGGACCTATTTGTCGGCCCGCGCGCCGATGCCGGTGGACCCCAGCGGTTATCGCTGGTTTGCCAGGAAATCCGGTGAAGGCGACTACGATGGCGAAACCGCGGATTTGCAACGCAGCGCCAAGCTGATTGAGGATTTTGTCAGCAAGGCCACGGCCAAGTACCACACCCACAGTGATCGGGTGTTCCTGGTGGGGTTCAGCCAGGGCGCGATCATGGCGTATGAAGTGGGCTTGCGACAGCCTGCCAGGGTGCGCGGGATTGCGGCGTTGAGTGGCAGCGTGTTGCCGGTGCTCAAGGCTGAGCTCAAGCCTGATGAGTCATTGCATAAGCTGGCGATTTTTATCGGCCATGGCACCCTGGATCAGGCGCTGCCGTATGCGTCGGCCACCCGCGCCAATGAGGTGTTGCTGGGGCTGGGGTTGAAGCCTGAGTTTCATGGGTATGTGGGCATGCCGCATACCGTGAGCGAGGCTGAGATACAGGACCTCAAGGCTTGGCTGGAAAATAGCCTGAAGTAAAAACGCGGTTAAACAATGTGGGAGCTGGCTTGCCTGCGATAGCGGTGTATCAGTCACCCAATAGGTCGACTGGTAAATCGCTATCGCAGGCAAGCCAGCTCCCACCGTTGATGTGTGTTGTTTGTTAAACCAGGTTACTTGCCGCCGGTAATCTGCTTCACCAACTCGGCATGCCCCTTCACATCATCGGCCCGCGAAATCGCCTGGATCACCAGCAGGTGGTTGCCCGAACCGCCGAGGAACGTGGAATTTAACGTCTTGCCACCGCCCTGGGTCGCCGTGCTGTCCACCTGGCGCAGGCCCAGGCCTTTGAACGTCAGCTTCTTCTCGTTTTGCTTCTTGAAGTCGGGCAGGGCAGCGCTCTGATCCTTGACGAAGTCCGCCACGGCGCCATCGAGGAACTGCGGGTCATTGTCCTTGATGCTTGCCCCGTCGTTACGCACGGTTTCGGCGACGATCACCACACTTTTCGTGGTCGCGTTGGCGTACAGCGTGCCTTGGGTGTCGGCGGTGCCATCCTCGACCTTGCCGGTTGGCAGCGTGTCAGCGACAAACGCCTTGGGCAGGTTGAAGGTGAATTTGCCGCCCAGGGTCGAGATGGTCTGGGTGGCAGGGGACTTGCTGGCGGCGAACACGCTACCGGCAGTAAGCGCAAGGGCCAGCAGGACGGCGGTCTTGGTGAAAGTGGCCATGAAGCGCTCCAAGGATGAACGAAATTGCGGCGTATTCTGTCAGAAATTTCGCAATGTCGTTCATCCGTAAGCTCACACCTTGTCGGACTCCTCCTCAAGTCGGTCCATCTCAAACAGCCGCGCCAGTTCCGTGCGGGCTTCCTGGGCCGATTGCAATACTTTGGCCGCGTCGTCATACACCGCGTGCTGAGCGGCGAGTAACTGATGGTCATGGTTTTTGAATCGATCGATGCGCGCGTCGGCCTGGGCCTGGCTCAAGCCCAGGCCGACCAGGGTGCGCCGGCTCATTTCCAGGCTGGAATAGAAGGTCTCGCGTACCGGCGAGGCGTCCAGGTCGACCAGGCGGTGAACGTGCTGGCGGTTGCGCGCGCGGGCGATGATTTTCATGTGCGGGTAGAGGCTGCGCACCAGGGCGGCAGTCTTGATGTTGATCTCCGGGTCATCCATGGCGATCACGAAAAACTCGGCCTGGTCGACCTTGGCCGCATGCAGGATTTCCGGGCGCTGCGGGTCGCCGTAAAACACCGGCATGCCACCGAAGCTGCGGGTCAGCTCGATGGTTTCCACCGAGGTGTCGAGGGCAATAAACGAAATGTTCTGCGCACGCAGAATCCGCGCGACGATCTGGCCCATACGGCCCATGCCGGCGATCACCACGCGGGGCGCATCGCTTTCGATGGTGCGGTATTCCTCCGGCACTTCCACCGACTTGGCCTTGGGCTTGAACAGCTTGGGGCACACCAACAGCAGCAGTGGCGTCACGGCCATGGACAGGGTGATGGTCAGCACCAGCACATCGTAAAGGTGCGGCTCGAACAGGCCCTGGTCGCGGCCGATCTTGAACACCACGAAGGCGAACTCACCGCCTGCGGCCAGTACCACACCGAGGCGCAAGGCGCTTTCGCGGTTGAGGTCACCCACCCACCGGCCCACGGCGTACAGCAGCGGCAGTTTCAGGCCAATCAGCAGCAGGGTCAGGCCGATCACCATCAGCGGCGTGCTGAGCAGCAGGCTGAGGTTGGCGCCCATGCCCACGCTGATAAAAAACAGCCCCAGCAGCAGGCCCTTGAACGGCTCGATCTGGGATTCCAGTTCGTGGCGGTACTCCGAATCGGCCAGCAGCAGCCCGGCGAGGAAGGCACCGAGGGCCATGGACACGCCCACCAATTCCATCAACCAGGCGGTGCCGATCACCACCAGCAGCGCGGTGGCGGTGGACACTTCGCGCATGCCGGTCTTGGCGACGATGCGAAACACCGGGCGCAGCAGGTAACGCCCGCCGATGATCACCACGGCGATGCTGCCCAGAATCTGCAGCACGTGTTGCACGCCCTGGACTTCGGTCGTCGGGTGATCACTGCCGGCCAGCAGCGGCACCATGGCGATCAGCGGGATCGCCGCGATGTCCTGGAACAGCAGGATGGCAAAGGCCAGGCGCCCGTGGGGCTGGTTGAGCTCCTTGCGTTCGGCCAGGCTTTGCAGGCCAAACGCCGTGGAGGACAGCGCCAGGCCCAGGCCCAGCACGATTGCGCTGTTCCAGGGTTGGCCAAACAGCCACAACGCCGCCACGGCCATCACCACGCCGGTGAGCACCACCTGGGCCAGGCCGACGCCGAACACCGCCTTGCGCATCACCCATAAACGTTTGGGCGACAGCTCCAGGCCAATGATAAACAGCAGCAACACCACGCCCAATTCAGAAAACTGCGCCACGCTCTGCGGGTTGCCTATCAGGCCCAGCACTGACGGGCCGATGATCACGCCGGCAAACAAATAGCCCAGCACGGCGCCCAGTTGCAGGCGCTTGGCCAAAGGCACGGTCAACACAGCGGCGAGCAGGAACACCACGGCTGCTTGTAACAGGTTGCCTTCATGGGGCATTGAGATCTCCCAGATCTTTTAAGCGAATCTACAGGGCGCCATTAGAGCGTTTTTTACATTTAGAAACTTGTATTTATGTCGCGACAGTCAATGGGTGCTGGCTGTAATCCCATTCTTACGGGGCGCTTACGAAAGTATTAATACCATTTAATTCAATGACTTTTCTGTAGGTCTACTACCGTTTCGACAAATTGGATCAGTTGTCACCACGGTCAGGTATCTCGAATTCGATGCGTGTGGGTCAATAAGGTTGAGCTTCTACGCACTCATGGATGAAAGGCTTGAACCACAAGGAGTTGAGCGTGGATAGAAGACTTGCTACTGCCGTTGCACCTCGTATTTCTGCGCTTTCGCTCGCGATTCGCCTCGGCGTAGCGGGGCTGGTGATGGGGCTTGCAAGCCCCGCAGCGATGGCGGCCTGCTCGCCCGCAAGCCCCACGGCGGGTGCCACGGTGACGTGCACGGGGGTGCCCTCGTTACCGCTGTTTCTGAACACCTTTTCGAGTGCGGTGAATAACCTGACGGTCAACGTCAACCCGGGCGCGCAGCTCAATGCGACACTGGGCGGCATTGCGTTGAACCTGACCGGTAACAACACCACATTGAACAACTCCGGCACCATCGACCCGGCGCTGCTCGGGCTTGTTTCCGTGCTCAGCGGTGGTGTGGTGATGGGGAATACCGCGGCCAGTACGGTGAATTTCACCAACACGGCCACCGGGATCATCCGCGGCACCGGCGCATTGCTGGGGCTCAACCTGACTTCATTGGCGGGCGCGGCGCTGAACGTCACCAATGGCGTCGGTGGCACCACCACCCTCACCAACGCCGGCACCCTCGGCTCCAACGCCTTGCTGGGGCTTTCTTTGTTTGCCTCTGACACGCCAGTGGTCGCCGTGCAAGGTGGCGGCCAGGTCAATATGACCAACAGTGGCACGCTCACCGGGCGGGTTGCGTTCGAGGCCTCCACTTTGGGCAACACCTTCGTCAACAGCGGGATCATTTCCGGCGGTGTGTCGATGGGGGCAAGCAGTACCAACACCTTTACGGCGGTGACCGGGTCGAGCGTGTCCTCTGGCGGCGGTATCGGCCTGAGCCTCGGCGGCCTGGTGGGCGTGAACCTGACGTTTGCCCCCACCGGCCAGGTGGATGGCGGCGCAAACGGCAGTAATACCTTGATCCTGAAAAACCCCGGCGGTGTTGGCAGCAGCGGCACCGGCACGGCGTCCAGCGCCACTTATATCAACTTCAACAACCTGACCATCAATGGCGGCACCTGGACGCTGCAGGGGCCGTTGGTCAGCGGCAGCACCACGCTCAATGGCGGCATTTCGCAGTTCGATAACAGTGCGACGTTCGGTACTGGGGCAATCACCGCCAATGGCGGGATTATCGAAGCAACGGCCAATGACCTGACGCTGGCTAACTTGCTCACGCTGGGCACCGGCGGCTTGACCGTCCAGGGCGCCAATACCGGGCTGACCCTGGGCGGCGTGCTCTCGGGCACCGGCGGCTTGAACAAGGCGGGCACCGGTCAACTGATCCTCAATACCGCCAATACCTACACCGGCGCCACCACGCTGTCCGGCGGTTCGGTGCAGTTGGGCAATGACCTGGCGCTGAGCAGCGGCGCTGTCACCGTCACGGCCGCATCGACGTTGCAGGCGCCTGGCACAGTCAGCCTTGCCAACACGTTCACCCTTAACGACAACCTGACGACCGATGTGGCCGGTACGCTGAGCCTGAACGGCGCCATTAGCGGCAGCGGTGGGCTTACCCAGAGTGGCGCCGGCAGCCTGACGCTCAATGGCACCAATACTTACACCGGCCCCACTGCGCTGAACACAGGGACGCTGGTGGTCGGCTCCGACACGGCAATCGGCACCGGCGCCTTGAACGCAGCGGCCGGCACCACCTTGCAAAGTGGTGCAGCGGTGAGCCTGGGCAATAACATCAATCTGGGCGGCAATCTGACCATCGCCGGTGTGGATGCACTGACCCTGGGCGGCACGGTGGCAGGCCTCGGCGGCCTGATCAAGAACGGCGCGGGCGACCTGGTGCTCAACCACGCGAACACCTATCTGGGCACCACGGCGTTGAACACTGGCAAGCTGGTGGTGGGGGCGAGCGGCGCGTTGGGCGCCGGGACCTTGAATGCGGCAGGCGGGACTTCGCTGGATGCCAACACGGCCGCCACGTTGACCAACGCGCTCAACCTGGCCGGCAACCTGGGCATCGGCGGCACCGCCGACCTGACGCTGGCCGGTACGCTCAATGGCGCTGGCAGCCTGACTAAAAACGGCGCCGCCAATCTGGTGCTCAACGGCACCAACAACTTCCTCGGCGGCACCACGCTCAATGCTGGCACCCTGACGGCCGGCTCCAACTCAGCCCTGGGTCTGGGTAACTTGACCGTTGGCGGCGCGTCGACGTTGGACAGCAACGGGGCACTCAGCCTGGGCAACAACGTAGTGCTCAACGCCGGGTTGACCGTGGGCGGTACCAATAACCTGATCCTGGCGGGTGTACTCAGCGGGGCAGGGCCGCTGACCAAAAGTGGCCTGGGCAACCTGACTCTCAACGGCATCAACACCTTCAGCGGCGGCACCACCCTCAATGCCGGGGCCTTGACCCTGGGCAACGCCAATGGCCTGGGCAGCGGTGCCTTGACTGTCGGCGGTGCGGCGACCCTGGACAACAGCGCGTCCTTTGGTATCGGCAATGCGATTGCGCTGAACGCCGACCTCACCGTCGCCGGCAACAACGACCTGAGCCTGAACGGGGTGGTCAGCGGCGCCGGCAACCTGATCAAAAATGGCTTGTCCGACCTGACCCTGGCCGGCAACAACACCTTCACCGGCGCCGTGGACGTGGTCTCCGGCAGCTTGACGCTGGTCAATGCCAATGCCCTGGGCAGCACTGCCGGGGTGAACGTGAGTGCGGGCGCCGGGGGTCAACCTGGCCGCCGACGTCAGCCTGGCCGGCTTGAGCGGCAGCGGTAGCGTGCAACTCAGTGGCGCCAACACCTTGACCGTTGGCGGGGTCAACACCACCAGTACGTTTGATGGTGATGTGAGTGGTACTGGCGGGCTGATCAAGGTCGGCACCGGCACCCTCAACCTTACCGGCATCAATGGCGTCACTGGCAACACGGCGATCAATGCAGGCACCTTGAACCTCAGTGGTTCCCTGGCCAGTGCCCAGGTCAACGTCAACAACGGCGGTACGCTGACCGGTACCGGCTCGCTGCTGGGCGCGTTGAATGTCAACAATGGCGGCCATCTGGCGTTGAGCAGCGGCAATACGTTGTCGGCCGGTGCGCTGAACATGGTCGCGGGTGGCAACCTGGATGTTGCCCTCGGTGCGCCATCCCTGACTTCCTTGCTCAATGTCGGCGGTAACGTGGCGCTCGCCGGCAACCTGAACGTCACCGATGCCGGTGGTTTTGGCGCGGGCACGTATCGCCTGATCAACTACACCGGCGGCCTGACCGGTGGTCTGACCGTAGCCGGTGTTCCCGTGGGTTATGGCCTCGGCGATCTGCTGGTACAAACCTCGGTCGGCAACCAGGTCAACCTGGTGGTGGCGGCGCCCAATATCCGCTTCTGGGACGGCAGCCAAGCTATCGCCAACGGCGTGGTGGATGGCGGCACTGGCACCTGGACTGCCGGCGGCACTAACTGGACGTCCGCCGATGGCCTGACCAACTCACCTTGGGCCAGTGGCTTTGCGGTGTTCACCGGGGCTGCCGGTACGGTCGCCGTGCAAGGACCGCAAGCCTTTACCGGCCTGCAGTTTGTCAGCGACGGCTACAACCTGGTCAGCGGTGCAGGCGGGCAATTGACGGCCATCAATGGCGGCAGTGGCAATGTCTCGATGCGTGTAGATCCGGGCGCAACCGCGACCGTCGGGGTCAATATCGATGGCGCCGGCACCCTGAACAAACTCGACACCGGCACCCTGGTGCTCAACGGCGCCAACACCTATACCGGTGGCACCTTGCTCAATGGCGGCAGGCTTATCGTCGGCAGCAACACCGCACTGGGCGGCGGCCTGTTGACCACGGCGGCCGGGACGACACTAGACAGCAATGCTGCCATCACCCTGGGCAACACGCTGCTCTTGAACGGCGACACGACTGTCGCGGGCAGCAACGCGCTGACCCTTAATGGCGGGATCAGCGGCGTTGGTGGCCTGATCAAAAACGGCGCGGCCACTTTGACCCTGGGTGCGAGTAACACTTTCCTCGGGCCGGTAGCCCTGAATGCAGGCGGGCTGATCCTGGCTGCTAATAATGCCTTGGGCACTGGCGTGTTGAATGCGGCTGGCGGCACGACACTGGATGCCAGCACGGCGGTCACTGCCAATAACGCGATCAACCTGGCAGGTAACCTGGGTATCGGCGGCACGGCTGACCTGACCTTGGGCGGTGCAATCAATGGTGCTGGCAGCCTGAGTAAAAACGGCGCAGCCAACCTGATCCTCAATGGCGCCAATACCTACCTGGGCGGCATGACGCTGAACGCGGGCACCCTGACTCTGGGCAACAACCTCGCGCTGGGCCTGGGTAATCTGACGGTCAGTGGCGCATCGACGCTGGATAACAGCGGCGCGCTGAGCATCGGCAATAGTGCTGTACTGAACGCTGGCTTGACGGTGGCTGGCAACAATGACCTGACCCTGGGCGGCCTGCTCACCGGCACCGGTGCGCTGGTCAAGAATGGCGCGGCCAACCTGGCCCTCAATGGCCTCAATGCCTACAGCGGCGGCACGACACTCAATGCGGGTACCTTGACCCTGGGCACTGCGACAGCGCTCGGGACGGGCGCCTTGACGGTGGGCGGCGCGGCCAACCTTAACAATGGCACACCTCTGGTGCTGGCCAATGCGGTCAACATCAACGCCAACCTGACGGTGGGCAGCCTGAATAACAACCTGACGCTGGCGGGTGGGGTGGGGGGCAGCGCCAATCTGATCAAAACCGGCACGGGCGACCTGACCCTGACTGGTAACAACACCTTCTCCGGTCTTTTCGACGTGCAATCGGGCAGCCTTAGCACGCTCGGTAACGACGCGCTGGGCGCAGGCGCCGGGGTCAACCTGGGCAGCGGTACACAATTGAACTTGGGTGGCTCGGCCAGCCTGGGTGAACTCACCGGCAACGGCGTGGCCGTTGTCGGCACCGGCAGCACCTTGAGTGTCGGCAGCAATAACCTCGACAGCACGTTCGGTGGCGTACTCGCCGGGTTGGGCGGTCTCAACAAAATCGGCAGCGGTGCCTTGACCCTCGGCGGCCTCAGCGTGTTGACCGGTGACACCCAGGTCAACGCCGGCAGCCTGCTGGTCAACGGCGCGCTGGCCAGTACCAATGTGAACGTGGCCAATGGCGCCACCCTCGGCGGCACCGGCACCCTGGTGGGCGCAGTCAACATTGCCGATGGCGGCCACCTGGCGGTCAACTCGGGCAACACCCTGACGGTCGGTTCCTTGGTACTCAATACCAACTCCAACCTCGATGCCGGGCTCGGCGCCCCGTCTACCGGCGGCACGGCGCTGATTCATGTGGGCGGTAACCTGACCCTGGACGGCACGCTGAATGTCAGCGATATCGGTGGCTTCGGCCCCGGCATTTACCGGTTGATCGACTACACCGGCGGCCTGACCAATAACGGCCTGCAACTGGGCAGCCTGCCGGTGAATATCCCGGCCAGCGACCTGGACCCGCAAACAGTGATCGGCAACCAGATCAACCTGCTGGTCAACGGCAATACCACTGTGCAGTTCTGGGACGGTAGCCAAACCACCGGTAACGGCAGCATCGAGGGCGGCAGCGGTACCTGGACAACCGCCGCCACCACCTGGACAGGCGTTAACGGTTCGTTCAACACCGCCTGGGCGCCAAACAGCTTTGCGGTCTTCCAGGGCACGGCGGGTACCGTCACCGTGGACGGCACCCAAGCGATTACCGGCCTGCAATTCGTCACCGACGGCTACAACGTGGTCGGCGGCACGGCGGGGGCCTTGACCTTGTTCAATGGCACCGGTGGCAACACCGCCGTGCGCGTTGACCCGAATGCCACCGCCACCCTGGGCGTCGCCCTCAATGGCGGCGGCACCCTGGCCAAGCTGGACGCCGGTACCCTGATACTCAATAGCGCCAACACCTACACCGGCGGCACCGCACTCAATGGCGGTACGTTGGTGGTCGGCAATAACAGTGCGTTGGGCAGCGGTGTATTGACCACCGCCGATGGCACCACCCTGGACAGCAATGCCGCTGTCAGCCTGGCCAATGATGTGAACGTCAACGGTACGCTGACCGTCGGCGGCAGCAACGCACTGACTTTGGCCGGCACCGTGGCCGGCACCGGCAGCCTGATCAAGAACGGCATCGCCAGCCTGACCTTGAGTGGCAACAACACCTATGCAGGGCCGACGGCATTGAACGCCGGCGGGTTGATCCTGGCCTCTAACACTGCGCTGGGCACCGGCGCGCTGAATGCGGCGGCAGGCACCACGCTCGATACCAGCAGTGCAGTCACCCTGGAAAATGCCGTGAACCTGGCGGGCAACCTAGGCATTCTCGGCAGCGCCGACCTGACCCTTGATGGGTTGGTCACCGGGGCTGGCAGCCTGGCTAAAAGTGGGGCGGGCAACCTGACACTCAACGGCAACAATGCTTACCTCGGCGGTACGCAGTTGAACGCAGGTGGCTTGGTACTGGGCAATGGTTCGGCACTTGGCACCGGCAGCCTGGCCGTCAACGGCGCAGCGACGCTGGATACCAGTGCCGCAGTGGCGCAGGCCAATAACACCACGCTCAATGCTGCGCTGACCGTGGTTGGCAGCAACGACCTGGCGCTTGGCGGTGTGGTTGATGGCAGCGCAGCGCTGATCAAGAACGGCAACGCCAACCTGACCCTCAACGGCGCCAATACCTACAGCGGCGGCACCACGCTTGCGGCCGGTACGCTGACTGTCGGCAATGCCACAGGCTTGGGTACGGGCGCCTTGACCGTCACTGGCGCAAGCACGTTGGATAACAGCGTGCCGCTGGTATTGGCCAACGCCGTCAACCTGAATGCCGACCTCAGCGTGGCCGGTAACAACAACCTGACCCTGGCCGGTGTGCTGGCGGGCAATGCGGCGCTGATCAAAAATGGCGCGGCAGACTTGCGGCTCAGCGGCAATAACACCTTCTCCGGCCCTGTCAATGTACTTGGCGGTAGTGTGACGACCACAGGCAACGCGGCCTTGGGCAACACCTCCGGCGCCAATGTCGGCGGCGGTGCCAGCCTCAATCTGGGCGGCAACGCCAGCCTCAATACCTTGGCCGGTAACGGCGCGATTCAGGTGGCGGGCGGCAGCACGCTGGCGGTGGGTGGCAGCAACCTCGACAACACCTTCGCAGGCACGCTTATCGGTGCCGGTAACCTGGATAAAAACGGCAGCGGCGTGCTCAACCTGAGCGGCGTCAATGGCATCAGCGGCGCGGCCAACGTCAATGGCGGCACCTTGAATGTCAGCGGCTCATTGGCCAGCGGCACGGTGGTGGTCAATACCGGCGCGACGCTGGCCGGCGCCGGCTCGCTGGCGGGCGCGGTAACCGTGGCCGATGACGGGCATATCGGCCTGACCACCGGCAGCACGCTGTCGGTGGGCTCGTTGGTGCTGGGCAGTAATGCCAACCTGGACGTCGGCCTCGGTGTGCCGGTGATGGGCGGTGGCAGCGGGCTGCTGAATGTCGGCGGCGATCTGACCTTGGGCGGTAAGCTCAATGTCACTGATGTCGGCGGCTTTGGCAGCGGCGTCTACAACATCATCAACTATGGCGGGGCACTCACCAATAACGACCTGGCCTTCGGCACCTTGCCGGGCAGTGTGATGCCGGGCGATGTGCAAGTGCAGACGGTCATCAGCAACAAGGTCAACCTGCTGGTCACCGCGCCCAACACCACCGTGCAGTTCTGGGACGGCGCCAACTTGATCGGCAACGGCGCCATCGACGGCGGCAACGGCATCTGGGGCCCTGGCACCACTAACTGGACCAACGTTGATGGCACCTTCAACCAGAACTGGAACAACAGCTTTGCAGTGTTCCAGGGCCCGGGGGGTAACGTGAGCGTGGAGGGCACGCAAAACCTCACCGGCCTGCAGTTCGTCACCGATGGCTACAACCTGGCCTCCGGTACGGCGGGCGAGCTCAACCTGGTGAATGGCGGTACCGGCAACACGGCGATCCGTGTCGACCCGAACGCCACCGCAACCCTGGGCGTCACCCTCGGCGGCGCCGGCACCCTGGCCAAACTCGACACGGGCACCTTGGTGCTTAACGGCACCAACACCTACACCGGCGGCACTGCGCTCAATGGCGGCACGCTGGTGGTCGGCAATAACAGCGCACTGGGCAGCGGAGAACTGACGTCGGCCGACGGCACCACCCTGGACAGCAACGCGGCCGTTACACTCGGCAACGCTGCGGTACTTAACGGCGCACTGGCCATCGGCGGCAGCAATGCGCTGACGCTTAACGGTAGTCTCAGCGGCAATGGCCGCCTGCTGAAAAAAGGCGCGGCAACCCTGACCCTCAACGGCGCCAACACCTACAGCGGCGGCACCGGCCTGAACGCCGGGCAACTGACCCTGGGCAATAACGCCGCATTGGGCAGCGGCGCGCTCACCGTCGGCGGCGTTGCGGCGCTGGATGGCAGCACCGACCTGCAACTGGCCAACGCCATCAGTCTGAGTGGGCCGTTGACCCTGGCCGGCAGCAATGCGCTGGCGCTTAACGGCGTGGTCAGCGGCAGCGGCAGCCTGGTGAAAAACGGCAACGGTGCGCTGCTGTTGACCGGCGCCAACACCTACAGCGGCGGCACCACCCTTAGCGGCGGCACCACCACCGGCAACACCAACAGCTTGCAAGGCGCGATTGCCAACAACGCGGCCCTGACCTTCGAGCAGGGTACCGATGGCACCTACACCGGTAACCTTACCGGTGCAGGCGTGCTGAATAAAACCGGCACCGGCGCGTTGCTGTTGACCGGCAACAACACCTTCACCGGCCACACCAACGTCAACGCCGGCAGCCTGCTGGTCAATGGCAACTTGAACAGTGCAGCGGTGCAGGTGGCCACTGGCGCAACCCTTGGTGGCAGCGGCAACCTGGGCGGTGCTGTGACAATGGCTGATGGTTCGACCCTCAAGGCCGGGGCGGCAACGCCACTGTCGGTGGGTGCGCTGGCGTTGTCGTCGGGTACCGCCCTGGACTTCACCCTCGGCGCGCCTGGAGCATCCACCACCGCGGTGAATGTGGCGGGCAATCTGACCCTCGACGGTACGCTCAACGTCACCGATGCCGGTGGCTTTAGCCTCGGCGTTTATCAACTGTTCCGCTACGGCGGCGCCTTGACCGACAACGGCCTGACCCTCGGCTCGCTGCCGGTCGGCCTTGGCAACCTGAGCCTGCAAACGTCGCTGGCCAACCAACTGAACCTGCTGGTGCAGACCACGCCGGGGCAAATCCAGTTCTGGAACGGCGGCACCACCAACCCGGATGGCACCATCACCGGCGGTAGCGGCACCTGGGGCCCAGGCACCAACTGGACCGATCCAACCGGCACCCAGGGCGAGGTGTCGAACAACCAGTTTGCCGTGTTCGGCGGGCAGGGCGGTACGGTCACGGTGGTCGGCAATCAGGGCTTCACTGGCCTGCAATTCCTTGACCCTGGCTACACGTTGACGGCAGGCGCGGGTGGGACCTTGTCGCCAACCGGTACCGCAGTGGTGCGTGTCAATTCGGGTGTGACTACCGAAGTGGCCGCGCCAATCGTGGGTGCCGGGGCGATCAACAAACTTGACGCCGGCACCTTGCTGTTGACCGGCGCCAACACCTACACCGGCGGCACCACCGTCAGTGGCGGTACGTTGGCCGGTAACGCGCTGAGCTTGCAGGGTCGCTTCCTCAACAATGCGCGGCTGCTGTTTGTCCAACGCACTAACGGCACCTTTAATGGCGTATTGAGCGGAACCGGCAACATCACCAAACAAGGCGCAGGCGCGTTGTTGCTGACCGGCAATCAGCCGTTCAGCGGCACCGTGGCGGTGGACGAAGGCGTGCTGCAAGTCGGCAACGCAGCCAACCCAGGCGCGGTGTTCGGTGGGCAGGTGAGCGTCGCCAACGGTGCAGGCCTGACCGGCAACGGCAGCGTCGGCGCGCTGGTCAACAACGGCAGCGTCACACCTGATAACGGTAAGCTGACGGTGGCCGGTAACTTCACTAATGGCAGTACCGGTGCGTTGAACCTGCTCATCACCCCATCGTCGACCGGCTCCCTGGCCGTCGGCGGTACGGCGAACCTGGGCGGCACCTTGAATGTGGTCAACCTTGCGCCGTACGCCGGCCCGGCCACCTACACGCTGCTCACGGCGGGCGCGGTGAACGGCACCTTCGGCACCACCAACCTGGAGAACCTGGCGTTCCTCAATACCGCTTTGAACTACAGCCCGACTCAAGTGGCGCTGGCGGTCAGCCGCAACAACGTCAGCTACGCCAGCGTGGCTGCTACCGGTAACCAACGTGGCGTGGCCGCCGCGCTGGACAGCGGTGCTGCGGTGGGCGGTGCAGCGGTGCAGAACGCGCTGCTCAACGCCGATGCCGCCGGGGCGCGTGCCGCCTTCGACAGCTTGTCCGGGGAGATTCACGCCAGCACCGCCAGCGCCCTGCTCGAAGATTCGCGTTACGTGCGTGACGCCGTCAACGAGCGCCTGCGCCAGCCCGGCTGCTACCGCGAAGACGACCCACGCAACAGCCTCGCGCCAAGCGAAAACCGCCTGAGCAGCGCCGGTTGCCACGGCGAGATGGTCGGCTGGATGCGCGTGCTGGGCACCTGGGGCCATATGGGCGGCGACAGCAACACCGCCAAGCTGGACCGCAACCTCGGTGGCTTCCTGCTCGGCACCGACAAGCAAGTGGATGACGCCTGGCGCGTCGGTGTGGCCGCCGGCTACACCCGCAGCGACCTGGACGCCAAGCGCCGCAGCTCCAGCGCCGACGTCGACAGCTACCACTTGATGGCCTACACCGCGTACCAGCAGGAAGCCTTCGCCGCTCGCCTGGGCGTGGCGTACAGCTGGCACGACATCGAAAGCAAACGCGATGTGGCCGTAGGCGGCGTGGGCCAACGCCTCAAAGCCGACTACAAGGCACGCAGCGCACAAGTGTTCGGTGAAGTGGGCTACACCATTGAAACCGGCAAGGTGGTGGTAGAACCGTTCGCCGGCCTGGCTTACGTCAACTACGACAGCGACACCCTTAAGGAAAAAGGCGGCTCGGCGGCCCTGCGCGGCGATGCCGATCAGGACGTGACCTTCTCGACCCTGGGCGTACGCATCGGCCAGACCATCACCCTGGGCAACGGCTCGAAAATCACCCCACGGGGCAGCATCGGCTGGCGTCATGCCTTTGGCGACACCCAGCCGGATGTCGACCTGAGCTTTGTCAACGGCGGTGCATCGTTCAGCACTCAAGGTGTACCGATCGCCAAGGACAGCGCGGTGGTGGAGGCGGGCCTGGACTACCAGATCAGTCAGAACGGCAAGTTGGGTCTGGGCTATTCCGGCCAGCTGTCGCGCAACGATAAGGACCATGCGATGACTATCAGCTTCTCCCTCGGTTTCTGATCAAAGCCGAGTATTTTTAACCGCCCGAAAGGGCGGTTTTTTTGGGAAATATTTCTTAACGCTATTCGATCTTTTGCGCAGGTGACGGGTTTGTTGTCCTGCGTCTGGTCAGAAGGATGTACAAACAATTTCGCCTGGAACCCGGCTGGCAATACAGCCTTTTCTGAATCTAAAGTATGCCCTTGAGTTTATATTCCTTAGGTGGCATATTCGCATGGACTGGGACATTGAATACACGGATGAATTCGCAGAATGGTGGGATGAGCTGGGCGCAAAGGAGCAAGTCTCTGTGTCCGCCAGCGTTGATCTGCTGGGGCTTTTCGGGCCTGGGCTGGGCTTCCCCCACACCAGTGATATCAAGGGTTCCCGGCATGGCAACCTGCGGGAACTGCGGGTCAAGCATGCCGGCCGGCCTTATCGAGTGTTGTATGCATTTGATCCCAGGCGCTGCGCTGTCCTGCTGATCGGAGGCGATAAAGCCGCCGACTCCAGGTGGTACGAGGTGCATGTGCCCCTGGCCGAAAATGTGTACGACATCCATTTGCAAACATTGCGTAAAGAGGCCCGTAACCATGGCTAAAAAATTCGCTGAACTTCAAGCGCGCATGACCCCGGAGTCGCGTGCCGAGGCCGAGCAACTGTTCCGCCAGCACCTCAAGGAAATGCCTTTGCATGAGTTGCGCAAGGCCCAACAGCTGAGCCAGGAAAGCCTGGCCAAGGCGTTGAATATCAATCAGGCGGCGGTTTCCAAGATGGAGCGGCGTACCGACATGTACATCAGCACGCTGCGGGACTATATCCGGGCGATGGGCGGCGAGCTGGAGATCATCGCGACCTTCCCGGATGGCCAGGTCAAGATCGACAACTTCGCTCACTAAGATCAGCCCGGTGAACACTCGGTCTGCGATACAGCCCGACTGCCAGGCCGATGATAATCACGCCGATAAAAACCAGATTGGCGGTGCCAACGCGCTCGCCCAGTATCAACATCGAACTGGCAATGCCGAACACCGGAATCAGCAGCGACAGCGGCGCTACCGTGGAAACCGGGTACGCCTTGAGCAATGAATTCCAGCCCCAGTAGGCAAAGTGCGTGGCCAGGTACACCTGAAACAGCAGCGACCACACGGCCGTGAGGTCGAGGTTGGCGGGCAGGCTTACAAATGCCGCGTCGCCGTGTACCCACCAGGCCATCAGGAACAACGGTATTGGCGGAAACAGGCTGGCCCACACCATGAAGGAAAAGATTTCTTTGACCCCCGACGTCTTGATGATGACGTTGCCGATGCTCCACGCCAGTGCGCTGAACACAATCATCAGCACGCCGAGTACGGCGTGTTCGCCTTGCTGGTTGGCGATGATCCCGGCTAATCCAATCAAGGCCAAAAAAGCCCCGGCCCACTGCGCGCCGCGAATGTTCTCCTTGAACAACACACAGCCCCAACCGAGGCTGAAAAACACGCTGAGCTGGATAAGCAAGGAGGCAATCCCCGGGCTCACCCCAAGCTGGATGCCATAGTTGATCACCCCCCACATACCCAAGCCGAAGATCACGCCATAGGCCGCCACATAACCGAATGGCACGGCGGGGCGCTTGATGAAGAGCACCCACGGCAAGGCGGCGAGGGCAAAGCGCAGGCCGGTGAGTACAAACGGGTCGATGGCCCGCAGGCCCAGCTTGGTGATGGGGAAATTCAGCCCCCAGGCCAGCGTGACCAACAGGGCAAGTGCCAGGTGTTTCTTGTGCATGGATGTTCCTTCGAACCGGTAGCTTCAAAGGGGTGGATGCTAGAGTGCGGGCTGATGGCCCGCTTGCTATGTCAGGTCATACTTTGACAAGATCGGGCCATGATTCCGACCTTTGACGACAACGACCCCGAAGCGCTTGTGACCCTGCGTGAATACCCGTCCGGCAGCGTGTTCGCCAGGCATACGCACCCGCGTGGCCAGTTTGCCTATGCCTCCACCGGCGCGTTAAGAATGTTCACCGACCTGGGCAACTGGGTGGTGCCGCCGCAGCGGGCCGTCTGGGTGCCCGGTGGCATTGCCCATGAAATGCACATGCGCGGCGATGTGGTGATGCTCAATACCTACCTCGATGCGCAAGCGGCCGAGCGCGCAGGGTTGCAGGGGCACTGCCAGGTGTTCGAGGTCTCGCCGTTGCTCAGGCATCTTTTGGAAGCGGCGTTGACGTGCGGGGCATCGGCAACGTCCGAGGTGCGGCGGCACTGCGTATTGACGCTATTGATCGACGAAATCGGTACGCTGCCGGCCCTGCCCCTGAGTGCGCCGTTGCCCTCCGAACCGCGCTTGGCGCGGGCTTGCCAGCGCTTTCTGGACGCGCCTGCGCAAACCGTGTCTCTGGATCAAATGGCGGATTGGTCGAGCATGAGTCGGCGGACCTTTACCCGTCATTTCCAGGACAGCACCGGCATGACCTTCGTGGCCTGGCGCCAGCAAGTCTGCCTGCTGGAGGCGACTGCGCAGCTCAGCCATGGCGCCTCGATCACCGAGGTCGCGTTCGCATTGGGCTTCAGCAGCCCCAGCGCCTTCACCGCAATGTTTCGCCGGCACCTGGGCGATTCCCCGGCGCGCTACCTGGCCAAGTCCAAGGCCGTGTCGTTGTTCTGAAAAACTCACACGCTGGTCAGGATTCACCTTGCAGGCGGCTCTGCTTTGTTACTATCGCCGCCCACCGTCACCAGGAGTCACCGGCCCATGCAGCACCAGTGGGATGAAATGCACCGCACCCGCAAGCCCACGTTCCTGTTGTGCGGCGAGCCTCAAGGGGATGTGCTCAATCTCTATGTTCACGGTTACTCGGCCTTCTTCAACCGCCAGCAACTGGGCAACTTCACGCAACAACTGGCAAGCATCGAAGGTTCGACCAACCTGATGCTGTTCTGGCCGGCGGGGCATTTTCTGGAAAACCTGTTTGCACCGGTCAAGGATGTGATCACCGCGTTGCTGGGCGGTGGCGGGCTGGGCGCGGCAACCGTGGGTGTGGGCCGTGCAATTGCCTACTTTCTCGACCATTACAAAAGTGTCGAGGCGCGTGTCGATGAAGTGGCCAAGACGTTATTGCCTGAGCTTGCCCATTACCTGCACGGCGAAGCGCTGCCGGTGCGGCGCATCAACCTGATCGGGCATTCCCTCGGCGCGCGTATCCTGGTCAAGAGCCTGCTGGCCAGCCCCGAGGTCGCCCGCCAGTTGCCGCTCAATAATGTGTTGCTGATGGGCGGCGCCATCAGTACGTCCAGCCCCTGGGATGAAGTGACGGCACCGCTCAAGGGCCGCGTGATCAACTGCTACTCCAGCAAGGACTGGGCGCTTGCGATCAAGCCGGACACCGAGCGCTGCATCGGCCGGTATGCGATCGACGTCACCCCCGCGCTCAAGGCCAAGGTCACCAACGTGCACCTGGCCACCTTCGACCACGCCGCCTACTGGCCGCAGCTGAAAACGGTGGTGCAGTACACCGACCTGCTGCAGGAACGGCGTGGCCTGATCCGCGCCGACCTGCGTAGCAGCGAAGTGCGTTTTGCCGAGGAGGACGCAGAACTGTTTCCGGCCTTGGTGCAGGCACGCCCGGAGGAGCTTAAGTTTCTGGCTGAGTTGATGGCACAAAAACGCAGTGCCTCGATCGACGCCGACGTGCGTGAACCGCTGAAACTGGCCATCGAACTGCAACGCATGGGCGGTGACAGCTTTATGAACCTCGCCCGTGGCCATGGCGTGAGTTATCGCCAGATCGCCGAAGATGTCGCACAGCGGCTGGGCATCAAGTTCGATGGGCCGCTTGAAACCGTGGTGCTGGCGGACATCGAGGCACAGGTCGCGGAAAAACTCATTGAGCAGTACAAGGACAAACTCAGTCGCGCCGACCGCCAGGCCTTCGACGCTGAGCTGAAGGCGGCCGCGCAAAAAGAGCAGGGCCTGTTCAATCGCATCGATATCGGCCGTTCAGCCACCACCGCCCTGAGCGGCACGGCGTTGGCGGGGCTTACCGGGTTTATGCTGCGGCGCGGCGCGGCCACGGCGATTCCGGTGGTGGGCCAGGCGCTGGCGGCGGCGATGTTGCTGGTAACAGGCGTGCGTGCGTTTTCCGGCCCGGCCTATTCGATCACCACCTTGGCGGTGTTGGTGATTGGCGTGATTCGCCAGCGCATGGAGCGCGAGGCACTGAATCAGGAGATGGACCTGGTGGTGCAAGTCGTCGAAGCGTTCGACTTGCCCCGGGAAACGGTGATGCGCACGGTCGCGTCGGACTGATAAGCTGCGGCTCTGACTTGTGTGTTTGCCTGGGATACCGCGTGAAATTCAGCCTGCCGAAAATCGCCACTGCCCCGTTCTGCCCGCCGGAAGTGGCCGGCTCCGTTATCGTCGACCCCAAGGCCTCGTTTTTCAAACGGGCGCTGATGTTCGCCGGCCCCGGCCTGCTGATCTCCATCGGCTACATGGACCCCGGCAATTGGGCCACGGCCATCGAGGCCGGTTCACGTTACGGCTACAGCCTGTTATTCGTGGTGCTGCTGGCCAGCCTGGCCGGGATGGCGGTGCAGTGCCTGTGTTCGCGCCTGGGTATCGCCACCGGCAAAGACCTCGCGCAACTGTGCCGGGAGCGCTACAGCAAACGCTCCGCGCGCACGCAGTGGGTGTTGGCGGAAATCTCGATTATCGCCACCGACCTTGCTGAAGTACTCGGCTGCGCTCTGGCCTTTCACTTGCTTCTAGGTGTGTCGCTGACCACCGGCATCGTCATTACTGCCTTCGACACACTATTGATCCTGGCCCTGCAAAACCGCGGGTTCCGGCGCCTGGAAGCGATCATGCTGGCGCTGGTGGCAACCATTGGCGTGTGTTTCTTTATCGAATTGGTGCTGATCAAACCTTACTGGCCGGACGTACTCAGTGGCTTTACTCCGTCACTGGCGGCCATCAGCGACGCCGCGCCGTTGTACCTGGCCATCGGCATTCTCGGCGCCACGGTGATGCCGCATAACCTCTACCTGCACACCTCCATTGTGCAGACCCGCCTGATTGGCAAAGACCTCGCCAGCAAACAGGACGCGGTCAAGCTGGCGCGTATCGACACCATCGGTTCCCTGGCGCTGGCATTGCTGGTCAACGCCGCGATCCTGGTGCTGGCCGCCGCCGCGTTCTACAAGACCGGCCACACCGAGGTGGTCGAAATCCAGGACGCCTATCACCTGCTCGACCCCTTGGTGGGTGGCGCCTTCGCCAGCATCCTGTTCGGCATCGCCTTGTTGGCTTCGGGGCAGAGCTCGACCTTTACCGGCACCATCGCCGGGCAGGTGATCATGGAGGGTTACCTCAACCTGCGCATCCCGTGCTGGCAGCGGCGCCTGATCACGCGCGGGCTGGCGCTGATCCCGGCGTTCCTCGGCGTCTGGCTGATGGGCGACGATGCCATCGGCAAACTGCTGATTCTGAGCCAGGTGGTGCTCAGCCTGCAGCTGCCATTCGCGTTGTACCCGCTGATCCGCATGACTGACGACAAGCAACTGATGGGGCCCTTCGTTAACCGCTTGCCCACGCGGTTACTGGCGTGGTTTCTGTTTGCGCTGATCAGTGGGGCGAATGCGTGGTTGATTGGGCAGTGGTTGTTTTGATCAGCGTTTCAGATCAAACCCTTCTGGAAGGTATCTAGCATCTCGTCAGGCAAGGGCGCATCTAAGTCGTCCGGGACAGTCAGTTTGCCTTTCATTAAGCCAGTTCTTTGCCTCCGGTATTGCCCAGCCGTTATGCGCTGGGCAAGCGCACATCCGTTCTTGGTGATAATGATTATTTGGCCGGTACTGGCCTGATGAGCCCGCTTGGAGACGTGAGCTTTCGCTGGGTCTAATGGATCCGTTATGACGTGGCGCTGCGCATTCATGGCATCTCTCCTGTGCGGAAGTAGCCTGAGTCTGGCCTGGCATACGGTGGCTGAAAATAGTGGCCCGAAAAATCAGAACGAGCCTACTTTTCCCACGAGGAATTTTTACCTTCCAATGCTTTTTCCAGTGGGAAGGAGGAGCTTCACCGATCCCAATACGGCACCGCCCCAAAACACTCCACAAAATAGTCAATCACCGTGCGCACCTTCAGCGACAGCCGTCGGCTGCCTGGCCATAGCGCGGCAATCTGCTGCGGCTCCAGCGTGGTCGCCACGTCGTATTCCGTGAGTACCGCCTGCAAGGTGCCGGCACGCAAGCCTTCGCCGATCAGCCAGGAAGGAAACACCACCAGCCCCAGGCCTTGCTCCGCCGCGTGGGTGAGGGTGTCGGCGTGGTTGCCGGTGATGGGGCCTTTGACGCTGTACGGCGTCCAGTCGCCCTGGCCGCGACGGAAGAACCAGCGTTGCTGGCCGGTGATGCCTTTGTAGGCCAGGCATTGATGGTTGGCCAGCTCATCGGGATGACGCGGCGTGCCATATCGGGCCAGGTACGCCGGGCTGGCGGCGAGGCGAAAACGCTGGGGCGCGAAGATGCGTGCCTGCATGCTGGAGTCGTTAAGCACACCGATGCGAAACAGCAGGTCGGTGCCGTCTTGCAATGGGTCGACGTAGGTGTCGGTTTGCTGGATATCCAGTTGCAGCTTGGGGTAGCGGCGGCACAATTCGCCCAGCCACGGTGACAGGTGACGCTGGCCAAACACCATCGGCGCATTGATGCGCACCAGCCCGCTGGGTTCGCTTTCCTGCTCCTGCAGGGCTTGGCCGGCGGCCTCCAACTGTTCCAGCATCAAGCGTGCATGGCGCCCCAGCAGCCGCCCGGCTTCGGTGGGGCTGACCGCTCGTGTGTGGCGGTAGAGCAACTGCTGGCCGAGCGCCTGTTCCATCAATTGGATTTGCCGCGAGATGGAGGAGGGCGCCAGTCCTTCACGGCGCGCCACTTCAGAAAAGCTGCCGTGGTCCAGCACGGCTACAAACAGGCGCAATGCCTTGAAACTCAGTTCATTCAAACCCTGCATCGTGGCTCCGTGCTGTGCGCAATGCGCAAAGGTGTTATTTGCATGCTCCCATTTATCGCACAAGACGGCCACCGGATAATGCGCGCCATGTTTCCTTTCTTGACGCGCAGGTGATGTATGCAGGCAAGTTCCATCGAGGGCGTGGCGCAGGCCAGGCCGAAAAAAAACCTTTTGCGCTTGCTCTTGCTGCCGCTGGTGATTCTGGCGGGCATGGGCCTGTCGGTTGAGGCCGGCTTGCTCGGGCCATTGGGTGCACAGGTCGGGCATTTGTGGGCGACGTTGAGCATCTTTGGCGTCGGTACGGCGATTCTGTTTTTGCTGCTGTTGTTCAGCGGCCCGCAAAAAGGCCCGGCACTCACCGACTTGCCGCGCTGGCAGTTGATCGGCGGCTTTTTGGGGCCGATGTACGTGGTGGTGCTGACTTTGGCCACGCCGCATATCGGCATCGCCATGACCATGATCGCGATTCTGTCGGGCCAGGTCGGCAAGAGCGTGCTCATCGACCATTTCGGCTGGTTCGGCACCGCGCGTAAACGGGTCAATGGCGAGCGCTGGATTGCCCTGGCGTTGATTGTGGCGGCACTTGTTCTGATTGCACGAGGTTAAGGCGATGAATCTGATTCTGTTATTGCTACTGGTGATTGCCGCCGGTGCGGTGCTGAGTGTGCAAGCCGCGATCAACGGCCGCCTGGGCCAGACGGTAGGCGTATTGCGCAGCAGTTTGCTGACCTTTGCGGTGGGCGCAATCACCACGGCACTGTTGATTTTCTTCTTCGAACCCGCACAGGCCGTGAGCTTGCTGGACGTGCCCAAATGGCAGTTGACCGGCGCCCTGTTCGGGGTGGTGTACATGATGGTCATGGTCGGCGCGGTGCCCGTGGTGGGTACGGCGGTGGCCACGGTGGCGGTGATCGTCGGGCAGTTGGGCATGGGCATGCTGATCGATAACTTCGGCTGGCTGGGCAACCCGGCCATCGAGCTGTCGGGCAGCCGTATCGTAGCGATGCTGCTGTTGGCGCTGGCGCTGGTGTTCATGTACCGCAGCAACAGCCGCCTGGCCGATTAACGGCGGTGAACCTTGAAACCTTGCCGGTAGTCACTGCTTAAGGTGCAGCGCCCGTTGCACCTGGACGACCATGCAAAAGGAGTCTGAACATGGCTGATGAAAACTGTGCGTGCCCACATTGCAATTGCTTACTGGGCACCAATGCGGTGATGAAAGACGGCAAGGGTTATTGCTGCCAAGGCTGCGCCGAGCACCATGCGCATGGCGAACCGTGTGACTCGTCGACCGGTTGCGAGTGCGCCAAGTCCGCAAAAGGCTAAAAATCCCTCGGCTTATCGGGCAGCGGTCATTACCATGGCCGCTCACCCTTGATTGATGGGTTTTTCATGGCCCTGGCCGCGCCTCCCGACCTCACTGATCATGCTGTCCCCGTGCAACCGCTGGCGCGCACCTATCCGCGTGGGTTGTATGTGGAGCCACACAGCCACGACTGGGGCCAGTTGCTCTACGCCATGAGCGGGGTGATGTGGGTTGAAACACCGCGCGAAGCGTTGGTCGTTCCGCCGCAACGCGCCGTGTGGCTGCCTCCGGGTGTGGAACACGGCATTCGTGTGGTCTCGGACCTGCAGATGCGCAACATCTACCTGCGCCCGGCGTTGGCGGCGACACTGGACAGCCAGGTGCAAGTGATTGAAGTCGGTGGGCTGCTGCGTGAGCTGATCGTCACCCTGGTTGATCAAGGCGATAACGGTGACACAGCCTATTACGACGCCGTGGTCGGCCTGGCGTTGTTGGAGCTGCAACGCGCGCGCCGCTCGCAGATCCGCATTGCCATGCCGCTGGAGGCCGATCGTCGGTTGATCAATGCCTGCCAGGCGGTGATGGCGGCGCCCTCGCTGGCGATCCCCTTTGAGCAACACGCCGAAGCGGCGGGCGCCAGCGTGCGCACCCTGGCGCGGTTGTTCCAGAACCACGTCGGCATGGGCTTTGCCGAATGGCGCCGTCAGGTGCAACTCGCCACGGCGGTGGCGGAGCTGATCCAGGGCCAGTCGGTGAGCGGCATTGCCCGCTCGTTGGGCTATTCGCCCAGCAGCTTCAGCGACATGTTCCGCCGTGAACTCGGTGTGGCGCCGTCGCAATACGTCGGTTGAGGCTTTGGCCGAAATCCTGAAGTACTTGGCCGATGCTTCGGGATTGGGCTCACTAAACTGGGCGCATCAACCCACCCGGCGTAAACCCTATGAACTACCTCATTTCCCTCGCCATCGGCCTGTTTGTCGGCGTGATCTACGGCGCCCTGGACTTTCGCTCGCCCGCGCCGCCCGCCATTGCCCTTGTGGGGCTGATGGGCATGTTGCTTGGTGAAAAGCTCTGGCCCATGGGGCGTGAGCTGGTCAGCGGTTGGTTGTCCTGATTTTTTCTTTTATTTGAAGGGATGTTGGTTATGAAAGCACTGCAATTTTCCGCCACCGGCGACCTTGCCGCCCTGAGTGTTGTCGACGTCGCCAAACCGGTGCCGGCTGCGGGTGAAGTGTTGGTGCAGATCAAGGCTGCAGGCCTGAACCCCAGCGATGTTAAAAATGTGCTTGGGCGTTTTCCCTATACAACGTTGCCGCGTATTCCCGGCCGCGACTTTGCCGGTGTGGTGGTGGAAGGCCCGCAGGAGTTGGTTGGCCAGGCAGTGTGGGGCACCGGCCGTGACCTCGGTTTTTTTGCCGACGGCTCCCACGCGCAATACCTCACGGTGTCGGCGAAGGGCGTGGCACACAAACCGACGCACCTGAGCTTTGCCCAGGCCGCCAGCCTCGGCGTGCCATACACCACCGCCTGGGATGCGCTGGAGCGCAGCGGTGTTGGCAAAGGCACGCGGCTGCTGGTGATTGGCGCCAATGGTGCGGTAGGCAGCGCGGCGTTGGCGCTGGCGAAAATTCGCGGTGCGCAGGTGTTGGCGGCGGTGCGCAAGGCGGATCAGGTCGAGACGTTGCAGGCGCAGGGCTTCGACGCGATTGCCCTGGGCCAGCCGGACGCCTTGGGCGGGCAGGTGAATGCGGTATTCAAGGGCGGTGCCGATGTGATCTTCGACACCACCGGTTTCTGGCTGCCGGCGGCTGTCGCAGGGTTGGCCCCGTTTGGCCGCATCGCGATCATCGCCGCGCCGGCCGATGGGCATGTGCAACTGCCGGCCCTGGCGTTGTACCGCAAGGGCGGTTCGGTGCTGGGCATCAATTCGTTGCTCTACAACTGCGAGCAGTGCGCGGTGATGTTGGAGCAGTTTGGGCGGTTTTTTGATGAGGGTTCGCTGCCGTTGCCGACAGGGTTGCGTGAGGTGGCGTTGGCGGATGGGGTGCAGTGCTATGAGGAAGTGAACAAGGGCAGCGCGGACAAGATTATCTTCCTGCCTTAACTCGGTTAAAAATTGTGGGAGCGGGCTTGCTCGCGAATGCGGTGTGTCAGTCGCCAGATGTATTAGCTGATCCACTGCTTTCGCGAGCAAGCCCGCTCCCACATTTGGATCTCCACAAGGTTTCAGGCTTCTCGGTTGATCGGACGTTTCCCACAAAGGTTTCAGGTTGTCGCTCGGAAGCGGGCTGACTAACCTCACTGCCGTCGCTGCCAATTCAGCGGCCGGATTTGACCGTCCGACTCCCAAGTGCATCTGTACCGCATCGAATCAGGCGTTTTTTTTACGCCTGCTGTATCGTGTCGCGGCAGCTGTACGCGGGATACCTTAGGGTATGCCGGGCTACTTTGGGACCGGTCGGTCAACCCGCGTATAGCTGCCACCCTATTTCGCTTGACCGCGAAACGTGGCGGCTCCACTCCCGAAGGATTCCACCATGATCAAAGACACCCCCAACCCCCCAGCCCATCAAGACTACGACACCAGCACCCTGCACGAAGTCGCCTACCGTGCGATCAACCACTATCTCAACCCCGGCAAACCCATTCCTGAACCCAGCGAAGGCATCTTCACCGTGCGCGCAGACTTGGGCACGGAAACCTTGCTGGTCAATGCTTCCCAGGATCTGGCTTCCATCAGTGATATCGCCAACCACCTGGCATTTGAAATCGAGGGTTCGCAACGCAATGTCGCGCTGGGTATCTGCCGAATGCTGGAAGGTGTGCAGCTGCTGGTCGACAAGGCGCTGAATGTAGCCCACCCCGTGACTTAAAAGTGTGGGAGCTGACAAGCCAGCTCCCACATTTTGATTTTTACTAGGCTTCGGGGACGCCTTTTTCCCACGCCGACCAGTTCTTCAGGATCGCCTGTACCAACGGATTGCCCGTGCGGTACAGGTTCTCCAGCGCCGGTACAAACCCGCCCTGGTCCGCATACTTCAGCAGGTTGTCCACTTCGCTGTAACCCGGATACGGCCGATCGAAATCGGAGCCGGCGCGCACCACGGCCAAGCGCTGAATATCCACCAACCCTTCACGGCTGGCGCGCAGCAAGGCTTCATAGGTGGAGTTGTCTTCCTGCTGGGTGGTGCAGTACTCGCCTTTGTTATCGGTGAGCAATTTGGTCCAGACTTCGGCGCGTTCGCTCAGGCGTGTGCCGGAGAACCAGGTGTTGCCTGCCAGTGTGTCGCAACGCGTGACTTGCGGCGGCTGGTTGGCCGGCGCGGCCGGGTAGTGTTTACGCCAGGCGCTGGATTCCTTGCTTTCGCTCAGCTCAACCTTTTGCGACAGGGCAAACGCCTTGGCCTGCAACTTGGGGTTCAGCTCGAATACTTCGGTCTTGTAGTCCAACGGGGGTTTTTCGTTGGGGCCTTTGGTGTTGATGCCGATGTAACCGGTTGGCCAATCCTTGGGCGCATCGCGCGAATCCAGCTCCCACTGGGTGCCGAACTCCACCAGGTAATGCGCCCAGGCTGCGGTGCCGATGGTCCCGTGTTTAGGGCTGATGCCGGCGATCCCGGCAATCAGGAAGTAGCTCTGGCGCAGGTCGAACTTGGGCGACAACGCCAGGGCCAGCGTGGACGCGGCGGCGTTGGTCTGGCCCATGCCGGTCACCAGCAGGCACACGTCCTGGGTGTTGCAGCGGATCACCGGGTATTCGGCTGACAGGCCTGGTACGCGGACCTCCTGCTTGAGTTCCAGGCGGTCGATCCAGGTTTGCGCCTCGGGGGCGAACATGGTGATCAGCATCACTTTGGGTTTGATCGGCGCCGGAGCATCCGCCAGCACCACGTGGGGCAAAAAGGCCAGGCCGATGGCCATCGAGAGACGGGTAAGCATGTTCATCTAAAGCTCCTTGATCAGAATTGGTAACCGACACCGGCGTAGTAGCCCCAGCCATCCGAGCGGGCGCGGAAGTTACCCTCGCCAAAATTCAGCTCGCTGCCATCCTCCCAGTTGCCGCCGTTGTGGAAGTAACGGCCGACCAGGGTGAAGCGCAAGTGGGTAAACGAGTACAGCAGCACGTTGGTGGCCACTAATGAGTTGGCGGTGCGCGCCGGGTTGTCCTTGTGCAAATCCGAGCCGAAATCGTAGTTGGTAAAGCCGATGTAGGTCAGCGATGCGCCGTTATCGAAACTGCTGATAGGCACGATGTATTTCATTTGCGCACGATAGCCGTCCCACGAGTATTCGTTGCTCGCGCCGTAGTTTTCCCACTGGTAGCGCCCATAGAAGTTGGCCGACAGGTTGACCCGCGAATGGGTGTCGATGTCGGTGCCCAGGCCGCTGTACAGGGTGTTGGCGCGGTTGGACTTGTTGCTGCCGTGGTCGTAGATCCAGTCAAAGGCTACATACCATTCCTTGAACGGGCCGATGGCCAGGCTGCGGCCGGCCAGGTAGTCGATGGAGATACGCGGCTCATGCTCCATAAATACCGGCGAGCCATGGTCCCACGCGCCCTTGTCATTACTGTTACCGATGCCGAGGATTTTCGGCACGTCTATGTAGCCATACAGCTCGAAAGGGCCTTTGCGGCCGAAGTATTCATATTCCAGGTACACATCATCCTGCGGCTTGGGGCCGAAGCTGATGTCTTTGCTGCCGATCAGGGTCAGGTCCTGGTTGAACCAGTCCGACATATACACGCCTTTTTTTGTCGGGCTGGCGTCCGGGCTTTTGGTTTCAGGGCTGAGGGTTTCGCCCTGTGCTGAGTCATCCACGGGTTTTTGCTGCGCCAAAATGGGTGCGCTGAGTACTCCCGTAACGGCGGCCAGTAGCAAGGAAACACCAAAACAAGCGGGACGCCTTGAGGTGAGGTGCATTGAAAATCCCTATTCTTACGCGGTTTGAACCCGTTTCTGCGGGTAGTGACGAACCTGGTGGCCAAGTTCGTTCCGCAAACGTTTGCACGTGGCGTACCAACTTTGCTCAAAGGGTTGAGCAGTATGGAAAAAACAGGGATTAGTCGACCTTTTGGTCAAAATTGGCTGGGTGTCAATTTCTCGCTGCGGTTGAATAAATGCATCGCGGTCTCGCGCCGATACTCGCTCGGCGTCTGGTGCATCTCGATGCGAAAGTGCCGGTTGAAGTTGGACAGGTTGGCGTAGCCCACTTCAAAGCAGATGTCTGCCACCGACATGTCGCTTTGCAGCAACAGGCGGCAGGCGCGTTGCACACGAAACTTGCGCATCAGGTCGATAAAGCCGTGGCCAGTGTTGCGCTTGAAGAAGCGTGAGAAGCCCGGCTCGCTCATCTGCAGTTGCTGGGCGATGACTGACAGGCGCAAGTCGCCGGTCAGCTCGCGCATCAGGTAATCGAAGGCTTTGTTGATGCGCTCGGCGCTGCGCGCATCCAGGGTGGGCGCGTAGCAGGGGCTGGCCAGCGCCTTTACCTGGGCTTGCGGTGCATTGTTAAGCGTGTCGAGCAGTTGCAGAAACAGGATCAACCGCTGCAGGCCATGGGCGTTGCCGATGGCTTCCATCAACCCGGCTGCCTGCACAGCGGTCTCGCCCGTGAATTCCAGGCCGCGTCGGGCCTGTTCGAACAGCGGCTGCAAGTCGCCGAGTTCCGGCAGGGTTTTGCGCAGGGCGAGCAGGGCGGCGCCGTCGAATTGCAGCACCACGTCGCGGCCGTTCAGGTATTCGCCGGGGGCGAGGTCGCCAATCCAGTCGTGGGGCAGGTCCGGGCCGATCAGCGCCACATGCCCGGCGCTGAACGCACCGATATAGTCGCCCGCCACCAACTTGCCGCTGCCTTGGCGGATCAGGTGAATCTCAAATTCCGGATGGTGGTTCCAGCGCGCCAGATCATAGGGGTAGTCATGTTCGAACCAGCGAAAGCAGTGGTCCGGCTCGGGCAGGATCACTTCGAGTTCGGCGGGGCGGTGTTCGAACAATTGGGCGCGGCTGACGGGCATGGTGATGCCTCTTATGCGTTGGATAACGCCAAAATACGCGCACCGGCAATCAGTGCGCTACCCCCGGTTTCGCTCGGCACTGATACTTTTTTGACTTTCACACATGGGTTAAAAAAGTACCAGCCACGCATTCGCCATTCGTTTGTGAGGCCTTGACCAAGCTGCTGTAATCGCTGCTCAACAACAAAAACAACAGGTGGATACCGCCATGCTCAAGCTCCCACACGCGCTGTTCCTGCTGACTGGCCTGGCGCTGGCCATGCCCAGCTACGCCGCCGACACCGTGACCATCGCCACGGTCAACAACAGTGACATGATCCGCATGCAACGCCTGTCCAAGGTGTTCGAGCAGCAGCACCCGGACATCAAGCTCAATTGGGTGGTGCTTGAAGAAAACGTGCTGCGCCAACGCCTCACTACGGATATCGCCACCCAGGGCGGGCAGTTCGACGTGCTGACCATCGGCACCTACGAGACGCCATTGTGGGGCGCCAAACACTGGCTGGAGCCGCTGACCCAGTTGCCGGCCGACTACGATGCCGAGGATATTTTCCCCTCCGTGCGCCAGGGCTTGTCGGTTAACAACACCCTGTATGCGTTGCCGTTTTACGGTGAAAGTACTGTCACCTACTACCGCACCGACCTGTTCAAGCAAGCCGGCCTGAGCATGCCTGCGCATCCGACCTGGACTCAGCTCGGCGCGTTCGCAGCCAAGCTCACGGTAAAAGACAAAGATCAATATGGCATGTGCCTGCGTGGCAAAGCCGGTTGGGGCGAGAACATCGCCTTGCTGAGCACCATGGCCAACGCCTTTGGCGCCCGCTGGTTCGACCCACAGTGGAAGCCGCAACTGACCAGCCCCGAGTGGACGGCCGCCGCTAACTATTACGTCAACACCCTGAAGAACTACGGCCCGCCAGGCGTCTCCAGCAACGGCTTCAACGAAACCCTGGCGCTGTTCAACAGCGGCAAGTGCGCGATCTGGGTGGATGCCAGCGTCGCCGGCTCGTTCACCACTGACAAAACCCAGAGCAAAGTGGCCGACAGTGTAGGGTTTGCCGCTGCACCGACCGAAGTCACCGACAAAGGCTCATCCTGGCTGTATGCCTGGTCCCTGGCCATCCCGGCCACGTCCAAGCATAAAGACGCCGCCAAGGCCTTTATTGCCTGGGCCACCTCCAAGGACTACATCCAGCTGGTCGCGGATAAAGAAGGCATCACCAACGTACCGCCGGGCACCCGCCAGTCCACCTACAGCGAGGCTTACCTGAAGGCCGCGCCGTTTGCCCAGGTGACGTTGGAGATGATGAAGCACGCCGACCCAGCGCACCCCTCGGCCCAACCGGTGCCGTATGTGGGCATCCAGTACGTGACCATCCCGGAGTTCCAGGCCATCGGCACCTCGGTGGGCAAGTTGTTCTCGGCGGCGCTTACCGGCGGCATGACGGTCGACCAGGCGCTGCTTGCGGCTCAGTCCACCACCGAGCGCGAAATGAAACGCGCCGATTACCCTAAGTAAACAGGACTTCTTTATGAACCGACTCGAAGGTAAAAGCGCGCTGATCACCGGATCGGCGCGCGGTATCGGCCGCGCCTTTGCCCAGGCCTATATCGCTGAAGGCGCAACGGTCGCCATTGCCGATATCAACCTGCAACGCGCCCAGGCCACAGCCGCCGAACTGGGGCCACAGGCTTACGCGGTCGCGATGGATGTCACGGAGCAAGCCTCTATCGACGCCGCGATTAGGGCTGTGGTGGCCCATGCCGGCAAGCTCGATATCCTGATCAACAACGCTGCACTGTTCGACTTGGCGCCCATCGTCGACATCACCCGCGACAGCTTTGACCGGCTGTTCTCGATCAACGTCGCCGGCACCTTGTTCACCTTGCAGGCCGCGGCCCGCCAGATGATCAGCCAGGGCCACGGTGGCAAGATCATCAACATGGCCAGCCAGGCCGGGCGGCGCGGCGAGCCATTGGTGGCGGTGTATTGCGCGACCAAGGCGGCGGTGATCAGCCTCACGCAGTCGGCGGGTTTGAACCTGATCAAGCAGGGCATCAACGTCAACGCGATCGCACCGGGCGTGGTCGACGGCGAGCATTGGGATGGTGTGGATGCGCTGTTTGCCAGGCATGAAGGGCTGGCACCTGGCGAGAAGAAGCAACGGGTTGGCGCCGAGGTGCCGTTCGGGCGGATGGGCACGGCTGAGGATCTGACCGGCATGGCGATTTTTCTGGCCTCTACAGACGCCGATTACATCGTGGCCCAGACCTACAATGTCGATGGCGGCAACTGGATGAATTGAGCCAAGCACTGAGCAAAATGTGGGAGCGGGCTTGCTCGCGAATGCGGCGTGTCAGTCAATGCATTTAGCAACTGACACACCGCATTCGCGAGCAAGCCCGCTCCCACAATGGATCTCCAGGGGGCTTGTATGCGAGGTGAGACGGCAACGCTGTGCTCAAAAAAGTAAACAAAGTGTTTGTGGAGGTAGCCGTACCTCATGTCTACTTTTACCTGCACCTCACAGGAGTGCCGCCATGACCCTTTTGAAAACCGCCATTGCCTCATTCGACGTCGACCCTCAAAAGAGCTTCACGCCGTTGTGCCCCAATGAACTGCCGGTGGCCGGTGGCGATCAGATCGGTGCCGAGCTCAACTACATGGCCAGTCTTGCCGGTTATCGTGTCGGCAGCAAAGACGCCCATACCCCGCACGCCCTGTGGGTGGTCACGCAGCCCGGCGACATGTTGAAACCCACCGGCCTTGAGCATGCCGACCTCACCTGGCTCAGTCATTGTGTGCCGGGCACTGAAGGCTTCACCTTGCTCGACGAATTACCCACGCCGTATGACTACGACTACTTCATCTGGAAGGGCGTCGAACCCGACCTGCATCCCTATGGCGCCTGTTACCACGACCTGCACGACAAGCTGTCCACCGGGGTTATCGAGTACCTCAAGGCCCAGGGCGTGCGCCGTGTGATCGTGGGGGGCCTGGCCCTGGACTTTTGCGTCAAGACCACGGCCATGCAATTGCTCAGGGCTGGCCTGGAAGTGGTGCTGCACCTGCCGGCGTGCCGAGGCATCAGCGAGGCGGGCGGTGCGGCGGCGGTAACGGACTTGCGTAATGCCGGTGCAGCGATCAGCCGTAGCCGCGAAGAACTCGCCGCGATGGCGACGCGTTAAGGCGCATAGCTATCACCCAATATCTGCTTTCCTGTGGGAGCCGATGATTCGCGGCTAGACCGGTAACGTTGCGCGCAAAAAAACGAGAAGTGTCCTACATCACTCATTGGGCGTTACTGATTACCCTCACGCTTTTGCACGAGCGGCCTTGACTGGCCGGGGAGCGCTGTAGCGTGAGGGAGTCAACTGCAAACCGTCTTGCCCGGTGTCTGCCTGAATTTCTGCTTATAGTCGTTGTAAGCCTGCTTTCAGGCGGAGCCGCTGGCTTCCTGGCGAGCACCACCTATTTGCGCCGCCTTGGCCCGGCGATGCAAACCGGATCTAGCGTTGCGCTGTTGCTGGGTTTGATGATTTTATCTGGCCTCGGCCATTGGATGCTGGCACGCGGGCGCGTTGCTTCCACTGGATGGCAGACGGGCTATTTTGTCCTCTGCTTGATAGTGGTGACCCCGACCATTCAATACCGGCCCCACGCGCTGGCTTATCTGTTGGGGGTTGCGTTTCCACTGCTGGGAATACTTCTGCTAAACACTTACCGCTATCACGACATGCGACTGAAACTGGCAAACATTCGCTGCCAGTAGCTCCCGCGCAGTCGCGCGGGAGCACGCCACAACTGCCCGTTAACGCTCGATCGAGCGGCTCCACCGCGCATTCCACTCCGGCCGCGCCTGGTTGACCTGGTCCCAATCAATCGAAATCGCTGTCTGCAAGTAGCCTTGCATGGCCTCCACCCGTGCGCGGGTTTTGTCGGTGGTCGGCGTGGTCGGGTTCGACGGGATCTGGTCACCTTCTTCCAGCGCCGGCGCCTGGGCTTGGGCGGTCAGCAAGAAGGCCGCAAGTTTCTGCGCCAGTTCCGGCTGGTCATTACGCGCAATCACACACTCGGCCACATTGAGCACCACTGCGCCTTCCTTGGGCTGGGCGTATTCCATCGGGATGCCGAGCAATTGCTGGGTGGTGACCTGGGTGGGTGTGAGGGGGAAGATCGCGGCTTCGTCGGTCTGCACCATCTCGGAGATTTTCGCGGAGCTGGCGATGTATTCCAGCACGTTGGGGCCGATAGTTTTTGGCCAGGCCTTGAAGCCCGGCTCCACGTTGGTCTCGGAGCCGCCCTGGATGCGGTTGAACATCAAGAAGCCGTGCAGGCCGAAGGTGGAGGAGGCCAGGGACTGGAACACCACTTTGTCCTTGAATCGCGGATCGGCCAGGTCCATCCATGAGGTGGGCGCGGCCCAGCCTTTTTCCTTGAACATCTTGGCGTTGTAGCCCAGGCCCGTGACGCCCAGAGTTACGGCGACCGCTTCATCCTTGATTTTCGCCTTGGCCGGGATCTGGTCCAGGGTCGGGTTGGGTGTGAGTTTGTCGCACAGGCCCATGGAAATGGCGCGGTACATGATGCCGTCGTCGAGGAACATCACGTGCATCTGCGGGTTGTCTTTGTTGGCCTGGACCTTGGCGAGGATGTCCGACGAAGTGCCGGGCACAATCACCACCTTGACGTTATTGGCTTTCTCGAACGCGGGCAGCACCTTGTCGGCGTACACCCGTTCCATGGTGCCGCCGTTCATGCCCAGGTACAGCGTCGGCGCGGCATGGGCGGTGGTGGTGAGCAAGGCGAGGGGCAAGCAGGACAGCGCGATACGTAGGTTCATGGGGGTTTTTCCTCTCAGGCTTGGAAACGACGAATGGAAAACGCTTCGATGGGCTGGCGGCTGGCGCCTGTGCAGACGATCTCTGCCAGGGCTTCACCGACGGCGGGGCCGAGCTGGAACCCGGCGCCGGCAAAGCCGAAACCGTGGAGCAGGCCAGGTTGGGTGCTGCTGGGGCCGATCACCGGTTCATGATCGGGTAAGTAACCTTCGGTGCCGCTCCAGGTACGAATCGCCTGGGCACCCTTGAGAAACGGGTACAGCTCGCCGGCATTGCGCAGAATCTCCAATACCGCCGCTTGCCCAGGGCGCGCCGTCAGCGGGCCAAGGGCAAAACCACGGCCGCCGCCGAGGATGCAATTGCCACGGGCGACCTGCCGCGCATAAATCCCGCCGCCTTCAACACCGGTGCTCACGTTCATCACCACCGGCAGCGGCTCGGTGACCAGCATCGCCGGGTGCGCCGAGGTGATCGGCACCGGCTCGCCAAATTGCGCGGCGAGCGTCCCGGCCCAGGCCCCCGCGCAGTTCAGCAACCACGGCGCTTGCAGGTGCAGGCCATTGGCGCAGCGCACCTGGAAGCACTGGCCGTCATGTTCGATCTGCGTCACTTCGGCCTGTTCGTGCACCGCCGCGCCAAGACGCTGCGCCGCACGGGCGAAAGCAGGCGACACCAAACGCGGGTTGGCATGCCCGTCTTCGGGGCACAGCGAAGCGCCCACCGCGATGTCGCCCACCCACGGGAAGCGTGCGCGCAACTCGGTGTAGTCCAGCAATTGCAAGCCCAGGCCAAACCCACGGGTCTGTTCGGCATAGGCTTGCAGCGCAGCGAAATCCCCATGGCTGCGCGCCAGTTTCAAATGCCCGGAGCGCACGTACTCGCCGTCGATGCCGATCAACCCCGGCAGGTCGGCCCACAGTTCATGAGCACGTTGTGAGAGTGGCAATTGGTGCAAGGGGCGGCCTTGGCGGCGCACACCGCCGTAATTCACGCCGCTGGAGTGCGAGCCACAAAAGTCTCGTTCCACCAAGGCCACACGCTGGCCTTTGTGCGCGAGCATCAAGGCCGCCGACGCGCCGACGATACCGCCGCCCAACACGATCACATCGATCATGGCTGCACCTGCACACCAAACGGCAGCGGCTTGATCGGCGCCTGGCCGCGCAGGCGGCCAACGTCGTGTATGGCGCGACCGCTGCGCTCGGCCACAACCTCTGCTGCCGCCAGCCCACACATGCGGCCCTGGCAGCGGCCCATGCCGACCCGGCAATGGGCTTTGACCCGGTTGATTTCCCAGTGGCCCTCATCGACGACCGCGCGTACATCGCCGACGCTGACTTCTTCGCAGCGGCACAGGATTAACGCATCCGGTGCCTGCGCGGCCCATTGCTCAGGGAAAGGGAACGCGGTTTCCAGGCCATGGCGAAAGCGCTGGATACCCGCCAGTTGCTGCTCAAGCAGCGCTGGGCGAAGCGGATCGATGGCGACGCCTGAATCTTCCAGTACCGCCAACGCCGCACGTTCACCGGCCATCTGCGCAGCATCGGCGCCCATGATCCCGGCCCCGTCGCCCGCCAGGTACACGCCGCTGACGCTGCTGCGCCCGGTGCTGTCGCGTTGTGGCAGCCAGGCACGGTTCAAAGGGTTCCAGGCAAATTCGCAGCCGAGCAAATCCGCCAGTTGCGTCTCGCTGCGCAGTGCATGGGCGAACGCCACGGCATCGCATTCCAGCACCCGCTTGCCCCAGCGAATGCCACGCACCCGTTGCTCGCCGTCGATCTGCTGGAGCGTCGCGCCCTGGTGCACGGGAACCCCATGGGCGGTGAGCCAGGCACGGTAATAAATGCCTTTGGCCAGGGTCGCCGGTTGCCCCAGCAGCGCCGGCAAAGCACGGCACTGGGCGATGAATGGCGCGCTGTCGAGCACTGCCACCACCTTGGCCCCGGCCTTGGCGTATTGGTAGGCAACCAGATACAGCAACGGCCCACTGCCACACAACGCCACGCGCTCACCAATGGCACAGCCCTGATATTTCAACGCGATTTGCGCAGCGCCCAGGCTGTAGACGCCGGGCAAGGTCCAGCCCGGCACCGGCAGAATGCGGTCGGTGGCGCCGGTGGCGACGATAATCCGGGCGTACTCCACGCTTTCGGCGTGGCCGTTACTCAACATGTCCAGGCGACCGTCCTCGGCGTTCCACACCAGGGTTTCGGGCCGGTAGTCGATCAGTGGCGCCAACTCATCCAGTGTGCGGTGCACGGCCGTCGCCTTGCCCGCCTCAAAGCCATACAGCTGCTTGGGCGAACGCTGAAAATTAGCCGGTTGGCGCCGGTAAATCTGCCCGCCGCCGCGCAGGCTTTCATCCACCAGGCAAGGCGTGATGCCATGGTCGAGCAAGGTGCGCGCCGCGCTGATGCCCGCCGGGCCTGCGCCGACAATCACGATCGGTTTCATGCCTGACGCCCCGGATCGCGGCTGATCGCCTGGCCCTCTTGCAGCAGCGTCGAGCAAGCCCGCACACGGCGGCCATCCTCCAGCCGCACCCAGCAGTCCTGGCACGCGCCCATCAGGCAAAAACCGGCGCGGCGTTCGGCGCTGAAATCGCTGCCGCGCAGGTGCTCGGCGCAGGTCAATATGGCGGTGAGCAACGTGTCGCCCAGCAAGCCGGTGGCCGGTTGCCCGTCGAGGGTGAAGGCCAGGGCAGGGCGGCGGGTTTCGGCCAAGCGCTTGAACAAGGCCATCAATGTTTCCCCACCAGGACGCGGTCCAGGCCATACACCCGGTCGAGCAGGATCATGGTGGCTGCGGTGAGTGCAATGACCAGCGCCGACACTGCCGCCATCATCGGGTCGATGGACTCGGTGGCGTACACGTACATGCGCACCGGCAGGGTTTGCGTGGCCGGCGAGCTGACAAAAATAGACAGCGTTACTTCATCGAAACTGTTGATGAACGCCAGCAACCAGCCGCCGGCCACACCCGGCAGAATCATCGGCAAGGTGATTTGACGGAACAGCGTGAAGCGCCCGGCACCGAGGGATTCAGCGGCTTGCTCGGCACTGCGATCAATACCAATGGCCGCCGCCAACACCAGGCGCAGCACATACGGTGTGATGATCACCACGTGCGCCAGCATCAGCCAGGTGAAGCTGCCATTGACGCCCATCAGCGCAAACAGACGCAGCATCGCCACGCCCAGCACCAGGTGCGGGATGATGATGGGCGACAGGAACAACGCGCTGAAAAAGTTGCGCCCCGGGAACTGATAGCGGCTGATCGCCAAGGCGGCGGGCACTGCAATCAGGGTCGCCAGGGTGGCGGCGGTAAACGCCAGGATCAGGCTGTTGTAGAACGCCTGGATAAAGTCGGCACGCTCGAACACTGCACGAAACCAGCGCAGCGAGAAGCCCGAGGTGGGCAGGCTCAGCGTGTTTTCCGGGGTGAAGGCCACCAGGCACACCACCACCAGCGGCGCCATCATGAACAGCACCACCAAACCATGGAAACCGAGGGCCAAAGGACCGTTTCTGGACATGCGCTTAAACCCCCAGGGACTTTTTATAGCGGCCTTCGACCATGCGGTTCCAGCTCAGCATGATCAGCAAGTTGACCAACAGCAGCACCACCGCAATGGTCGCGCCCATGGGCCAGTTGAGTTCCGAGAGGTACTGGTCGTAGACCACGGTGGCGACCATTTTCAGGCGCCGCCCGCCGAGCAGGCCGGGTATCGCAAAGGAGCTGGCGGCCAGGCCGAACACGATCAAGGTGCCGGACAGCACGCCGGGCATCACTTGCGGCAACACGATCTTGCGCATCACCGTGGCCTGGCTTGCACCCAGCGACAGCGCCGCCTGTTCCGCCGACGGGTCGAGCTTTTGCAGCGAGGTCCACACCGGGATGATCATGAACGGCAGCATCACGTGCACCAGGGCGATCACCACCGCGAACGGCGTGTACAGCAGCTTCACCGGGCGCCCGCCGAGGAACTGGATGACTTGGTTGACCAACCCATCGGCACCCAGCAACAAGCTCCAGCCGAAGGCGCGCACCACCACCGAAATCAGCAGCGGCGTGAGGATCAAAATCAAAAAGATCGAACGCCACGGCGTGCCCATGCGGCTGAGGATGTAGGCTTCCGGCACGCCGATCACTACACACAGCAGAGTCACCAGGGCGCTGATCCAGAAGGTGCGCCAGAAGATCTCGTAGAAGTACGCATCGCTGAACAGCGACAGGTAATGGGCGAAGGTCCACTCATCGGCCTTCACGCCCACCTGGTAGTCGAACACGTTGAACGACAGCACCAGGGTCATGAACAGTGGCAGGATCAGCAGGCCGGTAAACAGCAGCAGGGCCGGCAGCGACAACAGATAACCACGGCTCATGCGCGCACCTCATCGGCTGCCAGCACGCGCAGCAATTCGGCATGCCAGTCCAGGCCCACCGCCGCGCCGCAACCGAGCGGCGCGCTGCCGTCATTGCTGCGTACCACCGTGATTTCGCCCAGAGACGTTTGGACGCGGTAGAGCCATTGGCTGCCGAAGAAGTAGCTGTCGAGTACCTTGCCCTGCAGGCGGCCTGCACCTGCATCCACCAGCTGGATTTTTTCCGGGCGCAGGCTCAGTACCAGTGTGCCGTCGCCGCCGGTATGACGCACTTGGGGAGTGCCGAATTCGTCGAAGTCACCGGCCAGCAGGTTGGCCTTGCCGACAAAGTCCGAGATAAACCGCGTACGTGGGTGTTCGTAGAGCTTGTAGGGCGCGTCGATCTGGGTCACGCGCCCGGCCTGCATCACCACCACGCGGTCGCTGATCGACAGCGCTTCGGCCTGATCGTGGGTGACCATCAAGGTGGTGATGCCCACGGCGCACTGAATACGGCGGATTTCGAACTGCATCTCTTCGCGCAGGTTGGCATCGAGGTTGGACAGCGGCTCATCCAGCAGCAGCACAGGCGGCTCGATCACCAGCGCACGCGCCAGGGCCACACGTTGGCGCTGGCCGCCGGACAATTCACGCGGGTAGCGTTCGGCGTGTGGGGCCAGGCGCACCAGTTCCAACACGGTTTTGACTTTGCTGGCGATCTCGGCCGCCGGCACTTTGCGCATTTTCAGGCCGAAGGCGACGTTGTCGCGCACGCTCATGTGCGGGAACAGCGCGTAACTCTGGAACACCACGCCCAAGCCACGGCTGGCGGGTTTGGCGTGGGTGATGTCGCGGCCGTCGAGCAGGATCTGCCCGCCGCTCACGTCCACAAAGCCAGCGATCATTTGCAGGGTGGTGGTCTTGCCGCAGCCCGAGGGGCCGAGCAGGGAAACGAACTCGCCCTTTTCCACCGCAAGGTCGGTGGCGACCACTGCGTCGACGGCGCCGTAGCGTTTGCTCAAGGCGTTGAGTTGGAGAAAAGCCATGTCTGCGTTCCACCTTTTTTGAGTCGCGTCGAAACGCGCTTTTTTGTTTTGGGCAGATGCGAAAAGAGTGTTGCGGGTGCGTTGGCGCTCGATCTCAAGTCGGCTGCCGGTTGTTGTTCATTTCGCCCCTGTGGACGCAGATTAGGACGAAGACTAGGATGGGCGGAAGATGGAATTTCACTGAATGGACTATTATTTTCAGATTTATTCACTCACCAGAATTTAACCCGAGATTACGCGTTATGGATTCCACTGATCGGAATGAAAACCCTAAGGAAGTTGGCGCGGGCAGCGTGTCTCGTCTGTTTGCGTTATTGCGCACGCTGGGCGAAGTGCCCGAAGGCGGCGAGCGCGTAACCCAGCTCGCGCAGCAAGTCGGCCTGTCGCAGCCCACGACGCACCGCTTGCTGCGCAGCCTGATGGACGAAGGCATGGTTGAGCAGGATGCGCGCAGCAAGCGCTACCGCCTGAGCCTGGAGTTCTTCGCCCTGGCGGCCAACGCCGGCAAGACCGGCAACCTGCGCGACCTGGTGCGCCCGAGCATGTTGCGCCTGAGTGCTTCCTTAGGGGATTCGCTGTTTCTGCTGGCGCGCAGCGGCTTTGATGCGATCTGCCTGGACCGCAGCGAAGGGCCGTATCCGATTCGCACCTTCACTGGCGATATCGGCGGGCGTGTGGCGCTCGGCGTGGGGCAGGGCAGTCTGGCGATTCTGGCGTTTCCTGCCGGAGGAAGAGCGTGAGACGGTGATCCGCTACAACCTGCCACGCCTCAAGGATTTTCACCTGTATGACGAAGTGCTGCTGCGCTCCGAGGTCGAGAATGTGCGGCGCCTGGGTTATGCGGCGCGCAATACCGGTGTGCTCGAAGGCATGGCCGGGTTGGCGGTGCCGATTCTGAATCGGGATGGGCATGCGGTGGCGGCGTTGAGTGTGGCGACCATCAGTGACCGCTTGGGGCCAAGCCGGTTGCCGATGGTGGTGGAGTTGCTCAAGCGCGAAGCGGCAGCGATCGGGCCACGGATCAATCCGTTTGATCCGACGTTGCGGCGGCCGTCGCAGACCTTTGGCGGCTAGCCGGTCTCAGCCACGATGCAAGTCCACTGTGGGAGCTGGCTTGCCTGCGATAGCGGTAAACCAGTCGCCGAAGAGGCAAGCTGCCAAATCGCAATCGCAGGCAAGCCAGCTCCCTCAGGTTGCAGCTAACGCGACAAGTGTGTGGCCGCGCCGACGGTTTTACCGCATCGGCTTGCGGATTATTAAAATACAGTTAATATGATCCGGGTAAAACAAATAACATCCGGGTAATAATCGATGCCTATTCAAAATACAGCAGCCTGCACTGCCTTTGTCCGTCACCAACGTGTGGCGGCCGGTTCTTATGCTGAGGTTGCCGCTGCGCTGTCTGGCCTTGATTTGCCGACCGGCAGCTTCCTGGTCTTCGATGATGCCACCGGCACCCAGGTCGACTATCCCTGGCCTGCAGGCTACGCGCCGGAACAACCAGCGCCCGTCGAGATTGATGAAACCACCCCCGCGACGCCTTCGGTGGGCCGTCCCAAGCTCGGTGTCGTCGCGCGGGAAGTCACCCTGCTGCCGCGCCACTGGGAATGGCTGGCCCAACAACGTGGCGGCGCGTCGGCGGCGTTACGCCGGTTGGTGGATGAAGCGCGCAATGTTCATGCTGCCCGTGATCAAATGCGCCAGGCCAAAGAGGCCAGCTATCGTTTCATGAGCGCCCTCGGCGGCGACCTGCCAGGGTTTGAAGACGCGTCACGGGCGCTGTTTGCCGAGGACGGTGCCGAGTTTTCCCTGAAAATCGCGCATTGGCCGGTGGACGTGCAGACGTATCTGGCCTGGCTGTCACGCAATGCCTTTACTGCATAACAATAATCCAGAGATTCAAACCCGTATGGACGTCACCCCAAAGCGGCCGTTGTGGCAGATCTACCTGATGTTTCTGGCACCCATGGTGCTGTCCAACTTCCTGCAAAGCTTTTCCGGCACCCTTAACGGCATCTATGTCGGGCAGATGCTCGGCACCCAGGCGCTGGCGGCGGTGTCGGGGATGTTCCCCATCGTGTTTTTCTTTATTGCGTTGGTGATCGGCCTGGGGGCGGGCGCGTCGGTGTTGATCGGGCAAGCCTGGGGCGCGCAGGAAACCGCGATGGTCAAGGTGATTACCGGCGCCACCCTGACGCTTGGCGCGCTGGTTGGCTTGATCGCGGCAGTGCTGGGCAGCCTGTTTGCGCGCCCGGCGTTGCAGGCGTTGGGTACGCCGATCGATGTACTCGATGATGCGGTGGGTTATGCCCAGATGATGATGTTGATCATGCCGTTGCTGCTGGTGTTCATCCTCTACACCCAACTATTGCGAGGCGTCAGCGATACGGTTTCGCCGTTGCTGGCGTTGATGGTCTCGACGCTGGTCGGCCTGCTGCTGACCCCGGCGCTGATTCGTGGCTGGATCGGCTTGCCACCCATGGGCATTCAGAGTGCGGTGTATGCGGGCTTGGTAGGCAACGCGGCGGCCATGCTGTTTCTGATTTTGCGCCTGCGCCATAAAAACCATGTGATGGCGCCGGACCGTGAACTGCTCGCGGCCTTGCGCCTGGACCGGGCGATCCTCGGCAAGGTCTTGCGTATCGGCTTGCCAACCGGTTTGCAGATGGTGGTGTTGTCGCTGTCGGAGCTGGTGATTCTGGCGCTGGTCAACGGTCATGGCTCACAAGCTACGGCGGCCTATGGCGCGGTGACGCAGATCGTCAACTACGTGCAGTTCCCGGCGCTGTCGATTGCGATCACGGCCTCGATCCTCGGTGCCCAGGCGATTGGTGCAGGGCGCCTGGAGCGTATCGGTCCGATCCTGCGCACCGGGCTTGTGATCAACCTGTGCCTGACCGGTGGCTTGATCCTGTTGGGTTACCTGTTGTCCCACTGGTTGCTGGGCTTGTTTATCACCGACGACGCGGCACGGCTCAATGCCGAGCACCTGCTGCATATCATGCTGTGGAGCATCCTGGTGTTCGGGTTCCAGGCGGTGATTGGCGGGATCATGCGCGCCAGTGGCGTGGTGTTGATGCCGGTGGCGATTTCGATCTTCTGTGTGCTGTGCGTTGAGTTGCCGATGGCGTACCTGTTCAACGCGCACTTCGGCCTGGAAGGCGTGTGGATGGCATTTCCGGTGACCTACCTGGCGATGCTGGTGTTGCAGACCGCCTATTACCGGTTGGTGTGGCGCCACAAGCAGATCAAACGGCTGGTGTGACGGGTTGCTTCAAGCCTTGCAGTAACAGTTCCAGCGCCTGTAAACCTTCTTGCAGGCGCAGGTTTGGTTGCTCGTCACGGGCGATCCACAGGGCCGTGTTGACCAGGCTGCCATTGATCAACTGGGCCAGTGCGACGCTGGGGGCTTGCTGGATGACACCGGCCTGCATCATCGCCTCCAGCAGCTGGCGCAGGGATTCCACGCACTGTTGCTGAGAGCCTGTATCACCGAGTACGGCAGGCGCATCCTGCAACACAATGCGTTGGATCTCGCCATCCTGGGCCATGCGCAAATAGGCGCGGCAGCGTTCACAAAAGCCGCTCCAGGGCTCTTGCGCCTGGTCGCTGATGCCCTGCAGGCGCGCGTCCATTTCCGCGTCGAGCTCGGCGACCACCGCCGCCAATAAACCTTTCTTGTCGCCGAAGTGGTGGTACAACGCACCGCGGGTGAGGCCGGCGCGAGCGGTAAAGTCATCCATCGAGGTGTTGGCGTAGCCTTGGGTCGCGAAGGCTTGGCGAGCGCTGGCGATCAGCCGGGCGCGGGTGGCGTCGATCATTTCGGTACGGGCTCGGCTCATGGGTAAGGCTCGCATTAGCTCAGTGAGTGATTGACATACGCTGCGTATGTTACGCATGATTTGTCACATACGCACCGTATGTATTTTGCCTTGATACCTGCAAATCGCAAGTTTCAAGGGTTGAGGAAGAGGTTAAGCAGGATGGCAAATCCCTACGCCGAGTTATTCCAGGCCCCAGGCAGCCGGGCGTTTGTACTGGCGGGCATGCTTGCGCGCATGCCGATTTCGATGACCGGTATCGGCCTGATCACCATGCTCTCGCAAGTGCATGGCGGTTATGGCCTGGCAGGCTCGGTGGCGGCGGTGTTTGCCTTGGCGACGGCATTCTGTGCGCCGCAGGTGTCCCGCCTGGTGGACCGCTATGGCCAAGGCCGGGTGCTGCCGATTGCGGCGTTGATCGGCGGCGGAGCGTTGTTGCTGTTGTTGCTGTGCACTCGTTTGCAGGCGCCAGCCTGGATGCTGTTCGTGTTCGCCGCACTGGCCGGTTGCATGCCGAACATGTCGGCCATGGTGCGGGCGCGCTGGACCGAGCTGTACCGTGGCCAGCCCAGGCTGCAAACCGCTTTCGCCCTGGAGTCGGTGCTTGATGAGGTGTGTTTCATTATCGGCCCGCCGATCTCGGTAGGCCTGAGCGTGGTGCTGTTCCCGGAAGCGGGGCCCTTGGTGGCGGCGTTGCTGCTGGCGGTTGGCGTCACCACCTTTGTGCTGCAGCGTGCGACAGAGCCGCCGGTGCATGCGCAGCAAGACCACCACGGCCGCTGGTTGATCGCTTCACCGTCGGTATTGATCCTGATGATCCTGCTGCTTGCCATGGGCGTGATCGTGGGTGTGGTGGATGTGGTCAGCGTGGCCTTCGCCCAACACCAGGGCCAACCGGCGGCGGCCAGTATCGTGCTGTCGGTGTATGCCATCGGGTCGTGCCTGGCGGGTTTGGCCTTTGGCATGCTCAAGCTCAAGGCGCCGCTGCCTCGGCAATTTCTGTTCTGCGGCGTGGCCACGGCGTTGACCACATTACCGCTGCTGCTGGTGACCAATATCCCCGGTCTGGCGGCGGCGATCTTTATCTCCGGGCTGTTCTTTGCCCCAACGCTGATCGTATCCATGGCCTTGGTGGAGCAGGTGGTGCCGCCCAGCCGCCTGACTGAAGGCATGACCTGGCTGATCACCGGCCTGAGTATTGGCGTGGCCATTGGCGCGGCCAGCTCCGGTTGGATGATCGACCACTTTGGTGCTGCCAGCGGGTTCTGGGTGGCATTGGTGGCGGGCGCGGTGGTATTGGGCTCGGCGGTGTTTGGGTATCGGCGCTTGGGCGCTCAGCCGAGCGTGGGTACAGGTTCTGCGCAGTGATGCTGCAAAAACTCATTCAACGCCTGTCGCGTCAGGTCATTGAGCGTGACTTTTTTGCGCGTCGCTGCCAGGGCCGCCGCCAAATGCAAGTCGTGACCGACGCGCACGTTGAATGAACCCTTGCAAGGTTTCTCCGGGGTTTGCCCCAGTGCCTGGCAGGTCACGAGGTAGTCATCTACCGCCTCGCGGAACGCCGCGTCCAGCTCGGCGACGGTTTTGCCTTCATAGCTCACCAGTGCCTTGATGAACAGCACCTTGCCGAACAGGCAATTGTCTTCGAGGCTGGCTTCGATAGAGCCGATGTAGCCTTGATGTTTCAGTTGGTTGTCCACTGAATCAGTTCTCCTGATTTCAATTGTTCGATGATCTGGCGCCGAATGTAGTGTTTCAGTTCGTTGCCGGGGTGAGGCCTGTGCAAGGTGATCATTGCACTGGGGTTGCCGATATCGAACTTAACGCGGCTTCCAGCCCCTTCAATTTGTCGGTAGCCAAGCTGACGCATCAGCGTTACCAGCTCAGGCCAGGTAAACGCCATGTGCTCATTGAGCAGTTTGGCGAGCAGCTTTTCATTTTTGGACACGGCGTTCCTTGCGTGTAACTAAATGTAGTTGCAAAAAGTGGTGTTCGTCAATGCTAGCCGGAGTTTGCGAGCCTTGGCTGAGATTGATGTAACCCCTGATGACACCGCGCTTAACGCCGCTTACGCCCCGCTAATTTTTCCTTGTCCGGTTCGTTTTATAGGGACGACGTGCCTTTGTGCTTCCTGCCTATTGTTCCGGACTCCAAGAAATGAATGCTGAAGACTCCTTGAAACTTGCTCGCCGGTTTATCGGGTTGCCCCTGGAAAAACGCCAGGTTTTCCTGCAAGCCCTACAGAAAGAAGGCGTGGATTTTTCGCGGTTTCCAATTCCGGCAGGGGTGGAGGTGGAGGATCGCCAGGCGCTGTCCTACGCGCAGCAGCGCATGTGGTTTCTGTGGCAACTGGACCCGACCAGTGGCGCCTACAACTTGCCTGGCGCCGTGCGGTTAAAAGGCGCCCTCAGCCTGCGCGCACTGGAGCAGGCATTCGCAAGCCTGGTGGCACGTCATGAAACACTGCGCACGGTCTTCCAGCGCCAGGCCGACGATCGCTTGCTGCAAGTTGCCATCGAGCCTTCGGTTGCCGTCGAGCATCTGGACTTCAGTGCGCTGGCCTTTGACGAGCGCGAGCAGGCCGTCAACCAGGCGGCGACCCGTCAATCGCTGTTGCCCTTCGATCTGGAGCACGGCCCGCTGCTGCGCGTGCAATTGCTAAAGCTGGATGCGCAGGAGCATGTGCTGCTGCTGACCCTGCACCACATCGTCTCCGATGGCTGGTCGATGAATGTGCTGATCGACGAGTTCATTCGCTGCTACGACGCCCACGAACGCAACCAAACACCGCAATTGCCGGCGCTGCCGATCCAGTACAGCGACTACGCCCTGTGGCAGCGGCGTTGGCTGGAAGCGGGGGAGCAGGCACGCCAGCTTGAATACTGGCAGGCCCGTCTGGGTGACGAGCATCCGGTGTTGGAGCTGCCCACCGAGCGCCCGCGTCCGGCCATGCCCAGCTACCAGGGCACCCGGCATAATTTCGCCATCGATTCAGGCCTCGCGGCGCAGCTGCGCAGTTGTGCGCAAAAGCACAACGTCACCCTGTTCATGTTGCTGCTGGGCGCTTTCAACGTGTTGTTGCATCGCTACACGGGGCAGGGCGATATCCGCGTCGGTGTGCCGATTGCCAATCGCAATCGCAGCGAAGTCGAAGGGCTGATTGGTTTCTTCGTCAACACCCAGGTGCTACGCACCGAGTTGACCGGGCAAACCCGTGTCGCCGAGTTGCTGCAAGGCATCAAGGAGCATGCGTTGGGCGCCCAGGCCCATCAGGAGCTGCCGTTCGAACGCCTGGTGGAAGCCCTCAAGGTCGAGCGCAGCCTGAGCCATACACCGCTGTTTCAGGTGATGTACAACCACCAGCCAGTGGTGGCGGATATTGCCTCGGTGAGCACCGCCTCCGGGCTGGAATTGGCGCTGGTGGAGTGGCAAGGCCGTACCACCCAGTTCGACCTGACCCTGGACACCTATGAAAAGTCCGGCACCTTGCATGCCGCGTTGACCTACGCCAACGACCTGTTTGACGCACCCTCTATTACACGCATGGCCGAGCACTGGGTCAGCCTGTTGCACGCGATGGTGGCCGGCGACCAACACCGCATCGGTGAGCTGCCGATGCTGGCCGCGGATGAGCAGCAGGTGCTGGTTCAGGCATGGAACCAGACGGCCCAGGCGTACCCGACGGAGCAAGGTGTGCATCGGCTCATTGAAGAGCAGGTGCAGCGCACCCCGGAGGCCCCGGCGCTGGTGTTTGGTGCGAGCACCTTGAGCTATGCCCAGCTCGACGCCCGCGCCAACCAGTTGGCCCATGCCTTGCGCGAGCAGGGCGTTGGTCCCGACGTGCTGGTGGGTATCTGTGTGGAGCGCTCGGTCGAAATGGTGGTGGGTTTGCTGGCGATCCTCAAGGCCGGCGGCGCCTACGTGCCGTTGGACCCGGAATACCCCCAGGAACGCCTCGCCTACATGATCGAAGACAGCGGCATCAAGCTGTTGCTCAGCCAGCAGAGCCTGCAGGCTTTGCTGCCGATTCATGGCGTGCAAGTGCTCGTTCTGGACCAGGCGCCGGGTTGGCTTGACGGCTATAGCAGCGAATCACCGGCCGTGGCCATCCAGGCGCTCAACCTGGCCTACGTGATTTACACCTCCGGTTCCACCGGCAAACCCAAGGGCGCCGGCAACAGCCATCGCGCGCTGGTCAACCGCTTGTGCTGGATGCAGCAGGCTTACGGCCTGGACGCCAGCGATGCGGTCTTGCAGAAAACCCCGTTCAGCTTTGATGTGTCGGTGTGGGAGTTTTTCTGGCCATTGATGACCGGCGCTCGCCTGGTGGTAGCCGCGCCCGGCGAACATCGCGAGCCGGCGCGGCTGATCGAGACCATCGGTCGCCACGCCATCACCACCTTGCACTTCGTGCCGTCGATGCTCCAGGCGTTTATCCATGAGCCTGGCGTGGGTGCCTGCACGAACCTCAAGCGCATCGTGTGCAGCGGCGAAGCCTTGCCGTTGGACGCGCAACTGCAAGTGTTCGCCAAGCTGCCAGCGGCGGGTTTGTTCAACCTCTACGGCCCCACCGAAGCCGCCATCGACGTCACCCACTGGACATGCGTCGACGAAGGCGCCGACAGCGTGCCCATCGGCCGCCCGATTGCCAACTTGGCCACCTATGTGCTCGACGCCCAGCTCAACCCCGTACCCGCCGGCGTTTCAGGCGAGTTGTACCTGGGCGGTGTCGGCCTGGCGCGCAGCTATCACCGCCGCCCGGGCTTGACCGCCGAGCGCTTTGTGCCAAGCCCTTTTGTTGACGGCGAGCGCCTGTATCGCACTGGCGACCGCGTGCGCCAGCGTGCCGATGGCGTGATCGAATACCTCGGCCGTCTCGACCATCAGGTCAAGCTGCGCGGTTTGCGTATCGAGCTGGGCGAAATCGAAACCCGGCTGATGCAACACCCGCAGGTGCGCGAAGCCGTGGTACTGGTGCAGGGCGGCAAACAGCTGGTTGCCTACCTGGTTAACGAAGGTGAAGAGCCGGCCAACCTCAAGGCCTGGCTGCTCAGCAGCCTGCCGGAATACATGGTGCCCACGCACTTCGTCACCCTGGCCAAATTGCCGGTCACCGCCAACGGCAAGCTCGACCGCAAGGCGCTGCCATTGCCGGATGCCGCGCCGCAACAAGCCTTTGTCGCGCCCGAAAGCGAACTGCAAAAGGCCCTGGCAGCGATCTGGAGCGATGTGCTCGGCGCCGCGCAAGTGGGTCTGGACGACAACTTCTTTGAGCTGGGTGGCGACTCGATTATCTCCATCCAAGTGGTCAGCCGCGCCCGTCAGGCGGGGATTCGCCTCAGCCCGCGTGACCTGTTCCAGTACCAGAGCGTGCGCAGCCTGGCGCTGGTGGCCAGCTTTGAACAGGCGACGGTGATCGATCAAGGCCCGGTCAGCGGCGAGGTGATCCTCACGCCCGTGCAACACAGCTTTTTCGAACAGGTGATCCCGGCGCGTCAGCATTGGAACCAGTCGCTGCTGTTGGCCGCGCGCGAAACCCTGGAGCCCGCGCGCCTGGACGCGGCCTTGACCCGCATGATCAACCACCATGACGCCCTGCGCCTGCGTTTTGTGCAACAGGCAGACGGTTGGCAGCAGGCCCACGCCGAGCCGGTTGCAAGCGTTTCAGTGTGGCAGGCGCAGGTTGCTGACGAGGCTGAGCTGGCCGCACTTTGCGACGAGGCACACCGCAGCCTCGACCTTGAACAGGGGCCGCTGCTGCGCGCAGTACTGGTCTCGATGGCAAACGGCGCCCAGCGCCTGCTGCTGGTGGTGCATCACCTGGTGGTCGATGGCGTGTCGTGGCGCATCCTGCTCGAAGACCTGCAACAGGCTTACCGCAACGCGGCGTTGCCGGCCAAGACCAGCGCCTACCAAGACTGGGCGCAGCAGTTGCAGGCCCATGCGCTGACGCTGGGCAACCAACTGCCGTACTGGCAGGCCCAGACCGCGAGCGCCGACCTGCCCTGCGACAACCCCCAGGGCGGCCTGCAGAATCGCCTGGGCAGCAAGCTCGAAATCCGCTTGAGCGCCGAACACACCCGTCAACTGCTGCAAGACGCCCCGGCGGCCTACCGCACCCAGGTCAATGACCTGCTGCTCACCGCGCTGGCGCGCGTGGTCAGCCGCTGGAGCGAGCAGCCTGCCGCACTGATCCAGCTGGAAGGCCATGGCCGTGAAGACCTGTTCGACACGCTTGACTTGAGCCGCACCGTGGGCTGGTTCACCAGCCTGTTCCCGGTGCGCCTGCACGCCGATGGCGAGTTGTCGGCGGCCATCAAGTCGGTGAAGGAACAACTGCGCGCCGTGCCGCACAAAGGCATTGGCTATGGCCTGCTGCGCTACCTCGGCACGCCTGACGCCCGTGAAGCGCTCTCGAACCTGGCCGCGCCACGCATCACGTTCAACTACTTGGGGCAGTTCGACCGCCAGTTCAACGAGTCGGCGTTATTCGTGCCCGCCACCCAGGGCAGTGGGCAAGCCCAGGACCCGCAGGCGCCGCTGGCCAACTGGCTGACGGTGGAAGGCCAGGTGTACGGCGGTGAATTGGCCCTGCAGTGGGGGTTCAGCCGTGAGATGTTCGAGGTGGCGACTGTCCAGCACCTGGCGGATGATTTTCAGCAGGAATTGCTGGCACTGATCGCCCATTGCGTCGATCCGAAACAGGGCGGCCTGACACCGGCCGACGTGACCCTGGCGCAATTGACCCAACCCCAGCTTGACGACCTTGCACTGCCAGCAAGGGACGTGCAGGACCTGTACCCGCTGTCGCCGATGCAACAGGGCATGTTGTTTCACAGCCTCTACCAACAGGGCGAGGATGACATTTACGTCAGCCAGCTGCGCGCCGATGTGCACGGCCTGGACGTGGCAGTCTTCCTGCGCGCCTGGGCGCAAGTGCTGGCCCGGCATGACATGTTACGTACCGGGTTTGTCTGGCAGGACGACCAGGGCCAAGCCCTGCAAGTGGTGTATCGGCAGGTCAGCTTGCCGTTCACCGAATTCGACTGGCGCGGGCATCAGGACCTTCCTGCCGCCCTGGATAGCCTGGCCGCCGAGCACCATCGCGAGGGCTTCGAGCTGGCGCGTCCGCCGTTGCTGCGGGTGGCGTTGGTACGTACGGCTGAAGACCGCTGGCACTTGATCTACACCAGTCATCACATCCTGATGGATGGCTGGAGCAATGCACTGGTGCTCAATGAAGTGCTGCAGGCCTGCAAGGGCCAGGCATTGGCGCCGGTGGGCGCGGGGTTTTCCCAGCATATCGCCTGGTTGCAACGGCAGGATCCGGCGTTGGGCGAGGCCTTTTGGCGCCAGCGCCTGGCGCAGTTGGACGAGCCGACGCATCTGGCGCGCAGCGTGCTCAAAAGCCCGGCGCAGAGTGCGGGTGAATACGGTGAAGTCTTTTGTGAGTGGGATGCCATCCAGACTCAGCGCCTTTCGGCCTTCGCCCGTGCGCACCAAGTGACCCTCAACACCCTGGTGCAATCGGCGTGGCTGTTGCTGCTGCAACGCTACACCGGCCAGTCCAGCGTCGCCTGTGGGGTGACGGTGTCTGGGCGCCCGGCGCAGCTGGCGAATGTCGAGCAGCACGTCGGCCTGTTCATCAACACCTTGCCGCTGATTGCTGCCGCCAGTCCGGCGCAAAGCGTCAGCGATTGGGTGCGATGCGTGCAGGCACTGAACTTGGAAATGCGCGAGCATGAACACACGCCGCTGTTTGATATCCAGCGCTGGGCCGGTTCGGCCGGTGAGGCGTTATTCGACACGCTGGTGGTGTTCGAAAACTTCCCGGTGGCCAAGACGCTGGAGCAGTCGGGCGAGGGCGGTTTGCGTTTCAGTGGCGTCAGTCATCAGGAGCGCACCAACTACCCGTTGACACTGACCGTGCACGGCGGCGAGCGCCTGAGCCTGCACCTGGAATACCTGCGTGCGGAGTTTGCGACCGACACCGTGCAGCACATTGGCACCTACTTGCAGGGCGTGCTGCAGCAATTTATCCAGGCGCCGGAGCAAGCCGTGGGCGCCATCCCCTTGCTGTTGGATTCTGAATACACCCGCATGCTGCAAGACTGGAACCCGCGCAGTGTCGCTCAACCGGCCAAGGCAAGCGTATTGCAGCGCTTCGAACAACACGCCGCGTTGCACCCGCAAAACATCGCGCTGATCCTGGATCAGCAACGTATGACCTACGCCGACCTCAACTTGCGCGCCAACCGCCTGGCCCATCGCCTGATCGCGTTGGGCGTCAGCGCCGACACGCTGGTGGGCGTTGCGGTCGACCGTTCCCTGGAAATGATCGTCGGCTTGCTGGCGGTGCTCAAGTCCGGTGGCGCCTATGTGCCGCTGGACCCGAAATACCCGGCCGAACGCCTGCAATGCATGATCGAGGACAGCGGTCTGCAATTACTGCTGACTCAGCAGCCATTGGTGGCGAATCTGCCGATCAGCGCGAACCTGACGCTTGTGTGCCTGGAGTCCGGCGCAGACTGGTTGGCCGACTACAGCGCTGAAAACCCCGAATCGAGGGCGCAGCCGGCCAACCTGGCCTACGTGATGTTCACGTCCGGCTCGACCGGTAGGCCAAAAGGCGTGGGCATCGACCTCGCGTCCCTGGCCCGGCATGTGGAGGTCTTCACCGAACTGTTTGCGCTGCAAGCCCATGACCGCGTGCTGCAATTTGGCACCTTCAACTTCGACGGCTTTGTCGAGCAGCTCTACCCGGCGCTGTGCTGCGGTGCGGCGGTGGTGGTGCGCGGTGGCGAACTTTGGGACAGCGACACCTTCTACCAGCAACTGATTGAACACGATATTTCCGTGGTCGACCTGACCACGGCCTATTGGCTGGCTCTGGTGCGCGATTTTGCAGACCTGGGCCCACGTGATTACGGGCGCTTGCGCCAACTGCACATTGGCGGCGAAGCCATGCCGCCTGAAGGGCTGAATGCCTGGCGCGCAGCGGGCTTGCAGCATGTGCGGTTGCTCAATACCTACGGGCCTACCGAAGCCACGGTGACCGCCACTGCCCTGGACTGCGCCGCGTATGTCGAGGGCCGTGAGGCCTTGCCGTCGATGATGCCGATTGGCCGCGTGCTGGATGGCCGTGCCATTTACCTGCTGGATGCCAACCTCAACCCGGTGCCGGTAGGTGTCGCGGGCGAGTTGGTGATCGGCGGGCCGCTGCTGGCGCGGGGTTATTTCAAGCGTGCGGACCTGACGGCCCACCGCTTCATTCCCGATCCCTTCTGCGCTGACGGCGTCGGCCGTTTGTACCGCACCGGTGACCTGGCGCGCTACCGCGCCGATGGGATGATCGAGTACGTGGGGCGAATAGACCATCAGGTCAAGGTGCGAGGTTTCCGTATCGAGTTGGGCGAAATCGAAGCGCGTCTGCTGGCCCAGGCCAGTGTGCGCGAGGCGCTGGTGATCGCGGCGGACAACCAGTTGGTCGGCTATGTCGTGGCCAACCAGTCGTTGTCCGACACCGAGCAGGCTCAATTGCGCACGCAGCTCAAGGCCGCGTTGCGCCAAGAGCTGCCGGACTACATGGTTCCGGCGCATCTGCTGGTGCTGGAGCGCTTGCCTCTGAGCCCCAACGGCAAGCTGGACCGTGCCGCGCTGCCCAAGCCGGATATCAGCCAAGCCCTGGTCGATTGGGTTGCCCCGGTCACCGAGACCGAGCAACGCGTCGCGGCTATCTGGGCTCAAGTGCTGGGCGCCGAACGGGTTGGGCTCAACGATCACTTCTTCGAGATGGGCGGGCATTCGTTGCTCGCCACGCAGGTGGTGTCCCGCTTGCGCCATGGCCTGGGTCTCGAAGTTGCACTGCGCACGCTGTTTGAGCAGCCCGTGCTGGGCGACTTTGTTAACACTCTGGCAGGGGCCAACACTCTGGCCGCGGTCAGCGCTTCGGCGCCGGCGATGGTGGCGGCGGACCGCGATCAGCCATGGTTGCTATCCTACGCCCAGGAACGGCAGTGGTTCCTCTGGCAACTGGACCCGCACAGTTCGGCCTATCACGTGCCGAGTGCGCTGCGCTTGAAAGGTCCGCTGGACCGCAGTGCCCTGCAACGTGCCTTCGATACCCTGGTGGCGCGCCATGACAGCCTGCGCACGCATTTGCAGCAAGAAAGCGACCGCACGGTGCAAGTGGTCAGCCCACAGGCGCGGATCGAACTCGTGTCGCAGCTCACCGACGAAGCACAGCTTAAATCCACGGTGCAAGCGCTGGTGGCGCAACCGTTCGATCTGCGTCAGGGGCCGCTGATGCGTGTAAGCCTCTTGCGCCTGGCGCAAGACGAGCATGTGCTGGTCCTGGTGCAACATCACATCATTTCCGACGGCTGGTCGATGCAAGTGTTGGTCGACGAACTGGTGCAGTTGTATACGGCCTACAGCCAAGGCCAGACCCTGCAATTGCCGGCGATGCCGATCCAGTACGCCGACTACGCAAAATGGCAGCGCGACTGGATGGAAGCCGGTGAAAAGACGCGCCAGCTCGACTACTGGCGTGAACTGCTCGGTGGCGAGCAACCGGTGCTGGAGTTACCTTTTGATCAACAGCGCCCTGCGGTACCGTCTCATCGCGGCGCGCGTCTGTATATTGCGCTGCCGACCCCGCTGCTCGATAACCTCAAGTTGTTGGCCCAGCGCGAAGGTGTGACGCTGTTCATGCTGCTGCTGGCCTCCTACCACGCGTTATTGCACCGCTACAGCGGCCAGCGGGACATCCGTGTCGGCGTGCCGATTGCCAACCGCAACCGTGTTGAAACCGAACGGCTGATCGGCTTCTTCGTCAACACCCAGGTGCTCAAGGCCGAGATCGACGCGCAAACCACCGTTGCCCAGTTGCTGCAGCAGGTCAAGCAGCGCGCCCTGGAAGCCCAGGCCCATCAGGACCTGCCGTTCGAGCAACTGGTCGAGGCCTTGCAACCTGAGCGCAGCCTGAGCTTGAGCCCGTTGTTCCAGGTGGCGTTCAACCACCACATCAGCCTGGCCGGCGAGCATTTACAGCGCCTGGCGCAGTTGGACATGAGCCCGGTGACTTGGGACGAAACGGCTGCGCATTTCGACCTTACCCTGGATATCGAGGAGTCCCGTGACCAGTTGAGCGCGTCCCTGAGCTATGCGACCGACCTGTTCGAAGCGTCGACCATTGAACGCATGGCCCGTCACTGGCAAAACCTGTTGCAGGCGATGGTCGCCGACCAGCAGCAGCCCATCGGCCAGTTGAACCTGCTCAGCCAGGATGAGCAACAGCACATCCTGCAGCTGTGGAACCAGACCGACGCCGGCTTTTCGGCCACACGCCTGGTGCACGAGCTGTTCGCCGATCGCGCTCGGGAAAACCCGGGTGCGGTGGCGGTCAAGTTCGATGCGCAAACCCTGACGTATGGCGAGCTGGACAGCCAGGCCAACCGCCTGGCCCATGCGCTGATCGCCCGTGGCGTCGGCCCGGAAGTGCGGGTGGCGATTGCCATGCCGCGCAGTGCGGAAATCATGGTGGCGTTCCTTGCAGTGATGAAAGCCGGTGGCGTGTATGTGCCGCTGGACATCGAATACCCGCGTGACCGCTTGCTGTACATGATGCAAGACAGCCGTGCGAAATTGCTGCTGAGCCACACCAGCGCCTTGGCGCAATTGCCGGTAGCGCAAGGGCTTGAAACCCTGGCCATTGACCGCACCGAAGACTGGGCCGGTTATAGCGATACCGCGCCGAAGGTCGATCTGGACGGCGACAACCTCGCCTACGTGATCTACACCTCCGGCTCCACCGGCATGCCCAAGGGCGTTGCCGTTTCCCACGGCCCGTTGGTGGCGCACATCATCGCCACCGGCGAACGCTACGAAACCGGCCCGGCCGACTGCGAATTGCACTTCATGTCTTTTGCCTTCGACGGTTCCCATGAAGGCTGGATGCACCCGCTGATCAATGGCGCCAGCGTGCTGATCCGCGATGACAGCCTGTGGCTGCCGGAATACACCTACCAGCAAATGCACCGCCACAACGTGACCATGGCGGTGTTCCCGCCGGTGTACCTGCAACAGCTGGCCGAGCATGCCGAGCGCGATGGCAACCCGCCCAACGTGCGTGTGTACTGCTTCGGCGGTGATGCGGTGGCGCAGGCCAGTTACGACCTGGCTTGGCGCGCACTGAAACCAACCTACCTGTTCAACGGCTACGGCCCGACCGAAACCGTGGTTACGCCATTGCTGTGGAAAGCCCGTCGCGGCGACCCCTGCGGCGCGGTCTATGCGCCGATCGGCACGCTGTTGGGCAACCGCAGCGGCTACGTGCTGGACTCGCAACTCAACCTGCAACCCATCGGCGTGGCCGGTGAGTTGTACCTGGGCGGCGAAGGCGTGGCCCGCGGTTATCTGGAGCGCCCGGCACTGACTGCCGAACGCTTTGTGCCGGACCCGTTCGGCAAACCCGGCAGCCGCGTGTACCGCAGTGGCGACCTGACCCGTGGCCGCGCAGATGGCGTGGTGGATTACCTCGGGCGTGTCGATCACCAAGTAAAAATCCGTGGTTTCCGTATTGAGTTGGGTGAAATCGAAGCGCGCCTGCGTGAGCAGGACAGCGTTGGCGAAACCGTTGTCGTGGCCCAGGAAGGCCCGAACGGCAAACAACTGGTGGCTTATGTGGTTCCAGCAACCGCGCAGCCAAATGAAACCGAGTTCCGCGACAGCCTGCGCCGTGCGCTGAAAACCCGCTTGCCGGATTACATGGTGCCCACGCACTTCATGTTCCTGGCGCAGATGCCACTCACGCCTAACGGCAAACTCGACCGCAAGGGCCTGCCCGAGCCGGATGCGAGCCAGATGCAGCAGCACTACGTCGCCCCGCAAACCGAGCTGGAGCAGCAAATCGCCGCGATCTGGGCCGAGATTCTGCACCTGCCTCGCGTGGGCCTGGACGATAACTTCTTCGAAGTGGGCGGCCACTCCCTGCTGGCGATCCAGATCACTTCGCGGGTGCAGGCCGAACTGGGGCTGGAAGTGCCGCTGGTGGAAGTGTTCCAGACCGAAACGTTGCGCGCCTATGTGCAGGCCGCTGCCACCTTCCACGCCGGCAGCGCGGAAGATTTTGATGACCTTCGTGACTTTTTGAGCGAACTAGAGGCGATTTGAACCATGCTTTCCAACCCTAATATCGATCTGGTTTCGCGCTTTCTTCGCCTGCCTCTGGAACAGCGTCAGCAGTTTTACCAACGTCTGCAAAGCCGCGGCATGAGTTTCGCGCAACTGCCGATCGCCTCGATTCGTGAGGAGGGCCAACACGCGCCGCTGTCTTATGCCCAGGAGCGCCAGTGGTTTCTCTGGCAACTGGACCCGGACAGCGCGGCCTATCACGTCCCCGGCGCCTTGCGCCTGAGCGGGCGCCTGGACAAGGCCGCACTGCAACGCAGCTTCGACACATTGGTGGCACGCCATGAGAGCCTGCGCACCCGTTTGCACCTGGAGGGCGAGCAGCGTGCCCAGCAAGTGTTGGCCCATGCGGCGATCGAGATCGCTGAGCGCCCAGTCGACGAGACCCAGCTCAAGGCAAGCGTCGAAGCTGAAATCGCCCGACCTTTCGATTTGCAGCAAGGTCCGTTAGTGCGCGTCAGCTTGCTCGGCCTAAGCGCAGAAGAGCATGTATTGGTGCTGGTGCAGCACCATATCGTCTCTGACGGCTGGTCGATGGGCGTGATGGTGCAAGAGTTGATGCAGCTGTATGCCGCCTACAGCCAGGGCCAGGACTGCACGTTGGCACCGCTGCCGATCCAGTACGCCGACTACGCAGTGTGGCAACGCCGCTGGATGGAAGCAGGGGAGAAGGCCCGCCAACTGGATTACTGGCGTGAGCTGCTCAGCGGCACACAGCCGGTGCTGGAACTGCCGCTTGATTACTCGCGCCCAGCGCAGCAGAGTTTCCTTGGCGCACGCCAGGACATGGCCTTGGAACCCGCCCTGGTCGCCGGTCTCAAGGCGTTGGCACAGCGCGAAGGGGTGACGCTGTTCATGCTGCTGTTGGCGGCGTTCCAGGCATTTCTGTACCGCTACAGCGGGCAGTCGGACATTCGCGTCGGCGTGCCGATCGCCAACCGCAACCGCGTCGAGACCGAATCGCTGATCGGCTTTTTCGTCAACACCCAGGTACTCAAGGCCGATCTCGACGGCCAGATGACCTTCACCCAGCTGGTGCAACACACCAAGCGCCGCGCGCTCGAAGCCCAGGCCCATCAGGATTTGCCCTTCGAACAACTGGTCGAAGCGCTGCAACCCGAGCGCAGCCTGAGCCATAACCCGTTGTTTCAGGTGATGTTCAACCACCAGGCCAAAACCCCATCCGCAGAGCAGCAATTGCCGGGCCTGCGTGTGACCAGCCTGGAACTGGAGACTCAGAGCGCCCAGTTTGACCTGAGCCTGGATACTCAGGAGAGCGGCGACGGCATCTGGGCCTCCTTGACCTACGCCACCGACTTGTTCGGCGCCGCCACCGCCGCACGCATGCTGGGCCATTGGTTGAGCCTGTTACGCGCCGCCGTGGCCAACCCTGCATTGGCCCTGCAGGACCTGGCCATGCTGGATACCACGGAGCGCCAACAGCTCCTCTACCAGTGGAATGCCACCGAGCGTGCTTACCCGCAAGGCCAATGGGTGCATCAGTTGATAGAAGCGCAGGTGCTCAAGCAGCCGGATGCAGCGGCGTTGCGCTTTGGTGACGTGGCGCTGAGTTACGCCGAACTGAACCGCCGCGCCAATCGCCTGGCTCATCGTTTGATCGAGGCTGGCGTTGGCCCGGATTCGCTGGTGGGGCTGGCCGTGGAGCGCTCCATCGAGATGGTGGTGGGGCTGCTGGCGGTGCTCAAGGCCGGAGGCGCCTATGTGCCGCTGGATCCGGAATACCCGCGTGAACGCCTGGCCTACATGCTTGAAGACAGCGGCGTGAAGTTGCTGCTGACTCAGGCGCATCTGCTCGAACAATTGCCGATCCCGCAGGGATTGGAAACCCTGGTGCTGGGCGAGTCCGGTTTCGACAGCTACAGCGACGCGAACCCGGATACCGTGCTGGATGGCGAAAATCTCGCCTATGTGATCTACACCTCCGGCTCCACCGGCCAACCCAAAGGCGCCGGCAACCGCCATTCAGCACTGCTCAATCGCCTGCAATGGATGCAGGAGGCTTATGGCCTGGGCGTCAGCGACAGCGTGTTGCAAAAGACCCCGTTCAGTTTCGACGTGTCGGTGTGGGAGTTCTTCTGGCCACTGATGACCGGCGCGCGCCTGGTCGTTGCAGCACCGGGCGATCACCGTGATCCGGCCCGGCTGATCAGCCTGATCACGGCCGAACACATCACCACGCTGCACTTTGTGCCCTCGATGTTGCAGGCGTTCCTGCAAGACCCGGCGGTTTCGAGCTGCCACAGCGTGCAGCGCATCGTGTGCAGCGGCGAGGCGCTGCCGGTGGATGCGCAACAGCACGTCCTGGCCAAACTGCCGCACGCTGGGCTGTATAACCTCTACGGCCCGACCGAAGCCGCCATCGACGTGACCCATTGGACCTGCGTCGATGAAGGGCGTGACGCCGTGCCGATTGGTCGCCCGATTGCCAATCTGGGCTGCTACATCCTCGACAGCCATTTCGAACCGGTACCGATTGGCGTGCTGGGCGAGCTTTACCTGGGCGGCGTTGGCCTGGCCCGTGGTTATCACCGCCGTCCGGCATTGACCGCCGAGCGCTTTATCGCCCATCCCTTTGTCAGCGGTGAGCGTCTGTACCGCAGCGGCGACCTGGCGCGCTATCGCGCAGACGGCGTGATCGAATACGCCGGGCGGGCCGATCATCAGGTCAAGTTGCGTGGCTTGCGTATCGAATTGGGTGAAATCGAAGCGCGTTTGCTGGCGCACGATTGCGTCCGCGAAGCGGCCGTGTTGGCGCCGGACAGTCAATACCTGGTGGGCTACCTCGTGCTGCAAAACGCTGCTGACGATTGGCGCGATGTACTCAGTGCTCATCTGGCCGAAACCCTGCCGGATTACATGGTGCCCGCACAATGGATGCTGCTGGAGCAGATGCCCCTGAGCCCCAACGGCAAGCTTGACCGCAAGGCGCTGCCAAAGCCCGAAGCCACGCAGCAATATGAAGCCCCGCAAAGCGCGCTGGAGCAGCAAATCGCCGCCATCTGGGCCGATGTGCTGGGCATCGAACAGGTGGGGTTGAACGACAACTTCTTCGAGCGCGGCGGTGACTCGATCATTTCGATCCAGGTGGTCAGCCGCGCGCGTGCCGCCGGTATTCACTTCACCGCCAAGGCGTTGTTCCAGCATCAAACCGTGCGCAGCCTCGCGCGGGTGGCGCAGTTGCAAACCGCGCGGGTGATCGATCAAGGCCCGGTACAAGGTCAGACGCCGTTGCTGCCGTTCCAGCAGTTGTTCTTCGACATGCAGTTGCCTGACTCGCATCACTGGAACCAGTCCTTCTTGCTGACGCCGCGCCAAACGCTTCAGGGCGATCGTCTGGAAGCCGCGTTGCAGGGCCTGATTGCCCATCACGATGTGCTGCGTTTGAACTTCATCCAGCACCCTGAGGGTTGGAAAGCCGAGCATGCTGCAGGCGGCTCGCCGGTACTCTGGCAAGCCACGGTGGCGGATGCCAGCGAGTTGACCGCGCTCTGCGAAAAAGCCCAGCGCAGCCTCGACCTGCAACACGGGCCATTGCTGCGTGCGGTACTGGCCGAGCTGGCAGACGGTTCCCAGCGCCTGTTGCTGGTGATGCACCACTTGGTGGTGGACGGCGTGTCCTGGCGGGTGTTCCTTGAAGACCTGCAAGCGCTGTATCGCGAACAAACACTGCCGGCCAAAACCTCGTCGTTCAAAGCCTGGGCCGAGCGCTTGCAAGCCCACGCCCGCAGTGCGGCGATGGCGTCCGAGCAAGCCTTTTGGCTGCACCAGCTGCAAGGTGCGGCCACCGATTTGCCGTGCCGCGACCCGCAAGGCGCACGTCCTGGCCGCCTGGCCCAGACCGTGGTTAGCCAACTGGATGCCGAACGCACGCGGCAATTGCTGCAACAAGCGCCCACGGCCTACCGCACCCAGATCAACGACCTGCTGCTCACGGCCCTGGCGCGGGTGATCTGCCAGTGGACGGGCCACGCCTCGAGCCTGATCCAGCTGGAAGGTCATGGCCGTGAGGAGCTGTTTGACGACATCGACCTGACGCGCACCCTGGGCTGGTTCACCAGCCTGTTCCCGGTGCGCCTGACCCCCGACGCATCCCTGGCGGTATCGATCAAACAGATCAAGGAGCAACTGCGCAGCGTGCCGCATAAAGGCCTGGGTTTTGGCGCTTTGCGTTACCTGGGCGATGACGCCACACGTGAGGCGTTCAGTGCCTTGCCGGCGCCGCGCATCACCTTCAACTACCTGGGCCAGGTCGACGGCAGCTTCGACCAGCCGGACACGCTGCTGGCGCCCGCCGCAGAAAGCGCCGGCGCCGAACAAAGCCCGGACGCGCCGCTGGGCAACTGGCTGACGCTCAACGGCCAGGTCTATGGCGGCGAACTGCAACTGGGCTGGACGTTCAGCCCGCTGATGTTCGACCCCGCGGTGATCGAAACGCTGAGCGCGGCCTACACCCGCGAACTCAGCGCGCTGATCGAACATTGCTGCACGCCCGGCAATGGCGGAGTGACGGCCTCCGATTTCCCGTTGTCGCGCTTGAATCAATCACAGCTGGAGTCGTTGCCGCTGGCCTTCGATGCCATTGAAGACATCTACACCTTGTCGCCCATGCAGCAGGGCATGCTCTTTCACACGCTCTATGAGCAGACGGCGGGCGACTACATCAACCAGATCCGCGTGACTGCGCAAGGGCTGGATGTGGCGCGCTTCCAGCACGCCTGGGATGCCACGGTGCAGGCCCATGATGTGCTGCGCAGCGGGTTCTTCTGGGAAGGCCAGTTGGAGTGGCCGTGCCAGGTGGTGTATCGCCAGGCGCGGCTGCCGATTCAGGTTCTGGATTGGCGCGCCATGCCGGAGCGCGAACTGGAACTGCGCAACCTGCAACAGGCCCAGCGCCGCCAGGGTTTTGACCTGGCCAAGGCACCCCTGGTGCGCCTGGTGCTGGTGCGCACCGATGAGCAGCGCTACGAATTGATTTACACCAACCACCACATCCTGATGGACGGCTGGAGCAATTCGCGGCTGTTCGGTGAAGTGCTGCAACGCTATGCCGGCGTGGCAGTGCCGGAAGCGGCCGGGCGCTATCGCGATTACATCGGCTGGCTGCAACAGCGGGACGCCGCTGCGACCGAAGCCTTCTGGCGCGAACAATTGAGTGCATTGCAAACCCCGACACGGCTGGGCAGCAGCCTACCGACGGCGGAGCAAGGGCATGGCGAGCATCAACTGGCGCTTGATCGCACACTCACGGCTCAACTTGAGTCGTTCGCCCGCAGCCACAAGGTCACGCTTAACACCCTGATCCAGGCGGCGTGGCTGATCCTGTTGCAGCGTCACAGCGGCCAGGCGGTGGTGGCGTTCGGCGCTACCGTGGCCGGGCGCCCGGCGGAGCTTGCGGGCGTTGAGCAGCAGATCGGTCTGTTCATCAACACCTTGCCGGTGATCTGCGCAGTGGAGGCGCAGGCCTCGGTGGCCGACTGGTTGCAAGCGGTGCAGGCGCAGAACCTGGCCTTGCGTGAGCATGAGCACACCGGCCTGTATGACATTCAGCGCTGGGCCGGGCAGGGCGGTGAAGCCTTGTTCGACAATATCCTGGTGTTCGAAAACTACCCGGTGTCCAAAGCCCTGGCGCAAAGCGGCGGCAGCGGCATTCGGTTTGGCGAGCCCCACGCCCATGAACAAACCAACTTCCCGCTGACGGTGCTGGTGGATCTGGGCGAAACGCTGTCGGTGCAGTTCAGCTTTGCCCGCGCGTATTTCCACGGAAATACGGTGCAAGGTTACGGCCGGCACCTGGTCAACCTGCTGCAAGCGATGCTTGAGGGCGGGCAGCAACGCCTGGGTGAGCTGGCGATGCTCGACGTCACTGAGCGCCAGCAGGTGATTGAGGGCTGGAACGCCACATCCCGCGATTACCCGTTGCAGCAAACGGTGCATCAACTGATTGAAGCGCAGGTTGCGCTCACGCCAGCGGCACCGGCGCTGGTGTTTGCCGAGCAGCGCTTAAATTACGCCGAGCTCAACCGCCGCGCCAATCGCCTGGCCCATCGTCTGATCGAGGCGGGCGTGGGGCCGGACACGCTGGTGGGGCTGGCAGTGGAGCGCTCCATCGAGATGGTGGTCGGCCTGCTGGCGGTGCTCAAGGCCGGTGGCGCCTATGTGCCGCTGGACCCGGAATACCCGCGTGAGCGCCTGGCCTACATGCTTGAAGACAGCGGCGTGAAGCTGCTGCTGACTCAGGCGCATCTACTCGGTCAGTTGCCGATTCCACACGGCCTGGAAACCCTGGTATTTGGCGAGACTGGGTTCGACAACTTTAGCGAAGAGAATCCGGGTATTGCCCTGGACGGCGAACACCTCGCCTACGTGATCTACACCTCCGGTTCCACCGGCCAGCCAAAAGGCGCCGGCAACCGTCATGCGGCCCTGACCAACCGCCTGCAATGGATGCAGGAAGCCTACGGCCTGGATGTCAGCGACAGCGTGCTGCAAAAGACCCCGTTCAGCTTTGACGTGTCGGTGTGGGAGTTCTTCTGGCCACTGATGACCGGCGCACGCCTGGTCGTTGCCGCGCCGGGCGACCATCGTGACCCGGCCAGGCTGGTCAGCCTGATCAATGCCGAACAGGTCACCACGCTGCACTTTGTACCTTCGATGTTGCAGGCCTTCCTGCAAGACCCGACCGTTGCGACGTGCCACACCTTGCACCGCATCGTGTGCAGCGGCGAGGCGCTGCCGGTGGATGCGCAACAGCAAGTCTTCGCCAAATTGCCGCAAGCCGGGCTGTACAACCTTTACGGCCCGACCGAAGCCGCCATCGATGTGACCCACTGGACCTGCATAGATGAAGGTCGCGATGCGGTGCCGATTGGTCGGCCGATTGCCAACCTGGGCTGCTACATCCTCGACGGCAACTTTGAGCCGGCGCCGGTGGGCGTGTTGGGCGAGCTGTACCTGGGCGGTGTCGGCCTGGCCCGTGGTTACCATCGCCGCCCGGCCTTGACCGCCGAGCGCTTTATTGCCAACCCCTTTGTCAACGGTGAGCGCCTGTACCGCACCGGCGACCTGGCGCGGTATCGCGACGACGGCGTGATCGAGTACGCCGGGCGTATCGACCATCAAGTCAAGTTGCGTGGCCTGCGTATCGAGTTGGGCGAAATCGAAGCGCGCCTGCTGGAGCACGAATGGGTGCGTGAAGCCGCGGTGCTGGCCGTCGACGGCAAATACCTGGTGGGCTACCTGGTGCTGCAACACGCCGCCGACGACTGGCGCGACGTAGTGAGCGCGCACTTGGCCCACCATCTGCCGGACTACATGGTGCCCGCGCTATGGATGCTGCTGGAACAGATGCCCCTGAGCCCCAACGGCAAGCTCGACCGCAAGGCGCTGCCCAAGGTGGACGCCAACCTGCAAGCGCGCGAATACGTGGCGCCGGGCAGCGACCTGGAACAACAGATCGCCGCAATCTGGGCCGAAGTGCTCGACGTGCAACGGGTGGGCCTGAACGACAACTTCTTCGAGTTGGGCGGGCACTCCCTGTTGGCCACCCAAGTGGTGGTGCGCCTGCGCGAGCAGTTGCACGCCGAATTCGACGTCAAATCGATCTTCACCACCCCGACCCTGGCGGATTTCAGTGCCTATGTAGCCACCCGGCAAACAAATAATTCACCGGTGCAGGACGCATTGGCTAAATCCTTGGAGGCCCTCAAACGTCTATCAGCAGAAGATTTGGATAAATTGATTTCCTGAGGGGCGTGGCGTGCAAGCATTAATCGAGTCGGTAGGTTCACTGTCTGCGCAACAAAAGAAAGCGTTGGCGGTAATGCTCAAGCAGCAAGGCATCAACCTGTTTGAGATTGCCCCGGTTTTCAAGCGTCAGGAAGGCGAGCCGCTGCGACTCTCTTATGCTCAGGAGCGGCAGTGGTTTTTGTGGCAGTTGGAGCCGCAGAGCCCTGCCTACCATTTGCCACGTGCGTTGCGGTTGAAAGGCCGACTTGATCGGTCGGCCCTGCAGCGCAGCTTTGACGCCTTGATTGCCCGTCACGAGAGTTTGCGCACCTGCCTGCATCAGGACGTCGACCGGGTGTTACAGGTGGTCAAGCCTGAACTGCACCTTGAGATCGCTGAGGGTGTGGGTGAGCGCACGCAACTCGAAGCTCAAGTGCAAGCCGAAGTCGCCAAACCCTTTGATCTGCAACAAGGCCCGTTACTGCGGGTGAAATTACTGCAGCTGGCACCGGATGAGCATGTGCTGGTGCTGGTGCTGCACCACATTGTCTCGGACGGTTGGTCGATGCAGGTCATGGTCGATGAGCTGGTGCAGTTGTACGTGGGCTACAGCCAGGGCCAGGATGTGCGCTTGCCAGAGCTGCCGGTTCAATACCCCGACTATGCCTTGTGGCAGCGCAGTTGGATGGAAGCCGGCGAAAAAGAGCGCCAGCTGGGTTATTGGCTTGAGCGGTTGGGCGGTGAGCAACCGGTATTGGAGTTGCCCCTGGATCATCCGCGCCCGCCGGTACAAAGTTATCGCGGCGCGCGTCTGGACATGGACCTGGACGCGGTGTTGGTCAGCAGCCTCAAGGCGCTGGCTCAACGCGAAGGTGTGACGTTGTTCATGCTGTTGCTGGCGTCCTTCCAAACGCTGTTGTATCGCTACAGCGGGCAGTCGGATATCCGCGTCGGTGTGCCGATCGCCAACCGTAATCGCGCAGAAACCGAGCGCCTTATCGGCTTCTTCGTCAATACCCAGGTGTTCAAGGCTGATATCGACGGGCAGATGCCCTTCAGTCAGTTGCTGGCCCAGGTCAAGCAGCGCGCACTCCAAGCCCAGAGCCATCAGGATTTGCCGTTCGAGCAGCTTGTCGAGGCACTGCAACCGGAGCGCAGCCTGAGCCATAACCCGTTGTTCCAGGTCATGTTCAACCACCAGACTGAAGCCCATAAATCCCGTGGCGAGCTGCAATTGCCGGGCCTGGCCGTTGAGGCGTTGGAGTGGGGCAGCCAGAGTGCACAGTTCGACCTTAGCCTGGATACTCAGGAGTCCCCGCAAGGTATCTGGGCTTCGCTGACCTACGCCACGGACCTGTTCGACGCGCCCACTGTGCAGCGCATGGCTGAGCATTGGCAGCGCTTGCTGCGCGCGATTGTCGGGCGTGCGGACACCCGTGTGGCGCAGCTGGCCATGCTGATCGATGCAGAACAGCGTGACTTGCTGTATGCCTGGAACCAGGGTGGCCCTGCGTTCGAAGCGGCGGCAGGTGTTCACGGGTTGTTCGAGGCCCAGGTGCAACAGCGCCCGCAGGCGGTTGCCCTGTGCCTGGACGAACACACCATCAGCTATGCCGAGTTGAACCGCCAGGCCAATCGCCTGGCGCATGCACTGATCGCGCGCGGTGTCGGCCCGGAAGTGCGGGTGGGTGTGGCGGTCGAGCGCTCGTTCGAGATGGTGGTTGGCGTGTTGGCCGTGCTCAAGGCCGGCGGCGCCTATGTGCCGCTGGACCCGCAATACCCGCGTGAACGCCTGCTGCACATGCTGGAGGACAGCGGTGTGCGTGTGGTGCTGACGCAAGCCCATGTGCCGATGCCGCTGCCCGAAGGCATGGCGACGCTGGACGTGGCGGATTCGGGGCTGGCCCACTACGGCGAGAGCAACCCGCAGGTCAAGGTCGACAAGCACAACCTGGCCTACGTGATTTACACCTCCGGTTCCACCGGCAAGCCCAAAGGCGTGGCGATCGATCATGCGGCGCTGACCGAGTTTTCGCGCATGGCCGCCGATTACTCGCGCCTGACTCAGGATGACCGCGTACTGCAATTCGCTACCCTGAATTTCGACGGTTTTGTCGAGCAGCTCTACCCGGCGCTAACCCACGGCGCGACGGTGGTATTGCGAGGGCCGCAGCTGTGGGACAGCGCTCGGCTGTACGACGAAATCATCGCCCGAGGCATCACGCTGGCCGACTTGCCGACCGCTTACTGGAACCTGTTCCTGCTCGATTGCCTGGCCGCGGGGCCACGGTCTTATGGCGCGCTTCGCCAGGTCCACATTGGTGGCGAAGCCATGCCACTGGATGGCCCGTCGCAGTGGGTGAAAGCCGGTCTTGGCCATGTACGCTTGCTCAATACCTATGGCCCTACAGAAGCGACCGTGGTGTCGAGTGTGCTGGACTGCACAGCCGCCGCTGAAATCGTCGGTGCCACCGCCAGCCCGATTGGCCGTTCCTTGCCGGGCCGCGCCCTTTACGTGCTGGACCGCGACCTGAACCTGGCGCCGTTGGGAGCGGTGGGCGAGTTGTACATCGGCAGCCGCTGCGGTTTGGCGCGTGCCTATTTGAACCGCGCGCTGCTCACGGCTGAGCGCTTTGTGCCGGACCCGTTCGGCGAAACCGGCGAGCGCCTGTATCGCACCGGCGACCTGGCACGCTATCGCGCCGATGGTGTCATCGAGTATGTCGGGCGGGTCGATCACCAAGTCAAGATCCGCGGTTTTCGTATCGAGCTGGGTGAAATCGAGGCGCTGTTGTTGGCCCAGCCTAGCGTGCGCGAAACACTGGTGCTGGCCGTCGACAATCAATTGGTCGCCTATCTGGTTGCCGAACAGCAAGACGCCGCATCCCTCAAGCTGACGCTGCGCGAACAACTGCCGGATTATATGGTGCCGGCCCACATCATCTTCCTCGACCGCATGCCGCTGAACCCCAACGGCAAGCTGGATCGTCACGCGCTGCCCCAACCCGACGCCAGCCAATCGCAGCAGGCATGGGTGGCGCCGGTGACTGAGCTGGAGCAGCAGGTCGCCGCCGTGTGGGCGCAAATCCTGGGAGCCGAGCGCGTAGGATTGACCGATCACTTCTTTGAGATGGGCGGGCATTCGCTGCTGGCCATGCAGGTGGTTTCACGCCTGCGGCATACGCTGGGGCGCGAAGTACCGCTCAAACTGGTGTTCGAGCAGCCGCGTCTGGAAGGGTTCGCTGGCGCTCTGCACGCCCTGAAAAGTGGCCTGGGTGAGCAGACGCCGGTATTGGAGCCGATCGGCCGTGACCAGCCGTTGCCACTGTCTTATGCCCAGGAGCGTCAGTGGTTTCTTTGGCAACTGGCCCCGGACAGCGCCGCCTACCATATCCCCAGTGCCTTGCGCCTCAAGGGGCGGCTGGATACCGCGGCGTTGCAGCGCAGTTTCGATGTGCTGGTCGCTCGCCATGAAAGCCTGCGCACCTGCGTCGAACAGCACGCGGAGGGTGCGCGGCAAGTTATCCATGCGCAGGCGGTGCTGCCTGTCCAGTGCATTGACGTGCAAGAAGCTGATCTGCAAGCGAAAGTCGAAGCCGAAATCGCACAGCCGTTCAACCTGCAAAGCGGGCCGTTGCTGCGTGTGACCTTAATGCGTGTGGCGCAGGACGATCATGTGTTGGTGCTGGTGCAGCATCACATCGTCTCTGACGGTTGGTCGATGCACGTCATGATCGACGAGCTGGTGCAACTTTATGCTGCATTCAGCCAGGGCCAGGCAGTGCAGTTGCCGGTGATGCCGATCCAGTACGCCGACTTTGCCGTATGGCAGCGTACGTGGATGGAAGCCGGTGAGCAGGCCCGGCAACTGGACTACTGGCGCGACGTGCTCGGCGGCGAGCAGCCCGTGTTGGAGTTGCCATTCGATCATCAGCGCCCGGCGCAGCAAAGCCATCGCGGCGCGCGTCTGGATGTACCGTTGCCCGCCAGCCTGGCGCAAGATCTTAAAGCCCTGGCGCAAGCGCAGGGCGTGACGATGTTTATGTTACTGCTGGCCTCGTTCCAGACGTTGCTGCACCGCTACAGTGGCCAGCAAGACATACGTGTCGGCGTGCCGATCGCCAACCGCAATCGTGTGGAAACAGAACGTCTGATCGGCTTTTTCGTCAATACTCAGGTGCTCAAGGCCGATATCGACGGGCACATGACGGTTGCCGAGTTGCTGACCCAGGTCAAGCAGCGTGCGCTGGAGGCCCAGACCCATCAGGACCTGCCGTTCGAGCAATTGGTCGAAGCCCTGCAACCCGAGCGTAGCCTGAGCCTGAACCCGCTGTTCCAGGTGATGTTCAACTATCAGAGCGAAGGTCAGCTGGGTGTGCAAGCGCTGACGGACTTGCGCATCGAAGGCCTGGAGTGGGAGCGCCGTACCGCGCATTTTGACCTCGACTTGGACGTGCATGAAAGCACACAAGGGCTGTGGGCCACGCTGGGTTATGCCACCGATCTGTTTGAAGTCGCTACCATCGAGCGCATGGCCCGCCATTGGCAGAACCTGTTGCAGGCGATGGTTGCCGATCAGCAGCAGAACATCGGCCAGTTGAACCTGTTGGATAGCGACGAGCAGCAGCACATCCTGCAACTGTGGAACTGCACCGATTCCGGCTTCTCGGCTAAACGCTTGGTGCACGAGCTGTTCGCCGATCGCGCGCGGGACAATCCGGATGCGGTGGCGGTCAAGTTCGATGCGCAAACCCTGACGTATGGCGAGCTGGACAGCCAGGCCAACCGCCTGGCCCATGCGCTGATCGCCCGTGGCGTCGGCCCGGAAGTGCGGGTGGCGATTGCCATGCCGCGCAGTGCGGAAATCATGGTGGCGTTCCTTGCGGTGATGAAAGCCGGTGGCGTGTATGTGCCGCTGGACATCGAATACCCGCGTGACCGCTTGCTGTACATGATGCAAGACAGCCGCGCGAAATTGCTGCTGAGCCACAGCAGTGCCTTGGCGCAATTGCCGGTAGCGCAAGGGCTTGAAACCCTGGCCATTGACCGCACCGAAGACTGGACCAGCTATAGCGATAACGCGCCGAAGGTCGATCTGGACGGCGACAACCTCGCCTACGTGATCTACACCTCCGGCTCCACCGGCATGCCCAAGGGCGTGGCCGTTTCCCACGGCCCGTTGGTGGCGCACATCATCGCCACCGGCGAGCGCTACGAAACCGGCCCGGCCGACTGCGAATTGCACTTCATGTCTTTTGCCTTCGACGGTTCCCACGAAGGCTGGATGCACCCGCTGATCAACGGCGCCAGCGTGCTGATCCGCGATGACAGCCTGTGGCTGCCGGAATACACCTACCAGCAAATGCACCGCCACAACGTGACCATGGCGGTGTTCCCGCCGGTGTACCTGCAACAGCTGGCCGAGCATGCCGAGCGCGATGGCAACCCGCCCAACGTGCGCGTGTACTGCTTCGGCGGTGATGCGGTGGCGCAGGCCAGTTACGACCTGGCTTGGCGCGCACTGAAACCAACCTACCTGTTCAACGGCTACGGCCCGACCGAAACCGTGGTTACGCCATTGCTGTGGAAAGCCCGTCGCGGCGACCCCTGCGGCGCGGTCTATGCGCCGATCGGCACGCTGTTGGGCAACCGCAGCGGCTACGTGCTGGACTCACAACTCAACTTGCAACCCATCGGCGTGGCCGGTGAGTTGTACCTGGGCGGCGAAGGTGTGGCCCGGGGTTATCTGGAGCGTCCGGCACTCACCGCCGAACGCTTTGTGCCGGACCCGTTCGGCAAGCCCGGCAGCCGCGTGTACCGCAGCGGCGACCTGACCCGTGGCCGCGCAGATGGCGTGGTGGATTACCTCGGGCGTGTCGATCACCAAGTGAAAATCCGTGGTTTCCGTATTGAGCTGGGTGAAATCGAGGCGCGTCTGCGTGAGCAGCAGGCGGTTGGTGAAACGGTCGTCGTGGCCCAGGAAAGCCCGAGCGGCAAACAGTTAGTGGCCTACGTCGTGCCCGCTGAGCCCGCGACCGACCCGGTGGCATTTCGCGAAGCCTTGCGTCGCGCCCTGAAAACCCGTCTGCCTGACTATATGGTGCCTGCGCACTTCATGTTCCTGGACCAGATGCCGCTGACGCCCAATGGCAAGCTTGACCGTAAGGGCTTGCCTCAGCCGGACGCGGCGCAGTCGCAGGGCGAGTGGGTTGAACCGGTTACGCCATTGCAACAGCAGGTCGCGGCGATTTGGGCCCAGGTGCTGGGCGCTGCGCGCATTGGTCTGACGGATCATTTCTTCGAGTTGGGCGGCCACTCGTTGCTGGCCATGCAGGTGATTTCCCGTGTGCGCCAGTTGCTTGAACGCGACGTGCCACTGCGCACCTTGTTTGAGCAGCCGCAACTTCAAGGGTTTGTGCTCGCACTGCAAGCCGCTGAAGAGGATCTGGCGCCGCCGATGGTGGCGATAGGGCGGGATCAGCCGTTAGTGCTGTCCTTTGCCCAGGAGCGCCAATGGTTTCTTTGGCAGCTGGATCCGCAAAGCGCCGCTTACCATATCCCGAGCATTCTGCGTCTGAGTGGTCGCCTTGATCAGCGTGCCTTGCAGTGCAGTTTTGACCGTTTGGTGGCTCGACATGAGAGCTTGCGCACCCGCATCGATCAGCAGGATGAGCGCGCGGTGCAGGTGGTTTTTCCCGCCGAACCGTTGCCAATCCTGCGAGGCGATGCCACGGAGCAGACACTGCAGCAGCAGGTAGAAGCCGAAATCGCCAAGCCTTTCAACCTGCAGCAAGGTCCGCTGCTGCGCGTCACCTTGTTACGCCTGGCCGAAGATGAGCATGTACTGGTGCTGGTGCAGCACCATATTGTTTCCGATGGTTGGTCGATGCAGGTGATGGTTGACGAACTGGTGCAGTTGTATAGCGCCTACAGCCAGGGCGAGGTCGCGCAGTTACCGCGCGCTGGCATTGCAGTATGCCGATTACGCGCACTGGCAACGCGAGTGGATGGCGGTGGGTGAGCGCGAGCGTCAATTGGCTTACTGGTGCGAGCTGCTGGACGGTGAACAACCGGTGTTGGAGCTGCCCACCGCGCATGCGCGCCCGGCGCTGCAAAGCTATCGCGGGGCCAGCCTGGAACTGGAGTTGCCAACGCAACTGGCCGAAGGGCTCAACGCATTGGCGCAGCGTGAGGGCGTGACGCTGTTCATGCTGTTGCTGGCGTCCTTTCAGGGTTTGTTGTACCGCTACAGTGGCCAGCAGGACATCCGTATCGGGGTGCCGATCGCCAACCGCAACCGGGTTGAAGTCGAGCGGTTGGTCGGTTTCTTTGTCAACACTCAGGTGCTCAAGGCCGACCTGGACGAGCAGATCACTGTGACCCAACTGTTGCAGCAGGCCAAACGCCGCAGCCTGGATGCGCAGAGCCATCAGGACCTGCCCTTCGAGCAACTGGTCGAAGCCCTGCAGCCGGAACGCAGCCTGAGCCATAACCCGTTGTTCCAGGTGTTGTTCAACCATCAGAGCGATGCGGGCTTGGCTACCCGTGGCCGTCAGTTGCCCGATTTGCGCGTGGAGGGCCTGGATTGGGGCAGCCAGACCGCGCAGTTCGACCTGAGCCTGGACACCCAGGCCACCGCGCAGGGCATCTGGGCCACCTTGACCTATGCGACCGACCTGTTCGAGCCGGCCATGCTCACGCGCATGCTGGCGCACTGGCAAAATCTGTTGCAAGGCATGCTCGACGACCCGCAGCAGCGCATCAGCCAGTTGCCGCTGTTGGACGGCACCGAGCAACGTAGTGCGCTGCAAGACTGGAACGCCACTGCGCGTGACTACCCGCAGCAGCCTGTGCATCAGTTGATCGAAGCCCAGGTCGAACTCACGCCGGACGCCGAGGCGCTGGTGTTTGCCGGGCAGCGCCTGACCTACGCCCAGCTTAATCGGCGGGCCAACCGCCCTGGCCCATCGCCTGATGGCCGCCGGTGTCGGCCCCGACGTGTTGGTGGGGCTGGCCGTGGAACGCTCGGTGGAAATGGTCGTCGGCCTGCTGGCGGTACTCAAGGCCGGTGGCGCGTATGTGCCGCTTGACCCGGAATACCCCCGCGAGCGACTGGCCTACATGCTGGAAGACAGCGGCGTGAAGTTGCTGCTGACTCAGGCGCATCTGCTCGAACAGTTGCCGATCCCGGAAGGCCTGGAAACTTTGGTGCTGGGTGAATCCGGTTTTGACGGCTACAGCGAAGCGAACCCAGGTATTGTGCTGGAGGGCGAAAACCTCGCCTACGTGATCTACACCTCCGGTTCCACCGGCCAGCCCAAAGGCGCGGGCAACCGCCACTGCGCGCTGACCAACCGCCTGTGCTGGATGCAGGAAGCCTACGGGTTGAGTGCCCGTGACACGGTGGTGCAAAAGACCCCGTTCAGCTTTGACGTGTCGGTGTGGGAGTTCTTCTGGCCGCTGATGACGGGTGCGCGCCTGGTAGTGGCTGCGCCGGGTGATCACCGCGACCCGGCCAGGCTGGTAGAGCTGATCAACGCCGAACAGGTCACCACGCTGCACTTTGTGCCGTCGATGCTGCAGGCTTTTCTGCAAGACCCGGCCGTTGCTTCCTGCCACACCCTGCAGCGTATTGTGTGCAGTGGCGAAGCATTGCCGGTAGACGCGCAACAACAGGTCTTGCGCAAACTGCCGCAAACCGCGTTGTACAACCTGTATGGCCCGACCGAGGCCGCCATTGACGTGACCCACTGGACCTGCGTCGACGAAGGGCGAGACACGGTGCCTATCGGCCAGCCGATCGCCAACCTGTGCACCTATGTGCTGGATGCACAGCTGCAAGCCACTGCCGTGGGGGTGGCGGGCGAGTTGTACCTGGGCGGTATCGGCTTGGCACGCGGTTACCACCGACGCCCGGGGCTCACAGCCGAACGGTTTGTCGCTTCGCCGTTTGCGCCGGGAGAGCGCCTGTATCGTACCAGCGACCGCGTGCGTCAGCGTGCCGACGGGGTTATCGAATACCTTGGGCGCCTGGATCACCAGGTCAAATTGCGAGGCCTGCGGATTGAATTGGGTGAGATTGAAGCGCGGGTTCTTGAACATCCCCAGGTACAGGAAGCCTCGGTCCAGGTGGTCGATGGCAAGCACCTGGTGGGCTATTTGGTGTTGCAGGCCCAGAGCGAAACCTGGCGTGAGTCCCTGGGCGCACACCTGTTGGCGCACTTGCCGGACTATATGGTGCCGGCGCAATGGGTGCTGCTGGCGCACATGCCCCTGAGCCCGAATGGCAAGCTGGACCGCAAGGCGCTGCCCAAGGCTGATGCGCACTTGCAAGAACGGGTCTATCAGGCGCCGCAGACCGAATTGGAGCAGCGCCTCGCAACCATTTGGAGCGAAGTGCTTGAGGTTGAACGCGTCGGCTTGAATGACAATTTCTTTGAGCTGGGTGGGCATTCGCTGTTGGTGTTGAGGCTCAAGGAGCGCATCCGCAAGGCAACCGGTACAGCGCTGTCAGTCAGCCAATTGATGCTTAACCCGACCATTGCGGGGCAGGTGGCTTGCCTGGGCGGCGAGACCCGTCACTCGCTGATCGTCAAACTCAACAGCCAGAGCCAAGGCACGCCACTGTTCCTGTTCCACCCCAGCTACGGTTCGGTGCATTGCTACAAGGCCATTGGCTTGGCGCTGCGTGAACAACGGCCGGTGCTGGGGGTGATCAGTCGGGCGCTGGTGGAGGAGGGCAGTGACGTGCCCAGCTGGCAATCAATGGTCGATGACTACACCGCGCAACTGCTCGATGCCCTGCCCGAAGGCCCTTATCGCCTGGCCGGTTGGTCCCTGGGGGGGAACCTGGCCATGGAGGTCGCGTATGCGTTGGAACAGGCGGGGCGTGTGGTCGAGGTTGTCGGTTGGATCGATGCATCGCCGCCGCACTGGCTCAAGGCCTATTGGGATACAGCAGTGATCGCCGATGACAGTGAGGTACCGGTCAATCAGCGGCGTGTCGAGCTGTTGCAGGTGATGTTTGCGCAATCGAGCGCGTTGATCCAGGCCGCGTGGCTGCAAAGCCAGGCGCTCTCTGACGACGAAGTGCAGCAATGGCAGGCGTTCAGCGCGTGGGCCGAAGATGCACTCGGTGAGACCTATCTGGAGGTCAAGGCCAGCTTGCTTGAGGGCGACGAAGCGCAGATTTCCTGGGAACTCGACCGTGCTCTTGGCAAGAGTCTCAAGGACGCCGACTTCAAGCCGATCCAGGCACCGATCCGTTGCTGGTGGGCCGCTGCAAGCCGTGCAGGGCAGCATCGTCAGTTGATCGAGGCGAGCATGGCGCAGGTTATGGGCCGGCCGTGTATTGAGCAGTCAGTAGTGATCGACTCCACCCACGATCGAATCATCGATAACGCCGCGTTCGTACAGAGCTTTGCTGATGCGATGAAGTAATCCCCCGTGTAAAAGAAACGCCCCTGGACCGATGGCCAAGGGCGTTTTTTTTATCGGCGTTATTCGCCAAGCGTCACGATTTAGCGGGCAACAAAAAGCCCCTGGCCATCAGCGATGACCAGGGGCTTGGGCTGGATCAGAAGTTCCAGCGGGTGCTGAGCATGACGTTACGCGGGTCGCCGTAATAAGCCGAGTTGTAGAAGCCGATGTTGGTGTAGTACTTCTTGTCGAAGATGTTGTTGACGTTGAGGGTCGCCGATACGTTCTCGGTCACCTGGTAACGGGCCATCGCGTCGACGATCCACAGTGGGTCCTGGGAGAAGTTTTCCTCAGTGCCTTTGGCATAGTTGTTCAGCAGTTTCCAGCCAGTGCCCTGCCAGCGCACGCCGGTGCCCAGGGTCAGTTTGTCCAGTGGGCCGGTCAGCTTGTAGCTGGTGTAGATATTGACCTGATCTTCCGGTTCCCAGGTGGAGAGTTTCTCACCCTGTTTGTCGCGTATGATTTTGTGGGTATAGCCTGCCTGCAACTGCCAGCCCGGCGCCAGCTCGCCGGAGATTTCCGCTTCATAGCCTTTGGTTTTGGCTTCGGTGCCCTTGGAGGCGTAATCCAGCCCAGGGTGGCTGTTGGGGATGTAATCGGTGTCGTCGATGGGGCGGTTTTTCTCGTGAACCTCGAAGTAGGCCAGGCTCGAGTTCAGGCGGCCATCGAAGAATTCTCCTTTGAGGCCGATCTCGTAGTTCTTGCCTTCATCCGGTTCCAGCGGTTTGTCGTTGCGGTCGCGGTAGTCGTCCTGTGGCAGGTAGATTTCGGTGAAGCTGGCATAGGCCGAGAAGTTGTCGTTAAGGTCATAGGTGATGCCGGCGTATGGCACTACCTTGCCGGTGTCCTTGACCTGGCTGGTGCCGCTGACTTCGTAGTTGTTGACCCGAGTGCCGAGGATCAGGTGCAAATCATCCGCGAGGCTGAAGCGCCCGGTGATGTAGCTGGCGCTCTGGCGCGTCAACTCGTCGTTCTTTTTGGTTCGAGGACCACGGTCCGGCTTGGGGGCGTCGCCGTCCCAGTTGAAGTAGTCGTGGCTGTTGTCGTAGTTGGTGGCGTTGGTGTAGTCGCTGCCCAGCCAGCGCGAACGCGAGACCGAAGTGCCGACCACCAGTTCGTGCTCGCGCCCGAACAGGCTGAACGGCCCGGTGGCGTAGAGGTCACCCGTGTCGCTGGTGGTTTCACCGTTGTAGGTACGGGTCAGCAGCGGTGCCTTGCCCGTTTCGGCATTGGGTGACTGCAGGGCCGACAGCGGGGCTTTGTAGCCGTTGATCTGGTGGTTGTACTGCGCCTTGCCGACCCAGCCGTTGTCGAACGTGTGTTCCAGGGTGGCGAAGGCGGTGCGGGTGTACTGTTTCCACTTGCTGTACTTGGCGCCGTTGTTGAAGGAGCGTGGTGTACTGATGCGGTTACCGGCGGAGTCAAAGAGTGAGGCCGAACCGGACCAGCTGGAGCCCTGCGGGTCGCTGTCCTGATAGTCGCCACCGACGGTCAGCAACGTATCCGGTGCCAGGTCGAACTCGAGAATGCCGTAGTAGACGTTGGTCTGGCGTTGGTAGTGATCGAGGAACGAATGTTTATCCTGGTACGCCGCAACAGCTCGGCCACGCACGTTGCCGGTCTCGGTCAGCGGGCCGCTGACGTCGATTTCGGAGCGGTAGTTGTCCCAGGAACCCGCGCCCAGATTGACATAGCCTTTGAATTCCGAGGTGGGTTTTTTACGCACCATATTGATGGTGCCGCCCGGGCCGCCGGCGCCGGTCAACAGGCCGGTGGCGCCCTTGAGAATCTCGACGCGGTCGTAGATAACGGTGTCGGTCAAGGTGTGGCCGGACGAGTACTGGGCATCCTGCAGGATCGGAATACCGTCGTACTGGAAGTTCTGAATGGCGAAGCCGCGAGAGAAGTAGCTGGTACGCTCGCTGTCGTAGGCGGCAACGGTAATGCCCGGTGTGTGGCGCATCACGTCGTCGATCGACTTGAGGCTGAAGTCGTCCATGGCCTGGCGGGTCACCACCGAAATCGACTGCGGCGTTTCGCGTGGGCTAAGCACCAAGCGGGTTGCGGTGGCAATTGTGCCGGGGGTGTAGGAGCCGGAGCCTTCGGTGATGGTGCCCAACTGGTTGGCGGTCACCTGGGTTGCGCCCAGTTCCAGTGCCGACGTTTTCGCCGCGCTGATGGTGAATGAGCTGCCCTGCAGGTCATAGCTGATGCCCGTCCCGGACAGCAAGGTGGTCATGGCCTGGCCGGGTTGCAACTTGCCTTTGATCGCGTGGCTGCGTTTGCCTTCGACGTCGGTCGGGCTGTAGAGCACCTGCAAGTTGGTTTGGCGACCGAACTCCTGAAGCGCGCTCCCCAGCGGCTGTGCGGGTACATTCAATTCGACCTCCTGCGCCTGCACATAACCTGCGACCGGCAGTGCCAGTGCCAGGGCAATCGCGCTTGGCAGCAGAGGGGTATTCAAGAGGCGGCGCATGGAGAGTGCCTTGCTCAAGGGACTCAGACCGAACGTTGCTGGCATGGATGCATTCTCTTCTATGTTTTAAGTGGGCAGCTTTTAGTGTTTATTGAGGTCAATTCTCATTACCACTAGTGAGACGTTCCTATCCGTAAAAACCGGAAAAAAAACTTCAGGCCGGTTCCATCTCGTGCACGACCTTGCCCGCTCGCAGGCGCACCAGTTGGTCGGCGATGTCGAAATAGCGGTCGTCGTGGCTGATCACGATGATGGTTTTGCCCAGGCGTTTGAGGTCGGGCAGCAGCTCGGTGTAGAACACGCGGCGGAAGGCCGGGTCCTGGTCGGCGGCCCATTCGTCAAACACCAGCACTGGGCGTTCTTCGAGCCAGGCATTGACCAGCGCCAGGCGCTTGCGCTGCCCGGTGGAGAGGTCGGTGGTGCTGAACACGCCGTCCTTGACGCTGACTTTGTGCGCGATTTCCAGGCGCTCCAGGTATTTGGCGGCGCTGTCCAGCGATTGTGTTGCGCTGCCCTGGACCAGGTCGTCGAACAGGTAATAGTCGGCGAACACCGTGGTGAACAATTGGCGGTAGTCATCGCGCACCGGGTCGGTCACGGTTTCGCCGTTCAGGCGGATTTCCCCCGCGTCGGGTTGATACAGGCCCAGTAACAGTTTGATCAGCGTGGTCTTGCCGCAGCCGTTCTCGCCGACGATAAACACGATATCGCCCTGCTTGATGCTCAAGTTGATCGGCCCCAGATGAAACGGCTCGCTGCCCTCGACCGGCGGCGGGCTGTAGGTGACGCCACGCAGTTCAACGCTGTTGACCACCGGTGTGGGGGCTTCGCTGCCGTCCATCAACAAATGCGGCTCGGGGGACGAGAAGCGATCCGACAGCTCGGTGATGCGCGCAAAGGCAATGCCGGCCTTGCCGATGATCGGCAGGTAACCGATCACATGTTCGAGCGGGCCTTTCATGTACAGCAACACCAACACGAAACCGGTGATCACCGCCGGGTCCGGGTTGGGGTTGTAGGCTTGCATGGCCAGGGCCAGGCCGATGACCACAAAGAACAGCATCGAGCCAAAGGTTTTGGCCACGATGTAGATGTTGACCGAGCGCACCTGGATGTCGCTGATCCGGTCAGCGGTTTCCTGGATGCGGTGGGTGTTCATCCGGTAGCGCCGTGGCCGGTGGATGCGCAGCTCCTTGGCGCCGGAGGCAATCGCCGAATAGTAGCGCTGCAGTTCGTCTTCCAGGTCACGGGCGGCGTCGAAGCCGCGAATACCTTTGTGGCCGGCGATGAATTGGACGCTGCTGCCGATCACAATGGCGACGATCATCATCAGGAACATCGGCACTGACAGGTAGGCCAGGTAACCCAGGCAACCCAGGGTTACCGTGCTGGCGATGGCCAATGGGGTAAACGCGAAGGAGAAATCGCTGATGGTGTCGACGTCGTGAGTCAGCACCGGGATCAGGCGGTGCGAGCGGTAGCGTTCAATCTGCTCGATGGGCGCCGACAGCACTTTTTCGCCGAGATCCTTGCGCAGGGCGGCAATGATTCGTTGGCCCACATAGTTGGTGCCGATATCCGAGACGATCGAACTGGTCAGCGCCAGCAGGCACAGCGCGGCAAAGGTCAAGACCACGCCCTGGGTCATGCCGGTGGAAGAGTGCAGGGCGTTATTGATAGTCGCCAGCAGCAACGTGATGGCCAGGCCGCCGGCCATGCCCAGCGCGACAGAGACGCTCACGATGGTGCGAAAAGGCCTGAGCAATTCGAGCAAACCGTTAAAGGCGCCGCGCTTGGGGTCGGTCATAAATACTTCCCGGAAAGTGAAAAAGAGGGGGCTGGGCACACAGACCCTTACCCATGACAAACGAAGTGCCGGGGCGACTATTTAGCGCGGCATGCCGGGCGGTGGAGCGGGTCGATAAATTGCCAACAGGCTGGTTCGTTCTTGTTGTGTAGGCGCACGCGTATTGGCGCGTGCCTGATCTATCCAGCGAGAGCGAAACAATGACGAAAAAGAATCTGGTGTATGTCTGGTCCCTGAGAAACGCTGCCGCCGACAAGGCCGGCCAGCCGGTGGCCTACAAGGACCACGAGCGCTATATGAAGTCGGTGCTGGAGTTTCTGGTGGGGTCGCTGAACGACACACCGTTGGGCCAGGCCTACAACCTGGTCGGCGTGGTGTACGACGATGACGAGCACAACCCACGGGACCAGCAGTTGGTCGCTGACTATGGCTTTGCCTACCAGCCGGGTCGCCAGTGGCTCTACCCGGCAGACCTGACGGTGCAGGGCAAGCTGGTCAATGACCTGCTGCTGAGCGTGCCGTCCACCTATCGCCGCCTGCCGCGTGGCAGCGCGGAACACATCGCCGGCAAACAGGATTTCGAACGTCGCCTGCACGATACCCTGGTGGAGTTGAAGGCTGACATCGTGGTGCTGGACGGCCTGCTGGTAATCCTCGATGAGCTGGTGCGGCCCGGTGCGCCGTTTGCGCGGCGGATCATGAACATCCACCCAGGCATTACCCGCATTGAATCGCCTTACGAGCGCCGTGGTGCCTATGCCACCTGGAATGCCTTGTACGGCGCGCGCGGGCAGACGGTGGTGGATTGGGCGACCAAAGAAACCAAGGCCTGCGAACCGCTGTACCTTACCGGCGCTTCGTTCCATTACGTGGACAACGGCATTGATTCTGGCGAAGTGTTCCACGACGTGCTGAAAACCGAGATTTCGCCTGAGGACACCATCCTCGAATTGCGCTGGAACAACTTCAACAACAGCCTGTTCCCGGCGTTGCATGAAGGGTTGGAGTTGTTGGCCCAGCAGGCCTGATGCAAAACTAAATGTGGGAGCTGGCTTGCCTGCTGTGGCCGTTTGTAGGTGTGTATATCCGTTGCTGCGGTCACGGCTAACCCGGCGTCCTGCCGGGTTACCCACGGATTCAAGCCTGCGTTCGGCCAGCGTGGTTGACGGGGCGCCTCAGAACAAAAGCAAGATCAAAAGCAGAGCACGGCGGCCTGAAAGCCGACCTGAGTGGTTGAATCAAAAGCCAGATCAAGTGCAAAGCCAAAGCCTATCTACCTGATGCAACACAGTCTAAATGTGGGAGCGGGCTTGCTCGCGAAGGCGGTGTGCCAGTCAATTCATCTGTAACTGACCCACCGCATTCGCGAGCAAGCCCGCTCCCACAGTTGACCGCATACAGTTCTGAATATGAGGTCGGCTGCGGATTTACATGCACTGAAAATCTGCTTTTCTGTGGGAGCTGCTTAGAGGTCGCGCACTACCCGGAATCCAATCCAGTCCCCGCGCGTTTGCGGGTAGATGGTGTTGCGGTTGCCCGAGCGTGAGAACACCGGCGCTTCGCCCCAGTCATTGCCGCGAATCTGGTAGCCCTCGCAGTTGGGCTCCATCCAGGCGCTGCCGTCGGTAGGGGCGCCGATATAGTTGGGGTGCTCGCAGTCGGCCACCCGCTCATACACATTGCCGTGCATGTCGTACATGCCAAATGCATTCGGCGGGTAGCTGCCCACCGGTGAGGAATAACTGTAGCCATCTGCCGGGCCGTAGGTGTTGGCGTGCTGGGCGATGCTGTAGCCCTTGCCCTCATCGAACGGGAAGGGGAACGGCCCGGTGGAGCCGGCGCGGGCGGCGTATTCGCGCTGGGCTTCGCTGACCATGTGGTACTTCTGCCCGGTTTTTTTCGACAGCCAGGCGACATAATTTTTGATGTCGTCCATGTCCATGCACACCGCCGGCTGGCGTGGGCCTTGCGGGTAGCGGGGCTTGCTGGCGATGCATTCGCGGCCGGGGCGGGTGTCGCCGTCGGCAATCTTGACGCCGGTCTGGCGGATATAGCTGTCCCACTCGCCGGCGGTGATGTGGAAGCGGCTCATGGCAAAGGGTTTGGCGAAGGTCACGTCGTGCATCGGGCCTTCATCGGGCTCGCGGCCGACTTCGTCTTCCGGCGTGCCCATGGTGAAAGTGCCGGCGGGCAGCACCACCATTTCCGGGCAGTCCTTGCAGTCCTTGAACACTTTGCCGGGTTGTGGCGTGGCGGCTTGCGCCAGGTTGGGCAGCCATGCCGCGCACAGGGCCGTCAGCGCCAGGGCGGTCAGGGGTTTGAGTCGGGATGGATTCATGGGGGCATCTCGTTCAAAGGAAAAAGTGGGCATCACAGGCGTTGGCTCAACAGGGTCATGAACTGCTGGATTTCGTCCGTGTTGTTAAGCAAACCGGGGGAAGTGCGGATCACCGGGCCAACGTCACGGTCGACGGCATCGATCACCACGCGGTTTTTCAGCATATGGGCGACGACCGCTTCGCTGTCCTGGTCCTTGACCCGAAAGAAGGTAAAGCCCGCCGACAGGTCGCTGCTGCGCGGCGTCACCAGTTCGATCTGCGGATGCGCCAGCAACTGGGTTTTGAGTTCGCTGTTGAGTGCATGGATGCGCGCCTCAACCTGTGTCTTGCCCAGTTGCAGGTGCAGCTTGAAGGCCTCGTCCGCCGCCCAGCGATGCTCAAAGGCGTGATAGCCGCCGGGCGTCATGGTGGTGGCAAAGCTGGTGTCTTCGGAGAAGGTCGGCACCATGGGCGTGACGTATTTGTTTTCGGCATCGCGGGCGCAGACCAGTCCGGTGCCGCGTGGGCCGAACATCCATTTGTGCGTGCCGGCGATAAAAAAGTCGCAGTGCATGGCCGGGAAGTCGAGGTTTTCCACGCCAAAACCGTGTACGCCGTCGACCACATACAGGATGCGGTCATTGTCGTCACGGTTGCGATTGAGTTCCTCCATCAGCGTGCCGATTTCGCCGATCGGCAGCTTCACGCCGCTGCCGGACTGCACCCAGGTCATGCCCAGTACGCGGGTAGTGGGGCGAATCGCGCGCTTGATGTTGCCCAGCACCTCGTCACTGGAGACTTGGCTGGCCTGCTCGAACAGGCGGATGCGCCGCACCTGGGTGCCTTGGCGCGCGACGCGAAAATCCAGCACGTTCTGGGTGGCGTAGTGCTCGTGTTCGGTGGTGAGGATTTCCTGGTCGGGGCGCAGCTTGATTCCGCCGTAGATCATCGCCAGGCCTTCGGAGGTGCTGCCGGTGAGCGCGATCTGCGCGGGCTGGGCGTTCAGGTAGCGTCCGGCCCATTCGCGCACCTGGCCTTCACGTTTCCAGGTTTCTTCCAGGCCCCAGTCCATGGCCAGGCCGGGGTTGCGGTCGATCTGCTGGCGGTAGCGCTCAATGGCTTCGCGCACGGGGCGTGGGTGGGAGGTCACCAGGAAGTTGGAAAAATGCAGGTAGTCCGGGTCTTGGGTGAACAGCTGTTTGAAACCCGTCCATGGGTCGTTGATGGCAGGCGCCTGCGGGGCTGCCTGGGCGTGCGCGAGCAATGCGCTGCCCAAAGGCAGGCTGGCGGCGAGTACCCCGGCCTGCTTGAGGAATGTACGGCGGTCGGTCATGGACTGGCTTCTGGGTAATTAGCGGTTGGCCAACGGCTTGGCGGCTTTTTGTACCTGGTCCCACACCCGCAGGAAGTTGCCTCCCCACAGCTTGGCGATGTCGGCCTCGGAGTAGCCGCGCTGGATCAGTTCGGCGGTGACATTGCGCACTTCGCCAACGTTCTCCCAGCCCTGGATGCCGCCGCCGTCGTTGAAGTCGGAGGCGATGCCGACGTGGTCGATGCCGATCTTGCGCACGGTGTAGTCAATGGCATCGCCCCAGTCCTTGAGGGTGGCCTTGGGTTCTTCCTCAAGAATGGCGTACAGCCCTTGGGCGTACTGGCCGAACTTTTGCTCGGACCAGGCGGCGATGATGGCGTCACCGGGCATCAAGGCCATGGCCAGGTTGGGCAGCGGCGGCAAATCGAAGCGCGCACGCAAGGTATTGAGCTTGTCCTGGGTGGGTTGGCTCAGCGGGCGCAAATAGGCCGGGAAGCCCACCACCTGCACCACGCCGCCGCTGTTTTTGATCAGTTGCAGTTCTTTGTCGCTGAGGTTGCGCGGGATGTCCACCGAGGCACGCGGTGCCGAGTGCGAGGCAATCATGGGTGTGCGGCTCAATTGCGCGATTTGCTCCAGCGCCTTGGTCGACATCTGCGACACATCGATGATCACGCCCAGGTCATTGAGGCGGTGCACGGCTTGTTGGCCGATGGGCGATAGCCCTTCAAGCGCGTCGGTGGTGTCATTGAAAAACGGCAGCGGGCGCGACGAGTCGGACCAGGCGTTGTTGCCGATATAGCTGAAACCGAACATGCGCATGCCGCGTGCCGCCCACAGGTCCAGCTGGTTGAGGTCGTCGCCCAGCGGGTAGGCGTTGAGCATGCTGATGAAGATCGCAAACTTGCCTTCGCCATGCAGGCGCCGCATATCGTCCGGGGTGTAGGCGATGCCGACCTGGTTGGGGAAGTCGCGCACCATGCCGGAGATGATCTTGTAGCGCACCTCCTGCTCGTGACGGGCCTCCTCGACAAAGCCGTCGGTGGGTTTGTGTGGTGCGTTGGGGCCATTCCAGATTTCCGGCCAGCCGAAAATCGTCAGGGCCGCGCCCGACAAGCGCCCGCGTGCCGCCTTGGCCAGGTCAAACTGGCCGCTGCCATCCTTGTCGGCTTCGTTGCCGGCCGTGCCGAAATCCATGGGCACGGTGATATGGCTGTCGAACGACAACAAGCGGTCCTGCATTTCATTGGCCTGCTTGATCACCTCCAGCGAGTAGCCGGCATTGCCTTTGAACCAGTGATCCCAGACCAGGAAACCAGCCCCCGCGCCGATGGCCAGTGCCAGCGGCAGGCCGATATACAGCGCCTTCTTCGAACGTGGTTTTGTCATTGCCATCTCAGTCAGTTGAGGCCTTTGCTATCAGGGAGGAACGAGCCATGGCCGGCGAAATTTAGGCCTGGGCGCGGCACCGGTAAATTTCTCGCGGCCGTCAACGTTCTAGCTCTGATCAAGCTGTTTCCTAAGGTAGACAATGACCCTCTCTCGACGTGGCTTCATCGCAGGCCTGGCGCTGACCGGCGCTGCCGTGCCCGCGGCCCTTTATGCCCACCGCGAGCTGACGCGTGAAGCATTCCCGATCACGCCGGGCGAGGCTACGGTGGACCTGGCCGACACCGCCGGGCAACACTTGGCCAATACCTTGCGTGGTGTGTGGAGCCTGCGCCTGGAAGGTCGCGATGCAGGCCTTGAAGGCTTGCCGCTGCAGGGCCTGGAGCTGTTGCTCGACATCGCCCCACGCGGCCGTGGCTTGCGCGGCTATCTGGACACCGCTGCAAACCTGCGTGCCGAGGGCGAGCCGCGCTATCGCGTGCTCGGTGATCTGCTGACGGGCGAGGGCGCCGTGCTCTACTGGCGGCTGATCGACCGCGACGCCGCGCAGGGCGCACCGGCCTATGAGTTCAAGATGACCCTCGATGAAGTCTGGGCCGACTTCGCCAATGCCGGCAGCAGCACGCTGAGCGGGCAGATTCTCGACCTTGAGCGCCCCCTGGCCTTGACTGAGCGCGACAACCGCTTTATCGCCCACAAGCAACTGTTCCCCGAAGCGCGTCAGCGTATCGGCCTTAACCCGACCTTGTTGGCCTGGCTGATTGCGCCTGAGCACCGCCTGTTCCACCAGCTGTGGCACGCCACCCGTGACCAGTGGCACAAGCTGTCCGAGGAAAAGCGCGATGCCCTGCGCGGTATCGGCTGGCAACCAGGCCCACGCGGCCAGGAGCGCGACGCGCGCGGCAAACGCAAAGACCGCAACGGTTCGGGTATCGACTTCTTTTTCATGCACCGGCATATGCTCGGCACTGCGCGCTCCCTGCAAGACCTGCCTTCCTGGCCGCAATTCCCGGAGCCACAGCCGGCGCTGGAGCGCGATCGCCTGGGGTTTTTGCGCTACTTCGACAACCACGACGGCTTTGCGCTGCCGCCTTGCTGGTCGGCACCCGATGACAGCGATTACACCCAATGGGTCAGCGATATCAAGGCGGCTGAGACCTACCACAGCAACTTCCAGGTGTGGGAGTCGCAGTACCGTGACCCGCGTTACCTGGCCAAGCTGACCTTGGGCCAGTTGGGTTCCGAGATGGAGTTGGGCCTGCACGACTGGTTGCACATGCGTTGGGCCTCGGTGCCCCGCGACCCTTCAAACGGTGCCCCGGTGCCGTTCGCCCGTGACCCGGCGGACTTTGCCGCGCGTTGGTACGCGCCAGAGAACGACTTCCTGGGCGACCCGTTCTCATCGCATGTAAACCCGGTGTTCTGGCACTTTCACGGCTGGATCGATGATCGCATCGAAGACTGGTTTCGCGCCCATGAGCGGTTCAATCCGGGCGAGGTCAGCCGGCTTGAAGTCAATGGGGTCAACTGGTTTGCCCAGGGGCGCTGGGTGGAAGTCGCTGACCCATGGCTGGGGCCGGACACCCATGGTTGCAGCACCACGCCGGGGCTGCAGATGGGGCGGTCGATGGAGATGGACCCGGAAACCATGAAGCTGGCCCTGCGCATCACCTTCGCCGAAGACGAAGGATTGCAGGCATTGTTCAAGCGGGTGCCGAAACGGCCCTGGTATGCACGCCACTTGAAACTCAAGTAATCCCCGGGACGTTTGGCCACAGGTCTGCAACGAGGAACACACGTTCGGCTTCTTCCCAGTCTTCTCCTGTTTGAACCAGTCGCACCAGCAACTGGGCCGGTGCCATCGGGTCCAGGTCTGCCAGCCAGGCGTGCATCTGGTTGGCACACCACACTTGATCCGCCGGGTAATGCGCCGGCGCCAGCCAGGCATGCCGAGGCAGGGGCTGCCAGCGCCCCGGCGGGCTTTGGCTGACGAAATCGCGCCAGTCACGCTGATGCAACCAGCGCCCGCGCAGGTGTCGTGGATCGACGCCTTGTGGGGATTCGGCGGTGCCGGGCCATGGATAGAGCAAATACCCGCCCAGCCACAAATGTGCATCGAACTGCACAATATCCAGCGCCGCCAGGGCTTCGCGGCTTTCCGGGCGGGCCGAAATCGGCAATTGATGCTGAGCCAGGTGCGCGAGCTTGCGGTCCAGCCGGTCATGACAGCCGGGGCCCAGCCATTGCGCGGCGTCCTGGCCGTTGCCGTCCTGCGGCCCCAAATACAGTTTGATCGCCAGTTCCAGGTGGTGCACGCCGTCGCGGTCGCGTATCAGCATATCCAGCTCGCCCAGCGTATGCCCGGCGCGGCGGATCGGCAGGTTGGCGGCCAGCAACTCCACGCCCGGCGCATGCTGCAACGCAAATTGCCACAGGCGTTCGTAGTACAGGCCCAGGCGCCGCGTGCGCGACAGGCTGAGCCAGTGCTGCAAGGCGCTGCTGTCCTGGTCGAGGGTGCGCAGCCACTGTTCGAGCCGGTGCGGTGCTTGCACCCAGTCGCTGCCCGCCAGCGGATGGCGCTGCGGCCAGGGCGTTTGCGCAAGCATCGGCGGGGCGAGCATCACCCACGCCAAGTCGCGCACCTCGGGGTGGCGCAATTGGCGGGGCAGGTTGAGCAGGTCTGGGAACACAGTCATGGTCCGAGCATAGCCTTTTAGAGCACTTACGGGTGGCTGAGAACCATTGTCATCAAGGCCCTGCGGCGACAAAGGGTTTTGCCTGACGCGGCCTTTCGCCCATAATCGTTCTTTTTGCCAGACCCCACATCCCGCAGGAGCCCCATGGAGCAATTTCGCAATATCGGCATTATCGGTCGCCTGGGCAGTACCCAGGTGTTGGACACCGTCCGCCGACTGAAAAAGTTCCTGCTGGAACGCCACCTGCATGTGATCCTCGAAGACACCATCGCCGAAATCCTCCCTGGCCATGGCCTGCAAACTTCCTCGCGCAAGATGCTCGGCGAAGTGTGTGACATGGTCATTGTGGTCGGCGGTGATGGCAGCCTGCTGGGTGCCGCCCGTGCCCTGGCGCGGCACAACGTGCCGGTGCTGGGGATCAACCGTGGCAGTTTGGGGTTTCTTACCGACATTCGCCCGGATGACCTCGAAGTCGAAGTCGCCAAGGTGCTCGACGGCCATTACCTGGTGGAAAACCGCTTCCTGCTGCAAGCCGAAGTGCGCCGCCACGGCGAGGCCATCGGCCAGGGCGACGCGCTCAATGACGTGGTGCTGCACCCCGGCAAATCCACGCGCATGATCGAGTTCGAGCTGTATATCGACGGCCAGTTCGTGTGCAGCCAGAAGGCCGACGGCCTGATCGTGGCCACGCCGACCGGCTCCACTGCGTACGCGCTGTCGGCCGGTGGCCCGATCATGCACCCCAAGCTCGACGCCATTGTGATCGTGCCGATGTACCCCCATATGTTGTCCAGCCGGCCCATTGTGGTCGATGGCAACAGTGAGCTGAAAATCGTGGTATCCAAAGACATGCAAATCTACCCGCAAGTCTCCTGCGACGGGCAGAACCATTTCACCTGCGCCCCCGGTGACACCATTACCGTGAGCAAAAAGGCACAGAAGTTGCGGTTGATCCACCCGCTGGACCACAACTACTACGAAGTGTGCCGCACCAAGCTGGGCTGGGGCAGCCGCTTGGGGGGTGGAGGCGACTGATGCTCGATCCCGCGCGTAGCTATGACCTGATCGGTGACGTGCACGGTTGCGCTCATACCCTTGAGCACTTGCTCGACCGGCTGGGCTACCACAAACAGGCTGGAACCTGGCGCCATCCGACGCGTATGGCGGTGTTCCTCGGCGATATCATCGACCGTGGGCCACGCATCCGCGAGGCGCTGCATATCGTCCACGATATGACCGAGGCCGGCCAGGCGCTGTGCATCATGGGCAACCACGAGTTCAATGCGTTGGGCTGGACCACGCCGGCGCCGCCGGGCAGTGGCAAGCAATTCGTGCGCGAGCACAACCCACGCCATGCGCGGTTGATCCACGAAACCCTGACCCAGTTCGAACACCATCCGGCCGACTGGCACGACTTTCTCGGCTGGTTCTACGACATGCCGCTGTTTGTCGACGCCGGGCGGTTTCGTGTGGTGCATGCGTGCTGGGACGAAGGCTTTATCCAGCCGCTGCGCGCCACTTTCCCGGACGGTTGCATCGACCAGCACTTTTTGCAGGCCGCCGCCGTGCCGGGCAGCTTTGCCTGCAACGCCTTCGACCGCCTGCTGCGCGGCACCGACATGCGCCTGCCGGACGGCCTGACGCTCACGGGTGGCGATGGCCTGACGCGCTCATTTTTCCGCACCAAGTTCTGGGAAGACGACCCGAAAACCTACGGCGACATCGTGTTCCAGCCCGATGCATTGCCGGAGCCGGTGGCCCGTACGCCGTTGTCGTCGACCGAAAAAAATGCCCTGCTGCGTTATGGCGTCGACGAACCGTTGTTGTTCGTCGGGCATTACTGGCGCAGCGGCAAGCCGGCGCCGATCCGCGACAACCTGGCCTGCCTGGACTACAGCGCGGTGCTGTACGGCAAGCTGGTGGCGTATCGACTGGACCAGGAAACCCGCCTGGATCCGGGTAAATTTGTATGGGTCGACGTTGAGCGGCCAGAGGTCATTGTATGAGCACCGTAGCTGTATTGCGCTTGCCGCTGAGTGTCGACCTGGGCGGTTTCGTCAAACTGCTGCAACGCATGCAAGTGCCCCATCGCGTCAGTTTCGATGCGGGCGAGCAAGTGTTGTGGGTGCCCGAGAACATCAGCGCCGACGTGCAAGTGTTGTATCAACGCTTTCCCGCCGGTGACCCGGACCAGCAACTGGATATTCCCGAGCAGGCGCCGGTCAAGCGGCCAAGCTTTGTTCAGCAAGTGCGTTTCAGCCCGGTTACGGCGCTGGTGCTGCTGGCGAGCATGATTGTCGGCGCAGTGACCATGCTGGGTGAAAACCTGCAGACCATGAGCTGGCTGACCTTCCTGCCGTTTCACGTGATGGGCGACTACATCCAGTTCACTCCGTTTGCCGAGACCATGGCCTCGGGGCAGTGGTGGCGGCTGGTCACGCCGATGCTGATCCACTTCGGCATCCTGCACCTGGCCATGAATGGCATGTGGTACTGGGAGCTGGGCCGTCGTATCGAGGTGCGCCAGGGCAGTATCAACCTGCTGGGCCTGACGCTGTTGTTCAGCCTGGTGTCCAATTACGCGCAATACGCCTATGGCGGGCCGAGCCTGTTTGGCGGCCTGTCCGGCGTGTTGTATGGCTTGCTCGGGCATTGCTGGATCTTCCAATTGTTGTCGCCCAACCCGGCTTATCGCCTGCCGCGCGGCGTGCTGGCGATGATGCTGATATGGCTGGTGCTGTGCATGTCGGGGCTGATCTCGATGATCGGTTTCGGCGAAATCGCCAACGCGGCTCACTTGAGCGGCTTGGTCATCGGTTGCCTGACGGGTTTGCTGGGTGGGTTGTACAACCGCCGCAAAGCCTCTATTTGATAAGGAAGAGCCTTATGTCCTCTTTTGCTGAAATGATCGAAAACATCACCCCGGACATCTACGAGAGCCTCAAGCTGGCCGTGGAAATCGGCAAGTGGTCCGATGGCCGCAAGCTCACCGCCGAGCAGCGCGAGCTGTCCTTGCAAGCGGTGATCGCCTGGGAAATCCAGAACCTGCCCGAGGAGCAGCGCACCGGCTACATGGGCCCGCAGGAATGCGCGTCGAAGTCGGCGCCGGTGCCGAACATTCTGTTCAAGTCGGATGCGATCCATTGATTGAAATTGGTCGCGGTGCAGTCAGCAAAATGTCGGCGCAACTCGGTGAGCCGACTGTTCAATATGCGTTTCGCCTGGGCGACACCGAGGTGCCGGTCAACCCGTTGATCGGTACCCACGTGCGCCTGGAGTATCTCGGTGCCATCCATTGCAGCCATTGCGGCCGCAAGACCAAGACCAGTTTCAGCCAGGGTTATTGCTACCCGTGCATGACCAAACTGGCCCAGTGTGACCTGTGCATCATGAGCCCCGAGCGTTGCCATTACGACGCCGGCACCTGCCGTGATCCGGGCTGGGGCGAACAATTTTGCATGACCGACCACGTGGTGTACCTGGCCAACTCGTCGGGCATCAAGGTCGGCATCACCCGTGCCACCCAGTTGCCGACCCGCTGGCTCGACCAGGGCGCCAGCCAGGCGCTGCCGATCATGCGCGTGGCGACCCGTCAGCAATCCGGTTTCGTTGAAGACCTGTTTCGCAGCCAAGTGGCCGATAAAACCAACTGGCGTGCTTTACTCAAGGGCGATGCGCAATCGGTGGACCTCAAGCAGGTACGCGATGAGCTGTTCGCCACCTGCGCCGACGGCCTGCTGGGGTTGCAGGAACGCTTTGGCTTGCAGGCCATCCAACCGGTAACCGACATCGAGCCGATCGAAATCCGTTACCCGGTCGAGCAATACCCGGCCAAGATCGTCAGCTTCAACCTGGACAAGAACCCGATTGCCGAAGGCACGTTGCTGGGGATCAAGGGCCAATACCTGATCTTCGACACCGGCGTTATCAACATTCGTAAGTACACGGCCTACCAGCTCGCCGTGCATCAGTAAAAAGGATGCTATCCATGCGCACCGAACAACCGAAGATGATTTACCTGAAGGACTATCAGGCGCCGGACTACCTGATCGAAGAGACGCACCTGACCTTCGAGTTGTTCGAGGACCACAGCCTGGTCCATGCGCAACTGGTGATGCGCCGCAACCCCGAGCGCGGCGCCGGCCTGCCGCCGCTGGTGCTCGACGGCCAGCAGCTGGAGCTGTTGACCGTCAACCTGGGTGACAAGGCACTGAGCGAGGCCGACTACCAGTTGACCGACAGCCACCTGACCCTGCACCCGACCCGCGAAACCTTCACGGTCGACACCAGCGTGCGTATCCACCCGGAAACCAACACCGCCCTCGAAGGCCTGTACAAATCCGGCGGCATGTTCTGCACCCAGTGCGAGGCCGAAGGTTTCCGCAAGATCACGTACTACCTCGACCGCCCGGACGTAATGAGCACCTTCACCACCACGGTGATCGCCGAGCAACACCGCTACCCGGTGCTGCTGTCCAACGGCAACCCGATTGCCAGCGGCCCTGGCGAAGACGGCCGCCACTGGGCGACCTGGGAAGACCCGTTCAAGAAGCCTGCCTACCTGTTTGCGCTGGTGGCCGGTGATTTGTGGTGTGTTGAAGACACCTTCACCACCATGACCAACCGCGAAGTGGCGCTGCGCATCTACGTCGAGCCGGAAAACATCGACAAGTGCCAGCACGCCATGACCAGCCTGAAAAAATCCATGCGCTGGGATGAAGAAACCTACGGTCGCGAGTATGACCTCGATATCTTCATGATCGTCGCCGTGAATGACTTCAACATGGGCGCCATGGAGAACAAGGGCCTCAATATCTTCAACTCCAGCGCCGTGCTGGCCCGCGCCGAAACCGCCACCGACGCCGCGCACCAGCGCGTCGAGGCGATTGTTGCCCATGAATACTTCCACAACTGGTCGGGCAACCGCGTCACCTGTCGCGACTGGTTCCAGCTGTCGCTCAAGGAAGGTTTCACCGTGTTCCGGGACTCGGGCTTCTCCGCCGACATGAACTCGGCCACGGTCAAGCGTATTCAGGACGTGGCGTACCTGCGCACCCATCAGTTCGCTGAAGACGCCGGCCCCATGGCCCACGCGGTACGCCCGGACAGCTTTATCGAGATCTCCAACTTCTACACCCTGACCGTGTACGAAAAGGGCTCGGAAGTGGTCGGCATGATCCACACCTTGCTCGGCGCTGAAGGTTTCCGTAAAGGCAGCGACCTGTACTTCGAGCGCCATGACGGCCAGGCCGTGACCTGCGATGACTTTATCAAGGCCATGGAAGACGCCAACGGCGCCGACCTCAGCCAGTTCAAACGCTGGTACAGCCAGGCCGGTACGCCGCGTCTGGCGGTGAGCGAGTCGTTTGATGCCGCGGCCAAAACCTACAGCCTGACGTTCCGTCAAAGCTGCCCGGAAACCCCGGACAAGGTTGAGAAACTGCCGTTCGTGATTCCGGTAGAGTTGGGCTTATTGGACGGGCAGGGCGCCGCTATCGCTTTGCGCCTGGCCGGTGAAGCGACAGCTGGCGGCACGTCACGGGTGATTTCGGTGACTGAGGCCGAGCAGACCTTCACCTTCGTCGATATCGCCGAAAAGCCGTTGCCTTCGCTGCTGCGCGGCTTCTCGGCGCCGGTGAAACTGAGCTTCCCGTACAACCGCGACCAACTGATGTTCCTGATGCAGCATGACAGCGATGGTTTCAACCGCTGGGATGCCGGCCAGCAATTGTCGGTGCAGGTGTTGCAGGAGCTGATCACCCAGCATCAGGCGGGGCAGGCGTTGAAGCTCGATCAGCGCCTGATCGACGCACTGCGCACGGTCTTGAGCGACGAAAGCCTGGACCAGGCCATGGTCGCCGAAATGCTCTCGCTGCCAAGCGAGGCCTACCTCACGGAAATCAGCGACGTCGCGGATGTGGAGGCTATCCACGCCGCCCGTGAGTACGCCCGCAAGCAACTGGCCGACAACCTGTTCGAAGCGCTATGGCTGCGTTACCAGGCCAATCGCGAGCTGTCCAAGCAGACGCCTTACGTGGCGGCGGCCGAGCACTTTGCGCGACGCGTCTTGCAGAACATCGCGCTGTCGTACCTGATGCTCAGCGGCAAGCCTGAGGTGTTGGCCGCAACCCTGGATCAGTTCGACACCAGCGATAACATGACCGAGCGCCTCACGGCATTGGCGGTGTTGGTGAACTCGCCGTTCGAGGCGGAAAAAGCCCAGGCGTTGGCGGTGTTTGCCGAGAACTTCAAGGACAACCCGTTGGTGATGGACCAGTGGTTCAGCGTGCAGGCGGGCAGCACCCTGCCGGGCGGGTTGGCGCGGGTCAAGGCGCTGATGGAGCACTCTGCCTTCAACATCAAGAATCCGAACAAGGTGCGTGCACTGGTGGGTGCCTTTGCCGGGCAGAACCTGATCAACTTCCATGCGGCGGACGGCTCGGGTTATCGCTTCCTGGCGGACCTGGTGATCCAGCTCAATGGCTTCAACCCGCAGATCGCGTCGCGCCAGTTGGCGCCGCTGACCCGCTGGCGTAAATACGACAGCGCCCGTCAGGCGCTGATGAAGGCGGAGCTGGAGCGCATTCGTGCCTCGGGCGAGCTGTCGAGCGATGTGTTCGAGGTGGTCAGCAAGAGCCTTGCGTAAGCTGGGCGCATAAAAACGGCCTGAACAGGCTAATGCCAGTCAGTTAAGACATACCCGGTAATTGTGGCGAGGGAGCTTGCTCCCGTTGGACTGCGTAGCAGTCCCATGCTTTTAAAGCAAAGAGCAGGGGCCGCTTCGCGCTGGAGCGCCAGCCCGGCCCAGCGGGAGCAAGCTCCCTCGCCACAGGTTAATGGCTGTCAGTTCTAGCGCTTAACTGGCTGGCATTAGTCGGAACAGGCCTTTTTTTTGTCTCAAATAACCGGTGGTCGCGGTGTGTCTGCGCCATGGTCGAGCGCGAAACGCTCCGAGATAATCCCGTGGGGAACGCCCAATGGGATTGCGCCGGCAGTGTCCAGGCGGGTGACTTGCTCGTTCGACAGTTGCACGTTTAGCGCGCCTAACGTGGCATCCAGCTGCGCACGGGTACGTGAGCCAAGGATCGGGATCAGCGCGGTCGTCGAACGCCGGGCCTTTTCCCGTAGCCAGGCGATGGCGACGTGGGTGGGGCTTGCCTCCAATTCGCCGGCAACCGCCAGCAAAGTATCGAGCACGGCCGTTTCACGCGCGCTTTGTTCGGAATGGATCAGCATGCCCAGTTTGTTGGCGCGATTGTCGTCCAGGCTTTCGCGGTATTTGCCGGTGAGGAAGCCGCCGCCCAACGGTGACCACAGCGTGGCGGCCAGGCCCAGGGCCTCGGCCATCGGCAGTACTTCACGTTCGGCGCTGCGTTCGACCAGGCTGTATTCGACCTGTACACCAATGATCGGCGCGAAATTGCGTACTTCGGCCAGCAGGTCGGCGCGGGCGATGCGCCAGGCCGGGAAGTTCGACAGGCCGGCATACTGGATCTTGCCGGCGCGCACCAGGTCATCGAAACCGCGCAGGATCTCTTCCATCGGCGTGACGTTGTCGCTCATATGCGCCCAGAGCAGGTCGATGTGCTCGGTGTTCAAGCGTTTGAGGCTTTCTTCGACGGCCCGCACCATGTTCTTGCGGTTGTTGCCGAGCTTGATCGTGCCTTCGTCGGACGGCTGGGTGCGCAGGCTGTACTTGGTGGCAACCACCAGGTTGTGACGCTCGGTGGCGATAAATTCCCCCAGCAGCTTTTCGGCCTGGCCAAACTGGTAACCGTTGGCGGTGTCGAGGAAATTGCCGCCCGCTTCGAGGTAGCCGTCGAATATCTGTTTGGCTTCTTCGCGCTCGGCGCCATGCCCCCAGCCCGTGCCGAAATTGCCGGTGCCCAAGGCCAGTTCGGATACTTGCAGACCGCTGCGGCGGCCAAAGACTTTATTGCGCATACAGAGACTCCAGAAAGGCTGAGGTTTATACATGTCTTCAAACATGTATTTAATATGATCTTGGTAATTTATTCGGTCAAGAGACTTTTTACTGCTGACGTTTTCTGACAGGGCGCTCTGCTAAGCTGCGGCCTTTTGGCTGTTTCGGCGGGGTCCACGTGTCGCGCACTACTCGTTTACTCACCTTGTTGCAGGCCCTGCGGGGCAAGAAGCGCCCGGTGACCGCAGCCGTACTGGCTGCGCAACTGGAAGTGTCCGAGCGCACGCTGTACCGCGATATCGCCGAGCTGACGGCACTCGGCGCGCCGATTTTTGGTGAGGCGGGGGTGGGTTATGTGTTGCGTAGCGGACTGTTTTTGCCGCCATTGATGCTCAACGCCGAAGAAACTGAAGCCATCGTGCTGGGCTTGCGCTATGTGGACCAGCGCGGCGATGACGTGCTCAGCCGTGCGGCGGCCAATGCTTTGGCGAAAATTGCCGATGTGCTCGACCCGGCGGCGCAGGAAGCCTTGCGTAATCCCACGCTGCTGCCAGGGCCGCCGGGGTTTGGCTACCCGGAAAACCGCGTGCCGCTGAATGTGTTTCGTGAGGCGATTCGCAATCAGGCCAAGCTGCACGTCGATTACGCCGATGCCAGCCAAACCCAGAGCCAGCGGCTGATTTGGCCGCTGGCATTGGGGTTTCTCAATGAGGTTCGTGTGATCGTGGCCTGGTGCGAGTTGCGTGGCGCCTATCGTACGTTTCGCACCGACCGGGTGGCCGCAGCTCACGCCCACGGTGAGCGTTACCCTGGCCGGCGCAGCGACCTGCTGCGCGGCTGGCGCAAGTTGATGGAACACAATGATTCAGGACCGTTTACTCCTGACAAAAACTGACACAGGGCTGGCTTAGCATGGCGCCATAAATCACTAAAAAGGAGCTGTGCCATGTCTTTTCCAGCGTTGGCCCCCGCCATTGCAGCCTACCTGGCCGCGACCAATACCGGCGACACCTCAGCCATTGCCCAGTGTTTTGCCGACGATGCCAATGTGTTCGATGAAGGCGAGCATCAGGTCGGTCCGACAGCCATTGCCCGCTGGGTCGAAGATACCGGGCGGCGCTATCAGCCCCGTGTAGAAGTGATCAACGTGCAGCATCGCACCGGCAAGGTATTGGTCAGCAACCGGGTCTCGGGCAATTTCCCCGGTAGCCCACTGGAGTTGCGCTATACCTTCCGCCTGAACGAGCAAGGCAAGATTTCACGGCTGGATATCTCGCTGTAAGTCATACTGGCACGCATGACTTTCGACTCGCCGCTCGCCGCCTACCAACACGCCATCGCCCAGCAGGGCTTCGTGCCCGACGACGCCCAGCGCCGGGCGGTACAAGCCCTGCAAACCTGCTTTGAGGCCTTGCACCAAGGCCGCTCGCCGATTCCCGGGGTATACCTGTGGGGGCCGGTGGGCCGGGGCAAGACCTGGCTGATGGACCAGTTCTATCAGCGCCTGCGCGTTCCCGCGCGGCGTCAGCATTTTCATCACTTCATGGGCTGGGTGCATCAGCGTTCTTTCCAGCTCAGCGGCATCCAGGACCCCTTGCAGGCTATGGCGCGGGAACTCAGCCAGGAGGTGCGCGTGCTGTGTTTCGACGAGCTGTTCGTCAACGACATTGGTGATGCGATCATTCTCGGTCGACTGTTCCAGGTGATGTTCGAGGAAGGCGTGGTCATGGTCTGCACCTCCAACCAACCGCCGGACGAACTGTATGCGGGCGGCTTCAACCGCGAGCGATTCCTGCCGGGCATCGAGGCCATCAAGCGGCATATGCACGTGGTGGCGGTAGACGGCGCTGAAGATCACCGTTTGCATCCGGGTGTGGGGCTGCAGCGCTATTGGGTCAATCAGCCGCAAGCGCTTGCCACACTGTTCAAACAGTTAAGTGAAGACCAAGTGACCAGCAGCGGCGCGGTCAGCGTCGGGTACCGTTCGATAGTGGCGGTGCAGTCCAGCGATACGGTGCTCTGGTGCCGGTACGCCGATTTGTGCGAGCAGCCCTTGGCCGCAATGGATTTCATGCTGCTGTGTGACCGCTACAAGGCGATCCTGCTGGGTGAAGTGCCCAACCTGAGCGCACAAAAGCGCCCAGGCCGGATTGCCCGTGGCACCGAAGACGGCGTTCAGCGAGTCGTGGCCGGTGACCGTGAGTTGCCCGAGTTGTCGGTGCACGATGACAGTGTGCGGCGCTTCATCGCACTGGTAGATGAGTGCTACGACCGCAAGGTGCCGTTGTTTATCGAGGCCCAGGTGCCTTTGGCAAGCCTTTACACCGAGGGTTATCTGGAGTTTGCGTTCCGGCGCACCCTGAGCCGTTTACAAGAAATGCAACTGCAGCGGTTCGGCGCCTAGGAAATATCCCAGGCCAGCAGTGCCTGTTGGGCGGCACAAGCCTCGTCATTTCCGTCAGGTATTTGTAGCTAATCTCCTTCATCTGCGACTGGCTCCCCGCTTACAATCGTCCGCTCAAAAGGGAACCGATTCCCTTGTTGCCGTGATTGAGGAAGGAAATGGACACCCCAGACATCCTGGTGCTGCAAGCCAGCTACACCAACCCCGTGCATGCCCAAGCCATTGGCCAGGTGCTCAACCATTACGCTGAAGACCCGATGGGCGGCGGTCACACGCTGCCGGCCGACCTGCTGCAGCAACTGCCAGCCGAACTGGCCAAGCGCCCCCACGCTTTCAGCGTACTGGCATTTGTCGGCGGTGAGCCGGCGGGTCTGGTCAATTGTTTTGAAGGGTTTTCGACGTTTGCCTGCCGCCCGTTGATCAACGTGCACGATGTGGTGGTGATGAATCAGTTTCGTGGCCTGGGGCTGAGCCAGAAAATGCTGCTCAAGGTCGAGGAGATTGCCCGTCAGCGCGGTTGCTGCAAGATCACCCTGGAAGTGCTCGAAGGCAATGACGTGGCGCAAGCGGCCTACCGCAAGTTCGGTTTTGACGACTCGATTTTTGATCCCGCCCATGGCCGCATGCTGTTTTGGAGCAAGCCGCTTTAATCACGGTGTTTAATATAAACAGCATAAAAAAAGGCGCCATTAAATGGCGCCAAATTAACCTTTGCCAAAGGAGCGGATTGGCACAGGGGCATGCGGATTAACTAAAGATTAAATCAGCTGTTAGGCTGTTGCTCAGCGCGGGACTGTTCGGTCTTTACATTCTTGCCGTCGGCCAGTGCGGTTTTATCCGTGGTGCCGTGCATTTGCTGCTGGTCGAAGGCGAAGTTGTTGTAAAACTCCTTCGAGCGCTCTGAACCGCCCTCTGCGAAGGCAGCTACGGAGGTCAGGCTCATCAGGCCGGCAAGCATCAAGGTCGAAAATTTCATGGCAGTATTCCCATTAAGAGTGATTGGTGTGTGATCGCTCCGTGATCCGATTCATGGCGCGACTATGGGGCTGTCTTATTAAGTGGGAATTAACATGGAACTGCCCCGAAGTTAACGTTTTTGTTAACTTCGGGGCAGCGATTTATAGCCGCCAATCCACTGCCAGTGTGATGGAGCGTGGGTCTCCCCAATACACGCCATTATAAAAGCCGACGCGCTCGTAATATTTTTTATCAAATAGATTGTTGACGTTAACTGATGCAGAAACATGTTCGTCGAATTGGTAGCGCGACATCAGGTTGACCACGGTGTAGGCCTGCTGCGTAATCTTGGTGCTTTCGGTGACCAGGCGGCCGTCGCTGTCCCGGGCACCGGTAGGGCGTGGGGCAAACTTGTAGAAATCGCTCTGCCAGTTCACCGCGCCACCTACCGTCAACCCGCGCCATTGGCCCGGCAGGCGATACGCCGTGGACAGTTTTAACAGGTTGAGTGGCTGGTCGGTATTGTTGCGCTGTTTATCGCCATTGACCGAGTGGGTGTAGGTGTAGCCGGCCGTGAGGTTCCAGTCCGGCATGACTTCGCCCGATGCCTCCACTTCAAAGCCCTGGACCTTGTTGCCTTTGCCGCCGGACTTGTAGAACTGCTCGCGCGTGACCGGGTCCGGTGGGGCGCTGTTATCGAGTTCGGCGACGTTGTCCTGGGTGCTCCAAAAGTACGCGGTGGCCAGGTTCAGGCGCTCATTGAACAGGCTGCCCTTGAGCCCGACTTCGTAGTTGCTGCCCACCACCGGCTCCAGGTACTTCTTGCTGGAATCGCGCTCATCCTGCGGGTTGAAGATATCCGTGTAGCTGGCATACACGGTGTACTCGGGAGTGATGTCGTAGAGCAGCCCCGCATACGGCGTCCACATATCGTTGTGGGTCTGGCGGGTCTTGGTCGATTGGGTCAGCTGGTTATTGTCGTTGTACTGCGGCGAGACGCTTTCGATTTCCCAACTGCCATAGCGGCCGCCGAGAACCGCGTGCAGTTTGTCGGTGAGGCTCAGGCGCGTCGCCAGGTACCCGGCTTTCTGTTTTTTGCTGCTGTGTTCGCCTTTGAGGCCGGTAGTGCGGTCGGGGAAATTGGGGATATCACCCATGTGCTGCCAGTCTTTGATGTCTTCGTAGCCATCGGGGGTGCTGTAGCGCTGGAACGGCGATGAGTCGCGCTGCTCGGATTCGCCATACCCCGCCATCAACTCATGCTCACGGCCAAACAATGAATAGGTCCCGGCAAGGTTGAAATCCACCACGTCCATTTTCGATGTGCCGACCATCTAGTTGGTCCAGGCGTTCATGCCGCTGCCATCCGGGTTGGGGTAGCCGGCGCCGCCGTAGTAGACCTTGCCGTCAGTGTCACTCTGGCGATGCGTATAGGCCGCCTTGAGGCGCCAGTCGGCGGACAGCTTATGGTCGATAGAGGCGAAGGTGGTCTTGTCTTTGAGCGGCCAGGAACTCCAGTCGGCCGCCAGGTTGGCCGAGCGCGACAGCCGCGCTTTGCTGCCATCACTGTTCCAGTAGGGCAGAGTGCCCCAGGAGGTGCCTTGCACATGCTTGTTCTGATAGTCCAGGCCGACGGCGACCACCGTGTCGTCGGTCAGGTCGCCTTCGAGGATGCCGTAGCCGACCTCCCGTTGCATGGCGTAATTGTCGCGATAGGACTGGCTGTCGCGATAGGCCAGCACCGTGCGCCCACGCAGTCGCCCATCAAACGCCAGGGGGCCGCCCACATCAACGTAGCTGTAGTAGTTGTCATGGCTGGCGCCGCTGACGCCGGTCTTGGCTTGCCAGTCTGAGGTCGGGCGCTTGCGGATCATGTTGACCGTGGCCGACGGGTCGCCCGCGCCGGTGGTCAGGCCGGTGGCACCGCGCACCACCTCGATGCGGTCATAGATGATGGTGTCGGCATCCGACTTCATGCGCCCGTAGGTGCTGAGCATGCCGTCGACCTGGTAGTTGCTGATGGAGTAGCCACGGGAAGAGTAACCGACCCGATCCGAGTCCATGTGCTGCACCGTTATGCCTGTGGTCTGGCGCAGTACGTCAGTCAGCGTATTGAGGTTGAAGTCATCCATTTGCTGACGGGTAATCACCGAAACCGATTGCGGGGTTTCCTTGATGGACATGTTCAGCTTGGTGGCCGTGTTCATCGAGCCGGTGGTGTAGGCGCCGGTGTGTTCGGTGGTCGCGCCCAGGCCTTCGGCGGTGATGCTGGTGGCACCCAGCTCAAGCGCGCGTGGCGGGGCATGTTCGGGGTCGGTTTCGGCCAGCAGGTCCGGGCTCAGCGCGACGCTGCACAGGCCAAGGGTGAAGGTCATGGAACGGGTAAAAGGCGCGAACATCGCGGCAGACTCCTTGTCGTCTTTGCGGCCTTCTCAGTAAGAGAAGGCCTTGGCTCAAAGACGAAAGGGCGCGCGGAACTTTAGGCTTAAACGAGAATGATTGTTATCTTTCTGTTACAAGGCTCACGCTATTTGGCAACCACTTCAGAGGCGTCCGGCTTCTTTGGCTTGATCAGGCTGAAATCAATCAAGCCCTTTTTCTGGCCGATGTAAGGGTCACCAATCAGCAACGGGCGTGGCTTGAAGCTGTCGTTCACCAGGCTCTTGCTGCGGTCCCACTCATCGAAGCTCAGCCCGGCCAGGTCGGCCCAGGTGTGGATCAGCTGTGAACTGCTGTAAGGGCGCTGCAAGTCGCCGGCAAAGCTCCAGTCATGGGTTTCACGCCACTTCGGCGAGGCGTAGGCCATGAACGGGATGGTATACATCGGCGCCGTCGGCTTGCCTTCGTTACGGCCCAAGGTGCTGTGGCCGGCCGAGTCGAACACGTCTTCGCCGTGGTCCGAGAGGTACAGCAGAAAGCCGTTCGGGTCGGTCTTGGCGTAATCCTTGATCAGGCTCGACACCACGAAATCGTTGTAGAGCACCGCGTTGTCGTAGCTGTTGTAGGTTGGCAACTGATCGTCGCTGACACCGGCGGGTACGCCCTGGCGATCGGTAAACTTGTCGAAGGTCGGTGGGTAGCGGTACTGGTAGCTCATGTGAGTGCCCAGCAGGTGCACCACGATGAACTTGCGCTCGGCAGGTTCGGCCAGCGCCTTGGCGAACGGTGCCAGCACGTCGCCGTCATATTGGCGCGCATTCTGATTGCGGTTGTTGTTGAGGTACACCTGCTCGTCAGCCTGCTCGGAAAAGGTCGTGAGCATGGTGTTGCGCTTGGTCATGGTCTGCTGGTTGGTGATCCAGTAAGTCTTGTAGCCGGCCTGTTTCATCACGCTGACGATCGACGGCGTCTTCAAGTACAGGTCCGGGTTTTCTTCGTCGGCAAACGTCAGCACCTGTTGCAGCGCTTCGATGGTGTAGGGGCGCGGGGTGATGACGTTGTCGAACACCGCCAACTGGTCGCGCAGCTTGTCCAGTTCCGGCGTGGTGTTACGCGGGTAGCCGTAAAGGCTCATGCGCTGACGGTTGGTGGATTCGCCGATCACCAGCACCAGGGTCGACGGCTGGTCGGCCATGGTGTCCTTGAGGTTCTTCAAGGGCGGAATCTTGCTGGCGCTGGTGAGCATGCCCTGCATGCTGTTGAGCTGTTCAGTGTAGCGGCGGTAGGCAACGATCATCTGCCATGGCACGGCCGGTTCGACGCGGCTTTCGAAACCGTCGATGGCCAGTTCCATGGTCGGGTTGGTTGCAATCTGCTTGACCAGCGGGTAACCGACCACCGCCAGCACAATCGCGGTGGCTGCCAGCAGCGCCTGGCCACGCGGCAGGTAAACCGGGCGCAGGCGGGTCCACAGGAAAATGGCCACGGCGGTATGGGCGATGAACGCCAGCACGATCCACCACGCGAAGTACTGGGTCGCGTATTCGCCCGCCTCAGAGATGTTCGACTCGAACATAATGAAGATGACGCTTTGTGAAAATTCCTGCTGGTAGATGAAAAAATAACCCAGGCTGGCCATCGAACAGGCCCACAGCACCACGCCGATCAGGGCCGCGAGCAAGCGCGTACGCTTTGGGAACAGCAGCATCGGCGCGAGCCAGAACGCACTCAGGAAGAAGGCTTGGCGAAAGCCACTGAAACCGGAGGTGCCGGTCAGTTGGATCAGGAGTTGGGTAATACCCGAGAAATACCAGAAAAACAGGAACAACCAGCCAAGACCGGCCCAATCAAAGCCTTTCGCAGACTTGGTGCTGCGTTTGAACATCGCCATCCAGTACTCCAACCCGATAATTGCTCAGTCGCTGCGCAGGAATGCACGCGACAGTGGGCCGCCGCGTGTGCGTGGCCCTATTCGGCGGGAGTATCGGGATGAGGATGTGAAAACTTTGTGAGTTATTTCTGAAGGCTTTGTTCAGCTCAGGTTCAGCAAAGCGCAGGCTGGGCGCCGGATGCCTGATTGAGCTGCGCTTGAAGGTGTGTGCGCAGGCGCAGGACTTCCTGCTGCAGTTGATCGCGCTCTTCTTTTAATTGGCGCAATTCATCGCGACGCACGCTCACGTAGAGGGTCTGTGGCGGTCGGGTCATCTGTGCTGTGCTCATTGCTTACCTCGCAAATAGCCGGTAGATCGCGGTGCCGGAACGCTTCAGTCGAGGTTCTCGGCAACAGTCGGAAGCAATTCTGAATTCTTTTTTCGGTCAATGGAACTTTTTTATTTTTGGTGGTCACTGTGACTTTTTCGGCGGTGATGCTGAAACGATGGCATTTTTTTGTCATGAAACTACACGGATCCGCTCTGGACTAACCCTCATTAGCCTCATTGCGCTATAAACTATGTCACACATTTATTTAGTAGTTAGGAGCATCAGCACATGCAACTGGGGATTATCGGACTAGGCCGCATGGGCGGTAACATTGCGCGGCGCCTGATGCTCAATGGGCATACCACCGTTGTATACGACCGTAACGAAGCATTCGTCAAAGGCTTGAGCGAGGAGGGCGCCACCGGCGTCGCCGACCTCAAGGCCCTGGTAGCCGGCCTGCAAAAGCCGCGCGCTGTTTGGGTGATGTTGCCGGCAGGCGCGCCCACCGAAGACACCATCAATACGCTCAGTGAGTTGCTCGAAGACGGTGACGTGATCATCGACGGCGGCAACACTATGTACAAAGATGACATCCGTCGTGCCAAGGCTCTGTCGGAAAAAGGCCTGCACTACGTCGACGTCGGCACCTCCGGCGGCGTCTGGGGTTTGGAGCGCGGCTACTGCATGATGATCGGCGGCGACGTCGAGACCGTGCAGCGCCTCGACCCGATTTTCGCCAGCCTGGCACCGGGCCTGGGCAGCATCCCGCGCACCAAGGACCGTTCGGCCTCTGCCGACAGCCGCGCCGAACACGGTTACATCCACGCAGGCCCAGCCGGTTCCGGGCACTTTGTGAAGATGATCCACAACGGCATCGAGTACGGGATGATGCAGGCCTTTGCTGAAGGCTTCGACATCCTCAAGACCAAAAACTCGGAGAACCTGCCGGAGCACGAGCGCTTCGATCTCAATGTTGCCGATATTGCCGAAGTCTGGCGCCGTGGCAGCGTGGTCTCGTCCTGGTTGCTGGACCTGACCGCCGACGCATTGGCCACCGACCCGAAACTGGACGGTTACTCCGGCTCAGTGGCCGACAGTGGCGAAGGCCGCTGGACCATCGAAGCTGCCATGGAGCAAGCCGTGCCGGTCCCGGTGCTGTCCACTTCCTTGTTCGCCCGCTTCCGCTCCCGTCAGCAGAGCACCTACGGTGACAAAATGCTGTCTGCCATGCGCTTCGGCTTTGGTGGCCACGTGGAGACTTCCAAAAAATGACCGCTAACGGCAAGAAACCCAAGGCCGAACCCGCTCCACCCACTACCTTGTTTCTGTTTGGCGCCCATGGCGACCTGGTCAAGCGCCTGCTCATGCCGGCGCTGTACAACCTGAGTCGTGACGGGCTGCTGGGCGACGGCCTGCGTATTGTCGGCGTTGACCACAACGCCATCAGCGATGCCGACTTCGCCAAGAAACTTGAGGACTTCATCCGCACCGAGGCCGCCAGCAAGGTCCGGGGCAATGCCGAAAACGCCCTGGACCCCGAGCTGTGGGCGCAGTTGGCCAAAGGCATCAGCTACGTCGAGGGCGATTTCCTCGACGACAGCACCTACGCCGACATCGGCAAGAAGATCGCTGACAGCGGCACCGGTAACGCCGTGTTCTATCTGGCCACGGCACCGCGTTTCTTCGGTGAAGTGGCGCAGCGCCTGGGCAGTGCCGGTTTGCTTAACGAAACCGATGACGGTTTCCGTCGTGTGGTGATCGAGAAACCGTTCGGTTCGGACCTTGCCACCGCCGAAGCGCTGAACGCGTGCCTGCTCAAGGTAATGAGCGAGAAGCAGATCTATCGCATCGACCATTACCTGGGTAAGGAGACGGTGCAGAACATCCTGATCAGCCGTTTCTCCAACGTGCTGTTCGAAGCGTTCTGGAACAACCATTACATCGACCACGTGCAAATCACTGCGGCGGAAACCGTCGGTGTCGAGACTCGGGGTAATTTCTTCGAGAAAACCGGCACCCTGCGCGACATGGTCCCCAACCACCTGTTCCAGCTCCTGGCGATGGTAGCCATGGAGCCGCCGGCGGCGTTTGGCGCCGATGCAGTGCGCGGTGAAAAGGCCAAGGTCGTGGGGGCTATCCGCCCGTGGTCGTTGGAAGATGCGCGCGCCAACTCGGTACGCGGCCAGTACAGCGCCGGCGAAATCGGCGGCAAGTCGTTGCCCGGTTATCGTGAAGAAGCCAACGTTGCGCCCGACAGCAGCACCGAGACGTTTGTCGCCCTCAAGGTGATGATCGACAACTGGCGTTGGGTCGGCGTGCCGTTCTACCTGCGTACTGGCAAGCGCATGAGCATCCGTGACACCGAAATCGTGATCTGCTTCAAGCACGCGCCGTATGCGCAGTTCCGCGACACGGACGTGGATGAGCTCAAGCCCACTTATCTAAAAATCCAGATCCAGCCAAACGAAGGCATGTGGTTCGACCTGTTGGCCAAAAAGCCCGGGCCGGCCCTGGAAATGGCCAATATCGAATTGGGTTTCGACTACAAGGACTTCTTCGAAATGCAGCCGTCGACCGGGTATGAAACCCTGATCTACGACTGCATGACCGGTGACCAGACCTTGTTCCAGCGCGCCGACAACATTGAAAATGGCTGGCGTGCGGTGCAGCCGTTCCTGGATGCCTGGAAGCAGGATGACGCGATCCAGACCTACAAGGCCGGTGAAGACGGCCCGGCGGCCGCCGACGAGTTGCTGGCCCGCGATGGCCGCAGCTGGCATAGCCTCGGATGAGTGATGCAGCGATTCATCCCATCCAGTTGGTGCTCAGTGATGTAGACGGGACCTTGTTGCATCCTGACCACAGTCTTAGCCAGCGCACCGCCGACACGGTCCGAGCGTTGCGTGACGCCGGTGTGTTTTTCAGCCTGGCCAGCGGGCGCCCGCCCAAGGCCATGCTGCACCTTATCGAAACGTTCGGGATCGATGTGCCGGTCGCAGGTTTTAATGGCGGTACGTTGATCAACCCGGATGGCAGCATCCTGGTTGCCCATCATCTGCCGGCAGAAGCTGCGCTGGTGACCCTGGCGCTGTTTTCGGCCGAGCCGGACGTGGAAGTCTGGGTGTTCGCCGATGGCGATTGGCTGCGCCGTGACCCGCCTGGGCCGATGGTGCAGCGCGAAGCCGATGGCCTGGGCTATGGGCCAGTGGTGGTGGAGAGTTTTGAGCCGTACCTGGACCGGGTCGACAAGATTGTCGCGGCGAGCAACAACACGCCGTTGTTGATCGAGCTGGAAGCGCAGTTGCAGCCCAAGGTGCAAGGGCTCGCACAGGTATCGCGGTCGCAGCCGGTGTACCTGGACGTCACGGCCATGCTCGCCAACAAGGGCGAGGCCTTGAAAACCCTGGCTGCGCACCTCGGCGTGCCGATGCAGCAAACGGCAGCCATCGGTGATGGCGGCAATGACCCGGCGATGTTTGCCGTGGCGGGTTTGTCGATCGCGATGGGGCAGGCGGAAGAAACCGTCAAGCGCCAAGCCAGTGTGGTCACCGGCAGCAATGTCGAGGACGGCGCAGCCGAAGCGATCGAGCGCTTTATTCTTGCGCCACGATAAGTCGCTTAAGGTGTGATGCTCAACTTCCGATCATTGTCAGGCAATGATCGGAAGTGAGTGCCGCGTCTTACTTGGGCATGGCCCACGACAACAACTGATGGCCATCTTTGTCGAGTTCGGCACGCGCCTGCAACAACAAATCTTCCAGTTGAGCCGGATCGGTATAGGTACTCGATGACAGCTGTTTGCTGCCGATACGGGTATTGGTACGGTCGATGACGCTCAGGCTCAGGGCGCCATTGCCATCGTGCCAGGCCACGCACTGAAAGGGCTGGAAGGCACGGTCTGCAATCAAAAGAGCTTCGTTGATGCGCAGCGGGGCGTTCATGTGGGTCTTCTCTCTAAATGCCCAGTCAGTTAAGTCCCGTCGGTTGGGCGAGCCAGACGGTGAGTTACTTGTACTGATGCACGATGGCAGGGTACGGGTCACATCTTAGAGCAAGAAATTTCAACTTTTCGTGATTGGCGTCATGTAAGCGGCTGTTTTAAAAGCGCATTGAGTGTGAAGTTGGTTGCTGATTTTTTTATCCGCAGCGACGCCGAGGTGGCTTTTTGCCCAGACTTATAGCGAAACGGTACAAAGACCGCGTCAATAACTTGATAGTGTTAGCGCCAGGCCGCACAAACCGTTGTTTATAAATAACTTTAACAATTTGGCGCCAAGGAATAGTCATGGTTGTTACACCTGTCCAGCGACGCTTGCTCGTAGTCGACCCGTGCGACGACTGCCACCAGCTATTGCCCGGTCTGCACAGTGCAGGGTGGGAAGTGGACAGCTGTGCGCTTGCCGCCGTAGGCGACAGGTCCTGTGATGTGGGGTTGTTGCGCCTGCAGCCGTATCACCTGGAGCGCCCTGAAGCGGTCAAGGAGTTGATCAGCCGCAGCGGCACCGAATGGATCGCCGTGCTCAGCCAGGACGTTTTACGCCTGCAAAATGTCGGCGATTTTGTCTGTGAATGGTTTTTTGACTTCCACACCCTGCCGTTTGATGTAGCCCGCGTGCAGGTCACCCTAGGGCGTGCATTCGGCATGGCGCGCTTGCGCGGCAAAGGCAACGCACTGATCGACGCCCAGGAACATGAACTGCTGGGCGACAGCCGGCCCATTCGCGAGCTGCGCAAATTGCTCGCCAAGCTGGCCCCTACAGAGTCGCCCGTGCTGATTCGCGGCGACAGCGGCACCGGCAAAGAGCTGGTGGCCAAGACCCTGCATCGCCAATCCCAGCGCCATGCCAAGCCCTTTGTCGCGATCAACTGCGGCGCCATTCCCGAGCACCTGATCCAGTCCGAACTGTTCGGCCATGAAAAAGGTGCGTTCACTGGCGCTCACCAGCGCAAGGTCGGGCGTATCGAGGCGGCCCACGGTGGCACGCTGTTTCTCGATGAGATTGGCGACCTGCCCATGGAACTGCAAGCCAACTTGCTGCGTTTCCTGCAGGAAAAGCAGATCGAGCGCGTCGGTGGCAGCCAGCCCATCCCGGTGGATGTGCGGGTGCTGGCGGCCACACACGTGGACCTGGAAGCGGCGGTTGAGAAGGGCACGTTTCGCGAAGACTTGTATTACCGGCTGAATGTCCTGCAGGTCATCACCGCGCCACTGCGCGAGCGGCATGGCGACGTGGCGATGCTGGCCAACCATTTCTCGCGCTTCTACAGCCAGGAAACCGGGCGCAGGCCGCGCAGCTTCAGCCAGGATGCACTGGTTGCCCTGGGCCAACACCCTTGGCCGGGCAATGTGCGCGAATTGGCGAACCGTGTGCGCCGTGGCCTGGTGCTGGCAGAAGGGCGCCAGATCGAAGCCGGTGACCTGGGGTTGCAGGGGCAGCAGGCAATTGCACCGCCAATGGCTACACTGGAAGATTACAAGCACCGCGCTGAACGCCAGGCGTTGTGCGATGTGCTAAACCGGCACAGCGATAACCTGAGTATCGCGGCCCGCGTGCTGGGCGTGTCCCGGCCGACCTTCTACCGGTTGCTGCACAAACACCAGATCCGCTAGGGCGGGTAACCGAAAAGCCCCGCAACGACCCTTATCGTTGCGGGGCTTTTCCTTGATCGTTCCCACGGCGTGGGAATGCCGCCAGGGACGCTCCGCGTCCCACTACCGCTAAAAGTAATACGGGAATTTCAGGCTGAACGTAAAGTCCGGCGCATCATCCGTCATCCCAATCGACAGGTTCGGCACGATGGTAAGGTTATCCGACGCCGCAATCGTCATGCCCACGTTGAAATACCCGGCGTTGGCATCGCTGGATACCACCGATTGCCAGTCCTGGCCGCTCTGCTTGACCTTGCTTTTGCGTTGCACCAGATCGGACACCGAGAACGACATACTCATCTTCTCGTTGAGCGCGAAGGCCACCCCCACACCAAGCTGGAAGCTGTCACCCAGGCTGACTTTGCCTGGGATCTTCTGATTGAGGTTGGGGCTGATATCGCTGAACGAATCTTCGAAGTTATGGGTGTAGGAGAGCGAGCCGAACAGCACCGCCGGGTCGAAGGTCTTGACCAGGGAAATACCTGGCGTGACCGACCACACCCCGTTGCCGGTCGGCAGGCTTTCCGGCACGGCGAGGTTATTGTTGCTGGCTTGCTCGATCAGCTTGATGCCATAGGGTTCCTTGCCGGTGGGTGCCTTGACCCGCAGCGACACCACCGCATCCGGCAGGCTGGCGCTCTCATCGAGGAACTTGTAGGCGATGCCGAAGTTGACATCACCAATGGTCGGGTCGCGGCTGACGGAGGCTTCCGACGTATTCTTGGCATCGCCGCCGGCACCGCCGGATTGGTACGTCGCTTCGCGATACACCACCGGCACGTTGAGGTCGAACTGCCAACGGTTGTCCAGGTTGTAGCGGCCGGTGAGGTCCAGGGTCCAGCTGTCCGACTTGATCCGGTCCAGGTTGATATTGCCGAGGAAGATCGAGTCCAGTGCCAAAAAGCCGTTGAGAGACAATTGCCGCGCGTCGTAGCGAGCATAGGTGAGGCCGGTTTCAAAGCTGAACTTGCCATTGCCGAAAAAGCCGCTGGCCTCGTTGTACAAGTTGCTCACACTTTGGGCCGGGGCGGAATCGTCCTTCAGGCTTTGCCCGTAGGAACTGCTGCCGGCCGCACCACCGGACGCGGCGCCCGCGCCGACGCCAGCCACTGTTGTACCGCCTTTTTGGAAGTCGGCAGGTGATTTGGCCAGGCGTTTGGGCGCAGGTGTTGCGGGCTGATCTTCTACTTGTCTTACGCGTTGCTCCAGGACGGCCAGTGCTTTTTGCTGCACTTCATAACGTTGCTTGAGTTCCAGCAGTTCCTGTTTCAGTGTTTCGATATCGGCATCCGGCGCGGCATACAGCACCGAGGCGGGCAGGAGCGTACTCAAACAAATCACGGCACGTAACGATAAAGATCGATGCATGAAATAAGCCGTCCCTTTCTAATGCGTAAGTGTCGAGGCTCAGCGTAGTTCAATAACCGGAGGGGCGTAGGCCTTTGAGTTGATCCAGGTTCAGGTTCTGCGTGATGTTGTTCAAACCGTTATTGCCCATGACCACATTAAGTTGGGTCATGTTGTTCACGAAGTTGCTGTTGCCTTGAATAACCGTGCCTTGCAGCACATTGCCGGCACCGATTTGTTGCACCACGTTGCCTTGATTGTTATTGGCCTGGAGGGCCATTTGCAGCCCGCCGTTTTTAGCCGTGACCGTGACCTGGCCGGCAGCTGTGCCACCCGTGATCGGCTGGCCGGCAATCAGTGCCTGGCCGGACTGCACGTAATTGGCGGGCGCCAGGCCGTTTTTCGTTACGTTGATATCCACACCGTTGTTGGCCGTGTTGCCATCGCCGGCTGCGCGCACGCTTTGCGTCACACCCTGGCCGGTGCCAAGGCCGGCGCCGCCGACAACGGTGCCCTTGCCGTCAGGCTGTTTGATCACCCCAGTGCCGTCGTTGCCGGTAATTTGCACGTAAAACTGCGGGGTGACGGTGGAGGCATTGACTTGCATGTTCGCGGTGCCGGTCACCGTCGCGCCGGCGGCATTGGTCCAAGTGCTGCTCATCACAATGCCGAAGCTGATAATGCGCCCGGGCATCACATAACGCCCGCGCAACTCGGCCATTTCCGCGTCCTTGAGCTCGATCGGCTTGAATGCCGAAGAAGCATAGGCAGGTGCTGCGGCTGCCAGGCACATGACCGTCAGCCAGCGTCGAGTGTTCATCGTTTGCTCCTGGAGCGTCCTGCTCCTTATTGCGCTTCTAGAAGAAGTCGCTCTGGATAAAACCGAAGTCCATCAATTCACTGTCGCGTACTGGGCTGAACTCGTTGAACTGGTTCTTGGCCGTCAGCGGCGCGCGGGGCGTGAGCAGGGCGTTGGTCTTGTCGTAACCTTCACCGATCACCGCGAACACGATGCCGTTCCAGCCCTTGACGAAATCGTCCTTGGCATAGCGCTTATTGCCCAGCACGGGGTCGCCGATATACACCCAGTCGTTGTCGGCCCGTTGCAGCACCACAAAGTGCTTGTAGCCGCGAATGTCCAGCAGCACCACCACCGGCACTTTCACGGTGACCAGCACTTCAGGCGTAATCCGGTAGCCCTTGGCGCGCATGTGGATGCTTTCCAGGTAGCGCTTCATGTCGAGCATCGAAAAGCCTTGGGTGCGCACCAGGTCCTGGTCGGCGTTGACCAGCATGCCCTTGATCACGTGGTCTTCATCCACGTCCATCCAATAGGCTTGGCGCAGGATGGTCGCCAGCGCGGCGGCGCCGCAGCTGAAATCGGTTTTCTGTTCCACCAGGTTGGCGAATTTGCGCTCGCGGATGCTTTCGACCTTCTTGTACACCACCGCGCCGTTTGGCATGACCACTGCCATTTGCGCTGCCCAGGTCGGGCCGGTGAGTGCAAGCAGAAGCAAAGCAGCTGTGAGGCGCATGATCGTATGACCTGCTGGACACTGGAAATAAAAAGGGCCTTGTTGCCAAGGCCCGATCTGGATCAGAAGCGAGTGATTGCGACGTTGTTCTGACCTTGGTTGTTGCTGCCCGACAGAACGTTGGAGTTCGAGACCCCGGAGCTGTAGTTCATCGAGTTGTTCACGCTGGCGTTGTTAACCACCGGTTTGGTGCTGCCCCAGCCGTGGCCGCTGGCCAGGTTGAGGGTCAGGTTGCCCGACACGTCCTGCACGCCAGTGACGGCCGCAGTACCGCTGTCGCCATTCCCCGAAGCAATTGCAACGCTGTTGCTGCCTTGGTTGGAGGTGCCCGATGCGGCGTTCAACTGAATCACGCCTGAAGCGTGGTTGCCGCTGTCGTTAAGGGAAGCGTTGTTTTTAGTGCCGCTGTTGGCCACAAAGTTACCAGTGTTCGATTGGGCGGTGCCGGTGGTGGCGAACACGAAATCCGCATCCCCGGAAACGATAGCCACATCGTTTTTGCCTTGGTTGTTGTCGCCGCTCAGCACGTTGCCGTTGGCCACGCCACTGATGTTGTTGTAGGAGTCATTAGCCGAGGCGTTGTTTTTGGTTTTGTCATTGAGCACCGCGTTGTCATGGTTGCTTTGACCGTCCAGTGTGGTCGCGGCAGCTGTGGTAGGCGCGTGATAACCGCCCGCTTGAGCAGCAACAGCCATGAGCGCAGCCAGAGCAAAAGCCAGTGGTTTAAGAGCCATTGAAGTTTTCATGGTGTATCTCCTTGCTTCTAATTAGTTGGTTAAGTGTTGGTACGGTCTAGCTATGGACTCAGCTCCATCAGTTGAGTCGTAAGTTCAGGGTGTTAGCCACTCGGTTCCCCACCCCGGCGCTCTGGCTGACCTGAACCACTCCACGGCTGCCGGTGAAGGCCCGGTCGCTGGTAACGACCTGGCGGCTGCCAGTGGTAGAGGTCAATCCTGAGTCGGTTGCAAGCGCAACGTTCTGTTGCGACATGACGCTGTCGTCGATGCTTTGCGGGCCAGCATTCACGCTGATGCGCACGGCATTGATCATCTGGTTCTGGGCCCCGGCGGACTGGTTGACACTCAGTGCACCGTTGCCATTACTGAAGGCGTTGCCCTGAATCGTCGCGTTGGCGTTCAGGGAACGGTCGGCGGGCGCGCCGCTGATTTTTTGCGTGACGGCGATGTTCGCCTGGGCGTTGTGGCCCACTGCGATGGCAACGTTGTTGCTCAGTTGCTGCTGGTCACCGGCGGCCTGGTTGATCGTCACCACACCGTTGTACTGCTGGCCCGAGTTCTCAAGGGTTGCGTTGTTGTTGCTGTCGGCCATTGCAGCGGTGCAACCGAGGGCCGCAAGAAGCATCCATGAGCGGTTCATTTCATTGCCCCCCCGACCATACCGCTGATGTTGTTCAGCGGCGCGAGGCCGCTGGAGATCGCGCCGTTGACCGTGCCGGCGATGCTGCTGCCGCTGCTGCCGTGGCCGGCTGCACCCGCCGCGCCGAGGTTGTTGGCGCCACCGAGATTGTTCAGCCCGGGGATGCTGCCATTGGGCATGATGCTGCGCGTAATGCTTAAGCCACTGCTGATACCGGCGATGTCGTTGTCGCTGAGCTCATGGTTCATGGCGCGGTTGACTTGAGCCGACGGGTTGGCATTCACGGTGGTGGGGTAAGGGTCGACGCCGCGTGGGCGACCTATTGCATAAGGTTGAACCTGGCGTTCAACCACGATTACGCCATCACCTGCCGCGAGCACCGGAATGCTCACGCTGGCACTCAGTGCACAGCCGATCAGCAGGAGGCTCAGTGAGCCTGGATTGCGTGTGTCCATGGCAGTGTTCCTTATTCTCAACGCTGACCCTAAACAGCGTTGTCAGGAACAGAGCAGAACGCGTGCCGCTTTTTATTTATTGTTTGTATTCAATGGGTTGAAGTTAAATCGAGGCAAAGTGATGGCGATGCTGTTTCATCGTTGAAACAGTGCCGCCGTCAAGGGGCATGCCCGGCCCCGCCTCACGGCTGTCTCAGCGATGAAACACTGCGCATGACAAACTCATGAATGCGCACCCGGCGGGCGATTCAGGCGAGGGAGGTGTTTCAAAAATGGACACTTTGGGCGCGAGCGAACCCACTGTTGCAGGCAGGCTCAGCCCTTGGGCGTTTTACGCGGGATGGAATTGAGTACCGGGTTGCCGTCCTGGTTCTGGGTCAGGTAGACCGGCAGCACCTTGGGCAGGGAAGGCACGAGGTTGTTGACCTCATTGATGTTGTAGATGCCGCCGATGCGAATCGCGCCGGTGCTGGCATCTGCCAACATCACCGGTTTGCTCAGGTAGCGGTTGATCAGCGGCAACGCGTCGGTCAAAGCCAGGTTGTCGAGTACCAGTTTGCCCTGGCGCCAGGCCAGGGCCGAGTCATTGGGGTTAATCGCAGCGACTTGCGGGGTGGCATCGCCCAGGTTGTAACTGGCCTGCATGCCTGGGGTCAGGGGCACGCTGGCGTGCTGCTTGTCGCTGGAAATCTGCACCGAGCCTTCCAGCAACATCACCCGCACCTGGTCTTCGTATTTCCAGACGTTGAACTGAGTGCCGGTGACCTGAACCTGGCCTTCGCCCGCGTTGACGATAAACGGGTGAAGGCTGTCGTGGGTGACCTTGAAAAACGCCTCGCCCTTGTTCAAGGTCACACGGCGTTGGTCCTTGTAACGGCTGTAGACCAACTCGGTGCCCAGGTTCAATTCAACCTGGCTGCCGTCGCCAAGGGTGACCTTGCGCAAGCCAGTACCGGCTTCGAAATGCTCATAGGCGCTGGGCAACCAGCCCGCTTCCCAGCCGGTAAAGGCGGCCAGCGGCAGGGCGGCGAGGCATATCGCGGCGGCCACCGCGTAAGTGCGCAAGCGGCTGCGCGGTTTGAACGGCACCACCACCGCAACAGGCTCACTGCGCGGCAGGTGGTCGGCCACGTCCCAGATTTCCAGCATGGCCGCATACTCAAAGGCATGCAGCGGATGGGCGTCGTGCCATTGTTCAAAAGCCCGACGTTCGCCCGCCGTGCAATCACTGGCGTGCAGGCGCATGCACCAATGCGCGGCGGCATCGGTGATCGCGTCATATTCGTCTTCTGAAAGGGGCTGTTGAGTCATTAAACCGTCCTGATTTCCAACATTCTAACCTCCCGAGGCGGATGACGAGAACAGCCGTCATGGCGATTGCACATCAATTGGAACTTATTCTCGTTTGTAAACATCAGAAAACACAGAACACGAGTCCGTCAGTCCCACAATGGAGAACGAATATGTTGAAGAAAACCTTAGTCGCCCTGTGTGCAACCACCGCGCTGCTCAGCGCCGGCGCCGCCCTGGCCGATAAGCCGGGTGCGGGCTGGGTCACCATCGAAAAGGCCATTGAAACCGCCAAGATCAAGGCCGGCTATGTTGAGGTCTACAGCGCCGAAGCCGATGACAAAGGTTACTGGGAAGTCAAAGGGCGCAAGTCCGATGGCACCGTGTATGAAGCGCGTATCGATGGCGCTTCCGGTAAAATCCTGCGCGACCAGAAAGACTGACCCTCCCCGCCGGGGGCTTACGCCCCCGCATCCAGCATGCGACCCAGTTCCGTAATCAGGTAAGTCAAGGAGTCGGCATTGCTCAGGATGGTGTTGAAACGCTTGTCGGCATCGCTCATGAATGCCGCACGGGCGTCTGCGAGGGTCTTGGCCCCAGTGAGGTTGAGGGTTCTTTTCCGAAGATCTTCAGTTGAGGTGTCAGGCCCGTAGTCCTCCCATGTCGCCGTGTAATCATCCCAGGCTTTGAACAGCATGTCGGCAGGCGTCAGCGTGGACAGTGCGTACTTGCGCAAGTCTTCCAGCTCGGTTTTCAGCGCATGAGAGCCGCGTTTGGCCGTATCAATCAGGTCGGGGAAGGGGCGAACGGTGTCAAGGTAGGCGAGGTCTTCGGTGTCGAGCTTCAAGTGCGTCACTTCGTGGATCAGAACGCTGGCCCTCGCATGGGCCGAGATGTCGAACGGAGAATTCAAGCGGCCACGGTAGGCATTCATGTTCGGATAGAAAAACCGCTCGAGCAAATAAATCCTGCGCTCTGGGTCACCGACAATAGTAAAAGCGTATCGAGTGTCCATATCTGCTCGGCTGGTACCACTGACAAACCGCGTTGAATCGCTGCGGGTCAAGCTCGAATCGCACAGCTCCTCCAGCATCCCATGGACAATGCTCTTGAGCCTGTCTACTTGAGCAGCGCTCAAGCTGACGACGCCGAACATCTCGCCCAAAAACACGCCTATGCGGCTATTGGGGGCGCGTTGTGCTGAGAACAGCACAAGGTTGCGATGGCAATTGTTGGCGTAATAAGTCGCAACATTCAACGCTTCATTGATCACTTGGGCTTGCCAGCTCGACAGCCCGGCAATTTCCAAAATACCTCTTGCTTCGATATTGATCGCGTCCTGTTCGCCGCTGCGCGTCCTCATGCGCGACAGGGTTTTGCCGAAACGTGGAGTGTGGTGGTTGAGGTCCAATACCCATTTGCCCTGTTGGTTTAGGCCTGCAAAAGGGCCTTTCAGGTGATCTTTTTCCAATCGCCAGTGTTTTGCGGTTTGCTTGACCGCATACACTTTGCCTGCAAGGGGCACATAGTTTTTCAATGTTGTCTTGTCCGTGTATACATGGCTGGAAGCCTTAAGCTCCAGGTCGGTCAATGCAACATCGTGATCTTCCAAAGGCTGCAGCCGCGTGCGTGAAGGGGCAGTGACACGCAGGGAGGACAATGGCGTGGCGGTGGGCAGGGTTTCATCTGACAAGTCGGCTTCGGACACTTCTGTCTCGTCGGGCGGCGGCGTTTCGGTGCCCTCAAGCTCGCTGCGCAGCGCAGCCATTTGCGCCACGCCTCTGATGAAGTCCTTTAGAGCGGCTTTCCATTGGTGCAACTGCAATGCGTCGGCTGAGCGCTTGAACAGCGCGTAGCTGCGCCACACCATCAGCGGGTACGAGAGCTTTCCGGCCATGAACTGCACAGCCTTCGGGATGCCCTCGCCCAGCAGATGCGTGATTCGGTCCCAGAGTGACTTGGCGCCTTCCTCGAACTGGCTGGCCAGCATCTTGAGCAATATCAAGGTGTTGTCATTGAACAGCAGGTGCAGCGCGTTGCCGGTGACTGCGGTGGAGGCCAGCCGGATGTCGAGGGGACGATGCCGGTTGTTTTGCAACAAGTTTCGGTACGTAGCCTGATGAGGCGCCTCCAGGTGCCGGATGATTGAATCCTGAAGCTCTCCCGGCCTGCCCACCTCATCCAGCAAGGCTTGCTCGTTCTTGTACTCCTTAAGCACATGGCTGTCGCTATAAGGCGCAAACATCACCACCGGGCCAGCACTGCCTGCTGCTGGGCTCACCAGGTACATGCCCAGCACCTTGGCAGACGTAGCCCCTTCGGTTGCAATCAGCTCCAAGGGCCGAAACGTGGCCGCTGCACTGTCCAGCGCCGCTCGCGCCACGGCGTCGGGCATGTCGAACACCTGTTGCACGCTACTGAGCGCCTGCGCTGTCAGCCGTTCTTGTAGCCTTTGCTCATGGGCGTACTGCAACGTCTGCCAGGGCAATTGTTGGCAAAACAAGCGCCGACGTTTGCGCCCCTCATCCGTTTTGGGGTCCAGTCGGCTTTGCACCCGTTTCTGGTAGACGCTTTTCAGATCGAGTTGGCGGACCATTTGCACCACGGCGCGGGCGTCCAGTGAAGCGGGCAGGGCAGTGGCGGTCCGTGAGCGGGGGCGAATGTTTTCGGCGTCCAGGTTTGGCCAATGGCGCAAGGCAAAATCGGTCAGGCTGTCGACATGCACGTCGAGGGCCTGGTGCACCGGAATCAGCACGTTATCGGGGTCCAGAGTCTGTCCGGGAAAGCGCGCCTTAAGCAAGGCCAGTAGTGCCGTGTGCGTATGCGTGCGCATTGAGGTGATGCCGTGCAGGTAGTCTTCTGCGTCCGGGGCGCTGTTGTGATACTGCTCGAGCAGTTCGGCCTGATGGATCTGATCCTTGGCAGGCGCCATGCCCAACCAGACCGGCAGGGCCTGTTGATGGGCCATGGCACTCGCCACCGCCAGGGCCCGCGTAAGGTTGGTGGGTGCAGATTGCTCCAAGGCCGCGTCGATACGGTCTTGCAGGGCGGGAGCGGGCAATTTCATCGAAATCAATTGATCGATACTGTGCATGACATGGTCGCCGTAGGTTTTCAGGCGGTTGTCCAGCACGTTGTCGTCAATGCGTTGCAACTGGCCCAACTGATAAACCTGGTGTGGCGTACGCAATGAAAGCGCCAGGTTTTCCAGCAGGGGCAAGCACTTGATCGGGTGCTGCAGGCGCTGTGTTATCTCCTCGCGCAAAGCGTGCACCGAAGCGAACATTTCATACCCGCGTCGAGGCGTCCAGAGCACGGCCTGGCCCGAGCGCTGCGGGTCGATACCACCGCGCTCGGTCAGTACAAACAGGTTGGCCAGGGTGTGGGCGGTGTCGGATGTGCCCATGTTCAGTGTCAAGGCGTAGGCATCTGGCAGGAATCCGTTCAGCGCGTGTCGGGTCAAGCGTACAAGGCTGTCGGTGCGTAGCAGAGTATCAACTACCGCCTCGCTGTCAGATGACAGTGTTTTACCCAACAGCCTCAGTTCGGCCTCACTGCGCAAGCCAAGCAACATCACGTGCGCGTGTTTTTTACTCATATTGCTGAGGAATAGAAGTGGAAGCTGGCGCATTTCGTGGTTGGCAAATACCTTCAACACTTGTTCATTGATCATGTTGAAGGTGCTCAGGGTCATGCTGGGCAACCTCAGGGCCAGATGGGGTTCGAGCTGCTGGTAAAACCCGGTGGTGCTGATGTTGGGGACGTTCGAAGTTTCACCGCTCAGGCGCTTGATGAAGTGGTCAACCATGCTCACGGACGTCAATGACGGGCGTTCTTCGCGCTCCTGGGCATGGGTTGGGTAGGTGTTGATATAGACCTCCTCTGCCTTGAACGCGAGGCGCTGTGCTTGCAGTTCTGCATTCAAGGCGAGGGCGGCCATTGAGCGTAAAGTCGGGTGTTGTTTACGCTCGGTTGCCAGTGCTTCTTCGGCGGCGCGCAGGCGCTGCAGGTGCAGTTTTGCGCGCTCGGCCTGCACCGTTGACGGCCGATCGTTACCGCTGGTGACGGGGTGCATCGTCCAGCGCCCGGCGGTTTCCAGTGCCGCCAGGCGACTGTCCAGCATCGTGCGAATATCCAGGGCGCAATCGAGCAACGCGTCCAGGTTTACCTGCCCATCACTGCGCCGGAAGAGGTCCAGTGCGTGGTTCATATTGCTGACCTGCTTGGCCGCAATGTCTTCGAGCATGCCGGAAAAAACGCTGCCCGGAACCGGCTGGGCGGCGATGTCTATCCGGTTCAGGCCAATAAAGGTGTCGCGCTCATCCAGCGACAGAAAATTGAGCAACTCATCTTCGTGGCCTGCGGCCTTGAGCATGCTCTGTAACGTATCTTTGAGCGCCTGCATGTCCTTGAGTACCTGCACCCCACGCGACTGCGTGTACAGATAGGCGTGGGTCTCGCTGATCAACAGCGTGCTGGCCAGCTCCACATAGTGCTGATAAGGCGCATGCAGGCGTACTTTTTCCACGCTTAGTTTCCTGGCGTGAGCATTACGGGCGCGCTGGTCTGGCAGTAACAAGGCCTGAAGGGTGTGGCTTTCGTCGGCGCTGAGGATTTGCTCCTGGCGCTTGAGCAAGACGTCCAGGCGAAATTTATCCGCCATCACCTGGGTAAAGAGTTCCAGGCGTGAGGTTTCGTTGCCGATGTCTTCGTTCCAATAGGTTTTCAGCAGGCTGTCCAGCAGTTTCGAGAGGCTGCCGGAGGTTTCCTTGATCAGGGTTTCCCAATACTGCTGATCTTGTTCAAGATCGGCCGGGGCCAAGGTGTGGGTGATGTGTTTGGGGTTGACGTATTCACGGGTCTGGTCCTTGGGCCAGGCATGTTTCACATAAAACTGCAGCAACGCCTCGCTCAGCGGAAGGGAATTGGCCCAGCGTCGCTGACCGCCCGCCGGGTCCTGGATAAAGAAATCTACCCGTGTATCGCGTTGATCCAGGTTGGGGAAATTCGAGCGCGCCATGATGCCGAGCAGCGTGTCGAGCATGCCGTACAACGTGGGGGTCTTTTGCAGGTGCTCGAGTACCGCGCGCACGTTGTCTTGCTGGCAGGCCTCAAGGGCTTGCTCCTGGTCTTGCATGACGGCGCCTTCGACAACCGTGGTGGTCAGTGTCAGGGGCGTGCCGACGGGTAAGGCGTTGCGCTGCGCAATCGACAGAAAGCTCATCAGTTCGACACGCTGCACCGTATCCGCCAATTGCTCGGCGACATCGACAAGCAGGCTGGCATGGTCGTCAAACACCTGAATACCGCCATAAGGCGTGTAGAGCAGTGCTTTGCCGGCGTCCGGGGTGGGGCTCATCACAAAGGCGCCGGCCAGTGGAAAGGGCGCCTGGCCCGACACATTGATCATCAGCCTTTCGACACTCATGGGGTAGGTTTGCCGTTCGGGGTCCTTACGCGCGGCATCGCTGGCTTGATACACCGTATGCAGCCAATCAAGGTCTTTGACGGTCAGCCCCAGCGCACGCTCGCGTGCGCTCGGCGAGTTTCTTTTAATCGGCAGTAAAAATTCGTCAAAAAAATACGCCGGGGTAACGCCGGTCATGGGCTTGCTCCAATGGGCAGGGGAATGACAGGCTAAGGGCACATGAGGCGCGGGCGGGGGTAACTATTGAGGCCCGTCGCAAGTTGACAGCGGGCACTGTGCGTGGTGTTTAATCGAACACTTGAATGTCCATTCGTTGCCTCTCCTAATCATAAAAACGTAATCATAAAAACGGAGCTTCAAATGTCTGCGCAGTCTCCGACAGTGGCCAAGGCTTCAACCGCAATCGGCTTCACCGAGTTAGTCGCTCTGCTGCAACAGGTCTTTGTGCGGCACGGCACCTCTGCGCAGGTGGCAGCGATCCTCGCGCACAACTGCGCCAGCGCCGAACGTGACGGCGCCCATAGTCACGGCGTGTTCCGCATTCCGGGGTATGTATCGACGCTCAACAGCGGCTGGGTCAATGGCAAGGCGGTCCCGGTGGTCGAGGATGTGGCCGCAGGCTTTGTACGTGTGGATGCCGATAACGGGTTTGCCCAACCGGCACTCGACGCCGCGCGCTCACTGTTGGTAGAGAAGGCGCGCAGCGCCGGGATCGCGTTACTGGCGATTCGCAATTCTCATCACTTTGCGGCGTTATGGCCCGATGTCGAGCCCTTCGCCGAAGAAGGCCTGGTGGCCTTGAGCGTGGTCAACAGCATGACCTGCGTGGTGCCCCACGGTGCGGATCGCCCCTTGTTCGGCACCAACCCCATTGCCTTTGCCGCGCCGCGTGCCGATGGGCCGCCCATCGTGTTTGACCTGGCTACCAGCGCGATTGCCCATGGCGACGTGCAAATCGCGGCGCGCAAGGGCGAGCGCCTGCCACCGGGCATGGGCGTGGACAGCCTGGGCCAGCCGACCCAGGACCCCAAGGCGATTCTCGAAGGCGGTGCCCTGCTGCCCTTTGGCGGGCACAAGGGCTCAGCGCTTTCGATGATGGTCGAGTTGCTGGCAGCGGCCCTCACGGGCGGTAATTTTTCGTTCGAGTTCAATTGGGCCGATCATCCCGGTGCGCGCACACCCTGGACCGGCCAATTGCTGATTGTGATCGACCCGAGCAAAACCGCCGGGCAAGGCTTCGCCGAGCGCAGCCAGGAACTGGTGCGGCAGATGCATGCGGCGGGGTTGCGGCGGTTGCCGGGGGATCGGCGCCATCGCACACGGGCGAAGTCGCAGGAAACCGGCATCGAGATCGATGCGCAGGAGCTCAAGCAGTTACAGGCACTGGCCGAAGGGTAAAAGAAAAGGCTGCGCCAGTGGCGCAGCCTTTATCACGCAGCCTCGATGGCTTAGTCTCGATGGCGTAGCCTCGATGGTTTAGTTACGACGACCCAGCAACAGGCCGACCACCAGGCCAAAACCTGCAGAAATCGCCACGGTCTGCCATGGGTGGCCGCCGATATAGTTTTCGGTGGCATCCACCACCGGCTTGCTGCGTTCACGCACGTTGGACACCGAGTCCAGCGCTTGCTTGAGCTTGATGGCAACCTGCTCGCGCAGCGTCTCACCTTCTTCGCCTACCAGCGAAGCGCTGCTTTTGAGCAGCTTGTCCGACTCTTCGATCAAGGCCGTCAGTTCACTGAAAGCTTGATCCTTGATTTGATCTTCGACAGCTTGGGCGGCAGTTTTGCGGGCCATTGTGTGACTCCTTGCGAGTGAATGTGACAGTGAACAATGGAGTGTCGGGCTTGGCTAAAAGTTGCAGTTTTTTTGCCGTGCGCGGTTTGCGGGTAAAATCCGGATCAGGATCGTTCGACCTACAGTGTAAGATGTCACCTATTTGTGCAGCAGGTAATTCAACATGAGCTTCAATCTGGCCAACAAAACCCTCGCCGAACGCGCCGAGCTGGAAGATGAAAAGTCCCGCCTCTACGACCTGTGGCAAACCAACCTGGGCAAGGCCAAGGGCGAAGCGGCGCGTTTGTTCGGTGAGCGTGGCAAGCGCAAAGGCAAGTGGGCTGAGTGGGTACGTGCCGAGCTTGATGGCATGTCGCCGCCGGAGTTTTCCAACATGGTGCGCAGCGAAGTCAACAAACTGATGGCCGCTGCTAAGTAAAGCTGGCCACAATTGCTTCGCGTACTTTGAGCAGCAGCGGATCCAGCTGCGCCTGGGTGCGCCAGCCCAGCTCCACCGGGTAGCGCGGCAGCGCCAGTGGGCAGGGCAGCACACGCAAGCCGGTCATTTGCGCAATCGCTTCGGCGGCATGCCCGGGGATCGTCGCCACTGCTGCGCTGCCCTTGAGTAAAAACGGCAGCGCGGCAAAGTGGCTGGTGGACGCACACACTTGGCGGCTCAACCCGTGTGCCGCCAACCCTTCATCGGTAATCCCGATAAACCCGCCCGACGACACCAGCACATGCTCGCGTGCCACGAACTGCGCAAGGGTGATGCCATGTTGGCCCGGCACCAGGCTGTGCGGGTCGACCAGGCAGCGGTAGTCGCCTTCGCCCAGCACGTGCCGGCTCAACCTGCGCTCGGCAAAGCCGCCGGCGGTGATCGCCAGGTCCAGGCTGCGTTCGAGCAGGGCGCCTGCCACGATCTGGCTGTGGGTCTGGCGGAAGATCACCCGCAGTTTCGGCGCGCGCCGGGCAATTTCTGCCATCAGCCGCCGACCATGGGCAATCTCGAAGTCATCGGACAAGCCCAGCACCACCGAGCGGCCCTGATAGTTCGGGTTGGCCGGGTTGATCATTTCCAGGCTCTGCCGACAACGGTCCAGCGCCTCGCTGATCACCGGTTTCAACTGATTGGCGCGCAACGTCGGCGCCAGCCCACGCCCGGTGCGCACAAACAGCGGGTCACCATACACGTCACGTAAACGTCGCAGGCCGGCGCTGATCGCCGATTGCGTGACGCCCAGGCGCAAGGCTGCGCGGCTGGCGCTGGACTCGTCGTGCAAGGCTTCGAAGGTTTTCAGCAGGTTCAGGTCAACCTGGGCGATATTCATTTGGCTCATATCATTTAGTACTGAAGCGGGCTTTATTCATGATTGCCCCTCGCCGGAGAATGGGCAACCCCCTTTATCTGGAGTGAACCTGATGCCCATTTCTATCGTAGCGGCGTTGCAGATCGGAGCCTTGCCGGGAGGCAAGGCTGACACCCTGGCCCAGATCCTCACCTACGAGGACGCGATTGTGCGCAGTGGCGCGCAATTGGTGGTGATGCCCGAAGCGTTGCTCGGCGGGTATCCGAAGGGCGAAACCTTCGGCACGCAGTTGGGCTACCGCTTGCCGGAAGGCCGTGAAGCCTTTGCGCGCTATGTTGCCAATGCAATCGATGTGCCGGGCGCCGAGACCGAGGCGCTGGCGGGGTTATCCGCACGCACCGGTGCCAGCCTGGTACTCGGCGTGATCGAGCGCAGTGGCAGCACGCTGTATTGCACCGTGTTGTATTTCGAACCCACCGGCGGCCTGGTGGCCAAGCACCGCAAACTGATGCCCACCGGCACTGAACGACTTATATGGGGCACGGGCGATGGCTCGACCTTGCCGGTGATCGACGCTGCCGTCGGGCGCTTGGGCGGCGCCGTGTGCTGGGAAAACATGATGCCGCTGCTGCGCACGGCGATGTACGCCAAAGGTGTGCAAGTGTGGTGCGCGCCGACGGTCGATGAGCGCGAGATGTGGCAAGTGAGCATGCGCCACATCGCCCATGAAGGCCGCTGCTTTGTGGTGAGCGCCTGCCAGGTGCAGGCTTCGCCGGCGGCGTTGGGCACGCAGGTTGCCAATTGGCCGTCAGAGCGCCCGTTGATCGCCGGCGGCAGCGTGATTGTCGGGCCGATGGGCGACATCCTGGCCGGGCCGCTGGTGGGTGAAGAAGGGTTGCTGACTGCGCAGATCAACACCGATGATCTGGTGCGGGCGCGCTATGACTATGATGTGGTGGGGCATTACGCGCGGCCGGACATATTCGAGTTGGTGGTGGATGAGCGCACCAAGCCGGGCGTGCGCACACTGACAGATTAAACACGGTAAAAATGTGGGAGCGGGCTTGCTCGCGAAAGCGGTGGGTCAGTCACCTTAGATACTGGCTGAAAAACCGTCTTCGCGAGCAAGCCCGCTCCCACATTGCACTTTCACTGTTTGGAAGATCTGAATGCCAACCACTCTTGGCGGGTAATCTCCCAAATGTCGCGTGGGAAGGTACCTTCTACAAACTCACCCATCTGCGTGCGGATCAAGCGCATCCCCGTGCGCTCGGAGATCCGCCGCGATGCCAGATTAGGCGCAGCCTTGGGCACGCGCATCCGCGGGCGCTTGAGCACTTCGAACCAGTACTGCGTCACCGCCGCACTGGCTTCGGTCATAAAGCCCTGGCCTTGCCATTGCGGGCCCAGCCAGAAGCCTCGGTTGTCGTCTTCCTCGTCCGTGAGGTTGATATTGCCGATCATCGTTTGCGGCGCACTTTTAAGGCGAATCGACCAATGCCATTGGTCGCCACGGGCCATGCCCGGCAAGGCTACCTGCTCCAGGTAGCGGCGCGCGCCATCGGCCGGGTACGGCCAGGGCACCTCGGCAGTCAGGTAACGCACCACGTCCCAATGCGCGAATTGCGCCTGGATGTCTTCGGCATCTTCCAGGGTCAGCGGGCGTAGGATCAGTCTTTGGGTAAACAACGTCGGTTGCATGGCGGTTACCAGGTCGCGGTGTTGGGCAGGTCCAGGGTACCGTGTTCCACAAAGCGCATAGTGCCGAACAGGCCGCCCGCCAGTTTGCCGCGCAGTGTGTAGGGCAGGTTGTTCAGGCTTTGGGTCTGGCTCAGCCCCAAGGTTTGACGCAACACGGAGAACGCCGAAACACTCACAGGCACCCTCAGCACTGTCTCGGAAAAGCGTGGGATGCTGCCGGCCTGGTCGCTCACGCCGGACGCCAAGGGGGCGCCCATTGACGTCCAGGTCCAGGGCCACTCCGTTGTAGTCGATCGCCGTTTCATTGGGGTTTTGCACCCGCAGCTTCACGGCGAAACGCACTTCCAGGTCCTGGCTTTGCAGCGGTTCGATGCCCACCACAGTGATATTGACCGGGTCGCGATTGGGGAACAGCGCGCAGGCGCTCAAGGTCAGCAAAAGCAGCGATAGAACCATGAGCTTGCGCATACCAAAGGTGCTCCTATTTCGTGACGTCCGGATCCTGCATGACCTTGAGGGTAGAGGACTCCGGATCAAATTCATCCTCTTCCAGCTCTAAGAACTCCTCGGGCAGGAAAATGTTCAGCAGGATTGCACAGAACGCGCCCACGGTGATCGGCGATTCAAAGATGTTGTGCAGCGCCTTGGGCAGGTCGCGCAGCACTTCCGGTACGGCGGCCACGCCCAGGCCCATGCCTAAGGAGATCGCCACGATCAGCACATTGCGGCGGTGCAGCCCGGCTTCGGCGAGGATCTTGATCCCGGCCACGGCCACGGTGCCGAACATGATCAGCGTGGCGCCGCCCAACACCGGCTTGGGCATCAGTTGCAGCACTGCGCCAATCATCGGGAACAGCCCCAGCAGCACCAGCAGCCCGGCGATAAAGTACGCGACGTAGCGGCTGGCCACGCCGGTCAGCTGGATCACGCCGTTGTTTTGAGCGAAGGTCACCATGGGCAGGCTGTTGAACGTCGCCGCCATCGCCGAGTTGAGGCCGTCGGCCAGCAGGCCGGACTTGATGCGCTTGATGTACAGCGGGCCCTTGACCGGTTGCTGGGAAATCATCGAGTTGGCCGTCAGGTCACCGGCGGCTTCCAGCGGTGAAATCAGGAAGATCACCGCCACCGGGATAAACGCCACCCAGTCGAACGAAAAACCATACTTGAACGGCACCGGCACGCTGATCAGCGGTACCTGGGGCAGCGCGGCCATGTCGACGCGGCCCATCCACCAGGCCACCACAAAACCCAGGGTCAGGCCGATCACGATCGAACCCAGGCGCACGAACGGGTTACTGAAGCGGTTGAGCACCACGATGGTCAACAGCACCAGGGCGGCCAGCCCCATGTTGCCCGCGGCGCCCAGGTCGCTGGCCCCGAAGCCGCCGGCCATGTCGGTGACCGCTACCTTGATCAGCGACAACCCCATCAAGGTAATGATGGTGCCGGTGACCACCGGAGTGATCAGCTTGCGCAGTTTGCCGATGAACTGGCTGAGCACCACCTCGATAAACGCGGCGAAAAAGCAGATGCCGAAAATCGTCGAGAGGATCTCATCGGTACCGCCGCCCCGGGCCTTGACCATGAACCCGGCACTGAGGATCACACTGATAAACGAAAAGCTCGTCCCCTGCAGGCACAACAGGCCGGAACCGATCGGGCCGAAGGTACGCGCCTGCACAAAGGTGCCGAGCCCGGACACGAACAGCGCCATGCTCACCAGGTAAGGCACCTCGCTTTCCAGGCCGAGCACGCCGCCGACGATCAGCGTGGGCGTGATGATGCCGACGAAGCTGCCAAGCACATGTTGCAGTGCGGCAAAGATCGCTGCGGTGAAATGCGGGCGGTCTTCCAGGCCATAGATCAGGTCGGATTTATAGCGGGGGCGGGGGGCTTGAGCGTCAGACAAAGTGCGGGCTCGGGTCAGAAAATGGAGGCGCAGGATGCCAGAAAGTGCCGGCCCTCAGAAGTGTAAAAAAATATTTATAAAAACCCTGCGCAAAACCTCAGGATCTGCCGATATCTCGTATAGGCCCACATTCCAACCATAACAGTGGTGACCAAAGATCAGAGCGGCGCGTTGACGCCCACTGATCGTTTCGCGGCAGGGACGCTCGCAAACACTCCTTCTGAGAGCAACCTCTATGTTCCTACGTCATTTGAATATTGCCCCTCGCGCGTTTCTCGGTTTCGCATTCATTGCGTTGTTAGTGGTGTTGTTGGGGGTGTTTGCGGTCAACCGCATGACGCAGATCCGTCAGTCGTCGGTGGAGATGACCTCCACGCAACTGCCCAGCGTCACGTACCTGGGCAACATCACCGAAAACGTGCTGCGCTTGCGCATCCTCTCTTTTCGCGTATTGGTTAACCGCGAGCCTGCCGGCCTGCAGGAAGCCGAAACCCGCATGGGCGTCTTGACCGACAAAGTGAAAACCGCCCAGGCCGGGTATGCGCCTCTGCCGGCGGGGCCGGAGGAAGCAGCGTTGTACAAGACATTTGTCAGTACGCTGGACAACTACCTCAAGGCGCAGGCCGAAATGCTGGCCTTGTCCAAACAGAACAAAGTCGAGGAGATGCGTGCGTTAATTAACACGCGTATCAAGGACGGTACTGACCAGATGGGCGAGCAGCTCAACAAGCTGATCGCCATCAATGCAGCCGATGCCAGGGATGCCGACACCTTAGCCGGGTCGAGTTATCAAGGCGCGATTACCGGCGTAATTGTTTTCTCGGTCGCTGCCGCCTTGCTGACGGTCCTGCTCGCCTGGCTGCTGACCCGCAGCATCGTCACGCCGCTGCGCAAAGCGTTGGAAGTGGCTGAGACCATTGCCGGCGGCAACCTCACCAAAGTCATCGAAGACGCCGGCAAGGATGAGCCTGCGCGCCTGCTGGGCGCCTTGTCGGCGATGCAAACCAACCTGCGCCAGACCATCCAGCACATCGCCGGCTCTGCCACGCAACTGGCCTCGGCCGCCGAAGAATTGAGTGCGGTGACCGAAGAAGCCTCCAAAGGCCTGCAACAGCAGAACAACGAAATCGACCAGGCCGCCACGGCCGTCAATGAAATGACCGCCGCCGTCGAAGAAGTTGCGCGTAATGCGGTGTCTACCTCAGAAGCTTCCAGCCAGTCCACCCAGGCGGCGCGGGAAGGGCGTGACCGCGTGGTGGAAACCGTCGGCGCCATTCAGACCATGACCCAGGATGTGCAAAACACCGCACGGATGATTGAAGGCCTGGCGACTCAGGGCCGTGATATCGGCAAGGTCCTCGACGTGATCCGCGCGATTGCCGAACAGACCAACCTGCTGGCACTTAATGCTGCGATTGAAGCCGCACGCGCCGGTGAAGCCGGGCGTGGGTTTGCGGTGGTGGCCGATGAAGTACGCGCCTTGGCGCACCGCACCGCGCAATCGACCCAGGAAATTGAAAAAATGGTCGCCGGCATCCAGAGTGGCACCGGCGACGCCGTGCAGTCGATGCAGCAGAGCAACCAGCGCACCCAGACCACCCTGGAACTGGCGCGCGCTGCCGGTGTGGCCCTGGAACAGATCACCGAATCGATCAGTCTGATCAACGAGCGCAACCTGGTGATCGCCAGCGCCTCGGAAGAGCAGGCCCAGGTCTCCCGTGAAGTCGATCGCAACCTCGTCAACATACGTGACCTGGCGACTCAATCGGCGGCAGGCGCCAACCAGACCAGCGCGGCCAGCCATGAACTGTCGCGCCTGGCGGTGGATTTGAATGGGATGGTGGCGCGGTTCGTTATCTGATCGACCGGTGTGAGCCGCCCTCACACCGCGCACTTTTAAAGCCCTTCGAGACGGTCAGCAATGGCCGTCGTTGATACGGTTAAGGCCAATCACATCCTGGCTGTTGATCGGCTTAAAACTTTTGATCAAAAAGTCAGACTGGCGATTTCCCGTCATATCGACACCCAGGTAGTATTTTTTGGTGGCGGGGTAATAGTCAATAATGGTATCGCCGATTTGGCCTGTGTAATACTTGACCTGGTTGAGGGGCACTTGGGTTTTATTACTCATAGTGGTCAAGTCGATTTTATCTTTGCCGGTTGTGAAATCCATCAGCACGTCAGCGTTGTGATAAGGCGAGTCACTGACGGCTTCATAGTTGAAAATGTTTGCGCCGCCGTTGCCTGTCAGTTTGTCTGCACCGGCTCCGCCCGTCAGAACGTTATTGGCCGCGTTTCCGGTTATATGGTCATGGCCTCGGCCACCCCTGGCATTTTCAATAACCGTATTGTTGTTGATACGCACATTGTCGACCAGGCCGCCAACGCTGGAGCGTGAGCTCGGCATAAGGTTGATGCGTTGGTTGTGGTCGAAACCTGAAAAGTCCAAGGTGTCATTACCTTCAGGGTCTGTCACGGTGAAAGCAGGTTTATCGGTGGAAGAGGTCAGCCGCATGCCAGGCTTAGTGGTCGTGGCGTTGAACCCGTAGACGGTATCACCGGTATCAACGTTATCGCGTAATACGAGTGGGAGTAGGGTCAGTGTAGGCGCTGGCTTTTTATTCATGGGCCAAGGCGCTGGGTTGGGCGTTGGCTGAGGGGAGGGTGATGCCGTCGGTGATTGTGAACCCGCATTAATCAAAATATCAGTGGGCTTTATTGGGCTTTTGCTCATAATCAACAGCACGGACTTAGCGTTGCCACTTACATCAAGAATCAACCTGTGCATCTTGACGTTTTTATCATAGTCCAACAGCAGTTCGCCTTTGCGCCCGCTCAGCTTGCCGGCTTGATCAGTGAGAACGCTGGTGAAGATAGGGGTTGATATACCCGCGTCTTTCAGGACCTTGGAAAGATCAATGTTGTCGACACCACTGACGAAGTCGTTAAGCATGTCCGGGTTTTGTGGCGGCGAGTCACTGGCCCGCTTGTAGACAAATGTATCAGCGCCACCGCCGCCGTACAGCGTGTCGCCGCCGGCGTTGCCGGTGATGCGGTTGTTGACAGCGTTGCCTATCAGCACATCATGCCCCGAACCACCGATGGCGTTTTCCACTATAACGCCTTTGGCGATGGACACGTTGCCCTTCCTGTCGCCCGCATCCGACAGTGTCTCTGCGTTGAGGTTAATCCGTTGGTTTTGCTTGTAACCGGACAAATCCAGAGTGTCATTACCGCCGTTATCCCATATGCAAAAGGCTGTCAGGTCACTGGCATTTTTTAAACTGTAGTGATCGCGCCCAGCGTTTGAGTTAAAGCCATAGGTTGTATCACCCTGGCGGGTTTTTTTGTTGGCGCCATAGAGCAGATCACCAGCGGCAATATCATGCATCATTGGCGTTAACGGGCTGTCCGAGACGCGGGCGCCGTTTGGGTCTTGAGGGCTCCACCAATGGCGGTTATAGGACATGGCGGTATAGGTTAAGTTGTCTTCGGCGTACTGCCCGACCGTATGTCCCAGTCCCAGGCTGTGGCCAATTTCGTGAATCATTGAGGAGTGTGAGGGGAAACGCGAATCGCCCACTCCGATCCCGATGTCCAACGCGTTGTTTGTGTTAGTTGGCATGCTGGAAAAGCCACCGGTGCCATCAGTGCCGTGAATTGATAAGGTAGCATCGGCGTTTTGGGTGTTCTCAATGAATTTGACTTTAACCACATCTTCCCAGGCGCGTAATGCATTTCTAAAGGCTTTTTTATGAGCTTCGCTGAATGGCCTTGCCCCGCTTTCTCTACGCCAGGATTGTGTAGGATCGGAGGCGCTGTAGAATTTATAACCGATGGTTATCTGGCCGTCTCCGTTCTTATCCCATATTTTGAATCCTTCCTGGGTGAGTTCTTTGGCAACCCTGTCAGATACTGAGGAAGTAGCAGGCGTAGCAGCCTGTGAAGAGGGACGAGGGCTTAAGCTGTTCGGGGCGGGGTAAGGTGTAAGGGCGTAAAGGTATAAGGCTTGAGAGTTAACATGGAGTGCTCTTGATGATAATAATAAATTATAAAGTCGGGGAGTGGCTGATGAATAAATAAGGTAGGTGGTTTTTGAGGCGCGTGCCAGCGGGGTATATATTGCGGCGTGTGACATATAGTTATTTCCAGTGGGTGATGTAAATGTGTGGCAGGGCTTTGTACAAGCGCGTGTGGGATTGTGAGTTGCGTGGGGTTGGGTTCTGGAGTTTTAGTGCGAAGGAAGTTGCTTGGCTAATAGGGGCTTGGCGCGATAACTCGCTCTTTTTTGCGTAAGTTTGCGCACGCCCAACACACGTAAGGATCGGCGCGCACGGGCAGTGCACGCCGCGGGCACGCTGTTTAAAGCGTATTGACGTCGACCCAGCGCGCCTCACGGGCGGCCAGGCGAATCGCGGTGGCCAGCCGCTCGACCGCCCAGGCGCCGTCAAAGTCGGTACCGTGCGCGCCTTGCCCCGCCAGCGCCATGAGCAGTTCCTGCACTTCCAGGGTCTTCAACTCGTTGTAACCCAACTGATGCCCGGCGGCAGGGCTGAATGCGGCATAGCCGGGCAGGGCGGGACCGGCGAGCACACGCTGGAAACCGTCCTGCCCGGCGCGGCATACGCGCAGTTCATTCAAACGTTCCTGATCGAACGCCAAGGTGCCTTGAGTGCCGCTGATTTCAAAACTCAAGTGATTCTTGTAGCCCTGCTTGAGCCAACTGCTGCTCACGGTGCCACGGGCGCCGTTGGCAAAGCGCAGCAGGGCATGCACCTGGTCGTCCACCGCGATCGATTTCAGGTCGCTGCTGCCTTTGACGGCCGGGCGTTGCGCATGCACGGTGTGTGTGTCGGCACACACGCTCACCACATCGCCCACCAGATAACGCGCCATCGACAGCAAATGGCTGCCCAGATCCGCCAGCGCGCCACCGGCATGTTCCACTTCACAGCGCCACGACCAGGGCGAGGCCGGGTCGGCCATGAAGTCTTCGCTGAACTCCCCCTGGAAGCTGATGATCTCGCCCAGTTCGCCGTCGATGATCATCTGCCTGGCCAGGCCAATCATCGGGTTGTGCTGGTAGTTGTAACCGACACGCGTGACCACGCCGGCCGCACGTGCGGCACGGCGCATGGCGTCGGCTTGTTCCAGGCTCACGGCCAGCGGTTTCTCGCAGTACACCGCCTTGCCCGCCGCTATCGCCGCCATGGCCATGGGATAGTGCAAGTGGTTGGGCGTGGTGATGGCCACCACATCGACATTAGGGTCATTGACCAGCGCCTGCCAGTCACCGTGGGCCTGGGCAAAGCCCCAGGCCGTGGCGCAACGCTGGGCGCGTTCGGTGTCGGCATCGGCCAGCGCTGCCAGCTTGAGGTGTACCGGCAGTTCGAACACTGCGCGGGCATTGTTGAACGCCAACGCATGGGCGCGCCCCATGAAGCCTGTGCCGATCAAGCCGATTCCGAGTTCACGCATCGCCGTGGTCCTTTGGATTATTGTTGTCAGGAAGGCTATTAATGGAATAAAAATTCCCATAATTCAATAGATGGAATAATAATTCATTTTGTTCGACAGTTCACTCCGCCAGGGAACGAGCATCAGCCTGGGTAATGCAGACATATTCAGGCCGGCGCCAAACACCCTCAGTTAACAAAAGATAACGTAGCGCCGATTGTCAGACGATTCCAAAGCCCGATAGGATGGCCCCTGCTTCCTCCAGGCGCTCTAGATTGCAGGTTTCAGAGCCCGGGAAGGCGAGACCACCTAACAATAATAAATGGGGAGAAAGGTCTATGAGTGAGCCTGTCATGGGTTGGGCTGTTTGCCGCCCGCGCGCCGCACGCAAGGTTGCGATGCTGGCCACAGCGCTCTCGCTGCTTGGGGTGTTGTCGACACCCGCGTTGGCAGCCGGCGACACCAGCGGCGCACAGCCGGTATTTGCAATTGAATCCCCCAAGGCCGCCAAGGGCCTGATGATCGATGTGGTGCATGCCGGCAAGCGCCTGGTGGCGGTCGGCGATCGCGGGCACATCCTGTATTCCGATGACCAGGGCAGCACCTGGAACCAAGCCAAAGTGCCGACCCGGCAACTGCTCACGGCGGTGTATTTCGTTGACGACAAACAGGGTTGGGCGGTGGGCCATGACGCGCAGATCCTCGCCAGCACCGACGGTGGCGCCACCTGGGCCCAGCAATACCAGGACCTCAAGCGCGAAGCGCCATTGCTCGATGTGTGGTTCAAGGATGCCGAGCATGGCCTGGCCGTGGGTGCCTACGGTGCGCTGATCGAAACCACCGACGGCGGCAAAACCTGGGACGACGTGAGCGATCGCCTCGACAACGAAGACCAGTTCCACCTCAATGCCATCGCCGCTATCAAGGGCGCCGGCCTGTTTATCGTCGGCGAGCAGGGCAGCATGTTCCGCTCCAGCGACGACGGCCAGACCTGGGAAAAACTCGAAGGCCCTTACGAAGGCTCGCTGTTCGGTGTGATCGGCACCGCGCAGCCACAAACCCTGTTGGCTTATGGCCTGCGCGGCAATCTGTACCGCTCAACCGATTTTGGCAGCACCTGGGAACAGGTCGAGTTGAACGCAGCACGCGGCGCCCTGGAGTTCGGCTTGTCGGGTGCGACGTTGCTCGATGACGGCGCCATCGTGGTGGTCGGCAACGGCGGCAGCGTGGTGATCAGCCACGACGACGGCCAGACCTTCAGCGTGTTCAACCGCCCGGACCGCATTTCACTGTCCTCGGTCACGGCGGCGGGCAATGGCAACTTGATTCTGACGGGGCAGGGCGGCGTTCGTGTTGCCCAGCCAACCGGCGCTGAACTCGAAAAACAATAAGAAGGCGGGGAAAGAATGAGCAGTCATCACAACGATAAAGCGACCTTTCTTGAGCGCCTGATCTTCAACAACCGCCCGGCAGTGATCGTCATCTGCCTGCTGGTGAGTATTTTCCTGTTCTGGCAGGCGACCTTGATTCGCCCGTCCACCAGCTTTGAAAAGATGATCCCCCTCAAGCACCCCTTCATCGAAAAGATGATGGAGCACCGAAACGACCTGGCCAACCTGGGCAACACGGTGCGTATCTCGGTGGAGGCCAAGGATGGCGACATCTTCACGAAGGAGTACATGGAGACCCTGCGTCAGATTAACGACGAGGTGTTCTACATCTCCGGCGTTGACCGCTCGGGCCTCAAGTCGCTGTGGAGCCCCAGCGTGCGCTGGACCGAAGTCACCGAAGAAGGCTTTGCCGGCGGTGAAGTGATCCCGCAAAGCTACAACGGCTCGCCGCAAAGCCTCGACCAATTGCGCAACAACGTGCTCAAGTCCGGCCAGGTCGGGCGTCTGGTGGCCAACGATTTCAAGTCGAGCATCGTCGATATTCCGTTGCTGGAGTCCTACCCGGACCCGCAGGACCAAGGCAAGTTGCTGGCCCTGGACTACCGCAAGTTCTCCCATGAACTCGAAGACAAGATCCGCGACAAATTCGAAGCACAGAACCCCAACGTCAAGATCCATATCGTCGGGTTTGCCAAGAAGGTCGGTGACCTGATCGACGGCCTGGTGATGGTGGTGATGTTCTTCGGCATCGCGTTTGTCATCACCTTGATCCTGCTGCTGTGGTTCACCAACTGCCTGCGCAGCACCGTCGCGGTGTTGAGTACCACCCTGGTGGCGGTGATCTGGCAATTGGGGCTGATGCACTTTTTCGGCTTCGGCCTCGATCCCTATTCGATGCTGGTGCCGTTCCTGATCTTTGCCATCGGTATTTCCCATGGCGTGCAGAAGATCAATGGTATCGCCCTGCAATCCAGTGAAGCGGACAACGCACTGACCGCGGCGCGGCGCACGTTCCGGCAACTGTTCCTGCCCGGCATGATTGCGATCCTCGCCGACGCCGTGGGCTTTATCACGCTGCTGATCATCGACATCGGCGTGATCCGCGAGCTGGCCATCGGCGCGTCCATCGGCGTGGCGGTGATTGTGTTCACCAACCTGATCCTGCTGCCGGTGGCGATCTCCTATGTTGGCATCAGCAAGCGTGCCATCGCCAAGAGCAAGAAGGACGCGCACCGCGAACACCCGTTCTGGCGCCTGCTGTCCAAGTTCGCCAGCGCGAAGGTTGCGCCCGTCTCGATCCTGCTCGCGCTGGTCGCCTTCGGCGGCGGCCTCTGGTACAGCCAGAACCTGAAGATCGGCGACTTGGACCAGGGCGCACCGGAACTGCGCCCGGATTCGCGCTACAACAAAGACAACAACTTCATCATCAGCAACTACTCCACCAGCTCCGATGTGCTGGTGGTGATGGTCAAGACCAAGGCCGAGGGCTGCTCGCGTTATGAAGCCATGGCGCCCATCGACCAGTTGATGTGGAAGATGCAGAACACCGAGGGCGTGCAGTCGGCGATCTCGCTGGTGACCGTGTCCAAGCAGATGATCAAGGGCATGAACGAGGGCAACCTCAAATGGGAAACCCTGTCGCGCAACCCCGACGTGCTGAACAACTCCATTGCCCGCGCCGACGGCCTGTACAACAACAATTGCTCACTGGCGCCGGTGCTGGTGTTCCTCAACGACCACAAGGCCGAAACCCTCGACCGTGCCGTGCATGCGGTGCAGGACTTCGCCAAGGAAAACAACCGGGACGGCCTGGAATTTATCCTCGCCGCCGGTAACGCCGGGATCGAAGCCGCCACCAACGAGGTGATCAAGGAGTCGGAACTGACCATCCTGATCCTGGTGTACCTGTGCGTGGCGACCATGTGCATGATCACCTTCCGCTCCTGGGCGGCGACCCTGTGCATCGTGTTGCCGCTGGTGCTGACCTCGGTGCTGGGCAACGCCCTGATGGCCTTCATGGGCATCGGCGTCAAGGTTGCGACCTTGCCGGTGGTGGCACTGGGCGTGGGGATTGGCGTGGACTACGGCATCTACATCTACAGCCGTCTGGAAAGCTTCCTGCGCGCCGGCCTGCCGTTGCAAGAGGCCTACTACCAGACGCTCAAGTCCACCGGTAAAGCCGTGCTGTTCACCGGTTTGTGCCTGGCCATCGGTGTGTGCACCTGGATCTTCTCGGCCATCAAGTTCCAGGCCGACATGGGCCTGATGCTCACCTTCATGCTGCTCTGGAACATGTTCGGTGCGCTGTGGCTGTTGCCGGCACTGGCGCGGTTCCTGATCAAACCCGAGAAGCTGGCGGGGCAGAAGGGCAATTCGCTGTTTGCACACTGAGCCCGGTTCACCGCCGGCAATCCGGAAAAAACGCCCGACCTGACCCATCGGGCGTTTTACCCTCAAGGCATGGCGGGCGAAGGCTTAGCTTGTCATGCACCTCACGCCGCTGGCTCGGCGTGCGCGCGTTGGGCCCTGCGCTGGCGTTCGGTAGCCAGGCGCTTGAGCACACTGCCGCCTTTCACACGTAGACTCATATCGAACGACCAGTTGCCTTGCGCGTCGACTTTTACGCGCGGTCCGTGGGTGCTGGGATTATCGCGAACGATCGCCACACGCTCGTCGTCGAGCAGGGTGACCTTGAAGTGAATTCCATAGGCGATCAAGTGCCAGGCGTTGTCGATCCGGTACAGCCCGCGGTACGGGCCGTCCGGCGAAGCTTCAGGCAGCTCTTCAAGATAGACAAAGCCGAAAAAGCTGGTGACGTTCGCCCAATGCCCATACGGCATTCTGTTCTGGAAAAAGGTGTAGTCAAACTCCAGTGCCGAATCGAGCTTCTTGTTGGCGCCGTAGTAGTAGCCAATGACGTTTTCCGTCAGTGCCACGTCGCTCGAGAGCTGCCGTCCCGCTTGGGGCTGGCGTGGCGCCGGCGGGCGTAATGCCTGGTCTTTGAGCGTGGTGTCCACAGGTTCGGAGGCCGTGGCAACCGGCATGCTTTCGGTGAGCAGGCTACCCAGGTTGAGGGTCAGATTGGCGATGGCCACTTCCCGTGCGAGGGGCTCATGGCTGTTGAGTGCAGGCAGATCAGGCGTCAATGGGTTCGCCAGCGTGCCAAGCCAAGGCGTCAGCAACACAGGTGCTTGCTGTTGCGGCAGCAGCAACGCATTAAACGGGCCCTCATTCATTTCCAGTAAGGCAGCCCAGCGTTTTGGTGCATTCAGCGGCGCGCTATCAGCCCCTAAATTGATCAGCGCTTCTACGAGGTGGTAGTAGAGGAAGGACTGTGCGTTCGAGAACTTCCTGCCGGTGAGCACGTTCTGGCTGGCCAGTTGTGCAGGGAGTGGCGGTGAATCATCCCGGCCCACATCCAGGATATGGGGCGCGAGGAAACCACCGTTGTCATAGACGGCCCGGGCCTCATCCGGCAACCAGGCCAGCACACTGTTTTGCAGGTCTCCCGGCTGTGCGATGGCATTCAACAGCGCTTCGCGTGTGGCGAACTCACAAAAGGAGGGTGCATAAAAAGGACGGTAAAGCAGGTGGGGGCCTTGGGTCTCGCCCTGCGTTTCGATGATGAACATCGCGCTGACTCGGTCAGGTTCCGCTTGCACTGCGCGTAACAGTGCCAAGGGTTGGATGATCACGGAGGGGGTGTCGGCGAAGCCTTCGCTGCCAACCGAGGGTTCGTTGAGGTGGTGCTGCAGCAACGTGGCAACGTATTCGGCGCCCAGTGCGCTGACACTGCTCGGCTGTTGCAGATGCAGCTCCAGCGCCTGCAACGGCAACTGATAACACAGCTGGGCGACGAGCTTGCGCCGGCGCTCGAAAGCCTCTGGGGTGCGCTCCAATAACTGTGTCTGGAGGTAGTCGACATAAGCCTTGCCGATGTCGAGTTGCTCAATCAGCCCGCCGGTGCGGGTGATGAAGTCCGCCGACAACCAGTCGGGCAGGGTGAGGCCGTCACGATGCGCCAGAGTCAAGGCGCCTGCAGGGCGGCCTTTCAGGCCGGTGATGAGCAACTCCGTCAGGCTCATCGACTCGGTGGAGGCGCTCTGCGACGTGTCTTCGGCGTCAGCAACAGGCGCCACGGTGACAAGCACGTTGTCGGGTGCATAGGTGTGGGGTAACGCAGCCTCTTCGTCGCTCGCGGGCAGGCTTCGCTGCTTGGCGTCAAGCGCGCTTGACAAGGCCGCAGTGGTGAACGCGTGGATATCCGTAATGGCGCTGAGAAAAGTTTGGCCTTTGCTCTTCAGCTTGCTGGTAGCCAACCCCAGGCTGTCGCGAGAATAGTATTGTTTAAGGGTGGGCGAGGCGTTTTGTAGCCAGTCCGGCAGTCGCGGGCTCAGCACGTTTTGATACGGCGTTTGGACTTGGGTCGAGTTGGCAAAGTAGGGCGCCGGGTCACTGAGCTCATGGTAAAGCGCTTGCAACTTGGCCTTGCCGAAGGTGCACGGCAGTTGCACGGCTTCAATGTCGAGCAATTGTTGATTCAGGATCAGTTCGGCTTGATGCCCGAACACATCGCCATACACTTCGAAACGCTTGCAGCTCAACGAATCGACGCGGTATTGCGCGGTGAGGGCGCTGCCCCAATGCTGGTTGAAGGCCTCCATCGAGGCAAAGGTTTCGATTTTGCCACCCGGATGACATAACAGCACGACCGTACGCGTATCGACGGTACGTTCCAGCAGCAACGCGGGAGCGAACAGAACCGAGTTGCCGCTGGCGCTGTTCAGGTAAGTTTCCAGCTCGTAGACACGGGTGTTGCTTTTATAGTTTTCCGACCAGCGCGGACGACACTGTGGGAGGTCAATGACCTGCTGTACCGTCTGGCGTTCGATATCGCTCAAGCCTGGCTGGGTCAGCACTGAAATCTGCAGCGCTTGCACCAGGCTGTCACTGAGCGACCTCCAGCGGCTGGGCAGCTCGCCGGTCGGGTTCCAATAGGCGGTCAGTGCATTTTGCAGGCCGATCGGCAGCGACCAGGTCAGTTCGCGAATCAGTGCCTCAATCTCCCTCATGTCCAGCGCCTCACCGGTGGGGGTGCAGATGGGGATGGGGGCCTGCTCAGTGAGGAAAAACGCCTGCGAGCCGACCGCACTGAAATCCAGGGCGGCCCCGGCTGCCAGATAGTCCAGTGCTGTTGTCGTGAGTCGTTCGAAGGCGTGGCTCCCATCGGCCTGGGGTGTCGCCAACTGGGTGCGGGAAAGGTCCAGCGCCAAGCCGGGGTATTTTTGCCTGATGGTTGTTTCCAGCATGTGTTGGATAACGGCTTCAAGCGTGGGGCGGTCTGCGAACAGCGCGCTGATGGTAGCGGCCATGTTCGGGTGTTCGGTGCGTGTCGCGACGGTGGTTTGCGGCTCGTTGCTGGAGGGTGCTTGCATGTTTAGAGGTCTCCACGATTAGTGAATTGAAACTCACAGGGGTCATGGCGAGTTAACGTCAATCTCGTGGTGTGGAAGCGGTATCAGGGTACTTCACGCTAGGCGTTGGTGTGTTTAAGGCAGGGGCTTAGGCTGATGCGGTAACTTGCTCTATCATGAGGTCTTTCCCCTTGATGATTGATGGTTATGACTGCCGACACCGCTACCTTGCTCGATGCGTTTAAAGACTGCCAGATGGTCGAAATCGATGGGCTGCACGCCTTCGATTTCAGCCTGGATGACCAGAAACTGCTGATCATTTGCATGGACGGTCGCGTCGAGAAGCGCTGGAGTTTCAGCCTGGAGCAAGTCAACGCGGCGGTGTTTGATCCAACCTTGCAAAGCTGGACCCTTACCGGTGACTCGGGCGAGCATCGCCTGGTGTGCTTGAGTGGCGTCACCGGCAACAATAACGACGAGGACGAAGCGGATGATGATGCGTAAATTCTGGCCCCTGCTGATGGCGGGCAGTGTCGGTGCGATGTCGGTGCAAGCCGCGCCGGCCGACACCTATGAACTGTTGGTGGGCAGCTACACCGCCGGCACCAGCGAAGGTATTTACCGCCTGCAATTTGACAGCCGCACCGGCCAGTTCAGTGGCAAGCCCGTGCTGGCGGCCAAGGCCGCCAACCCGTCGTGGCTGACGATTTCCCAAGACCGCAAGCACCTGTTTGTGGTCAACGAGAACGGCCTAGGGCAAAACGACCCGGTCGGCCGCGTCAGCAGTTACAGCATCGACCCGCAGAATCATCAGCTCAGCCTGATCAACCAGGTCCAGAGCCTGGGCAACGAGCCTACCCATTCGAGCCTGGCCGCCGATGGCCGTTACCTGTTTGTCGCCAACTATTCGGTGCTGGAAGATCCGGGCGGCAGCCTGGCGGTTTTGCCGGTTGATGCCAATGGAAAGCTCTCGGCGCCGGTGCAGTTGAGCGGGCACCCGGCCAGCCGCGTGAACCCTGAGCGTCAGGCCTCCAACCATGTGCACTCGGTGGTGTCGTCGCCGGACGGCAAGTATGTGTTTGTGCAGGACCTGGGCGCCGACAAGGTGTTTGCCTACCACTACGACCCCAAGGCCAACCACGAACTGCCATTGACCCCGGCCGATCCCGCCTTTGTGCAATTGCCACCGGGCAGCGGCCCGCGCCACCTGTTGTTCAGCGCCGATGGCAAACATGCCTGGCTGACCACCGAAATGAGCGCCCAGATCGCGGTGTTCGATTACAACGACGGCAAACTCAGCCAGACCCAGTTGGTCGATTTTGCCGCCGGGCAGCCGGTGTCCGACAAGGCCGGTGCGGCAGTACACGCCTCAAGCGACGGCAAATTCCTGTATGTAAGCAACCGTGGCACGGCCAACCAGGTGCTGGTGTTCAGCATCGACCCGGCCACCGCGCACCTCAAGGAATTGCAGCGCCGCTCCGTAGAAGGCGACCATCCGCGCGAGTTCAGCCTGGACCCGAGCGGCAAGTTTTTGCTGATCGCCAACCAGAAAAGCAATGAAATCGTGGTGGTCGAACGCGACCCCAGGACCGGCCTGCTGGGTAAAACCGTGCAGAAACAATCGATCGATGCGCCCAGCGACCTCAAGTTCCTGGTGCGTCAATAAGCCACAGGCCCCGCAATGCGGGGCCTGACCCTTTGTATTAATTCTATTAATAGCGGCTACTGTTTCAAAGCATTTCTAAGGTTCAACCCTCGGGCGTAAGTTGGGTTCCAAGGCCTCCACCGGCCACCTAACCAAACGAACACAAGGGTTACCGCCATGAACTTGAACCTCTTCTCCATCATCGCCGCTTCCGCCGTTTCCGCCACCGTGGCCCTGCCAGCTGCCGCCAGCGTGGAAGTCTCCGGCAAAAAATCCAGCACCACCGCCTACACCCAGAAATACCTGCAACAAAGCGCCAACTTCTATGCCGCACTGGATCACAAAGCTCAGCACTGAGCTTGAGCCAAGCGACGGTCAAATGTGGGAGCTGGCTTGCCTGCGATGAAATCAATGCGGTGAATCTGTTGCACCGAGTCGTCGGCATCGCAGGCAAGCCAGCTCCTACACAAGCCAGCTCCCACATTTGATTGTGTGGATCTCAGGGTTTTGCCATCACCGCCACAAACAGCGGCGACTCCAGAAAGCGTTGCAACCAATGCTGCAAGCGCTTGTACGGCGTCTGCGCAAACCACTCGCGGTCCACATGCGCAAACTGGCGCACAAACGGCGCCAGTGCCATATCGGCCAGGCTCAAATGCTCGGCCAGCAAATAATCATTGCTTGCCAGTAACGCTTCCAGCTTGTGCAAAAACACCTCGCCCTCGGCCCGATAGTGTTCCATCGGCTGCTCCGGGTAGCGCTCGGCGTACTTGTATCGATTCAAATGATGTTTGAACGCCTGGTCGTTCTCAGCAATCAGTGCCTGAACCCTCGGGTCGCCTTGTAGCGACCAGTCGTCAGGATCGTGCTGCGCCAGCGCCCATTGCATGATCTCCAGGCTTTCCTCGATCACCCGGCCGCCCACGCAAAGCACCGGCACCGTGCCCTTGGGCGACAGCGCGAGCATCTCGGCCGGCTTGGCCTTGAGGCTCACTTCGATGATTTGCACGGGCACGCCCGAGTAGCGCAAGGCCAGGCGTGCCCGCATCGCATACGGGCAGCGCCGAAACGAATACAGCAGCGCCTCGCTCACTTGACCTCCAGCGTACTCAAACCATTGCCCTGGCGCTTGACCTGGATCTGCACCGGGATGCGCTCATGCATTTCCTGCACGTGAGAGATCACCGCCACCTTGCGGCCCTGAGCCTGCAAACCGTCGAGCGCGTCCATTGCCAACTGCAGCGACTCGGGGTCGAGGCTGCCGAAGCCTTCGTCGATAAACAACGACTCAATCTTCAAGGTGCTCGATGCCATCGACGCCAGCCCCAACGCCAGCGCCAGCGACACCAGGAACGTCTCACCACCCGACAGCGAATGCACCGAGCGCAATTCATCGCCCATCTCCGTGTCCATGACCAACAGCCCCAACATGCTGCCGCCGCGCTTGAGGCGATAGCGGCGCACCAGTTGGCGCAACTGCACGTTGGCGTGGTGTACCAGCAGGTCGAGGTTATAGGCCTGGGCGATCTTGCGGAACGTGTCGCCAGTGGCCGAGCCAATCAGCGCATTCAAGCGTGCCCAGCGCTGCCACTCGTCATAGGCCTTGGCGATATGCTCGCCCAGGACATGGTTGGCGTCCTGGCGACGTTGGTCTTCGGACTGACGGGCGCGCAATTCGGCGCAGCGGCTGTCGCCCTCGGCCAATTGCTGATTAAGCGCGGCAAGCTGGCTGTCCAGCTGTTCGGCGTCCAGGTTGCCATTGTGCAAGGCCTGGTGTTCGGCCAGGCGCTGTTGGCGCTCCTGCAACAACACCTTGGCTTGCTCCACGGCTTTTTCGCTGTGCTGCAACTGCTGGCGCAAGGCGCCCACTTGGCTGTCATCAAAGGCCAGCAAACGCGTAAGCCCGTCGTTATCGAGTTCTGGATGAAGCGCGCGCCATTCACCCAGGCGCGCGGCGAGGGTGTGCTGCTCGGCGGTCAGCGCCTGTTGGCGTTCCTGCAGGGCCTTGAGGTCGGCGGCCAATTGGATCAGGGCATCGCGGCTGTCTTGCAGCTGTTGGCTGGCGTCGCTGTCGCTGCGGCGTGATTGCGCCACGGCCTGATCCAGCTGCTGTTGCCACTGTTCGGCAGTGGCGTGTTCGCCCAGCAATGCGCTGAGCTGTGCCTGGGCGGCTTGTTGCTGCGTGGTCAGCTCGCTGACTTGCTGCTGCAAGGCTTCCAGCTGCTGCTGGCGATGCTGCTGATGGGTCTGCTCTTTCTCGATGGCCTGCTGGCGCTCTTGCTGTTCGGCCAACTCATCGCGCTGATGGCCCAACTGTTCCAGGCGCTGGCTGACGTGCTGGTCCAGTTGCATAAAGGTGGCTGCCGGTTCACGGCGCAAACCTTCGAGGGTATCGGCCGGTAGCAGGCCGGCGAAGGCGTGCAGTTCTTCGTCCAGGCGCTCACGGTCGTTGGACAGTTCGCGTTGCTGGTCCACCAGCAACTGGCGGGCTTGCTGACTGGCATCCTGGGCCGCTTGCAGCTGTTGCTGCAAACGCCCGGCATTTTGTTGCAGGTTGAGCAGGGCGCTTTGGCGTTGCTCATCCTGGGCAATGTTCTGCGTCAGCTGACTCAACTGCTGGCCCAGCCAGGCGCTGCGTTTGGCGGCGTCCTGGTTGAACAGCGAGGCGGACAACGGGTGCGCTTGCAGGCTTGGCGTCAGGCTCTGCTGTTGCGCCGCCAACTGCTCCTGCTGTAGCAGGAACTCCTTTTGCTGGGCGATCAAGCCGCCCACTACGGCACGCAGTTCGGTGAGTTTTTCCTTGAGGGTGTCGACGGCCTTCTGCGCCGTGGCTTCTTCGTTTTCATCATGGCGGCCAAGGCTTTGCAGCAAGGCTTCGGGTTGATGGTACGGATGCTCATGGCTGCCGCACACCGGGCACGGCTGGTCGTCCTGCAACTGCTCGCGCAACTCCTCGACACTGGCACTGCGCGCCAGGCGCTGGCGTTCCAGCAGTTGCTTGGTGACCGACAGGGTTTGCTCGGCCACGCTCAGTTCGGCCTTGGTTTGCAGGCCGGTCTGGTTCAGTTGTTCGCGCTGTTGCTGTGCGTCTGCGAGTTTTTGCGTCAACGCGGCACTGTGTAGATCCAGTTGCTGCTGGCTGTCCCACAGGCGCGTGAGGTCCTCGAAGGCGCGTTGCTGCTTGCGATTGTCCTGCAGCAGGCTTGCGAGTAACTGGACCTGCTCGGCGACGGCGTGCGGTTCGGCACCGGCTTCCTGGTACAGCAGGTCCAACGCCTCGCGTTGCTGGGTGAATTTTTCGGCAGCGGTGGTGGCTTTGTGTTCAAGCTGCGGCAGTTCGGCCTGGCCCTTGTTCAGGCGGTTGCCGATCAGCATCAGCTGTTGCAGGCGGTCGCGATAGGCGGTCCAGGCGTCGCTGAGCGGTGCCAACGCGGCGCTGCGCTCAAGTTCAGCGGCCAGGCGTTGCAGGCGCCCGGTAACCTGGGCCTGCTTCTCCAGCAAGCCATTGAGCAATGATTGCCCTTCGGCGCAGGCGGTGTCCTGTTGCTGCTTGTCGTCGCTGCGTTTGGCCAGGTCTTTGCTCAGGTGGGCGAGGGTGCTCTGCTGTTCGAACGCCTGGCGCAGCAAGGGCACGGCGTCGGCCTGGTGTTTCAAGGCGTCAGCCAAGGCGACCTGGGCGGCGGCCTGCTGTTGTTGCGCCTGCTCCTGGCGTGTTTGCAACGCGGTTTGCTGCTCCAGGTGCTGTTGAATCTGCACCGCCAGCGGCGTAAGCAGGGTGTCGAGTTCAGCCAGGCGTGCGAACTGATGGCGTTGTGGCGCTAACTGCTCCAGGCGGTTCAGGTCCTGACGTTGCGGGCCTTGGCTGTCCCAGACCTGTTGGGCTTGCTGCAACTGTTCGGTGGCACTGAGCTGGCGCTCTTGCCATTCGCGCAGTTCCTTGAGCCAGGTGTGTTGCAGCTCGAGCTGTTTGAGTTGGGCCTGCTGGGTCTTGAGGTGCTGCTGCGCCTCGGCCAATTGCTGGTCAAGTTCGGCGCGGGCCTCAGGCGCCAGCGGCACCAGGCCGGTGGCCTGGTCTTGCAGCTGTTTATGCGCGTCCCGGGCATCCTTGGCCTTGTCGAAGGCGCGGCGGCCGAGCTGGGTGTACAGCGCGGTGTCGGTGAGCTTTTCCAGCAGTTCGCTGCGCTCATTGTCGTTGGCTTTGAGGAACGCGCTGAACTCACTTTGCGCCAGCAATACGGCACGGGTGAACTGCTCGAAGTTCAAGCCCAGGGCCAGTTCCAGCTGGGTTTTGTATTCGGTTTTCTGGCTGGCCAGCAGTTGGTCGCTGTCCAGGTCGATCAGGCTTTGGCGGCTGTTTTGCAACTTGCCGCTGGCCTTGTCGCGCGCGCGGTTGGCTTCCCAGCGTGCCCGGTAGCGACGGCCGTTGACGCCGACAAAATCCACCTCGGCATACCCGCCGCCGGTGCCGCGGCGGATCAGGGTGCGCGGGTCGCCGATGGAGATATCGCTGTCGGCATCCGGCATCTTCGCCTGGCCGGTATCGCCCAGGCGCGGCACGGCTCCAAACAGGGCCAGGCACAAGGCATCCAGCAGGGTACTTTTACCCGCCCCGGTAGGGCCGGTAATTGCGAACAACCCGGCACTGGCCAGGGGCTCGGCGGTGAAGTCGATTTCAAACGGGCCGGCCAGGGAGGCGAGGTTTTTCAGGCGGATGGCGAGGATCTTCATGGCTGTTCGCCCTCCTGTTGCACTTCCTGGAGCAGCACGGCGAAATCCTTCAAGGTCTGTTCATCCACCTCACTGCCGTAGTTGTCCTGCCAGGCGCGGCTGAACAGCTCCTGGGGCGTGAGCTGGTCCAGTTCGACCAGGCGGTCTTCGTCCGTGTCGTCGCTGCCGCGTTTGCCCGCGTATTCGGCGGCGATGCGCACCAGGCGCACGGCCTTGCCTTGCAGGGCGGTTTCGATTTGCTGGCGCAGGTCCGGTTGCGGCTCGTCGAGGCGCACGCGCACTTCCAGCCAAGGGTGGCGCTGGGTTTCGGCGAGCAGGTCGATGTCGGGCAGGTCGGCCAGTTGCGCGAGGATATCCGCCAGTGGTGCGGCGTCCAGCCGTTGCAGGTTGACCGAGCGTGGGATCAGGCGTGGCTCCACGCCCACCAGGCGCTGGCCCTGGAAGGTCACATCGAGAATCTGGTGCTTGTAGCCGATTTCGGAAAACGACAGGGGAATGGGCGAGCCGCTGTAGCGAATACGCTCTTCGCCGTTGACCTGCTGCGGCTTGTGCAAATGGCCCAGTGCCACATAGCTCACACTGGCGTCGAACAGGCTGGCAGGCAGGGCTTCGGCATTGCCGATAATCAGGCTGCGCTCGGAATCCTCGGACACCGAACCACCGGCCATGTGCGCATGGCTGATGGCAATCAGCGCCTGGCCTTTCTTGCGCTTGGCATTGGCAGCCGCGATCAGCCATTCATGCACTTGGCCGATACCACGCAGGTAATCATCGCCCAAGTGCGCACCCGTGACTTCCGCCGGGCGCAAAAACGGCAGTGCCAGGCACCAGGCGGCGATCTTGCCTTTGGCGTCGGGCAGCGGGATCAGCAGGCGCTCGGCGTCCAATTGGCCGTCATCCAGCCACAGCACGCGGCCCAGCGCATGGGTGCGCAAACGGCGCATCAACGGCGCGGGCAGTTCGATCCGCGAGCCGGAATCGTGGTTGCCGGCGATCATCACAATGGTCAGTTTGGGGTTTTGTTCGTGGGCGCTGATGATGAAGTCATACAGGCGCTCCTGGGCCTTGAGTGGCGGGTTGACCGTGTCGAAGATATCGCCGGCGATCAGCAGCGCATCCGGCTGCTCGGCTTTCAACTGGCCCAGCAGCCACTCGAGAAAACAAGCGTGTTCGAAGTCGCGTTCCTGGCCGTGCAGGTTTTGGCCAAGGTGCCAGTCGGAGGTGTGGAACAGACGCAAGGCGAACTCCGTTAAATACAAGAGGTGAATGGCCGCCGTGAACAGAGAAGGGCGGTAAAAAGAGGGGAGTTTACCTGTAAAAACCGCTGGCATGCGGGCTTGTCGGGGGAGCGACCGGGTAATCTTCGCCACACCACAGTGGAAACATTTGCCGACGAATGCAGCCTCATTCGGTGTTCCCTGTAAGGGAACCAGCGTCATGGCCTGCGTCAATAAGAATGACCTCCTGTGTTCAGCGAGGTCTCTCTTTGTCCTTTTGGAGTCACTGCCCCATGTCTCTAGGTAACATTTATCAGCACGAACCCGCACGACCTGGGTTTACTGAAGGGGAACTCTTCCCCATCTATGTGCCAACGCCTGCGCGCGGCCCCATCGACCCGCTGCGCGGCGAGAAAAATCAGTCTGTTGTCCCGAAAGAAAACCTCCAGCGTCCCCCGGGCGATACTCGGTCTGCTGAGCAAATCATTAATGACAACCCCATACTCAAATGGCTGGACAGCCAAAGAGATATTCGTCGTGACTGGGTGGGGAAAGTGAACGGCAAAATAGTCGTGAGACAACCGGTGCGTGAAAAAAATATCTACTTTGAAATGGCCTATAAACAATTGGGTGATTGGACCTCCAGTAACCCTTATCCCCAGTCCAGAGCGGATGCGGCCTACAACGCGGCCAGAGTGCTCAACTGGATTGATGGGTCCCTGAGCGCAACCGGCAAAATCCGCAGTCAGGACGCAAACAACGGTGTATTGGAAGGGTTCACCAGCAGCGGCTACGCGGTGGCCGAAACACCGGCAAGTATGTGGCAAGCCTTCAGTCAGGAGGGTTATGGCGCGCTCAGCGATAAGCAATGGCTGACGCCACTCGAAGACGGGCCGCCTACACTCGGGCCGCAGCCGTTCTGGAGCGACGAGTACTTACTGCGGCACATCGCCTACTACTTCCGCGAGTTTGCCGCCGGTAAAAACGACCGTTTTGTGAACATTAATGAGTTGAAAGAAGCCGCCGGCATGGTGCCCAGCACCCGGACGTTTTCGGCACAGGCACAAGAGAGCGCTTTGGAACTTCTGGCCCGCCCTGAGTTGCTGCTGGCGCTGGATATCGGGATTGGCGACGATGGGCCGGGTAAGCAGGACGGCCGCTTCGATATCGAAAACATCGCCTATGTCTACAAACTCAGCCGCGCAAAGACCTGACGTTCACGCGTAGACGCTGACCAGTGGGCGCTTGCCTGCGATGGCCATAGGTATCTACACAACCGGTTAACACCAAGCCTGTGGCCAGTGGGCTGTTGTGGCGAGCAGGCTTGTCCTGCGTTGGGCTGCGAAGCAGCCCCAAACCCGGACACTGAGTTCTTCCAGGAAAATCGCAGCGGCTTTACTGGGGCCGCTTCGCGGCCCAACGCAGGACAAGCCTGCTCGCCACAGGAGAAATTGGCTGCCTTCAGAAGGTGTGTAGAGACCTATGGCCATCGCAGGCAAGCCAGCGCCCCCCCACAAGCCAGTTCCGGCAGAAGGCTACGCGGCGTGCAGGCACTCCAGCGCACGGTCTGCGAGGGTTTTGGCCTGGTTGACCAAGTGCTCGGTGGCGCCGGCCATGTGGCGTTCATCACCCGTCAGCGCCTGGCGGGTGCCCGCTGCGGTGGCGGCTGCACAGCGCAGCACGTCGCAGATTTGGGCGAGGGCGTCTTCGAAGCTGAGGTCGTGATGCACGGCGAAGGCGGGCGGCGAGTCGGGTTGTAGATAATGGCTGAGGGCGCGCTCAAAGAGTTCGCGGTCGGGGGTGAAGCGGGGTGGGTCTGGGACGATTTTTTTCATGAATGAAACTCCTAAGTTTGGGAGCCATTCTTTTGCAGATCTCACTCGACAAAAGGTGGCAGCTATGTGCGGGGTGAGATAACCGGTCAGGAGCACCCGGCCAGACCAAAGTCTGCCCGCACACAGCCGCCATAGAGCATGTTGCTCGCGGTTGTGGCACTTGGCACTCCGTTCACAGGATCTCACCCCTGATCGCTGATAGGCAGCGACGGAGCGAAGGCTAGCCAGTGAAATGAGCAGGCGCAAGGCCAAAGGATTGTCTAGGAAACTTCCTGCAAATTAAAGGGATATGGACTGCTGGCCTTTAATAATGCGCAACAACCCTTGCCATTTAGAGGGGAACCGGGCGCCTGGCGGGTGCCAACTACCTTGTGTGCCCCGCTTGGCGGTGGCCTCTCTCTACGTCTATTCAAGGGTTATTCAGATGCTTAATTTTTCCGTTGGTTTTCACTTCGTCAGGCCTCTGCTTGAGCAACTGCTAAGTCCTGCAAAAGTGACGGTCGCGCGCTCTACTTCTTCTGTTGCCATCACCGGTGAAAAAGCCTTGGGCAGCGTGCCCACGCAGAACGTCCAGCGGCCCGCGAATGATCGTCGTAGCGCCGAGCAGATTATTCTCGACAACCCCATTCTAAAAAATCTGGGGCCTCAAAAAGACATCCACCTGGCACTCATCAAGGAGCGTCTGGGCGATTGGAGCGCCAATAACCCTGATCCGGCGTCGAGGGCGGACGCTGCCTACAATGCTGCCCGGGTTCTCAACTGGATTGACACGTCGTTGACGGCAGTGGGCGAAGACCGCGGTGAGTACTCCAACAACGGCGTCCTGGAGGGCTACACCCAAACCGGCTACGCCGCCTTCGGCACGCCAGCCGGGGCGTGGGAGGGGTTTATAGAGCATGGCTACGACATCCTGAACCGCGATCGTCGTCTGGAATGGACCAATGACGCGAATGTGACCGCTGAAGGCAACTACCGCGACACTTACCGCTAACATTTGGCTGAGGCTTGACCGCCTATTAAGCCATGCCCACACCCATCAATTGTGGGAGCTGGCTTGCCTGCGATGGCCATAGGTCTCTACACACCTTCTGAAGGCAGCCAATTTCTCCTGTGGCGAGCAGGCTTGTCCTGCGTTGGGCCGCGAAGCGGCCCCAGTCAAGCCACTGCAATTTTCCTGAAAAAACTCAGTGTCCGGGTGTGGGGCCGCTTCGCAGTCCAACGCAGGACAAGCCTGCTCGCCACAACAGCCCACTGGCCACAGACTTTGTGTTAAGCGGCTGTGTAGAGACCTATGGCCATCGCAGGCAAACCAGCTCCCACACAAGCCAGTTCCGGCAGAGGGCTACGCGGCGTGCAGGCACTCCAGCGCACGGTCTGCGAGGGTTTTGGCCTGGTTGACCAAGTGCTCGGTGGCGCCGGCCATATGGCGTTCATCACCCGTCAGCGCCTGGCGGGTGCCCGCTGCGGTGGCGGCTGCACAGCGCAGCACGTCGCAGATTTGGGCGAGGGCGTCTTCGAAGCTGAAGTCGTGATGCACGGCGAAGGCGGGCGGCGAGTCGGGTTGTAGAGAGTGGCTGAGGGCGCGTTCAAAGAGTTCGCGGTCGGGGGTGAGGCGGGGTGGGTCTGGGACGATTTTTGTCATACGGAGATTCCTACTGAAAAGGAGCCATCCGGATGTCGGTCTCACTCGACAAAAGGGTGGCAGCTATGTGCAGGGTGAGAATACCGGACAGTAGGACTCCAGCCAGACCAAAGTCTGCCTGCACACAGCCGCCATAGAGCATGTTGCTCGCGGTTGCGGCGCTTGGCGCCTACTGGTTCACAGGTTCTCACACCCGATCGCTGATAGGCAGCGACGAAGCGAAGGCTAGCCAGTGAAGTGAGCAGGCGCAAGGCCAAAGGATTGTCTAGGAAACTTCCTGCAAGTTAAAGGGATACGGATTGCTGGCCTTTAACAATGCACACATATTTTGTCACGCCTTCGCGTGGGACGCAGAGGGAACCGAACTGTTCTCAGGCACCAATCACTTTTCGCACTGGTATTGACAGTGGGTTCTTATCATAAATAACGAAGAGTACTACGTAAGATGACTACTTCCATTCCTGTACTGCCTACGGTCTACAATGCGAACGTCAGCGTAGGCGCCTACACCGCGAATAGTCGCGTGAGCGTCACTGCTGATATCGGTATGCCCAACTACCGAAGCGAGAGGAACCAGCATTTTGTTCCCCAGCAGAACATCAAGCGGCCTGAGGGCGATAACCGTAGTGCCGAGCAAATCATTAATGACAACCCCATTTTGAAAAATTTGGGCTTTCAAAAAGATATTAATCGTCAATTGGCCTATGAGCGCCTGGGTAACTGGACTGACAGTAATCCTGATCCAGTGTCCAGGGCGGACGCCGCTTTTAATGCCGCCCGTGTCCTCAACTGGATTGACACCTCGTTGACCGCAACGGGTAAAAGTCGTGGCAAGTACTCGGATAACGGCGATCTGGAAGGCATCACACGCAGTGGCGATGCTCGTCGTGGCACGCCGGCCGGGATGTGGAAGGACTTCACAGAGCAGGGTTATGGGGCGCTGCGCAGTGACCACCGTTTGGATCCCAACCCTAGCCGCCATGTCACGTCTAATGGCACCAACAACGGCAATGCCTATGTGATTTTTGGCGCCCAGTCCGAGGATCAGTGGAACAAGACTTAATGTAAGCACCGTTAAGCAGACCTTACCGATCGGGGCAAGGTGTCCGACCACAGGTTCCGTCTCTTCGGACACACAGCTTTCTTTGCCCCGTTCACTCAATCAGAGACTCGCCCATGACACGTTCTGTCAGTGCAAACTGCAACGGCTATAGTGCAATAGTGCTTGTGCCCATACGCTCATAGACCCCCTGCCTGCCTGCGATGGCATGACCTGGGTTTGCCTGAATACCGAGGTGTCTGCATCGCAGCGGTGCGACGACTCGACAAGCCAGCTCCCACCTAGGTTTTGTGGTGTCAGGTAGATAGAAATTTACTTGGGATACAACGGCGGCAAACTGGTGGTATCCGTGGCCGGGTCTTGCGCACGTTCGACCATCGGAATCGCTTTGACCGCACGCCATAAATCTTCACCCAGCCAGTATTGGCCACTCTCGCTGTACAGCGCGCCATTCAACCCATCCAGGGCATCCGACAACGGCACAAATCGCGCCGCCATGTCGGCCAGGGTTTCCGGCTGTTGCCGCGCCCAGGCATCCAGCGCCTGGCGTGTGGCTTGTGGGTCGTTGGCCTGGGTGGCGCGTTTGAGGTCGTCCAGCAGCGAGCGTGGGCTCGGGCCGGTTTGTGCGGCGCGCTGCACGGCAGGTTGGCGACGTGCGCGCCACCACAGGCCGAAACCCAGCAGCGTGGTGCAGGCGAGTATCAAGGTGCTCAGTTGCCACAGCCACAGGCGGCTATCGTCCGGTGCAGTAATCACCGTTGGCGTGGCGGGCGTGTCCACCACCAGGCTTGGGTTGGTCGCCACTTGCAGCGTGCGCGCGGGCAGGCTGGTGCGTTCCAGGTGATCTTCGTGGGTGTTCCACCACACCACTTCCACGGCGGGCATTTCCACGCTGCCGGCGCGGGTGGGCACCAGGGCTTCACGGTCTTCACGGCTGCCGATCAGGCCACGGTCGCTGTTCTGGTTGGCGAGCACCGGCTGGTCCGGGTAACGGCGCAGGCCGTTGATCTCGCTGGTGGGCAATGCCGACAGTTGTGCGCTGGACAAACCCTCGGCCTTGACCGTGAGGCTGCGCGTCAGGGAGTCGCCGACTTGTACGTGATCGGGTTCAGGGTTCCAGGCTTCACTCAGGGTCAGGCTGCGCGCAGGCAGCCAGGCGGCGTCGGCGGGGTAAAATTCCGGCTTGGGTTTTACCGTCAGTGGCAACTCGGCCGAGCTGACATGAATCAACTTGCCCGGTTTGGTGCCTTGCAGGGTGTTCTCCTGGGGCGGCCGCGATTCCACCAGGGTGGCACTGAAAGTCTGCGCCGGTATCACCAGGGCGCCGCTGTGCTGCGGGTAGATCGCATAACGGGTTTCGATCACGCCGTGGCGAATGCTGTTGATGACCTTTTCGTAGGTGCGCGACTCGCCCAATTGCTCGATGCGCGCATCCGGGATTTGCAACGGCGTGAGGCTGCTGTCGTCATATAGCGACACCGAGTGGTACACGCGCACGGTCAACAGCGTCTGGGCCTGCACGTACACACTGCTCTGGTCGAGGTTGGCTTCGATAAACACCGGGGCCAGTTCGGCGCTGGTGTTCTGGCTGGCGGTTTCCAGCACTTGCAGGCTGATCGGCTGGGTCTTGAGTTCGCCCACTTGCAGCGGCGGAATCACTACGGTGCCGTTTTCCTTGGGCAGCAACGTGATAATCCAGCGCGTGGTGGCGTGGTTATCGCCACCCAAGGTGGTGAGCTGGTTGATCTGGCGCGTGCCGCTGACTTCGAACTGCGCATCCAGCGGTGACAAGTCGGGTTTGCCGAACTGGGTGACGTCACTGGATTCCACCGTCAGCTCCACCGTTTCCCCGGAATTGACGCGGCTGCGGTCGACACTCGCCACCAGGTTGGCCGCCTGGGCGTGGCCTGCCGAGAGTGCAAGCAGGAGCAGAAGGGTGGTGCGGCGGCTCATCGAGTCTTGTCCTGATGTTGTTGCTGTTCGTACCAGAATTTACGCCGCAGCAGCTCGCCGGGGTTGTCCGGGATCTGCTGCAGCCATTGCTCCAGTGCCTGGCGATGCTCGCCATCGAGGCTGGCATCGGCGGGGCGCAAGGGCGGGGTGGTGGTGTGCTCGTCGCCCAGTTCGCTGCCGGGTACGTCATTGCCGCCGGCCTTGGGGGGGGCGCCCGTCTGGTTATCGCCGGCACTGGCCTGGCCTTGGCCTTGGGGCGATTGCTCGCCGCCCGTGGCCCTTTGGCCGCTGGCGCCCGGTTGCGCAGTTTGGCCGGGTTGGGTGGTTTCGTCATCCTCATTTTTGACAGGCTTGGCCGGTTCGGGCTGGGCTTTTTCCTGGATCAGGCTTTCGACCAGCGCTTTGTTTTTCAACGCCGGTTGCAGGTCGGGCTGGGCTTCGAGCGCTTGCTCATAAGCGTCGATGGCGGCTTCCAGTTCACCGGATTTGGCCAGGGCATTGCCGCGATTGTAGTGGGAATAGGCGTCATTGCCCTGGGCAAAACGCTTGATCGCCTCGGCGTAGTTGCCCGCCTCATACAGCGCCACGCCTTGCCATTGCGGGTCTTCAAAGTGTTCGGCGGCCTCGCTGGGGCGCTTTTTCTTCAGCAGGTATTGGCCTTGCTGGTCGGGGCGCAGCCACAGGTCCTGAAGTTCAAAGGCGTAGCTGGGTTGCGGCGCGCCCAGGAGCAGCAACGGCAAACAGAGCAGCCAGCCTCGGCGGCCCGCGCAGGCGGCGAGCAGCAACAGCGGCAGCAGCAGCCAGTATCCCTGGTCGGCCCAGGTATCGAGGTGCAGCAGTTGGCCGTCATTGCGCAGTTGTTGCGGGCCGTCGAGCAGGTTGAGTTGGCGCAGGTCTTTGTCGTCCAGGCGCGCGGCGCGGTAACGCCCGCCCATCTCACTGGCGAAGGCTTTGAGGGTCGGGCTGTCCAGGCGCGGCACCAGGATGGCGCCCTGGTCATCCTTAAGGAACTCACCGCTTTCCTGGGTCACCGGCGTGCCTTCGCGGCTGCCGATGCCGAGGATCGACAGGGCCGGGGCCTGGGCGCCTTGCAATTGCAGGCGGATGCCTTGGCGCTCCTGTTTGGACAGTGACGAGCCCACCAGCAGCAGGCGCCCCTGGCCAAGGCCGGCTTGCTTGAGCAGGCTCAGGGCTTTTTCCACCGCCAGATCGGCGCGATGGCCGGGCTCGGGCATGATCGAGGGGCGCAACGCTTCGAGCAGGTTGCGGCTGGTGGCCAGGTCGTCCGACAGCGGCACCAGCGTGTGCGCGCTGCCGGCATACACGACGATGGCGGTGGGCGCGTTGTCACGTGCTTGCAGCAAGTCGTAGAGCTTGCGCCGCGCCTGCTCCAGGCGATTGGGCGGGCTGTCGGTGGCAAGCATTTCCGGGGTCAGTTCCAGCAGCACCACCAGCGGGTCGGCGGGTTTCTGGCTGTTCTGTTCAACCCTTTGCCAGCTGGGGCCGAGCAACGCCAACACGGCCAGCAGCCAGGCGATGCCCAGCACCACCCACGGTGATTTGCTCTCGCGGCCATTGCCGCCACTGAGCAGTACCGCATGAAAGGCCGGCGGCAAAATCATCTGCCAGCGCCCGGCGCGCTTTTGCCGGTGCCACAGCTGCCACAGCAGCCAGCCGAGCAACGGCAGCAGCAACAGCCACCAGGGGCGGAACCAGTGTGGCCACAGGTCGATCATCGACGCCTCCGCAAGCGCAGGCGTTTAAGGCGTTGGCGCCATTGCGGGTGTTGCTGCAAAAAAATGCCTTTGGTCGAGAGCTTATTGAACCAGCGTTGCAATGCGTTATTGGGCCAGCGCTCCTGCACCACCAGCAGCATGCTCAGTATCAGGGCCAGCGCCAAGGGGGCGCTGTACAGCGCCTGGGCCGGGCGTGCCTGGGTCGGTTGTTGGGCCACCGGTTCCAGCTGATCGAGGGTTTGCTTGATCTTTTGCAGCTCATCGCCGTCGCGCGCGCGGAAGTAGCGGCCACCGGTGGCGTCCGCGATGGCCTTCAAGGCTGGCTCATCGAGGTCCAGGCTCGGGTTGACGCCCAGGATGCCCAACGAGCCGGTTTGCTCCGGGTCGGCGCCAATGCCGATCGGGTAGATTTTCACGCCTTCTTCGGCCGCCAGGCGCGCGGCGGTCAGCGGGTCGATCTGCCCTGCGTTGTTGGCGCCATCGGTGACCAGCACCAGCACACGGCTTTGCGCCGGGCGTTGGCGCAGGCGTTTAAGGGCCAGGCCAATCGCATCGCCGATGGCGGTGTTCTTGCCGGCGATGCCGATGCGCGCTTCATCCAGCCAGGTGCGCACGGTGCGCCGGTCGAAGGTCAGCGGCGCTTGCAGGTACGCCTGGCTGCCGAACAGGATCAGGCCCACGCGGTCGCCTTCGCGGCTTTCCAGGAAGTCGCCGAGCAAATGCTGCACCAGGCTCAGGCGGCTGACGTCATCGTCGTGCCAGTGCATATCGGGGAAGTCCATGGAGCCTGATACGTCCACAGCCACCAGCAGGTCACGGCCGCTGGCGGCAATCGGCAGCGGTTCGCCGAGCCATTCAGGGCGCGCGGCAGCGGTCAACAGCAGCAACCACAGCACCACGAACGGCGCTTGCTGGCGCCAGCCGGGCAGGTTGACCCGCGCACGGCGGCGCGCCAGGCCTTCAAGGTCGGCCAGGTAGCTGACCTTCAGCGCGGGCTCGCCGCTGTCGGCCACCGGCAGGATAAAGCGCATCAACCACGGCAAGGGCAACAGGGCGAAGATCCACGGCCAGGCGAACTCAAACATGTTTGCGAATCCAGGTATCGACCGCTTGGGTCAAGCCGGCGATGGCCTTGTCGTCGAGTTTGCATTCGGGTTTGTAGGCGCCTTCGACCAACACCATCCAGCGCGTAAGGCCGGCGGCCGGGCAACGGTTGTCGAGGAACGCCAGCCATTTGCGACCGTTGAGTGTGTGGCTCTGGCTGTAGGGGTAGTCGTTGCGGCACAGGCGCTTGAGCAGGCCATTGAGTTGTTGCAGCCAGGCACCGGCGGGCGCGCCGTCGTAGGGTTTGGGCATCAGCGCCAGTTCGGCGAGGGCGGCGATGCGCAGCGGGTCCAGCGGTTGTTCGGCGCGGGCCACGGGGCGGCGTGTGGGCAGGAACCGGCGCAACCACCACAAGCCCCAGCCCAGCAGGGGAATCACCAGCAGCAACAACCACCAACCCAGCGCAGGCGGCCAGAAGCCGATGGCCGGCGGGGCGATCAGGGGCTGCAGTTGGTCAAGGCTGCTCATTGCTTTTTAACCGGGCGTTGCGGGTTGAGGTATTCGCGCAATTGCTCGACCATTTCGCTTTGGGTGCTTAAGGGCATCAATAGGATGCGCAGCTTCTGTGCGAGCAGTTCCCAGCGCGCAATACGCTCCTCGGCCTGGGCTTTGTAAGCCTGGCGCAAATCGAAGTTCAGGGTGTCCAGTTCCAGTTGCGCGCCTCTTTGCGCGAAACGCAGCAGCCCCGCAGCAGGCAGGGCGTGGTCCAGCGGGTCAGAAATAGGCAGCAACAGCAAGTCGCAATGCCGTGACAGCAGGCTCAGTTGTTGCTCGGCGCCTTCGGTCAGGGCGCGCTCGTCGCAGATCACAATCACCAGGCTGCCCGGGCGCAGCACTTCGCGGCCACGGCGCAGGGCCATGCCCAACGCGTCGGCTTCGGGGCGACGTTCGGTGTTCAGGCTCTGGTTCACCCGCACCAGGCGGTTGAGCAATTGCAGCAGGCTTTGTTTGCTGCGCCGAGGTTTGATTTCGTAGTGTTCGCTGTCGCCGAACACCAGCCCGCCCACACGGTCGTTATGCCCCAGCGCGGCCCAGCCGATCAGGCTGGCGGCTTGGGCGGCGAGCACCGATTTGAACATTTGGCCGGAGCCAAAAAACAGCCGGCAGCTTTGCTCGACCATGATGAAAATCGGCCGTTCACGTTCTTCGTGGAACAGCTTGGTATGCGGCTCCTGGGTACGCGCCGTGACGCGCCAGTCGATGGTGCGCACATCATCGCCGGCCTGGTACACGCGCACCTGGTCGAAGTCGACCCCGCGCCCACGCAGCTTGGAGTGGTGCAGGCCGATCAACGGGCTGCGCTGGCTGGGGGTGGAAAACAGCTGCACTTCGCGCACGCGATGGCGCATCTCAATCAATTCGCTGAGTGTGACGCGGATTCCATCGCCGGCATTCATGGGGTTCAAGCGACGGCTACGACGTCGAGAATGCGTTGCACCACGCGGTCCTGGTCAATGCCGGCCGCTTCGGCCTCGAACGACAGAATGATGCGATGGCGCAGCACGTCGAACAGCACCGCCTGGATATCTTCCGGGCTCACAAAGTCGCGCCCGGCCAGCCAGGCATGGGCGCGGGCGCAGCGGTCGAGGGCGATGGAGCCGCGCGGGCTGGCGCCATAGGCGATCCACTCGGCCATCTCCGGGTCGAACTTGGCCGGGGTGCGTGTGGCCATGACCAGTTGCACCAGGTATTCCTCCACCGCATCGGCCATGTACAGGCCAAGGATTTCCTTGCGCGCAGCAAAGATGGCCTGTTGGCTCACACGCCGCTCAGGCTTGGTTTCGCCATTGAGTGCTTCGCCCCGGGCTTGCTGCAGGATGCGCCGTTCGACGGCCGCGTCCGGGAAGCCGATTTTGACGTGCATCAGGAAACGGTCGAGCTGGGCTTCTGGCAGCGGGTAAGTGCCTTCCTGCTCGATGGGGTTTTGCGTGGCCATCACCAAAAACAATGGCGACAGGTCGTAGGTGCTGCGGCCCACACTGACCTGGCGTTCGGCCATGGCTTCGAGCAGTGCCGATTGCACCTTGGCCGGGGCGCGGTTGATTTCGTCCGCCAGCACCAGGTTGTGAAAGATCGGGCCTTGCTGGAACACGAAGCTGCCGGTTTCCGGGCGATAGATCTCGGTGCCGGTGATGTCGGCGGGCAGCAGGTCGGGGGTGAACTGGATACGATGGAACTGCGCTTCGATGCCTTCGGCCAACTCTTTGATGGCCTTGGTCTTGGCCAGGCCCGGTGCGCCTTCGACCAGCATATGGCCGTCCGCGAGCAGGGCGATCAGCAGGCGATCGATGAGTTTTTCCTGGCCGAGAATCTGCGTAGAAAGAAAGGTTCGCAGCGCAAGCAGCGCTTCACGATGTTCCATCGATGACGGTTCCTGGAGAGATGAGCCCCAACGTCAAAAAAACCGCCGGGCCTGGGGCGTCTACTTTAATGCATCGCGGGGTGCGGCGACTAACGGCGTGGGCGGTATTTTTAGCAAAACTTGTAGGATTTTTGTGTGCAGCGCACACATTCCACCAAAGGTTGCTCGACCCCTGTGGGAGCCGGCTTGCCTGCAATGGCATCAACTGGGGTGGCCTGATACACCGAGGTGCCTGCATCGCAGGCAAGCCAACTCCCACATTTGAGCGTTGGCGCAGCTTAAATCCGGCTGAAGGTGCCGGTGTCCTTGAGGATGTTCTGCAAGGTTTCTTCCACTTCAGCCATATCCGACACAGCGGTGGTGTGGGTGATCTCCAAACAGTCCTTGCCACCCAGCGCATCGGCATCGCCGGCCGCCAGTTCAATCACCAGGGTGGTGTCACTCAAGGTGACTTTCAGCCCGTCCAGGGTCGATGGCTCATAGTCCCAGGTCAGCTCAACCTCATCCTCGTCCGGATAACGACTGAGCATGAACATCTCGCCATTGTTGCCGTGGCAGCAAAGCATGGCCATGTTGTCTTCTTCGTCGTCGCAGGGCGTGGCCATCAACGCTTCAGTGTTCATTTGCAGCATGGGAAATCCTGTCTGGGGGAGGGCGCAGCGAGGCAATTGTGCCATTGCGGCGAATTTTGTGCTGCATTCTGTGTCAGAACCAATGCATGACCTGACGGGCAATATCAGTCATTTTTGATACTCGACAGGTTGGAAATAGCCGGTTTTTCCTCGGAAAAATTCGGGTTGCCCAAGTCGCAACCCCAAGCCTGCGTACCGATGACCGAATATGTCGCAGCGTCGCAAGCAGCTGTCTTCCTACACTCGTTAAGCTGCGCAACGGATGTGCCCTGTGCCGGGAGCCTGACCTGCCCGTCGTACCGTCGCCTGGCGTGGCGTACATCTTATGGAAGTTGTATGTGACCTCATTGTCTTGTCCAGCTTCACCCACCTGTCACCTCGATTCGTTATATGGTTACCGACGAACAGAGCTGACGGTCTCCCCGCAAGGGGATAACACGCGACGCTTCCATCAATAACAAGCCCAAGCGGAGTACCACAGATGGCGTTCTTCACCGCAGCCAGCAAGTCCGACTTCCAGCATCAACTGCAAGCGGCACTGGCGCAGCACATCAGTGAACAGGCACTGCCACAAGTGGCGCTGTTCGCTGAGCAATTCTTCGGCATTATTTCCCTGGACGAACTGACCCAGCGTCGCCTTTCCGACCTGGCCGGTTGCACCCTGTCTGCCTGGCGCCTGCTTGAGCGCTTTGACCACACCCAACCGCAAGTGCGGGTCTACAACCCCGATTACGAACGTCATGGCTGGCAGTCGACCCACACCGCGGTTGAAGTGCTGCACCATGACCTGCCATTTCTGGTCGACTCGGTACGCACCGAGCTGAACCGCCGTGGCTACAGCATCCACACCCTGCAAACCACCGTGCTCAGCGTGCGTCGCGGCAAAAAAGGCGAGTTGCTGGAAATCCTGCCAAAAGGCACCCAGGGCGAAGGCATTCAGCAAGAATCGCTGATGTACCTGGAAATCGACCGTTGCGCCAATGCCGCCGAACTCAACGTGCTGAGCAAAGAGCTTGAGCAAGTGTTGGGCGAAGTGCGCGTGGCCGTGGCCGACTTCGAACCGATGAAAGCCAAGGTCCAGGACCTGCTGGCCGGTATCGACGCGAGCCAGTTCGGCATCGACGGCGAAGAAAAAGCCGAGATCAAGAGCTTCCTGGAATGGCTGGTGGGCAACCACTTCACCTTCCTCGGTTACGAAGAGTTTGTGGTACGTGACGAGGCGGATGGCGGTCATATCGAATATGACACCGGCTCCTTCCTCGGTCTGACCAAACTGCTGCGTGCCGGCCTCACCGCCGAAGATACGCGCATCGAAGACTACGCCGTGGCTTACCTGCGTGAACCGACCGTGCTGTCGTTCGCCAAGGCCGCGCACCCAAGCCGCGTGCACCGCCCGGCTTACCCGGACTATGTGTCGATCCGTGAGATCAGCGCCGACGGCAAGGTCATCAAGGAACACCGCTTCATGGGCCTCTACACGTCGTCGGTGTACGGCGAAAGCGTGCGAGTGATCCCTTACATTCGCCGTAAAGTCGCGGAAATCGAGCGCCGCTCGGGCTTCCAGGCCAAGGCGCACCTGGGCAAAGAACTGGCCCAGGTGGTTGAAGTGTTGCCGCGTGATGACTTGTTCCAGACCCCGGTCGACGAACTGTTCAACACCGTGATGTCGATCGTGCAGATCCAGGAACGCAACAAGATCCGCGTGTTCCTGCGCAAGGACCCGTACGGTCGTTTCTGCTACTGCCTGGCCTACGTGCCGCGCGATATCTATTCCACCGAAGTGCGCCAGAAGATCCAGCAAGTGCTGATGGATCGCCTGAAAGCTTCGGACTGCGAGTTCTGGACCTTCTTCTCCGAGTCCGTACTGGCCCGTGTGCAGCTGATTCTGCGGGTAGACCCGAAGAACCGCCTGGACATCGACCCGGTTCAACTGGAAAAAGAAGTGGTGCAGGCCTGCCGCAGCTGGCAGGACGACTACGCCAGCCTGGTGGTCGAAAGCTTCGGCGAAGCCCAGGGCACCAACGTGCTGGCGGACTTCCCGAAAGGCTTCCCGGCAGGTTACCGCGAGCGTTTTGCTGCGCATTCGGCGGTGGTCGACATGCAGCACCTCAACAGCCTGACTGAAGCCAACCCGCTGGTCATGAGCTTCTACCAGCCGTTGGGCCAGGTCTCCGGCCAGCGTGAGCTGCATTGCAAGCTCTACCACGCCGACACGCCACTGGCGCTTTCCGACGTGCTGCCGATCCTGGAAAACCTCGGCCTGCGTGTGCTGGGTGAGTTCCCGTACCGCCTGCGTCATGCCAATGGCCGTGAGTTCTGGATCCATGACTTTGCGTTCATCGCCGCCGAAGGCGTGAACCTGGATATCCAGCAGCTCAACGACACCCTGCAGGACGCGTTCGTGCACATCGTGCATGGCGATGCCGAAAACGATGCGTTCAACCGTCTGGTACTCACCGCCGGCCTGCCTTGGCGCGACGTGGCGTTGCTGCGTGCTTACGCCCGTTACCTCAAGCAGATCCGCCTGGGCTTCGACCTGGGTTACATCGCCAGCACCCTGAACAACCACACCGACATCGCCCGCGAGTTGACCCGGTTGTTCAAGACCCGCTTCTACCTGGCGCGCAAGCTCACCGCCGACGACCTCGAAGACAAGCAGCAACGTCTGGAACAAGCGATTCTCACGGCCCTGGACGATGTTCAGGTGCTCAACGAAGACCGCATCCTGCGTCGCTACCTGGACCTGATCAAGGCCACCCTGCGCACCAACTTCTACCAGACCGACGCCAACGGCCAGAACAAGTCGTACTTCAGCTTCAAGTTCGACCCGCGTGCGATTCCCGAGCTGCCCAAGCCGGTGCCGAAGTTTGAAATCTTCGTGTACTCGCCGCGCGTTGAAGGCGTGCACCTGCGCTTTGGTAACGTTGCGCGCGGCGGCCTGCGCTGGTCTGACCGTGAAGAAGACTTCCGCACCGAAGTGCTCGGCCTGGTAAAAGCCCAGCAGGTGAAGAACTCGGTGATCGTGCCGGTGGGCGCCAAAGGTGGCTTCCTTCCGCGTCGCCTGCCATTGGGCGGCACCCGTGACGAGATCGCGGCCGAGGGCATCGCCTGCTACCGCATCTTCATCTCCGGCCTGTTGGACATTACCGACAACCTCAAGGACGGCGCCCTGGTGCCACCGGTCAACGTCGTGCGGCATGACGACGATGACCCGTACCTGGTCGTTGCGGCGGACAAGGGCACTGCGACCTTCTCCGACATCGCCAACGGCATTGCCATCGACTACGGCTTCTGGCTGGGCGATGCGTTCGCTTCCGGTGGTTCGGCCGGTTACGACCACAAAAAAATGGGCATCACCGCCAAGGGCGCGTGGGTGGGTGTGCAGCGTCACTTCCGTGAGCGCGGCATCAACGTGCAGGAAGACAGCATCACGGTGGTGGGCGTCGGCGATATGGCCGGCGACGTGTTCGGTAACGGCTTGCTGATGTCCGACAAGCTGCAACTGGTCGCGGCCTTCAACCACCTGCACATCTTCATCGACCCGAACCCGAACCCGGCGACCAGCTTCGTCGAGCGCAAGCGTTTGTTCGAGCTGCCGCGTTCGGCGTGGACCGACTACGACACCAGCATCATGTCCGAAGGCGGCGGGATCTTCTCGCGCAGTGCCAAAAGCATCGCCATTTCGCCGCAGATGAAAGAACGCTTCGACATCTCGGCCGACAAGCTGACCCCGACCGAACTGCTCAACGCCTTGCTCAAGGCGCCGGTGGACCTGTTGTGGAACGGCGGTATCGGGACTTACGTCAAGGCCAGCACCGAAAGCCATGCCGACGTGGGCGACAAGGCCAACGACGCGCTGCGCGTCAATGGCAACGAACTGCGCTGCAAGGTAGTGGGCGAGGGCGGTAACCTCGGCATGACCCAATTGGGCCGTGTGGAATTCGGCCTTAATGGCGGCGGTTCCAACACCGACTTCATCGACAACGCCGGTGGTGTGGACTGTTCCGACCACGAAGTGAACATCAAGATCCTGCTCAACGAAGTGGTGCAGGCCGGTGACATGACCGACAAGCAGCGTAACCAGCTGCTGGCGAGCATGACCGACGAAGTCGGCAACCTGGTGTTGGGCAACAACTACAAGCAGACCCAGGCGTTGTCCCTGGCCGCGCGCAAGGCTTACGAGCGTGCTGCCGAGTACAAGCGCCTGATGAGCGACCTGGAAGGCCGTGGCAAGCTGGACCGCGCCATCGAGTACCTTCCGACCGAAGAGCAGCTTGTGGAGCGTGCCTCCGCCGGTAAGGGCCTGACCCGTCCCGAGCTGTCGGTGCTGATCTCCTACAGCAAGATCGACCTCAAGGAAGCCTTGCTCAAGTCGCTGGTGCCGGATGACGACTACCTGACCCGTGACATGGAGACCGCGTTCCCGCCGAGCCTGGTGGCCAAGTTCGGCGAAGCCATGCGCCGTCACCGTCTCAAGCGCGAAATCGTCAGCACCCAGATCGCCAACGACCTGGTCAACCACATGGGCATCACCTTCGTTCAGCGACTCAAAGAGTCGACCGGCATGAGCCCGGCGAACGTGGCCGGCGCTTATGTGATCGTGCGTGACATTTTCCACCTCCCGCACTGGTTCCGTCAGATCGAAGCCCTGGACCACCAGGTGTCCGCCGACGTGCAACTGGAGCTGATGGATGAGCTGATGCGCCTGGGCCGTCGCGCTACGCGCTGGTTCCTGCGCAGCCGTCGCAACGAGCAGGACGCTGGCCGCGACACCGCGCACTTCGGTCCGCACCTGGCGGCGTTGGGCCTCAAGCTCGACGAACTGCTGGAAGGCCCGACCCGCGAAGGCTGGCAGAACCGCTACCAGGCCTACACCGAAGCTGGCGTACCCGAGTTGTTGGCGCGCATGGTTGCAGGTACGACTCACCTGTACACCTTGCTGCCAATCATCGAAGCCGCCGACGTGACCGGGCATGACGCCGCCGAAGTGGCCAAGGCCTACTTCGCCGTCGGCAGCGCCCTGGACTTGCCGTGGTACCTGCAGCAGATCAGCGATCTGCCGGTGGCCAACAACTGGCAGGCCCAGGCCCGCGAAGCGTTCCGCGACGATGTGGACTGGCAGCAACGGGCGATCACCATTTCGGTTCTGCAAATGGCCGATGCGCCACAAGACATGGAGGCCCGTGTGGCCCTGTGGCTTGAGCAGCACCAGGACATGGCCGATCGCTGGCGCGCAATGATGGTCGAAATCCGTGCAGCAGTCGGCACGGACTACGCCATGTATGCGGTCGCCAACCGTGAGTTGCTCGACCTGGCATTGAGCGGTCAGTCGGTGCTGCAACCGGCTTGATCCCTCGGTAAAACAAAAGCCCCCGCCTCGTGAGAGGCGGGGGCTTTTTGTTGGCGCCACATTCATCAAACTCCACACACCCAATGTGGGAGCTGGCTTGCCTGCGATAGCGGTGGGTCAGCAGCCTCCCTGTTACTGAAAGACCGCTATCGCAGGCAAGCCAGCTCCCACACTGTATCCAGGCGTTCTCACGCGCCGGCAGCACCCAAACACGGCTGGATAACTTTTTTCAACCCATCGTTGTTTGCCGGCAACGTGAAGGTTGCCGTCAGCGGTTTGCCGCCTGCCTTGGCAGGCGCCAACCAAAGTTTCAGCGTCTGGCCCCGTGAGGCATCAGTGGCCCAGTAGGCCAGTTCATCGCGCGGCACTTGGGCGCTGAACGCAAAGACCGTCCCTACCTGGAAAGACCCGGCGTAAGTCCAGACGCCACTGACCGAAAGCTCAATGGCCGTGCGTGCTCCCGTGGTCACACGCAACGGCCCATTGGTGCTGGCGTCTTTGCCATGAAATGGCTCAATGTCCAAGCCCAGCGTTTCCGGGGTTATCTGCAGCGCCAGCCCGGCCGTTGGGTTTCCCGGGTGGCAGCTGATTTCCAGGCTGGCCCTGGTGTGGAAGTCGTTGTAAGCGCTGTCACCAAAAGTCCGTGCGGTGGTCAACATCGGGCTGTCGACGTCGGGGCGCTCAAGCAACCAGACGGGGTGCGCGGGTGTGATGATGACGTCGTCACCGGCGTGTGCGTAAACCGTGAGCGATGGTATGAAAAGAGCTGCGAGCAACGTAAAGCCGAGGGGTTGCATAGAAGTATTCATCCGTATGTGGGCCTTGATGTAAGGAATGAATGCATTCTGCTGCTTAGCGAGCGCTCGTTATGTCGGGCGTTTCCCAAGCGGGAGTAGTTTGTCCTCCAGGTGATCCAGATGCCGGCTCATCAGGCGTGTCGCGCTGCGCACGTCGCGTTGCTCCACCGCATCGACAATCGCCAGATGCTCCTGCCACGCACAGTAGGTGCAGGCTTTCGCTTCATATTGCGCAATGATCAATGACGTCAACGGCACCAGGCTGTTGAGGAATTGCGCCAACGGTGCGTTGCCTGCCATCTGCGCCAATTGCAGATGAAACTCCCCGGATAATCGAATGGCCGGCCCGCGCTGGTCGCGTTCGATGCAGTCGCGTTCCCGTGCAATCAACTCACGCAGCTGGCGTATCTGCGTGGTGGTCGCTTGGGCGCACGCCAACTGCACCACGGTGATCTCCGTCATCCGTCGTGCTTCCAGGATCTGCCGCGTCTGTTGCGCATCCGGCGCCGCCACCTGGGCACGCTGGTTGGGGCGCAGAATGATCACTTGCTGATGGGACAGCTTGGCCAGCACACGGCGAATCACGCTGCGGCTCACACCAAAGGTTTCGCCCAGGCTCTCTTCGGTAAAACGGCTGGCCGGGGCGATGCGTTGTTCGAGGATGGCGTCGAACAGGCGCGGGTAGATGTCATCCACTGAAAGTTTTTTGCCGCCAACCAGGCGCAGGGCAGGGAGGACGGCATTGCGTTGCAGGGCGTGGGCGCTCATGGTCGGTCTCCAAATAATCAGCTGCCCAGATGGTCGTCCGGGATATTCAAACGAATGCCCATGCGCAGGCCTTCCTGGAGGATGTGCCGGCGCATTTCGGCGCTGGCCAGGGCGCTGTTCTTGTTGCGGATCGCGCGCACCACGGCGTCGTTCTCCTGCAGGCGTTCGGCCAAGTGCTCGGGCGAATTGCGCAGTACCTGGGCGCTTTGCTTGAGGGCGTTGCTGGTCTGCTGCACCACGTTCTGGAAGATCGGGTTGGAGGTCAGCGCGAACAGCTCTTCGTGAAAGCCGATGTAAGCGTTCATACCCGCTTCGGCGTCGCCGGCATCCAGGGCTTCGCGCATGTCCATCAAGGTCAGGCGCAGCTGGCCGACTTCCTTGCTGCTGATGGACTGGGCCACCAGGCCGACAATAAAGGGTTCGAGGGTGTAGCGCAGTTGCAGGATATCTTCGAGGCTGGCGTCGGCCACAGCGTCGCTGGACTGTGGTTCGCTGACGCTGGTTTCCAGCACGACCACGCCTTTGCCGGGCATCGAGCGCACCAGGCCGAGGGTTTCCAGCACGATCACGGCTTCGCGCAGGCTCGGGCGGCTGATGCCCATCTGCTCGGCCAGTTCACGCTGGCCGGGGAGCATGTCGCCCTGGCGCCACTGGCCCCGCTTGAGTGCGGCGCGCAGTTTTTCTACGACTGAATTGACGACGGTTGAAGTGCTGATCACGTCTACGTCTCCTTGGATGTTGCCAATACGATGGTCAAATTAGCGATGATCAACATGTGGGAGCGGGCTTGCTCGCGAATGCGCAGTGTCAGCCAATGGATTTATCAACTGACCCGCCGCTTTCGCGAGCAAGCCCGCTCCCACATTTGATTTATGTCGCTCATTGACTGGGTTAAAACTCCTGATGCGCCGGCAGCACCGGCTTCTTGGCCTGGAAGGCATACCCTTGCTCGCCGTCGAGCACCTTGTTGGCGCGCTGGATATCAATGTCTTTTTCCCAACGGGCGATGGCCACGGTGGCCACGCAGTTGCCGATCAGGTTAGTCAGCGCGCGGCCGATGCCCATGAACCAGTCCACCGCCAGCACCAGCACCAGGCCCACCACCGGAATCGCCGGGATCGCGGTCAGCGTGGCCGCCAAAATCACCAGCGCCGAGCCCGGAATGCCGTGGGCACCTTTGGAGGTGATCAACGACACCAGCAGGATGGTCAGCAAATCAGTCATTGACAGCGGCGTGCCGGTGGCATTGGCGATAAACACAATGGCCAGGGTCAGGTAGATCGAGAAACCGTCGAGGTTGAACGAGTAACCGGTCGGAATCACCAGGCCGACGGTGGAGCTGCCAATGCCCAAGTGCTCGAGTTTACGCATGATCTGCGGCAATACCGCGTCGGAGGAGGCAGTGCCCATCACGATCAGCAGCTCTTCGCGCAGGTACTTGAGCAGCGGCAGCATGCGCAGGCCAGACAAACGCATCACCAGGCCCAGCACCAGCCCGACAAAGGCAAAGCAGGTCAGGTAGAACAAACCCACCAGGCTGCCCAGGTGTTGCAGTGAATCCAGGCCGTAGGTGCTGGTGGTGAAGGCAATGGCGCCGAATACACCGATGGGCGCCAGGCGCACGATCATGCCCATGATGCGAAAGATCACATGGCTAAGTTCGTTGATCAGCCGCGAGATGCCGGAAGCGGCTTCGCCCACCAGGTTCAGCGCGCTGCCGAACAGCACCGAAAACAGCAGCACTTGCAGCACGTTGTTGTCGGCAAAGGCGCCGATCACCGAGTTGGGGATCAGGTCCATCAGGAACTGGCTGGTGCCGCGAATGTGCTGGCCCTTGTCGGCCAGCTCATTGAGACCGGCGGACGACAGTTGCTCCAAGTGAATATTGGCGCCTTGGCCGATACCGGTGCTGAACGCCATGATCAGGCCGATCACCAGGGCGACGGTGGTCAGCACTTCGAAGTAGATCACTGACTTCAAGCCAATGCGCCCGACCTTCTTCAGGTCGCCGGCACCGGAAATACCGCTGACCACCACGCAGAATACGATCAGGCCGATCAGCATTTTGATCAGCTTGATAAAGCCGTCACCCAGGGGTTTGAGTTGCGAGGAGAATTCGGGAAGGGCCAGGCCGCAAATAACGCCTAACATCAGGCCAATCACGACTTGCAGGAAAATCGAACGCGAGCACCATCTGAGCATGGGAGGGATCTCTATTCGGTGCCCTGGTGGTTCCAGGGCTTAATTGTTGTGGTCTTACCGGTATGTCCAGTGCGCGGCCAGTCTACGCCGGGTTTTTTTCAAATCACAAGTAAATATTCGGCGGTTGCCAGGTCCCGGTCTGACCAGTTGGTCGGTAAGGGTGATGCTTGAGCGGTTGGCAGGTAATAATTTTTTTCGCTTATCATCCGCGCCTTGATTGGCGAGGTGACACATGGACAGACCCGGGCTGACCACCGACGCAGCAGGCCAGACGCACTGCACCTGGCGCACTGCCGCACCTGAATATCCGCGTTACCACGACCACGAGTGGGGCGTGCCGGTGGCAGACGATACCCAGCTGTACGAGAAAATTTGCCTGGAAGGTTTTCAGGCGGGCATGGCGTGGATCACCATTTTGCGCAAGCGCGAGCAGTTTCGGTCGGCGTTCGACGGGTTTGATTTTCGCCGCGTTGCGCAATACGGCGAGGCCGATATCGAGCGGCTGATGAACGACCCAGGCATCGTGCGCAACCGCGCGAAGATCGTCTCGACCATCAACAACGCGCGCCGGGCCTGTGAGCTGGTGGACGACACCGGTTCGCTGGCGCGCTGGTTGTGGGCATTTGAACCTATGCCAGAGGAACGCCCGGCGGTGGTAGACATGGCTTACTGGACCGGCAACCCGACGTCACCGGCATCGGTGCGCTTGTCCAAAGCCTTGAAGAAACGCGGCTGGACCTTTGTTGGCCCCACCACGATGTACGCGCTGATGCAGGCGATGGGCATGGTCAATGATCACTTGGAAGGCTGTGTGTGCCGACCGCGCATAGAGGCGCTACGCCAACAGTTCAAGCGCCCCTAAGTGTGTGGCGAGGGAGCTTGCTCCCGTCGGACTGTGCAGCAGTCTCCCGATTTTTGGGGGTGCTTCGCACCCCGGCGCAAGCAAGCTTGCTCGCCACAGTAAGCTTGCTCCCACAGGGTGTTCGCGGGGCCTGGAAGGTCTGGTCAGGACAGGAAACCACCGTCCACATTCAGCGACACACCGGTGGTGTAGCTGGACGCATCGCTGGCCAGGAACAGCACCGCACCGGCCATCTCGCTTGGGTCGGCCACGCGCTTGAGCGGGATCTGCGCCAGGGCCATCTTCAGGATCGAGTCGTTCTTGACCAGCGCCGAGGCGAACTTGGTGTCGGTCAGGCCCGGCAGCAGCGCATTGCAACGGATGCCGAACGCCGCGCACTCCTTGGCAAACACCTTGGTCATGTTGATCACGGCGGCCTTGGTTACCGAGTAGATGCCCTGGAACACGCCCGGGGAGATGCCGTTGATCGAGGCTACGTTGATGATGCTGCCGCCGCCGTTGTCGCGCATCAGCTTGCCGGCTTCCACCGACATGAAGAAGTAGCCGCGAATGTTCACGTCAACGGTCTTCTGAAACGCACCCAGGTCGGTGTCCAGTACGTTGCAGAACTGCGGATTGGTTGCGGCATTGTTGACCAGGATATCCAGGCGACCGAACTGCTCACGGATACCGGCGAACACCTGGGTAATCTGCTCCATTTCACCAATATGGCAGGCCACGGCGGTGGCTTTGCCGCCGGCGGCGATGATCGCATCGGCCACGTGCTGGCAGCCTTCGAGCTTGCGGCTGGAGACGATCACATGCGCACCTTGCTGGGCCAACAGCTTGGCGATGGCTTCACCGATGCCACGGCTGGCGCCGGAAACAAATGCGATTTTGCCGTCGAGGTCGAACAGGTGGGTCTTGGACATGCTGGGTTCCTTGCTCTTGTAGTCAGAGGGCTGATTTAGCGATGACATTCAGGCTCATTTGCTCCAGCAGCTTGTTCATATGGATGAACTGCGCAAAGCGTTTGTCCTGGGTCTGGCCGTGGAAAAAACGGTAGTAGATCTGCTGCACAATGCCGGCCAAACGGAACAGGCCGTAGGTGTAGTAGAAGTCGAAATTGTCGATCTGGATGCCGGAGCGCTCGGCGTAATAGTCGACGAATTGGCGGCGCGTGAGCATGCCCGGCGCGTTACTGGCGCTGGCGGCGCATCAGTTGCACGGGCGCAGGGTCAGCGGCTTCGATCCAGTAGGCGAGGGTGTTGCCCAAGTCCATCAGTGGGTCGCCCAACGTGGTGAGTTCCCAGTCCAGTACGCCGATGATCTGCATCGGGTTGTGCGGGTCGAGGATCACGTTGTCGAAGCGGTAGTCGTTGTGCACGATGCTGGAGGTCGGGTGGTCGGCCGGCATCTTGTCGTTGAGCCAGGCGCGCACGGTTTCCCAGCTGGGTGCGTCGGGCGTCAGGGCTTTTTCGTAGCGGTCGCTCCAGCCACGAATCTGGCGCTCAACATACCCTTCGGGTTTGCCCAGGTCGGCCAGGCCACAGGCGGCGTAATCCACTTGGTGCAGTTCGACGAACTTATCGATAAAGCTTTTGCACAGTGCCTCGGTCTTGGCCGCGTCCAGGCCCAGTTCGGCGGGCAGGTCCGAGCGCAGGATGATGCCGTTGACGCGCTCCATCACGTAGAACTCGGCGCCGATCACCGACTCATCAAGGCAGTGCACATAGGCTTTGGGGCAATACGGGAAGCCGTCCTTGAGCTGATTGAGAATGCGGTATTCGCGGCCCATGTCGTGGGCGGATTTGGCTTTGTGGCCAAACGGCGGGCGGCGCAGCACGAACTCCTGGCCGGGGTATTCCAGCAGGTACGTCAGGTTCGACGCGCCACCGGGGAACTGGCTGATCTTGACCGTGCCGGCAAGGCCCGGAATATGCGCCTTGAGGTAGGGATCGATGAGGCTGGCATCAAGTTCTTCGCCGGGGCGAATCTGGGTCGATTGGTCGTTAAGCGCCATGCTTATCCCTTCTGCTTATTCTAAAGGCCTTGGACTATTGGCTAATCTAATGCGCACCGCCGCCCAGCGACAAGGTCGGGGCGGCTTAATAGGTTAGCGTGTTGGACGATGATCAGCGGGCCTGATGTGCTCAGATCACCAGCATCGCCCGGCCACCGGGGTTGCACGACAGGTTGGCACCGATTTCGACTTTTGCCAGGTCGATGCCCAGGCCGGCGAGCAGGTTGTTGACGATGGGGTCGAGCAGCGGACCGAGCAGCCCGGCAATCAAACCGCCCAGGGTGGTGAGCAAACCGTTGACCACGCCCGTGACCAGGCCCAGCACGGCGCCCAACAGGCTGGCCATTTTGGGCGGGTGGTTGATCAGGTGTATGCCGGTGAGTGTTTCCTTGAGGCTGCTGACCGCGTTCGAACTGGCGAATGCGTAATAGAGCGGTTGCTGGTTGATCGCGGGCGGGTCGGTGTAGGTGTGCGCACGCGCGGTTTTCAATACGTCGCTGTCGACTCGGATGCCCAGGCCGCCCGCCGCAAAGGCCTGCCTGTTGCCGCACACGGCGGTGCCGCGCTTGCAGGTTTTAGTGCCGATATCCACCAGCGGGTACTCGTCTACCTTGAGTGTCTCGGTGGATGAGTACAGGTTCTTGGGGTCCACCTGGCCAATCATCGCGCGCAATGCCGAGGTTTCGCCGAGTACCGACAACGACTTTTTACCGCTGTCGCAACTGTAGCCGGTGACCCTGGCGCTGCCGCCGGCGGCTTCGAGGGCGATGTCGAGGGTGTCGCCGATTTCCAGGCTGGCAACCAGGCAGCAATTGGGATCGAGCAAGCCAAACAGGCCGCCGAGCAGGTCACTGAGCGCTTGCACCACGCCACCCAGCAGGTTGTTGACCAGGGTGACGATCGGCAATTTTACCGAGATCAAGGTGCGCACTTGGGCGGTGCGCACATAGATGGGCTGCCTGGCGATATCTTTGGGGTTGCCGATGCTGGAAACCTGCCCGGGCTCGATCACTTTGGTCGACACGGTCACGCCGAGCAGGCCCAGCACATTGACCGGCAACTCCACGGCAACCGCGCTGGCTTTGTTCGACAGTTGCACAAAACCCTGGATCAGGTTGAACAGTTGCAGGTTCACATCCAATGCAGTTTTGTCGGTGCCATTCTGGATATTGATCAGGTCGCCCAGGTGCAGGATCTGCGTGCCCGGTGCAATCAGCTTGATGGCTTCCAGGTTGTTGATCACCACGTTGACCGCATCACCACCCAGCTTGAGCACATCAATGGCCGCCTGGATCAGTTGGCCGACGGTGGCGTCGGTCTTGAGCAACTGGTCGTAGTTGCCGGCGCTGACTTTCAATTCGATGGCCAGCGCATCCAGGTACTTGAGCAAGCTGATATCGGTATTGAGCAGGCCATTCCAGCCCACTGCGTCCAACTGCAACTTGCCGCCCAGCAGTCCACCGATCAAGGCGTTAAGGGCGACAGACTGGGTGCTGTCTACGGTCAATAAGGTGCTGCGAACCGTGAGCTGGGCAACCGTGGGGGTTGGCGCGGCGGCGACGGCGGTGGCGCTCAGCAGCGTTGTCAGGTTGACGGGCTGGCCCGAGAACAGGGTGAGCACGCCATGGGCAAGGCTGGTGTGCACGCGATGGGTGGCAACCACCCGGATAGCCTCGGTTTTGCTCGGGTCGGCGCTGAACGTGCGCATAAAATCTGCGCCAGTGGCCAGGGTGCCGCAGGCGGTGGCCAGCGTGCGATTGTCGTCGAGGTTGAAGTTGTTGCGCGCCGCGCTTTCAGTTGCAAACTGCGCAGCGTTGTGGGCAGGCGCCGCGCATGTGCCGCTGCGGCTTACCGCCTCCAGCGCTGCGGTGTCGGCCACACGCTGCAATTTGCGCTTCTCCAGGTACAGGCGACCGCTGTCGACCACCAGCAGCAGAAACAGCAGCGCAATACCGAGGGTTAACGCGCCTATCAGGCCGATGGCGCCGCGCTGGCGGGCCGGGCCGAATCCATGGCCAATCATTGTGCGTTCCTTCGCCGGTCCTGCACCGACGTCCTGAGCTTACCCGCAAGCAGTGTAGTCAGGTTTTGCGCCGGCGCTGGCTAATCGCTACTAGTTGCGCGGCGGCAGGGTAACCGGTGTCAGCACCGGGCGGCCGGCGAAGTATTCCACCAGGTTATCGGCCACGCGTTGCACGGTGTCGTGGGCCGCTTCCGGCGACAGGCCAGCGACATGGGAGGTGAGCACGGTATTGCTCAGGCGCTTGAGGGCGTCGGGCACTTTCGGTTCATCGTCGAACACATCCAATGCGGCGCCGCCGATACGGCGTTGTTCCAGCGCAGCCACCAGGTCGGCGGTCGCCACCACGCTGCCACGTCCGATGTTCACCAGGTAACCGTTCGGCCCCAACGCGTCCAGGGCGTGGCGATCAATCAAGTGGCGGGTGCTGGCCCCGCCCGGCGTGGCCAGGATCAGGAAGTCCGAGGTGCGCGCCAGCTCCACGGCGGTTGCGCAGTAGGTGTAGTCCACATCATCGCGGGGCTGGCGGTTGTGGTAACTCACTTCCATGCCAAAACCGAGGGCGGCACGCTTGGCAATCTCCATGCCCACTGCGCCGAGGCCGAGAATGCCCAATTGCTTGCCGCCCAGGGACGGGCGCATCACTTTCGGCCATTCGCTGCGCCGCACCGCCGCGTCAGTCTGGGGAATGCCGCGCACCAGCGCCAACAGCAAGGCCATGGCGTGGTCAGCCACTGACGGCGCGTTCACGCCGGCACCGTTGGTGACCACGATCCCGCGATTGCTTGCCGCTTGCAGATCCACGTGCTCATAACCTGCGCCGATCACGCAGATAATCTCCAGCAACGGCAGCGCCGCGATTTCTTCGGCATACAGCCCCAACGGGCCACGGGTGAGTACCGCCTTGATCTGCGCGCCGTGGGCCTTGATCGCTTGGGCGCGCTCGGCTGGCGTCGGCGCCAGAATCACATGAAAGTCATTGCTCTCGATGATTTGCAGGTATTCGTTGATGGTTTCAACCAGGACCAGAACAGTGGTGGGCATCGGAAGGCTCTTCCTGAAGGGTTTGATAGGAGGAGTATGCGGGATTTGTAAGACGGAGCGATTTGCTCAATCAGAAAAATCCCGCACAGGTGGCGCTAGAACTCAATATCCAGCGCTTTCACCCGCTTCACAAATGCTCCCGCCAAGGTCGCATTGTGATGCTCGATGATCGTTTGGGCCGACAAGGTCGGGGTGTCCATGCAGGTATGGCCGTCCTCGGGCAGCACCACCGAAAACCCAAGCTCCACTGCTACTCGGCACGTGGTGTCGATGCAAAACTGGGTTTTCATGCCGACCACCACCAGTTCGTCAACCTGCGCTGCCGCCAGTTGGTGCGCCAGCTCAGTGCCCAGGAAGCAACTGGGGCGGGTTTTATTGAACAGGTGGTCACGCGCTGCGTCCACATCGAGGCCGTGCCACAGCTGCCAGAGCGGGCTGCCAGCGGCAATCGGCGACCCCGCAGGGCCGGTGTGGCGGGCGACGAAGATGGGGGCGCCGGCGTTGCGGGCGCGCTGGATAAGCTGGTTGATGGTGCCCAGCACGCGCTCGCGCTCGAAGGGGTGTTCCGGCCCGTCGTATAAACCGGTTTGCATATCAATGATCAACAGGGCGTTTGCCATGGTCTTGCTCCTTGCAGTGGCCAGCGGGCGGGGCAATAAAAAGGCCCCGTCCATTACTGGCGGGGCCTTGGGTTGTTGCTGGGTGTCTTTAGCTCTGGCACCCACAGCAACCGCACGACCCGCCATAAGCGGTCGTGGTGGTGGTGCGGGTGAGGCAGGGCTGAATTAAGTTCATGGCCTGATCATGCTGGGGAGGGCACGTGGCTGTCAACGGCGCTGTCCGAGTTCTGCTCTTGCAGCAGGGTGTTTCTTGCAGCCTCAAGGAATTCATCTGACAAACTGCTGCCGCGTGTCGCACGGGCGAGGGTGAGCGCGCCAATCATCATTGCGTACTTGGCGAGCATCGCCTCGCGGTCTTCATCCTGAAGCTGCGCAAAAACCTCCAGTGACTGTTCAACACCCTCAATAAAGGTACGTTGCAACGCGGTGTCAGCGGGCTCATGGCACATGTCCGGGGTGAAGGCCGAGATGGGGCAGCCGTCGCCAGGGTTGTCACGGTGGCGGGTGGAAAAATACGGACGCAGGATGGCGTCACGGGCGGCGCGCACATCATCACTGCGGTTGATTTTTTCCTGCCAGCCCAGGTTCGATTGTTCGAATGCCTTTTGGCACGCCTCCGTCGCCAATGCCTCCTTGGACGCGAAGTGCCCATAGAAACCGCCGTGAGTCAGGCCGGCTGCGGCCATTACGTCCGACAGGCTGATGCCGTGTAAACCGCGCTCACGAAACAGATGCGTGGCAGCCTCCACAATGATTTCGCGGTTGAGTTCTGCTTGTTTGCGGGAGACGCGCGGCATGGCTGGGCACTCAGGATAAAGGCGGGCAGTGCCTGAAAAGTACAGGAATGGATGGGATACTAAAATAGATTTTTTGTGGAATCTATTCTCCAAGGGCTGCCGCGATGTTTGAAGCGCCAGCCCTGGAGCGCTATTACTGGCTCGTTTGTGCCTGCCGTGCCTTGGTTTGCTCTGCTTGGGCAATGGGCATGAAGTCGTAGGTAGGGAAGAATTGCGTTTTGTAGGCACCCCAGGCGGTGTTTTCGATCGCCAGGTTCACTTCTGCCAGGCGCGACGCCGGCAGGCGCAGGACGATAACCTGCCCGATGCCCATGGTTATATTCCAACTCACCACTTCTACACCGGCAGGCGGGAATACTTTGTGAAACTGCTGCTTGGCCAATTGTGCCTTCAACTCACTCAAGGGCCGAGACTGATCATGCTTGAGAAACACCGTTAACATGACGGCGTTATCAGCGGTGGCCGCCACAGTGCTTACGCTGGGGGGAGCGGCGGTGTTGGCAGTGGCTGCTGCGGGCAACAGAGCAACAGTCAACAGCATAGGTATTAACAGAGATGTGAGGGCGTTACATGGCTTCATCTTGGGCACCTTGCAGGCTATGAATTTAAGCGGCGTAGCATCAGGCGTGAGGGCTGACTAGTTCGACAGCGCAGTTTTTATCGGGCCGATATAAGGCGCATGGACGACATAGATTCGAACAGGAGGGTTGTTGGCAATCATGTCGCGAGGTACTTCGCGCGAGTAGGTGAACTCGTTCTTATCCAGTTTTTCCAGTCGCCTGACCACGGTTTTGACCGGTCCCACATCGGGCACCAGAATATGGGTATTTTTGTCGCCTGTGACGAGGAAGTAGCCGCCACCGCCATCGGCGTATTTTGAAAGCCCGGTGTCGGCATAGAAGAACTCATAACGGTTGCGCTGTGGGTCCCACATTGAAATGCCCACCACACCGGGGTAGTTGGCCTTGACGTCCTTATCCGGGGCACCCTCGATATAGACTTTGGTGGTCAACCATTGCGGGGAAGAGGCCAGCGCCTGGATATCCCGTTCAGGCGCGGTTGGCGTTGCGTAACTTTCACTGGATTTAAATAGGCCGATAAGACACAGACCAGTTAATACAATACTGAGTGTTTTCATTCTTGAATTCCTGAGGCTGCTGGTTAAGAGCGCGGCATGATGTTTGTTCGAGGGACGCGGCGATCTTAGTGTGTGCTCTGGCGGCGGCTCAATAGTTATGTATGGTCTTGTAATAGTTAATGGTCTATTCCAGTGGAAATATTATTTAGATGTAGGTTGTGTCTGGTTTAAATGTCGGATGCTTCTTGAAAGTTGCTTCTTTTAACGGATTTTTAGCAACGCCATAACCTCTCGCAGCCCACGAAAGCTGCCGTCCGCCACCCTCCTTGAACGGCTGCGCCGCTCAACCATTCCTCAGCTAAGTCTTTGCTTATTCGAGAGAATCCCGGACAATCCGGCCCCTTCTATGGTCGAGGCGCTGCCTGTCAGGTTTTTCTGACTCGCCCCGGCCGTGTAAATGCGGAGATCCGACCGGATGAATGATCAGGCCAATAGCGTCGACGAACGCTATGCAACGACACCTGCAACCCTCACAAGCTGGAGCCGCCAGGACACCACCTGGATGCTCGGCCTGTTCGGCACCGCCATTGGCGCCGGTACTTTGTTTTTGCCGATCAACGCCGGCCCTGGGCGGCTTCTGGCCCCTGGTGATCCTGGCATTGCTGGCGTTCCCGATGACGTTTTTCGCTCACCGTGGCCTGACGCGTTTCGTGCTGTCCGGCCGTGCCGGCTCCGACATCACCGACGTCGTTGAAGAGCATTTCGGCCTCAAGGCCGGTGCGCTGATCACCTTGCTGTACTTCTTCGCCATCTTCCCGATCCTGCTGATCTACAGCGTGGCCCTGACCAACACCGTCAGCAGTTTCATGGAACACCAACTGCACATCATGCCGCCGCCACGCGCGATCCTGGCCTTTGTGTTGATCCTCGGCTTGCTGGCCGTGGTGCGTTGCGGCGAGCAAGTGATCGTCAAGGCCATGAGCCTGATGGTGTATCCGTTTATCGTTGCCTTGCTGTTCCTGGCGGTGTACCTGGTCCCACACTGGACCGGCGGCATCCTCAGCACTGCCAGCGAAGTGCCGGCGCCGTCCGCGCTGCTCAATACCTTGTGGCTGGCGATTCCGGTGATGGTGTTCTCGTTCAACCATTCGCCGATCATCTCGGCGTTCGCGGTCGACCAGAAACGCCAGTACGGCGCCAATGCCGATGAACGCAGCTCGCAGATCCTGTGCCGCGCGCACCTGTTGATGGTGGTAATGGTGCTGTTCTTCGTGTTCAGCTGCGTGCTGACCCTGTCGCCGGCACAACTGGCCGAAGCGAAAGCGCAGAACCTGTCGATCCTGTCGTACCTGGCCAACCACTTCGACAACCCGACCATCGCCTTCGCTGCACCGTTGATTGCATTCGTGGCGATTGCCAAGTCGTTCCTGGGCCACTACATCGGCGCCAGTGAAGGCCTCAAGGGGCTGGTGTTGAAAACCGGGCGTCGTCCGGCTGCCAAGTCCCTGGACCGCATGACCGCCGCGTTCATGCTGGTGGTGTGCTGGCTGGTCGCCACACTCAACCCGAGCATTCTCGGCATGATTGAAACCCTCGGTGGCCCGATCATCGCGTCGATCCTGTTCCTGATGCCGATGTACGCGATCCGCAAGGTGCCGGCCATGGCCAAGTACCGTGGGCAGGCGTCGAATGTGTTTGTCACCGCTGTAGGCCTGGTCGCGATTACTGCGCTGGTGTATTCGCTGCTGTCCTGATAACCGGCAGCAGGTAGCAAAGCCGATTCGCGCACTGCGTGAGTCGGCTTTTTTTGTGTCCGAAAAAAATCCCGATGGCAATGAGGGCTAAGCTGTCGACGTGTTGGTTCCCTTTGGAGATACCCATGGCTCGGCCCCGCCCGCAACTGGTCACAGGCACACTGGAAAAACTGCACCCGGCACAATTGACGGTCGGCATGGCTGAAGTCGCTGCCAAGCGCGACGCCAGGACCAAACTCAAGCGCAAGGAGCGCGCCGCCGCCCTCGATAAACACGGGTATTTGCCTGGATGGGTTGGGCCGATTGAAAACTGAAACCGCTACGCCCGTTGCCGTACCACCCAATCGTACTCAGGACATCCTTGCGGGGTTATCCATCGCCGGTTTACTGCTACCGGAGGCTGTGGCGTATTCCAGCATCGCTGCGTTGCCGCCGCAGGCGGGTGTTATCGCTTTGTTTGCCGGGCTTGTGTGCTACGGCCTGTTGGGCACCAGCCGATTTGCAATTGTTTCGGCCACGTCTTCTTCGGCGGCGGTATTGGCGGCTGCAACCGCCAGCCTGGCCGGAGATGATCCGGCGCTGAGGCTGTCCCTGGCCTTCGGGCTGGTGTTGATCACGGGCGTGCTGTTTGTGTTGGCCGGTTTGTTCAAGTTGGGCGGTGTGACGTCGTTTATCGCCAAGCCGGTGTTGCGCGGTTTTGCCTTCGGCTTGGCGCTGACCATCATCCTTAAGCAACTGGCGAGTGTGGTGGGCGTACACCTGACTGATAACAACCTGATTCGCTTCCTGCCGCAGTTGCTGGAGCAATTACCGCACTGGAACTGGCCGGCGGCACTGGTTGCCGCGGCAGCATTGGCAGTGTTATGGCTGTGCGCGCGAATCCCGCGCTTGCCGGGCGGCTTGCTCGTGGTGGTCCTGGGGATCGTCGCCGGGCAGTACCTGGGCTTGCAGGCCCAAGGCGTGGCCTTGATCGGCATGATTGATCTGCGTCTGGAGCTGGGGCATTTTCCGCTGCTGCCGTTCGCGGATTGGTTGCGCCTGGGCGAGTTGGCATTTGCCTTGGTCATGATCCTGTATGCGGAGTCCTATGGCTCTATCAGCTCGTTCGCACTTAAACATGGCGACCGGGTGTCATCCAATCGTGACCTGTTGGCGCTGGGCGCGGCGAACCTGGTGTCTGGGTTGTTGCATGGCATGCCCGCCGGCGCAGGCTATTCGGCCACCTCTGCGAATGAGGCAGCCGGCGCCGGTTCGCGCCTGGCGGGCATCGTTGCGGCGTTGGTGGTGCTGGTGATCGTGTTGACGGTGTTGCCGTATGTGGCGTTAACACCGGAGCCGGTGCTCGCCGCCATCGTCATCTACGCGCTGGGCCGCGGTTTGAGCCTGCAACCCTTGGGCCGTTATTTCCTGTGGCGCCGTGACCGTTTGCTGGTGGTGTGCGCGGTGGCGGCGGTCTTGGTGTTGGGCGTGCTGGATGGCTTGCTGGTGTCGGTGGCGATCAGCGTGGTGTTGATGTTGCGCCAGATGTCGTCGGCGGATATTCAAGTGCTGGGGCGCTTGGGCGACAGTCATGACTTTGTTGATCGACAACACCATGCCGATGCGGTGCAAGTGCCTGGGCTGCTGATTGTGCGGCCCAGCGAAGCGCTGTTCTTCGCCAATGCCGAGCGTATCCTGGGCGCGGCGTTGCGCTTGATGCGTCAGTCGCCGGTCGATGCGGTGGTGTTGAGCCTGGAAGAGTCTCCTGACCTTGACGGCACCAGTATCGAGGCGCTGGCGGCGTTTTTCGCGCAGGTGCATGGGGAGGGCAAGCGGCTGGTACTGGCGCGGGTGCGGCACGCGGCGCTGGAAGTACTGCAAGCCTTGCCTGAAGCCGTTGCGCCACAGGTTTTGCTGAGTGCCTTGAGTGTCGATGGCGCGGTGCAGTTGGCGTTGCACACCAGGCCGTGAGTGCAAGTGATTAAACAATGTGGGAGCTCTACAGTGCCTGCAAATCTGCAGCCGACCTCATATTCAAAACTGCCGGCAGTCAACGTGTGCGGGCTTGCTCGCGAATGCAGTGTGTCAGATACAGATAAATTAACTGAACGACTGCTATCGCAGGCAAGCCCGCTCCCACAGTTGTTTTTCGGTGTGACGAATATCGTATTCCAGGCATAAAAAAACGCCGCGCATCTTGCGATGCGCGGCGTTTTTTAAATCACCACATCTTAGGCCTGAATCACCGGGATGTTGGCGCTCGCTGCGATCTTGCGGAACTCGGCGATCTGGTCGAAGTTCAGGTAGCGGTAAACGTCACTGGCCATGGTGTCCAGTTTCGCTGCGTAACCCATGTACTCTTCGACGGTCGGCAGGCGACCCAGCGTGGAGGCAACTGCCGCCAGCTCAGCCGAGGCCAGGTAGACGTTCGCGCCATCACCCAGACGGTTCGGGAAGTTACGGGTCGAAGTCGACACCACCGTCGAGTTCGGCTCTACACGTGCCTGGTTACCCATGCACAGCGAGCAGCCCGGCATTTCCATGCGTGCGCCGGCTTTGCCGTAGATGCCGTAGTAGCCTTCTTCGGTCAGTTGGTGAGCGTCCATCTTGGTCGGCGGCGACAGCCACAGACGGGTTGGCAGCTGGCCCTTGACCTGCTCCAGCAGTTTACCGGCAGCGCGGAAGTGACCGATGTTGGTCATGCACGAACCGATGAACACTTCGTCGATCTTCTCGCCGGCAACGCTGGACAACAGACGGGCATCGTCCGGGTCGTTGGGTGCGCAGAGGATCGGCTCGTTGATTTCGGCCAGGTCGATCTCGATGATTTCGGCGTATTCGGCGTCGGCATCGGCTTCCATCAGCTCCGGGTTGGCAACCCAGGCTTCCATCGCTTGGGCGCGACGTTCCAGGGTGCGTGCATCGCCGTAACCTTCGCCGATCATCCAGCGCAGCAGGGTGATGTTGGAGTTCAGGTACTCGGTGACCGATTCCTTGGACAGCTTGATGGTGCAACCGGCAGCCGAACGTTCAGCCGAGGCGTCGGACAGCTCAAAGGCTTGTTCCAGCGTCAGGTCGTTCAGGCCTTCGATTTCCAGGATGCGGCCGGAGAAGGCGTTCTTCTTGCCTTTCTTCTCTACGGTCAGCAGGCCAGCCTGGATCGCGTAGTAAGGAATGGCATGAACCAGGTCACGCAGGGTGATGCCAGGTTTCATTTTGCCTTTGAAGCGCACCAGGATCGATTCCGGCATGTCCAGTGGCATTACGCCAGTGGCTGCGGCGAACGCGACCAGACCGGAACCGGCCGGGAACGAGATGCCCATCGGGAAACGGGTGTGGGAGTCACCACCGGTGCCGACGGTATCCGGCAGCAGCATACGGTTCAGCCAGCTGTGGATGATGCCGTCGCCTGGACGCAGCGATACACCGCCACGGGTCATGATGAAGTCAGGCAGGGTGTGGTGGGTGGTCACGTCGATCGGCTTGGGGTAAGCCGCGGTATGGCAGAACGACTGCATTACCAGATCGGTCGAGAAGCCCAGGCACGCCAGGTCTTTGAGTTCATCACGGGTCATAGGACCGGTGGTGTCCTGAGAACCCACGGTGGTCATCTTCGGCTCGCAGTAGGTGCCAGGACGAACGCCTTTGCCTTCTGGCAGGCCGCAGGCCTTGCCGACCATTTTCTGGGCCAGGGTGAAGCCTTTGCCAGTGTCGACAGGGGCTTCAGGCAGCTTGAACAGGTCGGTAGGGCCCAGGCCGAGTTCGGCGCGCGCCTTGTCGGTCAGGCCACGGCCGATGATCAGCGGGATACGGCCGCCGGCGCGAACTTCGTCCAACAGCACCGGAGTCTTCATTTCGAAGGTGGTCAGGACTTCGTCGGTGCCGTGTTTGCAGACTTTGCCAGCATGCGGGTACAGGTCGATCACGTCGCCCATGTTCATGTTGGTAACGTCGAATTCGATTGGCAGTGCGCCAGCATCTTCCATGGTGTTGTAGAAGATTGGGGCGATCTTGCTGCCGAAGCAGAAACCGCCGGCGCGCTTGTTCGGCACGTACGGTACGTCGTCGCCGAAGAACCACAATACCGAGTTGGTTGCCGATTTACGCGACGAACCGGTACCGACCACGTCGCCGACGTAGGCAATCGGGAAACCTTGGCCGCGCATCTCTTCGATCTGCTTCATCGGGCCGGTTTTGCCTTGCTCGTCCGGTACGATGCCTTCGCGTGCCATTTTCAGCATGGCCAGGGCGTGCAGCGGGATGTCAGGGCGGGACCAGGCGTCCGGGGCAGGGGACAGGTCGTCGGTGTTGGTTTCGCCGGTGACCTTGAAGACGCGCAGGCTGATCTTGTCGGCCAGGGTCGGGCGGTTGCGGAACCACTCGCCGTCAGCCCAGGACTGGATCACGCCTTTGGCGTGCTCGTTGCCGTTCTTGGCTTTTTCGGCCACGTCGTGGAACGCATCGAACATCAGCAGGGTGTGCTTGAGTTGGGCGGCCGCGACAGGGGCCAGCTCGGCGTCGTCCAGCAGCTCGACCAACGTCACGATGTTGTAGCCACCTTGCATGGTGCCAAGCAGTTCAACCGCGCGTTTCTTGTCGATCAGGGGAGAAGTGACTTCGCCCTTGGCCAGGGCGGACAGGAAGCCGGCCTTGACGTAGGCAGCCTCGTCAACGCCTGGTGGAATACGGTTGGTGATCAGGTCAACGAGAAATTCTTCTTCGCCAGCCGGAGGATTCTTCAGCAGCTCGACCAGGCCTGCGGTTTGTTCGGCGTTAAGCGGCTGGGGAACGATACCCAGTGCTGCGCGCTCTTCGATATGTTTGCGGTAGGCTTCAAGCACAGTTATTACCCTCATCAGTGGTCCCACGGGACGCTCATCCAGAAATGAACGGCACGCATGCGCTCGGGGGCTTTTTGGGCCGCAAAGCCAGCGCTGCCGGCATTCCTCACAGAAGCTGCTTTCAAAGTTTTACGCCTGCAGAACGGAGCTGATGAGGGTTGGCGCAGGCTCTGACCTACCGGGTCGAACCTGCGCCAACACCGTTCTGAAGGAACGACTGTGCTCGTGACGCTTTGAAAACAGCTTCCAGCGGATTATTGGCGCCTTACAAGGCCGGATGATTCTACGGCAAAAAAAATCTAAAGGTAAGTTACCTAACCAAGTTTGCTGGGTGATCAACCTTAGACAAAGGGCTAACATGGCGCATCGTTTCGCTGATTTGTGTGCGCTGCCCATGTCTAACCAAGCCATCAAGACCCCCTGCGTCGGCCTGTGCTCCACGGTTTACGGCGATCTCGTGTGCCGCGGCTGCAAGCGCTTTCACCATGAGGTGATCCAGTGGAATGGCTATAACGAAGAAGAAAAACGCGCGGTATGGCTGCGATTGGAACAGCTGTTGGTGCAAGTGATGGCGGGCAAACTGGAAGTCTTTGACCCCAAGATGCTGCGTGGGCAGCTTGAGCAGCGCAAGATTCGCTTTGTGCCACACCAGTCCGAGTACTGCTGGGCCTACCAGCTGATCGCCCGAGGCGCGCGGGTGATTTCCAACCTGGAAGCCTATGGCATGGTGCTGCTGCCGGAGTTTCGTGAGTGGGCGCTACCGGAACTGCGGGATGCCATCGATCGTGAGTTCTTTATCTTGTCCGAGGCGCATTACCAGCGCTACATCGCGCCGGGGTTCCTCAGAGATGCGTTGGCGGACTGACAACACAAATCAAACATGTGGGAGCGGGCTTGCTCGCGAAAGCGGTAGATCAGTCAATAATTCGGTGACTGACACTCCGTATTCGCGAGCAAGCCCGCTCCCACATTTGATCTCCATGGTCTGAGGAGGCTATGTCAGGTCAGGCCTTGGTCGCCAGCTCTTGCAGATGATCCATTAACTCTTGCGGCTTGAGCACCAGCACATCACCTTCCACCGCGTCCAGCACCACCTCCGCCGTATTGCCGATCAATGCGCCGGAAATCCCAGTGCGCGCCACCGTACCGATAATGGTCACCGCCGCTTGCAAAGTGTGGGCTGCATGGGGGATCAACACATCCGCCGGGCCTTCCTCGATATGCAGGTGGGTGTCGTCGATATCAAACTCGGCCTGGAACGCCTTGCACTGCTCGCGATAGCGCGCCTCGATGGTTTCCTTGAGCTGGAAGGTCGGGTCTGCCGCCGACAGCATCGGCGACGGATGGGCACTTATCACGTGCAGCTGCGCTTTGGCCAGGCGCGCAATATCGAAGCCATGGTCGATGATGGTGTTGTGCAACGCCTGGTGTTCGCTGTCGCTGTTGCCCACATCAATCGCCCCCAGCACCACCTTGTCGGCCCAGGGCGTCGAGGTTTTCACCAGCAGCACCGGGGTAGGGCAGTAACGCAGCAGTTTCCAGTCTGCCGGCGTCAGCAGGGCCTTTTTCAGCGGGCTGTCGGCAAAGTGCTGCTTGATCACCAGGCCACAGCCTTCGGCCTGCTGCACATCGATGATGGTTTCATGCAGGCTGTCATTCCACGCCTGCTCGGTGGTCACGCTGTAGCCGTCCTCCTGCAGGCCGGACTTGAGCAGGCTCAGCAGCGCCGAATGCTCGTGCTTTTTGTCGCACACCAGCAAATGCAGGTGCGCGCCGGTGACCCCGGCAATCAGCTTGGCGCGCTTGAGCGCCAGGCTTTCGGAATGCTCGGGTTCGATAACCACCAGGATGCTGCGAATGGCTTGCATGGTCGGGGTCTCCAAAAGGGTGGGCCTGGAACAACTATAGTTGCTGCCCGCCAGACGTCATGTTGATGCACATCAAGGCCGGTGGCTGGTGGTCTGCGGCGGGGTCGGTATAATCGCCGGCCTTTAGTGATCCTTTTGCCCGTGAGCCCGATGAACCTGCCCGAAATCCACGAATTCCTCGGCTGCCGCACCCCCGACGCCTGGGTCCAGGCCGCGTTGGCCGATCAGCACACCCTGCTGATCGACCACAAGAACTGCGAATTCAAAGCCGCCAGTACCGCCCTCAGCCTGATCGCCAAGTACCACGCCCATGTGGACCTGATCAGCATGATGTCGCGCCTGGCCCGTGAAGAGCTGGTGCACCACGAACAAGTCATGCGCCTGATCAAAAAGCGCAAGGTCGAGCTGCGCCAACTGCATGCTGGCCGTTACGCCTCGGGTTTGCGCAAGGTGGTGCGCAGCCATGAGCCGGTCAAGCTGGTAGACACGCTGGTGGTCGGCGCCTTTATCGAGGCGCGCAGTTGCGAGCGTTTCGAAGCCCTGGTACCGCATTTGGACGAAGAACTCGGCAAGTTCTACTTCGGTTTGCTCAAAAGCGAGGCTCGGCACTTCCAGGGTTATCTGAAGCTCGCCTACCAGTACGGCGACGCCAAGGACATCGCCCAGGTGATCGAACGGGTGCGCGCTGCCGAGCAGGAACTGATCGAGTCACCCGACATCGAGTTCCGCTTTCACAGTGGCGTGCCAGCCTGAGGCGACGGCCACGCCGATCAGCGCGGTGATCCCGGCCAGCAACAGGATCACCGTTTGCGTGCCCAGCGGCGCCGCCAGCACGGCGATCAACAGGCCCGCCAGCGGCTGCGCCAGGTTGTTGAGCAAGGTGATCACGCCCACTGTCTTGCCGAAGTCCTGCACCGGAATCACCCGCTGGCGGGTGCTGCGCATGTACACATTGAACATCTTGTCGAAGCCGGTGATCAGCAGGAACCCCAGGGTGTAAGCCCACAGATTGGGGCTGACGGCCATGATCAACGCCCCCGCCGCAATCATGGAATAGGACAAACCGCCGAGCACCTTCAACGGCAGGCTGGAACGCGCCAGGTAAAACAGAATAACGATGGTCACCACCGCGCCCGCAGCCTGCAACAACGCATAGGCATCTTTGCCCGCGTCGAACAGGCCAGTGACCATGGCCGCAGACGTCGCCAGCGTGACCCCGATGATCAGGTTGACGCCCACCGCCAGGGCAATGATTCGCTTCAGTTCCGCCAGTTTGCGAATGTGCCCGAAGGCAATGCGCAGCGGTTGCAGCCAGATATCCTGATGCTGCTCAAAGCTCTCCAGGCTGACCGTGGTGTTGCGCTGCCACACCAGCATCGCCAGGTCTGCCAGCACAAACAGCCCGGCAATGCCCACCACCACCCACGGCCAGGCCCACACCTCCAGCATCAGCGCCGCCACCAGCGGCCCCAGCACCAGGCCGCTCTGGTCGGCGATCTGCGAGTAGGACAAGGTCTTGGCATAGGTGTAATGCTTGAAGATATGCGGCATCACCACTTCGCGGGCCATGATGCCCTGGGTCGTCAACACGCCGCACAGCGCCGACAGGATCACCAGCCAATAGATGCCGTCGAACACCCCATACAACGCCACCGCCAGCACGCACGCCAATGCACGGTAAACCTGGCTGATATGCAGGATGCGCACCGGCGAGAACTTGTCGCACAATGCGCCGCACACCGGGAACGCCAGGTAACGCGGCAGTGACTCGACGAAGAACGCCAAGCCGGCCCACGACACACTGTTGGTGGTTTGGAATACGATCAGCGGCACGATAAACAACAGAATCTGGTCCGCCAGCCGCGACAGGAACAGCGAGATAAAAAAAGCCAGGTAGTCCTTGCGCATATAACTCCTGTTAGTGGCGTAAAAGATTGCAGGCTATTTGTTAAAAACTCTTAAAAGCATGAAGCTTCGTCCGGCGGTAGTGGCCAGTTGCTTAAGTCGGCCAGCTTGCCACCTATAATGCGCACACTTCAATCCGCGCATCCACACTGAGAACTTATGGAAAACCTGGGTCTGGGCAAGGTCCTGCTCGTTGAGGACGATGAAAAGCTGGCAGGGCTGATCGCGCACTTCCTGTCGCAACACGGTTTCGAGGTGCGCGTGGTGCACCGGGGCGATGAGGCGCTGGCGGCCTTTCTCGACTTCAAGCCAAAAATCGTGGTGCTTGACCTGATGCTGCCGGGCCAGAGCGGGCTGCATGTGTGCCGGGGGATTCGCAATGTGTCCGACACGCCTATCGTCATCCTCACCGCCAAGGAAGACGACCTGGACCATATCCTGGGCCTGGAGTCGGGTGCCGACGACTACGTGATCAAACCGATCAAGCCGCCAGTACTGCTCGCGCGCCTGCGTGCCCTGCAGCGCCGCCAGGTGCCGGAGCCCACAGTGCGCGGTGCGCTGGAGTTTGGCCGGCTGTCGATTGATCGCAGCTGCCGTGGCGTCAGCCTGGGCGGCGAGGCCATTGACCTCACCACCATGGAGTTCGAACTGCTGTGGCTGCTGGCCAGCAACTCGGGAAAGATCCTTTCGCGCGACGACATTCTCAACCGCATGCGCGGCATCGCCTTCGACGGCCTGAACCGCAGTGTCGACGTGTACATTAGCAAGTTGCGCAGCAAGCTCAACGACAACCCACGCGAACCGGTGTGCATCAAGACCATCTGGGGCAAGGGGTACCTGTTCAATCCGTTTGCGTGGGAGGTTTAGATGCTGCGCCTGTTTCTGCGCCTGTATGTGATCCTGGCGCTGGGGTTGGCCGGGGCAATCTGGCTGGTCAACTACACCTTCGACGAGTTATTGCCCGAGGCCAACGAGGTCTATAACCGCGAAGCCTTGCGCGGGCCGGCCTACGGGCTGGTGGAGCAACTGCGCCCGGTGCAGGGCGCGGCCCGCGATGCGCGCCTGGCGGAACTGCAACCGCATTATGGTTTGCGCCTCAAGCTGGTGCCGCGCGACACCCTGGCGCTCAATGACCGTGAGCAACAATTGTTGGCCGGCGGCCAACTGGTGGTGCGCGGCGACTTCATGGAATTCCTGGCCACCATTGATGGCGGCCCGCAGCTGCTGCAGATCAAGCTGCCGGAAGAACCCAAATGGTTGTACCTGTGGGCCTATGGCTTTCTGGGCGTAAGCCTGGCCATCGTCCTGTATTTTTGGGTACGCCCGCACTGGCGCGACCTCGAGCATATCCGCCTGGCCGCGCAGCGTTTTGGCGATAACGACCTCGGCTCGCGCATCCTGCTGCCACGCCGTTCCACCGTGCGCGAGCTGGCCGGGCACTTCAACCAGATGGCCGAGCGTATCGAAAGCCTGATCGCCAACCAGCGCGAACTGACCAACGCGGTGTCCCATGAGTTGCGCACGCCGATTGCGCGCTTGTCATTTGAGCTGGATCAACTCAAGCAACAGGCCGACCCACGCCAGAGCCGCGAACTGATCGCCGATATGTACGCTGACCTTGGCGAGCTGGAAGAAATGGTCTCCGAACTGTTGACCTACGCCAGCCTGGAGCGCGGTGCCACCCAGGTCACTCGGGAGAATATCGAAGCCCACAGCTGGCTCGACAGCGTGATCGGCAGCGTGGCGCTGGAAGCCGAGGCAGCCGGGGTGCAGTTGTCGTTGCGCACCTGTGAGGTCGACTTTATCCAGATCGAGCCGCGCTTTATGGCGCGTGCAGTGATCAACCTGCTGCGCAATGCCATTCGTTATGCCGAGCGCCGTGTAGAGGTGTCGCTGGTCAAGTTCGGTAATGGCTACGAAGTGCGGGTCAATGACGACGGCCCTGGTGTGCCGATGGAGGGGCGGTCGAAGATATTCGAACCGTTCCTGCGCCTGGATGCCAGCCGCGATCGCCGCACCGGCGGCTTTGGCTTGGGGCTGGCGTTGGTCAAGCGCGTCAGCCAGTGGCACGGCGGGCAGGTGGAAGTGCTGGATTCGGAGTGGGGCGGGGCGTCCTTCAGAATGACCTGGGCGTACGCCGAGTAACCCTTGAAGCCGGCAGGGAATGGGTGTGATCACCCCTTCAATGTGGGAGTTGGCTTGCCTGCGAATGCGGTGCATCAGTTAAAGAATTATTGACTGACACACCGCATTCGCGAGCAAGCCCGCTCCCACACGTTCTGATCGGCTAGCCGATCAGAACGTGTATTCCAAAACCCCCATCACCGACGTCTGCAACCGTCGCTCCACAATCGGGCTCTTGCCCGCTTCATCTGCCAGGTACTGCACATCCAGCAAGGTCGAGAACTGGGTGTGTTCGCTGATCGGCAGGCTCCACACCAGGTTCAGGCCATTGCTGATATTGCCCGCGCCGGCCTTGTAGGCTTTGAAGCGGCTTTGCGCGGCCTGGCCGGTGGTTACGCCATACCAGGTCTGCAAGTAGTTGCGGTCGCCAAAGTGGCTGCTGAGGCTGGCATCCACCGAACCGTAGCGGCCTTCATACAGGTGGGTGCCCAGGCTCAGTTCCAGGTGGGTGTAGGCTTTGCCGGTGTCTTTGCGGTCGTTCTCCTTGAGGGCATGTTCCAAGGTGGCGCCGACAATCACACCACCCAGGTTATAGCTGGCGTTGACGCCCAATTGCGGGCGGGCCTTGATCTCGCCCATGCCTTTAAGGCGTTTGGAGCCGGCATGCAGGCTCTCGTTTTTATCCTTGCGCGCGGCGCTTGCGCCGACATACGCGCTGAAGCTCAGGGCATTGCCTTCGTAACCCCAGCCCAGGCCCTTGTCGGTGTCGAGGAAAATCCCCCACGGGCTGACGACTTTGCCGCCCAGCAGCGGCGCGGTCATGCGTTCGTCGCTGCCGCTGTAGCGCGGCAGGTTGCCCACGCCGGCCTTGAGGCTGTATTGCCAGTCTTCGGCAATCGCAGTGTCTGCAACCGCGAGCAGGCACAGTGAGGTGATTGACAGGCGGAAGTTTTTTGAGCGCATCCGGGTATTTGTCCTTGTTAAAAATTCAAGAGGTCGTTGGGCGATTGCGTGCGTTTGAAGGAGTAGCCCGAGGCGCTGAGGCCGTTAACCTGACGGCTGACGGTATCGCCCAGGCCGTAGCCGTTGCCGGCCAGTACCGCGTGGGCGTTGTCGACGGGCAGCAGGATGTAATCGGTAAGCGGCTCGTTGTGCAGTTGGCCGCGAATCACCAGGAAGCCTTCTTCCAGGCGCACGCTGATGCCGCTCAACGGCGCGTCGGGTTCATGGGTGTTGAGCACCTGATAGGTGCCGATGGTGGAGGCCCAGGCCAGCGGCAGCGGCGGCGGGTCGATGCGTTCACCGATGGCCAGGCGTTGGCCATGGCTGCGGGCTGTGAGCACTTGGCGGCCCTGCACCGTGACCACGTCCAGCTGTACGCGGCCCAAATCACCGAGGTCCTTGAGCCAGAAGCCCAGGATTTTTTTCTGCGCGCGCAGCCAGCCGTGCTCGTCGCGCAATAGCTCGAAGTCAAAGCCGGCCAGCTCACCGCTCAGCCGATCGCCGTCATCCTTGACCCGGAATACGCCCCAGGCCGTGGCATAAAACCCCGCCAGGCGCTTGCGGTCGACGGCGGCGGGCACCTGGCGCAACTTGAGCCCATGGCTGGGCGCCTGGCAGTCGTCGGCGCACACGGCTTGCCCGGTTTGCGCCTGGAGCATCAGGCGCAGGGTCTCGGTGGCCAGGCGCGCGACCAGTTCTTCGGCGTTGCTGTCGTTGGCCATGATGATCACCGCCAGTTGCTGGTCGGGCAGCACGCTCAACTGCGCGGCAAAATCATCACCGCCGCCACTGTGCTGGTAGGTGCGCACGCCGGGGGCGACGGGTTCATCGCCGCAGGGCGCGAGGAACCAGCCCAGGCCCATCTGGCAATCGAAGTCCAGGGCATTGCCGGTGTTTTGTTGGGTGAACATCTGATCAATCGACGGGCTCTCAAGCACGCGGGTGCCTTTATAGAGGCCATGGGCAAACAGCATCTGCACGTAGTGGCTGAGGTCTTTGGGGCTGGCCCACAAGCCACCGGCGGCCAGGTCGCGCACCTGCGCATCGGTACTGGCCACGCCGTCTTCGTAACCGAGGGCGCGAAAGCTCAACTGCGTGCCGGTGCCGACAAAACTCGACTGGTTCATCTCCAGGGGCTTGAGCAGGCGGCTTTGCAGTTGGGCTTCAAAACTTTTGCCGCTGCTGCGCTCGATGGCCGCACCGACCAGTGAATAACCGAGGTTGGAATAGGCCACCTGCGAGCCCGGCGGGCTGCTTAGCCACACGCCCGACACGCGCATCGGCATCTGGCTCATGGCATAGGTGCTGCGCACGTCGCGCAAATGTTCACTGGGCAAGCCGGACTGATGGCTGAGCAAGCGGCGCAGGGTGATATCGCGGTCGGCGGCGGCCGGGTCAGTGTGAAAGCGCGAGCGCACGTAAAATTCGCGCAAGGTCTGCTGGATCGGCGCGTCCAGGCCCAGGCGCTGTTGCTCGACCAATTGCATGGCCGCCGTGGCCGTCAGTAGTTTGGAAATGCCGCCGGCGCGAAACGCCGTGTTGGCGGTCACCGGCACACCCTGGGCCTTGTCGGCCAGGCCAAAGCCGCGCGCCCAGATCAGCTCCTGGCCATTGACCAGCGCAATCGACAACCCGGGCACATTCTCGCGGGCCAGGTCTTTGGGAATGCGCGCTTGCAGGTAGCGGATGATCGCGCCGTAATCGCCCTTGGGAATCGCCGGCGGGGCAGGCGGCTGCACGTGGCAGCCGAGCGTGCCCAGCAGGCAACCCCATAACGGAATACCGCGCAATGTGCGAAACATGAAGAGCACCCGGATGGTGGTTTGGATGCTCGAATGCTAGGGCCATGCCGGCCAACAATCTTTGAGAGCTTTGTCGAGAAACTGTCAAAGAGTGTTAACGCGTCAGCCCCAAACGCTCATGCCATTGGGCGATGGATTCTTCGGGGTATTCGTCGAACTGCACATCGCCTTTGCGCACACTGACCCCGACCCAAGGCGCCTTGGCGCCGAGCATCGGGTGCCTGTGTTGCGGCGGTACCGGTAATGCCGTGACTAAAAGAGCCTGGCGGGTTTTAGGCGGCCGGAAACTTCACCGGGCGGTAGTAGAACGGTATCTCCTTCACTGTTCGGGAGCCCTCGATGACGGCATGAGGATTGATTTTTTCGGGGCTAGCGGCAAAACTCAGTTGGAGTCGTCTGTGGATTGTCTCGTTGATTTCCGCTGATGAAAATTCTGGATTTGTAACGAACAACTCTTTCTTTGAGGCCAATACTTTTTCAGGCGTAACTTTGACGCGAACAGGCCCCTGAAAAGCTTTAACATTACGCTTTATTAATTGCCCAAACTGACTGCCGAAAGAGTCCGCGGAACCGTTGGCTGAACCACACATCAATAAGCGGACATTATTAAACTGTTCAGGCTTTACACCCTTGCTTTTCAGAAAATCCAATAGTTCGCTGGGTGAATTTTCCCGGCCGTTGAAAATCATGGGGACGGGTTCATCAGCAAGCAGTTGCCTATAGGTTGGTCTCGCTCCGTGCGCGACGACGTTGAGTCTCTCAACGCCTTTATATTTGTCGATATACATAAAGATATCATCGCCAAGGATGGTAAAGTCTTTTATATCTCCTCCGATGTTAATTGCATTGTCTCTGGCCAACCCTTGCTCTAAGTGGTTAGGCTTTTTTCTCCTGCGTACCACTCCGCTGGTAGCGTCGGCGACGTCATCAGCTTTATTTAAAGTATTGTCAAAATACCTCGCTGTCTCAGGCTTGAAGTCATTGAGAGGTTTTCCGATTCGCTTGTCGTTGACGGGATCAAATGCATACCACTTGCCCGTTTCTGCGTCGAGCTGGGCAGGCGTGGACAGTGTTGCAGTGCCGTGTTTGTAGGTGCCCTGGGCGATGTCCGGGCGCGACGCAAACTTGGACAGTTCATATTTTCCGGTTTTGTTACTTAGCCAGTTTTTTACTTGAGGACTGGGTGTATAGGAAGTGATGTTCCTTATGCGTTTGAAGAACGGGCTACCGAACGATCGAGCTCGCCTAAGCTGAGCAGGTAGTGACGGCAGGCCTCTCAGTCTCTTCAGCAAACCACCGCCCGCCAGAAACATGACACCGTCAAATACCAGCTCTACCGTTGCCTCTTTCCAATTGCCCTCGGCGAGTCTCCTGATTCCGTTTACGAACGGTAGAGGGCTAAATAAAAGATCCGTGTTTCTCTTGTGCTCATCGTCTTCGTCATCAAACCTGGTGGTGTGATGGGCGGCCTCCGTCAGGGCTTTCAGGTCAGCGTCCTGGTAGGAATATCGGGTCACCAGTTCGCTGAGAAATCGAGTACGTGGGCTGGTATACGACGCGGGAATCGAGGCGTCATCTGCAGCGGTGCCGCGTAAATCACTGTCTTTCACCTGGCTATCGACGAGCGGTTCGACGATTACGTTTGTACGTGTATACCCGACTGGCGATTTTTTGTGTTTCTCTTGCCATTCTTCCTGTAAGCCTTCGGTGACAGGGCTCCTGCCTATAAAATTGTTCGCAGGGTCGAATTTATAGGTAATTGTTTTCTTATTAAAGGTCGCTTTGATATACAGGGGCTCCTCGATGTTGCTTTTGTCCGGGGCGGGGTACGACGTAGCCGTGACACTTGCGATTCCGTTGGGTTTGAATTCCTGAATTGGCCTTTTGCGAAGTATTTCAAGGCTCCCATATTCCAGTTGCTGTCGATCGGACAGCGGCAATTGCGCAATCAAATGCGCGTTAAGATTGGTTAGCGATTTCTTCCTGTTACGGTCGAAATCTGCAAGCTCAGCAGCGTGACTTTCTTTGATGTTCTGAGGAATAAGGCCTAGCGCACTGATCGCGGAGGTTGGGACTTTTTGCTGATCGGTTGAATACCATTTTTTGTTGTCTTTCAGGTCCGGGAGGTGTTCGGAAAGGCTCAGGTCCAACATGGAGTAGGGCCCATGCTTGACGTCCAACACCGATGATTCAAGCGAATTGCTGGTTCTGTCCGCGTCACTGGTGATCACGTTGGCTTCAAGGTCGACATTTTTAATTTGCCTGCCCATTATTTCCAGTGCCTTGTCTTTCAACGTGGGCAACGGTGCACTCAGGTCCGTGCTGATGGTTGTCAGCCCGGTCATCACCTCAGAGAACGTATCCTGTGCAGCATTCAGTTGTGCGGCGGAGTAGTGTCCTGTGGTGGAGGGGGTTAGCACTCCATACATTAACGCCCAATCGATCAGTGCCTCCTGTTTTACCTTATTCATCAGCGCTTCATCTTCGGCGTTAGTGGGTTCGAGGCTCCCGTATTTGACGACTTGATCAAACGTCATCTTTGCGCTGCTTCCAGGGCTCTTCGCCTCTATGAAGGCTACCGTTGTTTTCAAACTGAACCAGGTCGGCGAACCATACGTCACACTGCTGGGTATGTTTTTAACCAACAGTTCAGGTGCAGCCTGCGAGAGCAATAGATGTGACGCCACAGCTGCGTATTTTTGTGTGGCGCGTTTCGTGGTCTTCAAGTGTACGAACAGCTTGGTATGGATTTGCTCCAACGGTTTGCCGTAAAAGGCCTTATCGGCCAGATCGAACCCGGCTACTTCATTTCTCTTGTTGGGGTCAAGCCACGAGGGTTGAGCCAGCCCGAGGTACATGGTCGCCAAGACCCAGTCTGAACTGTTTTTATCCTCTGCCGTCCCCATTTTCTTTTGCAGGGCAGCCTCCAGTTCCTTGGCTTTGGGCGACGTGACAATTGCATTGAGTAGGTCGGCCGGATCGGAAAACTCAGGAAAACTGCGGTTATCACCGTCTGTCAGGTAATCAAGAACATCACCCTTTTTAGTGTCGGTACCCAGCCCTGGCAGTCCCAGGTTGTTATACGTAACGTGAGAGTGCGCCAGCTTTTTCTCATCCAAAGTGACGGGTACTTGCCAGCCTAAGGCGCCTGCCAAGTTACCAAGAGGCGTAGACGGCAGAACCTCTTGCCTGAGGGTCGCAATCAGAGTGTTTATTTCATCTATTGTTTCTGGAATATTAGAGCCGATGTTGGCGAGGAATTGTTCAACGCTGACCTTGTTCCCTGGCACTAATTGTTCATCTTGAAAGTACCGGGAAGCAGGGTCGATCTGCAGGTGATTGTTCTTGAAGAACTCCCGGATACGGGCTTTTTCGTTGCGCTCGGCGTCCTCGGGTGTGGGCAGTGAGCTTTTGAAGTGCGGGAGCGTATTAACGGGTTCAGGTGGCGGGGTTGCGAAATCGATAGCTTTACTCAATTGCTGAAGCAATTGGTACTTGTTGTGGATATCGCCCAATGTGTTCTGCTGCTGCTCCAGCACTTCCTCGGAGCCCTTCTTAAGTTGCTCAGTTGAAAGAGAGGTATCAGGCATAGGAAACATGTCGGTTTGTTTAAGCTGATTGGCTCGTTCAACGGCCTTATCTTTGCTAACAGGAACATGCTCGCCGTGAAACGCCATGATCTCTGACAGCGTGGCAGGGCGCTCCGCGTGTGCGCTGGGCGAAGACCTGTCAGCGGGCTGCACTTCGACCACGGGCTGGTTGGGAGCCATGACGCGGGCCGCCTGCATGATCAGCCGCCACGAGTCCGGCAGTTGTTGGCCGATAACCGCTGAAAATGTTCGTAGATAGTCCTCGGGGTAATGGACGTTAACGGATTTGACGGTGACCGTTATGTGTCCTGCCGACGTGTCGGTTGGAGGGGTAATGCGAATAGGTTTGGTGAGGTCAATATTATGCTGGTCGGCCCATTGCTTAAAATCTGGCCCTGCGAGCAGGTTATCGAGATGCTGGCGCCACTGCCCGAACTTAGAACTCACAGGCACAGGTATCGTCGGTTTGCTCAAGTCAGCCGGATTTTGATTCTGCGCCGCATCGACCAGCGCAGTGGCATAAGAGGCTGCCAGCTCCTTGTCGGCTGTATTGCCCGACGTGGTTTTGATCAAGCCATGCTGCGAGGACACAGCGGTTTTTTGGACGTCAGGCGGGTCTGATGAGACTGTATTTAGTGGTAGCTGTTGGCTGGGGAATGCCGAGAGCGTGGAAGACGTTGCCGCAAAGGATTGGGCGTTCACAGACATAAATAGGCTCCGTAAGGATGACAGTATTAATCACGCTTTGCCTACGTGATATAGCGCTATCTGTAGTCAGACCCCCAACCTTGGTTCCGGCTTGATTGTCACAAGATGGTTCTCTTATCGCTGAAGTTAAAGCCTGTTAACGCGTCAGCCCCAAACGTTCATGCCACTGGGCGATGGATTCTTCGGGGTATTCGTCGAACTGCAAATCGCCCTTGCGCACACTGACTTCCACCCACGTCGCCTTCGAACCGAGCATCAGGTGCGTATGCTCAGGCGGCACCGGCAACGGCGTGTCGATGGCCGAAGCAAACGGGTGAATCAACTCCGGCCACTCCGGGCTGAACAGCCACAACGCGCTGCCGCACTGCGAGCAGAAATGCCGTTCGGCGCTGCTGGCATGCGCACGGCTGGCGCCCTCGGGCTTGAGCCTGGCGTGGTAGATCGAGATATGCTTGCGTCCCTGCACCTTCAGGCTTTGTGTATCGCCGGCAAGGTTGATCGCATAACCACCGCCGCCTTGGGTTTTGCGGCAGATGGAGCAGTAGCAACGCTGATAAGGATAGGGATGCTGGCTGTTCAGGGTGAATGTTACGGCGCCGCAATGGCAGGATCCTTCGAGTTGCATGAGCTGACTCCTCAAGGCAGGTTGTAACAACGCTTTGCTAATACCTTAGCCTCAGGCAAGATTCCCCGCTTTGGTTTCAGGGAAGATACCCATGATTGCTCAGTTGCAAAGCGCTGCCACGCAAATCCGCCACGCTGTGCGTAAGGCGACCGAGGGCTTGGTCGGGCGCGAGCAATTGGCCGAGTTGATTGTGCTGGCGGCGGTCGCTCAGGAACACATTCTGGTGATCGGCCCGCCTGGCACGGCCAAGAGCGCCGTGGTACGCCGTGTGGCGCAGTCCATGGGCGGGCGTTACTTCGAATACTTGCTGGGGCGCTTCACTGAGCCGTCGGAGCTTTTTGGTGCCGTAGACCTGAAGAAATTGCGCGAAGGCACGGTGGAAACCGACGTCAGCGGCATGCTGCCGGAGGCCGATATCGTGTTTCTCGATGAAGTCTTCCTGGGTTCGACCGCCATCCTTAATACCTTGCTGGGCGTGCTCAACGAGCGCCGCTTTCGCCGTGGCCACACTCAAATTCAATGCCCGTTGCGGGTGTGTGTCGGCGCGGCCAACGGCTTGCCGGAGGATGAAGCACTGGCGGCGTTTGGCGACCGCTTCCTGTTGCACCTGTTTGTTGAGTCGGTGCCGGACAATCAACTGGAAGCCATGCTGGCGGGCGGTTGGCAGTCGGAGCAGCGGCCGGTGCAACAGTTGCTGGGGCTGGCCCAGTTGGACACGCTGAGCCAGGCCCTGAAAAACGCCGACCTGGGCGCGGTGCGTCCAGCCCTGGCCCAGGCGATTCGGCGCCTGCGCGAAGCCGGCATACAGTTGTCGGACCGCCGTATCGTCAAGTCTCAACGGCTGATCGCGGCCGCCGCGTTGCTGGGCGGGCGGCTGCAAGCCAGCGAGGCAGATCTGTGGCCGCTGCTGTATGTGCTGCCCACTAAAGAGACTCAGCAGCATGGCCGCGAGGTGCTGCGCGACCTGTTTGCCGCGTCCAGCAACAGCCATTTGTTCAGCGCAGTCGAAGAGGCCACCTTGCAACCGATGTCGCGCTTGAATCGCTTGCTGGAAACTGCGCAAGACTACCTGGCCCGCAGCGAGCCGCCCGACAGCCCGGCGCTCGAAGGGCTGCTGCGCGAGATCGACGCCAACTTCAATAGCCAGACAATGCCGGAACCCTTGCAGCAGGTACGCGGGCAACTGTCCCGAATGCTCACGCCATGAGTGCCGACCACTACGCCTGGACCTGGCGCCCAAGGCAGGTGCCTGCCGAGCCTCAAGCCGCCGTCGCATGGGGCGACGCCGCGCGACGTTTGCATGCGCGCTTGCTGCTGCTCGCAGATGAACAGGCTGCCCGCTTGCACGCTACCGCCAACGGCGATGTATTGGTCGTCACTGGGCCGGCGGCGGATTTGCCGTGGGTCGACGGCGTCGAATACGCTGCAGTACACCCCGGCGCGCCTGGCGTATGGCTGCCCACCAGTTGGGAGCCGACAGTGCCAGTAGACCTGCTCGGCCAGACGCTGTCGGCGCGTTTCAAGCGCTCGCCCTTATTGTTGTGGCGCGAACCACACGCCGTAGTGCCGTTGGATCGCCTGTTGCCGGTCACGGTTGAACACCTTCAGCGCATCGCGACGCATTGGGGAGCCAGCCATGCAACTGCCTGAAGCCCTGCAACCCTGGCGCCAGTGGCTGGAGTGGTTTGCGCCGCAGCATCTGCCGCTGTTCGCCGACTTGCTTGGGCGCCTTAACCCGGTGCTGGGGCCACTGCGCGGTAGGCAGCAAGGCGGAGTGCCTGAGCCGGATGGCGTGGGTGACCTGCAACGCCGCGGGCCTTACGAGCGCCTGCTTTCCAGCGAATGGCTGCTGGCCGATGAAGTGCCGGATGAGTTTATGCGCCGCGCTGTCGGCGGCGAGCATATGTTCCTGGCGCCGCAGTACCGCGCCCGTGAAGCCAACCGCCTGATTGTCGTGCTATTCGACGCCGGCCCGTTGCAGTGGGGCGCCGCGCGGCTGGTGCATATTGCCTTGCTGATGCTGCTGGCCCGGCGTGCCGAGGAGGCAGGGGCGCAGTTGCGTTGGGGCATCCTGCAAGGCGAGCCGTTGCTGCATGAATTCGATAGCGCGGGGCAGCTCAAGCAGCTGCTCAAGGCGCGCACCTATGAAAGTGTCGCCCCGGCGCACTGGCACGCCTGGCAGGAATGGTTGGCCACGCAGGGTGAGACGTTGGGTGAGTGCTGGGCAGTCGGGCAACGCTTGTCCAAGGACTCGACCAAGACCTGTACGCACCGGGTGCAGGTGCAGCGCAGCCTGGATGGGCACAGCCTGTCATTCGAGGTGCAGGCCGGGTCGGTGCGGCGCGTGCTGCTGCCTATGCCGGATGAGGCGCGTGCGGTGCAACTGCTCAAAGGCCAGTTTGACGATGAAGTCCAGGCGCCGCCGCCGAACCTCGCACGTGCGGTGCCACGCGTAGCCTTGACTTTGCCGCCGGTAATCTCCAGCGCCGGTAACTATGTGGCGCTGCGCCTGCTCGATGAGGCGGGCATGGTGGTGATCAAGCTGCCGCACAAAAACCAGAAAAAGTCGCTGGAGGTTCGACGCCGTCTGTGGGGCAAGCATCAGCGCGTATTGAGCACCACCTTTCACCACCGCAGCCTCGGCGCTGTGTTGAGCGACAACGACAGCCTGACATTCTGGAACATTCCCGGTATGCCCACCGTCGACAAGCCCCCCCGTGAACAGCTGCAACTGCCACCGGGCACCGCGACGTTCCTGCCGAGTGTCTGGCTGCACAGTCAGAACTCCGTGCGTGTGTACGTGCTCGACAGCCAGGGGCGGCTCGCCTACTGGAAGTCGCGTCAACTCTGCCAGGTGGCGGATGACGTAATGAGCCTGGTGCAGGTCGACCCCTTGACCATCGCTTATGCGCGCAGCGAAGGCGGGCAGATTGTCGCGTATTCCGGGTCTGCTGACGGTTTACGCGCCAATGGGCATGCGGTCGGCTCGGCAGCGGGCGTCAGCCAGGTGTTGTTGGCTGCCAACTTTTACTGGCGCCAGTACTGCGGTGGTTGCGCGCTGCTGACCACCCAGGACGGCCACCAGAGTTGGCGCCTGGTGACCCATGAAAGCTTTCCGGCGAAACACGAACAGATCGACTTGGCGCCGGGCTGGAAAGCCATCGGCCTGCACCATGCTTTCGCCCAACGACAGCTCTACTCACTGGTGCTGCTGGGGCCGAACCAGCACAGCGTCGGGCTGTACGCCGAGGGGCAACAGCGCACGTTGTTTACCACTCCGGCGCCGATTGCCCGCGCGAGCTTTTGCCCCATGAGCGGTTTGATCGCCGTACTGACCACTGACCGCGAATTACTGGTTTACTCGGTTGCCGAGCGCTCCATGCGTTTGCAAGTGATGTGCAACCAGGCACCGCAGCTCACCCAGGAAGCGGCCAATGCTTGAGCCAGAACGGATGCTGATTCGCCGCCCGCTACTTACCGGGCACCAACAGATTGACGGCCTATGGTTTGCCGCCGAGCGTTTTGATGAAGGCGAGCGCAGGCGCCTGATCCTCAAGTATTGGCAAATCGACGCGCGTGCCTACCGCTTTGCCGACGGCGACTTGCTGCAATTCCACACACCTTGCCCAGTACATTGCGAAAGCCTGCACGGCTGGCCGCTGATCCGCCAGGGCCTGGGCTTGTCGTCTGCCGCGCTGCACCCTGAGGAATTGCGCGGGCTGCCCGTTGCCGACTTGTGGCTGGTGCGCGGCAGCCAGATCCATGCACTGCAGCTGCGCGATGCACACGTGCTGACGCCCGGGCTGTGGCTCGACATCAGCACCTACACGCTGCTCGACACGTTTGACTGCCATACCCCGTTGCCGGCAACGCTGCCGGATGCAGTGATCACCGACCTGCGTGAAATCCTCGGTGGGCCGCTGGAGCCCGTCAGCCCGGAGCGTGACGCAATCATGCAAGCGCTGCGTGCGCGTGCGCGTCACACGTCGAGTAAAGGGGCTGGCGCCAGCGCATCGCCTGCGCAAAACAACACGAATAGCACCCGTGAAGTTTCTTCCCCGGTGCTGAAAATCGTGATTGGCTTGCTGCTGTTGGGGGGGCTGATCCGCCTCTTCGGCCAGAGCGATGCTGCCGCCATGCTGGCCACGCACACACAGTCCCTCAGCGGTATGCTCCTGAGCGCGCTGATCTGGATGGTTGTGATTACCGCGCTGCTGTTCGGGTTGAACCGCTTTCTGCACCGTGGCGCATCGGCACCCGCTAAAGCGGCGCCCCGGCCGGTGGTCAGCGCACCCGCTAACCCAGGCATCGCTGCGCGTGCCACCCCGCGCAGGCACAAACCTGCCGCATGGCGCCGCTTGTTGACCCGGCTGACCCAGCATTCCCAGCTTTCCAAACTGTATGGCAAACGCCAGGCCGCCTACATGCAGCGCATGTTGGAGATGTTCGAAGACGGCAATTTCGAAGAAGCCTTGCGTCACGCCATCCCTTTGAACGGCGGGGCCTCCAGCGGTGAACAGAGCTTTGGTACGCCTCAGCGTCGCGAGGATTTGAGCCTCAGCCAGCAGGATGGCCCGGCGCGCTCGATGCTGTTTGAAGACGACTTGGCCGAGCATTTGCGCCAGGTCTACCGCCAGACTTTTGAGCGCCTGGACCGTGCCGGTCGTATCGAGGAAGCGGTGTTTGTCCTTGCCGAATTGCTCAAAGAGCACCAGCAAGCCCTCGATTACCTGGAGAAACATGCGCGCTATCAGCAGGCCGCCGACCTGGCTCTGGCCTGGGACATGCCCGCTGCGGTGATCGTGCGCCTGCTGTGCCTGGCCGAGCAGTGGCAGCGCGCCGTGCTGGTGGCGCGGCGCGACAATGCGTTCGCCGACGCCGTGGTGATGCTCCAGGCCAAGTCGCCTGAAGCCGCCGACCGCTTGCGCCTGGAATGGGCCGAGTCGTTGATCGCCAAAGGCCTGTGGTTGCAAGCCGTCGATGTTATTTGGAGCCTGACCGCAGAGCGCCCACGCGCCGCGCAATGGCTGCTCAACGCCGAGGCGGCCGGCGGGCGCTTGGGTATTGAGGCACTGGTTAAACGCGCGATCCTGTTGCCCGAAACGCTGCACGCTTACGGGCCGTGGGTCGAGAAATTGCGTGACGACCCCGCGCGCGCCAGCGAACGCGCCGCCCTGGCGCAGACCTTATTGCTGCACAAGGCCAACACCACCGCCCTGGCCTGGCTGGCCGGTGCCACCGTGCAGGCGATTCTGGCTGATCAATTCAGCGATCAAGGCCAGCTGACGCATAACCAGCTACAAGCGCTGGTCAAGATGAGTCGCGATAAAGCGCTTGCGGCGGATTTGCCGGGCCAGGCGCTCAAGCGTACGCCCGTGGTCTCGCTGGAGCGTTTGGGTGAAACCCGCGAGTGGTCCGCGCCGGCCGCTGGCAGCCGGCCGATTTTCGACGCCGCGCCGCTTGAAGACCAGCGTTACCTGGTGGCGCTGGGCGAGGCGGGCGTGATGGTGGTGGATGCGGCGGGCACAGCGTTGTTTCACTTTGCTGTACCGGCGCAGAAAATCGTTATTGCCCATAGCCGACAGGTTGCGTTGGTGCTGATCTGGCGGGGGAATGTATGGCGCGTGAGCAAACTGGACCTGGTCAATCGAGTCGCCAAAGACCTCGGTATGCTGGCCATGGATGTCTATGCAAACGCCTTTGATGGCAGCAACTGGACCATCGGCAAAGGCCCGCAGTTGCGCGTGGTGGATGTTGATCGTGGCTTTGAAACGCTCTGGCATGTGAGTGATCTACCGGAGCCGGTGCGGGCCATCAAGGTGGATGAACACAACGAATACCTGTGGTTGTCGGCGCCGGGCGGGTGCCTGATGCTGTGGCATTATCGTCTGCCGGAGCGGCGTCTGGTCAGCCGCGAAAGCGCGTTTGACATCGTAGCGACGGACTTCCAGGTTCCCAGTGCCACCGCTGAATCGGCGCAGTATCTGATCAAGCACGATGATGAAACGCCCGTTCTGGTACTTAAGCAGCGCGGGATTCGAAAGGGCTACAGGTTGCCCGGTAACTTGCCGGATGAAGAATGGGATGAGTCCGTCAGCCCGTTTCTATTTGAGGACTGGTTGCTGATCAGTTATCGGGTTGAGCAGCAGGACACGTGCTGGCACGTGATCCACCGTGCCAGCGATCGGCTTTGCGTCACGTTGCACTGGCCGCAAGCGCCGGCCCAGCTTCGCCGCCTGGGGTCTGATCTGTTGCTGTTCGATGGGCAGGGCCGACTGAGCCATATCAATACCGATAACGCCAGCCAGCGCAACATCAGCCTGCACTGAGGGTGTCCGGCATCAAGGTGGCGATCAACGCCCGAATGGTGCCGGGCAACGCTTCCAACTCGCGCACCAGGATACTGCGCTCGCGAATCGCCCACGGCTCATCGAGCTTCACCGTCACCAACTGCATGGTCCGGCTGTGTCGCACGGCGGCGGACTCGGGAATGATGCCGATGCCTACGCCGGCCTCGACCATCCGGCAGATCGCTTCGAAGCTCGACACCTGAATGCGCAGCGATAAATGCTTGCCCAGGCGATCAACGTGTTCACGCAAAAAACTTAATAACGTGCTGCCTTCGTGCAAACCGATGTGCTGGTAGGCCAGGGTTTGCTCCAGCGTTACCGACGGCTGGTCGGCCAACGGATGACCGACGGGCACCATCAGCACCAATTCATCGGTGCTGAAGTGCAACACCTGCAAACCCGCCGCCTCAACCGGCCCGGCAATGATGCCCATGTCGCTGGTGCCATCAAGCACGCCACGCACAATATCGCGGGACAAACGCTCCTGCAGGTCGACGGTCACGCCCGGGCGCTGGGACAGAAAGCCCGCCAGCACCTCCGGCAGAAACTCGGTCACCGCGGTGGTGTTGGCGAAGATGCGGATATGCCCGGCCGAATCCACGCCGTATTGGGTGAACTCGCTTTTGAGGTAGTCCACCTGGCGCATGATCAGCCGCGCATGGTGCAGCAGCCGCTCGCCCGCCGGGGTGATCTCCACGCCACGGCTGTCGCGGTACAGCAGGCGCGTGTCCAACTGACCCTCCAACGCCTTGATCCGCGCACTGGCGGCGGCCGGCGAGAGAAACGCACGCTTGGCGCCCTGAGTGAGGCTGGGGGATTCGGCGATATGGATAAACAGGCGCAGGTCGGCGAGATCGAAATGCATGGCGGCTCCTGTGTGAACACGGACTTCATCACAACAAAGATCTAAATGTGGGAGCGGGCTTGCTCGCGAATGCGGTGTATCAGCTACAGATGTATCGACTGACACTGCGCATTCGCGAGCAAGCCCGCTCCCACAATGGATAGGTGGCGTAACTGTTGGCGTTCAGCATAACCGAACGCTGGTTTATTGAAATGCAAATTCTCAGAACGGGCAGGCGCTTGCATGATCCGGGGCAGACATTCACTGCCCGAGGACCTGCACCCGATGAGCGCCACTGATTGGATCGGCCGAAGCGAGACCGCCCACGACCACCTGAGCCATAACCTGCTCAAACGCATTGCCGCCACTTTTGGCGAAGCTGTGCCGGAACAGGGCGCCGATTTGCCGCCGCTGTGGCAGTGGTGCTTTTTCCAGGATCCACTGCCGGAATCGGCCTTGGGCACTGACGGCCACCCGGCCCGTGGCGGCTTCCTGCCGCCGGCCGACAACCGCAATCGGATGTGGGCCGGTGGGCGCATCGAGTTCCTGTACGCCTTGCGCGCCGGTGAGGCCGCCACGCGCGTGTCGACCATCACCCAGGTCGAAGAAAAGACCGGGCGAACCGGCTCGCTGCTGTTTGTCACCGTGCGGCATGACTATTCCCAGGACGGTCGCCTGGCGATCCGCGAAGAACAGGACATCGTTTACCGCGAACCGACGCCGCCCAAACAGGGCAGCGACGACGCCTTGCCCGAAAGTGAATGGCAGGAGTCGATCAGCCCCACGCCAACCCTGTTGTTTCGCTACAGCGCCGTGACCTTCAACGGCCATCGCATCCACTACGACTACCCCTATGTCACCGACACCGAAGGTTATTCAGGCCTGGTGGTGCACGGCCCGTTGATCGCTACCTTGAGCCTGCGCGCGTTTTGCCGCGCCCATCCCGACGCGACGCTGCGCCATTTCGCTTATCGCGGCGTGCGCCCGCTGATTGCGCCGCAGCCATTTGTGGTCGGTGGGCGCGTGACCGAAACCGGTGTGGCGCAGGTGTGGGCGGGCAACGCCGGCGGCCTGGCGCAGACCGCTCAAATCCACTTCGAATAGTCCAAGAACAACAGGCGGAGAGCCGTTAATGAACCCCAATGACAACGAAGAACTCAATGCCATCCGCGAAGGCGTGCGCGCCTTGTGCGCCGAGTTCGATGCCGCTTACTGGCGCAAGATCGACGAACAAAAAGGCTTCCCCGAAACCTTCGTCAAAGCCCTGACCGACGCCGGCTGGCTGTCGGCGATGATCCCTGAAGAATACGGCGGCTCCGGCCTGGGCCTGGCCGAAGCCTCGGTGATCCTCGAAGAGGTGAACCGTTGCGGCGGCAACTCCGGCACCGTGCACGGCCAGATGTACAACATGTTCACCTTGCTGCGCCACGGCAGCGAAGCGCAAAAAAGCTTCTACCTGCCCAAGCTCGCCAGCGGCGAATTGCGCCTGCAATCGATGGGCGTGACCGAGCCCACCACCGGCACCGACACCACCAAAATCAAGACCACCGCGATCAAGCGTGGCGACAAGTACGTGATCAATGGGCAGAAGGTCTGGATCTCGCGCATCCAGCATTCCGATTTGATGATTCTACTGGCGCGCACCACGCCGCTGGCCGAAGTGAAGAAGAAGTCTGAAGGCATGTCGATCTTCCTGGTCGACCTGCGCGAAGCCATCGGTAACGGCCTGACCGTGCAACCCATCGCCAACATGGTCAACCACGAAACCAATGAGCTGTTCTTCGACAACCTGGAGCTGCCCCTCGACAGCCTGATCGGCGAGGAGGGCAAAGGCTTCAAATACATCCTCGACGGCCTCAACGCCGAACGCACGCTGATTGCCGCCGAGTGCATCGGTGACGGCCGCTGGTTTATCGAAAAGGCCAGTGCCTACGCCCGCGACCGCGTGGTGTTTGGCCGCCCGATCGGGCAGAACCAGGGTGTGCAGTTCCCGATTGCCGAGGCGCATATCGAAATCGAAGCGGCGGACCTGATGCGCTGGCGTGCCTGTGAGGAATACGACAGCGGCAAGAATGCCGGGGCCAGCGCCAACATGGCCAAGTACCTGGCCGCCAAGGCGTCCTGGGAAGCCGCCAACGCCTGCCTGCAAACCCACGGTGGTTTCGGCTTTGCCTGCGAGTACGACGTGGAGCGCAAATTCCGCGAGACACGCCTTTATCAAGTCGCGCCGATCTCCACCAACCTGATCCTGTCCTACGTGGCCGAGCACCTGCTCGAATTGCCACGCAGCTTCTGAGGGCCTGACCATGAGCCATACCCACGCCTTGTGTCGGTTCCTTGCGGACCTGAACTACGAACAATTGCCGGAAAAGGTCCTGGCACGCACCGAAGACCTGTACCTGGACTGGTTGGCTTCGGCGCTGGCCAGCAAGGGCGCGCACCCGATTCCCTTGTTCGAACGTTATGCGCAAAAGATGGGCCCCAACAGCGGCCCCGCCCAAGTGATCGTCAATGGCGGCAGCACCAGTGCATATTTTGCCGCGCTGGTGAACGCCGCATCCTCGCACCTGGTGGAGCAGGATGACCTGCACAACAGCTCGGTGCTGCACCCGGCGACCGTGGTGTTTCCGGCCGCGCTGGCTGCCGCCCAGGACCTTGGCAAATCCGGCCGCCAATTACTGCTGGCCTCGGTGGCGGGCTATGAAGCCGGTATCCGCATCGGTGAATTCATGGGCCGTTCCCATTACCGCATCTTCCACACCACGGCCACCGTCGGCACCCTGGCGGCGGCGGTTGCCGTGGGCAAGCTAATGGATTTTAGCCAGGAGCAGTTCATCAACCTGCTCGGCAGCGCCGGCACCCAGGCCGCCGGGTTGTGGGAGTTTTTGCGCGATGCCGCCGACTCCAAGCAACTGCACACGGCCAAGGCCTCGGCGGATGGCTTGCTCGCGGCGTATTTGACGGCGGACGGTCTCACCGGCGCACGCAATATTCTGGAAGGCGACCAGGGCCTGGCGGCGGGCATGTCCAGCGACGCTGAGCCGCGCAAGTTATCGGCCGAGCTCGGCAGCCGCTGGGCGCTGCTGGAAACCTCGTTCAAGTTCCACGCCTCGTGCCGTCACACTCATCCGGCCGCCGATGCGTTGTTGGATCTGATGCAGCGCGAAGGGCTGTGCGCTGCAGATATCGCCACGGTCGAAACACGTGTCCATCAAGGTGCCATCGACGTGCTCGGCCGCGTGACCACGCCTGCGACTGTGCATCAGGCCAAATTCTCCATGGGCACCGTGCTTGGCCTGATCGCCGTGCACGGAAAAGCCGGGCTCACCGAGTTCCACCAACACGCGCTGACCGACCCCGCCGTCTCGGCGTTTCGCGACAAGGTCAGCATGGCCCTCGATGCAGAAGTCGATGGCGCCTACCCGCAGCGCTGGCTGGGCCGCGTCACCGTCACCACGCTCGATGGCCGCACGCTGCAGGGTGCCATTGACGAACCCAAGGGCGACCCCGGCAACACCCTGAGCCGGGTGGAGCTGGCGGATAAGTTCCAGCGCCTTACCCAATTCAGCGGCGCGCGCGCACCGGCGCAGGCCAATGCACTGATCGAAAAGGTCTGGAACCTGCGCGATGCAGCGTCCATGGCCCACTGGCTTTGAGGAAGCGTTATGACTAACCAACGACCGCTGGACGGCATCACCGTCGTCAGCCTGGAACACGCGATTGCTGCGCCATTCTGCACCCGCCAGCTGGCGGACCTCGGCGCCCGTGTGATCAAGATCGAACGCCCCGGTGCCGGTGACTTTGCCCGTGGCTATGACGAGCGCGTGCGCGGCCTGGCCTCGCACTTTGTGTGGACCAACCGCTCCAAGGAAAGCCTGACCCTGGACCTCAAGCAGGACGAGGCCGACGACATCCTCCAACGCCTGCTGGCGGATGCCGACGTGCTGGTGCAGAACCTCGCGCCCGGCGCGGCGGCGCGCATGGGCCTGTCGTTTGAGGCGCTGCATGAGCGTTTTCCACGGCTGATCGTCTGCGATATTTCCGGTTATGGCGAAGGCGGGCCTTACGAGAACAAGAAAGCCTATGACCTGCTGATCCAGAGCGAGGGCGGCTTTTTATCGGTGACCGGTGGCCCGGGTGAAGACCAGATGGCCAAGGCCGGTTGCTCGATCGCCGATATTTCCGCCAGCATGTACGCCTACAGCGGCATCCTCTCGGCCTTGCTGCTGCGCGGCAAGACGGGGCAGGGCAGCCGCATCGACGTAAGCATGCTCGAAAGCCTGGTGGAGTGGATGGGCTACCCGATGTATTACGCCTTCGACGGCGCGCCCCAACCACCACGGGCCGGGGCGGCGCATTCGACGATCTACCCGTATGGGCCGTTTCCCACCGGCGACGGCGGCACGGTGATGCTCGGCTTGCAGAACGAACGCGAATGGGCGGCATTCTGCGACAAGGTGCTGCTCACCCCTGAGTTGGCCACCGATGAGCGTTTCTCGGCCAACTTCAAGCGCTCGGCCAACCGTGAGGCGCTGCGCCAGATCATCGTTGACAGCTTTGCGCAGTTGGACGCGCAAGCCGTGATCCAACGCCTGGAAGACGCGCAGATCGCCAGTGCCAGGGTCAACGACATGCAAGGCGTGTGGGACCACCCGCAGCTCAAGGCGCGTGACAGCTGGCGTGAAGTCGCAAGCCCTGCCGGGCCGCTGCCGTCGCTGTTGCCGCCGGCGCGCAACGCCGCGTTTACCCCGCGCATGGACGCTGTTCCCGCCTTGGGCCAGCACAGCCAGGGCATTCTCGATCAGCTTGGGTTTTCGGCGCACACCATCGACGGCCTGCGCGCACGCGGCGTTATTTAATAAGGAATTCACCTGATGCCAAAGCCTTTAGTTCGTTCGGCCCTGTTTGTGCCCGGCAGCCGCCCGGAGCGGTTTTCCAAAGCCCTGGCCAGTGGCGCCGATGCGGTGATTGTGGATTTTGAAGACGCGGTAGAAGAACCCCTCAAGCGCCAGGCGCGGGATAACCTCGGGGTGTTTTTGCACGCGCATCCACAGGCTCAGGTGTGGGTGCGCATCAATGCGCCGGAGCATGCCGAGCATTTTGAGGATGTGGCGTTCTGTAAAGCTCACGCCAATGTGGCGGGTGTGCTGCTGCCGAAGGTGGAGAGCGCGGCCCAGGTTGCCGTGGTGGCGGCTGCCGGCAAGGTGATCTGGCCGATTATCGAAAGCGCCAAGGGCTTGCTGGCGGTGGCTGAGATTGCCCATGCGCCGCAGGTTGAGCGCCTGTCATTTGGTGGTCTGGATTTGGCCTTGGACCTGAACCTGAGCAGCGGCTCTGCCGCCGCGCAGTTCGCGCTCGACCAGGCACGCCTGGCGTTGATCGTGCATTCGCGCGCTGCCGGTTTGGTGGCGCCACTGGATGGCGTGCACCCGGCCATCGACGACCCTGAGGGTTTGCGCCGTTCGATCCGGCATGCGTATGAAATGGGCTTTGCCGGGGCGCTGTGCATCCATCCCAAGCAGGTGGCGGTGATTCATGCGGCACTGGCGCCCAGCGCCGAAGACCTGGCCTGGGCCAAGCGCGTAGTAGAGGCGGGTGCCCATGGGGCCGGGGCTTATCAGATGGATGGGCAGATGGTGGATGCGCCAGTGTTGCTGCGCGCACAAAGGCTTCTCGCTGCCCAACTCTAACTGACACAACCGAGAGCAAAATGTGGGAGCTGGCTTGCCTGCGATAGCGATGGACCCGCCCATGAATCGACTGCCTGACACACCGCCATCGCAGGCAAGCCAGCTCCCACACTCGATCTGCATTGTTCTGAAGTATGGCGTTCGGCCTGGCCGAACGCAGGTATCTAAAATTCGAAATTCACTACACGCGTCACATCAGGCACCTTGCCCTGTAACACAACAATAAGAAGGTGATTCCCCATGCTCAAGCTTTCTCGGGCGCTGCTGTGCGCCGCCACTTTATTTGCCGCGGGCCTGGCCCAGGCGGCCGACCCGATTGTGATCAAGTTCGCCCACGTGGTCGCCGAAAACACCCCCAAGGGCCAGGGCGCGTTGTTGTTCAAAAAGCTTGCTGAAGAGCGCTTGCCGGGCCGGGTCAAGGTCGAGGTGTACCCCAACTCCTCGCTGTTCGGCGATGGCAAAGAGATGGAGGCGCTGTTGCTCGGCGACGTGCAGATGCTGGCGCCGTCCCTGGCCAAGTTCGAGCAATACACCAAGCAAGTACAGATCTACGACCTGCCGTTCCTGTTCAATGACCTGGCCGCCGTCGACCGTTTCCAGGCCGCTCAGGGCAAGGCATTGCTGACCTCGATGCAGGACAAGAACATCCTCGGCCTGGCCTATTGGCACAACGGCCTCAAGCAACTTTCCGCCAACAAAGCCCTGCATGAACCCAAGGACGCCCGTGGCCTGAAGTTTCGCGTGCAGGCTTCCAGCGTACTCGAAGAGCAGTTCAAGGCGATCCGCGCCAACCCGCGCAAGATGAGCTTTGCCGAGGTGTACCAAGGCCTGCAGACCGGCACCGTAAATGGCACCGAGAACACCTGGTCGAATTATGAAAGCCAGAAGGTCAACGAGGTGCAGAAGTACTTCACCGAGTCCAACCATGGCCTGATCGACTACATGGTGATCACCAACGCCAAGTTCTGGAACGGCCTGCCGCCGGATGTGCGCACCCCCCTGGAGCAGATCATGGTTGAAGTCACCGTGGAGGTGAACAAGCAGGCCGAAGCGCTAAACCAGTCGGCCAGGCAGAAGATCATCGACGCCAAGACCAGCGAAATCATTGAACTGACCCCGGAGCAACGCCAGCTGTGGCGCGAAGCCATGCGCCCGGTGTGGCAGAAGTTCGAGGGTGAGATCGGCGCCGACCTGATCAAGGCGGCGGACGCCTCCAACCAGTAATTGCGGGTTGTACCGAGATCCAATGTGGGAGCGGGCTTGCTCGCGAATGCAGTCTTTCAGTTGATGCATTCGGTAACTGACACACCGTATTCGCGAGCAAGCCCGCTCCCACATTTGAACCCGGTTTCGACCCTGAGCCTTGCACCTACCTATCTCTGCTTCGCGAGGTTTTGCCATGCAAACGCTAAGGCGCGTCTGGGAGCACCTGGAGGAAGGGTTTATCGCCTTCCTGCTGGCCGCCATGACCCTGGTGACATTCGTCTACGTCATGCTCAACAACATCTACACCCTGTTCTTTTCCCTGGCGGACAAGTGGGTGTGGAGCAGCAACTTCTTCAACGCCCTGGGCGACCACACCATGACCTGGGCCCAGGACATGACCTGGAGCGTGGCGCTGACCAAGGCCATGTTCGGCTGGCTGATTTTTTTCGGCATCTCTTACGGCGTGCGCACCGCCGGCCACCTCGGCGTGGACGCGCTGGTCAAGCTGACCAAACGCCCGGTGCAACGCCTGCTGGGCATGCTCGCCTGCCTGTGCTGCCTGGCCTATGCCGGGCTGTTCATGGTCGCCAGCTACAAGTGGGTGAGTGCCGTGATGACCGCGCATATCGGCGCCGAAGACCTCGACCAATACGGTGTGGACGTGGGCGATATCGTGATCATCGTGCCCATCGGTTTTGCCCTGGTGTTTATCCGTTATCTGGAAATTTTCTATCGCATCTTTACCCACCGTCAGGTCGGGTTGGGGCTGGCCGACGAGGCCGGAGAGGCCAGCAAGTTGGCCGGCAGCCATGAGGAGCGTCACTGATGGCCGTGCTCTGTCTGTTTTTGCTGTTGTTCGTGTTCATGTTCCTCGGCGTGCCGATCGCGATTTCCCTGGGGCTGTCCGGCGCGGTGTCGATCCTGATGTTCAGCCAGGACTCGGTGAGTTCGCTGGCGATCAAGCTGTTCGAAACCTCCGACGCCTACACCTTCCTGGCGATTCCATTCTTCCTGCTGTCCGGTGCGTTCATGACCACCGGCGGCGTGGCGCAACGGCTGATCGACTTTGCCAACGCCTGTGTCGGCCATATTCGAGGCGGCCTGGCGATTGCGGCCGTGCTGGCGTGCATGCTGTTTGCGGCGCTGTCCGGGTCATCGCCGGCGACGGTGGCGGCAGTGGGCTCGATTGCCGTGGCGGGCATGGTGCGTTCGGGTTACCCGAAGGAGTTCGGTGCGGGGATCATCTGCAACGCCGGTACCTTGGGCATCCTGATCCCGCCGTCGATTGTGATGGTGGTGTACTCGGCCGCTACCGAAACCTCGGTGGGCAAGCTGTTCATGGCCGGTGTGATTCCAGGCTTGCTGCTGGGCCTGATGCTGATGGTCGCGATCTACATCGTCGCGCGCATCAAGAAGCTGCCGGCGCAGCCACGCGCGACCTTCCGCGAGTGGCTGACCTGTGCACGCCGCGCGTTCTGGGGCTTGTTGTTGCTGGTGATCATCCTCGGCGGCATCTACAGCGGCATGTTCACGCCGACCGAAGCGGCAGCCGTGGCGGCGGTGTATTCGGCGTTTGTCGCGCTGTTTGTGTACAAGGACATGAAGCTGCGCGATTGCCCCAAGGTGCTGCTGGAATCCGGGCGCCTGGCGATCATGCTGATGTTTATCATCGCCAACGCCATGCTCTTTGCCCATGTGCTGACCACCGAGCAGATCCCGCAGGAAATCACTGCCTGGGTGATCTCCGAAGGCCTCACGCCGATCGGCTTTTTGATTATGGTCAACGTGGTGTTGCTGGTGGCCGGCAGCTTTATGGAGCCTTCCGCGATTGTGCTGATCCTGGCGCCGATCTTCTTCCCGATTGCCATGAAGCTGGGGATTGACCCGATTCACCTGGGGATTGTGATGGTGGTCAACATGGAAATCGGCCTGGTGCACCCGCCGGTAGGGTTGAACCTGTTTGTGACCTCGGCGGTGACCGGCTTGACCCTCGGGCAGACGATTCGGGCGGCGTTGCCGTGGCTGATGATCCTGCTGGTGTTCTTGATCATGGTCACGTACTTGCCGTTTATCTCGCTGGCGCTGCCGCACTGGCTGGGCATGTAATACGGTCTGAAAATGTGGGAGCTGGCATGCCTGCGATAGCCATAAGTATCTACACAACGTTCGAAGGCACCCCGTTCCCCTGTGGCGAGCAGGCTTGCCCTGCGTTGGGCTGCGCAGCAGCCCCAAAACCAGGCGCTGAGTTCTTTCGGAAAGAACTTCAGTGCCCTTGCTGGGGGCCGCTGCGCGGCCCAACGCAGGGCAAGCCTGCTCGCCACAACAAGCGATGTGCCACAGGCATTGTTTTAACCGGCAGTTGTCTCGATACCTATGCTGCGATAGCGGTTGTTCAGTCAGCCAATCGGTGACTGATATACCGCTATCGCAGGCAAGCCAGCTCCCACCTTTGGTTTTTGTCAGGTCTCAGTTATCCATCGCGCTCAAGATCGCATAAGCCAGCTTCACCCGTTCGGCATTCGGGTAATTGCGGTTAGCCAGAATCACCACCCCCATGTCCTTGCTCGGCACATACGCCACATACCCACCAAAACCGCCAGTAGAGCCGGTTTTGTTGTACAGCACGTTGGCCGGTTGTGGCTGTGCCGGGGTCAGCCAATTGACCTTGTGCGGCTGCATCGCCATCTCGGTGGAGTTGCCATCCAGCAAGGCCTGCAGCTTGATCGGGTACGGGTAACGCTCCCAGCCCAGGCCCTGGGTCATGCCATTGACGGTGTAGTAACCCGCGTGAGTGGTCGCGATCGCTTGTTGCAGCGGTTTTTCCAGGGTCTCGGGGTGCAGGTTGGCGATCACGTAACGGGCGAGGTCCTGGGTGCTGGTTTTGATGCCGTAGGCTTCGCTGTCGAGTGCGCCGGGGGTGACACGGACCGGCTTCTGGTCCTTGTCGTAGCCTTGGGCATAGTGCTCGGATTTACCCGTGGGAACGCGCACATGGGTATTGCTCAAGCCCAGCTTGGGCAGCAGGGTTTGCTCCATGGCCACGTTGAACGGCTGCCCCAGGCTTTGCGCCGCCAGGTAGCCGAACATGCCAATGCTGGGGTTCGAATACAGGCGTCGTTCGCCCGGCGCGTAAGTCGGTTTCCAGTGCTGGAAGTAGCCGAGCATGGCCTGGGCAGTGTCTGCCGACTGCGGAAACTGCAGTGGCAAGCCACCGGCGGTGTAGGTCACCAGTTGCAGCAGGCTGATGTGGTCGAACACGCCGCCGGCCAGGGCGGGCAGGTGCTGGCTGGCGGTGTCCGAGAGCTTGAGTTTGCCGGTGGCCTGGGCGTAGCCGCCGAGGGTGGCGGTGAAGGTTTTGCTGATCGATCCGATTTCAAACAGGGTGTCTTGGTTCACCGCTTGTTGGGTTTCCTTGGAGGCTACACCGTAGTTAAAGTATTGGACCTTGCCTTGGTTGACCACGGCGATCGACAGGCCGGGAATCCCTTGCTGTTGCATCAGCGGTTTTACGCCGGCATCGACTACCGTGCGCAGGTCAGTGGCGGCCATGCAGCTGCCGGAACTAACTAAAAGGGCGCTGAACAGAATTTTTTGTAGGCTGTGATTCATGCGGGTTCGCTTCCATGTAAAGGATGTGCTGACGATCAAGGCCTGCGCAGGCGGGGCAAATCTAGGTGGATTTAGTTCGGCGGGCAAACGATGATATCTCGCATCAGCCATTAGTTAATTTAGGGTCAAGCATGCTGCGCTCCCATTTACCGTTGAATGCGTTGCGGGCATTCGAGGCTTCCGCCCGGCATTTGAGCTTCACCCGCGCCGCCATCGAGCTGTGTGTGACCCAGGCCGCGGTCAGTCACCAGGTCAAAAGCCTGGAGGCGCACCTGAATGTCACCTTGTTCAAGCGCCTGCCACGCGGCCTGATGCTGACCCGCGAAGGCGAAACCCTGCTGCCGGTCGTACGCGAATCGTTCGACCGTATTGCGCTGACTTTAGGCCAGTTCGAAGGAGGCCATTACCGTGAAGTGCTCACAGTCGGAGCGGTGGGCACCTTCGCCGTGGGCTGGTTGCTGCCGCGCTTGCCGGACTTTCAAAGCCGCTACCCGTTTATCGACCTGCGCCTGTCGACCCACAACAATCGCGTCGACGTCGCCGCCGAAGGCCTCGACTACGCGATCCGCTTCGGCGCCGGTGCCTGGCATGGCACCGAGGCCTGCCAACTGCTCGAAGCGCCGTTGACCGTGCTGTGCGTGCCGCAGATTGCCGAGCAATTGCACACGCCGGACGACGTGCTCAAGCACACACTATTGCGCTCTTACCGCGCCGATGAATGGAACCTGTGGTTCCAGGCCGCCGGGCTGCCGGCCGACACGCCGGTGCCGCGCAGCATCGTATTCGACTCGTCCCTGGCGATGATGGAGGCCGCGCAGCAGGGCATCGGCGTGGCCTTGGCACCGGCGATGATGTTCTCGCGGCAACTGGAGAGTGATGTGATTCGCCAACCGTTCTCCGTGGGCATCAGCACCGGCAGTTATTGGCTGACGCGCTTGCAGTCGCGGGCCGAAACCTCAGCCATGGCCGCGTTCAAAGGCTGGTTGAAAGCGCACACCGCCCAAGCCTGAAGTTTTATTCTTGAAACAAATTGAAACATTTGTGGCGGGCCAGCCTCTACCGTACCCCGTACCGAGTGCTTCCATGAAAATTCCGCGCCCGTCTGCCCGCATGCCCCACCTTATCCAACTGCGCAACCTCAAGATGGCGCGCTCGGCCCATGCTTATGTGCGCGGCAGCACGGTGCAGTTTTACGAGTGGTTGCACAGCCAGCCCGGTCGCCGCTTGCCCCATGGCCCGGCGATCTGGATCTGCGGCGATTGCCACGCGGGCAACCTCGGCCCGACGGGTGATACCAAAGGCCGTATCGACATGCATATCCGCGACCTCGACCAAACCGTGATCGGCAACCCGGCCCATGACCTGGTGCGCCTGGCGCTGTCATTGGCCACCGCCGCACGCGGCTCGGACCTGCCGGGCGTGACCACCGCGCGCATGCTGGAAGAAATGATGGTGGGTTACGAGCAAGCCTTCAAAGACAAGCCCGATGAAGCGCCGCCGCGTCCCTCCCAGGTCAAGGCCGGCATGCGCAGCGCGGTGGAGCGCACCTGGAAAAACCTGGCGCGTGAACGCATTGAAAGTGCGCGGCCAACCATTGCGCTGGGCAAGCACTTCTGGTCATTGTCGCGGGCGGAAAAGAGCGCGCTGGAGAACGTCTGCGCCTCGGATGAAATCCAGCAGTTAGTGACTTCGCTAAAAGGTCGCCCCAAAGACGCCAAGGTGCAATTGCTCGACTCGGCCTATTGGGTCAAGGGCTGCAGTTCCCTCGGCTTGCTGCGTTATGCGGCCTTGCTGGGCGTGGGCGACAAGGACGACCAGGAATATTGCCTGATCGACATCAAGGAAGCCGTCGGCGCCGCCGCGCCCCGGGCGGCACGCGCGAAAATGCCGCGCGACAATGGCCGACGCGTGGTGGAAGGCGCCCGCCAGCTGTCACCGGGCCTGGGCGAGCGCATGCTGGCCACGCGTTTTCTCGATCACGGTTTCTTCATCCGTGAACTGTTGCCCCAGGACATGAAACTGGAACTGGACGAATTGAGCGAGATCGATGCCATGCACGCCGCCGGTTACCTGGCCCGCGTGGTCGGCATCGCCCATGCGCGGCAGATGGACCGCGATACGCGCAAGGAGTGGATGGCAGTGTTGCAGGAAAACCGCTCCAGACAACTGGATGCGCCGTCGTGGTTATGGACCAGTGTGGTGCAGTTGGTGGGCAGCCATGAGCAGGGGTATCTCAACCATTGTCGGCGGTATGCGTTGGAACACTAGAAGATGCGCATTAACGGTGGGGCTGTTTATGGCGTTAAGAAGATTCGGCTATAGCTCAGCATTACAAGTGGTGCACCGCCTATTTTTCTATTCTTTTTTATTTGATAACGGTGTGTCAGCCAATTAACTCGCCACTGACACACCGCCTTCGCAGGCAAGCCAGCTCCCACAGTTGGTTTGTGGTGTGTCAGCAGGTTTTGGGTTGCAGGCACTCCAGTACACGGTCGGCCAGGGTTTGGGCCATGTCGATCAGGTGTTCGGTGGCACCGGCCATGTGGCGTTGATCGCCCGTCAGGCCTTGGGTGGTGTCGGCCGCGGTGGCGGCTGCGCAGCGCAGCAGGTCGCAGAGTTGGGCGAGGGCGTCTTCGAAGCTGAGGTCGTGATGCACCGTAAAGGACTGCGGTGAGGCGGGTTGCAGGTAGTGGCTCAGGGCGCGTTCAAGTATTTCGCGGCTGGGGGTGAAGCGCGTTGTATTGCTCATGCATAAGCTCCTGATAAGGGGCCTACTTGTTTCAGGTTTCCACACCTGTTCGCTGATAGGCAGCGACAGCGCACAGGCTAGCCAGTGGCATGAGCAGGCGCAAGGCCGAAGGGCTGCTTAGGAAGCTTCCTGCAAGGTTAAGGGATATGGATTGCTGGCTTTTTACACTGCATATCGATCAGGCAACACCGATCAACGCTGAGAGGCGGGGTGTTGTGGCGAGCGGGCTTGCCCCGCGTTGGGCTGCGCAGCAGCCCCAGGAGACTCAACGCGGTTTTCCAGATGTATCGTGTCGTGAGGTTTCAGGGCCGCTTCGCGCCCCAGCGCGGGGCAAGCCCGCTCGCCACAAGAAGTTAGCTCCCACAGTTCGGATCGTGGTCAGGCCAGGTATTTGTGGAACCAGCCGAGGGTTCTTTCCCACGCCAGATTTGCCGCTGCCTCGTCATACCGTGGCGTCGAATCATTATGAAAACCATGATTGGCGCCCTTATAAATAAACGCCTCATAGGTCGTGCCTGCGGCCTTCAACGCCTGTTCATACGCCGGCCAGCCCTCGTTGATTCGCGTGTCCAGCTCGCCATAGTGCAGCATGATCGGCGCCTTGATGCGTGGCACGTCCTTCGCATCCGGCTGCCTGCCGTAGAACGACACCGCCGCGCCGAGTTCCGGGTACGCCACCGCCGCCGCATTGGTCACGCCGCCGCCATAGCAGAAGCCGGTGATGCCGACTTTGCCGGTGGTGCTGTCGTGGTGCATCAGCCATTCGATGGCGGCGAAGAAGTCGTTCATGAGTTTGGTGGGGTCAACTTTTTGTTGCAGTTCCACGCCTTTTTCATCGTTGCCGGGGTAGCCGCCCACAGAGGTTAGGCCGTCGGGTGCCAGGGCGATGAAGCCGGCTTTGGCCAGGCGTCGGGCGACGTCTTCGATGTAGGGGTTCAAACCTCGGTTTTCGTGTACCACCACCACGGCGGGCAGTTTGCCGCTGGCCTTGGCCGGGCGTACGAGGTAGCCGCGCACGGTGCCGTTGCCTTTGGGCGAGGGGTAGGTGATGTAGTCGGCGACGATGTCCGGGTCGGTGAATTTGACCTGTTCGGCCAGCGCGTAGTTGGGGCTCAGGGCCGCCAACAGGGCCGAGGCAGTGAGGCCGCCGAAGGTGAACAGCGCGGCGCGGTCGAGAAATTCGCGGCGGTTGAGCTTGCCGTGGGCGTAGCCGTCGTAGAGTTCCAGCAGTTCGGGGGCAAAGTCTTTCGCGGTGAGACGAGTCATCGGAGCAGTCCTCGATTAGCGGTGGTCATCACTGTAGACCAGGATCAACGTTCGCGGCCATGGGCGGAATCCGACAGTTGCCGGGTATCGACGCGCACGAACACCGAGTCGCCGAGGGCGGTGAGCACGTCACCGGCGTACACCTCGCAGACCACGCGGCTTTTGCGCCCCACGTCGCCTTCAACCCGCGCACGCAGGGTCAGCGTGACGCCCATGGGCGTGGGTTTGATGAATTTGATCCCCAGGTTACCGGTCACGCAGTCGATACGCGGCAGGCTGCCGGGCTCGCGCTGTTCGTTGCGGTAGTGGTAGGCCATGGCCGTCCAGTTGGAGTGGCAGTCGACCAGCATGGCGATCAGGCCGCCGTAGACCAGGTCCGGCCAGCCGCTGTAGTGGGCTTCGGGCAGGTGCTCGGTGATCACGTGGATACCATCGGCATCCCAACGGCTTTTGATGTGCAGGCCATGGGGGTTGCTGCCGCCACAACCGTAGCAAATGCCTTCGGGCGCGGTGATGTCCTGCAGGGAAGGGGTGTGCATGCAAAGTCCTTATTGTTTCTTTTGGCGACTACTCTGTTTAGCAGGGCACGCTGCGAAAGGGAATAAAACCATGGCATGGCGTGTTAGCTCAGCACATCTGTTCATTTGTCTTGCGGAGTGTTGCATGAAGCGTCGAATGCCCCTGTGTGTAAGCCTGGCGGTGCTCCTTGGTGTGTTTCTCGGCAGCGCGCAGGCCGTGGAATACAAAGATGTCAACCGCACCGCCAGCCAGATCAGTTTTACCTTCCAGCAATTCGGGCAGCGGGTGTATGGCACCTTCAGCGACTTTGAAGGCACCCTGACCTTTGATACGCAAAAGCCCGAGGCGGCCCATGCGTTGCTCAAGATCCAGCTCGCCAGCATCGACGCCGGCAGCCAGGACGCCAATACCCAGTTGCAGCAACCGGCGTGGTTCGACACCGCGACCTATCCCGTGGGCGTGTATGAGTCCAACGGCGCCACGGCGCTGGGTGACAACCGCTACAAAATCAGCGGCAACCTGACGATCAAGGGCATTACGCGGCCGGTGGATATTGATGTGGTGCTCAAGGAGCAAAGCGGCATCGGCGTGTTTGACGGCGCGTTCATCCTCAAGCGCGGCGACTTCAAGATTGGTGAAGGTGAATGGGCGGGCAACAGCGTGGTGTCAAATGACATCAACATCAAATTCAAGATGGTCGCGCCGCAACGCTAGCGGGCGAACTGCTTGGCCCCGGCCACACAGCCGATCACCGCAACCGTCACCAGCAGCATGCCCAGGCTGACCTGCTCACGCAACAGGCCCGCCGCCAGCGCCAGGCCGAAGAACGGTTGCAGCAACTGCAACTGGCCGACCGCAGCGATACCACCCTGGGCCAGGCCGCGATACCAGAACACAAAGCCGATCAGCATGCTGAACAGCGACACGTAGCCCAGGCTCAGCCACGCCGGCAGGCTGATGCCCGCGAGGGTTGCCGGCGCCAGCATCACGCTCAACGGCGCCACCACCGGCAGCGCCACCACCAGCGCCCAGCAGATCACCTGCCAACCGCCCAGACTGCGCGACAGCTTGGCGCCTTCGGCGTATCCCAGGCCGCACACCAGCACGGCCAACAACATCAGCACGTCACCGGCCGGCGCGGCGCTCAAGCCTTGGGCAACGGCGTAGCCCATCACCAGCAGACTGCCGAGGATCGAAAACAGCCAGAACACCGGGCGCGGGCGCTCGCCGCCACGCAGTACACCAAACACGGCGGTGGCCAGCGGCAGCAAGCCGATGAAGACGATGGAGTGCGCAGACGTCACGTATTGCAGCGCGAGTGCCGTGAGCAGTGGAAAACCGATCACCACACCCAGGGCGACGATCACCAGCGGCCCCCATTGGTGGCGTGCAGGGCGTTTTTCCCTGAATAACCACAACAACAGCACGCCGAGCACGGCGGCAATGGCGGCGCGGATCATGGTCAGAAACACCGGGTTGAACTCCATCACCGCCAGGCGCGTGGCTGGCAGTGAACCGCTGAAGATCACCACGCCGATAAACCCGTTGATCCAGCCTTGGGTGCTGGCGTCTGCTGCGGTGAGGCTTGAGGTGCGTTCCATGGTGAGGGCTCGAAATAGGTGGTTGCGTAAAGGCCATCCTAGGGACCAGGATTAAGACAATCAAAAAATTGTCATGGATACATCGCCTATGCCGCGCGCCCGCTACAAGTCGCTGGTCGACACCTTTGCCGAAGACATCCGCAGCGGCGCACTGGCGCCCGGTACACGTCTGCCCACTCATCGGCAATTGGCCGCCGAGCATGGCTTGGCGTTGGTCACCGCGAGCCGGGTGTACACCGAGCTTGAGGCCATGGGACTGGTCAGCGGCGAAACCGGGCGCGGCACCTTTGTGCGGGAAATCGCGTTGCCGCCGGGGCAGGGCAGTGGGCAGATGAATGTGGCCACCGGCATGCTCGACCTGAATTTCAATTACCCCTCGCTGCCCGGTCAGGCAGACCTGCTGCGCACCGCTCTGCGCCAATTGGCGCTGTCGGGCGACCTGGAAGCGTTGCTGCGTTATCAGCCCCATGCCGGCCGTTTGCACGAGCGCGCTGCCGTGGCACGGCATCTATTGAACCGAGGCCTGGCGGTTGAGGCGGAGCAGGTGCTGATGGTCAGCGGCGCCCAGCACGGCCTGGCGGTGACGATGATGGCGTTGCTCAAGCCTGGGGATGTGATTGCCGTGGATGCGCTGACTTATTCAGGCTTCAAGGTGCTGGCCGAAACCCTGCACCTGGAAATCGTCGCCATTCCGGTGACCGCCAGCGGCCCGGATCTGGCGTTCCTGCACGCGCTGTGCCGCAAGCGCCCGGTGCGTGCGGTGTACAGCATTCCAACCCTGCATAACCCGTTGGGGTGGGTGATGAGCCTTGCGCAACGCGAGCAACTGATCGCCATCGCGCGTGAGCACCATCTGATGCTAATTGAAGATGCGGCCTACGCGTTTCTGGCTGAAGACGCGCCACCGCCGCTGGCCACGTTGGCGCCTGAGTGCACGGTGTATGTGGGCGGGCTTTCCAAAAGTGTCGCCACGGGTTTGCGCATCGGGTTTATCGCCGCGCCGCCAGCCTGGGTAAAAAAGCTGGAGCGCACGATCATGGCCACCACCTGGAACGTGCCCGGTGTGATGAGCGCGATTGCGGTGGGCTGGATCGAGGACGGCACCGTCGCGAAACTCGAAGCACAAAAGCGTCAGGATGCACGGGCACGCCAAGCCTTGGCTGCGCAGGTGCTCAAAGGCGTGCCTTACATCAGCCATCCGTCTTCGTATTTTTTATGGTTGCCGCTGGGGGACGAGGCACGGGCCGATCAGGTGGCCATGGCCTTGCAGCGCGAGGAGATTTCCGTGTCCACCGCCGAGCCGTTTGCCGTCTCGGCCACAGTGCCGCACGCGCTGCGCCTGGCACTGGGTTCGGTGAGCATGGCCGCGCTGGGCGAGGCGCTGCTGAAGGTCCGGGAAGCGGTGCGGTGGTGAGCCGCACCGCTTGGCGTCAGTATTTGTAAGCCTGACGCCCGATCAGCAGCCATTTGCCTTTTTGCTTCTGCCAGACCTGGAAGTTGTCGATATCGGTCGGCACTTCGACGCCGCTGTTCACGGCCAGGGCGTGAAAGTGGTTGCGTACCAGCGCGGTGTCGCCGTCCAGAGTGATGGTCTGGTTTTGCATTTCGAGGGTTTTGAACGCGCTGGTGTGGGTTTCCAGGTCAGCGATAAATTGCGCTTTGTTCTGCACCTTGCCGCTGGAGTGGCCATAGGTGAGCTTGTCGGAAGTCAGGGCGTGCAGCGCCTTGAGGTCCAGGTGCAGCATGGCTTGGGTCAGTTGGTCGACCGCTTGGGCCACGTCCTTTTCGGCCGGGGCAGGCGCAGCTGCGACGTAGCCGGTGAACAGGCACAGAAAACCGATCAGCACTTTGACGTTTGGCATGGGTGTTTCCTTATTGTTGTTGGGGGTGAACATGACGACTTAAGTCGTCGTACAACCATGCAATATTTCCGAGGAAGAAGGAAAGTGAAATTTTGAAATATCTTGAAAGGATTAGGCTTTGTGACGTTATAAAGAACTTGAGTTCTTGTACGACGTCCCAACACATCAAATAAGTGCGGGCGACCTGCCTTGTCGCTTCCAGCCCAACAAGCCGGTCGCTATGCTACTGCGCAAATAACAAGCCGCCCGAGAGACAACATGGAATTTGACTGGCACAGCGACGTCATCACCCGCGCCACTCCCGTGACTCCACACTATAAAAATACCCAGAACGTTCGCCGTTTCATGCTTGAACACTGTGGCCCGACGTTCAAGTTCGACCGACCGTTCATGGCCTGGATCCGCAACGACTTGCCCAAAACCCTGGGCGATGTGGTGGATGAGTGGCAACGCCGCAACGAGGACACACGCCCATGACCCGCGACGAAAAATACCGGGCTGCGCAGGAGCGCATTGGCTACCGGCTGGAAGAATTCAAAGTCGGCGGCAACTACACGCCGTTGGTGCGCGATGGCAACCACCTGTACATCAGCGGCCAGATTCCGCGTGTCGGCGACACCCTTATGCTGCCGGGCAAGGTCGGTGAAAGCCTGACCCTGGCCCAGGCGCAAATCGCCGCCAGTATCAGCGCGTTGCGTTGCCTGGGGTTGCTCAAGCAGGCGCTGGGTTCGCTGGATCAGGTCAAGACCCTCGCGCGTATCACCGTGTATGTGCGCAGCGCCGAAGACTTTGATCAGCAGAGTGAAGTGGCCAACGCTGCGTCGGACCTGTTCCACGAAATCCTTGGCGCTGCCGGTGTGCATACGCGTACGTCGGTGGGGGTGATGCAGTTGCCCAAATCGGCGGCCGTCGAGATCGACATGATCGCTGTTGCTCACGATTGAACCGGCGATGATCACCCAAGGGCTTGAGGTACTGATCGACTACGCCGTGCACTTGGCGCCGGGTCTGCTGCTGTTTGGTGCGTGGTTCGCGTTGACGCCAAGGGCGCAGGTGGTGATGCGCATCCTGATTCTGCTGGCGGCGTTTGTGCTGATGCGCGATGTGATGACGCCGCTGGGCATGTGGGCGGTGAGCCGCGATGTGCAGATCGCGTTCAGTGGCAATGCCTTCGTGCTGGCGGTGCTTGGCGGGCTGTCGGTGCTGCTGATCATACTGCTCTCACGCCTGGCACCGGAGTTGTGGCGGTTGATGCGTTGGACCCTTGGCAACCCGTTGGTTGGCATGGCGGCAGGTATTGTGGTCGGCTGTTTGATCGGCGTGCCGCTGCGGGTTTATCAAGGCATCGAGGTGTCTGAGCTCCACGGCTACTGGGTGTGGCTGCCGGGCATGGTGGTATTGGCCTATGGCGCCAATGCGTTGGAGGAGGTGCTGTTTCGTGGTTTTTTGCAGGGCTACCTGGAACAACAGGTCTCACCCCTGCGCGCCGCATTGATCAGCGGCGTGGCCTTTGCAGCCTGCCATGGGTTCCTGGCCTTAAGCGTTACCCAACTGGGCTGGCCCGTGTTGCTGTTCACCCTGCTTGAAGGGTTGGCCTGTGCGCTGGTGCGCATGCGTTACGGCGTACTGCCCGCAGCACTGGCCCACGGCACCGCCATCCTGCTGATCGCCGTGCCCTACATGGCCTGATCTGAAGCACAACCAAAACTGTGGGAGCTGGCTTGCCTGCGATAGCGTCGGGTCAGCCAGCATAGTTGTCACTGGAAAGCCGCCATCGCAGGCAAGCCAGCTCCCACAGGTTGATCGCGTCTAAGCAGTTGTGGCTCTACATGGTTTGACTTGAAATACAGTCAAAATGTGGGAGCGGGCTTGCTCGCGAAGACGGTGTATCAGTCACCTGATGCATCACCTGACACGCCGCTTTCGCGAGCAAGCCCGCTCCCACAGGTTGACCGCGTTCAGGTCGTCGTGGCTCTACCTGGCTTGACTTGAAACACAACCAAAACTGTGGGAGCTGGCTTGCCTGCGATAGCGTCGGGTCAGCCAGCATAGTTGTGACTGGAAAGCCGCCATCGCAGGCAAGCCCGCTCCCACAGGTTGATCGCATTCAGGCCGTTGTGGCTCTACATGGTTTGACTTGAAATACAGTCAAAATGTGGGAGCGGGCTTGCTCGCGAAGACGGTGTGTCAGTCACCTGATGCATCACCTGACACGCCGCTTTCGCGAGCAAGCCCGCTCCCACAGGTTGACCGCGTTCAGGCCGTTGTGGCTCTACCTGGCTTGACTTGAAACACAACCAAAACTGTGGGAGCTGGCTTGCCTGCGATAGCGTCGGGTCAGCCAGCATAGTTGTCACTGGAAAGCCGCCATCGCAGGCAAGCCAGCTCCCACAGGTTGATCGCGTTTAAGCAGTTGTGGCTCTACATGGCTTGACTTGAAATACAGTCAAAATGTGGGAGCGGGCTTGCTCGCGAAGACGGTGTATCAGTCACCTGATGCATCACTTGACACGCCGCTTTCGCGAGCAAGCCCGCTCCACCGGGTTGACCGCGTTCAGGCCGTTGTGGCTTTACATTGCTTGACTTGAAACACAACCAAAACTGTGGGAGCTGGCTTGCCTGCGATAGCGTCGGGTCAGCCAGCATAGTTGTCACTGGAAAGCTGCCATCGCAGGCAAGCCAGTTCCCACAGGTTGATCGCGTTTAAACAGTTGTGGCTCTACATCGTTTGACTTGAAATGCAGTAAAAATGTGGGAGCGGGCTTGCTCGCGAAGACGGTGTATCAGTCACCTGATGGATCACCTGACACGCCGCTTTCGCGAGCAAGCCCCCTCCCACGATTTTTACAGCGGCGGTGTGCGCGGTGGGATCAGGCGTTTGCTGCCGGTGGCTTCATACGCGCTGGCAAAGCTCAGCAGCGCCGAGTCATCGTACGCCCGGCCGGCAAAGGTCAGGCCGACCGGCATGCCGATGTCGGCCATCACGCCCATCGGCACGGTGACGGTGGGCACGCCGAGGTGGCGGATGGCGAGGTTGCCGTTGGCGACCCACACGCCATTGCTCCAGGCGATGTCGGCACTGGCTTCATTCACGTCGGCATCTGCCGGGCCTACATCAGCCACAGTCGGGAACAACACGGCATCGAGCCCAAGCCTGTCCATCCAGTCTTCCAGGTCGATGCGCCGGGTTTGCTCCAGGCCGCGCAAGCCGTCCGGCACTGTGCTGATCTCGTTCCACGGCGTGATGCCGCGCTTGGCCATGCGCACGTATTCGTCCATGCCGGCGGCCAGGTCATCTTCACGGTTGGGCAGGGTGCCTGGGTCGTGCGGGAAAATCTTCGGCCCGTCGACATCCGCCAAACGGTTGAGCGCCGGGTCGTTGTTCGCGCGCAGGAAGTCATCAAAAGCCCAGGCCGACAATTCCCACAATTCGTCGTGCAGAAACTCTTTGGAGACCAGCCCACGGGTAAACACGGTTGGCGCGCCAGGGCGATCGCCTTCGCAGTTCGACACCAGCGGGAAATCCACCTCGATCACTTCAGCGCCGGCAGCTTGCAGCGCCTGGCGTGCAGCTGCCCACAGGTCGATCACGCTGGCGCGGGTGTTGATCTTCTGCCCGGTCGGCCCGCCAATGCCGGGTTTTTCGCTGGTGCCCGCCTCGGGATCGGCATTGATGTACATGCGCGGCACGCCGAAACGTTTACCGGCGAGGGCTTCGCGGCCCACAGCCAGGTCGGCGTAAGACGCGGGGCGCACCGACGCCACGCTCGGGATCGGCACCCAGGGCTGCAGGCGCCACAGGTCGCCACGGGTGTCGGGGTCTTCGGCGACCACCACATCCAGCACTTCCAGCAGGTCGGCCATCGTGCGTGCATAGGGCACCACCACGTCCATGGTCGGCGTGAGCGGCCAGTTGCCGCGCACCGAAATCACGCCACGGGACGGCGTGTAGGCGCACAAGCCATTGTTGGACGCCGGGCCGCGCCCGCTCGACCAGGTTTCTTCAGCCACACCGAACGCGGCGAAGCTTGCCGCCGTGGCGGTGCCCGCGCCGTTGGACGAACCGGAGGCAAACGGTGCAGTCAGGTAGTCGGCGTTGTAAGGGCTTTCGGCGCGGCCATACACACCCCGCTGCATCCCGCCATTGGCCATTGGCGGCATATTGGTCTTGCCCAGGCAGATCGCACCGCCCGCTCGCAGGCGTTCGATGGTGAAGGCGTCGCGCTGCGCAACCAGCTTGGCAAAGGCCGGGCTGCCGGATGCGGCCGTGAGGCCCTTGACCAGGTAGCTGTCCTTGGCGGTATAGGGAATGCCGTCCAATGGCCCCAACGTTTCGCCCCTGGCCCGGCGTGCGTCGGACGCCTCGGCCTCTTTAAGCGCTTCGGGGTTACGCACCACCACGGCGTTCAACGCGGTGGCGGTCTGCGGGCCGTCATAGGCGTCAATCCGCGCCAGGTAGGCGTTTACCAGTTCAACGGCAGTGGTCTGGCCGGTTTCAAGCGCCGCGCGCAGTTGGGCAATGGAGACTTCGGTAACTTGCATCACGTTTTTTTCGCCGCCTTCAAGTGGGAGGTATGGCGGCAGTCTACGGACAGATATTTCACAAAACCAGCGCGGCATGCTTCGCGTAGGCGGCGCGCATCACTTGCCACGTCGGCTCGTCAGCCGGAATCAGATGCTCGATACGCAGCGACGTGAGGGTGATGTCCTGGGGCATGCCGAACGTGGTGAAGGTCGACAGAAAGCTCAGTTCGCCCTGGGGTGAGCGGATGCGCGTCAGCACCAAGGGCGGCATGTGTTCGGGCGGTTCGGTGTGGGTGGGCGTCGGCAGACTCGCTAATAAAACCGCCAATTCAGGATTGCCCAGCGCCTCACGGCTGGCGCGTTGCCAGGCAAGCGTGCGGATCTCTTCGGCGTTGATCAGGTGGTCGCCCAAGCCGCCGGTTTGCAACAGCGTGGTCAGCAGGTTCAGCCCGTCTGCCGCATCCGGTTCAAGCCCCACCCGTTCAAACAGAACGCCGGTACTGGCATTCGCCGCCAGCACTTGCCACTGGCTGTCCAGCAGTATCGCCGGGGCCGGGTTGTTGGCGTGCAACACATGGCTGACGGCTTCGCGAATCGCGCCCATGGTCGGTGAGACGAGCGGGGTGGCGGTGTAGCGTGGCGCGTAACCGGCGGCGAGGAACACGCGATTGCACTGCTCAAGCGGCACATCCAGCGCGGTCAATAAATTGTGCAACGTGCCCGGGCTCGGCTTGGCGCGGCCGGTTTCGATGTAACTGAGGTGGCGTTGCGAAACCCCGGTGATCAGGGCCAGGTCCAGCTGGCTGAGCTTGGCATGGCGGCGCAGTTGGCGCAGCTGGTCGCCGGCAGTAGTGTCCATGGCGGGTTCATAACCTGTGAGGTCATTGCGAGGGCTAAGACCTTATCACTATCGTGAGCTTCATTCACTTCAAGGACGAGACCATGCACAGACCCTCTATTGCCCTGGTCGGGTTAGTTGGATTTTCACTCTACACGCTGGCGACGATGCTCACCGCCGAGCAATCACTGCTGGCTTTCGGGCGGCAGTTGATGTCGCGGCCGGACACCGCACAGGTGGTGATCGACCTGTACCTGATGGCGGTGCTGGCGTGTGTGTGGATGTATCGGGATGCGCGCGGTCGCGGGCGGTCGCTGGTCTCAGTGTTGCCGTATTTCTTGCTGACAGCGGTGTTTGTTTCTGTGGGGCCGTTGCTCTATATCGTCGTCAATGGGCTGCGCGATGAATGACCTGTTGGTTATCTACGCAGGCTGCGTGCTCCCCTGGCTGAGCGAGCTTACTGTGGCGAGCGGGCTTACTGTGGCGAGCGGGCTTGCCCCGCGTTGGGGCGCGAAGCGGCCCCGGTAGAGCCACCGCGTTCTCCAGTCAGTACGCGGCGTAGGGTTTCAGGGCCGCTTCGCAGCCCAACGCGGGGCAAGCCCGCTCGCCACAACAAGCCCGCTCGCCACAAAAAAACCTGGCTATAGGCAATGGCTCAAGGGTTCAGAAACGCCTGGTAATTGTCTTTGGTGATCTGCTGATAAGGAATGGTCAGCTCAGCCACATAAGGTTCCTTCTTGACCATCTTCACCGCCAGATCAATCGAGCCGACGGCCTGGCCTTTGTTGTCCTGATACACCGTCACCAGCAATTGGCCCTTCTTCACCGCGTCCAGCCCCGCTGCGCCGCCATCGCTGCCGGCCACCAGGATATCCTTGCCCGGTTGCATGCCCGCCTGGCTGATCGCCATGGCGGCGCCAATCGCCATTTCATCGGCATTCGCCGCCACGGCATCGATTTTGCGCCCGGACACAATCCAGTTGCTCATCAGGTCAATCGCCTTGCCGCGCTGCCATTCGGCGCTTTGCTCCTCGACAATCTTGATGTCCGGGTAATCCTTGAGCACCGTCTTCACCCCCAGCGTGCGGTTGTGGGTGGCGTTGTTGGACAGCAGCCCGAGCATGATCGCAAGGTTGCCCTTGCCACCCATTTTCTCTGCCAGGTAGCGCATCTGGATTTCCCCGGCCTTGATCTCATCCGAGCCGACATAACCCACGCCCGGCGGCACGTCCTTGAATTCCGGGCGGCGGTTGACGTACACCAGCGGGATCTTGGCCTGCTGAGCATTAACGGTCATTTTCTGCGTGGCCGCCGTGTCCACCGCGTTGACGATAATCGCGTCCATGCCCTGCGCGGTAAAGTTCTGCACCTGGTTGAGTTGGCGCACCACATCGCCCTGGGCGTCTTCGAATTGCAAGGTCACGCCGGGTAGCTCCTTGGCGTGGGCCGCCATGTAGTCACGCATTTGCGCCAGGAACACATCATCGACCTGGGCGATGCTCACGCCGATACGAATATCCGCCCAGGCCCAGGGGGTAACAGCGAGGGTCAGCAGTGCTGCGAGAAGTTGCTTCTTCATGGTTATGCTCCGTTCTTTTTGTTGTTGTAAAAGCAGTGCGATTCACGCCTGGCGCTTGGCCCGCAGTTGCGCCACGGCAGCGGCGAAGTCCGAATAGGGCCAGCGTTCATTGAGGGCGTGTTGCATTAATTGCTGTCCGGTTTGCGGGGCGAGCCCGTGCAAGGGCGGGTCGGTGTCGAGGTTGGTGGGGAAGGAATAACCGTCGGCCGTACAGGCGATCACCGCTTCGGCATTCAACGCAGGGTTGGCCAGCAGCACCGGGTACACCGCCAGCATCATGCGGTCACGGTCGAGGGCTTCCATGGGCGTGCCGAACGCCGAAGAGATTTGCAGCAGGTTGGCCATGCGCCGGTGGTGGGTCGTGCGGTTGGTGCCCGCCGCGTGGAACAGCGCCGGGTTGAAGAACAGCAGGTCGCCCTTGTTCAGCGGCAATTGCACGGCGTGCTGCTGGAAGTAGTCGATAAACTCCGCGCGGCGCCAGGCCAGGTAACCCAGCGGGTATTGCTGGGAGAAGGGCAGCAGTTGGGTCGGCCCGCTTTCCAGCGGCATATCCGAATGGGCCACCGCGCCTTGCAGCGTCAGGTATTGCGACAACAGATGCAGCGGCAGCGGAAAGCGTTCAACCACCTCAGTGGTCTGAAAGCCCAGGTGATAGTCACGGTGCGGCTGTTGCGCCTGCCCGCCGGGATGGACCACGTTCACTTGCGCGGTCATCTGAAAGCTCGGCCCCAGCCACGCTTCAGCGATCAAACCGAGCAGTGGGTTGGCGTAGTACTCGGCAAACGATTCCGGCGACTGCAGTGCGGCTTTCTGCAATGAATTCCAGATGCGCCCGTTGCTGCCGGCTTTGGCAAAATGGTCGGCGGCCACGCCTTGCGCTGCCTCGTGGGCAAAGATCGCCTCGAACACCTGGCTATGGCGGTCGACCACCGCCAGGTCTTCATAGGCCTGACGCACCACCATGACTCCAGGCCCGTCGCGGAACAGGTGATGCAGCTCATTCATGACGCGCAGGCGCTCGCTGTTGCGTAAAGTGCCGGCCTGATAGATCGGCACATTGCTCACCACTTCGGCGCACAGCGGGTAGTCCTCGGCGCTGGTCCGTTGGGCGCAAATACGGCTGAAATCCGCCAGGCGCACCGCCGCTCCGGTCACGAATGCCGACATTACACACCTCCCGGCAGGCTCAGCGCCTGGTGCGGTTGCGGGCTGCCGCTGTCGGTGCAGCCGACCACGCCTTGCTCCAGGTCGATCACCGAGCCGGTCATCATCCCGGCTTCACGCGAGAGCAAAAACGCCACGCTTTGCGCCACTTCTTCGGGCTTGAGCAGCCGCCCGAACGGCTGCGCGCGCTCGGCCTCGGCCAGCCAACCGTCTTGCGCGCCGTGGTATTGGCGCTGGATCTGGTCCTCGTGAGGCGTGTCCATCCAGCCGATATTCAGGCCATTCACGCGGATGCGATTACGCAATGCGCTGAACGCCACGTTCTTGGTCAATATCGCCAGCGCGCCCTTGGACGCCGCATAGGCGCTCAAAAACGATTGCCCGCCATGCCCGGTGACACTCTGGATATTCACCACCGCGCCTTCCACGCCGGTACTGATCATCAGCTTGAGTGCTTCCTGCATCAGAAAAAACGGCGCCCGCACGTTCACCGCAAACAGCCGATCAAACAGCTCGGGCGAGGTGTCGAGGATGGTGCCGCGATCCGACATGCCGGCGCAGTTCACCAGCCCGTGCAGGGTGCCGAAGTGGGTGCGGGCCGCGTCGATGATCGCGCGGCAATCCTCGACGTTTTCCAGGTCGGCCTCGACAAAAAATGCCTGGCAATCGAGTTGTGCCAGTTGCCGGACCTGTTCTTCGCCCTCGGCGCGGCGGCGCCCGCAGATGATCAGCCCGGCAGCGCCACGCTGCGCCAGGGTATGCGCCACGGCAGCGCCCAAACCCTGGGTGCTGCCGGTGACGACAAAATATTGGCCGTTGAATGAGCTGGCGAGATCGGTCTGAGGCATGCGCTTCTCCTGAATTTTTGTTGTTTTGTCGGCCTGGCTCGACACCGGGCAAAACTGAGACTAGCATTGAAAAACCTCAATAACGCCCAAAAAAGACCTCAAAAACACCTCAGGCGAATCGCATGCTCGAACGCGCAAAACACTTCTCCATCAAGCAACTCGCGACCCAGGCCGGCGTGAGCAAAGCCACGGTTGACCGCGTGTTGCACCAGCGTGGCAGCGTGCATGCACAGACCTCTCGGCGCATCGAGCAGGCGCTGGATGAGTTGGAGGCCCAGGAAAAAAACGGCCTGGCGGTGGGGCGCACGTTTCACGTCGATGTGATCATGCACACGCCCCAGCGCTTCAGCGCGGCGGTGCAGGCGGCAATCACCGCGCAATTGGGCAGCCTGGCGCCGTTTCGCATCGCACCGCGTTTTCACCTGTTTGAAGAAATCGAACCCCAGGCCATGCACGACCAGCTGCTGCGCTGCCTCGACACCGGCAGCCAGGGCGTGGTGCTCAAGGCGGCGGATGAGCCGGCGGTGAATCAGGCCGTCAAGCAGCTGATCGCGGCCGGCATCCCCGTGGTGACCCTGGTCACTGACCTGCCGCACAGCGAGCGCATCGGCTATGTGGGCATGGACAACCGCACCGCCGGCCAGACCGCGGCCTACCTGATGTCGCGCTGGCTGCCGGCGCAGCCCCAGGACGTGGCGGTGGTGATCGGCAGCGAACTGTTCCGTGGCGAAGAAGAGCGCGAGATGGGTTTTCGCGCCTGGCTGCGTGGGCGTGCCGCGCACCTGCGGGTGCTGGATATCAGCGGCGGCTACGGCGTGTACGACCGCACCTTTGAGCGCGTCACCCAGGCCCTCAAGCAACACCCCGAACTCAAGGCGGTGTACAGCGTCGGCGGCGGTAACCGCGCGATTGTCGACGCCTTCGCCGCCCTCGAGCGCCCGCTGGAGGTGTTTATCGGCCATGACCTGGACGAAGAGAACCGCCAGTTGCTGCTGGAAGAAAAAGTCGCCGCGATCATCGACCACAACCTGCAAATCGATGCCCGCAGCGTGTTTTTGCACATTCTGCAACACCACCGGCTATGGAAAGCCGGGCCGATTGCGCCGTCACAGGTGCAGATCGTTACACCGTTCAACCTGCCGGACTGAAGCTCCCTCAACAACAATTCCAGGAGTTCGACCATGCTACGTATTGCCGTTTTAGGTGCCGGGCGCATCGCCAGGATCCACGCCGCCAACGTCGCCGCTCACCCCAACGCCACGCTGGTGCTGGTGGCCGACCCCTGGCGCGAAGGTGTCGACGCGCTCAGCACGCAATTGGGTTGCGAAGCGGCCTATGACTGCGCCGCCGTGCTTGCCCGTCAAGACATAGATGCCGTGGTGATCGGCACGCCCACCGACACCCATATCGACCTGCTGCTGGCGGCGGTGGCCGCTGGCAAGGCGGTGCTGTGCGAAAAGCCGATCGACCTGGACATCGCCAAGGCCCGCAGCGCCGCCCAGGCCGTCGAACGTCTGGGCGGCAAGGTGATGCTCGGTTTCAACCGGCGTTTTGACCCCGACATGCTGCGCCTGCGCCAGGCGCTGGACGCCGGCCAGATCGGCGCCGTGCGCCAGGTGATTATCACCAGCCGCGACCCCGGCCTGGCACCGCGTGACTACCTGGAACACTCCGGTGGCATCCTGCGCGACATGACCATCCATGACTTCGACACCGCCCGCCACCTGCTCGGCGAGGAGCCGGTGGAGGTCAGTGCTTTCGCCAGCCGCCTGGTGGACCCGAGCCTGGCAGACATCGACGACTACGACAGCGTGATGGTGTTGCTACGTACCGCCTCCGGCAAACAATGCCACATCAACTGCTGCCGCCAGGCGGTGTATGGCTATGACCAGCGCGTAGAAGTGTCCGGCGCCACGGGCGTGCTGCTCACCGACAACCATCGGCCCAGCACATTGCGCCATTGGAGTGCCGACCACACCGAAGCGCTGGAGCCGTTGCAGCACTTTTTCCTGGAGCGATACGCGGATGCTTATCGCAATGAGCTGGCGCAGTTTATTGATGCGCTGAATGCTGGCCGCGAGTTACCCACCAGTGTGCGTGATGGCTTGTATGCGTTGCATCTGGCGGATTGCGCGTTGGCGTCGGTGAAAACCGGTAGGAGTGTGGCGGTTAATTACGACCTTTAGGGGTACGAGCGGGCGTCGGTACAACGCGTCTGGCGAGTGCCGCGACGCCCGCAATGCTTGAGTTTTACGCGAGAAATTCGGTCCCTCAGAAGTGAGGCTGCTGTAGGTTTCGATGAAGGTGTCAGCCAGTCAATCGGCGTGCCTTATACCTCTTCGCAGTGGCCGCACAGGCACAGACCCAGGTTTGGGGTGTGGGTAAATGGATTGTAGATTGGCTTCATCTTCTTTAGAAAGAGTGAAGTTGTAGCCAGTTGACGGCTGCTGCCAGAGTATCAGCCTGCTCAGGTTGTAATGCATGATCGACTTCGGATCGTAACCTGAGGCTATGATGTCCGCAGGGTTCAGCTTTTCAAGGATTTGCTCATAAACGTCTATTTTATCAAGGTTAAATTGTTTCTTATAAAGTTCGTACATCTTGGGCAAGTTGAAGTCCAGCGTTCTGTCCGGATGTTTGTGTTCGTGACGCAATCCCAACGCGTGACCGAATTCATGAAGAATATTCATTTTAAATATGTCTTCGGTAGTATGAGGGTCCAAATGCATCGTCGGCTCATTGGCGGGCACGGTTAACGCATCCGTCCCAACGACGGACCAGTCACCCGCTATATCTGCGCTGGTCGAAATGCGAATATCGCCTTGGGTACCCTCGACGAAGTTGAGTTTCAAATTAATCAGATGTGCGTAATTTTTCTCAATATGCTTTTGTATGAGCGCTCTATGGGTGGGAGGAGTGTCCATGAAGGCGATAGTAATGGTCGAGTTTTGTGGCCATAGACGATATTTGTCAGCGATCCCGCGTTTAGTTCTGATGGCAATCGGCGCGTCAGCCACTTCATTGTTCGCTGGGGGGGTATTCGAATTAGTCGAGTAGAGGGCGTGATGTATCGCAGGTGTGGAAATAATCATTCGTTATCCTCGTCAGACTTAAAGAAAACAGGCACTACCCAGTTTCGTTAAGTCAGTGGCTTTAGCGATGATTGAGTTCCAATTGCAGGTAGGACGGTTCTGTATTCTCATGTAAAAAGCCGCCTGGGCTTTGTAGGCTCAAGGCGGCTAATCGATACGTTTTAAACGCCTTTGGTCGAGGGCAGCAATATCGTGAGGATGCCCGCCAGTGGCAGGAACGAACAGATCTTGTAGACGTACTCAATGCCATGGTTGTCAGCGAGCAAGCCCAGCAATGCGGCGCCAATCCCGCTGAAACCGAACATCAGGCCAAAGAAGATACCGGCGATCATCCCCACATTGCCCGGCACCAGTTCCTGGGCGAAGACCACGATGGCCGAGAAGGCCGAGGCGATGATAAAGCCGATGACCACGCTGAGTACGGCGGTCCAGAACAGGTCGACGTAGGGCAGGGCCAGGGTGAAGGGCGCCGCGCCGAGGATCGAGAACCAAATGACTTTCTTGCGCCCGATCTTGTCGCCAATCGGGCCACCGGCGAAGGTGCCCACGGCCACCGCGCCAAGGAACAGGAACAGGTACATCTGCGAACTGGCCACCGACAGCTGGAACTTCTCGATCAGGTAGAAGGTGAAGTAGCTGGTCAGGCTGGTCATGTAGAAGTACTTGGAGAACACCAGCAGCGCCAGCACCACCAGGGCAAAGGTCACGCGGCCTTTGGACAGGCCGTGAGTCGCCTTGCCACCTTGCTTGAGCTTGAACAGGTTGAGGTGGTTGCGGTACCAGCGGCTCAGGCCATAGAGCACCAGAATCGCAAACACGGCGAACAGCCCGAACCAGGCGATATGGCTTTGGCCGTAAGGAATGATGATCGCCGCCGCCAGCAATGGGCCGAAGGCGCTGCCGGTGTTGCCGCCAACCTGGAAGGTCGATTGCGCCAGGCCATAACGCCCCCCGGAAGCCAGGCGCGCGACGCGCGAGGTTTCCGGGTGGAAAGTCGACGAGCCGACGCCCACCAGGGCTGCCGCCAGCAAAATCGCCGGGAAGGTGCCGACAAACGCCAGCATCAGAATGCCGATCAAGGTGCACACCATGCCGGCCGGCAGCAGCCAGGGCTTGGGATGGCGGTCGGTGTGGTAGCCGATCCAGGGTTGCAGCAGCGAGGCGGTCAGTTGGAAGGTCAGGGTGATCAGGCCCACCTGGGTGAAGCTCAGCCCGTAGTTGGCCTTGAGCATCGGGTAGATCGAGGGCAGCACGGCCTGGATCAGGTCATTGATCAGGTGGGCCAGGGCGCAGGCGCCGAGGACGCGCATGACCAAGGGGCTCACTTGGGGTGTAGTGGTTGCAGCGGCGGGTGACGCGGTGACGGTCGTCATGCAGGCATTCCATACAGGGCAGCAAACTGAGGTGGCGAGTACTTGAGCCCGCCACCCATTTCTAATTGTTTCAGCGGTTATGCTAAATTCGGTGCCAATGCCTGTCTCACGAAATTCGGGAGGCAACTGTCGCAAAAAGGGCGAAATGATCAAACCACTGAATGAATTTTTGCAGGAAATCGACGCAGGCGACTGGGCTGTGATCAGTTCCGCCACCGATTACCCCGAAAACTGGGTGATCCCCGAGCATAGCCACGAAAAGCACCAGCTACTCTACGCCATCGAGGGCGTGATGGTGGTGCACTCGGCGCACAACCAGTGGACGGTGCCGTCCAATCGTGGCTTCTGGATGCCGTGCGGGCAGGTCCACTCGTTGCGTTGTGTGGGCCCGCTGAAAATGCGCAGTGTGTTTGTGCGCCCCGATGCATTCCCGAACCTGCCGACCGAGGCCAAGGCGGTGAGCGTTTCACCGTTACTGAGTGAGCTGATCAAGGCGTCGGTGAGTTTGAAGCCGCCGTATGCCGAGGACTCACGCGATGCGCGGATCATGCACCTGATCCTTGATGAACTGGCGATTCTGCCGGCGTTGCCGCTGTCGCTGCCACAACCGGGCGACCCGCGTATCAACCGGATTTGCCTGGCGCTGCAGCAGGACCCTGGGGATGCGTCGACGGTGGAGGATTGGAGTGGGCGGCTTGAGCTGGACCAGAAAACCATCCAGCGTCTGTTTCGCAAGGAAACCGGCTTGACCTTCGGCCAATGGCGCCAGCAAGCGCGGTTGCTGCTGGCGCTGGAGCGCATTGCGGTGGGGCAGAAGATTATCGATGTCGCCATCGAATTGGGTTACGAGAGCCCGAGCGCCTTTACCAGTATGTTCAAGAAGCAGTTTGGCAAGACGCCGAGTCAGTTTTTCAGGTAGGGCGACTGGCCAGCAACCCCGGCGCTGAGTGCCGCGCAGCCAGGCCTGCCAGCAGCGCAGCCAGCCCCAACGTGGCTGCGCTGAGTTCAAAGGTCGCCTGATATCCGCTGTGGTCGAACGCCAGGCCACCGACAGTGGCACCGGCCGTAATCGCCAATTGAATGATCGCCACCATCAATCCACCGCCGGCCTCGGCATCGTCCGGCAACACGCGCGCCAGCCAAGTCCACCAACCCACCGGCGCGGCGGTCGCTACGAAGCCCCAGCAACCGAGCAACACGGCGGTGGTGATCGGCGAGCCGCCGAAGGTCACCAGGGCCACGGCAATCCCCGCCATGATCAATGGAATGGCGATCAGCACAGGGTACAGGCGGTTTTTCAGCACGCGCTCTATCAGCACAGTGCCCGCCAGCCCGGCCAGGCCGAGCACCAACAGCAGCAACGAGAGTGTGGCGGTACTGACGTGGGTGACGCTTTCCAGAAACGGGCGCAGGTAAGTGAACAGCATGAACTGGCCCATGAAAAAGCCGCTGATGGCGAGCATGCCCAGGGCCACAGGCGTCTGTTTGAACAAGCGCAGCACATTGCCAGTCCTGGCTTGGCCTTGCACCTTGATCGCGGGCAAGCTGAACAGCAGCCATAGGCCCGCCGCTACCGCCACCGGCACGACGCAGAAAAATGCGCCACGCCAACCGATCAGTGCGCCGAGAAAGCTGCCCAAGGGCGCCGCGATCACCGTCGCCAGTGCGTTGCCGCCATTCACGATCGCCAACGCGCGCGGTACTTGGTCGGTGGGCACCAGGCGCATGGCGGTCGCCGCCGACAACGACCAGAAGCCGCCAATGGCCACGCCGATCAGCGCGCGACCGAGCATGAACGTCAGGTAGTTCGGCGCCAGCGCCACCACGGTTCCAGACAGGATCATCAGGACGGTCAACGCCAACAGCAGACGCTTGCGCTCAACCCGCGCAGCGACGGCCGCGATGACCAGGCTGGTGAGCAGGGCGAACAGCCCGGACACCGAGATGCCTTGGCCGGCCTGGCCTTCGGTAATCTGCAGGTCGGTGGCCAACGGCGTCAGCAGGCTGACCGGCATGAACTCGGAGGCCACCAGTGCGAACGCCGCCAGCGACATCGCAAACACTGCAGCCCAGCTATGCATGTGTGGTTTATCGGACATTATTTCAAGTGGCCTTTGAAGAAGGTGGCGAGTTTGTCGAAAGGGATCAGATCGACCCGGTCGTAAAGATCGACATGGCCTGCGCCCGGGATGATCAGCAGTTCCTTGGGCTCGGCCGCCCGTTGGTAGGCGTCTTCACTGAACTCACGTGAGTGCGCGTCGGCGCCGGCGATCAATAACAGCGGGCGAGGGGAGAGCGTCTCGATATCGTTGAAAGGGTAGAAGTTCAGGAACTTCACATTACTGGTCAGGGTCGGCCGCGTGGTGGTTTGCGGTGAGCCGCCGACGGGTGTGAATTCGCCGCGCGCCGTACGGTAGAAATCGTAGAACTCATCACCCACCGCATCGCCGGTAAGCGTGGCTGGCGTGCCGCCGGTGTAGACGGTCTCGCCGCCCTGGAATTCCACATAGCGCTGGTTGGCGGCCTGGCGCAGCAGTTGCTGACGTTGCGCCAGCGTCACGCTATGTTTGAGGCCATTGCGGTTGGCCGCACCCATGTCGTACATGCTCACGGTTGCGATGGCCTTCAAGCGTGGGTCGATCTTCGCGGCGGCGATGGCGAAGCTGCCGCTGCCGCAAATACCGATCACACCGATGCGCTCGCGATCGACCTGCGGGCGGGTGCCGAGGAAATCCACGGCGGCGCTGAAGTCCTCGACGTAGAGGTCGGGCAGCACCGCATTGCGTGGTGAGCCTGCGCTGTCGCCCCAGAATGACAAGTCCAGAGACAAGGTGACGAAGCCTTGTTCGGCCATTTTGGTGGCGTAGAGGTCTGCGCTTTGCTCTTTGACGGCGCCCATCGGGTGCCCAACCACCAGGGCTGCGTTTTTTGCGCCGGGGGCGAGGTTTTTCGGCATGAACAAATGGCCCGCGACCGCCATGCCGTATTGGTTGTTGAAGGTGACGTTTTGCACCGTCACGTTGTCGCTTTTGTAGAAGTTGTCAGCACCGTTGGACATATCGGCTCCCAATGAAGAAAAAGACGTCAGCAGCACGCTCAGGGCGAGCAAAAGGCTTTTCATGGCGTGATCCCAGATGAGGTCGGTCCGCGCATTTTCCCGGCATGGGCCGGCGTTCTGTAGTGCGTTCCAGTGGATTACTTGCCTGATCCTCTGAGTCTTGTGGGTTGTCGGCGACACTTGCCTGTGGTGCGCGGTACAGTTCGGTCACGCGTTAAAAGAGCCTTTTATGACGATTAATCAATTGCCCCTGAACACCTTGATCCAAGCGATCAACGCGCAGGTCGCGGCGCCCGGCGACTACCCCATGCCAGTCCCGGGCCTGGGCTTTTATCGGCGTGAGCAGCCGGCAGCGCCGGTGGTGTGCATGGTCGAGCCGTGTGTTGTGCTGGTGGTCCAGGGTGAAAAACAACTGTGGGTCGGCGGTGAAGGCTACCCCTATGACCCGACGCGGTTTCTGCTGACGTCCCTGGATATCCCGGCCAACTCCGAAGTGCTGGTCGCCAGCCCGACCCGGCCCTGCCTGGGCCTGACCTACAAACTGGACCTGCGCATCCTCGCCGAGCTGATCGCCCAGAGTGAGTTGCCGCCCACTCGGGAGCGGGCGGTGATGAAAGGGGTGGGCATCGGCACGGTCACCGAAGGCATGCTGGCGGCGTTCGCGCGCTTGGTCGCTTTGCTGGACGAGCCCGAGGCAATACCGGTACTCGCGCCGTTGATTCAGCGTGAAATCCACTACCGGCTGTTAAAGACCGACCAGGCCGGGCGCCTGCGCCGGATCTGCGCCGTTGACGGGCAGGGTTATCGGATCGCCAAGGCGATCGATTGGCTGAAGCTCAATTACACTGCGCCGCTGCGGGTGGAGGAGTTGGCCGCGCGGGTGCAGATGAGCGCAGCCACCTTTCACCATCACTTTCGCCACCTGACGGCGATGAGCCCTCTGCAGTATCAGAAATGGCTGCGCTTGAATGAGGCGCGGCGCTTGATGCTCAATGAACATCAAGACGTGTCCAGTGCCGCGTTCAAGGTGGGCTATGAAAGCCCGTCACAGTTCAGTCGCGAATACAGCCGGCTGTTCGGTGTGCCACCCAAGCGCGATATGGCCGCCTTGCGCGGCAAGCTCACTGATCAACCGAGCTCAAGTTAGCGAAGAAAATGCAGCCGATCAGCCGCGCAAACAGGCTCAGGGTTTCCGGCAGATTGGGGTCTTCAAACAGCATCGCGCGCGAATCCAGTGCGCACAATGCGCCGAACAGGCGTCCATCGGGCAGGAAGATCGGTGCACCGGCGTAGCTTTCGATGGCGAACTGTTTGACCACCGGGCGCGCGGCGAAGCGGCCGTTGTGGCTGATCTGCGGGATGAACAGGGTCTGCGGGTTAATGCAGAACTCACTGCACAGCGTGGTCTCGAGGTCGAGCACGTCGTCGACATGAATGCCCATGTCGGCCGTGTCATGCACCGAACAGACGACCCACTCAAGGTCGGTGAACTTGGCGATGCCGGCAAAGCGCATGCCGGTCAGGCGGGTAACCAGTTGCAGGATGCTGGTAGTGGCTTCTATTTCGGCGATGGCAGCGCGTTCGTCGGCGCTGAGTAGCGAATGTGCTGCGGTGACGCTTGGAACCATGCTTAGGCACTCCAAAGGCATGGCGGCAGGGGCCGCCACACCAGGTCAGTAGTCAGTTGATGCGTGGGTGCTGCTGCACCAGGTTCTGGCGCTTGGCTTCCAGTTCGGCAATCTGAGTGTCGATGTCTTCGATCTTCTGCTCGATATTGTCGTGGTGTTCTTGCAGTATTTCCTTGGCTTCGGCCATGTCCGAGGCCGCAGGCGCGGCGCCGCGCAGTGGCTTGTTGGCGGTTTCCTTCATGGTCAAGCCGGTGATCAGGCCAACCACGGCAAACACCATCAGGTAGTAGGCGGGCATGTACAGGTTGTTGGTGCTTTCCACCAGCCAGGCCACTGCGGTGGGGGTGACACCGGCGATCAGTACCGAGACGTTGAAGGCACTGGCCAGTGCGCTGTAGCGCAGGTGCGTGGGGAACATCGCCGGCAGGGTCGAGGCCATTACGCCGATGAAGAAGTTGAGGACCACCGCCAGGATCAACAGGCCGGCGAAGATCAGGCCGATCTTGCCGCTGGTGATCAGCATGAACGCCGGAATGGACAGGAACAGCAGGCCCACGCTGCCGGCGATGATGAAGGGCTTGCGGCCGATCTTGTCACTCACAAAACCAATGAACGGTTGCACAAACAGCATGCCGACCATGATCGCGATGATGATCAGTACACCGCTGTTTTCTTTGTAATGCAGGTTATGCGACAGGTAGCTGGGCATATAGGTGAGCAGCATGTAGTACGTCACGTTAGTGGCTGCGACGATACCGATGCAGGTCAGCAGGCTGCGCCAGTGCTGGGTGGCGACTTCCTTGAAGGAGACTTTGGGGCCGTGGGTCAGGCCTTGGCGGTCGCCTTGTTCGAGCTTGTCCATGTGCTGCTGGAAGGCCGGGGTTTCTTCCAGCGCGTGACGCAGGTAGAGGCCGATGATGCCCAGCGGCAGGGCCAGGAAGAACGGCAGGCGCCAGCCCCAGGCCTCGAAGTCGGCCTCACCGAGGATCGTCGAGATCAGCACCACGACGCCGGCACCGAGCACGAATCCGGCGATAGAGCCGAAGTCCAGCCAGCTGCCGAGGAACCCGCGTTTACGGTCCGGCGCGTATTCGGCAACAAAGATCGAGGCGCCGGTGTATTCACCACCCACCGAGAAGCCCTGGGCCATTTTGCACAACAGCAGCAGGATCGGCGCCCAGATGCCTATCGAGGCGTAGCCGGGGATCAGGCCGATGGCGAAGGTGCTCAGGGACATGATCACGATGGTGGCGGCCAACACTTTCTGCCGCCCGTATTTGTCGCCCAGGGCACCGAAGAACAGGCCGCCCAGCGGGCGAATCAGGAAGGGCACGGAGAAGGTACCCAAGGCAGCGATCATTTGTACGCTGGGCGAGGCGTCGGGGAAGAACACCTTGCCAAGCACGTAGGCGACGAACCCGTAGACACCAAAGTCGAACCATTCCATGGCATTACCCAGTGCGGCAGCGGTAATCGCCTTGCGCACCTTGGTATCGTCGACGATGGTGATGTCTTTCAAACCGATGGGTTTGACGCTTTTCTTACGTAATTTCATGCGGGTCACTCTAAAACTGAACAGGGGAGGTGCCATCGTTGCGATGGCACCGCTCTGTCACTTCAGATACAAGCCGACACCAAATAATTCACCACTATTTGCGTTTTTTTGCAGATGGGTTGAACTTTATGGCTTCAAGACGGAATTGTGCACATGCCCGACACCTCCTCACGGCTGATCTATCGCAAGCCAGAAGCCAACGATGTGCAGCGATTATTCGCGATCTTCGGTGACCCGCGGACAAACCAGTTCAATCCTGCCGGGCCGATGGCCAGCCTGGAGCACGCCCGGCGCGTGCTCAACCACTGGCGGGAACAATGGGCCACCCAGGGTTATGGCTGGTGGGCGATTGCCCGCAAGGAACAGCCCGCACACCTCATCGGTTTTGGCGGTATAGCACCGCTTAATTACCTGACCGAGCGGCGCATCAACCTGGGTTATCGCTTCGCCGTGGAGGCGTGGGGGCAGGGCTACGCCACCGAGCTGGGTCGGGATGCGCTGGCGCTGGCGTTCCAGACACTGAATCTGCCGGAGGTTTTCGGCCTGGTGCGACCCGATCACGCGGCTTCGATCCGTGTATTGGAAAAGCTCGGCATGCAGCCCTACGGCCTGCTCGACGATGTACCGGGCAAGGCACCTAGCCGGGTGTTTAGCATTCGTCATCCTACAACTGCTTTGCGCTGATTGTTTGCACGCCCGTGTAATACCTGAATAAACGCCAATCTTTCAGATTGACACCGCCAAGGCGCCCGGCTATAAAAGTCGAAGTTGTACGACGACATATGACGTTACATATGTCCTATCTAACAAAAATAAAAAGTGATGCCATGAATTTGAATGAGCCCATCAACGCCCACCGGGTCGGCCAGGCCGTCGGCAACTATCGCTGGACCATCTGCGCGATGTTGTTCTTTGCCACCACCGTCAACTACCTCGACCGCCAGGTGCTGAGCCTCTTGGCGCCGCAACTGTCGACGCAATTTGGCTGGAGCAACACCGACTACGCCAACATCGCGGCGGTGTTCCAGTTCGTTTATGCGATTTCCATGCTGTTTGCCGGGCGGTTTGTCGACAAGATCGGCACCAAGGCTGCCTATGTGGTGGCCATCGCCATCTGGTCCACCGGCGCGATCATGCATGCGTTCTCGGTGCCGATGGGGGCGGGGATTGCCTCGCTCAGCGCCGCCATCGGCCTGGCGGTGATCCCGGTATCGATTGCCGGCTTTATGCTCTCGCGCGCGGTGCTGGCGATTGGCGAGGCGGGCAACTTCCCGATTGCGATCAAGGCCACCGCCGAATATTTCCCAAAGAAAGAACGCTCCCTGGCCACCGGCATCTTCAACTCCGGCGCCAACGTGGGGGCGATCCTGGCGCCGATCTGTGTGCCGCTGATTGCCGGAATGTGGGGCTGGGAAGCCGCGTTTATCGTGATCGGCATGCTCGGGTTTGTGTGGGTGGCGGTGTGGTCGATGCTCTATGAAAAACCGGAGCAGCAAAAGCGTTTGTCCGCCGAAGAACTGGCCTACATTCGCAGTGACCAGACCGTACAGCCTTTCACACCTGAGCCTGTAGGGGCGACGCCAAAAAAAGTCTCGTGGTTCAAGTTGCTAACCTACCGCCAGACCTGGGCCTTCGCCTTCGGCAAATTCATGACCGACGGCGTGTGGTGGTTTTTCCTGTTCTGGCTGCCCACGTACCTGTCGGCGCAATACAACATGAAAGGCGCGGATATCGTGATGCCGTTGGCCGTGCTGTACAGCATGACCATGGTCGGCAGTATCGGCGGCGGCTGGTTCCCCAGCTACTTCATGGCGCGGGGTGATGCCCCGTATGACGGCCGCATGAAAGCCATGCTGGTGATCGCGCTGTTCCCGCTGGTGGTGTTGCTGGCGCAACCCTTCGGTTACCTCAGCTTCTGGGTGCCGGTGTTACTGATCGGCGTGGGCGCCTCGGCGCATCAGGCGTGGTCGTGCAACATCTTCACCACCGTGTCGGATATGTTCCCGCAAAAAACCGTGGCGTCGGTGGTTGGCATCGGCGGGATGGCGGGTGGCCTGGGCGGTGTGGTGATGACCAAGATCGGTGGCTGGGTGTTCGATTACTACAAGTCCATCAACGACATTCACACCGGCTACATGATCATGTTTGCGATCTGTGCCCTGGCGTACCTGGTGGCGTGGAGCGTGATGAAAGCCCTGGTGCCGCGCCATAAGGAAATCACTGACCTGTAAACCCGTCCCCTGTGGCGAGGGAGCTTGCTCCCGTTGGACTGCGAAGCAGTCCCATGCTCTTGAAAAAAAGAGCAGGGGCCGCTTCGCAGCCCAGCGGGAGCAAGCTCCCTCGCCACAGTGAAAAGATTAAATGGCGGTTATTTATTGCGCGTCACCCGCCAAACGGTGTTGGCCAGGTCATCGGCAATGATCAGCGCACCTTTGGGGTCCACCGTCACGCCCACCGGGCGGCCACGGGTCTTGCCGTCATCGCCGCGAAAGCCGGTGGCGAAATCAATCGGTTCGCCAGCCGGCTTGCCGTTGCTGAACGGTACGAAGATCACCTTGTAGCCCACCGGGTTGTCGCGGTTCCAGCTGCCGTGTTCGCCGACAAACACGCCGTCGGCAAATTGTTCACCCATGGCCGGGATCGAAAAGTCCACGCCGAGTGCGGCAACGTGGGAGCCCAGGCTGTAGTCCGGCTTGATCGCGGCCGCGACTTTCATCGGGTTCTGCGGTTGCGCGCGCGGGTCGACGTTCTGGCCCCAGTAGCTGTAGGGCCAGCCGTAAAAGGCGCCTTCGCGTACCGAGGTGAGGTAGTCCGGCACCAGGTCGGGGCCGAGTTCATCGCGTTCGTTGACCACCGTCCACAATTGCCCCGAGCCCGGCTGAATGGTCAGTGCGGTCGGGTTGCGCAGGCCGGTGGCGTAGGGCTTGTGTGCGCCGGTGGCCGCGTCGATCTGCCAGACCATGGCGCGGTCGATCTCCACTTCCATGCCGCGCTCGGTGATGTTGCTGTTGGAGCCGATGCCCACATAGAGCTGGCGCCCGTCTTCGCTGACCGCCAGGGCTTTGGTCCAGTGATGGTTGATCTGCGCCGGCAGGTCGGTGATTTTGGTCGGCGCGCCGCTGGCCTTGGTCTGGCCTTCGGTATAGTCGAAGCGCACCAGGGCATCCTGGTTGGCCACGTACAGCTTGCCGTCGGCGAAAGCCAGGCCATAGGGCGCGTTGAGGTTGTCGGCAAACACGGTTTTGAGCTCGTAGTTGCCGTCACCGTCGGCATCGCGCAGCAACGTGATGCGGTTACCGCTCTTGACCTTGGTGTTGCCCTGGGCCTTGATCACGCTGGCGATCACGTCTTTGGGCTTGAGCTTGGCCGCACTGCCGCCACGGCCTTCGGCGACGAGGATATCGCCGTTGGGCAGCACCAGGGTTTGCCGTGGAATGGCCAGGTCGGTGGCGATAGCGGTGATGCTGTAGCCCTGGGGCACTGTGGGTTTTTGCTCGCCCCACGGTGTCGGCTCGGCAATCTTCATGCTTGGCAGCAGGCTGCTTTGTTGCGCAGGCAATTTGGGGTCGGGGCCGCGTGCCTGGGTCTTGTCGCCGGCGTCGCCACAGGCGCTCAGCAGCAGGGCCGCGCTCAGTAAGGTCAGCGTATTGAGTGGGTTCATTTGGCAGCTCCCGAGCGCAGGTTGGTCAGGCCGATCCACGTGGCAACGATCGCCAGAACCGTCACGATCACTGACAGCACCAGGCCCACAGGCATCATGGCGTAGGCGTCCTTGGCATGCTGGAACGCGTTGACCAGCCCGAGTACCCAGGTGATCAGCAACAGCAGGAAGTACGCGGCGGGGCGTCCGCCTTTATGCTCGGCACGCACCAGGTTGACCAGCGCGAACAACAATGCAAAGCCACAAAACACCAAGGCTCCGGCGATCAGCCAGGAGGCGAAGTTGGCCCATTGGATCTGATAGGTCTGGCCGTAGGCGATGTCACTGAGCAACGCGCCCAGAAACAACGGCACGGTGCCGGCCAACAGGGTCGAATGCAGCGGGCCAGGCCTGACGAGTGGGTAGGCGGGAAGGGTGGTCATGGGGTCGCGGCTCCTTGTTTTATCCAACGCCCCGGGGCGGGGCAGCGCATAGGGAAGGAGCGTAGAGCCTGTCGGATAGTTCAGCGTAATTCGTGTCGAAATATTATTTGAGGGTTTGACCGGGGCTTAACGGGTCCATACATAGCGCACCTCTTCCAGCGTTACGCCACCGCGCACCAGCGTGCGACGGCTGCCGGGTTCTTCAGTGCCGCCAAGGCTTGTATAGAAACGAACGGCTCTTTGGTTTGCGGCTAACACCCATAAAGAAATGCGCTTGTAACCCTGGCCAACCAAACGCTGGAAACCTGCCTGCCACAATTGCGCGCCGATACCCTGGCCCCAATAGTCGGCCAACACGTAGATAGCCATGACCTCTCCCGATGTCGTCTCGGGCGTGTCCGCATCACGGCAGCGGCCCAGCGACAGCCAGCCGATAACGTTGCCATCCACTTCGGCGACTAAAGTATCCGCGTCCCGGCTTTCAATTGAACGCGCCCAGTGAGCCTCCTTCTGCGGCAATGTTGTGGTCAGCGAGGCTAGAAAATCCGCCGGCATCAGGTCTACATAAGCCTGTTGCCAACTGCGCACATGCACCTGAGCGATGTGCTTGGCGTCCTTGGGCAATGCATCACGAATCATAACCATCTCTTGTCGTTAATTTATCGAAACCAGGGTGCCCATTCACTGTTACAGAATCGGTTCTCATTATGCAGAGCCCTGAAAACTGGCATGCTTCAGGGCCTGACAAAAGGAACCCTGTCCATGCCAACCCTGCACCTGCTGTGCGGCAAGATCGCCTCCGGTAAATCCACCCTGGCCAACACTTTGGCCGTTGAACACGCCGCCATCCTGTTGAGCGAAGACCATTGGCTCGCCACACTTTACCCCGGCGAAGTCCTCTCGATTGCCGATTACGTGGGCTGCGCCCAGCGTATTCGGGGTGTGCTTGGGCCGTTGGTGATCAACGTGTTGCAATCGGGCATCAGCGTGGTGTTGGACTTCCCGGCCAATACGCTGGCTAATCGCGAGTGGCTGCTGAGTGTGGCCCAGGCTGCGCAAGCGCCGCACTGCTTGCACTATTTGGAGCTGGATGACGCCACCTGCCGCAGCCGTTTACATGCGCGCAATGCCCAGGGCGAGCATGATTTCGCCGCCACCGACGCCGAGTTTGACCTGATCACTCGCCATTTCTGCGTACCGAGTGAGGCCGAAGGCCTGGTGATTGAGGTGCATCACCCATGAGTACGGTGACCGGTGTGGATGCCCAAGGCTGTGTGCTGACGCTGGACAACGCCGCCTTCCAGCCTGAGTTTGAGCCGCTGCTGGCGGATGTCATCGCCAGCCTCTTCCAATCTGGGCTGGACGGCATTTATGTGTATGGCAGTGTCGCCAGGGGCGAAGCAAGCCCTGGCGAATCGGACCTGGACCTTAGCCTGATTCTGCTCGAACCGCCGCATGCATCGGTATTGGCACACCTGGAAGCGCTGCGCCAGAGCCTGGAGCAACGCCACCCGGAGGTCACCAAGATCGACTTCGATATCGGCCACCGCGCCGAAGTGCTGGCGCCCGAAAACGCAAATAAATGGGGTTTCTGGCTCAAGCATCATTGCCGTTGTGTGTGGGGCGAGGATCTTTCGCTGCGCTTTGAACGCTTCCAGCCTTCGCGCGAAATCGCCCTGGCGTTGAATGGTGATTTTGAATCCGTGTTGAGCGGCTATCTCAACCTCATCCATCAGGCCGATACCTCAACCGAGCGCCTGCGGCTGCAACGCGAAGCGGCTCGCAAACTGATTCGAGTGACCAACACATTGCGCGCCCCCGACGCGCCCTGGCCGTACACCCTCGAAGAGCACGTTGCCTTGTTCGTACAGCATCACCCCACGATGCGCATCCAGATCGCGTATTTCCTGTTCGAGGCGCGCAACCCAAGTGCCGAGGGCGAGCCCTTCAGCGTACGACTGCAAACCTTTATCGCGTGGATGGTTTCACAGCAGGTATAGACAGCAGGCACAGATAGGCATTTTGGCACTCAGGCTCACTTTACCTACGCTGCGCACATCAGGATTTAAAGCGCCCCACCAAGCCATTCAGCTCCTGCGACAGGCTCGATAACCGCCCCGAATCATCCTGCGCAGCATTGGCCAGGCTCTCCACCAACCTTGCCTCGTCATAGATTTGCTGGATATGCCGGTTGATCTCTTCGGCCACGCTGTGTTGTTCCTCGGCGGCGGCGGAAATCTGCAGGTTCTGGTCGCGGATCTCGTTCACCGACAACTGGATGCCCTCGAAACTGTCCCGCGCGTTTTCGATGGACGACACGCTGGCGCGGGACAGGTCCAGGCAACTGCTCATCTTCTGGGTGACTTCTTCGGTCTTGCTGCCGAGGGTGCCGAGCAGTTGCTCGATCTCGCCGGTGGAGTCGGAGGTGCGCTTGGCCAGTGCGCGTACTTCGTCGGCCACCACGGCAAAACCACGACCCTGATCGCCGGCGCGGGCGGCTTCAATGGCGGCGTTGAGGGCCAGCAGGTTGGTCTGTTCGGCGATGGCGCGAATGGTGCCAAGGATCTGGTTGATACTGCGGCTGCCGGCTTCCAGCTCGACCATGGCCTGGGATGACTCGGTCAGGCGGCGGCCCAGGCGGTTGACGTTATCGGTGGTGACTTCGATCTGCTGTTTACCTTCGGCCACACGGCGATGGCCGTTCTCGGCCGATTCCGCCGCGCCACTGCACGAACGCGCGACCTCGTTGGCGGTGGCGACCATTTCATTGAACGCGGTAGACACCAATTCCACCGCCTCACGCTGGCGCCCGGCGGCTTCGTTCATGTTGTGCGCCACTTCGCTGTTGACCCGTGACGCGTCCTGAAGATTGGTGGAGGCCGCGCCAATATGCTGAATCAGCTGACGGATTGCGGCGAGGAATTTATTGAACCAGCCCGCCAGCTCGGCGGTTTCATCCTTGCCCTGTACTTGCAGCTCATGACGCAAATCGCCTTCACCCTGGGCGATGGACTGCAAGCCGGTGCTGACCTGGCCGATCGGTTTGACGATCACCTTGGAAAACGCCGCGGCGATCAGCCCGAAGATCAGCACCAGCACGGCCACAATTACCGTGGTCAGGTAGGTCATGCGCGTCGCCGCCGCCATGACTTCGTCGTATTCGATCAGCCCCACATACCGCCAGCCCAGGCCCGGCGAGGTCCACACGTTGGCCATGTAGCGCACGCCGTCGATGACCACCTCGGTTGAGCCCTGGGGCGTCTCGGCCAGGTGCGCATACGGCGCGCCGAGGTCCTTGAGCGGCTTGAAGTTGTGTGCGGCGTTGCGCGGGTCGACCAGCACCACGCCGTCCTCGATCAACATCACGTAGCCGCTTTGACCCAGCTTGATGCTCTTGAGCAATTCGGTGAGGTTCTTCAGCGACACGCTGACCACGAACACACCCTTGGCCTTGCCGCTGCTGTCGAGCAGCGCACGTGCGGTGCCCACCAACGCCACATCATCCTTGTCGTAGTAGTAAGCCGGCGTGCGCACGGTCTTGTTGGGACTGGCCATGGCGGCCTTGTACCAGGGGCGGGTGCGCGGGTCGTACTTGGCCAGCTGTGGGTCATCGGGCCATTTGGCGTAGGTGCCGTCCTCAAGGCCGATGGACAGAATCGCAGCGGAAGGGTGAGTGGCGCCGAAACGGGCAAACTGCTCGATTACCTGCTGCGCCTGGGCGGGCATTGGCTGACTCGCGGCGTTTGCAGGTTGATAATCCTTTAGAGTGTTCACGGAAGTGTATACAGGATCAGCAGACATTTGATCGACGTTCTGCAAGGTGCCGTCGAAGAATTGCCGAATATTGCCATCGATCTGACGTATTTCTCGGGTGCTGCCATCAATAAACTGATCGACCGCTTGAGTCCGCGTGTTCATGACGGAGATGACTGCAACCAGGCTGACCGGAATAAAGGCGACAGAGACGAACGCGAGCACGAGCTTGTTTTTTATTTTCATCGAGACGACCATCGGGCGAAGAGGCGATTTGATATCACTGACTGTTTCGGCCCGAGGGTTATAAAGCTTTAGCTTTATTTTGTGTACAACAACAATTGATTTTGTCCTGAGAAATTAACCTGCCGGAAGGCGCACTTGGATTAACCCTTGATTGCCTTCAAGGCAGCCTTCAGGCCGGCGGTCGCGCTGGTCAGCGGCGTCGGCCCTGCCGTCACGAGGGCAGCGGCCCCGCCCATGGAGGCTTGGGCCAGCGCAACCACGGATGCGCCATCGATATAGGCCTGATCGGCCGCCTTGGCGATGGTCGACAAATAACCCTCAATATTGCCCGCCTTGAACAGTGCCCATGCGCCTGGAACCAGCCGCACGTCAACGGTTGCGTCTGACTGCAACGCTGCGCGGTAGAACAGGCTCGAGGTGGGGGCGAGGGTGGTTTCGACGGCGCATAACACCACGACCTTGCCGCCTGCTTGAACGGCTGTAAGGGCGAGGGCTTGGTCCGCCCTGAGAATCAATGACGGGATGCGCTCGTCAATCTCATCTACCGATGGCCCCAACGTCGAGCAGGTGAGCACTACGACGTCGGCGTGCTGAGCGAGTGAAAGCAATGCGTTGGCGGTTGAAGCCGCAATTTCAGGCGTTAGCCCGCCCATTTTTTCCGCCGCGGCCAGTAGGTCCGCACGTACTTCATGTTGCAAATTGGCGGGTGCGATTCCCAGTGCTTGTGCGGCTGCGTCGAAGACGGCAATGTTGCTGGCTGCGGTATGAAGGCAGGTGATTCGCATAGGGGGGTCGCCAGATTGGAAGTGCTTAGCCCCACAGTGTTATCACAGTTAAGATGCCGTCGATATCTTCTCATTAAGGACAATGCATGCCACTGATCACGGAACGTGTAGAACAGGCCCGCAATGGCGCCAACGATAAAGTCATCTGCCGCATGGCCTCAGGCTGGGCGGTGATGGGCGATGTGCAGTTCTTGCCGGGTTATTGTTTGTTGTTGCCCGACCCGGTGGTTGCCAGCCTCAATGATCTGGACGCCGAGGCGCGTGCAATCTACCTGCTCGATATGGCGCGCCTTGGCGATGCCGTGCTGGCGGCTACCGGTGCACTGCGCATGAACTACGAGATTCTGGGCAACTCGGAACCGGAGTTGCATTGCCATATCTTCCCGCGCTACGCCTCGGAGCCGGAGGACAAACGCAAGATGCCGGTGTGGTTCTACGACTGGAAAACCGCGCCACCTTACGCTGAAGATCAACACGGTGAGTTGCGCGACACGATCGCGCAGTTACTCAAATCCACCATGGAAGCTGGATGATGCATAGAAATAATCTGGTCCCGGAATTGATGGTGACCAACCTGAGCCGCAGCCTTGAGTTCTGGGTCGGTTGTCTGGGGTTCACGGTGGCTTATCAGCGCCTGGAAGACGGCTTCGCGTATCTCGATCTGGACGGCGCTCAGGTGATGCTTGAGCAAGTCGACCCACACGCCAATCAATGGCTCACGGGCGCGTTGGAACGCCCGTTTGGGCGCGGCATGAACCTGCAGATTGATGTCGTGGCGGTGCATCCGGTTATTCAACGGCTGGAGAGGGCGGCACACCCGGTGTTCAAGGCCAGCAAAGACGTGTGGTACCGGGCAGGCGAAGTCGAGGTCGGGCAGCGCGAGTTTCTGGTGCAGGACCCGGATGGTTATCTGGTCAGGCTGGTGGAGCGTCTGGGCGAAAGGGTTGTTGCCCATGCGTGAACGTCAAGCCGCGCGGCTGCTGGTGATCAGCCCTGCGCGAAAAGTGCTGCTGTTCCGGTTTGTGCACAAGAAAGGAGCGCTGGCCGGCAGGAATTACTGGGCGACACCCGGCGGCGGCGTCGAAGCCGGGGAGAGCTTCCACACGGCGGCGATCCGTGAGCTGCGCGAAGAGACCGGCATTGTGGTCAGTGGCGTGCAAGCGCCGGTAGCAGACCGCCGATTTGAGCTGATGCTGCCCAGTGGCGAAACAGTGTTGGCCATTGAACAGTACTTTGTTGTTAAGGCGCAAAACGAGCACCTTTCGCGAGACGAATGGACGGCGCAGGAAGTCCAGGTCATGGCGGATCATCATTGGTGGTCGATTCAGGAACTGCGATCGACGGCAGACACGGTATGGCCAGAAGGGCTTGTCGACATGCTCGCCCAGGCCGGCGTTTTCTAAAGCATGCCCAGGATATTGGCGGTGCCTGTGACCCTGGCGTAATCCATCGCCAGGTTGCTCAGCGACAGGGCATGTACATCCTCGGCAGGCCAGAGGCGACCCGACAAATCGGTTTGATCAAAGGTGTAGCAGGCATCCGCCGCCACGGTGACCTCAAAACCCAGGTTGCCGCCGGAGCGCGCCGTAGACTCGACAGAGTTGTTGGTGATCACCCCAACGATCACCAATTGCCGGATCCCACGCCCATGCAGCCAGCGCTCCAGGCCGGTGGCGGCGAATGCATCCGGGACGTTTTTTTCCACCACATGCTCATGCTTGAGCGGCGCCAGTGCCGGCTGGAACTCGCAGCCCGGTTGGCCCGGCCAAAACACCGAGCCCTGGCTGCGGGACATATGCCGCACATGCACCACAGGGCGACTGGATTGCCGCCAGGCACGCAGCAGGTGTTGTATCTGCACCTCGGCGTCGGGGTTATTGCGGCGCCCCAGCGTGGGGTCATTCATGCCTTGCTGCATGTCGATGATCACCAATGCAGCGTTTGTGGCTAACGGTTCCATGGCACATTCCTTGGCTTGGTCAGGGGCGAAACATAGCAGCGATTGGGCGTGCTTAAACAGGGCTGTTGTTCGAAGCTCATTTGCATGATGCACATCGATCCAAAGTGGGAGCTGGCTTGCCTGCGATAGCGGTCTATCAGTGCATACATCGGTGACTGACCCAACGCCATCGCAGGCAAGCCAGCTCCCACGGTCGTCGGTGCCTTCAATCAGCGTGTGAACCTTCTGCTACGGCGTTGTTAAGCAATCAGCTCCGATTGAGTGCATTCACATAAGCGCTGAACATGGCGGCCATGCCATCGGCGTACACCTCGATCTCGGCAGCGGTGCGCGGGCTGAAGGAAAAGTCCTTGCCCACGCAACCCAGCGTGCTGCGGATCAGGTCGCACGCCAGTGCGCGGGTTGCGTCGGGCACCTCGGGCAGCAACTCGAGCATGAAGGTCTCGAAGGCCTGTCGGCCGGCTGCGCGCACTTGCACGGCTTGCGGCGCATCGCGGTACAGCGGCGCTGCGTCGTGCAGCGCACCACGCATCAGCGCCTCTTCGCACTCGGAATGGATAAATGCATGCACCAGGGTACGCAGGCGCGTCAGCGGTGCTACTTCGGTTTTTTCGAGGATGTCGCGCAGCATTTGGGTGGTCTGCTGCCATTCATCGCTCTGCAATCGAAACAGGATCGCAGCCTTGTTGGGGAAATATTGATACACCGAGCCGACACTCACGCCGGCTTTTTCCGCGACCCGCGCGGTGGTGAAACGCGTGGCGCCTTCCTTGGCCAAAACCTGAATAGCGGCTTCGAGAATCGCCGCCACCAGCTCGGTGGAGCGTGCCTGTTGCGGCTGTTTGCGCGAGGCAATACGGGCAGTTTGGCGGGGCGGCATTTCGGGCTCCGAGCGCTGGGCGAACGCGAATAGCGAAGGCGATGAATCACTCGCATACTTTTAATGCGACGAATCAGTCGCATCTTAGTCCCCCTTCGACGGAAATCAATCATGACCACCCTGAGCACCCTGACCACCGCGCCTCTTGCCGCCTTGATCGAACGCCTCTACACCCAAGCCAATGCGGCGACCAGCCCGCTCATCGACACGGTGTCGCCGCAAGAACGCAACCGCCTGATGCACAGCAAAACCGAATACCTGGAGCTTTATACGATGCTCAAGGACCTGTGGCTGCCCGTCTCGCGTGACACCGGCAACCTGCTCTACATGCTGGCCCGCAGCAGCCGTGCAAAAGCCATTGTCGAGTTCGGCACCTCGTTTGGGTTGTCCACCTTGTTCCTGGCTGCCGCACTGCGTGACAACGGCGGCGGTGTGTTGATCGGCAGCGAATTCGAACCGTCAAAGATCGCCCTGGCCCGTGAGCATTTCATCCAAGGCGGCGTCAGCGACCTGATCGAAGTGCGTGAAGGTGATGCGCTGGTTTCACTGGCTGCAAACCTGCCGCAAACGGTCGACCTGCTGCTGCTCGATGGTGCCAAGTCGCTGTATGGCGACGTGCTGAAGCTGGTAGAGAAGCACCTGCGGCCGGGCGCATTGGTGGTGGCTGACAACACCAACTACTGCCCTGAATACCTGGCGCATGTGCGCGAACCTGGGAATGGCTACCTGTCGGTGCCGTTTGCCGATGACATCGAACTGTCGATCCGCCTCGGCTGAACGGGCACCGATCGGCAGCCGATTCGCAAAACCCTGAGACTTCCCGGTGAAAATCTTCATAATGGCGGCCAATTTGTTTAGCTCGTTATTCTGGTGTGCCCGCATGGAAATTAAGGTCAACTTTCTCGACAACCTTCGGCTTGAAGCCAAGTTCGATGACTTCACGGTGATTGCCGACCAGCCGATTCGCTACAAAGGCGACGGTTCGGCCCCGGGTCCGTTCGATTACTTCCTGGCTTCGTCGGCGTTGTGCGCGGCGTACTTTGTGAAGCTGTACTGCGCAACACGCAATATTCCAACCGAGAATATTCGCCTGTCGCAGAACAACATCGTTGACCCGGAAAACCGCTACAACCAGATCTTCAAGATCCAGGTCGAGTTGCCGGCGGACATTTCCGATAAGGACCGCCAGGGCATCCTGCGCTCCATCGACCGCTGCACCGTAAAGAAAGTCGTGCAGGCCGGGCCGGAATTTGTCATCGAAGAAGTGGAAAACCTCGACGCGGATGCCCAGGCATTGTTGATGCCCCATTCCACTTCCGAGGCGGGCACCTACATCGCCGGCAAGGACCTGCCGCTGGAGCAGACCATCGCCAACATGTCCGGCATTCTCGCCGGCCTGGGCATGAAGATTGAAATCGCCTCGTGGCGCAATATCGTGCCCAACGTGTGGTCGCTGCATATCCGCGATGCACACTCGCCGATGTGTTTCACCAACGGCAAGGGCGCGACCAAGGAAGGCGCACTGGCGTCGGCGTTGGGCGAGTTTATCGAGCGACTCAATTGCAACTTCTTCTACAACGACCAGTTCTGGGGTGAGGAACTGGCCAACGCGCCGTTCGTGCATTACCCGGACGAGCGCTGGTTCCAGCCCGGGCCCAAGGATGAACTGCCGAGTGAAATCCTCGACGCCTACTGCCTGAAGGTCTACAACCGCGAGGGCGAGCTGCGCGGTTCACACCTGTTCGACACCAACTCGGGCAATGAAGAACGCGGGATTGTTGCGCTGCCGTTCGTGCGCCAGTCCGACGGCGAAGTGGTGTATTTCCCGTCCAACCTGATCGAAAACCTTTACCTCAGCAACGGCATGAGCGCGGGCAACACCTTGGCTGAAGCCCAGGTGCAGTGCCTGTCGGAGATTTTCGAGCGTGCGGTGAAGCGCGAAATCATCGAAGGCGAGTTCGCCTTGCCGGATGTGCCCGCAGCCGTGTTGGCCAAGTACCCCGGCATTGTCGCGGGGATCGAAGGCCTGGAAGCCCAGGGTTTCCCGGTGCTGGTCAAGGACGCGTCCCTGGGCGGCGAGTTCCCGGTGATGTGCGTCACCCTGATGAACCCGCGCACCGGCGGCGTATTCGCCTCGTTCGGCGCGCACCCGAGCATGGAAGTGGCGCTGGAGCGCAGCCTCACCGAACTGCTCCAGGGCCGCAGTTTTGAAGGCTTGAATGACCTGCCACAGCCGACCTTTGAAGGCCAGGCGGTGACCGAGCCAAACAACTTCGTCGAGCACTTTATCGATTCGAGCGGTGTGGTGTCGTGGCGCTTCTTCAGTGCACAGTCGGACTATGAGTTTGTCGAGTGGGACTTCTCGGGCGAAGGTGAAAACTCCAACGCCGAAGAGGCCGCCACTCTGTTCGGCATTCTCGAAGGCATGGGCAAAGAGTCCTACATGGCGGTGTACGAACATCTGGGCGCTACGGCTTGCCGGATCCTGGTGCCGGACTACTCGGAAATCTACCCGGTGGACGACCTGATCTGGGACAACACCAACAAGGCGCTGTTTTTCCGTGCCGATATCCTCAACCTGCACAGCCTTGACGAGGAGGCGCTGCAGGCGTTGGTCGAGCGTCTGATCGAAAGCGAGCTGGACGATTACACCGACATCACCACCTTGATCGGCATTGAGTTCGACGACAACACCGCCTGGGGCCAGTTGACCATCCTGGAGTTGAAACTGCTGATCTTCCTGGCCCTGCAGCAATATGAGGAGGCCAAGGAGTGCGTGGAGATGTTCCTGCAATACAACGACAACACTGCTGAACGCGGCCTGTTCTACCAGGCGATGAATGCGGTGTTGGAGATGCAGTTGGACGATGACCTGGACCTCGCCGATTACGAGGTCAACTTCCGCCGGATGTTCGGTCACGAGCGGATGGATGCGGTGATGGGTTCGGTGGACGGCAGTGTGCGGTTTTATGGCTTGACCCCGACCAGCATGAAGCTGGAAGGCCTGGATCGGCATTTGCGCTTGATCGAGAGCTATAAAAAACTGCACTCGGCGCGGGCCAACGTCACTTCAGCCTGACACAATCCCCCTTGTGAAAGCTGGCTTGTGTCGGAGCTGGCTTTCCTGCGATAGCATCACCGCGGTGCAACTGATACACCGAGGTGTCTGTATCGCAGGCAAGCCCGCTCCCACAGGCGTCTAGATGAGGGCCAGCGCCTGGGCCAGGTCGGCTCTCAAATCTTCCACATCCTCAACCCCCACTGACAACCGCACCAACCCATCGCCAATCCCCAACTGCGCCCGCGTCGCCGCTGGAATGCTCGCATGGGTCATGATCGCCGGGTGTTCGATCAGGCTTTCCACGCCGCCGAGGCTTTCGGCCAGGGCGAAAATCTTCACGTTTTCCAGAAAACGTGTGGCACCCGCCAGATCACTGTTCAAATCCACCGAAATCATCCCGCCAAACCCGCGCATCTGCTGGCGCGCCAGTGCGTGCTGCGGGTGCGAGGCCAGGCCTGGGTAGTACACCCGTGAGACCTGCGGCTGCTGCTCCAGCCAGGTGGCCAGGTCCAGGGCGTTGCTGCAATGGCGCTCCATGCGCAGTGCCAGGGTTTTTACCCCGCGCAGGGTCAGGAAGGCGTCGAACGGGCCAGCAATTGCGCCGACCGAGTTTTGCAAAAAGCCCAGGCGCTCGGCGAGGTCCGGGTTGTGGCCGACGATGGCGATGCCGCCGATCACGTCGGAGTGGCCGTTGAGGTATTTGGTGGTGGAGTGCACCACGATGTCGAAGCCCAGCTCCAGTGGGCGCTGGATCCATGGGCTGGCGAAAGTGTTGTCGGCCACGCAGATGATGCCGCGATCGCGGCAGAGGCGCGCAATGGCGCTGAGGTCGGTGAGGCTCAGCAGCGGGTTGCTCGGGGTCTCGACCCAGACCATGCGCGTGTCGCTCTGCAGCGAGGCTTCAAAGGCCGACAGGTCGCTGAGGTCGACAAAGCTGAAGCGGTGCCCGGCGCTGCGTTGGCGCACTTTGTCGAACAGGCGGAAGGTGCCGCCATACAGATCGTTGCCGGAGACAATATGCGCGCCAGCATCCAGCAGCTCCAGCACAGTGGAAATCGCCGCCAGCCCGGAAGCAAATGCAAACGCAGCGCTGCCGCCCTCCAAGTCGGCCACGCAGCGCTCCAGGGCAAACCGCGTGGGGTTGTGGGAGCGCCCGTAATCAAAACCCTTGTGCACGCCGGGGCTGTCTTGCAAGTAGGTGGAGTTGGCGTAGATCGGCGGCATCAGCGCGCCCGTGGTCGGGTCGGGGGATTGCCCGGCGTGGATCACACGGGTGGCAAACGCGCTTTTATCGGGCAGGCTCATGCAAGGGATCTCCGTAGGTGGTTAAGCAGGTCGACACGGGTGATCAGGCCATGGAAGCCGGATGTGTCGGCAATAATGGCGACCAGGCCGCGATCCAGTTCCGCCTGCAGTTCGGCCAGGCTGGCGCTGGGGGCCAGGGTTTGCAAGGTTTTGCTCATGGCGTCTGCCACCACCATGGAAAAATGTGTGGCGTCCTGATGCAGGCCCAGCAGGATGTCGGATTCGTCGATGACGCCGACCAATTCACGCCCATCCACCAGCACCGGCAGTTGCGAGACATCCGCCAGGCGCATGCGCTGGAAGGCGGTGAGCAAGCTGTCGTCGGGGCTGACGCTGATCACCCGGCCGTCTTCAAAGCGCCGCGCGATCAGGTCGCGCAGGTCGCCGTAGTGTTTGTATTGCAACAGGCCTGCGTCGTTCATCCATTGGTCGTTGTAGACCTTGGACAAGTAGCGCGTACCGGTGTCGCAGACGAAGGTGACCACGCGCTTGGGCTCGGTTTGTTCGCGGCAATAACGCAGTGCGGCGGCAAGCAGGGTGCCGGTGGATGAGCCGCCGAGAATGCCTTCGGCCTTGAGCAACTGGCGGGCGTGGTCGAAGCTTTCTTCATCGCTGATGGAGTAGGCATGGCGCACGCTGGAGAGGTCGGCAATCGAGGGGATAAAGTCTTCGCCGATGCCTTCCACGGCCCAGGAGCCGGGCGTTTGCATTTTGCCGCTGCGGCTGTATTCGGCCATCACCGAGCCCGCCGGGTCGGCCAGCACCATTTCCAGCTCGGGCTGCACGCGTTTGAAGAAGCGCGTAAGCCCGGTGAGGGTGCCGGCCGAACCGACACCGACCACAATCGCGTCCAGATCATGCTGGGTTTGCGCCCAGATTTCCGGGGCGGTGCTGGTTTCGTGGGCCAGCGGGTTGGCGGGGTTGTTGAACTGGTCGGCGAAAAATGAACCGGGAATGTCCTTGGCCAGGCGCGCGGCCACGTCCTGGTAATACTCGGGATGGCCCTTGCCCACGTCGGAGCGCGTGATATGCACCTCGGCGCCCATGGCCTTGAGGTGCAAGACCTTTTCAGTCGACATCTTGTCGGGCACCACCAGCACCACACGGTAGCCTTTGGCCCGGCCGACCAGCGCCAGGCCCAGGCCGGTGTTGCCGGCGGTGGCTTCGATGATGGTGCCGCCCGGTTGCAGGCGGCCGTCGCGTTCGGCGGCGTCGATCATCGCCAGGCCGATGCGGTCCTTGATCGAACCTCCGGGGTTCTGTGATTCAAGTTTGAGAAACAGCGTGCAAGGGCCAGTATCGAAACGGCTGACCTTGACCAGCGGCGTGTTGCCGATCAGTTCGAGCACGGCGGGACGTGGGAGGCTGGGCATGAATTCACCTTGGTTGCGAGCAGACAGAGGTGGAGCAGCAAAGTAAACGCGTGCCTTGGAACATAGGCCGGGATCGCACCGCTCGCAACCGGGCGGTCCGTTGGATGTCTTTTTTTGGCGCATGAACCCGACAGGGCGTTTACAGCAGCTCGCCCAACGCCTGCTTAATGTGTCAACCCCGCCGCAGGTGTTCACGCACAAATGCGGCGACCTCGGCTGCCAGCTCCGCATCTTCCGGTGCCCCCATGAAGCCACCATGGGGCATGGCCTCGAACACATGCAGCACCGCCGGCACCTGCGCCTGGCGCAAGGCACGGTGCATGCGCACGGTGTTGGACAGGAACAGATCCCGTGTGCCGCTTTGCAGAAAGGTCGGCGGGAAGCCAGTCAAATCACCAAACAGTGGCGACAGGTACGGGTGGGACAACTCCGCGCCGTTGGCATACAGCAAGTTGGTGCTCATCAGCGGCATGGGCAGAACCACGTCGACGCCTCGGTTGACTTGGAAACTGTCGCCGGATTCGGTCAGGTCGACCTCCGGCGAGAGCAGCACCAGCGCCGCCGGCATCGGCAACCCTTCGTCACGGGCGCGCAAGACCATTGCCGCCGCCAGGTTGCCGCCTGCCGAACGGCCGCCAATCACGATATGTTCAGGCGCATGGTGCTTGAGTACATGACGGTAGCTGGCCAAACAGTCATCCAGCGCCGCCGGGTACGGGTGGTCGGGCGGCATGCGGTAGTCGATGCCATAGCACATCACGTTGTGCTGGTCGGCCTGCTTGCCGGCGGCAATACGGCAGTTTTCGCCGCCACCGAACACCAGTGCGCCGCCGTGCAGATCAATGTAGGCAAAGGGCGTGGGGCCTTGCGGTGTGGCCACGTGCACGGTGGCGCTTTCTACCGTGATGGTGTGCAGGTTGGCGCGCAGGGCATCCGCTTGCCCTGCATTGGCGCTGGCGTAGTTCTGGGCGACGACGGCCTGAAGCTGGCGCCAGCCATCGTGGTCGTGCGACGCGGGCATGCTGTGCAGTGCGTTCAGCGGCACGCCATCAGCCCCGACCAGGCGCTGGAGTGTCGCCTGGGCTGGAGCGCTGATCGAGCTTGGGACCGGGAGGGTGCGCGGTTCAAGTTTTACGCCATGGTTCATGGGCCTGAGACTCGTGTTCGACGACTGAGGCCGCAAGGATGCCAGAGTGCGGGCGGGTGCGGGAGCCGGCAAGCCTGACTCGTTCAACTGTGGGAGCGGGCTTGCTCGCGAATACGGTGTATCAGTGACCATTAAATTGACTGACCCACCGCTTTCGCGAGCAAGCCCGCTCCCACTTTAGGTCTGTGTTGCGTTCAACGCCCAGCTACCGCAGCTTCGATGGCGGCCACGTCGATCTTGGTCATGGTCATCATCGCATCGAACGCACGCTTGGCGATGTCCGGGTCGGCGTGAGTCACCGCCTCAGACAAGACGCGCGGGGTGATCTGCCAGGACACGCCCCACTTGTCCTTGCACCAGCCGCAGGCGCTGGCCTGACCGCCGTTGTCGATAATGGCGTTCCAATAGCGGTCGGTTTCGGCCTGGTCGCCCGTGGCCACCTGGAACGAAAACGCTTCGGTGTGGGGGAACGCCGGGCCACCATTCAGGCCCAGGCAGGGAATGCCCAGCACGCTGAACTCGACGGTCAACACATCGCCTTGCTTGCCCGCCGGAAAGTCGCCGGGGGCGTGATGCACGGCCTTCACAATGCTGTCCGGGAAGGTCTTGGCGTAGAAAGTGGCCGCTTCCAGGGCGGTGCCGTTGTACCAGAGGCAGAGGGTGTTTTTGTTCATCGCGAGTCTCCACGGGGTGGTCGGGTGTAGAGAGTCTAGACGACAGTCGATCAAGGCTTATTGGGTGTCAGTTGTTGTGCTATCGCGGCTTTGTCGATGACTGACCAGACCTGCGCAATTTTGCCGTCGCGGCACTCGTAGAACACGTTTTCATCGAAGGTCACGGTCCTGCCATTGATCGGCAGCCCGAAGAATTCACCTCTGGGGCTCACGGTGAAATTCAACCGGCTGGCGACGGTAGGCGGGTCGGCTACCAGCAGTTGGATGCGAAACACGAGGTCGGGGATCTCACGAAAGTCGCGTTCCAGCATCGCGCGGTAGCCTGCCAGGCCGACAGCGGTGGCGTTGTAGGTCACCTGCGGGTGGACGAAGTGGCCTAGGTGCTTCCAGTCCTGGCGGTTGAGGCAGTCGATGTAGCCTTGGTAAAAGTCGGCGAGCTGGGTTCGGGTCATGCTGCGTTCTCCTGGTTCAAAAGCGCTCGTCAAGGATGGCGGGCAAGGTGATGTCCTTGACGAAACTGGCCGAAGACAAACTCAAGGTCATACGCACCACCTGCACCACATCGTGCACGGGAATCGAGTGGCCTTCATCGCGTTGCGCGGCCTGGGCGCGAGGTGTGCTCAGCGGGTCTTCGGTGTTCAGGTAGCCCAGGTTCAGGCATGTCACCGCCAGGCGCTGTTGCCGGTAGCCTTCGCGCAAGGCATCGGCGATTCCGCGCAGGGCGAATTTGGAGGCACCAAAGGCGACTTCCGGGCGGCCACTTTGCGGCAGGCCGGAGGTGGAGCCGGTGAGGATAATCCTCGGGTTGGCGCTCTTGAGTAGCACCGGCAGCAGGCGTTTGATCAGCAGGATGGTTGAAGTGATGTTGCAACTGACAATGGCTTCCAGCTGGTCGTCGCTGTCGGCGGTGAACAGGTAGGCCGGGTCGAAGGCTAACGCTTCCCAGATGCCGAGGTTGTAGATCAACGTGTCCAACCCTTGCTCTGCGACTGCGTCGACGATGACCTGCGCAGCCTTGGCAGGCGCGGCCAGGTTGGCCTCGACCCAATGCAGGTGCACACCGGCAAGCGGCGCGAGGGTTTCAGGACGGCTGCGGGATACGCCGATCAGCGTGTCGCCGTGCTCGCCAAGGCCTTCGATCAAGGCTTTGCCCAGGCCTTTGCTTGCACCGACTATCAGGGTTTTCATCGACTTCTTCCTTGTCTTGTGGAGTGATAATTAAGTCCTGCGCGCCATCAACAACACCGTCGCCGCCGCCGATAACAACCCGGCGCAGCAACGATTGAACAGCCGCTTGCCGCTGGGTTCGGCAAACCAGCGGCGCATGTGCAGGCCCATGTACGCGTAGGCGCTGATGGCGACCCATTCCAGGCCCAGGAACATCGCACCCAGCAGTGCGAATTGTGGGGTGATCGGTTGGCCTGGCACCACGAATTGCGGGAGGAACGCGGTGAAGATCAGGATGGCTTTTGGGTTGCCGGCCGCCACCAGAAACTCCTGACGCGCCAAGGCCCACAATCCCACCTGGTGCGTCGCTGATTCGGCTTCTTTTTGCGGATTAGCCCGCCACAACTGGAACGCCAGATAAAACAGATACGCCGCGCCGAGAAGCTTGATCCCGTAGAACAGCAGCTCCGAGGTTTGCAGCACCACCGCCAAGCCGGCAGAGGCGAGGGCGATCATGCCGGCAAAGGCCAGCAAACGGCCAATACCGGCAAGGCAAGACGTGCGATAGCCATAACGCGTGGAGTTACTCACGGACAGCAGGTTATTGGGGCCGGGCGCCATGTTCAGGGCGAAGCAGGCGGGGACGAAGAGGGCGAGGGTGGCGAGGTCCATGGCGGCTCCGGGTTGGGGCGGATGGGAGCGCTGAGGATAAATGCAGTTGAGGCGCTTGAGCAATTAACACGTGAACCCCAACGCGCGTGGGTCACAATCAAGAAGGCCGCCCGTGAGGTCAGGCTTATCTTGGCTTACCAAGACACCCAGCCTGTCCCGCGCTTTACTTGAGCCGCCGTGCAAAATAACCTGCGCCCTGCAGGCACTGACCTGTTTCATCACAAACCGCGTTTTTCAGGGAGAAAATCAGTTGGTTACCCCGAATATTGTTCACACGCTGGGTGCACCGACAGCGCTTGATTACTACGACCGAAGGTCGGTCGTGTTGCCCGCTGATATCACTGCACTGGAGGCGTGGAACATCATGACCGCCGAACCTGGGATGTTCATGCGGTTGGCCTTCCGAATCCGCGACCGGATTTCTTCGTTGTTCGGTGTGAAACGCATCGGTGGGTTCTCGGGCTCGCGGCGAATCACTGTGCAGGCGGGCGAGCGGCTGGATTTTTTCCTGGTAGAACACAGCGCCCCGGATGTGCTGGTGCTGACCGAGCGCGACCGGCACCTGGATGTGATGATTTGCCTGTCGATCAGTGAGCGGGTGTTTACGATCACCTCATCGGTGGTCACCCATAACACCTTTGGGCGTCTGTACATGTTGCCGGTGGGGCCGGCGCATAAGTTGATCGTCAACAGCAACCTGAGGCGACTGAAACGCACGCTGGATGCACTGGAACAGTAACCTGTGGCCAAGCTGCGTACCTGAAGAGCCTGGTACTCAGAGGCACGCTTGTGTCAGTGGCTGGCGCACCCGCACGGTGTATGCCTTGGCGCGGATGCGGGCAAGAAAATCAGCGATTCTGCCAGGCTGAGCCATCTTCACGCTGACGCTGTCTTCACGGATGAAACCGCCTCCCCAACGCATCCAGCCGCACTGCAATCGGAGGCAACCGCTCACTGCTGCGCGCCAGGGTTTCCACATCATCCGCGGTGCTTTGTGCAATGTTCTGCACGGACTGCAAGCGCCCGACAATCTCCAGGTTGGCCGAGGTCTGTTCGCGGGTGGTCGTCACGATTCGCCCGTTCAGCTCGTCGATATGCGCGATGTCGGCGCCCACGGCCTGCAACATGTCCACCGCCAGTTGGCTGTCCTGCACACAGCGCGCCACGCCGGCCTGGCTGTCGTGCATCGCCTCAACGGCTTGGCGGCTGCCGTGTTGCAGGCCCTCGATGATCTGTTTGATTTCCTGGGTGGAGACGGCGGTGCGTTGCGCGAGGCTGCGGACCTCGTCGGCGACCACCGCAAAGCCTCGGCCTTGCTCGCCGGCGCGGGCGGCTTCGATGGCGGCGTTGAGCGCCAGCAGGTTGGTCTGGTTGGCGATGCTGCTGATCACTTCAAGCACCGAGCCAATCTGTTCGGCCTGGGTGGCCAGGCCCTGTACGGTTTCGTTGGTGCCGTCGATACGTGAGGCCAGCTGGGTGATTTCATGTTGGGCCCGGCCGACGCTTTGCTGGCCGCGCACGATCTGTTCGCGGGCTTGACCTGCGTGCTCCACCGCGTGTTCGACGTGTTGGGTGATGTGGGCGGTGGCGTCTTCCATGCGCTGCATGGAGCCGGTCATTTGGTTGATTTCCGCCAACTGATGGCGCGCGCCGGTTTCCAGGGTGCCGCTGGCGCTGGCCAACGCCTGGCCGAGTTGGCCGAGACCGTGGGAGTCGCGGGTCACGCCATCGATCAGGTGGGTGATCTGTTGCAGGAAGTGGTCGAAACGCTTGGCCAGGGACACATGCGCCTTGCCTTCACCTTGGGCGGTTTCTACCGTGAGCTGGGAGGTCACAGCGAGCATTTTTTCCAGCATTTCCTGGCTTTCGACAGCCTCGGCCTGGCTATGAATGGCGAGGTAGAGCAGGGCGACCGTTTCCATCACGACGTAGAAGGCGTGCACGAACACCATGTCCCAGCCGCCATGATGGTCCATCACAAACACCGGGAAACCCTGGTGCTGCAACGCGTGAAACACCACGTGGTGAACGGCGATGGTCACTGCGGCCACCAGGATCGGCAGCCAGTCGCGGTAAAACGTCAACACCGCCAGCAGCGCGAAGATCCCGAAGTGCGATTCGATCAAGCCCTCGGACTGGTTGATCTGCAGCGCGGCCATGACCATCAGGCCGGCGCCCAGCAAACAGCGCATCAATCGGGTGCCACCGAGGGCGCGATACAGCAGCGTAAGCACCACGCTGGCGCCGCCGCCGACGATCACGGCTTGCAGCCAGGTGTCGTGCCAGAAGGCCAGGCCCAGGGAGAATAGAAACATCAGCCAGATCAACGCCAGCATGATGCGGTCGGCTTTGCGGTAGTGCTCCAGGAAGCGGGCGCGTTCGGGCATTCACTCTTACTCCATGTGGTCGAGCCAGGAACAAAGCATGCGGCGTGCCACGATGGGCCGCCGGTAAAAAGCAAAGCAGGTATCAGGTTTTTTGCCGGATCAGCTGTAGCAAATCGTTATCGGCAGTGAATAGGGAGACTTAAGAACGGTCGCCCGAGCGGGCGACCGAAAATATAAACAGGATCAGAAGCTATATTTGGCGGTCACCATCATATTGCGCGGGGCGCCGTAGGAATCACCGCCGTAGCTCACGGAGTTGGAGATGGACTTGTAATACGTGCGATCAAAGATGTTGTTGGCATTGAGCTGCAAATCCAGATGCTGGTTGACCTTGTAGCCGGCCATCAGGTCGGTCACGGCATAGGCGCCCTGCTTGAGGCGGTAGGTGCTGCCGTCGGCGACTTGCAAGTCGTTATACAGGCGGCTCTGCCAGGAGATGTTGCCGCCCACACGGAGCTTTTCCAGAGCGCCCTGGAAGTGGTAGTTGGTGGTCAGTTTGAACAAGTGTTCCGGGACGTCGGTGTCGAACTGTTTGTTAACATTTTGCGGGTTGGCGTCATCCTTGATGGTGTGGGTGCGCGCATAAGTGTAGCCGCCGCCAACCTGCCAATTGGGGGTCAATGCGCCCTGCAGCTCCATGTCGATACCCTGGCTGCGAATCTCGCCTGAAGCTACCGCGCAGGATGCCTGCGGGCAGTTCGGCACCACCACCGCCACGGCACGGTTTTCCTGGTCTACACGAAACAGTGCGACGCTCGCATTCAGTGCGCCGCCCAAGTATTCGCCCTTGATACCGACCTCATAGTTCTTGCCGACAATCGGTTTGAGCGGTGTGCCGGTGCTGTCCTTGTCACTCTGCGGGGTAAAGATGTCGCTGTAGCTGACATACACCGAGTGGTGGTCGTCCAGGTCGTAGATAAGTCCGGCGTAGCGGGTGAGGTTGCGCGTTACATGGTAATCGCCATCGTTGCTGCCATGGGCATCGTAGTCATACCAGTCCAGACGGGCGCCGAGGATCAGCTTCAATGGGTCGGCCAGGCTCAGACGTGTGGTGAGGTAGACACCGTCCTGAGTGGTGACGTCGCGGTCGTTGGTCGTGTGGACGAAGTCCGGTTTGCCCGCCGTCAGCGGCCAGTTCAAGTTGTACGGGCTGTAGTTGTGGGTGGTCATGTCATAGATGCGGCGGCTGGCGCCGACCACCAATTCATGGGTACGCCCGAAGGCCTGGAAGGGGCCGCTGGCGAAGGCGTCGACGCCGGCCTGGTTTTCATCGTAAGAGGCCTGGTAAACCGTGCGCGCCAGGGTGTTGTTGACCCAGCGCGACTGGTAGGAGCCCGAAAACAACGCGTCCTGCTCAGCGTAGTTGGCGTTGATCTGCAGTTTCCAGTCGTTGGCCAGGCGCTGACGCAGTTCGGCAAACACCGTGTTGATTTCCTGGTCCTTGTTCTCCCAAGTGGTCCCTGGGTTGTAGGAGCGCGGCAGGTTCAAGTGATGACCGTCCTGGCCGACCATCGAAGATCCCCAGAAGTAATTGGTCTTGTCCTTCTGGTTCGAGAAACCGAGGGTGAGGGTGGTGTCTTCGCTGAGGTCTGCCTCGGTGACGGCATAGAACAAGCCATGGTCTTCCTTGGCTTTATCGATAAACCCATTGGCGTCACGGTAAGAGGTCACAACCCGGCCGCGCCAAGTGCCGCTGTCATTGAGTGGGCTGGAGGCATCCAGTTCGCCACGGTAGTCGTCCCAGCTGCCGGCGGCGCCGGTGAGGGTGACTTTCTGCTCGTCCAGTGGTCGCTTGCGTATCAGGTTGATGGCCGCCGAAGGGTTGCCGGCGCCAGTCACCAAACCGGTGGCACCGCGCACGATCTCGACGCGGTCGAACATTGCCAGGTTCGGCTGGGCGCCGACTGAAACGCCGTTATAGCCGGTGGGGATGCCGTCATACATAAGGTTGTCGATGTCGAAACCACGTGAGGTATAGGCTTCTCGGCCAGGTCCACTGGAGAAATTCAGGAACAGACCTGGCGTGGCTTTTACCACGTCGTTGATGCTGGTCATCGCCTGGTCGTCCATCCGCTGACGGGTAATGACCGTGACCGCTTGCGGGGTTTCACGCAGGGTAAGCGGCAGTTTGGTCGCGGTTGCCATCGAGCCGGTGGTGTAGGACTGGCTGCCTTCGGTCGTCGCACCGAGGACTTGCTCAGTGTTGATCTGCGTCGCACCCAGCTCAACCACCTCTGGCGGCTGTTGCGCGTCGGCGGCGAAGGCCGCGGGTGAGGTGGCAAGACAAACCGCCAACGCCATCAAACTGGGTGTAAAAGCTTTGCCACCATGAAGTTGCACAGACATGAAACGGAGTCTCCCCTGAACGCCGTCCCTAGCGAATAATAAATCTGTTGATAATTATTCGCATTAGTGTGGCAGATCGGGCCGAAGCAAAAAAGCCTTTGGGGAGACATAGTTAACAAAAATTTCACATTTTCTGGTGTGGCATATGGCTAGAACCGTCACAGCTGTTCGGCGTCTATGACGGCCTTGGCAAACGCCGCCGGCGCTTCTTGCGGCAGGTTATGGCCGATGCCGCCGCTGACCAGACGGAACTGGTACTTGCCGGTAAAACGTTTGGCGTAGTCCTCGGGTAGCGGGTGCGGCGCACCGTTGGCGTCGCCTTCAAGGGTGATGGTCGGCACGCTAATGCTCGGCGACTGCGCCAGTGTTTGCTCCAGGGCCGCGTATTGCGCTTCGCCCTGCACCAGGCCGAGGCGCCAGCGGTAGTTGAATACGGTGATGGCCACGTGATCGGGGTTGTCCAGGCCTTTGGCGCTGCGCTCGAAGGTGGCGTCGTCAAAGGCCCACTTCGGCGAGGCGGTCTGCCAGATCAGCTTGGCGAACTCGTGGGTGTTTTTCTGGTAACCGGCGGCGCCGCGTTCGGTGGCGAAGTAGAACTGGTACCACCACTGCAATTCCGCTTTCGGTGGCAGCGGGTTTTTGCCGGCGGCCTGGTTACCGATCAGGTAGCCACTGACGGACACCAACGCCTTCACGCGTTCGGGCCACAGCGCCGAAACAATATCCGCCGAACGTGCCCCCCAGTCATAACCGCCGAGCACCGCTTGCTGGATCTTCAGCGCGTCCATGAAGTCGATCACATCCTGGGCCAACGCTGCCGGCTCACCGTCGCGCAGGGTCTTATCCGACAGAAAACGCGTGTCGCCATACCCTCGCGCATACGGGATCAACACGCGATAGCCCTTGGCGGCCAACAGCGGCGCGACGTTGGCGTAGCTGTCGATATCGTAGGGCCAGCCATGCAGCAGAATCACCACTTGGCCATTGGCCGGGCCGACCTCGGCGTAGGCCACCTCCAGCAGGCCGGCCTTGACGTGCTTAAGCGTGCCGAAACCGGCTTGGTGCTGCGCTGCCGCGGGTTGCGGCTCGGGCATCTCGGCATGGGCCATGCCCACGGCAGCGAAGGGCAACAGGGCAAAGGCCAGGAACAGTGGGTGGCGTTTCAACTGAGCGTGCATGGCGAGCCTCCTTGGGCTTGATGGGTGCCGGGTGCTCAGTTGAACGTCGCGCTGTATCGGCTGTGTTTCAGCAAACGCTATGGGTTAAACGTTGTGTATCGCGACGCCTCCTGTACACAGAGTGATACAAACATGCGGTTTAGAAATCCATGCTGAGCCCCAGTGTGGCGTGGCGACCGTTGAGCGCGTTGCTGTCCAGGTTGCGGTTGTAGCCCAGTTGGCTGTACAGACTGATGCCTTTGGCAATGGTCAGGTTGGCGCCGAGGTTGAGGTCCAGCGTGGTCGACTTTTGCTCAGTGTCGATGTCGGTAGCTTCATCGAAGCGCACCGTGTTGGTGCCGGCTCGGGCATGCCAGATGTTGGCGCGCAGATACGGCTGCAGCGGCATGCCATGCAGCTCATAACTGCCGCGCAGGCGGGCACCGAGACGGCTGGTGACGTGGGTATCGGCGTCGTAGGCAACGGCGGAGATTCGGTCGTGCTGGCTGTCCAGTCGGGTGCGGTCGACGATGAGCTGGGCTTGTGGCTCCAGTTCCCAGTGTGCGCTCACGGTAAACGGCCAGCCCACTTCGGCGGACGCCAATGCATTGCTGCCTTTGGTTGTCATCTTGATGCCTCGGTCGGACTCGTTGTTGCCGGAGAAGCGGGTGCCCATTACCACTAGGTCCAGATAGGCGCGGTTGGCGCCGATCATTGTCCAGTACGCGCCCAGGCTGTCGCCGCGCAAGGTGAGGCTGCCCGCGTGCTTGTTCTGGAAACCCGCGTTGAACCCCTTGACGTCGCCTTGCAAGCGGCTGTGGCCGACAAAAAAGCCGAATCGGTGAGTCTTGCCGTTGTCCGTGGTGGTGGCGTACAGGTCACTGCCCACCTGGAACGCCGACACTGAGCTGTCCAGCGTCGGGCTGACCGTCCCGGCAAAGCTCTGGCGACTGTTGCCGCCGAACACGCGGGCCCAGCCGGTTGGAAACACTCCGGTCGGTTGCTGCCGACCCTGATCGCCCTGGCGTTCATGGTATGTGCCCAGCATGCCGTGGACGATGTGTTCGGCGGCCTCAAAGAGCACCGAGTAAACCGGCACTTCAGCGCGGTAGAGGGGGATGGCGGCGCTGCCCGAGCTGGGTGGCAGTGCCGGTGTGCCAGGCGCAGGGGCGGGCGCCGCTATCACCGCACCGGGTGCGGGGAGGGCAGGCACGGTGGAGCGCAGGTAATAATTTTGCTCAGTACCGGCAGTTACGCCGCCTTTAAACAAGTGATAGTCAAACGCGCCGGCAGATACGGGGCCTGCCAGCGAGAAGGCACCGACGCTGCTGGTGGCGCCCTGGGTTGCCTGCACCACCGCAATGCCATCCTGCACGGTCAATGCCCCGGCACCGCCCAGGTTGGTAATGCTGATCGCCGTGGTGCCCTGCAGTGTGCCTTGGCTGACCACCAGTTTGTCGCTGGCTGAGTTATCCGCGCCCAGCACCGTTTGCAGTGCAAGTCGGCCACCCGTGCCCAGGTAATTGCCGTTGATTGTCAAACTGTCGGTGGCGCTGGAACTGTCGCTGGTCATGTCGATCAGGCCGGCGTTGTTCAAACTCGCCAATTGCCCGGCCGTGAAGGGTGAGAGGGTGCCGGTGGTAACGCTCAATCGGCTCGTTGCATCGATGCTCATCGCGCCAGTCCCGGTATCACTGCCTCCCAACACGAATACGCCGCCCAGTGTCAGGGCTGAGCCATTGACTAAAAACACCCGTTCCCAGCCGGTATAGCGGCTCGGGGCATTGGTTTGTGTGGCGTCAAAGGTCAGCGTGTCGTTACCCGGGCCGCCGTCCAGTTGGGGGTTGGAGGCCAGCAAGGTCTCGCTGAGGTTTTTCAGCAGAGCAGTATCATCATCGGCACCCAGGAGGATTGCCCCAATGATGATTCCCCCGTCGATCCAGATGAACTGATCGGCGCCGAAGCTGGTGAGGATTTGGCCGTTGACCCTGCCACCACTGAACCGAATCAGATCCACGCCGGCGCTGGTACTGATATTGCCGCCGATGATGCTGGTCCCCGACACCAGAATGGTGTCCCTGCCAAGCCCTGTGACAAGGTTGCCGACGATGGTCCCGCCGCGCATATCGAAGACGTTGTTATCCAGTTTCATATCGACGCGTCCGATTTGCCCGCCCGTCATCACCGCTTGATCGCCGTCTTCAAACGCGCCGGTGATGGTGCCACCACTCATGTCGAATATGTCATGGCCGTCACCCTGGGCCAGAGACTCGACAGTGCCACCGCGCATTACAAAACTGTCGATGCCCGCGCCCTGGATGATCGCCCCGGCCTGCCCGCCGCTAATCTGTACCAGGTCCGCGCCATCCCTTTGGGTGACGGCCCCGACGGTGCCCAACGTCAGGCGAAAGGTGTTCGCGCCGTCGCCCTGGTCCAACGCCCCATTGATTGCCGCGGTCGCACCGTTGATGTCTACCTGGTCGTTGCCGGCACCGAAGGTGACAGTGCCGTTGACAGTGCCGCTGCCGCTGATGTTCAGCGTGTTGCTGCCGCCGGTGTCGGTAAAGCCCGGTGCGGTGCCGCTGTCGCAGGTCGAGGTGTCATCACCGGCGGTGGTGTTGATCGTGCAGGCGCCTGGCGACGGCAGTGGCCAAGCAGCCATCAACGTGATAGCCAAATACGTGAGAGAAACTGGCAGTGTGCGCATGACTGCTCCTTGTCCGATGGCAGTTCCTGCACCTGGACAATCAGGTGCACTTATAGCCATGGCAAGGAAGTGCGCGATACGGAGCAGGGACTACAGGTTACCTGTTCGGCGAAAACACCGGCGAATGCAAGGGGTTGGCATGGCTTTCTCGACTGCACGTCAACCCGTGCAGGACTTTTTGCACCCTAGTCGCACATTGCGCCGGCCGCTACTGTGAGAATTAACAGGTACAGACGAGCGCTGCCCTAGGCGAACACGATCTCATAGGGCTCACGCATGCGCTCCAGCAATTCCTGGGCAAGCATCGGCGCCAGGCCGATCTCCGGGTCGCCGACCAATTGGCTGGCATACGCGTGGGCGGCGTGAAGTTTGCGCGCAACGCTCCAACTGTCCAGGCGCACTTTGCGCGCGCGTTGCCAGGGGATCACCGAGCCTTCGCGCAGCGGCCAGTGCCAGGCCCATATCGGCAGCTCATACAGGCGCGCGCCGGTGAGCATGCAAGCTTTGGCGCTGGCGCGGCCGACGGCGTCATGGTCGTCATTGCCGTCGTGGCGCCAGGTGGTGAACACCACGTCACCCGGTTGCAGGTAGCGCGCAATGAACTGGCTCATGGGTTGCTCGCGGGCGGCGAGGGCGTTGTCACAAAACCCGCCACGAATCCACTTCAGGCTGTGCAGCGGCATGCCCAGGCGCCGCAACGCCTCGGCGCTTTCCTGCGGCCGGATCACACTCAGGCGGCTTGCCGGCCAGGCGTTTGAGCCAGGGTGGCTGGCGCTGCCGTCGGTGATCGAAATCAACTGCAGCGGGTGGTTGAGGGTGCTGAGCAGTTGCAATAAACCGCCACAGGCCAACACCTCGTCGCCGGGATGAGGCGCGATGACCACCACGCGCGCACCGCGTGGCACCAGGGAGGAGGGCTTGATAAAGGGGATGTGCGCCAATTGCGGCGCACTGTTCCATATTTGCGCAGGGCCGCGACGGCCCTCGCTCAATGAGGCAGATTTCATGGGTGTCACGTCCTTGTCGAATAATGCCGGGTCGTACCCCGTTGACGGGACGACGCTCTTGTACTCAGCACAGGCTCCGCTGCGATGAACTGCGGCCATCCAACCCTGGATGGCCAGCAAGGCGATTTCAGCATAGTCAAGGATTCGGCGTTTTTACATTTTGCACGGCCGAAATTTTCAGGTGGCCTGCATCAGGCTCTTCAGGTAATCACCAAAACCGCCCTGTGCACGGCAGTCCAGGCGCGCGCTGGTAATCACCTGGGGTGTGTGGCTCCAGGCGATTGAGGCGCCGCAGCGTTCCAGGTTGCGCACCAGTTGCACATCCTCGTGGCAAGCCAGCGGCTCGAAACCACCGGATTGCACATAGGCGGCGGCACTCACGCCCAGGTTGGCACCGTGAATATGTCGATGGCCGTCGCGGGCCTCGTAGGCTTGGGTGTAGCGGATCTGGGCGGCGGCATCGAAGCCTTCGCTCCAGGCATCCACCGTTACTGTGCCGCACACGGCATCGGCGCCCAAAGCCAGTTGCGCCACCAACCAGTCGGGGGCGACACGGCTGTCGGCGTCGGTGCACGAAATCCAGCGCGCACCCTGGTTCAACAAGTGCCGCGCACCCACTCCGCGCACATGCCCGACGTTACGTGCCTGCACCTGCAAACACTGCACCGGATACGCCTGGGCAATCGCCGCGCTGCCATCACTGCAACTGTCGAGCACGGCCAGGATCTGCACAGGTTCGCCGAGCAAGCCCGGATGGCTGGCAGCAATCATTGCGGCTTTGAGGCAGTCGCCCAACAGCGCTTCTTCGTTATGCACCGGGATCAGAATGCCGATCATCGCAAGCCCTCATGGGTAGCGACCGAGGTGCCGTCACGGCTCCACAGGTCGAGTAGAAAGTCACTGTCGTGATGGTGGACGAGGTGGGCCATGCCCAAGTGTTGCGCGAGCATTTCGTGCACCTGTTCAGCCGTTTGCGGGCAGCCGTCGATGTGGGGGCGCCAGTGGCAGGCGAGCAGTTGGCCGTTGTCGGTCAGTGCGTTGAGCGCGCAGTCGATCAGGCGCTGTAAATCGTCGGCATCGAGGTAGTAGCAAAGCTCGCTCAACACAATCAGTTCGAACTGGCCGGGCGGCCATTCCTGGGGCAGGCGGCTTTGCCGGACTTGGGCATGGGGAAACGCCATCAAGCGGGTTTGCGCCAGCGCCACAGCCGCGGCGGCCGTGTCGCAGCACACCAGGCGGTCGCAGCGCGCTGCCAACTCGGCACTCAGCTCACCGTTGGCGCAACCGGGTTCAAAGATCGACGTGTAATGGGGGCGGGTCAGCACGGCCAGGGTCATTGCGCGCTTGCGCTGTTCGTACCAGCGCTGGCGAAAGGCCCATGGGTCGTCATTGCCGGCGAACAACTGATCGAAATACGGCGTGGCCACACTCATACAAATACCACTTCAAAAGGTTGCAGCAAACGCTCCACCACATAGGGTGCCAGCACCGGTGCCAGGCCCACCTGCGGGTCGCCTTCCAACTGGCTGGCAAAGGCATGAATGGCGTGACGTTTACGCGCCACCGCTTCAGGTGTGAGTGCGATCTTGCGCGCACGGTGCCACGGCACCTGGCTGTCTTCGGGCGTTGCCCAATGCCAGGTCCACACGGGCAGCTCGTACAGGGTGGCACCGATCGCCTGCGCCGCCTTGGCGCTGGCGCGGCCAACGGCTTCATGGTCGCAGTGCCCGTCTTCGCGCCACGTGGTGAACACCACATCGGTGGGCTTGAGATAACGCTCTATGAATGCGCTTAACTCATCTTCACGGGCCGCGACCTGGCTGTCGGCAAAACCTGCGCGCAGCCACTGCAAACTGTGCAATGGCAGGCCGAGACGGTGCAGGGCCTGGGCCGATTCCTGCGGGCGCACCACGCTCAAACGCTTGACCGGCCAGCGCCTGGAACCTGGGTGACTGGCGCTGCCATCGGTGACGGAAATCAGCTGGATCGGCCGGCCCAGCAGGGCCAGGCCTTGCAACAGGCCACCGCAGCCCAGCACTTCGTCATCCGGGTGCGGGGCTATGATGACGGCGCGGTGCCCCGGCGGTACCAACTGCTCGACGCTGATCTGCGGCAACTGGGCCATCAGGGCGGAACCTTGCCACTGATGCAATGGCGTGCCCTGGCCAACGATGGGGTTGGGTTTCATAACAGCCACCTCCCTGTGGGGTCGTCCGCCACCAGCTTTCCCAACGCCGCCAGGTCGCGCTCGGCGTGGCTTTGGCGTACATACACGGGTAAGTCCGCCATCAACTGGGCGAAGTGCGGATCTTTGCAATAAGGCCCGGCACCCACCGCGCGACCGACATGGTGCATGACCTGTTCGACGGTATCCTCGATGCACGCCCGTGCCTGTTGGGCCAACTGCTGCGCATCGGCGCGAGGGTCGCGGTCAATCTGCTCAGCGGCGTCACGCAGTACACAGGCGGCGCTGTTGAGCACGCTGTCGACCGCGCCCAAATGCGCCAGCGCATGGGGTTCAGGACGTTGGCTGCAATGTGCGCGCAGCACTTCCGCCAGGCGTTGTGCGCCGCCATACCAGCAGGCGGCGATACCGACGCCGCCGTGCCAGAAGCCCGGTCGTGACAGGTAGTCGCCCGGTTCGCCGACCGCAATGCCGTGGGCCTCATCGAAGAGGATTTCGACACTGCCGGTGGCCGCCATACCCACGGCTTTCCAGCCTTCGTGGGTGACGGTGACAGCGGGCTGATCCATCTCTACCGCGACCAACTGCTGGCGGTCGTCTTCGTCCCAAGCCGTCAGCAAGCCATGGCTGACCACCGCTGCGCCGGAGCACCAGGCTTTGCGCCCATCGACGATCAGGCGCTGGCCGTCACGGCGCACACGCACCTTGGCCGTCGGCGGTTCGGCGGCCCACATGCCCCAAACGCTGCCCAAGGGCGGCAAGGGGCTGTCGAGCTCGGCGATGATCGCCAGGGCATCAGTGTGGCCTTCGAACAGCTTGCACAGGCGCAGGTCATGACCTGCCACCTGTGCCAACCGGCTGAAGCGCTCGAGCGTCTGGCCGCTGCCGGGCAATGGCAGTTGGTCCAGGCCTTCTTCCTGAAGCGCCTTCAGTGCAACGCCCAGCGCCTGAGTATCGGCGTAGCTGCGATTGCCTTGAAGGAATCCATGCAGGGCCATGTCACACCTCATCGTCTCGTTGCAGTTCGAACAGCAGCAGGGAACGGCCCGTCACCGCGTATTCGTGCTCGAAATCAAAACGTTCCTGCCCGCGCACTGCCGGGGCATTGGTGTCGAGCATACAGGTCCAGAACTCACCCTGGGGCACCGGCGGCAGGCGGAAATTCACCATGTCGTGGTGGGCGTTGACCACCAGCAACAGGGTCGCGTCACCGCCTGGGCGACGAATCCCGGTTTCCTGGGCGCGGCCGTCCATCAGCATACCCAGGCAGCGGCCATGGCTGTCTTCCCACTGTTCGGTGCTCATCTCGTTGCCATCCGGCGCCAGCCAGGTGACGTCTTTAACGCCGAGATCTTCGTTGTAGTCGCCCACCAGGAAGCGCCCACGGCGCAGGATCGGGTAGGCCAGGCGCAACTTGATCAGGCGTTTGACGAACTTGAGCAGTGCCTTGCCGTCGTCGTCCAGGTCCCAGTTGACCCAGCCGATCTCGCTGTCCTGACAATAGGCATTGTTGTTGCCGTGCTGGGTACGCGCGAACTCGTCACCGGCCACGATCATCGGCGTGCCTTGGGCCAGTAGCAGCGTGGCGAAGAAATTGCGCATCTGGCGCAGGCGCAGGGCGTTGATTTCCGGGTCTTCGGTGGGGCCTTCGACGCCGTGGTTCCAGGACAGATTGTTGTTGCTGCCGTCCTGGTTGTTCTCGTCGTTGGCCTCGTTGTGCTTGTCGTTGTACGACACCAGGTCGTGCAGGGTGAAACCATCATGGGCAGTGATGAAGTTCACCGAGCTGTAGGGCCTGCGCCCCCGGTGGTTGAACATCTCGCCCGAGGCGGTCATACGCCCGGCAAAGTCCGCCAACTGGCCGTCATCGCCTTTCCAGAAGGCGCGCACGGTGTCGCGGAAGCGGTCGTTCCATTCCACCCAACCCGGTGGGAAGTTGCCCACTTGATAGCCGCCGGGGCCGCAGTCCCAGGGCTCGGCGATCATTTTCAGCTGGCGCAGCACCGGGTCCTGGCGGCAGGCCACGAGGAAGCTGTGGCGCTCGTCGAAACCGTCGCGGTAACGCCCCAGAATGGTCGCCAGGTCAAAGCGGAAACCGTCCACGTGCATCTCGGTGGCCCAGTAACGCAGGGAGTCGGTGACCATTTGCAGCACGCAGGGGTGGCTCAAGTCCAGGGTATTGCCGGTGCCGGAATCGTTGATGTAGAAGCGTTTGTCGTCGGGCATCAGCCGATAGTACGAAGCGTTGTCGATGCCGCGCATCGACAGGGTAGGGCCACGCTCGTTGCCCTCGGCGGTGTGGTTGTAGACCACGTCGAGGATCACTTCGAGCTTCTGTTCATGCAGGTGCGCGACCATCTCCTTGAACTCGGCGATCTTGCCGCTGGCCAGGTAGCGCGGGTCGGGCGCAAAAAAGGCGATGCTGTTGTAGCCCCAATAGTTGGTCATGCCTTTTTGCAGCAGGTGCTGGTCGTTGACGAAGGCATGCACCGGCAGCAGTTCAACGGATGACACGCCGAGCTGGCGAATATGCTTGAGCACGTCATCTTCCATCAGCCCGGCACAGGTGCCGCGCACCGACTCGCCCACCGAGGGGTGACGCATGCTGATGCCACGCAGGTGGGTTTCGTAGATGATCGTGCGGTCCCATGGCACCCGAACCGGCTGGTCGTTGCCCCAGGTGTGCGCCGGGTCGATGACCTTGCACTTGGGCACGAAGGGCGCGCTGTCGCGTTCGTCGAAACTGAGGTCGTCGTCCGGGTGGCCGATGGTGTAGCCAAACAGCGCCTCGGACCATTTGAGTTCACCCACCAGCTGTTTGGCATAGGGGTCGATCAGCAATTTGTTGTGGTTGAAGCGGTGGCCATTGGCCGGGTCATACGCACCGTACACGCGGTAGCCGTAAATCAGCCCTGGGTGGGCGTCGGGCAGGTAACCGTGGAAGGTTTCGTCGGTGTATTCGGGCAGTTCGATCCGTTCAAGCTCGACCTCGCCGGTGTCATCGAACAGGCACAGCTCGACCTTGGTGGCATTGGCTGAGAACAGCGCAAAGTTGACGCCCAGGCCATCCCAGGTGGCGCCTAGAGGGAAGGGCAAACCTTCACGAATCCGCGACGGCTCGTTTTCCGGCGTGGCTGAGTTGTTATCGGGTTTGCTCATTAAATTGCTCCTGCAAGGGTCTTTTTTCGGGCCGAGCGCTACCGTGCCGACGGTTGCTCAGCTGACGCACTGAAAAGTAAAAAGGGCCTCCTGCCGAGCGTGTCGGCAGGAGGCGCGTGGGCTGTTAAGGTTTCGGTTTTTTCGGCGCCGCAGGCTTCTTCGCCGCTGGCGGTGCGGGCTTGCTGGCTGCCGGGGCCGGCGGCTTGGATTTAGGCGCGGGCTTGGGCGCGGTCTTGGGCTTGGCCGCAGCCTTGGGTTTGCTCGGGGTCAGCGCTTCGGCTTCGGCCAACTTGCGCGCCATCTCCCAGTGGCGTGCATCTTCACCGTGGGGCTTGCCTTCGGACTCCCAGATCTGATGCGCCAACTCGCGTACGCGTTTGTCTTCAGTACTCATCGCAATACTCCTCACAGAAAATTTTCAGCTTTCTTGATCATCGGAATTGATAAAGACATTGACCGGGAAATCCCCCAGGGCAGCGCTGATCAACAGCTCCTTGTTTGGTGTGACTGCGCCTGTATGAAAAAGTCCCTTCCAGTTTTGTGTTGTGGTGGCGAACGGTAATTTCACCCGCGTATCGCCCCAAACCTGCGCATTGATATGGGGTTGTTCACCGTTTTCCAGCAAGCGATGAGGCCAGCGTGGCACCACCACCAGCAGGTGTTTGCCCTGATACGCGCGGCAAAATGCGACGACGTGATCGGCGTGTTTGCCCAGCACTTCCAGCGGGGTGTAGCTGCCGCGTTGGAAGAGTTCGGCATTGGCCTTGCGCACGGCCAGCACCTGGGCAATCAGCGCCTGTTTGATACGCCCGTCGCGCCAGTGGGACAACAGCTCGCCGACGTTCGGTGGGGTCTGCAGCGCGTGTTGCCGTGCGTTGAAATCCACCGGGCGGCGGTTGTCCGGGTCCACCAGGCTGAAGTCCCAGAACTCATCGCCCTGGTACAGGTCCGGTACACCCGGCACGGTGATACGAAGCAAGGATTGCGCCAGGCCGTTGAGTGCACCCGCCGTGGCGATAGCCTGGGCGGCGCTGCCGATGGCGTTGCGTAGCGTGGCGCCGGCATCGCTGAGCAACAAGCGTGACAGGAAGGCTTCGACCGCCTGTTCATAGGCTTCGTTGGGCGCGCTCCAACTGCTTTGCAACTTGGCTTCGCGCAGGGCTTTTTGCTGCCATTGCCACAGGCGTTGCTGGTAAGGCTGCATGTCCGGGTGGGTATCCAGCGGCCAACTGCCGAGCAGCACTTGGTAAAGGATCAGTTCGTCGCCCGCCGACGGGCTGTGTGCATCATCGCGCAACGGTGCGGCGAGGCGGCGCCAGTGCTCGACCTGTTCGACATACCACGGCGCACATTCACTCAGTACCGCCAGGCGTGCCCGCGTGTCTTCACCGCGCTTGTGGTCGTGGGTGGCGGTGGCCAGCAGGTTGTCGGGGAAGGTCTGCAGGCGCTGCTGATTGGCCGCATGAAAGTCCGCCAGCGGCGCGCTGAACTGTTCGGTGCTGAAGCCCACATCGTTACGCGACAGCAGCACTGCCGAGCGGTAGAAAGCGGTGTCCTCCACCGCTTTGGCGGCCGCCGGCGACGTCAGCTGCTGGAAGCGCACGCAGGCATGCTTGAGCATCTTGCGCTCACGGCCCACCGGGCGATTGCGCCACGGCTGGCCGCCCAGCCATTTTTCCAGGTGGTCGAGCACCGGCCAGTCGCCTTCGCCCAAGGTGCTGCGGGCACCGGCCAAGGCTTGCAGGAAAAACACATCATCGTGCGCACTGCGCCCACGGGCGCTGATGTAGGTGCGGTACACCGGAAAGTGCACGATCAGTTCCTGCAAGGCACGGCGGATCGCGCCCAGGGTCAGGTCGCGGGTCATCACGTCATCGCGGGCCACTTGCAGCAGCGCCTGGGCCACGCTCTCGAAGTCACCGGCCAGGGAGCCGTTGAGGATCTGCTGGCGGGCCAGCCAGGCCTCTTCGATAAAGGCAGCAGGCCGTTCGCTGTGGCGCGTCCACAGCTCAGCCAACGGCCCGAAGCCTGCCGGGTTGTGTTGCAACAGCGACAGCTGGTTCATGAATTCATAGCCGGTGGTGCCATCCACCTGCCAGTCTTCGCGCAGGGTTTCGCCTTCACCGAGGATTTTTTCCACGAAGATCGGCAAATGCCGGTCGGGCGAAAGAGAGTCCACGCGCCGACGCAACTTGCGGCAATACCCGCGTGGGTCGGCCAGCCCGTCGATATGGTCGATGCGCAAGCCGTCCACCAGACCTTGGCCGATCAGCTCGAAAATCTTGCCGTGGGTGGCTTCGAACACGGCGCTGCGCTCAACGCGCAGGCCGCCCAGTTCGTTGACGTCGAAGAAGCGCCGCCAGTTGATATCGTCCGCTGCGGTACGCCAGCTGGCCAGCCGATACACCTGTTGTTCCAGCAAGGCGTGCAAGTGAGTGAAGCCGTCCGGCTGGCGCCCATCGAATTCGGCCAGCCGGCTTTCGATGGCGTGCAGCACCGAGGCTTCCGTGGCCCGTTCGGCCAGCACGTGTTTGAGCCAGCCGGCTTCAGTGTAGGCGTCATTCTGGTGGGCGAGGGCGCTGAAACGGTCGGCCAGGGGCTTCAACGGCTCATCGCTGCCCAGGATCATGGCGTAGTCACGCGGGCAAATGGGGAAGCGGTGCTCGTAATGCTCGACGTAAAACCCGCCGTGTTCGGCATCGAACTGGAGCGCCAGGTTGCCGCTTTGCAGCGCTTCACCGTAGTCGCTGCCCAGAAACGGCATCAGCAACTGGCCCTTGAGCAGCGGGTCCGGCGAGTGCCACTGGATATCGAAAAACTCACTGTAGGGGCTCAGGCGGCCCCATTCCAACAGGTCCAGCCACCACGGGTTGTCCGCGCCGCCGACGGCCATATGGTTGGAGACGATATCGAGGATCAGCCCCATCCCGTGCTCGCGCAGCGCCGCAACCAGCCTGTGCAAGGCCGGTTCGCCGCCAAGCTCGGGGTTGACGCGGGTTGGGTCAACCACGTCGTAGCCGTGCATGGAGCCGGCGCGGGCGGCCAGCAGCGGCGAGGCGTACAAGTGGCTGATGCCGAGCTGGGCAAAGTAGGGCACCAGGGGCACGGCATCATCCAGGGTAAAACCTTTATGAAATTGCAGGCGCTGGGTCGCGCGCAGGGGTAATGCATTCATCGGTCACGCTCATGGGCTTGGTTGCGCGCCACGGCCAGCAACTCCAGGCGACGCGCGGCGCCGTTGTTGTCGAGCAGGCTGGCGGCCTCACCCGGCAGGCGGCGGCGCCAATTGGGGTGGGTGTCGGTGGTGCCGGGCAGGTTGGGTTGTTCCTCAATGCCCAGCGCGTCTTCCAGCGGCAACAGCACCAACGGCGCGCGGGTGTGGCCCAGGTAGCGCACGCTGGCGTCGATCATATGGTCGGTGTCGTTGCGGATTTCATCGACGAAGTTCTGCGGGTCCTGGCTCAGGGCCTGGCGCAGCGCCTGGCGTTCGCGCAGGCGGTGTTCGCTCCACTGCTCCACGGTGGGCGCATCGATCAGGCCCAGCTGGATATTCCATTCGATATCGCGGCTGTGCCACCAGCCGTTGAGAGTCGGCAAGTCGTGGGTGCTGGTGGTGGCCAGGGCGTTGTCCGGCCAGTCGAGGATCGGCGTGAAGTGGCCTTCGTGGTTTTGCTCAAAGAGCAACACGCGCATGCCCAGGATCGAGCGGCCGCTGAGTTTTTCGCGCAGGCCATCGGGTACTGTACCCAGGTCTTCACCGAGCACGATGGCCTGGTGGCGGTGGGATTCCAGCGCCAGCAGGCGCAGCAGGTCATCCACCGGGTAATACAGGTAGGCGCCATCGCGCGGCGTAGCGTCCATGGGGATGACCCACAGGCGTTGCAGGCCCATCACATGGTCGATGCGCAGGCCGCCGGCGTGGGCGAAGTTGGCCCGCAGCATCTCGATAAACGCGCGAAAACCGTTGCGCTTGAGGCCTTCGGGGGAAAACGCTGAAATGCCCCAACCTTGCCCCGCGCGGTTGAGAATGTCGGGCGGCGCGCCGACGGTAAGGTTGGCCAGCAACTCGTCCTGCCGGCTCCAGGCCTGGCTGCCGCCGCCGTCGGCACCCACGGCCAGGTCCGCGATCAGACCGATGCCCATGCCACTGCCACGCGCAGCTTGTTGCGCGCGCTCCAGGCAGCGGGCGATCAGCCATTGGCAGAAGGCGAAATAGCCGATTTCATCCGCATGTTCGGCGGCAAATTGCACCAGCGCCGGGCTCTGTGGCGAGCGCCAGGCTTCGGGCCAGTGGCGCCAGTCGAGTTCTTCACCGGCGGCGGCGCGCAGGGCCTGCACGGCTTCGAAGCGACAGTGGTTTTCCAGGGCTTCGCCGCCGGCCTGGCGAAAGCTCAGGAAGTCGGCGTGTTGCGGGTGCTGGCCGTGGCGGAAATCTTCATACAAGGCGCGCAACAGGCGCTGCTTGGCGCGGGCGGCGGTGGGCCAGTCGATCAGGCTGAGCTGCTCCAGCTCGTGCAGCTCATCGGTGAGGTCCAGTGCCTCGATGGCGTTGCGCACTTCACGCTCGCCAAGGATGCAGGCGGGCGAGGCATACAGGCTGTTGAGGAACAAACGGCTGGAGGGTGAATAGGGGCTGTAGCGCTCGGTGTCGGCACTGAACATGGCGTGCATCGGGCTGATGGCCAAGGCATCGGCGCCGCGCTCGGCGGCGCTGCGGGCCAAGTGCTCCAACGCCAACGTGTCTCCGAAGCCGCCGTCACCCAGGCGGCGCAGTGCATACAGTTGCGCACTCAGGCCCCAGGCGCGGGCCGATTGGCTGTCCACCGCTTCACCAACGCTGTAGCAATGGGTGGGGGCCACGGCCAGGGTGAAAGTTTGGTCGTCGATATGCACCTGGTGATAACCCAGTGCGATCACGCCGGGCAGTTCGGCATTGCCATCCAGGCGCAATTCGAGGGTTTCACCCTGTTCCAGGCTGACGCGGCAGGGTGTGTCCGGGGCAAAGTAACGCGCGAGGTCCAGACCCGCACCGGTGTCCACCGTCATCAGCGGCGGCAGGTGCTTGTCTTGTTGCACCCGTTCCATTTCGAGCAGGCTGGCATCGATCTCGGCGTCGGTATCGGCCGGGTGGCCCAGGCCTTTGAGGACGGCACGCAAGGCGGCGGGTTTGACATGTTGCGGGCGGCCGTTGGCGTCGATCCAATCGACGGCCAGGCCCGCGCGGCTGGCGAGTATTTCCAGGTTCGCTTCGCTCAAGGGTGATCTCCAGCAGGGGATATGGCGACGCGTGCACTCAATGGCGCCAGTTGCGCGCCTCCATGAGCAGACGTCTCGAATAGCAGGTGTGGCGGCGCCGGATGATCCAGCGGCGTGGCGCCCAGGTTCAGGTCGATCTGCAACACGCTGCCGTTGCCCAGGCGCCAGCGCGCGCTGACGGCGCCGTCGGCCAGTACCTGCGCGCCGAGGGCCACGCTGCCCGGCAAGTGCGGCACGATATGCCGATGGCGCAGGCTCAGCAGCTGGCGGTATAGCTGCGCGTGTTCGTTTTCGGTAAAGCGGGGCGCCGACTGTAGAAAGGTCGGCAGTGCGTTGGGGTCGGGAATATGTTCGCGCCGCTCAGGGTCCTTGAACGCTGCGAAGTCGGCGAATTCGTTACGCCGACCTTCGCGCACGGCTTCGGCCAGCTCACCGTGGTGATCGGTGAAAAACAGGAACGGCTGCTCGGCGTTGACTTCATCGCCCATGAACATCAGCGGAATCATCGGCGACATCAGCAATAAGGTGGTGGCTGCTTTCAGCGCCTGGGGCGAGCACAGTTGGTGCAGGCGCTCGCCCAAGGCACGGTTGCCGACCTGGTCGTGGTTCTGCAAGAACGCCACGAAGGCGCTGGGTGGCAGGTCGCCGCTGGGCTCGCCGCGTGTGTGGCCGTGGCGGGTGGTGTGGCCTTGGTAGACAAAACCTTCGCCCAGGCAGCGCGCAAGTTTCTCGGTGGGGTCTTGTGCGAAGTCGCTGTAATACGCATCCGTTTCGCCCGTGAGCAGCACGTGCAGTACGTTGTGGAAGTCGTCGTTCCACTGCGCATCAAAGTCGTGCTTGAGCAGGCTGGCCTGGTTGAGTTCGTTTTCCAGTACCAGCCACACGTGCCGGCCGGGGTCGACCTGCTGGCGTACCCGTTGCGCGAGTTCCTTGAGGAAACCGGGGTTGTCGATGGCGTGCACCGCGTCCAGGCGCAGGCCGTCGAAGCGGTACTCGAGCAACCACATCAGCGCGTTGTCGAGGAAAAAGTCGCGCACCTCGCGGCGATCGAAATCAATCCCGGCGCCCCAGGGCGTGTGCACGTCCTCTTCAAAGAAGCCTTGGGCGTACTGGCCCAGGTAATTGCCGTCGGGGCCGAAGTGGTTGTAGACCACATCCAGGATCACCGCCAAACCGTGTTCGTGGGCACTGTCGATCAGGGCCTTGAGTTGTTCGGGGGAGCCATAGGAGGCTTGCGGGGCGTAGGGCAGTACGCCGTCGTAGCCCCAATTGCGCTCGCCGGGAAATTGCGCCAATGGCATCAGTTCAATGGCGGTCACCCCAAGCTCGGCCAGGCGGGGTAGCTGTTTTTCTACGGCTGCATAACCGCCCATTGCGCCGACATGCAGTTCGTAGATAACGGCTTCATGCCAAGGGCGACCTTGCCACTGGCTGTGTCGCCATTGGTAGGCGAGGGGATCGACGACGATGCTCCAACCGTGTACGTCGGTAGCCTGAGCCCGGGAAGCGGGGTCGGGCACGTCGTGTTCGCCGTCGATGTTGTAGCGGTAACAAGTGCCCGCCGGGCACTTGGTTTCTACCTCGAACCAGCCATCTGCCTGGGGCAGCATGGCGATGGACTTGCCGTCTTGCAATTCAACGCTGACATAAAACGCGTCTGGCGCCCACAAGGCAAAACGCGTGTGTTGCGCGTCCAGCATGATTGCGCCGTGGGGCCAGGTTTCCAGAGTCCGTGACGGCATCTATGAAGACCTCCCTTTTTTTAAACAACAACTAAAAATTACTTCGTGGGTTTCCCCAGGGCCTTGGCCACCAGCTGTTCATACAGTTCAGCGTAGGGTTCCACCGCCTGGCTCCAGTTAAACGGCTGGGTCATGGCGCGGCTGCGCATGGCGTTGAGCAGGCCTTTATTGGCAAATACCCTGAACGCGCGGCTCAGCGCTTCTTCATAGCTCTCGACGGTGGACTCATTGAACAGAAAGCCGGTGACGCCATTTTCGATGGTGTCCGCCAGGCCGCCAGTATTGCGCGCCACCGGCAGCGAGCCGAAACGCTGGGCGTACATCTGGCTCAGACCACAGGGCTCGTAACGCGAGGGCATGAGCAGGAAATCGCTGCCGGCGAACATGCGTCGCGCATCGGTTTCATTGAAGCCGATGCGCACACCCACCTGGCCAGGAAAGCGCAGGGCCAGTTCGCGCATGGCGTGTTCTTCTTCCGGCTCGCCGCGGCCGATAATCGCGATCTGGCCGCCGTTTTCAACGATGTAACGACTGACCGCTTCGGTCAGGTCCAGGCCTTTCTGGTACACCAGCCGCGATACCACCGCGAACAGCGGGCCAGTGGAGTCGTGCAGGCCAAACAGTTCGCGCACATGGGCGGCGTTCACCGCCTTGCCGTCCCAGTCGCCGATATTGAAGTTATGGGTCAGGTGCGTGTCGGTGGAGGTTTCCCAGCTTTCATCGATGCCGTTGGGAATCCCACTGAGCAGGCCTTGCTGGGTCTTGCTGGCAAGGAAGCCATCGAGGCCACAGCCGAATTCCGGCGTAGTGATTTCCTGGGCGTAGGTCGCACTCACAGTGGTGATATGGCTGGAATACGCCATGCCGGCCTTGAGGAACGACATCTTGCCGTAGAACTCCATGCCTTCCTGTTGCAGGGCGTGGGGTGGAATGCCCAACTCAGGGGTCGAGGCCAGGCTGACCACACCCTGGTAGGCGAGGTTATGGATGGTGAACAGCGTAGGGGTGCGCGACCCACGCCAGTGCATATAAGCCGGCGCCAGGCCTGCGGGCCAGTCATGGGCGTGCACCAGGTCCGGGCACCAGTGGATTTGTGCGAGGTTGGCGGCCATGTCGGCGGCGGCCAGGCCCAGGCGGGCGAAGCGAATATGGTTGTCCGGCCAGTCGCGGCCGTTGTTGGCGCCGTAGGGCGTGCCTTCACGCTCGTAGAGCTCGGGGCAGATCAGCACATAGATGACCAGGCCATCCTTGAGGTCCATGCGCCCGATCTTGCACGGCGGCAGCGCCGCGTGGCCGCCCAGTTCGCCGATAATATGGATCGGGTTGTCGCTTTCCATCACCTGCGGGTAGCCGGGGATCAGCACGCGCACATCATGCAGGTGCGCCATGGCACGAGGCAGGGCGGCGGAGACGTCGCCCAGGCCGCCGGTTTTCACCAGGTCGGCGAATTCGGACGTTACAAACAGGACTTTCTTACGATTAGGGTTCTGACTCACGATCGGCCGCACAGTGTTGGGCAGGTCGGCCAACGAAGTCGGTCCCCCTGCCGGCTGACTAAAACGCTCTCCCTGAGTATCGACTGCAGCACTGATCATCGTTCTCTCCTACATATTGGGTCGGCTGATGGCCCGCTGCCATCGGCTCCGATTGGCCACATCCTGCGGCCAGGCGCACAAGCACAGTACAAACTGGCAAGGCGTATGCCAGTTGCACTCATTGCGAAAAAAGAGTGGATGGACGGGCATTCGGCACAAGTGCCTTCGCTCGCCTCCCTTAAAAACTTGACCTGCGGCAGAGTTGTAAAGTTTCGATTTTTTGCGGGGTTTTTGTTTTGGAACGGACCCATCGGTCATGAGTCTAGGACAGATCCCAGAGCCTGTATGGTTTATAGGCGTTTTTTGTAGGACAAAAAACTTGTAACGATATGCACCGTTCGAAACTGTGGTGATTGTGCGAGAACGGCGGGGTGATGGTGGCGAATTGCCTGGGTGTAGTGAACAGGCTCACTGTGGCAAGGAGGTTTTATTTGGCATGCAGGCGTGTTGTGCCGAGTTGTGCCGAGCTGTGGCGAGCTGTGGCGAGCAGGCTTGCCCTGCGTTGGAGCGCGCAGCGCTCCCAAATGGCCCATTCGGTGCGTCAGATAGATCGGGTGTGTTCATTAATAGGGCTGCTGCGCAACCCAACGCAGGGCAAGCCTGCTCGCCACAACAAGCCTGCTCGCCACAACAGGCCTGCTTGCAACAACAAGCGTGCATGCCAGGAGAAGCCTGTTTGGCAAACCGCCTATAGGCTGCGAATCGGCGTCCCGCTGGCCCAGGCTTGAATGTCTTCGATCATCTGCTGATAAAACTGCCGATAATTCTGTTCACTCACATACCCGACATGCGGCGTGGCCAACACATTCGGCAGACGCCGGAAGGGGTGATCAACCGGTAGTGGCTCTTCGCTATATACGTCCAGCGCGGCCCCCGCCAGTCGCCCGGCGGATAACGCCTCGATCAGCGCTTGCTCATCCACAATCGGCCCACGTGATGTATTGACCAGACGCGCACTGGCCTTCATCCAGCTCAGCGCCTGGGCATCCACCAGGCCGCGACTGCGCTCGCTGAGCACCAGGTGCACGCTCAGAATATCCGCCTGTTCAAATAACTCACGCTTGCTGACCCAGCTCACCCCCGCCTCGGCGGCACGCTCCGGCGTGAGGTTCTCGCTCCAGGCAATTACGCGCATGCCGAATGCCTGGCCAAACTGGGCGACTTTCTGGCCGATGCTGCCCAGCCCGAGTACCCCCAGGGTTTTGCCATACAGATCGCCGCCCAAGCCGACCTGCCAGCCGCCGGCGCGCAGTGAGTTGGCTTCGGCCAGCAGGTTGCGGGTCGACGCCATGATCAGCGCCCAGGTCAATTCCGGTGCCGCCTGCTTGTAGCTGTCGGTGCCGCACACCTGGATGCCCAGGGCTTTAGCGGCGGCAATGTCGATGGCTGCGTTACGCATGCCGCCGGTCACCAGCAGTTTCAGCCTGGGCAGGCCTTGCAGCAGGACCTGATCGAAGGTCGAGCGCTCGCGCATCAGGCAAATCACGTCGAACCCCTGCAAACGTTCAACCATCGTGGCGGTATCAGCGGGGTAATCGTGCAGAAAGTGCACCTCGCCCACCGACGCCAGCGCTGACCAATCCACCACACCACTGGCTACATTCTGCCAATCATCAATGACTGCGATCTGTACCGACATTCACGAGTGCCTCGAAAAAGTTTGGGTTAAAGGGCGTTCAACCCCTGCAACAGTGCCTGATGGAACTGCGCCGGTTCTTCCATCTGCGGTGCGTGGCCCAGGCCCGGGAATTCCACCAGGGTCGCATGGGGGATCAGCTTGGCCGCCTGTTTGCCCAGCACGGCGTAGTGACCAAGCCTGGCCTTGACCGCCGGCGGCGCGATATCGCTGCCGATGGCGGTGGTATCGGAGGTGCCGATCAGCAGCAGCGTGGGCATCTGCAAGTCCTTGAACTCGTAGTACACCGGCTGGGTGAAGATCATGTCGTAAATCAGCGCCGAGTTCCATGCGACCTGGGTGTGGCCGGGGCCTTTATTCAGCCCGGCAAGCATGTCGACCCAACGCTCGTATTCCGGCTTCCAGCGCCCGACGTAATAAGTGTTGAGTTCATACTGGCGAATGCCATCGGCGCTGAGTTTCAGCTCGCGCTCGTACCACTGGTCGACGCTGCGATAGGGCACGCCCAAGGCTTTCCAGTCTTCCAGGCCGATGGGATTGACCAACGCCAACTGCTCGGTTTGTTGCGGATAAAGTAGTGCATAACGGGTGGCGAGCATGCCGCCGGTGGAATGGCCGACGAGGGTGGCCTTCTGAATGCCGAGTTTTTCCAGCAATTGATGGGTGTTGATCGCCAGTTGCTGGAAGCTGTACTGGTAGTGGTCCGGTTTGCTGGAGGTGCAAAATCCGATCTGGTCCGGCGCGATCACGCGGTAACCCGCTGCGCTCAGGGCCTTGATCGAATCCTCCCAGGTCGCACCGCAGAAGTTCTTGCCGTGCATCAACACCACGCTGCGGCCATTGGCACGGCCCTTGGCAGGCACGTCCATATAACCCATTTGCAGGGTTTTGCCTTGGGACTGGAAACTGAAATGTTCGACCGGGTAAGGGTATTGAAAGCCTTGCAGCTCGGGGCCATAGGCGGTGGCAAGGGCAGTAGCGGCGAGGGCGGGAGCGGCGAGGGCGGGAGCGGCACTTGCCGTCAGCAGCCCGGCGATGCAAAAGGCGCGAATTAAGGACATGGAAGGGCTCCGATGGGAATGCCCGGATGCTGTTGCGAGGGGATTAAGTGGGGATTAACACCCACTGCAAGGTCAGCGCCGCCAGTACGCCATAGCGCAGGCTTTTGGCCAGCGTGACCAGCAGCAAAAACCGCCACAGCGGTTCGCGCATGACCCCGGCGACCAAGGTCAGTGGGTCACCAATGATCGGCACCCAACTGAGCAATAACGTCCAGTGCCCCCAGCGCTCGTAATGGCGGCTGGCCTTGTCGAGCTGCTTTGCGCTGACCGGAAACCAGCGGCGATCCTTGAAGTGTTCAACCCAGCGGCCCAGCCACCAATTGACCACCGACCCCAGGACATTGCCCACCGTCGCAATACCCAGCAGCAGCCACAGGCTGTAGTGGCCGCTGAGCAATAAGCCCACCAGCACCGCTTCCGATTGCAGCGGTAACAAGGTTGCCGCGCCAAAAGCGGCGAAAAACAGCCCCAGGTAACCGGCGAGCATGAATCAACGGGCCGGGTAGTCGGCCACCACCACATCCTGACCCTCGCGCGTCAGGCCGATGACTTGGTAGGCCTCGCGCCGGTCACCCATTTCCATGCCGGGCGAACCCATGGGCATGCCGGGGGCGGCAATACCCAGCAGATCATCGCGTGTGCGCAACGCCAGCACCTGTTCGGCGGGCACGTGGCCTTCGACGAACTTGCCGTCGATCACGGCGGTATGGCACGCGCCCAGGCGCGGCGCTACACCCAGGCGCTGCTTGACGGCGCTCATGTCGGCTTCGACATGGTCATTGACCTTGAAGCCGTTGGATTCCAGATGGCTGATCCATTTTTTGCAGCAACCGCAGTTGGCGTCGCGGTGTACGTCGATTGGGATCAGGTCGGCGGCCTGGGCCAGTGTGGTGGTGAACAGGGCGCAGAGTAAGGCCAGTCGTAACGGGTTTTTCATGCGGGTCTCGTGGGCAAGAGGACGGCGTCGGGGTTTTGCGGCGATCATGACGACGTCATCGCAGGCAAGCCAGCTCCCACGGGGTGACAGGGCGTCAGTAATGTATCTGAATTATACGAAGGCCACATTTTCCAGGCGGTGCTTGAGCCGGTCCAGGGCAATGGCCGACAGCTCGACCATGCGCGTGTGCAAAGTGGCCAGTTGCAACTCGGTCTCGTAGGTGAGCACCCGTTTGAACAGCGTGCCGTCACGGTGGGGTTGCAGGAAGTAGTGAATTGAACCGTCTACCGCCAGGGAGGTGAACACGGTCTTGAATTCACTGGGGCAGCGGGCGATCTGCACGCGATAACTCAGGGGAACGCGCACGCCCAGCAGGTCGATGATTTCGGTAAAGCGCGTGCCGGCCGGCAGTGAGCCGGTGGTGCCGGTGTCGGCACTCAGGGAGGTGGGGTGCCACTCGTGCCAGCGATCCGGCTGGGTCACGTAGTCGTAGATGACCTCGATCGGCGCCTGGATGAAGCGTTCCTGACTGATCCGCTCCAAGCGGACCGAATGCTCAGCAGCGTGCATGACACACCTCCTGTGTGGCGAGAGTTTGTCCTGAGACTGTCAGAATAGTCCCACTCCCGCGCATTGCACGGGAGTGTCTCAGTCTTTTATCAACGCACCTTGAAGCGCCCCATCAATGCAATGACCCGGCCATTGGCATCCAACAGGCTCTGGGTGTTGGTTTGCGTGGCGTGGCCACTTTCTACCAACTCATCGACCATCTGTCGGATCTGCACCATGCTGCGGTTGATCTCCTCGGTCACCGCGCTTTGCTGCTCGGCCGCCGTGGCGATCTGGGTGCTGAGGTTATTGATATGGCTGACGGAGCCGGCCATCTCGTCCAGCCCGGTGTTCACCCGTGCCGTGGCGTCGGCCGCCGACTGGCAACTGGCCTGGGTGTTTTCCATGGCCGCCACCGACGAACTCACGCCGGTAGTCAGGCGTGCGAGCATCTCGTTGATCTGCGAGGTGCTGGCCTGGGTGCGCGCCGCCAATGCCCGAACCTCATCGGCCACCACCGCAAAACCACGGCCTTGCTCGCCGGCCCGCGCCGCTTCAATCGCCGCGTTGAGGGCCAGCAGGTTGGTCTGGCCGGCAATCGCGCCGATTACCCCGAGGGTCTCGGTGATGCGTGCAGCGTCCTGGCGCATGGCCTCCACGGTGTGGGTGGCGCTGGCGACTTCGCCGATCAAGGCGCTGACACTGGTGGACGCTTCGCCCACCACCACGCGGGAGCGGTCGGCGTGCTCGTTGGCGCGCTGGGTGAACGAGGCGGTTTCCGCCGCGTTTTGCGCGACGGTGTCGGCAGTCGAGCTCATTTGCGTGATGGCGGTGACGGTCTGGTCGGTCTCCGAGGCGTGGCGCACCAGGATCTGGTTGGTGTGGGCCGATGTCTGCTGCAGTTGCGCCAGGCTCGACGACATTGCGCCCGTGGCTTGGGTCACTTCACCAATCATGTTCTGCAAGTAGACGATAAAGTGGTTGACCGAATGGCCGATGGCGCCCAGTTCGTCTTCGGCGCGAATGGTGATGCGCCGCGTCAGGTCGGCATCGCCGGCGGACAAGGCATCGATATTGGTCTTCAGTGATCGCATGCGCTGCACCAGTTGGCGGATCGCATACGCGGCCAGCAGCACCAGCAGCAACACCATGGGGATTTGTATCAGGGCCAGGCTGCCGAGCACGTCATCGCGTTGGGCGGTGATCAACGAGGTGGGCAGGGCGGTGGCGAGGAACCACGGCGTGCCCTCGATCGGGCGCAGGTAGAAGGTGCTGGCCACGCCCTGGTTGTCGAACTCGGCGCGTACAAGCCCTTGGTCGCGGTGGGCCAGGGCTTTACTCACCTGGGCGGCAAACGCCGAGGTACCGACCAGTTCGCTGATGTTCTTCAACACCACCGGGCCGCTGATGCGCGAACTGTTGCTGATGATCTTGCCGTCGCCTTCGACGATCAGCATCTGGCCGCCGATGTCTTTTTCCTTGCTGGCCACCAGCTCATTGAAGAACCCCAGGGTTACGTCAATGGTGGCCACGCCATAGGCTGCGCCATCGCGCTGAATGGCCATGGCACAGTTGGTGCGTGGCTCCTGGCTGGCGTCGTCCTTGTAGGCGGCGGCCCAGGCGCACTGGCCGCGTGGCGAGGCGAGGCCGCCTTTGTACCAGCTCTGGTCGTAGTAGTTGGGCGCAGCGTCGCTGTTCCAGAACGTGTTGACCGCCAACTTGCCCGAAGCATCGCGGTGCCAGAAGGTACTGAACTTGTTGCGCCCAGGCGCGCGCTGGTTGGGCAGTGGCCAGATACCGCCGCCGAAGACTTTCAGCTCGCCATACTGGTCCACCAGGCCGGGCAGCACCTTGTCGATGGCATCGCTGTCGAGCAGGGGAATGGTTTGGGTGATGCTGCGTTGTTGGGCTTGAACCTTGTTCAGTTCGCCCTGGATGCGCTCAGCCACTTCGGCGACGCGGTTGAGCACCACCTGTTCTTCGGTATGGCGCAGCGTGGGGGCCACCAACTGGCCGATCCCGACGACGGTCAACACCAATATCAGCAGGACGAACAGCACCAGAAACAGGGTGTAGCGGGTTTGGATAGAGCGCAGTGGAGGCATGGGGGTCGTCCTTACGAAGCGTTATTATCGACGCGGCTTTGTTAGAGCTTCGTAGGGCTATCGGCTTGGGGAGGAGGAGCTTTAGGTACGATGGTGCGAAGTTGTTGGGTGAGTGGCGACCCTGCTGGCGTTTGCTGCGCAAGGTCACCGAAGGTAGGCGCGGTCAGCCGAACAAATCTATTGGCCAGCGTTGCCCGGCTTCACCTCAGTAAACGTTGAACCTTGGGTGCGGTCGAACTGATCATTGGCCCCGGCGACAATGCTGTCCTGGCTCGAGTTATGCAGGATGCGGTCGTTACCCTCGCCGGTAAAAAAGTGCGTGCGGTCATAGCCCCACAAGCGGTCATCACCGTTGCCGCCATGCAGATAATTGTCTCCGCTACCGGCCATGAGTGTGTCGTTGCCATCGCCACCCTCCAGCTTGCTCCATTTGTGCGCATCGCTGAACCCGGCCTCGAGAACATCGTCACCCTCGTCGCCGGTCAGGACGCTATTGCCGGTGCCACCGTAGAGCCTGTCATCTCCTTCGTTACCTTCTGCATAGCCAAAATTACTGCCGAGCCGCAGGGTGTCGTTACCGCGTTGCCCGCGCAGGCCGGTAACGCCTCCGCCGGCCTGGAGCGTGTCGTTGCCATCGCCACCCTCAATGAGCACGTAATGCTTGACGTCATCATCGATGATAACCCTGTCATCACCGCCATTTGTTTTGATGAACAGGCTGTTGTTCAAGCTTTGTTGTGGCGGGATATCAACCACATACGACTGGCCATTAACGATGAACTGCAATTTGTCCCCTGGCCAGCTGCGCACGCGGAGGGTGTCGGCGTCGTTGCCCGTTTCCACCAGCAGTCGATTGGCAACAATCTTCGGTTTATCGGGGTACGCCGTGCTCCAGGTGATTTCCCGGCTAAAGGTCACATTGCCTTTTTGGAGCAGAACGTGTGTCCTGACCTCGCGCGCGCCTGGTGCCAGGTCGGCGGGTGGATCATAGGGTGAAGCTTTGGGCTTGACCGGCTCGACGCTTGGCACAAGGTGACGCGCGGTTGCTGGGGCGTGAGCGTAGGGAGAGAGCATGGTGATGTCCTTCTCGATGACCAGGGTATAAACCTGACAGCATGTCAGGGCTCCTTTTACGTGGGCGATCGATGCAAGAGCGTTCCTGGCAACCGCGCAGAGCTTGCGACAGGATATGTCGTTCGCGCCTTGATGCCCTCAAGCGCCACCTGGCCTATGCCCGGTGACGATCTACCGTAGAGGGTCAGACCAGGTAGCTCTTGCGTAAAGGCCGGCCCATTTCACGGTGCATTCCGTTTTCCGTGAAGTGTTCGGGATTGATGGTGGTGGGCGGGGTAGAGGGGTCGTTGTCGAAATCAAACGGTTGCTGCGCAGGAATTCGAAGTCGTCATCTACTCGTTGCTTGAATTCAGCATCACCACTGACTGGTGCGTGTTCATGCGGTTGCCAGACTGCGGGGCGTAAGCGAGCGAGGTCGGAGTCATAGTTCCAATGTCTGTGGTTATGGACTCGTTATGTGGATTTAACCAGCAACACAGTTCCGTTTCTCACAGACGATGGTAAGCAAACCGTCTTCAGCTAGCTACTGGCCGATGCCTTGATCGCTGAAATCAATATGTTTGGTTTTTCTTAACGGTTTGCCCATTTCCTCATTGAGACCGTTCTCCGTGAACGGTTTCGGATTAATCGTACTGGGGGGCGTCAAGGGGTTGTTATCCAGGTCAAAGGGTTGCGCATCGCTGGGTAGGCCGATGGCTTGATACTCCTCATTAGGTACTGGTTCCGATTCGCCGGATTCCAGTTGCTCGTTGGTCGCGCCAGGCAGGAATGTGCCGGTGGCGCCATTGTAGGCATGTGCAATTTCATGAAAGAGGGTAGTTACGGGGACGATTGTATTGGTGCGGTCAGCCGTTTCGAGTACCGAGTGGCGGTCGTAGAAGATCGATGCACGATCGGCGCGGGCACCGGGCGCGCCATTATTGATGGTCCCATGCAGCGGGTTGTCTTCCTCTTCCTCTTCTTCATCCCCTGGTGGCAAGTTATCCAGTGTGGTGCTACCGAATAAGTACCCGTGATTGCCGGCAGAGACCGGCTTGATGGTTATCTTGCCTGCATTCAATTGGGCCAAGTCATCCAGGGTGGCGAGGGCCTGCTGGCCCAGAGGCGAGCTGCGCAGAAACTCCAAGTCATCGGTGACGCGTTGTCGAAAATCCCGGTCACCTTGCACCGTGAAAGCTTGCTCACCGGCGCTGCTGGGTTTCACCTCGACGAACGTCGAACCCACCTTACGGTTGAACTTGTCATTGGCTGCGGCATAAATGAGGTCGTGGCGCTGATTGTTCTTGATGCGGTCATCGCCTTTACCGGTATAGAAGGTGGTGCGATCCAAACCCACTAAGCGATCATTACCGTTGCCGCCATGTAACACACTGTGCCCGCTGCCCGCCTTGAGCACATCTTTGCCGTTGCCGCCGTCCAGGTAACTCTGTTTGGTTGCGGGGCCGGCACCGGCGTCGAGTTCATCTCTACCATCATTGCCGTACATCACGGCGTTGCCTGTCCCGCCGGTGATCGTATCGTTGCCGGCATTGCCTTCGGCGTAACCCAGGCCGCTTCCCAGCTGCAGGGTATCTGCGCCGCGTCCGCCATAAAGCCTGGTTCTGCCGCCGCCCGCCTGGATGAAATCCTTGCCATCGCCGCCTTCCACATCCAAAGACAGTTTGACTTGGTCCTCGACTATGACCGTGTCGTTGCCGCCGTGGGTTTTGATCCAAAGGGTCTGTTCGAAGTCCGGATGATCGACGGTGTCGAAGTTATAGTATTTGCCGTTGATCGAGATGTGCGTCTTCCCGTCAGGTCCATTGCCCACGTGAACATGGTCTGCCTCATCACCGGTTTCCACGAGAAGCCTGTTTTGCGCAATCGTTGGCGATTTTGGATCTGACGCATCCCAATCAATTACCCGGCTTATCTTGATGTTGCCGTCGACATGCAGTGTATGTGTTCTACGGTTAACCCCGCCTTGGGTGAGATCGGACGGCGGAATATAGGGGGACGGCGTGGCGATATCGTGCGCTGCCGTGAGGGTGCTCGGTGTGTAAGTGGAGGGGGAATTACCGTGCACTGATAGCATTCGGGCGTCCTTACATTAGGTGGCTGGCATAGCCCCTATGTTGAGGATTGAGCTGAAAGCGTTCCCGGACGCTCATAGGGTTTACTAATACGGCATGTGTTGAGCAACACATTTCCATTTCTGACAGCCGCGAGCACGCATAGCGACATTCCGGTTGCTTAATTCTGCAATTGACCTTTGCGATAAGCCCCAGGCTGCTGGCCGGTGGTCTTGTGAAACGCCCGGGTAAACGCCGCCACCGACTGATAACCCACGGCCAGCGACACATCCGCCACGGTCATGTTTTCTTTGAACAGACGGCACGCATGGCGCATGCGCATCATCAACAGCACGTGCCCCGGCGATTGCCCGCACAGCTCGCTGAAGCGTTTGAAGAAGGCCGAGCGCGACAAGCCGGTGCAGGCGGCCATGCTTTCCAGGGTCCATGGGTCTGCCGGGCGGGCGATCAATTGCTCCAACAGTTCGGTGAACGCCGGTTGCCGGCCCAGCGCTGCCAAGCCGCCCAGTTCGGGGTTATCGATGACCTGCTGACGCAACACATACAGAAACAACAAATGGCACAGACGTTCAAGCAGTGCCGAGGAGGGCGCCGGGACGCGCTCGCACTCTTGCAGGATCAATTCGAACAGATTGCGCGCAGCGGTCAGCGATGGGTCGCCGGCGCGCAGGATGATCCAGGCGGGCAAGCCGTCGACGATCATTGCCGACAAACCGGAATGGAAGTGAAAAAAGCCGCAGACCAGGCCCACGCCATCGTCGGCGTTGCTGTCCAGTGCCAGCATCGGTCGGCGTGGGCATTCCTGCGCGGCCGCCGCCGTAGCCTCGCCGGACAGCCGATACTCAAGGTCACGCAGCAGAAATACCGCATCACCATTATTCAAGTGTAGGGGAAGGGGTTCGCCGTCAATATGCAACCAGCATTGGCCCTGCACAATCAGATGGAAACTCGCGCTGGCCAGCCCATGGGTGCTGGCGTGCCACGCGCCGCAATAGCGGCCGACATGGAACAGGCTGGTGTTGAGTTCGAGGCTGTCTAATAACCAATCAACGAGTGCACTGGACGAATTCATCTAACGGAAAGACTCTAGAGCAAGTAATCGCTACTTTAGCCTATTGAGGCGTTTTTTTATAACCAACAGACTTAGGTGATGAACCCATCAGGAGACCACTCCATGTCCCGTGTACCGTTGCTCACCCCCGAAACCGCCCCGGAAGCGGCCAAGCCCTTCCTGGAAAACGCCCTCAAAGGCTCGGGTTTCATCCCTAATCTGCTCGGCGTGTTGGCCAATGCACCGGCGGCGCTGGAAACCTACATCACCGTGTCCGGGCTCAACGCCAAGTCGGAGCTGAGCCTGGCCGACCGCGAAGTGGTGCAGTTGATTGCCGCCACCACCCACGGCTGCGATTTCTGTGTGGCCGGCCACACCGCCGTGGCGCGCAATAAAGCCAAGCTGCCCGAAGACGTGATTGACGCCTTGCGCCAGCGCGGTGAATTGCCCAACGCCCGTTATGAGACACTTGCCGCTTTCACCCGCGAAGTGATCGCCACCCGTGGCGATGTCAGCGACGCGGGTTTTGAAGCGTTCCGCGCCGCCGGCTATACCGATGGCCAGGCGCTGGAAGTTATTTTGGGCGTCAGCCTGGCAACCCTGTGCAACTTCGCTAACGTGTTTGCCCGTACCCCGCTGAACCCGGAACTGGCGCAATACCGTTGGGAAAAACCGGCAAGCTGAATCGGCGATGGTCCACCTGCTGTAAAAAGGAGAATTGAATGCTTGACCCAATCTTGAGCCGTTGGCTCGATGTTCAAGCGCAGGCCCTGGATGTGGGCAGTTGCGATCCACAGGAAGTGCTGCCACGGCTGGCAGAGTCAAATGTATTAAGCATCGGCGTGCCCAAGGCGCTGGGCGGGCTGGGCGGTGATGTGACCGGCGCGGTAGAAGCCATCGCCAACGTGGCCAGCCATTCCCTGGCGGCGGCGTTTGTGTGCTGGGGCCAGCGGTCTTTTATCGAGTATTTGTTGCAGAGCCCCAATGAGCGGTTGCGCGAGCAACTGCTGCCGGACTTGCTCAGCGGCAAGCTGGCCGGGGCCACCGGGCTGTCGAACGCGATGAAGTTTTTGTCCGGCATCGAAACCCTGCAAATCAGCGCGCAGCCGACCGATGATGGCTGGACCCTCAACGGTCGCCTGCACTGGGTGACCAACCTGCGCAAGAACGGTTTTGTTGCGGCGGCGGCGATCGAGCATGCCGGCGGCGGCGCGCCGTTTATCCTGGCGATTCCGGATTCGGTCGCAGGCCTGCAGCGTTCGCGTGACCTGGAGCTGATGGGCCTGCAATCGAGCAACACGGCGGCCCTGGGCCTGGAAGGCGTGGAGCTGAGCCGCGACTGGTTGCTGCATGAAGATGCGCGCAAGTTTCTGCCGGCGGTGCGCCCGGCGTTCCTGGGCTTGCAGTGCGGCATGTCCATCGGTCTGGCGCGACGCTCCCTGGCGGAAGTCGCCAACCACCTCGGCGCCTCACGCACGGTGCTGCGTGACGAGCTCGAAGCCCTGCGGGTAACCCTGGATCATCTGGTCACAGAACTGAAAAGCGGCCTGCTCGCCGGGCGTTTCGCCGCCGAGCCGGTGCCTTTGTTCAAACTGCGTATCGCCCTTGCCGAAACCGCCGCCGGCGCGGTGCAGCTGGAACTGCAAGCCAGCGGCGGCAAGGCCTACCTTACCGCCCATGGCAGCGGCTTTGCGCGGCGCTGGCGCGAGTCGGCCTTTGTGCCGATCGTGACGCCCAGCCTGGTGCAACTGCGCACCGAGCTGCACCGTCAGGCCAACCTATGAGTCAGGCGGTATTGAACGCCCAGGGCATTTGCCTGGGCTATGCCAGCGGGCCGGTGTTGCAAGGCTTTGACTTGCAATTGCAGGCGGGTGAAGTGGTGTCGATCCTCGGCCCCAGCGGCGTGGGTAAATCCAGTTTGCTGCGGGTGCTTGCCGGTTTGCAGGCGCCCCAGGGCGGTAGCGTACAGGTGCTGGGCGAGCCACTGGCCGGGCCGCATCCACGGGTGGCAGTGGCGTTTCAAGACCCCAGCCTGTTGCCCTGGCTGAACCTGGAAAAGAACGTCGCCTTCGGCCTGGATTTCGCCCGTCAGCCGCACTTGAGCCCTGAGGAGCGCCGCCAGCGCGTCGACCACGCCATTGCGGCGGTCGGCCTGGAACATGCGCGTCAGCAGTTTCCAGCGCAGTTGTCCGGCGGCATGGCCCAGCGCACCGCGTTGGCCCGTTGCCTGGCCCGCCAGCCGCAGGTGTTGCTGCTGGACGAGCCGTTCGGCGCGCTGGATGAAGTCACCCGCGCCGACATGCAGCACCTGCTGCTCAAGGTCAACCGTGAGCAAGGGTCGGCGGCGGTGTTGATCACCCACGACATTGACGAAGCGCTGCTGCTGTCCGACCGCATCCTGCTACTGGGCAACCGCCCGGCGCGGACCTTGGGCGAATGGCGCATCGAGTTGCCGCAACCCCGCGACGAGCAGGTTGAAGCCATCGGCGCGTTGCGTATCGAGATTCTGAAAACCTTACGGCAGGCGAGCCGCCCTCAACCCAACCCCCTTGACCAACAGGAGTTTTCACATGTGTCTGGATGACCTCACGCACTCGCGCCGTGACTTTCTCAAACTCTCGGCGGTGCTCAGTGCCGCCGGTGCCTTGCCGTTGCTCAGCAGCCTGCAGGCCCGCGCCGCCAGTGAGCCGGACGCACCGGTGCGCATCGGCTATTTGCCGATCACCGACGCCACGCCCTTGCTGGTCGCGCATAACAACGGCTTGTTCGAGGCCGAAGGCATCAAGGCCGAGCGCCCGGTGCTGTTGCGCAGTTGGGCGCAAGTCATCGAGGCGTTTATCTCCGGGCAGGTCAACGTGATTCACCTGCTGTCGCCAATGACGGTTTGGGCGCGCTACGGCAGTAAGGTGCCGGCCAAGGTCGTGGCCTGGAACCATGTCGGCGGTTCGGGCCTGACGGTTTCGCCGGGCATTACCGAGGTGAAGCAACTGGGCGGCAAGTCGGTGGCGATTCCGTTCTGGTACTCGATCCACAACGTGGTGGTGCAGCAACTGTTCCGCGACAACGGCCTTACGCCCGTGGCGCGTGCCGCCGGTGCTGCGATTGCGGCCAATGAGGTCAACCTGATCGTGTTGCCGCCGTCGGATATGCCGCCGGCCCTGGCCAGCAAACGCATCGATGGCTATATCGTCGCCGAGCCGTTCAACGCCCTGGCAGAGAACCTCAAGGTCGGCCGCGTGCAGCGCTTTACCGGCGATGTGTGGCGCAACCACGCGTGCTGCGTGGTGTTCATGCATGAGCATGACTTGACCAACCGCCCGGAGTGGTCGCAGAAGGTGGTCAACGCCATCGTCAAGGCGCAGGTGTGGACCCGTGATAACCGCGAAGAGGCGGTCAAGCTCTTGTCCAAAGACGGCTCTAACCGCTACACCCCGCACGCCGAGCCGGTGTTGAGCAAGGTGTTGGCCCCGGCCGCCGCCGACCGTGCCGCGTACCTGGCCGACGGCGCGATCCAGCACGCCAATTGGGACGAGCATCGCATCGACTTCCAACCGTACCCATTCCCCAGCTACACCGAGGAGTTGGTGCGGCGCCTGAAGGACACTTTGATCGAAGGCGACAAAAAATTCCTCGCCGACCTCGACCCTGCCTTCGTGGCCAAGGACCTGGTGGACGACCGCTTTGTGCGCAATGCCATCGAATCCGTGGGCGGCATGAAGACCTTCGGTTTGCCCGACGGTTATGAACGGCACGAGGAGATCGGCGTTTGAACAACGGCAGAATCCCTGGCTGGTGGCTGGGGGTGAGTGGCTTGGCGGGGTTGTTGCTGCTGTGGTGGTTGGGCGTGAAGGTGTTTGGCGACGCCGAGGGTTTATCGGCGCGCTTTTCGCTGGCGGCAACCGCGAGCAGCTTGTGGGAATTGCTGGGGCGCAGCGAGCTGTACCTGCACATCGCGGTGAGCCTGAAGCGCATATTCGTTGGGCTGTTTCTGGCGCTGTTGGTCGGTGTGCCGTTGGGGCTGCTGGTGGGCAGTTCGCGCAACCTGGAGGCGGCCACCACACCGGCGTTCCAGTTTCTGCGGATGATATCGCCACTGTCCTGGATGCCCATTGTGGTGATGCTGATGGGCGTGGGCGACCAGCCCATCTACTTCCTGCTGGCGTTTGCCGCGGTGTGGCCGATCATGCTCAACACCGCCGCCGGCGTACGCCAGTTGGACCCGCGCTGGTTGCAGCTGAGTAAAAGCCTGAGCGCCACGCGCTGGGAAACCCTGCGACGGGTGATCATTCCCGGCGTCGTCGGGCATGTGCTGACCGGCGTGCGCCTGGCCATCGGCATTTTGTGGATCGTGCTGGTGCCGTGCGAGATGCTTGGGGTCAGCGCGGGGCTCGGCTATTACATCCTCGACACCCGCGATCGGCTGGCGTATTCGGAGTTGATGGCGATGGTGGTGGTGATCGGGCTGCTGGGGTTTGCGCTGGATGCGTTTGCGCGGTGGTTGCATCAGCGCTGGGTGCATGCGGGTTGAATGGCGCGCCTCTCGTTCTCCATCCTGGAAAGCGAGAGGCGCCCGGTGTCAGCGACGTTCGTAGCCAGGGCCGCCATCGTAGCGGTGGTCGTGCCAGCCGCCACCGCCGCCGCGTGGGAAAAAGAAGCAGCCGCTCATGGTCAGCATGATCAGCAATGGAATCAGCAATGTGATTCGACGGAGCATTTTCAAATCCTCTAAAGTACCGACAGGTTCAATCAGGCGCGGAACAAGCCAAAATTTCTCAGCGCCTGTAACATATGACCCTGCCGAACCCGTGCCATCCCCGTAACCGGGTATGTGCTTGGCATGCGCGGCGGTACAAAGTGGATACATTCTTAAGGTTCAGGAACCCGTCATGACCCAAAAGCAACGTTTGAAATATTCGATTCTGATCGCCCTGGCAGTACTGGCGTCGATGTTTGGCCTGTCTTACCTGCAGAACACCGGCGTGATCAGCGAAAAAACGTTCCAGTACCTCGCGATTGCGATTGCCGTAGTGGTGGTGGTGATCAACGGCATCATGCGGCGCAAGGTCAAACCTCACTTCTGATGCCTGCTGGAGCGCCAGGCAAAAGCGTCAGGCGCGACCGTCCAGCACTTTGGCAGCCTCTGCATGGAGGCTGTAGCTTTTATCGGCATTGAGGGTGATCACGCCCTCGCTGCACAGGCGCTTGAGCACCTCACGCACGCTGAGAAACGACAGCGGGATGCCCAGCTCCAGCAAATGGCTGTGCACGCCGCGCACGCCCAGTGTGCGCTGGTTGTCGGCGGCGGTGAGCAGGGCGTCAATGACCTTCAGCCGGATCAGGCTGGTGCGCAAACCGAAGCACTTGAGCAAATGGCGGATACGCTGGTTGCCGTGCTCCGGCGCCTTGCCGAACGCTTGTGCGCCGCCGCCGTAATTGGCATCGGCAGCCGGTGAATGTCCATCCGTGGGCGGTTGCGGGTTGTACATGCAAAAAACTCCTTATCAGAGCCTGATCAGGAAAATGATGGCGCTCTTATTTGAATAAGACGAACGAGCGAGCGAAATCATGAAGTCCCGGATGTAGAAATTTTGTCGGTATCCGCTTTGTCACACTTCAACCGCCTTTGAAAAACACCCGCTGTGGCTAAATTATTCCCGGTTGCCTGCGTTCTTACGGTGGGGTCGTTGCCCCTTGTAAGGGTGTTCAATTTGACTGTGGAGCTTGCGTGATTATTTCCAACCGGTTGTCCAAGGCGTGCGTGGCAGGGCTGTTGCTGGGGCTGAGCCTGAGCGCTTCAGCGCGTGAACAGGTGACACAGGCTGCTGCAGATATTCGTCGCACCAGCTTCGGCGTGCCGCACATCCGCGCCAATGATGAGCGCGGCCTGGGCTACGGTATTGGTTACGCCTATGCGCAAGACAACCTGTGCCTGCTGGCCAATGAAGTGGTCACGGTGAACGGCGAGCGCGCGCGGTTTTTCGGCCCGGACCAGGCGACTCTCGAAGAGCGCAACAACCTGGCCAGTGATGTGTTTTTCAAGTGGCTGAACACGCCCCAGGCGGTAGCTGCATTCTGGAAGGCGCAAACCCCGCAGATGCAGCAGCGCATCGAAGGCTATGTCGCCGGCTACAACCGTTATCTGAAAGAGCAGGGCGCGCCGACCCAGTGCCACGCCACGTGGGTGCGCCCACTGGTAGCGGAAGACCTGGTCAAGCTGACGCGCAGGCTGCTGGTGGAAGGCGGTGTCGGCCAGTTCGCCGAAGCCCTGGTCGGCGCCACGCCGCCTAACGCCACTGCCGCTGTACCGCCGGACGTGAAGGCCTTTGAGCTGGCAGCAGCCAATCAGCAACGCTTCAGCCTCGACCGTGGCAGCAACGCCGTGGCCGTGGGCCGTGATCGTTCGTTTAATGGCCGTGGCATGCTGCTGGCCAATCCGCATTTCCCCTGGGTCGGTGGCATGCGTTTTTATGAGATGCACCTGACCATCCCCGGCCAACTGGACGTGATGGGCGCAGCACTGCCGGGTTTGCCGGTGATCAATATCGGCTTCAACCAGCACGTGGCGTGGACCCACACGGTGGACACGTCCAAGCATTTCACCCTGTATCGGCTGACCCTCGATCCCAAGGATTCCACGCGTTATCTGCTGGATGGGAAATCCATCGCTATGGAGCATCGTGCGGTGAAGGTCCAAGTCAAACAACCCGATGGCAGCCTCAAAGAGGTCACTCATACGGTCTACAGTTCGCAATTCGGCCCGGTGGTGCAATGGCCCGGCAAACTCGACTGGGACAGCCACTACGCTTTCAGCCTGCGCGACGCCAACCTGGGTAACGACCGCGTGTTGCAACAGTGGTACGCGATGAACCGCGCCACCAGCCTTAAAGAACTGCAAACCTCGGTGCACACCCTGCAAGGCATTCCGTGGGTCAACACCGTGGCCGCCGATGACCAGGGCCAGAGCCTTTACATGAACCTGTCGGTGGTGCCCAACGTCAGCGCGGCCAAACTGGCGCAATGCAGCGACCCACGCGCCGGCCTGCAAATGATCATGCTCGACGGCGCCCACAGCGCCTGCGCCTGGGAGGTTGACCCGCGTGCGGCGCAGCCCGGCATCTTCGCTGCCGACCAACTGCCGCAACTGCAGCGCACCGACTACGTGCAACACTCCAATGACTCGGCGTGGCTGGCCAACCCCAAGGCGCCACTCACCGGCTTCTCCCCGGTGATCAGCCAGGACCACATCGGCCTCGGCCCCCGCGCACGTTTTGCCGTGCAACGCCTGCAATCCCTGGAGAAGCAACCGATCAGCGTGGCCGACCTGCAAAACATGGTGATGGACAACGAGGTGTACCTCGCCGGCCAGGTCATGCCCGACCTGCTGGAGTTCTGCGCCAAACACCTGGGCGCCGACGCCGCCGCACTGCAACCTCTGTGCACCAGCCTGAAAGCCTGGGACCAACACGCCAACCTCCACAGCGGCATTGGCCTGGTGCACTTCATCAACCTGGTCGAACACCTGCAGCAAATCCCCGACGCCTGGCGCGTGCCTTTCGACGCGGCGCAGCCGTTGACCACACCCCGTGGCCTGGCGATCGACCGCGAAGAGGTGGCCAACGCCCTGCGCGAAGCCATGCTGGCCTCCAGTGCCGAGGTCAGTAAACTCAAGGGCACCAGCCGCTGGGGCGACATCCAGGTCAGCGGCCAAACCCCCATGCACGGCGGCCCGCAACAGCTGGGCATCTACAACGCCATGCAAACCGTGCCCCGCGCCGACGGCAAACGCGAAGTCGTCAGCGGCACCAGCTACCTGCAAATCGTCACCTTCGACGACCAAGGCCCCCAGGCACTCGGCGTGCTGGCATTCTCCGAATCCAGCAACCCTGCGTCCAAACACGCCAAGGACCAGACCCAAGCTTTCTCCGAGAAAAAACTGCGCGCGCTGCCCTTCACCGAAGCCCAGATCAAGGCCGACCCGCACTTTCAGCAGCAGCGCATCCAGGAGTAGGGCAGGCCCGCAACCCCTTGATGGCTATACGAAATATTTTTGAAATCAAGGGGTTGCAGGTGAAAGCAAATACGTACATAATGGCGCCCATCGAACGCAACGAAGCATTTAAAACTTCAATGTATTCAATGAGTTAGAGTAGAGGCAGGGTTTTATAGCCCACTCAAGTTTTTATGCGGTGAATGTCAGTAATCAGGGCATTGATCGTTTGAGGCCGAGTAGCAAAATGGTTATGCAGCGGATTGCAAATCCGCCTACGCCGGTTCGATTCCGACCTCGGCCTCCACTCTTGAAAGCCCCGTAGATTAACGTCTACGGGGTTTTTTATTGCCCGCGTGAAAGCGCAGGAGTTCCGAAACTTTAGGGGGTGGAGTTCCGAAACTATTTCATTTCGACGGCTGGGCGACCGCTCCGATGCGTCGATAGACACGCTTGGTGATCTCTTGTTCTGAGTGGCCAAGTAGCAAGCTTGCATCGGCGATATCTGTAATCTCGGACGCGGCTTTCGGGCGAATGTCTTTAAACTGGAACTGCCGGATCTTTTCCGCGTCGCCAGCTCGTCCTTCGCTTGCTGCCAGAGCCACAGCCGCTTCGCGGGCATCATCCCATCTGTTACGCAACATCTGCTGTGAGACTCGCATTCCCGTTTTGCTGAGCACAAAGTGCTGCGAGATGTGATGTTTGTTCCTGGCGGTGATGTCGTCGATAAGTAAACCCAGGCTGTTTTTTACCGAGTCAGTCTGCATCTGAATCCTCAATCGCTTGCTGGTCTTGCCTTGCTGGACTGTTAAGAAATCTCCCTCCACATCTCCCTTCTTCATCGCGATAACGTCTGCCGGCCGTTGGCCAGTCAAATATGCCAGGTCCATCGCATCTTTCAATTCCTGCGGAGCCTGCCCGTACACTGCCGCCCAGACCATGTCATTGGCGTAGTAGTCGCGCACCTTCTCTTTATTTTTGCGAACGCCTGCACAGGGGTTTTCCCGATCGGTGAAACCCCACTCTCGAGCCATGTTGAACACATGGGATAACAGCGCGATCTCTCTGTTGGCTCGAGTTTTCGCTGTGCGGGCGTCGCGATATTGCGCAACCATTGACGGGGTTATCGCGTCAATTGGCGCTCCCTCAAAACCTTTGCGCAGGTGTTTGAGTTCAGCTCTGTTATCTTTCTGCGTGCGCGGCGCCTTCTTCGGGATAATGTCCCGCTCGTACCTATCAAAAATCCCCTGCATGATTTTCAGATCTGCTGGCTTCGCCTTGGCTTCCAGTTCTGCCCATTTGAGCCTGGCCTTGTCGAGATCACCCCCCAACGGAAGTTCTTTTCCGTTCGCGTCCCTATAGTAATAACCAACCCACACAGTTCCGTTCTTGCGCGGGCGTTTGCGCCTGACCATCCCTGGCGGCAAGTCCCTGTTCTCTGTGTTACGGGGGCGCATATCAATTCACTCTGGAAAAATCAGGCGTCCAAGCCGGGCGTGCTGGCGGCGGGCTTGGATCTGTGATTGTGGCGTTGATCATGCCAAGCTTCATGCGCGCGAACATCCGGCCCACCAGAGGGCGGCCGCCACGGCTCTCGATGAATACCCAGTTTCGGTCTTTCAGCCATTTGCGCTGGTGAGCGCGCTGCTTGTAGCCGGTTAGGTCGGCGAGCTCGTCGTCCGACAGGATCTCTGCTTGCATGCCTACCTCCCGCTGCCCGCAGTGGGCGGCGCTGTGTTGATGATGTTCATGGGGTGTCCTTGCCGCGCTGGGCGTTAGAGGGTGGGCCTGCCGCTCACCGGCAGGCATGTACGTGGATTGGGGTTAGAGCAGTGCGCCTTGTTTCGGCGCCGGCTCTGGGGTTTGGTAGGTCCAGCGGGGCGGCGAATTGTGCGACTCGATGCGGCTCCGCATTACCAACGCGCGAGCCTCTTTAGTTGGCGGGGAGTAGGTTCCGCGCCAGGCTTGGTCAATTCCGATGTTCCTGCCGATGTTCGTGCTGTCAGCGCTTGAGAGGGGCAGGTGGCCGAAGATTGCCGGGTCAAGCATGCGCAAGCCGTGAAGCTTGCACATCGGCCTGCCGTCATCGTCGCAAACAATCCGCATCGCCTTTCCCATTTGCGCCCACCAGGCGACGCTGCCTGGCTGCGAGTAGTCGCCTGAACTGCCGATGCACACCTTTGGCCAACTGCTTGCCAGGCGCTCCAACCGATCAAGGCTTTCGTGCATGTGCCAGACAGGCGCACCAAACCATCGTGGCAGCGGCCATTCCTCAATCAGCGCGTCGTTTGCTTTCTCGTCCCCGTCGATGACGTCAGGTATTACCGCGAAGTCGCAGGCGGGGATCAGCTTTGCGTCGGCCGCCCAGCGGTAGAACGGCTGCCAATCGGTAACCGGCTTGCCTTGCTTCCAGGCGGAAAACGCTCCGTTGTCGATGGCAAACGACTGGCAAATTTGAGCCGCCAGTGCGAGTTGCCGAGGATCGCTGAAGCTCACGAAGGCGTGACCACCACCGATCGCTGCAGCGGCGGCTGTCTCTGGGGTTATCGGCAAGCCGTGGTAATGGATCATCCGCTAAGCCTCACTGTTTCGATCTCAACGCCCTGGTGCGTGGCAATGATGGTTTGATCGCCGCCCAGGGAATCGGCCAGGCTGTCGGCTATCTGTTCATGCCAGCCTTTCGTGATCAACGCTGTCGTCGCCTTGATGTGCTCGACGCGAATCATGGCGCTCGACCGCAACTCCAGCCGATAGAGGATCGTTTCGCCGACGGAAGGGCAGATAGCTGCGAAGGTGTGTCGATAGGTATTCATGGTCTCGGCCCCTTGTAGATGAAGACGTAGGCGAACCAGAGTGTGGCGATCATGGCGTCACCCGCTTGAACTCGACCACCCAGACCCACGGGCTTCCGCTCCAGTTGCCGCCGACGGAATCCCAAAGGCCAGAAAAGGCGTTCGCTGCCGTTGTTTGCAAGCCTGTCTTGCCATCGTCAGGCCCGATCATGTAGCCCGTGCAGATAGGCCATCCGTCATCAGGCCGGAAAGCAACGCCGACGACACCCTCTGCCAGCGCCTGCTCTTCGCTGATGTCCTGCAACCGCTCGATGCGCACGTCGGTGATATCCAGCAGGATGCGGCTGGCCCAGCGCGGCATGTGTATAGAGGGGCGGCCTTTCCCAGGCGCGATCATCGAGCATCCTGTCTGCCGGACGGCCCCATCTGCTGGGTACTGGATCGGCTCGCCTTGGCTCAGGTCTCGCGGCGCTACCGCATCAACCTGTGCGTCCGCCGCCCAGGTCTCGCGCACCCACAGCCGGTCACCGGGCTTGCCAAAGGGGCAGCAGCCGTTGACGAAGTGCTTGGTTACAGGCTTGCCGTAGCCGTCCTGGCCGTAATTGGAGTTACCTACGCAAAAATTGCCACTAACGTCGATATGCGGCTGAATCTTGATTGCCCGCCTGGTGGCCGTCTTCCGGCCTTCCAGGATGGCGCGCACCATCGGCGCCGAGAACAGGATCGGCCGTTCCTTTACTTGAGACATGAGTCGTCCTTGCCGCTATAGCGGCTATCAAATTCATAGAGGGGAGAGGTATCGTTGCCTCCTCAGATAGGGAGGTGCGATGTGGTCGTACACGGAGTTGAATACCGATTTTGTTGCGCCTCAAGCGTCGTCGAAGGACACGATGGACTTGCGATGGAGTGCTGGAGGGGTAACAACGGTCCGTTGTTTGAGATATTTCGAAATGATGAAATGCTTCGATTTGAGGTGACGTTGTTCATACCGGATGTTCCGCTTGAGTTGCTCGAATACGCGGTCCCGATTGCACGAGCGTGGTTGGGAGAATTTGTTCCCTATCCCTGATGCCGAATCCTTGCCGCTATAGCGGCTGACTTTGAAGGGGAAGGATTGTTGCTTGGTTGAGATATTCGGAGTATTCAGGTTGTAGCTGCATTGGGCAGCAACCTGGAGCTTGTCAAAATGGCTATACGGTTCATCAATAGCGATGTAAGCGATAACGGGGTCGGCATTCGAGCATCTTCTGACGTCGATATTCATTTCGAATCAAGCAGAGCGGAGAGAAATCGAATTGCTTTCGATATTTTTGAGCCGATAACCCTCGCGCGAATTGGCCTGCCCGCCGATGCACCACAAGATCTGGTGCGCGATGTGATTGAGCAGTTATTGAAAAGTCGAGACGCGACGCTCGAGCATAAGACGGAGATCGTGAAAAAATCGCGCCTGAGCGAATGGCTTGCGGGGGCCGGGTCAATCACTGCTATTGCAAAAAATTTGATTGATATTGCCGCTAGTGGCTCTTAAATACCGGGCTGAGTAATAGCGCCCATCGTTACCAGATCATGGAAATTCACAACCGTCATGCCGAGTCGTTCGGCGATGAGGACTTCCAGGCGGGCACCCTTTGAATGCTCCCAGCCTGGCAAGGTGGCCATGGTGTCGCAGCCCATCAGGGCAGCAATGTCGCGGCGCATACAGTCGGTCCACGTTCCGCCTTTTGGGTTGATCTCGGCGGGGTTGGTGACAGTGTGGCCTTCGGCGCGCAGGTCGGTGGTAATGGCGTGGAAGGCGGCGAAGTTGAGGTCGGGTAGGCCGGTCATGGGGCCGCTGAGGTAGATGCGCTTCATGCAGCCTCCGCGATTGGCTGGCGAAACACTGGTAGGGCGCCGGCCTGTTCGCGTACCACCTTCATTCCTTCCGCGTCGTACCCCCAGATGTTGCTGTCGTCGAACCGCTCAGGACCGAGGTAACCAGGGTACATTGGCTCCCCGGTGCGGATGTAATCCCGGAACCCTTCGACGAGCCACCGAAACGTGCCGCCATGGCTGAAGCCGCTCCACCGACTGCCCCAGGTTGTTTTGTGCGTAAAGATGCGCCGTGCGCTGTAGTCGTCGATGAACCAGACCTTGCCGCGCTAATCCACTTCCATGCTGGCGTAGCAATCAGCGGCCTGGTTGAAGAAGAAGCGCCGGCCGTGGGTGCCGATGATCCGGATCATCTGGTTGACCTGCTCGGCTCGCTGCTGCTTCAGAGTGAATTTGTTTTCTGTAGGCATGGGGAGTCCTCACTCGGCGGCTATGCGGTCTGGCATAATGCCCGCCGGCAAATTTAGGGAGTGATTATGAAAAGGGACTGGGTAGTCTGGACTTGCTGTATTTGCATGTTCGCCGCTGGGACCGTCTGGGGGATGGTTCCGATAAGTACAGACTTTTTCGTGGTCCGCGATATTCACGACCTGGCCGAAATCATTGGCGCGATTGCCACAGTAATAGCGGTTCTTCTTGCTACTGCAGGCATTAACGCTTGGCGAGAGCAGGCCGTCGCAACGTCTGATCATGAGCTTGCAAGAAGGGTGGCAGTCACCTTGCAACGATACAAGTTCGCTTCGTACCGGGCATGGGAGTTTACGGACTACCTTATGTCAAATATGCAACTTGAGATAGGCAAGGGCGGTGTGTCAGATAGGTTTTTAGATGAGGTAAAAAGCCAACTTCGGGACCTTGAGATCATTAACGCAGAGGTGCACTCTATTGCCTTGGAGTGCCGAGCATTGTGGGGCGAAACAATCTGGGAGGACTTTCAAAAAGTATCCTGGCTAGGAACTCAGTGTCATGAATGCATTACCCTATATCTCCGCTGGTCTAGAGTGGATGAAGCGGAAAAACATAGGGCCGTATATTCAAGTGTGGCATTACAAGTTTTCACAGAGGTGAGGAAATTTGCAGGGAGAACGACCAAGGATGTGAACGCCTACATTGATCGGCTACTCGGGCCCATAGGCTTAGAGATCGGGAAAAAACTACTAAGGTAACGGTGCTGCGCAAAGAGAAACTCAGTTAAAGTGTTCATATTTAGGGCTTCCAACTCACTCCAGACAACCTTCGCCGTCCTCGTCTTCGGGTTAATGATCGGCTCGCCCTTGGTGTCTACCAGCACTGCCTTTACCCTGTTTGCATATCTGGGCACCTCAGCCTCTGTGAGCCAACGCATTGAACTGAGGGTTTGTTTCAACACGTCAGTCACAGGCGAGAGATCGCAACGATGACATCACCTTAAAACCGATGCCCCGAGTAGAAAACTCTCATTCGAGTCCTAGTTTTTAAGCGGACTGGCTTAATCGAACGGATCAAGCGATCTGAGTAATACACAAAAATTGAGAATAGGCGATTTCGAAACGAATTGCTGATAGTCTTCAATCACTACGATCGAGTAAGATGGCTGTTGGTGATAGCTTAATCGGGTAGCCATGGTTGGAAGCGTAGCTACTACGAAGGTTTGGACCTTGAGGATTGCTAGGGTTATTTGCTTGCTGAGCGGAAGTTAAGGAGATTGCGTTGATCAAACAATCGATTGCTATAGGTGATCACAAAGTAATAGCCTCTGGTACTGTCGTCATTCCGACAGACCAAAGTCTTATGACTCTAAGTGTCCAGGATCTTACATTTAACTTCATATTTGAGAGCGACGAAGGCGACTCTCGTATGAAGCTAGATGGCGGAGGGAAGATCTTAAATCTTCACTTGGTGAACTATGTATCAAGTGGTGGCCGCGGCAGGACTCGTGATTTTCTGCGAGTGGGAACTATGGGGGGGGCTCCACTCGGTTTGGCGTTCATCGTGAGAACGAATAAAAATAAAAGTCGGGTTTGTGAGTATACTTTGGTTAAGCTGAATGCCGTAAACAAGGATGTTGAAAATGGCGATGAGTGAGGATGATGGTGATTCGATAATATTAGGCAATAAGATTGATGTGCCAGTTCTAGCGCCGCGGCAACCGCGCTCCAGTTTTTTTTCTTTTAATAGTAATCCATTCTCTCACTTAATCGGCAAGGGCGACCAAGCAAAGGATTCGGTTGTTTGGTATTTGATCACAAGAATGGTTAGGCTGTCTGCTTTGGTTATAGTTGTGCTCTTTATCGTGGATATATATTTTAATAAGGGGGTTAATTGTCTGTCTATTTTAAAAGAGACGTGGAGTGTGTTTGCGCCAATAATAACTTTGTCCATGGGTTACTTGTTTGGAAAAAAAGAGCGTGGAAAGTCAGAGGATGATTAGCAAGTGGTGAGTGCGGGCAATAATCCTGACTTACTAAATGCGACTGGTTTTAAAGGGTTTTATGTTGAGATGTGATGTTAGTTTAGAGGTAGTATCTATCATTCAGGGTTTTTCTTAAGCTCGATCTTAACTTTAATCATTAGATTGCGGCGCCACGTTTTCGCTAATCACGATTTCGTGGCGTGGATAACTCTAATCAGGCAACTACACGTTTTATTTGATCGGTGAGCTGGGTCGGCAGGTTGCGCAGCGTCAGAGTGCCACCCGCTTCGTCGAACTCGATCTTGTCGCCCAGAAGGTGCGCTTCGAAGCTGATCGACATACCTTCAGCGCGGCCGGTGAATCGCCGGAATTTGTTGAGGGTCTTCTTATCTGGCGGCAGGGTCTCGGAAAGCCCGTAGTCCTTGGCCTTGATGAAGTCGTAAAAGCTCTTTGGGCGGTCTTCGTCGATCAGCCCTGACAGCTCGTCGAGGGTGATCGGCTCCCCCAGCTTGGCCTGGGCCATTGAGTAACTGACCAGCGCGTGCGTCTTCTCGCGGGCTGACTCGTCTGGCAGATCCTCGCTTTCAACAAAGTCACTGAACGCCTTGAGCAAAGTTCGGGTTTCGCCGGGGCCGTCAATCCCTTCCTGGCAGCCGATGAAGTCGCGGAAGTATTCGTTGATCCGGCGGCCCTGTTTGCCCTTGAGGTATGAGATGTACTGCTTCGACTGCGGGTTGTTCTGCCACTCGCTGATATTGATGCGCGCGGCTAGGCGGATGTGATCCAAGTCGAGGCGCTTCACCGTCATCAGGTGGAGCCCTTCGGTCATTGTCACCGCTTCGGTTTCCTGCACCAGGGCGATCATCAGGTAATCGGTCATGCCTTGTTGGTAGTGGCAGAAGAGGGCGTGCCCACCGGTGGTGAGGTTCGACTCTTCCATCAGCCTGTTCAGGTGCTCGACGGCGGTGGTGGTGAAGTCCAGGAAGTCGGTAACGCCGGCCAGGTACTTGCCGAGCCAGCCGCTGAATGGGTGAGCGCCTGACTCTTGGTGGAAGAACCCCCAGCCCTTGCCGGCAGTGGCGTTGTAGCTTTCGTTGAGCTGGCTCATCAAGTCGTCGCGGTCTTGGCTTTCGACCTGCTCGGATGTGCCCAGGAACAGAACGGCCGGGCTGCCGTCGGGCTTCTTGTCGATCTTGTGGATGACGCTGTGAAGGATGGGCATTGCGTTTACCTCGGGCAGGCGCCGCCCTCCGGTGGCCGGTGGTGGCAATTTGGTTTGGGTTGGGGTATTACGGGTGACCGGCATGGAGCCGGATCAAGGAGAGAGACAGATGCCTACAGAACGTGAAGTTGCATTGGAGCAGGCGCTCGTCGCCGTAATTGCAGCCGCAGAAACAAGCGGTGCGGACGTCAGAAAGATCATTGAAAAGGCAGGCGTATATATCATAGACAGCGGCAGCCCTTATCAAATTGCCAGCAACGCATACGGGGTTCAGGCGGCGCAAGAGATTAGTAATGCTCACGCGCTGGTGCTATCAAGGACGGAGTAACAATTCAAGCCGCGTTGCGCTGGCTTAATACCCGCTGCCGCGCCGCTTCAAACCGCTGCCGAGGATCTCGGCAGCGCCCTGGATTTTCTCATTTCCATCCTCAAGCCTGAGGCCGAGATTCAGGTAAACGACCCCATCCAGCTCGAAGAACACGCCGCCGCACATCCGCAGCGCGCCGGTGTTCAGGCCGATCGACTCCCAGGCCGCGTCCATATCGATACTGGCGGGGCAATGCTCCTTCCACAGTGTCAAAAGGCGCTCATGCTCGACGACCTGGGAGGCGCGCGCTTCCTTTGGTGTTCCTTTCGCCGGCTTGGCGCTTGAGCGAAGGGCGCGGTAGTCGTACTGGTCGGGGCGGCACCAGTGCACGTCCAGTTCGCGGCTATCACTGATCTTCACGCCGCCGACGTAGCTCCGATTACCTGACCGCATCGGCGAGGCCGCACCACCAAACACCTGTCCAAGCTTGGCGCGCTGGGCGTCCCACTCTTTGCGTTTGGCTTCCCAGGCGATTACCGCGGCAACCACGGCCGGGGCGGTGGTCTTGTACATGTAGTTGCTCATGGATTATCTCCAGTCAGGCGCCGCCCTCCGTGACCGGTGCGGCGTGGTGGTTATATGCCTAAGTTTGTGGTCTATTTCACGCTCCGAACTAGAAGGGCGTGTCGAGAAATGCGACTTAAACGGAATCAGCTGGAATATGCCTTCACCGCTTCCAATGTCCCTCCCTACGCCTGCCCGCACTGCGAAGCGGGCATCCTCCAAGTCGAGGGCAAGCTGGATAGCCATGCGACCGAGGCATCAAAAAAAGATCAGGATTACGGTAGTGATCCTGACTTCGTAGTTCTGAACTTTCACGGAAAGTTGGTGTGCACGACCTGCTCCGATATCGTTTTTGTTGTCGGGACTGGCGGCGTTGAGGCAGAGCATGAAGTTGACGAAACCGGTAATTGGTCATCCGAGTGGGTGGAATACTTCGACCCTCGATTTTTCCACCCACCGCTAAAGCTCGTGAACTGCCCAGAAAAAACTCCCTACACGGTAAAGGAGAAGGTCAGGGCGGCATGTGAGGCGTACTTCTGCCAGCCTGATTCGTGCTGCAATAGCATTCGTGCGGCAGCCGAAGAAATTCTTACAGACCTGAAAATCGACCTCAAAAAAGCAGATGGCGGCTATCTCAGCTTTTCTTCGCGAATCAATCAGCTTCCCCCTGAAAGGGAGGCGGTTAAGGCGCTTTTCGATGCTATCCGGTGGCTCGGTAACCATGGAAGCCATTCTAACTCTTCACTTTCGAGATCTGACGCATTGGACGCATTTGATGTCATGAATTTGTTGCTAGAGGAGTTGTACAGCGAGACCCGGCTGAAAGCGCGGGAGCTGGCAAAGCGGATCAACGATGCCAAAGGACCTGTCGGTCGGCACGGCTAACTAGTTGCGGGGATCAATACCCCCGAATCGTCCGGGTCGTCGCCGAGCATCAGTCCAGGCGAACGCAGCTCCCGACTAATGTGGAACTGCTCTAGCTTCCGCGCCACAGGCGGCGAAACCGTGATTTCGTGTCGAGGCGGATCAAGCAGCGGCAAACACTTTTGAGGCCCTAATGCATGCAGATGGTAAATCATCAGCGTCATCGCCTCGCCCTGCTCAGTAATGCCTGACCACTCCATCAGGTCGGCCAGTGCCTGGCGTGTGCCGGGGCGAACCCTGAGCCTCAATTCCTCTTCGGCAAGTGCCACGCGCTTCCTTGCGGTTTTCGCCGAGCGCTCCTGCACAGTCTTGGCCATGGCCTACCTCTTCTATTCCACTGGCCGGCAGTGCGAGCCAGGTTTGACGTTTGCGTTGCTGGGTGCGAGCTATGCGGCGCATGAGTCGACCTTCACCTGGCGCCAAGCGCCGACCGCTTCGAAGATCCGCGCGGCATGTTCCTCGCCTAGCGACAGGGTGTCGGGGATAGCGATCCAGCCAGAAGCCACCATCTGGCTTTGATTGGCCTGGTCGCGCAGCTTCTTGTAGCAATGCTCGATCACGTCTTCCAGGTGGTCGGAGAGGTAGACGCCATCGGGCGCCACCTCCATCGACTTGCTGTAGCGGTCGCCGCGGGCGTCGATGCAGAGAGCGCTGAGGTAGATCGTCCACCTGTGGGGGATGCCGCAGACGGCCTGGCCGATCTTCCCCGGCGCGATGTTCTTCAGCGACTTGTAATTGATCATGCCCTGGCGGCCGCTCGGGTCGATGTTCACCACCGCTACGTGGTTGGAGGTCAGCAGCGAGCGGCACGACCTGGCGATGCGTGCCTGCAGGTTATGAGGCTTGCGCTTTTTCATAGTGCCTCCACAAGTTTGCGCAGCGCTTCACGCTCGGCCCGGGTGATGGGCGGCTTGCGGCGCTTGAGGATGGTTTCGGGATCGATCTTGGTGGAGCGGGGAGGTGGCAGCGGTTTGCGTGGCGGGCTTGGCAACTGCGCGACTGTCCCGCCAGCGGCCAAGAACTCCGCCGTGCGTTCCGATATTGAGTAAGCGTCCTGGCGGTGCTGCTCGACCAGGCTGAGGTGGTTGCTGATCATGTCGGCCTCACTTGATGCGGATTGAGCTGTCGCCGCGCTCGAGGTGAGCCCATTTCGGCTCTTCGAGAAGTTCGTGTTCGACGTCCTCGCCGGCGGCCATGCGCTTGCGCACTTCAGCATTGTGGTCGCGGATTGCTTTGAGCTTGGTGGCGATAGCGCGCTTGTCAGGTGAGAACACGGTTTTGGTATCGATGAAGTCGTCCGGGATGTCATCTTCTTTATCGACAATGACTTTTTCGGGCGCCAGAGCCAGAGTGATCGTGAACAAGGGCCGTCGGATCGTCTTGATGTCGGCGGCCTCCATGTTGTTGCGCAGGTATTCATCGAGCTTGCCAACGGTATTCTTTCGGATGCGCTTGAGCTCATTCAACCGGTCGACCTCTTTGTCTATTGCATCGATATCGCCCTGGATATTCCGACTCAGCATTACGACACTTTCTGCCTTATCGCTGAACTCGCCCTGTATCTCGTCCATGGCATGCTGCAAGGCCTCTTTCAGGCCCTCATCATCCGTGTCGGCCATGGACTGGAGCTCGGCGAGCTTGCCGGCCAATGTGTATAACTGGGTCATGCTGCGTTCTCCTTCTCGGCATCAGTGATTCGTTTCCATTCCAGCGAGATACGCTCGGCGCCCTTGGTGTCCTTGCGCAGAGTGAGTTTGCGTACCGCAACGTCATGGATCTTTTTCAGCTCTTGGGGGGACTGGGCTCCGGCCATCGTGTCGATAACCGATTTGATGTAGTCCAGGCGCTCCTGCTGCTGGCGAGCCTTCTCGGCCTCCTTGTCTTCGGCGTGTTCAATCAGCTCTTCATCCTTCAGTTGATTGACGTACTCCGCGTCGTCAAACATTCCCAGGAACACGTCGGCGCTGAAGCCGAGCATCGATAGCGATTTCTTGATGGCATCGGTCAGCGACTTCTTCGGCGCCTCGCCATCGGTTGTCGTACCGAACTTCGATTTGTAGAGGTAGCGAGTGCATCCGTACTGCTCAATCTCGCCGCGTTTTCCGTCCAGCTCGAACCAGAAGCGAATTTTGATGGTGTGGTTGAGTTCACGACCCAGCACCAGGCGTTTGTCGCCTTCGCCGCTGGCCATTTCTGAGCCTTCGTCGAAGCGCTCCTCCATGACCGTCCAACCAAACCCAATTCCGACCGGGCCGAACACTTCGGTGGCCTTCATGATCATCGCCGTACCGTTCAGGCTGGTGATCTTCTGACCGCCAACCTCGGCAGCTTTGGTGTAGCGGGTATCGGTCGTGCTGACCTTTTCCCAGATCTGCATGTTCGTCGACATGGGGATTCCTTGCCGCGATGCTCGCAGCGATAAAGGGGGAGGGGAAATAAGAGTTGATAAGCGTTCTTATTCGTATCTAAGATATGTAATAACGTATCAACTCAATGCAAGGAGCCTCACCTATGAAAGTTCTGTCCTCACTCAAAGAAGCGAAAAACCGTCATCGCGACTGCCAGATCGTGAAGCGCCGGGGCCGGATCTACGTGATCTGCAAATCCAATCCGAAATTCAAAGCGCGGCAGGGCAGTGCGAAGAACAAAAACAAAGGGAAGAGTTGATCAGCTCTGCGGTTCTACTCGGTAGCGCAGGACCTGGAGAACGCGACCTCCGTATCCTGGTTCTGCGTATTGCTCAATTGGTGCACCGTAGAAGCCGCGGCGCTCTGCCAAACTGTACGCCTCGCGTAGGTTGTGAGCGCTGATATCCTCAATCTGCTCGTCGATCAGTGATTGGACTAGTGCAGTAGTCATGGCCTTCTCCTTGTATATGCGCCGCTGATTCTGATGTGCCCGCGAATGGTTTTTTCGACGAGTGACGTGTCTAGATCAATGGTTCTAAGGGCATTAGGGGTTGTCACCTCAGAATTTGGTGTTTACTCTGAAAATGTTCGAATTGTTACGAATAATTTCGGAGGCGCCTGTTTGTGAGGCGCGATACTTCAGGAAGAGGAACGAAAAATGTTTTCACACGAAGGTCCCGCAATAGAGCTGATGGTGTTGGTTTTTTGTCTGGCTGGGCTGCTTCTGGTTGCTTGGTTAATTCACCATCTGTACGAGCGTAAAAACGGGAAAGGCGTTAAAAAACAACAAAATCGTAACGCAGGTCGTTCAACTTAGGATCGTTGCAGTTCTATCCATTTGAGCCAGCCGCTTCCGGCTGGCTTTCAGTAACCAGGCGCTGTAGTGGTGAAATTCATCCGCTGTGAAGGTGCCGCTGGTGAAGTGACTCACTATTAGTTTTTCAACCAGTGACTCTGCAAAAACTGTGGAGTCGGGATGATCCAAGGCGAGCAGGGCGATCGAAACTTCGACGTGCGGGCTCATAGCTCGTCATCCACGTCGTCTTCTGCCTCTTCCCGCTCCGCTGCTACTGCGTCTGCGGCATACGGCCTCAGCAGCGCTACGGCGATCTTCTCGACCGCTTCAATGGGCCGTTGCTGGCCCAGCAGGTCGGCGGCGTGGGCCCGCGCATCGCTCTGGCTGCCGAGCATTGCCGACAGCAGCAGGCGGGCAAACGAATCGCGCTGGTCCAGGCCGTCTATCTGGCGCTGGTTTAGGTGACCCTGCAGGACAGTGCAGAACCGGTCGAACGTCACGACCTGCGGCTGGCCGTAGCGGCGCTTCCACTTGATGTCGACGCCGCACACCAGGCGCTCCGCCGAATGCTCAAGCCAGTCAGTCACCTCGTCGCTCTCGCTGACCTCTGGAGGCAACTGAGCGTCGTAACGCTCCTGGCAAATATTCAATGCTGCGTTCATGGTCGCCTCCAAGGTGGCGGGTTGTTCACCTGTATTCGTCAACACTCATGCCTCCCGCTGGTTGCCGATGGGCGCGGGGGAGGAGTGCTGACGTAATAGAGGTGGGGAAGGGTGCCCAGGCACGCTACTGGCGACGGCCTGGGTTTGTTGCGTACCTATCAGGAGAACAGCTCGGCGCATTCCGCCCTGCGCACCGTCCGCATCTGAGCCATTCGCCTTTCCGGCGCCCGGCGATCACGACGCAGTGAGTCGTCACTGATCATCGAGTGCATTGCGATCAGCGCCGCCAGCACAATGCAAACCGGCGTGATGATCTGGCGCTTCATGGCCTCAGCCACCAAAGCAGTACGCTTCGTAACGCCCAGCTTGAACATCGCATTGGTTAGGCGCTTTTTGACGGTGCCAGCTTCAATGCCTGCTTCCCGGGCGATCTCTTTCGAGGTGAAGCCCTGGGCAATCCACAGAAGGAACTGAAGTTCTCGCGGCGCTAGGCCACGTCCGAGGTGGCCTTTCCATGAACCGTTGATGATTGTTGCTTCCATCGTGGTGACCCTCGTTTGGTTTCCCGTTAGTCCCTGCTGCCAAGGACTATCGGTGAAACCCCCGACCTCGCTACTGGCGTCAGGCTGGGGTTGTTGCGTCAGCGGTGTGGCCCGTTGCCCGCTGCTGATTGCAGGGCAGGCCGGTCGTCATCGGTGTGGGCTTCGAGCTTCCTACTCACAGCGTCAAACAGCATCTGTTCGCCATGGATCACAGGTCCTTACAACATGCACGCTACAGCTCTGAATGCCCTGGCTGAGTGGGGCAGGGTGCATGAGGTCCGGCGTTCCCAGCCGAAGCTATCGGGACCGCTAATTCTGTTCAGTTGAGTCTCCCTTCTACCGCTGGGATTCGCGGGGCGCATTGCTTGCCAGGTCATTCGCACGGTTCGAGCGTTTTGCTCTCGATCAGCCGTACAGGATGTTCCTGTCGTGGGCGGGCTATCTGACCCGTCTGATCGCCGGTCGCCGGTAGAGGCAATGCGGTCTGTTGGTATTTCTGTATTGCGCTGACTGTTAAAGAGCGGCGCAGCTCTCGCTGCTGGCCGGAGATGTTCGTTGCTGGCTTGAGATGAAATATAAGCCAACTTATTTTTAGCGTCAATAAGCAGGCTTATATATTTTCCTGGGGGCGATAAAAAGCCCGCTCACTGGCGGGCTCATTTAGGAATCGCAGTACTCGCGCCAGCCGATGCGGACGGCGCCGTCATCCAAATGCTCGATCCTTATGCCTGCGGTGTCGCCGATATCCTGGATTACCTGGTGCCAGGCTTCAGGGCTTTCATCGTCGCGCCTGGATACCTCCACCAACTGAATCCTCTGGACCTGGGGAGAAGCGATCAAGCGTTGCAGGCGGTGGCCCACAAGCTCGTAGGAGTTTCTCGGTTTAGGTGTGGGGTAGGGTGCCTGGTTCATGCCTCGCTCCTTGCGAATACTGTATGTGCGTACAGTATTGGCGCTGACATATGTTGGCAATAGGGCGACAAGAAGTTTCATGCATAAATGCATATTGGCTTGCTACGTGCTTTCTGTTTGGCATGAAAAAGCCCGCACATGGCGGGCATTCTGGAGTTGGAAGGGTCAGTCGGTAATCGGTGGATACTTTCCGCTGACCGAATCCCTGTAGACGATTTCGCTGAATAGCCTGGGGCCGTCGCGCATAGTGGCCAGAGCCTGCTTGGCTTCCTCCTTAGTTTCAAATGGACCTGCGCCCACGGCCAGGCCAATCATTGAAACAACTGGAAGTCCGGCGCTGGTGATGGCTTCCATTGTTTGCTGTTGCTCTTCCACGTCACGGCACGCCGTGGATGCTACCCAGCCGTTTTTCAGCCTTGGTGCTGCGGCGGGCTCAACGTCTGCCCCGCAGTGCTTGCACTTGATCGCAGCAGTCTTGATGCTCTCGGCACACATAGGGCAGGGCCGCGTGTCTTTCTCTGCCGATGAGACAAGAGGCTGGCTTTTCCCGCCAAGCAGAATCATGAGCAGGCCGGCCAGCGCAATCACTCCGCCGACAATCGTGTGCACCTGGCGGTCCGCCATGAGGCCCAGGTTGTTCACCCGTCCGCCGGCGCCAGTCGGCACAGACACATCCATGCTCACCGCGAAGATCAGCCAGCAGACGCCGACGATGAGTGCAAACGTCCCAAATCTTTTCATTGGATCCCTCCCATAATTGTGCGCGCATTTTACCATTCGTGGCGTACAGCCACCATTGGCGGGAAGCCTGACGGGAGTGTGGCGTGTGCAAAATCACCATAAAAGGTTTGATTGAGTGACCTGCATTGCTGATCATAAAGCGCTTAATCAGAATGGAGCGGTTATGACACGGGTATGGAAGGTTTCAGCATTTCTCTGGTTGGGGCTCCTCAGCTCCTGCACTATGACAGGGCCAAAATTCACGCCACTTGAAAACGTGGATTCTCGACGTGGTGTTCTCTACGTATACCGGCCCAGTAACTACGATATGGGCCTAATGTCCGCCTTGATTTCCTTGGATGGAAAGCAAGTAGCCTCTCTAGAGAACGGTGGCTACATAGCCGTGCCTGTAGCACCAGGTGAGCATACGATTACTCAAAAATGGAAAGCTGGCATCTTAGGAAATACCGATCTTGAGGGCGGTACCACCACAGCTGTCGTTGACGTTAAAAGCTCAAATGCGTCTTACGTCAGCCTCACATCCAGCGGCAGGAGAGTGGAGGCAAACCGCTTCAATGCGGTTGCGGTTGAGCTGAAATGGCAACTGAATCAAGTCTCTGCCGATCAAGCATTGCCCGAAATTTCTCAATGTAGAAAGGTTGAAGCGATCTAGCTCTAATCGGAACGCAATAATGAAACTCAAATCGCAGAAAAAGAAATGCCTGCGACGGGGAGTATCGGGCTTAAAGGGTTCTCCAGGAGCTGGGTTGGATACAAGAAACCCGGCACTGGGCCGGGCTTTTTTCTGGCGCCGGGACGCCTGACTACGCACAGGTCATGCAGCGAGCTTGGAAGCGCTTAGGCTCTTTTTCAATGATGCCTTCAGCTCTAACATTTGATCGCCGAGCTGATCGAGCTTGGACTTGCCGAGGAGTTTTTTGGCTTTTGGAAACATGTCAGTTTCCTCTTCCTCTATGTGATGCTCGAGCAACTCCTTGACCACTTTGACCCGACCAGCAAATTCCGGTGTCGTAGGGTCTGTAGCTTTAAGGTCGGGCAGAACCAGTGAGTCGACTGTGCGGTGCTCTTCCTTTGCTTCGTAGTACATCTCGGCTTCTTCCTTGCCACCCGCTGCCTTGAAGGCTGGATAAAGGATCTGCTCTTCCAACTGAGTGTGGATTGAGATTTCCATTTCCAATTTATCAAGAAGATCAGTGCGCTTCTTCACCGCGCGATCTGTCGATTCGCTTAACTGAGTCAGAATGGCTTTGACTTTTTCGTGGTCGGCTTTGAGCAGGTCTATGGCGTTCATCTTTTAATCTCGCTATCACGGAGTGTTTTTTGCCGATCTGCGTCGGCGACTTCTGGATGGATATCGCATACGGCGTGCCAGAATCAGGAAATCGCGAATCTCCTCTAAATCAGTCCGTTACGCGCCATGATGGCTATTCGCGCTCATGCACCATGCCCGAATTGGCCGTCGGGACAGTGCAGATCGCAACAAATAAAAAGCCCGCATCCGCGGGCCAATGTCGGGCTTCAAAGGGAGAGTGGTCACTCGACGCTGGTTAATGTAGACCATGAGCTACGAGAAGGGGTTTTAGCAGGCGAAGAAAAGCCCGCTCGGTGGCGGGCTAGGGATTCAGATCGGGGAGGGCAGAAACAAGAAGCCCGGCGCTGGGCCGGGCTTGATTCAATCGGGGTGTTGAATTGGAAGCTTTAGCTGAGTGCCAGAGCGGCGATGGTCAAGCACTTCCAAAACTTGGTGCTCGGCCTTCAACTGATCGCCCACAAGTGTTTTAATTTCCTTTAGGCGAACCCTTAAGATATCTCCCTTGCCAAATCGCAGATCGCCACTCTCAATCATCGAAAGGAAACTTGGATCAACAATTGACGCGTAGAACGTGGACGCGCCATCGTGGAATCTCCATTTATTTTCGTCGCGAAAGGCGATGTTCACCAACTGAAGGCTGGCCACTCGCTCACTCTCATCAAGTCGCTCCTCTTCCTGCTCGGGAGCGATGAAGTTTTCGGCTTCCGTTTCTGATGCCGCTACGAAATCGCCATCAGGCTCGCGAACGGCGAAGTAATCAACTCCCGGCCGCTGGAGCGGTTTGTGCACTACGTCTTGGAAAGCCTTGCGTAGCTTCCAATTTCGGAACAGCGCTAACACCTTTTCCTCGGTGTCGAAATGCTCCTGATCGCAGAAAACCCTGACAACGCCATCGCTAAGGATTTCAACTTTTGTGATATCTCGATTGCGAACCCACTTGATGAGCTGAAAAACACCCCTCGTTGTTAGGCTCGTAAAGCCGAGCAGGGCGATCAGATTCGCCGCTGCGGTAACCGGGCTACCGGCAAAAAGATCCTGGGCTTGCTGAATCAGACTCTGCGTTACGCCAAGATCAATTCCAAAACTGCCAGTTTTAAATGATCCTTTGACGCTGACGGAGAGCTTGGTTCGGCCATCGTTGAGCGTGGCGTTTGCCTCTTCGAAAAGCTCCCCGAGAGCCAGAAGGGCGGGCGCAAGATCACGCACCTCCATCTCGTGCGATTGAAGCGCGGGCCCGTCATAAACGACTTGTAGCGATGCTTTGCTCATGTCTTCCATTGTTGCTTCCGTGCGTGATTCTGTCTATTTAAGACTATGGCTGCCCGTCCGAAAGCGAGAGGCTACAGCATCCCTCCGCGCCAAACTATGCGCCTATTCAGGCTTGCTTCGATTTATCTGCCCCGCCTTCACCTCGTCCGCATACCCAGCCAGCCGATCCTCGTCCGCATGAAGCACCGTGCACATCTTCAGCACGGCCTGGGCGTCCGCCTCATTCCCCGCCAGGCTCAGCTGCTCCGCAATCCTCATGAGCTCTACGGCTGACCACTTGAGGTCGGAGGCGACGCCTTGCAGGTCGCGCTTGAGATCTTGGTTTGGCTTGGTGAGGGGCACGGGACTTTCTCCGAATCGATAGGCGCTGGCGCCGGCTCAGTATAAAGATGAGACGAATGTCTCAACCGGCTCGGGCAGCAAGTCCTGTGGGTGATCCCCGCCAAATGTTGCAATACCGCTTTCACCTGACGCGATCCCGGAGCTGATTACAGCCCCTGAAGAAACCCGAATTACGCTTATTTTGACCTCTACCTTGTCAGGGATCATCGACCATTCAGTTGCGCGATCTTCCCAATGCAGGATGGCCGGAAGAACCAAGATATCTTGCCCGCTGCGCTTCGCTTTTTCTAAGGCCAGATCATAGCTAGAGGCTTCTGGATCTACCGTTACTGCTGCCGATCTTCGCGCGAACGCCGCGTAGAGGATTTGCGCTGTATTACGACCGGAGCCTTTGTACACCTGGTCGCCGTATTCACCATCAACCGGAGTAGCTATGTATATCTTGTCCGTTCGATTGAGCTGCTGAGTAGAGCCAGACTGATTTGGTAGCCACTGATGGGAGTCGGCACAGCCAGAAAGCGCCGCGACCAAGATTAGAACTACGGGCATGCGCATCTCGATTTCCTTTTCAGATGTCCTGCAAAATTGAGTTAAATCTCTTGATCAGTAAAACTTCTGCAGCGCTTGCACAACCACGCCCACGATCCGGCAGTTCTCGTCTACCGCCTCAATTGGGTAGCTCGGGTTCAGTGGCTTCAGGAACAGCCTGCCGCCATCGCTGACCAGCTTCTTGAATGTGGCTTCATTGCTGTCCGGAAGCTTGGCCACCACCAGCTTACCTGGTGCGACTTCAGCCTCGGTGTCCACAAGGATTAGCGTGCCCTCGGTAATGCTCTGGCCGGCGGGCGCCGTCATCGAGTCGCCTTTGACTGTCAACCAGAAAGCGGGGCCTTTGGCGTCGTACTCCGAAAACTCATACGAGTCCGAGATTCCGGTCGGGTAGGGCTCAACGGCTTCCGACCAGGCACCGGCGGCAACCCAGCTGACTACTGGGTAGCGGAATGATTTGGTGGGCTGGGCGGCAACTGAAATGTTCGATTCCGAGGCGCTCACTCCAGTCATTGGACCGGTGTTTTCCGAGAGCCAAATAGCGTTCACACCGCACACGTGCGCGATCTTCGGGAGGTGTGCGCTTTGAAGGTTTTTTCCGGTCTCCAGCTGGGAGATTACCGGCTGCTCAACACCCACTTTTAAGGCGAGAGCCTTCTGCGTCAGCTTGGCGTGGTTGCGTGCGGTTTTGATTCGTTCGGCGAGTGTGCTCATGAACTGAAATTTATAAGTTCCCTTATTGCCTTGCAAATAAGTGTCCTTCTACTTAGGATATAAGCAGGCTTATCAGGAGGGCGCTCTCATGACCCCTATCGAAAGGCTCGTCGACTTCTTCGGCGGGCAAACCAAAACAGCTTTGGCGCTCGACGTCTCGCAGGCCGCGGTTTCGTACTGGGTTTCCGGGATTCATCCGATGGGCGCTGAAAAAGCATTTAAGGCTGAAGAGTTAACCGGCGGACAGATAACGGCTCGCGAGCTGTGTATGCGCCAAAGAGGCATCCAGTCGGTCGCCTGACTCCCGCGCTCACTTGATCGGTGTAGCCAGTATCGGCCCAGACGGTCTGCGAAGTAAGAAACCTGAAGTTGCTGGAGTTTTATCCAGTGGGGTTTGAGAGGGGCGAAATGGGGAGCAGGGCGGGGAGGTTGGCGCTTTCGCACCGAATTCCAGGCAAAAAAAAGCCGACGTACGAGGTCGGCTTCTTCAACAACTTTATGCGAGAGAAATCATGCCAAACATTGTTGCGTTACACAACCCTCGGGGATTCACCCGTATGGACAATAGCCTTATGGAGGCTTTGGCTACGGTTGATCTGCCAGCGCGTGAACTGCGCGTTCTCATGGCCATTGCACGCCAGACCATCGGCTATCAACTGGAAACCAAACGCCTGACTGCCGACGATATCGGCAAACAGACTAACTTGCGCCGCGACGTTACGTCGAAGGCGATCAGCCATCTTCTTGAGCGCCGAATAATTTTCCGCGTTGGCGGGAGCCGTGGGGATATCGGCATCGCGCCAGTCCGTGAGTGGTCTTTCTTCGAAGAAAAACAACAACGTCTCACTGAGACCAAAACGTCTCACTCAGCCAATATCGTCTCACTGAGACCATCTGCGAGTGAGACCAAAACTGCTCACTCCCTTCTTTATACAAAGAAAGAACCCCTATTAACTCTTTCTTCGAAAGAGATTAATCCGCCCCAGGAGCCAGTCGAACCTCCGAAGCCTGATCGTAAGGCTCCGTTCGGCATGGCGCAGTTGTTGGCCGACAACCCGCACAACGTCCCTGAGCAACTGCTGGCCGACTGGCTGACCCAGCGCAAGGCCAAGCGCGCTGCAGTGACCGCCACCGTCTGGTCGACCGTGAACACCGAGCTGGATAAGTGCGCCGAGGCCGGGATTACTGCAGAGGACGCAATCACCGAAGCGCTGAATTCCGGCTGGCAGGGTTTCAAGGCTTCGTGGGTGATCAAGCGCCTGGCTGAGTCCGCACCGGCACCAGCCCCTCAGTCACGCCACACCGGGTTTGCCGAGCGCAACTACACCGATGGCCTGATTCAGCGTGAGGACGGTTCCTATGCGATCTGAGCCGGTCCAGCAAACCCCTGAACTGCCGCCGGGCACCCGCATCCAGCCCGCCGAGTGCGAGACCCACGGGCACTACGACCAGAAGATTTTTCCGGTGCTGGGCAAGGAGCTGAAAAGCGGTTGCCCTGAGTGCGGCCGGATCATTCGCGAGAAGGCTGAAGCTGCGGAGTTGGCCAACAAGGCGATGGAGTTGCGCATGTCCATGGAGCGCAAGCTCGGTGCCGCGCTGATCCCCAAGCGCTTCGCCAGCAAGACCCTGGACGGCTACGTCGCCACCAGCACGGAGCAACGCAAGGCGCTGAACACCAGCCGCCGGTATGCCGCTGAGTTCGCGCAGATCGCCGAGACTGGCCGCTGCCTGTTGCTGCTGGGCAAGCCCGGTACCGGCAAGACGCACCTGTCCGTGGCGATCGCCAACGAGATCATGGCCAAGTCCAGTGCAACGGCGGTGTACCGCACCATCGGCGCCGTGCTGCAGGCCATCCGTGCGACCTACGACCACTCCAGCGACCAGAGCGAAAGCCAGATCCTGGCCAGCCTGATCAGCCCCTCGCTGCTCATCTTGGACGAGATCGGCGTCAGCAAGGAGAAGCCCAGCGACTTCGAGCTGACCACGCTGTTCGCAATCATCAACGGCCGCTACGAAGAACTTCGCCCGACGGTCATCGTTTCCAACCTGGACGGCCAGTCGCTGCCGGCCGCCATCGGCGAGCGCTGCATTGATCGCCTTCGAGAGGGCGGGGTGATCGTCATTCCGTTTGAGTGGGAATCGCAGCGCGGTAAGGAGGGTTTCTGATGTCCGACAAAATCAGCGTCAACTGCCAGGCCAAGCTCTCCGAGGTCATCACCAAAATCAGCGCCATGTACAAAGACAAGAAGTTTGTCGTGGTGACACTGCGCCCGGGCAAGGACCGCACGCTTGACCAGAACCGGTTGTGGTTTGGGATGTACAAGCGCATCGCTGAAATGACCCAGATCGGCGATGCGGCCGATGCTCGCCGGTACTGCAAGCTGCACTTCGGCGTGCAGATCCTGCTGAACGAGGACGCTGGCTTTCAGGCCGAGTGGTACCGCGTCATGCGTCATCTACCCTACGAAACGAAGCTGGCAATGATGGGGGAGTGCCACTTGTTCGGGCCGGATGGCTTCCCTGTGACCAGCTTGTTCAATCGCGCCCAAGGCATCAATTACACCGACCGCATCGCCACCTATTTCGCAGGCCAAGGTGTGGTTTTCACTGATCTACTCAGCAAGGAGGCTGCATGATCGCCAAGCAACCCAAACCGAAGAAGTGCAAGAACCCGGCATGCGGCATCAACTTCCCGCCGCAGCGCCTGGGCCAAGCCGTGTGCAGTCCGAAATGCGGCCTGGCCATCAAGGATGTAAACCAGGCCAAGGCGCGTAAGTCTCTTGCCCAGGTTGAGCGCCGCGAGATCAAGGTCCGCAAGGAGAAGCTGAAGAGCAGGGCGGATCATCTCAAAGACACACAGCAGGCCTTCAATGCCTGGGTACGCGCCCGTGACGCGGCATTGCCGTGCGTCAGCTGCGGCCGGCACCACCAGGGCAAGTATGACGCTGGCCACTATCGGACAGTGGGGAGCAATCCTGCATTGCGCTTCGAGCCGATGAACTGCCACCGCCAGTGTTCGCCATGCAACACCCGGCTTTCCGGGAACATCGTGAATTACCGCATTGAGCTGGTGAAGCGTATCGGCGCCGAGGCTGTCGACTGGCTGGATGGTCCTCATGAGGCCAAGAAGTACACCGTGGATGAGTTGAAGGCGATGACCGCCGACTACCGGGCAAAGACCAGAGAGCTGAAAAAAGGGGAAGCCGCATGACCTATCGCAACGTTGTTTCAGCAGTAGTTCGCGCCCTTGCGGCCGAGACCATCAGTTCCGCCGGCGGCTGCGACTTTGAGCCCAAAGTGCAGTGCGCCAAGCAGAAGGGGGAGATCGTCGGCAAGGAGGCGGCGTTTCTCCAGGACTGCTGGGTTTTCGGTCGACTGCACAGGGCGCTGACGCCGGCGCACTGGCGGGCCCTTGTGGCGAAGTACTCGACGCACCAGGAGCGCAAGCACGACGCAATTGCAGAGTTGACCCGGTCTGTGCGATCGCCAGCGCCTGAACGGTTCCTGCACTGCGCCGTGGTGACTTGGGCGCTGCCAAAGCTTCCCGGAGTAGACGGCAAGCGTTCCACCAATGTGCTGCCGTCCGGCTGGTACGAGATGGACAACTGGTCTGATGAGCCGCACCCGATCAAGACCCAGGAGCGGTGGAGAAGAGATATTCGAAAGTTGCTGGAACGGGAGGTAGATGAAGCCTTGGTATCTGTACAGGCCGTCTTGGATGCTGAGGGACTAATTGGGACAAAAGTCGCTTGACTGCGGATGAACCATTGAGCCATTATCTACCCATCCTGTCATTCCTGCGATTATCGGGGATTGGATAGAAAGCCCAACCACAGTGTTGGGCTTTTTTGTTTCCTCCGTTCGTCCATTGCTCGGCACTCGCTTCGGTCTGTTTGCTCACATGTTTAAGCTCGGATATCCCGAGCATACGAGCGGAGAGCAAGCATGGACATTGATAAGAGTGCGCCAGGCAACATTTCTCAACAGGAAGTCACACGCGGCACTGATAACGAGACAGGGCACGATCCTAGGCGTGATGAGGACAAGATCCCGCTGCCGCCGGACGACGATGCACCTCTCGAAGAGGATATGTCGGATGTGGACGCCGCTGATTCAGTAGCGAGCGAGCATCCCGACAATTGATTCTGTATGTCTTAAGAAGCCCGGCTGCTGCGCCGGGTTTTTATTTGAAGTGCAAGACCCAATAAATTGTCTATTGTAATGATGGCACTTTGGGCTGGTGAAGCCCCGAGGCTTCCACTTTTGATCATCTTCGAAAATGGACTAAGAGTTTTCAACGGAATGGTTGGGCTGCCCCGATGAAAAAAAGCTCTATTGCTGTTTTTCTTTTTATGACCTCTGGTTGTCAACCAGTCGAGCCGGATTCTGCGAGTTTAAGTGCCAAAGCTAAAAATGATGACCGTTATACGATTCTCGAGGTGACCAAAAAAGTCGACGAGATGCTTCAACCTTGCTTTGAGATCTTAGGAGTGAAAAGCAAGAAGGCAGAAGATCGGGCGTGGAATACGAATATGATCGCGATAGGCGGGCTAGTCGCGGGCTCAGTGGTCGCCCCGGCGTTGATCGCAGCAAACGCTGCTGCGAACGCGACTTGGATTGCGGCGTTCAGCGGTGCGGCCGGTGCTTCAGCAATTACCGTTAAAAATTTGGACTCAAGTGGTTTGAGTGGATCACATGATGTTCTTGCTCTGAATGCTCTGGCAACTGAAGTGCGTGCTGATATGGCAAAGGCTTACAACATTACCCTTGGGGAGAACGACAGACTAGGTGCCGCAGCACACGCAATAGCAGTGTGCAAGACTCCGCTGCTTCAGCCGATGACGTTCCCCGGCCCAACATGATCAGACTATTTGGGAGCATTAGCTACCGGTAAGAGATTCGATGTTTTATCCCACGTGTTTTGAAAATCGCCCTGCTACTGCAGGGCTTTTTTTGATCGCGAGAAAGACATTGCAAAAGGAATTTGCAGATGTTGAAAGAAATCAGATGCGGTAATTGCAAAAGACTTCTCGCCCGTACGGGTGGGTTTACAGAGCTCCAGATCAAATGTTCCCGATGTGGAACGCTGAATCATGTGAAGGCCGCGAGCCTCGAGCAATCGCCTTTGAGCGACATGAATGCGGAATCCTCCGCTATCAATCATTCGATTCAATAGGTGAAAAAATGTCCCACAGTGGTTTTCGTATTATCCTTTTTAACAGCGCCAATAATGGCACCGCTATCCTACCTCCGCGTAACTGTCTGGTGGCGGGGCAGTATCTCGAATCTCCAAGCAAACGATACAAGCTGATCCTAGAGGCTGATGGAAATCTACGGCTCTACGATAACGGCGCTCCAATCTGGGTGGCTGATAGCAGTGTTCCCTACACGTATGTAGACAACCGTCCAAATACAGATTTGGTCACCTGCTTCTACATGCAAGGCTCTGCCTTTTTGGTGGACCGTGTAGGTAGTCGCACCTGGGCAACCCAGGGTGATTGGATCAACGGGGCTGCGGATCGCGCTTACCTGCAGGTGCAAGATGACGGCAACGTTGTCGTTGTAGATGGGGTTCCTCGGTGGGCTCGATTTGGCTTCACCCCGACCGCTGTTCCGACACGTGGTGTGTTCTATCCAGATCACAGTACGGGTGATCTCTCGACTTTCTACACTTATCACTGGAACAACGCTTTTTAACTCGACCAAGAGCCTCGGCATTCGCCGGGGCTTTTTCATTTTCGGCCCCGCCACACCCTTCGCTCTAAGCAGGGAGTGCCGCCGGGGCTGACCTAATTCTGGCCAAGGCCATTTTCTTCATGGAGTGACGATGGATCCTACTGACCTCGGCCCAGGCACAGCTACCTGGCTGGGCGGTAGTGCCACCGTTGTTCTGGGCGGCCTGCTTTGGCTGCGCCGGTTCCTTTCCAAGGATGCGACCGACCGGGCAATGGATAGCGCCGATATCGGCACGCTGAAGCGCCTCAACGAGTTGCTGAACCAAGAGCGCGCCGCCCGCAAAGAAGCCGAGGCCCGCGCCGATCAATTCGCGAAAGAGCGGAATGACCTGGCCGCCGCTGTTGGTCGCATGGAAGGCAAGATCGAAGCGCTGACCAGCCAGGTTGCTCAACTCACTGACCGCGTGACGCAGCAGAGCGACGAGATCACTCGCCTGCGCACCAAGCTGGGAGGAATCGCCTGATGGACAGATGCGCATTGGAATTTATCGCGCGCCGCTGGTGGCGCCGGGCCGAGGTCTGGGCCATTGCAGTCGTGCTGGTGGGTGGTGGTGCAGTTCTGGGTTACCAGGCCGCCTACTGGTCGCTCGCCGAGAAGCAGAGCAGCCAAGTGACCGACATTCGCAAGGCCTACGACACCGCGATGGGTGAGCGCGACAAGCGCCTGGAAGAGCTGACTCGCCAAACCGGTACCGCCGCCGACAAAGCCACGAAGGCTGCAACTACTGCGGCCCAGGCTGCCGACAAAGCGGACGAAGCCCTCAACCGCGTATCGCAGTAATCCGCGCCACATATTCTGATGAGCCAAATCGTGGCGCGGATTACCAGCTACTTATCGATCACATTTATCGTTGCCTTGATCTCGTAGGTCGAGAACCCTTTAGCCTGGAAGTCATCCCAGACAGTTTGCGGATCAAATCCAAATAGCCTCTCGGACGTGTCGAGCTCTCGTGTGTCCTCGGTCACTTCCGGGCCGATCCAGTTGAGAGTTTCTTCAGACAAATCGTCAATCGTCTTGTCTTCCGGGATTGCAAGGGCGCGATGCTTCTGATGGTTGTAATAAGCCTTCACTTTGAACTTCATATCTGTGCTCCGTGAGTCTTGGAGCGATATCAATACTGGTAAATAGCGCCGCCTACAAGTTACGTGGCGCTTTCAAGAGAGAGCCCCAGCGTATGACGACCATTGCCTACAAAGACGGCGTGATCGCCTATGACTCCCGTTGCACCCGTGGCACCACCATCCTGGATGACGACGCAAACAAGCTGTACACGGTCAAGGGTGTCTCTTTTCTCTGCACTGGCGCGAACTGCGACTTCCCGGCGTTGATTGATGCCTTCTTCGGGGGTGAGGCGCCAGGCGCAGTTGAGGCTTCAGCCTTGGCCTGGGATGGCAGCACACTTTGGCTGGTTGGACACGACGACAAGACTGGCGGATGGAAGGATGCTTTGGAGCTGGATCGGCCGTATGCAATAGGCAGTGGATGCGCTCACGCTTTGACGGCAATGGATATGGGCGCCACCGCAACTGATGCGATACGCATGGCGAAGAAGCGCGACACCTGCACTGGTGGGCGAGTGCGCAAGCTGGTCATCATTAGGGAGGGGTAGGTGTGCCGCAGGTGAGTGCGGCACTGATGAATCACTCTACTTTCAGTGCGCCTTGGATAAGGTCGGCATATCCCGACAAATTATTCAGCTCCCATTGAAGTTGACTTGAGCCAGTCGAATTCAAAACCTTGGACTCAATGAGTTTCAGGGCGGCCGCTACTGCTGCCTCTCGAGCTTTTACCGGTTCAGGGTCTCCGTTGAAATCAGTAACGAGCAAATCTTTGTAAAGATCCGACATGCCATCTTCCTTGCTGTGAGTTGATCGTTACCAATACCGGCAACGCGCCACTATTTCAATCCCGCCCTTAGGCTCACCTGAGACAATTTATGACAAGCAAGCAATCCGACTGGGAGGCAATCGAACGCGCCTACCGGGCCGGGTTGCTTTCGGTCCGCGCAATAGGTGAGTCGCATGGTGTAAACCACGCGACCATCCTGAAGCGGGCAAAGAAAGAAGATTGGAAGCGCGACCTAACCGACCAGGTTAGAGCGGCAACCAAGCAGAAGGTAACCACGGCGGTAACCAGTAAAGGTAACCAGTCGAAAGTGGTTACCGATGCCGAGATCATCGAAGAGGCGTCCGACCAGGCTGCTGCAGTGATCCTTGCACACCGAGTGGGTTTAGCTCAGTGGCGCGGCATTGCCGATAAGCTCAGCTACGTTCTATCCGACATGGAAGTGACTCCAGACAACGCCGGCGACTTTGCCCGCTCCCTGAACGCAGGTGTCGACGCTCAGCTCAAAGTTATCAAGGGCGAGCGCCAGGCTTACAACCTCGACACCGAGACCGGCGACAAGACAGTCAGCGACCTGGCTGCACTGATGGACGATCTATCGAAGGAAGCCTGACATGAAGCCCGAGCACTTGAAGCTGCTCCGGGACAAGCGCTGGCGGTTGAACAATCTCTACTTCATCACCGATAAAGCGGGCAAGAAAGTCCGCTTCCGGATGACGGACGAGCAGATCGAGTACTTCGATGGGATGCACACCCGCAACATCATCCTGAAGGCTCGGCAGCTTGGCTTCACAACCGAGTGTTGCATCATTCAACTGGACGCGGCTCTGTTTGAGTCAGCCAAGTGCGCACTGATCGCCCACACTCTGAACGACGCCAAGCGCCTGTTTCGGGAGAAGGTCAAATATGCCTACGACAACCTGCCTAAAGAGATACGCGCCGCCAATCCTGCTTCTAACGATGCTGCTGGTGAGCTTGTGTTCAGCAAAGGCGGATCGCTCTACGTGTCCACGTCCTTCCGGGGCGGGACTCTACGGTATCTGCACGTATCCGAGTTCGGGAAGATCTGCGCCAAGTTTCCCCACAAGGCCAGAGAGATCGTCACCGGCGCCTTCGAGGCTGTCGCCACCGATTGCTTCGTCACGATTGAATCGACGGCGGAGGGGCGGGCCGGCTACTTCTTCGACTACTCGCAGAGTGCCGAGAAGCAGCTGCTGTCTGGCACGCCCCTGGGCAAGCTGGACTGGAAGTTCTTCTTCTTCAGTTGGTGGAAGAACAAGGCCTACTGGCTCGATCCGGCCGAGGCGATCATCCCTCAGCGCCTGACTGACTACTTCAACGAATTGTTCGCCAAGCACGGCATTGACACGAACACAGGCCAGCGCGCCTGGTACGCAGCCAAGGAAAAGACGCTCGGCGACGACATGAAGCGGGAATACCCGTCACTGCCGGCCGAAGCCTTCCAGCAGTCGATCGAGGGAGCCTACTACGCCAAGCAGTTCACCAAGCTGTATGGCGCCCAGCGCATTGGCCCGCTGCCGGACAACAGTCATCTGCCGGTGCACACGATTTGGGATATCGGCGTCGGCGACTCCACGGCCATCTGGTTTGTTCGGATCGTCGGCGAGGAGTACCACGTCATCGACTTCTACGAGAACAGCGGTGAAGGCCTGCGGCACTACATGAAGGTGCTCAAGGATCGCAAATACACGTATGGCGATCACTGGGGCCCGCATGACATTGATAACCGCGAATTCGGCAGCGACGGCAAGACCCGGCGTGAACTGGCCCGGGAGGGCTACGAGATCGACGGGCAAAAATACAGCCTCAAGTTCAGCGTTGTTCCAAAGCTCGGCATCGACGAAGGCATTGAGCAGGTTCGGGAAATCCTTCCGGCCTGTGCCTTCGATGAGTCCAAGTGCGAACTGGGTATTTCCTGCCTGGAGAACTACCGAAAGGAGTGGGATGACAAGCGGGGCTGCTGGAAAGACAAACCACTTCACGACTGGTCATCGCATGGCGCGGACGCCTTCCGCTACTTCGCCGTCTCGATGGGCCGACGCAAACGCACAGGCGGAACACGCCGAATTGGAGGCTTGGCCTGATGCCAGTGCAATCGACAAACCCCGACTACGACGCGCACATCGCCGAGTGGGAGATGATGGACGACGCGCTTGAAGGTGAGTGCGCCGTAAAGCGCAACGAGCGCAACCTGCCCAAGCCGAGCGGTATGGTCGAGGCGGAAAAGCTCGACGGCGCCGGCAACAAATACCTCTACGAGAACTACACGGCCCGCGCTCAGTATGAGCACTGGGTGCGGGACTCACTGCGCTCAATGATGGGCCTGGTTTCTCGGCTGATCCCGGAGATAGAGCTGCCCAGCGGCCTGAAAGGGCTGGAGGACAACGCCACAGCCGACGGCTTCGGCCTGAAGCAGTTGTTCTTCCGCATGGTGCGCCAGGCGATCTCCCATGGTCGGGTGCCGCTGGTGGTGAACATAGACGAGAGCGGCGAGCCGTATTTCTCGACGTACGCCACGCGCAACGCCATCAACTGGGACACGGCTGATCAAGGCGGTCGGCAGGACCTGGTCCTTTCGGTGTTCCGGGAATTCCGCAAAAAGGGCGGGGACCGATACAGCCATGACTGCGACACGGTGTTCCGTGAGTTCTTCATGCTCAACGAGGTCTGCTACACCGCCGTGCGGAATGAAGGCGGTGAGCTGGTTGAGGACGAAACGCCGCTGGGCACAACAGGAACTGACAACCGTCTGGTTAAAGGCCTGCCGTACTTGCCGGTGATCTACTGCGGTTCCACCGACAACTCCCCGGATGTCGATGAGGTGCCGCTGCTCACCATGGCGCGGGCCGCGCTGAAGTCCTACCAGTTGAGTGCTGACTACTTCACGTCGTTGCATCAGACCAGTCACCCGCAGCCGTGGGTTTCTGGCCTGGATGAGACTGTGGAACTGAGCGTTACCGGACCGTCGGCAGCCTGGGACCTGGGCCCGAACGGCGAATGCGGCTACTTGGAGTTCCAGGGCGCAGGTATCGAAGCCGTGCGCAAGGCGATGGACGACCAGAGGAACGCCGCGCTTGAGGCCGGTGCCAAAGTTATGGACGTCGCCGGTACCGAGTCGGGCGAGGCGCGCAAAACACGCCAGAACGATCAGCACGCCACGCTGCACAGCATCGTCATCACGGTGGCGGAGGCGGTAGAGCAGGGGCTGCGGTACGCCGCTGAGTGGAAGGGCTACGACCCCAAGCAGGTTAAGTTCAAGGTGAACCCTGAGTTCGTGACCCCAGTGGTCGACGCGCAGGTGCTCGCCGAGCTGCTCAAGGGTGTGATGGCCGGCACGATCAGCGCCGACACCTACTGGCAGTACCTCACCACCGGCAAGCTGCCGGACCGCCCATACGAAGAAGAGGCCGGGCTGATCAGCGATGAGCGCGAGTCGGCCGGCATCAACCTGGACAACGACGATGCCATCGACAAACTTGGTGCAGGCGGACAGCCAACTGCTGGAGCAGACGACACGCCACTCGGTAATGCTGGAGCGGCTTAAAGCCGGTGAGGTCAAGAAGTTCGAGAAGTACCTGCGCCAGATCGACAAGCTGGTGCGGGATCAACTCACCCGCAAGGAGCTGACCACCTACAGCCGGGACCGCCTTGAGCAGTTCCTGGCTCGGGTGGACGGCAAGCTGTTGGAGATCTACAAGGCCTACGGCGACCTGATGCAGGCCGATCTGGTCGATATCGCGCTGTACGAGTCAAACTTCGAGGTTAAAAGCCTGAGCAATGCACTCTCCATCGACGCGGTGGTGCCGACCAACACTGTGATTCGTGCGGCGGTGTTCTCCTATCCGCTGCAGGTGAAGGGCATTGACGGCGGCAAACTGCTGAAGAGCTTTGTCAGCGGTTGGACTCGCGCCGAGACGATGCGTGTCACGAACACCATCCGCCTTGGCTTCGGTCAGGGCCAGACCAACGCCCAGATCATCCAGGCAATTCGCGGTACCGCGGCGCAGAACTTCACGGACGGCGTCCTGGCGGTGAGCAACCGCAATGCTGCCGCCGTGGTACAGACGGCAATCCAACACGTAGCCACCACGGCACGAATGGAGACGCTGAAGGCCAACAGTGACGTGGTGCTGGGCTATCGCTGGGTGTCGACGCTCGACCGCAAGACCTCGCAGCAATGCAAGGGCCTGGATGGGATGCGTTTTGACCTGGGCAAAGGCCCGCTGCCGCCGGCACACATCAACTGCCGGTCAACCACGGTGCCGACCAGCAGGCTTTCGGAGATGTTCGCCAAGGACGCCACGCGCGCTTCGGTGGGCGACAACGGTGGGGCTCAGGTCGACGCAGGCCTGAACTATTACGAGTGGTTGGCGACACAGCCGGCGAGCTTTCAAGATCACGCCCTTGGGCCGGTCAGAGGCAAGTTGTTCCGTGATGGCGGGCTGACGCCGGAGAAGTTCGCAAAGCTGCAGCTCGACAAGTCATTCAAGCCACTGACGCTGGCGCAGCTGAAGGAAGCAGAGCCTGACATGTTCACCCGAGCAGGCGTTACACTCGGCACTCAACTAGGTTGAGATAGCACATGCAGATCATCGTTGAGGACGGGAAGGGCAGGCCAGACGCGAATAGCTTCGTGCCGCTGGAGAAGCTGACCTTCTACCGCGACTACTACGGGTTCCGGATACCTGAAACTGCTGCTGAGCAAGCCGAACTGCTGCTGCGCGCTGCGGCCGACATCAACGGGCGGCAGTGGAAGGGGCGCAAGGGCAATCCTGACCAGGGAATGGCATGGCCCCGGCGTGACTGCAAGATCGAATACGAGACGCTCTCTGAGACATTCGTGCCCTTCGAGCTTGAATGGGGCCAGGTACGGCTGGCGGTCGAGCTATACGCTGACGAGCAGGGCTTCCAGATCGAAGAGCCGACGCATTGCACTGAGCCAAATGGCCGGCGCACGCGGCTCAACCGAGATACGCCAGGGCTGCGCATGCGTCCGCCACCGTACGCGCCGAGCAGGACGCAATTTGCCGATTACCTGGTGATGCGCGGGCTGCATTTAGTGAAATCGGTAGCTCACGTGACGAGTCGTTTGATATAAGGCCTGCCTAGGGAATGGGAGGTCATATGAAGTGGACAGTGATATTTTTTCTTTGCATATTGCCATGTGCAGTTTTTGGCTTGTTGGGGCTTACGCTTGGGATAAGTCTTAATCCCGAGTCAACTGTAAAATTCGTACCTAACTGGGGCAGTCTAGGAGACTGGGCATCTGCGATCGGTGCATTTTCAGCGGTGGCGTTTGCGCTGTGGCAATCACACAAACAACAACTAAAAGAGTTACCTAAAGTTAGAATTATTCATCGTTTTACGACTGATGAATTGTTAGTTCGTGTGGTTTCTGAAGGTGTCGTGCCAGAAAGCGTCTTGTCTGCCGACCTCATATATCATGAAGATGGTTCCAAGATTGACCTTTTTGCGTTCAGCAATATTTCGAAGGGCGGGCGTGATACGAAGCTTCAAAGGGGTGATCATCTTGATGTTGTCTCGGTTAACAAAAATGGCATTTACGGGATAGCTGAACGGTGGGCGGCTCCGACCATTGCGAAATTACATCGCAGTAATATTGATGCTTTAGGCGATGGCTTTAAGCTCGACAAACGATTTTTCGAAGCTATAGACGAACTTTTCGCCCAGCGAAGTTATTTCTTAATAAGATTGGTAAGCAAAGATGTAGTTGTTGAGTTGGATGCTGAGTTTACTAAGTTTGTGTCGGGCTACATATCAAACACTAGAAAAGCGGAAGCAACTGAAAAGGTTGCTTCCTTCAATCAAGAGGCTCAAGCTCGTTTAGACGCCGGTTTGTTCTTGGATTATGGCGAGCCAAAATCGTAACACTGAATTTATATCACTATCTAAACCGCCTTATCGGCGGTTTTTTTATGCCTGCAAAGCGGGCCGACCAAACCCAAGGGGTGCACCAAGTGGCAGACGAAAACCAGATTGATCTTGAAGACCCAGCAGTTCAGACCGCCATTGCTGCAGCCGTTGAGGCTGCAACCCTGGGCCTCAAGAACAAAAACACCGAGCTGCTTGGCTCCCTCCGGACCACCAAAACCGAGCTGGACGGCTTCAAGTCCCAGTTTGAAGGCCTGGACATCGCCGCCGTGAAAGGGCTGCTGACCAAGGTTGGCCAGGACGAAGAGACCAAGCTGATTGCCGAGGGCAAGCTGGACGAGGTCATCACCCGCCGTACGGAGCGCCTGCGCACCGACTACGACACCAAGCTGGCCGCTGAGAAGGCCCGTGCCGATAAGGCCGAGCAATTCGCTGCCAAGTACAGCGACAAGGTGCTGGCCGATTCCATCCGCGCCGCAGCCATCAAGGCCGGCGCGCTCCCCGAGGCTGCCGAGGACATCATCCTGCGCGCCCGGGGCACTTTCAAACTCAGTGAAGACGGCGAGGCGATTGCCACCGACCGTGACGGCGAGGTCGTTTACGGGAAGGACGGGAAGACCCCTCTATCGCCGCTCGAATGGGCGGAATCGCTGCGCGAAACAGCAACACACCTGTGGCCAAGGGCTCAGGGTGCCGGGCAGACCGGCGACAACGGTGGCAAGGCCACGAAAAAGTGGGGTGAGTACACGGAAACCGAGCGCGCTGCGATCGCCCGTGACAACCCTGAGCTCTTCAAGAAAATCCAGGCCACCAAAGGAACCTAATCCATGGCAACTACCCAACTGACCGACATCTTCGTCGGTGACTACTACGCCTCCCTGGCCCCGGTCAACAGCCCGGAAAAGACTGCTGTATACGAGTCGGGCATTGTTACTCGTTCCCCTGTGCTGGACGCGATCGCCTCCGGCAGCCAGGGTACCGCCGAGATCAGCTACTGGCAGGATCTCAACGCTGATGAAGCGCCGAACATCAGCAACGACGACCCGAACGACCAGGGCGAAGTTGGCAAAGTCACCCAGGACAGCATGCGTGCCCGCGTCCTGTACCTCAACAAAGGCTACGGCGTGACTGACCTCACCGCTGAGCTGGCAAACAGCGAGCCACAGCAGCAGATCCGCAACCGCTTCGGCACCTACTGGAGCCGCCAGTGGCAGCGTTACACCCTGGGCGCGGCCCGCGGCATCATCGCATCGAACATCGCGAACAACGGCGGTGACATGGTCATCGACGCCGGCGCGACCATCAGCGCGAATGCGTTTCAGGATGCCGCGTTCACCGCCGGCGATGCCGCTGACCAGTTCGGCGCGATCGGCGTGCACTCGGTCGTGATGAACCAGATGGTCAAGCAGGACCTCATCGAGTACCTGCGCGACTCCGACGGCAAGATCATCCTGGCCACCTACCTGGGTAAGCCGGTGTTCATGGACGATGCCCTGGTGTATGGCGCGGGCAAGTATCTCTCCGTGTTCTTCGGCCAGGGCGCTTTCGGCTACGGCGAAGGCACCCCGAAGGTGCCGGTAGAGCTGGAGCGTAAGCCAGGCGGCGGTAACGGTGGCGGCGCCGAGGTGCTGTGGGAGCGTAAAACCTACATCCTCCAGCCTGCCGGCTTCAGCTGGAAGGGCTCCGAGGCTCAGAACCTCAGCCCGACCGCGACCCAATACGCGGCTGCTGCCAACTGGGAGCGGGTGTTCAGCCGCAAGCAGGTTCCGTTCGCCGCTGTGATCAGCGGTACCACCACGCCGTAACTCGGCCCACACAGCCTGGCGCCCTCATGGCGCCGGGATGCTTTTGAGGTGACTCATGAAAGTGATCTACACGGACAAGCCGGGCAAAGAGCGCGGCGTTTGCTACCGCCTGCTGAGCGAGTTTTTCGGCGTCATCGGCTCCGCGACCGAGGTGGTCGTTGATGGTGATGCACCGGATATTTTCGATGCTTACCAGGCCGCCGGCATCAAGGTTTCCGACGGCAAGGAGCCAGAGAGCAAAGAAACCGACCCTCTGAAAATGAAGGTCCCCGAGCTGAAAGAATGGCTGACCGAGAAGGGCATTGCCTTCGACGCGACTGCCAAGAAAGAAGACCTGCAGGCCATGGTGCCGGCGGAATAAGGACAAGCACATGACCGATTACATCACTGTTGCCGATGTTGACGCCCAGCTCGGTCCTGACTGGGCCGGCACCGGTGATCCGGTCCTTGCTGTGACCATGGCCAATGCCTGGCTCACGGCCAAGATCAAGCGGGCTGTTCCCGATCCGGTACCGTCCGAGATCAAAACAGCCGGCGCCCAGGTCGCAAAAGAAGCGGCGGCGGGCAAGCTGTACACGTCCACGCAGAAGGAAGTTCAGAGCAAGACGGTATCGGCTCAGTCCGGCACATCGGTGAGCAAGACCTACGTGGCCGGCTCTACCGATCAGTCGGCTGGCGTGAACTTCGCCCTGGACCTGTTGGCGCCGTGGATCACACGCTCCGGCGTGATGATGCTGAAAAGGATCTGATCATGGGCATGCGCGAAGAGATCCAAGCCGAAATGGCTGAAGCGTTCGACGACCCCGATGGGCTGGCCGATGCAGTCAAGCCCGTGACAGGCGCGCGTAAGGTCGCGGGCGAGTATGACCCCGACCTGGGTGGCGAAACGCCTGAGACCACCGTAACGTACTCGGGCCGCGGCGTTCTTGGCAGCTACCTGTCCAAGGAAATCGATGGATCCCTCATCCAGACCACCGACAAAAAGCTGCTGGTTCTGCAAAACGAGCTATTCGTGTCGGAGGCCGGTGTGCCGACAGCAGTACCGGCTGCCCCGGCCATTGGCGATATCGTCAACGGGCTGCGGGTGATGAGCGTCTCCTCGGATTCCGCTGACGCAACGTGGGTGCTCCAGCTTAGACACTGAAAGCCTACTAGGGTGCTGATATGCCCTTTTTAACTTGTCCACTGCATTAGCGGTTCGCGCCGACTTATACAAAATCCCGATCCAAAAGCAGCCGGGCAAGCTCGTTAAGTGTTTCGATATCGACCTCTCCCGCCTTGACCTCTTTTTCTAGAGTAGTTAAGAGCGTAACAGCGGGGTCGGAAAGTTGTTTGTTCGAGGGCACTACACCTGTCCCAAATTTTATGACCCACTCGGGGTGATGTTCTCTACAGCTATTCGCAATGGCTTCGCGGAGCTTCTTTGCGCTACCGGCAAGATCTTTGCCTGCGGCCGAGTCAGCTAGCATGCGATCCGTTGCATTGGCGATATTTTGGGCCCCCTGTTCTCCATGCGTAAGTCTGGCCTTTGAATTGCTGGGCGACTTTGTGTGTGGCTTTTTCATAGAAAAGGATTTCCTTATGCGTTGGTTCTATGAGTCTGTAGCTAAAGTGGCTTCGCAGATTATCAGTAGGGGCTGCACAAAGCTCAATCTCGCCTACACGTTGATTATGTTCGAGCTGCAGGTGAGGTCGTGAGTCGGGTTGGTGCCAGTCAATCTGTCAGCTTCGCCCTGAGCCTGGCCGAGTTCGCTGCCCAGACCAGCGAAGCCATCGACGCCAGCGTCCGCGAAATCATCATTGAGGTCGGCAGCAGCCTGATCCGCATGTCTCCAGTGGGTAACCCGGAGATCTGGGCGCAAAACGCAGTGGCGACGCAGTACAACAAGGCCGTCGACGATCACAACAGCGCGCTGCGCAGTGATCCGGCCAACCTCACGAAGGGTGGCAGGCTGAAGAAGGGCCGTAAGCTCATAGACGGCATGGATGTAAAAGCGCCCGAGGGCTACGTCGGTGGCCGGTTCCGCGCGAACTGGCACATCTCGCTGGGCATTGTCGAGAGTGTCACCTTCGACGATGCAGACCCGAGCGGCGCCGAAACCACTGCCGCACTGGTGGCTGCAATGAGCGACTTCACCGCCGGCCAGATGGCCTACATCATCAACAATTTGCCCTACGCGATTCCTCTGGAGTTCGGCCATTCCACCCAGGCCCCCGGCGGCATGGTTCGGGTCACCGTGGCTCGCTTTCAGCAGATCGTGCTGGAGGCCATCAGGAACAACCAGGTATGAGTCACGCAATTATCGCTTCGATCTACGAGGCCAAGCTAATCGCCTGGAACGTTACCAGGCCGGAGAAGCTGAAGATCGTGTTCGAGAACACGGCCTACACGCCGGCGGCGGGCGAGACCTATCTGCGAGCCTTCACTATCCCGGGCGACACCGCGAGCAACACGCTCGGTGGCGATCACCGGCTTTTCACCGGTGTGTTTCAAGTGAGCATCATCGCGCCGGCGGGCAGCGGCAAAACCAGGACGAACCCAATTTCGGCAGAGTTGACCGCACTGTTTCCGCTATATGTACGAGACACCAAAAACGGTTTCGTTGTCACGCCCATGACGCCAGTAGATGTTGGGCCTGGCATTACTGGCGACTCAACCTACACCGTCCCGCTGTCGTTCTCATACCGCTCCGACACCACGCCATAACCCGCCCGTTGGGCAAATCCTGAACCCGCCATTGAGCGGGTTTTGTCATTTCTGCAAAGAGGAAAACCCATGTCTGTTTACTTCCCCAACGGGGCAACACTGGCGATCTCTACCGGTTTTGCCGCTGCTAAGGTGATCACCAGCATCACGAATGCAAACCCAGGCGTCGCCACCGCGCTTGCCAACGGTTTTGCCAATGGCGATATCTTGCTGGTCACATCCGGCTGGGAAGATATCAACGAGCGTGCCGTGCGTGTTGCCGCTGCTGCTGCCGGCGCCTTCACCCTGGAAGGTATCGACACCTCGAATACCTCGTTCTTTCCCGACGGCATCAGTGCAGGTACGGCCAAGAAGGTCACCGGCTGGGTTGCGGTGAATCAGGTTATCGGCAACTCGATGTCCGGCGGTGAGCAGCAGTACTGGACGTACGCACCGCTCGAATCGCGCCGCGACAAGCAGATTCCAACCACTAAGAATGCCCAGGCTTTCTCGTTCCAGCTCGCTGACGACGACAGCCTGGCCTGGTACGAAGAGTTGGATAAGGCCGACCGCGAGAAGGAAGTCCGGATCCTGCGTATGTCGCTGCCGAATGGGAAAACGATCTACTACGCCGGTTACGCGTCCTTCAACAAAAGCCCGACCCTGGTGCGCAACGAGGGTGCCGCCGTGGCGTTTGGCTTCACCATCAACGCAGAGATCACCGCGTATCGCGCACCAGTTGTTGCTGGCGGTGGGGCTTAATCATGGCGAAATTCAAGATTGCCCAATCGCCGACCTTTCTCGGGGCAGTGATGATTCCGGTAGTCGGCCAGGATCCGGTGAAGGTGGGCTTCACCTTCAAATATCGGAACCGTATCGAGCTTGCGGCATTGTTCGATGAATGGAATCAGCGGCGCAGTGATGGTGCTGAGCGGTTTGGTGAAAATCCAAAGGTGTCGGAAATTGTTGCCGCTGATACCGAAAATCAGATGCAGCAGATTAAGGATCTGGTTGTCGGCTGGGAGTTTGACGACAAGTTTGATGACGAAAGCATCAAGGCGCTTGTGACCTCCTGCCACGGAACGACCGAAGCTGTCGTGGACGCGTACCAATCTGCTTTCGCTAAGGCGCGCACGGGAAACTGATCCGCGCCGCCCGAGCCCTGTATGAGGCTCCGCCTGATGCGGAGCAGCTTGCCGCTTTTGGCTGGGATGTCGAAGACATGGAAGAGGAGTTTGAGGTCTGGCCGTGCCTTTGGCCGGCCTTCTTCTTATTCAACCGCATGTCGACCCAGTGGCGAGCAGGCGCAGGCGGCGCGATCGGCCTCGACTACAGCAGTATTCGCGACGTGGCCGGCTTCTTCGGCATCAAGAAAAAGACACTCGCTGAAATCTTCCCTGACCTTCAGGTGTTGGAAGGCGAAGCCCTGCGCGTGATGGCGGAGGAAAGGGAAAACAGCCCGTGAAGACGGGCACTTATTCAAGGTGAGTCGATGAACATTGCAGAACTCGGCGTCAAGATCGACTCGGCCGATGCAATCCAGGCAAAAACGAGCCTGGATGAAATGGCGAAGGCCGGCGGCCGGGCCGAGCAGTCCGCTGTTTCGCTGATGAACGAAATGCAGGCGCTGGAGAAGTCGCTTTCTACCAACGCCAAAACCACGCAGGACCTGGCAAAGCAGCGTGACGCGCTCGCCAAACTGACCAAAACCGGCGCCTATGGCGAGGCCGAAGCCGCGAAGATCTCCGCGCAGCTCGACAAGCAGCAGGTGGCGCTGGCCAAGTCTGCGATGGATGAACAGAAGGCGCTGAACAGCCTGCTGGGGGCGATTGATCCAGCGCGTGCGGCACTCGCCAAGCTCGATACCCAGGTGGAGCAGCTGGGCAAGCACCTCGACGAGGGGCGGATCAGCCAGGATCAGTACAACAGCGCCCTGAGCAAGATCGACAAGGATTACGCAAAGCTCGAAAAGACTACAAACGGCTTCGACAAGCTTCGGCTCGGCACACGCCAGGCCCAAGAAAACGTCGTGCAATTAGGTAACGCGCTGTCGTCCGGCGACTGGGGTAGCGGTGTTCGTGCCGTGGCTCAGTTGGGGGCTGGCGCTGGTGCAGGGGCTGCTGGGCTCCTTGCCATACTTGCTCCGCTTGCCTTGGCGACTGCCGCCGTGGGCGGCCTTGCCTACGCGTACCACAAAGGCAGTGAAGAACAGGACAGCTACAACAAGTCGCTGATCCTCACCGGAAACTATGCTGGTGTGAGTGCCGGACAGTTGGGCGATATGGCGCGCCAGGTGAGCGCGACGGTCGGTACTACCGGGCAGGCTGCCGCGGTACTGGCCCTGCTGGCTGACAACGGCAAGATCGCTGGCGAGAGTTTCTCAGGTATCACCCAGGCCGCCGTGTCGATGCAGGAGGCTACCGGCAAGGCGGTAAGCGAAACGGTCGCTGAGTTCTCCAAACTGGCTGATGATCCGGTCAAGGCATCCGCCGCGCTGAATGAGCAATACCATTACCTGACTGCCTCGGTTTATTCCCAGATTGCAGCACTGGAACAACAAGGCAATCACGCAGGCGCCGTGAAGCTGGCGACGGAGACTTACGCAGATTCCATCAACGAGCGCACGCCGAAGATTCTGGCAAACCTCAGCCTCTGGGAAAAGGCATACAACGCGGTAGCACATGCTGCAGACGGCATCAAGAATATCGGTCGGCCTGATATCGGTGCAGATATAGAGCAGGCCCGCCGCGATCTGGACGAGGCCCAGAAGGGCAATATTGGTCTGTTCCAAAACCAAAAAGAGATGATCGAGTTCCGGCAGAACCGCCTGAACATGCTGGAGGATGAAAAAGCCGCTCAGGCAGATATCGCCAAGTTCGAAGGTGAGCAGGCAAAAGCGCAAAGCGACGCTGTTTCGTCCATGACGAAAATCGACGCGCTGACTAAATCTGCATGGACGAATGAGCAAAAGCGCACAGAGGCGATCAAGGACTACAAGCGGCAGCTCGAAAACATCCGCAAGGTTGCGCCGAATGACCCGCGACTGAATCAGGCAGCGATCGATAAGAACCTGGCGAATATCAACGACCAGTTCAAAGATTCAAAGACTGCCGGAACGCAGGTAGATTTGACCGGCTTCAACGATGCCAAGAACAACCTTGCGTCCATCTCCGCTGACTACAAAAACTACCAGAAGGAGCTGGAAGCGGCACAAAAGGCCGGCCTGCTTTCCGAGGCCGATTACCTGCTACGGCGCCAAGCTCTCATCGGCAACGAACGCGACCAGGTAACGGCAGCCTACGAGGCCGAGATCACCGCACTGGAAGCCGTCAAGGGCAAGAAGACCACATCGGCCGCGCAAAGCATCCAGCTGGACCAGAAGATCGCCGACGCACGCGCAAGCATGGTCAAGGCGCAGAAGGACGCTGACAGCCAGCTTGAAGTGCTGGCGACGAACGAGACCGGGCGCCTGGCCAAACAGAATCGTGCGATCAGCACTTACGTGCAGGCGCTGGGGCAGCAACAGCGAGCGCTGGAGCTTGCGGGTCAGCGCGCCGTGCTTGGCGTGGGTCAGGGTGACCGCCAGAATGCCCTTAGTGGCGAGCTGAACAGCCAGCAAGTCCGGTTTGCTCAGCAGTCTCTGGAGTTGGCCAACCAGAAGTCGGACCCGTCGCGGAACATGTCGGAGGAAGAGTTCACCCGAAAATCGCAAGCGCTCGCAGACGCGAACGAAGCGGCTACCGACCAAATTCGGCAGAACTACGCGGATGTAGAGAATGCCCAAGGCGACTGGACGAAGGGGGCGACAGCTGCCTGGGATAACTACCTTGACTCGGCGCGCAACATAGCCGGCCAGACGAAAAGCCTATTCGGCAACGCTTTCAGCTCAATGGAAGACTCGCTGGTTAACTTCGCCTTATCAGGCAAAGCGTCGTTCGCTGACTTTACCAAGTCGATCCTGGCGGACATGGCACGCATTGCCACACGCCAAGCCAGTTCGGCATTGCTGGGAAGTCTGGTGGGTGCGGCGGCAAGCTACTTCGGTGGTAGCGCCGCCGGTGGCAACGGTTTGGCGGCCGGATCCGCCGGTGCCGCTTCGTCGAATCTTGGTGCATCTGCAGGCGGCTATTCCGGCTCGTACTTTCCGCAGGCCAAGGGTGGCGCATGGGCGGGTGGCGTGCAGATGTTCGCCGACGGCGGCGTCTTCACCAATTCTATCGTCAGCAAGCCCACCGCGTTTGGCATGGCCAATGGGAAAACCGGGATTATGGGCGAGGCGGGGGAGGAGGCCATTATGCCGCTGGCCAGGACTTCCAGCGGGAAGCTCGGCGTTGTTGCCATGGGCGGGGGAGGCGGCGGTGTAAATCTGATTCTCAGCATGCCGATCATCCTGAGCGATCAGGAAGCCGGTCGACCTGATGGTGCTGAGTTCGACGCCGAGACCTTCCAGCGCAACATGGAGACGCGCACCCGGCAGGTTGCAGTCGAAGAAATTGCCAAATCTTGGCGACAGGGTGGTGTAAGCCGCCGCAACGTGAAGGGATGACTCATGGCAATCGAACGTTTCACCTGGGCAACGGAGAAGGGCGCGGAGGGGGAGATTACCCAGCGCGTCCGTTCCAAAAAGTTTGGCGATGGCTATGAGCAGTCGGTCGAGGACGGACTGAATAATCAGTCAGAGTCCTGGCCGGTGACGTTTACCGGTATGGCATCCCGTATCCTGGAGATCAGGAAGTTCCTCGACAGGCATAAGGGGGCAAAAGGCTTTCTCTGGACGCCGCCCATCGGCGAGCTTGGCCTCTATAAGTGCAACGGCTACAAGCCGGTTCATCGTGGCGGCCAGGTCTACGCCATCACCGCCACCTTTCAGCAAACCTTTCACCCCTGAGATAACCGCCCATGGCACTGATCACGGACATCCAGAAACTGGAGCCCGGCGGCGAGATCCGTCTGTTCGAAATTGACGGCACCGAGTACGGCGCGGATTACCTGCGCTTCCATGGGCACGCAATTCCGCACACGTCCGAAGAGCTGCTCGCCTACGAGCATTCGGAAGAGGATCTGCCAGCCAAGTCAATTTGGTGGCAGGGCGCCGAGTACGCGGCCTGGCCGGTACAGATTGAAGGCATTGGCTCCAGCAGCGACGGCACGGCAACCCGGCCGACTTTCGCTGCTGGCAACGTCAAAGGTCGCGTGACGGCGCTGTGCCTGGCGTTCGAGGACATGCTGAAGTTCAAGCTCACGGTTCGGGAGACATTGGCGCAGTACTTGGACGCTGCGAACTTCCCTGAGGGCAATCCGACTGCAGACCCGACCCAGGAGGCGCTGGAGATCTGGTACATCGACCAGAAAACCAGCGAGGACGGCGAGGCGGTGGTCTGGGAGCTGTCTTCCCCGGGTGAGATCGACAACCATGGACTTCCCGGGCGCCAGATGACGACGTTCTGCCACTGGGCCATGACCAATGGTTACCGAGGGCCGGACTGCGGCTACACCGGCGCGGCCATGTTCGACGACGAGGACAACCCAACGGATGACCCGGCCCTGGACCAGTGCAAGGGCTGTCTGTCGTCCTGCAAGTTGCGGTTCGGCGAGAACAACGAACTTTCCTTCGGTGGATTCCCCGCCGTCTCCCTCATTGCCCGGAGCTGAACATGCGCAAGCACATAATTGCGGCCATCCAGGCGCATGCGGCAGCCGAGTACCCGCGCGAGTGCTGCGGCCTGCTGCTGGCCGTGGGCCGAGCGCAGAAATACGTTCCGTGCCGAAACATCGCCACGGAGCCGAGCGAAGAATTCCGGCTCGATCCTGAGGACTACGCGGCGGCGGAAGACCTCGGCGAGGTGATCGGTATCGTTCACTCGCACCCGGACGCCACCAGCAGACCGTCACCCCACGACCTCGCTATGTGCGAAGCCACGGCCTTGCCTTGGCACATTCTGTCCTGGCCCGAAGGCGACATGCGCACGATCACGCCAACGGGTAGCACGCCGCTGCTCAAGCGGCCGTTCGTGCATGGGGCCTGGGATTGCTGGCAGGTTTGCGCTGATTGGTATCAGCGGGAGTGGGGGATTGAGTTCGAGGCCTTCCAGCGCACCGATGGCTGGTGGGAGAGTGCAGAGAACGCCAGCCTGTATGAGGCGAACTACGAGGCTGCAGGTTTCGTGCGTGTCGACCGCCCACAGCGTGGCGACATGATCGTTATGCAGGTCGGCCGGACGGTTCACCCGAACCACGCCGGGATTTACCTGGGCACTAACCCGGCGCTACCAGGCGAAGAGTCGGGCACCTTCGGCCCCGGACCGTTCCTGCTGCACCACCTGTACGGCAGGCCGTCCGAGATCATCGTTTTTGGGGGGCCGTGGCATGACAGAACGCGCCTGATCCTCAGGCACAAAGACGCAAAACAACCAAAATGACGCAGCAAGGGGAGCCTGAACAATGGAAATCGAACATGGAAATCGAGCTTGCTCAATCAGGGCAGAGCTCCCCCAAGAAATCACCAAACTCTTGGGTCGATCAAATCAAGCTGCCCCAGCTCAAATTGACCGAGCGCTTATCGTACGTGAAAGCTCCGCAAGGGCGGAATTATTCGACGTAGAGACGGTAGATATTGGCTTGGAAGTCCATAACTAGCCGTCCTGTTTTAATGACTAAGACACCAATAATTAGACTTTCGCCCTTGCTGCTCTCGTCAACGAGGCTTGACGAAAATACGTCTGTCTCGTATTGGTTGCCTGTCTCAGGAAAAAATATGTGAGCTACATGCTGAGTGGACTCAGTCCATCCTCCGGCATTTCGTATTCGGGCAATTCCGATCTGAGGGCAGCCGGCTTCGGCAATAAGTTTAGGGGTTGCATAATTGTGGTCGGCGCCCGTGTCGACCAGGGCGTACGTCACCTTGAAGCCTGTTATCGTTCTGGGGCCACTCCCGTGCTCTGGATCGTATCTTAAAGCTGCAACCACCACTGGCCTCCCAGGTGGTAGGTCGTAGACTTCTCCATCTTTTCGCAAGAACCTGATTTGTACGAATTTAGCCCCATCCGGTATGGTGTAAGCGCTCAAATGACTCTCCTGATTTTCGTTGATATCGCCCAGTCCTTGGTCTGTTTGGCGCTGCAGGCCGGGCGCCGCTTTGCTGGCGCAACGCTACTGAATCTACCGTCAACTCTGCTACTGGCTTTCCATCCAGCTAGGATGGGCGCAGATCGGGGCAAAGCCTTGTAAGTTTCAGGTATGTTTTAACGATTTCCACTGGGTAGGGACGCATAATGGAGCTAGGTACGGTTTCCTTAGTTGATGCAGTGACATTGCTTATTGCCTTGGTGAGTTTGCTGGTGGCCGTACGTGCACTGGGAAGAACAAAATCCAATGAGGTTTTCTCATTGCGCCAGAGTCTTGTAATCAAGTCTGAGCAGGCACGTTCAGAGTGGCACAAGCTGAGTCGAGAAAATGAATCAGTTATTAAACAAGTTGAAGCGCGCTTTTCGGCGGCCTTACCAGAGGTCGGCGTGATGTTGGAGTTTCTTCTCGGACAGCGAGAGCATCTTGAGATGTGTCTCCGCGACGCGGCAGCATTGGCGGAAGACATCCATAGAAATGTCGACAATTTTAGCGAAAAGAAGTGTCGGCTCTATCTGCGAAGCATTGATCCAAGTTTGGAAATGCTCTCTCGCAACCGCGGCGTAGTGCAGGGCCGAATGGAGGAGTTGATGGCGCGCTTGGATTCGAGCTCTGGGCAATTGCAGCAGCCTTAGTGTTTGAGGTCAGCGGAAGGGGGCTCTACCCGGACTGGTCCAGATATCGGCTTTTTGCATCTTGCTCCCTCAGTGCTACAGTCCCGCCAAACCAAAGAGGGAACGACATGCGGATTTTGATAGCGGCGATAGCGGTGGTGATGCTGGCGGGGTGCGCCTCCACGGCAATTTCAGTGCGCGACGCAAAGCCGGTGCCGGCAGATGAGGTTTATGCCTTCCAGTCCAAGCCATCTGGCGAAAGTGGGAAAATTACGGTTGTGCGCGACTCCGGCGCCGTCGGTTCGGGCTGCGATATCGTCGTCTATGTAGATGGGCGCAAGGCTGCGAAAATTGGTACTGGTCAGCGCGCTACCTTTTACCTTCCGCCGGGATCACCAAATCTCGGCGCTGGCCTGGCAGGGTCTGGCCTATGTGCTGGAGCGGCGATCCGTACGATTGCGGCGACCGTGCAGCCTGGAAAGGAAAGCCTGTACAGGATCAGCGGTGATATAGGCGGCTTCTACATCGGCCCTTATGTCGACTACAACTGAAAAACGAAAATCATAAAGCCGCCTCCGGGCGGTTTTTTATTGCCCGGAGAAAATGATGCAGGCATCAGCGATCAACTACCAGCCCATGACAACGATTCGTCTGCACGGGCAGTTACGGCAGTTCGGGAAGTCTTTCAGGCTCGCGGTGAAGTCACCGGCAGAGGCCATTAAAGCGCTGTGTATCCAGATCCCCGGTTTTGAGCGCTTCCTATCAAATGCCAAGTCGCGAGGGTTGGAGTTCGCTGTGTTTCGCGACAAGCGCAACATTGGCGAGAAGGAGTTGAGCTACAACGGTGTTGGCGACATTCGTATTGCCCCCGTGGTAGTGGGCAGCAAGCGCGGCGGCGTCCTTCAGACCATCGTCGGCGCGATCCTGATCGTTGTCGGTGTCATCTTTTCCGCGACACCCTTCGGCACGCCGCTTATTGGCGCCGGTATCGGCCTTGTAGCCGGTGGCGTGATTCAGATGCTCAGCCCGCAGGCCGGGGGCCTCAAGACAAGCGCCGCGCCAGAAAACACACCCGGCTACGCCTTCGGAAGCGCCAAGAACACCACAGCATCCGGTAATCCGGTACCGCTATGCATCGGCGAGCGCCGCTGGGGTGGGGCAATAATCAGTGCCGCCATCTACGCCGAAGACCAGATGTAGCCAATACCTGAGCACCGCAGCCGCCCCATGAGGCGGTTTTTTATTGCCTGGAGAAATGTATGGGCGCAGCACGCAAGATTGACATCCACGGCGCCAAGGGCGGCGAAGAGAAACCAAAAAGGCCAACTGAGGCCCCGGACAGCCTGCGCTCCGTTGCCATCGCCAAAATGTTGATCGCTATAGGGGAGGGTGAGTTCGAAGGTACGCCGACCGCCAAGGACATCTATCTCGACAACACCCCGCTGCAAGATCCCCAAGGCAACATGAACTTCCCGAACGTGAAGTGGGAATGGCGTACTGGCGCGGTCGATCAGACCTATATCCAGGGCATTCCGTCGATTGAAAACGAGACCACCATCGGCACCGAATTGCGCAGTGGTACTCCGTGGGTGCGGGCAATCAGCAATACACAGCTTTCCGCCGTGCGCGTCCGTTTCGGCTGGCCTGCGCTTCAGTCCGTCGATGCCAGCAACAACATCAACGGGTACCGCATTGAGTATAAAATTGAGTTGGCCACTGACGGTGGTGCCTACCAGCAGGTATTGAGCGAGGCTGTCGACGGCAAAACAACCAGCCTATACGAGCGCACTCGCCGTATTGATCTGCCCAAAGCGAACACGGGCTGGCTGATGCGAATCACGCGACTGACTGTCAACAAAAACAGCCCGGCCAAATTCTCCGACATCATGCAGATCGCCGGCTTCACCGAGGTGATCGACGCGAAGATCCGTTACCCGAACACCGCAATACTCTACATCGAGTTTTCTGCTGAACAATTTCGCAGTATTCCGGCGGTAACAGTGGGCTGCAAGGCTCGAAAATGGTCAGTACCGAGCAACTATGATCCCGCATCGCGCACATACAGCGGCGTGTGGGATGGTACCTTCAAGGAGGCCTACACCAACAATCCGACCTGGGCGACGCTCGGCATTACCACCAACGACCGCTTTGGCCTTGGCCGCCGCATAAAGCCTTGGATGGTCGACAAGTGGGAGCTTTACCGGATCTCGCAGTACTGCGATCAGTTGGTGCCGGACGGGAAGGGCGGTATGGAGCCGCGCTTCATCTGCAATCTGAACTTGCAAAGTAAGGCCGATGCCTGGTCTCTGCTGCGTGACATCTCCGCCATTTACCGGGGCATGACCTACTGGGCTCAGGGCCAAGTCTTCACCTTGGCGGACATGCCGCGTGCCACTGACTTTGACTTCGCCTATACCGGCGCGAATGTCATCACCGAGGGGCGACAGCCGTTCATTTACTCCAGCGCGTCGGAGCGCACTCGCTACACCAGGGCGTTGATTAGCTACGACAACCCGCTGAACAACTACGACACAGACGTCACTGCTGTGACCGACCAGAAGCTGCAGCGGCGCTACGGCGACAACCCGCTGGAGATCAGTGCGGTTGGCTGCACGCGCGAATCCGAGGCCCAGCGCCGGGGTAAGTGGGCGCTGCTCACAAACTCTAAGGACCGGGCCGTCACCTTCAAGGTAGGCCTCGACGGTCGAATCCCGCTGCCTGGTTACGTGATCCCTATCGCTGACGAGCTGCTGGCAGGTCGGCCAGTAGGCGGTCGTATCTCGGCCGTAAACGGCAAGGTCATCACTCTGGACCGAGACACCCAGGCCAAGCCTGGCGACCGGCTCATCCTCAACCTGCCAAACGGCAAGTGTGAGGGGCGGACCGTGCAACTGGTGAGCGGTCGGAAAGTCACGGTGACCGTGGCTTATTCGGTGACGCCCGAACCTGAACTGGTGTGGGCGCTGGATGCCGACGACTTGGCCATCCCTCTTTACCGTGTGGTGAGCGTGGCCCGGCCAGAGCCTGGCGTGTTCGAGATCTCGGCCGTGCAGTACGACCCGAGCAAGTTTGCGCACATCGACACCGGCGCGCGCCTGGAAGAAAGGCCGATCAGTGTTATCCCTATCACCGTAGTTCCGGCGCCGGCCAGTGTCACGCTGACGTCGAGCTACGCCGTGAATCAGGGTATCGCCATCAGTACCATGAACATTTCGTGGCCCGCTGTCGCAGGCGCGGTCGCGTATGACGTGGAGTGGCGCAAGGATAGCGGCAACTGGATCAAGGTGCAGCGCACCGGCTCGACGAGCGTGGACGTCACCGGAATTTACTCGGGCGCCTATCTGGCCCGTATTCGTTCGGTGAGCGCCTTTGAGATTTCTTCGACCTGGAAAAGCTCCAACCTGACCAACCTGGAAGGGAAGGTAGGCTTGCCGCCGGCGGTGTCGTTCCTGACCACCAAAAGCGAGTTGTTCGGTATCAGCATCAAGTGGGGATTTCCCGCTGGTGCAGAGGACACACAGCGCACTGAGCTTTGGTATGGTCCGGCGAACAGTCTGCCGGCCTCTTCGAAGCTGGCAGACCTGGCCTATCCGCAAACTGAATACCGCATGCAGCAGTTGCTGGCGGGCGCGACACTGTTCTTCTGGGCGCGCCTGGTGGACCGTTCCGGCAACATCGGGCCGTTCTTTCCAGTGGTTAACGGCGTTATGGGCCAATCCAGCTCGGATGCGGGACCAATTCTTGAGCAGATCAAGGGGCAAATCGCTGAGACCGAACTGGGCAAGACGCTGAAAGACCGCATAAACCTCATTGACGGCATCGGACCAGGATCGGTGAATGTCCGCATTGAAGAGGTGAAGCAGGAGCTTGAAGCGCTGATCACCGATATTACAGATGCGCTGCTCTATGATCCTGCGAAGGCTTACAAGGTCAACGAGATAGTGCGTCTTGATCAGCATCTGTACCAAGCAAAAATTGCTGTACCCGCTGGCAGCTCGCCGCCCAATGCTACCTACTGGACGGACATTGGCACGATCGCGCAAACGGTGAATGCGCTTTCTACGCAGGTGCAGCAGAACAGCGCAACGATCACCCAGCACGGGAACGACATCACGGCCCAGGCCCAGCAGTTAAGCGCTGTGAGGACGACCGTAAACGATCCCGTCACCGGTGTAAGTGCGACTGCAAGCGGTCTCAGCTCGCTCAAGACCTCGGTCACAACGCTTGACGGCAAGGTAACAACGACAGCGCAACGGGTAGATGGCATCTACCTACAAGTGAACCCGCCGCTTCAGGGCGATGACAGCGCCCTGATGGGTTCCGAGTCGTCCTATGTTGGTGTCTGGTCTACGCAGTCAGCTCTCATTGAGGGTGACCTAGTTCAGGGGCAGCGCACAGAGGCTGTCGAGGTAAAAACGGCAGCCAACGCCGCCGCTGTGCTGTCCGAGCAAACCGCCAGAGTCACGGCTGACAGCGCGCTTGGATCTCGGATCGATACAGTCACCGCCGCGACTGCAACCAATGCTTCAGCAGTTCAAAGCGAAATCACTGCGCGGACCAATGCTGACCAGGCGCTTGGCCAGAGGATTGATACCGTTCAGGCTCAGAGCCAAAGCAACGCTTCCGCCGTGCAAAGCGAGATCACCGCCAGGACAACTGCTGACCAGGCTCTGGGTCAACGCATCGATACTGTCCAGTCTACGGTCGGCGGAAACACACTCGCCATCCAGACCAACGCCACTGCAATTCAAACGGTCGACGGAAAGGTCACAGGTAGCTGGTCGGTGCGCATGCAGTACGACACCGGTACCGGCCTCTACAAGTACGCCGGTATCGGGCTCGGCCTGGAGAACGGCCCGGGTGGACTGCAGTCGCAGTTCATCATTGACGCTGACCGGTTCGCCATTGGACAGGCCGGAACTGTGCCGTTCGCGGTGCTGGGGGGGCAGACCTTCATAAAATCTGCGTTCATCCAAGATGCGTCGATTACAAACGCCAAGATCGGTAGCTTTATCCAGTCCAACAACTACGACCCTGGCCTTATTGGTTGGAGGCTGAACTTCGATGGTACGTTTGAAATTAACGGCATCGTCGCCGGTCAGGGGCGTTCCGTTATGACAAACCGATCGCTGCGATTCTGGGATGTAAACGGAGTTAAGCGGGTTCAAATCGGAGATCTAACCGAATGACTAATGGCATTAGAATATGGGGGGCTAACGGATCCTTGCAGCTTGATGAGAACTCTTTCACTGTAAGGGTTGTTTATTCAGCTCTTGTAACAAGAAACGTTGAGCGGCCCAACGTGACAAGGAATGTCACAATATCGATACCCGAGGTAAATCCATCCAACTATATAGCAGTGTGCGTTCCTAATATTTCTTTCACTGGCGACCCTAGTGGTCAGGACCCCAGGAACTCGCAGTTCGATGCTCAGGTTGTGCAAGGTGGAGTTGTGGTTTGGTTTACGAATCGAAATATGCCTACAGCAACATCTTTCGGGGTTGGAACACAAAGGCTTTTGGTGATGAGGTATAGGTAATGGCCTACGGTTTAAAATTCACCAACGTTTCAGACGTTGTTACCTTGGATTCAGAGTTTTCGAGGCTAGTGATTTTGTACTCTGCTAGATACAATGCAGGTGCATTTTTCCCAGCCCCGATCACTTCTCAAGAGCCGCCTCTTATTTTTGTAAGGCCTGACAACAACTCGTCATTTCAGTATGTGAGGCTTATTGGGACTCCGGGGAACTGGACAGGGTTTTCTAATTCAAACCCAGCAAACGCGCCGGGGACATACTTCTTGGCCGCCTATGAATCAAAAGAAACAGCAAGCTATGGGTTAAGGCTATGGGATGGAGCCTCAAAACTTTTGTTTGACAACGGAACGCCATGCGCTCAATTCACATTAGTTGCCACAACATGGTCTTTATTGTCTCTTACCAATCCGTCACCCGGTACGTGGATATATGTATATACGACACCTGCTAGCTTGACTTCTGGCGATTATATGCTGATCAACAATATTGCAATGGACCTTCCAGGCCAAAGTTCTTGGTCGAAGCTATCTTGCAGTTGTGATTATACAAATAATAGAATTTTAGCTACTCTTCATAATCTTGGCGATTTCAGAACTGACGCGCTTTTTCTGCCTATATTGTTTGCCAAGCCTCTATCATAAGTTTTATGCGGCATTTTTCAAAAGTGGGTGGGCCAGTTCGCTCATTTAAATCTAAAAAAAGTTAAGCTCGGAGAGAATCATGGCAAGACAAGATATCAATCTCGGTACCGCTCCAACCGGTGTTGGTGGTGATACAACCCGTAGTACTGGTGTCAAGATAAACGCGATGATGACAGAGCTTTATGCACGACAGGCCCTGCTTGGGACGGCTTCTAACGCAGCCTTGACGGTGGGTACCACTGACGTAACAGCAGGCAGAGTACTCAAGGTTGGAGACTATGGATTCGGCATTATGCCAGTCTTCGTTGAGTACGGCGTGGATGTACTTACAACGTTCGGATACTGCTACATCAACTCCGGCTACAGCACGCCGACCGGGCACCGTAACGGCTGGCTATTTTCGTTACCGATCAGCGCCAATTACGTCATTCAAGAGTTCAGGTCTGAAGCTGATGGCTCGCTGCACACCAGGGCCAAAATCGCTGGGACGTGGCAGGCCTGGCGGATGACCTACAACACTGGCAACACCACGCGTGCCGCTGATGGCACCTTGAAGGCGATCTGACCATGGCAAGAGCAGCAATCAACATACTCGGCGCTACTGGCGCGACCTATGACTTTGTGACCGCTGGCGCAGGCGTTATCGCGTCTTCGCGAAAATCGGCGGGGGTGTACCAGATCACTGGATGCTTGGGCATGGTGCCGTTCCCACCGATCGATGATGGATGGGGCTACACGGTTAACCAGATCGACAGCCGGGCAGACGTGGACATTCAGTTCGAGGAAGGTGTGCTGACGGTGGCGGTCACCAAGGACGACAAACCGTATGACCTAAAGCACATGATCACGCTGCACATTCTGGTGCCCGATGCGCCCGTTGTACCGATGCCACCCATTGAGCTTCCCGAATCTGTAGAAGAGCCTGAGCCGCCAGTAGAGGACGCCGAAGCCTAATTACTTCGCGGTTCAAACGATGCCGCCTTGAGCGGTTTTTTCCGCCTGGAGAAAAGTATGCCGATCGCCGAGCAGCAGTTGCTGCAGATCCTCCCGAACGCCGGCCGCCAAGCCGGCGTTTTTGTTTCTGCGCTGAACACCGCCATGAACCGCTACGCCATCGTCGGCACGCTGCGGGTAGCCGCATTCATTGCCCAAGTCGGGCATGAGTCTGGCCAGCTGCGTTACGTGCGCGAGATCTGGGGGCCAACCGCCCAGCAACTCGGCTATGAGGGCCGCGCTGATCTTGGCAACACCATGAAGGGAGATGGCTCCAAGTTCCGTGGCCGTGGCCTGATCCAGATCACCGGCCGGGCCAATTACAAGGAATGTGCGGAAGCCTTGGGCCTCGACCTGATCAACCAGCCTGAACTGCTCGAGCTTCCCCAGAACGCCGCAATGTCGGCTGCCTGGTTCTGGTCCACACGCGGACTGAACACCCTGGCCGACCAGAAAGATTTCGCCAAAATCACCCTGCGCATAAATGGCGGGCTCATCGGCCAGGACGACCGCCTGGCGCTGTACGACAGGGCGCTGAAGGTGCTGGCATGACGCCGGTGCAGATCCTGGCGGCGATCCTGCTGTCCATGGCCGTTAGCGCGGCCGGCACCTGGAAGGTTCAGGATTGGCGACTGGGCAAGCAACTCGCCGAGCAGCTCACCGAGCAAGGTGACGCGCACCAGAAGAACCTCGACGCAATCACCGGCGAGGCCTGGCGTCAGCAGCAGGCCGAGCAAAACAAGCGCTTGGCAACCGAGCATCAGCTCGCCACTCAGGACCAACAGCACACCAAGGAATTATCCGATGCCCAGCGGAATCAGACTCGCGTGCGTGACCAGCTTGCTACTACTGAACTGCGGCTGTCAGTCCTTCTCGCCGCCACGGATTCAGCCAGTGGCTGCAACGTGCCTACCACCCCCGGCGCCGCCGGCGTGGTTCATGCAGACCGTCGAGCCCAACTTGACCCAGCGCATGCTCAACGAATTATCGCCATCACCGACGCAGGCGACCAAGGATTGATCGCGCTGCGGGCGTGCCAGGCCTATGTCAGGACCATTGCGCCCTGACCTACAGTCCAGGTCGCAAAAATTAGCACCACCCTCACGAACATACACTTTGCAAAGGATTGCAAAAATGACAAACCCAATCGTTCCCTGGATGGGCGGCAAGCGCCGCCTGGCTGACCGTCTGATTCCTCTCTTCCCGCCACATGAATGCTACGTTGAAGTGTTCGCTGGAGGCGCTGCCCTCTACTTCATGCGGCCCCAGGCTGCACCTGTTGAAGTCCTAAACGATATCAATGGCGACCTGGTGACGTTGTATCGGGTGGTGCAGAACCATCTGGAAGAATTCGTCCGGCAGTTCAAATGGGCGCTCAGTTCCAGGCAGGTATTTGAGTGGCAGAAGATGACTCGACCGGAAACCCTCACCGATATCCAGCGGGCAGCCCGGTTTTTCTACCTGCAGCACCATGCCTTCGCTGGGAAGGTCAGCGGTCAGACCTTCGGCACTGCCACTACGGGGCCGGCAATCAATCTGTTGCGGATTGAAGAGAACCTTTCCGCAGCCTGGCAGCGCCTTTCCGGAACGTATGTCGAAAACTTGGGATGGCTTGAATGTGCCGAGCGCTACGACCGGCCCCACACTTTCCACTACATGGACCCACCGTACTGGCAGACCGCAGGCTACGGGGTAGACTTTCCGTTCGAAAACTATGAGCGGATGGCCGACTTCATGCGCCGCTGCATAGGCAAGGTCATGGTGAGTATCAACGACCACCCTGATATTCGGCGGGTGTTTGAAGGGTTCCACTTTGAAACGCTGGACATCCGCTATAGCACCACCAATCAGCGCCAGGGAAAAGCCGAGGTCAGCGGCGAGCTTGTGATCATGAACTGGAAACCCTCTGACCTCGGCGGGCTCTTCTAGGGTGCGGGCTGTATCAGGTTGGGCCCCTTGTTCCGGACGTTGCCCACGGCCGTATCGACCTTGAACCATTCGAAGGCCTCGGCCGGCTCGCCCTGGTGCAGCACCATCTGCTCGGCGCGCTCTTTGGGCGTGGCCGGGTCAAGCCATTCCCTAGCCAGGTCCGGCGTCAGCACCACGGGCCGCCGGTCGTGGATGTCCACCATTCCGCCGGCGCTGTCGGCGGTGATGATCACGAAGCCGTCATGCTCGCCCGGGCCTTCATCGCTATCGGGCAGTTGGCCAATGGCGGCGCACAGCACGGGTGCACCATCCCGCCGGCGGATCAGGTAGGGCTGCTTCTTCGGTCCGCCTTCGTCCACCCACTCAAACCAGTTGTCGATGGGCGTGATTGCCCGGTGCGGCCAGATTGCGCGGAAGAATGGGCCGTGGGCCACCTTCTCAACGCGGGCATTAATCGGCGCTGCGCGGTCCTTGGCCCAGTGCGGCCGCCATCCCCATCGCACCAGGTCGGCATGCAGCAAATCGCCCTGCAGGTGGAGCAGGGCGACTTGGGTTGTCGGGGCGACGTTGTACCGCTCCAGGGGCAACTCACCCACGGAGTTCGCCAGTGCATTTGGCATGCTCAGCGCTGCAACGAAGTCGTGAATGCCGCTGTACTGGGAAAGTCTTCCGCACATAGTCGTCTCCGCTCGTCGGCCCCAATGAACAGCCGGGCCCAGGCCAATCTCTACACTGTAGACACTGGCCTCGGGTATTCGTCATGGCAATAAACATCGATCAGATCAACGCAATGGAGGCGTGGTTTTCCCTGCGAAACGATCCGGACTTTATCTCGGCAACACCGGAGGAGCGTTATGAGAGGCGCCTGGCGCTGGCTGACGACATGAAAGAGCGTGGCGCAATCGATAGCGGCGAGTGGCGGGAACTGACCGAAGAGGCCGTAGCTGCGTACGCAGATGAGTTGGGCTGACGCGCCCGCTTGTCAGATATCTCTTACACCAAATTGACCGCAAGCCATCTGCGATATTAACTGTACATTCGTACAGTATCTGTAAAAGGCTGCGTCATGAGCTTCTCAATTTTAGGTCCTATCGCCGAGGGTGGTACGAAGCTGCCCTTTTGCTCTTTTCGGGTACCCGCCGGCTTTCCATCGCCGGCGGCCGATCACATCGAGCAGCACATCTCACTGGATGAGGTCTTAAATATCAGGGCTCCGCACGTCTATCTGATCGCCATTACTGGCGAAAGCATGCAGGGCGCGGGTATTTTTGAGGGTGACCTGGCGGTCGTGGACCGATCTATTGAGCCCGCCCACGGGCACGTAGTCGTGGCGCTGCTGAACAATGACCCCATCTGCAAACGCCTGTGTAAGCGCGGGAAAGAGGTGATCCTTCTGTCGGAGAACCCAAAATACCCGGCGCGGTACATTTTGGAGGGCGACGAACTGTCGATTTGGGGCGTGATCACCAGCACCGTACGTAGCCATGTCTGAGTCGGCACCTGTCTTTGCGCTGATCGACTGCAACAGCTTTTATGCAAGCTGTGAGCGCGTATTCCGGCCCGATCTGGCCAAGACGCCGATCGTAGTCCTCAGCAACAACGACGGCTGTGTTATCGCCCGAAGCTACGACGCAAAGCCTTTCATCAAGATGGGCGAACCGTATTTCCAGATCAAGCACAAGCTCAAGCAGCACGGCATTGTCCCGTTTTCCTCAAATTACGCCCTGTACGGGGACATGAGTGAGCGGGTCATGACGCTGATCGAGAGCATGGTGCCCGCCGTCGAGATCTACAGCATTGACGAGGCCTTCGCCGATCTGACCGGTATCGATGCTCTGGATGTCCTCGGTCGTCAAATTCGGGCTCGGGTCTTTCAGTGCACCGGAATACCGGTGGGCGTCGGAATCGCCCGCACGAAGACCCTGGCCAAGCTGGCCAACCATACAGCGAAGCGCTTGCAGGCCCAGACCGGCGGTGTAGTGAATATCACCGACCCGGTGAAGCGTGACTGGGTATTGCGCAACACCGACGTTTCGGAGGTGTGGGGTGTCGGCCGGAAGATGAAACTTCACTTGGACACGATGGGCATCAAGACAGCGATGGATCTGGCCAAGGCCGACCCCTGGACGCTCCGCAAAAAATTCAGCGTGGTAATCGAGAAGACCGCCCGCGAACTGGCCGGCACCTCATGCCTGGAACTGGACGAGCCCGACCCACCCAAGCAGGAAATCTGCTGTAGCCGGATGTTCGGAAAGCGCCTTACCGAGCTGCCGCCGATCAAGGAGGCGGTGGCCACCTACATGATGCGTGCCTCTGAAAAGCTGCGAGCCCAAAACTCGCTGTGCAAAAAGGTCCGTGTCTGCATCCGCACAGGCATGTTTAACCCTGAAGAAGCCAAGTATGCCAATGGGGTAGTGGTGGATATGCCGTACCCGACCGACGACGTGCGCCTGCTGACCAAGGCTGCCGTCGATGCGCTCGACCACATCTACCGCCCAGGCTTCAAATACAGCAAGGCCGAGGTGATGTTGCTCAACCTGTGCCAGCCAGGCGAATACACGGACGATCTATTCGCGGTGTCTCAGCCGGCCGAGGCCACCCGAGTGATGACCGTGCTGGACCAGATCAACGACAGGTGGGGAAGGGGAACGCTGCGGTCGGCCAGTGTGCCGACGAACCCCGACTGGGGGATGCGCCGGGAGATGATGAGCCAGAGCTACACCACCAAGCTGGACCAGCTCTGGTCAGTGGCTTGCAAGTAGTGCTTACTCGGGTGCCATTAGTACCGCCAAGGTCAGCTTGATGAACTCTTCGTTCTCGTCGATGGTTTGCAGGGCACCGCGCACGTTCTCTGCGACTTCAGCGGAACCGCGCTGCTCCACCCAGGTCGATAGCTCCATGATGGAGGCTTCAAGGGCGAGTTGATTTTCGTAGAGCTTTGAGAGCAGGGAAGGGATCAGGTCTGAATTCGGCATCGGTGTTCCTCCAAGGAGTGAACAGCGTACCAGTTGATGCATTTGGTGTGGTTTGGTGTTTATTCGACAGGACGCCGGGGAGGGATGAAAAGAGTTCCCAAACAAAAAGTACAACCCGCATTCTGCGCGGCCTCCAGGGCACAGAAAATGGCGCGGTTTCGGAAATGAATTTGGCTACAGGCCGCAGCCCGCTTGAGTTTCACGCACGGATTGCAAATCCGCCTACGCCGGTTCGATTCCGACCTCGGCCTCCACTCTTAGAAACCCCGTAGATTAACGTCTACGGGGTTTTTATTGCTTGTGATTTAAGAACCGTTCCGCAACTGCTGGCATGCGTTCTGCAATCTTAGGGTGAAGCCCTTGCCATTCATTGCCTCTACGACAGTGAAGCTTGGAATTGATTGCGGGCTATGGATAGTCGTAGGTACTAGTTAACAGAGATATACTCCCTCGGTTGGTGTCCAGAAAGTCCCAGTATGGGGGATGTGATTTCTGTAAGCGCTGTGAGATATTGCTTCTTTTATGCATGCCAAAGGATCCGGGATGAAGGTTTTCGTAAGCTGGTCAGGACAAAGGAGCAAGGCAGTCGCAGAGTTGCTGAGCGACTGGATCAAATGTGTGTTGCAGGCTTCTCAGCCCTGGATATCTACACGTGATATTGACAAAGGTGCAATATGGTTTTCTGAAATATCAGATCAGCTCCGGGAGACGGCTGCTGGCATAGTGTGTTTGACTCAGGAAAACAAAAATAAGCCTTGGATTCTTTTTGAAACTGGTGCACTTGCCAAGGGCCTGAGTACCAATCGTGTCTGTACCTTTCTAATTGATTTGTCTCCGTCTGACATTGAAGACCCATTGGCACAATTCAACCATACATCACCAGAGCGCTCCTCAATGTGGGGGCTAATAAGCTCGCTGAATTCCTGCTTAGAAAGTGCCCGTTTAGATGAGCGGATATTGAAACAGGTGTTTGATACATATTGGCCTAAATTCGAGTCCTCGTTCAAAGAGGTTCTTGAAGCCACGCCTGCGGAGGTAGACGTCGCTCCGAGATCCGGCGATAGTATTTTGGCAGAAATTTTGTCTAACACTAGGATGTTGGCTGGCAGGGTGCGAGAGTTAGAGCATCGTGCTTCTATACCTAGCGACCCCGTAATTGAGGTTGGTCCACCTAGCAGTATCCTTAAAATATTGGCTATGGCTCAGACTCCTGAAATAACTATCGCTGAAATTATTAATACGGCAAAAATACTCGGAGTACCAATATCCGAAGTTGAGTCGATATTAAATAAATATAGACTTATTGAAACCCCGCTTTTCAGTAAAAGGAAACATTCCGGGCCACGCTCTGAGACAGATTCGAAGTAGGTGGTTTTGGACTAATATAGGGGACAGACCACAATTTCTGAATGTTAAAAATGGTGGTCTTCCCCGTCTTCAATTGCTAGGCGGTCAATGCTCAGCGGCTGTTGGACTCAATTTCTCCAACGCATCATCCACGAGCAGTTGCGCGTTCTCAATCAGCTGCGCCAACCCAAGTATTTGAAGCCGCCGCGATCCAGTTGATCCGAATGCTTGTTCATTAGCCATAACCGATGCCGAAGCTAAAATTTCACTTGCATTCACTAGTGCGTCTTCCGTGCTTAATTCTGTCCTCACTTTAAACGCGTTAGTCAAATGGTCGTTGCCAGGTGCGGATGTTTTCAAGAGTGATGCTCCATAGAACAATACTCAGACAATTCAGGTTGCGACGCCCGGTCACAGTAATTACTGCGACGGCAAATCCTAACCAAGTCACCTCCTATGGCTCAACCTCGTTAGTTTGTGGGAAACGTCCGAGACCAAGCAGAGCAGCGTTAGCGACGTTCAGAAAGTAAAATTATAAGGCGAGCTGGCGAGGTGCCATGTACCCTCATGCCTTTCCTGGGGGATAACAATGAAAATCTGGCTGATGGTTTTAGTCACGGCAATGCTCGCAGCCTGCGCCGACAGCGGTCCTATAAAAGTGGGGCCTGACACCTACACCATTTCAACGCGAGTTCCCCTTGGTGGGCCGGCCTCGGCGAAAGGCCAGGCGCTGAAAGAAGCGAATCAGTTTTGTGAGTATCAAGGCCGTGAAATTCTTCTAGACCATATGCAGTCAAGCGAATGCGCCTTGCACGGCGGCTGCGGGGAGGCGGAGATATTCTTCTTTTGCCTGGCCAAAGGTGATCCGCAATTAAAACGCCAAAAGTACAGCCCCGATCCAACGCAAAAAATAGAAATTGACCAACGCTGATGAGGGTAGAAGGGACGGGCCTATGTTCAGTGATGTAAACCCCTCCCTTTCGGTTGTTAAACCGCTACCGGCTTAGCAGCCTGAACGCGCAGTATTTGGCGTTCCTGACGGCTCAGCAGCTGCCAGTTTTTCCCTACGCGTTCATAAAGATCAGCGTTGCGCGGGATCTTCACCGTCTTGAGCAACCGCTGTTGGTAGCAGCCAAACGGGCGTTTCATAAAGCCGGACGGCATCACGATGTCTGCACTTGGCACTTGGAATGAGATTGCCATTGTCCATTCTTTTTGACGAACGGAGCCCAGCAAAGCAGGGCTGACGTCTTGAGGCTTGCCAATGGACACCCAGGTGGCTGGGTCTTTGCCATCCATCCAATGGGCGAACCATTCTGGCAGGCCGCCGTGTTTTGCCGGATAGGGTATCAATACGCCTGCCTGCATTTTCTTGATCAGGTTTTCACGAGTCAGTCGGTGGGTGATGCGCACGGTGGGAAAGCGGTTTATTTCCTCCAGAAACGCTTTGTTATCAGCGAGTGCGCCAAGGTGCGCAGCCACGCACATGATCATCACGATGAGCGCAGCGAGCGCCATTAAGAACCTGAATTCATACGATGGGTCCACATTGACGTACAGAAGAAAGGTATAAACAACAGCTGCCAATGTGATAGGCGCGAAGGTGCAATATAGAAGTTTTTTGTTCATGCGGGAGCCTCAAAACAAAAGCGTTGATGCTACAGTGCCATCACTGTTTTGGCTTCTGCATTAGATCTTTTTTTGTGTAATTACCCTAGCTCTCTTACTCCCAGGAACAACACTCCATGTCCACTACTGCCGGCGCATTCACCCGCCAGTTTTTCCACGGCACCTGGGCTGAGCTAGAGCCGGGTGACACCATCCGCGTCGGCTACCCGTCCACCTTCACAACGGACAAACCGCTGTCCGACGCTGTTTCAGGCGGCGTGACACGTCAGTTAGGGTGAGGTGGGGCTGCTTCGCAGCCCAACGCAGGGCAAGCCTGCTCGCCACAGTAACGGTGTTCGCCTTTAATTGATGGGTGATGGTCATAAAAACGTGCAGCATTTACGCCCTTGAGCGCGAGCAACGCGGTTCTTTCTTGCAATGAAAACGGCATGTATAAATTCCTTTTTTATTACTCGCTAGGCCTCAGCGCGGACAATCCGTTGCGCCTTCACTTCCTCGGCGTACACGCCAAGCTTTGCCTGTTGCGCAGCCAACAATTCGCATATTTTCATCAGCGCCACCGCTTCATCGGGTGTCCTGCCGTTCGAGGCCATCGCCGTCAGCTCAACCACCGACCAGCCGATAACTGCCCGTGCATCGTCGAGGTCGTAAAACAGTTCTTGTTGCGCGGTTCTGGGCCCGTCGAGGCCCTCTATCAGTTCGGCCATTTTAGCGCTGCGCCTGCTGTTTCAATTCAAGTCCCATAACGACCATCCCGATGTCGGCAAGGTCCGTGCTGAAGGGGATTTCGCCCATGTGGCGAAACCCGAATGCGCCATAAAAGCCCTGTGCATTGGCATTGGTTTTAAGAACGTCCAGCCACAGCAAGTGCTCACCACGTTGCGCGACTTCATCGCGAACACACTGCAGCAGTTGCTTGCCGTAACCCAACCCGGCGGCGGATTTAAGCAGGTAGATTTTCTGCAGCTCCGCGCCCACTTCAGCGGTTAACGGCGCAGGCACTGCCCAATTCACTTTGGCAAACCCGACGGCTCTGCCTTGTTCATCGCAAGCAATAAACCACGCATGCCTGCCTGGCAGTTCGAGGGACTGGCGCAGCGCAGTGGGTGAAAAATCCTGCTCAAGAAAACCCTGCATACCGGCAGGCGACCATAACGTCGAAAAATGCTCGCGATAGGTCTGGCAGCCGACCTCGCGCAGCGTATCGATATCAGCTGTTGTCGCTTTATGAATGGTGATCATGCTCTTCCTTGGTCTTTGCACGTAGAACCCCGTACCGCGTCCAGCCTAACCCATGCGCCTTACACAGCCATGCAAAATCCTTCAACAGCTCGACATCCGCGCAAGTCCGGCTTTGATGGTCGAGGCACACAAGCCAGCGCCTAACACTGTCGCCAACTGCTCGATAACGCAAAGTGTACGCCTCGATCCGCCCCTATCTGTACGGGGCGACAAGGGCTGTAACCCACTACTGTCGCAGGCATACCACTACCGTTTGGATGCCGCGCCATGTTCATGTCCACCAGCCTGTTGTCCGCTTTTGTACTGTTTGCCTTCGTGTCCTCGATCACGCCCGGCCCGAACAACACCATGTTGCTCGCTTCGGGGGTGAACTTTGGCTTTCGCCGCTCGATGCCCCACGCGCTGGGGATCAGCATCGGCTTCATGCTGTTGGTGATTTCGGTAGGTCTGGGCCTGGGCGAAGTGTTCAAGGTGTTTCCGTGGGCCTACACGGTTTTGCGCTATGTGGGCGCGACCTATTTGCTTTACCTGGCGTGGAAGATCGCCACGGCTGGCGGCATGTCCGAGAACCCTGACGAGCGCGGCAAACCCATGACCTTTCTTGGCGCGGCCGCGTTTCAATGGGTCAACCCCAAGGCGTGGATCATGGCGCTGGGGGCGATCACCACCTACACGCCGGCCGAAGGCTACGTGACCAATGTGTTGGTGATCGCACTGGTATTTGCCGTGGTCAACCTGCCCAGTGTGTGCGTGTGGGTGGGCTGTGGCAGTGGCTTGCGCAACGTGCTGCGCGAGCCGCGTTGGTTGCGGGTATTCAATGGGTCGATGGCGGCGCTGTTGGTGCTGTCGTTGTACCCGATGCTTTTTGCGTGAGGCAGTGGCGTTGCGCTGAACCTCACACCGGCGAGATGGTTGCCAGCAAGCCGATGCCGATGGTCAGCACCAGAAAACCGAACAGGAAAAGTGCCATCTTGGTCATAAGGCCTCCGAAGGGAAGGGAGTCGACAGGAGTGTCGGGATGGCGCCCATTGTCCGCTTCACCGGCGTTTTGATACAGACGCAGATAGCAAAGAAAAAACCGTATCAGATGGGCCTGCAGCGGCCAGGCTACGGGCCTGGGAGGCGGGCGCTTTTGTAAAGATCAGGCTTGAAGGCCGTGTTGACCATCACTAGGCAAGCGTCCTTCATCGTGGCGGCTGCCAGTGAAGCGGCGCGCCGCATAGGAACTATTCTTTGCGGGAATGCGGCACGACAGCCGGCGCATTTGCCCCTAAGATAGCGCCCACTGCATCAATAATAAGAGTGGGCCAAGCCTCGATGGAAAGACGTCAGTTCAGCGGTGGCATGAAAGGCAAGAACCTGCGCTACCTGAATGAAAACTTCCAACAGCCGTCGCCGGTCACCCGCGTCGGTTTTTTGCTGCTCGAACACTTCTCCCTGCCGGCATTCACCCAGACCCTCGACACGCTGATCACTGCCAACCTGCTACGCCCCGATCTGTTTGCCACGCGCACGTTCGGCTGTGACGAGGGCGAAGTCATCAGCGACCTCGGCCTGGTGATCCGCCCGGATGCGCGGCTGGAGGCGTCGGCATTGCCGGACCTGGATTTGCTGGTGATCTGTGGTGGTTTTCGCACCGAGCTCAAAGCCGGCGATGAGTTCACCCAGCTGTTGCGCAGCGCCGCCGAACAAGGCGTGAGCCTCGCCGGCCTGTGGAACGGCGCCTGGTTCCTTGGCCGCGCCGGGCTGTTGCAGGGCTATCGTTGCGCGATCCACCCGGAGCATCGGCCGGCGCTGTCGGAAGTCTCCAAGGCTGCCCAGGTCACCAGCGAACCCTACGTGATCGACCGCGATCGCCTCACGGCCTCCAGCCCATCGGGCGCGTTCCACATGGCCCTGGACTGGATCAAAAGTCTGCATGGCAAAGCCCTGGTCGAAGGCATCGAGGACATCCTGGCGTTTGAAGAATCGCGCTACCGGCGTATCAAACCCACGGAAAACATCAGCGTCAGTGCGCCACTGCGTGAAGTGGTGAAGCTGATGGACGCCAACCTTGAAGAACCCTTGGAACTGGACCAATTGGCGGTCTACGCCGGCCGTTCGCGGCGCCAACTCGAACGCCTGTTCAAGGAGCAACTGGGCACCACGCCGCAACGCTATTACATGGAACTGCGCGTCACCGAGGCGCGGCGCTTGTTGCAGCACACCGAGCTGTCACAGGTGGATGTGCTGGTGGCGTGCGGGTTTGTGTCGCCGAGCCATTTCAGTAAGTGCTATAGCGCGTATTTCGGCTATCGGCCGTCCAAAGAGAAGCGCTTGGTCAAGTAGCGTTGGGGGCGAACACTGTCACTGTGCTCGCCACAAAGCCTAAAAACGCGCCAATCGGTAAGGGGCCAGTTCCGGCAGCGCCACGCGCTTACCCGGCGCGGCCAGTTGCACGATCATCTCCGCTGTCACCGCCGCCTGCGTCAACCCCAAGTGCTGATGCCCAAATGCAAGCAACACCTTGCCATCCGCCACCCGATCAATGATCGGCAGCGAGTCCGGCAACGACGGGCGAAAGCCCATCCAGGGGGTTGCGTCCCGGGTGCTCAAGTCCTGGCGAAACAAGCCCTGGCTCAAGCGGTGTAACTGCCAGGCGCGTTGCATATTGGCGGGGCGCGCCAAGCCTGCGAACTCGACCGTGCCGGCCAGGCGCAAGCCATCGCGCATCGGCGTCATGATGAATTTGCGCTCGAACGAGGTCACGGCAAAGGGCAGGCGCTGGTGCTCGTGGGGCAGCATCAGGTGATAGCCGCGCTCGGTGTCCAGCGGGACCGATGTGCCGGTGAGTGCAGCGGTGAGTTTGGCCGAATGGGCGCCGCAGGCGATCAATACCTGGCGAGCGCTCAGGCTGCCTTGATCGGTCAGCAGTGATACGCCGTCCGATTCCAGGCGCCCATCGAGCACGCGTTGCTGCACAAACTGCACACCGCAAGCCTTGGCCGCGCTCACCAGTGCGCACACCACGCTGTATGGATCGATAAAATGCCCTGTAGCGGGGAAGAACAGGCCGCCCTGAATCGCCTCGCTCAGTTGCGGTGCGGCCTTGCGTATGGCCTCGCGGGGCCAGAATTCCACCGGCACATGCTGCTGCTGCATGCGTTGACGCAACGCGTCGATGGCTTGCCCGGACTCAGCACGCTCGAACACTAACAACGAACCGTCCGTATGCAACAACTGCGGCTGCTCAATGGACAGCAGCAGGCGTTGCCACGCGCCCAGGCTGGCCTCGTTCAGTGCACGAATGCCCGCCACCGTGCGCCGGTAGCTTGCCGGGCGCAGGTTGAGCAACAGCCGCGCAAACCAGGGCAGGGCGCGTGGCAGGTACTTCCAGTCCAGGCGCAGCGGGCCCATGGGGTCCATCAGCATGGCGGGCAGGCGCTTGAGGATCGACACGTCGGCAATCGGGAACACTTGCTCGGTGGCCAAATGCCCAGCGTTGCCATAGGAGGCGCCCATGCCCGGCGCCTGTGGGTCGATGACCACCACGTGCTGGCCTTGCCGGGCCAATTGCAGGGCGCAGGCGACGCCAATGATGCCGGCGCCGATCACAGCGATATCAGCACGGTTGCTGTCACTCATGGTTCAGGCCTCTCTGTGGCCGTCGAGCAAACGCCGCAACAGCAGCGGGTTGGCGTGTTGCAGCGCAGCGGGCAACAAGCTGTCCGGGAAGTCCTGGTAACACACCGGGCGCAGAAAGCGCAGGATCGCTGCGGTGCCAACCGAGGTGCTGCGTGAGTCGCTGGTGGCCGGGAACGGGCCGCCGTGGACCATGGCGTCGCACACTTCCACACCGGTCGGCCAGCCGTTGACCAGCAGGCGCCCGGCCTTGCGTTCCAATATCGGCAGCAGGGCTTGGGCGCGTGCCAGGTCGGCGTCGTCCAGGTGCAGTGTGGCGGTCAATTGGCCTTCCAAATGCTCGGAAACCTGGCGCACTTGCTCGTCGTCGGCACACACCACCACCAGAGAGGCCGCGCCGAAGACTTCCGCTTGCAGATGCTCATTGCGCAAAAACGCGCTGGCCTGGGCCACAAACAGCTGCGCCTGGCCTTGATTCGGGCCTTGCGCCGCCATGCCTTTGGCGACGATTTGGGCGTGTTCGGTCAAGCTGCCGACGCCCGCTTCATAGGCCTGGAAAATACCTGGCGTCAGCATGGTCTGGGCGGCGCATGCCGGGAGCAACTCACTCGCCGTGGCGACAAAGCGCTCGAGTGCCGCGCCTGCGACCGCAATCACCAACCCAGGGTTGGTGCAAAACTGCCCGGCGCCTTGGGTCAACGAGGCGACAAAACCCTGGGCCAACGCCTCTGCACGCGTGTGCAACGCCGCAGGAAACAGATACACCGGGTTGATCGAACTCATTTCCGCATACACCGGAATCGGCTCCGGCCGCGCTTGCGCCGCCTGGGTCAGGGCGAGACCGCCGCTGCGTGAGCCGGTAAACCCCACTGCCTTGATACGCGGGTCGGTGACCAATGCCATGCCGACTTCGCGCCCTGAGCCATACAACAGCGAAAACACCCCATCTGGCAAACCACAGTCCTTAACGGCCTTGGCCAGCGCACCGCCGACCAGTTCACTGGTGCCGGGATGCGCACCATGGGCCTTGGCGATCACCGGGCAACCGGCGGCGAGCGCAGAGGCGGTATCGCCGCCCGCCACCGAGAAGGCCAAGGGGAAATTGCTCGCACCAAACACCGCCACCGGCCCCAGCGCAATATGCCGCTGGCGCAGGTCTGCACGTGGCAATGGCTGACGCGTCGGTTGCGCGGTGTCGACGCGCACGTCCAGCCATTCACCGGCGCGCACAGTGCGGGCGAATGTGCGCAATTGCGCGCAGGTGCGGCCGCGTTCGCCCTGGATCCGCGCGCGCGGCAGGCCGGTTTCGGCTGCGGCGCGTTCGATCAGTTCATCGCCAAGGGCTTCAATGTTGTCGGCAATCGCTTCTAGAAACGCTGCGCGCTCTGCCGGTGAGGTGTCGCGATAGGTGTCAAACGCAGCCCAGGCCAAGGCACAGGCTTGGTCGACGTGCTCGCGATCGCCGCCAGGGTAGGCAGGCGCCAAGGGCAGGTCGGTGGCGGGATTAATCGCCTGGATTGCTTCTCGATGGCCGAGGATTGCGTGCTGACCGATCAGCATCTTGCCCGTCAGAGTCATGGGGAGTCCTTGAAAGGTGAGGGTTGGCCGCTGTGAGAACCACAGCGGCGCGCGAGGGGGTCAGGCGACGTTCTGTTCAGCCGACCAGTTGGCGTACCACTGGCGGAACAACGCGTACTGGTGCTCGGCATAACGCTGTTGGGCGGTGCTGAGTGCGTCGGTTTCGTTGAAGTGCAGGGCGTAGCCCTGGTCGCCGTTGAGCACCATCAAGTGCTTGTAATACAGCACCAGGTCGCAGCCCTCATCGAAAGACGACAGCACACTCAGTGCGGCTTCCAGCTCACGGGCCAGGCGCCGGGCCTTGGCGTCGCCTTTGGCGGCTTTTTTGCTCAGGGCCACCAGTTGCAGCACTTCCCGCGGCAGCGCGTTACCAATACCGGTGATGGCGCCGGTGGCGTTGCAATTGACGAAACCGTGCACCACTTGGGTGTCGACGCCGACCATCAGGGTCACGGCATCGTCCTGGGAGGTGATGTTTTCTGCTGCGTAGCGCAGGTCGGCGCCGCCGCCGAATTCCTTGAAGCCGATCAGGTTGGGGTGTTCGCGGCGCAGTTCGAAGAACAGGTCTGCGCGGGTAGCGAAGCCGTAATACGGGCTGTTGTAGATCACTGCCGGCAGGTTCGGCGCGGCCTTGAGGATCGCCGAGAAATGCGCCTTTTGCGCGGTGGCCGAAGCGCCACGGGACAGCACGCGCGGGATTACCATCAAACCATGGGCGCCGACCTTGGCGGCGTGGGCGGCGTGGGCCACCGCTTCACGGCTGTTGACCGCGCCGGTGCCGACGATGGTCGGCACGCCAGCGGCGACCAGCCGGGCCACACCTTCCTGGCGTTCGGCTTCGGTCAGCAGCGGCCAGTCACCCATGGAGCCGCAATACACCACGGCGCTCATGCCGATATCGATCAGTTCACGGCCCTTGGCGACCAGAGCGTCGAAGTCCGGTGTGCGCTCAGGCGTGCACGGGGTCATCAGTGCAGGGATGCAACCGGTAAAGATGTTGTCGCTCATTGTTCTAACTCCAGCGTTCAGTTAAATAAGGCCCGGGCTCAGATGCCCCAGGCAAAAGGGTCCTGCTCGTCGATCAGCAACGTGCTGTCGGCGGTCATGTAGCCGCGGCCGGTAATGAACGGGCGAATGCGTTCGCCATCCCATTCATAACGGCCTTCGAATTGGCTGCCGGTGATGCTGGCCTGCACCCAGGTGGCGCCGGGCGCGAGTTTGTCGTCAGCCGCCAGGCACGCCAGTTTGGCGCTGGTGCCGGTGCCGCACGGCGAGCGGTCGTAGGCTTTGCCGGGGCACATCACGAAGTTGCGGCTGTCGGCGTGGGCGTCGTCGGCGAACAGTTCGATATGGTCGATCAACGCACCGTCTGCACCGTGAATACCTTGGGTTTCCAGGGCTTTGAGCATCGCCCAGGTGTAGTCGGTGAGGGTGTCGACGTTGTCCATCGCCAGTCTGTGGCCGTGCTGCGACACCAGGAAAAACCAGTTGCCGCCCCAGGCGATATCGCCATGCACCACGCCATAGCCCGGCACGTCCACCGCTACCTGCTGGCGATGCCGGTAGGCGGGCACGTTGCGCAAGGTCACGGCGCCGTCGTCGTGCAAGGTGGCGGCTACCGGACCCACCGGCGTGTCGATGGTGTGCACGCCAGGCCCAATGCGGCCCAAGTGGTGCAAGGAGGCAACCAGGCCGATGGTGCCATGGCCGCACATGCCCAGATAGCCGGCATTGTTGAAGAAGATCACCCCGCAGGTGGCGCCGGGCGTGACCGGCGCGCAGTACAGGGCACCAACCAGCACGTCATTGCCTCGTGGCTCCAGCAAGCAGGCGCGGCGCCATTGATCGTGTTCGCTGCGCAAGGTGTGCAACTGGTCGGCAATGGTTGCGCCGGCGAGCGCAGGGAAGCCGTCCATTATCAGGCGTGTGGGTTCGCCGCCGGTGTGGGAGTCGATAACGTGCAGGCGCTTCATAACAGGCTCCATCAGTGAGTGGCCGGGGACAGTGGCGCGCTGTAATGCGCATCGCTGACGGCTTCGCTTTCGTCGTCTTCGTGTTCCAGGCGCACCAGGTGTGCCGGTACGCCGGTGGCGGCGCCCCAGTAGTAGATGCCCAAGGCGCAGAGGGCGACGACCAGGGTGTCAAACGGATGGCTGATCACACCGATGCCGCCGAAACTGCCGAGCTTGGACAGCAGGATGGTCACCGCATAAAAGCCGATCAGCCAGGCCGACGAGCGCACTTGCTGCTTGAGATTCAGGTGCGCGGTGGGCACCCAGCGTGCGCACAGCAGGTACACCACAAACATCAGAATTTGCAGGCCCAGCAACCACGACACGGTGCTCCAGCCCGACCAGTACACAATCAGCGCGGCGATGATGAACGACAGCGGGCCGAGCACCGCCATGCCTTTGACCCGGAACGGCCGCGCCATGCCCGGCGCATTGCGGCGCAGCGCGGCGACGGTGACCGGGGCCACCGCGTAGCTGAGAATCAGCGCCGCCGACACCACATTGATCAGCGCTTCCCAGGACGGAAACGGCAGGGTCCAGAACACCGACAAACCAAAGGTCAACCACAGCGCCGGACGCGGGATGCCGGACTTCTCATCAATGCGCGTAAAGAGCTTGAAAAACGTGCCGGTCTGCGCCCAGCCGTACACCACGCGCGGCGTGGCGTTCATGTAGATATTGCCGCAGCCGCTGGGCGAGATCACCGCATCGGCCACCACCAGGTACGCCAGCCAGCCCACGCCCAGTGCCAGGGCAATGTCGCGATACGGCAGCGCCAGTTGCTTGCTGATACCCGCCCAGCCATCGGCGAGCATCTCGGTCGGCACGCCACCGAGGAACGCGGTTTGCAGCAGTACATAGATGGCGGTCGACAGCAGCACCGAGAGGATCAAGGCAATCGGAATCGTGCGTTGCGGGTTCTTCACTTCACTGGCCACCGAGATGATCGGTGTGAGGCCCAGGTAGGCAAAAATCACCCCACCGGCCGACACTGCCATCTCGATGCCCGACAGACCGAACGGGGCAAAGCCCTGGGTCTGGAAGTTCGCCGGTTTGAAGAAGGTGAACAGCACACCAATCACCAGCAGCGGCACGATGAACTTGAATACGCTCACCAGGTTATTGGCGATGGCGAAGGTCTTGACGCTGCGGTAATTGAGCACAAAGAACAGGCACAACAGGGCCAATTGCACCAGCCAGCCCAGGGTGGTCGGGTCGCTGGAACCGACCTTGGTCAGTTCGGGAAACCAGGCCGCGGCGTATTGGCGCGAGGCGACCACTTCGATGGCCACCAGGCTTGAAAACGCGATCAGCGTGATAAAGCCCATCAGGTAGCCCAGCAACGGGCCATGGGAGTACACCGGGTAACGCACCACGCCACCCGCGCGGGGCAGGGCGGCGCCGAGTTCGCAGTACACGATGCCCAACAGCAGCACGGCGAACCCGCCGATCAACCAGGAAATAATCCCCGCCGGGCCGGCGATGGCGGACACGTGGCTGGCTGCAAATAACCAGCCCGAACCGAAGATGGCGCCTAACCCGATAAAGGTCAGGTCCATCAGTGAAAGTTGTTTCTTGAACTTGCCTTGAGCAGACATGGCGGCGCCTTCTTGTGAGTTATTGGATAGGCATGCAGTGGCGATATCCTGAACCGATCAAGGGGCGCTGCGATTGATGTTTTGCGTTGATGTGGATGACGAATTCGGCACAGTTTGAATCCGCCGATCTAAGCTTTTATGTGGGAGCTGGCTTGCCTGCGATTGCATCACCTCGGTTTGCCTGAATGACCGAGGCGTCTGCATCGCAGGCAAGCCAGCTCCCACATTTTTTGACCGAGTGTGGCTTTCAAGCTCCCACAAGGTTGTGTGGATACTGAGGCTGGCATAGTGCAATCTGCCTAAAAAAACCGGAGTTCAGGCCATGGTGCCCAGTGCATTTGCGAGCGTTCTACAGGCCAATCGCCCCAGCAGCATCGAGCAACTATTGGCCGGGGTCGCGCAGTTGTTGCCCTTGCTCGATGTGATCCCCAATGCCGCGATTTTCATCAAGGATATCGACGCCCGTTACGTGCTCGCCAACCACACCCTGGTGCAACGCTGCGGCCTTAAACAGCTGCATCCACTGCTGGGCAAGACCAGCGCCGAAGTGTTCCCCGCGCAATTGGGGCCGGGCTACACCGAGCAGGACCGACGCGTGCTTGAGCAAGGTTTTGTGCTCGAAGACCAGCTTGAGCTGCACCTGTATGGCAGCCGCGAACCGGGCTGGTGCCTGACGCACAAATGGCCGCTGTACAACGACAAGGGCACGATCATCGGCCTGGCGGGTATTTCGGTGGACCTGCAATCGGCCAGCGAAACGCACCCGGCCTACCAGCGCCTGGCCGCTGTGGATGAACACATTCGCCAGCATTTCAACCGACGCGTCACCCTTGGCGAGCTGACCCGCATTGCCGGGATTTCCGTGGCGCAACTGGAGCGCTACTGCAAACGCGTATTCCACCTCACGCCCCGGCAGATGATTCAGAAGGTGCGCCTGGAGCATGCGCGCCGGCTGTTGCACACCGACCTGCCGATCACCGAGGTGGCGCTGCAATGCGGCTACACCGACCACAGCGCGTTTACCCGCCAGTTCAAGGCGTTGACCGGGTTTACGCCCAGGCAGTATCGGCAATTGGAGTAAATGCAACGAATCATGGCATCCGCTGCTCCTATGCTTACCAATAACCTTTTCACGGCAAGAGGAAACAGGCTTATGACGGCGGCGGACAACGATCATGTGAACTGGCTGGTGCAACAATCCATGCTCAACGCGGCGCGTCAGCGGGCCAGGCTCTATAGCGGGCAAGGGCGCTTGTGGCAGCAGCCGTATGCCCAGACCCGGCCGCGTGATGCCTCAGCGTTGTCGTCCGTGTGGTTCACCGCGTACCCGGCCTCGATTGTGACCCGTGAAAACGGCACAGTGCTCGAAGCCTTGGGCGACGAAAGCCTGTGGCAGGCGTTGTCGAAGATCGGCATTCAGGGCATTCACAACGGCCCGCTGAAAAAGTCCGGCGGCCTGGACGGTACGCGGCATACGCCGACCATCGATGGCAATTTTGACCGCATCAGCTTCGAGATTGACCCACAGCTGGGCACCGAGGCGCAGTTGCAGGCCCTGACGCGTATGGCCGCCGCGCACAATGCGGTGATCATCGATGATGTGATCCCATCCCACACCGGCAAGGGCGCGGACTTCCGCCTGGCCGAGATGGCGTATGAGGATTATCCGGGGCTCTACCACATGGTCGAGATCCGCGAGGAAGACTGGCCCTTGCTGCCCGATGTGGCCGAAGGGCGTGATGCGCAGAACCTCAGCCCCGCGCAGGTGGATGCGCTGCGCGACAAGCATTACATCGTCGGCCAGTTGCAGCGGGTGATCTTCTTCGAGCCCGGCGTCAAGGAAACCGACTGGAGTGCAACCCCGGTGGTCGTTGGCGTGGACGCCAAACCGCGCCGCTGGGTGTACCTGCATTACTTCAAGGAAGGCCAGCCGTCGCTGAACTGGCTGGACCCTTCGTTTGCCGCGCAGCAGATGATCATCGGCGACGCCCTGCATGCCATTGATGTGATGGGCGCCAAGATCCTGCGTCTGGACGCCAACGGCTTCCTCGGCGTGGAACGCAAGCTGGACGGCACTGCCTGGTCGGAAAGCCACCCGTTGTCGATCACCGGCAACCAACTGCTCGGCGGGGCGATTCGCAAGGCGGGCGGCTTCAGTTTTCAGGAGTTGAACCTCACCGTCGACGATATCGCCGCCATGTCCCACGGCGGTGCCGACCTGTCCTACGACTTCATCACGCGCCCGGCGTATCAGCATGCCTTGCTGATGGGCGACACCGAATTTTTGCGCCTGATGTTGCGCGAGATGCACAGCCAGGGCATCGACCCCGGTTCCCTGATTCATGCGCTGCAAAACCACGATGAACTGACCCTGGAGCTGGTGCACTTCTGGACCCTGCACGCCCACGACAGTTACCTCTACCAGGGCCAGACCTTCCCCGGCAACAGCCTGCGCGAGCATATCCGCGAGCAGATGTACGAGCGGCTGGCCGGCGAGCATGCGCCGTATAACCTCAAGTTCGTCACCAATGGGGTTTCTTGCACCACCGCCAGCATTATCACGGCGGCCCTGGGCATCCGTGACCTGGAGGCGATCACGCCGGCCGATATCGAGCAGATTCGCCGGATCCATGTGCTGCTGGTGATGTACAACGCCATGCAGCCTGGGGTGTTTGCCCTGTCTGGCTGGGACCTGGTCGGCGCGTTGCCGTTGGCGGCCGATGCGGTGGCGCACTTGATGGGCGATGGCGACACCCGCTGGATTCATCGCGGTGCCTATGACCTGGTGGAGTTGAACCCGGACGCCGAACTGTCCGCCGGCCAGATGCCAAGGGCGAAAACCCTCTACGGCAGCCTCAACAGCCAGTTGCAGGACCCGGACTCGTTCGCGTCACAGCTGCAGAAAATTCTCGCGGTGCGCAACGCTTATGGCATCGCCGCCAGCCGCCAGATTCTGGTGCCGGATGTGGAGCATCCGGGGCTGCTGATCATGGTTCACGAGTTGCCGGCCGGGAAGGGCACGCAAATCACCGCGCTTAACTTCGGCAGTACGGCGCTGACCGAAACCCTGCACCTGCCCGACATTGCGCCGGGGCCGGTGGTGGACATTATTAACGAGCGGGTTGAGGGCGATCTGACTGCTGAGGGTGAGTTCACCATCACGTTGGACGCGTATGAGGGGCTGGCGCTACGGGTGGTCAGCCTGTCGCCGATGCTTTAGGCCCCGAAGGCGTTCATGGCCTGATCGATAAAATGCCGCAGCTTTGCCGTGCGTTGGCGGTCTGCCGGATAGATCAGGCTCATGGGCTTGGACGGCCCATCATAGTTGGGCAACACCCGCACCAGTTGCCCACTGGCCAGCGCCGGGGCAAGCAGGTCGAGGGCGGCCATCACCATGCCGAAACCGGCGATGGCGGCCTTGAGCTGGGCATCGGCACTGTTGACCCGCAAACGGCTGGCGACCGACACCGGATAGGTTTTGCCGTGGCGGGTAAATGCCCATTCCTTGTCCATCACCCGGTCGGTGAACACATAGCCCAGGCACGCGTGACTGGATAAATCACTGGGGTGCCCCGGTGTGCCGTGGGCCTGCAAATAAGCCGGCGAGGCGCACACCAGCAGTTGATAGGGGCGCAATGGACGCACCACCAGGCTGGTGCTGTCGGCCACACCTGGCTCACCGATGCGAAACGCAGCTTCGACGCCTTCGGCGATCAGGTCGACGTAGCGATCTGTGAGGTCAAGGTCGATCTCCACCAACGGGTGCTCGGCCAGGAATTGATTGATCACCGGCATCAGGCTTTGCGCACCAAAGTTCTGCGCTGCGCTGATCTTCAGTGCGCCCATGGGTTGGGCATGGGTTTCCAGGGCCAGGGCGTCGGCGGCTTCGACGTCGGCTAGCACGCGCACGCAGCGGGCGTAGTATGCGCGGCCGAATTCGGTGAGTTGCTGGCGCCGGGTGGTGCGGTTGAGCAGGCGCACTTGCAGGTGCTGTTCGAGGTGCTCGATGTAGCGCGCGATCATTTGCGGCGACAGCTCAAGCAGGTTGGCAGCTGCGGCGAAGGAGCCGGCATCGGTGGCGGTGACAAACACCTGCATGGCGCGAAACTTGTCCATCAGCCATCACTATTAGTTGTGAATGTGACAATCATAGGTGCATTTATCCTGGTCAAAGTGATGAATAAGCTAGCATCTTTTCCAGGAGAGCTTCGATGAAGGTGCCAGAGATTTTCCAAGATATCGCTCGCAGCCGCCGCGTAACCCGGCAGTTTTTGCCGACGCCCTTGAGCGAGCATCAACTCAACCGTGTACTGCTTGATGCCCAGCACAGCCCGTCAAACTGCAACACCCAGCCATGGCAGGTACACGTGGTGAGCGGCGCGACCCGTGAGCGCCTCTCCAGCGCATTGCTGGCAGCCGATGATCGGCAACATTTCACCCCGGATTTTGAGTTCGATATGGCGGCCTACACTGGCGTGTTTGCCGAGCGTGCGCAGGCCAGTGGTCGCGCACGCTACGAGGCGATTGATATTGGCCGTGAAGACCACGCCGCCCGTGCGGCTTGCTTGCGCCACAACCTGACTTTTTTCGATGCGCCCCATGTGGCCTTACTGTTCATGCCCAAGATCAGCGATTACGTGCGTTCGGCGGGGGATATCGGTATGTACGCGCAGACTTTCCTGCTGTCGCTGCAGGCGCGCGGCCTGGGCGGGATTCCCCAGACGCTGTTGGGCATGTATGCCGAAACCGTGCGCGAAGTGCTGGGGGTGAGTGAGGAGTTGAAGCTGATGTTCGGCATTTCCTTCGGGCATGCCGACCCGCATTCGGCCTCGAACTTTGTCGACGTCGGGCGTGTGGCCCTGCAAGACAGTGTGGTGCGGCACAGCTGAATGCATGCGCTTGCGGTGCACAGGCGTGCTTATTACGACTTTGTGCTGGCGAGCATTTAAAATGCTAAATACGCATAATTAAATATAACAATATGCGCTTGATGTATTTTGTCGTTCGAGCTAGCGTAGTGCCAATGGCCACGTTTGAGCACCGGCCACTGACCTGCCGAGGAATTTCCCATGCCTTTAGTTCGAATCGACCTGGCCGCCGACACCTCCACTGAAACCGCCGCTGCGATTGGTGACGTGGTCTACGCCGCCATGACCAGCGTGGCCAATGTGCCTGAGCACGACAAATTCCAGATCATCAATCGTCACGCCAAGGATGAGTTGGTGTATCCGGCAGCGGGTTATCTGGGGATTACCTACACGCCGAACATCGTGTTTATCCAGGTGACCTGGAGCGCCGGGCGTAGCATCGCGGTGAAAAAGGCTTTTTATAAATTTATCGCCGAGGGCATCCACGCCAAGACCGGGCTGCGCAAAGAAGATGTGTGGATCAACCTGGTGGATGTGAAACGCGAGGATTGGTCGTTTGGCAACGGCGAGATGCAGTACGTGCCTGACGAGTGAGGCAGGCCCGCAAGCAGGCGGCGACTCAGTGATGAGTCGCCGTTGTTTTTATTGGGCGTTCAACGCTTGTAGAAACTGGGTGTGTTTCAGCGTTTGCGAGAACATCGGCAAGGTGAAGTGCTCGGCGGCGTGTTGTTGCTCATTGCTGAAGGTGGCGGTGCAGTCGGTCAACGTCACCACGTCGTAGCCTTTCTCATAACCCGAACGAACCGTGCCTTCAACGCAGCAATTGGTCAAAAAGCCTGCGACGACCAGGTTCTGGATGCCGTTGTTGCGCAGCACCAAATCCAGGCCGGTGGTGGCAAACGCATCCAGGCCGCGTTTGCCCTCGATCAGGATGTCAGCCGGCTCACGGCTCAGTGCCTCGCTGATTTCGGCGCCCCAGCTGCCGGCCCGAAAGGCGCTGCCGTCTGCCACACCCTTGAGAATGCCGTAGGAGCGGTGCGTCAGTTCGGGGTAGCCGTCGGCGAACTGGATCGGCATATGGATGATCTTCACACCGAGTTTTCGGGCTTGTTCAACGGTGGTTGCAGTGTTTGCCAGCATGTCGGTGCTGTGCATGACGCCTTTGACTGCGTCGTGAAACACGCCACCCGCAGTGGTGAAGTCGTTTTGGAATTCAATCAGGACCAGTGCGGTTTTCGTCGGGTTCATAGTGATGCTCCGTCAGGTGGTTTTTTCACTACAGCAGTTATAGGCGCCAAATCCAAGGGCTGCACCCATCGTGTGGGAGCGGGCTTGCTCGCGAATGCGGTGGATCAGTCAGTGTTTACGTGTCTGACACACCGCATTCGCGAGCAAGCCCCACACATAAAAGCAGAATTGCGACTCGATGACCGCATTCATTTGGCATCGTGAAAGATGATGCCCAGCGTGTGGCGCTCTCCGCGATGCAGACGGCTCACGCCGTGACGCACGCTGACTGCGCAAAAACCACGCGCGGAACGTGCCGGGCGGCTGTTGACGGCAAAGATCAGCGCTTGGCCTTGTTCAAGAGGCACCACCTCAGCCCGCGTGGGTTTGCTGGAACCGGTGTGCGTGAGGACGAACTCACCCCCTTCGAAGTCCAGGCCTGGCTGGTCGAGCAGGAACACCACCTGAAACGGAAACACCTGCTCGCCATACAAATCCTGATGCAGGCAGGTGTAGTCATCTTGCCGATAGCGCAGCATCAGCGGCGTGGGCCTGCATTGGCCGGCCCGGTGACAGATTGCCTTGAATTTTACATGAGTGTCGGGGAAGCGTTGACTCATCTTCAGCGCCGCATGCCAGCGGTTGGCGACCGGTGCGAGGTGCGCGTAAAGATGCGCGCGCAGGTTGTCGACGAGTGCCGGCAGCGGGTAGCGAAAGTACTGGTATTCACCTCGCCCGAAGGCGTAGCGCTGCATGACGATGCGGCTGCGAAAGTGGCTTTGATCAGCATAGAGCGCTGCCAGTTGCTGACAGGTTTGCCGCGTCAAGAGTCTCGGCAGCAGCGCGTAGCCGTCGTTCCTCAGGGCCGCTTCGATCGTTGGCCAATCGAGGTTATCCAGGTGAGTGTTGATAAAGGCTGCTGAAGTTTCCATTGGCGATACTCGGCCGGCATGCACACGGCGCAAGGGCGATAGCCCGCTGCGATGGCGCTGGATTGATTGAGGAAAAACACCCGGTGCTGCACATAGCCGCCATGGGCGATGGCGTGCAGCGCCGCGCGGCAATCCAGCAGGCCGTAGCGTTTGCCGCGTCGATGACCAGCCAATGTGCCCGGTTCGGCGCTTGAGTAGGCTTGGCCATCACTGCCCAATAGCCGCCACATGCGCTCGCTAGTCATGCGCAGCCCCAGGACATAAGTGAAAACTGAGCAAAAAACCGTGTCGTTCGCCGCTTCGGACCCTGCTGATCGCGTGTTTCATATTCACCCGGTAGTTACCCTTGCTGCCCTTGAACGGGCGGTAGGCAGTCGTGATTATTGCCAGATCACCGCGCTGCAACGGCACCACCATCGGCCGCGATTGCATTCGGGGCCGTTGCTCGGTGAGGATAAATTCACCGCCGGTGAAATCCTCACCGGGAGCCGACAGCACGCCGACCAGTTGAAACGGAAATACGTGCTCGCCCTCGGCGTCCTGCCTCAGCGCCTGCTGCTCGTCTTTGCGCAGGCATGTCAGTTGGGGCAGTGCGTGCTGTTGGCCGACGGCGCGGCACTGCGCGTGAAGGTCGGTGAGTTGGGGCGGGAAGCGGTAGGGCAGCTGCAGGATGTCGTTCCACTGGTTGGAAACCTGAGCCAATGGCGGATAAAAGCCGTTCAGAAGGTGGGTGAACAAGCCTGGGACCTCAAGCGCGAACATGCCGGGCAGCACGATGAAACCTTCGCGGTCGAGTGTCAGGCCGATGGTGTGCCAATCCAGGCGTTCCAGGGGGGCGGCAAGGTGAGTCATGAAAGCCTCGGTCACTGTGCATTTGCGCCAGTGTAGGCGGGCGCCAAGTCACTGAAACTCCGGTTCTTGCGACGCAATTCTCCCTGGCTGACCGAACATTGATCTCGATCAGGTGCCCCGCCTGGCAAGCCTTTTAACCTTGTGCTTCCATCAAAGGCCAGGGACGGCTCAATGCGAGCCTGTGGCCGTGCACCTCAAGGAAGAGTCTGCCATGCGATCATTGAAGATCATCTTGTTGTCCTCTGCATTCAACGGTCTGACCCAACGGGCCTGGCTGGATTTGCGCCAGTCGGGGTTTGACCCCAGCGTGGTGCTGTTCACCGATGAAGCCTCGGTGTGCCGGCAAATCGAGGCATCCGACGCCGACCTGGTAATTTGCCCGTTCCTCAAGGACCGCGTGCCGCAGCAGCTGTGGAGCAACCTCGATCGCCCGGTGGTGATCATTCATCCGGGTATTGTCGGTGACCGTGGCGCCAGCGCGCTGGATTGGGCCATCACCCAGCAGGCGCGCCGCTGGGGCGTCACCGCGCTGCAGGCGGTGGAGGAGATGGACGCGGGGCCGGTGTGGTCGACCTGTGAGTTCGAGATGCCCGCCGAGGTGCGCAAGTCCGAGTTGTACAACGGCCTGGTGAGTGATGCTGCGATCACCTGTATTCGCGACGTGGTGGAAAAATTCACCCGTGGTGTGTTCCCTACGCCGCTGGACTACACGCAGCTCAACGTTATCGGGCGCTTGCAGCCGAACATGAAGCAGGTAGACCGTGCCTTCAGCTGGCACGACTGCGCGCGCTTCATCAAACGCAGCATCGACGCCGCCGACGGCCAGCCGGGTGTGTTGGCCAGTATTCACGGCGAGCAGTATTACGTGTACGACGCGCACCTGGATGCACGCCGGGGCTTGCCGGGTGAAATGCTCGCGGTACAGGATGATGCAGTATTGGTCGCGGCCGGTGATCAGAGCGTGTGGGTCGGCTCGCTCAAACGCAAGGCCCAGCCAGGCGAGGAGACCTTCAAGTTGCCGGCCCGTCACGTGTTGGCCGGGCGCCTGGCGGGGGTGCCCGTGCTGGACAGCTCAATCGCCCATCAAGCCTTCAATGAACAGGCCTATCAACCGATTCGCTATCGAGAGTGCGGCCACGTCGGCGAGTTGACCTTCGAGTGCTACAACGGCGCCATGAGCACCGAACAGTGCCAGCGGCTGGTCGCTGCACTGCGTTGGGCCAAGGCGCGCAGCACCCAGGTGCTGCTGATCAAGGGCGGGCGCGGCAGCTTTTCCAATGGCGTGCACCTCAACGTCATCCAGGCCGCCCCCGTGCCGGGGCTGGAGGCTTGGGCAAATATCCAGGCGATCGATGATGTGTGCCAGGAACTGCTGACCGCCCGGCAACTGGTGGTCAGTGGCCTGACCGGCAGTGCCGGCGCCGGCGGTGTAATGCTAGCCCTGGCGGCCGATATTGTTTTCGCGCGCGCCGGTGTGGTGCTTAACCCGCATTACAAGAGCATGGGGCTGTATGGCTCCGAATACTGGACCTACAGCCTGCCGCGTGCGGTGGGCAGCGAGATTGCCCATAAGCTCACCGAAGAATGCCTGCCGATCAGCGCCATTCAGGCACAGCAGTGGGGCATGGTGCAGGACATTGGCCCACGTTGCCCAAATGAGTTCAGTGCCTGGTTGCTGCAAGCGGCCCAAGGCGCGCTGAGCGATGAAAAATACGCCGCGCAACGCACGCGCAAAGCCAATATCGACCTTGAGCCAATGGAACGCTGCCGCCAAAACGAGTTGGCCCAGATGGCGTTGGACATGGTGCGCAACCGCCAGCAATTTGCCGAGAAGTGCCGCAACTTTGTGTTCAAGCGTAAAACCTGCCAGACGCCGCAACGGTTGATTGCGCCGTGGGCGTTGGCGCGTAAGGGCGAACTGGTCGACTGAGCGGTAGTGCGCTGCCCATGTGCTTGCGAGTGCCCTATCCCATGCGCGATGATCTGGCACCGTCAGCGCCTGGAGAACAGTGATGCAATCGCTACCCATCCCGCCCTCCATCAAGGGCTCGTTACTTGAGCTGCGCCCGCTGGAAGCCGGGGATTTCGAGGCCCTGTATGGCGTCGCCTGCGACCCGTTGATCTGGGCCCAGCACCCCAGCCCCACGCGCTACCAGGAACCGGTGTTTCGCGAATGGTTCGAGCAGGCGCTGGCATCCCCCAGCGTACTGGTGGTGATCGATTCTGAGCGCAACAGGGTAGTGGGCAGCTCTCGTTACTACGACTTCAGCGAGCCGCTGCGTGAGGTGGCGATCGGGTACACGTTTCTGGCGCGTGAAAAATGGGGCGGCGGGGCCAATGGCGAGCTTAAACAACTGATGCTCAAGCACGCCTTTCAGTGGGTCGATACCGTATGGTTCCACGTCGGCGCCGACAATATTCGCTCGCAGCGGGCGATGGAGAAAATCGGCGGGCAGCTTTCGCATACCTCAATAAAAACCTTCGCAGGGCGTTCGCAAGAGAATCGTTTTTATAAAGTTGAGCGGGCCGCATTTGAGCCGTCCGTAATGGGCGAGCGCTACTGATTTCGGCAATTCGATCTATATTCAAAAGGGCAGTCCCTTCTGGAGTGAATGATCATGTTCAAATCTCGCTCGTTGGTAGTCGTCATCACCTGCATTGCGCTGGTCGCGGGCTCGGCGACGGCGTTGGCTGATCCTGGTAACGGGAAGGGGCAAGGGCATGGCAACGGCAACAGCCAAGGCGGGCAGGGCAAGAAGGGCAAAGGCGGCGATTCGCACTATGGTCCAAGCGTTGATCGAGGCAGCGTGCTGGGCGTGCTCGGTGGCTACCGTGATTATTGGCGACCTGGCCCACCACTGCCCCCTGGCATACAAAAGAACCTCGCCCGAGGAAAGCCGCTGCCTCCAGGGATTGCGAAAAAGCTGGACGGCCGATTACTCGGCAGGCTGCCTCATTACGACGGCTACGAATGGCAGCAGGCAGGCACGGATCTGATCCTCGTGGCTATTGCTTCCGGGATCATCTACGAAGTGCTTAACGGCGCTTTTGACTAATGCGTTGAGGGCTATTGATGGCGCACGATAAAGGTATCGTTCGCCGTCCTCTATGCAGCCAGACTAAATGGCAGGGCCTTTCAACTCGATCCGGTTATCATCCGGGTCATTGAAATAAATCGACCAGCCAGTCCCGTCTGCGCCGTAGCGCTGCTGCGCCTTTTCCGCAAACACACCCGCCTCAGCCAAGTGGCTGAGAATGGCGGACTCATCAAAAGGCTCAACCCTGAGGCAAACGTGATCGACGTTATGCCTTTGCTTGCCCGCCGGCTCCCCACCCTCACGACCGATCGACCCGTTCACATCGACCAGGTCAATCAGGGACGTGCCGGCACTGAGGTGGATCATGCCGAGGTCATCACGGCGCTTTTTGACCTCACAGCCCAGTACCGAGGTGTAAAACGCCAGGCTGCGCGAGATGTCCTTCACGCGTAAAACAACATGATCTATATGTTGAATTGAAAAGGTGCGCATTGCGATCATTCCTGTTTGATCATGGGTTTTGGTATCGCCAAAGTCTTCAACTTAGCTGATCCTGGAAAAAAGGGCTGCATTCAGCCCGTGGCGTCGGCTTGGGGCGCTCAGCCAACCGGCTTGTTGCAGTACCGGTTTACTGCGTAGCTCACTGATCTGCCGAGCTTTTTCAGCTTGGAATGAGCACCATAAAGGTACGCTTCGACCTTGCGTCCAAGCGCCAGGGTCTATATATTCCCAACCCTGCAACACCGCGCTACCGCCCGAATGGCGAAACTGGTAGACGCATGGGACTTAAAATCCCCCGCTCGTAAGGGCGTCCCGGTTCGATTCCGGGTTCGGGCACCATTTTACATTCCACTGGAAGCCGTTGAGTTCCTTGGAAGCCTTGAAAAACCTGCCTTCTGGCGGGTTTTTTTGTTTCTGCGTTCCGTCGAATTCTCGTCCGCTCTTCAGAGTATTCTGAAATATCGATTAATTCAGCGATTCAACCGGGCCTGAATTATCGCCTTTTTAGATCGACGCTTAGCCATTTCAAAAAATCTGAACCTCATCGGCGCCCCTCAAACCTAACCACTTATAACCAGTGACCGGGAGGTGCGTCATGCAAGTGACCTATTTTTGGATTGGCCTGATGGTCATTCTGCTGTTGCTGGACTTATGGGTCCTCAACAGCGTCTGGCGTAGCGATAACAGCACGGGCAGCAAGGCGGGTTGGACGGCGTTGGTCGTGGTATTACCGTTTGTAGGGGTGGCTATTTGGGCGATTGCGGGTCCGCGCGGCGTCACCAAAGGCCCGTCCTCTCCAGAACACAGTAAGGGTTGATCAAGGGGCCGTATGAAGGAGCCTATTCATCGGGACCTGCACAGCCGCAATTACCCCGTCGATGAAGACATGGTCTTGCAACGCAAGGTCTGGTGCTTCGAGCGAGTGGGCTGGTACGGCCTGGTAGCGCTGATCGGGCTCACCTTGGCAGGGGTTTTCTCCAAAGGGCCGCTGAGCAGCGCAGAGAGCCGCAGTGCCGATGGGCAACTGCGCGTCGAGTACCAGCGGTTCCTGCGCAATGGCTCTTCCGATGAGTTGATCGTCCATCTCCAGGGCAAACCCCGCGAGCCGGTTGAAGTCGAAATCAACGGCGAATTGTTGCGCGGCTTTGAAATTGAAATGCTTCAACCGCAGCCACTCAAGGCGAGTGCCGCAGGCGAGGGCGTAAGGCTGTGGGTGCTCAGCGACGACGCAGGGCAGGCGATCGTGCACCTGACGGTGCACAGCGATGGTGTGGGCAGTTTTACGACGCGCGTCTCGCTGCCAACCGGCGCCTCATTGGGTTTCTCACAGTTCATCTATCCCTAGGGGGCATCATGGATTCGGTGTTACGGGCAGCTGCTATCTACTTGGTGTTGATGATCCTGTTCAAGATCGCCGGCCGGCGTTCGCTTGCGGAGCTGACCACTTTCGACCTGGTGCTGTTGATGGTCATTGGCGAGGCGACCCAGCAGGCGTTGCTGGGCGACGACTTCTCGCTGACCAATGCGGTGCTGGTGATCGCAACGCTGATTGCAATAGACATTGGTTTCTCACTGGTCAAACAGCGTTCACGCTGGTTTTCCCGCCTGCTTGATGGCGGCCCGACGATAGTCGTCGAGCATGGCAATGTGCTCCATGAGCGCCTCAAGCGTGCGCGGTTGGATGAAAGCGATATTCTTGAAGCCGCCCGATCCGCTCAAGGCATCGTGGAGATCAATCAGATTAAATTTGCGATCCTTGAGCGCAACGGAAAAATTTCCGTCATTCCTTCTGAATAGATCCAGACTAACGCCATAAGCGACAGAGTTTTTCGATGAGATCACTACAAGATTCTCGAGGGCCAATACCCGGAGGTCAAGCAGGACAAACTCCCGCTGGCCCTAGGCCGTGAAGTCGCCGGCCTGGTAGAAAAAGTCGGGCAGGGCGTGAGGAGGCGTCATGAGCGAACCATCCAAACCCTACACCTTGGGGCATGCCGGGCAAAAGGTGCGCCCCGACGGTCAACCGCCCCTGGGAGGCGGACGTCGATCAAGGCGGCATCGCCCCCGGGGGACCTTCAAAAGCCCCTGAGTCAGGGGCGTGATACTTGGCCGGGCGTCTGGCTGTTCATCATGCGAGACCCTCCGCCCATTGCACCTGCGTCGCGGCGCTCCAGCGTACCTGCGTGATGCCATATTTTTCCGCCATCGGCTTGGAAACACGCTTGAGTGTGTGCTGGCCAAATTTGGGTATGAAGGCGACACCTGCATCGCAAGCGGCCCAATGCCAAGCCTCTGCATTGTTCATTTGCGATGCGCGCACGATGAAGGACTTTGGTTCACCGTGAAGCTGATACTCGATGGTAAATAGAGTGTTATGTTTCATGAGGCCTCCCTATGCTCATGAATTACAGATATTTGACGTCAAAGAAAATTCAAAAAAGTGTCCGACAATTCGATGGGTGAGCCCCGGCGCTTATCACACTTCAATCATCTACTGTAAAAGTGACCCACCCGGGCGCATTCGTGGGCCGCTCCATATCGATGATGACGCCACTCAAGGAGGAGCCATCGGGTAAATTGACCGCGAGAAAGTTAGGATTGCCCGGCCAATCCAGCGGGGTATCGAAGTCCAAGCGCGCAATGGTCGGTTTTCCACTGCTGCTCATTTGGATGTTTACTGAGTCATTCAAGCGTTCATCTGAGGGTGTTCCCAAATGGCGCGAAGCAGTAATCACACTGGCAATACCTTGGAAGTCGTAAGACATGCTGATTTACCTCATCATAGTCGGATCGGTGATCTGAATAACGGTGCCCTGTTGCCATGCGTCCGCACCAGGTGCGATGGGTGGCGCAACTATATCGATGCGAGTCTTCTTCTTTTCGGTGCTGTCGATACCCATTCGCTGATCTCGCTCGGCGACCATCCGAGGGTTGGCCTGGCCATCGGTGGTAAACCCCATCATCAGTTGCGGCACACCCAGCGGCAGGCGTTTGTGGAGATCGGTATGCCAGGTATGCCAGGTCTTACCGTAGGTATGTACCAGTTTTTCCATCAAGGCGTGCTCGGCCACTTCGGGGATTCCCGGCGCGATAAGTTGCCCTGATTTCACTTCATGTACGTGGCTGTGCCAAAGCGCCTTTTCAGGTTCAGGCAGTGTGTTGAATAACTGCTCGCTGATGATGTATTCCACGCCCATCAACTTTGCATCCTTGCGATTGCCGTCGTAGATCACGCATTGAATCACCTCTTCATTGAGAACCGCGCAGTAGTGATGCGCTTCCATCTGCACATCAGGATGGCCGTTATAGAAGTGAAAACCGTCCAGATAGGCGTTCAATGCATCAACAGGCGCACGAGATTGGAGCAGGGCTGCACCGGCCTCCAGGGTTCGGGTAGACGGAGTAGTGGGTTTGCCGGGTGCCTCCACATTCGAGGGGGAATCATTGCCAGCGCAGGCGCTTAGCAGGGTAAAGGTTGCCGCCAAGGAGCATGACTTGGCCATTCTGGCTGTCTTGGTAATCATTGTCGTAGGTTCCATCCTCTGGCCTTCTCTCAAGCTGAATTCGTGAACGTCAGGTTCAACCCTGTAGACCTTGGAAAACCTGACACCATGCTCGTTCAAAACACTTTCACTTGAACATTGATTGATTTGAAAGGTCGTTTTTTGGCACAGGGTGATAGCGCATTCGCTCGTGCGCAGGAGCAATTATCATGTTTGTCGCCGCTACGATCGTGGAGTACCCAGTCGAGAGGAACGGTTCATGGGCTCGCGCGAGGAAGTCCAATATGCCCTGAAATCGCTGCCGGATTTTCACCCGCTAGCCATGGCGGGCGAGGGCGCTTAGCCATCTCTAACCCACAGCCTGCGATAGGCACCTTGATCGCCCGGCACTGGCCCCTCATCAGGAAAGGGTAGCTGTTCGATATTCCTCAACTGTTCTGGGGTGGGCGCCTCGCGGCAGATATCCGCACGCTGGCCTGGCGGATAGGCGCCGACTACGAGGAAGTCTTTACTGGCGCTCAAACTGCAATGCCCGGTGCCTGCCGGCAACAGCAACACATCGCCTGTACTCACGTTCATAAGCTGCCCGTGCTCGCCACCCAGCATCAGCTGAGCGTGGCCGCTTGCGACACCCAGCACTTCGTGCCCCTGTGTATGGTAATGATGATAGTTGTAGATCCGATCACGCCACTGAGGTGGCCAACCTTGGCTGGCGAACATTGCTTCAAAGAGTGCCGCAGGGTCGTCGAAGGGCTTGGACAGTGCCTCTGAATAAAAAAGTACGGGCAGGTCCGGGTTATTGGGCACCGTATCACCGCGCTTAAACATAAGCGGTATTGGCGCAGCTGTACCATTCTCAGAGCCGTTCATAGGGGATGGGCCATTTGAAATCCGGTTATTGAGCTGACTGCCACGTCCACTGCCCGCCGTCTTTCTCACAATCGATTTTGGCTTGCTTAAGGTCCTGTGCGGCGTAGTGATAAGTCACCACCCCAGCGTTGTTGGGAAGCATCGCGCCTGCGTGGCGAGGAACTTTGGCGGTTGCATGAGGATTCGCAAGGGCCTCCTGTGTGAGTGTTGCCTTGCAACTGGCCGTATAGTCGCCGGCGCATTGAGCGATCTTGGTTTTCTCCTCAAAGAATGGGAGAGGGCAACAGGAAATAAAGTTTTAACGCTGTGCATATCCCTCGACGAGTGGCGTACAGCGTGATCCCTCGGCGTAACAGCAACTGGCGCAATTTCTAACTTCTTCGCCATCACCAGTGCCGGGACAGGCGCAGCCGATAAGCCCTCAGCTCGTTGGCGGCCAATACGAACTGATGACGATGAAGGTGCGACCCGGCCGGGCAGCGGGTTCGCGCCGGCCATGGTCGTTCTCACCTCATGCGCTTGGAGCAGGCGCCAACCGGTCCAGATGGCTGACAATCATCGACGCGACCATAGCGCAGACGCTCTTGGGGTCCAGGGACTCGTCAAACAACAGTTCGATCGTGGCGTGAATCATCTCCACCGCGACACGGGCAGCGGTGGTCAGCTGTTGAGGATCGGCCTGTGGAAATAGCGCTGCGAGGATTTGCGCCTGTGCGGCGGACACCTTGCGGTGGGAGTTGAGCCGCACGTGCTCCAGTGCCGGTACGGCGCGCAAGCCCTTGAGAATCCACATGCCGCCCAGCGTCGCCTGGGTGACCCGGTAGGTGTCCAGGATCAGATCGGCGAGCGCCGACTCCAGAGCCTCGGGCGGTCCGGACAACAGCTGCGGAGTGATCCAGTTATCGATGAGCCCGTTCTGTTTTTCCAGCAGGCGCTCTCCCAATACCGTCAGCAGCGCGTACTTATTCGGAAAGTAGCGGTACAGCGCTGGCGGGGTCAGCCCGGCACATTCGCAGACCAGGTTGGTGGACAGACGTTCTATTCCCACATCACACAGGGTTTGCGCGGTTGCGACCAGAATCCGCTCGTAGGTCTCAGTGCTGCGCTGCTGTGCAGGCGGTTTTTTGTGTTCCTGTGTTTTCCCGGCGGTAGCGGCGCGGGCGCTGGCAGTGTTGGGCTTGGCCATAGATACCTGGCAATAAAAAGGTTGAAGAGTCAGCTTATCAAAATGAAAAAAAATGTTGCTGAGCTCGATAATGGTAGTTATAACTATCGTGTAGCGATGACTATCATAACCGATGCGTCGTTAGTGTGACGGTCTCTTAAAACAAAAAATACAGGTGATGACTATGAAGGCTCGGCAATGGCTTTTCCTTTCCCTGGCGCTGGTGTGCGCGTCCAGCGGTTATGCAGCAACGGGTCCACAAGAGGCCAAGGGCCTGTGGCTCACTTCGGAAAAGGACGCTGTGGTCAAGGTTGACGATTGCGCCGACAAGCCCGGCGCGCTGTGTGGAAAGGTGGTCTGGGTCAAGGACGTGGCCTCCACCACCAGCGATTGCGGCGTACAGATCATGCAACTGGAGCGTTTCGACCAGCAAGCGTGGCGCGATGGCTGGGTGTTCGACCCCCGTGATCATAAAAAATACAAAGGCGTCGTTCGGGTCAAAGAGGGAATCCTCAATGTCCGGGCTTTTGTCGGCACCGAGATTCTCGGCAAGACAGAGCAATTCGAACGCATTGCCTCACTGCCTCCTGCACCGGTTTGCACTTTGTAATCCGACCTTTCTTGTAGGAGAGCCCCATGCGCGCAACGACACACCATTATCTAATGGCCGCCTTGCTGTGGCCTGTTGTCAGCCCATCCCTGGCCTTCGCCGACGAAATGGCCAGTTATGCCATCGATGTCACGGCCAAGGCTGTATCCGACGTCCGCACGCGGGGCGTTTCGGACTCCTTGAATCATCCCGGCGCCCGCGTCACTGTTCAGGTTGCCCATGAAAGTGGCCTGGTCGCGCTTGCCGAGTTCACCACTGTCAGCAAAAAGCAATTTCTTGACGGTGATGGCCTGGGCGTCTTGCTCGCGGGTGGTTATCGCTTTGGCGATCCGGAAGCGTGGCACTACGGCGTGGGCCTGGCGGCGGAGATGTTCCCGGGGGCGCAGTTCAAGGCGCCGAACAAATTCGACTTCGACACCTTCACGCCCACCAATGAACGCACGACCAACTACAACAGCCAGTTCGCCGTGCTGGAAATCGGCTACGGTGCGCTGGAAGGTCGAGTCGCCAGGGTCTTGTCCAAGACCTATCGTGGCGCCAATACCGGAGGCGTGTGCGGGGCCCAGTTGCAGTTCCGCGACGATCCCACCAAGGGCCTGGAATGCTACGCCAAGGGCGACCGCAACTCCCGTGGCAGCCTGCTCTATGACCTGGACTACAAATACGCACTCGGCATGAACACCACGCTCAAGCTGCATGCGGGCTATCAGCAAATCGTCAATTTCTCCGAAGCGAACGCGGCGGACTACGACATTGGCCTGATCCATCACTTGTGGGGCTTCGATTGGGGGCTGGACTTTGTCACCGCCAAGACGCGCGCGCGCGAGTTGTACATGGCGGAGGACGACGGCCATGTGCGCGCCACGGATGAAAACCGTTGGGTCGCGTCGATTTCGCGTACTTTCTGAGTAGACCTTTATGACTTCGCTTTTCTTATCCCGGACGCCTCAGGCGGCCACCGGTCTGGAGCAACTCGTCCTCGCGGTGGACCTCGGCACCTCCGGTTGCAAGTGCGCCCTGGTTTCACTGGAAGGCGATATTCGCGCATGGGCGTTTCACAGCGTGCCGCTGCATGTGAACGGGTTGAGCGTCGAGCAGGCGCCGCAGGACTGGTGGGATGCCTTCCTGCGCGGCGCCAACGAACTGTTGGGCGCCGACCCCGTCAGGCGCCGCCAAGTGATCGCGGTGTGTTGTTCGACACAGAGCGAAGGCACGGTGTGCGTGGATCGGGACGGCACGGCCATTGGGCACGCGATGTTGTGGCTGGATAAACGCGGCGCCGGTGCGGTCAAAAAACGCATGGGAGGAGGGCGGTTCAGCCTGGCCGGGTACGGGCCGCTCAAACTCTGGCGGTCACTGCGCTTGACCGGTGGCGTGGCGTCTTTGTCCGGTATGGATTCGGCCGGGCACATGGCCTACATCCACGATCATGAGCCGCAGCGTTACGAGCGCACCCACAAGTTCCTCAACGTACTCGACTACATGAACCTGCGCCTGTCGGGTCGCTATTGCGCCACCAGTGACTCGATGTTGACCGCCTGGATCACCGACAACCGCGATCCCCACCGCATCCGTTACGACGACGGCCTGGTCAAGGCGCTGGGAATCGAGGCGGGCAAACTGCCTGAGCTGGTCCGCTCCACGGATGTTATCGGCACCTTACGCCCGGAGCTTGCCGAAGCGCTCGGTTTGGCGCGCACCACGCAAGTGGTAGCGGGCGCCGTCGACACCTCGGCGGTGGCCGTTGGCGCCACTGTCAGCGACTTTGCTCCACACCTGTATCTGGGCACTTCATCGTGGGTGGGCGCACACGTCCCCTTCAAGAAAACCAGCGTGCGTCACCACATTGCGGCGGTACCCAGTGCTGTCAACGGTCGCTACCTGGCGATGGCCATGCAGTCGGCGGCGGGCGCTAACCTTTCATTCCTGCGTGACAAGGTGCTGTACCACCCGGATGAGCTGCTCAGTGATGAACAGCAACCGGACGTCTACGCCTTGCTCGACCGCATCGCCGCGCGGGTGCCACCAGGTTCCAGAGGGTTGATCTACACACCCTGGTTGTGTGGCGAGCGCTCGCCGATCAGTGATCCGAGCCTGCGCGCCGGTTTGTTCAACCTGAAACTGGAGCACTCACGGGAAGACATTATTCGCGCCTTCATGGAAGGGGTCGCGCTCAATACGCGCTGGATGTTCGAACCGTTCGCGCGCTTCCTCGGCCAGCCCAGCGATGTGATCGTGGCCACCGGTGGCGGTGCCCAATCGGACGTGTGGTGCCAGATCATGGCTGACGTCTGTGGGCGCGTTATCCAGCAGCCGCAGAACGCCATCCAGACCAATGCACGCGGGGCGGCGTTCATTGCAGCGGTGGCGTTGGGCAAGCTGCAGTTCCACGACCTATCCAGTCTCAAACGCCCGCACCGCCTGTTTGAACCGTCCCGTGCCACTCGCGCGCTGTACGACGATCAATTCGCCACGTTCCAGGAGGTTCGCAAACGCCTTGCGCCCCTTTACCGACGCCTGAACCCTCCACAGGAGACTGCCTCATGAGTCATGTCCAAGAGCAAATCGTCGAGCTCTCGCAGCATTTGTGTCACCGCGGCTTTTTCGCGGCCACCGGCGGCAATCTCGCGTTGCGCATCGATGCGCAGCACATCGCCGTTACGCCGTCGGCCACCGACTATTTCACCATGCGCCCCGAGGACGTCTGCGTGCTGCGCCTCAAGGATCTGGCGCAGCTCTCCGGTGAACGTGCACCCACGGTCGAAAGCGGGTTGCATGCAAAAATCCTGCGGGCGCGCCCGGACGTGCAGTGCAGCATCCACACGCATCAACCCGTAGCCAGTGCTTGCACCTTGCTCGGCGAACCGATGGATGTGCCCAACCCTGAACTGTGGGATTCCTTGGGTAAACATATTCCCCTGGTCGGGTACGCACCTTCAGGCTCCAACTGGCTGGCCGGCAAGTTCGGCCGGGCCATTCGTTGGGATTACAACGCGTACCTGATGCGCAACCACGGGGTGTTGTGCTGTGGGCCGGATGTCGAGACAACCCTGTCGCGCCTTGAGGACCTCGAGACCTTTTGCCGTGACTACCTGTTACGCCAAATCACCGAACAGTCCCGGCAAAAATCACAGTCACCTGCCGCCGTCGCACGCCTGGTCGACGCACTGGTGCGTTCCAGCGCTGCCCAAGCCCACTCTTCTTCCGAGACCCCATCATGAACAAACCCCTTGATCCCATCACATTGCCTGCGCCGGCAGATTCAGCGGTTTCGCAATGGCCTGATGTCGACTCGCTGTATCGGCGTTTCGATGCGCTGGTCAAGCAGCCGATTCGCCCCTTGAAGCGTGAGGCGCTGAACAAGGTCATGGGCTACTTCGACGAGCGCTGCCAGGGTTCGAGGCGGCTTGCCGAGGAGGCCAAGCAATTCATACCGGGGGGCGTGCAGCATAACCTCGCGTTCAATCACCCGTTCCCACTCGCCATCGCCCAGGCCAAGGGCGCGCATCTGACCGATGTGGACGGCAACCGCTATATCGATTTTCTACAGGCCGGCGGTCCGACTTTGCTGGGCTCCAACCATCCGGCGATTCGTGAGCAGGTCAACCGGATCCTCGACGACTGCGGGCCGGTCACCGGCCTGTTGCATGAATACGAGGTGAAGCTGGCGCAGTTGGTCTGCGAAGTGATGCCCGGCGTCGACATGGTGCGCCTGCTCGGCTCCGGTACCGAGGCGGTCATGGCGGCGGTGCGTTTGGCGCGTGCCTATACCCGCAAGAAATGGGTGATCAAGATCGGCGGGGCGTATCACGGCTGGAGTGACCAGTTGGTATACGGCATGCGGTTGCCGGGCACCGGCCGTATGGAGGCCGTCGGCATTCCACGCGGCGCCACGGCCCACACCCAGGAAAGCCCACCGAATAACCTGGAGGCGTTGCGTCGGCGCTTGCAGATCAACCGCCTGCGCGGCGGCACGGCGGCGATCATGGTGGAGCCCTTCGGCCCGGAAAGTGGCACGCGTCCGGTGCACCCGGACTTCAACCGCCAACTGCGCAAGCTGTGCGATGAGTTCGACACGCTGCTGATTTTCGACGAGGTGGTCACCGGCTTCCGCGCCGGTTTGGGCGGCGCCCAAGGGTATTTCAACGTGATGCCGGACATCACCGTATTGGGCAAATGCCTGACCGGTGGTTACCCCATGGCCGGGGCGATCGGTGGGCGTAGAGATGTCATGCAATTGCTCGCCGGCGGCATCGGCACCAGTGCACGGCGCGCATTTGTCGGAGGCACGTTGTCGGCCAACCCGTTGTCCTGCGTCGCGGGTTACTACGCCTTGATCGAGGCGCGCAAACTGAATGCGCCGGCGTTGGCGGGACGCGCGGGCGACCGTATGCGCAAGGGGCTGGACGAAATCATTAACCGTCGTGGCTTACCGTATGTGGCCTATAACATGGGCTCGATCGTGCACCTGCAAACCTCAGGCGTGTTGTTGCTCGATACCAGCAACCCGCTCAAGTTGCTGCGTGCACGTAACGAAGCCAAGTCGCGCAAGCACATGATGGAAGAGATGGGGGCTGCTTATACAGCCCACGGGGTGATTACGCTGGCCGGCAGTCGGATCTATACCAGCCTGGCGGATACCGACGACGTCATCGACGACGCGCTCGAGCGATTCGACGCCGTCTTTCAACTGGTGTGAGGTGAGCGTGATGCAGGATGTACTGCGGCAACAATGGCTGGAAATCCGGCAACGGCTGGCGGGTCTGGTGCAGGAGGGGAGCAGTTTTTCCTTGCGCATACCGGGCGAGCAAAGCATGTGGTGGGGCCTGTTGGATGACTTGGCCCCCACTCACGTCGATTGGCCGGTGCATGTGCTGGGTGACAGCCAGACCCACCAGGCGATCTACCGTGCCCGGAGTGACGTCGGCGCCATTTTGCTGGGCGGAGGGGATTTCGCCCAGCGCTTGGCAGACTTTGGCGGGGTCATGCCCATTCTGTTTGATGAGCAGGCACGGCATATTGGCCATATGGGTGCGCCGGCGGCGTCAGTCTACGACATTCCCGGCGCCTTGCAGCGGGGTGGCAATGCCGTGTTGATCAAGGGCGTACCCGCGACCCTGGGCACCACCGGTACCCGAATGGCGATGAATGCGCAGCTGTTTGAAAAGTGCGCCAAGGCCTTCACCCTCGCCAGAGCGTCTGGCGCCAAGATGACGCTGTTGCCCTGGTGGGTGGTGTTGGTTGCCAACGGCCGACTGATGAAAGATGAAAAGCGCGCGACGCAATGTTTTGCCCGAGGCGAGATTCCGCCGGAAAACCGTGGTTACTGAAACCCCTTCAAGAGGTGTAACGCCATGCACATGCCGTCCGCTGTTTCCCGTAAACAACTGAGTGTCGCCTTGGCGTTGGGCTCTATCGCCGTGTTGATGGTGGGGCTGCAACCCTTGTTGCTGGGAGAGTTGCTGGCGCAAAACCGCCTCTCACTTGAGGGTGTCGGCTTGGTCGCCATGGGTGAAATTCTGTCGTTGGGGTTGGGCGTAGTACTGGGCGATTTGCTGCGTTCGGTGTTCAGTCTGCGAGTGATCACGGTCGTCGCCATCCTGGCAGCATCGGGGATGGACCTGATCACGGCCAATACCACTGGCGATGGGGCCCTGGCACTGACCCGGGCCCTGGCCGGATTGGCCGAAGGCCTGCTGTTATGGGGCACCGTCAACCTGGTCATCCAGGGGCCCGCGCCTGATCGTGTGGCGGGTGTGTTCATGGTGGTGCAGACACTGGGCCAGGCAGCGGTAGCCGCTGTGTTGGCATATTGGGTACTGCCCATTCAGAGCACATTGTCTTACGGTTTTGTGTTTCTGGGAGCCCTCACGGCTGCTTCGTTGCTGTTGGTCCGCTGGCAACCCATTCGACTGACGAATCAGCAAGTAGAGCACGCGGAAAAATCCAAGTTCGGTTGGGGCCTTAACCACGTGCTACTGCTGGGATTGGCCTTTATGCAGCTCAGCGCCATAGGTGGGCTCTGGGCTTACCTGGAGCCATTGAGCAAATACGTGGGAATGGATGCGCAAAGCGCACAATTGCTCGTTTCTGGCACGTTACTGATGCAGGTGTTGGGCGGGTGCTTGGGGATTATCCTGGTGCGTCGAGTCTCGGACTATTCAATGCTGGCGGTCGCCGCTTCGCTGTTGGGTGGCATCGCGCTGGGGATGTATTTTTCGGCTGATCTGGGCGTCAGGGTATTCCTGCTGTTGTGCGGCGCGTTTGGCTTGATCTGGCTGATGTTGACGCCGTTCCAGGTGCGTATCGCGTTGCAACTTGATCGCTCGGGGCGGATAGCGGCGCTGGTTCCAGGCATGCAACTACTGGGGAGCGCCTTCGGCCCGTTGATGGCGTCGCAGTGGGTAGTGGGGGAGAACGCGGAGTACGTGTTGCTGGTCAGTGCCATATTCTCGCTGATTGCACTGACCCTGGTGGGGTTGCTGCGCCGATGCCCCGCGAGCAAGCCCGTCAGTTTTGCGCGCAAAGTGGTGCTGGTGGTAGGCGCGTCCTCCGGCATGGGGCGGGGCCTGGCGGTGCGTCTGGCACAGGAGGGGGCCTGGGTGGTGGCCACCGCTCGGCGCAAGGACCTGCTGGATGATCTGCAACGGGAAATCACACTCCAGGGCGGCAAATGCCTTGTCTCGGCGGTGGATGCCCTGGATGAGCAGGCGGCGGCTAGCCTGGTGGATGAAATCGTCGAGCTGTATGGCCGCCTCGACGTGGTCGTGCTCAACGCCGGCGGAGCACCCGCGCTGGATATGCGCGAGATGAAAGCCGCAGATGTCACGGCGTATATGCGCTCGAACTACGACGTGGTGGTCAACTACCTGTTCCCGGCCCTGGAGCAGATGAGCCGCCAGGGGTATGGTTTTGTGGTGCACACCAATTCACTCGCGGGTTTTCTCGGTGTGACTTTGCAGGGTCCGTACAGCGCCGCCAAGGGCGCACTGCGCTTGTTGATAGATACGTGCCGCATCGAGTTCGGTGGCCGTGGCATTCGTTTTCTATCGCTCTACCCAGGGTTTGTCGCCACCGCGCAAACCGCCAACGATGGTATGCCGGCACCGCTGGAAATATCCGAGGCCGTGGCGGTCGACCATATGCTGTACGCCATGCGCAGCCGCCGATGGGATTATTTGTTTCCCTGGCCGATGAGGTGGGTGATCCGCCTGGCCAGGGTGCTGCCCAAGTCGGTCACGTTGTGGGTGTTGCGTAAGGAATTGCCAGGCGCGCAGGCGGTTGACAGGCGTTATGAGCCGGCCGTGTCGCTGAATAAAACCGGCTGATCCTCAGCGCTGGCACTGCTCGCTCGGCAAGGTACCCGTCCACCGTTTAAACGCCCGGCGCAGCACGCGGGCGTCGCTGTAGCCGAGGGTGTGAGCGGTTTTACAGGTGCAGCACCTTGAATCGGGCAAGTTGACTGCCGTTATCCATCCGACAATGGGCCAAGACGATGCGCACGACACCCGGTAAAAACTGTGGAGAGTTTTACCTGTTCTATTTGAGCCCTATTGGGCCAGGTAATCAGCAACGAGCTTGTCCAAAAATAGGAATAGTTTCTGGTTCATCTCGTCGTAGTTGTTCTGCCGCAATGCTGCTGGCTGTTGGACAAACCTGCGGTCAGTCAATGTCGCCAGTTCCGTTTCAGAGGCTTGGATCAACAATTCCACGACGTCTTGGGTGAGTTCCATATGGCACTGAAAGCCATATACCAAGTTGCTGTACTCAACGATCTGGCGCGGGCAGCCTTCACTGTACGCAATGATCTTGGCATTCCCGGTGAGGCCAGGCATGTCGTTGTGCCAATGACCGACATCCAGAGTCTTGCCGAAATGGGAAAACTTTGGATTCGCCAAGCCTTCCTCGGTCAGGTGAATGGGAAATTTGCCGATTTCTTTCTCGGGGCTGTGTGCGAAAGGCGCATTCAGCGCTTCGCCGATCAGTTGCGAACCCAGGCAAACACCGACGACCGCACGACCGCTTGTGATGGCTTTGTTTATGAGTTCGCGCTCGGCCAACGCGTTGAAATGGGCGCATTGCTCAAGCGATGTGCCAGGGTCCTGGGGCCCGCCTAGCACAACCAAGAGGTCGAACGAGGCGGCGTCGTCCGGGAGGACGGCATATTCGTATACGCGTGAATAGGTTGCTTGATAACCCCGGGCGTTTACCCAGTTCTCGAACGCACCCGGTGCTTCGAAGGACTCGTGCATCACAAAATGGACTTTCAACGTTTTACCCTCAGGTTCCAGATAGGTTCAAGGTGACTTCAGAACATAGGGTGATCTTAATGACACAGTGTGTCATGCGCAAGTAAAGTGTCATGACTTTCAAGGCGCGGGGTTCGATGGCGGTGCAGCTGCGAATTGTGCGCAAGAAGCTGGAAATAACCCTGGAGCAACGGGCCGCGCTCACTCGGCCACTCTGCTTTCAAGGAGCACCTGGGAGAGTCATGTCTTCTCCCACTGGAATACATCAACTCAGGCTGGCAGTGCCGTATTGAGCCGCAGTCGTGGTTGCCGTAAAGGCGCATTGATGAATTTTCAGGGCACCAGTTCACTGGCTGACAGACCGTATTCGCTCAACGAGTAGAGCAATGTTCCATACCCCAGTTGGTCATATCCACCACTGTTTGGACCGTAATCCCCGCCACCCCCTTCTACCTGGACTTTATGCGCGAAGGCTTTCACGTTCGGCGCTTTTAGGCCTTTAAGCACGACGTAGTGGTTGTAGAGCAGTTCCCAGATCGGACTGATGTCGCCGCGATGCTTTGCCGAAATAACGGTTTGCTGGAAACCGCTGTTGATAAAAGGTGTAAACGGCACGTCCTGGCCCAGGTTGTATTTGGCCACATACTCGGCGCCTTGCAGCACGCGGTTGTTCTGATAGCCGAATAGATCATCGCCCTGACTCCAGGCCATTTGGCAGAAACTGCCGAGCAAGGCAATATCAAGCAGGGTGTGCGCCTGGTCACGCCCGCTTTCCTGGACCTGGCCGAGACCATTGCCGTAGAGCTTCCACACCACGTGTTCAATGGAACCGTTGCCGGCGCCATGTTTGAAGTAGTTGACTGCTTCATCATAGATATCGCGGCGGTCGGTCAGCACGCCAATTGCCAGCATCGCGTTCATGTTGGCCAGGTCCCAGTTCGCCCAATAATGGTCGACCAGCGCGTTATTGTGATGCACCAGGAAATCATGGTTCATCGGGTAAAAGACCGTGAGCATCATGTGCTGGAACTGACGAAAGTCCGCAGCCTTCCACTTTGAATAACCGCGCAATAATTCTGCGGCATTGGCGAACTGGTAACCGTACAGGCCTGATGCCAGGAATCGGTCCGAGGTGCCCTCAATGGCCGTGAGGGTGGTGGACCACTGGTTCAACAACGCCACGGCTTTGTCGGCATACGCGGGGTCGCCGGATATCTGCCAGCGCAGGGCCAATGCGTACGCGGCGGCGGCGTCGTTGAATAACCTGGCATAGTTTTCCGGATGCTGACCCTCCGCGCCCCGATACACCACCGCGACGGGGCTCGGGTTCCAGGCCAGTGATGCGTGCCGGTTGGCAGTCAGCTTCTGCCAACCGGCCAGCCACGGCTGATTATGGTTGGCCAGTTTTTCGCGGATGCGTATGAAGTCCTGTTCGGTCTGCAACAGGCCTGGGTGGACGAACGCGGAGGCTTGAGCGCCGATACTCATCGACAGCGCGCTAAGCAGCACGGCCCCGAGGGTTATGCGCTTGATAGTGCGCTTTGCCTTCAACGAAAAATTCATGGTGTGTTCGCCTTGATGTGTGAATGTTTACGCGGTGTGAACAGCAATACGTACAGCACGGGGATCAACCCCAGAGTGACCAACGTGCCCAGCGCCAGGCCGCCCATCAGCGTGATCGCCATGCCTTTCCACAGCGGCCCGGCAAACAGCATCAACGGCACCAGCCCGATAATGCAGGTCAGTTTGGTCATGACGATGGGGCGCAGGCGTTTCACGGCGGCATTCACCACCGCTTCGTACACCGGCAGGCCCTCGTGGAGTTCGGCCTCGATACGCTCGAGCAGCAACACGGCGTTGTTCACGATGATCCCCGCCAGGGACAACAGCCCGAAGGTGGCCATGAAGCCGAACGGGTAGCCGGTGATCAGCAGCGCAACAGCCACGCCGATCAGGACGAAGGGGATCGCCGAGACCACAATCAGCAGCTTGCGAAACGAATTGAACTGCCAGACGAACAGCAACAGCATGGCGATCAGCGCGTGGGGCAGGTATTGCAGCAACGCCTGGTTGGCATCCGCCGAGTCTTCGATTTCACCGCCCAGTTCAATGCGATAGCCCGGCGGCAGGGGCAGCGCCGCTACTTGCGGTGCCAACTGCTCGACGATGGAAGTCGCCGTCAAAGACGGGTTATGCCCGACCACGGTAATGGCGCGTTCCTGATTGCGCCGCATCAGCGTCGAAGGTTCGCTCGACGCGACGATACGGGCTACGGCTGACAGAGGCACGGGCGTAGAGCCGTCGGCCGGGTAGACCAGGATGCCGCGCAGATCGGGGCAGGCATCGCTTGTCGTCGACGGCTCACGCACCACCAGCGGGACGCGGGTTTGGTTGTCCTGCAACGACGACACCTGGAGTCCGCCGAAATGCAGTTGCAACGCCTGGGCAATGGCTTGAGTGTCGACACCGGCGCGGCGCGCGCTGTGCTGGTCGACCTCGACGGTATACCGCGCCAGGCGCGTGCTCCAGTCATCGCGCACATCCAGTGTGCCTGGCACGTCACGCAGGGCTTTTTCGATCTGACCGGCGAGGCTGCGCAATACCTGTTCGTCCGGGCCCAGCACGCGATAGATCGCGACACCGGCCTCGGTGGTGCCCAGGGAAAAACGCTTGGGCTCGCCGCGCACTTCCGGGTGTTGCTCGAGCAGATAGCGGCGGGTATTGGCGATCACCGCATCGATATCCGTACCGGCCTTGACGCTGACGGTGAAGTACGCGGTTTCCGGTGCCGGCAAAGGCGGGTTGAGGCCCAGAACGATACGCGGCCCGCCATCGCCCACGTAGCCGATGCTGTCGGCCACCTGGGGTTCCTTGCTCAGCCACAGGCTGATCTCGCGCACGCTCTGCAAGGTCTTGCGCGAACCGCTGCCGGGCTCCAGGGTGATGGGCACCTGGAACTGCAAGCGGTCCGACTGAGGCAGAAAGTCATAGGGCACGCGCATCAGTTCGAAGATCGCGGCGGCGAGTAACACCAGCATGGCCATCAAAAACAGCGCTTTGTGCTGCAGCACCCGGCGGATGACCGCCCGATAGCCACGGTAAAAACCACTGTCGTAACTGTCCTCTGCCGTGTCCTGAGGAGCGGCTTTGGCGAAATACAGGCACAGCAGCGGCGTGACGGTGATACTTAACAACCACGAGCCGAGCAGCGTCAGCGCCAGCACGACAGCCAGTGAACGCAGGTATTCATTGGTGCTGGTCTGACCGAGGAAGAACGGCGAGAAGGCCAGCACAATCACCAGCGACGAGGTCAGCAATGGAATCGCCAGGGTACGCCCGGCATCCTCGCAGGCTTGGCGTCGATCCTCACCGGCATGCAGTCGGCGCTCGATGTCCTCGGCAATCACAATGCCGTTGTCCACCAGCAGGCCCAGGGCGAGGATAATCGCGGCGATGGACACGGTTTGCAGCTCGACCCCGAGCATGCGCATGGCGATCAACGTACCGAGGATGGTCAGCGGCACAATCGCGCCCACCACCAACCCCGTGCGCCAGCCCAGGAACAGCATGACCACGGCCATGACGATGACCACGGTCTCGATCATCACATGCTTCATCTTGGCCATCTGCTGATCGACCACATCCGCCTGGAACGTCACCCTATGGGTGCTGAAACCCACCGGCAGTTGCTGCTCCAGCTGGGCCAAGCGCTCGCGCAAGGCCACGCCGAATTGATGAACGTTCTGTCCTGGCGCCATCGACACTGCCAGCACCACGGCGTCCTGGCCTTGATATACCGCAGCGGTCTGGGGTGGATCGGTAGCCATTACCGAGATCTGCGCGATGGCGCCGAGGGCCACCGACTGCGCGGTGCCGTCTGCGCCGGGCAGTTGGATCGGCAACTGGCGCAGTTGCTCCACGCTGAGCACTTCGCCGGTGACGGTCAGGGTGGTGATTTGCCCGCCAATGTCGGCGATACCGCCGGGGGCCAACACATTCTGTTGCTGCAATTGCTGGAACAGTTGTTGAGGAGACAAGCCCAGCCCCGCCAGGCGCTGCGGGTTGAAGTCGATCGACAGCTGCTGGTCCTGCACGCCGTGCAGCGTCACCTGGCCGATGCCGGGCAACCCGCCCAACTGGTCGCGCAGGCGCTTGAGCGGTCCGCGCATCTCGCTCATGCTGTAGCCGGGCGCGGTAATCGCGATGGACGCCACGGCGACACGCCCGAAATTATCGTCGACAAACGGCCCCTGGGTGCCCGCTGGAAAGCTGGCGCCGGCCTCGGCGACTTTATTGCGTACCTGCTGCCACAGCACGCCCAGGTCCTTGATTTCATCGCGGGCTGTCACCTGGATGATCACACTGCCAGGGTGGATGGTGGTCACGATGTTTTTGATCTGCGACAGCTCGCGCAGTTTTTCTTCGGTGGGGCGGGCCAGCAACTCCTCGGCGCGTTCGCTGGGCAGGCCGGGGAATTGGATGCTCACCAGTGCGTCGCGGATCGTCACCGAGGGCTCTTCCTGGGTCGGAAAGCTCAGGAACGTGGCCACGCCTGCGAGCAGGATCAGCAGGGCAGTGAATAACGTCAGGCGGCTTGCGCCCAAAGCGTGACGGGTCAGGTTGATCATTCGGGCGTGCTCAAACGGCTGGAGGGCGAGAGCAGGTTGACGGGCTGGCCGTCGGTGAGGAACGCCACGCCGGTGACGACCACTTGCTCGCCGTCCTTGAGGCCGTTGTCGATGGCGACACGGCCTTGGTCGATCAAGCCGATCCGGATCTCACGCAGGGCGACCTTGCCCTGGGCCGGGTCATAGACGAATACCTGCACCTGGCTGGCGTCGCCACCCATGCGCAGCGCCTGGGTCGGAATCGACAGCGTGAGCGCGGCGGGCGCCGCCAACCGTACGTTGAGGTTTACGCCGCTGGGGAGCGCGAGGTCGCGGGCGTTCAGGCGGAAACGCGCGCTTTGCAACAGGCCGTTCTGTGCACGCGTCGATACGCCTTCAAGTATCAGCGGCAGGGTTGAGCCGGGTGCTGCCGGGTCGTTGGCGACGGCGTGGTCGCCAGGCTTGAGGCCGGCGGCCTGTTCCACCGGGATTTGCACGATGACCTGCAACGCGCCGCCGGCCTCCAGTTCCATCACCACTTGGCCGGGCGACAACTCGCTGTACAACTGCGCGGGTCTGGCCACGACGCGGCCATCAAACGGCGCGACGAGTTGGCCCTGGCGTTGATCGCGTCGTACGAGGTCCAGCGCCGCCTCATCGGCGGTCTGCTGTGCAACGGCGGCCTGCCACGCGGCGTCGGCTTGCTCCACGGCGCTGGCCGCGACGCTGCCCTGGGCGAATAGCTGTTGCTGGCGGACCTTGTTGCGCCTGCGCTCGCCGGTTTGCGCCACGCTGGCTAACAAGGCCGCTTGCGATTGTTTCAGACGTAACCGCACGGCTGCAGTGTCCAGGCTTGCCAGCACCTGGCCTTGTTTTACGCTATCGCCGACGTCCACGTTCAACATCACCAACCGGCCCGCGCCTTCGAAGGCCAGGGCCGCGCGTTGGCGGTGGCGCACCACACCGGTCAACGGCGCAGCGTCGACCTCTGTGGCGTGCACGGTGGTGACTTTGACGGACCTTATCGCCGGCTCTGGCACCGGTTCCTGGCGCGAACAGGCCGCCACCATCAGGCAGGCAACGCCGAGCAGCAGGGGACGGCCCCAAGGACGGAAAAACTGAGCAAAACCCTGCATGCCTGGCGCCTCGTTATTAGAAGGTGTAGTTGATGGCGAACATGCCCAGGCCGGCGCTTTCACGTCGGACCAGCGGGCTGTTACGCGCCTGGTCGGCGTACTGGGTGAGTGTCAGGCTGGCCAGCGTCGACCAGTGCGCGTCCAGGCTGTGCTGCCAGTTCAAGGCGGCGGAGTAGGCATAGATCCCGGCATCAGCGTCGTATCGCCCGTAGAGTGAACGTTGGCTCTGCGCCTGGGTGACGCCGAAGAAGGTCTGGTTGTAGCGGCCATCACCGGCATGGGCGTCGATGTCCAGGGCCACGGTGTCGCTGCCTGTGTGGAACAGAATGCCTTCCAGGCCGAATCGGTAGCGGTTGCCACGGTGTTCGCCGGCCATACGCAGTTCGGCCTCGCCGCTGACCGACAGCCAGTCAAGCAGTTGCTGGCTGAGGGTGAAGTCGGCGACGGTGGCGCCGTTGATATCGCCCATGCCGTTCAGCTCGCGGTCGCCCGGGCGGCTGGTGCTGTCCTTTTCCTTGCGGCCCAGGTCGTAGTTGATCGCCGCGCTGGCGCCAAAGCCGCTGTCGGATTGAAATTGCAGGCCCACACCACGAGTGGTGTCGGCGAACAGCACGCCGCGCTGGATGCTGAACATCGGCAGCACGAGTGCGCGGTAGCGGTCGGCGCCCATGTAGCGCGGCGTGACACCCATGCCAAGGCCCAGGGTGGCGGTGGTTTTGTCGGCTGCCGGGTTGGCGTCGGCCGCCTGTGCCGGGGTTGCGAGCGTGCAGGCCATCAAGGCGGCGGCGCCCCACAGCACGGTGCGAGTAGGGGGAGTGTTCAAGTTCATGGTGAAACCCTTTCAGCGGAGGAAAATAGCGGTGCGCCGGACAGCGCGCGATACAGCGCCAGGCGGTTGAATAACAACTGGTAGGTGGCCTTGCGTAATTCGATGGCCGATTCAGTCAGGCGAATGGCAGCCGCCGGGTGCTCCGAACGTGCCGCCGCACCGGCGGCAATCTGTTGGTCAAGACGCTTGGTCTTCAATGCGGTCAATGCCGCCAGATCAATTTGCGTGGTGGCGTTGGCCAACGCTTGCTGACGTTGAGTCAACAGGTCGGCGATTTCGCGGAAGGCGTCCTGCACGGTCTTTTCGTATTGGGCGACGGCGGACTGTTGGCGAGCGGTGGCGAGTTCCAGGTTGGCCTGGTTGCGGCCACCGTCGAACAGCGGAAGGTTCAGTTGCGGAGTGAACAGCCAGGCGCCGCTGCCGGATGAAAACAAGGTGTTCAAGCGCGGGCTGGCGATGCCGGCGCCGGTGCTCAAGGTGATTGAGGGGAAGAACGCTGCACGGGCGGCGCCGATGTTGGCGTTCGCGGCGCGCAGCGCTTGTTCGCACTGGCGCACATCAAAGCGCTGCAACAGCTGATGGGACGGCAGATCGACCAGCCATGACGGCGGGTTGAGATCGATGACTGGGCTTTGTGCCGCCGCTGCCAAAGGGGCGACCTGATACCCGGTGACCCAAGACAGCGCCTGTTGCGCACGCGCCTGTTCAGCGCTCGCATCCTCAAGTTGCAGCGCGGAACGACGCACCTGCATGCGCTGAGTGTCAACCGTGTCCTGCGCCACGAGCCCTGCTTTTTGCTGGCCGTCGAGTACGCTCAGCAGCTGGTTTTGGTTGTCGAGAATGGACTGAATGTCGGCTCTCACGCCGGCCTGCAAGCGTTCCTGCAAATACAGCCGCGCCACTTCAACGATCAGTGCCTTGCGCGCGGCAAGGGCACCGTAGCGCGTGCCCAGGTAGTCATGCTGCGCCGCTTCGGAGAGGCTGCGCACCCGGCCGAAAAAATCCAGCTCGAAATCTGAGATGCCCACGGAGGCCACCGCGATGTCCTGCCCATAACGCTCGTCGGCAGCCTTGTCGTGCAAGTGCTGGCGGTTGCGTTGCAGCCCCAGCGCTACCGTGGGCAAGCGATCGGCGCGGGAAATGCCGTACTGGGCGCGGGCTTGCTCTACGCGCAGCAACGCAAGGCGCAGGTCACGGTTGTAGTCCAAGGCTTGTTCAACCATCGCCGGCAACTGCGCCGATGAGTCCAGGCCGGCCAGCAGTTGTTTTTCCTCTGCGCTAAGCGCTTCTGCGCTGTTGATCGTGGAGGAGGGTGCGTCCGTGACCCGTGTGCCTTTCAGGTTGTCCGGCACCGGCAATGCGGGCGTCTGGTACGCAGGCGCCAGCGAACAACCGGCCAGCATACCGACCAGCAGCAAAACCGCGCCGAGGCGCTCAGACAGCTTGATAGGCTTGGACAGCGGGACGGTGGTGGGCATAGGATCGGTTCGCGAAAGTCGGGCGTAGGGCAATACTGCCCGCGGTCTTTCAATAAACCGTTCGTGAATTATCAAGGTTTCATCAAGAGGCTTCTTTGTGTCAGGAAAACGTATCCTTATCGTCGAAGACGACGCCGACAGCGCCAACATTCTCGAAGCCTATCTGCTCCGGGACGGTTTTGAGGTGGCGCTGGCCGAAGACGGCCAGCGCGGTCTGGACCTGCACAAAAGCTGGCGGCCCGACCTGATACTGCTCGACGTGATGCTGCCGCGTTTGAGTGGCACCGAGGTGCTGTCCGCGGTGCGGCGCAGCAGTGACACGCCTGTGATCATGGTCACGGCCATGGGCGACGAGCCGGAAAAACTCGGCGCCTTGCGCTATGGCGCCGACGACTATGTGGTCAAGCCCTACAGCCCGCGTGAGGTGGTGGCGCGGGTGCACGCGGTGTTGCGGCGCACCATGGGCAGCCAGCCGGTTGAACAGCTGTTGCGCCATGAAAACCTGCGAGTGGACCTCGTCGCCTTTACCGCGGCCATTGAACATCGCGATGCACCCTCGCAGCTGCTGGACCTGACGCCCACGGAGTTCAAATTGTTGGTCACCTTGCTGAAGACACCCTCCAAGGCGTTCACCCGTGATGAGCTGCTGGAAATCTGCCTGCCGGAAAGCGAAGCCCTGGCTCGCGTCGTCGACACCCATGTGCACAACCTGCGGCGTAAGCTGGAAACCCATGGCATCGCCGGGGTACTGGTGACGGTGCGCTCCATCGGCTATCGGTTCAGGTGAGCACTATGCGTGAGAACTCACGGGTCAACGACAAACCCTTGTGGCGCTGGGTCGGCATGCGCATGAGCCTGTTGGCGATTGGCGCGGTGGTGGTGATCGCCATTTGCATGTGGATCAACTTCAGGTTGTCGGACCGGTATTTTTTGCAGCACCTGCCGCCAGCGGCGCGCGAGGAATTGCTGCAGCTGCGCGCCGAGCCGCAGCTCAACGAAAAACGTCTGCGCCAACTGGTTGCCGAATATTATCCGGTGGAATTCTTCCAGCCGGACATGGCCAACCGAGACTGGTTGATTCTGGCGTGCCTGGTGCTGGCGGCTATTCCGATCATCATCCTCTGTGGCTTGTGGTTTTCGCGACCCTTGTCCAGCCAGTTCTCGGCGATTGCCCAGGGCGCGCGGCGGGTCGCCGGCGGTGACTTCCTGACGCGCCTGCCAGTTCACCGCGACGCACCCGATGAGCTGCAGCGCCTGATCAGTGACTTCAACAGCATGACCACGCAACTGCAGCGCTATGAGCGTGATGTACGCGAGTCCAGCGCGGTCATCGCCCATGAACTGCGCACGCCATTGAACGCCGCCATGGGGCGCGTGCAGGGCATGCTCGATGAGGTGTTCCCCAGTGATGCCGCGCAGTTGGGCATGGTCAAGCGTCAGCTCGATCAACTGCGCAAACTGGTGGATGACCTGCACTTGTTGTCGATGGCCCGTGCCGGCCGTTTGGTGCTGGAGCGCAGCGATTTTTCCCTGGCGGCCCTGGTCGCCGAGCGACTGGCCTGGTTCCAGCCGCAATTGGATGAGGCCGGCGTGCGCACGCAGATCAATATTGCCGACGGGTTTCGTATCCATGCCGATCGCGATCGCCTGGGCCAGGTGCTCAATATCCTGATTGATAACCTGCTGCGTTACGCGGCGGGTGGGGGCGAAATGAACGTGATGGCGCGTCGCGTCGAAGACCGGGTAGTGATAGAGATTGGTGACCGCGGCCCAGGGATCGAGGCACAGCACCTGGACAGCGTATTCGACCGTTTCTGGCGGGCGGAGCGCTCCAGGGCGCGTTATTCGGGCGGCAGCGGGCTGGGCTTGTCCATCGCTCGTGCAATCTGCCAGGCCCATGGCGGAGCCGTTACCGCCAGCAACCGCGCCGAAGGGGGCACGCTGATCCGGGCGGAGTTTCCGCTGTAGTTTTTTCGGGTTTATAGCTATTTATGGATAACTATTTAAATATAGGTAAATACGCCATCGATGGCGGTCATCCGAGCGCCTGCATTGACGGAGTATTACCATGGCGAACGGTGATCATCGATTCGAGCGAATTCTTCTGACCAATGACGACGGTATCGATGCCCCCGGGCTCAAGGTGCTGGGGCGTATCGCGTGCCAACTGGCGAATGAGGTCTGGGTCGTCGCGCCCTTGCTTGATCAAAGCGGCACCTCTCTCACTGCGACGCCTTTGCAGTTCGAGCGCACGCACGCAATTGCGAGCGTCGTATCTGAAAAAAACGCTTCAACGCGCGTTCAGCGCTGCTCGTCGCGGCCATAGTGGCTGAGCTTGTCCATCAGCAGCCCGGCCGCGTCCAATTGCTTGCGTTCAGCACTCGTCAGGCACGCGTTCGCTGCTTGAGCCAACCACTCATCCCGGCGCTGACGGCTTGCCTGCAAGACGGTCTGGCCTTGTTCGGACAGCCCGATCCAAGTGCGCCTGCGATCTTCGGTATCTGGCGTGCGAGTAATCAGGTTTCGCGCTTCCAGGTCCTTCAACAGCGACGCAAGATTGGACGAACGGATATTTTCTGCCTCGGCAATTTTTGAAGGCGTTGCCGTGCCGTCCATTTGATCTATCGCGCTCAGCACCAGCATCTGCGACCAGGTCTCGGGATGATTCTGCGCCTCTTGGCGCAGACGCTTGTTCAAGCGCGTCAAGCGCCCGCGAAACAGTGAAATATCCATGCTGCGGTACCGTGGAAAAAACCTATGAGATTGTAACTAAATCGGGCGCGGCGTGCTGCGGTTGCCTTCGCGTGCCCGGTTAAACGTGTCGAGGGCGTTGATTAGAAACGCAGCGTTGATTCTTTGTTCGGTTTTTGTAACAGATTGTTTGCGGCGCGCGCAGAAACCTATAAAGTTAACCTTTCGGTCAGCTTTGCACTGTCAACTCCAGCCTTTGGCTTCCAGCGAAAGCGCTCCTGCAAGGATCGATTCCCCAGAACATAACTAAAAGGGCGGACCCATAACCGCCCAGAGGATGATCCATGTCCAACCGTGATATCTCCCGGCGCTCGTTCCTTCAGGGCGGGCTGGTGGCGGGTGTGAGCGTGACGCTTACACCGCTCAGCACCCAGGCGCTGGCGGCCTTGATGGAAAACAGCGTGACCGTGCCGTCCGAGCGATGGCTCGGCAACAACGGCAAGGCGCGCTCGCGTAACGACGCCTTGTCCAAAGTATGCGGGAGCAAGGTGTTTGCCCGCGACATCCGCGCCAAGGACATGCCAGGCTGGCCGCAGCAGCAGGGCCACGCCATGTTGCTGAAGACAACCAAGGCCGATCGCATCTACGCCGGCTACGACCTGGCGTGGCTTGGCGCCGAGTTGCAGCCTGACCGCATCGTCACCGCCGCCGACCTGGACAAGGACGGCATCGTCTTCCCGGAAGAGCACGCGCCAGATCCGCTGCTGCCGGAAGGCAAGGTGCCGATGTTCATCGGTCACCCTGTGGCGATCCTGATCTGGAACGACTTCGAGCGTTTCCGTCAGGCCAAGGCCAAACTCAAATTCAATGACAAAGCCATCCGTTACGGTGCCCAGGTGCCGTATTACGAACGTGACCCTTACGGCAGCTTCCGCTACGTGCGCGTCGGCGGGGCGACCTCGGCGGACGAGGATGAATTCGCCAGCCTCAAGGATTCGATCCTGTTCCCGATGCTGAAAAATCGTCGCCCGGTGTGGAATTCCCAGCCGGACCTGCACGGCAACCTGACCGAGCGCGGGCTGTTTTACGCCGACCGGATGCAGCAGCAAATCGACGCGCCGCCAGACAACTGGCTGGTGTTCGACGAGCGTTACAAAACCCCGTCGATTGAACCGGCAGCGATGGAGCCGGACAACGGTAACGGCTGGTACGATCCGGCCACCAAGACGTTGCACTTTGTCGTCGCGACCCAGTGCCCGCTGGAAGCCGCCACCGAAACCGCGAAGATGATCGCGCCATCGCGCTTCGGCCTGGCGAATCTGAACATGCACCCGGGCTACACCGTCGGTTACGGTTCCAAGGACCACAACATTTTTGTCTACTACGCAGCCCTCGCCGCGCTGTATGGCGCCGGTGTGCCGGTGCGCCTGGCCAACGACCGCTATGAGCAGTTCCAGAGCGGCATCAAGCGTCACCCGTTCGACATCCGCTACCAATTGGCGGTGGACAAAAACGATCACAGTTTCCAGATTTTTCGCGCCGAGATGAACGTCGACGGCGGTGGGCGGATCAACTACAGCCCTTCGGTGGCAGCGGTTGGCGCCACGGCAGCGCAGTCGATCTACTACATGCCGCAGAACGATTTACAGGTCACGGCCTACCATTCCCGCGCGGTTGAAGCGGGTTCGATGCGCGGTTACGGCACCCTGCAAAGCATGGCCTCGACCGAGATGATGGTCGACGAAATCGCCGGGCGTCTGGGCATCGATGCCATCGACCTGCGCAAGAAAAACGCGCTGCTGTCGGGCATGAAAAACACCCAGGGCGCGGTGCCGGCGGGGGCGTTGCGCTTACACGAGATTCTTGACAAAGCGGCTGCCCACGACGTCTGGAAAAACCGCGACCAGATCAAAAAGACCCGCGAAGCCGCTGACCCGGATAACTGGTATGGCGTCGGTTTTGCCATCTGCCAGAAAGACTTCGGCACCGGTTCCGAGGCCCCCATGGCCAGCATCGAATTCACCGCCGAAGGGCATGTGACGTTGCGCCATATCGGCATTGAAATCGGCACCGGCATGTCCACCTCACAAGCCCTGGTGGTGGCGGACTTTATCGGCATCCCGGCCACGCAAGTGAAGACCGGCGAAACCGAATGGGAAGAGTTGCAACTGATCACGGGCGGCAACCCTTACGTCATGAGCCAGGCCGAGCAGGATGGTTTTCTGCGCAACCCGCGCTGGGTCGGCAAACTGGCGTCGGCCTCGTCGGCGACCAACTCGGCGTATTACTTCAGCCACGCCACCCGTGAAGCCTCCCGGGTGCTGTTCAACCACGGCCTGTGGCCGGCGGCGTTGCAGATCTGGGGCCAAGGCCCTTACGGCGGCCAGGCCAACCCGTACGTGGTGCGCCGCGAAGACGCGCATTGGGTCGACGGCAAACTCACCGCCAACGGCATGCAGCCGCTGAGCTTTGAGCAATTGGCCAAACACGCCCACGAAAAAGGTCTGGTGACCGGTGCCACTGTGCACGGCTTCAACCGTTGGAGCTGGGCCGAAGCCGATTACAGCATCGACGGCGTGCGTGAACGCCTGCCGCTCGACGGCCTGGCCGTGAAGTACGGCGACGGCGCGCCAAACGCGAAGAAAGCCCAGATGACCAGCAACGGTTTCCACCTGCTGGATCGCCAGAACGTCCACTACCCGGACACCCAGTTGAACAACGCGGCGGTGACTTACTACAGCCCGGTCGCGACGCTGGTGGAATTGAAAGTGAACAAGGGCTCCGCCGACGTGCAAGTGCTCAACCATCACTCGTGGGTCGAGTGCGGTCGGGTGCTGGTGGAAGAACTGGTCAAGGGCCAGCTCGAAGGCGGGATCGCCATGGGCATTGGCCATGCGTTGATGGAAGAGATGCCGCTGTACGAAGGCGGGCCGGGGGAGGGTGACTGGAATTTCAACCGTTACCGTTTGCCGATGGCCCGGCACGTAGCGGTGTGGAAGCAGACGGCCGAAATCCTGCCGCCGCTGTCGCCGAGCGACCCGTCCAAGGGCATTGCCGAAGTGGTGATGATCCCGATCGTCGGCGCCATCGGTAACGCCGTGGCCCACGCCATCGGCAAACGTGTCCGCGACCTGCCAATCACTTCTGCGCGCATCAAGGAGGCCCTCAATGGCTAACCGTCCGTTTCAACTGACCCTCAACGGTCAATCCGTCGGCCCGGTGGACATCCCTGATGACCTGCCGATGATCGACTACCTGCACGAATACAAAAACCTCACCGGCTCGCGGCTCGGCTGCGGCCAGGGCATTTGCCACGCCTGCGTGGTGATCGTCGACAACCCGGACGGCACCAGCGAAGAAGTGCGCACCTGCATCACCGGTGCACACTATTTTGCTGGCAAAAAAATACGCACCATCGAAGGCCATGCAACCCGCGACGAGCAGGGCAACGTGACTCAGCTGAACCCGATCCAGCAGCGCTTCGTCGATGAATTCGCCTTCCAGTGCAGCTACTGCGCGCCGGGTTTCGTCAATGCCGCGACCGTGCTGGTCGAGAAGCTGCAGCGTCAGCCGATCGTCAAAAGCCAGCTGGAAAAAGTCATCGAGGACAGCCTCGGTCACCACATCTGCCGCTGCACCGGCTACGTGCGTTACTACAACGCGACCCGCAACGTGCTGACCGATCTCGGCCTGGTCAAGGAGGGTTAAGCATGAAACAACTACTTTCCCGCCTTGCGCTGGCGGTTGGCCTGGCCGCGCCGATGTTGCTGGCGCACGCGGACGATCAAGTCAAACGCGGCGAATACCTTGCCCGCGCCGCTGACTGCATGGCCTGCCACACCGCACCGGGTGGCGCGCCGTTTGCGGGCGGCCTGCCGATCGTTTCGCCGTTCGGCACCATCTATGGCACCAATATCACCCCGAGCAAAGAGCACGGCATTGGCCTGTACAGCGATGACGAATTCTTCGCTGCGCTCACCGAAGGCAAACGCCGGGATGGCGCGAATCTGTACCCGGCGATGCCGTACACCTCGTACCACCTGATGCCCCGTGCAGAGTCGGACGCGATCCATGCGTACCTGAAAACCATCGAGCCCATCGAGCGTGCGGCGCCGGTTACCCGCCTGAGCTTTCCGTTCAACGTGCGTCTGGGTCTGATGGGCTGGAACATGCTTTACGGCAAGGATGTGAAACTTGCGCCGACCGAGGGCAAAAGTGAAGCATTTCAGCGTGGCCAATACATGGTCGAGGTGCTCGGCCACTGCGGCGAATGCCACACGCCACGCGGCTTACCCGGCGCAATGCAGCAGGATAAACGCCTGACCGGCGGCGTGCTCAATGGCTACCTGGCACCCAGCCTGTTGGCCACTGACCTGGCCGCTCGCGGCTGGAATCATCAGGACCTGAGTACGTTTCTCAAGCACGGCATGAGTGCCCAGGGCACGATGTTCAACGAGATGTTCCCGGTGTTCCATAACAGCACCCAGGGCCTTACCGATCCGGACCTGGCTGCCATGGCGACCTTCCTGCTGGGCGATCAACCGCCGCAGGCCAAGGTGCTGAGCGAGACGTCGCTGGACGCCATGAGCCCAAGTGCCCAACGCGGTCGTCAGGACTATCTGAACGTGTGCGCCGGCTGCCACGCGCCGAATGGCGAGGGCAAGCCGCACATCGCGGTGGCCATGCGCGGCAACACCACCCTGCGCCTGGAAGACCCGCGCAACCTGCTGCGGGTGATCGAGGACGGCATCGGCGAGCAGCAATTCACCGGGTTCGAGCGCATGCAACCGATGCCGGGCTTTGCCGACAAGCTCAATCACCAACAGCTGACCGACCTGCTCAACTACCTGCGCCAGGGGTGGGGCGGCCAGTCGGGTGAGCTGGCGGTCAGCGACGTGCAGAAGCTTGCGGCCGATGCGCCGCCCGCCGAGCACAAGGCGCACTGAACTGCCGATGCCGGGAACGACCGGCAATGCCTGTCAGTCTACCTGTATGTACTCATGGGTAAGGCGCAGCACAATGGATAAGACAATCACGGTGGATCAACTGGCGACCACCGACCTTGGAGCAATCAACGAAATATGGCTCGGCGGAACTCATACCCAGCTATGCCTGTGGCGTGGCGAACGGGTCTTCACCCACGAGATGATGAGCGAGGGCACTCACGATCAGAATGTCCAACGCCTGTGCTTGCAGTGGGTCAACGCTGACGATCAGGCTGCAGTGGCCCGGGTTGAGGCAATGGTGCGCGAACATCTGAAAAAGACAGGGAAGGAGGGCGTGTTTTATCCCGCCGAGCAGGCGGACACTCACCTATAGGAACAAGAGCCTCGCCCAGGTGATCCTGGGATTTGAGGCAGAAGAGGTTGAGTCGGTGTTGCCACAATTGAGCAGCGCAGAGGTACGGATGCCGGTGACGAATATGCCATGGGCACTCAGTCTGCGCTGCTGCAGGATCCCGATGGGAACCGGGTTAACCTGTTTTCAACCCCTGAACAGCTCAGACAAATGGCTGCCCGCTGAAACCTCGTGGCAGGCGCTGCAGCCCCGGCAAATCTGTGAGGCGTTGCGTCCAGGCACTGCGCCAGTCAACGGCGGTATGGGTTTTGGCCTTGCGCGCGGAGCGGCGGGCGGCATTGCGCTGGGTGCGGCGCGCTTCTTTATAGGCGTCGGTATTGCGGCAGGTACGGCATTTGACTCGGTTCAGCTCGGTGCTGGACGTGAGGTTGGTGCCGTGATGGCCGCAAGCCAGATGCCCGGCGACCTTGAAGTGAGTGACCATGTAAGCGTCTCCTTCTTATAGGGGTACGCGCGGCCAAAAACCAGCGGCGACGCGTGGGCAGGGCCGAGGCAATCAACCCCGAGCCCTCAGGGTTGTGACCGCGCGGGCGGCGCGGCGTTCGGTTTTATTCCACGGACGGTTCACGCTACCCTGTGGTGCCAACAATCATAAAAAGGAGTGAGTGATGAGCGTCGAAACCTTGCCGCTGGAAGGCAGTTGCCGTTGTAGTCGGGTGCGTTTCAGCGTGAGTTTGCCGCCGGTAATCACCATGGCGTGCCATTGCAGCGGCTGTCAGAAGATGACCGCCAGTGCGTTTTCCCTTAGCGCGTTGATTCCGGCCGCGGGTTTCACCGTGACCCAGGGTTGCCCGGTGATCGGCGGCTTGCACGGCGTGGACCGCCATTATTGCTGCCCGCACTGCATGAGCTGGCTGTTTACGCGCCCCCATGGCATCGATGAGTTCGTCAATGTGCGCGCAACCTTGCTGGATAACGCCCGCGACTACGTGCCGTTCATGGAAACCTGGACCAGCGAAAAACTGCCCTGGGCTGCGACGCCGGCGGTTGAAAGCTTTGCGCAGTTGCCCGAGCCGCAGGACTTCCCGCGCTTGATGCAGGCTTACGCCACGTTCAGTGCCGGCTGAGTTCAATCAATCAGGGCCAGCAAGTCGGTATCACCGACGTCCACGCCCGCCTGGGTCAGCAATGTGGTTGCCTGGCCCCGATGGTGGGTCTGGTGGTTGAAAAAATGCATCAGCAGTGCAAAGAACGGCTTGTGGTTCGCCACGCCGCGCATGTTGTGGTACTGCAGACGCTGGTCCAGATCGGGCTCGCGCAGGCTGTTGGCCCAGTCGATGATCAGTTGGTCCAGCCAGGCGCGGCGGGCCGCCAGCTCGCGCAGGTTGGCGAAAGCCAGTTGCTTCAAGTCAGAAGGCGTGGCAATCGACGCTAATGGCGCCAGTTGGGCAAAGCCTGCCGGATGCTCGGCAAATCGCTTTAGCCACACCGTGTCCCCCAGTGTCAGGTGATTGAGTGTGCCGTGGATGGAGCCGAAGAACGCCTGCCGGTCCGTGGTCAGTTCTGCGTCGGTAAGCTGGCTGGCGGCGGCATAGACTTTGCGGTTCATCCACTGGTTGTAGTCAGCCATCAACACTATGTGCTCAAGACGGTTCACGCGGTTTCTCCTTCAACGTGGTGGGGCCATCATAAGGCGTGCCCGCCCGGCGGTCTTGGTGTTCCTGCGGTAGCGGGCTATGGTTGTTAAATGCCAATACTACGCTGCGGGAGAGTGACACCATGAATACCAGCAATTTACTGGAACAGCTGCTGCGCGCCAGCCAGCAAGGCGGCGGTAGCTCCGGCGGTGGGCTGGGCGGCCTGGGTGGTTTGCTGGGCGGTTTGTTGAACCGCTCCGGCAGCGGCAACGCTGCGGCAGATGGTGGCGGGCTGGGCGGTTTATTAGGTGGCCTGGGCGGATTGTTGGGCGGTGCGCCTGCTGGTGGCACCCCTCAAACGCGTTCCGGCGGGATGAATTATGCGGCGTTGGCCTCCTTGGGGATGGCGGCTTTCCAGGCGTATCAGGCCTGGCAACGCCAGCAGGCCAGTGCACCGCAGCAGGCCATCCAGACGGTTGACCAGCTTGACGGTCAGGAAGCTGAAGCTCATAGCCATGCGCTGTTACGCGCGCTGATTGCGGCCGCCAAGGCCGATGGAGAGATCGATGACAAAGAGCAGGAAATGATCTCAGCCGAGATCGGCCGCCATACCGATGAGCCGCAGTTAAAGCAGTGGCTCAAAGACGAAGTCGCCAAACCTCTGGATGCCGCTGATTTTGCCGAATATGCCGCTGATCCAGGGTTGGCGACCGAGGTCTACCTGGCCAGCGTGATGATGGTCAATGACCAGGCGCCGAAGGAGCGCGGCTACCTGGACGAACTGGCGGCGCAGTTGCAACTCGAACCAGCGTTGCAACTGAACCTGGAGCAACAGGCTAAAAAAGCCTAAAAACGCACGGTCGCGCCGGTGGTCAGCCATTGGTTGTGATCACCGGTGAGGCTCTGCCCCACCACCACATCCACATCGACCAATTTGCCCACATGGAACCGCGGCCCGGCCTGCCAGGCCTGGTCACCGCCTTCCTGGCCATAACGCTCACCGATCAGCGTGAGCGCGTCCGCCAACTGGTACTCAAAACCGGTGCCCCACGTCAGGCGGTGGTTTTGCTCGCCGCCGTTGTAGGCGTGGGTCCAGCCGCCATTGAGGCTAAGGCGCAATGCTTGCACCGGTTGCCAGGTCAACGGCACGTTAAAGTCCGCGCCGTCGAATGCATGCTGGCGGTCGAGGGCAAAGTGGCTGGTGGCAGACACGGCCATTTGCAGCCCCAGGCTTTCCTGTGACCACACCTGCGCCTTAACCTGCGGGCTGATTTGCGTCTCGGCATCCCCCGCATGACTGGCGCGCGACAGTGCGGCGCTCCATTCCACGGCAGGCAGTGCGCTGAAGGTACACGCGGGATTAAGCGTCTGGTTATGAATGTTGCCTTGATGTCGGTTGGCGGTGTACCAGGCGTCGACGCTGCACTCACCCGGATCGTTGATCCCGCCGTCGTCGACCACATACGAACCGCCGGCCGCCTGGGCTTTGGAAAACAGCGCAATGAGTAAGATAAGGCCGAGTGTGGTACCGATAAAAATCAGGTTACGTTGCAGTGCGCGGCGCTTGGCCGGTGGCAGCAGCAACAGGGTATGGCGAGCGCCCCGGTAGTGACGTTCGCGGTATTTGGCAAACCCGTCCGGGCGTTGTGGGCTGTGTTTTTTGTGCATGATGCACCTCGCTTGAATTCAGCTTTCTACGGTCAGCACCGAAATGCCGCTGGCTTTGGCCTGGCAAACCAGCTCCGAGGTGTCGTCACCACCCGGCAGGGCGATGATCACGTCGGGGCGGCTGTCGGCGAGCATGAAATGGTTGCGCTGGCGTTCCGCCTGCTTGCCGTGGCGTTGCCAATTGGGCGGGTAGCGCACCACGTCGATGCGCATTTCCCGCGCCCATTCCTCGATGTCACTGCCGAGGAACTGGTTGCCGCCGTGAATCAAAACCTGCACCGGGCGCAGGCGGTGGTAGGCGTCCAGCACTTGGCGGGTCTTTTTGGTGTCAGCGTAATGACGACCTGCACAGATAAGCACGCGCATAGTCAGGGTCCTTGTGATGCACGGTGGCGGCCGGGCGACCGCCACCGTTTAAACGGCGGGGGTGATCAGTACCACTGCTTGAAGCGGCGGATGTAGATCGTTTTCATCAGCTGTGCCACGCAGCAGTAGGCGAGCAGGGTGCCGACCAGCCACGGGAAGTACGCGAGCGGCAGCGGTTGCAGGCCCACCAATGTGCCCAGCGGCGAGAACGGCACGTAGATCCCCAGGCAGATGACGATGGCGGTCATCATCAACACCGGCCAGGCAGCCGTGCTCTGGAAGAACGGGATCTTGCGAGTGCGCAACATATGCACCACCAGGGTTTGCGAGAGCAGGCCCTCGATAAACCAGCCGGACTGGAACAGGGTCTGCATTTCCACGCTGTTGGCGCTGAACACGTACCACATCAACGCAAAGGTGGTGATGTCGAAGATCGACGAGGTCGGCCCGATCCAGATCATGAAGCGGCCGATGTTCTTGGCATCCCACTTGCGCGGTTTGGCCAGGTATTCCTTGTCCATCTTGTCCCACGGCAAAGCCAACTGGGAGATGTCGTACATCAGGTTTTGCAGCAGCAAGTGAATTGCCAGCATCGGCATGAACGGGATGAACGCACTGGCCACCAGCACCGAGAACACGTTGCCGAAGTTGGAGCTGGCGGTCATGTTCAGGTACTTCATGATGTTGCCGAAGGTTTCGCGGCCCTTGAGCACGCCTTCTTCCAGCACCATCAGGCTTTTTTCCAGCAGGATGATGTCGGCCGATTCCTTGGCGATATCGGTGCCGCTGTCCACCGAGATACCCACGTCGGCATCCCGCAGCGCCGGGGCATCGTTGATGCCGTCGCCGAGGAAGCCCACGGTGTGGCCGTTGGCTTGCAGGGCTTTCAGTACGCGGGACTTCTGCAATGGCGTGAGTTTGGCGAACACCGTGCGTTCTTCCACGCGGCGCAGCAGGGTGGCGTCGTCCATCGCTTCGATTTCCACGCCCAGCAGCGGCTGGCCGGGTTCGAGGCCGACCTGGCGGCAGATCTTGCTGGTGACCACGGCGTTATCGCCGGTCAACACCTTCACGGCCACGCCGATTTGTTGCAGCGCGGCAATCGCCGGGCCTGCGGTTTCCTTCGGTGGATCAAGGAAGGTCAGGAAGCCCTGGATCACCAGGTTGCGCTCATCGGCGGTGGTGTACTGCTGGCGCGCCATGGATTTAGGGATATTGCGTGTCGCCACCACCAGGACGCGGAAACCGTCCTCGTTGTAGTCGTTGGCCAATGCCAGCAGTTCATCACGGCGTTGATCATCCAGCGGCACGGCGGTGCCCCCTTCGAGCATGTGCGTGGAGATGCTCAACATCTCTTCCACGGCGCCCTTGCACACCAGCAATTGGTCGCCGGCCGTGTCGCGCACCACAATCGACAGGCGCCGGCGCACGAAGTCGAACGGCAGTTCATCGACCTTGCTGTAGGCCAGCGGCAGCTGGAACTTGGGGTTCTGCTCCGAGAACTGCACCACGGCCTGGTCCATCAGGTTTTTCATGCCGCTCTGGTGGAAGCTGTTGAGCCAGGCCAGCGACAGCACCGCGTCATCGCGTTGGCCGATGGCGTTGACGTGATGCTCAAGGATGATCTTGTCCTGGGTCAGCGTGCCGGTCTTGTCGGTGCACAGTACGTCCATCGAACCGAAGTTCTGGATCGCATTGAGGCGCTTGACCACCACTTTGCGCTTGGCCATGGCCGTGGCGCCCTTGGCCAGGTTGGCGCTGACGATCATCGGCAGCATTTCCGGGGTCAGGCCCACGGCAACCGCCAGGGCGAACAGGAACGCATCGCCCCAGTCACCTTTGGAGAAGCCGTTGAGGAAGAACACGATCGGCACCATCACCAGCATGAAGCGGATCAACAGCCAGCTGACGCTGTTCACCCCACGGTCGAAGGCGGTTTGCACACGGGAGCCGACAATCGCCTTGGCCAATGAGCCGAAGTAGGTGCGCGGCCCGGTGGCAACCACCACCGCCTTGGCACGACCGCTGACCACGTTGGTGCCCATAAAGCAGATGTTCGGCAGGTCCAGCAGGTTGCCTTGGTCGGCCGCCAGCGTAGAGGCGGATTTTTGCGTGACATCGCCGAGGGTGTCGTACTTCTCCACCGGCAAGGCTTCGCCGGTGAGCACGGCCTGGCTGATAAACAGGTCACGGGATTCGATCAGGCGGATATCGGCCGGGATCATGTCGCCGGCAGACAGCTGCACGATGTCACCGGCGACCAGGTCGCGCATCGGCACTTCGCGCAGGATCGGCTGGCTGCCGACTTGCTCGCGGCGCAATACCGTTGCGGTGGTGCGCACCATGGCTTTGAGGGCTTCGGCGGATTTGGCCGAGCGGTGCTCCTGCCAGAAACGCAGCAGGCTGCTGAGCAGGACCATGGTCATGATGATGATGACTTTGGTCGGGTCGGCTTCTTCACCTTCCTGCATCGGCAGCCAGCAGTCAGTGATAAAGCTGATGCCGCCGAGGGTCAGCAGTACGTAGATGAACGGGTTGTTCAGTGCCTGCAGGAACTGGACGATGGCATGAGGCGGCTTGTCGTGGGCCACTTCGTTGTAGCCTTCGCGTTGCAGACGTGCCGAAGCGTCCAGTTCGGTCAGGCCGTCCTGGGTGGCACGCACATTGGCGAGGGTGGCCGACAGGCCGTTCTGGGCTTCACGGGCGGCACGCATCGACAGTTTGGTGTCGGTTGCAGTGCCATTTTTCTTGTGCAGAGGCGTGTTTTTTACGGCGCTCATTGTCTGTACTCCTGTCGCCAATTCTCGACAAAACATACCCGGTACTTACCTGAATACAGGCGAGCGAAAGCATGCCGAGCCGCGGACTTCGCGATCGGTTTAAATAGGGTGTTCACATAACTTCTACAGTGCCCGCTTAGTGCGCGTTAGTTAACTGGCGCGCAGCGGGCTACTACTGGATGTGTTCATAACGAACTCCAGAATAATCATCAGGAAGTTGCTGTTTCCAGCTGGTTTAAGCGGCGCGAGTACTCAGGTAAAACTCGAGCAACAGGCTGGCTTGAGCCAGGGTGGAAACCTGAGGTCTCTGCGGGTCTTGAGGGTCGGCGTGGTCCCAGTGCTGCAGCAATTGGCCGCTGGCAGGGCAGATACGCCAGTGCGCCAGCGGGGGAGCTGGGCGCAGTGGATCTTTGCTAGCTTGAGGGAAGGGTGCAGCAAAGGTTGAGCGCGCAGGCGCAAAGCCCACGGGCTCGCGGCACAGCTTGGCGCGCAGGGCTGCGGCCAGCGTGCGAATGTCAGGTAAAACAATCAGTTGAAAGGTCATAACACACCTCGGGACCGGACGGGCGACCGGCGAGGCAGTTACGGTGGAGCATCAAGCTCTAGCGCAGCTTACCGGACCTGGAAGGCGAGTCCTGTCATATTCTGGGTTTGGCGCCCGATGCCCGCGTGAGCGGTGCTCGGACAGCGACTAGATACTGTGTCCATTGGCTTCTTTTGTGAGGTTTAAAAAAGGCCCCAGTTGTGGGCAGGGGCAATCTACTCAGCGGGGTACAAAATGTCAACGCATAGTTGGTTAAATACGTCGGTGTTCAGAGTTTATTCAGACAAGCCGCATCGACAAGTTGTGCGATATATAACTTCATATCCCTTGTGCAGCCAGAACTGCCAGATAGATCAATACCCCACCACAGGCGCCATAACTGATGCGTTGCCATAACGGTGAGGCGTTCTTGCGCAGCAGGTTGACCAACGCCGCAATCAGAAAGCACGACAACACCGATGCCAGCATAAAGCCCGCAAAAAACATCAGCGTTTGGCCATGGCTGGGCGTGGTGCCGACGATGCCGGACAAGGCGCTGCCCAGTGCACCCCAATAGACAATGTTTTTCGGATTGGCCAGGGAAATCGCCGCGCCTACCGCCAGCGCATTTTGCCCGGAACTGGCGGGCGCGCTGCTCGCCTCGGGCAAGCGCCAGGCATCGATCAAGCTGCGGATCCCCAACCAGGCCAGGTACAGCGCGCAGACCGCCGTGAGCGGCACACGCACCGCGTCATGCTGGATCAGCAGGGCGATGCCGGTAAGGCCGATCACTGCCCACACCGCATCGCCTACCAGCGAGCCGATCTGCACCAGCAAGGCCGGGGTAAAACCGTGCAGCAGGCCCCGGCGCAACGTTTCTGCCAGCACGGCGCCTGGCGAGAGGCAAAACACAAAACCGAATGCCAGCGCGTAAAAGAAGATCGTCAACATGCCCGCGTTCCTTCAAGAGAGGGCGGGCAGTGTGGCGGCAGGTGGGGCAGGTGTCTTGAACCAGATTGCGCTTCAGCGTTTAAACAGCACGCTTTGATAGCGGCCGGGCGTGATGCCATAGGCGGCGCGAAAATGCCGGTTGAGGTGGCTTTGGTCAGCAAAGCCCAGGTCATGGGCGACTTCGCTGGCCGCTATGCCATTGCGCAACAAGCCTTTGGCGCGGCGGGTGCGCAGTTGCATCGCCCATTGCCGCGGGCTGAGCCCGGTTTCCTTCTGGAAGGCGCGCAGCAGGTGAAATTTGGACAATCCCAGCTCATCGCCGAGGTGGTCCAGGGGCAACACTTGATGCAAGTGCGCAGCCAGCAATTCCTGGGCGCGGCTGATCATGCTTTTGCCCGTTGCCATGCTGCCAGGCACACGCACACCACTGACGCCGACCACCTCACCCAGTAGCAACACCAAGGCTTCTTCATTGAGATCGCGGACCAATGCGTCGGCACTCAAGGCGCCTTTCACCGCCACAGCCAGGCGCTGCGCCAGATCCGGCTGAAAGCACAACGAGCGATCGAACTCCAGCTGCGCCAACCCAAGGTCAGCCGCCAATTGGTCGGCCGTGGCATACAGGCTGACAAACTGCCAAGGCGCGCCTGGCGCCGCGCCGCCGCCCTGGATCTGACCGGGGTTGTACAGCGTAATGCTGCCCGGCCCGGCTTCGAATTCGCGGCGGTCGAGCCAGACCTTTTCCTCACCGACGAGGTTTACGCCGATCACGCATTCATCGTGGCTATGGCGGGCAAAGGTCAGGCCGGTGCAGGCGGTGCTGCTGACTTCGTAATTGCCCAGCCAGGCGTGGTGCAGAGTGCTCATGATTCAGCTCAGGATGCGGTTGGCACGAGCATACGCCAGCAGGGCCGCTCAAATCGACCGTTGGTTGACACGCTGCGACAGCTCATCGGCGCTTTCCTTGCGCTCCGAATAGCGGTCCACCAGGTCTGGGCGATCACGCAGTAATAGGGTGAACTTCACCAGTTCCTCCATTACATCGACCACGCGATCGTAGAGCGCCGATGGCTTCATGCGGTCCTGGTCATCAAACTCCATGAATGCCTTGGGTACCGAGGATTGGTTGGGGATCGTGAACATGCGCATCCAGCGCCCCAGCACGCGCAGTTGGTTGACCGTGTTGAACGATTGCGAGCCGCCGGACACCTGCATCACCGCCAGGGTTTTGCCCTGGGTCGGGCGAACAGCACCGAGGGCCAGGGGCACCCAATCGAGCTGGGCCTTGAACACCGCCGACATCGAACCGTGGCGCTCGGGCGAGCACCACACCTGGCCTTCGGACCACTGCATCAGGTCCAGCAGCTCCTGGACTTTAGGGTGATCATTGGGCGCATCGTCGGGCAGCGGCAGGCCCGAAGGGTTGAAAATGCGCGTGTCGGCACCGAAGTGGCGCAACAGCCGCGCGGCTTCTTCCACCAGCAAACGGCTGAATGAGCGCGGGCGTGTGGAGCCGTAAAGCAGCAGGATGCGCGGCGGGTGGCCTGGCCCTGCAGGCAGTGGGCCTGCAAGGGTGCTGTTGAGGTTGGGCAGGGTGGTCATTATGTCCTCCGGTTAAAGCGCTGCGATGCGGGCCAGTTCAGCTTTCAACTCGGCTGGGCTGAGTTGGGCGAAGGGCAAGGCCAGGAACGCCGTGCAACGCCTTTCGATGGTGCTGAGCGTGGCCTTGAAGGCTGCGTCCACACTGGCCTCGTCACCCTGAACATCCGACGGGTCTTCCAAGCCCCAATGCGCCTTCACCGCCGGCCCGAAATACACCGGGCAGGCTTCGCCCGCAGCTTTGTCGCACACGGTAATCACCACATCCGGCGGGTTGCCCTCAAAGGCCTCATTGCCCTTGCTGTACAGACCTTCGGTGCTGATGCCCGCTGCCTGCAGCGTGCTCAGGCTGCGCGGCAGCACCTGGCCTTTGGGGAAGCTGCCGGAGCTGATCGCCTCGAAACCTGACGGCGCGAGGTGGTTGAACATTGCCTCGGACAAGATGCTGCGGCAGCTGTTGGCGGTACACATGAACAGGACTTTCATTGCGGTATCTCCTTCAGAGACTCAGGCGCAAGGCGAGGGCGGCGAGGGTGATCAACAGCACCGGCAAGGTCAGCACGATGCCGACCTTGAAGTAGTAGCCCCAGGTGATGGTGATGCCTTTGCGCGCCAGGATATGCAGCCACAACAAGGTGGCCAGGCTGCCGATCGGGGTGATTTTCGGGCCCAGGTCGCTGCCGATCACGTTGGCGTAGATCATCGCGTCCTTGACCACGCCCACGGCATGGCTGGACTCGATCGACAGCGCGCCGATCAGCACCGTCGGCAGGTTGTTCATTGCCGATGACAACAGCGCCGTCAGCACGCCGGTGCCCATGGCCGCGCCCCACACGCCGTAGGTGGCGAAGGTGTCGAGCCAGGTGGCGAGGTAGGTGGTCAGGCCGGCGTTACGCAAGCCGTAGACCACCAGGTACATGCCCAGGGAAAACACCACGATCTGCCACGGCGCTTCTTTCAACACTTTGCGTGTGGAGATCTTGTGGCCCTTGGCGGCGATCACCAGCAGCAACACAGCGCACACGGCGGAAATCGCACTGATGGGAATGCCCAGCGGCTCTAACGCGAAACAGCCCGCCAGCAAGATGCCCAACACCCACCAGCCGGCGCGAAAGGTCGCACGATCATGGATGGCGCTGGCGGGGTCTTCGAGGTCGGCCGGGTCGTAGGCCTGGGGAATATCGCGGCGAAAGAACCACAGCAGGACCGCAAGGGTGGCGGCGACACTGACGAAGTTCACCGGCACCATCACCGCCGCGTACTCGTTGAAGCCGATCTTGAAGTAATCCGCCGAGACGATATTCACCAGGTTTGACACCACCAGCGGCAGGCTCGCGGTATCCGCGATAAACCCCGCGCCCATCACAAACGCCAGGGTCGCTGCCGGAGAAAAGCGCAAGGCCAGCAGCATCGACATGACGATGGGCGTGAGGATCAACGCGGCGCCGTCGTTGGCAAACAGCGCCGAAACCAGCGCGCCCAGCAGCACCATATAGGCAAACAGCCGCCGGCCACGCCCACGGCCCCAACGCGCCACATGCAGGGCGGTCCAGGCAAAGAAGCCGGCCTCGTCGAGCAACAGGCTGATGACGATCAGTGCAACAAAGGTGCCGGTGGCGTTCCAGATGATGTGCCACACCACGGGGATGTCCGCCAGGCTGATGACCCCGCAGGCCAGGGCCAGAATGGCGCCCATGCTTGCACTCCAGCCGACTCCGAGGCCTTTGGGCTGCCAGATGACCAGAACGATGGTGAAGATAAAAATGCCAATTGCGACAAGCATGAATTAACGCTCCGATGGCTCAGCAGCAGGTGCTGGCCCGTTGTGGTCGGTCGCCCATGGCAGCAAGACGCTGCGCGTCGTGGTGCAACCAGGGCTGGTTGGCTTGCAAGGTGGTGTCCAGCACTTGAGTGACCCAAGCGGGCAGTGCCGGGTTGATGCGGTAGTAGATCCATTGGCCCTGACGACGATCCAGCAACAACCCGCAACTGCGCAGTTGCGCCAGGTGCCGGGAGATCTTTGGCTGGCTGTCGTCCAGAGCATGGATCAGTTCGCACACGCAAAGTTCGCCTTCGCGCAGGATCAATAACGTCAAGCGGGCACGGGTGGCGTCGGCCAGGCATTTGAACAGGGTGGGCGGGGAGAAGGGGTCTGACATGATGAAGGTCTTTTTCATATGCGTTTATTCGAATATACGTATGTCCATATGTGCAGGTCAATTCCTGAATTCGATTGATGTGGATCAAACGCCCTTCAATCCGCCACAAGTGACTGAAATTAAAATGAAACACGAATGTCCTAAAGTGCCTGCCCATTGCTGATGAAGGATGAACCCGCGTGACCCGTGCCACTCGCAACCTGCGCAAGACCCTCGATTCCGTCGCGGACAATAACGAAACCGCGGCGTTTGACCTGATGCGCGCCGTCGAAAAACTCGGCGATGAAGTGCTGCGCCAACGCCTGCTCAATACCATTCACCGGCTCAATCAGGATGCCCATGAACTGCGCGAGGCGCGCGACTCGGTGGAGCAGGTGTCGGTCAAGCTCGCCTGAGTGCGCAAGATCGTTCAAGACAACCTGCTTTAAACGCTGGCATGCTTGTCGACTGTTTGTCGATGAGCCGTCTCCATGCCTGCTGCCTTACCGCATTACGCCTTCGCCCGCGGCGCCGTCGCCGTTATTCCGTTATCCCTGGCCTGTGCGCCGTGGGGGCTGCTCGCCGGCTCCATGGCCATTGACGCGCAATTTACCCCGCTGCAGGCCCAGGGTTTGTCCGCCATCGTGTTTGCCGGTGCCGCGCAGTTGGTGGCCATCGGCATGGTCAAGAGCGGCGCCAGCCTGATCTCGATTGTGCTGACCACCCTGCTGCTGACTTCCCAGCATTTGCTGTACGGCATGCACATGCGCCCGACACTCTCGTCACTTAACGCCCGCTGGCGCATGAGCCTGGGCTTTCTGCTCACTGATGAGTTCTTCGCGCTGGTCAACCACTATGACCGCCAGACGTTCAATCGCTGGTATGCGTTGGGGGTGGGGCTGACGTTTTACATCGCCTGGAACCTCTTTACCCTGGCCGGCATTGTGCTCGGCAAAAGCATCCCCGGGCTTGACCAGTTGGGGTTGGAGTTTTCGATTGCCGCGACCTTTATCGCGTTGATTACCCCGGTGGTGCGTGATGTGCCGACGGTGGTGTGTGTGGCGGTGTCGCTGCTGTTTTCGGTGTGGCTGAGCTTTTTGCACTGGGAGTCGGCGGTGGTGGTGTCCGGGGTGTTGGGCATGAGTGCAGGGTTTGCCTGCAAGCGGCTGGGGGTAGGGCAGAAGTGATCTACATCATGATTGTGGCCATGGGGCTGGTGGTTTTCTTTAACCGTTACCTGTTTATCGAGCCGCGTTTGCCGGTGCGGCTTAACCGTGGGGCGCGGGAGTTTCTGGGGTTTGCAGTGCCTGGGATGCTGACGGCGATTTGCGGGCCGATCATTTTTCTTGCCGACCATCAGTTGAATCTGAGTCCGGGTAATCCTTATTTGCTGGCGGGAGTCTGTGCGGTGGCGTTGATGTTCTGGACGCGTAGCGTGTTGATTACGGTGCTGTTGAGCATGGGGTTGTTTTATTTGTTTCGCTGGTGGTTTTGACCGGGTTACCCACGGATTCAAGCCTGCGTTCGGCCAGCGTGGTTGACGGGGCGCCTCAGATTAAAATCTACAGCATGGCGGCCTTAAAGCCGACCTGAATGGTTGAAGCAAAAGCCTATCTACCTGATGCAACGGGGTCTAAGTGTGGGAGCGGGCTTGCTCGCGAATGCGGTGGGTCAGTGACAGATGAATTGACTGACACATTGCATTCGCGAGCAAGCCCGCTCCCACAGTTGACCGCATCCAACCTTGACGGTGAGGTCGGCTGTAGCTGTTGCTAAGGCCCTTACATCCTCAGCCGTTACCTAAGTAATGGCCCCCAACAAACATCAACACCGCGTGCTCAACCGCCTCCCAAAAAAACCAGGCAAAAAAAAGCCCGCGGGAGAGCGGGCAGAAGGGATACTTCTTAAAAATGAGCCTGCTGACTATAGGGGTCAGGCGCGCCCTTCACAGTGAAACAAAGTTCATGCACGCATCAGACAATCACCGGAGAGTGGTAAAGTCGCATTTTTTCCAAAGGAAGCAATGGCATGCGAAAGCTGGTAATTGGCGCATTGGCAGTGGCCGCACTGTCCGGCTGTGCGGGCTCGAAGATGAAGGACGCGCGCAGCGGTCAGCCCTACAAGACCCTGGCGTCGGACAAGGCCACATTGGTGGTAGCCCAATGCATTCAGTTCGGCTGGCAGGACGAGGCTGTGTTCGGCGTTGACGCTGGTGGCTTCAAAGAGCCGCTCGAAGCCGGTGGTTTTACCGTCTACACCACGGGCGGTGACTACTTTGCCGATGTGCGCGTCGCCGGTGGCGGTTCCAGCGTCAAGTACTATGCCGCCCAGGACACGATGCCGGCCAAGCGTCGGTTGGCCGCACTGGCAACCTGTCTGTAGGCTGTCTCCTTAGCATTTTTCGGAAACGCCCGGCGGGACAGGCGCTGGACATTGAATTATCATTCCTCCCGCTCGCTCGACGTGATGGCTCTTTACCAGTACACGGACGTCGAGGCCTGAACGTCGAGCGGGCCTCGTTTTCTATCTATCGCGGCATGTAGCCCAAGTGCCAGCGCCGGGGAATCTTCAGTGACACCAGCCCCAGCACGGCGGCCAATGCGCCACTGACCAGCAGCGCCTTGAGCCCGAGTTGGTGCTCCAGCACCGCGCCAATCACGGCGCCCACGAACATGCCGACCCATGGCACCAGTTGCACCCGCCAACCATTACGCCGTTCCCCCAGTATCCAGCGCCCCAACCCGCGACCAAAACGTGAGAGCGCGCCGGTCACATAGGTCAGGCCCACCGGCAAACCGTTGACCTCTTCCACGGCCGCATTGAGCATGCCCATGGCCAGGATCGCCGCCAGCAGCGCCGGCAACGTATCGTCGAAGGGCCACAGCGCCGCGCCGCACAACAAGGCGGCGATGCATAGCAGCAAAGGCAGCGCATGCCGGCGGCTGAAGCGGCTGACCACCACGCCCAGGGCGTTGCCCAGCACAAACATCGCCACCAGCAACAGCAGGCGCCCGGTCAGGCCCAGGTCGCCGGCGCTGATTGCCACCGCCAGGCGCGTGGTGTTGCCGCTCATGAATGAAACAAAATCCCCGCTGGCCATAAAGCCAATCGCATCGGTCATGCCCGCCAGTACCGACAGGCTGGCCACCAGCATCAAGCCGACACGCCCGCGCCAGCGTTGGCGATGGGCAAGCGCTGCATTGGCGTAAGGCCTTTGGGACGAAGGCAACATAGGACCGGGCTCCGCGGTGAGATTATTCGGCCACTACCGTAGGACGCTTTGGCGGTGCATGCAATGACCTCAGACACTTTCCAGTCGCCAGCCGCTGGGCTGCCAGATCAAATGGTGGGTCGGCCGGATCGCCTGGATGAACGCCTCGTCATGGGATACCGCGACAATGGCCCCGGTAAACCCGCGCAACGCCTGCTCAAAGGCCAGTACCGATTCCAGGTCCAGATGGTTGGTGGGCTCGTCCAGCAATAGCAGTTGCGCCGGGGAATCGCGCCATAGGGTGACCGCCATCGCAGCTTTCAAGCGTTCGCCGCCGCTCAGTTGACCGGTGGGTTGGGTGACGCGCAGGGCATCCAGTTGCAACAAGGCCAGGCGCGTGCGCAGCTCGCCTTCGGCCAGGGGCGTGTCGAGCAGGTTGAGTTGTTCGACGATGGAACGCTCATCCCTCAGCAGCGCCAGGTGCTGATCGATATACGCGGCGGGTATCGACACCGTGCAGGCGCCGCTGACCGCTTGCCATTGGCCCGCCAGCAGCTTGAGCAGCGTGGACTTGCCGCAACCGTTCGGCCCACGCACGGCCACGCGTACCGGGCCGATCAGGTTGAGTGTGAGGTAAGTTGCCGGCTGGTGCGGGTCGAGCCACGGCAGTTGGGCATGCTCCAGGGTGAGTACGTGTCGGCCGTTGGGCAAGGCCGAGCCGGGCAGGGCGAGCAAGGTCGGGGTTTCATCGACGACACGTGCATAGGCTTGGCGCACCTGCCCATCCAGCTCATTCTTGTAGGCTTGGTGAGCGCTGCGCACCGTGCTGACGATTTCCTTGGCGGCGCCTTTCCAGCGGGCTTTGGTAAAGCGATCAACGTTGGCGGTTTCGGCATGCTTGCGTGAGCGTGCGGCATTGCGTTGCAGGCTGTCGTGATCTTTTTGCAGGCGCTTGCGTTCGCGGCTGCGTTGCAGACGAGCATGCTCAAGCGCCATGGCGGCAGCGTGCTGTTCGGTATCGCGCTGCTGGCGATAGGCAGCGTAATTGCCGCCATACACACGCATGCCAAGGGGCGACAGCTCGACGATGCGCGCCAGGGTATTGAGCAGCTGGCGATCATGGCTGACCACCACCAAACCGCCGCGCCACTCGCTCAAAACCCGCAGCAGCCACTCGCGCCCATGGCTGTCGAGGTGGTTGGTGGGCTCATCCAGCACCAGCAGATCCGGCGCCGCCAATAGCGCACCGATGACGGCAACCCTGGCCAGTTGGCCGCCGCTCAGTTGATGGGCTGGCGCGTCAAAGCCGAGCGCGTGTAAACCCGCGTCATCAAGTGCGGCACGCAGGCGTTCGGCAAGGTCCCAGCGATCGTCAATCAGCTCAAGGTCACCGCCCCGGGCCTCGCCTCGGGCCATGCGCTCAAGCGCGGCCAGGGCCTGGGCAGTATCGGTGATCTGCGCAAGGCTTGCTCCCGGTTGCAGCGTCAGGCTCTGTGCGACGTAAGCGACGCGGGCCTTGCCGTCCAGCGTACCGGAAGAGGGTGCAAGCACCCCGGCAAGCAGCTTCGCCAGGATACTTTTACCGCGACCATTACGGCCGACAATCCCGGTGGGTGTGTAATCAATGGACAGGGTGAGGTCGTCCAGCAAGGTTTCGCCATTGGCGAACTGAAAGCACACGTGTTGCAGGGAAACCAATACGGGCAGGCGTTTGACGTCAGTCATCAGCACCTCCAAAAAAATGTCGAACAGGCCAACAAGCGCGCCAGGCGGCTCGTTGCAGGTACATTTTGGAAGGCTTAGTTGTTCACGTCGGCGCTCATCCCGTGAGTCAGAAGGGACCCGAAGGCTAACCCAGCTTGGCGCCCTTGGGCAAGTCGGTGGCCAATTGCTCGAGGAACATCGCCAGCGCGACTTCTTCGGCTTTGAGGCCCTTGCGCACCCGTGGCTTGGGCAACTTGGACAGCTCGCCCAGGCTGAAGTGCTCCAGCACGGCGGGGTGGATATAGCACTTGCGGCACACCGCTGGCGTATTGCCCAACTGCTTGGCGACGTCCTTGACCATCGCCACCACGTGGCGCTTGGCATCGGATTCGGGCTGCCACTCCAACTCGCGCAACACCGCCAGCGCCATCGCAGTGCCGGCCCAGGTGCGATAGTCCTTGGCGGTGAAATCGGCGCCGGTGAGGCTGTGCAAATAGGTATTCACGTCGTGGGAACTGACAGTGTGGCGCTCGCCGTCTTCGTCCAGGTACTGAAACAGATTCTGCCCCGGCAACTCCAGGCAGCGCTTGACCACCGTGGCCAGGCGCCGGTCCTTGACGCTGACCTGGTGCTCGACGCCACTCTTGCCGCGAAACTGGAACTGAATCTCGCTGCCCTTGATGTCCACATGGCGGTTGCGCAGGGTGGTCAGCCCGTAGGATTTGTTGTCGCGGGCATATTGGGTGTTGCCGACACGGATCAGTGTGGCGTCCAGCAGCATCACCACGGTGGCCAGGACTTTTTCACGGGTGAACCCCGGCGCGGCGATTTGCGCTTCCAATTGCTTGCGCAGTTTGGGCAAGGCATTGCCGAACTCTTGCAGGCGCGAGTATTTGTCGGTGTCGCGCACTTCGCGCCAGCGCGTGTGATAGCGGTACTGCTTGCGGCCTCGGGCATCGCGGCCGGTGGCTTGCAGGTGCCCGCGCGGGTCGGCGCAGATCCACACATCGGTGTAGGCCGGTGGCACGGCCAACGCATTCAGACGCTTTATTTCATCGGCATCGGTGATGCGCTGACCTTTGGGGTCGAGATACTGAAACTTGCCACGCAGCTTTTTGCGGCGGATGCCGGGCTGGGTGTCGTCAACATAATGCAGGTCGCGGGGCAGGTCGGCAGGCAGCGCAGAGTCGGGCATGGTGCAGGTTCCTTGGCAACAGATCAGGCCGGTATACCTGATTGACCACAGGGTTTTGCGCGGGTGCCAAATACTTACGCCAGCACGGCTACCGCCTTGATTTGCGCCCACAAGGCCTGGCCCGGATGCAGGTGCAGTTGGTCGCGGGAGAAGCGCGTAATCCTCGCCAGCAGCGGCGTACCGCCGGCATCCAGGCGCACCAGTACATGGGCGCTGTTGTCCGCCGCTATTTCCTGGGTGACCGTCACCGGCAAGCGGTTGAGGATGCTGCTGGCTTCCTCGGCGTGCAGGCTGAGGCTGACGTCGCGTGCCTGCACCTTGACCCGCAACGGTTTGCCCAACGCCAGCGGTGCATGAGCCACGCGCATTTGCAACGGGCTGTCGGGCAATTGCAGGGTGAGCAGTTGATAGTGCTCATCGTAGGCAATCACGCTGCCATTGATGACCACCCCGGCGTCATCGCCCAGCGCCATCGGCAAGTCCAGGCGTGCCAGGGTTTCGCCGATGGGGCCGCTGGCCAGCGCTTTGCCGTCGCTTAATAGCACGATGTGATCGGCCAGGCGCGCGACTTCGTCCTGGGCATGGCTGACGTACAGCACCGGAATATCCAACTCATCGTGCAGGCGTTCGAGGTAGGGCAGAATCTCGCCTTTGCGCTTGCTGTCCAGGGCTGCCAGGGGTTCATCCATCAACAACAGCTGCGGGCTGGTGAGCAGGGCGCGGGCGATGCCGACACGCTGACGTTCGCCGCCGGACAAGTGCTGCGGGTGGCGTTCAAGCAAGTGGCCGATGCCCAGCAGCTCGGCGGCCTGGGCCAGGTGCACGCGGCGAAGCGAACGAGCAATACGCTTGAGGCCGAATTCCAGATTGGCGCGCACCGACAAATGCGCAAACAGGCTCGCCTCCTGGAACACATAACCCAATGCGCGCTTATGCGGCGGTACAAACACGCCGTTGCGGCTGTCTTGCCAGACCTCATCGTTGATCTGGATAAACCCGTCTTCAGCCCGCTCAAGCCCGGCGATACAGCGCAGGCATGTGGTCTTGCCGGAGCCGGAATGCCCGTACAGTGCGGTCACGCCACGGCCGGGCAGGTGCAGGTCTACGTCCAGCGCAAAACCTGGGTACTTCACGTTCAGGCGAACATCAATCATGGCGGTCAGCTCCAACCCATCCTGGTTTTACGGCTGGAATAGAGCGCCAGCAATACGAGAAAAGCGAACACCACCATGGAGCCGGCCAGCCAGTGGGCCCGGGCATATTCCATGGCCTCGACGTGGTCGTAGATCTGCACTGAGACCACGCGGGTCTTGTCGGGGATGTTGCCGCCGATCATCAACACCACGCCGAACTCACCGACGGTGTGGGCGAAGCCCAGAATCGAGGCGGTGATAAAACCGGGGCGGGCCAGGGGCAGGATCACCGTGAAAAACGTGTCCCAAGGGTTGGCGCGCAGCGTCGCGGCCACTTCCAGTGGGCGTGTGCCAATGGCGGCGAAGGCGTTCTGCAGCGGCTGCACCACAAACGGCATGGAGTAGATCACCGAGCCGATCACCAGCCCGGCGAAACTGAACGTCAGGGTGCCCAGGCCCAGCCATTGGGTGAACTGGCCGAAATAGCCGTTGGGGCCCATGGTCAACAGCAGGTAAAAACCGATCACCGTCGGTGGCAACACCAACGGCAGCGCGACAATCGCGCCTATGGGGCCGCGCCACCAGGAGCGGGTGCGCGACAGCCACAGGGCGATCGGGGTGCCGATGATCAGCAGGATCACAGTCGTCAATGACGCCAGTTTGATGGTCAACCAGATGGCGGAAAAATCGGCACTCGACAGCGGCATATTCAGTTGGCCAATTCGTAACCGTAGGACTTGATCACCGCAGCGGCTTTTGGCCCCTTGAGGTATTCAACCAAGGCTTTGGCCGCCGCGCTGTCCTTGCCTTTATTGAGGATCACCGCGTCTTGTTTGATCGGGTCATGCATGGCCGCCGGCACGATCCACGCCGAACCGCTGGTGACCTTGCCGTCCTTGTAAATCTGCGACAGCGCGACAAAGCCCAGCTCGGCGTTGCCGGTGGACACGAACTGGTAAGCCTGGGTGATGTTCTGGCCTTCGACCAGCTTGTCCTTGACCTTCTCGCTCAAGCCTTCTTTAGCCAGCACTTGAGTGGCGGCCAGGCCATAAGGTGCCGCTTTCGGGTTGGCGATGGACAGGTGTTTGAAGTCGTTTTTCTTCAGCACATCGCCCTTGGCATCCACATAACCTTCTTTGGCCGACCACAGCGCCAGGGTGCCGACCGCGTAAGTGAAGCGTGAACCTTTGACCGTGTCGCCTTCGCTTTCAAGCTTTTGCGGGGTGGTGTCATCGGCACTGAGGAACACTTCGAACGGCGCACCGTTCTTGATCTGGGTATAGAACTGGCCGGTAGCGCCGTAGGCGGCGACCAGTTTATGGCCAGTGTCTGTTTCGAAATCGGCGGCAATCGCCTGGATCGGCGCGGTGAAGTTGGCCGCGACAGCCACCTGGACTTCATCGGCGTGGGCTGAGCCGAAGGCAAAGGCGGCAATAAGGGGGGCCAGGCGTGAAGCGCGGATCATCATGAAGCAGCTCCTTGGGAATGTACGGCATGCTCTAGGCAGAAGGCTTTACCGCTATGTATGAGAATATATAGCGGTTGGCCATTGCCGGTACAGTGCAAAGTTGCCCCAAGTGTCAGTCGCGCTTGAGCTTGGCCAGCGCCTGTTCGGCCAACTGACGGGTCAGGTCATACGTGGAAATATCTTTACCCAGACGCAGTGCCTGGCCTGCCCACAGGTTGCTGAAGCCGGCTTCATCCTTGGCCTTGAGCGGCATCAGGGCGCCGCCAGAGGTGGGGAATGCCGGTGCCGATGAGCTGATCGCGCCCAGTTCACGCATTACGCGATTGACGATGCCGCGCGCCGGGCGGCCGGTGAACAGGTTGGTCAGCGCGGTTTCACTGGCCTGGGCATGGCGCAGTGCATGGTGATGGGACGCGCTGACATTGGCTTCGGGAGTAAACAGGTACGCGGTGCCGATTTGCACCGCCGAGGCACCCAGGGCCAATGCCGCGACGATGCCGCGTGCATCGCCAATGCCGCCTGCGGCGATCACCGGCACCTTCACCGCGTCGACCATTTGCGGCACCAGCGCCATCAAGCCAATTTGGGTGTTGAGGTCGTCACTGAGGAAAATTCCTCGGTGGCCACCGGCTTCAATGCCCATCGCAATGATTGCATCGCAGCCATGCTGTTCGAGCCAAACGGCTTCTTCAACGGTGGTCGCCGAGGACAGCACCTTGGCACCGGTGGCTTTAACCCGATCGAGCAAGGTTTGTTCCGGTAGCCCAAAGTGAAAGCTCACCACCTCAGGGCGAAATTCTTCGACGACTTTGCAGGCCGCTTCGTTGAACGGCGCGCGGTTGGACACCGGGGTGGGTGCATCAAAATCGGCGCCCAGCTCGCGGTAGTAGGGTTCCAGCAACGCCTTCCAGCGCTGGTCACGCGCTTGATCAGCCGCTGGCGGTTGATGGCAGAAGAAATTGACGTTGATCGGGCCTTTGCTGGCTTGGCGAATGGTGCTCAAGGCTTCGCGTAGTTGCTCGATGCTCAGCGCGGCGGCGGGCATTGAGCCCAAGGCGCCGGCCTGATTGGCGGCGATGACCATCGCGGTGGTGGTGGCGCCGGCCATCGGCGCCTGGATGATGGGCACGTCGATGCCCAGCAGGTCGAGAATGCGGGTGTCTGGCCAGGTGCTCATGGGGCGTCTCCAGCGTGAGTAAGACTTTGCGCTGTTTTAGCAGGGCCATTGGCACCCGGCCAGTCTGTTTTATTCACTGGACGATGTAGCGGTTTCGTGCTTTTGCGTCAGTCGATGGCATGCCCCAACACCGTATGAATGCGCTCGGCGATATGCGCGGCGTGGGTTTCCAGGGCGAAGTGGCCGGTGTCCAGCAACTCGACCACGGCATTGGCATTGTCGCCCTTGTAGGCGTGGGCGCCGGGTGGAATGAAGAACGGGTCGTGCTCGCCCCAGATCACTAGCGTTGGCACCTGCGTGGCCTTGAAAAACGCCTGGAATTGCGGGTACAGGGTGAGGTTGTTGCGGTAGTCGAGAAACAGGTCCAACTGGATCTCGTCATTGCCGGGGCGCTGCATCAACAGCACATCCAGCATGTAGGATTCCGGCGCGATCAACTCAGGTGTACTCACGCCGTGCAGGTACTGGTAGCGCGTACCCTCCAGGCTGATCACAGCGTTGCGGATCACCTCGCGGTTGGCCTGGCTGGGCTCGGCCCAATAGGCACGAATCGGTGCCCAGGCATCGCCGAGGCCTTCCAGGTAAGCGTTGCCATTTTGCGAGACCAGCGCGCTGACCCGTTGTGGGTGCGCCACCGCCAGCCTCAGGCCAACCGGTGCGCCGTAATCGAAGACGTACAGGGCGTAGCGCGTGAGTTTCAGTGCATCGACAAAATGCCCCACGGTGGTTGCCAGGTTGTCGAAGCTGTAGTGGTAGTCGCGTTCTGCGGGCACTTCGGTAAAGCCGAAACCTGGTAAGTCCGGCGCGATCACCCGAAACCGCGTGGCCAGCAGCGGGATCAGGTCGCGGTACATGTGCGACGAACTCGGGAAGCCGTGCAGCAGCAAAATCACCGGGGCTGCCGGGTCGCCGGCTTCACGGTAGAACATGCGCACGCCGTCGGCATCGACGTGGTGGTAGCGGACGACAGGGGCTTGGATAGACATGATCAGTACGCCTTTTGTAACTTGATTGATTTGGTTTAGTGGTTACATCTTCTAAAAAACTGCGCTCAAAAAAGTAACCTGTCAAATGATTTATACCGGTTATAAATTTTGCTGGTGTAACTACACAGAAATGGAAATAACGGTTACGATTGCGCCGTGATCAAGAGGATTCACCATGGACATCTCTACGCCCTCAGCTGCACCGCTCGAACCTTATGTCCTGGCCGATGAGCCAGTGCTGGACATGCTCAATACCCTGGCGACTATCGACGGCGTGCCATGGGATTTCTGGCAGGCGGACGCGGATGTGCAGCGTTGGCTGGTGCGTTTGCAGTGGGCCGAGGCGGGCGGTATTCCGGTATTTGATGACGGCGCGTTGCTGCGCGCCGCGCGGGAGCTGCGTGAGGTGATTCGTGAATTGGTCGCCGCACGCAAGCAGGGCCTGGCGGGCAACCCGGCGGCCCTCAATGGCTTTTTGCGCAAGGCGGTGAGCCACCCGCAGCTGCTTTGGCCGGCATCCGGCGCGCCGCAATTGGAGCGCCAACGCAAGGTGCAGAGCGCCGAGCAATTTTTGTCGCCGATTGCCGAAGCCGCGGCTAATTTATTGGTGACTGGCGACTTCAACCTGATTCGCCGCTGCGAGCATCCGGAATGCATCCTGTGGTTTTATGATCGGACCAAGGCTCACAAGCGCCGCTGGTGCAGCATGGCGTTGTGTGGCAACCGGCATAAGGTGGCCGAATTCCGTAAACGAAAACTGGGGCTTTGAAGGCGAGGGCGCTGCAAGCGAGCAAATAACCGCCGGTGTATATATCGGTATTCCCTAGCGTTTCACCGACTGTTCGCGCTCCAACAGTTGCCGTTTGCGCTCTACGCCCCAGCGGTAGCCCGACAGCTCTCCATCACTGCGCACCACGCGGTGGCAGGGAATCGCCACCGCCAGGCTGTTGGCGCCACAGGCCTGGGCCACCGCGCGAAATGACTTGGGCGCGCCGATCTGCGCAGCTATCTGCGCGTAGCTGGCGGTGCTGCCCACCGGGATGTCGCGCAGTGCTTGCCACACCCGTTCCTGAAAGGCGGTGCCGCGCAAATCCAGGGGCAAATTCAAACCCAGGGCAGGGGCTTCGATAAAACCCACGACCTGGGCGATCAACTGCTCGAATTCATGATCTGCGCCGACCAGTTCGGCTTTGGGGAACTGGTCTTGCAAGTCGCGCAGCAGGGCGTCCGGGTCATCGCCCAATAAAATCGCACACACGCCGCGTTGGCTTTGCGCCACCAGAATCGCCCCCAGTGAGCATTGGCCCACGGCAAACAAAATCGTGCTGTTGGTGCCGCCGGCTTTGTAGTCGCTGGGCTTCATGCCGAGCAGTTGATTGGCTGACTCATAAAAGCGGCTGTTGGAATTAAAGCCCGCGTCATACAACGCATCCGTCACCGAATGCTCGCCCTTGAGGCTGTGGCGGACTTTGCGCGAACGCAAGGCGCTGGCGTAGGCCTTGGGTGTCAGGCCGGTGACGGCTTTGAATACGCGATGAAAATGGAACGCGCTTAGCCCGGCGCCATGGGCGAGTGCTTCCAGGCTGGGCGCGGTTTCGGCTTGCTCGATCTGCCGGCACGCGTCGGCCACCAGCTGGGCGTGGTGGGCCGCCAATTGCGTCTGGTCGCCGGCCGCACGTTTGCTCGGGCGATAACCCGCCGCTTCAGCTTGTGCCGGGGTGTCGAAGAACTCGATGTTTTCCGGGCGTGGCAACCGCGAGGCGCTGCTGGGGCGGCAATACACGCCGGTGGTTTTAACGCCGTAGACAAACAGGGCGTCGGCTTTGGCATCACGGGCGACGATAGCGGCCCAGCGAGGGTCTTGTTCGGTGGTCATGGCCTGCACTCTTGACGGATCACGGGCAGATTAACCGCGTTGCTGATGGCCGACACTCTGAAGCTTGCGGTCAAATTAGCCGGCGGTGCGAAAGGTCAGGTTGATGCGCTGCGGGCCCATGACCGCATGCACGCCTTCCTTGATGGGCATCACCCCATGAAAACGCAAGCGATCGACGCCGCCCCAGACCACCACGTCGCCGTGGAACAGTGAGATTTTTTGGGTTTTGCTGCTGCGCTCATGGCCGCCAAACAGAAAGATCGCCGGCAGGCCCAGGGAGACTGAAACCACAGGGGCGTTATACGCGCGTTCGTTTTTATCCTGATGCAAGGACATCTTGGCGCCCGGCACATAGCGGTTGATCAGGCAGGCGTCCGGGGCAAACGCGCTGAAGCCAGCTTCGGCGGCGGCAAGCGTGGCCAATTCACGCAACGTCTCGGGCATGGCCGGCCAGGGCTGCTGATTGCGTGGGTCAACCGGGCTGTAACGGTAGCCGGCGCTGTCGGTGGTCCAGCCCAATGCGCCGCAACTGCTCAGTGCTGCCGACATGGTGAAGCCGCCGGGCGTGACCATTTGCCGGAACGGCGATTGGGCCAACACCCGTCGCAACTCAGGCAGCAGGCGGTCAATCCAGGGCAAGGCGAAGCCCTTTAGCACGTAGGACTCTTCGCCAATCTGCTCGCGCCCCGCCGGTTGCTGTAAGGCATCCTCAGCGAACAGATCAGCCGTCGGGCCTGGCATGGTTTACAGCGCCTTGCTCACGGTGATGTCGGTGATTTCATCGGTGGCATCGTGGATTTCTGCCAGGGCTTCCTTGGCTTCTTCAACACTGTTGGTCTGTAGTTGGGCGAACTCAAAGCGACGCTCGCCGTTGAGCTTGTACTTGATAACGTATTTGGTCTTAGTCACAGCGGTTTTCCTGTCGAGGGTTCAGCTCAGCTCAGCTCAGCTTAGTTTGGTGCTGGTGCGGCGAACAATGCGAATCTTGTGGGACAACGCAGGTTTGCGGGTCACGCTGATGGCGCGGCGCGTGACCACATCCAGGGTAATGTTCCAGAATCCGGTGCTGGGTGCGGTGATTTTCGCCGGGAATTTGTCAAACGCGCCGCCATGGTAGGTGTGGCGGCCACCGTTCTTGAAACTGCGGAAATTGGCATCGCTCATCAGGCGAATGTTGCAGGTCTGCGAGCATTCGATGACAACGATGTCGCCCTCGTTGAGGTGCTCGCGCTGGTGGATGAATTTCATGGGGGTGTCTCCAGAAGGGCTTTTTCTGAAAAATCAGAATGATACGTAGGTTAAGATAGAGTTTATCAGCCCTGACGCGATTATTATCGGGTCGTCGTCGACGACTTCGACAATTTAAAACAGTTATTTCCCGAGTTTTCAGAGATAAATCCTACATATGCGGGAGAAATTTTCTCTCTACGCTGTCGTAGGGTCTTTATCGGAGGTTTAAGTATGAAGTGGAGTGTGTTGGTTCTGGCCTTGGCGTTAGGTGGATGTGCTTCGGTTGCAGATATCAAGCAGACCCCGCCAACCTTAGTGGTTATTTCAGGCAAAAAACCGCCTGAATATGCCGCGTGTGTGGTCCGAAAACTGGAAGCGACGCGCCGGCCGCCGCAGATTGAGCCGCATAAGGACGGTGTACAAGTGATTGTGCCGCAGAAATTCTCGGCCGACCCTTCGGCGATCTTCGAGATCGAAGATCGCTCCAGCGGCAGCAGTATCAAGCTCTATGAAAGCATGTCAAATGTGCCGATTCGCCCAGGCGACATCAAGAAAGCCGGGGAGGATTGCATCTCCGGCTGAGCCTCTGGTTTATCCGTGTACTGAACCCGATAAAAAAGCCTGACCCTGCCGTTGCAGCGTCAGGCTTTTTTTTTGCGTCTATTCGAGTGTTGTCGCCTGAGGATCATTGCCCTACTATTTGTAGGCTTATGCGTTTGTAGTCTAAGCATATAACTATAAGGAAGGAGCCGTGATGATGTTTCTGGAACGACTGTTGATAGGCAGCGCGCTGCTAGTGCTAGTGGGCAATGCCCACGCGCTGGAGGGAAAAAAGGTCTTTACCGAAGGCGGCTCACAGCCTGGCGCCATGCCCTGTGTGGCGTGCCACGGTGCCGATGGGCTGGGCCTGGCTGCCGCCGGTTTCCCCAGGCTGGCAGGCTTGCCGGCCGAGTATGTGCGCAAACAGTTGGCTGACTTCAGCAGCGGGGCGCGCAGTAATCCGGTGATGCAACCGTTGGCCAAGGCGCTGACTGATGAGGAAGTGACGGCGGTCAGCGAGGCGGTGGCGGCGATGCCGTTTCCGGGCGTGGCAACGGCGTATCGCAGCGATATGCCTGTGGGTGCCGCGCAAAAGCTTGCATTGCAGGGCGCCTGGGAACGTCAGATCCCCGCGTGCGTCAGCTGCCATGGGCCTGCCGGTGTTGGTGTAGGTGATGCGTTTCCACCGCTGGCGGGCCAGCCTGCCGCGTACCTGGCGGCGCAGTTGATGGCCTGGCAGAACGGCAGCCGTCACAATGACCCCAACGACTTGATGGGCCATATCGCCAAGTCCCTGACGGCAGAAGAAGTGCAGGGCGTGGCCCAGTATTTCGCAGGGTTGAAACAGGAGGCCAAGCCATGAAGCCCTTCACGTTAGCGGCTGTACTTGGCTTGCTGGTTGCACTGCCCGCCCACGCGGCACCGATTGCCATGGAAGACCAGTCCCAATTGCAGCCATCGGCCAAGCTCGCGGCGGCCGACCTCTTCCAGCCGCCACAGGAAAGCGAGCTGCCCGACAATGCCTACGGCAAGCTGGTGCGCCAGGGCTACGCCTTGTTCGTCGACACCAAACGCCTGGCGCCACAATTTGTCGGCAATGGGCTCAACTGCAGCAATTGCCACCTGGATCAAGGCCGCCTGGCCAACTCGGCGCCGCTGTGGGGCGCGTACCCGATGTACCCGGCGTATCGAAAGAAGAACGACAAGGTCAACACCTTCGCCGAACGCTTGCAGGGCTGCTTCCAGTTCAGCATGAATGGCGGCACGCCACCGGCCGCCGACAGCCCGGAGATTACCGCGCTGTCAGTCTATTCCTACTGGCTGGCCAGCAAGGCGCCGCTGGGCGTGGAACTTGCGGGGCGTGGCTACCCCGACGTGGCGCAACCGGCCAAGGGTTACAACCTGGCCCAGGGCGCCGAGGTGTACAAGGGCCAGTGTGCGGTGTGCCACGGCGGCGAAGGGCAGGGGCAAAAAGTCGGTGACAGCTATGTGATGCCGCCGCTGTGGGGCAAGGATGCCTACAACTGGGGCGCCGGCATGCACCGAATCAACACGGCTGCCTCGTTCATCAAGCACAACATGCCGCTGGGCAAGGGTGGCAGCCTGAGTGATCAGCAGGCGTGGGATGTGGCGGCCTACGTCAACAGCCACGAACGGCCGCAGGATCCACGCCTGGTTGCAGGCTCCATAGAGAAGACCCGGGTCAAGTTTCACGCCAATGACGGGGTCAATCTTTACGGTCAGACGGTAGAGGGCGTGCTGATCGGGCAGGGCATCCGTTAAACTGTCGGCCATTCAATGCGCCATTCAATGCAAAGATGCCGCTCAAACCCTGGGTTTGCGCGGCATTTGTCCTTCCTGGAAAGCCCGTCATGAAACGAGAACACGTCAAAGCCCGACATGCCGAAGGCCATATTTCGGCCACCCATGTTATCCAGAACCCCGCCGACCTGGGCGAGTGGATCGTATTTTTCAAGAAGAGCGGCGGTCGTAGTTACTTCCTGGTTGACGATCAGGACGAGGTTGAGTCATTCCCGCGCCTGGACGACCTGATCGAGACCTTGCGCGGCCTGGGGATCAAATTCGCCGAAGTTCATCTGTAGCGCGCAGGGTTACTTGCACACCACCACGACGCTGCGGCTTTTGAAGTTGCCCACGTCTTTACCCAGGGTCTTGTCGCTTTCCTTGAGTGCCGGCGTGCCTTCGGTGCCGACGATGCGGTAGCCGGTGCCTGCACACGAAGCGTCAGCTTTTTCGTAGCAACTGGCCCACGAATTGGCCTCGCCCGAGCAGTCGATGGTCAGGCCTTGCTCGCCGTTTTTCAGGTAGGTGTCGGACGTGGTGGTGCAGCCGGTCATCAGCGCCAGGGCCGCAGTCAATGCCAGAATCTTGTTCATGAGTTGGGTCGTCGTTGAGGGTGTAGGTGGGGCGCAGACACTGTCGTGGGGCGTTTTCAGCAAGATTATAGCGAACGGCCATCAAGGTACAGACAAACACAAAAAAGCCCCGTCGACCGGGGCTTTGTGCGCAAGCAATGACGCTTACTTTTTATCTTTTGGGCGCTTGCTCGACGCGTGGCCGGCTTCGTCCACAAACACTTCAGCCACCGCAACGGCCATGCTTTCGCTCGCGAATACCCCGGCGACGCTGTCGCCGTGGAAGTTGATCAGGTGCCAGCCGTCCGCTCGCTTGGTGATCAGGTAGCCGTTTACGCCTTTTGGTTCTGACATCTATCAATCTCGTGGTGTGGTTCAGGCGAGCAATGATAGCGCCAATTGGCCACGAGGCGCGCAAGTTGTTGCAGGTCAGTGCCGTGCAGCGAAAAGCGTGCTAAAACCATTGAGGCGCTCGTAAGCAAAGGGGCGATGACGGGTTATGTCGCGTCCTGAGTAAATGCTCTTCGTAGGATCAGCGGAACTTACGCGCACATTTTTTCTCTATGTTGACATCGCAACGCCAGCAGGAGCCATTGTAAGGTGACTGCGGCCTGATTAGACTGCGCCGAATTCCGTACGCACAGCCCTTTGTAAGGACTTATATGATCAAGAAATGCTTGTTCCCAGCAGCCGGTTACGGCACTCGCTTCTTGCCAGCGACCAAAGCCATGCCCAAAGAGATGCTGCCGGTGGTGAACAAGCCACTGATTCAGTACGGCGTCGAAGAGGCACTGGATGCCGGCCTGAACGAAATCTCCATCGTTACCGGTCGTGGTAAGCGCGCGCTGGAAGACCACTTCGACATCAGCTACGAGCTGGAAAACCAGATCAAGGGCACCGACAAGGAAAAGTACCTGGTCGGCATCCGTAAACTGCTCGACGAGTGCTCGTTCTCCTACACCCGTCAAACCCAGATGAAAGGCCTTGGCCACGCCATCCTCACCGGCCGCCCGCTGATCGGTGACGAACCGTTCGCCGTGGTCCTGGCGGACGACCTGTGCGTCAACCTGGAAGGCGACGGCGTACTGACCCAGATGGTCAAGCTGTACCAGAAATACCGTTGCACCATCGTTGCGGTTCAAGAGGTCGACCCTCAGGAAACCAACAAATACGGCGTGATCGCCGGCGACGACATCGGTGATGGCCTGATTCGTGTGCGCGACATGGTTGAAAAACCCGCACCGGAAGATGCGCCTTCGAACCTGGCGATCATCGGTCGTTACATCCTGACGCCGGACATCTTCAAGCTGATCGAAGAAACCGAGCCAGGCAAAGGCGGCGAGATTCAAATCACTGACGCCCTGTTGAAGCAAGCCAAAGATGGCTGCGTGATTGCCTACAAATTCAAAGGCCGTCGCTTCGACTGCGGTGGCGCTGAAGGCTACATTGAGGCCACCAACTTCTGCTACGAGCACTTCTACAAGACCGGTAAGGCTTACTGATTCACAGTAGCCCGCCCAAAAAGCCACCTTCGGGTGGCTTTTTCGTTTTTCAGCCCCATGTAAGTCGGTATGCTGATGAGCTGCCGAGGAGAGTGAAATGGCCTACGATTTTGATCTGTATGTAATTGGCGCCGGTTCCGGCGGTGTTCGCGCAGCGCGCTTTGCCGCAGGCTTTGGCGCAAAAGTGGCGGTAGCTGAAAGCCGTTACCTGGGCGGTACCTGCGTGAACGTAGGCTGCGTGCCGAAAAAGCTGCTGGTGTACGGCGCGCATTTCGCCGAAGACTTTGAGCAGGCCAGCGGTTTCGGCTGGTCACTGGGTGAAGCGAACTTTGACTGGGCGACCCTGATCGCCAACAAAGACCGAGAAATCAACCGCCTCAATGGCATCTACCGCAACCTGCTGGTTAACAGCGGCGTGACCCTGCACGAAGGGCACGCGCGTTTGGTTGATCCGCACCAGGTGGAGATCAATGGCGAGCGCTTTACGGCCAAACACATCCTGATCGCGACCGGCGGCTGGCCGCAGATCCCTGAAATCCCGGGGCGTGAGCACGCCATCGGCTCCAACGAGGCGTTCTTCCTCAAAGAGCTGCCCAAGCGCGTGCTGGTAGTTGGCGGTGGCTACATCGCCGTCGAGTTTGCGGGCATCTTCCATGGCCTGGGCGCACAGACAACCTTGCTGTATCGCGGCGACCTGTTCCTGCGCGGGTTTGACGGCGCGGTGCGCACGCACCTGAAGGAAGAGCTGACCAAGCGCGGCCTCGACCTGCAATTCAATGCCGATATCGAGCGCATCGACAAGCAGGCCGACGGCAGCCTCAAGGCCACCCTCAAAGACGGTCGCGTGCTCGAAGCCGACTGCGTGTTCTACGCCACCGGTCGCCGCCCGATGCTCGACAACCTGGGGCTGGAAAACACCGGCGTCAAATTGGATGAGCGTGGCTTTGTCGAAGTCGACGACCTGTACCAGACCGCCGAAGCCTCGATCCTGGCGATTGGCGATGTGATCGGGCGGGTGCAATTGACGCCCGTCGCGCTGGCCGAGGGTATGGCGGTTGCGCGTCGGCTGTTCAAGCCTGAGCAATACCGTGCGGTGGATTACGCGATGATCCCGACCGCGGTGTTCAGCCTGCCGAATATCGGCACCGTGGGCCTGAGCGAAGAAGACGCGAAGAAAAACGGCCATAAGGTGCAGATCTTCGAAAGCCGCTTCCGGCCGATGAAGCTGACGTTGACCGATTGCCAGGAAAAAACCTTGATGAAGCTGGTGGTCGACGCTGACACCGACAAAGTCCTGGGTTGCCACATGGTCGGGCCGGATGCAGGTGAGATCGTTCAGGGCCTGGCGATCGCGCTCAAGGCGGGCGCGACCAAGCAGCATTTCGATGAAACCATCGGCGTGCACCCCACAGCGGCGGAAGAGTTCGTCACCATGCGCACGCCTGTGGCGGGCTGATCAGGCCTCGGCGGTTGCCTCTGGCGGCGTTGCAACGACGGCCGCCAGGCGCAATGCCTCGATACTGGCCTGGGCCTTGATCAGGTCCAGCTCCAGGGTTTTGCTGAGCTGCTGTTGCTCGCTCAGCGCCGCCTGGCGCGCTTGACTTTCCTCTACCGCAACCCGCAAACGCTCCTGAAGCAGGGTGCGTTCGCTGTCTATCCGCCCAAGCTGTTCGCTGAGCGTTTGCTGTTGCGCGTGCTCCTTGCGTGATTGCTCCTGCAGGGCGGTCAATTCCTTGCTGGTCACGCGGTGCTCGATCAGCAGTCGCTCATTGTCGCGATGCAGCTGAGTGATCTCATCCTGACGCACCATGGCGCTCTGTTGCGCCTGGCGCAGCTCGGCCTGCACCTGCTGCAACTGGCCTTCATGGCGCCGTTGTTCCTGCTCGCGTTGCTCCTTGACCGCATTGCGATAGTGCTCAAGCGCGTCGCGGGCGTGCAGGTGCTTGTCTTCCAGCGAGCGAATCTGTTCGTCCTTGTCTTTGATGCGCAACTCGTAATCGCTGCACGCCTGGCTAAGCCCCGCATTGCGCGTTTGTTCGGTTTGCAGGCTGGTGCTGGCGGTCTGCAAGGCGGCGCTTTCTTCGGCGAGTGCGGCGGCCTGGATATCAAATTGCTGCTTGAGCTGGCCGTGGGCTTCTTCAAGCGCTTGCACCTGGGCGAGCAGGGCGGCTTTTTGCTGTTCGAATTGCGCCTGCGCCAAGTCAATCGGCTCCTGGGCCTTGTCTTTAAGGCGTTGGGCCAGCCGCGCTACCAACTCGCCCAGCTCGTCGTCGATGGGCGCCTGGGTGATCGTCAGCCGGGTTTCGCTGTCATCCAGCTCCTTCAAATAGCGGTGAATTGTAGTTTTTGAGCCGGTATTGCCCATCTCGATGCGTACCGCATCGATGCTGGGGTTTTCGCCACGGGCCAGGATCGCCAGGCGTGCCGTTTGAACCACTGCTTTGTTTATGCCGCCGCGCGCCATGGGGTCTCCGTCGATTTAGTACTGTGGTACATGGTATGTAGATACATACTGTATCACGAATAAAATACCGTTTAAATTCATGAATTAACAGATGGGATATTGGCGTATTATCCCGTGTCATAACGTTTTTAACCGTTAATACACCCGCCAGCAGTACGAATAGGCCTTTTATGAGCGACCTGGACCGTTACCTCAACGCCGCCACCCGTGACAACACACGGCGCAGCTATCGCGCGGCCATCGAGCATTTTGAAGTGAGTTGGGGCGGGTTCCTGCCGGCCACCAGCGACAGCGTGGCGCGCTACCTGGTGGCCCATGCCGGGGTGCTGGCGGTCAACACCTTGAAGCTGCGGCTCTCGGCGCTGGCGCAGTGGCACACCAGCCAGGGTTTCCCGGACCCGACCAAGGCGCCCGTGGTGCGCAAGGTGCTCAAGGGCATCCGGGCGGTGCACCCGGCGCAGGAGAAGCAGGCCGAGCCTTTGCAGCTCAAGCACCTTGAACAGGTGGTGGCCTCCCTTGAGGTTGAAGCCAGGCAGGCGATTGAGGCGCAGGATCAGCCGCGATTGCTGCGCGCCAAGCGCGACACTGCGCTGATCCTGCTGGGCTTCTGGCGCGGCTTTCGCAGCGACGAGTTGTGCCGCCTGAGCATCGAACACGTACAAGCAGTGCCCGGCGCCGGCATCAGCCTGTACCTGCCGCGCAGCAAAAGTGACCGCGACAACCTCGGCAAGACCTACCAGACCCCGGCACTGCTGCGGCTATGCCCCGTGCAAGCCTACAGCGAATGGCTGAGCGTTTCGGCCTTGGTGCGCGGCCCGGTGTTCCGGGGCGTAGACCGCTGGGGCAACCTGGGCGAGGAGGGCTTGCACCCCAACAGCGTGATCCCGCTGCTGCGCCAGGCCCTGGAGCGCGCGGGCATCCCTGCGGATCAATACACCAGCCACTCACTGCGCCGTGGCTTTGCCACGTGGGCCCACGGCAGCGGCTGGGATTTGAAGTCGCTGATGAGTTACGTCGGCTGGAGCGACATGAAATCCGCCATGCGCTATGTTGAAGCGACACCCTTTTTGGGCATGACCTTGGCTACCCAACCGCTGCTTTGAGATTTCTTCTATTAATACAGAGACCTGATAGGGAAAACCAATCGTCAGCATCAGGTTTGCCAATGAGCCATCGACACAAAGAGTGAGTAGGATTCATCTCATCAACTGTTCAACCACTGACGGAGAGTCACCGATGCCTATCATCAACAGCCAAGTAAAACCGTTCAAAGCGACCGCCTACAAAAACGGCAACTTCGTAGATGTGACTGACGCTGACCTGAAAGGCAAATGGTCGGTCGTTTTCTTCTACCCAGCCGACTTCACCTTCGTTTGCCCAACCGAACTGGAAGACCTGGCTGACAACTACGCCGAATTCCAGAAACTGGGCGTCGAGATCTACAGCGTTTCCACCGACACCCACTTTGCCCACGCTGCCTGGCACAACACTTCGCCAGCCATCGGCAAAATCCAGTACACCATGATCGGCGACCCAACCCTGACCATCTCGCGCAACTTCGACGTACTGATCGAAGAAGCCGGCCTGGCAGACCGCGGTACTTTCGTGATCAACCCGGAAGGTCAGATCAAGATCGTTGAGCTGAACGACGGCGGTGTTGGCCGTGATGCTTCCGAGCTGCTGCGCAAAATCAAGGCCGCTCAGTACGTCGCTGCTCACCCAGGCGAAGTCTGCCCAGCCAAGTGGAAAGAAGGCGAGGCTACTCTGGCTCCGTCCCTGGACCTGGTCGGCAAGATCTAAGTCTGTGAAACATCAAGGGCGGATTGCCGCACCTTAAGTAAGCTGCACCGCCCTCAAAACGCCCGGGCGAGAGTCGCTCGGGCGTTTTTTTGTCTGCAATAAACCGAATTAACAGGAAATCGCCCGTATGTTGGACGCCAATCTTAAAGCTCAGTTGAAGTCATACCTGGAACGGGTCACCCAGCCGATCGAGATCGTCGCCTCCCTCGACGACGGTGCGAAATCCCAGGAAATGCTTGCCCTTTTGCAGGACGTAACCAGCCTCACCACGCTGATTACCCTCAACACCGATGGCAATGATGCGCGCAAGCCGTCGTTCTCCATCAACCGCCCGGGTGCCGATATCAGCCTGCGTTTTGCCGGCATCCCCATGGGCCATGAATTCACTTCGCTGGTGTTGGCCTTGCTGCAAGTCGGTGGCCACCCGTCGAAGGCCAGTGTCGAAGTGATTGAACAGATTCGTGCCTTGAAAGGCGAGTTCAGCTTCGAGACCTACTTTTCGCTGTCGTGCCAGAACTGCCCTGACGTGGTTCAGGCGCTGAACCTGATGGCCGTGCTTAACCCGAACATCCGCCACGTCGCCATCGACGGCGCGCTGTTCCAGGCTGAAGTCGATGAGCGCCAGGTCATGGCAGTGCCCAGCGTGTACCTCAATGGCGTGAACTTCGGCCAGGGCCGTATGGGCCTGGAAGAAATCCTCGCCAAGCTCGACACCAGCGGTATCGAAAAGGCCGCCGAGAAAATCAGCGCCAAAGACGCCTTTGATGTACTGGTTGTTGGGGGTGGCCCGGCCGGTTCTGCTGCTGCGATTTACGCTGCACGTAAAGGCATTCGCACCGGTGTTGCGGCTGAGCGCTTCGGCGGCCAGGTGCTGGACACCATGTCCATCGAAAACTTCATCTCCGTGCAGGAGACCGAAGGGCCGAAGCTGGCCAGTGCGTTGGAAGCGCATGTGCGTCAGTACGACGTGGACATCATGAACCTGCAACGTGCCAGCAGCCTGGTGCCGGCCAAAAACGCCGGTGACTTGCACGAAATTCGCTTTGAAAGCGGTGCCACCCTCAAGTCCAAAACCGTGATTCTGGCCACCGGGGCCCGCTGGCGCGAAATGGGTGTGCCGGGCGAGCAGGAATACAAGGCCCGCGGCGTGTGCTTCTGCCCGCATTGCGACGGCCCGTTGTTCAAGGGCAAGCGTGTGGCAGTGATCGGCGGTGGCAACTCCGGCGTTGAAGCGGCCATTGACCTGGCCGGTATCGTCAGCCACGTGACCTTGCTCGAGTTCGACAGCAAATTGCGCGCCGATGCCGTGTTGCAGCGCAAGCTCTACAGCCTGCCGAACGTGGACGTGATCACCAGTGCGCTGACCAGTGAAGTCAAAGGCGACGGCCAGAAGGTCACTGGCCTGGCGTACAAGGATCGCGACAGCGGCGAGTTCAAGACCATCGACCTGGAAGGCATTTTTGTTCAGATCGGCTTGCTGCCCAACACCGACTGGCTCAAGGGCACGGTGGAATTGACCCCGCGCGGCGAGATCATCGTCGATGCGCGTGGCGAAACTTCACTGCCTGGCGTGTTTGCTGCCGGTGACGTGACGACCGTGCCCTACAAGCAGATCGTGATTGCGGTAGGTGAGGGCGCGAAGGCTTCGCTCAGTGCTTTTGATCACTTGATCCGCACGTCGGCACCGGCATAAATTCAGGTACCGCACATAAAAAACCCCATGAGTGATCATGGGGTTTTTTTCATTCCCACGTTCTACGTGGGAATGCATCCGGTGACGCTTTGCGTCACGCAGAACGCTTACAGCGGCGCTGGCTGAATAATCTCTACCCAGTAAGCATCCGGGTCTTTGATGAACGCCAGGCTTTTCATGCGGCCATCGCTCAGGCGCTTCTGGAAATCGCAGCCCAGTGCTTCAAAACGCTCACAGGCCGCGACGATATCCGGCACCGAGATGCAGATATGGCCAAAGCCACGCGGGTCGGTATTGCCGTTGTGGTAAGCGAAGTCGGCATCGTTTTCGGTGCCGTGGTTGTGGGTCAGTTCCAGGATGCCCGGGATCGACTTCATCCACTGCGTGCGCGCAGCGGCGTCGGCCGGGATCTGGGCCTTGTCCACCAGGGCGAGGAAATACAGGCTGAATTCGGCTTCAGGGAAGTCGCGTTTTTCAACCAGGGAAAAGCCCAGGACGCGGGTGTAGAAGTCCAGCGACTTGGTGATGTCCTTGACCCGCAGCATGGTGTGGTTGAACACGAAGTTCGCGGTGGCGGTGTCAGGTTGGGCAGTGACGCCCGGGAAAGTGTTCAGATCGTGCAGGCTCATGGGCCCTCCAGAAAAAATGGGGCAAACGCGACTCGTGACTTGAGTGGTCCCTTGGCTTGCGGCCGGCATCCATGCCGCACCGTCATGATACGCAAGCGTGGCCGGCCGAGCCAAATGAAAAAGGTCACTCAGCCCTTGCGAGTCAAGGGTGCCAGGCTCAAACTTCGATGCTTGAACCTTGGGTGTTTGTCTTGATGATTGAATTTCGTAAACCGCTGTTGAGCGCTGTCTGTATGTTGCTGGGCAGCCCCTTTGTGTTGGCGGCCGATCCGGAAATTCATTGGCCCAGTGGCTGGCAAGTCGAGGAAGTCGTGCCCGACGACGACGCGCCGGTAAAACCTCAGGCGGTGTCCCGTCAGCGCGCCATCAAGAATGATGAAAACGGTAACACCTTGATGGTCATGGAGTTGACCGGCACACCGATTGAGGCAGGTCACAAAGTTAATCTTGAAGGTGTACTGCTGGAAATGCGCAAATCCATCCAGAAGGATTTTGCCGGCAGCGGTTATCAAAGCGTGTGCACAAAGATGCACACCAGCACATTGAGCCGTCTTGACGCGCTGGAAACTACTTGCGTGATTACCGAGAACGGCCGGCACATATTGTCACAAACATTGGTCGGCGCAGTTGATACCGATAAAGCCTATGTCTTTTCCTTTGCCGGCCAGGCCGAAGCCTATGAAGCCAGTAAGGACGAAGTCAATTCGGTGCGTGATAGCCTTAAACTTTGAACGGGTTATCTTGCTCGTTTTTGAACAACGTGAGCCGTTAATCAAGTTCGTTTTCGAAGCAAAAAAAACCCCGCATCCGCGGGGTTTTTTGTACGCGTCTTTCGATCAGCCGCGCAACCAGGAGTCTACAGTGGCAGCGCCATACTGTTCTTTCCAGGCTTTCAGGCCGCGGTGATTGCCGCCTTTGGTTTCGATCAGTTCGCCGGTGTGCGGGTTGTGGTAAACCTTGACCACACGTGCGCGGCGCTGTTTTGGTGCGGCGGCGGCAGCGCTGGCTTTGCCAGGGTTAGGATCAAGGATCGAGATGATGTCGCGCAGGCCTTTGCCGTAGTGCTTCATCAGGCCTTGCAGCTTTTCTTCGAATTCGATTTCTTTTTTCAGGCCGGCGTCGTTCTTCAAGGATTCCAGCTGAGCCAGCTGCTCTTGAAGGGCTTTTTCTGCTGCGCGAAATTCGGCGAGTCTGGACAAAATCTGTACTCCAATAGTGTAGTTGGCTGATATCAACTGCAGATAAAGCGTGTAAGCCAAGAGCTTTAAGGTAACTCAAAGAAAGAGGCCTTTCTGCGAGTTCAGCACAGGCAGGAAAAATTGTAGTAGTTAATGCCGCACGAGTAAATCACGGCGTTACCTGAATAAGATTATTTCATCCGGCGCACTAGATGGCTATTCAATGGCTGGCCAGCGACTTAATGAACTCTTCACAGGGTAACGGCCGACCGAACAGGTAGCCCTGCAGGAAATCCACACCTTGGGCCGCGAGGTATTCGCATTGCTCTGCTGTTTCCACGCCCTCGGCCACAGTACCCAGGTCCAGCTTGCCGCTGAGTTCTATGATGCTGTCCAGAATATGCCGTGAGAGTGCATCGGCGCCGATCATGGCGACAAAGCTTTGATCGATTTTCAAGTAATCGACATTGAAGTTGCGCAAGTAACCCAGGCTGGAATGGCCGGTGCCGAAGTCATCAATCGCGATCATCACCCCCAGTTGATGCAGGGCGTCGAACAGGCGGGCGGTGGTGTCGGTCGGCTGAATCAGCTCACGCTCGGTCAACTCCAGTACCAGCGTCACCTGGCCGGGGGCGAAGGCAGCGAGAAACTCCCGACAGTCCTGCACCAGATCCAGGTCCTGGCAGTGACTGGCGGTGATGTTCACGCCGATATGGAAGCCCGGGCTGAAGCGTCCGGCATGCGGGGCCAGTTGCGCAGCGGTCTGGCGGAGCAACGAGCGGGTCATCGGCACGATCAGGCCCGAATGTTCGGCCAGCGGGACAAACAGGTCAGGGCGAACCAGGCCTTCCTTCGGGTGCCGCCAGCGCATCAACACTTCACAGCCGGCCCATTCGCGGGTGTCGCCACGCACCACTGGCTGGAAATACGGAATGAATTCATTGGCCCCCAGTGCCCGCTGCAACTCATGGGTCGGCGCCGACGAGCGCTTTTGCAGCCAGTGGGCCAACACGCCCGCCAGCACCCCAAAGAACACCAACAGACTGAACAGCGCCGGGTAACGCGCCTCCATGTACCTCCACACCTCACCGACGGGCATGCCGGCATCGACACTGTACGAGTAACGTTCAGAGGCCAGGTGCTGATGGGCCACCGCAAACTGCGGCATTGCAGTGGTGTGCACCTTGCCGTCAGCGTCCAGCCAGTTGGGCCCCACGCGCAGGATCAGGTGCGCGTAGCGGCTGATCAGGCGCAAGGCGTTGGTCAGGTGGTAGCCGTCAACCGAGGCGAACGCGGCTTTATCGCCATCGACCAGGCGGTAAACCAATAACGCGGTATCGGGCGTTACCGGGTTGCCGTTCATCAACCACAGCGTGCCCGCTACGTAGTCGTCCGGGTTGACTGGTGACTGGTAGCTGTCGCCGAACAACGAGCTGCAATAGATGTTTTTTTGCCAGGACAAGGTCGTTGCCCGCACAAAAGGGCGCCGCGTGACCTGCTCGCGCAGTGCCAGTTGCGCGCCGTTGTCGCACGGTTGGCCGGCCAGCGGCAGCAATCTCTGGGCGGCGAGGGCGGTGTTGTCGAGCATTAAATCGAACTGGCGCACAGCCTCCTGCGCAGTTTGGGCGGTGCTTTGCTCAAGGGTGCGCTCGGCTTGCCAATGAAGAATCACCACCCCCAATAAAACGGGAATCAGGCCGCAGGCACTGGTGATGAGCGCGCGTGCGGTTCGGCTTCGGGGGCCTTTGGCGGTGAGGGGCATAGAGGCAGCCAATAACGGAATAAAAAGACGGGTGTGTGCCGATGATAGTTGGCATTGCGCAGTGCCGCTCACTTGTTTGGCGCGACTTGACCTAGCCGTTCGGTCAGTTGTTGCGATTGTCTCAGCTTGGCAAGATAAACATCGTTGCAAAAAGTAAGGGAGTTCGCAGCAGCGACCCTTCCAGCCTCTCTCTCAGCCGTTTCAGCCCACTTCTGGCGGGACGGTCGACCCACGTCTTTCAATTGTTGAAATTCGTTTCGTAACCCGTTAACGCGACTTGATAAGGAACTACCTGCAATGAATAACCTCCGACTGGCCGCTGCCTTCCTGGCCGCTACCGGCGTCGCCGCGCTGCCTGCTTTTGCCGCAGACGGTACCATCAGCCTGACCGGTGAAATCACCGGCACCACCTGCAGTATCAGTGGCGGGGCAGGCTCGGCGCCTGGCGCCAGCCCGAACTTCGCCGTGGTGCTCAACAAGGTCCAGGCCAGCGCGCTCAATGCAAAAGGCCAGACGGCCGGCACCACCCCTTTTGTTGTACGTGTGGGTGCGTGCCCCAAGGATACGACGGTGGCGGTGTTGTTCGAGAGCAGCAGCCCGGCGATCAACCCGGCTACCGGCAACTTGAAGAATCAGGCGCCGGCCAAACCCGTGCCTGCCAGCCTCGTTGAGGTGCAGATTGTCGACGGCACCACCCAAAAGCCTATGGACCTGCGCCTGGCGCTCAATTCGAGCAGCGCAAAAGTCCCCGACAAAGGTGAAGTGTCGCTGCCGTTTGCCGCGCAGTACTTCGCCACCGGCGCCGCAACCCCAGGCCCGGTAAGCACGCAGGTGCTGTACTCCGTCACGTTCCCCTGATCAGGGCCTGGAGTCTGGCGGTTCGCCAGGCACTGGACAGCGCCTTGGAGGACCGCCCCATGGTTTCCCGACTCCTGTTCGCCATTGCCTTGCTGCTTGCCATTTCGGTGTGCAGCGGATGGCCATCCATTGCCCATGCCGGCGTAGTGATCGACGGTACGCGGCACATTTACCCGCAACAGCGTCGCGAAATCACCTTGCGCCTGACCAACGACGACGAACGCGCTCCGCGCCTGGTTCAGGTGTGGCTGGACCAGGGAGACCCCGCGTCAGACCCCTCTAACAGCGAGGTGCCTTTCAGCCTTTCGCCGCCGGTGTTTCGCCTGAACCCGCAGAAAAGCCAGGCCGTGCGCCTGGTCTACACCCAAGAGCCACTGCCGGCGGATCGGGAATCGTTGTTTTGGCTGAATGCGCTGGAGATCCCGCCCAAGCTCAACACCGAGGCCGATGATGCCCCCGCCAACCACCTGCAGTTCGCCTTTCGTATCCGTACCAAAGTGTTTTTTCGCCCCGCCGATCTGCCGGGCAGCCCGAACGACGCGCCCACGCAATTACGCTGGACCTTGCGCCGCAGTGCCCAGGGGGCGCTGCTGGAGGTACACAACCCCTCGGCCTATCACGTGACATTCAACGAGGTGGCGTTGGCCATGGGCCCGCAAAAAGACGCGCCGCTGCTGCAGGCGCAAGAGGGCATGGTGCCGCCTGGCGGCAACCTGACCCTGACGGTGCGCGAGGCCGTACAGGCCATCCCCGCCGATGCGCAAGTGCATTTCAAATTCATCAATGACTACGGCACGTTTTCCGCGCCGCAGCGTGCTCCTCTGAAGTTCTGACTATGCCTGCCTTGTTGCCATTCACATTCTGCCAAGGCGCTGCCTGGCTGCTGTCCCACCCTCGACTGCTGTTGCTGTTCGGCTTGCTGAGCACGCTTGTGTTATCGGCCGAGGCGGCCCCGTTGTTGTTTGATCTGGAGGCTTTTACCAGCGGCATGTCCAGCCCGGCGGATCTCTCGCGCTTCAATACCGGCAACGTGTTGACGCCTGGGGTTTATCGCGTTGACGTGATACTCAACGGGCAATCACTGGGCCGTCGCCCGATCACCTTCGTAAACGTGGGCAAACAGGACGCGGCGCAACCCTGTGTGAGCGCGCAACAATTGGCCGAACTCGGGGTGGTACTGCGCAACGCCGAAGCCGTTGCCGAGGAGGATTGTCGCGAGTTCGCCGCATGGATTCCCATGGCCAGCAGCCATGTCGATGTCGAGTCCCTGACCCTGGACGTGAGTATCCCGCAGGTCTACATCAATCGCTCTGCTCGCGACTACGTTGACCCCGCCCAATGGGACGCAGGCATTGATGCCGCGCTGCTCAATTACACCTTCAGCGCCGCAGCGGTGACCTCGGGTGCGGGTGAAGATCGCGGTTACCTGGGCCTGGACGGCGGGGTCAACCTGGGTGACTGGCGGCTGCGCCACCAGGGCGGGCAAGCCTGGGCTTCGCGAAGCGGTCATTTGCCTTATCAAGCCACGGCCACTTACCTGCAACGCGCCGTTGCCGCTTGGCAGTCGCAACTGACCGTGGGCGACAGTTTCAGCAGCGGCCAGATCCTCGACGGCGTGCGCGTGCGCGGCATTACCCTGGCCACTGATAACCGGATGCTGGCGCCGTCGCAACAAGGTTATGCGCCCCAGGTGCGCGGCGTTGCCGACAGCAATGCCACTGTGACGGTGCGCCAGAACGGCTACACCCTTTACGAAACCACGGTGGCGCCCGGGCCTTTTGTGATCGATGATCTCTACCCCACGGGCTACGGTGGCGACCTCGACGTCAGTGTCACCGAGGTAGACGGGCGGCGCAGCACCTTTGTCGTGCCTTATTCGGTGGCCCCGCAGCTCTTGCGTTACGGCGCCACGCACTACAGCGCAACGGTGGGGCAGGTGCAGCAGCATGGCGTCAGCGATGCCAACGCCTCGGTGTTTCAAGGCACGCTGCAACATGGGCTGATCGATAGCCTCACCGTTTACGGGGGCGCCACCCTTTCCCAGGGTTATAGCCAAGGCAAGGCGGGCCTGGCGATCAGTACAGCCGTTGGCGCGTTCGCCCTGGACACCACCCACTCGCGCACACAGGTGCAGGGGCAGGCGGTAGCGCGCGGACAAAGCCTTGGCCTGGCCTATAACAAGAACCTGCCGTTTTCGGGAACGCATTTTGCGCTCGGCGCCTATCGCTTCTCGACCGCTGGCTACCTGAACCTGCCGGACGCCTTGAATGTGCGCGATCTGGGCCGTCACGGCGGGAACCTGGACAGCTATGCGCGGCAAAAAAGCCGCCTGGACCTGACGATCAGCCAACGGTTGGGGGAGGGCACCCTGAGTGTGTATGGCAGCTCTACTGACTACTGGGCCGGGCAGCAAGGGCGCCAGACGTCGTTCACCGCCAGTTATGGGGCCAGCTGGAAGTCACTGAGCTGGAACCTTTCGGCGCAGCGTTCGAGGATCAGCGAGCTGTATCGGGCGAGCGATCGTGAACGCGCCGAGGATGTTTTCTTCGGCCGCTCGGCGCGCACCGAACGCGTGGAGAATCACTGGGTACTGAGCCTCTCCATGCCATTGGGCGAGGGCACGCGCGCACCGACCCTGAGCAGTTCACTGTCACGGGATGCGGGGGATTCGCGCGGCAGTCAGCAACAACTCGGCATCAATGGCTTGCTGGGGGAGACGGCGCACACCCATTACGGCTTGGTCGGCAGTCGCGGCAGCGGCGATCACGGCGGTTCAAGTTTCAACGCTTACGCAGGCTATCGCAGTCACGCCGCCAACCTGCGCGGCGGCTATGGTCAGAGCCAGCGCAATGCACAAGTGTCCATGAGCGCCGACGGCGGCCTGATCGCCCACAGCGGTGGCGTCACCCTGGCGCAAAACCTCGGTGAAGCGTCGGCGCTGGTGCATGCGCCAGGCGCCCAGGGTGCGCAGCTCGGCGGCTCCGGGGTGCGTATCAACAAGCAGGGTTACGGGGTCATGTCTTCTTTGCGGGCGTACCAGCCCAACGCCGTGGACATCGACCCGCAAGGCATGCCCATGGACGTGGAATTAAAGGAGTCGAACCGTTCCGTGGTGCCGACCCTGGGCGCAATATCGCTGGTCAAGTTCGAGACCGTCAGCGGCCGGGCGGTGGTGATAAAGGCCACCCACCCGAACGGCAAGCCCCTGCCGTTCGCAGCCCAGGTATTTGACGAGCAGGGCAACGAAGTCGGGGTGGTTGGCCAGGCGGGCAAGGCTTTCGTACGCGGGGTTGCCGACCACGGCAGGCTGACCGTGCAGTGGGCCGAGGCGGCGGGCGAGCGGTGTTTCATTCGTTACCATCTACCTGCCCGTGAACCCGGTCGCCGCCAAGAAAATACAGATCAATTGGTCAGCCAGTGTCGCTACGAGGAGAGCACCTGATGAATCACACTAAAAACGGTGTTCAACTCTTCACGATCAGATTTTCAGGCATCGTCGCACTGCTGAGCGGCTGGGCTTTCGCAACGCCTGCCCACGCGCACTTTGGTAACGCTGGCGATTGTTCGCCCCAGGCAAACCTGAATGTCTCGATTGCGCCCATCACCCTGCAGGGCAACGTACAGATCGGGCAGGCCCTGGGCGAGGTAAACGGCTACAACTTCGATAGTGGCAATGGCTACGTAATGCGCTGTCAATACAAGGATTGGCCTATCGAACAACCCGTGACAGCGAACATAAGCACCGTCAATTCGCCGGCTACAGGGATCACGTTCAGTGCGTCCGGCCTCTCGATGCCGGTCTACGCCACCAACCTGCCCGGAGTGGGGTTCGCGGTGATGGCCAGGGATCCCGGCCAACCTTTTCAGCCACTCCATCACGGCGCCACGGCGTTATTAACCGTCAAACACAACAAGCCCAGTGGGTGGGGGCTCCAGGGGCGGATCTACCTGGTGGTCACCGGTCCTGTCTCGGCCGGCACGATCACGGCGGGCACGTTTGCCAACTACACGCTGACCAATGTCACGACCTCAGGCCCGGGCTACGCCTCGGTAAGCCTCAGCAACGCGGTCATAGCGCCGCCGCTGCGGCCTACCTGCCATGTTTCGACACCTTCGGTTGTCATGCCGATGGGGCCTGTGACCAGCCGTGATTTCACGGGCGTAGGCAGCTACGCCGCAAGCGTGAGCCAAAACATCCGGCTGGACTGTGCCGGGGGAACCGGTGGCAGCCTGGATATCTGGGTCACGGTGACCGACCAGACTAACCCCGCAAATCGCGGCAACCAGTTGTCGCTGACGCGTACTTCGACAGCCAAGGGTGTGGCAATACAGCTGTTGAGTGGCCCCTCAGTGCTGAACTATGGCGCCGATTCTTCGGCCGTCGACAACCTGAACCAATGGCGGGTGACCAGTACGAGCAACGGCACCATCACGATCCCTTTGACTGCTCGTTATGTGCAAACCGAAAAAATGATCCAGCCCGGTACGGCCAACGGGTTGGCTTCGTTCACCATGAGTTATCGGTGAATGCCGGTGTGTTGCAGCCCTTGCGCGAGCGTGAGGAACGCGAGGGCTGCAGGTGAGGCCTGGCGCCGGTCCAACACCGCCAGGCCGATCCGGCGCGGCACGGGCGGCGATAACGGCCGTGCCACATAACGACTGTCGACTCGCTCGGGCAACGATGCCTGCGCCACGATGCTCAGCCCGTCGCCACGGCTGACGGCTTCCAGCGTACTGAGCAATTGGGCACAGCGATACCGCACGTTGGGCCGCAAACGCGCGTCGCTGAACAAGCGCATCACCAGCTCCGATGAGCCGGCTTCGGTGAGAATGAACGGATCGTCACACAGCGCTTGCAAAGGTATTGATGTGCTGGCAACCAGCGCATGGGTGGCCGGCAACAACGCGACCAGCTGATCCTCGAACAACGCCACAGTGTCGAAACGTTCACTGTCTGTTGGCGTGTCGGCGAGCACCACAAAACCCACGTCGACGCGTCGCTCGTCCAGCCACTGGATGACTTGCCGATCTGGCCCTTCGTCCACATGCACTTCAATGCCCGGGTAGGCCTGCCGAAAATGGCTGAGGATTGTCGGTAACAAGCGCACCGACGCAGTGGGGCCGAAGGAGCCGATGCGCAAGGTGCCGCGTTTCATGCCACGGGCGTCGGCGGCTTCCTGCTGTAAGGTCGCGGCCAGGCCGAGCATGGCACGGGCGCGCCCGAGTAATTGCGCGCCGATGTCGCTCAGCTCCACCCGCGTCTGGTGGCGCCGAAACAATTCCACGCCCAGCTCCTGTTCCAGGGCCTTGACGGCATGGGACACCGCCGACTGGCTGATGCCCAGGCGGTGCGCCGCACTGGTGAAGCCTTGCAGCTCGGCCACCAGCGAAAAAATTTCCAGTTGGGTCAAGGTCATGAGTAAAGGCTCATTTTACGATTACTGATCATTAGTCGAAGAATATGCCCATCCTGTCGCCTGTCGAGCAACTGCTAATGCAACCTCCGTCTGATCGCCTCACCTACCTGAAGCTCGCCGCCGTGACCATGATCTGGGGCGGCACTTTTGTCGCCGGGCGTTACCTGGCCAATCAAGTCGACCCGCTGCTGGCCGCCAGCCTGCGGTTTATCCTGGCCAGCCTGGCGCTGCTGCTGTTTATGCTGTGTGCACGCATCCCGCTGGCGCGGCCACGTCCCCGGCAACTGCTGCATCTGGCGGTGCTGGGGTTTTTCGGGATCTTTTTCTACAACCTGTGTTTTTTCTACGGCCTGCATTACATCAACGCCTCGCGCGCTTCGTTGATCGTTGCGTTGAATCCGGCGGTGATCGGCCTGGCTTCCTGGTGGTTGTTCAAAGAGCGCCTCGGCGCTGCCAGGGTACTGGGTATCGCGTTGTGCCTGGCCGGCGCTGCGGCGGTGATCGTCAGTCGCAACCCGCAGTTGCTGCAAGGTGCATCGAGTACCTGGCCGGGCGACGTGCTGGTGTTTGGCTGTGTGCTGGGGTGGGGGATTTACTCGTTGTTTTCCCGCGCGTTGAATCAAAGCCTGGGGCCGTTGCAAACGGTCAGCTGGTCAGTGCTGCTGGGCACCCTGATGCTGACGGTTGCCACCGCGCTCGCCGGGCGCTTCACGCTGGCCGGGCTTGGCAGCCTGCACCTGCCGCAGGTTGTGAGCCTGGTGTATTTGGGCGTGCTCGGCTCTGCGCTGGCGTACATCGGCTATTACGATGGCATCCGGCGTATCGGCGCGACCCGCGCCGGCGTGTTCATCGCGCTGAACCCGCTGACGGCGGTGATCTGCGGCGCGCTGCTGCTCGGCGAACAACTCACGTTACCCATGGCGCTCGGCGGCGCGGTGATCCTGTTGGGCATCTATCTGTGCAACAAACCCCTTGCGCCGCCCAGCGCAATAGGGATTTGATGAGAGTTCGGACAAATACTGTTACGCTGTGTAGAATCGATTTACGCATACAAGAATATGGACTTGCGCTCACGCAAGCCTCGGCCGTCAGAGACTGATGTAATCATGAAGCTACTCGGCTCCCCCCTGATCTTTGGTGACTTCCTCGCCCGCAGCGTGCGGGGCCTGTCGTGCGCGCCACCCTGCAACCTCATCCTTGCCTGTAATTGACTGCTTGCTACTTACAAGAATGATGAGGTGCCGAAATGGCCGACCAATACGAAAACCCAATGGGCCTGATGGGCTTTGAATTTATTGAATTCGCATCGCCGACTCCGGGCACCCTGGAGCCGATCTTCGAGATCATGGGCTTCACCAAAGTCGCGACCCACCGCTCCAAGAATGTGCACCTGTACCGCCAGGGCGAGATCAACCTGATCCTCAACAACCAGCCCGACAGCCTGGCCTCGTACTTTGCCGCCGAACACGGCCCGTCGGTGTGCGGCATGGCGTTCCGGGTCAAAGACTCGCAGCAGGCTTACAACCGCGCGTTGGAACTGGGCGCCCAGCCGATTCATATCGAAACCGGCCCGATGGAACTCAACCTGCCGGCCATCAAGGGCATCGGCGGTGCGCCGCTGTACCTGATCGATCGCTTCGGTGAAGGCAGCTCGATTTATGACATCGACTTCGTGTACCTCGAAGGTGTCGACCGCAACCCCGTAGGCGCGGGCCTCAAGGTCATCGACCACTTGACCCACAACGTGTACCGCGGCCGCATGGCCTACTGGGCCAACTTCTACGAAAAACTGTTCAACTTCCGTGAAGCACGCTACTTCGATATCAAGGGCGAATACACTGGCCTTACGTCCAAGGCCATGAGTGCCCCGGACGGCATGATCCGCATCCCGCTGAACGAGGAGTCGTCCAAGGGCGCCGGCCAGATCGAAGAGTTCCTGATGCAGTTCAACGGCGAGGGCATCCAGCACGTGGCGTTCCTCACCGAAGACCTGGTCAAGACCTGGGATGCGTTGAAGAAGATTGGCATGCGCTTCATGACCGCGCCGCCGGACACCTACTACGAAATGCTCGAAGGCCGCCTGCCAAACCACGGCGAGCCGGTGGACCAACTGCAGGCGCGCGGTATTTTGCTGGACGGCTCCTCGATCGAGGGCGACAAGCGCCTGCTGCTGCAGATCTTCTCGGAAACCCTGATGGGCCCGGTGTTCTTCGAATTCATCCAGCGCAAAGGCGACGATGGGTTTGGCGAGGGCAACTTCAAGGCACTGTTCGAGTCGATCGAGCGTGACCAGGTACGTCGCGGTGTACTGACCACCGACTAAGCGTCAGCAACAAAAAAGCCCGGCCGAGAAGGTTCTCAGCCGGGCTTTTTAGTGCCTGCACATTTTAAGCTTTGCGCTGACGCACCAAATGTTTGAAGCCTTCATACACCAGCACCATCACGGCCAGCCAGATCGGGATATACGTCAGCCACTGCCCGCCCTTGATGCCTTCGCCCAACAACAAGGCGACAAAGAGCAGTAACACCGGCTCCACATAGCTGAGCAACCCGAACAGGCTAAAGGCCAATAAACGGCTGGCGATGATGTAGCTCACCAGCGCCGAAGCACTGATCAAACCCAGCATCGGGATCAAGGCATAGAGCTTGGGATGCACATCCAGCACGGCAAAACCTTGTTCGCCATGCTGCACAAACCACCAGGCCACCGGCAACATCAGCGCCATGTCCAGCCACAAGCCACCCAGGTGATCGGTGCTCAGGTATTTGCGCACCACGAAGTAAACCGGATAACCGATGATCACCACCAGGGTGGCCCAGGAAAAACCACCGGCCTGGTACAGCTCATTGAGCACCCCGAGCGCGGCAAAAAATACCGCGATCTGCTGCAAGCGCGACAAGCGTTCGCCGTAGACCAGGCGCCCGGTCAACACCATGGTCAGCGGCAACAGGAAATACCCCACCGACACATCCAAGCTGCGCCCATTCAGCGGCGCCCACATAAACAACCACAATTGCACGCCCAGCAGGGCCGACGACAGCACCACGCCGCCGATCAATCGCGGTTTGGCCGCCAGCATTCGCAGCAACTCCCACACACGCCGCCATTCACCGCTGACGATCATGAACACCGTCATGCACGGCACAGTCAGCAGCATGCGCCAACCAAAAATCTCCAGGCCGCTCAAGGGCGTGAGCAGCGAGGTGAAGTAATACATCACGGCAAACAACACCGAGGCCAAGACCGATAAAACAACACCTTTAGACACACTGTCCTCGCGAAACTGTCTGATATAAAAAGAAGGGGAATTTCAGAGGGTGATTATGGTGCTTTTAGCGAGAGGCGGTTGCGCTGTTTAGGGGCGTTTTGCAGAAATTTACTCACGAGCAGGGCTTCGCTTGAAACGGTGGCGAGCAGGTTTACCTGCTCGCCACAAGGGCAGGGTGAGCGGTTTTTATCTGCTACGAGCGGGCAACGCGCCCCGAGACAAAATGGCCCACGTCATTAAACCCTGGCGTAGACGAATGCCCCGGCGTCACCAGCGAGTCAATGAACGCCTCATCTTCAGCCGTGATTTTCACCTCCAAAGCCCCGGTGTACGCATCCCACTGCGCTTCGGTACGCGGCCCGACAATCGCCGAACTCACCGCCGAGTTATTCAGCACCCAGGCAATCGCAAACTCGACAATCCCCACGCCACGCCCTTGGGTGTACTGCTGAATCTGCTGAGCGATGCGCAGCGACTCCACCCGCCATTCGGTTTCCAGGATGCGTTTGTCCTGGCGCGCCGCACGGCTGCCGGCCTGCGGCGTCACGTCGGGCGCGTACTTGCCGCTGAGTACGCCACGGGCCAGTGGGCTGTAAGGCACCACGCCCAAGCCATAGGCGGCGGCTGCGGTGATCTGCTCGACCTCAGCCTGACGGTTGACGATGTTGTACAGCGGCTGGCTGATGATGGGTTGGTCCACACCCAGACGCTCGGCCACGCGCATCACTTCGGCGATACGCCAGCCCCGGTAGTTGGACAGGCCCCAGTAGCGGATCTTGCCTTGGCGGATCAGGTCACCAATCGCCGACACGGTGACTTCCAGCGGCGTGTCGTGGTCTTCACGGTGCAGGTAGTAGATGTCCAGGTAATCGGTATCCAGGCGTGTCAGGCTGGCTTCCAGCGCATTGAACATGCGCTTGCGGCTCAAGCCACTGCGGTTGGGCAAACCGTCTGCCGGGCCGAAACCGACTTTGGACGCCACCACCCAGTCCGCCCGATTACGGGTGATCGCTTCGCCGACGATTTCCTCGGAGCGCCCGCCGGTGTAGACGTCGGCCGTGTCGATAAAATTGATGCCCTGGTCCCAGGCCTTGTCGATGATGCGCAGCGAGTCTTCCGTGTTGGTCTGCTCGCCAAACATCATGGTGCCCAGGGTCAGTGCGCTGACCTTCAACCCGGACTGGCCCAATGTGCGGTAAATCATGCAAAGCTCCTCATGGCAGGGAAACGTTGCCCATGCAATACCAGACTCGGCAGCTCTGGGACAAGCCCTGCGCGTGTTTCTTCATGGATTCAGCAAGGCCTGGCAACGCTGCTGTAAAAAGCCATGCAGCACTTTCACCCGTTCCGACACTTGCAGGCGGTGTGGGCACATCAGGTTGAACGGCGTGGGCTCGCCTTGCCAGTCGGGCAGCAACGGCACCAGCCGCCCGGCCTTGATATCGCCGGCAATATCGAGGTTGGCCTTATACGCGATGCCGTGGCCTGCCAGCGCCCAGCGCCGCACGATTTCACCGTCATCGCTCAGGTAGTCGCCCGACACCTCGACCTCTTGCAGCAAGGCGCCTTGGCGAAAGTACCAGGTGTTATTCGCCTGCCCACGGCGCATGTAGCGCAGCGTACTGTGCTGCGCCAGATCGGCTGGCGTGCGCGGTGTGCCATGGCGCGCCAGGTAGTCGGGGCTGGCGCAGGGGATGCGATGGTGGCCAGGCACCACAGGCAACGCCACCAGGCTGGAATCCCTTGGCACACCAAAGCGCAGGGCGATATCGACGGTGTCACGAAACAAATCCGCGTTGCTGTCGTTGAGCAGCAACTGCAAGCGGATAGTCGGGTGTTCGAGCTTGAACTCATCCAGCCAACCCAGCAGTACGTTACGGCCAAAGTCCGAAGGTGCCGCCAGTTGCAATAACCCGCTCAAGCTCTGGCCTTGTTGCTTGATCGCCTGTTCACCTTCGGCCAGCGCTTCGAGGGCCACCCGCACGCTGTCCAGGTAGCGTCGGCCTTCTTCGGTCAGGCGCATGCTGCGCGTCGAGCGGGCGAGCAAGCGGATGCCCAGCCGGGTTTCCAGGCGCTTGAGCGCAATACTTGCCGCTGCCGGGGTGAGGTTGAGGCTGCGCGCCGCCGCCGACAGGCTGCCGGTGTCGGCGGTACGCACGAACACTTCAAGGTCCAGGGTCGAGCTCATTTGTAAAAATCCTTTAAAGATCTTGTCGTTTTACCGGGATTTTTCGCCGATTGCCAAGCTGAGAAGATCAACGCTCACTTTCTTAGCCAGGTAGCAACCCCATGACATCTTCCCTCAGCGGTAAAACCGTCATCGTGATCGGCGGCAGCAGCGGCATTGGAGCCGCCGTGGCCAAGGCCGCCACCGCCCGTGGCGCACACGTGGTGCTGGCCGGGCGCCGTTTGGCCTCCGGGGCGGACAATGGCGTACGCAGCGAACCGGTCGACGTAACAGACAGTGCTTCGCTGCAGCGGTTGTTCGAAACGGTCGGGCGCTTTGACCATTTGGTGTACACCTCTGGCCCGTCGGTGCGGGCCAAACCGCTGATCGAGACCGACCTGGACGAGGCCCAGGACAATTTCAACGTGAAACTCTGGGGCGCATTGCGCGCGATTCAGCAAGCGCTGCCGTTTTTGGCAGAGCATGGCAGTATCAGCCTGACCTCGGGCCAACTGGGGCGTAAGTTGATGGCGGGTCAGTTCATCAAGACGGGTATCAATGCTGCGACCGAAGCGCTCGGCAAGCAGCTTGCCAAAGAGTTGGCGCCACGTCGGGTCAATGTGATCAGCCCGGGCGTGATTGATACACCGGCTTATGCCGGTTTGGCAGAAGAGCAACGCCAGGCGATGTTCGCCAAGGCCGGTACGGCATTACCGGTGGGCCGAGTCGGGCAGGCAGAGGAAGTGGCGGCTGGGTATGTGCTGGCGATGGAAAATGGCTTTATAACCGGCGCCGTGTTGGATATCGACGGCGGCGGCCTGTTGTAAACACAGAATAGAAATGTGGGACCTGCTTGTGTGGGAGCTGGCTTGCCTGCGATGCAGACACCTCGGTTTATCAGGTACACCGAGTTGATGCCATCGCAGCGGTGCGACGATTCGACAAGCCAGCTCCCACAGAAGAGGCCAGCTCCCACAGAGGCCGCGCTATACCTTCAAGGTACGCGTCATGCGCAACGCCAACACGCTGCCGGCCACAATCACCGCCGCCAGCAGGTACAACGCCATGTCTGTGGACCCGGTGGCATCCTTCACAAAGCCGACGATATACGGGCTCAAGAACCCGGCCATCTGGCCCATGGAGTTGATCAGCGCCAAGCCGCCAGCCGCCGCACCCGCACTCAGCAGGGCGGTTGGCACCGGCCAGAACATCGGCAAGCCGGTAAGGGCGCCCATGGTGGCGATGGTCAGGCCGAGAATCGCAATAGCCGGGGTGGTGGCGAAGTTCACCGCAATCACCAGGCCAATCGCGCCCATCAACATCGGTACCACCAGGTGCCAGCGACGTTCCTTGCGCAAATCGGCGGAGCGGCCCACCAGCAGCATGAACACGGCGGCCAGCAGGTAAGGGATCGCACTCAGCCAGCCAATCACCAGGTTATCGCTGAAGCCCAGGTTCTTGATGATCGATGGCAGCCAGAAGTTGATGGCGTACACGCCGCTCTGGATGCAGAAGTAGATCAGCCCGAACGCCCAGATGGCCGGGTTCTTGAACACCTCGCCGAGCGAATCGGTGGTGGTTTTCGGCTTGTTGGCCAAATCCGTCGCCTGATCGGCTTCCAGCACCGCACGCTCGTGGGGCGTGAGCCACTTGGCGTTGGCAAAGCTGTCGCTGAGCAGGAAGTAGGCGAGGGCGCCGAGTATCACGGTGGGGATGCCTTGCAGCAGGAACATCCACTGCCAGCCCGCCAGGCCGCCCTGGCCGGCGGCGAAGTGGTTGAGGATCCAGCCGGAAAACGGGCTACCCAGCAGGCCGGACACTGGAATCGCCGACATGAACAACGCCATGATCCGCCCACGGCGAAAGGTCGGGAACCACTGCGAGAGGTACAGCACCACGCCGGGGAAGAACCCGGCTTCTGCGGCACCGGTCAGCAGGCGCAAGCCGTAGAAGTGGCTGGGGGTGGTGACGAACAGCAGGCACGTGGAAAGCGTGCCCCAGACAATCATCATCAGCGCAATCCAGCGCCGTGGGCCGAATTTGGTCAGCGCCAGGTTGCTCGGCACGCCGCACAGCACGTAGCCGATAAAGAAGATCCCGGCACCGAGGCCGTACACCGTCTCGCTGAATTTCAACGCATCGAGCATCTGCAACTTGGCAAAGCCAACGTTCACCCGGTCAAGGTAGTTGAACAAGTAGCAGATAAAAATGAAGGGAATCAGGCGCAGGGTAATGCGCTTGTAGATGGCGTTTTTATCGTCATCGGTGGCCAGTGTGGCAGCGGCGCTCTGTGACATGGCAGTCTCTCTTTATTATGATTTTTTGCGATGCGAGGGTAACGTTGATCGCCCAAAGAGTCTCGGCCACCTTGTTGGGTGCTGTCTTTGTGCCTGTGCACTGTCAAGCGGGCTTTGCGCTGTGCCTCTGAACAACGGCATGAACAAGGGCATGAACAACCCCGCCTTTAAAGGAACTTAGCCCCATGTTCGAGCTGGATCATGACCTGGCGCAGGATATCGTCAATCGCACCATGGCGATCCTGCCCTATAACGTCAATGTCATGGACAGTCAGGGCCTGATTCTCGGCAGTGGCGAACCGGGGCGAATCAACACCCGGCATGAAGGCGCGCAGTTGGTGTTGGCCAACGGCAGGGTCGTGGAAATCGATGGCCAGACCGCCAAACACCTGAAAGGCGTGCAGCCCGGCATCAACTTGCCGTTGATGCACGATCAACGCCTGATCGGCGTACTGGGCATCACCGGCGAGCCTGAGTTGTTGCGCACCTACGCGCAACTGGTGCGCATGACGGCCGAAATGCTGGTCAGCCATCGGCATCAACAAGCCGAGCAACAGTGGCGGCGCCAACGCTGTGATGACCTGCTGGCCTTGCTGCTGGCCGACAGCGGTGACTCACCGCGCCTGGTCGATGAAGCCCGGCAGTTGGGGCTCAAACCCCAGCTGGCCCGCACGCCCTACCTGTTCGAACTGGGTGCAGGCCAATCAGCGGAGGCCTTGAGTACCTGGCTGAGCAGCCGATTCCCGGACAGTTGGTGCGTCAGTTCTGCACAGTTTTCCTTGCTGTGGTGCAGGCCTGCGGCGGCCCAGGTGGATAACCCAAAACTGCTGGAAAAACTTCAGGGCCTGGGCTGGAAGGTCTTGCGCGTGGCGGTTGGCGGGCAGGCTGATGGCCTGGCCGGGTTGCGCCGCTGTTACCGCCGCGTCACAGACTTGCTGGCCTATGGTCGCGATATCCTGCCGCAATCGCAGCTGTTGACCCTCAATCGCTATCGCCTGCCGGTGATGCTCTGGCGCCACCGCAACGACGACGCCTTGGACGAATTGCTCAACCCCTTGCGCAAAGTCCTGGCCAAGGACGCCAACGGCCAGTTATTGGCTACGTTGCGCAGTTGGTGTGAACACGACGGCCAAAGCCAGGCGTGTGCCGATGCCCTGGGCATTCACCGCAACAGCCTGCGTTACCGCATGGAGCGCATTGCCGAACTCAGCGGCGTCGACCCGCTGACCCTCGACGGCATGCTCGCGCTGTACCTCGGCGTACAGCTATTGCCCCAGGCTTTGTCGGAATGAACAACAAACCTCACCGGCACTTGTGCATCGGACCGGCGTCATTGCCAATGGCAACTGGCAGCATGGGCGTTATAAAAACCGGAGAAAGCCCATGAAAATCATCATCGCCCCCGACTCATTCAAGGACAGCCTGAGTGCCGAAGGCGTTGCCCAGGCGATTGCCGACGGGCTCGTTCAGGTATGGCCGGATGCGCAGTTAATCCAGTGCCCAATGGCCGACGGCGGTGAGGGCACGGTGGATGCGGTACTCGCCGCCTGCAACGGCGAACTGCGTCGCGAAACGGTGCGCGGGCCCTTGGGTGAGGCCGTCGAAGCACGCTGGGGCTGGCTTGCAGACAGCCACACCGCGATGATCGAAATGGCCGAAGCCAGCGGCTTGCAACGTGTACCGACTGGCCAGCGCGATGCGTGCATCAGCAGCACTTTCGGCACTGGCGAGCTGATCCGCGCAGCCCTGGATGCCGGTGCGCAGCGCATCATCCTGGCGATTGGCGGCAGCGCCACCAACGACGGTGGGGCAGGCGCGATGCAGGCGCTCGGCGTGCAGTTGTTCAACGCCCAGGATCAGGCCCTTGCACCGGGCGGCCTGGCCTTGGCCGGGCTGACGCGTATCAGCCTGGAGCACTTGGACCCGCGTTTGGCCCAGGTACGGTTTGAAATCGCGGCCGACGTGAATAACCCGTTGTGCGGGCCGCACGGCGCGTCCGCCATTTTTGGCCCGCAAAAAGGCGCTGACCCACAGCAAGTCGAACAACTTGACGCGGCGCTCGGGCGCTTTGCCGATCACTGTGCCCAGGTTCTGCCCAAAGACGTACGCGATGAGCCGGGCAGCGGCGCGGCCGGTGGTCTGGGGTTTGCCGCCAAGGCCTTTCTCGGGGCGCAGTTCCGTGCGGGCGTGGAGGTGGTCGCCGAGTTGGTAGGCCTGGACGCGGCCGTGCGTGGCGCGGACCTGGTGATCACTGGCGAAGGCCGCTTTGATGCCCAGACCCTGCGTGGCAAAACACCGTTTGGTGTGGCACGGATTGCTCAGCGTCATGGCGTGCCGGTCATCGTGATCGCCGGCACCCTGGGCGAAGGCTATGAGCAGATGTATGCCCATGGCGTGGACGCCGCATTCGCCTTGCCTTCAGGCCCTATGAGCCTGGAGCAGGCGTGCAGCGAGGCGCCGCGTTTGCTGCGTGAACGCGCGGTGGACATTGCGCGGGTATGGCGCACAGCGCTCGGCCAGCGTGGCTGACAGGCGCCTCATGTAGCTGGTTGTTCTTGTGTGGGAGCTGGCTTTTGGTAGTGTACATATCCGTTGCTGCGGTAACGGCTGCCTAGGGTTCCGCTCTTACAGCGGGTCACTTTTGTAAAGACCGGAATGCCGGCCCAGACAAAAGTAACCAAAAAGTCTTCGCCCCAACACTCGGTGCCTCGCTATGGCTCGGCATGCCCGCAATCCGCCAGTGATTGGGGGGGGGGCCGCCGCCACGCGCCATCCATGGCGCGGGGCGGCTAAACCGGCATCCCTGCCGGTTTACCCCCCAAATCACTGTCAGATTCCGGCCATCGTGTTTGACGGGGCGATTTCAGATCAAGATCAAGATCAAAATCAAAAGCGCAGATCAAAAGACCGCTGACTTCGTCATCGAAAAGGATGTAAGGGCCAGAGCAACAGCAACAGCAACAGCAAAGCCATACTCGGTCAAAGGTGGGAGCTGGCTTGTCGAATCGTCGCACCGCTGCGATGGCATCAACTCGGTGTACCTGATGTACCGAGGTGTCTGCATCGCAGGCAAGCCAGCTCCCACAGAAAAGCAGTTCTTCAGTGCATGCGAATCCGCAGTCGACCTCATATTCAAAACTGCATGCGGTCAACTGTGGGAGCGGGCTTGCTCGCGAATGCGGTGGGTCAGTCAATTCATCTGTCTCTGACACACCGCATTCGCGAGCAAGCCCGCTCCCACATTTAGACTGTGTTGCATCAGGTACATAGGCTTTTGCTTTGCACTTGATCTGGCTCTTGCTTCAACCACTCAGGTCGGCTTTCAGGCCGCCGTGCTGTAGATCTTGATCTTGATCTTGATTTTGATCTGAGGCGCCCCGTCAACCACGATGGCCAAACGCAGGCTTGAATCCGTGGGTAACCCGGCAGGACGCCGGGTTAGCCGCGCTGGGCCAAGGATGGCCCATCGCGGCGGCCCACGGATTCAAGCCGGAGTGAGGGCACACCGAGCCTAAGCGAGGTGCCGAGTGGTGGGGCACAGACCTTTTGGTTACTTTTGGGGCGTTTGCCAAAAGTGACCCGCCGTAAGGGCGGAACCATAAGCGGCCGTTACCGCAGCAACGGATATGTACACCGACAAACCGCCACAACCGTCAGCCCCTAGCCAGCATGCAGCCTCGGCCCCTACACTGGCCGGCCACTTGTCTTTCAAAGGATGAAACGCAATGCACGCACCTGAACCCCATATCGTGATCCAGCGCTTTACCGAAGCCCACCTTGAAGGCGTCGCTGCGCTCTATAACGACCCGGCCGTGTGCCGTCAGGTGCTGCAAATGCCTTATCAGTCGGTGGAGGCCTGGCGCAACAAGCTGGCACTCGATAATGAGCGGCGGCTACAGCTGGTGGCGGTGCATGGCGGCGAGGTGATTGGCCAGCTTGGCCTGGAACAGACCCTGCGCGTGCGGCGCAGCCATGTCGGCTCATTCGGCATGGGCGTGGCCACGGCCTGGCAGGGCAAAGGCGTGGGTTCGCGGCTTTTGACCGCCGCGTTGGAGGTGGCCGACAACTGGATGAACCTGCACCGCGTGGAACTCACGGTGTATGCCGACAATCAAGCCGCGCAAGGCCTGTACAAAAAGTTTGGCTTCGAGGTTGAAGGCCTGCTGCGCGATTACGCCCTGCGTGACGGCCAGTTTGTCGACACCTTGAGCATGGCGCGCCTGCGCCAGTCGGCTTAATCCTGCAGTGCAAACGCCACCGCTGCCTGCGCATGCAGCTCGGTGGTGTCCAGCAGCGGCAGGTGGCTGTGCTGCGGCTTGATCAGCAGGCCGATTTCCGTACAGCCCAGGATAATCGCCTGGGCACCTCGCGCCGCCAGTGATTCGATCACACGTTGGTAGACCTGGCGTGAAGCCTCGCTGATCACCCCGACACACAATTCCTCATAGATGATGCGGTGTACGGCCTGGCGCTCGTGTGTGTCTGGCACCAGCACGGTCAAGCCCTGCGCGGCCAGGCGTGATTTGAGAAAGTCCTGTTCCATGGTAAACGCAGTGCCGAGCAAACCCACGGTCAACGTACCGGCGTCGACCGCCGCCGCACCCGCGGCGTCGGCAATATGCAGGAATGGAATCGACACCGCCGCTTCGATACGCGGCGCCACCAAATGCATGGTGTTGGTACACAGCACCACACAGTCCGCGCCGCCAGCCTGCAGGCGGCGCGCGGCGTCTTCAAGGATCAGCGCGGTGTCGTCCCAGCGCCCGGCATGCTGAGCCTGCTCCACCGGGCCGAAGTCCACGCTGTACATCAACAGTTGCGCCGAGCGCAGCGGCCCGAGTTGGTCACGCACGCGCTGGTTGATGATGCGGTAATACTCGGCGCTGGACTCCCAGCTCATGCCGCCGATAAGGCCGATGGTGCGCATGCGATACTCCGGACAAGGAAGGTTGCTTCACCTTACCCATCGGCCACGCATTAGTCATATGCAGTTGCCGGCGAAATCACCGGTGCAGTTTCGCGGGCGTTAATCATACGGCCGGCCGCCGCATCTGCCATGATCATGCCTCGCAACCTGGCTCACCCAAGGAAACTGGCAATGGACGATATACAGCAACTGGGCGAGATGCTTCGTCATTACGCCGACAGCGAAGCGCATAAAAAACAGCAATTTGATCTGCAGTCGGCGCGCTGGGCACAAAAACTGGGTGAGCTGTTCGGGCACATTGAGCAGTGGCTGGAGCCGGTCAAGACCGTCGGTTTGCTTGAAGTCCAACGCGAAGCTTATGTCGCCAGCGGCCCTGGCCTGCCGGCCGAGAGTTCGACTTTCAAGACCGAGAAGCTCACTGTGCAGATCACTGGCAAGGCCGTGGAATTTGTGCCGGAAGTGATGGGGGCAGGCGGCGCGATAGCCGTGTCGGTAATGGGCCTGACAGCCGCGCGACACGGCAGTGTGTCACTGGTGCTGCCGGCGGACAAAAACGATTGGCTGTGGAAGAAAACCAACGGTTTGAAAGACCCGGACACCTTTGCCTTCGATGCCAACTTCCTGGCCGCGCAGCTGCAGAGCCTGATCCCGCGTGACCGGGGCTGATCGCATAAGGTCTACCAGCGCGCTGGCTGGAGCCAGCCGCGCCCGCTGGGCTGGCAGAGCATGGCCAGGTTGAGGTTGGCTTTAGCGCGTTTTTCCCAGGATTGGCTATACCTACAGCTCAGTGTCTCGACGATGACTGCCAGGGAGCTCAATGATGAAATCAAGGCTAATGATCAGCACGCTGTGCGTTGCAATCGCAATGGTCGGCTGTGCCAGCAAGGTAACGCAACCGGACGAGTATTCAGGCTTTCTCTCGGACTACAGCCACCTCAAAGAGGCGAAGTCGCCTTCAGGGGTCGAGGTGATGCGCTGGGTTGACCCCGACCTGAACCTGAATAACTACACGGCAGTGTTCATTGAACCGACGCAGTTCTACCCCAAACCCCAAGCCACCGCGAAAATTCCCGACAGCACCCTCAACGGCATCAACACCTATTACAACCAGGCGCTCAAGCGTGAGCTGGCCAAGTCGCTGCCGCTGGCCAACGCGCCGGGCCCAGGTGTGATCGTGGTGCGCGCGGCCATTACCGCCGTCAGCAGCAAGACTGAAAGCCTCAAGCCCTACGAGTACGTGCCTGTGGCGCTGGTGGCAGCTGCAGTGAGCACCGGCACCGGCATGCGTGACCAGGAAACCACCCTGGGCACCGAGGCGCAGTTCCTCGACGGTGGCAGCGCAAAAGTGATTGCCCAGGTGGTGCGCAAAGGCACCGGCAAGCCGTTGTCCAACGACTCGCAGGTGATGAAGGCCGATGACGTGAAAAGCGTGATCGACGGCTGGGCGTCGGACTTGCATCAGTCCTTTGTGAAGCTCAAAAAGCCCTGACCATTGACTGTGGCAAGGGCGCAAGCTCCCTCGCCACAGGTTTCAGTCGTGCACGTGATGCTCCCTTGTCGGCCTGATGTCTTGAGGCGCGTGCCGGAGCATCACTTAAGCGGTGTCAGTGGCGGCAGCTTCCATTGACCATTGCCCACCTCGGGCTTGGGCAGGTAAATCCGCAGCACGGCGTAAAACGGACCGGGTGGGGCCGGCAACCAGTTGCTCTGTTCGGTTTTTGGCGGCTCGTGGTGCTGCAAGGCCAGGGTCAGGCCGCCGTCGGCGTCCCGCTTGAGGTTGGGCAGCATCGCTGAGTTGATCAGGTAGCGTTTTTTGAGGTTGGGCGCCAACAGTTTGGTCTTGGCGTCGTACATGGTCAGCGACCAGAACGCTTCGGCCGGTGGCAGTTGGTCCTTGGCAAAATGTACGGTGTAGCTGTGACGTGCGCCGTTGGCCGGTTTGCCTTCGCTGTCGACGAAGTAGGTCATGTAGATGGCTTCGTCGGTGGAGTTGCCGAAAATCCCCAGGTTGGCGCCGGCGTAGCGGTACAGGTAGTTGTTTTTCAGGCGGTCACGGCTGCCGAACAGGTCGCTGCTGGTGACTTGGTGGGTATCGACTTTGTCTTTCTTGAACGCGGCAAACTCGGCACGGCCGTCGGCGATCCCTTCTTCCAGGGCTTTGCGCTGTTCAGCGGTCAGGTCCTTGACCTTGAAGGGCGCACCGGGGGCAATACCAATCTTGGCAAAGCGCGCCATCAGGTCTTTTTCGCTGTCCTGGGGCGCGGCAAAGGCCAGCATGAAGTTCAGGTAGCGAAACAGCTGCGGGCCTTCGGTCATGGTTGCCATGGGTTTGGGCCATTCGATCTTCGCCACTTTGGCCGGCGCAGGCTGCTTCACGTAGGCACTCAGCGGCTGCACTTTGTAGCCATTCTGGATCTGCTTGACCTTGTTCAGGTCCTTTTCATCAAACAGCTGCGTGCGGTACAGCGCATAGGCGATGTTGCTTTCGCTGTAGATCACGCGGTCGACGTCGACAGGCTGCTGACCTTTCCAGTCGGGCCCGGCGATCATGTAGTGGCCACCATTGTTGCCGGTGCTGCGAGTGCCCAGGTAGGCGATGTTCTGCGTGTAGAGGTCGATCAACTGCACCGAGTAGTAACGGTTGTCGTCGATTTTGGGCAGGGTCAGTACCAGCGGCTCTTTGCGCAGGTCCATCCATACGAAGGAGTAGGGCGTGTCGGCGTTCGGGGTGACGAAGGCAGTGTCCCTGGGCGTGAACACCTGGGCGGTATTGCCGATATGGTTGAACGGCGCCTTGAAGTTGGCACCGCCTTTGTCGACGGCTTGGGTGTAGAGCGTCTTGTACATCTCCACTACCGGGTAGCCGTACAGGTAGGCTTCCTTGGCAATGGCCCGGGCTTCGGTCGGGGTCGCCGTGAAGTCGGCCCAGGCGCCGGTGCTCATGAGTATCGAGAGGCTCGCCAACAGCAGGCGCGTCGGTTTTCCAATCATGTTGTTGCGTCCTTCCTGAGTGCTTTATAGAGGGCGTGGGATCAAAGCGCCGAGTTTCCTGTTTTATTGGCCGAACGTCACGTTAATCCCTGCAAACAACGTGAACTGAGCTAATCCATCACCTTTGCGTGCCACTGTCCATTGCGGCTCGACAAGGGTGTTGACGATACTGCTGCCGGCTTTCCAGGCCTTGCCTGCGCCCACGCCGATGGGAAGGTAGCAGGCGTTCAGACTCGCCGGCTGACCAAAGGCATCAGTTTGTGCGTGTGGGGATGTTCACGGTTTTGCGCGGGGGGGAAAACGCCGCAGGTATCGGGCTCAAGCAGCGGGCAACATCGATTTGACCTTGTCACGCAGTTGGTCGATGGAGAACGGCTTGGCGATCACTTGCATGCCTGCGGGCACATCGATGTTCTCGGCATAGCCGCTGGCGAACAGAATCGGCAGCGCGGGGCGAAGCTCGCGCACGCTAGTGGCCAGTTGCTTGCCGTCCATGTCCGGCAGGCCCACATCGGTCATCATCAGGTCGATGGGCTGGTCGGCATTATTAACAAAATTGAGGGCCTCTCCGGCGTCGGCAGCTTCAATCACCGAGAACTCCAACTCTTCAAGTACATCGACGATCAGCATGCGCACGATGGCGTCGTCTTCGACTACAAGGATGGTGGAGGGGGCAGCGCTCATAAGGGGAATTCCTGAAAAATGGAAAGGCAGGTGTCTGGCGGTGAAAGGCCGTTCTCTAATGAGTCACGGCCCTCTCGGCAAGTTCCATTGGTGGGGCATTGTGAAGGGAATGGATGCAAATGTCGCGTGGCATGCACGGCGGCGCGCTGAGCGCGCAAAGCGTCAATGACAGGCTACACGCGGGCCATTGACGCCATGGGCGTCACGTCAAAGTGGGGTGTTGAACAGGGCATACGGGTTGTTGTAGGGCACCGTCATAATAAAGTTTCCTTCGCTGAATTCGCTGATGTTGTACTCCGGCACACCTTTGGTAATGGCAACTGGATCAAGCGTGCGCGCCGTCTTCCCGCTGTTCAAGGAGACTTCTAACCCTTTTCGCATTGACGCTTCATCAGGAAAGGTTGCAATACCGAAGTTTGGATTAAAGAAAAACCATTCCTTCTGGTTGTTTTTATCGAGCGTGACGCCCGCCAGAAGCCCATGATTCTGGGTGCTGATCTTCAGGGACATGGGAGGGGTTGCGGTGCTTAACCGCTCAGCAATGTCGGTATACGGCACTTGGCTGACGCGTTGAGTACCGTGAAACTGTTCACGGAGCACCTGATGCATTTGGTTCAGCTCTTTACGAAAGGCCTGAACCTTGGTGTCGTTAGCATTCCTGGCGGCTTTGAAAAAGTTATTGATGAACGTGTCCTGCTGGTTGTTTAGAATGGCCAGCGCCATCATATTCACCAGGGCTGCACACTCACCATTGGACGCCAGGTCTGTTTGGCTGAGGTAGAAGTTCTGCGGCATCATGGTGGCCTTGCCACCTTGTGCCAGTACTTCCGTTTCAAACGTCTTGAAGCTCTCAAGACTCTGAATGGCCATGCGCTTTTCTATCTCTTTGGCCAACGTGCCAATGGCTTCGGGATTCCCGGCCTTGCTGACGGCCAGGCTTTTTATCTCCGAGACCCTCATGCTCGAGTGATAGCCCGGGATATCGCCTACAGCCCCGGAAAGGCCTCGAGCGTAAGCAGCTGGATCGCTTTGTTGCGCTGCCTGTAAGGCCAGCCTGAACTGTTCTCCGGTTGCCTTGGGTACGGGAGCGACATAAGTGGCCAGCCAATCTATGAAGTTGTTGTTTATTTCACCGTTGGCGGCGACGGTTGCAGGTTTGAAGTCGATTAGCCCTGTACCGTAGGGCTGCTGCTTGATCGGATCAAAGGCATACCATTTACCGTTTTGAAAGGCCGCACCGCCTTCAATGCTCTGCCCGGCAATCTTGTAGGTGCCGGTTGCCACCACGCCATGCTGTTTACTGGCCGCCTTGAGCAGGTCATAACTGCCGGCAGCGCCCTTGAGCATATTGATGCCCCGAGCGCTTTTAGCGGCCAGAAACTTGACCCCTGTGCCTATGCCTCTCACCAAGTCGTCCATTCCGCCCAGTGGGTTGAACGCACTGATGGCCGCTGCACCGATGATGCGTGCCGCCCGCAAACCCTTCGAAGCGGCCGTCACTGTCTTGATGCTGGTGTTAGCCACGCGCGCAGCCGTCGACGCGCCCAGCGTCACGAAACCGAAGGCATCCATTGTCAGGTCTATACCCGCCTCCAGATAGTCACCGTTCTTGAAGTTAACGATCGCTGATCTGAGCGGGATGAAATCCAGAAAAAAATTGGTGACTTTCCAGTCGTTCTCCATTTGCTGGTCAAAGCTGGTGGAACCTCTGGCCTGCTTGATAACATCCTGATTATCAAGATCGAGATGTTTGACAAAGGCATCGGCGAGGGCCTGTGTCCGAACGCTTGAGAAACTCGAAGGAACGGGTAATGGAATGCCGGCGGACTTGTCCTGGCTGAAGTCTGGCTTAGGCTCCTTGGTCGGCGTGAACTGCTCTTTACTGAAGATTTTGTTGGCTTGGCGCTCACGCTGTTCGGTCAATACGCTAGCGGGCACCACGGTGATGGCGCCTTTACTCAGGTCGATCTCATAGACTTTATCGTCCGTCCCGCCTGTGACTTTTACCCACAATGTTTTACTGGTGTGTATCAGTTTGTTTTTAGTTAGCGTGGTGGGTATCTGGTAGGTTTTATCTTGATAAAACTCGAGCTTCCCATATTCGAAATTCTGCCTGTCAGCCAGCGGAAGGTCGGCCACCAGAGATTTGATCAACTTGTCCACGCCTTTCTTACGTAAGTCGATCGCCTGGGTTAATTGTGTGTTGAATGTCTTGTTCACCTCGAAGGTGAGGGATTTGCCTTTAATGGCCTCGCGAACGCGCGGGTCTTCAGTTTCCCATTCGTAAGCGTGTAGCCCGCTCGTGACGATATCCAACAGCGAGAACATGCCCGCTGGCGCTCGATTTGGATCGTAAAGCGGTTGCATGAGCGTTTGATTGGAGTTCTTGACCTTCAGGACTTTTGCTTCAAGAGGCACCGTGTCGCCAAACGCCTCCTTTATCACGGCTCGGGCTATTTTTTCGCGATTGGGTAATTCGGCGCCTACCTCTTCGGCACCTTCTACCCGCAGGGTCAATTGCCGGTTGAATTCGGTTCTGATTTTCTCAATGTCGTCGAGAGTGTAATCATCCCCAGTTCTAACGCTGATCACGTTATGAACTACGCCCCAATCCAGCAACGCCGCCTGCTGGGCTTGCGCGGTGACGGAAGCATCCTGTAACCCGGCGTTTTCAGCCGCGAGCATGACCTGGGCAAACGTCATGCTCGACACTTTTCCCGGCGTCTGGGCTTCAATAGTCGCTACTGCGATCGACAAGTTGACCCATGCCACGCTGCCGTAGGTGACATTGGCGGGGATGTCCTTGACCAGCAGCGCGGGTGCCTTTCTTGCCAATAGCAAGTGGGCACCCGCTTTGGCCATCTCGGGGGTGGTTTTGCCGCTATCAATCAAGTGTTGGGTCAACCCGTCTTTTACCACTGAGAGTGGTTGACCCCAATGCGCTCGCTGCGCCAGATCGAAGCCGGCCACCTTGTTTCGATGCGGCGCAGTGACGGATTCCGGGTCCAGCAGCACATTGATCGCGGCCAATGTGTAGTCGTTCACACTGGTCTGTGTGGCGATTCCGTTCAATCCGTTCTGCAATGCCAGCCCGAACGCCTGTGCGCGAGGCGAACTGACGATGGCTTCCAGGGCTTTGGCTGGATCGTCTGATGCCTCAGCCGTGAGCGGCTGGTTGCTGTTCAAATACTCCAGCACACCCTGGCTTGCGCCCAAATGAGGCGGGTTTGGATGGCGGTTGGCGTACTGAACGGCGGCGGTCTGCAGCGCGCTTTGCTCGGTGCCACTCAGGGGCAGCGGCCACGACAGGCCTCCGCCAAAGTTGCCTAGAGGGTGTTCCTGAGCCCGGTTAAGGACCGTAAGGGCAAGGCCGATCAGGCCAGTATGGGTGCTTGGCGCAGACAAACCCATCGACTGAATGTAGGTCTCCAGGGTAACGGTACTGCCAGCCTCTGACGGGTAGCCTGAATCGGGATGAATATCCATTGGTGTGGTTCGCAATGCCGTCAGGATTGCAGGCACGCTGGCGTCGATGCCCAGACGTGCGGCGATGTCACGCAGCTTTTGCCCTAGAGACTGCAAGTTCTGTTTGCGCCCAAGTTCCGTTTTAAGGTCGCCTGACGGCGGGTTGGATGCAGGCGCGTGCGCGTGTGTTGATGCGGGCAGTGTTTCAGTGCTTGGGTGGGTGTTCGACGGCAAGTTGTTAATGGGGGCAGGGGCAGGTGCGGGAGCTTCGACGACAAAGGCGCTGGGGTTGTCTGCAAGGGTGCGGGTAGGGGCGGTTATGTTCATTGGGGTTACCTTGGTGGGTCAAAAAAGACGCCTTCCAAAAGATCTTCCGTGTTCCCGAGGCGCAGTTCTGAGTGCCGCCACCCCTTATCTACGTTCCGCCGCATCTGTGTGCATGTGTGTATGTGGCCTGACGAAACCGGCCCGGATTGGCGCGAAACTCACCTGCAGCCTGTAGGCAAGCACTTCAAAACTACGCACAAACATAGCCTTGGCCACCGCTATTCGGGCAAACTCCCCCTTTTTCCGCACTTGGCCAAGGCATGCCCATGACTCCCGCGTCGTCCGTCGATGAAAAGAGCTTCCGTACCCTGCTGAGCCGAAACGTCGCGTTACCTTTGGGCGTCGGCGTGCTCAGCGCGGTGTTTTTCGTCTGCCTGATCACTTATTTGCTGTCGGTGATCCAGTGGGTGGAGCACACCGACCGGGTTATCAATAACCTCAATGAGTCGTCCAAGCTCACGGTGGACCTGGAAACCGGCCTGCGCGGCTACCTGATCACTGGCGACGAGCATTTCCTCGACCCTTACGAAGTGGCCAAACCGCGCATCATTGGTGACCTGCACAACCTGCAGGAGCTGGTGGCGGACAACCCGCAGCAGGTCGATCGCCTCAAGCGCCTGGAGTCAATGCAATACGAGTGGAACAAGTACGCCCAGTCGATGATCGACTTGCAGCGCAACAGCGGCGATTACCGCGGGGCGGTGAAGGCCGGACGCGGCAAGAGCCTGACCGACGCGATCCGCAATGAATACGCGGATGCCGTCGCGATGGAGCAGGCCTTTCGTGTCAGCCGCAATGCCGATGTGACCCGCACCACGATTATCAGCGTGACCTTGTACCTGGTTTTTGTGCTCGGGTTGAGCGGGTTCCTGGCCTATATCGGAAGAAAAAATTTAGTTTCACTTTCAGAGAGTTACAGCGCAAACCTCGCGTCGCAACAGAAGATCGCCCGGCGTCTGGAGCAACAGGCCTGGCTGCGTAACGGCCAGACCGAACTGGCCGAACAGGTGCTCGGCCAACTGACACTGAACATGCTTGGGCGCAATATCCTGCAGTTTTTTGCCCAATACATGGGGTCGGCGGTTGCAGCGCTCTACGTGCGCGAAGAACACGGCGGCCTCAAGCGCGTGGCCACCTACGGGTTTTCCCGCGAGCAAGAGCAAAAAGAACAGGCGATCTACAGTGATGAGGGCATTGTCGGCCAGGCCGCCCAGCTTGATCGCCTGATCCGTCTGGACGATGTGCCGGTGGATTACTTCAAGGTCAGCTCCGGCCTGGGCGAAGGTTCGACCCGCAGTGTACTGGTGATGCCCACCAGTGATGATGACCGCGTCAATGGCGTGATCGAGCTGGGGTTCCTGCGCCCACTGGAGGAGCGTGACGTTGAGTTGCTGGAACTGATCGCCGGCAATATCGGCACCTCCATCGAAGCCGCGCGCTATCGCCAGCGCCTGCAGGAAGTGCTCGCCGAGACCCAGCAGCTCAATGAAGAGCTGCAAGTGCAGCAGGAAGAACTCAAAACCGCCAACGAAGAACTCGAAGAGCAGTCGCGCATCCTCAAGGAGTCCCAGGCCCACCTGGAAACCCAGCAGGCGGAGCTTGAACAGACCAACGAGCAACTCGCCGAACAGACGCAAATCCTGTCCGATCAGCGCGATGCCATGGACCGCAAGAACGTCGAGCTAAACCAGGCCCAACTGGAGCTCGAAGACCGTGCCGACGAGCTGCAGCGCTCCAGCAAATACAAGTCCGAGTTCCTTGCCAACATGTCCCATGAGCTGCGTACGCCGCTCAACAGCTCGTTGATTCTGGCCAAGTTGCTGGCCGAGAACCCGCAGGAAAACCTCAGCGCCGAGCAGGTCAAGTTTGCCGAGTCGATCTATTCGGCAGGCAACGACCTGTTGAACCTGATCAACGATATTCTGGATATTTCCAAGGTCGAAGCGGGCAAGCTGGAAATGCGTCCGGAAAACTCCAGCGTGGCCCGCCTGGTCGATGGCCTGCGCGGGATGTTCGAACCCTTGGCCGCCGATCGCAAGCTGGGTTTCCAGGTGGACATTCAAGCGGATGCGCCGCTGATGCTGTTCACCGACCGCCAGCGCCTGGAGCAGATCCTCAAAAACCTGCTGTCCAACGCGGTCAAGTTTACCGAGCAGGGCGATGTCAGCCTGTCGGTGTCCCGTGCGCCAGGGGAGGGCGTAGCCTTTACCGTGCGCGACTCGGGCATTGGCATCGCGCTGGACCAGCAGGAAAGCATCTTCGAAGCCTTCCGCCAGGCCGATGGCACCACCAACCGCCGTTACGGCGGCACTGGCCTGGGCCTGTCGATCTCCCGTGATCTGGCGAGTTTGCTCGGCGGTTATATCAGCGTGACCAGCGAGCCAGGCAAGGGCAGCGTGTTCACCCTGGTACTGCCGGAGCATTATGTAGAGCGCGAGGAAGGTGCCGCGCCGATCGAGGCGCCACGCCAGGTGGTGGCAGCGCCGGCGCCCAAGCCCATGGCGATCTCACCGCTGCCGGTGGCCGATGCCAAACAGATTCCGCGCTTTGCCGACGACCGCGACAAGGCGCCGTTCGCCACCCGCTGCATCCTGGTGGTGGAAGACGAACCCAACTTTGCCCGCATCCTGTTCGACCTGGCCCACGAACTGGGCTACCACTGCCTGGTCGCCCACGGCGCAGACGAAGGCTACAGCCTGGCCGAGGAGTACATCCCGGACGCGATCCTGCTGGACATGCGCCTGCCTGACCATTCCGGGTTGACCGTGCTGCAACGCCTCAAGGAGCACGCCAATACCCGCCACATTCCCGTGCACGTGATCTCCGTCGAAGACCGCGTCGAAGCCGCCATGCACATGGGCGCCATCGGTTATGCGGTGAAGCCGACCACCCGTGAAGAGCTCAAGGACGTGTTTGCGCGCCTGGAAGCCAAGCTGACCCAGAAGGTCAAGCGCGTGTTGCTGGTGGAGGACGATGACCTGCAGCGCGACAGCATTGCCCGCCTGATCGGCGACGATGACATCGAAATCACCGATGTCGGCTACGCCCAAGAGGCACTGGACCTGCTGCGCACCAACATCTACGACTGTATGATCATCGACTTGAAGCTGCCGGACATGCTCGGCAATGAGCTGCTCAAGCGCATGGCCACCGAAGATATCTGCTCGTTCCCGCCGGTGATCGTGTACACCGGGCGTAACCTGACCCGTGACGAAGAAGCCGAGCTGCGCAAGTATTCGCGCTCGATCATCATCAAAGGCGCACGCTCACCTGAACGCTTGCTGGACGAAGTGACGCTGTTTCTGCACAAAGTCGAATCCCAGCTGTCCCATGACCGCCAGAAGATGCTCAAGACCGCCCGCAGCCGCGACAAGGTCTTCGAGGGGCGCAAGATCCTGTTGGTCGACGACGATGTGCGCAACATCTTCGCCCTGACCAGTGCCCTGGAGCACAAGGGCGCGGTGGTGGTGATCGGGCGTAATGGCCATGAAGCCATCGACAAACTCAATGAAGTCGAGGACATCGACCTGGTGCTGATGGACGTGATGATGCCGGAGATGGACGGTTACGAGGCAACTGCCTTGATCCGCCAGGACCCGCGCTGGAAGAAACTGCCGATTATTGCGGTGACGGCCAAGGCCATGAAAGACGATCAGGAGCGCTGCCTGGCGGCAGGCTCCAACGATTACCTGGCCAAGCCGATCGACCTGGACCGGCTGTTCTCGCTGATTCGCGTATGGCTGCCGAAGATGGAACGCATTTAAGTGGAGCACGTTTTCTTGGAAAAAAGCAGCGACATTGAGCTGCGCCTGCTGATTGAGGCGATTTACCTCAAGTACAGCTACGACTTTCGCGACTATTCCGGCGCGTCCGTCAAGCGCCGCGTGGCCCACGCACTGCGTCAGTTCGATTGCGCGACCATTTCTGCGCTGCAGGAGCGGGTGTTGCATGATCCGACGGCCTTCATGCAGTTGCTGCAGTTTCTGACGATCCCGGTGAGCGAGATGTTTCGCGACCCGTCGCATTTTCTGGCGATTCGCCGGGAAGTGGTGCCGCTGCTCAAGACCTACCCCTCGATCAAAATCTGGATCGCCGGGTGCAGCACGGGCGAGGAGGTGTACTCCATGGCGATCCTGCTGCGCGAAGAGGGCTTGCTGGAACGCACCATCATTTACGCCACCGACATTAACCCGGCGTCCCTGGACAAAGCCAAGCAAGGGATTTTTTCGCTGGAGAACGTGCGTGCCTACACCGCCAATTATCAGCAGGCCGGTGGCCAACGTTCATTTGCCGACTACTACACGGCCGCTTACGATTACGCGATCTTCGACAAGACGCTGCGCGAGAACGTGACCTTTGCCGATCACAGCCTGGCAACCGATAGCGTCTTTTCAGAAACTCAATTAATTTCATGTCGCAACGTATTGATTTATTTCAATAAAAAGTTACAGGATCGAGCGTTCGGGTTGTTTCATGAGTCGCTGTGCCATCGCGGCTTTCTGGTGCTGGGCAGTAAGGAAACCCTGGATTTCTCCGCCTACAGCAAGCAATTCGAACCCTTGGTCAAACAGGAACGGATCTACCGAAAATCATGAGCGACGCCGCAATTAACCCGCCACGCGGGATTGAAGCCATCGTCGTCGGCGCCTCCGCTGGCGGTGTTGAGGCGTTGCTGACAATTTTTGGTACGTTGCCTGACACCTTCGGCTTACCGATTATTGCCGTGCTGCACCTGCCGGACGAGCGTCGCAGCCAATTGGCCGAAGTTTTTGCGCGGCGCCTGAGCATTCCGGTGCAAGAAGCACGCGACAAGGAAACGATCGTGCCAGGCACCCTGTATTTCGCCGGCCCCGGCTATCACCTGTCGATAGAAAGCGACCGCAGCCTGTCGATGAGCCAGGAAGACCGCGTGCATCATTCGCGGCCGGCCATCGATTACCTGTTTGCCTCGGCTGCCGACACTTACGGCAACAGCCTGTTGGCGATTCTGCTGACCGGCGCCAACCAGGATGGCGCGCGTGGCCTTGCCCATGTCAAAGACTCGGGTGGCACCACCATCGTCCAAGAGCCCACAGAAGCGCGTATCGCCGTGATGCCCTTGGCGGCGCTGGCCTTGCACACACCTGATCATATTCTCACCTTGAGCCAGATTGGTTCACTGCTGGCTTCCCTGGAATCTTCCCCATGTTAAGTACTGTCCAGGCCAAACTGCTGATCGTCGACGATCTGCCGGAAAACCTGCTGGCCCTTGAAGCGCTGATCAAGCGCGAAGATCGCCAGGTCTTCAAGGCATTGAGCGCTGACGAGGCCTTGTCACTGTTGCTGGAGCATGAGTTCGCCATGGCGATTCTCGATGTGCAGATGCCCGGCATGAACGGTTTCGAGCTGGCCGAACTGATGCGCGGCACCGAAAAGACCAAGAACATCCCGATTGTGTTCGTCAGCGCCGCCGGCCGCGAACTCAACTATGCCTTCAAAGGCTATGAGAGCGGTGCAGTGGATTTTTTGCACAAACCGCTGGATATCCACGCAGTAAAGAGCAAAGTCAACGTGTTCGTCGACCTGTACCGCCAGAGCAAGGCCATGAAACAGCAGGTCGAAGCACTGGAGCGCAGCCGCCGAGAGCAGGAGCTGCTGCTGACGCGCCTGCAGGCCACCCAGGCGGAGCTTGAGCAGGCCGTGCGCATGCGTGACGACTTCATGTCGATCGTGGCCCACGAAGTGCGCACGCCGCTCAACGGGCTGATCCTCGAGACCCAGTTGCGCAAGATGCACCTGGCGCGGGATAACGCCGCCGCGTTCACCCTGGACAAGATGCACGCCATGGTCGACCGCGACGAGCGCCAGATCCAGAGTCTTATCCGCCTGATCGAGGACATGCTCGACGTGTCGCGCATCCGCACCGGCAAACTGTCGATTCGTCCGGCGCGCTTCGACCTGGCGCAACTGGTGCGCAACCTGGTGAAAAACTTCGCCCCGCAAGTGGCATCCGCCGGTTCTTCGATGCACCTGGTTGCCGATGAGCCGGTGGAGGGCAACTGGGATGAGTTCCGTATTGAACAAGTGGTCACCAACCTGCTGACCAACGCCCTGCGCTACGGTGCCAAAAGCCCGGTGGATGTGCGCGTGTACACCGAACACGGTGAGGCGCGCGTGGAGGTGCGTGACCGCGGCATCGGCATCAGCGCAGACAACCAGAAGCGTATTTTCCAGCAATTCGAACGCGTTTCGGCCAGCCACGTAGCGGCAGGCCTGGGCCTGGGGCTGTTTATTTCCGAGCAGATCGTGACGGCCCATGGTGGCACCATCGAGGTCGAGAGCCAGATAGGCGAGGGCGCGCTGTTCCGGGTGTGCCTGCCACTGGGCGAGCCGCAATGAAATCAATCGTCAGCTCGACGCAACCTCTGCGTGACCCCATGGTCGTACTTGCAGCAACTGACCGGACGAAGGCTTCCCATGAGTGAAGATGCACAAGATGTCGTACTGATCGTCGAAGACGACGAATCCATTATGTTTGTGCTGGGTGAATACCTGGCAGGCCTGGGCTACCGGGTACTGAAGGCGATCGATGGGGAGCAGGCCTTCGAGATTCTGGCCACCAAGCCGCACCTGGACCTGATGGTCACGGATTACCGCCTGCCGGGCGGGATTTCCGGTGTGCAGATCGCTGAGCCTGCGATCAAGCTGCGACCTGAATTGAAAGTGATCTTTATCAGCGGTTACCCGCAGGAGATCCTCGACTGCAACAGCCCGATCACCCGCAATGCGCCGATTCTGGCCAAGCCGTTTGATTTGGATACCTTGCAAGAGCATATCCAGCGCCTGCTGGCCTGAAGCAACAGGGCTGCCTGGCAGCAGCCCTATTGCTTGATCATCTCCCGCACCTTCGCCGTCAACAAATCGAAGGTAAACGGCTTGGTGATCAACTGCATCCCCGGATCCAGGAACCCCCCGCGCACCGCCGCATGCTCGGCGTAGCCAGTGATAAACAATACCTTGAGTTCCGGGCGCAATTGCCGCCCGATCTCGGCCAGTTGCCGCCCATTCATGCCGGGCAAGCCCACATCACTGATCAACAGGTCAATACGCTGGTCGGATTGGATGATCGGCACCGCGGTATTGGCATCGCCAGCCTCGACAAAGGCATAGCCCAACTCCTTGAGCACTGCGCTGACCAGTACGCGTACGGCCGGATCATCCTCGACGATCAAGACGGTCTCGCCTGCATTGGCGAACGGCAGCAGTGCCGGGTTGACGGCAACGTCCGCGATGCGTTCACCCATAAAACGCGGCAGGAACAGGCTGACGGTGGTGCCCTTGCCAACCTCACTGTGGATCGTTACATGCCCATGGGATTGCCGGGCAAACCCATAGATCATCGACAGGCCCAGGCCGGTGCCCTGGCCGATCGGTTTGGTCGTGAAGAACGGGTCGAAGACACGACCCAGCAAGCTTTCCGGGATACCACAGCCGGTGTCGCTGACGCTCAGTTCCACGTAATCGCCTGGCAGCAAGGTGCCATAGGCGGCCGTGAACACGTTGTCGAGGTGGCGGTTGGTGGTCTCTACAGTCAGGCTACCGCCGCTGGGCATCGCGTCGCGCGCATTGATCACCAGGTTGAGCAGGGCGCTTTCCAGCTGATTGGGGTCGGCCTCGGCGGTCCACAGTTCATCGCTCAGACGCATGTCCAAAGCGATGCTTTCGTTGATACTGCGTTGCAGCAATTCGCCCATGGAACTGACCAGCTGGTTGATCTCCACAGGCTTGGAGTCCAGCGACTGGCGGCGTGAAAACGCCAGCAAACGGTGGGTCAGGCCGGCAGCGCGGTTGGCCGAGGTCACGCCCAGGTCGATCAAGCTGTCGAGGTCGTCCAGTTTGCCGCGGGCCACCCGCCGGCGCAGCAGCTCCAGGCTGCCGATAATGCCGGTGAGCATATTGTTGAAGTCATGGGCGATGCCGCCGGTCAATTGGCCGACGGCCTCCATTTTCTGTGACTGGCGCAGCGCTTCTTCGTTGTTGCGTAGTTGCGCTGTGCGCTCTTCAACCTGCTGCTCAAGGGTTTCCAGGGTCCGTTGCAGGCGCAGCTCGCTCTCGCTCAAATCAACCAGGCGGTCACGGGCCTCGTACTGGCGGCGTCGCCCACGCAGCGCCGCGCTCACCAAGCTGATCAGCGTTACTGGGTGGAAAGGGCGCTCCAGGAAGGTCACATTGCCCAGCAAACCGCTCAGGTGCGATGAGCCGTTCTGTTCACTGCCGCCATGGTGGGTGAGCAGTACGATGGGCAAGTCGGACCAGGCCGGCTGCTCATGCAGGTAGGTCAGCAGCGGCTCCAGGTCGACACCGCGCAGGGCTTCGGCGGCAATCACCAACATACCGACGCCGTGCTCAAGTGCTTCGCAGAGTGCGGTCAGGTTGGCGGCAACCATGCCGCTGTAGCCGGCTTCCTTGAGCATCATCAGCGCCAGGGAGCCGTCACGGCCCAGTGGCGCGAGGATAATTGCGCGCTCGGAGACGGGAGAAAGACCGGTCACACGCCCTCTTCCTTGAGCAGTGGGGAACCGGAGCCCATATAAGTCGGGATACCGCGCAGTACGCCCTGGAAGTTGTCCAGGGGCTCGCCCACCGTCAAACCCGTGCTGCCAATACGGTATTCGCGAATAGTGGACTCGTGGGTGCCGGTGCGCTTCTTGATGATCGAAATAGCCCGGCGGACCTTGCCGAGTGCTTCGAAGTAACGCAACAGGATCACGGTATCAGCCAGGTAAGTAATGTCGACGGGAGCCTGCATGTCGCCCACCAACCCATGTTGAGCCACCGTCATGAACGTCGCCGCGCCGCGACGGTTCAGGTACAGCAGCAACTCGTGCATATGCAGGATCAGAGAGTTTTCCTCAGGCATGGCCGCCTGGTAGCCGTTGATACTGTCGATCACCACGGTTTTGATCCCACGTTCATCGACGCAACGCCTGACTCGGTGGGAGAACTCGCCAGGCGACAGCTCCGCCGCGTCCACCTGCTCGATCAGCAGGTTGCCAGTGTCTTGCAGCGCGGCGAGGTCGATGCCCATGTTTTTCATGCGCTCGAACAACAGGCCCAGCTCTTCATCGAAAATGAACAGCGCGGCTTTTTCGCCGCGCGACACGGCAGCGGCGGCGAAGATCATCGAGATCAAGGATTTGCCGGTACCGGCAGGGCCGAGGATCAGCGTGCTGGAGCCAGTTTCTACGCCGCCGCCCATCAAGGCGTCCATTTCGCGGACGCCACTGCTCAAGGTCTGACGCACGTAACCACCACGATGCTCGGCGGCCACCAGGCGTGGGAACACGTGGATGCCGTCTTGCATGATGGTGAAGTCGTGAAAGCCGCCCCGGTATTTCTGGCCACGGTACTTCACCACGCGGATGCGGCGGCGTTCAGCGCCGTAGGTGGGCGTCAGCTCTTCCAGACGAATCACGCCGTGAGCCACGCTGTGCACGGTTTTATCCAGGGACTCGGTGGTCAGGTCGTCAAGCAGCAGCACGGTGGCGTCATAGCGCACAAAATAGTGTTTGATCGCCAGGATCTGGCGTCGATAGCGCAGCGAGCTTTGCGCCAGCAGGCGGATTTCCGAAAGGCTGTCGACCACCACGCGGGTGGGCTTGATCCGTTCCACCACTTCAAAAATCTGCCGGGTCGCCTCACCCAGTTCCAGGTCGGAGGAATACAGCAGGCTTTGCTGGTGCTCGGCGTTGAGCAGGCTTTCCGGTGGGGTCAGCTCAAAGATATGAATGTTGTCGTCCAGGTCCCAGCCGTGGGACTTGGCACCTTGGCGCAACTCGCGCTCGGTTTCCGACAGGGTGATGTACAAGGATCGCTCACCGTTTTTTGCGCCGGCTTGCAGGAAGTGCAGCGCTACGGTGGTTTTGCCGGTGCCGGGTTCGCCTTCCAGCAGGAACAGGTGGCTGCGTGATAGCCCCCCGGAAAGAATGTCATCAAGACCTTCGATGCCGGTGGCCGCCTTTTCACTGAACAGCTCTTTGGATGTAGACAAGAAGTGCCCTCGGGTCACGTACATGTAATGGGGGCGCGCCACCTTGGGCGCGCCATATTTACTTGACCGTAGAGGTTTGTGGCGGTTCAACCTGTCGTATAAATCGTAGTGGATTTGTGACCTGCGCCAAAGCGCTGCTTTTGTGTGGGAGCTGGCTTGTCTGTGGGAGCTGGCTTGCCTGCGATGGAGGCACCTCGGTGTGTCTGTCAGATAGAGGTGATGCTATCGCAGGCAAGCCAGCTCCCACAGAAGATCAGAGCTGCATGGGGTGTGCTTGGCTAAAGCCCTTGCTGCAACGCCGGATCATCCGGGTTCTGTTGTTCCAGTTGCGCCAGCAATACCTGCACATTCTGCAACTGCCCGGTTTCTTTCCAATAGTTGACCAGCAACACACGCGCCTTGCGATTGGCGGGGTGGCGCTGGACGATTTCTTCCAGTTGACGCTGGGCGGCGTCCACTTCTTCCTGGGCGTGCAGGGTGGTGGCGAGGTCGAAGCGGTAATCCTGATTGTCGGGCTCAAGCTCTACGGCTTTGGACAGGCCAAGCAACGCGTACGGCCGCTCCCCATGGTGCAGCAGCCACATGCCCAGAGCGTGTTGCAGGTAGGCCGACTCCGGGTGCGCCGCCAATTGCCGCGCCAGCAACTGGCGCGACTCGTCGGTTTTGCCCTGCTTATCGAGCAATTCGATCTGCGCTACCACGGCTTGCAGGTTGTCCGGCTGCAGGCGCATGGCCTGCTCCAGTGCATGTTGCGCGTCCGGCAGCAGGGCGCTGTGGATGTACAAGCGTGCAAGCTGGATCCAGCCCTCGGCGGTTTCGGGCTCAGCCTTGAGCTTTTTCACAAACTCATCGAGCACTTGCTGCAGAGGCCCGAAATACAGGCCCAGGGTATCCGGCGACAGGCCGAGCAGGGCGTTGGCGGCGGCAAAGCGCACGGCTTGTTCAGGGTCGTCCAGCACCGGGCCAAGCAGCAAGGTGCGCTGGCCGCTGGGCACCAAGCCGACAATGCTGTGAATCGCCGCTTCGCGAACCAGCGGCGACTCATCGGCCAGGTCTTTATCCGCCAGCTTCAACGCCTGAGGGCTTGGGTAATTGGGCAGTTCAGCGTGTAACGCCGCGCGGCGTTCAGGTGACAGGTCCGGGCGACCCAACTGCTGATACAGCACACGGGCGGCGCCGGGTTCGCCGTTGCGCGCCTGTTTCAACGCCTTGGCGTAACCATGGGCAATCGCCGGCGGCACGGCCACCGGGGTGGAACGGGAGAAAAACCAGGTGACCAACACAAGCAACAACAGGGCGCACAGGCCGAGGATGGAATAACGGCGTGACTTTGACATGCAGGCGTCCAAAAGCTGGGGGCAGCTAATCGCAAAGCCACAAGCTTCGGCCAGACCACGACGAGTGTCAAACCCGTATCAGCCGAGCACGTAATCCACCGGTTCCAGGGCAGGGGGCAGGTCGATCTCGCCCAGGGCGGCGAGAATCTCGCGCTCCAGGGTGCGCACTATCGCATTGCAGGGCAGATCGTTTTCATCGAAACCGAACGGGTCTTCCAGATCATCACCGATTTCATCCAAACCAAAGAACGTGTAGCTGACGATGGCGGTGAACACCGGCGTCAACCAGCCCAACGGCTCGGCCATGGCGAACGGCAGCAAAATGCAAAACAGGTAAATGGTGCGGTGCAACAGCAAGGTGTAAGGGAAGGGCAGCGGTGTGGTTTTGATCCGCTCGCAGGCGGCCTGCACCAGGCTGAGGCTGACCAGCCGGGTTTCCAGCTGGGTGTAGCGCCATTCACTGATCACGCCCTGTTCGGCCAGCCGCGAAAACCGCGCGCCCAGTTGTTGCAGCACCTGGTCGGGGAGGTTGGGATGCGTCGGCTCCACAGCCATCCAGGGCGTGATAACGCGGGCTTGATCTTCACGGCGCAGGTGCGCGACCAGGCCGTGGGCAAACCCGCACAGCCCACGCAGCAGGCTGGCGCGTTCAGGTGAGTCGCCCAGCACTTGGGTTTCGCGAATCAGCGAGCGCACCTCAATAACCATCTGCCCCAGTTGCTTGCGGCCCTCCCACCAACGGTCGTAGCAGGCGTTGTTGCGAAAGCTCATGAAGATCGACAGCGACAACCCCAGCAAGGTAAACGGCGTGGCATTGACCTTGGAGAAGTAGGCCGGGTGCAGGGTCTCCACCAGCACGATCACCGACGCCAGCAACGTGACCATCAGGCTGCGCAAGGCGATGCGCTTGGCAATCGAACCTTTAAGGGAAAACAGGATACCCATGAGGTTGGGTTTGGGGCGGACGATCATCGGGACACGGCTTCTTTGGCGGCGCAGGCCTGGAGAATAGGAGTTTGCGCCCAGAGCGTCCAATCACTGCGACTGACCGGCTGATAGGCCGGATCAATGATTAGCCAAACCAGTCAGCCAAGTTGAAGGCTTTGACCATTGCCGCCACCGCGCGCCAGGGCGATTATTTCCACGATTCTCGTCGTGAAAATGTCCTGAAAATAAAAACACACAAGGATTTGGAACCATGCGTGAGTATTTGGCTGCCACCACCGCATTCGATTACCAACACACCGTTGACGCCGCCCTGTCCGGCAACCTGCAAGCCTTGAATGCCTGCGTGGAGTGTTGCGACCGCCACGCGCTGCCGGGGCGCATTGCGCTGTTTTGGGAAGGCAAGGATGGGCGCAGCGCCAGCGTGACCTTCAGCCAATTGCAGGACCAGTCGGCGCGCTTTGCCAATTTCCTTCTGGCCCAAGGCGTGCAACGCGGTGACAAGGTGGCGGGGCTGCTGCCACGCACGGCAGAATTATTGGTGGTGGTGTTCGCCACGTGGCGTATCGGCGCGGTGTATCAGCCGCTGTTTACCGCCTTCGGCCCCAAGGCCATCGAGCATCGGCTCAACAGCTCCGGCGCCGCGTTGGTGGTCACCGATGCGGTCAACCGCCCCAAGCTGGCAGAAGTCGAGGGCTGCCCGACCATCGTCACGGTGGCCGGGGACAAGGGCGAAGGCATTGTGCGCGGCGACTACAGCTTCTGGGCTGAGCTGCCGAATTATTCGAATTCCTGCGAGCCGGTGCTACTGGGCGCAGAAGACCCGTTCCTGTTGATGTTCACCTCGGGCACCACCGGCCCGTCAAAAGCGCTGTCGGTGCCGCTCAAGGCCATCGTCGCGTTCCAGAGCTACACCCGCGACGCGGTGGACTTGCGCCCCGAGGACGCGTTCTGGAACGTCGCCGATCCGGGCTGGGCCTATGGCATCTATTTTGGCGTGACCGGGCCATTGTCCATGGGCCATCCGATTACGTTCTACGATGGGCCGTTCACCCTGGAAAGCACCTGCCGGGTGATCAATAAATACGGGATTACCAACCTCACCGGTTCGCCCACTGCTTACCGCCTGCTGATCGCCGGCGGCGAACAGTTCGCGCGCTCGATCAAGGGCAAGCTGCGTATCGTCAGCAGTGCCGGCGAGCCGCTGAACCCGGAAGTGATCCGCTGGTTTGCCGACAACCTGGGCGTGGTCATCCATGACCATTACGGCCAGACCGAACTGGGCATGGTGCTGTGCAACCACCATGGCCTCGCGCATCCCGTGCACGTCGGCTCGGCGGGTTTTGCCTCACCGGGCCACCGCATTGTGGTGCTCGATGATGAGTACCAGGAACTGCCGGCGGGCCAGCCGGGCATCCTCGCCATTGACCGTGAGCATTCGCCGATGTGCTGGTTCGCCGGTTACGACGGGGTAAAGACCAAGGCCTTTGTCGGCAAGTATTACCTCAGCGGCGACACTGTGGAGCTGAATCCCGATGGCAGCATCAGCTTTGTCGGGCGCAGTGATGATGTGATCACCACGTCCGGCTACCGCGTGGGGCCATTTGACGTCGAAAGCGCACTGGTCGAACACCCGGCCGTGGTCGAAGCCGCCGTTGTCGGCAAACCGTGCCCGGAGCGCACCGAACTGGTCAAAGCCTTTGTGGTGCTCAACGAACAGTACCGCGCCACGCCGGAGCTGGCCGAGGAGCTGCGTCTGCACGTGCGCAAGCGCCTGGCGGCCCACGCCTACCCACGGGAAATCGAATTTGTCAGCGACTTGCCCAAGACCCCGAGCGGCAAGCTGCAACGCTTTATTTTGCGTAATCAGGAAATTGCGAAGGCACAGGCCAACGCCTGATCCACTTTTAAGGAAACAATGATGCAGATTGAAAACAAGGTATTCCTGGTCAGCGGCGGCGCTTCGGGCCTCGGCGCGGCCACCGCTGAAATGTTGATTGGCGCCGGTGCCAAAGTGATGCTGGTCGACCTGAACGCTGACGCCGTGGCGGCCAAAGCCAGCCAACTGGGCGACAACGCCCGCAGCGCCGTGGCCGATATCAGCCAGGAAGCCGCCGCCGAAGCGGCCGTTCACGCCGCCGTTGCAGCCTTTGGTGGCCTGCACGGGCTGGTGAACTGCGCCGGGGTGGTACGTGGCGAGAAGATCCTCGGCAAGAGCGGCCCGCACGCGTTGGCCAGCTTTGCCCAGGTGATCAACGTCAACCTGATCGGCAGCTTCAACCTGCTGCGCCTGGCGGCTGCGGCCATCGCTGAAACCGAGGCGAACGCCGACGGTGAGCGTGGCGTGATCATCAACACCGCCTCGGTGGCCGCGTTTGACGGGCAGATCGGCCAGGCGGCGTATGCCGCCTCCAAAGGCGCGATCGCCAGCCTGACCTTGCCCGCCGCCCGCGAACTGGCGCGCTTTGGCATTCGCGTGATGACCATTGCTCCGGGCATTTTCGAAACCCCAATGATGGCCGGCATGACCGCCGAAGTGCGCGATTCCCTGGCCGCAGGCGTGCCATTCCCGCCGCGTTTGGGCAAACCGTCCGAATACGCCGCGCTGGTACGCCACATCATTGAAAACAGCATGCTCAACGGCGAGGTGATCCGTCTCGACGGCGCCTTGCGCATGGCAGCCAAGTAAGGAGAACACCCCATGAACGATCCGATTGTCATTGTCAGCGCCGCGCGCACGCCCATGGGCGGTTTCCAGGGCGACCTCAAAGGCCTGACCGCGCCGCAACTGGGCGCTGCCGCGATCCGCGCCGCCGTCGAACGGGCCGGGATTGCCCCGGATGCCGTGGACGAAGTGCTGTTCGGCTGCGTGCTGCCCGCAGGCCTTGGCCAGGCGCCTGCGCGTCAGGCAGCTTTGGGCGCCGGGCTGGACAAGGCCACGCGCTGCACCACCTTGAACAAAATGTGCGGCTCGGGCATGGAAGCGACCATCCTCGCCCACGACTCGCTGCTGGCCGGCAGTGTCGACGTGGTGGTCGCCGGCGGCATGGAAAGCATGTCCAACGCGCCGTACCTGCTCGACCGCGCGCGCAGCGGCTACCGCATGGGCCACGGCAAAGTGCTCGACCACATGTTCCTCGACGGCCTCGAAGACGCCTATGACAAGGGCCGCCTGATGGGCACCTTTGCCGAAGACTGCGCCGAGCACAACGGCTTCACCCGTGAAGCCCAAGACGCCTTCGCCATTGCCTCGCTGACCCGCGCGCAAGAGGCCATCACCCACGGCAGCTTTGCCGCCGAAATCGTTCCGGTGCAGGTCACCGTCGGTAAAGAGCAAAAGACCATCCTGCATGACGAACAACCGCCCAAGGCCAAGCTGGACAAGATCGCCAGCCTGAAACCGGCGTTCCGCGAGGGCGGCACGGTGACGGCGGCCAACTCCAGCTCGATTTCCGATGGGGCGGCGGCGTTGTTGCTGATGCGTCAGTCCGAGGCGCAACAGCGTGGCCTCAAGCCCTTGGCGGTGATCCACGGGCACGCGGCGTTTGCCGATGAACCCGGGTTGTTCCCGGTGGCGCCCGTGGGCGCGATTCGCAAGCTGATGAGCAAGACCGGCTGGAACCTGGGCGACGTTGACCTGTTTGAAATCAACGAAGCCTTTGCGGTGGTCAGCCTGGTGACCATGAGCAAGCTGGAAATCCCCCACAGCAAGGTCAATATTCACGGCGGCGCCTGTGCCCTGGGCCATCCGATTGGTGCTTCCGGTGCGCGTATCCTGGTGACGTTGCTTTCGGCCCTGCGCCAGAAAGGCCTCAAGCGTGGGGTTGCCGCCATCTGCATCGGCGGCGGTGAAGCCACGGCCATGGCCGTCGAATGCCTGTATTAAGGACTCAACATGCTGCCCAATGACGAACAACTGCAAATCAGCGAAGCGGCCCGGCAATTTGCCCAGGAGCGCCTGAAACCCTTCGCCGCCGAGTGGGACCGTGAGCACCGTTTCCCCAAGGAAGCCATCGGCGAAATGGCCGAGCTGGGCTTTTTCGGCATGCTGGTGCCGGAACAGTGGGGCGGTTGCGACACCGGCTACCTGGCCTACGCCATGGCCCTGGAAGAAATCGCCGCCGGCGATGGCGCGTGCTCGACCATCATGAGCGTGCACAACTCGGTGGGTTGTGTGCCGATCCTCACATTCGGCAACGACCAGCAGAAACACCAGTTCCTCACGCCGCTGGCCAGTGGCGCCATGCTCGGCGCCTTCGCGTTGACCGAACCCCAGGCCGGTTCCGACGCCAGCAGCCTGAAAACCCGCGCCCGCCTCGAGGGCGACCATTACGTGCTCAATGGCTGCAAACAGTTCATCACCTCCGGGCAGAACGCCGGGATCGTGATTGTGTTTGCGGTCACCGACCCGGCCGCAGGCAAGCGCGGGATCAGCGCGTTCATCGTGCCCACCGACTCGCCGGGCTACACGGTGGCGCGAGTGGAAGACAAACTCGGCCAACATGCGTCCGACACCTGCCAGATCCTCTTCGAAGACGTAAAAGTGCCGGTCGCCAACCGTTTGGGCGAGGAGGGTGAAGGCTACAGGATCGCCCTGGCCAACCTCGAAGGCGGCCGCGTCGGTATCGCCTCGCAATCGGTGGGTATGGCCCGCGCCGCCTTCGAAGCCGCCCGTGACTATGCCCGCGAGCGCGAAAGTTTTGGCAAGGCGTTGATCGAACACCAGGCCGTGGCCTTCCGGTTGGCCGACATGGCTACCCAAATCGCGGTGGCCCGGCAAATGGTGCATTACGCCGCGGCCCTGCGTGACAGCGGCAAGCCAGCCTTGGTCGAGGCGTCGATGGCCAAGCTGTTTGCTTCGGAAATGGCCGAGAAAGTCTGCTCTGCCGCCTTGCAAACCCTGGGCGGTTACGGTTACCTGAGCGACTTTCCACTGGAGCGGATCTACCGCGATGTGCGGGTCTGCCAGATTTACGAAGGCACCAGCGATATTCAACGCATGGTCATCTCACGCAACCTTTAAGGAGCCGATACATGAGTTACGAAACCCTTTTGCTTGAAGTCCAGGGCCGTGTCGGGCTGATTACCCTCAATCGCCCGCAAGCCCTGAACGCCTTGAACGCCCAGTTGGTCAGCGAGTTGAACCAGGCGCTGGACGGCCTGGAAGCCGACCCGCAGATCGGCTGCATCGTGCTGACCGGCTCGAAAAAAGCCTTCGCCGCCGGCGCCGACATCAAAGAGATGGCCGAGCTGACCTACCCGCAGATCTACCTCGACGACCTGTTCAGCGAAAGCGACCGCGTGGCCAACCGCCGCAAGCCGATCATTGCTGCCGTCAACGGTTTCGCCCTGGGCGGCGGTTGTGAACTGGCCTTGATGTGCGACTTTATCCTGGCCGGTGACGGCGCCAAGTTCGGCCAGCCGGAAATCAACCTCGGCGTACTCCCGGGCATGGGCGGCACCCAGCGCCTGACCCGCGCCGTGGGCAAGGCCAAGGCCATGGAAATGTGCCTGACCGGGCGCTTTATCGACGCCGTCGAAGCTGAGCGCTGCGGGATTGTGGCGCGTATCGTGCCGGCCGATGACCTGCTTGAAGAGGCGCTGAAAACCGCGACCTTGATTGCCGGCAAGTCTGTGCCGATCAGCATGATGGTCAAGGAAAGCGTGAACCGTGCGTTTGAGGTGAGCCTGTCGGAAGGCGTGCGCTTTGAGCGCCGAGTGTTCCATGCCGCGTTTGCCACCCAGGACCAGAAGGAAGGCATGGCGGCATTTGTGGCCAAGCGCGCGCCTGAGTTCAAGGACCAGTAACCCGACCGCAAAATCACTGAAGTTCAAAATGTGGGAGCGGGCTTGCTCGCGAAGGCGGCCGGTCAGTCAAAGATGCAGTGACTGATGAACTGCATTCGCGAGCAAGCCCGCTCCCACATTGGTTTTGTGTGGCTTTTAGAGCTGGTAGTTCTTCAGCTCCCTGGCAATCACCATCCGCTGAATCTCGCTGGTGCCTTCGTAAATCTGCGTAATCCGCGCATCCCGGTAATAACGCTCCACCGGGTAATCCTCAAGATACCCATACCCGCCATGGATCTGCATCGCCGAGGAGCAGACCTTTTCGGCCATCTCCGAGGCGAACAGCTTGGCCTGGGAGGCTTCCGACAGGCACGGCTTGCCGGCGCTGCGCAGGCGTGCGGCGTGCAGGATCAGCAAGCGGGCGGCATTGAGCTGGGTCTGCATGTCGGCCAGCAGGTTGGCAATGCTTTGGTGCTCGATAATCGCCTTGTTGAATTGCACGCGATCACGCGCATACGCCAGCGCCGCCTCAAACGCCGCACGGGCGATGCCCAACGCTTGCGCGGCGATGCCGATACGCCCGCCTTCGAGGTTGGACAGGGCGATGGCCAGGCCTTTACCGCGTTCACCCAACAGGTTGGCTTCGGGTACTGTGCACTGGTTGAGCGTGACGGCGCAGGTGTCCGAAGCCCGAATGCCCATCTTGTGTTCGGTACGGTCGACCACAAAGCCCGGTGTGTCGGTGGGCACCAGGAAGGCCGAGATACCTTTCTTGCCCAGCTCCGGGTCCGTCACCGCAAACACAACGGCCAACCTGGCGCGCTTGCCGTTGCTGACAAACTGCTTGGCGCCGGTGATCACCCACTGGCCATCGCGCAATTCGGCGCGGGTGCGCAGGTTATGGGCTTCGGAACCGGCCTGGGGCTCGGTGAGGCAGAAGCAGCCAATGGCCTGGCCGCTGGCCAGTTCGGCCAGCCAGGTGTGTTTTTGCGCATCGGTGCCGTAGTTGAGGATTGGCCCGCAACCGACTGAATTATGGATACTCATGAGTGCGCCGGTAGCCCCATCACCGGCGGAAATCTCCTCGACGGCCAGGGCATACGCCACGTAATCGACATAGGTGCCGCCCCATTCTTCAGGCACCACCATGCCCAGCAGGCCGAGTTCGCCCATCTTCGCGACCAGGGCGTCATCGATCCAGCCGGCTTTTTCCCAGGCTTGCGCGTGCGGGGCGATTTCGCCACGGGCAAAGTCGCGGGCCATGTCGCGAATCATCACTTGTTCTTCAGTGTATTCAATATCTTGCATGGCTTATTTCTCGCTCTGCGTGAAGTTGCTGAAGAAGCTCTCGACATGGTTGGCGTCCAGCTCATGGACCGTTGCGGGGTTCCAGTGTGGGGTTTTATCCTTGTCGATAATCAACGCGCGAACCCCTTCGATCAGGTCGCCGCGTTCGAACCACTGGCGATCCAGATGAAGCTCCAGCGCGAAGCATTGTTCCAGCGGCAGGCGGCGGCCACGGCGCAGCATCTGCAGGGTCACGGCCATCGCCAGCGGCGAGCGGGTCTGCATCAGGCTGGCGGTGGTGAGCGCCCATTCGTGGCTGTCGGCAACGGTGACTTGCTGCAGTTGCTCGACCATGCTTGGCACATCCGGCAACGCGAAGAAGTGGTCGATCGCCGGGCGCAGCGCGGCCAGTGGGGCGTCGGGCAATTGTTGAACTGCAAGCTTGGCCAGTACACCTTGCAGGTCCTTGAGCGGCGAATCCTGCCATTGCAGGCGGTCGAGCTTCTGGTCGAGTTCGGCGAGTTTGGCGCTGTCGATACACCAGTCGGCCAGCCCGCAATACAGCGCATCGGCAGCGCGGATCTGCACGCCGGTGACGCCAAGGTAAACCCCCAGCTCGCCAGGGATACGCGAGAGGAAATAGCTGCCGCCCACGTCCGGGAAATAACCGATGGCCACTTCCGGCATCGCCAGGCGGCTGCGCTCGGTCACCACACGCAAATCGGCGCCTTGCACCAGGCCCATGCCGCCGCCGAGAACAAACCCGTCCATCAGCGCCAGCACGGGTTTGCAGTAATGATGAATCGCCAGGTCGAGGGCGTATTCCTCGACGAAGAAATCCTGGTGCAGGCTGTCGCCCTGCTTGAAGCTGTCATAGAGGGAGCGAATATCGCCACCGGCGCAGAACGCCTTCTCACCGGCGCCGCGCAGGACCACGGCATACACCTGCGGGTCATCCGCCCAGGTCTGCAACTGCGTGGTCAGACTGCGGACCATGTCCAGGGTGATGGCATTCAAACCGGCGGGGCGGTTAAGGGTGAGGTGGCCGATATGGTTGCGGACTTGCGCCAGTACCTCGTCTTGAAGAATTCTGGCCTGGCTTGCTTCGGATGAAACCTGAGCAGTCATCACTAACTCCCTGCTTTTATTGTTCTTTATCAAGATGTTCGCGTACGAACTATCTCGCGATCGTACCAGTGCAAATTTGCCCAGTACAACCCGGAATCATGCAGGTCGTTTTTGCATTTATGCAGCGCTGCGGCTACCCAGCACTTCAGCGATGCTGCGGCGCCGGGCATGGCCTTCCGCTGCGTGGATCAATTGCTCCAACTCGGTCGGCTCCACATCAAAGAACTGCTCCATGTCGGCCAGGGCCAGCTTCAGATCGGCTGCCGTGATGGCCGCGTCGGTCACCGGCGCGGTGTTGCCCAGGACGATGGCGGGCGGCTCGACTGCGCCCTTGGGGTAACGCGTGCGTGTCAGGTTGTTATAGGCCAGCGCACAGGCCAGCAGCGCGCCCGCGCCGAGCATCACCGGCGCCACTTCCTGCCAACCCAGGGCGATGGAGGCCGGGTCTGCGAGCACCAGGGTCATGGCCAGGCCACCGGCGGGCGGGTGCAGGCAGCGCAGCCAGCAAATCAGCACCACCGTCATGCCTGCCGCCAGGCAAGCACTGCCCAGGGTGCGGCCAAGTACCCGCGCCACCAGCAACGCGACGACGGCGGCACACAAGTAGCTGCCGATAATCGACCAGGGCTGAGCCAGCGCACCGGACGACACGGCAAACAACAAAACCGCCGATGCACCGAGCGGTCCGAGCAGGTGCAAGGCGACTTCCATACCGAATACCTGGGCACACACCCAGACGCTCAATAGCGTGCCCAAGGCCATGCCAATGGCGGCGCGGCTCCATTCGGCGGGGCGGGTATTGATTGCAGCGGGTAACCAGCGAGCGAGCATCGACACGATCCATAAAGCGGCAGGCGAAAAAAAAGGCTCGTCTGGTTGCCCGGATAAGCCCTTTGAACGTTCCAACAGTTGGGGGAGGAACCTGTGCAGTGTGCCGAGCTTGCTGCCAGGGTGCCAATGCATATTAATGAAGGTTAAATGCAAAAATAATGCAGTTAATGGCCCTCGTTATAGATGATGCGCTGCGTCGGTTGCGGCAGTGGTGTGCAGATACGTCCGAGTACACGAGTGTCCGTCTCTTCATTGAACAGCTGTCTTTGCAGGTTCTCCTGCAATTCAGGGTCGTCGGCCAGCGGCCCCTTCAGTGCCACCAAGGCGTCGCGCAACGCCATCAATCGATCCAGCCTCGGCGCAGGGATAAGCAACAGGTCTTCTGGCACGGCATTGCCCTTATGATCAAGCAGGTCGGTGTGCGTGGAAGGCTGACTGCGCCCGGTAGTAGATAGTTAACGCACATGACAAAGGAGTCTACATTTGGGTTCCGGGCATCGGAAGGCAAAGTGCGCCAGCGTTTACGCATAGCTGTGTAGGCGCTTTCCGGGCGGTTATAACGAAAAACGCCCACTCTCGAAGGAGTGGGCGCTGTTTCCGTCAGACTGCTGTCAGCGTGATTACGGCGCGCTGACTTTCTCCAAGTGGAGCAACACATACGGGTCTTTGTCGAATTCCCCGGTGAGCGTCGGCGTGATCGAACGCAAGCGCGGATCCTGCAGCTTTTCGAAGTCCTGGGTACTCATTACCAGCCACGCCGGGCCTTGCAGCGGCGCCAGGTCCGCCGCCGACTGGGTAAACAGCGGCACCTTATCGCAGTTGAAGTTGACCATGAACTTGATGGCTTTCGCATCTTTGCCCAAACCATGCAGAACCACCGGTGCCGGCTGCTGCATGATCTGCGCTTTGACCCCAAGGCTGAATGTGCGGGTGTCGTAGAGGGTGCGCTCCAACGGCTCAACCACCACAATGTAGGTCGACCACAGCGCCAGTACCGCCGCCAGTGCCGACCCCAGCGGGCGTAGACGCGACTTGAGCAGTGACAACAGCGCCACGGCTTGCAGTACGCCGAGCACGCCGAAGACCAGCCCCAGGCTGTCCAACTGTGCCGGGTAACGCTTGCGCGCCACCACCAGCCCGACTACCAGCAGCGCCGGCAGCAGCGTCCAGATGCCCAGCATCAAGCCGCGCAGCCAGGCGAACAAGCGCCCTTGGCTGACCTGGAACGGATAGGCCGCAATGATCGCCGCCATGGGCAGCATCGGCAGGATGTAGCGTGCCTTCTTGGCCTGAGGGACCGACAGGCCAAGCATCACCAGCAAACCCGCCGCGGCGCAATACAGCACCAGTTTCAGTGCCGGGTCGGGTGCCCGACGACCACTGATGGCGACTGCCAGCAGCACCAGCAACGCCAGCGGATAGGCCAGCGCGTAGTTGCCCATGGAACTGGTGAAGTAATACAAAACGCCGCTGGAACCTTCGGTGCCGTCCATGCGCCCCAGGAACTGCATGCGGATCACGTCCTGCATGAAGTCCTCGCCACCACTGAGCTTGGCTAACAGCAACAACAGGCCGACACACGCCGCCAGCACGGCCAGGGCGATAAAGCCGAAGGTGAACAGTTGGCGCCATTGGCGGTTGATCAGGTAGTAGCTGCACAGCACGCCGGTGGGGATGACCAGGCCGATTGGCCCACGCACCGCAAAGCCCAGGATCAGCAGCAAGAACAGCCAATGCAAGCGTTTGGCCGCCCCGAAATGGTCATGGGCATAGCCCAGGTAGAACACCGTCAAGGCGATGGCCGCGAGCATCTGGTCCAGCGACACCGAGCGGGTTTCACTGATGAAGGTGCTGCTGAGCAGCAACATCGCGATGCTGAGCAGGCCCCAGCGCGTGGAGTAGGGCGCCGTGAGGCGATACACCAGCACCACGATCAGCGCCGAGGCGATGGCCGTGGGCAACCACGCCGTCAGGCTGCTGACCTCGCCAAACGGCAAGGACAACAGCCAGGTCAGCAGGGTCGAGGTCGCCAGGTAGTCAGCGTAAGGTTGGCCATAGGTGGTAGGGAAAAAACTCGGCCCATGGCGCAGCATTTCCTGGGCAAACACCACGAAGCGCGAGTCAAAGCCGATGATTGCCTGGTGCCAGTTGCCAACAATAAACAGCACCAGCGCCAGGAGCCCGAGCCCCAGCGACTGGTTGCGCAGCGTTGCTGTAAGCAGCGGCGGTTGAGCTTTGTTCACGTCTTTAGTCTTCCTTGGCTGGCGCGACCCAGTTTTGCTGGGGAATTGGCAGCTCGCAGGAGTCGCCACGGCCCATCGGGAAATACTTGAAGCCTTTGCGCGCCAGACGCTCGCCGTCGTACAGGTTGCGACCGTCGAAGATCACCGGGTTTTTCAGGCGGGCGTGGATCAGTTCGAAGTCCGGCGCCTTGAATTGCTGCCATTCGGTGCAGACGATCAACGCATCGGCGCCGCTCAAGGCCGATTCCGGCGTGCCCAGCAGGGTCAGGCGCGACTCGTCACCGTAGATGCGCTGGGTTTCCTGCATGGCTTCGGGGTCGAACGCACGGACATTGGCGCCGGCCGCCCAGAGGGCTTCCATCAGCACGCGGCTTGGGGCATCGCGCATGTCATCGGTGTTGGGCTTGAAAGCCAGACCCCATAAGGCGAAGGTTTTGCCTTGCAGTTCGCCCTTGAAGTAAGCGTTGATGCGTTCGAACAACTTGCTCTTCTGGCGCTGATTGATCGCTTCAACGGCTTCGAGCAGGTCGCTGGAGCAGTTGGCTTCCTTGGCGCTGTGGATCAGGGCGCGCATGTCTTTAGGGAAGCACGAACCGCCGTAGCCACAGCCTGGGTAGATAAAGTGGTAGCCGATGCGTGAATCGGCGCCGATGCCCAAACGCACGGCTTCGATGTCGGCGCCCAAGTGTTCGGCCAGCTCGGCGATCTGGTTGATGAAACTGATCTTGGTGGCCAGCATGCAGTTGGCGGCGTACTTGGTCAGTTCGGCGCTGCGCAGGTCCATGAAGATGATGCGGTCATGGTTGCGGTTGAACGGCGCGTAGAGGTCGCGCATGATTTCACGCACTTCTTCGCGCTCGCAGCCGATGATGATGCGGTCCGGGCGGCGGCAGTCGGCAACGGCCGAGCCTTCCTTGAGAAATTCCGGGTTGGAGACGATATCGAACTCCAGGTGGCGACCGGCGATGTGCAGGTTTTTTTCGATATGGGCGCGCAGGGTGTCGCCAGTGCCGACCGGCACGGTGGATTTTTCCACCAGGATCACCGGCTCCACGCGATGGCGCGACACGGCATCGCCCACCGAGAGCACGTACTTGAGGTCAGCCGAACCGTCTTCGTCCGATGGCGTGCCCACGGCAATAAACAGTACTTCACCGTGTTCTACGGCGAGTTTTTCGTCAAAGGTAAAGTGCAGGCGCCCGCTTTCCAGGTTTTCCTTGACCATGGCCGCCAGGCCTGGCTCGAAGATGGTCACGTGGCCTTTTTGCAGCGACTCGACTTTGCTCTTGTCCACGTCCATGCAGATCACATCGTGACCGACTTCGGCCAATACGGTGGCCTGTACCAGACCGACGTAACCGCTACCAAATACACTGATTTTCATGGGGCATTCCTGGGGCTTGCAACGCTAGCACGACGAGAGTTAATAACCAGAACACCGAGAATGACCAAGGCCACTCCCAGGGTTTTTGAAAGCGAAAAATGTTCGTTGAACACCGGCAGGCTGGCGGCCAGCAGGTACACCAGCGCGTAGCTGATGCTCAGCAGCGAATAGGCGCGGCCCAGGGGCAAGTGCTTGAGCGCGCCAAGCCAGCACAGCATCGACAGCGCATAAGCGATGATCGCCAGCACCACCACGCCCAGGGCGCCCGGATCAATGGCGTTGCTGTTGAACGCATTCAACCATTCGGCCGGCAATGGCAGGCGCGTCATGCTCCAGCGCATGCCCAACTGTGCCGCGCTGACCAGGCCGACACTGCCCAAAGCCAGGGCAAACCCTTGCGCGCGGCTCATACGTGACGCCCCAGCAGCACTACGCCACCGATCACCAGGGCGACACCCAGCCAGTGACGGCCATCGATGTGTTCATGGAAAGACAAACCGTGCCATCAGCGTGACCAGCACAAAATTGAGGCTGAGCATGGGGTAGGCGATGCCCACTTCCAGGCGCTGCAACACCAGCAGCCATACCAGCAGGCCAAGGCCCAGGCACACCAGTGCCGACCACAGCCACGGCGAGCGCAATTTGGGCGCCCAACCGTCGGGCTGGTCACGCCAGCTTTCCACCGCAAACTTTTGCGAAACCTGGCCCATGCAGGTGAGCAGACAGGCGCCCAACAGGAGAAGCAAAGTGGTCATTGCGCAGCCTGTGGGAAAATCAGGATGACGATATTGCCTTGCTCATAGCGCTTGCCGTCTTGGGGCAGCAGGTTCACTTCGGCCACTTCATCGTCGCCCTTGACCCGCATGACTACGCCAACCGAGCCTGTTTTACGCGCTTCGCTCATCCACTGTTGAACGTCAGCGGTGCCGACCTTGCGATAGGCGGTGTCCGGATAGGCAATGCCGTATTTCACCTCACCGATCGTGTTGTACAGCGCAACGTCGGGGCGACCCAGGCGCCATGACAACGCCGATGCAGCGCCAAGGTCATTGCTGAGCAGGGCGGTGGTCGGTTGCAGTTCGGGCAAGTGGTCGATGATGAATTGGTCCGGGGTTTTGTTATAAACCACCGAATGGGGCAGGGCGGCCGGCACCAGGGCCACCAGCAACCAGCTGCCGATGACCGGCGCAGCCCACAGTTTCAATGGGCGCGCAGCTTGCAGCAGGTTGACCACGATCCAGCCGAACAGGAAGGTAAACACCAGCACCAGGCTGAAGGTTTCCTGACCCGGCTCATACACCGGCTTCTTTAATTGGAACCAACTGATGGCCAGCAGCGCCACGATCCCAATAGCCAGGTTCAACCAGCCATTGATGCGCAAGGCGCGGCCATGCCCCCTGGCCAGCTTGTCGCTGAGCGTCGAGCCCATCAACAGCGCCAGGGGCAGCAGGCACGGCATGACGTAGGACGGCAGCTTGCCTTTGGCCAGGCTGAAGAACGCCAGGGGCATCAACAGCCACAGCAGCAGGAACGCGGTCTTGGGCAGGCGCTTTTCCAGCCAGGCCTGTTTGACCGTGGACGGCAGCAGGGCGATCCATGGCAACGAGAACGCGACCATCAGCGGCAGGTAGAACCAGAACGGCTCGGCATGCTGGGCGTCATCGCCGGCAAAGCGCTGGATATGCTCGTGCCAGAAGAAGAAGTTCCAGTAGTCCGGCTCTTGCAGGTGCACGGCCAGTGCCCAGGGCAGGCTGACGACAATGGCGACGACCACCGCGACCACGCCATAGCCCAGCAACTCACGAAAGCGTTTCTGCCAGATCGCGTAGGGCAGGGCGATCAGCACCGGCAGCAGCCAGGCCAGAAACCCTTTGGTCATAAAGCCCATACCGCAGGCAAAACCGAGCAAGGCCCAAGATCCCAAGCGGCCGTTGCGCGTGGTGCTGTCGAAACAAAACCACAAGGCCACGCCCGTCAGGTTGACCCAGAAGGTGAACTGCGGGTCCAGGTTGGCGTAACCGCCGAGCAAGGCCACGCTGACAAAACTCATGTACAGCACGCTGCTGACCAGGCTTTTTTGCGGGTCGTTCCACAACCTTCGCGAAACCAGATACACCAGCAGGATGCTCAGTCCGGTGCTCAAGGCCGACGCAAAACGTACGCCGAACAGGTTCTGCCCGAAAATCGCCTGGCCCAGCGCAATCATCCAGTAGCCCGCAGCGGGTTTCTCGAAGTAGCGGATGCCCATGAAGTGGGGCGAGGCCCACTTGCCGGTCAGCAGCATTTCCTGGCTGATTTGCGCGTAACGGGTTTCATCGGGAATCCACAGGCCGTGGGAGGCCAGGGGCAACAGGTAGAACACGCCAAACGCCAGCAGGAGCAGGGGCAATGCCCAGCGCCGGATCATGCCTTTTGCACTCCGAGCCAACCCTCACGGCCGCTGAGCGCGCCGCGCACCAGCTGTTGCTGGGGCAGGGTGGTCACATCCGCGGGCAACAGGTCGCCCAGGGGTTTGAAGTCGATGCCGCGCTGCCCGGCCTGGGCGAGCAGTTGGCGAAAATCGTCAGCCATCAGAATCCCTTCTACTTCTGCGTGGATCGTATAGACGTTCAGCTTCGACTCGGCGAACCGGTCAAGAATGAAGCCGTTGAAATCTTTGGCAGCCACCACCGGCCCGACGACTTCGTCGAAGGTGGGCAGGTCTACCGGAATTTGTGGGGTGCCCGCGCTGCCATCGGCCAGGGTCGGTCGAAACAGGCTGGTGCCCCGGCAATCGCTGTTATAGCGAAAGTTAAAGCCTTGTTTGGCTTGCACCACGCGCTCATCGGCACGCCAGCCGGCGGCGGCTGAACAGTCGATGCGTTCACCCAGGATGTCGCTCAGGGTGTCCACGCCTCGACGGATCTGCTCGACCAGCTGTGCGTCGCTCCAGCGCCCGGTGTTGGCTTGCCAGCCGTGATGGTCCCATGCGTGCAGGCCGACTTCATGGCCGGCGGCCTTGGCCTGGCGCATCAAGTGCCCCAGGTCACGGCCGATCGGCTTGCCTGGCCAAGCGGTGCCGGCCAGGAGAATATCCAGGCCATACAAACCGACGGCATTGGAACGCAGCATCTTCCACAGAAACTGCGGGCGGATCAGGCGCCACAAGTGGCGCCCCATGTTGTCCGGCCCGACACTGAAGAAGAACGTCGCCTTAACCCCGGCTTCATCCAGGGTTTCCAGCAACCGCGGCACACCTTCACGGGTGCCACGGTAGGTGTCGACGTCGATGCGCAAGCCTGCCTTCATTACTTTTTGTCCGCGATTTCGAGCATGGCTTCTTTGAGGAAGAAGTCCAGGGTGTTGCCGATGGTCTCGCTCATCTCAACGGTCGGCTCCCAGTTCAGCAGGCGCTTGGCGTTGTCGATGCTTGGCTTGCGGTGTGCCACGTCCTGGTAGCCGGTGCCGTAGAACGCCTTGCTTTCTACGTCGCGGAAACCGGCGAACGGAGGGAAGTTGCTGCGCAGCGGGTGAGCTTCGAACTGACGCAGCAGTTCTTCGCCCAGCTGACGGATGCTGGCTTCGTTTTCCGGGTTGCCGATGTTGATGATCTGGCCGTTGCAGATATCGTTGTCGTTATCGATGATGCGGGCCAGGGCTTCGATGCCGTCGGCGATATCGGTGAAGCAACGCTTCTGCTCACCCCCGTCGAACAGGCGGATTGGCGTACCTTCCACCAGGTTGAGGATCAACTGGGTGATGGCACGGGAGCTGCCGATACGCGCCGAGTCCAGACGGTCGAGGCGCGGGCCCATCCAGTTGAACGGACGGAACAGGGTGAAGTTCAGGCCCTTGTCGCCGTAAGCCCAGATCACGCGGTCCAGCAGTTGCTTGGAGACCGAGTAGATCCAGCGCTGCTTGTTGACCGGGCCGACCACCAGGTTGGAGGTGTCTTCGTCGAAGTACTGGTCCTGGCACATGCCATAGACTTCGGAGGTCGACGGGAAGATCACGCGCTTGTTGTACTTGACGCAGTAGCGCACCAGTTTCAGGTTTTCTTCGAAGTCGAGCTCGAACACGCGCAGCGGGTTACGGGTGTATTCGATCGGCGTGGCGATGGCCACCAGCGGCAGGACCACGTCGCACTTCTTGATGTGGTACTCGATCCACTCGGAGTGGATGCTGATGTCGCCTTCCACGTAGTGGAAGTTCGGGTGGCTGCGCAGGCGCTCGATGGCGTCGGAGCCGATGTCCAGGCCGTAGATTTCGTAACGGTCGTCACGCAGCAGGCGCTCGGACAGGTGGTTACCGATAAAGCCGTTCACACCCAGGATCAGTACACGGGTGCGACGTGGCTTGCGGCCGGACTCGGCGCCGCGCAGCACGGAACCGTCGACCAGGCCCAGTTCGTCAGCCACGGAAGGACCGGCCAGGTACAGGCCGTTTTCGTTGCGCTGGCCGAACTTGACCACCAGGGAATCTTCACCGCAGGCGATGCGCAGCGGGTTGACGCTGATCACACGGCCTGGGGCCAGGCCTTCGTTGCCCTTGACTACGTCAGCTTGCCAAACGATGAGTTTGTGCTCGCCGACAGCGCAGAATGCGCCCGGGTATGGCTGGGTCACGGCACGAACCAGGTTGAACAGCTCTTCAGCCGGCTTTTTCCAGTCCAGCTTGCCATCAGCGGCAGTGCGGCGACCGAAGTAGGTGGCCTGGCTTTCGTTCTGGGCCGTTTCGGCCAGTTTGCCTTGAGCCAGTTGTGGCAGGGCATCACGCAGCAGGTTGGTGGCCGCGTCACGCAGTTTGGCGTGCAGGGTCAGGCCGGTGTCGGTGCGGTCGATGATGACTTTTTGCTGGGCCAGGATCGCGCCGGCATCGGCACGCTTGACCATGCGGTGCAGGGTCACGCCGGTTTCGGTTTCACCGTTGACCAGCACCCAGTTGGCCGGAGCGCGGCCACGGTATTTAGGCAGCAAGGAACCGTGCAGGTTGAACGCGCCTTTCTTGGCGGTGGCCAGCAGGGCTTCGCTCAGCAGGTTGCGGTAGTAGAACGAGAAGATGAAATCCGGGTTCAGCTTGGCAATACGCTCGATCCACAGCGGGTGGTTGGCGTCTTCCGGTGCGTGCACCGGGATGCCGTTACGGGCGCAGAGTTGGGCGACGGAACCGTAGAAGTTGTTTTCCTTGGGGTCGTCGGCATGGGTGAACACGGCAGCAATGTCGTAGCCGGCGGTCAGCAGGGCTTCAATACCTGCGCAGCCAATATCGTGATAAGCGAAGACAACAGCTCTTGAATTCATGACGAAACCTGATCGGAAGGAGAAGTAGGAGAGTGGGACGTTGCCAGGCCGTCGACGACGACGACCGGAGCCGGTTCTGCGGGTTGGTTGCGCAGCACCTTTTCAATAAAGAACCGTGGACGGGCACGCACGTCACTGTACATGCGCCCCAGGTATTCACCCAAGAGGCCCATGCCGATGAATTGGCCGCCGGTGAACACAAACAGCACCGCGAACAGCACGAACATGCCTGAACCGGCCCATTCGGCGCCGAACACCAGACGCAGGAACACCAGCGCAAAGGCAAACAGCATGCCCAGCGCCGCCAGGCTGAAGCCAACGATGCTCAGCAGGCGCAGCGGAGTGGTGGTCATGCAGGTGAGCAGGTCGAACATCAGGCTGATCAGGCGCATGGCGCTGTACTTGGACTCGCCATGCTCACGCTCGGCGTGGTGCACCAGGATCTCGGTGGTGTGGCGTGCGAAGCCGTTGGCCAGGATCGGGATGAAGGTGCTGCGTTCACGGCAGGCCAGCATCGCGTCGACGATGGTGCGGCGGTAAGCGCGCAGCATGCAGCCGTAGTCGGTCATGGCCACGCCGGTGGAGCGTTGCACGGCCAGGTTGATCAGGCGCGAAGGCCAGCGGCGGAAGGCCGAATCCTGGCGGTTGTTACGCACGGTGGCGACGACGTCGTAGCCCAGGGCGGCTTGCTCGACCAGGCGCGGGATTTCTTCGGGCGGGTTCTGCAGGTCGGCGTCGAGGGTAATGATCACCTCGCCACGGCATTGCTCGAAGCCGGCCATGATCGCCGCGTGCTGGCCGTAGTTGCGGTTGAGGATCACCGCCACGACGTTGCTGCCGTCTTCTGCGGCGGCGTCTTCCAGCAATTGGGCGGAATTGTCGCGGCTACCGTCATCCACCAGGATGATTTCGTATTCGTAAGCCAGTTGCTTGCAAGCTGCGGTGGTGCGACGCAGCAATTCAGGCAGGCTCTCTTGTTCGTTGTAGACCGGGATAACGATCGACACGCAATGAATAGGGTAGGGTTTCAAAGATTCATGACCTCGGGGCTAGAACAATTGGAGCGTGAAAACAGCAGTAATCCATCGATAAACAACGCCGAAAGATTAAACAACGTAGCGTGGGGTTGCGGCATTCATTCGACTTTCCTGAGGACGGGCAACGGTTTCTTCCATGGGCTAGCAGATTAAAGACGAAAACTATTAAAGGTAAAGCGTAATCAACAGGTTAGTCGGGGAAGGCGCGGTTCGTTCTCAAGTCCTGGGGCCAAGATTAAGCGGAAAATTGTTGAACGAATATGAAAGGCGGATGAAAAACTCGTTTATTTGACAGGTAGACAGGTAGGGTTCAGCTAAACCGCTGAGGCGCCTGGGGATTGGTTCTGCGGGCAAAACCGCGACGGATTCTGCACCGTTGCGCTGATGCGCAGGGTAATTCAACAAACTTCTCTGCATTGGCCCTCAAGTGCCGGTAAAGTAAGCCATCTCTTGCCAGGGTAGTCGGATGAATAGTGTGCGGATTTTGCGCGGCCAGTTGCGGCCTGCATTGATGGGCGTGTTGATGGCGGTGGCCTGTGTCACCACCGTTCGAGCCGACGATGGCGTGGCGCTTACCAGCGTCGAGCAGGTGCCGGACGGCGTGGAAGTGCGTGGCAAACAGGTCGCGGCCTATACCTGGGATGACCACCAGGGCAAGAACTTGCTGGTACTCGCCGAGCAGGTCAGCGAACGTGAGGATGACGGCACCCAATCGGCATTTGTCTACGCGGCCCAGTATTTGCTCGGCGGCGAGCGCCCCAAGCGGGTCTGGATGCTTTATGACGATGTGCAGCATTGCGAATTCGACGCGGGGTTGCGCTTTGATATGGCGGCAACCAAGGTCACTGACCTGGCCGGCGATGGCATTACCCAGGCCACGGTGGGCTATTCGCGCACCTGCACCAGTGATGTCAGCCCGCGTGAGTTCAAGCTGATCATGCATGTGGGCAAGTCGCAGAAGTACCGCCTGCGCGGTGTTGATCGCGTCGGCGCAAGCTGGTGGGACGAGGACGCCGGTGCCCTGCGGGGAATGCCGCTGCCTACCGACTGCAGCGTTGCCGCGCAGCAGGCACTGGTCAGCCAGTACAAGGAGCAGGGCACCGAGCTGCCGCTGCCGGGCTGTTACGGCGATGAAAACGACTTTGCCAAGGCGCCGGACAGCTACCTGGCGTTCATGCGTCAGCACTGGTTTGCACTGATGCAGAAACAGGACGCCGACTGGAGCCAGTCCCAGGCGCAGCCTCAGGCTGAAAACCCGACCGAGGACGACGAATCGGTGCCGTGATTTTGTGCCAGGCCCGGTCCTGGGTTAGACTCGGCCTTCGCCAATTCACTAAATACCTTGTTTAAACAATGGCTTGAACAAGGTATTTAATCCAAAGGCTGATCTACCTTGACTGAGTCTATCCGCAACCCACTGACCCTTTACCTCACCCGCTTGGCGCCCTCCAGCCAACTGACCATGCGCTACGTGCTGCAAGATGCCGCCGACCGCCTGGGCTATGAAGACATCAACCTGGAAGAGATCGACTGGCACCTGCTGCAACCCGAACAGGTGATTGCCCTGGTCGGCGCCTTGCGCGAGGACGGTTGTGCGCCGAACACTTCGTCGCTGTATGTGAATGCGGTACGCGGGGTGATGAACGAGGCCTGGCGGATGAGCCTGATCAGCCAGGACCATCTGTTGAAGATGCGCTCGGTCAAGGCCACTCCCGGCACGCGCCTCAGCCAGGGGCGTAACCTGCGCCGCAGCCTGATCCGCGAAATGATGGAAGTCTGTGCCGCCGACCCACGCCCACAAGGCCTGCGGGATGCCGCCGTGATCGGCATATTGTATGGTTCAGGCATGCGTAAGTCGGAATCGGTGAACCTGGACCTGGCCCAGGTCAATTTCGATGAACGCAGCTTGCGTGTGATTGGCAAAGGCAACAAAGAGCTGATCAAGTACGCTCCAACCTGGGCGTTTGACAAGCTGCAGGCCTGGCTGGCGTTTCGTCGCGAGCAACTCAAGGACGGCGAGCAGGACGATAGTTTCCTGTTCAACCGTATCCGCCGGGGCAGCCATATCACCCGTGAACGCATCACCAAGCACGCGATTTACTACATCGCCCGTCAACGCGGTGAGCAGGTGGGCGTGAAGATCATGCCCCATGACTTTCGGCGCTCATTTATCACGCGGGTGATTGAAGAACACGATCTATCGATTGCGCAGAAGCTGGCGCATCACACCAATATCCAGACCACCGCCAGTTATGACGTGCGCGATGACAACGAGCGGCGCCGGGCGGTGGACAGGTTTGATTTGTAGTTTTCAGGCCAGACACTGATTAAAAATGTGGGAGCGGGCTGGCTCGCGAAGGCGGAGTGTCAGGTAGTCAATCTGGAACTGACACACCGCCTTCGCGAGCCAGCCCGCTCCCACATTAGGGCTATGCGAGGCTTAGAGAATCGGTTTGCCGCCGGTAACCGCGTAGCGTGAACCGGAGATATAGCTGGCTTCGTCCGAGGCCAGCAGCACATAGATCGGTGCCACCTCCACAGGCTGGCCTGGCCGGCCGAGCGGTGTTTCGCTGCCAAAACTCTGCACATCCTTGTCGGGCATGGTCGCTACAATCAGCGGCGTCCAGATCGGCCCAGGCGCCACACTGTTGACGCGAATACCCTTGTCACCCAGCAACTGCGCCAGGCCACCGGTGAAGTTGGCGATCGCGCCTTTGGTGGCGGCGTAGGCCAGCAGGGTTGGCTTGGGCATATCGGAATTGACCGAACTGGTGTTGATGATCGAGCTGCCGGCTTTCATATGCGGCAGGGCTGCCTTGCAGATGCGAAACATCGCGGTGATGTTGATATCGAAGGTCTTGACCCATTCTTCATCCTCGATTTCTTCGAAGGTTTCGTGGGTCATCTGAAATGCGGCGTTATTGACCAGTACATCGATGCGACCAAACTGCTCGACAGTCTTGTCCACCAGCGCCTGGCAGTTGGCTTTTTGCGCGATATCGCCTGGCAACAACAGGCATTGACGCCCGGCTTCTTCGACCCAGCGCGCGGTTTCACGGGCATCTTCATGCTCATCCAGATAGGCGATGGCCACGTCGGCGCCTTCACGGGCAAAGGCGATGGCCACCGCACGGCCAATACCGCTGTCGGCGCCGGTGATCAGGGCGATCTTGTTGGCCAGCCGGCCGGAGCCTTTGTAGCTCTTCTCACCGCAGTCGGGGTACGGGTCCATTTTCTTCTGGGTGCCTGGCACGGATTGGGCTTGAGGCGCGAAGGGTGGGCGAGGGTAGTCGGTCATGTCTAACTCCATAGATCGTCAAAGGTGCTATGGAGTTAGTTGTTTTGCCACCGGCGATAGTTGTAATGGATGGGCCACGGCCCCGACGAATGGTGTCAATCACGCGCCAAGTGAGCGGGCAAACGACGCAGGGTCCACAAGGTCACCAGCATCGCCGCCACCGCGCACAGCGCAATGCCGACCAGCATGGGCGCGGGCGTGTGGTCGGCAAACACGCCAACCAGCGTCATCGACACGGCCGCCGTGATCATCTGGATAGCCCCCAGCAGCGCCGACGCAGAACCCGCGACTGCGCCGTGATCCTCCATGGACAACACCCCGGCGGCCGGCAGCAGCAGGCCGAGGAAACCGAAACCGATAAACAGCAGCGCCATCATCAAGGCGAGGTTGTCGCTCCACAAGGTGGTGACCGCCAGCGCACTCATGACCACCGCCACGCCGATCACCGACCCGCGAATCAGCGGCGCCAGGCCAAAACGCGCACTCAGGCGTGCGGTCAGCTGGCTCATGGCGAAGAACGACGCGGCGTTGACTGCAAAACACAGACTGAATTGCGTAGGCGTGAGGCCGAAATACTCGATGTACACGAACGGCGCGCTGCCGATAAACACAAAGAACGTCGCCAGGCCAAACCCGCACACCACCGACAGGCCGGTGAATACCGGGTCGCGCAGCAAGGCGCCGTAGCTGCCGATCGCACTGCCCAGGGTCTTGCCCAGGCGGCGTTCGGCAGGATGGGTTTCGGGCAGTTGCACAAAGGTCATCACCAGGCACAACAGCGAAACCACCGCGAGCACCACGAACACTTCACGCCAACTCCAGAGTGAAATCACCACGCTGCCGGCCAAGGGCGCGAGGATCGGCGAAACACTCATCACCAGCATCAGCAGGGCCATCAGGCGCGCCGCTTCGTGGCCGGTGTACAGGTCACGCACCACCGCCCGCGGGATCACCATACCGGCGCAGGCGCCGAAGGCTTGCAGGGCACGAAACCCAATCAGCACTTCAATCGTCGGCGCCAGCGCACAGCCGACGCTGGCCACCGCGAAAATCGCCAGGCCCGCGTAGATCGGCGGCTTGCGCCCGTACACATCACTGATAGGCCCGTAGAACAACTGGCACACGCCAATGATCATGAAGAACACCGTGAGGCTCATCTGCACGGCGGCCGGCGACGCCTGCAGGCTGGCACCCAGGGTCGGGAGCGCAGGCAGATAGCTGTCGATGGCAAAAGGGCCAATGGCGGTGATCAACCCGAGCAACAAGGCCAGGTGGGCAATACTTCGAGACATGGGAATTCCGGGTCACAGCAAAAGATCGGCCAGCTTAGTGAGCTGTACCTGGGCACACAAGGTGATGCTTACACAGACGCTACATTTTCCTGCGGCTTGAAGGATCTTCATAAAATAAAGATTGAATAATCACACTTAATGTTATTTAAATAACAAAACAAGAGCGCTACGACCTGCCTGGTCGTGCCGCAACAAGGTGAGATAGCAATGGGCAAGATCGCAGTCATCGGCAGCAACATGGTGGATTTGATTACTTACATCGACCGCATGCCGGACCAGGGCGAAACCCTGGAAGCGCCGGGCTTTGCCCTGGGGTGTGGCGGCAAAGGCGCCAACCAGGCGGTGGCGGCGGCCAAGCTTGGCGCGGATGTGCTGATGCTGAGTAAAGTCGGTGACGACATGTTCGCCGACAACACCCTGGCCAACTTCCAGCGTTTTGGTATCGACACCCGTTACGTGCAGCGGGTACCGGGCGTTTCCAGTGGCGTGGCGCCGATTTTCGTGCGCGCCGATTCCCATAACAGCATTTTGATCGTCAAAGGCGCCAATGCGCATTTGCTGCCGGCGGATATCGAGGCAGCGGCTGCCGACCTGCGTGAATGCACGCTGATCGTGCTGCAACTGGAGATCAACCTGGACACGGTCTACTACGCCATCGAATTCGCCCGTCGCCATGGCATTGCAGTGCTGCTTAATCCGGCACCGGCCCTGGCCGACTTGAGCGCCGAGCACCTGGCGCAGCTGGATTTCCTGATCCCCAACGAATCGGAGCTGGCGTTGATCACCGGTCGAGTCGTGGATTCGCCGGACTCGGCCCGCAGCGCCGCACACTCACTGGTCGCCAGCGGCATTCGCCACGTGATCGTCACCCTCGGCGAGCACGGCGCGCTGTACGTGGGCGCGGAGGGCGAGTTCCAGGTGCCTGGCCAGCGGGTAGTTGCCCGTGACACCACCGGCGCCGGTGACGCCTTTATCGGTTGCTTCATCCAGCACTGGAGCCGCAGCGGCGCTATTCGCCAGGCCATGGAGCAGGCAGTGGCGTATTCGGCCTGTTCGGTTACAGCGCTGGGTACGCAGACCTCCTATCCCGACGCCGAAGCGTTCGCCCGTTTCCAGCAACAGCGCTAAGACCCTCAACCCAGCCCGGAGAACAATAATGAACAAACCTGCGCTGCAACAGACACCCGATGGCTTCTATCTGAACCGCACGCCCTGGTTCGCGTTTATCCTGCTGTGCAGCATCTTTGCGCTGTGGGCCGCAGCGGCGAGCATGAACGACGTGTTGATCGCGCACTTCAAGAAAGCCTTTCTGCTCAGCGATTTCCAGACCGCCTTTGTGCAGTCGGCGTTTTACCTGGGCTACTTTTTCGTGGCGATTCCCGCCGCGATGGTGGTGCGCCGTTTGAGCTACAAAAGCACGATTCTGATCGGCCTGTTGCTGTACATGCTCGGCTGCCTGCTGTTCTTCCCAGCCGCGTCCACCGCCAAGTACGGCATGTTCCTGCTGGCGCTGTTTGTGATCGCGGCGGGCCTGTCGTTCCTGGAAACCGCGTGCAACACCTATTCAACCCTGATGGGCCCACGGGAAACCGGGACGCGGCGCTTGAACATCTCGCAAACTTTTCACCCGTTCGGCGCCATGGCCGGGGTGTACGTGGGCAGCTTTGTGATGTTCAAGGACACCGATGCCACCACCGAGCAACTGACGCAAATGAGCGCCTCGGAGGCGGCGGTGCAGCAGTTGCAGATGATCCAGTCCACGCTGTTGCCCTACAAGTGGATGATCGCCGTACTGGTGCTGATGTTTATCCTGATCGCCATAACCCGGTTCCCGGCCTGCAAGGGCAATAAGCCCGTCGACAATAAATCCGGCAGCCTGCGTCAAAGTCTGGGCCGGCTGTGGCGCAACCCGCGCTTTACCTTTGGTGTACTCGCGCAGTTTCTGTATGTGGGTGCACAGGTCGGCGTATGGAGTTTCACCATTCGCCTGGCCATGCAAATGGGCGGCATGAATGAGCGCAGCGCTTCATGGTTTTTGCTGACCACGTTTGCCGCCTACTTTGTCGGCAAGCTGATCGCCAACCTGCTGATGCGCCGCCTGCATCCGGCGCGGGTATTGGCGATTTATGGCGTGCTGTGCATTGTGCTGCTGGCCTACACCATCCTGGTGCCGAACATTTCCGCGGTGTATGCGGCGGTTGGCGTGAGCATTTTTCTCGGCCCGTGCTGGCCGACCATCTACGGCCTGACCATCGATGGCCTGGGTGAAGACACCGGTGTCGGCGGTTCACTGCTGGTGATGAGCATTGTTGGTGGCGGGGTGATTCCGATCTTCCAGGGCCTGTTGTCCGACGCCAGCGGTGGCAACATGCAGTTGGCCTACAGCGTGCCGTTGCTGTGCTTTATCGTGATCGTGATGTATGCGCTCAAGTGCATGCGCCAGTCGAACAGCGTGCCGTCGGGTGCAGCGGCGGTGGCCTCATGAACGCGCGGATCCCGCTGTATCCGGAGCTGTTCAGCGAGCAGGAAAAGGTCCTGCTGCAATCCGACGACTTCAAGGTCAGTGCCTGGGTTTACCCGTCCGGCGTGTTGGCCGTGAGCCTGGAGAACAGCCGTGGACGCCTGGTGGTGTTGCCTTATCAGGGGCAGATGATCTGGTCAGCCGTGTTCGACGGCTGCGACCTGACCATGACCCATCTCTTCGAGCAGCCAAGGCCCAGCCCGACGATAATCGACACTTACGGCTGTTTTATGTTTCACAGTGGTTTGCTGCGCAACGGCTGCCCGGCGCCGGATGACACCCATGCCTTGCACGGCGAAATGCCCTGCGCGCCCATGGACACGGCCTGGCTGGAAACAGGCGAGGGCGTCGTGCGCCTGGGTGGCACCTACCAATATGCCAAGGGCTTTGGCGATCGCTACAGGGCAACCCCAAGCGTGACACTACGCGCCGATTCGGCGCTGTTCGATATCGATATGGACGTCACCAACCTGGCCGGCAAGCCCATGGAGCTGATGTATATGGCCCATATGAACTACGCCTATGTGGCCGGCGCGCAGTTTGTCGAGCCGCTGGGGATGCAGCGCTTGCGCCTGCGCACCAGCGTGCCGGATCACGTCAAGCCAACGCCGGACTGGAGCGCCTACATGGCGCAACTGGCCGAGCATCCGGCGCAGTTGGCGAGTCTCGACACACCGGCGTTGTACGACCCTGAAATCGTGTTTTTCTTCGACGATGTGGGTGCAGATGCCACTGGCCATGCGCATTTTCTGCTGGACCACCCCAATGGTGCGGCGTTTTACACCCGTTATCGGCCCAAGGAGTTCGAGCACGCCGCACGCTGGATCCTGCACTCACCGGACCAGCAAGTGGCGGCGTTCGTACTGCCGTCAACCTGTGAACCCGAAGGTTATACCGCCGAAAAAGCCAAAGGCCACGTGCGGGTGCTGGCGGCTGGGGCCAGCGCTTCGTTCAGCGTGACCACCGGCTATTTGAATGCGCGGGAGCGCCAGATGTTGTTGGGTTAAACCAGCAATTGCGCGCCGCTGGCCTGGATGGCGTCTTTGTAGGCCTGGGGGATTTTCTTGTCGCTGACCACGTAGTGGAAGTCTGCGAGGCCGGCGAAGTGCGCCGTGCGCACCGTGTCGAATTTGCTGAAGTCCGCCAGCAACACGCGCTGCTGGGCTTGGCGCAGGACCTTTTGCTTGACCTCGACTTCATTGAAATTGAAGCAGGTCACACCAAATTCCTGGCTGACGCCCGCCGCCGTCACGAAGGCCCACGTGAGACGCACGCTGTCGAGAATGCTGCTTTCGGCACTGCTTTCAAACACCTGGTTCTTGCGGTGAAAGGTGCCACCGCACAGCACGATATGGCAGTTGGGCTTGTTCTGCAGCTTGAGCAACACGTTCAACGAGCTGCACACCGCCGTGAATTCCAGCTCGTCGGGAATGAAATCAATCACAAACGGCGAGGTGGTGCCGCAGTCGAAAAATACCGTGTCACCGGGCTGTATCAACCGCGCAGCGAGTTTGCCGATGCGGCGCTTTTCTTCGACGTGACGCGTGCCTTGGTCGGCAACCCGGTAATCACCGGCCTCACTGCCGACCCGTGTGATGTAGCCACCGAGCAGGCGCAAATGCTCGCTGAAGTGGCTGAGGTCGCGGCGCAGGGTCATCTCGGAAACATCCAGCAGCGCCGCCATTTCCCGCAGGTGAATGGCGCTCTGGTCCTGCAGGGCTTGCTGGATAAGCTTGAGTCGCTCGGCTTTTTTACTGTCCACGGGCATTCCAGGGCTTGATTGTTTGTGTTAACTAAGTAACATTAATTGTGATTATTGTAACGTTTAATGTGAGCGCCGCAACACGCGGCACACCACCATTGGCAACATACAGGCAAGGGCACGTTATATGAATACGCTTCAACCCGCAGCATTGGCCAAGTACATCGATCACACCTTGCTGGCCCCGGATGCTACCCGTGAACAGATTCGCACCTTGTGCGAGGAAGCGCAGGCGTACGGCTTTTATTCCGTGTGCCTGAACTCGGGGCAGGTGCCTTACGCCGCGTCCTGCCTGAGCGACGATCGCGTGGTGATCTGTGCGGTGGTGGGCTTCCCGCTGGGCGCCGGCCTGAGCGACACCAAGGCCTTCGAAGCCGAACGGGCGATAGCCGCCGGGGCAGGGGAGATCGACATGGTGCTCAATATCGGTTGGCTGAAGGAAGGGCTGCTTGAGGCCGTGCGCGATGACATTGCCTTGGTGCATAAAGCCTGCGGCGACGTACCGTTGAAGGTGATCCTGGAAACCTGCCTGCTCAGCGACGAACAGAAGGTCCAGGCCTGCGAAATCTGCCGGGATTTGGGCGTGGCATTCGTCAAGACGTCCACGGGGTTCAGCCGCAGTGGCGCCACAGTTGAAGACGTGGCCTTGATGCGCAAGACCGTAGGCGCCGGCGTTGGGGTCAAGGCGTCCGGCGGCGTACGTGATTATGCGACGGCGCTGAAGATGATTGAGGCCGGGGCGACGCGCTTGGGCAGCAGCTCGGGGGTTGCGATTGTGGGTGGGGAAATGGCGGCGGTGGGTGGTTATTGAAGTACTGTTTATATAACTCAACTAAATATACATTTAGTTGAGTTATGCTCATTGGTTATATTTTTGGGGCAGAGTTGGTTGACCCTTTACGCTAGTGTGGGTCCATGCGCGTTACTTCACATTTGGCATCATAAAGGGACGATCTATATGCGGGGGTGGCTTACGTCAGGTCTGTGGGGGGTATGTTTCATGACCAGTGCTACGGCGCTCGCGGATGAGCTCCCGCGTAGCGAGCAGTTAAAAGCATTCCGCGCTGCTGGATTTAACCAACAGACGTCGGAGTGCGAAATCGAGACAACAGGTGCCCATGGAGCTGGTCAAGGACCTGAACGGTGACGGCCGGCCGGATGCGTTGATTACCGAAGGCAGCACTGACTGTTATGGACAAGCGGGCACTGGATTTTATCTAGTCAGTCAGCAGTCTGACGGCCGATGGAAACTCATGCTCAAAGAAAGCGGTGTCGCTGAGTTTCTCGCTAGCAAAGGCAGTAATGGTTGGCCCGATGTCGGGTCGGCGGCCCGGGCTTTTGTTTCCCAGTACTGCGTTACGACGGGCAACGTTATCGATTTCACCACAATGTTGGTGAACGGTGTGCTGACTAGCGGTAAACGTCCGATGGCCCAAAGCTCAAACGAAGGCAGGTCAGCGACGACGACGGAGGCTGTTTTTGAATCTGGCGTGCGGTGGTTCTAGGTTGCTGAGTGAAAAGCAGCCTCCCAGAGCCCCTCAGGCCCGTATAGGACTGTTCGCATAATGTATATTATGTTAAATTATGTATCAGGCACTGGCGATAGTAAGTCAGCACCGCCACGCCCTCAGTTTGCAGCCCGGCCCGATCCAAGGCCGGCCCACGGTTCGCCAATCCCCCACGACGAACCGTACTCCGATTGGGTTACAGCGTATAAGAAATGCCCACTTGCACCGTACGCGGCTCACCGGGATAAGCGTAGAAGTTCAGGAACGAGCCTTCTTCGTACTCACGGTTAAACAGGTTCTTCACGTCGAGGTTGAGTCTGACCTTTTCGTTGACCTTGTAATAACTAAGCAAGTCGACGACGGTGTAAGCCCCCATCGAGAACGTGTTATTGGCGGTCTGCCCGGCACGCTCGGCTACGTACTTCCCACCTGCGCCGAGGCCAAAGCCTTTGAGTGCGCCATCCTGAAACTCGTACACGTTGAGCAGGCTGAAGCTATTGCGCGGAATATTCGCCAGACGTGTTCCGGAGCGCACGGTGGTGTCCCGGGTCACTGCGGCATCCACATAGCCATAGCCACCGATCATCCGCCATTCGGGCGTCAGGTTACCGGCCACGTTAAGATCGAAGCCGCGGCTGCGCACTTGCCCTGTCGCGACATTGAAGGCCGAGTCAACCGGGTCGACACCCTGAACATTTTTCTTCTCGATCTGATAGATCGCCGCGTCAACGCTCAACTGACGGTCCAGCGCTTCCCACTTAACGCCCACTTCGTAGGACTTGCCCTTCTCCGGCTCGAATCCGCCACCTTGACGACTGGCACCCGTGTTGGGCTTGAACGAGCGCGCGGCGTCCGCGTAGATCGCAACCGTGTCAGTGAGGTCATACATCACCCCGATGCGCGGCGTGACGGCGTTGTCGGCGGCGTTCCAGCTTCTCACGCCGGGCACGTAGGATTCGTACTGGTGCTCGAAGCGCTCAAAGCGCGCACCGGCGAGCACCTTTAAACGCTCGGTCAGCGCCACTTGGTCCTGGACGAAGGCGGCGTAAGTCTTGAGGTTTTCTTTATCGTGGGTCGGCGTACGCGTCAGCGCCGGACGTGGCTGGCCATAGACCGGGTTGAAGATATCGATTGGGAAAGCTCCCGCCGCGCCGCTGGAGCGTTGGATGATCGACTTGTAGTCGTAGTCCTCGTACTCGATGCCGGTCAGCAACGTGTGATCAAGGCCGCCCGTGGAAAAGCGCCCGGTCAGGTTCAATTGATAGTCTTGGTCGGTCCAGTCCAGCTTGCGGTAGTTGAAGTTGCGCTGGAGGGTTCGCCCATCGGCGTTGAGGCTGGTGGCATTGTTTGCCTCAACACCATTGCCCTTCATCGTACCGTCCAACCACTGCACACCACCGCCCAACGTCCAGTTGTCGTTGAGTAGATGCTCGAAGCGCAACTGAGCCATGTTGTTATCGTTGTGCAGGTTACCGGCGTATTTTTCACCCCAGAAAGTCTCACGGGACGGCGTGCCACGCTGGTTGGCGAAGCGGGTCAGGCCGCGATCCAGCGGATGATTGTTACGCATGAAGTCGCCTTCGAAAATCACCTTGGTGTCGTCGCTGACCTGCCAGCTCAATACCGGCGTGACCCCATAGCGTTCGGTTGAGACATGGTCGCGGAAGGTGTCGCCGCCCTCTCCCACCACATTGAGGCGATAGGCCAGGCGCCCTTGCTCATCCAGCGGGCCGGAGGCATCGAGGGTGCCGCGCTTCATACCTTGATCATCCACCTGGCTACCCAATGTGACCGTACGTTCAGGCAAAGGCTGTTTGGAGACCACGTTGAAAGTGCCGCCGGGATCGCCGCGCCCATAGAGCATCGTCGCTGGCCCGCGAAGCACTTCAAGGCGCTCAATGCTGTTGGCGTCCGGCATGCTCGGGTAGCCCCGGTTAATCGGAAAGCCGTTACGGTAGAACTCTGCAGTTGTGAAGCCACGCACCGTGAAGCTGGTAAGCCCCTGGCCACCGAAATTGTTCGCTCGGCCGACGCCGCCGGCATAGTCCAGGGCCTCCTGCAGGCGAGTCGCACCAATGTCCTCGACCACGTCTTTGGGCACGACGGTGATGGACTGTGGCGTCTCATGAATTGAGGTGTCAGTGCGCGTGGCACTGGCAGAGCGTGTGGCGCGATACCCTTTGACAGGCCCCTGAGCCGTCTCGGCGTCTACGTCTCCCGTGACATTGATGGCTTGCAACTCAAGGCTGGCATTTTCGCTGCCGGCCACCTGCGCCCAGGCAAAAGGGGCAACCGCCTGAAGTACGCAGAGAGAAATCAGGGTATGACGCATGGATTTTGGACCTAATGGATGAGCGGACGGGAGGTAAACCTGCCTGGAATTCGGGAGGCATGATATACCAACAAATCTCATTTGCCACTCATTCTCATTTGCAGATTTTCGAGTATCGGCTTTGTACCTCAGGGGCAATTTCTCTAACCTGCTTCGACTGCCTTAAGCACGTCGTAGATCTCGGAAACCACCTGCCCCGTCGCCTGCTCAATCGTCCCTTCATTACGGCACAAAACCCAACCCTGCTCTTGCGCCGCTCGCACGAACGCCTGGGTACATTCGACATGCTCCTGCAGCGTATGGATCAACGTACTGCCCAACCCGCGCCGTCGTTGCGCGGCCCTCGACCATGAAATCTCGGGGTCGGTGATAACGCCCACATGCAGGTCCGGCACTTGCACGTGTCGGCCCAGGTTTAACTGGAGTATGTCTGCGAACGGGACTGTGCGGCGAAACGCTGCGTCCGAAGGGTACCAACGGTCTATCAGGATAATGCTGTCGGCTGGCTGTTTAGTCAGCACGTGCCGGGAAATCCACAGCCGGCTCTCCGCAAAGCGCTCACACACGCTCCACTCCGAATCATCGGTGGGGTTTCTGGCGTGTGTGTTGACCAGGGCCATGGTCTCAGCCCTGTAGGGATCGCTTTTTCGTTCGCAAAGACGGATCACTTTTTTGTTGTCTGCCCGCAGTGCTTGGGTGACGGCTTCCAACAGCGTGGTTTTACCGGTGCCTTTGGGGCCATCCAGGGAGACAAATAGTGGACGATTCATGCTTCACGTAATGATGGATAAGTGATGAGCACCTTAACTCAGTTTGAAGCCGATGACGCTTGGCGATGTTATGGCTCACGCAGCAAAAAGGACGCCCCCCACGCCAACGGTTCCAACCCCAAATGCACCGCCAGCGTCTGGCCGATATCGGCAAAGCTGGCTCGCTCGCCCAACCAGCCCGCCGCCACGCCTGCACCATAAGCCAGTACGGGCACATGCTCGCGGGTATGGTCGCTGCCCGGACGCGAGGGGTCGCAGCCGTGGTCGGCGCTGATGATCAGCAACGTTTGCGGGTCCATCAACGCCAGTAACTCCGGCAGCCTGCGGTCGAACGCCTCCAGCGCGGCAGCGTAGCCGGCCAGGTCTCGGCGGTGCCCGTAGAGCATGTCGAAGTCGACGAAGTTGGCAAACACCAGGCTGTTGTCGGGTGCTTCCCGGTAGGCCTTGAGCGTGGCGTCGAACAGTGCGTCGTTGCCATCGGCCTTGTACAAGCGGCTGATGCCTCGGTGAGCGAAAATATCGCCGATTTTGCCCACCGCATGCACGCTGCCGCCGGCGTCGCAGAGGCTGTCCAGCAACGTCGCTGACGGTGGCGGCACGGTGTAGTCGCGGCGATTGCCGGTGCGGCGGAACTGGCCTGCGTGTTCGCCGGTGAAGGGTCGGGCAATGACCCTGCCGACGGTGTATTCATCACATAAAGTACGGGCAATTTCACACACCCGGTACAGTGCCTCTAGACCGAAGTGGCTTTCATGGGCGGCGATTTGCATCACGCTGTCGGCCGAGGTGTAGCAAATCGGCTGCCGGCTGCGGATGTGCAATTCACCCAAATCATCCAGCACGGTGGTGCCAGAGGCATGGCAATTGCCCAGGATGCCCGGCAAGCCTGCCTGCTCAATCAGGTCGGCCAGCAGTTGCGGTGGAAAGGACTCGGTCGGTCGCTCGAAATAACCCCAGTCAAACAGCACCGGCACGCCCATCATTTCCCAATGCCCGGAAGGCGTGTCCTTGCCGGATGATTGCTCGCGCGCATGGCCAAAGGCGCCGATCGGTGCCGCGTCGCCCCAATTGCCTGGCAACGGTCCATTGCCACTGGCCGCCGCTGCGGCGCCCAGTCCCAACTGGCCCAGATTCGGCAGGTTCAAAGGTCCACGTCGCAATGGCCCATCGGCCTCACCACGGGCACAGGCTTCGGCGATATGGCGCAAGGTGTCGGCGCCGGTATCGCCAAACAGCGCGGCGTCGGCACTCGCGCCTATGCCCAATGAGTCCAGCACTAATACGATGGCCTTGCTCATAGGATTGCCTGGATCAATTCGCGCGCGGCCGGGCGTGCACCGCCTAGCCGATACGCTGCGCGCAAGGCGGATGCGCCCTGCCCGGCCTGCTCTTTTGTATGCGCGTGAACCCAGCCCAGCGGTCGTTGCGCGCTCACGTGTTCGCCGACAAAGGCCAACTCGCTGAAACCCACGGACAAGTCCAGCACGTCGTCCGGATGGCTGCGTCCACCGCCCAAGGTCACCACCGCCAACCCCACCGCTCGGGTGTCGATCTCGGTGACACAGCCCTCCTCCTCGGCCCACACCGGCACCGACACGACAGCCTTGGGTAAAAACTCATCGGGGGTAAGGGTAAAACCCTGCGGGCCGCCCAGCGCAACCACCATCTGTTCAAATCGCTGCAAGGCCGCGCCGCTCTGCCAGGCTTGAAGCAATTGATCACGGGCCTGAGCCTCGTCCCTCGCCAGGCCGGCCATCGTCAGTGCCTGGGTGGCCAGCGCCAACGTCACCGCCCACAGGCGTTCACTGCGCACCTCGCCCTTGAGCAGGGCTACCGCTTCGGCCACTTCCAGGGCATTGCCGGCACTGCGGGCCAGCGGCTGGTCCATGTCGGTGATAAGTGCACGGGTATTGACCCCGGCACCGTTGGCCACTGCGACGATGCTGGCGGCGAGTGCTCGCGCCTGCTCAGGCTCAGCCATAAAGGCGCCGTTGCCGGTCTTCACATCCATGATCAATACATCGAGGCCGGCGGCGAGTTTCTTGCCGAGGATCGACGCGGTGATCAGGTCTATCGACTCCACCGAGCCCGTCACATCACGGATCACGTACAAGCGCTTGTCCGCCGGCGCGAGGTTGGCGGTCTGGCCGATGATCGCGCAGCCGACTTCAGCCACCACGGCACGCAGGCGTTCGGTGCTGGGGTGGCAGTCGTAGCCGGGGATGCTTTCGAGCTTGTCCAGGGTGCCGCCGGTATGCCCCAGGCCGCGCCCGGAGATCATTGGCACGTAACAGCCGCAGGCCGCCAGCAAGGGCGCGAGCAACAGGCTGATCATGTCGCCGACGCCGCCAGTGGAATGCTTGTCGACGATCGGCCCCGGCAGTTCCCACTTCAGTGTCTGGCCGGAGTCGCGCATTGCCTCGGTCAAGGCGATGCGTTCGCTCACGTCCATGCCCTTGATGAACACCGCCATGGCGAATGCCGCCACTTGCCCATCGCTGAGGCTACCGTCGGCAATGCCGGCGACGAACCGTTGAATGTCGATAGCGGCCAGGGCATGCCCGTCACGTTTACGGCGAATCACTTCTTGTGGCAACCACATACTGTGCTCCTTACAGCGAAATGAAAAAGCCGACGATCGCCGCGCTCATCAGGTTGGAAAGCGTGCCGCCGATCATGGCCCGCAGGCCCAGCCAGCCGCGCCAGTTCTTGACGCCGTTGCGGGGCGATACCCGTAAGGCCGCCCAGTTGGATAGCAATCGAGGACAGGTTGGCAAAACCGCACAGGGCGAAGGTGACGATCACTTGGGTGTGTGCCGACAACAGTGGCACCCCGGCTGCGGCAGCCTTGTCTGCGGTCAGGTAATTGGCCAGGTCGGCATAGGCGACAAACTCGTTGAGCACCAGTTTTTCCCCGATAAAGCCGCCGGCCAGCACTGCCTCATGCCACGGCACCCCGAGCAGAAACGCGATGGGCGCCAACACGTGCCCGAGCACCAGTTGCAAGGTCAGTTGCGGGTAGCCGAACCAGTTGCCTGCCCAGCCGAGCAGCCCGTTGAACAAGGCGATCAACGCGATAAACGAAAGCAGCATCGCGCCCACCGCCAAGGCCAGGCGCAAGCCGACCTGTGCGCCCTCGGCCGCCGCGTCGATGATATTGGTCGGCCGATTCTCGGCCTGCCCCAGCTCTTCAATCACCTCGTCGGTGCGCGCCGCTTCGGTTTCCGGCTCCATAAGCTTGGCCATCAGCAACGCCCCCGGCGCCGACATGAAACACGCGGCGATCAGGTACTTGAGTTCCACCCCGAGCCCGGCATAACCGAGCAACACCGAGCCTGCCACTGCGGCAAAACCACCGACCATCACCGCGAACAACTCAGAGCGCGTCAACTTGGCAATGAACGGCCGCACCACCAACGGCACCTCCGACTGGCCAATGAAAATCGCCGACGTCACCACCATCGACTCGACCCGACTGGTACCCAGCAACAGGCGCAAGCCGCCGCCCACCAGCCGGATAATCCAGCCCATCACGCCGATGTAATACAGCACCGAGATAAAGCTGCCGAAGAACACAATCATCGGCAACACCCGGATAGCGAATACAAACCCGCCATTGCCGAACACTTCAAACATATGCGGCGAACTCAACCCGCCGAACAGAAACTCGATGCCTTTGTTGGCATACAGCTGCAGGGACGCCACCGCGCCTGATAGCGCGGCGAGCACCGTCTGGCCCCAGGGCACGTACAGCGCAAAAGCGCCGATCAACACCTGGATCACAAAGGCGACCGAAACGGTGCGCCAGTTGATCGAGCGTCGCTGGTGGGATAAAGCAATGGCAATGACAATAAGGGTCGCTATTCCGACAAGACTGATCATGCAGGCGTCTCAACAAGGGACCAAGCGGACGCAGGCCAGCAGGCCTGCCCAGGATTAGAAAGCGTCGAAGGCGCCCGGCAGCAATTGCGCCAGGGTCCAGGTGCGGGTGGCTGCCGGGTCACTGCCCTGGCAAATCACCACTGCATCCTTGGCCATCAACTCCAGCATCACCTGGCGGCAGGCACCGCAAGGGCTTATCAGTGAAACGTTGGGTGCGTAAACCGCGATGGCCCTGAAACTGCCCGGCGCATGGCCCTGGCTGATGGCACTGAACAAAGCACTGCGTTCGGCACAATTGGTCAGCCCGTAGGAGATGTTCTCCACGTTGCAGCCCAATACGACCTCACCTTCGGCGGTCAGCAACGCCGCGCCGACCGGAAACTTGGAATAAGGCGAATACGTACGCTCGGCCGCCCGCTTGGCCTGTTCCATCAAACGCTGTTCAATTGTCATTTACAGGGTGCATCCCATTTTTTGCGAGCACGTCCAGGACGGTCGTGACGCTCTTATGGGTGTTATTAAAATAACATTTGATGTGAATACTCAATCTTTATTTTTGCCCAGACACAAAAGCACGAAACGGTGCCGCCATGCTGGGCGTCCACGTCGCTCATCTTTGTGTTAAGCCCTCGGAATCTCCAGGCCAAGGCTTTCGCGCAACGTCGTGCCTTCATACGCCGCGCGATACACACCGCGTTCCTGCAGCAACGGTATGACTTCCCGGGTAAACCGCGTGAACTGCCCCGGATGCCCAATATAAATATTGAACCCATCCACCGCCCGCGCCTCCAGCCAATCGGCCATCTTTCGCGCGACAGTATCCGCCGTCCCCACAAACGCTCCCGGCCGCAGTTGCCGGCCAAATTCAACCGCCTGACGCAAGGTAAAGCCCTTCTCCCGCGCCTGATCAGCGATGCGCTTGGCATTGGTAAAAAAGCTGCTGCGTGCAGCTTCCAGGCTCTCCTGCGGAAACGGCGCATCCAGGTCGTATTGGCTGAAATCATGCCAGCCAAAATTACGCCCGAACTCTTTCAACGCCAGCTCAAAGCTGTGATCGACCTGGTGGTAGTACTGCTCGATTTCACGCGCATGCGCGTCAGTGTCGCCGACATAGATTTCCGCGCCGGGCATCACCAGCAATTGCTCCGGATCACGTCCGTGTTGCAGCGCCCTGCCCTTTATGTCCCGGTAAAACGCCTGGCCCTGTTCGATGCTGGCGGCGTGGGTGAAGATCACATCCGCCGTAGCGGCGCCGAGGTCGCGGCCTTGTTCGGAGTCACCGGCCTGGAAGATCACCGGCTGGCCCTGGGGCGAGCGTTGGATATTCAGCGGGCCGACCACCGAAAAGTGCTCGCCCTTGTGGTTCAGGCTGTGCAGTTTACTCGGGTCGAGGAATTGGCCTGTCGCACGGTCACGCACGAAGGCGTCATCCTCGTAGGAATTCCACAAGCCCTGCACCACTTGGACGTGTTCGGCGGCGCGACCGTAGCGGGTGTCGTAGTCGTAATGCTCGTCGCGGCTGTAATTGCCGGCCGTGCCGGCATCGCCGCTGGTGACCACGTTCCAGCCGGCGCGGCCTTTACTGATCAGGTCCAGGGAGGCCAAACGCCGTGCCACGTTGTACGGCGAGTTATAGGACGTTGTCAGTGTGCCGACCAAACCGATATGCCGTGTGCTGACGGCCAATGCCGACAACAGTGTCAGCGGTTCCAGGCGATTGAGGTAATGGGACGGCGAGCCGGGCGTGATGAACTGGCTGTCGACGATAAACATCAAGTCGAACAACGCGGCCTCGGCCTGGCGGGCGATGTCGATGTACCAGTCGACGTTGACGCTGGCATCGGCCGGTAACTCGGGGTCAAGCCACAGGTTGTGGCGGCCGGGGCCGCCGCAGCCCATCGTCAGGGCGCCGAGTTTCAGCTGTCTTTTAGTCATTGATTAAGTGTTCCTTGAAGCGTTTTGGCCACGGCGGGTTGCAAAGCGGCCGCGAATGAGTCGTCGAACAGGCTGGCCGCCGAATAGGATTTGACCAGGCCCTGGCTGGCAAAAAAGTCCACGGTCTTTTGCGCTTCCACCGGCGACTGAGCCGTGACCGGTTCGACCGTGGTGCGCGCGCGGGCAAACCAGGCGCGGGCGATGTCGGCATCGGCGCGGGTGCGTTTGGCCCAGGCATCCGCATACGCGTCGGCATTGGCCGGGTTTTGGCGGGTCCAGTCGCGGGCTTTTTTCAGGCGCTGGAGAAAATCAGTGATTGGCGCACGCTTGGCCTCGATAGCCTTGGCGTTGGCGGCGATGAAACTCTGGGCCGGGATCAGTCCTTCAGCTGTCGCCAATACCCGTGCGCCCTGGCGTTCCTGCTGGGTAACGTAGGGTTCCCAGGTGGCGATCACATCGACCGAGCCGCCTTCGAGCGCATGGGAAGCATCCAGCGCGCTGAGGTAGCGCAGTTCCAGCGAGTCACGTGGCACGCCGGCTTTGTCCAGCGCCGTCATCAGCAGCTGCTGGCTCCAGGAGCCTTTCCAGACGGCCGCGCGCTTGCCGGCAAGGTCCGCAAGGCTGTGGATCGAGGAGTCTTTTCTGACCAGAATCGCCACGCCCTCGAGGTTCTGTCGGCTGATGCCAATCACTTTGATCGGCGCGCCGAGTGCGCCCAGGAACAACACCGGCGCATCCCCCAGCAGGCCGATGTCCAGGCTGTTGGCATTCAGCGCTTCGGCGACGGGCGAACCGGCGGTGAATTGCTTCCATTCCAGCGTGTAAGGCAGGTCGTTGAGCCCCCCCGCCGCTTCCATCACGGCCTGGGCGTTGTAGCTTTGATCGCCCACCACCAGCGTTTGCGCGTGCACAGTCAGGCATAGCAAGGCGGCCGTCATGCCGGCCGCCAGTGTTGTCAGGTAACGCACGTTTTTCTCCAAATGCCTGTTTATAAGGAGGGAGAAGATGAGGGACCGATCACGCGGTGTAAAATACTTATAATGCATATCCTAATTCTATAAGAATGCGGAATATGCATTTTATAGGCATCATTGCATCCGCAGCTCAGGGGCCGGTATTGCGTAGTGCCCGGCACCACCGACACTGGCTTGAGTCCATCCATCGCCAGATGCACCGGCTCGCGACGCCAAACAACCGGGTCCCGTGCCCGTGGCGGTGCCTGACCACAGCCGGTAACCTGAGCGCTCCCCCACGCTGACCACCGAGGCGGCACTTGGATTATTTCGCTGCGCTAACCGCCTTTGTCGAGGCCGCCGAAGGCAATAATTTTTCCCGGGCGGCTGAGCGACTGGGCATCAAGGCATCCACGGTCTCGCGCTACGTGAAGGACCTTGAGCAGGATTTGGGCATCGCCCTGTTCAACCGCTCGACACGCACGCTGCACCTGACCGAAGGCGGCCAAACGTTTCTGCTGCACGCCCGCCGTGTATTGGATGAGCTTGAGCAAGCCAAGGCCGCCACCTCGGCGCTCAACCAGCAACCCCGTGGGGTGCTCAAACTCAATTTGCCGCCGGCGTTTGCCCGTCACCATATCCTGCCGGTGTTGAACCTGTTCCTGGCGCGCTACCCGCAAATCAAGCTGGAATTGGTGCTGGATAACGCCCAGGTCAACCTGATTCACTCAGGCGTTGACCTGGCGATTCGGATTGGCGCCCTGCCCGACTCCACGCTCAAGGCGCGCAAGATCTGCGCGGGAAAGTACCTGCTGGTGGCCAGCCCGGGGTTTTGTGCGCAGCACGCGGCCCCGGCGACACCGGCAGACCTGGCCGGCCTGCCGGCCATCCTGAGCCTCCAAGATGTTGCCTTCGAGGCCGGTGGTGAAGTGTTGCCGCTGGTATACGGCGACTGTATCCGTATCAACGACCTGGACGCGCAACTGCTCGCTGCACGCCAAGGCCTGGGCTTTGCCTTGCTGCCGGATTGGCTGGTGAGCAAAAGCCTTGAGGCGGGCGAGCTACAGGTGTGGCTCCCGCACTGGAACATCCTGGGGGCTGAACAGGCGTTTGCGGTGTGGTTTGTCTACCCGCCCAAGCGCATCGTGTCGTCCAAGGTGCGCTGTTTTATCGACTTTATCGTCGAACAGCTGGGCGAAACGCCGTATTGGAAATAGGGCCGACCTGAATGGCTGGCGCTAAAGCGAAACCTGTGGAACTGGCTTGCCTGCGATGCAAGCAGCTCGGCACATCAGGCATACCGAGTTGATGCAATCGCAGGCAAGCCAGCTCCCACAGAAAAGCAGATATTCATTTGCTGTCAGCTGAAGCGGATATCCAGGGCCCGCAGGTAGGTTTGCAGCCCGGCGTCCTGGATCGGGATCAGGAATGCCTCGGTGTCCGATTCGTTGAAATGCGCATGCCAATAACCCGGTGGCGTTACGAACGCCAGGCCTGGCGACCAGTCAACCCGCACCGGGTTGCGGATCTGGCCGTCGGCGTCCAGCTCCGTGCCCACCAGTGAATAACAGCCCTTGGGGCAGTCGATGATGAAGTCCAGCGCAATCGACTGGTGCCGGTGCGGCTTCTGGATCGAGCCCGGCGGCAGAATGCCGTACATGGCCCAAAGCACATGCGTGACGGTTCGGGTCTGGGGGAAGTTGCGGTTGCCGAGCAAAATGCTGATGCGGCTGCGGTCCTGGGCGCGGGGGTCATCCGCGGCTTCCCGCAGCTTCTGGTTGGCCAGCGCGGCGGGATACAGCGTCGGCACGAAGCGGTCGCTGCTGCGCGTCACGCCCAGGTAGCGCAACAGCGGTTCATCATGCACGTAGTACAAGCGTGCATCTTGTGACGCAGTGAAACGCGCGGGCTGCAGGCCAGGCAGCGCGATAAAGCAACCGCTGGACCATGGGATATCATGCTCGCCCTGCACCACCCGGCCCTCGCCTGCGATGACATAAAACACCTGTGAGGTCGCGTTGGGGTGCAGGTCCAGGGCATCACCGGCGTTCAAGCGAATAAAGTTGGCACACAACCCCGGCCCGGTCGCCGGGCCTTCACAGCCCAACGCGTCGCTGAGGTCCAGCGCGACCACCCGCGAGGCGCCGCTGTCGTACAGCGAGGCCGGGAAGCTGTGGTAGGGAATGCGGGTAATCAGGTTGGCACTGATCGGGTTGGCCGCCTTGCTGTATTCGAAGTACTCGGCGTCCACTTGCTCGTTTGGCACTGCATCGGTCAGGTCGGGTTTGAATTCGCGGTTCATCAATCACCTCAGGCTTGGGCGGGTTTGAATCCACTATAGGCAGTGCGTCTGCGGGGATTAAGCACTGCGTCGGCACAGCAGTTGTGCAGGATGGGGCGGCTCTGCCCTGTGACGGTGCAATCGGCCTGTCCAGCGCCTGAGTGTGAACCGATGATCCATGTGCTCGGCGTGTATCTCATGCTCAAACGTCATAATCCCCGGTTCCTCTGCGTGGTAATCTTGGCGCCACCACGAATAGACATTGATCGTCACATGACGATGACCAAAGCCAGGAAAGAACATGCCAAAGATTTCTCACTCAGCGTTGCGCCGCAACTTCCGTGAACTGCTTGCCAAACCCATCTGCGTTGAAACCGCCTCCGTCTTCGACCCCATGTCCGCGCGTATCGCCGCCGACCTGGGTTTTGAAGTCGGCATCCTCGGTGGTTCGGTCGCCTCGTTGCAGGTACTGGCAGCCCCCGATTTTGCGTTGATCACACTGAGTGAGTTCGTTGAACAGGCCACCCGCATCGGCCGTGTCGCCCAACTGCCGTTTATTGCCGACGCCGACCACGGTTACGGCAATGCGCTGAACGTGATGCGCACGGTCGAAGAGCTTGAGCGTGCCGGTGTGGCCGCGTTGACCATTGAAGACACGCTGTTGCCGGCGCAATTCGGGCGCAAATCCACCGATTTGATTTCCGTCGAGGAAGGCATCGGCAAAGTGAAGGCGGCGCTGGAAGCGCGTGTCGACCCTGAACTGTCGATCATTGCGCGCACCAATGCCGGCGTGTTGCCTACCGAAGATGTCATCGCACGCACCAAGGCCTATGAGAAAGCCGGCGCGGACGGCATCTGCATGGTTGGTGTCAAAGACTTCGACCACCTTGAGCAGATCGCCGCCAACCTGACGGTGCCGTTGATGCTGGTGACCTACGGCAACCCGCAGCTCAATGACAGCGAGCGCCTGGCGTCCCTGGGCGTGCGCATTGTGGTGGCCGGCCACGGCGCCTACTTTGCGTCGATCAAAGCCACTTACGACAGCCTGCGCGCCCAGCGCAAGCTGACCAGCAGCACCTCCAACCTCAGCGCTACGGAGCTGACCCATACCTACACGTTGCCGGAGAGCTACGTGGCGTGGGCTGAAGAGTTCATGGACGTTAAAGAGTAATAGCCGCAACGGTGCTGATTGTTGCAATCAGCACCGGATACACGCGGTGCGGGCTGCTTCAGTCAATCCTCCAGCGTTCCCCGCGATTATTGCCCGTGCCTTTGTAGCCGCCGTCTCCATCTGGCTCCCAGCCGCCGCCCGCATTCAAGCCGGTGCCGATAAAACCACCGCGACCATCGGATTCAAGCCCCCGGCCCTCGTTCTTACCGGTGCCTATATAGCCGCCGCGACCATCGGACTTGTACCCACGCTTGCGGTACTCACCGCTGCCTTCATACCCGCCGTTGCCATCGGAGCGCCAACTGGCGCCTGAGGCCTTGTCGTCACCACGGAAATAGCCTTTGCCGTCAGACCGGTAGTCCTCACCGGCGTTAAAACCTGTGCCCTTGTAGCCGCCCGAGCCGTCCGGGCTGAAGCCTCGGCCATTGTTGTAGCCGATGCCCATGAGGCCTCCGTCATCGGCGGGAATATAGCCTTTGCCCCTATTTTTACCGGTGCCTCTGAGCGAACCATCCTTTTGCAACTCATAGTCACCGCCCAGGTTTCCCCCAGTGCCTCTAAGACCGCCGCGACCGTCCGGCTCATAGCCGTTGCCTGTGTTGATGCCGGTGCCAAGAAAACCTTCGGCTGCCAGCGCGGAGGCGCTAAGCCCCAGTAAAACAGCGGCGAGCAGGATGTGTGACGCTTTTTTCATGAGGCCTCTGGTCCTTTCAGAGAGGATGATGGGCGTCATGATAGGGCATGGGGTTTGCGCCGCAAGTGCAACAGTCTTGTTACAAACAAATAATGAGACGCGCGCAGTCATATCGCCACTATTCATGGCGAGTTTCAAGTATCAACTTTTATATATAAGGATAAAAAATCCGCCACAGAGCCTGCGGCGGCAAACCAAAGGTTTTGTCGAAGCAGAGCGGCTAAGACCTTATCAACGCTACACCCGTAGAACATTAAAAGAGGTGAAGTTTAATTAATCGAGTTTAATCCGCGCCACCGCTGCAGCCCTCGAAAAATATGATAAAAATCGGCTTCGACAACCACGTCGAGCACAATAAAAACAGCATTACGCTCACCTGAAACATCTGCCATACAACCTTAAACGCACTCCAAGCATGCGGTGTTTCTGTGCACGCGTTAATTATTCCGGGGAAGTCACAACATGATCAAACAGTGGAGCCTGTTAACGCTGGCGGTGTGCGCCAGTATCAGCCAAGCGGCCCTCGCCGAGTCGGTCAGCGACCAGGCTGATTCCAAAGGTTTTATCGACGGCAGCAGCATTACCGGGTTGTTGCGCAACTATTACTTCGACCGCGACCGCCAAAGTGGCAAGGCCGACAACCGCGACTGGACCCAAGGCGCGATGCTCAACTACGCCTCGGGCTTTACCCAGGGCACCATCGGTTTTGGTGTGGATGCCTACGCCTACGGCGCGATGAAACTCGACGCCACCCACGCCGATGCCGGCACCGGTGAATTGCCGACCAACCGCAATGGCGACCCGGAAAATGGCTATGGTTCGGTGGGCGCTGCGGTAAAGATCAAGGTCTCCAAGACCCAGCTCAAATTCGGTGACATGCAACCCACCGCGCCGGTATTCGCCACCGGCGGCACGCGCATTCTGCCGCAGACCGCCACCGGCTTTGACCTGACCAGCAGCGAAATCGCAGGCCTGGACCTGGAAGCCGGGCACTTCACCAGCACCAACAGCGGCATGACCAGCAACCATGACCACGATATCTACGCCACCTACGCCAACGTGGCGGCCAACAGCGCAAGTTTTGTCGGCGGCAAATACACCTTCACGCCGTCGTTGAGCGCAACCCTGTATGCCGGCGAGCTGGAAGACATCTGGCGCCAGTACTACACCAACCTCAACTACGTGATCGCGCTGGGGCATGACCAGTCACTGGCGCTGGACGGCAACCTGTACCGTACCCTCGACACCGGCAGCGCCAAGGCCGGGGCCATCAACAACACCACCTACTCGGTGGCGGCGGCCTACTCGTTCCTGGCGGCGCATACCCTGACGCTGTCGTTCCAGAAAGTCCATGGCGACACACCGTTCGACTACATCGGCACCGGCAACAACGGCGCAGGCGAAGGCGGCGACTCGGTGTTCCTCGCCAACTCGATCCAATGGGGGGACTTCAACGGGCCGGGCGAACAGTCGTGGGGCATTCGTTACGACCTGAACATGGCCAGCTACGGCGTACCGGGCCTGAGCTTCATGACCCGCTACGTCAACGGCTCGGACATCAACGGTACGCACACACCCGCCAACAGTGCCTATGCCGGCGACTATGGCGCCGACGGCGACCACCACGAGACCGATGTGGAAGCCAAATACGTGCTGCAAAGCGGCCCGGCGAAAAACCTGTCGTTTCGCGTGCGTGACGCCATGGTGTCATCCAACGCCGACCAACGCGACGGCAAGTTGAATGAGCTACGGGTGATCGTCGACTATCCGTTTACCCTGTTGTAATCAGTCGCGGCTCAGCCGCTCGCGCATGCCTGCGCTGGCGGCTGGACCGGCCTGTACCACGCAGCGCTCCCACCCCACCACCGAACCTTCGGCGGTTGCCATCATCGGCTCCAGCAACTGCCCGGTCTCGCGCTCCACCACCTCCACGCTGCGGCCTTCTTCGGCGTAATGCCGATTGCCCCACGCCACCAACGCCATCAGCACCATGCGAAAGTCCTCGCCCTTGGCTGTCGGCACGTATTCGTAACGTGGCGGCCGCTCGCTGTAGGCGCGGCGTTCGAGCATGCCGGCCTCCACCAAACCATTCAGGCGGCGCGTCAGCATGTTCGGCGCGATGCCCAGGCTGCGCGAGAACTCATCAAAACGCCGCAAGCCGTGCAGCGCGTCACGCATGATCAACATGCTCCACCACTCCCCTACCCGCTCAAGGCTGCGGGCGATGGGGCATTCGTCGCTGATAAGGGATTTGCGTTGCATGGCCGTTCCTGTGTGCGGGTGCAAAAGTGTGTGACGCCATGTTACTTTCATCATGATAGTGACGTCCACAGCTGTGTATCCCTCAAGCAACAGGAGTCGATTGATCATGAGTAAACGTATCGTCGTGACAGGCATGGGCGCGCTGACGCCGCTGGGGTCGAGTGTGGAATCCACCTGGCAGCGCTTGTTGAACGGGCAATCGGGCATTCGTCGCCTGCCCGAAGAATTGATCGGCGACCTGGCCGTCAGCATCGGTGGCCAGGTGCAAACTGTGCTGCAAGACACCGAAGCCGGGTTTGATCCCGATCGACTGCTGGCCGCCAAGGAACAGCGCAAGATGGACCGCTTTATCCTGTTCGCCCTGGCCGCTGCGGATGAAGCCCTGAAGCAAGCCGGTTGGGCGCCAAAAACGCCGCAAGAGCAGGAACGCACGGCCACCATCATTGCCTCCGGCGTCGGTGGCTTCCCGGCGATTGCCGAGGCGGTGCGCACCACCGACAGCAAAGGCCCACGGCGGTTGTCGCCGTTTACCATTCCATCGTTTCTGAGCAACATGGCGGCCGGGCATGTGTCGATCAACTATGGTTTGAAAGGCCCATTAGGCGCACCGGTGACTGCCTGCGCGGCGGGTGTACAGGCGATTGGTGATGCGGCGCGAATGATCCGCGCCGGGGAAATCGATGTGGCGGTGTGCGGTGGCGCGGAAGCGGCGATTCATCGGGTCAGCCTTGCCGGCTTTGCTGCCGCACGGGCGTTGTCCAGCGACTTCAATGACACGCCGGAGCTCGCTTCGCGGCCGTTCGATCAGGCGCGTGATGGTTTTGTAATGGGCGAAGGCGCAGGGATCCTGGTCATCGAAGCGCTTGAGCACGCCCTGGCACGCGGCGCGCAACCCATTGCCGAACTGGTCGGTTATGGCACCAGCGCCGATGCCTATCACATGACCGCAGGCCCGGAAGACGGCGATGGCGCGCGGCGGGCAATGACGCAAGCGTTGCGTCAGGCCGGTATCGAGGCGTCCCAGGTGCAGTATTTGAATGCGCATGCAACGTCGACACCCGTGGGTGACAAAGGCGAGCTGGCAGCCATCAAGACCGTGTTCGGCGCCAGTGGCCACCCGGCCATCAGCTCGACCAAATCCGCCACCGGCCACCTGTTGGGCGCCGCCGGCGGTATTGAAGCGATCTTCACCGTCCTCGCCCTGCGCGATCAGATTGCCCCGATGACCCTCAACCTCGACAACCCGGATGCCCTGGCGGACGGCCTGGACATGGTGCGCGGTGAGGCGCGGCCCATGCCGATTGAGTACGCGCTGTCCAATGGCTTCGGTTTTGGCGGCGTGAATGCCAGCGTGCTGTTCCGGCGCTGGGTGTAGTTTGCCCCTGCCGTAGATTTCGGGGACCATGGGCGCCTTTCTGCAACCGCCAACAAGAGGCGCCCATGGCCAACCACGACCTGTCCTTCACCCCCGACCCGGATGCCGACTCCATCTCCAGCGACGTCATCGGTTTCAATGGCATCCTGGTCTCCACCCAAATCCCTACTCACGCCGACGGCAGCCTGGAACTGGGCGATATCACCCTGCAAAGCGAATGCACCCTGCAAGCGCTGAAGGTCGCGCTGGAGAAAGCCGGCAGCTCCATGGACCGGGTGATGCACCTGACCATCTACCTCACCGACATGGCTGACCGCGCGGCCTTCAACGAAGTCTACAAGCGCTTTTTCGCCAAGCCCTGGCCTGTGCGTGCAGCCGTTGGCGTGGCTGCGTTGGCGGTAGAAGGCATGCGTGTGGAAGTCACCGCGATGGCCGCCAAAGCCTGAGTTCCAAGCCACCACACACATCCACTGTGGGAGCGGGCTTGCTCGCGAAGAGGGCGTGTCAGTTGATGCATGTGGCGACTGGCACACCGCATTCGCGAGCAAGCCCGCTCCCACAGGTTGGGCCCAGTGAGGCTTTAATAGTCCCTCCCTCAGCAAGGCAGCCCTGCGGTAGATGCCGGTCAGGCATTTCACAGCTACAATGCGCGCCTCGACCGTGACAAGCCTGACTAAAAAAACTATGTCCTTGCCCAAGCACCACCTGGAATTGCTCAGCCCTGCCCGTGATGTCGCCATTGCGCGCGAGGCTATCTTGCATGGCGCCGACGCCATCTACATCGGCGGCCCAAGCTTCGGCGCACGCCATAATGCGTGTAATGAGGTGAGCGATATCGCTCAACTGGTCGAATTCGCCCGCCGTTACCACGCCCGCGTGTTCACCACCATCAACACCATTTTGCATGACAACGAGCTGGAACCTGCGCGCAAGCTGATCCATCAGCTCTACGACGCCGGTGTCGATGCCTTGATCGTGCAAGACCTGGGCGTGATGGAGCTGGATATTCCGCCCATCGAGCTGCACGCCAGCACCCAGACCGATATCCGCACCCTGGCCCGCGCCAGGTTTCTCGACCAGGCCGGTTTTTCGCAGTTGGTATTGGCCCGTGAGCTGAACCTGCAGGAAATTCGCGCGATCGCCGACGAGACCGATGCCGCCATCGAGTTCTTCATCCACGGTGCCCTGTGCGTGGCGTTCTCCGGGCAGTGCAATATTTCCCACGCGCAAAATGGCCGCAGCGCCAACCGTGGCGACTGCTCCCAGGCCTGCCGCCTGCCCTACACCTTGAAAGATGACCAGGGCCGCGTCGTGGCCTTTGAAAAGCACCTGCTGTCGATGAAAGACAACAACCAGAGCGCCAACATCCGCGCCCTGGTCGAAGCCGGCGTGCGCTCGTTCAAGATCGAAGGGCGCTACAAGGACATGGGCTATGTGAAAAACATCACCGCCTATTACCGCCAGCGCCTTGACGACGTGCTTGAAGACCGCCCTGACCTGGCCCGCGCCTCCAGCGGCCGTACTGCGCACTTCTTCCTGCCCGACCCGGAAAAAACCTTCCACCGGGGCAGCACCGACTATTTCGTCACCGACCGCAAGGTCGACATCGGCGCTTTCGATACCCCGACCTTTACCGGCCTGCCGGTGGGTGTAGTGGAAAAAGCCGGCAAGCGTGACCTGCAGGTGGTCACCCATGAGCCGCTGTCCAATGGCGATGGCCTCAATGTGCTGGTCAAGCGCGAGGTCGTGGGTTTCCGTGCCAACATCGCCGAAGCCAAGGGCGAGTTTGAGGAAGACGGCCAGAAGCGCTATCGCTACCGCGTTGAGCCAAATGAAATGCCGGCCGGCTTGCACCAGTTGCGCCCCAATCATCCGCTGAACCGCAACCTCGACCACAACTGGCAACAAGCGCTGCTCAAAACCTCCGCCGAGCGCCGCATCGGCCTGGCCTGGGTGGCACGCCTGCGTGAAGACCAGCTTGAAGTCACCGCCACCAGCGAAGAAGGCATCAGCGCCAGCGTCACCCTGCCCGGCCCGTTTGGCGTGGCCAACAAGCCGGAACAGGCGCTCGACACCCTGCGCGATCTGCTCGGCCAACTCGGCACCACCGAATACCACGCCACGCACATCGAGTTGGATGCGCCGCAGGCGTTCTTCATCCCCAACTCGCAACTCAAGGCCTTGCGCCGTGAAGTGATCGAGGCATTGACGGCCGCACGCGTTGCCGCGCACCCGCGTGGCGGGCGTAAAGCTGAAACCTCGCCGCCGCCGGTGTACCCGGAAGCGCACCTGTCGTTCCTGGCCAACGTCTACAACCAGAAGGCCCGCGACTTCTACCACCGTCACGGCGTCAAGCTGATCGACGCCGCCTTCGAAGCCCACGAAGAAACCGGCGAAGTGCCGGTGATGATCACCAAGCACTGCCTGCGTTTCTCGTTCAACCTGTGCCCTAAACAGGCCAAGGGTGTGACCGGCGTGAAAACCAAGGTGGCGCCGATGCAGTTGATTCACGGCGATGAAGTGCTGACCCTCAAGTTCGACTGCAAGCCGTGCGAGATGCACGTGGTGGGCAAGATCAAGGGGCATATCCTTGGGTTGCCGCAACCGGGCAGTGAAGTACGACAGCAGGTTGTGGGTCATATCAGCCCGGCCGACCTGCTTAAGACGATACCGCGCGCGGTCCAGTGAACCGAACCTGCCTACTTCTACAATTAGAAGTAGGCAGGCGGTTTAAGTGACAGCGCTAACAACGGCTGTGCAGGACGGAGCGTTCGGTCCGGGTGATCCCATCGCTCCCCGGAGTGTCAATGATACGCGACCGATGAGAAGGCATTACTAATTGAAATGCACAGGCTTATATTCAATCCTGAAAATATGCTGGCCTATTGTCGCTCCCTGAGGCGCCGACTGGACTTGTAAGAGCGTACCGTCGGCTTTGTTTATGAAGACAGCCTTTCCGCTATAGAGTGTTTCTATTTTGGCAGTGACCAAAAGGTCGATACCCGCTTGATCCAGAGTGGTATGCACCGAACGGAAATCTTGCTCCAAGTAGGCTCGAATGACCTCCATTTTGGTAGAGCCATACGACGTTGTCACTTTCCCCTCAAAGGCCTTGACAGGTTTACCCACGGCCCGTTGGAACTCCCTGGCGAAAGAGTTTTCGCCGCCCTCTGCGGCATAACATATCATGAGCCGTACACTGTCGTATCTCGCATGTGCAGGATCAATATGTTGCGCCTTCAAATGCGCAACCAGTTCTTTTGCTGTGTAAGCTTTACCGTTAACTAACACTTTGGAGGGCGCGCCCGCCGACACCTCCGCAGCACTTCGCTCGACGCCATGAGCGACGACATTAAGTCGCGTGCCACCCTTGTAAGCGTCCGTGAACGTATGAAGTTCACCGCCTAGAACAGACAGCTCATTCATTGGCCCACCCATTTGTTTAATCGATGTGCTCGCCAAGTCCTCGGTTGCACTACCGAATTTCTGCCACTGACCTGCCGGGTCAGGTTTGGCAATTTTTCCGCTGCTGACTAACTGCGTCGGGTCACCCGGTTTAGTTTCGCGTAATACATAGTGCACACCGTCGCCGGCATCAGGCTTTTCGGCGACAAAGTACTTGGCACCCTCAAATTCAATTTCGCGCACGGGTGAGTTAGCTTTACTTATCGGCGCCGCATTTGCCCTAAATTGTTCGACCGCTTTCGATGTGTTCGAAGAAGTGTTCTTCGCCCACTTTACGCCTTGAACGCCTCCCTCCCATTTCACCCCCGTCGCACCCGGGTTGAAACTATAGCTTGCAAACTCTTTGGAGGCTTTTGCAAATTTGGGCAATACTGACTTAACAATCCGACTCACGCCTTTCACCACTCCACTAGCGACTTTGGCTACGGGCGCCACGAACGAGAGAACATCTATCAGTAAATGCGCTATGCCTTGCAGCGGGCGCCCGGCAATAAACGCCTCTATGCCATTCCAGAAAGGCACAAAACCTTTCAGGAACTTTCTGCGCTCGTCAAACTTCTTAACGTATTTCCGATCCTTTGCTTCTTGAGCGGTAACTCGCTCGGGATCGTCTTTTGCCTGTTCCAACAGCGCTTCTTCATTTACATAAAACAACTTATCGGCAACGATATCGCCAATGTCATTAAAGCGTTTTGAGTTTAACCTGCTGGGTGCAGTCTGCTCATGTTCATTAGCGTCTGGCTTCGGAAGCACCCCCAATGGTTTCAGTACATAGAGCGAGGAATGGAAGGGCTCATTGTTTACCGGCTGACCATTCGGTAGATCAACTTTCGGTCGGTACTTTGGCTCTTGTATATTGGGCCTGTGCCAAGCAGTAAACTCACTGGCTTCAGTGCCATCAGCCAATCTTTTTTTGCCAATAACGCCCGTACCGCTAAAAACGCTCTGATAATCGTCACGTCGGCTGGCAGTGCCGAGCAGCGTATTAACCTCGTAGCAGGTTTTTTTTCCATCATTGACTACTGCCAACAAAAAAACGCCACGCTCTGGTTCTGCCTCCGGGCCTGCGGGTGTCAGGCCATACACATTAACCTGGCCTTTATTTATGGTATTGCGATCTTCCAGCGGCAGCGTGGAGAGTACCTCTGCTATTACGCTGGAATAGGCTGATTTCTTATCTTTCAGGTCAGCCTTGAAGTCATCGTCAAATTTTTTCTCGTCATACACGGCAACCGGATATTTTATATATTGTTCGCTTTTGCTTTCAATATCGTGAGCCGTATACATCTCTGAGTGGGTGTAATAGTCTTTACGCATTGGGTGTGGCGCAGCAAGGCTGTTGATTGCCTTTTCCTTTTTCTCCATCTGTTGATCAAGGGCTGATAAAGCGGTGTCTATGTCCTTTTGAGAATACTGTGTGTTTTGCACAAGGATGTCATTGGCCACTGCCCACTCCAGTGCCGGCCCCACTCTTGCCCCGGCAATAAGCAGGGTTTGTTCGGGCGTCACCGCCTCCGACATCAATTTGCCTGGGTAAGCCATTAGCTCATTGCGGGTCATCCGTTTAGATGAACCAGGCTCAACCGCCTCTGCCAAATTGACACCCTGTTGGTAATTCACCCAACTCATTGAGCTTTTGGATTGCTCCGTATGGGTTTCAGAAGACGCCGGTGTAATGCTGGTAGCCGCACTTTGGACGCCGCCGGCAGCTTCGAGCGCAGTGCTTGCGTTGGGTTGAGCTGGCTGCACGGTTGAACCGTCAGAACGCGGGACCCGTTGTTGGGGGTTCTGCTCTTGAAAATGGGTGACTGGAGCGCGAATGTCCGGAAAACTGGAAGCATTAGTGTTCATCATTTCGTCTGCAGGTGGAGGTTTTTTTTACCTGAGGCTGAGGGAAAGATGGTCTCAGGCTTACTCTCCTTGCGTGGTAATGACGTAGATATTTGTTCCATCTATTTTTACGCAGCGTTTCCCGAACGCGCTGTATCACGAGTGGTTCGCCACCACCAGCCCCGCTGCAACCCCGCTGCCGCCAGCAGGATTGCGGCCACACCCAGCCATTGCAGCCAGCCCAGGCGATGGCCGAAGGCGATCCAGTCGACGAAAATCGCCGCAATCGGATAGATAAACGACAGTGCCCCGGTGATGGCAGTGGGCAGTTTCTGGATCGCCCCGTACAACAACACGTACATCAAACCGGTGTGCACCACGCCCAGCGTGACCAGCGCGGCCCAGGCAGTTGGCGCTGTCGGCAGGCTGTTCCAGGGCACCAACGGCGCCAGCAGTAATGCGCCGGTTGTCACCTGGATCAACGCCATCAGATGTGGCGGCACTTCCTTCAGGCGTTTGATGATCAGCGCGGCAACCGCATATAAAAATGCCGCGCCCAGGGCCAGGGCGATTCCCGCCAGGTAATCGGCGCCACCGCTTTGCTGCTCGCCATGGGCGGTGACAATCGCCAACATGCCGAGGAACGCGACACTCAACCACGCGAGTTTCCGTACGGTGAGTTTTTCCCCCAGAAACACCGCAGCCAGCATCACCAACATAAACGGCTGCACGTTGTACACCGCCGTGCTGATAGCAATTGAGGCGTGGGAATAGGATTCGAACAACAGCAGCCAATTGCCGACGATGGCCACGCCACTGAGCATTGCCAAGCCGAACTTGGCCCAGGTGAGCAGTTCCAGGCGCAGATAACCCAGCAATGCGCAGACCAGCAACAAGGCCACTGCGCCGATCACGCAGCGCCAGAACACCACCTCGATCACCGATACACCAGAGACCAATACAAACCAGCCAATGGTGCCCGAGATCAGCATGGCGGCGACCATTTCCCACGACCCGCGACGGATAGATGTGTCCACGATGAAAGCTCCTCAAGTGAGGCACAATTATGGCAATCTGCTGGTCAGCGGCTCCAGCGACTAAAAAAGGCAAAAACCTATATTCACCTTTTTTTATTAGGCAGACAGCATGATTGACACCATCGACCAGCAACTCATCAGCGCCTTGATGGACGACTCGCGCCTGTCGCTCAAGGCCTTGGCGGGCATTACCGGGCTGTCATCGCCCAGCGTCGGCGAACGCTTGCGGCGCCTTGAAGAACGCGGCGTGTTGACCCACTACACGGTTGATATCGACCCCAGGCATTTTGGCTACCTGCTGCAAGCCATCGTGCGCATCCGCCCCTTGCCCGGCAAGTTGCAGGAGGTGGAGCGCCAGATCCAGGCGATCCCCGAGTTCACCGAGTGCGACAAGGTCACCGGTGACGACTGCTTTATCGCGCGCTTGCATGTGCGCACCATGGACCAGCTCGACAGCCTGCTCGACCGCCTCAACGCTTATGCCGAAACCAATACGGCCATCGTCAAGAAAACTCCGGTAAAACGCCGTTTGCCGCCCTTGGAGGATTAGTGATTTTGCGTCACTAACGCAGTGACGCATTCGCTATTCTGTCATCACTGGCCGATCTTTATGCTGGGCTCCACTGATTGGAACCCACAGGTATAAAGCTTATGTACGTGATTACAGGCATTACAGGCAAAGTCGGCGGCGCCCTGGCGCGCAACCTCATCAAGGCCGGCCAACCGGTGCGCGCGGTGATGCGCGATGCCGGCAAGGCGGCCTACTGGGCCGACCAAGGGTGCGACGTGGTGTTTGCGCAGATGGATGACGCGCAGGCATTAACCGAGGCGTTCAAGGACGCAACCGGCGTGTTTATCCTGCCGCCCCCCGGGTTTGATCCGCAGCCTGATTTCCCCGAAGCTCGAGCGGTGATTGCCGCCGTCAGCCAGGCGCTACAGGCGGCTGCGCCGAACAAGGTGCTGTGCCTGTCGACCATCGGCGCCCAGGCCACAGAGGTCAACCTGCTGACCCAACGCACCCTGATGGAACAGGCCCTTAAGGCCCTGGACATCCCGGTCACCTTCCTGCGCCCTGCCTGGTTTATGGAAAATACGCTGTACGACCTGATCGCCGCGCGTGAAACCGGTGTGATCCACAGCTTTCTGCAACCTCTGGACAAGGCGGTGCCCATGATCGCCACGGCGGATATCGGCACCCTCGCCGCGCAACTGCTGCAACAGGAGTGGGCCGGCCATCGGGTGGTTGAACTGGAAGGCCAGTGGGTCAGCCCCAACGACATCGCCCAGGGCTTGTCGCAGGTACTCGACCGCGACGTGCACGCTGAAGCGGTGGCGCGTGACACTTGGGAGGCATTGTTACGTGCCCAGGGCGCCCAGAACCCATTGCCACGTATGCGCATGGTCGATGGGTTCAACGAAGGCTGGATCTGTTTTGAACATAAGCAGGTGCTTAAAGGGCAAACGTCGTTGCTGACGGTGCTGCGTGAGTTAGCCGATATGACTGTCTGAAACAGCGGCGTTTATCGCCTTTGAATATAAAAAACTGTCAATTCTTACAGGTGCCCGCCCGCGTACTGCTGGTTAACGTTGTGCATCACTGGAGAGGATCCAATGCTCACTACAACGTTTAAAGAAGTCACCGATGCGAGCTTTGAAGCAAAAGTACTCAACGCCCGCGGGCCTGTGCTGGTGTGCTACAAAAATGCTGATGAGGAACCACCAGCGTTCCTTGAAAAGTTCGTCGAATACTACGCCGACAGATTGACTATCGTGACGCTGAATATCGATGAAAACCCCAGCGTTGCAGCGAAATATGGGGTGTTTGAGACGCCGTTGTTGATGCTGTTCAAGGATAAAAGGAGTTTTTCATGAGCGAGATTATCCATGTTACTGACGACTCATTTGATCAAGAGATCTTGAAAGCTGGGCTACCGGTGCTAGTGGATTTCTGGGCCGAGTGGTGTGGACCGTGCAAGATGATCGCGCCTGTCCTGGATGAATTGGCCAACGACTACGCCGGCAAGTTGACCATTGCCAAATTGGACGTCGATAAGAACAATGCGGTTCCGCCTCGATTCGGCATCCGAGGCATTCCTACACTGATGCTGTTTAAAAATGGCGAGCTGGCTGCCACCAAAACCGGCGCCCTATCGAAGTCGCAGCTTAGAACCTTTTTGGATGCAAACCTTTGAACATCAGGCATGCAACGCTTTTGCAGCACTCAACAATCCTTGAAACCGGCGGTACCGTGTTTGCAGTATCGCCTGTTGCGCCACACTCGGCGTGTAACGCGCCTTGACCGGCATCCCCGCCGCGAGTAAATCAGCGCCCTGCCCGATCGCCATAAACCCCAACTTCGCCGCCCCCACACACGCGCTCAATTCACTGCCCTGCAGCGTGAAGATCTCCCGCTGCAGAATGTTGGCCAGCAACTGCGCCCAATACTCACTCCGGGCTCCGCCGCCGACCAAGGCGCAGGCGGTCACGTCGGCACCGGTCGATTGCACCGCACGCAGCGCATCGAGCAGGCCGAAACCTACGCCCTCCATCACCGCATAACCGAGCATCGCCGGGGTGCAGTCATGGCCCAGGCTCATAAACCCACCGCGCAATAACGGGTCGTTGTGCGGCGTGCGTTCACCGGCCAGGTACGGCAGAAACAACGGCGTCGACAGCGGCACCGGCTGCTCGATGGGCAACTGCGCCTGCACCTGGTCAAGCAGAGTCTGCTCATCCGGCATGCCGGTGAGCCGCGTCACCCAGCGCAAACAACTGGCCCCGGCGAGCATGGCGCCCATGGTGTACCAGCGGTTGGGCAAGGCGTGGCAGAAGCTGTGCACGGCACTGGCCGGGTTGCCGGCGGCGTGGTCGGTGATGGCGACAATGGCCGCGCTGGTGCCCAGGGTGATAAAGCCGTCACCGGCGTTGACCGCGCCAATACCCACCGCCGCCACCGGGTTATCGCCGCCGCCTCCGGCAATCACCACCTCGGGCGACAGGCCCAACCCGCTGACATTCAGGACACCACTCGCCGCACCGCCTTCCACCAGCCGAGGCATTTGCGCAGGCGAAAGCCCCGTGGCGTGGAGCATCGGCGCAAACCATTCACGCTGCGCTACGTCCAGCCACAGGGTGCCGGCAGCATCCGACATATCGCTGATGCGCTCGCCCGTCAGGCGCAACCGCAGGTAATCCTTGGGCGACAGCACACACTCAATCGCCTTGAAGACTTCGGGTTCGTGCTGCTGTAACCACAGCAGTTTGGGCGCCGTGAGCCCGGCCATCGGCAGGCTGCCGGTGGTGTCGGCAAAGCCGCTGCCCAGTTGCTCGGCCTGGGCCACTGCGCGCGCGTCATCCCACAGGATGGCCGGGTACAGCACACGATTATCTTTGCCCAGCAACACTGCGCCATGCATTTGCCCGGACAGGCCGATGCACGCCACACGCGCAAATGCCGCGTGCTCGCGTAACTGCGCCAGCGCCCGCAAACAGGCCTGCCACCAGTCTTCGGGGGCCTGCTCGGACCAGCCGCTGTGGCGCCGTGAAACACTCAGGCGCACACCGGCGTGGGCCAGCACGCTGCCGTCGACGTCCATCAGGATCGCCTTGAGCTCTGAAGTGCCGAGGTCTATGCCGAGGGAAACAGGGTTGCGCATACGTCAGTTATTCCACTTCAATACAACCACAGGAGTCACGCCGTTGCAGGCTCGGCGCCAGGCGCACGCTTTGGGTGGGTGCGCCGGGCGTGGCCATGCGTTGCAGCAGCATATGCACCGCGCGGGCGCCCAGCTCCTTGACCGGCTGGGCGATCAGGGTCAGGCGTGGCACGAAGAAATCCGCCCAGTCAAAATCATCAAACCCCACCAGGGCCATCTGGCCTGGCACCTCAATGCGCGCATCACGCAGGGCGTGCATGGCGCCCAGCGTCATCAGGTTATTGCCGGCCATGATTGCCGTGGGTGGCACCGGTAGCGCCAACAACTGCGCGGTTGCTTGCCGCGCAGGCTCGCTGTTGGAGCCGCCGTTGACCAGTAACTGTGGGTCGAACACCAACCCCGCAGCCTGCAACGCCGCCCGGTAACCGGCCACGCGTTCATCGGTAGTGCTCAGCCCTTCGCGCCCGGCAATAAAGCCGATGCGCCGGTGCCCATGTTCAATCAAGTGTGCGACCAGCGCCTGGGTGGACTGAGTGTTCTCCACCCCGACCTGATCAAACTGCGCGCTCATCATGCGGTCCACCAGCACCGTCGGCATCTCGTTGGCCTGCAGATATTCCAACGCGCTGGAGCCGGTCGACGGCGCCAATAAAATCCCGTCGACCCGCCGGTGATGCAGCGCCGTGACCACCCGCAACTCCTGCTCCGGGTCGTCGTGCGGGTCGGCGAACAGCATCATGTAGCCGTGGCGGACGCACTCGGTTTCAATCGCTTGCACGGTTTCGCTGAAGTAATGGTTGGACAACGCCGAGATCGCCACGCCAATGGTATTGGTGCTCGAACGCGCCAGCGAGCGCGCCAGGGTGTTGGGGATATAGCCCAACGCCTGAATCGCGCGCTGCACCGCCTGCACCGTGGCCGGGCTGACCTTGCGGGTGCCGTTCAACACGTGGGACACGGTCGAGGTGGACACCCCGGCCCGGCTTGCCACGTCATCCATGGTGACCACGACGTTTTCCCCTTTAACTCAATGTTTGCTCGACCAGCCGCTGTACGTCGCAACGTTGTCGCGGGTGATCAGTTTTGGCGTGAGCAGGGTAACCGCTTCGGCCGGGGCTTTGTCATTGAGAATGTCATTGCCGACGTTGACGGCAGTCTGGGCCATCGCCCAAGGGTCCTGGCTGGCAGAGGCCTGGATCTGGGTGTCGGTCTTCAGCGCGTTTTCGATATCCGGTGCACCGTCTACCGAGGTAATGATAATGCCGCTGCGCTTGAGCTGTTTGGCCGCCAGGTCGCTGCCGATGGCTTGCGGGTCATTGATCGCGAACAAGCCATCGATTTTCGGGAAGCGCGTGAGGTAACCCTGCATCACATTCAAGCCCCCTTCCCGCGAGCCTTTGCCGTCCTGGTCATCGGACAGCACCTTGATATCCGGTGCACCGGCCAATGCCGCCTTGCAGCCTTTGACGCGGTCGGTCACGGCGGTCACTTGCGGGCCGTTCTGGATAATCACATTGCCCTTGCCCGCCAGCTTGTCCACCAGGAACTGGCAGGCCAGCTTGCCGGCTTCGACGTTGTCGGTTTGCACCGTGGCGTTTACGCCTTTGGCGTCCACATCCACCGCCACCACTACAATGCCGGCATCCCTGGCTTTCTTGATCGCCGAGGCCATGGCCGATGGGTCGACGGCGTTGAGCAGGATCAGGTCGACCTTGGATGAGATGAAGTTGTCGATCTGGGAAAACTGCTTGCTCAAGTCATAGTCGGCCGACACCGAGGTAACTTTCACAGCGGGGTTCAGCTCTTTGGCCCGCGCAGTGGCGCCGTCGGCCAGGGTCACGAAATACGGGTTGCCCAGCGAGCCCATGCTGATGCCCAGGGCTTTGAGTTCGCGGGCTTCGACGCCATGGGACATCAGGGCAGCCAAGGCCATAACGGGAAAGATACGTTTGAAGTTCATACCGGTCTCTCTTGTGATTGTTGTTGAGGTGAATCAGGTACGTGCGCCGGACTGGCGATAGCGATCCAGCGCCACTGCGCCGATGATCACGATGCCCTTGATGATGTACTGCCAGATATCCGATACCCCCAGCAGCACCAGGCCGTTGGTGAGCACCGCGATAATCAGTGCGCCGATCAGCGTGCCGCCGATGGTGCCCACGCCGCCGGTAAAACTGGTGCCACCCAGGATCACCGCGGCAATGGCGTCCAGTTCATAGGATTGCCCCAGTTGCAGCCCGTTGGCGGCGAACAGGCGCGAAGCACTCATCACGGCGCCAAGCCCGGCCAAAGCGCCGGACATGGCATACACAAACAGCAGCACTTTCCACACCTTGATGCCCGACAGCCGCGCCGCTTCCGGGTTGCCGCCCACCGAATAGATCTGCACGCCCATCACGGTGCGGCGCAATATGAACCACGACAACAGCACCACGGCCACGGCGATGATCACCAGCCACGGCACGCCGAGCACCGAGTCATTGCCGATAAACGCAAACGGCAGGTCGGGGTTGAACACGGTTTTGTCATCGGCCAGCAAACGCGCCAGGCCACGCATAGCGGTCAGCGCCCCCAGGGTGACGATAAACGGCGGCAGCCGCATGAAAGCGATCAGCCCGCCGTTGACCAAGCCCAGCAACAGACCAAAACCAATGCCCGCCGCAATCCCGAACATGCCGAACTGCGGCGACATCGAAGCCTGCAAGGCCACCACCGCAGACGCCGCCAGAATCGCGCCCACTGACAGGTCAATACCCGCCGTCAGGATCACAAAGGTCATGCCCGCCGCCAGCACCACATTCACCGAGGCTTGCTGGGTGATGATCGACAGGTTCTGCACCGTGAGGAAGTTCTCGCTGGCCAGGGCAAAGCCCACCAGCAGCAGGACCAGCACGGGCAGCATGCCGACGGTGCGCATCAGCTCACGCACGCGTTCGGCTTTGCCGGTTGTTGCAATCATTGAATCAGCCATGGGCAGCCACCTGATCGCCACCAGTGGCGAGGTCGATAATTCGTTCCTGAGAAATGACGTGGCCCGAAGCCCCGCCGACTTCGGCCACTAATTGGCCTTCGCGCATGATCAGCACACGGTCGCAGGTGCCGATGATTTCCGGCAGCTCGCTGGAGATCACCACAATGCCCACACCGGCGAGCGCCAGTTGATTGATGATGCGGTAGATCTCGGACTTGGAGCCGATGTCCACGCCACGGGTGGGTTCGTCGAGGATCAGCACATGCGGCTTGACCTCCAGCAGCCGTGCCAACAGCACCTTTTGCTGATTGCCACCGGACAGCGCGCCAACATTGACCTTGCCCGACGCCACGCGAATCGACAGCGACCTGATCGCATCGTTAGCGCGTTGCGCCGCGTGCCCACGGTCCAGCACGCCACCGGCATGTGCATCCGGCACACAGGCGCACACGTTGATGTTGTCGGCCACGCTCATGTCCAGGAACAGGCCTTGAGCCTTGCGGTCTTCGGTGAGGTACACGACCCCTGCGCGAATCGCATCCGCCGGGTTTCGCAGTTGGGTGACGGTCTTGCCGACCACTTCCAGGGTGCCGGAGGTGCGCGGGTCGGCGCCGAAGATCAGCCGCGCCAGTTCGGTGCGCCCTGCCCCGACCAGCCCGGCAATGCCCAGTACTTCACCGGCGTGCAGGTCGAAGCTGCAATTGCGCACGCGCTTGCCGTCAGCCATATCGCGCACGCGCATCACCACGTTGCCGGGGTTGTATGCGGCATGCTCCTTCTTGTAGAAGCCTGACAGGTCGCGGCCGACCATCATCTTTACCAGCACTTCGGCCGACAGCGCATCGCGGGTCAATTCGCCGATGTACTGGCCGTCGCGCAGCACCGAGACCCGGTCCGATAACTCGTAGATCTCGGCCATGCGGTGGCTGATATAGATGATCGCCAGGCCCTGGCTGCGCAGTTGTTTGATCAAGGCAAACAGGCGGTCGGTTTCACGCGATGACAGCGGCGTGGTCGGCTCGTCCATAACCAAAATGCGTGCATGGGCATGCAGGGCGCGGGCGATTTCGACCAATTGGCGCTCGGCAATCGACAGGCTGCTGACGGGCGTCGCGGGTGTGAACTCGGCGCCCAGGCGTTGCAGCACTTCGATGCAGCCTTCTTGCATGCCCTTGCGGTCGATGGTCCAACCACGCCGCAGTTCACGGCCCAGGTAGATGTTCTCGGCCACGCTGAGGTTCGGGCACAGGCTCAGTTCCTGGTAGATCACGGCGATGCCGAGGGTCTTTGCAGTGGCGGGGTCGAAGGTGGCGACGGGCTGGCCGTCGATGCGGATTTCGCCGCCGGGGTCGGCCTGGTAAGCGCCGGAGAGGATTTTCATCAAGGTCGACTTGCCGGCGCCGTTCTCACCCATCAAGGCGTGAATTTCACCGGGGTAAACCTTCAGGCCGACATTCTTGAGCACGCGCAAACCATTGAAGGTTTTGCTGATGCCCTGCATCTCAAGCAAGGGTTCAAGGCTCATGGATGAGCTCCTGGATTTATTATTTTTGTAATCGAGTGTTGCCGACTCTATGCCAGATGCATTTGCGCACGCAAGCGCTTGCGTGAGCATTTTTTCGCTTGATTAAACGTTTCATCACGCGCAAAACGCTGAGATGCATGCCAGGCGCGTCCAGATGAGATGAAATTTAAAGCGCCTCGGAATCAAACCCCACGTTGATCTATCCGTTTGAAGGCAGAAAGTTTTCGCAGGGGCGCTTTCAGCCTTCGAATCGCCATAATCTCTGCTATTGTCCAAAGACCTCATCTCCTCCTCATCGCTTCAACGCGATCTTCTGTGAGCATGCTCTGCGACACCGCCGCACCGGTGTCGGACCTGAATGTCACGGAAACCAAGCGATGGACTCAGCCTTACCCGACCCGCCGCAATCGCGCGCAGAAAAGATCGTCGAATTCAAACGCCAGAAAACCCTGCTCAAGACCGGCGCGCTGCAAGACGCCATCTTCAACAGCGCGTATTTCTCCAGTATCGCCACTGACGAAAAAGGCGTGATCCAGATCTTCAACGTCGGTGCTGAACGCATGCTCGGCTATGCCGCCGTTGACGTGGTCAACCGCATTACTCCCGCCGACATCTCCGACCCCGCCGAGTTGATCACCCGCGCCGCCGCCCTCAGCCAGGAACTCGACACGCCTATCACCCCAGGCTTCGAAGCCCTGGTATTCAAGGCCTCGCGGGGCATCGAAGACATCTATGAGCTGACCTATATCCGCAAGGACGGCAGTCGCCTGTCGGCCATGGTCTCGGTTACGGCCTTGCGCAATCGCCACGATACGATCATCGGCTACCTGTTGATCGGCACCGACAACACGGCGCGCAAGCAGGAGGAACTCGAGCGCCAGGGCTTTGAACGCGCCCTGGAAGAAAAGAACCTGGAACTGGAACACGCCAACCATATGAAGTCCGAGTTTCTCGCGACCATGTCCCACGAATTGCGCACCCCATTGAACGCGGTAATAGGTTTTTCCGAGGCGCTCAAGGACGGCCTGGTGGGCGACATGAGCGATATCCAGCGCGAATACATTGGCGATATTTTCACCAGTGGCCAGCACTTGCTGTCGCTGATCAACGACATTCTCGACCTGTCCAAAGTCGAGGCCGGGATGATGGACCTGGAACTGGAGCCGGTTGAACTCGCAGGCTTGCTGGCCAACAGTTTGCTGATCGTGCGCGAAAAAGCCGCGCTGCAACGCATCCAGCTGAAACTCGACAGCCAGGGTGATTTCGGCACCCTGGCGCTGGACCTGCGCAAGACCAAGCAGATCATCTACAACCTGCTGGCCAATGCGGTGAAGTTCAGCGCGCACGGCAGCTGCGTGACCCTGACCGTGCGTGAAGTCAGCCGCGATCAAGTCGGGCGGATTGCCGGCGACTGGCCCGTGCACAGCTTCGCCCTGTCACCCAGTGCGCAGCAGCAGTTCCTTGAATTGAGCGTCAGCGATACCGGTATCGGCATTGCCGTGGACAACATGGGCAAACTGTTCAAGGCCTTCAGCCAGATCGACAGCAGCCTGGCGCGCAAATTCGAAGGCACGGGCCTGGGCCTGGCAATGGTCAAGCAGTTGACCGAACTGCAGGGCGGCAGCGTGGCGGTGGCCAGCCAGCCCGACCTGGGCGCACGCTTTGTGGTGTGGTTGCCACTGCATCGCGCCAGGGAGGCAAGCTAATGGCCGACATCCTGATCGTCGAAGACAACGAGGCGAACATGCGCCTGGCGCGCCTGTTACTGGTCAATGCCGGGTACACCGTGCTGTGGGCCGCCGACGCCGAAACCGGCCTGACCCTGGCCCGCGAACAGCAACCGGCGCTGATCCTGATGGATATCCAATTGCCCGGCATGGACGGCCTGGCGGCAACACGCTTGCTCAAACAAGACCCCCACACCGCGCACATCCCGGTGATCGCCCTGACGGCCATGGCCATGAAGGAAGACTGCGAAAAAACCCGCCAGGCCGGCTGCGACGCGTATGTCAGCAAGCCCCTGAGCTACAAAGAGCTGTACCGCGTGATCGCCACCCTGCTGCCCCCACACACCACACCCTCTGCATGAGTCCTCTCCATGGCCAGCTCACCCGCAACGCTGTTGATCGTTGATGACGAACCCCAGGTTCGCAAGCTGCTGGAAACCCTCCTGCAACATGAGGGCTACCAGACCCTGACCGCCAGCAGCGGCGAAGAAGCCTTGCAATTGGTGGCGCAGCAGCCGCCCGACCTGATCCTGCTGGACATCATGATGCCAGGCATGGACGGCTATGAAGTCGCCAGCCAACTCAAGGGCGATGCCACTACCGCGAACATCCCGATCATCATGCTCACGGCGCTCAGCGAGTCCGAGGCGCGGGTCAGTGGCTTGGAAACCGGTGCCGAAGAGTTCCTCAGCAAGCCGGTGGAGCACATCGAGTTATGGCTGCGGGTGCGCAACCTGCTGCGGCTCAAGGCCCATGGTGATCAATTGAAAACCCATAACCTGATGCTCGAACAGCAACTGCAGAATCAGACCCACGAAACCGTGCATGACCTGGCCCGCGAGGCGCTGGAAAACGACCTGCGCCTGGCGGTCGAGCGCAGCGATTTCACCCTGCATTACCAACCCAAGGTCGAGCTGGCCAGTGGTGCCGTGTGTGCCCTTGAAGCCCTGCTGCGCTGGGACCGCCCCGGCCATGGCGCGGTCTCGCCGGCAGTGTTTGTGCCGCTGCTGGAAACCCTGGGCCTGATTGTGCCCGTCGGCCGCTGGGTCATCGACAACGTGTGCCGGCAGATCGCCGCGTGGCAACGCAGCGACATTGGTGCGGTGGAGGTCTCGGTGAACGTCTCCGGGCATCAACTGATTGAAGGCGACCTGATTGCCGATATCGCCGCCAGCCTGGCAAAGACCGGCGTTGCGGCCCATTGGCTGGAGGTGGAGCTGACCGAAAGCTCGCTGATGGAAAACACCCAGCACACCATCGCCAGCCTGCAACGCCTGCGCGCGATGGGCGTGAAAATCTCCATCGACGATTTCGGCACCGGCTATTCCAGCCTGGCCTACCTGCGGCGCTTTCCGATCGACACGCTGAAAATCGACATTGCGTTTATCCGCGAAGTCACCAGCAACCCGCAGGACGCAGCCATTACCCGCACCATCATTGAACTGGCCCACAGCCTGGAATTGCGCGTGGTGGCCGAAGGCGTCGAGTCTCAGGCGCAACTGGCGTTTCTGAAGGCAGCCGGCTGCGATCAGATCCAGGGCTACTTGTTCAGCCGGCCGTTGCCGATGCAAGAGCTTGAGCGTTTGCTCCTGGAAAAACGCAGCCTGGAACGCGGCTGATGATGCCGAGCCCCGAGGCCTATGCTGCAGCCATATTCCCCTGTGGCGAGCAGGCTTGCCTGAGCTGTTCAGGTCCCTGGGTTGGTGAGCCACACCACAATTGAAAATGTGGGAGCGGGCTTGCTCGCGAAGGCGGAGTGTCAGCCAATACATCTTTCACTGATACACCGCCTTCGCGAGCAAGCCCGCTCCCACAAGGGTTGTGTGTGTATCTGCGAATCTACGGGTCAAGCACCCCGCCGCTGTAGCTGTCCGACAACCGCGTCCCGGTAAATTTGGCCACCACCGAACCCTGGGCCACCAGGCGTTCGCGGTGGCCTGTCACCATGCGCCCGGTTTGCGCAGCGCGCAAAACCACTTCGGAGGACGGGTCGCCAGGGCGGCCGATAATGCGCGCGAAACGCTCGCCCTCTTCAACCGGGTCACCCAGGTTTTTTTCAAACACCAGCACGCCGGCACAGGGCGCCAGGACGGTTTCCATGCAGCCCATGTCCACCACCTCGCCCTGCCATTCGCGGATCGCGGCGACTTCATCAACCACGCCATTGATGCACAGCCACGCCCACAGCCCGTCGGCATCTTGCTGCGCGAGCGCGTCGCTGACATCGGCTTGCCCGCGCAATTCGACCGTCGCGGCCAAGCGCGGCGCGCCATGGTTGATGACGGTTTCTTCAAAGGAACCGTCACCGCCTTCATCCCACACAATCACCACCTCGACCTGTAACGCGGCCGCCAGTGCCAGGCCGTGTTCGGGCCAGAAACTGCGATGAATGTAAAGGTACGGCAGGGCCTCATCGTCGGTGTGCAGGTCCAGCACCAGGTCGGCGTCGGCCGCCAACTGCACTAAACTTTTTTGCCATTGCGCCAGGTTGCTCGCCGGGCGTTGCATGGACAGGGAATGATCGAAGGCGCGGTTAAAGTTTTGCCCGGTAGCTTCATGGAAACGCCCGAGCAATTTGCCCTGGCGAAACTGGCCAATGCCAAAGGGGTTGGCCTGGGGCACCACCGTCACGCTGCCGCGCAAACGGCCCTGCGCCTGGCACACCTGCAAGCGTGGCAGCAGTTGATGCAGCACCAGCATTCCGGCGATTTCATCGGCGTGTACGCCAGCCTGCAGGTGTACGTTGGGGCCACTGCCGTCGCCTTCAAAGCGCCAGGCGCCGATGTGCAGCGTGTTGCCGGCATCACCTGGCACCTGCCACGAAAGGTCTTTTGCCATGCCTTGCCCTCCTCTGATCATTTAATCGCTAGAGATTGAACACACGTTCAATTAACCTGAGCACTCTGGTCTTACATCAAAGGCATCTCCGTGACTGTCGACCCTCCCAAACTGCGCCGCGCCGACCCCGATGAACGCCGTGACTTATTGGTTGCCGCGACCCTCACCTGCCTGGCCCGCGACGGCCACGCCGGGATTTCGGTGCGCCGCATCGCCGCTCAAGCCGGGGTGTCGGTGGGCTTGCTCAACCACCATTTCGGCAGCATCGACGCGTTGATCGCCGAGACTTACCACAAGCTCGCCAATGAGCTGACCAGCGCGTTATGGGCGCAAGTCGAGCTGGCCGAAGGCGCCGCTGCGCGTCTGGACGCGTTTCTGCGCGCGTCGTTTTCGCCACGGGTGATGGACCCTGACCTGCTCGGTGTGTGGGTGGTGTTCTGGAGCCTGATCCGCCACTCGCCCCACGTAAACCAATCCCACGAAAACAGCTACCGCGCCTACCTGGCGTTGATCCAGCAACTGCTGGACGACTTGGCCCGCAGCGAAAACCTCAAGATCCACGACAGCCACCTGGCGGCCATCGGCTTATCGGCGATGCTTGACGGGCTTTGGCTCGAGGGGTGTCTGAACCCCGGCACTTTCAGCCCCGCCAACGGGCTGCACATCTGTCGCTGCTGGGTACAGGGGTTGCGTCACGGAGCATTCGGCGCCGACCACGTCCTGTGATTCCGGGTGGCGAGCGCTGAGCATGGCCAGGGTGCCGCTGACCGCGATCAACACCGCGCCAATGATCAGCGACACATCCATCGACGTACCCCAGATCACGCTCGAGAGTAAGAACGCCCAGATCAACCCGGTGTATTCGAACGGTGCCAGCAAGGTCGCCGTGGCCCGGCGGAAACTCGCAAACAACAGGAACTGACCTATGCCGCCGACCAGGCCTGCCGCCAGCATCCCCAGCCAGGCCGGGGTCGGCGCCGGGGTATGGGCCCAGGGCAAGGTCACCGCCATGCACATCACGAACACCACGTTGGTGATCAGCATCTGCTCCAGCACCGAGGTTGCCGGGTCGACCTGGCGCAGCTGGATATAGGTGAACGCCCAGCACAATGCAGCGGCCAACGTCAGCACGATAGGCAGCGGATCGACCATGTTGCTGGGGCGACAAGCGATCACCACGCCGACAAAGCCGATAATCAGCGCCACCCATTGCCCACGGCTCGCACGCTCCTTGAGGATCAGCGCAGCCAGCAGCGTGACCATGATCGGTGCGGAGAAATACAAGGTGGTCATTTCCGCCAGGGTCAGGTCCTTGGCGGCGGTGTAATACAGCAACCACGCCAGCAGCGAGAGCAGCCCGCGAATGATCAGCAGTTTGCGGCTCACCGAGGTCCATGCCCTGCGCAACAGGCCCATGCGGCCGGCGATCACACAGGCGCCGACCACCACCAGGCTGCGCCAGAACAGAATGCTGAACACCGAGTAATCGGCCACCAGCCATTTGATCACCGCGTCCTGCAACGCCAGGAACGCGTAGGCCAGTGAGCACAGGGCAATGCCCTGCAGCGCGCGGTCCTGTTTCATCCCGCCGACCTGCGCAACGGCGTGCCGCGCCGTTCGGCGATGGCGTAGACGCCCTCGATCAGGAAGGTCAGGCACAGGTAAACACTGGCCACCAGCAGCAAGGGTTGATAGATCTGCAAGGTCTGCGCCCGCACGACGTTAGCCGCGCCCAGCAGGTCGACCACGGCGATGGTCGACGCCAGCGCGGTGGATTTGAGCAGCATCACCGTCTCACCGGCCAGGGTCGGCAACAGCAGGCGCATCGCCCGTGGCAAGCGTACTCGCAGCAGCGCCTGACGCGGGGTCATGCCGAACGCCGAAGCGGCTTCCATCTCGCCCTTGGGCACCGCCAGCAGGCCACCGCGAATCACTTCACCGACATAGGCGCCCACTGACAGCACCAGGGCAAACACGATGTACCAGTAGCCGTCACGCAGGAACGGCCACACAAAGCTGCCCCGAATCATCGGGAACTGCGCGAACAGGCTGCCCAGGCCGTAGTAGAAAATGTAGATCTGGATCAGCAGCGGCGTACCGCGCAGCACACTGGTGTAGGCCAGCGCACTGCGCGCCAGCCATTTGCGGCGTGACAACCGTGCCAACGCCACCAGCACCGCCAGGGCAAAACCCAGCACGGCGCTGATCAACAGCAACGACAAGGTGGTCTGCAAGCCCTTGGCGATCAGCCCCGCGTAGTAACTTATCCACTCAGGCATGCGCGCCTCACTCGACAACCGGCATCCAGCGACGGATACGTCGCTCCAGGCGCCCGGACAGGTAGTTGGAAGCCAGCGTCACCAGGTAATACAAGGCGGCGGCCGTGAGGTAGAACAGCAAATAATGACGCGTGGAACCCGCCGCCTGCTTGGCGGTGTACAGCAGCTCGTTGGTGCCGACCACGCTGATCAAGGCACTGTCCTTGATCAGGTTGATCCACAGGTTGGACATGCCCGCCAGCGCGTACGGCGCCATGATCGGCAAGGTCACCCGGCGAAACAGGCCAACGCCGCTCAGGCCAAAGGCCCGCGCCGCTTCTATCTGGCCGTGGGGAATCGCCAGGATCGCCGCGCGGAAAATCTCCGAGGCATAAGCGCCCTGCACCAGTCCCAGTACCAGGATCGCCACCAACGGCCCGCTGATGTTGACCTGGGCAAACCCCAGCCACAGCATCAAGGCGTTAAGCCCCATGGAGCCTGCGTAATACAGCAGCAGGATCAGCAGCAGTTCCGGTACCGCGCGAAACACCGTGGTGTAACCGCGCATCAACAGCGCAATCGGGCGCGGCGCACTGAGCTTGGCGCAGGCCACCACCAGGCCGATCAGCAAGCCCACGGCAAATGCGCCGACGGAGATTTGCAGGGTCATCCATAACCCTTTGAGCAGTGCGTTGCCCCATCCTTGGTCACCAAAGCTGAGGAGATCGAGCATTATTCGGTCTTCTGGGCGATGTGCTGGTAGGGGCTGTCACAGGTCTTGCTCACAAACGCTGGCGTGTCGCCGCGCTTGCACGGGCTGACCGACAGGCCGAAGTAGTGCTGGGACAAGTCGTCATAGTCCTTGCTCACCAGCAGCTCGCCGATGGCCTTGTCCAGGCGGGCCTTGAGCGCGGTGTCTTCCTTGCGCAAACCGGCGCCGACGCCACGCCCGATAATCGGGTCGTAGGGCACGCTGGCGATATGCGCCAGGCCGCTGGCTTCCGGGGTCTTGACCATCATGGCGATGGCGGTGTCGTCGGCCATCATGTAGTCGATACGCCCGGCGATCAGGTCGGCATTCGCCGATTCCTGGGTGTCGTAGTACTTCAGGTCAGCGATATTTTCGTAGTACTTCTTCAGGTAGTTGGCGCTGACCGTGGAAATCTGCACGCCGATCAGCTTGCCCTTGAGGCCTTCGGGGGTGATGTCCACCGTGGCGCCTTTGGGGCCTGCCACGCCCAGCAGTGAATCGTAATAGGCGCGGCTGAAGGCGATCTGTTTTTCACGTTCATCGGTGACCGACATCGAAGAGAAAATCACGTCGATTTTCTTCGCCAGCAACGATGGAATGATGCCGTCCCACGCCACTTCCTTGATCTGACACTCGGCTTTCATGCCTTCACACAGCTTGTGGATCAGGTCCACTTCAAAGCCCGACCACTGGCCGTTTCCACCCTTTACGGTGAACGGCGGATAGGGTTCGGCCGCTACCGCAAACACGATGGGTTTTTCTGCCGCCAGGGTAAAACCTGCGGTCAACATCAACACTGCACTGCCCAACCACGTTGCCATGCGTTTGCATTTCATGATTTGCCCCGTCTTTTTCTGGAGTTAGCGAGTTTGATGCGCGTTGACGAACTGTCGGCAACGCTCACTGCGTGGGTCGAGGAACACCGCGTCCGGCGTGCCGGTTTCTTCGATCAAGCCTTGGTGCAGAAAAGCCACTTTGGAGGACACATCCCGGGCGAAGGCCATTTCATGGGTGACCAGGATCATGGTGCGGCCTTCTTCGGCCAGGGAGCGGATCACGCGCAGCACTTCGCCCACCAGTTCGGGGTCGAGGGCTGAGGTGGGTTCGTCGAACAGCATGACTTTGGGGCGCATGGCCAACGCACGAGCAATCGCCACACGCTGCTGTTGGCCGCCGGACAGGAACGCCGGGAATTCATTGCGTTTGGCGGCCAGGCCAACGCGCTCAAGCAACGCTTCGGCGCGCTCGATGGCTTCGGCACGGCTTTCGCGCAATACCTGGGTGGGCGCTTCGATAAGGTTTTCGAGGACGGTGCGGTGCGGCCACAGGTTGAAGTTCTGGAACACCATGCCCAGGGTCGAACGGATGCGCACCAGTTGCTTGGCGTCTGCCACCAGTGGCGCACCGGGCATGCCGTAATTGAGCTTGATGCTTTCACCGTCGACATGGATGCTGCCCTGGTCGGGCACTTCAAGCATATTGATGCAGCGCAGCAAGGTGCTTTTGCCCGAGCCGCTGGCACCGATCAGCGAGATCACCTCACCTTCGTTGGCCGTAAGCGAGATGCCCTTGAGCACTTCGATATTGCCGAAGCGCTTATGCAGGCCGATCACCTCAATCATCTTGCGCACTTCGACCGGCGGCAGCACCTCGATTTTTGGCGTCGGCGCCACACGCGGTTCACCGGCAAGCTTGGCGACAAACCCGGCGATCCGCTCGCAGGCCTCAGCCAGACGGGCTTCGCCCAAGGTGAACGACAGCCGCACAAACCCTTGTGCCGGCTCGCCAAACGCCGCGGCATCGAGCACCGACACGCCGGCCTCGCGGAACAGGCGCCAGGCAAAATCCAATGAGCCCAGGCCCGTGCCGCGCACGTCCACCAGCACAAACATCCCGGCTTGGGGCGCCTGCACCTTGATGCCGGGGCACGCACTCAGGCCGGCCACGACCAGGTCACGGCGGCGCCGGTAGATGTCGAGCATGCCCAGTGTCACTTCATCATGGGCCAGCACAGCCGCCGTGGCGGCTTCCATCACAAACCCCGGCAAGCCGTAGAGCATGCTCAGCACCAGGGTTTCGGCGTGGCTGATCATGTCCGGCGAGGCGATCAGCCAGCCGGTTCGCCAGCCGGTCATGGCGTGGGATTTGGACAGGCTGCCGATCACGATGCAGCGCTCGGCCATGCCGGGTAAGGCGGCGAGGCTGTGGTACTGGCCGTCGAACACCAGGCTTTCGTAGACCTCATCCACCACTACCCACAGATCGTGGGCGATGGCCAGGTCGGCTATCGCTTGCAGTTCCTGCGGGTTGAGCACCACGCCGGTGGGATTGTTGGGGTTGGAGAAGAAGATGGCGCGGCTGCGCGGGGTAATGGCGGCGGCGAGCAAGCGTGCATCCAGGCGAAACCCGGACTCCGGCGAGCACGGTACGCGCACCAGGGTGGCGCCGCTGGCTTTGAGCGTGGCTTCGTAGGTGACGTACATCGGGTCGAGCACTAGCACTTCATCACCGGCTTGCAACAGGCACAGGGAGCTGATGAACAGCGCGTTCTGCGCGCCAGGCACGATGATCACGTTTTCGGCGCTCAATGAGCGCGCCAGGGTCTTGCTGTAACGCGCTGCGACGGCTTCGCGCAGGGCGCTGCGGCCGGGGATTTCGGTGTAGTGGGTGTCGCCGCTGCGCAGGGCGCTGACGGCGGCGTCGGTGATGAACGACGGCGTGGCGAAGTCGGGGTCGCCGACGCTGAGGATGATGATGTCTTCGCCAAGGCTTGCGGCCTCGAACGCTGCGTGGTGGATGTCCCAGGCGGCGACGCCCTGCCCTGCAATTCGTTCGACGAAGGGGGAAAACCGCATGCCAGAGCCTCTCGTTCAAGAAGAAAACGCGCGAACCCGTTGGTGTGCTAACGGGTGGATGCGGTCAACATAGTGCAAACTGAACAGTCGTTCAATGGGTATGTTTGAGGGGGTGTCGTTTATCGAGTGAACAGGTCGTGAATAACTTTTTCCGGGGGGGGGTAAGGATCAGATTGATAGAGGCTTACCGTTGGCTCATCAGGTCACAGCGAGGGTCTTGCAACTCCTCGGCTGAACCCAGGTTCAGTTCAGTCAAGGTCAGGTGGGTGCTGAGCAGCACAAAGCTGCCATCGTTGCGGGGCGCCATCAGCAGGCTGTACTGGCTCATGCTGCCGCCCTGGGCATCGACGTAGTCACGCAAAACCGCCAGGGGGTCGCGCGCATCCGCGTCCGCCGCCGACAATGTGCGGGCACTGTAGGTGTGCCCCATCAGGCGCGTGGGCAGCACGCGCCACTGTTCATCGAGGCTGTCGCCTTGCTGGTTGAGGAACGCGAAGGTATACGGGCGCAAACAGGCGATGTGCAGGTGAAACTGGTTCTGCGAGCGGCCGTAGCGGGAGTTGATCGCCACCGAGACGAACGCGTCGGGGATTGCTTTTGCCAGGCCCGCCGACAGCACTGCACGGTGCCGCCAGGCCTGGGTAAAGTAATGCGGCAGCAAGTGACGGCCCAAGGCCGGGTCTTCAATACCGGTGATTTTATCCACGGGAATCAACAGGTCCTGGAACGGGCCGTTGCGGTCCTTGAGCAGGGTGTAGCCTCGGTCCAGATCCACCGCCAGGCACGGGCCGGGGTTTTGATGCTGTTGCTGGTCGGGTACACATTGCCGGCTGACGATACGCCACAACGCGTCGGGGTTGCCCCGCCATTGCCAGGCTCCCAGCAACGCCAGCACAGCGAGCAAACCACCCGCGATCTTGAATACGGTACCGCGCTTCATGCAAAAACCTCGACGAGCAGGGAGGGTGTTTTTGTGCCGACATCCCTGTCGTTAAGGCTAACGTTTGGCGGGGGCCATAAATTTCGGCCCGACTGGATCTTTTATTGTGCTGGCAAGAATACGCTCGATATGTGTCAGATCATCGACCGTCGGTGCCAGCCAAACACCTCTTCAAAACCTTTCAGTTAACTGGACCAGCAGGCTGGCCTGTGGGGGCAGAAATATGAGGCCTATGCGCGTCAGGGCATAGTGGTGCCGTTAACAGAGCCCTTACAAATCAAGAGGGCCAAGGAGCATTATTTCCCGCTTCGCTACAAATTCAACGTGAAAATCGGGGCTGACAATTCCTGGAGCCATACGTGATCTAATCTGATTGAACCTGCACCGCGCCGTGGCCCTCCAACCGAGATAGACCACGGCCCGGTACACGCTCGATGACGTTTATTCTATGGATGGCCGTACTCGGCGCCGTATTGCTCACCCTCGCCCTCACCTCCTCCTACCTGCGCTGGATGCCGGTGACCACCTCGGCGGTGTGCCTGTTGCTGGGCGTCGCCATTGGCCCGCTGGGCGTCGACCTCCTGGGCTTGGATATCAAAGGCTCGGCGCGCTGGATGGAGCACCTGACCGAAGTCGCGGTGCTGTTCTCTCTCTTTGTCAGCGGCTTGAAACTGCGCCTGCCGCTCAAGCATCGCACCTGGCGCGTGGCATTTGGCATGGCCGGCCCGGTGATGCTGCTGACCATCCTCGGTGTAAGCCTGGCGCTGCATTATGTGTTTGCGTTGTCCTGGGGCGTGTCGCTGCTGGTCGGCGCGATACTGGCACCGACCGACCCGGTGCTGGCCGGGCTGGTCCAGGTCAATAATGCCCAGGACTATGACGCGCTGCGGTTCGGCTTGTCCGGTGAGGCCGGTTTGAATGACGGGACTGCCTTCCCGTTTGTGATCTTTGCCCTGCTGTTCATGCAACACGGCGGGTTTGATGGCGACTGGTTCGGTGGCTGGGTCCTGAAAAACCTGGTGTGGGCGGTGCCCGCCGGGTTGTTGATCGGTTATTGGATGGGGCGTGGTATCGGCCGTGTGACCCTGTGGTTGCGTATCACCCATGCCGACAGCACGTTGTCACCCAACGACTACCTGACCCTGGCGCTGATTGCCCTGGCTTATGTGGCCGCCGAGGCCGTGGGCGGTTACGGCTTTTTGTCGGTGTTCGCCGCCGGGTTGGGCTTGCGCCAGGCGGAGTTCCGCTCCACGGGGCAATCGCAGACGCCCTCGGAGCACCTGGCATTACCGGTGGTGGGCCATCTGGAAGTGGAACCTGAGCGCGCCCTGCAAGGCGATGTCAGTGAACTGCAAGATACGCAAATTGCCGCCGGCGTGATGATGGGCGACATGCTCTCGTTCGGCAGTTTGGTGGAGCGTTCGATGGAAGTGTTCCTGGTGACCGTGCTGGGCATTGTGCTGGTCAGCCACTGGGATTGGCGGGCGCTGCCGGTGGCTGCGCTGCTGTTTTGCGTGATCCGGCCAGTCAGCGTACTGGTCATCCCTTGGGGCCGCCTGATCAGCACGCGGCAGCGCGGCTTGATGGGCTGGTTCGGCATTCGCGGTATCGGCAGCATTTACTACCTGTTCTACGCGCTGAACCACGGGCTGGTCGGCACCAGCAGCGCGTTGGCGGTAGACCTGACGATGTCGGTGATCGCCTTGAGCATCGTCGTTCATGGCCTGAGCACCCAACCGATGCTGGCCTGGTATGAACGACGAGCCAAGGTGAACGCTCAGTCCTGATTTTCGGTGTCGCCAACATCCGCTGCATCATCCAGATCGTTGAGCGGTACTTCTGCATCGTCCATCAATGAGCCCGGGTCTTCGTTGCCCGGGTCATTGAGTTCTTCTTCATCATCGAGTTCCTGGGACATGACCGTCTCCTCTAACCGCCTTGGGTGTCGATATCGGCATCGGTTTCAGGTTTGGGCTCACGCTCGGGCTTGAAGTCTGGACTGTAGTCGTTTTCCCGCGCTTTGGGGTCGCTGGCAGGCTTCGGGTCTTTGGGCGCATCGGCAGCGGTGCCGGGCGCCGGCTCGCCGCCATCGATGGCCGGATCGTTACGGTTGCTGGTTTGGGGGTCGTTACTGGTGTTCATGGATCACCTCTGTGTAAAACGCACACTGCGTAAAGTTAAGGTTCCAGGCAGCGTCACGAAGTTCAAATTGCTTAAGACACTGGGTTATCCACCTGGATATAAAACGCATAGGCGCCCAGCAGCACCCAGAACACCATGAACAGCCACGGCGCGCGCATGGAGAACAGCAGCGACTTGCGATAGCCCTTGTGGGATGACTCGGTCTCGCAGAACAGCGGTGAATCATCATAGGCCAGGCCCATCACCGGCTCGCTGCGCAGCAACTCGCTCTGCTTGTAGTGCCAGTGGTCGATGATTTCGTAGGCGGCACGAATGCCCGGCCAGGCGTTCAGTGAGCTGAGAATGCCGAGGGCGGCCAGAAACGCCGGCACGATCAAGGTAAAAAACTTGCCCCATTCCGGGTTCAGGTTGCCCATGCCGGAGACAAACGCGATCACCAGGAACGACTGGGCCGTGAGGTAGGCGTCGGTACGGTTGGCCAGGATGCTGGTTTCGTACTGGATTTCACGGCGGTAGAAGTCGAGGCGGTCCTTGGGCGAACCGAAGATCTTGGCATTGTGTTCGCTGTGATCGTCCACGGCAGCGGCCGGGGTGTTGGCAGAGATGATTCTGGGCACGACGTGCTCCACAAGGTGACGAAACTTGTTAGAAGAATCAGGGCGGGATGAAGTTCAAGTTTGTTCATGCACCAATTCGGCGCATACGCCGCACCCTTCCAGTGAGTGGTTTTTGTGGCGCTGCGCTTTTGTAGTGATTGAGCTTGTGTGGCGAGCGAGCTTGCTCGCGCTGGAGTGCGCAGCGCTCCCGCTTTTTTGGGGCCGCTACGCAGCCCAGCGCGAGCAAGCTCGCTCGCCACAACAAGCTCGCTCGCCACTAAAGCTCACTTGCCATAACAAGCCTGCTCAGCACCACAAGCTCGCTCGTCACAAGGGAATAACTGCCTTGAACAGCGTTCCGGCACAGGCATTGCTTAATGCATTCATCTGCCCGGATACAGGAGCATTCGTTACCCCCCGACCCAGAGCCGACCCCATAAGAAAGTAAGGACCAGGCCCGTTGGCACCGTCAGCCACAGGCTCATAAAAATATGCGTTTTTTTAAGCGGCAGTGCCACCCAAGGCAACCCTGGGCACTGACAAGGTACTGGAATGGCTCGATCTTTCTTTGATGAAATGAATGACGCAAACGGCGCCTGCCGTGCGCACTATCAGGATTTCTCCCGCTGGCTGGCCAATACGCCGCCGGAACTGTTGGCCCAACGGCGTCGCGAGGCCGATTTGCTGTTCCACCGCGCCGGGATCACCTTCACCCTCTACGGCGACGAACAAGACACCGAGCGCCTGATCCCCTTCGACATCATCCCGCGCAGCATCCCCGCCAGTGAATGGGCCGTGATCGAGCGCGGCTGCATCCAGCGCGTGAATGCGTTGAACATGTTCCTTGCCGATATCTATCACGACCAGCGCATCATCAAGGCCGGGATCATCCCGGCGGACCAAGTGCTGGGCAACGAGGGTTATCAGAAGGCCATGGTCGGGCTGGACCTGCACCGCGACATCTACTCGCATATTTCCGGTGTCGACCTGGTGCGCGACGGCGACGGCACCTACTACGTGCTCGAAGACAACCTTCGCACCCCCAGCGGCGTGAGCTACATGCTCGAAGACCGCAAGATGATGATGCGCCTGTTTCCGGAAGTGTTCGCCAAACAGCGCATTGCGCCGGTGGACCACTACCCCAATCTGCTGCTCAAGACCCTTAAAAGCGCCAGCCGGCTCGACAACCCCAACGTGGTCGTACTGACGCCGGGGCGTTTTAACAGCGCGTTTTTCGAGCACGCATTCCTGGCGCGGGAAATGGGCGTGGAACTGGTGGAAGGCGCCGACCTGTTCGTGCACGACCTCAAAGTGTTCATGCGCACCACCGACGGCCCCAAGCCGGTGGACGTGATCTACCGGCGTATCGACGACGCCTTCCTCGACCCCAAGGCCTTCAACCCGGACTCCATGCTCGGCGTGCCCGGCCTGGTCGCCGCCTACTGCGCGGGCAATGTGGTGCTGGCCAACGCGATCGGCACCGGCGTGGCCGACGACAAGTCGATCTACCCCTATGTACCGGAAATGATCCGCTTCTACCTGGACGAAGAACCGGTGCTGCAAAACGTGCCAACCTTCCAGTGCCGCAAGCCGGATGAGTTGTCCCACGTGCTGGCCCATCTGCCCGAACTGGTGGTCAAGGAAACCCAGGGCTCCGGCGGCTACGGCATGCTGGTCGGCCCGGCGTCGAGCGCCGCCGAGATCGAGGACTTCCGCCAACGCATCAAGGCGCGCCCTCACGCCTACATCGCCCAACCGACCCTGAGCCTGTCCACCTGCCCTACCTTCGTCGAAAACGGCATCGCACCCCGGCACATCGACCTGCGCCCGTTCGTACTCTCGGGCAAGGAAACCCGCCTGGTGCCTGGCGGGCTGACCCGCGTGGCGTTGAAGGAAGGCTCGTTGATCGTCAACTCGTCGCAAGGCGGCGGAACCAAGGACACCTGGGTGGTGGAGGGCTGAGTATGTTGAGTAGAACCGCCGCAGATCTGTACTGGATGTCCCGTTACCTGGAACGTGCCGAGAACCTGGCGCGCATGCTGGAAGTCAGTTATTCGCTGTCGTTGATGCCCCAGGCGGGGCGCAGTGACGGGCTGGATGAGTTGGCCATGTCGCTGCTCAGCAGCGGCACACTGGACGGCTACCTCGAACGCCATAAACAACTGGACGCCGAACGCATGCTGCACTTCTTCGCCCTCGACGAAGAAAACCCTGCCAGCATCTACAACTGCCTGCGCGCCGCCCGTGGCAATGCCCACGCCGTGCGCGGGCGCATCACCGCCGACATGTGGGAAAACCTCAACGCCACCTGGCTGGAAATGCGCAGCATCGCCGCCGGCGGCCTGGCGCGCCATGGCATCAGCCACTTTTGTGACTGGGTCAAACAGCGCTCGCACCTGTTTCGCGGGGCCACCTCCGGCACCATCATGCGCAATGACGCCTACCGGTTTATACGCCTGGGCACCTTTGTCGAGCGTGCGGACAACACCTTGCGCCTGCTGGATGCGCGCTACGAGATGTTTGGCGAGGAATCCGAAGAGGTCAGCGACTTGTCGGCGCGCGGTTATTACCAGTGGAGCGCCCTGCTCCGTGCGTTGTCGTCATTTGAGGCATACACCGAGCTGTACCCGAATGCACTGAATGCGCGCTCGGTCTCGGAGTTGCTGCTGTTGCGCAGTGATGTACCGCGCTCACTGCATGCGTGCATCGAGGAATTGAGCCATATCCTCGCAGACTTGCCTGGCAGTTACGGGCGCACGGCCCAGCGCCTGGCGGCCGAGTTCGAAGCGCGCCTGCGTTATACCGGCATCGATGAGATCCTCGAGGACGGCTTGCACAGCCGGCTCACGGACTTTATCGACACCGTGCGCGAACTGGCGCGGGCGATTCACAGCTCCTACCTGGAAGTGGTGTGAGTGCATTCGGGTTACTTATCTGTCACTTCGGGTGATTGACCCTGCTTGAGTGCCGCTCTTATGTTGGGCAGGTGAACCCCCTTCCCAACATAAGAACAGGTACAGCCCATGTCCGCACTCCACCTGAACCCCGCCGCCGCCCACACCCTGCAACGCTGGCACGCCATGCTGGCCACTCGCGACCTCAACGCCCTGCCCGAACTGCTCGCGCCTGACGCGGTGTTCCGCTCGCCCATGGCCCACACGCCCTACCCCGGCGCGCCGGTGGTGTCGATGATCCTCAACACCGTGATCAAGGTGTTCGAGGATTTCGCCTATCACCGTGAACTGGCGAGCGCCGACGGGCTCAACGTGGTGCTGGAGTTCAGCGCACGCGTGGGTGAAAAACAGCTGAAAGGTATCGATATGATTCGCTTCAACGAACAGGGGCAGATCGTCGAGTTTGAAGTGATGGTGCGCCCGTTGAGTGGGTTGCAGGCGCTGGGTGAGGAGATGGGCCGGCGGCTTGCACCGTACCTGGCCAAGGCCAAATCCTGAGCCCTGAGTAGGACTAAGTGTGCGAGCGGGCTTGCTCGCGAATGCGGTGGGTCAGCCACCCATGTGCTGACTGACACTACGCCTTCGCGGGCAAGCCCGCTCCCACATTGGGTCCTGTGGTGTTTATTGGTTTTTGACTAACACCGGCTCGGCACGGTACTGGTCGGGGAACAGTTTCTTGAGCTGCGCCACCTTGGGCAAATCATTGATCACGATGTAAGGGTAAGACGGGTTCTCGGTCAGAAAGTCCTGGTGATAGGACTCCGCCGGGTAAAACGTCTTGCCCATCTCGACCTGGGTCACGATCGGCTTGTCGAAAGCTTTGGCGGCGTCCAACTGGGCGATATAGGCCTGGGCGACTTTTTGCTGTTCGGCATTTTGCGCGAAAATTTCCGAACGGTACTGGGTGCCGCTGTCCGGGCCCTGGCGGTTCAGTTCAGTGGGGTTATGGGCCACCGAGAAGTAGATCTGCAACAGCTTGCCGTAACTGACTTTGCTTGGGTCGTAAGTCACCGACACCGACTCGGCGTGGCCGGTATCGCCGTCGCTGACCGACTCGTACTGGGCCGTGTTTGCCGCGCCGCCGTCATAGCCGGACACGGCGTTTTTGACGCCTTGCACATGCTGGAACACGCCTTGTACACCCCAGAAGCAACCACCGGCGAACACCGCGGTTTGCAGGTTGCCGGACTCGGCGGGCAGGTCCATGGCCGGTGGCGCGATCATCACCGCGTCATCGGCCCCCCCGAAGGAGAACGCCGAGCTTTGGCCGACGAAAGCGGCGAAGGCCAGTGCGGGTAAAATCTTGAGAAGCTTCATAGAACTCACTCCAGTACGCGGTCAAGTGTGGGAGCTGGCTTGCCTGCGATGGCACCGGCAGATCCAACATCATCGTCGGCAGGTACACCGCTATCGCAGGCAAGCCAGCTCCCACATTGTTTGGGTTATCAGTTCATGAATGGCTTAGCCGAAGGTGAAGGCATACGCCGACACATGCGGGTCAAGAAATTCGATGCTGAACGTGCGGTCTTTAACGCCGGCTGGCTGACGCACCAGCTGATACAGACGCTGCTCGGTCACGGTGCCGCTGCCATCCGGCGCCACATCGGTGCCATGGGCATCGCCGGGGGCCTGGCGATCAATCGTCACCTTGAAGCGCACCGGCTTGCCATCGGCGCCAGGCCCCAGCACCAGGTGCAGGTCACGGGCATGAAAGCGGTAAACCACACGCCCACCGGCCTGGTCGAGGGTGGCTTGCTGGCCGCCGACATTCCATGGGCCTTCCAGGGTCCAGTTGTTCAGGGCCAGGTGGCCGGCCGCCGGGTAATTCACGACTTTGTCGGTGCCTAACGTGCCGGTCGTGACGAAATTTTCCGCACGCTGAAAGCCCAGGTAGGTTTCCGGCGATTGCACCTCGTTCATGTCCGGCGCCTGCTGCACACCCTTGGCATCAGCCTCGATCAAACCACCGGCGACGTGGGTTGCACCGGCCTCACGCAGCAGTTGCTGAATCACCCGCTCCGACTCGGCGTAATCGCCTTCGCCGAAGTGGTGATAGCGAATCTGGCCCTTGGCATCGGCAAAGTAATGTGCCGGCCAGTATTGGTTGTTGAAGGCGCGCCAGATCTTGTAGTTGTTGTCGATCGCCACCGGGTAGGTGATGCCCAGGTCTTTCATGGCCTTGGTGACGTTGTCCACATCGCGTTCAAAGGCAAACTCCGGGGCGTGTACGCCAATCACCACCAAACCCTGGTCTTTGTATTTCTCCGCCCAGGCTTTGACGTACGGCAAGGTGCGCAGGCAGTTGATGCAGGAGTAGGTCCAGAAATCCACCAGCACCACTTTGCCCTTGAGTGCTTCGGCGCTCAGCGGCGGACTGTTGAGCCATTGCACCGCGCCCTCCAGCGGTGGCAGGGAGCCTTCGATTGGCAGTGTGTCGCTGTGGTTGGCCGCCGCCATCATGGCGCCACCGGCCATCATCGCCCCGCTCTTCTGTGCAGGCTTGGCGCTCAGTTGATCCACCAGGCTTTGTTCCAGGCCGCCGGTTGAGGCGGTCGACAAGCGTGACAGCACGCCCGTGTCCAGGCCCAAAGCGATGGCAGCCACACCGGCCAGCATCAGCGCACCCAGGCCACGGCGCAGCCATTCACCGGCGCCCAGGGATTTTTTCATCAAGCCAAAGACTTTACCGCCGACCAGCAGGGCCAAGGCCAGGGACGTGGCAGCCCCGGCGGCGTAGGCCAGCAAGAGCAAGGTAGTGCCGATACTGGCCCCTTGCAGCGCGGCGCCGGTCAGCACCAGCCCCAGAATAGGCCCGGCGCAGGGTGCCCAGAGCAAACCGGTGGCCACGCCGATCAGGAACGACGCGCCCGGACGCGGTTTGGCATCGGCCCCGGCGGCTTCCGACAAGCGACTGCCGGCGGCCACCAACGGCCGCGTCAGGCGTTCCGACAGGTGCGGCAGTAACAGCGTGAGCCCGAACAGGGCAACGCACAGCAACGCGAGCCAACGCCCGTATTGATTGACTTGCACCACCCAACCGCCGCCCACCGCAGCCAGTGAGGCCACCAGGGCGAATGTCACCGCCATCCCCGCTAACAGCGGCAAGCCACTGCGCATAAACGGCTGCCCGGTGCGAGCGAAGACAAAAGGCAGAACAGGCAGGATGCACGGGCTGACAATTGTCAGCACGCCGCCCAGATACGCGAGAACCAGCAGCCACATGGGATCGACCCTTATACGAATTAAAAATAGACATCGGCTTAAGCCGCCGTGAACGTCATGGCGACGCCATTCATGCAATAGCGCAGGCCGGTAGGCGCCGGGCCGTCGTCAAATACGTGGCCTTGGTGGCCCCCGCAACGGCGGCAATGGATTTCCTTGCGCACCACGCCATAGGAGGTGTCGACGTGGCTGGCGACCGCGTTGTCCAGCGGCTGCCAGAAGCTTGGCCAGCCGGTGTGGCTGTCAAACTTGGTGGTCGAGGAGAACAGCGGCAATGCGCAACCGGCACAGGCAAAGGTGCCGGCACGGTGTTCATCATTGAGTGTGCTGCTGTAGGGGCGTTCGGTGCCCTCCTCACGCAGCACGTCGAATTGCTCGGCCGTCAGCAAACTGCGCCACTGGGCTTCGGTGTGGCTGACCTCAAAGGTCTCGGCCGCTTCGGCTTCGCTGATCATGTTGAGCTGTTTCAGCAGGCCGCCGGCCAGGACGGCGACGCCCAGGCCACCACCGGCCAGCAGCATTTGTCGACGTGAGTACATACGATTCTCCTCAACCCATAGGCATTCATGACGGGTGTGCAACTGTGGCGGGCGAGCTTGTTGTGGCGAGCGGGCTTGCCCCGCGTTGGAGTGCGCAGCGCTCCCGTTTTTTTGGGGCCGCTACGCAACCCAACGCGGGGCAAGCCCGCTCGCCACATAAAACCCATCCGCAGCAACAATGTCGCCATCCTGAGCCTTGGACGGTCGCGAAATCCTCACGCAGAGTTAAACAATTCGTGATAACTACACGCTGGCAAAAGCCGCACAATGCGCGCACTACAAGCGAAGGTTTTCTGTTATGGATCAGCCCAAACGTGTCCTGGTGGTCGAGGACGATGCCCATATTGCCGACTTGATCTGCCTGCACCTGCGCGACGAGCAGTTCGAGGTGGTGCACAGCGCCGACGGCACCGAAGGCCTGGGCCTGCTCGAGCAAGGTGGCTGGGATGCACTGATCCTCGACCTGATGCTGCCCGGCGTCGATGGCCTGGAAATCTGCCGGCGTGCCCGCGCCATGGCGCGCTATACACCGATCATCATCACCAGCGCGCGCTCCAGTGAGTTGCACCGCATCCTCGGCCTGGAGCTGGGCGCCGACGACTACCTGGCCAAGCCGTTCTCGATGCCGGAGCTGGTGGCACGGGTCAAGGCCCTGTTGCGCCGGGTCGACGCCATGGCGCGCAACCTGAAGATGGACGCCGGCAGCCTGGAGCTGGGCGCGTTGTTCATCAACCCGCTGACCCGTGACGCCACCCTGCAAGGCCAGCGCCTGGACCTCACGCCGCGCGAATTCGACCTGCTGTACTTCTTTGCCCGCCAGCCCGGCAAAGTCTTCTCGCGCATGGACCTGCTCAACGCGGTGTGGGGCTACAGCCACGAAGGCTACGAGCACACCGTGAACACCCATATCAACCGGCTGCGCGCCAAGGTCGAGGTCGACCCGGGCAACCCGGCGCGCATCCTCACGGTGTGGGGCCGTGGCTACAAATTCGCCGAGAGCGCGCCATGAAGCTGACCCTGACCCAACGCCTGTCGGTGGTGTTCGCCGTGTTGCTGGTGATCTGCAGCGGCACCTCGGCCTGGCTGCAGGTGCGCTCCAACCACATGCATGAACTGGAAGTGGTGCAAGGTTTGTCCCGCGACCTGGCGGCGCACATTGCCCGCGATACCCAACTGATGGACGCCGATGGCCTCAAGCCGGATGCCGTGCGCAACCTGTTCAGCCAGCTGATGCTGGTCAACCCGAGTGTCGAGGTGTACCTGCTCGATATCGACGGCCGTGTGGTCGGTAACGCAGCACCCAGCGGGCATTTGCTGCGTGACCATGTGGATCTTGCGCCAGTGCGGCGCTTTCTCAGCGGCGCCATGCTGCCGATCCTTGGCGATGACCCGCGCAGCGTCGACGGGCGCAAAGTGTTCAGTGCCGCGCCGCTCAAGGCCAACGGCCGGCAAACCGGCTTTCTGTACGTGGTGCTGCTGGGCGAAGCCCATGATGTATACGACGCCAAGGACGCCACCGGCATGGCCTTGAAGATCGCCCTGTGGTCCATCGGCCTGATCGCCCTGCTCTGCCTGATGGCTGGCCTGCTTGCCTTTGCCTGGATCACCCGGCCACTGCGTCAACTGACCGACAAAGTCGGCCAGTTCGACATTAACGGCGCGCCGAAAGCCACCGAAACCAGCGCGCCTGAACTTGCCAGTGGCGATGAAATCGCGGTGCTTGATCACGCTTTCGTGCAAATGCAGAACCGTCTGGGCGAACAATGGCGCGCCATTACCCACCAGGATCAGGAACGCCGCGAGATGGTCGCGAACATTTCCCACGACCTGCGCACACACCACTGGCGTCCTTGCATGGCTACCTGGAAACCCTGTCGCTCAAGGACGCGAGCCTGAGCCCCGAAGAACGCCGGCGCTACCTCGGCATCGCCCTGGACCAAAGCCGCAAGGTCGGCGGGCTGGCCCAGTCACTGCTGGAGCTGGTGCGCCTGGAACATGGTTTTGTGCAGCCGGTAATTGAGGGTTTTTCGCTGCCGGATCTGGTGCAGGACATCTTCCAGAAGTTCGAACTCACCGCCGAAGCCCGCGCCATTACCCTCACCGCCACGCTACCGCCCAAAGTGCCGACAGTGTTGGCCGACCTGGGTTTGATCGAGCGGGTGCTCACCAACCTGCTGGACAATGCGCTGCGCCATACGCCGGTGAATGGCGAAGTCGAGGTGATCCTGGCGCCCGAGGCCGGTGCCGTGGCGGTCACCGTCAGCGACAGCGGCCCGGGCATTGACGCCGAGCTGCGCGAAGGCTTGTTCCTGCGCGCCTTCACCATCGGCGGCGCACGCCGCGATGGCGGCCTGGGCCTGCGCATCGTGCACCGCATCCTTCAATTGCATGGGCGCAGCATCCAGTTGGTGGAACGGCCTGGGCACGGCGCAACCTTCAGGTTCTCCCTGGAAACCCGGGCATCAGTGCGTTGACTGACGTCTGAACTGGGGTGGCGGCCTGTCCTTTAGCGTGCCTCCGTCCTTAGGGAACTGGCTTGTGTGGGAGCTGGCTTGCCTGCGATGGCGGTTTGGCGGGGGTGTTTGGTCGGGGGGGGGTACATATCCATTGCTGCGGTAACGGCGGCGTATGGTTCCGCTCTTACAGCGGGTCACTTTTGCAAGGACGCAAAAGTAACCAAAAGGTCCTCGCCCCAACACTCGGTGCCTCGCTGTGGCTCGGCATGCCCGCAATCCGACACTGATTTGGGGGGCCGCCGCCACGCGCCATCCATGGCGCGGGGCGGCTAAACCGGCATCCCTGCCGGTTTACCCCCCAAATCAGTGTCGAATTCCGGCCATCGTGTTTGACGGGGCGATTTCAGATCAAGATCAAGATCAAGAGCGCAGATCAAAAGACCGCTGACTTCGTCATCGAAAAGGATGTAAGGGCCAGAGCAACAGCAACAGCAACAGCAACAGCAACAGCAGAGCCATACTCGGTCAAAGGTGGGAGCTGGCTTGCCTGCGATGGCATCAACTCTGTGTACCTGACACACCGAGGTGTCTGCATCGCAGGCAAGCCAGCTCCCACAGAAAAGCAGCTATTCAGTGCATGCAAATCCGCAGCCGACCTCATATTCAAAACTGCATGCGATCAACTGTGGGAGCGGGCTTGCTCGCGAATGCGGTGGGTCAGTCAACTCATCTGTCTCTGACACACCGCATTCGCGAGCAAGCCCGCTCCCACATTTAGACTGTGTTGCATCAGGTAAATACGCTTTTGCCTTGCACTTGATCTGGCTCTTGCTTCAACCACTCAGGTCGGCTTTCAGGCCGCCGTGCTGTAGATCTTGATCTTGATTTTGATCTGAGGCGCCCCGTCAACCACGATGGCCGAACGCAGGCTTGAATCCGTGGGTAACCCGGCAGGACGCCGGGTTAGCCGCGCTGGGCCAGGGATGGCCCATCGCGGCGGCCCACGGATTCAAGCCGGAGTGAGGGCACACCGAGCCAGAGCGAGGTGCCGAGTGGTGGGGCACAGACCTTTTGGTTACTTTTGGGGCGTTTGCCAAAAGTGACCCGCTGTAAGAGCGGAACCAATAGAAGCCGTTACCGCAGCAATGGATATGTACACCCACAAACCGCCACAGCAGGCAAACCAGCCCCCACATTTTCCACCGCGTTCGGCCTGAACTAATGTTCCAGCCGTTACATCCCATCCACCGCCCACCAGCGCGGCAACAACTGCCGCACACGCGCCTCGCTAAAGCGGTCATCGATCAACATCACCACGCCTCGGTCCTGCTGGCTGCGGATCACCCTGCCGGCCGCCTGCACGACCTTTTGAATGCCGGGGTACAAATAGGTGTAGTCGTAACCCGCGCCAAAAATCGCACCCATGCGCGCTTTCATCTGCTCGTTGACCGGGTTGAGCTGCGGCAAGCCCAGTGTGGCGATAAACGCGCCGATCAAGCGCGTGCCGGGCAAATCGATGCCTTCGCCAAACGCGCCGCCCAGCACGGCAAAGCCGATGCCACGGCTGTGTTGGGTGAACTGGTCCAGAAACCCTTGGCGCTCGGCTTCGGCCATGCCGCGTGACTGCAACCACAGCGCAATCTTCGGGTGCCGCTCGGCCATCAACTGCGCCACCTGTTGCAGGTAATCAAAACTTGAGAAAAACGCCAGGTAGTTGCCCGGCTGCTTGGCAAACTGCTCGGCAATCAACTCGACAATCGGCGCCAGGGAGGCTTGGCGATGCACAAAACGCGTGGAGATGGCATCGATGATGCGCACCTGCAGTTGCTCGGCCTGGAACGGCGACTCCACATCGATCCATGCGGTATCCCCAGGCAAGCCGAGCAAGTCGGCGTAATAGTGGCGTGGGCTTAAGGTCGCGGAAAACAGCACACTGCTTCGGGCGGCGGTCAACCTGGGGCGGATGAATTCGGCGGGCACCACGTTGCGCAGGCACAGGGTCGAGGCGCTGTGCTTGCCGAACTGGCGCTTGCTGATATCAAAGATGAAGTGTTCATTGAACAGCTCCGCCACCTTGGCAAACTGCAGCGCCTCGAAATAGAAGGTTTGCAGGTCGCCGCTGAGGGCTTCGGGGTGGTCGTTGAAGTAATCGCCCATGGCGCTGCTGCACAGGCTCAGGGCCTGGAGCAATTTGTCGGGTTTGCCGGCGTAAGCCTGGTACGGCGCGAGCTGGTCCTTGTGCACGGCGTTCCATTCACGGTTCAGGCGCTGCAATGGTTTTTTCAGCAGCTGCGGGGCGCTGTCGCGCAGGGTCTTGAGGCTGTACTGGTCGAGGCTGGCGCTGTACATCGAACGGGCGCGCTCCACCAGGTTGTGAGCCTCGTCCACCAGCACGGCGGCGCGCCATTGGTTCAACTGGGCCAGGCCAAACAGCATGGCGCCGAAGTCGAAATAGTAGTTGTAGTCGGCAACCACCAGGTCGGCCCAGCGCGCCATTTCCTGGCTCAGGTAATACGGGCACACCTCATGGGCCAATGCCACCTCGCGCAGGTTGCGCTGGTCCAGCAGGCGCACCCTGGACGCTGCCACGCGTGCCGCCGGCAAGCGATCATAAAAGCCCTTGGCCAACGGGCAGGAATCCCCGTGGCAGGCTTTGTCCAGGTGCTCGCAGGCCTTGTCGCGCGCCACCAGTTCGAGCACGCGCAGCGGCAAATCGGGGCTGCTGGTGTAGAGCACTTGCGCGGCGTCCAGGGCCAGCTTGCGGCCGGGGGTCTTGGCGGTGAGGAAAAACACCTTGTCCAGCTGCTGCGGCGCCAACGCCTTGAGCATCGGAAAGATCGTGCCGACGGTCTTGCCAATCCCCGTAGGCGCCTGGGCCATCAGACAACGGCCGGTGCTGACGGCCTTGTAGACCGACTCGGCCAATGCACGCTGGCCGGTGCGAAATTCGGCATGGGGAAACGCCAGCGCCTGGGCGGCGTGGTTGCGCGCCTCGCGGTGCTGCATTTCCTGGTGGGCCCAGCCGAGGAACAGCGCACATTGCTGGTTGAAGAACTGCTCAAGGTCGGCCGCTTGAAAACGCTGGTTCAGCAAGGTTTCGCCTTCGCCGACAATATCGAAGTACACCAGCGCCAGGTCGATCGCTTGCAGGCCGAGTTTGTGGCACATCAGCCAGCCGTATACCTTGACCTGCGCCCAATGCAATTGGCGATGGTTGGCGGGCTGGGCATCGAGGTCGCCGCGATAGGTTTTGACTTCTTCCAGGCGATTGCTGTCCGGGTCGTAGCCGTCTGCCCTGCCCCGCACCTTGAGCTGCTGGTACTCGCCTTCCAGCGCCACTTCATTCTGGTAATGGGCGCTGCGGCGCGAGGCTACCGTGCGATGGCCGATGATGCCTTCCTGGGCGCTGGGCGACGGCGTAAAGCGCAGGTCCAGGTCGCCGACCTTGGCCGTGAACTCGCACAGCGCGCGCACCGCAACGTTGTAGCTCAAGCGGTTTGCGCCCAGCGCACATAACAGACGGTGACCGGCATCTGGTACTCGCCGCAGAACTCCAGCCAGCGCAGTTGGTTGTCCTGCAGGCGGTCGCCGGGGCCTTTGACTTCGATCATGCGGTAGCTCTTTTGCGCCGGCCAGAACTGGATCAGGTCCGGCATGCCGGCGCGGTTGGCGCGGATATCCAGCAGCAGGCGTTCAAACCAGTAGCGCAGGTGGTCGGCGGGCAGGCAGGTCAGGGCCTGTTCCAGCAGCTCTTCACTGAGCAGGTTCCAGAACACGAATGGCGACTGGATGCCCCATTTGTCTACGTAGCGCTGGCGGATGGTGGTTTTGTAACGCTCATCCGTGAGCTGTTCGAAGCAGGCGGCGAACAACGCTGCGCGACGTTGATGAAAGTCCTCGCTGTGCAGGTCCACTGGCCCGCGCTGGAACGGGTGAAAAAACGAACCCGGCAGCGGCGCGAAAATCGCCTCCCAGCACAACAGCCCGAACAGCGAATTGATCAACCCGTTTTCGACGTAATGCACCGGCGCATCGGGCTCACTCAAATGCGCCTGCACGCAGGATTCCACCGACATCTGCGGCGCCTGCACCAGTGCCAGGTCCAGGCGCGTGACCTCACGCGGCTTGACCTTGGGCAGCGCCGGCTCGCCGAGCTTGCGCCGCAGGCGTGGCAGCACGCGCAGCAGGTGTTGCTGTTCGGCAGCGCTTTGCGGTGCTTGCTGCGCCGCGCATGCCAGGGCCATGGCTTGCGCGTACTCCTCCTGGCGTTCGAGCACGCGAATCAAGCGCGAGCGCGCGCCGGGATAGGCGCAATCACGGTAGATCTGCGCCGCCAATTCGAGCTCGGCACTGCGCTCGCAATATTGGCCGATCTGGAACAGCAATTTAGCCCGGCGTTTTTCCAGCCAGGGGTTGTCGGTGGCCAGCAGCACGATCTGCGCCAGTACCTCATCCAGCGCCTGACCGGCTTCGAAGGCTTGCTGGCATTGGTGCAGGAACAGAAAACCATGCACATCGTCACGGCTACGCAAGCCACGGGATTCGGCGCAGAACTCGACTTTTTCGTAGGTGTAGATGCCCAGGTCAGCCAGCACAAACTCCGACCAGTCCTGGTGCAGGTTGCCGAAGAACATCAGCCGCAGGCGGTCGCACAGGTCCATCACGGTGAGGCTGTAGAGCGTGTCACTCAGCTCGGGGCACCACTGGGCAAAGCTGCGTGACTCGGTGAACTGTGCCGCCAGCCCTTCCAGCCAGTCGGCCTTCTTGCCTTTGGGTTGGTCAATCCATGGCGCGAAGGCGGCGAGGATTTCGCTTTTTTGCAGCAGCGCGAACAGCTCATCAACACTCAACGGTCTCAGGTTTTCGACCCAGCCCTGCTGCACCAGCGCAAGCGCCGCCGTGTGGGTGCAGCCGATTTCCAGATAATTGAGCTTGCTCCCGCGAAAATGCACACCTTTGCGCATCACCATGCGCACCAATAACGCCTGGGACGGCTGCGGCAACCTGTCAAATTGCTGAATAAACTGCATTTCGTCCGGGTCGAGCAAATCGGCATAGCGCTGCCCCAGCCACAGCAGCACTTGGCGGAAGTTATGCAGGTAATACAAGGGGTCGTCGAGGGGGTTGGCCATGTCGCGCACTGATCAAATACTGGTTATGCATACAGAGTGCCGCCAGTGGCGGGCTGTTGCAATCAGTAATAGATAAATGGCCCACGCAACTTTTTGTATAAAAGTGATCAGATAGGACAGTTGATGGCGTAACATTTGTGGCCCGAGGCCTTAGGCCCGGGACTTTTCAGCAGGACTTTTCAGGGTTAAAGGTAAGGGTAATGAACATGAAGAATTTGGGTCTGCCGCTGGTTGCACTCACTTTTCTGCTGATGGCCGGTTGCTCCACGCAAACCGTAGTGACATTGCAAAATGGCACGCAGTATTTGACCAAGGACACCCCCAAGACCAAGACAGCCGATGGGTTCTATGAATTCACCGACATCGCCGGCAAGCACATCCGCATCAAGGCTGATGACGTTGCCACGGTACGCAACGAAAAGTGAAAGCAAACGCCTGAACGTAAAAAGCCCCGCAATGCGGGGCTTTTTCTTACCTGCTTGATCGTTCACCGCGTGGGAACGATCAGTACCGGTAGTACGGGTGGTAATACGGGTGATAGTAGGGATGGTAATAGTACGAGTGGTAGTACGGCCGGTAGCAGCATGAGCCGGGATAGGCCGGGTACACCGCACACCCACCCAGGCCCAACAGTACCAGGGCACACAGCAGCAATCGAAGTCGGGACATGCTCGGTTCCTCACATGACGCGCGAAACAGCTCGCGACGAGTGATTAAACGTGTGAGGCCCGCCCAACCCGTCGCAGCGCTGCGCCGTTGATCGATGAAGATTTATTTACCGAAGGATTTTCGCCACCCCGGCGTTTAACCGATAAGCCGCCTTCATCTTCGAAGGCGGTAGAACGGAGAAAGACGGCCATGGCATTCATGTCCCGGACGGTACGCGCGCTGTTACTCATCCCCCTGAGCCTGGCGGCCCTGGCCAGTGCACCGACGTTTGCCGACACCCTCATCATCCGTCAGCCGCCGCAGGTCATCGTGGTCGCGCCCCCGCCGCCGCCGGTTTATTACGGGCGTTGGGGTTACGCCCCACGGCCTTATTACTATCCACATCATGTTTACAGCTATGGCTACGGCTACCCCCACCGGCCGTATTGGGGCGGTGGCTGGCGGGGGCAGCACTGGCATTGATCAGCCGATGCTGACGCCGTCCGCCCACAGGCCGCCATGCCCGACGCCGACCAGGGTCACCGAGTCGGCGCCAAAGGTCAGCACCGTGTCGGCACCGACCACTTTGGCATGGTCGCGCAGGTCGGTGCTGCCTTCCACATTCTGGAACACCAGCTTGTCCGTGGTTTGGTAGCCGATCAGCCGATCATTGCCAAAATGGCCGCTGAACAGGAAGGTGTTATGCCCACTGTTGTCGCGGATCGTGTCATTGCCTTTGCCGCCTTCGATAAAGTCTGCGCCCTTGCCGCCCTGGATCAGGTCATTGCCGTGGCTGCCGATGATGAAGGTATTGCCCTTGTGCGGTTCGGCATTGCGGTTGAGGTCCTGCACCCAGGTGGTGGCCCGCACCGGGTCGGACAGGTTGGCGACGATTACCGTGGAGTCGCGGGTCATCTGGTCGTAGAAGCCGGACTCGAGGATGCGCGTCATGCCGTCGCCATAACCGGTGGGCAAATGCGAGACCCAGGTCGGCAGGTTGACGATGGAAAACGGCAGGATATTCCACAACGTCGAGGCGTAGTGGTCGTTGAAGCTGACGATATTGTCGGTGGTCGACTCGTGGGGTTTGTCGTGCACGCCCAGGGACGACAAGTTGAAGGATGAGCCGTCAAGCGCGCGGAACACCGGGTCGTTTTCGTAGCCGATGTTCAACACTTTATCGCCCGCGCTCTGGGTCGGTGAGGCATAGGCCACGTAATTGGCGTCCTTGTAGAACCCCGACCATTTGTTGTCGCTTAAATCCGCCAGGCTGTTGACTGCGAGCCCGCCCAGGCTGTGGCCGCTGACCACCACGTCCTTGCCGCTCAGGCCATGGGCACCGGCATAGTCGGCGACATTTTTGAGCAAGCCGCCAAAAGCTTCGCCCGCATAGTTCTTGGCATAATCCTTGGGGCCAAAGGCCGCCAGCAGGTCGCTGATCACGTCGCCGATGGAGTCGGTGATCAAACTTTCCCGTGGCCCCGAGGTGCCACGAAAGCCGATGCCGATTTCGAGCAGTTTGCCGGCGTCATCGTACTTGCCCAGCACCTCGACCTGGGCCGTGGTGTAGCCGGCCTTTTCGCCAAAGAAAGTCCCGCGCGCATCGACTTTGCCGCCATAACCCAGGGCACTGGCGCTGATGGGCGTCCAGCCGGCTTTTTGCACGGCCTCAAGCGCAGCTTTTTCCGAGTCGGGGTTCCAGGGAATGCCGGGAATCACACCTTGTGAATCCGTGCTGCCCAGCAACGCCCCCACCAGCGTGGCCGGCAAGCCAAGCCCCAGGCCATTGTGCTGGTAACCCACGGCAAAGCCGTTATCCAGGTTGTGGTAGGAATACAGCGTGATCGCCATGGCATCGGCGAACAGCGTTTTGGAACCCTCGGTGCCGAGGTTTTTATAGTCAAAGATACCCATGGTAGTGCCTCTCTGTTGTTGGATTTGTAGAGAAAGCGAAAAACACGTTTTAGCGTTGGACGCTGGCTTTATGTGGGAGCTGGCTTGCCTGCGATAGCCTCACCTCAGTGCCACTGACACACCGAGTTGCCTGCATCGCAGTTCAGCCCGGCTCCCACATAAACCCAACCCCATACACGGGGTGAAGCCTTTTAGAACGCCCAGTCGAAGCTCAACCCTACCCCGTGAACCTTGTCCTTGCTGGCCAGCAGGCCGTTGTAGTCAAAGTTCACCCGCGCATCCTTGCTCAACGCCAGGCTGACCCGCGCACCGACCAACGCGGCATCACGCACCATCGGCGCACTTTCTACTGCGAACGCAGGGCCGCCCGAGGCAAACGCCAGGTGCCGCTCGGAATCGGTGCTGCTCAGGTTGTGCTGCCAGCCCAGGGTGCCGGACACTTCCAGTTGCTGGTGATCGTTCACGTTAAAGGTCTTCAAGGCGCGCACGCCCAGGGTGCTCAGCACCACATCGCGGGTGTCGTCGTGGCCTTTGAGCGCGGCGGCGTCACCCTTTTCGGTGAACCCATCAGTGTTCAGATGCACATAGGCCAGGTTGGCGAACGGCTCCAGGGCCAGCGGTTGCAGGTTGACGCGGTAGGCGGCTTCACCGAACACCTGGGTACTGCTCGCATCCACTTTGACCTTCTGCTTGCCGGCCACATCGCCGTATTGCAGGTCACGCTTTACATCGCCGCGATGCCAGCTGTAGGTCGCCCCGCCGCTCAGGCGCAAGGCACCGATCTCATGCCCGGCATAGGCACCGAAGTGGTAGCTGTCGACCGAGGCACGGGAGTGGGTGTCGTTGCCCATGTTCAACGAGGTGTCGCTGTAGCCGGCGACCAAACCGATACGCGTCGACTCATCCAGCGCGCCATCCACACCGGCGAGCATGCCGCCCAGCGACGTGGTGTAGCCCGCGGTGTCGCTGCGGCTGTCGGTCTTGCCCCATGCGCCCAAGGCCTTGACCCACACGTTGCCACGGCTGTCGAGGGTGTCGCTGCCGGCGCCCATCTCGCCATGGCGCAGGCGTTCGCCCACCGCTTCGCGCACGTAACGGCTGTCGTTGATCAACGCACTTTGCAGCGCCGGGTAGATTTCGCCGGAGAGCTGCTGGAACGCGCCTTGGGCCGAGGCCGCATTCGGCGCCAGCAACAGGCTTTCATACACCGCATTGCCTGCGCCCAACTGGTCCGCCGCCGCCGCGACCGCACGCTGGTTCGGCGTGACCGCCACACTGGCGAAGCTGTTGGTGCGCGCCACGTCCAGTTGCACGCCGTTGGCGGCATAGTTGAGGGTACCGCCGATAAACAGGTAGTTCGGCAGCACTGCGCCGAAGCTGCCGGTCACCCCGCCTGCGGCTTGCAGAATGTTGTACTGGCGGCCGATCAGGCTTTGTGCCTGGGAATTAGTCAGCAGTGTCGGGCTGTTTTCCAGGGCCAGGGTCACGGTGCCGCCATTGAGCGTGGCGGTGCCGCCGGCAACAATGCGGTCGCTGCTGGTGGGCGACAGCTCCACCGCGTAGGTCGAACCCGCATCAAAGGTCACGTTGCCCGCCACATTCAAGGTGCCGATGGAGTTACCCGGCGCCACGGTGCCGCCGCTTTTGGCCGTCAGCGAGCCGATACGGCCCGAGCCTCCGAGCACACCGGTCTGGCTGACGGTAACGTCGGAAGTGACCGAACCGTTAATCGCCAGCAAGCCCTGGTTAACCAGGGTCGGCCCGCTGTAGGTGTTGGTGCCGCTCAGCACCAGCGTGCCGATGCCTTGCTTGGTCAGGCCGCCATGGCCGGAGATGGCATTGCTCCACACATCCAGGCCGCAATGCACATCAGTGCACAGACGCTGGGTCGGTTTGCCGGCGTCCACCACGGCGCCGATGCCTGGCAAGTCGGCAACAAACTGACTGCTGCCATAGGCGCCGTCGATACGGAACTCGGCGGGAATATCCTCGGCCGTGACGAACATCCCTGGCCCGTTGACGGCTTTGCCCAGGTTGATCATGCCCCAGCCATACAACGCGTCGATGCCCGGTGCGCCAAGGTCGGTGGCGGTGGTTTTGAGCACGGTGGCGACCTGCTCGCCGCTCATGTAGGGGAAGCGCTCCATCAGCACCGCCGCTGCGCCGGCCACATGGGGCGCCGCCATGGAGGTGCCGTTTTTGTTGGCCCAGTCGCTGGTCAGGTTGCTCAGGTCGGTGCCGTTGATGATCGAACTGAAGATCTTGGTGCCGGGCGCCGACACACAAAAGCTCGCCGCATAACCACAGCGCGACGAGAAGGTGCTGATCACATACGGGTTGGCACTCGTGGTGTCCGGGTTTTGCTGCAAGGCCGCTACCGACAGCCAGTTCGGTGCAATTTCCGGCACAAAGTACGCCAGGCCCGACATCGCATCCGGGTTGTTGAGGTTGTAGTCGTTACCGGCAGCAAAGATGGTCAGCACGCCGCTGCGGGCGGCATCGATTGCGCCTTGGTAGGCGCCGCCTGCGAGGGTGCCGAGGATCGGCCGGATGTTGTTGAACTGCGCCTGGGCTTCATTGACCGTGAAGTTGGGGAACGCCGGATCGCGGCCGCCCTTGGCGAATTGATCGCCAATGCCGATGCCCCAGCTGTTGTTGATGATGCGTGCGCCGCTGGCCACCAGCCCATCCCAGCCGGCCTTGTACACCGTGCCGTCGTTGCCGAGGATGATCCCGTCTTCCGGGCCTGGGTCGCCGTTTTCGGCGCTGAGGATTTGCGCATTGAACGCCACGCCGTGCATCGGCCCGCCGTCACGGTTACCGGCGGCAATCCCGCCGACGTGGGTGCCGTGGTTACCCAGCTTGCCGTTGGAGTCCTTGGACGGCGTGCCGTCATAGCGGAACGCATCGCCGGCCTTTACCGGGATATACGGGTCGGTGTATTGGCGGATGCCTTCGGTGACAATCGTTACCACCTTGTTGGGGCTGGCGAATTCCGGGTGCTGCGCATACACCGGCTGGTCAAAGATGCCCAGCTTGACGCCTTTGCCGGTGTAGCCGGCGGCATACGCGGTGTCTGAATGGATGGCGCCCAGGCCCCAGTCGGCCTTGAACTCGTTGCTGCGCCAACTGGCGGCGTCGCCCAGTTTGCCGGTTTCCACATAGGGTGCGGCCTGGGCGGTCCCCAGACTTGCCAGGCAGCACAGCAACGCGCCGTATGGCACGCAGCTCAAAGCCTTGAGCGGGTAGCTCGGGCCTGTGTGAGTGGCGATCATTAACCCTGGTTTGCGTTTGTTCACGGTGACCTTCCTTAGTTTTCTTATTGCACTTTTTTGGAAATCATCTTTGCCAGATACCCTCGATCTACTGTGGGAGCTGGCTTTTGTGGCGAGGGCGCTTGCTCCCGCTCGGTTGCGCAGCAACCGCAGGCTTTTTGGGGGTGCTTCGCCCCCCAGCGCAAGCAAGCTTGCTCGCCACAACAGCGGGCTCCTACTGCATGATCCAAGGTGTGTTTAGAACTGCCAGTTCAGGCTCAGCCCCACGCCTTGGGTTTTCGCGCTCCCACCCAACTGGCCGTTGTAATCCAGGTTGACCCGCGTGGCCTTGCTCAGCGCCAGGCTGGCCCGCACACCGACCAGCGCGGCATCACGCAGCAAGGGCGAGCTGCGCACGGCAAAGGACGGCCCGCCGGCAACAAACGCCAAGTGCTCTTCGGATTCCACCGCCGTCAGGCTGTGCTGCCAGCCCAGCGAGCCGGACAGCTGCAGCTGCTGATGGTCGTTCAGAGCCAGGGTTTTCAAGGCCCGCACGCCGAGGGTGCTGAGCACCGCATCGCGCCGATCACTGCCACGTTCCAGCGCCGCCGCAGCGCCTTTTTCATGAAAGGAATCACTGTCCAGGTGCACATAGGCCAGGTTGGCGAACGGCTCCAGCGCCAGCGGTTGCAGGTGAATGCGGTAGGCAGCTTCAGTGAACAACTGCGCCGTACTCGCATCCAGCTTGGTCTTTTGCTTGCCGCTGACTGCGCCGTATTGCAGGTCGCGCTTTACGTCGCCGCGGTGCCAGCTGTAGGCGCCGCCCACGCTGAGGCGCCAGTCACCCAGTTCACGCCCGGCATACGCGCCGAAGTGGTAACTGTCGATGGACGCCGATGAATGCGTGCCGCTGCCCATATTCAACGAGCTGTCGCTGTAGCCGGCGACCACACCCACGCGGGTCTGCTCGTCCAGAGCGCCGTCCACACCGGCGAGCAAACCGCCAATCGAGGTGGTCGAGCCTGCCGTTTCGCTGCGGCTGTCGGTCTTGCCCCAGGCGCCAAGGGCCTTGAGCCACAGGTTGCTTTCGCCGTTCACCGGCACATGGCGCAGGCGTTCGCCCACGGCATCGCGCAGTTGCAGGCTGTCGTTGATCAGCATCGCGCCAATCGCCGGGTAGATCTCACCCGACAGTTGCTGCAAACCCTGGCGGGCCGTGGCCACCGAGTCCGACTGCAACAGGCTTTCATACACCGGGTTGCCGGCGCCCAACTGCTCGGCCGCCGCCGCGACACTGCGCTGGTTGCGCGTGGCGGCAACGCTGGCGAACGCAGCATTGTTGCGCCCCACCTCCAACTGCACGCCGTTGGCGGCGTAATCGAGGCTGCCGCCGAGGAACAAGTAATTCGGCAACACCTGGCCAAACTGGCCCTGAATGCCGCCCGCCGCCTGCAGGATGGTGTACTGGCGGCCGATCAGGCTTTGCACTTGGCTCTGGCTGAGCAGTGTGGGGCTGTTTTCCAGGGCCAGGGTCACGGCGCCGCCGCCCAGCACGGCTTTGCCGCCTGCGACGATGCGGTCGCTGCTGGTGGGCGTCAGTTCCACCGCATAGGTGGAGCCTGCACCCAGGTTCACATCACCGGCCACCTGCAAGGTGCCCACGGAATTGCCCGGTGCCACGGTGCCGCCGCTGTTGACGTTCAAGGCGCCGATGCGCCCGGAACCACCGAGGGTGCCGCTGTTGTTGACGGTCACCGCCGAGGTCAGCGAACCGTTGACCGCCAGCAGGCCGCCATTGACGCTGGTTGCACCGCGATACGTGCTGTCGCCGCTGAGCACCAGGCTGCCGGCGCCGGATTTGATCAGGCTGCCCTCATACACGCGGTTGGCGGCGGCCTGATCACGGGCAGAGCCAACGGCGTAATCGGTTTGCTCCTGTTGGCTGGCATTCGCGCCCACGCCGTTCTGCCAGCCCTTGTCGATCAGGGTTTGCTGCCACGCGCTGTGCTCGGCGCGGTCTTCGGCCTGGCGCTGGACCAGGGCCTGGTCAGAGATGCCGTTACTCCACACATCACCCTGCCCGGCCGCCAAGTTGACGTTCATGGCGCCGAGCAATTGCCCCGGCCCGTGCATGGCCCGGCCGAGGTCCGGCACGCCCCAGCCGACGATGGTATTCGGTGCTTGAGTAACAGAGCCATCGAGCTGCGTGGCGGTGGTCAACAGCACCTGCAACGCCTGCTCATTGGTCATGTAGGGGTAGCGCTCCATCACCAGCGCCAGCGCGCCGGTGGCATGGGGGGCCGACATCGAGGTGCCGGACTTGACCCCATAACCGCCGTCGGGAATGGTGCTGTTGATCAGTGCGCCAGGCGTGGAGATGCACCAGTACTTGGCGATCCCGCATTTGTTGTATTTCTGGTTATTGGCCTTATCCAGGCCGGACACCGCCAGCCAGTGGCCTTCCAGTTCCGGCTGGAAATACGGCAAGGCCGAGCGCACGCTGGCATTCGCATACCCGCTGTTGCCGGCGCTGAACACGTTGATCACGCCTGCCTTGGCCACATCCGCTGCGGCATCCAGCCAGGTGCCTCGGTTGTAATGCTGGGCATAGGCCGCATGCAGGTCGCCGAGGGTCTGGTAGCTGACATCCTTGGGCTGGCTGCCCCAGCTGTTGTTGATGGCACGCACGCCGGAATCCACCAGCGCGGTGTACACCGCCTTGAAATACTTGGGGTCCGGGGTCGGGCCAAACAGGAAGCTGTCGTTGGCGTTGGTGTTGCCCACGTAGATTTGCGCGTTGTACGCCACGCCGTGCATGCCCACGCCATCACGGGCCGCGCCCATGGTGCCGGTGACATGGGTACCGTGGGAGTCGTTGTTGGGGTTGAGCGCGCCGGTGGTGCTGAACGCGCTGCCATCCACATACGTGCCGCTGGCGCTGACCGCGTGGTAGCGGTCTTTGGAGGCTTCCGGGTGGTTGGGGTCAAAGCCCGAGTCCAGCGCGCCGACCTTGACCCCGTTGCCGGTGATGCCGGCTGCGTAGGCTTCGTCGGCCTTCATGCGCCCCAGGCCCCAGTCACTCTGGAATTCGGCGGAGCGCCAACTGGCCGGGTTACCTGCTTGGCCGGTTTCGGTGTAGGCCGCCTGCGCCGCAACGGACAACAGGAGTAACGAGCCTGCGGTGAACGGTTTGAAACGTGGTGAATGGGTGATCATCTGACCCCTCCTTATTCTTCTTATGGATGCTCATTTCACCGGGCCGAAAGCCTCATCGACTTTCGCCAGGTCGGTGTCGCGCAAGTTGCCCGCGTAGTAGTGCAATTTGGTCCAGGCCATCAGGTAGTCGTAACGCGCCTGGGCCAGGTCGCGACGGGTGCTGTACAGCTGTTGCTCGGCGTTCAGCGCATCCAGGTTGACCCGCTCGCCGCCGAGGATGCTTTGCTTGGTCGACACCACCAGCGCCTCGGCCGAGGTCAGCGCCTTTTGGTACGCGCGCAGTTTGCTCACGCCCGACAGGCACGCACTGAACTGGCGGCGCAGTTCGATCAGGGTTTCGCGGGTCTTGCCTTCCAGCTCGTACTCGGCCTGTTCCATGCCACGGCTGGCCTGACGGGTGGAGGCGGAGATGCCGCCACCGGCATACAACGGCAGGCTGACTTCAACGCCGATGGTGTTGGTGTCGTAGCGCTGGTTGTAAGTGTTGCCGCTGTCGGATTCCTGTTTGCGCGAGCTGGCATACGCGGTGATCTTCGGCAAATGCCCGGCGCGGTTGCGCTCCACTTCATAACGCGCGACTTCCACGGCCTGGCGCTGCGACGCCAGCGTGGGGTTATTGCTCAACGCCAGTTCATGCCAGGTGTCGTAGTTGGCCGGGGTCAGGGTGAAGGCGGCAAAACTCTGGTTCAGCGGCGCCAGGTCGTGGATGTCGACACTTTGCACGCCGATCAACGCCCCCAGCTCGCGCAATGACGCGTCCTGCTCATCCAGCGCCTGGATCTCTTCGGCGGTGGCCAGCTCATAGCGCGACTCGGCTTCGAGAATATCGGTGCGCGTGCCTTCGCCCTGTTGGAACAGGTGCTGGTTCTGCTGGAACTGCTGCTCGTAGGCCTTTTTCTTGGCGCGGGCAATGTCGATCTGGTCCTGGGCAAACAGCGCCTGGGTGTAATAGCTCAGCACCCGCACCAGCAACGCCTGGCTCTTGTCGCGAAAGCTTTCATCGGCAAACAGCGCCTGGGCCACACCCTTGCGGTAGTTGGCGTAGGCTTCGTAGTCGAACAACGGCTGTTGCAGGCTGAAGGTCGAGCCATAGCTGTTGTAGTTGCGGTCGTCGCGGTAACTGCCGCCGCGCCCGTCCGGCAGGTGCGCTTCGGAGTTGTTGCGGCCCTTGTTGTAGTTGTACGACAGGCGCGGCAACAGCCCGGCACGGCCGATGGTGCGGTTTTCCAGGCCGGCGTCACGCTCCTTGATGGCGCCGAGGAACACCGGATCGTTACGCAATGCCTGCTCGTACACATCAAACGGGCCCATGGCGGCGTGGGCACTGGTGCAGCTCAACAATAAGGTGATGAACACAACGCGCATGCTCATTCCTCAGTCAACGCAGAACCGGCGCGATCGAGCAGCGGCTTGAACAGGTAATTGAGCAGCGAGCGTTCGCCGGTGCGCACGAACATCTCGGCGGGCATGCCTGGCTTGATCACCAGGCCGTGGAGTTTTTCCAATGCCGCCTCGCTGACTGTGGTGCGCAGCACGTAGTAAGGCTGGCCGGTCTTTTCATCGAGCATCTGGTCGGCCGAGATCAGGCTGACTTCGCCCGGCACGCGCGGAGTACGGCTTTGGTTGAACGCAGTGAAGAGGATATCGACCGGCAGGTGGGTGCCTACTTTATCGACCAGATTCACCGGCAAGCGCCCTTCCACTTCCAGGCGCGTGCCCTGGGGCACGATCTCCAGCAGGGTTTCACCGGCGCGCACCACGGCGCCCTCGGTGTGCACACTGAGGTTGACCGCAATGCCATCGGCGGGCGCATTGATTTCGCTGTGCTGCAAATCAAAACCCGCCGAGGTCAGTTGCTGCTCCAGGGTCAGGCTGCGCAGTTGCGCGTCGGCCAACTGGCTGCGCACTTCTTTCTGATATTCCTCGCTGTGCTGCTGCAGCTTGAGGCGCGACTCGAGAATGCCCTGCTCCACGCGGCCACTTTCGCCGCTGTTCTGGGCCAGGTCCTGTTGCACCTGGGACAGTTGGCGCTGGTAGTCCAGCAAGCGGTTGCGCGGGATGTAGCCGTTGTCGGCCAGCGGTTGCAGGTTGGCCAATTGATCACGCAGCGATTGCGCCTGGGCGGACAGGTCGGTGCGCGCGCGGCGCATGCCGCTCAGCTGTGAAGTGGCACCGTCGATGTTGGCGCGGATCCCGGCCTGTTCACGGGCAAAGGCTTCGCGGCGGCTGCTGAACAGCTGGCGTTGGCCTTCCAGCACCAGCGCCAGGGCCGGGTCGGGGTTGGCGCTCAGCTCAGCGGGAAAGGTAATCGCGGCCTGGTTGTCACGCTCGCTCTGCCAGCGCGCGACGCTGGCCCAGGCCATGCGGTACTGGGCTTGCAGCGACTGCACGTCGGCCTGGTTCTGGGTCTGGTCGAGGCGAAACAGCGGTTGGCCCTGTTTGACCAGCTCGCCCTCCTTCACCAGGATGCGGCTGACCACGCCGGGGCTGAAGGTTTGCACGGCCTTGCGCTTGCCCGAGACCACCACCGTGCCTTGCACCGGGATGCCCTGGTCCAAGGGCGCGAGGCTGGCCCAAAGGAAAAACCCACCGGCGCCGACAACCGTCAGCAACCAGCCCATCTTCACGAAAAAACCGGCGTCACGCTCTTTAAAACGGGGCTCAACTGTAAGGCTGCTCATGCGCCTGGATTCCTTCCGGTCTGGTACTGACGGCTAAGGCTCACACCGGCCTTTTCCCGTGGCGCTTCCTGCTGTTGCTGGCCCGACAACGCGCGCAGCACTTCCTGGCTGGGGCCGAAGGCCTGCAATTGGCCTTCACTGAGCACCAGCAACTTGTCGGCCTGAGCCAACGCCGAGGAACGGTGGGTGACCAGCACCACGCTGCTGCCCTGGGCTTTCATCTGCACGATGGCGCTGGCCAAGGCGGCCTCGCCCACGGTGTCGAGGTTGGAGTTGGGCTCATCCAGCACGATCAAACGCGGCGCGCCGTACAGCGCACGCGCCAGGGCCACCCGCTGCTTCTGGCCGCCGGAGAGGCCGCCACCGTTGTCGCCCAGCACGGTGTCGTAGCCTTGGGGCAGACGCAGGATCAACTCATGCACACCGGCTTGTTGCGCGGCTTTCACTACCCGCTCCGGGTCGGCGTCACAAAAGCGCGCAATGTTGTCGGCGATGCTGCCGCTGAACAGTTCGATGTCCTGGGGCAGGTAGCCGATATGCGGGCCGAGGTCGTCGCGGTTCCAGCGATGGATATCCGCACCGTCCAGGCGCACGGTGCCGGCCAGGGTGGGCCACACGCCAACCAGCACGCGGGCCAGGGTCGATTTGCCCGAACCCGAGGCGCCGAGCACGCCCAGCACTTCACCGGCGCCGAGGCTGAAACTGACCTGCTGCAACGTCGCCACACGCCGCCCCGGCGGACCCGCGCTGACCTGCTCAAAACTCACTTGGCCCTTGGGCGCCGGCAAGGTCATGGGCTCGGCTTCGGGTGGAAACTCACGCAGCAGGTCATCAAGGCGCTGGTACGCCAGTTTGGCCGAACTCCACTGCTTCCACACCGCAATCAATTGGTCGATGGGGCTGAGCACACGGCCCATCAGGATGGACCCGGCGATCATCATCCCGGCCGTCATCTCGCCCTTGATCACCAGGAAAGCCCCCAGGCCCAGCACCAGGGATTGCAGGCACAGGCGCAGGGATTTACTCAGCGAGGTCATCACCGAACCGGTGTCGCTGGCCTTGTTCTGAAACCCGAGGAACTGCGAATGCACCGCAAACCAGCGCTTGCGCAACGCGCCGAGCATGCCCATGGCCTGGATGGTTTCGGCGTTGTGCAGGTGGCTGGTGGCCAGCTGGGTCGACTGCTGAGAAAAGGCGCCCGCCTCACCCAGTGGTTTTTTGGTCAGGTATTCATTCAGGCACGCCAGCGCGATCAACAGCACAGCGCCTGCCGTGGCCAACACGCCCAGCCACACGTTGAAGAGGAAAATCACAAACAGGTAGATGGGAAACCACGGCGCATCAAAGAACGCGAACAGCGCCGGCCCGGTGATGAATTGGCGGATCACGGTCAAATCGCCCAGCGACTGCCCGGCATGCCCCTGGCCGCGTTGCAGGTTGCGTTCAAATGCGGCTTTGTACACGCGCAAGTTGAAGCGCCGTTCCAACTGGCTGCCGATGCGGATCACGACAAAACTGCGCAGCACTTCCAGGGTGCCGATAAACACAAAGAAGCCCACGACCATCAGCGTCAACATCACCAGGGTGGTTTCATTCTGGGAGGACAACACACGGTCATACACTTGCAGCATGTAAATCGACGGCACCAGCATCAACAGGTTAATCAAGGCGGTAAAGCAACCGATGCTGATCAAAATGCTCTTGTATTCACCCAGCGCCCTGAATAAAGGCGCAACCACATGGGACTTCGCCATAGTATCTGTTCTTCCCCAAAGCCAATGACGCGCAATAGTTGCCCCTGCCCTGAAGTGGGACGGCCAACTAGTAGATCTTTGTTATAAGCTTATAATTTTTTAATTAAGGTGATCGTTGCAGCACAACTTCCGCTATTGAAGGCGTGTGCCCTTTGTATTCGCCGTCTTTTTCGCGGTTCAAATGAATAATCCCGCTGCCCTCGGTGTTAAACAGCCAGATACCGTCCGGGGTCGGCGACCAGCTCATCGGTTTATCACCCAGCCAACGTTCGGCGCAGGCGACGTCACCGGCCAGGGCATTGGGCTGATCCAACAGATCGAGTGCGCACACCTGATCCTGCTGCCTCAACTCCCAATGGCCGGCCAGTTGCGCGGTGGTGGGTAAAACAAGACTGCTCGCCATGACGTGGGCTCCTGCCGAAACGAACAACACCTGTGAAGCACAGGCGATCAAATGAGAAAAACGCGGCATCTGCTGCTCCATCCTGAGCGCGCGGCGCCGGGGCGCCGCGCGCTTTACATCAAGCTACGATGTCGCTGGCGACTGCCTGGCCGACGGTGGTGACGAGGAAATCCGCCACGCCGTGCCCGGAGAAGTCCACCGCCAAGGTGCCCAGGTTGGTACCCGAGGCATAGCTCAGTACAGCATCGCCGGCATGCCCGGTGAATGCATTGACGAAGCTCAAGCCTGCACCTTTGGTGATCCCGGACAGGTCGATCTTGTCCGAACCGGAGGTGAAGTCAAAGATCTTGTCCGCCGCACCCGGCTTGGAGTCGGAACTGGCACCGTACACGAAGGTGTCATTGCCGGCGCCGCCCCACAGTTGGTCCGCACCGCCACCGCCGTAGATGATGTCGTTGCCGGCACCGCCCTTGATCACGTTGACGGCGTTGTTGCCGATGATCAAGTCATTGCCCGAACCGCCGAAGGCGTTCTCGAGGGTGACGCCCTTGGCGATGGACACGTTACCCACCAGGCCGCCAACGTCGGAGAACGAGGCCTCATTGAGGTTGATCTTCTGGTTTTGGGTAAAACCGGAGAAGTCCAGGGTGTCGTTGCCGCCGCCGTCCCATACCGAGAACACCAGCTTGTCGGCATTGGAAGTGGCGCTGAGGAAGTCACGCCCGGTGTTGGAGTTGAAACCGTAGGTGGTGTCGCCGGCGCGGGTGGCATAGTTGGCGCCGTAGAGCTTCTGGATCGCGGCAATGTCGTCGATCAGCGGGCCGGACGAATAGGCTTCGACCCCGCCTTTACTGAAGTTCTGGTTGGTGTTGCTCTCGCTCCAGTAACTCATGACGCTGTAGCCACGCGTGTCCTGTCCATAGTCCGCGTCTTTGTAGGAAGGGTTGCCGGTCCCGGCGTTGTAGTCGCCAGGGTGATCCAGGCCCAGGGTGTGGCCGATCTCGTGGGTCAGGGTCTGCCGGCCATAGTTGTTCAGGTCCGGCGTCTTGTTCGGCGTGTAGCTGTTGTTGGTCAGGTACCAGGAGGTCCCGTCCAGCCCGCTCTCGTTGTACTTGGCATTGGTGCCAGGCAGGTAAGCAAAGGCTGCTGCGCCGTCCTGGCCGCTGCTGTAGTTGCCGAAGGTCATGTGGAAGTCACCGCCCGAGGCTTTCTCGGTGAAGGTGACCTTGGCCACATCCGCCCAGGATTGCATGGCCAATACGGCCTGTGCTTTCTGCTGGGTGTTGAACTGGCTGAACCCGGAGATGCCATGTTTGTTCATGGTGGCCGAGGAAGCCGAGGTCAGGAAGGTGTAGGTGAGATCGATCTTGCCGTTACCATCAATGTCCCGATACGCAGCGTTCTCGCGCAGCAGGTGGTCGGCGGCCTGGTCCACGGTGAACGAGGGCTTGCCGTTGACCGTGAGGTTACCGCCACGGTCATACAGATGGCTGAAGCTATCGATTTGCGAGTAAGCAGTGCTGGCTTGCGCGGCAGATACAATAGCTTTGTCTTTTACTTTTGACATAAACGTACTTCCTTGTTTGCAAGTGCATCAGTCTTTGTTCGATAGGAACCTCGCGGGCGAGGATCGTCCTATCACTCGCCTCTTTTGAAGGCGTATCGAAACTGACACAACTTGAAATCTTTCGTCTACACATATTTCAGCAACAAAAATGTGACGTAGATTCAACTTAAGGAAGTCGCACACAGCGTTTATTGGGGGTAATTGCGCTGGCGTCGCAAATCGCCGCCGAGTGTTATTTAAATATTAAATAGCGGTAAAGCCGCTCTTGATGAGCGGCCCTCTGGAATAATGGATCCAATATATTGACATGGTGTCATAGTTCAATATTAAAGAGCCACCACCGGCACTATTAAAGTGCATGTCCCCCATTACCGGGGCAGGCTCCAACCGCACTTGTTTAACGCGCCGATTAATACTTCGTCGGCAAGTCCGGGCACCGTGACGCCGTCTTCAGTGGTCATGTCCTCGCCCGCCAGGATCGCGTTGATGATCGCCTCCTCCACCGCCTCTGCGGCGGCACTGAACAACGGCGAAATATGGTCGTTGTTGACCATGCGCAACACGCTGCTGAGTGCCAGGCCCTTGCGCCCGTAATCTGCCGGTGGCAGCCCGTGATTGCCGGTGGCGAAGGCCAGGAACAGGTCGCCACTGGAATCCTCGGTGCCGCCGCCGGTGCGCGCGATACCGATGGACGCGCGTTGTGCCAGGCGCTGGCATTGATGGGGCAGTAACGGCGCATCGGTGGCGATGATGACCACGATCGAACCCATGCCCGGCGTGCCCCGCTCGGCGAACGGCGAGGGTATGTCCATCAACTGGCGCCCCACCGGGTAGCCATCCACTCGCAACTCCTGGCGCTTGCCATGGTTGGCCTGTACCAGCACACCGACGGTCCAGCCGCCCTGCTCCTCAGGCACACATCGGGAGGCGGTGCCGATACCGCCCTTGAACTCATGGCAGATCATGCCGGTGCCGCCGCCGACTGCACCCTCTTGCACCGGGCCGCCCTCGGCCGCGTCCAGCGCCTGGCGTACATGTTGCGGCGTGACGTGCTGGCCCCAGATATCGTTGAGCAGGCCGTCGTAGGTTTCCATCACCACCGGCATGCACCAGTACACCGCCGGGTCCGCCAGGCGCTCGCGCTCCAGGGCGATCAGGCTATCGCGCACAATCCCGATGCTGTGGGTATTGGTGATGGCGATCGGCGTGGTCAGCAGCCCCGCTTCGCTGATCCACTCAAGGCCGGTGGCGTCGCCGTTGCCGTTGAGCACGTGGTAGCCGGCGAAACACGGTTGCTGGCGTGCCTCCCCGGCGCGCGGCTGGATCACGCTGACGCCGGTGCGCACCTGTTTGCCGTCGACACTGGCCTTGAGCGTGGCGTGGCCCACGCGGACGCCGGGAACATCGGTGATGGCATTCAATTCGCCGGGCGTGCCCAGCCCCAACGTAATGCCCAATTGACGTGCACGCATACCCACTCCTTACAATTTCTGATACGCCGGACTCGTCCGGCCACTGATGCAATACAAAATCACCGACAAGGCCAGCAAGCCGATGATGATCATGATGTCGCGCACCGACGCTGCCGCGATCAGGGTCACCAGCAGGTAGCCGGCGCCCAGCACGGCCAGCACTGCCGGCAGCGGCCATAACGGCATGCGATACGGATGCTCGCGATCACGCAGCAGTACCCGGCTCATCAGCGCGCTCAACGCCACCACCAGGTACACCAGCATGATCAGCAACACGCTGAACGACGTCAGGTCCGCCAGGTTCGAGCTGAAACTCAGCAGCGCCGAAGGGATGGCCAGAAACAATGTCGCCAGCCATGGAGAGTCCCAGCGTGGGTGGATACGTGTAAACAGCGCGTTGATGCGCGGCGTCCACAGGGCATCGCGGCCGCTGCTGAACACCACCCGGCCAATCTGGATGACGATGGCGACAATCGCGTTGAACACCGACAGGAAGATCCCGGCGCTGACCAGACGTGACAGGGTTTCATTGCCGTGGCTGCTCAGCAGATAGCCAATCGGGTCGGGGCTGCTGATCATCGCGCTCAGCGACGGCGCGCCGATCAACAACGCCGTGATTGGCACCAGTTCGATCACCACCACCAGCCCCAGCGACCACAGCACCGCTTTGTGTACGCCTTTGCCACCGCACTTCATGTCTTCGGCCAGCAATACCGCCGGACCATAGCCATTGAACGAGAACAGGCCGATGCCCACGGCGCCGATCACCAACGCCCAGGGCGCCAGGTGCAACACGCCGTTTTCGACGATCTGCGGCTGGAACAGCACGCTGGCCGGTTGTACCGGGTTGCCAAAGCCGATAAATACGATCACCAGCAAGGCTGCCACTTCCAGTAGCAGGCAGGTGCCGGTAATCCAGGCATTGAGCTTGATATTGAGGATCCCCAGGGCGTAGCTGCACACCACGATGACCAGGGCCACGGTTTGCGCGTCGAATGTTGTGCCCAGGGCGTTATTCAGGTACGTCGCGGCGCCGGTGGCCAATACCGGCGGGATAAACAACAGCATCACCAGCACTGTCAGAAATGTCGCATAGCCAGCCATGCCGCCAAACACTCGCTTGGCATATACGTATTCACCCCCGGCGCTGTTATGGGCGCGACCGAGTTCGGCGTAACAGAAGGCGAACATCAGCGCGAACAAGGCCGCCATCACAAACGCCAGGAACACACCACTGCCCGCCTGCTGGATGGCAAACGGCGCAATCACGAAGACCGAGCTGGCCGGCGTGACCGCCGAAACCGTAATGGCCACCACATCGAACACACTCAGGGTTGGCTTGAGCACGCCGTCTGGCGCGGGGGAAGCACTCATATCGTTATCCTCTATCGTTGTTTTTGGTAGGAGGCAGAAACGAAAAAGTCAGGCGCTTGCGAGATATGTTTCCCGCTGGATGACGGAAAAGTAAACGCTGTGTTTATGCGAGCCAATTCCCCTATTGGCGTACTCCCCTTGACGATACGCGGCAAAAGCCGAACCCTTGGCCGATCTATTGAGGGCGGGAGCCGTGTTTATGAGCCTGTTCAGAGAGGTCGGCATGCACGCTGGCCTGGGCCGCACCGTCGCACACCTGGGCAGCGAGCGCTTCTGGAAACAGCTGGTGCTGTTGCTGCACCAATGCCTGCCGTTCGATAACGCCCTGGCGATTTTTTATCCCCTCGATGGCCCGCCCCTGGCCCTGGAAGAATACGACGCCCAGCCCAGCAGCAAACCGGCCTCGATGCTGGTGTACCTCAATGGCCTGTACCTGATCGACCCGTTTTACCAGGCTTACCGCGAAGGTTATGCCAGCGGCGTGTATCGCCTGGAGGAAGTGGCGCCGGACCATTTTCGCCAGAGTGAATACTTCCTCAACTACTTCCACGACAACGTGCTGGAAGACGAGGTGCAATTCATTCTGCAATTGCCGGGTACAGGCACGCTGTCGTTATCGCTGGGCATGCAGCGGCGCTTCAACTTTGAAGAAACCGGGTTGATGACCACACTGGCGGCCTGGGTGCTGCCGCTGATGCAGCAGCACTGGCAGCAAAGCACCCAGCGTGCACCGGCGATGGACACGCAGATTCGCGACGCGCTGAGCCACTTTGGCAGCGGTGTGCTGTCGGAGCGCGAGCTGGAAGTGGCGCGCCTGGTGTTGCGCGGGTTCTCGTCCAAGGCCATGGCCGAGCGTTTGAAGATCTCGCCGGACACCGTGAAGGTGCACCGGCGACACCTGTACGCAAAGCTGGATATTTCGTCACAGCCGGAACTGTTTTCGTTGTTTATCCAGTCGTTGGGGCATGATCTGGAAAACCCCTAAAAACCGGCATTGCACAGTCAAAATGTGGGAGCGGGCTTGCCCGCGATAGCGGTGTGTCAGTCACCCAATGGCCAACGGACAGGTCGCAATCGCAGGCAAGCCAGCTCCCACAGGGGCTCAGGGTAACGCCTAGCGCCCGGTACGAATGGTGTTCCACACCCGCGTACGAATCCGGTCGATGTTCAGCGGCATTGCTTCAAGCGCAAACAACTTGCCCATCATTTCCGGACTTGGGTACACCTTGGTGTCGGCCTTGATTGCAGGGTCTACCAGGCTGTCAGCCGCCGCGTTGCCGTTGGCGTAGTGCACATAGTTGGTGATGCTGGCCATCACTTCCGGGCGCAGCAGGTAGTTCATGAACGCGTAACCGCCTTTTTCGTCCGGGGCATCGGCGGGCATGGCGACCATGTCGAACCAGATGGCGGCGCCTTCCCTGGGAATGTTGTAGCCGATGTTCACCCCGTTCCTGGCTTCCTTGGCGCGGCTTTCGGCCTGCAGGATGTCGCCGGAGAAGCCGACGGCCACGCAGATGTCGCCATTGGCCAGGTCAGCGGTGTATTTCGAAGAGTGGAAGTAGGCCACATACGGGCGCACTTTCATCAGCAGCTCTTCAGCCTTTTTGTAGTCCTTAGCCTGCTTGCTGTGGGGCGGCAAGCCCAGGTAGTTGAGCGCCGCCGGCAGCAGTTCCGGGCCGTTGTCGAGAATCGCCACGCCGCACTTTTGCAGCTTGGCCATGTTCTCGGGTTTGAAGATCAGGTCCCAGGAGTCCACCGGCACGTTGTCGCCGAGCACCGCCTTGACCTTGTCGATGTTGTAGCCGATGCCGGTGCTGCCCCACAGGTAGGGGAAACCATGCTCGTTGCCCGGGTCGTTGTTTTGCAGGGCCTTGAGCAGCACCGGGTTGAGGTTTTTCCAGTTCGGCAGCTGGCTCTTGTCGAGTTTTTTAAGGGCGCCGCCCTGGATCTGCCGCGCCATGAAGTGGTTGGAGGGGAACACCACGTCATAGCCGGATTTGCCGGTCATCAACTTGCCGTCGAGGGTTTCGTTGCTGTCGTATACGTCGTAGGTGAAACCGATACCGGTTTCTTTTTGGAAGTTCTTGGTGGTGTCCGGCGCGATGTAGTCCGACCAGTTGTAGATCTTGACCGTCTCGGCGGCCTGGCTGATAGCGGCCACCCACATCAAGGGCAACAGGGCAATGGCTTTCATGGTTCGATTTCCTGGCGGTTTTAGGGCTGTTTTTATGGCAGGCGATCAAGGATCAAAGCGTTACAGGATCAATACGTAGGTTTTTCGCACGGTCTCGTGGATATCCCAGATGCCGGTGCTGTTGGCCGGCAACATCAGTGCATCGCCGGCTTGTAGGTGAACGACTTCACCGTTGTCCGGCGTAAAGGTGCAGCGGCCCTGGATGAAGTGGCAAAACTCCTGGGATGTGATCTGCCGGCGCCAGCGGCCTGGGGTGCATGCCCAGATGCCGGTTTCGACGCCATCGCTGCGCTCCACGCTCAAGGTCGAGGCCACGGCGATGGGCTCGCCCAAGGGCACGGCCACCGGTGACGAGTCCGGCAGATGGGTATTCAGCGCGTCTTTGAAGTGAGTGATGCTCATGGGTTTTCCCGTGTGAGTGAAACGTCTCAGTGCATGAAACCTTCCATGAACCCGGCCACGCCGGTCGCCAATTTGCGCCGCCACGGCGCGGTGTTGGGGTTGGCCAACACCTGGTCTTCATGGACAAAACTGCGAATGATCGCGTTGTAACCCAGCCAGCGGCAGGGCTCGGGCTCCCAGGCCTTGAGCGCGTCCAGGCCACGCTCGCGAATCACCCAGGGCTGGGTGGTCAGCGGCGTATCGAGGCCCAGAATCATGTCGGCGAGCGTACGACCACCGAGGTTGGTGGCGCCGACGCCCTCCCCGCCATAACCGCCGGACAGCGCGATGCCGGTGGTGTGATCGCACAGCATGTGCGGCCGGAAGTTGCGCGACATGCCGAGGTTGCCGCCCCAGGAGTGGGTAATCTTGACGTGTTTGAGCTGTGGGAAGAGTTCGCTGAACAGGTAGCGACGCAGCTCCACTTCGTCGGTGCTCAGGTCGAAGTTATGGCGCAGCCTGCCGGCAAACTGATAGCCACCACGGGCACCGAATATCAGGCGGTCATCCGCCGAACGCTGGCCGTAGGTGACCTGGCGGCTGCTTTCGCCGAAGGCCTGGCCCCGGTTCAAGCCAATCTCATCCCAGGTGCTGGCCGGCAACGGTTCGGTGGCGACCATCAGGCTTTGCACCGGTAATTGATAGCGCCCCAACGGCGGTAACGTGGTGGCGTAACCCTCCACCGCCGGCACCACCCACGCGGCGCGCACGCTGGCGTTGGCCGTGCGCACGCTGCCGGACTGCCATTGGGTGACGGGGCTGTTCTCATAGATCGTCACGCCCATGCTCTCCACCACTCGCGCCAGGCCGCGCACCAGTTTGGCCGGGTTGATGGTCGCGACATGGGGCGCATAGATACCGCCATAGGGCTTGGCGATGCGGATCTGCTCGGCCAGTTGTTGCGGGCTCAGCCAGCGGTAATCCTCTTCGGTGAGGCCCTGGGCGTGGAGCTTGTCCAGGTATCGGCGCAGGCTGCCTTCCTGCTCCGGGTAGCGCGCCGCGCAGTACAGCACACCGCCCTTGCGGTAGTCGCAGTCGATGCCTTCACGGGCCAGTACTTGGGCAACTTCGTCGGGGATGCCATGCAGCAGGTCAAACGAGGCGCGCCGTTGTGGCGGTGACAGGCCGGCCAGCAGGCGGTCTTCGCCCAACAGGTTGCCCATCAGCCAACCGCCATTGCGGCCCGAAGCACCGAAGCCTGCGGTCTGCGCTTCGATAATCGCAATCTTCAGCTCCGGGGCCTGGCGCTTGAGGTAGTAGGCGGTCCACAACCCGGTGTAGCCGGCGCCGATAATCGCTACATTGACGTCCAGGTCATGCGCAAGGGACGGCCGCGCCACCAGCGGGTCGTCCAACTGGTCCATCCATAAACTGATGTTGCGCCATGCCGGCATGCCAAGCTCCCCAACCTCATTTCGATAGGCTGGATCCTAGAGCGCGGCGTCAGGGAGTGTCTTGCGCGCGTGCACGCAGAGAAATTTGTTTGACGTAGGCCTTGGGCGACTGCCCGGTGTGTTGGCGGAACGCGCTGTAGAACGCCGACAGCGAATTGAAACCGGCGGCAAACGCCAGGTCATCGACCTTTATCGGCGGCACGGCCTTGTCCAGCCCGGCCAGCAGGTGCTGGAGCCGGGCCTGGTTGACGTAGCGGTAGAAGCTCTGGCCCAGCACCTGGTTGAGCAGGTACGAAATCTGATTGCGGCTGTAGCCACATTCATTGGCCACACGTTGCAGGTCCAGTTCCGGGTCCAGATAGGGTTGCTTGAGTTCGAAGTACTGCTGCAGATCGTTGGCCATATGCCCCAATTGCTGGGGCGACAGGCCCAGGCGGCTGACCGTCGGGCGCAGGTTTTGGGCCGGCTGTTCATGCACCAGGGAGGCGTACTCGTTGACGCGCCAGATCAACCCATCGCGCACGGTGATTGCCTCACTGGTGCGAAATGACACCAGGCCCTGGCCGCCGCGCAGCGTAATGCGGTATTGGATAAACGCGGTGTCGCCGTCGGCGCGAATGCGGTCGATGTGCTCGATCGCCTCGTCGGCGCCACGCGGCATGCTGGCTTGCAGATACTCGCGCAACTCGGCCTGACCCACCACGCGGTTTTGGAAGAAGTCGTGGTACTGAATGTCGGGGTGGTAGTAGGACATCACGCCATCCAGGTCGCGATGGCGCCAGCACAGGTGATGGCGCAACACCAGATCGCCGGTGGCTTGGGTTTGTTCGCGCTCTTCACTCAAGACGGGCTGCATGGAAGGCTCTGCGGCGGGAATGCCTGGGAGATTGCCGAATTTGCCGGCGGCATTCAATGGTCAATTGGAACTTCTGACTAGTGGCCTTTTGCTTAGTCATAAGTAAGACATGACCCATGTCATATAATCGCGAAAGAACTGCCGAACGGCTCCTAAAAAGTCACCGCGCGCTTGCGAACGAATGCTATTTTGAACGTCTTGATGCCACGACCAGTGAAGGTCATGGCCCCCTGCCGCGAGCTAAAGGAAGCGCTCAATGAACAAGGTGGGCAACATGAACAAAGTGACATTTCCCAATGCCTGCCAACTGATGCGCTGGCACTTTCATCCGATGGGCTTCGAGGGGAGCATGGACGCCCCCGGCAGTATGGTCGCACGCCTGTTCGACCGGGCCAGCGGCGAGACGTTGATCGCGATTGCCGGCATTCCTTGCGCCACGGTGATGAATGCAGCGGATGTGGAGCGCATTATCGAAGCGGTGGAGGATGAGCTGGAGTGTTTTGTGCCGCCGCTGTCGTTGCGTGCGTGACCCGATTTAACAGGTAAATGCTAACCAATGTGGGAGCGGGCTTGCTGTGGCGAGCGAGCTTGCTCCCGTTCGACAGCGCAGCTGGAGCAGGCTTTTTTGGGGGCGCTTCGCACCCCAGCGCAAGCAAGCTTGCTCGCCACACTTATAGAGCCGTGTTTAAAGGCTAGCTGCGTCGGTCATCAAAAAAAGCCTTCCGCCCATCAACTCGCTCCGAAGCCCTTGGCACGTTCACGCCCTGGCCTTCCGGCTTCTCCACATACCAATAGCAATGGCTCACCGCGCGGGTAATCCCGACATACGCCAGGCGCAGCACTTCGTCTTTCTGCGCGCTGTCGTAGGGCTCGCTGTCGCCGTCCTTGCCCAGGCCCGCCATGCGGTAAACCTGGTTTTTGTAAGGCGAGCTAGTGACGTGCTGGCAATCCCCAAGCAGGAAAACAGCGTCCGCTTGCAGTCCCTTGGCACTGTGATAAGTCAGCTGTTTGAGCCGACGGTCCTGTGGCGGCAAGCTAGAATCAACATTAACTACAGACTGAATATACTCTTGTATCAATAACTTATCGCTACTTTTTCGATAAAGCATTAGCACTGTATTACCGCGCTGATAGTGCTCCAGCAACTGCCGTCCCAGTGCGGCGTCGTCCCGCTCCAGTACCACTACGGGTTGCAAAGCCTTGGGCTCGCCACTGGCCTTGGCCTTCTTGCCGGGGATTGCCGGGGCTGCGCGCACCACATGTTCGGCGGCGTCGATGATGTGCTGGTGGCTGCGGTAGTTCTCGCTGAGCATCACGCGGGTGGTGCTGGGCGACGGGAATTCCTGGTTGAACGCCATGAAGTACTTGGGTGAACTGCCGCGCCAGCCATAGATCGACTGCCAGTCATCGCCCACGCACAGCAACGAGGAGCGTTGCGCGCCACGCCCCACATGCATCGCCGGGCCACGGCTGCGGATCTCGCGCAGGCTGGCGCGAATCCACGAGACGATCTGCGGCGAAACGTCCTGAAACTCGTCGATCATCAGGTGCGACATCGGCCGCAGCAGTGGATCGCTGAGCAGCTTGAGGTTTTCCGGGGTGTTCTCACCGAACAGCGAGAACATGCGGTTATAGGTCATGATCGGCGGCGATTGATCGAGCAAGTGATCTTCCAGCGCCTTCCAGAAAATGCTCAAGGCTTCAAAGTAGCCGCGGTCCGGGTCGTCTTTGGCGAAGCTCATTTGGCCAACGGCCGTGGGCACATCCAGCCCGAGGTTCTCGATAAACCCGGCAGCCATCACAAAACTGTCCAGCAGCGGCGCCGAGGCCAGCTCGCCCTTGACCTTGTAATCAAAGCCAGGCCCGGCGCTCGCGTCGCCCGCCAGGCTGCTTAAAAGGCGCTTTGATGATTCGTAGTTATCAAGCCATATCAATGGCTTGCGACAGAAAGCTTGAAACAGGGTGCGCTTTACCGCCCACTCGGCCCGCACCGAAAGCTTTGAATTGGGCCGGTTGATCTGAGGGTTTTCGTGCGGATCAAAACCCAGCACCACCCAGGCATCCAGATCCGCGATGTAGCCGTGACAGTGAAACAGCGCACCGTTGATTTCAAAGGTTTGGCGACTCGGTTCTATGCCCTTGATCGGCCAGGCGCCGGCGCGAAACCACAGGTCCTCGATCACGTCGCAGAGTTCTTCATCGCGCTTGGCCGCCAGTTCGGTAACGGCGATGCGCTTCTGCACGTCGGGGTGGTCGCGCTCCAGTTCCTTGAGTTGCAGGCCATGGCGGGCCAGCGGTGCGATCAGCTCGCGAAAGCGCGCATGGCGGCCATGCAGTCGGTGATAACAGGTGTTCATCTGTTGGCGCTGGGCGTCGCTGATACGCAGGTCGAAGGGGTTGCCGTCGGCATCCTCGAAGCCGCTGCTGAGGCTCTCAAACGCTTGCAGCCGTTCGAAGCCTGGCAGGCTGCGCACCATCGGCAGAATGCGTGAATGAAAGGTACGCACCACGGCCTGAGCTTCTTTGAAACCAAGGGGCTGGCCCCACAGTCCGAGAATTTCCATGAGCTTGTTGATGAAGTCTTTGCGCGATTCGCGGGTGAAGGTCACCACGGTCATCGAACTCAGCTCAAAGCCCAGGCAGTGGGTCAGCAAAAGGATGCGCAGCACCAGCGAGGTGGATTTGCCCGCGCCGGCACCGGCAATCACCGAGGTCGAGGGGGTGTCACTGAAGATCATCTTCCACTGCGCGGCACTGGGCTGGGCGTGGGCCGGCAGCAAACGTGCTACGTCAGCCTTCATGCGCTTTTTGACGTCGGCCGTGAGCGGCAGGCGCCAATCGTCGAACAAGCTGTCATCCACACCCGGCGCGCGGTGCTCGTCAGGGCGAAAGTCGCGGATCAGCAACACCTGGCGGCCTTCCTCCAGCCCGTCGGCCTTGCCCTCGCGGTAGCCATATTCCACGCCGGCTTCGTGCCCGCTGCGAAAGCCGTCCGCCTGGCCGTGCAGCCAGGAAAACCGATGCTGGGCACGCAAGCGCGTCAGGCCATGGCCAAACAAACGGGCGGCGAGCCGTTTCAGCAGGGGCATTTCTGCCAGGGGACGCAGTTCGGGGGGCAGATCAGGCGTTTGTTGCGGCACGCGGACTCCAGCGATGAGGTTGGTTCTGGCGAAGGTGCCATGGTCGCCGGAATCGGCGCGCAGTTCCAGCCAATTGCTTTGTTGTCATGCAGTTAGGCGATGAAGTAAAAGTCAAAACGCCAGCAATCAATCGAATAAACAGATTGGAATCCGGCATTTTTTACGCTTTTTATCGATCATGTGCTGCTGGATGATAGCCACCATCCACTGGAGACCCATCATGCTCGAACTTCGACCTTTCACTACCCTGGGCGGCGCCCATCATGGCTGGCTCGATGCCCATCATCACTTTTCCTTCGCCGAGTACCACGACCCCAAGCGCATGCACTGGGGCAACCTGCGGGTGTGGAACGACGACATCATTGCGCCCGGCACGGGCTTCCCGCAGCACCCGCATCGCGACATGGAAATCATCACCTACGTACGTGAAGGCGCCATCAGCCATGCCGACAACCTCGGCAACAAAGGCCGCACCGAAGCGGGTGACGTACAGGTCATGAGTGCCGGCACCGGGATTGCCCACAGCGAATACAACCTGGAAGCCACGCCGGCCAAGATCTTCCAGATCTGGATCATCCCGAATGAGGGCGGTCTGCCGCCTTCCTGGGGTGCCAAGCCGTTTCCCAAGGGCAATCGTGAGGGCTTTGTGACCCTGGCCAGTGGCAAGGCCGGTGACACTGAGAGCTTGCGCATTCGGGCAGATGCACGCCTGGTGGCAGCTAACCTGAAGGCTGGAGAAAGCGCCGAGTATCGGCTGGACAGCGGGCGCCGGGCCTATCTGGTGCCGGCGACGGGGGTGATTGAAGTCAATGGCCTGCGTGCGCAAGCGCGAGACGGGGTGGCGGTTGAGGATGAGCAGGTGTTGCGGGTAACAGCGGTTGAAGACAGCGAAATCGTCCTGGTAGACCTGGCCTGACCTTCAGCCTGAGCCCAACAAACTGTGGGAGCTGGCTTGCCTGCGATGCGCACAACTCGGTACATCAGATACACCGAGTTGATGCTATCGCAGGCAAGCCAGCTCCCACATTGCGTCAGTTAGAACTGATGGCGCCGTCTACCAGCACCTGCGCCTCTTCCACCAACTGCTTGAGGTGGTCTTCACCCACAAAGCTTTCGGCGTAGATCTTGTAGATGTCCTCGGTGCCCGATGGCCGTGCAGCGAACCAGCCGTTCTTGGTCATCACCTTCAAACCGCCGATTGCCTGGTTATTACCCGGCGCATGGCTGAGGATCTGCTCGATGCTTTCCCCGGCCAGTTGCGTGGAAGTGACCTGCTCAGGCGACAGCTTGCCCAACAGCGCTTTCTGCGCTGGGGTCGCCTTGGCGTCGACACGAATCGCGAACGGCTCGCCCAGCGCATCCGTCAGGCCACGGTAGATCTGGCTGGGGTCCTGGCCTTTGCGCGAGGTCATTTCGGCAGCCAGCAGAGCCGGGATCAAACCGTCTTTGTCGGTGCTCCAGACCGTGCCGTCCTTGCGCAGGAACGAGGCACCGGCGCTTTCTTCACCGCCAAAGCCCAGCGAGCCTTCGAACAGGCCATCGGCAAACCACTTGAAGCCGACTGGCACCTCAAACAGGCGCCGGCCGATAAGCACCGCAACGCGATCGATCAAGCCGCTGCTGACCACGGTCTTGCCCACGGCTGCATCGGCGCGCCACGCTGGGCGGTTCTGGAACAGGTAATCAATCGACACGGCGAGGTAGTTGTTCGGTGCCAGCAGGCCGCCGGATGGCGTCACGATGCCGTGGCGGTCGTGGTCCGGGTCGCAGGCGAAGGCGACGTCGAAACGCTCCTTGAGGCCGATCAAGCCTTGCATCGCATAGCTGGAGGACGGGTCCATGCGGATCTGACCGTCCCAGTCGACGCTCATGAAGCGGAACGTCGAGTCGACCTCGGTGTTCACCACGTCCAGGTTCAAACGGTAGTGCTCGGCAATTGCGGACCAGTAGCGCACCCCTGCTCCGCCCAACGGATCCACGCCCAGGCGCAGGTCGGCGCTGCGGATGGCGTCCATGTCGATCACATTGACCAGGTCGGCCACGTAGCTGTTGAGGTAGTCATGGCGATGGGTGGTATCGGCCTTGAGCGCCTGGGCGTGGGTAATGCGTTTAACCCCGGCCAGCTTGTTGGCCAGCAGCTCGTTGGCCTTGGCTTCGATCCACTTGGTAACGTGGGTATCGGCCGGGCCACCATTGGGCGGGTTGTACTTGTAGCCGCCGCTTTGTGGCGGGTTGTGCGACGGCGTAATCACGATACCGTCTGCCAGGCCGCTGGTACGGCCACGGTTGTAGCAGATGATGGCGTGGGAAATGGCCGGGGTCGGCGTGTATTCATCGCCTTCGGCCAGCATCACGTGTACGCCGTTGGCGGCCAGCACTTCCAGGGCGCTGGCGCCTGCGGGAGTCGACAGCGCGTGGGTGTCCAGGCCGACAAACAAGGGGCCATTGATGCCCTGGGCTTCACGGTACAGGCAGATGGCCTGACTGATGGCAAGCACGTGCCATTCGTTGAAACTCAGCTCGAACGAGCTGCCACGGTGCCCGGAAGTACCAAAGGCCACGCGCTGGGTGGAGATCGCTGCATCAGGCTGGCCGGTGTAATAGGCCGTGACCAGTCGCGGGATATCCACCAGCAATTGAGCTGGCGCCGGCTTGCCCGCAAAAGGACTGATTGTCATGCATAAACCTCGAAGAAGAAGGATTCGGAAAAAATGACAGTTTACTGAGAGTTCGACTACTGCGCGACGGTATTGATCCTACAAGCCACAGAGAAGTTTCATGCATTTAGCTGATCTGTGCATCACGCAGCGCCTCGCCCACCAATGCCAGGGCACTGTCCAAGTTGGGCTGACCGTGGAAGGTGTTGCTCAACCGCAGGTGCTGGTGGTGCAGGCCGCACACGCTGAACAGCTCACCGGGCGCCATGACGACCTGGCGCGCCAGCAGGTAGTGGAAAGCCTTGCGCATGTCCACCGCCCGGGTGACGCCCAACCAAAAGGTCGCCCCGCCCGCCGGCATCCGGTAAGTCACTTGATCACCCAGGTGCTGGCTCAGTAGTTTGCTCATTTCGCCTGCCTGCTCCAGCAGCAGCCCGCGCAAGTGGTGCAGGTGCTGGTCGATTTTGCCGCTCAGGTACAAGCGTGCAATCGCGCGCTGGCGAATGGCGGACAGTCGGAACGAGCGCAGCAGGAACTGTCGCTGCAATTCACCGCTCAAGTGCCGCGACAACGCGTAACCAAACGGCGCCTCTGGGCCGAGTATTTTCTCGAAAGAGGCAAATACCACCAACCGCTCAGGGTTGACCAGGTCGCGCAGGGCAACCGGTGCCGGCTTGAAGCCCAATTCGCCGCAGGTGTCGTTTTCCAATAGCCAGCAGTCGTACCGATCGAGCAGTTGTGCCACCGCCAGGCGGTCTTGAGGCTGCAAGGCAAAGGCGGACGGCAGGCTGAGCGACGACGAGAGCACGAGCAACTGCACCGACTCGTTACGCAGCATCCCTTCGAGCAGGGCCAGTTCCAGGCGGCCATCGCTGCCCCAGGGCAGCTCAAGGATACGCACCCCGGCATCCTGCAGCAGGCGCAGGATTGACCACTCGCAGGGCGATTCGACCACCACCGAGGCGCCGCGCAAGCCCAATACCTCGATAAGGATGTCGAGTACACCGCGCATGTCTGCGCCGATGTACACGTCGTCAGCCTGCCAGCAGCGGGTCGGTGATGAGGTGTAGCGAGCCGCCAGCGCCGCCCTCAGCTCCCACACCCCGCAAGGTTGTGACCAAGGCTGCAGATGCCCTGGATACTGACGCACCAACTCGCGCTCGAGGCGCAGCAAAGTGCCGTCCAGTGAGGCCAGCAAGGCCGGTTCATCGCCACTGAGCACGGTCATGCCCGGGCGCCGGGACGCCATATAGAGGCGTTCAAGCAAATCCCCGCTGGGACACGCCACTGGGCCGGCGGCAAGCGGCCAGGCGTAATAACCCGATTTGGCCACCGAATACACCCGGCCCTCCTTTTCCAGCAGCGAATACGCATACTGGATGGTGGAGATCGACACGTTGAGTCGCTGGGACAACTGGCGCAGCGACGGCAGCTTTACGCGCGTATCCGTGCTGACCTCGTTAATCAGGTTGATCATGTAGCGATAAACCGCCTGATAAGCAAAGTCAGCCTGCCGTGCGCCCCGCAGCGTCATCGTCCGGACAGCTGAAAGGCCCTGCCATCACGGGCTTGAGACCTTTGCACGGGTGCATTGTGGGCACCGCGAAGGGCCAGGTTCATCGGCCGCTTGCGGTACAGATGCTGGAGCAAAGGCAGCGGCAAGCCGCTGGCATCGGCGACCCATTGCTGCAGCATCTCGGCTGCCGGTTTGCCCTGCAAGACCTTGTGCAGTTCTGGCAACGCCACCAGCATGCCAGGGTGGCACTGACGCAAATAGCCTTCCAGCCGTTCGCCGTGATGAATGAAAGGCGAAAACAGCAGGCAGACCAGCTGGTTCTCGTCCAAGCCGAAAAATTGCTGGGCAAGGCTGCTCGCCGACGCACGCTCCCCGCGATTGGCCACCTGGTTCACCAGCTCTTCGGGCACCCGCCGACGCCGCAGGTAATTGCGCGCCTGCTCGAGGAACTCCTCGACACCTTCCTCGTAATGCAGCTCGCGCAGGCATTCGGCTTGCAGGCCGCGCAGGTGCGCCATCAACGGCGGGTTGGCAAAGCTTGGGTGGCTGAAGTGAAAGCCCAGCGGATCTGGCGTATAAGCCATGAAATCGACGAGCAACGGAGCACTGGCGCGGTCGATGCCTTCAAGCAAGTCGGCGATACCGATATAGGCCAGGTGGCGATACCCGCCCGGGCTGACGTCAGCCTTGGGCACATAGTGCTCGCCGTACAGGTCACGGTAGAAGTCGCCGCTCCATTCATCCATGCGCGTAAACAACCCGCCAAGCGACGTCGGCTTACCCTTGGCAGCCTTGACGCTTTTGGCCTGAGCGGCTTTTTTCAGCCAGGCCAGCAGCTGGCTCTGTTTGCGCGCGGAGTCGCCACTGACCAGTGCGTGCACGCCACCGTTCCAGGCGGTGACGCGCTGATAGAAATCCCCCAGTGCCAGGTAGGCATCGTTGCACAGCGTGGCGCGCACATCGCCGGAGGTCAGATGCCCCACCATCAACATGTTGCGCTGGTGAGCTTCACAGCCGCGACTGGAGGCCGGGCGCTGATGGTTGAAGGGCAACACCTGTTCGTTTTCGACCATCAACAGTTCGACCCGGTCGTCATCATGGAAAAACAGCCGGCTGTAACCGCGATGAATCGCCTCGAGGGTGTCTTGCGTCATACCCGCGTGGCGGAGCGTCGCCACCCGTAACTGGAAGGTCCTGGGCGCACGCGCGGCGATACTCAACTGTGCGGCACGCAGTAACGCCAGGGTGTAGCTGCTGACTTCACCACCGCCATGGGCCACCAGCACTTTGTAATCACCCACTTGTTCCATGCCGCCGGCGGCCACGACAATACGCTGAATCAATAATTGAAGTGCAGTGCGCTCCGCGCGTGTGAAATACCCAACCAAGCGTTGTTGAACTTGCTGGTAAACATAATTCATAGCCTGCTCGTGAATAGCGCTCATAGTTCTACTACCTGAGTTGAAATATCAGTTCAAAACAACTACCGAGCGTAGTTGCCCGATCTATTGCATGTGTAAGAACGTTGCCTGCGGTGCAGTGTGTGCGACAGATAAACACTAGCACCGGGTTACAAATCGATAAGCGCTGCTCAGGCGGCTCGTCTCCCAGCATTTCTGGGGCGAAGGCGCCGTACTACAGCATCCTGGCGATAGGCAGCAATGCTCCTAGGAATATTCAGACAGGCTCCTACAGCCCTTTAACCTTGAATTCAAAGACACATCTGACAAATAGAACTTGTCAAACTTCAACCTCCAGCCATGCATCGTTTGAAAGCCATCCTTGGAGTGGCGATTGCCTCGCGTCCTGGCAGAGGCTGTACCACTCGTAGTTGCAGGAAGTGCCTGCTGATGAATCAGGAAATCATTCATAACTCAGTCCTTGAGTTGAAAGTGAAGTGCCAATTATCAGGGCTGAAATAATGATTAACAGATACAGAAGCTGACCAAAAAGCAGTTCAGATAATGACGGGGGCAAATGTGCAGGGTACAGACACAACAACGCCGCGCTGAATTTCAGGGCGGCGGCGGGGAAAAGGGCATCGTTTGCGGGACCGGACGGCCGTTGCGCGTTTCAGACAACGCGCGGATTCAACCCTGTCATATGGCGCATTTGCCCCATGCGCCCAGAGTTTGCAAAACTCATTTACGAATCTTCCTACACCTCAAACAGCCTCAACCTGCAACGCAACACGCTCGCGGCACGGGCATTCATCCATGTAACGGTGCGCTTCTACAAACTGGTTGAAGGCAAACACGGTGGTTTTCAGTGGCACCAGCACGCGGTCGGCCGTCAGTTGGTTGATGTCACGCAATGCGCGTTGCAAGGCGACGTGGTCCTGAATGATGCCCAGTTCCGGCTTGCCGGTGAAGTTACCGATACAGTGCACAAAGAACTGGATGTTCTTCTGGAACGCTGCACAGGCCGGGAACGGCGTCTGGTTGCCGCCTTGCAAACCGTAGAGCACCAGGCTGCCACGGGGCGCCAGCACATCACCGAGCAACGACATCTGCGGACCGCCCAAGCCATCGAACACCACATCCACGCCGCGGTTATCGGTGAACTTGTTGATTTGCATCAGCAGGTCCTGCTCTTCGGTGACGATGACCTTCTCGGCCCCCAGCGACAGCAGGTATTCGCGCTCGGCGCTGTCCTTGGTGGCGGCGATCACCCGAACACCCAGCGCCTTGCCCAGTTGCACAAACGAAGGGCCGGCACAGTGGCTGGCGTCCGTCACCAGGGCAAATTGGCCGGGTTTGACCCGCGCCAGATCCATATAGGCAAAGTAGGCGATCAACAGCGGCGTGTAATGCACGCTGGCTTCAATCGGGCTCAGTACATCCGGATAACGGGTCAATGCCGAGCGCGGCAATACGATTTGCTCGCCATATACCGGGTAATCATTGGGGCTTTCGGCCGGAAAACTGGCGACTTTATCGCCTATCGCCAAGTCATCCACGCCCTCACCGAGGGCCACCACCACACCCGCCATCTCATGGCCAAGGCCGGACGGCAAGCGTGCATGGGAGGACGCCAGGTTCTGGCGCCACAGAATGTCATACCAGCTGATGCCAATCGCTTCGACACGCACCTGCACTTCGCCCGGTGCGGGCTGTGCGGCTGCATGCTCTTCGCATTTGAGCACCTCGGCCGGACCAAACTTGTGAAAACGGATCGTGCGGGACATCGCAAACCTCGTCAAAGTAACCTCTAATGCCATGAACTCTATCTGGGCTTTCCGGGTAAGGCCACCGGTCGCCATTAATAGTCGACATGTCTGTCATTGATTCCGCAAGTGAGGCATTCACCTCAAGTATCGTAGGAAAACTCAATTATCCGGTGCAGAGTACCAGCCTTTCCCCGTAAGATTCATGCCGGTCATTGTTTACATGTGGCCGCTCACGTCAAGTTTGCTGACTCTTCCAGGACACAAGATGAACCGTAACGACCTGCGTCGTGTCGACCTTAACCTCTTGATCGTATTCGAAACCTTGATGCATGAGCGCAGTGTGACCCGCGCTGCCGAGAAATTGTTCCTTGGCCAGCCGGCCATCAGCGCGGCGTTGTCGCGCTTGCGCGGGCTGTTCGATGACCCGCTGTTCGTGCGCACCGGGCGCAGCATGGAGCCGACGGCGCGCGCCGTGGAAATCTTCGCCCTGCTCTCCCCGGCCCTGGACTCGATCTCCACCGCCGTGAGCCGCGCCGCCGAATTCGACCCGGCCACTAGCACCGCCGTGTTTCGTATCGGCCTGTCCGACGACGTCGAATTCGCCCTGCTGCCGCAACTGCTCAAACGCCTGCGCGCCGAGGCGCCAGGCATCGTGCTGGTGGTGCGCCGCGTCAACTACATCCTGATGCCTGGCCTGCTGGCCTCCGGGGAAATTTCCATCGGCGTCAGCTACACCGCCGACCTGCCCGCCAACGCCAAACGCAAAGTGCTGCGCCGCAGCCTGCCGAAACTGCTGCGCGCCGACAGCGTGCCCGGCTCCCTGAGCCTCGACGACTTCTGCGCCCGCCCCCACGCCCTCGTGTCCTTCGCAGGCGACCTGAGCGGGTTTATCGACGAAGAGCTGGAAAAGCTCGATCGCAAACGCCACGTGGTATTGGCCGTACCGCAGTTCAACGGGCTGGGCACATTGCTGGCGGGCACCGATATCCTCGCCACCGTGCCGGACTACGCCGCCGAGGCACTCACCTCGGCGGGCGGTTTGCGCGCCGAAGACCCACCGTTGCCGGTACGCACGTTTGAACTGCATATGGCGTGGCGTGGGTCGCAGGATAATGATCCGGGGGAGCGGTGGTTGAGGTCGAGGATTCAGATGTTTTTCGGGGACCCCGATAGCCTGTAATGGAATTCCAGTAAATTCCATAAAACTGTTTTATAACAAGTGCTTATTGGTAATTTCAGTCCATTGCCGCCTGTCTAAATCCAATGGATTCCACGACTAATGGGGGCATAATTGGGGGCAAATTTCGGTTCCTTAAAAAGGATGCCCCCACCGATGCCCCCAGATAATGCGGTTGTTTTCAAACGAAAACTCAGCGATGCCTTGATCCGCTCACTGACCGAACCTGGCAAACACGCCGATGGCGAAGTTCCTGGCCTCTACTTGGAGGTGAGGGCGTCGAGCAAAGTCGGCAAATCCCCTTCCAAGGTTTGGCGATTGAAGTATCGGCTGAATGGGAAGGAAAACCGCTTCTCCATCGGCGCTTACCCCGACATTAGCCTCAAGGAAGCGCGCGACATTGCCCGCGGCGCACGCCGCGACGTGGCTAACCACACCGCTCCGCTCAAGGCCAAGACCGCCAAGATCGAGGCACAGTTGCTCAATGAAGAGCGCACCTTCGCTTACGTGTCCGAGCAATGGTTGGCATTCAAGTCTGCCGAACTGGTGACAAAATCCATCTCGGGGTTTAACGGAGCGCTGAACAACCACATCTTGCCTGCCATTGGCAAAAAACCGATCAGCGAGATCAAGTTGGAGCACATCACTACGATCATCACTGAGTTGCGTCGCCAGCGCACCATGGCCATGGCCCGGCGCGTGCGCACCATCATACGTGCCGTTCTGGGCTTTGCCGAAGGTCGCGGCTGGGTGGAGCGCAACGTGGCGCTCAGCAACATCGAGGAGTTGAAGATCCGCCACATCGTGACCAGCAACCCGGCGATCGAAAGGCCATCCGACCTGGGCAGGTTTCTTCTACGCCTTGATGACTGCAACGACGGCAGCGTTGCCACCGCAATGCGCCTGCTGGTCGTGTTGCCGGTCCGCCCAGGCGAACTGGTGCAGATGCGCTGGGAAGATGTCGACTTGGTGGGCGCCGATTGGCGTTATGTGGTGAGCAAGACCAAGCATCTGGACAAGAGCAAACACATTGTGCCGTTGCCTGAACAAGCCTTGGTTCTGTTACGCGAGCTACATAAAACCCGCGTGGTGGATGAAGAAGGCAAAGGCTGGGTGTTCGTCTCGCCGGTCTATCCGGGACGCCCCATAAACCCGACCTCCATGCTCAAGTCCTTTCAGCGTATCTGGCCGGAGTACAACATTACTGCCCACGGCTTTCGCGCCACCTACCGGACCATAGCCCACGAGCATTTGGGTATAGATCCTATCGTGCTTGAACTGTCTTTATCCCACCGAATGCCGGGTGCGCTCGGGGCAGTGTATGCACGGGCTCAATTGCTGGCGCAACGCCGAGAGGCTGCCCAACAATGGGCGAACTACCTAGATCAGTTGCGTCAAAACGCGGCGCGAATAACCACAGATTGACGATACAGCGAATACAAATCAGGAGATTGGAGCGGGAAACGAGACTCGCATCTGGCGTCCGACCCATTGAAATCTAAGGGTTTTATTTTCTTTCCGAAGCAGGAAAAGACTTAATTCTGGACTTGTTTTTGAAGCATATCAAGAGCGTGGAGGGATGCCTTCGAACTATGCGACCTGATTCGATCCACAGCCAATCGGATAGCCAGTAATCTCACAATGTTCGAGCACGTACCGACTGAGTGAAATTTTTCAGCACCTGCCAAAGAGACACGATCCGTGTAGGGCTGTTGGACACCTGCGCATACTGGCGCAACGTTTAACGCTCGGTTCAGGACCGACTATCGAACGTGACGACCAGTAAAACCGCGGGTAACTATCGTGGACCTAAGCCACGTAAAACAAGGAAACAGTCAATGGTCACTTCCACCCTGAAATCACTCAAGCTTGGGATCATTACAGCCATCGACCTCTCGAGGGATGCTTTGCATATCTATGTAGGTCTGGCATTGATGATCGCTGCCAGCTACATCACTCGAAAACCCCTGGGCTCCTTCAGCAGTTGGCTGGTGCGCGATGTTTGGCCGTCAATACGAATCTCCCCGCTGTCGAAGATTTTGAAGCGCGACAGCAAATTCATCAGCGTGGATTTGCGTCCTTAGAAGGGTTTTGCGAGGCACGAGCGGGTCGGGCTTATTCACTGCAAAAAATAAAGGCAACGCCCGCTTTCGCGAGCGCCACCTTCATCAACTGCCCGCTGATCAGGCCTTCTTGCCTGCCTCCTCCAGGGCCTTTTCAGCGTGGAACCCGTCGAAGTTCGCAAACACGCCCATAAAGCCCGGCACGGTCACTTCTCGCGACCAGTCGCGCTGCAGTTCGCAGTACATCTGCACGCGGCTGATGAGCTTCGCGCCTGCCTGTTCCATTCTGCGCAATGCCGCCTCGTGTGCGGCGAGCGATGTGCCACCAACCGCATCGACCGGCACATAGACTTCATAGCCTTCCTGGATAGCATCGAGCACCGGGAACGTCAGGCACGCTTCGGTCCAGAGCGCAGTCATGATGAGCTTCTTGCGCCCGAGAGCCTTGACCGCCTGTTTGAACTCCGTGTCCTCCCAGCTGTTGATTGAGGTGCGATCATAGGTCGGCAGGTGGCCGAGCACCTCTTGCAGCTCCTGAATCGGCGGCTTGTTGCGACCGGTCGCGACATTGACGGTGGAGTGGATGATCGGAAGGTTGTAGTTGACCGCCGCCCTGGCGACGCTGGTGATGTTGAAGACGAGCTCGTCACGCGGCATCGAGCGGATCGAGGAAACCTGAACAGGCTGATAATCGATGATGATCAATGCCGAATTTTCCGGGGTCAGTAGCTGGTCGGTGTGGGGGTTGCGCAGAGTCTCGCTTGCCATTGGCAAATCCTTTTTATGGGTGACGCACGTGTGTGAAAGAGCCGGAGCCCTTGCGGGTAATGGATTCCAGGCACGCACGAAGGATGCTCTGCCTGGAAAATCCATTGTGCTGTTCCCATGTTCGATGCAGTAGTAGCATTCCAAGGCTAACTGTGTCGCGAAAAGAGGAACGCACGTATGGATATCGAAGAACTGCAGACTTTCGTGGAAGTGGCTGATGCGGGGGGCATTTCACAGGCTGCGCTGCGGCTCGGCGTGTCGAAGTCGATCGTCAGTCGCCGACTGGCTCGGCTTGAAGCAGAGCTGGGCGTGCAGCTGTTGGCACGCTCCACTCGCGGGGCGTCACTCACCGAGGCCGGCGCGACGTTCCGGGACTACGCCGCCAGAGTCTGCACCGAGATCGACATTGCCAGGGAGACATCGACGGTGGGTATCGACTTTTCCCGCTATGACTTGGATGAACCGATTGTTTATCAGCACAGTGAGGCGGGCCAGTCGGCGTTGGAAGCCTTCACCCGACGCAGCCCGGGTAAAGTGTGGACGGTCAGGAAACTACTTGAGGCCATGCCGCTGGGCTCGCGCATCCTGACGCTGGTAGGGGATGGCAGTTTAGTCGCGGATGAGTTGTGTGCGTGGCAGCAGGAAGCGGACATCGACGGTTTCAACCTGATTCGTAGCGTTGCACCGCAAAGCGTGCGTGATTTCATTCGCTGGGTCGTGCCCGAATTGCAGACGCGAGGCGTCTATAAAACTACGTATGCAACAGGCACACTGCGTGAAAAGCTGTTCGGCGGCGCAGCCCATCTGCCCTCCACCCACTATGGTGCGAGCTTGCGTTCACCTTAACCGTTCATCAAGAAACCGACATTGTGATCAACCCTTCCAATCTGGACCTGCTAACGCTACGGATTTTTGTCCTAACGGCGCAAAGCAAAAGCCTGACCATCACCGCTGAACGCGTCCACATGACACTTTCGGCGGTCAGCCGTCGATTGACGGACCTTGAGCAGGTCATCGGTATGCCGTTGTTCGAGCGCCGACATCGTGCAATGGAGTTGACCGCCGCCGGGGATGCTTTGCTCGGGCACGCCCAATTGATCGTCAGTGCGTCGGAGCGCCTGGTGGGCTCGATGTCGGAATTTTCTCAGGGCATCCGCGGCACAATCCGCTTATGGGCCAATACCTCGGCAATCGTGCAGTTTCTTCCCAAGGATCTCTACGCCTATCGAACCGTCTACAACGAGGTCAAGCTTGAGCTGGAAGAGCGGTTGTCGGACGAGATAATCCGTGCCCTGCAGTCTGGGGACATTGACCTTGGCGTGGTGGCCAACAATGCCACCAGCGTGGGGATCGAAAAGATCGTCTACCGCAAGGACCAATTGGTACTGGTTCTACCCCAAGGGCATGCGCTGCACCAGCAGGATCAGGCCAGCCTGGATGACATCCTGGACCGCCCGTTCGTGGGTACCAATGAGGGCAGTGCGATTCTCAGGTTATTGAGCGATCTGGCCGCCGCCCGGGGCCGAAGCCTAAAGATCAGCCTGCAGGCCAGCAGTTTTGAGGCCGTGCTCAGTCTGGTCGAGGCGGGTCATGGGGTGAGTGTGTTGCCGCGTGCAGCGGTGTCCAAGAGCGTGACAGCGCGTGGCATGACCATGTTGCCAATTAAAGAACGCTGGGCCGTGCGACAACTTTACCTGGCCTTTCGCAGCGAGCAGTCACTGAACCCTGATGTGAGTCGACTGATGAGTTTCCTGCGTGATCGGGCTGCGAGATGACGATTCTAGCGTCGCCTCGGCGGTAGACCCACCGGTCGAAATAGAGTCATCGGCACCGCGCTGGCAGAAAGCATGGCCCGATGCATAACAAGGCAGCCGAGACTAGCGAACAGCTGCTCTGTTGTGTTTCAAATACTCTAAGCAAATGGAAAACCAATCTAAGCCAGCACTAAAAAGACAGGAGCTGTTGCACTTATTAAGGGGGACCTCACGTTCGAACCAAACTAAACTGCTATCCACAACCAAAGAGCCATAGATAAACGCGACAACGCAGAACAGCCAATCAATGCGGTAAATGCTATTTGTCTGCGTTTGACGAACATCTTGCAGAGAGGTTACTCCTAGACTTAGCTCAAGTCATTCAGCTCGGACAGCCATCGGGAGCGGAGAATGGGCGAGCGTTGGACAAAAAAACAGTCTTCTCGCTGCAAAGCGATGACTTGCAAGCACCAAAAACATGTAGGACAGCTACCGCACGGAAGCCTAGGTCATGGTTTTAGGCATTTAGACAGCACCTAGCGGCCTGCCCTTGGATAGAAGGCGTCCGCCATGTACGAAGCTACGGATTTGAATGCCGTCGAAAAACTTTTCTACAGGCCCATCGAAGCGGCAATACGCTGGTGCGATTTGCTATCTCATGAGACTCAGATTCTTGAGTCAGCATGGGACAACTCGGATCGGCTCATTAATATCTTTCCCCAATGGCCATGCTTGCATGCAAGGGTAGGTAAGATTCTAGATGCAGCGAGAAATCAGGAGATCCCCTATGGAGCATTCGGCATTACAGTTCCCCCTGGCACACCAGTAGACCCCAGGTTACTGACCATCAGGCATTCGGACCTCAAGAGATGGATGCTTTATTACCATCCAGACCAGCGACCTTCATTTCTTTTTAGTCAAACAACATCTGACCAAGAAGCAATTCGCCATAGCACCTTTTTGATTTTACAGGCGGATCGTGACGCCCTGCAGATACAGTTAAAAGCTACGGAAGCCAAACTTCAATCATTGACTGCAGAGCTAAAAGCTGCAGGATTAGAACGCGATACTCTGCGCAGGCTCGCCGAGAACAAACAAGAGCTTAGCGACGTCAGCAGAACCAGTTTTTTGAACGTCATTGGAGCCTTGGTCAATATCATGCTCGGTTCGTCTCAGGCGGGGAGAAAGCATTCGATATTCGATAGCCAGGCTTCTATTGTCGATTCCATAACTGGCCACTATGGTGGCGTCCCAGGACTAAGTAAACGTTCCCTGGATGAAAAATTTGCAGCTGGCAGACGTAGCCTTGCCAAAGCCAACGGTTGAGCATTGCAGTGCAATCACGTCACTTGCATTGCAATGACTCACTTCTTTTTCTGGTATTGAATCCGAGTCACTTCCCATCACACGCCAATCGGCGCCAGGAGTGACCATTATGTCCAGTCCCACCTCTCTCATCGCTGAAGCACCTGTACCACAGCTTGAACGCCACATCATGCGCCGTGAAGAGGTGGAGCGGAAAACCGGTTTCAAGCGCGCGCACATTTACAATCTGATGAAAGAAGGTAAATTTCCTCAAGCCAAACGCATTGGTCTGCGCGCGGTCGGCTGGGACTCGCTGGAGATCGAGCAGTGGGTCAGCGACCGTTTGGCGCAGCAGGGCTGATGTCGTGCGTGTGGTATCGGTAGTCTCTACCAAAGGTGGGGTGGGCAAAACTACGGTGACCGCCAACCTCGGCGGCCTTCTCGCAGATGCGGGCCTGCGCGTCCTGCTGCTAGATCTGGACAGTCAACCCACCCTATCCAGCTATTACGCATTGAGCCAAAAGGCTGCTGCCGGCGCGTACGAGCTCCTCGCACTCAACCTAACAACTCCTGCACAGATTGTTTCCAAGACGGTGATCGAACGGCTCGACCTGATCTTCTCCAACGATGATCAAGGCCGATTGAGCACCTTGCTGCTGCATGCCCCAGACGGACGATTACGGCTGCGCAATCTGCTCGACGACTTCCGCCCGAGTTACGATCTGCTGTTGATCGACACTCAAGGGGCACGTAGCGTGCTGCTGGAGATGGCTATCCTAGCTTCCGATCTCGCCCTCTCTCCCATCACCCCGGAAATGCTCGCCGCCCGCGAACTGCGCCGCGGAACCTTGAAGCTGAGGAGTGAACTCGAGCCGTTCCGTCATCTGGGCATTCCACCCCCACCCTTACGATTGTTACTGAACCAGGTGAATGCCTTTAGGGCAGACACACGGATGATCATCAGTGGCCTGCGCAAGACTTTCGCTGAGGCTACGTACATCTCGGTTCTGGAAACCGTAATTCCAGACCGAGTGGCTTACCTTAATGCCGCCTCCCTCGGCCTACCAGCCCACCGAATCGAAACGCGCCAGTCACGGGAACGACGCTCGCCATCGGCACTGGAAACCATGCAGGCGCTGGCCATCGAGTTGTTTCCGGAGTGGCGCGAGGCGATCTCTACGGTGAGCCGATGCGTGGAGGTTCAATGAGACGAATCACCAAGCCGACATTTCTCACCCCGTCATTGTGTTTGATCGACCTTGAGGCCAACCGTCTGGCTAGGAGTCTTCTGATGTTGGATCAACTTCCCATCATCGTTCCACCCTCCATTCAACCACACCACCCACCTTGCGAGGAGTACTGCACCGTTGTCTTTCGCCTACAGGGTGGGCGCTCGTCCATGGGTTGGTTCCTCGCAGAACTCTCCCAACATTTCGAAGGTTCGGGTACTGCCGAGATCGTTAGTTTCGAGGTCGGTGACCATTTGCGCAGCCGGCGATAATTGAGGACGTTCTGATGAAGAAGCTCAGTCAGGAGGAGATCTCCGACAAGCTGCACCAGGACCACTTCCCTCGGGGTCCAGAAGTGGAGCGGATGTCCGACCCACTCACTGACACGCCTATGCTGGTCACTCTGGAACAGTTGCGGCCCTACGAACATAACCCACGCTTCATCCGTAATCCGCTATATGACGATATCAAGGCCTCGATCCGTGAGCGTGGGCTGGATCAACCACCGCCGATTACCCGTCGCCCGGGAGAAACCTACTTCATCATCCGCAACGGCGGTAATACACGCTTGGCGATTCTCGGCGAGCTTTGGCAGGAAACCCGCGACGAGCGCTTTTTCCACATTCATTGCCTGTTCCGACCTTGGACCAGTGAAATCACCGCCCTACTCGGCCACCTGGTCGAAAGTGATCTGCACGGTCAACTCACTTTCATCGAACGTGCTTTGGCGGTACTCAAACTCAAGTCTATGCTCGAAGCAGATGGAGCTGTGCTCTCGCAACGTGAGCTGGCACGACGTCTCGCCGCTGGGGGTTATCCCATTTCGCAGTCGCACATCAGCCGGATGCTCGACACCCTTGAACACCTACTGCCTGCCATTCCACAAACCCTGTATGCCGGATTGGGTAAGCCCCAGATCGAACGACTGATCGGTCTGCGTAGCCAAGCACAACGAACCTGGAACCGTTATCCAACCGCCCCCCTTGTGTTCGCCGAATTTTGGCTCGACACCCTGAGTGACTTCGATGCCGATCCCGAGTCTTTCGATCTTGAGCAGATCCAGGATGAACTGCTCGAACGCATGAGCCGCTTGCTCGGACAGTCCTACCGGATGCTGGCCCTGGAACTGAGCGATACTCAACGGGTCGTCTCGACGCCTGGCGTTGCCCTCACCGCGCCCTCGGAGAATATCCATCTGCCGAGCATTGATGAAGCCTCGGCAGGACCTCCCTCCTCCGAGTCCCATCCCAAATCAACTGAGACTAGGCCCCAGACCGAACCAACGCGAGAAGAACCGCTCACACCGCCAGAAACGAAGGTCGTATCAGCGGTCAGTCCTCCGTCACGAGTTCAACAGATTCGTGAACAGATCGATCGCGAGACCGCCACCGACGCAACATCTTCTGTCGACACCTATGCGATCGACGACATCTGGACCATCGCACCAGCACTGGATAGTCCCGAACAACTGCGAACCACCATTGCAACACTGGCGCGGGAAATGGCGGCCTATGCTGGACATCCCGAGAGCATCATTGATCAGCCGCTTGGCTTGGGCTTCGCTCTAGACATCGAACGGGTTGATCTTGCCACGCCTCGCGCGGCCGGCGTTCACCTGCTGCTCCTGGCCCTGCTGCGCGCTCAAGACGAGGTCAACTGGGAAGATCGTAAGCAACTGCCGTCAGCGCTGTTCGGCCAGTTGTTGTTGGGGATCTATCAACTTCCGCTTACAGATCGTCCCGCCGTGGACGTAGGACTGGAGCGACTGCCCGACGGTCTGCTCATCAAGCTGTATCGTCTGATCCGCCTGGCCCGACGCCTGATCGACTTAACGCTTACCCCTGAGGACAACTCACCGAAGGAGCTGCCATGAACCTGTCCTTCAATGTGCTCAACCAGGCCATGCTGACCCAGGTGCTGCATGAACTGCGCCAAGGTAACCTGCAGCGCTGCAAGGCACTCGGACTGGATGAAGACGACATCTACCTGTTGCAATCCTTACCACCCACCACCCTGTCACGCCTGGCCTATGCCACCGTACCCTGGGTTGAGGTCAAGATTGACTCGCCGGTGTTGCATCGTTTGATCGAGCAAGCCGAACGCGACGAGCAGAACGAACGGTTGATCAACCGAGCGCTCAAGCTAGGCGCCAGCAGCACCATCATGTATCAGTGCTTTGGCTTGGCGCATTCGGAAACCGCCCTGCGTCGACGTCTGCTCAAGATAGAAATCCGTAAGGGCCGTCCTCAGCATTTGAGCGAAGCGCAGGAACATGCACTCTGGCAGCGATGGTGCCAGCTGCGCGCACAAGACAGTACCGGGGATCAGCTCGACGCCATGATGATGCTGGCGGAGGAGCAACAGATCAGCTTGACCATCGTGTGGCGGCAGATTGACCAGTACAGCAACAACACATGAATACTGCCCCTTCCAGTCGTTGGCAGCGTGTCCTGCAACAATGCACCCTGCAGCTGAGTGAACGCTGGCCCGTACGCCCTACCACTGAACAACCCTCCAACCAGGCCCTGCAAGCTGGCTTTCTGTTCAGCGGCCAACCTCACGAAGTCGTGCCACGTCGCCTGCTGTTGGATCATCGGCTGACACCATTGGAACGTAATGCCTGGCAGGTATTTCGACTCATGCTCCAAGGCCAAGGCGTGGTCACGCCGCGCTATGAGGATTTGCAGCCTTACCTGTCAAGCGTGCCCTACGGTGCGTCAGCCTCCCGTGAAACCATTGCTCGGGTGTTGACGATGCTCAGGTTGACGCGTTGGCTCAGTTTGGTGAGTCGCGGACGCGATCAGCTCAGCGGACGTCTTCAAGGTTCGCTGTACGTTCTGCACGATGAGCCGTTAACCCCCGCCGAAGCCATCGAACTGGATCAGGATTACCTGGCGCTGGTCGGACATGCCCTCGGTCATGCGACCAAGGCGGTGCGTATTGTCGCGCAGCACATTGTGGAAGAAATCCGCCAGGACACCGATATCGATCAGGGTCGACTACCGACACGGCTCGACAGCTGGGGCGAACTTTGGGCGCAGCAAGGATTGGATCCGGCAGCCGATACCTCTCTGTACGATTCCGAACGGGGGGAAGGTGCCCTCGTTCGGAATCGTACAGGCCCTAGTTCGGATTCCGAACCGGGGCTGAACGCCAATGTTTCCCGCGCTGTTCGGAATCCGAACGCCGCCTGTACTGTATTAAAAGAAAGTATTTGTACAGTACCGCGCGCGACCTCAGCGGTGGATAACCTGCACTGGCCCGCTGCGCTGCATCTGAGCCCAAGCGAGCGTCAGGCCGTCGCGGTGGCGCTGAACAAGCTCAAACCCGCGGATCGGCAGGCAGTGCTCAACGAAGCGGGAGCACGCTGTGCGGCCGGTGGAATCCGCAAGCCAGCGGCGTATCTGATGGGTCTGATCCAGCGCGCACTGAACGGCGACTTTCGTCCTTGGGCAGGTCAGGCCGAACCGTCACCCATTGCAGAACCGCCTGCACCACCACCCTCGCGCCCCATTCGAAAACAGGGCGAACCCGTGTCTGCCCTTGCTCAAGCGTGCCTGAATGAGCTGCGCCAACTGCGCGGCAAACGCGGTGGACGTCAGTAGATTTGATGCCAGTAGCATCAAATCTATGGAGTTCCACTCTACGAACACGTCGGACCAAACTAGGAAATTCTTAGGGAAAGGCCGGGACATCGCCTCCCATGAACGTAGACGTCAATGGATTTGATGCCACTGGCATCAAATCCATTGAGGTCTTCATAGTAGCCCCTTAAACCAAACCGAACAGACCGCATTCAGCTTTTTGACTGCCCTTGCCCCTCATCTGTCGCAACGTTCCCGCCCAAGCGAATGCGAGGACAACACCATGGCCGATCACTATCAACTCAATCTGGGTTCATTGCGCAGCAGCATCACCCTGACCCTGCACACTCACCATGCCGCCCGTATCTGGCAGGGTCGGGCTGCACGTGAAGGCGTCCACTCGATCATGGGTATGGCCGGCTACATCAGTGTCACCAACCTGATCAAACAAACCGCAGCCCAGGACGACCCCTATGCCGACTGGGCCATGGTGCAACTAGAAGAGAAGCTGATGCAGGCTAAAGCTGGGATGCTGGAATTGACCCAACAGCTGGATCGAATCAGACAGGACCTGCCGACACAGATCGATATGAGCGACAACCTCAACATCCACCCTGTGACTTTGCCGCTGTACATCGGCAGCCAGCTGGGTTTTCTAGCAGTCTACCTACTGACCGATTACGACACTCTGGTGCGCCGGACCCTGTTGTCTCATCACACCGCTTTGATCGGTCGCAGGGACATGGAAGCCTGGATCGATGACGGGGCCCATCTGCTGCGCAGCCTGTTCGGCCAGGCGCAGCGTTATCGGAATGCGGGTGTCACACGCGATGACATGGCGGCGAACAACGCTCGCGCCCTGGCAGCCGTCGATAAATTAGGTATGCCGCCCATGGACATCCTTGAGGGCCATCGCCGTTCCCAGTTCGCGCCCCCAATCGTTCGTCGTGGTGCTGTGGTAGAGGATGAGGCTGACGCGTTGACAGAGGATGCGAACGAGCCCTCTGCGACAGTTGATAAGCCGGAGGACGACGCATGAAGCCCATGAACCCGGCTCAACCGATGAACCTCGAAGCGTTGACATCCGATGCCTATCGGCAGCTCGAACACGCTGCCTCACTAAAAGGCCTTTTAAAACCTTTTAAGGGTAAGGGGGAGTTGGAGCACTTGGCGCAGCTGGCGAGGGAAATCGAGGCGCAGTTATGTCACCTGATGGAGGCTGTGGTGCAGCAAGCCGGACAGCCTCCTTACTCACTGCTGGATATCCGATTGGTGCTGCAGAACACCAGCGCGGGCAGCACATTTTTGCGTTGGCGCACGCGTGATTTCGCCCGTATGGGGGTTGCAGTCTGGGAGCGTCAGGTCTGCAACAGAGCCCTGCCGCAGGGCGTGCGCGAGAGATTGCACCGTTTCGAATGCGATCGCATTGCACTGAACCTACAGATGAGCGTGGTGCATTCGCTCTACCGCCAGGCCTCGACCTGTGCAATCAAGATGGCCAGTGCCGAACGGTTACTGCGCCAGTTCACCCCCGCAGTGGAGATATCACGATGAGTACTTTTTTCGTCGGCGAAGGCAATATTGGCAGTGCGCCAGAGTTCCAGGAGTTCGCTTCAGGCAATGACGAACCACGGCGCTTACTACGGCTAAATGTGTATTTCGACAATCCTGTGCCACGTGAGGGCAGCTATGAAGATCGAGGGGGCTATTGGGCCCCTGTTGAGCTCTGGCACCGTGAGGCCGAACACTGGTGCACGCTGTACCAGAAAGGCATGCGCGTGCTGGTTGAAGGTCGTACCGCGCGCGATGAGTGGGAGGACAGCGAAGATAACGCGCGGGTGACCTTCAAGATCGAGGCCCGTCGAGTTGGCATCCTGCCTCACCGGGTGTATAGCGTGGTCATGCGGGAACGCTCGAGCGAATCGGCGGCCTCTCAAAATACAGAGCCAGCCGGCTCACCTGCGTCGAAACCCAAGAAACGCAGAGGGCAACCACCTACGGCCTGAAAGTCTTCAGGCATAAAAATTGCGCCTTGCGTGAAGTTGCTGGCCAGTTATTACTGGCTGCTCGTGAGGCCCATCCTGTTATCCAGATAACAACCAGACAGAAACCTCAGACCATACAAGCCTTCCTCACCGTCTAAATATGAGGAACCTGCCATTCAGGTTTCTCGTATCTCGCCACTGCTATTTCCAACAACGCTGCTCTGAACTCAATCCGGAGCAGTTCTATGCGCCTCTTTCTATGCGAAAAACCTTCCCAGGGTCGTGACATCGCCAAAGTACTCGGGGCCACCGGGCGTAGTGATGGTTGCCTGATCGGACCCGACTCCACCGTCACCTGGTGTATTGGCCACCTGCTAGAGACAGCCCCACCTGAATCTTATGGTGATCAGTACAAATCTTGGTCATTGAATCATCTACCGATCATTCCCGCGCAATGGCAGGTTGAGGTCAAGCCCAAGACCGCAGCACAATTCAAAGTCATCAAACGCCTGCTCGGTAACGCTACCACCGTCGTCATCGCCACCGACGCCGATCGCGAAGGTGAAATGATTGCCCGTGAGTTACTAGAGCTCTGCAACTATCGTGGTCCTGTCGAGCGCCTCTGGTTATCCGCACTCAACGAGGCGTCGATTCGCAAAGCCCTGTCCGCGCTGAAGTCCGGTCAGGAGACTTTCCCGTTCTATCACTCGGCCCTCGCCCGCAGCCGTGCCGACTGGCTGATCGGCATGAACCTCAGTCGTTTGTTTACCCTTCTTGGTCGCCGGGCAGGCTACGACGGCGTTTTGTCAGTGGGGCGCGTCCAGACACCCACCTTACGTTTGGTAGTTGATCGGGATCGTGCGATTGCCGGCTTCGTCCCGGTACCTTACTGGAACATTGAAGTGTTCCTATCGTCGATGGGTCAGCGATTCATCGCATCTTGGTTACCGCCACGCTCAGGGCGGGACGAGGCGGGCCGTTGCCTGCAGCACACACTTGCCCATCATGCGGTCCAGACAATCAACAACTGTAAGTCCGCCACGGTGCTCTCGTTGCAGACTGAACATTCCCGCGAAGCACCACCCCTGCCCTTCGACCTGAGCACGTTGCAGGAGGTCTGCTCGCGTAAGCTGGGGCTCGGCGTCCAGGAAACGCTGAACATCGCCCAAGCTCTGTATGAAACCCACAAGGCCACCACCTACCCGCGCAGCGATTGCCGCTATTTGCCAGAGAGTATGTTCAACGAGGCACCCGCAGTACTCGACGCCCTGCTCGAAACGGATCCGGCACTCAGACCTGCATTCGGGAGTCTCAATCGATCATTGCGCTCCCGCGTGTGGAGCGATGCCAAGGTCACCGCGCACCACGGCATCATTCCCACCACCGAGCCGGCAAACTTGGCGCGGATGTCTGAACAAGAACGCCAAGTCTACGAACTGATTCGTAGCCACTACCTCGTGCAATTTCTGCCGCATCATGAGTTTGACCGAACCCAGGTCGAGCTGGAATGTGGCGAAGAACGTTTGATCGCTGTTGGCAAACAGATCCTGGTCCAGGGCTGGAAAGGCTTACTCTGCGAAAACACCGAGGAGGATGAGCCCGGTCACACGTCCCAAGTCTTACCGGTTTTACAGCAGGGTACTAAGTGCGCAGTGGACGACGTCGAACTCAAGCCCATGCGTACCACCGCTCCCAAACCTTTCACCGAGGGTGATCTGATCAAGGCCATGAAAAACGTCGCCAAGCTGGTCACCGACCCACGACTGAAACAGAAACTTCGGGACACTACCGGTATCGGTACCGAAGCCACGCGAGCCGGCATCATCAAGGGGTTGATTGATCGCGGTTATTTGCTGAAGAAAAAACGTGCCTTAACGGCCTCCGCTACAGCCCATACGCTGATCGAGGCGGTGCCGGCCGCCGTCGCAGATCCAGGTATGACCGCGGTTTGGGAACAAGCTCTGGACGAGATCGAAGCAGGACGCCTGACCTTGGATACGTTCGTCGCCAAGCAGGCGAACTGGATTGCGCAATTGGTCAAACACTGTGGATCGCTCACCTTGTCGATACCGATCAAAGCCGGGCCGACCTGCCCCATTTGCAATGCATCAATGATCAAGCGTAAGGGAAAATCTGGTCCGTTCTGGTCATGCTCGCAGTACCCGAACTGCAAGGGCACTACGCCGATAGGAAAAGAGACGCAGCGTCAATGACCGTTCAGTTGAATTCGTCATGAGGTTGGGTGTGGCACTGTTCAATGCATTATCGGCGGCGCCTGATCCCGCTCCAAATCGATCAAAGGTTGTCCGTTTTCTCGGGCCAAGGCGATGCCAGTAGAAATCCATATCTGCCCCAGCTCGTTGAACGCTTTCAGGTGAGCAGGACTTTCGTTTAGCCAACGAACAAGGCTGTCGAAGTGTTCAGGATTATCTGGGCAATCATGGATTTTGATGAACAGCTCAAGTGTTCGATCCCAGATCAGATCCATGTCCTTGTTTTCGTCTTCCATGCTCAACCGTCCCTCAGCTTGGCCCTATCAGGCTTTCGTTCTCACCGACCACCTTGGACGCTGATTCCTGTTGGAATAGAAATCACGTCGCGATACACAGCCATTTCAGTCACTATAACAACCCAATAAGTTGATACTCAACCTTTAGGGATGTTCATGTCAACGAGTCTTTGCTCAACCATTCGGGTTGAACTGGAGATCTCATCACTTGGCACATAAACATCCAACCCAAGCCCAAATCGGGCGCATGATCGCGAAGCACCGCACCGAGCGTAATCTGACCCAGGAAGAGGTGGCTGAACGCTTGGGGATTGGTAGCGAAGCCATCTCCCGCCTGGAGCGGGGTGTGGTGGAGCTGTCCGTAGTCAAGCTGATGCAATTAGCGGACATTTTCGATTGCCGGATGGATGAACTGCTGACGGCATCGAGTAATCGTCCCAATGACCAGGGCCAGATGATCGCGGGTATTTTGAGTGGACTGAAAGAAAGCGACCGTGCGTTTATCTTGGCAACTGTTGAGCAATTAGCTGCTCATCTCGGCAGTAAGTAACCTCTTTCATCGCGGTCAACGTTGTGTCTTATGAGGGGAGCGCCCATAGGCTTGACGTCGTGTTGCCCTCTCTGCTGTAGTAACTTCGGATCACCGCCAACGGCGACCCAAGACCGATTTGCTCCGGGTAGCTCGGTCGAACTCTTCGAGTTCGGAGCCTTCTCTTCTGCGGGATTTAATTCCCGTTTTATGCTCGACCTGATCACCGTGGCGGATGACCGCTGTTGCCCTTGCCAGGCAATAGCGGTCATCCGCTTCGACGATCGTATTCAGTCCCGGAGCCCGCCGGGGAAACACTAGGCACCCTTTGTGCGCGGATGCGTGCCAGCATGTTCCGACCCAGGCCACGACAAGGGTCGGTTGGCGAATGATGGCGCAGTTCGACCAAGTGTTGCGAGGCGCTTGTCGAGTGCGTAAGACCGTCAAAGGTGGTTTTTCTCTTCCTCGCCTGGCACTCGGCCAGGCCCACTCTTCATTTTTTTCCTTTTCTTAATTCCAGTGACTTCCACCGTATTCCAGCCATAAAAAATCGGGTTGCAGCACCTTGACGCTCCCTTGAGACAGGCTTATACAAAGGGTGTGGTTTGCTGTCGTTGACAGCCCAGCCCAGGTAGCCAGAACCTTCAAGGCTACGCCACGCTCGTGGTGGTTTACCCAAGTGCGATCAGCGTTCGGAAGCTCGCACGGTTACCGCTTCGGCGGTGATGAATGCCCACTACCGCAAGTTCGCGGACCACTACCGCGGATTTTCTTCTGCTGCACCGCTATTCCCCCAGACGCATCGTTCTGATCGTCATCGGCTTGCCGGTGGTGAGTCGTTCATCGCTCGCCTTCACCTTACCCACCCTGACGGGGGTTCACTTCCCCGTCAGGGGTTGTGTGTCTCCGTTTCCCCTTAAAACAGGAGAACCACCATGGCCCACACCAACCAATCTCAAGAAGTGATCACTTACTTCAACCTGCACACCGTCGGTATCGGCTACCTCAACCGTGTTCGTGAAGTACAAGTCCGCCGCGGCCAGCCGTTCATGGCCTGCGATATCGCAGCTCTGCACGGTGCCAGCGACGCAGTGGAATACACCCGCTTCGACTGCAAAGTCGCTGGCGGCGAAGCTGAACGTTTGGTTCGTCTCTATATGGACGCTGTCAACACCGAGAAAAAGGTCTTACTGTCGTTCCGTATCGGTGACCTGTGGATTGATCCGTTTCTCTACGAGAAAGGCGCTAAACAAGGTCAGCCAGGTGCCAGCTTGAAAGGTCGTTTGCTGTTCATCGACTGGATCAAGGTCAATGGCATGCTTGAGTACAAAGCGCCCGCCAGGCAGGAAGCAACAGCACCTGCTGAGCAAGCGCCAAGCAGTGAGCCATCCCCACCATCGGCTGATGCCGAAGCTGAGGAGATCGAAAACCCAACAGAGGCTCGGGTCGAACCTGAATCTCCACCCCCTCCCCGCACGGCCCGCCGTGTCGCCACGCGTACCGTTCAGTCCGTCTGAACAGTCCACGATGTTTCACCAAGGCGCTCAATCGAGCGCCTTTTCTTCAATCAGCACAGGAGAACCAACATGGAATCCTTCTGGCTTTGCGACGACTGCCTGTTCGCTGCGGCTTACGAGGACTACAGCACGCTATCGCTCTACTACACCACGGATGACATCGAGAAACGCATCGCCGGCATCCATTGTGGACTGGTGCGGTTAATGCCCTTCAGTGCCGACTTCGATCCCGACGCCGGCTGGGGGATAAAAGTGTTTTCCTTGTTGCCCTGCGACGGTTGTGACTCACACCTGCACGGACGACGCCACCGATTCACTCGGCTGTAAACAACACGTCATCGGTTAATGCCCGCGACTCTATATCCACCTTGGGGACACCACTCCCCTCGGGCGTGTACCCCCTGATTGTTCCCTTCGGAGGTACCCCCATGAACACCCAGCTCACACTGATTGAGACCTCGGATGTCGAGGCTGATCGTATCGTCTATGAAAACCAGGTGATCGGCGAAGCGCTGCATATTCTGGATCGTCGGCTGTTCGCCCGCGGCCCAATCCTGACGTCGCCTGACACCGTGGCCGCGTACTTAAAACTGCACCTTGTGCAACAAGAGCATGAAGTCTTCGGCGTGATCTTTCTCGATGCCAGGCACCGAGTGCTGGCATTCGAAGTCCTGTTTCACGGCAGCATTGATGGCGCCAGCGTTTACCCTCGCCAAGTCGTTAAGCGCTCCCTCGCGCATAACGCTGCGGCCGCCATTTTTGTTCACAACCACCCCTCAGGGTGTACGGAACCCAGCCAGACGGATCGCGTCTTGACCGCGCGATTAAAAGCGGCCTTGGCCTTGATCGAAGTGTGCGTGCTGGATCACTTCATCGTGGGTGAAGGCCGTCCGCTCTCCCTTGCCGAATATGGCTGGCTTTAACCCTAAAAGGCGTCTTCGGACGCCTTGTTAATTTTCATTCTGGAGAACCCTCATGAACCCCGCCCACCAAACCTCAACCCCGCTGCCGACCTCAAATCCATTTGCTCGCGGTTACGACAACCTGCATATCGAACGGCTGTTGCTGATCACCTACGAAGACGACCGCCCTCACTGCTTTCGCCCCGTACACGACTCACAAGCTCATCTTCCCGACGATGCGCTGCAACTGTTCCCCTGCGTGTTCAATGATGATTTCGCCTTGATCAGCGAAGGCCAATCCATTCCGGAGGAGTTGGATGAATGCTGCCCGTCTACCGGACTGGTGCGCCAAGTGATTTACGCCGTAACGGGTGAAATGCTCAACGAGCGGCATCATCTCGGCGATCTGTACTCCATGGAAGAAGCCCAAGCCATGGTCCATTGCTTGAGCTTCGAAACGGGACATTTCAGTCGAGCCTGGGAACTCAGTACCGCGCACCTTCCCGAAGCTGCGATGCATTATCTGGAAGAGTGGCTCAGTCACTCCGCTCCGAGGCAAACCGGCCTCTTGTTCGAACTTTTCACGTTGCCGGATTGCTGCGGCATGGGTTGCAAACTGATCGGCACGCCCTGGACGGACGAGAACTTGTTGACCATTGATGGCAGACGTTATTCGAGCTTACGACAAGAGCAACTCGACGCCGGTACACCGAAAGCCTTGGCCGACGTACTGTATCTGGCGGCATCGGCGGATGTGAGACTGTTAGTCTTCGACCCCGACGCTTCCGTCTTGGATGGGCTCGCCATTTTCGATGAATAGCAACATGCGCTTTAACACGACCCACCTTGAATCAACTATCTCAATGAATCGCTCCTTCACCTCATGTCAGGTTCTGCACTGAATCTGACATGAGGTTTTTTCCATGGGCCGTTTTTTAACGCCTGTCTGCCTGCTGGGCTTATTGAGCGCCTGCACCGCACAAGCCCCCAACCCATTGCCGACCCGTCCAGAGATCGGCAGTGGCTCCAATCGGACACAGTTCTCGAGGGGCACAGCTGAAGAAAGCCATTCGGCAGAACTTCGTTATGGCCGCTACACGCTGGTCAGCACCGAGCCCACCACGGAGCAACGCGATCTGCTTGCCCAAATCATCGACGTGAGCATCCCGTCCAGCCTGAGCCCTTCGGTGCAGGATGCCTTGCAGTACGTATTGCAGCGCTCGGGCTATTCGCTCTGCCCCGTTACCGCGTCCGTGAAGGTGCTGTTTACTCGGCCCCTGCCCGCGGCCCATTACCGGCTTGGGCCAATCCCTTTGCGCAACGCCCTACAAGTGCTGGCTGGCCCCGCCTGGCAACTTACGACCGACGAAGTCAGCCGTTCGGTCTGCTTCGAACAGCAGAAAACGGAGGCCGGTGTCGCGCTGATCGCAACCGTCTGGCCCCATCAATTGGAGGCGCGGCCATGAAAGCCTCAACGTTTCAAACCCTTATTGTCGGCTTACTTTGCCTGGCGGTCGCCGGTCTCTGCGGTGGTTTGTATAACCAATATCAGCGCGTGGCCGAACTGCAGAGCACGGACACGCAATACCGACAAACCTTGGACACCCTGCAACGTGATTCAAGCGCGCTCAAGGATGCCCAGGAAAAACTGCAGTACGCGCTGAAAGACCTGAAGCAGATGGTCGACACCGGTGAGCAACAGGCCAATACCCTCGATCCCATGCTGGATCAATGGGCGCAAGAAATACAGGAACTGCGCGATGGCCTGGCGGCCCGTGCCACCGTGGCAGACCTGACAGTGCTACGCGCACGTCTTGAACAGGTCGAGCAGCAGTTCCTGGACCTCAAGACCCAGCCATCACCCCCACCGCCGACGCCTTCAGCGCTCAAACCGAAACAGACCGCTCGCCCAAAATCCGTCCCGCTCTCGCCACCGTTCTCGGTATTGGGTGTCGAGTCCCGCGGTGGTGAGCGCTTTTTAGCGGTCGCACCTTCTGACAGTCGCTCGCTCATGGATGTTCGGCTGCTGCATAGCGGTGAGCAGTTCGGCGCCTGGTACCTAAAAGTGCTGGAGCCGAACTCAGCCATCTTCGCAGTGGCCGCTCAGCCAGACCAGACCGTACACCTTCCTTGAGAAGCGATCATGAACAGAGCGCTACTGCCTACCGTCGTCTGTCTCGCTCCGCTATTGGTCATCGGCGCTGCTATGGGTAACCCCGCCACGACACCGTCACGGAATCAGGACACGGAGGTCGCGCCCTTGGGGCGCTCTGACTCTGAACAGGCGGCGAGCTGGGGCCTGACCGAGCAGGAGTGGACGCGTTTCGAACAGATCCAAGCCGGCCCACGCGGTTTTTGGAGCCCGAACCTCGATCCGCTGACCGCACTCGGGGTCGAGGCCCAAACCGACCAAGAGCGCCAGCGCTATGCCGAACTACAGGTAGCGCTGGAAGCCAAACGCGCCGAGCGCGAGTTGGCCTACCAAAACGCTTACACGGCTGCCTGGGCCAAGCTGTTTCCCGGGCTGCTGCCGATCCAGGGCATGGCATCCCCGGCCCCTACCAGCTCAGCGGTCGCGCCGCATCCAGCCCTGTTTGTGGAGGATCACTGCCCGGCGTGCACCGCCGAAGCTCAGCGTCTACAAAGCAGTGACACGGCGTTCGATATCTACTTGGTGGGCAGCCAAGGCGAGGATGAACGCGTCCGTAGCTGGGCTCGGCAAGCGGACATCGATCCGGCCAAGGTTCAACGCCGACAGATCACCCTGAACCATGACCGTGGTCGCTGGTTTAGCCTGGGTGCCCCGGAACCGTTGCCCGCCACGTTCCAACAGGTGAATGGACAATGGCAACGCCTCAACTGAGTGGTATTACGCTGATGTTGGCGATGCTGGCAGCTCAGGCAGAGGAGCTTCCGCCGCCAGCCTACCAACTGGCGGCGCATGACGCCGACATCCCCTCTACGGTGCTGTTCGCGATTGCCCTGCAGGAGAGCGGTATCCGTGTCCGTGGTCGACTGCTGCCCTGGCCTTGGACCCTGAACATCGCCGGAACACCCTACCGCTTCGCCACTCGCCCGGCTGCCTGTCGCGCCTTGCTCCAAGCTCTCGCTCGGCATGACGCCAAGCTGGTCGATGTCGGCCTAGGACAAACCAACCTGGGTTACCACGGGCAACGTTTTTCCAGTCCCTGCGCAGCCCTCGATCCCTATCGAAATCTCGCCGTGACCGCCGCGCTGTTGCAGGAGCATTACGCCGCCACCGGTGATTGGGTCTCAGCTGCCGGACGCTATCACCGTCCGGCAGGAGGCGCGCCGGCCGTGCGTTACCGCGCCGGATTTTCCCGGCAACTCGAACGACTGCTGGTTTCCGTCAAACAGGGCACACCGCCATGAAGCTCATACCTCTTACCTGTTACTTCCTCCTCTTGGCACCTTTCGTCCAGCCGGAACTGACAGTAGCAGAGGATCAATCCAGCGACTTCACCCGAATCCATTTTCAAGCTTCCAAGCCGCCAATAAACAACAAAATCCAGCCTGATCGGGCCATACATGCGGACCTGTCCACGTTTGCCGATGAAGCCTGGATACTGCCCATCCGCAGTTCTCACTTGAGCCCCGGCCAGATCACGTCTCGCTCCCTGAACTTGCCGGGCTTGCAGCCATTTTTTCTGGTCGGTGACGATCCCCAGTCGCTGGCTTGGCTGCGTCAACACGCGGCTGAGCTGCAGGAAATGGGCGCGGCTGGCCTCGCCGTCGAAGTGGCCGATAATGAAGCCCTGGCCCGGATTCAAGCAGCCGCTCCGGGCATCACCATCCTGCCGGTCAACGGCAACGACATCGCCACCCGTCTGCAGATTGAGCACTACCCAGTCTTGATCACCGCCACCTCACTGGAACAGTGAGTCCAGGCCATGGCCGAGCATGCGATAGAGTCCAAACTCCGGCCGGCGGTTGAGCTGTACACCGTAGCGATCTGTATCGCCGCCGCAGTGTTGTGCGTGTACTCACCCTGGGCTGTGGCCCTATCACCCGAGATTGGTCTGGTTGCTGCGCTGGCCTATACCCTGTTCGGCCTGCTCCGGTTGCGACAAGCCTGGGAGGTACTGCGCTATAGGCGCAATATCCGTCGGCTGCCCCGCTACGAACTGACCAGCCGACAGATTCCGGTCAGCCGCAAGCGTCTGTTCATGGGCCGAGGCTTTCGCTGGACCCGCCTGCACACCCAGCGCTTGGTCGAGGCCCAGGATCCGGCTGTTGCTCACTATATCGACCAACCGACTCGCTATCGTCTGGCACGCGGTCTCGAACGCCGCCTGGAACATGCACCGTTTCCGCTCTCGACATTGGCACGCGTCACCGCTTGGGACAGTGCTTTCAATCCGGTGCGCCCTTTACCACCGGTAGGAGGCTCGCCACTGCTGCATGGGGTCGAGCCCGATGAAACGGAAGTCAGCCTGCCGCTGGGCGAACGGGTCGGACACACCCTGGTGCTCGGCACTACCCGCGTCGGCAAGACCCGGCTCGCCGAGGTGTACATCACCCAGGACATTCACCGCGTTGAACATGAGGTAGTGATTGTCTTCGATCCGAAGGGCGATGCCGACTTGCTCAAGCGCATGTACGTCGAAGCCAAACGCGCCGGTCGGGAAAAAGAGTTTTATGTCTTCCATTTGGGCTGGCCAGAAATCTCCGCCCGCTATAACGCGGTGGGACGTTTCGGACGTATTTCTGAGGTGGCATCTCGCATTGCTGGGCAGCTCAGTGGTGAAGGTAACTCCGCGGCCTTCCGTGAGTTCGCATGGCGTTTTGTCAACATCATTGCCCGTGCTTTGATCGAATTGGGCCGGCGTCCGGACTACCTGCAAATCCAGCGGCATGTGGTCAACATTGATGCCCTGTTCATCGAATACGCCCAGCAGTTTTTCGCCAGGACCGACCCGAAGGCGTGGGAAGTGATTGTCCAACTCGAAGGCAAACTCACCGAGAAGAACATTCCCCGGCATATGATAGGACGCGAAAAGCGGGTGGTGGCCATCGAGCAATACCTGGCGGTGAAACGCGTATTTGATCCGGTAATGGACGGACTACGTTCAGCGGTGCGCTACGACCGCACTTACTTCGACAAAATCGTCGCCTCGCTACTGCCGCTGCTGGAGAAACTCACCACCGGCAAGACCGCCCAGTTACTGGCTCCCAACTACACCGATTTAGATGACCCTCGGCCAATCTTCGACTGGATGCAGATCATCCGAAAACGCGGCATCGTCTACGTCGGTCTGGATGCGCTGACCGATGCCGAGGTGGCCGCCGCTGTGGGCAACTCCATGTTCGCCGACTTGGTCTCGGTCGCCGGACATATCTACAAACATGGCATTGACCATGGGCTGCCTCAATCTGACGACGCTGGTTACAAACTGCCAATCAACCTGCACGCCGATGAGTTCAACGAGTTGATGGGTGATGAGTTTATCCCGCTGATCAATAAGGGCGGTGGTGCCGGCATTCAGGTGACGGCCTACACCCAGACCCTCAGTGATATCGAAGCGCGGATTGGCAACCGGGCCAAGGCCGGCCAGGTGATCGGCAACTTCAACACCCTGCAAATGCTGCGGGTGCGCGAAACCGCGACCGCGGAGCTGCTCACCCAGCAGTTGCCCAAGGTTAATGTGCTGACCAAGACACTGGTGTCGGGTGCCACCGACACCTCCGATCCGGAGGCCAACACGGACTTCACCTCGTCCTCACAGGACCGTGTCAGCAGTACCAACGTGCCGCTGATCGAGCCTGCTCACATCGTCAGCTTGCCCAAGGGGCAAATGTTCTCCTTCCAGGCCGGGGGGCAGCTTTGGAAAGTCCGCATGCCGTTGCCAAAACCCTCCAACGACGATGCCATGCCCAAAGACCTGCAGGAGCTTACCCAACGGATGCGCGCGGCTTACAACAAACAGGCAGGACAATGGTGGAGTGCAAGCGGTGGCGGTCCAACAACAAACTTCGATCTGGATCAGGTTGGGTAGCCCGGCCCTGTCACAGGTTTCGATTCAGCAAAAACGTATTTGGCAGGCGTCGTGCCCGCATCAACTCTGCAACTCGCAATATGGAGTGAACGATGACGACTTCCGCCCAGAACACGTCGCCACAACCGATCCAGCGCCCGGGATTGATTATCTCGGCAATCATCCTAGTCCTGCGCATCATCGGTGTGCTAATGGCGTCGTTGGTGTTCTCGATCCTCATCGAGTTCGCCGGTTTGCTACTGGTCTGGGGCGATCAGGGGTTGGCGGCACAGCCAGGCCATGTTGACGAACGAACTGGGCTGGCTGAGTGAGCATTTTAAATATTCACTCATCATCCAACAACCCGGACACACGATTGTCCAGTGGCTGAATTTTCTAATTCAATGGCTGCTGGTCAAGACTGGTTTTGCGGATTTTGCCCAGCAGGCGCGGCTGTCGAGCCAGGGCAACGGCTTCTGGAGTTGGACCAATCAGCTATACGTGAGCATTGACGATTTCGTGCTGGCAGCGGTGTATGTCACCTTCACCTTCGTGGTGCGCCTGACCATTCTGGTTCTAGCCACACCACTATTTTTGTTGGCCACGCTCACCGGTTTTGTCGAGGGTTTGATGCGCCGTGACCTGCGCAAATTTGGCGCAGGGCGAGAAAGCAGTTTTGTCTATCACCGCGCCAAACGAGCAGTGATACCGCTGCTGATCGTACCTTGTGGCATTTACCTTTCCCTGCCCTTTTCGCTTAATCCCATGGCTATTTTTTTTCCTAGCGCGGTGATGTTAGGGATAACAACAGCAGTCACCGCAACGACGTTCAAAAAATACCTTTAACAATGCAATAAACTAAAAAATTCTATTCGTCCGACCATTTCATCCACCAGCCCTCCAAAGGCAAGGCGTTGTGTGCATTCAATTTGCCCCCGAGAAAGTTGGACATCATCACTAGCCTTCTAAGCGATTATTTCATGCAGCCACTACGCCGGTGTCATTTCAAATCCTTCAAAACCTAAGTTATTCAAGAGTCTGTACGGCAGTCCTCCAGCCGTAGCAGGTCATTCGCCGACTGAATAACGAAATCCGGCGCCAGCACCTCGCAGCGTGATGACAGCCCATACCCGTAAGCCGCCCAGCAACTCGCTACTCCAAGGTTGCGGGCGTACCCGAGATCGATCTCGGTGTCGCCGATCACCAAGACCTGGGCTTTGTCGCCGTGACGCATCCGGGGCCTGACCCGTTCAAAAAAGCTCGCTGGGTCCGGCTTGGGCGCGCGATCACCAACAGCCGCAACCACCCCGCGAAAGCATGGGCCAAGCCGGTACTGTTCAAGGGTGTCCAGGATCGAGACCTCGCCCTTGTTGGAAACAATAAACAGCTCTATACCTGCCTCATGCAGTTGCTGCACAACGGCTTCGACACCCGGATAAGGCGCACTCTGGGCCACCCCCAATCCGCCGTTGTAGATCGCGCGATAGTCAGCGACCCATGCCGGCAAACCAGGCACATCACCGGGGCCCAGCAGCACACCCAACATATCCACCAACGAGAGCCCCTGGTCGATCACTTGGTCGATCAAGTGGGCGGCAAAAGGCGCCGCACCACGGCGGCCGGCCAGGGCTTCCAGGGTTTTGCGGATCGCATTGCGGGTGTCGAACAGCGTGCCATCGAAATCAATCAGCAGCGTGCAATAGTGCATAGGCCATGGACCACTCAAGTGGGCAAAACCATCAGGCAAACGCCCGGCGGAACCGTGGGCGTAGGGTAAACGGCACGGTGCAATCGAACACGCTTTTGGGCGCCGCCCCCGTGAACTCCCCAGAGCAGTAAAGGCTCGACAGCGTCGGGTCCAGCGGCGTACCCGGCAATGGTCGAGTGGGGTGAATATCCATTTCTGCCCGGAAGCGGGTGGACATCGCCCACAACACGTCCTCGGCGGAGTGCGGATTGACGTCCTCGTCCAGCAGCACAATGTTCTTGGTGCTGGAAATGGCTTCCAGCAGCCGTTGCGCCAGTTGCCGGACCAGCCGATCATCCGCCTCGCAGGACTTGGCCACCTGCAATACGGTCAACAGATGGCCGCCGCCGGCGGGTTGCGCCACGATGTTCTTGATCCACGTGCTCATGCCCCACTCACTGAGCAACCGCAGGATCGATGCTTCCTGGCCAGCCCCCAACAACTCCGACTGCTCCCGACCCGGCCCCGAGAGCGCCTGATAAACAGCCCCCGGACGATGGCTCAAGGCACTCACACGCAGCGTCGACACTTCGCCGCACGGTGAGTAGTAACCCAGGTACTCCGGCATCGAGTGCGCATCGCCGAGCGATGACTCGGGCTCCATTTCGGTTCCCAGGCTCGCCTCCAGCACGATCTCCGCGTGCTCAACAAACCGCCCGGCGTTGGAATAACACGGTGCCAGTTCGACGCCGCGCCCACGAATCGCGCCCGCCACGCCCAGTTCGTCGTCACCAAAGCCGAGGGCAGGTTTGCTCAAGGCGGCGGCGATATAAATGGCCGGGTCCATGCCGATGTTGACTGAAACCGACAGCCGTTCGCCCCGCTGGGTATGCAGGTCAATCAGGCGTTGCAGGTCGCCTCCCGGATAGATCGCAATCGCCACCGAAGAGGGTTTGATCGTGATGCGATGCACCGAGCAATTGGTCGCGCCACTGCGCTCATCGCGGGCGTAAACCATACCCAGCGTAATGGTCGGCCCCGGGTCACCGACCGAACACGTGAGCGCGGGCAGCAACGTGTGCACGTCGGGGTTTTCCAGCACCACCCGCTCCGCCGCAGGGTGCACCATGACCGGCGCGATCGGGTGCATGATCGCCCGGTACACCAACTCGGCATTGCACACCTCAGTGCCGTGGCGGCCTTGAGGGTCCAGGAACATCCGGGTATTGGCCCGGCTGCCGAACACTCCCAGCAATACCGAAAATGCCCCCGTCCGGGGCTTGCGGTATAACCGCAGCGGTTGCTCGGCGCTCATCACCGAGTTGGTCGCGGTTCGGTACGCGGCCAGGTAGTCACTCAGCAGATCCAGGTTCGGGTCCATCGGTGTATTGATGTGCGCCACGGTTTTTCCGTGACGCTCAAGCACACTCAACGCTGAACGCAGGTCATGGATTTCAAGGCTGTCGGTCATTACTGCGCCCTCGCTCAGGAGCCTGCCGAAGCCGCAGGGATGGCAACCTCAGGCACCGGGCGAGCGGCAATCAGGATGAAGACCACTGAGAGCAATGCACAGAGCGCACCCAACATGATCGACGCCGCGTAGCTCTGGTAAAGGTCGAACAGCAGCCCTGCGACGCTGCCGCCGATCAAGGCGGCTATGCCCACCGAAATATACAGTGAGCCCAGGATCGCTCCGAGATTCGCCGTGCCGAACCAACTGGCGGCCACCGACGGATAAAGGGATATGCAGCCACCGTTGGCCACACCAAAACAAATGGCGAACAGCGCCAGCGTGACGAACGTGTGGGCACCCAGCCACAGCAGATTGAGCAGCACCAGTGCGAAGGTCAAAACGATCAGCAGGCGACGCGCGCCCATGCGGTCACCGATGCTGCCCAGGAATAACCGGCCGGCGACGTTGCCCACACCGATCAGTCCGATCAACAGGTTCGCCTGGGTGGCGGAAATACCAAACTGCCGCGCGTAGGGGTTGATGTGCACCAGCGCGAGAAACAGCCCGACCGAACCAAAGAAAATCGCGCCGAAATACCACCAGAATCGCCCCGTACTCGCGGCCTCGGCCAGGCGCATGCCGCTGGGCGCCGCCTGACGCCCGGGGCTCGCATCCGCCGGCGCGAGGCCATCCGGAAACAGCCCGAGTTCTTGCGGATTACTCCTGACCAGCGATGCCACCACCAGCCCCACCACCAGGATCGCTACGGCAAAGATCTGCAGGGTCGATTCCCAGGAAAAGTGCTGCATCAGCAGCCCGGCGGCGGAAGGACCGACAAATGTCCCGACGCCGGTGCCTGCCAGCGCAATGCCCGAAGCCTTGCTGCGATTCTTGACGAACCAGCGCTGAACCGCGGCCACCGTCGGCACATACACCAGGCCGACACCCAGTCCGACGAGGGAACAGAAACACACCAGGAACAGTTGCAACGACCCCGAGGCAAGGCTACTAAGGAAGAACCCCACCGCCAGCAAGACGATGCCAACCCCGACCACGACGCGAGTAGAGATACGATCCGCCAACGAACCGGAAAACACCCCCACCACGTAGTAGATGAACGCCGTCAGTGAGAACACCGAGGCCACGGAAAAACGCCCCACATCGAAGTTGGACTGGATCTGTGAAAAGAACGCGCCGAAGGAGTAAGCGCCACCAAAGATGAGGGCCAGCAGCAGATGCGCAGCGAACACCACGTACCATCCCGGAAAGATTTTGGTTTTCATCACACTGTTCTCGCTCTTGCAGACGTTAATAAGCAACGCTGACGACGCTGGACGTGGCCCCGGACACTCGCACGCGGACCAGGGTCTTGACCTCCAGGCCAGTGACGTTGCGCACCCGCTCGACACCGGCGTAGTCGAGCTTCTCGGCCACACAGATAATCTGTTCGACATGCGCGCCTGCCCGCCGCACCGCCTCGATCAAACCGATGAGCGTGCCGCCGGTGCTGATCAGGTCATCGACAATCACCACCCGATCACCGGGCTCGACGCCGTTGAGGTACAACTCGCCCGAAATGTACTCACAGTCGAAGCCGACCTTGACCTGCCCTTCGAGCCCCGACGGGTACCAACGCGCAATGCCAAAGGGCAGGCCACAGAGCAACGAGACCGCCGCCAGCAGCACACCGCCCTTGTCCTCCTCCCCCACCAGCTTCAACCCCAGGGAGAGGTCAGCCGCCTCGCACACCCGTTGCGCCGCCACGTGCAGCAACTGCGCCGAGGTCGCGGGTACCTGTTCGGTCAGCGAGTTGATCAGGAACTGCTTGCCGTTGACCTTCACCAGTGGCCGGTCATGGAAGGCGTCGCGCAGGATGTCGACTTCACCGAATGCCACCTTTTCCAGGGGTGGCTCCTGCCCCGCCGTCTCGACCGCCGAGACAAAGGCGCGCATCTTGGCGCTGTCCTTGGTGGTGGCGGTTGCCGAGACGCCGCTGCTGACATCCACTCCGTCAGGGTTCAAGGCCTCCATCAGGTGCCGGACGTTGCTCACATTCAGGCCGCCGGCGACGATCACCGGGCGGGAAAAATGACGGCGTTTCAGCAGCTCCCAATCGAAACGCTGGCCCGTGCCACCGTCCTGTCCCTTAACGTAGGTGTCGAACAGATAGGCGCTCACCTGATAGCTATTGATCAGGTCAACATCCACTTCCGCGGCGACGCGAAAACCCTTGATCACGGGCTTGTCGATCTGCTGGCAATACTCATTGCTCTCATGGCCCTGCAACTGGACCATCGAGATGCCCGAGCGCTTAATCGTATCCAGGACGAGGGGCAACGGCTCATCGACAAATACGCCGACCGTGCTGATAAACGGCGGCAGCCGGCTGATGATCCCGCGCGCCACGTCGGCACTGACCTGGCGCGGGCTCGGCGAAAAGACAAAACCCAGCGCATGGGCACCGGCATTCACGGCCGCCAATGCATCTTCCAGCGTGGTGATGCCACAAATCTTGATGGTTGTTTTCATAATCCCTGCCCCAAAAATCCTTGAAAAACCTGATAGGCCTTGCCGCTATCAATGGCTGCGCGGGCCATGTGTGCACCTTCCAAGAAGCTCTCTGCCCTGGCGCTCAACACCAGCAGCGCGCTCGCCGCAATCACCACCGCATCGCTGCGGGGCCCTCGCTCGCCTTCGAGGATGGCGGTGCACAGTTGCGCGTTGCGCTGGGGGTCACCCCCGATGAGGTCCTGCATGCGGCAAGCGTCAACGCCGAAGTCACGCGGGTGCAGGCTGAACGTCTCGACGGTGCCGTGACGAACATGTGCGACCAGGGTTTCACCGACGCAACTGACCTCATCGAGACCATTGAGTCCGTGCACCACGAAGGCTTCTTCACGCCCAAGCCTTTGCAGCGTGTCGGCCATGAGCTCAAGCTGATTGGGTCGTGCGACGCCGATCAGCTGACGCTTGACGCCCGCCGGGTGAACCAGGGGGCCCGCCAGGTTGAAGACGCTGCGTACGCCGATCTCACGCCTGATCTCGCCGATACGCGGCGCAAACCGGTGAAAGCTGGCGGTGGCCACAAACGCGAAGTTGTATGCGGCGAGGTCTGCGCGGATTTGCTGCGCACTACTGCGTTGTTCAACATCCACGCCCAGTGCGGCAATCATGTCGCTGCTGCCACAGCGGCTGGTGACGCTGCGGTTGCCGTGCTTCACAACCGGCACGCCCACCGCAGCGGCGACGAAGGCCGCCGTGGTGGAAATATTGAACGTACCGGCCCGGTCACCGCCCGTTCCGCCGATATCGACCGCGTTGTCGAAGCCGGTCTGCAAGGGCGTACTGCGGCTCAAAATGGCATCCACCGCCCCGGCAATCTCGTCCGCCGTCTCACCTTTGCGACTCAGGGCAACCAGCGTGGCGGCAATTTGCAGGTCGCTGAACTGGCGATCAAGAATGGCCTCGACCACCTGCTTCGTCTCCTGGCGGGTCAGATCGGCCCGTTCTTCCACCAACTGGCGAATCACCTGATGGTAATCGGCGCACGGCAACTGGTTGGCGTCCTGTACCGCGCTCATGTCGATACCTCGCAGCTGTCACGCATGTGCTGCATGACCGACTCCAACGGCAGAACCCGGCCAAGCACATAACCGATATGTTCCAGCGCCGCCAGATGACGAGCCTCGCTGGTCCCTGCCACGCATTCATGCGGCACCCAGACCCGGTAATCCAGCTGCAAGGCGTCCTGGGCGGTGGCGCGCACGCAAACGTCCGTCGCCACGCCGGTCAACACCAGGGTATTGACGCCCAGGCCCTTGAGCAGCAAGTCCAGGTCTGTGGCGAAGAAGCCGCTGTAACGGCGCTTCACCAGGACATAATCACTCTCGTGGGGGCGCAGTTCATCAATGATCTCGATCCCCGGCGTACCCTCGACGCAATGCTCGGTTTCTCCGTACTCAAGTTCCAGCCCGAAATCGACCTTCTGCTTGCGGTGCGACTCGCGAGTATAGATAACCGGGATCCCCAGGGTGCGGGCCAACGCGGTCAATTCGTGGATCAGCGGCACAATGGCGCCAGCGCCTTTGCAGGCGATGGGTGCGTCTTCGTCGACAAAATCGTGTTGCATATCGATCACCACCAACGCAATGTTGTGCGTGGCGTTGACCGTTGTGAAAGATCGTTGCATGGAGCTCTCCCATTCCATTGAGATGAGTCAGAAATCGTTGGCGACTATCCCTGCCAGGGCGGCATAACTGTCTCGGGTAGCCGCCAGGTCATCCAGATGGTCGAAGCACATGATGTGCAATACGCCGAAACCGCCGGACTGTTCCTGCATGTCCTCGATTCGCTGCCTGACCGTTTCGGCCGAACCCACGATCCAGCAATGCTGGGCGACGTACTCCACCGTCACATCGCTGTCGGGCACGTCGGGGTGATGCTTGAGCAACCCCAAGGCGTTATTACCCGCCAGCATCGGCAGGTAGTCCTCGCGGAAATAACGGCCCATTTCACCACCCACCGAACGACGCCAGGCCTCTTTATCGGTGTCGGCGACGAAGAACGGCCGGCTCACCCGCCACATGTCTCTTGACGGTGCAACGCGCCCGGCCTCAAGCGCCCCGCGCTCCACCGCCGCCCAATGGGTATGCAGGTATTGAGGGGTGAAGCAAAAACTGATGGGGATCCAGCCGTTGGCACCGGCAAGTCCCAGGGTGGCGGATGAGGCGGAGAGGCCAGTCACGCCAATCGGTGGGTATGGCTGTTGGAATGGCTTGAGGTGGTAGCCGGAACATTTATCCATCTGGTCGGCGGGCCGCCGTACAGTCCAGTACTTGCCGCGATACTCAAAGGGGCCTTCGCTTTCCCAAAAGCGGGTCATGATCGCAATCGACTCGGCGGTCATCTCGCGATGCGCGCCAGACTTGTGATCAATGTTGAACATCTCAAGGTCGAGGTTGGTGCCGCTGGCCCCGATACCGACCATGAGGCGCCCTTCGGAAATATGGTCGAGCCAACTGATGCGATGCGCCAGCTCCGCAGGGTGATGGAAAGGCAACATAAAGGCCCCGGGAGCCAGTTTGATGCGCTTGGTTTTGAGGAAGGCTTGTGCGATCAACAGGTCGGGTGAAGGACATGGTTCTGACGGCATCATGTAATGCTCGCCAATCCACGCCTCTTCAAAACCGATGCTGTCCAGATATTCCAGCGTATCCAGATCGTGAAAATGGCCGTCGCGGATGGAGCGATGGCGCGGATGCGCCGGCATCATAAAAGCTCCCAACTTCATCAGGTGTACCCCCTTAGATCCGTCTATGGTTACCGCATCTACACTAAAGCAATTTTTCGGCCAGCCTCATTCATCCGTCTCAGTTCAGAGGCACCGTCAACGATCGAAAGCCGCAAAAAACCGTTGGAATCAATAAAATGAACGCGAAAAAAACAAATCCACCAAAACCCGCGATTCGGAGAGGATTTGTATTGTTTTGCACCAGAGCGATACATTTAGTAACAATTTGTCAGGAGTAAGTGCATGGATAGCAGAGATGAAGAATAGGTTGGAACCTGAAGAGGTCCAAGCGAGCCCCCAGTCCGTTATCGACACCCAAAAGAGGTTCAAAAACTCTGAAGACCACCTCCGAACCTGGTCAAATACGTGACCTACCTTCATTGATTACTCGTATGGCATCGATGCACCAAGTCGTTGGGCAGACTGATGACTCTGAACGATGCAGCTCGTTATGCCGTTCCTTTGCGACGGCATTTGAACGCTGGAGCATTTTGACGGCGTGATCGAGCAGCCTTCACTCGAATGTTGAATAGCTCACCAGGTTACGGGGGAGCGGAGAAAAAAAGCAGGCCTGCCATGAGCAGCAAAATAACACCCGCAATACGATTTATAAGGCGGATGGTGACGGAATTGCTACGGGTATGAGTTTTGACCCATACCCCCGAATAGGCGTAGCAGCACGCGCAAAAAAACTCTACCAGGATGTAAACGCCCCCAAGGGTGATCAATTGCATGTCATACGCGATCCCTGGAACGATGAACTGCGGCAGGAATGCAGTAAAAAGTAAAAGCGCCTTAGGGTTGCTAGCGGCCACGAGAAACTCTTTGGTCGTCATGTCCGCCGTGCTCACAGCGGCTATCTCGCCATATTTTTCGGGGGGCGTCGAGAAGATAAGAATCCAAGAAATATATATGAGGTAAAGGGTACCGATAGCCTTGATAAATGAAAAAGCAAAGGGAGATTGTTTGAGTAACTCCCCCATTCCATACGCAACCAACAGAATCATAATGGCGAATGCGATAAAACGACCCACCAGACTCATGACTGTGGAAAAAAAACCCGCTTGCGTGCCGTGATTGAACGCGAGCAAATTGTTAGCGCCTGGGGTTATCGCAACCACAAACGCAGCGGGTGCAAAAGTGATCAGTTGTTGAAATGTGAGCAAGGGATATTTTCCTGAAACAGCAGACGTGAACGGTCAGGCGGCTGACAGTGATTTCCTTCCAATGATGTAGTCATAGTAAATTTCATTGCCACCTACGCCATAACGGTGAAAAATTTTGCCGCGTTGCACATCAACAATATCCTCATCAGCGATCTTTTTGTCGATCCATTGATTCAGCGCGATGCACTCTGGATCCGGATCATTTGGCTTCACATGAAAAATGAACCATCCTCCCGCAGAGAGCAGTTCAAAAGCTTTTTCAAAACCTGCGACCGGTATGTGATTACCCCAGCCAGTAGCAGATGCGACACCAACGCAGTTCGGTTTAAACGAGTTGATGGTGGACAAGCTCTCGTGGGAAAGATTGCAAAGGTCATCAACGATGTAGTCATTGTAGACAAAAGGCCGATCTCTCGCGGCAGCTTCCTGGGCTTCTTCTACGATATCCAATCCTATAATCTTCAGGCGCCTACTGTTATTGAGCAGGGCCTGCCCAAACGCCCCGGAACCAGCGCCTATTTCCAATACGCGCAATTCCTGTTCCTTTGAATGTTGATCAAGTAGCTGCTCGAACTTCTCTGATAGCAGTGCTGGCGTACGACATCCGAGCATCCCGTAAATCATGGCGTCATACAAATTCGGGATCTTGTACATGGTTTTGTAGTCGTGCATCGAGTAGATCGCTTCCACACCTTCTACGACAGCTGAAAATTTCTCCTCAGACTGAATGTTAATGTTGCTGGAATGAACCGGTCGAATCGAATACTCCATTGCCAGCTTGCTATAGTCGGTGACCGGAAGATTTGCTTTTTCGTTCATTTCATACTCCTCGTGCGTTGGTAAATTTTCTCGTTCGTCTTGCTTAGCTGAAAAAAATAACGATGATTATGCCAAGGTAACTTGAAGCGACTCCAGTTCTTTAATGTCCTAAAAAGTCCATCATCGGGCGCACTGTGCCAGAATTTATTACTATCATTCATATGGAAGTATGGACAAAAGAGCGAAATGACCAGCGTGATGCGAAATCCCTGAGTCACGGGAGTTACACCGTGAAAGATTTTGGAACCCTTAGTTAATATAGCCTCACCTTTATTATGAAAGTCTGCAACTCTGATTTTTTCGTGGTGCTGTTCTATGCGAGGATCAAATGTCGCGGCCACGCCATCGTAGTAAAGAAAATTGCCCCCCACGTAGGTGGAGCTGTCGGTAAGGAGGATGGTCAGTACATAATCCATACCGTCGGTATGCCACTTTGCGACGTCCGGATTTTTCTCGGGGCGAGACGCGTCATGACGATAGTAATTAATTTGGACCGCCGCATCCGGATGTGGATGGAGTATCAAAGGTACGCCGGCAAGCGCTGACATATTGCATAGAAAGTCAGGACTATCGATTAGATCAGCGATAAATTGTGAGTGTTGTTGCGCCCCCCTTAACCGCCTGGAGACAATATGTGGATTACTCGGTGCTTTTTCTTCCAATCGTTGCGCAGTGGTTGAAAGGATATTGATGCATTGATCAGTGAAGGGGCGGATCGGTCCAATATAGCCAAGATTATCAATGTGCCGCTCATGGCGATTGATATCGGACTGACTGTAACCGAGATCCAATAACGTGCGGCACAAGGTGACGTCGATTTTTGCATCGGATCGGTTGAAGGCATCGTCCCAGAGAGGTTCACCCTGCAGCCGGGAAGGTTCCGGATGTCTAGCTTTCAAAGACTTTACAAGCAGCGACAAGCCTTTTGACATACGTGGAATATCCTTCATGGCAATATCTCGAATGCGCTGTCGTATTCAGGAATGAATATTTTTGGCTCTCAAGTACGCTGGATACTGTCGGTTTACAACATCGTCGACCCAAGGCTGCACCACATCCTCAGGAAGGTCATCCTGTAGGAGGCGAAATAAAGTATTATCATCTTTCCAAGGTTGATGCTTTGAGCGTAATACCAATACCAAAGTAATACGCTCAGACTCACTATTTATTTCTGCAGCGTGTAGTAAACAGCGACCTTGCAATAGAACACTCGCACCGACTTCCTGAGTTACTCGTATAATCTCATCTTCGGAGAACGGCGCCTGGAGCTCACCAAAACTTGATCGGGCAGAAGCGCTTCCCTTGTAGATCAAGGTGGCAGTATTGGCCTTGGCGCCATCGATATACAATGGAATAAGTTCTACCATCGCGGCCCCGTCCGTATGATAACCAATCGCCGGCTCGCCCCGTCGATAATAATTTATATGCGCCGCAGCGGTGGGAATAGGATAAGGTTCAAGCTCACAACCTGCCAACAGGGACAGGTATTCGAGCCTATGCTTATTCAGCATCAGGCTTTCAATTTGAGGTATATGAACATGAGCTTTGCGCAAGTGCTTTAACGACAAAAACTTATTGCTTGCTATAGACTCTAGCTTAAGGGCTTCGTCCAAGACACCCCTTAATAGTGCAGGGTCGTAGCAGTTTTTGAATTGTGCAAAGCCAAGCGTTGAAATAGCTCGATCAGAAGGGAAATTTCCGATGATGCTTTCCAAGCTCATTGCGTTTAATAATCTGCTACTATTCAATGCAATCAAAATTATACCTTCCTTGGCATCAGTATTAAATTCAAACCAACAGAACATATCAGCACATCTTTGATGACAAGCCTAACTCTGTTATGTATCGAATATATTAACCAGCATCGCTTAATTGCGATGAAGTAATATTTAGCCCATGCGATTGGACAGGTCAAGGGAACCTGACAAATGGCAATCAATGTGCGTGGTACTTGGGGGTCATCAAGCTAAATTCATGCGCCGTCATGTACCAACGTCTTCAACCGATTGGCATCTATTCGTAAATAGATAAGCACGGCGCGGCCTTACCGCCGAACGGAGGTGCGACCGGCGCAGCTCAAGTGCTGACGCGCCTATCTTGGGATTGGTTGCGAGCCAAATGGCGTTTATACGGATCACTGCTACAGGGCTCGCAAGAAAGCGCATTCCATAAATGTGATCCATCACACCTCAGGTTTCTTACGGAAAAATTCACCCTCTAGCTTGATTCTGCTCCCAGATCCATAAGGGCTAGCATCATGCCAATTACCACCTTCCGCAGCTTGTTTTTGCTATCGCTGGTTATCGTCCATGGCAGCAGCTATGCCGCGTCTGATCGGGAGCAGGATCAGTTCAGCCAAGTCCAGCAGCAGCTCGATATTATCGAACGCCTTGTAACGCAAGCTGAGGCAGCCAGCACGTTCGAACCCGACGATCGCTATCGCTTCGACTATCCCCGCCTAATTCAAGACATTCAGCGCATTCGTCAAGGCGTGCGGGACTATCTATCCCCCTCCCGCGCCCAACCCCGTGATCCCACCGATTTGGTCGGCAATTACCGCCTCGACACTACGCCCGCAGAGCCTTCGCCATGAGCATGACTGACGCCCAAATCGCAGCGTTTCAGAATGCCTCCGGTTTCTCGGCACAGAACAGTTCCACGCTGTGGCTATCCCTGGTTCTCGTCCTGGTTTTGCTCTGGTGTGCCTGGGTGATGTGGACGGCTTACCGGGGTTGGGCCGCCGGCAGTGTGCGCTTTGGGGCCTTCGGCGGCAGCGCCGTGCGCGTCTTGCTCGCCCTGCTCCTACTGATGTTCTTCACCCTGTCCTAATCCAGGAGGTCGCCGCCATGCTCAAGTGCTTTGCCCCTCTGAAAAACAACCTGCGTGATCGTACGAGTCAGCGTGTGATCGGGCTGCTGCTGGTGCTCGGTCCAAGCCTGGCTTTTGCCCAATTACCCACCATGGAAGCCCCTTCGCGCGGGGAAGGGTCCGGATTGATCGAGACGATCAAAAACTACGCCTACGACGGCGGAATCCTACTTGGTCTACTGATCGCCCTCCTCGCTTTTCTCGGTGTAGCCTGGCATTCGCTCACCGTCTATGCCGACGTACAGAACCAACGCAAGACCTGGAAAGACCTCGGCGCCGTAGTCGGCATCGGAGCCCTGCTATTGGTAATCATCATCTGGTTCCTGACCAAGGCTGCCGCGATTCTGTGAGGTTGGCATGAACGACACTATCGAACGCCTTGCCGACGGCACCTTGGTCTTTCTACCCGAACGGCTCAATCGTGATCCTGCCGTATTACGCGGTTTGACCAATGATGAGATGTGGGTGGCGCTCGGTACCGGCGCACTCGTTGGCCTGGTGTTGGGTGTTCCTCTGGCGATCGCCACCGCCTCCATTGCCGTGGCGCCGACCAGCATGATCGCAAGCATGGCGCTGGTGTTATTTGCCGGTGGCACGCTAATACGTCGAGCCAAACGGGCGCGCCCCGAGACCTGGTTGTACCGCGAGCTCGAATGGGTACTGGCCAGCCGTTGGCGCCTGGGGCGCGGAAGTTTAATTCTCCACTCCGGAGCCTGGACGGTTCGTCGTTCACGTCGAATGCGCCCTGCCCTGTCCCGGTGGCAACCATGAGCCGATTTCGGAACAAGGTAGACGCGCAACAGGCCCATATCTTCAGCCTGCGTCTGGCAGTAGTGGTCCTCGCCCTGCTCTGTGCCGGACTCTGGTACGGCTGGCGCTCGGCACCGACCGATCTGACCGTGCATGTCCCCCCGGATCTGCGCTCGGGCAGCACTCGCAAGTGGTGGGATATCCCCTCAGAGAATGTGTATGCCTTTGCCCTGTACATCTTTGGTCAGCTCAACCGCTGGCCCTCAGATGGAGAGCAGGACTATCGCCGCGCCATCTATGGCTTGCAGTCGTACCTGACACCCTCCTGCAAGGCCTTCCTCGATGGCGACTACGAGTACCGCAAGGCCGCCGGCGAACTGCGCCAGCGGGTGCGTGGGGTCTACGAAATTCTGGGCCGAGGTTACAGCGAAGATCCGGATCTCAGGGTCAAGCAACTCGATCGCGACAGCTGGCTGGTCACCCTCGACCTCAACGCTGATGAGTATTACGCCGCCGAACCGGTGAAACGGGTGGTAGTGCGTTATCCATTACGCGTGGTGCGCTTTGATCTGGACCCCGAACGCAATAAGTGGGGGCTGGCACTGGATTGTTATCAGGGCACTCCGCAAAAAATCTCCCTGCCTGGAGGTGAGCCATGAAGCGGATGTCTACCCTGAGACTCACCATCGCACTGATGGTATGGGGAGCAGCAGCACAGGCCGTCGAGTTGATGCACTGGGAACGCCTACCCCTCTCGGTCCCACTGGTGATCAATCAGGAACGGGTGGTCTTTGTCGATGAGGATGTTCGAGTTGGGGTGCCCTCAGCCCTGACCGGCAAGCTGCGCGTGCAATCAACCGGCGGCACGCTGTACCTGCGCGCGTCGGAAGCCATTGCCCCGACCCGCCTGCAACTGCAATCAGTCACGACGGGCGAGATCATCCTGCTGGATATCGCGGCCACGCCTGGCGATCAACCGCTGGAGCCCGTGCGTATTCTCAAGAATGCTCAGGTGCAAACTACCGAGGCTGAACCCAACACCGTCCCGGTTCCAGAACGTACACCGATCCCGGTCGCTTTGACGCGCTACGCCGCGCAAAGCCTGTACGCGCCGCTGCGCACCGTGAAGTCCCTGCCCGGTGTACGCCGCGTCCCGCTCAAGCTGTGCACCGAACTGCCGAACCTGCTGCCGAACGAAAACGTGTCCAGCACACCCATCGCCGTCTGGCGACTCGGTGATTACTGGGTGACGGCGGTGAAATTGCGCAATCGTGGTTCAGAGACGGTGCAACTCGATCCACGTCGACTTCAGGCCAAGCTGTTCGCCGCGGCCTTCCAGCATGCTTTCCTCGGGCCTGTCGGCAGCGCTGAAGACACGACGATCGCCTACCTTGTCACCCGCGGTGCCGGCCTCGAGCAAGCCGTGCTGCTCCCGCCCGTTGCGCGAGGTGCTGACGATGAAAGCTAACGCCTTGCTCAAATGTCTGGTACCGGCTGCGCTGCTGGGCGTGGTGCTGATCATCCTGAAAACCTGGGTCCCGGGTGGCAGCACACCTTCTCCAGAGCACCCAGTTGATCAGGGCAATATTCAATTATCCGCCGAGCAAGCCAAGTCGCTCGGCATTGCGGGCGATACCCCACGCGACACGGTCGCCACGCTGGTCGGCCAGGTGAAGGCCATGCGCAGCGACATGCTCGGTTTGAAGAAACACAATGACTCACTGCAGACGGAAAACAACCGCTTACGCGAGCGGGAAAACAGTGTCGATTCGCGTATCCAGACCGCGCTTGGCAGTGTGACCCAGCAGGTCGACGAAGGCCGCCGCCAAGCCAACGAGGCCCGACTCAAAGCGGAACAAGACAGTCGTCAGGCTCGCGGCCTGCTGACGCAATTGCAGGAACAGTTGTCGGGGCTGACTGGCAAAAGCAAGGACATGCCGATCGGATTGGGGCTTGAGCCCGGCGACGGCGCTCAGTTCGAAGGGCGACACTCTACCAATGATGCGCTGCAGTGGATTGAACCCTCGGATGCTCCGTCCGCCGACGCCAGAGGCAAAACCACGACTTCCTCCGCACTGAGCCTGCCTACCGCTTTCAACTCTCTGGAAGGCTTGAAAGACAACGCGATTGATCGCAGCCAGAAACAGCTACGTGCAGTTACCAAGGGTGAGCGCGACCTGACGCGATCCGTTGATCGTACCGAAGGCGCGAAGCCGGTCTACACGTTCCCCGAAAACGCCACGCTGATGGGCTCGGTCGCCATGACCGCGCTGATCGGCCGAGTCCCGGTGGACGGCACCGTGAATGACCCCTATCCCTTCAAGGTGCTGGTCGGCCCGGAGAACCTGACCGCCAACGGCATCGACCTGCCGGACGTCGCGGGGGCCGTGATGAGCGGCACGGCGTCCGGTGACTGGACCCTGTCCTGCGTACGCGGACAGGTCGAGTCAATTACCTTTGTGTTTACCGATGGCACCATCCGCACGGTGCCTCAGCCGAAGGCGATAGCCAGCCGCACTGCCTCCACCACCCAGAGCTCGAACACCGACAAGATCCGTGGCGGGCTCGGTTACCTGTCCGATCCGTATGGCATTCCTTGCATTGCCGGCGAGCGCCGCTCGAACGCCCAACAATACCTCGGTAGCCAGAGCCTGATCACTGCGGCCGGCGCCGGTGTCGCTGCCTTGCTCGGGAATGAGCAGAACAACAGCAGCGTGATCAGTTCGGGCGGTACTGCCTTCGGGGTCGCCAGCAGCAGTGGCAATAGCGCACTGAATTCAATTCTCAGTGGTGGGGTCAGCGACATCCGCGAGTGGGTCAACAAGCTGTATGGCGAAGCCTTTGCCGCCGTGTACGTGCCACCGGCGGCACAGGTCGCACTGCACCTCGACCATGAAATCACCATCGACTACGAGCCCAAGGGCCGGAGCGTTCGCCATGAAAAAGACCATGCCTCCCTGCCTGATCTGGACTAGCTTGCTTTGCTTAGTCCTGGCGGGGTGTTCCACCGACAAGGAGACGCTTCTGCCCCATGGCGAGCAAACCATGCTGGACATCTGGAACGGAGCCGGCTCACAAGGCACTCAGCAGCAACTGCTGGATGCTCGGCAACTGTTACGCCGTCCGCTGGCCCAGGCAGATTTCTCCGCGGCGCTCCAGGAACCGTACACGCGCACCGCGGCGAACGAGATCCATAATTTGTTCCCTCGCCTTGCTAATCCCGATCTAGTGCTGTACGTGTATCCGCATCTGAGCGGCACCGAGCAGGCACCGGTCCCGGGTTACTCGACCGTCTTTCCGTTTTACCAGCGCGTGCAGTACGCACTGCCCGGTGAACGTCAGGAAGACTTGTGATGCGAACCGGCGCTCACGAGTGGAAAACCTGGCGCAACCCATTGCGCCCTCGCGCAACCTTGGCCGATGAAGCCATACTCTATGCGCACAACCCCAGCTTCACCGATCACCTGCCTTGGGTCGAATACCTCGACACCGAGCAGTGTTTCCTTCTCGATGACAATCGCTCAGTAGGTGCGGTGTTCGAGTTACTGCCCATCGGCACTGAAGGGCGCGAGCCCGATTGGTTGATGGCGGCCCGCGATGCCCTTGAGGATGCCCTGCAGGATAGCTTTGACGAGCTGGATCAAGCGCCTTGGGTGGCGCAGTTTTTCTGCCAGGACGACAGCGACTTCACCCCCTACCTGACCCGGCTCACCGATTATATTCAGGACAGCGCGCGAGGTACGGTGTTCACCGAAGCATACCTGGAACTTACTCGCCGACATCTGAAGGCCATCGCCAAGCCCGGCGGTCTGTTCGAGGACAAGGCAGTCACGCGCCTGCCCTGGCTCGGAAACAACCGCCGGGTGCGCCTGGTGGTCTATCGCTGGCTTGAGTCTGACGGCGAGGAGACGGGACTCACCCCGGTGCAATCCCTGCAACAGGCTTGCGAACGTATCGCTGCTTCGTTGCAGGCGTGCGGGGTGCAATCGACGCGAGTCGATGGCCGAGGTTTGTATGTCTGGTTGTTGCCCTGGTTCAATCCGGCACCCAGGCTCACCGATGAAGCGCCCGAGGATTTCTACCGCCGCGTGGCCTATCCGGAGTCTGGCGAGGGCGAGTCGCTGGAACTGCCCTTCGATCATGACTTTGCCGAACGGCTGTTCTTCAACGAACCGCGTTCGGATGTGCAGCATGGGCTTTGGTTTTTCGACGATCAACCCCACCGGATGATTGTGGTGGACAAGCTGCGCCGGGCGCCCTTGATTGGTCAACTCACCGGAGAAACCCGTAAGGGCGATGCAGTGAACGCGTTATTCGACCAGTTGCCTGAAGGTACGGTGATGAGCCTGACCTTGGTGGTCAAACCGCAGGATGTGCTCGAGGACCAGTTAAACCGACTGGCGCGCAAAGCCATCGGTGAAAATCTGGCCTCGACCCAGACCCGTCAGGATGTTGAAGAAGCCCGCGCGATCATCGGTCGTCAGCACAAGCTGTACCGGGGAACGCTGGCGTTCTATGTTCGCGGTCGTGATGAACAGCAGTTGCACCAGCGCTCGGTCAGCCTTGCTAACGCACTGTTAGGTGCGGGTCTGCAGCCGGTGCGCGAAGGCGACGAGGTCGCGGCCTGCAACAGCTACCTGCGGTGGTTGCCGATGGTTTACAACCCGGCCCGCGACACGCGTAACTGGTACACCCGCCTGATGTTCGCCCAGCACCTGGCGAACATGGTTCCAGTCTGGGGCCGCAGCACCGGTACCGGCCACCCAGGTATAACTCTGTACAATCGTGGCGGCTCGCCGTTAAGTTTCGATCCGTTGTCACGCCTGGACCGGGCTATGAATGGTCATCTGCTGTTGTTCGGCCCCACCGGTGCCGGCAAGTCGGCCACCCTGGTCACCCTGCTGATGCAGGTCATGGCGGTGTACCGTCCTCGCCTTTTTATCGTCGAGGCCGGTAACTCATTCGGCTTGCAGGGAGACTACTTCGCGACACAGGGCCTGTCGGTCAATAAGGTCCAATTGAAACCTGGCGGCTCGGTCAGTCTCGCCCCGTTCGCCGATGCCTGGCGCCTAGTCGAGCAGCCGGATCAGGTGGCGAGTCTGTCGATCGATGAGCTTGACGATGAGGTGGTAGCCAGTCGCGAAAACCAGCGCGACATTCTCGGCGAATTGGAAATCACCGCCCGGCTGATGATCACCGGCGGCGAGGCCAAGGAAGAGGCACGCCTGAGCCGAGCCGATCGCAGCTTGATCCGCGAGTGCATTCTCGATGCCGCGCAAACCTGCGTCACCGCGGGCCGTCGAGTGCTGACTCGCGACGTGCGCGATGCCTTGCTACGCGTCGCCGCCGACCCGCATTTGCCGGAGAAGCGTCGCGAGCGTGCCCAGGAAATGGGCGAGTCCATCGACCTGTTTTGCCAGGGTTTCGAGGGTGAACTGTTCGATCGCGAGGGCACGCCTTGGCCCGAGAGCGATGTGACCGTTGTCGATCTGGCCACTTACGCTCGCGAAGGCTATGAGGCACAGATGTCCATTAGCTACATAAGCCTGATGAACACCGTGAACAACCTCGCCGAACGCGACCAGTACCTAGGGAGGCCGATCATCATGGTCACCGACGAAGGTCATATCATCACCAAAAACCCGCTGCTGGCGCCCTTCGTGGTCAAGGGGACGAAGATGTGGCGCAAGCTCGGCGCTTGGTTCTGGATGGCGACGCAAAACCTTGCCGACTTTCCCACTGCTGCGCAGACCATGCTCAACATGATCGAATGGTGGATTTGTTTGAACATGCCGCCCGCGGAGATCGAGGAAATCGCACGCTTCAAGAAGCTCACGCCGGCACAGAAAGCCTTGCTGCTCTCCGCCAGTAAAGAGCCGGGTAAATACACTGAGGGGGTCGTGCTGTCGAAAAAGCTCGAAACGTTATTCCGAGCGGTCCCACCGAGCCTCTACCTCGCCCTTGCCATGACGGAACCTGAAGAAAAGGCAGAACGCTGGACATTGATGAAAGAGCACGACTGCTCGGAGTTGGAAGCTGCCTATCGAGTAGCTGAGCGTATTGATCAGGCGCGTGGAATAGAGCCAATAAAAAGAGGGAAAGCGCATCCGATGTTGATCAACCCGGCAGCTCGCCATTGAGCACTTTTTCAACGTAGGCATCCATGAACCAGCCGGGGACCTCGTCAACCCTGAATTCCAGGTCAGTTCCATCCGTAACTTCGGCAAGCAGCACGAGGTCGGCACCGGAGTTATCGAAGATGTAGGCCCGGCTCGAAGCGGCAATAGCCGCAGGCAGCAGGCTCAGACAACGGCCATAACGCTGAACAATTTTCTCTGTGGGAACTGGATGCCCACCTGCTGCAACACGGTTCCTGACCCTGTTGATATTGATGTCAGGGTCTTCAGTTGCCACAAAGTAAAGGTAGGTTCGATATCCAGACTCTCTCGCCTTGAGCATAAAAGCGATTTTGTCGTCGCTGGACATTACCGTTTCGAAGGTGAAAGACAACTGCTCTTCGAGAAGCTTGTTCCGGATGAAGTCAGAGAGCACGGAGGCAAAATAGGAGTTCATCGCGACCGTCTGGAAATTCAGACCATTGCTGCTAAAGCCTATTTTGGCGGACTCCTCATCGAGCCCGGCGGACTTGACCAGCCGATGCTCCCTAATGAAACTGAGGACCTCATCACCTTCAGCTTCCAGTTGAAAATCTCTGAACTCCAGACGGCCGCTCTCTTTGGCAGCCTTCTCGATTTCATCCGGGTTAATGTAGATACCAATCAGGTGGGAAGGGATGGCACTTTTCATCGTGCTCTTGCCGGAGCCATTGGGTCCAGCAAAAACCCTCAACCGAGGAACCGTCATGAGCAGCGGCGCACCTTGATTACGCCACCCAAAGTCACTTTGTGCTTGGGTTTAGCCACCCGAATGACCTTGTGCTTACCGTCGGCAGTCGTTTCAACAAGCATGCCGTTCATAACCTCCATCACACTGCGCCCGGCCGCCAGCGCGTTGATATAGGCGGTATTGATGGCGCCTTCAGCCATAACCGGGATCTTATCCTCCAGTCGGCTCACCAGATCGTCACTCAACACTCGTTTGGCTTTCATATCGCGCTCCACGTTCTCAGAGCGTGCAGAATCTGCACTTAATCAGAATCTTAGCTACGTAAACCTGTTTGTAACAGGGCGAAAGCTACTTCTGTCAGCCCCCAGTCTAGAGGAATGGCGTCTGGAACCATACCTTTCAAGAGATTTTCACGCTCGATGCACGACTGGCGGCATTGGAGGCAAGCACCACCCTTGGCGCAGCACCCAACTAAGGAAAGCGCGACTCCCCACCAAGCTTTTCAGTATTTGGACCAATACACCTCAACTAGACAGACAATAGCTCTATCGCTGCAATCATTTGTCTGTCCCAATGTGGTCTGATTGATGCAAAAGGGGGGTCAAGTCGAAATCGCCATGAGCAACAATAGTTACTGTGACACGCCACGAAGCCGCTGCTGAATCCTCAATAAAAAACCTGCTTCAAAAGCATCCTGGCAGTCACCGACAGGAAAGGACTTGCGGGTTTGCGCCAGCTCCCACCACAGGGGAATCTCGCCGGGCGTATCAAGCCAAGCCTGAGCGCATTGCACGCCACGCTCGATCATCGAAACAAACTCTTTGCCCCAAGGTGTCAGAAGACTTGGGCAACCATCCGCCGCAGGAATTGAAATGTAGTTTTCGTCCATACACACCCTAGATTTCTGATTTATTGTTAGCAGTGGAATCCAAACTCGAAAAGCTTAACGGTACCAAATGAACGCTCAATAACAGGCATGAGCATCAAATAGCCTAGATCAATACCAATGTAGACTATATCCCGTGGATTGAGAGTCCCTCAAGGCGCAATTTGCGCGCATGACTCAAGACTACGAACAGCTTCGTCTGCAGCTGGCGGAAAACATCCGCTGGATGCGACGTGTGAAAAACCTGACCCAAGAGCAGCTCGCGCTCATGGCCGAGGTGGATCGCACCTACGTCAGTCAAATCGAACGATGCACGGGCAATCCGTCGCTGTTGGTCCTGTGCAAGCTCGCCAATATTCTCGAAATTACCGCAGATCAGTTACTTGTGGAACCCGATATCCTGCGCAGCGCCCTTCACGTCAAATAATAGTCTCACGTCTCGCAAACCCGATAGATCCGCCTTCATAATTTCCACTGACAGTCTTCAGTCCCTAACCGAACCTGCCCAGGCATACACCGAGAGCCTGGATCATGCCTGTTGCCCGCTCGTCAATCCCGCCCACAAAGCTACGGCCCTTGGCGCTGAGCGTCCTGCTGGCGTGCGACCCGAGCATGGCGCTGGACACCGCCAGCATCACCTCCTCCGTGCTTTCGCCAAATTGTCTCGAATACAGGGTCGTCGGCATTTGTTTCTGGCTGCTCTGCACGCCCTTCGGCTGCGCAGTCAAAACCTCGACCAAGGTTCGTCATTTCATTCCTGAGTTGGTGGTCTCGAGCTACGCCACCACCGGCAATAACCCCTGGACCGAGATGGCCACCCTCTCCTCTCCCATCAGCGGTGCGGAAGGTGGCGGTAACCTGATCACGCCGAACACACAGCGCGATAACCTGCCTCGTTTCAAAAACGTTGACGGCATCGGTCACCCGGGCGGATGGGCCGCCACGCAATTGGCCTCGCAATCCGGCTATGCCTGCGCCAGCGGCGCCACGGCATTAATGCCTTACTACCTGAGTACCCTGGACTCACTGGCCTGGCGCCATGGCATCCCAGAAAGTTTCTACCCCGAATCGCTCATGCCGGGGATCCGTGAAGTTGGTCGTCAGGCCTCGGGAAACATGTGGGGCAACGTTTATCCCCGGCAGGGCTTTCTGGTACAGCCCGACGATTTCAAGGCGGCCGCAGTCATGGCGCAACGCGCCGGCGATGTGATTACCAACAACTGGCAGCCGCATGTGTATGTACCACTCACGCCCGCCAAACGCGACGGCTACTGGCCGCCTGGCCCGATCGTTGAAAACGACGCTTCGACCCACAAATGGCAATTGCTCTACCCCCAGGTGCAGCCCACGTGCGCCATCTTCCCCAGCGATCCAGTCCAGAGCGCGAATGGCGGCTACGCCTGGTCGCTGTGGCGTCCCTATAGCTGCTGCAAACGTGAGGGGCAGACCTTTCTGTTCAGCATCGACTTCGAAGGAGGCACGTCGTGAGTCGGTTTTTCACGCGACCATGGTTGTGTGTGATGAGTCTGTTGCTCTGTGGACTGCTCGCCATGGCCACTCATGCCCACGCCGCCGAGGGCGATTACCGCCTGGGCACTCAAGGCGAAGTACTCGACGACCGAGTGATGTACACCATTGGTGGCGGCTCGGCAGTCGGCTCTCCGAGTTCGCTCTACCGACCCAGTGGTCTCGGTGTCGGCGGGTCATGGCGAGCGAACATGATGTGCGGAAACATGAGCCTCACCAACACCCTGCAAAACCAACTGAACGGCGTCACCGAAGGTTTCCAGCAGATCATGGGCAGCATTGTGCAAAACGCGACCCAAGCGGTGATGTCGCTGCCGGCGTTGATCATCCAGCGCGCCAACCCCGGCCTCTATGAGTTGCTCAGTAACGGGGTGATGCAAGGTCGTATCGACTTCGATCGCTCCAAACTGACCTGCCAGGCCATGGCCGAAAAGATGGCGGATAAGGTCGGTCAAGCCGGCTGGGGTGCGCTGGCCAAAAACCAGGAGATGCAGGGCAATCTGGAGCAAACCGGCGGTGATGCGGTGGCAGCGGTGAAAAACACCGAGGCCCATAACGGCAACAATGGGGTGTCCTGGGTCGGCGGTTCGGAGGCCGGAGGTAACGGACAGACGCCCATTCGGGTGACCGCCGACGTGGTCCGCGCAGGCTATAATCTGCTGCATAACCGTACGGTGGATGACAGTGCCTCGATCAGTAGCAGTGATTGCCTGGGAGGGGCTATTTGTCAGACATGGGCTTCGCCCCAAGAGGAGTCCGACTGGGCTGTTCGGGTGTTGGGCGAGAGCGAAGTCGCGACCTGCGACAGCTGCGAAACTCTGCGTGCGACCGCTGGCAGCGGACTGACGCCGCTGATCCAGGAGGCCTATAACGAGCGCCTCAAGGCCCTGCAAGGGCTGTTTTCTGGCTCTCTGCCGCCTACCCCTGACAACCTGGCGAAAGCCTCCAGCCCGATGCTGCCGGTGACTCGTGGTGTGGTTGAAGCCCTGCGCGACGATCCCGACCAGGATCTGTTGGCACGGCGCCTGGCCAGTGAGACGGCCTTGTCCAGCGTACTCGACAAAGCGTTATTGCTATTGCGTACCCTGCTGGCAGGCGGTCACGAACCGAACATCGCCTCCGCCGAGCCGGCCCAAACCGCCTTGACGAAAAACATCGACGCTCTGGAGCGCGAGATACGCCTGCTGCAGACCGAACTGCAGGTCCGGCAGATGTTGGCCACCAACACCGCCAGCCTGGTGCTCGATCGGCATGCCGGTGGTGCCGATGCTTCGCGTACCGTCGAGCAAGGCGACCCCGAGCCCGGTCGACTCAATGACGCTGACGCCCGGCGTAAGTGAGCCATGAAACGCTCACCACTACTCACTTTGCTTTCGAGTCTGGGAATTGCTGCGGCGATGGTCCTGACCGCCGCACTGGTCGCCTGGATCGGCCACACTGCGCTGGGTAGCCTCGAGGCCTGGCAGCAGGCATTCGAATCCGCAAAACCTTATCTGCGGTGGTGGCGTGCCCTGCTCTACGGAGCCCTCTTTGCACTCTGGTGGGATCTGCTTCGACGCTACCGACATCGACCACAGAATCGACTGCGCGTGAAACGCATCGGGGCATTAGGACTCGTGCTCTTTACCTGCGTCGAGTTCACCCGACTGTGAGGTCACCACCATGCTCATGAGCACCAACAGCTACCTGGAGTTTTACCTCTCCCTGCTGGCCTGGATCATCAACAACGGCCTCTGGAGCATCCTGTCCGATACCGGGCTGTTCGCCGCGCCCTTCGGCGCGATCATCTTGCAAGAGTGGTTGTCAGCCCGTCAGCAAGGCGCAGATGAAGGTAACAAGGGACTGCTCTCGGTACCACGGATCGAGAACAGGTTGTGGCTGGCCTACATCGTTGTGTTGTTCGGCTGCGCGCCAGTCTTTCCGTTGAGCCTCGCCTCAATGGCGTTCGACGATGCGGCGAGTCAGCGCTGCGGCGTGAGTGTGGCCAAGCCGGCGGAAACCGCCTGGGGGGAGACCTTCAATACTATCGGCGAACGCTCCGCCAACGTACCGATCTGGTGGTTTCTGGTGCATGCCTTGAGCAAAGGCGTGACCGCCGCAGCAGCCGCTTCTATTCCCTGCGCACCGGATATCCGGCAGATGCGCATGGAGATCGATAGTTCGCGCATCGACAGTCAGGTCCTGCTGCAGGAAGTCGCTGACTTCACCCGCGACTGTTATGGCTATTCCCGCTCTCGGCTGTTCACCAACCGCCCGCAGTTAGACAAGGCACAAAGTCACGATGCGTCCTGGATCGGCTCAAGCTATTTTCTCGACACGCCCGGCTACTACGATACTGATCGTTCACGCACACCGCGAGTCAGCTGGCCGTATGACGAAAGCCGCGATGTTTCCTTACCGCGGCTGGAGAATGGCGCGGGCTACCCCACTTGCAAGCAGTGGTGGAATGATGATGGTATCGGGTTACGCGAACGTTTGATCGAGCAGGTCGATCCCTCGCTGCTGACTCAGCTGAAAGGCTGGTTGTCTGGCCGTTCGAGCAACGAGATCGAGGATGCTACCCTGCGTGAGCTGGTCAGCCCGCGCCAGCAATCGATGTCCATGTCGCCCGGACAGGTGTACCAAGACTATGGCTCCAGCGCTCGTGGCGGCTCGATCAATCAGGGGCTCAACAACCTCGCCACCAATACCGGGTTGGCCCTCGGCTCCTTCAGCAACTTCCCGGCGATGAATGCGCTACGTGCTGCACTGCCGATGGTGCAGGCCTTCCTGATCATGGGCGTCATCATCAGCCTGCCGCTGATTCTGCTGGTCAGTACCTATCAGTTGAAGACCGTCATGACGGTGACATTCGCACTGTTCACGCTTCACATGTTGACCTTCTGGTGGGAACTGGCCCGCTGGGTCGACTCCAGCATGCTCGATACGCTGTACAACCAGGTTTCGGCGTCCAATCAGATGCTGCTATCACTGCCCACATCCGGCTTCATGGATGGGACAGTTACGGCACAGGTAATTGAGTATGTGATGGGGGCGATGTTCATCGTACTGCCGATGCTGTTTCTCGGGGCAATGAGTTGGGCCGGATATAGCGTAGGTTCAGGCGTAGAAGGAATGCTCAGCAGGGGAACCCACGCAGCACAGACAGCGAGCTCTAACGGGACCTCTCAGTTGATGAGCGGTGCAAGAATTGTTTCGGGTAAATCGAGCTCAAAATAACTAAGAGCCTACTTCAGAGAACCCCATTTATCGTAACGCTCAGGCCAAGACGTTCTATGCATTGGATCATCGAGATCGTCACTATCTGGAGTGTCTGAATCCTGAAATGGGATAGATGCTAATACGACAATTGTGCACATCAGCATAAACAACCAGAAGCTGACAAAAAGAAATGCTCCGAACAGAGCGAACTTAGCAGTCAGAAAACTCCCGCGAATAAGAAATTTACCTGCGGGCACACCTGCGGACTTCGCACGCTCGACCACGTGGGATTCAAAAGTTTTCAACCTACGGTGACCACGCTTCACCGACAGACCACAGGCATACGCCCAGCGGTGGGCACGTGAATTCTGAACAGGTTGTTGAGTCGGCATGGTCTCGCCCTCTTCTGAGCGTTTCATGGTTGAGCCTAGAGGAATAGCCTACTACCGAAAACGGCCCATGCCTGACCGTTTATCAGTTTCCCCGGTCGAAAAATCCTCATTGGAAGCCAGAAGACTAGCTCCGTGAAACAGCGTCTCTACAGTGGTTGACCCAGATAAATCGTCCGGCTAAATACAAGGTGCGGATAGCTGTTATCAACAGCACTTTCCCAGGTAGCCAGAACCTTCAAGGCTACGTCACTTCAATGATGGTTCCCCCCAAGTGCGATTAGCGTTCGGTGGCTCGCACAGTGACCGTTTCTACGGTGATGAACGCCTACTGCTCTTATGAGCGCCTTTTGAGCTCTGCTCGCGAGGTAAGCCCTCTTAATTTTCTTCAACCCACTGCGGGGAAATCTTTCTCCGCACGGGACAGGTTTCTTCGCGCTTTCGACGGAGACATGCCATGCCCGATCCACTTACACCGGAAACACTGAACACTCTTTGGTTACCCATTGTGTTTACCCCTGGCGCGTGGCTGCACGCAGTACTGCTCGAGCAATCCGATCACGCTGAGAAGCTGCAGGTCGATCGGTTGAGCCACGTATTGCGCGCAGCCTTCGAAGCCCACCTGGCCTATCCACACAAGCCCTACGTGCTGTTCGAGGTAATCCACAGTGAACCAACCGATCACTTAGCCCACGAGCCATTGCTGCAATTGAGTCTGAGTCTACTCCAAGAAGCGGGTCAGCCTGACGCCTTGCTGATAGCGCTTGCAGGAGAACTTCAGCGCTAAGCGCAATTGGCGGCGCCCCTCCACATTTGGACGGCATGCAAGACGTGCATCAATCCAATCCATGACCCAACCGGGGAACCCTACCCCGACGGGCAAGGCGTTCCTCCGTTTTTCTCCCGAGGAAATTGCCATGCGCGATATCTACCAAAACGTGACAGACAAGATCGTTACCGCGTTAGACCAAGGCGTTGTTCCCTGGATCAAACCCTGGTCCTCAAGTGGCTCAGTTGACATCGGTCATCAACCCTACCCCATCAACGCCATCACGCGACATCCGTATTCGGGCATCAATTTGCCGCTGCTCTGGGCCGAGGCCAGGTTGCAGGGGTTCACTCAAGATCGTTGGCTGACGTTCAATCAAGCCAAAAAAGCTGGCGGGCACATTCGTAAGGGTGAGCACAGCACTCTGGCGGTGCTCTACAAGCGGATGGAGCGCGAGGAACAGACCGAGTCAGGCCAACCCGTACTCGATGAAAACGGTCAGCCCAATGTCACTCACTTCGGCATTCTCAGGACACATTTTCTGTTCAACATCGAGCAAACGGAGGGGCTCGAAATGCCCAATGACACCCTGCTCGAGACGGAAAAGAGTGACCCCTTCCAGCCCAACAGCGCCGCGGAAAATCTGCTGTTAAGTTCAGGTGCACACATCGTTCATCGGCCTGCCGACGAAGCTTTTTACCACCCGATCAGGGATCTCATCCAACTGCCAACAAAAGCACAATTTCACGATGAAGGCGGGTATTACGCCACCGCACTGCACGAGCTGACGCACTGGACCGGGCATCACGCTCGGTTGCAGCGCGAAGGCGTGACGTCAGACTGCCCATTCGGCTCGCCAGGCTACGCGTTTGAGGAGTTGATCGCCGAAATGGGTGCCGCTTTTTTATGTGCTTACGCCGGTATAAAGGGAGAGTTGCGACACGAGGGCTACATCGACTCCTGGCTCAGCCTGCTCAAGGCTGACAAACGCGCGATCTTTCGCGCCAGTGGTCAGGCCCGAAGCGCCTCGGAGTTTGTGCTCAACCTGGAGCAGCAACGGAAGCAGATGGTAATGGATGATTCACGATGTATGAACGATGGAGTTTGATCATTACCTCACCACCGCAATCGCATCAAAGGGCCCAGCGCGAGTTGGGCCTTTTTTGTGCGTCCAGAAATCCCCCTGCCGCGGGGCTCTAATTCAAACAGTCAGGGATTGGCACACACCCGCAACCTTTCATTCCGCATCCAGGTTCTGCGCCAGATAATCCACGAGCTCGAGCGGACTCCGACTGTCGATCACTTTATAGATCAGATCGCGTTTGCCGCGCGGTAACTTCTTGACCACGCTCTTCGCCGAGGCCCTGACAGCTTCGTCGGTTCCATGGATACGTGCGGCGAGCAGCAGCACGAGCGTGGCGTCAGTGAGGTTCATGGCGAGACCCAAAAAATAGGCACCGCAGTGTACCGGCTCTTGTCTTTGCCGTACTAGCCCCAACAAAACGATGCGTAGCCGTATCCATATTCCGATTGCCATCCAAAGGGACACGAGCCAAAAGGACGGGTAAGGGTTGGAAGGGAATGGGGACTCAAGGGTAAGAGCTCTATCCGAAAAGGCTAAAAGGCCACTGACCCAGCCACTTTCCGGAGGTCACGATGCTCAGCCTGTTTCGCCGCAAAAGGCAGAAGCCCCCTCCGCCACCGACCGTCAACGTCGCCGAAGGTTACCTGTCCATCGAGTCGGCTCACAACTTGTTAGCCGCGGAGCACCGCCGCCAGCTGCTCGATCGCATCTGGCAGTACACCGCCCTCTCCCACGCGCAGTTCATCCAGCTCTATTTAAATCCGATCCATAGCTATGCCGAACTGGTCCAGCAACTCCCGGCCAGCGAGACGCACCATCATGCGTACCTCGGCGGCATGCTCGACCATGGCCTTGAGCTGGTCGCCTGTAGTCTAAAATTGCGCCAGTCCTATCTACTACCCAGTGGCGCCGCGCCCGAAGACCAGGCCGCCCAGACTGATGCCTGGTCAGCCGGCATCGCCTATGGCGCTCTGCTGCATGACATCGGCAAGATCGCCGTGGACCTGCTGGTTGAACGCCAGGATGGCCGTCATTGGCACCCCTGGCAGGGTCCCCTGGATCAGCCCTACCGTTTTCGCTACCTCAAAAGTCGCGACTACCACCTGCACGGAGCCGCTGCAGGCTTGCTCTACACCCAGATTCTCGACCGCCCGATCTTGGATTGGCTCAGTGGATTTCCGTCGCTGTGGGCCAGCTTGCTGTATGTCCTGGCGGGTCAGTACGAGCGTGCCGGTGTGCTGGGCGAGTTGGTCATTCAGGCCGACCGCGTCTCTACCGCGCAGAACATCGGTGGCAATCCGAGCAAGGCGCTACAAGCACCGATTCATTCGCTGCAACATCACTTGATCGGCGGACTGCGTCATCTGGTTCAGCACGAGCTGAAACTCAACCAGCCGGGTGCCGCGGGATGGCTGACCCAGGACGCCCTCTGGCTGGTCAGCAAGACGGTCACCGACAAGCTGCGAGCTTATCTACTGGCACAATCGATTGAGGACATCCCCACGTCCAACATTGCCGTGTTCGACGAACTGCAATCGCATGGGCTGGTCGAGTCTACACCAGAAGGCAAAGCTATCTGGACTGCGCTCGTGGCACAGGGAAACTGGCAGCAGACCTTCACCTTTCTGCGCCTTCAACCGGCATTGATTTGGGGAAACGAAGACCGGCCTGATGCATTTAGCGGAACCGTGAGCATTGCGGCTCATGAACACTTAACTGACGCCCCGGTACCAACATCAGCGCCTGAGGCAGTTAGTACAAGGTCAGACCAAAGCCAACCGCAGCCGGATCCCATGGTGCTAGAGGATACCGACTACCTAGGCACGCTGCTGAACATGTTCGAGTTGGAGGAGCCTGAGGCCCGTGATGCCCCCTCAGAAAGCGCTGTCGAAACTTCAACGACTCCATCGGATAACCCAGGCCAGGCATTCCTGAATTGGGTCAAGAAAGGCATTCTCAGCCACAAGCTGATCATCAACGACAGCAAGGCTAAAATCCACACGGTGGAAGGGAGCGTATTTCTGGTCACGCCTGGTCTCTTTCAACGCTATACGCAGGAATTCCCCGGTATCTCTCAGGGCGCCTGCCAAGACATCGAAGAATGGCGTTGGGTGCAGAAGCAGTTTGAGAAGCTGAAGGTCCACAGGAAGCAAGTTGATGGTTTGAACATCTGGGCGTGCAAAGTGCAAGGTCCTAGGAAGAAAACGACTTTGAAGGGCTACTTGATTGAGGATCCCAAGCTATTTTTTGAAGTTATGCCACTCGATAATCCGTTTCTTAAAATGGAAAGAGATTAACTTTCAACGGCCCCGTGGTAGGAATCGAAACTCAAGTTGATTCTGAAGTGCACACTCGCCGCTTTACCGCTCTGTTATTCATCCCGAGACGCTCGCTGTCTTTTCGTCAACGGCACGCCTGGGACGAACGCAGCCCTCCGCAACAGGCTACAATCGGCCAAAAGGAAACGTTCATATCTTTTGGGTACGAAAAGTACCCGAGTTTCTATGAGATGAGTGGGGGCGCGTGGACGATCCACGAGTTCGCACCTACGATGCTTAAGCTTGGTAGATGAAAGTCAAGACTGCCGCCATGGAATCAGGGAGCGTCGTACATGCTGAAAAAAGTGTTGTTTGCTACATCACTGTTAGCGACCATGATGATTGCCGTACCCATCGAGGCCAACGCTGCAGTAAGCGTGGAAGAGACCCGGAGCATCGCCAAGGACGCCTATGTTTTCGGCACACCGATGGTGGATACCTACCGGGTCATGTATGCGTTCTCGGTTGATAAAACCAACCCGCAGTATAAGGGCCCGTTCAATAGCATCCTCAACGTCTCCCGGGTTTTTACCCCGGCAGATACCGCGTTCGTCACCCCGAACTCTGATACGCCCTACTCGTTCGTAGGCCTGGACCTGCGAGCAGAACCGGTGATCATCAGTGTCCCGCCGATGGAGAAGAATCGGTACTTCGTATTCCAGTTGATGGATCTCTACAGCTTCAACTTTGCGTATATTGGCAGCCGTTCCACTGGCAACCAAGGCGGCACATACATGATCGCCGGGCCCAACTGGGAAGGTGAAAAACCTAAAGGCGTGGACAAAGTCATCAAGGCCGAAACGGAAATGGTTTCGGTGGTGGGCCGTACTCAGTTGTTCAATCCAGCCGACCTGGATGACGTTAAAAAAATTCAGGCCAACTACAAGGTTCAAACCCTCTCCGCATTCCAGAACAAACCTGCCCCAAAAGCGGCGGCTGAGGTGAACTGGATCAAACCGATAACGCCTGCCGTCGAACGCACATCCCCGGAGTTTTTCAACCAGTTCGCCTTCCTGCTGCAATTCGCCCCGATCCATCCGAGTGAGGCTGTGTTGCGTAAGCGTTTCACCGAGATCGGTATCGAACCGGGAAAACCGTTCAACGCCTCGAAACTGTCGCAGGAGCAGCAAGCTGCGCTGGTGGCGGGTATGCAAGACGGCCAGAAAGAAATCGATCAGTTACGCAACTCGTTGGGCGGTAAAACAGACACCCTATTCGGCACCAGAGAATATCTGAAGAACAACTATGTCGTCCGCGCCACAGGTACCCAAATGGGCATTGGCGCGAACTCGCGTGAAGAGGCGATGTACCCCATCTACGACAAGGACGCTTCTGGTCAGTCCCTTGATGGCAGTCAACACAAGTACACACTGAGATTCGCGAAGGGTCAGCAACCACCAGTGGAAGCATTCTGGTCGTTGACGATGTACGATCTGCCAAAACAACTGCTCGTGGACAATGCGATCAACCGCTATCTGATCAACTCGCCAATGCTGCCGAACCTGACCAAGGATGGCGATGGCGGACTCACCCTGTACATCCAGCACGAGTCCCCGGGCAAAGACAAAGAGGCGAACTGGCTGCCGGCGCCAAACGGGCCATTCATGGTCACGATGCGCTACTACTGGCCGAAACCGGAACTGCTGTCCGGAAAATGGAAATCGCCGCTGATCGAGCAAGCGAAGTAGCCGCCAGCCAACGACAGCCCTGTGAGTAAAACTGGGCTGTCTATTCCGTTGCAAGTGTACTCCCCCAGAGACACAGCAATCGGCCAAAAGCAGACGCTCAGCGATGGGGGCTAAGCGATGTATTTCATCCCTTAATAAGCTTCAGAAAGCTTTCAGCCTCAGAACGGTTATGGAACATCAAAGTGAAGGTGCCCAGCGTAAGCAAGCAGCAAGGGGGAGATTCGATTTCTTCGAAAACGATTTTCACAGACGTCCTCCAGTCAAACCTTAATTACGTAGTTACAGGAAGTAGCGGTTTGACCTGCCTTCCATCCTGAAACACCCGATCCTTACCATCATGCTTGGCTTTATACATATTGCTGTCGGCGCATTTGAGCACCGCTGACATGTCCGATGTCGCTCGGAACGGCGCGACGCCCGCGCTGCAAGTGAATTGATGCGGAGGCAATACGCTGCTACGGATGTTGGCCAGCAGGCGCAACGCATATTCATTAGCAACCGCATCATTTTCGCCCAACAACAAGACACCGAACTCCTCACCTCCAATCCGTCCGACACTGTGGCTGCCAGCGGTGGTTTTCAGGCACCCGGCCATGGCACACAAAATCTTGTCACCGACATCGTGACCGTACTGATCATTTTTTAATTTAAAGTCATCAATGTCCAACATTATGAAGTAGCCGCTGTGACCTTCAGCCAATATCTTTTTGAAGGTCTCTATAAAGGCCCGCCGGTTAAGTAAGGAGGTGAGAAAATCTGTCTCCGCCAATGTCCTGAACTCACTTTCGACCAACAATACCGACCGCATGCTTCTTAAAAAGGTAAAGCTAAGAGTAAAACCAATGGACATGGAAGCAACGCAAAAAATTACCACATAAACTTCCAGTTCCCGGTAAAGGCCAACGTCCAAAGTGGGCCACATCAGCATCCAGACCAGTAATGTAGAAAGAAGATAGTCCTGAACTGTGACGAATAAGATAGCACTGCTTACCACGATGATCACAGCAAGGGGCAGCGTAAAGACGCGTAACTGCACATTGGTGTCAATCACATATGCAAAGCCGAGTGACAAAATCAATATATAGACGCCGCCGAGCATTCTCCATATGCGGAAATCAGCAACTACGCGATGGACGTACCAAATAACAAACAACAATGTTGTGACCAATAGGTTCGGTAGATTTAACGTTGTCGCAGGCTCAATCAGCAAAACGCAAAGCCAGGAAACAATTCCTGCCATTTCAATCTTGGTAACCGCTGGTGACAGCAGCGTTCGCATTCTTGGTCGGATTTTGAAAATCGCCGGCATCCCTAAACTCCTTTTCCGAAACGGCCAAAATGTGACGTGAACGTGTGGGCAATACCTGACCAATGACTTAAGTGTATTTCGGCATCTATACTCCTGTTATCAATCGGAAAAGACTGCACGCAAAAACTTTCATATTGCTTTCACCATCAACGAAGAGGCGTTACCGCGACGCAGATAGAGCATTCAATGCAGGTCGCTGGTGACTCTGCCAATGGCTTTCACGACTTGCTTTGCGCCTGACTGGATAGCCACCATCGCCATACCTGCCTGTTCGGACAGTTCCAATAAAACGTCGGCTTGGTCTCTGCTGCACTGGACATGCAACGCTGCTGCGCCAGCCAATTCTCGGTTTTGCCTGACCACGCCGTTAATCTCCCGCGTGGCTGCACTGGTACGGCCGGCGAGCTTGCGCACTTCATCCGCCACGACAGCGAATCCTCGCCCATGCACTCCAGCGCGTGCAGCTTCGATAGCGGCGTTAAGCGCCAAAAGATTAGTCTGGGTGGCAATGGCGCCAATCGTGTCGACGATGGAACCGATCAACTGCGACTGCGATTCAAGCGCGGTCATGCTGTCGGTCACCAAGGCCATCTGTTGGGCGATATTCTGTGTTCCAAGTACGGAGTCGGCGACCAATTCCATACCTCGGTTAGCTTTTACATCGGTATCTAGCGACACGTCGTAAGCCATGGTCGCTGCTTGTTTGATTTGGTCGGCTTTTTCAACTTGCTCGGTCACTACACTGGCGAATTTGGCAATTTTATAAACCCGACCGGAAGCGTCTCTGATGGGATTGTAAGTGGCCTCTAGCCACACCACTTTTCCGCTTTTATCTACCCGGCGAAAGCGACCAGCGTTAAACACGCCATTGTTCAGACTCTTCCAGAACTCGGCGTAATGCGCCGACGCCACGTCCTCCCCCAGGCAGAACAGGCGGTGATGCTTGCCCTGTATCTCCGCAAGGCTATAACCCATGGCCTGGACGAACGATTCGTTGGCGTAAATGACCTCACCCGCGAGACTGAACTGAATCATCGCCATCGAGCGGTTCAGTGCGTTGAACATTTCGATGACCTCCTGTTCGTCTTGCGCCAGAGGTGGTGCAACCATGCCGTAGCCTTGAAACGTCCGGTTCGCTGCAGCGATCCAACCTACATTGAGTGTCACAGCACGGCCGTCGGAGGCACGATAGCGTTGCCGTTGGATGGCGCACAGGTTGGGTGCAAAATCATTCTGCGGTTCCGCGTTAATGTTACTCATTGCCATATTTGAAAGCTGTTCCAGCGAGTATCCCAGCGTTTGCGCAAATCGATGGTTGGCCGAGATAATCCGACCAGCACCATCGACACGTATTGAAAGAAAAACCGCTTCGATACCGGCAACTGTACCGAGCGATAGGGACAGTTCCTCTTGGCAGGCAAAAAGAGCATTCTTTATCTGGCGATTAAACACGCTAAACTCCGGTATAAACAATTACAACAGAAAAAGACATTGCTCAGTGTTTAAGTCGATCCCGAGAGGGAAGATTAAATAACAAACGAACTCATTGGAGCTAGCGTCCACAAACAATGCAAATACCGCCAAACTTGTTTTCCACTTCGCTTTCATCAACTCCCAGTTCCATGCTGACCCGTGCAACTGCGAAATAAATTGACATGGCCCGCCGCATAAGTTCGAGAAAGGCCGGGCTCAACTCCACCAAGCGTTTATCGCATTTGAAATAGCCGTGTAACTGGCCTTCCTTGATCATGCGCTGCATGTGTGTTTTGGATACGCCCAGACGCGATGAAAGCTCAACGTAAGAGGATACTTTGTAGCCAGTCTCTAACGAGCCGTTGCGCAAGGCATCAGCATAGAGTGCGAGCATCGGCAGGTGACCGCCATCCCGGTTGAGAATCCATTTCGCTTCAGGCAAAAGCTTGTCGAGCAGGAAGTCGCCTTCGAGTATTCTGGCAAACCCTCGAAAAAAAACGCGCAATAGATCCGCACTTTTCCCCAGGCCCGACAACCAACTGTCGTATGGAGAGATCATCTGCGAAGGCAGCAGATACGATTTGATTAGCTGCGCGGTATTGCACAGCGCTTTATCCGTGGGTCGGAAGCTACGTTGGCGTCCGTCCTGGACATGTAACCGGACATCCAGATATCCGGTGATAGATAAAAACACGCAATATGAGTCCAGGCTGTTGCGAGACATATAGCCACGTTCTTGGCAAAATGCTTTCACTTTGGATAAGGGAACTTGCTCATCTTTATAACTAAAGCTCAACAAAGACAGGGCCACCATGAACCGGTCATATTTCAACAGGTTTTTATAGAATGAAGGCTTTTGTCGATAGCTCTCCATAACCAAATCGAAATGCAGGAGAACAGCTTCGTCTATGTTGCCTCGGGTCATTTCGTAACTGGTCTCTTTCAAATTCTCAAGCAGATCAGTCTTGTTCATCGAGTACACAACCCTTAATCGGTAATATCAAACGGCTACCATTCGCAATACGCACAGTATATGTGTATTCGAACCGCTGGCAGGTTCACCCCAAAAATGTTTTATGACCTGACGCGCTTCGATTACCGGTCATCCGCAAGCGTGTCTGATCGATGCCCTCCGGCTTAAAGACGCGCTGCGTGCATGAATCCGTTCGACCAATTGCAGCCAACAACGCATCACGATAATTCCCGCCCGTCCTTGCATCATGATCCTCGCCACGGTTCCCTCGTGCCACTAAACTATAGTTGTAGGATCTAACCCATCTTGGAGTAGGCCAGCGCGAATTCATCGCCCAGGATCCTGACGGTTGTCTCGTCAGGTTGGTAGCGCGGTTGGGTGAGAGGCCGACTTGCTCAATCTGAATTTGAATCTGAGCCAAGCCGATGTTCAGGTTTTGGGTTCAGCGGACGTAGTTCAACGTCCGCTAATGGCCGATTTCTACCGGTTAAGGCCTTGGCCGGGCTAGTAGTCGAGGTGCGCCGAGTTTGCGCGGTGACCGTGCTGGCGATGGGATGGTTCCGCAGATAGAAAGCTCGGTCGGCGCGCTGAATGTCGGTGAGGGTTTTGCAGCCGGTCATCTTCTTACATACGCCACATCATGCGAATCAGTACCAAGCTGTCGCTGGTTCACACGAAGCTTGCAAGATTCAAAATAGCCGTGGGAGTAAATGTGGGAGTATTTTTTCAGACATGAAAAAGCCCAACCGGTGAAGATTGGGCTAACTCATTGAAAAATATGGTCGGGACGGAGTGATTCGAACACTCGACCCCTAGCACCCCATACATGGGGTAGCCAGATATGCACGGGGCCAAGGCGGCGATACTTTGGGGGTTGAGCTCCTTGGCACCGCCCAGGTTGCCAAATTCCGGTGCGTCGCATGCAGTTATCGCATTGGGGGCCGAAACCCACCTGCTCCGACAGTAGGTGTGGTGCACCTCACCGCTCATGCTGGCGTCATTGTTGAAAGCCCAGCATCCCCCAAGACCCACCGGCACGCAGCGGTTGCGCATCTTGCGGATAGGCGTGCTGCCCGACGCCAGGAGTATGTTCGAGAACGGGCATTAGGCGCCGGCAGCTATGGAAAGTGGCCGATCAAACCTTCATCTCAAACAACCATAGACTCGTTTATGCGAAGAAACCTCCAACCTACACCGAAGCCCAAACGGAATACACTGATCCAGGCACAGCAAGACTTGGGCCCGTTGGAAATAGCCGTTTACAATCACTCGTAGACCCGATGCGAATGGCGCAAAACTAAGGGCATATTTTAGTTTTTAAGACCTGAAAATACCGCTCTAGAGTCCTGTCGAAATGTTCTTTGGCGCCCCTGAGAATCTTTAGGCGTCGTCGGATAGGTTGTTTATCTGATCATTTCTGCCTCTCCACAAGCCATAGAGCTCCATTCAATTCGAGCGGATTGCTGAATTGGGGGCACATCTGAGGGCATAACTTGGGTGGTTTGAAACGAATGCCCCCAACCTGAAGACGAGCAGACTATTGATGAGGAGAACTCCGAGCGGACTGCCTGCGTCCATGCAACCGTTCATGCCACGTAGTTACTTCAGTGAAATCCTTAACTCGCATCCTTCAGCGCCTCGATCAGTTCACCCTTACGCATAGTCGAACGTCCTGCTATTAGGTGTTTGCGAGCTCGATCCATCAGCTGATTTTTGCTCATATCTTCTAATCGTTGATGAGAATGCTGGGTACGTTCCCGTGTCGCTGCAGCTCGCCGAGCTGATGATTCTCGAGCCTTAGCCTTGGTTGCTTCGGAGGTTTCTTGCCCAGAGCCACCCTTCCGCTCACCGCCGCCTGACTGTTTATTCACTGTTCCCCAGGCACGACGTTCTGCTTCATCTCTGGGAACCCCTTTAGCCTCGTAGCTGTCTTCAATAGCTTTCGCTTTACGTTTTTGCTTATCGGTGTACTTATCTTTATCCCCACGCGGCATGGTCGCATCCTCTTAGTTACTGAACACTTTGCCTACATCTGTAGAGTATCCAAATCCGACCACGTTCAGGCCGCCCGATAAATGGGTTCCGGAATATCACCGTCAAGGTTAGCCGCTTTCGCAGATGGCACACCATTCCGCCTCGGTACATCAAGCACTCGACAGTGCCCACAGAAATCAGGCAATTCATCTCAATCACCATTTTACTATCGTAAAAGGTTGTTGGCCCAAGCGGTCTACGACTGCCCGGGCCATCGATCACTGTCTACTTTCGTCGGCCTTTCCTTCTTGCATCTGTACAGACGACTTGGCGCCACTGGAGTTGTCTTTCGTTGCGTTATCGGCGCTGTCAAAGCATCCATGCAGCATGAATACACTGCATAAGGCCAAGCACATACTCAACTTTTTCATGATCATTTACCGGGTAGTGAATGGATCAAATACGGTGCGAGATCTCAAAAGCGATCATCACACCCCTCTAAGCCTATTTTATTAAGCCGATCTTCAAGCGAGAGCGTGCATACGCCCGGGCGTTCAAGCTTTTTGCACCAATGCCGCGGTGCTGAAAGAACTCGCGGGTAACACACGCCACATCCCAGAGAGCATTAATGTTTATCTTCATGAGAAGGCGCCAGTCAGAAGCGGGCTCGCAAGAAATTGGCTGTTCGATTTAGGCTGCTGGCCTGAGTACGACCTTCGTCCAGCCATCATCACGTGCGTCGAAGTGCTTGTAGGCATCTGGGCCTTCAGCAAGCCTGAGGCGATGAGAAATGATCTGAGAAGGTTTTGCTCGGCCATGATGGATAAGCTCGGCCAAGCGACGGTTGTAGACTTTGACGTTGGCCTGCCCAGTTCGAATCTGCTGCCCCTTGAACCAGAAAGCGCCGAAGTCGAAAGCCATCTTGCCCTCCTTGGCCAATTCATTTTTAGCCCCAGGATCTTGCGGCACGAACACACCAACGACACCGATGCCCCCAGTTGCTTTGGTTGAGGCGACAAGGTTGTTCATCGTCAGGTGGTTGGCCTCATGACCATGGTGGTCGCAGCATTGATAACCAACACACTCACAACCGCGATCTGTGCCTTTGCCATGGGTAAGATTCAAAATTTGATCCACTGCTTGTTTCTCAAGCGAGTTGATGGGCGTAGCGCCCATTTGAGCAGCGAGCTTTAAACGGTCAGGATGATTGTCTACCACGAACACCTGAGAGGCGCCCTTGATCATGGCGGAGTGGGCCGCCATCAAACCAACTGGGCCGGCGCCGTAGATGGCAATGCTTTCTCCGGGAAGGAGGCCTGCCAGTTCGGTCGCATGCCAGCCAGTCGGGAAGATGTCCGACAGCATGACGTAATCTTCTTCACGTTCTTGCGCGTCCTCGGGCAACACCAGGCAGTTGAAATCGGCGTACGGCACTCGAAGGAGCTCAGCCTGTCCGCCTTGATAAGGGCCCATGTCAGCGAATCCGTAAGCAGCACCAGCACTACCTGGGTTAGCCGTCAGGCAAAATCCGGTGAGGCCTTTTTCACAGTTTTCGCAAAAACCACAGCCAATGTTGAATGGAAGACATACACGGTCTTCAACCTTGACCCGATCTACGCCGGCGCCTACTTCGATGACCTCGCCCAAGTTCTCATGGCCAAACACTCTGCCTGTTTCAAAAGAGGTGCGACCCTCATACATGTGCAGATCAGATCCGCAGATATTGGTGGCTGTCACTCGAACCAGAACGTCGGTAGGTTTTTCGATTTTGGCGTCAGGCACATTTTGCACACTGACGTCACGAGGGCCGTTGTAAACGATGGCTTTCATTGTGTTCTCCCAGAAGCAAGACGAAACGGAATTTTCGCCAGCACATGGTTAATCTGTCCGACAGAACGAAACGTATGTTCAAGAAATCAGCGTCGAGTCTGACGAGCGGTTAATCAGCACGCCACCCGACAATAATCTGAATTATTCGCCCCTAGGCGCCTCTCTCCTTTAAACCGCCAAGAGATTAGAGGAGTTGTCTTGAGTTATCTTGACTGGGTTCAATGGCCCGCCATGGCAGTGACCGTGATCGCAGCGTGGCTTATCGGTTCTCAACGCCCCGCGAGAAGAATGGCAGGGTTCTTCTGTTTTATTTTGAGTAATGTTCTGTGGGTTATTTGGGGGGCTTACGCTGAAGCCTACGCATTGATCGTGCTTCAGTTCTGCCTCTGTTCGATGAACCTGCGCGGGTTTAAAAAGAATTTTCAAAGTCAGTAATGGCGATTCATCCGGAGGCCTGGCTTGCGCGTTGGTTTTTCCTAAACCCGCGTGCGTTCATGCCCAGCAGAATGCACTCGAGCACGACCAATCCGAAAGCATTTGTATGCCATCCCCAGACAACCCATAACGCATTGCTGAAGATGAAGCCCCAGAAGGCGATCATGCGTTGACGCGGTCGCTGAGAACCCATATACCCAGCCGAGATTAAAGTCACTGCCATGGCGGGCCATTGCACCCAATCGATCAAAGCCAAAGGTCACCCCACTCTGCGGCTGGCTTCTGGACTCATGGAAGGCTTCCGAAGTACGGACCGGAAGGCACAAGGGAAGCCAGGTAGTCGCGAAGCGCTAACGTGAGAGGTTTCACGTAACTCGATGGTCGGACTTGACCAAATCTCGACGAGCGACCCCGCGCTCCAGTGCTACTGCCATGCCAGTATTTACGTAAACGTATTCTGAACTAGCCTTATTGTGTAAAAGTCTTCCAGCACGGTAACTACATGGACACGCTAACCAAAGCGGAGATTGACATAGCTCTTTCGGCGCGCCTACCTAATTGTAGGGTGAAATGCGCAGTCAACCCTGAAGGCAACCTGTCGGTAACCGTATTGGCACAGGGTGCTGACCAGTTCACCATCGCCAACATCAATCGCGACAAGTATCACGGAGAGTCGGGGATCAACAGGCTCATCCGGGAAATATTGGATGAAATGGTGATGTCCAGGCAGTCTTCCAAACTTTCATCCACGGGGTAATAAAGCGAGGCCTTTCATGCCTGATTTTACTGAGACCGCCGCGCAACTTATCAAAATTGATTACCTTGAAGACACGCTGTTCGGCGTAAATGCGCTGGCCTGCGAGTGCTCGGCGCAGGTTGCGCCTACAGCGTCTGGTTGGCAGCTTCGGCTCAACCCGCCATGGCCATCGCGTTTGCAGCATGCCCACACGATTACCTTCGCGTTCGACGGCGTTGCCTGCCACGGTCTCATCAAGGACGCACAGCCATTGCCCACTGGTGAACTGCTGGTAGCGGTTGAAACCCAGCCCTAACTGGGGGGCTTACGCCGATGGATCGCGCAGTTGTCGCGCCACGGCATGTTGCAGCGCTTCGGCATGCGCCGAATCGGCCTGCTGTATCAGACTCTCGCATTGGTCCCAGTCGATGACGCCACCGCTGAGCAATGCCTGCGCCGCGTCCAGCAGGCTGCGGTGGTACGCATCCGGCGAATCGAAGCGGTAGCCCTCGTCATTCAACAATTGGTACCAGGCCTTAAGCTCTGGAGGTTCAGGTGCCTGGCTCATATTTTTCATCCTCCAGTGAAACTGCCGGTGTGTATTTGAGAGCGTGCAGCGTTCTCGATGTTCAAACTCAATCTGCCCGCCGAGCCTTGATGAAACACGGCGAATGCCATTCGTCGAAGCGTGTGCAGATTGTTCAAACTTTCCCCGCGCTCAACGCCTCCCACTGTGTAGGGACCGGCTCAAGTGCAGCATCGTGAAGCGCCAGCAGGCCGGATAATCGTCTTACTTGCGAGGAATGACCGATGAACACTTCACCTGTCGCTGCGCTGGCAGGCCCGATGGCTTTAATGCTCTGCTTCGCCTCTTCGACGGCCCTGGCCGCTGGCTGTGATGTGGTCACGCGTTCTCAAAGTGACCAGGTCCCGATGGTGGAACAGCACACCTGTTATGCCTACGAAGGCGTGCCCGCCGACGCCATCGATTGGTCATGCAGCAATGAAAACAAAGACATGCTGGCCACACAGAAAACCAGGGTTGCACAGTGCCCCGGCGACTTTGCTGCCAGTTGCAAGGCCACGTTGACCCAGGAGGCGCTCGCCAACCCTCACGCTACGTCCAAAGCCCCTGATCACGCAGGCGCCATGCTGCCCGACAACGCCCGGATGGTGACGTACCACTACGCCGCGCAGGATCTCAAGCAAGCGAAAGTCGACTGTGAAAAAGACGGCGGCCAGTGGACGTGGCAGGCGGCCCAATAAACCCAACACGTGCAATCGGAGTGTCTACATGAACGTTTCACAGGCTGATACACCGGCATCAATGTCTCTCATGCTCGAGCCCAATGACCCGGTTCCTAATAATCCGGACCTGCCTGTGCTGCATTACGCCCAAGTACTGTCCCCACAGCTCGGCGACCTGGCCGCGCGGTTTGAGGACATGTTCGCCGCCCAAGGCTGGCCGCCGAAATGGCGCAGCCGGGTCTATGACTATCACCACTACCATACCGAGGGCCATGAAGTGCTGGGTGTTGCGACAGGCCACGCCCAACTGATGCTGGGCGGCCCCGACGGGCAGGTTCTGGAGGTGCGCGCGGGCGATGTCCTGGTGCTGCCCGCCGGAACCGGTCACCGTAATATCGGGGCCAGCGATGACTTCTTGGTGGTAGGCGCTTACCCGCCAGGCCAACACGCGGATATCTGCCGCGAAGCGCCCACGCAGGCGCAGCTGGCGAGCATCAAGCAGCTGCCGTTTCCTGATCAAGGCCCTGTGGAGGGAGACCACGGGACGTATCGCCGCTTATGGGTCAGCCGCCCCACCACGCACGTCTGACGGTGCGCTGTGCACGGTCAGCCCTTGCTTTAATTTTCAGCGTGAACACGCGCAACAGGATGGAACCTACGATGACCCGAACCCGCCGAACCGCCCCATCACTTTCTTTGACGGCATCCCTGGCCCTGCTCACCGCCTGCACGGGCAACACTTCACCATCAAACGTCGAAGCACCCGGCCAGCCTGAAACCCCCGGCACACAGACGCTGGAGGCCGGCGCCGCGCTGTTGCAGTCGCGCCCGCCAATCGACGCACTGAATGCTTACCTGGATGGTTTCCATTTCTACAACAGCCACCCCGAGATGCAAATGGAAGCCCATCACTACTGCGCAATCCTCAACGAAGAGGTGATCCAGTGCGTGATCTATGACGGCAACCGCAAAGACGCCAAGCTGATGGGCGTGGAGTACATCATCAGCGAGCAACTGTTCAACAGCCTGCCCACGCCGGAGAAAGCGTTGTGGCACAGCCATGTGCACGAGGTGAAATCGGGGCAACTGGTGGCGCCAGGCATCCCGGCGGTGGCCGAGCATGCGCTGATGGAAAAGCTGGTGCACACCTACGGCAAGACCTGGCACACCTGGCATACCGACCTCGACAAACGCCTGCCGTTGGGCGTGCCTCAGTTGATGATGGGGTTCACCGCCGACGGGCAGGCGGATGCGCACATGGTCGCTGAGCGGGACCAGCGGATGGGTATCGACAGCAGCCAGAAAAAGCAGGCGCGCGCAGACATCGCTGCGCCGCCGATTGCACCAGGTGCCGATGCGTGGCGTCAGGGTGAAATCATTCAAATCGTCGACCCGACCGCAACGCCGCACGCCCATTGACAGTGCCTGTCGGTCATTTCGATTGAACGATCATTTGCGCCGCCTTCTCTACCCAAACACACGTGAATGGAGGATGTCATCATGATTGATTCAGGCACCGGAATGAGGCCCGGCGAACGCTATGTCGTGCACAACCTGGAGCGAATCCACAACTTCGGCGGGTTCTTCCTTGATGGAAAGTACTACCTGGGCCCGGAATTGATGACGGCCGTCGGGTGGCTGGAGGGCCAGAAATTCGTGTACGACGAGCTGGATGCCATGGGCGAGCCGGTTTTCCCAGACCGGGTGGCGGGCATCATCGAAAACCTGACCCTGGTATTGAATGATGGCGCCCGCCTCGAGCTGGAAGCCGTGCAAGTGCATGTGCCAAACGCACAGCCCGAGCGCGCCTCCGTCGCCCGCCCCGTCAGCGGCCAACTGCACGGCAAAACGGTGGTAATCACTGGTGCGTCCAGCGGAATCGGGCGCGCGGCCGCGCATGCCTTCGCCAAGCAAGGCGCACGCTTGGTACTTGCGGCCCGGGACGCTACCGCGCTGGCCGAAGTCGTCGAGGAATGTGCCCTGCGCGGCGCCGAGGCGATTGCCGTCCAGACCGACGTCACCCAATCCGACCCGATGAGGTCCTTGGCAGCGGAAGCCGCAGCGTTCGGCCACGGCCGTATCGACATATGGATCAACAATGCCGGCGTGGGTGCCGTGGGGAGCTTCGAAGACACGCCCTTGGAAGCCCACGAACAGGTGTTGCAGACAGACTTGCTCGGTTACCTGCGTGGCGCCTATGTGGCGTGGCCTTATTTCAAGGCGCAGAAGGCCGGCATCCTGATCAACACGCTGTCACTCGGGAGTTGGGTTGCCCAGCCGTATGCCGTCGCGTATTCGGCGAGCAAATACGGCCTGCGCGGCCTGAGTGAAGCATTGCGCGCCGAGCTGACCGGCCTGCCGAACATTCACGTGTGTGACATTTACCCGGCCGTGATGGACACGCCAGGCTTTCGAGATGGCGGTAACTTCACCGGCCACGCGCTGAAGCCCCCATCACCGGTTTATGACCCGCACCTGGTGGCCGACGCCATGGTTGCCTGCGCCCTTCAGCCGCGCAACAGCATCACCGTGGGCGCCGCCGCCACCGCTGCGAGGGTGGCTCACTTCCTGGTCCCAGGCTTTGCCCACATGTCGGGCTGGCTGACGCGCTTCGCGCTCGGTCGAAGCCCGCAGGCCGACACGTCCTCAGGCAACCTGTTTACGCCGTCAACGGGGCAGCGCCGAGTCGAGGGCGGCTGGCGGCAAAACAGCAAACCTGCGCCGTATTTGCTCGTTGCCGTCGGCGCCGCGCTATTGCTGGGCGGTGTTGCCGTTGCGCGCCGCTATCAATCGAACCCTAAACGTCGCCCCTGACCGCGTCCACCCGAAGAGGTAACCAACATGTCTTACGACTACCAAGGTAACGCCAGCGTCATCACCGCCTCGCGGCATTTGGGAACACAATCGGACGAATGTCTGAATGCGTCCGTCGCGATCCATCTGACCAGCAGCGGCAAACCCACACTCGCGTGCCTGAGCTTCGAGACCCCGCTCGATTGGCCCGGCAACCCCAACTTCGTCACCATCAATTTGCCCGACGGCACTTCGGTCAGCGGCGTAATAGCCGAAATCGAACGGCGAAATGACGGACCGGGGTGGGTGACATTTACGGTGGACGGTTGAGGGCCCTCGCGGCCCGTGTCGCTTATCGAATTGTCGGACAATTATTTTGAATTTTTTTTGACGTCAAATATCTGTAGTTCATGAGCATAGGGAGGGCCTCATGAAACACAACGATTTATTCAGGATCAACTACGAACTTCACGGTGAACCGAAGTCGTTCATCGTGCGAACGACACGGATGGATAACGGCGAGGCATGGCATTGGGCCAGTTGCGATGCAGGCGTGGCAGTCATACCGAAATTTGGCCAACAAAAACTCAAACGCGTCTCTAAACCAATTGCTGAGAAATATGGCATCACCCATGTGCGATGGAGCGGCGCGGAACAGATCCAGTGGACAGAAGGACTTACACAATGACCAGTCGACTACTCAACTACAGCTCCAGGCAGGCCTGGGATGACGAAATAGCACAGAACACCGAGATGTTCTTCGAGGCCGATCGGCTGGACGCACGCGCCTATGAAATCATCGAGCGCTACAGCGGTGATGCGGCCACCTGGGCGCGCTTTACCGAGGCCAAGAAGGTCGCGGACGCGCAACGTACCGCCGCGTATCGAGAGTGGATGCGCATCAACCGCGCGAAGCGCAAATGAACGGCCAGCCCTGTTGAACACAGGGCTGGCACGTGAGCGCTCTATCAAGCCCCTGACTCAGGATCTTTTGAAGGCCCGCCAGGGGCAACGCCGCCCTGCTCGGTCTCGGCTTCCCAGGGGCGGTCGACATTCGGATTTTCCGATTTGTCGTTTCGCTTGGCCGTTTCAGGGCGCACTTTCTGCCCGGCATGCGTGCCTGGGCCCGGTTTTGAATGCTCGCTCATACCGCCTCCTCAATCGCTGACGTGCAATACAACTTTGCCGTGCACGTGGCCGTTGGCAAGGAAGTCCAGCGCCTGCTTGGCTTCCTCCAATTTAAAGGTCTTGGCCACATACACTTGCACATTGCCCGCCGCGATCAGCCCGGCGATTTCGGTCAGTTCCTCACCGCGCGGGTCGGCGGTGAATCGCGTGCCGGTCTTGCCTGCCGCCTGGGGATGGTGCGCATCGGGCATGGTCAGGGTCGAGACCAATCGCCCGCCCTCGCCGAGCACCTGCCATGAACGCGCCTGGGTGTCGCCGCCGATCAAATCGATGACCAAGTCAAAGTCCTTGCAGATGTCCTCGAACCGTTCGGTCTTGTAATCAATGGCGCGGTCGACGCCCAGCTCTCGCAGGAACGGCAGGCTGTCAGTGGAGGCGGTGGCGTAGACTTCGGCGCCCTTTACCTTGGCAAATTGCACCGCGAAATGGCCGACGCCACCCGTGCCTCCATGGATCAGCACCTTCTGCCCCTGCTCGATCTGGCCGTGCTCGACCAAAGCCTGCCAGGAAGTGTGCCCGGCCAGCGGCACGCCGGCAGCGGACGGCCAATCGAGGCCTTCAGGGACCCGCGCCAGATGCTCGGCAGGCACCCGCGAGTACTCGGCATAACCGCCGTCGGCACCGATCATGGCAAACACGCGGTCGCCCGGCTTGAAATCACTGACGCCTTGACCGACCTTGTCGACCACGCCAGCGACTTCCCGGCCCAACGTCAGCGGCAACTTGTCCTGCTTGACCTCCGGGTACTGACCCTCGCGAATCTTGTAGTCCACGGGGTTGATACCCACAAAGACATTCTTGACCAGCACCTCACCCGCCTTGGGTTCCGGCACCTCGACCTCGCGTACGTGCATGACCTCGGGGCCGCCAAATTGCTCAATCCTGATCGCTTTCATGCCACTTACCTCTTCGTCTTTTCAGAGCACACAGGGGTGTGGAGGACGCTCGGCGGCCATGGGTTCACTCGGTGTTGCACAGCGCAGACAAACGGCACCTCCCGTCCGGCATTCCGCTCGAACCTTTGCCCTGACGGCCCGTCCCAAGGTTATCCAGCCAGCGCCCGGGAGTGCCAAGATGCTCATTCATCCCAAGACCCATTTCCAGCCCTACACCCACGCGAGCGGAGGTTGGGGCTCGGCTAAATCGGTGATGCAGATCCTCTGGCGCGAACAGGCGCTGACCAAGGCGCCCGTTGCGCTGCTCAAGCAAAACAAGCCCGACGGGTTCGCCTGCGTCAGCTGCGCCTGGGCCAAACCCGGCCGCCCGCATGCGTTGGAGTTCTGCGAGAACGGCGCCAAGGCCACCGCTTGGGAACTGACGTCGCTGAAGACCGCCCCGGCGTTTTTTGCCGAGCACACCCTCAGCGAATTGCGCGACTGGCCCGACTATGCGCTTGAACAACAGGGCCGCCTGACCCATCCGCTGCGCTACGACCCGCAGAGCGACCGCTACCGTGAGACGTCGTGGGACGAGGCCTATCAGGCAATTGGCGCGCAGCTCCAGACGATGGAGCCCGACAGCGTGGTGTTTTATGCCTCCGGGCGCGCCTCGCTGGAAACCTCGTTCATGTACCAGTTGTTCGCTCGGGCCTACGGCACCAACAACCTGCCCGACAGTTCCAACATGTGTCACGAGAGCACCTCCGTCGGCTTGCAGGAAAGCATCGGCGTACCGGTCGGCACGGTGACCCTGGACGACTTCGAGCACACCGACTGCCTGTTTTTCTTTGGCCAGAACGTCGGCAGCAACAGCCCGCGCATGCTGCATCAATTGCAGGACGTGCGCCGCCGCGACGTGCCGATCATCACCTTCAACCCTTTGCGCGAGCGCGGGCTGGAGCGCTTCGTCAACCCGCAATCGCCCAGCGAAATGCTCACGCCCGAGTCGACCCTGATCAGCACCCAATACCATCAGGTGGCGATTGGCGGGGACACGGCCGCCATCACCGGCATCGCCAAGGCGCTGTTGGAAATGGATGACTGCGCTACTGAACGCGGCACACCGGCCGTGCTCGACTACGATTTCATCACCACCCACACCGAAGGTTTCGAGGCGTTCACCACCTACGTGCGTGACTGCACGTGGGCGCAACTGGAGCACAAAAGCGGGCTCACGCGCGGCGCACTCGAAGCCGCCGCCACGGTGTACGCCAGCAGCCAACGGGTGATGTTCGTCTACGGCATGGGCCTGACCCAGCACCGCCACGGGGTGGCGAATGTGCAGATGCTGGTGAACCTGATGCTGATGCGCGGCAATATCGGCAAACCCGGCGCCGGCATCTGCCCGGTGCGCGGCCATTCCAATGTGCAGGGCCAGCGCACCGTGGGCATCACCGAAGACCCGAAAAAAGTCCCGGCAGACCTGATCGAGCAGCACTTCGGCTTCAAGGTCCCGGCGCACAAGGGCCTGTGCACCGTGGACGCCTGCGAAGGCATTCTGTCGGGGCACGTGCGCGGGTTCATCGGGCTGGGCGGCAACTTCCTGCGGGCGATACCTGACACCTCGCGCATGGAACCGGCGTGGCAAGGGCTGGAACTGAATGTGCAAGTCGCCACCAAACTCAATCGCACCCACCTGCTGCCTGCCCGAAACATGTGGCTGCTGCCGTGCCTGGGGCGCATAGAAATTGACCGGCAAAACGGCGTGGCGCAAACCTACACCACCGAGGACAGCACCGGTTGCATCCACGGCTGGCACGGCAGCGCCGAACCGGTGGGGCCGCACGTGCGCGCCGAAGCCAGCATCGTCGCCGGCCTGGCGATGGCCGCCTTGGCGCCCGGCAACCGTATCGACTGGCAAGCCTGGAGCGATGATTACTCGACGGTCAGAACCGCCATCGGCACGATCTATCCGCAGATTTTTCATGACATGGAAACCCGCATGGCCGAACCCGGCGGTTTCCACCGGCCGATCGCCGCGGCGCAACGCGAATGGCAGACCCCGACGGGCAAGGCGCAGTTCGTCACCCCCGTGACGCTGGCCGAAGACGATGACGTCAACCTCGCCGAACCCGCGCGCGACGTGCTGCAACTGATGACGCTGCGCAGCAATGACCAGTTCAACACCACCATCTACGGGTATGACGACCGTTTTCGCGGGGTCAGTGGCACGCGCGAAGTGATTTTTATGCATTGCAACGACATCGTGCGCCTGGGCTTCAAGGTCGGCGAGCGGGTGCTGTTGACCACCGCCATCGAACCGGAGGTAAAGCGTCAGGTCGGCCCATTTGAAATCATTGCCTACGACATTCCCGAAGGCTGCGCCGCCGCCTACTACCCGGAATGCAACCCGCTGGTGCCGCTCTGGCACCACGCCGAACGCAGTAAAGTGCCGGCGGCCAAGTCGGTGCCGGTGCGCCTGAGTTCAGCGGGTGGCTGATTCACCGAGGATAAACACCGCCATCACCAGCAGCCACAGCAGGTACACCCAGCCAAACAGGCGCGCCCAACCTCGGTGGCGGTACAGCCCCAGGTAGAACAGCAACAACAGCAGGAACTGCGCACCGGCGGCGAGCATGATCACGCCGCCCTGCCGGGGCCAGAACGTTGCACACAGCAATTGCAGCGCCAACAGTAGCAGCAACCCGGCGTAGACCTTCAGTGCGCCCGTCTTACTCATCTCAGCGCCCTACCAGGTAGAGGGTGGGGAACAACACAATCCAGATCCCATCGACCAAGTGCCAATACAGGCTGATCATTTCCAGCCGCGTGTCGGCCTGATGCACCGCCAGCGTGCCGCGTCCCAGCGAACGGTACAGCCACAGCGCCAGGCCGACGGCGACCAGCACATGCACGCCGTGCAGCGCCGTGGCGATGAAATACAGGTTCATGAACAATTGCGCCGAGGGTACTTGCCAGTGCGACGCCTGGGCGAAACCGGGCAACACACCCTCTTGAATCTCCAAGCCATACTCAATGCCCTTGCAGCCCAGGAACAACACACCCAACAGTGCAGCGCCGAGCAGCCAGTGACGCACCCGGCGCGGCTCACCGGCGGCTATCGCCAGGGTCATCAGCAAGCTGCTGGTCAACAGCAGGAACGTATTGCCGGCCGCCAGCCAGTAATGCAGCCCTGCCACCGCCTCCGCCACCCCGTCCGGGTGCTGCAACCGCAGCAACCAGGCGACCATGATCAGACTGCCGAACATCATTGCTTCGCTGGCCAGGAACAGCCACATGCCCAGGCGTGCGGCGTCGCGCTGTTGGGCCCAGGCCACGAACGGCTCGGCGGGTTTTTCGTCAGAGCGGATCACGACGCGCCTCGGGCGAATAGTCGTACGCTTCGAAATCCACCGTCACTGGCGCTTCGAAATTATGCACCGGCGGCGGTGACGCCACGCGCCACTCAAGCCCGGCAGCCTCCCAGGCATTGATGGGCGCCCGCTCGCCCCAACGCAGCGAGCCCAGCAGGTAAAAAAACGGCAGCACGTAGGCCACGGCCAGGATCGACGCGCCGGCCGAGGACAACACATTGAGGAACTGAAAGTCCGGGTCATAGCTGTGATAACGCCTGGGCATGCCAAGGTAGCCGAGCAAAAACTGCGGGAAAAACGTCAGGTTGAAGCCGCAGAAAATCAGGATCGCGGTGATCTTGCCCCACAGCTGCGAGTACAGCCGACCAGTGATTTTCGGCCACCAGAAATGCAGCGCGCCAAAGTACCCAGCCACCGCCGCGCCGACCATGATGTAGTGGAAATGCGCGACCACGAAATAGGTGTCGTGCGCGTGCAGATCCGCGGCTAACAAGGCGAGGAACAGCCCGGTGACGCCACCGACGATGAACAAGCCGATGAACGTCAGGGCGAACAGGAACGGCGCGTGCAGCGTCAGGTCGCTTTTGTACAGCGTGGCGCTCCAGTTATAGGCCTTGATCGCCGACGGTATCGACACCAGAAAACTCAACAGCGAGAACACCAGGCTGGCGTACATCGACTGCCCGGCCACAAACATGTGATGGCCCCACACCAGAAAGCCGATGACCGCAATCGCCACGCTCGACCAGGCGACAAAGCGATAACCGAAAATACGCTTGTGCCCCGCCGCCGTGATCAGTTCGCTGACCACGCCCATGGCCGGCAAAATCATGATGTACACCGCCGGGTGGCTGTAGAACCAGAACAGGTGCTGGAAGAGCAGCGGGTCTCCGCCCAGTTTCGGGTCGAACACGCCAATATTGAACAGGTGCTCGGCGGCCACCAGCACCAGCGTGATCGCCAGCACCGGCGTGGCCAGCACCAGGATGATTGAGGTGGCATACATCGACCAGATAAACAGCGGCAGGCGCATCCAGGTCATGCCCGGCGCGCGCAAGGTATGCACGGTGGCGATGATATTGACGCCGGTGAAGATCGACGAAAACCCGGCGATAAACACCCCGCAAATCACCGCGACCACATGACCGTTGCTGAACATCGTCGACAACGGCGTGTAGAAGGTCCAGCCGGTGTCGACCCCGCCCAGCAGCAGCGCGAGCAAGGTGAACAAACCACCGCCCAGCAGCAGGTACCAACTGAACAGGTTCAGGCGCGGAAACGCCATGTCTTTGGCCCCGATCATGATCGGCACGAGGAAGTTGCCGAACACGCTGGGAATCGAGGGGATCAGGAAAAACCAGACCATGATCACGCCGTGCAGGGTAAACGCACGGTTGTAGCCATCGGCGGTAAGCAAATCGCCTTCCGGGGTCACCAGTTCGATGCGGATCAGGCTCGCCGCCAGCCCGCCGGCAAAGAAAAAGAAGGTCACGGTGAGCATGTACAGTACCGCGATGCGCTTGTGGTCGCGGGTCAGGAACCACGAGCGCAGGCCTTGTTCATGCAGGTAGCTGGGTGGGCTCATTTGGGATCTCCAGGCAGTGTGCTCAGATAGGCCACCAGACGCTGCACGGCCTCTTCGTCCAGCAGGTTGCTGTAGGTCGGCATGATCGGCAGGTAGCCGGCCACCAGTTGTTTTTGCGGCAACAGGATACTGTCGCGCAGGTAGGCTTCATCAGCCTTCACCTGGCTCCCATCGGCCAGCTGTACCGTGCGATTGAACACCCCGGCCAGCGGCGGCGCGTTACCCGAGTCATGGCAACTGCCGCAGCCGTATTGGCGGTACAGGGTTTCGCCCTGGCTGGCGAGGTCGGCGGCGCTGCCGTTTTCGGTCAGCCAGTGTTCGTAGTCGGCGGGGTCCAGCACCACCAGGCGCGCCAGCATGGCCGCATGGTCGGTGCCGCAGTATTCGGCGCAGTACACCTCGTAGGTGCCGCTGTGCTCGGCCTGGAACCACAGCATGCTGTAGCGCCCTGGCAGCACGTCCTGCTTGATACGCAGGCTGGGGAAAAACAGGCTGTGGATCACGTCCTCGGAAATCATCGTCAATTTCACTGGGCGCCGGGCCGGCACGTGCAAGGTGTTGATCTCGCGCTGGCCGCCCTGGTGCTGGAATTTCCACATCCATTGCCGGGCGGTGACCTGCACTTCCAGCGCGTCATCCGGCGGCGTACGCGCGATGAAAAACAACCGCGCGGAAAACAGGAAGACCACCAGCGAGCCAATGAACGGCAGGATGATCCAGGCCAGTTCAATGGGCAGGTTGCTTTGCGGGCGGTGGTCACGGTCTGCCACGCGGCCGCGTCGATAGCGCCAGATAAACACCCACAGTGCCACGAATACCGGCACCACAAACAGCGCCATCATGGCGGTGAAGCCAATCACCAGCCAATCCACCGAGACCGCATAATCCGAGGCTTGCGCCGGCCACAGGCGCAGGAAATGTTCGTTCATGGCGCCCTCCGACGTTCGCGGCGCACGGCAACGCCGATAAACAGGCCCAGCACCAACACGGTGGCGACGCCGGCCACTTGCAGCAACAAGATAATCCGGCTGCTGTAGGTGCCGCTTTGGGGATCGTAGTGGTAGCACAGCAACAACAGCTGCTCCTTGATTGCGCCGAGCTTGCCCTGCCCGGCTTCGGTGAGCGCCAGGCGCAGGTCGCTGGCCTGGTAGCCCAGGCCATAGAGCCAGCGCGACAAGCGTCCGTCAGCGGTGACCACGGCCACCGCCGAACTGTGGGCGTATTGTTGTTGCTGCGGATCGAAGCGGTAACCGAACCCGATCGAGTCGGCCAGGGCCTGGCTGGCAGCCGCGTCGCCGGTCAGCAGATGCAGGCCGGGCGCGTTGGCCAATGCCGGCCAGTGCTGGCTGAGCTTGGCCAGTTCTTCGCGGGCGGCGCCCACGTCCTCACGCGGGTCGAAGCTGAAGGCGATGACCTGGAAGTCCCGTCCCAGGCGATAAGGCTGGTTGGCCAGTTGGCTGAACAAGGTCGAGAGCGCCGCACCACACACATTCGGGCAGCGGAAGTACAACGGCACCAGCAGCGTCGGTTGGCCGTTTAGCAAATCGCCCAGGCGCACGGAGCCGCCGTGCTGATCGGTAAAGCGCGTGTCCAGGGCCAGGCGGCTGCCCACGCGGCTGCTGTCGATGCCGGCGGCGGTAAACGGGTCGAAGCCTTGGGCCATGACCGGTTGCAACACCAGGCACGCCAGCAGCGCCAGCACGGGTTTAATGCTCATGGCCATCGTCCTCTGGTGCAGGCCAGCCTCGCTCCAGCATCAACTGTCGGGCCTGCGCCAAGGGCAGATGCACGATGTGACGCTCGCGGTCGACCCAGCCGAAGCTGTCCAGGCGCACGCGCTGGCGGGCGAGTTGTGCTTCGCCGGCCTGCCTGGGGTTGGCTTGCAAGCGCGGTTCGGGCGGCAGCAGGCGCTGGCGTTCCAGTTCGCTCAAGGGCGGCTGTTGCGCATGCTGGCGATAGCCACTCAACAGCCAGGCCACGCCACCCAATGCCAGCGCAACCGCCATGAACAACAGCAGGATCACGCGCCAGGCTTTTTTGCCGTCAAAATTGTTGGGTTGGTAATCAGGTGTCATGGCGCCTCCTTTGCCATTGCCGACGCCACCACATGAACAGGCCCGCCGCGTAGACGCCCTGGCAAAGCACGGCGGTCAGCACGGTGCCGGCGCCTGCTTCAGGGAATATCGACGGCAGGCTGATCCAGATGGACTCCAGCGCCCCCAGCAGCAGGATCGCCACGCAGCCCCACATCAATACCCACATCCGCGCGCCCCACGGCGACGCGAGCACCAGCAGACACGCCAGTTGCCCCAGCATCAACAAAGCGGTCAACACGCCCCACAACCCGGCTTCCCGCAGGCGATACCAGAGCGTTTCATGCTCCAGGTTCACCGACCAGATAATCAGGTACTGCATGAAGTGCACATACACCCAAAATCCCAGGGCACTTACCAACAGGCCACGCAATACGACGCACTGCCGGGCCGGCAACAGCACCACGTTCCAGCACATCGCACAAAGCCCGGCGAACGCCAGGCCATCGAGTAAGTGCCTGGAAATCAACAACAGGCCGAAAATGCTGGAGACAAACTCCTGCTGCAGCGACATCAGCCAGTCCACCGCCGCCAGGCTGGCCGTCAACCCGTAGAGGATCAGCCCCGCGGCGTTGTGCCGACCGGCCCAGCGCAGCACCCGCCAAGCCAGCCCGGCATACAGCAAGGTGCGCAGCGCAAAAAACCACGGTGACAACCAGAGTCCCCGAAAACCCTGGGTCTCCTGGCTGTACCACGGGTACACCCACGCCATTGCCAGCAGCACCGGCAGCAGCATCGGCACCATCAGGATCACCGCGCTCGCGCCCAGGCGGCTGCCCGGTTCCAGCAGCGGTTGCCAGCGCCCGCTGATCAGGGGCGTCAGCACGGCAAGCAGCACGCAGCCCAGCACGATGCTGGTGCCATTCACCGCCGCCGCCAGGGCGCCCGCGCCAACCCAGGCCGGCTGCCATAGGCCAAACAGCGCGAGCCCGAGGGCTGCGATGGCGACAAGCAGTGGCAGGCGTTTCATTGCGTGTGCGCCCCGAACGCCTGGCGCAGCGGCTCCGGCAGGCTGTCGAGGTCGGCATGCTGACTCAATTGCAACACGCGCAGATGGGCGACGATGGCCCAGCGTTCCTGCGGCTGGATGCGCGATTCGTAGCCATACATCAAGCCTTGCCCATGGGCGATGACCTGCATCAGTTGGTCATCGGTTGCGTTCAACAGCCGTGGCTCGATGAATGACGGCGGCGCCGGAAAACCGCGATCGACCACCAAGCCGTCGCCGAGCCCGCTCAGGCCATGGCAGGGTGTACAAAAGGTTTGATAGCCCGCCTCGCCCCGGGCAAGCAATGCCGCACTCAGCACCGGGCGTTGCTGCACGCTTGCCTCGCGCTGCAACTGCCCGCGCGCCACGCTGCCCGCCGGCGGCTGACGGCTGCTGAGGCCGTCGGCGAACAGCGCACCCGCCCGCTGCTCCAGTACCTTGGCCTGGCGTGACATGTCATCGCAGCCACTGCACAGCAACACCAGGCACAGCGCCCACGGCCAGCGACTCACGGTTGCACCGCCTGCACGCTGAGCGCGTGTTCGGCCAGCCAGGCACGGGTGCTTTCAAGGTCGAACAGCGGGTCACGCGCGTCGATAAACAGGAAGAACCCGTCATCACTGGCGGCGTCGAACCCCTCTGCCGCAAATAACGGATGGTGCAGGCGTGGCAGGCGGATGCACATCAACCAGGTCAGCACCGCCGCCGCGCCAGCAAACACCACCGCGAACAGGAACGTCACCACCCACAGCTGCGGCAACGCAATCAACGGACGCCCGCCGACGTTCAGTGGATAGGCCCACACCGAGCCAATTTGCATCAACAGTGCCAGCCCGGCGCCCACGGCGGCGCCGACACACGCCATGCGCGGCACGCGGTTGGCCCGGGCCGCCAACACCGGCTCCAAGGCTTCCAGGGCAAACGGCGCAAACGCGTCCAGGCGCCGATAGCCGAGGTCCCAGGCGCGCAACCCCGCCTCCACCAGCGGCTGGGGTGCAGAAAAACGCGCAAGCAGCCCCAGGCAGTCAGCCATCGCCGCGCTCCTGATGCAGCGCCTGCTTGACCTCGAACGCGGAGACCATCGGCAAGTAGCGCAGGAACAGGCTATAGGGCACCAGAAACACGCCGAAGCTGCCAATAAACAGCGACCAGTCCCACAGCGTTGGCGAATAGTCGCCCCAACTCGACACCAGCAGGTCGCGGGTCTGGGGCGGGATCAACAACATGAAACGTTCGGCCCACATGCCCCCCAGCACCGCCAACGCGACCAGGGCCAGGCGCCTCGGTTGCTGTCGCACTTGGCGCCACCACAATGCTTGAAGCACGCCGACATTGCAGACAATCGCCAGCCAGAAACTCCAGGCATGCGGACCACTGATGCGCGTGAGCAGCACCTCGATTTCGTGGGCATCGCCGCTGTAGAACGGCATGAACAGATCCGCCAGGTAACCGTAGGCCGTCAGCCAACCGGTGGCCAGCAGCAAACGGCCGAGCATGTCCAGATGGCGCTCGGTGATCAGGCTTTCGATGCGCAGCATCCAGCGCACGCCAATCGCCAGCAACGCCACCAGGGCAAACCCGGAAAACACCGCGCCGGCGACGAAATAGGGCGGAAACAATGTGGAATGCCAGCCGCTCTGGGGGCCCATGGTCATCAGGAACGAGTAACCGCTCGACACCGCAAATACCAGCGGGATCGCCAGGATCGCCAGCACCCGCGTGGTCCGTCGCCATACCGCCCAGTGCCGTTGCGAACCGCGCCAGCCGAGCGCGAGCAGGCCATACAAAACTTGCCGCAGCGGCGTCCGGGCGCGGTCACGGGCGGTGGCGAAGTCAGGTATGGCGCCGACCAGCAGGAACAACACCGACACCGTCAGGTATGACAGGATCGCGAACATGTCCCACGCGGTGGGGCTCTTGAATTGCGGCCACAGTCCCATCTCATTCGGGTACGGCATGGTCCAGTAGAATAGCCAGGGGCGGCCCAGGTGCAGGATCGGGTACAGCGCGGCGCAGATCACCGCCATCAGCGTCATCAATTCGGCCAAGCGATTGAGGGTATGTCGCCAAGGTCGTTCGATCAGCAGCAGCAACGCTGAAATAAACGTGCCGGCGTGGCCGATGCCCAACCACCAGATGTAATTGAGAATGCCAAAGCCCCACTGCACCGGCTGGTTATTGCCCCACATGCCCACGCCCTTGGCCAACAACACCGCGACTGAGGCGAGGTAGATCAGCAACAGCACGATGCCGACGCCGAACATCCAGCGCCAAGCCACGCGCCGCGGGAACTGGTGCAGCGGCCCGAACACCTGCCGCGACACCTGCTGGTCACTCAGGTCCTGCGGCAAGAAATGCGCGGTGTCGTGCTGCAGCGGCTCAGCGTTCATCCGCAGGGCCCTCCTCTTCGATCCGCGCCAGGTAGCTGGTGCGCGGTCGTGTACCGAGGGCTTCGAGCAGGCGGTAATGGCGCGGATCCCGGCGTGCCTGGCTGACGTCGCTCGACGGATCGGCAATATCGCCGAAACGGATGGCCTGGCTGGGGCACGTTTGCTGGCAGGCGGTGACCACGCCTGAGGTTTCGAAGTCGGCGCCTTGCTGCTTGTCATCAATCCGCGCACTGCTGATGCGCTGGATGCAGTAGGTACATTTTTCCATGACGCCTCGGGCGCGCACTGTCACCTCGGGGTTGCGCTGGGCCTGGAGTGACGGCGCCGCATCAGCGCTGTAGTCGAGCCAATTGAAGCGACGGACTTTGTACGGGCAATAGGAGGCACACGTGCGCGTGCCGATGCAGCGGTTGTAGACCATCTGATTCAAACCATCGCGACTGTGTACCGTGGCATTGACCGGGCAGCCTGTTTCGCAGGGCGCCTGTTCGCAATGCATGCACGGCAACGGCTGGAAACGTGAGCGCGGTGCCTCCAGCGGGCCCTGGTAGTAGTGATCGATGCGCAGCCAGTGCAGGCTGCGGCCTTGGGCAACCTGGTCGGCGCCGACCACGGCGATGTTGTTCTCGGCCTGGCAGGCGACGACACAGGCGTTGCAACCGGTGCACAGGTCCAGGTCAATGACCATGCCCCATTGCGGGCCGCTGTCGGCGGCCGGGCTGTAGAGCGACACCTGAATCGATTGGGTGGGCAGTTGCGGCGCATCGCGCGCGACTACGCGGATGGGCGGGTCTTCATCGCCGGGAAGGTGGTGATGGGCCTGCGTGGCGGCCAACCGATAACGCTCGCCCGTGGCACGCAGGGTCGCGCCGACGGAAAGCTGTTCGAGCGGCCTGACGGCGTAGCCGAGGTGGTTACCGACACGCCCGGCGCGGGTTCGGCCATAACCGGTGTACAGGGCGATGACCTCGTCGGCCTGCCCCGGCTCGATCCACACGGGCCCGCGCACAGTCTGGTTGGCCAGGGTTACTTCAACGCCGTCACCATTGCCAAGGCCCAACTGCTCCGCCTGGCGCGGCGAAAGCCCGATCACGTTGCTCCAGGTGAGGGTACTGATCGGCTTGGGCAGTTCTTGCAGCCACCCGCAATTGGCGAAACGCCCGTCCCATACCGTCGGGTCCGGGCGGATGACCGCCTGCAGGCCGTCGATATCGGTCAATGCGAGGGTTGCTGCTGGCGCGTCGGCGACTTCTATGGGCGGCGCAGCCGGTTCGATCCAGCCGTCCGCCAACGCCTGGCGCCATTGAGCCTCGGGGATAGGCGCCCACGTGGCGCGCACCAATTGCAGGGCATCAACCTCGGCGGCGTTGAGCAGCATGTCGACCACCTGGTGCAACGTACGGGTCGCGTACATTGGTTCAATCAGCGGCTGCACGATGCAGGCGCTGCCATCCGCCGCGCGAGCATCACTCCAGCCATCCAGTGCATGGTTGAGTGGCAGGTGCCAGTGGCATTCAGCGGCGCTTTCGTCGCAATAGAGGCCGGCGTGAAGGCGGAACGGGACCTGCTGCAGGGCAGGCGTCAGCGTCGACGTCTGTAACGGGTTGCAGTCCAGCATGACCAGGTGAGTCACTTGCCCTGCTACCAGCTCGCGATTTAGCTGCTCCAGCGAACCCCACCGGTGTCGCGGCGTGTAGCCCAGCAGACTGGGCACTTGCCACTCCATGTGGCCTAGACGCTGATTCAGGTAAGTGACGTGCGCCTGCAACGCCTCGGGCGCTTGATGGCTGATGCCGATCAGGCCTCGCCCCGGATGCGCCTTGAGCGCGGCGGCGGCCGAGTCCACCCAACGCCGTTGCGCCGTACTCAAGCGTGGCGTGCCCGACAGGGTTTCGCCCAGGGCCTGACTCAAGGCCAATAAAAGGTCCGGCAGGCGCGCTGGCGCGACCGGCAAACGTGCCGTGGCGGCAGCGCCGGTGAGGGTTGGAATGCTTTCCGCCACGAAGACCAGTGCGGCGCCCTCGCCTTTGGCCGCCCGCCGCCGTCGCTCGGCCCAGCCGCGCTGCAACGCCGTCTGACAGGGACCGCTGCCCAACGGATCGTATTCCAGGCACACCAGCACGTCAGCCTGTTCCAACTGCACGCGCGGGCTCAGCGGCTGGCCGAACACCTGTTCGCTGCTGTGCAGGGCGACGGTTTCGTTGAATGCTTCAGCGTGGTACAGCAGCGCCTCGGGCCAGCGCTGTTGCAGTTGAGCGAGCTGTCGCCCGAGGCTCGGCGAACTGCTGGCGCCGCAGGCGATATGCAGACCTTTGCCATGCACGCCATCCAACGCCCTCTGCATGCCCGACAGCGCCCCGAGCACCTGCGACCAACTGGTTTCGCGGCCTTTGAAGCGTGGCGCCTGGGAGCGGTCCGGGTCATAGAGTTGCAGAATTGCAGCCTGGGTGAACGCGTCGCAGGCGCCACCGGACATCGGATGTTCGGGGTTGCCTTCCAGCTTGATCGGGCGTCCGGCCACAGTCTTGCCCAACACCGGCTGAGCGACGCCGCAAAAGGGTATGGCGGTGGCGTACCAGGCCGCGACACCCGGTATCAGTGAAACCGCTTGGTTAACCGCCGTAACGGCCTGCTCCGGGGTCTTGCCGCACGCGGCCAGCCCGGCCATGGCGAGGCTGGCGGCCATCAGTTGCAGAAAGCTGCGGCGGTCCATCAACGGTGCCGCGCCCGGAAACTCGGCGGCCATCAGCGCTTGGGTCTCGGGGGACGCCGCCAGCGCCTCGAGCCCGCGCCAATAGGCCTGGCCCTTGAGCCCGGCCAGTTGGTCGCGCAAGGTGGCGAAATCCAGGGGCGCGCTCATCGGTGGCACGTCCCGCAGTCGGTCAAACCCCGGATATCCATAGGGTGCGCTTTCATCAGCCGCTCACCCAGCGCGCGGCGATCCTCGTCGGTGCGCCACTGCATGTTCGTGACCTGATCTACGGGCCGCAGATGCGGTGCCGGGTCGCGGTGACAGGCCAGGCACTGGCCCATGTTCAGCGGCTGGGCCTTGAACATCAGTTGCATACGGTCAACCTGACCGTGGCATTCACTGCAGCCAACACCCGCGTTTACATGCACACCGTGATGGAAATACACGTAGTCCGGCAGATCGACCACGCGCTGCCAGTGCAAGGGTTCACGCTCGCGCAGGCTCTTGCGCAACGGCGCCAGCACGTCGGCGTTTTTCCAGACTTGGGAATGACAGCTCATACAGGTTTCGGTGGGCGGCAGGCTGGCCATGGCCGAGGACTGCACCGCGCTGTGGCAGTAGCGACAGTCGATCCTCAGCTCGCCCGCGTGGTGGGCATGACTGAAGGGCAGCGGTTGCTCGACCACCCAATTGCGCCCGGTGCGGTAGTCGGTGCTCTCCAGGGTTAATGCCACAAGCAAGCCTCCCGAGACGCCGACGATTAGCAGCAGCAATCCCACGCGCAACCAGGTGTCGGCCGAGCGCCTGAAAATCTGCGTCATCGCCGGATTCTCATGTCCATGTCCTTACAGCTAGGGCTGCGCGGGTGCGCAGGAGTTCGTTATTTTTGTGATCGGCGCGGGCGGTCTATTTTTTCGGGCGTGCAGGCAAAACGCTGGCCAGTACCTGCTTGGCGGTCTGCACAATTACCCCGGCCTCATCCGGATCGCCCTGAAGCAATGTGGAAGCGAATTTCTTCGCCTGCTCCAGCTTGATATGCGGTGGCAGCGGCGGCACGTTGGGGTCGGTCTTGAACTCGATCAACACCGGCACATTCGAGGCGAGCGCTTGCTCCCAGGCCGACGCGACGTCCTCTTCGCGCTCGACGAAGATACCCTTGAGCCCCAGCGAGATCGCAAACAGGTGGTACGGCACGTCGGGGATGTTCTGCGAAGCCTCGAACTTGGGATCGCCTTCCATCACCCGTTGCTCCCAGGTGACCTGGTTCAAGTCCTCGTTGTTGAAGACTGCGCAGATCCATTTCGGGCTCAGCCACTGCCGCCAGTACTTGGCGACGGTGATCAACTCGGCCATGTTGTTCATTTGCATCGCGCCATCGCCCACCAGCGCGATCACCGTTTGCTGCGGATGGGCGAATTTGGCCGCGATCGCATAGGGCACGGCGGCGCCCATCGACGCCAGGCCACCGGACAGCGAACACTGCATGCCTCGGCGGATCTTCAGGTCACGCGCATACCAGTTGGCGCAGGAGCCGGAGTCGCTGGTGATAATCGCGTGATCGGGCAAGCGCGGCGAAAGTTCGTATACCACGCGCTGTGGGTTGATCGGCTTGGCCTTGGCCAGGGCGCGTTTCTCCAGGGTTTTCTCCCAGCTTGCGCGCCAGCCTTCGACTTTTTTGCGCCAGGTACGCGTGGTCTTGTGTTCCAGCAGCGGCAGCAGTGCGGCGAGGGTTTCGGCCGCATCGCCGAGCAGGTTCACCTCCATCGGGTAGCGCAGGCTCAGCATGTCGGGTTGCAGGTCAATCTGCACGCCGCGCGCCTGGCCTTCCTTGGGCAGGAACTCGGAATAGGGAAAACCCGAGCCGATCATCAACAAGGTGTCGCATTCGGTCATCAACCTGTAGCTGGGCTCGGTGCCCAGCAGGCCGATACTGCCGGTCACCCACGGCAAGTCATCAGGCAACACCGCCTTGCCAAGCAACGCCTTGGCGGCGCCTGCGCCCAATGCTTCGGCCACGGCAATCACGGGGTCAGTCGCCGCCAGTGCCCCGGCGCCGACCAGAATCGCAACCTTTTTGCCGGCATTGAGCACGTCTGCCGCACGTTGCAAGTCGGCCTCGTAGGGCACGACCTTGGGTTTGCTGTAGCCCACACCGGAATGCACCGTGCCATGGGCCCTGGCGGGCGGCTCGTAGGCAGCTTCCTGCAAGTCGTTGGGCAAAATGATCGCAGTGACCCGACGCTCGCCGACGGCGGTGCGTACCGCACGGTCAATCAGGTGGCGCACCTGCGACGGCACCGAGGCCTGTTGCACAAAGGCGCCGGCCACGTCCTTGAACATCGAGACCAGGTCCAGCTCTTGTTGGTAATGGCCGCCCAGCGCTGCCCGGGCCTGTTGCCCGACAATGGCTAGCACCGGCATGTGGTCCATACGCGCGTCATACAAACCCGTGATCAAATGCGACGCACCCGGCCCGGAGGTGGCAATACACACCCCCAGTTCGCCGGTGAACTTGGCGTGAGCCGAAGCCATGAACGCGGCCATTTCTTCGTGACGGGCCTGAATGAACTCGATCTTGCCGTTGGCGCGACTCAAGGCGCCAAACACGCCGTTGATGCCGTCACCCGGATAACCAAAAATCCGCGTGACGCCCCACTGGGCAAGCCGTTCAACCAGAAAGTCACCTACTGTCGTTGTCATTGGAACCCTCGCTTAAACCAGGTCGAATGGAAACGGGCGCAGTACGCTACGACCGCCATACGTCAAAGAATCGGCTTGCCGCCTGTCACGCCGTATCGTTCGCCGGAGATATAGCTCCCCTCGTCCGAGGCCAACAACACATAAATCGGCGCCACTTCGACCGGTTGACCGGGGCGCCCCAGGGGCGTATTGCCACCAAACTGCTTCACTGACGCTTCAGGCATCGTCGACACAATCAGAGGTGTCCAGATAGGCCCAGGCGCGACGCTGTTGACACGAATACCGCGCTTGCCGAGCAATTGCGCCAGGCCTGCGGTGAAATTGGCGATGGCGCCTTTGGTGGCCGCATAACACAGGAGTGACGGGTTGGGCGCATCGGAGTTGACGGAGCTGGTGTTGATAATCGAGCTGCCTGCGGCCATGTTGGGCAGCGCGGCCTTGCAGATCCGAAACATGGCGGTGACATTAACGTCGAATGTCTTCACCCATTCCTCGTCAGCAATTTCTTCCAACGTTTCATGGGTCATCTGAAAGGCTGCGTTGTTAACCAAAATATCGATACGCCCAAAGGCCTTTACCGTGTCATTCACGATAGCCGAGCAATGAGGTTGGCTGCTGAGATCGCCCGGCAGCAGCAGGCATCTTCGGCCAGCCGCTTCTACCCAGCGCGCCGTTTCCTTGGCGTCCTCATGCTCATCCAAGTAGGCGACCGCCACATCTGCCCCTTCGCGTGCGAAGGCAATGGCGACGGCACGCCCAATGCCGCTGTCGGCACCGGTGATCAAGGCTATTTTGTTCGCCAGACGGCCTGAACCCTTATAGGTTTTTTCACCACAATCGGGCTGTGGATCCATCCGGTATTGGGTGCCGGGCACCGCTTGCTGTTGGGGTTTGAACGGTGGTTTTGGATAGTTGCTCATCGGCGGTCCTCCTCTGTTTGTATACTCTTGCGAGGACTCGCCGCGGGCTTTAGTTCAGATGAAATTGCAACATCCGGATCAGCGTGACTGTGATGCAGTACCACCCGTCGATCTGATTAAACCTTGCGCAATGTTTGCGCCTCAACCAAATTACAGGGATTATCGAGCGATCTTAAAACGCCAATGCCGGGCAGTTTTTGGGCTATATTTCGCACTTGTTTTCAATCCTTATCCCTCTGAATCGAGACCGTGTGATAGCGGACTTTCAGCGCGCTGTTAACCAAGGTTTATCTCATGAAGTCTGCCCCACCGCGGTCACCGAATGTTCCGCAACGCAAGGATCTAACCCCAAGCAACCTAGCCTTTCCGGTAGTGGGTATTGGCGCTTCGGCAGGTGGCCTACAAGCGGTAAAGGCGTTCTTTGAGCATATGCCCAAAGATTGTGGCATGGCCTTCGTGGTGGTTTTGCATTTGTCACCCGACCATCAGAGCGTGGCGGACAAAATCATCCAGGAGTCGACGCGGATGCCGGTGCTGCAAGTCACCGACACCACACCCATCGAAAAGAACCACGTCTACGTCATCTCTCCCGCACAACATCTGGCGATGAATGATGGCTATCTGGCAGTAACCTCCTCGGTGCGCGAAGGAGGTTCGCATATTGCGATTGATCTATTTTTCCGCGACCTGGCAGACACGCATAAGGAGCGCGCGTTTTGCGTGATCCTGTCCGGCACCGGCTCCGACGGCGCAGTTGGGTTGTCGCGTATCAAGGAGCAAGGCGGAGTCACCTTGGTACAAACGCCGGAAGACGCCGAGTTCGACGGCATGCCGCTCGCCGCCATCGAAACGCAGATGGTCGACCTGGCGCTTCCGGTGGTGGAAATGCCGCAAAAACTGCTTGAGCTGTGGCGTAACGCTCAATCGATCATCCTGCCCACGGCCAATGACCCAGAGATCCACACCACCCCGCCCGCGACTGAACGGGATGTTGCTTTAGCCGAACAGCTGCTGCTGGACATCCTGATCCAGTTGCGCGCCACTACCGGCCATGACTTCAAGCACTACAAACGGGCCACGGTGTTGCGCCGCATTGAGCGGCGCTTGCAGGTGACCGCCCAACCGGACCTGGCCAGCTATTACAATTTTCTCCAGGCACACCCCGAGGAAACCAAGTCGTTACTCGGCGACATGCTGATCGGCGTCACGAACTTCTTTCGCGACCGCGAGGCTTTCGAAGCGCTTGAGCGTGACGTGATCCCCAATCTGGTCAAGTCTCTGGGAGACAGCGTCCCGCATCGTGAGGAGGTGCGTGTCTGGTCGGCCGGTTGTTCGACCGGCGAAGAAGCCTACAGCTTGGCGATGCTGGTCGCCGAGCAACTGGTTCTGGACGCCAGCGGGGCAAAAATGCAGGTATTCGCCACCGATATCGACGAGCGCGCGATCAGCCATGGCCGCAATGGCGTGTACCCCGAAGCAATCATCACCGACGTCCCGCCCACGCGCCTGCGCCAGTATTTTTCCAAAGAAAAAAACCAGCACTACCGAGTGCGTAAGGAAATCCGCGAAAAGGTATTGTTTGCCAAGCACAGCCTGATGGCCGACCCGCCGTTCTCGCAGATCGACTTGATTGTGTGCCGCAACCTGCTGATTTACCTGGACCGGGAAGTGCAACGGGACATCCTGCAGATGTTCCATTTCGCCTTGCGCCCGGGCGGTTATCTGTTCCTCGGCTCGTCGGAGTCAGCCGATGGCTGCCTTGACCTGTTTGTGCCGGTAGACAAGCGCAATCGCATCTTTCGTGTGCGTGCTGGTTCGACCTCGGTGCGGCGCGCGCCCACCATGCCGCGGGGTGGCTATTTGCGCCCCAATATGCTGCCAGCCATCACTGAAACCAAGATGCCGACGAAAGTCTCGTTTGCTGAAATTCACCTGCGCGCCCTGGAAAAAGCCGCACCGCCCGAGTGTCATCGTCGATGTACACGCCGATATCCTGCACATCAGCGAAGGTGCCGGGCGCTTCTTGCGTTACGTAGCAGGGGAAATGACGCGTAATTTGCTCGCGTTGGTGCACCCCGACCTGCGCCTGGATATTCGCACGACGCTGTTTCAGGTGCAGCAATCCGGTCTGCCGGTCACGTCGCGCAAGGTGCAACTGGAGCGTGGCCAGGAATTGTTCATGGTGGACATCACGGCCCTTCCCTACCGGGATGACGCCACCGAAAGCGATTTTGTCCTGGTGACGTTCAAAGAGACCCAAGTCGACTCGCAACAATCGGGCGAGTCCAGCGTCAACCTCGTCGAGAACCAGATGATGAGCAATCTGGAGCGTGAGCTGCAGCGTACCAAGCTGCACCTGCAGGACACCATCGAGCAATCGGAAGTCTCCAGCGAGGAACTCAAGGCCTCCAACGAAGAGATGCAGGCGGTCAACGAAGAATTGCGTTCGGCCACTGAAGAATTGGAGACCAGCAAGGAAGAGTTGCAGTCGATCAATGAAGAGCTGCTCACCGTCAACTACGAACTCAAGACCAAGGTTGAAGAAACCGACAAGGTCAACGACTACCTGACCAACCTGATTGCGTCCACCGACATCGCCACCGTGTTTGTCGACCGCAATATGCGCATCCGCTGGTTTACCCCGCGCGCCACGGACATCTTCAGCATGCTGCCGGTGGACACCGGCCGCTCCTTGATGGACATCACCCACCGCCTCAACTACCCGGAAATGGCCAGTGACGCGACGAACGTCTTCGAATCATTGAGCATGATCGAGCGCGAGATCAACAGTAAGGATGAGCGTTGGTACATTGCGCGTCTACTGCCTTACCGCTCCAGCGAAGACCATATCGACGGCACCGTGCTGACCTTTATCGACATCACCAAACGCCGCCTGGCCGAGGAAGAGCTCAGGCTGGGCGAAGAGCGCATGCGCCTGGTGGCCGAAAGCACCCATGACTTTGCCATCATCATCCTGGACGACCATGGGGCTATCACCGACTGGAACACCGGCGCGGAATTGATCTTCGGCTACACCAAAGACGAAGTGCTGGGCGCTTACTACGACCTGATCTTTTCCCCGGAGGACCGCACCGACGGGGTGCCGGAAAATGAACTGCGCGCGGCCCGCGAACATGGCCGGGGTGAAGACGAGCGCTGGCATGTGCGCAAGGACGGCAGCCGGTTCTATTGCAGCGGTGAAGTCACCCAACTCAAGAGCGACAGCCTGCGCGGCTACGTCAAGATCGCCCGGGACCTCACCGGCCATAAACGCATGCATGACGAGCAACACAAGCGGCTGATGGAAACCCAGACCAACAGCCACCTCAAGGACGAGTTTTTCGCGGTGATGTCTCACGAGCTCAAACATCCGTTGAACCTGATTCAGCTCAACGCCGAGTTGCTGCGCCGCCTGCCGGCCACCAAGTCAACGGGCCCGGCGATCAAGGCCGTTGATACGATCTGCGAGGCGGTTTCCAGCCAGGCGCGAATTATTGACGACCTGCTGGACGTAGCAAGGGTGCGCACCGGCAAGCTCAAGCTGAAGAAACAGCCGGTCGACCTGGCCAAAACGCTTCAGGACATCTACAACGTGGTGCTCATCGATGGCCACGGTTGCCAGGTAACGCTGGATATTTCCCTCGCGCCGCAGACCACACTGCTCGTCGATGCCGACCCTACGCGGCTTGAGCAGGTGATTTGGAACCTGGTCAACAACGCGCTGAAATTCACCCCGGACGATGGCCGCGTGCAGTTGGTCCTCAGCCGCGTGGATGGAGGTAGGCATGCGAGGCTGGACGTCATCGACAGCGGCATTGGGCTGGCCGAGCAGAGCCTGGACAAGATTTTCGACCTGTTCAGCCAGGCCGAAAACCAGCACCAGACGCATCAGCGTGAGGGCCTCGGGATCGGCCTGTCGCTGGTTCGACAATTGGTTGAGGCTCACGGTGGTCATGTGAGCGTGCACTCCAAGGGGCTCGGCTTTGGCTGCACATTCTCAGTGCTGTTGCCCCTGAGCGAGCAGCACGATGATCTACCGGCCACCCCGGAAACCTCGGATGAGGATAACCGTCTCGGCGGGTTGACAGTCCTGCTGGTCGACGACTCCGAAGACGTGCTGTTCGTGCTGCAGATGCTGCTTGAAATGGAAGGTGCCGACGTAAAGGCCTTCGGCGATCCGCGACTGGCGCTTGAAGCCGCGAACACCAACCGGTATGACCTGATCATTTCGGACATCGGCATGCCGGTCATGGACGGCCATGAATTGATGAAAAACCTTCGCAAGCTGGATCACTTGCAGGCCACGCCATCCATTGCACTGACGGGCTATGGCGCCGCAAACGATCAGAAAAAAACCGCCGAGTCAGGCTTTAATCATCACGTCAGCAAGCCGGTGGCTCATGAGTCGCTGATTGAACTGATCAACAGTTTGTGCAATACGCAACAATAACGGGCAGGCATTCAGGCGCCTGGCCAGTTCCCAAAAAAAATGCCCGCACACCGTGCGGGCAAACAGGAGTGTAACCTGACAGCCTGCAGGAGTAACAGGCCTACTTGAAAGAGCACATGCCCTTAACGCTAGTTAAAAACTTACTTTGATCGCCAGACAAACGGCGTCTCTACACGCTTGATCAGACGGTTGGCGACTCCCCGTTAATGGCTCAAAAAAATATGAACCTTTGTTCCTGTAACCCGACGAAACTAATAGCCGGAGGAACAATGAACAGCTCTTTATTTATTATTGAATACTTCATACACAACATGCCCAAGGCGTTTATTATTCGGGCCGACACGATGAACAACGCGGAGGCTTGGCACTGGGCATGCTGCGATGCAGACATCGGCATTATTCCCAAGTCCCGTCATGACAAGTTCAGACGCATCAGCAAACCCCTCGCCGAACGTTATGGCATCGCTCAAGTAACGTGGCGCCCATCAGGCAGCATTCCGTTCATCGCCAAACCCTACGCGCCGCCACCGCCTGAATAACAGCGCTCGGCGCTTCTCGCGTTATGACTGCCGTCGCCGGGCCAGCATTGAATACAATTTTTTGACACTTTCCTGAAGTGCCTCTTCAACTCGCTGGTCTAATTGTATTTTTCTGCAAATTGGGCACCATGGGTCATGCCCTATCAACACCGTATGCGCTTGACTATCGAGCGCGGGAAGTATTCAACCTCACACGTCGCGCAGCTTTTTCCCGCTTGTTGATGAGACATAAACGCTCCATCCCTGTTTTTTAGATCACGTCTTCAACAAGCGATACCAACAAGCGGGCGCTCTTTCAACCCATGTGTGAAAAAAATTCAAACAAGCGCTTAGTTATTGGCAAGTTGCCATCAATGAAGCAGTGCCGACGCTGACCGATGTGGCGCTTGTTTCCGGCCCTCATCCGCACAGGCGTTCAATCATCGCTGTGCCTGTGCGCATCGGCGCAAGGCAACCGGCCAGACTCGCCCCCGGCAACCCGTTCTGCCTGATCGATACCCCGCTTGAGGGCGTCGCGCACCGACCATTCCGCGCCCGGCAACCGTTGGGTCCGCTCGACAACACACTGCCCTGTCGCGGTGTAGACACTGACCAGCACTTCAATGTCAGCGTCCGCGCGTTCCCGCGCCCGGACATCAATGTGACAGCCGTTTTCAACCTCTTGGGTGAAACACTGCTCGGCCTGCGCCTGCGCGGCCCAGGCCTTATAGATGTCGCCTCGAATAAACATACTGTTCTCCTTAAACGCACGCGATACGGTGTTTGAAAGACTCACTTCAATGATTGATGATTCCGCGCATTTAACAACTTGCCGCTGCCACTTTGTCGACAGAAGGCAACTACCGTTTCGCTTGTTAGCCGTTCGTCAGCTTGTGTAACAAATTCTTAAACCAACGCCAGAGGCGTTATTCAAAATATCGTGGCCGGGGCGTAGTTACACTTCCGACCGTCAGACACACGTATACAAACCCGGAAAATCGGCAACTTTTCCGGGCCGCCAGTACGCGTCTTGAACAATGAACGCTCTTGGCTGCGTTAAACAAGCGCAGCGTTAAAAAACCTGCATACCGTGCAGCGGTATCGCGCGGCAGCTTGAAAAATAAAACCACGGATGTTTAACCGCAGGAGCAGGCCATGAAGCGAATAATCGGGTACTTCCTGGTGTCCCTCGCCGGAACGTTGCTGTTAACGGGGTGCAACTTGGTTGTGTTCAATCCCAAAGGACAAATTGCAACGGACGAGCGCGACTTGATCATTCTCGCCACCGGGCTGATGTTATTGGTGGTCGTTCCGGTGATCGTCCTCATGTTTGTATTTGCCTATCGCTACCGCGCCACCAACAAGAACGCGCGCTATTCGCCGCGATGGGCCAGTTCACACAAAATCGAGGCCGTTGTATGGGGCGTGCCGCTGCTTATCATCATTGCCCTTGGCTGGGTGACCTGGCAAACAACCCACGCACTTGACCCCTACCGCCCGCTCGACTCGCAGACGCCGCCCGTCAATGTGCAAGTCGTGGCGACCGACTGGAAGTGGTTGTTCATCTACCCCGACCTGGGCATCGCGTCGGTGAACGAATTGGCCTTGCCGGTGCACACGCCGGTGAGTTTCACCATCACCTCCGACGCGGCCATGACCTCATTCTTTATCCCGGCTCTGGGCGGGCAGATTTATGCCATGGCCGGCATGCAAACCCGATTGCACCTGATCGCCAACGAAACCGGCCAGTTCACCGGGATCGCCGCCAATTACAACGGCCCCGGTTTCTCCGATATGCATTTCGCCACGCTGTCCTTGAGCCCCAGCGATTTCCAGGCGTGGGTGGCGAAGGTCAAAGGCGCCGCACAACCCCTCGACCAGGCCAGCTACGCACAACTGGCCAAGCCCACCATCAAGCACCCCGTCACCTATTACTCGGCGGTACAGGCGCGCTTGTTCCTGGACATCGTCGACAAATACGAAGGCATGAATAAAGCCAACAAGGCCAAGCGCCGCCAGACGCAGCTGGACGAAACAGGCGAGCGCTCCCCTCAACATCCAAGCCTGCTGGCTGAGGAGCGTTAACTATGTTCGGTAAATTGTCATGGGACGCGATACCAACCACTGAACCCATTGTGATGTATACCCTGGCGATCGTCGGGCTGATCGGTGTGACGCTGGTGGGGTCAATCACCTGGAAACGCAAATGGGGCTACATGTGGCGCGAATGGTTCACCTCGGTGGACCACAAGAAAATCGGCTGCATGTACATCATCGTGGCGCTGGTGATGCTGCTGCGCGGCTTCTCCGACGCGATCATGATGCGCACCCAGCAAGCGATGGCCGCCAGTGGCGGGCCGGGTTACCTGCCGCCGGAGCACTATGACCAGATATTCACCGCCCACGGCGTGATCATGATCTTCTTCATGGCCATGCCATTCGTGGTCGGGTTGATGAACATCGTCGTGCCCTTGCAGATCGGCGCGCGTGATGTGGCTTACCCCTTCCTCAATGCGTTGAGCTTCTGGCTGTTTGTGGTGGGCGCGGCGTTGGTCAACATTTCGCTGGGCGTCGGTGAGTTTGCGCGCACCGGTTGGGTGGCCTATCCGCCGTTGTCCGAGCTGGGCTACAGCCCGGGCGTGGGCGTGGACTATTACATCTGGTCACTGCAAATATCCGGCATCGGGACGTTGCTGACGGGCGTGAATTTCTTCGTGACTATTTTGAAGATGCGCACCGAAGGCATGAGCCTGTTCAAAATGCCGGTGTTCACCTGGAACGCGCTGTGTACGTCAGTGCTGATCCTCGCCGCATTCCCGATCCTGACCGCCACCCTGCTGATGCTGACCCTGGACCGCTACCTGGGCATGCATTTTTTCACCAGCGAAGCCGGCGGCAACCCGATGATGTACGTCAACCTCATCTGGGCGTGGGGGCATCCGGAGGTGTACATCCTGATCCTGCCGGCCTTCGGAGTATTTTCGGAAATTGCGGCGACTTTCAGCAGCAAGCGCCTGTTCGGCTACGTGTCGCTGGTATGGGCGACGATTGCGATTACCTTGCTGTCATTCGTCGTGTGGCTGCATCACTTCTTCACCATGGGTTCGGGCGGCAACGTCAACGCCTTCTTCGGCATCATGACGATGATCATCGCCGTGCCGACCGGGGTGAAAATTTTCACCTGGCTGTTCACCATGTACCGCGGCCGCGTGCGCTTCGAGACGCCGATGCTGTGGACCTTGGGCTTTATCGTCACCTTCAGCATCGGCGGCATGACCGGGGTCTTGCTCGCAGTGCCCGGGGCCGACTTCATGCTGCACAACAGCCTGTTTTTGATCGCTCACTTCCATAACGTCATCATTGGCGGCGCTGTGTTCGGCTACATGGCCGGACTCACTTACTGGTTCCCGAAAGCGTTTGGGTTTCGCTTGAACGACAAACTGGGACGCATCGCCTTCTGGTGCTGGATCACCGGGTTTTACTTCGCGTTCATGCCGTCATACGTGCTCGGTTTCATGGGCATGACGCGGCGCCTCAACCATTTCAATAACCCGGAATGGCGCCCGTGGCTGTTACTGGAGCTGGTGGGGGTGGCAATCATCCTCTGCGGCGTGGCCACCCAGGCACTGCAGCTGTTTGTGAGTATTCGCCACCGCCATCGCTATCGCGACCTCACCGGCGACCCGTGGGACGGCCGCACCCTGGAGTGGGCCACCGCCTCCCCGCCGCCGGTGTACAACTTTGCCGAGCAGCCAAAAGTCAGCGACCTGGATGCGTATTGGGGCATGAAGGAACGTGGCGTGAGCACCCTCAGCCACACCGATTACCGCAGTATTCACATGCCGCGCAACACCGCATCGGGCCTGATCATCAGCCTGTTTGCGCTGATCTGCAGCTTTGCCCTGGTGTGGCATATCTGGTGGATGGTGATCTTCGGGCTGGTGGCCTCGGTGGTCGCCTTCGTCGTGCGCAGCTACGACGAGGACACCGATTATTTCGTGCCCGCACACGAGGTCGCGCGCATCGAAACGGCGCGCCTCAAAGACTTGGCGGAGGCTTGATCCATGTCTCATACCGTAATCGACAAAGACATTGCCCACACGCAGGAACAGGGCCACGAAGACGCGGGCTCGCTGAGCCTGTTCGGGTTCTGGATCTACCTGATGACCGACTGCATCCTGTTTGCGACCTTGTTCGCAGGCTATGCGGTGCTGCGCGACAGTGTGGCGGGCGGGCCCTCGACCGTGGATATCTTCGAGTTGCCCTATGTGCTCGGCGAAACCCTCTTGCTGCTGTTGAGCAGCATCACCTACGGCTACGCGATGCTCGCGTTGAACCGTAACCAGCCGAGCCATGTGTTGCGGTGGCTGGGGCTGACGTTCCTGCTCGGCGCGGGCTTTATCGCCATGGAGATCAATGAGTTTCACCACTTGATCGCCGAGGGGAACGGCCCCGATCGCAGCGCATTCCTGACTGCTTTTTTCACCCTCGTCGGCACCCATGGCGCTCACGTCCTGACCGGCCTGGTCTGGATGGCGGTGCTGATGGCCCAGGTGCATCAGCGCGGGCTGACCAGCACCAACGCCACGCGACTCAGTTGCCTGAGCCTGTTCTGGCATTTCCTGGACGTGGTGTGGATCTGCGTCTTTACCGTGATCTACCTGTTAGGGGTGGTGTGACATGTACAAGCAAAGTTCGGTTCACAGCAGCGCCGGCACCGCCCATGGCAGCAGCCGGTCTTACCTGGTCGGGTTCATCGTCTCGGTGCTCCTGACCCTGATCCCCTTCGCACTCGTGATGTACCCGACGTTGCCGCGCACCGTCACCGCCTGGCTGGTGGTGGCGCTGGGCGCGGTGCAAATCATCGCCCACTTGAAGTTCTTCCTGCACCTGGACACGGCCGCCGAGCAACGCTGGAACCTTATCGCGCTGATCTTTTCGGCGGTCATCATTCTCTTGCTGGTAGGACTTTCGCTATGGATCATGGACAGTATTCATCACAACATGCTGGCGCATTGAGACAGTGGGCGGGGCTGTTCAATGTCGGGCTCCAGTTGACCAAACCGGGGATTATCTTTGGCAACCTCACCTCCGTACTGGGCGGCTACTTTCTTGCCGCCAACGGCCACCTGGCGGCCCCTGTGCCGTTGCTCGCCACCCTGCTGGGTACCGCGCTGGTGATTGGTTGCGGCTGCGTGCTCAATAACTGTGTTGATCGAGACATCGACCGGCGCATGGTGCGCACCTGCCATCGGGCGCTGGCAATCCGGGCAGTAACGGTGCCCACGGCGGCAATGTATGCCGTTGCGCTGGGTGCCAGCGGCTTCGGGCTGTTGTGGGCCGGCAGTAACGCACTGTCCTGCCTGCTGGCGCTGGCCGGGCTGATCATCTACGTCGGGGTCTACACCTGCTGGTTGAAGCGTCGTTCCCATTGGGCCACCCTGGTCGGCAGCCTCTCTGGCGCCATGCCGCCCGTCATCGGCTATTGCGCGGTGACGGGCAGCTTTGACCTCACCGCACTGATGCTGATCGCCGTGTTCTGCAGTTGGCAAATGCCCCACTCGCACGCAATTACCGTGATGCGCCACGAGGATTTTCGCGCTGCACGCCTGCCCACATTGACCCTGTCCCAAGCCAACGTTCAGATACAGGCGTACCTGCTGGTGTTCCTCGCCTGCGCGACCCTGCTGGGCGTCGTCGCGCAGATGAGTGCGCTGTATTTTTGCGCGGTACTCGGTTGTGGCGGTTATTGGTGGGCGCTGGCGGCGAGCGCCATGCGCCTGGCCAACCCCGCACGCTGGGCGCGTAAAGTCTTCGGGGTTTCGATTGTGCTGGTACTGGTACTCAACCTGTCGTTGGCGATTGCGCGTTAGCTGCCGAGCACCTGCTCAAGCACCGCACGCCTCGCGGCGTGCGGTGGCGACACGTTACAGATCAGGCTTGGGTTGCAGGCCCGCGCCCAGGTCGGCACCGGTGGTGGGGTCGCTGAGCGGGTCCGACACCGTGCGGATTTTCATGGCGCTCAACCGTGCATCGTCGTCGGCATCCAACTGCACGCTCGCCATCCCGTCACCGCCATCAACCGCCGGTTGCGGGTCTTCCACGAACTCCCAGTCTTCGCCCTGGTTCCAAGGACCCCGGACACTGCCCGCGCCTTGCGACATATTAAAGTACACCTGGGTGAACTCCGGCATGCCCGGCAGCTTGCCTTGGGGGAAATTGGGCTGGATCGCGTGCAGGGCCTTTTCGAAAGACAGCTGGTGCGCGATTTCCCGGGTCATGAGAAAGCCCAGCGCCTCTTTGACGCCGGGATCAGTCGTGACATTCATCAAGCGTTCGTAAACGATTTTGGCGCGGGCTTCCGCAGCGATATTGGAACGCATGTCAGCCGTTGGCTCACCGATCGTATCAATGTAGGCGGCAGTCCAGGGCACTCCGGCAGAGTTGGTCAGTGGTGAACCTGCGCCGTACAACAGGCTGGTGATGTGGGAGTCGTTGCCGGCACCGTTGAGCGAACGATACAACTCACCCTCCTCTTCGACCCCTTCGGCCATGCGTCCCTTGGCGCCTTTGTTGAGCATGACGATAATCGAGCCGACGATTTCCAGATGGCTGAGCTCTTCGGTGGCAATGTCCATCAACAGGTCCTTGCGCCCCGGGTCATCCTCGGACAAGGCTTGGGTGAAGTAGCGCGACGCTGCCGCCAGCTCGCCTTGGGCGCCGCCGAACTGTTCGAGTAACAGGTTGGCCAAGCCCGGATTGGGCTCGGCGACGCGTACGGTGTATTGAAGTCGCTTGTTATGTAGAAACATCACAAATCTCCTCAGGCGTATGAACGAGGCGGCGCCCTTGATTGAACGCGCGCCTACCTTCATGTGAAGCAACAGCACGGAGAAAATTTGAAAAATAATGCGTGCGCACGACCAGCGGTTCAGCGCCGCACGCCAAGCGAAACGGCGGCCTCGGGGCTTTGGCGCTCAATCCGCGCCGTCATTATCGGGCCCTGGTACGACGTCGATGCCGGGCGTGCCGTTGGGCGGAGGCTGCGTGCCTTCGACCCTGTCTTGCCGCCGTTGCGGGTCATCCGGGTGATCCCAATCGGTTGTCGCATTCGGGTCTTCGTCACGTCCGGCAGTGCCGACAACGCATCCGTCATCATTCGGGTTTTGAGGGTTTTTTACGGGGATTGTTTCGGCGTTGGAGGGGTCGTGTTTCATGGTGAAAATCTCCAGTCAGCAGGGTATGGAACTGTTTGGAATCGCCTGTGACGTTCGAGTGCAATGCAAAGGACGAATGGCACGCGGTCAACTCGCCGGAACCACTCGCCGGAACAACGCCTGCCTTTTGCACGTCACTGCAGATAGGTGCTCGACGACCGAGCCCATGACCGGCTGAAGCCGAAAAGAGGATGACCCTCATGTCTGATAACGAACGCTACATCATCAGTTTCATCGTCGATAACCAGCCAGAGAGCCGCACCCTTGACTGCGGCCGCGACAACCTTTCACCCGACGACGCGCAAGCGCTGCTCAAGCAGACATTTCCCGAACTGCGCGACGCTCGGCTGACCGACGTGCAGGTGCAAAAGCGCACGAAGCCCGATGAAGGCGACAACATACCGGGGCACTACCAGCAACCGTAAGATAATGCTTACAACTAAGCGAAGCGCTGAATAGTTGCTATCAATTTAATATCGCCGGCACTGACACCGTTGAAAAACTTATACGAAGCGGTGATTAAATCGCACGCTCGTATAAGTTTTACTAACAATATGCCGTTCGTCGCCAGAACATAAAATTCGCCAAACGTTTTTCATCCGAGCGATATCAGAATAGGTGTCCGTTGTGCAAACGGGTAACTAACGAAGCGCTCACTTAGTATGGGAGAACGACCATGACTGCAGGTAATAAAAATCCGGGCAACTTTGCCAATGATCGTGAGAAAGCATCCGAAGCCGGCAAAAAGGGCGGCCAATCGTCAGGTGGAAACTTCGCCAACGATCGTGAGAAGGCCTCTGAAGCGGGCCGCAAAGGCGGGCAGAACAGCCACGGCGGCGGCCGCAAGTCAGAGTCTTGATTGATCGCGTGGGGGGCAGCCTTGCTGCCCTTCCACACTTGATAATGAGCAGCTACCCTGCGCGAGCGATTGCCTGTATTGAATACGATCCGCGCCCAAATGGGAATGAACGTTTACGGTGGACGGGGCAGAAGTTATAAGCAGTTGCCCGTATAAGCTTTAACTTTTCATACCGGCTGCTCGGTCATGCGTCCTGTAACGGCAGACTATAAACTGTGCCATGGGTAACGTCTTGTAGTGATCTGCCTACTGTTGTTAATAAATAATGAGGTAATTGAAAATGTCTCAGGATAAACAAAGTGGTATGTCAGTAAACGAAGCCGGCAAAAAAGGTGGCGAAGCCACTTCGGCCACCCACGACAAAGAGTTCTACCAGGAAATTGGCAGCCAAGGGGGGCAAAATAGCGGCGGGAATTTTAAAAATGACCCGGAACGCGCTGCCGAAGCTGGCAGTAAAGGCGGCCAAAATAGCGGCGGCAATTTCAAAAACGACCCGGAACGTGCCTCCGAAGCTGGCAGTAAAGGCGGCCAGAACAGCGGCGGCAACTTTGCCAACGATCGGGAAAAAGCGTCTGAGGCTGGGCGCAAAGGTGGCGAAAACAGCCACAGTGGCGGGCGTAAATAATTGATACGTTCGAACAGGGGGGTTATGCCCCCCTGTTGCTGCATGGCTGGAAATGCGCCTGCGGGACAATCCTCTGCGCCTGCCGATCCGCCATGGTTTGCGCGCCGCTGCAGATAAACTCAAGCCCTTAGTCTGCCAACGCCTGGTAGTTACTGGCACGCGCGGCCCAAGTAAGTGGCAGTGTGTGCGGCAACTACCCGATGGACGCCATCTAACGGATGTAAGGCCATAGCACTCGCCCAACGGCTTGCTGATCCGTTTTATCGGTTCGTTTTGAAAATCCAGGAATGAGATCAGGTAGTTCGTAGTGGATAACGTATAACTAATTATTAGCTTCTTCAGGTTTTTTGTTGCTCGATGAGATCAAAGGCTTGATAACTTGAAGGCTTGGTAATTTTAAGCAGTACCGGCCGACTCAGTTTGTACAACTTTTCGCTTCGCCTGTTAGTTTCCATTCGTCGGAACAGGTCGATATAAACGAAACTGACTGTCCATTTTTTCCCTCTCAATACTGAGCCTGTTCGCTCAAGCAGTCTCAAGGTATTACTCCTGTTTTGCCCGTACTAAGCGCGGGCTTTTTTTAGGCTTTAATATGATAAATGAATCGTATGAAGTTAACGGTGGATGTCTATCCAGCCACTGCAACCATCCGTATATCCGAAAGGGCTACTATCTAGGTTTGAGTCCGGATATATACATATGCATGAGCTGTGGAGAACAGCGCAGGTCCAGAGACTGGGAAACTTTCGAACGCCGGCGCAGGCCCCCTTCCGGATTACTCAACGTGTCGGACACGATCGCACGCTAACTTAGGCGTTTGTAAGCTTTTCCAGGTTTGCCAATGTTTGTCTTCGGGAAAATAAAATTTTGTCGACCGCCACTTGACGTGCGTACGACACTTTTTCATGCGCGCCCGCCGTGCAACCGGCGGACGCCTTTGCAGCGTTACTTTTTGGCTTCCTTATCGGGATCGGCTGATCGCTCCATGAACGCTTGGGTGAGCTGAGGCAAATGCTCAAGCAACCATTCGGCCATCGCGATCTCTTGCGGAAGGATTTTCTCGCACGCCTCTTGGGTCTGAGCATCGCCCGCCACTTGCGCCGCGGCGATGAGCACCGTGTAAGTGGCAACCTCCATGTTCTCGAACACATAACCCGCCATGGCGCCTTTGATGACCTCATCACTCATCAGCGAGCCCCCCACTGCCTGTCCAAAAGCCATCAACTTGCCACCCAAGTCTTTGAGGGTCGAAGAGCTACCACCCAAGCGTGTCAGGCATTCATTGATGAGGGTTTGCTGGTCGAGGGTTTCCTGGATGTGTTGTTCAATCCGCGCCTTAAGCGCCGGGTAGTGTTCCAGTCGCTCGGATTGCGCTTTAAGCATCTTTTCCGCTTGCTGTTCCATGGCATGCGCGTCACGTAGCCAGTCGAGCAGGTTTTCTTGGGGAGTCGCCATTTGGTCATCCTCTTTAAGCTGAAAAAACTCCACACGCGCCTGGAGCGCGCCATTTCTTACGTCAGGGTTTAGGCTTGGCCAGCGGGCTCGAGTCCAAGTCAGCTCCGGTAGTCGGCGCGCCCCTATTTATGAGAAATAACCGGCAGTTGGAAAATTTCAAAAGAATACTCGCAGCGCGACCAGCGGTCAGACCGCGCAGGGCAAGCGGATGGTCAGAAGGCCGGGGGTGGCGGGACGCCCGTAAGCGACCGTCAGCTTGATGGAGCGGTTACAGAAACGCTCCCCATTGACAATCAACTCGCCTTTGCGACGGGTGCTACCAGACGGTTGCAGCCGTACAGCAGCATTCCGACCATGAGCAATGCGGCGCCGCGCAACCAGGTGTCGAGCCCCTGCTGGCTGAGCAGGAGCACGCAAGAAATAATCGCCAGTACTGGCACCCAGGTCGGCACACGAAAGTGCTGTTCTGCGACTGTGTCGCCGCGCAACACCAGCACCGCAACGTTGGTGCTCAAGAACACAAACAGCAGCAACAGCACGACTGTCTGCGCCAACGCGGCGAGCGTGCCGGTCAGGGTAAGACCGATTGCCACGAGCGTGCTCGCGACAATCGCGGCCCATGGCGTGCGGCGCTTTGGGAGCACCTTTGAAAGAGGCGTGGGTAGCAGCCCCAGACGCGCCATCCCAAACATTAACCGACTGGCCATGATCATGGTCAACAGTGCACCGTTGGCGACCGCAACCAGCGCAATGAATGCGAAGACCTTGGGCGGAATATTCAGGCCTGACGCGCGTACAACTTCAAGCAGCGGCGCTGAAGACCCCGCCAGTTTTTCCATCGGCAGCACAACGGACGCGGCGACTCCAACCCCCATGTACACAATTCCCGCCGTGATCAGCGCTGCAAACAGTGCACGTGGGTAAACCGTACGCACGCGTTGAATTTCCTCTGCCAGATTGGCCGACGTCTCGAAGCCGACGAATGAGTAGAACGCCAGCAATGCTGCGCTGAGCACTCCAAGCACGGGATTGACGCCGGCCTTGAACTCGAGGGCGCGGCCGAGGTGGGCTTCACCTGACCGCAAGAACCAGCCAGCGGCGACGATCACCAACAGTAACCCGGACACTTCGATGACCGTCATGACAACGTTCGCGCCCAGCGACTCCTTGACACCACGTGCATTCAACAACGCAATCATCACCAGGAACACCAGCGCAGCGACAGAGGGTGAGACGTCAATGAATGCCGCCAGGTAATCCCCGGCAAAGGCCAGGGAAAGCCCCGCCGCGCTGGTCACCGCAGCGGCGAGCATGCTGAAGCCCACCAGAAAGGAGATCAGGGGCGATTTAAAAGCCTTCTCCGCGAATACCGATGCAGCGCCGGCATGTGGGTATTTTGTCACCAGTTCGGCGTAGGAGCCGGCGGTGAGCATGGCGAAGAACAGCGCCACCAGCAGCGGGACCCAGATGGCACCGCCGACCTCGCCTGCAATGGTGCCGGCGAGTGCATAAACGCCCGCGCCGAGTACATCGCCAAGAATGAAGAGGAACAGCATCGGCCCGGTAATGGCACGGCGCAACCTGGGTTTGGATTGAGCTTGGGGCACTGAAGTGGGTTCGTTCATGGACGACTCTTAGGGCGCAAACAATGAGCAATCACCCGGCGCGGCACCGGATAAGATTCAACGGCGGTCTGACCTATCAGTCGATTGGGCCGATATTGATCGTACGATCAGCGCCGAGCCCAGCAACCTTGGCCAACACTTCGGCAGGTGTGCGCTTTAAAAAACGCACCACGTAGCCCATGCCGCTACCGTCCTCCTCTATTGCCTTCACCCACAGTTCGACCTCGTCGGCCGCTAGACCTAACGCATTGCCGACCTGACGATTACGTTTGCCGCTGTCGTTGTCGTCCATTGGGTAGCTTTCCATCGACCCGCCTCCTCATTGTATGCGTGATGGCACTTCACAGTATGTGCGTTGTTTGAAAATGGATGCCGACAGCGCGCAAAGAGTTCGATTTCTTTGCCTGCTCACTTTTTGCAACAGGCCCGGATCACTGCGCCTGTTCCGACGCGCATGCACGTTGCGCTGCGCGTAATCGGCAGGCATCGCCGAACGCCTCGAAAATGGCCAAGTAGTCAGGGTTGGACGTGACCTGCCATTCCGGATGCCACTGGATCCCTAGTGCAAAAGCTACGCTGTCCTCAACGGAAAGCCCTTCCACCAATCCATCTTCCGCGACCGCCTCGATGCGCAGGCCACCTCCCACACTGGCAATGCCTTGGCTGTGAACGGAATTGACGTCGATCACACCGGCCAGTCCCAACCGGGCGAGTAAGCCACCCGGCTGCACAGTAATGGCATGCGCTCGATCATATTGCTGTTCAATCGGTTCATTGCTCGGCGGCTCGTGCTCGGCGCCGGGCGGATCGAGCCGCTGATGCAGTGTGCCGCCAAAGGCAACGTTCATTTCCTGCAGACCGCGGCAAATTCCCAATACAGGCAAACCAGCCTTAACGGCCGCACGCCAGAGCGGCAGCGCCAGTTGATCGCGGGCGGGGTCGCACGGCATTCCCGGCGGACTGGGCGGCCCGCCGTAAAGATGCGGTTCGATATCTGACGGTGCGCCGGTAAACAGCAATCCATCCAGATGGTGAATGATCTCGGCGGGTCAAGCCTGTCCGCGAGGACTGGCAAAATCACGGGCAGCCCCTTGGCTGCGGTGCAGACCGCCTGCGAATACTTCGTGTCGTTAATCTGGACCGCGTGCTGACCGATTTGCCATGAGCAGGCGGTGACGCCGATGATAGGCAGGTGCGACATATCAACCTCCTGTTATCGCTAGCGTTGTGCCGAACGAATCGGCATTCATTTGCGGCCTGTAGTGCTGTGTGCAACCGACATGGGCAACGCGTGAGGCTGTCTAGGCCCCGCAACTTTCTTTGAGCAAAAGGTCAACAACGGCGTGTTCGCCGCGCAGCATCGACGATTGGTCATTGAAGGTCCGCAGCTGGCGCTCGGCGCTGGTGCCGTCTCGCAGCAGCTGCCGTGCCTGGGCGAAAACACCTTGTTCGCCCAGCGCGTGGGCGGCGACTCCAAATTGCTGTTCCGCGATCATCAGCCAGCGCTCGAGGGATATCGCCTCAGTATCCGGCGCCAGCACAAAGCGCCCCTGGGCGCCCCAGCGCCGAGCCTGGATGCGGTTTTCTTTGAGTAACCAGTGACGTTCGAGGCTATATAGGCTACCGGGTGCCGGTAACAGGCAGGCATGTTTGACCATCACCCTGAACAGCCCGGCCAAGACCAGTGCGTCGCTCAACCGTGGGCACGCGTCGGTCATGCGCAACTCCAGCGTCGGGAAATTTAAGGAGGGTCGGCAGCCCCACCAGACATTCGCATCGCTGGCTACCGCGCCGATACGCTTCAATAAGCCCAGGTAGTGCTCAAAACTTTGCTCATCCGGCAAGTATTCGGGGATACCCATGCGCGGCCACTCGTCACACACCACTTGCCGGTAACTGCAATAGCCACTGGGTTGACCCTGCCACAAGGGCGATGAAACGCTCAGAGCCAGCAGCATCGGCAACCAGGGCAATACCTCGTTCATCACCGCGATGCGGTCTACGACCGCCGGGATCTCTGCGTGAACGTGCAGACCGCTAAGTACGCTACGCTGCGCAACGATCTGAAACTCATCGAACAAGCGTTGAAAATGCGCCTGCGGGGTCGCCCGTTGCGCCTGCCAATCGGCCATTGGGTGCGCGCCGCTGCTGATAAACCCCAGCCCGTGTTCGGCCAATGCCTGGTTCAGTTCCCGGCGCACGCGGCCAAGGTAGGTGGCAGCGTGTATGGCATCGTCGAACACCGGCGATGCCACTTCGACCTGGCCCTGGAACATCTCATAGGAAAAGCCCTCGCCAATGGCCTCGCGACACGTCGCCAACACCCGCGCCGACGGCTCGGCGAGCAGGCGTCGGCTGCGCAGATCAATGATGAAATACTCTTCTTCAATGCCAAAGCGCTGTATAGGGTCCATGGCCCGTCAGCTCAGGCGCGTAACGGTCAGCGCCACTGCAGCGATGCGCTCGACCCGCTCGTAGCCGGGTTTTTCCAACTCTTCGCCGAACACGTCGGGGTCCAGTTCGCGGTAGGTCCAGCCAAAGGCGTCGCTGGTCAACATGGCACGGGCGGCCTCAAGGAACGCATCGCGCCCGTCGACCATCGCCACGCCGGTGTAGAGCAACAAGGTGCCGTCGCGCGCCAGGCGCGGCAGCGCTTCACGCAGGATGCGCAACGACAGCGCTTCACCCAGTTCGCCGCCGCCATGGCGGTAGGCGCGCTGTTGACCGTCCTTCATGTAGGGCGGGTTGGCGAGGATCAGGTCAAAGCAGCCGTCGACGCTGTCGAGCACGTCGCTGTGGTACACGCTGACGTTCGGCGTCTCGGCCAATTCGGCGTTGACCGCGCTCAGGCGTAGCGCCCTGGGGTTGATGTCCACCGCCAGCACTTCAGCGTCATGGCGCGCACGCGCCACCAGCAAGGCACCGGCGCCCGAGCCGCAGCCGATGTCCACGGCGCGGTGGATCGGCGCAAAGCGCTCGCGCAGGCAGTCGTCAATGACGCCGGCAAAACGGTAGGTGTCGGGGCCGAAAAACACCGAGTCCGCGTCCTCGGTTGGAAACGCCGAATGTGCCAACAGCAACGGGCCCAAGGTCGACCAGCGTACCGTGCTGTGCCAGCGCCCATGCGCCTTGACGACAATGCCGGTCTCTTGCAGCTCCCGCCATTCGGCGGGCTCGAACACCTGCGCATCAAAGGGTCGCGACCAGCCGAAAATCCCGCGCATGTCACTGGCCGGCGCATTATCCAAACGACCAATGACCCGTTGGTGGGTCAGCGGCGTGGGCGTGATAAAGCGATAGTCATCCGCCTGCAAGCGGCGGCCCAAGTGCAGCAGCGCCCGGTCGGCACGGGACTGGGCCGATGAAATGGGCGGAGACGAATACAGCAGCGGATCGGCCATGGGCGCATTCCTTGTCAATCAGCGCAGGCGTGCGCGCAGTTCAATAAAACGCCGAGTGGCGAACAAGCCAGCGGGGCGATGATGACGGCCAGGGCGCAGCCACGGTAACAACAGGGCTAACGGCTGCTCGCCGTTGTGCGACGCCAGTGCCTCTTGGAGCGCATGCGTTTCGGGGTCGTCGGGCGTGTTTGCGTTCGCGTCTGGCGACACGGGCAGCGCTGGGCGTCGGCGCGCAATACGTTTTGCATCACACCAATCCCCGGCGATCCAGTCGCGCAGCAATTGTTTTTCATACCCACTGAACACGCCGAACATGGCGGCCCCTGCGCCGTCGATCAATTGCCAGAAACGGCTGTCTTCAGGGGTCTGGTGTCGCTTGATCCAGCCCTTGTCCTGCAGGGCTTGCAGGAAACCGCGAACCTGCCCCGGCTGCGCCAGCCATTGATTGACAGTCTTGCCTTCAAAGCGGCAGTAATCGGAATGCATGTGCTGGCCGAACGGGCGCTTGCGCTCAAGCATCGCGATCAGTTCGTGCTCCAGGTCAAACGCCTGAATGACTGCCGTGGAGCCCACGCCAAGGTCGTTCAGCTGGTAACCGCGGCGCACCCGTTGCCAATACTCGGTCGCGTCCATACCTTGGGGCATCAACGCCAGAACCGCTTGCACCGCGCGGCGGGCGTGGCCGCTGCTGGCGTTGTCGATGGTCACATGAAGGCTGAAATAATAGGGGTCGATACCCAGTTCCGTGAGTTCGTAGGCGCAGATGAGCAGGTGCAGCGGCAGTTGTTCATAGCCCAGGTTATAGCCGACGATTTCCGGCATGTGCCCTTGGGCGCTGTGGCCCAGCGCCAACTGGATGGCGCCTTGGTGAAAGTGTTGATCTTGCCAGTCGAAATCGCCGTCGCAACCTTGCTCGGCCAACAGGCGCTGGTAAATCGCGACATGGTTCTGTGCCGACTCGCCGTCGCCGAGCTCTTCCAGGTAGGTGGTCAAAAGCCCGTCGTAGCGATAATCCGGCCAGTGCGCAAGCACCCCGTAGAGCCAGGCACCGTCGACATGTTTGGTCGGCGCCACGCATTGCAGGAAGTACAGGGCGTGAGCTTTATTTTGAAAATAGCGGCGGTCGTCGCCTTGCTGTCGACCTTGCAGGTACTGCGCGTATGCCTCGGCAACCGCCGTGCAATTGTGTTCAACCCACTCCATCAGTTGGTCAGGCGATGATGGCAACGGCGCATCTTCAGCGGGTCCGACGAGCTCCAGCTGCGCCTCCAGGAAATCTGCCGCCTGCTGTGAAGTTTCGGCATCCCAATCGGTAAGCAGATTGTGATACTGGCTGCGCAAAGTACCCTCATGCTGCCACTGGCTGGACGCATTTTTCAGGGTTTGAAAGACAGTCATAAACGGCTCCTTGGGTGGCGGACCAGGCACATCCTCCAGTGGCCACCGGCAGGCAAGTACACGCCGAGTGCAACGGGACAAAACAGGAAGGCTATGCAACCGGGGAATGCAGGCATGGCAGGCTCCATCCGCAAATTTTTATTCGGGCCTGCGCGACTGCGAAGGCCTGTTACGGTGCGCTTTTTTTGCGCCTCTATTACGAAAGAGCTGCACGCTGGGCAAAAATTCCATCGGCGTTCGCCCGCGCCTGACCAAGTGATGGGTTGGCCCGCAACGCGTCCAACAGCATCAAGGCTTCAAGCGTTTCTCGTCTTCAGGCCCCGGGGTAACCCGCGCGCCATTACCGTTGGAATCCGGGTTGCGCTCGCCTTCCCTGGAGACGCGCTCATCGTCGCTGAGCCCTGGGCCAAGGTCTTTTTCCAGAAGCTGTTCAGGCGCGTCGGGTTGGGGAGTTGTGGATGGCGTGTTCATCGGCATAGCCTCCTCGGCTGACTCATAGGGGATGATTGAAATTTTTCCGTTGCGCTCCAGAATCGCGAATTTGATCTGGCTTATATCAACAATGCCCTGCGCGGATCGCGACGCTTCAAGGATGTCTTCTTCGTCCAGTCGCGCGTGCTTCAAGCGTTGGTGGAGCACGCGGCCCTGCTCAACCAAAATGGTCGCTCCACCGTCGAGCAGGCGCGAAAACCACGGCGAACGCTGCTTGACCAATGAGAAACCGATGTCGATCGCGATCAGCGTGACAATCACCAGCACCGCATTGACCAACGAGAAATCATCACCCAGCAATGCCTGTTGTGTGGCCTCGCCAATCACCATCAACAACACCAGGTCGAAGGTGGTGAGTTCCGCCAGGGAGCGCCGGCCGGCGATCTTGAACAGCACCATCAGCACCAGATAAATCGCGGCTGCACGCAAGACCGAATCCATGGGCGCCCCTAGGGATAAATGAATTGAGAGAAGCGCACAGAAGCCCCACCCGTTCGCGACACTTGGGTCGCAAAGCTGCCTACGCCGTCACTGCGCAGGGTCAGGTGCAACGTCGCTTGGCCGTCGTTATCGCTCAGCACCCACAGCTTCACGCCCTCGCCGGCGGCGCTGGCCTTGAGCGGCTGAGGCTGCAGCATTTCAATATTGAAACCGCGCAGCAGCTCGCCCTTGATCTCGACCTCAAGGGTTTCGCGCGCCTGGCCCTGCAGGTGAACCACCAGCCCGTCGGAGGAACCGTTGCGCAGGAACCGCTGGTACTCCACACGCAACTGCCCATCGGCACTGCGCACATCGGCGGTACTCAGCGGCCCCTTGGAGAACAACCCGGCCAACGTCAGCCCCATCAACACGACGAGCGCATACCAGCCCAACCGCTCGAAGCGCCAGACCTTGCGCTGCAAGGCCATGTCTTCTTTCACCGGGTAGTGGCGGTTCTTCAGGTCGTCAGATTTTGGGGTGTTCATGTCGGTCTTTGCTCAACCCTTGCTGTGCTCGGGCGAAGACGGCCCCTTGGTGACGCCGCGCGGGCCGGCAATGGCCCATATGGCTGCGCCTAAAAACGGCAACAACACGACGACCGCCGTCCAGCCGGCCTTACTCCCTGACGCGTTATCGCTTCGCCAGACGCTGTTGAGGATCCACAAATCGATCAGGATGAGCACGACGGCCAGGCCGATCCAAAAATACGTGGTTTGCATGGTGCACCTCCAGGTTATGAACCTTTAGGTAGGGCTTACACCAGCAGGGTTCATTATTTTTTAAGCGTCGACGGCCATACTAAGCAAAGCGGCAACAGTGCCATTATTTCAATATCGTTTACTCCCAACAGTTATACGAAACGGTATTTTTTCTGACTCGATGTATAAGTTCTATTGCGCTTTATGCCGTTCATCGGCATTTCGCAAATCTCTCAAAACGATTTCCAAAACGCGCTGATCGGAACAGATAACCGCTGTATTAATGAGCAACTAGCGAAACGCCAACTACGCAAAACATAGCGGCGGTCGCCAGTCGTAACTGATACAAAGGGTGGCCCCGCGGCCCCTTCGTTTAAGCCAAAGGAAGACACCATGCGAGCTGCCATTGAACCGCAACGACACGCCCCCCGCACCGTCGTCAGTGAACCCCAGCCAGCTGGCGGTGCAAGGACGTCGCCGAAAACGCCGAATTGTTATGAGCGTGTGGAAACCACCGAGCACGCGGAAGCAACTGTCCGCGCTACACAGTCACCACCCGTCTGTGAGCGCGTTAGCTAACCACCGCGCACTTTCCAAAAACGTGTTATTCCAATAAGGCATTCATACAACGCCCTAACCCTGGACATTCGTTCCTACTGTCTCAGAGGTGCTTATGCCTTTACATGTCATCAACTTCACCGGCCCGGTCAACGCGTCGACCTGTAGCCAGCTCATCGAAAAGGCCTCCTTGGCTGTTCAGCAGAATGCGACCGGCTTGCTTGTTAACATCGCAACCATGGGCGGCGAATGCAGTTACGGTTTTACGATGTACAACTTTCTGCTCGCTCTGCCAATTCCGGTGCATACCCACAACCTGGGGACGGTGGAATCGATGGGCAACATCATCTTCCTGGCGGGCGAGCGCCGAACGGCGTGCGAACACAGCAAGTTTTTGTTCCACCCGTTTCATTGGCATGTGCAGGGCGCCGTCGACCATTCACGAATGTCCGAATACGCCATGAGCCTCGACTATGATTTGCAGCTGTACGCACGCATCGTTGCGCAGCGAACATCGCAAGCCGCGGAAAAGCTCGACACCGAACGGTACTTGATCGCCGCCCCGCGCATTCTTGATCCGCATCAGGCACTGGCTAGCGGGCTTATCCATGCGATTGAGTTGCCTGTGATCCAGGCGGAACAGGTGTGCACCTTTAATCATTCCTAGTCGGTGACGTCGCGTTTTAGTGGTTGGTCTCGGGGTTTGGCCTTGTGACCTAACCCGGCTAACCCAGCGTCCTGCCGGGCTAGCTACGTTCAAAGCCTGCGTTGGGCGAGCGTGGTTTAACGGGACGCCTGAGATCAAGATCAAGCAGGTCAAAAGCACAGCACGGAGGCCTGACAGCCTACCTGAGTGGTCCGAGCAAAAACGGATCACAAGCGACACCTGATTGATCGTTCCCTCGCGGCGTGGGAACGATCAGATGTGACCGGTCACTCAAGTATTAATCGGTCAACTGTGGGAGCTGGCTTGCCTGGGATGCAAACTACTCGGTCCTTCAGGTACACCCCATTGAACCGCACTAACGCCCACAATCCACCCTCCGCTCTCTCGATCTAAAAAGAAGATCATTTCGCCCAGCTGGATCGATTAAGTCATCGATATTTCAAAGATAAACCGTTTGATACCAACGCTTTTTCGGCGGGTCACACAACTATTGGTACGCGTTACCAAGGTGTGTACCAGGTTCGGCTCCCCTGCGGCATTGCCTATCAAAAGGAGCTACTCGATGAAGGACGCCCGTCATGCAATTCAACCCTACACCCGCACAACTAACCGCCTGCCGCCGTCTCGCAATGGAGCAAAACCAGAAACTCTTCGCCCAGGCCAATACACTCAGCCGCGACGCGTTCGACCTCCTGGATCATCCGGATTTCGACAGTGAACGCTTTGATGAGTACCTGCAGCTGCGTCGCAAGGCCGAATCACTTTTTCGCGAAGCGATAGAACACCTCAGTGTGCTCAACAGGGAATTCCCACCACCGTGTGCTTTTTCAACGTCTGAGGGGGCGACAATCGTAACGGCTGAGAAGGAGACAGCGTGATGGACAACTCGCAGCGTGCGTGGGAACTGGCAATGGTGTTGATTGCCAACGGCAAAATCTCATTCGACCCCGCCAACCCGGAGGGGTCGGTGGAGATCCTGGCAAAACACCTGCAAGCCATGGAGGCAGCCTTGCAGGAGCAGCCGTTATTCAACCCAAATTCTTACCCGAGCGCGGAACGTGTGGCCAAGCCCGCCCACCGCAGGCCGGCACTGGCGCGCGTTGATTGACCGCTGGACCGGCCTGCGCGTGGTTGAGGAAAGTGTTTCGGCATGCCCACTTGCGCCGAAATGTCAGGGTGGCCCAGACCCTCTCCCATCACTCTCGTGCTGTCTGCGCCATCCGCTCGACGCGCCAATAAATAGAACTTGGGCGGCGCCTTTGCACTCGGATAAGAGCGTTCCGAGCACATTCAAGGACCGAGGCAATGCAGAATCTCAAGATCGCTACATTCAATGTCAACGGCATCGGGGCGCGTCTTCCCAATCTGCTGCAATGGCTTGGGAAGGAGCGCCCGGACATCGTCTGCCTGCAAGAGTTGAAGGCACAGGATCACGCGTTCCCTGCAGGCGACCTTGAAGCGGCGGGTTACGGCTCATTGCACCATGGCCAAGCCTCATGGAACGGCGTGGCGATTCTTGCGCGAGATTCCGAACCCCTGTTGATCCATAAAGGCCTGCCCGGGGCCGAAGACGATTCGCAGTCTCGGTACCTGGAAGCGGCGGTACATGGCGTCGTCGTCGGCTGCCTATACCTGCCCAACGGAAACCCGCAGCCAGGGCCCAAGTTTGAATACAAGCTCAAGTGGTTTGAGCAACTGATCGCGCACGCCGACACACTGCAAGCCAGCGAACACCCTATGGTCCTCGCGGGCGATTACAACGTGGTGCCCACCGACATTGATATCTACAACACGCGTTCCTGGCTAAAGGATGCGCTTCTTCAACCGCAAAGCCGCGAGTGCTACCAAAGACTCCTGGCCCAAGGCTGGATCGACTCGGTGAGGCACCTGTACCCGGAGGAGCGCGTGTATACGTTCTGGGATTATTTCCGTCAGCACTGGCAGAAGAATTCCGGCCTGCGCATTGACCATCTCCTGCTGAACACGGTGCTCGCCCCTTACCTTAAAAACGCGGGCGTGGATGCCTGGGTGCGGGGCGAAGCGCATGCCAGTGATCATGCGCCGACATGGATTGAAATCTCATCGCGAAAGACTCGATCCAAGAGGAACACGAAGCGCAACGCGGACGACTCACACTCAACGGTAAAGCCCTCCGACACGCTCGATGAATACAACCGAAAGCGTGATTTAAATGCGACCTCGGAACCGTCGGGCAGCGCAAAACCGCATAAATCTGCCCCGAAAGAGGCCCGTGAACCGGCTGCGCTCCAGTTCTGCATCCAGAAGCACGATGCGACGCGCCTGCATTACGACTTTCGCCTGGAGCTCGACGGCACACTGAAGAGTTGGGCGGTGCCCAAGGGCCCTTCGCTGGACCCGAAATCCAAACGCCTGGCCGTGCATGTCGAAGACCATCCGCTCGATTACGCAACATTTGAAGGCACGATCCCGGAGGGCCATTACGGTGCCGGTGACGTCATTGTGTGGGATCGCGGTATCTGGAAACCCTTATCCGATCCTGCTGAGGCCTATGCCAAAGGCCGGCTGAAATTCGAGTTGCAGGGAGAAAAGCTCGGCGGCGTCTGGAACCTGGTCAAGACGCATATCCCTGGCAAGCAGGAACAATGGTTTTTGATCAAGCATCAGGACGAATTCGCCCGGCCGGAAAGCGACTACGACATCGTCAACACCGAACCCCATAGCGTGCTGAGCGAACGCACTATCGTGCAGAAGAAGCGCCCGGGAAAATCGGCTGATCCCAAGCCTATCGAGAAGGCCCCCGCTACGCGGACGAAGCCTGGGCACGCGCAATTGGTCAATGCCCGACCCTCGACACTCCCCGACAGTCTAAAGCCTGAACTGGCCACGCTGGTGGATTCCGCGCCGGAGGGCGATTGGCGCTACGAGATCAAATTCGACGGTTACCGCATCATGGCCAAAGTCGATGACGGCAAGGTGCAGTTGTTTACCCGCAACGGTCACGACTGGACGCACAAACTTCCTCGTCAGGCCGAAGCGATTGCCAGCCTCGCCCTGGAGTCCGCCTGGCTCGATGGCGAAATGGTTGTTGCCAATGCGCAGGGCGTCCCCGATTTCCAGGCACTCCAAAATGCATTTGAGCAGGGCCGTAGCGGCAACATTGTTTATTACCTTTTTGACCTGCCTTTTCTCAACGGCATGGATCTACGGGAAGTCCCGGTAGAGCAGCGCCGCGAAGCGTTATCCGAGGTGCTGGAGCGCAGTGAGGACGAGGTACTCAAATTCTCGGACGACTTCGCCGAAACCCCGGAAGCGCTGCTGAACAGCGCTTGCCAAATGCAAATGGAAGGCCTCATCGGCAAACGCGTGGGCAGCCCGTACGTCTCACGTCGCAGCGGCGACTGGATCAAACTCAAATGTAAACGGCGGCAGGAATTTGTCATCGTCGGCTATACCGAGCCGAAGGGTTCACGCAGCAAATTCGGCGCGCTGTTATTGGGCCTGCATGACGCTGACAGCGGCGAGCTTAAATACGCAGGCAAAGTCGGCACCGGATTCAACCAGGCGACACTGACGACGATCTACGCACAACTGACGCCCCTTGAGGCCAAAAAGCCTGCCGTCGTAAACCCGCCGACGGGCGCCGACGCCAAGGACGTTCATTGGCTCAAGCCATCGCTGCTGGCAGAAATCGCTTTTGCCGAAATAACCCAAGAGGGTTCGGTCAGGCACGCCGTGTTCCAGGGGTTGCGCAACGATAAACCCGCGAAATCGATCACCGAAGAGCGCCCGGCGGAAACCCCGCAGGTCGAGAAAAAGCCCGTCCGGAAAAAACCACCTGCGGCGGCGGCCAAGGGTAAAGACGGCGAAGAGGCCGCCACCAGGATCCGGCTCACGCACCCCCAACGCGTGATTGACCCTACGAGCAGCGCAACCAAGCGTGACTTGGCGGACTATTACATCGGTGTTTCTGAATGGCTCTTGCCACAGTTGCTCAACCGCCCGGTCGCGTTGGTGCGTGCGCCAGACGGTATCGGCGGGGAACTGTTTTTCCAGAAAAACGCCGAGCGCTTGACAATCCCCGGAATCGAGATCATCGGTAAAGAAGAGACGGGCCACCCGGTGATGTTAATCAATACTATCGAGACGCTGATAGGCGCGGTACAGATGAGCACCATTGAGCTGCACACCTGGAACGCCGTCTCCAAGGACCTGCATCGCCCTGATCGATTTATTCTCGACCTCGACCCCGATCCTGCACTGCCCTGGAAGAGCATGGTGGAGGCAACCCAACTGACACTCACGGTGCTGGATGAGTTAGGGCTCACATCATTCCTGAAAACCAGCGGCGGCAAGGGTATTCACATTGTCGTACCGTTGACGCCGAAGGCCGATTGGGACGCGGTAAAAAGCTTCAGCCACGCGGTTGTCAAACACATCGCCAATCTGCTTCCAGATCGATTCTCGGCCGTTTCCGGACCTAAAAATCGGGTAGGCCGAATCTTCATCGATTACCTGCGCAATGGCTTGGGCGCAACCACCATTTGCGCTTACTCGGCGCGTACGCGCGAGGGGCTACCAGTATCAGTGCCGATTTTCCGGGATGAGCTGAAAGAGATCAAAGGCGCCAACGTCTGGAACATTCAAAACATCCATCAACGCCTGGGAGCGCTGGACGTTGATCCGTGGGCTGACATGCCTGGAACAAAGCAAACCATCACGGCCCAAATGCGTAAACGCATAGGTCTCAAGTAGCCCCCACATCAGGAGAGATGAAATGGACAACTACCACATCACGCCGGCTGAAAACGGTTGGGCCTTAAAGAAAGAGGGCGCGGGGCGCGCGTCGAAAACGGCAACCACGAAGGCTGAAATAATAGAGCTCGCCAGTGAATTCCTTGATGGAAAAACAGCCTCGCTGAAGATTCATAAGGAAGACGGTTCGATTCAGGAAGAGCGCACGTACCCTCGGCGTGCTGACCCGACGAAGACCAAAGGCTAGTGCCACGAATATTTTTTCAATTCAAGCATGATCCCGTGAGTTTTCAGCAGGTGCTCGATCGTTCAAAAAGCACTGCATGGGTTTAAAGGCTGTGAACCTTAGCATTCAGAACCTTGCAGGGGGTGTATGCGTGTGCGCCCCTCTCCCATGATCAACTGAGAAAGCCCGCTGATTATCAAACGCTTCGCCGACGTTCAGACAATCGGTGCGTAACGGCCGGAGCAGAACCCAAGGCTCAACCAAACCTGATGTTTACGCCCGATTCTTCCTGAAGCCTCGAACGTTCATCCCCAGCAAAATGCACTCGAGTACGATCAGCCCAAATGCATTCGCGTGCCATCCCCAGACAACCCATAACGCATTGCTCAGGATGAACCCCCAAAAGGCAACCCTGCGTCGGCGTCGCTGTTGAGACCCGATAAACCAGGCCGAAATGACCGTGACGACCATGGCAGGCCACTGCAGCCAATCAATCAGGTCCAAAACGTCAACCTGTTACGGGGCTGGGGCATGGAAGGCTCCACTCCGCCGTGGGCATCAGGCGGCATTAGGGAAGCCAGGTAGTCGCACGACACATGTAGTCCCGGCGTGCGTTGATGACCACCGGGTTGGTGGCCGTCCCGACGGTGCATGCGCCGGTCTTTCGAGGTCTGCAACCAGTGAAAGTCCTCGCGGGCAGTCAGAAGCTGAAACCCGCCCGCCTTCCGAAGGCAGCACGGAGTCCGGGCATTCACGGATAAGCCTTTCTCCGTTATGGGCAGGTATCACGATGCCTATCATTGCGTTCCTCAACCTTGCTAAGTCTCTTCAGCTATCGACATTCGGCCAACGGCAAAGGTTTAAACCGAGAGACCTTTCATTCTTTCAGCGAACGTATGCCAACCAAAACGAATAACGTCATGATTCAGCCTTTTTCACCCCTTAGTGCTTTTTGATGAAAGCCTGGCAAATGCTTCAATGCGTGCAGGGCAGCAGACAGCTGCACCTGATCACGCGAACCCGGGAACCACTCCCTGCGGCTGAATACACTCAGGCCTGACGGGGTAAGGAAAGCCCACGCAAAACAGACAGTCCCTGCGGGAATGCCATCGACATCGTCAGGGCCCAGGATCCCGGTCGTTGCCAACGCGAGGTCAGCTTTACTGTCCCGCAGCGCCCCCTGCGCCATCTCAAGGGCTACCTCACAGCTGGTCAGATTAAAGGTCTCGATGGTATAGGCGCGTACAGACAAAAGCCGTTGCTTCGCTTCCGGTGAATACACGACGTACCCGCTTTCGATGCATGCACCTGCGCCTTGAATCTCCGAAAGAAGCGAAATTATTTTCCCTGCGGTACAGGATTCAGCGGTGGTGATTCGAAGACCATTCGCCTTCAAATATTCCATTGTGATGACAGGAATGCTCATGGCCATTTCCTCTGGATACTGCCCTTTGGACCTCTAATCAGGCGATTATTTCCAGTTTTGCAGACCATGCTCTCTACCCTTGCGCCGTCGCGCCTGGACTGACTTATGCGTGACGCAGAACGCCGGCAAGCGTCGGGCCTGGCAAATTGTAAAAAAGAATTTCACGGCCCCATTGTGGTCTATTGAATAACCACAATTAGAGTCCGTCATCATGAAATTTGCTGAATTCTGCCAGTCGCTTTCGAACCGTGCAGGTAGCCCTAAAACCTTTCTGGTGGCAGTCGCGCTGATTGTCGCCTGGGCTCTCACCGGGCCGCTTTTTCACTACAACGACACCTGGCAGCTGATCGTTAATACATCCACGACAATCGTCACGTTTTTAATGGTTTTCCTTATCCAAAACACTCAGAACCGGGATAACGACATCCTGCACTTGAAGCTTGATGAGCTGATCAGAGCCAACCAGGAAGCCCAAAATGCCACTTTAGCGTTGGATAAATTGGGATCCCGAGAATTGAGACAGTTACGCGATGAATACAGTGCGCTGGGTCAGGGCAGCCAATCCCACGCTGCGGACGACAAAACTTGACCTCATGTCTCTGCATTAAGTCCTCAAAAATAACGATTTCAGACGGTCGCGACGTTAAAGGGCTTCCCTGAGACAAAAGACTCGCGGGAAGCCAACGGAGCCTGTCCGCTATGTGTCAAACCCGTCGGGTTATTGGCGGGTAGAACGAATGTTGGATAGCTTGACCAGCGTCGCTACTCGGGCGCTCAGTGCATCCAATACAAATGGCTTAGTAAGAACCTGGGTACGGGGTTCCAAATGGGCCTTCTCTATCACTGCGCTTTCGGCGTACCCCGTGATGAACAGTACAGGCAGTCCTGGCCGACTCTTGCGCGCAATCCCAGCCATCTCCCGTCCATTCATTCCGCCGGGTAAACCAATGTCTGAAACCAGCACATCAATACGCAGGTCAGATTGCAACAGCTGCAACCCGGAAATGCCATCTGCTGCCTCCATCACGTTGTAACCCAGGCTGCTCAACAATTCGGTCACCAGCATACGTATTGAAGGCTCGTCGTCTACCACGAGCACCGTCTCGCCATTGGCAGGCGAAATAACGCTGTGCGCGGTATGCGTACTTTCCGTAGCAACCTCACCTTCGTACCGCGGCAGATAGAGACAGATCGTCGTACCTGCACCCTCTTCGGATTTGATATGAAGATCACCTCCAGACTGTCGAGCGAAGCCATAGACCATCGATAAGCCCAGCCCCGTGCCTGTACCCGCAGGCTTGGTGGTAAAGAACGGCTCAATGGCTTTCGCCGCTGTTTCCGGACTCATTCCGCTGCCATTGTCCGAAACGCAGATATTCAGATACCCGCCTGGCTTCAAATGATGGTCAAGGTCCACCGATCCATCGTTTACCAGATTGCTGGTGTGGATATGGATTTCACCGCACGCTAGAATGGCGTCGCGGGCGTTTATGCATACATTCAACAGTGCATTTTCAAGCTGGGCCGGATCAATCAGCGCCGGCCACAAGTCCGAAGCAGTGCTGATCCGCAGTCGTATCGCGGGGCCCACGGACCTGGTAACCAGCTCTTCCATGCCTCTCACAAGCGCGTTTACATCGGTGGGGCTGGGCGACAATGTCTGACGTCGTGAAAACGCCAGTAACCTGTGTGTCAAGGAAGCCGCGCGTGTTACGGCGCCCTGTGCCACCGTAATGTATTTGTCCACCTCCGCCAAACGGCCCTGGGCCATTCGTATCTGCACCAGCTCAAGGCTTCCCGAAATACCCGCCAATAGGTTATTGAAGTCGTGAGCGATGCCTCCGGTAAGCTGCCCTACCGCTTCCATTTTTTGCGAATGGTGCAACGCACGCTCAGCCACTTCGCGATCCTGTACCGCAGCTCGAACGCGTTCTTCCAAGGTCTGGTTGAGCTCTTTCACCGCTGACTCGGCTTCTTTCCTGGCGGTGACGTCGATGGAAGACCCTATCAGTCCAATCACCTCTCCATGCTCGTTTAACAGCGGTGTTTTAACAGAGAGCCACGTTGCTGGCGAACCGTCAGCATGACTGACGTTTTCTTCAATTTGCTCGGCGATGCCAGACTCCATGATCCGACGATCAGTCTCCATGACAACCTGAGCCTGAGTTTTGTCCTCCAAATAATCCAGGTCGGTCTTTCCCAGATAAAAATCCGGGGGTCTGCCAATCAGCTGTGTAGTGCCGTGATTGGCGACCAACATTCTGCCAAGGCGGTCTTTCGCATAGACCACGCCAGGTACGGCCTCTGCAAATGTACGCAACAGCGCCGCTATCTTGTCCCGTTCGGTTTCAGCGACACGACGCGCTTCGATATCAAGCAACACACCCAGAAAGCGCCGGGGCGCGGCGCTCGCGTCCAGTTCAGCGCGACCATTGGCTTCGATCCACCGATAAGTCCCGCTGGCTGGCAGAACTCGGTATTCACAACGGTAAGGACCGCCTCTCGACAACGCTTCTTCAATGGCAGCTTCGACTCTAAAAACGTCGTCCGGGTGGATTGAGCCAGTCACCGCCTTCAGAGGCAGCCCCTCCCTGCATTGTTGAGGGGACAGACCGAACGTGCGCGCAAATCGCTCATCCGCAGTGAATCTATCGCCAGGAATATCCCAGACCCAAGTCCCCACAATCGCTCCGGCCTCCAGAGCCAGCTGAAGTCTTTCAGACGCCTCCTGAGCCTGGTGATCGAGTGGAGAATGTACGTCGATATCTGCCATTTTTTTTGCCGTGTCTACAACCCCGCCACCGACTGGTTATTGCTCAAGCCGATACAAGGTATTCAGTTAATGTCGCCGCGCAGGCCTGTATCGCACCCTCCAAGATCAACTCGTATCCGTGGGTGTTTTCCGTAGGAATGGCCAGGCAACCTGCCCGCGCTGAGGTGCCGTTACTCATCACAGCGCTGGCGTCCGATGCGAAATCCACCAGCAGAGCGAGTTGAGGATCGTACCCGCAGCGCTTGGCCGCTTCGCTCAATGCTGTTACGACGGCGCGCGTGTAGTAGCCCTTCTGATCGCCTGTATTGATGATCGGATCCACGCTGAGACAGGTTGCATACTCGTCCATTACCGGCCCGACCTCTAAGGCAATCGTGGTGTCACCAGGTAAAGACGCTGCAGCGTACACAGCGCCAGCATTGCTCTCCTCCTCAAGCGTCGTGAACACGAAATAGACGTCACAGCACAGTTCCTCTCTGCGCTTGTGTACCGCCTGCATTGCTTGCAGGGCGGCAACTATAAGCGCTCTGTCGTCGAGGAAATGTGCTGCAATAGCATCCTGTACGCGAAACGGTTTACGCCAATGACGACTTAAGGTCACTCGGTTTCCAGGCCTTACACCGTAGGCGCGCAACGCCTCAACAGAGCAACGTGTGATGACGTGCACATCATTCCAATGCACGTTGCCTGACAACACGTCAGCGCCCTGAGGGGCGTTGGTAGTGGCATGCATCGAACCGAAAGACAGAACGCCCGGGATGGTTTCCAGATCCCCTAGAATGTCCACAGGGCACATACCGAAATTTACGGGGTTGACACCGCCCAGAGCAGTGACTCTCAACGTGCCATCTTGATCGATGCGCTTGATGATCATGGCGATTTCATCCATGTGCACCATGACTTTTATTGCGCGTCTCGGTTCAGTTTCGTCCTGGTGGCCGCGAATCAACCCTATTACGTTTCCAGCAGGATCGACCCATTGCTCATCGCATCGCGAACTTAGCTCTCCTACGCAGACTGCTCGAACTTCATCCTCCTGCCCGCCGGGCCCTCTGGCAAGGAGCAACTTCGTTAGAAGCTCGTTTTCGGGTGTCGAAGCGTTGTCGCTCGCCATGTTATTTTTTCGCATGCTTTCCGTATCGTATCTTCAATGTTAACGGTCTAAAAGACGGACGGCGCTAAGGCGAGCCGTCCGTATCTCCTGGGGCAACGGGAGCTTACTTTTTCGATTCCAGGGTGGCTGCCTGGTTGCCGCCCTGCTCCGCAATTTTGGAGAGCTTTTCGTCGGTAGCCTTTTCTTCGGCGAGAGTGGCCGCCAGCAAATCTGCCGCTTCAGGCAAATTCAAGTGCTTGGCCATGGCAATTAAAGTGCCGTAGCTGGCGATCTCGTAGTGCTCAACTTTCTGAGCAGCACCAATCAAGCCGGCATCCAGCACCGCACCTTTTTCAATTTCTTCCAGTAGCTCTTTGGACTCCTCAACAAGCCCCTCCATCGCCACGCACTTCATGCGCTTGAGTTTGAAACCGGTCAACTCGACGAGCTGATCAATTCTTTCAATTTGCCCTTGGGTTTCCTCGAGGTGAGCAGTGAACGCTTCCGCTAATAGCGGGTTGGTAGCAGCGCGAGCCATACGCGGCAACGCTCGAGTGATTTGCTTTTCTGCGCTGTAGACGTCGGAAAGCTCATGGATAAATAGGTCTTTGACAGTTTTTCTAGCCATTTCAGAATCCTCACTTTCAAATGAACAAGAGTCGCTGAACGTCACACGCATTTTCGACATCGCGATGTGCGTGGCGTCTAGTAAAGTGACCCAGCCTTCAGGTGAGTGTTCCAATAAATTCAAGCTCTCCTGATGAGATGACGGTTCTCTATCCAAGTGCCGTATCGAGGAACATCATTACGGCAAACCCAAGCATCAAACCCAAGGTGGCAGGCGTTTCATGTCCGTTTCGATGAGTCTCTGGAATGACTTCATGCGAAACCACAAAAATCATCGCGCCAGCAGCGAGTCCGAGGGAAATGGGATAGCCCAAAGCGAACCCGCTGGATATGCCCAGTCCCACCACCGCGCCTATCGGTTCCATAAGGCCCGAGCCCACTCCGATCAGCGCAGCTTTGAGTGATGACAGACCGGTGACTCGCAGGGCCAAAGCCACAGCAAGTCCCTCAGGGAAGTCCTGAATGGCAATAGCCGCCGTTAAAGGCATACCCACAGTTAAATCGCCGTGCGCAAAGCTGACACCTATTGCCATGCCTTCAGGCAAATTATGCAGGGTGATAGCAAGGACAAATAGCCAGACGCGATTAAAGCGCTGAGTATTTGGCCCCTTACGACCGCTCTGAGAGTGCTCATGCGGAACAAAACGCTCAAGGCCGACCATAAGCGCTACTCCAAGGCCGAGTCCCAGCACGACGATGCAGGCGGACAGCAGCTTATTCCCACTTATCATTTGTGCCGCTTCAATGCCCGGGAGGATAAGAGAAAAGGAGCTCGCAGCTAGCATCATTCCTGCGGCAAAACCCAGCATCGTGTCTTGCGCCTTGGCAGAAATATTGCGCAGTACAACCGCAGAAATCGCACCTAGACCTGTGGCGCCAAACCCACAAAGCCCGCCCATCATGGCAAAGCGAAGGTTAGCTTCATCTGCTTCAACTATCGCGCTGTAACCGCTCATCAACAACAACAATGTTATGGCAACCAAGGACGACCAGAACAAATAGCCTGCCCATCCTTGATTTAAAGCTCGCTCAACTTGATAGCGCAGCGCAGCCCTTACCGATGATGTAGGTACTGACATCAACCACTCCGCCGCTTAGATGCTGTTGGCGCAGTGTTTGATAGCTGCCTGGCAAATAGCGCAGCATCCCTTTCAAAAGACGATACGATAGATCCGAAGACGTTATCCATCCTCCGTCTCAATGTAAAAATGCCTACCGTTGTTCCGATTGTCATAACATCACCTCAATGATGAAATTCAAAATTGCCGCCCCGACTATCGGGACGGCGGTTATTCTTATTCCTTTTCCGGCTTTCCTTGAAGGCCTGCCCCCAGATCTGCGCCCGTAATTGGATTAGATGATGGATCGGACAAAGTCCTAGCTTTCATATCATTCAATGCAGACTCTTCATCCGCACTTAGTTGAACACTGGCGAAACCATCTCCACCGTCTAGCGCTGGCCCCGGCGCTTCCACATACTCCCAATCTTCGCCTTGGTTCCACGGGCCACGCATGCTTTCAGGGCCTTGGGACATATTGAAATAAACGTTTGTAAATTCAGGCATTCCAGGAAGTTTGCCTTGGGGGAAGTTGGGTTGGATGGCATGCAAAGCTTTCTCAAATGAAAGCTGGTGGGCTATTTCGCGAGTCATTAAAAACCCTAAAGCTTCCTTAACTCCCGGATCATCAGTCACGTTCATCAGACGCTCATATACGATTTTCGCTCGCGCCTCAGCAGCAATATTGGATCTAAAATCTGCAGTGGGCTCTCCGATAGTATCGATGTAGGCGGCAGACCAAGGTACGCCTGCAGAGTTCGTAAGCGGTGCGCCCGCTCCGTAAAGCAGGCTGGTGATGTGGGAGTCATTACCAGCACCGTTAATGGCGCGGTACAACTCTCCTTCCTCTTCGACGCCTTCGGCCATGCGTCCTTTAGCACCTTTGTTCAGCATCACGATAATTGAACCGACGATTTCAAGGTGACTCAGCTCTTCGGTCGCGATATCCATGAGCAGGTCTTTACGTCCCGGATCGTCTTCAGCCAAGGCTTGAGTGAAGTACCTGGAGGCTGCAGCCAACTCGCCTTGCGCTCCTCCAAATTGTTCAAGCAGAAGGTTTGCCAAGCCAGGGTTGGGTTGAGCGACACGCACGGTGTATTGAAGTCGTTTGTTATGTAGAAACATGACGAAATCTCCTCAGGTCTAACGATAACGGCGCTGTTTGGATAGTCGACCAATGTGCCCCCACACTCATCAGAAAGGCACGTCGCTTTGAAATTTAGAAAAATTGAAGGTGTCCCGATGAGCGGCGATAAACAGCCGGGTTTTGGAGATAGGCTAACCGTCCGTCCTGGCGTTATAGCTCTGTGGAGGAACTTGCGTGTTACGAAAATATCTGAGAGCGCCAGGTTGATAGTGTTACATGGCTCGCCATACGCACTGGCAAAATGCCGTGACGAAATGCGGGAGCGCTTCCTGGTAGCGCGAATACAAGCACGCTTTGACAGATAAGACGCGAGGTACTGCGCAGCGCATATTTATCAAAGCTTTGGAACAGCGCCCATGGCCTCTGCAATTGTTGCGAGTACATCCTCCATAGCAGCTAGGTTACTCTGGAGCCTCTCGAAAGAGAGCGTTAAAGCCCCCTTGTTGTCTACCGTTTGGTGGCCTCGAAGCGAATTTAATCGTTTTTCTTCCATCCGTTGAAGCAGAAGCAAACTGGATCGAAGAGCGCGTAACTCATCAAAAACAATGACAATTTGCCCCAAGTGATCATCGCTCAATTTGTCCCAACCTTTTTGAAATTTCTCTTCGATAAGAGGTGTCAACCTGAGCTGGCACCATGCTGATGTATTGGAATGCATGGTCTCGCGTAGGGCCTGTAAGGCCGCTAAGGTAGGAGGCCGCCTCATCTAAAGAAGGAATGCGCCCTTCCATACCTTCGAATCTTGGGGGCAACGCAGTCCATATCACTGCATCCACCTGTCGAGTTGACGCCCATTCAGAGATCACACCATTCGGCGTCCCTCCAACCTTGAAGATTCCGATACCGTCATCACGACCCTCAGGTATCTGCTCGCGCAGACGCAACGCTTCATAGGCATCAGCAAGGGAAGCTGTTTGCAATACAGCCCACAACACTTGGCAGGGTCGCGAATTTGCGCATATTGTAGTTGCAAGTTCTCCGCTGTCACCCACACGCGCAAACTCAATGGGCAACTGCGGCCCATCCTTGAACCACTCACTAGCTAACTCGAGTGCACCGGGTTTCCATATCAAAGATCCCCAGCCCAGGCACGCGATGATCATAATCAGACTCCTTTTTCTCGCTTTCAGTGCCGGGAAATTCTGTAAGGTCACGCGCGGCGTGAGACGCACCTGTATGAGTCTACCCACCGCCTGCTCCGTTGTTGGCAACGGTCAACGATCTTCACCGGCTATTGATCGGAGATAGGCCTGATCGGCTCTCACTCGTAGGTCTCTCCACTCACGCCAATCAATCACGCCGACTCTGTCCATCTCATCCGCTTGTCTAAGCAGCTCTTCGTGATAGCTGTCTGGTGAGTCCAGTCGTAAAGAGCGATTTTCTAAGGTGCGATGCCACCGATCTAAGGCACGAGCCCTTTCTTCCTGTGCAGCGTAATGTTCAGATGCACGCATGCTATTTAACCTATCGTTTAGGTACCAAATCTTGAGCAGTTTTCATCTCCATGAGTTCCAGGGAAACGACGAAAAGTAGCGGTATCTGACTGAAATTTTTCTACCTCACCAAACAGGAAGACCGACTCAATCGAACCTCGGAACTCGGACAGCAGACCCAAGGAATGAAAGCGAAATACGAACAGTCGCTTTTCAATCTCAAGCTTGGCGGGGGGGACAGAACTGAAGATACGGATCTTAACGCCGGGCCTTTTTCCGAAAAAAAACCCGCATACTCTGCGGGCTAACTAGGTCACTCACGTGAGCAATCCTGCTCGAATTGATTCGATTTAAACCCACCGCATAACGTTTAATTTAATAGAGGATAGACAGACCAACGGCGCAAAACAGACCGCTAGTCACGTCTCCTGCTATTTCTCTGAACTAAGCTCCTCCGTTGCAGCTCCCCCGATTACCACCAAGCTATCGAGAGGGGCAGGAAGTCATGAGAGCACTCACCTATCACGGCGCGCACAGCGTCAAAGTCGATACTGTCCCTGATCCAGTTATTGAGGATAGCGACGACATCATTCTTCGAGTAACAGCCACCGCCATTTGCGGATCCGACCTGCACCTTTACCGGGGCAAGATCCCAACCGTCGAACACGGCGATATCTTCGGTCACGAGTTTATGGGCGTTGTGGAGGAAACAGGCTCAGCTGTCACCGCGGTGCAGGCTGGTGACCGGGTGGTGATACCTTTTGTGATCGCCTGCGGTAGCTGCTTTTTCTGCCAACTGGATTTGTTCGCCGCGTGTGAAACGACCAATACAGGACGCGGTGCCATTCTCAATAAAAAGGCTATTCCACCAGGTGCCGCCCTTTTCGGTTTCAGCCATATGTATGGCGGCATACCGGGAGGGCAAGCAGAGTATGTGCGTGTTCCCAAAGCCAACACGGGGCCTTTCAAGGTGCCCGGCACACTGTCAGATGAGAAGGTGCTTTTCCTATCGGATATTTTGCCCACAGCCTTTCAAGCCGTCACTAACACTGGAATTGGCACCGGCTCGAGTATCGCCATCTATGGCGCAGGGCCGGTCGGGCTGTTAAGCGCTGCCTGCGCCAGAATGCTCGGTGCCGATCAAATTTTCATGGTAGATCACCACCCCTATCGTCTGGCTTACGCGCAGGAGACCTACGGTGCCATTCCGATAAATTTCGATGAAGATGATGATCCTGCCGACACAATCATCCGCCAGACTAAAGGCATGCGCGGCGTTGACGGCGTGGTCGATGCTGTTGGCTTCGAAGCCAAAGGCAGCACTACCGAAACCGTACTCGCCACGCTTAAGCTTGAAGGCAGTAGCGGCAAAGCGTTACGCCAATGCATCGCAGCAGTAAGACGCGGCGGCGTGGTGAGCGTGCCCGGTGTTTATTCAGGATTTATCCATGGCTTCCTCTTCGGCGACGCGTTCGACAAGGGCTTGACCTTCAAAATGGGACAAACCCATGTTCAGCGATTTCTACCTGAGCTTCTCGAACATATAGAGACTGGGCGCCTTGCCCCTGATGTCATTATTAGTCACCGGATGTCGTTAGAGCAGGCAGCCGAGGGCTACAAGATCTTTGACAAGAAGGAAGAGGACTGCAGAAAAGTCATCCTGACGCCTGGAGCCGTGCACACCGCGTCAGCTGAGCGCATCGAGTAGTTCGGTCGACCCGACATGGACACTCATGCTCGAAATTTTCAGTGGATATGGCTGAGCTGCCAGAAGCGACGTTACGTGTTCGCTATGGTGGCTCAGGCCCACCTTTCACTGACGGTTGATATTCATCCTTGTACCTAGGGAAATATACATTGGAGACTTTTGAGTTCAGTACAACGCGCTAGGCGAGGAGAAGCCTGGCAACCGTGACCGGCCCGGATCAAATCATCGATTTTCAGCAGGTGGCCCGGTCAACTGCCGTCCATGAAGTTGTAGTGAACAACACTCATCAAAGCGGTCCCTCAAAAAATCGCGACGGAGACGAGGGGTTTCCTTCAGCACATAGATTTAACCCTAGACTTCTACTATGACCAAAATCCCAGCACATTCAACAAGCGCGTGGACAGGGCTCATGATGGTCGGGAGCGCTAGGCATGCTTCTTGTAATGCCCTTGGAGATGCGCATGACCTTTTTGCAATGCCCTCTCAAGGCGCCAGCTTTGCAGACGCTGGAAGTCTTTATGTTTGTGCATTTCTATTTGCAATTATGTCGTCCGTATTAGGAACATGGGCGTGGAATAAAGCGACTCGGAATTTACCCATGGTACTTTCGGGACGACAGATTACTCTCGAGTCCCTTTTCGCGATTTTATTCGGATTGCTTTTCGAGGAACAAGGGCCGCGCAATAGGGATGCTCCCCGGCCCATTGGATTTGTCCACCGTGTCAGGAATCGAAAAACAATAATACCCCTCAGAAAGCTCATTCACATAGTGAAGTGGAGACAGGGCTGCATCGTAGAATCCAGCAGAGGCTTCTACATTGCAGGCGCCAACCTGCCTCACCACATCATCAAGGAAGCTAAGACAAGCCGAATATGCAGACAGGGAATGGACCAAATGACGTCATGACGAAATCAGCGCTTCTGGAGCAAGGTATGCCTACGCCTGGCTAGCGCTACCCTTTAGTCGTCTTCGACGGTTAATCCCCAACAGGATTAGTCGGGGAGTCATACAATCACAAGCGAGTATTCAGCCCGGGCTTGAGCCGAAACCAGCGCCACCCCACACCCCCACCGCCATACCCCGGCAACTTTGCCACGATCACCTGCCTAACGCTGATGCCGTTTGCAGTGAAATGTTTGGCCAGGCCCGATGGTCTGTGTGGATCTTCCGATCGAGCAGCAGCAGTACGACGGCCAAGTCATAAATTGAAAGCTCCAGCAACTTCGCTGCCATCAAGCGCCCTACCGATTGGGCAACCTCCGTCTAAAATATCAGAGCGGCTCAAAGACTTACGATCAGATCGCCGCCAGCCTTGCGGTTCTCGAACGAACGTCCGTCACAAAACAGACCACATTGACACCATTTACAACTCCACTAGAGTGTCTAAGCTTCGGAGTTCATGCACTGGAATTCGGAGGACGTATGGATACGTTAACCCGGAACGAGATTGAGACGGTCCTCGCTAGTCGTCTGCCAAACTGTAAAATTTTCTGTTCGATCAGCGCCGACAACACGCTTTCGATAGATGTGACAGGACCGGAAGGGGATCAATTCACAGCCGTTAATATCGACCGAGCTACATACCACGGCGACGCAGGCATCAATAGGCTCGCCAGAGAAATCCTTGAAGAAATGGTGTTTTCGAGGCGATTTTCTCGGCGCAATGACTTAAGGCGTACAGGGTGACGGACATCAATGCGTGCATTGTGCTCGTCACATGATTCTGATGGGTCGCGCATTTATGGTTTAAGCCAATCTTGATAATTCGTATGGCGGCGCCTAGGCTCATATGCGGCGCATTTATTCGCTCAGGTGAGAATGAATGCACCGCTAAATCCGTAACTTTCTGACGCTCTAGAATCTCAACTCTTGGAAAGAGCCATTTTCGTTGTGCACTTTTACGGACGCGGCTTCGATACCACAAAAATCTCCGGTTCTTCCAACAGCCTGCGATAACCAGCTATCGCCTTAGCTTTCTAATCCTCGCTCATCCTCAATCGGCATCATGGAGCTTGAGCACGGGCGCTTTACTCAGTTGAATGAAGGGGATCTGGAGCACTACCTCGACGGTTTGAGCCTGGAGGCAACCCTCCCCGCACGCGAGAAACACTGAGCATGCCGCAGTATCGGATTTCCAACGCGGCGCGCGCCGACATTGTCGACAATCCTCAGGCTCTCCCAGACGCAGTTCGGCGATCAAACACGCCGGCGCTACCAGGCGCTGATCCTCACGGCTCTGCGAGCGTTTGCCGACATGCCTCCAAGACCGCGATGAGCTCGCTCCGGGCCTTCGCAGCTATCACCTCGTCTATTCCTGCCAGCAGGGCAAACACCCGCATGGGAGGATCAAAAGCCCACGCCATATCGTGATTTATCGTGTGGCAAACGACGACGTGATCGAGGTCGTCCGACTCCTTCATGATGCCATGGAAGTGCAGTTGCACTTGCCTAACGACTGATCAGCGACCGGCCCAACGGCTTAACCGACCAGGAATAGTGAAGGTAAGGTGCCCCCTCCGTATCTCAACCTGAGCGCCCTCGCTGTCAGCCGACTTGGCGGCCAATTGAGGCGGGTGGTTCTGGGTCCAACCGAGCTATCGAGACCCACGAACAGAACAACATGTTCGACTTTGCGTACTGCTTCAATACTGAACAACCGTTTCTAAGGCGTTTTCGTGACCAAGTGCCTAACCTTACCTTCAAGCTCTCGATAGGCACCCAGATCAATGCCCATGACGACCTGCGCCTTGGTAACATCACGCAGAGCACGAATACTTCGCGAGTCAATTTCAGGATAGGTGCCGAGAAGCAGCCCCGACAACACCGCCTAAAGGTATCGACTCTACCTATGTCCTCTTCCGAACGACCAAAGATTTGTCAGATACGGGTTGCTCATCCAGTACATGAAGGCGCACTGAATGCCAGTCATGGCCACCCCGGCCCGCGTCAGAAATCGCCATTCGCGATCGCTCCCACATCCGGTGCGAATGGGGGCAAAATTGGGGGCAAAATTATTTTTTTCGGGCTGTAAACACCGTGCTAGAGCCCAGTCGAAATGTTCTTTGGCGATCCTGAGAGTCTTTAGGTGTCGTCTGGCAGGCTGTTCGGCTGATCATTTTGCCTTTTTCATTGTTGCGCGGAATGCGCCGTGGCGGTGCCTCGGTGGCGTCGACGCGAATCCCGCTGCCGACAGTCTCCAGGGCCAGGTAGGCCGTCAAGGCATTCACGCCGCCCTTGGCCGCGCCCAGCTCCAGCATGTGGGCATTACGTAATGGCACCACCACAACGTAGGGAACAGCGAGCGGCGCACTTCGGCCTCGATTTCAGCCTCGGCGTAATGCTCGAAAGGCTTGGCCCAGAGCGTCCCGTCGTTGTAGCCCGACACCGCGCAGGCATCGGCGCCCTGGAGGTATTGTCGGGCGTTCTGCGCCAGGGTTTCAGCGGTGCGTCGGGGATCTATCGATACCCCCGCGCCTGAACATCGAACAACTCGGCATAGCGCCCACCCGCCGCCATCAGTTGGTGATGGCTGCCCTCCTCCAGGATTCGCCCGCCGTCCAGCACGATGATGTGGTCGGCATTACGCACGCTGGAAAATCGATGGGAAATCAACAATGTCATGCGGCCCTTGGCGTGTTCGCGAAAGTGCTCGAACACCGCCGCCTCGGCGCCGGCGTCCAGCGCAGCCGTCGGCTCATCAAGAATCAGCAGGTCCGCCTCCTGGCGCATATACGCGCGTGACAAGGCGACTTTCTGCCATTGCCCACCCGACAACTCCTGGCCGCCCAGCCAGCGCCCTAACTGGGTGTCGTAGGCCCTGCTCAGGCGCTCGATGAATTCGGCGGCCACCCCCTGGGTTGCGGCAGTGCGCCAGCGCGCCTCGTCGTTCAGCGCATCGACGTCACCCACGCCAAGGTTCTCGCCAACGGTCATCTGGTAGCGGATGTAATCCTGGAAAATCACCCCGATGCGCTGGCGCAGTGTCTGTTCATCCCAGTCTTGCAAGTCGCTGCCATCCAGCAGAATGCGCCCCGCGTGCGGGGTGTACAGACGCGTGAGCAGTTTGATCAGGCTGGTTTTGCCCGAGCCATTCTCGCCCACCAGGGCCAGGCTTTGCCCCGGCGCCAAGTGCAGGTTGATGTCAGTCAATGCCGGCCGCTCAGCGCCGGGGTAACTGAACCCCACGTGCTCGCAGCGCAGACCGTCGCCGGGACGCGCGCCCTGGGTAAGCCGGCCACGCGGCACGACCACGGGGGTTAGCAGGTACTCATAAAGGTCCGACAGAAACAGGCTGTCGTCATACAGGCCGGCAATCGCGCTGAGGCTGGCGGTGATCGCGCTTTGCCCCTGCTTGAACAGCACGATGTACATGGTCATCTGCCCCAGGCTGGTCTGGCCGCGCACGGTGTCCAGCACCACCCAGGCGTAAGCCACATAAAACGCCGCGGTGCCCAGCAGGCCCAGGGCAAAGCCCCACGCATCCCGGCGCACCGTCAACTGGCGGTCTTCGGTGTACAAGCGCCGGGCGTTGTCGCGGTAGCGCTTGAGGAACAGCGGCGCCAGGCCGAACAGCTTGACCTCTTTGGCATGGGTTTCGTGGGACAGCAGCGATTCCAGGTAATTCTGCTGCCGGGTCTCGGGCGCGCGCCGGTGGAACAGGCGAAACGCATTGCCCGAGAAATGCGTCTCGGCGAAGAACACCGGTAACGCGCCGACCACCAGAATCACCAGCGCCCACGGCGAAAAGTGCACCAACAGCACGGCAAAGCTGATCAACGAGATCAGGTTCTGCACCAGCCCCAGGCCTTTGGTGACCAGGCTCAGCGGCCGTGTCGACGCGCCCTGGCGCACGCGCACCAGCTTGTCGTGGAACTCGGCGTCTTCAAATTGCAGGAGTGAGAGGGTCTGGGCTTTCTCCAAAATCATCAGGTTGACCTTCACCCCCAACTGCACTCGCAACAACGATTGCTGCATGGACAACGCACGCTGGGCAGCCGCCAGCAGCGCCAACACGCCCGCCTCGGCCAGCACGTACTGCATCACTGGCCACACGGGCGCCTGGCTGCCGGCTGCATGAATCTGCATCGCGTGCACCACGCCATCGACAATGCGCTGGCCGATCCAAGCAGCCAGCGCAGGCAACAGACCGGCAACGATGGTGGCCAGCAGCAAGCCTATGAATAAGGGACGCGACGTCCCCCACACCAGCTTCAGTGCCCTGCGCGCCTGGATGGAAAACGCGCTCAATCGATTGAACAACACCATGAATGGCATGGACTCCGTGTGGGGGCTGGGGTGAGACGGGTGGATTATGGCAGGCGATGGCGTTGCGCACATCCAACGGTGAGGCAACAGGGGCGCAGCCCAGAACGTCCGACATTCAATCCTTGCTCAACTTGGGTATGGCCATACGGCTGCCCGCTTTGATTTCACGCAACGCCAGACTCGACTGAATAGATGCGATACCCACCTGGCGCCTCAGCACTTGCTCGATAAAGTCGCTGTAGCTATCAAGGTCCTCCGCCAACACTTGGAGCACGTAGTCGGCGTCTCCGGTGATCTTGTGGCAGGCCAATACCTCTGGCAATTGCGCAATCACTGCCTCAAAGGCGTCCGGAGCGTGGTCGGCATGCGTGGAAAAGCGGATGTGCACGAATGCCATGATATCCAGCCCCAGCATTCTTCGATCAAGCGTTGCCTGATAGCCCTTTATCACCCCCGCCTCCTCCATTCTCTTGCGCCGTCGCCAGCAAGGCGTGAGGCTCAATGAAAGCCGCTCACTGAGTTCGGCATTGGAAATGCTCGCGTCCTCCTGCAATAGCTCAAGAATGGCCAGATCGGTCTCATCGAGGCTGATGCGTCTGGATATATTTTTCTTCATTACGCCATTCCTGAGTTAAATCGCCCGATAAATATAGAGAAGCACAGAAACAAAGCAAAGAAATCGCCTCCTGACCAGAACAGAATATTTGCACTGGACCACATTAACGGATGCGCAGAATGTTTACAGTTTTCAGTGATTCCCACCGTCTGCACCATGGCACCGAGTTGAAGGATGGCGTGCTCAAGCCGTCGTTCGAGCAGCCCAGTCGGGCCGACACCGTTCACAACCGCGTCAAGCAAGTAGGCCTTGGCCAGATAGTCGAACCGCGCGTGTTCGACCGCTCGTGTTACGTCAACGCGCACAGCGAGCGCTACGTGAGCTTCCTGGAAAGCGCCTGGTCGCAATGGTGCGCCACAGGGCGCACCCATGACGCGCTGCCACTGGTATGGCCTGTACGTGACTTGGCCAACGATCAGGTGCCAACGTTCATTGACGGCAAACTCGGCTTCTATGCGATGGATGCCGGCTCGCCGATCACTGCCACCACCTGGCAGGCGGTCAAGACCAGTGCCGATATCGCCCTGACAGGGCTGGCGCTTATCGATGAGGGCCATGACAGTGCCTTTGCCCTTTGTCGTCCGCCGGGCCATCACGCGGCGCGTGAATACATGGGCGGTTACTGCTATCTCAACAACGCGGCCATTGCTGCACAGCAGGCAATCACCCAGGGCGCCAAACGCGTCGCGGTACTCGACGTCGATTTTCATCACGGTAACGGCACCCAGAACATTTTCTACCCGCGCAATGACGTGATGTTCATATCGCTGCACGGCGAGCCGGCCGTGTCCTATCCCTACTATTCGGGGTTCAGCGATGAAGTCGGCGCAGGTGTTGGCGAAGGGTTCAACCTCAACTACCCGCTGCCGAAAAACACCGCCTGGGACACCTACCGCGACGCCCTGCTGCACGCCTGCAGAAAACTCCAGCAATTCTCGCCGCAGGTATTGGTGATCTCACTGGGGGTCGACACCTTCAAGGACGACCCGATCAGTCACTTCCTGCTGGAAAGCGAGGATTTCATCGGGATCGGCGAGCTGATAGCGAGTGTGGGTTGCCCCACCCTCTTTGTGATGGAGGGCGGCTATATGGTCGATGAAATCGGAATCAATGCGGTGAACGTACTGCATGGCTTCGAGAGCAAGCGCGCTTGAGCATCCGCCCGAAGACGGTGTGTTTGACCTGAAAATATAAAAAACCTGTTCCAGAGGCTTGATCAGCAGCCGACCAAAGCCGCCCCTCTGCGCACGGCCCGTTGACCTGCGAGTGCCGCCCCCAGCCATGTGCAAGGGGCCGGCGCTGTCCACCCTGAACCAACACCGTCAACCGCCATTGCATCCTGACGATGGCGCTGGCTATGCACTTTTCTGCCAAAACTCAAAAACATAAGATCAAGAGGTTTTGAAATGAAATCGAATGTATCAGAGCAGCCTGCACTGCAGCGCACGCTCAGCAATCGTCACATCCAGTTAATGTCAATGGGCGGAGCCATTGGTACAGGTTTGTTCATGGGCTCCGGCAAGATCATCGCCCTCTCCGGCACCTCGATCATCCTTATCTACATGATCATTGGCCTGTTCGTTTACTTCGTCATGCGTGCCATGGGCGAAATGCTGCTGTCCAATTTGAATTTCAAGACCTTTGCGGATTTTGCCGGCGCCTACCTGGGGCCTCGCGCTGCGTTTTTTCTCGGCTGGTCCTATTGGCTGAGCTGGAGCGTTGCAGTGATTGGCGATGCCGTCGTTGTCGGCGGCTTTTTCCAGTACTGGTTCCCCCATCTGCCGGCCTGGATACCGGCTATCGGGATGCTGGCGACACTGTTTGCCTTGAACGTGCTGACGGTCAGGCTTTTCGGTGAAGTCGAATTCTGGTTCGCGATCATTAAGATCATCGCCGTCGTGACGCTTATCGGGGTCAGCATCGTGCTGATTGCCAGCGCGTTCGTTTCCCCCAATGGCGTCACCGCATCCCTGGGCCATCTGGTGGATAAGCAGGCTGCATTCCCTCATGGCTTGCTTGGTTTTTTTGCCGGTTTTCAGATGGCGATATTCTCATTTGCCGGAACCGAGTTGATCGGCACCGCTGCAGCAGAAACCCGTGCTCCGGAGAAGACGTTACCCAAGGCAATCAACTCGATTCCGCTGCGAATCATCCTGTTCTACGTGTTGGCATTGGCCTGCATTATCGCCGTGACGTCCTGGCAACAGGTTTCACCGGTAAAAAGCCCTTTTGTCGAACTTTTCCTCGTCGCAGGTTTTCCCGCAGCAGCCGGCATCGTTAACTTCGTGGTCCTGACATCCGCCGCGTCATCGGCCAACAGTGGCGTATTCTCCTCCAGCCGCATGCTGTTCGGGCTGGCCAATCAAGACAACGCTCCGGGTATCTTTCGGCGTCTATCGGGCAACAGCGTGCCTCTGTTGAGCCTGGCCTTCACCACACTGTTGATGCTGTCAGGTGTGCTCGTGCTGTTCATCGTTCCGGAAGTCATGACGGCATTCACCATCGTGTCCACCGTGTCGGCGATTCTGGTGATCTTCACGTGGTCGACCATCCTCGCGTCTTACATTGCCTATCGCAAAAAACGTCCTGAGCTTCACGCCAAATCTGCTTACAAGATGCCAGGCGGCGTGCCAATGGCGTGGTTGTCACTGGCTTTTATGGGCTTCGTGCTCTGCCTGCTGGCATTGAGACCGGACACACGCGTTGCGTTGATGGTCATGCCGGGGTGGTTCATATGGCTGGCAATTGCCTATCAGCTGACACGTAGCAGGAAACCAAAAACCGCCGTTGAATCGGCAGGCCAATTCGGTTGAGTCAAAAGGCGTGTTTCAACCGGCAATGACCACGGCGCAAACGCCACGCGTGCACGCCTCAGAAGTTGATTAAAACAGAATAAAGAAAGGCGCTCCGCAGAGCGCCTTGAACACACTTATTGCAGGCTTACTTGACGCTGGTCTGGCTTGCCGGCAGTACCGATCTCGATACGCTTTGGCTTGGCTTCTTCGGGTATGACCCGAAGCAGCTCGATGGCTAACAGACCATGGGTGAGCGATGCACCTTGCACTTCGATATGGTCAGCCAGCCGGAAGGACAAGCGGAACGCGCGTTGCGCTATCCCTTGGTGCAGGTAAGTCACCTTCTCGTCGTTTTCACGTTTTCCACCAGAAACGCTCAATACGCCATTTTCAACCTGAATGTCTATGTCCTCCTCAGTAAGACCTGCCACTGCAATCACAATGCGGTATTGATCCTCACCATGCTTCTCCACGTTATGCGGTGGATAGGTATTACCAGCCTCACTACGAAGCGCTGATTCAAACAGGTCGTTGAAGCGATCAAAACCCACAGACTGACGAAACAGAGGGGCCAGAGAAAGAGTAGTAGCCATAGTAAATCTCCTGAGTGTTCTCCAAGTGATTTAAGACGCGACCCGATTGCGGCATCGCGTAGAACCGAAAATAGGTGCTACCCAAACGTTTTCAAGAGCCTCTCGAAAAAATTTTTTCAACTCGATTGTTCGGGCAGGCGGAGCCCGATCCCCCATGGCTCCGGGTAGGTAGATGCAGTACTCACTGATCAGAGGCGAGCAGCTTTTTAACTTCGGCAATGATCAAGTCGATGTTGAATGGTTTCGCCACTACCGCATCAAACAGATCCGATCTCTGCATGCCGATGTGTGCCTGAGCACCGCTCATCAAGATGATCGGCAATTGATTAGCGCACGGGAGGGCTCGAACGGCCGTGGCGAATTCCAGGCCGTCCATCACGGGCATCATAAAATCGGTGATGATCAAGGCAGGCCTTTCTCTATCCAGCACTTCCAGTCCTTTTCGACCATTGCTGGCAGTCACCACCATGAACCCCTCATCCTCCAGTGCGAAGCTGAGAATGTCAGCGATCAAATACTCGTCGTCGACGACCAGGATGGTGGTCATGTTAATTCAACCCACTCAAAAGCTTAAGAAAGTGAACCGGGCGATGTCTCAGTGGGGGCTGAAGGTTCATGTCTCGAAGCCTTTTTCAGGAAAACATCGCGATCTTGAATGACAACCTCAAATCTGGAGGGGTCATAAGCGCTATCTCGTACCTTAAGAATGGAAAGCGTCCTGCTAAGTTCAGAGTGATTCTCAGAGAAACGCATCAGCATCAAGTTATCGACGATGCTGGACAGGTCAGAGTTTGGCGCGCTGACCTCCGAGCCAAATAGATCACGCATTTCCCAGGATGCGAATACGGTTACGCCCCTGGATCGAAGCTCATTCATCAGCGCACTGAAGAAGTCAGTAGTTCGCGCCGGGTTTGTAGAGACTCGGGTCATACCACTGAGGCTATCGATGAACAGGCGCTTGATGCCCTTTTCTTCTACAAGGCTCAACAGGCGTGCGCCCAACCCATCCAGTAACCCCTCAGTCGTCGGCTGCCAGGCAATGCTCAGGGCGCCGCTGTCCTCCATGCCTTTGATATCGATACCCAGTGATTGGCCTTTGAGTCGTAACCGTTGCGGGCTTTCATAAAAGCCAAAATGCAGTCCTGGAGCCGCCACCGTCGACTCGGCCAGGAACTTCAGACCCAGCGTCGTTTTACCAATGCCGGAGGGGCCCATGACCAGAGACACGCTGGAACTGTAAAGGCCGCCACCCAATACGCCGTCCAACGAACCAATGCCACTGGGAATACGCGTCATGTCGGCGCTGTCGGGGGCGGACGGGTGGCTATAAAGGCTTTCTAGACGAGGGTAAACCACCAATCCATTGTCGGTAATCTCACATTCATGAAGGCCTGTCATGGCTCCACTGCCGCGAGTTTTACGCAGTTGAATACGACGTACCGAGCGCGTGCCAAATAGCTCTTCGCCCATTTCAATGACGCCATCAACCATGGTGTGCTCAGGGCTGCCGTCGTCGAGACGGGAACTGGTCAGAAATAGCACCGTGCAACCGGCGAAAGCAGCGTGCCCTTGCAACTCGGAAATGAATTTCTTGGTGTCGATGTGCGAGTCGGCTTTTGAGCGAGCATTGAGCAAGCCATCCACCACCATCACCGTAGCTTTTTGGCGACTTATCTCGCGCCGAAGCAGTTTCACCACCTCGTCCAGCCCTTCGTTTTCCAACGTGTCAAACGCGCTGACAAACTGAATGTCGGCGCCCACTTTGGACGCGTCGAAAAAGCTCAGAGTAGAAAGAAACTGAAACAGACGGTCGTGTGACTCGGCCAGCAGTGTGGCGACCAGAACCCGGCCTCCATTGTTCGCATGATGGAACCCAAGTTGGTTGGCCAGGATGGTTTTGCCAGACCCTGGCCGCCCCTGGATTATGTAGGAGGCGCCCGCGACCAGCCCTCCCTTGAGCAGAGCGTCGAGCCCTTCGATTCCACTTTGGAGGCGTTTTAGCTTTTCCACAATGCGACCCTGATCTGAAAAACAGGCTGTTTAAGCCCAATGATGGGAATGCTAACGCCATTTACGCTTTAGAGCCATTCAGACCTGGAGCCCGGTGGGTTAATCAGCGGCGATGGAGTCCCGGATCGTGTCTCCCGTGCGCGACCTTAGCCAGCACCTTATGCAGAAAGGCGGCTGGAGTCGCGAAAAGCACGGCCCTACAGCCTCCCGAGTTTACCGAGGTGCGCCAGTTAGGGCACATCGTACTCAATGGCACTATGAAACACCTCGAAAGTGGATCTTTTATCGAACCATTTATCAACTATCGTAAGCCCCTATCCTGGGCAGCACCAGGGTCTATTCACTCAGCCAAAGTGTTATAAATCCTCATTCATGGAAATCCAAATGAATTATAAAGACTACTCTATTGGCATTGGGGCATCTGTTCTTTTAGTGCTGGCAGCATCGCGCTTATCCACCCTCCAACCGCCTACACGCGAAGACTTTTCAAAATACCCTTCTCTTCGACAGCACTGGTTCACGGCATGCGACTTACGTAGCAATCTCGCCGAATTTAATGAGGCAGGCTGCAAGCATTTACACGAATGGCAGGCTGCCAACAAATCACCTGTTCTTGATAACTTGATGAATCAAAACCTGGGTAAGTAACCAGCCGAATATCCGTCTGGGCATCACGTCTTGAGCTCAATAGAACCCGCGAGAGCAAAAATCCCGGCAGCCTGCGGCTGAACGATTGCGCGCAGCCAATCCCTTGTTGCTACCCCCAGGCAGCGAGTCTGACGTACTGATGCCATCGCCCCAGAGAAAGTCAGGGCCTCTGCGGGCGACCGCCATTTCATAGCCTGTATTGGCGCATCCCGCGATTATCGCCTGAATGCAAAACAGTCTTTACCAGATTCGCGCCTATTTCCCTGGGGGCGACGGGCATAAAGTTTGTCCTGTCAGCGCAGCAAACCACCTATAGCCAGCGGCTATTCAGATAGCAGGCAAGTCGCTCGAAATCTTCAGTAAGCAACGCACTTTGCTTATAGCGATCGGTGATTCTGTGCGCCTGGCAAACCAAACTATTGATTTGAAAAAATTGAAATTCAATTAAAGGATAGCCCCCATGAAAACGCCAATCGCACTACTCGCACTCTTCGGCTTTAGTACAGTGGCAATGGCGCAGGAAGGCACTGCTCCAGTTCAAGATCAACATGTGCCTGTTGAGCAATACACCTACTCCACGCATCTTGATGTTGCCAAGATGATTTCTCAAACTGAAGTCGCCGATGTGTGCGGTGTTGTAGCGATGCGCATGACTTATGAAGACTCCCAAGGCAAGCGGCATATCCTGGCATACGAAGTGATGGGCACCGGTTGCAGCAATGGTTGAGTAATGGTCCCTAAAAATAATTGCGCCTCAGCGGGTTAAACTGAGGCGCTAATTACATGAGATACTTGTAACGTTTGCGCCGGCTCCGGCGAAACGATTCATTCCTGGCATCCTTCAACTTCTACCGAGCCTGCGTCTATCCCCCGGCAAAGCGTTACTCGGCGTCCTTCAAGCGATGAGTTCCTCAGCGGTCATCATAAGCTCAGTACCTACCCGATTTTTCAGCGTATCGATGAAGCGAGTAATTTTTGCATCGATAAACTGGCGCGATGTGTAGACCGCGTAAACGTTGCGCTCGTAGGTATGATACTCGGGCAGAACTCGGACGAGCTTGCCTGATCGTAAGTCCTCTATGGCTGAAAAACCGGCCAGCAAACCTATGCCTGCTCCCTCTCGAACGGCGACCGCCATTGCTTCCATATCATTGACGCTGAAACTCGGGCCTTTCGGGGCAAACGTGGCATCCCCAGTCTTGCTCTTCAATTGCCATTCATCCCGCACATAATCGACAGTGCCCAACAGCAAACACTGATGATCATGGAGATCTTCTGGCGTCACCGGGGCCGCGTGCAGCTCCAGATACTCAGGAGAAGCAACCAGCACACAATGGCTAACGCCGATCTTTTGGCTGACATACGCTGAATCCGGCAGCGTTCGGGCAATCAGAATCGAGACATCCAATTGGTCTTCCAGGAGGTTGGGCATTCGCTGAGAAAGCATTAAATCCACGGTAACATCGGGGAATTCCCTGCGGTACTCCAGCACGGCTGAGGTGACCAACTGCCGCGCCAGCCCCGGCACACAATGCACCCGCAATGTCCCTCTGGGTCTCAACGCCGCATTGCTCGCTTCGGCTTCGGCATTTTCAAGGTCTGCCAGAATTTTGGTACAGCGCTCATAAAAACGCCGGCCAGCGTCTGTCACTGAAAGGCGCCGGGTGGAGCGCTGCAACAGGCGGGCATCGAGCACGTTTTCAAGCGCGGAAACCGCACGCGAAACATTGCCGACCGTTGAGTCCAGATGGTTCGCCACCGCAGTAAAACTGCCCATCTCGACAACTTTGACGTACACGGACATGTTCGTAAGTTTATCCATCCAACGCTACCTGTCGATCTGATTCCAAGCGTTCGATGCTACACGCTCCTGCCTGTCCTCGATATTACCTCCCAGCACAACAATGATTCCCTCCTGGCCGGCTAAATCAAACAGCTTGTACTCCATAGACTCGGTTGCACAGGGCGCCTGAACTACCCAAGCAGTTCCCCAAGCAGTTCCCCAGGCACTTACACAGGCACTGCAGGCGCCGAGCTTTGTACGAACTTTTGATAAACCAACCGAAGGGCAACCCATGAACACGTCTTACGACCCGCTTTATCTTTTTATCGGTGGTGAATGGATCAGTGCCGACGGTCGCGCAACCGCCGCTGTCGTCAACCCCGCAACCGCGCTAGAGATAGGCCGCGTGCCACTCGCCACCGCAGGCGACCTTGATCACGCACTCGAAGTGGCTCAAGTGAGCTTTGAACAATGGCGCCAGACTGTCCCTGACCAGCGCGCAAAAATTCTCAAACGAGCTGCCGATCTCATCCTCGAACGGGCGCCACACATTGCCGAGCAAATGACGCTTGAAGAAGGCAAACCGCTTGGAGAAAGCCTGGATGAAGTAACGCGTGCAGCTGAATACTTCGAGTGGTTTGCCGAAAGCGCACGCCGTATCGATGGCCGTGTAGTCCCGGCCAACCGCCCCGGTGTGCTGCAAATGGTCAAACGCCAAGCCATCGGCCCAGTGGCTGCGTTCACGCCCTGGAATTTCCCGGCCATTACCCCAGCTCGCAAACTCTCGGCGGCACTGGCCGCCGGTTGCAGTGTCATTCTCAAACCCGGGGAAGAAAGCCCCTCCACAGCGCTGGCCCTGGCGCGAGCGCTCGACGATGCGGGGTTGCCCAAAGGCGTGTTGCAGGTGGTTTTTGGCGTACCGGATCAAGTGTCCAGGCACCTGATCGCTTCCTCCATCATTCGCAAGGTGACCTTTACGGGTTCGGTACCTATCGGTCGGCTGCTTTCAGCCCGCGCTGCCGAGGGCGTCAAACCCATCACCCTTGAACTAGGAGGACACGGGCCGGTGCTGGTATTCGATGACGCAGACATCGAAAAAGCAGCCGTCGAAGGCGTTGCCAATCGGTTTCGCGGGACGGGCCAGGTCTGCATCTCGTCAACGCGGTTTCTGATTCAGCGTGGCGTCTATGACCGGTTTGTCGATCACTTCGTGGCGGCCACCCTTGCGCTGAAAATAGGCGATGGCCGCACGCCTGGCACCCAGGTCGGGCCGCTAGCCAATCCAAGGCAGCTCGCCAAGATGCAAGAGCTGGTGGCTGATGCCGTCGCCAAAGGTGCAAGGGTTTTGGCCGGTGGTAAGCGCCTGGAATGCAGCGGCTACTTTTTTGAGCCGACGGTGTTGGCAGATGTGCCGATGAACGCCCGAGTCATGCATGAAGAACCCTTCGGACCTATCGCCGTGCTGATGCCATTCGATCACTTGGTGGATGGTTTGAAGGAGGCTAATCGCCTGCCCTACGGGCTGTCAGCCTATGCATTCACTGCTAGCGCTCGAACTGCCATTGACGTCGCTGACGGGTTAGAGGCCGGGATGATCGGTATCAACCAATACCGCATCGTCGCCACAGAACTTCCTTTCGGCGGCATGAAAGAAAGTGGCCATGGTTCGGAAGGTGGCATTGAAGGCATCGAGCATTACCTCACCCATAAATTCATCAGCCAGGTTTAAGGAAACATCATCATGTCCACGCTCAATTTCAGCAGCCCTCGTGAAGCGGCCCGGGCTTTTACCCCAAAACTGTCGCAGTTCGTTGATTCGACGCTGTACCCGCAAATCTGGAGCGATCCAACATTGTCCCCACGCGACCGTAGCCTGATCACACTGGCCGCGTTGATTGCCGGCGGACACTCTGAAGAGCTGCCTGCGCATCTGCGGCGGGCGGTCAGCAATGGGGTGACCCATGACGAAATCGCCGCCGCGATCACTCACTTGGCTTTCTACGTAGGCTTTCCAGGCGCCATTACCGCATCCGCTATCGCCAATGCCACCTTTACCGAACCGGAGAAACACTGATCATGAAAGCCATCAATATTAGGGAATTCGGCGCGGCGCACGTACTCGAGCTGGCAGATGTTCCCGATCCCGAAGTGCGCCCGACTGACCTGCTGGTACGGGTTTATGCCGCGGGTGTGAACCGTGCAGATCTGACTCACCGAACCGGCGGTTATGGTCAGCCTAATTTTGGCGATTCCCTCATCATCGGGCTGGAGATCGCCGGCGAGGTCATTGGCAAAGGTGATTGGGTAGAGGGTTTCGAGGTCGGAGATCGAGTAATGGGCGTTGTCGGAGGCGGGGCCTATGCCGAATTGGCACGCATCGACTACCGCATGGCCATGCCTATCCCCGCGCAGTTGGACTATGTGCGCGCAGCAGCGATTCCTGAAGTCTTCGTCACCGCCCATGAAGCAATGATGCATCTGGCTCGGCTCAAGTCCGGCGACTCGGTATTAATCCATGCCGCTGCGGGTGGTGTGGGTTCTGCTGCAGTCCAGTTGGCTTACGCCAGCGGTGCCACGGTGTACGCGACCACCGACGCCAGCAAGCTGGCGCGTGTCGAGCATTTAGGCGCGGATATCGCCATTGACTACAAGACGCAGGATTTTGCCGAAGTAATCGCAGACAAAACCAAGGGTACAGGTGTGGATATCGTCATTGATTTCGTTGGCGAACCCTACTTTGCCCGCAATATCGCCTGCCTGGCCAAGGGAGGCCGGCTTATTCAGGTCGGCATCTTGGGCGGAGGCGGTAAGGTGAACGTAGAGCTGGAGCATATCCTTTACCGTCACTTGCAGATCATCGGTACTGTCATGAAGTCACGCACACAACCAGAGAAGCACAGCATGATCAAGCGCTTCCGCGAGCATTGGCTTGATCGGTTTGAGGGCGCCGCACGCCTGGAGCCGGTGGTTGACAGCACGTTCCCGCTTTCACGAGCTGCCGATGCCCATCGCCGAATGGAATCGTCCGAAAACGTTGGGAAAATCATTTTAACGATGCAGCCGGAGGATATTGTTTAAGTTCGGCTGTAGATTGCTACTACGCGGACAAGGTGCTCTTCGTGTGCACCTTGGCGCCATCCACCTACGTATTGCGCAAGAAACGCTCAAGCACATTTTGGGTGATCATCACGGTGTAAATGTCTGCTTGCATGAGCCCATGCACCCATTCGCACGTGGCCGCAGTAAAGACCTCGCCTCGACCTTTGTGGAAGTGCACCACCATACCGGCCCCGCGGCTATGCACATCGACACTGGCGTCACCAGGATCGGGCGCCAGGATGGAGGCACGAAACCGCGCATCGCCATCGCCGAGCATGAATGAATAGGCATCCTCGGACCGGCCATGCTCGGCATTGGTCGCCCAGCCCATTGCGAGGATTTGCAGTCCGCCGGGCGCACCGTCGGTGTAGAGCGGTTCCGGGAGGCCATCGACGAACGTGTAGTCCAGGCCATCGACCTCATAGCCAAAGATGTTGGCTTCGTCTGCGAACATGTCCGCGTAACCCAGGCCCGTCCCCATGAACGCCCAGTGCTCAGGCCTGAAGACGGTGTACCCGCGAGGGCTGCGCGGCGCCATTCCCCCGAAGCTTGCGTATATCCCGCGCAAAGCGTTGACCCCGAACGTCTTTGCCCCTGGGTGATTGACCCGCGGATCTTCCCAGGCCCCCGTTAGCCGATGAGGCGCGGTAGCGGCCACAGGATCGAGCGCAGCGGCATCGTACTTGTAGGCCACCTGCCGCCGCCCCTCATCCTCCAGGCGGATCTGCCACATGAAATTGCCGGCGAAACGCGCGACCTTGCCGCCCTCCTCGACAAACGCGTCGACATGGTCACGCATTTCCCGCGTCCAGTACTCGTCGTGCCCGACGAAGACGGCGCAAGCGTAGCCCTCAAGCGCGTGCGGGTCGTGATGCAAATCATCCTGGGTCAGCATATGCACTGTGTAACCCTGTTGTTCGGCCCAGACCACGAAAGGTCTTTCATAGGAGGCCCAGCCCGCCAGCGCGTAGTACTTGGCGTAGCCGTTAAGGCTGGCCCATTCGATGAACTCATAGCGCGCCGGCCCTGGCTTGCGCGGCCGGGTCGCGTTGACGCAACGGGGTGCATCCTCCGGCAGCCACACCTGCCCTCGCGCCCAGGGGCGCTGTGTCGACAGCAACGGCGAACGACCACGCGGCGTGCCGGGGTGAAGGCCAAAGTAATGATTGGCACCGCCCCAGTCGTTATAAGCCGCCCACGTTGAGGTGGCCGCGACGAGCACCAAGGCATCGGCACGCTTGCTCAGCGCCTTGACGATAAACAGATGATGCCCCAGGACGCTGTCGTCGCCGTCCCGTACCTCCACGATATAGCCACCCGGCTCGGCATCCGCCGGGATTGACCAGTACATGAAGGCGGGCCATTGGCAGCCATGCTCGTAGGCGCGTTCGGGTATCGGATGGAAGCGAGCATCAAGGTTGTCGGTGGTATGCAGCGTGCGGGCGATGGCGCCATCACGGTAGATGCGGATTTTCACCTGCGGGCGGTTCGACGACAGATACAGGCAAACCGAATCACCCGGGCGATAGGCGCGGCGATCCGAATAGCACCAGGCGGCCGCCGGGCCCGACTCGGAAGGGACTTCGACCCAGGTCTCGCGGGCGCCCTGACGCGGCCCCGAAGCGTGGCTGACGGTCACGTTGGTGCCCGGCCGTTCGCCTCGTGCAGCGGCGGTTTTGAGGTGTGGGGCATTCATAGCGTCGTACTCCTTTGATCGGCTGAGTCTGCGGATCGCAAAGGCGGTTGATTGACGCTGGCTCGAACGCCAGGCGCCTCGATGTGCGCAAGGTCGATGCCCGCCGTTTCGTCGATAAGAAACCCGGCCAGGACGGTGACGACGCCCAAGCCGATGACATAGCTGACGTACAGGTAGCCAAGGTCGGCGCCGCCCAGATAGTTGTGCAGATAGGGGGCGGTGCCGCCAAAGATCGCCACCGAAACGGAAGACACCAGGCCCACACCCTGAGCCCGCGCCTGGGTCGGCACCTGCTCGGAGAGCACGGCAGGGAAAATCGCCGCGATCAGCGACCAGGCGCCAAGCCCCAGCACCTGGGCCAGGAACAGCGTATAGGGCTCGGTTGTCACCATTATCGAGAGGGGGTAGGTCAGCACAATCACACCCAGGCCCCAGGCGATGACCATGGGCCGGCGCCCTACCCGATCGGACAACATCCCGCAGACCGGCAACCAGCACACACAGAGGATCTGCGCGAGGAGACTGGCCACATAGGCCCCCGTGGCGTCCATGCCTTGGGCGATCGCCGTCGACGCGCCGAACGTGACCCACGCGTAGTAAGTGACATTGGCGGCCGCTGCAAGCATGACGATGTTACGCGCGACTCGCAGCATCTCCCCCGTCGACAGCTTGCGCGGCCGCGCCACCCCCTGCTGCGCTACGAACACATGAGACTCCTGCGCACCACGGCGCAAAAACAGCGCGTAAATACCGAGTACTCCACCAATGGCAAAACCGATCCGCCAGCCGTAGTCACCCATGGCCTGGGCGCCCAGCAGCCAGGTCAGCGCCGCCGCCACGGCCGTCGCCGCCATCACCCCGAGCGTCACGCCCACATAAACCGAACTCGACCATAAGCCACGGTGCTTGCTGGGGGCGATCTCGGCGACATAGGTATAGGAAACCCCTGTCTCGCCGCCATGGGCGAGCCCCTGCATCAGGCGAAAAAACAACAGCGCGACCGAGGCATACAGGCCAATGCTTTGGTAGTCAGGGATAACCGCGATGCCAAGACTGCTGATCGCAAGCAGCAGCATGGTCATCACCATGATGGTCCGGCGCCCCAGTCGGTCGCTCAGCCGGCCAAACAACCATCCACCGACAGGGCGAGCGACAAAGCCAACCGCAAACACGGCAAGGGTCGCGAGCATCGCCGAGCGCGCATCGGTCTTGTCGAACAGGTTGCTTGCCAGGTACACCGAAAAGGTTGCGTACAGGGTCCAGTCGAACCATTCGAGCGCATTGCCGATACCTGCCGCGCGCAACGATTTGAGGCGTCCTTGGTGAGACGTCGTATTGTTCATGGTGTATCTCCTGGTTACGGACGGGTTCGAAACGGTTTGGCAAACCGGATCAAAGGTGCAACGCGGGCTTGGACTGGCGGAGGTCATGGGCGGAAGGGACGCGCACACGCAGCGCTATCAGCAACGCGGCCAGCAGCATCAGCACGGCCGCGGCGACGAATACACCTGCGCTGCCGCCGAGGCTGAACACCGCACCGCCAGCGGCGGCGCCCGTTGCGATGGCGGACTGCACCGAGGCCACCACCATGCCCCCGGCGCTTTCCGCCTGGTCGGGGACCGAGCTGGCGACCCAGTTCGACCACGCCACCGGCACGCCACCAAAGGCCAGGCCCCAGATCGCCAGCAGAACCGCCTGCCCCGGCACCGAGGGCGGCAACAGCACCAACGCCAGCGCGGCGACGCCGACCAGTGCGGGCATCAACACCAGCGTGGCCAGCGGGTGGCGCTCCAGCAGCCTCCCGGCCAACAGCGTGCCGACGAAGTTTGCGACACCGAACCCCAGCAGCATCAGTGACAGCCCTTGGGCGCCGATACCCGTAGTCCCCTCGAGGAATGGCCGAACATAGGTGAACATCGCGAAGTGCCCGCTGTGCACCAGCACACAACCGAACATCCCCATGGCGATGCCTGGGCGCAGCAACACTTCAAGAACGGTGCGCAGGCGTGCCGGCCGGCGCGGCGCAAGGCGCGGCAGAGTGAACGACTGGAAAGCCAGAGTGACCATGCCTACCGCCGCCGCCGCAAAAAACGCGCTGCGCCAGCCATACAGCCCACCCAGATAGCTGCCCAGCGGTACCGCAACGACCGTGCCGATGGCGATGCCGCTGAAAATGATCGACAGCGCCCTGGGCAACAAGGCATTCGGCACCAGGCGCATCGCTACCGCCGCCGCCATGCTCCAGAACCCGCCAAGGGCAATGCCCAGCAAGATACGCATCAACAACAGCACCGTGAAGCTTGCGGAAACGGCGACCAACAGATTGGAGGCGACCATCAACGTGGAAAAACCCAGCAACACCCAACGTCGGTCGATGCCACGGGTCAGGCCTGGCACCAACAAGCCGGCAAACAGCGCCACCACCGCCGTCACGGTGACTGCCTGGCCAGCCAGCGCTTCGGACACGCCCAGGTCAGTCGCCATCAGCGTCAACAAACTGGCCGGAAGGTACTCAGCGGTCAGTAATCCGAACACCCCCATGGCCAAGGAAAATACTGCCATCCACGCGGGGGTTGCAGGTTCTACGTCCGAGTCGGCGCCAACATGGCGGTCGGAAACGGCATTACACACACAGTTAGTCATTGCACGGATCTCCCAATCTTCATTGCGAGCCGCAGTCTAGGCGCGGGAATCCGGATGATCTATGATCTAAAGTCTCTACTTTTTGACTAAAACACCTGAACGATGCCTACAGATCAGTTTGCGCTTTCCTCGGATCTCATCAACGAGCTGTTACGCGGCATGCGCCTGCGTGGGGTCGAATACCGGCGTATCCAAACGGGCCCGACCTTTGGTTTGGGCTTCGCGGAAAAACCCGGGCACGCCTGGTTCCACTTCATGGCCGTCGGCACTGCGGTGTTGAAAATGGAGGACGGAACCACCTACGCGCTGTCAGCCGGCAACGCCGTGTTTATTTCCCATGGCGCGGCCCATCAACTGTATTCCCATACGGACGTGCCGGTTCAAGACATCGACCGTTTAGACGGCGCCCCTCTCGGCGACACCGTCAGCGCGGTGGACACCGGAACGGACGGCAGCCCCACGCCTAGCACTATTGTGTTCAGTGGTTGCATGGAGTTTGAACTGGGCAGCATCCATGGGCTTGGTCGGCTGATGCCGGGCCTGATGCTGATTGATGCCGGTGGCCAGCGTTACCCCGGACTGGTACCGATCCTGACCACCATGGAACGCGAGGTCAGCGCCGCCCGTGTGGGCTTCGCCGGTATCCTCGCGCGGCTGGCCGACGTGGTGGCGGCCATGGTCGTTCGCGGCTGGGTGGAGTGCGCCTGCGGCAATGCCTCTGGGCTGGTCGCCGCCTTGCGCGATCCACGCCTGGCCGGTGCGCTGCTTGCGCTCCACCAACAACCGGGTCGCGAGTGGACCGTTGCGCAGCTGGCAGAGCACTGCAATACCTCGCGCTCGGTGTTCGCGGACCGCTTTCAAGTGACTATCGGCATGACCCCGCTGCGCTACGTCACCGAACTGCGAATGCGGCTTGCAAGCCAGTGGCTGACCCTCGAAAGGCTGCCGATTGAAGAGGTGGCGCAGCGCTTGGGCTATACCTCCCAGGCCGCCTTCAGTCGTGCATTCAAGCGCATTACGGGGCAGACACCGGGATTGAGTCGCAAGGTCAGGCAGCCCGCGCTGACTTGAACCGAGCGCAAGCAACCGATGATCCGTGGCGCCGGCTCATTTACCGCCCGTCACGTCGAGGAATGTACCGGTAACGAAGGATGCCTCCGCGCTCGCCAGCCATAGAATCGCGCGCGCCACCTCCTCGGGCTGACCACCGCGCCCCATGGGAATCGAATCCTTGACCCGATCGACCCGGCCCGGCTCACCGCCACTGGCGTGCATGTCGGTATAGATATGCCCGGGGCGGATACAGTTGACGCGTATGCCTTCGCGCGCCACCTCCTTGGCAAACCCAATGGTGAACGTCTCCAACGCGCCCTTTGACGCCGCATAGTCGACGTACTCATTGGGGCTGCCGAGGCGCGCCGAGGCCGAAGAAACATTGATCACCACTCCGCCCGGGCCGTTGTGGCGGTAAGCCATACGCTTGACCGCCTGTTGAGCACAGAGTATTGGCCCAATGGCATTGACCGCAAAGATGCGCTGCATCCGCTCGAAGCCGAGGTCTTCCAGGCGAGACTGAGGCGCCAGCATCCCGGCATTATTGACCAGCACGTCGATACGTCCGAACCTGCGGTCGATGGCCGCAAACAAATCGGCCACCTGTTGCGGGTCCGCACTGTCGGCCCGCATCGCCAACGCCCGGCGCCCTAATGCTTCTACATCCGCAGCCACGGCCAGCGCTGCGGATTCGTTGGCAACGTAACTGATAGCCACGTCATAACCCCTTTCGGCGGCGAGCCGGGCGGTGGCGGCCCCCACGCCACGACTTCCACCCGTGATTAGAATCAGCGGTGCCTGCGAGACATTGACCATTGAACATAGCTCCTGAGCTGTTGGCTGTATCAGCCGATGATGAGAGTACCGCCGGCGATCACCACGCACGCCAGTATCCGGCGTGCAGTGAGCGTCTCGCCGAGAAACGCATAGCCGATCAACGCCGCGAACAGCACGCTGGTTTCGCGCAGTGCCGATACCGCGCCCAGGGGCGCTTCGTTCATGGCGTAAATGATCATTCCATAAGCGAGCAATGAGACCAGCCCGCCGACCAACGCGGTCACTGTTCCGGGCCGGATACAGAACAAGCTGCGGCTGTCGCGCAGGCCGATGTAGACCACCGGCATCAGCACGCCCCACAGGGCGCACATCCACACCGTGTAGGCCAGCGGCGCACCGGAGAGCCTCGCACCGATGCCGTCGACCACACTGTAGGCCGCGATAAAGCCGCCCGTTCCCAGCGCATAGGGCAAGCTGGGAACCGACAGACTGCGCCCTCTGAAGGCCAGCGAAATAATCCCGCCCGACACCAGCGCAATACCGACGAGCTCGCCAGGGGTGATGGTTTCTCCGGCAAACACGGCGGCACCGAAGGTGATCAGCACCGGCGACGAACCACGTGAAATCGGATAGACCTGCCCCAGGTCGCCGACCCGGTAACTGCGCACCAGAAACAGGTTGTAGCCCACATGCAGCAACCCCGACACCACCGCGTAACCCCAGCTTTCAATCGCCGGGGGCGCCATGAATGTCGCAGCAACCACACTGGTGATGGCGATGGCGACGCACATCACCGTCATCGACCACAGCCGATCGGCGCCGCTACGCAGCAGCGCGTTCCAACTGGCATGCAGGAGCGCGGCAAACAGCACGAGGAATACGAGATGAATAGGCATGCGCCACTTTAGGCAATGCGCCGCCGGGGCTAAAGCGAAGTCTCCTCATTGGGCCATGAGCAGATACTCATAACTCACGGGTCTACGCCTGTACTTTCAGCGCCTCGCTGACCAGCCATTGGCGAAAGCTGGCGATGTGCGGCTGCGATTCGATGCCCTTGGGGCAGACGAAGTAGTAAGCCAGAGGTGATGGCAGCGGTATGTCGAACAGCCTTACCAAACGGCCATCGCTGATTTCATTCTCGACATGCCCGCTGCGCACCAATGCAACGCCCTGGCCGAGCAAGGCCGCCTCGACCGTCATGTTGGTATCGCTAAACCTGACGCTCTCCTTGAGCGGCAAATAGGCCAGGCCGACGGTTTGAAACCACACCTCCCACTTTGGCACCAACTCGGCGCCATCGCGCGTCAGCAGCGGGAAGTGCAACAAGTCTGCGGGGCTCTGCGGCGTCCCCACGCGTCGCAACAGCTCGGGGCTGGCCACAGGAAATACCTGCTCCCCAAACAGAAACTCCGAATGCAGACCTGGGTAATTGCCCTTGCCGAGCCTGATCGCAACATCCGCCTGGCCGTGCGAGAAGTGGATAATTTTATCCGTGGTGTCCAGCGAGACCAACAGCTCGGGGTGCTGGCGAGCCAGACGTGGCAAGCGTGGCAGCAACCATTTGAGCGCGAAGGAATAGGTGGTGCTGACGCTGAGTCGCACCCTGCCCTTTTGCTCGCGCAAGTCACCCAGCGTCGCCTCCAGGCTGATGAAAAACTCCCGCACGATGGGCGCCAGCGTAGCCCCCGCCGGCGTGAGGCGTAACGCCTTGCCACGCTCAAACAACTGCACGCCCCAAAGCGCCTCCAGGTGCTTGAGCTGGTGACTGACCGCGCTTTGAGTCACGTGCAACTCCTGTGCGGCGGCTGTAAACGTCGGGTGGCGGGTCGCAACTTCAAAAGCACGCAAGGTCGCAGTGGGCGGCAAATCTCTCATAGGGGCGGTATCCAGCGAGTTATCGCAAAAGCACGTGTATGAACGTTAGCTCATGCCGTAGCGAAGTTCACTGTAAACGTCGCCTCGCTGGCGGGACAGTAGCTCAGTAGCGGTTGAAAACCATAGCATCCAGGGTATTCGTTCGCTTGCCCTACTCCGACCCCAACCCTCACCATCGGGGGCTCGCTGCTAGGCGTTTGGGAGTTGACCATGCGCCCTGATATGCTGAACAAAACTCTCCTCTTGCTGCGGGCTATTTATGTGTAAAGCTGACAGCAGAGAAGACGGGATTCTAGAGTTCATATTTTGATGCATCACGTTCCTGTCCATGTTAGCGGGGTGAGATACTTGCGCCAGGCTATCGAAGTTTTTCTCGTTGCAACTGATAATCCAAGCACCGTCAATGTGCGCGTACGCTGAGTTATCAAAATAGCTTGTGGTGAGGATTGTGTCGTTTTCCTTGGTGACCTGAAAGTCGACATCCACGATTTTTGGTGAGATTTTTTTCTGCTCGTCAATATCTATATAGATCGTCGCCTGCCGGGTGAAAAGATTTTTTAAATAGGCATAGTCAATAAGTTCATTTCCCTGAATAAATCCAACATTAATACAGATGATATTTATATCGTCGGACTGGGTGGTTTTATTGTTGAGGTAAGCCTCATACTTTCCTGCTTTTTCTTTAAGTGCCGACGTTATTCTTGCATGCAAGCTGTCCATTTCGGGGGTGTAGGCGTCTACTGAGCTTCCTGGCGCGGGGTCTTCCGGTCGGTGAGGAAAGAAGTATTGGGCGTACTGAGTTTTTTTCTGTACCACCTGAATAGGTGTTATCACTTCAATATTTATTCTTTTACTTTCAAAGCTGAACGTAATATCAGGACCTTTTTTCTCGCTGGAAATACCCTTGATGCGCCGGGTGCAATATTTAAGAACAACCAGCTCCGACAGCCGCTGCATGGTCTTGTCCGCGTCACTCATTTGCGAGATAAAGTTTTCATCCAGCAGTTTATTTTCATGCATTTCATTATAAAGATTTGAATAGAATTCAATAATATTCTGGTCGCACGTGTAATACGCTTCAACAGCACGTGCAAAATGCGAAGCACCGGCCATACTATGTTCCTTCCTTTGACTTGAAGTGGATCGCTACGAGCGTCACTGAATCTTTATCGCGGCCCGTCTGGTTTTTATAGCCCGCCCCTGACAGGCAACTGCTTAGGCGTCGTAGTGCGTCTCAAGGAGTGAGAGCATCACTTGCGCATGTTCATTAATCTGATGCTGCCCCCAGTCGTCGCCTTTGCCCAGCACATGGAACATATGAGCCAGTTTCAACGAGTCGTACTTGGGTTTGGTGCGAAATGCTGCTTGTTTTTTGATGACCGCCAAGTTGCTGTAGGAGGAGTTCTCACCCGGGCTGAGCAATACCAAATTACCAAATCCGTGGAGTAGATCGTCTGATAATGTCCTGCCGAACTCTTCATTTTGAGGGTGCACATGTTCGACTGAATTCTTCGAAGTAATCCTGTATAGCTGCAGCTTGTCAGGATCTAACCAGTTGGACGTGCGACGTTCACGCCAAAGAATGTATTCCAGTTTCTGGAACCAGTAGTGTTCAAAGCTGGTGCCGTGAGCTTCCTTGAGGTAAGCCATTTTCGTGGCGATGGGTTCAGGTTCAGCGTTGTCACTGTACAAGAGCCGATAACTCGCCTCCTTCTGAGTCATTGCCGTGAGCGAGAGTTGGTTATCGATATGTTCGAGCAGCGCCAGCACCTCATGCTCCGCCATGCCTGGCGAATTGACCAGCCTGCCAAGGAAGGGCGTTAACCAATACTGGGCACTGCGCTCGCCAGTAAGGTAGCGCATGCTCTGTAGCTGGCTAAGATCGCCAGTCTCCTGAGTGATGGAGCGCCAATCAGGGCCATTGCCTTTGCTTCGATTGTTGATGGAACTCAAGCGCAGGGTTCGTTCATCCTCCTCGCCCAGGCGCACCCACTTGACGACCCAGCGGTCGAACTGAAACCTTACGTTCCAGAGGCATTCCATAAACCCTTTGGCTTGCGCTGCAGTAGCGTTTTCGGCGAACTGGAAGAAACAGTCATTGAGGTTGCTGTCGTTGAGCCGCGAGCCGATGTCACGCCAGTTCTGAGCGTATCGGTAGATTCGAAAAGCATGCATGAGCAGCAAACCGAAGCTTGCGATCGACTGATAACGCGCCTCATCTTTCTCCCCAAGCGCCTCAATCGTGGCGTCGTCAGTCACTTTCATTGACATTATTTCGCTGATCGTGCGGCCTTTCGCGTAACCGGCTGCGGGGCGATCCAGGGAAAAGTGCTCGAAGGAGTGATCTGTGAGGTCGTTGAATTTCAAGCCACCCCAATGAGCACCCGCGAAGACATCACGCAGGTTCTTCTCGAAGTAATTCCCCATATCTTCGCATGCCTGCCAAATGCCTTCATACGTGGCACGGTTCTGCTTGATACATTTCATCAGGCGGGCTTTGAGAATATCGGTCTGTTCAAGCTGCACGCCACTGGTGTTCAGCGTCGCAAACAGTTTGTTCAGGTCCATGCCCGTGGGCATGACATTGTTGACCCAGGTAACCTGGTTGAACAAATAATCTGCAACCCGTTCAAGGGCTCGCTCACCCCCTTTTGCCTGCAATCTCTTCAACCTGTCGCATGCGACCTTTCGGGCAGCAATCAAGTGTTTGAGATAGGGATTCGAAGCCTCCTTTTCGTCCGAATGTGTGTCCGCCGTCAATCCTGCCCACGCGCTCAACCGTGACTGAACCTCTTCACGAATATTGAAAGTGAGTCTCGGCGCATTGCCCAAGACCACAAGCGATCGGAGTAGCGATGAGGGCATCAGCGCACAGAACGCTAGCGCCAACACCATCAATGTCGTCATGCGTTGCTGGCCGTCGATAATTTCATAGGTCATGAATGCATCAGAGGTCGGCGAAGTGACTTCGCTGGTCAGCACCGTGCCTATGAAGTAATGCGCCTGCGCGGGTTGACCGTTCGCATCGAGTTCGCTCGCCAGGATGATCTGTTCCAACAGTACCTCCACATCCTCGCTGGGCCACACATAGGGGCGCTGGTAACAGGGAATGGTCAGCGCTATACCTTGCTGGCAAAGCGTGGCGGCAGTCTGCACATTTGACTGGACTTGAGCATTCATCATTTGCCTCCTTGGCGGGCAATGTCAGCGAGGCTGATTCGTTCGATGGCATCACATAACGCCACATCGTATCCAGAGGCTACCTGGGCGATATCCGGCCAGGCCAAGCCCAAGTGAAACGTTGCAGACACCGATTCTACGAAGCGCTTCTTGATGCTGTGCCTATCAAGCCCTTCCCGGGTGGTGGTGTAGGTGTAGGTCCGTAAGTACCCCAGCAGTTCCTCGTGGGTATGGCTGCTGGTAATCCAGTCCATCAGTGGATTCTCCCTGATGTGCGCCTGGACGCCATCTTCCCTCACGCTGACTTCTTTGATCAGGCGCAGCGAAAAAACCATACGGAATATCCACAGACTCGCTTCGAGCAGTCGGGCAGTACCGAATTGGCTGGCGTACATCAGCAAAGCGCAATCGTATGCCCGGCTCAGAAACACACTGCCGCACGCATCTTGGGACAACCGTTTGTAGTAGTAGCCAAACGAGTGTTTGGGCGGCGCGTTACCCACGTCGAGCAAATCCAGGCGCAGGCCGTGGAAGTATTCGATGTAGCGCATGGCATTAACCCCGGCACCCAGAGGCTGACGCATGGCATACCCGGTCTGGAAGGTATGCGCTTCCTTGCCCCCGACATCGCGGTACACCCGTAAGGTCCGATAGGCAATATCGCCCGTATTTGCGAGCGTTCGCTCGGCGAGCTCTGTGACGATTTGCTTGCGCTCGAGTAGCGGGTCGCGATCACTGGCAACGTTTCGCCAGCGCAGGCTTTGCCAATGCCGGGCCTTCATGATGGTGGCGACAAGGGGTTTGAGATCCCCAAGGCGCTCCCAGGTCCGGGCGAAATCATTCTGCTCATCAGTAGCAACGCTGCGTAGATGATAAGCCTTGATGATATCCGCGCCGCTCAAACGCACACCGGAAGTGTTCTGAGTTTCGAAGAAGCGGTACGCATCATCTTCTCGCTGCGTGACGACCAGCGTAACGTTAATGCGCGTGAAATCTATTTGCGGAAGCTTTTGCTGCTCCAGCCATCGAAGATTGAGCTGGATGCGCCGATAACTTTCTGGGGAGTTGAATTTCAACTCAGGCGCGCCTCTGTCCCCCTTCTGAAGACAATGAAGCAACGCCAGGCTGGTAATGCGCTGCTGGCCATCGATGATATTCAGCAAGCCTCGCTGGCGCGCGTTACCACCTTGCTGGTGAAGGATGATACTGCCAAGGTAGAAGTCGTGGATCGGTGCATCCGTGCTGAAGAAGGCGCGCAAATCATCGAGCAACTGCGTTAGTTGCTCTTCTCCCCACCGATACGGCCGTTGGTATTCCGGTAAATGCAGGTTGCCAAAAATAACGCCGCCGTCGCTGGACGGAATGCGTTTTGCGCTGAATACATTATCGAGGCTCGTGGAGGCAACGGCGATGCCCTCCACGGCTTGCGGCAGATGCAAGGCAAATGCATGTGCGCTCACGGCTTGGCTCATATGACTGTCCTTGTAATGTGTTCTACGACCTGTTGATCGAAGATGCCGAGGTCGTCCCTGAACGATAGAAACCGGCAGGATGGCATAATGCCACAATCCTGAGCCGCAAAGTTCAAAATGGCGCAGCTACGCCTGCGGCCAAGAGCAGGATCAACGTCCTGGCACCTACTCCTTCGCCCTCAGCACAACAATCCCCGGCGTGTTGGCCACATACGCCAGAAACGGCGAATCCACCACCTTCTGGCTGCCTGAATGCGAGGACGCATTGCGCAGTACGGGGCCTTTGTCCGTCATGATAAAGAACCCCACATGGGTCACATCCAGCCCGGCCAGGGGCGTATAGATGCCAATAAAATCGCCCTCGTGCAGGCGATTGATGACCGTCTTGTCGATAAAGCCGGCGGGAATGTAGGTGACCGTACGCTGGACCACCGGCAGGCCAGGCAGGTAGGCGCTGCCGTCGGCTTTTTGGTTGAGGCGTTTTTCGCGGCGAACGGCATGGGCGCTTAGCTGCGCGGTGATGTCTTGCGCCGGTTTATAGGTGCCGCTGTAGGCCCAATCGGTGTAGAAGTGCTTACGGCTGAGAAAATCGAGATCGCCATCCACATAACGCGTGCGCAACAGGTTTTTCATAAAGTCGGGTTGTGCTGCTGACTGTCGCAGGGCCTCGACGTAATCCAGGTAGGTAAAGCAATCCAGGCCTCGAAAATCGACCACCAGTTGTTCGGGGGTGCTCAGTGAGCCCTGTAACTTGTTGGCAACATAGGGCGTGCCTAAAAAGGCCTCCGAGATGAGGCCGATCTGTTGGCCTGCGGGAAGCAACCGGTAGTTTGGACGCTCATGCAGAATCGCATTGAGCTTCTCAACGGTGTAAGGATCCAGCGGTGCATCGGACGTCAGCGCTGCATTTTGCTGGCGTTCGAACGCATGATTTCCAGTGGTTGCCCCCGACGAACCACAACCGGCCAACAGCATCGACATCAAGATAAAAACATAGGGTGTGCGCATCTGACTCTTCACTTATCCAAAGGGCATCCGAACATACCGGCCAGCGCCGGTCAGCCGTGGCCGGCGCTCAAGCGCTCCCACAAAAAGCCGTAGACCAGCGCTTTCATATACGCACTCTGGGCATTATCCGCCGCGCCGCCGTGGCCGCCTTCGATGTTTTCGTAGTACGTCACGTCCTGGCCGGCATCGATCATCCTGGCCGCAAGCTTGCGGGCATGGGCCGGGTGTACGCGGTCATCGCGGGTCGAGGTGGTGAACAGCACCGGCGGGTAGGTCTTGGCCGGGTCAAACAGGTGGTAGGGTGAAAACGTCTGGATGAAGGCCCATTCTTCGGGCACGTCCGGGTTGCCGTACTCTTCCATCCACGAGGCGCCTGCCAGCAAATGGTGATAGCGCTGCATGTCGAGCAACGGCACCTGGATGACCACGGCCCCGAACAGCTCGGGGTATTGGGTAAGCATGTTGCCGGTCAACAGGCCGCCATTGCTGCCACCTTGCACGGCCAGGTGCCGGGGCGAGGTGATGTTGCGGCTGATCAGGTCTTGCGCCACTGCGGCAAAATCCTCATAGGCGCGCCCACGCTTGTGCTTGAGCGCCGCCTGATGCCAACGCGGGCCGTATTCGCCGCCGCCGCGAATATTCGCCACGGCATACACGCCGCCTTTGGACAGCCAGGCGCGACCCAGCCCGCCGGAGTATTCCGGGCACAGCGAGACTTCAAAGCCGCCATAACCGTAGAGCAAGGTCGGCGCGTTGGCGTTGTACTGCAAGCCCTGTTCGTGCACCAGGAAATACGGCACGCGGGTGCCATCTTTGGACACGGCAAAATGCTGTTCAACGACATGCCGGCTCGCGTCGAAGAACGCCGGCATGGCCTTGAGCACTTCGGGTTGCGCGCCAAGCTCGGCCAGTGACAGCGTGACTGGCGTGAGAAAACCTCGGGTGACCAGCCACACGGCGTCGCTGTCATCGCTGTCGACGGCGCTCACATCCACGGTCGCCATCAGCGGCGCGCCGACAAATGCGCTGCGTGCCCAGCCTTGTGGGCCGGGCGTCAGCACGCTGAGACGGTTTCTGACGTCCTCCAGCACGTTGAGCACCAAGTGGTTGCGGGTCCAGTCCATGCCGGCCAGCGAAGTGCTGTCCGATGGCACGAACAACAGGTCGAAATCCCGCGCGCCGGCCATGAAGCGTGCAAAGTTGATCGCCAGCAACGAGCCGGCCACATAGCCATCCCCCACCGCCCAATCATCACGCAACTGCAGGAGCAACCAGTCTTTGTGCACCGACTTGTCGGCCGAGTTCGGCGCGTCGATTTTGCTCAGCGTGCCATCCCGGGCGCGCAGGTACAGTTCGTTGTTGTAGAACGCCAGGGTGCGGCTGACGAAATCACGCTCGTAACCCGGTGTGCTGTCGTGCATCGCCGCGATGTACATATCGTCGTGCCGGCCTTCGTAGACGATCGTCGCGGCACTCAGGGGCGCACCGCGCTGCCATTGCTTGACGATGCGCGGGTAACCCGAGCGGGTCATGCTGTCTGCACCGAAGTCGGTAAACACATACACGTTGTCGTGGTCGATCCAACCCAGCCCGCCCTTGGACTCGGGCAACGCGAAGCCGTCTTTGACCCAGGCTTTTTCGACCAGATCAAATTCGCGCGTGACACTCGCGTCCGCGCCGCCACGGGACAGTGCGACCAGGGCGCGTTGATAGCCAGGGTGCAGGCAGTCGGCGCCGTGCCAGACCCAATTTTCACCTTCCAGGGCATTCAACGCGTCGATATCCAGCACGGTTTCCCAGGCCGGTTGCGCCTTGCGATATTCCGCCAGCGTGGTCCGCCGCCACAGGCCGCGAGGGTGGGCGGCGTCGACCCAGAAGTTGTAATAGTGGGCACCGATTTTTTCCACGTAGGGGATATTGCTGTCCGAGTCGAGCACCGCCAGCAGGTCGGCCTGCATCGCCTTGAAAGACGCGGATTCGGCAAGCCGCGCGTGGGTCTTGAGGTTTTGTGCGCGCACCCAATCAAGCGCCTGCGTGCTGTCGACGTCTTCCAGCCAAAGGTAAGGATCGTCGCCCGTGGAAGGCGGTGTCGGGAGGTTTGGCATCTGCGCATCCTGTGGAAAATTTGTTCGGAAAATCAATGAGTGTCACTCAACCGCGCCCAACCCTGCAACCAGCACCTCCACTACCGCACGCACCTTGGGCAGCGCGTGGCGGTGTTTGACCCAGGCCACACTGATGCCCATGCCGACACAGGCCAAGTGCGGCAAGACTTGCACCAGCGAACCGTCCTGCAAGTGTTGCTCGACCAGCCACGACGGCAGTTGCGCGATACCGCAGCCGGCCAGCGCGGCCAACTTCAGCCCGGCGCCATGGCCGATCACCAGTTGCGGCTGTATGTGTGTGTGCAGCGCCACGCCTTGTTCGCCGGCATGCCGCCAGGGGCTGACGCGGCCATCGACCCAGCCGTAGGCCATGCACTGATGCTGCTCGAGGTCACGCTCGGACTGTGGCGTGCCGTGGCGAGCGAGAAACGCCGGGGATGCGCAGAGCACATGCCACTCTCGGGTGAGTAACTGGTGCCCTACCGTCTCCGGCCAGGCCGGGGCGTCGCCGATGTGCACGACGATATCCACGCCTTCCTTGAAGGGATCGACAAAGCCATCGGAGAAAGAGATGTGCGGGGTCAGCAAGGGATGAGTGTTCAGCCACGGCAGCAGAATCGGCAGCACCTGCGCCTGGCCAAACGCGCCGGGCAGGTCGATGCGCACACGCCCGCGCAGTTCGGTGTTTTCAGCCTGCAGCGCCCATTCGGCTTCTTCCAGGTCGGCTAATACGCCGGTGCAGGTGCGCAGGTAGGCCACGCCGGCATCGGTCAGCGACAACCTGCGCGTGGTGCGGTGGAACAGTCGGGCACCCAGGCGGGCTTCCAGGCGCGCAATGCTTTTACTCACGGCCGAAGCGGTCAGGTTCATTTTCCCGGCGGTCGCCGTAAAGCTGCCGTACTGTGCGACACAGACGAATACATCGATGCCCTTCAGGCGCTCTGAAGAAAACATGCACAGCCCTTATTCATGAATTAAGTTCCTGTATCTGGATAAAAACCATCCTAAATCAGAACTCGGTTCAAAGGTAAGCTGCTTCGACGCTTATAAATGGACCCGAGGCTCGAATGCTGGCCACGCTGAAACACTATCCCCCTGCCCTTAACCTGCTATTGAGTGCCTCACTGATACTGACGCTCGCCCGCGCAATCACCCTGCCCTATCTGGTCATTTACTTATCGGGCCACTTTGGCTTGAGCATCGCCGATATCGGCCTGGTGATCGGCAGCACACTGATCATCGGCTCGCTGCTGAGCCTGTATGGCGGCTTCCTGGTGGATCGGATGCGCAGTTACCGGCTTATGCTGACCTTCTGCGCGGTGTTCACACTGGGCTTTCTCGGCGCCGCTATTGCGCCCGCGCTCTGGCTGTTTTACCTGTGCCTGGTGGCGGTGAACCTGGCGTATGCGGTGATCGATATCGCGGTAAAAGCCGGGTTTGGCAGCCTGCTTGCCGTCGACCGGCGCAGTGAAGCGTTTTCGATCAAATACACCCTCACCAATATCGGTTACGCCGTCGGGCCGTTCCTGGGCGCCGGGTTGGCCACCGTGGATGCCAGCCTGCCATTTATGCTGTCGGCCGGTCTTGGCGCCGGGTTCTTGTTGATCTACTGCGTGTGGGGTGACAGGCATCTGCTCACGGCCGAAGCCAACCCGCCCTCCATTGCGTTCCTGGCGGTCGGCACACTGCTTTTACGGGATTACCGCCTGGTGTGCTTTACCTTGGGCGGCTTACTCAGTGCCGTGGTGTTCGGCCAGTTCACGGCCTACCTCTCGCAATACCTGATCGTCACCACCACGCCTCAAGAGACCTACCGGATCATCAGCACCCTTGTGGCCACCAATGCCTTGATGGTGATCAGCTTGCAATACAGCCTCGGCAAGCGGATTTCCCCGCGTTACCTGAATCGGTGGCTGGCCGCTGGCCTGAGCCTGTTTATCGTCGGGCTGGGCGGGTTTGCCCTGTCGACCACGCTGGTGATGTGGGTGCTGTCGATGGCGATTTTCACCCTTGGGGAAATTATCGTGTTCCCGGCCGAATACATGTTTATCGACAACATTGCGCCCGATCACCTGCGCGGCATGTATTACGCCGCGCAGAACCTGAGCAACGTCGGCGCGGCGTTGGGGCCGGTGTTGTGTGGGTGGGTGTTGGCGACGCAGCCGGCGTACAGCATGTTTTATATGTTGGTGGTTTTTGTTGTGGCGGGCGGGCTGATGTACTTTTTAGGCGGTTCGATTGGCAGCCAGCGCGGCCACCTCACGCCACCGGCTGAGGGCTGAAGGGCAATTGCCGGGCAGCGACCTGCGCCTGTCAGCGTCGTTCCTTGCACGCTGCGCAATACACCTTTGTCATCACGCCCATTGATAGCTCCCTAACGAAAACGCCATTCTAGAGGGCTCGCCTTGCGCTTATATCATTCCGAATGATAGTTACCTTTGCTTCATTCGATTCGTGACATAGCACCTCGCCGCGCATGATCCGCCCATCTCAAATACATTGGCGGATGCACCTCATGGAACAGTCACTCAAACACTTGCGCTTCCCCTTGGCGATTTTGGCCGTGGTGGTGATGAGCGCCTGCGGCAAGACCCCGGACCAAGCGGCCGCCATGCCCCCGGCAAAAATCAGTGTGGCCAAGGTGCTGGAACAACCGGTCAACGAGTGGGACGAATTCACCGGTCGCCTGGAAGCCCCGGAAACCGTGCAGATTCGTCCGCGCGTGTCCGGCCAGATCGACCAGGTGGCCTTCACCGAAGGCGCCCTGGTGAAGAAAGGCGACCTGCTGTTCCAGATCGATCCGCGCCCGTTCCAGGCTGAGGTGCGCCGCCTTGAAGCCCAACTCGCACAGACCAAAGCCGCCGCCAGCCGTAGCGATAACGAAGCGCAACGTGGCGAGCGTCTGCGCCAGAGCAATGCGATCTCCGCCGAACTGGCCGACTCGCGCACCACCGCCGCCCAGGAAGCCCGCGCCGCTGTCGCCGGGATCCAGGCGCAGTTGGACCTGGCCAAGCTGAACCTGAGCTTCACCCGCGTGACCTCGCCGATCAGTGGCCGCGTCAGCCGTGCTGAAATCACCGCCGGCAACCTGGTGACCGCCGACACCACGCCGCTGACCAGCGTGGTCTCCACCGACAAGGTTTACGCCTATTTCGACGCCGATGAGCGTGTGTACCTCAAGTACACCGAACTGGCCCGTGAAGGCCGCCGTGGCGCGACCACCCCTGTGTACCTGGGCCTGTCCAACGAAGCCGGCAACCCGCACCTGGGCCAGATGAACTTCGTCGACAACCAGGTCAACCCGGCCACCGGCACCATCCGTGGTCGCGCCGTGTTCGATAACAGCAAGGGCGAATACACCCCTGGCTTGTATGCCCGCTTGAAGCTGGTCGGCAGCGGCACTTACTCCGCCGTGCTGATCAACGACGAAGCGGTCGGCACCGACCTCGGCAAGAAATTCGTGCTGGTGATGGACGGCGACAAGCCGGCTTATCGCTCGGTGGAACTGGGGCCGAAGATCGAAGGCCTGCGCATTGTGCGCAGCGGTTTGACCAAGGACGACACCATCGTCGTGAAGGGCTTGCAGCGCATTCGTCCGGGTTCGCCGGTTGCGCCGGAAACGATCCCGATGGCCAGCAAGGAAACCCTCGCCGCCTTGGCACAACAACGACAAGCGCTTGAAGCCAGCAACCTCGAGCAAGTGGCGCCGGATAAAGCCGCGCCCAAGCTCGCAGCCGTCGCGACTCCACGCGGTTAAGGGACACAACTCAAGATGAATTTTTCCAAGTTCTTCATTTCGCGGCCGATCTTCGCAGCGGTGCTGTCGCTGTTGATCCTGATCGCTGGTGCGATCTCGCTGTTCCAATTGCCGATCAGCGAATACCCGGAAGTGGTGCCCCCCACCGTGGTGGTACGTGCCAACTTCCCGGGCGCCAACCCCAAAGTCATCGGTGAAACCGTGGCCGCTCCGTTGGAGCAAGCCATCACCGGCGTCGAGAACATGCTGTACATGTCCTCGCAGTCGACCGCCGACGGCAAGCTGACCCTGACCATTACCTTCGCCCTGGGCACCGACCTGGACAACGCGCAGGTACAGGTGCAAAACCGTGTGACCCGCACGCAGCCAAAGCTGCCTGAAGAAGTGACGCGCATCGGTATCACCGTGGACAAGGCGTCTCCTGACCTGACCATGGTGGTGCACATCACCTCCCCGGATCAGCGTTACAACATGCTCTACCTGTCCAACTACGCCATCCTCAATATCAAGGATGAGCTGGCACGGCTGGGTGGCGTGGGCGATGTACAGTTGTTCGGCATGGGCGATTACTCCCTGCGTGTGTGGCTGGACCCGAACAAGACCGCCTCGCGCAACCTGACCGCCACCGATGTGGTCACGGCCATTCGTGAACAGAACCGTCAGGTAGCGGCCGGTGCGCTGGGCGCGCAGCCTGCGCCTAACGACACCAGCTTCCAGCTGTCGGTCAATACCCAGGGCCGTTTGGTCACTGAGGAAGAGTTCGAAAATATCGTCATTCGTGCTGGCGCTAACGGCGAAATCACGCGTCTCAAAGACATCGCACGGGTGGAGTTGGGTTCCAGTCAATACGCCCTGCGCTCGTTGATCGATAACCAGCCGGCCGTGGCGATTCCGATCTTCCAGCGCCCTGGCTCCAACGCCATCGACATCTCCAATGAAGTGCGCGCCAAGATGGCGGAGCTGAAAAAGAGCTTCCCGCAAGGCATGGATTACCGCATTGCCTATGACCCGACCGTGTTCGTACGCGGGTCCATCGAGGCCGTGGTTCACACCTTGTTCGAAGCACTGATCCTGGTGGTGCTGGTGGTGATCCTGTTCCTGCAAACCTGGCGTGCCTCGATCATTCCATTGGTGGCGGTGCCGGTATCGTTGATCGGTACGTTTGCAGTCATGCACCTGTTTGGCTTCTCGCTTAACGCGCTGTCGCTGTTCGGTCTGGTACTGGCCATCGGTATCGTGGTGGACGACGCCATCGTGGTGGTGGAGAACGTCGAGCGAAATATCGAGTTGGGACTGGAACCGTTCCCGGCCACTGAAAAGGCCATGAGCGAAGTGACTGGCCCGATCATCGCGACTGCATTGGTACTCTGTGCGGTGTTCATTCCGGCGGCCTTTATCAGTGGTCTGACCGGGCAGTTCTATAAGCAGTTTGCCTTGACCATTGCGATCTCGACGGTGATTTCGGCGTTCAACTCGCTGACCTTGTCGCCCGCACTGGCTGCGGTACTGCTTAAAAGTCATAACGCACCCAAGGACGGCTTCTCCAGGTTCCTCGACAAGATGCTGGGTGGCTGGTTGTTCAAACCGTTCAACCGCTTCTTCGACAAAGCCAGCCATGGTTATGTAGGCACCGTGCGCCGGGTGATTCGCGGCAGTGGCATTGCGCTGTTCCTGTACGCCGGCCTGATGGTGCTGACATGGTTGGGCTTTGCCCACACGCCGACCGGTTTCGTACCGGCCCAGGACAAGCAGTACCTGGTGGCCTTCGCACAATTGCCGGACGCCGCCAGCCTGGACCGCACCGAGGACGTGATCAAGCGCATGTCCGACATCGCCATGAAACAGCCCGGCGTGGAAAGCGCTATTGCCTTCCCCGGCTTGTCAATCAACGGTTTTACCAACAGCCCGAACAACGGCATCGTATTCGTTACCTTGAAGCCGTTCGATGAGCGTAAAGACCCGAGCATGTCCGCCGGCGCAATTGCCGGGGCACTGAACGGTAAATACAGCAGCATCGAAGAAGCCTACATGGCGATCTTCCCGCCGCCGCCGGTACAGGGCCTGGGCACGATTGGCGGGTTCCGCCTGCAAGTCGAAGACCGTGGCAACCTGGGGTATGACGAGCTGTACAAAGAAGTGCAGAACATCATCACCAAAAGCCGTGGCGTACCTGAGTTGTTCGGCCTGTTCACCAGCTACACGGTCAACGTGCCCCAGGTCGATGCCGCCATTGACCGCGAAAAGGCCAAGACCCACGGCGTGGCGATCAGCGACATCTTCGACACCCTGCAGATCTACCTGGGTTCGTTGTATGCCAACGACTTCAACCGCTTCGGGCGTACCTATCAGGTCAACGTGCAGGCTGAGCAACAGTTCCGCCAGGATGAAGACCAGATCGGCCAGCTGAAAGTGGCGCAACAACAAAGGCGAGATGATCCCGCTGGCGACCTTTATCAAGGTCAGCGACACCTCGGGGCCGGACCGCGTGATGCACTACAACGGCTTTATCACCGCCGAAATCAACGGCAACGCCGCACCGGGCTACAGCTCCGGCCAGGCACAGGCCGCGATTGAAAAATTGCTGAAAGACGAACTGCCCAACGGCATGACCTACGAGTGGACCGACCTGACCTATCAGCAAATCCTCTCAGGCAATACCGCGCTGTTCGTGTTCCCGCTCTGCGTGCTGCTGGCGTTCCTGGTACTGGCCGCTCAGTACGAAAGCTGGAGCCTGCCACTGGCGGTGATCCTGATCGTACCGATGACGCTGCTGTCGGCCATCACCGGGGTGATTATCTCCGGCGGCGACAACAACATCTTCACCCAGATCGGCCTGATCGTACTGGTGGGCCTGGCGTGTAAGAACGCGATTCTGATCGTCGAGTTTGCCAAGGATAAACAGCAGGAAGGTCTCGATCCGCTGGCTGCCGTACTGGAGGCTTGCCGCTTGCGTCTGCGGCCGATCCTGATGACCTCGTTCGCCTTCATCATGGGTGTGGTGCCCCTGGTGTTGTCCAGCGGTGCCGGTGCCGAGATGCGGCATGCCATGGGTGTGGCGGTGTTCTCCGGGATGATCGGGGTGACCTTCTTCGGGCTGTTGCTGACCCCGGTGTTCTACGTCCTGATCCGTCGTTATGTGGAGCGCGGCGAAGCACGCAAAGCGGCCAAGGCCTTGAAGCTGGAGACGCAGCAATGAGCGTGAACGTATTTTTGCCGAGCTTGCTGGTTTTGGCGCTGAGCGCCTGTGCCGTGGGCCCGGACTACAAAACCGAAAAATTGGAGGCGGCCAATATCACGGCCGCCGCCGACACCAAAAGTTATGACCACGCCCAGTACGAAGGCATCTGGTGGCAGCAGTTCGAGGACCCGACCCTCAACCAACTGGTGACCCAGTCGTTGAGCGGTAACCGCGACCTGCGTGTGGCGTTCGCCCGTCTGCGGGCGGCACGTGCCATCCGTGATGACGTGGCCACCGACATCATGCCGGTCGTCACCTCTCGCGCCAGCAGTGACGTGGGCAAAGGCCAGATCCCGGGCCAGACTACCCAGCGTGTCAACAGCGAGCGCTATGACCTGGGCCTGGACATGGCCTGGGAAGTCGACTTGTTCGGCCGTATCCGCCGCAACCTTGAGGCCAGCGATGCGGACCAACAGGTCGCCGAAGCCGACCTGTACCAACTGCAAGTCACCCTGATTGCCGAACTGGTGGACGCCTACGGCCAATTGCGCGGCGCTCAATTGCGTGAACGCATTGCCCTGGACAACCTGAAGAACCAGCAGGAATCGCGCACCATTACCCTGAGCCTGCGTGATGCCGGTGTGGGTGATCAGCTCGATGTGGAACGCGCTGACGCACGCCTGGCGGCGGTTGAAGCCAGCGTGCCGCAACTGCAAGCCGAGCAAGTGCGCGAGCGTAACCGCATCGCCACCCTCCTCGGCCAGCGCCCCGACAAGCTGAGCGTGGACTTGAGCCCCAAAGACCTGCCGGCGATTGCCAAGGCCTTGCCGATCGGCGACCCCGGCCAGTTGCTGCAACGTCGCCCGGACATCCTCAGCGCCGAACGCAAACTGGCCGCCGCCACCGCGCGTATCGGCGTGGCCAAGGCCGACCTGTTCCCAAGGGTCAGCCTCAGCGGCTTCCTCGGCTTTACCGCCGGGCGCGGTTCGCAGATTGGCTCGGCTGCCGCGAATGCCTGGTCCCTTGGCCCAAGCATTACCTGGGCCGCGTTTGACCTGGGCAGCGTGCGTGCACGGTTGCGCGGTGCGAATGCCGAGGCCGATGGCGCCCTGGCGACCTATGAGCAGCAAGTGTTGCTGGCGTTGGAAGAATCGGAGAATGCCTTCAGCGATTACGGCAAACGCCAGCAGCGTCTGGTTTCGCTGATTCGTCAGAGTGAATCCAGCCGTGCTGCCGCTGACCTCGCCGCAATTCGTTATCGCGAAGGCACCGTGGACTTCCTGGTGCTGCTCGATGCGCAACGTGAGCGCCTGGCCGCTGAAGACTCCCAGGCCCAGGCCGAAGTGGACTTGTATCGCGGCATCGTCGCGATCTACAAGGCCCTGGGCGGTGGCTGGCAGCCGGACACGGTCGTAGCCAGCAGCAAGTGATGTAACGAGCTCCTTTGGTTGGTCGCATCCAACCAATTTTTAGCCCTGCGGCTCATTCGGTCGCGGGGCTTTTTTTTGGGTTAATTTGAAAGGCATGGACGTCAGATACTGTTGTAGTCCCTCGCCAGCCATTTCCGATTATCAGTGAAAGCCGAAAACAGCGGTGCATTGCACTCAGGGTGCTTCTAGATTTTAGTTTCCGGTCATTGGAGGGTAAGAACATGGCAATCGTGTGGACCACCGAACCGTTGCAACAGTCTAAGGCGACCGCTGCTGTTGTGATCAAGAATCCGAATGAAGTTAAGAATGCGTTTACCGTGACGGATGCACCTGAAGCATCGGCAGCGCTTCAACTTGATAGCGCGCAAGAGGTTAACCAACTAAAGGATTTTTTAAAAGATTACGACATGACCTCCATCAGCACTGACGAGCTGAAAAAGGTGGGCAGACGGCTCTATAACAGCGGCGCCATTGATGAAGTGGCTTTCGGAATGTTCATCAGTGGAAATGGGGAGTTTGACGAGAAAGGAAACCAAGCAAACACTCACGTGCGTTATAACGCGGTCGCCTTATTCAATCAGAGGTTTGAAGAGTACAGTCGGTTTTTAGAAGAGCATCCTGTGCATTCAAATTCGGACAATCTGCGATGGAAGCAAGGAATGATAGCGGCCAATCATGCCGTAGGCGCCCTGGCCTACTTCGCCAACTCAGCCAGTCACAAACTGGCGCTCGACGAGCAGGCCTGAAGGCGGTGTAAGGTCTGCAGTGAGCCAGAAAGTAGCCCTCGCCCACTGCATAACGGTCCACTCAACGGCCGTATTTGACAGTACCCAAGTAGACTTTTGACGTGGCATCAGGGTTTTTTATGATCACTCGATAGCTGCCGAATGGGCCACTGTAGAGTACGTTACTTCCCGTATTCCCGGCGACTTGATTCCAAGAAGCACCCGCTGCTTGCTGTAGAATCAATTGCGGCGGCCGTCCGCGATCAACAGCAGAAAGGGTGACGTCAATATTAGCGCTCAAACATCCGTTGGCAGAGGTGATTGCGAATGGCCCATACGCAATCTTTTCACTGTCGGCTTCAATGATCCCCGTATACGTATCCGTAATACTCCAACACCCCGCAGACACTTGAAACGACAAAAATACCCACGCCAGAACAGACAGTGCAAAAAACCTTTTCATGATCTTCACCCTCACAGTTGAACGACAGGTTGATCAAGCCAGACACCTGACCCGCACCCGCTCTGAGCGTGATATCGGTAGGAATCGTGCCTCCCACTGTGAGTGAACTATCAAGCCGGATATGCCAGCCGCTTCCTAAAATCATTAAGGAGCGCTCTGTCATAGCTGGCAGTAGGGCTAAGTCAGGTTTTTCCTAATCCCGCCTGCCCGTTATTCAATCCATTCAACTTACCCAACATCAAACGCCGATAATGTCCAGGCCCAGCATTACCCCAAAGGGTTTACGCAGGAGCCTGCGTCACACAGACGGCAACGCGTCACTCAGACGGCAACGCGTCACTCAGGATCAGACTGCGATAGTGCCCAGGGTTGGAGCCGGACCATTTGCGGAAGGCTTTGTAAAAAGAGCTGACATCCGCAAACCCAAGGCGCACGGCAATTTCAACAAAACTGATATCGGCCTCGGCGAGCCAGACAATCGCCAACTCCTTGCGCACGCTATCCTTGAGCCCCTGATAAGTCTGGCCCTCATCTGCCAGCCGGCGACGCAGGGTCGACGCGGATATACACAGGTTGGCGGCCAAGCCTTCGGTTTCCGGCCAGGTATGGGCCGGCATATGGCGCAGGTCCTGTTTGATGCGATTGGCCAGGCTCGTCGGGTCGCGGTATTTGACCAAGATGTTGGCCGGCGCATGCGCCAGGAAGCGCTTGAGTTCTTCCGGGCTGCGCTTGATCGGCAGGTCCAGGCAGTCGGCAGAAAAGATCATGCGCGTGCGTGGCCGGTCGAAGCGCAGGTTGTCGGAGAACATCACGCGATAGTCATCGCAGAACTCCGGTGGCGGGCAGCGCAATTCAATGGCGAGGATCGGAATCCGCCGACCCGCCAGCCAGCAGGCGACGCCGTGGACGATCATCCAGTAGGTGAAATAGGTAAACGCGCGTTTGGGTTCGGGCTCGAGCAAAACGATTTCTGCCAGGCTCTGTTGGCGCACCAGTTGTGCGGGCATCTGCTCGAGCATCAACGACAAAAAACCCAGGCCGGTTTCCAGGCCGGCATCCAGGCTCGGTTGCGCCATCGCGGCGCGGCACAGGAACGCCAGGCTGCCGGACTTGAGTTTGCGGGGGTCCATACCAAAAAATTCATCATCCCGGCGGCGCGCCAACAGGCGCCACAGGCGTGCGTAGGCCGTGGCGGGCACACGAGCGTCGGGCTGTTCAAGCAACGCCGGGTCTATCCCGACCTTGCTCAAGGCTTCAACCGTGGCCGCGCCGGGCGCGCAGCTTTGCAGCAAGGCTTCGCGTACAAGATGGATGGAGATGGTGTCTTTTTCCGCCATGGGAATCGGGCTATTCAATGCTGCAAAAGATGGTGTGCATCATAAGGGCGGTTGCGATTCGCCACCACCGTTCAGCCGCAGTTCAGCAAAGCTCCATATTGGCTGTTTAGTAATGAGTATCATTATGTTACAAATTAGCATCCTATCCAGCCTTGATGCGGTGCCGAATGCTCGTTCCTTTTCTAATCATGCTGCGCGAAGGCATTGAAGCCGCATTGATCGTTGGCATTATCGCCAGCTACCTGCAACAGACCGGCCGTGGCCAGTGGATGCCCGCCGTGTGGATCGGCGTGTTCCTGGCCGCTGCGTTGGCCCTGCTGGTCGGCGGCGGCCTGGAACTGGTCAGTGCGGAATTCCCGCAGAAACAACAGGAACTGTTTGAAGGTATCGTCGGCCTGGTCGCCGTCGGCATCCTCAGCTCCATGGTGTTCTGGATGCGCAAGGTGGCGCGCTCCATCAAGCATTCCCTGCACGAATCCCTGGATCACGCGTTGGCCGGCTCCAGGCACCAAGTCATCGCGCTGATCGCCATGGTGTTTTTCGCCGTGGCCCGTGAAGGCCTGGAAACCGTGTTTTTCCTGCTCGCCGTGTTCCAGCAGAGCGAAGGCCCGGGCGCACCGATTGGCGCCCTGCTCGGCTTGATCCTGGCAATTATCGTCGGCTTCCTGATCTACACCGGCAGCATGCGCCTGAACCTTGGCGCGTTCTTCCGCTGGACCGGTCTGTTCATTCTGGTGGTGGCCGCCGGCATTCTTGCCAACTCGGTGCAGGCCCTGCACGAAGCCGGGGTGTGGAACCACCTGCAAACCGTGCTGTTCGACTTCAGTACCGTGCTGCCGATGGACAGCCCGCTGGGTTCGGTGCTCGCCGGGATGTTCGGCTACCAGGAAGCGCCGACTGTGAGCACCCTGGGTGCCTATCTGATTTATCTGGTGGTGGCGCTGGTGATGTTCTTCCTGCCCTCGCCCCCCGCCAAGCCTGTCGCCCAACCTTCTTCCGTTTCCAGCCAGTAAGGACCGCCTCTTGTCCAACCCAACCCTTCAACCGGCACCGCCGTCGCGCGCCCTGCGCTGGGCAGTGGCCGGCTCGGTGGTGGTGATGATCGCCGCCGGTGCGCTGTTTTATTACGCTTCGCAACTGGCTGCCGCCAAGCGCCAGACCAACCACAATGAAATTGCGGTGACCATTCACGGCCACGCCTGCGAGCCGAATGAAATCAGCGTGCCCGCCGGGCGCGCGAGTTTTCGCATCATCAACCGCTCCGACCGCGCGGTGGAATGGGAAATCCTCGACGGCGTGCTGGTGATCGAAGAACGCGAAAATATCGCGCCGGGCCTAAGCCAGGTGATCAACGCCAACCTGTTGCCCGGCGACTATGCAATCACCTGCGGCCTGCTGAGCAACCCCCGCGGCACGCTGCATGTGACCCCGACCGCCGAGTCCGACGCCCAGGCCAAGGCCAAGCCGTCGATGGTGGCGTTTATTGGCCCACTGTCGGAGTTCCGGGTGTACCTGAGCGGCCAAGGCAGTGCGCTGGTCAAGGCCGTGGCCGCGCTGCAGCAAGCGATCGCCACCGGTGACCTGGCCCAGGCGCAAGCGCTGTATGTGCCGGCCCGTGAGGCGTACCAGCGCCTGGCTCCGGCCGCGCAACGCCTGGCGGAACTGGACAACGCGATCAACGCCCGCGCCGATTACTTCGAAAAACGCGAGCAAGACCCGGCGTTCAGCGGCTTCCACCGCCTCGAATACAGCCTGTTCCAGCAGCGCAGCCTCGATGGCCTCGGCCCGGTCGCCGAACGCCTGGTCACTGACGTCACCACCCTCAAGCAACAGTTGCTTGCGCAATCACTGCCGCCGGAACAACTGGTCAGCATTGTGGTGCGCAACCTCAACAGCCTGGCGGATGTGCGAGCCGCCAGCGGTGAAGAGGAGCGCTACAGCCATACCGATTTGAACGGCTTTGCCGCCAACCTGGAGGCCGCCCGCAAGGTGGTCGACCTGATGCGTCCATTGCTGACCAAATCGGCGGCGGGCCTGTTGCCAAACATCGACAGCGCCCTGGAGGCCTTCGATGCCCAGCTCAACAGTTTGAAAGTCGACGGCCAGTACAGCCGCTACGACAGCGTCACGGCCGATCAGCGCAAGCAGATCGCCGACAAGGCCAAGGCTCTGGCCGTTGCACTCGATGGAATCGACCCCGCCCTTGGCCTTTCCGGCCTGCAGTGAAGACGACCTAAGACATGAGTGATTCAGAACAGTTTTCCGCACACTTTTCAGCACAGCGCCGCCGCGTCCTGCTGGGCATGGCCGCCACCGGCGCCGCGATTGCCGGCAGCACCCTGACCTGCCCGGCCATGGCCGCTGCGGCCGAACAAGTCACCACCGCACCGCGCAGTGACAAGACCCAGGACCACCACGATTTCTTCGGCCAGCACCAGACCGGCATCGTCACCCCGCGCCCGGCCTGCGGCATGCTCGTGGCCTTCGACGTGCTGGCCAGTGACCGCGAAGACCTGGAGCGCCTGTTCCGCACCCTGAATGAGCGCATCGCGTTCCTGATGACCGGCGGCACTGTGCCGCAAGTCGACCCGAAACTGCCGCCCACCGACTCCGGGATCCTCGGCCCGGTGGTGACGCCGGATAACCTGACCATCACCGTCTCGGTCGGCGAATCGCTGTTCGATGAGCGTTTCGGCCTGGCCGCAGCCAAACCCAAGCGCCTGAGCCGCATGGTTGGCTTCCCTAACGACGCGCTGGAGCCCGCGCAGTGTCACGGCGACCTGAGCCTGCAATTCAGCTCGAACACCCCGGACACCAATATCCACGCCCTGCGCGACATCGTGAAGAACCTGCCCGACCTGCTGCTGGTGCGCTGGAAACAGGAAGGCAGCGTACCGCCCCAGGCACCGGCCAAACCCGGTGAGCCGGCGCAGAGCGCACGCAACTTCCTCGGTTTTCGTGACGGCTCGGCCAACCCGAACTCCAACGATGCCAAGGCCATGGACCAGATCGTCTGGGTGCAACCCGGCAGCGACGAACCGGCCTGGGCCGCCAACGGCAGCTACCAGGCCGTGCGTATCATCCGCAACTTCGTCGAGCGTTGGGACCGCACGCCCTTGCAGGAACAGGAAAGCATCATCGGCCGCATCAAACCGACCGGCGCGCCCATGGACGGCGACAAAGAAACCCAGGTACCCGACTACAGCAAGGACCCGGAAGGCAAGTTGACCAAGCTCGATGCGCACATCCGCCTGGCCAACCCACGTACCCCGCAGACTCAGGCCAACCTGATCCTGCGTCGGCCGTTCAACTACTCCAACGGCGTCAACAAAAACGGTCAGCTGGACATGGGCCTGCTGTTCATCTGCTACCAGGCTGACCTGGAGAAAGGCTTTATCAGTGTGCAAACCCGGCTCAACGGCGAGCCCCTGGAGGAATACCTCAAGCCGGTCGGCGGCGGGTACTTCTTCACCTTGCCGGGGGTAACGGGGCCCAAGGACTTCCTTGGCCGGACACTGCTCGCTGCAACGCACTCTCAAACCACTGCCAACACCTAAAACACACCAGAGCGGAAAACGTCCCATGAAGAAGTCGACTATCGCGTTGTCGTTGCTATTGACCCTCTCACCGCTGGCAGCTTTCGCCGCCACCGCGCCTCTGGACCTGGTAGGCCCGGTGTCGGACTACAAGATCTACGTCACCGAAGAAATCGGCGAACTGGTCACCCAGACCAAGGCGTTCACCGATGCCATCAATAAAGGCGACCTGGCCACCGCGCAGAAACTCTACGCGCCGACCCGCGTGCACTATGAGTCCATCGAGCCGATCGCCGAGCTGTTCAGCGACCTCGACGCTTCGATCGACTCACGTGTCGACGACCACGAGAAAGGCGTGACCGCTGAAGACTTCACCGGTTTCCATCGCATCGAGTACGTGCTGTTCTCCGAGAAAACCACCAAAGGTCTGGAAGCGCTGACCGCCAAGCTCAACACCGACGTCAACGACCTTAAAACTCGCGTGGACGGCCTGACCTTCCCGCCGGAAAAAGTCGTCGGCGGCGCTGCAGCGTTGTTGGAAGAAGTGGCGGCCACCAAGATCTCCGGTGAAGAAGACCGTTACAGCCACACCGACCTGTATGACTTCCAGGGCAACATCGACGGCGCGAAGAAAATCGTCGACCTGTTCCGTGGCCAGATCGAGAAGCAGGACAAAGTCTTCCTGGCCAAGGTCGACAAGAACTTTGCCACCGTGGACAAGATCCTCGCCAAGTACAAAACCAAAGATGGCGGTTATGAGACCTACGACAAGGTCAAGGACACCGACCGCAAGGCTTTGGTGGGCCCGGTCAACACCTTGGCTGAAGACCTGTCGATGCTGCGCGGCAAGTTGGGCTTGAACTGATTCAACACCCAGGTGTTCGGGCGACGCTAAAAGGCCGGCCAACACCTGGGTATTCATGCATTAACTTTAAACGGGGCTAAATTGCGCCAGCGGCGTCCCCTCAGGCTTGCGATTGGTAGGATTGATCGCATACCACTTACCGTTCTTCTGCACCGCGTAAACCTCTTGCGACCCGATATACCCCTTACGGGCGCCTGGAAATGCGCCGCTCGACTGGGCGCCTTGAATCGTTTCCAGCGCTCCTGTGATCCATTTCCACTGCTCAACCACCTTGGCCGGCAGGTAAACATTCGAGCCGATACGCACTGGCTTGCCATTCGCGATGTGAACGAGTGCGTTGTAGCCATTTCGGGGGGCGCGAAAAATTTCTGGAATACTTTCCAACGGGTTGAACACGCCGCGGATTAATGACCCCCCGTTTTTGAGCCCGGCCAGGCTGAAGGGTTTACCGGAGAAAGGAACCAACATTTTCATACCCTTGGCCAGGCTTTTTAACCCCGACCATCCACCGGTTATAATCAACGAGTAAAAGTCCATCACCAGGCCTTTGAGGCCGTGCTCTGTTTTGCCCTCGACCAAATCGGCAATGGCGCCCACAAAAGGGATCAGGCTCAGCAGCATGCGCGCCTTCTCGGCCGTAAACACCTTGCTCGTCGTAAAGGGATAGTCACGCTTGTGCAGGTCTGACGGCGCGTTGGCATAGTCGATCCGTGCAGTCCGGTTTCCGTCAAAGCTATACGCCTGCAACTTGTCCACTATCTGGGCAGTAATGGACGAAGCAAAGGTGTCGGGTACGCGATGGTGCGTGTGGTTCAAAGGCCGCTTCAACGGTTCTCCAAACTTCTCAATGATCACCTCTGAGCTCACCCCGGCGCGCGGGGTTGCTCCAGAGCGATAAGCCTCAAAATCAATCGGTACCGACGTGCCCTTTTGGTAGAGGGTGTTGCTATAGGCAAAAGGCCCGGAGGGTTTGGTACCCTTGACGACCTCACCGCCAAGCTTCAATTCTTCAGGTAAATCTGTTCTCTCAACCATCGTCATCGAGCCAGTGAACACTTCGTAATAACCGTACTTGGGCTTGGCCTCGCCTGTTTCGTAGCGCAACAGGAGCCCATGAGTGCCCCGACTCTTGGCGACCTTCGAGTTGGGCTGGTTATCGGCCTCCACGTCGTCTCCGGTCGCCTGGCGCACGCTAAAGAGCTGGATTTGCGGCGATCTTTCCAGCGCCATGCGTTGTTTCAGCGGTAATTGTGTGAACATCAGCTTCAGTGCCGTGGCCTCGGCTGCTCGGCTGTCTGCGATGTATTTGTCAACGGCAGGCGCTACCAACGGTTCGATCAAAGGCAACTGCTTGATACGTTCTGAAAAGGTCGCAACAGACACATGAGGGTGAATGAACGCACCCTTGAGCCACGCATCATTTGTACCCATTGCGGGTACACCTTCCTTCTGATTCATGAGGATGACATCGGTCAACAGCTCCTTGGGGTTGCTCCACGAGCCCGACGAAGTGGGACCTGCAACATGGGTGAAATTTGGTTTTCCATCCAATCTGATGTTGCGAATTTCTTCTTCAGTCATTTCCGGGAACAGCAACATCAGTTGTTGGATCAGAATGCTTGTCTGAGTGGGCGACTCACTTGCCAGCCTTGCGAATGCCTCTTGTGTCTGGTTTTCACGCTCGGCAAAGGCTTTCGCCGCAGTCGTATAGTTTTCCTCGGAATATTTGCCATCGGCGGGCGCGGGAAAAATGCCCGACATAACCGCCCAGTCCAACAGTGCCTGAACGCCCAACTCTTTGATCACCGCTTCTTGCTGAGGCCCGCCAACACCCTGGCTTGCCAGCGCCATGGCTTGGGAAAGGTTCAAGCGTGAATCACCCGCAATTGCACACCCCAGGCGCAGGTTCATCCAGGCGTTGGAGCCGACCTTGATCTTTTCCGGGTCGCGGTTGAGCAGCCCGGCAACATCCGCAGGTACGGTGGGGTCGCGTTTAACCAACATCTCTGGAGCGGATTGGGCCAGCAGCATGTGGGCCATCAGTGCCGAGACCTTAGGGTCGACACCTTTGCTTTCCAAGTGCCTTTCGACACTCGTGCGAACCTCTTTAAGCGTGCGATTCATATTCTCAGGTTGATACAACTCGTAGCCGGCCACCGTCCCTCGCCTGCCAGGCACCGGCGAATTTGCACGGAATTTGAGGGTCGTGGCCAAGAGTTGGTGGCGCTCGGCCCTCGGCAACGGTTGACCATCGGCCACCGCATACAGCGCTATCGATTTGGCGATGTCCTCGGCCAGAGCTATTGCTTTGGGCGAATCAAAAAAAGCTGCGAGCTGACTATCCGGGTCGGGATAGGATTGAAAGCCTGAGGCAGTGGTGGCAAATTCCTTGAGTGCCAACTCGACCTCAGCCGATCGGCCTTTGAGCGTTTCGATAACCTTGCCGGACAGCTCCGGCTGCCCGTATGGCGTCATCGTTGCGTAGTCACCCGCCAACGGAGCCTGCGGCAATTGAACAGCTAACCAGCTTAAAGTCGCACGCAACTGGCCGACGTTTTGCGGTACATCGGGAGCATAAAACGCCAGTGCCTGTCGCGCGTCATACGTGCGGGTGGCGTACAGGGCGCCCCCCGTTTCATTACTCATCTGCACTAACCGGTCAAAATCCTTGCTCATCGTGCGTGTGGCATCGTCGGATGTGGACGCCTGCTCGACCTCTGCGTAGAACCTTTCCTGCACAGAGACCCAGTCACCCGCCAAGTTGCGCATTTGCAACTCACCCTCCGAAAGTCTGAATGCACTGACTGGAAGATCGTACCCGGCCTTCTTCAAAAAGGCCTGGAAGGTCGGTGACGCTAGAAACTCAAGAAACCGTTTGCGCGGTTGCTTACTTTTTTCGTCCAGGCTGGAGCCAGGCTCGACCACCACAGTCTGCAGGTCCAGATTGAACACATTGCGGTCAGGTTCGCCCTCGAACTGAGATTTAAACTGCTCGACCAGACGACTGCGTACGGCGCTGTCTTCATGGGACCGGAAAAGCTGTTGGAACTGGCTTGCCCATTGGTCGCGTTGCGTTTGGTCAATTTTCGGCCAGCCGTGATGCTTGAGTTGTTTGCCCAGTTGCGGCGCGGACTTTTCGTTGAGCGGCGGCTTCACACCGTAAAAATCCAGCAGTGCATCACGCCCGATAGACGTGACGCCAAGTGAGGCGGGAAGCCCAAGATTACTCGGCGATAGTACTTTCTGCAGGGCGCTGATGGTGTTACTGACTTGCCCCCAACCTGAACCATCAGTGGTCGTGAATCGCTGGAAGGTTTCTTTGCCATCGCGCACGACGACGCCCACCACACAATTATTGAATATCCGTATGGTCTGGGGTTTCAAACCTTGAGTGTTGAACCAGGCCTGGACAGCCGGCGCATTGAGCGCCCGGTTGTACATCTCGATAAAGGGTGTAACGGATGCATTTTTAGGAATGGTTTTTTCAGTGTGTTTGCCCGAGTTCAACCAGTGAGCCAGGTTTTTTTGCAAAGTCTGGTCGGCCTTTTCAGCATCTTTGATTGCCGGGTAACGGCGCCTGACGGAATAACTGCCAGCACTTTCCGTTACGGCTTGGGTTGCGATGTCACGTTTGAATCGACCTGCCCCCTCCTCCACCCTCAGTTGACGCAACGAAGTCCGGTTAAAGGGTTGCATCGTCTCGGCGCTCTGGCTTATGGCCGGCGCAGTGTGAGCAACGGGGTCAGGGATCGGGGGGGTGGCCGGTGCCGGCAATTGAGAGGTGTGGGGCTGGCTGAAAACAGTGATGCTATCTCTGGCAGGAATTGTCGACATTTCAGATTCTCTCTACCTGTTTGGTTGATGAGAGTTCTCTTCCCTAAAAACAGTCGATTAAGAAAATAGTAAGTAATGCGAAGTCGAGCCGTAGGAGTTTTCTCAACTAGGTGGCAGTAAAATCTTGGCAATAACACCCCCAAGCCTTGGCCAGGCTTGGGGGCGGCGTTTTTTATGCAGCCGTCGCGTTCAGCGGTTTAAACCCGTCCAACGGGGTGCCGATCGGCAGATGAGTGGTGGGATCTGTCGCATACCAATAGCTACCCATTTGCACCGCTTGAACCGGCACCGAATAGTTGTGCCCATTGTGAGTGGCCATCTGCCCGGCAGGGCTTGGGATTGCCTGAGGTTGCTTCAGCGCGCGGCTCACGCCCAGGCATGTACGCATTTTTTCCTCCACAGAGCCCAGCGTGGTCAACAACGAAGGCTTGGGTGCCTTGTCCAGCAGTTTAGGCAGGGCGAATAGGCCTCTGGTAGCGCCGTTCAGCAGGTCCGCCGCGCCATCCAGTGGGTTCAGGAAACCACTGACGACGCTGACCCCTTTTTCCAGTACACGAAAAGCCTTGGCACCGAAGGGCGCGACAACTTTTGTGGATTTGACCAAGGGTTTCAGCGTCGAGCCTGCGCCCCCGAGAAGAGCGCCCACCGTGTCGATAATCAGCCCTCGCGTGCCGTCCACGATGTTGCCCTGGGCCAGGTCCATGATTGCTCCTACGAACGGAATCATGCCCAGCAGCACCCGGTCCCTGTGAGCCGATAGCTCGCGCTGTTGCTCCAACGGCAACTTGCCCTGAGCGAGCTTCAACACAGTGTCGCGATGATGAACAAAGTTGCCCGACATTATGCGGTCGACAATCGTCTGGGTGCGGTCCGAAGAAAAACTGTTGGGCACTATCGTTTGCATATCGCTCTGCCCGGTAGACTGCGCAGGGGGCAAGGTATCCCCAATTTTTTCGATAATTATGCGTGGCGATTTGACGCCGGGCCTTGGCACCGCGTCGGAGCTGTAAGCCACAAAATCAAACGGTTCCTCTAAACCGTTCTGCAGTTTCGTTTCGGTGGGCGCCCAAGGCCCGTACACCTTGGTGTGGTTTTGCAGTTCACCGCCCAGTTTCAATGTGTCCGGTAGATCATCACGTTTGATGATCAACAACTTATCCGGGAACACCTCGAAATAGCGGATCACACCCAAGTGTTCGCAACGTATCACCGTACCTTTGCGCCCTCGCCGCTCCTCCACCTGATCGGATGTCTGGTCCAGAGTGGGCACGTCGTCCACTTGTTCACGCAGTGCAAACAGCTCGACCTTGCCCAGTTCCAGGGCCTGGCGATCAGCCAAGGGCAGGTTGGCAATCATGCGTTTGGTGACGGTGCTCAAGCCCTGCTTGAGGTTGGCCAGGTAGGTGTCGACCTCTGCGGGCAACTGGGCCTGCACATTCGGTAACTGAGCGATTTTGGCATTCAGGGCCTGGACGTTTGCATCAATAGCGTCCTGGTCCGCTTTGCTCAGGCCCTGGTTGAAATCAAACGGGGTTTTGCGGGTGGGCGATTTCGGCAGCGCCTGCCCCGGCGTCAGGAGCATCCAGCGGCCCTCAACCAGGTCGCCACTCATGTACGTCTCGACCAACGGGCGTGTTACCGGCTCCGACGATTTCTTGTTGCGACGCTCATTCGGGTCTGCAATATACACGCGCAACGCTTTTATTTGCTCAACGCTGAGATCGGAAAAGACTTTCTGCAAGTTCTCGATCGCGCGTTTTTCGCGTGTCGGCAGCGCCACATTGAACTGGTTCAAAGCTTGAAGGAGCTGCGTGCGCTGCGCGTCGAAAGCCTCGCTGGCCTGCTGGTACATCTGGGGTGTATAGCGCCCATCCGCCGGTCGGGTGCAGACGCCCTGCATCATGCTCCAATCGAGTAATGCGTCCATCCCGTAATTATCGAGTATGGCAGCCTCTTCCGGCGTGCGCGGGTCCAGTCGGCTGAGTGCCATAACCTGCGCGTAACTCATGGCACGCGAAACGCCGGCGCCGCCCTGACGCTCGGCAAACATGACGCCCAGGCGCAAATCTGCCCATTCAGGCGAACCTATGCGCAGCGTGTCGGGAATGCCCCGTACAAGAAACTCAGGCGCAGCACTGGCCAGCAACAAATGGGCCACGAGCGGCGCGGCGCGGGGATCGAGTCGTTTGTTCCGTTTGAGATGGGCTTCGAGATCCCTGCGTACCTCGCCCATACTGCGCCCACTGTTGGCTGACTGATACACGTCATAGCCGGCGATTGTGCCTGGACGTGCGGTCGCCTGCGGATCAATTTTGAGTTTGATGGCAGCGATGATCCACTGCTTGCGTTCAGCGTCTGTCAACTGCTGGGTGCCAGACGCCCCATGAAAACGCCGGTCAAACGCTAAGCTGTCACCCAACAGCAATACCAGCGGGTCACTTAGCAACTGGCTGATGAAGTGATCGGCTTGAGTACGCAAGTCCTCTGGCGTATGCCGATCGAGGATACCTCCCGTATTGAGTAGCCCAAGTATGGTGTCGCTCGAGTTGCCATCAGTTTGGTCCTCTCCCACCGCAACCAGCGCGGCTTTATCGGCGGAAGACAAGTCTCCGGGTGCCCAGGTGTGGCCTAACAGGCCGGAGTAATTTCCCAACGGTGCAGGCGGCGGTAATGCCGTGGTCAGCCAGCGCACGGCATTACGCAACTCACCCACGGTCTTGGGCAATGACAATCCATAAGCCTGTAAGGCGTCGCTGATCCCGACCTTGCCGGCTTCGTTACGGGTCAGTCCTGAGCTGCTGCTGACCGGCACGGTCAACTCGGCCAATTCCACGGTTTGCTCATCGGGCTTGTCTGTGATGTGTTGAGTCAGAACGCCTGCCAGATGAGCGCGCTCATCCAGGGCGTCAATCGCTTGCCTGGCTGTTTGCACGCGAATGCCGAGTTCAGCCTTGTTTTCGGGTGCTGACCAGTCAGCCGCCGCCAGTGCTTGCTGAGCTTGCGTCACGGTGTCATCACCAGCGGGTGGTTGCACCCCATACCAGCGCATGACTGCATTGCGCGAAAAAGTGCTGCCGGTCAGGCTGGCATACGGCAACCCCGCCCCGTCAGGATCAAGACCGCAGGCAGCGGCGCGTAACCTTGCACTGGCTTCCCACCAACCGGATGCGTCGCTGGTGGTAAATGTTTGCACGCTGGTGACACCGTCACGGGTTACGCTGCCCGTCACCGAGTCGGGCTTGACCACCACCGTCGACAACGCCATGCCCTTGCTCAGAAACCAGCTCTGGAGCTCAGGCGTATTGAACGAATGCCGGTAAGCATCGAACAGCGGAAAAATCGAGGTATTGGCAGTAAGGTGGATTCTGCGGTCTGTTGCTTGACGCAAGGCCTGGCTGCCCAGCTCCGTCTGTAAGGCTCGGTCCGCGCTTGAAGCGGCCTCGGCAGAAACCGTAGGCAACGCAGGGACTGTCCATGACGAGGGCGATTCGGGTTCCGGGCTGCGTTTCCGGCGAGTACCCGTTTCGAGCACGGGGCCATCGGCTGGTGTGCTGGTGCTGGTGCTGGTGCAGATGACAGCACCGGCGGGGTAAACGTGCGAGCGTGAAAGAGTGGCGAGATGTTCGACATTTCTAGTTCCTCTGTACCAGTGAGTGGCAAGAGCTCTCGTCCCTAAGAACTGTCTAGGGAGAAATGTACGAACCTGGATTTAATCGCTGTGTCAGCAAACTCCTAAAACGACCAAGGTAGTGAAAGAGTTTGCTGTGCGCAGTGCGGCGACTCACAAGATCCGGTAAAGCAAACGTTCAATCCGCACCCGGCTGACCCGTCGTAAAAACTTGCCGACTGCGGGCGGATACTCCACCAGAGTCTGCAATTGCTGATACCGCTCGATACGCATGGTGTGCTGGAAGATCTGCGCGAGTTCTGTGCGCCGCGCCGCCAGCCACTCGCCCTTGGGATCATCGATCAGCAGGGCATTTTCCAGATCCAGACGGAACGCCCGTGGGTTGAGGTTGTTGCCCGTGAGCAAGGTGTAACGCTGGTCGACCCACATCCCCTTGAGGTGATAGGTATTGTCACCGTCACGCCACAGATGCAGGTTCAACTGACCGCTGTCGATCATCGGCTGATGGCGTTTGGCGAAGCGGCGCAGGCTGATTTCATACAGGTAAGGCAACGCCGAGATCACCTTGAACGGCTCGCTGGGCGGAATGTAGAAATCGTTGGCGGTTTTGTCGCCGACGATAATGTCGACCTTCACCCCACGCGCCAGGGCGCGGTTTATTTCGCGGGTCACCGGCAGCGGCAGGTTGAAATACGGCGTGCAGATGGTCAGTTGATGCTGGGCACTGGCGATGAGTTCGAGGATCACCCGGTTCAACGGGTTGTTCTTGCCCACACCCAGCAACGGGCTTACCGACAAGTGCCCATTGGGCAGCAAACCCGTGGTGGTGTCGTAGGCCGCGTGCTTCAAGCGGCTACGCAAGTCACCGATGTCATTGCGCAGGCTGCGGGTGGTCGGCAGGTTTGGCAGGTCCAGGCGATGCACGGCCTTGGACGCGACCAGGCCGTGCTCCACCAGGTGTTGCATCGAGTCAGCCAAAGGCTTGCTGTGGATCAGGTGATAGCGGTCAAAGCGGTATTTGTCGAACTTGTGCAGGTACACATTGTTGAGGCTGGCACCGCTGTACAGCACGCTGTCATCGATCACAAAACCCTTGAGGTGCAACACGCCGAACAGCTCGCGGGTTTGCACCGGCACGCCGTACACCGGCACTTCGCTGGCGTGGGAGTGGGTCATGGCCTGGTACCAGGCGCTGTTGCCCGGCTGCTTGCCGGCGCCGATCAGGCCGCGCTGAGCGCGCAACCAGTCAACCACCACCACGATATCCAACTCGGGCCGTGCCGCCTTGGCGGCATGCAAGGCGTCGTAGATTTCCTGCCCCGCTTCGTCCTGCTGCAAGTACAACGCAACGATGTAGATGCGCTGGGTGGCCTGGGCGATTTTTTCCAGCAGGCACAGGCGGTACGCCGCGGCACCGGACAGCACGTCGATGGCATCGGGAGACAGCGGGAAACCACGCAGTTTGGGCAGCAGGGAGCGTTTGAAGAACGACGGCATAAGGCTCGCAATGGGTCGAATCCGAAGAGGCACAGAGCTTACACCATGGGGCTGCTCAGGTCTCGCCGCGGCAGATGGAAAAAATTCAATTGACCAAGAAGAACGATCGTTCTACTGTTTACTCCATGAACGATATCAACAGCAATGAAACCCGCGACATTATCCTCGACGTCACCGAGAAGTTGATCTATCGCCACGGCATCGCCGCCACCGGCATGGAGTTACTGGTAAAAACCGCCGGCGTGTCACGCAAAAGTATTTACCGTTACTTTGCCAATAAAGACGAACTGGTCATCGCCGCCCTGCAACGCCGCGACGCACGCTGGATGCAGTGGCTACGCACTGAAGTGGAATGCAGCGAAGGCAGCGGCGAGCGCCTGCTGGCGCTGTTCAGCGCGCTCAAAACCTGGTTTGGCTCGGCGGACTTTCGCGGTTGCGCCTTTATCAACACCAGTGGTGAAACCGGCGACGCGCAAGACCCGGTGCGCCTGTTGGCCAAGGCGCATAAACAAAAACTGTTCGAGTACGCACTTGAACTGTGTAAAGCACATGGCACCCCCGACCCCGAACGGCAGGCCGCGCACCTGCTGATCCTGATCGATGGCGCCATTACCGTTGCCCTGGTCATGGGCGATTCAACAGCGGCTGATAATGCGCAATGCATGGCGCGAACGTTATTGGGGCTTTGAACGCACACGCTGAGCAACTTTCGACACCACTTTGGTCTTTACAGGAGCTGCCCCATGTCATCGACAGCAGAACAACGCCCGCCACTGCCACCGTTTACACGTGAATCGGCGATTCAAAAAGTGCGCCTGGCCGAAGACGGCTGGAACTCCCGCGACCCGCAACGGGTGTCGCTGGCGTATACCCTGGACACGCAATGGCGAAACCGCGCCGAATTTGCGCATAACCGCGAAGAGGCCAAGGGTTTTCTCACGCGCAAATGGGCCAAGGAACTGGATTATCGGCTGATCAAGGAGTTGTGGGCATTCACCGACAACCGTATCGCCGTGCGCTATGCCTATGAGTGGCATGACGACTCCGGCAACTGGTTCCGTTCCTATGGCAACGAAAACTGGGAATTCGACGACAACGGCCTGATGGCCAATCGTTTTGCTTGCATCAACGATTTGCCGATCAAAGAAACCGAACGCAAGTTCCACTGGCCGTTGGGCCGGCGCCCGGATGATCATCCGGGGTTGTCTGACCTGGGGCTGTAAGCCTTACGCAAACCAAATGGGGGAGCTGGCTTGCCTGCGATACAGACGATTCGGTTAATCAGGAACACCGAGGCGAGACTATCGCAGGCAAGCCAGCTCCCACATTGGCCTGTTAAGCCTCTGTCATTCCTGATTCAGTCCTGATTCAGTCCTGATTCAGCCCGACGCGATACAGCACGCCGTTGTCCTCATCGGTCAGCACGTACAGGAATCCATCCGGCCCTTGGCGCACGTCGCGAATCCGCGCCTTCAACCCGCCCAGCAAGCGCTCCTCATGGATCACCTTATCGCCATCGAACTGCAGGCGAATCAACTCCTGGCTGGCCAACGCGCCGATAAACAGGTTGTGATCCCAGGCGTTGAAACGCTCGGCGTCGTAGAACGCCATGCCGCTGATGCCGGGGGATTTTTCCCAGACGTGGTGGGGTTCCACAGTGCCCTCCACGGTCTTGCCCTTGGCTTCCGGAATCGGCGTCAGCGAATAATTGATACCGTGGGTTGCCAGGGGCCAGCCGTAGTTCTTGCCGCGCTCGATGATGTTGATTTCATCACCCCCGCGCGGGCCATGTTCGTTTTCCCAGATCGTGCCGCTCCAGGGGTTCAACGCCAGCCCTTGCGGGTTGCGCTGGCCATAGGACCAGATCTCCGGGCGCACGCCCTGCTGGCCGACAAAGGGGTTGTCGTCCGGCACACGGCCGTCCGGGTAAATGCGCACGACCTTGCCTTGCAACTTGTCCAGGTCCTGGGCCGTCGGCCGGTCATTGTTCTCGCCCAGGGTCACAAACAGGTAGCCATCCCGGTCGAAGGCCAAGCGCGAGCCGAAGTGATTGCCGGTCGACAGCTTGGGCTCCTGGCGCAATATCACCTTGAAATCCTTGAGCCCGCTCAAGTCATCGGCCAAGCGCCCACGCCCTACGGCAGTGCCGGCCTTGCCACCCTCGCCGCCGCCTTCGGCATACGACAGGTAGACCAGGCGGTCCTGCTTGAAGTCTGGCGACAGCACCACGTCGAGCAAACCGCCCTGCCCTTTGGCCCACACCTGCGGCACGCCGGTCAGCGGCGCGGACAGCTTGCCGTCCGGGCTGACAAAGCGCAGGTGGCCAGGACGCTCGGTCACCAGGAAGCCTTGTTTGTCCGGCAGAAACGCCACGGCCCACGGGTGGTCGAGGCCTTTGGCAATGGGGGTGGCGGTGATGCTGCCTTGTTCGCTGGGGAACTGCTGGGCATCCGCCGCCATGACGGCCGTCGCGGGCAGCAGGGTTGCGCAAAGAGCGGCTAACAGGGTTTTACGTAGAAACATAAGACGGAGTCCTTACCGGCGATTGCCGTTGGCATCGTAAGTGGGCGCTTTGGGTGCAGTGGCTGGACGGCTCGGGGCCGCGTTACGGGTCGGGTAACGATTGCCGATACCACCGTTTTCGACGGTGGGTGCAGGGCCGGTCGGCGCGGGTTGTACCCCACGGGTGGTGGCCGGCGCATTGGGTTGGGTGCCCTGCATGCTGTTCGGGTTAGCCCGATGGATTGGGCTGTTATTGGTGTTGTAGCTGCCGGGCAGGTTCTGCGCCTGGGCCAATGGCGCGAGGGCCAGGCCCAGCGCGACGACGGCGAGGTAACGCACACAGCTGTTCATGACAAAACCTCTTTGGGGCGAGTAGTACGTGCTTTCGATAACACGCTACGCCTTGGGTTCGGCTTTCGACATTAAATAGTTTCTCATCAGATGTAACACGATCTGTCCGCGCATCTGTCCGCGCATCTGCCAGCCGAAACTTTTGCGCCCGCCTGCGAGTCACCACAACACCGACACTTCTCAAGGAACCGCAGCCATGCCAAGGGCAATCTGGAAAGGCGCCATCAGTTTCGGCTTGGTCCATATCCCGGTCTCGCTGGTCTCGGCCACGTCCTCCCAGGGCGTTGATTTTGACTGGCTGGATAAACGCAGCATGGACCCGGTGGGCTACAAGCGCATCAACAAAACCACGGGCAAGGAAGTCACCAAGGACAATATCGTCAAGGGCGTGGCCTTTGAGAAAGGGCGCTACGTGGTGCTCAGCGAAGACGAAATTCGCTCGGCCCACCCCAAGTCGACCCAGACCATCGAAATCATTGCCTTTGTCGCCGCCGACCAGATCCCGCTGCAAAACATCGACACGCCCTACTTCCTGGCCCCGGACAAACGCGGCGGCAAGGTCTACGCACTGCTGCGTGAAACCCTGAAAAAAACCGCCAAAGTCGCCCTGGCTAATGTGGTGCTGCACACCAAGCAACACCTGGCGGCGCTGATGCCGCTGGAATCAGCGCTGGTCCTGGTGATGCTGCGCTGGCCCGCCGAAGTGCGCAGCCTCGACGAGCTGGAGTTGGGCAGCGACGTGACCAAACCGAGCCTGGCCAAGGGCGAATTGGACATGGCCAAGCGCCTGGTCGAAGACATGAGCGCCGACTGGCAGCCGGACGAATACCGCGACAGCTTCCAGGAAAAGATTATGGCGCTGGTGGCGAAAAAGGCCAAGGCCGGCAAGGTTGAAGACGTTGAGAGCCAGGCCGGCAGCGAAGAGCGCAAATCGGCCGATGTGATCGACCTGACCGAACTGCTCAAGCGCAGCCTGGCCGGCAAGCCCGCCGCGAAAAAGCCCGCGACCAAAAAACCGGCCGCGAAAAAAGCCAGCAAAAAGGCCTCTTGAGCCCGCCATCAGCCGGAGAACGCCATGGCCAAGCCTCTGAGTGAGTACAAACGCAAACGCGACTTCGAGATCACCGCAGAACCCGCAGGCGAGGTGCCTGCCGGGAAATCCAAGGCCTCGGCGCTATCCTTCGTGATTCAAAAACACGACGCGCGCAACCTGCACTATGACTTTCGCCTGGAACTCGATGGCGTACTCAAAAGCTGGGCCGTGCCCAAAGGCCCGAGCCTGGACCCCAGCCAGAAACGCCTGGCGGTCCACGTTGAGGACCACCCGCTGAGTTACGGCAACTTCGAAGGCAATATCGCCGCCGGGCAGTACGGCGCCGGTGATGTGATCGTGTGGGATCGCGGGGTCTGGCAGCCTCACGACGATCCCCACAAGGCGTATGCGGCCGGCAAACTCAAATTCACCCTGGTCGGTGAAAAACTTTCCGGCGATTGGGCGCTGGTACGCACCCGGCTCAAGGGCAGTGGCGACAAGGAACAGTGGCTGCTGATCAAGGAAAAGGACCAGCAGGCCCGCCCCGCCGAAGACTACGACATCGTAAAGGCCCAGCCCAAAAGCGTGCTCAGCGACGCCACCGTGGGCAAGCCCGCACCTGCGCCTGCACCGCGTGCAAAGCGCCAGAAAGCCAAGACCGCCCTGCCCGATGAATTCGCGCCACAACTGGCCACCTTGGTCGACCGCGCCCCGGCTGGCGATTGGCAATACGAGATCAAGTTCGACGGCTACCGCATGCTGGCGCGTATCCGCGACGGCGACGTGCGCCTGTTTACCCGCAACGGTCATGACTGGACCGAGCGTTTGCCGCGCCAGGTCAAGGCGCTGCAAGCCCTCAAGCTCCAGGACAGCTGGCTGGATGGCGAAGTGGTCAGCCTCAATGCCGACGGTTTGCCGGACTTCCAGGCGTTGCAAAATGCCTTCGATATCGGTCGCAGCCTGGATATCGTCTATTACCTGTTCGACGCGCCGTTTCTACAGGGCCAGGATTTGCGCGAAGCTCCCGTGGAACAACGCCGCGCCGCGCTTAAGGCCGCGCTGTCGAGCAGCCGCAGCAAATTGCTGCGGTTTTCCGAAGCCTTCGCCGCCAACCAGCGCGACATCTTCGAAAGCGCCTGCGACCTGGCGCTTGAAGGCGTGATCGGCAAGCGCGTCGGCAGCCCTTACGTGTCCAGCCGCAGCGCTGACTGGATCAAACTCAAATGCCGCCTGCGTCAGGAGTTTGTGATTGTCGGTTACACCCGCCCGCAAGGTTCGCGCACCGGCTTCGGCGCACTGTTGCTGGCGGTCAATGACGACAACGGCTTGGTGTATGCCGGGCGTGTCGGCACGGGGTTTGATCAGCACACGCTCAAAACGATCTACGCTCAGCTCACGCCTTTGGAGCGCAAGACTTCGCCGCTGCACAAACCGCTGACTAGCAGCCAGGCACGCGGCGTGCACTGGGTGAAGCCCGAGTTGGTCGGCGAAGTCAATTTCGCCGAATGGACCCGCGAAGGCGTGGTACGCCAAGCCGCGTTCATTGCGCTGCGCAGCGACAAGCCTGTGGCGCAGATCATCCATGAGCAACCGCGCGCGGCCAAATCGCTGAAACAGGCTACAGCGCCGAAAAAAGCCGGCAATGGCGTGAACATCACCCACCCCGACCGTGTGATCGACCCACAAACTGGCACGCAAAAGCAGCAGTTGGCAGATTTCTACGCCAGCATCAGCAAATGGCTCCTGCCGTTCCTGCACCACCGGCCGGTCTCGCTTCTGCGTGCGCCGGAGGGCATCGAAGGTGAGCAATTCTTCCAAAAGCATGCAGAGCGCCTGGCGATTCCCCATATCAAGCAGTTGGACCAGCGCCTCGACCCCGGCCACGCACGGCTGATGGAGATCGACACCGCCAAAGCCCTGCTCGGCGCCGTGCAGATGGGCACGATCGAGCTGCACACCTGGGGCGCCACTGCCGACAAAATCGAAACCCCGGACCTGTTTGTGCTCGACCTCGACCCGGACCCCGCACTGCCCTGGAAAAGCATGCTGGAAGCCGCGCAACTGACCTTGTCGGTGCTCGACGAGTTGGGCCTTCAAGCGTTCGTCAAAACCAGCGGCGGCAAAGGCCTGCACCTGGTCATCCCGCTGGCGCGCCGGGATGGGTGGGATACGGTGAAAGCCTTTGCCAAGGCCATCGCACAGTTCATGACACAGCAACTGCCCGAACGCTTTACCGCCACCAGCGGACCGAAAAATCGCATCGGCAAGATCTTTATCGACTACCTGCGCAATGCCCGCGGTGCGAGTACGGTGGCGGCCTATTCGGTACGGGCCCGCCCGGGCCTGCCGGTCTCGGTGCCGGTGAGCCGGGAGGAATTGAAAGGGTTACGCGGTGCGCAGCAGTGGACGGTGGCTAATCTGCATGAGCGTTTGGACACGCTCAAGGACGACCCTTGGGCCGGTTACGCCAACCGGCAGAAGATCAGCAAGAAGATGTGGGACAAGCTGGGGGCTGAGCCGCCGCAGTGATAGTAGTAACCACCGTACCACGTCAATATATGGGAGCTTGCTTGCCTGCGATGGCATCCACTTGGTGTACCTGAACAATGTTGCTGCGCAGGGCGGTTTTTTGGCGGTGTACATATCCGTTATTTAGGTAACGGCGGCCTATGGTTCCGCTCTTACAGCGGGTCACTTTTGCAAGGACGCAAAAGTAACCAAAAGGTCCTCGCCCCAACACTCGGTGCCTCGCTGTGGCTCGGCATGCCCGCAATCCGCCAGTGATTTGGGGGGCCGCCGCCACGCGCCATCCATGGCTCGGGGCGGCTAAACCGGCATCCCTGCCGGTTTACCCCCCAAATCACTGTCAGATTCCGGCCATCGTGTTTGACGGGGCGATTTCAGATCAAGATCAAAAGCGCAGATCAAAAGACCGCTGACTTCGTCATCGAAAAGGATGTAAGGGCCAGAGCAACAGCAACAGCAACAGCAACAGCAACAGCAGAGCCATACTCGGTCAAAGGTGGTGGGCTTGCCTGCGATAGCATCAACTCGGTGTACCTGATGTACCGAAGTGTCTGCATCGCAGGCAAGCCAGCTCCCACAGAAAAGCAGCTCTTCAGTGTGTGCAAATCCGCAGCCGACCTCATTTTCAAAACCACATGCGGTCAACTGTGGGAGCGGGCTTGCTCGCGAATGCGGTGGGTCAGTGACAGATGAATTGACTGGCACACCGTCTTCGCGAGCAAGCCCGCTCCCACATTTAGACTGTGTTGCATCAGGTAGATAGGCTGTTGCTCTGCACTTGATCTGGCTCTTGCTTCAACCACTCAGGTCGGCTTTCAGGCCGCCGTGCTCTGCTTTTGATCTTGATCTGCTTTTGATCTGAGGCGCCCCGTCAACCACGATGGCCGAACGCAGGCTTGAATCCGTGGGTAACCCGGCAGGACGCCGGGTTAGCCGCGCTGGGCCAGGGATGGCCCATCGCGGCGGCCCACGGATTCAAGCCGGAGTGAGGGCATGCCGAGCCTAGGCGAGGCACCGAGTGGTGGGGCTAAGACCTTTTGGTTACTTTTGGGGCGTTTGCCAAAAGTGACCCGCTGTAAGAGCGGAACCATACTCAGCCGTTACCGCAGCAACGGATATGTACACCAAAAACACCGCCATAAAACGCAAACCAGACAAGTCAGATCAGAACAAATATCACCGCCAACCCAGCAAAAATCGCCCACTTCTCCAGGTAATACCGCGCCCGATTACGCTTTTTCAGCTCTTTGCCACGCAAACGGATCTTGTACAACCGCGTAAACGCACGGTTCAACCCGCCCGTCTTGTCACCCTCATCATTAGGCGAACCCGCAGCCGCCATCACATTACGACTGAACCACCGATTAAACGCCGCCGCCCAGCGGTACTTCATCGGGCGCTCAATATCACAGAACAAAATAATGCGGTTCTGCTGCGTCGTGTTCTCAGCGTAATGAATGTAAGTCTCGTCAAACATCACCGGCTCACCGTCACGCCAGTAGTAACTCTCGCCATCCACATTGATATAGCAACCCGGATCGTTCGGCGTATCCAGCCCCAAGTGGTAACGATAGGACCCGGCATAAGGGTCACGGTGGCGCACCAGCTTGGAGCCCGGCGGCAACTCGGCAAACATCGCCGCCTTGATCGAGCCAATACCTTGCACCAGCTCAGTGGTGCGCGGGCACAGCTTCATCGCCGACGGGTGACTGTCGCCATACCACTTGAGGTAAAAGCGCTTCCAGCCCGACTTGAAGAACGAGTTGAAACCCACGTCATTGTATTGGTCCGAGCGCTTGATCTCGCCCGCGCGCATCAGGTTCTGGCCTTCCTGGCGGATTTCCTCCCAGTGCTCCTGCAGCGGGCTCAGGTCCGGAAAGTCGCTGGGCGACAGAAACGGACGGCTTGGCTGCTTGGAAAACAAGTAGAGGAAGCAGTTGATCGGCGCCAGGAACGTCGAGTGATCGCTAAGCTGGCGACCCAACTTGTGTCGCACTCTGCCACGCAGGTGAACATACGCAATGGAGGCAACGTAGAGAACAACAATGATGAGTTTCAAGGGATTCGTCACAAGTCAGAAGAGAACAGGCTGCTCCTGCGTGCACACAACGGCCGAGGATTAATAAGCAGCACCTGAAATCACAATTACACATTGGCGGCTGGCCGGACGAGTCACTTCCGGAACCAGGCCATTGACCTTTATTTAGCCACAGTTTGTAACCAAAGGTTAACTAAGAATTGTGAAAAGCTGTCTACGCAGCGTGTAGGACGCGCAACCGCCTGTCTGGACGCAAGCCCGGAGTGGGGCTACTTACAGTGCAGGCGGTTGTGCTGCCAACACAGAAAAAACTCGCCATCCAACCAGGTTCCAAGCCCCTTTCAGTTACAATCGCGCCGATCAACCTCCAGCAAAAGGAACTTGCATGACACCTCAACCAGACCCGGACTTCACCGCGCTCCAGGGCGCCTGGGAGCAAATCTCCCTGGAAGACAGCGGCGTACACAACCCGCCCGACGCACACAGCGCGCCGGGTGCCATTACCACTATTCGTGGCGATCAGTTCGAAGTCCAAACCGTGAATGGCGACATATTGCTGGCTGGCCGGTTCACACTGGACAGCAGCACCACGCCCAAACGCATTACCTGGGTGGACTCCATGGGCGATGACGCCGACAAAGCCTTACCCGCCAGCTATCGCCTCGAAGGCGACGATTTTGTGTTTATCGCGGCGGATGAAGGCATGCCCCGCCCGACCGTCTTCAGCACCGGGCCAGGGCAAACCATGCGCACCTTTGTGCGTCGCCGGTGAAACCGCAGGCATCCGAAACGCCGACAGGGTTTTCACACAGCCTTCACCTCCAGGCCTTTAGCGTGAGGCCACCTACTCCAGTGATTCACTTGGCCCGCCGCTACGGTCGCGGGCCTTTTTTTGTGCGCAAAAAACCGCTTTAAACCGAGCGTTTGATGGCCGTCAGGGTAAAACACAACGGCAATTGAGCCGGCTGGTGTTCGTACTGGTCATACAGCTCTTCCCGGTTGGAGTGCGGGTACTCCTGCAGATGCTCGATCTGCAGGTGCGCCGCAATCGCCCCGCTGACCACGCTGCCCAGGGTATGCACGTACCAGTAGGACGTCGGCCCAGGAAGCTCTTTCAGCCCTTCGTAGACAATCGATTGCTGCAGCACGAACGGATCGCGTTGAAAGTACGAACTGGCGGGCAATAGCGGATTACTGGCCTGAGGGTCGAAGACTTCCAGGAAAGGATGCGTCTCATAGACCACCAGGGTGCCGCCGGGCTTGAGGGTACTGGCCACGTGCTGCATGAACAGCGCCACATCCGGCATCCAGCCGAGTACGCCAATGGTGACCAAGGCAATATCAAACCGGCCAAGCAGTTGCTCAGGCAGGTGATGGATATCGGCTTCGATGAACTGCGGGTTATGCGGGGAAACATCCGCCAACGCCCGAGCTTGCGCCAGGAAGGCTGCCGATTGATCGACGCCCACTACCTCGCGCGCGCCCAGGCCAAACAACGACAGGCTTTCACGCCCATTGTTGCAGCCGAGTTGCACCACCGCCTTGCCGGCAACGCCGACGGTTTGCAACAGCGCGGTGATGGTGGGGTCGAGGCACGAAAAGGTCGGTTCAGCGACTGATTGCAGGAGTGTGTTCCAGGTCGCGGTGCCTTTGTGCAGCGCGGCGGAGGCGTCCCAGGCGGCCTTGTTACTGGCAATCGCCTGTTGAGCTGAGGGCATGTCCATTGCGTCTCCAAAGAGTCATTTCAGCGGGCTACGAAAAATAATCCAAATACCCGCCAGATAAAACCCTCAGCAGCCGCGAAACTTCTGTTCAGGCCCATGGGTCACTAACCCAACGAGTGTCCAGCCCCTGAACACCCTTTGCGAAGACAACGCCGTGGCCAATCACTCTGACCTGCGTAATACCTTGTCCCTGGACAGCCTCAACTTTTTCCTGGCGGATGTGCGCGACGGCCTCGGGCCCTACCTGGCGATTTACCTGCTGGCCGTGCACCAATGGGACCCGGCCAGCATCGGCGTGGTCATGACCCTGGCCGGCATCGCCGCATTGGTCACCCAAGGCCCGGCGGGCGCGCTGATCGACCGCACACGCAGCAAGCGCGCCGTGATCGCCGTGGCTGCGATCCTGGTGACCGCCAGTTGCCTGCTGCTGCCGTTTGTCAGCACCTTCAGTTGGGTGGCCCTGACCCAGGCTGCCAGCGCCGTGGCCGCCTCGGTGTTTGCCCCGGCCATATCCGCCATTTCCCTCGGGATTACCGGACCACGCGCCTTCACCCGGCGTACGGGGCGCAATGAAACCTTCAACCACGCCGGCAATGCCGTGGCCGCGCTGCTGGCCGGCGGCCTGGCGTACCTGTATGGCCCGGTGGTGGTGTTTTACCTGATGGCCTTTATGGCGCTGGCCAGTATCGTGGCCGTGAGCTGCGTGTCGGCCAAGGCGATTGACCATGAAGTCGCCAGGGGCTTTGACCCGGCCCACCACAGCGATCACGAACAACCGTCCGGCGTGAAAGTGCTGCTGGCCAACCGGCCGCTACTGATATTCGCCATCTGCTGCGCCCTCTTCCACCTGGCTAATGCGGCGATGCTGCCGTTGGTCAGCCAGAAGCTCGCGCAGATCAACCTGCAGATGGCCACGCCGCTGACCTCGGCGTGCATCGTCGCCGCGCAGTTGGTGATGGTGCCGATGGCCTGGCTGGTCGGGCTCAAGGCCGATGTGTGGGGGCGCAAACCGTTGCTGCTCGCAGGTTTCCTGATCCTGCCGCTGCGCGGCGTGCTCTACACCTTGTCCAGTGACCCGTACTGGCTGGTGGCGGTGCAGATGCTCGACGGCATCGGCGCGGGGATCTTTGGCGCACTGTTCCCGGTGATCGTCAAGGACCTGACCCAGGGCACCGGGCGTTTTAATGTGAGCCTTGGCGCGCTGTCGACGGTGTTTGGCCTGGGTGCGGCGTTGAGTAGCAGCCTCGCCGGTTTCGTGGTGCAACAGGCCGGCTACAACGCGGCATTCCTGACCCTGGCCGGCGTGGCCGCCGTGGCCTTGGCGCTGTTATGGCTGGCGATGCCGGAGACTCTGGAGAAACCATCGTTCGCCTGCCATACAACTGTCGCCTGACATATGCGACAATGCGCGCCAAATTCCAACACACAGCCAAAATATTCTGCTCAGCGACCGGGTTTCGCGCCTTGATGTCGCTGTTGACGCATGCCTGAAGGCTCCTGCCGCCACGCTCGCAACTCATTGATAGGTAAAGTAATTGATCTCCACAGCTAACATCACCATGCAGTTCGGCGCCAAGCCGCTCTTCGAGAACGTCTCGGTCAAATTCGGCGCCGGCAACCGTTATGGTTTGATCGGTGCCAACGGTTGCGGCAAGTCGACCTTCATGAAAATCCTCGGCGGCGACCTCGAGCCGTCCGGCGGCCAGGTCATGCTGGAGCCAAACGTGCGCCTGGGTAAACTGCGCCAGGACCAGTTCGCCTACGAAGAATTCACCGTACTCGACACCGTGATCATGGGCCACGAAGAGCTGTGGCGGGTCAAGGCTGAGCGTGACCGCATCTACTCGCTGCCGGAAATGAGCGAAGAAGACGGCATGGCGGTCGCCGAGCTGGAAACCGAATTTGCCGAGATGGACGGCTACACCGCCGAGTCCCGCGCCGGTGAACTGCTGCTGGGCCTGGGTATCCCGCTGGAACAACACTTCGGCCCGATGAGCGAAGTCTCCCCCGGCTGGAAACTGCGCGTGTTGCTGGCCCAGGCGCTGTTCTCCGACCCTGAAGTGCTGTTGCTCGACGAACCGACCAACCACTTGGACATCAACACCATCCGCTGGCTGGAAAACATCCTGACCCAGCGTTCCAGCCTGATGATCATCATCTCTCACGACCGTCACTTCCTGAACAGCGTGTGCACCCACATGGCTGACCTGGACTACGGCGAGCTGCGCCTGTTCCCGGGCAACTACGACGAGTACATGACCGTGGCGACCCAGTCCCGCGAGCAACTGCTGTCGGACAACGCCAAGAAGAAAGCGCAGATCTCCGAACTGCAATCCTTCGTCAGCCGCTTCTCGGCCAACGCCTCGAAAGCCAAGCAAGCCACGTCCCGTGCCAAGGCGATCGACAAGATCCAGCTGGCCGAGGTCAAGCCATCGAGCCGTGTGAGCCCGTTCATCCGTTTCGAGCAGAACAAGAAGCTGCACCGCCAGGCTGTGATGGTCGAAAAAATGGCCAAGGGCTTCGACGGCAAGCCGCTGTTCAAAGACTTCAGCTTCCAGGTTGAAGCCGGCGAGCGCGTGGCGATCATCGGCCCGAACGGTATCGGCAAGACCACCCTGCTGCGCACCCTGGTCAACGAACTGACCCCGGACGCCGGCAGCATCAAGTGGACCGACGCTGCGGAGCTGGGCTACTACGCCCAGGACCACGCCCATGACTTCGAAGACGACGTGACCCTGTTCGACTGGATGGGCCAGTGGACCCAAGGCGAGCAAATGATCCGTGGCACCCTGGGCCGCATGCTGTTCTCCAACGACGAGATCCAGAAGTCGGTGAAGGTGATTTCCGGTGGTGAGCAAGGCCGCATGCTGTTCGGCAAGCTGATCCTGCAAAAGCCCAACGTGCTGATCATGGACGAACCGACCAACCACTTGGACATGGAATCCATCGAAGCGCTGAACCTGGCGCTGGAAAACTACCCGGGCACGCTGATCTTCGTCAGCCACGACCGTGAGTTCGTATCGTCCCTGGCCACCCGCATCATCGAGTTGAGCGCCACCGGCGTGATCGACTTCAGCGGCACCTACGACGACTACCTGCGCAGCCAAGGCGTGGTGTTCTAAGCACCCGCTGTGGCAAGCCGGCTTACTGTTGCAGACCCGCTTCCTGTGGCAGGCCGGCTTGTTGTGGCGAGCAGGCTTGCCCTGCGCTGGGCTGCGAAGCGGCCCTAAAACCAAACACCGCGTTTTGCCTGCCTGGCAGAACGCGGTGTTTTTTATTGGGGCTGCTGCGCAGCCCAACGCAGGGCAAGCCTGCTCGCCACAACAAGCCGGTTCACCACAGCAAGCCTGCTGGCCACCATGAAGCCCTCGCCCCAGGCGGCCTCCTCAGCAAAACCCGTTAGCCAGCTTCCTTTTCCCCCACGCCCTTGCCATCATGCCCTCACCGCCCGCCCGCGAATGAGTGACCATGCCTGCCGCCGCCCCCAGCTCCCTGTCGATCACCCTGCAGATCGTCTCCATTGTCTTCTACACCTTTATCGCCTTTATCTGCATCGGCCTGCCGATCGCGGTGATCCCAGGCTATGTGCATGAACAACTGGGCTTCAGCGCCGTAGTTGCCGGGGTCACCATCGGCGCGCAATACCTGGCCACCCTGCTCAGCCGCCCGATGGCCGGGCGCATGTCGGATAACGTCGGCACCAAACGCGCGATTGTGCTGGGGTTGGCGGGTATTCTGGTCAGCGGCGTGCTGACGTTTTTCGCGACACTGGTTGAAAGCATGCCCGCCCTGAGCCTGGGCATTCTGATCGTCGGCCGCCTATTGCTCGGCGTGGCCCAAGGCCTGATCGGCGTTGGCACCATCAGCTGGTGCATGGGCGCGGTCGGCGCCGAACACACGGCGCGCTCAATCTCCTGGAACGGTATCGCCTCCTACGGCGCCATTGCCATAGGCGCGCCGCTGGGCGTGGTGATGGTTGCCGACTACGGCTACACCAGCCTGGGTATCGCGCTGTCGGTGCTGGCTGCGGTGGGCTTGGTGTTGATCCGTAATAAACCCTCGGTGCCGGTGGTGCGTGGCGAGCGGCTGCCTTTCTGGGCGGTGTTCGGGCGCATTGCGCCGTTTGGTGCCAGCCTGTGCCTGGCGTCGATCGGCTACGGCACGCTGACCACCTTTATCACCCTGTATTACCTCAACCGTGGCTGGGCCGGTGCGGCGTACTGCCTGACGGTGTTCGGCCTGTGTTTTATCCTCTCGCGCCTGGTGTTTATCTCGGCCATCAGCCGCTTCGGCGGGTTCAGTGCGGCGATTGCCTGCATGACCATCGAAACCGTCGGCCTGACCCTGTTGTGGCTGGCGCCGTCCACCGGTGTGGCGCTGATCGGCGCCGGGCTCACCGGCTTCGGTTTGTCGCTGGTGTACCCGGCGCTCGGCGTGGAGGCCATCAAGCAAGTGCCCAACAGCAGCCGTGGCGCGGGGCTGAGTGCGTATGCGGTGTTTTTTGACCTGGCCCTGGCGATTGCCGGGCCATTGATGGGCGCCGTGGCACTGAACCTCGGCTATGGCTGGATCTTCTTCTGCGCTGCGCTGCTGTCGGTCACGGCCCTGTGCCTGACCGTGCAGCTCAAGCGCCGCGCTTATTGATCAGCGGTCTGCAAACCGGCGCGGGTCGACTGACCCAGGGTGTGCATGAAGAAGCGCCCCGCCTCCGAGATCAGGTCGCGGTGGATGCCTTCGCGGTCGACACCGTCGGCATCCGTGCAAATCGCCGGCATGGCCAGCAGTTGGTCACTGTCACACGGCGCCATGAACACAAAGTGCCCGGCCCCGGCCAATAGTTTGAAATCCGGCGGTTGCGGCAGTTTGCGCGCCAGGGCGGCAGCGTTCTTGTCCACGGCCACCAGCTTGTCGCCGTCGCCGCTGTAGAGCAGCACCGGCAGATGCACATCAGCCAGGGTGTGGCGGCCGAACATCAGGCTCAGCGGCGCCATCAGCATCAAGGCATGAATACGTGGGTCGGCTTGCGGCTGCAGGTCTTCGCGGTCGACCACCAGCTCACCTTTGGTGGTGCAAGCGTCGCGGTCTTCCGGGCGCTCCTGGCAATAACGGCGCAGACGGTCGAAGTCCGGCTTGGCCCCTGCCAGGATCAGCGCGGTTTCACCGCCGGCTGAGTAACCGATAACGCCCACCTGGTCGATATTGACGAACGGCGACAGCATCGTATCCCCGAGCGTGGCGGTAATGGCTGCGGAAATCTGGATCGGCCGCCCGTACAGGTTGCTCACCGTGCCCAGGCGGCTGTGATCCTTGTAGTTGTCGCCAGGGTGCAAAACGGCCACCACCACAAACCCCTTGCGCGCCAGCGAAGTGGCCAGGTCGTGCAGCGCCAGCGGTGTACCGGTGTTGCCGTGGGACAGCATCAGCATCGGGAAACGCCCGATAGCGACTTTGGAATCCTGGGTGGCCGCGACGTGGTAAGGGCCCAATTGCGTGGAATGTTCATCGTCGGTGGACGGGTAGAACGCGATGGCATTCATCGGCTGCTGATCCAGCGGGTCGAGAAAACTCATGCGATGAAAGCCCACACTCCAATGCGGGTGCGGCGCCGGGGCGGCGTGCACTGAAATCAGGCCGCCGAACAGGGAAAGAACCAAAACAGCACAAAGACGCATCATGGGGATGTCCACCTTTGCTGCGCGACCACGTTCAACACCCGCGGCATGTCGGTTTGAAAAGTCCATGGGCCAAGGCACTCGCTCCGGGTGGTAAACCCATGCGTGCATAACCTGGGCCAAAGTAATGACAGCGGGCAAACGAAAAAACTCCGTACTCCGGTCGCGTTCAGGCGATCAGAATACAGAGTTTAGGCGCCCCGGTTCAGATTGGAACCGAACAGAGGCGAACTTTACACAAGCCTTACGCGGCGGCGAACAATTGTTCGTTGATCACCACGTTGGCGTCGCTCAAGGCCTTGCTGCGAACTTCTTCACCGTAGGCCAGGCCTTGGGCGCGGACAAATTCGATATCCGTGATGCCGAGGAAGCCAAATACCAGTTTCAAGTAGTCCTCGTGGCCCACATTGCTTGCCTGGCCAGCGTGCAGACCGCCAGCGGTGGAAACAATGATCAGCTTCTTGCCGCCGCACAGGCCTTCAGGGCCGGCTTCGGTGTAACGGAAGGTTTGGCCGGCCACCGCAATACGGTCGATCCATGCCTTGAGCTGGGACGGCACCGAAAAGTTGTACATCGGCGCCACCGATGACGACAGCATCAGCGGCGATGAATTCAGCCAGGGACGTGGCGCTCAGTTCAGCCTCGTGTTTTTGTACGGCGTCGCGCAATTCGGCAGCGGTGCCCAGGGCGCCCAGGGTCAGGCCGGAAAAGTGGCTGATGCCTTCGGCAGCCAAGTCACGATAGGTCACTTCCACACCCGGCTCAGCCGCTTGCCAGGCCTTGACCACACCAGCGCTGAGCTGACGCGAAGCCGAGTTGTCGCCGAGGATGCTGGAATCGATATGCAACAGTTTCATGCGGGTTCTCCAAGTGAGGATCGCGGCTGGGCGATCGAATGAGGTTAATCCTACACATGAACCCAATGGTCGATTAGACGGCACAAATGTGATTATTCGTCCTGCCAGCAGGACAATCAGCGCAACACAGTCAATGCGACGACACATAAATAGACGCCGACGCGGGCGCCGGCAGCGCGTAAGTGCGCTTCATCCACTGAATCTCTTGCTGGGGCGTGCGCCCGAACAAGCGCTTGAACTCTCGGCTGAACTGCGAAGCGCTTTCATAGCCCACCTGGACGCTCGCCGTGGCGGCGCTGATGTCGTTGCGCAGCATCAACAAGCGCGCCTGGTGCAGGCGTGTGGACTTGAGGTATTGCATCGGCGAGGTGTCGGTGACGGTGCGAAAGTGCGCATGAAAACTCGGCACGCTCATCATCGCCTCCTGCGCCAGCACTTCCACGTCCAGGTGCTGGTGGTAAAACCCATGAATCTTGCGAATCGCCCGCGCCACCTTGCCGAACTGGCCCTGGCGGTTAAGCGCGGCACGCATCGAACCGCCCTGCTCGCCCGTGAGGATGCGGTAGTAAAGCTCGCGCATCAGCGTCGGGCCGAGGATCTGCGCATCCATGGGTGTGCTCATGGCCTCAAGAAAGCGCAGCAGTGATTCGCTGAGTTGCTCATCCATCGGCGATGAATACATGCCTCGGGGTTTGGCCTCGACCAACCCCGGAAAGTCATCCAATGCCAGCATCAGTTCGGCGGCCAGGGTGAAATCCAGCCGCAGGTACACCGCCAGCATGGGTTCCTCTGCGCTGGCCTCGGTCTCCATGGTGAACGGCACCGGCACCGACACCACCAGGTAATGCTGGGCGTCGTACAGGTAAATCTCTTCGCCCAGATAACCGCGCTTGCGCCCCTGGCAGACCATCACAATGCCTGGGTCATAGAGCACTGGAACGCGGTGCAAGGGCTGATTCGAACGCAGGAAGCGCACGTCATCCAAAACGCTCAGGTTATAGCCTTCGACAGGCGCCAAGCGGCCCATCAGCTCGATGATTCGTTGGGTGCGGCCCATGGCTCGTGGCTCCTGACGAAAACAGCACGGTACTGCGCAAAAACCGTCATGGCTACGCGCTCATAGGAATAGGCAATCAGCACATTGGAATGGATATTCGCTCAAGCCGCGGTGTTCCGTAGCCTGAAACAGTACTTTCAGCCTTCGGAGTTTGCCCATGCTTATCGTCTACAACCCCGCCACCGGTGAAGAAATCGGCCGTGTGGCCAAGCACACCCCAGCCCAGGTCAAGGCCGCCGTGGACCGCACCTGCGCCGCCTTTCCCGATTGGTCCGGCAAACTCGCCAGGGAGCGCAGCGACATCCTGCGGCGCTGGCACGACAGCGTTAAGGCCGACAAGGAAGCCTTCGCCGAACTGCTGTGCCGTGAAAACGGCAAGTGCCTGAGCGAAGCCCGAGGTGAAATCGACTACGGCCTGGGCTTTATCGAGTGGTACGCCGAAGAGGCCAAACGCGTCTACGGCGACACCATTCCCACCCACGACCGCAATGCCAATGTCATGGTGACCAAAGAAGCCATTGGCCCGGTCGCGGCTATTACGCCGTGGAACTTTCCGTTCATGATGATCACCCGCAAAGTCGCCACGGCCCTGGCCGCCGGCTGCACCATGGTGATCAAACCCGCCGAAGACACACCGCTCGCCGCCCTCAAGCTGCTGGACTACGCACGCAAGGCCGGTATCGAAGCCGGCGTGCTTGAAGTGGTGGTGGGTGACCCGCAGGAAATCGGCCGGATCTTTACCGGCGACCCACGCATCCGCAAGATCTCGTTTACCGGCTCCACCGGCGTGGGCAAATTGCTCGCAGCGCAGTGCGCGGCAACCGTCAAGAAGATGACCCTGGAACTGGGCGGCAACGCGCCGTTTATTGTGTTTGCGGACGCCAACCTGGATGCGGCGGTACAAGGGCTGGTCAGCGCCAAACTGCGCAACTCGGGCCAGGTGTGCATCTCGCCGAACCGGATTTTTGTGCAGCACAGCATTCTCGAAGCTTTTATCGAACGCGTGAAGACTGCCGTCGCCAACATCGAGGTTGACCAGGGCTTGCGCGAAGGCTTTGTGGTCGGGCCGTTGGTCAATCAACTGGGTTTTGACAAAGTCGTGCGTCTGGTCGAGGACGCCAAGGCGGCGGGCGCCAAGGTGCTGATGGGCGGCAAACCCCACGCCAAGGGCGGGTTGTTCTATGAACCGACGGTATTGACCGGCTTGCAGGACGACTCACCACTGGCTACCGAAGAGATCTTCGGCCCAGTGTTCGCCCTCTACTCGTTCAAGGACGAAGAAGAAGTCATCGCCCGCGCCAACCAGACCGAGTTCGGCCTGGTGGCCTATGCCTACACCCGCGCACTGGGCCGGTCGTTGCGCCTGTCTCGTCAATTGGAGGCTGGCATGGTGATCCTCAACTCGGGCTCAGTGGGCACGGCGTCGGTTCCGTTTGGTGGCATCAAGCAGTCCGGCTACGGGCGTGAAGGCAGCTATTACGGGATCGAGGAGTACGTGCATGTGAAGTATGTGTTGATGGCGGGGGCGCAGTTCTAAGCCCTCTCACCCTCCAAAAGCCAGTGCCTGCAAGGTGCTGGCTTTTTTTAGGCTGGATTTGCGCACGCCAGACGCGGATAGTTCGTCCCACTGACAGGACAATAGGTTGACCATGCAAGACCTCAACGACCTTTACTATTTCGCCAAAGTCGTCGAAGCCGGCGGCTTTGCGGCGGCCGGCCGGCTGCTGGGGATTCCCAAGTCACGGCTGTCGCGGCGTATAGCCGAGCTGGAAGAACGCCTCGGCGCCCGCCTGTTGCAGCGCACCACACGGCAATTGACCCTCACCGCCGTCGGCGAGCGCTACCTGCGCCATTGCCAGGCGATGCTGCTGGAAGCGGAAATGGCCGACGAGGCCGTGGCCAGCATGTCCAGCGAACCGCGCGGGCGCCTGCGGGTGAGTTGCCCGGTGGGCATGGCCCAACACATGTTGCCGGGCATGGTTGCCGGTTTTCTCGCCGCACACCCACTGGTGCAGCTGGAGATGACCCTGGTCAACCGACGCGTCGACCTGGTGGCCGAAGGTATCGACGTGGCCCTGCGCGTACGCGAACTGGGCGATGAAGACCCGTTGCTGGTGACCAAGCGCCTGCGCCAGGCCCAGACAGTCTTGGTGGCCAGCCCGCAGTTCCTGCAAGGCCGGCAAATCAATACCCCGGACGATCTCAAGCAATTGCCGGTACTCGCCGCGCTGGAGGCTGACCGGCTGGTGCACCTGCGCTTGATTGACCCGCAGGGCAATACCGAAGATTTATCCATGGAAGCGCGCCTGGGCATCGATGATTTCATCGTGCGCAAAGCCTGCGCCTTGCAAGGCCTGGGCTTTACCCTGCTGCCGATGATGTATTGCGAAGAAGAACTGGCCAGCGGCCAATTGGTGCAGCTGCTGCCGCAATGGTCCTCGCCGGGCGGCTGGCTGCAGGCGGTCTACCCGCACCGCCGTGGTGTTTTACCGGCGATTCGGGCCTGGATCGACTATCTGGAAGAAGCCTTCAAGGGTTGCGGAGACCGTTTGCTATGAAGATGAGCGAAGCACAAGTCGCGGCGTTCTGCCTGGGCCTGCCCGGCGCGCGGGAAGACTACAAATGGGGCGGCGTGCGCGTGTTCTCGATTGCCGGCAACAAGATGTTCGCCCTGCAGAACCTGCGCGGTGACTCGCTGGCGTTCAAGGTCGACAAGGCACTGTTCCTCGGCCATGTGGACCGCCCCGGCATTCACCCGGCGCCCTACCTGGCGCGGGCGCAGTGGGTGATCATGAACACGCCCTACCCGCTGGGCGCCGAGGAACTGCGTGGCCTGTTGCAGCGCTCGCACCAGCTGGTGGTGAGCAAGCTGCCCAAGCGCACACAGATTGGCTTGTTGCTAGAGGACTGACAGCAGCGTGCCGCCGAGGAACAACTGGTCGAGCCAGAACACCTCGTGCAACAACACAATCACCCAGAACAGCACCTGATACGACACCTTGCGCGTCTTGTGGCGAAACACCTGTTGGGCAATCAACGCCCCCGGCCAACCACCGGCCAGTTCCACGGCATGCAGGATATTTTCGCGCACGCGCGGGCCTTCGGCCTGGGCCTTGCGTTTGTCGCCCCAGTACAGGAAAAACGCCACCACACTGACCACGCCATAGGCGGCCAGCGGAATCAGCGTTTCGCCGCGATACCACAGCAGCGCCGAGCCGATCAGCGGCGCGACGCACAACAACAGAAAAATCAGCGCCTTCAGGCGCGGGTATTGAATGCTCATGGCTTGACCGCCGTCCAGTCGATCCAGCCAAACTGCCAGGTGGCCAAAATCACCAGGCCGAACGCGATCCGATACCAGGCAAACGCCGCGTAACTGTGGTTGGCGATGAACTTGAGCAACGCCTTGACCGCGATCATCGCGAAGATGAACGAGGTGACAAAGCCGATCGCAAACACCGGCAAGTCATCGGGCTGGAACAGGTGACGGTATTTATAGCCCGAATACACCGCCGCGCCGACCATGGTGGGCATGGCCAGGAAGAACGAGAACTCGGTGGCGGTTTTACGCGACAGGCCGAACAACAGGCCGCCGATAATGGTCGCGCCGGAGCGCGAAGTGCCCGGAATCATGGCCAGGCACTGGGCCGCGCCGACCTTGAGCGCGTCTTTCCAGGTGATCTCATCCACCGTTTCAGCGTGCACTGCATGTTGGCGACGCTCGGCCCACAGCATGATCACCCCGCCCACCACCAACGCGGTGGCCACCGTGATCGGGTTAAACAGGTAATGCTTGATCAGGTCGGCAAAAATCACCCCCAACACCACCGCCGGCAGCACTGCGATGATCAGGTTGACGGTGAAGCGCTGGGCCTTGGGCTGGGTCGGCAAGCCCATCACCACGTCGAGGATCTTGCGCCGAAACTCCCAGACCACCGCGAGGATCGCGCCCAGTTGAATGATGATGTTGAACGCTTCAAAGCGTTCGCCGCCGAAGCCGATCAGGTCGGCGACGATGATCTGGTGCCCGGTGCTGGAGATCGGCAGGAACTCGGTCAGCCCCTCCACCACGCCAAGAATCAATGCCTGTATGGCGGTCCAAAAATCCATGTATCCCCCAAAGGTCATGCGCTGCGGCACGCCTTGTCTGTCTTTTTAATGTTCACTGACCACGTGCAATCGTGATGCGCTGCGGATTTTCACCAGCCGTGCGCAAAAATTTCGTGAAAAATCAGGGAGTACTCAGGTTTTTAGATTCCTGGCCGAAAGCCTATCAGACACGCTGGAATTGTCGATGCAGCACACAACTATAAAAAGCACGGAGTGACAGGACGATGAACAGTTTGCGCAGCATGTCGATCAGCCGCCGTCTTTGGCTGATCCTGATAGTCGCCGTGTTGATGCTGCTGACCCTCGGGTTGCTGATGCTCAAGCAGATCCATGACGACCTCTACCAGGCCAAACGCCAGCAGACTCAGCACGTGGTGCAGACCGCCAGCGGCGTGCTGGCTTACTATCAGAACCTTGAAAAAACCGGCGTACTCACCCGCGAGGCCGCGCAACAGCAAGCCCTCAGCGCAGTGCGTGGGCTGCGCTACGACCACGATGATTACTTCTGGATCAACGACCTGACGCCCGTGATGATCATGCACGCGGCCAACCCCAAGCTCGACGGCCAGAACCTCTCGGCCATCCGCGACCCGGACGGTTTTGCGGTGTTCAATGAATTTGTGCTCCTGGCCAAGGCCAAGGGCGCCGGCATCGTCAACTATCGCTGGCCCAAACCAGGCGCCGACGCGCCGGTGGAGAAAACCTCGTACATCCAACTGTTCGAGCCGTGGGGCTGGATTATCGGTTCCGGCGTGTACGTGGATGATGTGCAGGCTGAATTCAACGGCCAGGTTTGGAAAGCTTCGTTGATCGGCCTGGGCATTGCGCTGGTGATGGCGCTGCTGGTGATCCTGATCGCGCGCAGCATCGTGCACCCATTGCAGGCGGCAGTGAACGCCATGGGCAATATTGCCAGCGGCGAAAGCGACCTGACCCGCACCCTCGACACCCACGGGCGCGACGAGGTCACTCAACTGTCGCAGCACTTCAATAGCTTCACCGCCAAGCTGCGCCAGGTGGTCGGCCAATTGCAGGTGTGCGCCAACGCGCTGGGCCAGTCGTCCACGGAGCTGGGCACCAATGCCAGCCAGGCCCACGACCGCAGCCAGCAACAGTCCCAGCAGATGGAGCTGGTGGCCACGGCGATCAATGAAGTGACCTATGGCGTGCAGGACGTGGCAAAAAACGCCGAGCATGCCGCCAGCGAAATGCGCGACGCCCAGGCTCAGGCACAGCAGGGCCAGGTGAATATCGACGGCAGCCTGCAACAGATCGACCAGCTCTCCAGCACCATCAGCCAGGCCGTGGAGGTGATCCGCACGCTCTCCAGTGAAAGCACCCAGATTGGTGGCGTGCTGGAAGTGATCCGTTCAATTGCCGACCAGACCAACTTGCTCGCGCTCAATGCCGCCATCGAGGCGGCGCGTGCCGGTGAGCAGGGCCGTGGGTTTGCCGTGGTTGCCGATGAAGTGCGATTGCTGGCCCAGCGCACGCAAAAATCCACCGCCGAAATCCAGGTGATGATCGAGCGCCTGCAAGGTCACTCGGAAGCGGCGGTCAAAGTGATCAGCGACAGCCACAGCGCCTCGCAATTGACCATCGAACAAGCTGGCCAGGCGGGGGCGAGCCTCACCGCCATCGGCCAGGCGTTGCGTAACCTCAACGGGCTGAATGCCTCGATTGCCAGCGCGACCTTGCAACAGGCGCATGTGGTGGAGGACATCAACCAGAACGTCACCCAGGCGGCGGGTTTGTCCCACAGCACCGCGCTGGCGGCGGAGCAGTCCAGCGTGGCGAGTGCGCATTTGCGCGGGTTGAGTGAGCAGCTTGAGGGGCTGTTGCGCCAGTTCAAGATCTGAGGCCGGCGCTGGGCTTGTGTGGGAGCCAGCTCCCACAGAAAGCATTTTCATGCTCGTTCCTACGACCCACCATCTTGGTTACAATCACCGCCCTCACCCACTCTCCCAAGGAACCGCCATGTCCGGGCTTGAACTGTTCGCCGCCGCCCTGGGGGTGATCGCTGTCTGGCTGACGGTCAAACAAAACCCTTGGTGCTGGCCCATCGGCCTGGTGATGGTGCTGCTCTACACCTGGGTGTTCTTCGACGTAAAACTCTACTCCGACATGCTCCTGCAAGTGGTCTACGCCGGCCTGCAACTCTATGGGTGGTGGCAATGGACCCGCGCCGGTGAGGTCAAGCAGGGCCGCCAGGTCACGAGCCTGGGCTGGCCCGCGATCATGGTCAGCCTTGCCGTCGGCGCCGTGTTCAGCGCGCTGCTTGGCGCCGCCATGGCCCACTGGACCGATGCCGCGCAACCCTGGCTGGACGCCGCCCTCACCGGTTTCAGCCTGGTGGCGCAAATGTGGATGGCGCAAAAACGCGTGCAATGCTGGGCGCTGTGGATCGCCGTGGACGTGATCTTCGTCGGCCTGTTTCTCTACAAAGGCCTGTACCTCACCGCCGCGCTGTATGCACTGTTCACCGTGATCGCCGTGCAGGGCTGGCGTGAATGGCGCGCCGACCCGGCGTTGCACGCATGAAAGTGGTGGTACTGGCCGGCCCCGAATCCAGCGGCAAAAGCTGGCTGGCCGCGCAACTGCACGCCCGCTTCGGTGGGCTGATGGTGGGTGAATACGTGCGCTTTTTCATCGACCATCACCAGCGCGACACCACCCTGGCAGACATCCCGGCCATCGCCCGTGGCCAATTGGCCTGGGAAGACGCTGCCCGCGCCGAGCAGCCTCACCTGCTGATCCTCGACACGCACCTGCTGACCAACAAGCTCTGGAGCCAGACCCTGTTCGGTGATTACCCGGCGTGGCTGGATGACGAGCTGCTGGCCCGCCATTACGACCTGCACTTGCTGCTGTCCCCCGAGGACGTGGAATGGAGCGCCGACGGCCAGCGCTGCCAGCCGGAACTGGCGGATCGACGGGTGTTTTTCCAGGGCAGCCTGGACTGGATCGAACAGCACCACCAACCCGCTCTGGTGATTCGTGGCGACTGGGAAGCGCGACGCACCATAGCCTTTGAGGCGGTCGAGCAACTGCTTGCCCAACCGTGCCGAGGACATCTTGCATGACTAGCTCACTGCGTATCGCCATTGTCGGCGCCGGCCCCGGCGGGCTGACCTTGGCGCGTATTCTCCACCGTCACGGGCTGGACGCCTGCGTGTTCGAACGCGAACGCGGGCCGCTGGAACGCCCCCAGGGCGGCACCCTTGACCTGCATGTCGAATCCGGCCAACTGGCGCTGCAACAGGCCGGGCTGGAAGACGCGTTCCGGCGTATCGCGCGCTACGAGGACCAGGGCACGCGCCTGATGGATCAACACGGCCGCCTGCTGTTCGAAGACCCCACCCCCGATGACGGCGAGCGCCCGGAAGTCGACCGCACCCAATTGCGTCAGATCCTGCTCGACTCACTGCCTGAAGGCTGTGTGCAATGGGGCGTGAACATCAACGACATCCGCCCGGCCGGCGCTGCACGCTGGACCCTGCATCAAGGCGAGATCACCCACGGCCCTTTCGACCTGGTCGTCGGTGCCGATGGTGCCTGGTCCAGACTGCGCCCATTGCTGTCGCCCTACTTGCCGCAGTACAGCGGGCTGACGTTTATCGAATTCGGCATCGACGATGTCGACCGCCAACACCCGCACATTGCCACGCTGGTGGGGCGCGGCAGCCTGCAAGTGCTGGGCGGCGCCAAAGCGATCATCGTGCAGCGCAACGCCAATGCGCATCTGCGCGGTTATGCGATCTTTCGCGTGCCCACCGACTGGGCAGCCGACCACCTCAGCCTGTCCGCACTCAAGGTTCAGTTCGAAGGTTGGCACCCGGACATTCTGGCGCTGTTTGAAGCGGCAAATGAAAGCGTCCTGGCCAGGCACATCCACGCCCTGCCGGTGGGCCATCGCTGGGCCCACCGCCAGGGGTTGACGTTAATTGGCGATGCGGCGCACCTGATGTCGCCGTTTGGCGGCGAAGGCGTGAATGCCGCAATGCTCGATGCGGCCGAACTGGCCCGGCAGTTGCTCAGCACGCCTGACTGCTCAGCCGCCGTACAGGCGTATGAAAACCACATGTTCGAACGGGTGATACCGGCAGCCCAAGGCAGCGCCGAGGGCGCCGCCATCCAGTTATCCCATGACAGCCTGGCGCTGTCCCTGGCCTTCCTGCATCAACACCTCCCACCTCAGTAACCGAGCGACAACCCGGTATTGCGGCGTGGGTCGTTCGCCCCGTAGAAGCGGTTGTTGCCCACCGGCTTGCCCCCCAGCGAAGGCGCGCCCACCAGGATCGCCGCCAAATGGTTGGCATCCTGGGGACCGGCAAACTTGTGGCCCCAGCTTTCGAGAATCTTCTGGGTGTCCGGGCTGACCGCGAAGGTTTCCAGGTTGGTGGTTTCCGGCATCCACTGCTGGTGGAAACGCGGCGCGTCCACGGCTTCCTGGATGTTCATCTTGTAATCGATGACATTGAGGATGGTCAGCAACGTCGCGGTGATAATCCGGCTGCCGCCCGGCGTACCGACCACCATCACTGCCTTGCCATCCTTGGTGACGATGGTCGGGCTCATCGACGACAACGGCGCCTTGCCCGGTGCGATAGCGTTGGCTTCGCCCTGCACCAGCCCGTACATGTTCGGCACGCCGACCTTGACGGTGAAGTCATCCATTTCATCGTTGAGGATCACCCCGGTTTTGCTCGCCATCACGCCGGCACCGAACCAGTCGTTGAGGGTGTAGGTCACGGACACCGCGTTGCCCCACTTGTCGACGATGGAATAGTGGGTGGTGTTGTTGCCTTCATGGGGCGACACGCCCGGCTTGATCGCCTGGGAATCTCCGGCTTTCTGCGGGTCGATGGCGGCACGCAGCTTGGCGGCGTAGTCCTTGTCCAACAGGTGCGCGATGGGGTTCTTGACGAAATCCGGGTCGCCCAGGTAGCTGTTGCGGTCCACGTAGGCGTGACGCATGGCTTCGATCTGGTAGTGCAGGCCCTGGGCCGAGTGATAACCCAGGTCGGCCATCGGGTAGCCTTCGAGGATGTTCATGATCTGGCAGATCACCACACCGCCGGAGCTTGGCGGTGGCGCCGAGACCACGTGGTAGCCACGGTAGTCGCACTCGATGGGCGCCAGTTCGCGGGTCTTGTACTTGTCGAGGTCAGCCTGGGTGATGATGCCCTTGCCGGCCTGGCTGGAATCCACCAGCGCCTTGGCGACCCAACCTTTATAGAAACCGTCGGTGCCCTTGGCGGAGATTTCCTTGAGGGTCTTGGCCAGGTCTTTCTGCACCAGCTTCTGGCCGACCTGCATCGGCTGGCCGTTGTGCAGGAAGATCCCGCGCAGGTCCTTGTCTTTTTCAAACTCGCCGGTAGCGGTGTGCAGCAGGTCGATATCACCCTGCTCCAGTTCAAAGCCGTTTTCGGCCAGTTTGATCGCCGGGGCGATCACCTGTGCGCGCTTGAGGGTGCCGTATTTGTTCAGCGCGGTTTCCATGCCGGACACGGTGCCGGGTACGCCGACGGCCAAGTGGCCCTTGGCGCTGAGGCCGTCGATGACCTTGCCGTCTTTGTCCAGGTACATGTTGGCGGTGGCGGCCAACGGGGCTTTTTCACGGAAGTCGAGGAAGGTCTTGCGCCCGTCTGCCAGTTGCACGGTCATAAAGCCGCCGCCGCCGAGGTTGCCCGCTGCCGGGTACACCACGGCCAGCGCATAGCCCACGGCAACGGCCGCATCCACCGCGTTGCCGCCGGCCTTGAGCACATCCACGCCGACATGAGTGGCCAAATGCTGGGCGGTCACCACCATGCCATTTTCCCCGGCCACGGGGGCCTTTGACGCGGCTTGCACGCCGTTGACCGTCAACACCAGCGCAGTGGCAATCAGGGTACGGCTGAAGGGTTGGTATTTCATCCATGGCTACTCTATTTATTGAGGTGCACCAAAATAGCCCGACTCGAATCCAATCCCCAGCGCAATGGCGTTTTTATTACAGAACTTGTCGGTCATAGAACGGGCACGAAAAAGCCCATGCTATATTTCGCGCCCAGACTGGCGGCAAGGCGCTTTGTGATGGCGATCAAGAAGACCGGGGTTCGAGCGCAACAGGCCGACCAGACACGTGCGCGCATCTTGCAGGCGGCGGTCAAGGTGTTCACCCGCGACGGCTATTCCGGTGGGCGCGTCGACACCATTTCCAAGGCCGCGGACTCCAACGACCGCATGCTTTATTACTATTTCGGCAGCAAGGAACACCTGTTCGTCTGTGTGCTGGAACATGTCTACGAACAGTTCAATAAAGCCGAAAGCACACTCAAGCTGGACCTGGACGACCCGGTGCAAGCCTTGCGTGAACTGGTGGCCTTTATCTGGAGTTACTACGTCAAGCACCCCGAGTTCGTGGCGATCCTGAGCATCGAGAACCTGCACCAGGGCAAACACGCCCGGCAGTCGAGTGAGATGCGCAGGCTGTCGGGCGAAGCGGTTGGCGTGTTGCGCCCGATCATCGAAGCCGGCCAGGCCCAGGGTGTGTTTCGCCAGGACATCGACCTCAAGCACGTGTATTTGATGATTGCCTCGCTGTGCTACTTCTATAACTCCAACCGCCATACCCTCAGTTCGTTCCTCGGTGAAGACCTGGCGGACAAGGAGCAGCAGCAGGATTGGCTGGGGTTTATCAGTGACCTGGTGCTGCGTGGTGTTACACCGATTCCCCGGTAGAAACCGGTTCATCCTGTGGGAGCGGGCTTGCTCGCGAATGCGGTGTATCAGTGACAGATTAATTGACTGACCCACCGCATTCGCGAGCAAGCCCGCTCCCACATTTGGACCGAGTTGCATCAGGTAGAAAGGCTTTTGCTTTGCACTTGATCTGGCTCTTGCTCCAACCACTCAGGTCGGCTCTCAGGCCGCCGTGCTCTGCTTTTGATCTTGCTTTTGATCTGAGGCGCCCCGTCAACCACGCTGGCCGAACGCAGGCTTGAATCCGTGGGTAACTCGGCAGGACGCCGGGTTAGCCGCGCTGGGCCAAGGATGGCCCATCGCGGCGGCCCACGGATTCAAGCCGGAGTGAGGGCATGCCGAGCCTAGGCGAGGCACCAAGTGGTGGGGCACAGACCTTTTGGTTACTTTTGGGGCGTTTGCCAAAAGTGACCCGCTGTAAGAGCGGAACCAATAGCAGCCGTTACCGCAGCAACGGATATGTACACCGACAAACCGCTATCGCAGGCAAGCCAGCTCCCACAGTTTTAACCGCGTCCTGTCAGTGCGTGCCTGGGTTGGCGCGCAGGTGCGCGACCTTTTGTTCCAGGCCTTTCCACGCCGGCGCATTGGGTGCAAAGCGTACGCGCAGGTAGTCGACCAAATCCGCCACCTGGCTATTGGACAAACTGTCCCTGAACCCCGGCATATACCCCAGGTCCTGGGTCGCCGGGTTACTGATGCCTTGCAAAATCACCTTGATCAAATTATCCGGCTGATCGCTGAAAACATTGGTATTGCTCGCCAACGACGGGCTCACCCCAAACAGCTTCGGCCCCAGGCCATCGGCGTGACAAGCCTTGCACGAACCTTCGAATACACGTCGGCCATTCGGGTTCGCAACAGTCGCAACCTGAACGTGCGTCTCGGCAGTCGCCTCCCCCTTGAGCGACGCCAGGTACACCGCCATCGCACGAATATCGGCCTTGGGCAGCTTTGCCAACTCACTCACCACCGGCCCCATCGGGCCTGCTGCCACGCCGTGGGCATCGGAGTAGCCGGTGCTCAGGTAGTTGAACAACTGGTCCTCGGTCCACGGCGTCGGCGCCTTGGACACGCCCGTCAACGCGGGCGCCTCCCAACCATCAACCATGCCTCCAGCCAGGAAGGATTCACCGCCCTTCTGCGCGCCCATCAAGTTGCGCGGCGAGTGGCACGCGGCGCAGTGCCCCAGGCCATTGACCAGGTAATTGCCGCGATTCCATTGCTCACTGCGCTCAGGCTGTGGGGTGATTTCACCCCGCCGCAGGTTCAATGCATTCCAGCCGGCCATCAATGGTCGGATATTGAACGGAAAGCGCATGGCATTCGGCGTTGGCGCCTGGCTCACCGGCGCCTGGGACATCAGGTAGGCATACAGCGCCTGCATGTCCGCCTCATTGATATTGCGAAACGCCGTATAGGGAAACGCCGGGTACAGGTTGCGCCCATCGCGGCCAATGCCGTCACGCATCGCCCGCTCGAATGCCGGGTACGACCAGGCGCCGATGCCGGTTTTCACGTCTGGGGTGATATTGCTGCTGTACAGCGTGCCGAACGGCGTTTGCATGGCCAGCCCGCCGGCATTTGCGGCGCCACCCGGCGCGGTATGGCACACCACGCAATCGCCCACCGCCGCCAGCAAGCGCCCGCGTTCCAGGGTGGCCTTGGACCAGGTGCCCGCGCCGGGCGGCGCAATCGGTGCGATTTCGTTGTGAAACGGCCACGCGGTGGCCAACACTGCGCCCAAGGTGGCAAACAACGCACCGAACCACCACTTCCTGCGTTTTTCCGGCGACTTGGCAGGTTCGCCAAGGGTGCCGGCGTTCAGCGCCGCCAATACCCGCTCGGGGGTTATCGGCAACTCGCGAAAACGAATGCCGGTGGCGTCATAGATCGCATTGGCAATCGCCGCCGCACTCGGCACCGAGGCCGACTCACCGGCGCCCATGGGCGGCTGGTCCTGGCGCGGCATCATCAGCACGTCGATATCGGGCACTTCGGGGAAGGTCAGGATCGGGTAGCCGCCCCACTCCTTGCTCGCCACCGTCGACTCTTCAAAGGTCACCCGCTCCTTGAGCACACGGCTGGTGGACTGGATCACATTGCCGTGGATTTGATGCTGCACGCCCGCCGGGTTGATCATCATCCCCGAGTCATGGCCGATCACCACGCGCGTCACCGACACATCGCCGGTGTGCTTGTCGATGGCCACGTCCGCCACCCACGCCGCCCACGCAGCACCGAAACCGGGGAACTTGCTGTGGATGTAGCGCGCATAGGCAAAGCCGCGACCACGCAACAGGTGGTCCTCGCTGGCGGTTTGCATCGGCGCCGTGCGCGGCGTCCAGCTGGCCCGTTCGGCGGTGGATTTGACCAGGTCGATGGCACGCTCGTCCTTGAGGTAGCGCAGGCGGTATTCCACCGGGTCGACGCCCGCAGCGAAGGCCAACTCGTCGATATAGGATTCATGCGCAAAGGTGTTGGGCAACGCCGACACGCCGCGCATCCACGAGGCGCGCACGATGGGCGCCATGTCGTTGATGGTCACGCGCATATTGTCGATGGCGTAGGGCGGGATCGAGGTGCGGTCGCCCATCTCGAACATCGCCGCCACCGGCTCGACGCGGCCAGTCAGCAACAGCGCCAGGGTCGGCGCGCCGTTGGACGGGTAGCTGGTTTCAAAATCATAGGCGGCAATGCTGCCGTCGGCGTTGAGCCCGCCGTCCACGTCCATCAACTGCGCGGTGCCCTTGGGCTCCCACAGGTGCTCCTGTTCGCGGGTCAGTTGCACCCGCACCGGCTTGCCCACCGCGCGCGACAGCAGCAACGCATCGGCGCACACATCGTCCGCGCAGTTACGCCCGTAACAGCCGGCGGCTTCCATGCGGATCACGTCGATCAGTGCTTCGTCGCATTCCAGCAACCACGCCAAATCGGCGCGCAGCAGGTGCGGGTTCTGGCTGCCCGACCACACGCGGCTGCCGGTTGCTTGATAGTCCGCCACCCCGCACGAGGGCCCGATCGAGCCATGCATCTGGTACGGCCACAAATAGCTGCGCGGCATGCGCTGGCTGGCGCCCGCCAAGGCTTCATCGACATTGCCCTGGTCGAGCACCGTGCGGCGTACCCGTGGGTTGTCGCGGATGGCTTGCTCGACATCGCGCATGTCCGGCAAGGCGTTGTTCCACGGCTTCCAGTGCACCTGGAGTTCGTGGGCGGCCTTGATCGCCTGTTCTTCGCGCAACGCCACCACGCCGATAAAATCGCGAATCACCACCACCGCGACAATGCCGGGGATATGCGCGATGGACGCCTCATCCACACTCAGCAGGCTGTTGCCGACAAAATCGCCGCAGTCGAGCCCGGCATACGGTGGGCGGACCACGCGGCCATGGAGCATGTCCGGCACACGCATGTCGTGCACATAGGTCAGCTCGCCAGTGGCCTTGCCGGGAATATCCACGCGCGCGGCGCTCTTGCCGACCAGGCGGTAATCCTCAACGGGTTTTAATGGCGCCTCGCCGCTGATGCGCAACTGATCATGCTGGCCGCTGACCAACTCGCCGTAGGTGATGGTACGCCCGTCGGCGGCATGCACAACCCCGGCTTCAACCTTGAGGCTGCCGGTGCTCACGCCCCAGCGCCCCGCTGCGCGCGCGAGCAAAAAACGCCGTGCTTCGGCGGCCGCATTGCGCAGCGGGACCGCCGAAATCTGCAAGGTCGCACTGGCGATGGTGGCGCCCTGGTTGGGCGCGCGCTCGGTATCGCCCAGGACCATCTTGACCTGCTGCAGGTTCAGGTCCAACTCCTCGGCCACCATCTGCGCGAGCGCGGTGCGAATGCCGGTGCCCAGGTCCACATGGCCGTTGAAGGCATACACCAGGCCGTCATCGTTTACCGCGATGAACAATCCCAGCTCCTTGGGTTTAACGGTGGGGGTGCCGCCCTTGGCCACCGGGCCTGAAGGTGGCAGCACATCATCGACAATCAATAAGACGCCAGCCTTGGCCAGCCATTGCTCACGGGACATATCCGTCATGGTCGGCCCTCCACGCTCATAAGGTGCGCGGCACGCAGCACGGCGCGCAGGATTTCGATATGGGTGCCGCAACGGCACAGGTTGCCCGACAGCTCATTGCGCACCTGGGCTTCGCTGGGGTTGGGGTTGCGGTCGAGCAACGCCTTGGCGGTCATGATCATGCCGTTGAGGCAATAACCGCACTGCGCCGCCTGCTCATCGATAAAGGCTTGCTGCACCGGGTGCGGCGCCTGGCGGGTGCCGAGGCCTTCGAGGGTGACAATCTCGCGCCCGGTTGCACCTGCCAGTGGAAACACGCACGACCGCGCCGCCACGCCATCAATGATCACGGTGCAGGCACCGCACTCGCCAAGGCCGCAGCCGTACTTGGGGCCGTTGAGTTGCAGGTCATTGCGCAGCACCAGCAGCAGCGGCGTATCCGCCATCGCACTGACTTCGCGGGTGTGGCCGTTGACCTTGAGGCCAACGGTGATGGGTGGGCTGATCATTCGCTTCGCCTGTATCAGTTGATGAAGCAAGCACTACACGAAACAGTCAAAAAAAAGCGTCGCAACGTTGGGGCCTCACGACACACTTGACACGTGAAGTGACTACTACATGAACTCAGAGCAAAAACGATGCCAAAGGGTGGGCGCTTGTTGTGGGGTGATTGAGCCTATGTGGCGAGCGGGCTTGCCCCGCGTTGGGCTGCGAAGCGGCCCTAAACCCTGACACCGCGGTATTTCAGAAAGATCCAGGTGAGGCCATTGGGGCGGCTACGCCGCCCAACGCGGGGCAAGCCCGCTCGCCACAGGAAGGCCGCTATTCCTGCGGGTCGTCGATCATCTTGCGCAGCAGGAACAGCACCGCCACCCGCTCTGCGGGGTTGAGGTTACTCATGGTCAGCTCGCTGATCTGCGCGGCGCGCGGCGCGGTTTGCGCGACCAGTTCGGCGCCGGCTGGCGACAGGTCGACCACCACTTTGCGTTTGTCCTGAGGGTCTGGCTCCAGGGTAATCAGCGCCTTGCTCTTGAGCCGCTCGACGATACCGCGAATGGTCGCCTGGTCGACGGCCGTGGCCTTGACCAGCTCCGTGAGGGAACTTGCACCGTGATCGCGCAGCGCACACAGGGTAACGAACTGCACGGCGGTGAGCTGCGAGTCGCCGACATTCTGCTGAAAGATCGCCAAATGGCGCTGGTAGGCCTTGCGCAGCAGGTGGCCAACTTGTTCAGAAAAAACGTAGGAATCAGGCACGGCGTGGCTCGGTGGGTGATTGGCGATGGTGGGCATGATGGCGGGGATGGTGAACGGACTCAAGCCTCGAACTGAAGGAACACACTCAAACTGTGGGAGCTGGCTTGCCTGCGATAGCGCCGGGTCAGCCAGCCATGATGTGACTGACAGACCGCTATCGCAGGCAAGCCAGCTCCCACAGTTGAAAACTCAGCGTGCCAGGGACGCTTGCGGTGCAACGACATCGCCGCCGATCACCACCGCCTCATCATCGAGGTACACATCACAATTACGCAGCGGAATATCCATATGGCACGGCGTCTTGCGTGTGCCGCCCACTTCGGTATTCGGCCCGGTGGAGAACAGGAAGTTGCCGTAGAACGCCCGCGCATCCATGCACATGCCGTCGTTTTTGTCGTGCAGGCCCATGGCCGTCCACTGCGCCTTGGGTTGCAAGCCCCAGCCGATATGGGAGATGCCGTACACCTCGGGGTCATTGAAATACTTCATGTAATCGCGCAGGTACTCGGCCTCGAAACCACCGTGGATTTCAGTGATAAAGCCCTTCTCGATCTCCAGGGTGATCTTCTCGCGGGTGTAGGTCTTGAACGGCAGCAGGATGTCGCCGATATCCAGCACCAGCACGCCCTCGGCGGTTTCTTCGTTGGGCCAGGAGAACAGAAAGCCACTCGGCCAATGGTCCCAGCGCCCTGGCTCATCGGCAAAACCGTACTCGGTGACCGACGGGTATTGGCCCAGTGCTGCGCGGAAATCACTGCCCGCGCGGGATTTGACGTGGATCGAGCGGGCTTTTTTCAGCAACTGCTCGGCCGCCAGCACACGCACCTTGTCTGCTTCGGTAGGCAGCATGCGCGCCAGCACCTCCGGCGGCTCCACAGCCAGCAGGATGCGCGTGCCGGTCTTGAGGATCTGCTCCTGCTCCGGCGAGTGCAGCAGCATCATGGTGTCGACGATCAGGTCGGCGGCCTCCAACGCGCGCTGGGCGGCGATATTGCCGGTGAGCGCGGTGTCGCCGCAGTAGGCGGTCATGTCGTTGCCCATGGCCTTCGGGTGGTTGAACGACGGCAATTCCACCGCATACACCTTGGCTCCCAGGCGCTGCGCCGCGTCCATCGCAGCACGCACGGTGCGCGGGTCGGAGTAATGGCTCTTGAGCACGGCGACGCTCTGGGTCGGGTCAACTTTCGACAGTTTCAACACGTGCTCAAACATCTGGGTCAGTTCGCAATCGCTTACCGGCATTTTCCTGTCTCCTGTGGGGCTGCACCAAGTTCAAGCACCGCGCTTCACTCTAGTGCATTTTTATAGCGTGTACGCCAATTAAAAACGATAAGACCCGAATTGAAGACGAACTGCAAGTGGCGCGCCAAAACGTTACCAATCCACACAAACCCTACAGATAAAGACTAAAAACCGTTACAGAGGATAAATACGACCAAAAAATAAAATTTTAAAAGCAGGCTTTCCATTTCAAAAAATGAGCGTATACACTTTAAAAACCTTGCGGACAGATGCCGCCAAAAATCAAAAAGAGAGAGGTTTACGCCCCATGGGAAGCACACAAAAAATCGCCATCGTCGGTGCCGGCCTGGGCGGCGCGGCGGCAGCCACCCTGCTGCAGCAAGCCGGTTTCGATGTCGATATCTATGAACAGGCGCCGGAGTTTTCCCGCTTGGGTGCAGGCATCCACATGGGGCCTAACATCATGAAAATCTTCCGCCGTATGGGCATCGAAAAACAGCTGGACCTGATGGGCTCGCACCCCGAGCATTGGTTCAGCCGTTGCGGCGAAAGTGGTGACTACCTCTCGCGCATCCCACTCACCGGCTACGGTGCTTCCTACATCACCGTGCACCGTGGCGACTTGCACGCATTGCAGATGTCGACCCTCAAACCCGGCACCCTGCACTTCAACAAGCGCCTGGAAACCCTCGAAGAAACCGATACCCAAGTGCGCCTGACCTTTGCCGACGGCGAAGTGACCTACGCCGACATCGTGATCGGCGCCGACGGCATCAACTCCAGGATCCGTGAAGAGCTGCTCGGCGTGGAAAAACCGTTGTACAGCGGCTGGGTCGCGCACCGTGCGCTGATCCGTGGCGACCAGTTGGCCAAGTACGACTTGAAGTTCGAAGATTGCATCAAGTGGTGGACCGAGGACCGCCACATGATGGTCTACTACACCACCGGCAAGCGCGACGAGTACTACTACGTGACCGGCGTGCCCCATGCCGAATGGGACTTCCAGGGCGCATTCGTGGACAGCAGCCGCGAAGAGATGTTCGACGCGTTCAAGGGCTACCACCCCACCGTGCAGGCGCTGATCGAGTCCACCGAAAGCGTGACCAAATGGCCGCTGCGCAACCGTAACCCGTTGCCGCTGTGGAGCCGTGGCCGCCTGGTGTTGCTGGGCGACGCCTGCCACCCGATGAAACCGCATATGGCCCAGGGCGCCGGTATGGCCATCGAAGACGCCGCCATGCTCACCCGTTGCCTGCAGGAAACCGGCATCAGCGACTACCGCACGGCGTTCCAGCTCTACGAAGCCAACCGCAAGGAACGCGCGTCCCGCGTACAAGCGGTGTCCAACGCCAACACCTGGCTGCGCACCCAGGAAGACCCGGCCTGGGTCTACGGTTATGACCTGTACGCCCAGGAGCTGAAATCGGGGGTGGCCGCGTGAGTACCCTTCTGTACGGCGCCCATGTGCAAGCCAATGGCATTCGCCAGCACTACCTGCGCTACGGCGGTAAAGGCCCGGCGCTGATTTTGATCCCGGGCATCACCAGCCCGGCGATTACCTGGGGTTTTGTGGCTGAGCGCCTTGGCACCCGGTTCGACACTTACGTGCTGGATGTGCGCGGGCGCGGTTTGTCGTCCACCGGGCCGCAATTGGACTACAGCGCAAACACCTGCGCCGAGGACATTGGCGCGTTTGCCGATGCATTGGAGCTGGATAGCTACCACCTGGTCGGCCATTCCATGGGCGCGCGGTTTGCCGCGCACAGCGCGGTCATGCACCCCCAGGGCGTCAACCGCGTGGTGCTGATCGACCCGCCAGTGTCCGGCCCCGGCCGGCGTGAATACCCGAGCAAGCTGCCGTGGTACGTCGACTCGATCCGCCAATCGCTGGTCGGCATGGACGCTGATGCGATGCGCGCCTTCTGCGCCACCTGGACCGTCGAGCAACTGCAGTTGCGCGCCGAGTGGCTGCACACCTGTTATGAACCGGCCATCGTGCGTGCCTTCAATGACTTCCACACGGTCGACTTCCACCAGCACCTGCCCAAGCTCAAGGCCCCTGCCCTGTTGATGGTGGCCGGGCGCGGCGGCGTGATCCTCGACGAAGACATCGCCGAAATCCAGGACTTGCAGCCCGCTATCCAGGTCGCCCGCGTGCCGAACGCCGGGCACATGATTCCGTGGGATGACCTTGAGGGCTTTTTTACTGCCCTCGACGGCTTCCTCACACAACAATAAGGACACCACCATGCTCAAGCCTTACCGCATTGGCCAGATCGTGCCGAGCTCCAACACCACCATGGAAACCGAGATCCCGGCGATGCTTAACGCGCGCCAGGCAATCCGCCCCGAACGCTTTACCTTTCACTCCAGCCGCATGCGCATGAAGCAGGTGCGCAAGGAAGAACTGGCGGCCATGGACGGCGAGTCCGACCGCTGCGCCATCGAGCTGTCCGACGCCAAGGTCGACGTGCTGGGTTATGCGTGCCTGGTGGCGATCATGGCCATGGGTCTGGGTTACCACCGCAACTCCGAACAACGCCTGCGTAAAGCCACCGCCGATAACGACGCCAACGCGCCGGTGATCACCAGCGCCGGCGCCTTGATCGAAGGTTTGAACGTGATGGGTGCCAAGCGCATCGCCATCGTCGCGCCGTACATGAAGCCGCTGACCGAACTGGTGGTGAACTACATCCGCGAAGAAGGCTTTGACGTGGTGGACTGGCGCGCCCTGGAGATCCCCGACAACCTCGAAGTGGCGCGCCACGACCCGGCCAACCTGCCGGCGATCGTCGCCGGCATGAACCTGGAAGGTGTGGACGTGATCGTGCTCTCGGCCTGCGTGCAGATGCAGTCGCTGCCGGTGGTGGCCAAGGTTGAAGCGCAAACCGGCAAACCGGTGCTCACGGCGGCCATCGCCACCACCTACGCGATGCTTAAGGCACTGGACCTGGAGCCGATCGTGCCCGGTGCCGGTGCCCTGCTCTCCGGCGCTTACTGACACTTGTGGCGAATGAGCTTATGTGGCGAGCGAGCTTATGTGGCGAGCGAGCTTGCTCGCGCTGGGCTGCGAAGCGGCCCCAAAAAAGCGGGAGCGCTGCGCACTCCAGCGCGAGCAAGCTCGCTCGCCAGACAAAAATGAGGGGTTGAGATGATGAGTGAACAATCCGCCGACGCCAACTACCAGGGCGTCTGGGGCAATCGCATCGGCTTCGGCAAAAAATCCGCGCTGCTGATGATCGACTTTATGCAGGGCTACACCACCGAAGGCGCGCCGTTGTATGCCCCTGAAGTGGTGGTGGCCGTGACTGAAAGCATCGAGCTGCTGGCCATTGCTCGCCAGCACGGGATTACGGTGGTGCACACCAATATCCGCTACCATCCCGGCCATTTCGCCGATGGCGGTATCTGGGTCAAGAAAGCCCCGGTGATGAAAGACATGGTCGAGGGCAACCCACTCGCCGCGTTCTGTACCGAGGTGTTGCCCCAGGCGGATGAAGTGGTGATCACCAAGCAGTACGCCAGCGCTTTCTTCGGCAGCAGCCTGGCCCCGATGCTGCACGCCCAAGGCATCGACACCGTGGTGCTGGCCGGCTGTTCCACCAGCGGCTGCATCCGCGCCACAGCCGTGGATGCGGTGCAGCATGGGTTTCGCACCATCGTCGTGCGCGAATGCGTCGGCGACCGACACCCGGCGCCCCATGCAGCCAATCTGTTCGACATCGACAGTAAGTATGGCGATGTGGTGAGCAAGCAGGAGGCGATGAGCAAGTTCAAGGAGCAATAAACGGTTACGAAGAACTGCGCCATAGAGCGCGGTCTTGCACAAAACTGTGAGCCGCCCCCGCCCGACGGTGGGAGCTGGCTTGCCTGCGATGGCGGAGTGTCAGGCAACATAATTGTTGCTGATCCACCGCTATCGCAGGCAAGCCAGCTCCCACATTGAAAAGCCGGTGCAGCTTTCAGTCTTCTGTCACTGCCTTTGGAAGTCGCTTCTACAGCACTCCAAAGTGCTGGAAAAAAGCGGCTGTATAAAAACCATAAGTCACCGCCAGGAGACACCCAAATGCCCATTGCGAATGCAGCGCCCGCGACTACGGTCGCCGATCCCGTTACCACGCTCTACCACAAGATCACCTGGAAGCTGATTCCGTTCCTGTGTTTCTGCTACCTGGCCGCCTACCTGGACCGCATCAACATCGGCTTCGCCAAGTTGCAGATGCTCGACCAGCTGCACTTCAGCGAAACCGCGTTCGGCCTGGGTGCCGGCTTGTTTTTCGTCGGCTATATCATCTTTGAAGTGCCCAGCAACCTGGTACTTGAACGGGTCGGCGCGAAGATCTGGATCGCGCGCATCATGATCACCTGGGGCCTGCTCTCGGCCTGCACCATGCTGGTCACCTCCACCACCCAGTTCTACATCCTGCGCTTTTTGCTTGGCGCCGCCGAAGCGGGCTTTTTGCCGGGCGTGTTGTATTACCTGACCACCTGGTTCCCGACGCACCGACGCGGGCGCATCATCGCGCTGTTCATGATCGGCCTGCCGTTGTCCAGCGTCATCGGCGGCCCGCTGTCAGGTTGGATCATGGGCCACTTTGACAACCTGGGCGGCTTGCGTGGCTGGCAGTGGCTGTTCCTGATCGAAGCGGTGCCCAGCGTCCTGCTTGGCGTGCTGACCTTCTGGGCACTGCCCAATACGTTCCAGCAGGCCAAATGGCTGTCGGACGAAGAAAAAGCCTTGCTGGAAAACGAATTGCGCAAGGACGAAGCCGACGCCACCGGCAGCAAGCACAGCTTCCGTGACGGCTTCTTCAACCTCAAAGTGTGGATGCTCGGCGGCATCGACTTCTCGATCCTGCTCAGCGCCTATGCCATGGGGTTCTGGATGCCGACCTTCATCCGCAACGCCGGGGTGACCGACACCTTCCACATCGGCGTGCTGACTGCATTGCCCAGCGTTGCCGCATTGCTGGGCATGCTGCTGATCGGCGCCAGCTCCGACAAACACCGCGAACGCCGCTGGCACATCATCGTGCCGTTCTTCATCGGCGCAGCGGCGATGGCCACCAGCACGTTCTTTACCCATAGCGTGGTCGCCACCGTGTTGCTGTTCGCCATCGCGTCAGCCGCAATCATCGGCGCCGTGCCGGTGTTTTTCAGCCTGCCGGCAACCTTCCTCAAAGGCACCGCAGCGGCCACCGGCTTTGCCCTGGCCTGTTCAGTGGCGAATATCGCAGGCCTGGTCAGCAACTCGTTGATGGGGGTCGCGATCGACGTCACCGGCAGCAGTGCGGGTGCCTTGTGGTTTTTCGCCGGCTGCCTGATTCTCAGCAGCTTCCTGGTCATCGCCTTGCCGGCGAAACTGGTGAACCGTTAATAACAACAATTTTTTGCGGATGAATCACCCTGCCGACGAAGCAGAAGCAGAAATTCTGGGAGGGCTACGTCAATCTGGTGGCGCTGCCAACGCCCGTAAAACCCTGACGGTTTAACGCAGAACATGATCTAAATATGGGAGCGGGCTTGCTGTGGCGAGGTAGCTTGTCGAATCGTCGAACCTTCCTTTCGACAGCGAAGCTGGAGCCGGCTTCTTGGGGGCGCTTCGCACCCCAGCGCAAGCAAGCTTGCTCGCCACAGAAAGCCCGCTCACCTATTGGACTTGTGACATGCCCGCAGTATCTGCAACAGCCTCACCGCCAGCTCAGTGGCCTGTTGCGCCGTCGCCACATTGGTAAAGCCCATCAACAAACCCTGCCCACCCCCCGGTTCAAGGGCCCAAGACGACAGTGCGTTAACCGCCAAGCCCGTCTCATTGGCTGCCTTGGCAACCACACGATCCGGCACGGGCACCAGCAACCGGGCCAACAGGTTAATCCCCCCGGCCTGTTCATCCACGCGTACAAAATCCGCGCAATGTGCCTGTAACGCGGCCACCAAAAAGCCCCTTCGCAACGCATACAACTGACGCATCTTCTTCAAATGCCGGGTGAAGTGGCCCTGCTCGAGAAAATCCGCCGCCGTCAGCTGCAACAACTGCGCACCGCGCTGCTGCAAGGCCTCGGCGCTGCGCCCGAACACCTCCACCAACGCCGCCGGCACCACCAGATAGCCCAAGCGCAAGCCCGGAAACAGCATCTTGCTGAAGCTCCCGGCATGAATCACCCGGTCGTGCACGTCCTGGCTCTTGAGCGCCGCCAATGGCTGGCCGTGGTAGCGAAACTCACTGTCGTAATCATCCTCCAGCACCCAACTGCCCTGCGCTTGCGCCCAGGCCAGCAAAGCCTGGCGCCGCGCCAGGCTCAACGCCACACCCAGCGGGCTCTGGTGGGCCGGCGTGACAATCGCCAATCGCGCCTGCGGCTCACGCTGGATGCCCTGCGCCACATCCAGCCCATCACGGTCGACCGGCACCGGCACCAGCTCAACCCCTTGATGGAGCAACAACTGCCGCGCATGCACATAACCTGGGTCTTCGTACCAGCAGCGCTGCCCGGCCATCTGCAGTGCGTCGCACATCAACGTCAGTGAGCCGGCATACCCCGAACAGATAAATACCTGTTGGGGCGTGCATTCCACGCCCCGGTACAGCGCGAGATAACTGGCAATCGCCACGCGCAACGCCTGGGCGCCGCGCACATCGCCCATGGCCAGGCTGTCGGCGTCGGTGCGGCGTACCTGCTGGGTGACCAGCCGCGCCCAAAGCTTGCGCGGGAAGGCATCCAGCGCCGGCTGGCCCATTTGCAAGGCTGGCGGCGCCGATGTCGGTGGCGGTGCGACGGGCTGGGGCTTCATTGCCACCTGCGGCAATGTCCGCGCAATCACGGTGCCCGCCTGCCCACGCGCCTCGAAAAAACCCTCGCTGACCAGCAACTGGTAAGCCGCCTCCACGGTCCCGCGGGCGAGCTTGAGTTCCAGCGCCAGGCTGCGCACCGACGGCACCCGATCACCGGGGCCGAGTTGGCCCTGGTCGATGGCCAGGCGGAAGCGGCGGTAGATTTCCTGATATTTGGGCAATGACGACATCACAAGGGGGCTCGGCAGGACGACAAGGTGGAGTCTGATCATGTCCCAACCCACTTGTCCAATCATGCCCCTGTCGAGCAACCCGGCCACCACCGAAAATGGCGCATCTCTTAACGCAACCCAAGGATCACCCATGAAACACCGTCTCGATTACGGCCACGCCGCCCCTGTTGGTTACAAGGCCCTGGGCGCCGTGCACAGCTATGTCCATGGCTGTGGCCTGGAGAAAGAACTGATTGAACTGGTGTACCTGCGAGTTTCGCAGCTCCAATGGCTGCGCCTATTGCCTGGACTCACATTCCCGCGACCTGCTCAAGCAAGGCGTGAGCCTGGAAAAGATCATGCTGCTGGCCGCCTGGCATGAAGCCCTGCCGCTGTTCACGGTGCGTGAACAAGCCGCCCTGGCCTGGGCCGAAGTGGTCACCCAGGTGGCGCAAACCCACGTGCCGGACGCCGATTACGCCGCCGTGGCCAAGGTGTTCAACGACAAGGAAATCGCCGACCTGACCCTGGCCATTTCCTTGATGAACGCCTTGAACCGCGTGGCCATCAGTTTTCGTAAAGTACCGGAGGCGATCAAGGCCCACCTGGAGAACCTCAATGACCAATGAGCACGTCGAGTTCGCCCTCATGGAAACCGAGGCCGACTGCATTGCAAGCTTTGCCGTGATGCAGCAACTGCGCCCGCACCTGGCCGACGCCGCCCGTTTCGCCGCACAGGTTCAGCGCCAGCGCCGGCACGGCTATCACCTGCTGGCCGCGCGTGAACACGGCAAGGTCATTGGCCTGGCCGGCTATCGCCTGACGGAAAACACCCTGTACGGCGAGTTTATCTACGTCGATGACTTGGTGGTGGACGCCACCTTGCAGCGCCGTCGCCTGGGCGAGCAGTTGCTCGACCGGGTCCGCGCAGAAACCCGCGCCCGGGGTTATCGTTACCTGGTGCTGGATACCGGCCTGCATATGGCCCTGGCCCAGCGTTTCTACTTTCGCCAAGGCCTGCTGCCGCGAGGCATGCACTTTTCCCAGGACCTGAGCCTATGACCCGCGCCCTGCTCCTCAGCTTCAGCCCCCACGGCAAGGCCGCGCAGACCTTCAAGCTGGCCCGTGCCCTGCTCAACGACCTGGTGCCCGGCGCCGACGTCATCGAGCGCGACTACGGCAGCCAGGCGCTGGCGCCGCTGACCCGTGAATACGCGAACGCACTCACCACCCCTGGCGGCTTGAGTGGCAGCGCCACGGCGTTGTCGGAACAGTTGATCGTCGAACTGGAAGCCTGCGACCTGTTGATCGTCTGCACGCCGGTGCACAACTTCACCGTGCCGGCGGCGCTCAAGGTCTGGATCGACCATGTGGTGCGCATTCATCGCAGCTTCACCATCAATGCGCAGTTCGAAAAGATCGGCCTGCTCAAGGACCGACGCACCTTTGTGCTGGTCAGCAGCGGCAATGCGCGCAAGGGTCATGAGCCGGACTTTCTCACGCCGTACATGACCACCATCCTGTCTACGGTGGGTATCCATTCGGTGGACTTCGTTTACCTGGGCGCCATGGTGCGCGGCGAAGAAGCGGTGGCCCGCGCCGTGGAACAGGCACACCGGCAGCTGTCGGCGGCAATCAGCACTGGCCTATAAAATTAATGGCGCTAGAATCAGCGCCATTCCTGCACCTGCCTCCCTGATACGAGCCTCCCATGCGCTTTGATTTCGACACGATCCACCCCCGCCAAGGCACCGGCAGCACCAAGTGGAACCGATACCCGCAAGACGTTCTGCCGATGTGGATCGCCGACATGGATATCGCTGCGCCACCCGCCGTCCTGCACGCCCTGCACGCACGTCTCGACCAGCAGGTCCTGGGCTACAGCGTGGCTGGCCCGGATGTGCGCGAAGCCATCATCGCGGACCTGTGGGCCAAGTACGCCTGGCGCGTACAGCCTGAAGAGTTGCTGTTCCTGCCCGGTGTCGAGCCTGGTTTCAATATGGCCCTGCATGCGTTCGTACAGCCGGGCCAGCCCGTAGTGCTGCAAACCCCGAACTACCGGCCGATCCGCCTGGCACCGGGCCACTGGAACCTGCCGCGTATCGAAGTGCCGTTTGAATTGATCAATGGCGAGTACGTCACCCCCATGCCCGCCATGCGCCAGGCGCTGAGCGGCGCCGGTGCGCTGCTGCTGAGTAACCCGCACAACCCGGTGGGCAAGGTCTTTGCTCATGAAGAATTGCTGGCCGTGGCCAATGCCTGCCTGGACAACGGCACACTGATCATCAGTGACGAAATCCATGCCGAGCTGTGCTTTGACGGCCGTCGCCATATTCCCACCGCCAGCCTCAGCACCGAGATCGCCCAACGCACCGTTACCCTGATGTCGGCGAGCAAGGCCTATAACGTCGCCGGCCTGAAGACCTGCTTTGCCGTGGTGCAAAATGCCGAGGTGCGCGAGCGCTTCAACAATGCCCGCTGCGGCATGGTCGACAGCGTCAGCCCGCTGGGCCTGGAAGCCACCCGCGCCGCCTACAGCCAATGCAGCGAATGGCTGGACGCACTGGTGCAGTACCTGCAAGCCAACCGTGATTATCTGCTGCACGCCGTGCAAAACCGCTTGCCCGGCGTGGTGATGCACGCGCCACAAGGCACCTACCTGGCCTGGCTGGATTGCAGCGCCCTGGGCCTCGCCGACCCACAGCAGTTCTTCCTGGAACAGGCCAAGGTCGGACTGAGCGCAGGCATCGAATTCGGTGATGACAGCCAGCAGTTCGTGCGCCTGAACTTCGGCTGCCCACGATTGATGCTCGAAGAGGGTTTGCAACGCATGGAACGTGCGCTGCGTCTGCGCTGAAACGCAGACGCATCAGTCGGGCGGCGCTGGCCCACGCACTATCTGAACAGACATAGAACAATGTGGGAGCTGGCTTGCCTGCGATAGCGAATTAATATTCGCCACGTTTATGACTGATAAACCGCCATCGCAGGCACGCCAGCTCCCACACTTGCGAACACATTTACAGCTTGGCAATCGACACTTCAGTCGACTTCACAAAGGCAATCACTTCACTGCCCACTTTCAATTCCAGGTCACGCACCGAGCGGGTGGTGATCACTGAGGTGACGATGCCGGAGGCGGTTTGCACGTCGATTTCAGACACCACTTCGCCCAGCAGAATTTCCTTGATCACGCCCTTGAACTGGTTGCGCACGTTGATCGCTTTGATGGTCATGTCGGCTTTCCTTTTGGCTGTTGGGTCAATCCGCACGAATGCGCAGGCCCTCAAAATGCGTCATCCGCACCAACATTAAAAGGAATATATAAGTCTTTATTTATACGATATAGATATATACAAGGTGTTCGCCTGCCAACAGCCGTTCAACACTTTGCCCTCTCCCGCTACAGCCGAATCAGCAGAACCCCGCGCAATCCGCTGCGTACAAGGTGGCACAGAGACTGCATATTCCTTTAAAGCATGATGGAACATGCCGTTTCAGTTTTCTGAATATAAGAAAAGCCTTCTCTCAACGCCTTGCCTGGAGCTGTTCCATGAAACCCTTTGCTTTATTGAGTGCCTGCGCCCTCGCCCTGTGCCTGCAACCCCAAGCCTTTGCCGCCGAAACCGACCCCGCCCAGGTCAACCTGGATTACGCCTACTACTCGCCCGTGAGCCTGGTACTCAAGCATTTCGGCTGGCTCGAACAGGCTCTCCCTCAAACCAAGGTCGGCTGGGTGCTGAGCCAGGGCAGCAACCGCTCGCTGGAATACCTCAACAGTGGCGGCGTCGACTTCGCCTCGTCTGCCAGCCTGTCGGCGGTGTTGAGCCGCGCCAATGGCAGCCCGATCAAATCGGTGTACGTCTACAGTCGGGCTGAATGGACCGCGCTGGTGGTGCGCAAAGACTCGCCGCTCAAAACCGTCACAGACCTCAAAGGCAAAAAAATCGCCGCCACCAAAGGTACCGACCCGTACCTGTTCACCCTGCGCAGCCTGCAACTGGCGGGGTTGAAAAAGGATGATGTGGAGCTGGTGCATTTGCAGCATCCCGACGGCCGCACCGCCTTGGAGAAAGGCGACGTGGACGCCTGGGCCGGCCTTGACCCGCACATGGCCGCGAGTGAAATCCAGGCCGGTTCGCGCTTGCTGTATCGCAATAAAGACTTCAACAGCTACGGCGTGATCAGCGTCACCGAGCAATATGCCAAAGCACACCCGCAGACCATCACCAAGGTCCTCGGTGCCTATGAAAAGGCCCGCGATTGGGCCGTGAAGCACCCGGATGAATTCGCCAGATTGCTCGCTGACGAAGCCGGCCTGCCGCTGGAAGTGGCCAAGCTGCAATTGTCGCGCACCGACCTCAGCAACCCACTGCTGAGCGCCAAGGACGTGGCGTCATCCAAGGCCGCCGCGCCGATCCTGGTGTCTGAGGAATTGGTCCGGCGTGGCGTGGATGTCGGCCCCGTGATCGATCAGTTGATCGACACGTCGTTTGGCCAAACCCTGGCCAAGCCTTAAGGGAGGCGTGATGACCGATAAAAGCCAATCACTGCCGCTGCCGACGGCCGTGGTAATCAACCGCAGTGCCTGGCCAAGACGCCTAAAAGGCCTGGTGCTGCCAGTGTTGATCCTGCTGGTGCTGGAGGGGGTGGTGCGCATCGGCTGGCTGCCGTCCTACCAGATGCCGGCGCCCAGCGAAATCGCGGTGACCCTCACCGACCTGGCCGAAGGCGCGTTGTGGAAACACATCAGCGCCAGCCTGTTACGGGTACTGGCGGGGTTTGCCATCGGTGCCAGCCTGGCCCTGGTGTTTGCCGCCTGGGTGGGGTTGAGCCGTGAAGCCGAAGCGTATCTGGAGCCGACTTTCGCCGGGTTGCGCTCGATCCCGAGCCTGGCCTGGGTGCCGCTGTTGCTGCTGTGGCTGGGTATCGATGAAACCTCCAAGGTTGTGCTGATCGCGATTGGCGCGTTCTTTCCGGTGTACCTCAACGGTGTCGCGGCGATTCGCGATATTGACCGCAAGCTGGTGGAAGTCGGGCAAATGTACGGTTTCAGCCGGTCACGCCTGGTGCGCCGGATTCTGCTGCCCGCCGCCCTGCCCGGCCTGTTCACCGGGCTGCGCAGCGGCCTGAGCCTGGCGTGGATGTTCCTGGTGGCGGCGGAGCTGATCGCGGCCACCAAGGGCCTCGGTTACTTGCTCAGCGATGGTCGAGAAACCTCACGGCCAGACATCGTGCTGGCCGCCATTATCGTGTTGGCACTGCTGGGCAAGCTCAGCGATGGCCTGCTCGCAGCGCTGGAAAAACGCTGCCTGGCCTGGCGCGACACCTTCACAGGCCAAGGTGCGGAGCAATGAATATGCAAGCGTTATTGGAGCTTCGCGTGGCGCGCAAAAGCTTTGCCGGCATTGCGGTACTGAACCATCTGCAGTTGGCGTTGCAACCGCGTGAAACCGTCAGCCTGCTGGGGCCCAGCGGTTGTGGCAAAAGCACGTTGTTGCGCATTGTCGCCGGCCTGGAGACCGACTTCCAGGGCGAACTGCGCAGCCCGGAAGGCGTAGTCGCCTTTGTGTTCCAGGAACCACGGCTGATGCCCTGGCTGACGGTGGAACAGAACATCGGTTTCAGCGATGACAGCCACTACGACAAGGCCTGGGTCACCCAGTTGATCGAAGAAGTCGGCCTGACCGGCTTCGCCCAGGCGCTGCCCAAGGCCTTGTCCGGCGGCATGGCGCAACGCGTGGCCATTGCACGCGGGCTGTATTCACGCCCGCAGGTGTTATTGCTCGATGAGCCGTTCAGCGCAGTGGATGCCTTTACCCGCATGAAACTGCAGGACTTGCTGCTGCAACTGGCCGAACACCATGCGATTGCCTTGCTACTGGTGACCCATGATGTCGACGAGGCGCTGTACTTGAGTGACCGGGTGCTGGTGATGGACAACCGGCCGAGCAGTATCCGCCAGGAACTGGCAGTCGACCTGCCACACCCACGGGACCGGCGTGACCCGTCGCTGGCGCAGCTCAAGGCACAGGCATTGACCGAGTTGCAGCGCGCGCATGTGATTTAGGCGCCTGGAAAGGGGTTAGCCCCCTGTTGTGGCGAGCAGGCTTGCCCTGCGTTGGCGCGCGTAGCGGGCCCCTTGGGTGCGCAGAGAAAAATATCTGGAAAATCGCGTGACTGTTTTGGGGCTGCTTCGCATCCCAACGCAGGGCAAGCCTGCTCGCCACAGCAGGCCTGCTCACCACTACAAACCTGGTTGCCAGCGTCAAGCCAGGGTTCGGCTGAGTGTCACCCAATACCGCGTGCGCGCTCGCACCTCGAACCCCAGGGTCTGGGCCAGCAGCGTGAGGATGCGATCGGTGTCATCCAGGCGAAAGCTGCCGGTGACCCGCAGCGTTTCCAGGCTCGGGTCCCAGCGCAACACACCAGGGCGGTAACGTTCCAGCTCACGCAGGAAATCCCCAAAGGGTTGGTTCTGCGCGGTCAATACGCCGTCACGCCAGCCCAGTTGCTGCACATCAAACGCCGCCCCGGCACTCAGCCCGTGAGGCCTTAACGAGGCTTGCTGACCGCTGTTCAACGTCGTCAATTGCCCGGCCAGATCACGCACCTGCACTGCGCCCTTGAACACCGACACCAGGCAGCCGGACGCCAATTGCCGCACGCACACGTCGGCCTGGCGCACCGCTACCTGCCCATAGCGCGTGTGCACGCTGATCGCCGCTGCGCCCGGCACCGTCAGCGCCAACTCGCCGTCCACCAGCGTGATGCGCCGCTGTGCCAGGTCAACATCCACCGCCGTCGCCGTGTTGAGTTGCAGGCTGCTGCCGTCGGCCAATGGCATGCGCTTGCGCTCGCCGGTGGCGGTGTGCAAATCAGCCCGCCACGCCTCGATGGGCAATTGGCGGCTGATCAACCAGGCGGTCGGCACCAGCGCCGCCACGCCCAGGGCCCGCTTGAGCAACGCACGCCGCCCCGGTTGCGGGCGGTCGAGGCTGGCCATTGCCACGGCTTGGGGCAAGTCACTAAAGCGCCGGCGCAGCGATTGGGCCTTCTGCCAGGTCTGTTCGTGCTGGGGATGGCTGTCGCGCCAAGCCTGCAAATTGGCGTGGTCACGCTCGGTGGCCGCGCCGGATTCCAGCAGCGCCAACCATTGGGCGGCGGCGCGCGCAACCTCGCGGCTCACATGTCCACCAGCAAACAATGTTCATAGGCCTGAGCCATGTAGCGCTTGACCGTGCGCTCAGAGACGTCGAGCCGCTCGGCAATCTCGCGATAGCCCAGGCCCTCCAACTGGCTCCACAGAAAAGCGCGGCGCACCCCCTGCGGCAAACCGTCAAGCAACTCATCCAGGGCGTGCAGGGTTTCCAGTACCAGCCAGCGTTGCTCGGGTGACGGCACGCAGGTTTCGGGCACACTCGCCAGCGCTTTCAGATAGGCTTGCTCAAGGCTGCGGCGCTGATGAAAGTTGGCCAGCAAACGCTTGCCGACCGTCACCAGATACGCCCGTGGCTCCTGCATTTGCGCAATCGGCTGGGCACTGGCCAGCACCCGCACGAAGGTGTCCTGGGTCAGGTCCGCTGCATCCCAGGCATTGCCCAGGCGCCGCCGCAACCAGCTTTCAAGCCAGCTGCGATGATCACGGTACAAACTCGACAAGGTCAGTTCGCCAGTGTGGGTCGGGGCAACAGCATCAGTCATGGCAAGCAACCTGCGCGGCGCGAGTGAGTCTCAAATGAGATTCATTCTATTTAATATCGCGCGGGTGCACCATGCTCTTTTCAACATTGCGTTTATGCCGTGAGTTCTGCGTCAAACACTTGCCCACGCCCTACTACGCTGGCAGGCGCCAACACCGCGCCCGGTGCCAATACCGCGTTGGCACCAATCCGGCACTGATCGCCCAGCAAGGCGCCAAACTTGTCGCAGCCGGTACGCTGCAACTGCCCGGCGACGCGCACCCACACGTCCTTGTCCAATCGCTCGTTACGGTAATTGGCGACAATACTGCCGGCTTCCAGGTTGATCCCATGCCCCAGTACCGAATCGCCGACAAAGTTGAAGTGCGCCAGTTTGCTGCCACTGAATACAAATGAGGTTTTCAGTTCTGCGCCGGGGCCGATGATGCACTGCGCATCCAGCCAGCAGCCGCCGCGCAACAGCGAGCCACTGGCAATAAAACACTCGGCGCCGATGATCAGCGGGCCTTTGAGCAAGGCGCCGGGCTCGACCGTGGCGGTACGGTGGATGGCGATTTCATCCTGAATGATGTAATCGGCTGCCAGCAGTTGAGTGAGCATCTGGCGAACAATCACCGGGGCCTGGGTTGTCAGAGCCCAGGGTGCGAGGTCAACCCAGGGGGCCAGCGGCGATTGGGAAAAGTCGGCGATGTATTCGGCGAGTCGTATCAACGTCGAGCCCTCTGGTAGTGAGAGAAACGAAAAACTTTAGCACTTCGGCAGGACCAGGCAGAGCTTTACTATTTGTCTTTATATGGATATTTTATCTAGATCAGCAAACGAGGACCGCTCATGCAATTACCCGACTATTCCGATGTCGTCGCCGCCGCCCAACGCCTTGAAGGCTTCGCCCATCAAACACCGGTGTTCACCTCACGCACCCTCGACGCCGAAACCGGCGCCCAGGTGTTTATCAAATGTGAAAACCTGCAACGCACCGGCTCGTTCAAGTTTCGCGGTGCGTTCAATGCCCTTTCGCAGTTCGACGCGCAGCAGCGCAAGGCCGGGGTGGTGGCGTTCTCCTCCGGCAACCATGCCCAGGGCATTGCGTTGGCCGCCCAATTGCTGGGCATGCCGGCGACCATCGTGATGCCCACCGACGCGCCCGCCGCCAAGGTCGCCGCCACCCGGGAATATGGCGCCAGCGTGGTGCTGTATGACCGCTTCAACGAGGACCGAGAACAAATCGGCCGCACCTTGGCGGTTGAGCATGGCATGACGTTGATCCCGCCTTACGACCACCCACACATCCTCGCCGGCCAAGGCACGGCCGCCAAGGAACTGTTGGAATTCAGCGGCCCCCTCGACGCCCTGTTCGTCGGCCTGGGTGGTGGCGGCATGCTCTCGGGCACCGCGTTGTCGACCCGTGCGCTGGCCCCCGATTGCCAGCTGTTTGGTGTTGAGCCGCTAGCAGGCAATGACGGCCAGCGTTCATTCCAGACCGGCAGCATCGTGCACATCGACACCCCGGCGACCATCGCCGACGGTGCGCAAACCCAGCACCTGGGCGACTACACCTTCCCGATCATCCGCGACAAGGTCAGCGACATCCTCACCGTCTCCGACGCGCAGCTGGTGGCCGCGATGAGGTTCTTTATGCAACGCATGAAAATGGTGGTCGAGCCCACCGGCTGCCTGGGCCTGGCGGCGTTGCGCCAGCTGGGCGAGCGGTTCAAGGGCCGGCGCGTGGGCATTATCGTCACCGGCGGCAACGTCGATATCGCGCGCTATGCCGCGCTGCTCAGCGAGGCGCCATGAACATCATCCACACCGAAACCGCCTCGGCGCCTGCCGGGCACTACTCCCAGGCCGTCAGCCACGGCGACACGCTGTATATCTCCGGGCAATTGCCGGTCAGCCCCGACGGGCGCCACAACCTTCAAGCATCGTTTGCCGAACAGGCCCAGCTTGCGCTGGCTAATCTGCTGGCCATCCTGAAAGCCGCCGGGGGCTCGCCGCAGGATCTGGTGAAAGTCACGGTGTATGTGGCCGGGGTGCAGCATTGGGCGCAATTCGACCGTATTTACGCCGCCGCGCTGGGCGAGCACCGCCCCGCCCGCGCGGTGGTGCCGGTGCCCGAGTTGCACCACGGTTACCGGGTGGAAATTGAAGCGGTGGCGCGCTACTTGGCGTAGGTGTAGACCGCCGCCCGTGACACGCCCAGGTGCGCGGCCACGGTCTCCATGGCCCGGCGAATGTCCATGCAGCCCGAGTCTTTGAGCTCTTGCAGCAACAGCCGTCGATCCGCCGCCTTGAGCGCGCGCGGCGTGGTGGCCAGGCGTGCGGCGAACTGGTCGATGCGGGTGCGAATTACATCGGCGCCGGACGGCTCCAGGGATTCAATCAAGGTGTCGCCGGTAACCGAGCCAAATTGCTCGAGCATGCCCTGCAGGCCACGGAACAATGAGAGATCGACGTTCATGCACAAGGCCGCGACGTACTTGCCGCTGGTGTCCTTGATGCCGATGGAGGTGCTTTTGACCTGACGGCCATCGGCGAACTGATTGCGGTAATTGGCAATGATCTGCGGGTAGTCGGGGTCCGCAATCCGCGCCAGGCCCAACTCGGTGGTCGGGTCGCCCGGCGAGCGCCCGGAGAGGTTGTTATGAATCGCCAGGATCGCCTGCTTCGGGTCGCGCAAATCGTGCAGCACCACTTCGCAGAACGGGCTAAAGGTTTTGCTCAAGCCTTCGGCAATCCGTTCGAGCTGGCTGATCAGGGTGGTTTCTTCAGGAGAGGTCTTTTTCATGCAAGACAACATATCCAGTCCTGGACAGGCCGTCAATTTGGCCGCTGTCCGTCCTAGTGGAGCTTCAACCATGGACACCCCGGCAGCATTGATAGACACGTTGAAAATGCAGCGCAACATCCAGCGCATGCAACAGCGCGCCAACCACCTGGGCGTGCACGCTGCGTTGAAGCGGCGCAGCGTATCCGTGCCGCCGGGTTGGCCTGCGATCAGGCAGACCAACCGCTACAGGGCGAGCTCCATCTTGATGATCTCGATAGACACCGGGCTGTTGCCCCGGCTGAAGGTGCCCTCGCCAACCTTTTCAAAGCCGAACGCGGCATAGAACATTTCGGCGTTGAGGGTCGCTTCCAGGCAGGCCTTGGTATGGCCGGCGTTCTTGATGCGCTGCAAGGCTTCATTCAATAAGCGTGCGCCAATACCCTGCCCGGCGGCAGCGCCGCGCACGAACAGTTTGCTGATTTCATTGCCATCGATCTCGATAAACCCCTGCAGCCTGTCGGTGTACGCCAGCCACAGGTTGCCGGCGGCGATGGCCTCGCGGTAGGTCGCGGGTGAGCGGCCGTTGAGCCACATGGCGATCTGCTCGGGGCCATAGTCGCCCGTGCAGAGGTTTTCGACGGAGTTCTTATGCACCTCGAAGACACTTTGCGCGTCTTCCAGCTGGGCGGATCGAATCAGTACTTTTTTCATTCCCTTGAAATTCCACCGGCAGCCAATGAACCCAGGTTTTATAGCTCAACCGGCGCTGCGCCGCGACCCAACACCGCACATCTTGTGCGTTGACCTGTTCTGTTACACACCATATAGTGTGCCCACAAACACAAACCACCACTACATAGTGTGCAGTATCGGTATTTACCGACCACACTCTGCGCAGTATTTCAATGCCTTGAAGCCTGCAAAAACCTATTTTTCGAGTACCAGGAAGGAGAATTTCAATGTTGAGTTGGGATGAAGTCGACAACGAAGACACCGGTGCAGCGGTGATCAAGGGCGCCAACGCCGGCCACGCCAGCGAAGCCAACATGGACCGTCTCGACGGTGCCGGTGCTGCCGCCGCCCTGGAAGCGCGCAACGTGACCGCCAGCGACTCGGCTGCGATCATCCGCGCCAAGGCCGCCCTGGACAAACTCGACGTCGCCGAAGGCCTCGCCGAACTCGAAGGCTCCGCCGCCCGCGTCGCCGTTGACGAAAAGCGCATGATCAACTGCCGCGCCGACCTCAACCAACTCGTACCCTTCAAGTACGACTGGGCCTGGCAAAAGTACCTCGACGGCTGCGCCAACCACTGGATGCCGCAAGAGGTCAACATGACCGCCGACATCGCCCTATGGAAAAACCCCGAAGGCCTCACCGACGACGAACGCCGCATCGTCATGCGCAACCTCGGCTTCTTCTCCACCGCGGATTCGTTGGTCGCCAACAACCTGGTGCTGGCCGTGTACCGCCTGATCACCAACCCGGAGTGCCGCCAGTACATCCTGCGCCAGGCCTTCGAAGAAGCGATCCACACCCACGCCTACCAGTACTGCATCGAATCGCTGGCCATGGATGAAGGCGAGATCTTCAACATGTACCACGAGATTCCATCGGTCGCCAAAAAGGCAGCCTGGGGCCTGAAGTACACCCGTTCGATCTCCGATCCGAAGTTCGAAACCGGCACCGTCGAAACCGACAAAGAACTGCTGCGCAACCTGGTCGCCTACTACTGCGTCCTGGAAGGCATCTTCTTCTACTGCGGCTTCACCCAGATTTTGTCCATGGGCCGTCGCAACAAAATGACCGGCGTGGCCGAGCAGTTCCAGTACATCCTGCGGGATGAGTCGATGCACCTGAACTTCGGTATCGATGTGATCAACCAGATCAAAATCGAAAACCCGCATTTGTGGGATGCCGAGATGAAGGAAGAAGCGACCCAGATGATTTTGCAGGGGACGCAGCTGGAGATCGAGTACGCGCGTGACACTATGCCTCGCGGCGTATTGGGCATGAATGCGGCGATGATGGAGGATTATCTGAAGTTTATTGCTAACCGTCGTTTGTCGCAGATTGGTCTTAAAGAAGAATACCCAGGGACGACTAACCCGTTCCCGTGGATGAGTGAGATTATGGACTTGAAGAAAGAGAAAAACTTCTTCGAAACCCGCGTGATCGAGTACCAGACCGGCGGCGCGCTGAGCTGGGATTAAAAATGTAGGAGCGGGCTTGCCCGCGATGGCGGCGGGTCAGTTAAGCATGTATTGGCTGACACTCAGCTATCGCGGGCAAGCCCGCTCCCACATGGGTTAGCGGTATTTTTTAGACTTGCGTACAAACCTTATGCCCAACCAAACCATCAAAACGCCCTGCGTCGGCCTGTGCTCCACCGTTTACGGCGACCTGGTCTGCCGGGGCTGCAAGCGTTATCACCATGAAGTCATTCAATGGAATGGCTACAACGCCGAGGAAAAACAGGCGGTGTGGCTGCGCCTGGAACAGTTGCTGGTGCAGGTGATGGCCAGCAAGCTTGAGGTGTTTGACCCGCAGCTTTTGCGCCAGCAACTTGAAACCCGCAAGATTCGCTTTGTGCCGCACCAGTCGCCGTACTGCTGGGCGTACCAGCTGATTGCCCGGGGTGCGCGGGTGATTTCCAGGCTGGACGCGTATGGGCTGGCGCTGCTGCCGGAGTTTCGCGAGCGCCACCTGGCGGATTTGCGTGATGCGATTGACCGCGAGTTTTTCCTGCTGTCCGAGGCGCATTACGAGCGCTATATCGCACCGGGCTTTTTGCGTGAGGCTTTTGGCGCTCCATTGATCGCAAGTATTTAAGCGGCAGCACACAACCAATGTGTGTGTGCGGGCTTGCTCGCAAAAGCGAAGTGTCAGTTAGCACATCTGTAACTGAGCACCTCCGGGCTTTTTTTCCAGTTTATGTCGGTGACTGTGTTTAAAATGCCGCCCGCTCAACGACTGACGCTCAACGATGACCCCAGACGCACTCGCTACCCTGCACGCCCATTTGCTCACCGCCCTGGCCAACCCGCCGAGTGAGACCCGGCGCCTGTTCCACGGCCGTGGCCGCTGCTGGCCGGGCCTGGAGCAACTGACGGTGGACTGGTTGCAGGGCGTGCTGCTGGTCTCGTTGTTCAAGGAACCCGAGCCTGCGCAGCTCGAAGCCCTTAAACAGCTGCTGCAAACGCAGTTCAGCGCTTACACCGTCGCCTTGCAACACCGCTACCTGCCGCAAAGCACCACCGAATGGTTGGCGGGCGAAGCGGTAGACGAACTGACCATTACCGAAGGCGGCCTGCGTTACCTGATCGACCTGGGTAAAAAACAGAACAGCGGGCTGTTCCTCGACATGCGCTACGGCCGCAACTGGGTGCGCGAACAGGCCAAGGGCCAGCATGTGCTCAACCTGTTCGCCTACACCTGTGGTTTCTCGGTGGCGGCCATCGAAGGCGGTGCCGACCATGTGGTGAACCTGGACATGGCCCGTGGCGCCTTGAGTCGCGGGCGCGACAACCATCGCCTCAATGGTCATGACTTGAGCCGCGTCAGCTTCCTGGGCCACGACCTGTTCAAGTCCTGGGCCAAGGTGACCAACAGTGGCCCTTACGATCTGGTGATCATCGACCCACCGTCCTTCCAGAAGGGCAGCTTCCTGCTGACCAAAGACTACCAACGCGTGCTGCGCCGCCTGCCGGATTTGCTCACGGCCCACGGCACCGTATTGGCCTGCATGAACGACCCGGCCTTCGGTGAGGACTTCCTGATTGACGGCGTAACCCGCGAAGCACCGGGCCTGCGCTTTATACAGCGGCTGGAAAACCCGCCGGAATTTCCTGATGTCGACCCGCAAAGCGGTTTGAAGGCATTGGTGTTCCGTCAGGGTTGATGCCGAAACGTCTGACCCTTGCTACGCTAAGTGATACGCCGGGGCGGTGAACCTTATACCTCCCTTCCCGGTCGATACCTGCATTCCCCGGCCAGACTCGACGGCGTTACGTCGTCGGCTGCCCTGTTTCATCTTTTGGAGAGCCGCCCGTGATATCGACCCTGCATGTAGCCAGACTCAAAGCCTGGGGCGCCCACGGCTTTACCGCCACCGGCGTGGTGCTGGCGTTCCTGGCCACCCTGGCCTTGCTGGAAAACTCACCCAAGGCCTGCCTGCTATGGCTGGGCCTGGCGCTGGTGGTCGATGGCGTCGATGGCTCGCTGGCGCGACGGGTCAATGTCAGCACGGTTCTGCCCAGCTTTGATGGCTCGGTGCTGGACCTGGTGATTGACTACCTGACGTATGTGTTTATTCCGGCGCTGTTCATCTACCGCTATATCGACCTGCCGGACTTCACCCACCTGTTTACCGTGTCGGTGATCCTGGTGTCGTCGCTGTTCTGCTTCTGCAATGTGAACATGAAGAGCAAGGACAACTATTTTGTCGGCTTTCCTGCGGCCTGGAATGTGGTGGCCTTGTGCGTTTACATTATCCAGCCGGACGCCTGGGTGACCCTGGCCACGGTGATCGGTCTGGCGCTGCTGACCGTGACACCGATGAAGTTTCTGCACCCGTTCCGGGTCAAGCGCTTTATGCCGATCAACATCGCCGTGACCACCATCTGGTTGCTGTGCAGCTTTTTGATGGTGGTGGACTACCCCAATACCAACCCGTGGACGTTTGGCTTGTGGTCGGTGATGTCGGCGTATTTTCTGGGGATTTGTGTGTGGCGCACGGCGTTGGAGTGGCTGGGAACCCATAAATAGTCAAGCGGGCACGGTTTAAAGGTGGGAGCTGGCTTGCCTGCGATGGCGTCGGGTCAGTTACAGCAGGTGGGCCTGCCCTACCGCTATCGCAGGCAAGCCAGCTCCCACATTTGGATCTGGGTGCATCCGGCAGGTAAGATGGCGATCTTTGACGCAGCCCCTTTCTGCGCCCTGCCAATAATAAGCCCTGCCCATGCCCTTCGAACTCAGCGTTGACCTGACCACCCTCGCCATTCTTGCCTGCGTGGCCTTTATTGCCGGCTTCATCGACGCCATCGCCGGCGGCGGCGGCTTGCTCACCACGCCGGCCCTGCTCACCGCCGGCATGCCACCGCACCTGGTGCTGGGCACCAACAAGCTCAGCTCGACCTTCGGCTCCGCCACCGCCAGTTTTACCTTCTACCGGCGCAAGCTGTTCCACCCGCGCCAATGGGTACACGCCATCATCGGCACGCTGGTCGGCGCATTGGCCGGTGCCGTGGTCGCTCACTACCTGCCCGCCGAAACCCTGAACAAAATGCTCCCGGTGATCGTGTTCGCCTGTGGTGTGTATTTGCTGTTCGGCGGTACGCCCAAGGCGCCGCTGGATGCCGATGCACCGATCAAGAAGAAATGGCAGTCCACCCAAGGTTTCGGCCTGGGTTTCTATGACGGCGTGGCCGGCCCCGGCACCGGCGCGTTCTGGACAGTCAGCACGATGCTGCTGCACCCCATCGACCTGGTCAAAGCCAGCGGCGTGGCGCGCAGCATGAACTTCGTCAGTAACGCAGCGGCGCTGTCGGTGTTTATCTTCAATGGCTCGGTGGACTGGATCGTCGGCCTGGCGATGGGCTTCTCGGTAATGTGTGGCGCGTTCTTTGGCGCACGCAGCGCAATCAGCGGCGGCGCCAAATTCATTCGCCCGGTGTTTATCACCGTGGTCCTCGGCCTGACGGTGCGTCTAGCCTGGCAACACTGGTTCAGCGTGGCCTAAACGGCGCGCCAGGTAGAGGTCGATCAGGTAACGCGCAATCGAACGTGACGCCGGCAACGGCGGCAAGTCGTGGATGTTGAACCACTGCGCGTCTTCGATCTCGTCGGCCTGGGGCACGATGTCCCCCCCGGCGTACTCGGCATGGAAGCCCAGCATCATCGAGTGCGGGAACGGCCAGCACTGGCTGCCCATGTACTGGATGTTCTTGACCTCCACCTGCACTTCTTCGCGCACTTCACGAATCAGGCAATCTTCGGCCGACTCACCCGGCTCGGCGAAACCCGCCAGCGTGCTGTACACGCCCGTGACAAAACGCGGCGAACGCGCCAGCAGGATCTCGTCGCCGCGGGTCACCAGCACAATCATGCTCGGCGAAATCCGTGGGTAACTGCGCAGGTCGCAGGCCTGGCAATACATCGCCCGCTCGCGTGGCACCTGCACCATCGCCTGGCCGCAACTGCCACAGAACCGATGCTCCCGCGCCCAGGTGCCGATCTGCGCGGCGTAGCCCAGCACTTTGTACAGGGTGTGGTCGCCCTGCAACATAAAGCCGCGCAAGCCCTGCCAACTGCAACCCGGCACCTCGGCCGCCGCGTTCAGCTCCAGCAAGTACACCGGCTCACCGTCAAGGTGACCAATGCCATGTTCAGCAAACACCGACAGCTCCTGGCGCTTGAGCCATTCACGCGGGAACAGCGGACCATTGGTGTCATGTAAAAAGCCCTCGCGGCTGCGGGCGACGGCCCAGCCGCCAGGGGCGTCGTTGTCCAGCAGCGTTGTGGTAATCCAGCCTGGTGTCATATCAGTCAATCCACGAATTCGGGTTTCTGCTTACTCATATGGGCCGCGATGGCCACGCGCAGGTCGTTGGATTGCAACATAGCCGAGTTCCAGGTGGCAACGTATTCCAGACCATCATTGACCGTGTGGTCACGCATGTAGCTGATCATGGCCTTGGTGCCGGCCACTGCAATCGGTGATTTGCTCGCGATTTCATGGGCGATTTCCATGACCCCGGCCAACAGGCTGTCCTGATCGGGATACACGCGATTGACCAGGCCGATGCTGCGCGCTTCTTCGGCGCCGAACGGGCGACCGGTGTAGGCCAGTTCACGCAACATGCCGTCGCCAATAATGCGCGGCAGCCGTTGCAGGGTGCCGACGTCGGCAGCCATGCCGATATCGATTTCCTTGATCGAGAACTGCGCGCCTTCGGCGGCGTAGCGCATGTCACAGGCGCTGATCAGGTCAATGGCGCCGCCGATGCAATAACCCTGGATCGCCGCCAGCACCGGCTTGCGGCAGGTGTCGACGGCATTGAACGAGGCTTGCAGCTCGAGGATCTTGCGCCGCAGCAGGCGTGCGTTGCGGCCCACGTCCTTGCCAAAGCTATTGGCCACCGAGGCCATCATCATCAGGTCGATGCCGGACGAGAAATGCTTGCCGGCGCCGCTGAGCACCACGGCGCGCACGGCGTCGGTGTCTTCGACCCATTGGAAAATGTCGATGATCTCGGTCCAGAACGCCGCGTTCATCGCGTTGATTTTTTCCGGGCGGTTGATCTGCACATGGGCAACATTGCCGGTGAGTTCGACGATGAAAGCTTGGTATTCGGACATGGCAGTGATCCCTGACTGGCGAGTAATAAGGCTCGAACTATAACAAGGGAACATGACGGCGCATCGGCCAAAAACGGGACTGGCAAAAGTAATGAAATGTTGTGGCCGCCGGGTTTATCGCCTGCCGATACATTTCACCCAGGAGCCGCGCTTTATCGGCTATACACTCAAGGCCACTGCCTGGAGCCCGCTATGCCGTCCACCTTTCGTTCATCATTGATTCTGGCCCTGGTGGTCGTGCTGACCGGCATTGGCGCCGGGCTGGGCGGGATGTTGCTGGCGTTGCTGCTGCACGGCATCCAGCACCTGGCCTACGGTTACAGCCTCGACAGCCTGGTCAGCCACGAAACCTTTTTGTGGGGCGTCACCGCTGCCGCGCCGGAGCGACGTCTGCTGGTGCTGGTGGTGTGCGGCCTGGTCGCCGGGCTGGGCTGGTGGATGATTTATCGCTATGGCCGCCCGCTGGTGAGCATCAAGCAGGCCGTGTCTGAACAGATGCCGATCATGCCACCCAAAACCACCCTCGCCCACGCCGTGCTGCAGATCATCACCGTGGCCCTCGGGTCGCCATTGGGCCGTGAAGTGGCGCCGCGCGAAGTCGGCGCGCTGGCCGCGACCTGGCTGTCACAACGGGCTCGCCTGGAACCCGACATGCACCGTTTGATCGTGGCCTGCGGCGCCGGCGCGGGGCTGGCGGCGGTGTACAACGTGCCCTTGGGCGGCGCGGTGTTTGTGCTGGAAGTGCTGGTGGGCGCCTTCAGTTGGCCGGCGGCGGTGATTGCGCTGGCGACCTCGGCGATTGGTGCGTCGGTGGCGTGGATCGGGCTGGGTGCGGAATCGCAATATGCAGTGCCACATTTTGTGTTGAGCCCGGCGCTGATCACTTGGGCCGTGGTGTGCGGGCCGGTATTTGGCGTGGCCGCTTATGGGTTCAGCCGTTTTACCGGCGCCGCCAGGGCCAACGCCGCGCGCGGTTGGCGCCTGCCAGTCATGGCGCTGATCAACTTCACCATTATCGGCGGGCTGGCGATGCTGCTGCCGCAGATCCTGGGTAATGGCAAAGGCCCGGCGCAACTGGGCTTCGACAATGAACTGACGATTGGCCTGGCCGCCATCCTGCTGCTGGTCAAGGTGTTGATCACCGCCAGTAGCCTGCGCGCCGGCGCCGAAGGCGGCCTGCTGACGCCGGGCCTGGCCAACGGCGCGTTGCTGGCGATTCTGCTCGGTGGTGCCTGGAGCCTGGTGTGGCCCGGGGTGCCGCTGGGCGCGTTTGCGATCATCGGCGCGGCGGCGTTTTTGGCGTCCAGCATGAGCATGCCGCTGACCGCGATTGTGCTGGTGGCGGAATTTACGCGTATCGAGCATGACTTTCTGGTGCCGATCATTCTGGCAGTGGTGGGTTCGATGTGCGTGAGCAAGCTGTGTCAGCGCTGGGAAATAAGTGGAAAAAAGCCCGCCCCAAGCGCCATCCTCTGCGCTTTAAGCCGCCCACTTCGCGGCGCTCGACGTTTAAAGGATATGCCCATGCTCGCCCCACTCCTCACCCCTGCCGATTTCGACTTCATCGACGAAACGCTGTTTAAATACGGCGACGATCATTCGGTGCTGAACCTGGCTGAGCTCGACGGCTACTTCACCGCGCTGGTCTCCAGCCCGGCACAAGTGGACGTCGCGCAGTGGTTCCCGGCGATCTGGGGTGGGCAGAACCCGGCCTGGGAAAACGCGGAAGACGCCCAGCGCTTCCTAGAGCTGTGCGTGCGTCATATGAATACGCTGGCGGCGCAATTGGCCACCGACGCGCAAAGCTTCAAGGCGCGCTTTGATGACACCGAACACCAAGGCCACCCCCTCACGCTTGCCGAGGAATGGTGCTTTGGCTATATCCGCGGTGCGGCAATTGGCAACTGGCCAGAACTGCCTGCCGAACAGGCGGCGCTGCTGGAGAAGATTTCCTGGTGCGCCGAGCAGGACAACTTTGAACTGCCGGCAGACCTGGATGTAAACGCCCACCAACAGCGGGCTCGAGCGATCGAACCCGCTGCGCGGGCGCTGCATGACTACTGGTTGGCCCGGCGTTAACAGCGCTTATTTGAAGTCCAGGTCAAACGCCTGATAGAACGCGTTGCCGGTGTTGGCCACGATCCACATCAACACCATTACATGCCGGCCTTTCTTGCCCTTGGGCAGCGTGACCTGGTGTTCGACCTTGGCTTTCATTTCATCGGCGTGCTGGTAGTACGGCACCTGGGTGTAAAAGTCTTCGAAAAACGGCTGGGCCTCAAGCTGCGCACGGCTGATGCGTTGTTTGGGGTCCCAGCCATCCTTGGTGATCAGCCAACGATAACCACGGGTGACGTGGGCGGCGGTGTACTCCCATTGCACCTTGAACACTTGGCCAGCCTCGACATTCAGCAATGGCCAGGTAAACGGCGTGTTGAGTTTTTTGCTCATCTCATCGTCGGTGAAGTTCAGGCAATCGCGGTCGTCGGTCTTGCCGCCGCTCAGGATATGCCCGTCAGCCGGCGGCGTGACGCTTTGATCATCGGTTTCATAGGGTGCCGGGAACGGCCCGGCGGTGAGCGATGGGAAGTTTTTACCGCCTTCCATCTCGTTGACTTGCCAGTTGCCGAGCAGCCCGCGCTCTACCGCCACCGAACCACGGCTGGGCGGGGTCACGACGCGACCGTGACGAAGTTGGGTCTGGGGTTTGTTCATTTCATTCACTCCTTGATTGAATGTGCCCCGTCATGGGGCACGCTTCGAACTTACCCTGGCGGGCGTTATTGTCCAGCCGCTGCTTCTCTCGGAAAATTCGCACACTGCCCGCGTATCGCTGAGTAAAGGGCATTGTCCTGCATCGGATTTACTGCTTGTCCTACGCCCACAGAAGTGGTTCGACTACAGGAGCAGTCCGTTCCCCGGACAAGTCGGCGACCGCCTCGAAATACGCGCCCTGCCACGATCCCTGCTCGACAAGGGTGGCGTGTTTGGCTGATTATTCGGGTCCGCCCGTCGGCCACTCCACACCGCCTTGCCTTGATCAGGAGCCTTGTACCTTGAGTTCGCAGAAAACCGTGACCGTTACACCGCCCAATTTCGCCCTGAACGGCAAGGTCGCGCCCCCCGGCTCCAAATCCATTACCAACCGCGCCCTGTTGCTGGCCGCCCTGGCCAAGGGCACCAGCCGCCTGAGCGGCGCGCTGAAAAGCGATGACACCCGCCACATGTCGGTGGCCTTGCGCCAGATGGGCGTGAGCATCGATGAGCCGGACGACACCACCTTCGTGGTCACAGGCTCCGGCAAGCTGCAATGGCCGGAGCAGCCGCTGTTCCTCGGCAATGCCGGCACCGCGATGCGTTTTCTCACCGCCGCCGTGGCCACCGTCGAAGGCACCGTGGTGCTCGACGGCGACGACTACATGCAAAAACGCCCGATCGGCCCGCTGCTGGCCACCCTCGGCCAGAACGGCATCCGCGTCGACAGCCCGACCGGCTGCCCGCCGGTGACCGTGCACGGCGTGGGCAAGGTGCAGGCCAAGCGTTTCGAGATTGATGGCGGCTTGTCCAGCCAGTACGTGTCGGCGCTGCTGATGCTCGCGGCCTGTGGCCAGGCGCCGATTGAAGTGGCGTTGACCGGCAAGGACATCGGCGCCCGTGGTTATGTTGACCTGACCCTGGACTGCATGCGTGCATTCGGTGCGCAGGTCGAGGTGGTCGACGATACCACCTGGCGCGTGGCCCCCACCGGCTACAGCGCCCATGACTACCTGATCGAACCCGACGCCTCCGCCGCCACTTACCTGTGGGCTGCCGAAGTGTTGACCGGCGGGCGCATCGATATCGGTGTGGCCGCGCAGGACTTCACCCAGCCGGACGCCAAGGCCCAGGCCGTGATCGCGCAGTTCCCGAATATGCAAGGCACCGTGGTCGGCTCGCAGATGCAGGACGCGATCCCGACCCTGGCGGTGCTGGCCGCGTTTAACAACACCCCGGTGCGTTTCACGGAACTGGCCAACCTGCGCGTCAAGGAATGTGACCGTGTGCAGGCGCTGCACGACGGCCTCAACGCGATTCGCCCAGGTTTGGCCACCATCGAGGGCGACGACCTGCTGGTGGCCAGCGACCCGGCACTCGCCGGCACTTCCTGCAATGCGCTGATCGACACCCACGCCGACCACCGCATCGCCATGTGCTTTGCCTTGGCCGGGCTGAAGGTGGCGGGAATCCGCATCCAGGACCCGGACTGCGTGGCCAAGACCTACCCTGATTACTGGAAGGCCTTGGGCAGTCTTGGGGTTGCGCTGAGCTACTGAGCCAGCACGTCGGTATGGGGAGGGACTGCACATGACCATCCGCCAACCCTGCCCACCCGGCGTGTGTGCCTGTGACCGCGAGCAGCTGTTGCAAGCGCCCGGCGCCGACCTGCGTATCCTCAGCCTGACGCGTCAGGAAGAGAAGAAGCTGGTCGAGCGCCTGGAAAACCTCCAGAGCCTGCAAGACCTGGAACACATGCAACAGAAGATGTTCGAGCAATTGGGCATCCGCGTGCAGGTGGCGCCAGGGCATACCGAGGTCAAGAGCATGCGCGGCATTCAGATCAACATCGACGAGCAGCCCGGCCTGTGCCGCAAAACCCGCCAGGCGATTCCGGCGGCGATTCGCCGTGGCCTGGAGAAGCGCCCGGAAATCGCCTACCGCCTGTTGGATGCCCACGATCTGTTTCGCGAAGGCTGACTACCCGGCCACCGTTTCGGCTTCAAACAAGCGCTGCCCGATGGCTTTTGCGGTGTGCAAATGCGCCTGCGCAGCGCCGCTTTCCGTTTCCAGCAGCAGCGTTGACGTCACCACCTGCGCCCCACAGTAATCAAAAATCCCGTAGTCGATCTGCGTGCGCATGGCCTTGGCATAACCGTGCCGATCGAACGCGCTTTCATCTGCCGCACCCAGCGCCAGCAGGTGCACCTGCAAGTGCCGCAGTTTTTTCACCACCGGCGTATCGGGGCCGTAATCGATCGCCCAGCCGTTGACGAACACGCGGTCGATCCAACCTTTGAGCAGGCCCGGCAGCGACCACCAATAAATGGGGAATGCCAGCACCAGCGCATCGGCGCGGTCGATGCGCGTCTGCTCGGCGAGCACATCGGCGGGCGGCTCAGCGCGAGCGCGGTGTACCCGATGGTCGGCGGCGGTATAGCGTGGGTCGAAGCCTTCGGCGGCGAGGTCGGCAACCTCATAAGTGTGGCCGGCCGCCGTGAGCCCGGCCGCCACCTGTGCGGCCACGCTATGGGTGAGGGATTGTGGGTCGTGATGGGCTACAACGATCAGTGCGTGCATGACATTCACTCCATTTCGGGCTAGGCTGGGCGCTAGCTACTTTTAGTAGGTTACGCACCTTAAGTTACTTTTGGTATATAAGCATGTCAAGCGCTGAATCCCCTGCCCCACGCCGCCGCCTGTCCCGCGAGGATCGCCTGCGCCAATTGCTCGACATGGCCTGGCAACTGGTGCGCGAAGAAGGCACCGAAGCCCTGACCCTGGGCCGCCTGGCCGAGCTGGCGGGCGTCACCAAACCGGTGGTCTACGACCATTTCGTCACCCGTGCCGGCTTGCTGGCAGCACTCTATGAAGACTTCGATAGCCGCCAGAACCAGGTGTTTGCCGATGCGCTGGACTCCAGCGCCGCCACCCTGCACGAGCAAGCCTGGGTCATCGCGTCGTGCTACGTCGATTGTGTGTTGTTGCAAGGGCGGGAAATTCCGGGGGTGATTGCCGCCTTGAGCAGCTCGCCGGAACTGGAAACGCTGAAGCGCAAATACGAGGCGATCTTTCTGCAAAAGTGCCGCGATGCACTGGCGCCGTTCGCGCCCAACGGCACGGTTTCCCAAGCGGGCTTGCGCGCCATGCTGGGCGCCGCCGAGGCCTTGTCCCAGGCAGCGGCCAGTGGCGAGATCAGCCGCGAAGAAGCGCAGCAGGAGTTGTTGGCGACGATTCTGGCGATGGTCAATCGCGGCCGCGTTTAACTAATTAGTCACGCAGGAGGAATAAAACGCCGCGACGGGTGTTTACCTGGGTACACCTTCTCAACTCCGGAAAAAACCAGGAGCTTGTCATGCTGAAAAAATCCTTCCTCGCGGCCGCTGCACTCCTCGCCTGCGCTTCGTCCTTGGCCATCGCCGCCCCGGCCAAGGTGGCCGACAGCGCCAAGGGCAAAGTGCTGGTGGACGGCCACGGGATGACGCTTTATACCTGGGTCAAGGACGCCAAGCCTGGCGACGTCACCGGCGACGGCGTGGGTGGCAACTGGAACCTTGCTAAGCCATAACATCTGGGCTGTGTACATATCCGTTATTTTTGTAACGGCGGCCTATGGTTCCGCTCTTACAGCGGGTCACTTTTGCAAGGACGCAAAAGTAACCAAAAAGTCCTCGCCCCAACACTCGGTGCCTCGCTGTGGCTCGGCATGCCCGCAATCCGACACTGATTTGGGGGGCCGCCGCCACGCGCCATCCATGGCGCGGGGCGGCTAAACCGGCATCCCTGCCGGTTTACCCCCCAAATCACTGTCAGATTCCGGCCATCGTGTTTGACGGGGCGATTTCAGATCAAGATCAAGATCAAGATCAAAAGCGCAGATCAAAAGACCGCTGACTTCGTCATCGAAAAGGATGTAAGAGCCAGAGCAACAGCAACAGCAACAGCAACAGCAACAGCAACAACAGAGCCATACTCGGTCAAAGGTGGGAGCTGGCTTGCCTGCGATAGCATCAACTCGGTTTACCTGACACACCGAGGTGTCTGCATCGCAGGCAAGCCAGCTCCCACAGAAAAGCAGCTCTTCAGTGCATGCAAATCTGCAGCCGACCTCATATTCAAAAATACATGCGGTCAACTGTGGGAGCGGGCTTGCTCGCGAATGCGGTGTATCAGTGACAGATTAATTGACTGAACTACCGCCTTCGCGAGCAAGCCCGCTCCCACAGTTGGACCGAGTTGCATCAGGTAGATAGGCTGTCGCTTTGCATTTGATCTGGCTCTTGCTTCAACCACTCAGGTCGGCTTTCAGGCCGCCGTGCTCTGCTTTTGATCTTGCTTTTGATCTGAGGCGCCCCGTCAACCACGATGGCCGAACGCAGGCTTGAATCCGTGGGTAACCCGGCAGGACGCCGGGTTAGCCGCGCTGGGCCAAGGATGGCCCATCGCGGCGGCCCACGGATTCAAGCCGGAGTGAGGGCACACCGAGCATTAGCGAGGTGCCGAGTGGTGGGGCACAGACCTTTTGGTTACTTTTGGGGCGTTTGCCAAAAGTGACCCGCTGTAAGAGCGGAACCATACTCAGCCGTTACCGCAGCAACGGATATACACACACCCCCCTCTACCCAAGGAAGATTTTTAACACTCAGGACAGGTGCTGATTCACAAACAACCGCACCTTACGCCCCAACTGATCCAAGTGCCGATCCCGCTGCTTCTCGGCATCAACCATCGCGCGCTTGCCGTGTTTTTGCAGCAAGTACGTATGAATCTGCCGCACCTCCAGCGAGCTGTAGATCGCAGCCACGTCCAGCACGCCCATCAAACCATCGGTCCCATAATCGCGCGTGTTCATCAACACCTGGGGGCCCCGTGCGCCACGCACCTGAAAGCCCATTGCTTTAAATGCCGGCACTTTTTCCACTGAGCAGGCAAGCTCTGCGTGGGGGTAATGCGCCAGCACCTCGCCAAGCATGGCGCGGGCCACGCCCTGGCGCCGATGCCCGGCTTGCACGGCCATAAAGGCGATGCCACAGGCGTGCGGATCATCCTTGACGGGCAGGTACAGGCAAAAGCCGATCACCTGTTCTTCCTGCATCGCCACCACCAGTTCAACCGCGATGCCCTTGGTGCCGTTCAGCGCCTCAAGGTACAGGTGCACCTCGTAACCGACGGCATATTGATAGATGTTGTAGAGCAGGTTGCTCGGCGGCAATGCCACGCTGCTGATGTCGGTGAGGTTGTCTACCACCATCTGCAGGATCTGGCTGTTGATCGGCTCGGGGCTGGCGGTGGTGTAGCGGGTAAGGCTGAACATGCAAATTCCTGGGTTTAGCATCAAGGCAGCGGTGATTGTACCTGCTGCCCGCACACCTCGCGCAAACCGCCGCGCAACCAGCGGTGGGCCACGTCGGCATTCAGGCGCGGGTGCCAGAGCATGGCCACGGTCAAGCCCACGGCGCGACACGTAGACATGCTGGCCCTGGGCGCGGTGTTTGCCTGGTGGTCCACGCCGCGCCGCCCAGTGTTGCCTTTGGCTTGCACGTGACCTTCGCCGCCGCGTTGGCCCTGATCATCACCGCCGGCACTTTTGCCTGGGGCCGCAACCGCGCCACGATCTGCCCGCAGAACACCCGTTGAGGCAAAAAAACAAAAAAGGCGTTGCCCCAAACCGGGTTACTTCGCGCATCATGGGCACTTTCAAGCTCAAGGGTAACGTCCATGCGCGTGCTGTCATTGATGATGGGTCTGACGACGCTGGCCGCCAGTTTGGTGTTCTGCGCCAGCGCGATGGCGAATGAAGAAAGTCAGTTGGTGCAACAGATCAACGAATACCGCAGCCAGGTGCAACGCTGCGGCGACCAGGGCTCCCAGGAACTGCCACCGCTGACCAGCGATACGCGGCTGGTGTTGCCGGCCACCAATGTCGGTGACTTGCAGCAGGCGCTGGCACGGGCCGCCTACCCGATGGTGAACGTGCAGGCCATCAGCCTCTCCGGCCCCAAAAACGCCGAGGCGGCGATGAAGGCCGTGCGCGAAAGCTTCTGTCGCGTGGTGCTGGACCCACAATTTGTCGATATCGGCGTGAGCAACAGCGGCCAGGACTGGCGCATTGTGCTGGCCCGCCCGCTGCTCACCAGCGGCCTTGGTGACTGGCAGACCGAGGGCAAAAAACTGCTCGAGCTGGTCAACGCTGCGCGTCAGCAACCGCGCCAATGCGGCACCCAGGCGTTCACCGCGACCACGCCGCTGTCGTGGAATGATGACCTGGCCAACGCCGCCAATGGGCATTCGCGCAACATGGCCAATGGCAACTTCTTCGACCACCTGGACCATGACGGCCGTACACCAGGCGACCGCGCGGAATTGGCGGGGTATATCGCAAAAAACATCGGTGAAAATATCGCCGCCGGCCTCGACACCCCGCGCAAGGTGGTGGACGGCTGGCTCGCCAGCCCCGGGCATTGCGCCAATCTGATGAACCCGCAATTTCGTGAATTGGGCGCGGCCTACGCCATGGACCCAAAAAGTGATGCCGGCATTTATTGGACAGGGGTTCTCGGCGCGCAATAGAAGGCTTGAGACCCGTCGGCCGCTCTATTCATTTGGATAGTGCGTCAAATTGCCATCACCTGGATAATCGTCCTGAACTGGCGGCATTCATTCCGGTCTGTAGCTTGTTAGCCTGACCGCTTCAGGCCCTCGACAGACCGTGGTAAACAAGGTGTTCTCGCAATGATGAATTGGCTGCAAAGCAGCAGCGACATGGCTGAGCGGGTTCGCCAGCATGACTGGGCCAACACGCCACTGGGCCCGCTGGAGCAGTGGCCCGACGTGCTCAAGACCACCGTAGCGCTGTGCTTCGCATCGAGCTTCCCCCAAGCGATTGTCTGGGGCCCGCAGTTGATCACGCTCTATAACGACGCATTCATTCCGATACTGGGCGCCAAGCCCGATCCGTTGGGGCGCCCGTTCAGCGAGGTGTGGCACGAGGTGTGGGCGCAGATCAGCCCCATCGCCGATGCCGCCTTCCAGGGCCATGCCACCTACATCGAAAATTTCCCCCTGGTGATTGAACGCGGCCCCACGCGGGACCAAGCGTATTTCACCTTTTGCTATAGCCCGATTCGCGACGCCGAGGGCAAGGTGGTGGGCATTCTCGACACCGTGTCGGAAACCACCACCACGGTATTCCTCGCCCGTCGCCCTGGCGGTGCTGGATGCCATCAGTCACACCGTGGCCAACGCGGCCGATGCCGAAACCATTCTGACCGGCACCACCCAGTTGGTGGCCCAACATCTGCAGGTGAGCAACTGCGCCTACGCCGATATGGACGCCGATGAAGACGGCTTCACCATCCGCGACAATTGGGTGGCACCCGGTTCGCCCAGTATCATCGGCCGCTACAGCCTGGCGGCCTTTGGCGAGACAGCGGTCAAGTGCCTGCGGGCCGGTGAGCCACTGGTGATCCATGACAACCTGCGCGAGCTGCCGCCAGAGGAATCGGCGTCCTTTCAGGCACTGGGGGTCAGCGCCACCATCTGCATGCCCTTGATCAAAAACGGCCGGCTGACCGCCTTGATGGCGGTACACGATAAACATCCACGGCTGTGGTCGAGCTACGACCTGGCGTTGCTGCGCGAAGTCACCGAGCGCTCCTGGGCGCATATCGAGCGCGTGCGCGCCGATGCCCATGTGCGTGAAGGCCTGGCAGCCTTTGCCGAACTCAACACCACCCTGGAGCAACGCGTCGAAGAACGCACCCTGGCACTGGCCCAGGCCGAAGCCGCGTTGCGCCAGTCGCAGAAGCTCGAAGCCATCGGCCAGTTGACCGGCGGCGTGGCCCACGACTTCAACAACTTGCTGACCATCATCCGCTCCTCGGTGGATTTTCTGCGCCAGCCGGGTTTATCCGAAGAGCGCCGCCAACGCTACATGAGCGCGGTATCCGACACCGTCGAGCGGGCCAGCAAGCTCACCAGCCAACTGCTTGCCTTTGCCCGCCGCCAGCCGCTTAACCCGGAAGTCTTTGATGTGAGCCTGCGGGTCAAAAACATCGGCGAGATGCTCGAAAGCCTTACCGGTGCGCGTATCCGCGTGCAGCTGGAACTGCCACAGCGGCCATGCCATGTGCGCGTCGACTCCAGCCAATTTGAAACCGCCCTGATCAACATCGCGCTCAATGCCCGCGATGCCATGGAGGGCCAAGGCACCCTGACCCTGCGCGTGGCCCACATCGCCAAGCTGCCGCGTATCCGTGGCGATGCCGAATCAAACCAGCCCTTTGTGAGCATTGCCCTGGCCGACACCGGCAGCGGCATTGCCGTTGACACCGTCGAGCGCATTTTCGAACCCTTCTTTACCACCAAGGCGGTGGGCAAAGGTACCGGGCTTGGCTTGTCCCAGGTGTTCGGGTTTGCCAAACAATCCGGTGGCAACGTCGACGTCAGCAGCAGCCTCGGCCAGGGCAGCGTGTTTACCCTGTATCTACCCGAGGCCGAGCCTGTGGCGGTGCAGGCCTGCCCGGCTCAGGAAGACCAAGGCCCGGTGCCCGACACGGCGGCGCGTCACATCCTGATAGTCGAAGACAACCTTGAGGTTGGCCGCTTCGCCAACCAGATCCTGCAGGACCTGGGCTACCGAACCACCTGGGCCACCGATGCCGAACAGGCACTCGCGCTGGCCGGCCCGGACGGCATGGCGTTTGACGCGATTTTCTCGGATGTGGTGATGCCCGGCATGACCGGCGTGGCCATGAGCAAACGGCTGCGCGAGCGCCGCCCCGACTTGCCGGTGGTGCTCACGTCAGGCTACAGCGAAGAACTGGCCGACAGCGGCTATGAAGGCTTCGAATTCCTCCCCAAGCCCTACTCCGCCGACCAGGTGGCGCGGGCATTGGCCAGGTCGATGCTCAAGGAATGACGCGCTACTGCGCGACGGCTACCTGATTACGGCCCATGGCCTTGGCGCGGTACAGCGCCTTGTCGGCGTTGTTCATCAGGCTGTGCAAGTCCTGATCAAGGCTGCGGGTCGTGGCCACACCGAGGCTGGCGGTCAAGCCTTTTACCGGCTCGGAACTCAGCCCCGAAATCGCCTGGACCAGTTGCTCGGCGATGCCCTGTGCAGTTTCCAGCGAGGTGTTGGGCAGCAACACCGCGAATTCTTCACCGCCGAGTCGACCATAAACGTCGGCCTGGCGAAACGACGCGCTGATCACCCCGCCAATCTGGCGCAACACCTGGTCACCGGCCTGGTGGCCGTAAGTGTCGTTGATGTCCTTGAAGTGGTCCATGTCCATCATCAGCGCGCTCAGCGGCTGCTGGTTGTGGCGGCATTGCGCGTACAGCAGGTGGGCCTGTTCGAAAAATGCGCGACGGTTCATCAGCCCGGTGAGTTCATCGGTCTGGGCGGCACGCGTGGAGATGTGGTGGGCACGTTCCATCTGCCGCGTCAGGCGAAAGGCTTTTTCCAGCGCATCCGACAGCTTGCGCGTGGCGCTGGCCACAAAGGTCGAGAACACCAGCACCGCAATCGCCACGCCTACTTGCATCGGCGCCGGCTGGAACAGCAACCACAGGGTGCACGGCAACAGCACCAGCGCCATGGAACCCAGGGTCATATAGCGATAGGCCGAATAACACGACACCGCGCTGACCGACATGCCCACAGTAAACAGCATGACCAGCACCTGGGAGACGCGATCATCCGGCGGCATCACCGCCAGGGCGCCGAGGCCCCAGGTGCCGGCTGACAGCATCAGCGTGACCCAATAACGGCGCTCCCAGCGCGCGGGAGTGCGCTCGCTGTCGGGGCAGCGAAACCAGTCGGTGAATAGCTTGACCCGCACCAGCGAGGTCACCGCCAGCACACCCAGCCAGGCCAGCATGACCTCGTGGTCAAACCGGCTCCAGCACAGCCAGCAGAGCATGACGGCGCCCAGGTAGCTGCCTAAAATGGCCGAGAACGATTGGCGAAACAGCTGGTGCAACCGGTCGGTTCGCACCTGCTGTTCGATAAGTTCATCCGGGTCTTGCCCACGCCCAAGGCCGTTCATGAAATACGCCCGCTTCGACTGCCACGACAAAGGCGCCATTGTGGCACCCTGCCAGTAGCGTGGACAACAGAATCCACCACGCTAGAGCCCTTAAAGCGTTTCCGGCCGCAGAATCAACACGCCCAACGGCGGCAGGTTCAGCGACAGCGACACCGGTTGGCCATGGCGCGGCTCCTCCTGGGTGAACACTTCGCCGCCGTTGCCATAATTGGAGCCGGCATACGTATCGGCATCGCTGTTGATCACCTCGCTCCAGCGCCCGGCAAACGGCACGCCGACCGCATAGCCCTCACGCGGTACCGGGGTGAAGTTGGCCACCACCAGCACCGGCTTGCCGTCCTTGCTCCAGCGCAGCCAGGCATAGACGCTGTTGATTGCGTCGTCGCCAATCAACCACTGGAACCCTTGGGGCGCATCGTCCTGCTCATGCAGCGCCGGTTCTTCGCGGTACAGGCGGTTCAGGTCGCCGACCAGTTTCTGCACGCCGCGGTGTTCGGGGTATTGCAGCAAGTACCAGTCCAACTGCTGGTCGTGGTTCCACTCGCGCCATTGGCCGAATTCGCAGCCCATAAACAGCAGCTTCTTGCCGGGGTGCATCCACATGAAGCTCAGGTAAGCGCGCAGGTTGGCGAACTTCTGCCAGCGATCGCCCGGCATCTTGTCGATCAGCGAATGCTTGCCGTGCACCACCTCATCGTGGGAGATCGGCAGGATAAACCGCTCGGACCACGCATACACCAGGCCGAAACTCAGCTCATTGTGATGATGGGCGCGGTACACCGGGTCTTGCTGGATGTAATGCAGCGAATCGTGCATCCAGCCCATGTTCCACTTGTAGTTGAAGCCCAGGCCGCCTTGCTGCGTGCTCTGGCTGACGCCCGGCCAGGCCGTGGATTCTTCGGCGATCACCAGCGCGCCCGGCGCTTCCAGCGCGACCACATCATTGAGATGGCGCAGGAAGTCGATGGCCTCCAGGTTTTCGCGGCCGCCATGGCGGTTAGGCACCCACTCGCCGGCTTTGCGCGAATAATCGCGATACAGCATCGAGGCCACCGCATCCACACGCAAACCGTCGATGTGGAAGTGTTTGAGCCAATGCAACGCCGAAGCCAGCATAAAACCATGCACTTCGGTGCGGCCCAGGTTGTAGATCAGCGTGTCCCAGTCCTGGTGGAAACCTTCCAGCGGGTTGGCGTATTCGTACAAGGCCGTGCCGTCGAACTGCGCCAGGCCGTGGGTATCGGTGGGAAAATGCGCCGGCACCCAATCCAGAATCACACCGATGTCGGCCTGGTGCAGGGCATTGACGAAAAAGCCGAAGTCTTCCGGCGAGCCAAAGCGTGCGCTCGGCGCAAACTGCGACAGCGCCTGGTAACCCCAGGAGCCGCCGAACGGGTGTTCCATGATCGGCATCAGCTCAATATGGGTAAAGCCCAGTTGCTGCACATAGGGAATCAAGCGCTCGGCCAGTTCGCGCCAGCCATATTGGCGCGACACTTCGCCGGCCTCGTCCAGTTCGCACTGCCAGGAACCCACGTGCAGCTCATAGATCGACAAGGGTGCCGAGGCCTTCTGTTTGTCGGCACGCGCCTGCATCCATTCATGGTCTTGCCAGTCGACCTGCAACGGCGCGGCGACTTTCGAGGCAGTGTCGGGCGGCAATTGAGTCGCAAGTGCCATCGGGTCGGCCTTGAGCGGCAAAATCCCATGGGCGCCGAGAATCTCGTACTTGTAGGCCGCACCCGCTTGCAGGCGTGGGATAAAAATTTCCCACACGCCAGACGGATGCCGCAGGCGCATCGGATGACGGCGGCCGTCCCAGATATTGAAGTCGCCCACCACCGACACGCGCCGCGCATTCGGCGCCCACACCGCAAAGCGCACGCCTTGCACGCCGTCGACGCTGGTGACCTGCGCGCCCAGGCAATTGCCGAGGTCACGGTGATTGCCTTCGGCGAACAGGTACAAGTCCATTTCACCCAGCAGCAATTGACTGAAGCTGTAAGGGTCTTCGGTGATCTGTTCGCCGCCGGCCCACTGGATCTTCAACAGGTAGGCCTGACGCGTGGAAAAATGCCCGACAAACAAACCCGGCACCTGGGTCGCATCCAGGCTGCCGATGGTTTCACCGCTATCGCGGGCCAACACATGGACGCTCAAGGCTTCGGGCAGGAACGCACGGATAAATTGCCCGCCCTGCTCGTCATCGTGCGGCCCCAGGATGGAAAAAGGGTCCGGGTGTTCCGCGCGCACCAGCGCCTCTACATCTTTTGGCGCCGGCATGGCGGTCAACTTCGCTTGCAGCGGTTCTCTCTGTGTAAAACTCATGACGTCTCCCCACCGCGTGCATTATTCGCTTGAGATACCAGCCCGCTGAGTAAACCGTGCAGCCCCTGCAGGGGCACCGGCAACCAGGTCGGGCGATTTTCTGCTTCGTAAGCCACTTCGTACGCGGCCTTCTCCAGACTGAACAACGTCAGCGCTGCGTCCTGGCCGTTGGCATCCTGCCAGTCATGCGCCAGTGTAGACGTAGCCTGATGATAAGCCTGGATAAATGCGCTGCGCGCCTCACTCAAGTAACGGTCAGTCACACGCTTGCGGGCGGCATCCGCTTGCGGTGAATGATCCACGCCTTGCACATTCAGGGCCATGGCGGCGGCGTAATCAAACGAGCGCAGCACACCACTTACATCTTTATACGGGCTGTGCTTGCCGCGCCGTTCATGCAGCGGGCGCGCCGGCTCGCCTTCAAAGTCGATCAAGTACGCATCGCCCTTGACCACCAGGACCTGCCCCAGGTGCAGGTCACCGTGGACGCGAATGCGCAAACCGCCCGCCGTGGCTTTCGCCAGGGCCTGGACACTGCCGGCAAGCGCTTTTTTCTGCCCCAGCATTTCACTGACCAGCGCCTGATCGGCGGGGTTCAACTGGCTTTGATGAAGTTTTAACAACTGCAGCGCGCGGTCGATCTGCGCACCGACGTCCTTGGCCCAGGCCTGGGTGTCCTTGGCCGTGGTGGTTTCAGGCTTGAAGTCTTTGTTGGTGGTTTTCGCTGCCAGTACCGCGTGCATTTCACCAAGGCGCTGGCCAAGCAAACCGGCAAAATCCTGCAGCTCGCCCAAGGCGTTGTAATGCTGCTCCTGCTCGGAAATCGCTTGGGCCAGCTCGTCGCGAATCGCACGTTCCAGGTTGTTCTGGGTCCAGCTCCAGGCGTCGCCCTGGTTGCTCAGGTAGCCTTGGGCAATCATCAGCAGGTTGTCCTGCCCTTCTCCATCGCGACGAATCATCGAGCCCAGCAACGGCGAAATATTCGGGTATTCGGCGGCCGTCAGGTAAGCGCTCATTTCCAGCTCCGGGTGCACCCCGGCGCTGACTTTGCGGATCAGCTTGAGCACCAGGCTCTCGCCCACCACCACCGAACTGTTGGACTGCTCGGCCGACAGGTAGCGCACCTGCGTCTCATCGGTCAGTTGCAAGGCGGCCAGGTGCGGCGTGGCTCCAAAACGCAGATCACCTTCGTGGGTGTTCAACACCGTGCCGGCCTGCAAGCCCTGAATCACCGCCCGGATAAAGTGTTCCAGGCTGAAGGCGTCGGTCACCAAACCGACCTGGCGGCCACGGCGGACGCGGGCCAGCGCCAGTTGCTGGGGCAAGGCACTGGTGAACTGGTCTTCAGCTAAAAAGCCGAACGGCAATTGATAACGACTGACCTGGCCGCCGCTGGTCACCTCGACCTCGCTGAGCAGCACCGGGTGCTGCGGGTCGCCAAACCGCGCGCCGTAGGCAATCCGCACTTGATCGATAGCGGTGTCTTTACCGGCAAACCAACGCCGCTTGGGCAACCATGCCGGCAGCGAGGTGTGTTCCAGGGTGGTGCGGCACGGCTCGTCGAGTAACTCTTCCATGCGTTGTTTAAGCACCAGCGTGGTGAAATCCGGCATGCTCTGCGCCGGCTCCACATGCCAGCTGGGCATCTGGTTTTCGGCCGCCAGCACAAACCAATAGAAACCGTATGGCGCCAACGTCAGCAGGAAATTCAGCTGGCCGATGGGCGGGAACGCATTACCGCCGAGCATCTCCACCGGCACCATGCCGGAGAAAGCGGACAAGTCCAGCTCGGCCGCCTGGGCGCTGCGCGACACGTTGGCCACGCACAGGATGGTTTCCGTGCGGCCATCGTCGCCGGTGAACTCACGGGTATACGCCAGGATACGGCGGTTGCTCGGCGAGAGCATTTTCAGGCTGCCACGCCCAAAAGCCTTGGACTGCTTACGCACCGCCAACATGCGCCGGGTCCAGTTCAGCAGTGAATGCGGGTCCTGGGCCTGGGTTTCGACGTTGACCGACAGGTAGCCATATTGCGGGTCCATGATCGGCGGCAGCACCAGGCTGGCCGGGTCGGCGCGCGAGAAGCCGCCGTTACGGTCGATGGACCATTGCATCGGCGTGCGCACGCCGTCGCGGTCGCCCAGGTAGATGTTGTCGCCCATGCCGATTTCATCGCCGTAGTACAACGTCGGCGTGCCGGGCATCGACAGCAACAGGCTGTTGAGCAATTCAACGCGGCGGCGGTCACGCTCCATCAGCGGCGCCAGGCGCCGACGAATACCCAGGTTGATGCGCGCGCGGCGGTCGGCGGCGTAGTAGTTCCACAGGTAGTCGCGCTCTTTGTCGGTGACCATCTCCAGAGTCAGTTCATCATGGTTGCGCAGGAAGATCGCCCATTGGCAGTTAGCGGGGATCTCCGGGGTCTGGCGCAAAATATCGGTAATCGGGAAACGATCTTCCTGAGCCAGCGCCATGTACATGCGCGGCATCAGCGGGAAGTGGAAGGCCATGTGGCATTCATCGCCGTCGTCGCCTTTTTTGTCACCGAAGTACAGCTGAGTATCTTCCGGCCACTGGTTGGCCTCGGCCAGCAGCATGCGGTCGGGGTAATGCGCGTCGATCTCGGCCCGGATCTGCTTGAGCACGCCGTGGGTTTCCGGCAGGTTCTCGTTGTTGGTGCCATCGCGTTCGATCAGGTAAGGAATCGCGTCCAGACGCAGGCCATCGATGCCCATGTCCAGCCAGTAGCGCATCACCGACAGCACGGCTTTCATGACTTGCGGGTTGTCGAAGTTGAGGTCTGGCTGGTGCGAGTAGAACCGGTGCCAGAAGTACTGGCCGGCGACCGGGTCCCAGGTCCAGTTGGACTTTTCGGTGTCGAGGAAAATGATGCGGGTGCCGTCGTACTTCTGGTCGTCATCGGACCACACGTAAAAGTCCCGCGCCGCCGAGCCCGGTTTGGCCTTGCGCGCCCGCTGGAACCAGGGATGCTGGTCGGACGTGTGGTTGATCACCAATTCAGTGATCACCCGCAAGCCACGCTTGTGTGCCTCGCTGATAAAACGCTTGGCGTCGGCCATGGTCCCGTAGTCGCTGTGCACACCCCGGTATTCGGCGATGTCATAGCCATCGTCGCGACGCGGCGAGGGGTAGAACGGCAGCAGCCAGATGGTGTTGACGCCCAGGTCGGCGATGTAATCGAGTTTGGCGATCAAGCCGGGAAAGTCGCCGATACCGTCGTTATTGGAGTCGAAATAGGATTTGACGTGAACTTGGTAGATTACCGCGTCCTTGTACCAGAGCGGGTCTTTGATAAACGTGGCTGGGGTGGGTTTCTTCGCCATTGGAAACTCCTGGAACACTGAAAATTGTGCGGAAGACATGCGATCAAGGTGGGAGCTGGCTTGCTGTGGCGAGGGAGCTTGCTCCCGTACGACAGCGCAGCTGGAGCCCGCTCTTGGGGGCGCTTCGCACCCCAGCGCAAGCAAGCTTGCTCGCCACAGCAAGCCAGCTCCCACAGTTGATCCCTGACAGTTAATCCCTGTCAGGCTCAGGAGACGGTGATACGCCAGATACCGAAAGGCATCTGCGGCTCGATGCGCATCCACTGGTTCTTGCCATACCAGGTCCAGCGATGGCCATTCATCAGGTCTTCGCCTTGTGTCTGGGCGTCGTCCGGCAGGCCCAGCTCCCACAGTGGCAATTCGAAATGGGCCTCTTGGGCATTGAACGGGTCAAGATTGACCGCCACCAGGATAAAGTTGCTGCCATCGTCACTGCGTTTGCCGAAGTACAGGATGTTGTCGTTCCAGGCGTTGTAGAGCTTCAAGCCCAGATGCGTTTGCAACGCCGGGTTCTGTCGACGAATGCGGTTGAGCTGGGCGATCTCGGCAATGATGTTGCCGGGCGCCGTGAAGTCCCGAGGGCGGATCTCGTATTTCTCCGAATCCAGGTATTCCTCTTTACCCGGCACCGGCGCCGCTTCGCACAGTTCAAACCCCGAATACATGCCCCACAGGCCCGAGCCCATGGTGGCCAGCGCGGCACGGATCAGAAAGCCCGGGCGCCCGGACTCGTGCAGAAAACCTGGGTTGATGTCCGGGGTATTCACGAAGAAATTCGGCCGGAAGCACTCGCGCCATGGCGATTGGTTCAGCTGCGTGAAGTACTCGCTCAACTCGGCCTTGGTGTTACGCCAGGTGAAGTAGGTGTAGCTCTGGGAATAACCGACCTTGCCCAGGCGCGCCATCATCGCCGGCGTGGTGAAGGCTTCGGCCAGGAAGATCACCTCCGGGTGCCTGGAGCGCACGTCACTGATCAGCCATTGCCAAAACGGCAGCGGCTTGGTGTGCGGGTTATCCACACGAAAGGTTTTCACGCCCTCTTCGACCCAACCCACGACAATGTCGCGCAACTCGGTCCACAGGCTCGGGATCGAGTCGGCGGCGTAGAAATCGACGTTAACGATGTCCTGGTATTTCTTCGGCGGGTTTTCAGCGTATTTGATCGTGCCGTCCGGGCGCCAGTTGAACCAGCCTGGGTGCTGCTTGAGCCACGGGTGGTCCTGGGAGCACTGGATGGCAAAGTCGAGGGCGATTTCCAGGCCATGTTCGGCGGCAGCCTTGACCAGCCGGCGAAAGTCGTCGCGGCTGCCCAACTGCGGGTGGATGGCTTCATGGCCGCCCTCCTCGCTGCCAATCGCATAAGGGCTGCCGGGGTCATCGGCGCCTGCGGTCAGCGAGTTATTCTTGCCCTTGCGATGGCTGCGGCCGATCGGGTGGATCGGCGGAAAGTACAGCACGTCAAAGCCCATGTCATGAATCATCGACAGCCGCGCATGCACGTCGTTGAAGGTGCCATGCCGGGCCGGATCGTCGGTGATCGAGCGCGGGAACAGCTCGTACCAACTGGCAAATTGCGCGGCCTCGCGCTCCACGTCGAGCGGGTACACCGTGCTGACGCTCAAGTAGGCACGGTGGTCGGCCTGGGTCATCAAATGTGCACTGTCTTCGTGCAGGAACTGCGCGACCTGCTCGGTTTCCAGCAGGCCCGACAGTTCGTGGTGCAGCAGCATCAGGCGGTCGCGCAACTCATTGTCGCTGCGCTCGGCGGCCTGCAGCACCAGGCTGCGGCCTTCCTGCAGTTCGAGGCTGACTGGCACCCCGGCCTCATGTTTTTTGCGCAGCTCGTAGCAGAAACTTGCGAAGGTATCGATCCAGGCTTCGATGCAGTATTCGTGCGGCCCCTGCTGGGCCACGGTGAACGCGCCTTCCCAGCCATTATTGCCCACATCGGTCATCACCACGCTGTGCCAGCTTTCGTCTTGCAGCGGGCGCCAGCGGATCAGCACAGCCAGCTTGTCATGCCCATCGGCAAATACCTTGCTGGTGACGTTGACGCGCTGGCCCACCACGGCCTTCACGGCAAATTCACCGCCGTCAATGACGGGTGTGGTGCTTTCAATCGCGATCCTGGGCAACAGCAACGCCTGGGACAGCGGCAATATGGAGTCTTGTTGAGTCAGTGTTTCAGCAGTCATCGAGCATCTTCCCCTTACGCCCTGTGGACGCTCTTTGCTTGATCCGAATTCTGAGACGGCGACGCTCTCCCTGAGCAGGGCCGTAATAGGTCCGAGCCTGGGCTGCGATGAAAAGTTCAGGTGGATGTGCCGCCATTGGGCGGGAATCAAACCTGCCCGGCGGTTGTCCACCGATAGAGCAAAGCACAAAGGAGGCCACACCGATGACTATCCCGATCCCGGCTGAAACCCCGGACCCGAATATCGACAACCCCACCCTGCCGCCGAGTGAACCGCAACCGATCCCGGAGAAGGAACCGCCGGAAAACGAGCCACCACCGGTGGAGGAACCGCCCACGACCATGCCGCCGGTGATTGTGCAATCCTGTTGATCAACGGCCTCACTCACACGCGTACTCGGCATCAAGTACCTGCTTAATACGCATTCCCCTGCGCGTACAGGTGAAATAGCCTACATCTCGCCTGTACGCCTATTGCTACAGTCCTACTCGCGATTACTCGAGCAACGTTCATTTTTCCTTTCTTAAACGCGCGAGCAGGTTAATACCATGTCGGACATTAATGTGAAGCAGGGCCACCACCATCACGTGGATTCAGAAGTTTCCGTCAGCCGAGGTTATCTCAAGGACTTTAAAGCCAGCCTCACAGAGGACGATATCGCCCAGGTTCTGCGCGCGCCCAACTCCCTGAAGTCGCGTAAAATCCTTAATGAAATGCGCGTGCTTTTCAGCAAGGAAGGTATCGACGCCATGTTGAAAGAGCCAGATGCCAAGGAAGTTTCTGAGATCCTGATCGAAATCGGCAAATTTCTGGAAAAAAACTGCGACGAGGCCTGCGTAAAAGCCTCCACCCAACTTTTTTTCAGCGACTATCAGGCCGCGTATAACGAGCGAAAAATCGCCTTACTGTTAAAGTTGATATCGGGTAAGGACGATTATGGTTTCCGCCATGTTTTTGAGTTTTTCAGGGACACGGGCGGAGCGTTCGAACAACTGAATGTGAGCGTGAAGGACACCGCCAAAACGGTAACGGACATGAACACCATCACCGCAACACTCAACCCAGAACATATTCAAACAAGAATGAAGGCGCTCTGAGCGCGCAATCAACGTTCTTTCTCGAGGAGCTTGACGATTTTGGGCATGACGCCAAGTACGACGAGCGCCAGCAGCGTGCTCAAGACCGCCGTTGATTCACGCCCAACGCCTGCCGCCACGCCGATCGCGGCGGTCATCCACAACCCGGCCGCAGTGGTAAGCCCTTTGACGTGCTGGCCCTCTTCATCTTCCTTGCCCTTGAGGATGGTGCCGGCACCCAGGAAGCCGATCCCGGCGATAACCCCCTGCAACACCCTGCTCAGGGCGTCCGACTGACTGCCTGACATCTGTGGCACCAGCACAAACAGTGCCGCGCCCAAGGCCACGAGCATGTGGGTACGCACCCCCGCCGCCTTGCCCTTGTGCTCACGCTCAAACCCCAGGATACCGCCCAGGATCGCGGCAATAAGCAGGCGAACGGTTATCTGCGTGAGCTGCTTTGCATCGGCGATGTCAGCGAATTCAGCGTGCAGGGTTTGAAGCACTTCTTGCCACCAGGCGTCCATGGTCGTCATCCGTTTTATTGTCATTACCCGATAGACAGCAGCGACCGCCAGTCAGTTGCCTGGAACACTTGGCATTGCGCGAAACCCTAACGCAAAACTGCCCATGAAAAGGAGAGCACCATGCCTGTACGTATCGACAACCAGACGTGCTTTTTCAAAGTCACTGGCGACGGCCGTGAATACCAACTGCCTGCCGCTGAGGTGACGGTGAGTACCGACAGCGCCAAATCCATGTCTTTTGTAGAGCTCAAAGACGATCGGGTCTACATCACCGAAGCCGAAGCGGATGCCCTGACCGTCGCCGGCGCCAATGACGGTCGCAAGCACTTGAAGGCGACAGACAGTGATTCGGTGATTTGATTGATCTGTATCAAACCGCGCACAAGCCAGCTGCGCCCCAGGCGCTACGGGGTGCAGCACATTGTCACAGTGACGTATAAAAAGCCCATCTGATCCGCTTTTTATCGACCTACCTGAGTCTGTTATGAAAACAGCTTGACGCTCATAGTCCATTGGCCTGATGGAGGCTGATGAGCGAATGACCATGAGCGAAAGAATCCCAACCGTGGACACCTTTGAGCCCATACACCCAAAGAAGGTGAAGGCCAAATCCAGTGACAACCTGATCCATACCCGCAGTTTTACCGGCCTGTTCCGCTCCTTGCGGGTGAGCGGCGCCGCGGTGCTGTTCCTGGCGTTTTTTGGCACCGTGTGGCTGAACTGGTCCGGGCGCCAAGCCGTGCTGTGGGACTTGGCCGAAAGCAAATTCCACATCTTCGGCGCCACGTTCTGGCCCCAGGATTTCATCCTGCTGTCGGCGCTGCTGATCATCTGCGCGTTCGGCCTGTTTGCCATTACCGTATTTGCCGGCCGCGTATGGTGCGGCTACACCTGCCCGCAAAGCTCGTTCACCTGGCTGTTCATGTGGTGTGAAAAGGTCACCGAAGGCGAACGCAACCAACGCATCAAACTGCAAGCGGCGCCGTGGAGCCTGAACAAACTGGCGCGGCGTTCGGCCAAACACACGCTGTGGCTGGGTATCAGCGTGCTGACCGGGCTGACCTTTGTCGGCTACTTCACGCCCATCCGGCCGCTGGCCACTGAGTTGCTGACCTGGCAAATGGGCGGCGTGAGTCTGTTCTGGGTGCTGTTTTTTACCGCCGCCACCTATATCAACGCTGGCTGGCTGCGTGAAGCAGTGTGCATGCACATGTGCCCGTATGCGCGCTTTCAGAGCGTGATGTTCGACAAAGACACTCTGACCATTTCCTACGACGCGGCGCGTGGTGAAAGCCGTGGCCCGCGCAAACGCGAAGTGAAACCGGCGCAGGTTGGCCTGGGGGATTGCATCGACTGCCAACTGTGCGTGCAGGTGTGCCCCACCGGCATCGACATTCGTGACGGCCTGCAAATGGAATGCATCGGCTGTGCGGCGTGCATCGATGCCTGCGATTCGATCATGGATAAGATGGGCTACCCCCGCGGGTTGGTCAGCTATACCAGCGAACATCAACTGCAAGGTGGCAAAACCCGCCTGCTCAGGCCACGCCTGATCGGCTACAGTGCCGTGCTGCTGGTGATGATCGCGGCCCTGGTGGTGGCCTTGATTGAACGGCCAATGGTCTCGTTGGACGTGACCAAGGACCGTGGCATGTTCCGTGAAAACAGCCAGGGTCTGATCGAAAACATCTACAGCTTGAAGGTCATCAACAAGACCCAGCAGCGCCAGGATTACCGCCTGGAACTGGTGGACGCCGAGGGCTTCCAGTTGCAAGGCAAGACCCAGCTCAGCCTGGCGCCGGGGGAAATCAGCGATGTGCCGGTGTCGGTGGCGTTGTTGGCCGATAAACCGGCGAGCAGCTCGCAGACCTTGCGCTTCAAGGTTGTGGATGTGGATGAGCCGTGGATTTACAGCGCAGCAGACAGCCGCTTTGTGGCGCCGTTGAATCGTTGATATCCAACACACACAGAAGATCAAATGTGGGAGCTGGCTTGCCTGCGATAGCGCCCGGCCTGGCACGGATGATGTTGAATGTGCCACCGTCATCGCAGGCAAGCCAGCTCCCACATTTTGCCCTGCGAACACTATTGGAAAGCTAATCAGGCCCTCATGAAACGCTACGAAAAATTCGCCGATGACATCGCAGAACTGATCCGCTCCGGCGTGCTCGGCCCTGGCCAACGGGTACCGTCGGTGCGCTATGCCAGCCAAACCTACGGCGTCAGCCCGTCCACGGTGTTCCAGGCTTACTACCTGCTGGAACGCCGTGGCCTGATTCGTGCGCGGCCGCGCTCCGGCTACTTCGTCAACACGCACGCGCCCAGCCCGTTTTCCGAGCCGGTGGTGAGTGAACAGGTGCACGAATCCACCGAAGTCGATGTGAGTGAGCTGGTGTTCTCAGTACTCGATTCCATCAAGGACCCCAACACCGTGCCGTTCGGCTCGGCGTTCCCCAGCCCCATGCTGTTCCCGTTGCCACGCCTGGCGCGTTCGCTGGCCAGTGCCAGCCGTGAGATGGACCCGCGCCTTGTGGTCACCGACATGTCGCCGGGCAACCCGCAACTGCGCCGCCAGATTGCCCTGCGCTATATGGTGGGCGGCCTGATGCTGCCGATGGAAGAGCTGCTGATCACCAACGGCGCCCTCGAAGCGCTGAACCTGTGCCTGCAAGCGGTCACCGAGCCGGGCGACCTGGTCGCTATCGAAGCCCCGGCGTTCTATGCCTGCCTGCAAGTGCTCGAACGCCTGAAGCTCAAGGCGGTGGAGATTCCCGTGCACCCGCGCGACGGCATCGACCTTAATGCCCTGGCGCAAAGCCTGGAGCGCTACCCGATCAAGGCCTGCTGGACCATGACCAGCTTCCAGAACCCCATGGGCGCCACCCTGCCGGAAGCGAAGAAACAGGCGCTGGTGGAACTGCTGCGCAGCCATCAAGTGCCACTGATCGAGGATGATGTGTACGCCGAGCTGTATTACGGGCAGCACGCGCCGAAACCGGCCAAGGCCTTCGACACCGAAGGGCTGGTGATGCACTGCGGCTCCTTCGCCAAGAGCCTGGCGCCCGGCTATCGCGTCGGCTGGGTCGCGGCCGGGCGCTATGCGCAGAAGGTTGAACGCCTGAAGCTGATGACTTCGCTGTGCCCCTCGATGCCGGCCCAAGCGGCGATTGCCGACTACCTGCAACACGGCGGCTATGACCGGCACCTGCGTAAATTGCGCTACGCCCTGGAAGAACAACAGAGCGCCATGCTGGCCGCGATCGCGCGGTATTTCCCGGCACAGACACGGGTCAGCCAGCCGGCCGGCGGTTATTTCCTGTGGCTGGAACTGCCGGAGCAAACCGATTCATTGAAGCTGTTCCAGATGGCCCTGGCCCAGGGCATCAGCATTGCGCCAGGGCCGATTTTCTCGGCGACCCAACGCTTCAGAAACTGCATTCGCTTGAACTATGGCAGCCCGTGGACCGAGGCATCGGAGAAGGCCATGGAAACATTGGGACGCATTGTGCGGTCATTTTGAGCCGGAACCCAGTTGCAGAGCGCGCCACACAATCGGACGCTCTGTCCCTTCTTGGCAAAGCTGCATTTCCCTTGGTTCAATTCGCAGGTTTTTCATCATGTGCAACTCCGTTACGTCCAGCTTCCTCAGGCTACCGACCCCGCCACATTACATGCGCGCAGCCGAACAGCGGCAAGTGCGGGACATGACTGGCCCTACTGGCCGCCTGAAAATTGATCATCGCTCGGCAAACAGCATCATCAAACAGAGCGTTATCGTCGGCCGCTTTCTTGAAGGCCGTGATCACTACCAAATTGGCGATGACCTCAAACTGCAAGTCGGTGACTGGACTGACGTCAACACCGACCCGACGTCCAGAGCGGATGCAGCCTACCATCTGGACAAGGTGCTGCGGTTTCTCGACAACGTCGATGACCGAACGCTCAACGCCAGCCATAGCCGCAACGGTTATATCGACGGTTTTTACAGCAGCGGTTATGGCGCTGCCGCAGGCTCTGAAGCCAGCCTGCTTACGGCATTTTCCCGTAATGGCTACGAAGTGTTGCGCGACCTGCCAACCTGAACGCCCGACGTGCTAACGGCCGCCGCCCAAATCGAGAAAGGTGCCGGTGGTGTACGAGGCCTTGTCCGACAGCAACCAGATAATCGCTTCCGCCACTTCATCCGGGCGCCCGCCTCGGGCCATGGGGATGCCGGATTCCAGCTTGCTGACGCGGTCCGGGTCACCGCTCAGGGCATGGAAGTCGGTAAAGATGTAGCCAGGGCGCACCGCGTTGACACGGATCCCTTCACCCGCCACCTCTTTGGACAGGCCGATGGTGAAGGTATCCAGCGCGCCCTTGGACGCGGCATAGTCGACATATTCGCCCGGCGAACCCAGGCGCGCGGCGACCGACGACACGTTGACAATGCTGCCGCCCTGCCCGCCATGCTTGGGCGACATGCGCAGCACCGCCTGCTTGGCGCACAGGATTGGCCCCAATACATTGGTCTTCATGATTTTAAGGATGCGGAACTCGGACATTTCATCGACCCGCGACTTGTGCCCCACGGTGCCGGCGTTGTTGACCAGTGCCGTCACGCGCCCCAGCTCGGCGTCAACACGATTGAACAATGCGATCACCTCATCTTCGATGCTGACATCGGCCCGCACCGCAATCGCTTGTGCACCCAAGGCGCGCACCTGGTCCAGCACCCGCTGGGCCGCCGCTTCATCGGACTGGTAGTTGATGCAAATGCGATAGCCCTGGCGTGCTGCCAGCAAGGCCGTCTCGGCGCCTATACCACGGCTGCCTCCGGTGATGATGACGACTTTGTCCATGGGTGCGGTCTCCTGAATAAACCAACGGTTTAAGGTTGGATCCAAGAATACCCGTCATCCACGGCTTTTGTCAGGCATCAAGGCGTCTTCGACGTGCTGGATGTCGGCCATGAAACCCTCGGCCGGCAATGGGTGACCCAGCAAGTAGCCTTGCAAGGCGTTGCACCCCAAGCGGGTAAGAAAACTCTGCTGCACTTCGGTCTCCACCCCTTCGGCGACAATGCGCAGCCCAAGTGCCTGGCCAAGGGCAACGATGGCCGAAACAATGGCGGCGTCGTCGCTGTCGTGTTCCAGGTCGCGCACAAACCCGCGGTCAATCTTCAGCTCGTTGGCGGGCAGGCGTTTGAGGTACATCAGGCTCGAATAACCGGTGCCGAAGTCGTCGATGGACAGGTCCACGCCCATGTCCGAGAGTTGTTGCAACACCGTCATGCTCGCATCGGCATCGCTCATGGCGGTGGTTTCGGTGATTTCCAGGGTCAGGCTGTTGGCCGGCAAGCGGTGACGCTCCAACGCCGCCGCGACACTCCTGACCAGCCCGGCATGGCAAAACTGCAGCGCCGAGAGGTTGACCGCAATGCGCCAGTCTTCATAACCCTGCGCGTACCAGACAGCCATCTGGCGGCAAGCCTCGTTGAGCACCCATTCGCCGATGGGAATAATCAACCCGGTTTTTTCCGCCAGCTCGATAAACATCGCCGGCAACAACAGCCCCTGTTGCGGGTGCTCCCAGCGCAACAACGCTTCGGCGCCGACCGCAATACCGCTGAGCGCGTCGAACTTGGGCTGGTAGTACAGGCGGAACTGCTCGTGCTCAACGGCGTTGCGCAGGTCCTGCAAACAACTGCAGCTGTTTGCGTGCATTGGTGTTCATCGACACATCAAAGAAGCTGTAGCCGTTCTTGCCCATGCCTTTGGCATGGTACATCGCGGCGTCAGCGTTCATCAGCAGTTCCTGCGGGTTCACGCCGTTACCGGGGAACATGGCAATACCGATGCTCGCGGAAATCTTCAGTTCATGTTCGGCTACCTTGAACGTACGATTGATCAAGCCGACCTGGCGTTCGGCCAGGCCCATGGCGTCGTCCGGCTGGGTCAACTGCACCAGCAGCACAAACTCATCGCCACCGATGCGCGCCAGGGTGTCCTGGCTGCGCAGGTCCTCGCGCAGGCGCAAACCTACTTCACGCAGCAATTGGTCACCCATATGGTGGCCGAATGCATCATTGACCGGTTTGAAACCGTCCAGGTCGATAAACATCAACGCAAAACACCCCCCCTGCTCCATGACGGCCTGTATGGCTTGTTGAATGCGGTCGGCGAGCAAGGTGCGATTGGGCAGGCCGGTGAGCATGTCATGCAGGGCCAGGTGGGTGAGCTCCTGGTTGGCCAGGGTCAAGGAGTCAGCGAGCACCGCGGTGCGGGCTTCAAGCCGGGCGTCGAGCAATGAGGTCAATAGCGCGATGATCAACACCGCCAGCGAGGTGACCAGCACCAGGTTATCCAGGCCCTTGCCGCTTAGGCCCGTCAGCGCGGCGCCGCAGAAACTGTTGTCATCAAAACGCGCGGCAGCCATGCCGGTGTAGTGCATACCCACGATCGCAATGCCCATCACCACCGCAGCGCCACCCCGCGCCAGGCGTACGTAAGGCGTATTGCGCCGCAGGTTGAACGCGATCCACAAGGCCGCGCCGGACGCCACCACGGCGATCAACAACGAGGCGCCAAACAGCGCGGGGTCGTAATCGATGCCCGGGGTCATGCGCATCGCGGCCATGCCGGTGTAGTGCATGCAAGCAATCCCTGCGCCCATCACCAGCGCGCCAAACGCCAACTGCCAGGCCGGCAGGCGTGGCTGGCTGACCAGCCACAGTGCAAAGCCACTGGATAACACCGCGGTCAATAACGACAGAGCGGTGATGCCCAGGTCAAACCCGAGGGCAAAAGGCAGGCGCAACGCCAACATGCCGATAAAGTGCATGGACCAGATGCCCACGCCCATGGCCAATGCCCCGCCGGTCATCCACATGTACGCCGCGCGCCCCCTGGCGGTCGCAATACGGCCGGCCAGATCCAGCGCGGTGTAGGACGCCAGGATCGCGACGCACAGGGAGATCACGACCAGAGAGGGGGAATAGCTACCGATCAGCATGGAATTTCTCAAGACTGACGGGCCTGAAACGCCCGTGCCAAGTGACAAAGCGGGCGATTGTAACGAGAATAATTATTGCCGGTTTGATTAATTATCAAGGGGCCATTAGTGGCATTTTGACGCCAATCTACTGACCTTAAAATGCCACCTGCTTCAACCCGCTGAGCCGGATCATTTGTTTGAAAATCAGGCCGTGGGCGATTGAACAGGCGCGGGCGGATTTAGATCAGCGATGTGCCGAGGAGTAACAAGTGCGGGCTGTTGTGGCGAGGGCGCTTGCTCCCGCTGGGCTGCGCAGCGGCCCCATAAACCTTGCGGGCGCTGCGCACCCGAGCGGGAGCAAGCGCCCTCGCCACAGTGACAGTGCCCAACCTTGATTGGGGCGGTGTTTGAGTTGTTTTAAAAAGCTACTCAGTCATTGTTTCTCAACCAATGACGTCTGCCCATCCCAGCCGCCACCCAGCGCCGCAATCAACTGCACACTCGCAACCAGGCGCGTCTGTAACAAGGTCAAGACCGTGCGTTCATTACTCAACGCCGTGGCCTGCACCGTCACCACATCCAGGTAGGCGATCAGCCCGGCCTTGTACTGATTCTGCGTCAAGCGCAGGGACTCGCGCGCGGCCTCCAGGGCTTCATTGCTGACCACCGCCTCATCTTCCAGCACCTTCAACTGGACCATATAGTTTTCCACTTCGCGGAAACCATCCAGCACTGTCTGGCGGTACTTGGCCACTGTCTCGTCATAGGACGCCACGCTACGATCGACCTCAGCCGAACGCTGCCCACCGTCAAACAAGGTCATCGCAAGCTTGGGCCCCACCGACCAGAACCGGTTGGGCAAACTGATCCAATCCGCATAGGTGCTGCTGGAGTACCCACCCGCCAGGCTCAAAGTCAGGTCCGGGTAATACGCCGCCTTGGCCACGCCGATATTCGCGTTGGCCGCAATCACCGACCGCTCCGCCGACGCAATATCCGGGCGCCGCTCAAGCAATTGCGACGGCACGCTCACCGGAATCTGCGGCAAGGCTGGAATGTCCTTGCTCACTGCCAGATTGAAATTGGCCGGCGCTTCGCCGATCAACACCGCAATCGCGTTTTCCAACTGCGCACGCTGCCAGATCAAGTCGATCAAGCTGGCCTGGGTCGTCTTCAGTTGGGTCTGCGCCTGCGCAATCGCAGCCTTGTCGGAAACGCCCGCCCGGTACTGGTTTTCAGTCATCTTCAGGGAGCGCTGATAAGTCTCCAGCGTGGCCTGCAGCAAACGCGTCTGTTCGTCCATCACGCGCAGCTGCAGATAGTCCTGCACCAACTCCGATTGCTGGCTCAAACGCATCGCCGCCAGATCCGCCGAGCTGGCTTCAGCCGTGGCTTCATTCGCTTCAAGACCACGGCGCAATTTACCCCACACATCCGCCTCCCAACTCACGCCCAACTGCGTATTGAGCGTGTCGCGGATACCACTGCTGGAACTGCTGAGGCTGGCGTTACTGCTGCCGGTGCCCTGACTGGCACGGGTTTTACCGGCACTGAAGTCCACCGTGGGGAAAAACGCCCCGCGTGCACTGCGTACCTGGGCCTGGGCCTGGCGGAAGCGCGCTTCAGCCTGAGCCACGGTTTGGTTGGCGTTATTCAGGCGCGTGACCAACTCGTTAAGTTGACGGTCACCGTACAACTCCCACCAGGCACCACGGGCCAGGGAATCGCTTGGGTTGGCCTGGCGCCAGCCCTGGGCTTGCTTGAACTGCGCGGGCTCGACCACCTCCGGGCGTTTGTAATCCGGGCCGATGGCGCAGGCGCTGAGCAATGCGCCGCACAACAGCATCGTCAGCCCCTTCACACCCTTGCCGATACGTGTAGTGTGGCGAAGGCGCTGGTTTGGGGCCGCTGCGCAGCCCAGCGGGAGCAAGCTCCCTCGCCACAGTTTCTGGGCATTGGTTGAATCGGTCATAGCGCAGTATCCAAGGCAGCATCGGTACGCACGCCGCGCCAGGCGTTGAAGCGGTGGCGCGCGCGGTCAAGATAGAGGTAGACCACCGGGGTGGTGTAAAGGGTCAGGATCTGGCTGAACACCAGCCCGCCGATAATGGTCAGGCCCAGGGGCTGGCGCATTTCGGCGCCATCGCCGGAACCGAGCAGCAACGGCAAGGCGCCCAGAATGGCCGCGAGCGTGGTCATCAAAATTGGCCGCAGGCGCAACAGGCAGGCGCTACGGATCGATTCCAACGGGCTCATGCCGTCGTGGCGCTCCAGTTGCAGCGCCAGGTCAATCATCAGGATCGCATTTTTCTTCACCACGCCGATCAACAGGAACAGACCCAGCAGGGATATCAGGCTGAATTCACCGCCCAGCAGGTAGATCGACAGCAGCGCGCCGACACCGGCCGATGGCAAGGTCGACAGAATGGTCAGCGGGTGAATATAGCTTTCATACAGAATGCCCAACACCAGGTACACCGCCACCAGCGCGCCCAGAATCATGAACGGCTGGCCCTTCTGCGTCGCCGCAAAGGCATCGGCGGTGCCGGCCATTTTGGCAATAACGTCTTCCGGCAAACCGACCTTGGCAATCGCCCGCTCGATGGCGGCCGTGCCCTGCTCCACCGTTACCCCGGGCGACATGTCGAAGGCGATGTTTTCCGAGGCGAACTGGCCTTCATGGCTGACACGGTCGTCGGCCAGGCTGTTTTCGTAATGGGCAATGGTCGACAACGGCACCCGCGCGCCCGTGGAAGTGATCACCTGCATCTGGTTCAGGGTGATCGGGTCCTGGGCGTATTTCGGGTTGACCTCCATCACCACCTGGTACTGGTTGAGGCTGTCATAGATGGTGGAAATCTGCCGTTGACTGTAGGCGTTGTTCAACACCGAGGTAACCATGCTCATGTCGATGCCCAGGCGCTTGGCCTGGTCGCGGTCGACCACCAGCGTCACCTGCGCCGCACCGCGCCCTTCGCGGGCGTCGATGGCGGTCAACTCCGGTAGCTCGCGCATGGCCGCGACCACTTTCGGGTACCACAGGCGCAACGCAGCCAGGTCGCCGCTTTGCAGGATGTAGGAGTATTGGGCGCTGGTCTGGTCCCGGCTGCCGCCAAATTGCAGGTCCTGGTCGGCCATCAGGAACAGCCGTCCGCCCGGCACCAGCGGCACTTCTTTGCGCAGACGCTCGATCACCGCCTGGGCCGAGAGCTTGCGCTCGGCAATAGGCTTGAGGCGCACCAGCATCACCGCGTTGTTGGTGCCGTTGTTGCCGCCGATAAAGCCCGCCACGCTGAGTACTGCCGGGTCCTTGAGCACCGCCTTGCGGAAGGTTTCCATCTTCGGCTGCATCACATTGAACGACAGCCCGTCATCACCACGTACGAAGCCGATCAACTGGCCGGTGTCCTGCTGCGGCATGAAGGTTTTCGGTACCACCACGTACAACGCGATGTTCACGCCCACGGTAATCAACAGGCTCAGCAGGGTCAGGCGGCGATGGCGCAGCACCCAGTCCAGGCTGGCGGCGTAGGCCGCAACCATGCGGTCGTTGACCTTCTGGCTCCAGCGCTGCAAACCGGTCATGTGCCCCTTGATGTGCGGTTTGAGCCAGCGCGCGCAGAGCATCGGGGTCAAGGTCAGCGAGACGATCAGCGACACAATGATCGCCGCCGACAAGGTGATGGAAAACTCACGGAACAGATTGGTGACAATGCCGCCCATAAACAGGATGGACAGGAACACCGCCACCAGCGACACGTTCATCGACAGCAAGGTAAAGCCGACTTCCTCGGCGCCCAGGTACGCCGCCTTCATCGGCGGCACGCCCTCGTCGATATGCCGGGAAATGTTTTCCAGCACCACGATGGCGTCGTCCACCACCAGGCCGGTGGCCAGGATCAACGCCATCAGCGAAAAATTGTTCAGCGAAAACCCAAACAGGTACATCACCGCAAAGGTGCCGACCAGCGACACCGGCACCGCCAGGGTCGGGATCAACGAGGCGCGGAAGTTACCCAGGAACAGGTACACCACCAGCACCACCAGGGCCACGGCAATCAGCAGGGTCATCTCGGCTTCATGCAGGGTCGCGGTGATCACCGGCGAACGGTCCATGGCCAGGTTGAGCTTGACGCTGGACGGCAGCACCGCCTGCAGCGCGGGCAACTGGGCCTTGATCTGCCGGACGGTCTCGATGATGTTGGCGCCGGACTGGCGGTTGATCACCAGCAGCACCGCCGAATCATTGTTGAAGAAGCCGCTGTTGTAGCGGTCTTCCACGCCATCGCTGATCTTCGCCACATCGCCCAGGCGCAAGGCTGCGCCGTTCTGGTAGCGGATCAGCAGCGGCTCGTAGTCCTTGGCCTTTTCCAACTGGTCATTGGCCTGGATCTGCCAGTTACGCTCGCTGTCTTCCAGGGAACCCTTGGGCCGCCGCTGGTTGGCATTGGCGATGGTGTTGCGCACATCGTCCAGGGCCACGCCGTACTGGTCCAGAGCCTTGGGCTCCAATTCGATACGCACCGCCGGCAAGGAACTGCCGCCGATCTGCACTTCGCCCACCCCCGGCACCTGGGACAGGCTTTGCGAGAGGATGGTCGAGGCAAGGTCGTACAACTCGCCCTTTTGCAATACGTCGGAGGTCAGCGAGAGCACCATGATCGGTGCCTGGGACGGGTTGATCTTTTTGTAGGTCGGCATGCTGCGCATGCCACTGGGCAGCAGGTTGCGCGAGGCATTGATGGCCGCCTGCACTTCCCGCGCCGCACCGTTGATATCACGGTCGGAGTCGAATGCCAGAATCACCCGCGTGGAGCCTTGGCTCGATGAGCTGCTCATGGTGGTGATGCCGGCAATCGCGCCGAATGAGCGTTCCAGCGGCGTCGCCACGGTAGATGCCATCACCTCGGGGCTGGCGCCGGGCAAGCTGGCCGACACCACGATCACCGGGAAGTCGATCTGCGGCAACGGCGACACCGGCAGCAAGTTGAAGCTCACGCCACCGAGCAACATGATCGCCAGGCTCAGCAGCATGGTGGCTACCGGCCGGCGAATGAAAGGTCCGGACAGGTTCATGACTCAACCGGCTCCAGGCTCTGCGGTTCTTTGCGCCAGCGGCGGCCAAGGCGGTCGAAATACAGGTAGATCACCGGTGTGGTGAACAGCGTCAGCACCTGGCTCACCAGCAAGCCGCCGACCATCACCAGGCCCAGCGGTTGACGCAACTCCGCGCCGGAACCCGTGGCCAGCATCAGTGGCACCGCACCAAACAAGGCCGCCAGGGTGGTCATCAAAATCGGCCGAAAGCGCAGCAAAGCGGCCTGATAAATCGCAGTCTGCGGGTCCAGGCCCTGGTTGCGTTCGGCGTCGAGAGCGAAGTCGATCATCATGATCGCGTTCTTTTTGACGATACCAATCAGCAGGATAATGCCGATGATCGCGATCATGCCCAGGTCATTGCCACTGAGCAGCAACGCCAGCAAAGCGCCCACTGCGGCGGATGGCAGCGTGGAAAGAATCGTGATCGGGTGAATGTAACTCTCGTACAACACGCCGAGCACGATGTACATGGTCACCACCGCCGCCAGGATCAGCAGCAAGGTGCTCGACAGCGAGGCTTCGAAGGCCTGGGCCGCGCCCTGGAACTGGGTCTGCACGCCCACCGGCATACCGATGTCCTTCTGGGTCTGGTTGATCAGCTCCACGCCTTTGCCCAGGGCGACACCAGGCGCCAGGTTGAACGACATCATCACCGCCGGGAACTGGCCGATATGCGCAATTGCCAGTTGCGCCTGACGCTGCTCCACATGCGCCAGGCTCGACAGCCGCACCTGGCCGCCGTCGGTGGTTTTCACATGGATCTGGTTGAGCGCCGCCGGCCCCAGGGTTTCACCCGATTGCGCCTGCAATACCACGCGGTACTGGCTGGCCTGGGTGTAGATGGTGGAAATCTGCCGCTGGCCGAAGGCGTCGTACAGCGCATCGGTGATGGTCGACACACTCACGCCCAGGCGCGAGGCTGCATCACGGTCGATCACCAGGAACACTTGCAGGCCCTTGTCCTGCAGGTCGCTGGCCACGTCGGTGAGTTCCGGCAACTGGCTGAGGGCGTGCACCAGCTTGTCGCTCCACAGCGCCAGCAGGTCGGCGTCCGGCGAGGACATGCTGAACTGGTACTGGGTGCGGCTCACGCGGTCTTCAATGGTCAAGTCCTGCACCGGCTGCATGAACAGGCGAATGCCCACCAGCTTGTCGATCTGCGGTTGCAGGCGCGTGATCACCTGGGCCGCGCTCACGTCGCGCTGGCCGTGGGCCTTGAGGTTGATCAGCAAACGGCCGCTGTTGAGGGTCGCGTTGTCGCCATCCACACCAATGTAGGACGACAGGCTTTCAACCGATGGGTCGGCCAGGATCACCTTGGCCAACTCCTGCTGGCGCTGGCTCATGGCGGCAAACGAAATCGACTGCGGTGCTTCCGATATGCCCTGGATCACCCCGGTGTCCTGCACCGGAAAAAAGCCCTTGGGCACCACCAGGTACAGCACCACGGTAAGGCCCAGGGTGGCGATGGCCACCAGCAGGGTCAACGGCTGGTGCTTGAGCACCCACTGCAATTTGCGCCCGTAGGCTTCGATCAACCAATCGATCCAGGCGCCGCTGGCCTTGTAGAAACGGCCTTGTTCTTCTTCCTTGGGCTCACGCTTGAGCAGGCGCGCGCACATCATCGGCGTCAGGGTCAGGGACACCACCAGGGAAATCAGGATCGCCACCGCCAGGGTGATGGCAAATTCGCGGAACAGCCGCCCGACCACATCGGCCATGAACAGCAGCGGAATCAGTACCGCGATCAGCGACAGGGTCAGGGAAATCAGGGTGAACCCGATTTGCTTGGCGCCCTTGAGCGCAGCCGCCATGGGCGTCTCGCCTTCCTCGATGTAGCGCGAGATGTTCTCCAGCATCACGATGGCATCGTCCACCACAAACCCGGTGGCGATGGTCAGTGCCATCAGCGTCAGGTTGTTGATGGAGAAGCCCGCCAGGTACATCACGCCAAAGGTGCCCACCAGCGACAGCGGCACGGCGATCGACGGAATGATCGTGGCGCTGACCCGGCGCAGGAACAGGAACGTGACCATCACCACCAGGGCAATGGCGATCAGCAATTCGTGCTGTACGTCCTTCACCGAGGCCCGAATGGTCTGGGTACGGTCGGTAAGCACCGTCACATCCAGGCCTGCGGGCAGGTTATCGGTGATGCTCGGCAGCAACGCCTTGATGCGGTCCACCACCTCGATCACGTTGGCACCGGGCTGGCGCTGGATATTGAGCAGCACCGCCTGGTTTTCATTGGCCCAGGCGGCAAGGCGCTCGTTTTCGGCGCCGTCGACGATCTGCGCCACGTCTTTAAGGCGCAGCGGCGCGCCATTGTTGTAGGCCAGGATCAACTCGGCGTATTGCGCAGGCGAGACCAACTGGTCGTTGGCATCGAGCATGGAGACGCGTGTGGGGCCGTCAAAGTTGCCCTTCGGCTGGTTGACGTTGGAGGCGGCGATCAGGGTGCGCACGTCCGACAGGTTCAAGCCGTTGGCCGCCAGGGCCTCGGGGTTGACCTTGATGCGCACGGCCTGGCGCTGGCCACCGGCGATGCTGACCATGCCGACGCCGCTGATCTGCGCAATTTTTTGCGCCATGCGCGTGTCAACCAAGTCGTTGAGCTTGGGCAAAAGCATGGTCTTGGAGGTAATTGCCAGGGTCAGCACCGGGGTGTCTGCCGGGTTGACCTTGTTGTACACCGGCGGCGCCGGCAAATCCTTGGGCAACAGGTTGGTCGCGGCGTTGATCGCGGCCTGCACCTGTTGCTCGGCGACATCCATATTGATGTCGAGGTTAAAGCGCAGGGTCAGCACCGAGGCGCCGCCCGAACTGGTCGACGCCATCTGTGTGAGGCCGGGCATTTGCCCGAACTGACGCTCCAGCGGCGCAGTGACCGCGCTGGTCATCACGTCCGGGCTGGCGCCTGGGTACAGGGTCATCACCCGGATCGTCGGGTAGTCCACCTGGGGCAAGGCCGAGACTGGCAACAAACGGTAAGAAATAATGCCGGCCAGGACAATGGCCAGCATGCTCAGCGTGGTGGCAACCGGGCGAAGGATAAACAGTCGCGACAGGTTCATGAACCGACCTTTTGCGCCTTGCCGGCGTTAGCGCCGGTCTCCCCTTTTGCCGCAGGCTTGCCTTGCAGGTGTTCGGTCGGCGTGGTCGGCACTTCGCTGCTGGCGTTGACCACCTCAATGTCGCTGCCGTCCTTGAGGCGATCGGTGCCTTCCAGCACCACGCGGTCACCGGCCACCAGCCCTTCCTTGATGACGGTGTTGTCGCCATCGGTATCGCCGACCACCAAGGGTTGCATCTTGACCTTCTTGTCGCCGTCGAGCTTGTAGACGAAGGTGCCGCTGTTGCCGAACTGGATCGCGGCGGACGGTGCCAGTACCACATTGTGCAAGGTGTCGGCCAGCAGGTGCACATTGACGAACTGATTAGGGAACAGCGCCTGGTCCTTGTTATCGAAACGGCCTTTGAATTTGAGCGTGCCGGTGGTCACGTCGATCTGGTTGTCCAGGCTCTGCAACACGCCGAGCGCCTGCTGCTTCACATCGCCACGGTCCCAGGCTTCCACGGGCAGTTTGTTGCCGGCGTGGTAACGGCTGAGCACGGTGTCGAGGGTGTTTTCCGGCAGGGTGAAGACCACACTGATCGGCTGGGTCTGGGTGATCACCGCCAGGAAGGTGGTGTCGTTGGCCGCCACCAGGTTACCGACGTCGACCTGACGCAGGCCGACCCGGCCACTGATCGGCGCGCGAATCTTGGTGAATTCGAGGTTGAGCTTGGCGTCGTCGACCGCACCCTGGTTGGTCTTGACCGTGCCCTGGTACTGCATGACCAGGGCTTCGGCGGTGTCCAGGGTCTGTTTGGCGATACTGTCCTGGGCATACAGGTCGCGGTAACGCTGCACGTCAACCTGGGCGTTTTTCAGTTGGGCCTGGTTCTGCAGGAGCGTGCCCTGGGCCTGGAGCAAGGCGTTCTGGTAGCTGCGCGGGTCGATCTCCGCAAGCAGGTCGCCCGCCTTGACCATCTGCCCTTCTTCAAAGGCGATCTTGACCAGCTCACCGCCCACCCGGCTGCGCACATTAATGGTATTGAGCGCGGTCACCGTGCCCAGGGCCTTGTAGTACACCGGGAACTCGCCCAGCACCGCCGGTGCCACGCGCACGGGGATCGGGCCGGTGGAACCACCGAAACCGGGCCGCGCCATCCCCGTCTTGCCGGTATGCCCGGCCGGTTTCTGCGCGGTGTCATCTTTATGGCCGGCGGGCCAGAATTTCCAGCACAGGCCGGCGATGACCAACAGCACGAGCAGGCCGAACAGCCAGCGGCGGGAATTGCGGGGGGAGGATTGCATGGAGTGATCAACCATTGGGCGCGAGAGCTTCTTCTTTGGGAGGCTGAAAGATAAGCACTGGGGCGCATTAAGAAAAGCGCCTTTACCGGCTATTTACCTTGGATTACAACTTTTAACGGTTGACCTTAGTCCGTTGGCTATTTGGCTAAACGTCTGAAGCACAAATAAAAACGGCCTGGACTAGGCCAGGCCGCAATCTTGCCGCAAGCGTGCTACTGCAAAATGACAGTAATGCGCCGAAACAGTTACTTCAAAACAGCCAGGGCTGCTTCGTAGTTTGGCTCTTGGCCGATTTCAGGCACCAGTTCGCTGTGCAGCACGTTGTTGTTTTCGTCCAGTACCACCACGGCACGGGCGGTCAGGCCTCGCAGCGGGCCGTCGGCCAGGGACACGCCGTAGTCTACGGCGAAGTCGGCGTTGCGAAAGTCCGACAGGCTCAGCACGTTGTCCAGGCCTTCGGTGCCGCAGAAACGCTTCTGGGCAAACGGCAGGTCAGAGGAGATGCACAGTACAACGGTGTTGCTCAAATCGTTGGCCTGGGCGTTGAACTTGCGTACTGAAGTGGCGCAGGTCGGGGTGTCGACGCTTGGGAAGATGTTCAGCACTTTGCGCTTGCCGGCGAATGTTTCCAGGGTCGCCTCAGACAGGTCTACAGCGACAAGGCTGAACTCAGGAGCGGTGGCACCGGTTTTCGGCAATTCGCCTTCAACCTGGACAGGGTTACCACGAAGGGTGACTTGGGCCATGAACGGAATCCTTATGCTGGGTTTTGGTTAAACGAATTCGAGAGGCCGAAGTTAACCACAAACTGAGGTGGCTACCTACCGCCAGACACAAATTCTCATGTCGCCATGGTGTGCTTTAATTGCGCGTTTTTTGCCCACCCTTCAAGGATCCGCTTTAGATGAATCAGCCCGCCACCAAAGTCCTGGTCATTGGTTATGTCTGGCCGGAACCCCGCTCCTCCGCCGCCGGCGGGCATATGATGCAGATTCTGCAAAGCTTTCTGGACCAGGGATGGGACATTACTTTCAGCAGCCCGGCGACCCTTGGCGAACACAAGGCCGACTTGCCCGCCCTGGGCATCGCCGAGTGCGCCATCGAGCTCAACAACAGCAGTTTCGACGATTTTATCCGCGCGTTAGCCCCGGACATCGTGCTGTTCGACCGTTTCATGATGGAAGAGCAGTTCGGCTGGCGCGTTGAGCAATGCTGCCCGGATGCCTTGCGCGTGCTGGAAACCTCCGACCTGCAAAGCCTGCGCGATGCGCGCCATCAGCGCTTCAAGGCCCACCTCAAAGCTCACCCCGACAGCGACGATTTCAGCGCACTGTTCAAGCCGGCCCTGCAGGAAGAGTTCCAGTGGATGGCCGACACCGACCTCGCCAAGCGCGAGATCGCCGCCATTTACCGCTGTGATATCAGCCTGATGATTTCCGATGTGGAAATCCGCCTGCTCACCGAGCAATTCAAGGTGCCGGCCGCCCTGCTCCACGGGTGCCCGTTGATGCTGGAGCCGCCGACCGAAGCCTTTGCGCCGTTTGAAGATCGCGCGCACTTTCTCAGCATCGGCAATTTCCGCCACGCGCCCAATTGGGATGCGGTGCTGTGGATGAAGAACAGCGTGTGGCCGTTGATCCGCCAGCAACTGCCGGCTGCACAGCTGCATATCTACGGCGCCTACACGCCGCCCAAGGCCACCGCACTGCACAACCCGGCGCAAGGTTTTCATGTGATGAATTGGGCTGAAGATGCGCTGCAGGTCATGGCCGCCGCGCGTATCTGCCTGGCGCCGCTGCGTTTTGGCGCCGGCATCAAGGGCAAGCTGATGGATGCCATGCTTTGCGGCACGCCAAACATCACTACGCCGATAGGCGCCGAGGCCATGGGTGACGAACAGCCGTGGCCGGGCAGGATCGAACAGAGTGCGCCGGCACTGGCGGCGGCGGCCGTGGCGCTGTATCAAGACCACGAACGCTGGACGCAGGCCCAGGAGGCCGGTCGCCAGTTGCTCGCCCGACGCTACGACCAGACCTTCCACGGCCCGGCCCTTGTAGACTGCCTGCAACGCTGCCGCAGCCAACTCGCTGCCCATCGTCGGGATAACTTCACCGGCAGCATGCTGCGCCACCATGCGCATAAAAGTACCCAGTACATGTCGCAGTGGATCGAGGCAAAAAACCGCAACCTGTAAAGGTTGGCGCTGGCGAGGTTGCGCGCAAGGGGGCATTATCCTGTGCAGCAACCACAATAAAGCGACGGCAGCATGACCCGAGCAATGCGCATTACCGACCCTTCCTACGAGTTGATGGACGACCACAATGGTCTGTCCATCATCTATCGCCAGCACGGCTTCCCCTGCCCGCTGGTGCGCTGGCACTTCCACAAGGAATACGAGCTGCACCTGATCATTGCCAGCGCCGGCAAGGTGTTTATCGGCGACTACATCGGCAATTTCTATCCGGAAAGCCTGTTCCTCACCGGCCCCAACCTGCCCCACAACTGGATCAGCCAGGTGGAAGAGGACGAGGTGGTACCCAAGCGCGACATGCTGGTGAATTTCACCGATGAGTTGTTTGAGCAGGGCAACCACTTGTTCGCCGAACTCAAGAGCTTGACGCCGTTACTTGAACGGGCACAGTACGGCGTCGAGTTTCGCTGCAAAAAAACCATCGCCCAGGCCATGGACCTGATGCAGCGTATCGAAGACAGCCGGGGCATGGCACGCCTTGGGCATTTCTTCATCTTGCTGGACGTATTGAGCGCCTGCGAGGACTACCAGTTGCTCTCCGGCGTAACCACGCCGCAACTGGCCGACGAGCACAGCATCGACCGCACCAACCGCGCGGTGGACTATATCTTTGCCCACTACGCGCGTGAGTTGCCTCTGGAGGAAGTGGCGGAACACCTGGGGATGAAGCCGACGTACTTTTCCCGCGTGTTCAAGCAGGCCACCGGGCGCACCTTCATCGAATTCGTCAACCGGCTGCGCATCAGCAAGTCCTGCGAATTGCTCGCGGACGGTGACAAGGCCGTCACCGATGTGTGCTTTGAGTCGGGTTTCAACAATATCTCCAACTTCAACCGGCGCTTTCAGCAGCTCAAGGGTATGACCCCTTCTCACTATCGACGCCTGGCGGTGCAACGGCTCACGGAACAGAACCTGGCGTGAACCTGTTGGCTGCGACACATCCGGATCAAAAAGTACTGTTCAAACTGCCGCACACAACAGGAACCGCGTAGGGCCCGCTGTCACTCAGCGAAGGCATCACCGCCTCTTTCAGGCGTTGGGTGGTGCTTTTCTGACACACAGGCAAAGGGTAACTCTATGATCAATACGCAGCCGTCCCCTACTCAGAGCGCCTTGCTTCGGCCTGTCGAACCCATCCAGCCGCTCCCCCACAACCCCCAACCGGCCAAGGCCCCTCTCGACAGTACGCCACCCAGCCCACCGAACGTTCACACCGTCGCCGCGCGCGTGCGCCGAGACTTGCAAAACCCAGGCTCCACAGCCGATTCACGCAAAGCGTCAGCCCGCCAATTCGCCGACGCCTTGGTTGAACACGGCGACCAACAACTGGCCATCGCTGTTGCCAACAGCCTTATCCGCCGACGACTGGCCAGCGAGACCCGCGACTCAAGCGAAGGGCTGGACAAGGTCACCGTACCTGCGCATTCCACCTTCGGCCAGGCCTGGTCTGAACTGGCAGACGCACTGGAGTCGGAGCCGTTCAAATCGTTTGCCGAAGCCAATTTGATTGTGACTTCAAACCTGATCATTGGCGCCAACGGCGACCTGACCGAAAAATCCGATGGCAGCATTATCAGTTTCTTCTCCCGCGATAACCCCGAATGGTCAGCCGCCTCAGGCGCTGTATTAGCGGCCGCAAAAAAACTCGCAGGGGCGCGTCATTCAGAGATCTTGTTTTACGGTCGAGAGCACGCATCGGCCAAAAACGTCGCCGCGTTCTACGCTGTGCACCTGGGCCGCATCAACAGCGACGAGACACTGGCCATCGCTGCGCAACTGCTAAGCGCCGCAGGCTTCCCCGCATTGAGCAGCAGCGACCCACTCGATGCCCCTATCAAGCAGCGACAGCGGGAGGCACGCCAGAAAATCGTGGATTTGCCCGCACAAGCGCTCAGGGCGGCACTTGAACCGTTCGCGCCATTGACCGCTGAACAAAAGGTCCGCGAAGCCGATCAGGCGCTGGCGCAACAGGTCAGCCGGGCGTTGATTGAAGGGTTTTCGCAAGCCAGCCATAACCCGGCGTCCGTCACGCTGGAGAACATCCCTGACTATTCGACCTTCAACCAGGTGCGCAAAAACCTTCTTGCCGCACTGAACGGCAAAGCGTTTACAACCTTTGCGCAAGACAACGATCTCGACCCCACCAGCGTGCGCATCAACCCCACAAGTGGTGAGTTGACGGGCAACGTCAGAGGGGTGAACACCACGTTTACACTGAACGACGTATCGGGCTGGGCCGATGCCTGGACCGACATACGCGATGCCGTCGAACAGATGGCGGCGGGGTCTCGTTCGGACGTGACCTACCCTTCCGGCACGTCGGCGCCGCTGTATCAGGTGATGGACTTTTATCACGAAGCCAAGCCGCCTCAACAAAACACGCAAACGCCGAACCTGGAGCAACGCCGGCTTGTAGCCACGCTCAACAGGATCGTCGAAATAAACCAGAACAATGGGTTCCAGGCGTTGCTCGATGCAGACGCTGACAACCCGGTAGCCAGTGCCGTACGGCAACGCCAGCAGGCGGTCATACAGCAATTGGAAGGTACGCCCATTGCACCTTCGGCGTTGGAAACGCTCGCCGCTGCCGTCGCCGCCGACACCCCCGTGCCGGCGGAAAACCCAGCAGCGCCGCTAGACCTGCAGGCCAAAGCTGACAGCGAACTGGCCATCGCCGTGCATCGCGTGATGCTTGAACTCAAAGCCGACCCATCCAAAGCCGCAACAAAAATGATCGATCAGGTCCCGGCCAACAGCCTGTTCGGCCAGGCTCAGGCGAACTTGAACAAGGCGCTGACAGCGCGGGGGATTACCGATTGGTGCCACCAGCACAATTCATCGCTGATCGGCAGTGCCTGGTATGCCCCTAAAGACGCTGCCGACCTGCGTACCAAACAAGCCGACTTTGCCAAACAGTACCCTGAGCATTTCGACGTGATGACTCACATAGATGCCGCCGCAGCGCCCTTCGCAGCCGGTGGCAAGCCGGTCGAACTCAAGCACGGCATGCAGAGCAGCGTACCGTTCGAATGGCTGTGTAATTTTTATGGCATCAGCACCGACCCCGCCAGCGCTGAATTTTCCCGGCAGCTGGAATTGATAGGCCGCACCCAACAATTGCCGGAGCGCTCGGAGCCCCCGCAGAGCACCGTGGCGCGGCTGCAAAAACAACGAACTGCGCTGGGCGACAGCAATGATCGGTATGCATTAATCAAGCAACTGGAAAGCGCCGACATAAGCGATGACGACCAGGCCGACACCATGCGCTTTGTGGTGGACCCGGACTCCTCGCATCACCCCAAAGGCGTCAAAAGGGCCAGGGAGTTTCTTGCGGAAAATAACGGCTACATCCCCCAGTCGAAGGCCGAATCCGACAACCTCATCAAAGCCTTGCGCACGCCGGTGCCCAACGCTCCACCGCTTGGCGACCACTGGGGGTTCCTATCATCGGGTTTACCGCTGAGCACCGAGCAGCGCAGCACGGTGATGGACCATGTAAAGAAACTCATCGCCCCACAGAGCAGCCTTCTTGCCTACCTGAGTGCTGACGATGCCCAGTTCAGCGAAGACCCGGCGCAAGCACTGGAGCAACTGCTCGCCACCGATAAGGCGCTTGAGTTCGCGTCCCACCTGCAAACCAACATGAAGGGCGCGCCCACCCCAAACAGCCTTCTGCAATGGTTGTCGACGGCCTTGGTGCTGGAGCTTGATCCAGCGGCAGGGGAGCGGCGCAATGCCGTTGCAGGGTTTGATTTCATGGATCCCATTCACCAGGGGCTGGATTGCAGCGCGCTTCGTATGCGTTTCATCCAACACTTGACGGACAACAAGCAAATTCCGGCGAATCTCGCGCCGGCCATTGCGCAGTTGTTAATGGCCGGTGCGGCACCGCACCTGCTGGTTAAGGATGTACCGACCACTGTCCATCTCGGCACTCCAGAGTGGGTCAGTTTTGTTACAGCCGTCAACCGAATCGAGCTGACGGCCGTCGGTGCCAGCGCGGGCATGACCTTTGAACACGTCATGGCGCTTCACAGGATCGCTCCGGTGTCTGCGGCTGAAACCCGAATGCAAGCCATTGCACAGATGAACCCCGTGATCGATTGGGCCATCGTCAATAAGCACCTGGCTAAGAATGACAACGATGAATACACCCTGGAACAGATGACAAGCTGCCAGGAAATCCTCAACAAGGAAATCAAGGTAACAGCCGACGCCAAGGACTTTCTGCGTAACACCAAGGCCCCTAGCCGAAGAGAAATGACCCTTGAAGTCTTACGCGAAAAGTTCGGCACCCACATCGACTATGAGAGCCGGCACCTATGGGAAAAAGTCGCGGGCGGAGTCTTTTCCGGTATCAGAGCGAGCATCTGCGAGGTGTACGAGGCCGGCCGTCTGGGTGAAAGCTGGACTTCGGAAATAGCGGGGCTGAACTTCGAAGACCTGCGTGCGCAGGCCGACCAATTGCTTGACATCAACAAGGCGTTCGAGGAGGCCATTGAACAAGACTTCACCCTGCGCAGGGCCCATACGATTACGTTGTTTAAGGACATGCTCAGCAAGTTACCGTTGGAGGAGCGCAATAGCCTCAATTTTGGCGCAGTGGAGTTTTTGCAGGTGGAAGGTGCCGGTAGCGGCATAGTCATGACGTCCGTCCATAAGGGCGTAAGAAGGGACTTCGCGGTTTATCCGGCAGTCGGGCAAATCGTCAGAATCCCCGATATCGACGCCTCTACACCCCTGGGCCAAAAAGTCAGCCTCGCCATCGACACGCAAGCCTTTAAAAACGGTACCGAACCGAGAACGGGCGTCATGTCCGACGTCGTATTAAGGACGCTTGAGCAATTCATACTCGTAAAGTCTGACGACGACGACGACGACAAGAGGCCGTTGCTGCGTGAACAGCAGTTCGGTGAGCATAACGAGGGAGACGTGTCACCCTACTTCGTCCACGATAGAATGGACAACTTGGCCAAAGTGCTGGTGGACACGGCCTACCTGCGCAAAAGTACCTTCGTCGCGACCCAGCGTGGCTTGCACAATGCGGTTGAAAATGGCGTAGAGCCCAGCGATTTCTTGATAGGCCTGCTACACGCTCTGCCGGGCGGCTCCAGCCTTGAAGACATCTATCACGGTGAATATGTAAAGGCCGTGGATGATCTGGCCGTGGATATCTTCATCTACGTGGCCACCGAAGGTGCCGGCAAGTTATGGCGATTGGCGAAAACCGGAGCAGCCTGGGCGGCGACCAAGGTCGCGACCAAGTTCATCGAGAAGTTCGGCACCCAAGCGGTCGAAGACATCGCAGCCAGGGACCTGACCGCGACCAGCACCCGGCAATCGCAAAACGCCTTGAGCCGCATGCAGAGCACCCAGCTTGTTGAGCAAACGGCTGACATGGCCAATGGCAAGCTCGTGCGTTCCGGCACTCAAGAACAGGTCAGGCTCACCGCCGTAAAGCAAGACGGTGAATGGTACGCCTACGACGCCAGAACCGAAGAGGCTTACGGGCCGCCGCTGCAAGGTTTTGTTTCGGACACATCGTCGCCCTTGCGCCAGGAGACCTTCTCGGACGGCACTCAAGCCCTGGTGGCGGACAAGCCCCTGGCGGCCGACGCCTATACGATCCCTCGCGCCAACGGCTTCGATTTGGTCAATGAAGGCAAGGTTTACCGTTACGACTCTCGCAACCCCGGCCTACTGACCGACCTGCAGTCGGCTGATCACTTCAAGCCGCTGGAGGAGTTTGAAGCACTCTGTCCAGCCCCTTCAATCGGCAGTGGCAGGTTTAAACGCGAGGCTAATGACAGCTGTTTTTCCAAGGTCATCGCCAATGTGACCGACCCCTTGAGGCAGGACCTGCAAGCACTCGAACACGTTCGCCTGTTTCCTTCGCCGCCGAAATTGTTCAAGAAAGACCAATTCGTAATTTTCGAAAGACGACGTCTAAAAGTGGTGGAAGGCGAAATGGGTCCCAAGCTGGTCCCCACACTTGAAAACAAACCCATCACCTACAAAACCCAAATCAGTGGCAGTTTCAAACATGACCCCCAGTTCGGTTATTACGGCGCGCAAGCCAGTGATGCATTGGCGCAGGACACGCGCGTGGTCGAACTCAAAAGTATCAGCGCTGAGTGCGACGACAAACGCGAAGTGCGCGGAGTCATTGTTAACAGCCCCGTGGCCGGGAGCGCTGATAAATACCTGGTCATCGAAGCGGATACCGCCGAGTTTTACTACGCGAAACTAGACAACGCGGCGCAGGGTGAGCTCACCTTCACCAAATGCTCGCTTAGCGAGTTGCCATTAGTGCAAGGCTACCGAAATAAATACAGCGCCCTCAAAGGTGTATCCGGCACACCGTTTGACGCCCACTTCATCGCCCTGCCGACATTGAACGACGCCTTCGCGCAGTTGGAGCGATCGAACTACTCAAAAGCAGAGGTGGATGAATTAAAGGAATGGTGCAAAGACCTGACCCCGGAACAACAACGGGAAGTGCTCTACCAATTGCAGCGCACCGAAGCGATTGGCAAGCCGAATATCGCGCTGACACCGACCCGGGTTACCCCCTTGACCAAACCGGTTGATTTCGCAACCTGGCCGGCCGAGCAGCAAAACAAGTTCTATGCAGAGCAAGCCAAAAGCAGTGTGAATCGCAGCATGAAGGCCACAGGCTTGGGGCCCAATAATAAAGTGTTCTCCAAGGCGGATCTCAAGCGTTCGGAAGCGGCAACCATGACACTTACCTGGTTGCGCAAAACCGCACAGAACTCTGCAGAGGGTCATTCGAACCTGATTTTGAAGGCGGGCGTCGGCAACTGTGGAGAAATGGCATTGGTGTCAAAAGACATCATCACCAAAAGCGGTGGTCGTGCTTACGAGTGGCATGCGTCGCAGGAACATGTGTTCACGGTAGTCGGTGGCCCCTCCGAGCTTCCTGCGGGAACGGTCGATTTCTCCGACCCGGTCTGGAAGGATGCCTGGATTGTCGATCCTTGGGCCGATATCGCCTGTCCCGCCCGCGAATACACACGCAAGATCGACGAGGTGATGACCCAATGGGCGCGTGACAAAGTCAGGATTAGAACGGGCCCAAACCAGTTCATAAGCCCACGCGACAAAAACTGGCTGGACGCGCTCGTCTCAAAACCCAAGACTCCCTTCTCTCACGGGTATAACCGCAAAGCGGCCCCTTAACACCGTTGTCGACTAAGCAGGCAAGGCAGGCAGGGGAATAACCGCTTTTGGACATGCTGAAGAATCCTGGAGTCGATACGGGCAACGGGGTGTTCAACAAGGGCATGATCAAGCACGTATTCCCCTTCGCCGTTGGATCAGGCAATACGAATATTCGCAGTAGCCACAGCGCCGGCTGCTGCGGGTATAACCACTGCGGGCTTTTTTCAGTGCAAAAAAGTATCAGTCCCAGTGCGCCCAAGGATTTGTCACACGCCCATTTCAAGGCTGTAATCAACGCACACTCTTCCTGAGACCTTGTAGGAAGACACAACAACAATAACTGTCCTTCTGTAGCCCCCTGGGCGCGGAAATGGAGTGCGCGATGAAGTTCACAGCAAAAGCACTGCTTGTCTCCACCTGCATGACTACCTGCATGACCCTCAGCGCCGTCAGCTTTGGCGCGCAAACCCTGACCATTGCCACCGTCAACAACAGCGACATGATCCGCATGCAAAAGCTCTCGAAAACCTTCGAGACCGAGCACCCGGACATCAAGCTGAACTGGGTGGTGCTTGAAGAGAACGTGCTGCGCCAACGCCTGACCACCGACATTGCCACCCAAGGCGGCCAGTTTGACGTGTTGACCATCGGCATGTACGAAGCTGCACTGTGGGGCGCCAAGGGTTGGCTGGAGCCGATGAAAGACCTGCCGGCGTCCTACGACCTCGACGACGTATTCCCTTCGGTGCGTGACGGCTTGTCGGTCAAAGGCTCGCTGTATGCCCTGCCGTTCTACGCCGAAAGCTCGATCACCTACTACCGCACCGACCTGTTCAAGGGCGCCGGGCTGAGCATGCCCGAGCACCCGACCTGGAGCCAGATCGGCGAATTCGCCGCCAAACTCACCGACAAGAGCAAAGAGCAGTACGGCCTGTGCCTGCGTGGCAAAGCCGGTTGGGGTGAGAACATGGCGCTGATCACCACCCTGGCCAACGGCTACGGCGCGCGCTGGTTCGATGAAAAATGGCAGCCTGAATTCAACGGCCCGGAATGGAAGGACGCGTTGAACTTCTACGTCGACAACATGAAGAAATCCGGCCCGCCGGGTGCTTCCAGCAACGGTTTCAACGAAAACCTCGCGCTGTTCAACAGCGGCAAGTGCGCGATCTGGGTGGACGCCAGCGTGGCCGGTTCGTTCGTCACCGACAAGTCTCAGAGCAAGGTCGCTGACAACGTCGGCTTCACCTTCGCGCCGCACGAGAAGACCGATAAGGGCACCTCGTGGCTGTACTCCTGGAGCCTGGCGATCCCGACCAGTTCCAAGGCCAAGGACGCCGCCAAGGTGTTCACCACCTGGGCAACGTCCAAGGAATACGGCGAGCTGGTTGCCAAGACCGATGGCATTGCCAATGTGCCGCCAGGCACGCGCAAATCGACCTACAGCGACGAGTACCTCAACGCCGCGCCGTTCGCCAAGGTGACCCTCGAATCGCTGAAAGTCGCCGACCCGACCAAACCGACCCTCAAGCCGGTGCCGTATATCGGTATCCAGTTGGTGACCATTCCTGAATTCCAGGCGATTGGTACCCAGGTCGGCAAGTTCTTCTCGGGCGCGCTGACCGGTCAGCAAACGGTGGACCAAGCCTTGACCGCCGCGCAGACCACCACCGAGCGTGAGATGAAGCGGGCCGGTTACCCCAAATAAGGCCGCTTCTCCCCTGTGAATGTGGGAGCCCGCTCCATGAGGTAGCAGCTTTTAGGTGGGAGCTGGCTTGCCTGCGATACAGACACCTCGGTTTGTCATTCAAGCCGAGTAGATGCCATCGCAGGCAAGCCAGCTCCCACAAAAGCCAGCCACACTGACCGCGCTCCGACGCAGATTCTGTACGCTTCTGACTGGCCATGACCACCATGAATACAACACCCAAAAACCGCCTGGCCAACCCCGGCTGGTTCCTCGTCAGCCCCTCGGTGGCCATGCTGCTGCTGTGGATGATCGTGCCGCTGGGCATGACCCTGTACTTTTCGCTGATCCGCTACAACCTGCTCTACCCTGGCGAAAACCAATTCGTGGGGTTGGAAAACTTCACCTACTTCATCACCGACTCGGGCTTCCTGCCTGGCGCCACCAACACCCTGTTACTGGTGGGCAGCGTGCTGCTGATCAGCGTGGTGTTCGGCGTGTTGATCAGTGCGTTGCTGGAGGCCAGTGAGTTTTTTGGCCGTGGCATCGTACGGGTGATGCTGATTTCGCCGTTCTTCATCATGCCCACCGTCGGTGCGCTGATCTGGAAGAACCTGATTTTCCACCCGGTATCGGGGATTCTCGCCGCCGTGTGGAAGCTGTTCGGCGCCGAACCCGTGGACTGGCTGGCGCACTACCCGTTGCTGTCGATCATCATCATTGTGTCGTGGCAGTGGTTGCCCTTCGCCATCCTGCTGCTGATGACCGCCATGCAGTCCCTCGACCAGGAACAAAAAGAAGCCGCACGCCTGGACGGTGCCGGCGCCATCGCGATCTTCTGGCACCTGACCCTGCCGCACCTGGCGCGCCCGATTGCCGTGGTGGTGATGATCGAAACGATCTTTTTGCTCTCGGTGTTTGCCGAAATTTTCACCACCACCAACGGTGGGCCCGGCTACGCCTCGACCAACCTCGCCTACCTGATCTACAACCAGGCGCTGGTGCAGTTCGACGTGGGCATGGCCTCGGCCGGCGGCTTGATAGCCGTGGTCATCGCCAATATCGCGGCGATCATCCTGGTGCGGATGATCGGCAAAAACCTGACTGATAAGCCTTGAGGGCCGCGCCATGACGCTTCAACAATCCCGCCGCCTGCAAAGCCTGTTGCTCGGCACGTTGGCCTGGGCCATCGCGATCCTGATTTTCTTCCCGATCTTCTGGATGGTGCTGACCAGCTTCAAGACCGAAATCGACGCGTTCGCCACGCCGCCGCAGTTCATCTTCACGCCGACGCTGGAGAACTACCTGCACATCAACGAGCGCAGCAACTACTTCGCCTACGCCTGGAACTCGGTGGTGATCTCGTTCAGCGCCACCGCCCTGTGCCTGCTGATCTCGGTGCCGGCCGCCTACTCCATGGCGTTCTATGAAACCAAACGCACCAAGGGCACCTTGCTGTGGATGCTGTCGACCAAAATGCTGCCGCCAGTGGGCGTATTGATGCCGATCTACCTGCTGGCCAAAAGCTTTGGCCTGCTGGATACGCGCATTGCGCTGATCATCATCTACACCCTGATCAACCTGCCGATTGTGGTGTGGATGGTGTACACCTACTTCAAGGACATCCCCAAGGACATCCTCGAAGCCGCACGCCTGGATGGCGCCACCCTGTGGCAGGAAATGGTCCGTGTGCTGCTGCCGATCGCCAAGGGCGGCCTGGCCTCCACCGTGCTGCTGTCGCTGATCCTGTGCTGGAACGAGGCGTTCTGGTCGCTGAACCTGACCTCCTCGAATGCCGCGCCGTTGACCGCGCTGATCGCCTCTTACTCCAGCCCCGAAGGCTTGTTCTGGGCCAAATTGTCCGCCGTTTCGACCCTCGCCTGTGCGCCGATCCTGATCTTTGGCTGGATCAGCCAGAAACAGCTGGTGCGTGGCCTGTCCTTCGGTGCAGTTAAATAATAATTCCAAGCGGAGGCCCATCATGGCCAACCTGAAAATCAAGAATTTGCAAAAAGGCTTCGAAGGTTTCTCGATCATCAAGGGCATTGACCTTGAGGTGAACGACAAAGAATTCGTGGTGTTCGTCGGCCCGTCGGGCTGCGGTAAATCCACCCTGCTGCGTTTGATCGCGGGCCTTGAGGAAGTCACCGAAGGCACCATCGAGCTGGATGGCCGCGATATCACCGAAGTCACCCCGGCCAAACGCGATTTGGCCATGGTATTCCAGACCTACGCGCTGTACCCGCACATGAGCGTACGCAAGAACATGTCGTTTGCCCTGGACCTGGCCGGCGTCGACAAGAAGCGGGTGGAAAGCAAAGTCAGCGAAGCGGCGCGCATTCTCGAACTTGGCCCGTTGCTGGAGCGCAAGCCCAAGCAGCTTTCCGGTGGCCAGCGTCAGCGCGTGGCGATCGGCCGTGCAATCGTGCGTAACCCGAAGATTTTCCTGTTCGACGAACCACTGTCCAACCTCGACGCCGCCCTGCGCGTGCAGATGCGCCTGGAACTCTCGCGCCTGCACAAAGAACTGCAAGCGACGATGATTTACGTGACCCACGACCAGGTCGAGGCCATGACGCTGGCCGACAAGGTGGTGGTCCTCAACAGTGGCCGCGTTGAGCAAGTCGGCTCGCCGCTGGAGCTGTACCACCAGCCGGCCAACCTGTTTGTGGCGGGCTTCCTCGGTACGCCGAAAATGGGTTTCCTCAAGGGCAAGGTGACCCGTGTCGAGGGCCAAAGCTGCGACGTGCAACTGGACGCCGGCATGCTGATCAGCCTGCCAATGAGCGGCGCCACGCTGAGCGTGGGCAGCGCGGTGACGCTGGGCATTCGCCCGGAACACCTGGAAATTGCCTCGCCTGGCCAAACCACCCTGACCGTCACCGCCGACGTCGGCGAGCGCCTGGGCAGCGACACTTTCTGCCACGTCATCACCGCCAGTGGCGAGCCGCTGACCCTGCGCATCCGTGGCGACATGGCCAGCCAATACGGCGAAACACTGCAGCTGCACCTGGACCCGGCGCACTGCCATCTGTTCGACACCGATGGCGTGGCCGTGGCTCGTCCACTGCGCGCTGCCGCCTGATTTCGCGAGACTTGTGATGAAACTGAATAAACAGAACCTCACCCAATTGGCGCCGCACGTGAAAATTCCAGCCTATGCGATTGCCAGCACCACCCAGGGCATCGCGCATATCGGCGTCGGCGGTTTCCACCGCGCGCACCAGGCGTATTACACCGATGCGCTGATGAATACCGGCACGGGCCTGGACTGGAGCATCTGCGGCATCGGCCTGCGCAGCGAGGACCGCAAGGCCCGCGACGACCTGGCCGGCCAGGATTATCTGTTCACCCTGTATGAACTGGGCGATACCGACGACACCGAAGTGCGCGTGATCGGCGCGATCAGCGACATGCTGCTGGCCGAAGACGGTGCCCAGGCGTTGATCGACAAGCTGGCCAGCCCGCAGATTCGCATTGTTTCGCTGACCATCACCGAAGGCGGCTACTGCATCGACGACAGTAACGGCGAGTTCATGGCGCACCTGCCGCAGATCCAGCACGACCTGGCGCATCCCAATGCACCAAAAACCGTGTTCGGGTTTATCTGCGCCGCACTGACCCAACGCCGCGCCGCCGGCACCCCGGCGTTTACCGTGATGTCCTGCGATAACCTGCCGCACAACGGCGCCGTCACGCGCAAGGCGCTGCTGGCATTTGCCGCCCTGCACAACGCCGAGCTGCATGACTGGATCAAGGCCAACGTGAGCTTCCCGAATGCCATGGTCGACCGCATCACGCCGATGACCAGCACCGCCCACCGCCTGCAACTGCACGACGAACACGGCATCGACGACGCCTGGCCGGTGGTGTGCGAGCCGTTTGTGCAGTGGGTGCTGGAAGACAAATTCGTTAACGGCCGCCCGGCCTGGGAAACCGTCGGGGTGCAGTTCACCGATGACGTCACGCCTTACGAAGAGATGAAGATCGGCCTGCTCAACGGCAGCCACCTGGCCCTTACCTACCTGGGTTTTCTCAAGGGTTATCGGTTTGTGCACGACACCATGAATGACCCGGTGTTCGTCGCCTACATGCGCGCCTACATGGACCTGGACGTGACGCCAAACCTGGCGCCGGTGCCGGGCATTGATTTGACCCACTACAAGCAGACGCTAGTGGATCGTTTTTCCAACCAGGCGATTGCCGACCAGTTGGAGCGTGTGTGTTCCGATGGGTCGTCGAAGTTTCCCAAGTTCACGGTGCCGACCATCAATCGCCTGATTGCCGATGGGCGTGAAACCGAACGTGCGGCGTTGGTTGTCGCAGCCTGGGCGCTGTACCTCAAAGGCGTTGATGAAAACGGCGTGACTTACAAGATCCCAGACCCACGTGCCGAGTTCTGCCAGGGGCTGGTGACTGACGACGCGCTGATCAGCCAGCGCCTGCTGGGCGTGGAAGAGATTTTTGGCAAGGCTATTCCCAACTCGCCTGAGTTTGTGGCAGCGTTTGAGCGTTGCTTTGTCAGCTTGCGCGACCACGGTGTCACCGCAACCCTGCAGCAACTGCTGAAGAAACTCGATTAGAAATGTGGGAGCTTGGGAGCTGGCTCCCACACAGACCAGCGTCCACAGTTAATCGGGTTATCAATCCAAGAATAATACTGCTGAGCACTCCTTCATGACCCAGCAAAACCTGTACCTCGGCATCGACTGCGGCACCCAGGGCACCAAAGCCATCGTCCTTGACGCGTCCAGCGGCAAGGTCCTGGGCCTGGGCGCCGCCGCGCATACGTTGATCAGCGGCGCCAATGGCCGCCGTGAACAGCACCCCCAGGAATGGCTGGACGCCTTTACCGAAGCCACCCACCGCGCCCTGCAACAGGCCGGTGTAGACGGCCAGGACATCCTCGGCATCGGCGTCTCCGGCCAGCAGCACGGCCTGGTGCTGCTGGACGCGCAAGGTGAAGTGCTGCGCCCGGCCAAACTCTGGTGCGACACCGAAACCGCGCCGGAGAACGAGCGCCTGCTGGCCTACCTGGGCGGCGAGAGCGGCTCACTGGAACGCCTCGGCGTGGCAATCGCGCCGGGTTATACCGTGTCGAAACTGCTGTGGACCCGCGAACAACACCCGGACGTGTTCGCGCGCATCGCCCATATCCTGCTGCCCCACGACTACCTCAACTACTGGCTCACCGGCCGCGCCGTGGCGGAATACGGCGATGCGTCGGGCACCGGCTACTTCAACGTGCGCAGCCGTGAGTGGGACGTGGCGCTGCTTACGCACATCGACCCGAGCGGGCGCCTGGAAAAAGCCCTGCCGCAATTGATCGCGGCCGATCAAACTGTCGGCACCCTCCTGCCGGCCATCGCCGAACGCCTGGGGATCAACCCCAATGCCAAGGTGTCCAGCGGCGGCGGCGACAACATGATGGGCGCCATCGGCACCGGCAATATCGCCCCCGGCGTGATCACCATGAGCCTGGGTTCGTCCGGCACCGTCTACGCATTTGCCGATCAGCCGAATGTGAGCCCGCAAGCGTCGGTCGCGACCTTCTGCTCATCCAGCGGCGGTTGGCTGCCCTTGATCTGCACCATGAACCTGACCAACGCCACCGGGGTGATTCGCGAGCTGTTCGAGCTTGACCTTGCGACCTTCAACAGCCTGGTTGAGCAAGCGCCGATGGGTGCCGACGGCGTGAGCATGCTGCCGTTCCTCAACGGCGAACGTGTGCCCGCCCTGCCCCACGCCACCGGCAGCGTGCACGGGCTGACCATGACCAACCTGACCCGCGCCAACCTGTGTCGCGCGGCGGTCGAGGGCACCACCTTCGGCCTGCGCTACGGCCTCGACCTGCTGCGCCAGACCGGCCTGCAAAGCCACAGCATCCGCCTGATCGGCGGCGGCTCGAAAAGCCCGGTGTGGCGGCAGATGGTCGCCGATATCATGAACACTGAAGTGGTGTGTACCGAACAAAGCGAAGCCGCCGCCCTCGGCGCGGCGATCCAGGCGGCCTGGAGCCAGTCCGGCGAACCCCTGGCCAGCCTGTGCGACAAATGCGTCAGTGTCGACCCGAGCAGCCGCACGCTGCCGGTGGCGACCCGTGTCATTGCCTATCAACAGGCTTACGAGCGCTACCAGCAGCTCGTGGCAACCCTTTAAGAGCGAACGACTATGTATCTGGTGTGTGGCGAAGCACTGTTTGATTTTTTCAGCGAAGAAGAGGCCAGCGGGCAGGCTTCCAGGGTTAATTACAAGGCCATTGCCGGCGGTTCGCCGTTCAATGTGGCCGTGGGCTTGCGCCGCCTGGGCATTGAGTCCGCGCTGTTGGGTGGCGTGTCCAACGACTTCCTTGGCCAGCGCTTGCAGCAAGTGCTCAAGGACGAAGGCGTCAGCCAGCAGTTTCTGCTTGAGTTCGCCGCGCCGACTACCCTGGCGATGGTTGCCGTGGGCGCCAACGGCTCACCGCAGTACAGCTTTCGCGGCGAAGGCTGCGCTGATCGGCAATTGACCCTTGAGCATCTGCCGACGTTGGGCGATGAGATTCGTGGCCTGCATATCGGCTCCTTCTCCCTGGTGGTGCAGCCGATTGGCGACACCCTGCTGAGCCTGGTCAAGCGCGAAAGCGGCAAACGCCTGATCAGCCTGGACCCCAATGTGCGGCTCAACCCGCAGCCGGATATCCAGCTGTGGCGTGAGCGCGTGGCCGAACTGGTTAAACATGCCGACCTGATCAAGGTCAGCGACGAAGACCTGCACCTGCTCTACCCCGACCAGTCGCCCGAGAGCGTGCTGCAAGGCTGGTTGCAACACCGTTGCCAGTTGGTATTCCTCACCCGTGGCGGTGATGGCGCGACAGTATTCAGCCGCCAGCACGGCAGCTGGTCGCAGCCTGCGGTCAAGGTGGTGATGGCCGACACGGTGGGCGCCGGCGACACCTTCCAGGCTGCGTTGATTGCCTGGCTGACCGAGCAGCAGCTGGATTCGATTGACGGCCTGCAACAGCTGACGCGCGCGCAGATCGACAGCATGCTCGGCTTCGCCATCCGCGCCGCCGCGCTGACCTGCAGCAAGACCGGGCCGGACCTGCCGTATCGCCAGCAGTTGGGCTGAAGCCTGGGTTTCATGAAGGTTTTGTCAGCCAAGGCAAAATTAATCGATGGTTAATCCCGCAAGCCGAGAGTGAAATTGAACTCACTTGCGGAGCACCCTCATGAAACTGCGTACATTGTTATTCACCGCCACCCTGGCCCTTGCAGCAGTATCGGGCATGGCCCAAGCCGACACCGCCGCCAAGCCCGTGCCTTATCAATACGGCACGCCGTTGAACATCGACAAAGTGATCGCCATGCACGAGGAAGACACCGACGCGTGCAAGGTGATCAATGCCGATATCAAATTCGTGGACAAAGCCGGCAAAATCGAAGACGTGGGCTATCGGAAAATGTCCGAAGCCTGTGATTTTCAGAATTGATGGGTACATGGCGCCTGGCGAGCTGCTGTTTCACCCTCTGCGCCGCCGCCCGGCCCTGTGACAAGGCCGGGCCAGCCGTGCGACTTCGGCAAAACCCGCGCAAAACCCTGCAAACAGGTAGGCAACTTCTAACATCCCGCAAGATAAAACCTAAAGCCCTGTAGGTTTTATCTGCGACTCGCGCAATTAATCCATCGTTAATACCCGCAGACGACAGTGCGCTCGCTCGCCTCAACAGGCTGGCCGCCGGTTCATCACATCGATGCACCGAATCACTGACAGAGACACACAATGAAACTGCAAACCTTGTTCTTCCTGAGCAGCGCCCTGACGCTGGCCACCGCTGCGGGGTTGGCTCAGGCTGCGTCCAGCGCTGTGCCCTATGAGTATGGTATGCCCATGGATATCCAAAAAGTGATTGCGATGAAAGAACCGCAGACCAACGAATGCCAAGTCATAACGGCAACTATCAAATTCGTGGACACGGCGGGTGAGGTGCAGAACGTGAGTTATCCGAAGATGTCCGAAGCGTGCTTGTTTCAGAACTGAAGACAGCAAAAGAAACCGCATTGGGCCTGGCGATTACCAGGCCCACAGGTCGTAGGTGAATCACTCCCAAACACTTGGCTGACTAGTAGCCGCGCCCCGCCACTCTTTGCTGAGCAGGCGCCTGGGTGTGCTTGAGGTCCTCGCGCAACCCGCAGATCAGGTTGCAAATGGCTCGACTGCTGTCGAGTTTTTCCGCGTTGATACCTTTGACTTCCAAATCTACCCGGTCACGGTCGCGGTCGTCATAAACCTTGATCGTCAACGAGGCGTCTTCGGCTTTGGTGCATTCACACCGCTTGGGCAGGAAACTTCCTTCAATAATGCTGCGTAGTTCCAGTTCCGAAAGCATGGCCAACCTCTCCTTTCTTGAGACTGCCAACAGATTTTTTGTGTGTCCGGCAGGTGCAAGCCCGCCACGTCTTACCGACCTTGGCAGACGCTTACAGTCAATAAGCCTACTCGGCAAAAACCGTTCTTGTTGTAACTTTTCCTCATAAGCGCAACGACCCGTTATATAAGGCGGTTTGTGTAGCCAGTATCGTCGTCGAACCGCGTCGATTAAACGTTTATGCACTAAATTAAACATTGCGCCGCGACTCTCTCTGCAACATGTCGCAAACTATCAAAGTTGATATTGGCCCCGGAATTCACCGCCACCAGGGTCTGCCCGCGCACGCCGTTTTGGCTGACGTACTTGCAAATGCCCGCCACCGCCAGTGCGCCGGAAGGCTCGGTGATGGAGCGCGTATCGTCGTAGATCAGCTTGATGGCGCTGCACAGTTGGTCATTGCTGACGGTGATCACTTCATCGACCCAATCGCGGCAGATCTCAAAGCCAAAGGCGCCGATCTGTGCCACGGCAGTGCCATCGGCAAACCCGTCGACACTGGGCAGCACCACTCTTTCCCCGGCGCGCAAGGCGGCCAGCAGGCAACTCGAGCCCTCGGGTTCGACCCCGACGATGCGCACCTCGGGCCGCAGGTATTTGACATAGGCGGCAATCCCGGCGATCAGACCGCCGCCGCCCACCGGTACGAAGATCGCGTGCAGCGGGCCTTGTTGCTGACGCAGTATTTCCATGGCCACAGTGCCTTGGCCGGCGATCACATCGGGGTCATCGAACGGCGAAACAAAGGTGCAACCCGTTGCTTGGGCCAATTGCAGCGCGTGGGCCAGGGCAAACGGAAAGCTTTCGCCATGCAACACTGCTTCGGCGCCCCGGGAACGCACGCCCAGCACCTTCAATTCCGGCGTGCTGCACGGCATGACGATGCTGGCCTTGATCCCCAGCTCACGCGCCGCCAGCGCCACGCCCTGCGCATGATTACCCGCCGAGGCGGTCACCACGCCACAGGCTTTGTGCTTATCGCCGAGTTGCACCAGCTTGTTGTAGGCGCCACGGATCTTGAAGGAAAACGTCGGCTGCAAATCTTCCCGTTTGAGCAGCACCTGATTGCCCAGTAGCGCCGACAGCGCAGGCGCCGGTTGCAAGGGCGTGCGCACTGCCACGTCGTAGACCGGGGCGGCGAGGATCTTTTTCACGTAGTGCTCAAGCAGCCCGGTAGTGGCGGTTTGCGCGGCGCGGTGGGTACTCATGGGCGTCTCCTGGTGTTGGTGTGCTGCCCAGGAGTCGGAAAAACAAAACCCGCCTCTAGGGCGGGTTGGGGTGCAGCCGTGTGCTATCCCGCCAAATGAGGAATGGCGGTAATAATAATGCTCGGCTGGCGGCGCAAGGCTTGAAATGTCATGCAAAGAAATTAACCGGCGGTGGTTGGGCAAGTCAATGGCCTGTCGCCATTTAGCCGGTTGGGGTTTACGAGCGATATACGAAACGTATACGCTTTGTATATCCATCTAATACAGTGAACACCATGGGCATCGTCAAGATCACCGACCAATTGCACGAACAGTTACGCCTGGCCAGCGCCGCCATGGACCGCTCCATCAATGCCCAGGCCGAGTTCTGGATCAAGATCGGCCTGCTGGCCGAACTCAACCCGCACCTGCCCTACAACGAGCTGATCAACAAGCTGTTGCTGGACAAACCCGACCTGATCCGAGGGCGCGGCTGATGATCAAGACTCCCGCACAACTGGCGGTGATGCGCGAATCCGGGCGCCTGCTGGCCCAGGTGTTCAGCATGCTCGACGGTTTTGTCGCTGCCGGGCGCTCGACCCTGGAGCTGGACAGCGCCGTCGAGGCCTTCATCCGCAACGACCTCAACGCCCGCCCGGCGAGCCTTGGGCAATACGACTACCCCTTTTGCATCAACACCTCGATCAACGAAGTGGTGTGCCATGGCATGCCCAGCGCCAAGGAGGTGTTGAAAGACGGCGACATCATCAACATCGATATCACTCTGGAAAAAGGCGGCTTTATCGCTGACTCCAGCAAGATGTACATGATCGGCAACGTGGCGCCCAAGGCCCGGCGCCTGGTGGAACAGACCTTCGAAGCCATGTGGGCGGGCATTCGCCAGGTTCGCCCCGGCGCCCGCCTGGGCGATATCGGCCATGCGATCCAGAGCCATGCGCAAGCCAGCGGCTACAGCGTCGTGCGTGAGTATTGCGGCCACGGCATCGGCCGACAGATGCACGAGGAGCCCCAAGTGCTGCACTTCGGCCGCCCCGGCACCGGGCTGGAACTGCGCGAAGGCATGGTGTTTACCATCGAGCCGATGCTCAACCAGGGCAGCGCCAAGGTGCGCGACCTCAAGGATGGCTGGACGGTGGTGACCAAGGACAACAGCCTGTCGGCGCAGTGGGAACACACCGTGGCGGTGACGGCGGGCGGCTTTGAGGTGCTGACACTGCAACCGCACGCCGACGCATAACCTGTGGAAGCTGGCTTGCCCTAATGCCAGTCAGTTAAGCGCAGATCCCCTGTGGGAGCGGGCTTGCTCGCGAAAGCGGTGGGTCAGTCAACATCAATGTTTGCTGGGCCGACGTCTTCGCGGGCAAGCCCGCTCCCACATTTGATCTTCGCTGCTTTGAGCATTTCGTTCGCTTAACTGACTGGCATCAGGGCTTGCCCCGCGTTGGGCTGCGCAGCAGCCCCAGTTAAGGCACAGGATGTTTCATGAAAGAACTCAGCGTCTGGTGTGGGGCTGCTTCGCCGCCCAACGCGGGGCAAGCCCGCTCGCCACAGAGGAATTTGGCCACCTTACCTGTCAGCTCCCACAAGCTGCAGTGGGTTCACGCGCGACTGGCGCCGCCGGCTATGCGCTTGAGCCCGAACACCATCAACCCCGCCCCCACTCCCATTGCCACCATCAACAACGGGTACGACACCCACCACGGCGTGCCCGCCGTCATCATGCTGAACTCCGACATCCCGCCCACGCTGGCAATCAGGTTGAGCGGCAGAAACACCACGTTGATCAACGTCAGCTTGCGCAACAGGTTGTTCATGCTGTTATTCATCAGGTTGCCGCGAGCATCGATCAGCCCGGAAAACACGTTGGAGTAGATCTCCGCCTGCTTGTAGCACTGGTGGTTCTCAATGATCAGGTCATCGATCAAGCCCAGCACTTCGGCGCTGAAATGCTCCTTTTCCGCGTGGTTGCGCAACCGCGACAACACCGCGCCATTGCTGTGCAGCGCGTTGATGTAATAGATCAAACTCTCACTGAGGTTGAACATCTGCATCAGGTGCTGGTTGCTCATCGACGCGTTGAACTGTTGCTGCAACTCCCGCGCCACCAGCTTGATTACCTTGAGGTGACCCAGGTAGTGGTGAATGTTGTTAAGCAGCAGATCAAGCAACACATCCAGTGGCGTATGCAACGGCCGGCGTGCGCCGAGCCCGGACAACGGGGTGTCATCCGTGGCGATCACCAGCAAGCGGCCAGGCGAAAACAACAGCCCGCAGGAGGCCACTTCGAACATCAGGCTGCCGCCGCCCGAGTAATTCTCCGGGCGTTTCCAGATCAGGAACAGGTTATCGGGGTGAAACTCGATGCGTGAGACTTCATCCGGGTCCAGCGCCGAGGCCAGGGCGTGTTCGTCGAGCTTGTGCTGCTCGCGCAGCCACTCGCGTTCGGCCGCGTCCGGGTTGTTGAACAGCATGATTGCAGCGTCGTCCTTGTCCGCTTTGCACAGTTTTCCCTCGGCCAGTTCAAAGCGCTGGATCATCGCGCGTCACCAGCCCTGGCCCTGGCGTTTCAACTCCAGCCGCCGTACGAACTCCTCCAGCACCAGCGCATACAGGTCGTCTTGCAAATAGGCATCTTCGATACCGGCGTCCATGTTCGGGTTGTCGTTGACCTCGATCACCACCACTTTGTCGCCGGACTGTTTGAGGTCGACGCCATAAAGGCCATCGCCGATCAGGTTGGCGGTTTTCACCGCCAGTTCCACCACCGCCTTGGGCGCTTCGTGGACCGCCAGCGTGCGGCATTCGCCGTTGATGTCCTGGCCGATGGCCTTGTGGTTATAAATCTGCCAATGGCCTTTGGACATGAAGTACTGACAGGCAAAGATCGGCTTGCGGTTGAGCACGCCAATGCGCCAGTCGTACTCGGTGTAGAAAAACTCCTGGGCCAGCAACAGCACCGAATGTTCGAACAACTCGGCGGTAGCCTTGAGCAGAGCTTCCTGGCTTTCCACCTTGATCACGCCGCGCGAGAAGCAACCGTCGGGGATCTTCAACACCAACGGGAAGCCCAGGCGCTCGCCAACCCGTTCGAAGTCCTCCGGTCGCTCCTTGTAGAGAATCTCGGTGGCGGGCATGCCCAGTTGATGGCTGTTGAGCAGGTCAGTGAGGTAGACCTTGTTGGTACAGCGCAGGATCGACGCCGGGTCGTCCATCACCACCAGGCCTTCGCTTTCGGCTTTTTTGGCGAAGCGGTAAGTGTGGTTGTCGACACTGGTGGTCTCGCGGATCAGCAAGGCGTCGTACTCGGCCACGCGTGAATAATCCTTGCGCTCAATCAGCTCCACATCGATGCCCAGGCCCTTGCCGACCCGCACAAAGTTTTCCAAAGCACGGGCATTGGACGGCGGCAGTTGTTCCTGCGGGTCGTGAAGAATCGCCAGGTCATACCGCGCCAAGCGGCGTGAGCGCGGCTGGCGCCAGATCTTGCGGCTGAAGTTGTCGAGGGCGTGGGCGAACTGGTCTTCCTGGTCATCGCGCAACTTGTGCAACACGCCGGACTTGACCCCGTCGATGTGCCAGCCATTGTGTTTGCGAAACTCAACTAACAAGATCGGGCACGGAAAGGTTTCAAATAACTGGCGGGCCAACTCTTGCAGCGGCTCTATATTGGTTCGGCCAAAATAAAGTGTCAGGGTAAAGCCTTCGGTATTGCTGTAAAGGTGATGGCTCAAGGCTTTATCGAGGGTTTTATCCAGGTGGTCCAGCGACAAGCCATACAGCGACTTTTTAGTCAGTTCACTGATGGTGCGCACCGACGGAATCACCTTGTGCCCGCGCGCTTCGGCCAGCAACGAGCAGTAGTAGCCGTGCCCCAGGTACTTGTAGCTGCGGCACAGGTTGATGACCTGCACACGCTTGCCCGTCTCGCTTTCACGGGTTTGCTCAAGGTATTCCTGCGCCGTCACGATGTCTTCGCTGGGAAAGTAGGAGGCCCAATCTTCCTTGCGTTCGACAATGATCACCACTTGACTGGACCCTTTGCTCGCGACCGATAAATAACCGTTGGAAGTTATTGTCGCCGCGACGTTTTGCTCGGATACTTCACGCCAATGACCTTGTACCGCTGACATAATATTTGATCCGCTTTAGAGAACTCGACCTTTTCTATTAAGCACGATCTTTTAGAGAAGTCCCGTTTCGTTACGCAACTTTTACGGCGGTCATATGGCTCTTTCCTTTCGCGTTGCAATACCCGCTGATGTGCCCGAACTGGTCGCGCTGGAACAGCACTGTTTCACCACCGACCGGCTCTCGCCGCGCAGTTTCCAGTGGATGATCAACCGTGCCCATGGCCAGTTACTGGTGGCGGAAAACGACGCGCACTTGCTCGGTTATGCACTGGTGTTGTTCCATCGCGGCACCTCGCTGGCGCGCCTGTACTCCATCGCCATCGCCGAGCACGCGCGCGGCATGGGCTTGGGCAAGCAGTTGCTGACGCGCATCGAGGCCTGCGCCCTGGAACATGACTGCGCCTACCTGCGTCTGGAAGTGCGCACCGACAACCCCGGTGCCCTGGCGCTGTACGAGCGCAATGGCTATCGCCGCTTTGCGCTGATCAATGACTATTACGAAGATCACACCGCCGCTATTCGCCTGGAAAAACGCATCCTCCAGCACCAGGTCGCACGCCCCCAGAGCGTGCCGTATTACCAGCAGACCACCGACTTCACCTGTGGCGCCGCGTGCCTGCTGATGGCCATGGGTGCGTTGCTGCCAGGGCGGGTGGCCGGGCGGCGCGAAGAACTGCAGATCTGGCGTGAAGCCACCACCGTGTTCATGACCGCCGGCCACGGCGGCTGCAGCCCGCAAGGCTTGGCTTTGGCGGCCTGGCGCCGGGGTTTTCGGGTGCGTATGCAGGTGAATGTACGCGGGCCGTTGTTTCTCGATGGCGTGCGCGACCCGCACAAAAAGGACGTGATGCGCTTAGTGCACGAAGCGTTTGAAGAGGAATTGGCCGGCAGCGACGTCGAACAGATACTCGGCGGCGCCCTGGATTTACCCCAGGTCTTGCACGCCGGCGGGCAGCCGCTGGTGCTGATCAGCAGCTACCGCCTCACCCGTTCCAAGTCGCCGCACTGGGTGATGGTCACCGACTGCGACGAAGAGTTCGTCTACCTGCACGACCCCGATGTGGACCACAGCCAGCATCGCCAGCCCCTGGACTGCCAGCATCTGCCGGTCAGCCATGGAGAGTTCGAGCGCATGTGTCGTTTTGGCAGCAACCAATTGCGCGCGGCGGTGGTGCTGTTCAAGCCACCTGCTTGACCCCGGCCTTGGCTTCCAGCTCGCGCACCAGTGGCAGGACGCGCTGGCCGAAGTATTCGACTTCCTCCTGAAAGTGCAGGAAGCCGGCCAATATCAGGTCCACGCCCACAGCCTTGAGCGCGACAATGCGCTCGGCGATCTGCTGCGGCGTGCCAATCAGGTTGGTCTTGAAGCCGTCGTTGTATTGCACCAGGTCCTCGAAGCTGGACTTGGCCCAGTTGCCCTCGCCTTCCGGTGAGGCCTTGCCCGCCTGTTTGGCCGCATCGCCAAACGCATTCACCGCCTCGGGGTCGGCCTTGTCGATGATTTCGGCGAGCACGGCGCGGGCTTCTTCTTCGGTGTCGCGGGCGATCACAAAGGCGTTTACCCCCACCTTCACCGAATGGTGATTGGCCGCGGCCTTGGTGCGGATGTCGTCAACCTGGGCCTTGATGCCTTCGGGCGTGTTGCCGTTGGTGAAGTACCAGTCCGACACGCGTGCCGCCATGTCCCGCGCCGCCCGTGAGCTGCCGCCCTGGAACACTTCCGGCTGGCCGAGTGGCTTGGGTTTGAGGCTGTAATTGTTGAAGCGGTAGAAGTCACCCTTGAACGTGAAATCGTCCTGGCTCCAGATGCCTTTGAGGGCGCGGATAAACTCCTCGGAGCGGCGATAACGTTCGTCGTGTTCCAGCCAGGGCTCGCCGATGGCCTGGAATTCGCCCTTGAACCAGCCACTGACGATATTCACCGCGATGCGCCCGTTGGTGAGCTGGTCGATGGTCGCCAGTTGTTTGGCTGCCAACGCCGGCTGCCAAGGGCCAGGCAGGATCGCCGCGATCACCTTGAGCGTGGTGGTCGCCGCCAGCAACGCATGGCTGAACGCGACGGACTCATGCTGGTTGTCGGCGCCGTAACCGGCGGTGAAGCGAATTTGCGTCAGGCCATATTCGAAGCCGGCCGCCTCGGCCAACTGCGCAAGCTTGCGGTTGTAGTCAATGCCCCAGTGAGTGCGCTGTTCGATCTTGCTGACCACCAGCCCACCGCTGACGTTGGGTACCCAATAGGCAAATTTCACGGCTTGCTGACTCATCTGGCAGTACCTCGCAGGAAAGGATGTAACCAGGCTTGAGCAGCAAGCGTGCCAGACCGCATCAAAGCACCACCCCATGGGCGTTGTGGCGCGTATCGCGGTGGTGATTACCAAGCGGGCGAATGTCGCGCAGGGCCTTGATTTGTCGATTGACTGTTGCTGGAGCAACAGCAGTTGGGCTCCAGCCCCAGCAAATGCGGGCTGCGCCGCCCGGCACGAACTGTGCAATCCGCTAAGCATTGATCACTGCCCAGGAGCCGTATCCCATGACCGAGCAACATGTCATCAACCCGCTGTCCATCGGCGTCGATTACCCCACACTTGCCGCGCGCTTTCGGCCGATCTTCCAGCGCATCGCCGAAGGTGCCGTGGCGCGTGAACAGGCGCGCGCCCTGCCCTATGAGCCGATTGAGTGGCTCAAACACGCAGGGTTTGGCGCGGTGCGGGTGCCGGTGGAATACGGTGGCGGCGGCGCGTCCCTGCCGCAATTGTTTGAGCTGCTGATCGAACTGGCGGCGGCCGACTCCAATGTGCCCCAGGCGCTGCGCGGGCACTTCGCCTTTGCCGAGGACCGCCTGAACGCGCCACCTGGCGCGGGTCGCGACCTGTGGTTCAAGCGTTTTGTCGACGGCGATATCGTCGGCTGCGCCTGGACCGAAATCGGTAACGTGGCGATCGGCGATGTGGTCACTCAGGTCAGCCCGGATGGCGACAACTGGAAGCTCAACGGCGAAAAGTTCTACAGCACCGGAAGCATTTTCTCGGACTGGATCGACGTGTACGCCCAGCGCAGCGACACCGGCGCCGACGTGATCGCCGCCACCCGCACGCGCCAGCCTGGCGTGGTGCAACGTGATGACTGGGACGGGTTCGGCCAGCGCACCACGGGCAGCGGCACCACGCGATTTACCGATGCGGTGGTTGAGGCCGACAACGTGATCGACTTTGCTACCCGCTTCAAATACCAGACCGCGTTTTACCAATTGGTGCTGCTGGCGAGCCTGGCCGGCATCGGCCGTGCGGCGCTCAGCGACGTGGCGCAGCAGGTGCGCAGCCGCAAACGCATCTACAGCCATGGCAATGCGGCGCATGTCAGCCAGGACGCGCAGGTTCAGCAAGTGGTGGGCGAAGTGGCCGCCCTGGTGTATGCCGCCGAGGCCAGTGCGTTGAAAGCTGCGGTGCCGGCGCAACGGGCTTACTTGGCACGATTTGCCGGGGATGCGCTGGCTGAGCGTGAGGCGAACGTGGCTGCCGAGATTGAATCGGCGACAGCGCAGGTGGTGGTGTCGGAGCTGATCCAGCGTGCTACCAGTGAGCTGTTCAATGCGCTGGGGGCGTCGGATGTGCGCCAGGGTAAATCCCTTGATCGCCATTGGCGCAATGCGCGGACTGTGTCGTCGCATAACCCGGTGATCTACAAGGCGCGGATTGTGGGGGATTGGGTGATCAATGAAACCGAGCCGCCGTTTGTGTGGCAGATCGGGAATGGACCCGTAAAAGCCTGATGCGGACTACCTGTGGGGCTTGCTCGCCAATGCAGTGGGTCAGTCAACTCATCTGTAACTGACCGACCGTATTCGCGAGCAAGCCCGCTCCCACAGTTGACCGAGTATGGCTCTGCTGTTGCTGTTGCTGTTGCTGTTGCTGTTGCTGTTGCTGTTGCTGTTGCTCTGGCCCTTACATCCTTTTCGATGACGAAGTCAGCGGTCTTTTGATCTGCGCTTTTGATCTTGATCTTGATCTGAAATCGCCCCGTCAAACACGATGGCCGGAATCTGACAGTGATTTGGGGCGAAGACTTTTTGGTTACTTTTGTGTCTTTACAAAAGTGACCCGCCGTCAGGGCGGAACCCTAAGCCGCCGTTACCGCAGAAATGGATATGTACACAGCCCAAACCGCCATCGCAGGCAAGCCAGCTCCCACACTTGACCGGTGTAGCGTTTAGAACGCGAGCTTATACCCAATGGCCATCAACATAACCGCCAGACACGGTCGCAACACGCCGTCCGGGACTTTGCCGGTCATGTGGCTGCCCAGGTAAATCCCCGGCAACGACCCCATCAGCAAAAAGCCCAGCAAGTGCCAGTCCATATTGCCCATGCTGGCATGCCCCAGGCCCGCCACCAGGGTCAGCGGCACGGCGTGGGCGATCTCGGTGCCGACCAGACGCCGCGTGGCCAGGAACGGATACAGGATAAACAGCGCCACAGTCCCGAGGGCACCCGCGCCGATAGAGGTCAACGCAACCATGGTGCCCAGGATCGCACCGGTGAGCACCGTGAGCGCGTTGAGGTTACGCGGGCTCATGTGATAATCATCGCCCGCATGCCGCTGGGCGAAAGCCAGCAGGCTTTTCTTGAACAGGATCGCCAACGCCGTCAGCAGCAGCACAAACCCCAGCGCCTGCTTGATCACCGCATTCATCGCACTGGGGTCGGTGTGCAGGCTGGCCAAAAACCACAGCGTCAACAGCACCGCCGGCACACTGCCCAAGGTCAGCCAGCCAGTGATGGCCCAATCGATATTGCGGTTCTTGCTGTGCACCAGCACACCACCGGACTTGGTGATGGCGGCATATAACAAGTCAGTGCCAACGGCGGTGGCCGGGTTGATCCCGAACCACAACAGGATCGGCGTCATCAAAGAGCCCCCGCCGACCCCGGTCATGCCGACGATAAAACCAACGATCAGGCCAGCGACTACAAAACCAATATTGCCTACATCCATTACAACTACCCGCGGCCTTATAAAATTCTGGCCGCAGGATAGCGATTTTTCTTATAACGACTTATATCAATATGATCTGACTTTATGCTTTTTCTGTCAGACGATGACAGACATACGCCTGGGTCTGATACGGGAACGCCACAGTGTCGCGCCCACGCAGTGCCGGGTGCGTGTCGATCAGCGCGCGCAATTGCTCGGTCACCGTGGCCTTTTGCGCGGCGGGTAGCGCCGCGATGAAGCTTACCGACAGGAAGCGATCCATGATCACTTCCTGAGGGCTGCCCACATGCTGATAGGCAAAACAGCTCATTTGCGGTGCGGAAAAATACTCACCCGTGAAGGCTTCGCGCCAACGCCCTGTATGAAAACGCGGCGTGTCGCCTTCATAGGGGGTAATGATTTCGGTGATGGCCGCAACCCAATCCACCGATTCATCGCGCACATTCCACACCAGCCCCAGGCGCCCATCGGGCTTGAGCACACGGTGGATCTCGGCCAATGCGGCCTCGGTTGCGAACCAGTGGAAGGCTTGTGCACACACCAACGCATCGGCGCTGGCATCCGGCAACGGTATAGCTTCAGCGGTGCCGCTGAGCAGGCGTACATCCGGCAACAGTTTGCTCAGTTGCGCGCCCATGGCCTCAACCGGTTCGACGGCAATCAGGCTGGGCGCCAGGGTGCTGAGCAAACGGGTGAACTTGCCGGTGCCGGCGCCCAGGTCGATCACGGTCGACTGTGCATTGATCAGCAGCGTGTTGGTCAACCAGCCGGTGAGTTGGCGGGGATAATCCGGACGACCTTGGGCGTAGGTGGCGGCCTGGGTCGAAAAACCTTGTTGAGCAGACGTGTGAACACCCGTCATTGCGACTCTCTCCTCGGGTAAAGCGGGGCACACAGTGTGCGCCCTTCCCGGCGTTTTTTCTAATCAAGCTGCGCAGGCAACCACACCCTGAACCGCGCCCCGCCCAGGGGCGAGGCCAGGGCCGTCAAGGTGCCGCCCTGGGCTTCCATGGCGCGCCGGCTGATCGCCAGGCCGAGGCCGAAGCCGCCAGTGGCGCGATCGCGGCTGCGGTCCAGGCGGTAAAAGGGTTCGAAGATGCGCTCGCGCTGTTCCACCGGAATGCCGATGCCGTCGTCGTCCACGCAGATTTCACAGCCGTCGGCGCAGACCTTGACCCCCACCTGGATGCGCCTGTCGCAATAGCGTGTGGCATTGCGCAACAGGTTCTGCAACGCCCGGGCCGTGAGGCGTGGGTCGAGGCTGAAACGCTCCACGGTGCAGTCGAGCGCGACGTCGATGACGATCTCGGGGTTTTCCAGTTCGTCATCGACACTGCCCAGCACGCTGTCGATAAACTCATCGAGCACCACGTCGACCCGCTCCGGCAACTGCGCCGGGTTTTGCAGGCGGCTGTAGGAGAGCAACTCCAGCACCAGCTCGTCCAGCTCGCGAATATGCGCCACCAGGCTTTGCAGGCGCTCGCGGCTGGCCTGGGGCAAGTCTTCGGACAGCGCCAGGGCCAGGCCGAAGTCCAGGCGCGTCAGCGGCGTGCGCAGTTCATGGGACACGGCGTTGAGCAAGTCGCGCTGCTGGTTGAGCAGGCGTTCGATGTCGTCGGCCATGGTGTCGAACACCGACGCCAGGCTGCCGATGTTGGAGCTGGCGGGAATCTGCGTGCGCTCACTGAGGTTGCCCCGGCCCAATTGCGCGGCGGTGCTTTTCAGGCGCTCCAGGTCTCGCCAGTGCGGGCGCAGCCAGAACAGCAGGCAGGCGAGCAAGGCCGCGCCGATCAGTACGTTCATCGACCAGTACAACAGGTTCATGTCCAGCGGGTCCGGCGGGATGCTCAGTTTCACCGCAAACTGCTGGTTGATCGGCGAGCTGATGTCTTCCATCCAGCCCCACTCGCCCAGGCGGATCACCGGCTTGCCGTGCTCCAGCAGTTGCTCCTCCTCGGGCGTATAGCTGGCGTCCTGGCGCAGCAGCAACTTGACTTGCAGCGGTGCGAAATCCCGGTTCAGTTGCTCGGTCACATGCGACCAACGCTCCACCGGCGCGCGCAGATACTGCTTGACGATAAGTTTTTGCAGGCCACGGGTTTGTTCGACGTTGTAGTCCATGTAGCGGTGTTCAAACAGCTGGATGACCAACTTGGGAATCAGGAAGATCGCGGCACTGAAGGTAATGATGGTGACCAGGTAGAGGCGCAGCAGTACACGAAACATGGATCAGCATTCCCACTCGGAACGGCTGAACAGGTAGCCCTTGCCCCACACGGTCTTGATCTTGCGCGCCTCCCCGGCGTGGTCGTCGAACTTGCGCCGCAGCTTGGAAATGGCCACGTCCACCGAGCGGTCGGTGCCGTTGAACTCGATACCGCGCAGGCGTTGCAGGATCTGGTCACGGCTGAGCACCTCACCGGCATGCCGGGCCAGTACCACCAGCAGGTTGTACTCGCCACTGGACAGCTCCACCGCCTGCTCGCGCCAGGTTACGGTGCGTTCCGACAGGTCGATGCACAGGTTGCCCATGACGATCTGGTCATTGGCCACCTGCGGTTCGGACAAACTGCTGCGGCGCAGCAAGGTGCGTACACGGGCGAGCAGCACACGTGGCTCGCAGGGCTTGGTCACATAGTCGTCGGCGCCCATCTCCAGGCCCAGCACCTGATCGTGGCTGTCATCGCGGGCGGTGAGCATCAGAATCGGCAGGCCCGCCGAGTCGGCACGCAGCAGGCGGCACACCTGCAAGCCGTCGAGGCCGGGCAGCATCAGGTCGAGGATCACCAGGTCCGGCGGGTTAAGGCGTGCCCTTTCGCGCACATGGTCGCCACGGCTGAGCACGTTGACGTGATAGCCATTGCGTTCCAGGTAGCTGGCAATCAGCTCGGAGAGTGCGGCGTCGTCTTCCACCAGGAGGATGTTGGGCATGGTGTTTCCAAATAATACTGTTTGTTGGTGTGTTGCAGGATTGTGCAAGGATATACGCCCCCGGCGCGCCGCGCGCCGCACCTTACACTTCTTCACACACGGCCTACACAGCTTCACAGCACCACGGCGCAGGTGTCATTAGGATGCGCCAGTCAATATTGGGATATGAGCATGTCGAAGAATCTGTTTGCGCCGTTTTGCCTGCTGGCCCTGACGCTGGCCCTGAGCGGCTGTGGCCAGTCGGCCGATGAAGCGCCAGAGACGCCACTGGCCAAAGTGCGCATCGAAACCCTGCAAGCCAAGCCCCTGTCGATCACCAGCGAATTGAGCGGGCGTATCGCCGCGCCACGCATTGCCGAAGTGCGCGCACGGGTCGCCGGCGTGGTCATGCAGCGGGTGTTCAAGGAAGGCCACGACGTCAAACAGGGCGACGTGCTGTTTCGCATCGACCCCGCGCCATTCAAGGCCGACCTGGACAGCGCCCAGGCCAACCTGAGCAAGGCCGAGGCCAACGCGTTCCAGGCCCGCCTGCAAGAGCAGCGTTACAGCCAGTTGGTCGAAGGCAACGCCATCAGCGGCCAGGACTACGACAATGCCCGCGCCAACCTGCGCCAGACCAACGCCGAAGTCGCCGCCAACAAGGCCGCGGTCGAACGTGCCCGGTTGAACCTGGGCTACGCCACCGTCACCGCGCCGATTTCCGGGCGTATCGGGCGTGCGCTGGTGACCGAAGGTGCGCTGGTCGGCCAGAACGAGGCCACGCCGCTGGCCATTATCCAGCAACTGGACCCGATCCACGCCGACCTCACCCAGTCGACCCGCGAACTCAATGACCTGCGCCGCGCCTTTCGCGCCGGCAGCTTGAAGCAGGTCGGCCAGGACCAGGCCAAGGCCACGCTGATCCAGGACGACGGCAGCCTGTACCCGTTGCCGGGCAAGTTGCTGTTTGCCGAAATCAGCGTCGACCCGGGCACCGGGCAGATCATCCTGCGCAGCGAGTTCCCCAACCCGGACCTCGACCTGTTGCCGGGCAGCTTTGTGCGTGTGCGCCTCGAACAGGCCGTGGACAAGCAAGGTATCAGCGTGCCGCAACGCGCCATCACCCGTGACAGCGCCGGCATCCCGATGGTGCTGCTGTTGGACGCCGAGCAGAGCGTCAGCCAGCAGCCGGTTGAACTGGGCGCAGTGATCGAGGACCGCTGGATCGTCAGCAGCGGCCTCAAGCCCGGTGACCGTATCGTCGTCGAAGGCCTGCAACACGCGCGCCCCGGTGAAAAAGTCGAGGTGGATGACAGCCCCGCCTCCGGCCAGCCAGTCAAGGAATAACCCGCCATGCCGCAGTTCTTTATTGACCGCCCGATTTTCGCCTGGGTGGTGGCCCTGTTTATCCTGCTGGCCGGCGCGCTCGCCATCCCGCAGTTGCCGGTGGCCCAGTACCCCAACGTCGCGCCGCCCAAGGTGGAAATTTACGCGGTGTACCCCGGCGCCTCGGCCCAGACCCTGGATGAAAGCGTGGTCAGCCTGATCGAGCAGGAGCTTAACGGCGCCGATCACTTGCTGTACTTCGAATCCCAAAGCAGCCTGGGCTCGGCCACCATTACCGCAACCTTCCAGCCGGGCACCAACCCGGAAATGGCTCAGGTGGATGTGCAAAACCGCCTAAAAGCGGTGGAGCCGCGCCTGCCGCAAGCCGTGACCCAGCAAGGTTTGCAGGTGGAGAAAGTCTCCGCCGGCTTCCTGCTGCTGGTGACCCTGACCTCCAACGACGGCAAGCTCGACGACGTGGCGCTCAGCGATTACCTGGCGCGCAACGTGATGAACGAGCTCAAGCGCCTGGACGGCGTGGGCAAGGCCCAGCTGTACGGCGCCGAACGCGCCATGCGCATCTGGATCGACCCGCAGAAGCTGATCGGTTTCAACCTGACGCCGGCTGACGTGAATGCCGCGATCAGCGCGCAGAACGCCCAGGTCTCGGCGGGCAGCATTGGGGATTTGCCGGGCACCAAGACCCAGGAAATCACCGCCGCAATCCTGGTCAAGGGCCAGTTGTCGACCCCGGCGGAATTTGCCGACATCGTGCTCAAGGCCAACCCCGACGGCTCCACCGTGCGCATCGGCGATGTGGCGCGGGTGGAAGTCGGCAGCCAGGAATACCAGTTCTCCACGCGCCTGAACGGCAAGCCGTCGACCGCCGTCAGTGTGCAACTGTCGCCCGGCGCCAACGCGCTGAACACCGCGACCCTGGTGCGGGCGAAGATGGACGAGCTGTCGCGCTACTTCCCGGCCAACGTGGAGTACAAGATCCCGTACGACACGTCGCCGTTCGTCAAAGTCTCGATCACCAAGGTGGTCTACACCTTGCTGGAGGCGATGGCGCTGGTGTTTGCAGTGATGTTCCTGTTCCTGCAGAACGTGCGCTACACCTTGATCCCCACACTGGTGGTGCCGATTGCACTGATGGGCACTTTCGCCACCATGCTGTTGCTGGGTTTCTCGATCAACGTGCTGACCATGTTCGGCATGGTGCTGGCGATCGGCATCCTGGTGGACGATGCGATTGTGGTGGTCGAAAACGTCGAGCGCATCATGGCCACCGAGGGCCTGTCGCCCAAGGACGCAACGAAAAAAGCCATGGGCCAGATCACCGGCGCCATCGTCGGTATCACGTTGGTGCTGGTGGCGGTGTTCCTGCCGATGGCGTTCATGCCAGGTTCTGTGGGGGTGATCTACCAGCAGTTCTCGCTGTCGATGGCCACCTCGATCCTGTTCTCGGCGTTCCTGGCCCTGACCTTGACGCCGGCGCTGTGCGCCACCTTGCTCAAGCCGATTGCCAAGGGCGAGCACCATGCCAAAGGCGGTTTCTTCGGCTGGTTCAACAACCGTTTTGAGCGCCTGACCGACCGCTATGAAGGCTGGGTGGCCTATGCCCTCAAGCGCAGCGGCCGCTACTTGCTGATTTATCTGGTGCTGCTGGTGGGCCTGGGGTGGATGTTCAGCCGCCTGCCCTCCTCGTTCCTGCCGGTGGAAGACCAGGGTTACACCATCACCGATATCCAGCTGCCGCCGGGCGCGAGCAAGAACCGCACGGTGCAGGTCGCCGAGCAGATCGAGGCGCACAACGCCGGCGAGCCTGGGGTGGGCGATACCACCATGATCATGGGCTTCAGCTTCTCCGGTTCCGGGCAGAACGCAGCGCTGGCTTTTACCACGCTCAAGGATTGGTCGCAGCGCAGCAGCGAAGATTCGGCCTCGGCAATTGCCGAGCGTGCCAACGGAGCGTTCAGCGAGCTTAAGGATGCGATTGCCTACGCGATCCTGCCGCCGCCGGTGGACGGCCTGGGCACTTCCAGCGGCTTCGAGTTCCGTTTGCAGGACCGTGGTGGCGTCGGCCATGCCGCGCTGATGCAGGCGCGCACCGAGTTGCTGGCCGCCGCGGAAAAAAGCCCGATCCTGGCCAACGTGCGCGAAAGTGCCTTGGCCGAAGCACCGCAAGTGCAGTTGCAAGTGGACCGCAAGCAAGCCAACGCCCTGGGCGTGTCGTTTGCCGATGTGGGCAATGTGCTGTCCTCGGCCATCGGCTCGGCCTATGTCAACGACTTCCCCAACCAGGGCCGCATGCAGCGGGTGGTGGTGCAGGCGGAAGGCGACCAACGCAGCCAGGTGGCGGACTTGATGAAGATCAACGTGCGCAATAACGCCGGCAAGATGGTGCCCTTGTCATCGTTTGTTGAAGCCAGCTGGACCCAAGGCCCGGCGCAGTTGACGCGTTACAACGGCTACCCGGCGATTTCCATCAGCGGCGAAGCGGCGCCGGGGCACAGTACCGGTGAGGCCATGGAAGAAATCCAGCGCCTGGTCAGCCAATTGCCGGCCGGCCTGGGCCAGGAATGGACCGGGTTGTCGTTGCAGGAACGCTTGTCCGGCTCCCAGGCGCCGTTGCTGTTGGGCCTGTCGCTGCTGATCGTGTTCCTGTGTCTGGCGGCATTGTACGAAAGCTGGTCGATACCGACCTCGGTGTTGCTGGTGGTGCCGCTGGGTGTGCTCGGCGCCGTGTTGGCGGTGAGCTTGCGTGGCATGCCCAATGATGTGTTCTTCAAGGTCGGCTTGATCACCATCATCGGTTTGTCGGCGAAGAACGCGATTCTGATCATCGAGTTTGCCAAGGACCTGGTGGACCAAGGTGAGGATCTGATCGACGCCACCCTGAAAGCCGCGCGGCTGAGGTTGCGGCCGATCATCATGACCTCCCTGGCGTTTATCCTCGGCGTGGTGCCATTGGCAATTGCCACCGGCGCCAGCTCGGCGAGCCAGCAGGCAATTGGTACAGGCGTGATCGGCGGGATGATCACCGCGACGCTGGCGGTGGTGTTTGTGCCGGTGTTTTTTGTGGTGGTGATGAAGCTGGTGCGCAGGCGCAGCAAGCCTGATTAACCCGACAGAACTCGGTCAAAATGTGGGAGCGGGCACCGTGCAGTTCATGATCAAGTCCGCCTGAATGCGCTATGGTGCTCACAACCTCCCCCCTGTTGTGAGCACCTATGGCCTTCCTCGCCCGCACCCACCCTCGCCTCTCATCCGCCGCCGTCCTTGGCCTTGCCGTGGGCATTCTGGTGCCGGCCGATACGCTGATCAGCAAAATCCTGATTGGCTGGAACGCCGGGGTCTGGACCTACCTGGCGCTGATGCTGTGGCTCACCAGCCGTTCGCGTGCCGATGATGTAAAACGCATCGCCGAGATCGAGGATGAAAACGCCGGGCTGGTGCTGTTCATGGTGTGCATTGCCGCGATAGCCAGCCTTGCGACCATCACGGTGAACCTGGTGGGCAGCAAAGACCTGGACAGCACGGCGCGCCTGCTGCACTACGGTTTTACCGGCATGACGGTGATTGGCTCATGGTTGCTGACCGGGGTGATTTTCAGCGTGCATTACGCCCGCCTGTTCTACACCTGGGACGGCGACGAGCCCGCGCTGCGCTTTGCCGAAGGGCTGCGCAACCCCAATTACTGGGACTTCCTGTATTTCTCGTTCACCATTGGCGTGGCAGTGCAAACGGCGGATGTAGGGGTTGCAACACGTGCACTGCGCAAAGTCGTTTTGGGCCAGTCATTGATTGGATTTCTGTTCAATACGGCGATTCTGGGTTTCTCGATCAATATTGCTGCCGGACTGTTCAGTTGAACCTGAATGCTGCGGCGCCAATCCTGATCTGACCGGGAAAGGCGATTGAAAAGCGCTTTTGCATCCTCAAAAAAAAAGCCCTGATCTTTCGATCAGGGCTTCTTAGCGTTGCCTGTTTATTTAGAACGCATAACGCAGGCCAACGTTAACAGCGGCTTTTTGCTTGATTTTGTCACTGGTGCTGGTCTCCACGTCGACATGCGCCTGCAGGTCCTGGGTAAACGACACCGCCACACCGGCACCGTACTTGGTGCGCGAGCCCGACAAATCATTGTTGAAGGTCTGGTTGTTGACCGTGACCTTATTGTTGTTGGCAAACTCGTGGACCATTGCCGCACGCAGGTAAGGCTTGATCAGCGTGCCATCATCGAGTTGGAACTCATGACCAACGGTCGCGCCGGCCTCGGCGGTCCTTGAGCGGGTGCGCTCACCGTCCACTTGCAAACCGTTTTTCAGGCTGTACGTGCCACCCTGGACCACAATGGTCGACAGTCGGCCGTAAGGTTCAATAAAGGAACTCTCACCGAGCTTGATATGACGGCCGAATTCAGCCGATACACCACCGCCTAAGTTGTTGTAGCCACCCTTGGTAGACGTGTTGTCACTGAGTGTTGCCTTGGCCTGGTTCTGGAACCGGTTGGCTTTGGCCACGGCATCAAAATAGAAACCGCTTTCTTCGTCCATCCAGGTGGCATAGGTACCCAGGAAGTAGCTCTTGACGGTACCGGCAGCGCCGCGAACCGGGTTTACGTCAGAGTTACTGTGGCCGCCGAATACACCGACCTTCCATTGGCTGTCGCCCAGCGGCATATCAGCACCGATGGAGAAACCCTTCAGGTTCTGCGAGTAACCGGTGCCCGAACTCTGGGACACATCATATTGACTGCCGATACCCAGGATCCAGAGACCGGTGCTTTTCGGCGAGTAACGCAACTCACCCATACGTTGGCGCAATGAGCCCTCTTCGGCGGTCATGATGGTCACCGGGGTGTTGAACAATGCCGTCACCACACGGGCACTGCGGCTGACTACACGGGTTTGCTTGTCCAGAAACCAGTCATTGCCTTCCTGTTTCAGGTTGTAGGCATAGGCACCCATGTCGACCGGGCCGTTCTCAAGGGAGAACACCGCGTCACCGCCGCCGGTGTGCACAACCTGGGTTTTGACCAGTTCGCTGCCGCTGGCGGAGAGCGCCAGCGTGTGGTTGCCCGAGGCCTCATTGGCGACGTCGATAAAACTCGCCTTGCCCTCATCTAAATTGACGCTCCCGACAAACCGGCCCTCGCCGGACAGCGAGTCCAGTTTCAACCGATAAAACTCGCCCGGTGCACCAAGGGTCACCGTACCACCGCCCATCATGAGAGAGCGTGCCTGGCTGTCGCCGGTGATGAACAAATTGGAGGTGTTGTCCACCTTTACCGTGTCGACACCTTGCAGCTGGCCCTTCAACTCTGCGTTGTTTTGCAGGTTCAAATGCACAGTGCTGGTGGCGTCGGCGATTACATTACCGACCAGGTTCCGGCTGTTATCCACATTCATCGTCGCGGTGGCACCACCCGACGCCGACAGCAGATTGCCGTTGCCGCCCTTGAGCGTAGAACCGTTGAGTACATCGATAGACACCACTGGCACTCGACCTGGCGTGCCCCTGACCGAGAGGGCCGAACCGCTACGACCCTCAACCACAGACCGGTCCAAAACCAGTTTGCCATCCGTCAAGTCGTCCCGATTACGCGTGAACGTCACGCCATGACCATTGCCGATAATAGTACTTTGAGTGGCCGTCGCCGTGGCGCCTGTAAGGGAGAGCCCAAATGCCCCTGCTCCCGTACCTTGTACCAGCGAGTTTTGTTTAAAGTGTAACTCACTGCCAGTGAATGCTTCCGCACCGCCGATAGCGCCGCTGATCGTCGTGTTGCTGACTTCGGCCGATGCCCCCCTCAACGCACCTACAGCACCAAACGCCTGCAACCCTAAGCCATTGGTATTGGTCAGGGTACTGTTGTTAATAACCGCCTTACTACTGTCCAGCCGCACGGCGCCGTATTGGGCATCGCTCGATGTAACACGTGCAGCGTCCATGTTTATTGTGGAACCCTGCGCAGCACGCACACTATTCGCGACACTGCCGCTGTTCATGTTCAACGTGGAATTTGCCAGGTCGATCGTGGTGGCTGTTGCACGGTTCATCGTCAACGCTGATTGGCCCGACAGTTGCCAATCCGTTGATTGCTCAGTCGCATCAATGGTTCGTTGCTCACCGTTACCCAACTGAACCGCCTGGGCTTGCCCCTGCATCGCGGCAAACAAACAGAATGTAATGGTGGGGACTTTGATCATCGCACTCAAAGGTTTGAGTTCGAACGTGTTCAGTGCCGACATGGTCAATCACTCTTTTGGTAAGGCCTACAAAAGCGGTTCGGCTCACTTCCTGAAAGTGACGCCTTACCTGTGCGGCACGTAGAGTAAGAATTAAACAGCCACGCTGATGTAGGACTAATCTGTAACCTATTGGTAAGAAAGCGGCACATTGAGTAATACAGTCGACCGGTACTGTCAGGGAATTCCCCTCTCAAGTTGAGAGGGGAACCCTGCAGCGTATCAATGTCGCCTCTAAGGCGTGAGGATTGCTCCCACGTTATCGCACCGTGTGTAACTCAACGTCGAACGTACGTTAACGCCCGCGGTACCACGCCCCAACGTGCCGTTGTTCAGCGGCGCGGTGTAAACCGCCTCCGCACGCCCTAGCTGGGCATGTTCAAGGAAACCCGCGTAGGGAATCTGGAAGGTATAACCGTTAGTTCTAATGGCAGGGTTAATGGTTACGTTGTAACTCTGCTTTTGGTCATAAAGCCGAGGTGTACCCGTGCGAGGCCTGAACACCTGCAGTTCCAAGGTCAGTGGCTGACCATCGACCATTCTCGGGTCCCCTGGCACAGTAATCCTGCCTTCCCAGTTTGTCGGCGCCGGTGCTACTAGCGCTGGGCAGCCCCATACACCAAACGTCCCCGTCGTCGCATTGACAAATCGAGCCGCCGGCAGGGGTGTAGTTACCGCGCCCAGCAATTCAACCTCTGTAGGGGCCGCGCGATTGAGGTTAGTGGCAGACGTTGGCGTTGCCGTTGGTGATACGAAATAGCTGAATTTATGTCTGCCATTGCCCAGTCGTTGAAATTCACTCCAATCGATGTCCCAGGAGACAAACTCTCCGGGTAACTCAGTGCTTAGTTCCTTATAAGGCAAGATGATCTTACCGTCAGGCGCTTCAACGAAAAGAAACATGTCTTTCGCCGGCACTTCAATAGGGTCAGTGGCTTGCCATAACTCGATTCTAACGGTGACCGGAAAGTTAGCCTGCGCAAACTCCAGTTTGTTCGGCGCAGCCGCATTGCGACCAAGAAACGATGCAGGATTCAATCGAGTATTGTTACTGCCTGGTAGGCCCGGATTGCCCGGCCCTGTCACACTAAAGTCCACTCTGAACGGTGTCGTCGGACCTGGGAAAGTGTCACCATTTTTGCGTATTTCATAGGTGATAACGACCGATTTCGGGCCTTTTATGTTGCCGTAGTCCGCTCGAGCCAGCGGAAGCAGGAAGGGCTGATCCAGCGTGATTGGAACCGAGACAACACGAAACCACTGGCTCCAAGCCCCATTGTTGTATTGAACCCGAAATTCGTCCTTGGTAGTGTCAACGTTCGTATAGGCCGGAATTTCGCCCGTTGGGCCTATTTTCAGGTCTTCAATAGTGATCAGATCATCAGCGGCGTCTGGTGCCTCTTTCATGATAATCGGTAGTAAGTTCGCGGGGGCCGGATCCAGTGCGATAGTGAACGTAATTGAAGGCGCAGAGACCAAACTTGTATTGCCCTGCGAGTCCGCGATTTGATAAGTAAAGAAGCACGGCCCCCCTTGCGTGATCTCACTGGCGAGCACTGTCACCGTGTTACCGGTTTGTGTCATGGGCCGGGGTGGAGTCTGCCTGGCCACTTCTGTGGCTGTCACGGGCGTGCCGTGGTTATAGAAAATGGTCAGCGTATCTTCTGGCTTCCAAGCCCCGAGGCCCGTCGTTGTGTTGTCAGGAATAGAGAACGGCAAATTGAACTGCGTCAGTTGTGCCAGACTAATAACCTGGCCCGGCGGGAAGGTCCCCGTGTATATCGGTGCAGGTGGCTGCACCCTTAAGTAGGGTGGATCCAGGTCCATTTTATAAGTCGAAAAGGGTGAACTCTGGCCGATAGGACCAGGTCTGTCTACGTCGCCTGGAATATTTGGATCCGCACCAACATTCAAGAGCAATTCAGAACGTACTTGAAAATCACCCGACAGCTGTTTTCCCGAACTCGCAACGACAGGAATACGCACCTCAAACTTGTCGAGTGGGTCGACGATTATAAATTGCTCTTCAACCACCAACGTCCATGAGTCAGGCAAGTCATTAATGACGTCTCTTCGATAGATTCGAACCCAGTCACCTGCTGCTGAACCTTGGCCAGACGTGATGGTGAGCACTATAGGCTTGTCCCCGTCAGCCGCTGAAATATATCCTGTTACAGGGTCTACTCCGTGGATATCAGGAGCGAGTGCCTCAGGGGAAATAACGATTGCCTTTACCGTAATTTTTTTACCGATCATGTCGTGTTCTCCATTCGCAATTGTATTATTTACCGAATAAAACCAAACGACCAAGGACCTCTGGATGACTGAAGCCCCCTCACGCTATTAACCTCACTGCTACCTGCACTTCGATCTTCAGGAATGGTTTATCCAGCGCTATGCTGGCCCACAATACCTCCCAGTCGAATATTTAAGATCAATTTGTACATACCCGACCTTCGATACGCCGATTAATACGCCGCCTCGAAAAACACTATATTTTGCTGAGGCGCCGGCATAATCCCTCAGCGGTTTTATAATGTTTTGATAATCCGTGATTTTGAAAATATGCGACACTTGATTAATGCCCCACGTATGACTCAGGGTCAGCGCCGTCGATACCAGCGGGTTACGATCCGGGAAATCATCGAAGCCCTGGAAGGCCAGCGTACACAAATCCCCTGGCCATACACCGACCCCAGGCGTCATCTGAATCTGAAATTCCTCCCAGAGAAACGGCAGCGGTTTGCCGTCTGGGCCAAGGCCCGGTGTGCAATTAATAATTTTATTAGGGTGGTTCACATTTTGAGGAAACGTGGGCTTGGGAAAACTCATAGGCGGAGTGATGTTTATAACAACACTTTGATTACCCGATTGTTGCTCGTTAACGCCGTTAGTGGTCACGTAATACACGTAGGCAGTCGTATTACCACCGGCCTGTATGATCGACCAGTTAATGCGAGGGTCAAAAACGATAAGGGCGCCAGCGGTGTCACCCAACTTGACGGTATAAGTCGCCACCGGCGTTGCCTGCCCCGGCCAGTACAGCGACAGCATGTCACCAGGTTGCGGGTTACCCGACAGGCGCGCTTCAACTCTGACAGGTTGGTTACTGTCGCGACTGTCCAATTTATTAGCCGTATTGGACACCGCACCATAGACATTAACCAGGTCCAACAGTGGGTTAAGTAACGCTGGCGCCTGATTGTGATCGCGGCCGAATACCGTGAAATCCATATTGAGCAATTTTAGCGGAGATAGCGTCCCAGGGCCCACCGTGTCGGAAGCACGTCTAATGTAATAGCGAAACGGCACCTTGTCCTTTCGTTGCAGGTCGGAGCCGTTGGCAATCAGCTGCTGCCAGGTCAAGGTTCCGGTAAACGGAAATGAAGTGACAGGTATCGGCGGAAGTTTAACACCCGCCAATTCAGGGATACAGAGATCCCCAGGTATAAAATTGGTGTAGCTGCTGATGCCAAACGAGACGATATTACGCGCATCGTCACGTTTGATGAGTTGATCAAAATCAAACGCAGGCACCGTAGGCACGGGCAAATTGCCGGGCAGTGGCGTTAGACTCAGCAAGACACTTGCGGGCAAGGAAAGTTGACTGATGTTACCCGCCTCATCCTTGACTCGGTACACCGCAAACAATTCTTGTGCACCTGAAAACTTGCGAAATTCCGACACCAGCACCTTCAAAATAATTGCACCTGTAATAGCAACTACTTTTTCAACGTGAATCGGCAAACCAGCCGGAACTGAATTACTGTCCATAAACCACAGGAATATTTCGTCAAGGGTGGCGCGAACCTTATAATCGCCTGGCACCACGACATCCAGTGTCAAATTATTATCCAGATCAGGCGTAGTAATAACTGTATTTGAAAACACCGGCGCCTTAAGCACCTCGCCTTTACCCGGCGCACTGCGGTCGATAATAATCCTGACAGGATGCGAGAAATTGGCCACCGCTGCGTCGGGTTGGTCATTGTGTATGCGATAAGAAAGATCGACGACAGCGTCATTGAGCAGCAAACCGCTAGGAATATACGCCGGCAGTGGAAAGTCTTCGGGAAACAACTCTCCCACGAACGGTATCGGTTCAACGTAAACAGGCAGCGCTAACCCGACGACATGCCAAACAAACACAATATAATCAGTGCTCCCCGGCTGGGTCAGTTCAATCCATGGGCCGGGTATCCATACGAGAAGATCATCATCCAATAAGCGTTTTGGAATCACACCACTTGCCAATCGTCCCTCAACGGTTGGTAGGGGGGCTTGAGGCACGGCGGTCACAACCGTGCCGTTGGGCAAACCTGCGGCGCTATTGGTTTTAACATTGCTATTAGTTGAGGGGGGGATCATATCATTCTCCGTAACAGCAACATTGCGCCAGTCATTGGTTTTTAGTGAAGGCTGTGACGTCGATTGAATACCCGTTGTTAACGTTCCGATACTGTCAGAACTAACAGGTCATACCGCCATTCGTCGGTTGCACGCGCGAATGAGCGCTTGCCTCGCGCTGAATGACACTTGACGTTGTTCCGTGAATGAGTTCTCCTGAAACCGGTTTCAGAGCATCACTACCTCCAATAAGAAAGGCCTGCCACCGTGACTCCTTTTTCCGCCGCCCAGCGCAGCCGCGTGACCATGCTTGACGTTGCCGAACGCGCCGGCGTGTCCAAAGCCAGCGTGTCGCGCTTTATCGGTGACGACCGCGCCCTGCTCTCCGATGCCATTGCCTTGCGCATCGAGCAGGCGATCAGCGAACTCGGTTACCGCCCCAACCAGATGGCCCGCGGTTTGAAACGCGGCCGCACGCGCCTGATCGGCATGCTGGTGGCCGATATCCGCAACCCCTACTCCATTGCCGTGATGCACGGCGTCGAAACCGCTTGCCGCCAGCATGGCTACAGCCTGGTGGTGTGCAATACCGACCGCGATGACGAGCAAGAGCGCCAGCACCTGTCGGCGTTGCGCTCGTACAACATCGAAGGGCTGATTGTGAACACCCTCGGCCACCACCTTGACCAACTGCTGGAGTTGCAGCGGGAAATGCCCCTGGTGCTGGTAGACCGCAAGGTCAAGCCGCTGCACAGCGATATGGTCGGCCTGGATAACCCTGCAGCGGTGCGTGTTGCCGTGCAGCACCTCGCACAGCAGGGCTATCGCGACCTGTTGCTGGTGAGCGAAAAGGCCGATGGCACCAGTTCACGCGTGGAGCGTCAGGCCAGTTTCACTGCCGAGATTGCGGCCCGCCCAGGGTTGACCGGCGCGGTGCTGGAACTCGATGACAGGCTGGAAAACCACCTGCAAACCTTTCTTGCCAAGCCAGGCCCCAAAGCCTTGTTCTGCGCCAATGGTGTGGCTGCGCTGGCCTGCACCCACGCGCTCAAAACGCTGGGCTGCAATCTCTTTGATGACATCGGCCTGATTGCCCTGGATGACCTCGACTGGTACCCGCTGGTGGGCAACGGCATCACCGCCCTCGCCCAACCCACCGACGCGATTGGCGCCAGCGCTTTCGACTGCCTGCTTAAACGCTTGCGCGGCGATGACGCGCCACCGCGCACCCTGGATTTTTTGCCGGAACTGATAATCCGTGGCTCCACCCAATCCCTTGTGGGAGCTGGCTTGCCTGCGATAGCGATCATGCCGTCACCGCCGCATTGACTGACACACCGCCATCGCAGGCAAGCCCGCTCCCACATTATTTTCGTATAAAAATGAAACCGGTTTCAGAGGTACATAACAATGCATAAATACCCCGTTTCCATCAGCCTATCCAGCTACGGCGCCGACCTGGTACGCCAGCAGGGCCAATTGAGTTTTGTCGAACTGTTGGTGGCCGCCGGCGCCCAGCGCATCGAGTGGCGCGAAGAACTGTTGACCAGCGAACAACCCGCCGCCCTCGCCCAAGCCGCTGCCGAGCACGGTCTGGAATCGGTGTTCTCGTCACCGCTGGAGCTGTGGGTGGCCGGGCGCGCCCAGCCGAATGCGGAGCTCAGCGCCACCCTGGACCGCGCCCAAGCCTTCGGCGCGCGCTGGCTGAAGGTTTCTCTCGGTTATTTCACCGACACCAACGACCTGCAAAGCCTGCAGGCCCTGCTCAACCGTCACCCGGTCAAGCTGCTGGTGGAGAACGACCAGACCCTGCACGGCGGACGCATCGAGCCGATGCAGCGCTTCTTCACTGAGGTGGAACGCCTGGGCCTGCCGGTGAAAATGACCTTCGACATCGGCAATTGGCAGTGGCAGGACCAATCCGCGCTCACCGCCGCACGCCTGTTGGGCCGGCATGTGGACTACCTGCACTGCAAAGCCGTGGCGCGGCGCCAGGACGGCAAGCTGGTGGCCCTGCCGCCCGGCGCCACTGACCTGCATCTGTGGGAACAACTGCTCAAACATATGACTCAAGGTATTACCCGGGCCGTGGAATTCCCGTTGCAAGGCGACGACCTGGTTGCCGTCACCGCGCAGCAGGTCGCCGCCCTCGCCCTCCTTGGCCAGCCCCGTGCGGAGAACGCCCATGTCTGAGATCGATATCCTTTCGTTTGGCGAAACCATGGCGATGTTTGTCGCCGAACAGACCGGCGACCTGGCCCAGGTGGCGCAGTTTCACAAGCGCATTGCCGGGGCCGACAGCAATGTCGCCATCGGCCTGTCGCGCCTGGGTTTCAATGTGACGTGGCTGAGCCGTGTCGGCGACGATTCCCTGGGGCGCTTTGTGGTCGACACGCTGAAGAACGAAGGCCTGGATTGCCGCCACGTGGCGGTCGACCCGCTGCACCCGACCGGCTTTCAATTCAAGTCCCGCGAAGACGCCGGCGCCGACCCGCAGGTGGAGTACTTCCGTAAAGGTTCGGCGGCCAGCCACTTATCGATTGCCGCGATCAGCCCCGCCGTGCTGCAAGCGCGCCACCTGCACGCCACCGGCATCCCGCCCGCCTTGTCCGAGGCCACCCGCGAGTTGTCCGTGGAACTGATGACGCAGATGCGCAAGGCCGGGCGCAGCGTGTCGTTCGACCCGAACCTGCGGCCGTCGTTGTGGGCCAGCCAAGCGCAGATGATCCGCGAAATCAACGCCCTCGCGGCCCTCGCTGATTGGGTCTTGCCGGGCCTGGGCGAAGGTCGCCTGCTCACCGGTTTTGACGACCCGGCCGACATCGCCGCGTTCTACCTCGACCAGGGCGCCGAAGCCGTGGCGATCAAGCTGGGCGCGGACGGCGCCTACTACCGCACCCACATGGACCAAGGCTTTATTGCCGCCGTGCCAGTGGAAACCGTGGTGGATACCGTGGGCGCCGGTGATGGTTTTGCCGTCGGCATGATCAGCGCCCTGCTCGAAAACCTGAGCTTCCCCGAGGCGGTACAGCGCGGCAACTGGATCGGCAGCCGCGCCGTGCAAAGCCTTGGTGATATGGAAGGTTTGCCCACCCGCTCTGAATTACCCAGCCGATCTGTTGCATGACCCACTCCCTGTTGCCACAACTACAACAAGCTCAGGAGCAACCCCATGGAAACTGTGAAACTCGCCACCCGCCGCTGGTGGTACATCATGCCTATCGTGTTTATCACCTACAGCCTGGCATACCTGGATCGCGCCAACTATGGCTTCGCCGCGGCCTCCGGCATGGCCGAAGACCTGATGATCACCCCCGGCATGTCGTCGTTACTGGGCGCGCTGTTTTTTCTCGGCTACTTTTTCTTCCAGGTGCCGGGAGCGATCTACGCGCAAAAACGCAGCGTTAAAAAGCTGATTTTCGTCAGCCTGATTCTGTGGGGCAGCCTGGCCACGCTGACCGGCGTGGTGTCCAACGCCTATATGCTGATCGCCATTCGCTTCATGCTCGGCGTGGTCGAAGCGGCGGTGATGCCGGCGATGCTGGTGTACCTGTGCCACTGGTTTACCCGTGCCGAACGCTCACGGGCCAACACTTTCCTGATCCTCGGCAACCCGGTGACCATGATGTGGATGTCGGTGGTGTCGGGCTACCTGGTGCAGCACTTCAGCTGGCGCTGGATGTTTATCATCGAAGGGCTGCCGGCGGTGATCTGGGCGTTTATCTGGTGGAAGCTGGCGGATGAAAAACCCGCCGACGCCAAGTGGCTGAGCGAGCAGCATAAACACGACCTGCAAAGCGCCCTGGCCGCCGAACAGGTCGGGATCAAGGCGGTGAAGAACTACGCCGAAGCCTTTCGTTCGCCCAAGGTGATCATCCTGGCGCTGCAGTTTTTTTGCTGGAGCATCGGTGTGTATGGCTTCGTATTGTGGCTGCCGTCGATCCTCAAGGCCGGCTTGCAGATGGACATGGTCGAAGCCGGTTGGCTCTCGGCGCTGCCGTACCTGGCGGCGGTGATCGGCATGCTGGCGGTGTCGTGGGGCTCGGACAAGCTGCAAAAGCGTAAACGTTTTGTGTGGCCGCCGCTGCTGATCGCGTCTATCGCCTTCTACGCGTCCTACGCGTTGGGCGCTGAGCACTTCTGGTGGTCCTACACCCTGCTGGTCATCGCCGGGGCGTGCATGTATGCGCCTTACGGTCCGTTTTTCGCCATCGTCCCGGAAATCCTCCCGGCCAACGTCGCCGGCGGCGCCATGGCGCTGATCAACAGCATGGGCGCACTGGGCTCGTTCGGCGGGTCGTACCTGGTCGGTTACCTCAATAGCAGCACCGGCTCACCCGGCGCCTCCTACCTGCTGATGAGCGGCGCGCTGATGTTTGCCGTGGTGCTGACGATTTTCCTCAAGCCCGGCGCCAGCGATCGTGTGCCGGTGCCCACCCTGGAGTTGAAGGTAAAAACCTCATGAAAAAGTCTGTGGTCCTGTACAAAAAACTCTCCGCGCCGTTGATGGCTCGCCTGCACGAACAGGTCAATGTGACCCTGATCGACGCCCTCGACGAACCCGGCCTGGCGCGGCTGCGTGACGCCTTGCCCAACGCCCACGGCCTGCTGGGTGCGAGCCTGCGCCTGGATGCCAGGCTGCTCGACCTGGCCCCCCAGCTCGAAGCGGTGGCCAGTGTGTCGGTGGGCGTCGACAACTACGATATCGACTACCTGACCCAACGCGGCATCCTGCTCAGCAATACCCCGGACGTGCTGACCGAAACCACGGCGGACACCGGCTTTGCGTTGATCCTGGCCACTGCCCGCCGGGTGGTCGAGCTGGCCGATATGGTGCGCGCCGGCCAGTGGAGCAAAAACATCGGCCCGGCGCATTTCGGCACCGATGTGCATGGCAAGACCCTGGGTATTATCGGCATGGGCCGCATCGGCGAAGCCCTGGCTCAGCGTGGGCATTTTGGTTTTGGCATGCCGGTGATCTACCACAGTCACTCGCCCAAGCCACGGGTAGAGGAACGCTTTGGCGCACAGTTTCGTAGCTTGCCGGACTTGTTGCAGCAGGCTGACTTTGTGTGCCTGACCTTGCCGCTCACGGCTGAAACCGAAAAGCTGATTGGCGCACGAGAGTTTGCGTTGATGGGGCCGGACACCATTTTTATCAACATTTCACGCGGCAAGGTGGTGGATGAAGCGGCGCTGGTCGAGGCGCTGCAACAACGCACGATTCGGGCGGCGGGGCTGGATGTGTTTGAGCGCGAGCCTTTGAATCATGACTCGCCGTTATTGCGCTTGAACAATGTGGTGGCCACGCCGCATATCGGTTCGGCGACCCACGAAACGCGGGAGGCGATGGCCGCCTGTGCGGTGGAAAATTTGCTGATGGCACTGGCTGGGGAGCGGCCGAACAATCTGGTTAATCCGAGTGTGTATGCTTGAGCGTGCGGTGGGTCCGTTGGTGTGTTCGGTGACTGGCATCGCTGTTGTGTACATATCCGTTGCTGCGGTAACGGCTGCTTAGGGTTCCGCCCTTACGGCGGGTCACTTTTGCAAGGACGCAAAAGAAACCAAAAGGTCTTCCCCCTTCGTCATCGAAAAGGACGTAAGGGCCAGAGCAACAGCAACAGCAACAGCAGAGTCATACTCGGTCAAAGGTGGGAGCTGGCTTGCCTGCGATGGCGGTTTTCCAGCGACAAATTTGCTGGCTGACCCGACGCCATCGCAGGCAAGCCAGCTCCCACAGTTTTGGCTGTGTTTCACATCAAGCCATGCAGAACCACAACGGCCTGAACGCGATCAACCTGTGGGAGCGGGCTTGCTCGCGAAAGCGGCGTGTCAGGCGATGCATCAGGTGACTGATACACCGTCTTCGCGAGCAAGCCCGCTCCCACATTTTGACTGTATTTCAAGTCAAACCATGTGGAGCCACAACGGCCTGAACGCGGTCAACCTGTGGGAGCTGGCAAGCCTGCTCCCACTCTTAAAGCACCCAACCCCTCAAATCAACGCAACGCCCGCCGCAGCACTTTACCCACTGTGGTCTTGGGCAATTCAATGCTGCGAAACTCGACATACTTGGGCACCTTGTACCCCGTGAGATATTCCCGGCAATGGGCCAGGATCTGCTCCTGGGTCAAGCTCGGGTCCTTGCGCACCACAATGATCTTGACCTTCTCCCCCGTCACCGGATCTTCCACCCCGATCGCCGCCACCTCCCCTACACCGGGATGCAAGGCCACCACGTCTTCAATCTCATTGGGATACACGTTAAACCCCGAAACCAGGATCATGTCCTTCTTGCGGTCCACCAGACGAATATACCCACGCTCATCCATCACCCCAATGTCCCCGGTGGAAAGCCAGCCCTCGGCATCCAGCACTTCAGCCGTTTCCTTGGGCCGCTTCCAGTACCCCTGCATCACCTGCGGGCCACGCACTTGCAGTTCACCCTGCTCGCCAATCTCCGCCAGCTCACCATCCTCACGCATAAACCGCACCCAGGTCGACGGCAGCGGCACGCCGATGCTGCCGGTGAATTCCATTTCGCGCATGCGCGCAATGTTGATCGGGCTGATGCTCACCACCGGCGAGCACTCGGTGAGCCCATAACCTTCAATGATCGGCAGCCCGGTCACCTCTTTCCAACGCTTGGCCACCGCCGTGTGCGTCGCCATGCCGCCGGCGATGACCATGCGCAAGTCAGAGAAATCCCGCGCACAGAATTCTTTGTTTTCGAGCAAGCCGTTAAACAAGGTGTTGACCCCGGCGATGCCATTGAAGCGCTCCTTGCGCAAAATCATCTGCACCCGTTTCACATCCCGCGGGTTGGCAATCAGGATGTTGCGCCCGCCCAGGCACATGAACATCAGGCAGTTCACCGTCAGCGAAAAGATGTGATAGAGCGGCAGCAAGGTCACGTTGGTTTCCTGCTTGTCCTGGTCCAACTGGTCCCCAACCCAGGCCTTGGCTTGCAGCAGGTTGGCGATGATGTTGCGGTGGCTGAGCATCACGCCCTTGGCATCCCCGGTGGTGCCGCCGGTGTATTGCAGAAACGCCAGCTCATCGAGGTGCATCGCCACCGGAAAATGGTTCAGCGCCCGCCCCTGTTTCAACACGTTGTTGAAGCGCACTGCGCCAGGCAGGTGAAATTTTGGCACCTGCTTTTGCACTTGACGCAGGATGAAGTTCATCGCCGCGCCCTTGAAAGTGCCGAGCAGATCGCCAATCGCCGCCACCACCACGCGTTTGACACGGCTGCCCTGCGCGACTTTTTCAAAGGTGTGGGCGAAGTTTTCAAAGATCACCAGGGTTTCGGCTTCACTGTCCTTGAGCAAATGCTTGAGTTCATGGGAGGTGTACAACGGGTTGACGTTGACCACCACCGCACCGGCCAGGATCGTGCCCAGCAGGCAGATCGGGTACTGCAAGCAGTTGGGCATCATCAGCGCCACCCGGTCGCCCTTTTTCACACCCTGGCCCTGTAACCACGCGGCAAACGCCTGGCCTTGTAACTGCCAGTCGGCGTAGGTCATTTCGGTGCCGATGCTGACGTAGGCGACCCGCTCGCGGAATTTTTCCAGGTGCTCCAGGAACACCTCGCGCAGCGACGGGTAAGCCTCGATACCGGTCTCGATGTCCGCCGGCACGCCCGGCAAGTAGGCGTTCAACCAGACCCGTTCGGTGTGTTCCTGGCTTACAGCGTTCATGGCAGTCTCCTTATTGTTGTTTTTGATCAGGCTATTTTTCGACGATGGCGGTAATGCCCAGCCCGCCGGCTGCACAAATCGAAATCAGGCCGCGCCCACCCCCGTTCTCATGAATGGTTTTGGCCAGCGCCGCCAGTTGCCGGCCACCGGTGGCGGCGAACGGATGGCCACAGCCCAGGGAGCCGCCATTGACGTTCATCTTGCTGCGGTCGATGGCGCCCAGCGGTGCTGCCAAGCCTAGACCCTCGCGGCAATACTCGGGGTCTTCCCAGGCCTTGAGCGTGCACAGCACCTGGGCGGCGAAGGCTTCGTGAATTTCAAAAAAGTCAAAGTCGGCAAACCCCAGGCCCTCGCGCTTGAGCATGCGCGGCACGGCATACGCCGGGGCCATCAACAAGCCTTCGGTGCCGTCGACAAAGTTCACCGCAGCGGTTTCGCCGGTACGCAGGTAGGCCAACACCGGCAAACCCTGTTCGGCCGCCCAGGCTTCGCTGGCCAGCAAGACCACCGAGGCGCCATCGGTCAGCGGCGTGGAGTTACCCGCCGTCAGCGTGCCGTTCTGGCGATCATAGGCGGGCGAAAGGCCGGCGAGCTTCGCAAGGCTAGTGTCGGCACGCAGGTTGTTGTCGCGCGCCAGCCCGCGATAAGGGCTGATCAGGTCGTCGAAAAAACCGCGTTTATAGGCCGCCTCCAGGCGCTGGTGACTGGTGAGCGTCAGCTCGTCCTGGGCCAGCCGTTTGATCTGCCAGCGCTTGGCCATTGCTTCGCAGTGCTCGCCCATGGACAAACCGGTGCGCGGCTCGCCATTGCGCGGCAGCAACGGTTTGAAAAACATTGACGGGCGCACCTTCAGCAGCAAGGCCTTCACCTTGGCGCCCATGCCCTTGGCGCGATTGGCCGCCAGCAAGGTGTGGCGCAGCGATTCGTTGATGCCGATGGGCGCATCGGAAGTGGTGTCGGCACCGCCGGCGATGCCCACTTCGATCTGGCCGAGGGCGATTTTGTTGGCGACCAGCAAGGCCGCTTCCAGCCCGGTACCGCAGGCTTGTTGCACGTCGTAGGCAGGCGTATCAGGCGACAATGTGGTGGACAGCAAGGCCTCACGCGCCAGGTTGAAGTCCCGCGAGTGCTTGATCACCGCGCCCGCAGCAAACTCGCCCAGGCGCTGGCCGTGCAGGTTATAGCGCTCGACCAGACCTTGCAGGGCCGCCACCAGCAGGTCCTGATTGCTGTCGTGGGCATACACGGTGTTGGAGCGGGCAAACGGGATACGGTTGCCGCCGATAATCGCCACGCGGCGGGTCGGGGCCGGGTTGAAGCTGTAGTCACTCATTGATGGCTCTCGTTCCAGATAAATAGCCCGCGCATATGCGGTTTGTCACCGGCAGCATTGCGCACTTCGAACTCACGGCGCGGGCCGGTCACCGGGCGGTTCCACAACGCAACCTGGCCGGGCAGGAAGATCGGCAGCTTGAAGTCACAATGCGCCTGGGCCTGATCCAGGCCGCCCGGCGGTTGCTGCGCCGCCAGTGCGCGGCCCAGGGTCCACATGCCATGGGCGATGGCGCGGCGAAAGCCGAAGATTTTGGCGCCGATCACCGAGGTGTGAATCGGGTTGAAATCCCCCGAGACCTTGGCGAACCTGCGCCCCAGGTCGGCGGGCAGCACCCAGCGCTGGGTGCGCAACAGGCCATCTTCCTGCAGGGGCAACACGTCTTCCCAAGGCTCACCAACCGGGTCTTTGACGTCGCGGCGCAGGTACAGGCTGTCGCTTTCCCACACCAGCGTATCCGCCGCAAAAGCGCGGGTGGCGATGCTCAGCGCCTGGCCCTTGGGGTGCGCCACCCAGCGTTCGCAATACACTTCCAGGCGCAAGGCCTGGCCTTCATGCAAACGCTGGTGCTGACGAATGCGATTGGCCAGGTGCACCATGCCACTGGCCGGGTACGGAAAGCTCGGCCGGGTCAGCAACATCAAATGCAGTGGGAACGCCAGCACCTGCGGATAAGACAGCGGCACGCCCTGCTCACGGCGAAACCCGCAGGCGCGGCCATAGTCGGCGATGCCCGCGGCGCTCAGCTCCACCGCCGAGCGCACCAGGCGCGCGGTGGGCAGCGGCGGCGGCCCGTCGAGCTTGGGTTTGCGCAGTGCGCGCACGCCGTCCAGCAACAACTGAGTGCGCGACGGTGGCGGGTCGATGATCTGCGTCACATAGTCCATGGTTCAGGCTCCCAGCAGGCTTTGGCCGCACACGCGCACCACCTGGCCATTGACCCCGCCGGACGCCGGGTGCGCCAGCCAGGCGATGGTCTCGGCCACATCGATCGGCTGCCCGCCCTGGGACAACGAGTTCATGCGCCGCCCGGCCTCACGGATCATCAGCGGGATCTTCGCGGTCATCTGGGTCTCGATAAACCCCGGCGCCACCGCATTCACCGTGACTTGCAGCGCGGCCGCCCGGGGTGCCAGGCCCTGCACCAGGCCAATCACGCCCGCCTTGGAGGTGGCGTAGTTGCTTTGCCCGAGGTTGCCGGCGATACCGGAAATCGACGACACGCACACAATCCGCCCGCCGGGGTTCAAGCCCTGCCCCTGCAACAATGCACTGCTGAGCTGCAACGGCGCTTCGAGGTTGACCGCCAGCACACTGCGCCAGGCGACTTCGGTCATCTTCGCGATGGTTTTGTCACGGGTGATCCCGGCGTTGTGCACCACCACGTCAAACGCGCCGTATTGGCTGACATGCGCCTGCAACAGCGCGGCCGCATCGGCTGCGGTGATGTCCAATGGCAAGGCCGAGCCGTTCACACTGTCGGCGGCTTGAAGCAGCGCTGCCTGGGCTTGGGGCACGTCCACGCACACCACGTGGGCGCCGTCGCGGGCCAGCACCTGGGCAATCGCCAGGCCGATGCCGCGCGAGGCGCCGGTGACCAGGGCACGGCGACCGGCGAAGGGTTTGTCCCAGTTCACCGCCACCTGGGCGTCCACGGGTTTTTCCAGGCGCACCACCTGGCCCGACACATAGGCCGAGCGGCGTGACAAAAAGAACCGCAAGCTGCTGTCCAGCGCGTCTTCGGCGCCCGGCGCCACGTAGATCAATTGCACCGTGATCGCCCGGCGCAATTCCTTGGCCAGCGAGCGCACCAGCCCTTCAAGGGCACGTTGGGCGATGGCCTGGGGCAAGTCCTGGCAATGTTCCGGCGCCGTGCCGAGCACCACCACGCGGCCGTGCTGGCCGAGGCGCTTGGCATTGGCGTGGAAGAACAGGTAGAGCTCGTCGAGTTGTTGCAGGTCGAGCACGGCCGTGGCGTCGAACACCGCGCCTTGCACCTTGACCGTGGACGGTGCCTTGAGGGTTGCCGGCGTGGCGACGACGGTGTCGGTGTCTTTGAAGAGCTGTTGCATCTGCGCGCCCAGGCGCCCTGCCCCGGCGACAATCACCGGGTTGGCCAGGCCCTGCTGGCCGCTGCGGTGGCGTTGCAAGGGCAAGGGTTGCGGCAGGCCGATGGCCTGGGCCAGGCGCCGGCCCCAAGGGGAATTGACGAAGGCTAGGTAGCTGTCACTCATTGATAGTTCCACTCACAAACACTGTCTTGCCGTGTAAACCCAATCAACTGTGGGAGCGGGCTTGCTCGCGAAAGCGGTGGGTCAGCCCACACATATGCCGCTGATAGACCGCATTCGCGAGCAAGCCCGCTCCCACATTTTGATCGCGTTCCTCCTAGTTCACCGAGGCGTTTTCGCCCTGTGTAGTACGGCGTTTGGCCTTGGGCTCCAACGCCTGCTGACGCTGCTGCAAAGCCTCCAGCAAACCAAAATCCTGCGGGAAGTCGTCAACCTGAATGCCGTGGTCGGCATATTCCACGTAGCGCCCGAGCAAGCTGTCTTCCTCATCGCTGATCAGGTCCAGCGCCCGCGCCTTGACCCGCCAGCCGGTGAAGGCGGTGGCGGAAATCGGCATCGGTTCGATCAGGCCCTGCTTGATCGCGGGCTTGAGCCGCGCCTCGATCAACTCCACTTGCGGCAACAAACGGAAGCCCAGCTCGCCGTAGGCCAGCTTGTCGATTTCCGGGCGCGGGATGTAGGAATTGGCCAGCAAGCGGTCGCGGGTTTCACCGGGGGTTTGCACCACCTCGGCCACTTGGGCCAGCAGGCGGTCCGAAGGTTTGTGCAGGGGAATACCAAACGGGAAACTCAAGGTGCGCACCACGGCTGCCGCCGGTTTCGACGGGTAGTTGTCGAGCACTTCGGCGAGGGCTTCATGGGCGCGCAGCAATGCGTCCTGGGCCGACCAGTGCACCAGCGGCAAGTCGGACTGAGGCCGACCGTCGTCCTCAAAACGCTTGAGCACGCAGGACAAGATGTACAGCTGCGACAGAATATCGCCCAGGCGCCCGGTGATACTTTCCTTGCGCTTGAGCGCACCGCCGAGCACGCCCATGGACACATCCGAGATCAACGCCAGCACCACCGACAGCCGATTGGCCTGGCGGTAGTAGGACGCCAGCGCCGGGTCGGTCTTGGCCGGTGCGGCAAGCAAGCGCCCGCCGGTCAACGAATGCACTGCAGCGCGCACGGTATTGGCCAACACGAAACTCAGATGGCCAAACATTGCGCTGTCGAAGGCTTCCAGGGCCTTGCGCCGATCCGGGTTGTGCGCCGCTTCCATCTCGCGGAACACATACGGATGGCAACGGATCAGCCCCTGGCCAAAGATGATCAGGCAGCGGGTCATGATGTTCGCGCCCTCTACCGTGATCGCAATCGGGCTTTGCTGGTAGGCGCGGGCCAGGAAGTTGTTGGGGCCCATGCAGATGCCTTTGCCGGCCACGATGTCCATGCCATCATTGACGATCATCCGCGCGCGCTCGGTGACGTGGTACTTGGCAATTGCCGAGATCACCGAAGGCTTTTCACCGGCATCCAAAGACGCCACCGACACCTTGCGCACCGCATCGCAGGCATACAAATGCCCGGCCATGCGCGCCAAGGGCGCCTGCACACCTTCGAACTTGCCGATAGGCAGGCCGAATTGCTTGCGCATCGCCGCATAAGCCGTGGTGCCGCGTACCGCCACCTTGCCCAGGCCGACGTTGGCCGACGGCAGCGAAATCGCGCGCCCGGCCGCCAGGCACTCCATCAGCATGCGCCAGCCATTGCCGACCTGTTCACGGCCGCCGATCACCCATTCCAGCGGAATAAACACATCTTTGCCGGTGGTCGGCCCGTTCTGGAACACCGCGTTCAGCGGCCAATGCCGACGACCGCTGTTCACGCCCGGATGGGAGGTGGGGATCAACGCACAGGTAATCCCCAGTGAGCCGGCCTTGCCCAGCAATCCGTCCGGGTCTTCGGCGCGAAAGGCCAGGCCCAGCACCGTGGCAATCGGGCCGAGGGTGATGTAGCGCTTGTCCCAGGTCACTTTGAAACCCAGCACTTCCTCGCCCTCGTGCACACCTTTGCAGACGATGCCCAGGTCTGGAATCGCCCCAGCATCGGAGCCGGCATACGGGCTGGTCAGGGCAAAGCACGGAATGTCGTCGCCGCGTGCCAGGCGCGGTAAATAGTAATTGCGCTGGGCATCGGTGCCGTAATGCAGCAGCAGTTCCGCCGGGCCGAGGGAGTTGGGCACCATCACCGAAATCGCCGCCGCCGAGCAACGCGTCGACAGCTTCATCACCACCTGCGAATGCGCATAGTGAGAGAAGCCTTTGCCGCCGTACTGCTTGGGAATGATCATGCCGAGGAAGCCGGCGTCCTTGGTGTACTGCCAGCCTTCGGGGGACATATCCTGCCAAACCTGGGTGGTTTCCCAGTCGTTGGCGATGTCGCAGAGGGTTTCCACTTCGTTGTCGAGAAACGCCTGTTCTTCAGCGCTGAGGCTCGCCGGTGCGGCCTGCAGCAGACGCTGCCAGTTGGGCTTGCCGCTGAACAGCTCGGCGTCCCACCACACCGTACCGGACTCGATGGCGGCGCGCTCGGTGTCGGACATCGCCGGCATGATCGTGCGAAACAGGCCCAGCGCCTTGCTGGTCAGCAGCGTGCGGCGCAGCGGTTTGATCGTCATCAGCACGGCGGGCAGTACCACCAGGATGGCTGCGACGCTGGCGCCAAAACCTGCGACCACATTGAACAGATAACCAAGCGCCAGCCAGACCAGGCCGACGCCCAGCCACAGGGCCGCGGTGGCTTGTCGATAGGCCAGGGCAATCGCGGCGGCGACACCCATCAATAACCAGATAACCATGGGGATACCTCTACTCAATTCAGGGTATGGCATGCGCGTCGCTCGTTCGGGATGAACGAGGGCGTAAAACCACACTACAAACTTGCAAGGGTGAATTCAAATTTTGTTTTGAAATTTTTATTTAATGCTCTGAGCAAAAAAAACGCGCCCGAACGCGTCAGCCAACAACCAAGGGATGAAATGCCGCAGGTCGAGCGCATCAAGATGCGCTTGATGCCCTCTCCTGCAGCGGCGCTACTGGATCAGAACTTATAAGTGGCCGACACACTCACCACGTCGCCAGACGACTCCGCCGTCCCGCTCAGTTGCCCAGCACCAAGGCGGTCCTCGTTTTTAGTCTTGAGATTGACCTTCTGCACGAATTGGTGGGAATACGCGGCATCAACGGACAGACCCGGCACTGCCTTGATGTCATAACCGGCGCCAAAGGCGAGGAAATAGCGATCCCCATCGGGAATACGTGGGTCACGTGTGGAGTTGCGCGTAGGGGTCTGGTCATACGCCACACCGGCGCGCAGTGTCAGCTCATCCGTGGCTTTGTAGTCACCACCGATGGATGTCATCCACGCGTTCTTGTAGTTGTATGGGATCGCGACAATGGTCATGCCGTCGGACTTGAGTGTCAGGTCCTGAAAGGACGACCATTCGGTCCAGGTTGCGCTCATGCCCAGGGTCCAGCGGTCGTTGAATTGGTGCACCCAATCAATCGACGCAGTGGCGGGAATATCCAGCTGAGTGCTCGCGTTAGCACCGTCCGGGAATAGCTTTAAACCAGGGTAAGCCAATTCCACCAGCGTTTCGCCATTTGGCCCGATGGGGTTGGTCATGGCGTTGCGGCCGATGGCATCCGTTTTGAAGTTGTATTTGCCGGTCATCTTGTTTTTGATTTTGGCGTGATAATTCAGACCCAGCGTATCTCTGTCAGTCGGTTTCCAGACCACACCACCGAACCAGCCCACCGAAACGTTATCCACCTTTACGCGAATCAACGACTCACCTACGCCGGAAGGAAACGCCGAGCCCCCCAACCCCGGGGAAACAGCGGCGGCGGATAACAAGTCCACGTTCTGGCTGACGAAGCCTTGGCTGCGTTGAACAATCGCACCGCCACCAATGGAGAATTGATCGTTGACCTTGAACGACAGTGAGCCCGTCAGGCCAACCGTCTCGATCTTGGTATCGACGGCAAAATCACGAAACTTCGAGTTTTCATTCCAGGTGGTGCGCATCCCCTGTGGCACTACCTGGCTCAGGCCGAACGCAAAACGGTCGCCCATGGGAATCACCAGAAACCCGGTCGGCAGCCATGCGGTAAAACCACCTTGTCCGCCATTATTGTTATTGGGCACCGGGTCGCCCATGCTCCCTTGATCATCAAGTACCGGTGTATTGGTCACAGGGTTGCCGGCATAGTCATAGGCCTGGCCGCTGTATTTGATCTTGACGCGTGCGTAGTCAACTGTTTGTTGCGCAATGGTGGAGTCAATGAACGCCATCGCCGCCGGGTTGTTGTAGGCGGCACTGGGGTCGTTCTTGAATAGCGAACCACCACCAAAGGCTCGGCCCCAGCCAGGAGCGCCGTAGGTTGGCGTGGAGAAGCCGCCCGCGTGTACCGGGGTTGTCGTGATCAACCCCCCGACTAATGCCAATCCGAGCAGTGTGCGTGCATGGTGTTTTTTATTATTCATGTATGACCCCTATTATTATCGCAGCGGCTTAGTCCGACATGCCTTGTCATTCAGTTAACGATCGACAGTGTTGGCAAAACGATGTCCAGCCGTTCAAGTGTGCAATTACCTGACAAGGCTTGATTAAAAACGGTTAATTGACGTGTCGCGTTATTCCAACTTGCGTAAATCTCAGTTGGCCCGCAATTGCTGCCAGGGATACCGGTTACTGAAAAGCCCACGTCATCCACCCAGGCTGACGTCATCGAGTAGGCAGTCATCCTCCAGCTCAACTTAGGTTTCAACAAGCTGCAATAGCCAGCGCCTGTGATTGAAACAGTGCTTATATGAACGCCGGTAAAGGCACTTACATTGCCCGACATGGCAACCCCGCACGTCAGCGGGGCGCCAAACGTAGAAGGTGTTTTTATCGTGAACGTGCCAACGCCGCTCGAGAATGGCCCCGCAGGCGCAAACTCTGCGGCCTGTGCACCCGTTACAATCCCTATCCAGCCTGCCAGCACCAAAGTGATCGAAGCCCGTCGCACTAAACGACTCATAGTCAGTTCCCTCGACCTTCCATTCCCTCAACAGGAGTCTCTTTCGAGACTCCTGCCTTCACGGGTGATCAGCCCTTAACGGAGTGAAGCGCTTACGGGTTAACCGACAGTGTCGGAGCCACCACGCTCAGGGAAACCACGGTGCAGTTGCCGTTCAGCGATTGGTTGGCAGCCGACAGGGTCTTGGAGCCTGGAGTCCATGTCACAGCGATAGGGGTAGGACCGCAGTTGGTGGCCGGGACCGAGCTGATCTTGTAGCCGACGTTGGTCACGGTACCGGTAGTGCCCGTTGCAGCAGTGAGCACCCAAGGCAGGTTAGTCAGAGTTGGCAAACCGCACAGACCGCCACCGGTCAAGGTCGCACCATTGATAGAAGCCACGCCACCGCTAACGTTGCCGGTAAAGGTGATGCCGCAGGTCACCGCAGCACCGAAGGACGAAGGCGACTTCACCACGATGCTGCCGGCGTTAGTCGAGAACGGACCATCCGGGGTGATGGAAGCCGCACTCGCCATCGAAGCCGCGCCAAAGCACAGAGCAAAAGAAGTTGCACAAACGAGGGTTTTCAAGCTTTTCATTGTTTTTCCTCACATGTTATGGCGAATCATTTCGCCAGGGGTAATGGCCATGAACGAGAGGTCACGGTGAAACTGCAGAACTTCCCTTTCCAGCCAAATTTCAATGCATTGACACCTACAGTTTTAGAATTCGTTTATTCGACCACTTTGAAGGTCGGCGGCATCTTGATCGACACCGTCTTGATCTTGCAGTCTTCGCCAATCGGCACATTGGCGGCTTCCAACTTGCCGGTGGCGTTATCCCAGGTACCGTCGGCGGTGGACGGGCCGCACTTGCCGCCTAAACCAAAGGCATGCACATCCACGCTGATGTTCGACATCGAGCCGCTTTTAGTGTCTTTGGCAATTAATACCCAGGGTAAGTTGATGGCCTCGACACGGCTGCATTTAAGGCCACCGTCGAATTCAACTTTATCGACATTCACCGACGAGCCATCGGCCGCGACCTTGCCGGCCACTTTGATGGTGCAGTCGGCACTGATCAACGCGCCCTTGGAAAAGCTGATCGGGCCTTGGGCCGTAAAGGCGCTGCCGGCCGGCTCGATCCGCGCAGCCTGGGCCTGTTGGTAAACCATCAGGCCGAGTGCGGCCAGGATGACATGGGCAGTAAGGGTGGCAGGGCTTTGCATGGTGTACGTCCTTCCCTTGAAATTATTGTTGTCGGGTCAAACCACTCACTTGCAATAAAACCGATGAATCCCGGGCGAAGAAGGCCTGCGCGGTACACAGACCCCGCGTTCACCCACACACGCGTTAGTTCAGATTAAAACGGCGTCGCGCTGTTGCTGTACTTCTCCAGGTACTTCAACCGCTGTGAGGGTTGAAGGTTGGCCAGGGTGATATCCCCGGCATAGTGATTCAATACACGATGGTCCATGCGACGTCGCCACAAGTACGGCACATAGGCCCACACAATCATGCTGGCGTAACCGTAAGGCAGTTGCGGCGACTCATCAAAGTGGCGCAACGACTGGTAACTACGGGTCGGGTTGGCATGGTGATCGGAGTGGCGCTGAAGTTGGAACAGAAAGATATTGGTGACAATCCGATTACTGTTCCACGAATGCCGAGGTGAACAACGTTCATAACGACCGTTGGGCAACTTCTGACGTTTAAGCCCGTAGTGCTCGACGTAGTTGACCACTTCCAGCAACGAAAACCCGTAGATGCCCTGGATGATGAGGAACGGAATCACCGCCGCGCCCAACCAGGCAATCATCGCGCCCCACAACACCAGGCTGTACATCCAGGCGCTGAGCACCGCGTTCTTCCAATGCAGAGCCGGCAAGCCGAGTTTGCGCAGGCGTTCGCGCTCCAGGTTCCAGGCCGAGACGGCGCTGAACCACACCGAGCGCGGCAGGAACGCCCAGAAACTCTCACCCAGGCGCGAGCTGGCCGGGTCTTCCGGGGTGGCGACGCGTACATGGTGGCCACGGTTGTGTTCGGTGTAGAAGTGCCCGTAGAAGGTCGGCGCCAGGGTGACTTTGGCCAGGAACACTTCCAGCGGTTTGGGCTTGTGCCCCAACTCGTGGGCGGTGTTGATGGCAATGCCAGTGGCGGCGCCGGTGGACATCGCCATGCCCAGGTAGGTGAACCAGCTGACGGCGCCGTGCAACTCAGTGCGCGCGGTAATGAAGGCGGCGGCCTTGGCCAGCCAGCTCGACGGGTCCAGGTGGGCGGTGGTGTTCAGTAGACCGCCGCTGATGATCCAGTCGATGCCGCCGGCGGCGAGCCAGCCGGTGAACACCACCGACGAGATGACGAACAACACACCGGTGTAGACGATCCAGCGGTAGTAGCTTTGGGATTCGAGGTGGTTGACGGCGGACTCGGGTGGGTTGCTGACGTCTTCACCGAGCAGGCCGTCGATCAGCGGGATAAGGCCGAAGATCACCAGCACACCGACCCACCACAGTTGCTGTACGCCGGTGGTCATTGCCAGGGCGCCGGACAACAGCGGGGTTGCCAGCGGCATGATGCCGAGCCACCACAGGTGACGCTTGCCGTCGGTCCAGACAGTTGGGGTTGCCATAGTCTGATTCATGGCAGCCTCCGAACGAGGCAGATTGGACATGCGATAAAAGGCGTTTTTTTCATTATTTTATTCGCTCTTAGGCATTTCAAAAATTGTTTCAAATTACACATTGAAATAATTTTTTAAAATTAATAGCGCGGAATCGTTAGGTCGTCAACTAGTTTCTCGAAGGCTTTTTTACGTGACCGGGCAGTCTCTTTTTCAGCCGTTTGGTCAGGTGTCTAAAGCAGGCATCGACGCCGTTGAACCGCGAGTCGGGTAGTACAATTTTTTACTCAGCTACTTGCCCAGCTACTTACTCACGAGGGCCAATGGCCGCTGCGGCAGCGGGTCGTTTTGGGGCGGCTTGACTCGATTGGCAATCTGCTCCACCACCGCCACCACGCGCTCTGTGGCGGTGATCGGCAGCATATGGCCTCTGCCCTCCACCACTTGCAGCTTCAGGCCCGGCACCTTGCTCGCCAGGGCCTGGCCGTGCTTCTGGAAGTCCAGCACCTTGTCGCGCGCGCCATAGATCAGGCCGATGGGCAGGGTCAGTTGCGGGTAGCGTTTGACCATGTCCGGCAGGTGATCGTTGACCGTGTTGATCTCGGTGGAGGCGGCGTAGAAGTTGTCCGGGCGCATCCCCAACAGGCCGCCGCCACGGGTGGCGAAGTCCGGTGGCGCAGCATCGGGAGCGAACACGCCCTTGACCACTGAACCTTTGGTCAGCAGCCCAACGGGCATGGTCAGGGTGTGCGACAGCCAGCGACGCAACCACGCCGGGCGCACCGCCAATGACAAAAACACCAGCGGCAACAGGCGCTGCGGGTGGGTCAGCGGCGCGACCAGGACCAGGCCGGACACCGCATGCGGATGATCAAGCGCCAACGCCAGGGCAATCGCACCGCCAAGGGAATGCCCCAGCACCAGCGGTTTATCCAGGTCGAGGGTCTTGATAAACGCGGCTATTTGCCGGGCCTGGGCCGGCAGGTCTGCCGCCGTGTGTGCGCCCCGGCTGGAATAGCCGGAGCCCGGACGGTCCAGGGTAATCACCCGAAAGCGTTCACGTAATTGCCCGGACAATGCATAAGTGAGGTTGCGACTGCTGCCCATCAGCCCGTGAATCATCACCAGCGGTGGGCCTTTACCTTCGTCTACATAATGAAAGCGCTCGCCATCGACCTCGACGAAACGCCCGTTGATCGGAACGGTGGCTTCTATGCGCCGCGTCATCCAGGCACTCAAGCCCCATAACAGCACACTGGCACCCACTAGCACACCCGCAGCGACAATCCATTCAACCGCCATAGCTCGGTCCTCTGCTTCCCTGCTGCTGCTCCCTGACCGGTATTGGTCAAGGCCTCAGCCACCGTCCACACCCTGGACCCGGACTTGCTGCCCAGCATGCTCGTCCGTCGGACAAGGCGCACATTGGGAACAAGGTCCTAGCGTAGGCGATATTTTCAGGTAGATTATTTAAAATCTTTTTTAAAATAATTAATTCATTTTTTCTTTGCAATGGTGTTCTATCTAAAAGACAAAACAAAAACAGGAGCACATCTGATGCCCATGCAGGACAGCCTATGAATGCCCACAGTGACTACATCGACATCGCCATCATCGGTTCAGGTTTTGCCGGCCTGTGCATGGCGATCAAACTCAAGGAAGCCGGGCTTACCGACTTCTTTATCGCCGAGCAGGCCGATACCCTCGGCGGCACCTGGCGTGACAACCATTACCCGGGCTGCGCCTGCGACGTGCAGTCCCATGTGTACTCGTTTTCGTTTGCACCCAACCCCAACTGGACGCGGCAATTCGCGCCACAGGCGGAGATCCGCGCTTACCTTGAGCAGTGCGCGCAGCGGTTCGGGCTAGCGCCTTATTTGCGCTTCGGCATGGGCCTGCAACGTGCGGTGTTTGATGAGCAGCAGCAACGCTGGCTCCTGAGCTTCAGCGACGGCCGCAAGATGAGTGCGCGGGTGCTGGTGTCGGGCATGGGCGGCCTGTCGCGTCCGGCGCTGCCGGATATTCCAGGGCTGGACAGCTTCAAGGGCAAACGCTTCCACTCCCAGCACTGGGATCACGACTATTCGTTGAAAGGCAAGCGCGTGGCGGTGATCGGCACCGGCGCCAGTGCGATCCAGTTCGTGCCGCAGATTGCCCCGCAGGTGGCGCACCTGGACCTGTTCCAGCGCACGCCACCGTGGATCATGCCCAAGCCGGATCGCGAGATTTCAAGGGTGGAACGCTGGGCCTTCAAACACCTGCCGTTTACCCAACGCCTGGTGCGCAGCGCCTTTTACTGGGCGCTGGAAGGCCGCGTGGTGGGCTTTGCCCTGCATCCACGGCTGATGAAGATGGTGCAGAAGATCGCCCTGCGTCACTTGCGCAAACAGGTGGCGCGCCCTTCCCTGCGCAAAACCCTGACGCCGGACTACACCATCGGCTGCAAGCGCGTGTTGATCTCCAATGACTATTACCCGGCGCTGTCACGCAGCAATGTCGAGGTGGTGACCGACACGGTGCTGCGCATCGAAGCCGACGGCGTGATTACCAGCGACGGCATCAAGCACCCGGCCGACTGCCTGATTTTCGGCACTGGCTTCCAGGCCACCGACCCGCTGCCCCGCGACTGCATCATCGGTCGCGACGGTATCGACCTGATGGACGCCTGGCGCGATGGCGCCCATGCCTATAAAGGCACGACGGTGCCGGGTTATCCCAACCTGTTCCTGATTGTCGGGCCTAACACGGGCCTGGGGCATAACTCGATGATTCTGATGATCGAGGCCCAGGTCACCTACATCCTCGATGCCCTCAAGCACATGCAACACCAGCGCATTGCCACGGTCGAGGTCAAACCCGCCGTTGAGCAGGCCTACAACCAACAGTTGCAGGACAAGCTCAAGCGCACCATCTGGAACACCGGCGGTTGCCAGAGCTGGTACCTGGACCCGCGCACCGGCAAGAACACCACCTTGTGGCCCGGCTCGACCTGGCGTTTCAAACAGGTCACCCGCCACTTTGCGCTCAAGGACTACCTCGCCAACCCGTTGCCGGCCTCTGCGCCGCGCCCGGTTGCGGCCCCGCAACCCACTGCAGAAGGCAGCCTGTCATGAAGTCATTCAAGGGCCGCGTGGCGGCAATCACCGGCGCAGCTTCCGGCATGGGCCGCGCCCTGGCACTCGCATTGGCGCGCGAAGGCTGCCACCTGGCGCTTTCGGACAAGAACAGCCAAGGCCTGGAACACACCTTGGCGCTGATCAAGTCATCCACCTTGTCGCCGGTCATGATCACTACCCACGTCGTCGATGTGGCCGACCGCCAGGCCATGCAAGACTGGGCCGCACGCTGCGCGGCGGAGCATGGCCAGGTCAACCTGATCTTCAATAATGCCGGCGTGGCGCTGTCGAGCACGGTCGAGGGCGTGGACTATGCCGACCTTGAGTGGATCGTCGGCATTAACTTCTGGGGCGTGGTGCACGGCACCAAGGCGTTTCTGCCACACCTCAAAGCCAGCGGCGAAGGGCATGTGGTCAATACTTCCAGCGTGTTCGGCCTGTTTGCCCAGCCGGGCATGAGCGGCTACAACGCGACCAAGTTTGCCGTGCGCGGCTTTACCGAATCCCTGCGCCAGGAGCTCGACCTGCAAGGCTGCGGTGTATCCGCCACCTGCGTGCACCCCGGCGGCATTCGCACCGATATCTGCCGCAGCAGCCGCATCGACGCGAACATGACCGGCTTTCTGATCCACAGCGAGCAACAGGCCCGCGCCGACTTCGAAAAACTCTTCATCACCGACGCCGACCAGGCCGCCAAGGTGATTCTGCACGGCGTGCGCAAGAACAAGCGCCGCGTGTTGATCGGTCGCGACGCGTATTTTCTCGACCTGCTCGCCCGTTGCCTGCCGGCGGCCTATCAAGCCCTGGTGGTGTTCGCCAGCAAGCGTATGGCGCCCAAACCGCGCACGCCGGTGTTCGAAACCAACGACGAAACCCGTCTCTGAACAGGAGCACGCACCATGCTGCCGATCCGTCGCGATATCCGTTTTGCCTTGCCTGCCGAGCGCATCAAGGACTGGCACGAACAAGGCCCGTTCATCACGCACTTTTTCAACGCGTTGTCGCTGCTGTTTCCCCAGGGCGAGCTGTTTTTCATGGACAGCGTGCGCCACTACCGCCAGCGCATCGACGACCCGGCGTTGAAGAAAGAAATCCAGGGGTTTATCGGCCAGGAGGCCATGCACAGCCGCGAACACGTGGCCTACAACGATCACTTGCAAGCGGGCCGGTCTGCCGGCGCACACCCTCGACAAGCGCCTGAAGTTCTTCCTCGACCTGCAAAAGAAACACCTGCCACCGTCGTTCAACCTGGCAGTGACTATCGCTCTGGAACACTACACTGCGATGCTCGCGGAAATCCTGCTCAGCGACCCATCGCGTTTTGGCAAGTCACTCAAGGGCTACCAGCAGATGTGGTACTGGCACGCCCTCGAAGAAACCGAGCACAAGGCCGTGGCGTTCGATGTGTGGAACACCGTGATCAAGCCTGGGCCGATGCGCTATCTGTTGCGCACCGGCACCATGTTGACCACCACGCTGCTGTTCTGGCTGGTGGTGTTTGATTTCCACGTGCGCCTGCTGTTGGCCGACCGCAAAGCCGGTGCGCACCTCAAGGGATTCTGGCGCATGCTCAAGTTTCTATACGGACCCAAGGGCGTGTTCCCACGCATGCTGCGGCCGTGGCTGCACTACTTCAAACCGGGCTTTCACCCCTGGGACCATGACAACCGTGCACGGCTGGCGGGTATCGACGCTCTGGTCGAAGAGATCGAACAGACCCAGCGCGAATACGCCTCCGCGCAGGCTTACAGCTGAGCCGCCGCCCGCCTGCGGACAAAGCCCGGCAACAGGTCGCCGGGCAGCGCCTTACTGAAATACCAGCCCTGGATAAACAACTCGGTGCCAGTGTTCAAAAAGGCCAACTGCTCGGCGGTCTCCACGCCCTCGACCACCACGCCCAGGTTCAGCGCCTCACAAAAGCGCAGCATGCCGGTCAATACCTGGGCGCCTTTGGGGTCGCGCTGGGCTACCACGAAACTGCGGTCGATCTTGATAAAATCCACCGGAAACTGGTGCAGATAGCTCAAGGCCGAAAACCCGGTACCGAAGTCATCGATATACACCTTGGCGCCGATCGCCTGGAGCCTCTGGATGGTCTGGCGGGTGGCCTGGATATCACCGACCAATGCGTCTTCGGTGATTTCCACCGAGACCTGGCCATGGGCCTGGGCGAGGATCTCCACCAGGCGCTCGCCATAGCCGGCCTGGGTCAGTGTGGCGCTGGAGATATTGATGGTCATGGGCAAGTCAAAGCCGATCTTTTGCCACTTTTGATACTGGCGCACGGCCTGGGATGCCACCCACACATCCACGTCCGGCATCAACCGCGCCTGGGCCAGCCATTGCAGGAATTCCCACGGCGAATGCACCGTGCCCTGGCCGTCCCGCGCGCGCATCAGCGCCTCACAGCCGGTGCACAGGCCGGTGCGGGTCGAGACTTGGGGCTGGAATTCCAGGTAGAACTCGTAATCGCTGATCTGCTGGATTCGGCTGAGTTCGACGGCCTGACGGGCGGCAGCCTTGTGGGACACCAATACCGGGTCCAGTTCCAGCAAGCGGCCTTTCTCTTCGAGGCCGCGGAAGGTCATGTCCAGCGACTTGAGGTACACCGTACCGCCATCACTGGACTGGCGATGAATCGCGCGCACATAGGGCGCATACACCAGGGTGCCCAGGCCCAATAGCAGTACTTGCAGCAGCACTGCCGCGATATCGCCGTGGGTGCTGAGGTAAGCATTGAGCAGCACAGGTGCGGTAAATGGCACGCTGGCCACTGCCGGCGACACCCAGCCCAACTGCACCACCGTCAAGGCCAGCAGGGTGTTGAACGCCGGCACCAGCAAAAACGGGATAAACAAACGCGGGTTGAGAATGATCGGCAAGCCGAACAACAGCACTTCGCTGACATTGAACAACGACAGCGGCAGGCTGGCCATCGCCAGCAAACGCATGGACTGGCTTTTGGAAAACAGCAGGATCGCCAACAGCAAACACAACGCCCCGCCCGACCCACCGATAAACGCGAAAGAGCCGAGCAGGCCACTGTTGAGCAGGTACTTGATCGGCTCACCCGCCGCCAGCGCAGCGCCATTGAGCACCACGGCCTGGTCCAGTACGTCGAACAGCGGCTGCATGGCGTACACACCGTGAATGCCGAAAAACCGACAGCAATGAGTTCATCAGGGTGACAAACAACCCGCTGCCATACGGCGATTGCAGCGCATCCAGTACCTGCGGCCCCTGAAGTTGCGCCACAGAGGGAATCTGCAACAGCAATGACAACACCAGCACCAGCAACAGCGCCGTAATGGCGCCCGGCACCACCATATTGATGGTGCCGCGCAGGTTGTGGCCCACCAGGTCTTCGTTGACCAGGCGCGTCCAGCGAAAGCGGTGCAGCCAGGCGATTGCCGGCACATTCAACAGTGGCGAAGCGATGGCGATAAACAACACAAACGTCGCCGATGCGCGCGGGTAGTCACGCAACACAAACGTGGCGACTACCACGTGGGCCAGGCACAAAAATGCCACCGGCAATTGTGGCAGGCGGTGCTGGATGGCGAGCATGTAGCCAATGGAGGCCGCCACCAGCAGCGGGATCACCGAGCTGATCTGGTTATGCAACCCCGACAGAAAAGCCACCACCTGCGGATCGAAGCCCACCGCGTTGGCGCATTCGGACAAGATCAGGAAACCGGCGGACACCAGCAGGCACGGCAGGATCCACAACAAGCCCTCGCGAATTGCGCGTAATGACTCGGTGCTGGCCAAGGCAGCCAGGCGCTGGGTGAGGAAAAGTTTGAACAGCGTTTGCGACATGCCCCGTCCCTCTGCCCGTATCGCTTTCTGCCCATGCTTGGCAGTGCCCAAATCCCATGTAACGCTACACGGCCACCTACCGGTAGCGAAAGGCTTTTGCCGCACTACGATTAATTATTCAGAATTAATTTCAGTTTGCGCGATTTGTCGGGGCCGTCGGGTTAGCCTTCAAACCGGTGTTCCCGCTGCCAGGCCAGCGACCCTGCCCGCCTGCATGGCGATTGCCCGCTGGCTGATTGCAAAGCCTTGTGCGTGCCCCCATCTATTGACTTCATCCAATCAGGAGTAAGCCCTTGTCAGAACCCGCTGATAACCACCAGCGCGCCCTGGACCGTTTCTTGAGTGAACACCCCCAGGTGGCTACGCAACTGAACACCCTCAACCCTCTGGCCGCCCAAGCCAAAGGCGAAACCCTCGCGCAGTATCGCGCCGAGCGCTTGCATGAGGCTTTCGAGGCCGAGGCTGAGCGCCAGCATCTGTTTGCCTGGGAGCTGACGCTGAAGTTGACGGCCGAATCGGCCGAAGCCTTTGAGGCTCAGCGCCTGGAAGTGCACAAGGAAGTCGCGCAGATGGCCGGGTTGGGGTGGGAAGAGTACTGCCGGCTGCATGACTTGGCTGGGTAGCTAATGTGGGAGCTGGCTTGCCTGCGATGGCCAGCCATAGATATCTACACAACGTTAAAGCTGCCAATTTCTCCTGTGGCGAGCAGGCTTGTCCTGCGTTGGGTTGCGAAGCAGCCCCAAACCCAGAGGCTGAGTTCTTTCAGAAAAGTTGCAATGCCTTCACTGGGGCCGCTTCGCGGCCCAACGCAGGACAAGCCTGCTCGCCACAACAGCCCACTTGCCACAGACGTTGTGTTTAACAGACGTTGTGTAGCTACCTGAACCAGCGCCATCGACAACGCGCCATCACCTCGCCCAACTCCTCCACGCTGATCGTTCGGCGCTCAGGATCCATCGCCAACGCCAAGCGCAAGGCTGGCCAGCACGCTGCGGGCATCTGCTGGGGGCGCTCCAGCCGCTCAGTGGCCCGACGCTCGCCCAAGCGTTTGCCATGGGCCAACTCATACACCACACACGCCACCGCATACAGATCAGCACTCGCCGTCAGCGCACCGCCCGCCAACAACTCCGGCGCCGCATAAGCCGGAGTCCAGGCACTGAACCGGTCACGACTCACACTCGCCAGCCCCGCCATCGCCTCTGCCGTCGCCTGCCCCAGGCCGAAATCGAACAAACGAATACCGTCGTCACCCAGCATGATGTTCACCGGTTTTACATCACCATGCAGTACACCCTGGCGATGCACATACGCCACGGCATCCAGCAATTGCACGGCCAGGGGCTGCAACTCACGCCAGGGCAAGCCATCGGGCCCCTCCAGCAGCAGCCGGTCCAGGGTCATGCCGCGCATCAACTCCATGGTGAAAAAAGCCATCTGGGTGCTGATATCCACCTCGAACGCAAACATGCGCACCACACGCTCATGCTGCAGGCTGCGGGTCAGGGCGAACTCGCTGTAGAGCAGCACATGTGCATCGGGCGCCAGGCGGAGATTCTCGCCGAGCATCTTGATTGCCACACTGGAACAGCGCTCGCCAAACTGCTCATGCAGCAGGTCGCGCGCCCGGTAGACCACGCCCATGCCGCCCGAACCCAGCACGCGCTCAAGGTGATAACGCCCCGCCAGCAAGGTGGGCATGCCAGGTGCCGTGGTCATGCGCACACCGCCACGGCCGTCAGGTCATCCCGCGCCGGGCCGCGGAGCGCCGCGGTGAACAGCCGTGCCACCACCTGTTGTGGCGTCCCGCTGTCCATGGCGCAGCCCAGCTCGGCGTGCGTCATCGCCTGGTACACACCGTCACTGCACAGCACAAATACATCGCCTGGCTGCACGCCCAACTCCAGCACCTCGAGTTTCAGCGGGTGCCGTGCGCCGACGGCGCGGGTCAATGCCCTGGCGTCGGGATGCGCCTGGGCCTGTGCCAGGCTCAACCGCTGCTCATCCATCAATTGGCGCAGCAATGAGTGATCGCGCGACAGCTGATATAACCGCCCGCCTCGCCACAGGTAACAGCGACTATCCCCCGCCCAGATACACGCTGCGCGCCGGCTCTCCAGCAGCAGGACCACGACGGTACTGCCCATTCTGTCGTCGCGACCTTCGGCCGGCGCAGAGGCGTTATCCCCCCAACTCTGATTGAGCCGTTGCAGGCATCGCCGCACCGCATCAATGCGCTGATCGAACGTACCCTGGGCCGGCAACGCGGCAAGGCTGTCGATCACCCATTGGCTCGCCCGGTGTCCGGCGCGGTGGCCGCCCATACCGTCGGCAACCGCCCAGCAACCCTGCTGGGGGCAGTCGAGGAACGCATCTTCGTTGCGTGGCCTGGCCTTGCCACGTTGGCTGCGTGCCGCGCTGTTGGCAGCGGCTTGCGACGCGGTCATAGTCGCTCCGGCAAACGGAACGTGCGCCACGCGTCCATCTGAAACGGGCTGGGTGTACGCTGGCTGACCAACAGGTAATTGGCACGCAAACCGGCAAGATCGGACTTGAGTAGCTGCGCGTCGCGCCCACTGGCGGGCTCGCTGTGCAGCAAGTCAAAGAAGCGAAACAACGACCAGGCCCCGCTGTTCTTCTCGATCCCCAATGGCCGCTGTGCGCCGCGCTCCAAGACCAGGCTGCTGCGACCATTTTCCACTTCGCTGGGCCACTGGAACGTCACAGGAACAATCGGCCCATGGCGGTACTCCAGCTGCTGACCGCCAAAGCTGAACACCGCGCGGCTGACCGCCTGGTCCAGGCTATAAGGCGCCAATGTAAAGCGAACCGCCAGTTCGGCGGGGTCGCCACCGAAAAAACCACGGCGGATGGTCTGCGCTTTGCCGAGTTGCTCCAGCAACGCGCGTGACATGGGCAGGCTCTGGCCTTCCAGGCCGCGCAAGCGATAACGCCCGCCGTCGGCGCTGATAAACGGGCGCAGGTAATGGTCATGGAACCTTGCCAGCACGCCCTGGGGTTTGAAAAACTCCTCGAAATCGCCCAACGCCACGTCGCTGCTGGCATGGGCATTGAACGGGTAACGCTGGCGGATAGCCCTGGCATACAGGCTATACACCTCGCTCTGATAGCGTTGGTTTACATGCGTATAGGCCTCATCGAACAAATGCCGCCAACTGTCGTCGGCAAGCCCCTCGACCCAACCTTTGAGCGGCAGCGGCAAACGTGCGGCACTGTCGCGTAACTGTCCCAACCCGGGTTGTTGCCCTTCCATACGCCGTTTCACCATCTGGAACGCCGCCTGCTCCGGCGCCCCTTCGCGATTCAGCGCCGCCAGTTGCAGGTGCACAGCATCAAGCTGGCGCAATGCCTGGGTCAGTTGTTCACCCGGGTTTTGCTGCTCATCAAGCAGTTGATGCAAGGGCTCGAAACGGCGTTGCAAGGCGCGTCTTGCGGCGTCATCGCCTGTGGGCTTGGGCAAGACGCCTGCATGTACACGGGCAGCCATCGACTGAGCGATAGCCGCCACGTCACCGACTTCCTGGTGCACCGCTGCCATCGGGTCATCGGTGGATAGCAAACGGGTATTTTCACGCACCTGCTGTAACAGCAACACCAGCGGTGATTGCGCCGAGGTAAGGCGCGCCAATTGTTCGGCGTCCTGGCGCAGGTTATCGGTTTCGCGCAATCGAACCTGGCCCAAGGCCTGGCTCCACGCATCGGCGTACTCACTGAAGTAGCGCTGTTGCAGCTCGACGATCAACCGGCGCAACTCCATCGCACTGAGGTCAGTCGCCTGCCCCAGCACCCAATTGTCCAGGACAATCGCGTTAACCAGTCGCGGGCCTTGCTGGTCGAAATACTGCACATAGCGTTTGCTGTAAAACCCCGCAATCGGTTGGTCCAGCGCCGTGAACACAGTGCCGTCCGTGAGGCGGCTGGGTTCCAGCGTGTGCGATTGCTCGCGCAGTACGCGATACACCACATCTGCCAGCGACTCTCCGCGCAACACCTGGCGAGCCTGGGCGACCAACTCATCATTGAGTGGCGCGGCAAAGGGTTGTTCAAGCAGCCGGGCGAAGTGCTCACTCAGGCGCGCCTGCGTCGCAGCCTCACCGGCAAAGCGCTCGGACCACCGGCTGGCCACGCGCTCCGCCAGCCACCCGGCGTCACGTCGCTCGCGCAGATTGAGCATCAGGTAGGCGCGCAGGTTATCCAGTAACCGTTCGCGATCCCCAAGGCTCGATCGCACCTGTTCTTCGAGCAGCGAAGCGACTTGCACAACCATTTGCTGCAGGGCATCGTTGTAGGCACTGACTAGCGGCGGTCGGCTCACTTCGCCCTGAAACAGTCCGGCTCTCTCCAGCACGCCCGCCTCCGACACCAGCGGAAACACCCGCGTCGCCGCCAGGCGGTTGTCCAGCAACGTCAGTAACGCCAAGGTCTGGTCCGCATCGGTCGGGGCCGACGTATCCACCTGACCTAACTGCGCCAACTGCTCCAGGCGTTGGTGGTTGATCCCATAGCTGTGCATCCAGAGCATGCCCGCCGCACCGATGGCCAACGCTACGGCGCTCGCCCATCCCGCCTGCTGCCAACGAATGCGTTGATGCTCCTCGGTGTGCAACCCCGCAAGATCGGCCTCGGCGAAAATCACTTGGTTGAAAAGACCTTGCACAAAGCGTTCGTGCCGCTCACCAGCACTGGTCAAATAGAAACCTCGCAACCCCTGGATGCGCTGATTGCGATGGGCGCAGAACGCCACGTCGATAAACAGGCACAAACGCTCACCGATGCGTGCCACCTGGGGCACAAAATCCAGCATCCGGCCACGGCGTTCGACATTGCGCTCCTGGTGCAGGCGCTGCACCAGTTCGCCACTCACGCGCTGCAGCAACGCCTCGAACGCCTGGCGTACCTGCGCCATGGGCACACCCGTGGGGCCGCCAGTGATCAGCTCACCGAGTACGCCCTCTGCGGCGCTGTCGTGCGGCGTATCAAAAAACGCGCTAAAGCCCGGGATGTGGTCAGCGTGGGTCAGCACCAGATAAACCGGAATATCGATATGCAACCTCTGCTGGATATCTTGTAACCGGGAATGCACATGCCGTGCATGGCGCTCCAGATCATGCTCATTGCTGCCCAACAGGGTGTCCACCGACAACGTCACCACCACGCCATTGAGTGGCCGCACCCGGCGCCTGGATTTGAGCAGCCCGAGTAACGTCGACCAACCTGCGGCATCGACTGCGCGGTCGGGTTGGTCCAGGTAGCGCCCGGCACTCTCCATCAGGACGCCCTGATCGGCGAAGAACCACTCACAGTAAGCACCGGCCCCTGATGATACGGCCTGAAGGTGATCCGGCGGGCGCTGCAAGCCATTGGCCGCCAGCAAAGCACTCTTGCCGCTGCCTCGCTGTCCGATCAACAAGTACCAGGGCAGCTCATTGCGTGCGCGCAGGCTGCGCCCGACATATTGGCGAGATGTTTTCAAGGTATGCAGCGCCTCCTTGAAACGTCCCCGCACCTGTTTGCGCTCATCCTCTACCAGACCAGGGTGCTGACGGTCAGCCTGGTCTTCCTCGATCCGGGGCAGCACGCTTCGGCGTGTTCCCATAACAGCCATCGCCAGCCCCCATAGCAGAAACAACGTGCTGATGGTCAAAAGGCGAGCCGTAGCGCCCTGCCAGAACCGGTGGTCATCCACCGCCAGCAGAGGCCCGAAAAACCACACCAGGCAGGCGCTGCAAAGCACCAGAAACAAGCTCCATACCCAAACGATGCGCAGCAGGGTGCCCGCGCCCTTGAAAAAAGCGTTCATTGAATGTTCCCAGCGTTACAAGGGCGTCGGAGTCAGTTCCGGCGCCGAAGATTGAAAGGGTTGCAATGCATGGGCTCGCTCCTGTCCCAGTACCCAGGCAGTTGCCGAATACATGGCCAGCAAAGCGATCACGCCCAACGCCACACACCAGGTTGCAGAGAGCGTGCGCAGCCGCTTGCGGCGTGCCTGCTGCGGTCGGGAGGCACAGGCAGACACAGAAACCGGGGCGCCACGCACGTGCCTTATCTGGCGATACAGCGCGTCACGTACGCCCTCAAGCTCGGTCACGCCGCGCTCCATGACTCTGTATTTGCCTTCAAACCCCATCGACAGGCACAGGTACATCAGCTCCAGCATGGCCAAGTGTTTTACCGGGTCGCGAGACAGTCGCTCCAACAGCTGGAAAAACTTTTCGCCGCCAAAGGTCTCGTTGTGAAAACGGCTTAGCAGACTGATCTTCGACCAGTCGCTGCGGCTCCCCCACGCCGTGGTGACTACCGCCTCATCAACGACGCTGCACAGCACATAGCGAGCAGCAATCACCTGGGCGCTTTCAATGCCTTCATGCTGGGCGCGGACCTCAAAACGTGTGAGGCTCGCGGCCAGGCGGTCGTTGAGCGTCTGCAGGTTCTCCCGGCCGCTGCCGAGTTTGAGCTCAAGCACCTCGGACATCAGTTCCCAGGCCGCTGTCACCAGCGGGTTGAGGCCCACGTTGAAACGTTGCGCGCCCTGTACAGCGGCGGCGTAGACCATGCGGTCTTCCAACTGCTCAAAACGCGGTGGTGAGACGAAGTCCGTTACCGGCCCCTGTGCCGGGCCGTGGCCGTTACGGTCCAGCAATACGGTTTTCTCATCCGGCGGGTATTCACTGTCCATGTTCATGATGTTCAATTCCTGATAGCCCAGAAGGTCAGTTCCAACTCGCTGAACTCGCCGCCGACATGGAACGCAAAACCACCTGATTGCTCCAGTTGTGCGATGTCACGGGCACTGAGCTCGAGCATGAAATAGGTTTTACCGGCATGAAACGGGATCTGGCGTGGCGCTACCGGCAGCGGTTTGACCTTGATGCCCGCCAGGTGCAGGTTGACCAGTTCACGGATGCGCTCTACGGGGCCGACCTTGAGATGGGCCGGCAAACGATGGCGCAGTTCTTCCGAATCGCATTGAGCCGCGACCGCCAGGATGAATGTCGCGCTGCCCAACAGCTTGAGATCGGCCACCGGGCAGACCATCACCCCATACTGGCGCTGTTGCAGTACCAGCTCCAGGGCATGCTGCTCAAAGACCATCGACAGCACCGTGCGCAACCCCGCCATCAACCCACGAAAACTCGCGCCCTGGTCGCCATGGAGGTAGCGCACCTGCTGGGTGGCACGTTTGCTGTCACTGGCAAACGTCGCCAGTTCACCCAGTATCGACAGCATCTCGCGAAACAACGCCTCTGAACGCACTTGCGGCTGAGTCAGGTAATGACGCAACACCGGCTCGGCCCGATTGATCAGTTGCAGCATCAGAAAGTCGGCAATCTGCGCGCCCGCCGTGGCGCCATTGCCGCCAATCCGCTCAGCAATCGCATCTCCCCGGCTGGCCAGCAGGCTGATCACTTCTTTGAGGCAGGACGAAACAAACCCCGAGCCCTGCACATAAATAAACGTCGGGGCAAAATCAGGCTCCATCCGCAGCCCCTCCTGCGCAGAGCATTCCAGCACCTGGGCAATCTTCAGCTTGACGTAGACCTCATCACCCGGCTGCTCACCCAGCAACAGGCGCAAATCCGGGCGGGCGCAACTGATCTGGCAACGCGCGTCCCGGCCCGCATTGGAGTCCGCCACTTCAACGTCACAGGCGATGTAGCGCGCCAGCACATCCGGCGCCTCCTGCGTGCGGGTTTCAACCTGGTTGCCGGTCGCCATCGGCAACGCCAGGTACACCGATTGCCTGCCCGCGTTGGCCGGCACCTCCAGTACCAGTGGCGCCATGGTGGTGGTCAACTCGAACAGACTGCCGTCCGGCAACACGCCACTGGCTTGATTGACCACCAACTTGCCCAGGCCCAGGTACTGCAGATCGATGTCCAGGCTCATGAAACCCCAGGCATCACTGCTCAGCAAACGGGTTCGGTTGAGCTGCTGCTGGTAATAACGGTCGTTGTGTTGCAAGTGCTGGGGGCGCAGCAACATCCCTTCCTGCCAGATGACTTTATGAATCTGCATCTCAATTCTCCAAGGCGCTGACGAGCGGGTCGCCAGCACGGATGCCCGCCTGGTCAAGCACCAGGTGCGCTCGCGTCACTTGCTGTGGCGCCAGCGGCAGCACCCAACGCCATTGCACATGGGGCAAATCGCGATACGCCGCGATGATGCCCACGTAACGGCTTTGCGGTTCGCTCCTGAGCTTGAGGGCCACCTGCTCGCCGGGGCGCAACTCGAGTTCCTCGCTGCTCACCCAGTCCTTGGGCAGTGCCTGCTCGGCATGCCCATACAGCGTGAAAAAATCCGCGTTTTCAAATGCCACTGGATGCTTGAGTTCGAACAGCTGCACCACCACCGGAGAGGGGCGCCCATGCAGGTCGGGGTTCACTTCGTCACTGGCGACCAGCGTCAGGTCGAGCTTGGTCAGTGTGGAAAAGGGTGACAGGCTGCTGCACCCCCCCAGCAGCATCAATACGAGCAAAAGAGGTAGAGCGACACGGGTCATGGGCATCCTCCTGGCGGTGTGGCAAACAAGGCTGAGGCCAGGCGTACCTGCTCCTCATAGGCCTTGGCAAAATCGCCGCGCAACGGGCCCGAGTTCAATGCATCTGCTTCAACCAAGCGTTGATAATGGCGCTGGTAGGACCGCCAATGCGCCCTGTCGGTAAAGAACCTTGGCACCTTGTCATCGCGCGCAAAACCGGCCTGCAAATGGCCGGGGGCAAACGTCGCCAGCGAGGTGCGCAGCGCCGTGCGGCACGCAACGAGCAGCGCGACCTGATGCACTTGCATTTGCCGGTACACCTGCGTAATGGCCGCTTCGGCGCTGGGTTGCGCCAACTCCCCCATGCCCAGCAGCGCCGCCAACACAGCATCCATGCTCAGGTTGTCTTTCAACGCGTTCGGACGTTTGATCAAGGTGCTCGCGTCCAGGCTCAATTCGCTGTGCAGTTCCTCGTGAGTGCGCAGGTTCTGTTGCAACCCATCAATTGCGTGCCTGAGTAAATGCGCAGCCTTAATCGCCAATGCCTCGCGGCCAGCGCAATCGAGCGCCTGCACACTGACCCCCAACGCCGTGGCGAACTGAGCCCAGAACCCTTCGTCGGCCGCGGGCGCCTGCGAGTCAGGCAATACAGACTCGACCCTGTCTGCCGGAGCGTCTGCCTGTGCGGGTAAGGCCAGGTAATCGCGCTCAACACAGTCACCCGACATCCAGGCACTCGGTGCCTCTTGTACGTCGTTCAAGGCGTCCAGCTCGCACGGCGGCGCCCCGTGCATCGATTGGCGATCCCATTCATGAACGGGGTCCAGGCCCAGATAAGCGTCCTCGGGTATCACCCCGCCCGCGCTGGATAATGGCTGGCGATGCGATGTCACGCGCTCAATCAACCGCGCACGGACAGCAAACGGCCCCAACTGGAAAACATCACCCTCCACGATCAGCCGCGCCTGCCCCTTTTGCAGCGACTTGCCACTGCCCACCTCACGGATACCGTTACTGCTGATATCCGTCAGGAAATAACGCGCGTCACGGTAAGCGATCAACCCGTGGTGACTGGAAAGCAAGCGACTGGGGTCAGGAATAATCCAGTCGCAACCGGCTCCACGACCCACCACGCCGCCCATTCCATCGAACACCTTGCGCGGTGGCGGCTCACCGCCCCCGCCCTCACACACCTCAAGCACTAATTGCATGAAAGGCTCCATTTCATTGGCCGCGACGGGTCGCTTGGGGGTCACCCAAAGGACGATAGTCAGCATCATCAAACACGTAATTGGCGCTGCAGCCGCTCAGCAAACACAACACAAGCACCACGGCTCGCCATGGACGATCAGGCATCGGGGTTCTCCCAGGTAGATAAGACAAACGGGTAAGCGCAGAGCCCATGAGCACGCCAGCGTGAATACGCCATTCAACATTCCCCTCGAGTGGGGATATTCAACCGCGCAAGCCGGTACAGCAGCGTGCGACGCGCTACCCCAAGTTCACGCGCAGTGCGCGTTCGATTGCCACGGTTCTTGTGCAGGCAATCGATCAGAAAGACCCGCTCCACCCGCTCCATGCGCTGACGCAGGGTTGCCTCGAGGGTTGCACCTGCGGGCGCCGATGACAGCGACAGGTGCGCAGGTAAAATCACCCCGTCATCACACAGCAGCACCGCCCGTTCGACCAGGCATTTGAGCTCACGCACATTGCCTGGGAAGGCGTGGCCGGAGAGCTGATCAAGCGCTGCGCTGGACCAGCTGACCAGCGGTTTTTCGAGTGCCGCGCAGACCTTTTCAGCAAAGTGCCGGGCAAGCAGCAGCACATCGCCGTCGCGCTCACGCAATGCCGGTAACTGGATAGGGAACTGTGCCAATCGGTAATAGAGGTCCTCGCGAAAAGTCCCCTGGCTGACCATTGCCAGCAGGTCGCGATGGGTGGCGGCGATAATTCGCACGTCGACCTTGTGAGCGGTATTGGCGCCCAGCGGGCGCACTTCACCTTCTTGTAGAACCCTCAGCAGTTTTGCCTGCAGGGAGAGCGGCATATCGCCAATCTCATCCAGCAGCAGTGTGCCGCCATCGGCTGCGTCAAACAGCCCGGCATAGTTACGCTCCGCACCGGTGAACGCGCCTTTGCGGTAGCCGAACAGCTCACTCTCCAGCAAGCCCTCAGGGAAGGCTGCGCAGTTTTGCACCACAAACGCTCGCGTGCTGCGCGGGCCGGCGGCGTGAATCGCACGCGCCACCACCTCCTTGCCCGTACCTGTTTCACCGTGCAACAGCACGGTAAACGGGGCCTGCACAACCTTGCCGATCAGGCGGCAAGTGGCCTCCATCGCAGTGCTGTTGCCGATCAAGCCATAGGCGCCGGTCAAGGGTGTATTGCACGGGGGAACAAGCATGACTTGCCTGGGCTGGGCAAGCCGCAACAGGGTTGATTGGCCCAGGGCAAAGCTGCCCAATTGGCCCAAAGAAGCGGCGTAGCCGTGCAATTGCGCAGGGCGCAGGCTGGCGCAAAGCAGAACGCCGCACACCGCCTTGCTCCGATTAAACAAGGGCAGGCATGTCAGCGAGTGCCAAGGCAGCGCCGCCAAGGGTAGAAAACCGCTGTCATAGGCGCTGTTGCACAGTTCATCAATGGTCAGTTCCCGCCCATGATCAAGGACGTAGTGCAATAACTGCTGGTGCTGAACATCTACGCTTGCGGCCCGCTGGCCTGCGGGTTCCCCGTCGGGAAAATACTGAGCGATCAGCCCCGGCTGGCCCGTGGTTTCATCCCGTGCATACAGTTGGCACAGGTCGCACTGGCTCAACTGCGCAGCGGCCGTGACGCAAAGGTCCGCCAACCTCGATTCCTCGCGCTCGAAGCCCAGGCGGGTAAACCAGCCCAGCAGTTGGTCGGCGTAGGCCAGCGAATCAGGCAACGGCTTGAATGGGCTGTGCGTCATAGGCTGAACTCACACACTGGCACACCGCTGCCATCCAGCGTCGCGTGGGTGGCCGAGAGGGCTTCGCCAACGGCCATCGCACCGAGCAGACGATCAACGATCGGCGGCAGCAGGTGGGACTCGATCCACTGGTCGATATAACGCGCCCCACTGTCCTGGTGCATACAGCGCTCGACCATGTGCGTGACTAGTTCGGCGCTGTAGCTGAACACCAGTTCGCGCGCGCGCAACCTTCGGCCAAGGCGCGCCAGCTTGAGCCTTGCCACGTCCTGTAAGCGTTCGCCCGCGAGCGGGTAATACGGCACGACACGCATGCGGGCCAGCAGCGCCGGCTTGAAGTGAGCGCGCAATACCGGGCGAATCACTTCCTCCAAGGCCGCTGCCTCAGGGCGCCGGCCATCGGCGCACAGTGCGCTGATGCAATCGCTGCCCAGGTTGGACGTCATCAGGATCAGCGTATTACGAAAATCAATTTCGCGGCCTTCACCGTCATTGGCCAGGCCCTTGTCAAAGACCTGATAGAACAGGTTCAGCACCTCTGGGTCGGCCTTCTCGATTTCATCGAGCAACACCACCGAATAAGGTCGCTGGCGCACGGCCTCCGTCAGCACCCCGCCCTCGCCGTAACCAATGTAACCGGGAGGCGCTCCGATCAATCGGGACAGCGAGTGTTGCTCCTGGTACTCCGACATATTCAGCGTGATCACAAACCGCTCACCGCCGTACAGCAAGTCCGCCAGCGCCAGCGCCGTCTGGGTCTTGCCGACCCCGCTTGGGCCGGCGAGCAAAAATACGCCCACCGGCGCCTCAGGATTATTGAGGCCCGCAGCCACCGCTCGCAGGTTACGATCCAGCGCCTGCACCGCCGGTTCCTGCCCAATAATTCGCTCGCGCAGGGCGTCGGCAAAACCCAGGACGCGCTCACTGTGCTCCAAGGCCAGCTGCTCAACCGGGATGCCGGTCCAGCCGCTGATGACCTGGGCGACTACCCGTGGGCATACTTCATGGCTGGCTTGCTGCTGTTCACGCTGCATCCAGCGCTGCTCGATTTGCTGGCGCTCAAGCTCGAGAGCGTCCAACCGCTGGGCAAGTGCTTGCAACGCCGGTTGGTCAACGGGCAAGCCGGCTTCAACATCGCGCTCAAGCGCCACACGCTGGCGAGTGCCCTCAGCCCATTCAGCGCACAGCTGCTGCAACGCCTCAGGCGCCGTCGTCAGGCGTATACGCACTTGCGCACAGGCGGTATCCAGTACGTCGACGGCTTTGTCCGGCAACTGTCGCCCTGCCAGGTATCGAGCGCTCAGTTGTGCTGCTGCCACCACCGCATCGTCACGTATATAGACGCCGTGGCTGGCTTCATACACCGGCACCAACCCGCGCAAAATGGAGACTGCCTGCGCAACACTCGGCTCGCCGACTTTTACCGGCTGGAAGCGCCGTGCCAACGCCGGGTCTTTTTCGATGTATTTTTTGTACTCGGACCAGGTCGTGGCGGCGATGGTGCGCAATTGACCACGCGCCAGGGCGGGCTTGAGCAAATTGGCGGCATCGCCTCCACCCACCTGCCCGCCGGCACCCACCAGGGTATGTGCCTCGTCAATAAACAGGATTATGGCCTGTGGTGAGGCGTTAACCTCGTCGATCACACCTTTGAGCCGCCGTTCGAACTCGCCCTTGATGCTGGCGCCGGCCTGCAACAAACCCATGTCCAAGGTCAGTATGCGTACGCCTTTGAGTGGCTCGGGCACCTGTGAGGCAACCACTCGCAATGCGAGCCCCTCGACGATGGCGGTCTTGCCCACGCCCGCGTCTCCCACCAGAATCGGGTTGTTCTTGCGCCGACGCACAAGAATATCGATCAATTGACGGATCTGCGCGTCACGACACAGGACCGGGTCGATCCGCCCTTCACGAGCCTGATGCGTCAGGTCATGGGTAAAGCGCTCCAACAGTGACTCGCCTGGTCGCAACGGCGCGGTTTCGCAGCCCCGGCTCAACAAAAAATCACGCACGCGTTGCGCGTCCAAGCGGCTCAATAACGGCTGATAAGCACTGCCCGCGTGTTGCAGCGGATGACGCAGAAGTGCCAGCAATAAAGCACCGGCGCCGACCTCAACCTGCCCCAACTCCAGGTGGGCAACCATTAACGCTTGTTGCAACCATTGCACGAGTGCCGGGGCAAACACCGGGCTGCGCGATGCACTTTGTTCGCCGTTGAGCAGTAACAGGGCCTGAAGCTCACCTGGCGCAATTTCGGCATCCGCCAGCGCCTTTACCAAAAGCCCCTCGGCATGTTCCAGCAGCGTCAGCAGCAGGTCCTCAACCAACACTTCCTTGCCGCCACGCGTTACACAACGCTCGGCGGAACGCGCCAGGTCAAGGCGCGTCTGAGGCGTCAAGGTCCGGATCAGTTGTTGCAGGTCTACATTCATCATAATCATCAGTCCCTAATCAGAGTTGCTGGCCAGAGTGACCACACCGTCGGCACTCTCGTACCCCAACCAACTGGTCCAACCGAGACGACACACGTTGCGCTCGCCAATATGCAGCGGCCGCACTTCGCCTTCGGCCAGTACCAGGCGCACGTCATATTCCAGTGGCGTGCGCAGCATCAGGCGAACCAGCGAGCACAACGGCTTGCAGGCGTTGCCAGCGGGTAGAAACGCGTGAAAGCGTGGCCAGCTCAAGCCCTCGACATGCACCCTGAATTTGCCGCTGCGATCGGCAACCTGGAGCCCAAGCTGCAGGTCTTCGCCAAGCACGTTGTTGGCCGCCCCGAGTTGATTGCGTTGCTGTTGGGCGATAACCACCGTGCGTTCAACCCATTGCTCTATGAACAAACGGCTGTGCTTGAAGTAATGACGCAGCACCGTTTCGATCAAGGTGGCCGAGTGCACTCGCAGGCTCAGCAGCCCCAGGTACGGCAACAATCGCTTGCAGTCCAATTGCGCCGCGTCGCGAATTTGGTGGCTGCCCAACCCGACCAGCGCGAACATCTGTGCGGAAAAAGCATCACTGGCGTCGGTGCGAAAACTCGCTCGATAGCGATATTTGCGCCAGATCGGCAGCATCAACCTCTGCAGGCGATGGTGAAATACGTCAAGAAAGCCACGGCTCACGCTGCCACTCGCCTGCTCTTGATAAAACCCGGGCAATGGCGAACCGGCGCCAAACAGGCCGAGCACGTTAAGCCGCAGGCGAGCGCGTAACTGTCCGTGTTCGACAAAAAAAGCCACCCGGTCAATGTCGTGCCCAGGGAACCCCAAGCTTGGGTTGGCCTGGAACTCGAGCAGGTCATAGAGCGCGTCGTCATCCAGCGATGGATGGCTGTCGCGCAGGCGTTCGATCACCTGCAGCACCGCCTGGAACAACGAATACTCGCGAATGGTGCGTGTTAGAGCGGTCAAAGCAGGGCCTGCCGACCCATCCGGGGTGGCCATAGATACACGTCTCCTTGTGTGCTGGTGACCCGCAGTTCGTGATACGAATTGAGGCCGGCGTAGAGGGCAAAAAACTCATTGAGTGCCGAGGCGAAGACAAACAGGTCGCCCTGGCCGGCAAAGCCGTTGGCGTCAATATTCAGGTCGACCTGCAGGCCGCGTATTGGCAGCCCTCGATGCATTCGGTCGACGGCTTGATGACGGATGGCCTTCAACGCATCCAGTCTTCGCTGACTGACGTTGTGTGCCTGTCGATCGTGGTAGCGCGGCAAGTCGTAGGTCTGGAGGATGACTTTCAGGGCGCTGGTATCGGTCAACGAGAGGTAGTTGAGCGACATGTTGCTGATCAACTTCCAGAGGAAGTCCTGGTCCAGAGGCGGAGCAAAGCTCGCCGTCGGCGCACAGATATTGCGAAACGTCAGGAATTCCGGTGTTTGTTCGCAAGGCTGGTTGATCTCTCCCACTTGCAGCAGCTGTGGCAGGTTGTGGTTGGTGCAGGTCAATTCAATCGAGAGGGTTTCCTGCTCATGGCCTGGGCCAGTGCCAAAACTCAACCAGGTATCCAGTTCGGCACTTTGCACCGACGAGCGCTGACGAATGCTGTAGCTGGGCGTGCGCGTTGAAGTGGCATTGCCACTGCCATGCTCGAAGGATTCGAATGGCACATACGCCTGGTAGCCCAGCCCACCCGGGCGCCATCCGGTCACCTGGTCCACGGAAAAGACTGCGGCATTGCCCCGCGCTATGCCACCCGGCAGCAGCAGGTATTCATCCTGCTTGCCATCCAGGCGAATGGGCACTGCATCATGTTTGAACAAGTTGGCAATGGGCGTGCAATACAGCTTTACGTTGTCCAGAGTGGGACGGTACGTCGCATGCGCGTGGTGGCTTAACTTGAAACGCAGCTCTACACACCTGGCCCGCTTGAGCAGTTCATGCGGCAGCGCCTGCAATGCATCCAGCCCCAGTACATCGACAAACAGATACTTGTCCGCAAATGCAAAATATTCCTGCAGGTGGCGATAGCCGCAAAAAGTGTTCGCCGGATAGGGAATCAGTGCATGTTCCTCATCGAACCCCACCGGTTTTACCTGGTTCGCAGCAAGCCGCAGCGACAACGGCTGGCCCTCGCGATCACTGATCACAAGCCCTTCAGGGTCAAAGAGCCGTAGTTCGATGCCTTCCAGATGACGCAGCAGGCTCAGATACAAGCCTTGGCTCACCTGTCGATCACCCGCAAGGTGCAAGCGCAATTGATCGAATGCCAACTGACTCAAATTGCCCTCCACGCTCATCTCCATGCGCAGGTTGAGGAGCGTTTGTGCGCCCTGGGCCACGTACTCCAGGCGGCTCAGTTGCAACGCCAGCACCTGGGTGGCGTAGCAGGTACGAAAGCGGCAGCGCTCACCCTTGACCAGCACGCTTTCAACCGGCGTGTCCCGTTCTACGCTGACCGTGGTGCACGCATGTTTCAACGGGTCAAACTGCAGGATGCTGAAGGCCGGCAGTGGCCGCATATAGTTGGGCCACAGCAGGTGCATCAATGAATGAGTCAGCTCTGGAAGCTCGTCGGCAAGCTTCTGGCGCAAGCGCCCGGTCAGGAACGCAAAGCCTTCCAATAGACGCTCTACGTCCGGATCCTGGCCTGAATCCGCGAGAAAGGGTGCCAAGGCAGGATTACGCTCAGCAAAACGCCGCCCAAGTTGGCGCAAGGCACTGAGTTCACTTTGGTAAAAGTGGTTAAAGGACATCAGGCTGTACCTCAACCTGACCACCACCGGCCAACTGCGCGTTAAAAACCACCGGTTGCACAACGCCGTCGATGAGCAGTGTTGCCTCAATCACAAACGCCAGGACCAAAGGGTTGCCGGTATCGGGCAAGCCCCTGACACGCACATTCGACAGACGTGGTTCGTATACCTGGATGAACCGTTCAATCGACAGCCGCGACTGGCTCAATGACTCATGCAGGCTCAAGCGCATGTCATTGAGGTCGGGCAGCCCGTAGTCTGGCAGCGTCAAGACACTGCCTGCACGTGTGCCGAGCATGTTCTCCAAGTGCGCGGCAATCGACGCTACGCTGCCGGCCCTGCCGGGTGCCAGGCCTTCGAGACGCTCAAACAGGCTGCGATATTCGGGTATCCCCTGCCCCTTTCTCATTCTTTGTCGAGTTTGCCGACGAGGGACAGGGTGAAGTCCGCGCCCATGTACTTGAAGTGCGGCCGTACACTGAGGTTGACGCGGTACCAACCCGGTTCGCCCTCGACATCACTGACCACGATGCGAGCAGCCCGCAATGGGCGTCGCCCACGCACTTCGGCGCTGGGGTTTTCCTGGTCGGCAACGTATTGGCGGATCCATTTGTTGAGTTCCAGTTCCAGGTCGGTACGCTCCTTCCATGAACCCAACTGCTCGCGCTGCAACACCTTGAGATAATGCGCCAGCCGGTTGACCACCATCATGTAGGGCAGTTGCGTTCCCAGGCGGTAGTTCAACTCAGCGTCCTTGCCCTCGGCGCTGTTACCGAAATACTTGGGTTTTTGTACCGAACTGGCGGAAAAGAACGCCGCGTTATCACTGCCTTTGCGCATGGTCAGGGCAATAAAGCCTTCCTGCGCAAGCTCGTACTCGCGACGGTCAGAGACCAGCACTTCGGTCGGGATCTTGGTTTCGATTTCTCCCATGCTCTGGAAGTGATGCAGGGGCAGGTCTTCCACTGCGCCACCGCTTTGCGGACCGATAATGTTCGGGCACCAGCGAAAGCGGGCAAAACTGTCCGTCAGCCGGGTGGCAAAGGCAAACGCGGTATTGCCCCACAAATAGTGTTCGTGGCTGTTGACCACGTTTTCCTGGTAGGCAAATGTCTTGACCGGGCACTCAAGGGGATCGTAAGGGGTACGCAACAGGAACCGCGGCACGGTCAGGCCAATGTAACGGGCGTCTTCGCTCTGACGAAAGCTTTGCCATTTGGCAAATTGAGGCCCCTCGAAATGATCCTTGAGGTCCTTCATGTCAGGCAAACCGGTAAAGCTTTCCAAACCGAAAAAGCTCGGCCCTGCGGCGGCGATAAACGGGGCATGGGCCATGCAGGCAACACTGGAAACGTATTGCATCAGCTTCACATCCGGCGCGCTTGGCCCAAGGAAGTAGTTGGCAATGATGGCGCCCACGGGCTGGCCGCCGAACTGGCCATACTCGGCACTGTAAATATGCTTGTAGAGCCCGGACTGAGTGGTTTCCGGGGAGTCTTCGAAATCGTCCAGCAGGTCCTGTCGTGAGACGTTCAGCAGTTCGATCTTGATGTTTTCGCGAAAATTGGTGCGATCGACGAGCAGTTGCAACCCTCTCCAGGCAGCTTCCAGCGCCTGGAAATCCGGGTGATGAAGAATTTCATCCATTTGCTCGCTGAGCTTCATGTCGATCTCGGCGATCATTCGATCGACCAGACGCTTCTTGACCGGCTCGCCGCTGTTGTGCGGTTTGACAAGCTCTTCGATAAACGCCGAGACACCGCGTTTGGCAATGCTGTAGGCCTCGTCATCCGCGCTCAGCAGTGTCTGGGCAATGATGGTATCGAGAATGCTGTGCTCGTCAGCCATTCGGGTGGGTAGCGCATGCTGTGGGATGGTCATGGCATCAGTGTCCTTTACTGAAAATGTCAGGCTGCTGGGTCACTCAACCCCAGTTCGGCCAATACCCGGGCGCGGGAGTCGTCATCCGCCAGCGCCTGTTCGATCGCCTTGCGAAAGCTCGGCGTGTTGCCCAACGGCCCTTTGAGGGCCATCAGCGCTTCACGCAGCGCCATGAGTTTTTGCAGCTCCGGGATCTGCTCGACCAGGTTCGCCGGGGTGAAGTCCTTCATCGAGTTGACCCGCACCTGGATCGACAGCGCTTCGATATCGGGCTGTTCCTGCAGGCGATTAGGCACGCTCAGGGTCAACGCCAGTGCCTGTTTGGCCAGTACGTCATCAAAGGTGTTCTTGTCGATACCGATCGGCTTGCGGTCTTCGAGCTTGCGTGGGTCTTCGCGCTGGGCGAAGTCGCCCAGCACCAGCAACTTCAGCGGTAGCTCGACCTCTTCCTGGGCGCCCCCGACGGCGGGCTTGAAGGTGATATTGATACGTTCCTTGGGTGCTACCGAACCTTCTTTGGCCACGGTAAATCTCCTTTTTTTCGAGGGGGTTCAAAAGCCTATTCAAGTACCGCTTCAACATCGAAGTGGCAGAGCCTTCGGTGGGTAGTTTCCTTGCGCTCGCGTATGGCCTGGCTTTGCGGCAAAAGCTCGCAACAGCGATACAAAAGCTGTGCAACCTGCAGTGCCAGTTCCGGCTCCCAGCGATCCAGACTGGCGCGCTGAAGCTCGTGGTCCAGGCCTTCCAGCTGCACCTTCGCCAGCTCATGCTTGCCTGCCGATAGGCACAATCGCGCCAGTGCCAGCCGCCAATGAAAACGCGCGCGCTCGCTGCGTGCGCTGCGCATGCCCTGCTTGAGTTCGTGTATTGCCTCCTTGAGCCCGTCCTTGCGCAACCTGGGCATGACCTCTTGCAACGCCGCCTCCCAGGGTTCGGCGTTGGCATCCACCACCACGGCGGACGGCGCAGGCGGCTGCAAGTGCCGAGCGACCTGAAGCGTGATCCAGTCCCGGGTGGCGGCATCGGCAAACGGCGCACCCTCGTGAAACCTGAATTCGGGCAGGTCCGGCAGCCGTTGCAGTAACAGCGCGAAGCTGACTTCCAGTTCGGTCATGGCCAGATCGGCCTGCAAGGCCTCAAGGCATTCCCAGACCATGCGCAAGCCGTCAAACCAGAACAACGCACCCGCCAGGCTGGCCTCAAGCTCAAGCAACAGTTCGCCGTAATGCCCTTGGGCAAAACGCTCCCGGTAGCGCTTGAGCTTGTCGGGCGTCGGGCCACGCAGCACCGTGAGGCGGTCACTGTCAGCGTCCGGGTAGCTGTTGAGTGCCAGCCAGGTGAGTGCCCGGTTAAGGCGCAAGGCGCGCAGGTCGGTCGCATCCTGGCGCAGCCACCAGTTGCATAAGTGCCGTCCATGCTCCTGCAATGTGCGCAGTGACTTGTGGGCCTCTTTTTCGCTGGCTATCGCAGGGTTGCCTGTTTTTTCCTGACCTGTTGCCGGCTCGGGGCTCAGCAACCGCGTCGCCGCCTGCTTGACCTGAGCAATCACACCCGCCGAAACGGCTTCTGGCAGTTCTGCTTGTGCGGCCTGCTCCAACCGCTGCGTCAACTGCCTGCGCAGCGGCAACAACAGCGGCGCCTCATCACTCAAGTGCGCAGACCAGAGCCGATCAAGGTGCGCCAGGTGCTCAAGCATGCAGCGAAATAGTGGCTGTTGATCCTTGAGCGAAACGCTGTGTGCAAACACCTGCTCCAGGCGCGGCACCAACCAGCCCAGTGCTGCGCCACGGGTGCGCATTTTTTGCGGATAGACAACCGCCCAATGGTGCTCACACAAATGACGCATCAACCCCAGGCCCGCCAACAGCCCTGGAAAAGATTCGCGTTGGTACAACGCCCAGGTCAACCAGGCCGCCACCCGCAGATCCTTGGTGTGCTGACGCAACAGGCTTTCGCTGATCTGCATGACCGCCTGCCAGTCCGGCTGGGTGCTGACATGCATCGATTGCAGCTTGCCAAGCTCGGCCTCCAAAGCCTCATATTCACTTGAAAAGCGCATGTCTGCGCCTGCAAAGTTACCTGGCGAACAGGGCACTAAGGCAAGTTCAATATAATAACCACACAAAGCGCCTGAATAATCCATTTTGGGCCGCACACCATTTAAAACAATTAAATTCTGCACACCTGAAGCACACTCAGGCGCAAAAAAACACGATTATAAAAACCTCGCCATTCTCTCCACGAAGTTCGCAAACACTAGCCGGACAAATAACATCCGGCAAGTGTCAAATCGGCACTTAAGGATTTTCCTACAACCCCTTAAATCATTGGCGTGCGCACCATTTTGCGCAGCAAAACCAGCACACCATGCTCAATTAACCCTCTCCTCCAACAAGCACACGAAAAAACTAGACGAGCAAATTAATGCACACTTCTGCGCAACCAATTTCATTTAAATCTGATTAAAAGACCACCTTCTTAATGAAATCAAGTTCAATAACCAGCAAACCCCCTGCTTTTACTGGGCTTGTTAATTTCAGGCACGTTTCTTGTTATAGGAACTTGCCCAGCCGGCACAACTACGACTGGGCACTACTTCAACCATCAGGCAAGGAAACCCGTCATGCCAACACCCGCATACCTCTCGATCACCGGTGTCAAACAAGGACTGATTACGGCAGGCACGTTCACCCAGGACTCGGTAGGCAACATTTACCAGGAGGGCCATGAAGACCAGATCCTGGTCCAGGCTTTTTCGCATCAGGTGATCATTCCCCGTGACCCGCAATCCGGTCAGCCAACTGGCCAGCGCGTTCACAAACCGCTGATGATCAGCAAGGTCTTCGATAAATCATCGCCCCTGCTGTTCAGCGCGCTGACCAGTGGCGAGGAAGTCAAATGCCAACTGCAATGGTTCCGTACCTCCTCGGCCGGCACCCAGGAGCACTATTTCACCATCGAGCTTGAGGGGGCGACCATCGTCGACATCCAGTCACGCATGCCCAACTGCCAGGCACCGGAAAACGCGCACTTCACGCATCTGGAAGACGTGCATTTCACCTATCGCAAGATCATCTGGACGCACGAAGTGGCGGGTACTTCCGGCTCGGACGACTGGCGTAGCCCGGTCGCCGGCTAGCCCTGGGTGACGCAGAAACGGCAGCCATGGACGGCACCGTTTCTGCGGGCCTGCTAGACCATTGACAGTGGATGCTTGCGCTTGGGTGCACCGAACACGCGATCAATCGCATCCAGATCGTGCTCGTCGAGCACCAGTTTCGCGGCGTTCGCGTTAAGCCGCACATGCTCGGGGCTCACCGCCTTGGGGATGGCAATCACACCGTCCTGGCGCAGTACCCAGGCCAGGGCGATCTGTGCGGGTGTGGCCTCATGTCGCTGGGCAATTTGCTTGAGCGTCGGGCTGGACAGCAGTTCGCCGCCCTGGGCAATTGGGCAGTACGCCATCAGTGGCAAATGGTGCTGTTGCCACCAGGGCAACAGGTCGAACTCGATACCCCGCTCTTCGATGTTGTAGAGCACCTGGTTGGTCGCACAGTTGGGGGACGCAAGTTCCTGCAGGTCGGCGACGTCAAAGTTGGAAACACCCCAGCGGCCGATCTTACCTGCCTCGCGCAGACGTTCAAACGCTTCGACGGTTTCTTCAAGCGGGTACTGGCCGCGCCAGTGCAGCAGGTACAGGTCGATATAGTCGGTGCCCAGCCGTTTGAGGCTGGCTTCACAGGCACGCGGCACGCCCTTGTGGCTGGCATTGTGAGGGTAGACTTTACTCACCAGGAACACCTGCTCGCGCTTGCCGTGAATGGCCTCGCCCACCACCTCTTCGGCGCCGCCTTCGCCGTACATTTCAGCGGTGTCGATCAGGCTCATGCCTTCGTCGATACCCAATTGCAACGCGGTGACTTCGGCTTTGCGCAGGTCCGGGTTTTCACCCATGCGCCAGGTGCCTTGGCCGATGACAGGCACGGGAACACCGGCCAGATCAATGGTACGCATAACAACCTCCTGATGAGTTGGCGAATTAACAGTGTGGCACTGACCGGACAAAAGGGTTCAATCGAAGTATGGTTAGCCTTTACCCAATCACCAGGCAGGAACTGTAATGCTGTTTGTGGTCATGCTCGGGGGCAAGCACCCAAGGGCAAAAATCGAAGTTCACGATGTGGTGTTCGCAGTGGCGGACACGCTGCAAGCCACCTACTCGCAATTGCGCGATGGCTGGTTCGGCAGCCCCAAGGGTATGCACATCGACGCCTGGATGGCGGTCGATGGCGTAGACGGCTGGAAGGTCGAACTCAGCCAAATGGCGCCGCCTGCCGGTGCCCATCACCTGTACTTCATCAACCTGGGTGGTTATGAAGCCAAGGTGTTCGGCGAGGCCCACCATTACTTACTGGTGGTGGCCCGCGACAAACAGGAAGCCAAGCGCAAGGGCCAGCAGCAGCTATTGCAGCACTGGTCGCAGGCCCATACCGATGGCGTGATGGACATTGACGACTACCTGCCTATCGATCTGGTGGACGGGCGCTATGTTCACCTGGTGCAAGGCGCACACCGGCCGATCATCCAGCAGAACGACTACATCCCCCTGCCCTGAGCCCTTAGGTGCAGGGCTCCAAGGTTTTGCCAAATAAACGATTGCCGTGGGTTTCTCCCTGGAAGGTATAGGTCGGCGAGCCCAGCACCTCGTAACCACGTCGAGGGTAAAAACCCAACGCGCGTTCATTGCCTTCCCACACGGTCGCCCACAATAAAGACGCGGCGCCCAGGGCCGCGCGCTGTTCCGCCGCCTGCAGCAACCGATAGCCAATGCCCTGCCCGGTAAATCGCTCCTGGATGTAGAGGCGCTGCAACTCGGCGGCATCCGGTGCTGTGATCATCGAATGAGTGGCATGCAGTTTGACCTGGGCGAAGCCAACAAGGTGGCCGTGCGACTCAGCCACCACCAGCGAGAGACCGGGCTGTGCCAGCAGCTGGGCGATGGTCTGCGGCGCAAAGGCTTGCAACGCCTCATTGGCAATCGAGGCGCGGATGCCTTGGGTGGCATACGTATCGAGAAACACCTGCATACCGAGCACGCCAATGCATAAGGCGTCCTCGGCAATGGCATCCCGAACAATCATGGGCGGCGGCTTGATAACAGGCATTGAGTCTCCGTACTCAAGGGGTGATGGTTAAAGCCGGATTCGAAGGCGTGGAGCTGTTCTACGCCGGCTTCAGTTTCAAAGGATGGGTAGGCTACATACCGCGCTAGCGCTTACCAACTACCGGATGCCCCACCGCCACCGCTGGAACCCCCACCCCCGGACGAGCTGCTGCTTGAACTGGAGCTTGAACCCGAGCTGCCGGAGCTTGAGCCAGAGCCGCCCCCCGAACCCGAGCCGCCATCGGAAATGCTCTGCAAAAATACAATAAACGCCACTACCGAAGCGGCGGGTATGGCGATGATCCAGCCTTGGTAACCATGCCCCAGCAGCAACCCGACGGCCACATACACCGCTGCCACCGCCAGCACCCGCAGCAGGAAGAAGCGCGGGCTATTCTTCCAGGATTGGTGGATAACGAAAAACAGCCCCACGTACAACCCCAGCACCAACGCACTGCCAAACGGCCACACCAGCCAATGGACGAAGTTGACGGCCACGAAGTGGTCCACCACCAGCAGTCCGGCAACGTAGGCCAACACGCCAATCACGCAATAAAATACGGTGCGCGCCAGCCACAACGCGCCGAAAGTCGCGCCGCCAATCAGCAGGGTCAGCGGCAATACCAGCAGGTACATCGGCCAGTCGCGGCCGCCCCCATACAGCGTCAACAGCACCGTAACTGCCACGGTGGCGATTAACGCCCGGCGCCAAGGCAGCTTGCCGGCGGCGATCAGCACACCGCCGACGCCCCCCAAGATAAACGCCAACAACACTGCAATAGCCTGCGGGTTGACCTCAGGCCCCACTGGTTTTGGCAGGTCGCCGCCGTCTACCAGCACGCCCAGGTCATCGACGGCCTGTTGAATCCCTCCCGCATAGTCGCCCTGGCGAAACGCCGGGGTGATGTGTTCTTCGATGATGCGATGGGCCAGCAGGTCGGTAACCGTGGCTTCGAGGCCGTAACCCACCTCGATACGCACTGTGTGGTCGTTCTTGGCCACCACCAGCAGGATGCCGTCATTGACGTCCTTGCGCCCCAGTTTCCAGGCACGGAACAGCTGGTTGGCAAAGTCCTCGATGGTTGCGCCGCCGGTAGTGGGCACCAGCAGCACGGCAACCTGGGCGCCCTTGCGTTGTTCGAGGGCGGCGAGTTGAGCCTTCAAGCGCTCGGTTGTGCCGTTATCCAGCGAGTTGGTGAGGTCGATCACCCGCTGGTTGAGGGCGACCTTGATCGGCGAAGTGTCCGCCTGGGCCATGCTCAACAGCCCCATCAGCAGCAGGGACAGCAGGCTCAAGACGGATTGGCGCACATACAGCCGCATGCTTTGTTACCTGAAGTTTCTTCGAAGAGGCGTCGACTTTACCTTATAGACGTATAACGCGTGACCCCACGCCCGCGACTATCTAAACTGCCCACACATATAGCAATGCGCCATAGCAGAGAACGCCATGAACCTAAAGCACCGCAACAACGTCAGTGTGATGGGCAACGGCACGACGACCTTGGTGTTCTCCCACGGTTTCGGCTGCAACCAGGCCATGTGGAATTATCTGGCGCCGCACTTTACCGAGCGTTTTCGCGTCGTGATGTATGACCTGGTGGGCGCCGGCCTGTCGGACCTCAGCGCATTCGACAAGACCAAATATGCTGCGCTGGAGGGCTACGCCCGCGATTTGAACGAGATTATCGACGCGTTCGCCAGCGGCCCGGTGATCCTGGTCAGCCATTCGGTCAGCGCGATGATCGCCACCCTTGCTGACCGCCTGGCACCAGGCCGTATCGCCGCCCATGTAATGATCGGCCCTTCCCCGCGTTATATCGACGACGTGGGTTACGTCGGCGGTTTCAAGCAAAGCGATATCGATGACCTGCTCGACACCCTCGACAGCAACTACCTGGGCTGGTCCAGCACCATGGCCCCGGTGATCATGGGCGCCTCCCCCGAGCCAACGGCGTTGAGTGCCGAGCTGAGCGACAGCTTCTGCCGCACCGAACCGGACATCGCCAAGCAATTTGCGCGGGTGACTTTTATGTCGGACAACCGTAAGGACGTGATCGGCCTGACCACGCCCGTGCTGATCCTGCAATCCCGTGACGACCTGATTGCGCCAGTGGCGGTGGGCGAATACCTGCACAGCGTACTGCCCAACAGCACCTATTGCCTGGTCGATAACATCGGCCATTGCCCGCATATGAGCGCGCCCCTGGCCTGCACGGCGGCGATGGACGACTTCCTGGCGCCGTGGGCCGTGGCCCATGTCGGCTGACCTGTTCGACAGCGCCGCCTGTGCGCTGGCCGTCACCACTGAGGAGGGCACGATCCTGCGCGCCAACACGCTGTTCGGCGGATGGCTGGGGCTGCGCAGTGCCGAGCTGTGCGGGCGGCGCTTCCAGGACTTGCTGACCATGGGCGGGCGAATATTCCACCAGACTCACCTGGCACCCATGCTGCGCATGCGCGGCAGCGTGAGCGAAGTCAAACTCGACCTGGTGCACCACGACGGGCACAAAGTGACCGTATTGCTTAACGCCAGCGCCCGCGAACAGGCCGGCGCGTTGGTACACGAGATCGCGCTGTTCGGCACCACCGACCGTGACAAGTACGAGCGCGAGCTACTCAATGCGCGCAAGCTTGCCGAAGCCCTGTTGCAGGAACGCACCAGCACCGAATTGGCGCTGCAACAGGCCCAGGCCGAGCTAAGCGAAGCCTACGCCATCGCCCAGCGCCGCGCGTTGTTTGCCGAGCAGATGGTGGCGATCGTCAGCCATGACTTGAAAAACCCACTGACCGCCATCCGCATGGCCACGGACATGCTCGCGCGCAGCGAGCGCACGCCCAAGGAGCGCCAGTTGCTGGGCCATATCGGCCAGTCCTCGGAGCGCGCCCAGCGAATGATTGCCGACCTGCTGGATTTCACCCAGGCCCGGGTCGGCCACGGGATCAGCATCAAAACCAAGCCCTTGGACTTGCACAGCGTGATCCTGCACGCCGTGGATGAACTGCGCGTGGCCTTCCCCAAGGCCACGTTAAAGCACCAGGCCGAAGGTATGGGCCAAGCGTGCCTGGATGCCGACCGGGTGCAGCAGATCATTGGTAACCTGGTGGCCAACAGCGTGGCCTACGGCGACTTGTTGATGCCCATCACCATCACTTCACGCCTGGGCGAGAGCGGCTGCCAGGTGGCCGTGCATAACCACGGCGCCGCGATCCCGCAAACATTGCTGGCCGGGCTGTTCGAGCCCATGACCCGTGGCACCGACCAAGGCAGCGAGGTGCGCAGTGTGGGGCTGGGCCTGTATATCGTGCGTGAACTGGCCAAGGCCCACGGTGGCGACGTGGTGGTGAGTTCCTGCGCCACCAAGGGCACGACCTTTACCGTGACGCTTTAGACCCGGTACGCCGTGCCCTGCATGACCGGCTCGACACGGCCGGTCAACACCACACCGCCCTGCCCATCCCACTGCACAGTGACCGTGCCACCGTCGCACTGCACCTCAACCGTAGCGTCCAGCAACCCGCGCCGAATCCCATTGACCACCGCGCCGCAGCAGCAGGAGCCGGAACCCAGCGGCACGCCCCCGCCGCGCTCCCAGATCCGCAGGCGGATGTGAGAGCGGTCCAGCACCTGCACAAAATGCACATTGGTGTTGGCCGGGAACAGCGGATGGGTTTCCAGCGCCGGGCCCACGGCTTCCAGGTCGATGCCGCTGATGTCGTCGACAAAATAGGTGCAATGCGGGTTGCCCATGCTGCAGGCGGCAGGCGCGCCATCGATGGGCAAGGTGCGGGTGTCCAGCGCTTCGGCCAGCGGCACGGCAGACCAGTCCAACGAGGGCGCGCCCATGTCCACCGACACTTGCTGCCCGGCGGCCCGCACACAGGTCAGCAAGCCTCGATCGGTGCGCAGTACGACAGTGTCGCGGCCGGTTTCATGCATCAAGCGGTCGGCCACGCCGCGGGTGGCGCTGCCGCAGGTTTGCAGCGGTGTACCGTTGGGGTTCCAGAACTTGATGCGGGCCAGGGCATCTTCGCAGTCGAGCACCACGGCCAGTTGGTTGAAGCCGATACCGGTGTGGCGGTTGCCCAGGCGCCGGGCGACCTGCGCAGTGATCGGGTCATCCTGGCCACGGCGGTCGATGATGATGAAATCGTCGCCATGGGCATGCATCTTCACAAAGGGCAAGGTCATGGACGGTCCTCGGTCGAGATCAGCCTGCAAGCATACGGGAGTTTCATCCAGGCTGTTTCAGCCGCGTGCTAGCGTTGGCGCATCCCTGCCCAACAGAACCGCTCATGAACAAAACGACTTTTGCCTTCACCTTACTGCTGGCCGCGTTGCCCGCGATGACGACGGCTGCAAGCCTCTGCCAGCCTGCGGCTGCAAACCCTGCCACCAAAGCCCTGTTGGCCGCCGCCCAACGGCATTGGGTCGACCTGCCAGCGCCGTTGCCGCATGTGCACACCGAAGGCACCCTGCCAAACCATGGCATTCGCGAGCAAAGCATGGTTGCCGAAAAGGACTGGCCGCTGATGCGCCAGGCGGCGCTGGCCTGGCGCATCAGCGGTGACCCGCGTTACCTCAAGCAAGTCGACGAGTACCTTGCCGCCTGGGCCGATGTCTACCAGCCGGACTTCAACCCCATCGACGAAACCAACCTCGATATGCTGATCACGGCCTATGCGCTGACCGCCGACCATTTGCGCCTGGAAACCCGCGCCGCCAGCCGCCGCTTGATCAGCAGCCTGGGCAATGGCTACATCGCGCATATCGAGCAATTCCACGGGCAGAAAAAAGGCACCCAGACCAATAACTGGCAAAGCCACCGCGTCAAGTTGGTGACCCTGGCCGCCGCCGCACTCGACGACCGAGCCATGCTTGAGCAGGCCCATCAGCTGTTTAAACAGCAAGTGGCCGACAATATCCTGCCTGACGGCTCGGTCACCGACTTCCAGGACCGTGACGCCCTGCATTACGTGGTCTACGACCTTGAACCGCTGGTGCAGGCCGCACTGGCGGCCAAGCCCTACGGCGGCGACTGGCTCAACCTCAAGACCAATGGCGCGTCGCTGCGCGCCGCCCTGGATTGGCTGGTGCCTTACGCCACCGGGCAACGCAGCCACCAGGAATTCCTGCATACCCACGTACAGTTCGACAAAGACCGCGCCAAGGTGGGCGAAGCCGGCTACAGCGGCACCTGGGATGCCAAAAGCAGCGCCACGTTGTTCTGGCTGGCGGCGCAACTGGATCAGCGCTACCTACCCGTGGCCGCGCAATTGGCCGCCCGCCCCGCCGACTGGATCAGCGCCTGCTATTTGAAATAAGCAACGCTAGACTGGCCAGGCGCCCTACTCGAAGGATTGACCATGCTTATTGTATTCAGCGGCCTGCCCGGCACCGGCAAGACCACCATTGCCAGCGAGCTGGCACGTCGAATAAACGCGGTTTACCTGCGTATTGATGTGATTGAGCAGGCGCTTCGGGATGCAAACGTACTGACCAGCGATGTGGGTGCCAGCGGTTATGGCGTGGCGAATGCGCTGGCCTTGAGTAACCTGCGACTGGGGCAGACGGTGATTGCCGACTGTGTGAACCCGGTGAGGGAGAGCCGGGAGGCATGGCACGCCGTGGCGGCGACAGCGGGTGCCGAGCTGCTTGATATTGAAGTGGTTTGCTCTGACCTGCGGGAACATCGGCGCCGTGTGGAAAGCCGCACAGGCGATATTAGCGGGTTGGTACCGCCCACATGGCAGTCGATATGGGAACGTCACTATGAAACCAGGAGTGAAAATGTGTTCACTATCGACACCGCATTCGTCAGTACAGCTCAAGCGGTTGCCACCACCTTGGAATACATTCATGGAGGAAGTGGCAATCAGGTTTGAGTTGTCGGAGCTAAACTTACTGACACATCTGTTGCAATCTCCCACTACAGTTTTTGAGACCACTTAGATAGTCAATGTAAACCGTGATGTCATTTTGCTTGTATTCAGCGTTCATTACTGACTTCATATTAGTTGGATCAATAGGAATGCTTTTCCCAGTTAAACACGAAGCGTGTATTTCACAATTTTGGAAGGGCAAACCTTGCTTATCTGCTGTCCGTGACGGCACGGACTCAGGAATGGGATTTACTGTAAGTATGCACGTTGCTGCCGCAGAGGTCGTTTTCCATACATCGGTACAGCTCTGAGCTTGTGCGATAACAGCCACGCACGACAACAATGCCAATGCGATGACTTTAACGTATAAACGAGCAAGAAAATTCATCAGATTTGGCCTTTATAGTTTTGATGGAACCTCAACAATCCTTTAGATCGATTCCAAACTCCACTGTCAAATCTGACAGTTCTAAAGACCTTTTAGTTATAGCTCACAAGCTAAAATAAACTTATAAGATTGAAGATACCTGCCTCTATCACAGCACCGCCCCCATCGCCTTCACCAACACCGGGTCACGCCCATAAATATCCGGCGAGTACACCAACCCGCCTTGGCGATCGACTTCCACTGTCCAGTAGCCCAACAGCACCGGCACCGGCGTGGCCAGCCTGAATTCATGGGTTGTGCCGGTGGCGAGCAATTCTTCGGTGCGTGTGCGTTCGGCCGGGGTTACCAGCAGGTCGCGCAGCATCATCGGTTGCTCAACCCGCACACAGCCCGAACTGAAGGCCCGTGGGCCTTTGGTAAACAGCGGCTGGCTCGGCGTGTCGTGCAGGTAAACGGAATAGGGGTTGGGAAAGCGCATCACGATGCGGCCCAGGGGGTTGCGCGGGCCGGCTTCCTGGCGCAGCAGAATGTTGCCGGGGTGCGACCAATCCACCTGGTCGGCCGTCAATGGGCGGCCCTGGGCGTCGAGCACTTGCAGGTTTTGCTGGCGCAGGTATTCGGGGTTGAGGCGGATGGCCGGGAGTTTGTCCTCACGCATGATGGTCGGCGGAATGGTCCACGTGGGGTTGAGGGTCAGCCGGGTAATGCGCGACTTGAGCAGTGGCGTCTGGCGCTCGGCACGCCCGACTTGCAGGCGGGTTTGCCACACCGGGATGCCGCTCTGGTAGACGCTCAGTTGCGCGCCCGCGACATTGACCACCACGCCTTCGGGCTCCAGGTCCTGGGCCAGCCAGCGGAAGCGTTCGAGGTTGATGCGCAGCTGGTCGCGGCGCATCGCCGGGCTGATATTGAGTTCGGCCACGGTGCCTGTGCCTATTACACCGTCGGCCTGCAGCGAGTGGCTGAGCTGGAAGGCCTTGACCGCCTTGACCAACTCATCGCGGTACTGCCGGCTGTTGCCCGTCGGCGCCTGGGCCAGGTAGCCACCGCTGTACAAGCGCCGCGCCAGTTCGGGCACGCGCGGGTCGTCCATGCCTGGCTTGAGCAGCGGCCCGGTGGCGACCGGGTCCCAATGGGGCAACGGCTGCAGGCGCACAGTGGCATAGGTATTGCGCAAACTGCGGTACAGATCAGCGCTGGGGCGCGCCTGGTCAAAGGCTTGGGCCATGTCTTGCAGGCCGGTGGCGGCGAAGGCCAGCACTTGAATATTGGGGTCGAGGGTGGGTGGCTGGGAATGCCACAGCGGCTCGAAACGCGATTGTTGCAGGCGCCCGTAATGTAAATCCTGCAGGGCTTGCAGGTATTGCCGGCTGCTGCCGATATCGCTGCACAGCATGTTACCCGTGGCCTCCACGATAGGCAGGCTATAGTGGGAGGGCTCCAGGCCATCGTCGGCCAGCATCAACAACTGAGATTGCAGTGCGTGGCGGCGCTCATCGGACCACAGCGTCACATTGCCCTGTTGCTGGTAGAGCGCCTGCAAGCGCGCTTGGGCCGTGGCGTCTATCTGCGCGGCAAGGTCGGGGCAAACGCTGGGCAGTTGAGAAAGGGCCAACTGCACCGGGCTGGTCGAAACCACCGGTACGGCATCCACCGGCAGCTCATCAGCTGTCGCGACCAGTGGTGCAACGAGCAGGCAAATGCTCAAGTAACATGCGTGTTTTTTGAACAATTGACTCAACTCCAATCCACAGCGGGGGGGATGTACTGTACATGCTGACTTTAATTTGCCGCGCCGGCTTGATCGCCGTGGCCCTGGCTTCGCTGAGCAATGTTACGCTCGCCGCCACTGCCAACCCTCCTACTTTGTATAGCAGCCTGGCGCGCTCGGCTCCAGAACTCAATCCCACGGTACTGAAAAGCGCCCTGAGCGCGGTGCAATGCGCGGTCAATAACGGCGAAGAGCGTTCGGATCGCCTGGCCGTCATTGACTACTCCCAGCCCTCGACCGCCCGTCGGCTGTGGATCTTCGACCTGCGCAAGAAGACCCTGGTACTGCGCGACCTGGTGGCCCATGGTGCCAAATCCGGGGAAAACTTTGCCACGCAATTTTCCAATCGAGAAGGCAGCCACCAATCCAGCCTGGGTTTGTTCCGCACCCAGGAAAGTTACCTGGGCACCCACGGCTACTCGTTGCGCATGGACGGCCTGGAGCCGGGCTTCAATGACCAGGCCCGCGACCGCGCGCTGGTGATCCATGCGGCCGACTACGTCAACCCGGCCTGGAGCAGGCGCGAAGGCCGTATCGGCCGCAGCCAGGGCTGCCCGGCCGTGCGCCCGCAAGTGGCGCGCCAAGTGGTAGACAAACTCAAGGATGGGCAGTTCATGTTCTCCTGGTACCCGGACCAGCGCTGGCTGAAGTCTTCGACGTACTTGAACTGCAAGCCCCAACAAGTGGCGAGTAGTCGTACAATCCGTGGTGGTTAGCCTGTCCCCACAGATAAAAGAGAGCGTCGCATGCTTCTACACACATCCACCTGGATCGAGATCGGGCAGTTTCTGGAGCGCAGCCGCACGGTGGTGATCCCCATCGGCTCCAACGAACAACACGGCCCCACCGGCCTGCTGGGCACTGACTGGATGTGCCCGGAAATCATCGCCCATGAGGCGCAGAAGAACGCCGACATTCTGATCGGCCCGACCTTCAATATCGGCATGGCCCAGCACCACCTGGGCTTTCCCGGCACCATTTCGTTGCGCCCTTCCACCTTTATCGCTGCAATTGGCGACTGGGTGCGTTCATTGGCCGGGCATGGTTTCGACAAAATCCTGTTCTTGAATGGTCACGGCGGCAATATCGCCACTATCGAAGCGGCTTTTTCCGAGCTGTACGCCGAAGCCAGCTACGCTCGCCGCCCCGCCGGGTTTGCGCTCAAGCTGGTGAACTGGTGGGACCTGGAAGGCGTCAATGAGTTGGCTCACCGCCAATTCCCGGTGGGCCACGGCAGCCATGCCACGCCGTCGGAGATTGCGGTGACGCAGTGGGCGTACCCGGAATCGATCAAGTCGGCCGAGTATTCGCCGCAAATCGCCAACACCGGGCCGATCCGCGAAGCGCTGGATTTTCGCGCGCGTTTCCCGGATGGGCGCATGGGTTCGGACCCGGCGTTGGCGACGGTGGAAAAAGGCGGTGAATTGGTAGCGTTGGCGGCCAAGGGGTTGGTCAACACCGTGAACGCCTTCAGCAACGAAGCCAAACCTTAGCCGAACACACAGCACAATGTGGGAGCGGGCTTGCTCGCGAAAGCGGAGTATCAGTCGACATCTTTACTGACTGATCTACCGCTTTCGCGAGCAAGCCCGCTCCCACATTTAAATCTGCACGCCTACTAGGATTATTTGCAATCCTGCGCCGCCAACTCCAGCCGCGAAGGCTTGATCGCCGACGCCAGTGGCTTGCGCTCATACAGGAACACCTTGGTGCCGTCCTGGGACTTGTAGGCTTCCAGCACATCATCGGCAGCAATCTTGCTGGTCAACACCACTTTGGCGTGACGCGAGTTCTGGGTCACGGTCGAGGTGATGCCGTGCTTTTCAAGCTTGGGCAATACGCACTGCACATAGCCCTCAGGCGTCTTGTCGGTTTGCAGGGTCAAGCTCGGAGCATTGGGAGCGGTGATACAACCGGTCAGCAACAAAGGTGCCGCGGCCAGGGCCGGAATGAAAAAAGCGCGCATATAAAATCCTGAGTATAAAAAGAAAAGTTCATATCAACTGGCGCGTACCAACGCCTTGAGCGACACATCGAACTGCTTCAACGCATCAAGCTGTACATCACGCTGCTGTTCAATCTGTGCGGCAATTTCCGGCGCCGCCTTGTCATGCACCCACACCGACGGCACTTGCTTGTGCACCGAGCCTTCGGCCTTGGCGATGTATTGCAGGTTTGCGTCATAGAAGCGTGCAACAAAGCGCGCCTCAACCTGATCGTTACGCTGGGTCAACAGTTGGTTGTGGGTATCGAGCACCACCACCACATCCGGGTGCGCCTGCACCAGTTCATCCAGGCTGCTATAGACCGTTACGGCAAGAAAAGTGCCCTGCAACGAACTCATTAACCAATCGATCGCCAGTTCCGGGTCGGAGCTGTTGACGAATGCCTCACGGATGCGCCCGTCGAGGGCATCCTTGGCGCCGTTCATGGCCATGGCGTGGTAGCGTTCAAGGTAGCTGAGGTTGTCGCGGGTGTTTTCGCTGTACAGCACCCCCACCGATTGCGCGTGCCGCAGGGAGTCTACGCTACCGACGAGGGGCAGCAAATGGCCGGTACGCAGATCATCGGCAATCGCCGGGTTGGCCAGCACCGTGGTGCCAAGCATCAGTATCATCAGGCCCAGCTGAATTATCGTCCTCATCGCGCATTTCCTTGAGCTGCGTGTCGATGGGGCGATTGTCCGCTTTTGGCGCAAAAACAGAACGTGTGATCCTTGATGGTGACTATCATTTGAACCGATAGTGTCAGGCAGCCTCTTCTCATAAAACCTATAAGGACCACGCCATGAAGCCCCACCAGAAAACCTTCGACCGCATCCGCGAAGCCGTATTGCCGGAGTTTCGCGAGCGGGTCGCCGATTACCTGGTCGATTATGAAAACGTGCTGCAGGACGAAACCGCAGAAGCCGACCTGCGTTACGCCACTGTCCAGCAACTGCGCGGCTACCTGCGCGGTTTGAACACCACACGGGTGCTGGGCATGGCCGATTGGGAAGACCTGGACCGGCGTGTGGCCCAGGAATGGCTGTAACCCCTAGAGCGCCGGGCGTTGCAGGTTGACCCAGGCCTGCACCGAGGGCCGCTGCCATTGGCGTTGTGCATAGGCCACCAGCTCGGACGGCACGTTGTCACCGTTGAGGATCAGACGGTTGAGCATCACGGCCAGGTCAACATCGGCAATCGACCACGCGCCGAACAGGTATTCCGAGTGGCCTGCCAATAACGCCTGCGCCGCGCTGATCAACTTGCGCGCGGCCGCCTCACCTGCAGGCGACAGCGGCGGCCTCTTCTGCCCGTAAAACACCACCAGCGTCGAGCGTTCCTGACGAATCGCCTGCAAGTCGCTGCGCAGCCACGCCTGGACCTGACGCGCCCTCGCCCGCTGTTTTGCGTCCGTCGGGTAAACCGTGGTCTCGGGGTAGGCCTCATCCAGGTATTCGCTGATCGCCGAGGATTCCGACAATGCAAAGTCGCCTTGCACCAACGTGGGCACGCGCTGGGTCAGCGACAGTTGGGCAAATTCCGCCGTGCGGTTTTGCGCCGTGTCCAGGTCAAGGGTGACGGTTTCGAAGGCCAGGCCCTTTTCCAACAGGGTGACGAACACCGACAGGGCGTAGGGGCTGGTGAATTGAGCATCGACATAAAGGCGCAACGACGGTGCTGGCATAGAGGTTCTCCTTGGATGAAGGCCCACGCTACGAGATCGGCGCCCAGAAAGACAATGCGCAGTTTTTATGGAGGCATTCCTGGCGGGAATAGCAGCATTAATGGCAAGATCATAGCTCTTTGCCACCCCGCGATGCCTTTCCGGCCTTCGCACCACTCACCCATAGCTTTCAAGGAAGATAAGCTTATGAAACAAGCAGTTGTGGTTATCCATGGCATCGGCGAACAGCGCCCGATGGACACTTTGCGCGGCTTCGTCGAAGCGATGATCCCGGCGGACACGCCCGATGGCACGCCGTTTTACTGGAGCAAGCCGGACCGGCTTTCGCGCAACTTTGACCTGCGTGTATTGAAGTCGTCGGGTCGCACCAGCACGGATTTCTACGAGTATTACTGGGCCCACAAGATGCAGGGCACCAAGGTTGGCCACCTGCTGGGCTGGTTGTGGGATATTTTCAAGCGCCCGCGCCGTGACATTCCCGAGGCCATCGTGCCGATCTGGCGAACCACGCGCTGGACGGTGCTGGTGCTCCTGCTGCTGATTGCCAGCGGCACCCTCGCCACGGCCTGGGGCCGGTTCGACCACAACAACAACCCCTTCGCGCTGGTGCCGCTGCTGCTTGGAGCCATCGGCCTGGGGCTGCGTTATTCCGCGCTGTCCTACCTGGGCGATGCGGCACGCTACCTGAGCCCCAACCCACAGAACGTGGTGGTGCGCGAACAGATCCGCGCCGATGGCGTCGCGTTGCTGCGCGCCCTGCACAACAAGGGCGACTACGACCGCATCATCGTCGTCGGCCACAGTTTGGGCAGTGTGATTGCCTACGACATCGTCGGCTACCTGTGGCATGAACATCACGATCAACTGACCAAGGTGATCCCCAGCAACCGCGAGCTGGCCGACCGTTATGCCGAGCACCAACCGCTGCAACCGGTGATCAACGAAACGCTGCCCAACGCCGGCGCCGCCCTCGACGGTAGCCTGGGCAGTGTCCTGAGATTTCGTGAACAACAGGCCCAAGCGTTTATCGAACAACGCGGCCTGGGCAACCCCTGGCGCATCACGGATTTGGTCACGGTGGGTAGCCCCATGGCCCACGCCAGCCTGTTGCTGGGCCGCAGCGTAAGTGACTTTAAAAAACGCATCGAGCGCCGCGAAGCGCCGGCCTGCCCGCCTACCGAAGACACCAAGGGCTACGGCTACAACGCCCGCCAGCCGGTGATGCTCGGGCAAAAACCGTTCACCCCGCAGTACCTGCATCACGCCGCGGCGTTTGCCGTAACGCGCTGGACCAACCTGTACTTCCCGGCGCCCTACGGCTTGTTTGGCGATATCGTCGGCGGCCCGGTCAAGCCGGTGATGGGTGCAGGCGTGCTGGATTTACCCGTCACCGTGGGCACCTGGAAAGGCTGGCTCGCCCGCTCCTGGCTCAGCCACACCCGCTACTGGAGCGAGCGCGGCGGTGCACAGGGCTACCTCGGCACGCTCACCCAGGATGAAAACGCGATTACCCATGGCCCGCGCCCCTCGGCCACCGAAGCACTGCGCTGGGCGGTCGACCTAAAGGGACTGCGGCGCTTTCGTCCAGTGGCTACCAAGGCAACCCTGGCGCCCACCGAGGCCTAGGACCACGCACGATCACGCGACCGCGGCCTAGCCGGCGAAGCCGCCGGCCTTGAGAAACTCGTGTTCGAGTTCGGTGGTTGCCCTGGCCAACACCGCGTTGCGATGGGGAAACCGTCCAAACCGTTCAATGATATCGGCGTGCTCCTTGGCCCAATGGTAGGTGCTGGCGTCCAAATGCTGGTTCAACGCCAGCGAATGCTGCTGGTCCGCCGGGTCTTCGGAATGTTCAAACGGCAGGTAACAGAAGGCGCGCAGTTGCGGCTCGATCTGTTGATCCAACCCGGCGTCCACCATCCGGTAGGCGTATAAACGCGCCAGCGGGTCGGTAGCAAACATATGTGCTGTACCGCGAAAGGCATTGCGTGGGTATTGGTCCAACAGAATCAACAAGGCCAAAGCGCCCGGCGCCGAATCCAGCCAACCCTCCAACTCACGCCGGGCGGCTTGCATATGCGTGGCGTGAAAGGTCTCGCGAAAGGCTGCGTCAAACGCCTCATCCTTGGCGAACCAGCGCTTGGGCCCGGCCTGCTTCCAGAACGCGATCACTGCCTCGGCGGATTGTTCGTTCATGCTCGTCATTGTTCTCTCCACTCTTTAACGCAAAAAAGCCCGGTAGATTTCATCATCGATGTCGGCGATATCCATCAAGTTTCCCACAAGCGCCGTGCAAGCTCGTGCGCGTTCGCACCTATGGGGTATTGATCGCCCTTGACGTCGGAGCCTGACACTGCGCGCCACCGAGGCTGGCCCACGGCTTAAGGTGTAAAGACGTGCAGGTAGAACGCGTGAAACATGAAATACGCACACCCGGTCAGCGCCAGCCCCATGCAGCGGTTGAACCAGATAAACGCCGCCGCCCCGTTGATCCGCCGCCCCAGCAGCGCGCCCAGCAAGGCGTACACCCACGGCGCGCCGACCGCCCCCAGCCCCAGCAAGGCCGACACGCCAAAGATCGAGGCGCCGGTAATATGCGCCGCCGGCAACATCACGCTGGTAATCGGCAACACCGCGACGATGCCCTTGGGGTTGAGCAGCTGAATCACCAGGCCATTCCAGAAGGTCAGGGTCTTGGCCGGCGAACCTGAAGAATCATCCACCTCGGTACGCGCGGTGAACACCTGGTACGCGAGGTACAGCGTGTATACGCCGCCAATCAAAGAAATATACGGCAACGCCGCCTGGGAGATGATCGCTTCGCCGGTGTAGCCGAACAGCACGAACATCAACAGCATCGCGCACCCCACGCCGATGTAGAAGCCGGTGGAGCGACGGAACTTGCCCGTGAGGCCGGCGTTCAGGCCCATCAGGTTGACGGGGCCGGGGCTGTACATGACGCTGAACGCGTAGAGAAAAATGTCCATGGGGAACCTGCAGTAGAAGAAGTCAGGCGAGTCTACTGAGGGGGTTGGTGCGCATTCTTGAACGTTTGTGGTTGTTCATCACCTCTGCGCAACGACTATCATGTTTAAAATACCCACTCAAATGAGTACCCATGATCAACGCCAGCCTGCGCACTCACCTGACCTTATGGTTTGCCGGTTTGTCACTGCTCACGCTGCTGAGCGTCGGGATCTACGTGGGCCATATCGCCACCGAACAAATGAAGCAGGCCTCAGCCGACCGGGATTCCTCGGCGCTGCTCAAGCGTGCGGATAGGCAGCTGTATCAGGCCAGGGGCGCGGGTCGCCATCGGGTGGCGTGATGGTTCTCTGCCAAGACTTTTCGATAAAACGCCTGGAAGATCTGCCCGAGCAGATCCACACGCTGCACGCGCAGGCCGTCGCCGAAGGGTTCAGGATCCTCACGCGGCTTGTCACCGAATGGGACAACCGCACCACTCGGTTTGATCAACCCGGCGAGTGCCTTTTGGGTGTGTTCCGCCACGACCAGTTGGTCGCAATCGGGGGCGTTTCACGCGATCCGTATTCCACTCCCGACAACGGACGAATACGCCGCGTCTACGTCGCTCCATCAATGCGTGGGCAACATATTGGAAAAGCGCTGGTACAACAGTTGCTGGCATTCGCCGCCCTGCACTTTCAAACGGTGCGCCTGACGACAGACACAGCGCAGGGCGCAGCGTTTTATCGACAGTGCGGGTTTCACACGGTGACTGATGACACCGCCACTCACGCCAAGTCCGTGAAGTGATTTGGCTCACCTGCAGCTACCGCAGACCGGCGTTGTAGCCATAAACAGTCATACTCAGACGCTACCCTTGGAAACCTGGCGCGCAAAATCCGCCCGCTAACCTTTCGATCTGATCCAAGTGCGGGCACAATGCGTGTCCTTTTTTGGCAGGCACCGCCGCAGGCTCTCAAAAATGATCAAAACGCCGTACTACCTCATCGATAAACAGAAGCTTCTGGTCAACATGCAGAAGATTGCTTACGTGCGCGAGCAGTCCGGCGCCAAGGCGCTGCTGGCGCTCAAGTGCTTTGCCACCTGGTCGGTGTTTGACCTGATGCAGGAATACATGGACGGCACCACCTCGTCGTCGCTGTATGAATTGAAGCTCGGTCGCCAGAAGTTCGAAGGTGAAGCGCACGCCTACAGCGTGGCGTGGGCTGACGACGAAATCGAAGAGATGCTGGAGAACTGCGACAAGATCATCTTCAACTCCATCAGCCAATTGCAACGTTTTGCCGAACGCAGCGAAGGCAAGACCCGCGGCCTGCGCGTCAACCCGCAGGTCAGCAGCTCCGACTATTTGCTCGCCGACCCGGCGCGCCCATTCAGCCGCCTGGGCGAGTGGGACCCGGTGAAGATCGAAGGCGTGATCGAGCAGATCTCGGGCTTCATGTTCCACAACAACTGCGAGAACGGTGACTTCAACCTGTTCGACCAGATGCTGAACACCATCGAAGAACGCTTCGGTGCGCTGCTGCACAAGGTCAACTGGGTGAGCCTCGGCGGCGGCATCCACTTTACCGGTGAAGGCTATGCCATCGACGCCTTCTGCCAGCGCCTCAAGGCGTTCTCGCAGAAGTACGACGTGCAGGTGTACCTGGAACCCGGCGAAGCGGCGATCACCAACAGCGCTTCCCTGGAAGTCACCGTGCTCGACACCCTCTACAACGGCAAGAACCTTGCTGTAGTGGACAGCTCCATCGAAGCCCACCTGCTGGACCTGCTGATCTACCGCCTCAACGCCAAGCTGGCGCCGAGCGAGGGTGAACACACCTATATGGTGTGCGGCAAATCCTGCCTGGCCGGGGACATCTTCGGCGAGTATCAATTTGATCGTCCGCTGGCCATCGGCGATCGGCTGTCGTTCATCGACACCGCAGGCTACACCATGGTCAAGAAAAACTGGTTCAACGGCCTGAAAATGCCGTCCATCGTAGTGAAACAACTCGACGGTACAGTCGAGGTGGTTCGTGAATTTGGTTACGACGACTACCTGTCCAGCCTTTCGTAAGCTGGCGGATAAAGGAGAGATAAAGCAATTGAAAAAGAACGTTCTTATCATTGGTGCAGGAGGTGTCGCCAAGGTGGTGGCCCACAAGTGCGCGCAGCACAACGACGAACTCGGTCGTATTGCTATCGCGTCGCGCAACATCTCCAAATGCCAGGCCATCATCGACAGCGTCAAGGCCAAGGGTAGCCTCAAGGTGCCTGCGGATATTAAAGCCTTTGCGCTGAACGCCATGGACGTGGAAGCGACCAAGGCCCTGATCCGCGAGACAGAGTCGCAGATCGTCATCAACGTAGGTTCCTCGTTCCTCAACATGTCGGTACTGCGTGCCTGCATCGACACGGGCGTTGCGTACCTGGACACCGCCATTCACGAAGAGCCGGGCAAGGTCTGCGAGACCCCGCCGTGGTACGGCAACTATGAATGGAACCACCTGGAAGAGTGCAAACAGAAGAACATCACTGCCATTCTTGGCGTGGGCTTCGACCCGGGTGTCGTCAACGCGTATGCCGCGCTGGCGCAGCAACAGCATTTCGACCGCATTGATTCGATCGACATTCTCGATGTCAATGCCGGCAGCCATGGCAAATACTTTGCCACCAACTTCGACCCGGAAATCAACTTCCGCGAGTTCACCGGGCAGGTGTGGAGCTGGCAGAACAGCCAGTGGACCAGCAACACCATGTTCGAAGTCAAACGCACCGACGACCTGCCGGTCGTCGGTTCGCAGAACCTCTACCTTACCGGCCACGATGAAGTGCACTCGCTGTCGAAAAACCTCGACGTGCCCAACGTGCGTTTCTGGATGAGCTTCGGCGAACACTACATCAACGTGTTCACCGTATTGAAAAACCTCGGCCTGCTCTCCGAAAAGCCGGTCACCACCGCCGAAGGCCTGGAAGTCGTGCCGCTTAAACTGGTCAAGGCCGTGCTGCCCGACCCGTCTTCGCTCGCCCCGGGCTACACCGGCAAAACCTGCATCGGTGACCTGGTCAAAGGCACCAAAGGCGGCCAGCCACGTGAGATGTTCATCTACAACGTGGCCTGCCATGAAGAAGCCTTTGCCGAGACCGACAGCCAAGGCATTTCCTACACCGCAGGCGTACCACCGGTGGCCGCTGCGCTGCTGGTAGCGCGTGGCGAGTGGGACGTGAAACACATGGCTAACGTTGAGGAACTGCCGGCTGAGCCGTTCCTGAAGGCGCTGGACGTGATGGGCTTGCCGACTCGGATTAAAGACGAGAATGGTGATCGGGCTTGGGATGCGATGGCCTGATCAGGTGATTGCTGACCGAACAAAAAAATGCGCCCTCAGGGGCGCATTTTTTGTTGGGCCATAACAGACTTGTCAGAATAATGAAGAACCAAATGTGGGAGCGGGCTTGCTCGCGAAAGCGGTGTATCAGTGACGAACAGGTTGACTGACACCCTGCATTCGCAAGCAAGCCTGCCGCCACATTTGGCGCTCTGGCATGACTACTTCTCAACCGTCCGGCTTGAAATAACGTCCTGCGGCGCCAGCAACCAGTGCCGTGTAACAGTCCATCCCAGAAAGACTCTCGCGCCGTCTTCGGTTGCAGCGTGCTGAGGCAACACTTCGCCGGCGCAAACCTTGCGCAAGCCACTCATCACCGGCAGGAATGTCTCTCGAAAAGCCACTGGCTGTGTGGCGAAACAAGCCTCGACTGACGCCATGGCATCCCTGCGCTCACCCTCATCAAGCATCGCCAGATAGAACACCATCTGACGCCAGGCATAGGCGGTATTTTTGAGCATGCTCAACCGAGCATGATAATGCTCAATCCGCATCCGATGCCTTTTGCAGACCCACTCAAAACACGCCTGCACCATGCTGCCTAACCTCGGCTGCAGCAAAACCTTCAACCCAAGCTCTTCAAACAGTAACGCGAGGTTCTGCGTAGTTAAAATCTGTTGTTGCTCAACAATGGTGCCGTTGGTCGCCGGGTGCCACGTACCCAACTCAGCCCCTGCACGCTTTGCGCACAACGTCGCGAAAGCATTGTTTGCCGCTCGCGCACGTCGTCGCCCTTGGGTAACAAGGCTCGCCAGCTCATCGGTATCAATGTCGTAATAACGGGCGTAGAGGGAGCCTGCCAGCATCCGGCCTGCTCGACTGGCAGCATCGGTAAATTTATCGGAAAACTTACCCATGAAGATATCTGCGGCGACCTCTTCCACAAAGGGCAGGTCCAGTTCCGCAGTGTCCGCCAGTGTTGAGAATTCCTGAAGAAGCTTGTTAGGCAGGATGGCGTAAGGGAAAGCAGACAGCGTCAACGCCGATGACTCAACCAGTGCCTGCTGGGCAGCTCCTGCCACCACGGCACCGGACTGGCGATCGCCTTCAATGACGGCAACCCAAGGCAACTCACTAAGGCCAACCTGGCGCTGAAGGTTCAGCAGTAATAACGAACGCCGTCGGCGGAACGCGCGATAGGTAGCGGCGTATACCATTCTCAGCGCTTTATCGCGCAACCCCGAACTGCTCAGTTGCGCGGTCATCGCGGGCAACACCCGCGCGACGGTATCCCCTGAAGTAATCAGCCCATGCTCGATCAATTCGCTGATCGTGCCACTCCTGCATCGCTGAAGGCGGCGCTGGATCGCTGGTGGAATGTCAACGCCCTCGCCCTGCCCAAACGTCAAAGCCTCCTCAGCGGTGATCGGCGCGGCCAAATCAGCAAAATCCGAGAGACCACCCTGCGCGGGATACGCTGAGAGGCGATTCGCCACAACACGAGCAATGAGCTGATGCCCCGGCCCCGCCACCTGACGAAGTTGATTCGCACGCAACGCACGGTGAGAGACTGAACCCGGATCGCCATGCTTGCGCACAAAATCATCGACTATTTGCCTTACGCGACCGACTTGACGCCCGCTGAGCGATTGCGCGTCGCGGGCGCATTGCCCAAGTAAAGAAAACAGTTCCCCCACGCGATCCGAAGAGCGCCCGTCGATACCGAGCCGTTTAAAATCCAGCGCTAGCTCGGCCGCCCGCTCACACCATCCACTCGGGTAATGACGGCACGGCCAGCCTGCATCATAGGTAAGAAGGAAATGCGAAACAGCTGAATCATAAAGCGGTAAACGCGTTTTGATTGTCTGTTTCTGCACAATGATCTGAGCCTGGGAAGGCAAGGTTGAAAGCAACTGCTTGATCTCGCCTGTGTCCACAATGTGCACCTGCGCGGCTGAAAACGGCAGCTGCGTAGAGATCGACGGGAAGAAACGCAACCGGTCAAAGAACGGTCCAATCACGCCTATCAGCGCCCGAGCCTGCTCGGTTCGCTGCTGCCCGACTAGCCAAGCTACTGTCAGTAACGCGGCCTCTTCCGGCACATCAACCGCATAATCACAGCAGGCCAAACGTGAGTGCAGGGCCTCAAGGCCGTCATCCGTGAGATGCCAGGCATTGATATCGAGCCGTTCAAAACCTGGACGAATACCTGGAATAGAGGCGGCCAGTTCACGCTCATAGTCCGTCAGTTCGCCACCTGCCAACAGATTGCCGGTAGCAAAGCCGCCCGTGACGACTTCTAGCGTAACCCAGGCTGGAATCTCAGCAATCGGTGTACGCGAGCCATACTCGACGTTGCCTTGCAGCAGGTTCTCAATGACCTGCTGCCAGCGTGAGATACGCCTGCGGGAGTTAAAGCCAGCGACTGGGCCGCAATCCAAATCGTGCGCGAGCAGCGCTTTCGACAGTTGGAAGACTGCATAACCTGCGTCCATGCTAGTCACTCCTTGTGATCTGGAGGTGTGCCCAGATTGCTGTGTATGTAATGGGTCCGGAGGCTGGATTCGAACCAGCGCCCACCCGGTTAAGAGCCGAGTGTTCTACCGCTGAACTACTCCGGAACAGAGCACGCATTGTCGAGCAACACCTGAAAAATGTGAAGGGCCACGACCGTCATAAATCTGAAGCAAAAATAACTAAAAACCTGTCAAACCCCACAGGTTACGCCCCCAAAAATTGCGCGAGCTTAGCCAGTCGAGAGCGTAATCATCGATTGCGCTCACCCATTCATCATGAGCGAAAGGACTCGTCCATGAACCGGCCAGAGCCCGCAAATCGCAACACTTCGCCGATCAAGCCACGGGCACGAAACCGTTTAGGCATCACCGCCCTCCTGCCCCGCCGGGTGTTCGCGCTAATCATCGCACTTTGCACCCTTGGCGCACTGCAAGACCGCGTCCGCCGCGTACTGCCGGTGTACGCCGTGCTGCTGTGCGTCGGCATGCTCATGCTGTTATGGGCGGGTTGAATACGCTGGATTGCGCCTGGTTCACAGCTCGCAGGTATGACCCTCGCCATCAACGAGCGATGAAGATCAACCTGTGGGAGCTGGCTTGCCTGCGATAGCGATCTTCAAGTACCGCATGGGTTGACTGACACACTGCTATCGCAGGCAAGCCAGCTCCCACAGGAGATCGCGTGCGTTCAGATATTTCCCACAGCGGTTTCAGGTTGTCGGTCGGAAGTGGGCTGACTAATCTCTGTGCCGTCGCTGCCAATTCAGCGGCCGGATTTGACCGTCCGACTTAGAAGAGCAACTGCACCCGCATCGATCCTGGGCGTTTTTTTTACGCCTGATGTATCGTGTCGCGGCAGCTGTACGCGGGATACCTTCGGGTATGCCGGATTTGCTTCTTTAGCCGGTCGGTCCACCCTAATTCGTTTGACCGCGAATCGTGGCAGCTCCATTTATAAAGGAGCTTCACCATGATCAAAGACAGCCCAAATCCCCCAGGCCATCAAGACTACGACACCAGCACCCTGCACGAAGTGGCCTACCGTGCGATCGCCCACTACCTCAACCCCGGCAAACCCATTCCCGAACCCAGTGAAGGCATCTTCACCGTGCGCGCCGACCTGGGCACGGAAACCCTGCTGGTCAACGCCTCCCAGGATCTGGCGTCCATCAGTGATATCGCCAACCACCTGGCATTTGAAATCGACGGCTCCCAACACAATGTCGTGCTGGGCATCTGCCGCATGCTCGAAGGTGTGCAGTTGCTGGTGGACAAAGCGCTGAACATAGCCCACCCAGCCGCCTGAAGAGCGTTACCACGCAGAGCGTGAGAACTATCAATAAGCTATTTCTTATAAAGCAAATGACGAGGCCTATTAGCACACCCCCTTTACGTATTAAGACCACACAGTATCGCGAAAAATTATAAAAAACTGTCAGTATTCACAGGTGTGTGCCCCTTTTTTAGTTGCCATCATTACTCCGTATAACTCCCCTACCACGAAGGAGTACTTGAAATGGCATATACTCTCATTGGCAACTACGATGGCGGCCCTAATAACATTTATCGCTTAGTCATAGAAAAAAACGATGAGTCTAAGGGTTCCTTTAGCGGCAAATTCCATGACACGGGCACCAACAAGTGGGAACCCGTCAGTGGGAATTATGAATTTTTCTGGGATGGCCGTGATGAAACGGTCCTTACGTTTAATACCCAAGCCGGTGCATGGCGATGGGAAGCCGATCACCTGAAGGGTTCCCCTTCCTTTAAAACCTGGTTTTCCGTATTCACCCCGAACGCTGGTAAAAAATTTGAAACGTCTTTTAATTTAGAGTCCAACACACCGCAAAGGGTGACAGCTGAATAGTCGCATCGCCAATCACTATCAAACACGAATAGCTACTGATTTCCCCAGCATTGCAAGCAACTAACTCTTTAGCCGGTCGGTCAACCCGCGTATTGCTGCAACCCTGGTTCGTTTGACCGCGAATCGTGGCAGCTCCATTTATAAAGGAGCCTCACCATGATCAAAGACAGCCCAAATCCCCCAGGCCCACAAGATTACGACACCAGCACCCTGCACGAAGTGACCTACTGGCCCACCCAGCCGCCTGAAGATGGACGAGATAGAGCGCCTGAGCTATCTTCGGGCGCTCTATCGACAGACCGGAACAGGAAGTTACCGCTTGAGTAAATCGCCCCTTCTGCGAAGCCGCACCTTCGCCCTCCTCGCCGGCATTGCCTTTATTGCCGTGGACCAGCTAGTCAAACTGCTGGCCCTGGTTTCGCTGCAAGCCAGCAGTTTCAAAATCGGCTCCAACCCTCTCAACCTTGCGCTGGAACTGAGCCTCAACCCAGGCGCCTTCCTCAGCCTGGGCGCCGCATTGCCGCCGCAGGTCAAACAGCTGATCTTTATCGTTGGCGTAGCCGTCGTGGTGGCGTGGGCCATGGGGTGGTCGCTTTCCAACTGGAGCCAGCCGCTGCGTAAAGTCTTGCCGCTTTACGCAATTGCCTTGGGCGGTATCGCCAACTTGATCGACCGTGTGTTTCGCGACGGGCATGTCGTGGATTACATGGTGCTGAACGTGGGGCCCACACATACCGGCGTGTTCAATATTGCTGATATTGCAATTACAGCCGGGGCATTATTTTTGATGCTTGATCTGATTGTGAAACCCCACAAATCCTGATCAGCAAGGGGATTCGTGCATCAGCGTGAATCCCCAGGCACTCAAAACACCGACCACCCAATCCGCTCACTGAGCAACTCCAACGCCTTCATCCCCGCCAGCGAGTTCCCCGCCGCATTCAATTCCGGCGACCACACGCATACCGTAAATTGCCCCGGCACCACCGCGACAATTCCGCCGCCAACCCCGCTTTTACCCGGCAAACCCACGCGGTAGGCAAAGTTGCCCGCCTCGTCATACAGCCCGCTGGTGGCCATGATCGAGTTGACTTGCTTGGTCTGGCGCGCGGTCAAAATCTGCTCGCCACTGTGGGCACTTACGCCCTCGTTGGCCAGGAAGCTGAATGCCCTGGCCAGATCCAGACAGCTCATTTGCAGCGCGCAGTAATTGAAGTAGCTGTGCAGCACCGCGTCGACGTCGTTGTGGAAGTTGCCGAAGGCCTTCATCAGGTAGGCCATGGCCGCGTTGCGCGCGCCATGTTGCGCTTCGGACTCGGCGACGACGCTGTTGACCAGGATTTGCGGGTTACCCGACAGGCGCCGCACGAAGTCGCGCATCGACAGAATCGGCACGGCAAAGCGCGACTGGTTGATATCGCAGATCACCAGGGCGCCGGCATTGATGAAGGGGTTGCGCGGGCGGCCGCGTTCGAACTCCAGCTGCACCATGGAGTTGAACGGTTGCCCCGAAGGCTCGTGACCCAGGCGCTCCCAAATGGTTTCGCCGCCATGGTCGATGGCCTGCACCAGGCTGAACACTTTGGAAATGCTCTGTACCGAAAACAGCGTGTCGGCGTCGCCTGCGCAATAGGCCGAGCCGTCGTTGCCGTACACGGCAATGCCGAGCTGGTTGGCGGGTACATCGGCGAGTGCGGGGATGTAGTCGGCGACTTTGCCCTGGCCGATCAGGGGGCGAACTTCACCCAGGATCGATTCCAGCAGTGCCTGCATGTCTTGTCCGGTCATTCTTGTTGAATCAGTGATAAGCGGGGCGCGCAGGATACTTTAATGCGTCCGCAAGCACACCATTCAACCAATGTGGGGGCTTGCTGTGGCGAGGGAGCTTGCTCCCGCTGACTGCGAAGCAGTCTCCGGCTTTTTAGGGGCGCTTCGCACCCCAGCGCAAGCAAGCTTGCTCGCCACTGTCAGCCCGCATACATTTTGTCTCGCATAGCCGCTCAAAAATGCGCCACATCCGATACCTGCTCATCGAGCACATCCCGCGCCAGCGCCCAGGCGCGATCCCTGGATTCCACCACCAGCAGCGGATAGCCCCAGGCTTTGCCGAACATCACCGCAAACGGCTTGAGGGCCAGGCGTTGCGCGGCGCTGGGCTCCACCTGGATCATGCCTTTGACGTAGGCACGCAGCGCCTGTTTGTTTTTTTTCATCCAGATCGATGCGTGTTTGCGCTCCTCGTGAGAGTGCTCGTGGTTATTTTCGTCGACGGATTTTTCGTGCAGCAGCACAAAGGCTTGCTGGCGAGCCAGCAGGCTTTCGAACACCAAAAAAGCATCTTCGGGGCCGCCTTCGTTCGGCGCGTCAAACACGATTTTCACCACGGGGAAGGTTGTACTGTCGAGTCGCATGGCAAAGCTCCTGAATGAGAGTGGCTCTCACTATAGTGATCTCGCGACTGGACGACATTGCACAGAATAGCCAGAATGTTTCGCAATTCGGCCAAAAAGCGAACCCGCCATGCAACGCCACCGCCTCGAAGAGCACGACCTTTCCCGGTCCAGGGACGCCGACGTCATCCCGCGCGCAGTGGTGGCCGTGGGCGCCACCAGCACGTCCGAGCGTTGGGAACACACGCCGCACTCGCACCGCAAGGGCCAGTTGATGTACACCCTGCGCGGGGTGATTCATTGCCAGATCGAGGCCGGAATCTGGATCGTGCCGCCCCAGTGCGCGCTGTGGATTCCCGGTGGCCTGGCCCATGCCGCACGGGGCGCCGGCGAGGCTGAAGTGTATTGCCTGCTGATCGACCCGGACGCCGCCGGCGCCCTGCCCACCCAAGGCTGTACCTTGGCAGTGTCGGGCCTGGTGCATGAGTTGATCAGCAAGGCGGTAACGTTTCCCCACTTGTACGAAGAAAACGGCGCACAGGGGCGCCTGATCAGCACACTGTTGGATGAACTGGCCCAGGCGCCCATTGAAGACCTGCACCTGCCCATGCCCCAGGACCTGCGGCTACGGCGCCTGGCCGACAGCTTGCTGGCCAACCCCACTGACAAGTCCACGCTCGAACAATGGGCACAGCGCATCGGCATGAGTGAGCGCAGCATGACGCGCCTGCTGCTGGAGGAGTTGGGTTTGAGTTTCGGCCGCTGGCGCCGGCAGTTGCATGTAATCTTGTCACTGCAACGCCTGGCCAAGGGGGAAAGCGTGCAACGGGTGGCGCTGGACCTGGGGTATGAGAACGCCAGCGGCTTTATCACCATGTTCCGTAAGGCGGTGGGCAAACCGCCGGCGCGTTACCTGGCCGATCGCACCGGCGCGTCGAGTGCAACGGCGGTTGGCGCCATCGCGTTGCACCCGGACAGTTGATCAGCTAATCAGCGCTGAGTCGGAATGCGGATATCGCCAGCCCTGCACGTTGTTTTCACGCTATCGGGGCAGTTGGTAAAACGTAGCTCCTTGCTCATGCACACCCGCACTTCGGACAGCACCCTGCCTTTGCAAATGACCGCCATACCAGGGTTGCCCATGGTCGGGTTGCTCTGGCTGAACAGGCTCTCGATCTCTTGTGCATGCAGGTAATTGGGCGCATTGAACGGCTCCAATTGCTGCGGAATCTTCACGGCCGCCAGTGCCGTATCGGTCGCATCCAGATAACCCGAGGCACCCAACCCACTGCACGTACCGTGTTTGGCCCACATGTGCTTGAGCAAGGCCTGTGAGGAGAAGACCAACGCACCTTTGGCCAATTCAGTTGGCGACAGGCGCGATTGCGCATCACACGATTCCGGCCAACCGCCTTTGGTGTATTGCGGCCAAAGGCCATGCAGCAAAAAACCGTAGTCTTCCGTGCATTTTGTTTTGCCTGGATTTATCAGGCAATAGGTAGGCGACCATGACAGCGACAACACATAAAAATCAAACGCTCCAGGCGTCCCTTGACTACGCGAAGCCGCCAACACATTGATGGTCAGCAACAGCCACAACAGCATCCAATATTTCATTTGCCCACTCCTTAGAAAGGAACAGGTATATCCCGATTAACTTGGCAAATTGGAGTAACGTTGTACCACCTTATCCAGGATCCGATCGCTCCCAGGCGCCTCAATCGCAGGCGAAGGATGGCCGGAGTGCACCAGCTTTAGCCGACATCGCGTTGCACCCAAGCCACCACTCAATCAGCGCTGAGTCGGAATGCGGATATCGCCGCCCCTGCATTGGCTTTTAACACTGCGGGGGCAGCCAGCAAAACGCAGCTCTTTGCTCAGACACACGCGCACTTCGGACAGCACCCGGCCTTTGCAAATGACTGCCATGCCATGGTCACCCATGGCTGGGTTGCTCTCTCGGAACAAATGCTCGATCTCCCGTGCCTCCATGTAATTGGGCACATTGAACGGCTGCAACTGCTGCGGAATCTGCACGTTGGCCAAGGCCGTATCGGTGGCCTCCAGGTAACGCGAAGCGTCCAGCCCGCTGCAGGTGCCGTGTTTGGCCCACTCGTGCTTGAGCAAAGCCTGCGTGGGGAAAATCAGCGCACCTTTGGCCAGGTCGGCCGCCGACAACCGCGATTGCGTATCGCACGACGCCGGCCAGCCGCCCTTGGCGTATTGCGGCCAAAGCCCATGCAGCACAAACCCATAGCCTTTGCCCGTGCATTGCTCGTTGCCAGGGTGCGTCAGGCAGAACGTCGGCGACCATGACAACGACAGCACATAAAAATCAAACGCCCCAGGCACCCCCTGACTACGGGGGGCCGCCAGCACATTGGTGGCCAGTAACAGCCACAACAGCATCCAATATTTCATTTGCCTATTCCTGAGAAAAAAACAGGTATATCCCGATTAACCCGGCAAATTAGGGTTACGGAGTAACACCTTATCGAGGATCCGATCTGTCTTCAGCGCCTCGATCGCCAGCGAAGGGTGCTCGGACTCGCCACGAATATGTGCATTCATGGCCAGTACGTGATGCCACTGGATATGTTCATGGCAGGCTATTTCCAGCACCTCATCCACTTCACCCTCCAGGCGTAACGGCTGGTCTTCAAACACGGCAAAGGTGATGCGGCCACGGCTACCGATCAGCTCCACGCGGTCTTCGCGCCGGTCTGCGACAAAGTTCCAGCAGCCCATGCCCAGTGCGCCGTTTGCGAAGGTCCAGCAGGCCGTTACCGCATCTTCCGCCGCGTAATTGCCGGCCTGTCGTGCGGTAAACCCGGTGACCTCGACGATATCGCCGGCCAGGTACTGGAACAAATCAAACCCATGGCTGGCCAGGTCGGCAAAGTAGCCGCCACCGGCAATGGTCGGGTCGGTGCGCCAATTGGCAGCGCTCGCATCGGCGGCGGCCGGCGGCTTGCACAAGCTCCAGGTCACCTGGCGCAACTCGCCGATGCGCCCGGCCTGCAGCCAGTCGCGTATTTGCTGGAAGCGCGGCAACGAACGGCGGTAATAGGAAACAAACAGATGCAGCCCCGCCCGCTCGAAAGTGCGCTGCATCAAGGCACTCTGCTCGGCATTCAGCGACATGGGCTTTTCGACGCAGCAATGCTTGCCGGCTGCCGCCACCATCAAGCTGTATTCGAGGTGGCTGTCGGGCGGTGTGGCGATGTACACCGCATCTACTTCGGGGTCGTCGATCAAGGCCTGGGCGTCGGTATAGAAGCGGGCAATGCCGTGGCGTGCCGCATAATCACGCACCGCTTCTTCACGGCGCCCCATCACGGCCACCAGCGCCGAACCTGGCGCTTTGTAGAAAGCGGGTCCACTCTTGAGTTCAGTGACGCTGCCACAGCCAATCATGCCCCAACGTACGGTATTCATCAGTTGTCCTCGTCCGTTTTCATCAAGGGGGCAGTATCCACATCACCGCTGGTGCATGCCAGCCTCAATCAGCATGACAATTGCATTACACTTTCATGACAGTCACTGAGCCAGGCAGGTGTAAACATTGAAAATCCGTGCAACCGTTATTTGTGAACACGAGGGGCATATCCTCTTCGTGCGCAAGGCCCGCTCCAAATGGGCATTGCCGGGTGGCAAGGTCGAGCGTGACGAGCGCCCGGTCGGCGCCGCCGCACGCGAGCTGGAAGAAGAAACCGGGTTGAATGTGGATGGTTTGTTGTACTTGCAGGAGCTGAAGGCCCGCGACACCCTACATCACGTGTTCGAGGCCTCAGTGGTGAACATCAGCGAGGCGCGCCCTTGCAATGAGATCATTGACTGCCGCTGGCACGCCTATGGGGCCATCGACGAGTTGGACACCACCGACGCCACCCGCCACATCGTGAAGTCTTTCGTGCGCCGCCTCTGACTCCCTGCTCTGCCGTTCGACAAAGGATTTGACGAACGCGGCAGCGGCTGCAAATCCCGCCCCACCCAACGCGTACTGGATCACGCTCTCCCCTGCTGCCGCTTAAAGCCCGATAGACCGAGGCGCCTGCATCGCAGCGGTGCGACGATTCGACAAGCCAGCTCCCACAGAAGAGCGGACCGGTAAAGCTATTGAAGCCTCACTCGGTTAAAAATGTGGGAGCTGGCTTGCCTGCGATAGCATCAACTCGGTGTACCTGATGTACCGAAGTGTCTGCATCGCAGGCAAGCCAGCTCCCACACCTGGATGGCATTGCATCAGCTAGATGTGGGCAACCGCTCAAGAACGCGGTTTTTGGCCTGCCCGCGCTGGTACAGCGCCTCGACCAGTTTCTGCCGCTCATCCTGGGGCAAATTGCTCGCGAACTGTGCCAGCGTCGCGTCCACCAAGGCTCTGAGCGCCGCATCCGCCTCGCGGGCCTTGGCCAGTTCAGTCACCAGTGCCTCACGATCCAGCGTCGGCGCTTCGAGCTGCTTGATCACCCCCAGGCGTGCTTCGCGACCGGCCATGATCAGCGGCTGGCTGTCGGCGCGGTTGTGGCGCAGCAACTGACGCAATTCCTTGCGCCGCTCCATCGGCAACTTGATCATCGCCTGGCGCAAACCATGCTGGTTAACCACCGCTTCGGCGGGCTTGGCCGTGACCATCCAGTGATAGAGGCCGCCGCCCACACCGCCGATCAAAAACACGTTGAGCAATACCGAAAAGACCAACCAGGGTTTAAGGGATGTTGGGGTCATTGCTCGGTTTCCTCGGCGTTGACGGTGAAGACGACATCGGCGTCGCCCTGATCGAAGACGCTGGGCAGCACGTCGGATGACAGCATCGGCAACGGCACACTCAGTGACGCCACCAGTACTCCGGCGGCGATGCCGGCAATGCCCACGCCCACCAAACCTGCGGGCGACAGCCAGTTGGCATAGCGCGACCAGAACGACGGCCGTCGCGGCGCAGACTCGCAAATCTGTCGCGCAAGGGCCGGTTCGTTGAACACAAGCCGGTGGCTGTCCAACTGGGCATCGAGCCAACCGACCTCGCGCAATGCCTCGCGGGCTTGAGGGTTGCCGCTGTCGAGCAGTGCCTGGGCAGCGGCTTGTTCGGCGCTGGGCCAGCGATGCAGGCTGGCGCCGTAGGCGTCAGCCAAGTGCGCAAAGCGTTCAGGTGTCATGGTTTTCCCCTTCCTGGGCGGGCGAGCCCGGGTGTGTCGGCAAGTTGACTGCGCAACTGGCGTCGGGCCCGCGACAGCAGGCTCTCCAGTGCCTCGACGCTGATGTTCATCAGGGCCGCGGCGTCGATGTTCGACAGCTCCTGGTAGTACTGCAGCACAATGGCTTCGCGCTGGCGCTCGGGCAAGCTCGCCAGGGCGGCGGCCATCCTTGCACTGCGGTCCGCCGTTTCCAACTGTTCATCCGGCGAGGGTGCGCTGTCCGCCAGTTCCAGCGCCTCGTCCTCATTCAACGGGCGTTCCTTGCGCCGGCGCAAGCGGTCATGGCACAGGTTGAGCGCCACGCGGTGCAGCCAGGTGTCAAAACGCGCTTCGCCGGGGCGCCAGTTGGCCGCCTGGCGCCAGATGCGCAGGAAGCTCTCCTGGGCCACGTCCTTGGCTTCGTCGGCATCCCCCAGCAGCCGACCGGCGAGCGCAAGCAGGCGCGGCAGCTTGCGCGTCACCATTTCGTTGACGGCCGCAGGTTCGTTGTTGCCGATACGCGCCAGTAGCTCAACGTCCGGATCAGTGTCTTTCAATCAGGTAATACTCGGTCCGGGGGCTAAGAGGTTTCAGCGGATCCAGTGTCCTTCGCGCCAATACCAGTTGGGGCCACGGGATTCCCAGTGCCCAGGCTCCCAGCGCGCGTTGCGCACCACTTCCTGCCAGTGGCCCGGCACCCAGGCATAGGCGCCACGTTCCCATTGCCAGTGGCCACGGTCCCAGACGAAACCTGGACGTTCAGCCGGGATCACTTCGACGCGCTCCGCCGGTGGGGCCTGGCGAATGATCACTTCGGTCTGGGCAAAGGTCGGGGTGCTGACAAGTGCGGCGAAGGCCAGCGGGACCAGCAAGGCGTAGCGAAATTTGGCCAGTGGGTTCATGGCAACTCCTTCATACGGCGGACGTAAATGTCCGCTGCTGATGGCTTGAACGCTGGGCACAGGGAAATCCGTCGCGAGAAACCCAAGTTTTTTCTCGACGCTGGAAGTATTGCTCAGAGGGTAAATACGCTGGATGAAATGTTTGAAAGTATCGCGACGGATTTGCGCCGGTGGTTGCGTTCAAGACGTAACGCAGAACACACAATGAGGAAATATCATGACCCGTCGACTCTCTATGCTGGTTGCCGCCCTGCTGATTGTCAGCCTGAGCGGCTGCGTGATCCTGCCTGAACACCGGCATTGCTGCTGGCGCTACTACGGCGCAGTCGACACCTCAACCAGCACCGTGAACAGCTAGCCTACCGCCGCAAACCCTCGGCGCCCGGCCTAAGTGGTACCTGTGCCGCATTTCGCCCTGTAAACGCTGGAGCACTGGCGCCAGAAACCCAGCACACGACCTCTCGTCTACTGCTTTGGCAAGGGCTTGACTCACGATCTGTATCAAAAGACGCTCTTGGCTTTTCGCCATCATCCCGAGCCGACCGCCATGAGCATCGTTCCTCCGAGCCAGCCCGACAGCGACGTGTACAAAACCCTGCTGGAGTCGACCAATGCCATCCCCTGGCGCATCGATTGGCAGAGCATGACGTTCAGCTACATCGGCCCGCAGATCGAAGCGCTGCTGGGCTGGAGCCCGCAAAGCTGGGTGAGTGTGGATGACTGGGTCGAACGCATGCACCCGGACGACCGTGAATACGTGGTGAACTTTTGCGTGTCGCAATCACGCGCCGGCGTGGACCACGAGGCCGACTACCGCGCACTGACGGTCAACGGCGACTATGTGTGGATCCGCGATGTGGTGCACGTGGTGCGCAAGGACGACGAAGTCCAAGCCTTGATCGGCTTTATGTTCGATATCAGCGAGCGCAAGAAGACCGAAGAGCACTTGATTCGCCTGCAAAAACAACTGGAGGAATACTCCTTCCAGGACGGCCTGACCGGAATCGCCAACCGCCGCATGTTCGACACCGTGCTTGAACGCGAATGGGCCAGCGCCCTGCGCAGCCAATTGCCGCTGTCGTTGATCATTCTGGATATCGATTTTTTCAAGCAGTACAACGACCATTACGGCCATATCAAGGGCGATGAAGCCTTGCGCCAGGTGGCGCGCACCTTGTCGTTGGCGGCTAACCGACCGCGGGATTTCATTGCGCGTATCGGCGGCGAGGAATTTGTGTGGCTGCTGCCCGAAACCGACGCAGCCTCAGCCAGGCAAGTGGCGCAACGCTGCCTGCACTTGATTGGCCAGCAGCAGATTGAACATGCCGTTTCGCCGGTTTCCAAGTTGCTGAGCCTGAGCCTGGGGGTGGGCACACATACCGTGACACCCAACAGCGACCTGCTGGCGTTCGTCGAGTCGGTCGACAAGTTGCTGTATCAGGCCAAACGCAATGGACGCATGCGCGCAGAGTTTGCCGACAGTGAAGTGTGACGCGAGGTCAAATTGCGGGCAAAAAAAATCCCAAGTAGCTGATGGAAACTTGGGATTTAAAAATGCATAAACCGTGGGAGGTGAACGCCCGGCTATAGTAACGACTGTAAAAACCTGTAACAAGATTATTTTATTCCTTTCGTCGGATTAAAAGCCGCGTAAGTCATTCAATAACCACATGATTTTTAAGGTAGCCAAGCAAACAAGTGCCACTTTTTGGTGCAACAAACCGGTATAACCCTGATCACTTCGTGGCTATATATCCATTATCCAAATGGGGTTATTACTCATAACGGCGCGTCACTCTCGCTATAACGCTTTTTGAGTTGCTTACAGGCTTCAAGCAATTCAAGGCCGGACGTCGAAGTGGCTCGGGCCACACTTTCAAGATGTTGGCACAGCACCAAGCGTTCGGCCGCCTCTTCCCGTTCCAGGTCGACCCGAGCATTGAAACGCATAAACAAGACGCCCAGCAGCACCGCGGCGCACACAACTCCCATCGCCGCATAGCGAAGGCCGTTGGAGGACGGGGATTGCGCCGGGTTCATGAGTTAAGGTGCCCTGCTCTTTTCATACCGCACATCGTCGCCCTCGACCCGGCCCACCTGCGTCCAGCCCAGCCGCTGATAGAACCCGTTGGCGCGGATCTCATCGCGCCCATCGGTGATCAGGTACAGCGTCGGGTGATGCTCAAACAGCGCGGCTTCAGCCACCGCCATCAGTTGGCGGCCCAGGCCCCGGCCTTCATGGGCGGGCAGTACGAACATCGCAAATACCTCGCCGCTGTCAAAATTGACCATCGAAAAAGCAGCCGGCTCGCCCGCCACTTCTGCCAGCCACACGCACGGCGCTTCACGGATGCTGTCGGCCAGCACCTGTGGGGTAATGCCCAGATCCGCCATCTGCTCACGGCTCAAGTGGTTCTGCACCACCGCGGTGCGAATGGCGAACAACGTATCAATATCTGCCAGCGTCGCCAGCCGAATAAGGGTTTGCATAGATGCCTCCTCCGTGGATGCACGCAATTGTATGTAAATAGAAACACATAGATTGTCGTGGATTTGTAAGAGAAGGCGCTCGACTACAGGGGTTTTGCCTGTTGTTGTCGCCGAAACTGCCCTGGCGCCAGGCCATGGGCCTTGCGAAAACAGCGGGAGAAGTACGCCTCGTCGGTAAACCCGCAACGCAGGGCAACTGCACCGATCATCTGCGCCGTGTTGAGCAATAAGGTGCGCGCCAATTGCATGCGGCGGTCGAGCACCCACTGGGAGAAGGGTTTGCCGGTTTCTTTGCGCAGCAAATGGGTGAGGTAGTTGGGTGACAGGAACGCAGCGGCTGCCGCGTCAGTAAGATTGAGGCCCGGCTCGTGCAGATGCTCGCGAATGTAGCCGTGTACCCGTGCCAGGGCGTCTTTGCGTCCGCGCCGAGTGGCGTTATTGGCGGCAAACGCCTGCAAGGGTTCGGCGTACTGCTGGCAAACCAACCCGACCAGTTGGAACAGATACCCCTTCAAGCGCTCACGGGCGCCGAAGGTGCGCTGGGCGTCCAGCGTGCGCATATGGCCGAGCCAGGTGTGCACTTGCTCAAAGTCCGCGTCGTCAAGGATGAAGTCCAGATGCTCCTGAAAACGAAACGGTGACAGCTCCGGCGCCTGGCTGATGGGGATGTCTTCCAGGTCCAGGGGGTCGCAGGTCAACTGCGGCAGGAAGAACGCCTGGCTGAAGTTGATCAGCATGAACTCGCCGTCTTGCGGGTGGGGAATCACATGCAGGCGATAGGGCAGGATAAACGCCAGGGCTTTGTGCGGGAACGGACGCACCGCACCGCCGATATGTTGCACGGTGTCGCCGCCCAGGTTGATCTGGATCTGGAAGTATTCGTGCCGATGCGGGCTGGTCAGCGCCGCCCGCCCGCGTTTGTCGCGGATATAAAAATCGGGGCGGTCGCTGCGCTGCTCCATGCCATAGGTGGTGACGCGGGTGCCTGGCATAACGGTCTCTCGAATGGCCTGGGCACCACTTTAGCCTCAACCCTGGCTGAGGGTGAAACTCAACTCGCCGATACCGTCGATGCCGGCGGTCACCACGTCTCCACGCTGCAACGCGCCGACGCCTGCCGGGGTGCCGGTAAAGATCAGGTCACCGGCCTTGAGCGCCACGGATGTTGAGGCGTAGCTGATGATTTCACTCACCGACCAGATCAGGTCAGCCAGGTCGCCGGCCTGGCGCTGCTCACCATTGACCTTGAGCCAGATCTTGCCGCTGGCCGGGTGCCCGATAACGCTCGCCGGTTGCAAGGCGGTGCTGGGCGCCGATTCATCGAACGACTTGCCCCACTCCCACGGGCGCGCGAGCTTTTTCGCCTCGGCCTGCAGGTCGCGACGGGTCAAGTCGATGCCGACGCCATACCCCCATACGTGAGACAAAGCCTCTTCAGGACTGATATCCACCCCACCCTTGCCGATGGCCACCACCAGTTCCACCTCATGGTGCAGGTCGGCAGTCAGCGGCGGGTAGGCGATCACGCCTTCGGCCGGCACCACCGCATCCGCCGGTTTCATAAAGAAAAATGGCGCTTCGCGATCCGGGTCATGCCCCATTTCGCGGGCGTGTTCACTGTAGTTGCGGCCCACGCAGAACACGCGACGCAGCGGGAAACGTGCGTCGCTGCCCTGTACGGCCAGGGATGGGGTTGGCGCGGGGGTGAATACGTAATCAGTCATGGCCTGTGCCTCTTGGTTTACCTGGCGCCAGTATGGCCAGCAGCGCCAGGGCAAAGTTGGACAGGCTTACGCAGATTTTGCACTGGCCGGTGCAAAACTACCTTGGATCATTTACGCGCCACTTTGTAGCGCAGGCAATCCTGGTAAAAACTATGGCGGATGACTTCGGGCTTGAGCCGTGAGCGGCTGTCGTAGGTCTGCTCGGTAATGCCCATGGCCATCATGCGCATCCACGATTTGCTGAACTTGATGGTCTGGATCTTCTGGCGCGCGGCATACAGCGACACGCCCGACAGCTTGAGTTCCTGCGCCCTGGCGGCGGTGCCGGCGCCCCAACTGCACATGTACTTGTCGCCCTCGCGCAACTCCCGTGCCTGCACGCTCGCCGCGCCGCCAGCCAGGGAACAGGCGATCAGCATCATCCCAACAGTGCGCATTTGCATCCCCACCTAACCACCTGAAAATAAAAGTTATTTTGGCGGGGATTTTGTTACAAAGGGGCCATTAAATTGCCTTCCTGGGTAAACATTTACTTAATAGGTGTTGGTAAAAACCCTGTGGCGAGCGACTGTGGCGAGCGAGCTTGCTCGCGCTGGGGCGCGCAGCGGCCCCTCGACAGGATGACCGTGTACTTCAGGTGTACTCAAGTGTCAGGTTTTGGGGCTGCTGCGCAGCCCAGCGCGAGCAAGCTCGCTCGCCACAACAGCTCGCTTGCCACAAAAGCTCGTTCGCCACAAAAAAACTGATGACCGTAGAGGGTGCCGATTACCACTGGTAGGTGGCACTCGCCTGCACGGTACGCTGCGAGCCATACCAGCACCACGAATAGGAATAGCACGAGGCCACGTATTCCTTGTTCGCCAGGTTGGTGGCGTTCAGCGCCAGGCGCAGGTTGTCCTTGGGGTTGGCGATATTCGGGATGTCATAGTGCACCGCCGCATCCATCAAGGTGTAGCCCGGCACTTTCAGGGTGTTGGCGGTATCGCCCCAGGACGACCCCACATACCGCGCGCCGGCACCTACGCCGAAGCCCTTGAGCCGGCCGTCGTGGAAGGTGTAGTCGGCCCACGCAGAGGCGGTATGGCGTGGCACGCCGTAAGTGGTGGTGCCCTCCACCGCAATCGCCGGCCCGGTGCCGACATCGCTGATCGGCGCGTAGCGAACGGTGCTGTTGGATTTGCTCGCGCGGTTATCCAGGTAAGCATAAGCCGCAGTAATGTCCAGGTTGTCGTTCAGGCTGGCCTTGCCTTCCAGTTCAAAGCCACGGGACTGTTGCTCGCCGTCCTGGATCTGGCAGCGGCCACTGCCGCACAGGTGGGTTGGGTCCGGGTCCATGGTCGGCACGTTGGATTGGCGCAGGTCGAAAATCGCTGCGGTGATAAAGCTGTTGCTGCCCGGCGGCTGGTACTTGATGCCGATTTCATACTGCTTGCCTTCGGTGGGCTTGAACACCGAACCGCCGTAACCCGTGCCCGATTGCGGGTTGAACGACTCCGCATAGCTGGCATACGGCGCCAGGCCGTTATCGAACAGGTAGACCAGGCCGACCCGTCCGGTAAACGCCTTGCTATCCAGCGACGACTTGCTCTTGGCGCCGGAGCTAATGGTTTTGGTGGTGCTGTCGGTGCTGGCCCAGTCATAGCGGCCACCGAGCAACAGCACCCATTGGTCCCACTTCATTTGCTCTTGCAGGTAAACACCCGTCTGCTCGCTGCGCGCGGTGGCGTCGGTGGTGAACGCGGGCGTGGTGACCGGCGCGCCGTAGACCGGGTCGAAGATATCCAGGTCCGGGCCACTGCCATAGCCAGTCTTGGTGTCGGTGCGAATGTTCTGGTAATCGAGCCCCATCAACAGCGTGTGCTGCAACGGCCCGGTGTCGAACTTGGCCTGCACCTGGTTATCGAGGGTGTAAGCGTCCATGTCCACATCGGCAGCGATAGTCGAGCGCTTGGAGGTGTGGTAGTCGCCCATCAGGTAGCTGTTGTAGATGCTGCGATACACGCCTTCGGCGCGCAGGTAACGAGCATTCTGACGCACCGTCCACACGTCGTTGAAGTGATGTTCGAAGGCATAGCCGAGGGAGTAATGCTCGCGGTCGCTTTTTTCGAAGTTCTTTTCACCGTCATAGAAGTCCACATCGATCTTGCGTCCGGTAGGGCTGCGCAGCACCGAGCCCCAGGCCGGCACCGACCCATAGGACGCGCCTTTCGGGTCTTTCTGGAAATGCCCGAGCAAGGTCAGCGAGGTGGCATCGTCCGGGCGCCAAGTGAAGGCACTGGACAGCGACTGGCGGCGGGTTTCGGTGTGTTCGACCTGGCCATCGGCGTCATCGAACAACCCCGCGACGCGGTAGGCATACACACCCTGATCGTCAATCGGGCCGCTCAGATCGAAGGTGGTGCGCTTCTTGTTGAAGGTGCCGTATTCCACGCCGACTTCATGAAAGGGTGTGTCCAGCGGGCGTTTGGTGACCATGTTGATCACCCCGCTTGGCGTGCCCTGCCCGTACAACACAGAGGCCGGGCCGCGCAACACTTCGACGCGCTCCAGGTCGAAGGCGTCTTTCTGCGGCAAGGCATCCCGGCTTGACGGCATGCGCAAGCCATCGAGGTAGGTAGCCGGGGCGAAACCACGAATGGTCAACTGATCAAGACGCGACGCCGTGGCGCCACGGGTCTCCGGCACCACGGCAGCGCTGTAGCGCAGGATCTGGTTGAGGCTTTCGGCGTTTTGCGCGCGCATCTGGTCCTTGGTGACCACCGAAATCGACTGCGGCGTCTCGATCAGCGCGGTATCGGTCTTGGTGCCCGACAGGCTGCGGGTGGCGACATAACCCGCCACCGGCCCGGTGGGGCTTTCGCTCTGGTAGGCGCCGCTGATGGTGGTGGCCTGCAATTGCATGGCGCCGCCATCGTCCGGGATCGCTTCGAGGCGGTAACGGTCGGCGGAGATCTCCACGGCCTGCAAGCCACTGCCCGCGAGCAATTGCGCGAGTGCCACGTCGGTGTCGTATTGCCCGCTCACACCGTTGCTGTGCTTGCCGCGCGTCAAGCCTGCGTCAAACGCCAGTACCAGCCCGGCCTGCTCGGCAAGGCTATTGAGGGATTGGCTCAAGTCACCGGCGGGAATCGAGAACCGGCGCAACGCACTGCCGGTTTCTTCGGCAAAGGATGGCTGAACGACGAACAACGGCACAGCGGCAAAAGCCATCGCCACTGACAGGGCCAGTGGGTGCAAGGGACGAGCAAGGCGCGACATGGGAAATCCTGCGTAATGGAGGTTCTATTAACCATGACGGCCATGTCGCCAAATCGGGCAAGGATGAGAGTCATTTTTATTTGCATGACTTTGTTGCAATGAGCCGGGTCGCTTTTTTGCGTAGTCCTTCGGGATAGTTTTTCGCGGTTTTTACCCGTCCCGCGTCATCCCATTCTGATTTTTCCAACCATTCGTCCAGCGGCTTTTTCCTGCAGCAGACTCCGACGCCTTGCCCTTTTTGCCGAGACGTCACGGATGACCAACGCCGCCCACATCGCCTTTATCGAACATGAACTCAATGGCTTTCATCAGAGCCTGGCGGAGTACCGCCAGCAGATGGGCGCCTGGTATGCGCGGGCACTGGATACGCTCAGCCATGCGGCGGACATGCCGTCGCTGCTGGGGATGGACCGCGTGCTGCGGGTTGGCGATGCGCAGCAGTCCGTGAGTATTACTGACATGGGCTTTTCCACCGTGGCCCAGTGCCCGGCAGGCGGCGAGCTGAAAATCCAGAGCCTGTTCGAATCGGTGTATGACGTGCCGATCGGCGATATCCCCGTTGAGGTTATCGGGCTGGATGACGGCAGCTCCACGCTTGTCATGCTCGATGAGCACGGTAAGGGCTCGCATTTTTGCGCCGCTGGCGGGCGCTATCAGGTGCGGGTACAGGGCGGCGTTTCTGCGCAGCAAGTGGACGCGCTGTTTGCCTCTTACGCAGGGCTGACGGCCGACCTGGAGCACTGGCTGCGCGAGCAGTGGAAAGAGTTCAAACCCTATTGGCAGCAATCGACCGCCAGCGCGATTGGCAGCGGCTTGCTGGCAGGCAGTTGGGCAGCAATCCGCGACGTGTGGGACAGCATCAAGCAGGTGCAGGCGATTCTTGAAGACCCGCTGAAATTCGCTGAGCAACTCGGCGCCCAGGCCGCCAAGTTGGCGCAGTTGGCTACCGATGCGCCCAAGGTCATGGAACAGGCCATGTTACTGGCCAGCGATGAGGCCGCGCTGTACCTGATGCTGCGCACCGCGATGCTCTGGCTGGACGCACTGCCACCCGGCGAAATCGCGGAAACAGCGGCAGGGTTTGTAGTGTCGCTGCTGATCGATCTGGTGATCGGCGCAGTACTGACCATCGCGTTGCCGGCGGCGGGCGTGGCTTATCTCGGCTTGCGGCTGGCCAAATACGGCGCGCGGGTGCTGGAGGCCGCTGTGGGTTTTGTCAGCAGCCTGCTCGGGATGCTGACCAAATTCATGCAGGCGGTGGATCGCTACAAGGCGGTGGCGGTTCGCGGTGTGGTTGGCGGGTTGAAGCAAGGCACGCTGCAAATGCGCTGGCGGGCGCGGCAGAACGCGGTACTGAAGCAGAAAGAGCGTGTTGATGACGTGCCAGCTTCGGGCAAAAACCTGAATGGCGATGCGGCGGCACCTGCGGACAAAACCGTCACCCACGGTTGCCCCGTTTCGATGGTCACCGGCGAGGAATTGCTGACCCTCACCGATGGCACGCTGGACGGGATTTTGCCGTTTGAGTGGACGCGGCTGTATCGCACCAGCGCGGTGGAAGTGGATGGCGGGTTGGGGTTTGGCTGGAGTCATTCGCTGGCGCACAGGCTTTGTGTTTCCGGTGAGTCGGTGGTGTGGACCGATCATGAAAATCGCCGCACTGAGTTTGTGCTGCCCTCCGCTGCTCGACCGGCGATTACCAATAGCTTGGCTGAAGCGGCGATTTATTTGGGTGACTTGCCCGATGAGTTGGTGCTGGCTCAGGCGTCGCGGTTTTATCACTTTCGCGACGGTGTGCTGACCGCCATCAGCGATGCGTATGACAACCGGCTGCGGGTTTTTCGTGATCGTTTGGGGCGGGTTGAACGGCTGGACAATGGCGTAGGCCGCTCGCTGCTGTTGCGATATGAATTGGGCCGCATTATGGCGGTGGACTATCAGGTTCATCGCGCCAAAGGGCATGAGCCGTTTGAATGGGTGACCGAGCAAAGCGTTGTTTCCTACGCCTATGACGACCTTGGCCGACTGGTTTCTGCAACCAATGCTGTAGGCGAAAGCGAGGTTTATCGCTACGACGAGCAGCACGTCATTCTTGAACGTGGGTTGGCCGGTGGCGCGAGTTTCTTTTGGGAGTGGGAACGGGCTGGCAAGGCGGCGCGGTGTGTTCGGCACTGGGCCAGCTTTTCGCAGATGGATACGCGGTATACCTGGGGCGATGACGGCCGTGTCACGGTGCATAACGCTGATGGCAGCCGGGAAGTCTATGTTCACGATGACCGCGCACGGCTGGTGCAGCGCAATGATCCGGACGGCGCTGAACACTTCAAATCCTATGACGACAAGGGCCGGCTGACGGTCGAGCAGAACCCGCTTGGAGCGGTGACGGCGTATCAATACGACGACGCCGGACGTTTGGTGGCGCTGTTTCCGGGGGACGATGAGCCGACGTCCTACGAGCATGACAACGGTTTCGTGCGGGTCGTAAGGCGTGGGCTCGCCGCCTGGAAGTATGAGCATAACGACCAGGGCGACGTCATTCGCAAGACCGATCCTGACGGCACTATCACGGACTACAGCTACAACAAATATGGGCAACTGACGGGGGTTTGGTTTCCCGATAACAGTTGCCATCGGCTGGTCTGGAATGAGCGTGGGCAGTTGCTTGAGGAGCTGCTGCCCAATGGCGGTATCAAGCGTTATCGTTATGACGATCTTGGTCGGCAGGTTGCCCGCGAGGATGAACAGGGAGCGCTGACCCAGTATCAGTGGGACAGCGTGGGTCGGTTGATTCGCATCGTACTTCCGGGCGGCGCAACACGCGAATACAGCTACAACGCCTACGGAAAAATCACCGCCGAACACGACGAACTCGGCCACGTCACCCGCTACGAATACGCCGACGGCCTGCACCTGATCAGCCGCCGAATCAACGCCGATGGCAGCCACGTTAAGTACCGCTACGACAATCCGCGCCTGCTGCTGACCTCGATCGAGAACGAGGCAGGCGAAACCTACCGGCTCGACTACCACCCCAACGGCCTGATCCAGCAGGAAATCGGTTTTGACGGCCAGCGCACGACCTATGTGTATGACCTCAACGGCAACCTAGCGGAGAAAACCGAGCACGGCGACGACGGCAGTCAGCTCGTTACCCGCTACAAGCGAGACCACGCCGGCCGCCTCGTAAGAAAAACTCTGCCAGACGGCAATGTTGTCGACTATGCCTACGACCGCCAAGGCAATCTCCTCAGCGTCGACGACGGCCACTGGGCGCTGGCCTACGAATACGATCCACAAAACCGCCTCACCGCCGAACACCAAGGCTGGGGCACATTGCGCTATGGCTACGATGCCTGCGGCCAACTGCACCACCTGCGCCTGCCGGACAACAACCGCGTTACCTTCAACCACGACAAAGGCGGCCACCTTTCCACCGTCGAACTGAATGGCGAAACCCTCACCTCCCACCTGTTCAAAACCGGCCGCGAACACCAACGCCAGCAGGGCCAGCTCCTCAGCCACTACCACTACGACGACCAGAACCGCCTGCACGCCCACGCCGTCAGCCAACAGCAACACACGCTCTACCAACGCCAATACGACTACGACAAAAGCGGCAACCTCACCCGCCTGCTCGACACCCGCAAAGGCGAACACCACTACCACTACGACCCCCTCGCCCGCCTGACCCGCGCCGACCACTCGCAAGACGTACAGGAACGCTTCGGCCACGACCCGGCCGGCAACCTGCTCATGCAAGACCGCCCCGGCCCGGACATCGTGGCGGGGAATCGGTTGATGATTCAGGGCGATCATCATTACGACTACGACGCCTTCGGCAATCTGATCCGCCAGCGACGTGGCAAGGGGCATCAGCTCGTCACCGAGTACCGCTACGACTGCCAGCATCGGTTGATAGGGATCACACAACCGAACGGGCAAACCGCCAGCTACCGTTACGACCCGTTTGGGCGGCGAATCAGCAAGACGGTGGATGGGAAAACCACGGAGTTTTTCTGGCAAGGCGACAAGCTGGTAGCTGAACACCACGCGGATCGGCATCGCAGCTATATCTACGAGCCAGACAGTTTTCGGCCATTGGTACTGCTGGAAGGTTTTGGCCCTCAAGAAACAAAGCCCTTCCACTATCAACTCGACCACCTCGGCACACCGCAGGAACTCACAAACCCCGAAGGCGAAATCGTCTGGTCCGCGCACTACCGCGCCTACGGAGAAATCGCCCGCCTAGACGTCAGAAAAATCGACAACCCGCTGCGTTTTCAGGGCCAATATTTTGATGCGGAAAGCGGGCTGCACTACAACCGCCATCGCTACTACAATCCAGATATTGGTCGCTACCTGACGCCGGATCCGGTGAAGCTGGCGGGTGGGATTAATGCGTACCGGTATGTGCCCAATCCTACAGGTTGGGTGGATCCGCTGGGCTTAATCACGTGCCCTGGTGGGGATGGATGTAAACCGACACACGATGCTGATGATCCCGGTAAATATGCCAAGGTACGCGAAGGAGATGCGGAACTCCCGAAGGGAGCCAACAGTGAACTATCTAGAAATGGCGCATTTAAAAGGGCGAAGGCAATAGGGGGCGTTCCACAAACCCAACACCCCACACTAGTACGTAAAGTTAAGATTACAGACCAATACCAACACACAGAGGGCAGAGTGTATATATTTGAACTACAGGAACGCCAAATAGAAATCAGGGAGCACTCGCTTGGCCATAAAAAAGGCAACCTTGGCCCGCACTTCAATACAGAGGCTAGTATCGATGGAAAGTCAACACCCTTAAAAAACCACATAGACAATCACTCATACTTTAAAGGTAAAAAATGAAATCAGTATACATAAGAGAATTAGGCATACATCCTTGGGACCAACTGCAGCCTAGTCATGATAAAAACTATATAACTATTACACTGCTTAACCAAGAGTATACTGATGTCTGGCGAACCTGGTGCGAGCTCGCCTCACTACTTACACTAAAGTGGCCAAAAATCGTACAATGGCACACGAAACTTTTACCTTTCCATAGCAAAACCCAAGAATATATTTCACAAAAAAACTTTCACAAAAACTCGAAGCCAGGTGATATCTTAAGAAAAAATGAATCCACCAGAATCTACTCGCAGATAATCAGCTTAGATCTTGACTCGCTTCGAGCAACCCCTAACAGTATGTCATCCCTTCGAACATCTATAATACTTATGCAAAACAACAACAATAACGACCTTGAACCATTATGGTATAAACTAAACAACCTCAGTGAAATCTCTAAAGCTGATGATTTCAAAATATTACTTACTGACGAGGAATCTATTTCCTTCAGATTCTACGAAGCAGAAACACATGGTGTTGCGCAGCTGATTTGCCACTCGAAACACTTGCCATTTCTAAACGAAAGCATTAATAAAATTATCCTAGAAGAAATCCAAAAAAAAGATATATACGCATACATCCACAGGTAAATTGTAGAGAAAAAATATGTTCGTTTTTTGCTCTACACGCTTCTCCTTTCAGAAATAGCTAAATATAAGATTCGAAGGAAAAACCTAAAGAAGACTACAAATCTTGGTAAAATATCCGCACGGCACGATCACAATCACGATCACCGCCCCCCATTCAGCAAACTAAGAGAAATAAAAAACTGGCTATCTAAGCTAAAATTTGATTACGAAGTGCGCGGCGATTCACATCTTCCTTCGTTCCTGGGCTTCAGACACTGCCTCGGCCTAGGACAATTAGCAAGCCTTCTTCTGTAGAGCACGTGGGCAGAACATAAAGTGAATATAATGAAGCTCATTTGCACACCGTTGACTCTGGAAACGATGAATCTTTTAGACACGGGTGATTACCCGAACTCATTATTGGAAAGCATTTCATTGACGAACGGAGAATACCAGCAGCTTTGGGAATCAGAACTTATAGATAAGATTAACGCTGAACTAGAAAAAATGATCGACGACTATGAAGACGAAAGCATTAACACCCATGAAGATCTCAAAAAATCACTATATATACTAGAAAATCATTCAATACCCGAAAACCAAGAGTTGGCACGAAAAATAATCAAACTCAACAAGCTGGCAATTGACAACAACACCGGGCTGTATTTCTTTTTTTAAACCATCAAATGTATTGGCACAGGCAGTAGCACAGCCAAGCTGCAAACAGCGCTAGTAACAGCTTTATTTTTGTGACGAACCCATTTTTATCGTAATTGCAAACGACTACAGTACTAAACAGATAGGCTTGATGCCGAATGCAAGAAAATCGACTCATTACCAAAACACTCACACGAAAACCGGCAATCTCCCACTCGGAAAAAATATGAAAATTGTAGTGATCGATACATTTTCCTATCTGAACGTATTGCACGTAAAATTCCATTCACCCTTCGGAGATGGCACTGCACTATGGAGCGATACTGCGCCAAAAATCGGTGAAATTATCGACGTTGAGTTTGATTTTGAAGAAGTTTTCTCATGGAATATAAACGTGAAGCCAACCTCAGAAAAATCGTCGAAAATCAAAATGGAAGACAGCCTCATCCGAATAACCGCCGAGCTGGTCCAAGCTGACGAAGATGGATGTGCAGCATTAAAACTCGGTGATTCAATAATCCTAATTGAGTTGGATGGTCCCATACCTCAGAAATCAGGATTTGTTGAGCTCAGCGCTACCGCAATTCAGCTTTACCCAACACATATTTGAGTCCACCTAAATCAAACGCACAAACGGGGGCCACAACCCGCAGCCCCAATCCATTCTCAACTCATAACCGGCGCAGCCCCCACCTGCACCCCACGCCCACCAGCCGCCATCTCAAACAACCCCTCCACCCGCGCTTTCTCCACCGCGCTTGGCTTGATCACCAGCGCACACACCACAAAAATCGCAGCATTCACCACCAGCCCCACAATCCCACTGGTTAACGACCCCAGCGCCGGGATGTCATCCGGGTACAGGGTGGTCAGCACAATCGCCACCACGATCCCCGCCAACATGCCGGCAATCGCGCCTTGTTTGTTGCCCCTGCGGCTGAAGATGCCGAAGAACAGTGGCACGGCCAGTTGAATGATGCCTTGGTAGGAGATCTGCGCGAGTAATTGCAGGCGCGAATAATCGAAGGTCAGGTAGGCGAGCACCGAGGCGGCGACGATAAACACCACCATGCCGGCCTTGGCCAGTACGGTGAGTTGGCGGTCGGTGCGTGGGGTGTTCCAGGTGGCCAGGTCGTTGGCGAACTGGGTGCCGCAGACTTGTACGCAGCCGTCGACGTGGCCGATGCTGGCGGCCAGTACGATGACGATGGCCAGCGCCAGCAACCAGGGCCCGCCAATGTCGAACAGCGAGAGGAACCAGCCTTGTTGCGGGTGGGCCAGCACGTTGGGGTCCTGGCTGATCGCGGCGGCGAACAGCATAAGGATGCCGTAGAAGCCGCCCACCAGCAGCATGGTGTACAGCGTGCCCTTTTTCACCGCGCGCACGCCGCTGGCGGTGTAGATGCGCTGGAAGCTCATCGGCCAGCACATCGAGCCGATCACGCCGGTGAAGATCAGGCTGAACATGTACATCGGGCCATAGCCGGTGCCGGTGGCGCCGGGGATTTGCAGCATTTTTTCCGGCAATTGCGCGAGGTTGGAAAACGCTGCCTGATCGCCGAACAGCAGGAACACGCAGACGCCGGCGCACACCACGTAGGCGATCAGGCCCTGGAACATGTCGGTCATGATCAACCCGCGCATGCCCATGCTCACGGTCCAGTATTGGCGGATCAGTACCACCGCCACGCCTGCGAACAGGCAGGTGGTGACACCCCAGCGGCCAAAGCTGGCGAACTGGAACAGCATCGCCAGGGCCTGGATGCCCATCACCACCCATGGAAACACCGAGATGATGCCGATAATCGAAGCCACCCGTTTTACCGCCGGGCTGCCGAAGCGCATGCCCAGCAGGTCCGGCTGGGTGCGCAGGTTGAAGCGTTTGCCCCAGGTCCAGGCGCGGCTGGCCATCAGGTACATCGCGGTCACGCCCAGGGTCGCATAGACCATGCCGTAGAAACCCAGGGCGCCGCCGACGCTCAGGGCAAAAAACGCGGTGAAGGTCGAGCCCGGCCACCAGGAGTTGGTGTAGCACATGGCGATATACCACGGCCCATAGGAGCGCCCGCCAACGGCGTAATCGGAAAAACTGGTGCTTTCGCGGTTGGTGGCATAGAGCACGGCGATCATCCCGGCCAGGAACAGGCCGATCACACCGAAGGTAATGAACAAGTGGGCATCGCTGCTGGTGCTGATCATCACACGCCCTCCTCGTCAGGAATGTCACCGGCCTTGAGTTCGGCCAGATACAACGCCCACACCCCAAGGGCTGCGAGTACGGCAATGGCGATCCAATAGAAGATCGGCAGTGGGACGCCCACCACCAAGGCGCGGCTGCCACTCACGCTCAAGTAAAACGGCGGGAATAACGCCAGCATCAACAACAGGAAAAAGTAGCCGCCGAAGATCTGGTTCCTCAGGCGTGCAGGTGACGCGCTTGCAGGTTTCATGATGGAGGGTGCTCCTTGAATTTCTGGATCGGTTTGTTGTGTGATCAATCAAAAAATCAAGCAGTGAAACGTCAGCGCAAACCAGCGCCAAAAGAACTACAGGGTGACGCGTCGTTATTGTGCTGGCGCAGGCTCAGGCCTGTCTTAGCCAGGCTTCCCATTGCGAATCATTGATCACGCTTCGGGCGCGCATATGCTTCCAGGCACCGTATTTATAGAAGTCGAAATCCAACTGCGACACCGCGTGCTGGACCATCGCCCAGGTCGACCATTTGATGTCGGCCAGGGCCTTGTGCAATTTGATCCGCGCCAGGCATTGCGGGGTAACCTGGCCGAAATAGTCTTCGATCAGCGCCAGTTCCATCTCGTCGGTGAAGAACATCTCGCCAAACCACAGCGCCAGTTCGTAATGACGGTCGTTGTTGGAAGCGTATTCAAAGTCCACCAGGCGAATCTGGCGGCGGTCATTGAGCATGAAATTGCCCGCCAGCGTGTCGTTCATGCACGGTGCCAGGTCGATGCCCGACGCTTGCAACGCGCCACGCGCGCGGTCGCACTGGCGGCGCAGCCAGGCGTCATCACTGGGCGTGCAGCCGTGCAGTTCTTCGACCTGGCGCTGATGCTCGGCAATCATGTCGAACACGGTTTTGGTCTGGCACAGCGGCGACTGGTCGTTGAACGCCTTGAGCGCATGCAAGGCGTTATGGCGCACATCGCGGTCGAGAAAGTCCTGATTCGATGAGGCTCGCCAGCCTTCCATGAACTCGAAGACCTCAACGCCGAACTCCTCGAGGAAGGCAAACACCGGCGCGCCATAGCCGGTTTGCGCGGCCTTGACGCTGGCGTCATGGGCGGTGCGCCGGTCGATAAACATCTCGGTGCCGGCACCGGGTACTTTGAAGAAGTAGGCGGTGTCGAGCCCGCTGACCTCGACCCGCCAGTTGCTGTTGGAGATCCCGCCGCTGACCGGTTCGTAACGAATGCCCGAACCGCCCCAATCGCGCACGCCGCGCACTGCGGCCTCCAATTGGCATTCCTGAGGCGTACAGGCCTCACCCATTGCTTTCATGCCTGCCCCTCCTGTACCTGCCGTAACCAACTTTCAAATCGCGGGTCTTGCAAGCTTTGCCGGCAACGCAGCAAGGTCCACTGCCCCACCTTGGAAAACTCCAAAGGCCGCGTCGAAGTCGCGCCGACCCACAAGCCCCACAGCGTCCAGTACCAATCATTGATCAGCGCATAGAGGCGGCAGCGGGCGTAATCGCACTCGCGACACTCACCGGCCCACGCCTTGATGCCGTCACGCCACTGACTTTCGAAGGCATACAACTCGTTGAGGCTGAGGGCCACGTCGTACCACGGGTCAAAGCAGCCCGCGTAATCGAAGTCGATCAATTGCAGCGCGCCGCCGGGGCCGATCATCACATTGCTCGCCAGCCCATCGCCGTGCAAGGGCACGCAGGTGCCAGGGCTCAATTGCAGCGCGGTCCAGGCCAGATCGATGCAGGTTTCAATCCACCCATGATCAGCGGGCAAGCCCACACCATCGCGGCTGCACAGCTCACGCAGGTGCTGGATATCCTGCAGCGGCGAGCGGTTGAAGCCCGGTGAAGTGCCGACGTGCAACTGCCGCTTCAAGGCCCACAGCGCTTGCAGGCGCTGGGGTTGCAGCAACTCATCGAGCCGTGCCCAACGCCACTCGTGGGCCGGTAAGGCATCCAGCAGCAACACCCCCGCGGCTACGTCCACCAGGCGCACGCCGGGGGTTACGTCACAGTCCGCCGCCAGTTGGGTGGCGCGGCCGGTGCGCTCGATGTCGATCAGCGCACGCATGTCGTCGTGCAGCACTTTGGCGTAACACCGGCCCCAGGGCGCCGTGAGGTGAAAGCCGGTCCACTCGGTGGCCAGGCGTATCGGCGAGGCGATACCGGCCGTGCCGTCCGTGACCTCGACATGGGCGGACAGGCCGGCGGACTCCAGGGCGCCCATCAGGCGCGACAGTGCATCAGTACGGTTCGACATGGTGTCCCTCACCGGTAAGCGTTGGGGCAAGTACAGGCGCAATGCAGCAGCGCGGTCAGCATCTGCAGGCCGGTGCGCATGTCGCGGTCGTGGGTGAACTCCGCCTCGTTATGGGATACGCCGTTGCTGCTCGGAATGAACAACAGGCACGCCGGGTAATGCCGGCCGAGGCTGATGGCGTCGTGGCCGGAGACCGTGACGCTGTTGCCGACTGCCAGCCCCAGCTGTTGACCGACACCGTAGGCCAATTCGGCAAACCCAGGGTGCAACGTGATCGGCGCACGCAGGGCGCGGCTTTCGACTTCGTAAGTGGTTGCGGTCGAGGCGGCGACGGCCTTGAGGCTGGCATCCAGCCGATAACCGGCAACCGCCAGCAACGCCGTGTCCGGCGAGCGGTATTCCACATGCAAGGTGACGCGCGACGGCACTACGTTGGGCGAGTTGGGGTAAATTTCCAGGCGCCCTACCGAGCTGTGAAACTGCAGCCCGTGCACGTCCGCTTCGGCGCGCACGGTGGTAATCGCATGGGCCGCCGCGAGCAAGGCATCTTTGCGGGCGGCCATCGGGGTCGGGCCGGTGTGGTTCTGTTCGCCGTCGAAACGGATACGCTGCTTGAGCGCCGCCCAGGTTTCACGCACTACCCCGATGTCCAGGCCTTGGCTTTCGAGGCCATCGCTCTGTTCAACGTGGATTTCCACGTAACCGGCCACATTCAATTCAACCAGGCCGTCGCCCAGATAGCCGATCGCTTGCAGCGCATCCTTGAGGCGAATGCCGTCGCCGTCGCGGCATTCCCAGGCGTCGTGCAGTGCCAGGTCGCCGGTAAACACACTGCTGCCGATCAGGCTGGGTTGAAAGCGCGCACCTTCTTCGTTGGTCCAGTTGACCACCGCCAGGTTGCACGCCGGGGTTTCGCCGCGCGCGTGCAGTTGGCGCGCCAGGCTGGCGACGGCAACTGCGCCGGCCAAGACCCCATAGATACCATCGAAACGCCCTGCGCTGGGCTGGCTGTCCAAGTGTGAGCCACACAGCACATAGGGAGCGTCCGGGTTGAAGGTGATCAGCCCGAACAGATTGCCGATGGCGTCTACTCGCACTTCGAAACCGCGTTCGCGCAGCCACGCACTGAACAGGTCACGCACCGCGCCGTCTTCGGCCGACGCGGCCAGGCGGTGCAAGCCACCTGCGGGTGTCGCGCCGATGGCCGAGCTGTCGCGAAACAGCGTCTCGAACGCCTCGATGTCCGCCTCACTGGGAGACAACCACTCAGGGGTAAAGGATGTCGACATGGGCGTGCTCCAGGCAGCTCGCAAACTCCGTGGATGGAGGGCGATTGGTGACCAAAGTGGTGATGGCGCTGAACGGCAGAGTGTTGATGAACGTGCGATGACCGAACTTGGCGTCGTCCGCGAGGATGACGCTGCGCAGGCAGTGTTGGGTCAGGGTGCGGCGCAGCAGCGCCTCGGGCTCCTGGTAGTCCATGAAGCCCAGCTGCAGGTCCACCGCGCCGATGCCCATGAAGGCGATGTCGTAGTGAAACTGGCGGACAAATTCCAGGGTGTGGGCGCCGGTCAGCGCGTTGTCATTACGGCGCACATCGCCGGGCACCACCAGCACCTGGTTACTGCTTTGCTGGGTGATCAACTGCGCGATGTCCAGCGAGTTGGTGATGATGCGCAGCTGGCTGAAACCAATCAATTGCTGGGCCAGGGCCAAGGTCGAGGTGCCGGTATCGAGAAACAGCACCATGCCCTCGCTGACCAGTTTGGCAGCACAGACAGCCATGCGCGTCTTGGCCTGGGCCTTGATGCGGGTGCGCACTTGCAGCGGTTGTTCTTCGTTGAGCCTGGGCAAGATCGCGCCGCCATGGATGCGGCGCAACTTGCCGGCCTCCTCCAGGTATTTGAAGTCGCGCCGAATGGTTTCTTCGCTGACAAACAGCGCTTGCGCCAGGTCCGACGCCTTGACGCGCTGATGTTGGGTGAGCATGAGCATGATTTCGTCGAGACGTGGCTGATTGAGCATAAAGGGTGCATTCCAAGGCGAATTCGAGCCGCCAGTATTGCGCGCTTTGCGCCCACCACGGTACGCGGTATGCACCGGTCCGGCGGGGGGCAAAGGACGATTGACGGCGGTTGATCGGGTCACGGGTACCTCTCACTCATCAAGGTGTGAAAGGGCAGAAACACTACAAAAGGATCTGTCCAGGGCAGGCCTCTATCGAGCCGGCTCCACGGGTAATCAGGTCAGGACAACAAAGGAGGCAGGTGCTGATCCCAAGGCGCAATGGCTTCCACTGCAGCGCAGAACTGCAATACCTGGGCGTCGGCAAAGCGCGGGCCGACCACTTGCAGACCAATCGGCAAGCCGCTCGGGCTGAAGCCGCAAGGCAGGCTGGCGGCGGGGTTGCCGGTGATATTGAACGGGTAGGTAAAAGGCGTCCAACGTGCCCAGGGCACCGCGCCGTCTGCGCCCGGCCAGCCGTCGGGCGCCACCTGGTCGGCGGCGAACGGCAGGGTTGGCAGCGTCGGCAGTAGCAACACGTCGTAATCATTGAATAACGCGTGCACCTGGTTGGCGAACTGCGCCCGCTGCTGCACGGCCTTGAGGTAGTCACCGAGGTCGTACTCGCCCGCGCGCTGAATCAACGCGGCAAAGCCTGGGTCCAGTTGGTCGAGGCGATCGGCCAGGGCGTTGCCGTAAGCAATACCGCGCCCGCCGACCCACAAGGTTTCGAACGTGGCAAGCGGGTCCTGCCAGTCCATTTCCAGGGTGGTCACGGTGACCGGCAAACGCTCCGCCAGGTTGTACACGGCGGCCTCGACGCTAGCGGCAATGACCGGGTCGACCGGGGTGTTGAATAATGTCGGGCAATACGCCACCCGCAGCGGCCCCAGTGGCTGGTCGCAGCGTGCCAGGCAGGATTCGGTCAGGGCCGGCAAGGCCTGGTGATCCAGCGGGTCAGGCCCGGAAAGAATATCGAATAATAAGGCGCTGTCGCGCACCGTGCGCGTGATCGGCCCGGCATGGCTGAGCATTTCGGTGGCCGACCATGGCCAGGTCGGAATGCGGCCCAGGGAGCCCTTCATCGCGAACGCTCCGCAGAACGCGGCAGGAATGCGCACCGACCCACCGCCATCGGAGCCCAGCGTGCCCGGCACCATGCGTGCCGCCACAGCAATCGCCGAGCCGGAGCTGGAACCACCGCTGGTGAGCTGTGGGTTCCAGGGATTGCGGCCGTTGCCGAACACACGCGAGGTACTGGCGCCAGTCCAACCGAATTCGGTGGTGGCGGTTTTGCCGAGGATGATTGCACCGGCGTCCTTGAGGCGGCGAATGATCGGCGCATCCTGGCCGGGCACATGCTCAAGGCCGGTCAACGAGCCTCGGGTGGTGCGCAGGCCGGCGGTGGAAAACAGGTCTTTGATACCAAAAGGCACCCCGTGCAGCGGGCCACGCAACTGCCCTGCCCTGGCCTCTTCGGTCAGCACCTGTGCTTGCGCCAATGCCGAGTCAGCGTATACATCGCCAAACGCATTGAGTGTGGGATTGTGGGTTTCGATTGCGTGCAGGCTTTGCTCGACCAGGTGTACCGCAGACAGCGTGCCCGCGCGAATGGCCTCGGCAGCGTCGATCACAGTGGGCATCAAGAGGTCTGTGTTCATTGAGTATCCTGGGCCGTCTGCACATGAGTCCGGTGGGTACGTCAATAAACGCCCGCGCCTGGGGGCGTGTCAAGTGGGTTTTGTTGAGTATGTGGTTTTTGTGTGATTTGTTATCAGTTCCACGCCACGATCAACAAACCCGCACCCAATAGCAGGCACAGGGGTGAGTAGAAGTAGGTGTCCAAACGGGCAAATCGCGAGCCGCTCACCTTCTTGAAAAAACCCACCAGTTCCGAATCGCCTATCGCCCTGGCGAACATCACCAAGGCGATCGCACTGATGCCCCATTGCAGTGCGCCGTGGGACACCGGCGAAAAATACAACCCGGCCCGCAGGCACACCAGCAACGCAATCGCCACCAAGCCCATCGCCACCAGAAAGGTGCCCAATGCCGACGGTTTGAACGCCGGCCGTGGCCCCTGGGCGAACTCGCCGGGCAATTCGGGGATGGCGGCCAGGCTGCCGAGCTTGCCGCCGGCGGCCCAGTACAGATGCACCATGCTGATGCAGGTAAAAATCGCGACGATCCAGCGTGCGACGAAAAAGCTCATGGCAGGCGCTCCCTCAAAGGTGCGAATGAGGATAGTCGGCCTGAGATTTTTTGTAGGCATTTCGTCGGCGGCTGATGGTAAAGTGCCGCCCCATGAAAATCGCCCGTGCCGACCGCTCACTCATTGCCTGGATGCTGTATTGCTGCGTCCTGTTCAATGTGTTCGCGTGCAGTATTGGTCATGGGCAGATGCTGGGCATGCAGCTCAACGGCATCGGCGGCCAGTTTTGTACAGTCGACCCGCGCACCCAGGCGCCTGCGCAGAACAACTCCACCGACGAGAACCTGCCGACGCTGTCCAAAGCGTTCGGCTGCCCACTGTGTTCGACCGGCGGCATGGGCCCGGCACTCAGTTCCAGCCTCAATGTGGCGGTGTTGCCGCAACCCCACGCGCCACCGCCGGCGGTGGTGCTTGCTGCTGATATTCCTGCCCGCTTCACCTGGCCGACGGCCAACCCACGCGCGCCTCCCGCTTTCGCCTGATCCCTGCGCTTTTCGATCTGCACCAGCCACCGTTCCCTTTGGGACTACGGAGCGCTGTGCATTGTTTTCAAGCCAAGATTTTCAGGATTCAACCATGAAACATTTACCCTTGTTGGCGGGCCTGTTCGGCTGCCTGCCTGTCTGTGCCTGGGCGCTTGAGCTGGCCCCCACCACCATTGATGGCGAACAAACCAGCGAACCGGGCCTGGCCCTGGACCAATCCAGCGGCACCGCGTCACGCCTGGGGTTAAGCGTGCGCGAAACCCCGGCATCGGTGGCCATTGCCAACCGCAACGACATTGAGCGCCATGGCGCCAAGACCTTCCGCGATGCGGCCAACACCTTGCCCGGCGTCAACGCCAGTGCGCCGCCGGGGTTTGGCGGGTTTGTGTCCTATCGCGGTTTTACCAGCAGCCAGATCACCCAGATGTTCAACGGCATCAACGTCGCCACCGGCCTGGCGCGGCCGGTGGATGCGTGGATCTATGACCGGGTGGAGCTGGTCGGTGGCCCCTCCTCCCTGATCAACGGCGCCGGCTCCGTGGGCGGCTCGCTCAACTACGTGACCAAGCTGGCCACCCGTGAGGAACAAGCCGCCGAAGGCCAGCTCAGCTATGGCAGCTACGACACTGCCGGCATAGCCTTTGGCCTTAACCACGCCCTGACCGAACCGGGCGCCGAGGTGCAGCACTACGCCCGCCTGGATGTGAGCCGCAACACCAACCACAGTTACATCGACCGCGACCAGCGGGATGCCTGGAGCCTGGCGTTTTCCTTGCTCAGTGACCTCACCCCCAACCTGTCCCACACCCTGGCCCTGGAATACCAGGATGAGCATGAAGACAGCCCGTATTGGGGCACGCCGGTGCTCAACCCCAAGGCGGGTGAGTTGAAAATCGACAAGCACAACCGCTTCAACAACTACAACGTCGCCGACGGTCGTTACGAGCAACGCACGATCTGGATGCGCTCGATCATCGACTACCGGATCAACGACAGCACCACGCTGAAAAACACCCTGTATCACCTGGACAGCCAGCGCGACTACCGCAACCTGGAAACCTACCAGTACAACGCCGACAACAGCGCGGTGAACCGCTCGACCGCCTACCAGGTGCGCCATCAGGGCGAGCAGCACGGCAACCAGTTCGAGCTGCGCCATGACGACAGCATGTTCGGCCTGTCGACCACCTGGTCCGGTGGTTTCGAGTACAAGGTCAACAGCACCACCAATAACCCGTTGAATGTGCCGGGCAACAGCACGGTGGACCCGAACGCCTACGACCCCGGGCACTTCTACGACATTCCGGGCACCAAGCCAGGTTTTATCAAAGACAAGACCAACGAGGTCACCACCAAAGCCCTGTTTGTGGAAAACCGCCTGGGCCTCACCGATAAACTCTCGCTGCTCACGGGCCTGCGTTACGACGCCATCGACCTGGATGTGACTAACCATCGCGTAGTCACCGCCGCCAACCCACGGCACTTCAAGCGCAGCTGGGAACCGGTCACCGGCCGCGTGGGCCTGACGTATCAGTTCATTCCATCGGCCAATGTGTATGTGCAATACAGCACCGCGGCCGAGCAGCCTTCCACCACCACTCAAGTGTTCGACGTGTCGACCGGCAAACAATGGGAAGTCGGCAGCAAGTTCGACTACCTCGACGGTCGCGGTTCGGCCACCGTCGCTGCCTACAAGATCGAGCGCAAAGACTTTGCCGTCACCGACCCGCTCGACCCGAACAACAGCATCCCGGTGGGTGCGCAGACCTCCAAGGGCATCGAGCTGGCCAGCTCGTTACGCATCACGCCACGCCTGCTGGCCGAAGGCAACGTTGCCTGGGTGGACGCCGAGTACGATGACTTCAACGAGAAAATCGCCAGCGGCGCGGTGGTCTCGCGCAAAGGCAATACGCCCACCAACGTGCCCAAGCGTGTGGGCAACCTGTGGCTGACGTATGATTTTGCCGAGGACTGGCAAGGCGGTGTGGATGCGCGGTATGTGGCCCAGGTGTATGCCGATAACGCCAATACCCAGACAGTGCCGGCCTATACGCTGTACGGCGCGTTCCTGCGTTACAAAGTCGATGCACATACCTCGGTGACTGGGCGGGTGCGTAACCTGACGAATGAGGTGTATGCCGAGTTTGCGCATGTGTCGCCGGCTTACTATTTGGGCTCGCCGAGGACGTTTGAGTTGGCCGTACAAACCCGATTCTAAACCTGGAATAAAGATCAAAATGTGGGAGCCGGGCTTGCCCGCGATGGCATCAACTCTGTGTGCCTGATGTACCGAGGTGCCTGCATCGCAGCGGTGCGACGATTCGACAAGCCAGCTCCCACAGAAAAGCAGCTCTTCAGTGCATGCAAATCCGCAGCCGACCTCATATTCAAAACTGCATGAGTTCAATTGTGGGAGCGGGCTTGCTCGCGAATGCGGTGGGCCAGTGACAGATAAATTGACTGACCCACCGCCTTCGCGAGCAAGCCCGCTCCCACATTTAGACTATGTTGCATCAGGTAGATAAACTTTTGCTTTGCACTTGATCTGGCTTTTGCTTCAACCACTCAGGTCGGCTTTCAGGCCGCCGTGCTCTGCTTTTGATCTTGCATTTGATCTGAGGCGCCCCGTCAACCACGATGGCCGAACGCAGGCTTGAATCCGTGGGTAACCCGGCAGGACGCCGGGTTAGCCGCGCTGGGCCAAGGATGGCCCATCGCGGCGGCCCACGGATTCAAGCCGGAGTGAGGGCATGCCGAGCCTAGGCGAGGCACCGAGTGGTGGGGCGAGGACCTTTTGGTGGACTTGTTCCCTCGCAGCGGACGCCAAGAAGCGATATTTTAATCGCAACCTTGGAGGCACCTATGTCACAACAACCCCGCCGCAGTTACACCGATGATTTCAAAGCTCAGGCAGTGACACTCGCTGAAAGCATTGGTCGAGGAGAAGCAGCCCGACAGTTGGATATCTCGGTCAAAACCCTAGGTAATTGGCTGGACGCCGCACGCAACGGGCGTCCTCTCAGTTCTCCCGCCCGGCATCCGGTTTCTGACCTGGAAAGCGAGCTGGCCCGGCTTCGAGCTGAAAATGCCACGCTTAAAATGGAACGGGAAATCCTAAAAAAAGCGACGGCGTTCTTTGCCAGAGAGTCCAACTGAGATACGCCTTTGTCGCCCGTGAACGGATTCGCTTTCCAGTCAGGTTGTTATGTCGAGTGATGGAAGTCTCGGTGTCGGGCTTTCACGGCTATTTGAAACGCCGGCAACGTCCTGATCCAGACGCTGAGATTCGCCTGGAAATTCGTGCGATTCATCATGCCAGTCGCGGCACTTATGGGCGCCCGCGGATGGTCAAGGCACTTCATAACCGGTCTTTTTCAGTTGGGCATAAGCGAGTGGCCCGGTTGATGCGAGAAGAAATGTTGCGAGGGAAAATCAAGGCTCGGTTCAAACACTCGATGGATAATCGGTATATCCAGCCAATTTCCGACAACGTGTTGAAACGACGTTTTTCTGTGACAAGCCCAACTCCCGCGTGGGTGGGCGATATCACCTATATTTCGACGCGTCAGGGGTGGCTATATTTGGCCGTAGTGCTGAGCATCCAAACACGCCAGGTACTCGGTTACAGCCTGTCGGAACGGATGCCTGAGGGTCTAGTGCAGCAGGCTTTTTTGAACGCCTGGACGAATACACCAGTTGATCAGGGTGTAATTTTTCACTCTGATAGAGGTCGGCAATACACGGGCAGCGGTTTTCGCAGCATGATCTTGGACAGGGGTTTTGTGCAAAGCATGAGCCGTAAGGGCAACTGCTGGGATAACGCTGTAGCAGAGAGCTTTTTTGCCACACTCAAGAAGGAAGAAGCTACCGGTGTGTATCCCAGCAAAGCACAGGCTCACGCATCTATCGCGAGCTACATCCATGGTTTTTACAACCCGACACGGCTGCACTCGGCGCTGGGATACAGCTCACCTAATGACTACGCAAAGCAACTGAAGCAAACTGCTTAACGCTCGCTTTATGGCGTACGTTTTGAGGGAGCAAGTCCATGGTTACTTTTGCGTCCTTGCAAAAGTGACCCGCTGTAAGAGCGGAACCAATAGCAGCCGTTACCGCAGAAATGGATATGTACACCGACAAACCGCCATCGCAGGCAAGCCAACTCCCACAGTGGACATTCATTGAATAGCCGAGCGTCGGTTACTTCAGACTCGCCTCAACCTTCTGCGCCACCTCCGGCGTCAACCACGCCTTCCACACTTCAGGATGTTCCTTGAGGAACACCTGCGCCACTTCACGCGGGGCCGTGTGATTTTCGCTCATCGCCGCCAAGGCTTTATTCAACGGCTCAATCGGAAACTGCACCTTGGTAAAGAACTCGGCAATCTGCGGCTGCGCCTGCTGGAACGGCGTCGACACACCGATGCTCAGCTTGGACGCCAACGAACGTGTCGGCCGTGGGTTGGGGTTGTCTGCATCGGTCAGGGTCTTCCAGGCATCGGCGTCAAATGGCGGTTCTTCCAGCTGGATCAACTTGTAGCGGCCCATCAAGGGTGTTGGCGACCAGTAGTAGAACAGCACCGGCTTGCCCCGGCGAATCGACGACGCAATCTCCGCATCCAGCGCCGCACCCGAGCCACTGCGGAAGTTCACATAACTGTCGTTCAAGCCATAAGCCTTGAGCTTCTGCGCATTGACCACTTCCGAGGTCCAGCCGATCGGGCTGTTGAGAAAGCGCCCTTTGCCGGGTGACTCCGGGTCTTTGAACACGTCCTTGTAACGCGCCAGGTCCTGCACGGTTTTGAGGTCCGGCGCCAGCGGCTTGAGGCCCTTGGCAGGGTCGCCCTTGACCACGTATTCCGGCACCCACCAACCTTCGGTGGCGCCTTTGACCGTATCACCCAGGCCGATGACTTTGCCTTCGGCTTCGGCCTTGATCCACACGGGGCTGCGGCCGGCCCATTCTTCGCCGATCACCTGGATGTCATTTTTTGCCAGCGCGGTTTCCAGGGTGATGGTGGTACCGGGCAACGTATCGGTGGGCAGGTCATAACCCTTTTCGACGATAAAGCGCAGCACTTCGGTGATCAGGCTGCCGCTTTCCCAATTCAGGTCGGCAAAGTGCACCGGCGTTTGCGCAGCCGATACCGGCAACGACAGACTCACGGTCGTCAGCGCCGCAGCTGCAGCCGCGACCACCCGGGTTCTCAATCCTTTCATGCCTTTGCACCTCGCATTTTCACAGCCATAGCGGGCGGCTTTGCTGCGGATGCGCGAAGCCTCTGAATAGTTAAGTCAACTCAACTGTAGTAGAGGTTCCGGAGGCGCAAGAATACACGTGGCGTTTAGCAGTTATTCACTGGCCTTGAACGTCACCAGTTCACCCTTGCGCCACTTGGCGGCCTTGCCGGTCACGGCCTTGAGGGTTTTGGTCAAGCCTTCCTGCAACTGTTCATTGGCGGCGAACACCAGCATCACGCTGTGGCCTTCCTTGAACACGATGCCCTGGCCTTCGGTCGACGAAACAAAGGCGTAATCGCCCAAGCCATACACCGTCAACTTGATGTCGCGAAACTTCAATTCGAACTTGCCGCCTTCGCGGCTCGGCAATACGGCGGCACGAAAATGGTCACCGACCTTGAGTTCCAGGCGCGGTTTGTCATCCACCACCAGCGCCGATTCAGTATCGATCTCGGCGATGTAAATGCCTTCCGGCGTCTGTTCAGTGATGTAAACGAAACGGGATTGAAACTGCTTGACCAACTTTGCGCGCAAATCACCCAGCACGAATAACGCGTGCATATCCAGATTACTGACTGCCAAGGAAACGCCCCCACATCAAAAAAGGCGCTGACCGCCGGAGCGGGCAGCACAAAAAAACGGCCGTTACGGCTCGATCACACATTCGTAAAAAACTGAAGAAACCTGCTGCCACGCCATAAGACTAGTACAGCGATACACGATGGACCTTATGCAAGGTCATCAGCCAGCACAGCAAATCACAGGTTCAGCCGCCCGAGAACTCGGACCGAACCCACTTCAGAGAATAACCCGGTTAAAAACGCGATTTCCGACAGCCTACACATTACATAACACCCGGAATGGAACCAGGCATCGGCTGGTAACGACAATACTAAAACAGCAACCCGGTTCAAAACCACTCGAAACGCTGCTGGTAAGTCCACAAGATCGATCGACAGGAGCTGAGCATGCAACCACGTCAACACGCCGTTATGTCGTCCCGCACTCGTTCATCATGTCCCGACGAGCGCCAATACTACTGCTTACATAACCCCAGCGGGTACTCCAATTGCGTTCTTTACCAAGTGGTACCGGCCGGGCGCAATTTCTTTCATATCCTGGAAGTGACCAGCGGCAGGATCAAAGGCTTTCGCAGCACGCACTCGAAGGCCTGTGAATTGGCCAAACAGCTCGAAGCCAGCCTGAATGCAATTCACGGCGCGATGGTTTCGTCCCCCGCGTGACTTTACTGCGCCGCCGCCCTTCAACTACTGCCATACTGACCCGCCCATTGAAATGTGTCCCTTGCGGGTCAGTATTCAGCAGTGCAGTGACCTTGATGCAGTTAACTTGAAGGGAAGGCGATACGTGACGGAATTTGATATTGGCGAATTTTTCATCCATGGCGATGCGCGGGAAGTAGACGGTGAATTTCAAGCGGTGATCATTATGCGGGCCAAACCACCGCTGACCACGGTTACCACGCATCAGGTCGAAAAAGATCGTTGGTTCAAAACCGTCGACGCTGCGGCCATTGCCGGCAAAGATGCCGCCAAGGCGCTGAAGTCCGCCGTGGATTCAGGTGCACTTAATTCCTGAGCTGTTCAAATCCTGAACTCTGCCGCGTCCGTGGCCTCACATGCACAACATCCCTCACCTTGCATGGAGAACCCACCATGGACGCGCCAATTCCAACGCTTGAAACCCTGTTTGCTCAACTCGGCCTGGATTCAACACCCGAAGCCATCGACGCGTTTATCATCGCGCATCCGCTGACCGATGACGTGAAGCTGATCGACGCACCCTTCTGGTCTGCGCAACAAGCGGCATTTCTCAAGGAAGAACTGCGCGACGACGCCGAATGGGCAATACCGGTGGATGAGCTGAACCAGCGCCTGCACCAGTCCCAATAAAACGCTTCAATGCAGGCTGTCTGACTGTTCCAGGTGCATCAGCGCCTGCCAGGCAGCCCTGCACTCCTCGGCTTCACTGCGGCTGGCGAATGCCGTGCCGCGTTGCTCGCCATTGAGCAACACGACCCAACAGGCTTTCTGGCCCAGCGCACGCAGGGTTTCGGGAACACCGCTGCCGATCATTACGGCGACATCGACCTTGTTTTGCATGGAGCTTCTCCGCCACATTAGTTAGCTACCTAACAATGTTGGCCATGCTACGGTTTTATTCCAGTTGGAAAAAGCTATCCCCGGAATAGCTCCATTGCATAAACAGTAACAATCCTAATGCCCAGCCCTGGCCCCTTCCGGTTTATAGCCTAGGCGCAAGCCACCCCAATGCCGCCCCTTGACCATGATCGGCACCGACAAATCGTGCATCAGTTCGCCCGTGTCGCGGGTATAGGTCTGCAACAGCACCGCTTGCTGATGGCTGCCGCAACGAATGCCGGTACGGTCGTCGAACTTGCGTTTGGTACGGTTCTGCACGGCGTCAACCTGTGCATCGCCGGTGAGGGCGTGGGAGAACGCCTTATTATGCGTGGGCACATAACCCTGCGGTGTGCAGGCGATCGCAAACACCAGCCCCTCATGACGCGGCAGCAATGCTTCCTGGATCGCCGGCAGCACTTGGTCGGTGTAGCCATCAAAGCGTGTGTGGTATTTGCTCGGTTGGGTATTAGGGATGGGGGTGTAGCTGCGGTCGAACAGGTCTTCCAGGCTGATGCGGTTTTGCAGGATGTCAGCCTCGAACTGCGCACCAATACGGCTCGCCCCTTCACGGGCCAGGTCGTAGATGCGCTGGTGATAGTCATCCAGCCCGACTTCAGCCAGGCGTTCACTGATGGTTTCTGCCTGCCCTTCCATCTGCACCGCGACCTCGGCCAGTTGCCGCGTCTGCTGGTCGCTCACCGATAGATCGCTGCGCATCTGCTCTACCGCGTGAAACAGGCTGTCGAGTTGCGCGCGGTTGGTGTCGGTGCCTTGGGCGATCTCGTTGACCTGCCCTTCTACGTCGGCGGCCAGGCTGGCGATATTTTCCAGTTGCTCACCCGCCTGCTCTACCTGCTCGACGCCGATGTGCAAGTCGGCGGACAGTTGACGAATCTGCTCCACGACCTGGGTGGTGCGTTGTTGAATATCGGCGACCATCACGCCGACCTCATCCGTCGCCGTGGCCGTACGCCCGGCCAGGCCACGCACTTCATCGGCCACTACGGCAAAGCCGCGCCCGTGCTCACCGGCGCGCGCCGCTTCAATGGCGGCGTTCAGCGCGAGCAGGTTGGTCTGGCTGGCAATGGACTGAATCACCAGGGTCACACGCTGGATCTCTTCACTGCGCTGGCTCAGCGCTTCGATCAACTCTCGGCTGGCATTGGCGCGCAGGCGCAGTTGGTGCATGCGGGTGATCGATTGGGCCAACACTTCGCGCCCTTCAGTGCTGCGCTGGTGCGCCTGGCTGGCCGCGCCCAAGGCCTGCCGGCTGAGTTGAGAGGTGACTTGCTCGGTGCCGATCATCACTTCGGCGCTGCTGACAATTTGCTTGGCGGCGCCTAATTGCGATTGCACGCGCGCGGCCAGTTGCTTGACCGAATAGGCCACGCCGGCAGCGGAAAGCGCGTTATGACTGGTGGTGTAGGAAAGATCGCGAGTCAGCTCACCCAGCGTATCAATCGCCAGGGGCGGCGCGACACGCGGCACTCGGGCTTTGAGCGCAGGCAGCCAGATCACCAGCAAAGCCAGTGGCAGGCACAGGTACAGCGGCAAACCGGCAAACGACAAGCCCAGCAAAACCAGCACCAGCGCGGTGCTCTGCATAAGCGGCGTCAGCCAGCCGGGCAGCACACGCACCACCGTTTGCGGTGGCGCTGCTGCGCCCATCAGAGATCCGTCTCCAGCCATCGTCGTCACCCCACTGTTTGTCGTTATTGTTGCTGCATTAAACGCCACTATAGAGCCATTATCCATGGGCCTTTCGTGGGGGGCTTGCAGCAGATCAATAGACAGGGGCGTAACGGGTGTTTCTTCGGGCATCACAGCTGCGATGCCCGACTTCAGCGGATCAGGCCTGGCGCTGGTGCTTATCGATCTGCTCGTGGCGCTCTTGCGCTTCGATGCAGTACTTGGTGGTCGGGCTGATCAGCAAGCGCTTGAGGCCGATAGGCTCGCCGCTGTCATCGCACCAGCCAAAAGAATCTTCCTTGATGCGTTCCAGGGCACGCTCAAGCTGCGGCAGCATGCGCTGGTCGCGGTCGATGGCGTTTACCAGCCAGGTGCGCTCTTCTTCCACAGAGGCAGCGTCAGCCGGATCCGCCGGGGTGTCCAGGCTTTCGATGGCGATGCGGTTCTGCTCAATGCGCTCGTGGTGTTCCACTTTCATGTCTTGCAGCAACTTCTCGAAAAAAGCGTGCTGTTCGGCATTCATGTAGTCATCCGCCGGCATGGCCAGCAACTTTTCCTTTGTCATTGATTTCTCTATAAAAAATACGTGCATTAAGGCGAATAAGGGAGCGTTCCGGCAGACCTTCGCAGGCCTCGGAAAGGCGCCGTCCATTTCAAGCGCCACCCGGCACTCAATTTACGAGGGGCGGCAGTCTAAGGCCGACTTGAGGGCTCAGCAACTGAAAAGACAGGCAATTTTTCCCAATTAACCCCCAAAGGCACCAGGACGGGCTTGGCGAACGGTCATCGGAGTGCGTTTATAGCAAGAAATTCAGTGCTGTGGAGCTATATAGAAGACAAACGGTTAGAACTGATGGTGGTAAGTGGGAATACACCCATCAGGTTCACTGAAGATCCAGTGGGGCTGCTGCGCAGCCCAACGCAGGGCAAGCTTGCTCGCCACAACAAGCCAGCTCCCACATTGGATAGGTGTTGCCCGTAACTCGGTATCAGCGCTTGAGCTTGCGCTTGTTGCGGTACTGGTCGATCACCACCGCAATCACGATGATCAAGCCCTTGATGATGTCCTGGATATACGCATCCACCCCCACAAAGGTAAACCCGCTGGCCATCACCCCGAGGATCAGCGCGCCGATCACGGTGCCGGTGATGCGCCCTACCCCGCCCGCCAGGCTGGTACCGCCGATCACGGCCGCCGCAATCGCATCCAGCTCATAGGACATGCCCATGCCGGCCTGGCCGGTGGCAGCACGCGCCGAAGCCACCACACCGGCCAGGCCCGCCAACAGACCGGCGATGCTGTAGACGATGATCAGGTGACGCTTGACGTTGATGCCCGAGGTGCGCGCCGCCTGCATGTTGCCGCCGATGGCGTAGGTGTACTTACCGTACTTGGTGTAGCGCAGGGCGATATGGAAGATCACCGCCACGACCAGGAAGATAATCACCGGCATCGCCCCATGGCCGATGGCCGTGTACGAATCCGAGAGCATGCTCACCGGCTGGCCTTCGGTGTAGTAGCGCGCCAGGCCACGGGCCGAGACCATCATGCCCAGGGTCGCAATAAACGGCGGAATGCCGGTCACCGCAATGATACTGCCGTTGATGGCCCCCGCCAGCAGCCCGACACCCAGGCCCATGGCCACCGGAATCCACACTGGCAAGTCGGTCAGGCTGGGAAACACCGCCCGGGAAAAGTCCGATGTTTGCGCCAAGCTGGCGGCGATCATCGCCGATAACGCCAACACCGAGCCGGACGACAAGTCGATACCGGTGGTGATGATCACCTGGGTCACGCCAATCGCCAGCAGGCCGATGATCGACACTTGCAGAATCATCAGCACCAGACGCTGGGAGTTCATCAGGAAGCTCTGGTCGCGCACGATCCAGCCGAACAGTTCAAACACCAGGCCGATGCCGATCAACACCAGGAAGATACTCAGCTCGGTGGGTAAGCGCCGACGGTGCTTGACCGGTGCCGTGGCAGGCTTGTTGTCTGTTATTGCGTTCATAGCCAATCACCTTCTTATTCTGTGCGGTTCGTCAGTGGACTACGGTCATACCGGAAGCCAGCTGCATGACTTTTTCCTGGGTCGCATCGGCGCGGTCCAGGGTGCCCATCAGTTCGCCTTCGTGCATCACCATCACCCGGTCGCTCATGCCCAGCACTTCCGGCAGCTCCGAGGAAATCATGATCACCGCCATGCCTTCGCTGGCGAGGAAGGAAATCAAGCGATAGATCTCGGCCTTGGCGCCCACGTCGATGCCACGGGTCGGCTCATCGAGGATCAGCAAGCGCGGGTTGGTCATCAGCCAGCGCGCCAACAAGGCTTTTTGCTGGTTGCCGCCGGACAGGGTGTCGATGCACTGCTCCAGTGACGGGGTTTTCACCCGCAGCTTCTTGCACATGTCTTCGCACAGCGCGCGCAGAGCTTTCTGCTGGATAAAGCCGTTACCCGAGTAATGCGGCAGCACAGCCATCTCCATGTTCTCCAGCACCGACAGGCACGGGAACAGGCCACTGAGCTTGCGGTCCTCGGTCAACAGCGCAAAACCCTTCTCGATGGCCATGTGCGGGTCGGTGATGCGCACCGCTTTGCCGTCAAGGGTGATCTGGCCGCTGGAACTTGGGGTGATGCCGAAAATGGTCTCTGCCACGTTGGTACGCCCCGAGCCCATCAACCCGGCGATGCCGAGAATTTCACCGGCATGCAGGTCGAACGACACGTCCTTGAACACGCCGTCCAGGCTCAAGTCGCGCACCGACAAGAGCAAATCGCCGATGGGTGTCTCGCGCACCGGGAACAACTGGCTCAGTTCGCGGCCGACCATCATCGAGATCAGACTGTCGCTGTTCATGCTGTCGGCGCGCTGCAGGCCGATGTACTGGCCGTCGCGGAACACCGCCACTTCGTCGGCGATGGCAAACACTTCGTTCATTTTGTGCGTGATGTAGACGATGCCTTTGCCCTGGGACTTGAGGTCGGCAATGATCGAAAACAGGTGGGCCACTTCCTTTTCGGTAATGGCTGAAGTCGGTTCATCCATGATCAGGATGTCGGAGTCGTAGGACACCGCCTTGGCAATCTCGACCATCTGCCGCTCGGCGATGCTGAGGTTGCCCACCTGTTCTTCCGGGTCCAGGTTGATGCGCAAGCGGGCCAGTAACTCGGCGGTGCAGCGGTGCATTTCGCGGTGGTTGACCATGTGCAGGCTATTGAGCTGCTCGCGGCCGATCCAGATGTTCTCGGCGATGCTCATGTGCGGCATCAGGTTGAGTTCCTGGTGGATCATCGCGATCCCGGCCTTCTGCGCCGCCAGCGGTGTTTCAAACACAATCGGCTTGCCGCGCAGACGGATTTCACCGGCGTCGGGCTGGTAGATGCCGGCGATGATTTTCATCAACGTCGACTTGCCCGCACCGTTCTCGCCCATCAGCGCCAGTACCGAGCCCGGGCGCACGCGCAGTTGCACATCGGCCAGGGCCACGACGCCGGGAAAGCCTTTGCTGATGTTGACGATTTCCAGCAGGTAGGGTTCTTCCAGCAGCGCGGGCTGGAGACCGGGGGGCTGCGAGACAGTGGCTTGGGCGAGCATAGAAAAGTACCTCGACTGCAGGGCGACCGTGGCCGCCCTGCCGGCTTATTGTTGTTGTGTGCGGGCTACTTGAAGTCTTTGACGTTGTCCGGCGTGATCAGCTGGAACGGGATCACCACGTTCTGCTCGATGGGCTCGTTTTTAGCCATCTTGCGCGCGGTCTCCACCGATTTGTCAGCCTGGCCTTTGGCGTCCTGGAAGGCCGACACGGTCATGTCGCCCTTGGTGATCGCATTGAGGCCGTCCGGGGTGCCGTCGACGCCGGCGATCAACACGCCTTTTTTGCCCGCCGACTTCAGCGCCATGGATGCACCAATGGCCATCTCGTCATTGTTGGCCAGTACCGCGTCAAAATCGCGGCCCTGGGTCAGCCAGTCGTTGACCAGGGTCATGCCCTTGTCACGCAGCCAGATACCGGTCTGTTCCTGTTCGATCTTGATGCCCGGGTACTTGGTCAGGACTTCCTTCACGCCCTTGGTGCGGTTGGTGGTGGAGTTGTTCGCCAGGTCGCCCAACAGAATCACAATGTTGCCCTTGCCGCCGAGTTTTTCGGCGATGTATTGCATCTGCAGTTTGCCGGCCTCGACGTCATCGGACACCACCGCTGCAACGCCTGGGGCCAGGGTCGGGCTATCCGGGCGGCGGTTGACGAACACCAGCGGGATTTTCGCCGCGGTGGCGGCCTTGATGATGTTGGCGGTCGATGCGGTGTCCACCGGGTTGACGATAATCGCGTCGACCTTCTGGCTGATGAAGTTCTCGACCTGGCTCAGTTGCTTGACCACGTCGGCGCGCGCATCTTCAAACTGCAATTGCACACCATCGCCCTTGGGATAGGACTTGGCTTGTTTGTCCATGTCTTCACGCAGGTAGGTCAGGAAGGTGTCATCGAAGGCGGACATGGTCACGCCAATCTTGAGGTCGGCGGCCGAGGCAAAACCACTGGCCAGCAACATCGACAGGGCCAGCGCGGTAAAACGGATCGGGGTCTTCATGAACGGTCTGTCTCCACTTTCTTGTTGGTTTTTTGGACGTTGCGTTTATCAGCGTTCGGCAGGCAGTCGAACCACCGGTGCCCCCGGAATGCAGCAGACCAGCGCGCCGTGGTTTTCGACACACAGCACATTAAGGAAGGAGAAGTAGAACGGCCGGGCGCGGGGCAGACCGCGTGGCGCTGAGGCAGGGCGTAAAACTCGCAGTACAGCGTTGAAGATTTTCATCTGACGGTACCTGGTTGTTTTTGATCTTGTTTTTGTTGAGCCGTGCGAATCGAGTTCGAACGTACTTTATGCAACCTGGAAAAGACTGTATTAGAAAATAATTTCCATATCAACCTGTTTTAGAATTTTATTCTATTTTTGTCGAAACCACCTGCTGGCGCTCGGCGCTGAGGCGTGCGGCGTCCAATATACGGGTGGTTTCCAGCGCATCATAGGCGCTGACCGGCAGTGGCCCCTGCCCTTGCACGGCCAGTTGCAACTGGCGATAGAACTGCGTCCAGCAGCCCTTCTCGGACGGCACGCGCTCGCGCTCTTCACCTTGCTCAAACCAGCCCCAGCGTCGATGTTCCTCGGCGCCCCAGTGCTCGCCTTCGGTTTTCGGCGACTTGCCGGCCATCAGTGCCGCCTCCTGGCCGTCCAGACCGTCAACGGTGTAACAACCCAACGTACCACTGACGCGAAAACGCGGAGCCTGGCTGTTTTGCAGGGCGTTACCCCACAAATGGGAAACCACCCCATTGACGTGGGTCAGGGAGACAAAAAAACCGTGGTCGAGGGTTGGGTGTTCGGGGCTGAACTGCAATTGCGCGAATACCCGATCCACCGGGCCGAACAATTGCAGCGCCTGGTCTACCAAGTGGCTGCCCAGGTCACGCAGCCAGCCGCCGCCACTGGCATTGCCCACCGCTTGCGGACTGTAGCGTTCGACGCGGGATTCAAAGCGCGTTATTTCACCCAAGGCACCGGCGTCGATCAGCTTGCGCAAGGTCAGGTAATCCGAATCCCAGCGGCGGTTCTGGTAGACGCTGAGCAGCGAGCCCTGGCGCTCGGCGGCGGTAATCAGCGCCTGGGCCTGTTCGGCGTTGCTGGCGAAGGGTTTGTCGCTGACCACCGCCACGCCGTGCTCGATGGCTTCCAGCACCAGCGCCGGGCGGCCTTTGAGGGTGGTGGAGATCACCAGTGCGTCCACGCCGGCCTCGACGATCTGGCCGATGCTGTCAAAGGCCTTTACGCCCGGAAGGTCGGTACTCAATTGCTGGCGGCGCTCCGCTGAACGGGTCACCACGCCAACAAAGGTCGCACCGGGCAAGGTTGCAATCAGCGGCGCATGAAAGAAACGCCCTCCGTGGCCGTAGCCAACTAGTCCGATTCGCATAGTTCACTCCTTAATATGAAGTGCAAACCCAATCAAAAATGTGGGAGCGGGCTTGCTCGCGAATGCGGTATGTCAGACACAAATGCTTTAACTGATACACCGCATTCGCGAGCAAGCCCGCTCCCACACTGACTGCATTCCACCTGGCAGATTGTGATTAGCCGTAGAAGTGCGGACGCTCCGGCAAGCTCACCTTCACGATCTGCTCACTGTTCTGCGCCTCGATGCACGCATCTGCCGCCACTGCCGCCGCAAACCCGTCCCAGGCCGAAGGCCCGCCGACCTGGCCCGCACGCACGCTGTCGATAAACGCCTGCAATTCCACGTCGTAAGCCCCGATAAACCGATCCTTCCAGTCCATCAAAATGGCATTCGAAAGCTTCGCACCACTGCGCATTTGCACCTGCGAAGGCTCCGGCAGCTTGGCAATGCCAGTCTCGCCCACCACTTCACACTGGATGTCGTAGCCGTACTGGCAGTTCACGAACACTTCCACATCGATGCGCGTGCCCTTGGCGGTTTCCAGCAGCACGATCTGCGGGTCGCGCAGGTGGGCCAGGGCTTTGCTCGATTTGCGCGGGAACACCACCTGCACCGACACGTAGTCATCGTTGAGCAACCAACGCAACACATCCAGCTCGTGGATCAAGGTGTCGGTGATCGCCATATCGGTCTTGTAGTTCTCGCCCACCGTCGGGTTGCGGTGCGCGCAATGCAGCATCAGTGGCTCGCCGATCTGGCCGCTGTCGATCACGGCCTTGAGGGCGCGATAACCTTCGTCGTACGGGCGCATAAAGCCCACTTGCACCAGGCGCTTGCCATAGGCCAGTTCAGCGTCGACGATCTTGCGGCAACCTTGCGCCGTCACCGCCAGCGGTTTTTCGCAGAACACCGGTTTGCCGGCGGCGATGGCGGCCAGTACGAACTCTTCGTGGCTCGGCCCCCAGGACGTGACGAGAATGGCTTCGACCTGTGGCGAGTTGATCAGCGCATGACCATCGGCGTAGACCTCGGCGGCTAGCTTCAAATCAGCGACGACCTTGGCGGCTTGCTCAAGGTTGATGTCGGTCACCGCCACCACCTGGCTATTGAGCAAGGTCTGGCTGCAACGACGGATATGGTCACGGCCGATAGCGCCAGTGCCAATCACTCCAAGCTTTAACGACATACACAACTCCTCTTGTTATTAGTACTGCCGGGCCTTGGCCAGCTGTTCATTGAGTTTTTTCGCGGCTGCATTCGTGCGTTCACTGGTGGACACTTGCGCCACGCCCACGCGCCACCACGACAGGTAGCCGTGGACCATGGTTTTGGGCAGTACCTTGATATCAATCAGCGTGGACACCGTTTGCGTGCGCGCATCGGCCAGGGCCGCTTCGAGCTGCTCCACGCTGCTGACCTTGTAGGTCTTGCAGCCATAGGCTGCCGCGCTCATGGCGAAATCCACCGGCACCAGGCCGCCGTCGAGCTTGCCGCTCTCGGGGTTACGAAAACGGAACTCGGTGCCGAAGCTGTCCATGCCGTTGCCGATCTGCAGGTTGTTGATGCAGCCGAACGCCATGTTGTCGAGCAGTATCACGTTGATCTTGCGTCGCTCCTGGATCGAGGTGGCCAGCTCCGAGTGCAGCATCATGTAGGAGCCGTCGCCGACCAGCGCATACACTTCCTTGCTCGGCTCGGCCAGCTTCACACCGAGGGCGGCGTTGATCTCGTAGCCCATGCACGAATAGCCGTATTCGACGTGGTAGGTGTTGACGCCCTTGCTGCGCCAGGCGCGTTGCAAGTCGCCGGGCAGGCTGCCGGCGGCGGCGACGATGATCGCATCGTCTGCCAGGCTGTCGTTCAACACGCCGAGTACACGGCTCTGGGTCAGGCACGAACCGGTCAGCTCGATAAACTCGCGCAATACGGCGCGGTCCAGGTGGTCATCGACCTCGGGCACAAAATCGTCGCCGTGGTATTGCACCTGGTGCACGCGATCCACTTCCGCCTCCAGCTGCGCCTTGGCGTCGCGGACCTGCTCGCCCCAGCCGGCGCGGTAGTCGCCCAAGGCGTCAGCCAGCGCTTCGAGGGCAACTTGCGCATCGGCCAGCACTTGCACGCCGTCGAGTTTCAACGCATCGCACGGGCTGATATTGAGGTTGAGAAACTTCACCTCGGCATGCTTGAACAGCGACTTGGACGAGGTGGTGAAGTCGGTATAACGCGTGCCGATGCCGATGATCAGGTCCGCCTCGGGCGCCAGCAGGTTCGCCGCCAGGCAGCCAGTTTCACCGATGCCACCGACGTTCAGCGGGTGGCTGGACACCACTGCACTCTTGCCCGCCTGGGTTTCGGCGAAGGGAATCTCAAAACGCTCGGCGAACGCTTGCAGGGCCGCATTCGCGCCGGAGTACTTCACCCCGCCGCCACAGATGATCAGCGGCTTGCGCTTGCCCCGGAAGGCCGCCAGCGCATCGCCGATCATCGCCGCCGTGGCCGGGCGCCGTTCGATACGGTGCACGCGCTTTTGCAGGAAATAATCCGGGTAGTCCCAGGCTTCGGCCTGCACATCCTGCGGCAGCGCCAGGGTCACGGCGCCGGTTTCGGCCGGGTCTGTGAGCACGCGCATGGCATGGATCGCCGCCGTCATCAGCTGCTCAGGGCGGTTGATACGGTCCCAGTATTTGCTCACCGAGCGGAATGCATCGTTGGTGCTGATGCTCAGGTCATGGAATTGCTCGATCTGTTGCAACACCGGGTCCGGCTGGCGGCTGGCGTACACATCACCGGGCAACAGCAGCAGCGGAATTCGGTTGGCCGTGGCAGTGGCCGCCGCAGTGAGCATATTCGCCGCGCCGGGGCCTACCGAGGCGGTGCATGCGTAGATCTTGCGACGCAAATGCTGCTTGGCGAAACCGATGGCGGCATGGGCCATGCCCTGCTCGTTACGGCCCTGATGCACCACCAGGTCGCCGCTGTCCTGTTCCAGCGCCTGGCCCAGGCCCAGCACATTGCCGTGGCCGAAAATCGTGAACACACCGGCGACAAACTTGCTCTGCACGCCATCGACTTCGATGTATTGGTTATCCAGGAACTTCACCAGGGCCTGAGCCATGGTCAGTCTTGTTGTGGTCATGTTCGCACCTTGTATAAATGCAGATCCATCGATCAACAGAGATCCAATGTGGGAGCGGGCTTGCTCGCGAATGCGGTGCGTCAGTAAATGAATCAGGTGACTGATAGACCGCATTCGCGAGCAAACCCGCTCCCACAGTTTGGCCCGCGTCAGGTTCGGGGGTTTTGCAGGTGGGCGATGCTGGCCCCGATGGCCTGCTGGATATCCGCCAACCCATGCACACTTTCGGCAAACGGCTCAAACGACAGGTAACCGCCGTACCCGCTGCTGAGCAAGGTGTCGATCTGCGCGGCATTGCCGAGAATATCGCCCTCGCCCACCAGCACGCGGTGGCCGTCACGAATCGAATTGAGCGGCGCTTCGGCGTCTTCTACGCCAGAGATGTGCACCAGGCCCGTCAGTTGCGGGAAGAACTCCTGCTCGCTGGCCAGGTGGTGGTGGAAGGTGTCATGCACCAGCCGGAACACATCCAGGCCGCCAATCGACTGAATCGCGTCCACCGCCACGCGCTTGCGGCGCAGGGCACATTCTTCAAAGCCCAGCGGCTCGATAAACCCGAGGATGCCGTACTCGCGCAGGATCGGCGCCAGCTCGCTCAGCGCCGTGCGCAAACCGGCGGCACGCTGGGCTTCGTTGCGCGTATCGCCGCGCTCATTCAACGGGCACATCACCAGGCCCTGCGCGCCGCATTCACGGGCGTAAGTGGCGAGCTTGATGGCCTGGGCCCGGCGCTCGTCATTCCACACATCAAAGGGGTACAGCGCATTGATCGACAGCACCGTGATGCCCTGCACCGCGCACAATTCACGCACGCGGCTGGCCGGGGTGCCGTATTCGATTTCATGGCCTTTAAGGTCGTTGCGAATCTCGATGGCATCGCACTTGAGGGCCGCGGCCAACTGGATAAAGTCCGGCAACGACAGGTTGGGGGCGACCATGCGGTTAAGGGCAAAACGTAGCGGCGACTTCATTGTTGTTGTTCTCCGTCCAAAACCGTTTAGAGGTCCAGCAGCCAGCTGTGCTGCGGGTCGTTATGGAAATGCCAGGCGCGTTTTGGCCCGGCCATCACGTTGAGGTAATACGATTCATAGCCATACGGCACGCTGACCGGGTGATACCCCTTGGGCACCACCACCAGGTCGCTGTTTTCCACGGCCATGGCCTGGTCGATGCTGCGATCGTCGGTGTACACGCGCTGGAACACAAAGCCCTGCGGCGGGTTGATCTGGTGGTAGTAGGTTTCTTCCAGGAAGCTCTGGTGCGGCAGGTCGTCGGTGTCGTGCTTGTGCGGCGGGTAGCTCGATGAGTGCCCGGAAGGTGTACGCACTTCCACCACCAGCAGCGAATGGGCCGGCTCGCTGTCGGGCAAGATGTCGCACACGTAGCGGGTGTTGGCGCCTTTGCCGCGCACGCTGCGTTTGCACTGCTCGGGGCGAATCAGGCGCGGTTCAAAGCCAGGCGCACCGGGCGCGGCGCAGACGGCAATCTGCACGTCGCTCAAGGCGGTAATCTGCGCATCGGTGCCAGGTGGCAGGTACGCGGCGAAGGGGGATTTGTCTTCGAACACCGACTGGCGGTCGCCAAGGTTCTGCCAGTTAAAGCCTTCGCCTTCGATATTGACGCGACCGCTGAGCAGCACCAGGCACAGCTCTTGATCCCCGGCGGTGACCGGCAGGGTTTCGCCCAGGCTCAGTCGATAAGCGGAAAAGCCCACATACTCCAGGCGCCCGGCTTCCAGGGCCACCATGGTTTGCCCGCGTTTGCTGCTTTTGACCAACAAGCTCATCACTTAGTCCTCTCGTTGAGCAGCGCGCGCAGGGTGTCGTAGCCTTTTTTGGCATAGACATAGCTAGGCGCCACGGCCGGGTCCTGCTCGGCTTCGACCACCAGCCAGCCCTTGTAGTGGGCCGCCAGCAGCACATCGAGCAACTCGGCAAAATCGATGTCGCCATCGCCGGGCACGGTGAACGTGCCGTTGACGATGCAGTCAGGGAAGCTCCACATCTGGTTGCGCGCCAGTTGCACCACCGGCTTGCGCACGTCCTTGAAATGCACATGGCAAACGCGGTCGATGTGTTTGCGCAGGACCTCGAGGGGTTCGCCGCCGCCCATGTAGCAATGGCCCGAATCGAACAGCAGGCCGACCTCCGGGCCCGTTCGTTTCATCAACTGGTCAATGTCTTCAGGGGATTCGACGTAGGCGCCCATATGGTGGTGATACGCCAGGCGCACGCCTTGGGACAGGGTGAAACGCGCCAGCTCCGTGAGCTTGTCGGCGTAGTCCTGCCAGGCGTGTTCGCTGTGAAAACGCGGGCGTTCGATCAGGCGCACCTTCGAGCCCTGGATCGAGTCGGCGACTTCGCCGTACACCAGCACGTTAGCGCCATTGAGCTTGAGCAACTGGACATGGCTGGCGATGGCTTCGATTTCTTCGGCCACCGAACGGCGCGCCAGGCGGCTGGAGTACCAGCCGGAGACCAGCGCCAGGTCATAAGGGCGCAGCACATCACCAACGCCCTTGGCGTCTTTGGGGAACTTGCCGTTGAGTTCAAAACCTTCGTAGCCGATGTCCTTGCCTTCACTGAGCGCAGTGCTCAGCGGCGTTTCACCGCCCAGGGCCGGCAGGTCGTCGTTGCTCCAGGAGATCGGGTTGATGCCAATTCGGATTGCGGGCATGGCTGCACCTTTTGTTTTTATCTGACTTAAGCCTGATTAGATCTGCTCTATGTGGGAGCGGGCTTGTGTGGGAGCTGGCTTGCCTGCGATGGCATCACCGCGGTTTCATTGCTAGACCGAGGCGATACCATCGCGGGCAAGCCCGGCTCCCACACAAAGCTGCTCCCACATTTGACTGCGTTTAATTTCTGGAACTGCGCCAGGCATTGATGAGCTGCTCGAACGTGGCCTGCACCTGCTCAATCAACCCTTCATCATCAATCTCCCCCGCCATCCACGCACGGCTTGGCTCCTGGAAGATCGTGCGGCCCACGGCGAACCCACGGCAGGTGGTGCTTTGGCTGGCTTGCTGAAAGCCATCGGCCAGAAACTGCGCCGAAGCATTCAGGCCCAGCAGCACCACGCCACGGCAGTACGGGTCACGCTCGTGGATCAGTTCGTCGAGCTTTTTCCAGTCTGCGGCCGACTGCGCCTCGATCTTCCACCACGCAGGGTAGATGCCCAGGTTGTACAGGCGCTTGAGGCTGCGATAGAGCACATCGGGGTAGGTCGACGGGTGATCCTTGGGCGGCACGACTTCCAGCAGCAGTTCATGCCCGCTGACCAGGGACGCCTCGTACACCGCCTTGAGTTGCGCCTCTTGCTCAAGACGCAGCATCGGCTCGTCGTCCGGGTGGAACTGCACCAGGCACTTGATGATTTGTTCCTGGGGCCAGGCAATCAGGTTGCTGCCCACCGAGCGGCCATGTTCAAACGCCAGTGGCCGCGAGTTCTGCACCTCCACCGGGCGGGCGACCCACCAGCCACGGCCGCTGGCGGCATTCAATGCGTCCTGGCCGAAGCGCTGGTCGGCCAGCAGGCCCACATCGGCGTCGATGCCCTGCTGCGCCAGCTTGGTTTCCACACGTTCGATGGCCTGGATAAACAGCTGCTTGATGTCGCTGATGCGGGTCAGGTCCTGGCCGCCTTTTTGCGCCAGGTCCACCAGTTGCCAGCGGTGGTCGAAGGCAAACACAAACAACTGCTTCCAGGTTTTGCGCGGCACCGTGACGCGGTGCAGGCGTTGCAGGGTCACGTCCTGGTCCGGCCGGGTGATGGGCACCGGGCTGTTGAACAGGTAATCCAGTTCGGCCGGTGTCGGCATGGCCGGCGCGCAAGCGTGGCGGGACACGACCAGGCCGCCACAGGCGTTGGCCAACTGGCTGCAACGTTCATCGCTGGCATCATTGATCCAGCCACTGAGGAAGCCGGACATGAAGGCGTCACCGGCACCCAGCACATTGAGCACTTCAACCCGCACGCCGGGGTAAATCGCGCCGTCTTCCAGGCGCGCCGGGATGGCGCCGTGGATCACCGTGCAGCCTTGCGGGCCGAGCTTGACCACCAGGGTCGCCGGGGTCAGTTCACGCACGGTGCGCAACGCCGTCAGCAGGTCTTCACTGCCACCGGCGATCAAAAACTCTTCTTCAGTGCCGACGATCAGGTCGAAACGCGGCAGGATGTTCTGCACATGCTGGCTGACGTTCTGGTCGGCGACAAACCGCGTTTCGCCATCCGCCTTGCCCGCCAAACCCCACAGCACCGGGCGGTAGTCGATATCCAGCACGCGCTTGACGTTGTGCTTGGCGGCGTAATCCAGCGCCTGGATGCTGGCCTTGTACACGCCATCGGTGGAGAAATGTGTGCCGGTGATCAGCAAGGCTTTGCTGGAGGCGATAAAGGCCTCGCTGATGTCTTCGGCACGCAGGGCCATGTCGGCGCAGTTTTCGCGGTAGAACACCAGCGGAAAGGTTTCGCGGTCTTTAAGCCCCAGCAATACCAGGGCGGTGAGGCGTTCCGGGTCGACCTTGATACCGCTCACATCACAACCTTCACGGGCCAGGGATTCGAGCAGGAACCGGCCCATATGGTCATCGCCCACGCGGCTCAACATCGCCGACTTGAGGCCCAGCCGCGCCGTGCCGAAGGCGATGTTGGCGGAGGAACCGCCGAGGTACTTGGCAAAGCTGGACACGTCCTCAAGCCGCGCACCGACTTGCTGCGCATAGAGGTCGACGCCCAGGCGCCCGAGGCAAATCAGATCCAATTGACGCCCACTGGCAAAACGAGTCTGGCCCATGCTGGCTCCTGTTATTTTTATCAGCCTGCGTGGTGCCGCCGTGGTGACGGCACACGCTCTTGGTGCAAGCAGACTAGAACGTCCAGCGGCGGCAATCAATATTTATTCCATAATTATTTTTAGTGGAATATTTTTTCCAATAAGCCAGCATAATGGCATGCCAGCCGCCGTGCATCGTTTCAGCAGCCCACGGGCGCCGTGATGCCGAGGTATTTTTTTGCGCCTACCCTGTAGACTTGCGTCACCCATCAGCGCATCAGACGAACACGCCAGAAGGATTGCCCATGTCCCGCACCGATCCCGAGACCACCCTGGAAGATACGATCGCCAGCCCTCCGATCAATGCCGAACGCCTGTTGCAGCTGATCACGGACGAATACGAAAGCCTGCCGCGCCAGCTCAAACGCATTGCCAGCTACATGAGCCAGCAGAGCGACCGCATCATGGTCGACCGCATCAGCGACATCGCGCGCGAATGCGAAGTGCACCCTTCGGCCATCGTGCGGTTTTCCCAGCGCTTCGGTTTCAGTGGGTTCAGCGAAATGCAGGCGCTGTTTCGCGAGGCCTACACCCACAAGACCACGCCGGTGCAGAACTACCAGCAGCGCATCCGCAGCATGATCGCCAACAAGTCGCAGAAGGCCAGTGGCGGCGACCTGGCGCGTGAGTGCGTGAATGCCACCCTCTCCGGCATCGAGCGCCTGGGGCTGGAGCTGGATGATGTGGCATTCGAGAAGGCGGTGGACCTGGTGGTCAATGCCGACAATATCTACGTGGTCGGCGTGCGCCGTTCGTTTGCCGTGGCCGATTACCTGGTCTACAACCTGCAGCACACCAACAAGCGCATCCACCTGATCTCGGGCCTGGGCGGCAGTTATCGCGAGCAGATGCGCAGCGTGCGGGCCAACGACCTGGTGATCGCGATCAGCTTTACGCCCTACGGTAAAGAGACCCAGCATTGCCTGCGCATTGCCCAGCATCATCAGGCCAAGACTTTGATCATCACCGACAGCAACCTGTCGCCCCTGGCCAAGCGGGCGAACGCGGTGTTGTTGGTGAATGAGGGTTCGTCGTTTGCCTTCCGTTCGTTGAGCGCCACGTTGTGCCTGTGCCAGGCGTTGTTTATTGCCGTGGCGTATCGGTTGGAATTGAAGGTGGATGAGATTCATGAGCAGGTCGGTTTCGACGACTGACCTGCCGGCAACGCGGGTCCCCTGTGGGAGCTGGCTTGCCTGCGATAACATCAACTCGGTGTGCCTGATACACCGAGCCCTGCCAAACGCCAATTAAACCGCCATTAACAATTTGTTGAGAGCCCGGCCGTGAAAGCGAATCTGCGCCAGGGTCAGCGCGGTGTAACCGATGATCACCGCAGGCTTCAGGTTGGCCTCGTCACAGAACTTGCCCAACGGCTGCAACGTCAGGCCAACGGCGGCCGCGCGGCTGCAAAAGTCCGCCTCGCCGACGCCCGTCGGCAACCACAGCACAAAATGCAACCCGGCCTGCTGGCCGCTGACCGTACAGCCCTGCGGCAGGCAGGCGAGCAACGCATCGCGGCGCGCCTGATAGGCTTGGCGTGAAGCACGCAAATGGCGCACGAACGCCCCACTGCCGAGGAACTCGACCAGGCCCAATTGATCCGTGGCGCCCACCGAATGTCCGGTCAATTGTGAGGTGCGCAACAACCCGGGCCGCAGCGCCCTGGGCACCACCATGAAGCCCACACGCAGGCCGGGAAACAGGTTCTTGTTGAAGCTGCCGCAGTAGATCACCCGGTCGCCGGAGTCGAGGGATTTGAGCGCGGCCAGGGGCGCGCTGTTGTAGTTGTATTCACTGTCGTAATCGTCTTCGACTACCCAGGCGTCAGCGCGAGCAGCCCAGTCCAGCAATGCCAGGCGGCGCGAGACCGACAGAGTCATGCCCAACGGCGCCTGGTGCGCAGGCGACACGTAAGCCAGCCGCGCCGTGGCTGGGAGCTGGTCGGTGTCGAGGCCGTCGGCTGTGACCGGGATCGATTGAACCTGCGCGCCGGCCAGGTTGAACAAGCGCCGCGCCGGTTTATAACCCGGGTCTTCGACGCACGCCGTGTCGCCAGGTTTGAGCAAGGTGCGCGCGATCAGGTCAAGGGCGTGACGAATGCCCGTGGTGACAATCACTTCATCCGCCTCGCAGTGCATGCCGCGATAACTGCGCAGGTAGTCAGCGATTTGCTCGCGCAACGCCGGCAACCCGGCCGGGTGCGCGGCCTCCAAGGCGCCTGGCCCCGCCGACAGCAAACCACGGGAAATACAGCGTGCCCAGGTTTTCAAGTCGAACAGGCCGGCATCGGGGCGCCGGGCCACAAAGGGCACGTGGCTTTGCACGCCGGCATCGGGCTGATCAGGCACGGCCAGGCGACGTGGGTTACTGCTCGGCGCCGGGGCCGCGATAAATTGCTCGGGGATCACCGCACTCACCCGCGTGCCGGAACCCGCCACGCGTTCTACGTAACCCTCGCTGTGCAAGCGCTCGAACGCCGCTTCCAACGTGCCACGCGACACCAGCCAGCGTTCGGCCAGGCTGCGGGTCGAGGGCAAACGGCTGCCCGCCGGCAACTGCCGGTTGAGGATGGCGGCGCGCAACGCGTCATAGGCGCCCTGTTGTTTGCCGGCGTTCAACGTATCCGGGCGCGGCAGGTCCAGGGTGGCGGCGGTTTTTCCTCGGCGCATAAGTGGTCCAGTGTTTTAAGCCATAAGTGGCTCAAAGGATTAAACCACAAAGTCGTTAGAGTTCAGGCTCTACTCGTTAGCGAAGAAGCTCCCCATGACTCAACGCGCCCTCTCCACCGGATTCTGGCTGGTCCTGCTGACCGTGCTGATCGCCCTGCCCCGTCTCACGCTCGACCTGCACCTGCCAGCCTTGCCCGCCATGGCTGACTACTTCCACAGCAGCGACAGCCAACTGCAATTGACCCTCACGCTGTACACCCTGGGTTCGGCGATTTCCCTGCTGGTCAGCGGCCCGTTGACCGACCGCTTCGGCCGGCGCCCGGTGTTGCTGGCCGGGCTGCTGCTGTACGTGGTGGCGACCGTGACCTGCGCCCAGGCCGACAGCCTTGGCGTGCTGGTGATCGCCCGGCTGTTCCAGGCCCTCGGCGGTTGCTGTACCACGGTGATCGGCCGGGTGATCGTGCGCGATTACTTCGACCGCCACGAGCAGGCGCGCCTGCTGGGCCTGATCTCCATGGCCATGGCCATCTCGCCGATGGCCGCGCCGGTGCTTGGCAGCCTGATGCTGCCCTTGATCAACTGGCGTGGCTTGTTTGTGCTGCTGGGCGTGATCGGCGCCGCGCTGTGCCTGGTGGTTTACCGCCGCCTGCCGGAAACCCGCCCGCCGCAAGTTGCCGCCGCGCCACCGAGCAACCTGCTGCGCGTGTATGGCCAACTGCTGCGCGACCGCTATTTCCTGCGGTATGCCCTGGCCATCGGCTGCGTGTACAGCACGTATTTCCCGTTTATCAGCGAGTCGTCTTCGCTGTTGCAACGCGGCTACCAATTGACAGCCACGGAATACGCATTGGTATTCGCCGCGACGATCAGCGGCTACATGCTCGGGGCAAACCTGTTTCGGCGCCTGGTGGTGCGCTTCGAGCCCGACCGCTTGATCAACGCTGGGATCGGCCTGAATGTGCTGGGCAGCGTATTGCTGGCGATGGCAACCCTCACGCTGCCGAGAGAATGGCTGGCGATTGTGCTGCCGATGGTGGTGATCATGGTGTCGGTGGGGATGGTGATTCCGGCCTGCCAGCTGTCAGTGCTGCAGCCCTATGGCGCGATTGCGGGGACGGCGTCGGGGTTGTTCTTTTTTATCCAGATGTTCCTGACGGCGGTGAGCAGCTGGGTGACGGGGTTGTTGTCGGATGGCACCTCGCAGCCTTTGTTAATCATGACCGCAGCGGCCAGTGCATTGCTGGCACTCAGTTGGCTGACATTACACAAAAGCCAATGTGGGAGCGGCGGTGCGACGACTCGACTTGCTCGCGAAAGCGGTGTATCAGTCAACTCATGAATAGCCGACAGAACGCCTTCGCGAGCAAGCCCGCTCCCACAGGGGGACCGAGCTGGGCTCAGGTTTAGTGCATGAAGATCGCGATCAGGATGATCACCGGAATCGGCACGCCGAGGAACCACAGTAGTAATGAGCGCATGATGCTTTCCTTAAATGAATGGGCCTTGAATTAACGAACGTAGTTTTCGGTTTCGACGTACACCACAGCATCCCGACGACGACCGCCGAAGGTAGCCGCGAAGCTGGCAAAGAACGCGCCGATCAACAGGGCCACAAAGGTCCACAGCGAGGTGTAGGCGGCGACTTTGGCGGCAGTGTCGGCCGCTTGCTTGGCTTTGAGCTTGGCATCGTCAATGGCTTTACGGGCTTCGCCGTACACCTTGTCGATACGCGCTTCGGCGTCGGCCTGGCTGAGGTTGGTGCGCTGGCTGATCAACTGGGCCAGGTAGGTACGGTCTTCCGGTGCCAGTTGGCCGTCGTTGTTCAGGGTGCGGGTGAGGATACGTGCAACCACGCCGTGTACCGCGTCATCGCCGACGGCAGCTGGGCGGTCATCGCGGAACAGGCTGTCGACGTAGTAGTCGAAGTCGCCGCTATTGGCACCCTTGGTTGCGCTGCCGGCGGCCTGGCTGATGCCGCTGGCGGCACCTGCGGCCACACTGGCACCGGCTTTCACGCCGCCGCTGACCACGCTGCTGACCGAACCGACCACCAGTACCGCGGTGACCAGGGTTGCGACGGCCCAGGCGAGGAAACCATGGGCCGTGTCGCGAAAGTACACTTCATCGCCATGCATATTCGCCCACTTCACACGCAACCGGCCGGCAATGTAACCGCCCAGGCCCGAAGCGACGATTTGGGTGAATGCCAGCCAGATAATCGTGGAAATACCCAGCCCCTTGGCACTCATGCCGCTGTCGGCCCACGGCGACACCGCCGAAAAGCCCAGGCCGAAGCCCAGCAGCACCAGGATAAGCGACAGTGCAGCCGCCGCAGCGGCCCCGGCAAAGATTGCGCCCCAGGAAACCCCAGAGCGCGCGCTTGACTCTTGCAGCGTGGATGACGATGTGATCATTGTTGTTTTGCTCCCGGCAGGAAAAATAGTGTTACAAGTCTCAAAAGGGACAGTGCAGGCAGCGTGCCAGCCGGAGCAAAAATTAAAATCCTTTTATTTCAACAAGTTAAGTAATTTGAACTTCCCAGGACCGTGCAACTTGCAAGAAACCACAGTGGCGGGCGTGCTTTATGCAATCTCGCTTCAAACCCGCTCACTGTGGGAGCTGGCTTGCCTGCGATAGCGGTGTATCAGATACAAAATATCAAGATGGAACACCGCTATCGCAGGCAAGCCAGCTCCCACAATAAAAGTGTCCAACCCGGAAATTTGTGGTGGTTTTGCCAAGATGAAGTTTAATTTAGGAAACATTCAGCTACTTCTTGGCAAAATGACCCCACTTCTAGTGTGAATCGCTCACCAGGTAATCCTATGACCCGTATTTTGACCATCGAGGATGACGCCGTAACAGCCCGCGAGATCGTCGCCGAGCTGAGTAGCCATGGACTGGATGTGGATTGGGTGGACAACGGCCGCGAAGGCCTGGTCCGCGCTGTGAGTGGTGATTACGATCTGATCACCCTCGACCGGATGCTGCCGGAGCTGGATGGCTTGGCCATTGTCACGACCCTGCGCACCATCGGGGTGTCGACGCCGATCTTGATGATCAGCGCCCTCTCCGATGTCGACGAGCGCGTGCGCGGCCTGCGGGCCGGTGGCGATGACTACTTGACCAAGCCGTTCGCCTCCGACGAAATGGCCGCCCGTGTCGAAGTCTTGCTGCGGCGCAAAAGTACGGTCAAGGAATTCGAAACCGCCCTGCGCGTGGCCGACCTGGAACTGAACCTGATCAGCCGCGAAGCCAGCCGCGCCGAGCAACCGCTGAGCCTGTTGCCCACCGAATACAAACTGCTTGAGTTCCTGATGCGCAACACCGGGCAGATCCTGTCGCGGATGATGATTTTCGAGGAAGTCTGGGGTTATCACTTCGACCCGGGCACCAACCTGATCGATGTGCACATTGGTCGCCTGCGCAAAAAAATCGACCCACCGGGCCTCACGCCGCTGATCCGCACGGTACGAGGTTCCGGTTATGTCATTGCTGAACCCCTCTAAAGGCTGGCGCTCCTCCAGCAGCCGCTTGCTGGCGCTCTACAGTTCGCTGTTCGTGGCCTGGAGTTGCATCCTCATGGGGGTGCTGTATTTCGAAGTGTCGGGTTACCTGGGCGACCTGTCTCGCCACTCGTTGATGCAGCGCCAGCACTTGTTTCAGCGTTTCGACGGCGAAGAACTGGTGGAAGCCCTGACCACCAGCATGACCTTCGACATGAAGGGCGTGGACGCCTATGGCCTGTTCGATGAGCAATTTCGCCCCTTGAGCGGGCCGATCCGCGCCGTGCCGCCGGATTTGCCGCTGGACGGCAAGATCCACGCGCTGGCCAATTGCGTCGAGTCCGACGACCCCAAACTGCCCAAAGACAGCTGCGACGCCGTCGCCACCCACACCGAAGACGGGCGCTGGCTGGTGCTGGTGCGGGCCAACGGTTCGCTGTTCGGCGTCACCCGGATCATCTGGCATGCGCTGCTGTGGGCGCTGTCGCTGACCATTATTCCCGGCGCGGCCGGCTGGCATTTATTGCGCCGCCGCCCGTTGCGGCGTATTCGCGGGATCCAGGCGAGTGCCGAAGCCATCGTTGCCGGCGACCTGACCCACCGTTTGCCGCTGTCGAATCGGCGTGATGAGCTGGACATGCTCGCGGCCATTGTCAACGCCATGCTCGACCGCATCGAGAAGCTGATGAACGAGGTCAAGGGCGTGTGCGACAACATCGCCCACGACCTGCGCACCCCGCTGACACGCTTGCGTGCGCAGCTGTACCGCATCAAGCAGGAAGCCGAGGAAAACTCGGTGTACGCGGTGAAGCTCGACGACGCCATCGCCGAGACCGACACGCTGATGGCGCGCTTTCGCGGGCTGTTGCGCATCTCGGAGCTGGAAGACCACCAGCGCCGCTCGGGTTTTTTGGTAATGGACCCATTGCCGCTGCTGCGCGAACTGCATGACTTTTATCTGCCGTTGGCCGAAGAAGGCGAATTGCAGCTGCGCCTCGAAGTGCCCGAAGCGTTGCCGTGGATCACCGGCGACCGTGCGCTGCTGTTCGAAGCCTTGGCCAACCTGCTGAGCAACTCGATCAAGTTCTCGCCCGCCGGTGGCGAGGTGATCTTGCGTGGTGTGAATGACAGCGGCAGCACGCGCATCGAAGTGCATGACTCCGGGCCGGGCATTCCGGCGGCGGAACGTGATGCGGTGTTCCAGCGTTTTTATCGTGTGGATGAAGGCGACCAACAAGGCGGCTTCGGTTTGGGCCTGTCGATTGTGGCGGCGATCATCAACTTGCACGGGTTCAAGCTGGAAGTTGGCAGCAGCCAGCGTGGCGGTGCGCGGTTGGTGCTGGAGTGTCGGCAGCAGTTGATGCCCGAAGCCTGAAGATCACCTCAGTCAAAAAATGTGGGAGCGGGCTTGCTCGCGAATGCAGTGTGTCAGTCAACAGATTCATCGACTGGCCCACCGCATTCGCGAGCAAGCCCGCTCCCACATTGGACTTGCAGTGCCTCTTATATCAGGCCGGGAAGTTGGCGCGCAGCGCCTCAAGGCCGCCGCTGTACACGCCGGTGAACAACTCCTCCACCGCCGCATCCGTGGTCCCGGCTGCCGGGGTGAACACGCCGGACCAGGTCACTTTCGCCGAGCTGTCGGTGAGCGCCTCAACCTGCAAGGTCGCAAGGTAAGCACTCACCGGAAACGGCGATTGCTCGATGGTGTAGCTGTAGCTGCGCGCCACGTTGTCAAAACGCTGCAAACGCTCGACCACCCCACCGCCATCCGCGGTTTGCAGGTGGCGCACGCGCCCGCCCTCGCTCGGCTCGCTCTTGACGATAAACGGCAGCCAATCCGGCAGCGCGTTGAAGCCACCGACCAATTGCCAGACCTGATCGGCCGAAACCGGGATTTCAATTACAGAAGAAGCTGTCGCCACACTCAATACTCCAGAAAAAACAAGATTTCAGATCGCCATGCTGTCGACCACACCACCGTCGACCCGCAGCGCAGCGCCTGTGGTTGCAGAGGACAGCGGTGAAGCAATGTACGCCACCAGGTTCGCCACTTCATCCACATTCGCCGCGCGCTGGATGATCGAGGTCGGCCGTGCGTTACGCACAAATACGTCGGCCTCGTCCCGCGCACTGCGCCCGGACTTTTGCGTGGCGTCCTTGAGCATCTGCTCCAGGCCGTCAGTAAAAGTCGGCCCCGGCAGCACTGCGTTAACCGTCACGCCGGTGCCCGCCAGGCGCTTGGCCAGGCCATGGGAAACCGCGAGGTTGGCGCTTTTGGTCACGCCATAGTTGATCATGTCGGCCGGAGTGGCCACGCCGGACTCCGACGACAGGAAGATCACCCGCCCCCAGCCCTGCTCGACCATGCCCGGCGTGTAATGCCGTGCCAGGCGTACGCCGGAGATCACGTTGACCTCGTAGAAGCGCGTCCACTCGCTGTCGGGTGCATCAAAAAAATCCACATCATTGAAGATGCCAAGGTTGTTGACCAGGATGTCGGCACGCGGTTCGGCGGCGAACAGTTTCTCGGCGCCTGCGGCGGTGCCGAGGTCGGCCACCAGCCCGCGCAAATCGGCACCTGGCACCGCCTGGCGAATGCTTGCCAGCGCGTCGTCGACCTTGCCCGATTCGCGCCCGATCACCACGACGGTGGCGCCGCAGGCTGCCAGCGCCTGGCTGATGCCCAGGCCAATACCGGCGGTGCTGCCGCTGACGATGGCTACTTTGCCGCTTACATCAATGTTCATCGGTGGTACTCCTGAAGTTAAAGCGGCAGAGGCGCACGGGCCGAAATCAATCGGGCATCGCGCAGCGCCTGCCAGAAGGCTGCCGGGATCTTCTCTGACAACGCCGCAACGTCTTCGGCAATCCGTCCCGGACGACTGGCACCTGGAATCACCGCCGCCACGGCCGGATGCGCCAGGGAAAATTGCAGGGCTGCGGCTTTTACGCTGACCCCGAACGCTTGGGCAATCGCCTTGATCTGCTCGACTTTATCGATGATCGCGGGGCTCGCCTGCTGGTATTCGAAGTGCGCGCCACCGGCCAGAATGCCGGAGCTGTAAGGCCCGCCGACAACGATCTCGACATTCTGCGCCAAGGCTGCGTCCATCAAACGCTGCAAGGCACGTTCGTGGTCCAGCAAAGTGTAGCGGCCGGCCAGCAGGAAGCCATCGGGCTGGGCTTCGCTGAGGTCAAGGGTCAGCTCGCAGGGTTCAACGCGGTTTACGCCCAGGCCCCAGGCCTTGATCACGCCTTCTTCACGCAGGCGGGTCAGCACCTTGAAGGCGCCGGCGCGCGCCTGGTTGAAGTAGTCCAGCCATTGGTCACCGTAGAAGTCCTGCGCGATATCGTGAATCCACACGATGTCCAGGCGGTCGGTTTGCAGGCGCTTCAGGCTGTCTTCGATGGAACGCAAGGTGGCGTCGGCGCTGTAGTCGTTGAGCATCTTGTTGGGACGGCCGTGTTCGAACACGCCGCTTTTTTCGCCGAGGTCGCGAGCGCTTTCTTCGACTTCATCGAGAATCACCCGGCCCACTTTGGTGCTGAGCACGAAGTCATCGCGGTTGTACTGCGACAGCGCCTGGCCCAGGCGGATTTCCGACAGCCCCGAGCCGTAGAAGGGAGCGGTGTCGAAGTAACGCACGCCGTGGTTCCAGGCGGCCTCGACGGTGGCCTGGGCTTCGTCTTCAGCAATTGCGCGGTACATATTGCCCAGCGGTGCGGTGCCAAAGCCCAGCGGGCCGGGCAATTTGTCTTTCAAGCTCATGGTGGATCCTCAATCGGTTGTGGGTCGCTGTGACCGTTGAGCAGATCCTAGATTGCAGAGATCGGACCGTCCAAGACATACTGCGACCAACTTGAGTCCTGCAAGGTCTTACATATGATTGATCTTCGCCAACTGCGCTACTTCGAAGTGGTCGCTGAAGAAGAACACGTCGGCCGTGCCGCCGAGCGCCTGCATATCTCGCAGTCGCCGCTGAGCCGGCAGATCGCGCAGCTGGAAGAGCGCCTGGGCCTGACCCTGTTCGAACGCAGCCAGCAACGCATCCGCCTGACCCGCGATGGCCAGACGTTCCTGGCGGAAACCAAGGCGCTGTTGACCCACGCCAATCGCTTGGAATCCTTGGGCAAGCGCCTGGGACGCGGCGAAGAAGGCGGTTTGTGCATCGGCTACATCGAAAACGCCATGCATGCCGGCGTGCTGCCCAATGCGTTGCGTGTATTGCGCGATGACCGGCCCACCGTGCATATCAAGCTGTACAACTTGCCGTCGCTGGAACAGCTCGAAGGCTTGCGCCAACGCAGCCTCGACATTGCCCTGGTCGGCGAGCCACCGGCTACCGATGACCCGGACCTGACGGCGCTGCAGGTGCTGGACGACCCGATGCTGCTGGCGCTGCCGGAGCAGCATGCATTGGCGCGCCACAGCGCGTTGCTACCCGAGCATCTGGCTGATCAGCAGTGGATCGGCGTGCAACGCAAGCCTGGCGCCAACCCGGCGGATGACTTCGTGGCTGCGTGCATTCGCGCAGGCTTCACGCCGCAAATCCCTATGGAAGCCAGTGAGCCGTTTACCGCCCTCGGCCTTGTCGCCTCGGGGTTGGGTGTGGCGATGGTGCAAAAGGGGTTGAGCCGCAATGCGCCGCCTGGGGTGGTGTTGCGCGAGCTGCCTTGGCTGAGTTACACCACACCGTTATGGGCGGCGTGGCACCGGGTTAATTTGCGGCCGCTGGTGGAGACGTTCAGGAAGGTGCTGACTGAACCGCGGTGATGGGTGTTGGTGTTGGTGTTGGTGTTGGTGTTGGTGTTGGTGTTGGTGTTGGTGTGTATATCCGTTATTTAGGTAACGGCGGCTTATGGTTCCGCTCTTACAGCGGGTCACTTTTGCAAGGACGCAAAAGTAACCAAAAGGTCCTCGCCCCAACACTCGGTGCCTCGCTGTGGCTCGGCATGCCCGCAATCCGACACTGATTTGGGGGGCCGCCGCCACGCGCCATCCATGGCGCGGGGCGGCTAAACCGGCATCCCTGCCGGTTTACCCCCCAAATCACTGTCGAATTCCGGCCATCGTGTTTGACGGGGCGATTTCAGATCAAGATCAAGATCAAAAGCGCAGATCAAAAGACCGCTGACTTCGTCATCGAAAAGGATGTAAGGGCCAGAGCAACAGCAACAGCAACAGCAACAGCAACAGCAACAGCAACAGCAACAGCAACAGCAACAGCAACAGCAACAGCAAAGCCATACTCGGTCAAAGGTGGGAGCTGGCTTGCCTGCGATAGCATCAACTCGGTGCACCTGACACACCGAGGTGTCTGCATCGCAGGCAAGCCAGCTCCCACAGAAAAGCAGCTATTCAGTGCATGCATATCCGCAGCCGACCTCATATTCAAAACTGCATGCGATCAACTGTGGGAGCGGGCTTGCTCGCGAATGCGGTATGTCAGTTATAGATGAATTGACTGACCCACCGCATTCGCGAGCAAGCCCGCTCCCACAGTTGGACCGAGTTGCATCAGGTAGATAGGCTTTTGACTTGCACTTGATCTGGCTCTTGCTTCAACCACTCAGGTCGGCTTTCAGGCCGCCGTGCTCTGCTTTTGATCTTGCTTTTGATCTGAGGCGCCCCGTCAACCACGATGGCCGAACGCAGGCTTGAATCCGAGGGTAACCCGGCAGGACGCCGGGTTAGCCGCGCTGGGCCAAGGATGGCCCATCGCGGCGGCCCACGGATTCAAGCCGGAGTGAGGGCACACCGAGCATTAGCGAGGTGCCAAGTGGTGGGGCACAGACCTTTTGGTTACTTTTGGGGCGTTTGCCAAAAGTGACCCGCTGTAAGAGCGGAACCAATAGCAGCCGTTACCTAAATAACGGATATACACCCATACCCACTACCGCCCCAACCTAACCATAATCCCCGCCGAATTGACGAAAATCGCAATCCCCACAAACACCAATCCAATCGCAATCCCCTGCTCCCCCCTCAGCTGTTCGCCAAAAAACCAGTAGGCGATGAACAACCCCGACACCGGCACCGGCACCATCAGCGACAACGGCGCCAGCACCGAGGCCGGGTATGTCTTCATCAGGTTATTCCAGACCCGGTAACCAACGATGTGCCTGCACACAGGCACTTCATCACTTCCCCATCACACTCCAAACGTTAAATGTGACGTCAAGTCAGAGCATTTCCCGCAACCGATACCACAACATCCCCAACGCCAGCAGCGGCGAGCGCAAGGCCTTGCCGCCGGGGAAGGTCATGTGCGGCACCTGGCTGAAGATATCCAGGCCGTGGCTTGCGCCGGCGTGAATGCCTTCGGCGAGCAGGCGCGCGCACCAATGGGTCACGTTCAGGCCATGCCCGGAATAGCCCTGGGCATAGAACACATTCGGGTACTGCTTGAGGCGCCCGACCTGGGGAAAGCGGTTGGCGGTGATGCCGATCTTGCCGCCCCACTGGAACTCGATGGCGGTGCCTGCCAACTGCGGGAACACCTTGAGCAACTTGGGCTGCATATACGCGGCGATATCCGCAGGGTCACGCCCCGAATAATGGCAGGCGCCGCCGAACAGCAGACGCCGGTCAGCCGAGAGCCGGTAGTAATCCAGCCCGACTTTCTGGTCGCACAGGGCAAGGTTTTGCGGGATCAACTGCTGGGCCAGTTCGACCGACAACGGCTCGGTGGCGATGATGTAGCTGCCCGCCGGCAGCACCTTGCCGCTCAAGCGCGGTTCCAGTTCCTCCAAATGCGCGTTACAGGCCAGTACCAGATTAGCCGCACGCACCGTACCGCCGGCGCAACGCACCTGCACGGTATCGCCGTGCACAATCTCCAGCACCGGGGTTTGTTCGAAAATCCGCACCCCGAGCGAATCGGCCACCTGCGCCTCGCCCAGCACCAGGTTCAACGGGTGCAAGTGCCCGGAGCCCATGTCCACCAGGCCGCCAGCGTAGACGCTGGAGCCCACCACCTGCGCCATGTCTTGCGGGCCGACCAGGCGGGTTTGATGGGCATAACCCAGCGTCGCCAGGCCCGCCTGCTCGCCCTTGAACGCGGCAAACTGCGCCGGGGTGTTGGCCAGTTCGCAAAAGCCCCAGCGCAAATCGCAGTCAATGCCGTGCTGGGCGATACGCTCGCCCACCAGCGCCACCGAGTCGATCCCGGCACGCTGCAGGTAACGCACGCCCTCCTCGCCCACATACTTGGCGAACCCCGACACGTCATGGCCGATACCCCGAATCAGTTGCCCGCCATTACGCCCACTGGCGCCCCAGCCGATGCGCCGGGCCTCCAGCAGGATCACCGAGAGCCCGCGCTGGGCCAGTTCAATCGCGGTGTTGACGCCGGTAAACCCGCCGCCGATCACGCACACATCAGCGCTCAGGTCGGCGCCCAGTGACGGGCGCTCCGGCATGGCGTTGGCCGAAGCCCGGTAGTAGGACCGGGCGTGGTCATTGGACTGGATCATTTGTTGGTCTTCACTTTGCTCCAGGCGCGGGTCATCAGGCGCATGGTCGCCGGGCTAGGCGTGGTGGAAATATAGAGTTTGTCGAGCACTTCCTGGGGCGGGTACACCTCAGGGTTGTTCACCAGCTCCGGCGCCATAAAGGGCTTGGCCGCCGGGTTGGCGTTGGCATAACCGACCGCGGCACTGACCTTGGCGATCACCTCTGGGTCGAGCAAATAATTGATAAAGGCGTGGGCCTCTTTCGGGTTGCCGGCGTCGGCAGGAATGGCCAGCAGGTCGAACCACAGGTTGGAGCCTTCCTTGGGAATCGAGTAGGCGATATTCACGCCGTTCCTGGCTTCCTTGGCGCGGTTGGCGGCTTGGAATACGTCGCCTGAATAGCCGAAGGCCACGCAGATATCACCGTTGGCCAGGTCAGAGATGTACTTGGAAGAATGGAAGTAGGTGATGTACGGGCGCAACGTCAGCAGCTTGGCTTCGGCCTGTTTGTAATCCTCGGGGTTTTCGCTGCGCGGGTCTTTGCCCATGTAGTTGAGGATCGCCGGGAACAGCTCATCCGCCGAATCCAGGAAGGCTACGCCGCACTGGTTGAGCTTCTTGATGTTCTCCGGTTCAAACAGCACCGCCCATGAGTCGATGTGGTCAATGCCCAGCACTTGCTTGACCTTGTCGACGTTGTAGCCGATGCCATTGGTGCCCCACAGGTACGGCACCGAGTGCGCGTTGCCGGGGTCGTTTTTTTCCAGCAGCTTGAGCAGTTTGGGGTCAAGGTTCTTGAAGTTGGGCAGCTGCGAGCGGTCGAGTTTCAAGAACGCACCGGCTTTTACCTGGCGGGCCAGGAAGTGGTTGGACGGCACCACCACGTCATAGCCGGTGCGCCCGGCGAGCAGCTTGCCTTCCAGGGTTTCGTTGGAGTCGAACACGTCATAGATCACCTTGATCCCGGTCTTGGCCTGGAAATCGGCCAAGGTGGTCTCGCCTATGTAGTCGGTCCAGTTATAGACGCTGACGGTCTGGGCGGCCTGGCCGCTGCTGCTGAACGCCGCGACAAGAGCCAGCGGGAGAAGCTTTTTCACAAGACGCATATCGACACCCCTTTATTGGTTTTTTAGACGCTCAACAGCAGGAACTCACGCTCCCAGGAACTGATCACCCGCTTGAAATTCTCGTGCTCGGCGCGTTTGACCGCCACATAGCCACGCACGAACTTATCGCCCAGGTACTGCTTGACCGTGTCGCAGTCCTCCATGCGCGCCAGGGCATCTTCGAGGGTGAACGGCAGGCGCAAGTTGCGGCGTTCATAGGCGCGGCCTTCCACCGGCGCGCTCGGTTCAATCTGCTCGATCATGCCCAGGTAGCCGCACAGCAAGCTCGCGGCAATCGCCAGGTAGGGGTTGGCATCCGCGCCCGGCAGGCGGTTTTCCACGCGCATCGCGTCGGGGCTGGAGGTCGGCACACGCAGGCCGACGGTGCGGTTTTCTTCGCCCCACTCCACGTTGACCGGCGCCGAGGTGTCCGGCAGAAAGCGGCGGAACGAGTTCACGTTGGGCGCAAACATCGGCAGCAGCTTGGGGATGTACTTTTGCAAGCCGCCGATGTGATGCAAGAACAGCTGGCTCATCTTGCCGTCGGCGTCGACGAACACCGGTTTGCCGGTGGCAATATCCACCACGCTCTGGTGCAGGTGCATGGCGCTGCCCGGCTCGTCGGCCACCGGCTTGGCCATAAAGGTCGCGGCCACATTGTGCTTGAGCGCGGCTTCACGCAGGGTGCGTTTGAACACGGTAATCTGGTCGGCCAGGTCGAGGGCGTCGCCGTGGCGGAAGTTGATTTCCATCTGCGCCGGGCCGTCTTCGTGAATCAGTGTGTCGAGGTCCAGACCCTGCAGTTCACACCAGTCATAGACGTCTTCGAACAGCGGGTCGAATTCGTTGGCGGCGTCGATGGAAAACGACTGGCGCCCGGTTTCTGCACGGCCCGAACGGCCCACCGGGGTTTTCAGCGGCAGGTCCGGGTCTTCGCAGCGCTGGGTCAGGTAAAACTCCATTTCCGGCGCGACAATCGGCTGCCAGCCTTTGTCGGTGTACAGCTGCAAGACTTTTTTCAGCACGTTGCGCGGCGACAACTCGATGGGGTTGCCCTGCTTGTCGAAGGTGTCGTGGATCACGATGGCGGTGGGCTCGATGGCCCACGGCACCACGTAAGTGGCGTTGGACACCGGGCGGCAGATCATGTCGATGTCGGCAGGGTCGAGCAGGTCGTAGTAGATATCGTCGTCGACAAAGTCCCCGGTCACCGTTTGCAGCAACACACTTTCCGGCAGGCGCATGCCTCGCTCATGCAGGAACTTGTTGGTGGGCGCAATCTTGCCGCGTGCGATGCCAGTCAAATCACTGATCACGCATTCGACTTCGGTAATCTTGTGTTCTTTCAGCCAGGCGGACAGCTGATCGAAGGGGGCGTTCATAAGGACCTCGTCATGGGTTGGATGCTGCGCCGACTTGTACTCCCGGCGCATTGAGGTCTATCTTGGGCCAGCCTTCAAACGGCATCTATCCACTTTGCACGAACCACAACGCACCAATAGAGTGCGCCCAGGTTACCCATGACACAGGCAACAGCTTTGCGCGTACAGGCCTTCACCACCGGTGATGTGGCCGCTCAATGCAGTGCGACACCCGGTTGGGTGCAGCAGTACCAGCAGATGTCTCCGGGGCATTTTGCCGGGCAGATCCGCTACCTCGACCTGCACGGTGTCGAGGTTTACGAAGAGTGCATGAACACGCGCGTCGAACAGCATTTCAACGCGCCACCGGGCTCGCTGGCGTTCTGTTTCGATGGCAGCGACAACGCGCTGTACATGCTCAATGGCGAAAGCCGCAACACCTGGATCACCCCGGAAAACTACCGCGAAGTGGCGGTGGTATTCGGCCCGCAGTTTGTGCAGCGCCATGGCCTGGATGTGGCGAAACTCGAGGGGTTGTTCATGGCGCCGCTGACCTGCCAGCAGAACGCGCTGTTCAGCCGTTGGCTCAGTGGCACGCTGACGCGGCTGTCCGCGTTGACTGACCCTATCAGCCGTGATGCCCTCACCCAGCAACTGCTTGATGACTGCCTGTTCATTCTCGACAACGCTTGTGTGTGCCTGGACCGCAGCTCGTTGCAGCGGCGCAGCGACGAGCGCCGGCTGATGGCGCGCATCGGCGAATGGGCGGCAGACGCACCGGATGAAACCGTCAACCTGCTGGAACTGGCACAGATTGCCGGCGTGCCGTTACGCCAGCTGCAACAAGGCTTCAAGACCTACACCGGGATGAGCCCGGCGCAGTGGTTGCGCTTGCGCCGGTTGAACGGGGCGCGGCGTGAGTTGTTGAGCTCGACTCGGGCCACGGTGGCTGAGGTGGCGATGAACTGGTCGTTCTGGCATTTGGGGCGGTTTTCGCAGAGTTATCGGGCGTTGTTTCGGGAGCTGCCCAGTGAGACGCTCAGGCGCTTGGGTTGACGTGTGTTTTTGGTACTGACCTGGGGGCCGCCGACTTCGTCAGCGAAAAGGATGTAAGGGCCGGAGCAACAGCAACAGGCGACTTCATTTTCAAAGCTGTATGCGATCAACTGTGGGAGCGGGCTTGCTCGCGAATGCGGTGGGTCAGTCACTTCATCTATAACTGACCCACCGCATTCGCGAGCAAGCCCGCTCCCACATTCAGACCGTGTTGCATCAGGCAGATAGGCTTTTGCTTTGCACTTGATCTGGTTCTTGATTCAACCACTCAAGTCGGCTTTACACAAAACAACCCAACACAACCCTTCTCAATAGCTTGTAAATCCCGGCACATCCCCCTAGCTTATGCGCCCCCCGCCCCGCGCATTAAGGCCCTACCCCCATGGTTGTGCGTTTTCGTCCCGTCGTTACCTCACGTTTCGCCCTCGGCCTGTTACTCAGCGCCAGCCTCGGCAACAGCATGGCCGCCGACATTGAACTACCGGCGGTAAACGTCCAGGGCCAGGACGAATCCGGCTATCGCACCAACAGCGCCTCGGTGGGTGGCTTCAACGAAGCGCCGTTGCTGGACACTCCGGCATCAATCACCGTGATCAACGCCGAACTGATCAAAGACCAGCAAGCGCGCCTGCTCAGTGAAGTGCTGCGCAACGACGCCTCGGTTGGCGACAGTTATGCGCCCATCGGTTACTACGAAAACTTCGTGGTGCGCGGCTTCTCGCTGAACGCAGCGAGCAGCTACAAGATCAACGGCCGCACCATCACCGGCGAGCAGAACGTCGCCCTCGAAAACAAGCAGCAGGTCGAAGTGCTCAAGGGCCTGGCCGGTTTGCAAAGCGGCATTTCCGAACCCAGCGGCGTGATCAACTACGTGACCAAGCGCCCGGAGGATGTGCGTTCGGTCACCGTGTCCACTGACGACCGTGGCAGCGGTTATGTCGCCACCGATGTGGGTGGCTGGTTTGGCAGCGAGCAACAGTTCGGCCTGCGCGCCAACGTTGCCCACGAAGACCTCAACTCGTATGTCGAGCACGCCAACGGCCAGCGCGACTTTGTGTCCCTGGCCTTCGACTGGAACATCAGCCCCGACGCGGTGCTGCAACTGGACGCGGAATACCAGAACAAGCAGCAGCGCTCCGTGCCGGGTTATCAACTGCTGGGCGGCACTGAAGTGCCCCATGACGCGTCACCGAAGAAGTTGCTGGGGCACCAGAGTGGTTCCCATCAGGTCGGCATCGATTCGCTGAACCTCAATGGCAAGTTTGAATACCGCTTCAGTGATCAGTGGAAAGGCAGCCTCAGTGCCGCCCACAGCAAGGTGGTGATTGATGATTACAGCGCGTTTGCCTGGGGAGGCGCCACGACCGGCGTAGGCAACTACTTCACGCCTGACGGCAACTACGACATTTACGATTACCGCAGCCCGGACGACACGCGCCGTGATGATGAAGTGCAAGCTGCAATGACCGGGCTGTTCGACACTGCCGGGCTGGGCCATGAACTGACTTTCGGCACCAGCGCGTTTCGCCGGGTGATCGACAAGCGCAAGTCCGTCAACGAGTGGATCGGCAGCGGCAACATCAACCAGGACGCACCGACCTTCGAGCCTACCGACAAGCCGCTGAACCCCAGCCATCGCAACCTCGACAGCCGCCAATATGGCCTGTTCGTCACCGACCGCATCCGCTTCAACGAGCAATGGCAAACCATCATTGGCGGGCGCGAAGTGCGTCTGGATGAAAAAGCGTTCGATGAAGCAACCGGCAACGAAAATCGCCACACCCAGCAATACGTGTTCCTGCCCCAGGCCTCATTGATCTACAAACCGGTGGAAAACATTTCGCTGTATACCCGTTACAGCAAAGGCCTGTCCCTGGGCGGCACGGCGCCGTGGTTCGCGAGTAACGCCGGTGACACCCTGGCCCCAACCGTGTCCCGGCAAATCGAAGCCGGCGTGAAATACGACTGGCGCCGCATCAGCTTCGCCGCCGCCGTGTTCCAGACCCGCCAGGCCTACCAGTATTCCAAGCCGGAGGGGGCCGGGAACTTCACCTACGTCCAGCAAGGCGAACAAAAAAACACCGGCCTGGAACTCTCCGCCAACGGCTGGGCCACCGACCGCCTGCAGATCGCCACCAGCGTGGCGGCGATTCGCGCCCGCGTGACCAACAGCGGCACGCCGGACTACGAAGGCCACCAAGCGATCAACGTACCCAAACTGCGCGCCAGCCTGTATGCCGATTACGCTCTGCCGTGGATGAATGGGCTGGCCGTGCTGGGCGGCGTGCAATACAGCGCCAAGAAGTACGCCGACCGCACCGGCAATGTGCAGGTGGGCGACTACGCCGTGGTGAATGTCGGCAGCCGCTACACCACCAGAATTGACGGCTATGAAACCGTGTTCCGCCTCAGCGTCGACAACCTGTTCGACAAACGCTACTGGCGCGATGCGGGTGAATACCTGGGCGACGACTACCTGTTCCAGGGCGCGCCCTTGACCGCGCGCCTGAGTGCTTCGGTCAACTTCTGAGCCCGCGCGGCGCTGCCAGCCACAGCGCCGCCAGACCACAGACCAACAGGCTCCAGCCCAGGTCCTGGGCCCAGGCGACCAGGGTCAACCCGGCGCCGATCACCAGGTAATACAACAAGCCAAACAGCGCGGCGGCAGTGCCCAGGCGATCCTGATAAGCCACCAGCGCGGCCCCCAGCACATTGGGAATGGCCATGCCGAACGCCAGCACCACCAGCAGCATCGGCCAGACAAACATCCAACTGTGTTGCAGCAGCACGACCAGCAAGCCGCACAGCACCGCGACACCGGCGGCGATCAGCACTAATTGCTCGCCATTTATTCCACGCTTTAGCAGCCGCTTGTTCAGCCACGCACCAACCCCCGAGCCCAGCGCCAGCAACACGCCGCTGTAGCCGAAGTCGGCGGCAGACAAACCCAGCCGCGAAAAGACGAAGGGCCCCACGCTGTAATAGCTGAACAGCGCAATATTGAACGCCGCCACCAACCCCACCGAACGCCAAATCCCGGCATCCCTGAGCAGCAACCGCAACGTCTCGCCCAGCGCGGCCGTCGGCATCGAGGTTGGACGTGTCTCCGGCAAAGCCCATAAGCACACGGCCCACAAGGCCAGCGAGAGCAGCAACAAACCACTGAGCACACCGCGATAACCGAAGGACTGCACCAGGCTGGCGCCCGTGAACAAACCCACGGCCGGGCTGGCGGCCAGGGCAATGCCCATCAGCGAAAATACCTGGGCCAATTGCACGCCCTGGAAACGGTCACGCAGCACGGTCTGCGTCACTACCGAGCCGACCGCCGCGCCAAACGCCGCCAACGCCTGGGCCAGCAGCAAACCGATGAAGCTGGTCATGCCCAGGGCCAATACCGTGGCTGCCACATACAGGGCCAATCCGGCCAGCATCACCGGCCGCCGCCCCCAACGATCAGACAGTCGGCCCCACACCACCACGCCAAAAGCGAACGCCAGGAAGTACACCGACAACGTCTGCCCGGCCCGCTCCGGCCCCACCGCAAAGGCCCGGCCGATATCTCCCAGCGCTGGGCTGTAAAGCGTTTGGGCCAGTTGCGGGAACATCAGCAACGCCACGGTCAGTGGCAAAAAAATTCTAACCTTCATTCCCCAACTCCTTTGCTTGAAACAGCGCAAGAAGTGTAAGGACTGTGGATTGGGGTATTATCCAGACTTTGACAATTTACCCATCAAATCGGACAACCTATGGCCTGGCTCACCGCCGACGCCCCTTTCGATCCCGACCACCTGGCAGCGCCGGTCATCGGCATCGCCGCCTTGCTCGGTGATCACGACTCCGGCTTGCACCGCCACCAGCGCGGGCAACTGCTGTTCACCCGCCGAGGGTGCACCCGTATCACCCTCGACAACCAACTGTGCCTGCTGCCGCCTTCGCGCGCTGCGTGGATCCCGTGTGGCGTGCCGCATCGCGCGGTGATGCACAAAACCGTGGACTATCGCTCGGTGTATCTGAGCCCGGCACTGGCCGATCAATTGCCCCCGCAGGTTGGAGTGATCGAGGTCAGCCCGTTGCTGCGCGCGGTGCTGGAACCCATAGCGATGGCGCCCTTCGACACCGATTGGCAAACGGGCCGCTACGCGCATTTGCTCGCGCTGTGCCTGGATGAAATCCAGGCGGCCACCGCACAACCGATGCTCCTGCCCTTGCCCCATGACAAACGCCTGGCGCCCTTGCTCGCGGATCTGCAAAGGTTGCCGCCGACCCTGCAAGCGCTGGAACAACAGATAGGCGCCAGCACCAAGACCATCGGCCGGATATTCCTGCGGGAAACCGGCCTTGGTTATCAGCAATGGCGCCAGCAGTGGCGCTTGATGCGGGCCATTGAACTGCTGGCCATCGGGCGCAACCTCGGCTACTGCGCGTTCGAGTTGGGCTTTGCCAGTGACAGCGCGTTGATCGCCTTCTTCAAGAGCATGACCGGGTGCACGCCACGCGGGTATTTGAAGGTCGACTGAGGGCGTGCATGAGGCCGCTTCAGCCCGGTAGCGGAATCACCCGCAAAGGCCGCACCGACTTATAGGAAAAACTCGAGTAGATTTCTTTAACACAGGGCAACGTCTGCAACACCTCACGCGCAAATTCGCCGAACGACTCCAGGTCTTTGGCCACCACCTCGAGCAAAAAGTCATAGCGCCCCGACACGTTATGGCACGCGACGACCTCGGGAATCTCCAGCAGCCGGTGCTCGAACGCCCGGGCGATGTCCTGGGTGTGGCTTTCCATCATGATGCTGACAAATGCCGTCACGCCATACCCCAGCGCCTTGGGCGACAGGATCGCCTGGTAGCCGCTGATCACCCCGCTCTCCTCCAGGTTGCGCACCCGTCGCCAGCACGGCGAAGTGGTCAGGGCCACGCGGTCGGCAAGCTCGGCCACGGTCAGGCGGGCGTTGCCTTGCAAGGCGTTTAAAAGGGTTTTGTCGGTGCGGTCCAGACTCACGGGCATAACGTGCCTCTATTTGTTGTTTTTGTCGCTGATTCGCCCCGTAATCCGGGATTTTCCTGGGTTTTTTGCAATGTTCAACTTCAGTTATGAGCATAGCATTGTAGGAAATAAGGAGCGTCCGACATGAACAATAAACACACTACATTCGGCTTTTCTACCCGCGCCATCCATCACGGTTACGACCCCAAGGACCATCACGGCGCCCTCGTACCGCCGATCTATTTATCGGCCACCTTCGCGTTCCCGACTGCCGAATATGGCGCTGCCTGTTTTGCCGGGGACGCCGGCGGCCACTTCTACACACGCATTTCCAACCCGACCCTGGCACTGCTGGAATCACGCATGGCCACCCTGGAAAACGGCGAAGCCGCCGTGGCCTTCAGCTCCGGCATGGGTGCAATTGCCGCGACGTTCTGGACATTGCTGCGCCCGGGCGATGAGGTGATCGTCAGCCAGACCCTGTATGGCTGCACCTTTGCCCTGCTGCACCATGGCCTTGCCGAGTTCGGCATCCGGGTGCGACACGTCGACCTCACCGACCTGGCCGCCCTGCGCGCGGCATTGTCCCCCGCCACCCGCATGGTCTACTGCGAAACCCCGGCCAACCCCAACCTGCGCCTGGTGGACATCGCCGCCGTGGCCGAGCTGGCGCACCAGCAGCCGAATATCATCGTGGTGGTCGACAACACCTACTGCACACCCTACCTGCAACGGCCGCTGGAACTGGGGGCCGATGTGGTGGTGCACTCGGCCACCAAGTACCTCAGCGGCCATGGCGATATCACCGCCGGTATCGCCGTGAGCAACCAGGCCCTGGCGCAACGCATTCGCCTGCAAGGCCTCAAGGACCTGACCGGCGCAGTGATGTCACCGCAGGACGCATCCTTGCTGATGCGCGGCCTCAAGACCCTGGCCCTGCGCATGGACCGCCATTGCAGTAACGCCCAGGCGGTGGCCGAAGCGTTGCAGGCCCACCCTGCCGTGCAGTGGGTGACTTACCCGGGCCTGCGCTCTTTCCCTCAATACGCCCTGGCGGCGCGGCAGATGAAGCAGTCCGGCGGCATGATCGCGTTTGAACTCAAGGGCGGCATCGACACCGGCCGGCGCTTCATGAATGCCCTCAACCTGTTCACCCGCGCCGTCAGCCTGGGCGACGCCGAGTCGCTCGCCCAACACCCGGCGAGCATGACCCACTCCACCTACACCCCCGAAGAACGCGCACAACACGGTATCAGCGAAGGCCTGGTGCGCTTGTCGGTCGGGCTTGAAGACATCGCCGACCTGTTGGCCGATATCCACCAGGCCCTGGCCAAATGCACGCGTACGGCACCGGGCCGCGCCGTGGTGGAAGAACACGCCGTGAAATAAGGCCTACGGTTGAGGTAATCCTTTCCCACAGACAATGGTCGGACTGGTCCGACCGTCGTTATGCGTTTTAATCTGGTTTTTTTGCCGATTGGATCCCCCTGCTTTTCCCAGGCTGTACTAGCATAGGTGCTCGGCGGGTGCATTATCACTGTAGGTTATTCACTTTGGTTACCTTGTTAAACCCCGTCGTTATAAGGATGAATCCCCGCACTCGACATTCATGGACGAACTGATGAACTCACACCTGTTCCCCCATATCGGCAAAGTCATCGCCAGCACCGGCAGCCGCCATTTCCCGCGCATGCTGCATGACTTGATCCTGACCCAACTGGCAGTGGACGCCACCCATATCACCCAACTGCAGGTCAGCGCCGAAGGGCACACCCGGCGCCGGATCAGCCCGGTCTACACCGACTCGGCGGCGGCGCTGGGCGAAGAACAACCCGCCGCCCAATTGCACCTTACGCGCCGCAAGGACGATGTGCGGTATGTGCTGTCGGTGTATCGCTCGCATCAATCAGAAAGTTTTTCGCCGCAGGAACGCAGCATGCTGCAGGATTTTTCTACGCTGCTTCTGCCCATGGTCGAGAAGCACATCACTGCGATCCAGCCGTGCCGCCAGGACGGGTCGCCTGTGGTGGCGGAAAATCAGGGGCTTGAAACCTTGCGTCGGCGTATTGAAGAGCGCTTGGTGCAATCGGGGTTGACCTTGTCCAACCGTGAGCTGGAAGTGTGTGTGGGCTTGCTGGCCGGGCGGACTGCACCGGAGTTGGCGGAGCAGTTGGCGTTGAAGGTCAACACGATTGAAAGCTACCTCAAGCGGGCGGCGATCAAGCTGGGGATCAGTGGGCGGCATTCGTTGTTGCGGTGGATGTATGCGGGTGATGAGGGGGGGGCCGCGGATCTCTAGATCACGGCAGAGTTTTGTGGGGTGGTTTGTCGGAGTACATATCCGTTATTTAGGTAACGGCGGCCTATGGTTCCGCTCTTACAGCGGGTCACTTTTGCAAGGACGCAAAAGTAACCAAAAGGTCCTCGCCCCAACACTCGGTGCCTCGCTGTGGCTCGGCATGCCCGCAATCCGACAGTGATTTGGGGGGCCGCCGCCACGCGCCATCCATGGCGCGGGGCGGCTAAACCGGCATCCTTGCCGGTTTACCCCCCAAATCACTGTCGAATTCCGGCCATCGTGTTTGACGGGGCGATTTCAGATCAAGATCAAGATCAAAATCAAAAGCTCAGATCAAAAGACCGCTGACTTCGTCATCGAAAAGGATGTAAGGGCCAGAGCAACAGCAACAGCAACAGCAACAGCAACAGCAACAGCAACAGCAACAGCAACAGCAACAGCAGAGCCATACTCGGTCAAAGGTGGGAGCTGGCTTGCCTGCGATGGCATCAACTCGGTGTACCTGATGTACCGAGGTGTCTGCATCGCAGGCAAGCCAGCTCCCACAGAAAAGCAGCTCTTCAGTGCATGCAAATCTGCAGCCGACCTCATATTCAAAAATGCATGCGGTCAACTGTGGGAGCGGGCTTGCTCGCGAATGCGGTGGGTCAGTCAATTCATTTGTAACTGACCCACCGCTTTCGCGAGCAAGCCCGCTCCCACATTTGGATCGAGTTGCATCAGGTAGAGAGGCTTTTGACTTGCACTTGACCTGGCTCTTGCTTCAACCACTCAGGTCGGCTTTCAGGCCGCCGTGCTCTGCTTTTGATCTTGCTTTTGATCTGAGGCGCCCCGTCAACCACGATGGCCGAACGCAGGCTTGAATGCGTGGGTAACCCGGCAGGACGCCGGGTTAGCCGCGCTGGGCCAAGGATGGCCCATCGCGGCGGCCCACGGATTCAAGCCGGAGTGAGGGCATGCCGAGCCTAGGCGAGGCACCGAGTGGTGGGGCGAAGACCTTTTGGTTACTTTTGGGGCGTTTGCCAAAAGTGACCCGCTGTAAGAGCGGAACCATAGGCCGCCGTTACCGCAGCAACGGATATGTACACCAGCAAACCACCCCCCACCCCAATCAAACACTGCCAGCAAAAATCAATCCCGCGCCAACGCCTCAATCGGGTCCAACCGCGCCGCATTACGTGCCGGCACAAAACCAAACACAATCCCGATCAACGTCGAACACGCAAACGCCGTCACAATCGACCCCACCGAAAACACCATCTCCCACTCCTTCACAAACAGCGAAAACAGATAACCAATGGCGTAAGACAACGAAATCCCAATAACCCCGCCGATCAAACACACCATCACCGCCTCCACCAGAAACTGCTGGCGAATATCCGACTGCCGCGCCCCCACCGCCATGCGAATCCCAATCTCACGGGTGCGCTCAGTGACCGATACCAGCATGATATTCATCACCCCAATCCCACCCACCAACAACGAAATCACCGCAATCAGCGACAACAACAGCGCCAGGGACCGGCTGGTTTTCTGCACCGTCTGCATGATGCTATCGAGGTTATTGGTGAAAAAATCCTTGGTCCCATGCCGCTGCAGCATCAGCTTGTTGACGTTGTCTTCCACCACCTTGCTCGGCTGCCCATCCTTGATACGCACGGTAATGCTGTCCAGATGCCGCTGCCCCAACAAGCGCCCCGCCGCCGTTTCATAAGGCACCCACACGTTCAACGCCTTGCTGGCAGCGAACATGTTTTTATTATCAGCCGTCACCCCGATCACCGTACACGGCAGGTTGCCGACCAGAATCACCTGCCCCAGCGGGTCCACATTCGGCCCGAACAGGCGATGCCGCGTGTTGTGGTCAATCACCACCACCTGCGCCTGACGCCGCGCATCACTTTCACTGAAGGCAATCCCGGCCTCGAGCTTGAGCCCCTTCACCTTGAAATACCGATCACTGACGCCGTTCACCTGCGCATCCAGGTCGATATTGCCGAAACGCAGCAACAGGTTGCGCCCCACCACCGGCGTAGCGCTGTCGACGTAATACAGCTGGTTCAACGCCTCCACATCCGACGGCATCAATGTCTCGATGGCCGACGCCCGACTGTCGCCGAAACTGGTGCCGGAAAAGATATCGATGGTGTTACTGCCAATCGCCTGGATGTCCTTGAGCACATACCGCTTGGCCCCCTCGCCGATCGCCGAAATCGACACCACCGAGGTAATGCCGATCACGATACCCAGCATGGTCAGCAAGGTGCGCATGCGATGGGAAATCAGCGCAACCCAGGCCATATTGAAGGCCTCCTTGAACAACCCCAGGCTCGCCACCAGACGCCGTGCGCCGCTGCGTTTGGGTTCGATCGGCGCCTCGCTGGGCAACTCCAGACCCACACTGTCATTGGCCTTGTCGCTGACTATTTCACCATCGCACACCTCGACAATGCGCTGGGCGTTCGCCGCCACCTTGGGGTCGTGGGTGACGATGATCACCGTGTGCCCGGCCGCGTGCAGCTCGGCGAGGATGCGCATCACCTCTTTGCCGCTGTGAGTGTCGAGGGCGCCGGTGGGCTCGTCGGCGAGGATCACTTCACCGCCGTTCATCAAGGCCCGGGCGATACTCACGCGCTGTTGCTGGCCACCGGAGAGCTGGCTCGGGCGGTGGGTGGTGTGCCCCGCCAGGCCCAGGCGCGTGAGCAGATCGCGTGCGCGGCTGTGCCGCTGGTTCTCGGGCGTGCCGGCGTAGATCGCCGGCATTTCCACGTTGTGCAAGGCGCTCAAGTGCGCGAGCAAATGGTAGCGCTGGAAGATAAACCCGAAGTAATCACGGCGCAGTTCCGCCAACTGTTCATCGCCCAGCGAGCGGGTCTCGATGCCGTTGATCTTGTAGCTGCCGGCGGTGGCGTAGTCCAGGCCACCGAGGATATTCATCAGGGTGGATTTACCCGAGCCCGAGGCGCCAATGATCGCGACCATTTCGCCGGCATGAATCGTCAGGTCGATGCCCTTGAGTGCGATGAACTCGCGTTCGCCAGCCATGAAACTGCGGGTAATGCCCTTGAGTTCCAACAGGGGTTGGGTCATGGCTCAGTTCCCCGCCACGGCTGGGGTGGCATCGCCGATCACGACTTTGTCGCCCTCGGCCAGGCCTTCCAGGATCTGCACCTTGACGTTGTTATTGATGCCGGTCTTCACATCCCGCGACAGCGCCTTGCCCTTGGCGTCCAGCACCCGCAACGGGTAAGTACCGTCGTTGTTGCGCGCGCCGAGCGCCGCCACCGGCACCATCAACGCCGCCTGGGCGGTGTCGAGCACGATGCGCACCTGGGCGGTCATCGCGATGCGCAGGCGATGGTCCGGGTTGGGCACGTCGAACAGCGCGTTGTAAAACACCGCGGTGTTCTGCTTGGGCGTGCCGGCCGTCTGGGTTTCGAGGAAGTTCTGCGGCGCCGGCTCCGTGCCGCGCAGCTTGGCGTAGTAGCGCTTGTCGGCTTCACCCAGAATGGTGAAATACACCTGCTGGCCAGGGCTGATATGAATCACATCGGCCTCCGACACCTGGGCCTTGACGGTCATGGTGTCCAGGTCGGCCAGCTTGAGCAGCACCGGCGCCAACTGGTTGGCGATCACGGTCTGGCCTTCCTGGGTGACGATGCCGACCACATCCCCGTCGATGGGCGCGATGATGCGCGTATACGCCAGGTTGACCTTGGCGGTGTCGATCTGGATATGCGCGCTTTTGATCTGCGCATCCAGGGACAACAGGTTGGCCTGCTGCACCTGGAAGGTCGACTCGGCGTCTTCAAAATCCTGGCGCGATACCGACTCATCCACCTGCAAGCCCTTATAGCGCTCATACACCGACTTGGCCTGCTTGAGCTGCGCCGCCGTGGCGCGGCGCTGGGCCTGCAGGTTTTCCTCATCCACCTGGGCTTTACGCAAGGTGTTCTGCAGAATCAGCGGGTCGATCTCCGCCAACCACTGGCCCTTCTTCACCTTGTCGCCGACCTTGACCTTGAGCGACTTCAACTGCCCCGACACCTGCGCGCCAACATCAACCTGCTTGATGCCTTCGAGCAACCCGGTGGCCAACACCGCATTCTCGATATCACCGCGCTCAGCCGTGGCAGTGAGGTACTGCGGCGCATCGGCGGGTGCCTGCACCGTGTACACCACCAGGCCAATGGCAGCAGCCAACACCGCGAGCATTCCAATTTTGCGAATCTTTGACTTTTCCATAAATGACCATAAAAAGATGAAGAGGGCCTACAACGGCACGGTCCAGTGTGGGAGCTGGCTTGCCTGCGATGGCATCAACTCGGTGTACCTGACACACCGAGGTGTCTGCATCGCAGGCAAGCCAGCTCCCACAGAGAAGCAGATCCCAGGTGCATGCAAATCCGCTTTTCGCTTTTGCTTTAACCACTCAGGTCGGCTACTAGGCCGCCGTGCTCTGCTTTTGATCTGAGACGCCCCGTTAACCACGATGGGCGAACGCAGGCATGCCGAGCCTAAGCGAGGCACCGAGTGGTGGGGCGAGGACCTTTTGGTTACTTTTGCGTCCTTGCAAAAGTGACCCGCTGTAAGAGCGGAACCATAGGCCGCCGTTACCGCAGCAACGGATATGTACACCGGCCACTTCACGACACCACCTCCCCAACCACCACCCCTTCCAGCCACCACCGCGCCAACCCCAAAACATTCGGCGTCTTAAGCAACGTAAAGTGATTCCCCACGCCATACCAAACCTGCAACCCGTTCCCCTGGCGCCGCCACCCTTCCACCATCAACCCCTGCTCACGCTGATTACCCGCCGCATCCAACGCCGGATCCTGCGCCAGCACCAAGCGCACCACCCCGTTGAACCGCTGCGTTGGCCGATACACCGTGCGCAACGCCGCCGCATAAGTACGCGCCGGCCCTGCCATGGCATCCACACTGGCACGCCCCGGCAACAACCCCACGCTCACCATCCCCGCATGCAGCCATTGCTGCTGCGCCACCTCATCGCGCCCGGCAAAATCCACCCGGTCAATGCCCAGCGACTTGCCCGCCGACAACTGCATGGCCTCGATCAAGCGCAACAGCGCTGCCGTGGTCGAATACGGCTTGCCCGCACCACCCGGCGATTCACTGTCGATCACCGTCAACGACGCCACCTCGCGGCCCATCGCCTGCAAGCGCAGCGCCATCTCCAGCGCGACCCAGCCACCAAATGAATGCCCGACCAGATGCACCGGCCCACGCGGGCACTCCTGCGCCAGCGCCGCCAGGTAACACTGCGCCGCCGCTTCCACTTGGCTATGGGGCACCGCCTCGCCATCCAGCCCGCGCGGCTGCAAGCCGAACAGCGGCCAGTCCCGCCCGAGTGCCTCACTCAACCCGACAAACCCGGTGACACTGTCCCCCGCTCCCGGCACGCAGAACACCGGCGCAAACCCCGCACGCCCACTCTGAATGCGCAGCACCGGTTGATGCAGCGCTTGCGTCACCGGCGCACTCACGGCCAGGGCCTGCGCCATCGCCGCGCCCAAGCCTTGAATATGCGGCGCCTGCATCATGCTCTGGTGATCGCCCGGCACTTCGACCCGGCGCAATTGCCCAGGCGCCAAGGCGTCTTCCCAACCCAGCGATTCACTGCGCCGCGACAGCTCGGTCGGCCGTTCGCGGGCACTGAACAGATGCACCGGCACCGGCAGCGGGAACAGGCTGTAGTGCGCCAGCGCATGCCCGTGGCCGACTTCCCGCTCGATAAAGCTCAAGAGGTCCGCGTCCGTAGCCGCTGCCATTTGCGCGTATAGCAGACCTTGATCGCGACAGCGTTGCAGCAGACCCGCAAAGTCCAGCTGTCCAATGCCCGCCTCAAGCTGTTCAAGGCTCGCCAGTTCATCCACACCTCCCTGTGCTTTCCAATACGCCGTGCACTGCAACAGCAAATGCCGTTTAAGGGCATCCGGCCCACTCCAGCGCGCCTTGCCCTGATCGGTCATGCGCGGCACATAGCTGTCGATCAAACCAAGAAACGCCACCGGCTCATCCAGCCCCAGCAATTGCATCGCCACTTCATAGGCCAGCACGCCGCCAAACGACCAGCCCGCCACGCGGTAAGGCCCGTGCGGCTGAACCTGGCGGATCAGGCCGACCATGCGCGCCGCCAAGCCTTCCATGGTGTTCAGGTGCGCCTCGCCCAGTGCCGCGCCCGGCAGGCCATAGATCGGATAGTCACCGGGCAAGTGCTGGCCCAACGCCGGGAAATACACGTCCATGCCGCTGAACTCGTGCACCAGGAACAACGGCGGCTGCGCGCCGCTGCTGCGCACGGTAATCAGCGAGGTGTCGCGCACCGGCTCGCCAGTACGCTGACGCAGCATCGCCGCCACCGAGGCCACGCTGACGTGCTGGAACAGCTCGGCCAGCGACACCTGCAACCCCGCCGCTTCCATCAGGTTGACCAGTCGAATCGCCAGCAACGAGTGGCCGCCCAGTTCAAAGAAACTGTCATGTCGACCCACTTGCTCAAGTTTCAACACCTCGGCCCACAGGCCTGCAAGTGACTGCTCCAAGGCATCGGCCGGCGCCTCGAAGTCACGGCTGAGCAAGGCCTCCAATGCCGGAACCGGCAAGGCTTTGCGATCGATCTTGCCATTGGCCGTCAGCAGCAACTGCGCCAGCGGCACATAGGCCGACGGCAGCATGTAGTCCGGCAATTGGCCGTGCAGGTGCGCACGCACACTGTCGACGTCGCCAGGCGCGCCAGCCCAGGTGAAATACGCCACCAGGCGCTTGTCACCCGGCACGTCTTCACGGGCCAGCACCACCACGTCCTGGATACTCGCGAAGGTCGCCAGGCGTGCTTCAATTTCGCCCAGTTCAATGCGGAAACCGCGGATCTTCACTTGGTCGTCGTTACGCCCGATGCACTCCAGCAAACCGTCCGCCGTCCAGCGGCCAAGGTCGCCGGTGCGGTACATCAAGGCGCCTGGGTTGAACGGGTCGTCGACAAACTTTTCGGCGGTCAGCTCCGGCCGGTTCAAATAACCCTTGGCCACGCCGTCGCCACCGATGCAGATTTCGCCCGTCACGCCCACCGGCAGCGGCTGCAAGTACGCATCCAGCACGTGGGTTTGCGTGTTGGAAATCGGTCGACCCACTGGCACGCTGTCAGCGTCGGCAGCAATCGCCTGCACCTCGTAAGTGCTGGCGTAGGTGGTGGTTTCGGTCGGCCCGTAGCAATGCACCAGGCGCAAACCCGGCGCCTGCGCCAGCAGGCGGCGAAACGCCGCCGGGTCGGCACGCTCGCCGCCGCAGAGCAACATGCGCAAGCCGGCCAGGGCCTCGGGGATCATCTGCACGTACTGATTGAACAACGCGGTGGTCACGAACAACACGGTCGCACCGTGCAGCGAACGGCCGAATGCAACCGGGTCGAGCAAGGTGCAATGGTCGACCACCTGCACCTGGCCGCCGTTGAGCAGCGCGCCCCACACGTCCATGGTGCTGGCGTCGAACGCCGGGTTGGAGGCAAACACCACGCGGTCGGCGGCGTTGAAGTCGGCGTAACCGTTGTTGAGCACCAGCCGCGTGATGCCGCGATGGGGCACCAATACGCCCTTCGGCGTCCCCGTGGAGCCGGAGGTGTACATGATGTACGCCACGCTGTCCGAGGACTGCGACAGGTCGGGGTTGTGGCTCGGTTGCGGGTCCAGGTTCAGGGTGTCCAGGTTCAGGGTATGCAGGTCCAGGCACCGCGCCGGGTGCTCCAGCGCCGCGTCGCTGCGGGTCAACAGCCAGCGCGCACCGCTGTCCTGCAACATAAAGCCCTGGCGCTCGGCGGGGGCATTGATGTCCAGCGGTACATAGGCCGCCGCGCACTTGAGGATCGCCAGTTGGCTGACCAGCAGGTCCAGGGAGCGCGGCAGCAGGATCGCGACGTTATCGGCCGGGCGCACGCCCAGGCTCATCAGGTGATGGGCCAAGCAGTTGGCGCGGGTGTTGAGTTCGCCATAGCTCAGCACCGCGTCAGCGTGCAACGCCGCTATCGCGTCAGGCCGTGCCTGGGCCTGGGCTTCAAACAAGCGCTGCACCGTGTGCTCGCGGGGGAAGGTGCGCGCCGTGGCATTGAAATCCGCCAGCTGTTGGCGCTCGGCTGTCGGCAGGATCGGCAGACCGCTGATGGCCGTCTCGCTGTGCTGCTCCAGCGCACCAACCAGTTGTTCCAGTGCGATAGTCAGGTAATCACACAAACGCCGGGCGCCCTGCCCCATGGCGGTCAGGCTGAAACCCTCGCCAAGGTCATCGACACTCACCGACACCCCGTAATTGGTCTGCTCCTCGGCGCCGAGCAGCGCAATCCCCTGCCATGCCTCGGCCACGCCACCCGTGTGCAGCGCGCTGTGGCGGTAGTTGAACAGCACGCTGAACAACGGCGTCCCCACTGGCACGCCGCTGCAACGCTGGGCCAACGCGAGCGGCGCGTGTTCATGGCTGAGCAATTGGGTCAGGCGCGCGTGGGTGGCGCGCAGTGCAGCGCGTACCGAGTGTTCGCCCAAGTCGACGCGCAGCGGCAAGGTGTTGATAAACACGCCCATGGCCCGCTCGGCGCCTTCGCCGCCTTGCAGGCGCCCGAGCATGACAGTGCCGAACACCACCTGTTCGCGGCCGCTGACCTTGCCCAGCACCTGCGCCCAGGCCAGGTGCATCAGGCTGGCGGCACTCACGCCTGCCTGGCGGGCCTGGGTACGCAGGCGCTGACTCAACTGAGGGTCGACGGCCAGATGCGCGTGTTCATCGACGCCCAGGTAGTGGACGTCGGTTGGTTCTTCGACTTCACCGAGCATTTCGCGGAAGAAAACCTCGTGATCTTCAACGCCCAGGCGGGTCTGGGCCACATAGTTGCGATACGGCACGGCCGCGCCCAGGGTGTGCTGAGTGCCCAGCAGAAACGCCTGCATTTCATGCTGCAGGATGTCCAGCGCGATGTGGTCCATCACCAAATGATGGAACAGCAACGTGGCCACCACGCGCTGCGGTTCCTCGGTATAGATCAGGCGCATCAACGGCGCTTGCGAAAGATCCAGGCGTTGTGGCACAGCACCGGTTTCAATGCTTAACGAGGCCTCACGCCACACCACCTGCACCGGTTCTTCCAGGCCCTCCCAATGGAAGGAGGAACGCAGGATGTCATGCCGCTGGATCACCGCCTGCAATGCCTGGGCAAAGGCGTCCAGGCGCAGACGGTTGTCGAAGGCAAACTGCGCCCGCAACAGGTAGGCATCGCCTTCAAGCACCGCCCGATGGTGATACAAGATGCCGGCCTGCAACGGCGCCAACGGGTAGATATCCTGCACATTTGCGGTACCGCCGGGGATGCACGCAACGATGCGGTCGATGGCAGCCTGGTCCATCTGGACCAAGGGCAGCATAGCCGGGGTGATCCGGGTGCAGCCTTCGACAATGCCATTGGCCGGCACCACCACTTCACGCCCACCGCCCAGCGCCGCCGCCAAGGCCGAGAGCGTCGGCTGGCCGAACAGCACCTTCACATCCGCCGACAAGCCCAGGCGAAGCATGCGCCCCATCAAACTGACGGCCAGCAGCGAATGCCCGCCCAATTCGAAGAAGTCGTCGTGACGGCCCACGCGCTCAACATCGAGCAGTTCGGCCCACAGGCTGGCCAAGGCGATTTCGGTATCGCCCTGGGGCGCCTCATACTCTCGCACCGCCACCGAGTCCAGGCCCGGCGCCGGCAGCGCCTTGCGGTCGAGCTTGCCGTTGGGGCTGAGCGGCAACGCCTGCAGATGCACGAACATCGCCGGCACCATGAACTCCGGCAGATGCCGCAGCAGGTGGCCGCGCAGCGCGTCGATGTCGCTCGGCGTGCCGGTGTAGTACGCCACCAGCCGCTCTTCACGGGCGACCACGGCGGCTTCGTTGACCTGCGGATGCTCGAGCAGCCGCGCCTGGATTTCACCCAGTTCGATGCGCAAACCACGGATCTTCACCTGGTCATCATTGCGCCCCAGGTACTCGATATTGCCGTCCGGCAAGTAACGCCCGACATCACCGGTGCGGTACATGCGCCCCGGCATGAACGGGTCGTCAAGGAAACGCTCGGCAGTCAGCTCCGGCCGGTTCAGATAGCCGCGCGCCACTTGTACGCCCGCGATAAACAACTCGCCCACCACGCCCAGCGGCACCAGCTGCAATTGGCTGTCGAGCAGGTACATGCGCGTGTTGGCGATGGGCTTGCCGATCGGCGTGTTGTCCGGGGTCACCGGGCCTGCACAGTTCCAGGCGGTGACGTCGACGGCCGCTTCGGTCGGCCCGTACAGGTTATGCAACTCGCTGCCCGGCAGTTGCTGCTTGAAGCGCCGCACCAGGCTGCCCGGCAAGGCTTCGCCGCTGCACATCACCCGCACCAGCCCGGCAGCCTGGCGGATATCGCCATGGGCCAGGAACACATCGAGCATCGACGGCACAAAGTGCAAGGTGGTGATCTGTTCGGCCTCGATCACTTCGCACAGGTATTCGGGCTCTTTGTGCCCGCCGGGGCGCGCCATCACCAGACGCGCGCCGGTAAACAGTGGCCAGAAGAATTCCCACACGGAGACGTCAAAGCTGAACGGGGTTTTCTGCAGCACCGAATCCTGTGCCGTGAGGCCGTATTCGTCCTGCATCCACAGCAGGCGGTTGACCACCCCGGCGTGGTCGTTGATCACGCCTTTGGGCTGGCCGGTGGAGCCGGAGGTGTAGATCACATAGGCGCTCACGCCCTGTGCATGAGGGTTGCCTGCGGGCAGATGCTGCCAGGTCGGCTGGTCCAGATCGACTATCTCCACCTCACCGAGCAACCCACGTGTTGCGCCTTGGGCCAGCACCACCCGCGGCGCACTGTCTTGCAGCATGTAGGCCAGGCGCTCCTGCGGATAGGCCGGGTCCAGCGGCACATATGCAGCGCCGGCCTTGAGGATCGCATACAGGCCAACGACCATTGAAAGGCCGCGCTCCACACAGATCGCCACCCGCGAACCCGGCTGTACGCCCAGCGCCAGCAAGTGATGGGGCCAGCTGATTAGCCTGCGCATTCAGTTCGGCGTAGGTCAGTTGCTGTTCGCCCGCCTTCACTGCAATCGCGTTCGGCGTGCGCGTCACCTGCGCTTCAAACATCCCGTGCAGGGTCTGGTCGAGGTTGTAGGCCACTGCGGTGGCGTTGAAATCGACCAGCAGGTGCTGACGCTCACGCTCATCCACCAACGGCGCATGTTCCAGCACCGCCTGGTCGTTATCGACCATGGCCTGCAAGGTGCGGATGAAATAACCGGCATAACGCTGCACGGTCGACTGATCAAACAGCGCCACGGCAAATTCCAGTGCGCCGAGAATGCTGCCCTGCACTTCACTCAGGTTCAGCGACAGGTCGAACTTGGCAAAGTGGCTGTTCTCGACGATGCCTTCCAGGGCCAGGTCGCCCAAGGCCAGGGTCGGCGCGCTGCTGTCCTGCCAGCTCAGCAGGGTCTGGAACACTGGGCTGTGGGCCAGGCTGCGCACCGGCCGGGTGATTTCCACCACCTGCTCGAACGGCAAGTCCTGATGCGCCTGGGCCGCCAGCGTCAGCGCCTTGACCCGCGCCAGCAAGGCCTCGGTGCTCAGCTCGCCCGAGGTGTCGATGCGCACCGCCAGGGTGTTGACGAACAGGCCGATCAGCCCTTCCACCTCGCTGCGGGTGCGGTTGGCCACCGGCGTGCCGATTACCAGGTCCTGTTGCCCGGACAGCCGTGCCAGCAGTGAGGCCCAGGCCGTCATCAAGGTCATGTACAGCGTGGTGCCATGGCGTTGGCTCAAGGCCTTGAGCCCGGCGGTCAGGCGTTCGTCCAGGCGCACTTCGACGCTGCTGCCGGCGTAGTCCTGCTGCACCGGGCGTGGGCGGTCGGTGGGCAGCGTGAGCAAGGCCGGCGCACCGGCCAGTGCCTGTTGCCAATAGGTGCTTTGGCGCTGCAGCACTTCGCCGCTCAGCCACAACCGCTGCCACACGGCGAAGTCGCCGTACTGGATCGGCAGGCTTGGCAACGGGTCAGGCATGCCGTGGCTGAAAGCTTGATACAGCGCCATCAGCTCGCGGGTGAGCACGCCCATCGACCAGCCATCGGAAACGATATGGTGCAAGGTCAACAGCAGCACATGGTGATCGTCGGCCATCACCACCAGACGCCCGCGCAGCAGAGGGCCGCGCTCCAGATCGAACGGCGCCGAGGCTTCGCCCTGAATCAAGGCATCCAGCGCCTGCTGCGGTTGCGGGTGGCGGCGCAAATCCTGCACTTGCAGGGGCAGCCTGTCTTCGGCCGCTACGATCAGCACCTGGGCTTCATCGCCCTGTTGGGCAAAGCGGCTGCGCAGGGTTTCGTGGCGCGCAACAATGCGCGCCAAAGCGCGTTGCAGCGCCTCGACATGCAACTGGCCACGCAGGCGCAGGCCGATGGGGATGTTGTAGGCGGTGTTGGCGCCTTCCATCAGCGCCAGGAACCACAGGCGCTGCTGGGCAAACGACAGCGGCACGTGTTCATCACGATTGGCCGGCAGGATATCCGGCAAGGTGCTGCGTGCCGACTTCGCCAGCACTTCAGCGACTGCCGCCAGCTCGGCATTGGCAAACAAGTCGCCCAGCACCAGTTCCACCCCCAGGCGCTGGCGCACTTGCGACACCATGCGCATCGCCAGCAACGAGTGCCCGCCCAGCTCGAAGAAATGGTCGTGGCGCCCGACACGCTGCACCTGCAGCACATCGGCCCAGATCTGCGCGAGCACGCTTTCGATCTCGCCCTCGGGCGCGGCGTATTCGCGGGTAAACACCGCGGCCATGTCCGGCGCCGGCAAAGCCTTGCGGTCAAGCTTGCCGTTGGCCGTGAGTGGCAACGCCTCGAGCTTCACATAGGCGACCGGGACCATGTAGTCCGGCAGATGCGCGACCAGGTGGGCACGGATATCACCCACCGCCAACGGGTCGAGTTGCGAACTCTCGGTGAAATAGGCGACCAGCCGTTCCTCGCGCACCAGCACCACCGCTTCCTGAATCCCGAGCAGTTGGCCGAGCTGGGTTTCAATCTCGCCCAGCTCGATGCGCATGCCCCGGATCTTCACCTGATCATCGTTGCGGCCCAGGTATTCAAGCGTACCGTCCGGCAACCAGCGCGCCAGGTCGCCGGTGCGGTACATGCGCCCCGGGTTGAACGGGTCTTGCAGGAAGCGCTCGGCGGTCAGCTCCGGGCGGTTGAGGTAACCACGCGCCACGCCCTTGCCGCCCACGTACAGCTCACCGGCGACACCCAATGGCACCGGCCGCTGGTGTTCATCGAGCAGGTACACCGTGGCATTGGCCACCGGTTTGCCGATATGCAACGGCTGGCCCGCCTCGACCTTGCCGGAGGTGGCGACCACCGTGGCTTCGGTGGGGCCGTAGTTGTTGATCAGTTCAAATCGCTGGGCCCGCGCAAACTGGCGCAGGCGGTCACCGCCGATGAGCAAGGTGCGCAATGTAGGGTGTTCGATTTGCTGGCTGAACGCGTATTCGGCCACCGGCGTAGGCAGGAAGCACACGTCCAGCGGCTGCGCGCACCACCAGCTCAGCAACGCGTCGATATCTTCGGCGCCGTCCGTGACCGGCGGCAGGTGCAGGGTCGCGCCGACACACAGCGCCGGCCAGACTTCCCAGGCCATCGCATCAAAACCAAAACCGGCAACACTGGCGGTGTGGCGCCCGGCGCACAGGTCAAAGGCGCGGCAATGCCAGTCCACCAGGTTGGCCACCGTGTGGTGCTCGACCATCACCCCTTTGGGCAGGCCGGTGGAGCCGGAGGTGTAGATCACGTAAGCGAGGTTCGATGGGTTGGCGCCAGCGTTGGGATTGCTGGCTGAATGGTGCTGCCAGGTGTAGCGGTCCAGCTGGATCACCGGCACGTCCAGCACCGGCAGGCGCTCGAGCAGCGCCTGCTGGGTCAGCACTGCCACCGGGGCGCTGTCGCTCAGCAGGTAGCTCAGGCGCTCGGCCGGGTGCGACGGGTCGACCGGCACGTAGCAGGCACCGGCCTTGAGGATGGCCAGTAACCCGGCCAGGGTGTCCAGGCCACGCCGCGCGACGATGGCCACGCGGTCGTCGGGTTTGACCCCCAGCGCCAACAGGTGATGGGCCAGCAGGTTGGCTTGCTGGTTGAGTTCGGCGTAGGTCAGTTGGCGGCCCTGCTGCACGGCGGCGATCGCGTCCGGCGTGAGCGCGGCCTGGGCTTCGACGCGGCTGTGCAAGGTGCTGCCGTGAGGGAAATCGGCCTGGGTGGCGTTGAACTGTTCCAGCAGCAGCTGTTGCTCGGCGGCAGGCACCACCGACAGCTGATTGAGCGCGGTGTGCGGCGCTTGCTCCAGCGCCGTCACCAGGTTTTCCAGGGCGGTTTGCAGGTAGCCGCACACCCGCTGTGGGTCGACCCGCTGGCTGGCCAGCAGGCTCAGGCCAAAGTCGTCACCCAGGTCATCCACACTCAGGGTCAGCGGGTAGTTGGTGCGCTCTTCAGCGCTGAGCGCGGCGATCCCGTGCCAGGCCGACACGGCTTCGGCGCTGGCGGCCGGGGCGCTGTGGCGATAGTTGAGCAAGGCGCTGAACAGCGGCGTCGGCGCCACCACCCCGCTGCAGCGTTGGGCCAGGGCCAGCGGCGCGTGTTCATGGCGCAACAAGGTGGTGAGCCGCGCGTGAGTGGCCTTGACCCCGGCGCGCACGTCCTGCGCATCTACGTCGACGCGAAACGGCAAGGTATTGATGAAAATACCCAGCGCTCGATCCGTGGCATGGCTGCCTTGCATGCGGCCCATCAATACGGTGCCGAACACCACCTGCTCTTTACCGGCCAGCACAGCCAGCACCTGCGCCCAGCCCATATGGAACAGGCTGGCGGCACTCACCCCCAATTGCCGGGCTTGCGCACGCAACCGCTGGCTGAGTGCTGCGGGCAGAGGCAGGCTGACTTCGCTGATGCCACGGGCATCGCCCTGCACGTCCTGCAAGCCGTACGGCAAGGTCGGTTCGCTGATGTCGCCGAGCATCTGGCGGAAGAAACCTTCGTGTTCCGGCTCACTGATGCCCAGGCGTGCCTGCGCCACATAGTTGCGAAACGGCACGGCCTGGCCAAGCGCCGCGCCCTGGCCCAGCAGGCACGCCTGCATTTCATGGCACACCACGTCGAGGGCGCTGTGGTCGAGGGCCATATGGTGGAACAGCAAGGTGGCGACAATGCGCTGGTTCAGCGGGTCGTCGGCCCGCACCAGGCGCAGCAGCGGCGCCCGGGTCACGTCGAGACGATAATGGCGAGCGTCGAACAGCCCATGCAGTTGGGCGGCGATATCGCCGTCGGCCAGGTTCAATTGCAGCGCCTGTACCGGCAGGCGTGCCTGGCGCCACACCACTTGCGAGGGTTGTTGCAAACCGTCCCAGACCACGCCGGTGCGCAGGATATCGTGGCGGTCCATTACGCTTTGCAAGGCCTGGGCGAAGGCCTCGAAACGCTCCAGGCTGTCGAACGCAAACTGCGACTGCATCACATAGGGGTCGCCCTGTTCGGCGCTGACGTGGTGGAACAGAATGCCTTCCTGCAACGGCGCCAGCGGGTAAATGTCCTGGATATTCGCCACACCGCCATCGACCGTGGCCACGATGCGCTCGATCTCGTCCTGGCTCAACGTCGACAGGGTCAGCATGGCCGGGGTGATGTGCTCGGCACCAGGCGGGATGCCATTGGCCGGCACCTGCACTTCACCGGCCTTGGAGGCCGAGTATTCACCGGCCTTGATCAATTCGATCAAGGCGCCTTTGTGCTCACGCAACGCCGCCAGGATCAAAGGGTCGCTCAGCGCTTGTTTGTTGCCTTGCACCGACAACTGCTCGCCCTTGAGCGCCAGTTGCACGTCCTTGGTTTTCAGCGTGGTCAATAACTCAAAAATGCTCACAGGACGATCTCCATTCGTTCGGTAATGGCGGCGTAGCCGGCCAGGCTCGGCTGTTCGAACAGCGCCCGCACATCGGCTTCCAGGCCTTCCTGGCGCAGGCGTCCGATCAAGCTCACGGCCAGCAGCGAGTGCCCGCCCAGCTCAAAGAAGTTGTCATGGCGCCCAACGCGCTCAACGTTAAGCAGCTCGGCCCACAGCGCTGCCATGAGAGTTTCGGTGTCGCCTTCGGGCGCCGCGTATTCGCGCACACTCAGTGCGTCCATGCCCGGCACCGGCAGCGCCTTGCGGTCGAGCTTGCCGTTGGGGCTCAGTGGCAGTGCGTCGAGGTGCACAAATACCGCGGGCACCATAAAGTCCGGCAAGTGCTGCAACAGGTGGGCGCGCAAGCGGTCGATGTCGATGTGTGCGCCGGTGTAGTACGCCACCAGGCGCTCTTCACGGGCGACCACGGCGGCCTCGTTGACCTGAGGATGCTCCAGCAAGCGCGCCTGGATTTCGCCCAGCTCGATGCGCAGGCCACGGATCTTGACCTGATCATCGTTGCGCCCCAGGTACTCGATATTGCCGTCGGGCAGGTAACGGCCGACGTCGCCGGTGCGGTACAGGCGCCCGTCGGTGAACGGGTCCTTGAGGAAGCGTTCGGCGGTCAGTTCCGGGCGGTTCAGATACCCGCGCGCCACTTGCACGCCGCCGAGGAACAACTCCCCCACTACACCCAATGGCACCGGCTGCAACTGAGCGTCCAGCACGTACATGCGTGTATTGGCAATCGGCTTGCCGATCGGTGTGTTGTCCGGCACATCGGGCCGCGCGCAGTTCCACGCGGTAACGTCGACCGCCGCTTCCGTCGGGCCATACAGGTTGTACAGGCCAACCCCCGGCAGTTGCGCCTTGAAGCGCCGCACCAGGCTGCCCGGCAAGGCTTCGCCGCTGCACATCACCCGCGCCAGCCCTATGGCCTGGCTGACATCGCCATGGGCCAGGAATACGTCGAGCATCGACGGCACAAAGTGCAAGGTGGTGATCTGCTCGGCCTCGATTACCTCGCACAGGTACGCCGGCTCTTTATGCCCGCCGGGGCGCGCCATCACCAGCCGTGCGCCGGTAAACAGCGGCCAGAAGAATTCCCACACCGACACGTCGAAGCTGAACGGGGTTTTCTGCAACACCGCGTCATGGGCCTTGAGGCCATAGGCGTCCTGCATCCACAGCAAGCGGTTGACCACGCCGGCGTGTTCGTTGATCACGCCTTTGGGCTGGCCGGTGGAGCCGGAGGTGTAGATCACATAGGCCTGGTGCCGGGCGGTCAGGCCTGGCACCTGCGGGTTGCTCGCGCTCTGCTGTTGCCAAGTGACGTGATCCAGGTCCAGCACCGGCACCTCGCCCAACAACTGGCGGGTCGCGCCTTGCGCCAACACCACCACCGGCGCGCTGTCTTGCAGCATGTAAGCGATGCGTTCGAGGGGATACGCCGGGTCCAGCGGCACATAACCGCCGCCGGCCTTGAGGATCGCAAACAGGCCGACCACCATGTCCAGCCCACGCTCGACGCAGATACCCACGCGCGAATCCGGCCGTACGCCGAGTTGGCGCAAGTGATGGGCCAGGCGGTTGGCGCGCTCGTTGAGTGCCCGGTAGGTCAACTGCTGGTCACCGGCCTTGACCGCCAGCGCATGCGGCGTGCGTTCAACCTGGGCCTCGAACAGGCCGTGCAGGGTCTGGTCGAGGTTGTAATCGACGTCGGTGGCGTTGAACGCTACCAGCAGTTTATGGCGTTCCTCGGCGCCCAGGATCGGCAGGCAATTGAGCGCCTGATGCGGCGCCTGTTCCAAAGCCTGAACCAGCCCGGCCAAGGCGTTCTGCAGGTAACCACACACCCGTTGCGCGTCAACCTGCGCCAGGGCAGTGATATCGTAACCATCGCCCAAGTCATCCACGTTGAGGGTCAACGGGTAGTTGGTGCGGCCATCGTTGGCCAGCGTCTGCATGCCTTTCCAGGCGTGTTGCGCCTCGGCAGAGCGCGTCGCGGCGCCGCGATGGCGATAGTTGAGCATCGAGCTGAACAACGGCGCCGGGGCCGCCACCCCACTGCAACGCTGGGTCAGGGCCAGGGACGCGTGTTCATGGCCGAGCAACGCAGTGAGCCGCGTGTGGGTGGCACGCACGGCATCGCGTGCGCCTTGCGCGTCGATATCCAGGCGCAGCGGCAAGGTATTGATAAACACCCCAAGGGCGCGGTCGGCGCCCTCGCCGCCTTGCAGACGGCCGACCAGCACGGTGCCGAACACCACACTGTGGCGCCCCGAAGTGGCCGCCAGCACTTGGCCCCAGGCCAGGTGGAACAGGCTCGCCGTGCTCACACCGAGCAAACGCGCCTGGGCCCGCAGGCGGCGGTTAAGGTCGCTGTCCAGGTGCAGGCTGTATTCCTCAATCGCGCTGCCGTCGCCGCGCACGTCCTGCAAGCCGAACGGCAAGGTCGGCTCATCGACAGCGGCGAGCATCTCGCGAAAGAACGCCTCGTGCTCCTGCTCACTGACGCCCAATCGCGCCTGGGCCACGTAGTTGCGATACGGCATCGGCGCCGCCGTCGGGGCGGCGTGCCCCAGCAAGTGCCCTTGCATCTCACGCAGCACCACGTCGAACGCGGTGTGGTCCAGTGCAATATGGTGATAGAGCAACACCACCACCACGCGCTGGTTGGCCGGGTCCCTGGCGTACTTGAGGCAGATCAGCGGCGCCTGGCTGATGTCCAGGCGATAACGCCGCGCATCAAAACGCTCATGCAGGCCGGCGAGCACATCACCCTGCAATTGCGCCTCTTCAAGCGGCAATTGAGCCTGGCGCCACACCACTTGCAGCGGTTGCCCGAGGCCTTCCCAGACCACACCCGTGCGCAGGATGTCGTGGCGGTTGATCACCTGTTGCAGCGCCTGGGCGAAGGCCTGCAGGCGCTCGAAGCTGTCGAAGGCCAGGTGCGATTGCAGCAGGTACGGGTCGCCCTGCTCGGCGGTGAGGTAGTGGTAAAGAATGCCCTCCTGCAACGGCGCCAGCGGGTAGATATCCTGCACATTGGCGGCGCCGCCGGGGATGCGGCTGACGACTTGATCGAGGGTTGACTGGTCGATATCAACCAAGGGCAGCATGTCAGCGGTGATGCGCAGGCAATCCGCTGCGATCCGGTTGGCCGGCACCTGCACTTCACGGCCACTGCCCACGGCAGCCGCCAGCGCGGCCAGGGTTGGCTGGCTGAACAACACACGGACATCCGCGCTGAGGTCCGCTTGACGCATGCGTTCGATCAGGCTCACGGCCAGCAACGAATGGCCACCGAGTTCGAAGAAGTGATCATGACGGCCGACCTGTTCGACCTGCAACACCTCGGCCCAGATCCGCGCCAGAGTGGTTTCCACTGCGCCCTGGGGCGCTTCGTAGTCGCGGGAGAGCAATGCCGCCTGATCAGGTTCCGGCAAGGCCTTGCGATCCACTTTGCCGTTGGCGGTCAGGGGTAACGCGTCGAGCCTCACGTAAGCGACGGGCACCAGCGCATCGGGCAGTTGCGCCTGCAATTGCACGCGCAGGGTTTCGATCGCCAGCGGGTGGTGCTCAGTGAACCAGGCAATCAGGCGCCCTTCGCGCACCAGCACCACCGCTTCAGCGACACCTTCCACTGCGGCCAGGCGGCTCTCGATCTCGCCCAGCTCCACGCGCACGCCACGCACCTTGACCTGATCATCGTTACGGCCCAGGTACTCGATATTACCGTCGGGCAACCAACGCGCCAGGTCGCCGGTGCGGTACATGCGCCCTGGGTTGAACGGGTCTTGCAGGAAGCGTTCGGCGGTCAGGTCCGCACGGTTCAGGTAACCGCGCGCCACGCCGCTGCCGCCCACGTACAGCTCACCGGCCACGCCCACCGGCACCGGGCGCAGCTGTGCATCGAGCAAGTAGGTGCTGGCATTCGCCACCGGCCGGCCGATGTGCAGCGCCTGCCCAGCGCGGACACGGCCGGAGGTGGCAACCACCGTGGCCTCGGTCGGCCCGTAGTTGTTGATCAGCGCAAAACGCCGCTCCTGGGTGAACTGGCGCAGACGGTCGCCGCCAATCAGCAGGATGCGCAACGTCGGGTGGTGCAGGTGCTGGCTGAAGGCGTATTCGGCCACTGGCGTGGGCAAGAAACTGACATCCAGCGGCTGCGCCAGCCACCAGGCGAGCAGTTCGTCGATGTTTTCATTGCCCACCGTGGCAGGCGGCAAGTGCAGGGTCGCACCGGCACACAGCGCCGGCCAGACTTCCCAGGCCATGGCATCAAAGCCAAAACCGGCGACACTGCTGGTATGGCTGCGCGCGTCCAGGCCGAAGGCTTCGCAGTGCCAGTGCACCAGGTTTTCCACGTTGCGGTGTTCCACCATCACGCCTTTGGGTTGGCCGGTGGAGCCGGAGGTGTAGATGACGTAGGCCAGGTGCGCCGGGGTCAGCGCTGCGAGCTGGGGATTGCTGACGGCGTGGTGCTGCCAGCTTTCGCCCAGCAGGTCCACCGTGGCAGACGTGCCCAGCAACGCTTGAGTACTGGACTCGGCCAGCACGGCCACCGGCGCGCTGTCCTGCAACAGATACGCAATGCGCTCGGCAGGGTAAGCCGGGTCGACTGGCACATAACCGGCGCCGGCCTTGAGAATGCCCAGCAGCCCGATCAGCATCTGCGGGCCACGACGGCAACAGATCGCTACGCGGTCGTCCGGCTGTACGCCGAGGGTGAGCAGGTGATGGGCCAGTCGGTTGGCGCGCTGATTAAGCTGCTGGTAGGTCAGCGACAGCGCGCCCTGCTGCAGCGCAATCGCGTGGGGCTGGCGCTCGACCTGGGCTTCAAAGGCACCGTGCAGGGTGTGCCCGGTGGGGAAATCCGCAGCCGTTGCGTTGAATTCGCGCAGCAGGGTGTCGCGTTCGGCCGAGGGCAGTATCGGCAGGCGGTTGAGCGCGGTATCGGCGGCGTTTTCCAAGGCCTCGACCAGTTGCTCCACGGCGTTATGCATATAGCCGCACAGGCGCTGGGCGCCGATCTGCGGCAGCGCCAGCACACTGAGGCCAAAGCCTGCGCCAAAATCATCCACGCTCAAGGTCAGCGGGTAGTTGCTGCGCTCTTCACCGCCCAGCAGTTGCACGCCTTCCCAGATACCGTGGCCATCGCGGGCCATTTCGTCGGGGCGGCTGTGGCGGAAATTGAGCAAGGCGCTGAACAGCGGCACGCTGGTCGGCACGCCGCTGCAACGCTGGGCCAGCGCCAGGGACGCGTGTTCGTGCCCCAGCAAGGCGCTCAACCGTGAATGGGTGGCCTTGACCGCCACGGCGGCACCCGCCGCGACATTCACCCGCAGCGGCAAGGTGTTGATAAACATGCCCAGCGCCCGGTCGGCGCCCTCACCCGCTTGCATACGGCCCATCAATACAGTGCCGAACACCACATCATCGCGCCCGGACACCAGCCCCAGCACCTGCGCCCAGGCCAGGTGCATCAGGCTCGCCGCACTCACGCCCAGTTGCCGCGCCTGCTCACGCACGCGCATGGCCAGCGCCGCGTCCAGGTGTTGCTCGGCCTCTTCGATATCGCGGCCATCGCCCTGCACGTCCTGCACGCCGAACGGCAAGGTCGGCTCGTCCACGTCGGCGAGCATCGCGCTGAAGAACTGCTCGTGCTCGGCCACGCTCACGCCCAGGCGTGCCTGGGCCACATAGTTGCGAAACGGCGCCGCCACGGGCAGCGCGTCCGCCTGGTTGAACAGGAACGCCCGCATCTCCTGGCCCACCACTTCCATGGCCGTGTGGTCCAGCGCCAAATGGTGGAACAGCAGGATAGCCGCGACTCGGTTATTCGCCGGGTCCTGGGCGTAAACCATGCGCAGCAGCGGCGCCTGGGTAATGTCCAGGCGGTAATGACGGGCATCAAAACGTGCATGCAACTGCTCGATGATGCCGCCCTCGGCCGGGTCCAGGATCACCTCCTGCACACTCAGTTGCGCGTCGCGCCAGACCACTTGCACCGGGCTGTCCAAGCCTTCCCAGACCACGCCGGTGCGCAGGATGTCATGCCGCGCCACCACCTGTTGCAGCGCGCCCATAAAGCCGTGCAAACGCGCCAGGCTGTCGAACGCCATGCGCGATTGCAGCAAATACGGGTCGCCCTGTTCGGCGCTGATATGGTGATAGAGAATGCCTTCCTGCAACGGCGCCAGAGGGTAGATATCCTGCACATTGGCCGCACCACCGGGCACATGGGCGACGATGCGCTCGATGGCCGTTTGGTCAAGCTGCACCAGGGTCAGCATCGACGGCGTGATCTGCGTGCTGCCCGGCGCAATGCCATTAGCCGGCACCACAATTTCACGCCCACTGCCGACTGCCGCCGCGAGTGCCGCCAGGCTTGGCTGGCTGAACAGCACGCGTACATCCGCGCTCAGGCCGACCTGACGCATGCGCTCGATCAGGCTGACCGCCAGCAACGAATGCCCGCCCAATTCAAAGAAATGATCATGGCGCCCGACGCGTTCGAGCTTGAGCACGTCCTGCCAGATCTGCGCCAGCAGGGTTTCCACTTCACCTTCCGGGGCTTCGTAGCCACGGCTGAGCAGCGCACTTTGATCCGGGGCCGGCAGGCCTTTGCGGTCCAGCTTGCCATTGGCGGTAAGCGGCAACAGCTCCAGCCACACATAGGCCGACGGCACCATGTAATCCGGCAACTGGCCTTGCAGATGGGCGCGCAGGGCTTCGATCGGCAAGGGTGCCGTGGCGGTGTAGTACGCCACCAGGCGTTTGTCGCCGGGCTCGTCTTCGCGGGCCAGTACCACTGCGTCGCGCACGCCCGGGAAGGCCGCCAGGCAGGTTTCGATTTCGCCGGGCTCGATGCGGAAACCACGGATCTTCACCTGCAAGTCATTGCGCCCCTGGTACAGCAAGGTGCCGTCGGCCTGCCAACTGGCGAGGTCGCCGGTGCGGTACAACAGGCCTTCGCCGAACGGGTTGGGAATGAATTTTTCGGCCGTCAGTTGCGGCTGGTTCAAGTAACCCTTGGCCACGCCTGCACCGCCGATGTACAGCTCGCCGACCACACCCAGCGGCAGCGGCTGCTGGCGCGCATCCAGCACATAGGCCTGGGCATTCGCGATGGGCCGGCCGATCGGCACGGCGCCCGCGCCCGGTGTGGTGATCTCGAACGTGGTCGAGAAGGTGGTGGCTTCGGTCGGCCCGTAGCCGTTCAACAGGTGTTGCGGCTTGCCGTGCTTGAGCACGCGGCCGATCACCAGCGGGTCGAGCACGTCGCCGCCGACGATCAGGTAGCGCAACTGGCGCAGCACCGGCAGCAAGGCGTCGGCGTATTGATGAAACAAGCCCGCCGTCATCCACAACACACTGACGGCCTGTGCCTGCAACAGCTCGGCAAAAGCGCCCTGGGACAGCAGCACCGCGTGTTCGACCACCACCACGCAACCGCCATTGAGCAACGGTGCCCACACATCCAGGGTGCTGGCGTCGAACGCCGGGTTGGAGGCAAAGGCCACGCGCTCGCGCTCGTTGAAGTCGGCATACCCGTTGTTGAGCACCAGGCGCGAGACAGCGCGGTGCGGCACTTGCACACCTTTGGGCGCGCCGGTGGAGCCGGAGGTGTACATGATGTACGCCACTTCGTCCGCAGTCTGCGCAAGCTCCGGGTTGCGCGGCGACAGGCTGTCCAGGTTGAGGTCGGCCAGGGTATGGAGCACATGCCGCGCCCCGCTGTCCTGCACCATAAAGGCCTGGCGCTCGAGCGGCGCGTTGACGTCCAGCGGCACATACACCGCCGCGCACTTGAGGATCGCCAGCTGGCTCACCAGTAGCTCCAGAGAGCGCGGCAGCGCAATCGCCACGCTGTCACCCGGTTGTACGCCCTGGTTGATCAGGTGATGGGCCAGGCGGTTGGCGCGGCGGTTGAAGTCGCGGTAGCTCAAGGACAACCCGCCATGTACCGCCGCCACCGCTTCGGGACGCGCCAGTGCCTGAGCTTCGAACAGCTGGTGCACCGTGAGCTGCGACGGGTATTGGCGGGCGGTGGCGTTGAACTCGACCAACAGCTGGTGGCGCTCGGCCGCCGGCAAAATCGACACCGCCTGCAACGCGGTAGTCGGCGCTTGTTGCAGCGCAGTCACCAGGTGGCTGAGCGCGGTGAGCATATAGTCGCCCACGCGCTGCACATCCACGCTGGCCACGCCTTGTACGGTCAGCGCAAAACCTGTGCCGAGGTCATCGACGTTGAGCACCAAGGGGTAGTTGCTGCGTTCCTGGGAACTGAGAATCTCGATACCGTGCGCGGCAAACGGGCTGTCTCCCGGTGCTTCGTCTGGGGCACTGTGACGATAGTTGAGCAAGGTGCTGAACAGCGGCAACGAACCCGGCACACCGCTGCAACGCTGGGCCAGGGACAGCGAGGCGTGCTCGTGCCCAAGCAACTGCGCCAGGCGCGCATGGGTGGCGCGCACGCCGGCCTGCACGCTGGTGGCGCCCAGGCTGACGCGCAGCGGCAAGGTGTTGATGAACATGCCCAGCGCCCGGTCAGCGCCCTCGCCGCCTTGCATGCGCCCCAGCAGCACGGTGCCGAACACCACCTCCTGCTGGCCGGAGACCTGGGCCAGCACCTGCGCCCAGGCCAGGTGCACCAGGCTGGCGCTGCTGACGCCCAGTTGCCGCGCTTGCTCGCGCAGGCCTTGGCCGAGTGCCGGGGCCAGCGGCAAATGCGCCTCAACGATGCCACTGCCGTCGCCATTCACATCCTGCAAACCGAACGCCAGCGTGGGTTCGTCGATATCGCCGAGCATGTCGCTGAAGAAGGCTTCGTGTTGCGCCTGGGTCACGCCCAGACGCGCCTGGGCCACGTAATTGCGGTATTGCACCGCCGGCGGCAGCTGTGCGCTGTGGCCGGCCAGGCTGGCGCTCATCTCTTCCACCAACACCTGCAGGGCGGTGTGGTCGAGCAGGATATGGTGCAGCAGCAGGATGCCGACGAAACCATCCTGTTGTTGCGCGTAACCGAAATGCATCAGCGACGCACGGCTCAGGTCGAGGCGAAAATGGCGTGGGTCAAAGCGTTGCTGCAACTGTGCCAGCGCATCATCAGCCGGCACGTCGAGGCGCTCAACCTGCAGCTGCGCCTTGCGCAACACCACTTGCACCGGCTCATCCAGGCCTTCCCACAGAATACCGGTGCGCAGGATGTCGTTGCGCTCGATCACGCTGTGCAAGGCGCGGGTAAACGCGTCCACCGCGGCTTGGTCGGCAAAACTCAATTGCACCTGCAACACGTAGGGGTCGCCCTCGGTGGTTGCCAGATGGTGATACAGAATGCCGGCCTGCAACGGCGCCAGGCCGTAGATATCCTGCAGGTTGGCGATGCCACCGGGCACGTGCTGGAGGATGTGGTCGATGGCCGCCTGGTCCAGTGTCACCAGTGGCAGCATGTCGGGGCTGATGTGTGCGCTGCTCGCCGTGATCACATTCGCCGGCACCTGCACTTCCTGCTGCCCGCCCACTGCCGCAGCGAGTGCGCGCAAAGTGGGTTGGCCGAACAGCACGCGCACGTCGCAGCTCAACTCCACTTGGCGCATGCGTTCGATCAGCTTGACCGCCAGCAGCGAGTGGCCGCCCAGCTCGAAGAAGTTGTCGTCGCGCCCCACCTTGTCGAGCTTCAACAGCGACTGCCAGATACCGGCGAGGGTGCTTTCCACAGCGCCTTGCGGAGCGGCGTAGTCTCGCCGCGCCAAGGCGTCGGCATCCGGCGCGGGCAAGGCTTTGCGGTCGAGCTTGCCGTTGGTGGTCAGCGGGAATTGGTCCAGCCGCACGAAGGCGCTGGGCACCATGTATTCGGCCAGGCTCAGCAGCAGATGGTCACGCAGTTCGGCGGCGCCGAGTTCGCGCTCGGCGATCACGTAGGCCACCAGGCGTTTGTCACCGGGTTCGTCTTCACGGGCGATAACCACCGCGTCGCGCACGCCGTCGGCGCTGGCCAGCGTGGCTTCGATTTCGCCTAACTCAATGCGGAAACCACGGATCTTCACCTGGTCATCGTTACGGCCCAGGTAGTCGACGCTGCCATCGGCCAGCAGGCGGCCGAGGTCACCGGTTTTGTACATGCGCAGACCGGTGGCCGGGTCGGCCAGGAAACGTTCGGCATTCAGTTCGTCTCGGTTGAGGTAACCGCGCGCCACACCCGCGCCGCCGACATACAACTCGCCGACCACACCGATCGGCAGCGGCTCACGACGCGCATCCAGCACATACAACTGCAGGTCGGGAATGCGCACGCCAATCGGGCTGACGCCGACCAACTGCGCATCGGCCGCTTCCAGGGCGCGGTAGGTCACGTGCACGGTGGTTTCGGTGATGCCATACATGTTGACCAATTGGGTGCCGGCGTTGATGGCGCGGGCGTACCACGGCTTGAGCATGCCCGGCTCCAGGGCTTCACCGCCGAAAATCACCTGGCGCAGGGAATGCGCCTGGGCGCTCTGGGCCGCGATCAACTGGCGAAACGCACTGGGCGTCTGGTTGAGGATGCTCACACCCGCGTCGCAGATCAGCGCGTAGCACTCATCCGGCGAGCGGCTGACCAGTTGCGGCACGATCAGCAACTGGCCGCCGTGCATCAGTGCGCCCCAGATTTCCCAGACCGAGAAGTCGAACGCGAAGGAATGGAACAGCGCCCACACATCGTTGGCGTTAAAGCCAAACCAATGCTCGGTGGCGGTGAACAGCCGCGCCACCTGGCGGTGTTCGATCATTACACCCTTGGGCAGGCCAGTGGAGCCGGAGGTGTAGATCACATAGGCGAGGTGGGCCGGGCTGAGCGCAACGCGCGGGTTGACGATGGATTCTGCGCGCAGGCTGTTGAGGTCGATGCGGGTCAAATCACCGACCAGATGCTGCGTGTCGGCTTGCACCAACACCGCCACTGGCGCGCTATCGGCCAGGGTATAGGCGATGCGCTCCAGCGGGTAAGCCGGGTCGATGGGCACATAACCGGCGCCGGCCTTGAGGATGCCGAGCAGGCCGATGATCATGTCCGGCCCGCGCTCCACACAGATGGCCACGCGATCATCGGGACGAATGCCCTGGGCCAGCAGGCGGTGGGCGACCTGGTTGGCGCGTTCGTTGAGTTGGCGGTAGGTGATGCGCTGGGTGTCGAAACGCAGGGCGATGGCATTGGGTTGAGCGGCGGCGTGGGCTTCGACTTGCGCGTGGATCAGGGCAGTGTCGTTGTAGTGCGCGGGGCTTTGGTTGAGGCGGTGCAGCAGATGGTGACGCTCGGTGTCAGGCAGGATATTCAGGCCGCAGAGCGGCATATCCGGTCGCTGTTCCAGGGCCTCGGCCAGGCTGTGCAGGGCCGTGTGCAGGTAGCCGGCGACGCGTTGCGCGCCGATGGACGCATCGACCATTACCGTCAGCGCAAAGTTTTCACCCAGGTCGTCGACGTTGACCGTCAACGGGTAGTTGGTGCGCTCTTCGGCGCCCAATACCTGGATGCCTTCGGCTACCTCGATCACCGCGGCCACGTCGGTGGCGGCGCTGTGCCGGTAGTTGAGCATCGCACTGAACAGCGGCGTCGGCGCCGCCACCCCGCTGCAACGCTGAGCCAGCGCCAGGGACGCGTGCTCGTGATTGAGCAAGGCGGTCAACCGCTCGTGAGTAGCCTTGACCCCGGCGCGCACGCCCTGCTCGCCCACGTCCACGCGCAACGGCAAAGTGTTGATAAACATACCCAGCGCGCGTTCACCGCCCTCGCCGGCGCCCATGCGGCCAAGCATCACGGTGCCGAACACCACGGCATCGCGCCCGGACACCACGCCCAGCACGCGCGCCAGGGCCAGGTGCATGATGCTTGCCACGCTGACGCCCAACGGCCGTGCCAGGCTGCGCAGGCGGCGGCTCAAGGCGCTGTCGACGGGCCCCCGTACTTCATCGATGCCGTGCCCGTCGCCTTGCACATCCTGCAGGCCGAAGGGCAAGGTCGGCGCATCGATATCCGCCAGCATGTCGCGAAAGAACGCCTCATGCGCCTGTTCGCTGACGCCATGGCGCACCTGGGCGATGTAGCTGCGAAACGCCACTGGCTCGGCCGCCCGGGCTTGCTCACCGGCCAGGTAGAGCTGGATTTCATGACGCACCACATCCAGCGCGGTGTGGTCGAGGATGGTGTGGTGGAACAACAGCATCGCCACCACGCGCTGGTTGGCCGGGTCATTGGCGTACACCAGGCGCAGCAACGGTGCCTGGCCCAGGGCCATGCGGTAGCTGCGGGCGTCATAGCGGGCGAGCAACTGGGCCAGGCGGTCGCCGTCGGCAAAATGCGCTTCTTCGCAGGCCAGGGTCGCCGTGCGCCACACCACTTGCAACGGTTCGTCCAGACGCTCCCAGGCCATGGACGTGCGCAGGATATCGTGGCGGTCGATCACCCACTGCAGCGCCTGGGCAAACGCATCCAGGCGCGCACGGCTGTCGAACACAAATTGCGCATGCAGCACGTAGGGGTCGCCCTGCTGCGCCGAAAGATGGTGGTAGAGCATGCCTTCCTGCAGCGGCGCCAGCGGGTAGATATCCTGCACATTCGCCGCGCCACCGGGGATGGTGGCGACGATACGGTCGATGGCCGGCTGATCGAGCGCGACCAGCGCCAGCATGTCCGGGGTAATGCGGTAGGCCGGGCTTAGCCAGTCACCACCGTGTTCAGCCACAAAGGCAAGCAGTTGGGGTTTGTGCGCGATCAGTTGATCCCATAGTGCGTCATCCAGGGCTTGGTCATCGCCGAGGATAATCAGGTCGCCTTCTTCCAATTGAAGACGGATCGCATGGGTGGAAATCGCTGCCAATAATTCACTGAACTGCATGGGATAACCTGCCTGATAAGTCACGGTTGAGAACGTCCGTATTCAGCTGCCGTTTGAAGCGGGTGTGCTGGGCGCCAGGAAAAAATCGCGGGCGCAGCCGGGGGCCTGGAGAGGCTTCCGGCAGGCTTGGAAAATTAAGGGATTTGGCAGGCAGGGGGTGACATGGGAAGCGGGGACAAGCGGGAATCAGGCAAGGTTCAGTTTTATTAAGCCTACAGGCTATCGATAGGCCGATAGTCCAGTTGCAGCTCAAGCGCCAGCTGCTTCGCGCGGCCTAGCCTGATCGGGCCGCGCTCGATATCCACCAGCAATCCAGGGCAATCGAGCACAGGCAACCCGGCGATAGCCTTGAGCCGCCCATCGGTAATCACCAGCAGCCGTTGCTGCTCGGCCGGGTAACGCTGGCGGCGCGCTTGCAGCCATTGGCCGGCTTCAGACAACGCCGCCAGCAACGGCGTGCCGCCACCGGCGCCCAGCTGCGCCAACCAGCGGGTCAAGCCTTTGGCGGCCTTGAGCCCTTGCACCTGCCATTCAGGCGCGTGCCCGCTGGCGCTCAATAACGCCAGGCGCGCCCGCTGCCGGTAGGCGTCATCAAACAGTTGGGCGAGCAGGCCTTTGGCGTCGCTCAGCGCGCCATGGCGGCGGGTGGACGCCGAGGCATCGACAATCACCAGCCACAGCTCATGGCTCGCGCGGCTGCGCAGGTGATAGAGCAGATCCTCACGGCACTGCGGGCGGCCACCGAGCAAGGTGCCCGGCCAATTGATCGCGCCACGCTGGGCGCTGCGCGCCTTGCCGTGCCTGCCGTGTTCCAGTCGCCCTGCCTTGGGCCGGGCATCCGCCCCCGCGTCAGGTCGAGGGCGAATGCCTAGGGCTTTTTTGGCCAGGCGGGTACTTCGCGGCGGGCGCCCGTGGGCAATGCCGGCGCGGGCATATCGCCCCACTGGCCCTGACCGGGTGACGGGTCAGACGGTTTTGCGGCCTGGCCTTGATCGGGCGGGCTTGTCGACGGCGACTGCGGTTGGCGGCGATGACGCAAGGCGAACTCGGCCACCGCTTCGATATCTTCCTCGGCGATGGCAGCCGCGCCGCGCCAGGCAGCATGGGCGCGGGCGCCGCGCAACCAGACCAGGTCGGCGCGCAGGCCATCGACACCGGCGGCAAAACAACGCTCGGTGATCTGCGCCAAGGCCTGGTCATCCAGTGCAATGCTGTCGAGCCGCTGGCGCGCCTGGGTGCAACGCTCACGCAGCGCCGCCTGTGGTTCGGCCCACTGGCTGCAGAACGCCGTCGGGTCGCTGTCGAAATCCAGGCGGCGCCGGATGATTTGCCCACGCTCGCTGGGCAAGGTCTGCCCGCCGAGCGCCACATTGAAGCCGAAGCGGTCGAGCAGTTGCGGGCGCAACTCACCCTCCTCCGGGTTCATGGTGCCGATCAGCACAAAACGCGCCGAATGGCGATGGGAGATACCATCGCGTTCGATCAGGTTGGTGCCGCTGGCAGCCACATCCAGCAGCAGGTCAACCAGATGATCAGGCAGCAAGTTGACTTCATCGACATACAACACGCCGCCATCGGCCTTGGCCAATACACCGGGAGAAAACTGCGCGCGGCCTTCGCCCAGCGCGGCATCCAGGTCCAGGGTGCCGACCAGGCGCTCTTCGGTGGCGCCCAATGGCAGGGTGACGAACTGGCCACTGGCGAGCAGGTCCGCAAGGCCACGCGCCAGTGTGGATTTGGCCATGCCGCGTGGGCCTTCGATCAGCACGCCGCCGATTTTCGGGTCGATGGCGGTCAGGCACAGCGCCAGTTTCAGCTCATCGGCGCCGACCACGGCGGACAGCGGGAAATGGGGGATATCGGTCATCAGCTGTCTTCTTCTATGTCCAGCAACAGGTTTTCCAACGCCTCGCGGTACGCGCCCGGCTCCTGCCACAGGCCGCGCTGCTGGGCTTCGAGCATGCGCTCGGTCATGTCGCGCAGTGCCGCCGGGTTGTGCTGCTGCACAAAGGCGCGGGTGTCGGCGTCGAGCAGGTAAGCGTCGGCAAGCAAGGCGTATTGGTGATCGTCGATCAGCGCAGTGGTGGCGTCGAATGCGAACAAATTGTCTACCGTGGCCGCCATCTCGAATGCGCCTTTATAACCGTGGCGTTTCACGCCGTCGATCCACTTGGGGTTGGCGGCACGGGAGCGGATCACCCGGTTGAGCTCTTCCTTCAAGGTGCGGATCTTCGGCAAGTCCGGCTGGCTGTGGTCGCCATGGTAGCTGGCGGCCTTGTCGCCACTCAGGGTTTCCACGGCGGCGAGCATGCCACCCTGGAATTGGTAGTAATCGTTGGAATCGAGCAGGTCGTGTTCGCGGTTGTCCTGGTTGTGCAAAACCGCCTGTACCTGGCTCAAGCGCTGGGCGAATTGTTCGCGGGCAGCGGTGCCTTCATCGGCACCCCCATAGGCGTAGCCGCCCCAGTTCAGGTAGACCTCGGCCAAGTCTTCGCGGCTTTGCCACAGTCGACCATCAATCGCGCCCTGTACGCCCGCGCCATAGGCACCGGGTTTGGCGCCAAAGATGCGCCAGCCCGCCTGCTTCGCAGCCGCCGCTTCGTCCAGGCCCGACTTGAGCAACGCTTCACGCTCACTGCGCACCTTGGCCGCCAGCGGGTTCATGTCGTCCGGCTCATCCAGCGCCGCCACCGCCTGCACCGCCGCGTCGAACAGGCGGATCAGGTTGGCAAAGGCATCGCGGAAGAACCCGGACACGCGCAACGTCACATCCACCCGTGGGCGATCCAACAGGCTGATCGGCAGGATTTCAAAGTCATCCACGCGCTGGCTGCCCGTGGCCCATACCGGGCGCACGCCCATCAGCGCCATGGCCTGGGCGATATCATCGCCGCCGGTGCGCATGGTGGCGGTGCCCCAGACAGAGAGACCGAGCTGGCGCAAATGGTCGCCATGGTCTTGCAAGTGCCGCTCAAGGATCAGGTTGGCGGATTGAAAACCGATGCGCCAGGCCGTGGTGGTGGGCAGGTTGCGCACATCCACGCTGAAGAAATTACGCCCGGTGGGCAGCACGTCGAGGCGCCCGCGACTTGGTGCGCCGCTGGGGCCAGCGGGTACGAAACGACCACTGAGCGCATCCAGCAAGCCGCGCATTTCGGCGGGGCCGCAGGCGTCCAGGCGCGGCGCGACAACAATGCGCAGGCTCTCGATGACTGACTTGACGTCCTCCCAGCCGGGCTCTTCAAGCTGTTCCAGCGGCCCTTCCAGTGCTTGCTCGATCAGCCGCGCGGCAAACAGCTCCAGACGTTCACGGGTGTCACCGGCGGTGCGCCACAGCTGCGCGTCGATCTTCTGCAACACCTCGGGCCGGCGCCCGGTCCAGGGCTCGGACAGGGCACAATCGAGTGGGTCGAAACCCAGGTCGAAGGCTTTGGCCAACACCCGTAGCAGGCTCGATTGCGGGCCACGTCCATCGCCACGGGGAATACGCAGCAAGGCCAGCAAGGTGTCGATGCGCAGGCGGCCTTCGGGCGACTCGCCAAAGATATGCAGGCCGTCGCGGATCTGCGACTCCTTCAAGTCACACAGGTAGGTGTCCAGGCGCGGCAGCCAGACTGCCGCGTCGGCGTCGTTGTCCAGCTCAAGTTCCTGGTCGATACGGGTTTCGCGTACCAGCTTGAGAATGTCTTTTTGCAGCTCGAGGGCGCGGCGTGGGTCGAGCAACTGCGCTTCGTAATATTCGTCTGCCAAGAGCTCCAGGTTACGCAGCGGGCCGTAGGTTTCGGCGCGGGTCAGCGGCGGCATCAAGTGGTCGATGATCACCGCCTGGGTGCGGCGCTTGGCCTGGGCGCCCTCGCCTGGGTCATTGACAATAAACGGGTAGATATTCGGCAATGGCCCGAGCAGCGCATCCGGCCAGCACTGTTGCGACAGCCCGACCCCCTTGCCCGGCAGCCATTCAAGGTTGCCATGCTTGCCCACATGGATCACGGCATGGGCGCCGTAGGTGTGGCGCAACCAGAAGTAGAACGCCAGGTAGCCATGGGGTGGCACCAGGTCGGGGTCGTGGTACACCGCGCTGTGGTCCACCTGATAACCGCGTGCCGGCTGAATGCCGACAAAGGTCAGGCCCAGGCGCAGTCCGGCGATCATCATGCGCCCGTCGCGGCACATCGGGTCGGTGTGCGGCGCGCCCCAGCGTTCCAGCACCGCCAGGCGATTGGGGTCGGGCAAGCGCTGGAACATCGCCTCGTAGTCGTCCAGGCCCAGGCTTTGATGGCACGGGCGCAGGTCGAGGCTGTCGAGGTCGTTGGTGACGCCGCCAAGCAACTCATGGATCAAGGCCGTGCCGCTGGCGGGCAACTCACTCGGTACCGGGTAACCTTCGGCTTGCAGCGCCCGCAGGATATTCAGTGCCGCCGCCGGCGTGTCCAGGCCGACGCCATTGCCGATGCGGCCGTCGCGGGTCGGGTAATTGGCCAGAATCAGCGCGATGCGTTTATCGGCATTCGGCACTCGCGCCAGTTCCACCCAACGCCGCGCCAGTTCAGCGACAAAATCCATGCGCTCGGGCGCTGCGCGGTAGCACACCACATCGGATTGGCTGCGCTCGCTGCGCCAGGCTAAGTCTTTAAAGCTGATGGGACGGCTGATAATGCGCCCGTCCAGCTCCGGCAAGGCGATGTGCATGGCCAGGTCACGCGGGCCAAGGCCCTGTTCACTGGCCTCCCAGCCGGGCTGGTTGTCCTGGGCGCAGATCGCCTGGATCACCGGGATGTTGCGGCGAAACGGCCGCAGGTGTGGGGCTTCCGGGCTGGATTGGGCAAAGCCGGTGGTGTTCAAGATCACCGCCGCCTGCACTTCATCGAGCAGGTCCTCGACCACCGTCAGGCAGCCGGGCTCTTTCAAACTGGCCACCGCCATCGGCAACGGGTTAAGACCCGCCGCCTGCAAGCGTTGGCAGAACACGTCGATAAAACCGGTATTGGCCGCCTGCAAGTGCGAGCGGTAGAACAACACCGCCGCCACCGGCCAGTCGGCGTGCCAATCGGCCTGCCAGTCGTTCAGCCGTGGGTGGGGTTTATGCGGGTGATAAATCGCCGTGCGCGCCAGGGTTCGCGGCTCGGCCCAGGTGTAGTCGCGGCCCAGGTGGCTGCTGGCCAGGCAACGATAAAAATCCAGCGCATTGCCCAAACCGCCCTGGCGCAGAAAGTGCCAGAGGCGGTCGCGCTCAGCCATGCCCACGGTGCTTAAGCCGCTGAGCTCCGGGTCGGGGCGATCGTCGCCCGGCACCAGAATCAACTGCACGCCGCGCTCGGCCAATTCCACCAGACGCTCAATGCCGTAACGCCAATAACCGATGCCACCGTGCAGCGAAATCAGGATGACCTTGGCGTGGCGCAGCACCTCGTCGACGTAGAGGTCGACCGAGGCGTGGTTTTGCACCTGCATGGGGTTGGCCAGGCGAAAGCTGGGGTAGTCGTCGGGCAACTGCTGGCCGGCCTCGGCCAACAGTGCCAGGCTGGAATCACCGCTGCACAGGATCACCAGCTCGGCGGGGGTTTGGCCCAAGTCGGCAATATTGTCGTCCGAAACGAAACCACCCGGCTGAGTCCTGAGCAGGTGCATGGGTTAAACGCTGAGCGCTGCGCGCAATTGCGCTTCGAGGCCCGCCGCGTCCAGCGCCTGGCCGATCAGCACCAGGCGAGTGATGCGCGCTTCGTCGGCGCCCCAGGCGCGGTCGAAATGCTTGTCGAAACGCGTGCCCACACCCTGGATCAGCAGGCGCATCGGCTTGTTCGGGATCGCCGCAAAGCCTTTGACGCGCAGGATGCCGTGCTGCACCACCAACTGGGTCAGGGCGTCGAGCAGCAGCGCTTCGTCGGCTTGCGGCAGGTCGATGGAGATGGAGTCGAATGCATCGTGATCGTGGTCATGATCGTCTTCACCGTCATGGTGATGATCGTGGTGGCTGTGGCGGCCGTCGATGTGTTCTTCGGAACCGGCGCCCAGGCCGATCAGCACGTCCAACGGCAAGCGACCGCTGCTGGCTTCGACGATTTTCACCGCCGGTGGCAGTTCCTCGGCGACTTCCAGGCGCACGCGGGCCAGGTCTTCGGCGCTGATCAGGTCGGATTTGTTGAGGATCACCAGGTCGGCGCTGGCCAGTTGGTCGGCGAACAACTCGTGCAGCGGCGATTCGTGGTCCAGGTTCGGGTCGAGTTTGCGCTGGGCGTCAACCTGGTCCGGGAAAGCGGCGAAAGTGCCGGCGGCCACGGCCGGGCTGTCGACCACGGTGATGACTGCGTCAACCGTGCAGGCGCTGCGGATTTCCGGCCACTGGAAGGCTTGCACCAGCGGTTTTGGCAGGGCCAGGCCCGAGGTTTCGATAAGGATATGGTCGAGGTCGCCGCGACGAGCCACCAGCTCGCGCATCACCGGGAAGAATTCTTCCTGCACGGTGCAGCACAGGCAGCCGTTGGCCAGTTCGTAAACGCGGCCGTTGGCCTCTTCTTCGGTGCAACCGATGGAGCACTGCTTGAGGATTTCACCGTCGATGCCCAACTCGCCGAACTCATTGACGATCACCGCAATGCGACGGCCTTGGGCGTTGTCGAGCATATGGCGCAGCAAGGTGGTTTTACCCGAGCCGAGGAAGCCGGTAACGATGGTGACGGGAAGTTGGTTTGGCCAGTGTTTTCATCGGATGCCCTTTGGGGCGGGCATACGGGACGATGGCCCTGCGACGGCGCGCAGCAGCGGATTTCGTCACCGGATCACCCCGCCCGGTTAAGTAGAAAATCAGTTGCGAGGCAGGTCTCCTGGCTTGGGGCTTGCGAGTCGGGTGACTCGCGCTGGCTGCGCCTTCCCGCCGTTATGGCAGTGGCGTGGCAGTCAGCTGAACCCTTCACAGTTGCGGGGGCAGCCGCGGCTTGGACCGCGTTCCCTTCTTAGCTTCGGCGTGGGCCGAAGAACCTCGAAGGTGCAAGGCTACGCAGTGCGGGGAAGCGGGTCAATGTTGATTGATAAAGGGACCGGGGCGCTCGCCGTGAGGCGCGATGAAACAAATCCAAATATATAAACGGAATGCTCCGGGAACGCATTTAACGAATTGGACATATATAAAAAGACCTCATCACACAATGGAGATAACCATGACGCTCTCAATCCCCCCGTATGTTAATTCACACTTGCCCGTCCCTTCCCTTAACCAGCAAGCAGCGCCAACGACTGCAGGGTGGACAAAGCCTGTTGACCAACTCCAGCCCCGGGAACTGGCGCAAGCACTCCAAACCTATTTTGATGCCATGAGCGATCCGCGTTTTACCGAGACCATTACCAAAGAGTCCCTTCAGCGAGTAGCAGATGGACTACCGCTGCACGGAGTGCGCCCAACACAAAGTCAGATCGAAATTGCTCAGGAAGTATTGAAGCGCAAAGACCTGTTCGAGCAGCTGGACCTCAACAGCGGTAAAAATGGTCAGATCAGCCGAGACGATCTCGCGACTGAGACCGGTGAATTCCACCTCCTGAGTGACCGGGCGCTGATAGCCCTGGTCGGCAAAAACTTCAATGAGTACGGCGCAGGCGACAAATATGTGAATTTCACTGAGTTACGCGAAGCCGCCGGTGAACTGCCAAGCGCCAACACATTCAGTCCCCAAGCAAGGGGAGTCGCTCAGGAACTGCTCAAACGCAAAGAGTTGCTTGACCGCTTGGATATTGGCGTGGGCTTTCTGGGGTTCTCAGGCAAACAAGACCAGCGCTTCGATCAGCGCAACGTTGAGTACACACGCACTCACAGCTCGCCCGAATTTCATTACCCAGACTGATTGATTTGCCCAACGGGTTGACGGTGGCACCCGAACTTCGAGAGGCGCCAACCACTATTTGACGCCTATCACCCGCCCATGCTTTCCTACACATCTTGTTTCGGGTGCCCTTCACAGGGTGAAACGGGAAACCGGTGAGTCATAGCGTGATGACGAGTCCGGTGCTGCCCCCGCAACGGTAAGCGAGCGAAGCGTCAAATCCACTGTGCCTGTGCATGGGAAGGAGATGCTTGATACGGCCCAGCTCTTTTCCCAAGAGCGCCCCTCGCAAGCCCGGAGACCGGCCCGAAAAAATCAGATAACAAACCCGCGGTGGGCGGGCGCTGTTTGAACCCTGCGTGCCTGGCTCGCGGGGTTTTCATGCGCCTGCGTCACCCTGAACCCCTGAAGGGACGCGCCATGTCGATCATCAGCAGCACTTCGCACACCGCCAGCAGCACCGCCACCTTGAGCCAACGCCTGGGCGCCGCCATCGGCGCGTCGATCCTCGGCGCATGCCTGGTGTACTTCGCCGGTTTCTCGCATATCGAAGCGGTGCACAACGCCGCCCACGATACCCGCCACAGCGCCGCGTTCCCGTGCCACTGAGACCTGCCGACATGATCAAGCGTATTGCTCAAACCGCAGGTTTCACCGGCCTGCTGGCCGCCCTGTTGCTGACCCTGCTGCAAAGTTTCTGGGTCGCCCCGCTGATTTTGCAGGCGGAAACCTTTGAAAAGGCCCCGGTTGCCGAAGTCGCGCACGAACACACCGCCGGGGCCGCAGCCCACACCCACGACGCCGAAGCCTGGGAGCCGGAAAATGGCTGGCAGCGTGTGCTGTCGACCACCGGTGGCAACCTGGTGGTCGCGGTGGGTTTCGCGCTGATGCTTGCCGGTCTCTATACCTTGCGCGCGCCGACCCGCACGGCTCAAGGGTTGCTCTGGGGTTTGGCCGGCTATGCGACGTTTGTACTGGCGCCGACCCTGGGCTTGCCGCCGGAGTTGCCGGGCACGGCTGCCGCCGACCTGGCGCAACGGCAGATCTGGTGGATCGGCACCGCGGCCTCTACCGCTGCGGGTATCGCACTGCTGGTGTTTGGGCGTAGCTGGCTGCTCAAGGTGCTGGGCGTGGCGATCCTGGCCGTGCCCCACGTGATCGGCGCGCCACAACCGCAAGTGCATTCGATGCTGGCACCCGAAGCCCTGGAAGCGCAGTTCAAGATCGCCTCGCAACTGACCAACGTCGCCTTCTGGCTGGCCTTGGGCTGGATCAGCGCGTGGCTGTTTCGCCGCAACCGCGACGGCCAATACTCGGCATGACGCTGGTGGTCGGCCTGGGTTGCCAGCGTGGCTGTGATGTTCACACCCTGCTTGGCCTGCTTGACGCAGCCCTCGCCGACGGCGGCATTGATCGCCAACGCATCACCGCGTTGGCGAGCATTGATCACAAACAGGCTGAACCCGGCCTGCTGGCCCTGGCCCGGTTGCTGGAACTGCCCTTGCAGTGTTTCAGTGCAGAACAATTGGCCGGTTATGAAGACCGCTTGAGCCACAAGTCAGCCGTCGCATTTGCGCATACCGGTTGCTACGGCATCGCCGAAAGCGCGGCCCTGGCCCTGGCTGAACAGCTGTCCCAACGCCCCGCTCGCCTGTTGATCACGCGCAAAAAAACCGCCCAGGCGACGTTTGCATTGGCGTGCGCCGACTGAAATCCCGATAATTGCGCTCCTCGATCATGAGCAACTTTCATGCTCGCCCGTTTTTCAACAGGAACTCCCATGACCGTCTACTTTATCGGCGCAGGCCCCGGCGACCCGGAATTGATCACCGTCAAGGGCCAGCGGCTGATCCGCAGTTGCCCGGTGATCATCTACGCCGGCTCCCTGGTGCCGGCGGCGGTACTGCAAGGTCATCAGGCCGAACAGGTGGTCAACAGCGCCCAATTGCACCTGGAGCAGATCATTGAGCTGATCAAGACAGCCCACGCCAACGGCCAGGATGTGGCCCGCGTACACTCCGGCGACCCGAGCCTGTATGGCGCGATTGGCGAGCAGATCCGTTATTTGCGTGAGTTGGGCATCCCCTTCCAGATCATCCCTGGGGTGACGGCGGTGTCGGCGTGCGCAGCGTTGCTGGAGACAGAGCTGACGTTGCCGGACATCGCCCAGAGTGTGATCCTGACCCGTTATGCCGATAAAACCAGCATGCCGGCCGGTGAGGCGTTCGACAGCTTGGCGCAACACGGCACAACGATGGCGATTCACCTGGGGGTCAACCATCTGCAGAAGATCGTCGCCGAACTGCTGCCGCACTACGGCGCGGACTGCCCGATTGCCGTGGTGCACCGCGCGACGTGGCCGGATCAGGATTGGGTGGTGGGCACGTTGGCGGATATTGCCGCGAAGGTGGCGGCCAAAGGGTTTCGGCGGACGGCGTTGATTGTGGTGGGCCGGGTGTTGGCCAGTGATGGTTTCAGCGAGTCTTCGCTGTATCGGGCGGGGCATGCTCACCTTTACCGCCCCTGAAGAAACGCGGTCAAACTGTGGGAGCGGGCTTGCTCGCGAATGCAGTGGGTCAGTCAGCACAACTTTAACTGACCCAGCGCATTCGCGAGCAAGCCCGCTCCCACAGTTAATATTTCTTGTTAGATAAATCGCGTAAGACACTGAATTTTAAGCATAAAAAAACGGCGCTCACGGGGCGCCGTTTTTTTATTCGCAGTGAACACCTTACTCAGTAGTAGGCGTTTTCTTTCTGCGTGTGGTCGGTCACGTCACGTACGCCCTTGAGCTCCGGGATACGTTCGAGCAAGGTGCGCTCGATGCCCTCACGCAAGGTCACGTCCGCCTGGCCGCAGCCTTGGCAGCCGCCGCCGAACTTGAGCACGGCAATACCGTCTTCGACCACATCGATCAAGCTGACCTGACCGCCGTGGCTGGCAAGCCCCGGGTTGATCTCGGTTTGCAGGTAGTAGTTGATGCGCTCGTTGACCGGGCTGTCGGCGTTGACGTTCGGCACCTTGGCGTTGGGCGCCTTGATGGTCAACTGGCCGCCCATGCGATCGGTGGCGTAGTCGACCACGGCGTCGTCGAGGAAGGCTTCGCTGAAGTTGTCGATGTACGCGGTGAAGCTTTTAAGCCCCAGGGCGGTGTCTTCAGGTTTCTCTTCCCCAGGCTTGCAGTAGGCGATGCAAGTCTCGGCGTACTGGGTGCCGGGCTGGGTAATAAAGACGCGGATGCCAATGCCTGGGGTGTTCTGCTTGGACAGCAGGTCAGCCAGGTAATCGTGGGCGGCGTCGGTAATGGTTATGGCAGTCATGGAAACTCCTCACAGGCTTGCCGGCAGTTTACGCCAAAATATTACGCAGGTACAAAGTCCGAGTAATTTTGTCGGAAAAGACCCAACCACCGCATCAAAGATTTTCATAGCGATTCATATCCAGCACACCTTCTTCCACCGGCGTCGTCTCGCGGATGTACTGCGACAGGTCGTGAAAGTAGTGCCAGAACAGCGGATGACTGCGCCGCACACCCCACCGATCAACAATCTTCTCGAACCGCCTGGCGTCCTTGGCGTTTTCCATTTCCGTCACAAATGCCGGCACTTCCTGCGCCGGGATGTTGAAGATGAAGTTCGGATAGCTGCTAAGCACACCCGGATAGATCGTCACCGTATCCAACCCCGGCTGATAGCGATAAGCCTCGCCCAGCAGGAACGCCACATTGCTGTGCGCGCGGTTACGCAGCAGGCTGTAAACCACGCGCTTGCCGCTGGCGGTCTCGATACGCAGCATGGTTGCCTCAGGTAACTGATCAATCACCTTGAGCCCCGCCGCCGGGCGTGATGTCAGCTGGCTCAATGCCTGCTCCGCGTCCTGCAACGCTGGGTCGATACCCTCGCGCGAGCAGTAAGCGCCCGTGCAGCGGTTGATCGGATCCGGGCTGGCATTCAAGTCGCCGTAACGCGTCAGTAACTGGTTGGCAAAGTCACGTTTCGGGTGTTTTTCATCCAGATGCAAGCCGCTTGGCTTGTCGTCGTCAATCGCCTCGTAGTCCAGCCACAGCTTGAGCTTGCCGCTGTTCTGGTACCAATCGTCCATAAAGTCATCGCGGGTATCGGCCGGCATCAGGCGCAGGAAGTTCTGCTCGGCGCCGTTGCGGATCAGGTCAAAATACAGCCGGGTCTGGGCCTGGTGCGACACATTGCCGAACACATCGAAATTCACCGCCAACTGGTAATAGGTGCGCTCCAGCAGCGGATAGTCGAACAACCACATCGTCTGCGGCACTTCGCCAATCAAGCCTTTGGTCACCGCAGCACTGTCGAAATGCCGGAAAATCGTCAGCAAGGCATTGTCATTCCCCGCCCACAAGGTCGACCAACTCGGCGGCGGCACGTCCGCGTAGCTGTCTCGGCGCAAGGCTTCGTACTGGTTGCGCTTGTCGCGATAGGCCAGCCACAGGCTGAGCACGCTGCCCACGTCATCGTTCTGCCCCGGCATCGCCAGCAGCGGCGTGGCCTGGCCGCGATAGCGTGCATCGGTGATGTACAGGTCATGGTCCGGGTCCTGGAACAGGGTCCAGAAGTTGTCGCGGATCACATCCGTGGCGATCTGCCCACGGCAGACCGGCCCGCGAATAAAGGTGCGCACAAAATACTCGGCGTTATCGAGCATGAACTGGTAGCGCGCCTTGGCCGGGATGGCTTCGAAGGTCTCGAACGGGTTGGCACGGCGACCAGGGCCATAGCCCGGCAAGGCACTCACCTGCCAGTCGCCGGAATAGAACAGGTCTTTGATACGCAGCATTTTCGCCGCACTGAATGGGTAAGTGATGTGGGTTTTATGCACGATCACGCCCTGCACCGGCCACAGGCGGTAATACACCTGGGTACCGGGGTCATCATTGGGGCGACGGGTGGCGATCAGGTCGATGGGCTGGCCACTGGGCGTGCGCGAACGCACCCACTGGAAGAAATGCCCCGGCTCGCCGTTTTCAAAGTAGATATGCGCCAGGTACAAATGCTCGTACAACCAGCGAGCCACCAGGCTTTCGCGAGCGCCGGGCTGGTTGAACAGGTGCTCCCACTGTTGCACTTGCAAGGCTTCCCTGGCACTCGGCGCCAGGCCTTGTTCATCAATCGGTGCACCGGAGGCGAGCCAGCGCTGCAAGGTCTGGTATTGCTGGTCGGTGAGGCCGGTGACCGCCAAGGGCATGCCTTCCTTGGGATGGCTGCCGGCATAGGCGTTGAACTCGCCGGGCATGGCACACATGTTTTGGCGGTTGAGGCCCAACACGATCTCGTCGGGTAACTTGGCGTTGGGTTGCAGCGGTGCGTTATGCCCAAGTTCCAGCATGCGCGCCATCAACGCGGCCTGGCTGCCTTGGGCGTCGAGTACCGAATAGAAGCCTTTTTGCTGCCAGGCCTGCTTACCGAACGCGTCGTAGAACAAACGCGTGGTCGGTGTGGCCTGGCTGCGCTCGCCGTCATACACCGGGGTTTTGCTCGCACCACGGGCCGCGCCCTCGGCGCTGCCCAGGTTCAATTGGCACGCGGAGTCGTAGCAGGCATGGCAGGCCACGCACTTTTCGGTGAAGATCGGCTGGATGTCGCGGGTATAGGAAATCGCCGGGGCGGGTCCGTTGGCCTGTGCAATGCAGGCGACCAGCGCCAGGACGGCGCTGGTGAGTAGGCGAAGTGACATGTATCCGGTCCCGATTCAATGCGTGCGCTAATAAGTGCCGGAGAGTCTACCGGGCCAAGGCCCACCCCAACATGAACGATATTCATGCAAAACCACGACATGCTCTAAATCGGCACAGGTTTGCTATGATTCACGCCCTCCGAAATGCCTGACCAGAGTAGCCCCATGTCCGACCGTAGCGTTCGTCTGCAAGCCCTTCATCAAGCCCTCAAGGACCGTATCCTGATCCTCGATGGCGGTATGGGCACGATGATCCAGAGCTACAAGCTCGAAGAGCAGGATTATCGCGGCAAACGCTTTGCTGACTGGCCCAGTGACGTCAAAGGCAATAACGACCTGCTGATTCTCACCCGCCCGGACGTGATCGGCGGCATCGAAAAGGCCTACCTGGATGCCGGCGCCGACATTCTGGAAACCAACACCTTCAACGCCACGCGTATCTCCATGGCCGATTACGGCATGGAAGAACTGGCCTATGAACTCAACGTCGAAGGCGCCCGCCTGGCGCGCAAGGTCGCCGATGCCAAGACCCTGGAGAACCCGGCCAAGCCGCGTTTTGTTGCCGGCGTGCTCGGCCCGACCAGCCGCACCTGCTCGCTGTCGCCGGACGTGAACAACCCCGGCTACCGCAACGTGACCTTCGATGAACTGGTGGAAAACTACACCGAGGCCACCAAAGGCCTGATCGAAGGCGGCGCCGACCTGATCCTGATCGAGACCATCTTTGACACGCTCAACGCCAAAGCCGCGATCTTCGCCGTGCAAGGTGTGTTCGAAGAACTGAATACTGAACTGCCGATCATGATCTCCGGCACCATCACCGACGCTTCCGGCCGTACCCTGTCGGGCCAGACCACCGAAGCGTTCTGGAACTCGGTGGCGCACGCCAAGCCGATTTCGGTGGGCCTCAACTGCGCCTTGGGCGCCAGCGAACTGCGCCCGTACCTGGAAGAACTGTCGAACAAGGCCAACACCCACGTGTCGGCGCACCCCAACGCCGGCCTGCCCAACGAGTTCGGCGAGTACGACGAGCTGCCGTCACAAACCGCCAAGGTCATCGAAGAGTTTGCCCAGAGCGGGTTCCTCAACATCGTCGGCGGTTGCTGCGGCACCACGCCGGGCCACATTGAGGCCATCGCCAAGGCCGTGGCCGGTTACGCGCCACGCGTAATCCCGGACATTCCCAAGGCTTGCCGCCTGTCGGGCCTGGAGCCGTTCACCATTGATCGCAGCTCGTTGTTCGTCAACGTCGGCGAGCGTACCAACATCACCGGTTCCGCCAAGTTCGCCCGCCTGATCCGTGAAGACAACTACACCGAAGCCCTGGAAGTCGCCCTGCAGCAGGTGGAAGCCGGCGCCCAGGTGATCGATATCAACATGGATGAAGGCATGTTGGATTCGAAGAAGGCCATGGTCACCTTCCTCAATCTGATTGCCGGCGAGCCGGACATCTCCCGTGTGCCGATCATGATCGACTCCTCCAAGTGGGAAGTGATCGAAGCCGGCCTCAAGTGCATCCAGGGCAAGGGCATCGTCAACTCGATCAGCATGAAGGAAGGCGTCGAGCAGTTCATTCACCACGCCAAACTGTGCAAGCGTTATGGCGCGGCGGTGGTGGTGATGGCGTTCGACGAAGCCGGCCAGGCCGACACCGAGGCGCGCAAGAAAGAAATCTGCAAGCGCTCCTACGACATCCTGGTCAATGAAGTGGGCTTCCCGCCGGAAGACATCATCTTCGACCCGAACATCTTCGCGGTCGCCACCGGTATCGAAGAGCACAACAACTACGCTGTCGATTTTATCAACGCCTGCGCCTATATCCGCGACGAACTGCCGTATGCGCTGACCTCGGGTGGCGTGTCCAACGTGTCGTTCTCGTTCCGTGGCAACAACCCGGTGCGTGAGGCGATCCACTCGGTGTTCCTGCTGTATGCGATCCGCAACGGCCTGACCATGGGTATCGTCAACGCCGGCCAACTGGAGATCTACGACCAGATCCCGGCCGAGCTGCGTGACGCAGTGGAAGACGTGGTGCTTAACCGCACGCCGGAAGGCACCGACGCCCTCCTCGCCATCGCCGACAAGTACAAGGGCGACGGCAGCGTCAAGGAAGCCGAGACCGAAGAATGGCGTGGCTGGGACGTCAACAAGCGTCTGGAACACGCGCTGGTCAAGGGCATCACCACCCATATCGTCGAAGACACCGAAGAATCGCGGCAGTCGTTCGCACGCCCGATCGAAGTGATCGAAGGCCCGCTGATGTCGGGCATGAACATCGTTGGCGACCTGTTTGGCGCCGGTAAAATGTTCCTGCCTCAGGTGGTCAAATCCGCCCGTGTAATGAAGCAGGCAGTGGCCCACTTGATCCCGTTCATCGAACTGGAAAAAGGCGACAAGCCGGAAGCCAAGGGCAAGATCCTGATGGCCACGGTGAAGGGCGACGTGCACGACATCGGCAAGAACATCGTCGGTGTGGTGCTCGGTTGCAACGGCTATGACATCGTGGACCTGGGCGTGATGGTGCCTGCGGAAAAAATCCTGCAAGTGGCCAAGGAACAGAAGTGCGACATCATCGGCCTGTCCGGGCTGATCACACCGTCATTGGATGAAATGGTGCACGTGGCCCGCGAGATGCAGCGCCAGGACTTCCACCTGCCCTTGATGATCGGTGGCGCCACCACCTCCAAGGCGCACACGGCGGTGAAGATCGAGCCCAAGTACAGCAATGACGCGGTGATCTACGTCACCGACGCCTCGCGCGCAGTGGGTGTGGCCACGCAGCTGCTGTCCAAGGAGTTGAAGGCCGGATTCGTCGAAAAGACCCGCCTGGAATACATCGACGTGCGCGAGCGCACCTCAAACCGCAGTGCCCGCACTGAGCGCCTGAGCTACCCGGCCGCCATCGCCAAGAAGCCGCAGTTCGACTGGAGCAGCTACACGCCGGTCAAGCCGACGTTTACTGGCGCCAGGGTGCTGGACAATATCGATCTCAGGGTGCTGGCCGAATACATCGACTGGACGCCGTTCTTTATTTCCTGGGACCTGGCCGGCAAGTTCCCGCGCATCCTTGAAGACGAGGTGGTCGGTGAAGCCGCCACTGCGCTGTACGCCGATGCCCAGGAAATGCTCAACAAGCTGATCGACGAAAAGCTCATCAGCGCCCGCGCCGTGTTCGGTTTCTGGCCGAGCAACCAGGTGCAGGACGATGACCTGGAAGTCTACGGTGACGACGGCCAGCCGATTGCCAAACTGCATCACCTGCGCCAGCAGATCATCAAGACCGACGGCAAGCCCAACTTCTCCCTGGCCGACTTCGTGGCGCCCAAGGACAGCGGCATAACCGACTACATCGGCGGTTTCATCACCACCGCAGGTATCGGCGCCGAAGAAGTCGCCAAGGCGTATCAGGACGCTGGCGACGACTACAACTCGATCATGGTCAAGGCCCTGGCCGACCGTTTGGCCGAAGCCTGCGCCGAATGGCTGCACCAGCAGGTGCGTAAGGAACACTGGGGCTACGCCCAGGACGAACAGCTGGATAACGAGGCGCTGATCAAAGAGCAATACAGCGGCATCCGCCCTGCCCCGGGCTACCCGGCATGCCCGGATCACACCGAGAAAGCCCAACTGTTTCAACTGCTGGACCCTGAAGCCCGTGAAATGCACGCCGGGCGCAGTGGTGTATTTCTCACCGAGCACTACGCCATGTTCCCCGCGGCGGCAGTCAGCGGCTGGTACTTCGCCCATCCCCAGGCGCAGTACTTTGCCGTGGGCAAGGTCGACAAGGACCAGGTCGCCAGCTACACCGCACGCAAAGGCCAAGCGCTCAGCGTGACCGAGCGCTGGTTGGCGCCGAACCTGGGGTATGACAACTGAGCCAAACCCCGACCACCAGGCTCGGCGCGCTCAGGGCTGCGACTCAGGGGCGCCAGGACGGGCCGGGCTGGGGTGACGACGGTGCGGGCGGTTGCGTGCCCGCTAACCGTTGTATCTCTGCCCGGGACAGCTCCATGCGTTTCTGGGTGCGGGCGGCGGCGCGTTCGATTTCCAACTGGCCTATGGCTTCGTTGTAGCGTGCCATGCTCTGGGCATCGCCCCGATCGCTGTGCGCGTCTTCCAAGGCTTCATAACGGCGTGCCAACTCGTCCTCAAGGGCCTCGAACTGTTCGGCGTAACGCTCATCCAGGTAACGCAACCAGTACTCACGTTGAATCAGGGTTTCGACAAACGCATCGGTCTGTTCAGCGGCCAGGATCTGTGCGCGTAACTGTGCCTGTAGCTCGCCACTGATCGGGCTCGCGAACGCCATGTAGGCCGGCTGCCCGGGCAGTTCCAGGCCATCGGGCCAGTTGCGGGTCAAGCCGATCCGGTAACTCAAGCGCACCTCGGCCCGGTCCAGGCCGACTGCGGCGGCCTCGGCCAGTTGATCGGCCCTGCTCAACCGGAACAACTGCCTCGACAGGTTCAGCAGCGCCCGGCCCCTGAGGTCGAGCCGTTGCTGTGGAATATCGCGCAAGGCGCGGTACTCGAACACCCGCACTTCCATCTCGCTGAACGTAAGGATGCGGCCATCGATACAGGTGCCGTGGGTTTCAGCTTCGATGAACAGGGTGCCGCGCAGCTCGGCATTTTCGACGGCCCCCGCGATAACGTCCCAAACCCGTTGCGTGAGGCTCGGGCGGTTGAGGTTGAATTCCGAGGTCAGGCGCAACAGCGAAATGAGGTGGAAAAACCGATCATGATCTTGCGCCTGCGCCAGTTGTTTCCACATCGCCGCTCGTTGTGTCGCCAATGCCGTAGAGGTATTGGCCAGCCAGGGATCAAGTGCCAGCTGCGCGGTATTTTGCAGGGGGTTTTCAATGCTCTCTGCCGGCAGGTAGCCGGCGTCCGGATCACTGTCATCGTCGTCAGAGCTGGAGCCCGAATCAGGATCGGAGTCGGTATCCGGGGCCGATTCAGGGTCAGACCCTTCAAAATTGCGGCGATGGGCGCGGTCGAGTTCCGCTCGCGAAAAGCCCATGACCCTATCGACCTGGTGCTCCCTGGCGTAGTTACGCATGTGTTCAAGCGCTGGCGCGGCCAGGTTATGGTTATCGGACAGGTCGGTACCCGATACCAAGCGGTCGTGTGCGCCACCGAGCAGCGTCAGCGGGAAAGATTCCAGTGCATTACCGCTCAGGTTCAGCCGGGCCAGGTGCTCAGACTCCAACGCGCCGTCGGGCCAGCTCTGGACGTCGTTGTAGCTCAAATCCAAGCTCTCCAGGCGACTGAAGTCCCGCATATCAAAGGCCTGCAGGTTGTTGTGGCTCAAGTCCAGCCAACGCAAACGTTCACTGCGCAGTTGAGCAGGCAACGACGGCACCTGCGTGAAGGCGTTAGCGGTCAGTTCCAGACGTTCAAGCTGCTCCATGCGTTGGACGGCTTCGGGCAGCGCGGTCAGGTCGTTGCCACTGAGGATCAACCGGTTCAATTGCGAAAAGGCGGCTAAAAACCCGTTGCTGCCCTCGGCCGTCAGCTTGACCGCCGTCAGGTTGAGGCTGCGCACATGGGAAAATGCCACGCTGAGCGCGGGCAGGTCGCCAGGCTGCGTCATCTGCAGGTCCAAGGTCTCGACCTCGGCACCCGGGCGCCCTTCTACCACCGCTTTCACCCAGGATTCGCGGATCGCCTTGGCCGGGGCTTGTCGCTTCAGACTGTCGAGACCATCGCTGCTAAAGCGCGCCTGGCGGGTAAACAACCAACCATTCAACTCACGCGTCAGCACGTCGTGAGTCTGGTGCCACTGGGCGACCTGTGTCTCGATTTGCGTGGCGCTCAGGCCACTCTCGCGCAGTTGCCCAACCCGGGCCATGGCTTGCTCTTGCGTCAAGCGCGGGCTTAACGCCCTTATGGCATTTTCCGGAACGCCGGCAAAGCCCCCACTGTCCAGCGGCAAGGGCAACAAGAAGTGGGCTATGGACGCTGACGTCTGTTTGGGAGGAAACACCAAGGGTTCCTGATCCAGCGCAAACCGACTCAGCGCCCCCTCAGGCAAGCCCTTGGCCGCCTCGATCCGGCGCCGCGCCGCATCGAGTAATGTCGCGCCTGCGGCGCTCAGCGGGTTGCCTGCCAACTCAGTGCGCATCAACACATCCGACTCGTCAGAGGCAAGGGGCGCAAGGCTCGTCAATGGGTTGTCACGCAAGTCCAGGCAAGACAAATGCTCAAGGTGTTCAGCACCCTGTGGCCATTCGCGCAGCATCGAGCCGCGCAGGTTCAGCGCCGTCAGGTGGCTCAGCGCGCTGACGTCGAGGGTGCCCAATTGGTTATATTGCAGGCTCAACACGTGTAGCCGGTTCAACCCATTCAATTGAGCCTGCACTGCCGGGGTCATTACGATCTGGTTATCGGACAAGTCCAGGTGCGTCAACTCCGGCAGGATGTCCGCATTGATCGGCACGTCGGTGAGGTGACCGAAGCGCAGTTCAAGGCTTCGCACACCGGCGAACGCCTGGAAGAAGCCCTGCATCTGCTCGGCAGGTACATTCTGCAACCACTTCACCGTCAAGGTTTTCACATGGAAAAAGGTGCCGGCCGGCAACACCGGCAATTCGCGGATTTTTTCCATGACCAAGGGATCGGTCGATGACAAGTGCGGATCCGGCAGTTCAAACATCGAAATGTCGATATCGGTCGGCAGGCCATAGCGTTGGCAAACCGCCCCGCGCCAGTTTTTTTCCAGCAACGCCAGGATGCTTGCATTATGCCCGCTCTTCCAGCGCGCCCGCGCAAAGCGCACCCTGAACCCAGGGACCACAGCGGGTTCGTAGAACTGCTTGAAAATACCGAGGTATTCTTCACGCAATGCTTGCACGGCATTCATCCGCGTTTGTGGCGTGTTCCACAGGCCCATGATCATGTCAGTCATGCGCCGCCCCCTATGCGCTTCGCCCATCAGCAGGCCCAATTCGCCGCGCCCAAACCCTCTGACCATCTCGTCCAGGCTCGCCAGGTGTGGCCCGAACACCCCTGCATAGTTCTTGACGTGCTCGTAGGCAGGCTTGAAGTCTTCATAGCTGAACATCGACCAGTCCAGCGACAAGCCACTCCACAACCGCTCGTAACCGGTATAGAGCTCGGCAGGCAGCGTCGCAATAGTGGTCTGGGCCAGGTCCAGCCGCTCCAGAAGCGGCAGTTTCTGCACATAGGCAGGCCATTGCATTGGCACGTTGGGCGCGACGATCTTCAAGCGTTTCAAGCCCTGCAGGGGGCTTAAATCCAGGCCGTTGAGCACTTGGCCGTCGTAGGCTAAATAGCCGATCTCCAGGTGTTCAAGGCCGGCCAGTGCCGCCAGTTGTGGCGACAACTGCGCGCTCAAGCGATGTGCATCGAAGCTGACTGCCAGATGCTTGAGCCCTTTGAACTGCGCCAACACCTGGGGCACACGGGTCAACCTCGGGCTGGCCTGCGTGGACTCTACGGCGGGGATGTAGGGTGCCCGTAAGGTCAGTTTTTCGAGAGCAGGAAACTGGCTCAGAAACCCATCGATATTGGTGTCATGCAGGGCCGTGCCGATGACCGATAACTCACGCACATATGAAAAGTTCGCCGCCAGTGGCGGCAACGGTTCATTGAGGGTCAATGCCAAGGCATCGGCACTCGGTACTTTCCCGGCCAGACAGGAACGGCCCCAGCTTCGCTTGAGCGCTTCCCCGGCGATGAAATTGCTCTGACGATTGGCCACCGACGAACGATTGACCCAATGATTGAGCACGTCATGCAGCGCCTGGCGTTCTTCAAACAACGCTTTCAACTTGCTGACGATCGCCCGGGCATCGTTCCCCGCCCGTACCCACTCAAGGAAAAGTGCATTGATCTGTACGTCATCCAGATCCGGATAGATTCTGCGCATCTGATGAGCCAGCAGCGGGCTCACACTCGGTCCTCGTCCACTGGCCTGATAGCCCACCAGCGTGTCATTGATGCGCACCGGCGCCTTGAACCAGGGCGTTTTCGGCGCAAGCCATGCCGAGGCCTCCAGGCGATATGCATCGGCTTGCTCGATGAGTTTGCGTTGCAAGGCCGGGTGCTGGCTGACCTGTGGCACCCCCAGGCTCTGGCGCGCCTCATCGGGCAAGGCATGCATCACCGAGGCATAGAAGTTGTCGCCCTCCAGCGCCAGGCTGTTAAGCGCTTCCCCGCGCTCATCGAACGCCTGATAGCTGGGGCCGTGTTTGACCAGGTATTTTTTCTGCGGCGCGGCGGGCGCACCAATACTGTCAAGCAGCTCGCCTTGGATGTTGGTGCTGCGCACTTCCAGGCGCAACGTTTGCGGCCAGCCGGGGAGTGTCTCCAGGGTATGCAGCGCCAACCGCCTGCTGTCGGCCGGCGCAATCACCTCGCTGCGCAGCCCGGCATAGGCACGTGCCACGCGCCCTTGCCGCGCATACCACCGCGCTTCTTCGAGCATGTTCAAAGGTACCCGCGAGGTGCTGACCAGCCGTTCAAGCTCATCACCACCGGCGTGGTCGAGCACGGTTTGCGCCGCTGTCTTGCTGAGCCCCGGGCAGGTGCGTTGCAGCAGCCGAATACGCTTGTCCAACGGTTCAGTCCCCGCGTAGATGCTGTCGAAAATCGCCGGCCGGCGCTGGCGCGCATAATCAGCAAGCTTACGGATGAACGCGCGGTTTCTTGCGTCGGGACTCCGGGGCGCTTGTGTACCGAACAACTGCATCACTTCCGACTCGTCCAGCGCCGACAGAATGCGCGCGGTCACCTCACCGCCGAGAATGTCGTTGCGGCCCACCTTGATCGTCGGTTTAGCGCCAACGCCCTTGGGCGAGCGACGAACACCATATTTGACTGACCGGCCAAAGGCACCAGCGCCTTCGAACACTTCCAGCACGCGCCCCAGTGGCCATCCGGGCATCTCCACGATCAACGGCAGCGCATACAAATACAGGTCATCTATCCCACGGGTGCCCTCCAGTTGCTCGATCACCCGCGCCGCGTCTGCATCCGCCTTGAACAGGCGCATCGCATCCGCAAGCTCGGGAGGCGCAACCGTGTGATCCATATGCATCTTGCGCAGCGTATTGTCGCTGACGCCGCTGACATCTGCGATCTTGATCAACTCCTGATCAGTGAACGCCTCGGTTTCATGCCCCATGCGCCGCAACAGCGTCAGCCGATCCCACTCCAGCGGGCGCTCCAGGGTATGCCGCCAGGCGCCGTGACCGTTGTGTTCAAGCAGCGGTTGGTAAGCCTCGGTGTCAGTCGGATGCTTGATCCGCCATTTCTGCACCTGCGCATCGAAGTATTGCTCGTAGACCTGGGTGCCTTGGCGAATATAGGTCTTGCCCTCTTTAACGTACTGCCCCAGGGCGTTAGGGTATGCGGCGCGGTCCAGGGTCACCGGGTGCTCATAACGGCTAAGGCTTGGCCTCCATAGTCGAACCTGGCCATCGGGCCGCGTGACCTCGCTCAGCGCTTCGATCACCGGTTCGGCCTTGGCCGCTTGCCAGCGGCTGACGCCCGCCCCCACACCGGCCATCACCGCGATCTGCGCCAGGTTCTCGGCCACATCAATCAAGTGTGCCTTGGCCGCCTGACGGTCGCCTTCGCCCCACTCAATCGCGCCTTCCAGGGTTTCGTAGAGCAACTGCCCAGCCATCACGCCCATCATGACTTCGCCCAGCACCGGCACGAACATCGACACCATGTTCAACCCCAGCATGCCGATTTCCAGCAGGTGCGCCAGCTTGGCGTCACGTGCCTTGGCATCCACGTCGGCAGTCGGCACGGCATGGGCGCGGGCATCGGCGATCACCTGCTCGCGGTGTTGCTCGTAGAAGTACTGCCAGGGGTCGATGTTCGCCGCCCAGATCCCTTTGCCACGCCGCGTGCGCGTCGAGGGGTCAAGGAACGGGTCGGGGTTGGGTTCAAGCCTGGCAGGCGCCTCGGGCGGTAACTCCTTGATGCCGGTGATGAAGTGCGGCGTGGTGAAATCCAGCAACTTCTTCCACGGCGAACGCCAGATATCGGTAGGTGAGTCGGCGGCTTTCCGGGTGAACTGGCTGAAGTAATAGGGCCGCTTGTCGTAGGGCACGAAGCGACTGAAGAACTGCTGGTACGGCGTCGGCGAGGAATCATTGGCCTTGGCCGGGTCGCGGGCGGTGAACAGGCGCTTGAACTCAGCCTGCATTTGCCGCCAGCGGTAGCGCTTGAGCGGATGCTCCGGGTCCTGGGGCACATAAATGATCAGCTCGTCCGGGTAGCTGTATTTCTTGCAGATCGAGAACACCATGCAACCGGTCATGCGCAACCGCATCAGGCCCAGGGTTCTGAACCAGACCTGTTTGTCGCCCATCCAGGGATGAATTTCACCCTCGATCACCGACAGCAGCATCCGGTGATCGGCCGGCTCGATATCCCCGGTCAACAGTGCCTGTTCGGCGGCAGCCCTGACGGCGGCCTTCTGATTGGCGATGAACTGGTCTCGCAGGGTGACTTGCGCGCTGGCATCTTCGGGGTAAAAAAACGCTTGCAGGTAGGTCTGGTATTTGGCACCGATATCAAGGTTTCGACACAGCGTCAAAAACTGGCTGACCTTCAGGTTGATCGCCACCGAGTGGTAGGTGCCGGAGCTGCCGGTGGCTTGCATGAACCCGGAGGTCTTGTGGTAAGCGCCCTCCTTGCACTCGTAGGCCTCGAAGTTGTGCAAGGCCGCCTCCAGCAGGGACAGTTTCAAAAACTCGAAATCCCCCGCCTCGACTTCGGCAATCCCCACCGCCAGCGGGCGGCGCAGGCACAACAGCGTTTTGTCGACATCGAGGTCCAGTCGGTACTGATCCTTCAGGGCGTTGAGCAGCAAGGGCCGGGCGAAGTCGTCGATGTCCTGGAAGGTGGCCATCGTGCGGTCCAGTTGCGTCTGGGTGGTGAAGTTGGCGAGGAAACGGCCGGTCACCTCGTTGCGCTGTTCAGGCGTAGCATTCGCAAGCCACGCCGGCATGCCCGTGCTGGCGTCCTTGAGCGCATGCTTGCGGGCCGGCGTCGCGTCGATCAGCCATTGCGGACTGCTGCGCTCCAGGAAATCACCGTGCAGGCTTTGCGTGGCGGCGAGTTTTTTTATTGGCTCAGGTGCGTCGTTTGCTGGCAGGGCCGGCGAGGAAGCCTGGGAGGAATCGTCCATCGTGTCACTCCTTTGAAATGGACTGACAGCACATCACGGCGCCCAGGGCGCCAGGCGGTGCATATATGACCTCGTGCGCGTTCGGGGCGGGTCGCCGGCGGTGGTATTCCTGTACCGCCCGCGCGGTCACCACATTCGATTTCCTGTCGCTTCCCATAACAGGCAAAAGGATTTCATCATGCCCACCCCGAGTTCCCCCACCGCTCTGAGCCAGCTACCCGCCCAGGCCATCCATGCGCAGTTCGCTACGCGCCCGGCCTTGTACTCCGTGGTATTCAATGCCCTGCGCAGCCGTATCCTGGAGCGCTATCCATCGCTCAAGCTGGATTTGGCTACGGTCAAACTGGCCATCCCACACCCCAACGGGGTGTACACCTTCCGATCGTTGATGGAAGTTGCCATCGCCCATGTGCTCAACCCACAGCTGCTCGACCTGCGGCCAAAACGCGAACTGGCGTACTACCTGACGCAACAGATCCCCCAAATCCTCAAGCCTGATACCCCGCCCCTTATCGACATGCGGGTAATTGCGAACATCATCGATGCCCTGCCCGAATCGATTCACCTGTATTTCCAGGCGGCGCTGGCTGACTACTGGAGCGAAACCGACAGCCATGGCAGCAGTCGCTGGCAGTGGCTGGGCGACTTTCTCAACGGCCGGATGACGGCAATAGCCGCCAGCCAATCGAACTTGAACGCGACCCAGCGGGACATGCTCAGGGTCGTCGCCACGTGGCCGGTGCAAGCCGAGCGCCTGCCCCAATCCTCACCCACCACCTTTGTTTATTTGATTGAAACCACGTTCGCCAAGGCCGGCCAGACCGTCAGCCTGCTAACCCCTGACCTGCTGCTGATACGCGACAAACAGGTGCTGCTGTACAGCGTGGCCGGGGATATCCAGGCGTTTGACAGCCTCGATGATTTCGGCGCTGCCTGGGGAACCAGGATGCAGGCGCGTTTCCAGTTCGACAGCCTTACGTGGCGGCGCAACGAGCCGGGCGGCAATGTGTTCGAGCAACAGGCCGGGCTGGTCCTCAATCAACAACTGGAAGATCTGGCGACGTTGAAGTTTCAGGGCCAGGATGAAGTAACCCTTGGGCGACGCCTGGAAAAACTCACTGATCCGGCGCTGCTGTTTACCCAAGTGCCGACAGCCGCTGCACCGACCTTGCAGAAGGTCAATGAGCAACTGCCGCCATGGCTTGCGCAAGCCAGTGCCGCCGACCGTTTTGCCTACCACCGCCACCTGCAGGATATGGCACAGGTGCTGCAACACAACCAGGGCCGCACATTCAATGAAGGCATTGAAAACATCCACGATTTCAGCCGCGCCGCATTGCGCAAGCAGATGCAAGCCGATCATGGCGATTTCGACCCTGACGAAGTGGTTCTGGACTTTGCCGTGGCCGCCGGTTACCCAGGTGGCGCCGGCATTATCGAACATGTGCGCATGTCGCTGACGGAGCTGGCGCTGAAGAACCTCGCCGGCAAGCCTAAAGGCACACTGACACTCTCAGCCAAAGGCTCCCAGGCGCTACCGACCTGGCTGGACGAAGACTACCTGCTGGGCAGTACCGGGCTGATCCAGCGCGTCGACATAGGCGCCACCTACCCACAAACAATCAAAGACACCTTGTTGTCCGACACGGCTGACGCACGACGACGGGAAACCCTGTTTACCCGCGAACTCAAGGTCAAGTTGCCGATGCAGGCACTCGAATACAAGATCCGCGGGCAGCATGGCGTTACCGTCACCGGTTACCGCTATGTGAAGGCCTTGATGGGCCAGATGCCCTCGGACAGGATCGTCGACCAACAGGAAATTGTCCTGCGTCCATTGGCCCTGTGCCGCAAACCTGGCGCCGCGCCGGATGAAGTCAACAACGCGTTCATTATCGAACCGCGTGATACGAGTGTCGGCCCGCACCTGCTGTACCAGCCGCTGTATGCCGACGCCCTGCATGAGTACCCGACCCGCCAGGCCTTGCTTGATGCGCTGGCCGCGCCCGGTGCGCTGCAAGACACGGTGCTGGCGTGGCTGAGCGACAAGGCCCGTCCCATCTATGACCATGGTGGCATCAAGGAACCTCACATCATTCGCTTCCTGCCTGGGGATGAATTCAGCATCCCTGAAAAACCAGCACCTGCGACGCTCGCCGTCGATGAAGGCGCGGGCGAATGGCTGCAATCGCAAGTCAATGGTCAACTGCTCAATCATCTGTTTGGCAGTACGGCGCGAGCCTTGGTCGACCTGGCGGACCGCGAGTCGGTGTCCAATTACGAAAGCCGCTGGGCCGTTGTGATGGAGGGTGCGTGGCTGCTGTTCAATACCCTGCTGTTGCCGCTGGTGCGGGGCCCGGCCATGCTGGTCGGCTGGCTCGTGGTGCTGGTCAGTAGCCTGGAACAGGACCTGGCAGGCCTGGACAGCAATGACCCAACCACTCGCGAATTGGCGTTGATTGACCTTTTGATCAACACCGCGATGGTGCTGCTGCACGCCGCCGCCCCCAACGACCAGCCCACCAAGCCCTTGTCACCGCCCACTGCGCAGGAGCATGCGCTGCAACTGGAAGCCTGGCGCCGCACGGCAGGACAGCCACCCGCGCAAGCGGCACCGCAGGTGCACCATGGCGCCGTGGCGTTGCCCGGCGAGCCCCCCGCCACCGGCCACACGGCCCTGGATTTCAGCCGCTCGATTGCCAGCCCGCAGGCCGGCGCCAAGCTGCTCAAGGCGTTACTGGAGGTGCAGGTGCCGTGGCCCGAAACCTTGCCGCCCGCGCAGCTCAGCGGTGCGCTCAAAGGGTTGTACCGCATTGACGGGACCTGGCACGCCAGCGTCGGCGGTCTGTTGTTCCAGGTCAGCGTGGTGCCGGGTTTCAACGAGGTCTACCTGGTGCATCCGCAACACCCGCAGCGTCCCGGTTTCAGGTTGCTCAGCGATGGCCAGGGGCACTGGCGCCTGGACCGCCATGCCCGGCTGGAAGGTGGCATGCCCAGACAAAGGGTGGCCGAGTTGGTAGACCGTAAGAAACAGCGATTGGAGCAACTGACTCCATTGCTGGAAATTCATACCCGGGAAATGAAACGTGTCGCGGACCAGACCCGACCCTTCAGCGAAGCGGTAAAGGCAGCACGCATCCGGCTGGCTGAGCAAAGACAGGCGCTCAGAGAGGATTGGGAAAGGCTTAACAACCCCGAATTATTGCCTGTGTTGCGCCCCCGAATCGCTGAGCGCCATGCGCAAAGACAGCGCTCCACGGCCCACGCCATGACCCAGTGGGAGATTGCCGTAGACAACTACCGCACAAACACCCAGGCGTTTATAACCGGGCTGCTGAAAACCGAAGTCATGGCCGGCGAATTGATGGACTTGGACAGGACAGAACCGCAATACAAGACCGCACGAGACAACGCTACGTTAAACATTTACAAATACTGGGTGTTGAACTACGCAGACTTGCATCAAAAAATCTCCCACACGTTGCACACCCAACGCGGCGAAAACTTTAGTGAACTGCTCAGGCGTATCGACACCGAGCTGCCGCGTGACATTACTGACGCCTACGATGAGTACATGAGCGCCGCAGCACAACGACTGGAAACATTGAATCAACTGCTCGAAACTGCAGAAAAGTGTGACGCCATTGTGCAGCGCGCCAGCCCGGCACTGCGTGAAAGCATGCTCAGAGAGGTTCCAGTCAATCAGCCCATCTCCCCTATCGTCATAAAGCAACACATCCTGTTATCCCTGGCTGAGATGCTCATCAACCGCGCGCTTGACGCCGATAAACCCGAAGAGCGCCCCTACCTTGATACCGTCGCTGACCGTCAGATCTATGCCACGGTCAACGCCCATACGGAAATGCGCACCACTGCCGGCTACACCGAGACCGAACAGATCGACGTGCTCAAGGATGTGCTCCAGCACTATACCCAACTGGAGAACGCCGTTGTCTCGCTGACCGACGTGCAGTGCGCCCTGCTGCGGGAACAATACCGGCAGCCCTTTCTTGATCAACTCAGGCAGGCCCGTAGAGAGCTTGAGGCACAACTGGCCAACTTGATCCTGGTTGAACAAAAGCTTGCCGCCCGCCCCGCCCGCGACAGGAGCAAACGCCCAAAACCGGCAACCCGACGCGTCATCAAAACCGTTGATCAAAGAAGCCTGATCGGCGACTTACGCCCAAGCAAGCCCGATGAGCCGGTCAGTTACGTCGATATCACCGATACGCTGACTGGAGAAGTGGTTAACACTTACCAAAGTCGCGAGGGCGACTGGGCAATCGTCGCGCCCCCGAGTGAGCCGAGAACGGCACCCACTCCGGCGGCACGCTCATTAAAAAGAATCCGAGCAGATGGCCAGGCCCTCAAAAACCAGCGCCCCGGTATCGACGCCAGCATTCGCTTCCAACAGCGCAAACTCCTGGACGCCACCCGACGGGAAGAAATCAACCCCAATGACTGGGAGGTGATGCTGACTCAACATGCAGCGAAATTCACAGCGCTTGCCGAGGAGCTCAAAAACGCCACGGATGAACCCGCCATTGCACTGCGCAAGAGCTACGAGGAGGCGGCAACAGAGGCCACTGCGCAGGCTTATCAACTGTGCGGCGAAGGCTATCTGCTGCAACGTCCCAAAGCCGCCAAGGTCGACTTTTTACACACCCATGAATTTGTCAGCATCCACTTGGTGAAAAAACGCTGGCGCCTGAAGGCCGGAGACTTTCTCACCGAATATGCCATACGCGACAAACGTAAAATCCAATCCGGAAAACGGCCGGAGGATACCGACCTGTGGTACGCGCACTTTCATTACCCGTCCGCTGAGTCGCCGGCTTCGAAGCCTGACTTCGGCCACCTGAAGACCCCGGCCGAGCGCCTATTTACGCGCAAGGAACTGATGGAGCAGGCCAAGGCGGATAACCGCGCCGTGATCAATCTGGACAAGGCCGTGATCGGCGCGCCGCTGGATCAGAAACTGTTTCTCGGCCTGGAAGTGTAAGCGAGGTTTTGCTTTGATTACGCCCACGCTCCCAGGGCGTGGGCGTAATCCTATGGGCTGCGGCTGTCTGGCTTACTGGCGTGTCGAGGGCCCCGGCTGCGGCGACGTTGGCCTGCCCGGCGCCGCCACAACACTGTCCGCCGACAATTCGTGCACCTCCTGGCGGGACAGTTCAAGCCGCAATTTCACCCGGGCGCTTTCTCGGTCAAATTGCAGTTGATTCATGGCCGCCTCGTAGCGCTGTTGACTGTCAGTGCCCTCCTCCCTGTCCGCATACTCGTCCTCGACCGCCTCATGGGCCGCGTCAGCGTCGCGCTGAAGTTGCTGGAACTCATCGGGATAGCGCTCTTCCAGGTACTGGTTCCAGTAGTCATGGCGAATCAGGCGTTCATAGAACGCATCAGACGCTTGCGCCGCCAGCACCTGCTCGCGGGCGCTGGTCAAGACGGCCCCACTGATCGGGGTACCAAACGCCATACGCGAGGGTTGCCCCGGCAGCTCCAGCCCGTCCGGCCAGCCACGGGTCAAACCGAGCCGATATTCCAGGCGTACCTCAGCCTCGTCCCTGCCTGCGGCATTGCGCATGGCAAGGGTATCAACCTGCTCCAAGCGAAATAATTGCCGGGACAGCGCCAGTAAACGCTGGCCCCTGACCTTCAGGGAACGGGTCGGCACGTCACACAGCACACGCTCGACGAGCACCATCACTTCCAACGAGCTGAAGGTGAGAATACGCCCGTCGATACAGGTGCCATGGGTGGCCGAGGCCGCGAATAACGACTCTCGCATCTCGCTACTGCCGACGGCGCTTTCAATCACCTCCCACACCCGCCGGGTAAGATCGACCGGTTGGAACCGGAACTCATCGGTATCGCGCAGGCGTTCGAGCAAATGGAAAAAACACTCATGCAGCGGCTCCTGGGCCAATTGCTGCCACATCTGCCGCCGGGGTGCGGCCAAACCTTGAGGTGAGTGCGTCAGCCAGGACGACAGCACCGTCTCTCCCGAATCGCGGCTGGGATCAACAATATTCTCCAGAGGTACATCGGCGCTTTCGTCGCTGTCACTGCTGGATTGAGCCTCATCGGAAGTATGTTCAAACCCTCGAATCCAGCCTGCAATTTCTGACTGATCCCATCCCATCACCGGCCCGTTGTGGGTAAGGCCATAAACTCTCATCCGTTCAAGACTGTCGCGTGATAGCGGTTCGTTATCGGCCAGATCCGTGCCACTCACCAACGCGTCATGACGGCCATTAAACAAACCGGAAGGTAAATCAACAATGTAATTGCCACAGAGGTCCAAGGTTGTCAGGTTGGGCAAGGCCAACGTGCCGCTGGGCCACTGCTCAAGGCGGTTGTAACTCAGGTTCAAGCGTTCAAGCCGATTGAAGGTCTGTGCGCTGAACTCAACCAGGCGGTTTTTGCCCAGGTCCAGGCGACGCAGGTGTGCGCCAATCGACAATCGATACAAAGGCTCGGGGTCGGCGATGGCATTAGTGTTTAAATCCAGCGCCTCAAGCTGGGCCATGCGCCCCACCGCCTCGGGCACGACCGACAGCTCATTACCACTCAAAATCAGCTTGCGCACCTCGGGGAAGCTATTGAGAAAGCCTTCGGCCCCCGATGCCGAGAACCCCACTGCGGTTAAATTCAGCGTGTGAACATGGCTGAACTGCACCGTCAGTTCAGGCAGATTGTCAACGCGCAAGCCGTGCAGGCTCAGTTCATAGCCGGCGTCGGCCGACACGCCGGCCTGCCAGCATTCGATGATCTTCAGTGCCACAGACTGGCGCTCCTCAGCCATCAGGCTTACGTCCGGGCCAGTTAATTCACGGGTGTACAGCCAGCCGTTGAGCTGGCGAGTCAGACCGACATATTCCTGATGCCAGGTGGTCAACAGCGTGTCTATGTGTGGATCGCTCATCCCACCGCTACGCAATTGTTCGAACCACAACAACGCTTTTTCGTCGGTCACCAACGGCGACAGTTGCTGCAAGCGCTTGACAAAACCCGCGGCGCCTTCGGCTACTGCGATCTGCTGGGGCATTGGCAACAGATGACGCCTCATCGTCAGGCCACTTTCCTGCGGGGGGAAGACGGCCGGCACACGCTGTTGTTCAAACCGAGCCAATGCCCCAGAGGGCAAGCCCTGTGTAACCTCAACCCGCTGACGCGCCGAATCCAGCGCGGCCTGGCTGGCTGCGTTGAGGCGGTTCCCCGTCAAGTTGGTCTTCATCAATGCGGCATCATCGGCCAGCACCGTCAGCGGTAAGCTCGCCAATTGATTGTCTCGCAAGTCCAGCCACTCCAGATCCGGCAGGCCCTCGGCACCGGCCGGCCAGGCGTTGAGTCCTGTCTGGCGCACGTTGAGCGCGCGCAGCTGGGTCAGGGCGCTGACATCCACCTCGGTGAGCGGGTGACTGTTATGGCTCAAATCCAGCACCTCCAGGCCAGGCAGATCATTGAGTTGCGCTTGCAGCGTCGGCATGGCCAAGCTGTTGTGGGACAGGTCAAGCCGGGTCAAGGCGGGAAGATCGCCTGTGCCTATGGGTATCTCAGTCAAGCCAAGCCCGTTGAGCTCAAGGCTTCGCGTCTCGCTGAAGGCGCGAATAAACCCTCGCGCCTGCTCGATGGATGCTACCGGCCACTGCAGGCGCAGTGTGCGCACATGGGCGAAACTGGCAGCAGGTAACTCGGGCAAGTCCACGCCGTGCACCTGCGACAGGGCGTCCATTACAAATACCGGGGCCTGCAACTCAAACACCGATGCATCGCCCGCTATGCCATAACGTTCGCCAATCGCTCGCCACCAATTGGCTTCAAGTTCGCTGATCACTTGTTCATTCGGCCCTCCCCGCCATTGCGTGGAACGTGACCAGTACCCGCTCACCGGATCCTCTTGTGCAGCGTAAAACGGCGCAAAGACATCGGCGTATTGGTCGCTGATCTGCTCAATAACCGCAAACCGCGCTTCGGGAGTTGGCGCGCTCTTGAGTATTTCCTGATGCAGGGAGTTGGCCAGGTTGTAATCCACTTTCAGCGATCTCAATTTACCTTTAGCGTACTCGCTGACCATCTGGTGCAGGTCCACCAGGTGCCCGCGCTCACCCTTATAGGTTCTGACATAGTCATAGGCACGCTTAAAGGGTTCACGTGGGAACCTTGACCAGTCCATCGACAGCCCCGCCCACAGCTTTTCATGCCCACTGTACAGCGTGGCGGGCAGCTCACTGATCGCGGTGTGGCGCAAATCGAGACGTTCCAGGTTGGGAAGGTTCTCGACATTCGCCGGCCATCGCGACAGACCACCAGGCGCCTCGATTTGCAGCTGTCTCAACTGCACCAGCGCAGACAGGTCAAGGCCATTGAGGGCGTTCGGGGAAAGGCCACGGTAATCAATATGCAGCGCTTCCAGCGAAGTCAGGCTACTGAGCCTCGAGAAGAACTCCGGCGCCAGTTGATTGACCGAGATGCCAAGCCTCAGGCTTCTGAGGCGCGCCATCTGCGTCACTGCCAGGGGCAGCGTTGTCAGCGACGATCCGTCGCCCCTCTCAACCAGCCGCCACAATCGGGGGCTGTCGCCAACAGACAGGGTTTGTACATTGGGAAACCGCGTTAAAAAGGCCTCGACTTCGGCATCGCCTATTTTGCGTCCAACCACCGCCAACTCATGAATATGCGCGAAATCAACCGTCAATGGCGGCAGATGTTCATCGACGTTGATATGCAAGCGAGCAGCGTTGTCTACAGTTCCTGCTAACGGTTCCCTGCGCCAGGCCTCCTTGAGCTGGCTGGCGACCAATGATTTATTGTTGGTGTGATGGCCGGTGGCTCCGTCACGCGAGGCCTGGACCCACTCGTCGAGCGTCTTCACCAACTCGCCATAATCGTGTTCGCGGTTCTGCAGATGGTTGAAGATTGCCTTGTTGCTCTTGCCCTGCGCCTGGAGCTGCAAAATGTAATCGCTGGCTTGGACATCGCTCAGGCCGTAGAGCGTTTGCGCTCGCGCCTCAAGACTCAGCGTCTGGCCGGCAGCTCGCCCACTGGCGTAATACCCCACGATCCGCTCGTTGATTCGTGCCGGTGGCTTGAACGTACTGCTTTGCGGCGCCAGCCAGTGGGGCGCTTGACTGCGGTAAAGGTCGGCAAAGGTGATGAGTTTCTCTCGCAGTTGCGCGCTCTGGCTGACCTGCGGCACACCCAGCCCCTGACGCGCGTTGTCGGGCATGGCATGCATCAGCGAGGCATAAAAATTATCGCCCTCTGTGGGCATACTGTTGAGTGCCTCGCCACGCGCATCGAACGCCTGAAACCGCGGACCTTTTTTCACCACATAGCGGGTATCCCGTGCCGTGCGACTGCCGATGCTGTCCAGCAGTGTGCCGCTGTAGCTGCCTTCGCGCACCTCCAGACGTAAGGTGTCGGGCCACCCCGGCAGTTTTTCCAGGGTATGAAGCGCAAGCCGGCGGCTGTCTGCGCTGGCCATGGTTTCGCTGCGCAACCCTGCATACGCACGGGTCTGGCGACCTTGTAACGCATACCAGCGTGCCTCCTCTTGCAGGTTCAAAGGCACCTTGTGCGTCGCCTCCAGCCGCTTGAGGTCATCCGGGGACGCGTGGGCCAGTGTCTCCCGGGCTGCGGCTTCGCTAAGGCCTGGGCAACTGCGTTGCAGCCGCCTGACCTGGCTGTCCAGCGGTTCGGTACCGGCGTAAAGGCTGTCGAAAATCGCCGGCTTGCGAGTCTGGGCATAATCGGCAATTTGCTTGCCAAACTCTTGCACCCTCGCGTCCGGCACCCGCGCGCCCTCGCCGCCCAGCAGGCTGGTCACCTGCGACTCATCCAATGCGGTCAGGATAACCGCGGGCAATCGTCCATCCAGCACATCAGCACGGGAAATCTGGATCGACGCTTGTGCAACGCCGCCCCGGGGCACGCGGCCGGCACCGTAGGTTATCGACTCCCCAGCGAGCGCTGGGCCCTTGAACACCTCAAGCACCCGGGTCTTCGGCCACCGCGGCATTTCGACCACCAGCGGCAGTGCAAACAGGTATCGCTCGTCGATCGGCTGGCTGCCCCGCAACTGCTCTATCACCTGCCCTGCGCCGGCATCGGCCTTGAACAAGCGCATGGCATCCAGCAGCTCAGGCGGCGCCAGCGCGAGGTCCATGTGCATCTTGCGCAGGGCGCTGTCGCTGACCCCGCTGACATCCGCCACCTTGAGCAGCTCGGTATCGGTAAAAGCGTCGGTTTCGTGGCCCATGCGTCGCAGCAGGGTAAGACGATCCCACTCGGCAGGCCGCTCCAGGGTATGGCGCCAGGCGCCCCGTCCATTGCTTTGAAGAATGGGTTGATAAACCTCGGCCTGGGTCGGATGCTTGATCCGCCAGCACTTGATCGACTCATCAAACACTTGCTCGTAGACCTGATCACCCAGACGAATATAAGTCCTGCCACCGAGCCGGTATTGCCCCTCGGCGTTGGGCACTGCATTGGCATCCAACGTAACGGGGCTCTCGTAGCCGGTCAGGTCCGGTTTCCACAAACGCGTTTCGCCATTGGGCAATGTGACGGGGCTGAGGTTTTCGAGCACCGGCTGCGCCTTGACCGCCCTGAATTTGCTCACCGCCGCTCCAACACCGGTCATAACCGCAATCTGCGCCAGGTTCTGCGCCACATCAATCAGGTGATCCCTGGCCGCGCGCTTGTCGCCCTCGGCCCACTCGATCGAACCTTGCACGGTCTCGGCCAGCAATTGCTCGACCATCACCGCCATCATGACTTCACCCAGCACGGGCACAAACATCGAGGCTGCGTTGAGCACCAGCATGCCAACTTCAAACAGGTGCGCAAGTTTAGCCTCCCGTGCCTTGGCATCTACCTGGGCGGTCGGTACGGCATGGGCACGGGCGTCGGCGAGGAGCTTGTCACGGTACTTTTCATACAGGTACGGCCAAAGGTCCAGGAGCCCGGAAAAGGTGCCTGTGCCGCGGTAAGGCATCAGGCTGCCGGGCGCAAGATAAGGGTCGCTGACCGGCTCCATCTTCGCGGGTTGTTCAGGTGGCAGTTCCTTGATGCGTGTAATCGGCGTCATGCCAAACACGAACTCCACAAATTTTCGCCAAGGCGAACTCAACGGGCCGCTTGGGGAATCGTCGGACTTCTGTGTGAATTGGCTGAAATAGTAAGGCCGCTGATCATAGGGTACGAATTGGCTGAAAAACCGCTGATAGGCCGTCGGTGCAGGATCGTCAGCCGCCATGCCTTCACGTGCGGTGAACAGGCGCTTGAACTCGTCGCGCAACTGCTGCCTGGTGTAGCGTTTGAGCGGGTGCGCCGGGTCATGGGGGATGTACAGAATCAGCTCGTCGCCGTACGGGTCACCGATTGCAAAATAGACGCAGCCGGTCAGTCTTTTTTTCATCAGGCTCATATCGAGCAGCCATACACGCTCGTTGCCAAGGGTGGGATAAAGGTTGCCGTTGATAACTGACACAATCATGGCGTGATCCGCAGGCTCGATATCCCCAATCGCCAAGGCGTGCTCGGCGGCAGCCCTCATGGTTGCCTTCTGGCTGGCCATGAAATGTTGACGAAGTGGCGGTTCAGGGCTTGCGTCGACCGGCGCAAAAAAAGAGGCCAGGTAGGTTTGATACTGAGCCCCTATATCCAGGCTGCGACACAAGGTCATGAACTGGCTGACGCTTAGGTTGATGGTTATGGGCTCGAAGGTGCCGGCGGTTTTGGTCGGCACCATAAAACCTGAGGATGAGTGGTAGGCATTCGGCTCGCACTCCCAGGCTTCAAAGTTATGCAAGCACGCCTGCAGCATCGACAGTTTCAGGAACTCGAACGAGTCGATTTCGATATCCAGCACACTGATTGCCAGCGTTCGCCGCAGGCACAGCAATGTGGCGTCGACATCCGCTTTCACCTGGTACTGGTCTTTCAACGCGTTGAGCAGCAACGGCCTGGCGAATGCCTCGATGTCCTGGAACGTCGCCATGGTGGTGTCCAACCGGACCTGGGCGATCGCGCAGGCTTTAACGCTCGCGTCGAGGGCCCGGCGCTGTGCAGTCGAAAGCGTTTTATAGGCCGACGGCAAGGGTGTTGTGCTGTGTTTAAGCGCCGACCTGCGGGCAGGCGTCGCGTCGACCAGCCACCGGGGTACGGCCTTTTCGAGGAAATCCCCATGGATACTCTGGGTGGCCGCCGGTCGCGTATCAGCACTGGCTTGGGTAGGTAATTCAGACATGGTGTCACTCCGTTGAATGGGGGTGACAGGACATCACCGCTCAACCCTTGGGCGGTGGTGAATAACTAGTGAGGGCAGCCCTCACCGGCAGATTGGCTATGCTCTTGAGGACAGCCATGCACACGAGGGTTTTATGAACGATCCAACCAACAATAAGCCGCCGACCTTCTGGCAGATGCTCCACAGCGTCATGGCGGCGGCCTTTGGTGTACAAAGCGGCAAGAACCGCGCCCGCGATTTCAGCCACGGCAAGCCCAGCCACTTTGTCATCCTGGGGGTGCTCTTCACGGCGGTATTTGCCTTGACCTTATTCGGCATCGTCAAGCTGGTACTGCACCTGGCCGGGGTCTGACGCAGCAGCAGTCGCAGGCTGAACGGGTAGCGGCAGGAGGCCGGTTTGCCCACGGCCGACAGGGCACGAAAGTCTCCCGGCCATGTCGACGCCTGCAACTGCTGGGCCTGTGGGGAATCGATCCACGCGTTGCGCTCGCAATAACGCACGCGCAAATCCAGGCCGTGGTCCTTGGCGGCGGCCTGCATGAATTGCGCATAGCTGACCCAGAAGGTTTCCGTGGCGAGCCTGGGTTGAGAAACAGCACCGAAGCGGCCTGGGCCATGGCCCCGCACGTCGATCCTGCTAACCACACACACGCAGTCAGAACCTTCAACAGGGTTGTTCGAGCCTGGAAAAATGATCGCCAGGATAGTGGCAATGCGACAGCCAATCGACGCTCAATCAACGCTCTTTGTTACTGGTGGCTGACCCAGAACACGGCCGTTCCGACCACCAGGATGATCAGGAACAGAATGGCCCAGGCGTCCACGGTACTGTCAGGTTTACGGGTTTTAGTGGAATTGCTCATTGCATCGCCTCTTGTCGGTTTTATAGGTGACGGCACTAAGACTCGACCACAGTAAAGATCATGATTGCCCGTATGACAAATGTGGGTATGGCGATAACGGTTCTCATTAGTCAGTTTGGTTATTTACATATACCCAAACATCACTTTTGCGCATATACGCAAACTGGTATCGTGCGCCGGCTCCGTTGGGAGTGCGCGGCCGTGCGCGCAGATTTGCCGAGAACAGGACCTATATGTACGTATACGACGAATACGATCAGCGCATCATCGAGGACCGCGTCAAGCAGTTCCGTGATCAGACCCGACGCTACCTAGCAGGTGAACTGAGCGAAGAAGAGTTCCGCCCTCTGCGCCTGCAAAATGGCCTTTATGTTCAGCGCTTTGCGCCGATGCTGCGGGTGGCCGTGCCGTATGGCCAGCTGACCTCGCGCCAGACGCGCATGATGGCCAAGATTGCCCGCGACTTCGACAAAGGCTACGCCCACATCAGTACCCGCCAGAATGTACAGTTCAACTGGCCGGCGCTGGAAGACGTGCCGGACATCCTCGCTGAGCTGGCGACTGTGCAAATGCACGCCATTCAGACCAGCGGTAACTGCCTGCGCAACGTGACCACCGACCAGTTTGCCGGCGTCGCTGCCGATGAGTTGATCGACCCACGCCCGTGGTGCGAAATCGTGCGCCAGTGGACCACCTTCCACCCGGAATTCGCCTACCTGCCGCGCAAGTTCAAGATCGCCATCAATGGCTCGACCTCGGACCGCGCGGCCATCGAAGTGCACGATATTGGCCTTGAGCCGGTGTACAACGCTGCCGGTGAGCTGGGTTTCCGCGTGCTGGTGGGTGGTGGATTGGGCCGTACGCCGGTGGTCGGCGCCTTCATCAACGAGTTCCTGCCGTGGCAGGACCTGTTGAGCTACCTCGACGCCATCCTGCGGGTCTATAACCGCTATGGCCGTCGTGACAACAAATACAAGGCCCGGATCAAGATCCTGGTCAAGGCGCTGACCCCTGAGGTATTTGCCCAGAAAGTCGACGCCGAGATGGAACACCTGCGCGGCGGCCAGACCACCCTGACCGAAGCCGAAGTGCACCGCGTGGCCAAGCACTTCGTCGACCCTGAGTACAAAGCCCTGAGCAATCAGGACGCCGAACTGGCTGCCCTCGACCAGCAGCACCCTGGCTTTGCCCGCTGGCGCACGCGCAACACCCTGGCGCACAAAAAGCCGGGCTACGTTGCCGTGACCCTGTCGCTCAAGCCTACCGGTGTTGCACCGGGCGATATCACCGACAAACAGCTGGACGCCGTCGCCGACCTGGCCGAGCGCTACAGCTTCGGTCAACTGCGCACCTCCCACGAGCAGAACATCATTCTTGCGGACGTCGAGCAGAGCCAACTGTTCACCCTGTGGGGCGAGCTGCGCGAAGGCGGTTTTGCCACGCCGAACATTGGCCTGTTGACCGACATCATCTGCTGCCCGGGCGGCGACTTCTGCTCCCTGGCCAACGCCAAGTCGATCCCGATTGCCGAATCCATCCAGCGCCGTTTCGACGACCTGGACTACCTGTTCGACATCGGCGAGCTGGACCTGAACATCTCCGGTTGCATGAACGCCTGTGGTCACCACCACGTCGGCCACATCGGCATCCTGGGCGTGGACAAGAAAGGCGAAGAATTCTACCAAGTGTCCCTGGGTGGCAGCGCCAGCCGCGATGCGAGCCTGGGCAAGATCCTTGGCCCGTCCTTCGCCCAGGAAGCCATGCCCGAGGTGATCGGCAAGCTGATCGACGTGTACATCGAACAGCGCACCGAAGATGAGCGTTTCATCGACACCTATCAGCGCATTGGCATCGACCTGTTCAAGGAGCGCGTCTATGCAGCGAATCATTAAGAACAACGAAGTCCTCGACGAAACCTGGCACCTGTTGCCCAAGGACGCGAGCTTCGACGGCATTTCCAACTGCGACGACCTGATTGTGCCGCTGGCCCTGTGGCGCGAACACGGGCACGCCCTCAAGGCCCGCGACGGCGGCCTGGGTGTGTGGCTGGACGCCGACGAGGAAGCCGAAGAGATCGGCGACGACGTGCAGCACTTCCAGGTCATCGCCCTGAACTTCCCGGCCTTCACCGATGGCCGCAACTACTCCAACGCGCGCCTGCTGCGTGACCGTTATGGTTACAAGGGCGAATTGCGCGCGATTGGCGATGTGCTGCGCGACCAGCTGTTCTACCTGCGCCGTTGTGGGTTCGATGCCTTCGCCTTGCGCGCCGACAAAGACCCGTATGAAGCGCTGGAAAGCCTCAAGGATTTCTCGGTGACCTACCAGGCCGCCACGGATGAACCGTTGCCGCTGTTCCGGCGCCGCTAAGCCTGCTGCTGTGAAAAACCCTGGCTTGCCAGGGTTTTTTTATGGGCGGCGTTTAGTCGGCCCCATGACGCAATCTTCACATTTAAGGGTGAACATCCGTCGTGTTCAAACTGTCCTCTACTGATCAGCAGCCTTTAACCTCACTGACGATTGGAGTTCTTCATGGCGAAAATCAACCTGGCCCAGCAGTTGGCGACCACCCTTGAACAGGCGGGCATCAAGCGCATCTGGGGCCTGACCGGCGACAGCCTCAATGGCCTGACCGACGCCCTGCGCACCATGGACAGCATCGAGTGGATGCACGTGCGCCACGAAGAAGTGGCCGCCTTCGCCGCCGGCGCCGAGGCCGCTGCCACCGGCGAGTTGACGGTGTGTGCCGGCAGCTGCGGGCCGGGCAACCTGCATTTGATCAATGGCCTGTTCGACTGCCATCGCAACCATGTGCCGGTATTGGCCATCGCCGCGCAAATCCCCTCCTCCGAGATCGGCCTGAACTACTTTCAGGAAACCCATCCGCAGGAACTGTTCAAAGAGTGCAGCCACTTTATCGAGCTGGTCACCAACCCGGCGCAGATGCCCCAGGTGCTGCACCGCGCCATGCGCTCGGCGATCCTCAACCGTGGCGTGGCGGTGGTGGTGATCCCAGGCGATATCTCGCTGCTGGAAGTGGAAGACAAACTCAAGCCCTGGCCGGCCCTGCACGCGCCGCGCACCTTGCCGGCGGAACAAGACCTGCAGCGCCTCAGCGAGATCCTGCACAGCAGCGAGAAAGTCACCCTGTTGTGCGGCAGCGGCTGCGCCGGCGCTCACGACCAGGTGGTCGCCCTGGCCGATGCCCTGGGCGCGCCAGTGGTGCATGCCTTGCGCGGCAAGGAGCATGTGGAGTGGGACAACCCGTTTGATGTGGGCATGACCGGCCTGATCGGCTTCAGCTCCGGTTACCACGCGATGCTCAACTGCGACACCCTGATCATGCTCGGCACCGACTTCCCGTATCGCCAGTTCTACCCGACCGATGCCAAGATCATTCAGGTCGACCGCAACCCGCAGGCGCTGGGCCGTCGCGCCACCCTGGACCTGGGCATCGCTGCCGATGTGAGCGAAACCATCGACGCGCTGTTGCCACACCTGACCCGCAAGACCGACCGCAGCTTCCTCGACACCTCGCTCAAGCACTATGAGAAAGCCCGCCAAGGTCTGGATGACCTGGCGCAGCCATCGAAGGCCGACCGCCCCATTCACCCGCAGTACGTGGCGCGCTTGCTCAGTGAGCTGGCCGACGACGATGCGATCTTCACCGCCGACGTCGGCTCGCCCACCGTCTGGGCTGCACGCTATTTGAAGATGAACGGCAAACGTCGCCTGATCGGTTCGTTCAACCACGGCTCGATGGCCAATGCCATGCCCCAGGCCATTGGCGCGCAGGCCGCGTTCCCCGGGCGCCAGGTAATCTCGATGTCCGGCGACGGCGGCTTTGCCATGTTGATGGGCGACTTCATCTCGCTGGCGCAGTTGAAATTGCCGGTGAAGGTCATCGTGTTTGATAACTCGTCACTCGGGTTTGTCGCCATGGAGATGAAGGCCGCCGGTTACCTGGACACCGGTACCGAGCTGAAAAACCCGGACTTTGCCGCCATGTCCAACGCCATGGGCATCCTCGGCATTCGCGTGGAGCAGTCCGAAGACCTGGAACCGGCCTTGCGCCGCGCCCTGGCCCATGACGGCCCGGTGCTGGTGGACGTGGTCACCGCTACCCAGGAACTGGTGATGCCGCCGACCATCAAGCTGGAACAGGCCAAGGGGTTCAGCCTGTACATGCTCAAGGCGGTGATGAGCGGGCGTGGCGATGAAGTGATCGAACTGGCGCGCACCAACTGGTTGCGCTGAGCCTCAGTGGCGACGAACAGCGCCGTAGCGGACCACCACCTGGGTGATTATCTCAACCAGGCGCGGGTCCGCTTCCGGCGCGCTGCGCTGGGCGATGCCGGCCTGGGCCAGACGGGTCAGCGCCGCCTCGCGGTACGGGCATGGCGCAGGGAACAAGGCCGGTGGCAACGGGTTCGGCAAGGCCACCAGCGGCTGCCCGGGCCAGGCCCAGACTAATGGCTCACGCCACAGCGCCAAACCTGGCTGAGGCCCCACCATGACCACGCTCCTGCACATCGAATGTTCGCCGCGCAAACAGCGCTCCGCGTCGCTGGAAATCGCTCGCCAGTTTATCGCCCGCTACCAGCAGAACGCCCCGGACACCCAAGTAGTGGCCCTGGATTTATGGGCGCTGGACTTGCCGGAGTTTGCCGGGCCGGTGATGGACGCCAAATACGCGGGTATTGCGGGTACGCCATTAAGCGCAGAACAAAGCGCCGCCTGGGAGACACTCAAAGCCCTGGCGGCTCACCTGCATCGGGCGGATGTGCTGGTGTTCTCGGTGTCGTTGTGGAATTTCGCGACTCCCTACAAGCTCAAGCACTTTATCGACGTGGTGTCGCAGAAGGACGTGCTGTTTGAGTTCAGCCCGGAGCATGGGGTGCGGGGCTTGCTGCACAACAAGATTGCGGTGAATGTGTATGCGCGGGGGTGGCGCTTAAGCTTGCTGATCGATTGGGGGTTAGGATCTGCTGAGTGTATATCCGTTATTTAGGTAACGGCGGCTTATGGTTCCGCTCTTACAGCGGGTCACTTTTGCAAGGACGCAAAAGTAACCAAAAGGTCCTCGCCCCAACACTCGGTGCCTCGCTGTGGCTCGGCATGCCCGCAATCCGACACTGATTTGGGGGGCCGCCGCCACGCGCCATCCATGGCGCGGGGCGGCTAAACCGGCATCCCTGCCGGTTTACCCCCCAAATCACTGTCGGATTCCGGCCATCGTGTTTGACGGGGCGATTTCAGATCAAGATCAAGATCAAGATCAAGATCAAAAGCGCAGATCAAAAGACCGCTGACTTCGTCATCGAAAAGGATGTAAGAGCAACAGCAACAGCAACAGCAACAGCAACAGCAACAGCAACAGCAACAGCAGAGCCATACTCGGTCAAAGGTGGGAGCTGGCTTGCCTGCGATAGCATCAACTCGGTGCACCTGACACACCGAGGTGTCTGCATCGCAGGCAAGCCAGCTCCCACAGAAAAGCAGTTCTTCAGTGGATGCAAATCCGCAGCCGACCTCATATTCGAAACTGCATGAGCCCGCTCCCACATTTAGACCGCGTTGCATCAGGTAGAGAGGCTTTTGCTTTGCACTTGATCTGGCTTTTGCTTCAACCACTCAGGTCGGCTTTCAGGCCGCCGTGCTCTGCTTTTGATCTTGATTTTGATCTGAGGCGCCCCGTCAACCACGATGGCCGAACGCAGGCTTGAATCCGTGGGTAACCCGGCAGGACGCCGGGTTAGCCGCGCTGGGCCAAGGATGGCCCATCGCGGCGGCCCACGGATTCAAGCCGGAGTGAGGGCACACCGAGCATTAGCGAGGTGCCAAGTGGTGGGGCACAGACCTTTTGGTTACTTTTGGGGCGTTTGCCAAAAGTGACCCGCTGTAAGAGCGGAACCATAGGCCGCCGTTACCGCAGCAACGGATATGCCCCCAACCACCACGCCCTACCCCCATCAGCCCAACTGTTTCTCAACCCACTTACCATACCCATCAATAAACGCCTGCAAAAACGGCCGGGTCTTCTCCGACACCTGACCCGCCTCATCAAACACACTCCCCGCCCCGCCCAGGTACGCCTCGGGCTGCTGCATGCAAGGCACATCCAGAAACACCAGCGACTGGCGCAGATGGTGGTTGGCACCAAACCCACCAATGGCCCCCGGCGACACACTGATGATCGCCCCAGGCTTACCCCCATAGGCACTTTGCCCATAAGGACGCGACCCAACGTCAATGGCATTCTTCAACGGGGCGGGCACGGAACGGTTGTATTCCGGGGTTACAAACAACACCGCGTCGGATGAACGTACTTGCTGACGGAAAGTACTGTAGGCTGCCGGCGGTGATGCACCGTCGATGTCCTCGTTGTAGAGCGGCAAATCGCCAATTTCCACAATGCTCAACTTGAGATTGGCGGGGGCCAGTTCGGCCAGTGCCAACGCGACCTTACGGTTGATCGAGTCTTTTCTAAGGCTGCCAACCAGGACGGCAATCGTGTAGACCTTGCTCATGAGGTTTTCCCGACGTCTGACTAAAGGAGCTTGTAGTTATAGAGACTTCACGACAGCTTCACCAGTGAGTTTTGATAATCTCAACGCCGTTTGCCACGCACCCACCAGCGTAGGAAACGTCGGAAAACATCAAAGAATAGTATTTTTTTTCCATAGGTAAACTACCCCGCTCCATGACGGTCTACAGAACCGCAAATCGAGTGTTTATCTCCAGAGGTTCTAAACAGATGGCTGCAGTACTTGTCGGACAGTTCCATGCCAGAGACGCGGAAGGACGCGTGTATTCCGTGCATGAGTTCCAGGAATCCAACCCGGCGCAGGACGGCCAGGCTGGCTCGCCGCCTACCACCACCTACAAGCTGGCCATTGGCGACCGTGTAGAAAAATTGGAAGGCGATGAATTCAAATTGATCCAGTCGGGGACCATCATCACCCGCGAATCGCAAACCGTCCTCGCTTCATAAGATCCCGCCTTATCGACCTGCTCAGTCCTGGCCATTACTGGCGTTGACTGGGCCGGGGGGATCACGGGCGGCGCATCTGCGTCACCTCCACGTCCTGCTCGCCGTCCAGTTGCTTGAGCGTTACCAGCAACCGTCCCCGCTCGCCTTCAACGGCATACAGCGAACGCTTGTAGCCCGGCGTGCCGTAAGCGGGATGCGCCACCACCTGCCTGACCAGCGCAATCTCCAGCACCGCCCCCACCTGCTCGCTCACCTGTTCCTGGGAACGGATAAACGCCTCAAGGGCGTGGTTTTCCGGGGTGCGTTCGTCTTGATTATTGAGGAGATAAGCAGCCACGCAACCAATGGTCACCAAGACCAGCAGTTGTTTGGCCCTTACCCCGAAAAACGTCGAGGGTAGAGGCATGTGAGACCAGACCTGTTGTTGTTTTAAGTGCCGTGCGAGCGGCATTGGTCGTTGATGATCAGCTGCGTCATTCTAATCGGGTCGATGGGGAATGCCAGGTGATTCAGTGGTCGCCGTAAGTAATATCCTTGTTATCGCCGACGCCGCCGAGGGTCCGGTCCTTGCCGAATGAAAACAGATCGAAGGCGGTGTTGGGCTGGGTCGCCGGGTAGTGGTACTGATAGGCGATGCCCCAGGGGTCGGTCAATAGCTCTTCCTTGACATAGGGGCCTTTGCCGTTGGCCGACGGCGCAGATTGCGCGGTCAACACCTCCAGGCCCTCCTCATCCGTAGGGTAGCGACCAGTGTCCTGATGGAACTGCTCGACAGCCTTGCCCAGCTCAGCCACCTGAGCCTTGGCGGCAGCGATCTCTGCCAGCGTCACGTCCCCGAACAGGCGTGGCCCCAGCGCCAGGGCCAACAAGCCAATGATGACCAGCACCACCAGCACCGCCCAGCGCGTAAAGCCACGCTGGGAGGGTATTTTTGCGGTTATAAGACTTGCCGGCATGATGAGACTCCCCCTTTCCCTCGATTGATACATTCTTTGTATAACCTGCCCGTGACAGTGACATACACACTGACGGTAGCCAACACTCACCCAGGCCTGTGCTCTTTTTTACCCAGCCATTGAAACCCCACCACACTGAACATAGACTCCGGCGATGCGTTTACGTCATATCGAAGTGATTCAGGCCATTTTGCAGACCGGAACCCCAGGCTTGGCCGCCGAGTGGTTGCAACTCTCCGTGGGCGATGTGGACGCAACCCTCAAGGAGGCCGAGCAGCAACTGGGCTTCATGCTGTTTGCCAGCGTGCGCGGGCGTTTGCAAGCCACGCGCGAAACCCTTGAGTTGCAGGCTGAAATCGCCCACCTCTATGAGGCGCTGGAGCCGGTGCAGCGCCTGGCCAGCCGCCTCAAACACCATCACGCCCCGACCTTGCGCACGCTGTGCACGCCGCCCCTGGCCAATCAACTCTTGCCGCAAAGCCTGGCGCTGCTGCGCCGGCGCTTTCAGGACACGCCGTGCAACCTGTCGAGCCAGCCGACGCGGGAGATTGTCAGGAGCCTGCTGTTGCATGAAGCCGATGTGGGCCTGAGCCTGCATGATCCGCAACACCCGCAAATCCAAAGCACCGTACTGGCCCAGGGCAAGTTGCAACTGCTCGCGCCCCAGGGTTGGCTCAAACCCAAGCAAAAGTACATTGCGCTGCAGGACCTGGCCGGGCAGTCGATGATCGGGTTGGAAGGCCACGACCCGCTAAGCCGTCTGTTGGACGCTAAACTGCAAGCCCTGCGCCCGCTGCCGGTGGTGCAAACGCGGGTGCAGACCTACCAGATGATGCGCAGCATGGTGGAAGCTGGCGAAGGGCTGGCCATTGTCGACCCGTTCACCGCGTTTGGCGCGCGGGACGCCGGGCTGGATGCGTGTCCGTTATCGCCACCTGTTCCCGTAGTCCTTTATGCGTTGACGCTCAAGGACGCTGAACCCACACCAGCGTTGAACGCACTGATGGAAATCGTCGCACAGAAGGCCGAGGCCTTGCTGGCTGGCCAAACGCCGCCTCCACGGGCCTCCTGACCCTCATCTGCGCGCCCTCTTTACCCGCCTTGTCGTCGAAACAATCCCTGACAGTCAGGCGGGAACTCTGTCCGAGTTTTGTCCCACCCAACGACGCACACAGCGCCCCAAGCGCGTTGTGCTGGACGCTCTCTTAAAACTACGGACAGGTTAACTCATGACTGCGATCCCTCTTGCACCCGCTTATACCCCTCTCTTTGCACCGGCCAGCCTCGCGCCGGAACACTCACCCCGCCCCCTGACAGCTCAGCCAGCCGAGCCAGCCAACGACAGCGACGCTGACGAATTCGACAACCCGACAGCCCTGAACAATGCCTTTGCCGAACGGCATAACTGGCAAACGTTGAGCCAGGCCCTGCACAAGGTCCTTGAGTCACTGGAACAAGCTTCCCACGGCGATATGTCCAGCGAGCAAAAAAGCCAACTGGAGGCAACACTGGCCTCGCACCTGAACACTGTCTCAATATCGGTGTGTGAAGACTCCAGCTACTACCGCAAACACAAGCTGACCCCCACCAGCCTGGTCAAACTTGAAGTGTTCCTCAGCGGCAGCGGCTTGACTCCCCCCAAAACCCTGGACGACTTGCTCGCGTTGTACCAAGTCGCCGTAAAACAGGCCCATTCCCACCCTCTGGGCAATTTCAGCGGTGCACTGGCCTGGCCGATACCTCTGAACGCCCAGCAAAAACAAACCATCATCGACCTGTTGAATGCGCCCCACGCAACTGTGCCCGGACTGCCATTGGCCGACAAAAAAAAAGGCGTGCTCGGCTACCTGCTGTCAGCGGCCAACCTGTCCAACGCTGATCTGAAACAAACCAGCAACGCAGTGGAGACATTGCTCGGTTCGGCCAACGCACAAGCCCTGGGCCGGGCCATACAAACAAAATTGGGCGGCATTGCCACCACCAGCAGCATCAATGATTACCTGCTGGCAGCGATTCACCTGGGCCTGGACTCAACCATCACAAGCGAGCCGACGCGCACTAACGTGGCCGAATTTGACCTGAACCAACGGGCATTCTGGGGGAAATCAGCGCCCGCGATAATCGACGGTTTGAGCCAATACCTGGTGACCCAAGGACTGGCCACCGCGCCCTCGGCGGACCTTGCCGCCCGAGTGTTGCTGGCGCGCACCGCACCGCATTGCCTGGTCAAGGACATCCCGCCCGGCGTGACATACGGCAGTATCCCCTGGGCGCAGCTGGCGATTGCCGCGGCCAAGCTGGAAGCGCAATCCCCTGGCTGCGTGCTCACGATGACGTATGCCCAAGTGATCGCCGCCGCCGAAGACCTCGACATCGGTGCAGCGCTCACACACGCCATCCAGCGCGAAGCATTACGCAACTGGGGAGTGGCCAATGAGCTGTTGAAGGCCGACCCGGTACCGACTGAAACACAAATGCTGGCCGTACAGAGCACGTTCATGGCCCAACAGAGCGCCTTGCAAGCGACCTCCACCGCGCTCGCAACGCCCATCCCCATGTGCGAAGAGATGGGGATGGCCCTGCTCAAAAGTGAATTTCCGGGTATCGCAGACGACGTATTCAGGTCCAAGTGCCTCACGAAAGCCACGTTGTCCCCAGGAAGGCCCGGCCGTTCCCCCGGCAAACATTCAATGCTGGACGTCGTGATGCGGGGTGAAAAGGTCAATCATGGGGACAAAGAACATTGGCTCACCGATGACAAACGGATACCGATCGAAGCGTTTTGCATAGCCAGCGCAGGCGGCAAACTGTCGGTTGCAGAGCCCTTTGCCGAGAATTACAAGCAGGCAATAGAGGCGCAGGAAAAAGGTCACGCAGGCTTGACCCAGTACCTCATCTCAACCTTGCCGCCGGAGGACCGAAAGAACTTTGAATATGGCCAACTCGAATTTTTCCGTACCAACCAATACAAGATAGAAAACGATTTCTGGAATAAGACCCTCTACCGAAAAGACCATACGCTGGATGTAAAGATCACGCGTGACAAGCAGGTCAACCTTTATCGCATCGATACGCTCGCCGGCACTGTTTCAAAACACAATGATCTGCTCAAAAAGTACACGCCGCCCTACAAAGAGCTCGAACGCAGAGACGCCAACCTGCTCTCCAAACTCGAAGAGTTCAACCCCTTCGCGGACGAGCACGCCACACAGGCCCCTGAAAAAAAACCCACGACCTCGGACACACCGCGTGTTTTTGATAGCGAACGTAGCGCCTACATCGCCAAGTTGGTCGTCAATGCCCTTGATCTGCAAAGCGAGGACCTGCGCAACTATGCCAGAGGGATGACCTCTTACGACAAGGACGCGGCGGATAACAAGAGGCTCCGCGAGCTTTTCCTCAACATGATTCCCTTGAGGTCGGCGATCGTCAATTTCATGCAGGGCAAGATCGGCGACGGTCTGTTTGATCTTGCCACGGACGTGGTTGGCCTAGTGACCCTGGGCGCCGGCAAGGTCGCACAGGCAGGCAGGGTATTTGCCAAAGGCGTGTCCGGTGTCAAGGGCGTGGCGAGGGCGGCCCGATTCCTCGGGACCGTCGCGATCCAGGCACTCAACCCGCTCGATGGCGCGGGCGACTTGCTCAAGGGTATCAGCCGCTGGACGCTGTCCAAGGCACGCAAGGCCGTCAGCGTCCTCAAGGGCGCCAATGGCAGTTACGACGCGCTCAAAGCAGCCGGTACGCAACATGGCCTGGCTGCCATCGGCACCTACAAGGTTGCTGATCAACGCGTGGAAGCGGGCGCCGTATTCCGTAACGGTCATTGGCATGCCTACGACGTGATCAAACAACAGCCTTATGGCGCTCCGCTGGACCATTTTCAGCCCACGGTGGCGACGCTCGGAGGCGAAGTCAAAGCTCTTGACACCCCCGTCGCTGCTTGATTACAAGGTCAACGTCGCCCCCGAGCAGTTGCGGGTGACGGGGCTGCAGAACAATATCTATGTAGGCCCGAACAACAAAGAATATATAAAAATCGACAACGCGTTCTACGCGTCGAAAATCAAAGACGGCCAGCGAGTCATCCAACACCCCAGTGCCGCCCGCAACACCATTCCCGTCAAAGACCTGGGCAACGCCGGTTGGGAACCTTCCGCCACCGCCACTCGTTTATTCGGCGGCAGCCCTCCATCGCCGTGGAAACTCAACGACACCACCTACGTCGTACCGGTGGACGATATAAAAATACACACCGACAGCCCCTACCCCTACACCATCAACTACCAGGGGATGAACTATGTCACCACCTTTGACACCCAAGTGGGCGCCTGGAGGGCCGGCTCAGGCACGGGTAACGGCACCGCCACCGAATACTTCTGGAGAACCGCGAAGAACAAGTGGCAACGAGGCCCACTGCAAGAATATATAAATGCCAAGAAGCACATTGCCGAGCACAACTTCAGGTTTATCGAAATCACGCCGCCGGCCATATTGCAGATGCCGAAGAATATCCGGCCGATCCCCAAGGACATTCATTATTTCTGGGCCGGCGGCGAGATACCGGACAAGCTGGCGAAGAATATCGCGAACAATGCCGAGAAAATGCCGGGGTTCAAATCCATCGTGCATGTGGACGCCGACGATGCGCAGACATTCCAGGCCATCAAGCTCAAACTGGAAAACAACGCCTCCGGCATCACGGTCATGAACCTGCATGAAGACGCCTTTTTCGAGCCGCTGAAAAACTCCGAGCTGTACACCTATTTCCGCCAGGGACAAGGCAAAAACCTCGCCGCCACTTCGGATGTCACGCGCTACCCGTTGATGAATAAATATGGAGGTATTTACCTGGACACCGATGACACGATAAGAGGCACTTTGGGTTCGGCTGGCTTGAACGCCGGCGACTCGGATATGTTAGTCAGCCGCCCCGGTCGCCCACCGCGTGACCGATTTCAAACCCTTCTTCAATACCAGTAACTTCGCCACGCAACCGGATAACCCAGTGGTGACTGAGATGATCGCCGAGATGAACCGGCGCTTCACTAAAAACAAAGCGTACTTCGAGACCAATCGGCCAACCCTTTCCAGAAATACCACCGGCGGATTTGCCTACACCTCAGACTTCCTGGAGTACGAAGGCAAGGTCTTTGAAACCGTCGGCCCAACGTTGTTTGACGATGTACTGAAAGCCAAGCGACCGGACATTTACTATGCGGGGTTCGATGGCCTGAACAACAAAAAAATGCAACAGGCCGACAGCAGGTTTCCGCAGGGCGAGGCGTTCAACCTGGAAAGTGATACGCGCCAGTACTATGCCAATCAAGGCCTGACGGCGCCGGAAGGGCTGAAACAGAGCGTGGATGAGGCCAAAAAGCACTACAGCCAGTTCCGTACCCAACTGCAGATCGACATCGGCGCCGAACACTCCTGGATTGATTCATGACCTAGGCGGCAACACCTCAACTCGGCCTGAAGCTGGGCAGTCAGCCGCGATCAGGCCGAGTTCGATTCAAAGGTGAACAACCGATACCAGAAAATCGCCACTTCACGGGTTTGCGGATCAATCCCGCGATAGCGCAATTGGTCGATCCCGCCTATCACATACCCGCACCGCTCATACAGGCGGCAGGCACCGAGGTTGTTGTTCTGGGTTTCAAGCATCATGCCCGGCAGGTTTTTCTTGCGCGCCCAGAACTGCGCGACATCCAGCAACGCCTTGGCCACGCCATGGCGCCGCGCCGGCAAGGCCACCGCCAGTTCGTCGACATGGGCAAAACCGTTCCAGTTGGTGCTGACCACAATGTGCCCCACCGCGCGATCATCCAAATACGCCATAAAAATCGCGCTGTCGGGGACATCGCGAAAACTGGCGAATTCTTCCGGGTCGATGCCATAACACTTGCGGTACGGCAGGATGCGCTCCACCGCCCATTGGTCGACACGCTTGCCCATCTCCGGCACGCCGTAGGCGCCGACCTCAAAGCTGAAGTCATTGCCCCACACATAGGCGTCAAAGCCCTCATCGGCGACTCGAACGCTGAGCCCGGGATACTTCGGGTTCATTACAGCTTGCATAAACATCCTTAACCCTTGATGCAATCGACGGTGTAACAACGACCACTGCCGTCATCTTCGTGCTGCAACCCATGCACATCAGCGACAAAACCGGGGAAACTATTATCGAACGTGCGGGCAAATGCCAGGTAGTCGATGATTGAACGGGTTGATTCGGTAAAGCGCTCGCCCGGCATGATCAACGGAATGCCCGGTGGATAAGGCACCAGCATCACGGCTGCGATGCGTCCTGGCAAGGCATCAATGGAAACGGCTTCGACTTCCCCCCTGACCAGATGGTCGTAGGCATCGGCCGGTTTCATCGCAATGTCCGGCAGCACCGTGTACCTCCGCTTGAGGTGTTTGGCCGTGGCGTTGCTGCGGTAACAACTATGCAACTGGTCGCACAGGTCACGCAAACCCAGGCCTTGATAGCGCGCCGGGCCCTCTTTGAACACCGAGGGCAAACAGCTGGCCAGGCTGGCATTGGCGTCGTAGTTGCGCTTGAACTCCAGCAATTCGGTGAGCAAGGTGCTCCATTTGCCCTTGGTGATGCCCATGGAAAACAACACGAGGAAGGAATACAAACCGGTCTTTTCCACCACCAGCCCGCGCTCCCAGAGGAACTTGCTGACCACTGCGGCGGGAATCCCGCAGTCGCTCAAGGCGCCGCCGGCGTTAAGGCCGGGCATTACCAGGGTGACTTTGATCGGGTCCAGCAACACGTAGTCTTCGGCCACATCGCCAAAGCCGTGCCAGTCGTCCTGCGGGTGCAACAGCCAATCCGCCGTGGCGACGCGGTCGATGCCGGCCACCGACGGCGGCTGCCAGATCGAGAACCACCAGTCTTCGACTGCAATATGCTGGCGCAAGTTGGCCAAGGCACGGCGAAAGCTCAGGGCTTCGTCGAACATCTCCTGCAGCAGCGAGCGCCCGGCCGGGCCTTCCATCATCGCCGAGGCCACGTCCAGCGAGGCGATGATGCTGTATTGCGGGGACGTGGAGATGTGCATCATGAAGGCTTCGTTGAAGCGGTCGCGGTCCAGCTGGCGCGCGCCGCCATCCTGCACATGAATCATCGAAGCCTGGCTGAAGGCCGCGAGCAATTTGTGGGTCGAGTGGGTGGTGAACACCAGCGGGCTGTCCGGGGTGCGCGAAGTGCCCATGCCATAACGCCCGGCGAAGAATTCGTGGAAGGCCGCGTAGGCGTACCAGGCCTCGTCGAAGTGCAACACCTCGACACTGTTGCCTAATTGCTGCTTGATCAGCTCGGCGTTGTAGCACAGGCCGTCGTAGGTGGAGTTGGTGACCACCGCCAGCTTCACTTTCGCCGGCCGGCCACGGGTCAAGGGGCTGGCGTCGATTTTGGCGCGGATCGATTCGGGGCTGAATTCGCTTAACGGGATCGGGCCGATAATCCCCAGCTCGTTGCGCTCCGGGCACAAATACAACGGGATGGCGCCGGTCATGATGATCGAATGCAGCACTGACTTGTGGCAGTTTCGATCCACCAACACCAAGTCGTCGCGTGCCACCATGGAGTGCCAGACGATCTTGTTGGCAGTCGAGGTGCCGTTGATCACGAAGAACGTGTGATCGGCACCAAAGTTACGCGCCGCACGGGCCTCGGCTTCGGCCAATGGCCCGGTGTGATCGAGCAGCGACCCCAGTTCCGGCACCGACACGGACAGGTCCGAACGCAGGGTGTTTTCACCGAAGAATTGGTGAAACGCCTGGCCCACCGGGCTTTTGCGATACGCCACGCCGCCGCCATGGCCGGGGGTGTGCCAGGAATAGTTGGAGTCGGCCGTGTGCTGCACCAGCGCTTTGAAGAACGGCGGCAACAAACCATCAAGGTAGGCGCGTGCGGCGCGTGCGACCTGTCGGGCCAGAAATGGCACGGTGTCTTCGAACAGGTACAGAATGCCGCGCAGTTGGTTGAGCTCGCTCATGGCGTCGGCCGGCGCGTTTTCCAGGGTGACCTGCTCGCCCAGGGCAAAGATCGGCAGGTTGGGCGCCCTCACCCGCGCCAGGCGAATCAACTCGACCATGTTTTGCAGCAGGTGGGTGTTTTCGCCAGCGCCCTCGGCGGCGATCAACATGCACGCCAAGCCATGATGGGTAGAGGCCACCAAGCGGCCTTCGGCGTAATCCACCGCAGAAAATATGCTGAAGCCCTCTTGTTCCAGCTCGTGGGCGATGCCTCGAACCCGATCACCGGCAACGGTGTCGGCCTTGATGTCACGGTGCACGATAAGAACAGGGAACTTCAGGTCTTTGTACATGAGTGCTTGGAGTCCTGAGGGCTATGCACTCAGGGTAGAAGCTGGGAGTGGATGTGGCGAATGAAGATTTAACTGGCGACGCAAATCTACTGTGGGAGCTGGCTTGCCTGCGATGGCGGTTTGTGGGTGTACATATCCGTTGCTGCGGTAACGGCGGCCTATGGTTCCGCTCTTACAGCGGGTCACTTTTGGCAAACGCCCCAAAAGTAACCAAAAGGTCTGTGCCCCACCACTCGGCACCTCGCCTAGGCTCGGTGTGCCCGCACTCCGGCTTGAATCCGTGGGCCGCCGCGATGGGCCATCCTTGGCCCAGCGCGGCTAACCCGGCGTCCTGCCGGGTTACCCACGGATTCAAGCCTGCGTTCGGCCAGCGTGGTTGACGGGGCGCCTCAAATCAAAAGCAAGATCAAAAGCAGAGCACGGCAGCCTGAAAGCCGACCTGAGTGGTTGAATCAAAAGCCAGATCAAGTGCAAAGCAACAGCATATCTACCTGACTCAACACAGTCTAAATGTGGGAGCGGGCTTGCTCGCGAAGACGGTGTGCCAGTCAATTCATCTGTAACTGACCCACCGCATTCGCGAGCAAGCCCGCTCCCACAGTTGACCGCATACAGTTCTGAATATGAGGTCGGCTGCAAATTTGCATGCACTGAAGCGCTGCTTTTCTGTGGGAGCTGGCTTGTCGAATCGTCGCACCGCTGCGATGCAGACACCTCGGTACATCAGGCACACCCAGTTGATGCCATCGCAGGCAAGCCAGCTCCCACATTGTTTAATTGCGATCAGCGGTGATTATTGCTGAGTCAGTTGCGACCACAACGCCGGCGCACCCGCCGACTTGGCGATCGCTTCCAGGCGCGCCGCATGCTCGGCCAGGTCCTGCTCGCTGGCACGGATGATGGCGGTCGGCTTGCGATCCGCCGCCAAACGACGGATTTCCGAAGGCCGGTTGCCCGAACCTTCCGCCGAGCCGCTGCCATCGGAAGCGTTACCGGCCAAGGACAGGCTGGTCTGCCCGCCGGTCATGGTCAGGTAAACGTCGGCAAGAATCTCGGAGTCGAGCAAGGCGCCGTGCAGTTCACGGCCGGAGTTGTCGACGCCATAACGTTTGCACAAGGCATCCAGGCTGTTGCGCTGGCCGGGGTGACGCTCACGGGCCATCATCAAGGTATCGAGGATCGAACAGTGACGGGAGATATCCGCACGCTCGGTCTGCCCCATCAGGGCAAACTCGTTATTGATGAAGCCGACGTCGAACGCCGCGTTATGGATGATCAGTTGAGCGCCGTTGATGAACTCAAAAAACTCGTCCGCCACTTCAGCGAAGCGCGGCTTGCCCTTGAGGAATTCATCAGTGATACCGTGGACGCCAATCGCGCCCTCGTCACTGTCACGATCCGGTTGCAGGTAGACGTGAAAGTGACGCCCGGTGAGACGGCGACCCATCAATTCGACACAGCCGATTTCAATGATCCGGTGACCATCGGTCACCGGCATGCCGGTGGTTTCGGTATCGAGTACAACAGATCGGATGGCCATCAGGGTTCAGCTCTCAACGGTGGTGTGCAGTGTGGTGTGAATCAAGGGGCGCGATGTTAACACGTCAGCCGGCTCAGCTCTGTTTGTAGCCCCGCACTTCATCCACGCCACGATTGGCCAACTGGTCGGCGCGCTCGTTGCCAGGGTGGCCGATATGCCCGCGTACCCATTTCCAGGTGATGTTATGGCGATTGCATTGCTCATCGAGCAGTTGCCACAGGTCGGCATTCTTTACCGGCTCCTTGGCCGCGGTTTTCCAGCCGCGCTTCTTCCAGTTGACCATCCACTCGTTGATGCCCTTCATCACGTATTGCGAGTCGGTCACCAACAGCACGTCACAGCGACGCTTGAGTTCTTCCAGGCCGCGAATGGCGCCCATCAGCTCCATGCGGTTGTTGGTGGTGTTGGCTTCGCCGCCCCACAGTTCCTTCTCCACGCCTTTGCACACCAGCAACGCGCCCCAGCCGCCGGGGCCAGGGTTGCCCTTGCAGGCGCCATCGGTGAAGAGTTCTACGGTATCGGTCATCAGTTGCTCGGTCTTCAATCAGAAAAAGGGTTTTACGGTTCGCTTTGCTTGCGGTTGACCTTGGCCATCGGCATCGGCACCAGCTTGCCAATGGGCTGACGCGCGACCTGGCGCACCGGCCGCAGCCCGACCACGATCTTGCGCGCCACCAATAAATAGAAGCCGCCGCCCGACAGTTGCCAGGCACCCGCCCGGCGTTCCCAGCCGGCCAGACGAGCTTGCCACTTGGCAGACGCAAGCGGCGGACGATAGCACCCGAAGCGGCGTTTCTCCAGCGCGAAGCCCAGCAGGTTCAACCAGTCGCCCACCCGCGACGGCGCGATGCAGCGCGCCTGGCGCAGGCCGTCATGGGCGAACACATGGCGCAGGCCCCAACTGCTCCAGGGGTTGATGCCGATGATCAGCAAATGGCCACCTGGGCGCACGCTGCTGGCAGCCTCGCGCAGCAAACCGTGGGGCGACAGGCAGAAATCCAGGCCATGCTGCAGCACCACCACGTCGGCGGCATGTTCGCTCAGCGGCCAGGCCTGTTCCTCGCACACAATTTCGACGCCAGGCAACGGCGCGCCTAGGCGCACATTGCGTTGCACCTGCGGCGCAGCGGGCGGGGTCTGGGCCGACGGGCCGTAGTGCACCAGGTAGCCACCAAAGAACCGGCCCAGCTCGTCTTCGAGCATGCGCCGCTCTTCATCCAGCAAAAATTGCCCGATCGGCCCGGACAGCCAATCACGGGCTGCGCTGATCAGGGCCAGCCATTCAGGATCGGCCTGGGCGAACGCTTTATCAGTCATTGCATTCTCCAATTCGCCTAGACGTTCTAAGATGCACCAATGTGTTCAGCTTGGCGAATCGAAGAATGATACAGATCAGTGCCCTGCCCGCCTTCACCGATAACTACATCTGGTTGTTACAAGACCCTGATACCCAACGCTGCGCCGTGGTCGACCCCGGCGATGCCGCGCCGGTGCTGGCCTGGCTCAAGCAAAACCCGGGGTACAGGCTCAGCGACATCCTGATCACCCACCACCACCATGATCATGTCGGCGGCGTCGAACAGCTCAAACAGGTCACTGACGCCAAGGTTTACGGCCCGGCGAACGAGAAGATCCCGGCGCGCGACGTGGCCCTGCACGATAATGAGCGCATCAGCGCACTCGGCTGGGACTTCGACGTTTATAGTGTGCCCGGCCATACCCTCGGCCATATCGCCTATTACCATCAGGGCGTGCTGTTTTGTGGCGACACCCTGTTTGCCGCCGGTTGCGGGCGCCTGTTCGAAGGCACCCCGGAACAGATGCACACCTCACTGGAGCGCCTGGCCGCACTGCCCGCCGACACACTGGTGTACTGCACCCACGAGTACACGCAAAGTAACCTCAAGTTTGCCCAAGCCGTGGAACCGGACAATGCCGATATTGCCGAACGCGTCGAAAGCGTCAAGCAATTGCGCGCCCGTGGCGAGATGACACTGCCGTCCAACCTGGCCCTGGAAAAACGTACTAACCCTTTTTTGCGTACCGCCGAAACATCCGTTAAACAAAAAGCGGACGAACGGAATGGTCGCGACAACCGCACTGGGGCCGAGGTGTTTGCTAGCTTGAGGGCTTGGAAAGATAAGTTCTAAGCGGATGCAATCTGATACGGAATTTCTGAATGGTTGACCGGAACCAAAGCGCTTTCTAGAATCGCCCGACATTTTTGCCCGGAACTTACTTCCAGCCAATGTCGTCATCTATTCGTAAATCCATTTCTTCAGACGCATTGACCCGCCTGGCTCAAGCCGTGGCGGTGGCCGTTTCCGCGACTCTGGCGGGCTGCCAATCGACAAATTTCGCTGCACAATCCACCGTGCAACCCAAACCGAATCTTGCTGCCAAGATCAAGCAAAAACCTATTTGGCTCTCAGAGAAGCCTAGCCCCGAAGTGCCCCAGGATGTCTGGGAACGCATGCGCCGGGGCTTTCAATTGCAGGACGGCCTGGGTGTGAACCCGCGCATCGAGCAACAACGCTTGTGGTTCGCCAGTAACCCGTCCTTTTTAGAGAACGCCGGAGAACGCGGCAGTCTCTACATTCATTACATCGTCGAACGCCTTGAAGAACGCAACATGCCCCTGGAGCTGGCGCTGCTGCCAGTGATCGAAAGTGCCTACAACCCGATGGCCTATTCGCGCAGCGATGCGGTCGGCTTGTGGCAGTTCATCCCCTCCACCGGGCGCTACTTCAACCTGCGCCAGACCCGCGCCTACGACGGCCGCCGCGATATCACCGCCTCCACCACCGCCGCCCTGGACTATCTGACGCGTCTGCATGACATGTTCAACGGCGACTGGCTGTTGGCCCTGGCGGCCTACAACGCCGGCGAAGGCACGGTCAGCCGGGCGATCGAGCGCAACGAAAAGCTCGGCCTGCCTACCGACTACTGGAACCTGCCCCTGCCCCAGGAAACCAAGGACTACGTGCCCAAGTTCCTGGCGCTGTCCCAAGTGGTGCTGGCCCCCGAGGCCTACGGCGTCAACCTGAGCCCGATTGCCAACACGCCGTACTTCGAAGTGGTTGAAGTCAAGCAAAGCATGGACCTGTCCCGGGTTGCCGCGCTGGCCGAGATCGACGAAGACGAACTGTTCCAGCTCAACCCGGCCCTGAAACAACGCACCACCCTGGACGGCCCGCAGCATTTGCTCGTGCCCAGCTCCAAGGCGCAGTTGCTCACCAGCACCCTTTCGACGATGAAGCCGGAAGAATTGCTGGCGATGCGTCCTAAAAAGCAGGTGTTCGACGAAGTTGAGAGCACACGGGTGGCCGGGCGTACACGCAACTACAAGGTACGCAGTGGCGACAACCTCACGCTGATCGCCAAGGCGAACAAGGTCGATGTGCATGACCTGCAGCGCTGGAACAAGCTCAACGGCCAGGCCCTCAAGGTCGGCCAGACCCTGGTGATGCAGGACACCCGCAAACTGGTGGCCAGCAGCAAGAAGCCGGTGCAGTACAAGGTCAAGAAAGGCGACTCGCTGTATATCGTCGCCAAGCGCTTCAATGTTGAGATGCAACATCTCAAGCGTTGGAACCCGCGTACTGGCCAGGCGTTGAAGCCGGGGCAGATGCTGGTGGTTTCGGGACCTAGATAAAGTCCCGCGGGGACTGGCTTATGTGGGAGCTGGCTTGCCTGCGATGCAGACACCTCGGTGTGTCAGGCACACCGAGTTGATGCCATCGCAGGCAAGCCAGCTCCCACATTTGATCTTCACCCAATTCGATACTTTCCCAACCCTGAACCCAGGGCTTTTCAACGGCCTTTTTCCAACCGGAACAAGCTGTTACTGTACCGATCATAAAGCCCAAGCCGCCTGGATCGGATCTCTGACTTGAAGCGTCCCCTCCTTCTACTAATAAGTCTGGCCTTGAGCTTTGCTGCGAACGCGACGATTACCGAGAGCCACGGTTACACGCAGTTCGGCACACTCAAGTACCCGGCAAAATTCACCCACTTCGATTGGGTAAACCCTGCAGCGCCCAAAGGTGGGACCTTGCGGGTCATGGCATTTGGCACCTTCGATACCCTCAACCCCTACACCTTCAAGGGCACCAGCCCGGTTTCCACGCCCAACTTCCTGCAATACGGCGTGAACGAGCTGAACGAGCCGCTGATGGTCGGCACCGGCCAGTACGCGCCGTCCGGTGACGAGCCCACCTCCAGCTACGGGCTGATTGCCCAATCGGTGGAGTACAGCGAGGACCGCAGTTGGGTGGTGTTCAACCTGCGCCCCGAAGCGCGTTTCCATGATGGCAAGCCGATCACCGCTTATGACGTGGCGTTTTCCTATCGCACCCTGCTTACCGAAGGCCACCCGCAGTACCGCACCAACCTGCAGGAAGTCGCACGGGTCGACATCCTGAACCGCCATCGCATCCGTTTTGTGTTCAAGCGTGCCGGCAACCCACTGCTGATCCTGCGTCTGGGTGAACTGCCGGTACTGCCCCAGCATTACTGGAAGACCCGCGATTTCAAGGCCACCACCTTCGAGCCGCCCTTGGGCAGCGGGCCGTATCGCATCACCAAAGTCACCCCAGGCCGCCAACTGGTGTTCGAGCGGGTCAAGGATTACTGGGGCAAAGACCTGCCGGTCAACCAGGGCTTCTACAACTACGACAAGGTCGAAGTGGAGTTCTACCGCGACAGCGACGTGGCCTTCGAAGCCTTCAAGGCGGGTGAATTCGATATCTATATCGAACACCAGGCCAAGAACTGGGCCACCGGCTACAACTTTCCGGCGGTCAACCGCGGCGACGTGATCAAGGCGCAGATCGCCCACCAGATCCCGACCCAGAGCCAGGGCCTGTTCATGAACACGCGGCGGCCGATCTTCAGCCAGACCAAAGTGCGTGAGGCGCTGGGGCTGATGTTCGATTTTGAGTGGACCAACCGCACCCTGTTCAGCAACGCCTATAAACGCACGCTGAGTTATTACCCCAACAGCGAGTTTTCTGCGACGGGTGTGCCGGTGGGGCATGAATGGCTGATGCTCTCGCCCTACCGCGACCAGTTGCCGCCCAACCTGTTCACCCAAGCCTTCAGCCTGCCGCAGACCGACGGGCGGGGCATTCCGCGCGAAACCATGCGCCGCGCCCTGGGGTTGCTCGGCGAAGCCGGCTGGAAACTCTCCGACCAGCGCCTGCTCGACACCAAGGGCCAACCGCTGCGCTTCGAGATCCTGCTGGTCAACCCGAACCTTGAACGCATCCTGCAGCCCTACGTCGAGAACCTCAAAAGCATCGGCATCGACGCCCGCCTGCGCACCGTTGACCGGGCGCAATACAAGCAGCGCCTGGATCAGTTCGACTACGACATGGTCCTGATCACCCTCAACCAGACCTTGAGCCCCGGCCTTGAGCAGTGGCAGTACTTCCACTCCAGCCAGGCGGCCATCAAGGGCAGCAAAAACTACGCCGGCATCGCCAACCCGGTGGTCGACCACCTGCTCGACCAACTGCTGGCCGCGCAGACCCGCGAAGAACAATTGGCCGCCGGCCGCGCCCTCGACCGGGTGCTGCTGTGGCAGCACTACAGTATTCCCAACTGGTACCTCAACTATCATCGCTTGGCGTACCGCAACCGGTTCGCCTTTGTCACCACGCCGCCCTATAGCCTGGGTTTGAGTGCATGGTGGCTGAAAGCTGCGGAGAAAGCCCAATGATGACTTTGCGCACCGCCCTGTTTGGCGCGCTGTTAGCGTGCGGCGCGGCCAACGCCGCGCCGCAACATGCGTTGACCCTGTACAGCGAGCCACCCAAGTACCCCGCCGACTTCAAGCATTTCGACTACGTAAACCCCGACGCGCCCAAGGGCGGCACCTTCCGTGAATCGAGCATGGGTGGCTTCGACAGCCTCAACCCCTACATCAGCAAGGGCGTGCCCGCAGACAACCTGCCGCTGATCTACGACACCCTGGCCATGCAAAGCCTCGACGAGCCCGTCACCGAGTACGGCCTGGTGGCCGGCAAGATCGAAAAGGCGCCGGATAACAGTTGGGTGCGCTTCTACCTGCGCCCCGAAGCACGCTTTCATGATGGCCACCCGATCCGTGCCGAAGACGTGGTATTCACCTTCCAGGCGCTGATCAAGGACGGTTCGCCGCTCTACCGCAACTACTACGCCGATGTCGACGAAGTGGTCGCCGAAGACCCGCTGCGTGTGCTGTTCAAGTTCAAGCGCACCAATAACCGTGAATTACCGCTGATCCTCGGCCAACTGCCGGTATTGCCCAAGCATTGGTGGGCAACGCGCGACTTTGCCAAGGGCAACCTGGAAATACCGCTGGGCAGTGGCCCGTACAAGGTCGCCGAGGTCAAACCGGGGCGCATGGTGCGCTATGAGCGGGTCAAGGATTACTGGGCCAAGGATTTACCGGTGGCCAAGGGGTTCTACAACTTCGATAACCGCATCACCGACTACTACCGTGACAGCACCGTGGCCCTGGAAGCCTTGAAAGCCGGGCAGTTCGACTACTGGCTGGAATTCAGCGCCAAGAACTGGGCCAACGCCTACAACATTCCGGCCGTGGCCCAGGGCCGGTTGATCAAGGAAGAAATCCCCAACGGCAACCCCACCGGCATGCAAGGGTTTGTGTTCAATACGCGCAAACCGATGTTCCAGGATGTGCGGGTACGCAAGGCCATCAGCCTGCTGCTGGATTTCGAGTGGAGCAACAAACAGCTGTTCAATGGTGCCTACACCCGCACCCGCAGTTACTTCGAAAACTCCGAGATGGCCGCCACCGGCCTGCCCGGCCCGGCGGAAACCGCCATCCTGGCGCCGTTTCGCGACAAGCTCCCCGCCGAAGTCTTTACCCAAGCCTTCGAGCCGGCCAAAACCGACGGCAGCGGCATGATCCGCACCCAGCAGCGCGAGGCTTACCAGCTGTTGCAGGAGGCGGGCTGGAAGATCGTCGACGACAAGATGGTCGACACCACCGGCAAGCCGGTAAACATCGAGTTTCTGTTGACCCAGACCGATTTCGAACGGGTACTGCTGCCCTTCAAGCGCAACCTGGCAGACCTTGGGATCAACCTGGTAATCCGCCGCGTTGACGTTTCCCAATACATCAACCGCCTGCGTTCACGGGACTTCGACATGCTGGTAGGCAGCTTCCCGCAGTCCACCTCGCCGGGTAACGAGCAGCGCGAATTCTGGTCGTCCGCCGCCGCCGACAAATCCGGCAGCCGCAACTACATGGGCCTCAAGGACCCGGTGGTCGACCAACTCGTCGAAGAACTGATCAACGCCGACTCGCGCCAAAGCCTGGTCGACCATGCCAAGGCGCTGGATCGGGTCTTGCAGTTTGGCTACTACGTGATTCCCAACTGGCACATCAAGACTTACCGCGTGGCGTACTGGGATCACTTGGGCCACCCCAAAGTCCCGCCACGTTACGACGTCGGCACGGCCACCTGGTGGGCCAAACCTGAAGTCAAACCTGCCGTCGACACTGTCCAGAGCGCCGATACGGCGAGCGGAGGCGATTAAATGCTGGCCTATATTGTTCGCCGCCTGTTGCTGATCATCCCCACACTGTTCGGGATCCTGCTGATCAACTTCATCATCATCCAGGCCGCCCCCGGTGGCCCGGTGGAGCAGATGATCGCCAAACTCGAAGGGTTCGACGGCGCCACCAGCCGCATTGCCGGTGGCGGCGCCGAGGTCTCGGTGGCCGGTTCCAGCTACCGCGGCGCCCAGGGCCTGGACCCGGCGCTGATCAAGGAAATCGAAAAGATGTACGGCTTCGACAAGTCGGCGCCGGAACGCTTGTGGATCATGGTCAAGAACTATGCACGCCTGGATTTTGGCGACAGCTTCTTTCGCGACGCCAAGGTCATCGACCTGATCAAGGAAAAAATGCCGGTGTCCATCTCCCTCGGGTTATGGAGCACGCTGATCATGTACCTGGTGTCGATCCCGCTGGGCATCGCCAAGGCCACGCGGCACGGCAGCCACTTTGACGTGTGGACCAGCTCGGCGATCATCGTCGGCTATGCCATCCCGGCGTTTTTGTTCGCGATCCTGCTGATCGTGGTGTTTGCCGGCGGCAGTTACCTGGACTGGTTCCCCTTGCGCGGGCTGACCTCCAACAACTTCGAGGAACTGAGCTTAGGCGGCAAGATCCTCGATTATTTCTGGCACCTGGCCCTGCCCGTCACGGCGTTGGTGATCGGCAACTTCGCAACCATGACCCTGCTGACCAAAAACAGCTTCCTCGACGAAATCAACAAACAGTACGTGGTCACCGCCAAAGCCAAGGGCCTGACCAACCACCGCGTGCTTTACGGCCATGTGTTTCGTAACGCCATGCTGCTGGTGATCGCCGGTTTCCCCTCGGCGTTTATCGGGATCTTCTTCACCGGCTCGCTGCTGGTCGAGGTGATCTTTTCCCTCGACGGCCTGGGCCTGATGAGCTTTGAAGCGGCAATCAACCGCGATTACCCGGTGGTGTTCGGCACGTTGTTTATCTTCACCCTGCTGGGGCTGATCGTGAAACTGATCGGCGACCTCACTTACACCCTGGTCGATCCGCGCATCGACTTCGCCAGCCGGGAGCATTGAGATGAACCTGTCCCCCCTCAATCGCCGCCGGTTCGAGCGCTTCAAGGCCAACAAGCGTGGCTGGTGGTCGCTGTGGCTGTTCCTGATTCTGTTCGTGCTCAGCCTGGGCGCCGAGTTGATCGCCAACGACAAACCGCTGGCCGTGCACTTTGACGGTGGCTGGTATTTCCCGGCGCTTAAACGCTACCCGGAGACCACCTTCGGCGGCGAATTCCCGCTGGAAGCCAACTACAAGAGCCCGTATATCCAGGAACTGCTCAAGGCCAAGGATGCCTGGACGCTGTGGGCGCCCATCCCGTTCAGCTACCAGAGCATCAACTACGACCTGAAAGTGCCTGCGCCAGCGCCGCCGTCTTCGGTGAACCTGCTGGGCACGGACGACCAGGGCCGCGATGTGCTGGCGCGAGTGATCTACGGCTTCCGTGTGTCGGTGCTGTTTGCCCTGACGCTGACCGTGCTCAGCTCGATCATCGGCGTCATCGCCGGCGCCTTGCAGGGCTTCTACGGCGGCTGGGTCGACCTGGCCGGCCAGCGTTTCCTGGAGATCTGGTCGGGTCTGCCGGTGCTGTACCTGCTGATCATCCTCGCCAGCTTTGTGCAGCCCAACTTCTGGTGGCTGCTGGGCATCATGTTGCTGTTTTCGTGGATGAGCCTGGTGGACGTGGTGCGCGCCGAGTTCCTGCGCGGGCGCAACCTGGAATACGTGCGTGCAGCCCGAGCGCTGGGCATGCAGAACGGCGCGATCATGTTCCGGCATATCCTGCCCAATGCGATGGTCTCGACCATGACATTCATGCCGTTCATCCTTACCGGCGCCATCGGCACCCTCACCGCCCTGGATTTTCTCGGCTTTGGCCTGCCAGCCGGTTCGCCGTCCCTGGGCGAACTGGTGGCCCAGGGCAAATCCAACCTGCAAGCGCCGTGGCTGGGCATGAGTGCCTTTGCCGTGCTGGCGATCATGTTGAGTTTGCTGGTGTTTATCGGCGAGTCCGCTCGCGATGCCTTCGACCCGAGGAAATGAGATGAACCAGGACAATCTGATCGAAGTCCGCGACCTCTGCGTCGAGTTCGTCACCGGCGAGCATCACCACCGCGTGGTCAACCACATCAGCTTCGATATCAAACGCGGCGAAACCCTGGCGCTGGTCGGCGAAAGCGGCTCGGGCAAATCGGTGACCGCCCACTCGATCCTGCGCCTGCTGCCCTACCCGCTGGCGCGGCACCCGGCCGGCACCATCAGCTATTCCGGGCATGATCTGCTGACCCTCAAAGAGAAAACCATCCGGCATATTCGCGGCAACCGCATTGCGATGATCTTTCAGGAGCCAATGACCTCGCTGAACCCGCTGCATTCGATCGAAAAGCAGATCAACGAAGTGCTCGGCCTGCACAAAGGCCTCACCGGCAAAGTCGCGACCCGACGCACCCTGGAACTGCTCGAACTGGTGGGCATCCCCGAGCCGCACAAGCGCCTCAAGGCCCTGCCCCACGAACTGTCCGGCGGCCAGCGCCAGCGGGTGATGATCGCCATGGCCCTGGCCAACGAGCCCGAACTGCTGATCGCCGACGAGCCGACCACGGCCCTCGACGTCACTGTGCAATTGAAGATCCTGGAACTGCTCAAAGAGCTGCAGGCCCGGCTGGGCATGGCATTGCTGCTGATCAGCCATGACCTGAACCTGGTGCGGCGCATTGCCCACCGCGTGTGTGTGATGCAGCAGGGTTGCATCGTTGAACAGGCTGATTGCGAGACGCTGTTTCAGTCGCCCCAGCACCCCTACACCCAGGAACTGTTGGCGGCGGAACCCAGCGGTGGGCCAGCCAGTAACGAGGTCGGGCCGCCCCTCTTGGAAGTCGACGACCTGAAGGTCTGGTTTCCGATCAAAAAGGGCTTTTTGCGCAACACCGTCGATTACGTCAAGGCGGTGGACGGCATCAACTTCAGCCTGCCCCAGGGCCAGACGCTGGGCATCGTCGGTGAAAGCGGCTCGGGCAAATCCACCCTGGGCCTGGCGATTTTGCGCTTGATCGCCAGCAAAGGCGGGATTCGCTTTGAAGGCCAGCAACTTGACCGCCTGACTCAGCAACAGGTGCGCCCGCTGCGGCGGGAGATGCAGGTGGTGTTTCAAGACCCGTTCGGCAGCTTGAGCCCGCGCATGTGTGTGAGCGAGATTGTTGGCGAAGGCTTGCGTATCCACAAGATGGGCACGCCGGCCGAGCAGGAACTGGCGATTATTGCGGCGCTCAAGGAAGTGGGTTTGGACCCGGAGTCGCGGCATCGTTACCCCCATGAGTTTTCCGGCGGGCAACGGCAACGCATCGCCATCGCCCGTGCCTTGGTGCTCAAGCCCCGCTTGATACTGCTCGATGAACCGACATCCGCGCTCGACCGCACGGTGCAGCGGCAAGTGGTGGAGTTGCTGCGGGGCTTGCAGGCCAAATACAACCTGACCTACCTGTTTATCAGCCATGATTTGGCGGTGGTGAAGGCGTTGAGTCACCAGTTGATGGTGGTCAAGCAAGGGCAAGTGGTGGAACAGGGCGACGCGGCGGGGATCTTTGCAGATCCGCAGCATGCTTATACGCGGCAGTTGTTGGAAGCGGCGTTTTTGGTGCCCGCTGTTGTGGTTTGATCGTGTGCATATCCGTTATTTAGGTAACGGCGGCCTATGGTTCCGCTCTTACAGCGGCTCACTTTTTGAGGGACCAAAAAGTAAGCAAAAAGTCCTCGCCCCAACACTCGGTGCCTCGCTGTGGCTCGGCATGCCCGCAATCCGACACTGATTTGGGGGGCCGCCGCCACGCGCCATCCATGGCGCGGGGCGGCTAAACCGGCATCCCTGCCGGTTTACCCCCCAAATCACTGTCGAATTCCGGCCATCGTGTTTGACGGGGCGATTTCAGATCAAGATCAAGATCAAGATCAAAAGCGCAGATCAAAAGACCGCTGACTTCGTCATCGAAAAGGATGTAAGGGCCACAGCAACAGCAACAGCAACAGCAACAGCAACAGCAACAGCAACAGCAACAGCAACAGCAACAGCAACAGCAACAGCAAAGCCATACTCGGTCAAAGGTGGGAGCTGGCTTGCCTGCGATGGCATCACCTCGGTGTACCTGACACACCGAGGTGTCTGCATCGCAGGCAAGCCAGCTCCCACAGAAAAGCAGCTCTTCAGTGCATGCAAATCCGCAGCCGACCTCATATTCAAAACTGCATGCGATCAACTGTGGGAGCGGGCTTGCTCGCGAATGCAGTGTGTCAGTCAATTCATCTGTCACTGACCCACTGCATTCGCGAGCAAGCCCGCTCCCACATTTAGACTGTGTTGCATCAGGTAGATAGGCTGTCGCTTTGCATTTGATCTGGCTTTTGATTCAACCACTCAGGTCGGCTTTCAGGCCGCCGTGCTCTGCTTTTGATCTTGCTTTTGATCTGAGGCGCCCCGTCAACCACGCTGGCCGAACGCAGGCTTGAATCCGTGGGTAACCCGGCAGGACGCCGGGTTAGCCGCGCTGGGCCAAGGATGGCCCATCGCGGCGGCCCACGGATTCAAGCCGGAGTGAGGGCACACCGAGCATTAGCGAGGTGCCGAGTGGTGGGGCGAAGACCTTTTGGTTACTTTTGGGGCGTTTGCCAAAAGTGACCCGCTGTAAGAGCGGAACCATAGGCCGCCGTTACCGCAGCAATGGATATGTACTCAATCACCCCACCACAAGATGGAACTTTGCCAACAAAAAACCACCTGAATCCGGTAGGCTCACCCTTTTTACTTCAAGGAGTTACCCCCATGGCCAAAGCCACCGCCCGTCACATCCTCGTTTCCACCGAAGACAAGTGCAACGAACTCAAGGCCCAGATCGAAGGCGGCGCCGATTTCGCAGAAATCGCCAAAGCCAACTCCAGCTGCCCATCCAGCCGTCAAGGCGGTGACCTGGGCTCGTTCGGCCCTGGCCAGATGGTCAAGGAATTCGACACCGTCGTCTTCAGCGCCCCCGTCAACACCGTGCAAGGCCCGGTAAAAACCCAGTTCGGCTACCACCTGCTGGAAGTCACCAGCCGCCAGGACTGATCCCGTCCGCGCTGATGCTATAAACAACGGCCCGCCTTTTGGTGGGCCGTTGTGCATCAAGTGACTGGCAACCCATAAGCCGTTAACGTACAAATCCCTATTACTGTTTACCCGGCGCTCAAGGCTGATAATGCGATTGGTTTTTTCCACAAAACTCTTCAGCTCCACCCTGGCCCTGCTACTGGCCAGCACCGCCGTGATCGCGGCCCCGCAAACCTACCTCACGGTCTACGGCGAGCCGGCCAAGTACCCCACCGGCTTCACCCATTTCGACTACGCCAACCCCAGCGCGCCCAAAGGCGGCAGCCTGCGACGCTCGGCCATCGAGATCGGGCGGTTTGACCACGTGCTGCCGTATATCGACAAAGGCATCGGCGTCTCCCAGGTCGACGGCTGGCTCTACGCCCCACTGGCCCAGCGCTCCCTGGATGAGCCCTACACGGTTTACGGCCTGGTCGCCGAAAAAATGGAACGCGCCGACGACGGCCTGTCGTTGCGCTTCTACCTCAACCCCAAGGCACGTTTCGCCGATGGCACGCCGATCACCGCCGAAGACGTGCGCTACAGCTTCGACCTGCTGATGACCCAAGGCAGCCTGCGCTTTCGCACGCTGTTCGCCGACGTCAAATACGTCGAAGTCGAAGGCGAGCGCCAAGTGCGCTTCGACTTTTCCAGCAATGAAAACCGCACCCTGCCGCTGGATATCGCCACCCTGCCGGTGTTCCCCGAGCACTGGTGGAAAACCCGCGACTTCGCCAACGGTGGCGGCTACGAAGCGCCGCTGGGCAGCGGCCCGTATAAAATCAGCAAGATCGACTCCGGCAGCACCATCACCTTCACCCGCGACCCCGACTGGTGGGGCAAGGACTTGCCCGTCAGCCGTGGCCTGTACAACTTCGACCACCTGAGCCTGGAGTACTTCGGCGACACCGAGGTGGCCCGCCAGGTGCTGCGCGGCGGCGCCTATGACTTCAACCGCGAGTTTTCCGCCACCGGCTACTCCATCGGCTACAACGGCCCGGCCCTCGACGATGGCCGCCTGCAACGTGCGCACCTGGCCAAGGAGATGCCGCAACCGGCCCAGGGCTATGTGTTCAACGTGCAAAAGCCGATGTTCAAGGACCGCCGCGTGCGCCAGGCGCTGGCGATGCTGTGGGACTTCGAATGGGCCAACCGGCAGATGATGCGCAATATGTACATCCGCCAGCAGAGCTTTTTCTCCAACAGCCCGCTGGCCGCCAGCCAACTGCCGACCCAGGAAGAACTGGCGATTCTTGAGCCACTGCGCGGCCAGGTGCCCGATGAAGTGTTCACTCAAGTGTTCAAGGCGCCGGTTACCGACGGCAGCGGCATGATCCGTGACAAACAGCTGCAAGCCCTGGCACTGCTCGAAGCCGCCGGCTGGACACCCAAAGGTGACAAGCTGGTCAACGCCGACGGCGAACCACTGGAATTTACCTTCCTCAATGCCCAGGCCGGCCTGGAACGCCTGTTGCTGCCGTACAAGCGCAACCTGGCGCAGATCGGCATCACCCTCAATATCCGCCGCATCGACTCGTCCCAGTACGTCAACCGCATCATGGCCCGCGACTACGACATGATCGTCATCGGCTTCCCGGTTACCACCTCGCCGGGCATGGAGCTGTACAACTACTTCGGCTCGCAGGCCGCCTACGACCCTGGCGCGAACAACTACATGGTGCTTAAAGACCCCGCCGTCGACAGCCTGATCAGCGGGCTGGTCAAAGCCAACACCCAGGCGCAGATGCTCACGTACGCCCATGCCCTGGACCGCGTGCTGCAATGGAACTACCTGTGGATCCCCAACTATTACCCGCCCGGCACCTCCGCTGCCTGGTGGAACCGTTTCGGTCGCCCGGCCATCGAGGCCAAAAACGACGAAGCGCTGGAAACCTGGTGGGAAATCAGCCCCACACCACTGACCAATGAACAGATGAACGCCGAGTTGAAAAAACGCGGAGGAACGCGCTGATGTTTGCCTATATCGTGCGGCGCCTGCTGCTGATCATCCCCACGCTGGTGATCATCCTGCTGGTCAACTTCGTGATCGTGCAGGCCGCGCCCGGCGGCCCGGTCGAACAAGCCATCGCGCACCTGCAAGGCATCGGTGGCGGCGGCATCGGCGGTGGTGGCGGCGAAGCTGTCAACGGCTCGCGCGCCAGCCGTGGCCTGGACCCCAAATTGATCAAGGACATCGAAAAACAATACGGTTTCGACAAGCCCGCGCCGGAACGCCTGTGGCTGATGCTCAAGAACTACGCCCAGCTGGATTTCGGCAACAGCTTCTTTCGCGGCAAAAGCGTGATCGACCTGATCCTGGAAAAAATGCCGGTGACCATTTCCCTCGGCTTATGGGCCACCTTGATCACCTACCTGGTATCGATCCCCTTGGGGATTCGCAAGGCGGTGCGCCACGGCAGCAGTTTTGACGTATGGAGCAGCACCGCGATTGTCATCGGTTATGCCATGCCGGCCTTCCTGTTTGCGATGTTCCTGATCGTGCTGTTCGCCGGTGGCACCTCGCTGAACTGGTTCCCGGTGCGTGGGCTGGTCTCGGAGAACTTCGACGAACTCAGCACAATCGGTAAAATTGCCGACTATTTCTGGCACCTGGTGTTGCCTGTCAGCGCGTTGGTGATCGGCGGTTTCGCCACGCTGACCATCCTGACCAAAAACTCATTCCTCAATGAAATCACGCGCCAGTACGTGGTCACCGCTCGCGCCAAAGGTTTGAGTGAACGCCGTGTGCTCTACGGCCATGTGTTTCGCAACGCCATGCTGCTGGTGATCTCGGGGATTCCCCAGGCATTTATCAGCGTGTTTTTTGCCGGTTCCCTGCTGATCGAGGTGATCTTTTCCCTCGATGGCCTGGGCCGCATGAGCTACGAAGCCGCCGTGTCTCGCGACTACCCGGTAGTGTTCGGCTCGTTGTTTATCTTCACCCTGTTCGGCCTCTTGATAAAACTCATCGGTGACCTCTGCTACACCCTGGTGGACCCGCGTATCGACTTCGCCGCGAGGAACGCCTGATGCTTAACCTGTCTCCGGTGGCCCGTCGACGTTTCGAGCGTTTCAAGAAGAACCGTCGCGGCTGGTGGTCACTGTGGCTGTTTATCGGCCTGTTTATCCTGACCCTGGGCGGCGAGTTGATCGCCAATGACAAACCCCTGGTGCTGAGCTTCAAGAACGAGCTGTATTTCCCGGTGTTCAAGCGCTACACCGAGCAGCAGTTCGGCGGCCAGTTGCCGTTCCAGGCCGACTACCGCAGTGACTACGTGCAAAAGCTGATCAAGCAGGACGGCGGCTGGATGCTGTTCCCGCCGATCCCGTTCAGCGACGACACGCCCAACTACGAACTGACCCGCCCTGCCCCCAGCCCGCCCTCGACGGTGAACTGGCTGGGCACTGACGATCAATCCCGCGATGTGCTGGCGCGCGTGATCTTTGGCGCACGGGTGTCGATCCTGTTTGCCCTGGCGCTCACGGCCATCAGCGCCGCCATCGGCATTGCCGCCGGCGCCTTGCAGGGTTACTACGGCGGCTGGGTCGACCTGCTCGGCCAGCGCATTCTGGAAGTGTGGTCGGGGTTGCCGGTGCTGTACCTGTTGATCATCTTATCGGGTTTTGTCGAGCCGAATTTCTGGTGGCTGTTGGGGATCATGGCGCTGTTTTCCTGGCTGGCCCTGGTGGACGTGGTGCGCGCCGAGTTCCTGCGCGGGCGCAACCTGGAATACGTCAAGGCCGCACGCGCCCTGGGCCTGGGCGACGGCAAGATCATTCGCCGGCATATCCTGCCCAATGCCATGACCGCCACCTTGAGCTACCTGCCGTTTATCCTGACCGGGGCGATTTCGACCTTGAGCGCCCTGGATTTTCTCGGTTTCGGCATGCCCGCCGGCAGTGCATCCCTGGGCGAGTTGATCGCCCAGGGCAAGCAGAACCTGCAAGCGCCCTGGCTGGGCCTGACGGCGTTTTTCACCTTGGCGCTGATCCTGTCGCTGCTGGTCTTTATCGGCGAGGCATTGCGTGATGCCTTCGACCCACGCTCATGAGTAATTGCGTATGAACCTGATCGAGATCCGCGACCTCAGCGTCGCCTTCAACGGCCAGACCGTGGTGAGCAAACTGTGCCTGGACGTACGCCCTGGCGAATGCCTGGCATTGGTCGGCGAGTCGGGCTCGGGCAAGTCGGTCACCGCCCACTCGATTCTGCAATTGCTGCCCGAGGCCGGCACGCACACCACCGGCTCGGTGAAGTATCGCGGCCAGGAGCTGATCGGCGCCCCGGCGGCCACCTTGCAAAAGCTGCGCGGCAACCGTATTGCGATGATTTTCCAGGAGCCGATGACCTCGCTCAACCCGCTGCACAGCATCGAAAAACAGATCGGCGAAACCCTGTTGCTGCACAAGGGCCTGGGCGGCAAGGCGGCACAGGCGCGTATTCTGGAATTGCTCGAACTGGTGGGCATCCAGAAACCCCAGGAGCGCCTCAAGGCTTACCCGCATCAACTCTCCGGCGGCCAGCGCCAGCGGGTGATGATCGCCATGGCCCTGGCCTGCGAGCCGGAGCTGCTGATTGCCGACGAGCCCACCACCGCGCTGGACGTGACCGTGCAGCGCAAAATCCTGCTGCTGCTCAAGTCCTTGCAGCAGCGCCTGGGCATGTCGCTGCTGCTGATCAGCCATGACCTCAACCTGGTGCGCAGCATTGCCCAGCGCGTGTGCGTAATGCGCGCCGGGGAGATTGTCGAGCAAGCCGACTGCGAGACGCTGTTCACCGCGCCGCAACATCCCTACAGCCGCCTGCTGCTGGATGCCGAGCCGGCCGGTGATGCGCTGTGCAGTGATGAACGCGAAACGGTGTTGCAGGTCGACGACCTGAGCGTGCAATTCCCCCTCGGCGGCGGGCTGTTCAGGCGCAAAACCTGGTTGCGCGCAGTCGACGGCATCAGCCTTAGCGTTCAGCGTGGCAAGACCCTGGGGATTGTCGGCGAGTCCGGCTCGGGCAAATCCACCCTCGGCCAGGCGATCCTGCGCTTGCTCGATTCCACCGGCAGCATCCGTTTTCAGGGTGAAGCCCTCGACCCGCTGAACAACCAGCAGATGCGCCCGTGGCGCAAACAGATGCAGGTGGTGTTTCAGGACCCGTTCGGCAGCCTCAGCCCGCGCATGTCGGTGCAGCAGATCATCAGCGAGGGCCTGGAAGTGCATGCGCCCTGCAGCCTGGCCGAGCGTGATGCGCAAGTGATCCAGGTGCTCAAGGATGTGGGGCTCGACCCCGAAAGCCGCCACCGTTACCCGCATGAATTTTCCGGCGGCCAGCGCCAACGCATCGCCATCGCCCGCGCCCTGGTGCTCAAGCCGGCGCTGATGCTGCTGGATGAACCCACCTCGGCCCTCGACCGCACCGTGCAGAAACAAGTGGTGGCGCTGTTGCGGGAACTGCAGAAAAAATACGGCCTGACCTACCTGTTTATCAGCCACGACCTGGCGGTGGTACGGGCCATGGCCCATGACATGATCGTGATCAAGGACGGCAAGGTGGTGGAGCGCGGCGCGAGCCATGTGGTGTTCGATGCGCCGCAACATCCTTACACCAAAGAGCTGCTGGCGGCGGCGCACATTCCCTTGTAGGAGCCCTCTCTCCCCTGTGGGAGCGGGCTTGCTCACGAAGGCGGCGTGTCAGCCAATACATCCGGCACTGATACACCGCTTTCGCGAGCAAGCCCGCTCCCACAGGATCGCGACTCCACCCTCCATTGGTGTTGACGGCATAAATATGAACATCAGCGACAGCCTCAAGGACTACCAGCAGGTTCGCGGCCTGGCCATCCAGTCGCTGTTCGAGATCATCGAGCAGTCCAGCGAAGGCACGGTGATTGTCGATCGCGACGCGAATATCGTGTGGATGAACGAGCGCTATGCCAAGCGTTTCGGCCTTAAAAGCGCCGATGAAGCCATCGGCCAACCGTGCGAGCAGGTGATATCCAACAGCCTGCTACGCCAGGTGGTGCGCAACGACCAGCCGATTCTGCTGGATATCCAGGACACGCCCAAAGGCCCGTTGGTGGTGATGCGCCTGCCGATCCACGATGACGCAGGCGCGGTGATCGGCGCGATCGGATTTGCGCTGTTTGATGAGCTGCGCAACTTGTCGCCGCTGATCGAGCGCTACCTGAGCATGCAGCAGGAACTGGCCTCCACCCGCTCACTGTTGCGTTCACGCCAGAGCAAATACAACTTCGCGCATTTTATCGGCACCAGCGCCGCCAGCCTGGAAGTCAAACGCCGGGCGCGGCGCAGTGCGAGCGCGGAGTCGCCGGTGTTGCTGCTGGGCGAAACCGGCACCGGTAAAGAGTTGCTGGCCCAGGCCATCCACGGTGCATCCATGCGCGCCCATAAAGCGTTTGTCAGCATCAACAGCGCGGCCATTCCCGGCGACCTGCTCGAAGCCGAGTTCTTCGGCACCGCGCCGGGCGCCTTCACCGGCGCCGACCGCAAGGGCCGCCCCGGCAAGTTGCAGATCGCCCAGGGCGGCACGCTGTTCCTCGATGAAATCGGCGACATGCCACTGCCGCTGCAAAGCAAACTGCTGCGCGTGTTGCAGGAAAAGGAATACGAGCCGGTGGGCTCCAACGAAATGGTGCACAGCGATGTGCGGGTGATCGCCGCCACGTCCATGGACCTGGAAGCGGCGATCAAGCGCGGCGAATTCCGGGCGGACTTGTATTACCGACTGAACGTACTGCCGATCCAGGTGCCGCCGTTGCGTGAGCGCCTCGAAGATATTCCGGCGTTGAGCGAGGCGATTCTTGAAGAACTGCGCAGCCAGCATGAGCTTGACCGCGAAGCCCTGGCGTTGCTGGCGCAGCACGCGTGGCCGGGGAATATCCGTGAACTGCGCAACGTGCTGGAACGCGCGGCGTTGTTGAGTGATGACCTGGTGCTGGATGCCGAAGAGATTCGCGCGGCGATCGGCACGTTCAGTCCGGTGGCGCGTGGAGCGGTGGAATCAGTCGAGGGCGAGACATTTTCGGCAGCGCGGGAGCGGTTTGATCGGCAGGTGATTGCGGCGGCACTCAAGGCCTGTGAAGGCAATGTGGTGGAAGCGGCCAAGCGGTTGGGGCTGGGCAGATCGACCCTGTACAAAAAAATGGTGGCATTGGGTACTGTGCAATCTCAATAAAGAGACACAAATCTCGGTATAAAGACAATCTAATGTGGGAGCGGGCTTGCTCGCGAAAGCGGTGTTTCAGCCATAAATTTATTGGCTGAACCACCGCTTTCGCGAGCAAGCCCGCTCCCACATTGGATGTGTACTTGTCTCTTAACTGAGATATTTTTCAACGCGCCGGTTTTAAACATGAATAATATTCATATATTTCAATTACTTAGCTAATTGGCACACATCTCGCTATAGCCCCTCTCCAACGCACTACCCCACAAAAATAACAATTCGATCTGGAGACACACCATGAGTGTGATCATTGCCCTGGCAGCCCTCGCGCTGCTGATGCTGGCCGCCTACCGTGGCTACAGCGTGATCCTGTTTGCCCCCATCGCCGCCCTCGGCGCCGTGCTGCTCACCGACCCGTCCGCCGTCGCCCCTGCGTTTACCGGGGTGTTCATGGAGAAAATGGTCGGCTTTATCAAACTGTATTTCCCGGTGTTCCTGCTCGGCGCGGTGTTTGGCAAGCTGATTGAACTGTCCGGCTTTTCGCGCTCGATCGTGGCCGCTGCCATCCGCTTGCTCGGCACGCGCCAGGCGATGCTGGTGATTGTGCTGGTCTGCGCCCTGCTCACCTACGGCGGCGTGTCGCTGTTTGTGGTGGTGTTTGCGGTGTACCCGTTTGCGGCGGAGATGTTCCGCCAGAGCAACATTCCCAAGCGCCTGATCCCGGCAACCATCGCCCTCGGTGCGTTTTCGTTCACCATGGACGCCCTGCCCGGCACGCCGCAGATCCAGAACATCATCCCCAGCACCTTCTTCAACACCACCGCCTGGGCGGCGCCGTGGCTGGGCTTGATCGGCACGGTCTTCGTGTTCTGCACCGGCATGCTCTACCTGGCGCGCCAGCGCAACAAGGCACAACGCGCCGGTGAAGGTTATGGCACCGAGCTGCGCAACGAGCCGGAAACCGCCGACAACCTGGCGTTGCCCAACCCGTGGGTCGCGCTGTCGCCGCTGATTCTGGTGGGCGTGATGAACCTGCTGTTCACCCACTGGATCCCGCAGTGGTACGGCAAGACCCACAGCCTCAGCCTGCCGGGCATGAGCACGCCAGTGACCACCGACATCGCCAAGCTCACGGCGATTTGGGCGGTGCAGGCGGCGTTGCTGGTGGGCATCGTCATGGTGCTGGTGTTCGGCTGGTCGGCGATCAAAAGCAAGCTCGCCGAAGGCAGTAAAAGCGCAGTCAGCGGCGCGCTGCTGGCGGCCATGAACACCGCCTCGGAATACGGCTTTGGCGCGGTGATCGCCTCGCTGCCAGGCTTTCTGGTGCTGGCGGACTGGCTCAAGGGCATCCCCAACCCGCTGGTCAACGAAGCGATTACCGTGACCCTGCTGGCCGGTATTACCGGCTCCGCGTCAGGCGGCATGAGCATTGCCCTGGCGGCCATGTCGGAGAGCTTTATTTCGGCGGCCCATGCGGCCAATATCCCTCTTGAAGTGCTGCACCGGGTCGCGGCCATGGCCAGCGGCGGCATGGACACCCTGCCCCACAACGGCGCGGTGATCACCCTGCTGGCGGTCACCGGGCTGACCCACCGCGAAGCCTACAAGGACATTTTCGGCATCACGATCATCAAGACCCTCGCGGTGTTCGTGGTGATCGGTACTTTCTACGCCACCGGCATTGTGTGAGGTTTTCATGACGACTTTGAATGGCAAGACCGCCCTGGTTACCGGCTCCACCAGCGGCATCGGTTTGGGCATCGCGCTGAGCCTGGCCAAGGCCGGTGCCAACCTGATCCTCAACGGTTTTGGCGATGCCAGCGCGGTGATCGCCCAGGTGCAGGCGTTTGGCGGCAAGGTCGGGCATCACCCGGCCGACGTCAGCGACCCGGCGCAAATTGCCGACATGTTTGCCTACGCCGAGCGCGAGTTTGGCGGCGTCGACATTCTGGTCAACAACGCCGGCATTCAGCACGTGGCGGCCGTGGAAGACTTCCCAGTGGAGCGCTGGGATTCGATCATCGCGATCAACCTGTCGTCGGTGTTCCACAGCACGCGTTTGAGTTTGCCGGGCATGAAGGCCAAGGGCTGGGGGCGCATCGTCAATATCGCGTCGGTGCATGGCTTGGTCGGCTCGGTGGGCAAGGCCGCCTATGTGGCGGCCAAACACGGTGTCATCGGATTAACCAAAGTGGTGGGCCTGGAGACCGCCACCGGTAACGTCACTTGCAACGCCATCTGCCCCGGCTGGGTGCTGACGCCGCTGGTGCAAAAGCAGATTGATGATCGCGCGGCCAAGGGCATTGATCCGCAGCAGGCCCAGCATGATTTGCTCGCGGAAAAACAGCCGTCGCTGGAATTTGTGACGCCGCCGCAGCTGGGTGAGTTGGTGTTGTTCTTGTGCAGTGAGGCGGGCGCCCAAGTGCGCGGCGCCGCGTGGAATATCGATGGCGGCTGGCTGGCCCAGTAAATCAGGCACTGAAGAGCACATGTGGGAGCTGGCTTGCCTGCGATAGCGGTGGGTCAGTTAGCTCATTGGTTACTGACCCACCGCTATCGCAGGCAAGCCAGCTCCCACAGTTTCGACCTGTGTTGGCTGGAGGTTTTGTACAAAAACAAGAGACTTCCCCATGTCCGAGATCCTCTGGCAACCCTCCCCTGAACGCATCGCCCACACGCGAATGGACCAGTTCCGGCGTTTCATCAACCAACGCTACAGCCTGCAGCTGGGTGACTACCCCGCCCTGCACCAATGGAGCATCGACCAGCGCGCCGACTTCTGGCAGGCGATCGTCGCCTTTTTCGACGTGCAGTTTCGCAGCCCGCCCAGCACCCCGCTGATCGAAGGCGCGGCAATGCCCAGCGCCGAGTGGTTCCCCGGCGCGACCCTGAACTTTGCCGAACACCTGCTGCGCCGTCGGGACGCTCACCCGGCGGTGGTGGCGGTCAGTGAAGACGGCCAGCGCGAACAGCTGACCTATGCCGAACTGGCCGAGCATGTCGCAGGCTTGCAGCGTAGCTTGCGGGCGGCCGGTGTCACCCGGGGCGACCGCGTGGCCGCGTGCATGCCCAACACCTGGCAAACCCTGGTCGGCATGCTTGCCACCACCAGCCTGGGCGCGATCTGGTCGTGTTCCTCGCCGGACTTCGGCACCCAAGGCGTGATCGACCGTTTCGGCCAGATAGAGCCCAAGGTGTTGATCACCTGCGCGGGCTACCGCTATGCCGGCAAGGCCATCGACCAAAGCGCCAAACTCAATGAAATCCTCGAACGCCTGCCGTCCCTGGAACAGTTGATCATCGTGCCGTATGCCCGGCCACAGGCGCGCAGCGAGGACTATCGCACCCACGCCAGGGTCGCACTGTGGAACGACTTCTACCAACCCGGCGGCGAGCCTGAATTTGTCCCGGTGCCGTTCGATCATCCGCTGTATATCCTCTATTCCAGCGGCACCACCGGCGTGCCCAAGTGCATCATCCACGGCACCGGCGGCGTGCTGCTCACCCACCTCAAGGAGCACGGCCTGCACGCCGACCTGTCCCGCGAAGACTGCCTGTTCTACTACACCACCTGTGGCTGGATGATGTGGAACTGGCTGGTGTCGGTGCTGGCCCTGGGTGCCACGGCGGTACTGTATGACGGCTCGCCGTTTCACCCCGGCCCCGAGCGGCTGATCGACCTGATCGACGCGGAAAAAATCAGTGTGTTCGGCACCAGCCCCAAGTTTCTCGCCACCCTGGAAAAGGCCGGCCTGCAACCGCGCCTGAGCCACGATTTGGGCAGCCTCAAAGGCCTGATTTCAACCGGCTCGCCGCTGTCGCCGCAGAGTTATGACTATGTGTACCGCGAGATCAAGGCCGAGCTGTGCCTGTCGTCAATGTCGGGCGGCACCGATATCGTCTCCTGCTTTGTGATCGGCAACCCGGTGCTGCCGGTGCGGCGCGGCGAAATGCAGTGCAAGAGCCTGGCCATGGCCATCGAAGTGTGGGATGACCAGGGCCGGCCGCTGATCGGGGAAAAAGGCGAGCTGGTGTGTACCCGGCATTTTCCGGCCATGCCGATTGGCCTGTGGAATGACCCCGACCAGCAAAAACTGCGCGCCTCGTATTTCAGCCAGTTTCCCGGCGTGTGGGCCCAGGGCGACTATGCCGAGCAGCGCGCCAATGGCAGCCTGCTGATTCACGGGCGCTCCGACGCGGTGCTCAACCCCGGCGGTGTGCGCATCGGCACGGCAGAGATTTATCGCCAGGTGGAAAAAGTCCCGCAGGTGCTGGAAAGCCTGGCCATCGGCCAACGCTGGCAGGACGATGTGCGGGTGGTGCTGTTTGTGCGGCTCAATGACGGCATCACGCTGGATGACGCCCTGGAGCAGCAGATTCGCCAGGTTATCCGCGCCAACACCACGCCGCGCCATGTCCCGGCGAAGATCCTCGCGGTCAGCGACATACCACGCACTATCAGCGGCAAGATCGTCGAACTGGCGGTGCGCAATGTGGTGCATGGTGAGCCGGTCAAAAACACCGATGCCCTGGCAAACCCGCAGGCACTGGAACAGTTTCGCAACCGGCCTGAACTGGCGGACGGATGAAAGGTTTCAGCTCTGACGCACGCAAATGAAGACAAACCCTCAATGCATGCTATTTTTCGAGGGGTAGTCAGCCGTTCCCGTCCCGCGGGATAATCGGCTGTGGTCGTATTTCAAAGTGTCAGGTGCAGGGCTTTTACATGAATGGAACATCCACCGGTAGCGAAGCCGCCGCATTGATTGCGCGGCTGGACTGGGCGCAAAGCCCGCTCGGTGAGGCCGGTGACTGGCCGCAGAGCCTGCGCACAGCCGTCGATATCGTCGTCCATTCACCGATGCCGATGCTGCTGTTGTGGGGCAGCCAGCTCACCCAGCTTTACAACGACAGCTTCGCGCTGCTCGCGGGCAACAAACATCCCGAGGCGCTGGGCCGACCGGCCCATGACACCTGGCCGGAGCTTGAAAGTTTTACTGCGCCGATTTACGACGCGGTGCTCGACGGCCAGGTGCGCACCTTCAGCGAGCAGCGCTTTGTGCTGCAACGCAATAACCGCGACACCGAAATCTGGCTAGACCTCACCTACAGCCCGGTGCGCGACGAAGGCGGCAGCGTGGCCGGGATCCTGGTCACCGCCATCGAGACCAATGAGCGGCGCAGCAAAACCCTCGAACTGCAACAGCGCTCCGAAGACAGCCTCAAGGCCCAGCACAACAGCGAACAGCGCCTGCAACTGGCACTGGCGGCAACCGATGCGGTGGGCACGTGGGACTGGGATATCGGCGAAGACCGCTTTATCGCCGACGCCCACTTTGCCCACTTGCACGGTGTCGACCCGCAAGACGCCGGCCTGCTGCCGATCAGCGACTACCTGCACGGCGTTCACCCCGAAGACCGCGGCATGGTCGCGCGCAGCATCAAGCATTGCATCACCTTCGGCACCGAATACGCCGAGGAATACCGCCTGCTGCAAGCCGACGGCCAGGTGCGCTGGGTGTTTGCCCGCGGCCGCTGCTACAAGGACCATCAAGGCCGCCCGGCGCGGTTCCTGGGGGCCGCGCTGGACCTGACCGAGCGCAAGCAGACCGAACAGGCGCTGCGCCAAAGCCAGACCGAGCTGCAACTGATCATCAACGCCATGCCGGTGCTGATCGGCTATGTCGACCACGAGCAGCGCTTTCGTCTCAACAACAGCGCCTACCTGGAGTGGTACGGCATGACGCCCCAGGAGCTGTACGGCAAGAGCATCCGCGAAGTACTGGGCGACGAGGTGTATGCCGGGCGCGTGGACAAGATCGACGCCGCACTGCGCGGCAAGGCCTGCAGCTTCATGACCATCACCCCGCACCGCGACGGCCGACCGCGCCATGCGCTGATGAAATACTTGCCGCGCTTCAGCAATGACGGCTCGGTGAATGGTTTCTACATTTTTGTGATCGATGAAACCGAACGCAAACTCACCGAAGAAGCCCTGCGCCACCTCAACGAAAACCTTGAAGAACGCGTGGCCCAGCGCACCCAGGCGCTGGCCGAGGCCAACCAGCGCCTGCAAAACGAGATGTTCGAGCGTGAGCGCGCCGAAGACGCACTGCGCCATGCACAAAAAATGGAAGCGGTCGGCCAGCTCACGGGAGGCATCGCCCATGACTTCAACAATATGCTCACCGGCATTATCGGCAGCCTGGACTTGATGCAGCGCTATATCGCCGCCGGGCGCAGCGACGAAATCGGCCGCTTTACCGACGCGGCGGTGTCGTCCGCCCATCGTGCGGCAGCCCTCACCCACCGGCTGCTGGCGTTCTCCCGCAGGCAGTCGCTGGACCGCCGGCCACTGGACCCGAACGAGCTGGTGGCGTCCCTGGAGGATTTGTTCCGCCGCACCAAAGGCGCACATATCGAGCTCAAGGTGCAACTGGGCAAGGATATCTGGCCGGTCAACACCGATGCCAGCCAGCTGGAAAACGCCTTGCTCAACCTGGTGATCAACGCCCGCGACGCGATGCCCGACGGCGGTGAGTTGCGCATCGAAACCGCCAACAGTTACCTGGACGGCACCGATATCACCACCCTGGAGCCGGTCAAGGCCGGCGACTACGTGATGCTCGGCGTCTGCGACAACGGCACCGGCATGGCGCCGAAGATTCTTGCCAAGGCGTTCGACCCGTTCTTCACCACCAAGCCCATCGGCCAGGGCACCGGCCTGGGGTTGTCAATGATCTACGGCTTTGCCCAGCAATCCGGCGGCCATGTGACCATTCAAAGCGAACCCGGCCAGGGCACCTGCGTGCGCCTGTACTTGCCGCGCCTGCATGGCACCGCATTGGAAAGCAGCTTGCCGCCGCACTTGGGCGAAGCGCCGCTGGCACTCGCCGGTGAAGCGGTGGTGGTGGTCGAGGATGACCCGGCGGTGCGCATGCTGGTGGTCAACGTGCTCGGTGAACTGGGCTACACCGCCCATCAGGCGGCAGATGCGCGCACCGCGCTGCCGCTGCTGGAGTCGGACCTGCGCGTGGACCTGCTGGTCACCGATGTCGGCCTGCCGGGCATGAACGGCCGACAGTTGGCGGAAATCGCCCGTCAGCACCGGCCGGGCCTGCGCGTATTGTTCATGACCGGATACGCCGAACAAGCTGCCGAGCGCCAGGGCTTCCTGGAGGACGGCATGGACATGGTGGCCAAGCCGTTTTCCATTGACCTGCTGGCGACTAAAATCCGCAGCATGATCAACGTTGACGAATGAGTTCAGGCATAATCGCGCGCCGTCGCACACCTGGTAGAACGTTATGAAAGCCCAAGCCCGTCATATTCTGGTGAAAACCAGTGAAGAAGCCGAACAGCTCAAGCAGCGCATTGCCAAGGGCGAAGCGTTTGATGTGCTGGCCAAAAAGTACTCCACCTGCCCGTCCGGCAAGCGCGGCGGTGATTTGGGTGAAGTGCGGCCTGGGCAGATGGTGGGGGCGATTGATGCGGTGATCTTCAAGAAGCCGGTGAAGGTGGTGCACGGGCCGATCAAGAGCAAGTTCGGCTATCACCTGGTGCAGGTGTTTTACCGCGACTGAGGGGTTGGCTCAGGGCAGCCATCGCAGGCAAGCCAGCTCCCACACTTGAGCGCATTTCAACTGGAAGAATGCAGTCAAATGTGGGAGCTGGCTTGCCTGCGAACCGCCGCAGGCGGCCATTCACCGCGCAATCAAAGCCCCCGGCACCTGAATCACCCGGCTCGCCAACCGATGCCCAGCCAACGCCGCCTGTTCAGGCGAGCCGCCCGTGAGCCGACTGGCCAAATACGCCGCACTGAACGAATCCCCCGCCGCCGTGGTGTCCACCACCTTCTCGACCTTCAGCGCCGGCACCGCAAAGCGCTCGCCATCACAGCGGATCAAACACGCATCCGCGCCACGCTTGAGCAGCACTTCTGCAATCGCCGGGTACGCCGCGAACACCTGCTCGCTGTCGGCATAACCAAACAATGCGCGCTCGTCATCCTCGGTCAGCAAGGCCATATCCACCTCGGCCAGCACCTGGTGATACGCCGCGCGCGCCGCGTCGACACTCGCCCACAGGCGCGGGCGATAGTTGTTGTCGAATACCACCTTGCCACCGCGCCGGCGCGTTTCGATCAGGGTTTGCAGCAAGCGCTCACGCCCGACCTCACCCAGTACCGCCAGGGTGATGCCGCTCAAATACACCACGTCGTAGTCCGGCAACGCCGCCAGGATCGGCGCGGCTGCCGGTGTGGTGAAGCAGTCGCGCACGGCCGCTTCGTTGCGCCAGTAGAGGAATTTGCGCTCGCCATTGGCATCCGTCTGAATGCAGTACAACCCCGGTAGACGCCCGGGCAGGCGCTGGACCATGCCCAGGCCGAGGCCTTCGGCGGTCCATTGCTGGCACATGGCATCGCTGAAACTGTCATCGCCCAGGGCGGTCACGTAGTCGACCGTGCCGACGGCGCCCAACTCGCGGCGCAGGTACACCGCCGCGTTCAAGGTGTCGCCGCCGAAGCTCTGTTGCAGGCTGCCATCGGCGCGGTGTTGCAGTTCGATCATGCATTCGCCGATCAGGGCGATGCGAGGGTTTGTGTTCATGCCTTGGGTCTCTCGGTGTTCTGGAGGGCCGCATCGCAGGCAAGCCAGCTTCCACAGTTGGCATGCATTTCAACTGTGGGAACTCGGTCAAATGTGGGAGCTGGCTTGCCTGCGATGGCCACGACGCGGTCTAGAAGCAGGTATGCAAGGATTCGATCACCTGCAACTGCTCATCCACCAGGCAGCCCACCTGCCACTTGTCAAAGGTCAGGCACGGGTGCGAAGTACCAAAGGAGATGATGTCGCCGATACGCAACTCAACCCCCGGCGCCACCGTCATGAACGCATGCTGGTCCATCACCGCCGTGACTGTGCACGCGGTCACATCATCGCCTTCGGCCGGCACAATCCCGGCCTTGTAGCGCTTGAGCGGCACCGGCAAGCCGGCGTCGTAGGCCACATCGCGCTTGCCCAGGGCAACTACCGCAAAGCCAGGCTCGGGCATCGATTGCACGTGTGCCCAGACCTCCAGGGCCGGGCGCAGGCCTTCGTTGAGGTCGCTGCGACGGTCGAGCACGCAGCATTGCGCCTCTTTGTAGATGCCATGGTCGTGGGCCACATAGCTGCCGGGGCGCAACACACTGAGGAAGCGGCCGGCGGCGTTTTGCGCTTCAAACGACTCGGCGATCAGGTCGTACCAGGCCGAACCCGAGGCGGTGATGATCGGCTTGGGCAAATCGAACGCGCCATTGTTTTGCAGGTCCACGGCCAGGCGTACCAGGCTGGCGGCGAACTCACGGATGCCGCTGACGGCGTGTTCGCCGTGGATCACACCTTCGTAGCCTTCAATACCGGTCAGGGCCAGGGCCGGTTGGGCTTTGATCGCCTTGGCCAGCTCGCGCACTTCCAGCTCGCTGCGGCACCCGCAACGGCCGCCGACCACGCCGTATTCGATCATCACGTTCAGGCGCAGGCCACGGGCGGCGAAGAACAGGCCCAAGTCCGCGACGTTGTCCGGGTGATCGACCATGCAGTGGAAGTCAAAATCCGGGTCCGCCAGCAGGTCGGCGATCAGCGCCATGTTCGGCGCGCCGACCAGCTGGTTGGCCATCAGTACGCGGCGCACGCCGCCGGCATAGGCGGCACGAGTCTGCACGGCATTGGCCAGGGTGATGCCCCAGGCGCCCGCCTCGATCTGACGCTGAAACAACGCCGGCATCATGCTGGTTTTGCCATGGGGCGCGAGCTGCGCACCGCTGTTGCTGACAAATGCCTGCATCCAGCGGATGTTGTGTTCCAGCGCGTCACGGTGCAGCACCAGGGCCGGCAGGCTGACGTCGCGCACCAGGTGGGCACCGACGGCGGCGGCGCCTTTTTCAACGGCATTGAGGGCAGACATGAAGTACTCCTATTCGTTGATACGCCGGGCCAGGTTATTGGCGCTGTCGATCAACACCCGGCGATAGTCGTTGTAGTTTTTGATCGCATCGGCGCGCGGTGCAACGATGCACAAGGTCGCGATGCTGATGCCCTGCGCGTCCCGCACCGGGGCGGCAAAGCAATGGGTGAAGGTGTCGGCCACACTGTCGAAGGAGAAAAACCCATCGAGGGTAGCCTGACGAATTTGTGCCAGGAAGGTCTCCAGTGGCAGGCGCTGGCCGTCCGGCAGGATGAAGTCGTCGTGGTCGATCAGGTCGATGATCTGCTGGTCGCTCAAGTGCCCTAGCAGCAAGCGCCCGGAAGCGGTCCAGGGGATTGGCGCGTTTTCGCCGATGTCCGAGGAAATTCGAAAATGCCGCTCGCCTTCGCGCATCAGCGCCACCGTGTATTTACGCCCGTTGAGCAGGCACATCTGCGCGGTTTCGTGGGTCTGGCTGACGATCTCCTGCAAGGCGTGGTCGGCCTCGCGGGTCAGGTCGAAATGGCGCAGGTGCGCTTGGCCGAGAAAGTACAGCTGGCGGCCGAGGTAGACGTGACCGTCCTTGCCCACCGTCTCCAGAATGCGCCGTTCCAGCAATGACGCAACCAGTTCATAGACCGTGGATTTTGGGCTGCCGATGCCGCTGGCAATATCATTCGGGCGCAGGGGCTGGCCGATCTCCTTGAGAAAATCGAGGATATCGAATGCACGGTCCAATCCTTTGGCGCGGCGTTTGATGGTGTCTTCGGTCATGGCAGTCGTCGGTCCGGTCAAAGTCTAAAAGCGAGTGAAAATCCTGTGGCGAGGGAGCTTGCTCCCGCTGGAGTGCGCAGCGCTCCCTTTTTTTGGGGCCGCTTCGCAGCCCAGCGGGAGCAAGCTCCCTCGCCACGACAGCGTGCTCTACAAGGCAGCCATCTTTACTTCTTCTTGTAGGCCACGCAATCGATCTCGACCTTGCAGTCCACCATCATGTTGGCCTGCACACAGGCGCGTGCCGGGGCGTGTTCGGGGGTGAAGTACTCGCCGAAAACCTTGTTGAAACTCCAGAAGTCCCGTGGGTCTTCCAGCCAGACGCCGACGCGCACCACATCTTTGAGTTCGTAACCGGCCTCTTCCAGAATCGCCACCACGTTGCGCATGGTCTGGCGGGTTTGCTCGATGATGCCGCCGGTGATGATTTCACCGTCCACCGCCGGTACCTGGCCCGACACGTAGAGCCAGCCGTCGGCTTCCACGGCACGGGCGAAAGGACGCGGCTGGCCACCACCGGCGGTGCTGCCGGCGCCGTAACGAGTAATGCTCATAAAAATTGCTCCTGATTAAAAACGAATGTTCTTCAAAAATTCCGCCAGGCGCGGCGATTGCGGGCGTTCGAAGATCTCCTTCGGCGCGCCCTGCTCTTCGATGCGGCCCTGGTTCATGAAGACGATCTTGTCCGACACTTCATAGGCAAACCGCATTTCGTGGGTGACCAGCAACATGGTCATGCCCTCTTCCGCCAGACCCTTGATCACACTGAGCACCTCCCCGACCAATTCCGGGTCGAGGGCCGAGGTGACTTCATCAAACAGCATCAGGCTGGGGTTCATGGCAATGGCGCGGGCAATCGCCACGCGCTGTTGCTGGCCACCGGAAAGTTGACCGGGGAAGTGATTGCGCCGCTCCAACAGGCCCACGCGGTCCAGCCATTTTTCGGCCAGGGCCACGGCCTCGTCCTTGCCCATCTTCTTGACCTTGAGCAGGCCGAGGGTGACGTTTTGCAACGCGGTGAGATGCGGAAACAGGTTGAATTGCTGGAAGGCCATGCCAGTCATTGCGCGGTGTTGGGCAATCACCCGTTCGGGGTGACGCACGCGCTTGCCGGCGATTTCGCTGTAGCCGATGGACTCGCCGTCCAGGCTGATCTGCCCGCCCTGGAACTCTTCGAGCAGGTTGACGCAACGCAGCAAGGTGGTCTTGCCCGAGCCGCTGGAGCCGATCAATGTCACCACGTTGCCGCGCTGCATGGACAGGTCGACGCCCTTGAGCACCTCGACCTGGCCATATTGTTTGCGCAGGCCACGAATGTTCAGCAGCGGTTGGTTGGTGTGAGGTTGGTTCATGGCAAGGCCACCCGCTTTTCAATGTAGCGCCCGAATAACTCGATGGCGTAGTTGATGACAAAGAACAGAAACCCGGCGAACAGGTAGAACTCCAGGGTCATGAAGGTACGTGCGATGACTTGCTGGGTGCTGAGCAGCAATTCGGCCACGCCGATCACCGAGAGCAAGGTCGAGGCCTTGACGATTTCGGTGGAGGAATTGACCCAGGTCGGCAGGATCTGGCGCAACGCCTGGGGCAACAGCACGTAGGTCAGTGACTGTTTGAATGTCAGGCCAATCGCCCGGCCCGCTTCCAGTTGCCCACGGGGAATGGCTTGCAGCGCACCACGCACGATTTCCGCTACGTGGGAGCCGCAGAACAGCGTCAACCCGACCGCACCGGCCTGGAACGCGCTGATCTGCCAACCCAGCGCCGGCAGCATGTAGAAACACGCCAGCACCAGCACAAACACCGGCGTGCCGCGCACCAGGTCGACGTACAGACGAAACGGCGCGCGCATCCAGAACTTGCCGTAGGTGAGGATCAACCCGGCAAAAATGCCGATCAGCGTGCCAAAGATAATCGCCAGCACCGAGCAATAAATACTGGTTTGAAACCCCGCCCAGAGGGTATCTCGGGCGATCCACAATTCATGCAGCCAGCTTGGGGACTCGTACATGCAAACCCTCCTTAACGACGGATCGCCAGACGCTGTTCCAGGTAACGGAGCAGCATGGCAATGAGGTAACAGGCCGCCACATAGAGCACGGTCGTGACCATCCAGGTTTCAATCACCCGGTAGCTTTCGACGTTGATCTTGCGGGCGTAATAGGTCAGCTCCGGCACCGCAATCGCGGCCGCCAGCGACGTGTCCTTGAACAGCGAAATAAAGTTGTTCGACAGCGCCGGCAATACGTTGCGCAGCATCACCGGCACGGTGATGTAGGCGCGGATCCGCCACTCGCCCAAACCGATGGCCAAGCCGGCTTCACGCAAGCCCTTGGGGATATTCAACAGCCCTGCGCGGAACACTTCGGTCAGGTAAGCACCGGCATACAGCGATAGGGTGATGATGAACGAGGGGATCTTGTCGAGCCGAATCCCAAGTGTGGGCAAGGCAAAGTAAATCAACAGGATCAGCACGAGGATCGGCGTATTGCGGATCACCGTCACATACACCGAGGCGAAGATTCGCAACGCCCGGTGTTTGGACAGCATCGCAAACGCCATCATCAGGCCAATCACGCAACCGATGGCGATCGACAGCAAGGCCAGTTCAAGGCCCAGGCCGAGCCCCGCCAGCAAGCTGGGGAAATCACGCCACACGGCGGCAAAGTTCAACTGATAGTTCATGGTCGGCAGTACCTGATCGGGGCGCCGTCAGCGACGCCCCAGGATTTACGATTTACTTGAACTCAACCGGGAAACCGATCGCAGGTTCTGGCAAATCCACACCGAACCATTGTTTGAACGAGGCTTTGTAGGTTGGGAACTCCACGCCGGTCATGGCTTCATGCAGCGCGGTGTTGACGAAGTTCAGCCAGTCCTGATCGCCACGCTTGACCGCGCACGCATAGGTTTGCGGGCTCCAGGCGTAGGTCGGGCTGCGGTAGCGCCCCGGGTTTTGCACCATCAGGTACTTGACCGAGGACTGGTCGGTGGCGGCGGCATCGGCACGGCCGGAGTTCACGGCCTGGTACATCAGGTCGACACTGTCGTACTGGTCGACCTTGGCTTTTGGCAGGGCCTGGTGCACCAATTCTTCGGCATACACGTTTTGCAGCACGGCCACGGTCACGCCATCGCCAGCCGCCTGCAGGTCTTCGATTTCTTTGTATTTGCTGTTGTTCGGCAGCAACAGGCCCACGCCTTCGCGGTAGTACGGCAGGGTAAAGGCAACCTGCTGTGCACGGCTGGCGGTGACGGTGATGAACTGGCAGCTCATGTCGACCTTGTCGGTCAGCAGGTTGGGAATACGTGCGTCGGACGACTGCACCACAAACTCAACCTTGCTTGGGTCGTTGAACAACCCTTTAGCCACGATACGGCCGATGTCGATATCAAAACCCTGCAACTTGCCATCCGCTCCCTGGAAGTGCCACGGCGCATTGGTACTGCCTGTACCCACGATGAGATGCCCACGTTTGAGCACATCATCGAGCTTGCTGTCCGCCGCGTGCACAACGCTTGCGAGGGAAGCCGATGCGGCGAAGAGAAAAACACACGCTTTAAACACGGAAGGTCGGTGATGCATGACAAGCACTCCAGGAGTTGTGTATTCCGCTATACCGGAACTTAGTATGTAACAACGGAATAGACAGCAGAAAGTGTGCCACACGCAGTAACAGAAAAACATGACAGGGATATATTCGTTTTAAATCAGATAGATAGTTGACGGCCCATGATGCGGCGCTACGCCAGCATTTCGAATCGGCTTGCTACTCAAGGCCCCACACACCGGTGACAGGCCCCAATTGAGTGCGCCACAACGGTGTTACCGCGCCCCCTTGCAGTGCGCGTGCGCCATGGATAAATCCTCACACTGGACTAGCCTTTGCACATCCACACCAACAAGGACGCCCTGCCCCATGAAGCTCAGTCTCGCTCTGCTTTTGCTTTCATTGCTGGCTGCCGGCAACGCTTCGGCCGCCAACGATCGGCACGACTGCAAGGAGGAACTGCAAAAGCTCAAGGAAGCCTTCGGTACTGACTACACCAGCCAGAACCACCACGGCTATCGCCGGGCCAAGGCTTCCAGGGACAATGAGGAATACAGGAAATGCGCGAGCCAGGCGCGCAAGGCCCGCGAACGCGTGGAGCGGGACAAGGATGCGTGAGCGTGTCTACCTGTGAAGGTTGACAGTAGACGCCGGTGATCTCCCGATTTAGCGTACCCAACAGCAGCATTTCGATGGGCACACAAGGAGATCGCCATGGGCTTGGCAAATACTGTTATCGATCACCCTGACGAATATTGGTCGTTAGTGAACCAACATCCAATGGTTTTCGTGCTGTTTGTGTCCGAGTACTGCGAAGCGTGCCTGGGCGCCAATAAGCGGTTTGAGAATATTGCCGCAAACCACACCGACTCAGTCAAAAGCATGGTTCTGGATACGAGACAGACCCCAAAAATCGAGGCATTAGGAGATATCGGTACACCTACCCTGGTGGTGTACCAAAATGGCAAGGAGGCCGGAAAGTTCCTGGGAATTGGTTTTCCGGAAGATCAAGAAGAGTACCTGGCGGGAATTTTCGCACACTTTGTAAACGGCGCACCGCTTCCCGAACTTCCGGCTTATCTATTGCTATGAGCCTGCGACACCCCTTTCCTGGGCAACCACCGGCTCAAGCAACACCTGTGTAACACGGCGCTCTTCAACCGCCAGCACGGTGAGGCGCCAGCCCTCATGCTCCAGGCTATCCCCCACCACGGGCAGGCGGTCGAGCAGGCTCATCACCAACCCCGCCAGGGTTTGATAGTCCTGGGTGGCGGCAGCCTTGAAGCCGGTGCGCTGGCACACCAGGTTGAGGTTCAAGGCGCCATTGACGCGAAATCCCTCGCCCTCTTCGACAATATCCGGCCCTTCGATTTCGCTGGCATCGGGCAATTCACCCGCGATGGATTCGAGAATGTCGGTCATGCTCAACACGCCCATGAAGTCACCGAATTCGTTGATCACGAACGCAATATGGGTCGACTCCTGGCGCATTTGCTCCAGGGCGTTAAGGATCGAAAAACTCTCCAGCAAGTTGATCGCCCGGCGCGCCAGGTGCTCAAGGTTCGGCTCGTTACCGGCCAGGTATTCCTTGAGCAGTTCTTTTTTGTGCACAAAACCCAATGGCTCATCCACCGCACCGTTGCGGATCAACGGCAGGCGCGAATAGGACGAGTGCATCAGTTTTTGCCGGATGGTGTCGGCGTCGTCCGCCAGATCAATACAGTCGACCTTGGCCCGTGGCGTCATCAAGGTCCGGATCGGCCGCTCGGCCAATTGCAATACACCGCTGATCATCACGCGCTCACGCCGATCAAACAGCGGGCCCTGGCCGGCATCCGGCTCGCCCAGCAGGTCAGCCACGTCATCATCCACACCCTCCCACCGCCAAACTGCGGCCACCGAGCAAACGCATCACCGCATGGGCGGTACGCTGGCGCACCGGCAAGGTGCCTTGCGCCGACTTCTTGCGACGGGCGCGGGCCAGCTGGTTGAACAACTCCACCACAATCGAGAAACCCATGGCCGCATACAGGTAGCCTTTAGGCACATGGAAGCCCAAGCCTTCGGCGGTCAGCACCAGGCCGATCATCATCAAGAAGCTCAGGCACAGCATGATCACGGTCGGGTGCGAGTTGACGAAACGCGTCAGCGGCTTGCTCGCCACGATCATCAGGCCGATGGAGAAGACCACGGCGATCATCATCACCGCCAGCTCATCGACCATGCCCACGGCCGTCACCACCGCATCCAGGGAGAACACCGCGTCGAGCACCACGATCTGCGCGACGATCGGCCAGAACATCGCGTAAGTGGTATTGCCGGTGCGTTGCGCCACATGCCCCTCAAGGCGTTCATGCAATTCCATGGTGGCTTTGAACAGCAGGAACACACCACCGAACAGCATGATCAGGTCACGCCCGGAGAAGCCTTTGCCGAACACTTCAAACAGGGGCTGGGTGAGCGTCACCATCCACGAAATACTTGCCAGCAAGCCCAGGCGCATCAGCAATGCCAGGGACAGCCCGATCAACCGCGCACGGTCGCGCTGCTCCGGTGGCAACTTGTCCGCCAAAATCGCGATAAACACCAGGTTGTCGATACCCAGCACCAGTTCCAGCACAATCAAGGTCAACAGGCCGAGCCAGGCCGTTGGATCCGCTAACCATTCCATTTATAAAAGTCTCGTAAGTGATTTCAGAATGCCGGGCACGGCAAGGCGCGGTCAGTGGACCGGGACAAGGTTAGCAGTCGGAATACGGGGTGCTTCAGCAGGAACGGCGACAGCGAATGTCTTGAGGAAAGACGACTGGGAGGCTCCGAGAGGGTGTTCATGCAAGTCCTGCAGTGAGAAAAGGACTTGAATCGTACAATCGAAACTCAAATTTCCCACACTGCAAAACTATTACAAGATCTGTATTTCAAGCGTACACAAAAGCAATGTGGGAGCGGGCTTGCTCGCGAATGCGGTGGGTCAGTGACAGATGAATTGACTGACACACTGCATTCACGAGCAAGCCCGCTCCCACAGTTGACCGCATGCAGTTTTGAATATGAGGTCGGCTGTGGATTTGCATGCACTGAAGCGCTGCTTTTCTGTGGGAGCTTCACATTGCGGGTCAACGCTGATCAGGATTTACGCGTCGCATCATCCAGCGCCAGAATCGTGTGCGCATTCGTCACTGTGGTCGCCAACGTATTGATCACCCCCGAGCGCAACGCACCCAAGGTCGCTGCCGCCTTGGTGTTCTCACTGGCAATCGCCACCACATCCGGAATGCGAAACAACTCCTGCACGGTCAGCCCGATCACCCGTCCTTGAAGCGCGTTGACCGCCGGCTGCCCATGAATGTCGATAAAGTCATACCCCATCATGTCGCCCACCGTGCCGGACAGCCGCGCCTGGGCGATTTCCTGGGGCGAGAACCAGCCCATGCGCACCATGTTGCTGTTCTCGCTCATGTCACCAATGCCGATCAGCGCAATGTCTGCGCGCCGCGCGCGATCAAGGGTTGAGCGCACGGTGTCATTGTTGATCAGCACGCCACGCAATTCCGGGTTGGCCACCAGTGCCGGCGCATACAGACTTTCACTCTCGCCACCAAAACGCAGGGCCAGGCGTCGGCAGATATGGTCAGGGTTCATGTATTCGCCCGCCTTGAGCGAACCGCCGATTGCACAGACAAATGTGCAGTTGCGCGTCACCGGCAAAAACACGTTGTCGGCCACCGCGCCGACGTTACGGCCCATGCCGACAGCGACGATCATGCCGTCGCTCAAGGTTTTGTTCAGGTAATTGGCCACCAGGCTGGCGACGGCCGAGCGCTGGGTGTCGGGTTCGCTGTGGTCGACCGCGATCAACGCGCGGTCGAGCTTGAAGCGCTCCACCAGCGCGCGCTCCAGCTCGTTGTTCATTGCCGGGTGCTGCAACACCCGCACCTCGACAATCCCTTCATCGCGCGCACGTTTGAGCAAGCGGCTGACTTTGGCCCGCGACAGGTCGAAGCGCTTGGCAATCGCCTCCTGAGTGACGTTCTCAAGGTAATAGAGCATCGCCACTTCGGTCATCTGATCGATATCGCTGGCGATGCGCTGGGTACTGTCACTCATGGGGACGGGCTTCCGTTTCGGCGTCAAAAACCCATTCTCCCGACTCTTGCCCCGTCCCGTCCACTACTGATGCCCATCGCGCTCGATCGCATTGATACGCTCCACCTTGGCCCCGGAACGCGCGGCCTCGAACTCCGACTCCAGAAACGATTTGACGATGCTTTTAGCCAGCTCGGCGCCGATGACCCGCGCACCAATAGAGAGGATTTGCGCGTCGTTGCTCTTGCGGGCGCGCTCCGCCGAGTAGGTGTCGTGGGCCTGGGCCGCACGAATACCCAGCACTTTATTGGCCGAGATAGCCATGCCAATCCCGGTGCCACACACCAGCACCCCGAGGCGTTGCTGCCCGGCATTGATGGCGGTGGCCACTGCCAGCGCGATGTCCGGGTACAGCACCGGCGCGGTGGAATGGGTGCCGAAGTCGGTCACCGGGTAACCCAGCGCCTCGATATGGCGCTTTAACAGCTCTTTGAGCTCAAAACCCGCTTCATCGCATCCGATAGCCACCGGGAAAGGTGTGTTCATGGCGTCTGGCTCCGCTGCCGTTTAGGTGCTTAGACTGATCATATGATCATTCAATGAAATTTCGCTCAGTTATTTCTCGGGTATTCCGCCCTTTCTGTCAAGGGAGTTTTAGCTGACCTCCCAGTCAAAGCCGTCTAAACAGGCGTACTTTGCGCAAACAGGCGTATTTATAACTTTTTAATGAAAGCGATTGACTGATCAGAATTTCATTTGGTACACATATGATCACAGCAAAACATGACTGTGCGACCTAATAAGAATTCACAGCACGAGGACACGCCGATGGCCACGCCATTACTGCTCCAGGCTGAACACGTCGCCAAGGCCTACGCCGGGGTGCCTGCCCTGCGTGACGGGCGCCTTTCTCTGCGGGCCGGCAGCGTGCATGCGTTGTGCGGCGGCAATGGCGCCGGCAAGTCGACCTTCCTGAGCATCCTGATGGGCATCACCCAGCGTGACGCCGGGACCATCCTGCTCAACGGCACGCCCGTACAGTTCAACCGCCCAAGTGAAGCGCTGGCGGCGGGGATCGCGATGATCACCCAAGAGCTGGAGCCCATCCCTTATATGACCGTCGCCGAAAACATCTGGCTGGGCCGCGAACCACGCCGCGCCGGTTGCATTGTCGACAGCAAGACCCTCAACCGCCGCACCCGCGAGCTGCTCGAAAGCCTGGAGTTCGAGGTCGATGCCACCAGCCCCATGCACCGCCTGAGCGTGGCGCAGATCCAACTGGTGGAAATCGCCAAGGCGTTCAGCCATGACTGCCAGGTGATGATTATGGACGAGCCGACTTCGGCGATCGGCGAGCGCGAAGCGCAAACCCTGTTCAAGGCCATCCGCCGCCTCACCGCGCGCGGCGCCGGCATCGTCTATGTGTCGCACCGCTTGAGCGAGCTGGCGCAAATCGCCGACGACTACAGCATCTTCCGCGACGGCGCCTTTGTAGAAAGCGGGCGCATGGCCGATATCGACCGCAACCATTTGGTGCGCGGGATTGTCGGCCAGGAGCTGACACGCATCGACCACAAGGTCGGCCGCGAATGCGCCGCCAGCACCTGCCTGCAAGTCGACAACCTGAGCCGTAATGGCGAGTTCCACGACATCAGCCTGCAACTGCGCCAGGGCGAGATCCTCGGCATTTATGGGCTGATGGGTTCGGGGCGCAGCGAGTTTCTCAACTGCATTTATGGGCTGACCGTCGCGGACTCCGGCAGTGTGACCCTGCAAGGCAAGCCCATGCCCATCGGCCTGCCCAAAGCCACGATCAACGCCGGCATGTCGCTGGTCACCGAAGACCGCAAAGACAGCGGCCTGGTGCTCACCGGCAGCATTCTGTCCAACATTGCGCTGTCGGCTTACAAGCGCCTGTCGAGTTGGTCGCTGATCAATGCGCGCAAAGAAACCCAGCTGGCCGAAGACATGGTCAAGCGCCTGCAAATCAAGACCAGCTCCCTGGAATTGCCGGTGGCCTCCATGAGCGGCGGCAACCAACAGAAAGTCGTGCTCGCCAAATGCCTGTCGACCGAGCCGGTGTGCCTGCTCTGCGACGAGCCGACCCGCGGCATCGATGAAGGCGCCAAGCAGGAGATCTACCACCTGCTCGACCAGTTCGTACGCGCCGGTGGCGCTGCCATCGTGGTGTCATCCGAAGCCCCGGAACTGCTGCACTTGAGTGATCGCATCGCCGTGTTCAAGGGCGGCCGGCTGGTGACCATCTGCACCGACACCGCCCTTTCCCAGGAAGCCTTGTTGAGTCTTGCCTCATGAATGCCAAAACCATCGCACCGCCCATGACCACCGCGCCGCGTAATCGCCTGCGCTTGTCCCTAGACCGCTTCGGCCTGCCGCTGGTGTTTATCCTGCTGTGCGTGGTGATGGCGTTTTCCAGCGAATACTTCATGACCTGGCGCAACTGGATGGACATCCTGCGCCAGACCTCGATCAACGGCATCCTGGCCGTGGGCATGACCTACGTGATCCTCACCAAAGGCATCGACCTGTCGGTGGGCTCGATCCTGGCCTTTGCCGGGTTGTGCAGCGCCATGGTCGCAACCCAGGGCTACGGCCTGCTCGCGGCGGTGAGCGCGGGGATGTTTGCCGGCGCGATGCTTGGCGTGGTCAACGGTTTTATGGTTGCCAACCTGTCGATCCCGCCGTTCGTGGCCACCCTCGGCATGCTCAGCATTGCGCGCGGCATGACCTTCATCCTCAACGACGGCAGCCCGATCACCGACCTGCCCGACGCCTACCTGGCGCTGGGCATCGGCAAGATCGGCCCGATTGGCGTGCCCATCGTGATCTTCGCCGTGGTCGCGCTGATCTTCTGGATGGTGCTGCGCTACACCACTTACGGGCGCTACGTGTACGCGGTGGGCGGCAATGAAAAGAGCGCGCGCACCTCGGGTATCGGCGTGCGCAAGGTGATGTTTTCGGTGTACGTGGTCTCGGGTTTGCTCGCCGGGTTGGCCGGCGTAGTGCTGTCGGCACGCACCACCTCCGCCCTGCCCCAGGCCGGGGTTTCCTATGAGCTGGACGCGATTGCCGCCGTGGTGATCGGCGGCACCAGCCTGTCGGGCGGCACCGGCAGCATTGTCGGCACGCTGTTTGGTGCGCTGCTGATCGGCGTGATCAACAACGGGCTGAACCTGCTCGGCGTGTCCTCCTATTACCAGCAGGTCGCCAAGGGCCTGATCATCGTGTTCGCAGTACTGATCGACGTGTGGCGCAAGAAAAAACGCTAGAGAACGACCCACAACAATAACCGGAGTTCTACTCATGAAACTTGGTACCACTTTGGCCGCCGCGGCGACCCTCACTCTGCTCGCCAGCAGCATTGCCTTTGCCGCCGATGGCAAGACCTACAAGATCGGCGCGGCCGTCTACGGCCTCAAGGGCCAGTTCATGCAGAACTGGGTCCGCGAGCTCAAGGAACACCCGGCGGTCAAGGACGGCACCGTGCAACTGACCGTGTTCGACGGCAACTACGATGCCCTGACCCAGAACAACCAGATCGAAAACATGGTGACCCAGCGCTACGACGCCATCCTGTTCGTGCCCATCGACACCAAGGCCGGGGTCGGTACTGTGAAAGCCGCCATGAGCAACGACGTAGTGGTCATCGCCTCCAATACGAAAGTAGCCGATGCCTCCGTGCCTTATGTGGGCAACGACGACGTAGAAGGCGGCCGCCTGCAGGCCCAGGCCATGGTCGACAAGCTCAATGGCAAAGGTAACGTGGTGATCATCCAGGGCCCGATTGGCCAGTCGGCGCAGATCGACCGGGAAAAAGGCGAGCTGGAAGTGCTGAGCAAGCACCCGGACATCAAGATCATCGAGAAAAAGACCGCCAACTGGGACCGCGCCCAGGCCCTGACCCTCACCGAGGACTGGCTGAACGCGCACCCCAAAGGCATCAACGGCGTGATCGCGCAAAACGACGACATGGCCCTCGGCGCCGTGCAGGCACTGAAGTCCCACGGGCTGACGTCCAAGGACGTGCCGGTGACGTCTATCGACGGCATGCCGGACGCGATTCAGGCGGCAAAAAAAGACGAAGTCACCACCTTCCTGCAAGACGCCCAGGCCCAATCCCAAGGCGCGCTGGATGTGGCGTTGCGTGCCCTGGCGGGCAAGGACTACAAGCCGCAGTCGGTGATCTGGGAGCGCTACGGCAAAGACGTTAAATGGGGCGATGGCACCGCCAGGAATTACATCCTGCCGTGGGTGCCGGTGACCAATGCGAACGCGGATGCGCTGTACCAGCAGGTCAGTGGCGGCAAGTAGTTCTCACCTTGAAACAAGGTCAAGTGTGGAGCTGGCTTGTGTGGGAGCTGGCTTGCCTGCGATGCAGACACCTCGGTGTGTCAGTTACATACGGTTGATGCCATCGCAGGCAAGCCAGCTCCCACACAAGCCCGCTCCCACATTGGATCTTCATCGCTCTTCAGAGGGAGTCATTCATGTCTGGATTCTGGAACCAAGCCTTCGACCTCACCGGCCGTTGCGCGGTGATCACCGGCGGCGCCGCCGGCATTGGCCTGGCCTGCGCCCACCTGCTGGTGGAACGCGGCGCGCGCGTGGCCTTGCTCGACCGCGACCCGGCGGTGGTGCAAGTCGCGGCCGGCCTGGGCGACGGGCATTTGGGGATTGCCGTCGACCTCGGCGAGATCGGCCAGATACAGCGCACCATCGACAACGTATTCGAACACTTCCAGCGCCTGGATTACCTGATCAACAGCGCCGGCGTGGTGTTACTGGACAAGGCCGTCGACGTCAGCGAAAGCGCCTGGGACACCACCCTGGACATTAACCTCAAGGCCAGCTTCTTTGTGGCCCAGGCCTGCGCCAGACACATGCTGGCGCAGGGCGGCGGGCGCATCGTCAACCTGGCCTCCCAGGCCGCCGTGATTGGCCTGGACCGTCACGTCGCCTACTGCGCGAGCAAGGCGGCCATCGTCGGCATGACCAAAGTGCTGGCCATGGAGTGGGCGCCACAGATCAACGTCAACGCCATCTCCCCGACCATCGTCGAGACCGCCCTGGGCAAAAAAGCCTGGGCCGGTGAAGTGGGTGAAAAAGCCAAATTGCAGATCCCGGCCGGCCGCTTTGCCCAGCCGGAAGAAATCGCCGGGCTGGCGCTGTACCTGCTCAGCGACGCCGCGCAGATGATCACCGGCGCCAACATGGTGATCGATGGCGGCTACAGCATTCAGTAATTCATCTTTTGTCGTGAGGTTTTTGTCATGTCCACCGTCACCGAACGCACACCTGAACACCTCTCCCCGGTCATTCCGAAAACCATGCAGGCCGTGGTCTGCCATGGCCCGGAAGACTATCGCCTGGAAACCGTCGACGTGCCCACGCCCGGCCCCGACGAGATTCTCACCAAAGTCGAGCTGTGCGGCATCTGCATGGGTGACATCAAGACCTATCGCGGCGCGCCGTCGTTCTGGGGCGATGCCGAGCAACCGCGTTATGTGAAGCCGCCGATGATTCCGGGGCATGAGTTCGTCTGCCGGGTGGTCGCCCTCGGCCCAGGTGCAGAAAAACGGGGCGTGGCGGTGGGTGATCGAGTGATCTCCGAGCAGATCGTGCCGTGCTGGGGCTGCCGTTTCTGCAACCACGGCCAGTACTGGATGTGCCAGAAGCACGACCTGTATGGCTTCCAGAACAATGTGCAGGGCGCCATGGCCCAGTACATGATCTTCACCAAGGAAGGCATCATCCACAAAGTGCCGGAATCCATCGCCCCGGATGAAGCCATTCTGATCGAGCCGCTGGCCTGCTCGCTGCACGCGGCCGAACGCGCGAATGTCGACCATGACGACGTGGTGGTGGTCGCCGGTGCCGGCACCCTGGGCCTGGGCATTATCGGTGCGGTGCGCCTGCGCAACCCGAAAAAACTCATCGTGCTGGACATGAAACCCGAACGCGCCGCCCTCGCCCTGCGCATGGGCGCCGACGAGGTGTGGAACCCGGCGGAAGTCGACGTGATGGCCAAGATCCGCGCGATCACCGACGGCTATGGTTGCGACATTTATATCGAAGCCACCGGGCACCACAAGGCGGTAAACCAGGGCCTGGCGATGCTGCGCAAGCTGGGGCGTTTCGTCGAATTCAGCGTGTTCAATGACGAGGCCACGGTAGATTGGTCGATCATCGGCGACCGCAAGGAATTGGATATTTTGGGCTCGCACCTGGGACCGTACATGTACCCGCGCGCCATCGACTTTATCGGCAACCGCAAGATCGACATGCGCGACGTGGTGACTCACAAGTTCGCGTTGGCGGACTTCAAGGAAGCGTTTGCGGTGATGGAGCGCGGGGACAAGTCGCTCAAGGTAGTCCTCGAACCTTAAGAACACTACATCCCCAAATGTGGGAGCGGGCTTGCTCGCGAAGACGGCGTGCCAGTCAACACAGGTATCAACTGAACCACCGCTTTCGCGAGCAAGCCCGCTCCCACAGGGGATTGTTGTTGCCCTTCAAGAACAAGAACAGGAACCCGCGTTATGAATCGAGTCATCAACGATCCGGACCAAGTGGTCGAGGACATGCTGCGCGGCATCCTGGTCGCGCACCCCGAGCTGCGCCAATTCGAAACCAACCCACGGGTCATCACCAAGGCCAGGCCCTCGGCAGACGGCCGTGTCGGCATTGTCACCGGCGGCGGCTCCGGCCATGAGCCGGCCTTCCTCGGCTACGTCGGCCCGGGCCTGGTGGACGCCGTGGCCGTCGGCGAGATTTTCTCCTCGCCCACCGCCAAGAGCTTCTTCGACGCCTTCCGCGCCGCCGACCATGGCGCGGGCGTGGCCTGCCTGTACGGCAACTACGCTGGCGACAACATGAACGTGAAGCTGGCAATGAAAATGGCCGCCAGCAAAGACATGCGCATCCGCACCGTGGTCGCCAATGACGACGTGGCTTCCGCGCCCAAGGCCGATATCGCCAAGCGCCGTGGCGTGGCCGGCGAAATCTTCATGTGGAAGATCGGCGGCGCTGCGGCCGCCCAGCATTACGATCTGGATGGGGTAATTCGCGTCGCGCAGAAAACCGTGGATAACTGCCGCTCCATCGGCATCGGCCTCACGCCCTGCACCATCGCCGCCGTGGGCAAGCCGAACTTCCAGATTCCCGACGGCCAGATGGAACTGGGCATCGGCCATCACGGCGAACCGGGCATTGAAGTGATCGCCATCGAACCGGCCGCCGCCATGGCCGAGCGCATGCTCGCGCCGATCCTGGCCGACCGCGATTTCAGCCAGGACGACAGCGTGGTGGTGCTGGTCTCGGGCCTCGGCGCCACACCGGTGATGGAACTGTATGTGTTCTACGCCGAGGTCGAACACCAACTCAAGGCCAAGGGTTTGAAGATTCACCGTTGCTACGTCGGCAACTACTTCACCTCCCTGGAAATGATGGGCGTGACCCTGACCCTGCTCGGCCTCGACGCCGAGCTTAAAACCCTGATCGACCAACCCTGCCGCTCCATCGGCATGACCCAGGCGGAGTGAACCATGAGCCAGCATTTTTCCACCCGCGACGGCAGCGCGATTGTCGCCGACCTGGTCAGCGTGATCGTGGCCAACCGTGACTACCTCAGTGAAATCGACGGCGCCATTGGCGACGGCGACCACGGCATCAACATGGCCAAGGGCTTTGCCCATTGCGGGCGCAGCCTCGAAGGCCGCCAACTGACCTTGGCCGAAGCCCTGGATGAACTGACCTTGAGCCTGATGGAAGGCATCGGCGGTTCCATGGGGCCGCTGTATGGCAGCCTGTTTATCGGCATGGCCGACGAAGTGCGCAGCAGCGAAGCGATCGACGCGGCAACCTTTGCCCACCTGTTGCGCGGCGGTTTGACCTCGTTGCAGGACATCACCGAAGCGGGCGTGGGCGACAAGTGCCTGATGGACACGCTGATCCCGGCGGTTGAAGCCTTTGAGCGTGCGCAGGCCGGTGGCGCGTCCTTTAGTGATGCGCTGGAGGCGATGAAAACCGCGGCGTCACAGGGGCGTGATTCGACCAAAGACCTGATCGCCAAAATCGGCCGCGCCAGCCGCCTGGGCGAGCGCTCGCTGGGGGTACTGGATGCCGGGGCGGTGTCGTGCTGCCTGATACTTACGCGCCTGGCCGATTCCGTGCAGCCACGGCTGACTGCTTGACCTGCTGGATATACCGCGCCACCGCCGGCGCTATTTCAAAGCGCCGGTGAATCAGCGACAGCCACGAAGACGCTGCATCATCCTGATGAATCGTGCGGTACACCACGCCCGGCAAACTCACATGCCCGACCATCGACGCCGGCACCACCGCCACGCCCTGCCCTAACGACACCAGCGCCACCACCGCGACCAGCCCGCCCGGCTGCGGCCCCAGGCGCGGGGCGAAACCACCTTGCGCCGCCACCTGCAAGGTGCCGTTGATTTGTTCCGGCAATATAAACGTCTCGTTTTTCAGGTGCTCGCAGCCGATGACCTTAAGCCCCAGCAGCCAGGAATCCTGAGGCAGCGCCAACACAAAGCCTTCGCTGTCCAGGCGCACCGCCTCCACGCCGTTGGGCAAGGTCATGGGCGAGCGGATATAGCCGATGTCATAACGCCCGTCGGCCACCGCGCCAGGCAAGGACGCCATGGCGCATTCGCGCACATTCACGCTCACATCGGGAAACGCCTGGCTGAACGCCTGCGTCTGCTTTTGCAGCAGCCCCGAATACACCGCTGACGCCACATAGCCCAGTTCGATATGCCCGATGTCTCCCCGCCCGGCACGCTGGGCGTTGCGTTGGGCGAACTCGAACTGGCGCACGGTGGCTTCGGCCTCAATCAACAACGCGGCGCCGGCTTCGGTGAGGCTGACTTCCCGTTGCTGACGGATAAACAGGCGCGTGCCCAGCGTGGCTTCCATGTCCTGGATCTGGCGACTCAAGGTCGGCGGCGCGATGCCCAGTTGCTCAGCCGCGCGGGTGAAATTGCGCTGCCTGGCGACGGCGAGGAAGTAGCGGAAATGGCGGATTTCCATTTTTGCATTAGCTCAAAGGTAATGAAGTGCAGGGTTCCAGCTAATAAAACAGAGCATGGCCGGAGATAAGCTCAACGTACTCCAAAACTAGAGAGCCCTAGCGATGCACGTCAACTGTCTTTTCCATATTACCTGTAAGGCAATCAAGCCATGAGCCGGGTCAGCCCGGGCCTCACCCTGCTGACCGCCTCCGGCGTCTGCTCGCTGATCGTGCTCGACACCAATATCGTCGCCGTCACCCTGCCGAGCATTGCGCGCGACCTGGGCGCGAACTTCGCCGATATCGAGTGGGTGGTCAGCGCCTACATGCTGGCGTTCGCCGCGTTATTGCTGCCCGCCGGCAGCATCGCCGACCGCTTTGGCCGCAAGCGGTCGCTGATCTGGGGCTTGAGCATTTTTATTCTCGCCTCACTGGGCTGCGGCGCTGCACCGAATGCGTTGTTCCTGGACATTGCCCGCGCGGTCAAAGGCGTCGGCGCAGCCTTGCTGCTGACCTCGGCCCTGGCCTCCATCGGCCACACCTTTCACGATGAAGTCGAGCGCGCCAAAGCCTGGGCATTCTGGGGCGCGTGCATGGGCGTGGCGATGACCGCCGCGCCGACACTGGGCGGCGTGATCACCCAGTACCTGGGCTGGCGCTGGATCTTCTACCTCAACCTGCCCGTGGGCCTGGGGTTGATGGCGTTGGCGCTGCGGGCGATTCCCGAATCACGCGACACTCAATCGGCACGCCTGGACCCGTGGGGCAGCCTGGCCTTCAGTGCCAGCTTGCTGTGCCTGATCTGGGGTTTGATCGAGGCCAATCGCATCGGCTGGGACAGCCCGCTGACCTATGCGCGCTTGATCGGCGGCGCAGTGTTGCTGGGGGTGTTTGTGCTGGTCGAACGCGTGCAACAGCGGCCCATGGTCGACTTGCAACTGTTCCGGCACCCGCGTTTTATCGGCGCGCTGCTGGGGATGTTTGCCTACGCCGGGTGCGCTCAGGTGATGATGACGTTGCTGCCGTTTTATCTACAAAACGGGTTGGGTTTCTCCGCTGTCGCCTCAGGCCTGGGCATGTTGCCATTTGCCTTGACCATGCTGATTTGCCCACGCATCGGCGCACGGCTGGCCGGGCGTTTTGCGCCAGCGACGATGATGGCAACCGGTTTGACGCTGGTGGGCTGCGGCAACCTGTTAAGCGCCTGGGCGGTGAATGCGGGCGGTTATCTGCCCTTCGCGCTGGCGATTGCCGTGACTGGCGCCGGTGCGGGCCTGCTCAATGGCGACACGCAGAAAAACATCATGGCCTGCGTGCCTCGTGACCGTGCGGGTATGGCGTCGGGCATGAGTACCACCATGCGTTTCAGCGCGATCATGTTGGCCATCGGCGTGTATGGGGCGTTGCTCAGCAGCCATAGCGAGCAACTGCTCAGCGCGAGTATCGACGTGCAATGGCAGGCGCAAGCGGCGGGGATTGCATCGAGGGTAGTGGCCGGGGATATGCCGGCAGCCATGGCTTTGTTGCCGGAACCGGCGCGGGCGCTGGTGCAGCCGCTGGCGCGGCAGGCGTTTGTGGGTGGGTTCAGCGGGGTGTTGTGGGTGGCGGGGTTGTTGGGTTTGCTGGGGGCGTTGGTGGTGGGAACGCTGATGCGAAAGCCGATTCCCGCCCTGGCGCAAAACTAAATGTGGGAGCGGGCTTGCCCGCGATTACGGTGTATCAGCCGACAACTATGTTGCCTATGCCACCGCCATCGCGGGCAAGCCCGCTCCCACATGGATCACCTGGGTCTTCAGATGTGGGTTACCAGAACCGCTGCTGGGTCAACCGGCTCCACCAGGTCAGCAACACGCGGTCCACCGAGCCGCTGGCCGCCAGGCCTACGCGTTCTTGCAGGCTTTTACGCTCGGCGTAGTGCAGGTGGAACACCTCGGCCGTCTTGGCCTTGGCCGCCAGGTATTCGTCACTGGTTTGCAGTTCGTCAACCAGTTGTTTATCGAGCGCTGCAACACCCAGCCACACTTCTCCGGTCGCGACGTCATCGATTGCCAGCTGCGGGCGATAGCGCGACACAAAGTTCTTGAACAACTGATGGGTGATGTCCAGGTCTTCCTGGAACTTCTCCCGGCCCTTCTCGGTGTTTTCGCCAAACACGGTGAGGGTGCGTTTGTATTCACCGGCGGTCAGCACTTCAAAGTCGATGTCGTGCTTTTTCAGCAGGCGGTTGACGTTGGGCAGTTGCGCCACCACGCCAATGGAGCCGAGGATGGCAAAGGGGGCGCTGATGATCTTCTCGCCAATGCACGCCATCATGTAGCCGCCGCTGGCCGCAACCTTGTCGATGCACACGGTCAGCGGCACGCCGGCCTGACGGATACGCGCCAGCTGCGACGAGGCCAGGCCATAGCTGTGCACCATGCCGCCGCCGCTTTCCAGGCGCAGCACCACTTCGTCTTTCGGCGTGGCCAGGCTCAACAGCGCGGTGATTTCATGACGCAGGCTCTCGGTGGCCGAGGCCTTGATGTCGCCGTCAAAATCGAGCACAAACACCCGTGGCTTGGCCTCGGGCTTCTTCTTGCTGTTCTTCTTTTCGGTCTTGCTTTCGGACTTGCGCAGGGCCTTGAGCTGGTCCTTGTCGAGCAGGCTCGATTCGAGGCGTTCACGCAGGCCTTTGTAGAAATCATTGAGCTTGCTGACCTGCAATTGGCCGGCGGATTTGCGCCGCCCCTTGCTGCGCAGCGCGGCGAAACTGATCAGTACCACCAGAATAGCGACCACCAGGGTGACGGTCTTCGCCAGAAAGCTCGCGTATTCGGCCAAAAAATCCATATGTCTCCTTAAAAAAGCACGGCGCCAGGCGCGGATGGCCCCAGCATACCGACGGCACCGCCTTCGGACCAGTGCTCAAACCGCCGGCAGTCGGCCTCTAACGCGCTTTTAAAACAAGCGTATGTTTTTTCATTGACAGCTCCCTGCCATCCTCATAACCTCGCCAGACTTTCAACGTACCGGGAAAACGGACGTGGGCAGCATCTATCTGATTCGACATGGCCAGGCCTCCTTCGGTGCAGACGACTATGACGTCCTGTCGCCCGTCGGCGTGGAGCAAGCACAGGTACTCGGTCGCCACCTGGCCGACCTGGGCCTCACGTTCGACCGTTGTGTCTCGGGCGACCTGCGTCGCCAGCAACACACCGCCACCGCCGCGTTCGATCAATACCGCGCCCTCGGCCTGCCAGCCCCAACGCTGGAAATCGACACGGCCTTCAACGAGTTCGACGGCGAAGCGATCATCCGCGCCCTGCTCCCCGACCTGCTGAGCACCGAGCCCCACGCCGTGGATATCCTGCGCAACGCGGCGCAAAACCGCAGTGAGTTCCAGCGCATTTTCGCCCTGATCATCGAGCGCTGGCTGGCCGGCACCTACGACCCGCCCGGGCTGGAAAGCTGGCTGGGCTTCGTGGAGCGTGTGCAGGGTGGCTTGCAACGCATTCTGGAAGCGGCCGACAACAGCGACAAGATCGCCGTGTTTACTTCCGGCGGCACCATTACCGCCCTGCTCCACCTGATGACCCGAATGCCTGCCGAGCAGGCCTTCGAACTGAACTGGCAAATTGTTAACACCTCGCTCAACCAGCTGAAATTCCGTGGTCGCGAGGTGGCACTGGCTTCCTTCAACAGTCATACCCACTTGCAACTGTTGAAGGCGCCGCAGCTCATCACGTTCCGATGAATTGCGGCCAACCGTGACCCCAAGGTCACTGGACTCTACCTTAAAGGATCGAAACCATGACTGACGTAGCCAAAGCTGTAGAAGCAATGAAAGCCAAATTCAACCCGGCCGCTGCCGACGGCCTGGACCTGGTGTTCGGTTTCCGTATCGACGACACCCAGAACTTCTCGCTGGTGGTGAAAAACAACACCTGTGAACTGCTGGAAGGCGAAAACCCTGACGCCCAGGTTACCCTGGTGACCGACGGCGAAACCATGGAAGGCATCGTCAGCGGCGATACCGACGGCATGCAGGCCTTCATGAGCGGCAAACTGCGCACCGAAGGCGACATGATGCTGGCCATGAAACTGAGCGAGCTGTTCCCGGCCTGATAACGCCGCGCTCAAAAAAATCCCGCCTTCCGGCGGGATTTTTCATTTCTGGCCCAAGCCTCGTTATCAACGCCCAGCAGCGGCTTCGACTTTTTTAAACTGCGCCACTTCTTCTGGCGAACCCGGGTTGCCGTATTCATTGAGGAACCGCCAATGGCCCGGTCTCATCTTGAATTCGCCGCTCTCCACGTCCCGACCAACCGTCACCCTGTATTGATTGCGACCTACCCGCACATAGACTTTATAGAAGTCCACGGGTTGATCTTCAGCCATAAAAAGACTGTACGCGTACCGCGCACGACGAGTGAGGTCGGGCCACTGCTGCTCCAACACAGTGCTATCGCGTCCGGAATTACCCATGGCATCGATTGCGTCTATGCTTGCCTGAACCAACGCATCATTTTCATCAATGCCCAGAACCAAAGGTTTGATCCGGGTCATTGTGCGTTTCTCGTCAGCTTCTGCACCCATCTCCTTTTCATCATCCGTCAGCGTCACTGCGTCAAGACGGTACATGCCGTTCTTGACCCATTTAGTCGCATCGGTCGCAAAGCCGACATCGCATGCCAGGCACATAGCCCTCAGCTCCTGCGCACCGGCGCTGCCAACAGGCAGGCAGGCGAGCAACGCACCGGCGCTGACCAGCAATGCGCCCAGCAGGTTGGCAGGGCTTGAAACGATGGCGGGGGTTGCCATGATCTACATCCTTGTAAAGGTAAGGCCGGCGAATCTACCTGAATCAAGCCTTTTGGTGGCGGGATTTTTTGCCTGCCATTTCGCAAGCAATGCAGTTTTAATGTGGGAGCTGGCTTGCCTGCTGTGGCGGTGTTTCGGTGTACATATCCGTTATTTAGGTCACGGCGGCTTATGGTTCCGCTCTTACAGCGGGTCACTTTTGGCAAACGCCCCAAAAGTAACCAAAAGGTCTGTGCCCCACCACTCGGCACCTCGCTAATGCTCGGTGTGCCCTCACTCCGGCTTGAATCCGTGGGCCGCCGCGATGGGCCATCCTTGGCCCAGCGCGGCTAACCCGGCGTCCTGCCGGGTTACCCACGGATTCAAGCCTGCGTTCGGCCAGCGTGGTTGACGGGGCGCCTCAGATCAAAAGCAAGATCAAAAGCAGAGCACGGCGGCCTAGTAGCCGACCTGAGTGGTTGAAGCAAAAGCCAGATCAAGTGCAAAGCAACAGCCTATCTACCTGATGCAACACAGTCTAAATGTGGGAGCGGGCTTGCTCGCGAATGCGGTGGGTCAGTGACAGATGGATTGACTGATCCACCGCATTCGCGAGCAAGCCCGCTCCCACAGTTGACCGCATGCAGTTTTGAATATGAGGTCGGCTGTGGATTTGCATGCACTGAAGAGCTGCTTTTCTGTGGGAGCTGGCTTGCCTGCGATGCAGGCACCTCGGTGTGTCAGGTACAACAAGTTGAGGCCATCGCAGGCAAGCCAGCTCCCACAGTTGACCGAGTATGGCTCTGCTGTTGCTGTTGCTGTTGCTGTTGCTGTTGCTGTTGCTGTTGCTGTTGCTCTGGCCCTTACATCCTTTTCGATGACGAAGTCAGCGGTCTTTTGATCTGCGCTTTTGATCTTGATCTTGATCTGAAATCGCCCCGTCAAACACGATGGCCGGAATCTGACAGGGATTTGGGGGGGTAAACCGGCAGGGATGCCGGTTTAGCCGCCCCGCGCCATGGATGGCGCGTGGCGGCGGCCCCCCAAATCACTGGCGGATTGCGGGCATGCCGAGCCATAGCGAGGCACCGAGTGTTGGGGCGAGGACCTTTTGGTTACTTTTGCGTCCTTGCAAAAGTGACCCGCTGTAAGAGCGGAACCATAAGCCGCCGTTACCGCAGCAACGGATATGCCCCCCGCGCCCGACCGCCCCCCCTGGTCAACCCGTTAACATTGTGTAGATACCCATGCTGCGATAGCGGTGGACCCGACAACATTGATGCAGGCAGTGCCGACACCATCGCAGGCAAGCCAGCTCCCACAGAAAAGCAGAGCAGTGGTGCGGCTTAGCTTTTCGGCTGCAGCAACAACGCCACCAACGCACTCCACCCGGTCTGATGCGACGCCCCCAGGCCACGCCCGGTTTCGCCATGAAAATACTCATGGAACAACACCAGATCGCGACTGGCCGGGTCCGCTTCCAATTGCGCATAGCCTGCCATCGACGGGCGCAGGCCATTTTCATCGCGTAGAAACAAGCGCGTGAGGCGTTGGCTGAGGCTGTCGGCCACTTCCTCAAGGGACGCCAGATAACCGCTGCCCGTGGGGTACTCCACCGAGAAATTATCCGCGTAGTAGCGGTGAAACTCGCGCAGCGATTCGATCAGCATGTAGTTCACCGGCATCCACAACGGCCCGCGCCAATTGGAGTTGCCGCCGTACAAACGTGAGTCGGACTCGCCGGGCTGGTAGCGCGCGCACAGGGTGTCGCCGTTCATCTTCAGCGCCAGCGGCTGTTCGGCAAAGGCCTTGGATAACGAGCGCACGCCAAACGTCGACAAAAACTCCTGGTCATCGAGCATGCGCCGCAGCAGGTCTTTGGTGCGCTCGCCGCGCAGCAAGGCGAGCAACAGGCGGTTGCCCTGCCCCGGTTCGTTCCAGCGCGACACCAGCTTGGCCAGGTCCGGCCGGTGTTTCATAAACCCCAGCAGGCGTTCACGCAAGCCTTGCAGCCCTTCGTGCTCGCGCTGCTCCAGCACCAACACGGCAAACAATGGCATCAGGCCGACGATGGAGCGCAGGCGCACCGGCTCGTTCTGGCCGTCCGGGCGGTGCAGCACATCGTAGAAGAACTGGTCCTGCTCATCCCACAAGCCCTCGGCGCTGTCGTCGACGCGGTTGATCGCACCGGCGATGTACAGGAAGTGCTCAAAGAACTTCACCGCGATATCCACGTACACCCCATTGCGCTTGGCCAGCTCCAGGCCGATGCGCATCAGGTCCAGGGCATACGCCGCGACCCACGCGGTGCCGTCGGCCTGATCCAGCTGGTAGCCGGGCGGCAAGGTGGCCGAGCGGTCGAACAAGGCGATGTTGTCCAGGCCCAGAAAACCGCCCTGGAACAGGTTGCGGCCCTCGGCGTCCTTGCGGTTGACCCACCAGGAAAAATTCAGCAGCAGCTTGTGGAAAATCCGCTCGAGAAAGTCCATGTCGCCCACGCCGGTCAGCGCCTTGTCCTGCTGATACACGCGCCAACTGGCCCAGGCGTGTACCGGCGGGTTGGCGTCGTCGAAACGCCATTCATACGCCGGCAGCTGGCCATTGGGGTGCATAAAGCGATCTTTAACCAGCAATAACAACTGTTGCTTGGCATACCCCGGATCAATCAGCGCCATCGCCACGGCCTGAAAGCCCTGGTCCCAGGAGGCGTACCACGGGTATTCCCAGGTGTCGGGCATGGACAAAATGTCGAAGTTCGACAGGTGCCGCCAATGGGTATTGCGGATGTGCAGGCGCTCGGGCGGCGGCGCGGGTTGGGCCGGGTCGCCGTCGAGCCACTGGTTTACATCAAAGTAGTAGAGCTGCTTGGACCACAGCAACCCGGCCAGGGCCTGGCGCTGTACATTGCGCGCGTCAGCATCGGCAATGCCTTGCTGCAGGGCGGCGTAGAAGTCGTCCGCCTCTTGGCGGCGCAGTTCGAACAGCTTGCGTGCATTGACCTCGGGTGCGTCCACCGGCGCAAACCGCAGGTACAGGGTCTTGCTCTCCTGGCCCGCCAGTTCAAGGCTGAAACGCGCGGCGACCTTGGTGCCCGTGTCGCGGCGAATTGCCGAGTCTGCGCCGCCCACCACGTAGTCGTTGATGCCATCCTTGAACGGCCCCGGCGCCGGTTGCCCATCGAGCTTGGGGAAGTTGCTTTCGTTTTCGCAGAACAGCCACTCCAGGCCGTCCTGGCCCCAGGCGCTGAGGTGGCGGTCGGTCAGCTCATGATGCCGGGCCAGCACCCGTTCACCGTCCAGGCGCAACTGCGGCTTGGGCGCGTCCAAGGTCCAGCTCCAGTCATTGCGCGCCCACAGTTGGGGCAGCACTTGCACGCGCGTCGGCTGGTCTGCACGGTTGTGTACGGTGACGCGCATGAAAATATCGTCGGGCTGATGCTTGGCGTATTCGACCGTTACATCACAGTAGCGGTTGTCTTCGAATACGCCGGTGTCGAGCACTTCGTACTCGGCATCCTCAAGCCCACGGCGGGCGTTTTCGGCGAGCAGGTCGGCATAGGGGAACGCCGCATGCGGGTATTTGTAGAGCATGCGCATATAGGCATGGCTGGGCACGCCGTCGACAAAAAAGTACAGCTCCTTGACGTCTTCGCCGTGGTTGCCCTCGGCGTTGTTGAGGCCGAACAGGCGCTCCTTGAGGATGCTGTCACGCTCGTTCCACAACGCCAAACCCAGGCACCAGCGCTGCGCCTTGTCGCTGAAACCCGCCAGGCCGTCCTCGCCCCAACGGTAGGCGCGGCTGCGGGCGTGTTCGTGGGGGAAGTAGGCCCAGGCATCGCCATCGGCGCTGTAGTCTTCGCGCACTGTGCCCCATTGGCGTTCACTTAAATACGGGCCCCACTCGCGCCATTGCTCGGCGTCTTGGGCGGCCAGGCGCTGGCCTTCAATAGTTGCAAGGATGTTGGTTGCGGGCGTGGCCGTCATTGGGTCCTCCATCACTGACACAGTGGGGGCAGTGTAAAACCCATCCGTGCGCGGATGCACATGAAGTCGTGTTCGCGCGTGCAAAAAAAAGAGGCCGCTGTTCAGGCGGCCTCCGTGTGTGGCGGCGCGAGCTTAGAAGATCGCGTAGGTGTAGTTGAAGATCAGGCGCGTCTGGTCCTGGTCCGCCGTGCCGGTGTTGTGACCTTTGTAGGTACCGGTACGGAAGGTGGTGCCGAAGCCTTTGAGCGGGCCTTGCTGCACCACGTAATCGAGGCGGAAGTCGGTTTCGTTTTCTTTCTGGTCCGACCCACCGGCCACTTTGGACTTGATGCCCGTGCCGTCCAGGTACGCCACGGAGGCTTTCAAGCCCGGTACAAAGGCCTTGAAGTCATAGGAGTACTGGCCAAAATTAACCTGCTCGCCCGCGCGGGAGAACTGGCCCACCACGGCGTCGGTGAACAGGTAGAAGTCGCTGCCGCCCGCGCCTTGTGCGTTTGGATCAGCGATGCTGCCCTGGTTGACCCAGACGAAGCCGCCGTCATCGCTCACACCGATGTGACCGAGCATCAAGCTGCTGCCGCCCAACTGGTAGGTGAACGCGGCGCTGTAGGTTTTGTTGTCCACTTCGCCGGCGTGCTTGGCGTAGCCGCCGTTGTTGTTGAACTGGTAGCCGGCGTCACCGTTTTTGCCGTCGCTGGTGCTGTCGAAGTAACGCAGGTCAGTCTTGAACGACTGGTCGTTGCCCAATGGCAGCACGTGAACCAGGCCGAAGTAGTTCTGTTTGTAGAAGTCCTGCAGGTCGGCATAGTAGTACTGCAACGTCAGGTTTTTAGCGATGGCGTTGTCGGACGAGCCAAACGGTTTGTAGTCCACACCGCCGAACTTGAAGCTGTCGCTGTCGCGGGTACCGCCGGCAACGCTCAAGCCCGTGGCGTTGCTGGAAGCACGGCCTTCGGCACGGTTGAGCTCACCACCGGTGAAGGTCACGTTGGGGATGTCATTGGAGGTCAGGATGCCGCCGTCAAAGGTCTGCGGCGCCACACGGCTGTCGTTGGAGACCAGGATAGGCAACACCGGGGCCAAACCGCCACCGACGTGCAGCTCGGTCTGGGAAATGCGGAATTTCACGTTACCCGCAGCGCGACCGAAACTGTCGGCGGGTTCGGTGCCGTTGTTTTTGGTCGGGAAAAAGCTGTTGCCGTTACCCGCCAGGCCCGGGCCTGCGGCGTGGCCGTCGCCACCGTCCAGACGCAAGGCGCCGAACGCCATCACGTCGAAACCGACGCCAAGGGTGCCTTGGGTGTAACCGGATTTGTAGTCAAAGCGCAGCAAGGTCGCGGCTTCGCGCAGATCGTTGTTGGTGCCCGAACGGTTGTCGGCGCTGTAGTACATGGTCCGCGAACTGATAGCCGCATGGCTGTCTTCAAGAAAACCGCTGTGACCTGTGCCCGTGCCCAGAGAACCGAGCCCGAAGTCATCAGCGCACGCGTGTTGCGCGAGCAACGCTGCGGTGATGGATAACGCCAGTGTAGAAATTTTCATGTGTAACGGCCCCTAAACATTTTTTTATGTGCGTTGTGTGCAAACGGCGTTTTCATCCCTACAAACGTAACGATTGTTTCATGAGGACCGGGGCGCGCCTCGTGAAGAATTAGTTAGGAAAGTAGCCGCGAAAATGAAATTTTCCTGGCGCTGATTTTTGTCATATTTGCGTCATTTCATTCATTTGCAGAATGAAGTCCTGAGGATTCTTCGTTTGCCAGCCCCCTTAAAGCCCAACAGAATCCAGAGAAAGGCCGCACCCTCACCACCGTGTTCAGGAATTTTTCTATGCCAGGCGCCGCGTATGTCAGCCCCGACGAGATTCGCAAAGACTTTTCCAGGGCCATGTCCGACATGTACCGAGATGAAGTTCCGCTTTACGGCGCGCTGATGGAGTTGGTGGCCGAGACCAATACGCGGGTGCTGGAGAGTGATTCCGGCCTGGCCAAACACTTGCAACGCACCGGTGAAATGGATCGCCTGGCCATGGAGCGCCACGGCGCCATCCGCCTGGGCACCGCCCATGAGCTGGCCACTATCGGCCGTTTGTTTGCGGTGATGGGCATGCAGCCGGTGGGCTATTACGACCTCACACCCGCCGGTGTGCCGGTGCATTCCACGGCCTTTCGCGCCGTGCATGAACAGGCGCTGCAGGCCAGCCCGTTCCGCGTCTTTACGTCCCTGCTACGCCTGGAATTGATCGAAAACCTCGAGCTGCGCGCCTTTGCCGAAAGCGCCTTGGCCAAACGCTCGATTTTCACCCCTGGCGCCTTGGCGCTGATCGAGCAAGCCGAACGCGACGGCGGCCTAAACGCCGCGGATGCCCAAGTGTTTATCCGCGAGGCTCTGGAAACCTTTCGCTGGCACCACACCGCCACCGTGACCGGCGCCCAATACCAGCAATTGAGCGACCAGCATCGCCTGATCGCCGACGTGGTGGCGTTCAAAGGCCCACACATTAATCACCTGACGCCGCGTACCCTGGACATCGACCAGGTACAGGCCGCGATGCCCGGCAAAGGCATCACGCCCAAAGCCGTGATCGAGGGCCCGCCACGTCGCCAGTGCCCTATCCTGCTGCGTCAGACCAGCTTCAAGGCGCTCGACGAGCCCATCGCGTTTACCGACGCAAAAGGCAGCCACAGCGCGCGTTTCGGCGAAATAGAACAACGCGGCGTGGCGTTGACGCCAAAGGGTCGCGCCCTGTACGACCGGTTGCTGAACGCGGCGCGCGACGAACTGGGCGCCTTCCCGAATGAGGGCAACGCGGCACGTTACGTCGAATTGATGGCGCAACACTTCCAGGCCTTCCCCGATAACCACGCGCAGATGCGTGAACAGGGCCTGGCGTATTTCCGCTACTTCGTCACCGAGCAAGGCTTGGCGGCGCGCGGCCAGGCTGGTCAGCCGCAAACGTTGGAGGCCTTGATGGCGGCCGGGCACGTGGCGGTGGAGCCTTTGGTGTATGAGGATTTTCTGCCGGTGAGTGCGGCGGGGATTTTCCAGTCGAACCTGGGTGATGCCGCGCAAAGTCACTACGCAGCCCATTCGAACCAGGCTCAATTCGAGCAGGCACTGGGCCGTCGGACGATTGATGAATTGAAGCTGTATGCCGAGACGCAGCAGCGCTCCATGGATGAATGCATCCAGGCGCTGCGTGCATGAGATAGGATGCCCGCCCGGCTCAGCAGCGCAATCCTTGCGCCGCGACAGTCCCCAGAGCCGGGTGGACGGCCGGCATCATAAGCAGTGAAACGCCGGCTGTCGCTCAGACAATTCTGAACAAATATTACCGTCCCGTTGTAGGAGCAAGTTGCTCCACAACCATGTCTTTGACCAACAATCGTTTCTTCTTCAACTTCTCCAATTCCTCGTCGGCCCCACCTGAGGACTCGAACGCGAGCACCTGTTTATCGGCGGCGTCGTATTGTTCGAGCAGCGAATTCAACCGGTCATCGCTTTTCCTGCGTTCGTGAACAACTTCCTTGCTCAAACCCAAATCCTGATACAGGTCGTGTTTCACTGGCATGGAATACCTCCGCAAGTTGATCAATGGCCTACGCCTTGAAACTAGCCCATTCCAAGGGGTCTTGTCATGTCCTGGGTCAAGGCGGCCCCGTTCGTCGTAATGCGCACGATGGGATCAAACCTTTGCCGTGCCCTGCCCTCCACTGTAGATCGCCACCCGAGGGAGAACGGTTTCATGACTCACGCTGCCACTGCTGTCGACACCCAATGCATCAACACCATTCGTACCCTGGCCATGGACGCCGTGCAAAAGGCCAACTCCGGCCACCCCGGCACGCCCATGGGCCTGGCACCGGTGGGCTACACGCTGTGGAGCCGCTTCCTGCGTTACCACCCCGAACACCCGGATTGGCCTAACCGCGACCGTTTTGTGTTGTCGGTGGGGCACGCCTCGATGCTGTTGTATTCGCTGCTGCACCTGGCCGGGGTGGTTGAGATTGATGCCCACGGCAAGCGCTCCGGCCAGCCGGCGATCAGCCTGGACGACATCAAGCAATTCCGGCAGATGAGCTCCAAAACCCCCGGCCACCCCGAGTACCGCATGACTACCGGCGTGGAAACCACCACCGGCCCGCTGGGCCAGGGCTGCGCCAACAGCGTCGGCATGGCCATGGCCGAGCGCTGGCTGGGCAAGCGCTTTAACCGCGACGGCCAGGTGCTGTTCGACTACAACGTCAACACCCTGTGCGGTGATGGCGACATGATGGAAGGCATCAGCAGCGAAGCGGCGTCGATGGCCGGGCACTTGAAGCTCGATAACCTGTGCTGGATCTACGACAACAACACCATCAGCATCGAAGGCCACACCGAGCTGGCATTCAGCGAAGACGTGATCAAGCGCTTCCAGGCCTATGGCTGGCACACCTTGCACGTCACCGATGCCAACGACCTGCAAGCCCTGAGCGCAGCGTTGGAAACCTTCCAGGCCAACACCGGCGCGCCGACCCTGATTGTGGTCGACAGCGTGATCGGCTACGGCTCACCGCACAAACACAACACCGCCGCCGCCCATGGCGAGCCATTGGGCGACGAAGAAATCCGCCTGACCAAAGAGGCCTACGGCTGGCCGCAGGATTCCAGCTTCCTGGTGCCCGACGACGCCCGCACGGTGCTGCGCGATGCGCTGCTGGAACGCAGCCAGCCGCTGTATGAAACCTGGCAGCAACACTTGGCGCAGCTGGAGCAGTACGAACCGAAACTGGCCGATGAATTGAACCGCATGCGCGCCGGCGAAATGCCGGAGCACTGGCAGGACGAATTGCCCCACTTCGACACCGACGCCAAGGGCGTGGCCAGCCGCGCCGCCGGCGGCGAGGTGCTGAATGCCTTCGCGCAACAAATCCCCTGGCTGCTGGGCGGCTCGGCGGACCTGTCGCCCTCGACCAAGACCAACCTCACCTTCGACGGCGCCGGGCGTTTCAGTGCCGATGACTACAGCGGGCGCAACCTGCACTTCGGCATCCGCGAACACGCCATGGGCGCGATTGCCAACGGCATGGCGTTGTCCTACCTGCGGCCGTACACCTCGACCTTCCTGGTGTTCAGCGATTACATGAAACCGCCGATTCGCCTGGCGGCAATCATGGAATTGCCGGTGGTGTTTGTGTTTACCCATGACTCGATTGGCGTGGGTGAAGACGGCCCGACGCACCAGCCCATCGAACACCTGACACAACTGCGCGCCACGCCAGGGTTGCTGACCCTGCGCCCGGGCGATGCCAACGAAACGCTGGAACTGTGGAAGGTGGCCCTGGCGCAAACCCATCGGCCGAGCTGCGTGGTGTTGTCGCGCCAGGCGTTGCCGACCTTGGATCGCACAAAATATGCGGCGGCGTCTGGGGCGGCCAAAGGCGCTTATGTGTTGGCGGGCGCTGATAAACCTCAGGTGCTGCTGTTGGCGACGGGCAGTGAAGTGAGCCTGGCGGTGGCGGCTTATGAGCAGTTGCAAGCTGAAGGCATTGCTGCTCAAGTTGTGTCGATGCCCAGCTGGGAATTGTTTGAAGACCAGGATCAGGCGTACCGCGACAGCGTCTTGCCGCCAGCGGTAAAAGCCCGCGTGGTGGTGGAACAGGCTGGGCCCCTGGGTTGGGACCGCTATGTCGGGCAGACTGGCGCTAAAGTGGTAATGAACAGCTTTGGCGCGTCGGCACCGTTGGCCAAGTTGCAGGAGAAGTTTGGGTTTACGGTGGAGAATGTGGTGAAGCAGGCCAAGGAGCAGATTCGACTGGCTGGGCGTTGAGAGGGCATATCCGTTATTTAGGTAACGGCGGCTTATGGTTCCGCTCTTACAGCGGGTCACTTTTGTAAAGACACAAAAGTAACCAAAAAGTCTTCGCCCCAACACTCGGTGCCTCGCTGTGGCTCGGCATGCCCGCAATCCGCCAGTGATTTGGGGGGCCGCCGCCACGCGCCATCCATGGCGCGGGGCGGCTAAACCGGCATCCCTGCCGGTTTACCCCCCAAATCCCTGTCAGATTCCGGCCATCGTGTTTGACGGGGCGATTTCAGATCAAGATCAAGATCAAAAGCGCAGATCAAAAGACCGCTGACTTCGTCATCGAAAAGGATGTAAGGGCCAGAGCAACAGCAACAGCAACAGCAACAGCAACAGCAGAGCCATACTCGGTCAAAGGTGGGAGCTGGCTTGCCTGCGATGGCATCACCTGGGTGTACCTGACACACCGAGGTGTCTGCATCGCAGGCAAGCCAGCTCCCACAGAAAAGCAGCTCTTCAGTGCATGCAAATCCGCAGTCGACCTCATTTTCAAAACCACATGCGGTCAACTGTGGGAGCGGGCTTGCTCGCGAATGCGGTGGGTCAGTTACAGATGAATTGACTGACCCACTGCATTCGCGAGCAAGCCCGCTCCCACATTTAGACCGAGTTGCATCAGGTAGATAGGCTGTTGCTTTGCACTTGATCTGGCTTTTGCTTCAACCACTCAGGTCGGCTTTCAGGCCGCCGTGCTCTGCTTTTGATCTTGCTTTTGATCTGAGGCGCCCCGTCAACCACGCTGGCCGAACGCAGGCTTGAATCCGTGGGTAACCCGGCAGGACGCCGGGTTAGCCGCGCTGGGCCAGGGATGGCCCATCGCGGCGGCCCACGGATTCAAGCCGGAGTGAGGGCACACCGAGCCAGAGCGAGGTGCCGAGTGGTGGGGCGAAGACCTTTTGGTTACTTTTGGGGCGTTTGCCAAAAGTGACCCGCTGTAAGAGCGGAACCATAATCAGCCGTTACCGCAGCAACGGATATGTACACCACCAAAAGACCGCCACAGCAGACAAGCCAGCTCCCACAATTAATCGGCGTTGAAACTTACACCAACTCCCGCGCCAGAAACGGTGCAGTACGGCTGGCCTTGCTTTTGGCGACCTTCTGCGGCGAACCACGAGCCACCACCTTCCCGCCCAAATCCCCAGCCCCCGGCCCAATATCAATCACCCAATCCCCCTGGGCCACCACGCGCATCTCATGCTCCACCACAACCACCGTGTGCCCCGCGTCCACCAGATGATTAAGCTGACTCAGCAAACGGTCCACATCCCGTGGATGCAAACCCGTAGTCGGCTCATCCAACACATACAACGTCGCGCCTCTGGCATTACGTTGCAACTCGGTCGCCAACTTGATCCGCTGCGCCTCACCGCCGGACAGCTCGGTCGCCGGCTGCCCCAGACGCAGATACCCCAAACCGATATCCCGCAACACTTGCAACGCACGCAACACCCCAGGCTGCTCGGCAAACACCTCGACCGCCTGCTCCACCGTCAACCCCAGCACCTGAGCGATGTTCAAGCCTTGCCACTTGATCGCCAACGTCTCAGGGTTATAACGCGCCCCATGACACGTCGGGCACGGCGCATACACACTGGGCATAAACAGCAACTCGACACTGACAAACCCTTCCCCCTCGCAATGGGGGCAACGGCCCTTGGCGACGTTGAACGAGAACTGCCCGGCATCGAAATGACGCTTCCTGGCCGCCGGCGTTGCCGCAAACAATTTGCGCACGTTATCGAACAACCCGGTGTAAGTCGCCAGATTGGAGCGCGGCGTGCGGCCGATGGGCTTCTGGTCCACCTGCACCAAACGTCGAATCTGTTCCAAACCGCTGCTGATCCGCCCGCCACTGCTTTGCGGGGCATCGTCTTCAAGGCTCGGTTCTTCGTCGCGTTCCAGCACGCGGCCCAAGCCCGTGCCCACCAGTTCCAACAGCGCCTGGCTGACCAGGCTGGATTTGCCCGAACCGGAAATACCCGTCACCGCCGTAAAGCAACCCAGCGGGAATTCCACGCTCAGGTCCTTGAGATTATTACGCGTCACGCCCTCAAGCTTCAGCCACCCGGACGGCTCACGTCGCGTCGTGCTGCAAGCGCGCCGCTCGGCGAACAAATACTCGCGCGTCTGCGACGCCTGCACATCCGCCAACCCGGCGGGCGGACCGCTGTACAGCACTTGCCCGCCGTGCTCACCGGCAGCCGGGCCCACGTCGATCAGCCAGTCGGCGCGGCGCATGGTTTCCAGGTCATGTTCCACCACAAACAACGAATTGCCGGCGGCTTTCAAACGCTCAAGTGCAGTAAACAATGCTTCGCCATCTGCCGGGTGCAGGCCCGCCGAGGGCTCGTCCAGCACATAGATCACGCCGAACAATTGCGAACCCAATTGGGTGGCCAGGCGCAGGCGCTGCAATTCCCCGGACGACAATGTGGGCGTGCTGCGCTCCAGGGACAGATAGCCCAGGCCCAGCTCGGTGAGGGTGCTGACCCGCTCCAGCAAGTCCTGGGCGATACGCTGGGCCGCCAGGCGTTTTTCCACCGACAGTTTCATCGTGTCCTGCCCCGCCGCCACCGGACGCAGCAGCTCGGCCAACTGCGCCAGCGACAGCTGCGACAGCGCGCCGATGTCTACCCCGGCAAACTTCACCGACAGCGCCGCCTTGTTCAAGCGCTTGCCCTCACACGCCGGGCAGGCGCTGCCTTGCATGAACTGCGACACGCGCTTTTTCATCAGTGCACTTTGGGTGTGGCTGAAGGTGTGCAGGATATAGCGCCGCGCGCCACTGAACGTGCCCTGGTAGCTCGGCTCGAGCTTGCGTTTCAGCGCATCGCGAGTCTGCTGCGGGGTGAAGCCTGCGTAAACCGGCACGGTCGGGGTTTCTTCGGTAAACAGAATCCAGTCGCGCTGCTTTTTCGGCAGGTCGCGCCACGGAATGTCCACGTCATAGCCCAGGGTCACAAGGATGTCGCGCAGGTTCTGCCCCTGCCACGCCAAGGGCCAGGACGCCACCGCACGCTGGCGAATGGTCAAGGACGGATCGGGCACCATCAGCGCCTCGGTCACCTCATACACGCGGCCCAAACCGTGGCAGTGCGGGCAAGCACCCTGGGGCAGGTTCGGTGAAAAGTCCTCGGCATACAGCATCGCCTGCCCCGGCGGATAGCTGCCGGCACGCGAATACAGCATGCGGATCAGGCTCGACAAGGTGGTGACGCTGCCCACCGACGAGCGCGCACTCGGCGTACCACGCTGCTGTTGCAGGGCCACGGCCGGTGGCAAGCCTTCGATAGCATCCACATCGGGCACGCCGACCTGGTCAATCAGGCGCCGCGCATAGGGCGCCACCGATTCAAAATAACGGCGCTGAGCCTCGGCATACACCGTGGAAAACGCCAGGGATGATTTGCCCGAACCCGATACGCCGGTAAACACCACCAGGGCATCCCGGGGAATGTCCACATCGACGTTACGCAGGTTGTGTTCGCGGGCGCCGCGCACACGCACAAAGCCTGGGCGCTGGGCAGTGATCGGGGGGATGTCGCGCTGTGACGTCATGGGCAACCTTGTCTGGCGGTGAGCACGCTGCGCACCCGTTGCGTGAGGGCTTCGGGGCTGTAGGGCTTGCTCAGCAGATGAATGTCAGGGCTCAGCAAATGCGTGCTGGAAAGAATGTCGCGGGTGTGGCCGGAAGTGAACAGCACCGCCACCGGCGGGTGCTGCACGCGGGCCCAGTCGGCCAGGTCGGTGCTTTTGACCCGGCCGGGCATTACAACGTCAGTAAAGATCAGGTCCGGGCGCACGTCGTTTTGCAGGGCCTGCATGGCCCGGTCGCCGTCTTCGGCGGTCAGTACGGTGTAGCCCGATTGCTGCAGCAACTCGACCACGGTCAGGCGCACGCCTTCGTTGTCCTCCACCACCAGGATGGTTTCCTGGCCGCCGCTGTGAGTCGCCTGCTCGGTGTCGACCTCACCACATTCGGGTTCCAGGCTGTGGGGGAAATACATCTGCACCACCGAGCCTTTGCCCTCCTCGCTCCACACCTCCACATGCCCGCCGCTTTGGCGCACAAAACCAAACACCATGCTCAAGCCCAGGCCGGTGCCGTGCCCTTCGCGCTTGGTGGTGAAGAACGGCTCGAACGCACGCTTGAGCACCTCCTGGGGCATGCCGACACCGGTGTCGGTCACCGCCAAACGCACGTATTCACCGGGTTTGATGCTTTTACCGATGCAATCGCCCGGGTTGAGGATGATGTTTTCCCCACTGATGCGAATCACGCCCTCGCCTTGCATGGCATCACGGGCATTGATCGCCAGGTTGAGCAGCGCGTTTTCCAATTGGTTGCGGTCGACATTGATGCACCAGGAATCCTGGGGCAGTTGCACGTCGATATGAATGGTCTCACCCAACGCCCGTTGCAGCAGTTCGCCTAAACCGGCGTAGATACGTTGTGGGTTGTACACCGCCGGCGACAACGGCTGGCGACGCGCAAACGCCAACAGTTGCGAGGACAGCTTGGCGCCGCGCTCCACCGCCGCGATGGCCGCCGTGACCCGACGCTGCACCTGGGGGTTGTCCGGCTCGTTGCGGGCCAGCAGGTGCAGGTTGCCGGCGATCACTTGCAGCAGGTTATTGAAGTCATGGGCCACGCCGCCGGTCAGGCCGCCGATGGCTTCAAGCTTCTGGGATTGGCGCAACTGGTCTTCGGCGGCGGAACGCGCTTGCACTTCGGCGGCGACGCGTTGCTCCAGGTTATGGGTGAGTTCCTGGCGCAGGCGCTCGGAATGCACATGCTCGGTGGTTTCTACCACAATCGCCAACACCCCGGCCGGCTGCTGATTGTCCCCGGCGACGGGGCTGTAATAGAGGTCCAGCCAGACGGTTTCCGGCTTGCCATTACGCAACAACACCAGGTCTTTGTTGTTAAACGTCAAGGTGCCGCCCGCCAGGCAGGTGTCGACCACGTGGCGATTGAACTCGGCCACCTCCGGCCAGCCCAGCTCCACCGGCGTGCCGAGCAAGTACGGATGCCGGCCGCCGGCAAACACCGAATAGCTGTCGTTGTAGATCATGTAGCCCGCCCGCCCCCACAGCATCACCATCGGCACGGGCGAGGCCAGCATCATTTGCACGTTGCAGGCCAGGCTGGCACTCCAGGTGTCAATCGGGCCAAGATCCGTGGCGGACCAATCGAAAGCACGGATACGCTGGGCCATTTCACCGGACCAGCCTTCACAGCCATAGGGGTTGGATAAAAATTGCATCGGTTGGCTCTGTGCAAAGAGAGGGTATTTGCAACGTTTTGGAGCGCGTCAGCGGCAGATGGTTTCACTTGTTATAAGTTAGGAGGTAATGGCGGCAAAAACCACTGCCCTCAATGAAAATCCCGGCTGCGCACATGGATGCCTTCCAGCAGTGGCGTCAGGTCGGTAAGACGCCCGGCGATCAGGTGCCGCACCTCACCCACCGCCTCCCAGCGCCCGTCGACTTTGAGCAACCGCGAACCCACTAATGCTGGGCGCTGGCGTTCTGCCAGGTCGCGCCACACCACCACATTGAGGTTGCCGAATTCATCCTCCAACGTCACAAAGGTCACGCCACTGGCGGTGCCAGGGCGCTGACGCCCGGTCACCAGACCGGCGACGCTAACATTGCGCCCATGCTCCACCGCCATCAGCTCCAAAGAGCTGCGGCAGCGGCGTTTGCGCAACTCATCACGCAGCAACGCCAGCGGATGCGGGCCCAGGGTGGTGCCAACCGTGGCGTAGTCGGCCTGCAGGTCTTCGCCAACCGTCGGCGCCGGCAATTGCACCGCCGCTTCGTCGGGGCTCGGCAGGCCCGCGAACAACCCCAACTGTTTATGCACGCCCGCCACTTCCCAGCGAGCCCTGTGCCGGTTGCCCGCCAACGCACGCAAGGCTCCGGCATCCGCCAGCAACGCCTGGGCCCGCGCATCCAGGCCGGCGCGGTCGTCCAGGTCGGCAATGTCGCTGAACACACGACGCTGGCGCGCCGCCTCGATGCGCCGCCCATCCTCCTCACGAAACCCCGAGATCATGCGCAAGCCCATGCGAATCGCCGGTTGCTGGCCGTCGACAGGCTCCAGGCTGCAATCCCAATCACTGGCCAGCACATCCACCGGGCGGATCTGCAAGCGATGGCGCCGCGCATCCTGCAGGATCTGGTCCGGGCTGTAGAAGCCCATGGGCCAGCTGTTGATCAAGGCACAGGCGAACGCCGCCGGTTCATGGCACTTGAGCCAGCAACTGGCGTAGGTCAGCAAGGCAAAACTGGCGGCGTGGGACTCGGGGAAACCATAGCTGCCAAAGCCTTTGATCTGCTCGAAGATGTGCGCGGCAAACTCCTCGCTGTAGCCGTTCTTGAGCATGCCGGTGCGCAAGCGCTGCTGATGCGGTTCGAGGCCGCCATGGCGTTTCCAGGCGGCCATGGAGCGGCGCAACTGGTCGGCTTCGCCTGGGCCATAGTCGGCGGCGACCATGGCGATCTGCATCACCTGTTCCTGGAACAGCGGCACGCCCAAGGTGCGCTTCAGCACCGCCTCAAGTTCCGGCGATGGATAAGTGGTGGGCTCTTCGTTATTCCGGCGCCGCAGGTACGGATGCACCATGCCGCCCTGGATCGGCCCAGGCCGCACAATCGCCACCTCAATCACCAGGTCGTAGAAATTCTTCGGTTTGAGCCTGGGCAGCATCGACATCTGTGCCCGCGACTCGATCTGGAACACGCCGATGGTGTCGGCCTTGCTGATCATTGCGTAGGTTGCCGGGTCTTCCTTGGGAATCGTCGCCAACGCCAGATCGCGGTTGCGATGGCGGCGCAGCAAGTCGAAGCAGCGGCGGATCGCGCTGAGCATGCCCAACGCGAGGATATCCACTTTGAGCAGGCCGACGGCGTCGAGGTCGTCCTTGTCCCACTGGATAATGGTGCGCTCGGCCATGGCGGCATTTTCCACCGGCACCAGGGTGTCCAGCGGGTATTCGGAAATCACAAAGCCGCCAGGGTGCTGGGACAAGTGCCGGGGGAAGCCGATCAGTTGTTGAGTCAATGTCAGCACGCGCCGCAGGATCGGGCTTTGCGGGTCGAAGCCGCCTTCGCGCAGGCGTTCCAGCGGCGGCGCATCTTCACTCCAGCGTCCGCAACAGTCGGCCAGCGCGTTGATCTGGTCCGGTGGCAAACCGAGGGCCTTGGCCACATCACGCACCGCGCCGGACGCGTGATAACTGCTGACCACCGCCGTCAACGCCGCACGGGTGCGGCCGTAGCGTTGGAACACATACTGCAGCACCTCTTCACGGCGTTCATGTTCGAAGTCCACGTCGATATCCGGCGGTTCATTGCGCTCCTTGGACAGGAAACGCTCGAACAGCATGCTCGTCAGGCTCGGGTCGATTTCGGTGATGCCCAAGGCAAAACACACCGCCGAGTTGGCCGCCGAACCCCGGCCCTGGCACAGGATTGAACGGCTGCGGGCAAAGCGCACGATGTCGTGCACCGTCAAAAAGTAGCTTTCGTAGCCCAGTTCGCTGATCAAGCCCAATTCCTTGTTGATCTGCTGCAAGGTCTTGGCGTCGACACCGTGTGGCCAGCGTTGGGCAATGCCTTCTTCAGTCACCGCGCGCAGCCAGGATTGCGCATCATGGCCGGCGGGCACCAGCTCGCGTGGGTAGTGATAGCGCAGCTGGCTGAGGTCAAAGGTGCAACGTTTCGCGATGGCCAGGGTTTCGTCGCGCAAGGCTTGTGGGTACAGCGCGGCCAACGCCTCGAGGCTGCGTAAATGCCGCTCGCCATTGGGGTGCAGGCGCGTGCCGGCTTCGGCCACCGGCACGTGATGGCGGATCGCGGTCATGGTGTCTTGCAAGGCGCGGCGACCCCGCGCGTGCATGTGTACATCGCCGCAAGCCACCGCCGGGATCTGCAAGCTGGCGGCCAGGGCCAGGCGCTGTTGCAAATGGCGCGCATCGTCCTGGCCGCAGTGCAGGTGCACCGCCAGCCACAGGCGTTCGGCGAAGGTGTGTTGCAGCCATTGGAGGGTGGCCTGGGTGTCGCTGTCTTCGGCCACCCACAGCGCCAGCAGGCCGGGCATCGGTTGTTCGAAGTCGGCGTGCAGCAGGCGGTAACGGCCTTTTTCGGCGCGGCGACGAGCCAGGGTAATCAGCCGGCACAGGTGTTGATAGCCGCTGAGGTCTTCGACCAACAACACCAGTTTCGGGCCGTTTTCGATGCGCATCTCGCTGCCGATAATCAGCGGCAAATCCACCGCCTTCGCCGCCTGCCAGGCCCGCACGATGCCCGCCAAGGTGCATTCGTCGGTGATCGCCAGGGCGCTGTAGCCTTGGCGCTTGGCACGTTCGAACAACTCCAGCGCACTGGACGCGCCGCGCTGGAAACTGAAATTGGACAGGCAATGCAGCTCGGCGTAGCTCATGCGAACCAGCCTTGCAGCCACAGCCCGTCGTTTTGCCCCACACAACGATAGGCCCAGCCTTGCTGGCCGGCACGGGTGCGGATCAGGTAATAGTCGCGGCGGATATCGGCGCCGTCCCACCAGCCGGATTCGATACGTTCCGGCCCCATCAGGATCTGCACGCCCTGCTCGGCCAGCAAGGTCGGTTCAGCCAGCAACCAGCCGGGGCGCTGCACCTTGTTCAAAGTCGGGCACGCGCGAGGGTCGGCGGCCGCTTGCCAGGCAAATTCGGGGCGGTGGTCGGCGTGAAAGCGCAGGCTTTGTACGGCCTCATCGCCAAGCCGTGCGCGCAGGCGTTCGCGCAGTTGCTCCCAAGGCAAGGTTTGTTGTGGGCGATCGTCGAACAGGTCCTGGCGTTGCGGCACAAACACCGGCAGGTCCTGGGCCACCAGGCGAAAACCGCGCACCGGTGAGGTGACTTGCACTTGTTCCAGGCGGCCACGGGCCAGCTCGAACAGCATCGACGGTTCACGCTCGGCGCTGAGCAGGCCGACCTTGATCACGCTGTCGGGCGCCTGGGCGTGTTCCAGGTGCAAGTCAAAGCGCTGCACGCCACTGTCGCGTCCACAGAGAAAGGCGGACAAGTCACCGGTCAGGCGCCGTAACGGGAACAACAACGCCTGATGGGATTGCACGTCGAAATTCAGCTCGATGCGCACATCGAACTGATCCGGCGGCTGGTAAAACGCCAGGGCCAGTGGGCGCTGCCCGCTCAGGGCATCCAGGTGCTTGAGCAAGCCGGCGTCAAAGCGCCGCGCCAGGGTATGCCGAGGCAACGCCTGCACCTGGGCCAAAGTGCGCAAGCCCATACGTGACAAGGCCGTGGCCGCCTGCGGGTCAAGGCCGGCGCGGTCGATGGGCAGTGGCGCCAGCGCCTGCTGCAAGGCGTCCTCACCGATCGCCAGGCCATCATAGATATTCGCCAGCACCCGCGCCGCCGCCGGGTTGGGCGCGGCGACGATACGGTGGCGAAAACCCAATTCGCTCAACTCCTGGCGCAAGCGCGCCTCGAACTGCGGCCACGGCCCGAACAGGCCCAGGCTCGACTCGATCTCAAACAGCAACGCACGCGGGTAATACACGCTGACCTGGGAGCTGAAACGGTAGGCCCAGGCGGCGAGGAACTGCTGCCAGCGCTCGATTTCGGCAGGGTCGTATTCGGCGCTGGCAAAGGTTTTGGCCAGGGCATGCGCGGCCGTCAGCGATTGACCTGGTCGCAGCCCCAAGGCCCGGGCAGCGGCATTGACGGTTTGCAGCACGCGACGCTGCGGCGTGCCGGCCAGCAGTACCAAGGGTTGGTCCGGCTCGGGGTGCACACGCTGCACCCCGTCCAGCGCCAATTGCGGGAAGACAATACACACCCAGCGCATGGCAACCTCAGTGCCCCGCCAGTGCAATCGGCGCCGGGTGGGCCAAGCCGCCCCGGCACTTGAGCACCCGCACTTGCGCAGGTTTTGCCTCGACGGCCAGGCGCAAAGCGGCGGGCGATGAATTGACCGCCTCGCTCAAAGCGCGCCAGGCAAACGCCAGGGTCTGGCCGGTCTCGGCCGCCACCTGCAAGCGCCGCAAGGCACGGTCATCGGCCTTGCGCGGCCAGCACAACACCGCGCCGCAACTGCCGGAACGCAGGCACTGCTCCACCGCCCACAACACGTCATGCGCCTCGGCCTGGATCACCGAAAGCTGACGCAGATCCACCCCGGCATTCTGCCAGGCGTGGGGATACGGCGTGTAAGGCGGCGCCACCAGCACAATGCGCTCGCCCGCCGTTGATAAGCGTGCCAGGGTGGGCAACACCAATTGCAGCTCGCCAACGCCCTCCTTTGCCATCAGGATTTCACTCAGCGCCGACTCCGGCCAGCCGCCAGTGGGCAACACCGCGTCCAGCGCCGCCAGCCCAGTGGGGTGCACGCTGGCGGGTGGCGCGGCGGGCCGGCCTTTCCAGACGCGGCCGCCATTGAACAGCGTGTCCAGAGCAACGACGGCGCCCATCAACCTTGCCTCACCAGGCCGCAAAACACCCCTTCGATGGCCAGGTCCTGATCCGGCCCGACCACAATCGGTTGATACGCGGGGTTGCGCGGCAGCAGGCGCACCTGCTCGCCGTGGCGCTCAAAGCGTTTGATGGTGACTTCGCCGTCCAGGCGCGCCACCACAATCTGCCCGTTCAAGGCTTCGACGCTGCGGCGTACGCCCACCAGGTCACCGTCGAGGATGCCGTCTTCGATCATCGAATCGCCCTGCACACGCAGCAGGTAATCCGGGGTTTTGGCGAAAGTGGCAGGGTCCAGTTGCAGACGGTTGTGCACTTCGGCATCGGCGCCGATGGGCAGACCGGCGGCAACACGGCCGAGTACCGGCACGTCCAGCCACTCAGGACGCGCCGGCTGGTTGAGCAGCCGGATGCCACGGGCCTGGTTGGGGTTGACCTCGATAAAGCCGGCTTCGGTCAAGGCGACCACATGTTTGCGTGCGACGCTGCGCGAGGCAAAACCGAACGCCTCGGCGATCTCGGCGAGGCTTGGAGGCTGGCCTTGTTGCGCGATGCGGTCGCGGATAAAGGTCAGGATGGCGGTACGGCGGGGGGTCAGGGTTGTCATGGAGTACATTTGTACTCTTGTGGGAAATTTCTGACAATAGCCGGTAGTCGGGATGGGGTTGGGGTTGTCGCGGGGTTGCTGAGTACATATCCGTTGCTGCGGTAACGGCGGCTTATGGTTCCGCTCTTACAGCGGGTCACTTTTGCAAGGACGCAAAAGTAACCATGGACTTGCTCCCTCAAAACGTACGCCATAAAGCGAGCGTTAAGCAGTTTGCTTCAGTTGCTTTGCGTAGTCATTAGGTGAGCTGTATCCCAGCGCCGAGTGCAGCCGTGTCGGGTTGTAAAAACCATGGATGTAGCTCGCGATAGATGCGTGAGCCTGTGCTTTGCTGGGATACACACCGGTAGCTTCTTCCTTCTTGAGTGTGGCAAAAAAGCTCTCTGCTACAGCGTTATCCCAGCAGTTGCCCTTACGGCTCATGCTTTGCACAAAACCCCTGTCCAAGATCATGCTGCGAAAACCGCTGCCCGTGTATTGCCGACCTCTATCAGAGTGAAAAATTACACCCTGATCAACTGGTGTATTCGTCCAGGCGTTCAAAAAAGCCTGCTGCACTAGACCCTCAGGCATCCGTTCCGACAGGCTGTAACCGAGTACCTGGCGTGTTTGGATGCTCAGCACTACGGCCAAATATAGCCACCCCTGACGCGTCGAAATATAGGTGATATCGCCCACCCACGCGGGAGTTGGGCTTGTCACAGAAAAACGTCGTTTCAACACGTTGTCGGAAATTGGCTGGATATACCGATTATCCATCGAGTGTTTGAACCGAGCCTTGATTTTCCCTCGCAACATTTCTTCTCGCATCAACCGGGCCACTCGCTTATGCCCAACTGAAAAAGACCGGTTATGAAGTGCCTTGACCATCCGCGGGCGCCCATAAGTGCCGCGACTGGCATGATGAATCGCACGAATTTCCAGGCGAATCTCAGCGTCTGGATCAGGACGTTGCCGGCGTTTCAAATAGCCGTGAAAGCCCGACACCGAGACTTCCATCACTCGACATAACAACCTGACTGGAAAGCGAATCCGTTCACGGGCGACAAAGGCGTATCTCAGTTGGACTCTCTGGCAAAGAACGCCGTCGCTTTTTTTAGGATTTCCCGTTCCATTTTAAGCGTGGCATTTTCAGCTCGAAGCCGGGCCAGCTCGCTTTCCAGGTCAGAAACCGGATGCCGGGCGGGAGAACTGAGAGGACGCCCGTTGCGTGCGGCGTCCAGCCAATTACCTAGGGTTTTGACCGAGATATCCAACTGTCGGGCTGCTTCTCCTCGACCAATGCTTTCAGCGAGTGTCACTGCCTGAGCTTTGAAATCATCGGTGTAACTGCGGCGGGGTTGTTGTGACATAGGTGCCTCCAAGGTTGCGATTAAAATATCGCTTCTTGGCGTCCGCTGCGAGGGAACAAGTCCACCAAAAGGTCCTCGCCCCAACACTCGGTGCCTCGCTGTGGCTCGGCATGCCCGCAATCCGACAGTGATTTGGGGGGCCGCCGCCACGCGCCATCCATGGCGCGGGGCGGCTAAACCGGCATCCCTGCCGGTTTACCCCCCAAATCACTGTCAGATTCCGGCCATCGTGTTTGACGGGGCGATTTCAGATCAAGATCAAGATCAAAAGCGCAGATCAAAAGACCGCTGACTTCGTCATCGAAAAGGATGTAAGGGCCACAGCAACAGCAACAGCAACAGCAACAGCAACAGCAACAGCAACAGCAACAGCAACAGCAACAGCAACAGCAACAGCAAAGCCATACTCGGTCAAAGGTGGGAGCTGGCTTGTCGAACCGTCGCACCGCTGCGATGGCATCAACTCGGTGTACCTGACACACCGAGGTGTCTGCATCGCAGGCAAGCCAGCTCCCACAGAAAAGCAGTTCTTCAGTGGATGCAAATCCGCAGCCGACCTCATATCCAGAACTGTATGCGGTCAACTGTGGGAGCGGGCTTGCTCGCGAATGCGGTGGGTCAGTGACAGATGAATTGACTGGCACACCGCCTTCGCGAGCAAGCCCGCTCCCACATTTAGACTGTGTTGCATCAGGTAGACAGGCTGTTGCTTTGCACTTGATCTGGCTTTTGCTTCAACCACTCAGGTCGGCTTTCAGGCCGCCGTGCTCTGCTTTTGATCTTGCTTTTGATCTGAGGCGCCCCGTTAACCACGATGGCCGAACGCAGGCTTGAATCCGTGGGTAACCCGGCAGGACGCCGGGTTAGCCGCGCTGGGCCAAGGATGGCCCAGCGCGGCGGCCCACGGATTCAAGCCGGAGTGAGGGCGCACCGAGCCAGAGCGAGGTGCCGAGTGGTGGGGCACAGACCTTTTGGTTACTTTTGGGGCGTTTGCCAAAAGTGACCCGCTGTAAGAGCGGAACCATAGGCCGCCGTTACCGCAGCAACGGATATGTACTCAATCACCAACCCTCTTTAAGCATCCGCAATTCCAGATGCTGCAACAGCATGATGGTCTTGCCATCAACAATCTCCCCACTGCGCACCATCGCCAACGCCTGCTCAAACCCCAGCTCCAGCACTTCGATATCCTCACCCTCCTCCTCCAGCCCGCCCCCCGTACCAATCTGATCCGCCTGCGTATACTCACCGATAAAAAAGTGAATCCGCTCAGTCACCGACCCCGGACTCATAAACGCCGCATAGATTTTTTCCACATGACCCACGCGATACCCGGTCTCTTCCTCAGCCTCCAGGCGAATACGTTCTTCAGGGCTAGCATTGTCCAGCAACCCGGCAGCCGTTTCGATCAAGTAGCCGGGGTAATCGTTGACAAACGTAGGCATGCGAAACTGCCGGATCAACAGCACCGTGCGCTGCCCACGGTTGTACAACAAAATGGTCGCGCCATTGCCCCGGTCATACACCTCACGGGTCTGGGCCTGCCAGCTGCCATCCTGGCGACGCAGGTCGAAGCTGTACTTTTTCAAGTTGTACCAGCTGTCTGAAAGGGTTTCTTCAGCGGTGATGCGAATAGGGCTGTTGTCCATGGTCGGGCCTTTGCTCATAGAAGCCGGGAGCATGTCGCGCCAGCAATGTCAGCGTCAAGCGGCCCGCTGACGGCACACTCGCCCCCCAAGGACGCAGGGACGCAACCGGGTTCAACGGGGCACGCCGGCCTGAGCCAGCGGCTGCTTGATACGCGACCACGCGGCGGCGACCTCTTGCGCATTGGCCGCCTTGATGCGTGCGAGATTGCGCGGGTACTCCACTCCGGGGTTTTCCGTAAAGCGCGTGGCGGTGAATTGACCATTGCTGGCGCGCAGGATATAGCCGGTGTCCTGGCACTGCTCAGAGGCCAGGAACACTACGCCCGGCGTCACCCACTCAGGCTTGAGTTCATCCGGTTCGTCGGTCACGCCCCACATGCGCGTCTTGGCCACCGGCGAGATCGCGTTGACCTTGATACCGGCCTCGGCGCCTTCATGGCTCAGTGCGTTCATGATGCCCAATTGCGCCATCTTGCCGGCGCTGTAGGCCACCAGCCCGGTTTGCTCGTATTGCACGTACATGGCGCGGTCAGAGGTGGTCAGGATGATGCGCGGCGCCGCCGAGCGCAGCAGGTGTGGCCAGGCGTGCTTGCACAGCCAGAGCGGCGCGTAGAGGTTGATGTCCATGGCGCGCTGGAGGAACGCGGCGTCGAGGTCGGCGATGTTCTGGTAACCGACCCAGCCGGCGTTATGGATCAGGATATCGAGCTGGCCGTAAGCCTTGAGGGTGAAGCTGATCAGTTGTCGGCAACCCTCGTCCGTAGACAGGTCGCCGCCATGCCCGAGTACCGCCAGCCCTTCGGTCTGCAAAGCTGCGGACGCCGCGTGCACCACCGACGCATCGGTGCCGGCGCCCAGCTTGTCGGCGCCGATATCACTGATCACCACCTGCGCGCCGCCTTGGGCGAGCGCCCGTGCATAACTGAGACCCAGCCCGCGCGCGCCGCCGGTGATGATTGCCGTTTTGCCGGTAAAATCCATGTCTGTGCTCTCCTGTTCGGCCGCCCACCCTAACAACCCGAGCAGGAGTTGTTCAAGGCTGCAACACTTTGCAAGCAATCCCCGTCTACGGCCGTCGAATTAATGCCTGCCTGCCCACGCCATCTGGTAAAACGCCTGCTTCGCCTTTGTTCTGGAACCTTCATGTCCGCTCGTTTTCTGTCCCGCCTGGGCCTGCGCTGGTTTCCCCTGCTGTGCATGGCCATCCTGATTGTCGGCCTGCCGGTGGGGTGCGCCGTGCTGCAACACAAGGAGCGCGAGCTGGTGTTTCGCATCGAGCCGGGCACCGCCGGCTGGTACACCGGCCTGCCCAAGGCGGTGCAGGAATTCGATATCAAGCCGGCCAGTTTCAAATCGGGGCAGAACCTGCACGGCTGGTGGTACCCGGCCGACCACAAGGATGCGCCGGCCATCCTCTACCTGCACGGCGTGCGCTGGAACCTCACCGGGCAGTTGTTTCGCATTGAACAGCTGCACGCGCTGGGCTTCTCGGTGCTGGCCATCGACTATCGCGGGTTTGGCCAGAGCCACGGTGATTTGCCGTCGGAAACCAGTGTGTATGAGGACGCGCGCATTGCCTGGGAACGTTTCCAGGTATTGCAGCCTGACCCCGCCAAACGCCTGCTCTATGGGCATTCGCTGGGCGGCGCAGTGGCCATCGACCTCGCCGCTGAGCTGAGCAGGCAAACGCCTGTGCCGGTGCGCGGGCTGGTGATCGAATCCACCTTTACTTCCCTGGGGGATGCGGCCACCGCCGTGGCCAATACCTCGTTGCCGGTGCGTTGGCTGCTGTCGCAGAAATTCGATTCCATCGACAAGATTGCCGATGTGCACATGCCGTTGCTGGTGGTACACGGCCTGGCCGACCAGTACGTGCCACCGCGTTTCAGCCAGCAGTTGTTTGAAGCCGCCCAGGAACCCAAGCGGTTGTTGCTCGTACCCGGCGCCACCCATAACAACAGCATGAGCCTGGCAGGTCGCAGTTATGGCCAGGCATTGGAAAAACTGCTGCAGGCGAAGAAGCCAGCAACCATCGCCACGCACTCCACAGGTCGAGACGGCGAGTCGTAACCGCACTTTTCGGCACTGGGTTCGCGCTTGGCTGTCAAGCGCCAACCCTGCCCATACTGGCCCAAAACCAATTCTGATCAAATATTAACCGAAGGTTAAATCGCCAACCCTGCCGGGCCTTCGCAAAGTTATCCACAGAGATACCCACGGTTTTCGTGGACAACTCTTTTTACTTTTTTACGATTTTTTTGCTCAGCAAACCCCTGTGGGAAAGCTACCCGGCAGCAAAATCTCGCGATTCACATCGCGTATATCGTTATAGCCACACAGTGCCATCGACACATCCAACTCGCGGGCGATGATGTCAAGGGCCTTGGTCACACCGACTTCACCCAGCGCGCCCAACCCATACAAATGCGCGCGGCCGATCATGGTGCCTTTGGCGCCGAGTGCCATGGCCTTGAGCACGTCCTGGCCGGAGCGAATGCCGCCATCAAGCCACACTTCAATCTGCTCGCCCACAGCCTCTGCAATCGCCGCCAATTGGCTGATGCTCGACGGTGCGCCATCGAGCTGGCGGCCACCGTGGTTGCTCACCACCAGCGCATCCGCACCGCAATTGGCGGCCAGCCGCGCGTCTTCCACATCCAGGATGCCCTTGATAATCAGCTTGCCGCCCCAGCATTGCTTGATCCATTCCACATCGTCCCAGCTCAGGCGCGGGTCGAATTGCTGGCCGATCCAGGATGACAGCGAAGTGATATCGGCCACACCTTTGACATGCCCGACGATATTGCCGAAGCCATGGCGCTTGGTGCCGAGCATGCCTGCTACCCAACGTGGCTTGGTCAGCATATTGAGGATATTCGGCACGGTCAGCTTGGGCGGCGCCGACAAGCCGTTGATCAAGTCCTTGTGGCGTTGGCCCAGGATCTGCAAATCCAGGGTCAGCACCAGCGCGTCCACACCGGCAGCCTTGGCGCGCTCGATCAACCGCTGCATAAACGCGCGATCACGCATCACATACAACTGGAACCAGAACGGTTTGCCAACGTGGGCGGCAATGTCTTCCAGCGAACAAATGCTCATGGTCGACAAGGTATAACGCAGGCCGAACGCGGCGGCGGCGCGGGCGGTGAGGATCTCGCCGTCGGCATGCTGCATGCCCGCCAGCCCGGTGGGCGCCAGGGCCACGGGCATGGCCATGTCCTGGCCGATCATAGTGGCGCGGATTGAACGCTCATCGATATTGCGCGCCACCCGTTGGCGAAACTGGATGCGCGCGAAATCGCTTTGATTGGCGCGGTAGGTGCTTTCAGTCCAGGAGCCGGAGTCGGCGTAATCGTAGAACATCCGTGGGACACGTTTTTGCGCGAGCCTGCGTAAATCTTCGATGGTTGTGATCAACGGCATCTAGGTCACCTCTCCCTGAACTGAGCCTGGAGAGTAACCGCCCATCGGCTTGGCAGCCAGCCATTGCGTTTGCAGTGGCGGGCGACTAATCTCGCACAAAACCGCAAAAAGACGCATAAACATGCATAACACTCACCAAGCCATTGACCTGCCCTCGTTGCGCAAACAGAAGATTTTGCTGCTGCTGGAACGTGACGGCAAAGTCACCGCATCCGAATTGGTCGAACACTTTGCCGTGTCCCAGGACACCATCCGCCGCGACCTCGGCGAACTCGCCGCCGCCGGCCTGCTGCAACGCGTGCACGGCGGCGCGCTGCCCAGGCCCAAAGACACCGGCAAAGACTTTTTCACCCGCGTCGGCGAAACCAACGAGATCAAGCGTCACCTTGCCCGACTGGCCGCCGACCGGGTGCAGGACGGCCAGATCGTGCTGTTCGATTCCGGCTCGACCACGCTGCAGATTGCCCAATCTTTGCCACGTTCGATCCGCCTGACCGTCGTCACCCCATCGCCGATGATCGCCATCGCCTTGGCCGATCATCCCGAGGTCAAGGTGATTCTCGCCGGCGGCCAACTCAACCCCGCCACCTTGTCCACCAGCGGCCAGGAGGCCGTGCGCCTGATCCAAAGCATCAAGGCCGATTTGCTGTTTACCGGCGTATGCGCGCTGCACCCGCAAGTGGGCATCAGCTCGCTGCATTTCGATGAAGTGGCGGTCAAGCAAGCCTTGCTCGACAGCGCCTCCCACGTGGTGGCCGTGACCCTGGCGGACAAGCTCGGCGCAGTGGAGCCCTTTGTGGTGGCGCCGTGTAACCGCATTCATACGCTGATTACCGAGTGGCATGTGCCCCATGTCGAGGCGTATGAGCAGTTAGGGTTGGAAGTGCTGCGGGTAGAGGTCGAGTAGCAACAAGCCATCGGTCACGGCGTGGCCGCTGGCGGTGTTGTCGAAGATGCACCAGGCAGGCAGGCCTGATTCGGCACATTGACGCAGCTGTTCCGCCAGCGCCTGCAACCGTTGCGGGCCATAGGCGCTGTGGTAGATACGCGGCGAGCCATGCAGGCGCCAGTACTGCACGCCCTGCCAACCTGCGCCGGCATCGAGCACCGCTGGGTCGGCAGTCACGCGGCCTATCTGCAGGTCCACCAGCAGCGCCTGCGCCTCAAGCCAACTGGCGTGCCGTGGTTCAAGCACCACCGCACCGGCAAACCGCTGGCGCAATGCGCTGAAAAAAGCCAACGCCACGCTGGGTTCATAACGCAGCGAAGGCGGCAATTGAATCAGCAGGCAACCGAGTTTTTCACCCAGGTGCAAGCACTGCTCAAGGAACTCGTCCAGGGCCGTCTCACAGTGCTGCAAGTGCAGTTCATGGGTGATGACCTTGGGCGCCTTGACCGAAAACCGAAACGCCGGCGGCACCGATTGCGCCCAGCGCTTGTAGGTGTTGGGCTGGTGCGGCCGGTAAAAGGAGCTGTTGATTTCCACCGCATTGAAACGCGATGCATAGCGCTGTAAATGCGTGCCCTCGCCCGTAAAGTCCGGCCAGTGCGCACGCGGCAAACTCCAGCCGGCACAGCCCACGTAGAGCGGCGCTATCAAAACAGGACCTTGGCCGCGTCACGCATGAAAATTTCAACGGTCTTGGGGCCCACGCCGTCGAATTCGGCCAGGCGCTTTTCGAATGCCTGGCGGTCAGGGCTGACGCTGCGGATATGGCTGATCTTGCCCGCGTACTCGGCATTCAACTTAGCACTGAGGTCGAGCAGACGCTGCGCCGTGCTTTCGTCGTAACGCACGTAATGGGCACGCCCGAGCATCGAAACCAGTTCACGCGACGTGCAATGTTGCAACTTGCGTGCAGTGTCGCGGCCCTCCTCCTCCACGATCACCTTATAAGCCTGTGCGGCGATGGGCGACTGAATACGCTTGCCCATCAGGAAGCTGGCGATAAACCATTTGAACAGGCTGGCGTCATCGTCGGGCGCCAGTTCAATCCCCAGTTCAGCCGCCGTGATCGACCGGGCCATGCTCAGTGGCCCAGCTTGCGCTCGGCCTTGGCGGCCTGCTCGTTGATGGCGTCAGTCTGGCGTTCGGTGTCCTTGATCGAGGTGGGCGTGAGCACCTTGTCCACGGTTTTGGTCTTCGGGTTGGGCTGTTCCAGCGTCTGCCCCTTGGCAGGTTGTTGACGACCTTTCTGGGCGTCTTCAGAGCTGATGGGTTCCGGGGTTTTGTCGACAGTCTTGGGGTCGGTCATGGTCAATCTCCTGGCTATTGAACGCCCGCAAAAAGCAGCAGGCACCTATGCAGCAGAGGCCGGCGCTTTTCGATAGTTCAGGATTTTTGCAAGCCGGGCTTTCTCGAAAACCATCCACGAAAAAAGTCCAAATTAATTTAAACCTTTGCCGCCCACGTTCGATCCACTCTCCCACACAGCATGATTAATCCATCCAGCAGGAGAGACTCGACCATGAGCTCACAACTCAACGGCAAGAACATCCTCATCATCACCTCCAACACCGGCATCGAGCGCGACGAGCTGCTCAAGCCTCTGCAAGCACTGCGTGGCTATGGCGCGACGGTGACACACGGTTCCAGCGAAGGCGGCACCGTGCAGACGTTCGTCGGCGACACCGAGAAGGACCAGACCGTGGAATCCGAGGTCAAGCTGTCGCAGGTGCTGAGCAGCGACTTCGACGCGCTGGTGATTCCCGGTGGCACCGTGAATGCCGACACCCTGCGCCAGGACGCGGCTGCGCTGAAGCTGATCAACGACTTCGTCAAGGCGGGCAAAACCGTCGCCGCCATCTGCCACGGGCCATGGACGCTGATCGATGCCGGCGTGATCAAGGGCAAGACGCTCACCGCGTACAAGAGCGTGCGCATCGACCTGGAAAACGCCGGCGCTGCCGGCGTGGTGGATGCCCAGGTCAAGGAGTGCAAGGCCAATGGCTGGACCTTGATCACCTCGCGCACACCGGATGACTTGCCGGCGTTCAACGAGGCGATTGCCAAGGCGGTCGCAGGTTAACGGGCAGGCTTGAATGCAAACAGGCGCCCGTGGGCGCCTGTTTGCTGTGTGGCGTGTGTTCAGTGTTTACGGTGCTATTTACGGTGCTAGTTATTTATGGTGCTGGGCCATCTCACGTTTTGGCCCGAACATGGCCCAGGCAATCAGCCCGAACAGCGGCACAAAAATCAGAATGATCAACCACAACCCCTTGGTCTCCCAGCCGCCGGTGCTGCGCAACACGATGTTGATCGCCCAGAGTTCCAACACCAGCAAAATCACCGCCAGCACGATCCAGATATAGTCTATTTGCATGCATCACCTCCTGAGGTCGTATGCATTAGGTCAAGGGATCGGCGTGAGGGTTCATTAAAATTATCGGTGCATGGCCTTTCGTCGTGGCGGCGAAAAAAAATCCAAACTTTGCCTGATCCCCTGCACTCCCAATTAATGCCCCCTTTGGCTTCAAAGGAAGGGACGCTTTTGACAGGTGCAGCATGGAAAAGGATTCTCGTGATGAAGACCGGTATTTCCTACAGGATCGTGTTAGTCATTTGCCTGACCGGATGGTTGGCAACCCCCGCCTACGCAGCCTTTGGCGATGCCATACCCGGCTCGGCCCTGCCTCCGGGCACCTACCCCAGCACTCCGTCGGACAGCAACAAAAAAGCTCAAACGCCGCCGAAGGAAAAGACCTCCTCCAGCGGCTCGTCAACTCAGCAGCAAGGCGGGAAGAAAACCCAGAAAAAAGCCCCCAAAAAAGACCGTTGATCTAGCGCCATAACCGACGGGCGCCTCCTGCCATGCGTCGCAACACCTGTGGGTTACCGCACAGGTAATGCACGATCACCATGCCGATATGCCCCACAATCAACACCAGCATTGTCCAGCCCAGCAAACTATGAAAGTCGCGCCCCAGGTCAATCATCCACTGGATTTTTTCGCCCTCGAACCCCGCCATTATCGGCATGCCAAACGCCGAAAACTCACGACCGGAGCCGTACTGGCGTACCAGCCCGATAAAGGGGATCAGGAACATCAGCGCATACAGCACAGCATGCCCGACAGCCGCCGCACGGTTGATACTCGGCGGGCGGTTGTGCCGGTTCAGCAGGTTCCAGCCGGCTCGCAGTATCAGCAGCACCAGCAACAGCAGGCCCGCCGATTTGTGATACGGCCATAGCCACTTGTCCAGCGCGGAATCGGAGGACAAATAGTGGACAACCGCCGAGCAATAACTCCAGGTAAACACGATTGCCATCAGCCAATGCAAGGCCCGGCTGACCGGATCGTAGCGGTCGCTCGCGCAGAAGGAATGGGGCATCTCATCAGAAGTTTTCGTCATCTCAGCCTCTTATTAGTCTGTGCATTACATAGACCGTAAAGATGGCATTCCCGGCAAAAAAATAGAATTGATGAGGATGCCCGCACGAAACATCAGGCCGTTTCCTACGAGATTTTGGGACGCTCTTAGGGTCTTACGGCACCGGCAACCAGCCGCTGAAACCGTTTTTGGCCAGCGGGCACCAGGCAAAGTCGCCTGACGGGTTGGGCAGTAGCTGATGCTCAAGGCCCGTCAAGACGTCGCCCTTCCAGTCGAATACCCTTGCATTTCGCCAGGCCAGGACCACGCCTTGGGCCTGGCTTTTATCGGCACTGATCCAACGTGCCGCCGCGGCCGCCATAAAGGCCTCGATCGGTTCCTCATCGATGCGCGCCCGATACGAAGACGCCAACAGCCAGCGGCACACATTCAGGTGGTAGGTCCAATCCTGGGCGACCTGGTTGCGATAGGCCCAGGTCATGAAGCTGCGGAACAGGTTCAGGCCCTCTGGCGGGTCGAGTTTGAGCAGCGCCGGGCAGATATCGAACAAGGTGTGCCAATACGGCAGCAGGCGCGCATCCAGGTGCACGAAGCAGCGCGAGTTGCTGGGGTATTCAGGGCGCAAGGGGTCGGCGTGCAAACGCCGGGATGCCTTGCTGACCAGGCGGCTGGCGCCTGCTGGCAATGGTGGGTTCATGAAACGTACTCACAGTCGTGACGATAGAACGCCTCCTGATCACAGGAAGCCCAAGGCACACGTCAGAAAGTGGGGGAAGCGCGAGGGTTGGCCGACGGCCACGAATAGCGGGGTGGGGCTTTGTTGCGCCGTTCATGGGCCGGGCGTGGGGTTTGCCCAAGGCCGAGCAGCCAGGCCAGGCCGATCATGAACACGATGGCCACGGTCACGGCCGCGCACACCGGGCAGGCAAAGTAGTTCGAGATGTTGCTGGAGGCCGTATTTGCCAACCCTTTGTCGGAAAGCGGCGCCTGGCTGCCGTCCACCGAACAGAACGCCCCGCCGATACCATTGAGCTGCAGGCCCATCATCTGCCCATGCCCCAAACCGCAGACGAACAGGTTCATCAGCACGCAGAAGTACAGGGCCCAGGCGATCAGTGAACGGTCGGGGTGGCTCAATTTCATGGCGGCGACTCTACCACCGAAGCCGCAAAAGGATGAAGCGCCACGCGCCCCTGTGGCAGAACGTCGCAGATTACGTGGGCTGGCCGGGGTTGGTAGACTGTGCGCCCGCATCATTACTCCTTTTCAAAGCCTGAACTGTCGATCCAGAGCAATGCAGGCGTTTCACAGGATGCACAGTTGATGAGTACGTTATTCACCCGCCGCAAAGTGCTGACCGGTATGGGCCTGCTGGGCCTGGGCAGCCTGCTGGGCGGCTGTGACTACAGCCCCAAGCTGAACTTCAAGTACGGCAAGGACCTCAGTGACAAGATCATGGGCCGCACCTTCAAGCTCAAGAACACCGACGGCGAAACCGTCACCCTGAGCTCGTACCGTGGCCTGATGCCGGTGGTGTTCTTCGGCTTCACCCAATGCCCGGCCGTATGCCCCACCACCCTCGCCCGCGCCGCCCAGGCCAAGAAGCTGATGGGCCGCGATGGCAAGATCATGCAGGTGGTGTTTATCACCCTCGACCCCGAGCGCGACACGCCCGAATTGCTCGACCGCTACGTCAAGGCCTTCGACCCCAGCTTCGAAGCGCTGTACGGCACCCCGGAAGAAATCGCCGTGGCCGCCAAGGAGTTCGGCATCTTTTATGAAAAGATCCCGGCCGGAGACACCTACACCCTGTCCCACACCTCCACCAGTTTCGTGTTCGACACCCGTGGCAACCTGCGCCTGGGCCTGTCGGCATCCCTTACCGCTAAAGAGTGCGCAGAAGACCTGCTCACCGTCATGGAGGTCTGCTAATGACTGCCGTTCAAACCCTCAAGCGCCTGACATTCGGCCTCACCCTGCTGGGCCTCGCGGCGCACGCCAGCGCTCAGGTACAGGTCAGCGACGCGTGGGTACGCGCAACCGTGGCGGGCCAGACCTCCAGCGGCGCGTTCATGACCGTCACCGCCGACAGCGACAGCAAACTGCTGAGCGTGAAGTCGCCTGTGGCCAAGGACGTGCAGATTCATGAGATGAGCATGAAGGACGACGTGATGCGCATGGGCCCGGTGGATTCGGTGGCCCTGCCTGCCGGCAAAGCGATCAAGCTCGACCCGGAGGGCTACCACGTGATGCTCATGGGCCTCACCGGCCAGATCAAGCAAGGCGACGTGGTGCCGCTGACCTTGACCATGGAAAACGCCAAGGGCGAGAAGCAGACGATTGAAGTCAAAGCCCCGGCCCGCGCGCTGACCGACATGGGTGACATGGACCACAGCAAGATGCACTGAGAACCGCTGATGAAGGTGGGAGCTGGCTTGTCGAATCGTCGCACCGCTGCGATGCAAACACCTCGGTGTGTCAGGTAGACCGCGTTGATGCCATCGCAGGCAAGCCAGCTCCCACAGAAAGCAGTTCGCGGCGCGCACGAATCTGCTTCTGACCTTGATCTGGCAAGCACCATCAGCCATATCCAAAACCTCTGCCATCAACACTTTCTATATATTTTCAATCTACCCGCACACCCGCTAGCCTGATTGCGCCGCAACGACGGCCCATAATGCCAACAATAAATCAGGTGCCCCCGTGAACAACACATCTCCCCAACGTGCGGTGAAAAGCCTGCTTTCCCTCGCCGTGACCTTTGCCCTGTGCAACAGCCTCAGCGCCTATGCCGCCAACACCGGCGAGTTGCCCTGCACCACCACCGAACAATGCGCGGCCCAGGCGGCCAAGGTCGGCGCCACGCCCGACAGCTCGCAAACCGAGCACAAAGCCAAGGGCGACCACACCCAGACCCAGTTCGCCTGGCTCAACCGCATCAACAAAGCCTCGATCGTGATGCTCACCGAAGCAGGCATCGTCAAACCCGAGATGGGCCAGAAGATCGCCGGCGGTGTGCGCTACGCCATCGCCCAGGCCGAGCAGCCCGGCGGCACGCGCCCCAGCGATGTGCTGCAACTGGAAAAAATCATGACCGACAAGATCGGTCCCGAAGCCTCCTTGATCCACTCCGGCCGCAGCCGCCAGGACATGCTTGCCACCTACCGCCTGGCCGCCCTGCGCAGCCAGGTGCTGGCCTACAGCGAAGCGCTCAACGCCACGCGCCAGCGCTTGCTGAACATTGCCGACAAAAACGTCGACACCCTGGTGCCCGCCTACACCAACGGCGTGCAGGCCATGCCCATCAGCTATGCGCATTACCTGCTGGCGTTTGAAGCCGCTTTCGACCGCGACGGCCAGCGCATCCGCGAGCTGTACACGCGCTTGAACCAGAGCCCGATGGGCACCGCCGTGCTGGCGAACTCGGCGTACCCGCTGAACCGTGAGCGCCTGGCCGAACTGCTGGGTTTTGATGGCGTGCGCGAAAACTCGCTGGATTCCAGCCAGGTCTCGACCTATGACATTCCCATCGAAGCGGCCAATATGGCGTCTTCGTCCGCCATCCGTGTGGGCGCGATGATTGGCGATATCCACACCCAGTACCATCAGATCCGCCCCTGGCTGTTGCTCGATGAGGAAGCCACCTACACCAGCAGCGCCATGCCGCAAAAGCGCAACCCGGGCTTGCTGATGCGGGCACGTGAGAGTGCCTCGGACGTGGTGGGGCTGGCCCAGGCCGTGACCTTGCGCGCGCATAACGTCACCACCGGCATGACCGACTACAAGTTCGCCTTCGACTCGCTGGGCGTGTTCCGCTCGACCCAGGAAATGTTCCACAGCCTCGACGCGGTGCTCGACGCGCTGCAGATCAACCCGCAGCGCGCGCTCGAAGAACTGGAGTCGGAATGGACCACCTCGATGGAGCTGGCCGACACGCTGGAGCGCCAGTACAAAGTGCCGTTCCGCATCGGCCACAGCTTTGCCTCGCTGATCGTTACCCAAGCGCGCAGCAACGGCGCCACGCCGAAGACCTTCGCCTATGCCGACGCGCAGAAGCTGTATAGCCAGGCGGCGGACAAGTACAAATGGACGCCCAACACCCTGCCGCTGGATGAAGCGGGTTTTAGAGCGGCGCTGTCGCCCACCAACATGGTGCAGACCCGCAAGGGCACCGGCGGCCCGCAGCCGCAAGAGGTCAAGCGCATGCTGGTGGAGGCGCGCAAGACGCTGCAGGCTGATCAGCAGTGGCTCAACGAGCGGCGTGAAAAGCTCAAAGGCGCCGAAACCCATCTCGACCAGGCCTTCGATAAGCTGGCCGACAGCAAACGCTGAACGGATTGTGGTGGTCGCAGGCTTTGGGCATATTGACGGCCGGGCCGCTTGCGGCCGCCCACCACTGCGTCTTGTCACGGGATAGGCCACCATGGAACTACGCCATTTACGCTATTTCATCATGGTGGCCGAAGAACGACATTTCACCCGCGCCGCCGCACGCCTGAACATGCAACAACCGCCCCTGAGCCAGCAGATTCGCGCCCTGGAGCAGGAGCTGGGGTTCGAGTTGTTCAAACGCCACCCCAAGGGCGTGGACCTGACGGCCGGCGGCCGGGTGTTTCTTGAAGAAGCCCAAGCCATTCTGGCGCGTGTCGAGCATGGCGCAGTCAAGGCCTCTCGCGTGGCCCAGGGCATCGAAGGCACCCTGGCCATCGGGTTCACCAGTTCGGCCGCCGCCCACGCGCTGATCCCACGCATCATCCGCGCCTACCGCGAGCGCTACCCGGCCGTAGAGCTTTCGATCAATGAAGGCAGCGCCCGGGAATTGACCGAAAACGCCATCGAAAAACGCATCGACGTCGGCATCCTGCGCGCCCCGGTCAGCACCCATCAAAGCCTGAGCTTCCACCGCCTGCTCAACGAAGAAATGCTGCTGGTCCTGCCCACCGGCCATCCGTTGCTGGACGCCGCCGGCAGCGCCATCCCACTCATTGCCCTCAAGGACGAACGTTTTATCCTGGTACGCCGCCCCGGCGCGCCGGGCATGTACGCCAACCTGATCACCGCTTGCCAGAACGCCGGTTTCGAACCCAAAATCGCCTTTGAAGTGGAACGCATGCTGACCAACGTCAGCCTGGTAGCGGCGGGTGAAGGCATCTCCGTGGTGCCCGCGTCGATGCGCGATGTGCACCGTGACAGCGTGGTGTATTGCCGAATCAAAGACGCCAGGCCCAAGCTGCTGGCGCCGATTACTTTGGTGCGGCGCACGTTTAATCCGTCGGCGCCGTTGCAGAATTTTATTGGGCTGGCGCGCGAGTTGGGGGCGCTGTATCGCAAAGGCTGAGACCCTTCACCCTCGGTTGCGTCATCAAATGAAACCCCTCGCTGAGCAATTCGACCGTGGCACGGATGCTTTCGGTCTGGCGCGGCACTGCGAACAACCCGTAGTTGACGCTCAATGTGGCGTTGCCAGCGGGTGCCAGCGCAATCACGCGCATGGTGTGCGGGTTGATATTGTCGGCGGGCAACAGCGCAACGCCCAGACCGTTTTCGACAGCCGCGCTGATTACGCCGACGTTCGGGCTGGTGACTGTCACACGAAAGTCGCGACCCGCCGCCAGTAATGCGTCGAACATCAAGCGCCGCCATGCGCAAGGCTCGGCGTACACAATCACGTCCAGAGGCAGCGCCGGATCGACTTCATCGTCAATCGCGCACACCCAATAAAGCGGCACATTCCAGGTGCGCACCGGGTCGGCGGCGAATACCGAGCTGACGCCGATGGCCACATCCAGCAGGCCGTCGTGCCAGCGCTGCGCTAACGCATCGCCGTGATCCACGGTGATATCCATGTGCATATGCGGGCAGGTGCGGCGCAAACGGCCCAACGCCGCCGGCAAGGTAGTGACCGCCACGTCTTCGGACAAGCCCACGCGCACAGTGCCGATCACCGTACGCTCCTTAAGGCGTGTGGCGACCGCTTCACCCAGGGCCAGGATGCGTGTGGCGTAGCTGAGCAACAACTCGCCCTCGGTGGTGGGCACCACGCCACGCCCGGTGCGGCGCAGCAGGCGTTGCCCAAGCACCTCCTCCAGACGGCGAATCTGCGCACTCAGGGCCGATTGCGCCCTGCCCGCCTGCAGGGCGGCGCCACTCAGGCTGCCGTGGTGGCACACCGCGACGAAAGTGCGCAGCAAATACGGTTCGAAGGCATCGGATATCATGTTTGGCATAACTCTGAATCAACTGCTATGAGCCTACCTTGATAGCTTGCCGATGGCTACGCTGCTCAGCCTGTTCAATCAGTGAGTGATACGCCATGAACCACATCGAAAACACACGCATCGTTTTGGCCGCACGCCCCGACGGGCGCCCGAAAACCAGCGACTTCCGCCTGGAACATTCAGCTATCCCCGAGCCCGCCGACGGCGAAGTGTTGCTGGAAAATCTCTACCTGTCCCTCGACCCCTATATGCGCTGGCGCATGAGCGCGGCCAAATCCTACGCCGAGCCGGTGGGCATTGGCGAAGTGATGGTGGGTGGCACCGTCGCGCGCATCAAACAGTCGCGCCACAGCGATTGGCATGAAGGCGATACAGTGCTGGCCTACGCCGGTTGGCAGCGTTTCGCCTTATCCAACGGCCAGGATTTGCGCCGCCTCGACCCCAGCATCGCGCATCCCACCACGGCTCTCGGTGTACTCGGCATGCCGGGGTTTACCGCCTACGCCGGGCTGCTGAATATCGGTAAGCCAAAACCGGGCGATACCGTCGTGGTGGCAGCGGCCAGTGGCGCAGTCGGCTCGGTGGTCGGCCAGATCGCTAGGCTGCAGGGTGCCCGCGCCGTGGGGATTGCCGGCGGCGCCGACAAGTGCGCTTTCGTGAAGGATGAACTGGGTTTTGATGCGGTCATCGACCACCACGCCCCGGACTTTGCCGAACAACTGGCCAAGGCCTGCCCGGACGGCATTGATGTGTACTTCGAAAACGTCGCCGGGCCGGTGTGGGACGCGGTACGCCCGCTGCTCAACGACTTCGCACGGGTTCCGGTGTGCGGGCTGATCGCCCACTACAACGACGGCGCGATCCAGCACGCAGAGGCCGACCGACTGCCGGCGACGATGCATGACATCCTCGCCAAGAGCCTGACGGTGCGCGGGTTTATCCAGACCGAATTTGTCGACCAACAACAAGACAGGTTCTTGCAGGAAGCTGCGCAGTGGATCGCCGAGGGCAAACTGAAATATCGCGAGGACATCATCGACGGCTTGGCCCAGGCACCTGAAGCGTTCATCGGGTTGCTGGAGGGACGCAATTTCGGCAAGCTGATCGTGCGCCTCAATCCACAATAAACAGCTTCGCGCCACTGTGGGTGGATGAGCGATGGCCTTCCATGTCATTGCCCACCTGGTAACTCATCCCGGCCGTCAGCGTGAACTGGCGGCCGTCTTCCAATTCGGTGTGCAATTCCCCTTCCAGGCACAGCAGAATATGCCCGCGCCAACACCAGTGATCGGCCAGGTAACCGGGGGTGTACTCGACCATGCGCACGCGGGTGGTGCCGAAGTTGCAGCTACGCCACAGGGCACTGCCGGTAATGCCTGGGTGAAGTTCGGGCTCGACAGTGGACCAGTCGGTGGTGCCAAACGGGACAGCGGTCAGTTCCATGGGGGGCTCGGTCGTCAGTTAACGTGGCACGACACTATCCCCCTGGCACACGCAGCGACAGACACAGATCACCAGCTTTTGTGAAATACAGCCGCCCATGCTTGTTATCCTGCCCGCCCGGCTCTCATGGACGCATGCGCATGCAGATCGACCCCGCCTTCATCCTTCATGAAACCGAGCACTGGTTGCTCAACCATCATCTGACCTCAAAGCTGCCGGGCTACCTGATGCTGGGCGCCAAAGCCCCGATCGACTCCCTGGCTGCTATGCCCGAGGCTGCGCTGGCCGAGTTGGGTGGCCTGCTCGCCAGAACCCAACGGGTGATGGAAACGCAGCTGCGACCGAAGTGGCTGTATATCAGCCGCTACGGACACATGCCGGGCTTCCCGCTGCACTTTCACTTCATCCCGGTGCATGACTGGGTGGAGCAGGCGTTTTGGCGGGATGAGCGCTATCGGGTGCTGCAAGGTTTTGGCTCAAAGGACCAAGGGCTGACCGATGGGGCTGAGCTGACGTTGTTCGTATGGCGCGAATTTGGCGAGAGCCTCACGCCGCCGTCCATCCAAGGTCCCACCGTGGAACAGGTTATTCAAACACTGCGCACAGCCTTCGGCGCCGGATGAAATCAACGGTGGAAGCTCTCGAGCCCCGGCGAGGCTGCGAAGGCGGCGGTACAGGCGAAATATTAGCTGCCTGACCCACCGCTTTCGCAGCCTCGCTAAAGCTCGACAGCTCCCACAGGGGATCGGCTGTGTTGGTTAGGTCTCAGTTCGCAGGGCCATCGCGCCATACACAAATCCCACCAGCGCAGCAGTTCAACTGTGGGAGCTGTCGAGCCCCAGCGAGGCTGCGAAGGCGGCGGCACTGGCGAAACACAAGCTGCCCGACCCACCGCTTTCGCAGCCTCGCTAAAGCTCGACAGCTCCCACAGGGGATCGGCTGTGTTGGTTAGATCTCAGTTCGCAGGGCCATCGCGCCATACACAAATCCCACCAGCGCAGCAGTTCAACTGTGGGAGCTGTCGAGCCCCAGCGAGGCTGCGAAGGCGGCGGCACTGGCGATACACAAGCTGCCTGCCCCACCGCTTTCGCAGCCTCGCTGAAGCTCGACAGCTCCCACAGGGGATTGGCTTTGTTGGTTAGGTCTCAGTCCGCAGGGCCATCGCGCCATACACAAATCCCACCAGCGCAGCAGTTCAACTGTGGGAGCTGTCGAGCCCCAGCGAGGCTGCGAAGGCGGCGGCACTGGCGATACACAAGTTGCCTGACCCACCGCTTTCGCAGCCTCGCTAAAGCTCGACAGCTCCCACAGGGAATCGGCTGTGTTGGTTAGATCTCAATTCACAGGGCCATCGCGCCATACACAAATCCCACCAGCGCAACCGTTCAACTGTGGGAGCTGTCGAGCCCCAGCGAGGCTGCGAAGGCGGCGGCACTGGCGACACATAAGCTGCCTGACCCACCGCTTTCGCAGCCTCGCTAAAGCTCGACAGCTCCCACAGGGAATCGGCTGTGTTGGTTAGATCTCAATTCACAGGGCCATCGCGCCATACACAAATCCCCCCAGCAACAAAGATCCAATGTGGGAGCTGTCGAGCCCCGGCGAGGCTGCGAAGGCGGCGGCACTGGCGAAATATTAGCTGCCTGACCCACCGCTTTCGCAGCCTCGCTAAAGCTCGACAGCTCCCACAGGGGATTGGCTGTGTTGGTTAGATCTCGGTTCGCAGGGCCATCGCGCCATACACACATATCCCCCAGCAACAAAGATCCAATGTGGGAGCTGTCGAGCCCCAGCGAGGCTGCGAAAGCGGCGGCACTGGCGAAACACAAGCTGCCCGACCCACCGCTTTCGCAGCCTCGCTAAAGCTCGACAGCTCCCACAGGGGATTGGCTGTGTTGGTTAGATCGCAGTTCGCAGGGCTATCGCGCCATACACAAATCCCCCCAGCGAAGCAGTTCAACTGTGGGAGCTGTCGAGCCCCGGCGAGGCTGCGAAGGCGGCGGCACTGGCGAAATATTAGCTGCCTGACCCACCGCTTTCGCAGCCTCGCTAAAGCTCGACAGCTCCCACAGGGGATCGGCTGTGTTGGTTAGATCTCCGTTCGCAGGGCTGTCGCGCCATACACAAATCCCCCCAGCAACAAAGATCCAATGTGGGAGCTGTCGAGCCCCGGCGAGGCTGCGAAGGCGGCGGCACTGGCGAAACACAAGCTGCCCGACCCACCGCTTTCGCAGCCTCGCTAAAGCTCGACAGCTCCCACAGGGTATCGGCTGTGTGGGTTAGATCTCTGTCCGCAGCGCCATTTGCTCGGCGGTGTAGGCGCCGATGCATTGGCTGCGGATGGCCAACAGGCGAATGGCGAACGCCGCTTGGGTGTCCGCTGGGGTGGCGCGTTTTATCTCTAGCATTGCTGTCTCCGTCCATGACCTCATCGTGCCATTAGCACACTTGTGCTAATCGACCCCTTTACCCGGCGGCGCTATATTCCCCGGCACTTCCAACGTTCCGCCGGCACCGCACACCTGTTGCGTGAGGGTGCATTGCGCGTTGGAAAAACCTAATAATCCCAAGGAAGAAGCATCATGAACCTGCATGCCCCCGTTACCCGTCTCACCCTGCTCGGCGCCCTGATCATCGGCGTCGCCGGTTGCAGCAACGTCAAACCCAGCGAAGACCATCTCAAGACGCTGTCGGAAACCAACCTCGGTGAACCGGTCAAGCGTATCTCCAATGTACGCAGCGACTCCATGACCACCTACTACATCGCCAGCGCCGCCTCCGGCGATTACAACTGCTCCGTGCCCAGCGGTGCCAGCGGTGGCATGTTTGCCGTGGCCAGCTTTGGCCTGATGAAGCCTGCCGCCTACTGCCAGCCCAAGGGCGCGCGGGGCAATGGCTTGACGCCGTTTAACCAGTAACCCCCGATTGGCTGAGGTCACGCAGCGTGCCGCGCAGCTCTGCAGGCCGCACCGGTTTGGAGAGAATCGCGATCTGGCGGTCGTGCAAGGCCGCCTGGATTTTCTCCACGTCGTGGCCGGTGAGGATCAGCGCCGGCACTGCCCAGCCGCGTTGCTGGCGCAGGGCGTCGATGCATTCGATGCCGGTGGCGTGGTTGCCCAGGTCGTAGTCGGCGACGATGATGTCGCAGTCGCTGGCCAGGCCCTGCCCGCTGGATTCGGCCTGCACCTCGCAGCCCCAGCGCTCCAGCAAGGCCTGGGTGGCCAGCAGCACGTTGTGGTCATCTTCCACCAGGCAGACTTTCAAACCCGTCAGCAGGCCGGCCTGGCGCGCGTCGTCGCGCGCAGCCGGTTGGCGTGGCGCTGTCGCCAATGCCAGGCCATGCAGGCTCACGGAGGTGCCATGGCCCACCCGTGATCGCAGGCTCACCTGCACCCCCATCAATTGCCCCAGGCGCTTGACGATGGACAGCCCCAGGCCCACGCCTTCGACGTCCTTGTCGCGCAGTTGGCGGACCCGATAAAACTCTTCAAAGACCTTCACCTGATGCTCCTCGGCAATACCGCGCCCCTGGTCATGCACCTCCACCGACAAGCCGCCGTCGCGCACGCGCACGCCGATCAGCACGGGCCGCTGTGCGCCGTATTTAAAGCAATTGGAGAGCAGGTTCTGCACCATCGTCGCCAGCATCGCGGGGTCGACCTGCACCCAATGCGCACACGGGCGCAGGCGCAGTTCCACCCCGGCCCAATGCGCCGCCTCGGCATGTTGGCGCACCAGGTCGGCGAGGAATTCGCCCAAGTGAACCACCTGGTACTTGGGCAACAGCCTGCCGTTGTCGAGGGTGTAAAGGTCAAGAATCGAACGGAACAGCTGCGACACGTTGAGCAGCGAGCGGTCGATATTGTCCACCAAACGCTGCTCAGCCTCGCCCAACTGCGCTTCACGCAAACAGGCGGTGAACAGACCGATGGAGTGAATGGGCTGGCGCAGGTCGTGGCTGGCCTGAGCCAGGAAGCGCGATTTTTCCAGGTTGGCGGCGATGGCTTCTTCGGAAGCCTTGCGCGTGCGCTCAAGCAAAATATGCGCGTACACCGGGATCACCGTGCTGGTGATCATCAGCATCAGCACCATAAACGGCTGCGCCTGCCACAGTGGCGTCAGCCGGTACACGATCAGCAGTGCAAGCAAGGCCAGGCCGGTGGCAATCGCCAGGTAGCGCGAACCGTAGCGCATGCCGTTGCCCAGGTTGACCCACACCATCACCGCATACAGTGGCAACGCCGGTTCGCCGCCCACCACCAGCCCGAAGGAGGTGCCGGTGTAGTCGTGGAGCATGCCGAAAATCCGCCGCGCCGGGTAATGCCCGGGCCAGCGCGCGATCACCTGGCGCAACGCAATGGAGACCAGCAGGAACGCGACGATATACAGGATCACCGGCAAGTAGGTGTCGACCGACTGGCCCGGCAAAAAGCCCAGCGCGCCAATGTAAACAATGGCGATGGCGGCCACCACGATGCGCAGGTTGGCCTGGTCGAGTTCGGAATTGGTCTCATGACTCATGGGTGACGTCCTTGTGCGGCATTCGGTCTATCCTTTACGCGCCAGAGGCTAAAGTAGCATGCCAACGCACACCCATGCCCCAGGAAGGAGCACACCATGACCGGCCGAATCATCATAGCCGACGACCACCCGATGTTTCGCGAAGGCATGCTGCGCACCGTGCAGCGTCTGTTACCCGAGGCCGTGGTACACGAGGCCGGCGACCTCGACGCGGTGCAGGCGCTGATCCGCGAAGGTGGCGACATCGACACGCTGATCCTCGACCTGCGCTTCCCCGGCCTTACTTGCATGAGCCAACTGGCCGACCTGCGCCAGCAACTGCGACGCACCACCTTGATCGTGGTGTCGATGGTCGATGACCCGGCGCTGATCGATCAGGTCATGGCCCTGGGCGCCGATGGTTTTATCGGCAAGAACATCAGCCCCGATGAAATCGGCCAGGCCTTGTTGGCGATCCGCGAAGGCGAAGTGCTGGTCAAGTTTTCTCCCTCTGGCCTGTTGCCACTGGGCACCCACACCCTCACCGCGCGCCAGCAGGAAGTGCTGCGCCTGATCGCCCAAGGCAAGACCAACAAGGAAATCGCCAAGGCCCTGGCGATCTCGCCGTTCACCGTGCGCATCCATGTGTCGTCGCTGCTGCGCAGTTTGAAAGTGCCCTCGCGCGCGGCGGCAGCGGTCAAGTATTCCGGGGAGTTCTAGGCGTTTTCATGGCCTGGGCGGGTGAATGAATAACGGTCGATATCCGTGCGTAATGCCCACCCCTGCCCTTGCCAATACGCGGCGGCATGGGTGTTGGTCTTGAACACGTCGAGGTGGCATTTGTGGATGCCCAGTGGCTCAAGCGCATTGAGGCAACGCTCGACCAGCGCCTGGGCGATGCCCTGGCGGCGATAGTCCGGCAGCACCAGCAGGTGTTGCAGGTAGCCGCGCCGGCCGTCATGGCCGCACATCACGCAAGCGATCACGCGGCCTTGGGCTTGGGCGACAAAACTCATTTGCGGGTTGCGGGCCAGGTAACGCTCGGTGGCCTCGCGGGAGTCGGCATCGCGCAGGGAAATGCCGGGGGTGTTTTGCATCAGTTCGAGTACGGCGTCGTAGTCGCCAGCCTGCATGACGCGGAGGTTGACCATGGTGATAAACCCTCTGAGTTGCGCACAAGTTTGCCTGCATCAGTACCCGCCGTGCACCCATGAATACACGAGCGGATCACCGCTTCAGCTGTCGCAGCGCAAACCAGGTGCTTTGCAGCAGCGTGTACGGGTCGCCGCTGTGAGCTTGCATCCGATATTTATGCTCACTCCAAAGCTTAATAATATTTTATTAAAAATCGCCCTCCCCCTAGCCTTGAAGCCATGCCCAAGCTGAATCCAACTGCATTACGCAAGGACAGACACATGACTCAAGCCATAACAAAAACAGACACGCTGGTAGTGGGAGCCGGTCAGGCCGGTGTGGCCATGAGCGAGCACCTGAGCAAGCAAGGCGTGCCGCACCTGGTGCTGGAGCGCAGCCGTATTGCCGAACGCTGGCGCACCGGGCGCTGGGATTCGCTGGTCGCCAACGGCCCGGCCTGGCATGACCGCTTTCCTGGCCTGGAATTTAATGATGTCGCCGCCGACGGTTTTGCGCCAAAAGAGCGCGTGGCCGATTACTTCGAAGCCTATGCCCGCAAGTTCAACGCGCCGATCCGCACCGGCGTGGACGTGACCTCAGTGGTGCGCAACGTGGGCCGCCCAGGCTTTACCGTGCACACCAGCGAAGGCGTGATCGAAGCCAACCGTGTGGTCGCCGCCACCGGGCCGTTCCAGAAGCCGGTGATTCCGGCCATCGCGCCCAAAGACAGCGCGCTGCACCAGATCCACTCCGCCGACTACCGCAACCCCGCACAACTGCCCGCCGGCGCCGTACTGGTAGTGGGCGCCGGTTCATCCGGCGTGCAAATTGCCGATGAGCTGCAGCGTTCCGGGCGCCAGGTGTACCTGTCGGTCGGCGCCCACGACCGCCCGCCGCGTGCCTATCGCAATCGTGATTTCTGCTGGTGGCTGGGCGTGTTGGGCGAGTGGGACCAGGCGGCGATGAAGCCCGGCCGTGAGCACGTGACCATTGCCGTGAGCGGCGCCCACGGCGGCAAGACCATCGATTTTCGTGAGCTGGCCCAGCAAGGCATGACCCTGGTCGGCCTCACCCAAGCCTTCGACGGCAACGTCGCGCGCTTCCAAGCCAACCTGGTTGAAAACCTGGCCCGTGGCGACGAGAACTACCTGGCCTTGCTGGATGCGGCGGACGCCTACATCGAGCGCAACGGCCTCGACCTGCCACTGGAACCCGAAGCGCGGCGCGTATTCCCGGATGCCGAGTGCATCAAAAACCCGATCCTGGAACTGGACCTGGCCAAGGCCGGTATCACTTCCATCATCTGGGCCACCGGGTTTGCCGTGAATTACAGCTGGCTGAAAGTCGATGCGTTTGACGCCGCCGGCAAGCCGCAGCACCAGCGCGGTGTGGCCAGCGAGTCGGGCATCTACTTCCTGGGTTTGCCGTGGCAGTCGCGCCGGGGCTCGTCGTTTATCTGGGGCGTGTGGCATGACGCCAAGTATGTGGCCGACCACATCGCCATCCAGCGCCAATACCTTGAATACCGTGAGCCCGCACCGGTTGCACACCCATCGCCTGTCATTGCCTGAGCACTTTTTCGGAGTTTTTTGATGCCTACTCACACTCGCATCCGCATGTTCAACACCAAGGAAACCTACCCTAACCAGAGCCTGGACAACGACCTGTGCCAGGCCGTGCGTGCCGGCAACACCGTGTATGTGCGCGGCCAGGTGGGCACCGATTTCGACGGCAACCTGATTGGCCTTGGCGACCCGCGTGCCCAGGCTGAGCAAGCGATGAAAAACGTCAAGCAACTGCTCGAAGAGGCCGGTTCGGACCTGAGCCATATTGTAAAAACCACCACTTACCTGATCGACCCGCGCTACCGTGAGCCGGTGTACCAGGAAGTCGGCAAGTGGCTCAAAGGCGTGTTCCCGATCTCCACCGGGCTGGTGGTGTCAGCCCTGGGCCAGCCACAGTGGCTGATGGAAATTGATGTGATTGCCGTGATCCCCGAATAAGGAGCTGCCCATGACCTTTTCAATCGTCGCCCGTTGCGCGGACACCGGCCAGCTCGGCATCGCCATCAGCTCCTCGAGCATCGCCGTGGGCGCCCGCTGCCCATGGCTGCGGCCCGGTGTGGGCGCAGTGTCGACCCAGAACATCACGTTGCCGGCCCTCGGCCCCGACGTGCTCGATTTACTGGAGCAAGGCCTGGACCCTGCGGCCGCCGTCGACAAAGCCCTGACCAGCAACGGCTACAGCCAATACCGGCAACTGACGGCGATTGATCACCTGGGCCGCAGCGTGCATTTCAGCGGCAGCGAAACCCTTGGCACCCACCATGCCGTGTCGGGCGAACAGTGTGTGGCGGCGGGCAATATGCTTGCCGACCGCGTGGTGATCGAGGCGATGGTGCACGCCTTCGAACACGGCGAAGGCCAACTTGCCGATCGCTTGCTGGCGGCGATGCACGCCGCCATCAACGCCGGTGGCGAAGCCGGGCCGGTGCATTCCGCCGCGCTGGTGGTGGTGGGCGAACTGACTTGGCCGATCATCAACCTGCGCGTGGACTGGGCCGATGAGCAGCCCATTGCCGAGCTGCAAAAGCTCTGGGACGCCTACCGCCCGCAAGTGCAGGACTACATCGACCGCGCCCTCGCCCCCGACCGCTCACCGGGCTACGGCGTGGCCGGGGACGAGCGATGAGCTGCAGCCGAGCGATAAGCCGCAGCCGCGAACTGCTGCAGACGCTGGTGGGGTTCGATACCACCAGTCGCGAGTCAAACTTGCAGTTAATCGAATTCGTGCGCGATTACCTCGCAGGCTTCGGCCTGGCTTGCGAGTTGGTGTACAACGAGGAACGCACCAAGGCCAACCTGTTCGCCAGTATCGGCCCGGCGCAATTGCCGGGCATTGTGCTGTCGGGGCACACCGACGTGGTGCCGGTGGACGGCCAGCCGTGGACGGTGCCGCCATTTGAATTGACCGAGCGCGACGGCAAGCTGTTTGGCCGCGGCACGGCGGATATGAAGGGTTATATCGCGTGTGTGCTGGCGTTGGTGCCTGCTTTAGTGAAAGCCAACCTGCGTATCCCGGTGCATATCGCCCTGTCGTACGACGAAGAAGTCGGCTGCCTCGGTGTGCGCTCGCTGCTCGCGGTGCTGGAGCAGCGGCCGGTGAAACCGATGCTGTGCATTATCGGTGAGCCAACCGAGCTCAAACCGGTGCTCGGCCATAAGGGCAAGCTGGCGATGCGTTGCGATGTGCATGGCGAGGCCTGCCATTCGGCGTATGCGCCCTATGGCGTGAATGCGATTGAGCATGCCGCCGAGTTGATTGGCGAGCTGGGGCGCATTGGCCAGCGCCTGCGCGAGCAACAGGACCCGCGGTTTGATCCGCCGTTCAGCACGGTGCAGACCGGCGTGATTACAGGCGGCAAGGCGTTGAATATCGTGCCGGCCGACTGCCGCTTTGATTTTGAAGTGCGCGCATTGCCGTCGATGGACCCGGGTGAAGTGGCTGAGGCGCTGCAGGCTTATGCCAGGCAACAGGTGTTGCCGCGCATGCAGGCCGTGAGTAAACACAGCGCGATTCGGTTTACCGAGCTGTCAGCGTATCCGGGGTTGGTGACGGATGAACGCAGCCAGGCGGCGGAGTTGATTACCGCGTTCAGTGGCTCGCGGGATTTCGGTACTGTGGCGTTTGGCACCGAAGGCGGGTTGTTTGATGCGGTGGGCATTCCCACGGTGGTGTGCGGGCCGGGGAGCATGGACCAGGGGCATAAGCCGGATGAGTTTGTGAGTATTGAACAGTTGGCCGGCTGTGATGCCATGCTGGCGCGCATGCTCGATTCGATTCGCGCCTGAGTCACCTCTCTACCAAACACCACAGTTCAACTGTGGGAGCGGGCTTGCCCGCGATGGCGGTGTATCCGTTGGCACACTTGCAGCTGACCCACCGCTATCGCAGGCAAGCCAGCTCCCACATTTTTTGCCCTGTGCTCCAGTCCAAACACCGCACAACCTGTGGGAGCCGGGCTTGCCCGCGATGGCGGTGTATCCGTTGGCACATTTGCAGCTGACTCACCGCTATCGCAGGCAAGCCAGCTCCCACATTTTTTGCCCTGTGCTCCAGTCCAAACACCGCACAACCTGTGGGAGCCGGGCTTGCCCGCGATGGCGGTGTATCAGGTGGCACATTTGCAGCTGACTCACCGCTATCGCAGGCAAGCCAGCTCCCACATTTTTTGCCCTGTGCTCCAGTCCAAACACCGCCAAACCTGTGGGAGCCGGGCTTGCCCGCGATGGCGGTGTATCCGTTGGCACATTTGCAGCTGACTCACCGCTATCGCAGGCAAGCCAGCTCCCACAGGTGATTTTCAGTGTTTATCAGACGGTATTTCAGGTTCAGCCAAGGAGTCTTGCGAGTTCTTCGCGGCAGTAATCCACAAACAACTGCACCGGCTTGGTCAACGGCGCCCGCCGTAACCAGACGGCGGATAATCCTGAACCGGTGACCGTTTCCGCCAACGGCACACACACCACTTTCTGCCCGTCGTAGGTGTACTCGGTAAACGGCTTGGTCACCAGAATCGAAAAGCCAAACCCACGCCCGACCATGCCGCGCACCATCTCGATGGACGGCGAACTGAACACGATATTCGGCGTCAACCCGCGCTCTTCAAAAATGCTCACGAAGTACGTCCGACTCGGCAGCACATCCAGCAAAATCATCGGCTCCAGCACCAGGTCCGCCAGCGATACCTTGGCCTGTTGCGCAAAACGATGATCGGCCGGCAGCAGCGCATACGGCTGCTGCGGCGGCATCAGCGGCGTGGTTTCGATGGTGCCGCCCAGGTCGTGCTCAAACAGCATCGCCACATCAATGCTGCCGGCCGTCAGCGCCTGCACCAGCTCTTGCTGCTCGCCGTCGCGAATGCGGATTTCCACCCCCGGCCACAGCGCCTTGAACCCCGCGATCAAACGCGGCAAATACAAGGGCGCCACCGTCTCAAAGCAGCCGATATCGATCTGCCCCGCCACCACGTCATTGTCGGCCAGGGCGTTTTGCTCGAACTCATGGGCCACCCGCAGCAACTCCAGCGCCTTGCGATAAAAGCGCGCGCCGCTGGGGGTGAGTGAAACGCCCTGGGCGTGATGGCGGATAAACAGCTGCACGCCAAAACTGTCTTCGAGCTGTTTGATCGCGGTAGACACCGACGGCTGGGCGATATACAGCTTGCGCGATGCCTCGGCGACGCTGCCGCACTCGGCCGTGGTGACAAAATATCTGAGCTGGCGCAGGTTATAGGCAGCCATCGGGACCTCCAGAAACGTGGGACTTCGCCCCAAACAAGTGCGTAAAAATCGGCTTTTTCACACTGATTCAAGACCATGCAACATACCGGAGCAAAAAAACCGGTGAGCTATATTTTTTAAGGTCTATAGCAACAAACTTACTAATTTACCTCCCTGCGCCCATTGCTGATGATCACTCCAACAACAAAGCGCCGCCTTGGCTGCGCACAGCGAAGTACGTCAACGTACTCACCTTGCCTTGGAGCTCGTCATGGTCACCACTGCAACATCCTCCGCCCCGCTTATCGAAAAACACACGATCGGATACGTGCCCCCCGAAGACCGCCATGGAAAGGTAAGAGACCTGTTCACCCTGTGGTTCGGCGGCAACATCGCGCCGTTGCCGATCGTGACCGGCGCACTGGGTGTGCAATTGTTCCACTTGAACCTGGTATGGGGCATCGTCGCCATCCTGGTGGGCCACCTGGTCGGCGGCGTGCTGATGGCGCTGCACTCGGCCCAGGGCCCGCAAATGGGCATCCCGCAAATGATCCAGAGCCGGGCGCAGTTCGGCTCCCTCGGCGCCCTGTTGGTGGTGGTGATCGCCGGCGTCATGTACATCGGCTTTTTCGCCTCCAACATCGTGCTGGCGGGTAAATCCCTGCACGGTGTGGTCGACAGCGTGCCCGTGCCCGTGGGCATCGTGATCGGCGCCATCGGCTCCGGCATCATCGGCATCATCGGCTACCGCTTTATCCACGTGCTCAACCGCATCGGCACCTGGGTGCTCGGCGCCGGTATCGTGCTGGGCTTCGGCTACATCTTCACCCACGTGCAGACCACTGATTTTCTGACCCGTGGCAGCTTCAATATCTCTGGCTGGCTGGCAACTGTGTCCCTGGCTGCGCTGTGGCAGATCGCGTTCGCGCCCTACGTGTCGGACTACTCCCGCTACCTGCCGGCCGACGTGCCTGTGGCGTCGACCTTCTGGACCACCTACCTGGGCTCGGCCCTCGGCTCCAGCCTGGCCTTTATCTTCGGCGCCGTCGCCGTGCTCGCCACCCCGGTCGGCATGGACACCATGGAGGCGGTCAAACTCGCCACCGGTGCCATCGGCCCGCTGATGCTGGTGCTGTTTTTGCTCAGCGTGATCAGCCACAACGCCCTCAACCTCTACGGCGCCGTGCTGTCGATCATCACGCTGATCCAGACCTTCGCCTACCGCTGGATCCCCACCGCCAAAAGCCGTGCGGTGATCTCCACGCTGGTACTGGCCGCCTGCGCCATTGCTGCCGTGTTCGCCTCCAAAGACTTTATCGGCCATTTCGTCGACATGGTGCTGGTGCTGCTGGTGGTGCTGGTGCCGTGGACGGCAATCAACCTGATCGACTTCTACGCGATTCACAAAGGCAAGTACGACATTGCCTCGATCTTCCGCGTGGATGGCGGCATCTACGGCAAATACAACCCACAGGCGCTGCTGGCGTATGCGATCGGGATTGCAGTGCAGATTCCGTTTATGAACACGCCGCTGTATGTGGGGCCGATTTCCGAGCACATCAACGGGGCGGATTTGTCCTGGGTGGTGGGGTTGGTGGTGACGTCGCCGTTGTATTTCTGGTTGGCGAGTCGGGACAGTGCTTACAAGCGCCGCATGGATGGGGGAAAACTGGTGAGTGGGGTTTGATACCTCCCCTCGATTGCTCCTCGCCGTAGGCCAGGGACCACAGTCTGACGGTGTGCCAATACCGCCTCGATTACGGCGGTATTGGCACCTTCAAAGGCACTCAGATGAGGGCAGTATTAGGTTTACGACAACCTGCTTTGGCGTGAAAAACCTGCGTTGAACCCAGAATCCAGATCTTTTTCGCCATGCCCAGTTTTTTCATTACCGCCGGTGGCGCCAATCCCGTTGCCTGCGGCACGAGTACCGAAACCTGAGTAGAAGCCAGGATCCAGATCTTCTGCGCCATGCCCGACTTTTTCATTACCGCCGGTGGCGCCAATCCCGTTGCCTGCGGCCCGAGTACCGAAACCTGAGTAGAAGCCAGGATCCAGATCTTCTGCGCCATGCCCGACTTTTTCATTACCGCCGGTGGCGCCAATCCCGTTGCCTGCGGCCCGAGTACCGAAACCTGAGTAGAAGCCAGGATCCAGATCTTCTGCGCCATGCCCGACTTTTTCATTACCGCCGGTGGCGCCAATCCCGTTGCCTGCGGCCGGCATACCGAAACCTGAGTTGAACCCAGGGTCCAACTGCTCTGCCCCCTTCTTCAGCTTGTCGCTTTCGACGCTCCTTGCGTCAAACTGAGGCAAGTTTATGGATGAGCTGAAACCGTTGATCGAAGACATCAATACACCTCGTAAATAGCTGGAGAGAACCCGTCGCAGGATAAAATCCTGCTGGGTCGTCTTGCAGATTACAGCGCCCAAATAAAGCCATTCAATCAGTGACTTAGGGCTAGATGTAAGCGATTTTAACCTACGCGCTCTGCGCTCACAGCGTGGCTCGCGTGACTGTAGGTGTAATCCTGAACCGTGTGATTGAACGCGGTTGTGGTGGCCATAATCGCAGGCAGATCCAAGCTTTTTGCCGATTAAAAGTCGGGGGGATCGTTGATCGGCTTCTGATGGCTACATATCTGGAAACGTAAAGTCGATCAATGCCGTCAGAGATTTTATCGACGCCGCGTAAATCCCTATCACCAGGCTCCCGTCACACACTGGTTACGACCCGCCGCCTTGGCGCTGTACAACGCCTGATCCGCCACTTCAACCAAGCCTTGCAAATCCTCCAGCTGAGCCCCTATGGCCGTCGCGATGCCGATGCTTGCTGTCAGCCGCTCGAACGGGCTGGTGTTGTGCACGATGTGCTCTTGCTCCAACCGATCGAGAATCAGCTGGGCCACCACGGCGGCGCCGTCACTGTCGGTGTCCGGCATGATGATGCCCATCTCCTCGCCACCATAGCGCGCCACCAGGTCTGACGGCCGCCTTACGCACGCCTCGAAGAGTCTGCCCACCGTCTGCAGGCAGGCGTCCCCCGCCACATGCCCGTAGGCGTCGTTAAAGCGCTTGAAGTAGTCGATATCGATCATCAGCAAGGCCAGCGTCGTGCCCTCCCGCTTGGCGCGCAGCGCCTCCCTGGCGAGGCTCTCATCAAAGCAGCGGCGGTTTGCCAGACCCGTGAGGGCATCCTTCATCGCCAGCAACTCAAGCTGCCCGTTGGAGGTGAGCAACTGCTGCTGGGTCTCACGCAACTGATCTTCCGCCTCGGTGCGCCGACGGATATCCAGGATCAAAAACCAGCCGATAAGGCCAGTAAGCCCCAGCAGCCCCGCCACCACCACCGCCGACAGCAGTGCCTCGGTGCGCCACGCGGCGAGGGCTTCGCGCTTGCCCAGCGCCACCGTGGTGATCAGCGGCAGCCGGTCGCTCTGGCGGAACGCGTAGAGTCGCTCCACGCCGTCCAGGCTGGAGGTAAACGAGGCAGTGCCGACCGACTGGTCAACCAGGTACTTGGCATAGATGGGCGACGTGGAAACGTTGCGCCCCATGTCTTGCTCGCGAAACGGATAACGCGCCAGCAACGTACCGTCGGTATGCGACAAGCCAATTGCGCCGTCCTGCCCGACATCGATCTTGCCAAACAAGCGCAGGAAGTTTTCGATGCCTAAGGTCACCGCCACCACACCGGCAAAATCACCCTGCGAATCATTGAAACGCCGGCTGATGGTCATCACCCATTCCCGATTCGACCGACTCACAATCGGCGGGCCGATAAAGATCTCGCGGGAAGGATCGTCACGGTGATGGATGAAATAGGCACGGTCTGTGCTGTTGGCGCCCGCAGGAATCGGCCGGTTGGAGGACATCAACCAGTGCCCATGACTATCGTAGATTGTGATACCACTGAGCTGCGGCATCAGCGGCTGCTGGCGGTTGACCAAGATACTCAGCCGCTGAATCTGCGCCGGCCCGCTGCCTTCGGTTTCCAGACGCTCAACCAGCCCGAGCAACAGCAGCGCACTTTGGCGCACGATGCCTTCGGAATAAGTCGACAGCGCCTGGGTAAGGTTCAGGCCATGGACGTCCACCTCCTGCAGGGCGCGATCTCGAGAGGCAAACACCTTCCAGATCGTCAATGACCCCAGGGAGCAACCGATAACAGCCAGCAAAAGCACAACCAGGTGGGTATCACGCTTCACATTGCTACCTTTGGGACCTACGGTTTTCCGTAACAGCGGACAGTGGACACCTGGGCACCGGCGGCAGCCATTCGCCCTTATTCGCGGGCAAGGATACAAGCAGTTACAAGCCGCCGCAGCAACAGATTATGCGCACGAGAACGGTTCATATTGCCGCGCCTCACGGTGGCCCCACGCAGACGCTTACAGCTGATGATGTTCGAGCAAAAAGTCCACAAACAAGCGCACCCGCGCCGGCATCGCCGCGCCGCCGACGAACACCGCGTGAATCGGCTCAACGTCGCCGGGGTTCCAGGCTTGCAGCAGCGGTATCAGCTCGCCGCGACGCAGGTCTTCGCTGACGGTGAACTCACCGATACGCGCAATACCGGCGCCCACACGCGCAAGCTGTGCCAGCGCTTCACCACTGCTGCATTCGATGTTGCCGCTGACCTTGAGGGAAAACCCCTGGCCGTCGCGCATAAACGGCCAGTTGGGTTCGGCACGCCGAAAGTTGAAGCGCAGGCAATTGTGCCGCAGCAGGTCTTCGGGTTGCTGCGGGGTGCCGTGGCGTTGCAGGTACTCGGGCGAGGCCACCACCACCTGGCCGGTTTCGCCGAGCCTGCGCGCGGTCAGTGGGCTGTCGGGCAGAAGGCCAAACCGTATCGCCACATCGGCCTGGCCGCCGAGGATATCGACCACCTCGTCGCCCAGGGTCAGGTCGACCACGATGTTCGGGTAGCGCGCACTGAAGGCGGCCACCAAGGGCACGATCGTCATACGCCCGTGGCCCAGGGCGGCGCTGACCCGCAACCGGCCCCTCGGCACGCCCTGGTCGGCAATCGCCTCTTCCACCTCGTCCATGTCGGCCAGGATACGCCGCGCCCCACGCAGGAACGCCTCACCCTCGGCGGTAAAGGTGAGCGCGCGGGTAGTGCGCAACAGCAGCCGCGTGCCAAGGCGCTGTTCGGCGCGCGCGATGATCCGGCTGACCGCCGACGGCGTGAGCCCCAACGCCCGCGCCGCCGCCGATAAGCTGCCTTCCTGCGCCACGCTGGCGAACACCAACATCTCACCCGACCTGCCGTTGAAGTCCATTTGTGCCCCTTACGCAAAGGTGATTGCCAAAAACGCCATCTACCGCCTTAAAACGTTGGATCGTAGCATTGGCGGCATAGATAAGGAGCTTTCCATGCGTATCAATCCACCTCTCGTTGCACTCGCCATGGGTGCCTTTGGCATCGGCGTCACCGAATTCGCCCCCATGGGCATGTTGCCGGGCATCGCTGCCGACCTCGGCGTCTCGATTCCCGCAGCAGGCTTGTTGGTCAGTGCTTATGCCATGGGCGTACTGCTCGGCGCGCCACTGATGACCCTGACCACCGGCAAGATCCCCCGGCGCTACCTGCTGATCGGGCTGATGGCGATTTTCACCCTGGGCAACCTGATGTCCGCCCTGGCCACCGACTACTACAGCCTGATGATCGCCAGAGTCGTGACCTCACTGAACCACGGCGCGTTCTTTGGCGTGGGCTCCGTGGTCGCCGCCAGCGTGGTCGCCCCGGAGAAACGCGCCGGCGCGGTGGCCGCGATGTTTATGGGCCTCACCCTCGCGACCATCGGCGGCGTACCACTGGCCGCCTGGTTCGGCGAACTGTTCGGCTGGCGCACCGCCTTCTGGGGCATTACCGGCCTCGGCGTCATCGCCATGGCCGCGCTGTGGTTCGCCCTGCCCAACCTCAAGGCGCCGCCACACGTGAGCGTAATGGCCGAAATCCGCGTACTGGGCCGCGGCCCGGTGCTGGGCGCATTGGCCCTTACCGTCATCGGCTCGGGCGCCATGTTCACCGTCTTCACCTACATCGCGCCCATCCTCAGCAGCGAAACCCACGCCTCCACTGCCTACATCACCGCCATGCTCGTACTGTTCGGTGTGGGCCTGACACTCGGCAACCTGTGGGGTGGCAAGGCGGCCGACCGCTCGATAGACCGCACCTTGATCGTGTCGCTGAGCGTGCTGATTGTGGTGTTGCTGGCGTTCACCGTGCTGATGCGTTGGCCGCTGCCGGCGGCGGTGGCCATTTTGATATGGGGTGTGGCCAGTTTTGCCTTGGTGCCGCCATTGCAGATGCGGGTGATGGAGGCGGCCAAGGACGCGCCTAACCTGGCGTCGGCGGTGAATATCGGGGCGTTTAATTTTGGCAATGCAATTGGGGCGGCGCTGGGCGGTGTGGTGATTAATGCGGGGTGGGGCTATCCGGCGATTTCGCTGGCGGGGGCTGGGATGGCGGGGTTGGGGTTGTTGATGGTGGTGGGGTTTGCTTGGCGGTCGAGGAGCGTGGCGGCGGTGGTGTGAGGGGTCGTCAATTATGTGTGAAGGCTAGCGGCCAAAAGTGGACGCTTGAGCCTGGACCGGCTCAACTCCGGAGTTGAATCTGCTGCGATAGCCGAAAAAAGGCGCCATTTTGGCGCCTTAACCTAATCAAGCGATTTTAATCACCACCTTTCCAAATGCTCCCCTCGCCAGATGCTCATAAGCTTCCCGCGCTTTCTCGAACGGGTATACCTGATCGATTACGGGATGGATCTTGTGTTCGTTGAGGAATGCGTTCATGCGGTCGAAGGATGAGCGTGGCGCCACGGCGATGCCGCGAATAGTCGTCTGGCGGAAAATCAGCGGCATCAGATTGAGTTCAACGGTTTGCCCTGTCAGAAAGCCGATCTGCGCAATACGCCCTGACGCCTTGGTCGCTGCGACCGATTGATTGATGCCGCTGCCGCCGGCTACATCGAGCAGCAGATCCACGCCCTTGCCTTCGGTCAGTTTCAGCACTTCGTCCGCCCAGTTCGGGGTCGTTTTGTAGTTGATACCCGCCACGGCCCCCAGCGCCTTCACGGCTTGCAAATTCTGGTCGCTGCTCGACGTCGCAATGACCTTTGCGCCAAGTGCAGTTGCGATTTGCACGGCAAATATGGACACACCTCCAGTGCCCTGGACCAACACGGTCTGGCCCGGCTGGATGTGTCCGAAGTCCACCAGCGAATACCAGGCCGTGAGCGCAGCAATCGGAAGCGTTGCCGCCTCTTCGTCGCTCATGTTGTCAGGTGCGCCGACGGCGCTGTCTTCATGGATGATCATGTATTCGGCTAAACCGCCGGGCAACGGCGAACCGAAGCAGTAATCGGGTTCGTTCGGCCCTGGCTCGCCCTCCAGCCAACGCGAATAAAGGTGCGAGTTGACGCGGTCACCGACTTTAAAACGTGTGACGTTATCACCGACCGCTACCACGGTGCCGGAGGCATCGCTCACCGGGATCAGTGGTTTGGGCACCTTGTGCGGCTCATAAATGCCGTCGACGATAGCCTTGTCGCGAAAGTTGAGCGAGACAGCACCGACCTTGACCAGTAACTCGCCAGCCTTGGGGTGCGGGGTCGCCACCTCTCCCAACTGCAGGTTGTCGAGGCCGAAATCTTTCAATAACCAAGCTTTCATTGCGAATCTCCCAATACACGTCAATGGCCACCCACCAGGATCGGTTCGGCCTTGCGTGCATTTTTGGCTTTTGAGGGCGAGCAATAAATGCGTGGAAAAAGACATGATTGTTCTATCCTTGGACAACAATCATATTCAACTGGGTTATTCAGCCGGGGCTCATGGGAAAGCGTCATGGAATTGCTTCAATCGATGCGACTGTTCGCCAGGCTTGCCGAACTCGGCAGCTTTACCAAAGCCGCCGAATCGCTGGACATCGGGCGACCTCAGGTCACTCGGTCTATCCAGGAGTTGGAGGCGTCATTGGGCGTGCGCCTGTTCCAGCGCACCACCAGAAAGGTGGCACTCACCGCCGAGGGTGAGCGGTTTTATGAGCGGGTACAGGAAATTCTGGCGGGTATTTCTGCTGCGACGTCGATGTTCGACCGCTCCGGGGCAACGCTTGCAGGCCGACTTCGCATCGATATCCCGACCGCTTTCGCACAAATGGAATTCATCAAGAGCCTTAAAGAATTTACTGGCGCCTACCCTGGTATCAACATGATTCTTGGCGTGACGGACCGGGCTGTCGATTTGGTCGGTGAAGGCATTGACTGTGCGTTGCGTATTGGCGATTTACCGGATTCAACGTTGATCGCTCGCCCTATCGCGATGGCGACCATGGTCACCTGCGCTGCGCCCGAATATCTGCGCGAGCATGGCGAACCAAAGACACTCGACGACCTGGCCGGTCATCGAGGCGTCAACTTCTTGTCCGGTCAGAGCAACAGGACATTACCTTGGCATTTCTCGGTAAAGGGTCAGGATCGAGCGTTTGTCAGTAATGCCGGCATCACCGTCACCGAGTCGAATGCGTACGTTCAGTGCGGCGTATCGGGTTTCGGAATAATCCAGGCGCCGGGGATCGCCGTAGCGGAGCATTTGGACAGTCGCGGTTTAGTCGAAATTCTAAGGTCCTATCGGCCAGCCCCTCGCCTGGTGTCGTTGCTGTACCCAAGCCGGACGCATCTGGCGCCACAGGTTCAAGTGTTTATTGAGTGGCTGCAAGAGCGTTTTCCGCAGCTTTATTCTGACTGGCTGGAACCGTAGCGATCATTGGACCGGTTGTGTAAACGTCCGGTATGGGTCCGATAGCAGCCCTTCGCGACAGGCGGCTATCGGCCAAGAGCGGACATTATGGACTGACGCGCTCATCGCTTGCGTAGGCTCAGACGAGCGCGGTTAAGCGTAAATCGCTCGCCATAATTACAGTTTTTGCCCTGTTTTAGGCTTTAGCAGCGCTGACAAGGAATTCGACCAGCAATCGCGAAACAGCCAACTTTTCTCACCGCACGCTCGTGCTGGTGAATGTCCTTCTGGTACCCAAGCGTCCCAGACTTCGTTCATGGCTTCAAAGTCAGCCATGTCAGCCAGCCAAATGGTCACTTGCAGCAGGTGTTCACATGACGACCCTGCTTCCTTCAAGAGCGCATCGACACGTGATAGTGCGGTATGAGCCTGGTCTGCTACTGATTCATGTTCATCGCCTATCGAATATACGTTTAGAAGGGATGGCGTATGGGAATGCTGTTTTTCGTCTCATGTACCTGATGGCGCCTGTGACCAATGCAATGCAATCATCCAGTTTCATTGTGGTTGCCTCTTTTGCTAAAACTACGATCCAGGACCTACAGAACGAGTCGATTGCAACGGGCTGCAATCGATACAGAGACATTTATAGAAGCGTCTGAATAATTTTCCTAATCGATTAATTACCGGATCACTTTGCATCCCAATCAGGCGCAAACGGAGGCTGGACAAAGCGCTGATCTTTAGCGAGAGATGTGATCGCCTGCCGATCCTCGTCGTCCAGTTTCACCGCAATGGCTTCCAGGTTCGCTTTCTGACTTTCGGCGCGCTGAGCTTTCGGAATTGCGATCACACCGTCTTGATCAAGTAGCCACGCGATGGCGACCTGAGCTGCCGAGACGTCATGCTTAGCGCCTATTTGCATCAACGTCGGATCAGTCGCCGCTCTACCCTGAGCCAGAGGCGCGTACGCGACCAATGGAATATTTCTTTCCCTTAGGAAGGTTAAAAGACGAGTCTGATCAAGGAATGGATGGTATTCGACCTGAACCGCTGCAACGGATGCACCCAACTCATCGATCGCGCTACGAAGCATCGGCATATTGAAATTACACACCCCCAGTTCCCGAATTCGTCCGCTATCACGCAAAGAGCCGAGGGTCTTCATCAGGGCTGCCATGTCCATGGATGCCGAAGGCCAATGAACCATGTAAAGATCGACGTATTCCAACCCAAGCTTTGACAGGCTCGTATCGAATGATTTCAACAACGCGGTTGGCTCGAGCTGGTCGTGCCACACTTTTGTCGTAACAAATAGCTCGCTGCGCGCTATACCTGATGCGGCTAGTGCACGACCTACCGACTCCTCATTGTCGTACATGGCCGCAGTATCAATATGCCGATAACCCACGTCGATAGCACTTTCGACTACCGCTTGGCAGCCGTCACCGGGCATACGGAACGTACCAAAACCTAAACGGGGTATAGTCAAACTTTTAGAGATCAAGCGTTTCATCAAATCACCTTTAATCTATATAATCCAGCGATGAAGACCGTAGCGAATTAATCAATAAGGCCAATTCTTCCAAGTTTCCGAAAGTTCAGCCAGACAGCAAAAGCGTTGCCTTCGATATTAGCTTTCGGCACAAATCCCCAATAGCGGCTATCGGCGCTATTGTCGCGGTTATCACCCATTCCAAAGTAGTAGCCTGCGGGAACCTGACAGCTGACCTCTGATGCCCCATATACGCAGTTTTCTATATGAGGAAATTTCCAGACTGGATAAATGTTATGGTCGCCTCTTAGATTTACGTAAATATCATGGGGGTGAATTCCCAACGTTTCACTGTATCTGTTGGCGGATAGACCCACTGGCGTATCCATCCGGCCAGGCACCAAATCGATGGCGATCTTCACGCCATTTACAAAAAGTTGGTTATCCCTATACGCGACGGTGTCACCCGGCAGACCCACGATGCGTTTTATATAGTGTATACGGGGATCCTGTGGGTAGCGGAAAACAATGACGTCGCCCCGTTCAGGAATGCCATAACTCAATATTTTTGTTCCCATGACAGGAATATGGAGTCCGTAAGCAAACTTGTTCACCAGAATGAAGTCGCCCGATTCCAGTGTCGGCAGCATGGAGTCAGACGGAATCATGAATGGCTCGACAATGAACGACCGGATAATGAAGACCACCAGAATGACTGCAAACAGACTGGATAAAAATCGCACACCGTACACTGCCCAACTTAAAACACGGCCGACCCCGTTATTAGCCGCACCTGATATGACGGCAGGCGCCTCAATACCGGGCCTTTTACCAATGATTGCGAAATCAAGAATCTTCGCAATGCCGGTCACCGCCAGCACAGCGCATAGTACCAACGAAAAATCCAAATCCATCTGACTTCCACCCAATTCGTTCGCCGCGCCGTGCCCGATAAACGGCAAGCCACGTGAGCTTATTTCGACTGAAAGAGAAGACCTTTAAGAACCGTTTCAAGCGTCGTTTTCCCTTTCATCCGAACATCAGCGCTGCGCTCGAATTCAATCCACCCTTCATTGAAACCGTCTAGCATCTGCATCCTCGGTAACGGATTGAGAGCACCTTGGTCGCGAAACATTGGCTCCCAGCTTTCGCGTGGGACCGCTTCCACGGAAATAGGCTTGCCCAAGATCTCACCGAAGACCTTCGCCATCTCGTTAGGCGAGACCCATTGGCCTTCCAGTTCGACTATTTGCGCACCCGTCCATTGCTCTTGGAGCAATCCAGCAGCGACTTCACCGACGTCAGCCGACGCGATCATCGGCACCTGTTTATCAAGCGGCTGAAGAAAACTGTTGATCATGCCTTGCTCAAGAACTGATGTGATATCAAACGCTGCATTGTCCATGAACCAGCCCGGACGCAGGAAGGTAACCGGCACTGGAAGTGCGCTCAGCGCCTTTTCCATCAACGTACGCTGGGTCAACAAATTGATCTGAGCCGCCTGGGCACCGATGGTGGAGATGCACACTACTTTCTCTGGCCTGGCAGCATCGATTGCTTGTGACACGGCATCAATGACAGCACGCGCTTCCGGAAAACCTGGGGCTGGATCGAACTCGGAGGGCGGAAGAATGAAAACACCACTCGCGCCCTCAAATGCGCGGGTAAGTGCCGAGGCATCATCCATATTGGCAATGACGATTTCACACCCCAGAGTTCCCCAGTACGCGCCTTTTACCGGGTCTCTTACTACCGCGCGAACAGCTTGGCGATTATTGAGAAGCGCACGTGCCACTGCGCCGCCGACTTTTCCGGTGATACCCGTGATGACATACATAGTTCTGTTTCCTTAGGTGTTAGAAGTACATCAAGCCTTATTCAATCCAGCGTAAAGCCCATGCTCGAACTGTCCATAAAGCTTTACTACTGCTGGGTCATAAAACGGCAGCGTCTGGGTAAAGATCGCACCGGTCACCTGCTTGACCGGGTCTAGCCAGAAATAACAATTAAGCAACCCGGCCCAACTCCCGCTACCCGCACTTCGCCCGTTGGGCCCCGGTTGGCTGTTGATGTCAAACGACAGCCCCCATTTGTGCGGGGTATCAGGAAATTGGTTAAAGCTTTCTGAATAGGCAGGTTGTGCTGACTTCATCTCGACGACGTTTAGGTCGCCGATATGGTTGCGGAACATCGTCGCGACAGTTTCTGGTTTCAAAAGGGTCGAACCGTTGAACACGCCACCGTGCAGGAGCATTTGAAGGAACTTCAAATAGTCTCGAGGTGTGCTGAACAAACCGCCGCCGCCGCTGAAAAACTCAGGACGCTGAGGCATCTCGAACGGGCCCGTCTTCAACGATCCATCCTGCTGGCGCATATGAAGAGTGGGAACCCGTTGCTTTTGAGCGCTACTTATAAGAAAGCCTGTATCGGTCATGCCCAGTGGTGAAAAAATGTTTTCCTTGAAGTAGATCTCCAATGACTGGCCACTCACCGCCTCGACCAGTTTCCCCACCCAGTCCAGACTGATGCCGTACTCCCAGCGGTCTCCCGGATCAAACTCCAGAGGAGCCGTGAACGCGCCATTTTTGGATGTGGCGATATCAGGCATACCCGTAACTTTTTCATATTCGCCCAACGCCTCGCTCCATACGCTGTAGGTAAATCCAGAGGTATGGGTCAAAAGGTGTCGCACGGTGATGGGCCGAGCAGCCGCGCGCAAACGAGGCTGTCCTGATGCGTCAAACCCTTCAAGCACGTGAGGTGACGCTAATTCCGGAAGAATTTCGCTCGCTGGTTGGTCAAGCGACAGTTTCCCTTGCTCGATCAACTGCATGCACGCAGTTGCAGTGATCGCTTTAGTCATCGACAGCAACCAGAACACCGATTGCGATGAAATCGCCGTTCCCGACTCCAAATTACCGGTGCCGTATGCTTTTTCGTACACCACGCCTCGTTTTGTCGCACCTATTGCTACGACACCCGCCACCGTGCCATTTCGAACAGCGGCGTCAAGTGCCTGGTCGATGGACCTGAATGAAGCATCTGGCTTGGGTGTGGACCAAACCGTTTGAGTGGACGCCTTGGCCTCGGGCAACCCCGCAAAGGCTGAAGCAACCAGAAGACCTGATGCACCTTTGAGCATGTTCCGGCGAGTGAGATCGTATGGCATGGAGAAGGACCTGAATTTGAAGACAGGGCCAGAGTAACTACCTTTTATAATTGACAGAATGCCCAATTAGTCACATCTTTAGTGACCTTTACGCACGAGTGGATAGCGAGATGAGTTTTGACGGTCGCCTGCTTTCAAACATCAGTGTCCTGGCCGCTATCGTTCACAGTGGCAGTTTCGCGCGGGCGGCTGAAGCATTGAGCATGTCGCCCTCTGGCATCAGCCGCGCTGTTGGACGTCTAGAGACAAGCATCGGCGTACGACTGTTCGATAGAACAACACGGTCAGTGACGCTAACGGACGAAGGACGCATGCTCTACGGAGAAATCAGTCCGTTGTTGGCAGGGATAGGTGATGCGGTCAACTTGACCTCCGGCGCATCCACTGCCGTGCGGGGCCGACTGAGAGTCAATGTCGATACGTACTTTTCCCGTCGGATGATGGCGCCCCACTTGTCCAGGTTTTTAACGCTGTACCCAGAGATCTCCCTTGAACTCCTCGTCCGCGATCAACTGGGTGATCTGGTCGGAGAAGGATTCGACATTGCGATCCGGTTCGGCCAACCACCGTCGTCTACCTTGATCGCACGCAAATTGCTGGAAACCAGTACGGTCACTGTCGCTTCGCCGGACTACTTGAGTAAATACGGGTCTCCTAAAACACCCTCTGATCTGATTCACCATTTCTGTATTCAGATGAAAAGCACCATGACCGGGTTGCCTATGGAGTGGGAGTACACACTGGGAAAAACGACGATGCCGGTCAAGACCACCAGCAGATTATTGGTCAATGAATCAGGTACTCTGATAGGTGCATGCTTGGCGGGCGTAGGTATTGCACGCATCAAAGCCAGCGGGGTGAAGGATCTTATCGCCCAAGGTCATCTTGTTGAATTACTTCAAGGCTGGAGAGGTGAGAAGTTTGATCTTTACGCCCTGTATCCATCTCGACATTTACCCCCTGCCAAGGTCAGAGCCTTCATCGATTTCGTGAGTGAGTTTCTGCATGAGGGAGCACCTCTATCGGATTAACTCCTCCATGACATTGATCGTGAGGTATATCCAACTTGCACCGGCCACCAGTCATTCCATTACAAGCGAATGTATCCGGCGTGCTTGCATTGGGCTGACCAGTCCCGACACTGGACATTACCGCCATGCTATTTGCCAACCTGCCGGGCAGTGTGGTGGTGGTCTGGTCGCTCTGGCGGCTACGACAGCCGAGCCGCAGCATTGGTTTATATGACGCACTGGCGAGAATACTGTTCACTGTCTGGCAACTATTCGCGGTAGCCCATGGAGCCAGTTTTCTGATCCTCGGCTTCACCTGTTTCGAAGTCGGATTTGCCATCGCGCAGATCCTGCCACTGAACCATCCACTAAAAGTCCTAACGAACGCACGCCCTAGGCGTTCTGGTCTCGGTTTGTAATAGACGGAATGTCCGCTTTGGGTCGATAGCTGCCCTTCACGACAGGCAGCTATCGGCCAGAAGCAGCCGTTCGAGGCCAACTGCGTTTTTCTTCATCCAACGCTGATACGGAGGAATTCTCCTTGAAAAACCGCCTCGGGTTTCTCTACGTATGCTTCAAACTTGTTAGTCTCCTGTGCTTCCTGTTTTCACAGTGACGTAAAAAACTGCGCGCTCTTTGCCGCTCACTTTTTGTCTGTTTTGATGGAACTGCCAATGGACATCATGGATACCCAGCAAGAAAACGACCTCGAAAAATCACTCAAACTGGCGGCGGATGAACCGGCCCATCGTCCAGACTTTTTCAAGACGCTGTTGAACTCCACTGTCTACGTCCTCGGCACTGCCGGCACTGGCGAAGGTCAAGTGAACATAGAGTCTGGTAGCAACATCAGCATCGCGAATTGGCAAAAACCTGACGGCAGCGCTGTCATCCCGTTTTTTTCTTCGTTGCAAACCCTCCAAAAATCCATAGATAGCCAAGAATCCTACATAGCGATCCCGGCCAGATCGCTGTTTGAAATCACCTTGGGCACCGCTCTTTTCCTCAACCCAAAGTCTCCTTACGGGAAAGAGTTTTTCCCGGAGGAAGTGCGCCATCTGCTCTCTGACGGGATCGGCCAACAGCCGGTGCAGCGCACAGTAGAAAAAGACACCAATGTGCTGCTCGGGCAGCCGTCGCACTATCCGTCGAAGATGGTCAACTCGCTCACGCAATTACTCGCCAAACATCGCAACGTAAAGCGTGCATTTCTGGCGTTGATGCATGACGCATCGTCCGATCAAAAGCCTCATCTGATCATTGGTATTGAAGCGGATGGTGATATTGAACGGGTCATGCGCGAAGCCGGTAACGTTGCCGGGGATAGCGCTCCGGATGGCGAACCCGTTGACCTCTATCGCGTTCACGAAGGGGAATCAGGCCTTAGCGATTACTTCCTCAAGCAAACCGCACCCTTCTATGAACGGAAGTCGGCAGGCTGGGTGCGTTCATTGCTTGGCTTGGGCAAAGCGTGACAGAGATCAACGCCTTGATAACCGCAGAGCAGGCTTGTGAAATCGTGCTTGGCCTGTTTGACGGCGTCATGAGAGATGGCAAACCTGAGCGTTTTGTTATCCAGTCATGTGAGCTTTCCGCCAACGGTGATTACTGGGTTATTCGCAGTAACAGTGAGGATTACGTCATCCACGGCATGACGCAGTTCTGCTACGTAGGTGTTAACGCGCACTTGATCAACGTCATGACGGGCGAGCATGAGACGGTCGTCAGCTGGAGCGTCGATGAACATCTGCAAGACAAATACGACCTGGAAGCAGCATCGGGCAACACGTATGTACTGACCCCGGCAAGTGACCGAAGCGACAAAGCGGCGCTGGTCAATTTGCGTCGAAAACTGCAGTGTACCTACCCGCAAACCCTTGCGTTGCTGACGGGCAAACGACATTGGCTCACAGGTAAACGCAGGCTTCTTGAAGACGCGCAGCGACTGCTTTTCGAACAAGGCATAGCCACCCAAATCGAGCTGGTGTTTGATGCCGGCGAAGCAGTCGCCATCGGCGTCGAGACCTGGCACATCGAAGCGGTGTTGAGGGCTGTGCGCGAGAGGCTGTGCTGAGCCGACGCCAAGGAAGCAGTCATATAACCTGCCGTAACCCACCTGGTCGCTGGTGAAAAAATCAGCGACTTGACGATTGGGGCCGTCTCGCATCCCAAGGTTTGGGCGGCGTCGGCGGCGGTGCGGGTCGAGTCCGGCAACTCCTGAACAGTCGGGCCGAGGCCTCGCTCGTAAAGCGCCTTTTTGCGCGGGCTTTGTTGGCGCCCTTGATTGCAGTTAATGTCATAGAGAGTAGTTAAATAACCAATAAAATCATAATTATTAGGTTTTTATGCTGTAAATTATGATTTTTTTGAGACGCTTTGCAATTGGTGTTTGTCTGTTTCGTTTAGTGTTTGATCCAGCGAGCGAGCGTTAACGGCAGCTTCGGCTGCGCACTGTCGTAATTGTCGTAACTGTCGAAAAAAGGAGAAAACGTCATGATGCTCAAGGATCCGTCCAGCACCTATCGCCATTTTAGTACCGTGCAATTGCCTGACCGCGGTACCTTCCTGCGATGATTGCGCACACCGCATTGGCGGCGCTCGCCGGTGACTATGGTCATGGTGACATAGTGGCTTCGCATCGGCATGAAGAAGGTCAACTGGTGTATGCCATTAACGGCGTGATGCTGGTATCGGTCGTCGGGACCACTTGGGTGGTACCTTCCGGGCATGCGCTCTGGGTTCCTTCGGGAGTGGAGCACCAGATCCGCATGACCGGCGAGGTGCGCATGCGCACTCTGTTGATCTCGCCGGGCGCACACCGAGCGTTGACGGAGGAATGCCACGTTCTCAAGGTTTCGCCGTTGCTGCGGGAATTGATCATCGCAGCGGCCGATGAACATGACACTGAACCCACTCTGTTGCGCCATGTGCAGATTGTCGACCTGATTTTCTCGGAGCTCGACATTGCGCAGCGGGTGCTGGCGCATGTGCCGATTCCTGATGAGCCAAGGCTCAAGTCGCTGTGTGCCGAGTTCATCGACAACCCTTCACAGGAGTCGACACTGGAGAGTTGGGCGGTGCAGCTCAATATGAGTTCGCGCACCCTGGCGCGGCTGTTCCAGAAAGAGTTGGGCATGAGTTACGGGGAGTGGCGCAAGCGCACTCGGCTGCTACTCAGCATGCAACGGCTGGCCTGCGGCGTATCGATCCTGGAAGTGGCATTGGAGCACGGTTACCAGAGCCCGAGCGCGTTTACTGCAATGTTCAAGCGCACCATGGGCTACACCCCGAGCACCTGCCGCCTGGTCTGATACCCCCGTCGAGCGCGCAACCCCCAACCGTCCATGGCCCCGCCTCCAGGCAGGGCCAGGTCTTTGCGCGTGCCTGGCCCGTGAGCGCCTGCGATAAGGCGGTCTACAGGCACATTGTCCAAATCGAAACGATGGTTGTCTGGAACTCGGGAGATGCGCGGCCCAGCGCTCTCTTAACCTGTGCGTCTTCTTGGCATTCTGGGTTTTTTCGATGGGTCCGCCTTTTTTCTGTGCATGGCATGGTCGTCTTTCACTCCTGGGTGTGGCGGTCGTTTTGTTGGCGGGTTGTTCCTCTTGGGTCACCCATATACCCGTGCAGCCGCAGCCGGAGCGCTTTAACGCCCTGAGCCGCCTGCCGCCGGGTGTTTCGGCCCAAGCGTTACCCGACCATTGGTGGCAGTTGTATAACGATCCGAAACTTGACGCGCTGGTGCAGCAGGCATTGATGCATAACCGCGACCTGGCGGCAGCTCAGTCCCATGTGCAGGCGATGTTGGCCGGGATCATGCAGGCCGATGCCGGGCGCTGGCCGTCGACCCAGGCCTCACTGGGCGCCGAGTACGGCAAGACAGCCGATGATCAGACCCTGGCCAAAGCCACGAATAGCCATGCTCCGTCACAGTGGGCGTTCAACCCAGGCTTCGAGCTGGCTTATCAGGTGGATATCTGGGGCCAGGTTCAGCGCAGTATCGAGCGGGCTCAGGTCCAGGCGGCTGCGGCGCAGGACGCCGAAGACTTGTTGCGCATCACGGTGGTGGCGCAAACCACTCGCGCTTATGTCAATGCCTGCGCCATGGGCGCACGCGCCAGGATTCAGCGCCATTCGATGGATGTGGTCGGGCACAGCTTGGCGTTGATCGACCGGCAGCGTCAGGCCGGTGTGGTGACCGATCTCGAATACACCCGGATGCAGGCGCTACAGGGTGAAACCCTGGCGCTGCTGCCGATGTTGGAAGCACGCCGGCAAGCTGCCCTGTACGAGCTGGCGATGCTGACCGGCGTGGCGGACCTGGAACAAGGCAGTGGCGCGGCGACCTGTGAGGTCGTGCCGCAACTCAATGCCGAGCTGCCGGTGGGTGATGGCTGGCAATTACTCGCGCGCCGCCCCGATATCCGTCAGGCCGAGCGAGCGCTGCAAGCGGCCACGCTGCAAGTGGATATCGTCCAGTCGGACCTGTATCCGAAGGTGACCTTTGGCGCTTCAGTGTCCTCATCCGCCAACACACCCCATGAGTTGGGAGACAGTAGCGCGGTGATGTTTGGCGTCGGGCCGCTGATTACTTGGCAATTCCCCAACTGGCGGGTCAATCGCGCGCGGGTCAACCAGGCCAGGGCGTTGGAGCGCATGCAAGTGGCGCAATTCGAAGCCAGTGTTCTCAAGGCCCTCAAGGAGGTACGCCAGGCGCTTGCGCTCTACGACGGCGAGCGCCGGCGCCACGCCGCGTTGAACCAGGCCCTAGTCAGCAGTCGTCAAGCCTACACATTGGCCCAGTTCAATTACGACGCCGGGTCTATCGACTTTCTCGACGTGCTGGACAGCGAGCGTGAGCTGATCCGCCTGCAGGCCACGCTCGCCGATGCCGATGGCCAGCTGTTGCAGCGCCAGATCGACCTGTTCCGCGCGCTTGGCGGCGGTTGGCAGTCTTCTGCCTCTGCTACCGCTGCCCTGCGCCGCACTTCCGTCAATTTTTCCGGTACCCAGCCATGAATATTGCTGTCGATGAAAAAACCGCTGTCCAGGACGAGCAGCTCATGCATGCGCGCAAGCAACGGCGCAAACGTAACCTGATCCTGCTGGGATGCGTTGTGCTGTCGATCGCGGCGGTAGGGTTCGGGGTGTACTGGATGACGCTTGGACGTTACCTGGAACAGACCGATGATGCCTATGTGCGTACCGACTGGATCCCCATCAGCCCGAAGGTTTCCGGGTATGTGGCCCAGGTGCTGGTGGAGGATGACCAGCCCGTCAAGGCCGGGGATGTGCTGGTGCGCATCGAGGCCCGCGATTACCAGGCGCGGTTGGCGCAGGCGCGTGCACAACTGGCGCAAACCCAGGCCTCGGTCGCGGCCCAACAAGCAAACCTGCACGTGACCGACAGCCTGATCGCCCAGCAAAAGGCCGGGGTAAACCAGGCTGAGGCCCACACCCGCAGCGTGGCGGCCGAGTTGCGCCGCGCGAGCCTTGACCAGCGCCGCTACCAGAGCCTGGTGCGCGAACACGCTGCCAGTGCCCAGCGACTGGAAACGGCGGCTGCCAGCTACACCCAGGCCAACGCCGCGGTGGAAATCGCCAGGGCCATGCAGCGTCAACAGGAAACCAGGTTGACCGTCGCCATTGCCCGACGCCAGCTGGCCGAAGCCTCGCTCCAACAACAGATTGCCCGGCGCAGCCAGGCCGAGGCGCAGTTGAGCCTGGCGTCTCATGCGCTGGAGGACACCTTGATCCGCTCGCCCATCGACGGGGTCGTGGGGCAGCGCAAAGTGCGTATTCGCCAATACGTCGCGCCGGGCTTGCCGTTGCTGGCGGTGGTGCCCCTGCAGCAGGCCTATGTGGTGGCCAACTACAAGGAAACCCAGTTGCGCGACATGCGCGCCGGTCAACCGGTGGATATCAGCGTCGACAGCTATTCGGGACGCAAGCTCAAGGGCCATGTGGTGAGCTTTTCGCCAGGTTCCGGGGCCGTGTTCGCGCTGTTGCCGTCGGATAACGCCACCGGCAACTTCACCAAGATCGTGCAGCGCTTTCCGGTGAAGATCGTCATCGATGAACATGACGAGGGCGGGCCCATTCTGCCTGGCATGTCGGTGATCACCACCGTTGACACCCGGTCCGGCACCCAGGGCGCGACCCATGACTGAGTCCGTTGAAAAAACCGTCTCCTTTCGCGCCTGGGTCGCGGTGATCGGCGGGCTTTTCGGCTGTTTCATGGCCGGTATGAACGTGCATGTAACCAGCGCCGCGCTGCCGGAAATCGAGGGTTCCCTGGGGGCGACCTTCGAGGAGGGCTCGTGGATTTCCACGGCGTACCTGGTCGCGGAAATCGTGATGATTCCTCTGACGGCCTGGCTGGTCCAGGTGTTCTCGCTGCGGCGGGTGATGCTGGCGGGGTCCTTTGTGTTCCTGGTGGCGTCCATTGCTTGCTCCTGGGCGCCCAACCTGGAAGTGATGATCATCATTCGGGTGATCCAGGGTGCCGCCGGCGCGGTGCTGATCCCTTTGTCATTCCAGCTGATCATCACCGAGCTCCCGCCCAGCAAGATCGCGATGGGCATGGCCTTGTTCGCCTTGTCCAACAGCGTTGCCCAGGCCGCCGGGCCATCCATTGGTGGCTGGTTGACCGATGCTTATTCGTGGCGCTGGATTTTTTACCTGCAACTGGCGCCAGGCATTCTCTTGTTGCTGGCGGTGGCATGGTCCATCGATGCCAAGCCCATGCAATTGAGCCTGCTCAAAAATGGTGACTGGGGCGGCATCCTGGCCATGATCGTCGGCCTGGGGGGCTTGCAGATCGTGCTGGAGGAAGGTGGTCGCAAGGACTGGTTCGGTTCCGATTTCATTGTTTGGGTGTCGCTGATCGCCGGCGTCGCCCTGGTGTACTTCGTGCTGTCGCAGTTGTACGGCAGCCGTTCCTTCATCAACCTGCGCCTGCTCAAAAGCTACAACTTTGGAGTGGCCAGTGCGGCGATGTTCATTTTCGGCGGGGCGACCTTCGGCCTGGTGTTCCTGGTGCCCAATTACCTTTCCCAACTGCAGGGGTACAACGCCCGGGAAATCGGCGTCAGCCTGATCGCCTACGGCATGGTGCAATTGGTGCTGGCACCGTTCATGCCGCGCTTGATGAAGTGCCTCAGCCCGAAACTGATGGTCGCCAGCGGCTTTTTCATCATGGCGCTGGGCTGCTACCTTGGCGCGCACCTGGACGTCGACAGTGCCGCCAACGTGATCATCCCTTCCACCGTGGTACGGGGTATCGGACAGCCGCTGATCATGGTGGCGCTTTCTGTTCTGGCGGTTTCCGGGCTGGCCAAAGCCGAAGCCGGTTCCGCATCCGCGTTGTTTTCCATGCTGCGCAACCTTGGCGGGGCCGTGGGTACTGCAGGGCTGACGCAAATCGTCGCCATGCGCGAGCGCTTTCACTCAGAGCGGGTGGGAGAGTCGATTACGCTGTTTTCCTTTCCCTTGCAGGAGCGCCTGCGCGCCAGCATGGCAGACAGCGAAGACTTCCTATTCAACCAACTGTTACCCGCGCAACAGCAGGTTCTTGAAAGCCTGGCCCATACCGTGCGTCGTGAGGCGTACCTGATGGCCTACAGCGATGCGTTCTATGTGTCCTGTATCGCACTGATCGTGTGTGGTGTAGCGGCCTTGGCATTACGCCAACAATCTGGACGAGCATAGGTTCAGGCACACGCTATGTGATCAAGGGAGGATTGTCGACGTCCCGGGCTCGTTGAGCCGTTGTTACATCGACATATTCAATGTCGATACGGGCGAGCGCGTGCCCACGGCAGATGAACCGAAAATAAACGTACTTGTGCGTTGGATCGGCTGCCGACGTTCTAGCGTAAAAGCGGGGTTATGACCCCGTTTTACTTAAAGCCTAGTTGCCCCGCCCTCCCCCAAACGACCACTCATCACCGGCCGTGGTGGTGATCACCACCATCACATCTTCTGCGTTCAGCCCCGTCGCCCGTCCCAGTTTCTCGACCAGATCACGGTAAAAATGCTGTTTGGTCGTAACACTTCGAGCACGGCCGGCAGTAATCGCGATCAGCACAAAGTCATGGCTACGCGGCCCACCCAGGTAGTGGGGATCGAATATCAGCTCGCCGACCTCATGTTGGTGAATGACCTGGAAGCGATCAGTCTTCGGCACTTCGAAGCTCTCGACCAAGGCGTCGTGCAACCCCTGAGACAACGCCTGTAAATACTCGGCCGACTTGCCTCGGTGCAGCGAAATTCGTGCAAACGGCATCAGCGGTTACTCCGGGCGTTCTGAAAGGCAAAGCTGTAGTTCGCTCAGCACCTTCAGCGCCGAAGCGGCCGTCGGCCAACCTGAATAAAACGCCAGATGGGTGATGACTTCGGCCAGTTCGTCAGCACTCACGCCGTTATCCAGCGCTCGTTGCAAATGAAACGGCAGTTGCTCAAGACGGTACATCGCCACCAGCGCAGCCACCGTCACCAAACTGCGTTCACGGGGCTTGAGTTGCGTACGCGTCCACATGTCGCCGAACAATACGTTGTCGGTCAACTCGGCAAACTTCTGCGGATAATTGCCCTGGGACTCTCCCCCAGTGGCCATAGCTGTATTCATGATGTTTTCCCCTCCGATGTCCCGATCTGAAGGATGAAAATTATCAAGTCGCAACCCTTCCGAATATCAGATTTAATAGCGTCGACCATCCGGAATTAGTGGACTATTGAATGCGCCGCCCAACCTTCGACCTTGATGTATTGCGCACCTTCGTCACGGGTGTGGAATTCAACAGCTTTGCCAAAGCTGCGGATCGTCTCGGTCGGTCGACGTCTGCCGTGAGTGCCCAGTTAAAGAAACTTGAGGAGCAGATAGGCACGCCGGTACTGGCTAAATCCGGTCGCGGGCTGGTCTTGACCCCCACAGGAGAATCACTGCTGAGCCATGCCCGCCGGTTACTGGAGTTGAACGACAGCATTTTCCACAGCGTGCATCAAAGCCAGACCGCCGGGACCCTGCGCCTGGGGCTTCAAGAGGACTTTGGGGAACATTTCCTGAGCGATATCCTGCGACGCTTCGTACAGACTTACCCGAGGGTGAGCCTCGAAGTCAGGATCGCCCGTAATGCCGAACTGCTGACGCTGGTCGAAAGTGCAGCCCTGGACCTGGCCCTGACTTGGGACACCGGGCCTATGTCGCCCTATGCCACGCGCCTGGGCGAAACACCGATGCACTGGATCGGGCCGCGCGATACGCCATTGCCGACCGCCGCCGACGACTCACCGCTGCCCTTGATAATGTTCGACGCACCTTGCGTACTCCGCAGCGCCGCCACCCAGGCGCTGGACGCCGCGCAAATACCCTGGCGCATCGCCCTCACCAGCCCCAGCGTGGCGGGTATCTGGGCGGCCGTCGCTGCGGGGTTGGGCGTGACGCTGCGTACCCGTATTGGGCTGCCGAGCCATCTTAGTGTTGTTTCTGGTTTACCTGCCGTGCCTAGTCTTGGTTATGTGCTGCACAGCGGTGACGGCGAGCCCACTGCGGCGGCCCAGCAATTGGCTGGTTTGATCGAAGCAGGCCTGCAGGAACAGGCATTTCGTTTTACGGTTGCGACATAATTGAAAATGCGTAATCCGTTTGCGTACTTGAAGGACGTTCTTACACGCCTACCGACGTAGCGGGCGAGCGAGATTACTGAGTTGCTGCCACACAGGTGGGCGCCTGTTTAATCGCGGAAGGTGTGTTGGGTTAGACTGTACTCACTTCATACAATTACGCGAATCTTATGCATCAACTGCCTGAACTCGACGAGGTTACAAAAGCGAAAATTCGCAGGCTGCTGACTGCGGGCATGATTTATCCCGTCATGAACTACACCAAATGGGCTGAGCTGATCAAAGCAATGATTAACACCCCGCAAATGAAGCCAGAGTTCAGATTGCACAGTGTCTTAGCTCCAAGCGATTACTGCACAGATTGGGATCGAGAATGGCATTACCACATCCATCCGGTAGCAGAAATTGAGTGGATCGAACTCAGAGCGGTCTCACTCGATTGGTTACTTTCCACGCTAAGAAAGCACAACCTTCCCTTCTCTCTAGAGGATGGGGTGCCACGCGTTTGGGGTTATACCAGACCTAGCATGCAGCATCTTTGGGACTGAGTTCCTGAGGTTTCGCCTAGGGTTTGTCTGAAAAGTCAGCCCGCAAGCATTTCTCGATACAGGCCAGTGTAACCATGGCTTTGAAGCTGCTCGCCAGTTTTTCGTATCGCGTACAGAGCCGACGTTTTTCTTTGAGCCAACTGAACAGCCGTTCGATCACGTTGCGCTTTTTATATTGTGGCCTGTCGAACAGTCGAGGCAGGCCTGGTCGAGGCTTGCGATGCATCTTGCGCAAGGGAATGATCGGCTGCATGCCGTAGCGGTCACAGTACTGACGCAGTATCTGGCTGTCATAGCCCTTGTCCGCCAGTACACATCGGCAACGCTTACGCGGACGACCCTTGCTGCCTGGCAGGCTGATCTGCTCCAGTAGCGGCATGAAATAGCGCGAGTCGGCTTCTTGACCGGGCGACAACATGACAGCCAGGGGGAAGCCATGGCTGTCGCAGGCGAGATGTATTTTGGTGGTCAATCCGCCTCGGCTACGGCCTAGGCAGTGGTGTTGCGGTTCTTGCGGGCCCCTTTTTTTCCAGCACCGCTGGCCGCTCGGGTAGCTCGAATCGATGTCGAATCGACCATCCAGGTATTCAGATCGATAAAGCCATCTTCGCACAAACGAAGGTGTAAATGGCGCAGAACCTGCTCAAAAGTGCCGTTGTCACGCCATTGTCGGAAACGCTGGTAAACGGTCTTCCAAGGCCCAAAGCGCTCTGGAAGATCTCGCCATTTGGCACCAGAGCACAAAATCCAGAAGATTCCGTTAAGCATCTGGCGGTCATCGCGCCTTGGCCGCCCCATGTGTTGAGGAGGAGAAACGATGGCTTCGATCATCGCCCAACGCTCAGATGAAATTTCATAGCGGCCTGTCATGACGGCCCTCTTGGCAATCAGAGGGCATCATTTTAGCCAAAGAGACTTTTCAGACAAATCATAATAGATTTCCTAATATATTTTTTCTTCAGACGTTCTTCATTCACTTTTGATAACGTAACTATTGTGAAAATTCTCCTAATCGAAGACGACCTGGATCTCGGCAATGGCGTTCGTATCGCACTTGCAGATCAAGGGTTAGATGTCATATGGGTTCGCCGAAAAGTAGATGCGTTGCATCAGCTCGATGTCTGCGTGCCAGAACTTGTGCTACTCGACCTCGGACTGCCCGACGGTGACGGCATGAGCCTGGTAGCATGCTTACGTCAGCAGTTCAGGGGGATCCCCGTCATCATCCTGACTGCAAGAGGCACTCTGCAAGATCGCCTGTGTGGGCTCGATGCGGGTGCAGACGACTATCTGGTAAAACCATTTGTTCTCGCCGAGTTGTTGGCTAGGGTGAGAGCACTGGCCCGACGCAGTTACGGTTTTCAAAATGAGGTGATAGAAATTCGAGGATTATTTCTTCATATGCCGACTCGTCGCGTGACAGTTAGTGGACGTAATGTTGATTTAACGGCAAGTGAATACGCCCTGCTTGAAATTTTAATGATGCGCGCTGACCGCGTGCTTACACGACGTTTTCTGGAGGAAAGGCTATTCGGCGCGAAAGAAAATATGAGTAATCCGCTGGATGTGCATATGGGAAATTTGCGTCGCAAAATCGGCGAAGGCTATGTGCGAACGGTGCGGGGTGTGGGGTATGTCATTGATACCGCTACAATTCAGAAAGGGATTGGTTGATGCGAAATTTTTGGCTCAACTTGAAAACTCCAACGCTTGTAAGACGAATTATACTCGCCCAGATGCTACTACTTACACTGCTTTGGTGTCTTTTTCTGACCTACATTTTGTGGGAGAACTTGCGAAGCCCCTCTATGCTCACGGGTAGCAATACTTACGAAACCATTCTTACATTAGTTAAGCGCATGGATGATCGCCCGCAGGACCTCACTACCGTGCTGGAAAAGTTCAGCGAAGCATTGCAGGAAGGTTATGGCGGAGGTGAAGATCCCAAACTGTCAATCAGCCTCATTGTTCGTAAGAATAGAAAGATAATTTATTCATCTGATGGTGCTCCGACAGGAGTAACAAATAGCAGGTATGGAGAAATTCAGAGCATTCAGAGTGAGGGGCGCAGCTGGAATAGCCGTACTCTCAAATCAGGGAACTCCGACGCGGAGGTAACACTTATTACCCCTGCCGGAGGCTGGAACTTCTTCATATACCTGAACTCTCGTGGATACTACATATTGCCGCTGCTGGTGTGCATTCCTTTTCTTTTTTTTCCCGCATGGCTATCAGTCCGTATTGCAATGCGCCCTTGGAGCAAGGTGATAAATGGTATTTCTTTGCGAACTTTAGAAGATCTCTCCCCCTTAAAAGAAGGACCAAAGCAGATAGAGCTTCGCCAAATGGTGGACGCGACTAATCTATTTCTTGCCAGAGTGCGAGCAAGTTCTGAGAGGGAACGGGTTTTCATTGCAGATGCCGCTCATGAGCTGCGTACTCCCCTGGCTGCAATGCGAATCAATGTTGAGGCTTTGCAGTCCTATGTAAGCAGCACTAATCAACAGGAGCTGCTTGCAGGGATTATTCGCAGCAATAGCCGTGCTGCGCGTCTCGTCAATCAGTTATTGCTGCTGATGCATAGCGAAGCAAGCATCGACACTGTTATGGAGGCTGTGCCGCTGACGACCCTCATACAAGAGCAAATGGCTGCGCTGGCCCCCCTAGCGGCTGAGCGTAGGATTGAACTTGAATTCTACTCTGATGGTGAAAGCTGGATCAATGGCATCAGGGAACGCCTTATGTCGCTGATTGATAACTTAATTGAAAATGCCGTGAAGTACAGCCCTGAGGGCGGACGCGTTGAGGTAGATGTGCGATCACTTGATAAATCTACTCAGCTACGTGTCTCAGATGCAGGCCCTGGCATTCCATTTGAATTAAGGGCGCGAGTCTTCGATAGGTTTTTTCGCGAGCCCAATCAAATGCAAAGCGGCAGCGGACTGGGGCTCGCAATAGTCAAAGCGGTTGCACTGCAGCACAACAGCAACGTATGGCTAAGTACATCTGCAGAGGGTGGACTCCTGGCGACTGTTGATTTTCCAAAACACAATTCCGACTGAAAAAGCATGATTTGATGCCTGCCCGGCGGAGGGCCCATACCAGAACAATGGAGTTGAAATTGAAATATTTATCCTTGCCTATACTATTCTTTTCTATCTCAATCAGCGGGTGCGCTATAACCGTCAGCGAATTAAAAAGTAGTCATTCATCTTATGACGGCAGCTTCACTAGCGAGAAGACGCCCTCCGATACTTATCGAAACTTAAGACTAATGGCAAGACAATGCCTGGAACATGAGACATATACAGGAAAGCCGGTCATCGTATTAAGCGAGTTTAGCGATGAGCGCAGTGAAGGTGAGATCAATCAAAAGCTCCTTTCGGAAGGACTGTTGATTAACAACGCCCTAATTGAAATAGAAAGACATGATGCGAACAAAGCACAGGTCAGGTTGTACACAACAAAGAACATCTTGAGTGTCGGTGCTAGATCGCCGAAGATAAGTGATATCAAGCGCTGGGCTGACGGCGATATAAATTGCGCTAACGAACTCTAGTTCATGCCGTGAGTACTCCAAGTACTATTGGAAAAATCCCGCATAATTGTTCAATCTGCTTTTATAGGTCAACGGCGACATATGCAATGAGCCGTTTGCCAGTCGCCTGCATAGAGTCGATGCAGCGAGGAGCCGACTTGTCGCTTAGGAGTAGTGGGCCTAAATGTAGGTAGCATTCTATGGTTGGGTGTTTGAATGCATCAGGGTATCGGACGGAGCCGTAAAGCTTGATCGCAATAAGCTCTGAATAATGGTGACCGATTGGCCAAGTGTCGGTAGGCGTGGCCATGCTGAAAGACCATTGTTGGCGCTGGAGCGAGATTGATCCAGTTGCTAATATTTAGCTGACCCGGGCTGTTGTGACGTAAACGATCATTGGCTCTGGGTAATTCGCGAGCTGACCGGGTAAGCGTCCCGTCCGCAACAGGGGCAATCCGTCATCAGCGGTCACAAACAGTCTTCCAAGGCCCAAAGCGCTCTGGAAGATCCCGCCATTTGGCGCCCGAGCACAATATCCAGAAGATACCGTTAAGCATCTGACGGTCATCGCGCCTTGGGCGTCCCATGCGTTGAGGAGGGGAACGATGGATTCGATCATCGCCCAACGTGCAGATGAGATTTCATATCGGCCTGCCATAACGGCCCTCCCAGCAACCAGAGCACGTCATCTTAGCCAAAGCGACTTTTCAGACAAACCCTAGGCAGCAAACTTATGCTAGATGACTTTGCCGGACGCATTCAAAATTCTGATAGGTGAGCGATGTTCAAAGAATATGAGTTGTTTCTGCATTCATGCGGCTCTGAAGACTACTGGTCGGATGAAGGCATAGATGTTGCCGGTGCTCAGGTCTCTGAATTCACCGCGTCTGACTGGTACGAACTTGAATCCGCCATTGGCGTGAAGCCTGATGTGTGGCTGGGCCGATGTGCCGAATCGCTCACCGATTGCAATGATGTACACGCGTTGCAGATACTGTTAAGGCTGCTTGAAGCGAAAGAGGAATCGGTGGTCATTCATGCGCTTGAGTCAATCGATGCGCTCTTTTTAGCCGGTTACATACGGAACGTGAGCCCTGTCATCACGGCCTTGAACGAAAGGGTTGATGCTTACACTCGGACCCTGGAATTGATGGTGGCTACCTTGATCAGGAAGCTCAAATAACGAACGACGGATGTATTGCCCGGACGGTTACGAAACAGCTACGAAAGGGGATGTAATACCGCAGCCTACTTGGTCGACCGTGGCCATGTGGCCGGTATGTACCATTGAATAGCAATGGGCAAAGTAACCGTTGTCGGGCCATGCGTGAAAACACGAATGCCCGCTTGTAGCCGATAGCGATCAGCCAACTTGTCTCAATAGGGATCGAGCCCTGCGTCGATGCCAGCCTGCTTAGCCAGCTCGATCAGGTTTTCGACGCAATCTTGCTCAATGATGCAACCCACATAATCGGCGCCGCCTGTATCCACATGCAGAAAGCGCTTCCCGAACCCGGTCAGCCATTGATCGAAATCGATCAGCACTTGCATCAGTGCTGGCGTCTCTTCCAGCGTGTAGGCATAAATCTGGTCAATACCGCTGGCTTCAACCAGTTTCGGTGCCAGGTACTTGAAATCATCGAAGCCGTCCACGTCCACGGCCATGAGAACCATATTATTGAGTAACTGGCCTTTCTCAGCGTCCAAAAGACCACTGACCAACGCGGTGACCGGGTCTTCACCTAGGTTGTAATAGCGCGACACCCTTCTCACGAGACGAGCACGTTCCTTTTCAGGCTGCCGCGCCAACAGGGCCTGGGTGAACGTTCTCAGTTGCGCACCGAATGGATAAAGCTCACGCATAATCGCGGCATCGCTCAACCGTGGTTCATCTGGTGGGGGTTGTGTGAAGCGATCGCCGAACAATCGACTGAACAAGCCCATCGCCGTTTGTTCTCCTTGGTGGGTGAAGCTTCTGGCGCGAAGCTTACCCCAGCGGCTCGATGACGGCGAATAGGGTCAGGGTTGATATCTACTCAGTCTACGTGTGGCAGCAATCGACCCTAAGCAGTCGGTCTCGGTCAGCTTGAATAAGGCAGCAAGAAACGGATAGTAAGTGCTGGACGAATTCCAGCCTGATACGACTCCAACTAATAGGAGTTTAACCATGGCGTTTCGTATAACTGGCCTTTCCCCCGAGCCATTCCAGTCACTGTTTGGATTGCCCGACCAAGAGCTAGCATCTCTCGGGATAAAGCGTTACATGGTCGACAGCAACCCAGGCTTTCCTGACCGTATCGAAATAAAGGATGCAGAGCTAGGTCAGAGTGTGCTTTTACTCAACCATCTCTCTCAGCCAGCCGAGACGCCATACCGTGCCTCACATGCGATCTTCATAAGGGAGTGGGCTACGCAAGCTTATGACGCAGTCGATCAGATACCCGAGTCTATGCGAATCCGTCTGCTATCACTTCGTGCATTCACTGATGATGGGATGATGCTCAATGCCGACGTCGTAGATGGAATAGCGATAGAACCTGTTGTTACTCGGATGTTTGCTGATCCAGGGGTTAGTTACATTCACGTTCACAATGCCAAGCAGGGTTGCTACTCCGGGCGAATAGATAGGGCGTAGTCGCCGCAGTCTCGATGGCTCGTTCCGCTTTCGAATTTTCTAGTCACCAACTTTCCGCTATTGGCCGATTTCTGCCTGTCGTAGCGGGCAGTAATCGGCCAGAACCGGATGTTTAAAGCTGGGGCAATGAACTCGTCGAATTTCTTCCCGCTTTAAGAGTTTGCCGACGCGCTTTTACACACTCTGGGCTGGCAAGTAGAGTTAGGAAATCAACTCGTCCCTTTTTATAAAGTAGGTGCAAATGGTGGCTCCCTTCGTTCTCCAGGACTTTGATGTTGGATGGGTCGCCACCGACGCCGTCGGGCAGGTTGCGCTCTTCACTACGGGGGGGCCGGGGCCGGTTCCTGATTCCGCAATGCCCTCCGTCGAAAACTCCGAAGAATTTGTCCTTTCATTGCCGGAGGTGTCCGATGTAGATCGGGTCACTGCCAGGGCTGGCGTAAACGCTTTCGTTGAATTTGCCAAACGTGGGTTCTTCGCGTACGACTGGTCAGACGTTCATCGCGATTCACGCCAGGCCTTGAGGGGGTATGAGCTGCAATGCCGCCCACTGAATCCACTGACACTTTTCGATTTGCCTGCCCCTTTACGGGCATTAGCTGAGGCTACTCGGCTATCTGATGTAACCTTCGGAGCACCCATCATAGTGATAGGTGATCAGGTTTCTTAGCCTTCATTCGGCGATTCGGAGCCGCTTTTTTGGGCCGGAAGCTTTCAGTTGCGTACCGCAGCTCCCGGCCATTAGCGGACACTAAGGCCGTACGTGAAACCTGAGACGACTCATACAACGCCTTAGATCAGCCAAAGCAGAGAGTTTCTAGCACCCTAGATTAAACCCGTTGACTTGGCGGTATTGATTTCGACCCATGCAGCAAAGGCGTCAATGAATTTTTTCAAGAACTGAGTAGTTCCGTCGTCATTCAAATTTCCGCCTGGCCCCAGTAGCCTTGTCGCCCCACCGATATACGCTTCCGGCTGCTGCAAAAGTGGCATGTCCAGAAATACCATAGACTGACGTAAATGATGGTTAGCACCGAAGCCGCCGCTGGCACCGGGCGATACGCTTACGATAGCTGCGGGTTTGCCTGCCCACACAGACTCGCCGTAAGGGCGAGAACCAATATCAATGGCGTTCTTCAATACACCAGGAACTGACCTGTTGTATTCGGGAGTGAAAAACAGTACTCCATCTTTCGACGCCATGTTCTGGCGAAAACGAGTCCAGGCTTCAGGGGCACTCTCACCGTTTTCTTCCAAGTCTTGGTTAAACAGATTCAGTTCATTGATCTCGACTATTTCTAATAAAAGGCTGGGTGGCGCAAGCGCGATTACTTCTTGAGCAAATAGACGGTTCAACGATTCTTTGCGCAGGCTGCCGACAATGACGGCAATCTTTTTAGGCGACATGATGGGACCTTGATTTAAGTGGCTTTAAAGGGGTAATCAATTTGAAAAGAACACGTAAACGGACGTTGAGCGGTGGCCGAAGGATGAGGACTGCCCCACCGCCTGGTCATGCGGGTCTGCCCTATACTTTGGCGGCGCCATTGACAACTAGGTGATGACCGGAAATCCAAGCTGCATCGTCACTTGCCAGGAAAAGCACGGCGCCTTCGACATCGGCGACAGAGCCCAAGCGCGCAAATGGCGACAACTGTGCCAATGCCTGATAGTCATTTTCCTGAAGGTTAGCGATGACACCTGCGTCGCGTAGCGGCCCCGGTACCACACCGTTCACCGTGACGTTACGCTTGCCCATTTCCTGCGCGAGACATTCAACGTAAAGCCGGCCGGCGGCTTTGCTTCCGGCATACGCGGTGAAGCCTGCGTTTGGTACGATCGTCGTCGTGGACGAAATCACGATGATGCGTCCACCATCGGTAACAAGGCGCGCACTTTCGCGAAGCGTATAGAAGGTGCCAAACACATTGGTTTTGGTGACAGCCTCGAACATCGCGTTATCGATTTCCGTGATCGGTGTGTCGATAAGCTCCCGCCCGGCATTGGCCACGACAATATCGATGCGCCCAAATCGAGCCAGCACTGCCGCGAATATGGCTTTGACAGCGTCCGGGTCGCTGATGTCTCCCCCGATGGCCATTGCTTGAGCGCCCTCAGCAACGAGCGCCTCGACATTTCGGTCGGCCGCGGCAGCGTCAGTGTTGTACGTCAACGCAACGCAAGCCCCCTCTCTGGCAAAACGACGTGCCAGGGATAATCCGAGCCCGCGCGATGCGCCGGTAATCAGTACAACTTTGTTGGTCATTCGCATGATCAGATTCCGTTGATGCTGCGTTCTGTAGAGGTTGCGTTGCCCTGCCACTGGACAAGTTCCTGCTCAACTTTGGCCATTTTTGCACGCATTCCGCCCATCGCATCGGCACCCAAGGCCGCGTGTACGGGTGGATGATCCGCCTCCATCAGGTTGATAATCGCCAAAGCCCCTTTTCCTGGAACATTCGGCTGCTTACCTTGCAGACCACCTATAGCTACACGGAACTTACCGACGGGTGTGCCTTCATAGTCATCGATTTTTTGCTCGACGTAAGCCAGTGAGCGCCCCGCAAATTGGGTCTCGAATACACCGATGGTCAACACAGTCGTGGCGATGTTAAAGGGTGCAAGTTCACCTGCCAGTGCTTCACCCAGGATGTCAGTAGCGCCCTTCGCGGCCGAGTACACGCCCATGCCCGGGTAGCCAATGAAGCCACCGATTGCGGAGAATTGAATGATGTGCCCGCTGCGCTGCTTGCGCATCGCAGGGGTCACAGCGCGAATGATGTTCAGGCCGCCAAAAAAATTCAGATCGAATACACGCCGCGCTTCTCGATCCGTCATTTCTTCAACCGCACCCACTGTGCCAGCACCCGCACAGTTAGCGACAATGTCGATACGGCCAAAGTGAGCCAGCACCTGGGCCACACCCGTTTTGACCGCCATATCGTCTGTCACGTCTACCAAAACGCCCATGCCCTGCGCGGCATGTTTACCGTTATAGAAATCCACTTCTTCTTGCTTGCGAAAGGTGGCTGCGACTAGCGCACCTTTTTCCAGCAGTTGATGCACTAACTCGCGCCCCAATCCCGATGAGGCACCAGTAACGAGGACGACTTTGCCATTTATTGATTTCATTCTCTGCTCCGGGGTTTGGCTATTTACCGGATGTTAGGTATTGGGCCTCCCCCCAACAAGCCGGTTTGGCCAGATGCAACTTCCCGCTCATTGGACGCTCCTTCCCAGCGAAACATTGCCAAATAACCACATAGTTCTAGACGGTACCCTTGGAACTCTTCAAGATTAAAAATTGCCTTCCTATGATTGGGCCATACGTGAATCGGCTGGACCTGAACGATCTGTTTATTTTTGTCAATGTGGTCGATCGCGGTGGGTTTACTGCCGCAGTTGCAAGTACCGGTATGCCCAAGTCAACGCTTAGCCACCGCATGCAACAATTGGAGGGCGAATTAGGTGTGCGTTTGCTCAGCCGAACGTCGCGTCGCTTCGGTATGACCGAGGCAGGAGAAGAGTTTTACCAGCACGCGCTGGCCGCGCTGCGAGAAGCAGAGATGGCAGAAATGTCAGTGCGTCAGCGGTTGTTGGAGCCCGTCGGGACCATCCGGTGTACCGCTGGAGTCGCGACCATGAATTTCGCCATGGCGGGCATGATCGCTGACTTCCTTCGTGTCTATCCCAAGATCAATATGGTCGCTCATGCGGCCGATCGAACCATCGATATTGTTGGCGAAAATTACGACGTCGCCATCCGGGCGCATGAGGCTCCATTGCCGGACTCCGATCTTGTCCAGCGCATGCTCGGGGTCGCGCCCTGGTTTCTGTTCGCCGGATCAAGCTATCTGGCCGAACATGGCGCACCGGCCACGCCAGCGGAGCTAAGCAACCACGCCTCGATTTTCTTTGCGCGAGCTAATGCCCCCATGAACTGGCGGTTGCGCCATGTCACTCTATCGATCGAAGAAATTGCTGTGCCCATCCTGCCGCGGCTGCAAAGCGAGGACATGCTCAGCCTGCAACATGCAGCCATCAGCGGGCTTGGGATTGTGGCCCTGCCGAGTTACATCGCGCGGGCGGCCGTTGCGCGTGGTGAGCTTCATCGAGTTCTGCCCGAATGGATAGCTGGCGATGCCAGGATCACTGCACTGGTACCTTCCCGCAAAGGATTGCTGCCGTCAGTACGTGTTTTCTTGGATCACTTGGCTTCGGAGTTTCCCAAGATCCTCTTGCTGTAAAGCCATCCTTAATACGCTGGGCAGATCGTTTCAGCGGCTTCTCCACGAATACAGCACATTTTTTACCGAATACAGCAACTACGGCCGCACTACCGAGCGGGTAGGCGCCGAAGATAGGGTGAGTTCTCGACGTCCATTCCACCGGACACAGATTCCAGAAACCCCGTCTTGCTGGGTCAGGTACGCGTTCCTACCATGGTTTCTTGCCTCTCATCCTCGACGGCACTAACGATACCTGATCTGGAATCTATGACTTTGACAATCACACGACGCGGCGCGATAGCTTTGGGAGCACAGGCAGTGCTGGTTGCAATGACGGCAGGCGCTGCTACGTTTGCCTCTGGTGCAACGCGCAGCTCCAGTAAAACTAAAGAGACGCCTCGGACTGGCAAGCAGTTTGATGTGGTGATCGTCGGTGGTGGATCTGCCGGTGCCGTCCTTGCAGCACGTCTCAGTGCCGACCCGCTGCGCAGTGTGCTGCTGCTCGACGCAGGTCCCGACTTTGCGCCCGACCGGTATCCAGCAGTGCTGACGAACGCCGACCTAGTTGCCGCTTCTCCCGAATACGACTGGCATTACCATAGTGACGACTCAGCTCGGATAGGTCACGACATAGCCATCCCACGCGGCCGAGTGATCGGTGGTAGCTCCGCGGTCAATGCTGCTGTGGCGATGCGTGCGCGCCCTGCCGATTTTGCGCGCTGGGCCGGACGCGGAATCGAAGGTTGGGCTTGGCCGGAAGTGCTGTCCGCCTACCGAGCGATGGAAAACACGCCCACTGGCGAAGATGCATGGCATGGCCGTACCGGCCCATTTCCAGTGCGTCAGCGCACTGCTGCGCAGAATACTGTCTCAATGCGTGCTTTCGTGGCGGCTGCCGAGTCAGTTGGACTGCCGCACGTGGATGACTTCAACGGCGCACGTCAGCACGGCGTAGGTCCCTACCCGTTGAATGTCATCAACGGCACCCGAATCAATACCGGCATGGCTTACCTGAGTGCAGACGTGCGGGCTCGCGCCAACCTCACTATCCGCGGCCACGCTGAAGCCGACCGCGTCCTGATAGAACGAGAACGCGCCATAGGTGTATTGCTAGTAGACGGCGAGATAGTTCCAGCCGGCGAAGTGATCCTGTCGGCCGGTGCCATAGGCAGCCCCGCTATCCTGCTGCGCTCCGGTATCGGCCCACAAGGCCATCTTCGCGAGATGGGAATCGCCACCGTCGCTGATCTACCGGTAGGTGAACGGTTGCAAGAACATCCGTTTTTCTTCAACGTCTACGCGCTGAAGACCTCCGCAATTGCTATGACCCCAGCCGGCGGCGCTATCGCCTGGACTCGCTCGCAACACGCCGCACCGGACGATCTGGACTTACATATCTCCGGTACACACCTGATCGACCCAAAGGCAAGCCCTACCGGCGGTGCGATAGTGTTGGCATGCGCCGTCACATTACCTAAATCCAACGGTAGCGTACGCTTGACCAGCCGTGACCCCCGAGTTGCGCCGAACATTCGGTACAACTTTTTTGAACAGGAAAATGACTTGGATCGCATGGTCGAAGCTGTAGAACTGTCTCGCAAGATTGGCCGCAGTGCACCGTTTGCTGACTTGGTTGACCATGAAATGACACCGGGTAGCAGCGTACTTGAAGGCAAGGCTTTGCGACAAAACATCGTAAACAATGTCGCCGGCTATCAGCACCCCACGTCGAGCGTGCCGATGGGCGCGGACGGTGACAAGGCCGCCGTAGTCAACAATTGGGGCGCGGTGCGAGGTATCGCGGCACTGCGTGTTGTGGATGCCTCTATCATCCCGGATATCCCATCGGTGGCGACAAATCTTACTACTATCATGCTAGCCGAACGCATTGGTGCCCACCTGACTCGATAATTTCCCCGAACGCAGCGTAAAACTGGAGCATCAATGATTGGATCGCTAAAGCCGAACTCTGCAATAAGAACCATAATCTGAAATTGAATAAAATATACGGAGACCGTTGAGCAAACGCCGTCAATAGACGATAAATTGCAAGTTAGAAGTTTGGCCGAAACAGCGCCGCAACTGCGGCGCGAGCCAAGAATGGTTTATTTTTATGTCGGACATATCTAGTGCTTATAAAGAAGAGCCAAACTACAGAAAGACTATTTATAATTACCCTAAGTATCACACATATAACTATAACCATCAAATAAGATAAATAAAGCCAGGAAGTTAATGCCTTACATTAAGAAAATTGAAATCTTAGAGAACTATAGAGAAGAGAATAATTTCCCCTTCTATTTGCCTTCAATTCAATCAATTAGCAAAATCGAGCTTCATCCCGTGATAAATTTTTTCGTTGGAGAAAACGGTAGCGGTAAGTCAACCCTCTTAGAGGCTATTGCAGTTTCATGTGGCTTTAATCATGAGGGAGGCAGTAAGAATTTCAAGTTTTCTTCCAGCGATGAAAAATCCCTACTGTCCAAGGCATTGCGCTTGTCACGCACAGCAAAGCGACCTCGAGATGGCTATTTTTATCGCGCAGAAAGTTTTTATAATGTAATTACAGAGATGAATAAGTTGGATTGCGGACCTGGCGGGCCAGCTATTAAGGACTCATACGGGGGAAACGATCTTCATACGAGGTCTCATGGGGAGGCTTTTATGGATCTGATTTTACATCGATTCGGAGGAAACGGATTGTATTTACTAGACGAGCCTGAATCTGCGCTATCTCCCCAACGCCAATTATCTCTGCTGGTACGTATAGCGGAACTCGCAAAACAAAATTCGCAGTTCATAATTGCAACTCACTCACCAATTTTAATTGCTTACCCGGGCGCCAGAATTTGGGAGTTTACCAATAGTGGATTGGTAGAGAAGGAATATTCAGAAACTGAAAACTACCTAATTATGAAAAGTTACTTTGCTAACCCTGAAAGCTTTATGAGCAAACTATTTGATGAAAAGCATGATTTTTAGTTAGTTCAGGCACTGAAGAACATCGATGGCTAGAGCGTTTATCAAGATCGCTGGCGCAAAAAAATGAATTGTTGCCGATCGCGGCTTAATAAGTACGACGGCATTATTGCCTTGTTTAGCGTAGATCGAGATGCCGCCGATTTTGAGGAGAATGGCCACTTCTTGCCGATTTCTGCCTGTCACGAGGGGCAGAAAACGGCCAAAAGCAGCCGTGCACAAAAAACACCTTCTAGCTGGAATATGGCCACCTTGCTTAAGAAGCAGTGGTCACTGGATCGCGTAATTTCCAGATCACAAAAAAACTGAGGTATTGCATCCATTCCGAACGCCGCCACGTATATCAAACACGGACAGACCTTCCTGGCCGAATCTCCTCATAAAGGATCATCGCGATGAAAAGCATTTCGATCAAAACGCCATTGATAGTCGGCCTCCTGACCTTGGCGGCAGGTAGCGGCTTAGTGTTCAACGCGGCACAGGCAGCGACGATGAGCCACGACAGCGTAATGGTAGGCGGGCAAAGCATGTTGCCGAGCAAGGACATCGTTGATAACGCAGTAAATTCCGCAGATCACACGACCCTGGTCGCCGCTGTCAAAGCTGCCGGTCTAGTCGACACTCTCAAGGGCAAAGGTCCCTTTACCGTGTTCGCACCGGTCAATTCAGCCTTTACTGCTTTGCCCGCCGGAACCGTCGATACGTTGCTGAAGCCGGAAAACAAGGCAACCCTCAGCAAGATCCTCACTTACCACGTTGTGAGCGGCAAACTGGACATGGCCACCCTTGCCGAAAAGATCAAGGCCGGTGGCGGTAAGGCCGAACTTACCACTGTCTCAGGAGGCAAGCTGTGGGCAATGATGAATGGCCCGCACAACATCACCATCAAAGACGAGAAGGGTAACGTCGCCGACATCACCACCTATGACGTGTACCAGTCGAACGGTGTGATACAGGTCATCGATAAGGTGCTGATGCCGAAAAGTTGACTGACATCGCCGGTCGCCATCCGCAGGATTGGCGAGTTTTCCGAGGAGCCCACCCGTGAATGGAACAACAGCGCGCTGTGGGCTAACCTCTGGCTGCAATCGACATTTAGCACCTCACGACTTAATCGTTTGGAGAAAGGCTATTCCAATCGCCGACATCGACCAACTCAAACACCTTTTAGCCCAGTGCTCCCTGGGTGATCGACGCGCATTTGAAACGCTGTATCGTAGCGTGAGTCCGCGCTTGCACGGCGTGGCTTTGCGGCTCATGGGACGTTCGGATCTCGCTGAAGAGGTGCTGCAGGAAAGTTTTGTGCGCATTTGGAACAATGCTTCACGCTACCAATCCCACCTGTCCGCGCCGATGACCTGGATGATCAGCATAACGCGAAACCAGGCCATCGACCAATTGCGAAAATATCGCGACCGTCCGCTGAATGATCTCGACGCGCAGATGTTGGTCGATGACAGCCCCTCGGCACATGAGCAACTGAACAGTTCCCGTGAGGCCAGCACATTACATCGGTGCCTGGATAAGCTAGAAGGGATGCAACGCCAGTCGATCACCATTGCCTACTTTGGGGGACTCTCCTGTTCAGAGTTGGCCGAACACCTTTCAGCACCGCTAGGGTCGGTGAAGTCTTGGATACGCCGGGGCATGGAGCATCTGCGCAGGTGCCTTGAGTCATGAACTACCAAACTCCAAGTATGCGTCGCGCACTTGCCGCCGACTATGCCATCGGGTTGATGCCGCACACCGCACGCCGGCGCTTTGAGCAACTTTTACTAAAAGACTCGGAACTTCGCGCGGAACTTGCGCAATGGCAGGAATGCCTCATGAGCCTCACTGAGGCTCTGCCTGAACAACCTGTACCGGATCGTGTTTGGCGCAAAGTTACGGCTCGCATAGATCCGCAAACAATGCAGCTGCCTATGAAACGGCCTCTCTGGAACTGGCTCCGAATGACGATCGCAGCATGTTCACTCGTAGCAGCAGTATCGCTAAGCGTTATCTACAGCCGTGACGATGTACGCTACGGTGCCACGTTGTATAGCGCTGACGCACAGTCTTGGATGAGCATTGAAACGCGAGAGGACTACCTGAGAATCAAACCGCAGGCGTTAGCGAAAGTTGAAAAGGGTCGTAGCCTGCAAATGTGGCTTATTCCGCTAAGTGGCAAACCCGTGTCCCTTGGGGTGATACCGCCAGGTGGAGATGGGGAGATTAAGTTGGCCAGCGCGCAGAAAGCTCTCATGGGTGAGTCAAGCACTTTGGCCGTCAGTCTTGAACCCGATGGCGGATCGCCGACAGGACAGCCGACAGGTCCGGTGCTTTACCAGGGCGCGCTTACGGTACTGTAACTCCGTGGCGGTAAGTCTTTAAATCTTTTCGTGAGTAAACGACTCAATGATCGGTCGTCCAGAGTTCGAAGCCAGCTCAACCGACTCATGAGTAGTGAACGGCAGCTTCTGGCCGTTTGCTGCCGTTCACGTTCGACGGCTCTCAGCTATTGGCGTCCGGTTACACTAGAAGCAAGTCGACCAATTTCTACCAGCTATGCACGTAGCCCTGCTAGGGGCTCCCGCTGCAAACGACTGAGCAGGCCGAACGCGCATGGCTGCGCAGGCCTGTGAACCTAGCCAAATCTTCCTGACCTAGGGATGGAAAAGTTAATGACTGAGGTTGATACATCCTCTCAGTTGCACCCTGGCTAACCACACCTTATAGTTCGCCCCGTCGCCAGCCATGGCCAGCGACAGGGTTTCGCAGCCCTAAAAACTATTACCAGTACCGTCAAACCCGACGCAGCCGATTCACAGCTGTCTCTCGTTTTATGGCGGTTGTGCGTGGGAGACCTTCGGGTCTGCCGGGTCTGGTAATAGTCCTCCGGTCTGCGAACCCGCGCACAGCTGCCACCCGTTTGTTTCGCAGCAAAAGGTGGCAATTTTTCTTTTTTAAGGACTATTACCATGACAACTCAACACCCGCCCCGCCGCTTCACCCCCATGTCCCAAACCGCAACCGAATACCCTGTCCTGCTCATCGACAGCGACGCCCCGCTCAGCGAGCTGCACGCCTGCGCCAGCGAGCGTCTCAATGCTGCCCTCGCCTACCTGCACCTGATGGCCTGTTCCAATGTGTCCGACTACGCCGAGCATGACGTTAATACCGTCGCCAATACCGCGCGGATCATGATCCAGGATGTGTCGGATGTGTTTACGGTGATGGAGCGACGCGGGTTTGATGTGCCTGCTGTGAGTTGATGTGATGTGAGCTGTGAGGAAACCCGCTTTGGCGGGTTTTCTGGTTTTTGTGGGGCTGAAAATGGGGGGTTGATCTCGCCTTGTTGGTGGCTGTGCCGCCGCTTTCGCTGCCTCGCTGGGGCTCGAGAGCTCCCACAGTTTGAAGTGTGCTCGTCACCGGTTTGGCGTAATTTTGAGGGCTCAGCTTCGCCATCCGATGCGTGCTGATGATTGTATGTCCCGAAAAGCAACTTTCGGCCTACAGCGGGCAGTGCCCGAATCGTTGCGAGCAGCCCATCAAATGCCCAAGGTCGCGCGCTCGGTGGCGGACCTTGAACAAGCCGACGGAATCAGACGCGAACACTTCGGCCGAGGAGCTGCAATATTGGCCGACAATGCTCCAGCCGGAGTCACTCCTTGGTCAGATCAACCAACGGGGTCTGCCGCACTTCAGTCTCCCGCCCATCCTGAATCTCGCTCACCTGCTTCAAGGCCTTATCCACCGCTACCTTATCCGCTAACAAGCTGTAGCTGATGCGGAACTGCTTGTGTTCCTTGGGCCCAATTGTCGGTACCAGGTTCAGTGGCCGCTGGTAACGGCGGTTGTAGGAAAAACTTGTCCCTGGCTCCAGCCCCGTGACATAGCCCTGGCCTTGGGTATCGGTGTTTTTCCACAGGGAAAACACCGGCAGTGTCTGGGTATTGAAGCCGACCGCAACACCCAGGCTGCCGGCCTTGTTATGCAACACGGTCAACGTATCGCCCTTGGCATCGGCATACGGCACTACGTTGTAAACTGTTTCGTCGTAGTCCTTGGTCGGTGCGCGGTAGGTTTGCCAGTCGGGCAGGTCGCCCTTGGCCTTGTCGTTGAACGGCGACACCTGTTTCACCGGCGCGGCGAAACGAGCGCCCTGCTCCAGGAACGGGGTGCTGAAGTTGCTGTGATACAGCGCCTGGTATTCCTTCGGGTAGTCGCCGTTGTTGGTCAGGGTGTCGTTGAGGGCGAACACGACGCTGCCGGGTTCGGTCACCAGTTCGGTGGCGACCGAGAAGTCGACCTTCTTGAACGCCTGCTCTTTCAATTCGCCGCGCAGGGTGATGGCGTACGGTGGTTTTTCATCGATATGCAGCGTGACTTTGTTCGCAGGAATGTTGGCGGCCCGACCGTGCAGGGTCAGCAGTTCGCCGTTGTCGACGCCGGGGTGACCGACCCATTCGTAGCCGCAGCGTGCGACCAGTTCATTGAAACCTTCCAACCAGCCCAGACCACCACGACCATTGAGTTCGATGAAGGACGGATTGACCACTTCCTTGACCGGAGAATCCCAGCCCATGCGCACACTGCCGACCGAGGCCTGCAAGACGTTCATGCCGCGAGTCGGCACTACCGAGAGTTTCATGGTGCCGTTATCAATGTCGACGATGCTGACGCCCTCCTGGCGACCGCCGTGCAAGGTGCGCAGGGTAACGCTGAAGGGCTTGTCGGTTTTTATTCCGAGTTGCTGGCTGGTGATCTGCCAGCTCTGGGCGGCTTTGTCGGTGTCGAGCAGAACGTAATCCCAGGCCATGGCGTGGGAGGCAGCGGACAGTGCGCTGAGGGCAACGAAGAGTTTAAGCGGGGTCATGGCGACAGCCTTTCTTGGAGTTGTGCCATTTTTATAAACTTGATGAAACGTTTCAGCAAGCTAAAAATAGGGTTAACGCCGATGAGCTTGGCAGCGGGCAGTGAGCGTAAGGCAAGAAACGGTAATGTCGCTGATAGCCGCTTGCTGACCTTCGTTACAGTCAGCAATCGGCCAAAAGCCCGTCATTCGCGGCCCATCGTTTTGGACTCAAATTAACGTTCTGCTCCGAGCATAATCATCGCATTTTTACTGAAGCGACTCTTTGAATGAGCGCCGTCTCTACACCGGCTCCACCGCATCGACCGGCAATGAAGCAACCATTTCTGCCCGGCACACTTCAAGTATTTCATCAGCAAGTGCGGAGTCATCCGGGCAGGCGCGCGACAAGATAATCGCGCCGACGGCACGTGAAAGCAGGTCGATTATTTTCTTTCTGCCCTCACCCGACTCGGGATCCGTTGCTGTCGGGTATTTCTCTTCCAGCGTCTGCAAGGTGTGCTCTATGCCTTCGGCGAACGTCGCTTTCACATCGTCCGCCTGACGCGCCGCGTCGCCACACAGCGCGGCCATCGTGCAACCACTGCCGCGTGCGTCGCGATGTTCTCTATTCACGTAGACATTGATGAAGCCCGGAACATCCAGAGCTTGGGCGGCTGTCAGCGATTTGGCCAGACTGCACGCCGAGGCTTCGGCCATCAGGTCGGCCTTCGACCCGAAATGTTTGTAGAAACCACCATGAGTGAAACCAGCGGCCGCCATGAGATCAGCAACGCCGACGCCGTCAAAGCCCCGCTCACGGAACAGCTCAGAGGCGGTTTCAACGATGTGCTCTCGATTTGCCTGCGCCTGGGCCTTGGTTACTCTCATTTGCAATACCTCGTGTTTCCCGGGAAATCCTCAGTCGGATGATACATAGATGTCACCCATAATCAAAATTGTTGACAGTTTAGATTTCGATCATCATCCTAATTGCAAGCACCACTGATCTTCATCAACGGGCACGGAAGATTCATCAGATGACCAAGCAGACTCTGTTCACGCCTTACCTACTCGGCAGCCTCACGCTATCAAACCGCGTCGTTCTCGCGCCACTGACACGCAACCGCGCCGGTCAAGGCTTGGTCCCTAGCGAATTCGCGGCGACCTATTACAGCCAGCGCGCCAGCGCCGGCTTGCTGATCAGCGAGGCCACGCAGATTTCCCGGCAGGGGCAGGGTTACCAAGACACCCCGGGAATCTACACGCCGGCACAAATCGACGGCTGGCGCGCCGTGACTGATGCCGTGCATGCCAAGGGAGGGAAAATCTTTCTGCAACTGTGGCATGTCGGCCGCGTCTCGCACGTCGACCTGCAGGAAAACGGCGCTGCCCCCGTGGCCCCTTCTGCGCTGCGCGCCGCCACCAAAGTGTTCGTCAACAACCGCTTCGAAGACGTCTCCGAGCCACGCGCCCTGGACATCAGTGAACTGCCGGGAGTCGTCAGCGACTTCCGTCAGGCGGCGGCCAATGCGATCGCCGCTGGCTTCGATGGCGTGGAAATTCACGGTGCCAACGGCTACCTGCTCGATCAATTCCTCAAGGACAACGCCAATCTGCGCACCGATGCTTACGGCGGCTCGATTGAAAATCGTGCTCGTCTGTTGCTCGAAGTGACGCAGGCTGTGGTTAGTGAGATCGGTGCCGACCGCACCGGTGTACGCCTGTCACCCGTGTCGCCGGCCAATGGTGTATCCAGCAGCGATCCGCAGGCGCAATTCGATTACGTCGTAGAACAACTCGACGCCCTCGGCGTGGTTTACCTGCATGTGGTCGAAGGCGCGACCGGCGGCCCGCGTGACGTGGCGCCCTTCGATTTCGCCGCCCTGCGCCAGCGCTTCAAAAACACCTACATCGCCAACAACGGCTATGACCTCGATCTGGCCACCTCGCGGCTCGCTGAAGACCAGGCAGACCTGATCGCCTTCGGTCGCCCCTTCATTGGCAACCCGGACCTGGTGGAACGCCTGAAACGTGGCGCGCCGTTGTCCGCGTTCAATCCCGCCACCCTCTATGGCGGCGGCGCGGCAGGCTACATCGATTACCCGACACTGGCTGAATCGAGCGTCAGCGCACGCTGAGCTCGTTCTGTTTCTCATATCCTGAAAGAGAGATACCCCATGAGCACTCGCCCGACTGTTTTGATCACTGGCGCCTCCACCGGGATTGGCGCCGTCTACGCCGAACGCTTTGCACAACGCGGCCACGATCTGGTGGTGGTTGCCCGCGATCAGGCGCGCCTGGATGCACTGGCCGCGCGCTTGCGCAGCGAACACAACGTCACCGTCGAGGTGATCCCGGCGGACCTGACTCAACCCGGCGACCTGAGCAAGGTTGAAAACCGTCTGCGCGACGACGCCCACATCGGGATCCTCGTCAATAACGCCGGCGCTGCACTGTCCGGTCATTTTGTCGAGCAAAGCACCGATAAAGTGGCGCAACTGATCGCCCTCAACACCACGGCGCTGGTTCGGCTCGCCAGCGCCATCGCTCCACGCCTGGCCAAGGCCGGTGAAGGTTCGATTATCAACATCGGTTCGGTTGTAGGCCTCGCGCCGGAATTCGGCATGACGGTCTACGGTGCGACCAAGGCCTTTGTGCTGTTCCTGTCCCAGGGTTTGAGCCTGGAACTGTCGCCTCAAGGCGTCTACGTGCAGGCCGTGCTGCCGGCCGCCACGCGTACGGAAATATGGGATCGCTCCGGCGTCGACATCAACACCCTGAGTGAAATCATGGAAGTGGGCGATCTGGTGGATGCCGCTCTCGTCGGCTTTGATCGTCGCGAACCCGTGACCATTCCGCCGCTGCACGAAGCGGAGCGTTGGGATGCCCTGCAGGGCGCACGACTGGGCCTGATCGGGCAAATCCGTCAGTCCGCGGTGGCTCAGCGTTACCAGACTCCAGAGTGATCTTCAGGCAGTGAGCATTTGGGGCGGATTCGATGCAAGTGCAAGGCGCTGCATCGAATCCGTCCAGAAATCGGGAGTGGTAATGAATTCAGCCCAGACAAATCCCCCTTCGGGTTCGCCAACGTCGTTCATCAACGCGGCGAACCAATCGATCACGGTCAACGGTATTCCATTCGCCTACCGCGATATCGGCCCCACTACCGGTGTGCCCCTTGTCATGTTCAACCATTGGGGCGCGGTGCTCGATAACTTCGATCCCGCAATCATCGATGGCCTGGCGCAAACCCGACGCGTCATTACCACTGACTATCGTGGCATCGGCGGCTCGGGTGGAACCGCGCCACTGACCGTTGGCGAGATGGCCGACGATGCCATTCAGTTGATCCGTGCGCTGGGGCTGGAAACCGTTGATGTGCTTGGATTCTCCCTCGGCGGCTTCGTCGCTCAGGACATCGCTCTGAAGGCGCCTGATCGGGTGCGGCGGTTGATTCTGACCGGCACCGGGCCGGCCGGCGGCAGCGGTATCGGCAAAGTTGGCGCAGTGTCGTGGCCATTGATTCTCAAAGGCTTGCTGACCCTGCGCGATCCGAAGTTCTACCTGTTCTTCACTTCTACGGCCAACGGCCGTCGATCTGCCGCGCAGTATTTGCAGCGCCTGCAAGCCCGCAAGAACAATCGTGACCAAGGCCCGACGCCCCGTGCTTTCCTGCGCCAGTTGAAAGCGATCACTGCGTGGGGCAAACAGCCGCCGCAAGACCTCGAACGCTTGCAGGCACCCGCGCTGGTCGTCAACGGCGACACCGATATCATGGTGCCCAGCATCAATTCGTTTGAACTGGCCAAGCGTATCCCCAACGCAGAGCTGGTGATTTATCAGGATGCCGGTCACGGCGGGATTTTCCAGCACCACGTTGATTTTGTGGCCAAGGCGCAGGCGTTCCTCGATGCCTGACCACGCACCGGCTACCCTCCCTGCAACCGACAAGAGCCGCACCTCGATGAAAGCATTTCTTATTGATCGCTACGGCAAGCAACCCGGACGCCTCGGCGAAGCGTCAGCCCCTGAAGTGGGTGCCCACGACGTCTTGATCGAGGTCCATGCCAGCAGTGTCAACGTGCTGGATTCGAAGATCAGCACAGGCGAGTTCAAGCTGATCCTGGCCTACTCGTTGCCGCTGATTCTGGGCAACGACCTGGCGGGGGTAGTGGTGACGGTCGGCTCGCATGTGACACGTTTCAAACCAGGTGACGAAGTGTACGCTCGCCCGCCGCAAACACGGATCGGCACGTTCGCCGAAAGGATTGCCGTGGACGAGAACGCGATCGCCCTGAAACCAGCCAATACCAGCATGGCGCAAGCCGCGTCCCTGCCCTTGGTGGCACTGACTGCCTGGCAAGTGCTGGTCGACACCGCCCGGCTACAAAAAGGCCAGAAGGTGTTGATTCACGCAGGCTCCGGCGGCGTCGGCACCATTGCCATCCAGCTTGCCAAACACCTGGGTGCCTTTGTCGCCACAACCACCAGCACCGCGAATGTCGAATGGGTCAAGGCGCTGGGGGCTGACGTGGTCATCGACTACAAAAAGCAGAATTTCGAAAATGTCTTACACGGCTACGACGTGGTGTTGAACAGCCTCGGCACCGATGTGTTGGACAAGTCACTGAAGGTCCTCAAACCCGGCGGCCAACTGATTTCCATCTCAGGGCCGCCCACTGCGCTGTTCGCACAGGAGCAAGGGTTATCCTGGCCATTGCAGCAGGTTATGCGTCTGCTGAGCCTCGGCATTCGGCGCAGGGCACGCAAGCAGGGCATCACGTACACGTTCGTGTTCATGCGCGCCAACGGTACCCAATTGCAACAAATCAGCGCATTGGTTGAGGCGGGCATCATCAATCCGGTGATTGATCGAACGTTTTCCTTTGAATCAACGGCAGAGGCTCTTGAATACGTCGAACAGGGACGAGCCAAAGGTAAGGTCGTCGTTACGATCAAATGACTACCCGCCTATCAATGCCGACTGCGCAGCCGCCTTCGCTGCCTCGCTGGGGCTCGAGAGCTCCCACAGTTGAGGTGTGCTTGTCAGCGGGTTAGCGTGAGATGGCGAGGGGTTGGGCACACCGCTATGATGTGGCCCTTCGCTCAATGCCCCAGGAACCTCCCATGCCCGCCCTCACCTTCCGCAACGCCCTGCCCGCCGACGCCGCGCGTTGCTTTGAAATCGAAACCAGCGCCTATGAAGGCGACGAAGCCGCGACGCTGGAGAAGATCGCCACGCGTATTGCGCAGTACCCCGAGGGCTTTTTGATGTTGGAGGCGGATGGCGCAGTGGTAGGGTTTATCAATGGTGGCTGTGCCCATCAGGTGGTGATGTCGGATGAGGCGTTCAAGGAGTTGGTGGGGCATGCGGCCGAGGCGCCGAATGTGGTGATTATGTCGGTGGTGGTTGATCCGGCGCAGCAAGGTAAGGGTTATTCCCGGCTGTTGATGACTGAGTTTGTGCAGCGCATGCAGGCGATGGGCAAGCAGACGATTCATTTGATGTGCAAGGAGCAGCATGTGCCGTTGTACACGCGCATGGGGTACCGCTATGTGCAGCCGTCGCCGTCGGAGCATGGCGGGATGGCGTGGCATGAGATGGTAATGACTTTGCCAGCCTGATGCTGCAACTGCCTCGGCAATGATGCCCTTCAACACCCCAGGAAAAGGGTATCGCGTGTATACGATCTGTGGCGAGCAGGCTTGCCCTGCGTTGGGTGGCGAAGCCGCCCCAATCCAGACGGCGCGGTGAGTCCGGCAGAAAGAACTGGGGCTGCTGCGCAGCCCAACGCAGGGCAAGCCTGCTCGCCACAATAAGCCTGCTCGCCACGGGGGTGGTGTCGGCCCTTAATTAATGTGTATTTCGCCGGCCCACACTTTGGGCCGTCGGTCCGCCCACGGGGCCGCTTGCTCCAATTGCGCGCCTAACGCCAACAACACCCCTTCACAACCAAACGCGCCCATGAACTGCATGCCGAGCGGCATACCATCGTGCATGCCCAAGGGCACGGACATCGCCGGGCTGCCGGTCACGTTGGCCAGCGCGGTGAAGGGTGAATGGGCAAACACCCGTTGCATCCAGCCTCGGCCATCGAGCTGTTCCTGGCCTTGGTTGTAGTCGCCTATTTCGGGCGCCAAGCCAGGCAATGTGGGCGACAGCAGCACGTCGTAGCGCTGGAACAGTTGCCCCATGCGGCGGGCGACGAGGTTGCGTTCCCACAGGGCGCCGAGCAGGTCGGTGGCGTGCAGCGATTTGCCCAATGCATACAGGCTCAGGGTCGCGGGTTCCAGGTAGTGGGCGCTGGCCTCGCGCCCGGTGGCGGCGGCGATGGCGTCGATCCAGGCGGCGGTGTTGGTGGACCAGAAGCGCGCGTTGAGTTCGACGAAGGCGTCCCAGCTCAAGCCGATATCCGGCTGTATTTCTTCGACGTGGTGGCCGAGTGTTTCCAACTGCCGCGCCGTGCTCAGCAGGGTCTGTTGCACCGCCGGGTGCAGCGCCTGCCCATTGAGCGGGCGGGCTTGCAGGGCGATGCGCAGGGCGTTGGGTTCACGTTGGCACAGCGCCGCAAAACTGTGCTGCGGTGGCGCAATCTGGAACGGGTCGCCCGGTGCGGCGCCGTGGATGGCGTCCAGCATGGCCGCACTGTCGCGTACCGAGCGGGTCAGCACGCCGTGTACGGCGAGGCCGCTCCACACTTCATCGACGTCCGGCCCCATGGGCACGCGGCCGCGGCTGGGTTTGAGGCCGAACAGGCCGCAGAGTGACGCCGGTACGCGGATCGAGCCGCCGCCGTCAGTGGCGTGGGCCACCGGCACCATCCCGGCCGCCACGGCAGCGGCCGAACCACCGCTGGAGCCACCGGCGCTGCGTTGCAGGTGCCAGGGGTTGCGCGTGGGGCCGCACAGGCGGCTTTCGGTGGTGGTGCTGGTGGCGAATTCCGGCGTGGTGGTGCGGCCCAGCGGCAGCAGGCCGGCGCGGCGAAAGCGTGTCATCAATTCGGAGTCCGCCTCGGCGGTGCAGCCCAGGGCCAGGGCGCTGCCCAGTTCGTTGCGGCGCCCGGCGGCGCTGATGCCCACGTCCTTGAGCAACATCGGCACGCCGTGAAAGACGCCGGGCGCTGCGGGTGGTTCGTCGTCCCAGGTGTCCACCAGGGCATTAATCTGCGGGTTGAGGGTGGCCATGGCGTGCAGTGCGGCGCGGCGCACTTCATCGGCGCTGACGGCTTTGGCGTGAATCAGGCGCGCCAGGCCAGTGGCGTCCTGGGCAGCGTATTCGGACAGGTACATGGTTGGCTCCAAACGGGTATGATGGATACTCTTCGGTATCGCACGATACCAATTAGTATCATGCGATACTCAAGGGTATCGCTGTCAAGCGGAGATTCTGCATGCGTGTGCAACAAGCCCCTCAACTGCCGCCCCGCGAGCGTATTGTCGAGGCCGCGCAAAGCCTGTTTGCGCAGCAGGGCATCACCCGCGTGAGCGTGGATGCGATTGCCGCACTGGCCGCCTCGACCAAGATGACGGTGTACCGGCATTTCGAAAACAAAGACGCGCTGGTGCTGGAATGGCTGCAACGCCTGACCGAAAGCTACAGCGAAGCGCTCGACAGCCTGGCCCAGCAATACCCCGACGCGCCGCGCGAGCAGTTGCTGGGCTTTACCGGGTTTATCGTGGATGACCTGCAACGCGCCGGTTATCGCGGCTGCCCGTTTACCAACAGCCTGGCCGAGATTCCTGAGTCGGATCACCCGGCACGCCAATTGATCGAGGCGCACAAACAGCGCCAGTTTGCGCGGGTCGCTACGCTGTGTGAGCAGATGGGCGCGCAAGCGCCGCAGGCATTGGCGCAGGAGCTGTCACTGTTGATGGAAGGCGCGCAGGTAGTGGCGCAGAACAAAGGATTTGATCAGGTGGGTGAACGGCTGATGCACATGGTGCGCCAGCGGCTTTGAGGAGCAGCAATGTTTAAGGGGGTTTGATCCAGCGTTGGTGGAGGCTGTGCCGCCGCCTTCGCTGCCTCGCCGGGGCTCGAGCGCTCCCACAGTTTGATGTGTGTTTGTCACTGGCATGGCGCGATGGCGTGGCATGAGAAGCTAATCGCATTATAGTAGCCACCCATAAAGCTAACCCTGCGTCTTACCAGGCTTGCCAAATTGACTCGGCCAGCCACGCTTCTCACCCCGCACTTTTGAACCATGGAAGGAACTTCCCCTCGTGACCAGCGCGACACCGCTCACCTTTCAACAAGCCTTGAAAAAAAACCTTAAACGCCTGCTGACCTTCTGGGCACCGCTCAGCGTCATCTTGACCGGCCTAGGGGCGTTGCTGGGGTTTTATACGCTGTCGACCTATGCCACTGCGATTGGGCGCCCGGACCTGATCGCGGCTGCGCTGGAGGCAAAGTCAGCCCTGCTTCCCTGGCTCGCCACCGTGATCGGGCTGCTCGCCGCGTACATGCTCATCCTGTTAGCCACGACGGTGTTATTCGGGCTTACGGTGTCTATGTTCAATGACGCTGCGCCCCTGCAGTCCACGCTCACAGCCATCATTCTGGTGCCTGTGGTGGTCGGCATTCTCGGTTTGCTATGGCTGATTTTTCAAGAGCCGTCACTGAGTAACTGCTGTAAAGGCGGCTGGACCGCGATATGGCTGGTCTTCACAGTCTGCTGGACGCTGTTGATGTCCCCGTTCAGGCGTGCGGTGTGCACCTGCGCAGACAATGCCGGGCCGCCCCGCACAGCGAGCTGGCCGCTAAGGTGCTGGTTCATGCTGGGGGTGGTTCTGCTGCTGATCAGTACGGTGATATCCGCCATATTCCCCGCCCTCCTGATCATCAAGGCGTATACCGGGGAAGACACGCCAGAGGCTGTCGGGCGGTTGATGACGCTGTCAATGTTCGCCGCCTGCATCGCCTTGCTGCCGGTGATCATTTTCTATTTCAGTAAGGCTGATCTGTTCAACCGCGTGGTTTTAACCTTGCTGGTAATCGTGGTCATTGGCTTGGCGATTATTAATATGTCGCCAGGCAGCCCGGGGGCAATCGTTTACTCGGCAGCGCAACTCATGAAGGTTCGAGACCCTGTATCGGCCAATTTCATGCTGACAAAAACCTATGCCGCAGAAGATTTCGACAGCAAGGTGTGGGGCAGTGTCGAAAAAAGGCGCGGCCAGCCCGTGGTGTCAGGGTTCCCGCTGTTTTCCTTCGGCGATGTGCTGTTGTTGTGCCCAACCAGCCTGGTCGACAAGCAGCGCAAGGACTGGCCGCAAGCATCGGTTTACTGTGTGCTGACCCAAAGCAGCAACGCCATTCGCGTGCCGAAAAGAGAGACGCCAGCAGCGGCCCCGACCGCCAGGCAGGTAAAGAAAACCCGCAAAAGCCCGGCCAAATGTTCAGTGGTCGGCTCACCTTCTGGAGCTTCCCACGATGCAGCCACCACGTGTTGAAATCAGCGACCAATCCAACCCCGAGGCCGAGCGCCTGCTGGGCGATGGCCTTGCCGCGTTCAATGAGGCCGTCACCGGCGGCAATGATCGTCGGCCGTTGATGGTGTTGCTCAAAGACCCGGACACTCAGCAGCTGCTCGGTGGCATCACGGGCAAAACCACCTTGGGCATGGCCTTCCTCGACCTGTTCCACTTGCCCGACGCCCTGCGCGGTTCGGGCCTGGGCAGCCAGTTGCTGCAGGCCTTCGAAGACGAGGCGCGACGCCGGGGCTGCCAGCATGCGGTGCTGTACACCCTGAGTTTTCAGGCACCGGGGTTTTACGAGAAACAGGGGTGGGTGCGGTTGGGTGAAATACCCTGCCAGCCCGAAGGCAGCAGCCGGGTGTTTTTGTCCAAGCAGCTTTGAAGCTGACGACCCCGGCGCTCTGTGCAATGATCGCCACTCGTCTCAAGGGATGGAGCCACCGCCATGTCGCTGAACACCCCGCCTCACCCCGCGCACGCGCCACGCTTCTGGCGTGACGAGCGCTTGCCGTTTATCGAGGCGCGCACCATTGCTGACGGGCGCAAGGTCACTTACACCCGTCACGCCCACGAGCATTTTTCCATCGGCGCCATCACCCGCGGGCGCAGTTATTACCACTATGGCGCGCAGACCTTCGAGATCAGCGCCGGCACGGTGGTGTTGATGAACCCCGGCGATGTGCACGCGTGCAACCCGATCCACGACCAGCATTGGTCGTATCACATGATTTACCTCGACACACCGTGGCTCACGGACCTGCAATACCAGCTGGGTTTCAGTACCGAGCAGGGTTATCGGCCGTTCAATACCCCGCATACCCGCGACACTGTTTTGTATAACGGCCTGATCGAGCTGTACGCAATGCTGCTGGATGAGCAGGCCGAGCTGCTGCAGAAAGAGAGTGCGCTGGTGAGTTATTTCACCGAGGTGCAGCAGCGCCTGAACCCGTCGTTGACGCCGCTGCGTGAGGTCAACCACAAGCTGGAGCGCGCCGCCGAGTACATCCGCGCGCATTGCACTGAGGCCTTGAAGCTGGAAGATATTTGCCTGGCGGCCGAGCTGTCGCCGTCGTACCTGATCCGCGCGTTCAAACAGTATTACGGGCTCACGCCCCATGCGTTTCTGGTGAACCGGCGCATTCAGTTTGCCCGCACGCAATTGCGCAATGGCGAGCTGATCGCCGATGTGGCCCTGGCCGCCGGGTTCGCCGACCAGGCGCATTTTCAGCGCACCTTCAAACTGCATTTCGCCGCCACGCCGGGGCAATACCGCGACTTGCTCAAGCCATCAGCAAATAACCCACACTGGCCACCAGCAACGCGGCCATTGAGCGGTTGAACAGGCGCACACCCTGGGGGTTGTTCAGGTAGCGCCGCAAAAACGTGCCGGCGTAGGCCCAGCACGCTACCGACAGGTAGCAGATCACCAGGTACAAACCCGCGAACAGCCAGACTTGGCGCGCATCGCCATCGGCCACGAACAACCCCATGCCCGCCACGCAGGCCAGCCAGGCCTTGGGGTTGAGCCATTGCATGATCGCGCCGTAGAGCATCGACGGCGCGGTGGCGGTGCCTTCGGCGTCAAGCCGGCCATCGTCGACCGCGAGTTTCCAGGCCATGTACAGCAAAAACGCGACCCCGCCCCACTGGATCAACTGGGTGAGGATCGGCCAGCGCACCAGCACTTCATGCAGGCCCAGGCCGATCAGCACCAGCAGCAAGGTAAAGCCCACGGCGGCGCCGAACACGTGTTTCTGGCTGGCGGCAAAGCCAAAGCGTGCGCCCGAACTGAGCGCCACCACATTGACCGGGCCGGGGGTGATGGACGTGGCCAAAGCGAAGGCGGCCATGGAGATGATCAAGCTCATTGCAGTTCCTTTTGGTGATGCCGAGTGACGATGGCTTCACGGTAAAGGGCTTAACGGCGGTGGTATTGAAGAAAATGCCCCTGATGTATTGGAGACTTTGCCCGAGAGCGTTTCAGGTCGCCATGCACCCTTTGTGGCGAGCAGGCTTGCCCTGCGTTAGGCTGCGAAGCAGCCCCAGCTCTTTCTGCCTGACTCACCGCGCCGCCTGGATTGGGGTGGCTTCGCCACCCAGCGCAGGGCAAGCCTGCTCGCCACAATAGCCCAGTCGTTATGCCGCTGGCATCTGCGTGATGATGTCTTCCAGGCCCAGCACCCGGCCATCCTCGGAAACGATCTCAACCTTGCGCAGCGGCTTGAGCAAGCGCGCATCCAGCAAGTGGGTGGCGCCATCGGCCGGCTGCGTGAAGGTTTCGCCCCATTGCGCCAGGGTTACCAGCACCGGCATCAGTGCGCGGCCTTTGTCGGTGAGTTGATATTCGCTGCGCGCACCCACTTCGCTGGTTTGCAGCAAGCCTTGTTCGACCATGTCCTTGAGGCGCGTGGCGAGGATGTTTTTCGCCACGCCCAGGTGTTTTTGGAAGTCACCGAAGCGCGTCACCCCGGCGTAGGCGTCGCGGATGATCAACAGCGTCCACCAATCCCCCACCACGTCGAGCGCGCGGGCGACCGGGCAACAGTCGCCTTCCAGGCATTTGCGTTTCATCGTCGGACCTCCGGGCATGCTGAAACATTAGGTTGCATTATAGGACCAACAGGCTCAAGATAAAAACGGTTTCATTATTAAACCTAATTCGTTGCCTGGAGTGCATCATGGATATTCGTGGAAAAGTGGTGTTGGTTACCGGTGCCAATCGTGGCCTGGGCAAAGCGTTTGTCACCGCGCTGCTGGCAGCCGGTGCGGCCAAGGTGTATGCCGGTGCACGTGACCCGGCCAGTGTGGATATCCCCGGCAGCACGCCGATTGCCCTGGACATTACCGACCCGGCCAGCGTGCAGCGCGCCGCCGAGCAGTGCGGCGATGTGAGTGTGTTGATCAACAACGCAGGCTGGCTCAAGTACGGTTCGTTGCTGGCCGAAGACAGTATCGAAAACCTGCAGCAGCACTTTGAGGTGAACACCTTCGGCACCTTGCGCCTGAGCCGCGCGTTTGCGCCGATCCTGGCCCAGCACGGTGGCGGCGCGTTGATCAATATCCTCTCGGTACTGAGCTGGCTGAGCCCGCCCGGCTCCGGCGGCTACAGCACCTCCAAGTCGGCGCAGTGGGGCCTTACCAATGGCCTGCGCGGTGAATTGCGCGAGCAGAACACCTTGGTGATCGGCGTACACCCGGCCTATATCGACACCGACATGGTGGCGGATGTGCAGGCGCCGAAAAGCACGCCGCAGGAAGTGGTGGCCATTACCTTGAAGGCATTGAGTGAAGACCGCGAAGAAGCGCTGATCACCGACATGACCCACGCGGTAAAAGCCTCGCTGTCCACCGATAGTCCGGTGTATTTGAGCCATTGAGCAACCAGCAGTGCGCGCCGAACCCGGTGCGCACTCTCCAACTGAAACAACTCAGTCTGAATGTGGGAGCGGGCTTGCTCGCGAAAGCGTAGTGTCAGTCGATGCAAAGGTGGCTGACCCACCGTATTCGCGAGCAAGCCCGCTCCCACATTTAGATCGCGTTACATCCAGAAGATATGGCGCTATGGGCTTACAACCCGCGATTACGCAGCCATTGCAAAAAGCCTTTCTTGACCGGCACCACCGGCGCATCCTGGGTCAGGACTTGCGCGGCGTGCAGGCGGAAATCCAGCAGCGCTTTCATCGCCTCGCTGATGTCGTGGCGCGCGTCCAGGCAAGGTTTGAGGTATTCATTTTCGATGCGATACAGCGTGCAGAAGGTCTTGGCGGTAAAGTCCGCCAACGCCGCTTGCTCGGACAAAATCCCCGACTCGCCAATCACTTCGCCCGGCCCCATGCGCCCGGCTTCGAACGTGTGGCCGCCCTTGATCAACATCACCGAAACCACGCCGGACTCGACGATAAACAAATGGTCGCTGACCTCCCCGGCCGGCAGGATCATCTCGCCGGCGCGGTAGGTGTGCAGGGTCATGTTCTGGCTGAAGGTGTCTTTTTCTTCCTGGCGCAACGTGGAAAAAATCGACGAACGCTCCAGCAGCGCCCGTGCAGGCGACATCAGCGGTGGCGCGCTGCTTTCGGTGGCCGACAGCACACCCACACCCGCCGCTTGCAGGTGACGGAACGCCAGGTCGTAAAGCTGGTTACGCACTTCACGCTTTTGGCCCATGGCCGGCACGAACCCGCTGATCTCGTATTCCACGCCGCCACTGGCGGAGGTCTTGAACGCCACGCTGGGCGCGGGTTTGGCCAGCAAAGGCCGGCAACCTTGCATCGCACGCTCCAGCGCTTCGATCACGGTTTGCGGGCGCGCATGCGGGCTGACTTGCAGGCTGACCGCCAGGCCGAACATGTCCGCCGGGCGTGAGAAGTTGATGATCTTGGCCTTGGCCGCCAGGGAGTTGGGGATCACCGCCATGCTGCCCTGGGAGGTTTGCAGGCGCGTGGCGCGCCAGTCGATGTCGGTGACGCGCCCCTCGGTGCCGTCGATGGAGATCCAGTCATCCACCTGATACGGCTTGGTGGTGTTGAGCACGATTCCGGAAAACACGTCGCTCAAGGTGCTTTGCAACGCCAGGCCGACGATGATCGCCACCGCGCCGGAGGTGGCGAGCACGCCCTTGACCGGCAGGTCGAGCACATAGGCCATGGCGGCGATGATCGCGATCAAAAAGATCACCGCGCCCAGCAGGTCTTGCAGCAAGCGCCCGCCGTGCCCGACGCGATTCATCATGACCGTGCCGAGCAAGACCGTGAGGGTCCGCGCGGCAAACAGCCACCAGCCGATCTGCAACGCCGTGGCCGCCAGGTGCAGCGCGGTGTTGTCGCCATAGGGCGCGAGTTGCATGGGGTTCATGCCGTCGTTGAACAGCACGGCGCTGAACACCGCAAAGATCGCCAGGCGCGCGGCCAGTTTCCAGTTGGCCAGGTCGGCGGAAATAAGCCGCCACACGGCGATGTCGATAAAGATCAGCGCCACGGCGCACAGCATCGGGTGATCAGCGATAAATGAGGGCATCCAGGCGACTCCAGGGTGTGTGGCGAGAAGATCGCATGAATTGAAGTTAGCGGGTATAGCGCAGCACAAAATGTGTGTGGGCTTAAGGTGGGAGCTGGTTTTGTGTGGGAGCGGGCTCCCACACAGAGCCCGCTCCACACAGGGGGTATGTGGCAACGCTTGGGTCTTGGGCTTACTTGCCGCCAGTCAACGCGTTATCGCTGGTGAACAGGTTGCGATAGTCCGGGGTGAATCAGGCGTGCATCTGGCCGAACTGGCCGGACTGGAAGTCGGCAAAGGCCTGGTGAATCTCTTGCTCGGTGTTCATCACGAACGGCCCGTGGCCGACGATGGGCTCGTCGATGGGTTCACCGCTGAGCAACAGAAACATCGCGTCGTTGTTGGACTCGAGCGCGAGTTGATCGCCGTCGCGTTCGAACAACGCCAGTTGCCCTTCGCGCACCAGTTCCTGGCCATTGACCTGCACCGTGCCTTTGAGCACCACCAGCGCGGTATTGCGCCCGGCGTGCAGGTCGAGGGTCACCGACTTGCCGGCATTGAGGCGCACATCCCACACGTCGATCGGCGTGAAGGTGCGGGCCGGGCCTTTTGTACCGGCAAACTCGCCGGCAATCAGGCGCAGGCTGCCGGCGTTATCGGCCAGGGGCAGCGCCGGGATATCGCCGTCGAGAATGGTCTGGTAGCCGGCATCGGTCATTTTGTCCTTGGCGGGCAGGTTGACCCACAACTGCACCATTTCCAGCGCGCCGCCCTTTTGGGCAAACGCCTCGGAGTGGAACTCCTCATGCAGGATGCCTTTGGCCGCGGTCATCCATTGCACATCGCCAGGGCCGATGGTGCCGCCAGCGCCGGTGGAATCGCGGTGCTCGACTTCGCCCTTGTAGACGATGGTCACGGTCTCGAAGCCGCGATGCGGGTGCTGGCCGACGCCGCGACGGGTTTGAGTCGGGGTGAAATCAGCCGGCCCGGCGTGGTCCAGCAACAGGAACGGGCTGATGTGTTTGCCCATGGTGTCGTAGGAAAACAGCGTGCGAACCGGAAAGCCGTCGCCTACCCAATGGCCGCGAGGGCTGGTGTAGATACCGATGATATTTTTCATGGTGTGTCTCCAAAGGCGTGAAAGCAGTGCATGAACACAGCTTAAATCCGCTACCTTTACAGCGCTAGACGGCAAAAACAGCACGTAGCGTTCTATCTGGAGAACGACATGGCCTGATTCAACCACGGTTCAACTGTGGGAGCTGGCTTGCCTGCGATGCAGACACCTCGGTCTTTCAGTAAAAACGCGGTGATGCTATCGCAGCGATGCGGCGACCCGACAAGCCCGCTCCCACATAAAAGCAAGGCTACGCCGCTGCGAGCACCGCTTGGCGCTGGCGCAACAGGTAGAACGCCACAAACGCCGACACCGCAAAGCTCGCCTGGATCATGATCATCGGCGTGGCGCTGCCATCACGCAAATGGCTCAGCAACAGCCCACTGCACGTTGCGCCAAACATCTGCGAAAAGCCCATCAACCCCGCCGCCAACCCCGCACGATGGGCGTTGGGCATCACCCCGCCCGTCACCGAGCCCGGCAACACCAGGCCGCCGCCGAGGGTGACCAATGCCACCGGAATATCCAGGCCCAGCGCCGACAGGCCGAACAGCTCGTAAATCACCACCGCCAGAATCCCGCCGATGGCCACCAGCGTCACGCCCATTGACACAATGCGTTGCGGCCCCAGACGCAGGATATTGCGCCGGGTGTAGGTAGAACCCACGATCAGCATCGACACGATCAGGCCAAAATTAAGCCCGTACTCCAGGCTGCTGAACCCCAGCAAGTTGATAAACACCGCCGATGAACCCGCAATCACCGCGAACATCGCGCCGTAGGTGCAGGCCAACGCCGCCGCGTACGCCCGATACTGACGGCCCTTGAGCAAATCCAGGTATTGCCCGCCGAGCGTGCGCCAATGCCCGGCCTTGGGGTCGAGAAAGTGATTGCTCTCGCGAAAAAACAGCAGCGCCAACACCAGCACCACGCTGCCGATCACCAGCGCCAGCACGATCGGCGCTTGCCAGCCCAGCAGTTTGATCAGCAGGCCACCGATCATCGGCGCCACCACGATGGCGTAGAGCATGCCAATCATGGTCAACGCCAGGGCCGGCCCCGCTTCAACCTTCCACACATCGCGCACCACTGTGCGCGCCAGCACCAACGCGGCGCAGGCGCCCAGGCCTTGCAGCACGCGGGCGGCAATGAACTGTTGAATGTCGCTGACCAGCAGCATCGACAGGGTCGCCAGCACATACAGCGCCAACCCGCCGAGCAGCACGGGGCGGCGGCCGATGCGGTCCGACAGTGGCCCGAACAGCAACTGCCCAAGGCCAAAGGCGGCGACAAATGCCGACAACGCCAGCAACGCCGAACCCGCTGGCGCCGCCAGTGCCTGCTCGATAGCGCCGAGGCCGGGGATCAGCAATTGGGTCGAGACTTCACCGAGTGCGGTGAGCGCCACCAGTAAAAACAACAGGCTTCGCGACGGGGCCGGGGCGTTCGACATAAGGAATATCCGGGGGCTGGATTAATTTATATTTCGACCATAATATGAGCAAAAAATTATGTCCATAATTTTTTACCCATTGGCCACCCCTGGAGCCCGTCATGCACCCTCTTCCCCTGCGTCTTCTCACGCCCCTGGGCCTGTTGATTATCCTCAGCGGCTGCAACAGCAAGGCCGACACCGCCGCCGAAGTGCCCCTGCCGGGTCCCGTTCTGGCCGCCAAGGTAGAAGCCGCCGGCACCCAGCAAAGCGCCTACACCGGTGTGGTCGCGGCGCGCACCGAAAGCGATTTGGGCTTCCGGGTCAGCGGTAAAGTCATCGAACGCAAGGTCGACCCCGGCCAGCACGTCGCCCGTGGTGACACCTTATTGGTGCTGGACATCGGCGACTTCGAACTGGCCCTGCGTTCGGCCAAAAACCGCGTCAACGCGGCCCAAGCGCAATTGCGCCAGCGCCGTGATGACGAAAACCGCTACCAGCGCCTGGCCAGTACCGGCGCTGTGTCGCGGCAGATCTTCGACCAGTCGGCGACCAACCTGCGCGTGGCCGAAGCCGAACTGGCCGCGGCGCAATCGGATGCCAGCCAGATCGAAAACCGCCGCACCTACTCGGTGCTCAAGGCCGACGGCGACGGCATCATCACCGATGTGCGCGTGGATCGCGGCCAAGTGGTCGCCGAAGGCCAGATCGTGGCGCGCCTGGCCCATGACGGCGCCCGCGAAGCCATCGTCAACCTGCCGGAAAACCAGCGTGACCAAGCCGCGCAAAAAGCCCTGGCCTTCCCGTTCGGCGCACAGGACCAGGCCGTGACAGCCACGCTGCGCGAGCTGTCGGCCAGCGCCGACCCCACCACCCGCACCTACCGCGCACGCTACGTGCTGCATGGCGCCGTCGACCGTTTTGCCCTCGGCTCCACCATCACCGTGCGCCTGCAAGGCAACGGCCAGGCCCAGCAAACCCGCGTGCCCATCGGCGCGTTGCAGGATGCGGGGCAAGGCACCGGCGTGTGGGTGATCGGCGCGGACGACAAGGTCAGCTTCGCCCCCGTCAACGTGGCCAGCCTCGGCCAGGAAGACGCGCTGCTGGAGAGTGGCGTAACGCCCGGCCAGATCGTCGTCGCCCTTGGCGCGCACTTGCTGCACAGCGGCGACACGGTACGCCTGCTGCCGGCCCAGACACTGGCCCTCAACCGTAAACAGGACCACTGAGCATGCGCGGCATCAACCTCTCCGAACTGGCGGTCAAGCACCGCGCCGTCACGCTGTTTCTGATCATTGCGATCCTCGCCGCCGGAATCTTCTCGTTCGGCAAGCTGGGGCGCGCCGAAGACCCGTCGTTTACCGTCAAGGTCATGACCATCACCGCCGCCTGGCCCGGCGCCACCGCCCAGGAGATGCAGGAACAGGTCGCCGACCGCCTGGAAAAACGCCTGCAGGAACTGGACTACTACGACCGCGTCGAGACTATCGCCCAGCCGGGTTTCGTGTCGATGCGCATGACCTACAAGGAGTCCACGCGCCCCAGCGAGATCCAGGGCCTGTTCTACCAGACCCGCAAAAAGCTCAGCGACGAAGCGGCGAAACTGCCCAAAGGCGTGATCGGGCCGTTCTTCAACGATGAATATTCCGACGTGTATTTCGCCCTGTATGCGCTGGAAGCCGAACACCTGCCCCATCGCCAGCAAGTGCAGATGGCCGAAGACTTGCGCCAGGGCTTGCTCAACCTGCCGGGCGTGAAGAAGGTCAATATCCTCGGCGAGCAGGCGCAGCGGATCTTTGTCGAGTTCTCTTATGAGCGGCTGGCCACGTTGGGCATCAAGCCCGACCAGATCTTCGCCGCCCTCGCCGCGCAAAACGCGGTGGCGCCGTCGGGTTTTGTCGAAACCGCCGGCGCGCGTGCCTATATCCGCATCGACGGCGCCTTCGACAGCCTGGCGCTGATCGAAAACGTACCGCTGGAAGTCAACGGCCGCGTGCTGCGCATTGCCGATGTGGCGACCGTGAGCCGTGGTTATGAAGACCCGCCCAGCTACCGCATCCGCCATCAGGGCGACCCGGCGCTGATGCTGGGCGTGATCATGGAGAAACACTGGAACGGCCTGGAACTGGACAAAAGCCTCAAGGCCCAGGAAGCCAGAATCCAGGCGGACCTGCCGCTGGGGGTGAACTTCGCCAAGGTCTCCGACCAGGCGAAAAACATCAGCCTGGCGGTGAATGAATTCATGCTCAAGTTCTTTGTTGCCCTGGCCGTGGTGATGGTGATCAGCCTGTTGGCCCTGGGCTTTCGCGTGGGGCTGGTGGTGGCTGCCGCGGTGCCGCTGACCTTATCCGTAGTGTTTGTGATCATGCTGCTCACCGGGCGTGAATTTGACCGCATTACCTTGGGCGCGCTGATTATTTCCCTGGGTTTGCTGGTGGACGACGCGATCATCGCCATCGAGATGATGGTGGTAAAACTCGAAGAAGGGTTTGACCGGATTCACGCCGCCACGTTTGCCTGGAGCTCCACTGCGGCGCCGATGCTCACCGGCACCTTGGTGACCATCATCGGCTTTCTGCCGGTGGGTTTTGCGCGCTCCGGCGCCGGCGAATATGCCGGCAATATCTTCTGGATCGTCGGTTTTGCGCTGATCTCGTCCTGGCTGGTGGCCGTGGTGTTCACGCCGTACCTGGGCGTGAAGTTGCTGCCGCAGATCAAACCGGTGCCAGGCGGGCATGACGCGATTTACGCCGGCCGTTATTACCAGAAACTGCGCAGCCTGGTTGAAACCTGCGTGCGCCAACGCTGGCTGGTCACTGGCCTGGTGGTCGGTGCTTTTGTGCTGTGCGTGCTGGGCATGGGCGTGGTGAAGAAGCAGTTTTTCCCCAACTCCGACCGTTCCGAGCTGATTCTTGAGGTGTACATGCCGCCCGGCAGCGCCTTCAAAAGCACCGAAGCGGTGGCGGCGCAGCTGGAAAAAGCGTTGCTGCAAGAGCCGCAAACCAGCCTGGTCGACACCTATGTGGGCGGCGGTGCGCCACGCTTTTTCCTGTCGCTGAACCCCGAACTGCCCGACCCGGCGTTTGCCAAACTGATTGTGCAAACACCGGACTCCCATGCCCGTGACGCGCTGAAACTGCGCATGCGTGAACGCATTGCCGCCGGTGAATTCCCGGCAGCGCGGGTGCGCGTCACGCAATTGCTGTTTGGCCCGCCGGTGCCGTTCCCGGTGGTGTTTCGTGTGTCCGGGCCGAACCTGGATGTGCTGCGCGGGGTGTCCGAAGACGTGCGCCGCGTCGTGGCGGCCAACACGCTGACCAAGGACGCGTTCCTCGACTGGGGCGAGCGCACCAGCGGCTATCGGCTGGTGCTGGACCAGGACCGCCTGCGCCTGCTGGGCTTCACGCCCAACGAGGTCAAATCCCAGCTCAACGCCCTGCTCAGCGGCAACCCGATCACCGAAGTGCGCGAAGGCAACCGCACCGTGTCGGTGGTCGCGCGCGCCCAGGGCCACCAGCGCGAAAACCTCGGCAACCTCAACAACATGACCCTCACCAACAGTGCCGGCACCTCGGTGCCGCTGGCCCAGGTCGGGCACTTCCAGGCGGTGATGGAAGAGCCGATCCTCAAGCGGCGCAACCGTGCAAGCACCGTGGAAGTGCGCGCCGACATCATCGACGGCGTGCAACCGCCCGACGTGGAAATGGCCGTGTACAAAGACCTGCAACCCCTGATCGCCAAGCTGCCCGCCGGTTACCAGATCGAGATCGGCGGCCCGGTGGAAGAAAGCGCCAAGGCCAACGTGGCGCTGGCGGCGCTGTTCCCGATCATGATTTTGCTGACCCTCACGGTGATCATGTTCCAGGTGCGCTCGTTCGGCGTGATGTTCATGGTCTTCGCCACGGCGCCGCTGGGTTTGATTGGCGCGGTGCCGACCTTGCTGCTGTTCAACCAGCCGTTCGGCTTTAACGCGATTCTGGGCCTGATCGGGATTGGCGGTATTTTGATGCGCAACACGCTGATCTTTACCGACCAGATTCGCCAGAACCAGGACCATGGCATGGCGGTGCGCGAGGCGATTATCGAGGCCACCGTGCGCCGGGCGCGGCCGGTGATCCTGACCGCATTGGCGGCGGCGCTGGCGTTTATTCCGTTGACGCTGTCGGTGTTCTGGTCGTCCCTGGCCTACGTGCTGATTGGCGGGGTGCTGGTAGGCACCGTGTTGACGCTGCTGTTCCTACCGGCGCTGTGCAGCCTGGTGATTGGCCGGGAGCGCACGAAGGTCGTTGAAACTTCCCACGTAAACGCCGGATAAACTCTACAGAGTTGTCCTGAAAACCTCTGCAAAGTCCTTCGCCTGATCACACAGTGCGAGGGATTGCAGATGGTTTTTTGGGTTAGCGCTTCGGCTTGCGGGGTTTTCTTTTGATCGCCGCCACCGGCCAGACCATTGGCCTGCTGGTGCTGGCGGCCATGGATTCGAAGACGCGGGATGTCGAGTCCGTTCTCGGCGATTTCAGACGCTGCCTCAATACCTACGATGCCTGGGCAGAAAGCTTTTTCAGCTTTTCAGCGCTGGACGTCGAACAGGTGTTCAAGGTCGGTGACGAAGTGGCGCTGGTGGCGCCGATCGACCGTTCGATCATTCCCAGCACCACCGTCGCCACCTGCCAGGCCAACGGTACGTTGACCCTGGTGCACATGTTCCAAAGCGCGCGCTTTGTGCCCATCGGCAATACGCCGGTGGTGCTGCAACGCGTCGATCCCAACGGCGGCCCATTGGGCGAGCCGATCCACAAGACCATCGGCCCCAGCGGCATTCTCGAAATCACCGAGTGTGATCGCAACCAGCAGTACCGGGTCAATTTTTACCCCAACGTTTCCAGCGAACACTTCAAAGCGCTGTATGCCTCCTATCAATCGGTCATCGAACCGCTGGAAGGCTGGCTGCGCAGCGAGTGGAACGGCACGTTTGCAGCGTTGTGGCAGGACTACTCCGAGGCCAATGTCCTCAAGCGCTATCTCATGCTGGACCAGGCTTACGCCAAAGGGTTTGGCCAGGCGCTGTACTCACTCTGGGACAGTCTCAAGCAGCTGTTTGAGTGGCTTGCGCACCCGCTGGACAACGCTGAAAAGCTGCTGAGTTATCTGTCCCAGGCCGAGTTTGAACAGCTGCTGAATGTCAGCGCCGAGGCGCTTGCAAAAGGCCTGTTGGTGCTCAGCGATGAGCCGCTGCTGTTTATCTACCTGTCGGCCATGGTCAGTTGGATGCGGTTGTTGCCGCCTGCTTACATGAACGAGTTGCTGGGGGAAATCGGCGCCGACGTGCTGATCAACCTGGTGCTGGCCCTGGCCACGGGCGGCATGGGGATTGCGATACGCATGAGCGCCCAGGTGCTGGGCGGCATCAAGTCTCGGCGTGCGCGTGAGTGGCTGGAGCGACTGGCCGGGCAATTCGGTAAATCTCGCTTGGGTGAGCATGTCGAGGCGGCCAAGCCGATCTTGCTGGGCAGTGCCGCGACGCCGATCAAGACCGTGCCGGTTGCGCCGTTGAAGGCTGGGGATCAGTTGGTTGCCAACCCGGTGCCGGCGGTGCGCGGCAAGACGCAGCAGACGACGTTGGTACGCCAGGAACCTGTGGATGATGTGCCGGCTTCGGGCCAAAACCTGAATGGCGATGCGGCGGCCCCTGCGGACAAAACCGTTACCAATGGTTGCCCGGTGTCGATGGTCACCGGCGAGGAATTGCTGACCCTCACCGATGGCACGCTGGACGGGATTTTGCCGTTTGAGTGGACGCGGCTGTATCGCACCAGTGCGGTGGAAGTGGATGGCGGGCTGGGGTTTGGCTGGAGCCATTCGCTGGCGCACAGGCTTTGCGTTTCCGGTGAGTCGGTGGTGTGGACCGATCATGAGAATCGCCGCACTGAATTTGTGCTGCCCTCTGCTGCTCGACCAGCGATTACCAATAGCTTGGCTGAAGCGGCGATTTATTTGGGTGAATTGCCCGATGAGTTGGTGCTGGCTCAGGCGTCGCGGTTTTATCACTTTCGCGACGGTGTGCTGACCGCCATCAGCGATGCGTATGACAACCGGCTGCGGATTTTTCGTGATCGTTTGGGGCGGGTTGAACGGCTGGACAATGGCGTAGGTCGCTCGCTGCTGTTGCGGTATGAATTGGGCCGCATTGTGGCGGTGGACTATCAGGTTCATCGGGCCAAAGGGCATGAGCCCTTCGAATGGGTGACCGAGCAAAGCGTTGTTTCCTACGCCTATGACGACCTTGGCCGACTGGTTTCTGCGACCAATGCTGTAGGCGAAAGCGAGGTTTACCGCTACGACGAGCAGCACGTCATTCTTGAGCGCGGGCTGGCCGGTGGCGCGAGTTTCTTTTGGGAGTGGGAACGGGCTGGCAAGGCGGCTCGGTGTGTTCGGCACTGGGCCAGCTTTTCGCAGATGGATACGCGGTATACCTGGGGCGATGACGGCCGTGTCACGGTGCATAACGCTGATGGCAGCCGGGAAGTGTATGTCCACGATGACCGCGCACGCTTGGTGCAGCGCATTGATCCGGACGGCGCTGAACACTTCAAATCCTATGACGACAAAGGCCGGCTGACGGTCGAGCAGGACCCGCTTGGGGCGGTGACGGCGTATCAGTACGACGACGCCGGACGCTTGGTGGCGCTGTTTCCGGGGGACGATGAGCCGACGTCCTACGAGCATGACAACGGTTTCGTGCGGGTCGTAAGGCGTGGGCTCGCCGTCTGGAAGTATGAGCGTAACGATCAGGGCGACGTCATTCGTAAGACCGATCCTGATGGCAATGTCACGGACTACAGCTACAACAAATATGGGCAGCTGACGGGGGTTTGGTTTCCCGATAACAGTTGCCATCGGCTGGTCTGGAATGAGCGTGGGCAGTTGCTTGAGGAGCTGCTGCCCAATGGGGGTATCAAGCGTTATCGTTATGACGATCTTGGGCGACAGATCACGCGGGAAGATGAGCACGGCGAGCTCACGCAGTACCAATGGGACGCTGCCGGACGCCTGCGAAAACTGACCCAACCCGGCGGTGCAACACGCGAATACAGCTACAACGCCTACGGAAAAATCACCGCCGAACACGACGAACTCGGCCACGTCACCCGCTACGAATACGCCGACGGCCTGCACCTGATCAGCCGCCGAATCAACGCCGATGGCAGCCACGTTAAGTACCGCTACGACAATGCGCGCCTGCTGCTGACCTCGATCGAGAACGAGGCAGGCGAAACCTACCGGCTCGATTACCACCCCAACGGCCTGATCCAGCAGGAAATCGGTTTTGACGGCCAGCGCACGGCCTATGTGTATGACCTCAACGGCAACCTGGCGGAAAAAACCGAGCACGGCGACGACGGCAGTCAGCTCGTTACCCGCTACGAGCGAGACCACGCCGGTCGCCTCGTAAGAAAAACCCTGCCAGACGGCAATGTTGTCGACTATGCCTACGACCGCCAAGGCAATCTCCTCAGCGTCGACGACGGCCACTGGGCGCTGGCCTACGAATACGATCCACAAAACCGCCTCACCGCCGAACACCAGGGCTGGGGCACTTTGCGCTATGGCTACGATGCCTGCGGCCAACTGCACCACCTGCGCCTGCCGGACAACAACCGCGTTACCTTCAACCACGACAAAGGCGGCCACCTTTCCACCGTCGAACTGAATGGCGAAACCCTCACCTCCCACCTGTTCAAAACCGGCCGCGAACACCAACGCCAGCAGGGCCAGCTCCTCAGCCACTACCACTACGACGACCAGAACCGCCTGCACGCCCACGCCGTCAGCCAACAGCAACACACGCTCTACCAACGCCAATACGACTACGACAAAAGCGGCAACCTCACCCGCCTGCTCGACACCCGCAAAGGCGAACACCACTACCACTACGACCCCCTCGCCCGCCTGACCCGCGCCGACCATTCCCAAGACCTACAGGAACGCTTCGGCCACGACCCGGTCGGCAACCTGCTCATGCAAGACCGCCCCGGCCCGGACATCGTGGCGGGGAATCGGTTGATGATCCAGGGCGATCATCATTACGACTATGACGCCTTCGGCAGTCTGATCCGACAGCGGCGTGGCAAGGGCCATCAGCTCGTTACGGAATACCGCTACGACTGCCAGCATCGGTTGATTGGTATTACCCAACCAAACGGGCAAACCGCCAGCTATCGCTATGACCCGTTTGGACGGCGGATCAGCAAAACGGTGGACGGAAAAACCACGGAGTTTTTCTGGCAAGGCGACAAGCTGGTTGCAGAACACCACGCGGATCGGCATCGCAGCTACCTCTACGAACCAGACAGTTTTCGCCCGTTGGTACTGCTGGAAGGCTTTGGCCCAGAAGACACCAACCCCTTCCACTACCAACTCGACCACCTCGGCACGCCGCAGGAACTGACAAACCCCGAGGGCGAAATCGTCTGGTCCGCGCATTACCGCGCCTACGGCGAAATAGCCCGCCTCGACGTAAGAAAAATCGACAACCCGCTGCGTTTTCAGGGCCAATATTTTGATGCGGAAAGCCGGCTGCACTACAACCGCCATCGCTACTACAATCCGGATATTGGTCGTTACCTGACGCCGGACCCGGTGAAGCTGGCGGGTGGGATTAATGCGTACCGGTACGTGCCCAATCCAACAGGGTGGGTCGATCCGCTGGGCCTGAACTCTTGTCCGGGCGAAGCTGGTTGTAAAACAGGCACAGGCTTTAAAAACCCGTCCCGACAGGCAAAGGTCGATGAGCGGCAACCCGGAGTACCAGAACCGGCACGGGAACAGCGGCAGGCACGAATATATGAACTGGCAGAGTCAAACGCCAAACGGCGCGTACTCGCATTAGAAGATAGATATGGCATGCATACTGTCGCCAAACATGGTCCCGAGATCAGCGATCCGGCTCTGAAGCAGAGAGCAATTGATGGAACAGACCCAGGCACGGGATTGCATAAACCTGGCGCGAAGGGAAATCTAAGCTCCCAGTTTCATAATTGGCGAATGCAGCTGAGCGCCTTGAACAAGGCCTTGACACGCGAATCGCTTGGACTGGAACCGTTCAATGGAAAAGACCACAATCAAAACCCAATACTCAAACTGGAATTACCTGGCGCAGGGCGGGGTTATCGACCTAACAAAGCAGACTCAGCAAATCCACACCTAAATGAAAACCTAAATTGGTTCGAGGTGAAATTCGACAAAAAAGATAACACCAGGCCATTCACCGCATTTCCTGCCGAGAAAAAGTAATGTTGAAAGACCCGTTCTTAAATGAGCCATTCAATCCGAGCCTCAAATGGTTTATAGGCGTGTTTGATGTCTATGACCGAGAGCAAGAGCTTGGTGAAGAGCTTGAGAAATACAATCCAAATGAAAAAGGAGACAGAGAAAAGCTCATAAAAACCTACGCCCTGAGCTTGGACTATCTTTCCTACAGGCATAAATACGCGTTAATTCAATACCTAAAAGAATGTCTGAACGACAAAACCTATGACTTCCAGAGCTTATTCGAAATCAACGAAGACGAAGCAGCCTCATGGCCAAGGGCCGAATGGTATGAGCTTGAGAACCCCAAGGACTTTCTAAATGAGATCTACCAGCTCGCTCATATTACTTGGAAAGACGACCTCCAAAAAGCCAGCCTGGAAGACCCATCAACATGGTGAAAACACCACATACCTCACTGAAACGTACCCATCACTGGGGCAAGCCTGCTAGCCACATGAAAGGGGCCACCGGGGCGAGGCTACAGGCCGAACACGAAGGATCAGCACACCCTAGATTCAATCATTCGATGAATGGTGCCGAGATGAAATTCCGAGAAGACGGTACATCCTTTGCCCTATTTCCAATAAAGGAATGAAAAATTTTATTCCACCCATCTTCCAACCAGATAATTTTCGACGCGAGCTTATATTATTTCGTGGGAGTCTTTGACATTTACGATAGAGAAGATACCAAGGGAGCAGAGCTACACGTCTATGACCCAAACAACGAAAAAGATAGAGAAAATTTAATTCTCAAATATTGCCTGGATCCATACAACAAGCTTTCCTATCGTCACCGATACAAATTAATGGAGAACTTATCAGTCGCTTTAACCACAGAAAATTTTGACTTCCATTCTTATTTTGAAGATGACCCAGATGAATATTCAACGATGGCCTGGGACGAAACTGAAATAGTAAACCCTCGCGGCTTCTTCGCAGACATTCACCGACTAGCCAACGAGGTATGGAAAGACGACCTCCAAAAAGCCAGACTGGAGGCCCCATCAACATGGTAAAAACACCACCCATTTCACTGCTCGCCACAACAAGCGCACGACTTGTCTTTCGACGAATCAATCTAGAGCCCCCCCGAGAACCTATGGAAATGGGCAGGATACTTGGAGAAGGCTATAAAAAATAAAATCTCCAATATGGGACACAAACAAAGCCAGAGTAATTCTAGATAAAAATGGAAATCCAATTACCGCGCTCAAGGAGTTATAACATGAAACGACCACCAAAACCGTCAATACTAAGAAGTCTGCTCTTCACTTACTGTATTGAAAATTACGACGACCCAGAAAGAGAAACCTTCATCGTTTCAAAAAATATAAACGATGAAAAAGAACTATCCGAGTTATTTGACGGGCTAACCAAACCTGAGTATCTGTCATACAAACCCGAGGAGCGCCAGTGGTATATCGACACGCTAAACCACTTCCTCGATACATCTGAAAATTTTGAATCTGTATTTTATCTCTTTGACACCTATTTCGACGACGAAATCGCCGACAAAAGAAAGTTTATGACGACACTGCTTAAATGTCTTACTCGATATCAAACTGAACTTCAAGAAAATAAGTAACGCCAAAAAAGCCAGCCAGGAAGCCCCATCAACATGGTGAAAACACTACCTACACCACTGAAACACCCCACCACCGTGGCGAGCAGGCTTGCCCTGCGTTGGGCTGCGAAGCAGCCCCAATAGGGAAAAAACGAGCTACTAGCGTAAACCCATGTCGTCTGTTTTGGGGCTGCTGCGCAGCCCAACGCAGGGCAAGCCTGCTCGCCACATGATTGCGATTTGCCATCACCGACAAGTTTCGACAAGCAGGGCAATCCTGTGGTTATAGTTGAATTGCTTGTAGAGGTCGAGGTTACAAACCTAACAGCAAATACCCAAAACATATAGAAAACATGGATAGCTGAAATCATATTTTTAAAAAAACAACCCAACTCAACCATTGATCGAACTCCCTAAGTAAGCAGCCAATTTTGAAGTCTCCTTTCATGGACATACCCTACACTCCCAGCATCTCTCATATATTAGGAGCACTATCGATTTACGACCTTGAAGACACCGTCGGCGAAGCACTATGGAAATATGATCCAAACGATGAAAAAGATAGAGAAACAATCATTATCGAGTTCATTTTAAAAGACCTCATGTATCTTTCTTACGGACATCGCTTCGTACTGATATCGACGCTCAAGGAAGCTCTAGATTCGCATGATTTTAACTTCACTAGAGAATTTGAGAGTGATTATGACGAGTACATAACGATGGCCTGGGACGAAACAGAAATAGTAAACCCCCGCGGTTTCTTCGCAGACATTCACCGACTAGCCAACGAGGTATGGAAAGACGACCTCCAAAAAGCCAGCCAGGAAGACCCATCAACATGGTAGGCACACCACCTTTCTCACTGCCCCACTCCCCCTGTGGCGAGCGAGCTTGCTCGCGCTGGACCGCGAAGCGGTCCCAATGAGGGCGGCGCATTTTTCCAGGTGTATCGGGGGTAACGGTTTTGGGGCTGCTACGCAGCCCAGCGCGAGCAAGCTCGCTCGCCACAAAAACCTCACTTACAACGAAAACCTCGCTCACCACAAAATAGCCTACGACGAATGAATGTGGAAAATGCGACCTCCAAAAAGCCAGCCAGGAAGACCCGTCAACATGGTAGGCACACCACCTTTCTCACTGCCCCACTCCCCCTGTGGCGAGCGAGCTTGCTCGCGCTGGACCGCGAAGCGGTCCCAATGAGGGCGGCGCATTTTTCCAGGTGTATCGGGGGTAACAGTTTTGGGGCTTCTACGCAGCCCAGCGCGAGCAAGCTCGCTCGCCACAAAAACCTCACTTACACGAATGAATGTGGAAAATGCGACCTCCACAAAGCCAGCCAGGAAGACCCATCAACATGGTAGGCACACCACCTTTCTCACTTCCCAACTCCCCTGTGGCGAGCGAGCTTGCTCGCGCTGGACCGCGAAGCGGTCCCAATGAGGGCGGCGCATTTTTCCAGGTGTATCGGGGGTAACAGTTTTGGGGCTTCTACGCAGCCCAGCGCGAGCAAGCTCGCTCGCCACAAAAACCTCACTTACAACGAAAACCTCGCTCACCACAAAATAGCCTAGCTTGCCAGCCACAAAGCCAGCTCACCCAGAGTAACCAGGTGAGCCGCCTTATTACCGCTTCGACAGTTCCATAATCATCCGACTCAACAAATAAACCCGTGGCGCCACGCTTTCCACCTCGGCATATTCCTCCGGCGTATGAATATTCCCACCGACAATCCCAAACCCATCCAACGTCGGTGTCCCGACCCCAGCCGACAAGCTCGCGTCTGCGGCCCCGCCGCTGCCTTCAATGGTCAATTTACGACCCAATTCGCCATAGATCCCCTGGGCAATCGCGACCAATTTGTCTGACTCCGGCGTCTGTGGCATCGGCGGCAGGCCGCGCAGCAGGCTGGTCTTCACTTCGGTGTCCGGGATCAACTTATGGGCTGACACCCGCGCCAGGTCTTTTTCGATTCGATCGAACTCTTCAGGCAGCGCTGCGCGCACGTCGGCTTTGGCGGTGGCTTGGTCGGGGATGACGTTGGTGCGGTCGCCGGCCTTGATCACGGTGAAGTTGATGGTGGTTTTCTTCTCTTCATCGCCGAGTTTGCCCAACTGCAGGATCTGGTGCGCCGCTTCCATCGCAGCGTTGCGACCCAGTTCGGGGGCGACGCCGGCGTGGGCGGCTTTGCCTTTGACTTCGACCACCGCAGTGGCGCTGCCTTTGCGCCATACCACCAGGCCGTCGGCCGGGCGGCCGGGTTCCAGGTTCAAGGTGACGTCGTGGGCCTTGGCGGTTTTGCGGATCAGCTCGGAGGCGGCTTCTGAGCCAGTTTCTTCGCTGGCGTCGAGCAGGAAGGTGATTTGCGCATAGTCCTTGAAGCCCTGGTTTTTCAGGACTTTGAGCGCGTAGATACCGGCGACGATGCCGCCCTTGTCATCCATCACGCCAGGGCCGTAGGCGCGGCCATCCTTGATATGAAACGGGCGCTCGGCGGCCGAGCCTTCCTTGAACACGGTGTCCATGTGCGCCATCAGCAGGATTTTGGCTTTGCCGGTGCCCTTGAGGGTGGCGATCACATGGCTGTTGTTGGCCGCTTTGTCGGGCACCAGCTCAATGCTGAATCCGAGCTGCTTGAGCTCATCCACGGCAATGTCGCGCACTTGGGTCAAACCCGGCTCGTAGCCTGAACCCGAGTCGATATTCACCAGGCGCTCGAGCAGTTTCAGGGCCTCGGCCTTGTACTGTTCGGCATCCGCCTGGATTTGTTTGTGGGGTTCGGCGCTGTAGGCCGGCACAGCGAAGGACAAAGCCAGGGTGGCGGCCAGAAGGGTACGGGAGAAGGTGAAGAGCATGGACCGATCCTTGTTGTTGTGGGGAGGTGCTGCGCTACCCTACCCCACTAAACCGAGCGTAACCAACTGCCTTGCACCGCACTGACGCGGTTGCGCCCGCCGCTCTTGGCTTCATACAGCGCCTGGTCGGCATCGTTGAGCCAACTGGTGGAATCGGTGTGTGCCGGCTGGTACGGCGCCAGGCCAATGCTCAAGCTGGCGCGCAGGGTCGGGTCTTGTGCATAAGCCAGTGCGCTGAAGCGGTCACGCAAAGCGTCCATCACCTCGGTGGCGCGGTTGAGCGGCATGCCCGGCAAAATCACACAGAACTCGTCGCCACCATAGCGCCCGGCCAGGTCGGACGCGCGCAGGTTCTGGCGCAACACCTTGCTGAGTTGGCGCAGCACGATGTCGCCGGTGACGTGCCCGTAGGTGTCGTTGATGGTCTTGAAATGGTCGATATCGATCAGCGCAATGGCCGCGCCCACCTGTTCACGGCGGCAACGTTGAAACTCGATTTCCAGATGGTCCTTCCAGGCGCCGTGATTGAGCAGCCCGGACAGGCTGTCGGTGCGGCTCAAGGCGAATAACTCGCGCTTGTGGCGGGCCAGGGTCACGGCCTGGCGGTAGCAGATCCAGCCCAGCGCCAGGGGATACAGCATCAGGATCGGCAGGCACGCATACAACTGCGCTTCGCTGGTCACCGCAATAAACGCCGGTGCGAACACCAGCAGCGCGGCGCCAATGCCCAGCCCCTGCGCCACCCAGCCGGCGAGCATAAAACGCGGCCCGCCGATGGCGACGTTGTTCATGGTCATCATCGACAGCGTGGTCACGCTGGGCAGCGGGTTGAAGTGCATGGCACCGACCCAGAAGCCGCCGCAGAACGAATCGAAGAGTAAATTACGCCGTTCGCTGCGCAGTGAGTTGCTCGCCCGGCGCGACCACTGGTAAGCCAGGTGCGGCCAGACAAAGGCGTTAATCAGCATCCAAGCCCACACCCACAGCGACGGGTGCAAGGGGTACATGCCAAAGACCACGCAGACAAAACCGAGCGTCAGCCCCAAGAGCCGCGATTTGAACAGGCGCGAAGCGAGCGGAAGTCCATTTCCTCCGACGGCTGGCATGGTGGCGGCAATCCTGAATGATTGCCTGGAGTCTATCAGGGTAAAGTCAAAGCGCCACTACTGCTTACCAGCTAATACTTCAATGCGAAAACCCGCGCGCCAACATCAATGCAACGCCCAATAGCAGCACCGCCGTGATCCGTTGCAGCAGCACCCGGCGCTTGGGGTTTTCCAGCACGTGCTTGATACGCTGGCCGAAATAGCAGTACAGGCAGCCACTGGCAAACTGCAGGGTCAGAAACGTCAGCCCGAGGATGGCGATATCCGCCGCCGAGCTGTGCTCGCCTGCACCTGCAAACTGCGGGAACACCGCGCTGAACATGATGATGGTCTTGGGGTTGGAAAAGCCGGTGAGCAAGCCCTTGCCGAACAGGCTGCGCGAGCCTTCCACGGCGCCGCCCTGGTTGATCGACACACCGCTGCTGGTCCACTGCTTGTAGGCCAGGTACAGAATATAAGCCACGCCGACAAACTGAATGGTCTGGGTAATGGCGAGGTTGCCCTTGATCAGTTCCGAAAAGCCCACGGCAAAGATCAGGATGGAAATCAGGTAGGACACACTGGCGCCGATCTGCGCCGGGATCGAACTGCGCAAGCCGTCCTTCAAGCCCAGGCTTAGCAGCAACAGGGTCATGGGGCCGGGGCTGAAGGTCATGGTGGCGCAAAACAGCAGGAAGTAGAGAAACGAAGACAGCGTTAACGCACTTGTCATGGGCCGGAACCTTGGAGTGATAAAAACAACAACGGGGCGCGCTTAAAGCTCGCGCCCCTGGGCCTGTCAGGCGACGGCAATTTCAGTGGTCAGGGATTCGCGGTACATCAGCGCCAGGTCGGCCAGGGCAGCCTTGGCGGTCTGGTTGCGGGTTTCGAACGCCACCAAGCCCTTCCAATTGGTTTCAACGATGGCCTGCACCACGTCGGCGTAATCACAGTTGCCGTCATGAATGCCGAAGTGCTGATCCTGCACGCCATTGTTGTTGCTGAAGGAAATGCCCTTGATCAAGTGGTGATACTTGCGCACCACTTCGGCCGGCAGGCCGTTCTCGATGTTGGCGTGGCCCGCATCCAGGAAGAAGTACACGTTGCTGTGGGTCTGCAGGCGTTCGAACACAAAGGCGTACTCGGCTTCGTGGGTGAAGATGTAGTGGAATGGCCGGTAGTTGACGTAGTTGGACAGGTTCTCCAGGTAGATATCCGTGCCCTTGGCCTGCGCGTAGCTCGCCAGTTCCTGGACCGACTTGAGGTAGTGTTCCAGTGCAACCTTCTTGGCCATCAGCACCATTTTTGGCTCGACGATGCAGCCGCCGTGGATGATCAACGGCGCGCCGAGGCGGCTGGCGATATCAATCTCTTTTTTCACGTAGTCCACCGCCGCCGCGCGGAACGCCTCGACATCACTGCCCAGCGGCGCCTTGAAGTTGCCGTGGAAGATCGGCGTGACGCCGGTGGCGGCGATTTGCGCCTGCAGGCTTTCAATGCGCGCATCGGTCCAGTCGTCGACCATCTCGCCGAACAGGCTGCCGTCGATGTACCAATGGGTGCAGTCGCCCTCGATGGCGGTTTGCAGGCCTTTTTCGGCGCTGAGGTATTTCTGGTGCGCCACGCCGGTACAGAACGGTACGGTGGGGTTGATCAGTTTGCTTTCCATGGGGCGATTCCTTTCGTTGATGGAGGGTTAAAGTTCAATGGCCATGAAGTCGGCCTTGGTCACGCCGCAGTCAGGGCATGTCCAGTCTTCCGGCACTTCTTCCCAAGGGGTGCCAGCCGGGATTCCGTCCTCCGGAATACCCAATTCTTCTACGTACATAAAACCGCAGGGTGCGCACATATAAGTCTTCATGAGAATGCGAAATCCATTGCTCGCGTGTAAGAAACTTCGCCAATTTCCGGCGAGATGGCGCGCAGTCTAGGGCAGCGTCATTGCACAAGGCAGGTAAAGTGGTGCCTAATCCGGCCTAACTTCACCGGTAAAAGCACCGGCAAAGACAAGGAAGGTTTATGTTTGTATCCGCCATCGCTTTTGTGGAAGGCACGCCCAAGGTGCAGCAGATCGTCGACGCCTTTAGCCAGGCCATCGAGGGCGGTGAATGGGCACCCGGCAGCAAGTTGCCGTCGGTGCGTGAGCTGACCCAGACCTTGGGCGTCAGCAAGTTCACCCTCAACGAAGCGCTGGACCGCCTGCGCGGGCGCCACCTGCTGACCTCAAGCCAGGGCCGCGGCTATTTTGTGGCAATGGAAACCGCACGCCCGGCCGCCGCGACCTGGGTCGATTTGCTGCCCCAGGACCTGCTCAGCGTGTTGCGCCGCCCGCTGGTCACCGCCAGCGGCGAGCTGCGCCCCGGTGGCGGGCACTTGCCGGAGGACTGGTTGAACGGCGAGGCCATCCGCCAAACGATGCGCAGCGTGGTGCGCGCGCCGTCACTGCGCATCGCCGGCCTGGGCACGCCGGCCGGGCTGCTGCCCTTGCGCCAGGCCCTGCAACAGAAGCTGCACGGCGAGGGCCTGTCGGTGCCGGTGGAACAGATCATCACCACACCCAACACCGTGCAGGGCCTGGACATGCTCATGCGCCTGCTCGCACGCCCCGGCGACACGGTGCTGCTGGACGCGCCGTGCTACTTCAACTTCCACGCCAACCTGGCCCTGCACGGGGTCAAAGTGGTGACCATCGAGCGGCGCCCCGACGGCTTTGACTTTGCTGCGCTCGAACAACTGCTGGCCGAGCACCGCCCCAGCCTGTACCTGACCACCAGCGTGCTGCATAACCCCACCGGCCATTCCTTCAGCCCCGGCCAGGCGTTTCGCCTGCTGCAACTGACCCAGCAGTACCATTGCCACATCGTCGAGGACGACCTCTACGGCGACCTGCACCCCAATCCGCCGCCACGCCTGGCCGCCCTCGCCGGGCTGGGTCAGGTCACCTACCTGTCGGGGTTTTCCAAGATCCTCAGCGCCAACACCCGCGTCAGCTACGTGGTGGCCGCGCCGCAACTGGCCGCCAACCTCACCAACATGAAGCTGATGAGCGGCGGCGTGACCTCGGAGCTGTTCGAGCAAATCGTCTACCGCATGCTCAGCGAAGGCAGCTACGCCAAGCACCGCAAGCGTATGGTCCAGCGCTTGATGGAGTCTGGCGGGCGCGTCGAGCAATGGCTCAAGCGCTGCGGCTGCGAGCTGCCGATGGCGTATGAAGGCGGGATGTTTATCTGGGCGCGCCTGCCCGATGGGGTAAACGGTGAACTGTTGGCCCAGGAGGCGCTGAAACGCAGCCTGGTGCTGGCGCCGGGCGCGCTGTTCGGCTACGACCCGGCGCACCTCAATTCGATGCGCTTCAATGTCGCCCACACTGACGAGCCGCGCGCCCAGCGGGTGTTCGAGGCACTGTTGCTCAAGGCCGTGCGCCACTGATTTTTGCTTCGCCGTGTATCTGGTCAGCGCCAGATACACTGCAATACAAAGGGCACAAGGCAAAGCCTGCGGCGATGGCTAGACTGCGGCCCAAGAGTATTTAACGAGGAAGGCAGCATGGATCATGTCGATCACATCCTGATCGTCGATGACGACCGGGAAATCCGCGAACTGGTGGGCAATTACCTGAAAAAAAACGGCATGCGCACCACCGTGGTTGCCGACGGCCGCCAGATGCGCAGCTTCCTCGACACCACGCCCGTGGACCTGATCGTGCTGGATATCATGATGCCCGGCGACGACGGCTTGCAGCTGTGCCGCGAACTGCGGGTGGGCAAGCACAAAGCCACGCCGGTGCTGATGCTCACGGCGCGCAACGATGAAACCGACCGCATCATCGGCCTGGAAATGGGCGCCGATGATTACCTGGTCAAGCCGTTCGCCGCGCGTGAACTGCTCGCGCGCATCAACGCCGTACTGCGGCGCACCCGCATGCTGCCGCCGAACCTGGTGGTGAGTGAAACCGGGCGGCTGATCCGCTTTGGCCGCTGGCGCCTGGACACCACCGCCCGCCACCTGCTCGACGAGGACGACACCCTGGTGGCTCTGAGCGGCGCCGAATACCGCCTGTTGCGGGTGTTTCTCGACCACCCGCAGCGCGTGCTGAATCGCGACCAATTGCTGAACCTGACCCAGGGGCGTGACGCCGACCTGTTCGATCGCTCCATCGACCTGCTGGTGAGCCGCTTGCGTCAACGCTTGCTGGATGACGCCCGCGAACCGGCCTATATCAAAACCGTGCGCAGCGAGGGTTATGTGTTTTCACTGCCGGTGCAAATCCTCGGGGCCGAGCAATGAAGCCATGGCGGGTTGGCTGGCCGCGCACACTGGCATCCCAACTGTCGCTGATTTTTCTGATCAGCCTGGTGTGTGCCCATGGGTTGTCATTCAGTGCGCAGTTCTACGAGCGCTACATCAGCGCGCGCACGGTGATGCTCGGCAATCTGGAAAACGATGTGTCCACCTCGGTGGCCATCCTCGACCGCCTGCCCGCCAACGAGCGCGCCAGTTGGCTGGCGCGTCTCGACCGGCAGAATTACCGCTACTTGCTCAACGCCGGCGAGGCCGGTGAACCGATGAGCAGCCACGACGTGCCAATGGCCGCCACCTCGATTGCGGACGCCCTGGGCGCGCATTACGCCCTGACCTTTCGCGATATTCCCGGCATCCAAAAACACTTCCAGGTGCACCTTACCCTGGCAGATGGCAACCCGATCACCCTCGACGTACGCCCCGCCGCCCCGCCCGTAGCCTATTGGTTGCCGGTGGTGCTGGTGCTGCAACTGGCGCTGCTGCTCGGCTGCACCTGGGTCGCGGTGCGCCTGGCCGTGCGCCCGCTGACACGCCTGGCGCGTGCGGTCGAAACCCTCGACCCGAACGCCCACCCCACGCCCCTGGACGAAACCGGCCCGAGTGAAGTCGCGCATGCCGCCGCGGCGTTCAATGCCATGCAACAGCGCATTGCCGAATACCTCAAGGAACGCATGCAGATCCTCGCCGCGATTTCCCACGACCTGCAAACGCCGATCACCCGCATGAAACTGCGCGCCGAGTTTATGGATAACAGCGCCGACCGCGAAAAACTGTGGAGCGACCTGAGCGAAATGGAGCACCTGGTGCGTGAGGGCGTGGCGTATGCGCGCAGCGTTCACGGCGCTACCGAGGCCAGCCACCGTATTGACCTGGACGCCTTTCTCGACAGCCTGGTGTTTGACTATCAGGACATGCAAAAGCAGGTCAGCCTGCGCGGCAAAAGCGCGCTGATCCTCGACACTCGCCCCCACGCGCTGCGCCGCGTGTTGGTGAACCTGGTGGACAACGCCCTTAAATTCGCCGGCAACGCCGAGCTGGAAGTCGGCTGCGCAGCGGATGGGCAGCTGTCGATCAAGGTGTTGGACCGAGGACCGGGAATTGCCGAAGACGAACTGGCGCAGGTGTTGCAGCCGTTCTATCGGGTGGAAAGCTCACGCAATCGCGGCACCGGCGGCACCGGGCTGGGGTTGGCGATTGCCCAGCAACTGGCGGTGGCGATCGGCGGCTCGCTGACCTTGAGTAATCGGGCTGAAGGTGGCTTGTGTGCCGAGATTCGTTTAAGTCTTTAGCGCACTGTTCTGTGGCGAGCAGGCTTGTCACATTGAATGCACAGATTTAATAAAATTTACGCATGATAATTCTGTTTTTTTATAATTAGGTTAGAACCAACAGGCATTTTACAGACCCCGCCACTGCCCTTACTTTTGACCCGAGTGACCGACCCCACGCCCGGAGGAGGTGTTAATCGCGCAAACGACAAGGACAGACCATGAGCATCGAATTTATCGGCTATATCGGCGGCCATCACGCTTCCGAGATTCACCCGCGCAGCGGCCCTACCCTGCAACCGGATTACGTCGAAACCGTGGCCCGCGCCCACGAAGCAGCCGGCTTTGACCGCGCATTGGTGGCGTTTCATTCCAACAGCCCGGACAGCACGCTGATCGCCGCGCATGCCGCCAGCGTGACCCAAAAACTGCAGTTCCTGATCGCCCATCGCCCGGGTTTTGCCCAACCCACCTTGGCCGCACGCCAGTTCGCGACCCTGGACGTGTTCAACGGCGGGCGCACAGCCGTGCATATCATCACCGGCGGCGATGACCGTGAACTGCGCGCCGATGGCAGCCATATTGGCAAGGACGAACGTTACGCACGCACCGACGAATACCTCAGCGTGGTGCGCCAGGAATGGACCCATGAGCAGCCTTTCGATTTCAAAGGCACCTACTACCAGGTCGAAGGCGCGCATTCGACGGTGAAGTCGCCGCAGCAGCCGCATATCCCGCTGTACTTCGGTGGTTCTTCAGCGGCCGCGATTGCGGTAGCCGGCAAGCATGCCGACGTGTATGCACTGTGGGGTGAAACCTACGAGCAGGTGCGCGAAGTGGTGACCCAGGTGCGCGCAGAAGCGGCCAAGCACGGGCGCACGATTCGCTTCAGTTTGTCGTTGCGCCCGATCCTCGCAGAAACCGAGGAGCTGGCCTGGGCACGTGCCGAGACGATCTTGCAGCAGGCGACCGCACTGGCTGACCAACAGGGTTTTGTGCGCCGCGAGCCACCCAACGAAGGCTCGCGCCGCTTGCTGGCAGCGGCGGCGCAGGGTTCGCGCCTGGACAAGCGCCTGTGGACCGGGATCGCCGGGTTGCTGGGCGCGCAGGGTAACTCCACTTCATTGGTCGGCACCGCCGAACAAGTCGCGGAGGCGTTGCTGGACTACTACGACCTGGGTATCACCACCTTCCTGATACGCGGGTTCGACCCGCTCAACGACGCAATCGACTACGGCAAGCGGCTGATCCCACTGACCCGCCAGCTGGTCGCCGAGCGTGAGCAGGCCAAACAGGTCGCCTGATCACACCACAAAACAACTGTGGGAACTGATCAACTGTGGGAGCTGGCTTGCCTGCGATGGCGGTGTAACAGTCAAGATTGCTGTCGACTGAGACACCGCCATCGCAGGCAAGCCAGCTCCCACAGGAGTTTGGCGTCAAGCATGGATTCAGTTTTTATAATCGGTATCCGTACGCTCCAACTGCCGAATCAACGCATTCCAATGCCGCGCCACGCCCGGCCCTGCGCCATTGCTGAATACCTTGGCCTGCTCCTCCACCTTGGCCACCACCTCTGCCGGCGGGAAGATAAGCTCGGCATTGCCGCCTGCCTGCGCCGCGATCTGGATATTGCACGCGCGCTCCAGCCCTTGCAGTTGCTGGAAGGCGTGTTCCACGCTGATGCCAGCGGTCAACAGCCCGTGGTTGCGCAAAATCATCACACTCTTGTCGCCCAGGTCAGCCACCAAGCGCTCGCGCTCATCCAGGTCCAGCGCTACGCCTTCATAACCGTGGTAGGCCACGCGCCCGGAGAACGCGATGGCGTGCTGGGAGATCGGCAGCAGCCCATCCTTCTGTGCCGACACCGCGATGCCGTCACGCGTATGGGTGTGCAACACCGCTTGCAAGTCATGGCGCGCGCCGTGGATGGCGCTGTGGATCACGTAACCTGCGTAGTTGATACCCAGACCGGTCGGGTCGTCGACGATCGTGCCGTCGAGGTCGACCTTGACCAGGTTGGACGCGTTGATTTCATCGAACAACAACCCGTAGGCGTTGATCAGGAAATGCTCATCCGGCCCCGGCACACGGGCGGAGAAGTGCGTGTAGATATGGTCGGTCCACTTGTACAACGCCGCCAGCCGATAGGCCGCCGCCAGCTTGACGCGCACCTCCCACTCTTCTGGCGTGACGCGCTGGCGGACGTTACTGGAAACACTGGAAAGCGAGGTGACGCTGCTCATGGCAAAACTTCCTGGATGGCCTTAAGGACTTCCAGTCAGCCTAGGGGATGGCCAAAAATAATAAAAAGCACATTTTAATCTAAGCTAATTATTATTTTTTTTTATGAAAAGAGCAGGTACGACACTCGACCAATGTGGGAGCGGGCTTGCTCGCGAATGCGGTGGGTCAGTCAATTCATCTGTAACTGACCCACCGCATTCGCGAGCAAGCCCGCTCCCACAGTTGGACCGAGTTGCATCAGGTAGAGAGGCTTTTGACTTGTACTTGATCTGGCTCTTGCTTCAACCACTCAGGTCGGCTTTCAGGCCGCCGTGCTGTAGATCTTGATCTTGATTTTGATCTGAGGCGCCCCGTCAACCACGATGGCCGAACGCAGGCTTGAATCCGTGGGTAACCCGGCAGGACGCCGGGTTAGCCGCGCTGGGCCAAGGATGGCCCATCGCGGCGGCCCACGGATTTAAGCCGGAGTGAGGGCACACCGAGCATTAGCGAGGTGCCGAGTGGTGGGGCGAAGACCTTTTGGTTACTTTTGGGGCGTTTGCCAAAAGTGACCCGCTGTAAGAGCGGAACCAATAGAAGCCGTGACCGCAGCAACGGATATGTACACCGACAAACCGCCCCCCTCAGCCTCAGGCAGCATTGCGAATCTTGTGTAAAGAAGCCGCCACCAGCGTCCCAAACGCATCCACCGGCCCCTGCAGGTTGCCCAGGAAGTGCGGGTAGATCAGCCACAAATCCATCACCGGCTTGAAGTCCTTGAGCGGCACCACCGCCAGTTGCTCAAGGTGCGCGCTGCGCTCCAACAGCGGGCGTGGCACCAGCCCCAGGCCCAGTCCGTCCGCCACCAGGCCCAGTTGCAATTCTGTGCCAAAGGTTTCCAGGTTCACCCGCAGCGCCAAGCCCTGGTCGGACAAGGTGCGCTGCAAGCCGGCACGGAAACCACAACCATCCGGGTTAAGAATCCAGCCGCCCTGGTACACATCGGCCAACTTGCAGGGCTTTTTCGGCAACTGCGCCTTGGCACACACCACCACCAGTTCCATCTTGCCGATGGACTCACCGACGATGTTGTCCGGAAAGATCTTGCCCGCCGGGAACAACGCCACTGCCGCATCCAGCTCGCCGCGCTCGATCTTGCCGACCAGTTGGCTGCCCCACCCCGTGGCGACCTGGGCGCGCAAGTCGGGGTATTCGCTGCGCAGGTGCTTGAGCGCATCCAGCAGCACCACATCGCCGATGGTCTGCGGCACACCCAGGCGCAACACGCCGGTGGGCGGTGCATCGGTGGCTACCAGCTCACGCAGGGCATCCATCTCGCGCAGGATCAGCCGGCATTGTTCATACACACGTGTGCCGATCAGCGTGGGTTTGAGCGGCTTGGTGTTGCGGTCGAACAGCTCCACGCCCAGCGCCTGCTCGAAGTTCTGCACGCGGCGGGTGATGGCCGGCTGAGTCAACTGCAACGACTCGGCGGCGTGGCTGATGGACTGGCAACGAATCACTTCGACAAAGGCATCGATATCGTCAATTTTCATTTGGGCCGCACATAGAGAACAGTCATTAAGATGTGTGGCAAGCATAGTTGCCCCACGGCAGTCTGGATAGCCTGCGCTGTGATCGATAACGTCTAACGCTATTCAGACCGGTTCTAAATTACCTAAAGCTATAAGCTAATCATTAAAAAATAGCATATTAACTATAAACATTATGCTTATATAAACCCATCACGCCATCCCCATAACCGCCATGATGGAATTGCCATGACCCAGTCCCGACACCCCGAAAGACTCAGAGCCTTTATAGGCGCCCTGGCGGAACTGATCGACGGCAACCCACGCGAAGGCGACCTGTTGCACCGTGGCGGCAAGCTATTGGCGCAACTGGTCAGCCATGACGACTGGCTGCCCGACGAGTACGCCCAACCCGACCCCGAGCGCTACCAGCAGTTTTTGCTGCATGCCGATTCGCGCCAGCGTTTCAGCATCGTCAGCTTTGTCTGGGGGCCGGGCCAGCGCACGCCGATTCACGACCATCGGGTGTGGGGCCTGATCGGCATGTTGCGCGGTGCGGAGTTTTCCCAGGGTTTTGAACGGGCGCCCGATGGCAGCCTGGTGGCCGAAGGCACACCGGTTCAACTGCTGCCCGGCCAGGTTGAGGCGGTGTCGCCCAAAGTCGGTGATATCCATCAAGTCAGCAATGCCCACAGCGACCAGGTGTCGATCAGCATTCACGTGTACGGCGCCAACATTGGTGCCGTGCGCCGCGCGGTGTACCAGCCCGACGGCAGCGAGAAACTGTTTATCTCCGGTTATTCCAACGCCTACCTCCCGAACATCTGGGATTTGTCCAAAGAAAAGAGCCCTGCCCTATGACCACCGTATCGAACCGCAGCTTCGCCCAGATTCGCCAGGCCCTGTTGGACCGTGAAGAAGTCGCCTTGGTCGACGTGCGCGAAGAAGCGCCCTTTGCCGAGTCGCACCCGCTGTTCGCTGCGAATATCCCGCTGTCCAAGCTGGAGCTGGAGGTGTATGCGCGCATTCCCCGTCGCGATACCCAAGTGACGGTCTACGACAATGGCGAAGGGTTGGCCGAACGTGCCGCCGCGCGTTTGATTGCGTTGGGTTACACCCAGGTCAGCCTGCTCGAAGGCGGCCTCGACGGTTGGCGCCGTGCCGGTGGCGAGCTGTTTATCGACGTCAACGTACCGAGCAAAGCCTTCGGCGAGTTGGTGGAGAGCGAGCGCCACACGCCGTCTTTGGCCGCCGAAGAGGTGCAGGCCCTGCTCGACAGCCAGGCCGATGTGGTGGTGCTCGACGCGCGCCGCTTCGACGAATACCAGACCATGAGCATTCCCACCGGCATCAGCGTGCCGGGTGCCGAACTGGTGCTGCGCGCCCGTGAACTGGCGCCGGACCCGGCCACCCGCATCATCGTCAACTGCGCCGGGCGCACCCGCAGCATTATCGGCACGCAGTCGCTGATCAACTCAGGCATCGCCAACCCGGTGTCGGCACTGCGCAACGGCACTATCGGCTGGACCCTGGCCGGGCAGAAACTCGCCCATGGCCAAGCGCGCCGCTTTGCGCCGACCCGCGAAGAACACCGCCAGATCGCCGCACAGGATGCGCGCCGGGTGGCCGACAAGGCGCGGGTTGGCCGCGCCACGTTAGCCGACCTGCACAACTGGCAGCAGGAAGCGACCCGCACCACGTACCTGTTCGATGTGCGCACGCCGGAGGAGTTCGAAGCCGGCCATTTGCCGGGCGCGCGTTCCACACCCGGCGGCCAGCTGGTGCAGGAAACCGACCATGTGGCCAGCGTGCGCGGAGCGCGCCTGGTGCTGGCCGATGACGACGGCGTGCGGGCCAATATGTCCGCCTCATGGCTCGCGCAACTGGGCTGGGAGGTGTACGTGCTGGACGACCTGCAAGCGGCGAACTTCAGCGAGCACGGTGCGTGGGTCGCGCCGGTGCCGGCGCCCTTGCAGGCCGAACTGATCAGCCCCCACACCCTTGCCGAGTGGCTGCCCCATGGCGACACGGCGGTGCTGGATTTCACCCCCAGCGTCAACTACGTCAAACGCCATATCCCCGGTGCCTTCTGGGTCTTGCGTGCGCAATTGCCCCAGGCCCTGGCCAAGGTGCCGCCCGCCGAACGTTATGTGCTGACCTGCGGCAGCAGCCAACTGGCGCGCCTGGCGGTCGCCGAAGTCGAAGCCATCACCGGCAAGCCGGTGTTCCTGTTGCAAGGCGGCACGCTTAACTGGATCGCCGAAAAACTGCCGCTGGAAGAAGGCGAAACCCATCTCGCGTCACCGCGTATCGACCGCTATCGCCGCCCGTACGAAGGCACCGACAGCCCGAAGGAAGCCATGCAGGCGTATCTGGACTGGGAATTCGGCCTGGTCGACCAGCTGGCACGCGATGGCACCCACGGTTTCTACGTGATCTGAACCACCTTCACGCCTGCCCCACGCTGGGGCAGGCCGCACCGACCCCTTGCCAGGCGGAGGTAACCCACACTTTTTCACTTTGCCTGGGATTTATCCATCATGGTCTTTAGCACGCCCTTCAAACACCTGCTGCTGAGCAGCGCCCTGGCCCTCGGTCTGATCAGCACTGCACACGCCGCCGACTTGCAACCGCTGCGGGTGGCCAACCAGAAATCCACGATCAAGGCGCTGCTGGAAGCCTCTGGCGAAACCAAAAACGTGCCCTACACAATCCAGTGGTCGGAGTTCCCTTCCGCCTCGCCGCTGGGCGAAGCCCTGAACGCAGGTGCCGTTGATATCGGCGCCCTCGGCGATGCGCCGTATGTGTTCGCCCTGGGCGCCGGGGCCGCGCTCAAGGTGGTCAGCATCATCCACGCCGAAGGGCGCAACACCACCGCCCTGGTGGTGCCCAAGGACTCACCGATCAAGACGGCCGCCGACCTCAAGGGCAAGAAAATCGTCACCGGGCGCGGCTCCATCGGGCACTACCTGGCGATCCGGGCCTTGGCCGGCGCGGGCCTGACGAGCAAGGATGTGCAATTCATTTTTCTGTTGCCCGCTGAATCCCGGCTGGTACTCGATAACGGCACCGTCGATGCCTGGGCGACATGGGACCCCTACACCACGGTGGTCACCTCACAAAGCCACGCCCGGGTCCTGGTCAGCGGCAAGCAGTTGTTGAGCAACCACCTGTATTTCGCCGCCACCAGCCAAGCGATCGCCAACAAACGCCCGCAACTGGATGACTTCGTGGCCCGCGTCGACCGTGCCTACGCCTGGGCCAACACACACCCGGATGAATACGCCGCGGCCCAAGCCAAAATTACCGGCCTGCCCTTGGCGGTGCACCTGGAGGTGGCCAAAGACACGCAACTGAACCCCGTGGTGATTGACGACAGCGTGATCAAGGGCCTGCAAGCCACCGCCGACACCTATCAGCAAGAAGGCCTGCTGCCCAAGCGCATCGACGTGTCCCAAGGTTTCGACACCAGCTTTAACGCCGAACGTTTTCCCACTTCCCAAGCATCGCGCTAAGCAAGGAGCCGCATATGAGCACGCCACGTCATCTGAAACTGGGCGCTATGGTCCACGGTGTCGGTCACGGCTGGGGCGAATGGCGCCATCCGCAGGCGCAACCGAATGCCAGTACGAACTTTGGCTTCTATAAACAACAAACTCAACTGGCCGAAGCAGCCAAGTTCGACTTCGTATTTATCGCCGACAGCCTGCACATTCACGCCAAATCCAGCCCGCACTACCTCAACCGTTTCGAGCCGCTGACCATTCTCTCGGCCCTCGCCGCGTTGACCACCCACATCGGCCTGGTCGCCACCGTGACCGTCAGCTACACCGAGCCCTACCAGGTGGCGCGCCAGTTCGCCTCTTTGGACCATATCAGCGGCGGCCGCGCCGGCTGGAACGTGGTCACCTCGTGGCTGAGCGGCACCGCCGACAACTTCGGCAAAGCCGAGCACCCGCCCCATGCCGTGCGCTACCGCATCGCCAAGGAGCACTTGAACGTGGTCAAGGGCCTGTGGGATTCCTGGGAAGATGACGCCTTTGCCTACAACAAGCAGAGCGGCGAATTTTTCACCCCCGACAAGCTGCACGCGCTGAACCACAAGGGCGAATTTTTCTCGGTCAAAGGCCCGCTGAACATCGCCCGCTCGCGTCAGGGCCAGCCGGTGATTTTTCAGGCGGGCACCTCTGAAGATGGGCGCAACTTTGCCGCCGAGCATTCCGATGCGATTTTTGTGCATGTGGAGACGCTCGAAGAAGGCAAGGCTTACTCGGCTGACTTAAAACGCCGCGCCAAGGGGTTTGGCCGTGATGCGGCGAGCCTGTCGATTTTGCCGGGCATTCGCCCGATTGTCGGGCGCGATGCCGCCGAGGTGGAAAGCCGTTATCAGCAGGCCGTGGACCTGGTCACCGTCGAAGATGCGATTGTGGCGCTGGGCCGCCCCTTCAACGACCACGACTTCAGCCAATACCCACTGGACGCCCCCTTCCCGGAGCTTGGCGACCTGGGCAGCAACAGCCAGAAAGGCGGTTCCGACCGTATCAAGCAGCTGGCCAGGGACGAAGGCCTGACCCTGCGCGAAGTGGCCTTGCGCTTTTCGCGGCCCAAGCGCGATTTTGTCGGTACCCCGGAGCAGGTCGCCGATGCGATTCAAACCTGGTTCGAGTCCGGCGCCAGCGATGGTTTCATCATCAACTCGGTACTGCCGGATGGCTTGCAGTACTTCACCGAACTGGTGGTGCCGGTGTTGCAACAACGCGGGCTGTTTCGCAGCGAATACAGCGGCCAGACCTTGCGCGATAACCTGGGGCTGGAGGTGCCGAGCAATCGGTACAGCGTGATTGAAACACCCCTGAAAGCACGGGCTTAAACGCTATCCCCTGTGGGAGCGGGCTTGCTCGCGAATGCGGTGGGACAGTCAATTCACCTGTAACTGTCCCACCGCATTCGCGAGCAAGCCCGCTCCCACATTTTTGACCGAGTACAGACTTATGACTCAACCGTCTTTACGCTCCGTGGAAGTCGCGCAATTCGACGCCCTGCTCGAACGCCTCAGCGCCGAGCTGGCCAGCACCGCGCACCGGTATGACGAAAGCGGCGCCTTCCCCCACGCCAACTTCAAGCGGCTGCATGCACATGGCCTGGTCGCCCTCACCGTGCCCAAGGCCCTGGGCGGTGGCGGCGCCAGCCTGGCGCAGGCGCGCAAAGCCATCAGCGCAATTGCCAGGGGCGAGCCGTCTACCGCGCTGATTCTGGTGATGCAGTACCTGCAGCACACACGCCTGCAAGACAGCAAAACCTGGCCACAGCACCTGCGCGTGCAAGTCGCCGAAGACGCCGTACGCAACGGCGCGTTGATCAATGCGCTGCGCGTCGAACCTGACCTCGGCACCCCGGCCCGTGGCGGGCTGCCGGCGACCACGGCGGTGCGCACCGCCGACGGCTGGCGCATCAGCGGCCGCAAGATTTACTCCACCGGCAGCCACGGCCTGAGCTGGTTCAGCGTGTGGGCGCGCAGTGATGATGCCGACCCGCTGGTGGGCGCCTGGCTGGTGCCGAAAAACAGCCCCGGTGTGAGCATCATCGACACCTGGGACCACCTGGGCATGCGCGCCACCTGCAGCCACGAAGTGGTGCTCGATAACGTCCTGGTGCCGCTGGACCATGCCGTCAGCGTGAGCCCCTGGAGCGCACCGCAGCCTGAGCTGGATGGCGATGGGTTCCTGTGGATGTCGGTGCTGCTGTCGTCGGTGTATGACGCCGTGGCCCAGGCTGCGCGGGACTGGCTGGTGAATTGGCTGGAGCAGCGCAAGCCGTCCAACCTCGGTGCCGCGCTGTCGAGCCTGCCGCGTTTTCAGGAAACCGTCGGCCATATCGACACCCTGCTGTTCGCCAACCGCAGCCTGCTCGATGCCGCCGCCCAGGGCCACACGCCAGCCGCCAATGCGGCGCAGCTTAAATACCTGGTGACCGGCAATGCGATCCGCGCCGTGGAGCTTGCCATCGAAGCCTCGGGCAACCCTGGCCTGTCGCGCCATAGCCCGCTGCAACGGCATTACCGCGACGTGCTGTGCAGCCGCGTGCATACGCCGCAGAACGACGCAGTGCTGCAAGGTGTGGGTAAAGCGGTGTTCGCTCAACGTGCGCCACAGTGAATAAGGAACGCTCATGAGTCAGGTGATTATCGCCAGCCAGCTGGACGAAGACTACAACGAGGTACTGCGCGAACGCCTTGCCTCGATCCACCCCCAGGCCCAGGTCATCGGCGTGCCGGCCGGCGTGCCCAGCGACCTGCCGCCCCAGGCCAATATCCTGCTGCTGCGCCCGATCAACGTGCGCGGCTACACCGCGCCCGACACCCCGCCGCCGGGCTGGCCGTATGGCGCGCAGTGGGTGCACCTGGTGTCGTCGGGCATCGACTTCTACCCGCAGTGGCTGTTCAACGGCCCGCCGGTGACCACCTCACGGGGCAGCGCCGCCGATAACCTTGCCGAGTTCGCCCTGGCGGCGATCTTTGCGGCGGCCAAGCATTTGCCGGCTATTTGGGTGAAGGATGCCCAGTGGACATTCACCGCGATGCGCCCGCTCAAGGGCAGCACATTGGGCATTCTCGGCTTTGGTGCGATCGGCAAAAGCCTGGCGCAAAAAGCCCTGGCCTTGGGGATCAACGTGGTTGCGCTGCGCCAGCGCCAGGCACCCTTTGAGGTGGACCACGTTGAGGCCGCCAAGGACATCCACGACCTGTTCGCCCGTGCCGACCACCTGGTGCTGGCGGCACCGCTCACCGAGGCCACGCGGCATATTGTCGACCGTGATGTGCTCGGCGGCGCCAAGCCGGGATTGCACCTGATCAACATTGCACGCGGTGGTTTGCTGGATCAGGAGGCCCTGCTGGAAGCCTTGGATAACGGCCAGATCGGCCTGGCCTCGCTGGATGTGACCGAACCCGAGCCACTGCCGCCGGGGCACCCGTTGTACAGCCATGCGCGGGTGCGGTTGTCGCCGCATACCTCGGCGATTTCGACCAACAGCAAGGAGGAGATTGCCGATACGTTCCTGGCGAATCTGGAGCGGTATGTGCAAGGTTCGACGTTGGCCAATCTCGTCAACCCTTGAATATGTGTGGGAGCTGGCTTGCCTGCGATAGCATCACCGTGGTGTGACTGACACACCGAGGTGACTGCATCGCAGGCAAGCCAGCTCCCACATAAGCCAGTCTTCACAGGGATGAGTGTGAATCAGCAGCCGCCGGCCAGGCGCTCGCGCAAAAACTCCACCAGCGCCTGCACTGGCCGCGAACTTTGCCGGTGCTGCGGGTACACCGCCGACAGGGTCAGGGCTTCGGGAGCAAAGTCGTCCAGCAGGGTTACCAAGCGCCCGTCTTTCAACGCCTCGGCAACAATAAAAGTCGGCAGGTAGGTCACGCCCAACCCGGCGATTGCGGTGTCGCGCAGCAACTCGCCATTGTTCACGCGCATGCGACCACTGACATTGAGCCCCTGCAACTTGCCTTTGAAGCGCCATTGCACTTGGCGGCCATGGCCATAGGGCAGGCAGTCATGATCAGCCAGGTCTTCGGGCTTGAGCGGCGTACCCCGGGCGGCGAGGTAATCAGGGCTGGCGCAATACACCCGCTGCACGCTGGCGATGCGCCGGGCAATCAGGGTCGAGTCTTCCAGGGTGCCGATGCGCAAGACCAGGTCGTAGCCCTCGCCGATCAGGTCCACCGGGCGATCACTCAAGTCGACTTCCACCGACACCTGCGGGTGGCGTTGCAGGAACTGCGGCAGCAAGCAGCCCAAATGGGCCATGGCAAACGACAACGGCGCGCTGAGCCGAATCGTGCCACGTGGTTCGCTGTTCTGGCCGGCGATGCCCTGCTCCACTTGCTCGACTTCGCTGAGCAGGCGCAAGGCCGATTCGTAGTAGCTCTGGCCGAGCGGTGTGACGTCCAACCGACGTGTGGAGCGATTGAGCAGGCGTACGCCCAGGCGGTCTTCCAGCTGGATCAGGCGGCGGCTGACGAATTGTTTGGACAAGCCCAATTGCTCGGCCGCGGCGGTGAAGCTGCCGGATTCCATGACCTGGCAGAACAGGCGCATGTCTTCGAAGGGGTTCATTGTCGCTTCTCGGTGGACAGTTGACTGGTTTATAGCCTGTCAGCCGCTACGACACAATCAAATGCAGGAGGGGCTTGCCCCCTCCTACGGGGTTAATCTACCCCTTCAAGCGCCGCTTACTTGGCCGTAAACGCCGAGTAGCTGTTCATCAGGTTACGGTAGTTGGGAATGCGCGGCGACAGCAGGTTAGCGAGGCCTTCCATATCGTTGCGCCAGTCAACTTGCAGTTCACAGGCGACAGAGAACCAGTTCACCAGTTGCGCGCCGGCGGCCGTCATGCGTGCCCAAGCGGCTTGTTGCACGGTTTCGTTGAAGGTGCCCGAGGCGTCGGTGACCACGAACACTTCAAAGCCTTCAGCGAGGGCGCACAGGGTCGGGAACGCGACGCACACATCCGTTACCACGCCGGCAATGATGATCTGCTTGCGGCCGGTGGCCTTCACAGCCTTGACGAAATCTTCGTTGTCCCAGGCATTGATCTGACCAGGGCGGGCGATGTAAGGCGCATCCGGGAAGAGTGCCTTGAGTTCCGGAACCAACGGACCGTTAGGGCCACTTTCAAAACTGGTGGTGAGGATGGTCGGCAGGTTGAAGAACTTGGCCACGTCGGCCAGGGCCAACACGTTGTTCTTGAACTCGTTCGGAGAGAAGTCTTGCACCAGGGAAATCAGGCCGGTCTGGTGATCGACCAGCAATACAACGGCGTCATCTTTGTTCAAGCGCTTGTAAGTCATGGGTTAACTCCTTTGGGTGTTTTTAAAATCAGAAGGCAAAGCACGAGCAACCGAACGCGCCCCAGAAACCCTGGAAGTCGCTGACCGGCACGCTGGATAGCCGCGCTTTTTCATGGCCGTGGGCATGCACGCCGCACGGTCCGCTGCAGTGGTGAACTTGAGCTTGCACCGGTGAACCTGGGCGCCAGTGCCCCGGCACCTTGACCACCGGCGACCAGTCCGGCAGCACCGGCACTTGGGGCGGTGCGAAACCGTCGAAATCACCGGCGCCGTACACCACCTTGCCGCCGACCACGGTCAGGACCGATTCAATCCATTTGATGGCTTCTTCATCCACGCTGAAGAAGTCCGCCGAGAGTGCCGCCACATCCGCCAACTGGCCGACCTTGATCTGGCCCTTCTTGCCCTGCTCCGAGGAGAACCAGGCGCTGCCGTGAGTGAACAATTCCAGCGCAGTGAGGCGCGGCAGGCCTTCGGCGTGCAGTTCCAGGCCGCCGACGGTGCGGCCGCTGACCATCCAGTACAGCGAAGTCCAGGGGTTGTAGCTCGAGACCCGCGTGGCGTCGGTGCCCGCCCCTACCGGCACGCCTTCGGCCAGCATGCGCTTGATCGGCGGCGTGGCCTCGGCGGCCTTGGCACCGTAGCGCTCGACAAAATATTCGCCCTGGAAGGCCATGCGGTCCTGGATCGCGATACCCCCGCCCAGGGCCCGGACGCGCTCGATGTTTTTCGGCGTAATGGTTTCGGCGTGGTCGAAGAACCACGGCAGGCCATTGAACGGAATGTCGCGGTTGACCTTCTCGAACACATCGAGCATGCGCGAGATGGATTCGTCGTACGTGGCGTGCAGCCGGAACGGCCAGCGCTGCTCAACCAAATGGCGCACCACCGGTTCCAGTTCCTGCTCCATGGTCAACGGCAGGTCGGGGCGTGGCTCAAGGAAATCTTCGAAATCCGCCGCCGAAAACACCAGCATCTCGCCTGCGCCGTTGTGGCGCAGGTAATCGTCGCCCTGATGCAGGGTTACGCTGCCGGTCCAGTGCTTGAAATCGCTGAGTTCTTCCTTGGGCTTTTGGGTGAACAGGTTGTAGGCGATGCGCACCGTCAACTGTTGGTCCTTGGCCAGTTGTTCAATGACCGCGTAGTCATCGGGGTAGTTCTGGAAACCACCGCCGGCGTCGATGGCGCTGGTGAGGCCCAGGCGATTGAGTTCACGCATGAACTGGCGGGTCGAATTGACCTGGTATTCCAACGGCAGCTTCGGGCCCTTGGCCAGGGTTGCATACAAAATCATCGCGTTGGGACGCGCCACCAGCATGCCGGTGGGGTTGCCGTTGCTGTCGCGCACAATCTCGCCGCCCGGCGGGTTCGGCGTGTCCTTGGTGTAACCGGCCACGCGCAGGGCGGCGCGGTTGAGCAAGGCACGGTCATACAGGTGCAGCACGAACACCGGCGTATCTGGCGCGGCCTGGTTCAACTCTTCCAGGGTCGGCATGCGTTTTTCGGCGAACTGGAATTCGTTCCAGCCCCCCACCACCCGCACCCATTGCGGCGTCGGCGTGCGATCGGCTTGATCCTTGAGCATGCGCAACGCATCGGCCAGAGACGGCACGCCTTCCCAGCGCAGTTCAAGGTTGTAGTTCAGCCCGCCACGGATCAGGTGCAAGTGCGAGTCGTTAAGGCCAGGGATCACGGTGCGGCCCTTGAGGTCAATGACCTGGGTGCCGCTGCCGCGCAGGGCCATGGCCTCGCCGTCGGTGCCGACCGCGACAAATCGGCCTTGGTGGATAGCGACCGCGGTGGCCCGTGGGTTTTCACGATCCACGGTGTGGAACTGGCCATTGAACAGAATCAGATCGGCGTTCATAGGGTTTCCTTTACAGAGGCTTCAAGCCAGGGAGCAAACAGGCGGGTGGCGGCCGGCATCAGCAGGTACACCACCAGCAACACAATGGTCAGCGTCACCAGAAAAGTGGACACCACATAGTTGGACAGGAACGGGTGCAAGCGCAGGATCGGGCCCCAGATAAATGGCAGCAGCAGGGTTTGCGGCAGGATCACGCACAGGCTGACCACCGCCTGCTTCCAGCGCGGCGGCTTCGCGGCGCTGTCGGCCAGGGGCGCGAACCAGAACTCGTTGGCGGCACCGATTTCGGTTTTGTCGCCGTCGGCCAGCATCGGCGCGGCTTCAGCGATCAGCGCCTGGCGTTCGGGGGAGTCGAGCCAGCGTTGCAACGCGTCGGTGGAGCGGTAGCGCAAGACGCAGGTAAACAGCGCCTGCCCGCCCTGCTTGCCGCGCACCACATCCACACCGAGGTGGCCGGGGCGCTCGCCAGCGATGCGCACGATACGCCGCAGCCAAGCCTCGTAATCGGCTTCACGGCCGGCCTTGATCAGGTGTTTGACGACCAGGGTGACGACTTCGTCGGGGCTGGTTTCAGGTGTCGGGTCCATATGGTGTGTTTCCCCCCTGGAGAGTTGAGCGATGGGGGGAGTCTGGCGGGGAACGGGGGGCGGGAATTGGATGTTTGTGCTGTCTCGCCTGGCGCGCTCACGCCATCCGCGCCATATGCTCACTGATGCGCGAGCGCAACCAGCGCTCCGCCGGGTCGTTGTCGTGTACGCCGCTCCACACCATCGACAATTCCGAGGCTTCAATCGCGAACGGCGGGTTCTCGGCGCGCAGCACGGTGCCTTCGGTCAAGGCACAGGCGGCGTAGTCGGGCACTGTGGCGATGATTTGCGTGCCCGCCAGCAGGGCGCGCAAACCGCTGAATTGCGGCACCGCCAGCACCACCCTGCGCGCCCGGCCGATGCGGGCCAGGTCAAGGTCGATATTGCCGCTCAAGTCCCCCGAAAACGACACCATCGCGTGGGGCCGCGTGCAGTAGTCATCCAGTGTCAACGGCGCCGCGCCGTCGTCGCCGCGCAGTACCTTGCAGGGAATGTCCCGCAGCTTCTTGCGCTTGGCATTCGCCGGCAGTTCGGTGGTGTAGCTGACGCCCACGGAAATCTCGCCACTGGCCAGCAACGAGGACATCAACAGGTAATTGGCGCGGCGCACCACCACGATGATCCCCGGTGCCTCTTCGCGCAGCTGGCTGAGCAACGGCGGGAACAGACCGAACTCGGCATCGTCGGACAGGCCGATACGAAACACCGCGCAACTGGTGGAAGGGTCGAAATCCTTGGCGCGGCTGACTGCGCCTGAAATGGTGTCCATCGCCGGTTGCAGCTCCTTGAGTATGGCCACCGCCCGTGGCGTGGGCTCCATGCCGCGCCCGTTGCGCAACAGCAATGGGTCGTCGAACAAGTCGCGCAGGCGCCCGAGCGCAGCGCTCACGGCCGGCTGGCCCATGAAGAGCTTTTCGGCGACCCGGGTCAGGTTCTTCTCGAACATCAGCGCCTCGAAAATCACCAACAGGTTCATGTCGACGCGGCGCAGGTCGTTGCGGTTCATGGCGGTATCCAAACGGTTATCAGGCCGTCAGGTAAGCACGCCGGGCGGATCGCAGATTGCATGCCTGTGCTGTCTTTTCCGGGCGCGCACCTGGCGAAATTAACAACGATTAACTCGCCAGCCAGACGGCCCGGCGCCAAAAATACAGCGGTCTACACTGCATCCATTCACCGGGATCGCTCCCATCGACTACGGATAATTGTCATGGCCCGACTTGATGACTGTGCCCCCCGCTTTGGCGTCACCGGTGGCTTGTGCCCCCGGCGCGAGCGAATTGCCAAGCAACTGATCCTCGCCAACCTCGGCGAAAGCCTGGCGATTGCCGAGTTGGCGCAGGCCTGTGCGCTGTCGCGCAGCCATTTTTCCCGTGCATTCAAGTGCACCACCGGGCTGTCGCCCCAGGAGTGGATTCGCCAACAGCGCATTCAGCGGGCCAAGGAACTGATCACCGGGTCGTCCTTGAGCCTGACCCAAATCAGCCTGGAGTGCGGCTTTTGCGACCAGGCGCACTTCTGCCATATGTTCACACGCAGCGAGGGCGTGAACCCGATGACCTGGCGAAATCACCACATTCGTCAAAAATCACAGGGGGTTGCAGCCTAGTGGTCTGCACCTGCCTGGAATATGCTGGCCGGACTTTTTTTCAGAACAGGGGGCCAGCATGAGTGACCTCAGCGACCAGGCCGTGCATTTCGGTCCCTACCGTGTCCACCCGCGCCAACGCCTGGTGCTGGAGGCTGGCCGCCCTTTGCGGCTGGGCCGGCCCGCGATAGAAATCTTGCTGATCTTGCTGGAACACGCCGGCAATGTGGTGAGCAAGCAGGAACTGATCACGCGGGTATGGCCCAAAACGGTAGTCGAAGACGGCAACCTGCGTGTGCATGTGGCTGCGTTGCGCAAGGCTCTGGGCGATGGTCAGGCCGGGCAGCGCTATATCGTCACCGTCGCCCAGCGCGGTTACAGCTTTGTCGCCCCTCTGAGCATCGAACCGATGACCACAGCCATCGACGGTATTCCCCACAACCAGGGCCATAACCTGCCGCTGCGCCGTACGCGGATGATCGGCCGCCAGGTATTGATCGACGCGCTGGTGCAGCAACTGCCGCAGCAACGCTTCATCACCCTGACCGGCGCAGGCGGCATCGGCAAGACCACCGTGGCGCTGCGCGTGGCGGAATTATTGATCGGCCATTACCGCGACGGCATTCGCCTGCTGGATCTGGCGGCGCTCAGCACGCCGTCGATGATCCTGCCCAACCTGGCCGCCCTGCTCGACCTCGCCCCCAGCGAACATGAGCCACTGCTGAGCCTGGCCCGCAACCTGCACGCACGACAGTTGCTGCTGGTGATCGACAATTGCGAACACCTGCTGGACGACATCGCCCTGATCAGCGAAACCCTGCTGCGCCACGCGCCACAGCTGCACATTCTGGCCACCAGCCGCGAAGCCCTGCGCGCCGAGGGAGAGTATGTGCAGCGCCTGGAGCCGCTGGCCTGCCCACCCGCCACCGGCAACCGCGCTCAGGCCCTCGGCTACCCGGCGTTGCAACTGCTGATCGAACGCGCCATGTCGCACCAGGACAGTTTTGAGCTCAGCGAGGCAGAGCTGCCCCTGGCGATTGATATCTGCAAGCGCCTGGACGGCATTCCCCTGGCAATCGAATTGGTCGCCACGCAGATCGAGCGTTTCGGCTTGCCGGGCTTGCTGGTGCAAATGGAAGACAACCTGCGCCTGCTTAACCGCGGCCGGCGCAGCGACCTGCCCCGTCAGCAAACCTTGCGCGCCACGCTGGATTGGAGTTTTGACCTGCTCACCACCTGCGAACAGATTTGCCTGCGCCGCCTCGCGGTGTTTCGCGGCGGGTTCAGCCTGGCGAGCGCGGCGGCGGTAATCGCCGGGGAGCAGATCGTACCGGCCGAAGTGCTGGGCTCGATCAGCCAGCTGGTGGCCAAGTCGCTGCTCAACGTCGAGGCCGGCGATGATGAAATGGTCTATCGTCTGCTGGATATCACCCGTAGCTATGCCCTGGAAAAGCTCGCCCTCGCGGCAGAACTCGACAGCACACGCGAGCGCCATGCCGCGCGCTGTCTGGCGCTGATGGACCAGGCGCAGGAGGACTGGGAACTCACCCCCACCGAGCTGTGGATCAACCGTTATGCACCGTTGCGCGAGGACATCCGCGCCGCCCTCGACTGGGGCTTGGGCGAACACGGCGCGCACCTGCTGGGCATTCGCCTGACGGTCAGCGCCATGCCCCTGTGGCAAGAGTTGTCGCTGCTGCGCGAACATGGGCTGTACGTAAACCAGGCCCTGGCGCTGATGCTGCAATCGGACGCGCCCTGCACGCAGCTGACCATGCAACTGCAACTGGCACTGGGCAGCCTGTCCTATCACGCCCTGGGCGGCGCGCCGCAGACCATCGCTGCATTCGTGGCGGCCCGGCGCCTGGCTGAGGCGCTCCAGGACAATGGGGGCCAGTTGCGCGCCATCTCCGGGCACATGGCGGTCAACCTGTGTGCCGGCCACTACCATGAGGCGCTGCAACAGAGCATACAGTTCGACCGCCTCGACCCGCGCACCGATCCGCTGCTGGACTTGAGTGCCCAACGCTTACGGGTACTGGCCCAGCATTACGCGGGCGACCAGGTCCTGGCCCTGCACAATGCCGAACAAGTGCTGCAGCGCATGGCCCACAGCGGCCATCTCAACCGTTTCACCCATGGCTTTGGCGTGCAATACGACCAGAGCGTGGCGTCGCTGACGGTACTGGCGCGCATCCTGTGGCTGCGCGGGTTTCCTGAGCGGGCCGCGCGAACGGCAAGCCAGGCGCTGGCGTTGGCGTTGCAGATCAACCACGGCACCTCGATCTGCTACACCCTGGCCCTGGCCGGCGTACCGATTGCCCACTACAACGGTGACAGCGACGCGGCGCACACGCTGCTGGCGCTGTTGCTGGAACACGCACAGAAACATTCGGCGCAGTTGTTCCATACCTGGGCGCGGCACTACGAGGGCACCGCGCCCCATGAGGCATTGCAAGGCCTGGGGCTGGTTCAGGACATACGGGTGACCTTCAATGCCACGCAGGTAGATGACAGGGTATTTGAGCGCGCCAGAAACGGCGCGGCCGGTTGGTGCACGGCCGAGATTCTCAGGGTGCGCGCCGAGGCCCTGCCCGATCTGCGCACGCGCGAATCGCTGCTGCAGGAAGCATTGGGCATGGCGCACGAACAAGGCGCACTGGCCTGGGAGCTGCGCTGCGCGACCTCGCTGGCCCGCCTGTGGCAAAGCCAGGGCCGTGTGCGGGAGGCACGTGAGCGGTTGAATTCGGTCTATGGGCAATTTACCGAAGGCTTTGCCACCCAGGATCTAGTCCGCGTGCGCAGCCTGCTCGACCAGTTGCAAGACAAACGGCCGGCCTGAAAATGGCCCCAGGTAATGCTCATAGCCCTGCTGCAAACGCGCCACCTGCAACGGGTCGCGCAGTTGCGCCAGGGCGTAGCTGCGCACACTGTTGAGCAGGCGATAGCGCCGCGGGCCGGGGCCGGGCTCGACCGCCAGGGCGGACGTCGCGGTCAGACGTGCCAGCAGGTAAGCCAGGTCGGCATGCGCAAGTTCAGTACCGGCCACCAGTTCGGTCAAGGCCGGCAACGTCACCGCGCTTTTGATCAACGCCAATTGCAGGAACAGCCAACGCTGCGGCAGGCTCAGGCGTTGATACGTCCAATCCAGCGCTGCCGTCAGCGATTGATGGCGCTCGACCGCCGTGCGTCGGCCCCGTCTCAACACCTGTACGCCTTTGTGTAACTGCTTTTGCAACCCGCGTACTCCCAGGACTTCAACCTGGGCCGCCGCCAGTTCCAGAGCCAGCGGGATGCCGTCCAGGCGCCGGCAGATATCGCGCAACGGCGCCAGGTCCTGAGACCGCACGACAAATCCCTGCTGACCGGCACACGCCCGTGCCACGAACAATTGCAGGGCGGGATACCTCATGGCCTGCTCGACACTGCCCCAGTCAGTCGGCGTCGGCAACGCCAGCCGGGGCACGTGTTGCACCCATTCGCCGGGCACCTGCAAGGCTTCGCGGCTGGTCAGCAGCACGCTCACCTGTGGCGCTCTGGCTTGCAGCGTATGCACCAGGTGGCGGCAGGCACCCAGCAACAGATCGGCACCGTCGAGCACCAGCAGCAGTTGCCGGGCGGCCAATTGCTCGCACAGCGCATGGGCGCTGTCACAGGGTTGCAGGTGCAGGGTTTCGGTCAGAGAGTCGAGCAACCGGGTCGGCGCCTGCACAGTTGCCAGGTCCAGCCACCACACGCCATCGCGGTAACGCGGCAACACCCGTTCGGCCAGGGCCAGCGCCACGCTGCTCTTGCCGATTCCGGCGCAACCGGTGAGCATCATCAGCCGTTGGCCGCCCAGGCGTCGCACCAGGCTGCCCAGCAGTTCGTCGCGGCCGATCACCGGGCTGAGCCGTGCGGCCAGATTGTGCCGAGGCTGCGGTGCCGGTGACGGCGCCACGCAACAGTAGCCGCGTTGCGGCTCATTGAGGATATAGCGTTGTCCGTCCAGCGCACGACGCAGGGCGGCGATGTGCACGCGCAAATTATTGTCTTCCACCACGCTGTTCGGCCAGACCCGGCCGATCAAGGTGTCCTTGCTGACAAATTGCCCCGGCGCCTCCAACAGCACCGCGAGGATATCCAGCGCACGCCCACCCAATGGCACCGGCAGCCCGGTCTTGCTGACCAGGCGTTGATCGCGATGAAAGGTATAGGGGCCGAAGCTCACCGTGTGTGCATGGTTCATCTGCTGTCAGCGCTGGAACACCCGGCCTTGGGCGTCTGCGCCTCCTTTCTAGGGGCCTGGGGCTATCTTGCCAGCTATGCGTGACAGGACAATGCTGGCACAGGGAGCGACACGGACAATCAGGGCAGCCAGACGGACATTCCGGCGTCAACTGAACTGCTGTCGGTACTGCGTGGGGTTAAGGCCGAGTTTTTCACTGAACAGAAAGCGCATATGTCGCACGCTGCCGAAGCCTGCGCGGAAAGCCACGGTCTTGAGCGGCAGGTCAGTGCTTTCCAGCAGGTGCCGGGCACGGTCGATGCGTGCGCCTTGCACAAAGGCCATGGGCGTCATCCCCACCTCTTTAGCGAACAGCCGCGCAAAATGGCGCGCGCTCATGCCCGCCAGCGCAGCCATGGACACGATGCTCAATGGCTGGTCCAACTGCGCCAGCACCTGGTTCTGCACGCGGGTGATCGGGGTTTCCAGCGGCGCGACGGCGGCAGTCATCGGGCTGAACTGCGCCTGACCACCCTGGCGTTTCATCACCACCAGCAACACCTTGGCGACGTCGACCGCCACCTGTCGGCCATGGTCCTGGGCGATGATCGACAGCGCCAGGTCGATGCCGGCAGTGACCCCGCCAGAGGTAATCAAGCGGCCATCCTGCAAGTAAATGCGGTCGGTCTCGACGATGGCCTTGGGAAAGCCTTTGATCAGGCGGTCGGTGTAGTGCCAGTGCGTGGTGACGCGGTGGCCGTCGAGCAGCCCGGCGTGCCCCAGCACAAAGGCGCCAGTGCAGATCGAACCGAAGCGCCGTGCCCGTGGCGCTGCGGCCCGAAGCCACGGCAGCAAAGCCGGATGGCATTCGTTATAAGCGCCAGGCCCGCCGGGCACCAATAGAAGGTCGTAAGCCTCGTCGGCAGCGTCCAGTGGCAGGTCGGCAAGCATGTGCACGCCATTGGAGGCGCGCAGCGGGCCGGGCTCAGTGCCGATCGTCAGGATCCGATAATGCTCCGCCGCCGGCAGGTAGCGGTTGGCTATGGAAAACACCTCCAGCGGCCCGGCCATATCGAGCAGCAGGAAGTCTGGAAACAGCACCATGGCCACGGTTTTCATGAAGAGCAAGTCCATCGTAACGGGAGTCGGGACGGCATTATGGCACGCCCACACTGTCAACTAAAATGCGACATTAATTCAATTTTCAGCTTATTAATGAATCCATGGAAAACCATTAACCTTCTTCTCAACGCAAGCGCCCTGCATTTCGCAGCCTGCGCTCACTAGAGGACAAGATCATGCTGACCCTTCGCAAAGCCTCGGAACGCGGCGCCGCCAATCACGGTTGGTTGAAGTCGTTCCACACCTTCTCGTTCGCCAACTACTGGGATCCCAAGGAGCAGGGTTTTTCCGACCTGCTGGTGATCAACGATGACCGCGTCGCCGCCGGCAAGGGCTTCGGCCAGCACCCGCACCGCGACATGGAGATTTTCTCCTATGTGCTCGAAGGCGCCCTGGAACACAAGGACACCCTGGGCACCGGCTCGGTGATCCGCCCTGGTGACGTGCAACTGATGAGCGCCGGCAGCGGCGTGGCCCACAGCGAGTTCAACCACAGCCAGAGCCATGGCGTGCACTTTCTGCAGATCTGGATTGTGCCGAATGTGGTCGGCGCCGAACCGCGCTACCAGCAGGAGCACTTCAGCGCGGCGCAGAAACGCGGGCGCTTGCAGTTGATCATCTCGCCGGAAGGCAGCGATGGCTCGCTCAAGGTTCGCCAGGATGCACGGGTGTATGCCGGGCTGTTCAACGGCGACGAAGCCACGACCCTGGACGTGCCGGCGGACCGCCATGTGTACGTGCATGTGGCCCGTGGCAGCGTCGAACTCAATGGCCAACGCTTGCAGGAAGGCGACGGCGCACGGCTGCGCAATGAACGGCAGATCCGCCTGAGCCAGGGCGAAGACGCCGAGGTGCTGGTGTTTGACCTGCGCCCTCAGGAACTGCCGCAGATGCCTTGAGCGCCTGCACGATGGCCCGCCAAAACGGGCCATCGCTGGCGTCGATAGTCACCATCAGCGCAATGAAGTTCTCTTAAAAAATCCAACGCGTACCATCAAACCCATACCCGGCAACACCCAACTACAACTCTCGGAGCACACCACCATGAAACGCCAACTCTTGCTTAGCCTCGCTTTCTCGGTACTGGCTGCCAACGCTTTTGCCCACCCGGTTGTCGCTGAAGGCGGCGCGGATCGCCTGCAAGGCAGCCACGTAGCCGAAAATGGTGCTGACCGCCTGCAGGAACGCCGTATAGCCGAAGGTGGCGCTGATCGCCTGCAGGAACGTGGCCTGGCTGAAGGCGGTGCGGATCGCTTGCAGGAACGCGGCCTGGCTGAAGGCGGTGCTGATCGTCTGCAGGAACGTGGCCTGGCTGAAGGCGGTGCTGATCGTCTGCAGGAACGCGGCCTGGCTGAAGGTGGTGCTGACCGTTTGCAGGAACGTGGCCTGGCTGAAGGCGGTGCTGATCGTCTGCAGGAACGCGGCCTGGCTGAAGGTGGTTCGGATCGTCTGCAGAGCAACCACGTATAACCCTCGCGGTTGGCGAGGCACCCCAAACCGGCCTGATCAGCCGGTTTTTTTTCGCCTGCGATCTGGCCATGTAGCCACCCAACTTCTGGCTAACACAGTACCTGTGGCGAGCAGGCTTGCCCTGCGTTGGGGCGCGCAGCGGCCCTGAAACCTGAACACGCGGTTTAACTGAAAAATCGCATTAGCCGCACTGGGGCCGCTTCGCAGCCCAACGCAGGGCAAGCCTGCTCGCCACAATAAGCTTGCTAGCCACAACAAACCCACTCACCCCAACAAACCTACTCACACCATCAAGCCTGCTCACCCCACCAATCAGCGCAAGTCGCGGTCCACCCACAACACCGCCTTGCCGATCTGCTGGCGTGCCTCGATGCGTGCGTGCACCTGTTGCACCGTCTCCAGGCGGTAATGGCCCTCGATCTCGACGCTCAACGCCCCTTCCAGCATCGCCGCGAACACCGCATTGGCACGCCGCTGCACAGTCGCCCCGTCGGCCATATGGTCGGCCAGCCGTGGTCGGGTCAACAACAGCGAGCCCGCCTCGCCCAATTCAATCGGGTCCAGGTCAGTCAGCGAACCCGACACGTTGCCATAATTGACGATCAAACCCCGCGTGCGGCAAGCGCGGAAACTCTCGCGCAAGGTGGTTTTGCCGAGTGAATCAAACACCACATCCACTCCGCGCCCATCGGTGGCTTGCAGCACCTGATCGGCAAAGCCGTCATAGGTCCAGGCCTGGTGGGCGCCGCGTTGCCGGGCAATCGCGCATTTTTCGGCACTGCTGCCGGTGGTGAACACCGTCGCGCCCAACTGCCGTGCCATCTGCACCAGCAACTGGCCGATGCTGCCGGACGCCGCGTGAATCAGGCAGCTGCTGCCGGCCTGCAAGCGTGCCACGTCCTCAACCAGGTAGTGCGCGGTGCAACCCTGAAACATCGCCGCTGCGGCCTGATCGAAGCGGATCGCCGTGGGGATCTGCGCAACTTTATCGGCGGGCACGTTGGCATATTCGGCATAGGCGCCCCAGGCAATGCACCAGGCCACCCGGTCGCCCACGGCCAAATGCTTCACGCCGGGGCCAACTTCAACCACCACACCGGCGCCTTCCATGCCCAAGGTGCAGGGCAACCGCACCGGGTAAGTCATCGACGCAGCGTATTTGCCTTGGCGCGTATGAATATCCATGAAATTGATCCCGGCGCAGGCCACCTTGACCAGCACATGCCCCGCCGTGACCTGGGGTTTGGCCACATCATGGCGCAGTTGGGCGACATCGGGGCCGCCGTAGGTTTGCAGGGTGATGGCTTTCATCAGGGAACAACTCCGTTTGCACTGGGAAGCGGCCATGGTAAAAGGGATTATTCGGTTGGAATATTCCCCAATCTTTCCCAGTCTCTGTGCGGAAATAACCCGATGTTCGACTGGCAGGACCTCTACTACTTCACCGTGCTGGCGCGCACCCAGTCACTGTCGGCCGCCGCCCGCGAGTTGCAGGTGGAGCACGCCACCGTCGGGCGCCGGGTCGATGCGCTGGAAAAGGCCCTGGGCGTAAAACTGGTGGACCGCCTGCCCCGCAGCCGCCCGCTCACGGCGCAAGGCCTGGCCTTGGCGCAAGTGGCGGCGAGCATGGGCGACATGGCCACGCAGGTGATGCGCCTGTCGCGCGTGGCCTCCATCGAACTGGCCGGCACAGTGCGCGTCAGCTGCCCGCCCTCCATCGCCAATCACTGCATTGCCCCTCAGCTCGCGCGGTTACGCGCCCATTACCCGCAGCTGAATCTGGTGCTGATGCCGTCCACTCAACTGGCTGCGCTGGACAAGGGCGAAGCCGACATCGCCTTGCGCACCGTGCGCCCCGACGAAGCAGCCTTGGTGCGGCGCAAAGTCGGGGTGGTGCGCTTCGGCTTGTACGCCGCGCCTGCGCTCGAACATTTGCCGGCGGCGCAATGGACCTTCATCGCCTACGACCCCAGCCGCGATCACCTGCCCCAGCAAGCGTGGCTGCACCAACTGCGCGGCCCGCGCCCCGTGGTGTTTGCCGCCAGCGAGTTGATCACCCAGCAAATGGCCGCCCGCGCACAGGTCGGCGCAGTGGTACTGCCCACCCTGGTGGGCGATACCGACCCGCTGTTGATGCGGTTGCCCACGCCCAGCGACGGCCCGGCGCGTGATATCTGGCTGACGGTCTACCCGGATATGCGCCGCTCTGCGTCGGTGAAAGTGGTGATGGAGTTTCTGGTGGAATGCATTGAAGCGCAGGCGCAGCTACGCCGCTGATTCAGGCCGTGGTGAGGAATTTTTTGCGATACGCCGCCGGCAGCATCCCCACGCGCTGCTGGAACAGGCGGCGAAATGAATTACTGTCTTCATACCCCACCGCGTAGGTGATGCTTTCGAGGGTCATGCGCGTGGACTCCAGCATCTGCTTGGCCCGCTCCAGGCGCAGGGTTTGCACATAGCCCACGGGCGTATAGCCGGTTGCTTCCTTGAAACGCCGCTTGAAATTGCGCACACCAAAGCCAAAACGCCGCGCCACGTCGTCAATCACCAACGCCTGGGCAAAGTGCTGCTCCAGCCAATGCTGCACCCGCAGAATCTCGCCATCGCCGTGGTTCTTGGGCAACGACCACAGGGCGTACACCGACTGCTCGGTACGCACGCCGTCGATCAGCAGGTATTTGCCACAGGTATGCGCAAGCTCTGGTGAACCGAAGCGGCGGATCAGGTGCAGCATCAGGTCCATCGCCGCGCTGGCACCACCGCTGGTGATCACGCGGTTTTCTTCACACAGGATCTGCGCGTCCTCCAGGGTCACGTCGGGGTAACGGCGCCGGAACAGCTCGGCAAACGCCCAGTGGGTGGTAGCGCGCAAGCCTTGCAACAGGCCGCTTTCGGCCAGCAAAAAAGCTGCGGTGCACATCGATGCCAGCACCGCGCCCTGGGCATATTGCTCGCGCAACCACGGGCCGTAGGCAGGAAAGGTGGGCAAGGCCTGCTTGAGGGTAAACAGGAAACCGGGGATCAGGACCAAGTCGGTGCGGCGCACCTGCGCCGCCGCGCACGCCACCTGCATGCACTGCCCGCTCCAAGTGGTGACGGGCTGGCCGTCCAGGGAGACCACCACAACCTCAAAAGGTGGGCTGTCGGCAAACAGATTGGCGGCGCTGAGCATTTCCAGGACCAGGGTGGCGTTGGCGGCAGAACAATCATCGGCCAGGAGCAAGGTAATGTGCATAAAAAACCTGTTTGCGCTTTTCGCATGTAATAAGTCATTTGCGCACCTACCTTAGTCGATTCCGGCTCCGTACAGTGCGGCTTCTGATCAACTGCCTGGCACGTGTATGAATCTCTGGTTTCGATTGCTGTTTATGTTGTTCCGTCGTCCCTGGCGCAAGCCCGTGCAGGCGTTGGACACCACGGTGGTGCGCATGCGCGTGTGGCCGCTCGATCTGGATATCAACCGGCATGTCACCAATGGCCGGTATTTCACCCTGGCAGACGTTGCGCGGATGGATTTTGTGCTGCGTACCGGCGCTTTCCGTGTGGCCCTGCGCAACAAGGCGCTGCCCGTCGTGGGCGACACCTGGGGCAAGTTCCGCCGCGAGCTGAAGCTGTTCGAAGTGTTCGAGGTACACACCCGCATGCTCGGCTGGGACCATAAATGGAGCCTGATGGAGCACCGTTTTGTCAGCCGGGGCCGAGTGGTGGGCGTGGTGGTGATGCGCGGGCTGTTCCGCTGCGCCAACGGCACCCTGCCCCCGGCCGACTTTGTGCGCGAACTCGGCTTGGCCGAAACGTCACCGCCCATGCCGCAGTGGCTGAGTGACTGGGCAAAAAGTTGTGATGACATGAGCGTGCAGTTGCGGGCCGAGGAGCAGGTTTAAGCGCACCTAGGCCTTGGATGCGAGCTTCTTCAGGTTGGCTTCGGCGTCATCCCTGGCCAGGTGGAGTGCCGACGAAATTCATCCCAGTGCAACTACCGACTTTTGTCGTCGACCGCTTTGTAGAGGCCCGCCAGCTCGAAAACTTCCAAGCCGTATTGCTTTGGCAGATCTGCGAAATCGTATGGATTCTCGCCATCGCTGAAACTCAATTTTCGAAAACGGGTTTGATCCTTACGCATGGGGTTGGCAGTGTCAAAATCTATGCAGTCAGCAACTGCATCGGTGCGACTGTGGCGTTGCGGGACGCAGAGCGTCCCTAGCGGCATTCCCACGCAAAGCATGGGAATGCTCAATAAATGAATAGTTGTTTTTGAAGGTTAGGCTCTACACCCCATCAAATGGTCTTAGGGTTTCGATACACATAAGATCTTGCTCGCTTCAACACCGGATATTTTGGCCATCTTTTGTTGGGCATCGGCCTGATTAACAGCCCCAATTTCCGTGTATGTTCCCTGGCCCGGAAGATGGCACCGATAAACAGAACCTGCGGCATAAACTTCAGAGGCAAGCAAAATCAGAATAGCGGCTGAGCAACCTGCAAATTCTCTGATAGAGATATTCATGACCCTTTTCCTTGTTAAGCAATGGGTCTCCATCCTGGCTTATCGAGCACTTCAAAATAACTGTCAAATCTGACAGTTATTTATACGATTTCGGCATTCACTTAATTCCAATCCGACACCTGCAAGAAACGGCGCCCATATTCTGCAAATGCCGGTGGTTTGCGGGTTGATGGACCAGTAGCTGGGTCAGCCGCAAGCAGGCTTGGCTGAACCTGCCCGACGCCGCAGGCGTTCGCCCAGGCGCTGTTTGGATGAGTGCTACCAGCTCTCCCCCAACCCCAACAACCCCAGAATCTGCCGGCGTAAATCCACCAGATAAGCATCATCGCGATGCCGAGGGTACGGCCGATCAATGCTCAACTGCGCCTGGATCTTCGCCGGGCGGTCGCTGAACACGATCACTCGGTTGGCCAGCAGCAGGGCTTCTTCCACGTCGTGAGTCACCAGCAGCGCCGTGTAGCCCTGACGCTGCCACAGGTCGATAAGCTCCTTTTGCATGGTGATGCGCGTCAGCGAGTCCAGCTTGCCCAGGGGTTCATCCAGGATCAGCAGCCGTGGCTGGTTGACCAACGCACGGGCCAATGCCACGCGCTGGGCCATGCCGCCGGAAAGTTGCCGAGGGTAGGCGCGCGCGAAGGCGCTGAGGCCGACTTTCTCCAGGGCTTGATCGACCTTGGCCGAATGGGTCTTGAGCAGGCCCTGGGCTTCCAAACCCAGCGCCACGTTGTCCCATACGCGGCGCCACGGGTACAGGGTCGGGTCCTGGAACACCACTACGCGGCTTGGGTCCGGGCCGGTGATGGCGTGCCCATCGGCGAGCAAACGGCCGGAGTCAGCCGGTTCCAACCCGGCCACCAGGCGCAGCAAAGTGGATTTTCCGCAGCCCGAAGGGCCCAGCAACGCCACCAACTCACCGGGCGCCACCTCCAGGGAAACCCGCTCCAATACCGGCAAATGCTGGCCGTCCAGGGCAAAGCCATGGCTGAGGTTTTCAATCCGCAGCGCCAGCCCTGCCGAAGGCTGTACTGCCTGTGCCAGCGCTACCATTTCATCGCTCCTTTCTGCCAGGCCAACAAGCGGTCACGCACCAGGAACAACCCGGTGATCAGCCCCGAACACGCCAGCGCCATGATCAACAAGGCCGCGTACATATTCGCGTAGGCGGCCCAGCCCTGGGCCCACTGCAAGTACCAGCCGATGCCGGATTTAACCCCCATCATTTCCGCCACCACCAAGGTCGAAAACGAGGCGCCCAAGCCCATGAACAAGCCGACAAACACGTGGGGCAACGCGGCGGGAATCGCTACTTTGAAAATCAGGAAGCCCGGCCTGGCACCCAAAGTGCGCGCCACGTCGTAATAAGCTTTATCGACACTCGCCACACCGGACCAGGTCAGCACCGTGACCGGAAACCAGGTGGCCAGCGCGATCAGGAACACGCTCGCGCTCCAACTACTGGGGAACAGGAAAAAACACAGTGGCAGCAATGCCGTCGACGGCACCGGCCCGAGGATGCGCAGCACCGGGTGCAACCAATAGCCGATGCGCGTGGACCAGCCGATGGAGACGCCCGCGACAAACCCGGTGGCAGCGCCCAACGCCACGCCCGAACCCAGCAGCAAGGCCGAATGCAGCAGGCTGTCGGCCAGGCGCGCATAGTCTTCGATATACACCGCGAGCAAGGCCTGGGGCGGCGCAAAAAACGGCACCGGCAGCAGCGCCAGCTTGGCGGTGAGCAGCTCCCAGATACCCAGCAACACGGGCAAGGCAATCAGCCAAGGCCCGGCGCTTTTCAGGCGCTGGCCGAGCCGCGAAAAACGCCGGCCCAGCACGCTCAACACAATGAACAGCGCAGCCACCGCCACGCACACATTGGCCAGCCCTTGGGTCATTGGCCAATTGCGTACGGCATTGGGCCAATAGCTGATCAACAGCGCCACGGCCACCCAGGCAGCCACCACCGTTGCGCCCTGCCAGCCGGCCTTGAAGGCCAGGCTTGGGTTCAGGGTGGTTGCATCAACTGAAGACATCAGCAGTGATCTCCTTGGCGAATTCCACCGGGTCGGTGCCCTTGCTGATCACCTCGACGGTTTTCAGGTCGGTGACATAGGTGGTGATTTCCTGCGTCAATGCCGCGCCGACCGCATGGTGACCGTGGGTGTGGTCGTGCAGGATCGCCTGCACTTCTTCTGTCGTGGTATTGAGCGCATAGGCCTGGAAGCCCTTGGCGACCTCTTCGGGGTGCTGCACGGAATAATCATGGGCCTCCAGAATCGCCTGGGTCAGCGCCGCGACCACGCGCTTGTCTTCACGGACCAGCTTGCCGGTGACGCCGACCACGCAGCAGCTGAGGTTGGCGTATTCCTCTACCAGGTTGGTGGACAATTCCCGCGCCACGCCGGACTTGATCAGGCGGTACATGAACGGGTCACTGCCGCTGACCGCCTGCACTTCGCCACGCTCCAGCGCGGTGCCCAGCAGGTCGGCCGGGTACAGGCGCCATTCGACGTCGCGCACCGGGTCGACGCCGTGCTTTTTCAGCAGGATCGAGAAGAAATTGCGGTCGGGGCTGGCCATGTCGGTGACGCCGATGGCCTTGCCCTTGAGGTCTTCGAGCTTATTCACGCCACCGTTCGCGACACTCAGCAAGCGCAGGCAACCGCCGTGGGTGCCGGCCGTGAGCTTGACGTCAAAGCCTTGTTCCAGCGCCTTGAGCCAGCGCAGCGCCATGCCGATGCCGGCATCCGCCTTGCCGGTGGCGATGGCTTCGAGCAGCACTTCGGTGGAATTGCCGAAGTTGACCAGCTCCACATCGAGGTTGTGCTTGGTGAAAAAGCCCTGGCCGTGGGCGATCACCACCGGCGCCAGGCACACGGCGTTGAGGTTGACTGCCAGTTTGAGCTTACGCGGCGCATCAAGGCGGATGAACTCGCCGGTGCCGGCTGGTTCCGCAGGCGTGCCGTGCCCGGCGTGCTCGTCGGCCGCAAAGCCAAGGTTTGGCAGCGCCAGGCCGGCCAGGGAGATACCGGCCATGCCAAGCAAGTGGCGACGGGTCAAGTGATCGAAAGCAGCCATGCGCAATTCCCTTTCTAAATTGATATACCCAATAAAAAACACCGCCGCCCTAATGTGGGAGCTGGCTTGCCTGCGATAGCGCAGTGTCAGTCAACAACGATGCAAACTGACCCACCGCTATCGCAGGCAAGCCAGCTCCCACATTCAGTGCATTTCAGTGCATTCAGTGTGCGAGTTCCGCCAGACCGAGGTGCTCACGCAGCGTCGAGCCTTCGTACGCGGTGCGGAACAGGCCCTTGCGCTGCAAGTGCGGAATCACGCTCTCGACAAATTCGGTGAACGAGCCCGGCAAGTACCCCGGCGAAATCACAAAGCCGTCGCAACCGCCTTGCTCGAACAGCTCGGCCAATTGGTCGGCGATCTGCGCGCCGGTGCCCACCAGTTGCGGCACGCGCACGCTGCTGGCGAAGATCCGGCCAAGCTGTTCCAGGCTCAGCTCAGAGCCTTGCATCAGCAGCTTTTCAGCGGCCGCCGCGTGGATCAGCGGCGACTGCGCCACCTCGGCCAAGGTGGCCGACAACGGAAACGGCGACAGGTCCACATTCAATTGCGAAGCCAGTGTCACCAGCCCCAGCTCCGGCCGCGCCAGGGCGTTGTGCTGGTCGCGCTTGGCGCGGGCTTCGGCTTCGCTGCCGCCAATAAATGGCATCACCGCCGTGAGTATTTTGCAGCTGTCGGCGGCGCGGCCTTGTTGCACCACCTGGGCGCGCACGTCATCGCGAAAGGCCCGCATGGCCGCCAGGTGCGGGTGAATGGTAAAAATCGCCTCGGCCCACCGTGCGCCAAAGCGCCGACCCCGCCCGGACGAACCGGCCTGGATCAGCACCGGCCGGCCCTGGGGCGAGCGCGGGATATTCAGCGGGCCTTCGACCCGGAACCACTCGCCCTGGTGTTGCACAGAGGTAATCAATGCCGGGTCGGCGAGCACGCCGCTTTCGCGGTCGAGCTTGAGCGCGTCCTTGCCCCAGCTGTTCCAGAGTTTGAGCGCGACCTCGACAAACTCATCGGCACGGTCATAGCGCAGGTCATGCTCCAGGTGCTTGGCCTTGCCAAACAGGCGCCCTTCGCTGTCATTCATCGAGGTGACGATATTCCACGCCGCGCGGCCCTTGGAGAGGTGGTCCAAGGTGGCAAATTCGCGGGCGATGTGCGCCGGTTCGTAATAGGTGGTGGAACGCGTCGCGCCCAGCCCAAGCCGGGTGGTCTGGCCGACCAGGTACGACAGAATCGGCAACGGGTCCAGGCGCGTGGCGTCCTGGGCGCCATAGCGCAATGCAAACTCACGGGAGCCGCCCATCTGGTCGCCCACGGCCAGGCGATCGGCGAAGAACAGGAAGTCGAACAGGCCTTCTTCCACGACCTTGGCGATGCGCGTGTAGTACTCGGGGTCGAGGTAATTGCCGACGGTTTGCGGGTGGCGCCACACCGCATGGCTGTGCACCACCGGGCCGCTTAATAGGAAAGGCTGACAAATGGATCTGACGGCGTGTGGTCATAAAGCGTCTTCGCGGGAAAATTCGCTTTTGATTATATTAATCACGCAAGATTATGAAAGAATCATATAACTCTATGGTTATGCCCGATTGGTCGGATGTTGCAAAAAGCGCCCTAAGCTCAGATCGAAAGAGTATTTATCGAATGCTTTTCATAACTTTAAGCTTGGCGCTATTTCGCTGAAGATCGAGCGCGCCATGCCTATTCGTCGTCCCCTCGCCGTGGTTATCGGGTTATTGGTTTTTTCCGTCGCGGTAAGTGCCGCGGCCAAGGAAACCGTACGCATTGGTTACCAGAAATCCTCGACCCTGATCACCTTGCTGAAAACCCAGGGCACCCTGGAAAAAGCCCTCAAGGCCGACAATATTGACGTGAGCTGGCACGAATTCCCCAGCGGCCTGCCGCTGCTTGAAGCGCTGAATGTGGGCAACGTGGACATCAGCGCCGACGTGGCCGACACCGTGCCGATCTTCGCCCAGGCGGCGCAGGCCAAACTCACCTACTTCGCCCAGGAAGCGCCCTCGCCATCGGCCCAGGCCATCGTGGTGCGCAAGGACTCGCCGATCCAGCAGCTGGCGGATTTGAAAGGCAAGAAAATCGCCGTGACCAAAGCGGCCGGCACCCACTATCTGTTGATCGCTGCCTTGGCTAAAGCCGGCCTGGCGTTTTCGGACATTGAGCCGGCTTATCTGTCGCCAGCCGATGGTCGCGCGGCGTTCGAAAACAACAAGGTGGATGCCTGGGTGACCTGGGAACCCTTCCTCACCAGCGTGCAGCGACAATTGCCGACACGCACACTGGCCGATGGTGCAGGCCTTGCCAGCTACAAGCGCTACTACCTGACCGGCACGCCGTACGCCAAGGCGCACCCCGAGGTCTTGAAGGTGGTGTATGAGCAATTGGAAAAAGCCGGCCAGTGGGTGAAAACCCACCCGCAGGACGCGGCCAAAGTGCTCGGCCCGCTGTGGGGCAACCTGGATGTGGCCACGGTGCAAGCCGCCAATGCGCACCGCAGCTATCAGGTGCAGCCGGTGACGGTGGAGCAGTTGGGTGAGCAGCAGAAGATTGCGGATGCGTTCTTCAAGGCGGGGTTGTTGCCCAAGGCGGTGGATGCCAGGGATGTGGATACCTGGAAGCCGTGATGTCGAGCATGGTCTGAATGTGGGAGCGGGCTTGCTCGCGAATGCGGTGTATCAGTGACAGATGAATCAACTGACCCACCGCATTCGCGAGCAAGCCCGCTCCCACAGTTTGATCTCGATCGGTCTTTAGAGCAGGGTGCGAGCCAGGGCTTTTTTCCAGTCGGCGTAACGCGCTGACATCTGCCCATCCTCCTGCGGCTCAAACCGCTCACGCTGACGCTCCAGTGCTGCCAGCGCCTCGTCACTGGCCCAAATCCCGAGCGCCCTGCCCGCCAGGTGCGCCGCACCGAGTGCCGAGACTTCCGGTGACAAACTGCGCACCACCGGGCGTTGCAGCAGGTTGGCCAGAAACTGCATCAACCAGCGGTTACGCGTGGCGCCGCCGTCCACCCAAAGCTCCTTGAGCGGGCTGCCGATGTCCTGCTGCATCGCCTCGAACACATCACGAATCTGATAGCCGATGGACTCCAGCGAGGCCCGCACCAGATGCGCACCGGTCGTGGCTTCGCTCAGGCCGCAAATAAGCCCACGCGCATCGGCTTGCCAATGCGGCGCACCCAGCCCGGACAGCGCCGGCACGAAGTACACGCCGCCATTGTCCGGCAACTGCGCGGCCTGCTCGGCCAGGGCATCCAGGGATTCGCCTGCCACCAGCCGCGAGGCCCATTGCACGGCGGCGCCGGTGTGCACGATGTTGCCTTCCATGCCGAACGTGGGTTTAGCGCCGTCATGCCAGGCCAGGGTGGTTGAGAGGCCATGGGTGGAAGCAATCGCGCCGCTCATGGGCGTCATCAGGGATGAACCGGTGCCGAGGGTGGCCTTGACCAGCCCCGGTACAAAGCCGCCCTGCCCATACAACGCGGCATGGGAGTCGCCGATCATCGCCATGATCGGGATACCTGCGGGCAAACCACCGGCTGCGACGGTCTCGGCGAAAAAACCGGCGCTGGGTTGGATCGGCGCCAGGGCCGCCAGCGGAATGCCGAACAGGTCCAGCAAAACCGGGTCCCAGGCGCAGGTGTGCAGGTTGAACAGTTGCGTGCGCGCCGCGTTGGAATAGTCGGTGGCAAATACCTGGCCGCCGCTGAGTTGCCACAACAGCCAGCTATCGACGGTACCCAGGCAGATTTCACCGGCAGCGGCGCGGGCATGGCCGTTGTCCAGGTGGTCGAGAATCCAGCGAAATTTGCCTGCCGAGAACATCGGGTCCAGGGCCAGGCCGGTTTTTTCAAGAATGACGGCTTCGTGGCCCTGGGCGTGCAGTTGCGTGCACAACGCCGTGGAGCGTCGGCATTGCCAACTGATGCACGGCGACAGCGGCTCGCCGGTCGCCCGGTCCCACGCCACCACGGATTCGCGCTGATTGCTGATGGCAAGCGCCGTAATCGGGCGACTGACCTGCGCCACACAGTCGTCAATCGCCGCCAGGGTGTTCTGCCAGATCAGCAGCGGGTCCTGTTCGGAAAACCCAGGGCTGGGATGGCTGATACTCAGTGGCCGCGAACCCCGCGCAATCACCTGCCCGAGTTCATTGACCAGCACTGCCTTGGCATTGCTGGTGCCTTCATCTATCGCCAGGATCAGCGGTTTATTGTCAGTCATTGAATTCACCGCACGCGAGTGGCTGCCGCCACAATCCCAGCCGCATCAATGTTATGCAAGGCGCGGGTGGGTTCGCGTGCACCGGCGGCAGCGTATTCACCGTCGCCGATGCCCAGGCGGATCAAAGGAACACCCAGCCCGGCCTCGGCCAGCACTTCGGCCACCAGGCTGCCGACGCCGCCGTTGATGTTGTGCTCTTCCACGCTGATCACCGCATGCGTATCCCGCAGGGCATTGAGCAGCACCTCACGCTGCAACGGCCGGATCGACGATAGGTTGATCACTTGTGCCTCAATGCCCTGCTCCGCCAATAAGGCTGCCGCCTCCACCGCTTCATGCACGACCGACCCCAGGGCGACGATGCTCACATCCGCGCCCTGACGCAGGATATCCACCTGACCCGGCCGGAATTGATAGTCGGCGCCATGCACATCCGGCAAGGCTTTACCGTCGAGGCGGATGTACACCGGGCCTTGATAGCGCAGCGCGTAATCGACGATCTGGCGACATTCGATGGCATCGGCCGGGGCGAAAATCTGCACATTGCCAAAGCCGCGCATCACCGAAATATCGTCGAGGCTGTGGTGAGTGCTGGCGAGCGGGCCGTAGCTGGTGCCCGCGTTCAAGCCGAACATTTTCACGTTGGCCTGGTTGTAGCAAACGTCGACCTTGATCTGCTCATTGGCGCGCGAAATCAGAAACGGCGCCGCATTGCAGGTGGCCGCGATCTTGCCGCCGAGCGCCAGGCCCGCCGCGACGCTGACCAATGACTGCTCGGCGATCCCGACGTTAATCAGCCGCTCGGGAAAGCGCTGCACAAACGGGCCAATCTTGGCCGTGGAGGTGGAGTCGCTGACCACGGGCACCACATCGAGGCCCGCCTCTACCGCAGCAATAAAAGCCTCAACCATGACGCTCGCCAGATGTTCACTCGCCATGACTCAACTCCTCCAATGCTGCGTGGATTTCATCGCCCTTGGGCACGCGGTGGTGCCATTCGGGGCGGGCTTCGATAAAGGACACGCCCTTGCCTTTGATGGTGTGGGCGATCAACACCTGCGGGGCGCCGGTTTGGCTCTGCATGCTTTCCAGCGCCGGGATCAACTGGTTCACATCATTGCCGTCACACTCGCTGACGCGAAAGCCAAAGGCGGCCCATTTCACGTCCAGCGGGTCCAGCGGCATGATCTCGGCAGTCAAACCCGCCAGCTGCAGTTTGTTTTTGTCGACGATCACAAACAGGTTATCCAGCCCGTACTTGGCCGCCGCCATCGCCGCTTCCCAGTTCGAACCCTCGGCCAGCTCGCCGTCGCCGGTCAGCACATAAATGCGCTTTTTACTGCCGGACATCTTCGCCGCCAACGCCAGCCCCACCGCCACCGGCAAGCCGTGGCCGAGGGCGCCGGTGTTCAACTCGATGCCAGGGGTTTTCTGCCGCACCGGGTGGCCGGGCAAGTGTGAGTTGAAGTGCTGGTAGGTCGGCAGCCAATCGGTTGGGATGTAGCCGGCCTGCGCCAGGCAGCAGTACAAACCGCCGACGCCGTGGCCTTTGCTCTGGATATAGATATCGCGTTCCGGGTCTTGGGTGCGTTCCGGGCCGGTGTTGAGGATGCGGAAATACAGGGTCGCGAGGATGTCGGTTTCCGACAGGTCGGCCCCGGTATGCCCGCCCGCCGGTGAGTCGGCATTCAGGCGGATCACGTGGCGCCGGATCAGGCGGGCCTGTTCTTTGATCTGGTGGGCGTCGTACTGGAAGGCATTCATGCAGCGGCTCCTTTGAGGCTGACCACGCGGGGTGAAAGTGTTCAGCACTGCATTTGAATATTTATTCAGTACTGACAATATATTTCTATTTAGACGCCGATCCGCCAGCAGGTCAAGTGAGTGATCGGCGGAAAAATGAAATAAACCTTGGTAAACCCCCTCGGACCAGCGGCCAAAATCCGCCGCGCGCTCCACTAAACCGTGGCTTTGCGGCCAACGCGAACAGCCGTTTGACCGCCTGCATGAAAAATTAAGCGCTTGACTTTGACACGGTGTCACTAGAATCTGAATTAACAGTCAGGCATGCATAAATATTCAAGCCGCCTGAATGAACTCCAAAAAAAATAAGTCAGGAGAACAAAGTGGACGCCAAAGCCTCTGTCCATCCGGCCGATCTCAAGCCGACCCGCCGCCCCAGGCTGGTGAAATTGCTCCCCAGTAATATCGGCGGCCCGCTGATCGGCCTCGTACTGCTGGTGCTGGTCTTCTCCTTCAGCTCCGAATTCTTCTTTTCCTTGCGCAATGGCCTGAACATCCTGGATCAGGTCACCGTGCTGGGCATCCTGGCGATTGGCATGACGGCGGTGATCGTGATCGGCGGCATCGACTTGTCCGTAGGTTCGGTGCTGGCCTTCTCGATGATGATGCTCGGCTGGTTGTATCAGGACCAGGCGGTGCCGCTGGGCTTTGCGATTCCAATTTCGATCGCCAGCGGCATGCTCGCCGGGCTGGTGTCCGGTGGGCTGATCACCTACGCCAAGTTGCCGCCGTTTATTGCCACGCTGACCATGATGTCGGTGGCCCGTGGCCTGGCGAACATTCTTACCGAAGGCCGGCAGATCGTCGGCTACCCGGACTGGTTCACCAGCCTGGCCACGGTGCGGCACTTTGGTTTCCTGTCGGCAACCGTCGGCTTGTTCCTGGTGATGCTGGTGGTTGCCTGGGTGTTCCTGCGCTTTCGTGCCGGTGGCCGCAACCTCTACGCCATGGGCGGCAGCCCGGAAGTGGCGCGCTTGTCGGGCATCAAGGTGCGCGCAATTACCTTGTGGGTGTACGCCGTGAGCGGTGCGCTGGCCGGTATCGCCGCCGTGACCCTGGCCGCGCGCCTGGACTCTTCGCAACCGAGCGCCGGGCTGAGCCTGGAACTGGACGCCATCGCCGCCGTGGTGATCGGCGGCGCCAGCCTCAGCGGTGGCGTCGGCAGCATCGGCGGCACCCTGGTCGGCGTGCTGATCATTGGCGTGCTGCGCAATGGCCTCAACCTGCTGGGCGTTTCGCCCTTTATTCAACAAGTGGTGATCGGCGTAGTCATCGCCCTCGCCGTGACCATCGACACCCTGCGACGCCGCTCCAGCACTGCCCGTTAACCCTGTTCGACAGTTGACACCCTCCAACAATAAAACCAGGAGTCACCGACATGTTCAGCCCCAAAAAACTGCTTATCGCTACTGCTCTGGCTGCCGCAACGCTCACCGCCGCCGGCACCACCTGGGCCAAGGACCTGACCATCGGCCTGGCCGTGGCTAACCTGCAGGCCGACTTTTTCAACCAGATCAAGCAATCGGTGGAAGCCGAGGGCAAGGCCAAGGGCATCAAGGTGATCACCGTGGACGCCCAGGGCAACTCCTCCACCCAGGTCAGCCAGATTGAAGACCTGATCACCCGCCAGATCGACGTGCTGATCTACATCCCGGCCGGCGCCACTGCCGCAGGCGTGCCGGTGAAAGCCGCCAAGGCTGCGGGCATCCCGGTGATCGCCGTGGACCGCAACGCGCCTGACGCGCCGGGCGACACGTTCATCGCCAGCGACAGCGTCGCCGGTGCCAAGGCGCTGGCTGAATACGTCGGCAAAATCACCGACGGCAAAGGCCGCATCGCCGTGTTGCAAGGCCAGCTCGGCACCACGCCCGAGATCGACCGCGCCAAAGGCTTTGAAGAGGGCCTGAAAGCCTTCCCGGACCTCAAGATCGTCGCCCAGCAACCCGCCGAATGGGCCCAGGACAAAGGCTTTGCCGTGGCCCAGGACCTGCTCCAGCGTGACCCGAATATCAGCGTATTCTTCGGCCGCGCCGATGCCATGGCCTTGGGCGCTGCCCAGGCGGTGAAAGTCGGCAACCTCGACCACAAGGTCGTGGTGGTCGGTTTTGACGGCGATGTCGCCGGCCTCAAGGCCGTGGAAAGCGGCGTGCTGGACGCCACCATGACCCAGCAGACCCAGAAGATGGGCCGCCTCGCCGTGGCCTCGGCGATTGACCTCAAAGCCGGTAAAGCCGTGCCCAAGGAGCAACTGCTGCCCACCGTGCTGACCACCAAAGACAACGTCGCGCCGTTCCTGCAACAGCACCCGTGAACCTGGGAGGTCGCCATGCAAGCAGCAGCTCTGGACACCGCAGCCGATGCGGTGCTGTGCCTGCGCAACATCAGCAAGGCCTATGGCCCGGTGCAGGTGCTGTCGCAGGTCAATGTGGACATCCGCCCCGGCGAAGTACTGGCCTTGCTCGGCGAGAACGGCGCGGGCAAATCCACCTTGTCGTCGATTATCGCCGGGCTGGTGCAACCCGAAGCCGGCGGTAGCATGACCTGGCTGGGCCACCCCTATGCACCCGCCTCTCCGGGTGCGGCGTTGGGCGCGGGGATCGGCTTGATCCACCAGGAAATCCGCCTGCTGCCGCAATTGTCGATTGCCGAGAACATCTTTGTCGGCCGCCTGCCCATGCGTCACGGGCGGGTCGACCGCGAATACATCGAGGCCCAGGCGCAGATCCAGCTGGAGCGCCTGGGGCTTGACGTGCCGGCATCGCGCAAGGTCGAAGGGCTGAGCGTGGCGGCGCAACAACTGGTGGAAATCGCCAAGGCGCTGACCCTTAAAGCGCGTTTGTTGATTCTGGATGAACCGACCGCCGCCTTGGGTGGCGAAGAAACCGAGTTGCTCTTTCAACAGGTCGAGCGGCTCAAGGCTGAGGGCGTGTCGTTTATCTATATCAGCCATCGCCTGGAAGAAATCGCACGCATTGCCGACCGCGTGCTGGTGCTGCGCGACGGTCGCCAGATCGCCCTGCACGCCACGGCCCAGGTGCCGGTGCGGGAGTTGGTGGAGCAGATGGTCGGGCGCAGCCTGGAGCGAATTTTCCCCACGTTGCAGGCGCCCAAAGAGCAGGTGATGTTGCAAGTCAAGGGCTTGAGCTGCCGTGAGTTTGCCCTGCACGGCATTGATTTCAGCGTGCGCGCCGGTGAGGTGTTCGGCATTGCCGGAGTGGTCGGTGCCGGGCGCACCGAACTGGTACGCACCATTGCCGGTGCGGCCCAGGACATCCAGGGCCACATGCAGCTCGACGGCGAAGTTCGCCAATTGCGCTCGCCGTTCGAAGCGATCCAGGCCGGTGTGGTGTTGGTGCCCGAAGACCGCAAGCAACAAGGCGTGGTGGTGGAACATCGCATCGAAGACAACCTGATTTATGGCAACACCGACCTGCTCGACCAGCGCGGCTGGGTGTTCCCTGCCCCACTGCGCGAATTTGCGCGCACGGCGGTGGCGCGCCTGGGCGTGAAAGGCGCGCCGCAATCGCGGATTTCGAGTTTGTCCGGTGGCAACCAGCAGAAGGTGATCATTGCCAAGTGGCTGGCGCGCAACCCCAAGGTGTTCATCCTCGATGAGCCCACACGCGGCATCGACGTGGGCGCACGCGCCGCGATTTATGAGGTGATCGCAGACCTGGCGGCCAAGGGCATGGCGGTGATTGTGGTGAGTTCGGATTTGGATGAAGTGCTGGGGCTGTCCCATCGGGTAATGGTCATGAGCCGGGGGCGGCAGATGGGGATTCTGGAGCGCGGCGAGGCTACGCCGGTTTCGGTGATGGAAATGGCCACCGCTTAACCCACAAACACTAGAGATCAACTGTGGGAGCTGGCTTGCCTGCGATAGCGGTGGTCCAGCCACTATAGATGTGACTGAACTATCGCTATCGCAGGCAAGCCAGCTCCCACAGGGTTGAACTGTGATTTCACGAATGGAGTAACGCATGCAACTTTTTAGTCTTCACGGCCAAGTCGCCTTCGTCACGGGCGCAGGCAGCGGCATCGGCCAGGCCATCGCTGTGGGCCTGGCCGAAGCCGGCGCCGACGTAGCCTGCTTTGACCTGCCCGGCAGCCCCGGCATCGCCAGCACCGTCGAGCGCATCCAGACCCTCGGCCGTCGCGCCCTGGCCTTGAGCGGCACGGTCACCGACCGCAGCACCCTCGACGCCGCCGTGGCCCGCACCGAAAGCGAACTGGGCGAACTGAGCGTGGCGGTCAATTGCGCCGGCATCGCCAATGCCCAGGCCGCCGAAGACCTGGAACTGCAACGCTGGCAAGCCACGCTGGACATCAACCTCACGGGCATCTTCCTGAGCTGCCAGGCCCAGGCCGCCGTGATGCTGCCGCGTGGCAAAGGCGCCATCGTCAATATCGCCTCGATGTCCGGCAGTATCGTCAATCGCGGCCTGCTACAGGCGCACTACAACACCTCCAAGGCCGGCGTGATCCACCTGAGCAAAAGCCTGGCGATGGAATGGGCCGACAAGGGCCTGCGAGTCAACTGCATCAGCCCCGGCTACACCGCCACACCGATGAACTCGCGGCCGGAAGTCGCCGACCAGGTGAAGATCTTTGAACAGACCACGCCCATGGGCCGCATGGCCAGCGTAGACGAAATGGTCGGCCCGGCGATTTTTCTGGTCAGCCAGGCATCGTCGTTCTGCACCGGCGTCGACTTGTTGGTCGATGGCGGTTTTGTCTGCTGGTAAACCTCTTTTTGGAGCCTGTCATGTCGCAACGATTCAGCGGTAAAACTGTAGTCATCACCGGTGCCTGCCGTGGCATCGGCGCCGGCATTGCCGAGCGTTTCGCCCAGGAAGGCGCCCACCTGGTGCTCGCCTCCAACGACCTCGAGCGCGTGACCTTCACCGCTGAGCAACTGGCCAAGGAATACCAGGTCGACACCCTCGCACTGGGCATCGATGTAACCTGCGAAAGTGACATCGAAAAGCTTTACCGCGAAGGCCACGCACGCTTTGGCAGCATTGACGTATCGGTGCAGAACGCCGGCATCATCACCATCGACCACTACGACAAAATGCCCCGCGCCGACTTCGACAAGGTGCTGCAAGTCAACACCACCGGCGTGTGGCTCGGTTGCCGTGAAGCCGCCAAATACATGGTCAAGCAAGGCAGCGGGCGGCTGATCAATACTTCGTCCGGCCAGGGCCGCCAGGGCTTTATCTACACGCCGCACTACGCCGCGAGCAAAATGGGCGTGATCGGTATCACCCAGAGCCTGGCGCTGGAACTGGCGCGGCATAACATCACGGTGAACGCGTTCTGCCCCGGCATCATCGAAAGCGAGATGTGGGACTACAACGACCGGGTGTGGGGCGAGATCCTCAGCACCGAGGAAAAACGTTATGGCAAAGGTGAGTTGATGGCCGAATGGGTCAAGAACATCCCCCTGCGCCGCGCCGGCAAACCCTCGGATGTGGCCGGGCTGGTGGCGTTTCTGGCCTCCGATGACGCGGCATACCTGACGGGCCAGGCAATCAATATCGACGGCGGCCTGATCATGTCGTAAGGGTTTGGTATCCTCACCGGCATTGAAACATCAACTGAGGCCTTCATGAGCCAGATCGAAGAACAGCGCCTGATCACCAAGATCGCGAGCCTCTATTACGAAGAAGGGCTCAAGCAGTCCGAAATCTCCGCGCAGCTGGACCTTTCGCAGTCTTTTATCAGCCGCGCCCTGCGCCGGGCGCTGCAGGAAGGCATAGTGAAGATCAGCGTGATGCGCCTGCAAGGCCTGCACCTGGAGCTGGAAACCCAGTTGCAGCGCCGCTACGGCGTGCGCCAGGTGATCGTGGTAGAAGCCACCGAGCCGGGCAACGACGAAAGCATCAAGCAGGCTATCGGCTCGGCCGCCGCGCATTACCTGGAAACCAGCCTGTCGCCCCAGGACCATATCGGCATTTCATCCTGGAGCAGCACCATCCGCGCCATGGTCGGCCATCTGCATGCGCAACCGGGCAAGCAAGGCGCCCAGGAAGTGGTGCAACTGCTCGGTGGCGTCGGCAACAAAGGCGCGTTTGAAGCCACCTTGCTGACCCAGCGCCTGGCCACCCTGCTCAACTGCCCGGCGTTTTTGCTGCCGTCGCAGAGCATCGAGCAATCGGTGGAAAGCAAGCAGCGTATTGTCGAGATGGAAGAGGTCAAGGAGGTGCTGCAGCGCTTTGACAGCATCACCCTGGCGATTGTCGGCATTGGCGACCTGGAGCCCTCGCAACTGCTGCGCAACAGCGGCAACTACTACACCGAAGACATGCTGCGCCTGCTGGCCGAGCGCGGCGCGGTGGGTGATATCTGCCTGCGCTACTTCGATGCCCAGGGCAACCCGGTGCTGGAAGAAGACGAAGAATTTGTAGTGTCGGTGGCGCTGCCCAAGTTGCGCTCGATCCAACGCGTGCTCGGCCTGGCCGGCGGGTTGAACAAAGTGCAGGCCATTCGCGGCGCGCTCAAGGGCGGCTACCTCGATGTACTGATCACCGACCTCGACACTGCCCAGGCCCTCAACCACTAACCCTATTCTGGAGACCGCCGCTCATGACGTCCAAGCTCGAACAACTCAAGCAATTCACCACCGTGGTCTGCGACACCGGCGACCTGGAAGCCATCAGCCGCCTGCGCCCGGTGGATGCCACCACCAACCCGTCGCTGCTGCTCAAGGCCGCCGCCATCCCGGAATACGCCGAGCTGCTGCGCAATGCCGTGAGCCTGTCCAAAGGCGATGTGGACCTGGCCTGCGATCACTTTGCGGTGTCGGTGGGTGCGGGCATTCTCAAGGTGATTCCGGGGCGTATTTCCACTGAAGTCGACGCACGCTTGTCGTTCGACGAAGACGCGTTGTGGGCCAAGGCCAACCAGCTGATCGCCCTGTATGACCAGGCCGGTGTCGGCCGCGACCGTGTGCTGATCAAACTGGCCTCCACCTGGGAAGGCATCCGCACCGCCGAACGCCTGGAAAAAGCCGGCATCCAGACCAACCTCACGCTGTTGTTTTCCTTCGCCCAGGCCCAGGCCTGCGCCGATGCCGGGGTGTTTTTGATCTCGCCGTTCGTGGGCCGCATCTACGACTGGTATCGCAAAAACACTGGCCTGGACTACACCGGTGCCGAAGACCCAGGCGTGCAGTCGGTGACGCGCATCTACAACTACTACAAGGCCAATAAAATCGACACCGTGGTGATGGGCGCAAGCTTTCGCACTTTGAGCCAGATCGAAGAACTGGCCGGCTGCGACCGCCTGACCATCAGCCCTGACCTGCTGCAAAAACTGGCTGACGATAACGGCGTGCTGCAACGCAAATTGGCGCCGGGTGCAGAAGGCGAAGTGCGTCAGCCATTGACCGAAGCGCAGTTCCGTTGGGCGTCGAATGAAGATGCGATGGCGACTGAAAAACTGGCTGAGGGGATTCGCCAGTTTGCGCGGGATCAGGAGAAGCTTGAGGCTGTGCTGGCTGCGCTATAGGAATGTGAAGCCGCACACGATCAACTGTGGGAGCTGGCTTGTGGCGAGCAGGCTTGTCCTGCGTTGGGCTGCGAAGCGGCCCCGGCTTTTTCTAGCCACCGCGTCGACTGAATGGGGCGGCTTCGCCACCCAACGCAGGACAAGCCTGCTCGCCACAACAAGCCCGCTCCCACAGAAAAGCAAATTGCCAATGTTCCCACGCTCTGCGTCCGCTCTTGGGTTAGTGACACTAAGCGTCGCAGGATGTATGTATGCCTCGTTTGGGAACGATCAACGTAAACTTATCGCAAAACATTATAAAAACCTGTGAATTATCACAGTATACAGCGCCGATGATGCTTTTTAGTCTGTGGTGGCAAACCACCTTAAAGGAGCATTATCATGCCAATCGTCGAAACTTACAGGGGTTATCAAATTGAAGAGGGACTAACGGGCGGTCGTTACGACAGCAATAACAACCTGGTCGATCAATCCACGGCCTACACGGTCATCAGCCCAAAAGGAGAAAGAAGCCTGACCCAATCGACGTTAGCCCAGGCAAAACGCTATGTTGATCTGAGGATCTCGCCTCCTCCCCCCCAGCAAACCCATCACGACTAAGCGAGCGCATTTGCTGATGTGCAGATCAAAACCCGGCTGTATTTGTCATTCAAATACGGACACTGTCACCTGCGCAACATACCAATCCGCTGCTTATAGGAATTGCTCAGACAACCCACTCTAAGAGCCGCAGGTATGAGGCTGTTCTGCCAAAACCCGCTAAAGATAACGGCCAGCTCTGACGTAACCCAACACCCAATTATATCGCTAAAAAGTATATAAACCTGTGAGACCTGACAGTACCAACCCATTCTAAACAGGTCTATATTCAATCTATAAAATAGAATATTCCTCACAGACCACATCCATAACCTGCCCGCTAACAAAACAACTTAAAGAGGAAGAATGATATGGCACTTATCGAGAACTACAAAGGCTATGAAATTCACGACGGCCCGACCGGAGGGCGTTACGACGCTAATAATAATTTGGTTGATCAAGTAATAGCTTATACTTGCACCCGGCCAGACGGCTCTACTTTAAATTCTACTAAAAGTTCGCTGAATGAAGCCAGAAAGGCTATTGACGATGAACTATCGCCGCCCAAAAACACCGGCAGAATACATTGAGACATGAGGATAGTCGTAGGGTATTTAAAATATTGCGAAATACCCTACTCCTTTCACCGTATCGATTCGCTATCTTTTAACAAACAGGACCAGCAACCGCATTGTCGGGATGCTACACCCGTCCCAAACCGCCGAATCGCCAGGCAAAACCCGATCAACGATGCCCGCGCCGCACACCAGCAAAATCAGGGTTACGGCGCTACCGCCCATGCCAGCCACGCCTTCGACGAAGGGTTCGATGTAGCTGTAGGCGGGGAATTGTGCGGTGACGAGTTTGCGCGGGATCAGGAAAAACTCGAGGCGGTGCTGGCTGCGCTATAGGAATGTGAAGCCGCACACGGTCAAATGTGGGAGCTGGCTTGCCTGCTCCCACAGAAAAGCCTGCTCTCCACAACAAGCCAGCAAGCCACAGGTTGCTTTGTGCCTGCTGGATTGCGGGCTCAAAACGGCCCTTTCGTCATCACTCGCTCATCAATAAAGCCGCGCAACAGGCCGATCCGCTGCGTATAAGCAGTGCTCAGGCAACTGACTTTCGCCCCGCAGGCATGCCGCTGCTTGAGCCACTCGGCTTGCCCGTCCATCAACGAACCGCGCCCGCCCATGGCCATGAAGTGCTTGTTCAGGTCGTAGAGCAACGCCATGGTGACGTCCTGGTCGTTGAGGCTGACGTTTTTGCAGATGGTGATTTCGTCAGGTGCCCGAGCCTTGGCGCAGTCGAAACTGGCGGCAACGCTCGAAGGGCTGAGCAACAGCGCAGACACACTGGCAAGCATCGCGAAAACAGCAGGTTTGATCATCAATCGTTACTCCTCAGTTACGCACCACACCCGTCCCAAACCTGCGAATCGCCAGGCAATACCCGATCAACGCCACCGCCGCCAACGCCCCGCCCGCCACGCCGACCCAGGCGAAGCCGAAGTGGCTGCCGACCCAGCTGCCCATCAGGGCGCCGCCGCCGATGCCGATGTTGTAGATGCCGGAGAACATTGCCATGGCCACGTCGGTGGCGTCCGGTGCCAGCACCAGCACCTTCGATTGCATGGCGAGGCCGAAGCCCATGATGGCCATGCCCCAGAAAATGCTCAGTACCACCAGGTATGACTCGGCGCCGCTCAAGGGCAGCATCAGGGTCAGGCAGGCCGCGAGCAGGAACACCGCGCTGACCACGAAGACATGCGGGTTGAAACGGTGCACCAGGCTAAACAGCAGCGAGCCGATGATGCCCGCACCGCCGAACACCAGCAAAATCAGGGTGACGGCGCTACCGCCCAAACCGGCCACGCCTTCGACGAAGGGTTCGATGTAGCTGTAGGCGGTGAATTGCGCGGTGACGGTCATGGCAGTGAGCACGTAAAGCGCCACCAGTGCCGGGCGTTTGAACAGCAACGGCAAGCTGCGCAGCGAGCCGGAGTTCTGGCTCGGCAGCGGCGGCAGGGTGCGCGCCAGCCAGAACACCAGGGCGGCGGCAAACGCGGCGATCACCAGGAAGGTGGTACGCCAGCCCATGGCTTCGCCGAGCAGGCGGCCCAGGGGAATGCCCAACACCATCGCAAGGGATGTGCCGGTGGCCAGTAACCCTAGGGCTTGCACCTGCTTGCCTTCCGGCGCCAGGCGCACGGCCAGGGACGCGGTAATCGACCAGAACAGCGCATGGGACAACGCAATGCCGATGCGACTGACCATCAGCAGGCCGAAACTGTTGGCGACGCTGGAGAGGATATGGCTGGCGATAAACAGGCCGAACAGCACGATCAGCAACTTGCGCCGCTCGACGTTACGCGTCAGCAGCATCACCGGCAGCGAGGTCAACGAGACGATCCAGGCATAGATGGTGAGCATCAGGCCGACGCTGGCGATGGGCATGTCGAAGCTGGCACCGATGGCGCTGAGCAGCCCCACGGGCACGAATTCGGTGGTATTGAACACGAAGGCGGCCAACGCCAAGGCGATGACCGGTTGCCAATTGGCTTGGGGGGTGGCGGCTGAAATGCTCATTGGCGGGCGAGATACTCTGGCGATGATCCAACGGCCGCGCAGAACAGCGCCGCCGCCGAGCATTCTATAGGTTTCTTGGCCCGCTGTTGACGCGGATCGTCGCCCGACGGCTTAGGGCGAGGTCATGGTAATCACGTAGTTGCCCGACTGGATCGGCTTCCCAAAGGCGTCCACCAGCAGGTAACGCTGGTTGTAATAACGCCCGTCGCCGCTGTCTGCCACCAGCGTTACATGGGCGGCGTTGACGCTGGCCACTGGCGCCATATTGCGCACCTCGAAGCGACTGCCGCGATTGGAACGGGCACACCCGGTCAGCTCCATCACCGCGCCACTGCGCGCATTTGTCGCACAGCCAGGTTCGACGATGGCGCCGCGAAATTGAATGGTGCCCTGCCCTATGGTCTGCGCGGCACCACAGGCGCCCGCCCATAGGCAAAGCAGGCCGGTAAACAGCGAAATACCTTTAACGTTCATGCCGACACTCCTTATTGGGCTCTCAATAAGGAAGTCGTCCGCTCGGGCGTTAACTTGAGGTCAATCGCGCCAAGGTGTGCGCTGGATCACGGATCGACCTGCCCCATCATCTCGGGGATGCTTTCCGGGCGCCTGGCATAGCGCTGCGCCAGCGCCGCGCAGACCATCAACTGGATCTGGTGAAACAGCATCAACGGCAAAATCAGCACGCCCATGGTCGCCCCGGCGAACAGCACCTGGGCCATCGGTACGCCGGTGGCCAGGCTTTTCTTCGAGCCACAAAACAGGATGGTAATGCGGTCTTCCTGGCTGAAGCCTAACGCCTTGCCCAGCACGGTGGACGCCACCAGCACCAAGGCCAGCAACACGCAGCAGGCGACGACCAGACCGCCCAGCTCCCACAGCGGGATCTGGTGCCAGATGCCTTCGTTGACCGCTTCGCTGAACGCGCCATACACCACCAGCAGAATCGAGCCCTGGTCGACGAACTTCAGCCAGGACTTGTTACGCCCCACCCACTCGCCAATCCAGCGCCGGGCGATTTGGCCCGCCACAAAAGGCAGCAACAGTTGCACGCTGATTTTCAGGATCGCATCCACGGTGGAACCGCCATCGCCGTGCACGTTAAGCAGCAAGGTCACCAGCAACGGCGTGAGGAAGATGCCGAACAGGCTGGAAGCCGCCGCGCTGCAGATGGCTGCCGGGATGTTGCCGCGCGCCAGCGAGGTGAAGGCAATCGCCGATTGCACCGTGGCCGGCAGCGCACACAGATACAGCATGCCCATGTACAGGTCATTGCCGATCAGCGGCGACAGCAGCGGCTTGAGCGCCAGGCCCAGCAACGGGAACAGCACAAAGGTCAGGCTGAACACCAGCAAATGCAGGCGCCAGTGCCCGGCACCGGCGACGATGGCCTGGCGTGACAGCTTGGCGCCGTGCAGGAAAAACAGCAGCGCGATGGCCAGGTTAGTCACCCAGCCGAAGGCCACGGCGGTCTGGCCGCTGGCGGGCAGCAATGACGCAAGGATCACCGTGGCGATCAGGGTCAGGGTGAAGTTGTCAGGTAGAAAACGCGGGCGGGTCATAAGCAAATCTTCCAGGGGTTGCCAAGAGCATCGCTGCGACTCTAACTTAACCGCTTGTTACCGACTAACGCCAATGAGCCAGTAAATGCCGCCTAAAGGACATGACAAGACGGTTCGACGCAGTGTGCCCGGGCTTTCCAGCCTGCCACGTCCGGTGTATGGGCGCACCGAATCGCTGCCCAACCGCGCCCTGACCCGTAGGCACAGCCACCCGTGGGTGCAGCTGTCGTATGCGATTTCGGGTGTGCTGGAGATCCAGACCAGTGTCGGCCGTTTCGTCGCCCCGCCCCAGCGTGCCGTGTGGATTCCGGCGGGCGTGCCGCACCGGGTGTTCAGCTCACCGCACACGGAAATGCGCAGCCTGTACCTCGATTGCAGCGTCACCGCCTGGGCGGCAGAGCGTTGCCAGGTGCTGGAGGTGAGCAGTTTGTTGCGCGAGTTGATCCGCAGTTTCAGCGAGTTGCCGGTGGAATATGCCGTAGACGGGCCGGACGGGCGGCTGGCCCAGGTGGTGCTCGACCAGCTTGCGGCCGCGCCCCAAGTGGATTTGATGCTGCCGTTGCCCCATGACCCACGGCTGCGGCAGATTTACCGCAGCCTGAACCTGCACCCGGAGCAGCAGACCACCCTGGGTGACTGGAGCCACAAGCTTGGGGTCAGTGAAAAGACCCTGAGCCGGTTGTTTTTGAGGGATACCGGGCTGACCTTTCGCGCCTGGCGTCAGCGCCTGCGCTTGCTGAGCGCCCTGCCCGCGCTGGAGCAAGGCGAACGGGTGACGGATGTGGCGCTGGGGTGTGGGTATGAGTCGACGTCGGCGTTTATCAATGCGTTTCGGCAGCAGTTTGAGTCTACACCGGGCGAATTCTTCCGCTGACATAACAGGTGTAGGAGATCCAATGGTGGGAGCGGGCTTGCTCGCGAATACGGTGAACCAGCCAATGAATCTGTCGACTGAAACACCGCATTCGCGAGCAAGCCCGCTCCCACACTTTGACTGTATTTCAATTCAAAAAAGGCGCTTAGCTGCCATCTCCACCATGGGCCTCTTCAAAGAAGTAATCCTTCCAGCTCGCCGCCTTGTTCTTCAACACACCCAATTCCTGCAACTTCTGCGCATAGATAAACGTACGCTGCGGCACGATGGTGAAGTCGATTTCCGGGTCCTGGACGATTTTCTCCACCAGATCCAACGGCAGCTTGGATTCCTCTACGCGAATATACGTCTTGGCGGCCGCAGGCTTGTCAGCCTTGATGATCTTCTCGGCCTCCGCCAGCGCGTCATAAAACGCCTTGTAGGTCTTGGGGTTGTCATCGTGAAATTTCTGCGTGGTATAGAGCACGTTGAACGACGCCTGCCCGCCAAGAATGTCGTAGGAACTGAGCACCTTATGCACGTTGGGGTTCAACAACTCCTGATACTGAAACGGCGGGCTGGAGAAGTGTGAATTGATCTCCGAACCACCGGCAATCAATGCCGCCGTGGCATCCGGATGGGCCAGGCTGATGGAGATGTCGTCGAACTTCTTGAAATTGGCATCGCCGAACAGCTTGGCGGTCTCGATCTGCAAGGTCCGTGACTGGAAACCCACGCCGGCGGCCGGCACAGCGATGCGGTCTTTCTCGGTGAAGTCCTTGAGCGTCTTCACGTTGGGGTTGTTGGTGAGCAGGTAATTGGGCATCGACCCCAGCGAGGCGATGGCCTTGACGTTCTGCTTGCCCTTGGTGCGGTCCCACAGGGTGAGCATCGGCGGCACACCGGCCGAGACCACATCCAGGGCGCCGGCCAGCAGCGATTCATTCATGGCGGTCGCGCCGGAAATGCTGTTCCATTCCACTTTGATATCCAGGCCCTGCTCCTTGCCATGTTTTTCGATCAGGTGCTGGTCGCGCACCACGTCGAGGATCAGGTAGCCGATACCGAATTGCTGGGCAATGCTGATCTTGCCTTCGGCCTGGGCGCCGGGGCTGAGCAAGGCGCTCGCGGCCGCCAGGGACGCGGCCAACAGGGTCAGGGAGGAACGCTTGAAAGTCATGGGAATCTGCCGCGTTTTCGAGAAGGTGATAGAGCCTAGCGACGAATTTTAAGACTGGAAAAGAATATCGGGATCTATTGTTATGCTAATCATCCCCAAAATGCCGTATGGCTGTTATTGTGCCGCGCTTTGAAATACACCTGCCAACCTGCGAGGAAATAGACGTTGAACACTGACGATAAAATGACTGGGGATCTGTTCGAGGTCGATAAGCGCCTGTCACTCAAGCCCGTGGTGGACTTCAACGCTTACCTGCGCAGCGCGTTCGGCGATGGCCCGTGCACCTGCGTGCGCTGCACCGCCGCCAACGGCGACGAAACCGGCTACGCGTTCCAGCACACCTTCAGCTTTGACGGCAAACCCACGCACCGCCGCTTCGCCTCAACGGCGGGCAGTGATGTGTTGATGGTGTTGAAGAAAGCGTGGTTGTCCTACACCAAGGCCGAGCTGCCGCTCAACAGCGTATTGGTATTGGAGACGGTGAAGGAGTTTGTCGAGCCGCAACTTCACAAGCGCTTGGCGCCGCTGTTTCTGGCCAGTGGGTTGGTCAAGGATGTTGAAGGCGAGCTACAGATTCAGCCCCAGGCCGCATAGTTCCAGCAGCACCACAGTACAAACTGTGGGAGCTGGCTTGCCTGCGATGGCGGCTGATGGACCGTCCAGGCGAAGCAGCGGTACTGGTGCCGATGATCAAGCGAGAAATCCTGTTTCGGGTGTTACAAGGCTCGCCGCGAAGCGATAAAGGGTGTCGATAACCGCGAGGTCCATGGCGGTCATGCGGGCATTCCAGTGGGGTTAATAATCGATGATCCGCGTGCCGGCAATGGACTGCGCAAAGCCCACACCGAAGAGTTTCGCCGGGGTTTCAAAACCCGGCCGGCGTTCGCCAGCCAGTACTCTGCGCGCCGCTTCCACGGCAGCCAGCGGGGTGTAGCTGTAGCCGTTGACGGTTTCAATCACTGAGCGCGCAACGCTGCCGTCAGCGCCCGTCACCTCAGCGACGGCGCGGGCACGATGGGCATCGCGCTGGGCTTGCGTCGGCCCATCGGGCAGCAGCGACAAGTCGCCTTCGGGGAAGGCCTCGCCGGTGATATGCACAAACATGGCGATGTTCGGCACGGCGCTGGAATGCCAGGCGGTGACCAGGTCGCCGAAGGATAACGGCGCACACAACACAGGGCCGGCGCCGAAATCCAGGGACTGGAGCGCAGCATCGGGGGTAGCGACCAGTTCGCCATTGATGCGCGCCATGACGCCTGCGCCGAGAATCTCGCTGACACTCATCGCCGAACCACGCGACATGGCGCCAGGGACCTGCAACGCGAGTTTGAGGGTGTGCGGCTGTTGTACGCGGCGGGCGACGTGCATCGCCAGGCAGTCGCTGGGGACCACGTCCCAGCCAACGCCGGGCAACAGCATCACCTGCGCCCCACTGCCAAGCCTCTCGGCCAGACGGTACACATTGATTTCCGCGGTGATGTCCAAATAGTCAGTGCCACTTGCAATACACGCGCGCATCAGCGGTTCGGCGGTGTGAGCGAAAGGCCCGGCGAAGTTGAGTAACACGTCGATCCCGTCCAACTGGCTGGCATCGGCAGCAAATACCCGGTAAGGCACATCCAGCGTTGCGGCAAGCAGTGCCAGCCGGGCTTCATTGCGCCCGGCAATCACCAGGTCCAGGCCCAGGGCTTTGGCGTGCTCGGCCGCCATGCGCCCGGTGTAGCCGGTAGCACCGTAAATCATCAGAGTTTTCATGCGCTGTGCTGCCAGTTCTTATAGACGAATTCAAGGCTATAGCCATCCGGGTCAAACACGTTCGCCGCGTAATAGTCAGGGTCGTAGTGCAGGCGCGCACCCGGCGCGCCGTTGTCGGTGGCGCCATGTTCCAACGCGGCGGCGTAGGCTATTTCCACCTCGGTACGGTTGTTGGCGATAAAGCCCACGTGCACCGCTCGCCCCTCGACCACGCCTTTACGCAGCCAGAAAAACATGCGCCCCTTCGCGCCAAAACCCTTGAGGTCGGGATGCCCAGGTGGGCCGTCCTTGCCGTCGTAGTCAAAACGCGCGGTGATGCCCAGAGGCGCCAGGGTGGCTTGGTAGAATCGGATCGAGCGCTCGATGTCGCTGACAGAGATAAACAGATGATCCAGCATGGTATGGCCCCGCCATTCAGATGATATAGCCGCCCGCGACTTCGATAGTCTGGGCATTGATCCAGGCACCTTCTTCCGACAGCAGCAGGGCAATTACCCGTGCCACATCTTCCGGTTCACCTACGCGGCCCAAGGCAGTCTGCCCAGCCAGCAACGCTTCGAACTCATCGTTCAAGCCGCCGCCCAGTTCGGTGCGGATGGCGCCGGGGGACACTGCGTTGGCGCGGATTCGCCGTTCGCCGAACTCCTTGGCCATGTAGCGGGTGAGTACATCCAGGCCACCTTTGAACGCGGCATAAGGCGCAACGCCCGCCGTTGCAATACGCGTCGTGGCGCTGGTCAGGTTGACGATACTGGCGTGCTCTTGCATCAGCGGCAGCAGCGTCTGGGTAAGGAAAAACGGGCCTTTGAGGTGAACGTTGAACAGACCGTCGAATTGCGCTTCGCTCACCGATTCAAGAGGGTTGAACAGCCCGTAACCGGCGTTGTTGACCAGCCCGCTCAAGGTCCCTACGCCCCAAGTGATGTGAAGCGACTGCATTACGGCATCACGGAACGCAGCAAAGGTGCTTACATCAGCAACGTCGAGTTTCAGCGCTACAGCCTTGCCACCCGCCGATTCAATCCGCTGCACCACCGTCTGCGCTGCGTCCGGGTTACGGTTGTAAGTGAGGATCACACCATGCCCCTGGCGAGCGCACAGCTCGGCGGTGCTGGCACCGATCCCGCGGCTGCCTCCGGTAATCACAATGACACTCATAGCCTGCTCCACTGCTGAAAAGTTGAGCGACCACAATAGCCATCGCCGTGCACGTGGACGCAGCCGTTCCTACTGCAATCCTGCCTGTTTCTGCTTTTTGCTTGCGCAGGGTCTGCAGGAAGGCACAGCATGCTCTCCATGAATACTCAATTGATCGAACTGCGCGCCTTGGCTGCCAAGGCCGAAAACCGCCGCACCGAGACCGGTATCCCGCGCGTGGCGATGGTCCAGGGCGCCATACCGGAGCATATGCTCGCGGCGGTGTATGACCCGATGATCAACCTGATCCTGCAGGGCAGTAAGTGCATGACCGTCGGCGACCGCACCCTGCATTACGACCCGGCGACGTATTTTGTAATGTCCATCGAGCTGCCCGCCGTGGGTGTGGTCAACCCGGCGAGCAGCGGTGAGCCTTACCTGGCGGTCAGCCTGACGCTGGACCCGACGGTGCTCGCCACGCTGCTCAATGACTTGCCGGCACCCACTGAGCGCTGCGAACAGGCAGCCGGCTTTTCAGTGGCAGCCGTGACCCCGGCCTTGATGGATGCGTGGGTGCGCATGCTGCGCCTGATGGGCGACCCATTGGCGATTGCCGCGCTGGCCCCAGCCTACGAGCGAGAAATTCTCTACCACGTGCTGCAAGGCCCCCATGGCTGGATGCTGCGCGAGATTGCCGCGCCGGACACCGCCATGGCGCGGGTCAGCCGGGCCATCCAGTGGATCCGCCGCGATTTTGCCACCACGATTGGCGTGCAAGCGCTGGCGCAAGAGGCGGCGATGAGTGTTTCGGCGTTTCATCGGCACTTCAAGGCGGTCACCAATCTGAGCCCATTGCAGTATCAGAAGCGCGTGCGCCTGTTGCAGGCGCGCACGTTGATGGTGGCCAGTGCCAGCAGCGTGACCCATGCAGCGTTTGAGGTGGGGTATGAAAGTGCGACCCAGTTCAGCCGGGACTATGCGCGGGTGTTCGGGTTGCCGCCGGCACGGGATACGGCAAGGATTCTGCGCGAAAACACAGGCCGTTAATGTGGGAGCTGGCTTGTCGAATCGTCGCACCGCTGCGATAGCATCAACTCGGTATACCTGATGTACCGAGGTGTCTGCATCGCAGCGGTGCGACGATTCGACAAGCCAGCTCCCACAGGTGATCGAATCGGTTTTGAGGTGTGTACTCCAAGCAAAAAAACGGCACCTGAGTGCCGTTTTGTCCAACCCAATGCGCTTACTTGCGCGCTGCCTCCCACTGCTTCAACAGGTCACCATAAGCCACGGTCTCACCTTTAGGTTTCTCATTCGCCAGCTTGGGCTTGGGCGCACCCGGCTGGTCAAACCAGTATTGCGCATCCCGCTCCGGGTTCATTTTCGGGCCGCACACCGGCTGCACCTTGGAGCGCTCCAGGCGCGTCATGATCGCGTCCTGTTCCTTGGCCAGGTTGTCCAGCGCCTGTTGCGGGGTTTTCTCGCCGCTGGCCGCTGCGGCGATGTTGCTCCACCACAACTGCGCCAGGCGTGGATAGTCCGGCACGTTGGTGCCGGTCGGCGTCCACTCCACCCGCGCCGGGCTGCGGTAGAACTCCACCAGCCCGCCGAGTTTCGGCGCCATGTCGGTCATGGCCTGGGAGTTGATGTCGGACTCACGAATCGGCGTCAGGCCAACGATGGTTTTCTTCAGCGACACGGTTTTTGAAGTCACAAACTGCGCGTACAGCCAGGCCGCAAGCTTTTGCTTCTCGGGCGTGGACTTGAGGAAGGTCCAGGAACCCACGTCCTGATAGCCTTTCTTCATGCCCTTTTCCCAATACGGCCCGACCGGCGACGGCGCCATGCGCCATTTCGGCGTGCCGTCGGCATTCACCACCGGCAGGCCCGGCTTGGTCATGTCGGCCGTAAACGCGGTGTACCAGAAGATCTGCTGGGCGATATTGCCCTGGGACGGCACCGGGCCGGATTCGGAGAAGGTCATGCCCGCCGCTTCCGGTGGCGCGTAGGCTTTCATCCAGTCCACGTACTTTTGCGTGGCAAACACCGCGGCCGGGCCGTTGGTGTCGCCGCCACGGGTGACGCTGGAACCCACCGGGTGGCAGTCCTCGACGCGAATGCCCCACTCGTCCACCGGCAAGCCGTTGGGCAGGCCCTTGTCGCCGCCGCCAGCCATGGAGAACCAGGCATCGGTGAAGCGCCAGCCCAGGGACGGGTCTTTTTTGCCGTAGTCCATGTGCCCATAGATGCGTTTGCCGTCGATTTCCTTGACGTCTTCGCTGAAGAATTTGGCAATGTCTTCATAGGCCGACCAGTTCACCGGCACACCCAGCTCGTAGCCGTATTTTTCCTTGAACTTGGCTTTGAGGTCCGCACGTTCAAACCAATCGGCGCGGAACCAGTAGAGGTTGGCGAACTGCTGGTCGGGCAACTGGTAGATCTTGCCGTCCGGCGCGGTGGTGAACGAGATGCCGATAAAATCCTTGATATCCAGAGTCGGCGAGGTGAAGTCCTTGCCTTCGTTGGCCATCAGGTCGGTGATGGATTCGGTCTTGCCATAGCGAAAGTGCGTACCGATCAAGTCAGAATCGTTCACCCAGCCGTCATAGATATTCTTGTCGGACTGCATCTGGGTTTGCAGCTTCTCCACCACGTCGCCTTCTTGCAGCAAGTCGTGGGTCAGCTTGATGCCGGTGATTTCGCTGAAGGCCTTGGCCAGTACCTTGGATTCGTACTCGTGGGTGGTGAGGGTTTCCGACACCACGTTGATCTTCATCCCACGAAACGGTTCCGACGCTTTGATAAACCACTTCAACTCTTCGAGTTGCTGGGCTTCGGTGAGGGTGGACGGTTTGAATTCGCTGCCGATCCATTTTTTTGCGGCATCTTCATACGCATCGGCCCAGGCCGTGGCGCTCAAACCGCTTAAGGCCAGTACGGCGGCCAATGAAATGCTATGTCGCAGCTTATTGTTTTTATTCAACATAGAGACCTCCTGGTGGTTTATTCATAAGGGCACTAGTTCATAAGGGCACTAGCCCCAACGCATCACACTCAACAGCCATACCAGGGATAGCGCAGACGCCACCCAGATGCTCCAGTCGGTAACGCCGATCACCAGCAAATGCAGGTAGGCGCTGCCGAGAAGACCGATAAACAAACGATCACCACGGGTGGTGCTGATCGGCAAAAAACCGCGCCGAGGAATACTCGGCGAACGCAGTTCCCAGGTGGTCATGCCTGCCAGCAGCAGGCCAATCGCCACAAAGAACAGTGCGGTGGGGGTGGTCCAGGCCATCCATTCCATCATCGAACCCTCTAGACCCGGCCCAGGGCAAAGCCCTTGGCCACGTGGTTGCGAACAAACCAGATCACCAGCATGCCCGGCAAGATGGTCAACACCCCCGCCGCTGCCAGCACGCCCCAATCAATGCCGGAGGCCGAGACGGTGCGTGTCATCACCGCCGCAATCGGCTTGGCGTTAACCGAGGTCAAGGTGCGCGCCAGCAGCAGTTCGACCCAGGAAAACATGAAGCAGAAAAACGCGGTCACGCCGATACCGGAGCCAATCAACGGGATAAAAATCTTCACGAAAAACTTGGGAAAACTGTAGCCGTCGATGTAGGCGGTTTCGTCGATTTCCTTGGGCACGCCGGACATGAAGCCTTCTAGGATCCACACCGCCAACGGCACGTTGAACAGGCAATGCGCGAGCGCCACGGCGATGTGCGTATCGAACAGCCCGATGGACGAATACAGCTGGAAAAACGGCAGCAAAAACACCGCCGGCGGCGCCATGCGGTTGGTCAGCAGCCAGAAGAACAGGTGCTTGTCGCCCAAGAAGCGATAACGCGAAAACGCATAGGCCGCCGGCAGCGCCACGCTCAGGGAGATCACCGTGTTCAGGCTCACGTAGTACAGCGAGTTGAGGTAACCGGTGTACCAGCTCGGGTCGGTGAAGATCACCTTGTAGTTGGCCAGGGTAAAGTCCTGCGGAAACAGGGTCAGCCCGCCGAGGATTTCGGTGTTGCTCTTGAAGGACATGTTCAGCAGCCAGTAGATCGGCACCAGCAAAAACAGGATGTAGATCAGCAGCGGGATAACCTTGCGCTTGCTCATGTTGGCGGCCTCAGCGGTTGGCGTCGGAATGGGTCATGGCGGTGTAGAACAGCCAGGACACCAACAGGATGATCAGGAAGTACACCAGGGAAAACGCTGCCGCCGGGCCCAGGTCGAATTGGCCTACGGCCATTTGGGTCAAGGTCAGTCTGACTGAGGAAGGTGGTGGCGTTACCCGGCCCGCCGCCCGTCAGCACGAAGGGCTCGGTGTAGATCATGAAGCTGTCCATAAAGCGCAACATCACCGCGATCAGCAGCACGCTTTTCATCTTTGGCAACTGGATATGTCGGAACACCGCCCAAGCGGATGCGCGATCAATCCGCGCCGCCTGGTAGTACACGTCCGGAATCGCACGCAGACCCGAGTAGCACAGCAGCGCCACCAGTGACGTCCAGTGCCACACGTCCATCACCAGCACCGTCACCCAGGCGTCCATGGTGTTGGCCGCATAGTTGTAGTTGATGCCCATGGCGTTAAGCGTCGAGCCCAACAGGCCAATGTCGGCGCGGCCAAAAATCTGCCAGATGGTGCCGACCACGTTCCACGGGATCAGCAGCGGAATCGCCAGGATGATCAACACCAGTGACGACCAGCGGCCCTTGGTCGGCATGGTCAGGGCGATGGCGATGCCCAGCGGGATTTCGATCAGCAGCACGCAGGCCGAGTAGATGAACTGGCGCAGCAAGGAGTCATGCAGGCGTGGGTCGAGCAGCACCTGTTTGTACCAGTCGGCGCCGACAAAGTAGCGGCTGGACTGGTCGAAAATGTCCTGCACCGAATAGTTGACCACGGTCATCATCGGGATCACCGCGCTGAACGCCACCAGCAGGAACACCGGCAACACCAGCCACCAGGCCTTGTTGTTCTGCACCTTGTTCATGGCTGCACCTCCAGCAGGTAGTCATCGGCGTACACCATCAACCATTGCGCGGGAAAACTGATGGAGGCTTGGCCTTCGGGCACCGGTTTGTCTTCGGCCAGGCGCACTTTCAACGGCGCGCCGTCGAGGTTGAGGGTCATGATCTTGTAGGTGCCGAGGTCTTCCACATGCACGACATCAGCCTGCAGCGCGTCAGGGTTGTACTCGTCCCACACGTGGATAAATTCCGGGCGGATACCCACCTGCAGCTTTTTGTAGTCCGCCTCGCGCAGGCGCTGTTGCAAGGCCTCGGATAACGGCAGCAACGTGCTGGCAAAGCGCACGCCACCGGCTTCGGCCTGCACCTCGATCAGATTCATCCCGGGGCTGCCGATGAAATAGCCGACAAAGGTGTGGCTGGGCCGCTCGAACAGCTCACGCGGCGTGCCGAACTGCACAATCTGCCCGCCATACATCACCGCGATTTTGTCAGCAAAGGTCGACGCCTCAAGCTGGTCGTGGGTGACGTAGACCATGGTGATATTGAACTGCTCATGAATCTGCTTGAGCTTGCGGCGCAGTTTCCATTTGAGGTGCGGGTCGATCACCGTCAGCGGTTCGTCGAACAGGATCGCCGACACGTCATCGCGCACCAGGCCACGGCCCATGGAAACTTTTTGTTTTTCATCGGCGGTGAGGTTGCGGGCTTTTTTGCTCAGCAGGGCTTGCAGGTCGAGGACTTCGGCAATTTCCTGCACCTTGCTGTGAATTTTCGCTTCGGCCATGCCCTGGTTTCGCAGGGGGAACGCCAGGTTGTCGAACACCGTCATGGTGTCGTACACCACCGGGAACTGGAACACCTGGGCAATATTGCGTTTCTCGGGAGTGAGGTCGTTGACCACTTTAGCGTCAAACAACACCTGGCCTTCGGACGGGCTGAGCAAGCCGGAGATGATATTGAGCAATGTCGACTTGCCGCAGCCTGACGGCCCGAGCAAGGCGTAGGCACCGCCCTGCTCCCACACATGGTTCATGGCCCGAATGGCGTAGTCCTCAGGGCCATTGGGCGTAGGGCTGTAGCTGTGCGCAAGGTTCTGCAAATGGATCTCGGCCATCAGGCAACCCTCGCAACGCGGCGCCCAGGAGCCTGGACCAAACGGCCCTGACCATCGAACACAAAGAGTTTATGGGTGGGGATATACACACGAATGGGCGCGTCAACGTCGTACTCATGGACGCCCGGTAAGTGCAGCACCAACAAAAAGTGCTCGCTGCGCACATGCAGGAAGGTTTCCGAGCCGCTGATTTCGGCCACTTCCACGGTCACCGCCAGTTCCAGGTCATCGTCGTTGCTCGGCACCAGGCTGATATGGCTGGGGCGCACGCCAAAGCGGAACTCGCCTTCGCCAATCGGGCGCAGATCCACGTTCAACGGGAAGTGCACGACATTGGCAAAACTCACTTCATTGCCACTGATACGCCCCGGCATCAGGTTGATCGGCGGCTCGGAGAACAGCTCGGCGGCCAGCACCGTCTGGGGCTGGTGATACACCTCGGCAGCCTTGCCGCTCTGGATCACCCGGCCTTCGTGCAGGATGGTGGTGGTGCCACCGAGGGCCAGGGCTTCATTGGGTTCGGTGGTGGCGTAGATGGCAATGGTGTGGCGCGCCTTGAACAGTTCGCGCATTTCCTGACGCAGCTCTTCGCGCAGTTTGTAGTCCAGGTTCACCAGCGGCTCATCGAACAGGATCAGCTCGGCGTCTTTGACCAAGGCGCGGGCCATCGCCGTGCGTTGCTGCTGGCCGCCGGAAAGCTCCAGCGGGTGGCGTTGCAGGAATTTCTCGATGCGCAGCATTTGCGCGGTTTCCAGCACCTTGCTGTGGATCAGGTCGTTGGACACACCGGCCTGACGCAACGGCGAGGCGATGTTTTCGAACACGGTCATGGTCGGGTAATTGATGAACTGCTGGTAGACCATCGACACGTTGCGCAGGCGCACCGGCTTGTGGGTGACATCCACGCCGTTCATCAGGATGCGGCCGCTGTCGGGCTTGTCCAGCCCGGCCATCAGGCGCATCAGGCTGGTCTTGCCGGACAGCGTGCGGCCGAGCAATACGTTGAAGGAACCGGCTTCGAAACGCAGGTTGGCGTCGTCGATCCAGGTTTGGCCTTCGACGACGCGGGAGACATGTTCCAGGGTCAATGACATGACACGCCCTTTTTATTATTGGAATGATTCTGGCCATTCGTAGCAGCGAGTTTCGTGCCAGAAGTGGCAGGTGCTTGATCTGTAAGGAAATGCGCCGAACAGGATGTTCAGGCATGAACACAAATGAACAGCCAGCGCTGAACATCTGAACAGCGGGCGGGTTGACATTGAACAGTTCTGAACAACAATCGATGGGCGCCACAGATTTAATGTGGTAGCTGGCTTGCCTGCGATAGCGATGGTCCAGCTTGCCAATTCGGTGGCTGACAAACCGCCATCGCAGGCAAGCCAGCTCCCACAGTTGGACGGCGTAAGGCTTGATAACAATAAAAATAAAAGAAGGTCGCCCCCATGGCCGAACCCCTCGCACACGACACCCTTATCCAGGAATCCTGGCGCCGTTGCCGCGCCTTCGGCCTGGACCACCACAGCACGCCCAGCTTCGATCAACTGCCCGCCGAAGGCATCAGCCAGTTACTCGAAAGCCAGCATTCGCTGGTGCAGACCACCCATCAGGAAGTGCTGCCCTACTACGAAAACATCCTCAGCAATTCCAACTGCCTGATCATGCTGGCCGACAATCAGGGCCAGGTGCTGACCTCGTGGGGCACCCAGCGTTTTATCGAGCCGAAGCTGGCGCGCGGTTTCAGTGCCGGCGCCAGTTGGATGGAGCGCGCCAGCGGCACCAATGCCATCGGCACCGCGCTGGCCTGTGCCCAGGCGGTGCATATCGAGCACGATGAACACTTCCTCAAGGCCAACCGCTTCATGACCGGCTCCGCGGCGCCGATCTTCGATGCCCAGCGCGAAATCATCGCAGTGCTGGATGTGTCCAGCGACAGCTACCTGCCGCCCTCCCACACCTTGGGCATGGTCAAGATGATGAGCCAGACCGTCGAGAACCGGCTGATCCTCAACCTGTTTCGCGGCGAGCATTTTCAACTGACCTTCAACACCGGCCTGAACAACCTCGACAGCCAGTGGGCGGGCCTGATCATTTTTGATGACAGCGGCCAGGTGCTGTCGGCCAACCGCCGCGCCGATAACTTGCTGGGCATCAGTTTGTCGCGGGTGTTGATCGACAGTTTGTTCAAGGTCTCGCTGCTGGAGTTGTTGAATCAACCCGAGGGCTTGCCGTTTTCGTTGCAGGCGGCGGGCCGCAATCGGTTCCAGTGTTTATTGAAGCGGCCGCAGAAAATGCCGGTGCAGGCGCGGGTCTTTGCTGAGCCCAAACCCAGCAAACCTGCGCCGACGAGCATCCAGACCCTGCATTTTGGCGATGTGCGCGTGGAAAAGGCCGTGCGCCAGGCCGAGCGACTGTTGGAAAAGGACATTCCGTTGTTGATTCACGGCGAGACGGGCGTCGGCAAAGAGGTATTCGTCAAAGCCCTGCACCAGGCCAGCTCGCGCAGCAAACAGGCGTTCATTGCAGTTAATTGTGCAGCGATCCCCGCCGAACTGGTTGAGTCCGAGCTGTTTGGCTATGAAAAAGGCGCCTTCACCGGTGCCAACCAGAAAGGCAGCATCGGCCTGATCCGCAAGGCGGACAAGGGCACGCTGTTTCTGGATGAAATTGGCGATATGCCCCTGCCGACCCAGGCCCGCTTGTTGCGGGTGCTGCAGGAACGCTGCGTGCAGCCGGTGGGCAGCAGCGAGCTGTTCCCGGTGGACTTGCGCATTATCTCGGCCACCAACCGTGCCCTGCGCGACTGGGTGCAGGCCGGGCGTTTTCGTGAAGATTTGTACTACCGCATCGGCGGCCTGACCCTGGAACTGCCGCCCTTGCGCGAGCGTACCGACAAACAGGCGCTGTTCCAGCAGTTGTGGCAGCAGCACCGTGAGCCGACCCAATGGGCCGGGCTGAGTGCCGAGGTGCTGGCCTTGTTCGAGCAGCACCCGTGGCCGGGCAACCTGCGCCAGGTCAGCAGCGTGTTGCAGGTGGCGCTGGCAATGGCCGAGGAGCAGCCGGTGCGACCAGAGCATTTGCCGGATGATTTCTTCGTCGATTTGAATGTGGCGGCGCCCTTGCCCACCCGCCAAAGCCTGGAGGACAGCAGCGACCTGAACCAGCGCCTGAAAGCGGCGGGCGGCAACATCTCCCATCTGGCGCGGGAACTGGGCGTAAGCCGCAACACCCTGTACAAGCGCCTGCGCCAGCACGACGGTTGATCTAGAGCGGTTTGACCACCACCATCAGGTCGGTGAAGTACTCCACCCGGATCGGCAGATTGTCGGCCAGCGCCGAGAGCGCCGCCGCCGTGTCGTCGAGTTTGAACACCCCGGACACCCGCAGGTTTTTCAACGCCTGGGCATCGAAGCGCACCAAGCCGTGGCGGTAGCTGGCCAGGGTTTGCAGCACCTCACTCAGCGGTTGGTCGTTGACCTTGAGCAGGCCACGGGTCCAGGCATCCGGGTCGGCGCTGGCGCTCGCCTGTGCAGGCCCCGCGTGGCCATGATCAACAATCGCGCGCTGCCCGGCCGTGACTTTGACGCCCTCGCCCGTGTCGCCTTGGACCGCCACAGTGGACTCGATCACCGTGACCACGGTGCTGCCGTCCGCCGCACGCTTGACCAGATAACGCGTGCCCAAGGCCGTGGCCGTGCCTTGATCGGTGCGTACCACGAACGGCCGTTGCGCGTCCTTGGCCACGTCAACCCACAGCTCGCCTTGCAGCAGTTCGATCACGCGCTGGTGGCCGTCGAATTTCACGTCCACCGCCGAGTTGCTGTTGAGCTGCAACTGGCTGCCGTCTTCAAGGGCGACCTGGCGGCGCTCGCCGATGCCGGTGCGCTGGTCGGCCATCCACACCGGCATGTGCTGCACACCGAACCAGCCGCACAGCACTACGCCGAGCACACCCAAGGCCTGCACCCTGCGCGAACGTTGGGGCGCAAAGGCGCGATTCAGAGCGATGCGTGCCGGTTGCGCGGGCAACGTATCGAAGTCACCCCAGAGCGAGCGCATACGCTCGATGGCCACGGCATGGCGCGGGTCGGCCTGGCACCAGGTATTGAAGGCGTGGCGCTCGGCATCGCTGACGTCTTCGTCGTGCAGCCGCGTCAGCCAATTCGCCGCTTGTTGAATGATGTGTTCGGAGTTCACGGCAACGGCTCCGCCCCGTACAGGCTGTGGTAGCAATGCACCAGCGCGGTGGACAGGTAGTTTTTGACCGTGCTGGATGACACCTCAAGGCGCGTGGCGATCTCACTGTAGGTGAGCCCGTCCAGGCGGCTTAACAGGAAGGCTTCACGGGTTTTCGCCGGCAGGCCGGCGAGCATCTCGGCGATGCGCTCCAGGGCTTGCAGCGCCACGTGGATGGCGGCCGGGTCGGGCATGCCGGCGTCTTCACACTGCACCACCAAGGCTTGCAGGTAGGCCTTTTCGATCCGGCGGCGGCGCGCGCCATCGATCAACAGGCGCCCGGCAGTGGTGGCGAGAAAGGCGCGAGGTTCCTTGATGGCCTGCGGATCGGCCAGCATCAACACGCGGATAAACGCATCGTGGGCCAGGTCGGCGGCGTAGTGGGAACAGCCGAGTTTTTTGCGCAGCCAGCCGTGCAACCAGGCATGGTGCTCGCGGTACATCGCCGTAAGGGTCTGCTGACGGGCGCAATCGCCCGGCGCGGCCGGAATGTCATGCATGCGCAAAAACTTCTCAAATGGGAAATATTACCAATTGCGCAAACAATGCCAGTAAAACGGCGACGGGGCAAGGGCCACTCGGGTGGCCCGGATGCCGTGGGCGGGCTTGTGTGGGAGCTGGTCTGTATGGATGCTGGCTTGTGTGGGAGCTGGCTTGCCTGCGATGCAGGCGCCTCGGTCATTCAGTGAACTGAGGTGATGCCATCGCAGGCAAGCCAGCTCCCACACAAGCCAGCTCCCACAGTTCGACCTCGGTGACAGTTAAATCAGCTTAACGCCAGCTCCAGGACACGCCGGTATAGATTCCGCGCCCATCGGCCGGCGTAGACCGCGCCACATCCACCCCCTTGTCGTCATACCCCGGTGTGACGGTATTGGCATAACGCCGATTGGTGAGGTTGCGCAGATCAACCCAGGCTTGCCAGTCCTGTTTCGGCGCGTCATAGCCGAAAGTGGCGCCCAGCGTTGTGTACGCCGCGGCGTAGTAAGAGTTGGCGTAATCCACCGCCACCCGTGAAGCGTGCTCGGTGTTGAGGCTGGTGTAGAAACCGGTCGGGTGGCTGTAGCGCACTTGCGCCTGGTAGTAATGCTTGGGGATGCCCGGCAAGGTGTTGGCGCCGAAGCGGTCGTCGTCGCGGTAGTGGAAATCGCTGTAGGTGTAGGCCTGGCGCAAGGCCACCTGGCCATTGCGACCGCCGTCCCACAACGGGCTGAGCAGGCTCAGTTCCACGCCTTGGTGCACGGTGGGGCTGGCGTTGGCTTCGGCGACAACGGCGCTGCTGGTCTGTGTCTGCGCCTGGGTTTCCACCGTGAGCAGTTCGTGACGCACTTCGGAGCGGTACAGCGCCAGGTCCCACTGGCCGAACCATTGCTCACCGCGCCCGCCTATCTCCAGGGTGGTGGCGGTCTGATTGCGCAAGCTCACGCCTTCGCGGGCCAGTCCGTTAGCGGGGCCGCCCGAAAAGTACTTGTTGGAACCCCAGATCATCGACCACGCGTGCGGCGGCTCGACCGAACGGCTGAGGTTGCCGTACACCTGCAACTGCGGGGTGATGTCATAGCGCAGGCCAATGCGCGGCGCGTAGTCCCAATCATGCTGACTGAGCGGTGCCTGCCCTTCGGGGTAGCTGACCTGGGTTTCGCGGCGGGTGTAGATCGCCGCCAGGCCGGTGGTCAGCCACAGGTCTTGCGCCAGTTCCAGTTCGTTGCCGATATGCAGCACCGTGTCGGACCCCAGGTAGCTGTAGTCGCGGGTTTTGGTGCCCGGGGCGTAATAGGTGGCGGGGTTGCCGGAAGGCACGCGCACATACTCCGAGGCGCCGTTGTTGGGCATCGCCTGGGTGGTGCGCAGGCCAACGGTGGTTTTACTTGCGTGGCCGAACCAACTGTCCTGGCGGATGTAGTTCAGGGTGCCGCTGACATCCGTGTAGGCGACTTTCAGGCGGTTGAGCCCCTCGCGCAAATCCATCGGGTAGTCGTGGTAGGCCAGCCCCACTTCGACACGGGAAGTGTCATCGAGCTGCAAGGTGGTCTTGTTGGCGATCCAGGTCGAGCCCGGCTGCAGACGTTTCGAGTCACGGGCGGCGTTGAGGCGGTTGGCGGCGGTTGGGTCGTGGCTGATCTGGTAGCGCGTCAACTTGCCGGGGCTGTCGTTGGTGGTCTCGCGGTAGCGAAAATAGAAGCGTGTCTCCAGGTCCGGGTTGAAGCGGTAGCCAAAGTTGGCCGCGATGCCCTTGCCGGTGCCGGCGCTCTGGTGCTGGTAGCCGTCGGATTCAGAGTCGGTGAGGCTGATGTAGTAGTCGGCGTCGCCCAGCACCTGGCCGGAGCTGATTTCGCGCTGGGCATAACCGCGACTGCCCACTTCGTAGCGTACCTGCAACTTCGGCGCGTCATAGCCGGTGTGCGTGACATAGTTGACCGAGCCACCCAGGGCCAGGGCGCCCTGGTCAAAACCGTTGGCGCCGCGCAGCACCTCGACGCGGCTTTGCCACAGCGGGTCCTTGAGTTCATAGGGCGTGCCGCCGGGGCCGGTGAGCGGCAAACCGTCGAGCATTTCATACAGGCCCGAGGCGTGGGAGCCGGGGCTGCGGTTCAGGCCCGAACCGCGGATCGACAGCTTCACCCCTTCATTATTCGCCGCCTTGGCGTAGACGCCGGCCTGGTACTTGAACACGTCTTCGTTGGTGCTGACGCGCCCCTGCTGCACGCTGCTCATATCGATGAAGTTGGTGCCGCCGGGCACGCTCTTGAGCTGCGCCTGGGCCACTTCGGCGGCGCTGGCTTCGCTGCTGGAGACCTCGACCGGGGCCAGTTGCAGGGTGTCGGCGTGCGCCAGTGAACTGAGGGTCAGGGCGGCAAACAGCAGTGGGGGTTGGCGCAACAACATGGGTTAAATCCTTGGCATTCGGGGGCGTGACAAAGCCTGGGCCATCACGCGAACAGTGATGGGAAGCCAGGCAGGCTCACCAGGTCACGCTTAATTAACGGACCAGACCCCTCCCACAACAGCCTCGGACCGGGATTATTTTCTAAGTCCAAAATTGCATTAACACATGCAAACTCAGTATTTAAAGAAATAACCAGCACGCATTACTGTGGGGTCATTGAGTCGCTCACGAGATCCCGCCATGCACACATCCGCCAGCGTTATTGACTTCACCCTCCACCGCAAACGCCGCCAGGCACGTGCCGCGGCCGAGCTGATGTGGGCCATGTACGCGGCACGCGCGGGGCTTGCGGTGTTCACCGCTCACACCGCTGCGACCAGTGATACGCGCCGGGCGTAACGCCGATGAATTTTTTACAGGTACTGCCCGAATCAGCCGAAACACTGCCAAAACCTGCGATTGAGGATGACGACACCAGCCTGTGCGTGGCGCAGAACCTGCAACGTTTACGCAGTAAACGCCACCTCTCGCTGGACGGGCTGGCACGCGCGTGCGGCGTGAGCCGTGCGATGCTGGCGCAGATCGAGTCCGGGCGCAGCGTGCCGTCGATCAAGGTGCTGTGCAAAATCGCCAAAGGCTTGAAGGTGTCGGTCGCGGCCTTTCTGGAAGACCGTGCGTTTGAAGGCGTCGAGGTGTTGCCGGCGCAACAGAGCAAACGCCTGGTGAGTGCCGACGGGGCATTCGTCAGCCGTGCGTTGTTTCCCTTTGATACCGCACGCCAATCGGAATTTTACGAAATCCGCCTGCGTGCGCTCGGCGAGGAAGTTTCAGCCGGTCACGGCCCCGGCATTCAGGAAAACCTGGTGGTGGCCCAGGGCGTACTGGAAGTCAGCGTCAACGATGAGCGCTACTTGCTCTCCACCGGCGACTCGATCCTGTTCTACGCCGACCAGCCCCACCGCTACCGCAACCCGGCGGACAGCGAGGCGGTGGCATTTTTGGTGATCACCTACCCGGAACGCCTGGACTGAATGCAAAAAGCCCCGACAAGTCGGGGCTTTTTATTGGCGAGCGGTCAGCAGGTGCAGCACATCATCGGCATGCCGTTGCAGCTCATCATCATTGGCATGGCGCAGTCGTTCATCAGCGTGTTCATGAGCATGCAGCAGTTTTCCATCATGGCCATGCTCATGCCTGGCATCGGCATCATTTTGCACATCATGCTGTCGCCCATCAGGGTGCATTCCATCATGCACTTGATCATCGGCATTGACATGCCCATGGTCATCATCGGCATGTTCATGTCAGCCATCATCTTCATGGCATCGGCCGACATGCACAGCATCGACATGTTTGCGCACTGCATCATCATCGGCATGCCGCAGTTCATCATCATCGCCATCATCTCGGCGCTGGTCTTGAACTGCGCCATGTCCATACCGGCCGCCGGCTTCATGGTGCACATCATGGCATCGCCGGCCATTTCGCACTTCATGGTCGCCATCATCATCGGCATGCCCATCATCGGCATCATTGGCATGGACGTGTTCATCGGCATCTGCATTGCATTCATCATGTTCGAAACTCCGTAATCGACAGGAAATGGCTAAGTTCTGGCGCCGATTCTAGAGACGCCGAGCGACGGCGCAAGACGACGGCAGAGCAGCACAAACGGCTGTTCGGGAGCTTGCTTGGGTGACCAAGACAGCGACGCTTTACGTGATAACAGACGAATCGCTGCAAAGACGTTTAAAGCTGCTACTGACACCGCATAAACGTCAGCATGGATATGCGATTAAAGCCTTTCGACCTCACTTAAGGAAATAAACGATCTAACCCGAGGGCAAAACCCGGTAATCGGTCTCGTCCGTCAGCGGTTCGATCGTGCGCATGAAATCATCCGCCTCAGACCCCCTGGGGAAACTGAACCCCGCCATTTCATCGCATGCCAGGATCTCGGCCAAGGCTTTGCGTAACTGAGACTCCGCCGGCGAGTCACGCAGCAGTTTATGTGCGGTCAATAACACCTCGGCAGGAACGCCTTGGGCGCTTGCCACATCGATTACCGCAAAGAGAATAAATCGCAGGCGAACTTCGCGATCCGTAGGCCAAACCGTTTTTCGCTTACCCAAGGTAGGCACTCATCCGTTGAGAAAAGCCCGAGGCTATTGCCCACCGAAGGGTGTTTCAAGCGTGGGGACTCAAGATAGGCCATTTCCTACATAGCTTAGGGAAAAGCCGTACTTACGGAACGCTTCAGGGTCACGCGCAGGACACGCAAAGACCGCACAGTTGTAAAAGTTTCAACACTAAAAAGTCCCATGCCCGGCGCAACAAGCCACCCTCTTCTACCGACTCCATAACGACCAGCGGGGCTTGAGCAATGGACTCACCGCCCCGTTGAAAGTCGATCACACCCACCACCTGCCCCTTCGCCAGCGGCGCCCTCAGCACCGGCTGGTTCAAAATGGCTGTGGCTTGCAGTGCGTCACCCAGTCCGGACGGGACCACCACGGCGCCTTGATCGCCGGCATTCAAACTGACCGTAGCAACGTTACCCGACCACACGCGTTTGCGCGCAAACACCTGATCGGGCGTAATCACGACGCGCCGTTCAAACGTGCGCGCCCCCCATTTCAGCAGCTTTTCGGAGGCCTGAAAGCGTGTACGGTCATTGGTGGCGCCCAATACCACCGCGATCAGGCGCCTGCCCTCCACCACTGCCGAAGACACCAGACCAAAACCCGACGCTTTTGCGTTGCCCGTCTTAAGGCCATCCACCTCAAGCCCTGTATTCCATAACAACCGATTGCGGTTGTATTGGCGGATACCTTTGTAGGTAAATTCACGCTGTTTGTAGAGAGCATATTCATCGGGCACATCATGAATCAACGCCCGGCTCAAGCTGGCCAAGTCCCTGGCGGTACTGAACTGCCCTGGCGCCTCCAGACCATGCACGGTCTTGAATTGAGTATCCGCAAGCCCGAGCTTGCTGGCATAGTCGTTCATCATCTGCACAAACCCCGCCTGCCCGCCGGCAATAAAGTCTGCAAGGGCAATGCACGCGTCGTTGCCCGATTGCACCACCATGCCTTTATTCAGATCATCGACCCGTACCTGGCTGCCCGGCTCTAGAAACATCAACGAGGAACCGCGCAGTTGCGGGTTACCGGCTGCCCAGGCGTCAGGATTGATAGTGACTGGATCCTGTGCAGTGATTGACTGCGAGTGCAGGGCCTGGCCGACCACATAACTGGTCATGATCTTGACCAGGCTGGCCGGGTCCATGCGCTCATCGGAATTGGATGCCGCGAGCACGTTGCCACTTTCGTAGTCCATCAATAACCAGGAGGTGGCGGCAACCTGCGGCGCGGCAACTTGGATTTGCGAGTGGGCCACTAATGAATAAAACAACAGGAACAACGTACTCACGACGCCTTTGAACTTGCGAACACACTTAACGATCTTCATAAACTCCGACAACCTGTTCTTCCATCCTTCAACTCAAGCCTGGCGACTTGAATACTTCAGCCGCGCAACCCTTGAAACTCGATAACAGCACGCCGGTTCCGTTTATCCGCTATCTCGTCTTCCCCCAACTGCGCAGGGTAAAGATCCGCGTAAGACACCACTTGCACCTGCCCCAGCAATACACCTTGTTCAACCAGGCAATTGCGAATCGCCGTGGCCCTGGCCTGCCCCAGCACAATGTTGTCCTGGAAACCGCCCTGGCTGTCGGTATGGCCTTCGACAATCAACTCGACCGACGGGTTATCAATCAACACCTGAGCGATGTACTTGAGGTCGACTGCGGTCTCTTCGCTTACCGTGCTACTGCCCGAGTCAAAATAAACAACATAGGTTTTCGACGCTTCCTCCTCATCGGAATATTGCTGCAACTTACTGTCCGCAACGTCATTAGCCTCACTGATTGAGAGCAACTGCGCACGTTGCGCCTCGTGTGTTGAATCAGCACAACCACACAACATGCCAGCCGCTACGGCCGCATACATCCACTTAAACACACCTGCCTCCCAACACTAAACACAGCCACAAGAGACTGAACCGTTCAATTGAGAGGAAATAGTGAACACCTGTAAGATATAGATCAACGCGCCTTATGAGCTATCTGATATGAACTCAATTGATATCAATGAAATTGACCTGAACCTGTTAAAAGTCTTTGAAGCCCTGATCGAAGAAGGCGGCGCCAGCCGGGCGGCCATCCGGCTGGGCGTGACACAGCCGGCCGTCAGCTCGGCACTCGCCCGTTTGCGGCATGTTTACGCTGATGCGCTGTTTGAACGCACCGGTCGCGGGCTGCGACCAACGGTGAAGGCCCGCGAACTGACGCCGTTGGTGAATGATGCGTTGAGCCGTTGTCGACAGGCGCTTTCGTTGTCCATTGGCAGCCCGCATATCGAAGGCCGGACTATCGCCATCGGCGTGTCCGATGACGTGGAGATCGCCCTGGGGCAATCCCTGTTGTCGATGGCCAACGAGCGCCTGCCCGGCTTGCGCCTGGTGTTTCGGCAGACTCACAGTGGGTTAGTCCAGGACATGCTGATGGGCCAGCAAGTGGATATCGCCATTTCCGCGGGCGGCCTGTCTTCGCCGCTGATCACCCGGCAACGCCTGGGTGAAGGCAATTACCTGTGCATCACCGCCCAGGCCAACACCCCGCCCGCTACCCCTGAAGCTTACGCCCGCAGCCCGCACCTGTTGGTGTCATCCGGCGGCTTTGTGGGGATTGTCGATGAAGGCCTGGCAGCCGTGGGCCTGACTCGAACGTTCAAAGTCTCCACCTCGCACTTCGCCGCCGTGCCCTTTTTGCTCTGCGGCTCTGACCTGCTGACCACCGTGCCGACGCACGCGGCCCGGGCGATGGAAAAAATCAGCCCGCTCAAGACATTCGCCTGCCCGGTGCCGATGCCCTCCTATGAACTGGCGATAGGCACGCGGGTGGGCTCAAAGCATGACAACGCGCTCAAGGTGGTGAAAGACCTGATCGTGGAGGCCAGTCAACACTGCTTTTACTTGAACCCGTAATCACTGCACCGGCAAGAAATTCATCAGCAGCAAACTCTGCGCATAGTTGAGCGCCACACGTCGGTAGCGTTCATCGAGCATCTGGGCGAGCAGGTCCAGGCGCGCAACCACTTTGCCGAACTCGACGGCAAAGCTGAGGTTGCTGCCTTCCTCCGATATCTCGTTGGAAAACAGCAGCAACACCCCGTTGGCGTCCTGGCGCTGGCTGAGCAGCCAGGTGGCTTTCTCGATATTACGTGCGGCGTTGCTGACAAACTGCGGGTTGATCGAGTCGGTCATATAAAACTGGGTGCGGCCGCCATGGGCGGTCACCAGCATGCTGCCGATCGCGTAGATAAACGCGCCGACCCGGTCGCCCTTGAAATCCGGGCTTAACGAGTAACTCAAGGCCGCGAGATCGCGCCGCTCGCCCAGGGCCGGCAGCGGTTGCTGCTGCTCGATGGCTTGGCGGATTTCGCGCGCGGCGCTCACCGCATCCGGGTAACCGGATTGGCGCCACTGGCTGGGGTTGCGCAGGTAAAGCTTGCTCATCAGCAGATACAGGCTTTGCAGGTTGTCGCGCATGCTCAAGGTTGCCATGCGGTCGACGCTGGTCTGAAAGAACTCATCGGGCCTGCCATTGCTGAACTGGCTGGCGATATCGCGGCCCTGCTGCTGGCTGCAACCGCTGGCAAACAGTGCCAAAAGAACCGCCAAAAACAACGGCCAGCGGGAGATACAAGTATGTGACGTTCGATCCATCGGCACCGGGTCTGATTGTGCTGCCCACACTCTGAATGAGTGGGGTCATGACAGGGGTAGATCAGGAGAATCAAAAAAAGTGCGGCGAGCCGGGTCGGATCAGAGGTTGCCTACGCGCCAGATAGCGCATTCCTGCGAAATACTTGCCTGATCCTCCGACTTATCGACTGGTGGATAGATAGCCTTTGCGCCTTGGTCTAGAGTGCAACGATGGGCCACACGTCCCACTCTTCTTATAAGAGCTCAAAAGAGCTCAGCACCACCAACCGATGATCAGCAGGTAAACCCGCCATGGAATTACGTATCAACCAAAAGACCTACCAGGTCGATGCCGACGCCGACACGCCGCTGCTGTGGGTGATCCGCGACGACCTCGGCATGACCGGCACCAAGTACGGCTGTGGCCTGGCCCAGTGCGGTGCGTGTTCGGTACTGGTGGACGGCAATGTGGTGCGCTCCTGCGTTACCCCGGTGGCGGGTGTGGTCGGCCGCGAGGTCACGACCATCGAGGCCATTGAGGACGATGCGGTGGGCAAGCAGGTGGTCGCCGCCTGGGTCGAACATCAGGTGGCGCAATGCGGTTATTGCCAGTCCGGGCAAGTGATGGCGGCCACGGCGCTGCTCAAGCACACCGCCGCGCCGACGGTCGCGCAAATTGATGCCGCGATGGTCAACCTGTGCCGCTGCGGCACCTATAACGCCATCCACACCGCCATGTATGACTTGGCCAAGCAGAAGGAGCGCGCCTGATGAATACGCGCAACGAACTGCTTGATGTGGCCCTGGGCGACCCGGTCAACCTGTCGCGCCGACGTTTTCTGGCCAGCACCGCCGTGGGCGCACTGGTGATTGGTTTCGGCCTGCCGCTGGGTGGCGGCCGCGCCTTCGCGGCCACCGCCAACCCTACGGAACGCGGCACGCAGGTGCCGGCGTTTCTCGAGATTCGCCCGGACGGCACGGTGCGCCTGCTCAGCCCCTTTATGGAAGGCGGCCAAGGCACCCACACCGCCATGGCGCAAATTGTCGGTGAAGAATTGGACGCCGACCCTGCCACCTTTGTCGTCGAAGCCGCGCCACCGGGCGATGCCTATGTGGTGATGGAAAACGGCATGCGCATCACCGGCGGCAGCATGTCGGTGCGCATGAGTTACCCGACCATGCGCCGCCTGGGCGCCCTCGCCCGCGCCATGCTGTTGCAGGCCGGCGCCGAGCAACTGGGCGTGCCGGTCGCGCAACTGACCACCACCCCCGGCCGCGTGGTACACGCCGCCTCGGGCCGTTCGCTGGGCTACGGCGAACTGGCCAGCCGCGCCCTCGACATGCCGGTGCCTGACCCGTCCACTATCACCCTGCGCGACCCAAGCCAGTTCCGCTGGATCGGCAAGCCGGTCAAACGCCTGGATGCCTACGACAAATCCACCGGCAAGGCGCAATACAGCATCGACCTCAAGGTCGACGGCATGCTCCACGCCGCCGTGCAACATGCGCCGCGCCTGGGCATGACCGTGGGCAGCCTGCGCAATCAGTCCCAAGTCGAAGCCATGAAAGGCGTGCACTCGGTGCATCAATTGCCTGGCGCCGTAGCCGTGGTGGCCGAGCGCTGGTGGCACGCCAAGCGTGCAGTAGAAGCTATTCAGGTCGAATGGCTGGAAGCCGCCGCCGACTCTACTGTGCGCGCCATGCCGGCAGACTTTTCCAGCGACAAATACCGTGACTTCCTCGCCGCCCAGCAAGGCCCGGCCCGCGACGAAGAAAACGAAGGCGACGTCAACGCCACACTGGCAAACGCCAAGACCAAGGTCGAAGCCACCTACCACAACCAGTACGTCAACCATGCCCAACTGGAGCCACCATCGGCCCTGGCGCGCTATAACCCGGACGGCACGCTGGAAGTCTGGCTGCCCAACCAGGCACCCGACATGTTCCGCGCCGACATCGCCAAGCGCACCGGGCTGGACGTGTCGAAGATCACCTTGCATTCGCCGTTGCTGGGCGGCTTTTTCGGTCGGCATTTCCTGTACGACTCGGCCAACCCGTACCCGCAGGCCGTCGCGCTGGCCAAGGCCGTTGGCCGCCCGGTCAAGCTGATCTGGAGCCGTGAAGAAGAGTTCCTGCGCGATGTATTGCGCCCGGTCGCGGTGGTCAAGTTCCGCGCGGCGCTGGATGACAAAGGCTTGCCGGTGGCCATCGAAGCCGTGAGCGCCACCGAAGGCCCATCCGAGGCCATCGCCGGCAAACAGGGCGACAAAATCGACCCGACAGCCCTTGAAGGGTTGTCGGGCAAGTCCTACGCGATTCCCAACAAACGCATCGCCCAGATCTACGTCAAAGGCCCGACCATGCTTGGCTACTGGCGTTCGGTGGGCAACTCGCTGAATGACTTTTTCTACGAAGCCTTCCTCGATGAGCTGGCCGACAAAGGTGGCCATGACCCGTACGAGTTGCGCCTGCACCTGCTGCGCGACAACAAACGCCTGACCACCTTGCTGCAAGCGGTGGGCGAATTGTCCGGTGGCTGGAAGCGTGGCCCGTATACCGCCGAAGACGGCAGCCGCCGCGCCCGTGGCGTGGCCATGGCCTCGCCCTTTGGCTCGCACGCGGCGGTGGTTGCCGAAGTGTCGATCGAAAATGGCCAGGTCAAGGTGCATCACATCTGGGAAGCGATTGACCCTGGCAGCATCGTCAACCCGGCGATCATCGAGGCCCAGGTCAATGGCGCCGTAGCGTTGGGCTTGTCACAAACGTTGGTGGAAGAAGCGGTGTACGTGGACGGTAAACCACGGGCGCGCAACTACGACCTTTACCCGATCCTGCCACCCTCGCGGATGGCCAAGGTGCACGTAAAGATCGTCGAGAGCGGCGAAAAGATGGGCGGTATCGGCGAGCCGCCGCTGCCCGCAGTGGCGCCTGCCGTGGCCAATGCGGTGGCGCACTTGACCGGCCAGCGCATCCGCAGCCTGCCCTTGAGCCGCTACACCTTCGCCTGACCGACAAGGAACGCCTATGAACAACCAACGATTGGCTAGAACCGCTGGCTGGCTGGTGCTGGCCGGCGCAGTCGCCGCCGGCCTGCTGGCCTGGTACGTCACCCGTCAACCGGCTTCGCCGTTTGAACAGGCCAATGCCACCGCCGACCCGACACTGGTCAGCCGTGGCGAATACGTCGCCCGCGTCAGTGATTGCGTGGCCTGCCACAGCCTGCCTGGGAAAGCCCCCTTTGCCGGCGGCCTGGAAATGGCCACGCCGCTGGGCGCCATTCATGCCACCAACATCACGCCAGACAAGAACGTGGGCATCGGCACCTACAGCCTGGCTGACTTCGACCGCGCCGTGCGCCACGGCGTGGCGCCGGGTGGGCGACGGCTCTACCCGGCCATGCCCTACCCGTCCTACGTAAAACTCAGCGACGACGATGTGCGTGCGCTGTATGCGTTTTTCATGCAAGGCGTGCAACCGGCCAGCGAGCCGAACATCCCCAGCAGCATTCCGTGGCCGCTGAATATGCGCTGGCCTATCGCACTGTGGAACGGCGTATTCGCGCCGACTAAAACCTATGCCGCCAAACCCGAGCAGGACGCGTTGTGGAACCGTGGCGCCTATATTGTCCAAGGCCCTGGCCACTGCGGCAGTTGCCACACGCCGCGTGGGCTGGCGTTTAACGAGAAGGCATTGGACGAGTCTGGCGCGCCGTTCCTCGCCGGTGCCCTGCTCGACGGCTGGTATGCACCGAGCCTGCGCCAGGACCACAACACTGGCCTGGGCCGTTGGAGCGAGCCGGAGATTGTGCAGTTCCTCAAGACCGGCCGTAATAAACACGCGGTGGTGTATGGCTCGATGACCGAGGCATTCAACAACTCCACGCAGTTCATGCAGGACGACGACCTGGCCGCCATTGCGCGTTACCTCAAGTCGCTGCCGGGCGACCCGCAGCGTGACGGTTCGCCGTGGCAATACCAAGCGGTTGCCGCCGACGCCAGCGCCCCAGGCGCCCACACCTACGCGACCCGCTGCGCCTCCTGCCACGGCCTGGACGGCAAAGGCCAGCCGGAGTGGATGCCGCCTTTGGCCGGTGCCACCTCAGCCCTGGCCAAGGAAAGCGCCTCGGCGATCAACATCACCCTCAATGGCTCGCAACGCATCGTGACCGCCGGTGTGCCGGATGCGTACCGCATGCCAGCGTTCCGCGAGCAACTGTCCGACCAGGAAATCGCCCAGGTGTTGAGCTACGTGCGCGGTACATGGGGCAACAATGGCGGCGCGGTGGACGCTGCGGCGGTGAATAAGCTGCGCGGGCATACGGACCCGGCGAGCAGCAGCCCGATTATCCTGCACATGCGCTGACAGATCGTTCACCCGCATGGGAACGATCTGATTGAATGCCTTAAATCCGCAACCCCGCCTGCCTGAACACAATAAAAACTGTGGGAGCGGGCTTGCTCGCGAATGCGGAGGGCCAGACACATAGATGCTGACTGACCCACCGCCTTCGCGAGCAAGCCCGCTCCCACATTTGGTCGGCTCTGTCAGTTAGATCGTTCCCACCCGCGTGGGAACGATCTGATAACCGCAGGCTACCAGCCATACAAGATGGACCAGAGGATACAGCCAGCAAACCATACCATCCCAAAATGATACGGCCACACCGCCCAACGCTTGAGAGACAGGGGGACGGCCGCCACTTCTGCCTCGGTCACCTCGCCTCTTTTGATGTGAAATTTAGGCATGCCCAACAGGTCACTGATCACGAGCATGCGATGAAACCTGTCGATGTGCTTGTTTCTGCCCCAAAACCGTTTGTTGGCGCAGACCACCTCGTTTTCGCTGAAGTAGCTTTCCAAGGCTTCGAGCTTTGTACACTCGGCGTATAAAGTAAGTCCCGAAAAAACGAACGTCGATATAAATAGAATCATTGCAAGGATGAATTGAAAATCCATGCTTATGCGCCCTCTGGTTGAAAGATCAAATCACCGTCAATCTCTTCGATTTGTCCGCCCAGAAACGCACCGAAATCGCCAACTACATTGCCCACTGCATACCCACCCGCAGCACCGCCGATCACTGCGCAAGCCAGGTCACCGTTTCCTTTAGCCACGACGCCCAAAAAAACTTTGCAGCCGAGACGGGCTATTTTCGCGCCCGCCCTCCCCCCGCCATAGGCGCCCCCTACGCCACCCACCAACTTCCCCGTCTCCACATACTTCGCCCGCCGACACTGCGCCTCGCGCCCGTCCACACATGCCTCCTTAATCTCCAACCCTGCCACGCCCACGTCCAGTGCCAAGCCCATATAGGTGCCCTTCCCCAACCACTTCGAGGTCTGCGCAATGCTCCGCATCCGCTGCGCATACCCGGCAATCTCACCCTTATGCAGATAGCTTTTGGTTGAAATCCCCAATATCTTTTTCAGCGCCTGATTACCGCGCAACCCCGTGCCAAATCGCGCCGCGCCTTGCAACTGGGTGTCCAGCAGCCCAAACAACGCCTGGCGCTGGCGCAAAAAAGCCTCACGCTCCAAGCCTGCGGTTTTCAGGCGCTGGTGCAGCCGCTCAATCTCTTCCAGCGTCTGCGCCACTTCGTCCAGATGCCGCGCCCACGCCGATGTTGCGCTGCCCACTCCCAACGAGCCGTACCCCAGAAGACTTTGCAGCAAGTCATAATTATTGACCACTTGGGTTGCAACGCGCGCGTCCAGCTCCCGGCTGATTGCCTCGGCATGGCGCACAAGCCAGGCCTCTTCCAGCGAGCAGGTCACGCTGTAGGGATCGGGAATAATCACCAACTGCCCCGGCTTCACCAGCCCATGACGCAGGTGCCGATTGAGCACATCGAAATGATCGGCACGCTGCCGGCCCGGGGCATGACCCATCAACTGGGTTTTTAAACTGAGGTAGTCCGTGAGGCGGTCGTTGATATAGCCCTGCGCCATGCTTCGTATCCCTGAATGCAATGAAGATGGCGTCGGAATATAAGCAAGCGAACAGGGCTCGGACACAAGGTCGGGATGGCTGAGTGATATTTGGGAAGTTGCCTACATCGCCAGGAATAGACACCTACAAAAATGGCGAGACTAGTGGCATTTGCTCATGGTTTTTAAAGGGCCAGCAGGGCGCGTCTCTTTAAATTGCAGGACGTTTCCTAGACAATCCTTGCCGCCTTGTGCCTGTTGGAATCGATGGCTAGTCTGCGATCCGTCACTGCTTATCAGTGATCGGGTTTAGTCGCTCGGTATTCCAAAAGGTGCATGGCCCTCCATGAGGTTTTATGGTGGCTGTGCGCAGGGCGCCCTCGGGTGCGCCGGTTTTTACCTTTTGGTCCGGTCGACTAACCTGCGTACAGCCGCCACCCTACGTTTAGTCGCGAACGGTTCGGCTCCCTGAATCCAAAAGGTAGCTAAATGAAAAAAGTCGTCCCCGACCCACCCCGCAACGCCACCAAAGACCGCGCCGCCTTCAACCGCGCCATCGACCATTACCTGCCCTCCAACGGTGTTCAAATCGAAGACCTGAGCTTCGAAGACGCCCTGCTCTACACCGCCAGCTTGCTCGACAGTGCTTCAGCGACCGCGCTCAATTGCGGTGATTTGCTGGCCAGCCCCCAGCGCGCGAAGATTCTGGCGGTGTGGCATTTGCTGGAGATGGCCAAGACCACGGTGGATCGCTCGATCGAGTGCCTTAAGCCCACAAAAGCTCCAGCCTGAATCAACACGGTCAAACTGTGGGAGCGGGCTTGCTCGCGAATGCGGTGGGTCAGACACATAGATGCTGACTGAACCACCGCATTCGCGAGCAAGCCCGCTCCCACATTTGCTCGGTTCTGTCAGTTGGACATCTGCGCTTGCCGGTGCATCCTAAATCTGTGCTTGGATATTGCTATACAGAACTAAAAGTCCATAATGGACAAATTAGTTTATCTGCGGAGATTGCCATGTCCAGCACGCCTCTTGTCATAAATCAGGCCCAGGCCCGTGAATTGCTTGCCCAGGTCGATGTGCCCCACATCCTGCACAAGCTGTTCCGCGTCCTGGCAGCCGGGCTGGCCGTGCAGCCGGCGCAGCAGCTGGTGGAGTTCCCGCACGGGGCCGGCGACTTTATCAACTACCTGGGCGTGCTGGCCGACGAGGGCGTGTATGGGGTCAAGACGTCGCCCTATATCGTGCGCGAGCAAGGCCCGCTGGTGACGGCCTGGACCCTGTTGATGTCGATGCACACCGGCCAGCCGCTGTTGCTGTGCGATGCGGCCGAGCTGACCACCGCGCGCACCGCTGCCACCACCGCATTGGCGGTGGACGTGCTGGCGCCTGCTGCCGCGCGGCGCCTGGCGATTATCGGCAGTGGCAAGGTGGCCCAGGCGCACCTGCACTACGTGCGTAATCTGCGCGACTGGCAGCACATCCGCCTGTATTCACCGAGCCTGGGCCGTGCCAACGCCGACACCCTCACCCTCCTCAAAGGCCTGGACCCACGCCTGACCCTGGCCGACAGCTGTGACAGCGCCGTGGAAGATGCCGATGTGATCCTGCTGTGTACCTCATCGGCCGGCCCGGTGCTCGACCCGGCGCGTTTGCGCAAACCCGCGCTGATCACCTCCATCAGCACCAATGCGCCACGCGCCCATGAAGTGCCACCCGCCAGCCTGCACGGTATGCACGTGTTCTGCGACTATCGCCAGACCACGCCGGGCGCGGCCGGGGAAATGCTGATCGCCGCCGAGCAACACGGTTGGGACAAGCGCGCCATGGTCGGAGACCTGCCGGAGTTGCTCTGTGACATGGCACAGCGCCCGGAGTATGACCGCCACGTGTTTTTCCGCTCGATCGGCCTGGGCCTGGAAGATGTCGCACTGGCCAATGCCCTGTACCTAACCCAGCGCTAATCATTGTTTAAGGAGATGTTTATGAGCCATGCAGACTTCATCATCATCGGCGGCGGCATTGCCGGTGCATCCACTGGGTTCTGGTTGTCGCAGCATGGCAAAGTGTTGGTGCTGGAGCGCGAAAACCACCCGGCCTATCACTCCACCGGGCGCTCGGCGGCGCTCTACACCGCGGCCTATGGCACGCCGCAGGTGCGCGCGTTGACCCTGGCCAGCCGTGCATTTTTTGATAACCCGCCGGCAGGCTTCTGTGAACACCCTTTGCTGACGCCACGCGGGGAGATCACCGTGGACTTCAGTGGCGACCCGGCGGAACTGGAGCGCCAATACCAAAGCGCCAAGGCCACTGTGGCGCAGGTGGAACGGCTGAGTGTCGATGAGGCCTGTGCACGGCTGCCGATTTTGCGTCGTGAAAAAGTCCACGGCGCCATCTTCGACCCGACGGCCAGCGACATCGACACCGATGCCCTGCACCAGGGCTATTTGCGCGGTATCCGCCGCCATCACGGCGAAGTGCGTACCGACAGCCATGTGCTGGGCCTGAGCCGTGACGCCGACGGCCTGTGGCAGGTGCGCACCCAGGACGCGACCTACACCGCGCCGATCATTATCAACGCCGCCGGCGCCTGGGCCGATCATATCGGCGGGCTCGCCGGCGCGGCGTCCATCGGCCTGCAGCCCAAGCGGCGTTCGGCGTTTATCTTCGCCGGGCCAGAGGGCGTCGACACGCATGCGTGGCCGATGCTGGTGGCGCTCGACGAAGCCTTCTACATGAAGCCCGATGCAGGCATGTTCCTCGGCTCGCCCGCCAACGCCGACCCGGTTGAACCCCAGGATGTACAGCCCGAAGAGCTGGACATTGCCATGGGCATCTACCAGATCGAAGAAGCCACCACGTTGACCATCCGCCGCCCGACCCGCACCTGGGCCGGGCTGCGCAGTTTTGTGCCTGATGGTGATTTGCTCGCGGGCTTTGACCCGCAGGTGCCGGGGCTGTTCTGGGTGGCGGCGCAAGGCGGTTATGGCATCCAGACCTCACCGGCCATGGGCCAGGCCAGCGCGGCGCTGGTGCGTGGCGCGCCTTTGCCGGAGCCACTGACACGGTTTGGCCTGGACGCTGGTATGCTCTCGCCCGTCCGCCTGGAGCCGCATTGATGAGCATTGCTGAACAAGAAAACGTTGTGCAGAACTTCCGGGCGATCGCCGATGCGATCGCCACGCTGTTCTTTCCCCACGCCGAAGTGGTGCTGCATGACTTGCGCACGCAAAAGGTCGATTACATCGCCAACAACCTGTCGAAACGGGCCATTGGTGACGACTCGTCGCTGGAGGACATGCTCAGCGATGATATCCGCGAAGTGAATATCGGCCCGTACGAAAAGCTCAACTGGGACGGCCAGAAAATCCGCAGCCTGAGCACGGTGTTGCATGACCACACAGGTCGTCGGCTGGCGGTGCTGTGCATCAACCTGAATATCTCGCTGTTCGAAAACGCCAAGGCGGCGCTGGACCTGTTCCTGTCACCGAGCAAGCTGATCCCGCAGCCGGATTCACTGTTTCGTGATGACTGGCAGGAGCGCATTAATACCTTTTTGCATGCCTGGATGCGTGAGCGTCAGCTGAGCCTGAACCTGCTGACCCGCGACCATAAGCGTGAACTGGTGCTGGCGTTGCATGCCGAGGGCGCGTTCAAGGGCAAGAGCGCGTCGAACTATGTGGCGAATGTGCTGGGGATGGGGCGGGCGACGGTGTACAAGCACCTCAAGGAATTGAAGGGCTGAGCGAGCCGTCTTGGAACACCGCTGATCAACTGTGGAAGCTGGTTTGTGTGGGAGCTGGCTTGCCTGCGATGCAGACAACTCGGTCCATCTATCGCACCGAGGTGATGCTATCGCAGGCAAGCCAGCTCCCACAGTTGACCGAGTATGGCTCTACTGTTGCTGTTTCACGCTCAGTCGCCGTAGATATCGGACTTGAAATACTGCTGTGAAATCTTCTGATACTCGCCATTTGCGCGGATGCCGTCGATGGCCGTATTCAACGCGCTGACCAGCTCGGTATTGCCCTTGCGCACCGCGATCCCGGCGCCCTCGCCCACGTATTTAGGGTCTTTGAGTTCCGGGCCGACGAAGGCGTAGCCCTTGCCGCGCGGCATCGACAGGAAGTCACGCAACGGGATGGTGTCGGCAAAAATCGCATCCAGGCGCCCCGACGCCAAATCCATGTAGATCTCTTCGTTATTGCTGTAGCGCTTGACGTTGATGCCCTTGGGCTCGAACACCTCGGTGGCATAGCGGTCGGTGGTGGTGGCACGCTGCACGCCAATGGTTTTGCCCTTGAGGCTGGCGTACTGGTCATCCACCACCGCGCCGTCCTTCATCACCAGGCGCGAAGAGGTGAAGTAATACTTGTGGGTGAAATCCACCGACTTCTTGCGGTCTTCGTTGATGGTCATGGACGACAGGGCCATGTCGATTTTCTTCACTTTAAGCGAAGGAATCAGGCCGTCGAACTCACCTTCCACCCACACGCACTTGACCTTCATCTGCGCGCACAAGGCGTTACCGATATCGTAGTCGAACCCCGTGATCTTACCCTCTTGCGTCTTGGACGCGAACGGCGGGTACGCCGCCTCGATGCCGATGCGCAGGGGGTTGTCGGCCGCCAGCACGTGGCTGGACGCAATCAGGCTCAGGGCCAGTGTCAGGGGCAATGCGGTGATAAGCGTGCGTTTCTTCATGATCGTTGTCTCGCAAGTTGTTGTTGGTTTGGCAAGAAGTGAAGAACGAAGGTGGCCGGCAGAACATTTTCTGTACTTATAATTCCATATTGGACTTTTGTGTATTGATCGTCAATCCGCCTGTTTCATCCACGCCGGCTCCATGAAATCTCCCATGAAGCTCCATACCCATTGGGTACACTGAGCGTCCAGAGACGGCGATAAAGGCTTGAGGTTTGTATGTTTCGAACCCTAACGGCGAGCATCCTGATGATGTCCTCTTCATTGGCTGCGGCGGTGGATGCAGCAGCCCTCAGCCGCGAACAAAGCATGGCCGTTGACCGCTATGTCGCCGCCGAAATGACCCGGCAGGGCTTGCCGGGGCTGGCCTTGGGGATTTATCGAAACGGCCGCGTCGTGCTCGCCAAGGGCTATGGCCTGGCGAACGTCGAGCTCAATGTGCCGATGAGCGCAGACAGCGTGCTGCAGTCCGGCTCGGTGGGTAAGTCCTTCACCGCAACGGCGGTGATGCACATCGTCGGCACCCAGCAAAACTTCAGTGCTGGCAGCTTGCAGACCACCGGGCAACCCCTGGACCTGGCGGTCAACGAACTCAAAAGTGATTTCCACGGCCAACCAGATGCTGGGCGCCCTCACGCAGAAGCTTTGATCGCCCCTTGAAATGTGGCCATGGACGGCACAGAGAAAGAACCCCCAGCAACACCGTTTTTTTCAGCTAAAGTCCTACGCAACGCGTCGGCAGCGTCGGACATGACAAACATGAATCGGCTGTTTCTAATACTCCACCTTTACTGGATGAACAGGATCTTCTGCATGCCCAAGGTGAGTCGCTGCCCGGCATGCATTCCCGCCAGCGGGACAAGGCGCTGCAATTTTTAAAGCCCGAACACGAGCCAAAGGAAGGCGTTCATGGCAATCACGCAAAACACCCGGCTGGCACAGGTCGACAGCCCTCTGGGCAACGATGTCCTGCTGCTGCAGAGCATGACAGGCAGCGAAGAGCTGGGGCGCCTATTCCACTATGAGTTGGAACTGACCTGCGAAGACCGAGCTATCCAGTTCGATCAGATACTGGGCAAGCCCATCGGCCTGACCCTGGAACTGTACGGCGGCGCCCAACGCTACTTCCACGGCATTGCCAGCAGTTGCCGGCAAAAAACCGGTCACGGCCAGTTTGCGGGTTACCGCGTCAGCCTGCGGCCTTGGTTCTGGCTACTCACGCGCACCTCGGACTGCCGGATTTTCCAGAACAAAACGGTGCCGGACATCATCAAGGAGGTCTTTCGCGACCTAGGGTTCTCCGATTTTGAAGACGGCCTGAGCGGCACCTACCGCGAGTGGGAGTATTGCGTGCAGTACCGCGAAACCAGCTTCGACTTCGTCAGCCGGCTGATGGAGCAGGAAGGCATCTATTATTACTTTCGCCATGAAAAGACCCGCCATGTACTGGTGTTAGCCGACGCTTATGGTGCCCACTCCACGGCGCCGGACTACGCCTCGGTGCCCTTCTACCCTGCCGACCAGCAAATGCGCGAGCGCGATCACTTCTACGATTGGCAAATGGCGCAAGAAGTACAACCCGGTTCGCTGGCGCTGAACGACTATGACTTTCAACGCCCGCGCGCCAGCCTGGAAGTGCGCTCCATTGTGCCGCGCAGCCACAGCAACGCCGATCATGCGCTCTACGACTACCCGGGCGAATACGTCCAGTGCAACGACGGTGAGCAATATGCACGAACGCGTATTGAAGCCATACACAGCCAGTTCGAGCGTGTGCAGTTACGCGGCTGTGCCCGCGGCCTGGGCTGCGGCCATCTGTTCAACCTGACCGGCTACGACCGTACAGACCAGAACCGCGAATACCTGGCGGTGCTCGCACGTTATCAAATCCGCCAGGACCCCTATGAAAGCGGGCAGACAACCTTGGCCGAACAGTTCATCAGTGAGCTGGACTGCATGGACGCCAGCCAAGTCTTTCGCCCTCTCCCGCTCACCCCCAAACCCATCGTGCGCGGGCCGCAGACCGCCGTGGTGGTCGGCCCCGGTGGCGAGGAGATCTGGACCGACCAATACGGCCGGGTCAAAGTGCATTTCCACTGGGATCGCCACGACCATTCCAACGAAAACAGCTCCTGCTGGATTCGCGTGTCCCAGGCGTGGGCCGGCAAAAACTGGGGGGCCATGCACATCCCGCGTATCGGACAGGAAGTGATCGTCAGCTTTCTCGAAGGTGATCCGGATCGCCCGATCATTACCGGGCGTGTCTACAACGCCGAACAGACAGTGCCCTACGCGCTGCCGGCCAATGCCACCCAAAGCGGGGTGAAAAGCCGTTCAAGCAAGGATGGCTCACCGGCCAACTTCAATGAAATCCGCATGGAAGACAAGAAAGGCGCGGAGCAACTGTTCATTCACGCCGAGAAGAATCAGGACATCGAGGTCGAGAACGACGAAACCCACTGGGTCGGCCATGACCGCAGCAAGACCGTCGACAACGACGAGACCGTGCACGTCAAACACGACCGTACTGAAACCGTGGGCAACAACGAAACCATTACCATCGGGGTGAACCGTACCGAAGAAGTGGGCAGCAACGAGACCATCACCATTGGCGTCAATCGCACCGAGCAGGTGGGTAGCAACGAGACCATCACCATCGGCGCGGACCGCACGGAAACGGTCGGCGCCAACGAAAAAATCAGCATCGTCGGCAACCGCACCGAAGACGTGGGCGGCAACGAGATCCTGCACGTCACGGGCAACCGTGGCGAAACGGTCATCGGCAACGAGGGTATCGGCATCAACGGCAACCAAGGCACCCTGATCGGCCAGAACGAATTCCGCGACGTCGCCCAGAACCGCACCACTGGCATCAAGCAGAACGACAGCCTGAACGTTGGCAAGCACTTCGTACTCACCGCCGGCGATTCCATCAGCCTGACCACGGGCGCGGCCAGCATCACCCTGAAGAAGGACGGGACCATCATGATTCGCGGCAAGAACATCACCCTTAACGGTTCCGGTGCCATCAGCCTCAAGGCCATCAAGAACGTGGTGATCAAAGGGCAGAAGATCCTGCAGAACTAGGACAGTGGAGGTATGTATATGACCGTTCAGCACCCGCTACCCACCCAGGCCCGTATCGACGCTGTGGTGATCGGCACCCTGCTCGATCTTCCGCACGCCGGTGCGCCCTTGGTCACCTATCCGGGTTGCCCGAGCCGCAGCGGCATCGTTGCGCGTTGCACCGCACGGCTGAGCCCGGCGGATATCGGCAGCCAAGTGGCGCTGATGTTCGAAGGCGGCGACCCGGCTTACCCGCTGGTGATCGGTCATCTGCTCAGCGCGCAGGCCTCACCGGCGCCCGTCGCCAGCGTACGGCTGGATGACCAGTGCCTTGCATTAAGCGCCGAACGCGAGATCGTGCTGCGTTGCGGCAAAGCCAGCATCACCCTGACACGCGCGGGCAAAGTGATTATCCAAGGCGCCTACCTTTCCAGCCGTTCCAGCGGGGTCAACCGCATCAAGGGCGGCTCGGTGCAGATCAACTAGACAGGTATTCGGCCCTATGGAACTGCTCAACGCCAGCCAACTGATTGCGGCCTATACCCTGGGGATGGAGCGCGACGGCCGCGAATCCCTGGTCGTGGTGGCCAAGGGCACGTTCAACCTGCCCATGGACGGCCGCGCCGCGACCCTGGCGGACACCCAGCAACCGCTACTGATGGCCGACACCTTCCTCGGCGAACCCGGGCTCAGCGCGCCGCGCCAGGAAATGGACTTCGCCCCGGCCAAGCGCTTCTGCGATGTGCTGGTGTGTGGCAAGGCCTATGCACCCGGCGGGCGGCCAGTGACACAGTTGACGGCGGGCATTCGGGTGGGGCGAATGAGCAAGGCCTTTTCGGTCCTGGGCCCGAGGCACTGGCAACCGAGTTTATTGGGTGTTTCGCCAAGCTCACCGCAGCCTTTTACCGAACAGCGCATCACCTACGACCAGGCCTACGGTGGTTCCCATCCAACGGTGAATGCCCCCCACCTGCGTGATTGCTACCTGGACAACCCCAGCGGTTGCGGCTGGTACCCGCGTGGCATGGACAGCGCGCATATCGTCGGTAGGCCAATGCCCAACACCGAGGAAGTGGGCAAGCCGATCGACAGTCACAGCGGCACCTTCCGCCCTATGGCCTTGGGGCCCATCGGCCGTAGCTGGCCGCAACGCGCCCGCTTCGCCGGTACTTACGACGATGCCTGGCTGGCCGACTGCTTTCCGTTTCTACCCGGGGATTTCGACCCGCGCTACTTTCAGGCGGCCCCTGAGGACCAGCAGATTGATCACCTGCGCGGCGGCGAAGATGTGCTGCTGCTAAACCTCACTGCCCAAGAGCACGCAGGCTTTCGTATCCCTGAAATGGAGGTGCCGGTGACCTTCTTCCTGAAAAAAGGCGGCCATCAGACGGTGTCGGCGGTGATCGACACGTTGCTGATCGACACGGACGCCGGCCAGGTGCAATTGACCTGGCGGGTGTCCCGTGTGCTACGGCGTAACGTGTTCGAGATTGCCCAGGTGCTGGTCGGCACCATGCCCACCGGTTGGTGGCGCGCCCGAGCACTGGGCAAGGACTATTACCCCTCGCTTGGCGCGTTGGTAAAAGCCAAACGTTCCCCCGAGGGGGCCCACGGATGAGCGCGCTGTGCATTATCGGCTCCGGCATGGTCAGCGCAGTTGGCCTCAGTGCACCGGCGAGCTGCGCGGCGATCCGCTGCGCCATCGACAATTTTCAGGAAACCCGCTTCATTGCCCGTGGCGGCGAATGGCTGATTGCAGCCAGCGTACCGTTGGAACAACCCTGGCGGGGCCGCACCAAGTTGATCAAGATGGCCGCCCGCGCCATCGCCGAAGCACTGCAGAGCCGCCCCGACGTCGATCCGCAAGCAACTCCGCTGCTGCTGGGGGTAGCGGAGGCCGAGCGCCCCGGTCGCCTGCCCGGGCTGGACCAGGGGCTGCTGCAGGCCATCGAAGCCGAGCTGGGCCTGCGCTTTCATCCTGCCTCCGAGATCATCGCCCAGGGTCGGGTCAGCGCCGCCGTGGCCCTGCTGAACGCGCGTGCGCTGATCTACCAGGGCCGCCATCGCCATGTGCTGATTGCCGGCGTCGATTCTTTCCTGAACGGTGCCACCCTGACCGCCTTCGAAGCACGCGAACGCCTGCTCACCGGTAAAAACTCCAACGGTTTTATCCCCGGCGAAGGTGCCGCCGCCGTGGTGCTGGCCGCCCCCGTTGCCAGCGAAACACCGCAATTGGTCTGCATCGGCCTGGGTTTCGGCCTGGAGCACGCCACAGTTGAGGCCGACGACATTCCGCTACGCGCCGACGGCCTGACCCAGGCGGTCCGCGCCGCCCTGCGCGAAGCCGGCTGCGGGTTGGAGCAGATGGATTATCGGCTGACGGATATTTCCGGCGAACAGTATTACTTCAAGGAAGCCTCCCTGGCCCTGAGCCGGAGCCTGCGGGTACGCAAGGAATTCTTCCACCTCTGGCACCCGGCCGACTGCATCGGCGAAGTCGGCGCCGCCATCGGCCCGGCGATGCTTGCTGTGGCACTGGCCGCCAGCCGCAAGGGCTACGGCGAAGGGCCGAACATCTTCTGCCACCTGGGCAACGACGCCGGCCAACGCGCCGCCGCGCTGCTCAGCTACCGCACCGTGGGGGCTGCCTGATGGCTAACCAAGTCTTTGCCAACAATATGGAAGTGTCCTGCAAGGCGGCCGACGGCAAGTCGATCGCGTGCTTTCCGGATGTGTGCTTTACCCCACCCTTGGCCCCGCCCACGCCGCTGGGCGTGCCCATCCCCTACCCCAACACCGGCCTGGCCAAGGACACGACCAAGGGCAGCCGGACGGTAAAGATCAGTGGTAAGGAAGTGATGCTCAAGGACCAGAGCTATTTCAAGACCAGCTATGGGGATGAAGCCGCCAATACGCCCAAAAAAGGCATCGTCACCAGCAAGATCAAGGGCAAAGTGTATTTCACCTCGTGGTCGATGGATGTGAAGTACGAAGGCAAGAACGTCGTGCGCCACATGGACCTGACCACCCATAACCACGCCTCCCAACCGGGTAATACCGCGCCCTGGCCCTATATGGACCGGATGGCACTCGCCAACGAGACAGCCCAATGCGAAAGCGAGAAAAAGCAGGCGCAAACGGCTTGCAAGGACACCCCACAGGACAAGTTCTGCCCGGATATCGGCCCGCTGCGCACGGCGAGCAAAGCCAGGCAAGCCGCCAAGCGTGCAGCAGGCGACGGGTTTAAAGGCGACCCTGACTACCAACGCAAACACGCCGCCGTCCAAAGCGAGTATGGGTCCTTGGCAAAAGCCATCAACGATGACCCTTGCCAGCGGGCAATGCGCTGTTTTCTCGCCCCCTACAAGCCCCGTAAATGTTGCCCGGGACAAACCGGTGACCACCTTATCGACGCGGCGTCCTTTACAGACGGGCCGGCCTCTGCGGGCCAACCCAGAAACAAGCACCCGACAAAAGCCGGGTGGAGCAATTACAAGACCGACAAAGCCCCGGTGATGTGTGCAGAGGGGCCTAACCAAACCACGGCCACCCATGGCCAGTTGCATACCCGGCGCGGGGTGGTGGCGTTGCAGGAGGCGGATGCCAACGGTGAATGGCCAAGAGCCAAGGCAACGGAGACAGGGGCGCTGGCTGCCAAGAAAACCTTTCCGGACTCTGATTGTTCACAGGAGTGTTTGGAAGCTCAGTTGAACACGTATCACGACAAAGCGAAGGACCCGGGCAAGGAGCGGCCGATCAACGCCTGCGCGTCTATGACCAGTGATCAGCATGAGCGCGACAAGGCTTGGAATGAGATGCGCCCTGGTGATCTTAACCGTTAATTTACTCATATCAGGAAACCACCATGGACCCTCGAGACCCAATATTCAGCGGACTCAGCATTGGTACTGGAGTCGTTCGCTACTCAGACCTCAGCTATTTGATTACCACAAATGATCTCTCTATCAGCGAAGGTTACACGGGCTCGATACTGTTCAGCCTGGATCGTGGAAGTTGGTATACCAGCACAGTGCCATGGCTTGCTTGCTCGGGAACGGTCTGTCATGTACCGGCCGAACGTTACATGCTGCTGGGCACTGGTGGATCGGTACGATCCAGTGGCGGCGGCACCGTACAGGAAGAGGCCCCCATCGCCACCTGCGGCGTAGACCCAAAAAAACGCGGCCCTCTGCGCGAAATCCGTGGCATCGCCAAAGGCCGAGCCTACGCCGTAGGCACCTGCCGGCAAGCCTACCTTCGCGAAGGCGAAGATCAGTGGCGTTGCATTGACCAGAGCGCCCAGGTCGGTGACACGCCGATCACCGACACCAGCTTTGAATCCATCGATGGCTTCAGCGAACAGGAAATCTATACCGTCGGCTGGGAAGGCGAAATCTGGCAGTACGACGGCGCCCTCTTCACCCAGCGCAACAGCCCGACCAACCTGGCACTTTACAAAGTTCGCTGCGCGCCGGACGGTTTTGTCTACGCCTGCGGCCAGCTCGGCACCTTGCTTCGGGGCCGCGACGATCAGTGGGAAATAATCGAACATGAAAGCACCCGCGAAGACCTCTGGGGCATGGAAGTTTTCGATGGGCAGGTGTACGTGTCTTCCACCCATTTCGTCTACCGGCTTGAGGACGGCAAGCTCACGCCGGTGGATTTCGGCGATGACATTCCACAGACCTGCTATCACCTGAGCGCCGCCGACGGGATCATGTGGTCCATCGGGCCCAAGGATGTGATGCAGTTCGACGGTTCAAGCTGGACGCGGTGCCTGCGCATTGACTAACCCGACGCCAGCGGCCTGCCCCTGCACAAGGACCGGCGACAGATGAACACACTGCCCGTGGTGCTTGACCTTCACGTCGAAGAAGCGAGTTTTCTCGCGGTCCTGCGTGGCTACGCTTTACACGCGCCGCATTACGACCTGGACGACCTGCGCAAACTCGACGACCGCATCGACGCACACCTGGACGGCTTGCGTATCGCCGGACCCACCGGCTTGTACACATTAGTGGCCCAGCTCGACCCAAAGGCGATTGGCGAGCTGTTCGCCAGTACGGTGCTGGCGTTCGAAGCGGCCAATGCGACCGTGCTATCGCAGCTCGGCGCGCACGTGAGAAGCGCTGTGGAAACGCAGCGAGGTTTTCTGATGGCCCTGGGGTGGCTCGACTGGGCGCACATAGCGCCCTGGATCGACCGTATGCTCGCCACCCCTGAGCCGCTGTTCCGCCGCCTCGGCTTGGCCGCCTGCGGCATGCATCGCCACGACCCCGGCCCCGCCTTGCTGAACGCGCTGGCGCATGCCGACCCCGGCGTGCTGGCACGGGCTGCCCGGACTGCCGGCGAACTGCGCCGGCACGACCTGCTGCCGAGCCTTCGTGCCCACTGCCTGCATCAGGATCCAGCCACGCGCTTCTGGGCCAATTGGGCCAGCGCACAGCTGGGCGATGAGCACGCCCTGGAGCCCCTGCGACAGTTCGCCGAGCAGCCGGGTGAGTTTCAGTACCGTGCGCTGTGTGTGCTGCTGGCCTGGCAAAAGCGCGAGTTCAGCTTCGCAGGGGTCCGCCATTGGGTGCAGCACCCCGAGCAGCGCCGCATCGGCATCCAGGCCTTGGGGCTGCTGGGCGATCCGGTCAGCGTGCCATGGCTGATCGAGCAGATGAGCGAGCTGCCGTATGCCCGCGTCGCCGGTGAAGCCTTCAGCCTGATCACCGGCGCTGACTTGGCGCTGCTCGACCTGGAACTGCAAGACCCGCCGGATTTCGATGCCGGCCCGAACGACGACCCCGAGGACGCCAATGTGCGCATGGACCCCGATGAGAACCTGCCCTGGCCCGATCCGCAGGCAATCACTGCCTGGTGGCAGGCCCATGGCCGTAATTTTGCGCCGGGTGTCGGCCATATACTGGGGCTGGCGCACAGCGAAATCAGCTTTCACCAAGCACTTGCCCGAGGCCAACAACGCCAGCGTATTGCCGCCGCCTGTGGCCTCGCCCGCTTTCGGCCGACCGACGTGCTGTTCCCCACCAGCGCACCGGCATGGCGGCAAAAGAGACTGTTGTGAGGCTAACCCGCCGATAAAACCTTAATTGCAACAATTATTGGCTGTCTCCATCGTCTCTCCACAAAACCTCCCATAAAAGCGCACGTTTGTTGCGCACAATGCACCGACCACGGTCGAATGGCATCACCCAGAGGCTATGATCAACGCTTGAACACGTGGCCACGGACGGCAGCCACGACACGGCAGATAACCGCGAGCACAGGGATGCGACGGCGCGCGACCTCTTCACCGAGCAGACCATGACTGATTTTCCCGTTGCATCAATGCCCCGCCCGGACTGCGTCAGAGAACCCCAGGCCCTCGTACTGATTGCCGAAGATGAGCCGCAAATCGCCGACATTCTGGTGGCTTACCTCAAACGCAGCGGCTTTCGCACCGCCCACGCACGTGACGGCCAACAGGCGCTGGACATGCACCTGGCGCTCAAGCCGGAGCTGATGTTGCTGGATGTGCTGATGCCCAACGTGGATGGCTGGCAGGTGCTCGCGCAAGTGCGCCAGCGCGGCCATACGCCGGTGATCATGCTGACCGCGCAAGACCAGGACATGGACAAGCTGATGGGCCTGCGCATCGGCGCCGACGACTATATCGTCAAGCCGTTCAACCCGGCCGAAGTGGTGGCGCGTACCCAGGCGGTACTGCGCCGCTCCATCGCTTATCGCGGCCACGCCTGCCCCACGGTGCTGCGGGTGGACGCGTTTGAAATCGACCTTGAAAGCTACGAAGCCACAGTGACGCTGGCCGGGCGACGAGTGCCGCTGGCCTTGACCGTCACCGAATTCAGGCTGCTGGCGCAATTGGCCAAGGCACCGAAACGGGTGTTCAGCCGTGCCGAGCTGTTGGCCCAGTGCTCACCAGAAAGCGACAGCCTGGAGCGCACGGTCGACAGCCATATCAGCAAACTGCGGCGCAAGCTCGAAGACCTCGGCGTGCAGGGTGTGCCCACCTGTATCCGTGGCGTCGGCTACCGGTTCGGGAGCGTGGTGTGAAAGGGCTCAATGGCCTGAGCCGCCAGATTATCCTGTCGATGTGCGCCGTGGTGCTGTGCGTGATCGCCTTGGCGGTGATCGGCTCGTATATTTTTTATGCATTGCTATGGACCTACTGGCCGCTCACCGACGCCGAAGTGGATGCATGGCTGCCGGCCAAGGCTGAATGGGTGTGGATGGGCCTGACCACGTGCGTGAGCCTGGCGGTGGGCTCGATTGTGGCGCTGAAACTGTCGCGGCGAATCCTGATGCCGCTCAATTCCGTGGCCGAGAACCTGCGCAAACTGGCCGACGGCGACCTGGACGTGCAGGCCGTTGCCGGTGACCAGTCGATCGGTGAAGCGGCGATCCTGGTCAATGACTTCAACAGCATGGCCAAGCGCTTGCAGCGCATGGCGCAGGAGCAAGCGTTCTGGAATGCCGCCATTGCGCATGAACTGCGCACGCCACTGACTATTCTGCGCGGGCGCCTGCAAGGGTTGGCCGAGGGTGTATTCGAACCCGACACCGCGCAGTTCTACAGCCTGCTGGGCCAGGTCGAAGGCTTGACGCGCTTGATCGAGGATATGCGCGTAGTGGGCCTGGCCGACAGTGGCTACCTGGAACTCAACCTGCAAGAAGCCGACCTGGCGACAGGCATCGAAGACGACGTGCGGTTGTTCGAACCGAGCCTGGTGGCCGCAGGCTTCGTGCTGCAACTGGACCTGCAACGCCGCACCCTGCGCTGCGACCCGGCGCGCATCCGCCAGGCCTTGCTGGCCCTGCTGGATAACATTCGGCGGCACGCGACAGCGGGCAATGTCATCGTCCACCTGAGCACCCGTGACGGCTTCAACTACCTGCGCGTGCGCGATGACGGCCCCGGCATCGACGAAGGTTTTGCCGCGCGCCTGTTTGACGCCTTCCAACGCGGTGAAAACTCCCGCTCACGCGCCCAGGGCGGCAGCGGCCTGGGCCTGGCCGTGGTGCGCGCCATCGCCCTCGCCCATGGCGGCGCCGTGACCTGCCGCCGCATGGAAAACGGCGGCACGCTGTTTGAACTCAGTTGGCACGTTTGATTGAGCGAGGCGCGGCGATGCGTATGTTGTTTTCGGTATTCAAGCGCCCACCCCATTACCGGCACTTTGCTTTATTGGACGTGGGGCAGGTGTGTATTGCGTTTAAAAGCTGCCGCACAAAACCTGCCGGCGAGCATTGGGTAGAAGTTGAACGGGTCAACCTGTCCTGGCTGGGAACCACGCTCCCAGGCTGCGCCCGTACCGTTGAGCGAGTTTAATCATGAGCAATGAGCTGTCCCGACTCGAAGCTTCGTTAAGGCTGCACACGGCCCGTTTGAAAAGGTTGCAGCGCTTCTGGGTGCCCCTGCAACGTCGTGCCCCCAAGTGGGTGCTGGCACTGTGGATTGGCGGCGTCTTCCTGTCGCTGGCCAGCCAGTGTTACGAGCACTGGCTGGTAACCGCCCCGATGATCTGCGCATTGATCGTGGCGGAAATTATCGTCGATGAGCGGCAAATGACGCTGTTATTGCGCGTCGATCGCGTGCGCGACCTGCTCAGGGAGGCACGCAACCGCTACCTGTGCTGACTAGAGCAAGCTACTTTGCTGCAAGAACCCCTTGGCCACACTCTCGATGGATTCCCGCCCGACATCGACCCGGGCGTTGAGACCGGCAATGGTTTCGTCGTCCAGCCTGGACGACAGTGCGTTAAGCAATTCCCCCAGCCGAGGGTGTTGCTTGAAGACCTCGGTACGAATCACCGGGGTCAACGCGTAGCTGGGGAAAAAACCCTTGTCGTCTTTGAGTACCACAAAATCGTAGGCCGGGACCCGCCCATCAGTCGACATCACCAACGCCACATCCACCTGACCGTCCCGCAGCGCCTGGTAGGTCAGCCCACCGTCCATGCGGATGACGTTTTTACGCCCGAATTCGAACTTGTACAGGTCTTGCAGCGGTCGCAAGCCATCGGAGCGCGCGTAAAACTCGGCATTGCTGGCGAACTGGTAGGTACCGCCCGCGCCGATGTGCTTCGCCAGGTCGCTGAGCGTGACGATACCGTGCTTTTGCGCCGCGTCATTGCGCATGGCCAATGCGTAGGTCGTGTTGGCGTTTGACCGGTTTAACCAGGTGATGCCCTTCTGCGCGTCAAGGGCACTGACCCGGTTGTAGGTCTCGTCGGCATTCAGGGTGTCGGTGACCTTGTTGTACAGCACCAGGGAAGTGCCGGTGTATTCCCAGTACACGTCGACCTGACCGTTTTCCAGCGCAGCGCGCAATATGGATGAACCCAGGTCCGGGCGTTTATCCACGTTGTACCCGTTAGCGCGCAAAAGTTGCGCCGTCATTTCCGCCACCAGTTGCTGTTCGGTGAACTTTTTGCCGCCCACAACGACCGTGCCGTTGGCAGAGACACTGCCAATACTGCCGAGCACGAGGCCCAGCACGCCGATCAGACAGATAAGTATTCGATGAATCATCCTGCACCTCCTGTAGGTCGTTGGCCTTCACATTCATTCACGTGCTGCCAGCCTCAAGCCCCGAGACACCGCGACGTACTGGATCACGCCGCACCCCAGGTCAACCGCAATGGCTAGAAAAGCCGTCGCCGCCGCACCGGCCAACATCATGGAAAAATCATTAAGGTCGATACCGGTAAAAATAAGCTCACCCAAGCCGCCGCCACCGACGAGGAACGCCAGCGGCGCGGTGCCGACGTTGATGGCGAGCGCCGTGCGTATGCCGGCGAAAATAACGTTCAGCGCGTTGGGAACTTCAACTTTCCATAACCGCTGCGCAGGCGTCATGCCCATCGCCTCGGCCGCCTCGAGCAGATGCTCCGGTACCGCCCGCAAGCCCTCGTAGGTGTTGACCACCACCGGCAACAAGGTGGCGACCCACAAGCCAAAGATTGCCGCCCCACCGCCGACCCCGAACACACTCATGGCCAACGCCAGCAAGGCGAGCTTGGGTATTGCCTGCCCCACATTCAGCAATTGCATGCACGCCATGGCATAGCGCTGGTTCGAAGGCCGACTCATCCACACGCCCAAGGGCAGCGCCACGACCAGCGCCAGGATGCCGCTGACGGCGACGATGTGCAGATGCTGAACCGTCAGGTACGTGATATCGCCCGAGTGCAATTGCATCGCCGCCCAAAATCCGAGCATGAGGTCGGGCATCGTCAACGCCCTACCGGCGTGCTGTTTTCAACCAGCCTGGCCAGGATGTCGGTCTGGTGGACATAGCCGATAAAACGCCCGTCAACGTCGTTGCACAGCGCCCAGTTCTGGCCTCGCCCCAAGAGCTGTGAGAGCACATGACCCAGGTCATCCTGGGGTTTGACCACCAACTGCGCTCGCGAAGACGTTTCGTTGCTGCCACCGCCAGATTGCAACGGCTCAGCAGGCGGGACCTTGCTGGCGACATCCACCGAGCGCAGCAACCGCAGGCGCTTCATGATGCGGTCGCTGCCCATGAAGTTGGCCACGAACTCACTGCTGGGCCTGGCCAGAAGATCATCGGAGCAGCCGAACTGCGCGATTTTGCCGTTGTGGAACAGTGCGATGCAGTCGGCCATCTTCACGGCTTCGTCGATGTCATGGCTGACAAACAGGACGGTCTTGTTAACCTGGCGCTGAATGCGCATGAATTCGTCCTGGATTACTTCCCGGTTGATCGGATCAATCGCACCAAACGGCTCGTCCATCAACATCACGGGAGGGTCGGCGGCCAGCGCCCGGGCGACGCCGACACGCTGCTGTTGGCCGCCTGAAAGCTCGCAAGGGTAACGTCTGAGGAACAGCGACGGGTCCAGCGCAACGACTTCCAGCAACTCGGCGGCGCGCTGGCGGCTTTTGTTTTTGTCCCACCCCAGCAGGTTGGGAACCACGCAGATGTTGTCCTCGATGGTCATGTTCGGGAACAGGCCGACTTGTTGAATCACGTAGCCAATCGAGCGCTTGAGGCTGACGCTGTCCATCTCTGAAGTATCGCGCCCACCAATTTTTATGGTGCCCGAGGTGGGGGTTACCAGCCGGTTGATCATTTTCAACGTCGTGGTCTTGCCGCAGCCCGACGGGCCGAGCAGTACGCAAATCTTGCCCTCTTCCACCGTGAGCGAGACATCTTCGACGGCTGTTATCGAGCCGAACTGTTTGTTCAGGTTGTCGATCTGGATCACGTCGTCGCCTCCTTCATTCGGCCGGCAGCCACTGCGTGCCTGCTCAGCCCCTTTGGCGTCAGCCTGCTCTGCAGGGCGTACAGCGCATAATCGGCGGCAATGGCAATGGCGCTGATCACCAGGGCACCGGTCAACAGCTGCCGGGGGTCCGATTGCGCGATACCGCGAATGATCAGGCTGCCCAGGCCGCCGGCGCCGATGTAGGCTGCAATCGCCGCGATACCAATATTGATCACAGTCGCCATCCTCACGCCTGCCATGATCAGCGGCACCGCAATCGGCAGTTCGACTTTGCACAACCGCTGCCGGGCGGACATGCCCATCCCGATCGCCGCCTCGCGCAAGGCCGGTTCAATGTTGGCGATCGCGGTGGTGGTATTGCGGATAATCGGCAGTTGCGAATAAAGAAACAGCGCAATAACGGCGGGCACCACGCCGATGCCATAGCCAATCAGTGACAGCACCGGGATCATCAAGCCGAACAGCGCGGCCGAAGGGATGGTCATCAGTACCGCAGCAACGGCGAGTACCCCACGACGCGTCCGGGGATGCTCGCTGATCAGGATGCCGACAGGTACACCGGTCAGGATCGCCAGCCCCACCGCGACCGCGACGATAAACAGGTGCTGCCCCAGCAACCGGCTGATCAGGCTGCTGTTTTCCAGAATGAAATTCAACGTTTCCATGGTCCACCGTTCTTACGCCCTGGTTATTGTTATTAGCTGTGCATCGGGAAGCAGGCACCGCACTTGCCTTGAACCTTACCGCGCCCTTGAAGGCTATTTGGGCCTTGGGCTCGACGGTTTCTATCAAAAAACCGCCGTCACCTCAGGAATGTGCATCATCAAATTTCCGCCGTTCTTCCCCCGGCGTGCATCCCCACACACGCCTGTAAGCGGCACCCAGGTGTGACGCGGAAACGAACCCGCAGCTATGGGCAATGCAGGCAATCGCATGGGTGCTTTCACGCAGCAGTCGCCGCGCCTGGTTGAGCCGCAGTTCCAGGTAGAATTTTTTCGGTGTGATCCCGAAGTGCTGGTGCCACAAACGCTCCAGCTGGCGATGTGACAGGTTGCATCTGTCGGCAATTTCTTCGATGCCGATCAGGTTCTCCAGGTTGTCTTCCATGGCGGCAATGGCGGCCGTGAGTCGCCGGTCATGGATGCCGAACCGCCACTGGATCGACATCCGTTGATGTTCTTGCGGCGCTCTTATCCGGGCGTGCAGGAATTGTTCGGCGATGTTCGCGGCCAGCTGATTGCCATGATCCTGTGCGATCTGCGCCAGCATGAGATCGATCGCCGCCGTGCCACCGGCACAGGTCCAGCGGTTGTCATGGTTGACGTACAGCTCTTTGGTGACTTCGAGGGTGGGAAACTCCTCGCAAAACTGGCCGATGGTTTCCCAGTGCAAGGTGCACCGTTTGCCGTCGAGCAGCCCGGCGCGGGCCAGAATGAAGGTGCCTGTGCTCAGTGCCCCCACAGTGACGCCCCGGGCCGCTGCACGCTGCAAATACCGCAGCATTTTCGGCGGCTTCTGACGCTCGATATCCAGGCTGGCCAACACAAACACCCGATCGACCGCGGGCGCTTGATCAATCGCGACGGTGTGTATCTCAATACCGCTGCTGGAACAGACAGGCCCGCCGCTTTCCGTAAGAAGCGTCCACTCATACAGCGTTTTGCCGCTGAGCCGATTCGCCACGCGTAATGGCTCACTGGCACCCGCCAACGCCATCATGGAAAACTGAGGAAGAATAAGCAGGCCGATTCGCTGGGTGATGTAACCCGTTGCAGGCGACGCTGCTGTGCTGGGGTTTACCATTGCCGGATCCTTATCAAGGTGATTCCAACGCCAGCCCGATGGCAGGGTGTTGAACACACCCTGCAAGGGCCTGGCGTTGTATTCAGCCAGATTGAGTCACGGCGAGCCTGCAATGATTGCAAGCTTTCATTACAAGGCTCGCGTGCGGATGGCCTCGTCGATGCTCTGGATCATCGATTTGAACAACGGGTTGTCGGCTTGATTCTGCTGGCCATGTTGCAAGTGCGGGATAATCAGCGCGCTCGGCCCCGCATCCCCCGGATAGCGCCGATGCAGGCGCACGGACTCTGAAGGCATGTGCAGGGTATTTTCAGCGCCGTGCACAATCAGCGCCGGCGGGAAGCCTTGTGCGCCCCCAATGTACCGCTCCGGGTCATAAGCCAAACAGGCTTTATAGGATTTTGCCGTCACGTGAGTGCAGCCGGGCCAGCGGTCTACGCCGCCGGCTTGGGTGTAGCCGCTCAGTTGCTGATCAACGTAGGCCTGGGTCTGCGGATCCAGTGGGTAATAACCCAGGCGGGTCGATTCAGTACCGGTATCGAACGGCGGAATCGGCGCGTCATCCGGCAGTTGGTGAATCGCGGCGTCGGTTGCCTCCGGGTCGGTACGCAACGCCTGCAGTGTACGCAGGCTGCTGTAGCTCATCGGCACCCAGAACCGCACTTGCTCCCCTCCCGCAGCGGCGAGCTCAGCCACCGCACCGAGGCTGGCGACCGCCCCCATCGCCCAGGAGGCCACTACCGGGCTTTGACCAAAGGTGTCACGCGCCCATGCAACAGCGCCGAGGACTTCGTCCTTCTGGTCTTCAAGCATGACCTGGGTGACTTCGCCGTCTGCTGACTGCAGGGTATTACGCACAGACTTATTGGTAAAAAACCCCGCCACGTCGTAGGTCATGACGCGATAGCCCCGGGCTGCCAGGGCGTGGCCGAACAGCTGACCGTACATGCTGACCCCGCCGGTGAAACCTGAGTTGAAAACGATTGGGGGCAGCTGACGCGTTGCAGCATCAAGGTGCTCGGGTTCAAACAATGTTCCTTTGAGGTACAGGCTTGCATCGCCGTACTGCACAGCAAAGCTGATCGCTTTAGTCATGATGGTGGTCATCGCTGGATCTCTCTAGGTATGAATGTGCGCGCAGGTCAACGCAGCCATTGGCCGCATGCGCCCCGAAGCAGTTGGCTGGCAGGGATGGCGGTGGCTTTGGCAACATGCCGTGCCACGGCCTCGACAAAAGCAAAGGTGCGGGGTACATCAAACTGCTCGGCATAAGCCACGCGGTTGCTGCCGACACCCACATGAGGCGCGTCACTGGCCTCAAGCAAAAGGTTGCCGGCACCCACCGCGCGAATGATCCGGGTCACGAACCGAGCGGTTTGCTCAGGGTTGACCGAGGTGCGATAGCCCGGGCCTTTGAACCCCACGTTGCCGCGTCTTGCCGCTTCCGCGAGCAGTGCGCTGTAGGCCGGTTCTGTAGCGCCCCGTTCATAATGGCAACTGCCGAGATGGTCGATAAGCACAGGCACCTGGTCAGGGATCTGGCGCAATACACGCAAGTTGGTCTGCGCCTCTTTGGCGTAGATATGCAGGTGTTGGTGCGGCAGTAGCCGTGCGTAGAACGCCTGCCATTGCTCATCGCAAAAGCTGCCCTCTGCCACGGTTTCAGGCCGGGCATCGTGCAAAACGATGCGGGCGCCGATGACCTGCGGGTGCCCGAGGCGCGCCTGGGTGGCATAGGCCGGTTGCGCCTGGATCGTTCCTGCCAGTTGGATACCGCCATAACGCTGAGGGTGTGCCGCCTGCAGCGCTTGCAGTTGATCAAACGACGCAAAAACGTTTTGCGAGTCCGGCAGGATGCTCAGGTGCACGTTGTTGATGATCGCCGGGGGGGTGCCGGCATCAATCAGTTTATCCAGGTAGGCCTTGAGCGGGTGTGGTTCAGGCAGGCCATAGGGCAGCAGGCCAGCCACGCGCTGAAGATCGTGTGCGGTGTAGAAGTGGACGTGGCTGTCGACTCGTGTTGCCAAGGGTCGTCGGGCTAAGGGTCGTCTGGCTAAGGGCTCGGTGCGCGGCAGCATGATGAGTGTTTCCGTTTTTTTGTACGAAAACAGTAATCGTCATCCAGGTTTTTGCGCTCTCGCCAACCCGACGGGTCGTATCAAAATTTCGCCGTGCATGATTTATCCGAAGTTTGATAGGGCGCAGCAAACGCCAACCTGTGGCGCGGGAGCAAGCTCCCTCGCCACAGGAGTGATACTGATCCTTAACGGATTACAACGCTTGCTGCTTGCAACCCATGCGCCCCGGCAACTGCCCTTGCCTGGCCTTCAACGCAGCCTGCACCGCCTGCGGCAAACCACTCCAGAATGTCAGGCCCGAGCGCTCTTCGATTTGACTCACGGGCACCTGGTAATCGCAGAAATTGGCGCCCTTGGGCGTTTCCTGGTTCATCACGAATGAGGCATACATGCCACCTTCAGGCGAGCTGCCGACGAAGATGATTTTCCAGTAGCCACTGGGAAGGGTGTGCACCTTGTTCGTGCCCGGCAGCGTGCCGACAAAATGCTCATACAGCGGCCCGGTGGCGACGTACACCGCGTCGACTCCCGCCTGCTTGCTGAGGTTGCGCTCCTGGTCTTCCAGGTGCGCCCACGGCCCCTGGTTGAGGTCGGACTTTTGCGGCGTGATGTTCGACAGGTAATTGAGGCTTTGCCAATCCGCTACGCCCGCCATCGAGGCGAGGTTGGCCTGATGGCCACGGTCGACTTTGAGCGCGACATTGGCGCCGTTGTAATCCACCGGGTCGAGGGTTTCGCCGGTCGGGATGTCCGGGTCGGTCTGCCAGTCGCGTGCGCGGCCGCTGGCGGGGGTGGTCTTGGTGATTTTGTACGACACCCAGTTGGCAAACTTGGTCGAACCGTTGTTGTTCAGGGTGTACGCCTGGCGGTTCAGCGTCAGCGGGCTGCCGCCGCTGGGGCAGCCGACCGAGCAGTTGTCGAACTGCCAGGCCTGTTGCGGCTGGGCTTGCGGGGTGATGGCCGATTCACGGGTTCTGTCCGGGGTGGTACAGGCGGCAACCAGCGGTATCAACAGAAACGCTAAGTGTTTGGACTTTATACTTCCTTGCATGGTGTAGCTCCTTGGGTGTAGCAACTTGGGTGAATCAATGACAAAAGGTCTGTCGGCGGCTGCGATCCATCGCAAGCCGACATAAACATTAAACCACTTAAACATTTCAAATTGTGTACAGGTTTCACGGGACGCAAAAAAACCGGTCACGCCGCCGCATGCCCGCCCACACATTCAGATCGCATTACATCAGGTTGCTGCTCGGCTTTTGATCCGTTGGTGAGGATCATGTCAATGCAGGTGATTGGACGCGCAGGCCTTACAATGAGAGGGTCTGCTGCGGGTGCAGGCACGGGCACTTATCATGACCGCTCACTTATTCCCAGGCTGGGGCTTTAAATGGACATCAAGCAACTCAAATTCCTGATCGCGCTGGAGCAGACTCGGCACTTCGGCCAGGCGGCTGCGCGCTGCCATATCACCCAGCCGACCCTGTCGATGCGCCTGCGCAATCTGGAGGATGAGCTGGGCCTGGAGCTGGTCACCCGTGGCCAGCGCTTCGAAGGTTTCACCCAGGCCGGCGAGCGCGTGCTGGCGTGGGCCAGAACCCTGCTCGCCGCCCATGACGGTTTGTTTGCCGAAGCGGCGGCGTGTCGCGGGCAGTTGGTGGGCAGCCTGCGCCTGGGGCTGGTGCCGCTCAGCGGGTTCAACTCGATCAGCTACATCCAGGGTCTGTCCCAGACGTTTCCAGAGCTCAAGTTCAGCCTGTCGTCGATGAGCTCGGACAAGATCATCGAAGCCCTGGGCACCAACCAACTGGACTTGGGCGTGTGCTACCTGGACCACGTAAACCCCAATTACCTGGAGGTTTTCGAACTGGGTGAAACCCGCGTCGGCCTGCTGTACGACACGCGCCACTTCCAGTTCGAAGGCACCGAAATGAGTTGGGAAGACGCCGCGCAATTGCCCCTGGGGATGATCAGCAATGGCATGCACTATCGAAAATCCATTGACTTGAGCTTCCGCAGCCGAGGCCTGGACCCGCAGCCCATTCTCGAAAGCGATTCGACCTATCAGCTGTTCCAGGCGATCCACGAAGGGTTCTGCTGCGCGATCATGCCGCTGGACAGCGGCATGGAAACCCCGATCGAGAACCTCGCCTTTATCAACTTGCCGGACGCCAGCGTGCTCGCGCCGTTGGGGTTGGTGATGCGCAAGACCGAACCGCGCTCGGCCATCGCCGAGAAGTGTTTCGCGCACGCCCAACAGATGTTTGCCGCCCAGGGCACGCACTGACCTGCAGCACGAAAGGACGAGCACCTCCCACTGTGGCCAGCAGGCTTGCCACAGGTCCGGCGTCGCATCACGGTTGTGTAGATAACTGTCATGGAATATTGAAAGTGACTTGAACAGCAGCTGACGGCACAGGGTTCTGACGCTCACACCCGAAAACGCAGCGGCCGAACCTTGCTCAGCAATGGCGAAGGCACGCCGGTGATCAGTTCTTCGCTCAAGAGCCGCGCCAAGGTGGGCGCCAGGGTCAGGCCTGGATGGGCGCTCAAGATATACAGCCTGCCGTCATCGCCCGCTGGCCCCACGATAGGCAGGCCGTCGTCAGACAGCGGCCGCCACCCTACCGCTACGGACTTCAGCACTATGGATTGCGCCCCGTTCAACTGCCCACGAATCGCGTCGAGGGCTCTGAGCCCTATGGCAGCGGGGCCATTTTCCGGCGTATCGTCGATGTAGTCTTCAGCCGCAATCAAGGTATGCGTGTCGCCCTGACGAGCCTCCATGTCGGCGTTCGAAACAATGCCATTGAGCAGTTCCTTCGCCACTTCAAACGTCAGCAGAATCGCCGGGGACGGTCGAATGGGCAGATGCAGGTTTTGATCAGCCAAAAGCTCAAGCACTCCCAAGCCCGCAGCCAGTACCGTTTTATTGCCATACCGATTGCCTGCCTGGGTATGGACGCCGACAACCTGGCCATTTTCAACGAGCAACTGGCGCACTGCGCAGTCGCGAACAACCCGTACGCCAAAACCTTCAGCGGCCAGAACCAGGCACTCAATGGCTTCTACCGGCGAGATGACCCCTGCCGCCTGCGTACAGCGGGCTTGAAGAGGCGGATCAGCAAGGTTGGGCTCAAGTGCTCGGATTTCACTCTGCGAAACAGTACGCGTTTGAAGGGCAGAAAGGCTCAGGCCCGCTGCTGATGTTTGGAGATTTTCCAGGCCCAGGCCATAGGTCAACTCTGCACACCAACGCAACGGGAACGACGGCAACGCAGCCTGAAGGTGGTGATAATCATCTATCACGCTTTGCGCCAAATGCTGCACGGGTTGGATCAATGCACGGGCATTGATCCAACCGAAGGCGTGGCCGCTGGCACCGCTGGCCGGCCGGGCCTCTTCAATAAGCATCACGCGCTGCCCGGCACGGGCGCTGTAATAGGCCAAAGCCGCACCATGAATACCGGCGCCCACAATAATCAGATCATATTGATTCATTAAAACGACTTCCTTGCCTGGCACTGATTACTGCTTCCCGGGCCGCAGATCAGCCCTGCCCGCTTGCCGCATGCTGATGCCTGCGATAGCCGGAAAGTGAAACCCAGGTTTGACGCTTGAAGTAGCGGCACAAGTACGAAGCATCGGCGAAGTTGAGAGCGTCCGCCACACGACCAATCGCCAGGTTACTGTATGAAAGAAGCGCCTTGATCTCCAGCGTGACCTGCCGATCGATCAAGCCCTTGGGGCTGTCATTGAAAAATGCCTTGGTCAGCCGCGACAGGTAGAACGGCGTGATGCTCAGCGCATCGGCGTAGAACTGTACCTCTCGATGGCGGGTGCAATGTTTGCCGATCAACTCCCAGAAGCGCCAGCTGAGCATTTCCTTGCGGCTGAACGCCCGGCCCCCCGTTGGCTGGGCGGGAAGTTGTTCGGCGATTTTCAGGAAAAACGTCTGCAATTGGTTGCGCAGCATGATGTGTCGGTAAGTCGGACAGCTGCCCGCGATGTCGCGCATCTGTGCGACCCAACCCGCTATCAGCGGCCTGTCGTGCTGGGTGGGCACGCAGTGAGGATGGTCGTGCAAAAACACAAACAAGGGGTTTGGCAATGGGTAGGCCACCTCCGTTGCAAAGCGTTTGGGTATCAGGCAAAAAAATACGTTAAACCCACGTGAGCGGCGTTTGAACAAGGCAATCGTGTCCTCAGCCAGTACCACCACGTCACCGCGCCGCACCGCATGCTCTTTGAAATTCAGCGTGAAGCGCGCACGGCCGCAGAGGCACACCAGCACGGTCAGGTACGCATGGCCGAAAGCGAGCGGCAGCCCCAGCCCTTCGGCCAGTGTGGTCTCCCCCATTCGTAGCGGGTCGTCGGGGGCGGAAAGTTTCGGTATGTGATGCATTGGGCCTCAGTACTGCAACCTGCAAGAGCGTAAATCCTATCACCAGCGCACACAGCAGTTTCGATAAGTACCGAAATCGCCAAGGTACTGGCGTGTACCGATCAGGCGCCTGTCACTAGGCTGTGCCAAACGAACCCATCGCTGACGGACACAGGCCATGCCACTGAACACACAACGACTCTTGCTGCGCCCCTGGCAAGACGCAGACGCCGCCGACCTTTACGAATATGCCAAGGACACCCGTGTCGGCCCCATCGCTGGGTGGCCGCCGCACACCAGTGTGCAGAACAGTGCCGAGATCATCCGCACCGTTTTCAATCACCCAGAGGTCTACGCCGTCGAACTCAAAGAGAACCGCCGCGCGGTGGGTTGCGTGGGCATCCTGATCGGCAGCCACAGCAACTTTGAGATCAGCGAGCGTGAAGGTGAAATCGCCTACTGGATCGGCGTGCCGTACTGGGGCAAAGGCCTGATCCCCGAAGCCGTGCGGGAGGTGATGCGGCACGCCTTTGAAACCCTGCACCTCGAAGCGCTCTGGTGTGGTTACTTTGCCGATAACACCCAGTCCTGTAGCGTTCAATCGAAGTGTGGTTTTCGCGTTCATCACACCGAGGAAAACCGATACCACGCCTTCTTCGACGACTATCGGACCGAGCACATCAGCCGTATCACTTACCAGCAGTGGCTGGAACCTACTCCAGCCAGATAAAGCCCTACGCCGAACACCGCATGACTGATCAGACTGCGCAGGCAGTTCTTGCCCGGCGTGGGTGTCTTGGAGGAGGCAAACCCCGCGCCCATGGCAGGCTGTATTACACACAGCGGGACAGCCACGGTGGCGATACCCAGCACCAATGCCGGCATGAATGTGGGCGCCTGCAACCAGGCGACTCCTTCGATCCCCACCAGCAACAGCGCAAACACAACCCCGGTGACGTAGTGCGCGATCCAGCCCAGGGCGACTTCGCCCCGCACGGGCGCCGCTTGGGCAATGCTGCGATGGGTAAACTGCCCGTGGCACGCATGCCCGACCCAGCGCCCCACGAAGGCGAAATTCAGCGTGGGCACCTTGAGCGCCTTCATCAACAGCATCCACATATCCATCACGAGCGTCGCGCCGACCCCCAACAAAATTACCTGTGCAATCACGTGCAGCGATGCCATACCGACCTCTTATTCATGGACCCATTTGACCTGCGCAGGCATCATAGAAGTTGAAGTCAACTTCAAGTCAAGGGTCTGCCAATGGATATCACTGAGGTGGTCAAACGCACGGGCGTGCCGGCTCACACCTTGCGTTTTTATGCGAAGAAAGGCCTGATCACCGCCATCAGCCCACCCGGCGCTCGCCGTCAGTTTGGCGCGGCGGTGATTGAGCAGTTGGCGGTGATCGCCCTCGGCCAGGCGGGCGGCCTGTCGCTGGACGAGATACAGGCCATGCTGTCCCCCAATGGCCAGGCCACGGTGGACAGAACGCTGCTGCTGGCCAAGGCCGATGAACTCGACGCGACGGTCAAACAACTGCAAGCCATGAGCCGCGGCTTGCGCCACGCTGCGGCCTGCCCTGCTCCCGACCACGCGCAATGCCCGAACTTTCGTCGGTTACTCGACATTGCCGCTGCAGGCGCCTTCAAGCGTGCCAGGCACGCGGGCGCGAACCTGACACGTTAGTGTTCAGTTGACCCCTCCGATGCTCGACTGAGGTGGGCGCGTGACATGGTTGTTTGGCTTGATTCCGGGTCTGGCTGCGATTGCAACATGCCTTACCACAACCATGCCCTACCAAAACCATGCCCTACCAAAACCACGCCCTACCAAAACCACGCCCTACCAAAACCAATAGGGCAGAAACTTGGGGGTCGGCTCATCGGCCAATTCCAGGTGGTAAGTAATCGAATTGAAGAAGAACATATCCAGGACCAGAAAGGCGGCAGCACCAAAACACAACAGCACGAATTCCCGTTGTGGATGTGCATGAAACCGTAACTGTATCCAAGGCCGAATGATAATAAGGCCGATCAACCCTGCACACGCGCCAAGATAGTCAGGCCGCAGCGGCGTGGCTGCATACAGGCCATAGATAAAGGCAAGTAACAACATGCCGAGGCCAACCACAGGCAAGTTGAGGCAGAACCTCAGCAACTTGTCGCGGGTACTTGCAAAGCGCTGGCTGCGATCCACGAAGATATAGGCGGCCAATAATGAAATCGCCGGTGTAATCGAAAGGATGTAACGCGCTTTTTTGGAACTTGGAAGTGTGAACAGTACGATCACCACCAACAGCCAACCCGTCAGGTACAGCAGCAGTTGAGTGGCCGGCGCCGGCGAGCGTTCAAAGAAGTGTTTGCCCTTCTTGATCATCACGTTTAGTGCGATAAAGGCAGTGATGCCGTAGGTGAGCAAACCTGCGGAGAAGTAGAAGTAATAACGCGGGGCGTGATCCGTGCCAAAACGCCCCAACCCTTGCATGACCAGCACCTCTTGCAGGAAAGCCTGCCCACCTTGCAGGTAGGCCGCGCAGCTCAGCAGCGCAATGCCTGCGGCCAGCACCAGGCCCGCGAGCAGGCAGAACACCAGCAACAGGCGCCACTGTCGACTTAACAGATAATAGGAGGCGACCACGCCCGCCGGGCCGATCAGGCCAATAGGGCCACGAAAGGCAAAGCCCAGCGCCAGGCCCAGGAGTACCGGCAGCACGTGAAAGCGGTGCGGGTGCCGTTGGCCCGTATAGGCCAGGTAAAAACACATGACGGTGAACAGCGCCGGATAGATGTCCAGCGCCAAGGAATTCACGCCGTCCAGGAATGACCAGGTAAACAGCGCAAAGACCACCGCGTAGGCGCCCCATTTTTTTTCATGCAAGGCGCCCAGCTTGTAAATAAACACCAGCATCAAGGCGGCCGCCACGCAAAAAGGCAGCCCCATCGACAGGATGGATACACGCCCGAACGGCAAGGAAACCAGGTACACAAGCAGTGTATTGAGCACCGTGTAATCAGGGTATGGCTGCAGGTCATCCGCAATGGGAAACAGGGTCACGCCATGGGCGAGCATATACTCGGCAAAGTCGACAAAGCGTGTGGTGTAGTTGAGCACGGCCGGTTTGTATTGCAGCGCAGCCAATACAATAAACGCCACTATAAATATAGATGAACAGGGCTTGTTTACAGCCAGTTCCTTTAGCCTTTTCATGCGCGCCTGCTGCCTGTCGAAAACGCGCAGGCTAGCATGTTGTTTTTTCGCTCATCCAGACTGCAAAGGTAAAGAGTTGTAAAGGTTATACGCTCTGTATATTCAGTTTAATTCGGCCTGAACACCAGCTGAATAACCATCAATAAAAGTGCAAACTGCTAACTTCAGGTATTGATTTTTTACTTATAAACGCTCATGCGCCGTGAAGTAACGCCCAGGCGTCACCCCAAACGTGCGGCGAAACAGTGCGATAAAAGCACTGACGTTGTCATAGCCCAACTCCAGCGCCACACGCGTGACCGGCACACCCGCCGCCAGCCTCTCCAGCGCGCGCAACAAACGCACGCGCTGGCGCCACGCGGTGAAACTGAACCCCGTTTCCAGCACAAACCGACGCGTCAGTGTGCGCGGGGCGATGCCCGCCCAGGCCGCCCACCCCTGCAGGTGACGCTCGTCGTCCGGGCAATCGGACAGCGCCTGGGCGATCTTGCGCAGGCGCGCATCCTGAGGCATCGGCAAGCCCAGGGTCACACGTGGCAAGGTCCGGATCTCATCCACAATCACCCCGGCCAGGCGCAACTGCGCAGCGTCCAGCTCAGGGCCCTGCCAGGCGGCAGCGCGCATCACCGCCTCGCGCAAAAGTGCGGAGATTGCCAGGACGCAAGGCGTATCCGGCAGCTCGACACAGCCCTGCGGCGACACGTAGACACTCCACCCCGCGAAGGGGCCGTGGGAGCGCGCGCCATGGGAGATATTCGGCGGGATCCACACCGCATGGGTCGCCGGCACCACCCACTGGCTGGCGCCGGCGTCCACTGATAACAAGCCGTGGCGTGTGCCCAGCAACTGCCCACGCGCATGGCAATGGCGCTCGGTGATACGCGGTTCAGCGTCCACTCGGACCACGGCGACAACCAGCGGGCCATGGGCAGCCGTTAATACCGAAGAGGGAATCAGCGCAGCGGACATAAGTGGCCTTGATGGACTATTGATTGTCTTCAATAGCGTACCCAGGCCACTTTGGCGCGTCTATAGTCGCAGCCTCAACTCCCAGGAATACACAACATGCGCGCCGAAGAACTGTTGCCCGATAACCAGAATCAGACTGAACGCCACGGCGTTGTCATCCGCAAAGGCAGTGTGGGCGCCTTTCTGGTGAATGCCCGGGCCTGGTGTGATCCAAACACCGATGCACAACAGCGAACCATCGCCGAGCAGGACCTGCTGGCGCTGCTCCCTGCGTTACGCGCGCTGGGGCTGTTCGAGGTGTTCAGGGTTCGAGACCCGCAGTTGCAGCGCCTGGTGGATCAGTATTGAGCGCACGACTAGCGGGCTGCGTACTGCGGATATAACGTGCCGGCGGTGAACCCAGGGTCTTGCGAAACATACTGATAAACGAGCTGACCGACTCATACCCCAGCGCCTCGGCGGTGCGCTGTACCGACTCGCCTTCGGCCAGGCTCTGCAAGGCCACGATGATTTGCCATTGCTTGCGCCACTGGCCAAATGTCAGCCCGGTTTCACGCTTGATCAAACGCGCCAGCGACCGCTCGCTCATCGCCACTTGATGTGCCCAATCGGCCATGGTGCGGCGGTTTTCCGGGGCCTGCGCCAAGCTGCGCGCAATAGCGCGCAGTTGCGTCGAAGCCGGCAGCGGCAGGTACAGTTGTTCCGAGGGCGCCTGCTCCAATTGTTCGAGCAGGACGCTGGCCAAGCGTGCGGTCGCACTGTGCGGCGGATAATCCTGCTCCAGACTGCCCAGGTGCTTGATCAACTCCAAAATCAACGGCGACAACACCAGGGTGCAGCATTTTTGCGCCAGCGCGGCGGCCCCCGGTTCTATGAATAAAAACCCGACTTTGCCGTTGGCGGTGATGCGGTTGCTGTGCGCAACCTCGGCCGGAATCCATACGCCGAACCCTGTCGGCACCATCCACACGCCATCCTCCACGGTGCACACAATGCCGCCATGATAGGCCACCACCAGTTGGCCTTTACGGTGGCGGTGTACAGCGTATTCGGCGTTGTGGCGCTGAGTGCCCAGCATCATCGCGACTGCGGGCTGATGCAGCGCATCAAACTCAAACTGTTCAACCGTGTAGAGCGTGGTGTCGTCCATTAGCTGCCACTCGCGTGTCCGAATTTGATTATAGGTTGGCAGCATACTCAATATCGGCACACTCGAGCATTCCTTACCATCGTCAACAGGGCCTTCAGCGTGAAGGCCGATGGCGAGACTCACGCAATGCTCAGCGAAATCACGATTGCCAACCTCTACCTGCCGCCTTTCCTGCTCTACCTGGGCGCTGCCGCGCTGATTTACGCGGCGCTCGACCGCCTCCTGCGAGGTTGGCTGGATTGGACCTGGCACCCCAGCCTGACGCGGTTCTTTGTGTCCGTGATCGTCCTTTCAATACTGGTAGTGAAGCTGTGAGGACCACGCCATGACGCTCGATAAAATCCTCAAGAGGCTGGTGACCCTTGGGCTTGGGCTGCTTGCTGTATTTTTCTGCACCCAGTTGTGGCGTGCCTATGTGCTGGCGCCCTGGACACGCGACGGGCGCGTCAGCGCGCAGGTCATACGCATTGCGCCCGAGGTGTCCGGCCAGGTCGAACAGTTGCAGGTGGGCGACAACCAGTGGGTGGCCAAGGGTGCCTTGCTGTATCAGATCGATCAGCGCGCCTACCTGCTGGCCCGGCAACAGCGCACGGCTGAGCTGGCCCAGGCGCGCAGCGTGTTCGAGCAGCGCAGCGCGCAGTTCAGGCGGCGCCAGCAACTCGGCGACGCCATTGCGCGGGAGCAGACCGACAATGCCGCCCAGGACCTGGCCGTGGCCAAAGCGCGGGTGGACGCGGCCCAGAGCCAGTTGGCCCAGGCGCAGCTGGACCTGGCGCGCACCACCCTTCGTTCACCCGTCGATGGTTATGTGACCCAGCTGCGCTTGCAGCCGGGGGATTACGCGGTGGCGGGCAGCACCAATATCTATGTGGTCGACAGCCACAGTTTCTGGGTTACCGGGTATTTCGAAGAGACCAAGCTGCCAGGCATTCGGGTGGGTGCGCCAGCGTCGATCAAGCTGATGGGGTTTGCCCCGCTGCTTTCCGGGCATGTCGCCAGTATCGGTCGCGGGATTGCCGACGGTAACGAGTTGCGCAGCGACAGCGGCTTGCCCCAAGTGGCGCCGACGTTCAGCTGGATACGCCTGGCGCAACGCGTGCCGGTACGCATTGAACTGGACAGCGTGCCAGCGGGTGTGGAGCTGGCGGCAGGCATGACCGCCAGCGTCGAAGTGACTGAGGCCGGTGCCGAGCCGCATGGGCGACTGACTCGCTGGCTGCAGGAGTACCTGTGATGACGGGGCCGGTGGCGCGCATGTTGGCCGTACTGCCCGGGGTGTGGACGCCCGGCTCGTCGGGCTACGTGTTTCGCAGCCTGGCGGCGGCCTCACTGGCGTTATGGCTGGGCTTGCACCTGCACCTGGACGCCCCCTTCTCGGCGACGTCGACCGTGTTACTACTGATTCATCCGCTACAGGGCGCGGCGGTTGGCAAAGGCCTCTATCGGGCGCTGGGCACCGGGCTGGGGCTGGTCGCGGCGGTGTTTCTGACGGGTTTGTTTGCGCAGAAAATGTTGCTGTTTATCCTCGGAATCGGGCTGTGGCTGGGGCTGTGTGTCGCCGCCATGACCTTGCTGCGGCACTACCACGCCACCGCGGCCGTGGTCGCCGGCTACACCGTTTGCCTGGCGCTCGGCCCGGCGATCGTCGCCCCGGCGCAAGCGTTTGATCATATCGTCACACGGGGATCGGCAGTGGCGCTGGGCGTGTTGAGCTTGAGCCTGGTGGCCACGCTGTTCGGACGCAAGACGGTCGAGCAGCAACTCAAGCAGGTGCTTGGGGATGTCTGCGCTCGCACGCTGCGGTTGCTGGCGGCTCACTATAGCGGTGAACGTGAGACCTCTACGGCCGAGCAAGGCCAACTCGGCATCGACATCGGCAAGGTGGATGACCTGCTCGGGGTTGGTCGAGGTGAGTCACAGCTGATCCGCACCCGACTGTCGACCCTTCAGGCCGGGCTGGCGTATTTGCATGCCGCCGTCCTGCACAGCGTGCCGACCTGTGCGCCTGCTTTACCGGCGTGTATTCACACGGGCCAGGCGCTGCAGCAAATGGCCGAAGCCCGCCCGGACTTTTTCACGACCGCCGCGCAGGTCAAGGCCCTGCAAGACCGCCTTGAGGGTGAACCTGAACACCCCGCGCAGCTGAGCGAGCCACTGGCAGACCTGTCCAGCGCCCTGGAGTGCTTTGCCTGCCTTGAGCGCACCACCCCTGCCCCCGCCCGTGCGGTCGGTTTCCACCGCCATTATGGCGATGCACTGCGCAATGGCATTCGCGCGTTGGTCGCAACATTGGCCACCGCCGCCGTCTGGTACCTCACGGCCTGGGACCAGGGCCCGTCGTTGCTGGCGGTTTTGGGCCCCTATTGCACCTTGCTGGCGGCCACTGCGGCGCCCACTCGCGGCGTTGCGGCGTTCTTCAAGGGCACGCTGTACGGCATATTGGCGGCGACGGTGTGCAAGTTTTTATTACTGCCTCATATCAGTGGCGTCGCGCTGCTCATCGTCGTACTGAGCCTCTTCTGGATCATCGGTATTCAGGCCACCACCCGGCCGCGACACGCGTTTCAGGGCATTGCCTACCTGGTCACCTTTAACACGCTGGTCAGCACCGGCGGCACAGCTCAATACGACTTCATCGACTTTGCCAATCAGGCGCTCGCGTGGCTGGTGGCACTGGCGATTTGCCTGTTGGCGTTCCAGCTCCTGCCCAGAAACGCCGAGCGCCACGTGCGCGCAATAAAGCGCGCCGTTCACGCCAGCACCCGACAATTATTGCGCGATGGCGCGCGCCTGGACCTGCTCAAGTGGCAAGCCCGGCAACAACACCGGATCGTGTCGTTGCAGGCGCTGGCCGGCCCGGATGCCCCAGCGGTTCACAGGGCTGGCTATCTGTCACTGCAACTGAGCCGAAGCCTGCAACGGCTGCAAGCCCAGGCCCGGCATCTGCCCCCCGGCACACCGCTCGCACGCTGCGCACAAAGTGGCGCCCGGCGCTTGTCCCGGTTTGCCGCTCACCCTGCGCTCAATGCCCTCCAGGCCCGACGCACGGCCCACGCATTGACGCGTTTAGGCGCACGCGAACTGGCGGGTTGCTACCAGGATGCGGCCGATCTGCTGGCGCAATACGCGCGTGCGGAGCGTTAAGCGTTCGAGCTGACAATCATTGACCCGTGGCGAGGCAGCTTGCTCCCGTTGGACTGAGTAGCAGGCCCATTTTTGGGGCCGCTTCGCACCCCAGCGGGAGCAAGCTCCCTCGCCACAGTTGCGAAGCGACAAAACCCGAACTACTGTTTATTTATACAGCATGCAGCGCACGCTTATGCTGTAGAAAAAACAGCGCCATGACGGCGGTCATGCGCGTCGGGCCATGTCGACCCACACCCAAGCACGCACATTACTTAAGGATGAGTATCATGAACGACGACTTGCAGCAGTCAGGCTCCACCACAACCACCCAGGCCACCGTCTCCCAGGAGCAGATCAAAACCGGCAGGGTCCTGGATTTCACCTGGGCGCCTAACGCCAACACCACCAGCACCATCGTCTCGGCAGACTACATCGACTACCAGGTCGATACCTCCCAGGGCAGCCCTACGGGCGACAGCCATTCCATTGCCCGCTTTACCTATGCCCAGGGCAAGGGTGGCGGCCAGATCAGCACACTGTTTCTCGAAGAACTACGCGCCGGTGTGCGTGCCAACACCCGGATCGGGCTGATGGTCGGGCGCAAATGGGCGCTGGACCCCGGCACAGACGTCTCCGGCAGCATCGGCACCTATGTGCTGGAACAGTTCGATGACATGCGCGCCAGTGTCAACTATGTCGGCACCTTCGCGCGCGTCTTCGCCGACCCCAGGATGGTCACTTACCACGCCGGGGGCCACGTGCACACCAGTGCCTCAATCACGGCCAGCAGGCCCTTGACCATGGCCGATTCAGGCAAGTCGATCCTGGTGATCAGCAACACTGACGTCACACTCACCCTGGGTGACAATGTGACTGAAGGGTTCAAGGCCACGCTGATCCAGGCGGGTGCCGGCAAGATCAACATTGCGACATCGGGCAGCCACACGCTTTACAGCAACGCAGGGGTGCGAACAAACACGCTCAATCCACTCGATGAGCTGGAAGTCAGTACCTTCCCGGCCGGCCCGGTGTTCCTGGCGTTCCGCGTCAGGCCTGGCGCTTGACACGCTGACAGCAAAGCGCTGGCCAGGGAGGCGTTCAAGGCCAGCGCTACCTGTATGCTGCTGATGCACGTGCCGATGGTACTTTTTTGAGCACTGCAAACGCCTTCAACACTCACACCTTACCCATTCGCTCCAACGGTGATTCCAATGCCCCAAGACCGACACCCGCCGGCCCCTGAACACCGGCTAATCCGCCAGGCCACACCTGATGACGTACGCGCCCTGGTGGAGTTGGACGCCTACGCCACAGCCCACGCTCATCGGCGCGTGTTTATCCATGACGCGGTGATTAGCCAACGATGCCTGGTCGTCGTCACGGCCGGTGAATGTGCGGGCTACCTGGTGTTGACTGATGAGTTTTTCAGCTACGATTTTGTGGCGCTGGTGGTCGTGTCGCCGATGCATCAACGCCAGGGTCTGGCGCTGCAATTATTGGCGGGCGCAGAAGCGTTGTGCAAAACGCCCAAGCTGTTTGCATCAACCAATGCCTCCAACCTGGCGTCCCAAGCCATGCTCGCCAAGGCCGGGTTTATACCGAGCGGGCAAATCGAGAACCTTGATGAGCACGACCCTGAGAGGGTGTACGTAAAATTCATAAAATGATCAACGAGCCGCCCCAGGCCGGCCTAAACCTTCCCCGTAACCTCCCAGTGACCAGCCGTAGGCCAGGTTACGTTCTGGGTCTATGACCAGGTAATAGTCGTACCCTGCACCGTGGCAACTATGGAAACTTGCTCGGCCTGACGCCTGTACATCCTTCAAGCCACGGAAGAACTCTTCAACCTCGTAGACCCATCGGGTCCTCGGCAGGCGCAATTGGTCGGCCAGCAGTTCGCTACATTCCTCGGGTGGCCTATTGGAAGCACTCGCGTAACTAAACCAGACCTCATTCGTATCAATATCGTGTGTTTCACGAATGCCAACTGCCGACGCTGGCAATTGGCTGGGCAGCCACCGCCCTGGCCCTATCGCGCCGGCATCGAGCGCCGCCGCATAGGTTTCGTAGCGGCTTGATGAAATGTCCAGTCGCCCGCAGGCCAACAGGGCCAGTGGAACGAACAGGAAAAATAGTTTTATCCGCAAAAGCATTCAGCGACTCCACACAAACACAAAGAGGACGGGGCAACCCTGCAAGCATGCGGCCAACCTACCCTCATGATCCTGATGCGATAGGCGACTGTAACCACCAAAAATAGGCGCAGCGATGCTAAAACACCTGATGTGGCGACCGTTCAACATCCTATCTGTATGACATGAAGGCATTCTCATAGGGGAACAAACGGCGAAACATACCGCTCAGTATAGTGTGGCCGCTTCGCCTCTACCGGCCGGCAAGCAGGAGGATAGCCTTTGTCCATTTCCACGCTGACTTCGCGTGTTTACAGCACGCCCCGCCATACCACGCACTATCTGGAGTCGGGCCCGGCCGATGGGCCGTTGATGATATTTCTGCACGGCTGGCCCGAGCTCAGCCTGATCTGGCGCGCGCAAATCGAAGTGTTCGCTGCCCAAGGCTGGCACTGCGTCGCACCCGACATGCGCGGCTATGGCGGCTCCTCTGCGCCCAGCGCCCTCAATGCCTACACCCTTGAAAACATCGTGGCCGACATGGCAGAGCTGCATGACCATCTCGGTGGCGCACCCGCCATTTGGGTGGGCCATGATTGGGGCAGCGTGGTGGCAGGTGAACTGGCCGCCCATCAACCGCAGCGCAGCCGTGGCGTGGTGCTGGTGTCGGTGCCCTACTTCCCGAGCACCAACGCACTGCCCACGCTCGTCCCGCTGGTGGACCGAGCGCTCTATCCGGTGGACCAGTACCCTGATGGTCAATGGGATTACTACCGCTACTACAACACGCACTTTGCGAGCGCTGTCGCTGATCTTGATGCGGATAAAGCCGCATCGCTGGCGTCTATTTATCGACGCGGCGACCCGGCGAACATCACCAAGGTGGCATCAAACGCGCAAGTGACCCGCAAAGGTGGGCGGTTTGGCGAGGCGCATCGGGCGCCACCTACTCAACCCGACCTGGCGCTATGGCCGCAGGCAGACTTCGCTGCACTGGTGCACAGTTTCGAAACCCATGGTTTCCGCGCGCCCTGCGCGTGGTATTTGAACGACGATGCCAACATCGACTATGCGCACCGAGCGCCCGATGGCGGCCGCCTGTCATTGCCCGTGCTGTTTGTGAACGGCGACTACGACCCAATGAATACCATCAAGGGCAATCGGTTGGGCGACCCCATGCGTGCGGCTTGCGCAGACCTCAGCGTAACCAGCTTGCCCGGTGGGCATTGGTTGCCGGTGGAGTGCAAGACCGAACTGGTCGAGGTCATGACTACCTGGCTGCAGAGTAGAAATTTACCGTAATCCCTAAAACAGGAATGGAGTCGTTTCAGCAGACAGTCGAGCATCACTGGCGTTCACGCGCTTTGCGGTCAACCCATGCGCTCGCCCCCTGATACACCAACAAAAATGCACCGGCCAGCAACAAGGTCCATTGCACACTGAAGGCAGCGGCCGCCAGCCCGGCCAACAGCCCACCAATGGCCTCAAAGCCGAAACGCATGGCGATATAGAACGCGATCACTCGCCCCCGCAACGCCTCGGGGGCGGCGCTTTGCAGGGTCATGTTGCTGCTGACATTACTCACTGTGATGCCGAAACCCAGACCGGCGAGTGCGATCAGGGTGAACCACAACGGGGGATTGGCGGCTACTGCACACAACGATATCGCGCACACCCATGCCCCCATGCCAATGATGCGTTGCAGGTTCGACGCTCCGCCGACGAACGCCAGAAAAATCGTCGCGACAAACGCCCCCGCGCCGGCGGCACCCCATAACCAACCCAGGGTTTGTGCGTCACCCGAAAACACGTTTTTTGCCAGAATCGGCAACAACACGGTGTAGCAGGAAGCCAGCAGGTTGACCATGATCACGCTGATCAGCAGGCGCCGGATGTGCAGCGTGCGCCACAAATATCGCAGCCCCTCACGGAATATTTCTCCGGTAGAACCCTGGGCCTTGGCTTGCAAACGGCTTTGCACCCTGCCCAGCCCGATCAGCAACATGCCAAACGCGACAGCCGTCAGCAGAAAACAGCCGGCCTCACCACTCCAGTTGATCAGCAGCCCCGCCAAGGGTGGGCCGATGAAGCGGGCGGCGTTGATCAGCATCGCATTCAATACAAGGGCGTTGGGCAGGTCCTTGGGATCATCGACGAAACTGCTGATCAGCGCCTGGCGCAGCGGGGTTTCCAGGGCATTGAGCAAGCCCAGGATCAGTGCCATGACGATGATCACCTCCCGGTTCATCCAGTGCTGCCAGGTCAACACGGCCAGGACCAGCGATTGCAGGGAAAGCAGGGTTTGCACGCCCATCAACAGGCGGCGCTTGTCGTGGCGGTCCGACCAGGCTCCCGCCAATGGCCCGATCAATAACTGCGGCAGCAACGTCAAAAAGGCGATCGTACCCAGCAACACGGCCGAGCCCGTCAAGTGATAGGCCAACCAGGCCAGCGCGACCTGTTGAATCCATTTGCCGAGGGTGGAAAGGCCCTGGCCCACAAAGTAGATCTGGAAGTTGCGGTGGCTCAGTGCGCGAATCGGCGCGGGCCATCGGGAGGTGGGAGCAGAAGTCACAGCAAGCCTTTGAGTTATGAAGACTGCGACGCCTTACCCGTGAACCCTGGCCGAATGCTACGGCCAGGGTGTCAAGGATCAGCCAGGGAATTCGCAACCCTTCTGTGTAAGAGATTTCAAGACCCAGGTTCGGTCGTTTTCACCCAGGGCAATCTGCTCAAGCTGCTTTTGTTCGGCAGCATGCTTGGCGTGGGCACGATCATACACTTCACCCACCTGGTCAAACGGCACGCAAAGCAAGCCGTCTTCGTCGCCGATCATCAGGTCGCCGGGTTCGATCACCATGCCATCCAGTGCAATCGGCACATTGACTTCGCCGGGGCCATCCTTGTACGGGCCGCGGTGTGTAACGCCGGCGGCGAACAATGGGAAGTCACCCGCGCCGATGCTCGCGGCGTCCCGAATCGCACCATTGATCACAATGCCGGCCACGCCTCTTCTGGCCGCATACGCGACCATCATTTCACCGATCAGCGCGTTACTCAGGTCGCCGCCTGCATCGACCACAATGACGTCGCCCGGCTGCGCGATATCAATGGCGTAGTGCAGCATCAAGTTGTCGCCAGGGCGGGCCTTGACAGTCAACGCCGGCCCCACCAATACGCCCTGGCGATGCATGCTCCGCAGGCTGGCGCCGCCGGCAGTCATGCGATTCATCGAGTCGCTGATATTGGCGACGGGCACCGTCCGATAGCGCTCAACCCATTCGGCAGACACTTTGCGATCTTGTTTGAGCACTCTGAAACCAATGGACATGGGGACACCTTCTTGTGTTTTTTGTAGGCCGTGCGTGATTACGAAATCACTTAAAATGAAACGACGTTTTAAAATTACCACTTCATTTTTTGCCTTGCAAGAGAGCCCTGCAGGCAGCTCATCACCTCGCCCTCACACCCTTAACGCTCTAAATCAGGCGTAAAAATGAGCTAAACATGTGATTTATTTAGAATATATGCGCCGCTCGACGGCGACAAAGATCGCGCATTCACCTCTACACCAATCTTTTTTAATTGCAACGACGTTTCATTATGATAAGTTTCAGTCACCGCTGAGGGGCATCTCACTCAACCTCAGCTGCACACAGATAAAAAAACCAAGGTGCGCAACATGACTCGAACCCTTCTGCTGACCGGCCCTGAATTGACGGCCGAAGCCATGGCCTTTGCCGCTTCACACGGCGTGCGTGTGATACCCACCATCCCTTACACCGCCGCCGAAGCATTGACTGCGATCATTGCGCGCGAGCAACCGGACGCAATCATCGTCCGCCAGGGCCACCTGACGCGGGAAATGATCCAGGCGTCCGCGCAGTTGAAGATCATTGCCAAACACGGCGTGGGCTACGACACCATCGACGTTGCGGCCGCCGCCGAACGCGAGATTCCCGTGACCATCGCCCTCGGCGCCAATGCGCAGTCGGTCGCCGAGCACGCGCTGGCGCTGATGTTCAGCGTCGCGCGCAACACTGCCCTGCTGGATGCACGTATGCGTGATGGGCACTGGGATAAAGCCCACTCGGTAGGTATCGAGCTGTCAGGCAAGACCCTCGGCCTGGTTGGCCTGGGCTCAATCGGGCGGATCCTGATGGACCTGGTCGGCCCGCTGCGCATGCAGGTCAAGGTCTATGACCCGTACCTGAAAAGCCTGCCCGACTTGCCCAACGTTGAGCAGGTCAGTGAATTCGAAGCCCTGCTGGCGGGCTGCGATATTATCAGCCTGCATTGCCCGCTCACGGAACAGAACCGCAACCTGTTCGGCGAGGCGCAGTTCAAGCGCATGCGCCCAGGCAGCCTGCTGATCAACACCGCACGCGGCGAGCTGATTGATACCGACGCCTTGGTACAGGCACTGAGTACGGGTCATATCGGCGGCGCCGGCCTGGATACGTTCAACCCCGAACCGCCGCCTGCCGATTCGCCGTTATGGGGCCTGCCGACCCTGGTGGCGACCCCCCACGTCGGCGCCAATACCGCCGAAGCGCGGGACCGCGTGGGGCTGCTGGCGGTGCAGCAGATTATCAATTTCTGGGACGGTATCGCGCCCGACCCGCGCGCAGTGGTCAATCGTCACCTGTATGCGCAGTGATTGAACTCATATAGCCCGTGCTTCTCCGAGCGAGGCACGGGCCGGAACACTTCTCCAAAAAAAACAAAATGGGAGAGCGTCATGTCTATCAGCTCCACCGAAATCAGCGCCATCGAGCGTTCAACCATGCGCAAGGTGGCGTGGCGACTGCTGCCGTTCCTGATCCTCTGCTACCTGCTGGCGATCATCGACCGCGGCAATATCGGCATGGCGTCCCTGCAGATGAACCAGGACCTGGGGCTCACGCCCGCAATCTTCGGTTTCGCCAGCAGCCTGTTCTTTGTCTCTTACTTCCTGGTCGAGGTGCCGAGCAACCTGGCGTTGCAACGTTTTGGGGCCCGCGTCTGGATCGCCCGCATCATGATCACCTGGGGGCTTGTCTCGGCGGGCACTGCGTTCGTGCAGGGTGCCAACTCCCTCTATGTGATGCGTTTCCTGCTGGGCGCTGCGGAGGCCGGGTTCTTCCCTGGCGTGTTGCTTTACCTGACCTATTGGCTGCCGGCTTCGTACCGTGGGCGCATGGTCGCGATCTTCATGGTCGCCATTCCCGGCGCCAACTTTATCGGTTCGCCCCTGTCCGGCCTGTTGCTGAGCATGGACGGCTGGTTCGGCATGCGCGGCTGGCACTGGCTGTTCATCATTGAAGGCATTCCGGCGGTGTTGCTGGGTATCGCCTGCCTGTTTGTGCTGACCGATCGCCCCGAGCAAGCGAAATGGCTGAGTGACGAGCAACGCACCTGGTTGACCCTGCGACTGGCTGAAGAACGCGGACGCAAAACCGCGATCGGGCATATCTCGCTGTGGAAGCTGCTGCGTCACAAACATATCTGGGTGTTGGCGCTGATCTATTCCGGCGCGTCGGCAGCGGGCAGCACCATGAGCGTCTGGGCACCGCAACTCCTCAAGACATTTGGCTTGAACAACCTGGAAATCGGATTGGTCAACGCGATTCCTTACGGCCTGGCGTCGATCTTGATGATTGTGTGGGGCCGCAGCTCCGACAAGACCGGCGAACGCCGCTGGCACACCGCGACCACCCTGTTGCTGATCACCGTTGGCCTGTTACTGGCGCTTTTGACCTCTTCGCTGTCGGCGACGGTGCTGATGATGTCCATGGTGTTGATCGGCGCTTACTCGATGAAAGGACCGTTCTGGGCACTGGTGTCGACGTGGCTGTCTTCCTCCACCGCAGCGGCAGGCCTGGCGGCGGTTGGCGCGATGGCCAACCTGATCGGCGGGGGCCTGATGGTCAACGTCTACGGCACCATCCAACATGCCACCGGCAGCCACGCACTGGCCTTGCTACCGCTGGCGGCACTGTGCGCGCTGGGCGCTTTGATGGTGCTGTTGATCGGCCGCAAACACATGAACCCTTCGAGTGATCCTGTGGCGTTCAAGAAGGAAGCCAAGGCTGGCTGCCCCCTGTAAAAGCTGCACCCTCGCTGCTGTCGGGTCGCGCCCGCCAGCAGCGTTTTTTTTTTGCAGCGCCAGGCTGATGGTCCGTGTGCATTGCCCCCACGCGTCAATGGCAGTATTTTGCAGCCTGTTCACGCGCCGCCCGACACCGCCACTCACAAGGAGCAACCCAATGGTAAAAATTCGCCCGCGCCCGGCAGTCACCGGGGTGGCTTCGGCTGATCGGGTGCTGACCGTGCTCACCGCGTTCAAAATAGGTGACACTGCCCTGGAACTGGCGGAGCTCGCCGACCGAACCGGGCTGATCAAAAGCACCATCATGCGCTTGATGGTCTCATTGGAAAATTACGGCCTGATCACTCGCCTGGCCGATGGCCGCTATCAACTGGCCACAGAGATCATGCGCTTGAACACTGTCTACCAGGACGGGCTGGACCTGGAGCGTCACATTACGCCCCTGCTGCACCGACTGACCCAGGAAACCGGTGAGACAGCCTCCTTCTACGTCAGGCATGGCGCCTACCGAATGTGCCTGTATCGAGTCAACTCACCCCATCATTTGCGCCTGCACCTGCAACCCGGCGACACCCGCCCAATGGACGGCGCGGCCGGCGCCGAAGCGCTGCGCACGCCCTACTCATTGGCGGCGAAGATGATCAAGCCGATCTACTCCGTAGGCGCGACAGATCCGCACGCGTCATCCATGGCACTGCCCATTTTCGGTCCAGGGGAAAACCTGATTGGCGCCCTTGTCTTGTCGGGCCCCGCCAGCCGGTTGACGGCCGAGCAAGCACAAACCCTGCACCCGCTGTTTCAGAACGCCGCCGTGCAACTCACCCGTAGCCTCGGCGGCGATGCCCTGGCGGATGCAGAAACGCCAACGACAGCCAAAACGCGCTCGAAAAAATAGAGGGCGGCGCCAGCGCAGACGCCAACGAGGTCAGGGCGAACTGATCCAACAGCAGCGGTGACCGGCCGTGCTTTCATGGGCGCGAGACGGCGGGAATCGGTTTTTGTACAGGGTGGGGATCCCGCGCGGTGATGACGCCGATCAGTGAAATCAGCAAGGCCAGGCCGATCGTCGAAGACACCTCGAAGCGATGCTCGGGGGTTAAAAGCATCACCGCCAATGCACAACAGATAAATACAATGACCGCCCAGGTGAGCCAGGGAAACAGCCACATTTTGAACGTCAGCAGAATATTGCGCTGTTGCAATACTTTGCGCATGCGCAATTGTGAAACGGCGATCACCAGGTACACCAGCAAGGCGATGGCGCCCGAACTGGCCAGCAGAAACTGGAACAGCCCAGCCGGCATGAAGTAACTGAGCAAGGTCACACCAGCGCCCAGGATGGTGCTGGCGATCACAGCAGCCCTGGGCACACTCTGTGCCGAGGTCTTTTTCATCAAGGCTGGCGCGTCCCCACGCTTGCCCAGTGAATACAGCATGCGCGAAGCAATGTAGATGGAGGAGTTCATGCAACTGGCCACCGCAATCAGCACGACGACATCCACCAGCAGCTTGGCATGGGGAATGTTCATCAACTCCAGTGCACGCTGATAAGAGCCGACCGACGCCAGCAACGGGTCATTCCATGGCACCACGGAAATAACCACGAAGATCGATAACACGTAAAACACGCCGATGCGCCACATCACCGAACGTGTCGCTCGGGCGATATTCTGCGCCGGGTTGCTGGACTCCGCAGCCGCAATGGTGACGGCTTCAGTGCCGATAAAACTGAACATGATGGTTATGAATGCGCCGACGACGGCCGACAAACCATTAGGCGCAAAGCCTCCATGCTCCTCCATCAGTCGACTCAAACCGCTGGCCTCCCGTTCGGGAATCCAGCCCATCAACACTGCGCCCCCCAGGCCGATAAAACCTATGATCGCCACCACCTTGGCCATCGCGAACCAGAACTCGAATTCGCCGTACTTGGACACACTGAACAAGTTGGTAACCACCAACAAAAAGATCGACAACAAGGCAAACAGCCAAGCGTCGATCTGCGGGAACCATTGGTTGAGGATGTGCCCGGCGGCCAATGCTTCGATGGGAATCACTAGCACCCAGAACCACCAGTAAAGCCAACCGATCGTGAAGCCGGCCCAGCGGCCGATAGCTTGATCGGCATAGGTTGAGAAGGATCCTGTGTCGGGGTTGGCGACCGCCATCTCTCCCAACATTCGCATTACCAGCACCACCAGCAGGCCGGAAAACAGGTAGGCCAGCATCACCGCCGGGCCCGCCGCCGCAATGGCGTGCCCAGACCCGACAAACAACCCTGCGCCGATAATCCCTGCAATGGAGAGCATGGTGACGTGACGCGGCTTGAAACCCTGCGCCAGCTGGCCGCTTGCATCCTTCGAACTTGGGCTGTTGATCATTCTTATTGTTCTCTTGGATCGACGTTAAGACGTACTGACTATAGGGTCAGGCGATCATCATTCTCCAATGACGGGTCACAATACGCGGCCTTCCCGGCGCAAAAATAGCCTCATAGCGGCACACAAGCGCCTGATATCGACATGCAGCGCGCTTTGTTAGACGCGTTGACGGGCCAACATTTATGCGTGAGTGAGGTACCAGCGCCAGTCCTGTTCTCCGACTTCAGCATTGAATTGACGGAACTCGCGCCACTTGATCGCCAGGAACACCTTCAGGAACTCGGCGCCCAGCGCCTCACGTGCCCAGGTTGAACGTTGCAATGCCTGCAACGCGGTCAGCCAGTCGGTGGGTAGAAAATCGGTCGCCTGTTCATAGCCATTGCCCACAATTGCCGCGCCGGGATCGCTTTCATGCGTGATGCCGTAGTGAATGCCCGCCAGTAACGCGGCAGCGGCGAGATAGGGGTTGGCATCGGCACCGCAAATGCGGTGTTCGATGTGCCGACTGAGTGCAGGGCCGCCGGGCACGCGGAACGAAACTGTGCGGTTGTTGACGCCCCAACTTTTAGCCAGCGGCGCGTAACTACCGGTCTGGAAGCGTCGATATGAATTGGCGTGGGGGCAAAATATCGCCAGCGAGTCAAACAAGGTCTCCATCATCCCGCCGATGGAGTGCCGCAACAGTGGCGTGCCCTGTGGGTCTTCGCTCGCATACAGGTTATTGCCGTGCTCGTCGGCAAGGCTGACGTGCAGGTGCATACCGCTGCCGGCCTGATCGCTGAATGGCTTGGCCATGAAGCACGCTTGCAACCCATGTTTGTTGGCCACACCCTTGACCAGGCGTTTGTAACGTACGCCTTCATCAATGGCCTGGAGTGCGTCGAACCGATGCTCCAGCGTCAACTCGAGCTGGCCTGGCGCGTACTCGGATATCGCCGTACGTACCGGCAAGCCCTGCAGCGCGCACGCCGCGTAGAGGTCATCAAGAAACGGTTGAAGCTGCTCCAGCTCGTAAACGCCATAGACCTGTGGTGCAACAGGGCGTACGCCATTGGCCTGCAACGCCGGCTGCGGCCGACCGTTGACGTCGCGTTGTCGGTCCAGCAGGTAAAACTCCAACTCAACCGCCATGACCGGATGCAGTCCATCGGCTTTCAGCCGCTCGATGGTGTTCACCAGTACGTGGCGCGGGTCCGCCGGTGCGGCGGGAATTCCTTGGCTCGGGTGCATGCTCACCTGCACTTGACCGGTGGGGTTGGTGCGCCAGGGTTGCAAGGTCAGGCTTCCCGCCAAGGGGTATGTCCAACAATCGGCGTCGGCAACCTCCCAGACCAAGCCTGTGTCTTCTACGTCTTCACCCTGCACGGTCAAGGCGAGAATGGAACTTGGCAATGGCCGACCATTTTCGTAGATCGCCAGCAGTTCGTCGCGATGCAACAGTTTGCCCCGTGGAACGCCATTCGCGTCGATAAGGAACAACTCGATGCTCAGCACTTCAGGGTGGGCGGCCAGATAATCCAGGGCCTCTTTTTTATCCGCAAATTGCATGTCAAACCTCTTAGCGCTCATTCAAGCGACTGGCAGTATTTAAGAACAATGGCGTTTTCAGACGTGCCGTTATCAAGCCATAACCCGCGCGCCAGGCAGGGCAAGCAGCGTGGTCAGCGCGTTATCCAACTCAGCGATCAGCCTGTCGATATCCGCGTCACGTGTTTGCGGACAGCACAGGGTCATGTTGTGAAAAGGCGTGATAAGAATTGCGCGATTGATCAGATAGAGATGCAGCGCCATTTGGAGGCTGTCGTGAAAAGCCGCTTCGGCTTGCGCGCCTGTTCTTGGCGGTGTGGCACAGAATTGAAATTCACAACGCGCGCCCAACTCTGTTACCGACCAGTTCAGTTGGTGCCGCTTGAACAACCCTCGAAACCCCTGGGCCAGCCTTGAGGCCAGCGCCAGCATGTGCTCGTAGGCAGACGCGGTCATGACCTCTTCGAGACTGACGCGCATGCAGCGCATCGCCAGTGCATTGGCCGACAGCGTCGTTCCCATGCCACTGTGGCCATGCCCGCCGCTCTCTTCGCTGATGGCCTTCTGGACGTCGCGCATGGCCGAGGCGACTGACTCGCTAACGCCAAACACCGCGCAAGGCACGCCACCTGCAATGGGTTTACCCACCACGAAAAAGTCGGGTTTCAAATCCCACTGGCGCGTGCACCCACCGAGGCCGGTGGAAATAGTGTGGGTCTCATCAATGACCAACAGGCTGCCATATTTACGGGTCAGCTCTCGACACTTTTGCATGAACCCCGGATCCGGCAGGACCATGCCAATGTTCGTCATCGCCGGCTCGCACATCAGCGCGCACACATCGCCCTGGGCTAACGCCGCCTCCAGTGCGGCGACATCGTTGAAGGGGATGGATCGACTGTATTGGCTCAAGTCGTAGGCTTGGCCCACCAGGCCTGAACGGTGCACTGTCTTGCCGTCGCGGTAGCGCACCATCACGTCATCCACGGTGCCGTGGTAGCAGCCGTCGAACACCAGCAAGACCTTGCGCTGGGTGATAGCGCGCGCCCAGCGCAGCACATAACGGTTGGCATCAGTCGCATTGGCGGTCACTTGCCAGTAAGGCAGCTCGAACCGCTCAGCCAGCAACTCGCCGCAGACCACCGCGTCTTCGCCCGGCAGCATCGTGGTCAAGCCATTGTTCGCCTGCTCGGTTATGGCGCGGGCAACAGGATCAGGTGAATGGCCAAACATGGTGCCGGTGTCGCCGAGGCAAAAGTCGATGTATTCATGCCCGTCAACGTCGGTGAAGCGCGCCCCTTTGGCACGCTGGACGAAGAGCGGCGAAGGCATCGACCAATCGCTCATCCAGTGCATGGGCACACCGTTGAACAGATTCGCCTTGGCGCGCTCGGCCAGCGCCAGTGAAGTGGGGTTGTTTTGTATAAACCGGGCACGCTCGGAGGCGGTAAAAGCAGCAATCGCTGATTCACTGATTCCACTTTTCGACATGATCAATACCCCATATTAATTATCAAATTAATTAAACGTTCGTCGCTCAATGACAGCCGGATACGGCTCAAAGAACTCAACTGTTCTTTGATACATCGCGCTTTTATAAATCTCGGTTATAGCCCCCCGCCCACTAGCGTGGATTGAGCGCGCTGGAGCGTATTCAAACTTAATAATCGCCGTGAGGGGCTTTGTTCTCGACCAGACAGTTCCCGCCATCCACCACAAGGACTTCCCCTGTGATGTAGCTGGCGTCAGGCGATGCCAGAAATGCAACCGCCGCCGCCACTTCGCGGGGGCTGCCTGCGCGCCCAATCGGGGTGAAGCGCCCCGCCTCGGCTTCAACGGGGGTGGTTGAGCCCGTGGTGATCCAGCCGGGGGCCACGCTGTTGACGGTAATCCCCTGCTTGGCGACCTCAAGCGCAAGCCCCATGTTCATGCCCACCATCGCGGCCTTGGCGGCGCTATACGCGGCTTCCCCCGGATTGCTCCCGCGGGTGCCCGTGGTGGAACTGATATTGACAATGCGCCCGTAACTTCTCGCCTTCATACCGGGCAACACGGCTCGGGTCAGCAGAAAGGCAGTGGTCAGGTTTCGGGCCAGTGAAAGGTTCCAGTCATGCAGTTCCATCGACGCCAATTCCGAGAAAATCTCAGGGCTGCCGTGCATGGACATACCGGCATTGTTCACCAGAATATCGACCCGCCCCCAGACTGACTCTGCCCAGAGGCTGAAGTCTCGCACCTGACTTTCATCGGTAAGATCAGTGGGCCTGCCTTCAACTTCAAACCCTTCAAGGCGCAGCGCTTTAACCCGATCCACAATGCGGTTGCTGCTGGCAGTGATGATCAACTTTGCCCCGGATGCACCTAGCCTGCGAGCGATAGCCATGCCGATCCCGGATTCACTCCCGGCACCACTGACGAGTGCAACATGCTCTCTCAATTGCGTATCCAACAGGGTGTGCCCCACGTAGTTAATGTGAAAGAGAGTAGAAACTAGGCGAATAAATCTGATACATAAAGACGATCATCATCAGAAAATCTGACAACTCCCATGGCGTTTACCAGTGAGTCACTTAAAATTTTCCTCGCGGTCATCGACAGCGGATCCTTTTCGGCGGCGGCGCGAAAATTAGGCCGGGTACCCTCGGCCGTTAACATGGCGGTGTCGCAGCTTGAAGCAGAGCTGGATTTGTTGCTGTTTGACCGATCAACTCGCAAAGCCATTCCTACGGCCGCCGCCAAGGCCCTTGAGCCCCAGGCACGACAGGTCGCGAGCCAGATAAACCTGCTGGATGCGCATGCCCTGCAGTTGCATCAGGGGTTGGAGGAGCGCCTGGTCTTTGCGATGGCGCCGGAGTTGCAAACAGGCGTATGGAATCGTCCGCTGTCGATTATCGCCAGGGAGTTTCCCACGCTGGAAATCGAGATTCGCTCCGCGTCCCATCCGGAGGCAATGCGCATGCTCCATGAAGGGCGTGTGCAATTGGCACTGGGATTTGAACGACCAGGGCTTGATGAGCGGGAAACATTTCTTGAAGCGGGGAGCCAGTTGTTAGTAGCGGTTGCTGCTCCAGATCACCCTGCGGCCGCCGGCAAGAAAAGCCCCTTGAGCGAGGAGCAACTGGTCAACGTTCGGCAGATCATCGTCGCCACAGGTGGACCTGCAGACTCTGACCCACGTGTTGTGCTGTCGCGGCGGATTTGGCACAGCGACAATTATCTGGCCACGCTGGACCTGGTGCAGCAAGGGTTGGGTTGGGCTTATCTTCCAAAATCGCTGGTACACCCTCTGATCACGTCAGGCGCATTGACGGAGGTGGTGTTTGACTACATGCCGAGTCAGATGCGGTTATGGGTCGATATCATCTGGGTAAAAAACCGCCCCCTGGGACTGGGCGCGCTGCGTTACCTGAGCCTGATACGCGAAATTACGCAGGGGGAGCCTCGCCGTATTTGATGAGTCAACGTGCACATTGAGGCTTGCGGCGGCGCCCACTCGCCGTCGCGACGATCAAACAACTCATCCCCCCACCATTATTAGCCGTCTGGCTCAGCGCTTGTGTCGCCGCTCACCAAACCGCGATATGTGAGTCCGCCCTTGGCTCAGTGCCCCCGCACAACACGCCGGTGGCCGGGTCACGCAGGATGATCTGCCCACGCCCGTAGTCGGTCAGGTCGCTGTCGGTCTGCACCTTGTGCCCGCGTCGCGCCAGCGCATTGACCAGGTCGCGGGACGCGCCGTGTTCGATGCCGACCTTCATGTCGCCCAGCCATTGCCAGCGCGGTGCGTCGAGGGCCGCCTGCGGGTTGAGGCCGAAGTCCACCAGGTTCATCACCATCTGCACATGGCCCTGGGGCTGCATGTAGCCGCCCATCACGCCGAACGGTCCAAGGGCCTGGCCGTCCTTGCTGAGAAAACCCGGGATGATGGTGTGGAAGGTTTTCTTGCCCGGTGCCAGGCAATTGGCATGGGACTCATCGAGGCTGAATTCCTGCCCGCGATTCTGCAAGGCGATGCCGCTGTCGGGCAGCACCACGCCGGAGCCGAAGCCGTGGTAGTTGCTCTGGATGAACGAAACCATATTGCCTTCGGCGTCGGCGGTCGCCAGGTACACCGTGCCGCTGGCATGGGGGGCGCCGGGTTTGGGCGGCTGCGCCTGTTCGCCGATCTGGCCACGGCGACGGGTGCTGTAATCGTCACTCAGCAGGTCGGCCACCGCCACGCGCATGTGCGCAGGGTCGGTGATGTAATGCAGGCCGTCGCTGTAGGCCAGCTTCATGGCTTCCAGCTGGCGATGCCAGGTTTGCTGGCTGTCGCGGTGATCGAAGTTGAAGCCTTCGAGGATCTTCAGCGCCATCAGTGCAACCAGGCCCTGGCCGCTCGGCGGGATTTCCCAAACATCCACGCCCCGGTAATTGATGTGGATCGGCTCCACCCACTGCGCGCGGTAATCCTTGAGGTCGCTGGCGCGCAGGTAACCACCGCTGGCGCGCGAATGCGCATCCAGGCGCTCGGCCAGCGCGCCGCGATACAGGCTTTCGCAGCCGGTGGCGGCGAGTTCTTCCAGGGTACGGGCCTGGGCCGGGTTGCGGAAAATCTCGCCGGCCCGGGGCGCGCGCCCGTCGATGAGGAAGGTGTCGAACCAGGCGTGCAGCACGTCATCGCGGTGCGGGCTGAATTCGTTCAAGGATATCTGCCATTGATGGGCGACCACCGGCGACAACGGGAAACCGTCGCGCGCCAGGCTGATGGCCGGCTGCAGCAAATCGGCAAACGGCAATTTACCGAAGCGTTTGGACAACTCGGCCCACGCCGACGGGCAACCGGGCACCGTCACCGAGGTCCAGCCGTACAGCGGCATCTGTTGATGCCCTGCCGCCTTGACCGCCTCGATACTCAAGGCGGCCGGCGCATGGCCGTTGCCGTTCAGGCCATGCAACTGCCCCTTGCACCACACCAGCGCAAAGGCATCGCCACCCAGTCCACAACCGGTGGGCTCTACAACGGTCAGCGCAGCGGCGGTGGCGATGGCGGCATCAATGGCATTGCCGCCCTTTTGCATGATTTCGATGCCGGCCTGGGCCGCCAGCGGCTGGGACGCCGCGACCATGCCGCGACGGGCAAATACGCTCTGGCGTTGCGACGGGTAGGGGTATTCGTGAGCGGAGAATTTCAACATGGCAAAGGCTCTTCAAAAAAAGGTCATAACACGCGGCTGAGAAACGCCCGGGTACGCGGATGGCTGGGACGGCTGAAAATCTGCTCCGGCGGCCCTTGTTCGATCAGCTCGCCCTGGTCGAGCACCACCACGCGGTCGGCCACTTCACGGGCAAAGCCCATTTCGTGGGTGACCACCACCATGGTCATGCCCTCCTCGGCCAGCTCCTTCATCACCTGCAGCACTTCGCCGACGGTTTCCGGGTCGAGGGCGCTGGTGGGTTCGTCGAACAGCATCGCCTGGGGTTTCATCGCCAGCGCACGGGCAATCGCCACCCGTTGCTGCTGGCCACCGGAGAGCATCGACGGGTAGTGGCTGGCCTTGTCCGCCAGGCCGACCCGCGCCAGCAAGCCCCGAGCCTGTTCCAGCGCCTGGGCACGCGGTACGCCGAGCACCTGGATCGGCGCTTCGATGATGTTTTCCAATGCAGTCATGTGCGGGAACAGGTTGAAGCGCTGGAACACCATGCCGATGTCGCGACGCTGACGGGCGATGTTGCGCTCCGAATCGCGCACCAGGCTGCCATCGGCGCGTTCGCGATAGCCCATGGCACGGCCGTTGACGCGAATGCGCCCGCCCTGGATGTCTTCCAGCAGGTTGATGCAGCGGATAAAGGTGGTCTTGCCGGAGCCGGAGGCGCCGATCAGCACCACTACTTCGCCACGCCGCACCTGCAGGGAGATGCCCTTGAGGATCTGCAACTCGCCGAACGACTTCTGGATATCCTGTGCGTCAATGATCAGCTCTTCACTTTGGTGCGCCATGGTTAACGTCCCCTCAGCAGTTTCAGGGTGCTGCGACCGAACATGCGGCTGGCGGCCGGAGGTGGCGCCGAAGGTCGATCGGACTGGCCGAAACGGTTTTCGAGCCAGCGTTGGAAAAAGCCCCACAGCGTGGTCAAGGTCAGGAAGTAAATCGCGACGACCAGGTACAACTCGAATACGCGAAACGTCGCCGAGGTCACCATCTGCGTGCTGAGCAACAACTCCTGCACGCCGATCACACTCACCAGCGTGGTGTTCTTGAGCATCACATTGAACTCATTGCCCAGCGGCGGCACGATCACCCGAAACGCCTGGGGCAGCACAATGCGCCGCATCAGTTTGCCGAACCCCATGCCCAGGGAACGCCCGGCTTCGTACTGGCCCTTGTCCACCGCGCCGATGCCGGCGCGGATGATTTCGGCCATGTACGCGCCTTCATTCAGGCCCAGGGCGATGATCGCCGCCTGAATATTGCCGGGGATGATCAGCCCGAACAGCTCGATGTCCTCGAAGCGGAAGATCCCGCCCGCTGCCAGTGCGGTGTACAAAAACACAATCTGCACCAGCAGCGGTGTGCCGCGCATCAGCCACACATAAAGGCGTACCGGCAGGTGCAGCAGCGGGTTCTTCGACAGGCGCAACAGCGCGGCCGCCAGGCCCAGCGCACAGCCGAGCAGCATCGCCAGCACGCTGATCAGGCACGTCAGCCACAGCCCGGTGAGGTAGACCCCACTGGGCTGCAGCAGGTATTGCCAGAACACATCCCAATTGAAATTCATTGTGGTAGAACCTCAGTCAAGTGAGTCGCTGCTGACGTGCCATTTGTTGAGCAATTGCACATAGCTGCCGTCGCTGCGCATGTCGCTGATGATCTGCTGCACGGCGGCGGTCAGTTGCGGGTCGTCCTTGCGCATGCCCAGGCCGGTGAGGATGCGGCTGAATGCAGGTACCCCTTCCTGGAACAGCTCCGGGGCCATCGCCGCGTAGTAACCGGCGGTTTCCACGGTGGTGCCATAGGCGTCGACCTGGCTGATGCGCAGCGCCTGGAACGCATCGGTGTCGGTGTTGTAGACCACCAGTTTCATCGGTGGCTTGCCGGCCTTGGCGAGGCTCTCGTTCTGGGTATCGAGCAGGGCCTTGATGGTAGAGCCGTTGAGCACCGCCACCTTGCGCGTGGACAGGTCATCCAGGGTCTTGATGCCTTTGGGGTTGCCCTTGGGCACCACCACCGCCTGGCTGGAATACATGTAGTTGACGATGTCGATCACCTGGCGCCGCTCGGGCTTGTCGAACAGTTGGTCGACGATCATGTCGCACTGCTGGGCAAGCAGCGCCGGCACCAGGCCGGAAAACGGAATGACCCGCCATTGCACGGTTTTATTGCCCAGGCGCTTGGCGATTTCCAGGCCCAGGTCGACGGTGAGCCCACGCGGTTTCTGGGATTCGTCGAAGGACACCAGGGGCGGTGAATCCATCCCCGAGCAATAGGTGAGTTTGTCGACGCTCTTCAGGCGCTCAGGCACCTGGACTGCGGCGCAGGCCCATTGCGTACAGAGACCCAGGGTTACAGCCACCAGCAAGGCGCGGTGTTGTTTATGCATGACCAGACACTCCACTTCGTTAAATAACGGGGCAGGAATCAACGTCTAAACATGGGCGGGTTGGGACCCGCCTCTTTTATTTTTCCAATTGCAGAAATTGAATCAGCAGCGGCACGGTGCTTTCGATGTGTTCGCGTACCACAGCTTCGGCACCGGCGGCGTCACCGGCGCGAATCGCGTCGAGGATTACGGCGTGCTCCTGGCGTGCGCTGAGGGGTTTTTCGCTGTGCTGCAGCCACAAGCGCATGGGCGCTTCCACCAGCGAATACAACGCCGAAATCTGCTTGAGCAAGCGTGGCCGGCCGCTGAGCCCGCACAGGTATTCGTGAAAGGCACGGTGGCAACGGACCCACGCGGCGCTCTCGTCGCGGTAGTCATCCATCTCGTCCAGCAGCCGCTCCAGAGCCGCCATCTGGCGCTCACCGATACGGCTGACCGCGACGCGCACCGCCAGGCCTTCCAGTGCGCTGCGCATCTCGAATACCTCGTGCAGCTCAGCGATATCCAGGCCGCTGACGATGGCACCGCGATTGGGCCGCAGCGTCACCAGGCCCTGGGCGTCCAGGCGGCGGAATGCCTCACGCACCGGCATGCGGCTCATGCCGATCTCGCTGGCGATATCCTCGGCGATCAGGCGATCGCCCTTGCGGAAACGACCGCCGCAGATGGCGTCGAGGAGGAAGTTGTAGGCCTCCTCCTCGGCAGTGAGGGGCTGGCGGTCAACGTAAGCGGGGGCAAATTGCATTGGCAGCCTCTTTGTATTTTTGTATCCAATTATCCACGAATACAAAAAAGCATAACGCGTGCCAACACCACCCGCAGAACATTACCCATTGATTTAAATGAAGTCTTCCGTTCGGGTGGGGGAAATTGCGCAAAGCGGGTAAAAGCGATTTGCTACTAAATGACGCAGCAACTTCCCATTTCTGCGCTAGAAAGTAGCGGATGTCCGTAGAAGGGCTTGGTGACGCCTGATGATTTACACAGGGTATTTTCTGGCAGGCCTTTTTTTGCCATCAGCACACTGAACGCCTCCCGCTCAATGGATCCAATAAATTCACATCGATCGATAATCGCCCAAAATGACCTTAAACAACTGATTAATACATTGACTCACAGCAGCTCTGGAAATTTAATGGATCCATTAAACAAAAATAATTAACCAGCCAGAGAGTCGCCATGTACCCCAAAAACACTTGGTACGTCGCCTGCACACCCGATGAAATCGCCCAAAAACCACTGGGTCGGCAGATCTGCGGTGAAAAAATGGTGTTTTATCGTGGCCCGCAAGGCAGCGTCGTCGCCCTCGAGGACTTCTGCCCCCATCGCGGTGCACCGCTTTCACTGGGTTATGTCGAAAATGGCAACCTGGTTTGCGGCTATCACGGCTTGGTCATGGGGGCCGACGGTAAGACTGTCGAAATGCCCGGGCAGCGGGTGCGTGGTTTTCCGTGCAACAAGACCTTCGCCGCGGTTGAACGCTATGGCTTTATCTGGGTATGGCCCGGCGATCAGGCCCTTGCCGACCCGGCACTGATTCACCATCTGGAGTGGGCAGTGAGTGACCAGTGGGCGTACGGCGGCGGGCTGTTTGATATCCAGTGCGATTACCGCCTGATGATCGACAACCTGATGGACCTGACCCACGAAACCTACGTCCACGCTTCCAGCATCGGCCAAAAGGAAATCGATGAAGCGCCGCCCGTCACCACGGTTGAAGGCGACGAAGTCGTCACCGCCCGGCACATGGAAAACATCCTGGCTCCGCCGTTCTGGCGCATGGCCCTGCGCGGCAACAACCTCGCCGACGATGTGCCGGTGGACCGCTGGCAGATCTGTCGCTTCACCCCGCCCAGCCACGTGCTGATCGAAGTCGGCGTGGCCCACGCCGGCAAGGGCGGCTACCACGCAGCGCCCGAACACAAGGCGGCAAGCATCGTGGTCGACTTCATCACCCCGCAAACCGAGACGTCGATCTGGTATTTCTGGGGCATGGCGCGCAACTTCAACCCTCACGATGAGGCGCTGACCGCCAGCATTCGCGAAGGCCAAGGGAAGATTTTCAGCGAAGACCTGGAGATGCTCGAGCGTCAGCAGGTGAACCTGCTGGCCCACCCGCAACGCAACCTGCTCAAGCTGAATATCGATGCCGGCGGCGTGCAGTCGCGCAAAATCCTGGAGCGACTGATTGCCAAGGAACGCGCCCTCGAACCACAACTGATCACGACCACCACCGCCTGAATGGCGCGACAACTCTGCGAGGACCGAACATGATCGATGTGGTGGTGGTATCCCGTAATAACGAAGCCCAGGACATTTGCAGCTATGAACTGGCCAGGGTCGATGGCCAGCCGCTGCCCGCCTTCAGTGCCGGCGCGCACATTGACGTGCATCTGCCGGACGGACTGGTGCGCCAGTATTCGCTGTGCAATCACCCCGAGGAGCGTCATCGCTATCTGATCGGCGTACTCAACGACCCGGCTTCTCGCGGCGGCTCGCGCAGTTTGCACGAGCAGGTACACGAGGGCGCCCACCTGACGATCAGCGAACCACGCAATCTATTCCCCCTCGCCCATGAAGCACGACGCAGCCTGCTGTTCGCCGGCGGCATCGGCATCACCCCGATCCTGTGCATGGCCGAGCGCCTGGCCCATGCAGGTGCCGACTTCGACCTGCATTATTGTGCCCGCGCCAGTGAACGTGCTGCGTTTGTACAGCGGCTCAAGACGTCACCGTTTGCCGAGCGCGTGTGCCTGCATTTCGATGAGCAGCCCCACACGGCCCTCAAGACTGCCGAGGTGTTGGCTGCGCCCGCAGACGATGTGCACCTGTATGTCTGCGGCCCCGGCGGCTTCATGCAACACGTGCTAGACAGCGCGCGGGCGCAAGGCTGGCAGGAGGACTGCCTGCATCGCGAGTACTTCTCGGCGGCGCCCGTGGACAACAGCCTCGACGTGAGCTTTTCAGTGAAGCTCGGCAGCAGCGGCCAGGTCTTCACGATCCCCGCCGACAAGACCGTGGTCCAGGTCCTGGAAAGCCAGGGCATCGAGATTGCCGTGTCCTGCGAACAAGGGATCTGCGGCACCTGCCTGACCCGTGTGCTGGAAGGCATCCCGGAGCACCGCGACCTGTTCCTCACCGAGCAGGAACAGGCGCTGAACGACCAGTTCACGCCCTGCTGCTCACGCTCGAAAACCCCACTGTTGGTGCTCGACATCTGAACCGTGTCACGACGCGGGCAAAATCACCTTCATGCGCGCGTCGGCGGTGGCTGAGCTGAAGATCTCGGCATAACGCAACGTGGCGTTGGCGTGTTCGCGCATGATGGCTTCGGCGCGCGCGCCCTGGCGATTGACCAGGGCATCGAACACCGAGTGATGCTGCATGTGGGCATAGTTGAAGCGCCGATATTCACGAGCCATGTCCTCACGATCCACCGCCAGCGCGGTCACCGATGCGAAGGGCAGGTGATCATTGCGTGCCAGCGCATCCGTGATCGCCGGGTTGTGGCTGCCCTCCACAATGACCTGGTGAAAGCGCATGTTCAGGTCGTGGTAAACCTCAAGGTCATCTTCGGTCACGTAGCCTTTGTCGAACAGCTGGTCGCCTTCCACCAGGCAGCGCTCCAGCTCCGCACGCGCCGCGTCGCAAAGACCATGCTCGGCGGCTTGCCGCGCAGCCAGGCCTTCCAGCACACCGCGCACTTCGACGGCGCCGGCAATGTCACTGGGGCTGACCGACCGCACCTGATAGCCGCGCCCGCCAAACGGCACCAGCAGCCCTTCCTGCTCAAGGGTACGAAACGCCATGCGCACGGGCATGCGCGACACACCAAAGCGTTGCGCCGTAGGGGTTTCCATCAGGCGCTCCCCCGCCACCAACTCACCGTTGGCAATCATCTTGCGCAGTGCAACCAGCACCAATTGACCGGGCTTACTCATCCAGGCAACTTCCAGAACACGTGGCCTGCCATAGTACCGCAAGCATCCGATCCCGTCAGACGAACGCCAGTGCGGCGCGCGCCGCCTCTATGGCACCCAGGTGTTGCGCCAGCCGCGACGGCAGGTAATCGAAAAAGAACCCGGCGCTTTGCAGCTTGGCGGCACGCAATGGGTCATCTTCGGGCAATGCCCTGGAGACCCGCGCAGCCCGCGCCCAGGCAAAGGCCAGCAACGCCACGCCACAGAGCTGGAGGAAATCCGGCGCGGCCCGATAGGGGTATTCACTGTCTTCCTGTGCGCGTTCACGCACGGTGCTCACCACACTGGCCAGCGCGTCGAACAGGCCGCCCAATGCGCGGGAGAACCCTGCGCACTCGACAGACTGCACGCCCTGCCCGGCCTCGGCACGCAACTCGGCCAGCAGCAGGCCAAAGGCTTGACCTTCATCCCCGAGCACTTTGCGCAGCAACAGGTCATTGGCCTGGATCTCGTTACTGCCCTCGTAGATCATCGCGATGCGACTGTCCCGCAGGGTTTGCTCGATGGCGAACTCGGTGACATAGCCGTAACCGCCAAATACCTGCAACGCATTGCTGGCCTGACGAAAGCCCTGTTCGGTAAAAAACGCCTTGATGATGGGCGTCAGCAAAGGCGCCAACCGGGCAGCCGAGGCGTCCTGGCCATGCTCGGCCTGATCCAGCAGGTGCGCCGCCCAATAGCCGATGGCACGCATACCCTCGCTGGTGGTGCGCAGCTCCAGCAACACGCGGCGCATGGCCGGGTGATAACGGATCGGGTCAGCGGCCTGGGCCGTCACGTCTTTGGGCCTTGACGGTGCACGCATCTGCACACGCTCGGCAGCGTACTGCCGGGCATTCTGCCAAGCCGCCTCGACATGCCCCAGGCCTTGCAGGCCGACATGCAGGCGCGCCGAATTCATCATCACGAACATCGCCGCCAGGCCCTGATTGGCATCACCGATCAGCCAGCCTTGGGCGGCGTTGAATACCAGGGAGCAGGTGGCGCTGCCCTTGATGCCCATCTTGTGTTCGATACCGTCGCAATGCACACCATTGGCCCGGCCATCGTCCAGCTGCCTGGGGACCAGGAACAGTGAAATGCCGCGACTGCCCGGCGGCGCATCGGGCAGGCGCGCCAGCACCAGGTGCAGAATATTGGCCGTGAGGTCGTGCTCACCGCCGGAGATAAACAGCTTGCTGCCGCTCAAGCGATAGCTGCCATCCGCCTGGGGTTCAGCGCGACAGCGCAGCAAACCGACATCGCTGCCGGCCTGGGACTCGGTCAGGCACATGGTGGGCAACGCCTGGCCACTGACAATCTCCGGCAGGTAGCGTGCCTGCAGCCAAGGCGCGGCGTGAGTCTTGAGGCACAGGTAGGCGCCGTGGGCGATCCCGGTGTACATGGCCCAGGCATGGTTGCTGGCGTAGAGCATCTCTTGCAGCGCCGCGTCGAGCAGTTGCGGCAGGCCCTGCCCGCCCTGCTCTTCGGCGCACGCCAGCGCCGGCCAACCACCCTCGACGTAAGCACGATAGGCCTCGACGAAGCCGTCCGGGGTGCTGACCTGGCCCGCCTGCCAGCGGCAGCCCTGGCGATCACCGTGGCTGTTCAACGGCGCCAGCACGCCCTGGCTGAAGCGTGCCGCCTCCTCCAATACTTGTAATGCCAGCGGCAGGTCGAGGGCCTCGAACGCCGGGTTGCGCCGCCAGCTGTCGGGCGCCTGCAACCAGTGCTCGAGGATAAATTGCATATCGCGCAGGGGCGCCTCATAGCTCCACATCGGGACACCTCATCGACTAAAAAAGAATCACGCACTCAAGCGCGAAAAGCAGGGTTCTCGATCAGCAGCGCCATGCCCTGCCCGCCGCCCACACACGCCGCGGCAATCCCGTAGCGCAGGTTGTGCTGACGCAGTTGCCGGGCCAGGGACATGACCAGGCGCAGGCCTGTGGCAGCCAGTGGATGCCCGAGTGCCAGCGAGCCGCCCTGGACGTTGAGGCGGGTGCTGTCCAGCTCAAGTTCATGGGCCACCGCCAGCACTTGGGCGGCCTGGGCTTCGTTGATCTCGAAGCGGCCGATGTCATCCAGATTCAACCCGCGGCGTTGCAGCAGCAGACGAATCGCCGGCGCCGGGCCGATGCCCATGAACTCGGGGGCCACGCCGACCACCGCGCTGGCCAGCAACCGCGCCAGGGCCGGACGCGTGCAGGCCGAGGCGCGGCCCACCAACGCCGCCGCCGCGCCATCCACCACGGCACAACTGTTGCCGGCGGTTTGCACGCCGCCGGGATGCACAGCGCGCAAGCGTGTCAGGCTCTCAAGGTCGGTGGGCCGTGGGTGGCTGTCCTCGCTGACGGCAGCGGTCCGAGGCGCCAGGCTGATGCCTCTGGGCTGGTATCCCTCAAGCTCGAATACCTGGTTATCGACCGCCACCACCTCGTCAACCCAAGCGCCGTCACGCTGCGCCTGCAACGCTCGCTGGTGGCTGGCGCAGGCGTAGCGGTCCACCGCCTCGCGGCCCAGGCCATAACGGCGCGCCAGGTTGTCGGCCGTGGCGATCATGTCCAGGCCCGGGGCCGGGTCGTACAGGGCTTCCCACAGAAAATCCTTGAACTGGACCTCGCCGCCAAGACGAAACCCGCCCCTGTGGGTGTAAGCCGCGATGGGGTTGCGCGACATGGATTCACTGGCCACACACAAGGCCAGTTGCACGCCGTCCCGCAGTTGCCCGGCAGCCTGGCGCAACAGTTCGAAACCGGTGGCGCAGATGCGCTGCACCCCCAGTGCCGGGACCGCTTGCGCCACCCCGCTGTACAAGCCGATATGCCGTGGCAGCAAGTAGGCATCGAAACTGGCCTGGGCCATGGAGCCGGCCAGAACGCTGTCCACCGCCTGCGGTTCAATATCGGCCCGGGCCATGACCTCACGGCCAACCTTGATCCCCAGGTCGATGGGTGAGACCTGAGACAGTGCTCCACCCAGGTCAATCCAGGGGGTGCGCACGGCCTCGAAAATCGCCACATCGGCAAATGCCGAATACTGCCCGTTCAAGGTTTCGGCTCGGCGCGCAGGATCGTCGCCTCTTCGCCGCGATACAACGCCTCGACCTTGGCCGCGCGCCATTGCAGCACGGCGCGCTGGTTGATCGAACCTTTGTCGGTGATTTCCCCACGGTCGATGGACGCCGGCTCGTCGAGCAAGGCAATCCATTCCAGGCGACTGGCATTGCCGGTGGCCTCGCGATTGAGGCGTTGCAACCAGTCGCCGAACCACTGGCGCACCGGCGCGCTGCCGAGCACGTCGGCGTCGCTGGCGGCGGCGTCCAGGCCCGCCAGCCGACGGCATTCGTAGAGCCTGGGGAACACCAGTGCTCCGAGGCACTCGCGATCGGGCGCGGCAATCACCAGGTCCTGCACATAGGGCGAGCCGTCGAGCACCGCGCGATTGCGCAACGGACCCACGCTGACAAACACACCGGAAGAGAGCTTGAAATCCTCGGCAATTCGCCCATCGAACATCAGGCCCAGTTGCGGCTGCTGAGGGTCGGCGAGCTTGATCGCGTCTCCTGAACAGTAAAACCCGTGTTCATCGAAGACCTCGGCGGTTTGCTGGGGCGCCCGCCAGTACCCCGGCATGATATGCGGCCCGCGAAAGCGCCCTTCGAACTTGCCGTCCACCGGCACCAGGCGCACCTCGCAGCCCGGCGCGGGCAAACCGATATAGCCGGCCATGGACAACGGCCCGGTGGTGAAGGTGCAGGACGGCGCGGCTTCGGTCATGCCCAGCCCGGCCATCATGCGGATGCGTTCACCGCAGTGCTGTTCGGCCACGCGGTCGAGGCGATCCCAGATACTTTGGGACAGGCCGGCGGCAGCGAAGAAGAACAGTTTCATCCGCGCAAAAAAACGCTCACGCAACTCGGCGTCCTGTTCCAGGGCGTTGACCAGCTCTTCCCAGCCCTTGGGCACCGTCAGGTAAGCCGTGGGCGAAATCTCCTTGAGGTTGCGCAAGGTCTGGGCAAAACCCTGGACCGTGGGCTTGCCGTCGTCCAGATAAAAGGTGCCACCGTTGTAGAGCACGATGCCGACGTTGTGGCTGCCGCCAAAGGTGTGATTCCACGGCAGCCAGTCCACCAGCACCGGCGGTTCCTCACCGAACACCGGAAACGTCTGCAACAGCATCTGCTGGTTGGCGCAGAGCATGCGCTGGGTGGTGATCACGGCCTTGGGCAATTTGGTCGAGCCCGAGGTGAAGAGAAACTTGGCGATGCTGTCGGGACCGGTGGCCTGGAACGCCGCGTCGGCCTCGGCGCTGCCCGGCGTTTGCAGCAGGCTGGCGAAGCTTATCTGGCTGCGCCCGGGGACGTGGCCGCGCACGCAGATTAACGGGGTCTCGGCCGGCAAGACGGCGTCGATGGCGCGCTGGTACAGCGCCGCATCGCTGACAAACACCAAGCCCGGTTGCAGCAGGTCGCACACATGCCGCAGCTTGGCGAAATCCTGGGACAACAACGCGTACGCCGGCGAGACCGGGCAGTACGGAATACCGGCGTACATGGCGCCGAGGGCGACCTGCAAATGCTCGATGTCGTTGCCCGACAGCAAGGCCAGCGGCTTGTCCGCCGACAGCCCGTAGCTGAGCAGGCCCTGGGCAATTGCGCGCACGCTGTCGAGCATCTCGCGGTAGCTGACACGGCGCCAATCCCCACCGGCCTGGCGTGCCGCGATAAACGTCTGCTCGGGCCGTACCCGAGCCCAATGCACCAGGCGATCGAGCAGGCGCGCCGGCAACTCGGCCAGGGGTTCCAGGGAGCGCATGTGCAACACGCCGTGTTCTTCAGTGACCGCCACTGGTGCGTGGCCGATGGAGACTTCGCGGTATCTCGGTGCGGGCTGGGGTTGCGGTCGGAATTCGGAACTCACAAGGGTGTCCTCCAGCAAGGCGGATCACAGCCGCCTTGTTATTGTTATGTCGCAGCAACTGCTCAGATCGGGTAATGCCGTGGCCCGTTCTGCAAGGTCACCCAGCGCAATTGCGTGAAGTGCTCAATGGACGCCTTGCCACCAAAGCTGCCGTACCCACTGGACTTGACCCCACCAAACGGCATCTGCGCCTCGTCATGCACGGTCGGGCCGTTGATATGGCAAATACCCGACTCGACCCGCTGCGCCAGTGCCAGCGCGCGCCCGGTGTCGCGACTGAAGATCGCCGCCGACAGGCCGAACTCGGAATCGTTGGCCAGCCGCAACAAGGCTTCATCACCCTCACCACGCAGCAGGACGGCCACCGGGCCGAAGGACTCTTCGCGGTACAGGCGCATGTGTTCGGTGACGCCATCGATCAGGGTCGGCTGCAGGATGCTGCCCTCCAGCTGGCCGCCTACCACCAGCCGCGCGCCCTTGGCCAGGGCATCGTCGATCAGGGCCTTGATGCGTGTGCCGGCGCTGGCGTCCACCAGGGAACCGAGTACCGAATCCGCCGCAGCGGGGTCACCCGCACGCAGGGTCGCGACCTTGGCCGCCAGCTTGGCGGTGAACGCATCGGCGACTTTCGCATCGACGATCAGGCGTTCGGTGGACATGCAAATCTGGCCCTGGTTGAAATAGGCGCCAAAGGCCGCCGCCGCCACAGCCGCGTCAAGATCGGCATCGTCGAGCACCAGCAACGGCGCCTTGCCGCCCAACTCCAGCAACGCCGGCTTGAGGTAGCGGGCCGAGAGCTCGCCGACAATCCGCCCGACATGGGTCGAGCCGGTGAAATTGACCCGGCGCACGGCCGGGTTGGCGATCAGCCGCTCGACAATCGCGGCAGCATCGGCCGGGGCATTGCTGATGACGTTGACCACGCCATCGCCCAGGCCGGCGTCCTGTAACACCTGGCCGATCAGGCGGTGCACTGCCGGGCTCAGCTCCGAGGCCTTGAGCACCACGGTGTTACCGCAGGCCAGCGGCATGGCGATGGCGCGTGTGGCGAGGATGACCGGGGCATTCCATGGCGCGATACCCAGCACCACACCGCAAGGCTGACGCAAGGCCATGGCGAAACTGCCGGGGACATCGGAAGGGATCACCTCCCCCGTAATCTGGGTGGTCATCGACGCCGCTTCGCGCAGCATATTGGCCGCCAGACGCACGTTGAAGCCATACCAGTTGGGCATGGCGCCAGTCTCGCCGGCGGCGGCGATAAATTCGCTGCTGCGCGCCTGCAATTGCTCGGCAGCGTTGAGCAAGCGGGTGCGGCGTTCGTTGGGCGCCAGCGCCGCCCACGCGGGGAACGCGGCATGGGCGGCGGCGACCGCGGCGTCGGCATCTTCCAGGGTCGCCGCAGCCACCCGCGAGACCACTTCACCGGTCACCGGGTTGCGACGTTCGAAGGTTCGACCGTCACGGGCGGGGCACGACTGGCCGCCGATCAACAGGGGCACGTCCAGCATGGTGATTCCTCTTTATTGTCTTTATCGGGAATACGTTCAAGCAGGGTACAACGGCGCGGCCAGGTGGCCGCGCCCTTCAGCGTTTATAGGCCTGCAGGCCAGGCTTGATGCTCTTGTCGTCGAGGAACTGTTTCATGCCCTGCTCGCGACCGCCTTCGGTGTCGAGCAGGCGCGACTGGTCGAGCTTGGCGTAGAGGTAATCCTCATTCTGCTCCCAGGTCAGTTCGCGGCAGCGCTTGAAGCCATGCTTGGCCGCACGCAGCACCACCGGGTTTTTCTCCAGCAGGTTGCGCGCCAGTTCGATGGTCACTTCGCGCAGTTGAGCCAGGGGCACGCTTTCGTTGACCAGGCCCATTTGCGCGGCTTTCTGCCCGCCAAAGGTCTTGCCGGTCATGATGTAGTACAGCGATTGACGATGGCCCACGGTGTCGGCCATGGCCTTGCTCACCAGGTTGCCCGGCGGGATGCCCCAATTGATTTCCGAGAGGCCGAAGGTCGCTTCGTCGGCGCAGATCGCCAGGTCGCACGCCACCAGCGGGCTGAAGCCACCGCCGAAGCACCAGCCATTGACCATGGCGATGGTCGGCTTGGCGTACATGCGCAGCAGTTTCCATTGCCATTGCGAGGCTTCGCGGCGGATTTTTTCCTGGAGGATTTCCGGGCCGGCATCCACTTCACGGAAGTACTCCTTGAGGTCCATGCCCGCCGTCCAGGCTTCGCCCGCACCGGTGAGGACCAGCACGCCGGCGGCAGGGTCCTGCTCGAGGGTTTCCAGGACGTCGATCATTTCCCGGTTCAGGGTGGGGCTCATGGCGTTGCGTTTTTCCGGACGATTGAGAATGACCCAGGCGATGCCTTCTTCGATCTCAACCTTGACTGTGGTCCAACGGCCTTCGTAATTGCTCATGGCGATATGCTCTTGTTCTGGGTGTGAAGATGATTCGAAATTAAACCGCAAATATAGTTATGTCAATTAACTATTAATCTGAATAACCAATATTTTCTCTGCTTAAAACCCACGCGTTGCAGGTGCTGTGAAAACCCGGCATAGCCATAGCGCGCCAACACCGGCAAACTAGATAGCCTTATTAACCTGCACCTTTTGAGGATTGCACTGCCAATGGCCAAGCCTTCCAACATCGCCACCGCCAGCCAGGCCCTGCCCGACAACGACGAGGTACGGCCGCCGCTGGATTCAGCCCTGGACGATCTGATCGGTTACGCCATGCGTCGCGCCCAGCTCAAGCTGTTCCAGAACCTGATCGGCCGGTTGTCGGACCACGACCTGCGCCCGGCGCAGTTCTCGGCCCTGGCGATCATCGAGCAGAACCCCGGGCTGATGCAGGCCGACCTGGCACGCGCCCTGGCCATCGAGCCGCCCCAGGTGGTGCCGTTGTTGAACAAGCTGGAAAGCCGCGCTCTGGCCGTGCGGGTACGCTGCAAACCGGACAAGCGCTCCTACGGGATCTTCCTCAGCAAGAGCGGCGAAACCCTGCTCAAGGAACTCAAGGCGATCGCCGCCCAGAGTGACCTCGACGCCACGGCCGCGCTCGACGGCCAGGAGCGTGAAGAGCTGCTGCGCTTGCTGAAGAAGGTCTACCAGGACTGATCGGCCTACCAGAGCGCCACGGTGTAGAGCACCAGGAAACGGGTCTGGTTTTCATCGCGAAACGCCGCGCCGCCGGGGAAGTCATTGCGGTAGATCGACTTGCGCGCCATGAACCCGACGTTCTTCAGCGGGCCGCTCTGAATCACATACCCCAGTTCCATCTGGAACTCGCGCTCCTTGCGATCCTCGGCGTTCAACGCGGCCAGTTCGATGTGGTCGCCACGCACATAGCGCAGCCGAGTCTTCAGCCCCGGCACACCCGATGCTGCGAAGTCATAGTCGTAGATGGCTTGCCAGGTGCGCTCCTTGGCGTTGAGAAAGTCCGAGCTCATGGTCAGTTCGCTCATGCCCATCAACTCCGTTCCCGAGATATAGGGCGTGGCCGTCTCCCCGCTTGAGTGCATGTAGCCAAGGCTGACGCGATGGCCGCCCAGGCGATAGCCAAACAACGCCGAGAGGTTGCGGTTATCCACCCTGCCTGCCTTGGCACTGCCATCCTCACGGCTGAAAAAACTGCGCAGGTCGCTGGTGAGCACGCCATCACCCACCGGCAAGTTGTGCAGCAGCGCCAGAGTGTCCTGCTGGTAGAGGTCCGCGATCTGCGAGTGATAGACCCGCAGGCTGAGGTCTTTGTTGACCTGGTAATCACCGCCGACATAAGCCAGGTGCGAGGTGGTGGCGGTGGCGTTGAAGCGCCGGTTGGGTGAGGCGATGGTCATGGCCTGGTAGTCGGTGGAGTCGCGTTTGTTGATGCGGTCGATATAGCCCGTGTTGAGGGTCAGGCCATCGATGTCCTTGGAGCTCAACGTGGTGCCGCGAAACGTTTGCGGCAGCAGCCGCGACGGACTGGCAAAGGCAAACGGCAGGAAGATCGACACATCGCCGGCCTTGACCGTGGTTTGGGCGAACCGCAGTTTGGCGGTGGGGGCCAGGCGCGAGTACTCGTCGGCGGCGCGCTTGTCGCTGGCCGACACCGGCAACAACTCGGTACCGCTGCGGTCCGGCGAAGAGTCGAGCTTGACCCCCATCAACCCGCGTACATCCAGGCCAAAACCCACCGGGCCAGGGGTGTAACCCGATTCCAGGTTGAGGATGAACGCCTGGGCCCATTCCCGTGCGGCGGTCTTCGCACCGTCGTCCTTGTAGTCACGGTCCAGGTAATAATTGCGCAAGGTCAGGGTGCCGTGGCTGTCGTCGATAAAGCCTGCAGCCCACAGCGAACCGGGCAGCACGCTCAAGGCCAGCAATGCCATCAGCCGGCGTGGAGTGTTGTTCGACACACAGGAGACGGACGCCACGGCAACGGCATCCTCCAAAGGGAGTTCTGGCATGTTCGATGTCCATTTTTGTTGTTGTTATTGGGTTGGCACACGCTCGGCCCTGTCAGCCTCGCGAGCCAAGAATGGAAACAGCCGACGGTACTCGTCAACCGTAACTGACCGATAATCGAACATTAATAAAGCTATCTATTTTTCAGCCATGAACAAACAAGTATCTCAATCAATTGAATTTAATGGATTTATTCTGTTTTTTTACTGATCTTATTCCGCGATTCATTTTTTAGTTATATTTGTTATCTTAATCCTCAGCAGCCACTCAAGCTTGCCACCACAACAAAAACAATGAGGTTTGCCATGGACAGTCCATCGCGTCGTTCGACGCTGACTATTGCGTTGTGCTTTATCGTTGCGCTGATCGAAGGGTTCGATCTGCAAGCCGCCGGCACCGCCGCCGCCGGGTTACGTCAGACCTTCGCCCTGGATCCGAAGATGCTCGGCTGGGTGTTCAGCGTCGGCATCATCGGCCTGCTGCCGGGGGCGTTCTTCGGTGGCTGGGTTGCCGACCGGATCGGGCGCAAGAAAATCCTGGTGAGCGCCGTGCTGCTGTTCGGGTTGTTTTCCCTGAGCACCGCATTTGTCGAGAGCTACTCAAGCTTGTTGCTGGTGCGTTTTCTCACCGGCCTGGGCCTGGGCGCCGCGTTACCCAACCTGATCGCCCTGTGCGCCGAAGCGGTGAGCGAACGCAACCGTGGCACGGCCATCAGCGTGATGTACTGCGGGGTGCCGCTGGGGGGAGCATTGGCCGCGCTGGTGGCGATGTTTTCCAGTGAGCACTGGCAGACCACGTTTATTATCGGCGGCCTGGCGCCCTTGCTGGCCGTGCCGTTGATGATCCTGCTGCTGCCTGAATCCAGTGCCTTTCGCCAACAGCTCGACACCACCCACGGCGCCCGCCCCTCCACCGGCCAGGCGCTGTTCGGCGAAGGTCGCGCACATACCACGCTGGCCTTGTGGCTCAGCTACTTTTTCACCTTGACCGTGATGTACATGCTGCTTAACTGGCTGCCGTCGCTGTTGCTGGAACAGGGTTTCAGCAAACCCCAGGCGGGCATGGTGCAGATGCTCTTCAATATCGGCGGCGCTCTGGGTTCACTGCTCGGCGGCGTGCTGCTGGACCGTTGCAATGCCGTCAAAGTGGTGCTGTCGGTGTATGCCGGATTGCTGGCGGCGTTGGCCGGGGTCGGGTTGTCGGTGGGCATCGTGCCCATGGCCATCGCCGGTTTTGCCGCCGGCTTGTTCGTGATGGCTGCGCAGTTGGTTCTGTACGCCTCGGCACCGCCCGCGTATCCCACCTCGGTGCGTGCCACCGGCGTCGGTGCTGCCGTGGCCGTGGGCCGCCTGGGTTCGGTGGCCGGGCCGCTGGCGGCGGGGCAACTCCTCGCAGCCGGCGCCGGCACCGCGGGGGTACTGCTGGCGACGTCCCCCGGGGTGGTGATTGCCGCACTGACCATCATCAGCGTGATGGTGCGTACGGCGCCCACTAGAACTTATGCAGCCAATTGAGCACCAGTTTGTCGCCCTCGGTACGGTTCTGCGCCTGCTGTTCGAAGTAGGCGTTCACCGATAGCACCTCTTCCTTGCTGAACGCATAGATTAGGCCTGGGCCAATGGCCCAGACCTTTTCCCGGCGCCCGCTCACGGCGTGCCCGTCAACCTGGGTGTCGGTGATCTGCTTCAACCAATAGCCGTTGCCCCCCACGCTCAGTTGCTGGCTCAAGGCATATTGCAGCGTCAGGTTGGCATGCAATGCCTGGCCGGCCTGGGTATCGGAAACATCCCCGAAGCCTGCCTGCGGATCATCATTCTTGCCATTCCACAGGTACATGAAACGCCCGCTCGCCGACCATTTCGGGCTCAACCAGTACGTCGCCGCGTAATACGGGTTGAATGACCAGAAGTTGCTGCCGGGGTTGATCGAGCGCTTGCGGTCATAGGTCCCTACCGGGATCGAGACATCAGCCTCCACACGCTGGGTCAACAGCGGGCTGCCATCGGCGCGGTTCAGGGTTGGCAGTTGCAGGAAGGCACCGACCGTCAGGTCACCGAAGCCGGCACGGGAGCTCAGCGCCGCATTGTTCAGCCCATCGTCGACATTCACATGGGCCAGGGAGGTGTTGATCAAGGTGAAGCCGGGCATCGCGCCATTGGCCAGGGGTTGGCCGACGTAGATGATCTGTGTGGTGGGCGCCACCACTTCCAGGTCCTGCCTGGGCAGCGCCAGCTTGTTGCCGTGGGCATCATTGAAACGGCTGGAACGGGAGTACGTCAGGTACTCCTCCAGGTACCAGCCGGGGCCGGCCGGCGCTGGTGAGCCGTCGTAGAAACTGGTGGTGCCGAGGTTGAGTCCGGGCAGGTCGTAAGCATGTGCAGTCGATGTCAGTGCGACAAATGTCGTGGCCGCAACCGTCCGCAAGATAGGCTTGAGCATCTTGTATGTCCTGTATTTTTGTTGTTGTTCAAGACTCCCGGCACGAGGGGCCGCACCGGGATTTATCGCGGTGGCAGGCCCTACACGTAGGTGGCGGCCAACCCGCCATCCACCGGCAGATTGACCCCGTTGACCCAGCGCGCAGCATCCGAGCAGAGGAAGGCAATCACCGCCGCCACCTCATCGGCCATGGCTGGACGGGTCATGCGCTGGCTGTCCTCGGCCACCCGCTGCGGCCCGAGCATGCTGACGAAGTCGCCAAGAATGGGAGTAAACACCGGCCCTGGCGCCACGCAGTTGATACGCACCGATTGATCGCGAAACCAGCCCTGGGACTGTTGGAAGCTCCACACGATCAGCGCCTCCTTGAAGTATTGATAACAGCTGGCCTGCTCCACCGGATTGGCCGCCAGCCACTGCTGCCCGGCCTCGAAGCTGGGTGTCGCGGCCAGCGCCTTGTGCAGCTCCAGCCGTTGCGGCCATTGCGCGCCAAGCACCGAGGCGACATTGACGATGCTGCCGCCCGCCGGCATGCGTGGCAGCAGCGCTTGCGTCAGGTGCCGCAGCCCCAGGTAATTGACCGTGGCCACCGCTTGCACGGGCGCCGTACCGGGCACCCCGGCGATGTTGCACAGCCCGTGAACCCGCGCGGGCAGGCGCGCCACCAGCGCATCAATGCTGACAGGGTCACCCAGGTCAGCCTGGAAGAAGCCATCCAGGGTCAGCTGCGGTTCATGGCGATCCACACCGATTACCGTGGCCCCCTGGAAACGCGCGAGCCGCGCCAGTTCGGCGCCAATGCCGGAAGCGACACCGGTGACAATCAGGGTTTTGTTGTGCAGGTTCATGTTCAAGCCCTCTTATTTTTGTATAGGCATGGGTGTATCAAGGCGATGAGCCAGGGCTCAGAACGGCCGCGGCTCAGAATGGATAGACAGGCGGAGTATTTTTCACCGTGACCCACTGCCACTGGCTGTACTCGTCCCAGTCGGCCGGCCCGCCGACGCTGCCGCCGTTGCCGGAGGCACCGCGCCCGCCGAACGGGTTGATGCATTCGTCGGCCACGGTCTGGTCGTTGATGTGCAGCAGGCCGCAGTCCAGCCGCTCACCGATGGCCATGGCGCGCCCGACCGACGGTGAGATGATGGCGGCCGAAAGGCCGTACTCCGTGCGGTTGGCCAGTTCGATCGCTTCCTCGTCGCTGGAGAAACTGACCACCGTGGCCACCGGGCCGAACAGTTCTTCCTCAAAGGCGCGCATGCCCGGACGTACGCCACTGAGCACGGTGGGCTGGTAGAACAACCGGTCATAGTTGCCGCCCGCCTCCAGCCGTGCGCCGGCCTGCAGGCTGTCAGTGACGATCTCGTGCACGCGCTGCAGTTGCCGTTGGTTGATCAACGGGCCGAGCGCCGCTTCACCCTTGGCGGCGTTGCCCACAGTGAGCGCCCGGGCCTTGTCCACCAGCTTGCGGGTGAGGCTTTCGGCGATGGATTGATGCACGAGAATCAGCCCGGTCGCCATGCAGATTTGCCCCTGATGCAACCAGGCGCCCCAGGCTGCATTGCTCGCGGCCAGGTCGAGGTCGGCGTCTTCGAGAATGATCAGCGGGTTTTTCCCGCCCAGCTCCAGTGCAACCTTTTTCAGGTGTCGACCGGCCACTTCAGCGACTTTGCGCCCCGCCGCCGTGGACCCGGTGAACGCAATCATCCGCACATTCGGATCGCGGCACAGCGCTTCCCCCGCCGGTGCCGCGCCGGGCAACACCTGCAGCAGGCCCTTGGGCAAGCCCGCCTCTTCGAACAGCCGGGCAATGAGAAAGCCCCCGCTGACCGGGGTCTGTGGGTCGGGTTTGAGCACCACTGCATTGCCCGCCGCCAGCGCCGGGGCCACTGAACGCAGTGACAGCACCAGCGGGAAGTTGAACGGTGAAATCACCCCGACCACGCCGTGGGGCTGGCGCCGTGCATAGGACAGTCGGCCTGCTGCACTGGGCAGCACCACCCCGTGAGGTTGGGACAACAGCCCCGCCGCCTGATGCAGCAGCACAATCGCTTCACGCACTTCGTGCTCGCCCTTGAACAATGCGCCCCCGGTTTCCCGGGCGACGTACAGCGCCAGCTCGGCGAAGGACCGCTGGGCCAGGTCCGCCGCTGTGCGAAATACCTCGGCGCGCTCCCGTGGGCCCAACGCAGCCCAGGCCGGCTGCGCCAGGGCCGCGCTGCGGCAGGCGATGGCGATGTCGGCCGCGTTGGCCATGGCGCAGCGCATCAGAGGTTCGCCGGTGGCGGGTTCAATCACGTCAATCACAGATCCCGACACGGGAATCCAATCGCCGTTGAACAAGCATTCGGACGCGATGGCCCGCTGTAGAAAGGGGGTGGTTTCAGACACTGGCATTGGCAACTCCGGTTCTTGTCATTGTCATGGTCTGCACTGGGTGCAAACGCCGCATCCAGTCTTGAGCAAAGGCTGTGCCGCTTGCACGCAACGGCGCGTACATAAACCGGCGAGGGCTCTGGGTCGAGGCCTGCCACGCAGCGTTCACCCGCCTGGGGCGTTCACCCGCAAAAAACCCGGGTTCTGCCACTTGTTCAATTGATAAGGTTATGTTTTATAACTATCTGAACAGTTGCTCATATCGATCACTCGCTTTGCAGGGGCATAACAATGACTAATCCCCACAGCGCGCTGCCCGACGACCGGGTGGCCACCGCGTCCTACCCTGCGCGTGGCGACAGTCGCCAACTCAGTGACAGCAGCTCGCCCACCACCGCAGAACTGGCCGACTGCCTGTTCTTTTCCCCTGAAGACGGGCGCATCTGGCTCAACGATCAACGCATGTTGTTGCTGCACAGTTCGTCGTTCGGCGCCCTGCGCGCCGAGGTCATCGAGCGCCTGGGACTGGACCAGGCCCGGGGCCTGTTCACCCGCACCGGTTATGCCTCCGGCGCACGGGATGCGCGCTTGATCCGCGAGCGCTGGCCACAGGCCGATGCCGCCGCGGTGTTTCGCGCCGGGACTCACCTGCACACCCTGGAAGGCATGACCAAGGTCGAACCGCTGCACTTTAAGTTCGATGCCGACTCGGGGTTCTATGAAGGGGAATTTCTCTGGCACCACTCGTGCGAAGCCGATGAACATGTGGGGGCCTACGGCATCGGTCAGGACCCGGTGTGCTGGACCGAAACCGGCTACGCCATCGGCTTCGTCAGTGGCCTCTTCGGGCAAATGGTGATTTTCCGCGAAGTGGAATGCCGTGGCATGGGCCATCGCCGTTGCCGCGTGATTGGCAAGACGGCCGAGCAATGGGGTGATGTCGAGCCGGACCTGCGCTACCTGAATGTGTCCCAGGCCGTCACTGGCCCTGCTACCCCTGCGCTCGCAGGCCCCGTAGCCAGCAGTGGCGGAGCCCGCCAGCCGCAACCGTTGGTGGGTGCCAGCGCCGCGTTCAACGCGGCGATGCAAGCGCTGCAAAGGGTTGCACAGACGCCCGCGACGGTGCTGATCAGCGGTGAGTCCGGCGTGGGCAAGGAGATGTTTGCGCGCCAGCTGCACCAGCTCAGTCGTCGCCATGACAGCCCGTTTGTGGCACTCAATTGCGCCGCCATCCCGGATAACCTGGTGGAGGCCGAACTTTTCGGTGTCGAACGCGGCGCCTATACCGGCGCGACGCATTCGCGCCCCGGACGATTCGAACGGGCCGAGGGTGGCACCCTGTTCCTGGATGAAATCACCAGCCTCAGCCTGCCTGGGCAAAGCAAGTTGCTGCGAGCCTTGCAGGAACGGGAAATCGAACGGGTCGGCGGGGTGCGCGGGATCAAGGTGGATGTGCGCGTGGTGGCCGCCACCAATATCGACCTGCGTAAAGCTGTGGCAGACGGAAGCTTTCGCGAAGACCTGTTCTACCGGCTGAACGTCTACCCCATCGCCCTGCCACCGCTGCGTGAACGCCGGGACGACATCCCGCTGCTGATCAATGCGTTCCTGACGCGCTTTTGCCAGGACTACGCCCGGACCCCGGCAGGCCTGACCATGCGCGCCCTGAAGACGTTGCTGCGCTACGACTTCGCGGGCAATGTGCGCGAGCTGCAAAACCTCATCGAGCGCGGCCTGATCGCCAGCGATGAAGGCCAGGCCATTGACCTGGTGCATCTGTTTCGCAACGAACCGATGCCCGCCGAGCCCTATGGCCTCGACGACCAGGGCGGCCTGTCAAATACCGCGCAGGCGCCGCGCTCGACGCTGCTGGATACCCTCGACCCGTTGGACCAGGGGGTTTCCATCGAAGGCCTTGAATCGCGCCTGATCACTGAAGCGTTGCAACACAGCGCCGGCAACCTGGCCGCGGCCGCCAGGCTCGTGGGGCTCAGCCGTGCTCAATTTGCTTACCGTATGAAGAAGCACCAGCGGCAAACCCCTTGAATGGCAATGAGTGCTTTAAAAGCTTTACCCAATTAAGTATTTTGCAGGGGTATGGGGCCGACACGCGCCCCTCTTTTTATTCGTGACAAGGATCTCCTGTGAGTGGACTGCGTGAACGTCAGAAAGCCGAGCGCCGGCAAGCTATCAGTAAAGCCGCGATCGAACTGTTTGAGCGCCAGGGTTTCCAGAACACCACCATCGAACAGATCGCCGGCCAGGCCGGAGTGTCGCCGCCGACGGTGTTCAAGTACTTCGGCAACAAGCAGGAAATCATCCTGGAGATCCTGCACCATGCCGATCAACGCGCGATCAGCGACACCCGCAGCCTGATCCACCAAATAGACGACCCGGTCGAAGCGCTCTGCCACCTGGAACGCCTGCTCACCGGCTATGCCCTGGAAGTCATGCACCCCAGCCTGTGGCGTGAACTGCTGCCGCTGATCCTGTTCGGCGCCAGCAATGGACTGCCCGAAGGCTACCGGGCCATGAACGATGCGCTCAGGGCCGAAATCAGCGAACTGCTGCGCGAGTTGCAACGGGCCGGCAAGCTGCGCCACGGATGCGCTCTGCGGCAGCCGGGATCGGCTCCAGGGCGAACAGGGTCTTGCGTGCTTCGTCCGGCACATACATGTTGGGGTCGTTGCGGAGGCTGGCGTCCACCAGCGCGGTGGCGTCCTTGTTCGGGTTGGGGTAGCCGATCTTGTTGCTGATGCGCGCAATCACGTCCGGGCGCAGGATGTAATTGATGAACGCATGGGCCTCCGCCGGATCGGGGGCCTTGGCCGGAATCATCATCACGTCGGACCACATCGGCGCCAAGCCTTCAGGCGATTTGGAACGACACTGTTCATACCGCACCTTTGAATTGGCAGATTTCAGTGGGTTGAGGCTGATTATTCTTATTCAAACCAATTGGCTGTCAGATTTTCATCGCAGGGTAAAAACAATTTATTTATCAATAGATTGGCGCCTCTCTTGCGTCGATAATTTGAGGGTTTCACGTCAAAAGTTTTAATAGCGCGGTCATTTGACGCACCCTAAACTCCCCTCTCGAAACATTCTGAATCACCCCGCTCGTTCTTCTTGCGCCGCCCATGTTCGTGTGATTGCCGCTGGCCCCAAGCCTTGCGGGCGCTGCCGTGCGCGCATGGGAAACGTGCCTGAGCCTCTAAGGAACCCCCATGCAGCGCAGAGACTTCTTATCATCGGCCATCGCGCTGGCGGCTGCGTCGACATTACCCGTTGCACGCGCCGAAGAAATCACCGGTGGCCAACCCTGGGCACCGGGCACGGCCAGCCTGCCAGCGTTGCCCAGCGTACGTCAGGGCGGCCTGGCGTTCTTCAATCAACATGAATTCCAGACCACCGAAGCGATTGCCGAACGGTTGATCCCAACGGACGCGCTGTCCATCGGCGGCAAGGAGGCCGGCTGCGCGACGTTTATCGACCGCCAATTGGCGGGTGACTACGGCAAGGGCGCCACGCTGTATCGGCTGGGACGTTTCGTCAAAGGTACGTACGAGCAAGGCACGCAGTCGGCACTCACCCCCGCCGATCGCTGGCGCAAGGGCCTGGTGGCGATTGACGAATACAGCCAGGCGCAGTTCGGCAAACCCTTCCTGCAACTGCACGGCGAGCAACAGGACCAGGTGCTGCGCAGCTTCGAAAAAAACGCGGTCAAGGTGGGTCCGGAGTTTGACGACGGCGCCAGGGAGATCTTCGAGCAAGTACTGGCCAACGTGCGTGAAGGCTTCTTGTCCGACCCGATCTACGGCGGCAACAAAGGCATGGCGAGTTGGAAAATGCTCGGTTTCCCAGGTGCGCGCTATGACTTCCGAGACGTTATCGCCAAGAAGGGCCAGAAGCTCAACATCATCCCCACCAGCCTGATCGATAACACGCTCTGATCCACCCGAACACTTGAGTGATGAGGCCTTGCCATCATCGCCGACTGACCGTGATTTGCTGTAAAGAAGAGGAATTCCCGAATGGCCAATGTACGCCCCAAAGTCGACGCAGTGATTGTCGGCCTCGGCTGGTGCGGCTCGCTGATTGCCGAAGAACTGACCCGCGCCGGGCTGAATGTGGTCGCCATCGAGCGTGGCCCGTGGTTCGAGACCGCCACTGACTTCCCACCCTCGGTAGACACCGACGAACTGCGCTGGGATACCCGACGCAGCATGCTGCTGCCGCCCGCCATCGAGACCACTACGTTCCGCAACAACCGTTCGCAAACCGCCCTGCCGACCCGCGACTGGAGCATGAACGAGTTGGGCTACAACGTCGGCGGCTCAGGTACACACTGGGCCGGCATGGCGTGGCGCTTTCTGCCGTTCGACTTCGAGCCATACAGCTTTACCCTCAAGCGCTACGGCAAGCAGCAGATAGAAAAAGGCCTGATCGTGCAGGACTGGGGCGTCACCTACGACGACCTGGAACCCTTCTACGAGCGCTTCGAACGGATCGCCGGCGTATCGGGCAAAGCTGGCGTGTTGAATGGCGAGAAGATCGACGGCGCGAACATTTTCGAAGGCAACCGCAGGAGTGAATTCCCGCTACCGCCGCTGGCCACCACGCGTCTGACCGACCTGTTTACCGAAGGCACCAAAAAGCTCGGGCTGCATCCGTTCATGGTGCCTGCCGGCCAGGCGTCGCAGGCCTATACCAACCCGTTGGGTGTGCGCATGGGGCCCTGCACCTATTGCGGTTACTGTCTGTATTACGGCTGCGGCAATTTTTCCAAGTCGAGTCCCAATGCCTGCGTGATCCCTGCATTGATGCAACGCAGCAACTTTACCGTGCTCACCGAGTGCGCCGTGCTGCGTGCCAACCTCGCCGAAGACGGCAAGACCGCCACCGGCGTGAGCTACCTGGACCGCAATAAAATGGAATGGGAGCAACCGGCAGACATTGTGATTTTCTCGGCATTCCAGATGCAAAACGTGCGTTTGCTGCTGCTGTCGAAAATCGGCAAGCCCTACAACCCCGAAACCCGCACCGGAGTTGTGGGCCGAGCCTACAGCTTCCAGACCGTGTCCGGGGCCAACCTGTTCTTCGAAGACGAACAGCTCAATCAGTACATTGGCGCAGGTGCCCTCTCCGCCCAGGTAGACGACTATAACGGCGACAACTTCGACCACACCGGCAAGGACTTTATCGGCGGCGCAGGGATACTCGTGGTCGCCCGTGGCGCGCGCCCCATCGGTAACGCCGATGCCGTACCGCCAGGCACGCCACGCTGGGGCAGCGAGTGGAAAAAGGCCTATAACCATGCGTTCCAGAACGGCACGTTCATCTTCAACCAGGGCACCAGTTTTTCCCACGACGAGTGCTACCTGGACCTGGACCCGGAATACCACGACGCCAATGGCGACCCGTTGATTCGCGTGACCTTCGACTACAACGAGAACGACCGGCGCATGGCCCGGTTCACCGAAGAAAAGGCCGTTGAAATCGGCAAGGCCATGGGCGCAAAAATCGTCAATGGCTTTGATGCCGCCGCCGTCAACTACGGGCCGTATTTGCCGTCCAGCGACCACACCATCGGTGGCGCGGTCATGGGCCTTGACCCAAAAACCAGCGTGCTCAACCGCTATCAGCAGAGCTGGGATGTACACAACGTATTCGTGCTGGGCGCCTCGTCGTTCCCCAACAACGCCGGCTACAACCCCACCTCGACCATCGGTGCTCTGAGCCTGTGGACAGCCAAGGCGATCATCGATCAGTACCTGGCCAAACCCGGGCCACTGGTGGAGATGCCAGCATGAGCCCACGCCTTCGCATGGCCCTGACGGCCACCGCCGTATTGTCTCTGGGCTCAGCCATCGGTTTGTACGGTGCATCAGGTGTTGCCGATGCAGCCGACAGCATTGCTCAGCCCGGCCTGCAGTCCGACAGCAGTGCAGGTATCAAGGCACCCGCTACCCAGGCCCAGGAGGACCCGGCAGTGACGCGCGGTCGCTATGTCGCCATCGTCGGTGACTGTGCGGCCTGCCATACCGACCCGCACCACGGCAAACCGTTTGCCGGTGGTTACGCACTGCAAACCCCGTTCGGCACATTGCTCGCCAGCAACATCACCTCCGACAAAAACACGGGCATTGGTGCCTGGACTGAACGGGAGTTCACTCGTGCAGTGCGCGAAGGCAAAGGCCGGCACGGTGAAAACCTGTATCCGGCGATGCCCTACAACGCCTACGTCAAAGTCAGCGACCAGGACATGCGCGACCTGTGGGCCTACATGCAGACAGTGCCGGCAGTGGACAACGAAGTCGTGTCCAACCAACTGCCGTTTCCGTTCAACATCCGCCTGATGATGATGGGCTGGAACCTGTTGTTCTTTGATAACACGCCGTTCGAACCGGTGGCAGGTGCTACCGGGCAAATCAATCGCGGGGCCTACCTGGTCGACGGCCTGGGGCACTGTGCAGCTTGCCATACGCCGAAGAATTTCCTCGGCGGTGACAAGAGCGGCGCGTACCTGCAAGGTGGCGAACTGGCCGGCTGGCATGCACCGCAAATCACTGGCAACCCCTACGTCGGTATCGGCGGCTGGAGTGATGCGCAAGTGGTGCAATACCTCAAGACCGGCAGCAACCACGTGGCTGTAGCATCCGGGCCGATGGCCGAAGCGGTCACCAACTCGACCCAACATATGCGCGACGAAGACCTGTACGCCATCGCCGCTTACCTTAAAACCCTGCCGGGCTCGGATACCCGCAGCCCGCGACCACTCAACGCCAGCGATAAGACCCTGCAGCAAGGCGCCAATGTGTATTGGGCAAACTGCTCCGCGTGCCACAACAGCGATGGCAAAGGCATCAATCAACTGGCTTCGAGCCTGGCCGCCAACCCCGGCGTTCAGGCTGAAAATGCACAGAGTTTGATCACCACCGTGCTGGAAGGCGGCCGTGGCGCGGTGACCCTCGACAACCCCACCAGTGGCGCCATGCCCAGCTTCGCGTGGAAACTGTCGGACCAGCAGATTGCGGCAACGCTCACTTACATCCGCAACAGCTGGGGGAATGCCGCGCCGCAGGTGAGCGCCAAACAAGTTGCCGAGGTGCGCGAGGCGCGCAAATTGCCGGCGCAATTGAGCGCGGACGGCACCTCTCACTGACGCCGTATCGGGCCTGCCGGTACACTCACAGGCCCACCCCTCACAGGAAGCGTGCTTGCATGAGCAGCCCCCTCAAGCGTCATGGTCTGATGAAGGTCGCAGAATTGGCGGGCGTCAGCCTGAGCACCGTAGACCGAGTGCTCAATGACCGTGGCAAGGTGTCCGATGTCAAACGGCGCAAGGTCCTTACCGTCGCACGCGCCCTGGGGATCCGCCCGGGCCTGCCTGCGCCATTTACCGGCCCAATGATCGTGGATGTGTTGCTGAGCGACAGCGCAACCGACCACTTCAAGCGCCTGGCTGCAGCCTTCGAGCGCCAAGCCCAACGCCTCAGCGCCCACCTTACCCTGCGCCATCAACGCTGGGCGGAGGGAGCACCGCAACAACTGCTCGACGCCTTGCGCAAACCGCGCTCCAGACGCCACGGCATGATTGTGATCGCCCCTGACACACCCTCCGTGCAGCAGGCGTTGAATGCGATTGTGCAGGGCGGCACGCCCACGGTTTTGCTCACCAGCAACCTCACCGATGTGCAAGGCGCTGTGTACGTCGGCATCGACAACCACGCCGCCGGGCGCAGTGCCGGGCGTTTGATGAGCCAGTGGATGGGCCAGCGACCAGGGGTGGTATTGCTGGTGGTCAACTCACTGGCTTTTTTTGCTCACCAGGAGCGCGCCAAAGGCTTTCTCGACGTGATGGCTCAGCATGCCCCCGACACGCGCGTCATCGGCCCGGTGGAGTGCTTCGACGACGATGAACTCACTCGCGCAGCCGTCGCGCAATGCCTTGCAGATCACCCTTTGGTGGGGCTCTACGACACCGGCAGCGGCTCGCTGGGGATTCAGGCGGCCGTGGCCCAGGCAAATATCCACCCCGTGTGGATCGGTCATGAGGCCAGTCCATTGCATGCAAGCCTGCTGCGCCAGGGCGTGATGTCGCTGGTACTGGATCAAGACCCCGAAGGCCAGGTGCAAGCCTGTATCGATTACCTGTTGCATCAGCAGGGGATAATCGATGCGCCACCGGTACTGCCGCTGGCGATGAAGATCGTTATCGACGAAAACCTCTGACCTCCCAATCTCCCCGCTCTGCCAACAGTCTCAATCAATACGCCTGTCGGGTGCCGATCACGTTGAGACGTCCTGATCGTCGGCAGACAACTTTCAATAAACCCCTATAACCAAATGGCCGCCAGAAAGCAGTCGTGCGGCCCCCCCGAGGGCGGCTTCGCCCATCGCCGCCCCGTTAATGGCAAATGCCTTGACACTTAACATAGTGATCACTATAGAATGCGTTAAATATGTAGCGACCACTACGTAAAATGAGTTCAGTCACGCGTTGGGCTGGCTTGGCATTGTCGTCAATCGCGTTGCTGACCATCACCCGCTTAAACCGCGCCCCATTGGCGCCAAAACCATGCAAAGGAGTTTGACCATGAGCAAAAACATCAAAGCAGTACCGACCCAGGACTACAACGCCGTTGTCGCTGTAGCCCAGCAATACGCAGACGGCCTGCGTGCCGGCAGCCCGGACGTACTGGAACAGGCCTTCCACAAGGAAGCGGTGATGTACGGCTTCACCAACGGCAAACTGTTGGGCGGTCCGATCAGCAACCTGTTCGACTTCGTCCGCACCCATGGCAAGGCCCCGGATATCAGCACACGCCTGGATGTGCTGGCGATCACCCCGACCACAGCCGTGGTGCGTGTGGACATGGAAAAGGACGCGATTGGCGCCGACTACAACGACTACCTGACGCTGATCAAAATCGACGGCACCTGGAAGGTGATCGCCAAGGTGTATCACCAGTTCGAAGGCTGAGCCGAACGACCTGAACGCAAGGCTGTTTCTTAAGGTGATGAATCATGGCAAAAGTTGAATACAGCGCCGTTGTCGACGGCGGCGCCGAACGCGTTTGGGATGTACTCAAGGGCTTCGGGAAAATCAGCCAGTGGCACCCGGCGATCCCACAGAGCGTCATCGAAGACGGTCAGCCGGACGGTCTGGTTGGCTGCATTCGTCGGCTGACGTTGCAGGACGGCGCCATTCTGCGCGAGCAGTTGTTGTCGGTAGACGCGGTGAATCTGCAGTTTTCCTATCGCTTCGTTGAAGCGCCACTGCCCGTCGACAATTACGTGTTGAGCGTGCGATTGATCCCGCTGTCCGGCGAGCAAAAAACTGTGATCCTGTGGTCTGCAACCTTCGACACGCGAGAGCCTGATCCTCAGGGGCAATGGACCTCAACCATCGAGTCGCTCATCGTCGGCGGTCATGAAAGCCTTCAGGTTTACCTGAACCCTACCGCCACCGTGTGAATGTGCCTTACCCCGCTCCAGCAATGGGTGCGGGGTTTGATTTTTCTCGATTTACGGTGCACGAACACATTGCCGAAGTGCCGCTTGAAAAAGCCTGTCGGCGGCTACTGCAGCGCCCAGGCACACGGCGTTGCGCCAGTGCCTGAGCCGGGTGATTTCAACGCTTATGGCTTACCAATCCTGACGGGTCGGCGAAATGATCAAGTCGTTGACGGTGACGTTTTCAGGCTGATTCAGTGCATACACCACTGCGCGGCCAATATCGTCCGGCGAGATGGCGATTTTATTCAGCTCTTGAGCCGCTTTACGGCCTGCCGGGTCGGTGACTTTATCGGCCCAACCGGTGTTGATCACACCTGGGCTGACCGTGTTGACACGGATGCCGTGCTGCACGCCCAGCTCTTTGCGCATTGATTCCGTCATGGCCTGTACAAAGAATTTGGTGGCGCTGTAGATACCCGCAGCAGGCCCGACCTGGTGACCGGCGACCGAATCCATATTCAGGATCTGGCCCGACTTCTGTTTCAGCATGAACGGCAACACCGCGGCGATACCATGCAGGTAGCCTTTGATGTTCACGTTGATCATCTTTTCCCAATCATCGGTGGCCAGGTCGACCCAGTTGGAAAACAGCATCAAGCCTGCGTTGTTGATCAGGATATCCACCGAACCGAACGTGTCCTGGGCGAATTGCGCGAGCGCTTTCATATCCTCAGGGTTGGTCACGTCGCTGACGCGACCTACCGCTTCACCGCCCGTGCCTTTCAGCTCGCTGACGATGGCATCCAGGCCTTGCTGGTCCAGAGCGGCTGCGACGATTCGAACGCCTTTCTCGGACAAGGCACGTGCCGATGCAGCACCCAGGCCGGACGATGCGCCAGTGATGATCGCGGTTTTATTCTGCAGATAGTTCATGGGCGTTCCTCTCTTTGGTGACTGCCCGTCTGTGCGGGCAGTTTTTGCGGTTATCGCGGATATAAGGGGATCAGTAGTTGCCGACGGGCCAGTCGGTGTAGCCCTTCGCGCCGCCGCCGTAATAGGACTCGCGCGGTGCGATGGTCAGTTCGGCCCCACGACGCAAGCGCTCAACCAGGTCCGGGTTGGAGATAAACAGGCGACCGAACGCAACGGCGTCGATCTTGCCTTGGGCGCGGCGTTCAATAGCCATGTCCAGGTCGTAGTTGTTGTTGCCGATGAAAGGCCCGTTGAACTGCGCGCTCAATGCGTCCATATCGACGCCTTCCGGCACTTCTCGCGAGGTGGCGGTAGCGCCTTCGACGAAGTGCAGGTAAGCCAGGTCGAAGGCGTTCAACTGCTGGATCAGGTAGCCGTACATCGCCATGACATTGCTGTCGGGCGGCGTGTTACCGGCGTCAGGCGTGACCGGCGACAGGCGGATGCCAACACGGTCATTGCCCCAGATCTTGACGATCGCTTCGGTGACTTCCAGGGTCAGGCGCGCACGGTTCTCGATAGAACCACCGTACCGGTCAGTGCGATGGTTGGTTGAATCGCGCAGGAACTGATCCAGCAGGTAGCTGTTGGCCGAGTGAACCTCAACCCCGTCAAAACCAGCACGCTTGGCATTCTCGGCAGCACGTTTGTACTGCTCGATGATCCCGGGGATCTCATCGGTTTCAAGCGCCCGTGGCATCGACACCGGAACGAAGCCGTGGGTGGTATAGGTGTCGCCTTCAGCCTTGATCGCGGAAGGTGCGACTGGTGCGGCACCGTCAGGTTGCAGCTCGACACTGGAGAACCGCCCCACATGCCATAGCTGGCTGACGATCTTCCCGCCGGCGGCATGCACGGCATCCGTGACTTTCTTCCAACCGGCAACCTGCTCTTCGCTCCAGATGCCAGGAGTGGCCGCGTAACCGCGGCCTTGCGCGGAAATATTGGTGGCCTCGGCGACGATCAAGCCCGCCGTGGCGCGTTGAGCGTAATACTCGGCGTGCAGCTCGTTGGGGATGCCATCTTCGGCATAGCGGCTACGGGTTACAGGTGCCATCAAAATACGGTTGGCGAGCTTCATCGCACCCAGGTTGATGGGCGTGAATAAGTCGGTAAGCGTGGCGTTGTCTGTCATGATAGACCTCGATTAAATAGACCGGTCGTCTAGTGAATTGATAAAAAATAGCTACGACAAAAGTCGCTTTGCCAGAGTCAGGGAGGTTTCGAAGGCGTCGTCGCGCTTGCCGATCTTCATCATCAACGAAGCGCCGAGCCAAACTTGATAGAGCGATTGCGCAAGCGTCGCGCTGGGCGCTGTGGACGTGATCGAGCCATCGACAAGCCCCTGCTCGATACAGCGCTCAAGCTTGGCGTGGATGGCCTGGGTACCCCGATCGAGCACCAGGCGCATGCCCTCCGAGAGGTCACAGACCTCGGCGCCCAATTTGACCACCAGGCACTTGTCGGTAGGCAAATCGGAGCATTGGGTTTGCGCCCAATACTGGAAGTAGCTCAACAACCTTTGTGCGGCGGGTGCAGAGCCCATCAACAGCGTGTCAACCGTTTCCAGGTAGTCGGAAAAATACTGCTCAAGCAACGCCTGACCAAACTCTTCCTTGGATTTGAAGTAATGGTAGAACGACCCTTTCGGCACGCTCGCCGCTGCCACCACCTCAGCCAAACCTACGCTGGTATAGCCTTTGTGCGTCATCAATGTCCTGGCGACATCCAGGATATGCTGACGTGTTTCAGAATGATGCTTTTTCATAATGCCGCCACTCTAATTAATACTAGACCGGTCGTCTAGTAAATTTTAGACTATCCTTACGTTCTACGACCAACGGCGAACGACGACAAATGACAGGGTCAAGCCCATGAACACCCCTACTCCCACGTCTACGTTCAACACCGAATGTCTTGCGCAGTTCAACCTCAATTGCCTGGTAATCTTCGCTGCGCTTTATCAGGAAAAAAGTGTCACCAGGGCGTCCGAGCGTTTGAATATCGGACAGCCCGCGGCCAGCAACAGCCTGTCCAAACTCAGGCTGATTTTTCAGGACCCACTGTTTTTTCGCCGAAACGCAGAAATGGTGCCCACTGCAGTCGCCGATGATATTGCCAAGCATGTAATACCGCTATTGAGCGGTATTGGCGACGTGCTTGAACGCTACAACGTACCGCCCTGTGTGCAGGCCTCAGGGTTGATCTGAACTCTCAAAATTGCGCTGCGCAATCGCGAAGTTCATTTTGTGTATCATTAGGGCAGAAATCTCTTCCAGGCATGTTTGTCTGGCGATACGCCCCAAGGTGCTACGCTCAATGACTGATTCCACCCTGATCCCTGTTCCTCGTGCAAAAGGACGCCCGCGTGCATTCGACCGCGACGAGGCTCTGCTGCGTGCACTGGCAGTGTTTTGGAAGCGTGGCTACGAGCCGGCCTCTGTGGCGGAATTGTGTTCAGCGATGAGCATCAGCCCTCCCAGCCTGTATGCGGCGTTTGGCAACAAAGCCAAATTGTTTCTGGAAGCGGTTGCCTACTACGAAGCGACCTTCTGGGATGCCACGTGGGAGCGCATGGACACCGAGCCGGACATCGTGCGCGCCATCAGCGACTTCTTTCACACCTCAGCCTCGATCCTGACTGAACCCGAAGCACCCTGCGGATGCATGGTGGTACTCGCGGCGGTCAATGTTTCCGACGATGCAGGTGAAGTCACCGCAACCCTCAAGGCCCTGCGTCAGGAAGGCCGCGATTACCTGCAGCAGCGCCTGGATCGCGCGGTGGAGCAAAGTCAGCTCAAACCGAACACCGACACTCGCTTGCTCGCCGCGGCCTTGAATACATTGCTCGAAGGCATGTCTCTGCAGGCGCATGACGCGGCCAGCCGGGAAGATCTGCAAGGCATCGGCGCAACAGCCGTCGCGATGCTGAGCCCTTCCCTCTCAACGTGACCAAACCCGGCGCTGCATTCAAACAAGCTGTTCACACGCGGCCTTGATGCGCGCGCACGCCTGCTCCAGCAGCACCGTGGTGGTCGCAAAGGAGATGCGCAAATACCCCTCCAATCCAAACGCACTGCCCGGCGCTTGACACATTCTGTAGTGACCAATATAAAATTTAGCTCAACAGGCATTCGTCAATACCGTTTGCAGGTTCGCTTGAGCGGGCCAATTTGAAACATCGCCTGATCTGGAGGAGCTATGCACTCAGTTTTTATCGTCGGTGGTTCGGGTAAAGTGGCCCGAAGCCTTGCTCAACAACTGGCAAAACAAGGCCATCGACCACGTTCGTTGTACCGGCATGCGGAACAGGCCGAGGAGCTCGAAGCGCTCGGCGCCAGCCCCGTTGCCGGTAACTTGCTTGAGCTCGACACAGCGTCGCTGGCCAAGCTGATGGCGGGCAGTGATACGGTGGTCTTCGCGGCCGGTGCCGGCGGCAAGGGCGGCGCGCAGATGACAAATGCCATCGACGGTCATGGCCTGGAGCTGTCTGTGGCCGCGGCTCGGTTGGCGGGTATTCGGCGCTTCATTCTGGTCTCGGCGTTCCCAGAAGCATCACGTGGCAAATCGGTTTCCGAGACCTTCGAAAATTACATGGCCGTGAAAAAACGCGCCGACGTGCACTTGGCCGCAACCGATCTCGACTGGGTCATCCTGCGCCCAGGCACCTTGCTGGACTCACCCGGAACGGGCAAGGTCCATGCCGGCCTCGCTATCCCCTATGGTGACGTACCGCGCGACGATGTCGCCGCAGCCTTGTTGCAGATCATCGAACAACCCGGCGTGAGTCGCGTGATCATCGAACTGACCCAAGGCACCACGCCGGTCACCGAGGCTATCCAGAGCTTTACGCGCAATTGCTCTCAGGCATGACGAACCCGTGACATTCATTTGGTGCCATCGAGCAGCATGGCCCAGCCGGCCGAGCGACACTAAGCCAACAAGCGCCGGCTCATATCAAGCGCAGCGTCAAAAGGCTCGCGTGTTCTATTGACCTTGACCAGCAATGAAGCGCCCAACCACATCTGGTAGAGCGCTTCAGCCAATGTTGCTGAGTCAACGGATGCACTTATGGAGCCGTCCGCTTTACCCTGCTCAACACAACGACTCATCCGCTCGATGATCAGGGCGGTACCCTTCTCAAGCACGCCACGCATGTTTTCGGACAGGTCACACACTTCCGCACCCAATTTGACCACCAGGCATTTTTGATCAGTGTGATCAAACGCCTGCGTCTCGGCCCAATAGCGTAGATAGATCAGCAGACGCTCGGCGCCGGAGCCCTCGCTCGCCAATTGCACGTCGACCCTGGTGAGGTACTCCTCGAAGTACTCTTCGAGCAGCGCTTGGCCAAATTCATCCTTGGAACGGAAGTAATGGTAGAACGACCCTTTCGGCACACCCGCGGCCGCGAGCAACTCGGTAAGGCCGACGGCGGTGTAACCTTTTTGGGTCATAAGCGACCTGGCGACATCAATGATGTGCTGGCGCATATCTTGGGTGGGCTTCTTCATAATGCGGCGCATGCTAGCAAAAAAAACGCTCAAGCGGCAGGCGCCTGATGAAGCGCCTGCCGCTTCTACACCTGTGTCGCAAGCAGATGTACGCAATGTTTAAGCGACAAATATTTAAATGTATTTACCCGCAAAACATAATTATTATTTGGGAATGATCAAAGAACTGAAAACACTTATCGCCGTGGCGAGAGAAGGTACGTTTGCCGCTGCCGGCAGCAAAATCGGCCTCACTCAAGCCGCCGTCAGCGCCCAGATGCAGCGCCTTGAAGCAGAACTGGGCGTGGAGTTGTTCGACCGTATTGGTCGCTCCGCCCAGCTTAACCAAATGGGCCGACGAGTTTTGTTGCAGGGCCAGGAACTGGTGCGCCAGTTCAAGGATCTGGGCACGGCATCAGTGGACCTTCCCGCCAATGTTTTGGTGACCATTGGCGCGATTGCCTCGGTTCAGCGCTCCTTCTTACCGGATGCCCTGGCAGAATTTCACCAACGATCCCCGCAGTGCAGGACGCGAGTCCTTCCAGGGCTGTCAATGGAATTGGTAAACCAGGTCGATTCAGGTGAAATCGACATGGCGGCGATCATCCGTCCACCCTTCTCTCTTCACAGCGATCTACGCTGGACAACCCTGGCACGCGAACCGTATCGGCTGATTGTCCCGATTGATATGCCAGGCGAGGATTGGGCTGAGTTGGTATCAACCCAACCCTTTATCCGCTATGACCGTTCATCCTTCGGCGGACGTCAAGTCGATCGGTTTCTGCGACAAACTCATTTTTCTTTACATGAAGTCTGCGAACTCGACGAACTGGATGCAATCGTCAAACTGGTTGCAAACGGCGTCGGAGTCGCTTTGGTGCCAGAAACAGCCACCCGTAAAGAATGGCCTGCGCAGATACGTGCAATCGATCTGAAACAACGTACATTCCATCGCGATATTGGTTTGGTGCACCGCGCACGCCGCGGCCTGACTGAGCCAGTGAAACTACTGGCTCAACTGATTACCGAGCATGCAGTGAAGAAAAACTAGATGAGTGCTGACGCGTACTTCGTGACGTTCATCTTTGACTTCGAACTTGAATTCAGCGCTGCCCTTACTCGCCAGGCGCTTCATGGGTTTGGAAAATCTTGCTGACGACCGTCCACTTGCCTTCCACTTTCAGCAGTTGGAAGAAGTCGGTGAAAGAGAGGCCGGACATGCCGTTGGCGTCAATGCGAGCACTCGCGGCATTACCGACGATTTCAATACGGGTAATGGCAGCCTGCGCATCCGGAGATGGGCGAAAACCCTTGTCAATCCCCTCGAACAGGATTGGAATCGCGCCGCCTTCCAGCTTGCCATCGGCACCGACGCTGTACATCGTCGCCTGTTCATTGAAAGCAGGCTTCATGATACTGCTCTTGGCCTGCTTGCAACCCTCAATATACGCGTCAAGCACCTTGGTGATCGCTTGATAGTCTTCTACATAAGTAGCTTTGCTGACTGTTTTACTACTGACCAATTGCGGACTGCTCGGTGAGTCGTCTGCGTGAGCCAGCGCGCCGACGCTCGAAATCAAGCCGACAAAAAACAACTGCTTAATAGATATAACGTTCATTTAGTCGCTCTTCACAAGGAGTGTAATTATTGAGCTGTGCTCATGTTTTTTAAATTACTTGCTCAGGTGGGTCTTGAGTTCCTCAGATGCCTGCGCAACTGCGCTGCGCGGCGTCGGCAGCTGGCTGAACGCGTTCGACAGCCCAAAGTCGTGAATCATGCCGTTGTAGCGAACGGTCTTCACAGGTACTCCCGCAGCGTCGAGCTTGCGGCCGTAAGCTTCAGCTTCATCGCGCAGGACATCGAATTCGGCAGTCTGGATCAGCGTCGGTGGCAAGCCCTTCAACTGTTCGGTCTTCGCCTGCAGCGGCGAAGCGTAAATCTGCTTGCGTGCCTCGGCGTCGCGCGTGTAGTTGTCCCAAAACCACACCATCAAGTCCTTCGTCAGGTAATAGCCGCTGGCAAATTCCGTGTACGACGGTGTGTCGAAGTTGGCATCCGTCACCGGGCACAGCAACACTTGCGAACGCAGTGTGGGCCCACCCTTCTCGCTGGCCATCAAGGCAACCACGGCGGCAATGTTCCCACCTGCGCTGTTGCCCGCTACGGCGAGGCGCGTGCCGTCTACCTTGATCTCTTCGCCATGCTCGGCAACCCATTTTGTCGCGGCATAGGCTTGTTCGGTGGCCACGCCATAGGCTGCCTCTGGCGAGAGGCTGTAGTTGACGAAGACCGCCACCGCACCCGAGCCTGCCACCAGGTCACGCACCAGCCGTTCATGAGTCGGGAAGTCGCCCAACACCCAGCCGCCGCCATGGAAATACATGAACGCAGGCAGAGTCTTCTGTTGGCTACCGACCGGGCGCACGATGGTCAACTTCAGATCGCTGCCGTTGACGCGTATCGTCTTCTCGCTGACTTCAGCGGCTGGCAAGGCCACTTGGGCAGCAGCCTGGGCACCCGCCAGCGCGGCACGAGCATCGACCGGCGTCATGGAGTCGAGCGTCGGGACACCTTCAAGGGATTGCAAGAGTTTCGCCGTATTGTGCTCAACTCCAGGGTACGAGGCGGCGCAGGCACTACCGGGCGCAAGTGTAACGACGGTAAGAGCGAAAGCAGAGGTAAGGGTTTTCATGACGTTTCCATTTGTATGGCTGAGTGCCGTAAAGCAATCAGCTACAGAAGACTCAAGGACGACAGCCGTTCAAGGCGCGACGTGGGTATGAAAGATCTTGCTGACAACCGTCCACTTGCCTTCAACTTTCAACAAATGGAAAAAGTCCGTGAAGGAAATACCTGACATGTCATTGGCGTCGATGCGTGCGCTAGCCGCCGTACCGACGATCTCAATGCGCACGATGGCTGCCGGTGCGTCGGGAGAAGGGCGAAAGCCCTCATCAATCCCCTTGAACAGGATTGGAATTGCGCCGCCGGCCAGCTTACCGTCGCCATCGACGCTGAACATGGTCGCTTGCTCATTGAACGCAGGCTTCATGATGCTGCTTTTGGCTTGCTTGCAGCCCTCGATGTACTTGTTCAGCACTTCGGTGATGGCTTGGTATTCGTGTACGTAAGTAGGTTTGCTCATGGTTTTGTTCCTGCATCATTGGATGGGATTGAGGACTGGCACCGTCCCGCCGCCCGCTCGGGGCGCGGACTCATTCAGGCTTTGGTATCAAGCCAAACAGAACCGTAACGCGTGTAGGCAGCAGGAATCTCAATGACTTCCTTCAAATCATCTGCTGCAGTGCGCACCCAGAATGGATCACGCAACATTTGCCGCCCGACAAACACCAGGTCAGCGCGGCCGTTTTGCAGGATTTCTTCGGCCTGACGACCACTCTGAATAACACCCACCGCACCCGTCGCAATATGCAGTTCCTTGCGCAGCAACTCAGCGGCCGGTACTTGGTAGCCTGGATAGGTCTGAACCTTGATCATCTTGATGCCGCCAGAGCTGCAGTCGATCAGGTCCACGCCCTGCTCTTTCATCCAGCGACCGTATTCAAGGAATGACTCGGGGGTGTTTCCGCCTTCGGCGTAATCAGAGCTGGAGATACGAACAAACAGAGGACGAGCGCCCCAATGGGTTTTGACCTCCTCCAGCACTTCGCGCAGGAAGCGATAGCGACGCTTGGCATCGCCGCCATATTCGTCGTCGCGGGTATTGGCGAGTGGCGAGAGGAACTCATTGAGCAAATAACCATGCGCGGCATGGATCTCAAGCACATCAAAGCCCGCTTCACTGGCGCGTCGTGCGGCATCGCCATAGAGCTTCACCAAACCCGGAATTTCGTCAGCCGCAAGCGCGCGAGGCACAGGGCTGGATTCCGTGAACGGGATAGCCGACGGCGCAATGTGAATAAGGTTGGGCAGGTCAGCATTGCGCCCCGCATGGCCGATCTGAGCACCGGCTTTGGCACCAAAGCTGTGAAGCAGTTCGGTCAGCGCCTTCAAGCCGACGACGTGCGCATCACTCCAGATACCGAGGTCGCCGGCTCCGATACGACCATCGGCGTGCACTGCCAGCGTCTCGGGGAAAATCAGTGCCGCCTGACCCAGGGCGCGAGCGCCGTAATGCACTCGGTGCCACTCGGTCACAAAGCCATCATCCGCAGCCATGTGCATGCACATAGGCGACATGACCACGCGGTTTTTCAGTTTCATGCCTTTTATTTCATGAGGGGAAAGCAACAAGCTCATATTCAGTATTTCCGTAGTGGTCGATACGGAATGATGTTAGCCTACGCACAACATACGCGTAAGTACGCACATTTTTGTGCGGTAGGCACATTTTTTATACCAAGGGGAGTTCCTGTGAAAAAATGCATCCCACAGAATGAAGTTGAAGCATTCGCTTGCCCTGTCTCCTTTACCGTCGATGTGATCGGCGGGAAATGGAAATCGCTGATCCTGTTCCATCTGATGTCGGGAACAAAGCGCTTCAACGAATTGCGCCGGCTGATCCCCGATGTGACGCAGCGTATGCTCACCTTGCAACTCAGAGAGCTGGAGACTGACCGGGTTATCCATCGCGAAATCTACCGTGAGGTGCCGCCCAAGGTTGAATATTCGCTCACAGAATTAGGCAACACCCTGGCTCCATTGATCAGTGCGATGCGTGAATGGGGAGCGGTGCATGAAGATGCAATCCTGGCATTCAGGCGCGCCGAGGCCGATGCCAATCCACTTGAATCGCTCGCCCGGCTTTAGGGTTTTTGCCAATGGATGTCACGCCCCGGCCCCTGGGATCAGACACGGGCTCAGGCATGCCATGCTCAACGCGAACTGCCTGAATATCACCGTTGAAGCCCTGGTTAGCCAAGTAGTAGCCAGCGACGCCAAGGTCCGCCGCCGGTTGCCCGGAAATCGGCGCATAGGGCTCCCAGAAAATCGTATTGGCAGGTAGCAACTGGTGGCGAAAACGCATCGCCCCCACCGCATCTCAGCCCCAGGTGGAAGTCATACACGTTACTGACAACCTGGAAGATGGATGTGAAAATCCGTGAGCCACCCGGTGTACCAATGACCAGGGCGACCTTGTCATCCTTCAGGAAAATTGTCGGTGTCATTGACGACAATGGCCGCTTTCCAGGTTCAATGGCATTGGTGTCGGTACCGACGACGCCCATCTGATTGGGCACCCCCGCCAGTGCCGAAAAGTCATCCATCTCGTCATTGAGCTAAATGCCGGTTTTTTCCGCGACGACGCCAGAGCCGAAAAAGCCATTGAGCGTGTAGGTGTTGGAAACCGCGTTGCCCCACCTGTCGACGATTGAAAAGTGCGTGGTCTGGGGTTTTTCCGGTGATTCAATATTGAGGCCGGCGACCACCTTATCGGTGTCCGAAGGCACCGACAAATTGACCTGCGACGCACGGCCTGCCAAGTAAGTGTTCGTCGATCAACTCATGCACCGGCACGGCGTAAAAATCCGGATCTCCCAGGTACTGCGCCCGATCAGCAAACACCCGCTTCTCGATCTCCGCCACCAGATGGATGTATCAACATCATCCATAGCACGACGCAGCGACGCGTGCGGTAAAACACCGATTTCTTGTACATAGACCACCTGTTTTTTTTATAAATAATGGCAGCACAGTGGCAACTGACAGGGCGTGATTCGCTATATGAACCGCACACCCAAGTGCCTGAAAAGAATCAACACGCAACAACTGTTTTATTGATTTACCAGCCAAAAAAAGCCCTCGACGCGATTAACGTAGAAGGCTCTTGTGTGTCACTGATTAAGCGTTAGGTTCGACCCCGATAGAGCGTTTGCGCTCCAGGGGCGTTTTCTCCCACTTGGCGATGACCAGTGGGGCTATCGCATTACCCAGCACATTCAAGGTGGTGGTGCCACTGTCGATGATCCGGAAAATCCCGGCGATCAACGCAACGCCTTCCAGCGGCAGCCCGGCAGATGCCAGGGTGGCCGACAGAATGATGATGGCAAACCCAGGCACACCCGCGGCGCCCTTCGACGTCAGCACCATTGTCACCACCAGCAAAATCTGCTGAGTCAACGACAGATCAATGCCATAGAGTTGGGCAATGAAGATTGTCGCCACACCAAGGAAGATCGAAGCACCGTCCAGGTTAAACGCATACCCCACCGGCACCACGAAGCTGACGATGCGCCGAGGCACGCCGTAGGCTTCCAGCTTGGTCATCAACTGCGGCATGACCGCCGCAGAGGCTGCGCTGGAGAAAGCCAGAATCAGCTCGTCACGGAAGTACTTGATCAACTTGAGAACGTTTTCGCCGATCAGGTAGCAAATGCCGCCGAGCATCACCAGCGCAAAGGTGATCAGCGCCAGGTACACCACCCCGATCAACTTGAGCAACGGCAGCAACGAGGCGAACCCGAAAGTCGCCACCGTAGCGCCGATCATGCCGAATACACCGATCGGTGCGTAGGCCATGACAAACGACACGACTTTGAACATGGCATCGGAGAAGCCCTGCACCACCGCAATGACCGGTGCGCTCTTCGCTTTAGGCAAGGTATTCAACGCCATACCCAGCAACACGGCAAAGAACAGCACCGACAGCAACTTGGCTTCCGACATCGCGACAATCACGTTATCGGGCACGATGTTTTGCAGGATGATCAGCGCGCCTTTCGACGGTTCCATGTGCACGGCAGCCGCGTTATGGGCGATCCCCGTGATTTCGGTGCCTTTACCCGGCTCGAACAGGTTGGCGAAGCACAAGCCAAGCACGATGGCGAGACTGGTGATTGCAAAGAAGTAGATCAACGACTTTGCGCCCATGCGCCCAAACGATTTGTTATCTCCGCCCCCGGCAATGCCGAGGATCATGCAGCAGAAAACAATCGGCACGACGACCATCTTCATCATCTTGATGAAGATATCACCGAGTGGTTTAAGAATTTCGGTGCTGACCCACACTTGATTTTCCGGGTGGGTATTGAAATACCAACCCACGAGGACGCCAAGCAACAGCCCGGCAACGATTTGCCAAACTAAGGGGATACGTTTCATGTCTAGCCTTTTTGTTGGAATGAAAGGACTGCTTTAAGCAGTAGCTAGAGTCATGAGCTTCCAGCTCATTTATGTTTGCCCGGCGCACTCTATTGCGCGCGCCAGTTTTTATTATTTAGCGAAGAGCTGGCTCATATCCTTGAACGCCTTGAACTCCAGTGCATTGCCGCACGGGTCGAACAGGAACATCGTGGCCTGCTCGCCGACCTGGCCCTGGAAGCGAATGTAGGGTTCGATCACAAACTTGGTCGCGCGCGCTTTCAAACGCTCGGCCAGGGCTTCCCACTGCGCCCACTCCAGGATGATGCCGAAGTGCGGAACCGGTACGTCGTGGCCGTCTACCGGATTGCTGTGCACGCTTTCCTGCGAAGCAGTCTTGGGATGCTCGTGGATGACCAACTGATGGCCGTAAAAATCGAAGTCGACCCACTGGTTGCTGGAACGACCTTCGCAAAGACCGAACACCTCACCGTAGAAGTGACGTGTGGCGGCCAGGTCATACACAGGGATTGCGAGGTGGAAAGGAGAAAGACTCATCAGAACTCCGATAACAATTTTTTATTGGTTTGTGGTGCCGGACAGCGTGGTCGCTGCCCGACGACTTTTTTGAAGGTGGATTTATGCTAAAGCCGCACCACCTTAAAAAAAATCAATATAAATTTTTCACAAGCACAATTTTATTTTGTTAATAGAAGCGTTCTGTTGACTGCTCCCAGCCTGCCATCGCGCACCGCCGCGCCAGCCCTTCAACCACGACCTTCACGTCAACGTCGGTTGGGATCTGCACAGCCAGAAAGCGTCGAACCGGACGGCTGAGGTCGGCGTTTAATTCAACTCGCGACCCTTGATATGGGCAAGCGGCGCCAGCAGCGATGGGTCGAAGGGGTCGAGCGCACGGCCATCGAGCAACCGTTGCAGCAGGTCAGGATTGGCCAAGGCAGCTTTGCCAACGGCGATAATATCTGCGCCCGCCTGCAGGGTTTGTTCAACGCTGGGCGAGTCCTGCACGCCGCCATTGGCGATCAACGCGACACCGGGCGCATAACGGCGAGCCAGCGTTACCAGGCTTGCCTCGTTACCGGGGAAGGCCGGCTGCCAGGCTCGATGCTCCGTCACATGGATGAAGTCGACACCCGCGTCAGCCAGGCTGCCGAAGATCACCTGCGCATCGCGCTTGCCACCCGCCCATTTGTGCTGAAAATCATTGACCTTACCCTGGGATATACGCACACCCACCGGCGATTGCCCCCACCACCCCTTTCACTGCGGCGATGACCTCAAGCGTCAGGTTCAAGCGCTGGCGAACATTACCGCCCCATCGATCTTCGCGTTGATTGGAGTCGTCGGTCATGAATTGATCCAGCAAATAGCCATTGGCGCCATGGATCTCGATACCGTCGAACCCCGCGATCTCAACAGCTCGTTTAGCCGCCTGGGCGAACCCTTCAATGGCATCCGCAATGTTTTCATCGCTCATCGCCTGCGGGACCCTATAAGCACCCTCGCCGTGATAGAACTTCATCTGCTCACCTTTCGGGCGAATGGCCGAAGGCCCGGCAGACTGCTCGACAAAACGGTTGGCCTGGCTCAATGCGCCGGCATGCATGATCTGTGCGATGGCAGCGCTTTCATGGCGATGAATCGCCTCGACCACTGCGCCCCAGGCCAACGCCTGTTCGTTGTCGGTGATACCGGGCTGATTCAGGTAGCCCTGGGCATACTGCCGATCGGTGTAGATCCCTTCCGTGATGATCAAGCCAAAACCGCCACGGGCAAAACGTTCGTAATATCGCGCCATTGCAGGCGTGGCATTGCCGCTCTCACTCGCACTGACGCGTGTCATGGGTGCAAGCGCCATGCGATTTTTCAGTTTAAGAGCGCCCATATCGAATGGAGTTACACTGCGCAGGTTTAGTGCTGTCATGATTTTCCCTCACTTATTCGCCAGCCATGACGATAAGCGCGGCAATAGTCCATTAGAAGCGCACACGTGCAATAAGGCGCCTTAACGGAAACGGTTATAACCATGCAAATTCCCGAGATAGAGGTGTTCGCCAACGTCGCCATCAGCGGCAGCTTGTCCGAGGCCGCGCGACGGCTTGGGGTGTCGGCGATGACCGTCTCACGACGCCTGGCGGCCCTGGAAAAAGACCTGGGTGTGCGCCTGGTACACCGCACTACGCGCTCCGTCGCACTCACGCCGGAAGGCGAAATGTACCTGCCTTACGCAAAGACCATGCTCGAGGCGAACGAAGCGGCACGTGCCACGTTGAAATCCAGCACAGGCAGTGCCAGCGGCACATTGAGGGTCACCGCGCCCAGCGTCTTTGGCCAAACCGTTATCATGCCGCTGCTGCCAGCGCTGCTGGCTGACAACCCAACCCTCAAGGTCGACCTGACATTATCGGACAGCATCATCGACATCGCCGGGCTCGGCATTGATGTGGCCATCCGCATCGCCACGTTGCGCGACTCAACATTGGTGGCGACCCACCTGGCACCCAACCCGCGCGTCGTCTGCGCAAGCCCGACTTACCTGGCGCAATGGGGCACACCGGCAGTGCTGGATGACCTCAACCATCATCAGTGCATCGCGTTGCACGGCATGCCCTACTGGCCGTTCACCAAAAACGGTGACGCTGTCACTCATCGCGCTCACGGCAGTTTCTCAGCCAACAGCGTCGAGGCGGTGCGCACGGCGAGCAAGCAGAACTTGGGCCTGGCGATGTTGACATACTGGGACATCAGAAACGAACTTGCCGAAGGCTCCCTGGCCCTTGTCACATTGGCGGATGCGGTACCCGAGCAACTTTCCATCACTGCGGTGCTTCCGACACGTCAGCATGTTCCGCGCAGAGTGCGCGTGTTCGTTGAGCACCTGGAACAAGCGCTCAACCGATGAAAGGAGCCGCGACAGCATCGCGGCGTATGACTCAGCGGCGCAGGAGACGGTCCAGCACCAGCAGCGCGACTGCACCGATTGCAAGCGCAGCAACGGGTTTCTCTTTTACGAACGTAGACACGCTGTCCAGTGCGTCGCCGTAACTCTGGGTGAGCTGACCAGCAACCTGCCGACCCGCACCTTCAGCTTCCAGCCTCGAATCACCGAACAATTTCCCAACGGCGCCCTGGGCTTTGCCGGCAAGTTTTTCTGCAACACCTTCGACTTGTTCACTCTTCATAATTCACCACACCTTAGCGCGTAATAGGTAGATAACTCAGGTCGACCTGAGCCAGGGCAATCTGCACAGCGTTAGGGGGATGGGCATTATGATTAGTTCAAAATTGATGAGGTTCCGAATCTGCGCGCACTGCGCCTACTTTGCGCATAAGCGGAACAAGATGCCGAAGCATCTATTCAGTAAATCGAAGGCGAAAAAAAGCCACTCGTTAGAGTGGCTTTTTCTTTGTGTTTGGAGCGGAAAACGAGACGATCAAACCCACTTTATCTCCTTGAAACGTCTTCTTTTTTCGTTAAAAAAACGGCGTCTCGATGGGCTAATTTTGTACCGCTTCGCGGCCGCTGGCAATTCCTCTCGTCAGCCCTGTCTGCGGCGGGTTTCAGTCAGGTCCGAGAGGGCTGTGCGGGGTCACCGACAGCGGATTCTGAAAAAGTCGCTTGGGATGAAAAAGTGCGGCGGCCGCCCTGCCAAGGCCAAGCGTACGCCCCGGATCAGGCTGTAGGAAATCCATGGCGCCCCGCGATCATTGCCTGCTCAGTGCTTCCCTCAGAAGGCAGGGATCACGCGGCAGCACACGGGGCGATCAGGGATGACAATCGGCGCACGTACCCTGTACTACGGCAGCGGCCACCTGCACCAGCTCAACCTCAATGGCCGGGTGATCTGCGGTTTCGAGCGCGACGCGCTGCACGAGGAAGTGCCGCGCACCCAAGGCGCCCTGCACAATCACACTTCTATCCAGCCGGCCTTGAAAGATCGCTCCTACACCTTCTCCAAACACTTCCGACGGCCCCCTCTGAAATACCCAACAGTCACGAAAAATGACGAGCCCTTTTCTACAATAAACGTTATGTATTCAGTTGTTCTGGGCAAGAAGCCCACGTTTCCATTCATCTCATGAAGAACTTGGATCATGCTAAATACCTCACTTTTCCCCTCATTACGTACCGCCATCGGTACAGCCCTGCGGCCCCGACAACTCAATCGAGAAGAAGAGCGCCTGGTCCACTACTACCGTTGCTTGTCGGAACAAGATCGTGAAGCAGTGCGCTGCCTGATGTTTGCGGTCAGGGAAACCAGCGAGGTGAACACCCTCACCCATAAAAAGTGACACCGGCATGGGTCAGCGAACGATGAAGTACCTGCAGGTTAGACATCTAGCCGGCAGCCTGTCGCCAACACCCTCGCGATGGATTTCCCTACCCAACCGGAGCATGCCTGCCGCCCTCATAGGCAACGCCATTACGCGCGTGATTGTGACCGAGACCTTGCCGTCGAAACGTTCTGCCTTGCTAGAGTACCAAGCCCCATCGCCGTGGAGGATCTGCATCTCCCCATGCCCGCCTTCGTCACCCTCCAGCCCCGATTTCCCTTCGGCGGCCTGACCTTCTCCCGCTGTGTGGAAGCCCTGATCCGACTGGATTTGCTCGACCCGCTGCCCTAGTACGTCGGCACATTTGCGGCGACTGGGGCGATGCGCGCGCGATCACTTTATCTCTAGACTTGTTTGCACCGGATCACCTGGACTCCAGCGGTTGTACGCGCAAACAAAAAAAGACGCCGAAGCGTCTATTCCTTAAATCCCATTGTTCCATGCGCTGCTTCAGAGCGCCAATAAGGTTCTGCAAGCGAACTCGCCCGCGAACCGTCCAGGTTCACTGATTGCCTATCGCCACGGTCTGACGCCAATGCACACGCGGAGCGTGCCACAACACATGGCTCCTGTCGCTACTGAGCGGCCCTACACCACCGAAGCCACTTCTGTTCCAGTTGTCAGCCATGTCCGAGATGCCCGTACGGCATCGCCGACAGCGGCTTCTGAAAAACACGCGGATGGCGAGAAAGGCCGGGCGACGGTCGGTCAAATGCGTTATCTAGTGGCCACTACCGGCGCGCTCGGCCAAGACCTGCGCACAGCACAGGTACGCACCGGCCTCACCATTGAAGCTCAAAAGGAACCCCACCATGTCGATCATGATTCATCCCCCCGTCAACCCCACTCCCTGCAGCAGCACCCGAGGTGCTCTGCAACTGACCCGCGACGAGGTAAGGGTGCTGCAGTACTATCGCGCGCTGCCGGACGATGATCGCGAGGCAGTGCGCTGCTTGCTCAATGCACTGCTGGTGCCTCAGTCGCAATTGACCAGCAAGACGACTCCATCCGCAACTGGCGATGCCCGTGCAAGGGGTAAGTCAGGACAACGTGCCCCTGCCACAGTCAGGCTATAGCCAAGACCTATTGCACCGTGAAAGGAACGGAACTCGCCTTGCAGGTGAACACTTGCGCCGGCCCTTTATGATTGACCATTCTCCCCCGCCAAGGCGGTCTGCTCACAGGCACCTACCTGCGGCACCAACTGAATATCCACACGCCGATTAGCGGTACGCCCAGCCTCGGTCCCATTGCTGGCGATGGGCTGATTGGCCGCCAAGCCCTGCACCGCAAAACAACTGTCGGCGATGTCGCCCATCTGCTGCATCCAGTCGCGCACAGCTGAGGCGCGGGCGTGGGACAGGGCCAGGTTTTGCTCTGTAGCTCCGGTCGCATCGGTGTGCCCGGCGATCACGATCAGCCAGCCCGGTTGGGCTTTGATACCGACCAGGGCATTGATCAGTACTTTGGTCGAGCCTGGTTTGAGGATTGCGCTGCCGGCATCGAACAGCGACAGGCTATCCAATCGCACGGGTTCGGGCATGAGGGGTGGAGGGGCTTGATTTGTCAGCCATGTCCGCCAACCGAGTCCTGCGAGCAAGGCGATAATCAGCATCCCGGCAAACAGCCACAAGGCCAGACGCCGCCTGCGTGGCTCCACGTCAGGGGGCGGCAGGATCACCACAGGTGTCACCAATGTGGGCGTCATCACCCTGACAGGTGCCAGCACCCTTTCACTCGATGCGTAGCTCTGTTCAAGGCGTTGGATCAGGCTGCCCACCTGGTGGCGCAGAGCCTGCAACATCAGCAGAGGATTAGCGCCCTGAGGAAGTAAACGCGCATGCAAACGTGCCAGCTCGGTGTCCAGTTGAGAGAGCGCCGGGACACTGTGGGCAGTCATCGCCATGCTGCGCATCAGCGGTTGCAGTTGATCGAACAACCACCCCAGCAGATCCAGGCGCACCGACGCCATCGGCGGCCACAGGCGTGCCCACTCGCGGCTCAGGGCTTCCAGCAACACCACGCCTTGGGTGATGCCCTCCAGCCCATAACGCTGACCGCGTGCCAAGGTGTAAAAACAGGCGGTTTGAAGATCGGCGCCATTGTGTTGGAACAGCGTCAGGCAGCTTTGCTCCACCTTGGCCCAGTCCACATCCGGGCAGGCAGGATGGCTGAGCTTGGCCAATTCCTCACGCAATACCGTAAATTCACTGAAGCCGCGCGGATCACCGCCGACTCGAATACGCATCTCAAACAACGCCGTCATCGGGCTTCCCTTCCGTTATAGGTTCAAGGCTTGGTCAGGTAATGCTGTCGCTTCAAGTGGCGTACCAGCACTTTGCCTTCGGGCGCCAGCGTGGTGCCAAAGCTCACGTGCTGCCCATCTTTGAGTTGCGCATCCAACGCATACTCCAGGTGCCCCGGCAGCGTCTGGGGCTGCAGTTCGATGGCGACCGCCGCCAGACGCGGTTCGTACTTGAGCAAGGTGGCGGTCATGGTGCCGATCAAGCCATGGGCTGTGGCAGGCACCCCCTGCAGGATCAGGCCCATGTCCGGTAGCCCGTAATCGGGCAGATGGCTGAGCGCACCGGCGCGGCTGTTGAGGATGCGCTGCAGGTTGTCCAGCACCGACAGGGCGTGCTGGTCCTCCTCGCTGACGCGATGCAAGTCCAACTCACCGTCGAAATTTTGCAGCAGCATTTCGTACAGCGAGGGGTTGTACTCGGTCATGGTTCAGTCCTTGGCCAAGGGCCGCAGAGTCAAGCGGTTATCCCCCAGCTCGATGACCCGCGCCCGATCCGGGTCCAGATCATCGCGGGTCAACGTCAGGCGCCAGGTGTTCAATTGGGTATCGGGGCTGCGAAACAACGCCACCACCGTGACGAACTGCGCGTCCTTATCCATCGGTACGTTCAACTGTGCGCCCTCTTCGGGTTTCACCACCACCGAGCGTTTGTCCAATAACGCGCTTGCCAGCAGTTGATTGTCATCGCCCAGCAGCCCGTCATAGGTCGCCTGCTCTACCGCTTTGCTGTCGCGCAGTTGGTACACCCGCACCAAGGTCGGCACCGACAAGGCGCTCATGTCCGTGGCGGCGGTGTTGAGTGCCGTGCGTGCACTGAAATCCAGATGCAGGGTTTTCACCTGCTTGTAGAAGATCGCCTTGGCGGTGGAGGCCGTGCCATCCGCGACGGTCTGGGCCAGACCACACCCGCCGAGCGCCGCGAACATCACCAGACTAAAAAGGGTACGCAACATGCTGTGTTTCCCTGTTGTGGGGATTAATCGAAAGGCCTTGGTAGCGGCCCAGGTTGATCGTGAGCGTGTCGTGCTCTGCCGCCTGCCAGGCATCGCTGCCCAAGCCCAGCACACCGGTCATGCCGAGCCGAATGGGAGCGTGCCCCAGCATCGGCAGCGGCAGGCTGTGCACCGGAAGTGACAACTGCAATTTGGCCGTGCAGCGCCACCCCAGGTACACCCGTAGTAGCACCAGCAGGTCGCTATGCAGTTGCCCACCCGGTAACCAGCCCTCGGCTTCCTGCGTATCTTCTGTATGCAGCGTCAGGCGCAGTTGGCTGTTGGCATCAAAGCCGGCGCTGCCCAATGGCGTCCCCTGGGACAAGCTCACTGGACGTTGGCGGGAAAGGCTGGCCGGCTGTCCCAGCGCAATTTTCAGCGGCCAATGCGGGGTCACCTGTGCCTGGGTGTTGGGGGCCAGCAACTTGACCAGCGCGGTGATGCCCTCAGCATTGCGCGTGGGCAGGCGCATCACACTGAGCAGGGCCAGAAAGCGCGAGACCGGCGTGGCGATCTGCTGGGCGGTGCCGGGAATCCCTAAGCCGATCAGGCCCAACAGGCATTGCGAAGTGGCATCGATGCCGCCTGCTTCGAACGTCGCCGGGTAGGAGTACTTGCGCCAGATCCGGTAGAACTGGGTGAAGATCCGGTGGTTGAAAATATCCAGGAAGGCTTCCAACGCTTCATGCCCTTCCCGGCGCTGCGCGATGTCATCCAGAAACACCGTCGGCATCGGCGAGTCGACCCCATACAACCCGAGCAAACGCGTGCGTATCGTCGCCGGCCGTTCCGGATGAGCATCATCGGTTTCAATCGCCTTCAACTCGCTGGCCGGAAAGCCCATGCCCGGATCGGGCCGAAAGCGCACAGCGTCATCGGCCGGGTGCGCGGTACTACCCAGGGGCGGATGACCGGGCAAAGCCTGTTCCAGCAACTGGCAAAAACGGTACAGGTTGGCCTCGGCCACCTGGTCCTGCAGGGCATCGAGCAGACCGCCGGCTTTCAGCCGGGAATTCGCTGACTGTGGTTCTCGTTCCATCGCAGGCACTTTCCAGTAGGTTGCAGGATCAGCGTGAGCTGGGTGTACAAATGAATGTCGGCATACAAGGCGAAGAAGCGATTGAGCATCTCGCCGAACAGGCTGATGTCGCCCTCCCCTGAGAAGCCATTGGCATCCAGGGTGATTTCGATATCCACCCCGCGCAGCAGAAAGCCTTTCTCGAAACGCTGCACCAAATGATGTTTGACCTCGACAATCGCCGCCAGACGACGGCGATTCAGTTCGCTGCCGGTCCAGTCGTATAGCGCCAAGGTGCCGCGCAGCACCTCGGCGTTGTCGAGCATCGGCAGGAAGTTCGAGCCCAGGTGACTGAGCACCCGCCAGTGAAAGCGGTCGCGGTTCGGCGGGTAGCACGGCAAGCTCGGCGCACACAGGTTGCGCACGCGCAAACCGGACTGGGTGGACTGCACCACCGTATCGAGCAAAGTGCTTTGCAGCGCCTTGCGCGGCAACTGGCCGTGGGTGCCGGTCAAGCGCAAGGACAAGCTTTCACGCTCGCGCAGGCGGTCCTTGTCGAAGCCCTCGCCGCCCAGAATCAGCCAGGTGTCATGCAGGCCATTCGCTGCGCGCTTCAGGCGTGTATGAAAGTAGCGTTCCGGGGCCTCGTCGCGCAGCATGCCGCCCTTGTGGCGAAAGCTGGTGAACGGCACGTAGTCCTGGCGTTCGGCGTTCCTCGACGCGGTGACCCGGTCCACCGAATAGATCTCCGTATGGCCGTCCTGCAAGCGCATGGGACGCAGGAGATAGTCGGTTTGCAAGGGCGCCAAGGTCAGCGGGTCGGCCTCCAGCGCAAACAAATTAATCACCGGTACCGCGTGCAGGCGGATGTGTTCGCTGTTCAAATCGAAGTTGGCCGGCCAAGGTTCACGCAACACCACTTCAAGCTCGAACCAGGCGGTACCGGGTGCAATCTTCAACTGCTCCAAGCCACACAAGGTCACGAACATGAATTTTTCACGGAAGCTGAAATACTCCAACAACAGCTGGTAACCGCTGAAGGCGCTGTCACCCTTGGGCCAAAGCCGGTCTTCATCGGCAAATCCCTTGGGCACAAAATGCGCGGTCAGTGGCTGGCGTTCGGTTTGGCCGGGCCAGCGCACATACATCGCTTGCGCATTCAGGGTCAGCGCCTGATGCAACGCACTGGCCAGCGGCGCATCGGCATTCAGGTAAAGCGGCAAACGGCTGAGATCGATCAGGCTCCAGTCCGTCAACGCCCCACAGGCAAAGCGCAGGCGCAACACTGAGCGACCATCCATTTCATGACCGCGCCCCACCGATTCCAACGCCAGCGGCCGCAGGGTCACGTCTTGGGTGGTGGTGTAACGGCAACGGGTGCGTTGCGGGCCGATGGGTTGCGACAGCACCTCAAAGCCCTGGGCGATCAACTCGCTGCGCTTCATCTGCGCCAGTTCAGGTGCCAATTCGACCACCGACAGGGATGGAATGGTGCGCAGGTAATGCGGCCACAACAGGCTGACCAGCCCCTCGGTCAACTCCGGCAGGTCATCGTCGAGCTTTTCCCGCAGGCGGCCCATCAGGAAGGCGAAGCCCTCGAACAGGCGCTCCACATAGGGATCCTGTGCGCCCGGTTTGTCCAAGTTGAGCTGCGCGGCCCGATCCGGGAACGCGTCCGCGAACTCCTTGCCGGCCTCACGCAGGTAGCGCATTTCGGCATCGAAATAGCGCAGTGTTAGATTGTCCATGCTCACAGAAAGAATCCTGATGTAGGAGGGTTAGCCGCAAAGCACTGCGGCGCGTACCGGATCAATGGCTACCAGCGCCGCCAGCAAGGTTTCCATGCGCCGCGCCAGGGTGGGTTTGTCGGCGTCATTGCGCTGGGCTTTGACCCGCAGCAGCTTGAGCAGGCGTGCCTTGACCTCGAAATTCAGCTCGGGCTCCCACTCGGCCAAGGCCTGGCGTTGCGCCGTGGCGTCCAGCTCCGCCAACAGATGGATGGCCAGGTCGCTCTTGCTGTACTGCTCGGCCACCCGCGCCATCAACAGGCGCAGCAACCAGCGTTGGCGCCCGGTGTGGATACCGGGACGTGCGGCCAGCCAGGCCAGTGCCTGATCCACGCCGTCGCTGTCAGCCTGGGCCACGGCCTCGCCTTCCAGGGACAGGATGTCGGTATCGCCAGTGGCCGGTGCCGCCGAGGGTACGGGTAACCATTGCTGGGGCTGGTTGCCGCTGACGTGCTGGGCAATCCACTCGCGGGTGGTCTCATCAGCGAAGGGGCTACCGTCGCTCCAGCACAGCACTTCCAGGCCCGGCAGGCGCTCAAGGAACATGCCCAGGTCACGCTTGGCGATATCGGCCCAGCGATCCTGCGGCGCGGGCTGCTTGCTCAGGGCCTGATACAGGTACCACTGCAAGTCCAGCCAGAAATGGTTCACCCCCTCGGCATAAATCCGCTCGACCTGCTCGATCAATTCCGACCAATTCTGTTGCAGATACAAACGTTTGAGCTGAGCCCGGTAGTCACTGCGCGGTGGTGTCAGGCGCGTGTTGTTGTTCGTATCTTGCGGTGGGGCCTGGTGCACCGTGTCCCAACGCAAGCTCTTCATCAGGCGGTGGGCCGCCAGCCAGCCCAAAGGTTGGTCACGCAGGTACCCCGCCAAGGCCCGGCCGCTGTCCAATAGATCACGCCCGGACTTGATCTGCGGCGCTGGCGCCTGTGCCGTCGCTTCATGGCTGGCAGTATTTTGCGGCACCAAGGCGTCCATGCCCCCGGACTGCGCCAATCTCGCGGACAGGGCGGCATACAGGGGTTCCAAATTTGGACGCTGCTCCTGCGGCCACGCACCCAGCCCGCGCTCCAGCCAGGCGAGTGCTGCGGCAGTGCGCTCGGCCTCGGCCTTGACCACTTCCGGGTACAGCGACAGCGTGTCCAGCACCTTGCCGCCGGCCAACCATTCCAGGGCCATCTTGCGGCTGTTGGGGCGGATGGGCAGCACCGCGTCGGCAAAGCGTTCCACCAGCGCGGCCAGCAGGCTGAGGCCATCGGCCAGGCCGACTTCACCGTCCTTGTGTAAGCGTGCCCACAGGTAATAGGTGGCGACACGCAGGTCCTTGCAGCTGTGGATCAGCAGCTTTTCCGCCAGTTGGGCCACCTGCTCGGCATCGGCGCCGGAGAGCTTGTTGACCTCTTCGCGCATGCGCTGGAAGTCATCGTCGTAGCCGGGGTCTTCGCCGACGGGGGAGTCGGTGCTGATGGGTTGTAGCCAGGGTTGCCATTGGGCGACCTGTTCGCGGGCGACGGACAATGCGTCGCGCTCGCCGAGGCAGCGGGCGATCAAAGTGCGCAGGCTCATTCAGGCCTTCCATTTTCCGTGCCTATCAGGAGCGCCGACCAATCGAGGGGCAATCCGACAATCAGATACCTACACGTCATCCGAGCAGCCTCCACTCAACAATTTCATCCTCGACCGTCGTGATGTCGGCGCGCAGGAAGCGGCGATGGTGACGCTCGACGCTTTGCATCGGTAGGATTTCGCCCTCTTCAAAATGGCGGATTGTGCCGTCCTGCAAGCTGGCTTGCGATACGTCGGTGAGGCGTGAGGCTTGCCAGTAGCCCGTATGCGGGCAGGCCTGGCCGCTTTGGCAGGTCGGTGCGGGGCTACTGGCCTTGATGAATGCGGGTGAGCCCGGCATGGGTTTGCCGGTGGCCGGTTCAAGCAGCTTGGCTTGGGCCAGTTTGTTGATCAATGCTTCGGTTGGTTTTGGCGGCGCTACATTGGCGAGGCGTGCTTCCAGCCATTGCAGCTTGCCGTCCCATGGTGGCAATTTGGCTGGGGGCAAGGGGAGGATTTCGTTGATCTCGGGGACTTTGGGATCGGCGTAGGAATAGTTCGCAAGAATCCGCCATATTTGTTTGTAGCGGTCGGCGCGCACCAAATCAGGCTCTAGCTCCAAGTAGTCAACTTGATTGTCCGGACTAGGGCCACGGAAAGAATCTGATAGACGCCCAGCAGCATTTTCATCGCCCGAAGCTACGGCCATCTGCAACACCTCAACAGCCTCACTATATTTCTTGTCATCCCGAAGATACATGGAGAGCATGACGGCAGCCTCACTCTGCCCTTGCGAAGCAGCGCATTGACGCATCTGCCGTGCGATATTCGGCGCTATATCAATTGGCGCTAACTTGTCGCCAATATAGGCTTGAGCATTAGCATTACCCTCATCGGCCGCCTTGCGGAAGTAGCGTAACGCCATCTCCGGATCCTTCTGCAATCCCGCTGAGCCCTGCTTAAGGTAGATGCCGACGAAGTAGTAACCCGTGGCGACTCCGGCATCGATCAGTTCCTGACTTAGTCGTAGATGCTCCTCTCCCCGCAGTTTGAAGTGGCCACGCAAGGCACCATTCTGCAGGTTGATATTGGCCTTGTGATGACCGTTCTCAGCAGCGATGCGATACAACCGCTCAATCTCCGCATCGACGGTTTTGTCCTGTTTGAGCTGGTTATTTTTCTGCAGCCAACGAGCGTACTGGAACACTTCGTCGGTCTCGGCGGATGACGCGGGAATTGTTTCATGCACACAGGTAAAAGCCAGCTTGGCATTGACCTCAGGGAGTGGCACCAAAGCCGATTCTTCCGGGCGCACAGCATTAGCCTGGCAGCCCAACAGCATCCCACCCAACAGGCCGACAATCAGATACCTACACTTCATCCGAGCAGCCTCCACTCAACAATTTCATCCTCGACCGTCGTGATGTCGGCGCGCAGGAAACGGCGATGGTGACGTTCGACACTTTGCAATGGCAGGATTTCGCCCTCTTCGAAATGGCGGATTGTGCCGCCCTGCAAACTGGCTTGCGATGCATCAGTCAGGCGTGAGGCTTGCCAGTAGCCGGTATGCGGGCAGGCCTGGCCGCTTTGGCAGGTCGGTGCGGGGCTGCTGGCCTTGATGAATGCGGGTGAGCCCGGCATGGGTTTGCCAGTGACCGGTTCAAGCAGCTTGGCTCGGGCGAGTTCGTTGATCAGTGCTTCGGTTGGCTTTGGTGGCGCTACATTGGCCAGGCGGGCTTCCAGCCATTGCAGCTTGCCGTCCCATGGCGGCAGTTTGGCCGGGGGCAAGGGGACGATGTCGTTGATCTCGGGGACCTTTGGGTCAGCGTAGGAATATCTTGCAAGCACACGCCAGATTTTCTCGTAACGCTCAGCACGTTCAAGGTCCTCCGGTTGACCGAGGTAATACAGTTCATCTGTGGGTTGTGCACGGAACCCCTTTGAAAGATGGGATGCTGAGTTGCTGTTGCCAGCAACCACCCCTAATTGGAATGACTCTAAAGCGTCCTGATACTCCCCTTCATCTTGAAAATAAACAGCCAGAGCAACGGCTGCTTTTCCATCACCCTGCTCGGCAGCGCAGCGATACATCTGAAGCGCAATCTTTGGGGCAATATCGATAGGCTCGAGTTTTTCGCCAACATAGTACTGAGCTTGGGCATTGCCCTGGTCAGCCGCTTTTCGGAAGTAGCGCAATGACATGGCTACATCTTGGTTAAGTCCGACTGAGCCATTTTTCAGGAAGAGACCGACAAAGTAGTACCCCGTCGCAACATCCACATCAATCAATTGCTGGCTCAGGCGTAAATGCTCCTCGCCGCTGAGCGTGAAATCACCTCGCATGGAACCATTCTGCAGATTGATATTGGCTTTGAAATGGCCATTCTCTGCAGCGATGCGATATAGGCGTGCGATCTCGGCATTGACAGTTTTATCCTGCTTCAACTGGTTGTTTTTTTGTAACCAGCGAGCGTACTGGAACAGCACATCAGCCTCAGAAGGCGGCGCGGGAATATTTTCATGAATGCAGTTGAAAGCTAGGTTGGCCTTAATCTCATTAAGCGGATTCACACTAGGGTCCTTGTTCAAAAAAGTGGAGGCACCACTGGTTTCACAGGCCGCGAGCAGCAGCGTTGACAACAAGAGGATTCGCCGCATCAATCGAGATCCTTGAGGGTGGCTTCACCGTAATAAAATTCAACGAGAGAAGCGTAAGGTGCCTTCTTCGATTTTTGGCGTTTCTTGTTTCTATTCATGATGTCCTGCCAGGCATCGAACGCCTCCTCCGGGTCATCCTGTGCGCCTCTTTTATCCGTATGCAGATCCCACAACCGCCTCCGCAACGCCTGCGTCACACTCATCCACTCATGGGCAATATTCAGCTCACTGTCCACCTGCATGCTGCGGGTGTTGATATTGGCCGAGCCATGGGTGGTGAATACGTCGTTGATGATCATCAGCTTGGAGTGGATGTACACCGGCACCCAGTCCTTACCGGCTGGCGAGTCAGGTGCCACCAGCGAGCAAACATGCACCTTCAGACCGGCCACCGGAGTCGGGCTAATCGGGAGTTCCGTGATCTTCTTGATTTGCTCATCAAGCTCGCTTTGCCATTGGTCAAGCTCCCGCTTCCCGACATGGTCACGCGGCTCCGGTCGGGGCCGTGGCGGAGCGTCTTTTTTTACCTGCTTGATACGCCGCAACTTGGTCACTTCGGGGATGGTGTCTTCACGCCCCAGGCTTTCGAGCATACGCTGGGTGTTCACGGTGCCAGCCCCCATGCCGTCGTTGGTGGCGTTGGTAATCACAAACAGATGCAAGGCGCCATGCAAGCCAGGGTCGCGACCTTCGGCCGTCTGAACGAGAGCAGCCTGTTTGATGGCTTCAGCCAAGGGCGGCCAGCGGAAGTACTGGTTTTCGATATAGATGAATTGGGTCGCGTTGTTGACCGCCTGCAGGTGAAGCGTTTCGATATCGCGCTTGCCTGCTTGCGCCTGGGTGCGTAGCAACTGGGCGACCAAGGGCGTACCGCTGTCGAACGCCAGTTGTGGGGCTACCTGCTTGGCCTGTCGGCTCTGCAACAGGTCCTCGCCGGTTTCCTTGCGCCAGGCGCTCGCGAAGTTGTGGTGCAGGTGTTCCAGGATTGGCCCGGTGACTCGGCTGGAAATATCCTGCCGTGGCAGGACACCACGAGGGCCGAGATTGGGGGCGGGCTTGGTGTGTTTTTCCCGGAACAAGGCGGAATGCGCATCGGTGTCCCAGTATTCGTCCAGCATATTGTGGCCCATGACAAAGCCCACGGCGCGGTCCGCCAGCTCGTAGTCGACCAGCACGCTCTTTTGGTGATGAGTAGCAGCCCACTTCAAAAAGATTCGTGTTTTTGCACTGACTTCCGGATCAAGGCTGCCGCTCTTCACCTGCCGGGCGATTTCAGCTCTTTCTCGCATGCTGAACCCTCGGCTGACAAACACGGGGAGTGAGCCCATGCCTCGCTGAGCGGCCTTGCGGTCAGCAACCGCGCAGTCGGCAAACCACTGGAGGTCTTCGCGATATTGCGCCCTGGTGGAGCTTTGCAACTTGCGATCTCTGATTCGGATAAACCCCTTGCCCGGTAGATTGCCCTCACCCGCCATGCCCGCAGAATTGAGCGGCATTTCCCAACCCAGCACGCGCACACGAACACCTTTTTCACGGGCGATTGTCTTGAGCAACGTACCAATGCTGGGCGCTATGCCGTCGCGAATAAAGTACATCGATGGCTGGAACCCCCAGCAGATGATATCGACGGACTTCTTAGCCTGGGCTATGGCCAAATGCACAGCCCTAAAGGCTTCTTCACCGTTCACCAAAGGGTGATACGTCGCGGCCACAGGGTGGTATTCGGTGTCGCAGACAAACCACGGCGAGGTACAGGAGGCCTCTTGTGTATGCTGCAGGGCAACTGGCACAACGATATCTTGGGTCATTGGCTGTTCCTTTGCGTGTCACTGAGCCCATCCAGCATCGCGGCATACACTGCGCGATGATCCGTATGCGCTGAGGGCATACTCACTTCGGTATCGGTCTGGGAGGGGTGGTTGTGAATGCCGCGATTGGCGAGCAAGGCCTGTTCAGCATTGCGGTACTCAGTGGGCACGGGAATGTTGAAGTTCACACCGTTGGCCATCGTCAGCCGGTAACCCTGCGTCACCACTTGATGATCAATCAGCAACTGCCCGGACGTATCCATGACTCCTTGCTGGAGCAAAGCGCCATCGGCATAGAGCTTGTACGGCATGCCCGCCCAGCCGTGGCTTGAGGCATTCGGCGCTTGCGGAACATTGAGTCGCAAGGCTTGCTTGGCCAACTGCTTCGGATAGTCCGGATGAGTAGCCTTCATACTGGCGGGACCGGGGCGGTCAACGCTCGCGGACTTGATCAGGTAGTCCCCTTCTGTACCCGACTCGATGGCGTTCTGGTCGAGACTGATATAGCTGCCGCCGGCATTGAGGGTGATTTTCTTTTTCGCGACGATGCGGATTTCATCCTCGGTACTGGTGATCTCCAATCCTTGCCTTGCGTTGGCTTCCAGCTTGTCGTTCTGCGCCTGGATGCTTACCGCGCCCTGGTTGGCGATCAGCTTGATGCCCAGCTTGCGCACAAACACGCTCAGCCCCTGCCCCACGCCCATGAACAGGCGCTTGACCACGCTGATATCGGCTTGCCCGCCGGCGTTGAGCATCAGGTTGTGCTCAGCGGCTAGTTGCAGATGCTGGCCGCTGGTCAATGCAATGCCCTGTGGGGCGCTCAGCAGCAGTACCGCCGATTTGAGCTGTTCCAGGTTTTGCTGCAGCAGGTTCAGTTGCGCCTGCACATCCGCCGGATCGGCTTGGCTGGCTTCGGCATCCACGGAGAGGGCCTGCAACTGCTCACCGGCCTGCTGCAACCGGCCCACGGCGGCGGTCATCTCCAGCATCGGCCCCTGCGCGCGGCGCTGGGCGTCGGCACTGATAAACAGGCCTTTGCCGCCACGGATCGCGGCATGCCCATCGGTACGCAATTCCGCGCCCTCCCCTCGGGGTTGGCGCTCGGCATCGACCAGATGGCCGAGGTTGAGCTGGCTCTTGCCGCTGTGTTCCGTACTGAGCTTGATGTGCTCCTGCCCGCGGTTATCGTCCATGCGCAGTTTGTTGTTGGCGGGGGTGCGCAGCACGTTGCGCTTGTCGTTGCGCAGGGTAACGTGGTCCACATGCTGGCTGTCGTGAAGGGCATGGGCGATGTAGGGGCGGTCCGGGTCGCCCTGCTCGAAAGCGATGGCTACCTCGGTGCCTGCAATCAGCGGTAAATGCAGGCCATGGGTGTCGCCGGCGTAGGGCCGGGCCAGACGTAGCCAGGCGCTTTCTTCACCGGCTTTCCAGCTGTCGCGATCGAACAGGAAATTCACCCGGTAGCGCCCTTCCAGGTCAATATGCGCGTAGGGGTCGTTGGCCTGCGGGCTGGTGACGCGGGCCGGGACGGTGCCGGCGATTTGTGGTTTTTCCTTCAGTTCGGGGCGAAAGCACACAGTTTCTGAATAGGGCATGGCCTGGAAGGTGGCCTCAAAGCTTTGGTCGCGGGCGGCCTTGGTGGTCAGCCCGGTGATCACTGCGCCGGGCGTGAAGGCCTGGGGAGCGCCGCCGGAGACCTTGAGCACCTGCCCCGGCGCAAGAGTGGCGCTGCTGCTGATGCCGCTGAGCTGGGTCTGCCCATTCAGGTAGCGTTCGTGGCGCAGACGGGCGTAGAAGTAGCCGCTTTCGCCTTCCAGGTCTTCGTCCTGGGACTGCGCATCGCCGAGTACACAGTAGGGTTCGGCGTAGTGGTAGGCCTCGCCATAGGTGGTGGTCGCGCCCCGGCTCTGGTCGATTTCACCGCTCAGGTGCGCGCTGGCATCGCGGTGCTGGTAGGCGCGGAAATGCACCTGCTGCTCGACCACCTGGTGCTGCGATTGCAGCTGCCATACCGCATCCTGCCCGCTGCTGCCCAGCCCGGATTGCGGGCGAAGGGGCAGCTCGATGTCGAACTGGTAGAGGCGTTGATCGTCGCAGAACTCGACCACATCGATGCCCAGACGCTCGTCGCTGGTGAAGCGGTACCAGATGCCGACCTCGGCCAGCAGGCGGGCGATAAAGGCCAGGTCGCTTTCGCCGTATTGCATGACCTGTTCGCGCTTGGGATATTCACGCTTCAGGCTGAACAGGAAATCCTGACCTTCCAAGCCATGGCGGCCGCGCAGAATGCTTTCGACGATCTCCGGCACTGATTGGTGCTGGTAGATGCGAAACTGCTGGCCGCGACCGAGCAGGGCCAGGCGCGGCTGCAGGGTGATCGCATAAGTAGCCTGGTCGTTGGAGCCGGACTGGCGCTTGAAACCGGTGACCACGCCATGCAGGGTGCGCAGCGGTTTGACCTCCGGTGCGCTGAGCCCGGCGACCGGCAGCTTTTGCGGTGCGGCGTGCAGGCTGAAACTGGCCTCCTGGCCGAGCATACTTTCCGCTGCCAGATCACGCTCGGTGCTGGTGAATTCCACGCGATAGCTGAACGGCTGGCTCAGGTGTTCTTGGCCCTCAAAGGCCAGAACATCGAGCCGAGCCCCGACATTGCGCACATTCAGGGTATGCCGACTGTGGTCGAAAAAGTTTTGCAATTCGCTGGACATGCTCACACCTCCAGGGCGACGGGCTGAGCCGTGTCTTGAACATCAGTGAACTGCAGGCTGATGCCTTCATCGTCGCTGTAGCCGAGGCGCACGCCGTGGGTACGTTGCTGCGCCGCGCGGCGCTCCAGCAACTGTTGACTGAGTACCGGCAGGATCTGCTCGTTGAGCAGACTGTCGATATTGCGTGCACCTGAATCGGGCAGCAGGCAGGCGGCAACCAGTGCGTCATTCAGGGCGTTGTCAATCTGGCACGCCAGGCCGTAATGGCGCTCCAGGCGCTTGGCAACCTGGGCCAGTTTGATCGCCACGATGCGCTTGAGTGCATCGGCTTGCAGCGGGCGGTAGATCAGGGTTTGAAAGCGTGCCAGCAGCGCGGGTTGAAAGTGTTCGCGCAGGATGGGGCGCAGCAGTTCATGCAGCACGCTGTCCGGCGCATCCGGCTGTTCATGCACACAGGTTTGCAGCAGGTCGCTGCCGAGGTTGGAGGTCATGAGAATGACGGTGTTGCGAAAGTCGATTTCGCGCCCTTCACCGTCGCGCATAAAACCGCGATCGAAGACCTGGTAGAACACATTCAGTACGTCGCGATGGGCCTTTTCTACCTCGTCGAGCAGCACGACGCTGTAGGGGCGTTGGCGCACGGCTTCGGTGAGCACACCGCCCTGGCCGTAACCGACATAGCCGGGTGGTGAGCCTTTGAGTTGGCTGACGGTGTGGGCTTCCTGGTACTCGGAAAAGTTGAGGGTGATCAGCGATTTTTCGCCACCGAACAGGCTGTCGGCCAGGGCCAGGGCGGTTTCGGTTTTGCCCACGCCGCTGGTGCCGACCAGCAGGAACACGCCCAGCGGCGCCTTGTCATCGGTGAGGCCGGTCTTGGCTGCGCGTAGGCGCTGGGCCATGGCGCTCAGGGCGGGCGCCTGTCCGATGACACGCTCACCCAGTTGCTGCTCCAACATCAGCAAGTTGGCCTGTTCGTCCTTGAGCAAACTGCCCAGGGGCACCCCGGTCCAATCGGCAATGACTTCGGCCACGCTACGTGCGTCGACATCCAGCGACAGGAGCGGCTGGTTGCCTTGGACATCGCTCAACTGCCGCTGCAACTGCGCGCAGGTCTCCCGCTGCTGCGGCTGCGTTTGACGCGCATCGATCAGTTGCTGGGTCAGGTCAAGTTCTTTCCGGTATTGCTGCTCCAGATCGATGTATTGGCGCTGCAGCTCGGCGTGTTGTGCGGCGATCACCGCCAGACGCTCATCGGCGCCGTGCCCGCCGAGACGCTGATCCTGTTCCAGCGCCTGGCCCTCCAACTCCAGGGCCACTTGCCGGGCACTCAGGTGGATCAATGCCTGCGGTTCGCAGTCCAGGCTCATACGCACCCTGGCGCTGGCGGTGTCCAGTAGGTCGACGGCTTTGTCCGGCAGTTGGCGACCGGTCAGGTAGCGCCGCGACAGGCTGACCGCAGCCTGCACGGCCGCATCCTGAATGTGCACGCCATGGTGGGCGGCGTAGCGCCCTTTGAGGCCGCGCAACATCAGGCTGGCGCTGGCATCATCCGGCTCATCGACCTTGACCATCTGAAAACGCCTTTCCAGGGCCGCGTCGCGCTCAAAATACTGTTTGTACTCGCTCCAGGTGGTCGCGGCGATGGTGCGCAACTCGCCACGGGCCAAGGCGGGCTTGAGCAGGTTGGCTGCATCGGCGCCCCCAGCCTGGTTGCCGGCGCCGATCAGGGTGTGGGCTTCGTCAATGAACAACAGTACCGGCTGTTCGGACTGTTGCACGGCGTCGATCACGTTTTTCAGACGTTGTTCAAACTCGCCTTTGACGCCTGCGCCCGCTTGCAATAACCCCAAGTCAAGGGTGCGTACACTGACCGATTTGAGACTGTCCGGCACCCTGCCATGGGCGATGCTCAACGCCAGGCCTTCGACCAATGCCGTTTTGCCAACCCCCGGCTCGCCCACCAGAAGTGGATTGTTCTTGCGCCGACGGCTGAGGATATCAACGACCTGGCGGATTTCGTCGTCACGGCCAAACACCGGGTCGATCTGCCCTTGCGCTGCCTTGGCAGTGAGGTCATGGGTGAACCTGTCCAGCACCGCCTGCAACGCCTCCACTTTTTTCGTTGCGCTGGGTGGGAATATGACGGGCTCATCTGAAGACGTTGCGGAGCTGTCCGACGCGGCAGAAGCCTGCACCTCGGGCCGCTCCTCGGACGATTGATCCAACAACACCAAGAGACGCTGCAACTGAGCCTCGCTGAGACTGAGCAAAGGCCAGGCGGCTTCACACACCAGCAAGCTGGGTGTTTCCATCAACGCGCTCAGCAGGTGCACAGAACGCAGGCTGTCGTTGTTGTCGTCCAGCGAGGCCCGCAACCAGGCGTTTTTGATCAGTTGCTGCAACGGCTCCGACAGCTGCGGCTTGCTCTGTACGCTTCGTGGCAGACGGTCGATATGCTCCAGCAGCCCGTACCAAAGCGTCTCCATATTCCATTCGTAACGACGCGCGATCACGGTCAAATCACCGTCCCCCTGCCCCAGCAACTTGAGCAGCCAGTGTTCAATGGTGATCTGCGCATGCGCCCGGTTTTGGCACAGCGAGGCCGCTGCACTCAATGCCTGGGCGCAGTAGGGGTTGAGGCGGCGAAGCAAGCGAGTGGAATTGGGTGCCATACGGTTACATCCTTGTTCGGGGAGCTGGGTGTGTCGTCAATAAAACCGGCCGTGGAATTGCAATTCGATGTGTTTGGCTGAACGCCCGCGAACGGACGCTCAACCCAGCACCCCGGGAGCAGCAGGTGAAAAGCCACCGACTGCTCCACACGCATCAGGCGCTCTGACGTTCATTCCACGAGTCGGAGTGGATGATGTTGCCGTCCTTGTAGGTCCAGGTGACCTTCTCGTAACGTAACTCGACCTGCTCCAGGTGGTTGTGCTTCTCTTTGCTTGGGTCTTTGACGTCGTGCATTTTCGACGCGACTTTAACCACCTTGACGTTTTCCAGCGTGGTGATGAAGTACTCGACTTCCTCCCCGGCGTCGTCAATGCGATACCACTTGAACTCAGCACTCTTGAGGGTTTGTCCGGTGGTCACCGCCTTGTAAAGGTATGGGCTGGACGCATCGATTTCCTTGGTAAATAGAAACGGCGTATGTATCCGGGTACCGGTCAACTTGCCGGTGTTGTTGTCGGTGGGGATGTACAGGCTGTGGTCTTGGGCCACCACTTCGATGCTGCCTTCGCGCTTTTGCACATCCACCGAACCCTTGATGTTTGCGCCACCGTCGTCTTGCAGCCAGAGATAAATGGGAATTGCCATGTGAAGCTCCTTTTCTCGGAAATTTAACTGTCGCGGGATGCGACTGGGGGTTGCCTGTCCGGCCCGGCGGTAGAGAGCGCACACGCCCCTGCCTCTGGTACCAGACGGATATCGACGCGGCGATTGGCTGCACGCCCCGCCTCGGTGTCGTTACGGGCGATCGGTTGGCTGGCGCCAAAGCCCTGCACGGCAAAACAGCTGTCGGGAATGCCACCCATCTGCTGCATCCAGGCATGCACGGCCGCGGCGCGGGCGTGGGATAGGCGAAGGTTGTTCTGCGGATCGCCGGTGGCGTCGGTATGCCCGGCGATCACAATTAGCCAGCCGGGCTGCGCCTTGATGTCGACCAGCGCATTGATCAGGATCTTCGTCGAGCCCGGCTTGAGTTGGGCGCTGCCGGTGGCGAACAGCGACAGACTGTCCAGCCGCACCGGCTTGGCAATGCGCAAGGGAGCCGCAGTCGACGCAGGTTCAACATGAGCGGCCAGTACTGCCAGCAGCGGCGCGCGCAGGCGTTCGCCGCGATACAGGCCCAAGCCGAATGCCGGGGGCACGCCGTGACGGTAATAATCGTCCAGGCGCTGGGCGTCCTGACGAAGAATGGTCACAGCCTCTTCACGCCAAAGGAATTCTTTTTGTTCCCGCTGGGTCGGCTGGGGAATGGCCGCATAACGCCGTATATCATCGGTAACCTGGCGCACTAACAAGGTGTTCTGCCAAGCAGAACTGGCGAGCGCGATGACACTCGCGACAGCGAGTAACCACAGCGCAGCGATGCTTGCGCGGTGTACCGGGGAACGCGACGAGCCGCACGGGAGCAGGCTGAGCAAAGCGTCCGGGAACGGTAAGACCACATCCGTCACTGCCGACCTGTTGTCAGCCAGAGCCACTCTGCTGCGCAACCATTGCTGCCACAGATTGCCCTCAGCGGCGGAGGGCAAAGCCGGTACCAACCTGACCGCACAAACCGTCGCCAACCCTGGGGAGCGGCGCGTGGCAAGGTACGGCAGCACTGCGTCGTGCAACCACGCCACGACACTGTTCAGTTGTACACCGGTATGCATCCGCGCCGATTGTACGGACGAGTCGGCGGTATGCTGTTGCCACTCATCCAACCTGACGCAAGCACCCGCATCACGCACGAATGCGTCGGCTTGATCATTGTCCCAACTGAACCAAGGCTCCTCGCCGTGCAACGTTTGCAGGTAGCTCACCAGCAATAACGGCAGGGCAATGCCGCGTTTACGTACCAGAGACAATTGGTGGCTGAAGGCCCGCACCTGACCGGCAAGTACAGCACGGTCACTGTGCGCACTGGGGTTAACGGTGAACATCACACTGAGTTGCGCGCGCCAGCTTGGGCGTAGTTCCAGGATCCCATCGGTGACGGCCAGCAGTTGTTCCAGGCTTGGAACACGGACATAGCAACCTTGTTCGGTTACGCGCAGGGCCATCTGTTCGACTGGAACCCTGTCGAATAATCCATCCAGGCTATCACCGCAGACCAGCACGACAGGATGACGAAATGCTGCCGCAGGCAGGATCCTGTTATCGGCCAATGAAACCAATCCACGGTGTTGAACTGCACGACGCCCCAACAGTACCCACGCCCACGCAACACAACCCACTGTGATCAATACACCCAACGCTCGCGCCCACAGGTCGAGTGGCATGATGACCAGCAAAGCGAAGGTCAGAGCGCCTGCCCACAGGCAAAGGACTCGATGCAGGTTCAAGGTCATCTCGCCTTCACCCCTGATCCGGCAAGAGCGAGGCAACAGCATCGCTCAACAGATGATCCAATCCCCACCATGTGGCCGTAAGCAACATCCCCACGGCCACTACATGGACCAGAGGTGAGCGCAGCCAAGCCAGACCTGCGATCAGCTCACTGCCGTGCACCTGGGTTATCAGGCTTTGACTGACCCGGAGTGGCGTGATCCGTGCACTGAGGTCAAGCAGTAACTGCTCCCGCTCGGGATCACTCACATCAAGGTAGCGCCCACGAAAACCCAACATCAGTACTCGTTGAAAGGCCGTCAGCACATGCCGATCGGGCGCAGGCTCGCGTAAGACGTCGCGCATATCCTCGTACAGAAACTCGCCCGCCTGATGGCGATTGAAGAACTTGGTCTGCAATGGTTCGCTGGCCCAAGAGGCGTGCGCGTCACCGTCGGCGCAAGTGAGGACGGTTTCATCGAGCAACGCGCATTGCGCATGGCTGATGTGATCGATGCTGCGCTGGCTCAGGCCCGCCGCTTTCAACTGCTGCCGAACGTGTTCAACCTGCTCAACACACAGTTGCGACAGGTCCTGGCTGCGCGGCACGGAGGCGCCCTGGCGCAACTCGACCACCAACAGGTAGGTGTCCTGCAACAGCGCATCGATGTCCACAGCCGCTGCTGTGCGTTCTTTGGAAGCCGTCAGGTTCATGAGCGCAGTACCGCAAACAGTTCAAGCTTCACATCGGCCAAGGTGCTGGGCACGTAGAACGCACAGACCCCTTCGTCCAACACCGCCTGCCCCTTGGAATGATCCAGGTCCAGCGCGAAATACTGGTTTTCCAGACGCAATGGAATCGCCGCCGGCACATGACTGAGGGATTGCAGGGGAACGCCGTCGAGTGCGGCGTTGACCAGGTAATTGACCTCGTCGGGCGTGCCGACTTTGCACAGGCGTGGGAACTGGTCCTGCAACTGCGCGGCGGGCAACCGGCAACGCACCGACAGATAAAAATCAGCACCCTCGCGCTCGCGCAAGCGCGGGTCATTCAGCGTGACCTGCCAGCGATTGGCGCTCTGTTCTTCCAGTTCCAAGGCAATCACCCGCGACGGCAGGCTGGCTTCCAGCAACAGAGAAATGGTGTGCATCAATGGCGGGAAAACTGCCTCTAAAGACTCGTGCCGGTAGGCTGGAATCTTGTCGATATCGTGCTCCAATGAGAACGTCAGCAGACTGCCAGCCAGCTTTATTAGCTGCTGATACACCTGCTCGGGGTGCCGTGCGGGAAACGCCTGAAGGTCCGCCAATACCGGCTGATAGGTATTCAAGGCATTGAGCAACCAGAACAGCGATACATCGGCCACGGCAAAATCGGCCATGCGCTGATTGCTTTCGCGGCGCATGCCCATCAGCCGTTGCCGCTTGGCCGATAATTGCGTCAACAGGTTGTCCAACTGGCTCACCAACCCCGCATGCGCAGCGAAGCTCAGCAGCGGAGGTACATAGGCTGGGTCGAGGCTCCAGGCGCCCTGCCCGTCACGCACTAGACGCGCAATCGGGCAGGTCAGGTAATCGGCATTGTCATCGTGATGCAGACGCAGGCTCAGTGCGTGCTCCATCACACCGATTGACTGAACCTCATCCGCATAGATGTCCTGAACCTCGCGCCATACCTGGCGGTAGCGCATCGGTCGATCAGCCCTACCACCCTCAAACAGGCAGTTGTTGCCGTTGGCCTGCTCCAGCGGCAAGGCCAAGTGCAACAACGCTTGCTGATCGTCGTCAGCCAAGAGCTGAGCCAGCTCCAAGGCGGGAGGCAGGCGGTCCACCCGCTCAGTGTCAATCCACGTGCCATCCGGCATTCGCACACGCAGTTGAGTCACCTTGAGTTTGCCCAGCCGCAAAGCCTCCGGGTCAAACTCAACAACCTGGACACCCCAAGGATGGGCCAAGGTCAGACGAGCGAGCTGCTCGTTGGCCCAGGCCTCCCAGCGCGCCTGCTGCTGGAATTGCTGCGGGCACAGCAACGCCCCGGCAGCCCATAGAGGGCGATCGATCTTCATGGCATCGTTTCCCTACGACTGAATCAGGCTTTGGCCTTGGGCATCTGCGAAACAAGCGACAAGTTCACGTCCATACCCTCGACCTGGAAGTGCGGTACGGCGTACAACTTGATACGGAAAAAGCCGGGGTTATCCTCGATATCTTCAACCGTCACCTTCGCATCCCGCAGCGGGTGTGAGGCCTGCAGGTCGTCGCCTGGATCAGTCATTTCGGTCACCAACCCGCCGATCCATTTGTTGAGTTCCAACTCCAACAAACGGCGATCCTTGGTGGTGCCGATGTTTTCGCGCTGAATCACCTTCAAATAATGGGCAATGCGCGACAAGAGGAAGATATAAGGCAAGCGGGCATTGATGCGGCTGTTGGCGGTCGCATCAGCGGTGTCATACAACGCGGGTTTTTGCACAGAATTGGCCGAGAAGAAGCATGCGTAGTCACGGTTCTTGTAGTACGAAAGCGGAATGAAGCCGTGGTTGGCGAATTCGAACTCGCGGGTTTCCGGAATCATCACTTCGGACGGAATCTTGACTTGATTGCCGGTACCCAGATCGTACAAGTGAATCGGCAGGTCAGTGACCGCGCCACCGGACTGAGGTCCACGAATCTGCACACACCAACCATTGGCGATAAAGCTCTTGACCATATTTGCAGCAAAGGAAAAGGCTGCGCTGACCCACAGGTACTTTTCATGGTCAGGCCCTTTAACACTCTCAACATGGTTGAAAATGCGCACTGGAGCAGTGTCCGGCCCGTAAGGCAAACGGCCCAGCACCCGCGGCGTGACCAGCCCGAGATAGCGCGCATCATCGCTGCCGCTCAAACTATGCCACTTGATATACTCGGCACGATCCAGGAAGTTACCGATATCCTTGATAGCGGCAACTTCCTCCATGGATTTCTTACCGAAGAATGCTGGCCCGACGGAACCAATGAACGGCATGTGCGCAGCGGCAGCCACCTTGGAAATATTGCGCAACAGGGTGATGTCCTGCGGCTGGTTATCGAACTCGTAGTTGGAAATGGCTGCGGCAATGGGCTCACCACCTGGCGTGTCATACTCCTGGGTGTACGTATGCGCATAGAAACCGCTCTGGGCAATTTCCGGCGCATCGTCAAAGTCCTGCACCAAGTGATCTTTACTGACGTCCAACAACTCAATCTTCACGTTCTGGCGAAAATCCGTCTGATCAATCAACGACTTTGTGCCACGCCAGATCGACTCAACACGTTGAAAGTCAGGGTGATGCATCACCGCATCCAGTTGGCGACTTATTTGTGCATCCAAGGATGCAATGTGCTCATCCAGTAGCGTCTTATCCAAACGCTCAACCTTTTGCGACGACTCTTTGAGCACTCTCAAGAACACACTGACTGCAGCAGTGACCCGCTCATCGGCAGAAGCCTCCGACAACGCTTCCGTACACTGAAACATGTCAATATCACCCAGCTCTGATACCGGGTTCAAGTTGATCTTACTGAACAGTGAACTGTAGACACCGCAACGTTCTTCAGACAACACAACAGCGTCGCGCGATTGCACGTTAGAGCTTTCAACAGACATGTGATAACTTCCTTATTAAGCGAACCGAGATAGATTAACGATCGTCGCTCGGAGCGAGCGCAGCCAGTTCAGCGCGCAGCTCATCGCTCAATGCGTCATCCTTCAAAATGCTCTCCAACTCGTGACGGAAGGTTGCGTTATCCAGCAGGTTGGACTTGAGATCGCGCAGCAGGTTGCGCATGGCCAACAGGGCACGCAGCTGCGGGATCTGCCGCACTACTTGCTCCGGCTCGAAATCCTTCATGCGCTGAAACTTCAACTCGACAGAGGCTTCTGAATCGTCATTGGCCAGCGTATTCGCCACCGAAAACTTCAGGCCAGGAGAGAACTCAGCCATGACACTGTCGAAGTTATTTTTATTGATGTTGACCTTACTTCTTTCGGACAGCGAGCGTTGTTCCTTGCCGTTGCTGTAATCACCCAGCACCATCAGCTTAAGTGGCAGCTCAACTTTTCTTTGCGCCCCACCCGTGTGCAGATCAAGTTTGATGTTGACCCGTGCTTTAGGCACTTCATTTTGAAAGCTATTTGAAGCCATGACCCACCCCTCCAGATACCTCTTCAACAGCAGTTACTGCTGCAAAGCAAGCAAGACTGGAACCCACATCCTTGACCGGCGCGATACAGACCACCACCCAAAGTACATAAATTCCATTTCATGAGGTCAAAGTGCTACAAAACGTGCACTTAGCTCCTTCATCGCAAGAATGAGGCATCTCAATCAATTTTTACTAGCCCCTGAAGCACGCTCGGGAACTTTCGACAAGCGATTGTCGAGTTTTCCCACAAGCAGTCCAGATTGGCTCTATTCCACATGCCGGCTCAGCAAAGGTGTCGCTGACGGAATGAGACATGGACGTCAAATTGACAGAACCGCTCCCCAATCGCGTATCTTTTTTACCTCTATCGAAAGACCACTCTTACACTTCTACCAACCCCTTCCGACATCCCCTTCCGAAAGACTTCGCAATCGCAAAAAATGACGAGCCTACTTCCACGATTAACGTTATTTATTGAGATGTTCTGGGCAAGAAGCCCACGCCTACATTCATCTCATGAAGAGCCAGGATCATGTCAAACGCCTCATTCTCTCCTCCACTGCGTACAGCCACCGGCACATCCCTGCGACCTCGCCAGCTCAATCGAGAGGAAGAGCGGCTGGTGCACTACTACCGTTCATTGTCGGACAGGGATCGTGAGGCGATGCGCTGCCTTCTGTTTGTGGTCAAGGAAACCAGCCAGATCCTTGCGCGCTAGTCTGCGGGACGCGACGTAGCTACCTGTTTTCCTACAGAATTGAGCTCATTGCCGTGAGCTGGATGGTTCTACAAGTCGTCGCGTTGTGAGCGTGATTATGACCGAGGCCTCAAACGCTCTACCTTGCTAGAGTACCAAGCCCATCTCCGTGGAGAATCCACGTATTCCCATGCCCGCCTTAGCGACTCTCCTAACCCGATTTCCCATCGGCAGCCTGATCATCTCCCACCGTGCCGATACCCTGATCCGACAGGATCTGCTCGACGTGCGCCGACACATAAGTGGCGACTGAGGCAATATGCGCGCAGAACATTGGCGCTGGAACTCGGCGGTTACCCGCTGTCGTCCAAAAAAAAGACGCCGAAGCGTCTATTCCTTAAATCCCAGGCAAAAAAAAGCCACTCGTTAGAGTGGCTTTTTCTTTGTGTTTGGAGCGGGAAACGAGACTCGAACTCGCGACCCCGACCTTGGCAAGGTCGTGCTCTACCAACTGAGCTATTCCCGCGTCTTGGTGGTGTGCATTCTATAGAATCCAGAACCCCCGTCAACCCCTTGATTCAAAAAAGTTTTATTTCTTTTCAACGGTGGTGCGCAGATGCGGCCAGGCAGCGCGCAAATACTGAAGCATGGACCACAACGTGAGGCCGGCGGCGATCAGCAGCAAAGCGTAACCAATCAGCACCCACATCGAGAAGTCCGATGGGTTGGCCAGCAAAATCACCAGCGCAAGCATTTGCGCGGCGGTTTTCCATTTGCCCATGTTGGAGACGGCCACGTGGGCGCGGGCGCCGATTTCGGCCATCCATTCGCGCAGGGCCGAGACGACGATCTCGCGGCCGATGATCACGGCAGCCGGCAGGGTCAGCCACAGGTTGCCATGTTCCTGCACCAGCAGGACCAGGGCCACGGCGACCATCAGCTTGTCGGCCACAGGGTCGAGGAACGCGCCGAATGGCGTACTTTGCTCCAGGCGGCGTGCCAGGTAGCCATCAAGCCAGTCGGTGGCAGCAGCGAAGGCAAACACCGAACTGGAGGCGGCGTAGCTCCATTCGTAGGGCAAATAGAACAACAAAATGAAAATCGGGATAAGCAGGACGCGTAGAACGGTGATCAGATTAGGGATATTCATCGGCACAACTGGCTACGAGGTGAGAAGGCATTCTATTCGCTGTGCAGACTTGCATAAATCAATTCTGCGAGCTTTTTACTGATACCGGGTGCTTTGGCTATTTCGTCAATGCTGGCACGGGATAGCTCTTGCAAGCCACCAAAATGTTTAAGCAGGTCGCGACGGCGGGTCGGGCCAACGCCTGCCACCCCTTCCAACGTTGAGGTTCGCCGGGTTTTGCCACGGCGGGCACGGTGGCCGGTAATGGCAAAGCGGTGAGCTTCGTCGCGAATCTGTTGAATCAGGTGCAGCGCGGGTGAGTCGCCCTTCAAAGTGAACTCATGGGCGGCATCATTCAAGTACAACGTCTCGAAACCGGCCTTGCGCGTGGCGCCCTTGGCCACGCCAAGCAGGATCAGGTCAGGCACCGCCAGCTCGTTGAGCACGTCACGGGCCATGGACAACTGGCCCTTGCCGCCGTCTACCAGCAGGATATCGGGGAGCTTGCCCTCGCCGTCCTTGAGTTTGCTGAAGCGCCGTGTGAGCGCCTGGTGCATGGCAGCGTAGTCATCGCCGGCAGTGACGCCTTCGATGTTGTAGCGCCGGTAATCGGATTTGATCGGTCCTTCCGGCCCGAATACCACGCAGGAAGCCACGGTGGCTTCGCCGCTGGAGTGGCTGATGTCGTAGCACTCCAGGCGCTGGGGCGGTTCATCCAGGTTAAGGACTTCGGCCAGGGCATCGAAACGTGCGGCAACGTGCTGACGATTGGCCAGGCGTGCGCCCAGGGCCTGTTCGGCATTGGTCACGGCCAATTGTTGCCAGCGCGCGCGGGTGCCGCGTACACGGTGACTGATGTCCAGTTCACGGCCGCGCAATCCGTGGATCGCCTCGATGAGCGTGGGGAAGTCCTCATGCACCACGTTGACGATCAGTTCGGACGGCAAGTCGCGCTCGGGGCTACTCACGTAGTACTGGCCAAGGAACGCCGCCATGACTTCGGCCACTTCCTCGTCGATACCGGTCTGCGGGAAGAAATTCTTGCTGCCCAGCACTCGCCCGCCACGCACGCTGATCAGGTGCACGCAGGCGCCGCCGGGGTTGACGAAGGCGGCGATCACGTCGACATCACCGGTGCCACCTTCCATGCTTTGCTGGTCCTGCACGCGGCGCAACAGCGAGATCTGGTCGCGCAGCTCGGCAGCCCGTTCGAAATCCAGGGTGCTGGCGGCCTGCTCCATGGCGCCTGAGAGTTCATCGGTGAGGGCATTGCTGCGCCCTTCGAGGAACATCACCGAATGGCGCACATCTTCGGCGTATTCCGCCGCTTCAACCAAGCCGACACAGGGCGCCTTGCAACGCTTGATCTGGTATTGCAGGCACGGCCGCGTGCGGTTCCTGTAGAAGCTGTCTTCGCACTGGCGCACAAAAAAAGTCTTTTGCAGCAGGCTCAGGCTTTCGCGAATCGCACCGGCGCTCGGGTACGGGCCGAAATACTTGCCCTTGGCCTTCTTCGCGCCTCGGTGAATACTCAGGCGCGGGAAGTCACCGTCGGACAAATACACATAGGGGTAGGATTTGTCGTCACGCAGCAGGATGTTGTAGGGCGGCCGCCATTCCTTGATCAGCGTCTGCTCCAGCAGCAGCGCCTCGGTTTCATTGGCGGTGATGGTGGTTTCAACCTGGGCGATACGCGCCACCAGCGCGGCGGTTTTCGGCGCCAGCCCGGTCTTGCGAAAGTAGCTCGCCAGGCGGTTCTTCAGGTTCTTGGCTTTGCCCACGTAAAGCAGGCGTGCCTCGCTGTCGAACATGCGGTACACGCCAGGGCGGCCACTGCAGGTTGAGAGAAAGGCACTCGGATCAAACGGTGTGGTCATGTCAGGCGCTGGCGTCCACCATGCCGTGGCGTACCGCGAGCAGGGTCAATTCAACATCACTGCTGATGGCGAGCTTCTCGAAAATACGATAGCGGTAGGTGTTGACGGTTTTAGGCGAGAGGCACAGCTTGTCGGAGATTGTCTGGACTTTCTGGCAGCCGACAATCATCAAGGCGATCTGGATTTCCCGCTCCGACAACGCATCAAACGGCGAGTCGCTGGTCGGTTGGAACGATTTGATCGCCAACTGCTGGGCAATCTGCGGGCTGATATAGCGCTGGCCGGCAAATACCAGGCGTATGGCTTGCACCATCTCGGCCAGGCCTGCGCCCTTGGTCAGGTAGCCGGCGGCTCCCGCTTGCAGAAGCCGGGTAGGAAACGGATCTTCCTCGCACACAGTGACCACCACGACCTTGATGTCCGGATGGCTGCGCAGCAATTTGGTCGTGGCGCCAAGACCGCCAATCCCGGGCATCTTGACGTCCATCAATACCACATCGGGTTTCAACTCCCGGGCCTTGATCAGGGATTCCTCCCCCGATTCGGCCTGGCCGACTACTTGCAGGCCATCGATGTCAGCCAGCATTCGTGTAATGCCCGTACGAACGAGATCATGGTCATCGACTACTAGCACCCTAATCAAGCAGACACCTCGCGATATGGTCTTATAGGTTGCTGAACACCTTAGCAAAAAACCAAGGCGCAGACCTAGCTGCAAGCGTCATATATATAGAGTTTCAACGCGATAAGGCTGCCCATCGGATGACGAGCAGCGCTGTTTCCTGGGTAAAAGGTCAGGAATCCTGGGGTTGCGGTTTGATTTTCCCATTCAACGCGACTGAATGTTCGGCCAGGGTGGAGGTCAGGCGGCGGATTGCATCCTGGTCTTCCTTGAACATGGCGCGATAATCGACCAACACCTTCTCTTCGATCTGGCTGAGGTTTTCCAATTGAATCGGCGTGGCATTGCCGGTCAGGACATACAAGATGTCCACGCCTTTTTCGGCTACCCGTGACAGGTAGTCGGCTTTGGGCGCCCGCCCTCCATTTTCATATTTGCCCTGGGCATTGGCCTCAACCCCTCCAATTTCACCAAACACTTTTTGCGACAGGCCAAGTCGCTCTCTTTCTTGCCTTAAACGCGAACCGATTCCACTCATTTGGATGTATCATCCTATCTGGCACACCCCAAGAGGTGACACACTCATCTCGTTTTACACAAACTTGAACGGTTTTGAACTATGCCCGGAATCCGTACTGCCGCACAAGCCAAGGCTTGGCTGGAACATCAAGGAAAGTCAGTTCAAGCGTTCGCACGTGAACATGGCGTTGATCCGGCCACCACGTATCAAGTGCTCGCTGGGCGTAAAAAGGGACGGCGTGGGGAAGCCCATAAAGTAGCGGTCCTGCTGGGCATGAAAGAAGGGATTATCGTGGATGAGCCCGTGGCTCAACACCGCGATCCAAGCAGCGTGTCCTGAGCGCAGTATGCGCTTATTCCTACGCTGTGCTTGATTTAGTCCACAGCGCCAGCCTGACACTCGCGCTCCATGCGCCAAAAGCAATCCTCCTCCCCGACAATGCTCAAACCCTGGCGCTGATACAGGCGCTTCGCCGGATTGGTCTTGAACACGGTCAAGCGTAAAAGGCCCAAGCCCTGCGCGTGCGCCTTGAGTACCATCTGCTGCAACACCCAACTGCCCGCGCCCTGTTTACGACAGCGCTCAAGCAGGTGCAATTCGCGAATATAAAGCGCCCGGTTGTCACGGCTGACGCTGATAAACCCCATTACGGCTTCACCCTGGCAAATCAGCCAGTTTTCACGCGAAGCCCAGGCGACATCAAAGCCATGGTCAGACCACAACAAATCGTACTGCAGGTAGTAGCGATTCATGGCTTCATGGGTCAGCGTTCGCGCGAATGGCAGGTCACGGTCCGTCGCCGCGCGCAGGTGAAAAACCATTTCAGAGGGCTACGACTTGGCCAGTCCAGTGCTGGCCGTCGCGACGCCCAATCACCAGGGCCTCGCCAATGCCCGGTGCGCCGGCAAGCAGGCGCCCATCCGCAGTCCAGATAGCGCTGCGCCCTGCACAGGTATAGCCGCCGGACGGACCACCATGGTTGGCCATCAGGACCAGCATGCGATGCTCGGCGGCATACCCCTGAAGCAGCGCGCTGTCGGTTGCGTACCCACCTTCGCCGATCAACACACCGGCGGCGTACACCGTAGCACCGGCCTCTGCTGCCAGACGCGGATGGCTGGCGTGGGAAAAATCCGCACAGACCGCCAGTGCAATCCGATCATCCGCCCATTCGAGTGCTGCGCCGCCCTGCCCTGCGACAAACGCCACCTCTTCGCCCGGGTGCAGATGTTGCTTGGTGTAAACCGCCAGCGAACCGTCCGCGCCCAGCACCAGGGCTGCGACAAACACACCCGTCGCAGGTGCCAGACGAATCGGCATGCCCACCACTGCGGTCATTCGCAGTTCCTGCGCCATCTCGCGCAGCGGTGCCAGCAACGCGTCCTCGGGAGCAATCGCCAGTTGGGCTGCCAGGGCCGGCTCATAGCCGGTCAACGACAGTTCCGGAAACACCAGCAATTGCACGCCCTGCTCCGCCGCTGCCTGCATAAACGCCAAATGCCGCTGGAGGTTGGTCGGCACGTCGCCGGCGATGGAGGTGGTTTGAGCAGCGGCGAGGGTCAAGGCAGTCATGGTCGCGTCCTGGCAATCATTATTAACGTGTGAACAGCATATCGGTACTCACCCCATAGCCGTAAGTAGGTCACGCGATAGAAATTACTGATTGAACCCACACGCGTGCCTCTAGTAAGCTCCCCCCATCATTTGGAGACACACCATGTTGCAACTCACCCACACTCAGGTTTGCCCTGCTGCCAGCGCCCCGCGCTCGGTGTCGGCTACCCGTGTGAGCGGTTTGAGCGCACTGGTCAGCTTTTATTTTGGGTATTGGTTTAGCCACTGGCGCGCCTGATACCTGAAATCGGCGCCCACTACTCAAGGGGTCGCCTACCAGAGAAATCTAACCCCCGGTCGGCTCCCCGACCGGGGGTTTTGTTTTTTCAGGCCCCAATAATTCTGCTTCACACCGAACACTAAAAGGACTCACGACATGAACTACGCCACCTATTACCGTTACGACACTTCGACTGCATGGCGATTTAGCAAGCTCCGTTCGGGACAGCCTGCCGCCTCCGATCGGTCACCTATTGGTGGCAAGCCAGCACACGTAGCCAATACGGCCAATTGTCGAACACCCCAGTAGGGCAGAGCGTGCGGGAACAGCCCGCCGCTTGCCCAGGAAGCCTTGAATATGAACTCTGCCACCGCCGCCTTGCCTGTTGCCAACCTGTCCAGCGCCAATGAAGCCCTGACCCAGCGCCTGCCCAGCGCGCTTGAACTCAAGCACCAATTGCCTCTGAGCCCGTTCCTGAATGAACAGATCCACGCCCATCGCCAAGCCGTGCGCGCCATCCTCAATGGCCAAGACTCGCGTTTGCTGGTGATTGTCGGCCCGTGCTCGATCCACGACCCCGAATCAGCCATGGAATACGCGCGCAACTTGAAGAAGCTCGCGCTGGAAGTCAGCGACCAGATGCTGCTGGTAATCCGCGCCTACGTCGAAAAACCGCGCACCACCATCGGCTGGAAAGGCCTGGCCTACGACCCGCACCTGGATGGCAGCGACGACATGGCCGCCGGCCTCACGCTGTCGCGCGAACTGATGCGCGAGATGCTGCGCCTGGGCTTGCCGGTCGCCACCGAACTGCTACAACCCATGGCCGCCGGCTACTTCGATGACCTGCTCAGCTGGGTCGCCATCGGCGCACGCACCACCGAATCGCAGATCCACCGCGAAATGGCCAGCGGCCTGGGCATGCCGGTCGGCTTCAAAAATGGCACCGACGGCGGCGTCGCGATTGCCTGTGATGCGATGCGCTCAGCGTCCCACCCGCACCGTCACTTCGGGGTGGACAGCCAGGGCCATCCGGCGATCATCCAGACACCGGGCAACCCCGACACGCACCTGGTATTGCGCGGCGGTCACCGTGGGCCGAACTACGATGCGCAAAGCGTGGCGCAGGTGAAGCACGACCTGGCCAAGTCCAAGGTCGCGGCGCGCATCATGGTCGATTGCAGCCACGCCAACAGCGGCAAAGACCCGCTGCGTCAGCCGGCAGTGTTCAACGACGTGCTGCAACAGCGCCTGCAAGGCGATACGTCGCTGATCGGCATGATGCTCGAAAGCCATCTGTTCGAAGGCTGCCAACCGTTGAGTGCGTCGATGAAGTACGGGGTATCGGTGACCGATGGTTGCCTGGGGTGGAGCGGGACCGAGCAATTGCTGCGCAGTGCGGCTGAGCGGTTGCGGGCACAGCACAAACCCAACTGATCCACGCAGATCAAAATGTGGGAGCTGGCTTGCCTGCGATAGCATCAACTCGGTGTACCTGACACACCGAGGTGTCTGCATCGCAGGCAAGCCAGCTCCCACATTTGAATATCGTTGCGTTCAGAACAGTGGATACAACGCCTCATCAAACTGCGCCAGCTTCGGAAATACCAAGGGCTGCTCATCCGCCAGCCCTTGCAGCCGCTGTTCATATCCCAGCAGAAAATTTTGCCGCGCCTCGGCACTGATATACGGCACATGCCACGCCACAAACGGCGACAGTACGTCATACCCGACATACGCCAAGGTGCCGCGCAGAATCGGGCGCAGCATCTCCTCCAACGGCCCGTGAATGGCACCCTCACCAAACATATGCTCGCGCCCGCCCAAGGTCACGGTGACCAGCGCGCGCTTGCCCGCCAGCCCGCCCTGATCGTAAAAACGCTTGCCGCCGTAACACACGCCGGACACCAGCACCCGGTCGATCCAGCCCTTGAGCATGGCCGGTGCCGAGAACCAGAAGATCGGGAAGTTGAGGATCAGCAGGTCGGCCCACAGCAGCTTGTCCAGTTCACCCTGGATGTCCGCCGCAATCGACTGATTTTTCACGCCCAGGCGCTGCTCCAGGGCATACACCAGATAATCCGGATTCTCCCGCGTGGAAAAGTCAGCGGCCGATGCCACCGGGTTCCACTGCATGGCGTACAGGTCGCTGACCTGCACTTCGTGGCCCTGGCTTTGCAACGTGCTGAGCGCCTGATCGCGCAGCGCCGCGGTAAACGACTGCGGCTCAGGGTGAGCGTGAACAATCAACACCTTCATGTGCATTCCCTCAAACAGTGGACGCCGCCCGTTGGGCCAGCAAATGGTCGAGCCAGTCCGGATCCATTTCCGGTTCCGATGAAAACAACAGGTCGGTGTAGGCCTGGTACGGCGGGGTAAAAATCGCGCGGCGGCTGCCGTGGTCGACCACCCTGCCCCGCTGCATCACCAGCACCTCGTCGGCAATCGCCCGCACGGTGGCCACGTCGTGAGTGATAAACAGGTAGGCCACGCCCAACTGCTGCTGGATTCGGTTGAGCAGTTTCAGCACGCCCTCGGCCACCAGTTGATCAAGGGCCGAGGTGACTTCATCGCAGATGATCAGTTGCGGCTCCGCCGCCAAGGCGCGGGCGATACAGATACGCTGCTTTTGCCCGCCCGATAATTCACGGGGCTGACGCTGCATGAACACCGCCGGGTCCAGTTCAATCATCTCCAGCAGCTCGGCGACCCGCGCGCGCATCGCCTTGCCCTTGAGGCCCAGGTAAAACGTGAGCGGCCGGCCGATGATATCGACGATGCGCTGGCGCGGGTTCAGCGCGGTGTCGGGGATCTGGTAGATCATCTGGATGCGCCGCAATTGCTCTTTGCTGCGCCGCCGAAAGTCCAGCGGCAGCGGCTCGCCGTCATACAGCACCTGCCCCGCCGTCGCCGGCAGCAGCCCGGTAATCAAGCGCGCGCTGGAGCTTTTACCGCTGCCGGACTCGCCGATCACCGCCAGGGTCTGGCCGCGATACAGCGTCATCGACACCTCATGCAGCACCGGCTGCTGCCCATAGCTGGCGCTGGCCTGACGCACCTCCAGCAACGGCACCTGCGCCACCGGGCACGCCTTGGGCTCGGTGCGAAAGCTGCGCACCGCCCACAGCGATTTGGTGTAGTCCTGCTGCGGCTGGCTGAGCATGCTGCGGGTGTCGGCCTCCTCCACCCGCTTGCCGTGGCGCAGTACCATGATGCGGTCGGCCATCTGCGCGACCACAGCGAGATCGTGGCTGATATACAACGCGGCGCTGCCGAAGGTCTTCACCGCGTCGCGGATCGCCGCCAGCACGTCGATCTGGGTGGTGACGTCAAGGGCGGTGGTGGGTTCGTCGAAGATGATCAAATCCGGATGACAAGCCATGGCCATGGCCGTCATCACCCGCTGTAACTGCCCGCCCGAGACTTGATGCGGGTAGCGTTGGCCAATGGTCTCCGGGCTGGGCAAACGCAGCACGCGGTACAGCTCTACCGCTTCGCGCTCAGCCTGGGCGCGACTGATGCCGCCGTTGATCACCGCCGTTTCCACATGCTGGTCGATCAGGCGATGCGCCGGGTTGAACGAAGCCGCCGCGCTTTGCGCCACATACGCGATGCGCAGGCCGCGCAGCTTGCGCAAGACTTCTGGCTTAGCCTGCAGCAACTCGATGCCATCAAAACACACCGAACCGCCGATGATGCGGCAGCCGTCGCGCGCATAGCCCATCGCCGCCAGCCCGAGGGTGGATTTACCCGCCCCGGACTCACCGATCAGCCCCAGCACTTCACCGCGCTGCAAGGTCAAATCAATGCCCTTGATCAACGGGTGCCAGGCATCCTCGTAATGCCCTTGCACCTGCAGGTTGCGGATTTCCAGCAATGGCCTGTCCATCCTCAACCCTCCTTCAGGCCGCTGGATTTATGCAGCATCCAGTCGACGACAAAATTCACACTGACGGTGATCAACGCCACCGCCAACGCCGGCAGCAAGGGGCTGATGTCGCCGAAGGTGATCAGCACCGCGTTGTCGCGCACCATGCTGCCCCAGTCGGCGGTGGGCGGTTGAATGCCCAGGCCGAGGAACGACAGCGCGCTGATAAACAGGAACACAAAACAAAAACGCAGGCCGAATTCGGCAATCAGCGGCGCCGCGGCATTGGGCAGCACTTCGCGGGTGACCAGCCACCACAAGCCTTCACCGCGCAGCCGCGCGGCTTCGACAAAATCCTGCACCACCACGGTCATGGCCACCGCGCGGGACAAGCGAAACACCCGCGTCGAATCCAGCAGCGCAATCACCAGCACCAACGAGGTGGCGTTGGTGCCGACCACGCTGAGAATCAACAAGGCAAAAATCAGCTGCGGGATCGCCATGAGGATATCCACCACCCGCGATAACCCCTGGTCGACCCAGCCGCCCTTGATCGCCGCGACCAAACCGCTCAAGCCACCGAGCAGAAACGCCAGCGTCGTTGTCAGGAAGGCAATGCCCAGGGTATTGCGCGCGCCGTACACCAGACGGCTGAACATATCGCGCCCCAGGTTATCGGTGCCCAGCAAAAACTGGCCGCTCCAGGGCGCGAAGCCTTCGCCCACCACCTGGGTTTCGCCATAGGGCGCCAGCAGCGGCGCCAACACCGCCACCGCGACGTACAACAGGATAATCAGCAGGCCGAACTTGGCGCTCAACGGCGCCCGGGCCACTTGGCTCAACAGGCTCATGGCTTACCCCTTGGGATGCATCAGGCGTGGGTTGCTGGCGATGGACAGCACATCCGCCCCGGTATTGAGCAGGATGTAAGTGGCGGCAAAGATCAGGCTGCACGCCTGCACCACCGGGATGTCACGTTTGGACACCGAGTCCACCAGCAGCTGGCCGAGACCTGGATAGACAAACACCACCTCGACCACCACCACACCCACCACCAGATACGCCAGGTTCAGCGCCACCACATTGACGATCGGCGCCAGCGCATTGGGCAGCGCGTGCTTCCAGATAATCCGCGCTTGGCTGATGCCTTTAAGCCGGGCCATCTCGATATACGGGCTGGCCAACAGGTTGATCAAGGAGGCGCGGGTCATGCGCATCATCTGCGCGATCACCACCAGACTCAGGGTGGCCACTGGCAGCACCGAGCGCTCCAGAAGCGTGCCGAACGTGGCATCCGGCGCCAGGTTGGACAGGCTGGGAAACCAGCCCAGCTTCACCGAAAACACCAGGATCAGCAGGTACGCGACAAAGAACTCTGGAAACGACACCGCGCTCAACGCCGTGGTGTTGAGCAGGCGATCGAACCAGCTGTTGCGGTACAACGCCGCCAGCATGCCCAGCACCAGTGCGGTGGGCACCGACACCAACGCCGCCAGGGCGGCCAGGCTCAAGGTGTTGCCCAGCCGCGCACCGATCAGCTCGGCGATGGGCCGCTGGTTGGCCAGTGACGCGCCCAGATCACCCTGCAACAGGCGCAACAGCCAGTGCGCAAAGCGCGTCAGCGGCGGCAGATCCAGGCCCAACTGCGCGCGAAACGCGGCGATGGTTTCCGGCGTGGCCGACTGGCCGAGCATGGCCTGGGCGATATCGCCGGGCAGCAGGCCGACGGCGAGGAAGATGATCACCGAGACGGCGAACAAAGACAGTACGCCGAGGGCCAATCTCTGGAGGACCAGTTTCAACAGACTATTCATGTGGGTGTTGACTCCTAAGCCACCACAAATCCAGTGTGGGAGCTGGCTTGCCTGCGATAGCGGTACATCAGCGATAGATTTTTAGCCTGACACACCGCCATCGCAGGCAAGCCAGCTCCCACATTGAGTCTTCATTGTTTGGAGGGTTTCTATGCCTGCCACCACCGCTCAATCAACCGCAGCCCATCCAGTTCGCCATAGGGCGCCGTCAGCGGCCCGTGCCTCACGCGGTTCGAACGCGCCGCCACGGAGCTGGCGAACAGCGGCACAATCGCGCCGCCGTCATCGCGGCACAGGGCCTGCATTTCGTTGTACATCTCTTGGCGCAGCGGTGCGTTCATCTCGCCACGGGCGGCGGTGAGCAGTTGGTTGAAGCGTGGGTTGTCCCAGTGGGTTTCGTTCCAGGCTGCACCTTTGGCATAGCCGATACTGAACATGCGGTCGGCGGTCAGGCTGCTGTACCAGAAAGAGGTGGTGAACGGCTGCTTCATCCACACATTGGAGAAGAACCCGTCAGCCGGTTCGCGCACCACGTCGATGTCGATACCGGCCTGGCGCGCCTGCTCCTTGAACAGCACCGAGGCGTCCACCGCGCCGGTGTAGGCGGCATCGGAGGCTTGCAGGCGGACCTTGAGGGACTCCACACCGGCTTTGCGCAGGTAAAAGCGTGACTTGTCCGGGTCGTAAGCGCGCTGCTCCAGGGCGGCGTTGATAAAGCGGCTGCCGGGCTGAATCGGATGGTCATTGCCCACCAGGCCGTAGCCGTGCAATACCGAAGCCAGCAAGGTTTCGCGGTTGATCGCGTGCTTCATCGCCAGGCGGATGTCGTTGTTCTTGAATGCGTTGCTGTCGCACAGCATCGGGAAGGTGTAGTGCTGGGCGCCCTTGGTTTCCTCGATCACAAGGCTCGGGTTGCGCTTGAGCAAGGCCACGGTTTTCAGGTCGACCTTGTTGATCACATCCACTTGCCCGGTCACCAGCGCATTGACCCGCGCCGCGCCGTCGGCGATGGCCAGCAACTCGGCGCTGGCGAAGTGTGCACGGCCGGTTTTCCAGTAATCGGGGTTGCGTTCCAGGTCCATGCGCACGCCGGGTTCAAAGCTTTTCAGGCGGTAACCGCTGGTGCCCACGCCGACCTGCCAATCGGCGGCACCTTCCTTGGCGGGCATGATCACCAAGTGGTAATCGGCAACGACATAAGCAAAGTCGGCATTGCCGGAATGCAGCTCGAACACCACCGTATCATTGCCCTTGGCGCTGACACTGGCGACGTCGCCGAGCACGGTCTTGGCCGCCGAGGTGGAGTCTTTGCTCAGGTGGTGATTGATCGACGCCACCACGTCCTCGGCGCTGAGGTTCTTGCCGTTGTGGAAGGTCACGCCCTGGCGCAGGTGGAAGGTCCACACACGGGCATCCGGGGTGGACTCAAAGCGTTCGGCCAGTTCAGGGATCGCGGTGCCGTCGACGGCGATTTCAGTCAACGTGTTGTACACCGCCGAGAAGCCGACGAAGGTGAAGGTGTCGACCCAGGAGCCGGGGTCGCGGGAATCGGTGGTGCTGCCGCCGGCCAGGCCCAGGCGCAGCACGCCGCCGGCCTTGGGTGTCGCCTCTTCGGCAAACGCGTGCAGCGGCAGGCCCATGGAAAACGCCGCTGCCACCGCACCTGCCACGGCGCTGTGTTTGAGGAAGTCCCGTCGGTGCATCGCTTGAGTCATTTTGTTGTTGTTTTCGCTCATGGTCTTGCTCCTCTAAAGGTCAACAGGCACAGGCATGTTTCAGCTCGATCAGGGTCACGCCATTGCGTTTGAAACCGTTGCGCAAGTCCGTCTGCAACTCATCCAGGTTTTTGGGCTGGTTCACGGTGCAGCCGAACGCCTGGGCGAACAGCGCAAAATCCGGGTTGCGCGGCAGCACGCCGATGGGCTCGATATCCAGGCTGAGCATGTCATCGCGGATCTGGCCGAGGGCGTCGTTGTTCCACAACAGCACCACCAACGGGCTGTTCAGCTCCTCGACAGCCGTGGCCAGCTCTTGGGCGGTGTAGAGAAAGCCGCCATCGCCCACCAGCACCAGGCCCGGGCGCAGCGGCGCGCCGAACTTGGCGCCAATGCCGGCGGGCAAGCCATAGCCCAAGGTGCCGTAGCCGGTGGGGTGCAGCCAACTGCGCGGGGCGCGGCTGCGGTAGGCGTAGTTGCCGGTGTAGGCCAACTGGGTCATGTCGCTGCTGATAAAGGCGTTAGCGGGCAGCTCCGCCTCGATGCGGTCAAGAATGGCCTGGTGAATGGACTGCAAAGGGCCGTGCCCCAGCTCCACCGCCTCAAGTAATCTCGCGACCTGTTGGCGGGCCGCATCGGCATTTCGCGGTGCCGGCGGCAGACGCTCGAGCAAGGCCAGCAAGGTCTGGTGGGCATCGCCTTTGAGCGCCACGGCGCAGGGGTAAAAGTCGTTGAACTTGCGCGGGTCGATATCGATGCGCAGCAGTTCGCCGGTGATGGGCAAGCGTTCGCGCCAGTAATCGGTGTCGGCCATTTCCGTGCCCACGGCCAACACCACATCCGCCTCGCTGATCAGCTGCCAGCCGGGTTCCACACACAGGGTGGCACCGGCATTCAACGGGTCATTCACCGGCAGTAAACCCTTGCCGGCCACACTGCTGAAAAACGGCGCCGCCAACAGCGTGCTCAAGCGCTGCAAGGCCTCACTCGCCGCCAGCGCGCCGCCACCGCCAATGATCATGGGGCGCTTGGCCGCCGCGAGCTTGGTCACGGCCTGCTCCAGCGCCTCGGCCGATGGCAGGCCGCGCCCCGGACGCCGCACGACTTCATGGCTCCAGTCGCGCTTGATCGGCGCTGCCAGCACATCCAGCGGCACCGAAATGTGCACCGGCCGTGGGCGCTCGCTGTCGAACACTGCATAGGCGCGGGCGATCAATTCGGGCAAATCCTCGGCACTCAAGGCCAGCGCCGAAAACGCGGTGATCGGCGCGGTGATGGCGCGCTGGTCCTGGGTTTCGTGCAGGCTGCCCCAGCCTTTGCCGAGGCTGGCGGTGTGATTGACGCTGGAGATCACCAGCATCGGGATCGAGTCGGCATAGGCCTGGCCAATCGCGGTAGCGGCATTGGTCACGCCGGGCCCGGTGATCACAAAACACACGCCCGGTTTGCCGCTGACCCGCGCATAGCCGTCGGCCATAAAACCGGCGCCCTGTTCGTGGCGCGTCAGCACATGGCGAATGCCACTGCCGGGCAAGCCGCGATACAGTTCCAGGGTGTGCACGCCAGGAATGCCGAACACCGTGTCGACGCCATAATGGGCCAGCAACCGCACCAGCGCCTGGCCGCCGGTCAGGGTCTTATCTTGCATGTTCATCTCCTAGGCGAATCAACGCATCCACCGCGAGCGTGCCGTGGGCATTGACCAACAATGGGTTCACATCCAGCTCCAGCAACTGCCCGGCGTTGGCGCAGGCGTAGTCGGCCACCGCGCGAATGGCCGCCACCAGCGCATCCATATCCGCCACTTCACGCCCGCGAAAACCTTGCAGCAAGGCCGCGCTGCGCAGGCTGAGCACGGCGTTGCGAATCGCCTCATCGGTGGTCGGCAGCAGCAGGCTGCGGCTGTCTTTGAGCAACTCCACCAGGACGCCACCGGCGCCAATCACCAAGGCCAGGCCAAAGTTATTTTCGCGCTTGATGCCCACGATCAACTCGGCCAAGGGCTTGGTAGCCATGGCCTCCAGCAGCAGTTGGTCGAAGACCACGCCCGGCGCATAGGCGGCAATCTGCCCGCGCATTTGCACAAGCGCGGCGGTCAGGGCGAACCCATCCTGCAGGTTGAGCGCGACGGCCCCGGCTTCGGTTTTGTGCGGCAGGTCGGTGCTGACGGCCTTGAGCACCAACGGGTAGCCCAACAGTTTGGCGTCTGCGATGGCGCGCCCTGGCGTGCTCAGCACCGCCGCAGGCGTGCTCAAGCCAAAGGCGCGCAAGGCCTGTTTGGACGCCCACTCATCCAGCGCCAGGCCATGGCCCGCAAGCGGCTGCGGGCACAACGGCGCAAGGATCGACTCGCCGCGTTCGAGCAACACACGACGATGGTTTTGATAGTCGGCAATCCGCCCCCAGGCGGCGAGTGCATCTTCCACGCCTTGCAGCGCGGCAATGCCGTGGGCATGCAGGCGTTCGCGGGCATGGGCCGGCAGTAATTCGGGAAAGGCCGAGGTGACAAACCCGGTTTTGCCATGGCGGCTGAGCGCGGCGCAAAACAGCTCCAGCAACAGGTCGCATTCCTTGCGCTCGCCGGTAAATTCGGCCGGGTAATCCAGCACCAGCATCGCCGCATCGGCATCGGTGCGCAGGGCCGTCTCGAGCATGCGTTCGAGCGCTTCGCGGTCGCCCCAGATGGCGGTGGTGAAGTCCAATGGGTTGACCAGGTTGGCGTAGCTGGGCAGCACCTGTGCCAGCTCGGCGCGCTGGCCTGCGTCGAGTGTCGGCAAGGCCAGTTGGTTGCGCTCGGCGTAGTCGGCAATCAACCCCGCGTCGCCGCCGGAACAGGCCAGTGCGATCAGGCAATTGCCGCCAGGTAGATTGCCGCAGGCCGCGGCTTTCAAGGTTTCGACAAAACTCACCGGCCCACTCACGCGGATCACGCCAAGGCGCGCAAACAGGCTGTCGTACAGCGCATCGGAACCGGACAGCGAACTGGTGTGACTCAAGGCCAGCTCGGCGCCGATCTGCGACACGCCGGTTTTCAGCGCGATAATCGGGATGCCTTTTTCCAGCGCCTTGTGCGCCGCACGGGCAAACCCCGGCACATTCTTCAAGCCTTCCAGGTGCAGGCCGATGGCGGTCACGCGCGGCTCATCGAGCAGCACGTCCATCAGCTCGGCAATCCCCAACTGTGCCTGGTTGCCTACCGACGCCATATACGCAATGGGCAGCGAGCGGTCGCTCATCGACAGGTTGTAGGCGAAGTTGCCGCTTTGGGTGAGCACCGCCACGCCCTTCTCTACCGCCTTGCCGCCATGGGCCACCGGCCACAGCGCGGCGCTGTGCAAGTAGTCCAACACGCCGTAGCAGTTGGGGCCGAGCAAGGCCATGTCGCCCGCCGCTGAAATAAGCTGCTGTTGCAAGGCCGCACCACTGACGCCCGTTTCGGCAAACCCGGAGGCGTAACAAATGGCGCCGCCGGTGCCGATGGCAGCGAGTTCGGCGACACAGGCCAAGGTCAGCTCACGGTTAGTCGCGATAAACACCGCATCCGGGCCGTAAGGCAAATCGGCAACCCGACGCACACACGGGATGCCGTCGAGACTGTCATGCTGCGGGTTGACCAGCCACATCGGCCCGGTAAAACCGCCGTCGGCGCAGCGCTTGAGGGCGCGGGCCATGCTGCGCCCACCGACAAAAGCCAGGTGCCGGGGCGCCAGCAGGCGCTTGAGGTTGTCGCCAATAGCCTGGGACATAAGCGTTCTCCGCGCCGATCAGCGCAACAACGGCCGCAACAGTTCACGGGCAATAATGTGCCGCTGGATTTCCGACGTGCCTTCCCAGATCCGTTCGATCCGCGCGTTACGCCAGATGCGCTCCACCGGCCCTTCGTCCATCAAGCCCATGCCGCCAAAAATCTGCACGGCTTCATCGGCCACCTTGCCGAGGGTTTCACTGGCAAACAGCTTGGCCATGCCGGCCTCGCCATCGGTCATGCTGCCCTGGTCCATCTTCCAGGCGGTGTGCAGGGTCAGAAGCTCGGCGGCGCGAATCTGCGTGGCCATGTCGGCCAGCTTGAAACTCACACCCTGGTAGGTGCCGATGGGCTGGCCGAACTGTTTGCGGTCCGCCGCCCATTGCAGCGACACGTCCAGCGCACGCTGGGCCTGGCCGACGCAGTTGGCAGCCACCATCACCCGGCCGGCGGTGAGCCAGGCATTGGCCACTTCCCACCCCTTGCCGACTTCGCCCAGCACTTTGGAGGCGGGCACGCGGCAGTCGTCGAAGAACATTTCATAGGTGTGATAACCGCGGTTACTTACGCACTTGGGGCCACGGCGGATGGTCATGCCGGGCGTATCGCGATCGACCAGGAACGAGGTCACCGCATTGCGCTGGCGGCCGTTGTGTTCGTAGGTGTCGGTCACGGCAAACACGATGGCAAAATCGGCGTGGCCGGCGTGGCTGATGAAGTGCTTGCTGCCGTTGATCACAAAGTCATCGCCGCTGCGCACGGCGCGGGTCTTGATCGCGTTGGCGTCGGAGCCGGCGCCGGGTTCGGTCAGCGCAAAGCAGTCGATTTTCTTGCCTTGCACGCACGGCAACAGGTAGTCCTCGACCTGCGCACCGGTACAGGCCATCAGGATCTTCGACGGGCGCGCGACAAACACATGCAGTGCCCACGAGACCTTGGACAGCTCACGTTCGATCAACGCCTGAGACAGGTAATCCAGGCCACCACCGCCCACCTCTTCGGGCATGTTGAAGGCATAGAAACCGGCCGCGACGGCCTTGTCGCGAATCTGCGCGGCCAGCTCGGGCGAGACCGCGTCGGCGCGGTCCACCGCTTCCTCATGGGGCAGCAGTTCCTTGGCAACAAAGCTGCGTACCGCGTCCACCAACATGTCTTGTTCTTGGCTGAGTTGGAAATTCATGGCGCTACCTGTGTGGGCTTCCTGTGTGGGCTTAGCGACCGGAGAAAACCGGCAGGCGTTTTTCCATCGAGGCACGCAGCGCTTCGGCGCCGTCGTCGCTGCGCCCGCACAACAGCCCGGCGGCCAGTTCGGCCTTGAGCTGTTCCGGCAGGCTGCGCCCGGCGCCCTCGCGGATCAGGGTTTTGGTCTGGGCGAAGGCGAAGGTCGGGCCGTTGGCCAGGCGCGTGGCCAGCTCGCTCGTGTGAACGTGCAGATGCTCATCGGCGACCACTTCGCCCACCAGCCCGGCGGCCAGTGCGCGCTCGGCGCTCCACAGCTCATCGAGGAACAGCAGGCGCTTGGCTTGCTCGCTGCCGATCAGGCGCGGCAAGTGCCAACTGGCGCCAGCGTCCGGCGCATACGCCATGCTGGTGTAGCCGGCCTTGAAGCGCGCCGATTGGGCGGCGATACGCAGGTCGCAGCACAGGCTCAGGTCCATGCCGGCGCCGACGGCGGTGCCGTTGATCGCAGCAATTGTAGGTTTGTCGAGGGTGTGCAGGCGGGTCATCAGGCCGTGAGCGGTTTCGGTCCAGCCGTAGGTTTCCAGGGCGCCACGGGACTCGGCGTCGGCCCACTCAGCCAAGTCGGCACCGGCGCAGAAACTGCGGCCGCTGCCGGTGAGCACCACCACGCGCACACTGGGGTCGGCGTTGAACGCGTCGAGCACGGCATGCAGGTGTTTGAGGGTCGGGATGTCGAGTGCATTGCGCTGCGGGCCACGGTTGAGCGTGATCCAGGCAACGCCTGCTTGCACCAGAGTGAGCACGGGCGAATCGGTAGTCATGGCTTCCTCGAATTATTTTAATTGGCGTGAGGGGTGCGACATGGCGAGATACTAAACGAGTGTTCAGCAAGGAGGCAATCGGCAAACTGCAAATATTTTCAAGGCGAAAAAAAACGCTCGAAAAGAGCGTTCAGGCGCTGAAGCGCAGGCTCAGGCTTTGAGCTGGTAGCGCGCGCGACCACCGCCTTGCAGGCCGTCGACCCAGGCTTCGCAGATCTGGATGCCCTGCTGCGGCGTGAATGTGCCGGGGTTGAGCCCCGACTCCAGCCACAACCCATCAAGCAACGCGCTCAAGCCGATAGCGGCCAAATCAGCATCGAATTGCTCCCAGCCCTCCTCTTTGGCCATATCCGCCAACGCCGAACGCATGATGGTGCGGTACTCGCCGTAGGAATGCTCATGGGCCTGGTTGATCGCCGGTGCGGTCTTGACCGCGCCCCAGAACACCAGCCAGGCATCCAGCAATTGCGGGTCGAGCAGCTCAGCCGAAAAAGAGCCACGAAACAGCGCCGACAAACGCTCACGCGGCTGCGGCGGCGCCTTGGCCATGGTCTCGCGCAACAGGCTCATGACTTGGGCGGTGATGGTGCGATAGGCCTCGGCCACCAGCTCATCCTTGCCCGAATAGTGATGGCTGATCAGCCCGACCGACACCCCGGCCTCGGCGCTGATCTTGCGGATCGAAGCGCCCTGGAAACCGTCACGCTTGAGGCACGTCAGCGTCGCCTGGACCAGGTTGGCCTTGCGCAATTGCGGCTCCATGCGGGAGAAACGCGATTCCTGGGTCATGGGGCGGTGTCCTTCGTTTGAGTCGGCTGCACGACTCTACCTCAGTCGCGGTAACCGGGCGACACCCGATCCAGCATCCGCAGCAACGCCGCCCATGCCAGCTGCATGGCATTCACATCGGTCAGCTCGCCCGCCTCCAACGCTCGGTTGGGGTTATTGAATTGCTGCTCGGTGTAAGCGCAGACCTCAGCCGACGGCAGGACCAGCTTGCCGCAGGCCTGGGCGGCGATCTGAATATCGCAGGCCTTGTCCAGGTAATACATGCGCAGAAACGCCTCACTGACCGTCGCGCCCACCGTCAACAAACCGTGGTTGCGCAGCATCAGCACCGGCTTGTCGCCGAGGTCCTGCACCAGCCGGCGCTGCTCGTCCATGTCCAGGGCGATGCCTTCGTAGTCGTGGTAAGCCACCTTGCCGTAGAACTCCATCGAGATCTGATTGACCGGCAATAAACCGCACTCCAGCGCCGCCACCGCGCAGCCGGCACGGGTGTGGGTATGCAGCACGCACTGGGCATCTTCGCGAGCGCCATGGATGGCACTGTGAATGACAAAACCGGCCGGGTTGACGGCATAAGCAGAAGGTTCGACCGCCTGCCCGTCCAGGCCGATCTTGACCAGGTTGGAGGCGGTGATTTCATCAAACATCAGCCCATAAGGATTGATTAAAAAATGATGTTCCGGCCCGGGAATACGCACCGAAATATGCGTGAAGATCAGGTCGCTCATGCGGTAGTGCGCGATCAATCGATAGCAGGCCGCAAGCTCTTCGCGCAGTTGCTGCTCGGTGGAGTGAGTCATTTTTATTCTCCAGGCACGGGGTGGGTGAAGGCGACGCTAATCCAGCCGCCAGTAAAAAAACAAGTTGATTTTTTACTGGCGCTCGCCTCTTATTAGAAAAATAACAATAACAGCGCCTGGAGTATCCGCACCATGTCGCCACCTGCCTTCGCGCACCTGTTCGAACCCTTGGTACTGCGCGGCAAACGCCTGAAGAACCGCATAATGTCCAGCGGGCATGACACTTCGATGCCGACGGATAACCGCGTCAATGCGCAGTTGATCGCCTATCACCGTGCGCGCGCCGAAGGTGGTGTGGGGCTGATTGTGTTGCAGGTGGCGGGCGTGCATGACAGTGCGCGGTACACCTCCCATGTGCTGATGGCCACCGACGATGCCTGCATCGACGGCTATCGCGAGCTGGCCGATATTTGCCATGCTCAGGGCACCGTGGTGCTGTCGCAAATCTTCCATCCGGGCCGCGAGATCATGGAGTCGGCAGACGGGTTGCTGGCGGTGGCGTACTCGGCGTCGGGAGTGCCCAATGAACGGTTTCGGGTGATGCCACGGGCGCTTGACCAGGCGATGATCGATGAGATCGTCAGCGGTTACGCAGCGGCGGCCAGGCGCTTGCATCAGGCGGGAATTGATGGCGTGGAAGTGGTCGCCAGCCACGGCTACCTGCCCGCGCAGTTTCTTAACCCGCGGGTTAACCGGCGCACCGATGGCTACAACGGCGTGCTTGAACAGCGCTTGAGATTCCTGCGGGAAATTATTGCCGCCGTGCGAGCCGCGACCGACGCGCAGTTCATCATCGGCCTGCGCATTTCAGCCGATGAGCGCGACAGCGAAGGCCTTACCGAAAGCGAATCCCTGGAGGCCGTGCAGCACCTGCAAACGCAGCTGGATTATGTGCATATCGTCGCCGGCACCTCGGCGTCCACCGGCGGCGCGGTGCATATCGTGCCGCCCATGGCCATCGCCGCCGCGTACCTGGCCGATGCGGCCGCGACGTTCAAGGCCAGCCTGTCGATCCCCCTGTTTGTCACCGGGCGGATCAACCAGCCGCAGGAGGCCGAGCTGATCCTGGCGCGCGGCCAGGCCGATGTGTGCGGCATGACCCGCGCACTGATCTGCGACCCGCTGATGCCGGCCAAAACCCTTGATGGCCGCGCCGAGGATGTGCGTGCGTGCATCGCTTGCAATCAGGCCTGTATCGGGCACTTTCACAAAGGCTTGCCCATCTCCTGTATCCAGCACCCCGAGACGGGGCGCGAGCTGCACTTTGGTAAGTTGCAACCGACGTTGAAACGCCGCCGCATCATGGTGGTCGGCGGTGGCCCGGCCGGCATGAAAGCAGCCGCTGTGGCCGCGCAACGCGGCCACGACGTGACCCTGTTTGAAGCCAGCGCACAGTTGGGCGGGCAAGTGTTATTGGCGCAGCTGCTGCCACGGCGCAGCGAATTCGGTGGCGCCAGCACCAACCTGCAACGGGAGATGGCGCTGGCAGGCGTGCGTGTGGTGCGCAATACCCGTGTCGACCGCGCCCTGGTGGTGCAGGAGCAACCCGACCACGTCATCATCGCCACCGGCGCCGAACCCTATTGGCCGGCGTTCGAGCAAGGCGGCGATCTGCAAGTAGTGGATGCCTGGCAGGTGTTGCGCGATCAGGTCACCTTGGGCCGTTCGGTGGTGGTGGTCGACTGGCGCTGCGACTGGATCGGCCCCGGTATCGCCGAGCGTCTGGTGCGCGCCGGCCATCAGGTGCAACTGGCGGTCAATGGCACGCATTGCGGGGAAAACCTGCCGCTCTACGTACGCGATCAACTGGCGGGCGAGCTCCACCGCCTGGGCATTCCCATCATCCCTTATGCGCGCCTCTACGGCTGCGACGACAGCACGGTTTACTTGCAGCACAGCGCCAGCGGCGAACCGATGCTGCTGGAGAATATCGACGGCCTGGTGTTGTGCCAGGGCCATCAGCCGGTGGACACTCTGGGCGCGGAGCTTGCGGGGCTGGTGCCATTTGATCGCATCGGCGACTGCCTGGCGCCGCGCACCGCCGAAGAGGCGATCTACGAAGGACTCAAGGTAGCGTGGAAACTTTGAACGACGAACCGCAGCCACTGTTTCTCGGCACCCGCATTCGCGGCCTGCGCAAGGCACGCGGCCTGACGCTGACCGAACTGGCGCAACTGAGTGAACTGACCGCCGGCTATCTCAGCCAGTTGGAGCGCAACCTGGCGTACCCATCGATCCCGGCGCTGTTCAATATCGCCCGCAGCCTGGGCGTGACGATCCAGTGGTTTTTTGCCAGCGAGGCCGCCCCTGCCCCAGCGGATGAAGGCTACGTGGTGCGCAAGAACAATCGTCAAAGCATCCGTTATGAAGATGGCATCGTCGACCAACTGCTGACGCCGTTGCCCAACCACCAACTGGAGATGCTGCACGTATGCTTTCCACCCGGCACCTACAGCCAGCAAAGCTACAGCCATGAAGGCGAAGAAGCCGGTTATGTGTTGAGCGGCACGTTTGAGCTGTGGGTCGGTGAGCGGCATTTCCGGCTGGCTGAAGGCGACAGTTTCAGCTTTGCCAGCCGCGAGCCGCACCGGTATGGCAACCCGGGCAAGGTGGATACAGTGGTGATCTGGGTGATTACCCCCCCGACATTTTAGGCCGCCGGCGCAAATGCAGACGTTTCCTACAGGAACCGACGACAGTGGCGCGGCTTGCCATCAGTGGTGAGGCACCCTGTCGCTTGCTATAAAAATGGCTACTTCTTTTCGAGGTTGTCGCCATGTCTTTATTGTATTTGTTGTTTGGGAAACCGACTCAGGATGATTGGGATCGAGTAAGGGATGTCAAATCCCGTAAAACCTGGAAGCTCGTACGTGGAGGCATCGGCCTGGACATCGATGAGGTGATTGCGTCAGAGGGTTACAAGGACGCTGTGCGCCAAGTACAAAAAATGGAGTCCGATCATTCATGGGCCTGCTGATCATTGTGCCGTTACTGGTCAGTGGCTATCTGGTCTGCCTCAGGCACCCGTTTTTCTACTTGCGCCTGCACCGTTTCCAGGGACAACTGCTTTACCTGCAGGTAGCCAGGCTCGGCATGCTCTGCCTGATCGTTGCCACGTTTTTAAGTGCTGCCCTGCTGACGTTGTCAAAACAAACGGCCTTTATCGCAGGCCATGAAGTGGCCGCAGACTACAGCCAAAAACTGGGTACGCTATTGGTAGAGCTCGATATTGCCAATGAGAAAAACTGCACGCTTTGGGTTTTCATGTTGCAGGCGGGTATGACCGCTCTGGCGATTCCCTTTTTCTGGGCAAGGCTTTATGTACGCATGAAAAAGAGAATGCTGAAGCTTAAAACCGACACGCAGCTCTACCACGTGCTTTCGCTGGGTATTCTTGAGGGCACGCCATTCAAGCTTTTATTGAGAGAATCCATCGTCAAGTGCGTGCCGTGCATGTTCAGTTTGAGCGACAGGAAGGTCTATGTCGGGATTGTATTGTTCGCAGGCACCCCCTCGGAGTCCGAAGGCATTGGCCTGGGGTTCAGCCTGGTGCCCATACTCAGTGGTTACCGGGACAAGGACACATTGGAGGTCACGCTCCACACTCACTACTGCGCTATAAACCGCCCCAGGCCGATCCTGCTGGTTCAGGAAAACGTCGTGTCGGCCACTCGCTTTGACTTCACCACATGGACCCGTTCCCAGTCCCGCAGAAGCCGAAAGGCGCAGCAGGGGCAGTTCCATAACCACCGCCCTGCGCGCCCGGTAGAAGCCTCGCGCATCTGCGCATGAGGCTGGGTATCACGGCCACTTGAACATATCGTCCACCGGCACACGGTAGCCGGTAGCCAGGCGGTTGGTCTCGTTGGCCATGCCGACCACGGCCTGCAACTCGCCAAACATCTCGTCGGTCATGCCGGCCTTGCGTGCGGCGGCGGTGTGGGAGGCGATGCAATACGGGCAATTGTTGGTCACGCTGACCGCCACATACAGCAACTCCTTGGTCAGCGGGTCGAGTGCTCCCGGCGCCATGATTTCCTTGAGGCTTTCCCAGGTGCGGCGCAATGTCGGCGGGTGGGCAGCCAGGCATTTCCAGAAGTTGTTCACCTGGTCGACCTTGCGTGTTTGCATGATGTCGTCGTAGATCGCACGCACTTCAGGGCTGGCGTCGGCGTATTCGGTGAGGTGTTGAGTCATGGTCTTTCCAAGGCTGGCATAGAGCATTCTGGAATACCGCGCCGCACCCACTGCTGGCAAGTGAAGCCGCTAAGCGTCGGGTGGCAAAGTTGACCAACGGTCATGCGCACCCATGCTGCAGTGAACGAGCGTGCAAGGCACCGCCCCCTCGCCACAGCGAGGCCATGGGTATTCGTGACTTGTGGTTAAGAGTCCTTTTCGCAATGGGCGGTTTTTCCGAGTGAACGACGGGCGGATACTCGACTCCACTGTTTACACCTCTTCTGGAGTTACTGATGTCTACCCCAACCCCAAACGTCCCCGCCTTCGGCCTCGGCACCTTCCGCCTGCAAGGCCAGGTGGTGATCGATTCTGTGAGCACCGGCCTGGAACTGGGCTACCGCGTCATCGACACCGCGCAGATCTACGAGAACGAAGCCGATGTCGGCCAAGCCATTGCCGACAGTGGCATAGCGCGTGATGAACTGTTTATCACCAGCAAGATCTGGATCGCCAATTTCGCCGAAGGCCAGTTGATTGCGAGCCTGCGCGAAAGCCTGCGCAAACTCAAAACCGATTATCTCGACCTGACGCTGATCCACTGGCCATCGCCGGAAGACCAGGTGCCGGTCGCCGAATTCATGGGCCAGTTGCTGGAAGCCAAGCGCCTGGGCCTGACCCGCCAGATCGGCATTTCCAACTTCACCATTGACCTGATGAAGCAGGCAATCGCTGCGGTGGGTGCCGAGAACATCGCCACCAACCAGATCGAGCTGCACCCCTACCTGCAAAACCAGAAGGTTGTGGATTTCGCCACCGCCCAGGGTATCCAGATCACTTCGTACATGACCCTGGCCTACGGCGAAGTGCTCAAAGACCCGGTGATCCAGCAGATCGCCGAACGCCATCAAGCCACACCGGCGCAGGTCACGCTGGCCTGGGCCATGCAATTGGGTTACGCGGTGATCCCGTCGTCGACCAAACGCGCCAACCTGCAAAGCAATCTCGAGGCCCTGCACCTGACCTTGAGCGCAGCCGACATGGCGCAGATTGCAACCCTGGAGCGCGGCCACCGTTTGACCAGCCCCAAGGGCATTGCGCCGAAGTGGGACTAAACCCCGGCCAGCGGTTTGCGCGATAACTCCCGCAGCCATGGCAACACCCGCAGGCCCGTCGTGGCCTCGGGTGGGTCGATGATATCCATGAAGTGTTCAAGATTGACGTTGTCCGGCACACCCGGTAACCGCACCAGCACGGCAGACTTTGTACTCGTCGACCTGCCCAGGTCCTGATGGTCATAGAGCAGCACATGCCGCACCTGCGGCTGCGGCCCGCAAGCCTGCTGCGTCAGCCCCGCATTAATGATCAACACGTCGAAAGGTTCGGCCGGGATCGCGGTGAGTATCTGGACTTCCTGGTAGGTCTGCACCGGCACAATCCGGTGGTAACCCAATTGATTGAGCATTTTTTCGATATACAGTCGTTGCAGGTGTTGTTCATCGGCAATCAGGATGGTCAGTGCTTTGTTCGGCATGGCGAACCCCTGGGCTGGCAGCGCTCGTCAGTGAGCGTCACCCATTTTCCAGACATATACCGAAGACAAAATCAGGCATATTCCCCCTTCATGTAGGAGTTCTCCCAAATCCACCGAATCCCCCTCAACGGCGGTCAAAGCTGCTTGCAATAAGCGTCCATGCGCTGGTGCAAATCAGCAATCGCCGCGTCTATCGCTTTAACCGCCACGGCCAATGCACTGCGCTTCTGCCGCTCACACACCACCTCCAATGTTTCGCAACAGGCGATCAACGTCTCAGCCTTGACCATTCGCGCCCCTCCTTTGACGCGGTGCGCAAGTTCGTGCAGCTCGCCAAAACTGTGCTGGCGTAGGGGCAACGCCAATATCGCACGGTCCACCTTCAGGCTGTCGAGCAAAGCGCCCAAAAGCTCCTTGAGGGCGGCACTATCGTCCCCTGTTACGACGGTCAAAGCCTTCAAATCAAACCCTGGCTCAGCGTCGGGTGACCCAGGCGCGAGCGCATAGGCGCTCAGCGCCGAGCGCAAGTCCTCAAGCCCGGCAGGCTTGAACAGGCAACCATCCATGCCCGCCTGCCGGCAGCGCTCGGTTTCTTCGGGCTGGGCATTGGCGGTAAACCCCAGCAGCAGGCAGGCGTGCAAGCCTTGCTCATGCTCTTGCGCACGGATTTCACGCGCCAAGGCATAGCCATCCTTGAGGGGCATGTTGCAATCGGTGATCACCACATCGGGCCGCTGGGTTTGCCAGCGCTCAAAGCCCTGGACGCCGTCTTCGGCAGTGCTGATGCGGTGCCCCAGAAAGCTCAGTTGCCGGGCCAGCAGCAGGCGATTGGCCGGGTAGTCATCCACCACCAGAATGTCCAACACACGCACGGGCCGGGTGGGTGCCGGCGTGGCCGAAACCTCGTGTGTTATCGCCGTTGTCGTAGCCAATGTGAGTGCCACGTCCACCCGCGTCCCCTGCCCCAGCGTACTGCTCAACTGCAGTTTGCCCGCCATCATTTCGCACAGCGTGCGGCTGATCACCAACCCCAGGCCCGAACCGCTGCGCGCCGACTGCTCGGTGTTGCTGCCCTGGATAAACGGGTTGAACAGCCGCTGCTGGTCCTCGGCACTGATGCCTATGCCGGTGTCTTCTACCCACAAGGTGAGGTTCAATTGGCCGAGGTCCGATGCCAACCCGCAGCGCCCGCCCAAGCGCACCTGGCCCTGGTCGGTAAACTTGATGGCATTGCTCAGCAGGTTGGACACCACCTGCTTGAATCGCAACGGGTCGATCAACACCGCGCGATCCATTTGTGGGTCAAGCTCGACTTGCAGCGCCAGGCCCTTCGCGCGCGCCAACCCTTCAAATACCCGTGCCACCGACGTCAACAGTTCATGCAGGTTGGCCGGTTCAAGGGCCAATGACAGATGGCCGGACTCGATTCGGGCAATATCCAGAATGTCGCCGATCAGCTCCAGCATGCCATGGGAGGCCACCGAGGCCACTTCCAGGGCATCGCGGTCGGCACGCCCTTGTTCGGCGTTGGCCAGCGCCAGCTCAATCATGCCGATCACCGCATTCATGGGGGTGCGGATTTCGTGGCTCATGGTCGCCAGGAACGTGGTCTTGGCACGGTTGGCGGCGTCAGCTTCCTCCTTGGCCTCCTGCAACTGGCCCAGCAAGCGCTGGCGCTCGCTCACATCGACCCAGCCGGCAATCATGCCCACGACGTTCTCGTCGCCATCACGGTACGGCAGCATCCAGTGGTAAATGGTCAACACCTTGCCCGCAGGCAACCTGAGCACCCGATCATGAATCTGCGGCTCGCCCCGCTCCATCAAACGCAGATAATCCTCATGGAATGACTGGGCCTGCGGCGGGTTGCCGGTGTCGGTTTCGATCACTGTCTTGCCAATCACCGCTTCAAGCTTGAAGCCAAACACATCCAGGTAAGCGCTGTTGCAAGCCATAAGCCGGCCCTGGCGATCACGCACGTAGATGGGGTGAGGCGTACCGTCAATCAGCACGCCCATAAAGCGCATCTGGTCGCTCAACGCGCGTTCGGCCTGAGCGCGCTTGCGTATCAGGCTGCGCAGGTAAATCGCCCATCCCAGGGTGATCAGCAGCAATACCGCCGCCAGGCCGAACCCTTGGATAATCGTGCTGCGGTGGCGCAGCCAATGGTCTTCGATGATCACATCGGTGCGCCATTGGCTGATCAGTTCATCCATTTCCTGGGGCGGGATGCTCAGCAACGCCTTGTCCAGTATCGAGTACAGTTCCAGCTGACCCCGGTTGACCCCGAACGTCATACGCACGGGTTCAGAGCCGACGGTGCTGGTGACGTGCAAGCGGTCGCGGTACTCAAAAGCGATCAGGTAACGCGCATAGATCAGCGAACTGACGGCGCCCTCGGCACTGCCACTGGCTACCAGAGACATGGCATCCTTAGGGTTCTTCGCCTCCACAAACTGGATACCGGGATAGTCGCGATTGATGACTTCACGCAGCGCGTTGCCGCTGGGGATTGCCAGGCGTTTACCCAGCATATTCTCCAGCGTCATGGTGCCAGGCATGTCGGTGCGGGTGACCAGCACCAGCGGATTGGTCAAATAGGGCCGGGTAAAGCGCACCTGGTCAGAACCTTCGATGCTGGGCGTGACCACCGCCATCATGTCCGCCCGGCCCGAACGAACCGCCTCGATTTGCTGGGGCATCGCGCCCCCTGGGACCACATCGAACTTCAAGCCGGTGCGCAGGCTGATCCGGGATAAAACGTCCGCACTCAAGCCCTCTGATTGCCCCTGTGCCGTGAAGGATGCCAACGGCAGCATCTGGTCGGACGCCACCACCCTCACCCGTGGGTGTTTTTCCAGCCAGCGTTGCTCTCTGGTACTCAGGTGCAGTCGCTCAGCCCCCAGGACACCAAGATTGCCAGCACTCCAACGGCGCACGATATCCAGCTGCTGGTTAGTCGGGATCGACCTCAGCGCGCTGTTGATAATGCGCAGCAAGCGGATATTGTCGCGGCTCACCGCAAACGCAAAGGCGTTGGACTCCAAGGTAGAAAAGTCCGCCAGCTGTACATTGTTGAGGTGGTTGCGGTTGATCTGGTAGTGCGCGGTGATGGCATCTCCGAGGTAGACATCGGCACGGCCAAAGGCCACGGCGCCGATGGCTTCGAAGACCGACGCAAACAGCTCCAAATGGGCCTTGGGGTAAAACGCCTCGACCACATCGGGCGGCATATAGTGATAAAGCATTGCCACACGCTTGCCGGCCAGGTCTACACTCAGGGACTGGGTGTCTCCGGTACGGGTAACCAGGACGGGTTGATCATTGGCATAGGAGCGCGACAGGACGAGTTGTGGGTCACCCGCTTCAAACCCGTTGGCCGAACCCAGGAAGTCGATGGAGCCCTGCTTGAGCGCTTCGATCACCTCATCACGCGTGTCATAGCGGCGCACTTCAACGCTGACGTTAAGCGCCTGGGCAAGCAACTTGGCATAGTCGGCGGTGATACCTTCCAGTTCATCGTTGTTGTTGGTCAGTTCGAAAGGCCCGTAATCGGGCGCGGAAACCCCCATCCACAGGGTGCGCCGCTCACGCAGCCAGTGCCAGTCAGCGTCCCCCAGTACCACGGGCGCGTCATTCCCATCGAGGCTGGAATGCCCCAGCAACCGCAAGGTGTGCGGCTCATCAAGGGCAACAGCGAGCAGCGGCAGCAGGCTCATCGACACCATCAGGATGAACCGTCGAACCAGGGCCAGGATCATGTCGAATCAGATCAGATGATTGCGCTGGGCAAACTTGGCCATGTGCACCACAGAAGACATCCGCAACTTCTCCTTGAGTCGAGTCTTGTAGGTACTGATGGTCTTGTGGCTCAGCAGCATATCCAGGGCAATCTTGTTGTTGGTGTAACCCAACGCCAACATCCTCAATACGGCCAGTTCGCGATCCGAAAGCGAATGCACCAGTTCTTGCTCGGTGGCCTGCAAATCGTCACGGCGCACCGAACTGCTTGGCAGGCTGGGGAAACAGTTGTAGTTGGACATCACCGCCTTGATTGCTTTTTGCAGCTCTTCCAGCTCTCCGGTCTTGGCAACAAACCCCATGGCGCCGGCACGCATGCACCGGGTGGAAAAAAACTCCGGCGGATACGACGTCAATACCAGAATCTTGCAGGGCGCACCCAGCGCCTTGACGCGGGCGATCACCTCCAGCCCACCCAGTTTTGGAATGGCCAAGTCGAGAATAATCAAGACCGGGCACCATTCTCTAACCTTCTGAAGCGCGTCCGCCCCCGTGCCGGCCTCTTCAATGTCAGTGAAGCCTTCGCACTTGAGCAAATACCTGACAGTTGCCCGTATAAACGGATGGTCGTCCACGATTAATACTTTGTTCCCACTAACCGACGCTTTGCTCATATCACTACCCTGAGAAGAATAAGTACCCTTACACATCACGTGCGACACAGGTACCTGTGAGAAATGACAGTGCCGACCAGTGGCACTGCCTTCACTCAGGTGGCCTCTTCAATCGAAGTCATGCCGAGCACATGTAGCCGAACCGTGACCACCGGCTAGCTGCAAGTGCGCAACCTTAACAACGAAATAACGTATTGACCGAAGGGGGAATCCCAATCACATGTAGGACTTTTCCTCGCAAAACAGCGTTTGCGCACGCTTCTCAGTCGGTGGTGCTCGGGCTCCAGAACGCCTGCACGACCAGGCTCGATGTGGAAATACGCGCCACCAGCGCGTCCAATTCGTCACCGTCTACCGAGGTCGCGGCCAGGGTGGCCTCGATTTCCACTTCTTCGCTGCCGAACGGCCGCACATCAACGTCGCTGGCCGGGTAGTTGCAGCGCGCCAATTCGGCTTCCAGCAGCACCATCACCGCCTGTTGCTGGCTGCGCCGGGCGATGACATAGAGGATGTTGGTGACCTCCGCCGACACCACGTCCAGTGGCTGACGGTTGATGTTATTGACGATCGGCCGCAGCAAGGTGTTGGCCGCCAGCACAAACAGGGTGCCCAACAGCGCTTCAAGGATCAGGTCGGCCCCCGCACACGCCCCCACCGCCGCCGAAGCCCAGAGTGTGGCAGCCGTGTTGAGCCCACGCACGTTGCCTTCTTCGCGCATGATCACGCCAGCGCCCAAAAAGCCGATGCCCGACACCACGTACGCGACCACTCGCACCGCGCCCTCCGCGCCGCCCAGGCGGTTGGCCATGTCGACGAAGATCGCCGCGCCCACCGCCACCAGCACGTTGGTGCGCAAGCCCGCCGTGCGCTGGCGGTACTGGCGCTCGAAGCCGATCAAGCCACCGAGGATAAACGCCGCGGTGAGGCTGACCACGGTATCGACCAAGGAGTTGAGGTTGATGTTGTTGATTGCCTGCATAAGAAAAATCTCCATGACTGCTGCGCATGCCAGAAACCTTCGTGCAGGTACGACCGACTGCACCGCGCCCGTTGTAAAGGCACAGTCAGCTTGGCCCGCCCGCCGTAAAAGGCAGGCGCGTGCGTAGCATCCCAAATGATTTGAGGTGCTGGTCAGCGTCGATGAGAGGGATGCAGGCAGGTGCCAGGACTGGCCGCTGCCGGAATGCCGCTTCTCGCTTTTTGAGGCGAGACAACGGCATCAGGAAAAATGCGCGTTACCTTGCCAAGTAGGTGCCGGTTACCGAAACCGGCCGACGACTGTCGCTCGAACAAGTACCCACTGAGGGTCTCCGCTATTGATGAAAACGCGCGGAGTTTACCCCGCCGTTTTCGAGGGAGTAAACCGTAGGAGAATTTACCGATGGCGTTTGGATGGATCGTTCAGGGTGAGTTCAGCAACTGTTTTTTGGGTCACACCGAAGATCAACTGTGGGAGCTGGCTTGCCTGCGATGGCGCAGTGTCAGGCAATAAAACTCCAGCAGACATACCGCTTTCGCAGGCAAGCCAGCTCCCACAGGAACTGTGTACGTCTGTTATTACGGCATATCGGGCCGATCCCGCTCAACCCGTTTCAGGTAATCATGCAGTTGCCCGCCGGCGACGGGCTTGACCTGAATCGACACCCTGTTGACCTGCCGTCCCATCCTGATGCCTTCACGCGTGCGCACCTGCACATACCCAAGCTTGGGCCAGAAGCGCTCGGCCTTGGTATTGCCGACCACCACCGTCAACCGCAGCCACTGGGCACCGTTGCTCACCGCCCACGCTTCAAGATCGGCATGCAATTGTCGCGCGAACCCGGTGCCATGCAGGCGCGTATGCACCAGCAGCAAACCGATATGCCACACGCCGACGGCCAGCAAGTCGGCCGCGATGTTCACGACGGCGGCCAGTTGGTCCTGCGTATCGCGATAACCCAGCCAGTACATCCGGCTGCAACGCCAACCTGCCGGCAACTGACCCTGTAACTCTTCGTGCGCTTCGGTCGGTGTGGCCGGTTCACCATTGACCGCGATGAAATACTCGGGTGCCTGGTTAAAAAAACACTGCAGTTCGGCCGCGTCGCCGTCGTGCAGTTCAACCACTCGAATACCTTCGAGTGCGCAATCAACCTCCATGTTTACTTGCCCTTCAATCGTCGCGCGTCAGCACTTCCAGCAACTCGATTTCAAAACGCAGATTACTGTTGGGTTTGATATGCGCGCCCATCGAACGCTCGCCATAAGCCAGGTGTGCCGGCACGAAAAGCGTGCGCACGCCGCCGACCTGCATGCCCATCAAACCCAGGTCCCAGCCCTTGATCACACGCCCGGTGCCGATCACGCACTGGAACGGCTTACCGCGCTCCCAGGACGAATCGAACACGCTGCCGTCTTCGAGGGTGCCGGTGTATTGGGTGGTGATCAGCGCACCCTTGACCACGGCTTTGCCGGTGCCTTGGCGGGTGTCGGTGATCTGGAGTTCGTCGTTGCTCATGGGGCTCTCGTTGGATGGGTCAGGGCTGGGGTTTTCCCAGAATCGAGTGAGCTTGGCAAGTGCGCCCTCGCTACACCCTTATGCCGATCATTTATTACAACCAATGCCAGAACCGGCTCCAGAACCCGCGGCCCAGATCATCCTTGCAACGCGCATATTGCGCCGCGTACATCTGCGAGCGCGCCTGCACCTTGCTCGCCACCGGCGGCAGCCAGGCTTTGGCCGCATAGGTGCGCTGGCGATAGCCGCCCCAGCCTTCGTGGTAGTTCAGGTATTGGCCGTAGGCGTCGTATTTGTACACGCCGTTGATGGTGTAGGTCTTGTCCATGTACCAACCCACAAAGTCGATGGAGTCGTCGAAATCCTGACGGCTCGCACCGCTGCGGCCGGTGCTCTTGCGGTAGTCGTTCCACACCTCATCCTTGGCCTGGGAATAGCCTTCGGCGGTCGACACGCGCCCCCACGGGATAATCCATAGCAGGTATTTGCGCGGGGTCTTGGCATCCTGGCGGAAGCCCGACTCTTGATACATGATCGCGAACGGCACCTGGATCGGCACGCCCCAGCGCTTTTGCGTGACCTTGGCGGCGTCGTACCAGTCGTCTTTTTCACGAAAGATGCCGCAGATGTCGTTTGGCGTGCGTGGCGGTGAAGTACCGCACGCCGCCAGCAGTGAAGTGAGTAATAACAGCCCGACAGCTTTGCCTGCGCTCAAAGTGCACCTTTGCGTGATACGCGTAAAAAGCCGGTATTTTACGCATTCATTCGGGCGCAGGGGTGAGCGAGTTATCCCCAGCACCCACAGGCGGCATCCATGCCGCACATGCTCAGCTTAAGCCAACGGCACGCGACGCGTGGTCAGTGCGGTACGACCCACAAAGAAGCTCAACGCCGCACCCAACAGCAGCATGGCCAAGGTGCTCCAGGCTGCGCGGGACAGCTGTTTAGCCGCCACTTCACCGGCTTCACGGGCTTTCTGCTCGGCTTGCTGCTTGAGCTCATCAACCTTCTGCATGGCTTGCTGATAAGCCTGGGCATAGTTGTCGACGATCTGGGTGGCTTCAGCTTTGCTCTTGCCGGTACGGGCGGCCACGATGTTGACCAGCGCGTCTTTGTCCGCTGCATTCAACGCAGGCTCGCCTGAAGCTTTGACGCGTTCGAACCACTGGTTCAACTCATCACCGGCCTGGGCAGGGTTGGTCGCGGCGTCCTTGGCCGATTGCTTGCCGTCGGCGGCGGCCTGGTCGGTTTTCTGCTCGACGTTGGCCGGGTCCAGCTCAGGCTTGCCGCTCTGCTTGAGCAAGGTGTCGAGTTGGCCTTGCAGGCTGTTCCAATCGAGTTGAATGCCTTGCTCGTTCAACTGCTGCTTGATGCTATCGCCGATCCCAGGCGCAGCAGCGGCGATACCACTGCCGGCGGCAGACAAGCCTTTGCCCACCACATTACCGGCGGTGCCGACCACACTGGCGGCCAGACCAGCCAGCAGCCAAGTGGTGAGCAAGGTGGTAAAGGTCCAGGTCAGTACGCCGTGCAAGCCACCACGGTCCGGTGCAGTGCGCCCGGCCACAAAGGCGCCGAGGCCGACAGCCACCAGGGTGGAAACAAACAGCCAGATCCCTGCACCCGTGCCGAAGCCGCTCAGGGGGTTGCCCGCTTCCATCGGGTTGACGGCACTCGCGCCAATGGCCGTGCCCAGCACGCTGAGCACCAGGTAGGTCACCAGGGCAATTGCACTGCCGGCCAGCACAGAGCTCCAGGACACGCGAAACGGTGAACGGTTGGTTTCATAGACAGTTGTCATGATTAATCCTTTGAGTGGTTGACCGTTGCAGTCTGGCGAGCGCGTTGCCGGTCGTCCTCGCTCAAATGCACCAGAGTCTCTGGTGCATTCGCACCCCGCAATGGGCACTTTGTGTGCACTATCCTGATGCCTGGGTGTCGTACCCTTCATGCGCCCACTCCCGGAGAGACCATGACCCAGGACGTTCTTGCCAAAGAAACCAATCGCCGCCAATTGCAGCAGATCATCTCCGGATTATCGGACGGTGTGATCCTGGCCGAAGTCGATCAGACCATTCTGTGGGCCAACGAAGCCGCGCTGGCCATGCACGGGGTCAGTGAGGTCGAGCAGCTCGGCGCCAATACCGAGCAGTACGCCAAGCGCTTTGCCTTGCGCTATCGCAACAACCATCCCTTGCCGCTGGACAGCTACCCGCTCAGCCGAGTAGCAGCCGGTGAAGAATTCAGCGATGTGGTGGTGGAAGTCACCCCCGCCGACGACGAAGGCCGCAGTTGGGTGCACCGCTTGCGCAGCCTGGTGCTGACGGACGCTCACGGCGAACCGGAGCTGTTGGTGCTGATCCTCAGCGACGCCACCGAGTGGGCCAGCGCAGAACAACGCTTCGAGAAAACCTTCAACGCCAACCCGGCGCCCGCGGTGATCTGCCGCCTCAGCGACCTGCGCTACATTAAGGTCAACCAGGGTTTCCTGGAGATGACCGGTTACAACCGCGATCAGGTCATCGGCAAATCCGTCTATGAACTGGATGTACTGGAACACGCCGATCGCAAGGACCTCGCGATTCAGCGCCTGGGCGAAGGTGCGACCATCCCGCAGATGCAGGCTGAACTGCGCCTGCCCGAAGGCGGCAGCAAACTGGTGATCGTCGCCGGCCAGCCGTTGGACATGAACGAAGAAGACTGCATGCTGTTTTCCTTCACCGACCTGGAGCCACGGCGCAAGGCCGAAATCGCCCTGCGCCAGAGCGAAGAACGTTTCGCCAAATCCTTCCGCCTGACGCCGGTACCCACCCTGGTGTGCAACGCCGCCAACCGCCAAGTGGTGGATATCAACGAGGCGTTCATGAACATCACCGGCTACACCAGTGAAGAACTGATCGGCAAGAATGTTGAGGATATCAACTTCATCGACAGTGCCCCCGCCTGCACGCAGCTGTTCACTACCCTGGAAAACGCCGGCAATCTCGAAGGCCAGGACCTCAAGGTGCGCAAGAAAGGCAACGAGGTGATCGACTGCGTGGTCTCCGCCGACACAGTGATTATCGAGGACGTGCCCTGCTACCTGCTGGTGCTGATGAACATCACCGAACGCAAACGCTCGGAACTTGAGCTGGTGGCGGCCATTGAGGAAGTGATGCAGGACGCCTCCTGGTTCAGCCAGACCCTGATCGAGAAACTGGCCAACGCCAAGAGCGTCAACAGCCCCAACCTGCCGAACGTGGCCTTCACCGACCTCACCGCCCGTGAGCGTGATGTGCTGGGCCTGATCTGCGAAGGCCTGGCCGACAAAGAGATTGCCTCGCGCCTGAAACTTGCGCCCAACACGGTGCGTAACCATGTGGCCACGGTGTACTCCAAACTCGGCGTGCACAGCCGCAGCGCGGCCATTGTGTGGGCCAGGGAGCGTGGCTTGTTTGCCGGCGAACTGCGCATCAAAAGCAAACCATAGAGTGCAAATGCACTAGTGCGACCAGTGCAAATTCGCCTTATTCCATCGCAGCACGCTGCTTAACCTTGAAGAGTGGGCACAGGGCCTAGGGCCCCGTGCCGAAATGGTTTGATCTCTTCCAAGGAAAGCACGATGAAAAGCGAACAAGTCAAAGGCGCCGTAGAAAAGGTTGCCGGCAAGGCCCAGGGCTTTATCGGCGACCTCACCGGCGATGAACAATTGCAAGCTGATGGCGTGGCCCGCCAGGCCGCAGGTCAACTGCAGCAAACGTACGGCGATGCGCTGGACACTGTGAGTGATTTCGCCAAAAACAAACCCCTGGCTACCGTGGCTGTCGTCGCCGGTATCGGCCTGCTCGTGGGCCTGCTGCTGCGTCGTCGTTGAGGAGGCCGAGGCCCATGTTTACCCTCTCTCAATTGCGCAACTGCATCGAAGAAGGTTTGTCGCCGTTGACCTGCGAGTTCACCCTGTGCCGGGACGCGTCACTGACCCTCAAGGTCTACGACGCCGAGACCGGCCGGGTTGACCTGGTAGTCACCGGCATCAGCACCAACCGACTGCAGACCCCGGAAGAAGTAGCCAAGATGGTTGAAGAGTTGCGCTACGAACTGCAGAGCAACAACGTCGGCAAGCTCACGCTGGATGATTTTGCTTCAACGACGACCCAATAAAAATGCAGGTGGGCTGATATCCAGGCGGACCTGGATGAGGTCGAGGCCGACGTGATGGGTGAGGTAACGCGACCGGGATGGCCGGTTACCTTAATGCGTTAACGAGGAGAACACACCGATCAGCGCTTGACGGGAGTGATCTCGAGAATGGTGCCGTTGGTGGTTTTGAGCAGCACAAACTTGTCCCCCACCCGTGCCCATTGGCTGTCTGCCTCTGGCTGCTTGAGGCCACGTTTTTTCCAATCGCTGACCGCCGATTCCTTGCGCATCAGGATATCCGGGGCGCGGTCGCCCTCTTTCAAATCCCGCGTATTGATGCTCGAAGGCTGCACGGTTTCCTGAGGTGTATCACCGGCCTGCACGACAAAGCTGGCGGTGGACAGCCCAGCGGTGAGCAGCAGGCAAGCGGCTAGGGTCTTGGACTTCATGGGTGCTCCTTCAATGAATGATGCGTACCCAGGTTCCGACCGCAGGCGCATGGAATCATTCAAGTTGTCACACTCCCTGTGGCGAGGGAGCTTGCTCCCGCTGGGCTGCGCAGCAGCCCCAAAAAAGCTGGCCGAGTAACACCTGAACCAACGCGGTGGATCGATTGGGGCCGCTTCGCTGCCCAGCGGGAGCAAGCTCCCTCGCCACAAAAGCTTAGGCAGCGGGTGTCCTCATGAACCACCATCCGCCACGGGTCTGGGCCAATCAGACTCCCACGGCGTCGCCACTCCTGTGGCGAGGGAGCTTGCTCCCGCTGGGCTGCGCAGCAGCCCCAAAAAGGCTGGCCGAGTAACACCTGAACCAACGCGGTGGATCGAGTGGGGCCGCTTCGCAGCCCAGCGGGAGCAAGCTCCCTCGCCACAAAAGCTTAGGCAGCGGGTGTCCTCATGAAACACCATCCGCCACGGGTCTGGGCCAATCAAACTCCCACTGCGTCGCCACTCCTGTGGCGAGGGAGCTTGCTCCCGCTGGGCTGCGCAGCAGCCCCAAAAAGGCTGGCCGAGCAACACCTGAACCAACGCGGTGGATCGAGTGGGGCCGCTTCGCTGCCCAGCGGGAGCAAGCTCCCTCGCCACAAAAGCTTAGGCAGCGGGTGTCCTCATGAAACACCATCCGCCACGGGTCTGGGCCAATCAAACTCCCACTGCGTCGCCACTCCCTCGCCACAAAAGCTGTGCCACATCCATTGCCTTCGTGAAATAAATCCTGTAATTTTTCATGAAATTTATCGACATTAATTTCATGAATCACCAACAAGAACTCGAAGCACTGGCCGTCCTCATCCACGACCTGCGCAAGCACAAGAAACTCACCCTCGCCCAACTCGCGCAAAAAATCGAGCGTTCGGTGGGTTTCTTGTCCCAGGTCGAACGCGGCCTGTCGCGCCCTACCGTGGCCGATCTCACCGCCATCAGTCACGCCCTCGATGTGCCCACCACCTATTTCTATAGCCTGCCCAAACCCAAGGCGGTGGATTGGGTCACCCGCCCCAACGAGCGGCGCACGGTGTATTACGCCAATGGCATCACCGACATTCTGGTGTCGCCCAGCATGCATGGCGCGTTTTCGATGCTCGACAGCCTGTTGGCGCCCGGTGCCAACAGTGGCGAGCAAACCATGAGCGACCGCGCCGAGCAGGCCGGTTTTGTGCTGGAGGGCGAGTTGACGCTGTGGGTTGAAGATGAGACTGACCCGGTCACCCTCGGCCCCGGCGACAGCTTCCACCTGGCCAGTTTTGCCCATTGCCGCTACGCCAACCTGACTGATCTGCCCGCCCGCGTACTGTGGGTTTACAACTAGGAGCAACACCCGTGAAAAGCCAATCCTCCACGTTGCTGGCCGAAGTACGGACCTTTCGCCAGAACCACCCCGAGGTGCGTTACGTCGACCTGATCGCCCTGGACATTCCGGGGCATTTCTACGGCAAGCGCTATCCGGTGGAGATGCTTGAAAAAGTCGCCGCCGGCAGCCCGCTGAAGCTGCCGCAAAACGCCGTGCTGCTGGGCGCTCAGGGCGGGCTGTTCAAGATCGGTGATTATTGCTTTCACGACGGCGACCCGGATGCCAACCGCCGCCTGGTGCCAGGCACGCTCAAGCCGGTGAGCTGGGAAGCGCAGCCGCTGGGGCAGATGCTGATTACCTCGGATGGCACCGAAGCGCCGATTGAATTCGAACCACGTGAAGTGCTGGCCAAGGTGCTGGAACGCCTGCAGCACAAGGGCATTCACCCGGTAGTGGCGTTTGAGCTGGAGTTTTACCTGTTCGATAAAAAACTCGACGACGGCCTGCCGCAATTTGCCCGCGACCCCTTGAGTGGTGACGCTGACGACCAGCCCAACCTGCATATCGAGCGGCTGTTGCGCTTCAGTGAAGTGCTCGACGACATGGCGCAAACCGCCCAGGCCCAGGGCATCGACATCACGGTGATCACCGCCGAACTCGGCCCTGGCCAGTTCGAGATCAACTTCGGCCACTGCGACGACGGCCTGCGCGCCGCCGACTGGGCCGCGCTGTTCTGCCGCAGCACCCGTGGCGTGGCACTCAAGCACGGCTACCGCGCCAGCTTTATGGCCAAGCCTTACCTGCAATTTCCCGGCAGCGGCATGCATGTGCATGTCAGCCTGTATGACGGCGCGGGCAATAATTTACTCGCGGCGCATCAGCAGCAACCGCTGCGCCACGCGGTGGCCGGTTGCCTGGACTTGCTGCCGCACTGCATGCCGATCTTCTCGCCCAACCACAACGCCTTCCGCCGCTTGGGTGGCACCGTGAACGCCGCCACTCGCGCCAGCTGGGGCTTTGAAGACCGTGACGCCTGCGTGCGCATTCCCGAATCCGACCCGCGCAACCTGCGCATCGAACACCGCCTGGCCAGCGCCGATGCCAACCCGTACCTGGTGCTGGCAGCGATCCTGGCAGGCTTGGAGCATGGCCTGGAAGCCGGGCATGAACCCATCGCGCCGCTGAACGAGGACCGTAACAGCGGCGCCGACTTCCCCCTGGAAATGCTCGACGCCGTGCGCGCCATGCAGCATCAAGCGGTATTGCGCGATAAGCTGGGCGCCGAATTTATCGACGTGTACTGCGAAAACAAACGCCAGGACCACCTGGCCTTTCAACAAGAGATCAACGCGCGGGAATACCGCTGGTTTCTCTAACCCTGGAATCACCGATGACCGACCAAAGCGCCCCGGCCCTCAAGGAAATCTTCAACGTCGAACGCCTGCAACACATCGCCAGTGAAATGACGGCGGTGTACCCGGCGTTTGACGCCAAAGGCTTTCTAAAACACGCCAAAGCCGGGCTGGCCGAGTTGTCGGTGATGCAGCGCATGGCGCGGGTCAGTGAGAGCCTGCATGCGGTAATCCCACTGGATTACGCGCACACCCTCAAGCTGCTGTATGCGCTGGCCCCACGCTTGAACAGTGCATTTGTGTGCCTGTTCCTGTCGCACTACGTGGCCAGTTACGGCCTGAACGACTTCAAGCGCTCCATGGCCGCGCTCAAATACTTCACCGTGTTTGGCTCGGCCGAGTTCGCCATTCGCCCGTTCTTGTTGAACGACTTCGAGCGCACCCTGGCCGTGATGCAGCAGTGGTCGCTGGACGCCAACGACCATGTGCGGCGCCTTGCCAGTGAAGGCTCGCGCCCTCGCCTGCCCTGGTCTTTTCGCTTGGCGAAGGTGCAAGCCAACCCACAGCTGTGCGCCTCGATCCTGGATAACCTCCAGGCCGACAGCAGCCTGTATGTGCGCAAGTCGGTGGCCAACCACCTCAACGACATCACCAAGGACCACCCGGACTGGGTGCTCAGCCTGATCGAAGGCTGGAACCTGGACAACCCGCACACCGCCTGGATCGCCCGGCACGCCTTGCGCAGCCTGATCAAGCAAGGCAATACCCGCGCACTGACGATCATGGGCGCCGGCGCCAGGGCCGAGGTCAACATTCACCATCTGAAAGTCACACCGGCGGTGATCAAACTGGGCGAGCGGATCAACCTGTCGTTCAGCCTGGAATCCACTGGCGCCACTGCGCAGAAGCTGGTGGTCGACTACGCCATCGACTACGTAAAAAGTGCCGGCCATAGCGCGCAGAAAGTGTTCAAGCTCAAGGCCTTTACCCTGGGTGCAGGCGAACATCACGCCATTCGCCGCGAACAACATATCCGCGAGTTGACCACGCGCAAGCATTACGCGGGCAAGCATTGGGTGCATGTACTGGTGAACGGCGAAAGGCTCGGCAGCGCCGAATTTGAACTGCTAAAACCCTGACACAAAATCAAACAAAAGGCTCTAGCACGGGCCTTTCAGACACATTAATTGTCAGACAATCCTGGCTTTTGTTGTTGCGACCTATTATCATCCGGCGCCTTCTTACTACCCGTCGGGTAGTTGTTCCACTGTGTCACCCGAGGCGCCCATGTACCGTTTGTACCGTTTGTACCGTTTGTACCGTTTGTACCGTTTGTACCGTTTTTCGTTTCAACGCCCCTTGCTTGCCCTGAGCCTGGGGCTGGTTTCCCACGGTGTCAGTGCCGCCCTGCAACCCATGGCCGAAGCGCCGCTGGCCAGCGACACCGAGCTGCACTGCCACTTCAACCGCGACGCCAGCACCGACTGCACCACCACCCAGCACTACACCATCCTCAAGCCCAGCGGCCGCGAAATGCTCTCGCGCATCGACTTCGATTACTCCGAAGGCGACACCTTTGAAGTGATCAGCGCGCAATCCACCCAGCCGGGCGCCAAGCCGGTCGCGCTGGACGCCGCGCAAATCGACACACGCACCGCGCCCAACCCGGACCAGGGCTTCAGCCGTGACAAACAAACCTCCCTGGCCTTCCCGAACCTGCGCGTAGGCACGCAAATTCGCTACACCGTGCGCGAACGTCGCGCCGCCAAACCGCTGGTGACCCAGTTTCACTACGCAATCATGTTTGGCCCAAGCGCATTCCGGCGCGACCACGTGAAGGTGCGCTTTACCGCCGAACGTCCGATCCAGTGGCGCAGTGAGTTGTTCGACGGTTTCAAAGTAACGGCATCCGCCAACGGCAAGACCCTGGACGTGGTGCAAAAAAAGCCGACCTATCTCAATTACATCAACGAATCCTCCAGCGCCGCGCTGCAACGCATCCCGCGCCTGGAAGTGGGCAGCGCCCTGGACCGCCAGGCGTATTTCGGTGATTTTGCCCAGCGTTACAACCAGATCCTCGGTGCCAACCTGCCGGCGCAAGCGGCCGCTGCCGTAGCCGCCGCACGCAACCTGGCGCCGGCACAACAGGTCGAAGCGCTGATGCAGCACATCAACGACCACTACCGCTACCTGGGCGACTGGCGCGCTACCGAACGCGGTTATGTGCCGTTCAACCTGGCGGAAATCGAGCAGCATGGTTATGGCGACTGCAAAGACCTGGCGATCCTGCTGACCGCGATGCTCAAGGCCAGCGGCATCAAGGCCGAGACCGCCTGGGTCAGCCGTGGCGATGTGGCGTTCTCATTGCTGATCCCTGGCACCAACGCGGCGAACCACGCCATCGTGCGTGCCGAAGTCGATGGCCAGGTCTGGTGGCTCGACCCGACCAACCCGGTGTTCGCCCCCGGCCAGACCATGCCCGACATTCAGGACCGCTGGGTGCTGGTCAATGATGCTCAGGGCCAGGTACGCGAAGAACAGATCCCGCTGGAACGCCCGGAAATCACCCTGCGGCTGGACAAAAAAGTGCACTTCGACAAGCAAGGTAATGGCGCCACCCAGGCCACCATCACCTTCAGCCGCCTGCCGCTGATGCAAATGAGCGTCGCCGACCGCCAACAAGGCACCACCGCCACCGACCAGAACATCTGCGGCAACTTCGGCAACGAAATCAGCGACTGCACAATCACCCGCCCACCCACCGCCTTCGTGGTGCACGACGGCTACACCGTCAACGCCAGCATGAACGACCAACGCGCGCTGGAAAAGCTCGCGAACAACTACATCTACACCGACGAGTCACTCAAAGGCCGCTGGGATGGCTTCATCAACTACCGCCGCCATGACCAACAAGCCGACCTTTACCTGGGCAACCCGGAAACCTACGACTACCGCTTCACGCTGACCGGTGGGCAGATGGAAAAAGCCATCCCCGGCTGCCAGGTGCGCTCGCCGTGGTATGACCTGGATCTGGACGGCAAGCTTATGGATAACGGCCTGCAGTATCACTATCGCCTGAGCCAGAAAATACGCTGGCTGACCCACGCTGAAGTTTCCAGCGAGGCGTTTGGCAAGATGATCGACGAGGCGCGTGCGTGTGCTGAGCAGGTGCATCAGGTGGTGAAGCTCTAACCCCCCGTAAACACCAACTCTCTCTATCTCCCGGCAAACCTGGGGCGCATACGCAAAGCGCCCCATAACGACATTTGAACTGCACATTCGATAACGAAATCAGGAGCTGTCCTACAGCACGGCGACTACCAGCACATTACCTTCTAATGCGACTGCATCTTTCGTCGTTAGGGCGCATGACGCCCAGCGTTTTCTTGCTACCCCGTTGGGTAGTTGTTTCCAGCCAGGCCGCGTATGTACCTCTTCAAGTTTCACCGCCCTTTGACTGCCATCACTCTGGTGCTGGTGACCCATTGCGCATCCGCCGCGTTACAGCCCATGGCCGAAGCCCCCTTGGCCAGCGATACCACGCAGCACTGTCACTTCAATCGTGACAACAGCATCGATTGCACCGTTACCTATCACTACACCATTCTCAAGCCCAGTGGCCGCGAAATGCTCTCGCGAATCGACTTGGATTACGCCGAAGGTGACACGCTTGAAGTGCTCAGCGCGCAATCTACCCAACCGGGCGCCAAGCCGGTCAACCTGGACGCCACGCAGATCGACAGCCGCACAGCGCCTAACCCGGACCAAGGTTTCAACCGCTATAAACAGACCTCACTGGCCTTCCCGAGCCTGCGTGTCGGCACACAGATTCGCTATACCGTGCGCGAGCATCGTGCCGCCAAACCGTTAATAACCCAGTTTCACTATGCCCTTACGTTCGGCCCGAACGGAGACCGTCGCGACCAATTCAAGGCACGCTTTACCGCCGAGAAGCCGATTCAGTGGCGCAGCGAAAATTTCGATGGTTTCAATGTGACACGCTCAGCCGATGGCAAAACGTTGGACCTGGTGCAAAAGAAACCGACTTACCTCAACTACATCAATGAAGCTACCAACGCTGCAACACGCAAAAATCCGCGTATCGAAGTGGGCAGTTCCCTTGAACGCCAAGCGTATTTCGGTGCTCTTGCCCTGCGCTACAACCAGATTCTCAACGCCAGCCTGCCCACACAAAGTGCCGCAGCCGTCGCCGCCGCTCGCAGCCTGCCACCCGCGGAACAAGTCGGCGCGTTGATGCAACACATCAACGAGCACTACCGCTACCTGGGCGACTGGCGCGCTACCGAGCGCGGTTATGTGCCATTCAATCTGGACGAAATCGAGCAGCACGGCTACGGCGATTGTAAAGACCTGGCGATCCTGTTGGCCGCCATGCTCAAGGCCAGTGGCATCCAGGCCGAAACGGCGTGGGTCAACCGTGGGGAAGTGGCAGAATCGCTGCTGATCCCCGGTACCAGCGCACCGAACCACGCCATCGTGCGCGCCGAAGTCGACGGGCAAGTCTGGTGGCTCGACCCGACCAACCCGGTGTTCGCCCCAGGCCAGACCCTGCCCGACATCCAGGACCGCTGGGTGCTGGTCAACGACGCTGCTGGCCAGGTCCGTGAGGAGCATATCCCGCTGGAACGTCCCGAAATCACCAAGCACATGAACAAACAGGTGCATTACGACAAGCAGGGTAACGGAGCGACTCAGGCCACCATCGCTTTTAGCCGCATGCCGCTGATGCAACTGAGCGTCGCTGATCGCCAGCAAGGCAGCACCGCCACTGATCAGGACATCTGCGCAAATTTCGGCAATGGCATCAGCGATTGTAAAGTCACCCGCCAACCCACCACCTTTTTGGTTCACGACGGCTACACCATCACCGTTCAGATGAACGATCAACGCGCCTTGGAAAAACTGGCGGACGGCTATGTCTATACCGACCAATCGTTGAAAGACCGCTGGGACGGCTTCGTCAACTACCGCCGCCAAGGCCAACAGGGCGACCTGTACTTGGGTAACCCCGAAACTGTCGACTTCACCTTGACACTGACCGGTGGGCAGATGGAGAAAGCCATCCCCGGCTGCCAGGTGCGTTCGCCCTGGTATGACCTGGATCTGGACGGCAAGCTTATGGATAACGGGCTGCAGTATCACTATCGCCTGAGCCAGAAGAAGCATTGGCTGACTCATACGGAAATCGCCAGTGATGCGTTCGGCAAGCTGATCGACGAGGCGCAAGCGTGTGCTGAGCAGGTGCATCAGGTGGTGAAGCTCTAACAACTCACTGACACAACACAAACCCAATGTGGGAGCTGGCTTGCCTGCGATGAGTCCCTGTCAGTCAACGTGTTGGTTGAATGACACACCGCAATCGCAGGCAAGCCAGCTCCCACATTTTTATCCGGTTTCTTCAGTGGGTTTCGCCGAGCAGCAACCCTTGCTCCCGCGCGCACAACTCCACCACATAATCCCACAACACCCGCAACCGCACCGACTTGTGCAGCTCTCGGCGCGAGCTGATCCAGTAGCTTCGCTGGATGCTTTCTGCCGGCAGCAATGGCACCAGGTCCGGGTCGCCGGCGGCCATGAAGCACGGCAACACTGCAATCCCCAACCCCGAACGCGCCGCCTGGTGTTGAGCAATCACGCTGGTGCTGTGAAACACCACCTTGGGGTTGCGGCAAAAGCTGCTGAGGAACTTGAGTTCCTGGCTGAACAGCAGGTCATCCACGTAATCAATCCAGGCATGGGCGGCGAGGTCTTCACGCTTTTCGATCAGCGGGTTGCGCGCAAGGTAGGCAGGGCTGGCGTAGAGCGCCAAGCGGTAGTCGGTGAGTTTGCGCGTGACGAGTTGGTCGACGCTGGGGCGCTCAAGGTGGATGCTGATTTCCGCTTCACGGTTGAGAATGCTCACAAAGCGCGGCACCGCCACCAGCTCCACTTCCAGCCCCGGATAACGCTCGAACAGCCCGCCCATGCGGCTGGCGAGGAACATCACGCCCAACCCCTCGGCCACGCCGAGGCGAATCTTGCCCAGCGGCGCAGCGGAATGGGTGAGTTCGTCTTCGGCCAGCAACGCAACGTTTTCCATGGCTTCGGCGTGCTTGAGCAGCGCTTCTCCGGAAGGCGTCAGTTCGTAGCCTTGGGCATGCTGCACGAACAGCGCGGTGCCAAGGCTCTTCTCGATGGCCTCGATATGCCGGGCCACGGTGGCGTGCGTGGTTTTCAGGCGCTGCGCAGCGGTGAGCAGTCGGCCACTGCGTTGCAGCTCAAGAAAAAACCGCAGGTCATTCCAGTCGAACATGTCGCCTCCAATGCGAGAGCCTGAGCCGCGCTGTTTAAAAACGCACAGCAGCTGGGTAAAAACTAACATTTTTAAGACGAAAACTAACAACTAGGATGGGGCCAATAAGAAAAACAAGCGAGACCTCAGATGCCCATTGCAACTGCTGAATACGATTACATCGTCGTAGGCGCCGGCCCCGCAGGCTGCCTGCTGGCTAATCGATTGTCCGCCAACCCCGCCCACCGCGTGCTGCTGCTCGAAGCCGGTGGCCGCGACAATTACCCCTGGATCCACATCCCCGTCGGCTACCTGTTCTGCATCGGCAACCCGCGCACCGACTGGTGCTTCAAGACCGAAGCCCAGGAAGGCCTGCAAGGCCGTGCGCTGAGTTACCCACGCGGCAAGGTGCTGGGCGGTTGCTCGTCCATCAACGGCATGATCTATATGCGTGGCCAAGCCCAGGATTACGACGGCTGGGCCGCCGCAGGCAACCCCGGCTGGGCCTGGAAAGACGTGCTGCCGCTGTTCAAACAGAGCGAAAACCATTTTGCCGGCGGTTCGGAGTTTCACAGCGACGGCGGTGAATGGCGCGTGGAGCAACAGCGCCTGCACTGGCCGATCCTCGATGCCTTTCGCAATGCGGCGGCGCAAAGTGGCATCGCGCCGATCAGCGATTTCAACCAGGGCGACAATGAAGGCTGCGGCTACTTCCAGGTCAACCAGAAGGCCGGGGTGCGCTGGAACGCGGCCAAGGCGTTTCTCAAGCCGATCCGCCAGCGCCCCAACCTCACCGTGCTGACCGAAGTGGAAGTCGATCGCGTGGTGCTGGAAAACGGCCGCGCTGCGGCCGTGGTCGGGCGCCAGCATGGCCAGCAATCAAGCTGGAAAGCACGCAAGGAAATCGTCCTGTGCGCCGGCTCCGTCGGCTCGCCGGGTATCCTGCAACGCTCAGGGATTGGCCCATCCCATGTGCTCAAGCCATTGGGCATCAACGTGCTGCATGAACTGCCGGGTGTCGGTGGCAACCTGCAGGACCACCTGCAACTGCGGCTGATCTACAAGCTGGAAAACGCACGCACCTTGAACCAGATCGCCGGCACCCTGTTGGGCAAAATGGGCATGGGCCTGCGCTACCTGTATGACCGCAGCGGCCCATTGTCGATGGCGCCCAGCCAGCTCGGCGCCTTCGCCCGCTCCGGCCCGGAACAGACATCAGCCAACCTTGAATACCATGTGCAGCCATTGTCCCTGGAACGCTTTGGCGAACCGTTGCATGCGTTCCCGGCATTTACCGCCTCGGTCTGCGACCTGCGCCCGCAAAGCCGTGGCCGCATTGATATTCGCTCGGCCAACCCTGCGGACGCCCCCCTGATACGGCCCAACTACCTCAGCCATCCCGAAGATTTGCGCGTAGCCGCCGATGCGATTCGCCTGACTCGTCGCATTGTCGCCGCACCGGCCCTGAGCCAGTTCAAGCCGGTGGAATACCTGCCGGGCGACGCGCTGCAAACCGAAGAACAGCTGCATGAAGCCGCTGCACGCATCGGCACGACGATTTTCCACCCGGTGGGCACTTGCCGCATGGGCGATGACAACGATGCAGTGGTCGATGCCCAACTGCGCGTGCATGGTGTGCCAGGCCTGCGCATTGCCGATGCCTCGGTGATGCCACGCATTACATCCGGCAACACTTGCTCACCTACACTGATGATTGCGGAAAAAGCAGCGCAGCTGATGCTTTCGCCGAACACAAGGAGTCTCGCCCCGCAGAGAGAAACGCTTCATGCAATCTGAATAGCGGCGCCGCACCCGGCGCCGACAGTGGAACAACAATAAATAATCACTGTGAGGGATACCCGATGTCAGAACATGCTCAACCCCTGGGCTCGGCCGTCAAGGCGAGCACCGGCAGCGAATCAAGGAAAGTCATCTTCGCCTCGTCTTTAGGGACGGTGTTCGAGTGGTACGACTTTTTCCTCTACGGCGCCCTGGCGGCGGTGATCAGCAAGCAATTCTTTGCCGGGGTGAATGACACCACGGCGTTTATCTTTGCCTTGATGGCCTTTGCCGCAGGCTTTGTGGTGCGGCCGTTCGGCGCGTTGGTGTTCGGCCGCCTGGGCGACATGATCGGGCGCAAGTACACGTTTTTGGTCACCATCATCCTCATGGGCGTGGCGACCTTCTGTGTCGGGCTGTTGCCGACCTATGCCAGCATCGGCATTGCGGCGCCGATCATTCTGATCGTGCTGCGCATGCTGCAAGGCCTGGCGTTGGGCGGCGAATATGGCGGCGCAGCCACCTATGTGGCCGAGCACGCACCGGCCGGCAAACGCGGCCTGCACACCAGCTGGATTCAATCCACCGCCACCTTGGGCCTGCTGCTGTCGCTGCTGGTGGTGCTGGCTTGCCGTTACTTCACCGGCGACCAGTTCGAAGTGTGGGGCTGGCGCATTCCGTTCCTGTTCTCCATTGTGCTGCTGGGCATTTCCACCTGGATCCGCATGAGCCTGCATGAGTCGCCGGCATTCCTGAAAATGAAAGAGGAAGGCAAGGCGAGCAAGTCGCCGATCCGCGAATCCTTCGGCAAATGGGAAAACCTCAAGGTGGTGCTGATTGCGCTGTTCAGCATCAACGGCGGGCAGGCAGTGACCTTTTACGCCGCGCAGTTCTACGTGCTGTTCTTCCTCACGCAGTTCCTGAAGATGGACCCGGCCCTGGCCAATATGCTGCTGATCATCAGCGTGGTAATCGGCGCACCGTTCTTCATCCTGTTTGGCTGGTTGTCGGACAAGGTTGGGCGCAAACCGGTGCTGATGCTCGGCCTGCTGCTGGCCACCGCGCTGTACTTCCCGATCTTCAAAGGGCTGGCGCATTACACCAACCCGGCGATGGACCAGGCCAGCCACCAGGCGCCGATCACCGTATTGGCCGACCCGGCTACCTGCACCTTCCAGTTCGACCCGGTAGGCAAGGCGCGTTTTGACAGCCCGTGCGACAAGGTCAAGACCTTCCTGGTCAAACAGGGCCTGCCTTACAGCAGCGCCGCCGCGCCAGCCGGCAGCCCGGTGCAGGTGAGCGTGGGTGATGTGCGCATCGACGGTTACGACGAAGCGGCCCTGCGCGGCGCGGTGACCCTGGCCGGCTACCCGACTTCGGCGGATGTGGCGCAGGTCAACAAGGTGATGGTGGTGGTGCTGATCGTGGTGCTGATCCTGATCGCCGCCATGTGCTACGGCCCGCTGGCGGCGCTGATGGTGGAACTGTTCCCGACGCGTATCCGCTACACCTCGATGTCCCTGCCCTACCACATCGGTAACGGCTGGTTTGGCGGGTTCCTGCCGACCGTGTCGTTTGCCTTGGTGGTGTACACCGGCGATATCTTCTACGGCCTGTGGTACCCGGTGGTGGTGACCGGGGTGAGTTTGATTGTGGGGTTGTTCTGCCTGAAAGAAACCAAGGACGTAGACATCAATAACAATTGAGCCAGCTGCAAGCTGCAAGCGCCAAGTAAAAGCTGATCGGCTTCTACTTGCAGCTTGCAGCTTGAAACTTAAAGCTGTACATCCATACAGATAATGATTGCTCAATTGCCTTTGACTGAGCATCCTGCAAGGCATCGACCCGATTTGATGTGATGACCATGCGGCTGTACCTCTGTGAAAAACCCTCCCAGGCCAAGGATATCGCGGCCGTGCTCGGCGCCAGCCGGCGTGGCGACGGCTGCTGGCTGGGTAATGGGGTCACAGTCACCTGGTGCATCGGCCACCTGCTGGAAACCGCCCCGCCCGACGCCTACGACGCCAAATACAAGCGCTGGGTGCTGGCCGACCTGCCGATCGTGCCGGAAAAATGGAAGATGCTGGTCAAGCCCAAGACCGCCAGCCAGTTCAAGGCCGTCAAGCGTTTGCTCGGCGAAGCCCAGGAACTGGTGATCGCCACCGACGCCGACCGCGAAGGCGAAATGATCGCCCGTGAGCTGGTGGAGCATTGTCGCTATCGCGGGCCGATCCAGCGCTTATGGTTATCGGCGCTGGATGAAGCTTCCATCCGCAAGGCCTTGGCGGCCCTCAAACCCGGCGCCGAAACCTTCAGCCTGTACCACTCGGCCCTTGGCCGCTCGCGCGCCGACTGGCTGATCGGCATGAACATGAGTCGCCTGTTTACCCTGCTAGGGCGTCAATCCGGCTATCAAGGCGTATTGCCGGTGGGCCGCGTGCAAACCCCGACATTGCGCCTGGTGGTGGACCGCGACCGCAGCATCGCCGACTTTGTGCCGGTGGCTTACTGGGCCATTGATGTCGACCTGCGCCACGGCCCCATGACCTTCACGGCTCAATGGCGCGCCGCTGAGGATGCCTGCGACGATCAAGGCCGCTGTCTTAACCCGCAACTGGCTCGCGATGCCGCCGATGCGATGACCCACGCCGCCAGCGCCAGGCTGGTCAAGCTGCGTACCGAGCGCGTGCGCGAGGTGGCGCCCCTGCCCTTCGACCTCGGCACATTGCAGGAAATCTGTTCCAAAAAGCTCGGCCTCGGCGCCCAGGAAACCCTGGACATCGCACAGTCCCTCTACGAAACCCACAAAGTCATCACCTACCCTCGCAGTGATTGCGGCTACCTGCCGCTCAGCCAACACGGTGATGCGCCGAAGATCTTGGCCGCGCTGGCCCGCGCGGATGCGGCGGTGAACGAACTGATGGCGCATATCGACCCGCAACGCCGTTCGCGGGCCTGGAACGACGCCAAGGTCAGCGCGCACCACGGCATCATTCCTACGGGTGCCGGTAAGGATGTCGCGCAACTGGCCGGCAAGCACCGTGCGGTCTACACGCTGATTCGCGCACGTTACCTGGCGCAGTTCCTGCCCAACCATGAATACGATCGCACCCAGGCGGATTTCGACTGCGCAGGCCAAGCCTTGCGGGCGGTAGGTAAAGTCATCATCGAGCCGGGCTGGAAGCGCGCCCTGCCCGAGGCTCTCGCGCCCGCCAAAGGCCGCGAAGCCCCCGCACCGCAGGCCTTGCCGGCCTTGGTGCAAGGCCAGGATTATGCCGTGGCCAAGGTCAACCTCAAGGACCTGTGGACCCAGCCGCCCAAGCCCTTCACCGAGGGTGACCTGATCAAAGCGATGAAAAACGTCGCCAAACTGGTGCAAGACCCGCTGCTCAAGCAAAAGCTCAAGGACACCACCGGCATCGGCACCGAAGCCACCCGCGCCGGGATTATCCAGGGTTTGCTCGACCGGGGTTATCTGGTCAAAAACGGCAAGGCACTGTCGGCCACTCCGGCGGCGTTCAGCCTGATCGACGCGGTGCCGCGGGCGATTGCCGACCCAGGCACCACTGCGATCTGGGAGCAGGCACTGGACATGGTGCAAAGCGGAGAGATGAGCCTGGAAGAATTCGTCGCCAAGCAGGCGGCCTGGATGAGCAAACAAGTGGCACGCTGCAATGGCATGCGCATGACCATCACCGGTCCGGCCAGCCCGGTGGGCCGAGGCGCCACACCGTGGAAAAACAAACGCAAGGCCGCACCGCGCAAGACGACAGGCGCTCCAAAGCGGGCGAAAAAACCGAAAAGTGCCGGCTAAAACGCGAAATAAACCAGTGAATGACGTTTTTCGACGGGTTTAACGCCGCTTTGGGCCTTGCAGCGCTGTAGCCCGTCTAGGATTCTGTAAGGGACTCGCTGACTTCCTAACAACAACACCGGAGTGGCCGCCATGAAAACCGTTGCACAAGTGCTCAAAGCCAAGGACCAGAAGAATCAGGACGTGCATACCATCCAATGGGATCACACGGTGTTTGAGGCGCTGGTGCGGATGTCAGAGAAAAACGTCGGAGCCTTGCCGGTGGTCAAGGAGGGTGCCGTTGTCGGGATCATCAGCGAACGCGATTACGCACGCAAACTCATCCTCAAGGGCCTGTCGTCGGTCAAAACCCGGGTGGATGAGGTGATGAGTTCCCCTGTGATCACCGTTGATACCCATAAAAGTGTCGAAGAATGCATGAACATCATGACCGACAGTCACCTGCGCCACCTACCCGTGGTCGAAGACGGCAAACTGCTGGGCCTGCTGTCCATTGGTGACTTGGTAAAAGAGGCCATTGCCGAACAGGCCGACCTGATCAAACAGCTGGAGCAGTACATTCGCGGCGAATAGGGGAACCCATGCTCGATACGCTGGACCATCAAGAAAATCACCTCGACACCCTGTACCGGGCCATGGCTGAACGGCGCTTTTTGGTCTTGACCGGTGCAGGTATCAGCACGTCATCGGGCATCCCGGACTATCGCGACAGCGAAGGCGTGCGCCGTGGCAAGGCGCCGATGATGTACCAGGAATTTCTCGCCACCGCGCAAGCGCGCCGCCGCTATTGGGCACGCGCCATGCTGGGTTGGCCACGGGTGCGTATTGCGCAGCCGAACCAGGCTCATCTGGCACTGGCCACGCTGCAGCAACGCGAGCGTATCAGCGGGCTGATCACGCAAAACGTCGACACCCTGCATGATCAGGCCGGCAGCCATGATGTGATCGAACTGCATGGCAGCCTGCATCGTGTGCTCTGCCTGGACTGCCAGCAGCGCAGTACCCGCGACGTGATTCAGCGGCAGATGGAAATCGACAATCCTTACCTGACCCAGGTCCACGCGGTGCAGGCGCCTGACGGTGACACCCTGCTCGATCCGACGTTTGAAGAACGCTTCCAGGTGCCGCGCTGTCCCCATTGCAATGGCGAGCGCTTGAAGCCAGACGTTGTATTTTTTGGCGAGAACGTGGCACCGGCGACGGCAGCCAGGGCCATGGCCGCCGTTGAGCATGCCGAAGGGCTGCTGGTGGTGGGTTCTTCGCTGATGGCCTATTCCGCATTTCGCCTGTGCAAGGCGATGGTGGAGCAAGGCAAGCCGGTGATAGCCATCAACCTGGGCAAGACCCGTGGGGATGAGCTGTTGCAGGTGAAGATCGAGGCGTCATGCGAACGGTTGTTGCCTCTGCTGGCCGAACGACTGAGTTAGCAAAGCCACTGAAAAACCAACTGTGGGAGCTGGCTTGCCTGCGATAGCGGTGTATCAGTCAACAACTCTTTGGCTGACACACCGCTATCGCAGGCAAGCCAGCTCCCACAGGGTTTGCGTGCTGTATTGGCTAGCTGCCCACCTCGACCCACCGCACAAAAAATGACGCCCAAGTCACGTTTTCCCGCATTCTCCCGTCCCCACAGCAATTTATGTAGTGCCTGAAAATAATCACTACATAACCGTTGACGTAACCTTTTTGTCCTTGCATTATCGAGACGTCTCCCGGATCGGGAGCGTTGGTAACACGCGTTTTGAGCAAGCTCGTCTGACCGCCGAGCTGTTTTTTCCGGATGTGCACTGCCCACAAGGCAGATTGATGAAGCTGACCGGCCCGCAAGGGTTGGTACAAGGAGCTCAAACGCTGCTTGTCTTCGTGATGAAACCATTGCGTAGCCATTCATCAGCAAGACTACATGCATCAGGTTCAAGACCCTGCCCGTATTCGGCAGACCGTCACTGACGCCCGGTTTTCGCAACCGGAGACAACTAAACAGTTTTAACGGAATCAACTGATAGATCGCCAACTGGTCAAGGGGCTTACATTATGAATCTGAACAACCAACCAACGATCGATGAATTGGCTGAGATGTTCGCAGCGCAGAAAGACAAACTCGACGACCATATCCTTTGGGTTGGCAAATCGGGCGAAGTCAAAATTGACTGCCTGGCGCCCCATACCGAAGAAGCCGAGTTCGACCGCAACAACCGCGAACTGGCGGCGCGCCTGAGGATGTACCGCCGCGGCCAGGGTTATGTTGGCAAGAAAGCGGCAGCCGATCGCAATTTTATCGAGCAAGTATTCCACACACTTAACAGTGCCTGGGCGTCTTTCAAAGACAACTCGCAAGTTAAAGTGATCGACCGTTACTACTAAGTACAACTTGCCCATTGTGGGAGCTGGTCTGTTTGCGATAACGGTTTAACTGCCAACACTGTTGTTGAATGTTAAATAGCTATCGCAGGCAAGCCAGCTCCCACGTTTGTTTGGTGGCACGCTCAAAAAGTTGGAAAGCGCCCTTTTGCCGCTTCATCGCGAAAAATATCAAACAACACCTGCGCCGCAGCCGACAACTCATGCCCAGGTTTGGTCAGCACGCCAATCGGCCGCTCGATCACCGGATCGCTCAAGGTGATGCAATGGGCGCCCGCCTCCTCCATCTGACGTGCGCACAATGCAGGCACGGCGCTGACCCCCAGGCCACTGGCAACCATCTTGCCCACGGTAGCCAATTGATGACTTTCCAAGGCCACCGGCAATTTCATCCGCAAGGCCCCCAAGTGCTCCTCCAGCATCACTCGCACCGTCGAAGGCCGTTGCAGCGTGATGAAGGGGTGTTCCAACAGGGTTTTCCAGTCGACTTCGGTACATTGCGCCAGGGGCGAATCACCGGGCACCACCGCAATAAACCGGTCCAGGTATAAAGGCGTGAAGGCCAGGGACGAGCCTTCAGATGGCTCGAACGCCACGCCCAGCTCCACTTGGCGATCGCGGACCATCTCCAGCACCTGTTCATTGATCAGGTCGTGCACCGTCACATTCACCTGCGGGTAACGCGCGCGGAATATTTTCAGGATCGGTGGCAGCAGGTTGCCCGCAAACGACGGCATCGCCGCCACCGTGACGCGACCACGTTGCAGGGTGAAACGCTGGCGCAGTTCATCTTCGGCATTGTCCCAATCGGCAATCAACCGACGTGCCAGCGGCAGCAGCGATTCACCCTCGGGCGTCAGCGCGACGTTGCGGGTATTACGGCTGAACAGGCGGCCACCCAGGCCCTCTTCCAGGCCCTTGATGGTCAGGCTCAGCGCCGACTGGGAAAGGTGCAGACGCTCGCAGGCAGCGGCAAAACTCAGGCTTTGGGCCACGGCGAGAAAGGCACGCATCTGTTTGACGGTCATGAGGCTGCTCCGGGTGCGGATTGAACTATGCTGTTTTCTAAATCAATCAACCTTAAAAAACAACTTAACAAATCAATCCGTCGGCGCAACACTCAGTTCATTGGCTGGCCCACAAACAATAAAAGAGGTGCATATGGCAGGTTTCGATAAACGCGTGGCGTCCTATGAAGAAGCACTGGCAGGCCTGGAAGACGGTATGACCGTGCTCTCCGGTGGCTTTGGCCTGTGCGGCATTCCAGAAAACCTCATCGCCGAGATCAAGCGCAAAGGCACCCGCGACCTGACCGTGGTTTCCAACAACTGCGGCGTCGACGGGTTTGGCCTGGGCGTATTGCTGGAAGAAAAGCAGATCAGCAAAGTGATCGCCTCCTACGTCGGTGAAAACGCCCTGTTCGAGAAGCAACTGCTCAGCGGCGAAATCGAAGTGGTGCTCACGCCCCAAGGCACCCTGGCGGAAAAAATGCGTGCAGGCGGCGCCGGCATCCCGGCCTTCTTCACCGCCACCGGCGTCGGCACCCCGGTCGCCGAAGGCAAGGAAACCCGCGAATTCAACGGTCGCCCTTACCTGATGGAAGAGTCCATCACCGGCGACTTCGCCATTGTCAAAGGTTGGAAAGCCGACCACTTCGGCAACGTCATCTACCGCCATACCGCGCAGAACTTCAACCCGCTGGCGGCTACTGCGGGCAAGATCACCGTGGTCGAAGTTGAAGAAATCGTCGAACCGGGCGAGCTGGACCCGGCGCAGATCCACACCCCAGGCATCTACGTCGACCGAGTCATTTGCGGCACCTTCGAGAAGCGCATCGAACAGCGCACCGTCCGCAAATAATCCGCCAGCCCAAATAATAAGGAGACAACACATGGCTCTTACCCGCGAACAAATGGCTCAACGCGTCGCCCGCGAAATGCAGGACGGTTTCTACGTCAACCTCGGCATCGGCATCCCCACCCTGGTGGCCAACTACATTCCCGAAGGCATGGAAGTCATGCTCCAATCGGAAAACGGCCTGCTCGGCATGGGCCCGTTTCCGACCGAAGAGACCATCGATGCCGACATGATCAATGCCGGCAAACAAACCGTGACCGCACGCATCGGCGCCTCGATCTTCTCCTCTGCGGAATCCTTCGCGATGATTCGCGGCGGGCATGTCGACCTCACCGTGCTCGGTGCATTTGAAGTGGACGTGCAGGGCAACATCGCGTCGTGGATGATCCCCGGCAAGCTGGTCAAGGGCATGGGCGGCGCCATGGACCTGGTGGCCGGTGCGGAAAACATCATCGTGATCATGACCCACGCGTCCAAGGACGGTGAGTCCAAATTGCTCAGCCAATGCAGCCTGCCGCTGACCGGCGCCAAGTGCATCAAGCGCGTGCTGACAGACCTTGCGTACCTGGAAATCGAAAATGGCGCTTTTGTCCTCAAGGAACGCGCACCTGGCGTCAGCGTTGAAGAGATTGTGAGCAAGACCGCCGGTAAACTGATCGTCCCGGACCACGTTCCAGAAATGCACTTCCAGTGAGGACAGATTCCATGCAAGACGTCGTGATTGTTGCTGCCACCCGCACCGCCGTGGGCAGCTTTCAAGGAGCGCTGGCCAGCATTCCGGCACCGGAGTTGGGCGCGGCGGTGATCCGTCGCCTGCTGGAGCAGACCGGCCTGGACCCGGCTCAGGTCGATGAAGTGATCCTCGGCCAGGTACTGACCGCAGGCAGCGGCCAGAACCCGGCGCGCCAGGCCTCGATTCTGGCTGGCCTGCCCCACGCCGTGCCGGCTTTGACCCTGAACAAGGTCTGCGGCTCGGGCCTCAAAGCCCTGCACCTGGGCGCTCAAGCCATCCGTTGTGGTGACGCTGATGTGATCATCGCCGGCGGCATGGAGAACATGAGCCTGGCGCCGTACGTCTTGCCCGCTGCGCGCACCGGCTTGCGCATGGGCCACGCCAAGATGCTCGACAGCATGATCACCGACGGCCTGTGGGATGCGTTCAACGACTACCACATGGGCATCACCGCCGAGAACCTGGTGGACAAGTACGGCATCAGCCGTGAAGCCCAGGACGCCTTCGCTGCAGCCTCCCAACAGAAAGCCGCCGCCGCTATCGAAGCCGGCCGGTTTGTCGATGAGATCACCCCGGTCCTGATCCCGCAGCGCAAAGGCGACCCGGTGGCCTTCGCCGTGGATGAACAACCGCGCGCCGGCACCACTGCCGAGTCATTGGCCAAGCTCAAGCCCGCGTTCAAGAAAGACGGCAGCGTCACCGCCGGCAACGCCTCCAGCCTCAACGATGGCGCCGCCGCTGTGCTGCTGATGAGCGCTGACAAGGCCAAGGCTCTCGGTTTGCCTGTATTGGCGCGTATCGCCAGCTACGCCAACGCCGGTGTCGACCCTGCGATCATGGGCATCGGCCCGGTCTCGGCTACCCGCCGCTGCCTGGATAAAGCCGGTTGGAGCCTGGGCGAGCTGGACCTGATCGAAGCCAACGAAGCCTTCGCCGCGCAATCTTTGGCAGTGGGCAAAGAGCTGGAATGGGACGCGAACAAGGTCAACGTCAATGGCGGCGCCATCGCCATCGGCCACCCGATCGGCGCCTCAGGCTGCCGCGTGCTGGTGACCCTGTTGCATGAAATGATCAAGCGTGACGCGAAGAAAGGCCTGGCCACCCTGTGCATCGGCGGCGGCCAAGGCGTAGCCCTGGCCCTCGAGCGCAGTTGATCTAAAGAGCAACAGGCTAATTGTGGCGAGGGAGCTTGCTCCCGTTGGGCTGCGCAGCAGCCCCTGTCGACAAGAGCAACATGAGAAAAGGCTCGATTCCACGAAAAATCGGGCCTTTTCTTTGCCCGGTTTTCCTGAAAAAACACAATACTCATGTGGGAGCTGGTTTGCCTGCTCCCACAGTTGGCCGCGGTTATCCTTCGGTATGAGGCACCGCAAACACCGCATTCGCCCGTGCCACCACCTTGTCCCCCACTTGCAGGCTCACGGTGGCAAACGCCATCTGCCGGCCACGCTTGTGGTGCTCCAGGCGCACCACAATCCACTCCCCCACTTGCACGGCACCCAGGTAGTCCAGCGTCATACTCGCGGTTATCAACGGTAACGGCGGTTCGCTGGAAAACGCCATCGCATAACCCATGCCGACATCCGCCAGGGTCGCCAACACCCCACCGTGCACCGTGCCGCGCCCATTGGCGTGGCGGTTGTCGGCACGCAGGCCGATTTCCAGTTGCAACCCTTCACCCCGGCAATACGCCGGACCTAACAGGTCGAGCAACGGGCTGCTGCGAGGCAGCGAGACAAAGCCCTCGGGCACAGCGTGAGTGATCATGGCGAGTTCTTCCTTGGCCAAAGCATGAGGTGTAACCCAGCATCCCCAAGACCGCCATCAAGATCAGCCAAGCCAATGATCAACAATCAGCTAGCGCTTCATGCATCGCTGATAGCGCTCATCCACACGCTTGGCAAACCACGCCGTGGTGAGGTTGCGGGTGATCTTCGGACTCTTGAGCACGATGCCCGGCAAAATCGCGCGCGGCACCGGCTTGCCGGCGGCCTTGTCGGCCAGGGCAAAGACGCGCTTGTAGAGGGTGGTTTCCTCGAAATCGAACTGCTCACCTTTTTCCAGCTGGCTGCGGATGCTGGGGTTGCGCATATCCAGCTTCGCGCCCAGGGAACGCACCGCCAACTCGGTGGTGCCGGGCAGCAGTGAGCCATAACGAATCAGATCCCCATCCAGCGCCAGCTCGGTGCCGCTGACTCGGCTGACAGCGGCCTGGAACGCGGCATTGCGGCTGGCATACCAGCCTGCGTTGAAATCGGCAAAGCGGTACAACGGCTGGTCGTAGCTCACCGGGTAACCCAGCAGATGCGTAATGCCGAAGTACATACCGCCGCGACGGGTGAAGACTTCCCGGCGAATGGTGCCATCCACGGTGTAGGGATAATCGCGGGCGTGTTGCTGCGCAAAGTCGATGCTGACCTGCATGGGGCCGGCGGTGTGCACCGGGTTGAAGCCTCCGAACAAGCTATTACCCAAGGGCACCATGCTGATGAAATCGTCAAAAATGCCGCTCAAGTCCCTCTCTGTGCGTGCGGCACTGAGGCGCTCGGCGTAGGTCTTGCCGGTGGGCGAACGCAATTGCAGCGTGGTGCGCACCACAAAGGCCGGCACATGGACCTTGCCGGCGCGGCGCAGGATTTCATCCTGGGCGATCTTGCCCATATTCGGCACCGGCGGGTCTACCTGGTAGGTGGACTCTTGCTCGGTCACCGCCAGCACGGCGCAGATATTTTCGCTGCTGGGGTAGATTTTCTGGGTATCGAAGGCGGTGTAGATGTCTGTGGCCCAGCCGTTGCGGTCCGCCACCGTAGCCGGTAACAGCCGCACAATCTGCGCCTTCACCTCAGCCTCGCTGCGCTCAGGCTGCTGCGGGCCGCGTGGGGTGGAGCAACCGGCCAGCACCAGCAACGTGGTGAGGCACAGGATCAGGCGGCTTGAATACATGGGGCTTCCTTGAGTAACGACGGGCCGGGTTGTGCGGATATCGACAGGTAAGTCTAACCGGGGTTCGCCGACCTGCTGTATTTGTCAGTTACGACCAAACGTGACTGCCTGCTGTACGACAATCACATCACCACACCCGACCGAACAGACGACAAAAACTACGGAAACATCCTACCAATCCGCCGGATAAGCACTGCTGCGCGCGTCTTAAAACCTCTGCAAAGTCCTTCGCCTGATCACACAGTGCGAGGGATTGCAGATGGTTTTGTTTGTTAGAGCCCGGGCCAAAGGGGCTACCGCTTGAACCCGGCCATTGGCAGGCTGGCCCTGACCCCAATGGACGTAAAGACGGTCGACGTTGAAAGCGTCTTCCGCGATTTTCGCGAATGCCTGAATACCTTTGACGACTGGGCGTCGAGCTTCTGGAGCTTCTCGGCGCTGGATGTCGAGCAGGTGTTCAAGGTCGGGGATGAGGTGGCGCTGGTCGCCCCGATCAACCGCTCCATCATTCCCAGCAGCACCGTCGCCACGTGCCAGGCCAATGGCACGTTGACCCTGGTGCATATGTTCCAAAGCACGCGTTTTGTGCCCATCGGCAATACGCCGGTGGTGCTGCAACGCGTCGATCCCAACGGCGGCCCATTGGGCGAGCCGATCCACCACACCATCGGCCCCAGCGGCATTCTCGAAATCACCGAGTGTGATCGTAATCAATCGTACCGAATCAGTTTTTATCCCGATGTTTCCAAAGATCACGTCAAGGCACTGTACGCGTCTTATCAGTCAGTGATTGCGGGGTTGGAAGAGCGCCTGCGTAAAGCGTGGAACGACACCTTCCAGGCGCAGTGGGCAATTTATACCGACGCCAAACCGCTCGAGCAACGCAGGATGCTGGAAAAGGCGGCTCTCAATGGCATGGGCACGGCGCTCTACACCCTATGGGACAACTTAACGCAGCTGTATGAACTGTTGGCGGACATCAAGCCCAACAGCGAAAAGTTGCTGACGTACATCTCCCAGGCCGAGCTTGATGAGCTGCTGACACTCAGCAACGACGCGATCGCCAACGGCCTGCTGGTACTCAGCGATGAGCCGCTGTTGTTCGTTTACGTATCGGCGATGGTCTGCTGGATGCGCCTGCTGCCGCCGCAAGACATGCATGAGCTGATGGGCGAAATCACCGGCGAGGTGTTGATCAACTTGCTGTTGATTTGGGCGACGGCGGGCATGGGCGTGGCGGTACGCCTGGGCACTCAAGTCCTCGCACACATCAAGTCCGGACGGGCGCGGAGTTTGCTCGAGTTGCTGGCAAAACAGCATGTGGGGCCGACGTTGGAGCCCCATGTAGCGGCGGTTAAACCTGTGTTGCTAGGCAGTGCCGCGACGCCGATCAAGACCGTGCCGGTTGCGCCGTTGAAGGCTGGGGATCAGTTGGTTGCCAACCCCGTGCCGGCGGTGCGCGGCAAGACGCAGCAGACGACGTTGGTGCGCCAGGAACCTGTGGATGATGTGCCGGCTTCGGGCAAAAACCTGAATGGCGATGCGGCGGCCCCTGCGGACAAAACCGTTACCAATGGTTGCCCGGTGTCGATGGTCACCGGCGAGGAATTGCTGACCCTCACCGATGGCACGTTGGACGGGATTTTGCCGTTTGAGTGGACGCGGCTGTATCGCACCAGTGCGGTGGAAGTGGATGGCGGGCTGGGGTTTGGCTGGAGCCATTCGCTGGCGCACAGGCTTTGTGTTTCCGGTGAGTCGGTGGTGTGGACCGATCATGAGAATCGCCGCACTGAATTTGTGCTGCCCTCTGCTGCTCGACCAGCGATTACCAATAGCTTGGCTGAAGCGGCGATTTATTTGGGTGACTTGCCCGATGAGTTGGTGCTGGCTCAGGCGTCGCGGTTTTATCACTTTCGCGACGGTGTGCTGACCGCCATCAGCGATGCGTATGACAACCGGCTGCGGGTTTTTCGTGATCGTTTGGGGCGGGTTGAACGGCTGGACAATGGCGTAGGCCGCTCGCTGCTGTTGCGGTATGAATTAGGCCGCGTTGTGGCGGTGGACTATCAGGTTCATCGCGCCAAAGGGCATGAGCCCTTCGAATGGGTGACCGAGCAGAGCGTTGTTTCCTACGCCTATGACGACCTTGGCCGACTGGTTTCTGCGACCAATGCTGTAGGCGAAAGCGAGGTTTACCGCTACGACGAGCAGCACGTCATTCTTGAGCGCGGGCTGGCCGGTGGCGCGAGCTTCTTTTGGGCATGGGAACGGGCTGGCAAGGCGGCGCGGTGTGTTCGGCACTGGGCCAGCTTTTCGCAGATGGATACGCGGTATGCCTGGGGCGATGACGGCCGTGTCACGGTGCATAACGCCGACGGCAGCCGGGAAGTCTATGTCCACGATGACCGCGCACGGCTGGTGCAGCGCATTGATCCGGACGGTGCTGAACACTTCAAATCCTACGACGACAAAGGCCGGCTGACGGTCGAGCAGAACCCGCTTGGAGCGGTGACGGCGTATCAGTACGACGACGCCGGACGCTTGGTGGCGCTGTTTCCGGGGGACGATGAGCCGACGTCCTACGAGCATGACAACGGTTTCGTGCGGGTCGTAAGGCGTGGGCTCGCTGTCTGGAAGTATGAGCGTAACGACCAGGGCGACGTCATTCGCAAGACCGATCCTGATGGCAATGTCACGGACTACAGCTACAACAAATATGGGCAACTGACGGGGGTTTGGTTTCCCGATAACAGTTGCCATCGGCTGGTCTGGAATGAGCGTGGGCAGTTACTTGAGGAGCTGCTGCCCAATGGGGGTATCAAGCGTTATCGTTATGACGATCTTGGGCGACAGATCACGCGGGAAGATGAGCACGGCGGGCTCACGCAGTACCAATGGGACGCTGCCGGACGCCTGCGAAAACTGACCCAACCCGGCGGTGCAACACGCGAATACAGCTACAACGCCTACGGAAAAATCACCGCCGAACACGACGAACTCGGCCACGTCACCCGTTACGAATACGCCGACGGCCTGCACCTGATCAGCCGCCGAATCAACGCCGACGGCACCCACGTTAAGTACCGCTACGACAATGCGCGCCTGCTGCTGACCTCGATCGAGAACGAGGCAGGCGAAACCTACCGGCTCGATTACCACCCCAACGGCCTGATCCAGCAGGAAATCGGTTTTGACGGCCAGCGCACGGCCTATGTGTATGACCTCAACGGCAACCTGGCGGAAAAAACCGAGCACGGCGACGACGGCAGTCAGCTCGTTACCCGCTACGAGCGAGACCACGCCGGTCGCCTCGTAAGAAAAACTCTGCCAGACGGCAATGTTGTCGACTATGCCTACGACCGCCAAGGCAATCTCCTCAGCGTCGACGACGGCCACTGGGCGCTGGCCTACGAATACGATCCACAAAACCGCCTCACCGCCGAACACCAGGGCTGGGGCACTTTGCGCTATGGCTACGATGCCTGCGGCCAACTGCACCACCTGCGCCTGCCGGACAACAACCGCGTTACCTTCAACCACGACAAAGGCGGCCACCTTTCCACCGTCGAACTGAATGGCGAAACCCTCACCTCCCACCTGTTCAAAACCGGCCGCGAACACCAACGCCAGCAGGGCCAGCTCCTCAGCCACTACCACTACGACGACCAGAACCGCCTGCACGCCCACGCCGTCAGCCAACAGCAACACACGCTATACCAACGCCAATACGACTACGACAAAAGCGGCAACCTCACCCGCCTGCTCGACACCCGCAAAGGCGAACACCACTACCACTACGACCCCCTCGCCCGCCTGACCCGCGCCGACCATTCCCAAGACCTACAGGAACGCTTCGGCCACGACCCGGCCGGCAACCTGCTCATGCAAAACCGCCCCGGCCCGGACATCGTGGCGGGGAATCGGTTGATGATCCAGGGCGATCATCACTACGACTACGACGCCTTCGGCAATCTGATCCGCCAGCGACGTGGCAAGGGCCATCAGCTCGTTACGGAATACCGCTACGACTGCCAGCATCGGTTGATAGGGATCACACAGCCCAACGGTCAAACCGCCAGCTACCGTTACGACCCGTTTGGACGGCGGATCAGCAAAACGGTGGACGGAAAAACCACGGAGTTTTTCTGGCAAGGCGACAAGCTGGTAGCTGAACACCATGCGGATCGGCATCGCAGCTATATCTACGAGCCAGACAGTTTCCGGCCGCTAGCACTACTGGAAGGTTTTGGCCCAGAAGACACCAAGCCCTTCCACTACCAACTCGACCACCTCGGCACGCCGCAGGAACTGACAAACCCCGAAGGCGAAATCGTCTGGTCCGCGCATTACCGTGCCTACGGTGAAATCGCCCGCCTAGACATCAGAAAAATCGACAACCCGCTGCGTTTTCAGGGCCAATATTTCGATGCGGAAAGCGGGCTGCACTACAACCGCCATCGCTACTACAATCCAGATATTGGTCGCTACCTGACGCCGGATCCGGTGAAGCTGGCGGGTGGGATTAATGCGTACCGGTACGTGCCGAACCCTACCGGGTGGGTGGATCCGCTAGGCTTGAATAATTGCCCTGGCGAGACTGGCTGTAAATCAAAAGCTGAAATTGTAGACATCGCGAAAGCGAATAAAGCAGATAAAGGAGAACCCAAACAGCCAGCCAGCAGCAGCGAGTATTTATTCCGTGGTGATGACAAAACTCCGGACCTTATTTTTCAATATGGCTTTAAAAGTAAGGGGGATAGCAATGACTTATACTTGCACGCGCTTGACAGCAACAATCCGCCGAGCAACTTCATAAGCACTTCTCCTTCGAAGATTACCGGAATTGCTTTTGCGACCAGATACGGAACTCGAAAAGGCTTTCTCTACGCGCTGAAAAAGATTCCCGGTCGTGACGTAAACAAAGAATTAGGAAAACAAGCACCTTTTGACAATGAAGCCGAAATCGCTATACAAAGCAAGATAAATACAGAAGACATTTTGGGTGCGACACCCATAAAGCGGGATGGCAGCTATGTGGGATATTCGATTCCAAACCCAAACAGGAAAGTAAAATGAAAACAAAAAAAATCAAAGCCATGATAAATAACGTAGAAAAATACGTTACTTTCAAATATGACTCCGCCCATATAAAGTTGAAATTTTCTGAAGCAGATAATTTCGCAAAGGTGTACACAGCAGAAGACATGTACAAATGCTTGGCAAAAGTTAGAGCAGATTTCCCCCATATAAAATTTCTTTGTAAAGGTGCAAAAATCAATGTTAGGCCTTCTAGCATGGCCTCGCAGATGAGTGGAGGAATGGTTGCTTACGAATTGACTCTTGGGAAACGCGCTACACGAGAAGATTTGGTCAACATATTTGACTATGAAGAACATAATCTTACAAGCGATCCAAGCGAGCAATATGAATTTTACAAAGAATGGATAACGTCTATAGGCGCAGATCGAACCGAAGCCCCTGACCCAAAAGAAAGTAACAATTGACGGAATCAGTCAATACCAACCCTGCGGCGAGATACTCACCCGCCACAAACCGAAATCAGATCCCGGTGAAGCCAGCGCCGTCGAGGCAGCGGCGGGTCGCCTGGATTTGACCGTCCATGGTCGCTGACGGCGCAATCACATCGGCGACAAAATGCACGGTTACGGCTTGTTTGCCGAGGTTGACCTGGGTCGCGTCGTTGTCTACATGAGCGCCGTGCATCACACCGCAATGACCGTAGTCGGTGTACTAGCAGCAGGTGTCGGACATCAAGATCATGTCCGGCACAGCGTCATAAAGACTGTTCATTAATTAATCCCAATAGAAGTTAGAAAGTGAAAAAATTAGTGATCACCACAATCAGAAATTCGATTCGCGAAAACGCGATCATCGAGTGTGATGGAAAAACAGCAACGCTCTCGATAACGTTCGTGAACGGCGTAAAAGAAACTTACACCGACATTGATATCTATATGTGTTTTGGCCTAATGAGAAAAGACTTTAGCGACATAAAATTCCTCTGCAAAGGCGCTAAAATCAATGTATATCCTTCCGCAATGTCCTCACAAATGTCTAGCGGATTGGTTGCTTACGAAACAAAACTAGGCGATCCGGACGCGAAGCTCGTTCGTATATTCGATTATGAAGAAAATGAACTCACAAACGACATTAACGAGCAAATTGCGTACCGCACACAATGGTCGGAATCACTGTATGCATAGCTTGAAGCTCCTGTGACGAGCCCCCTCACTCGCCACAGGCCCACACCCAAAAATCAGATCCCAGCCAACGCCAGATCCATCGCAAAAATACGTAAAAATCAAATCCGCGCCTGCCCGCTTGATCGACCCCAACGTCTCGCGCACCACCCGCGCCTCATCAATTGCCCCGGCCTGGGCGCCAAACTTGATCATCGCGTATTCGCCACTTACCTGATACGCCGCCACCGGCAAGCGCGAGGCTTCGCGAATGTCGCGGATGATGTCGAGGTAGGCGCCAGCCGGTTTGACCATCAGCGCATCGGCGCCTTCCTGTTCGTCGAGCAGGGATTCGCGCACGGCTTCGCGGCGGTTCATTGGGTTCATCTGGTAGCTTTTGCGGTCGCCTTTGAGGGCGCTGCCGCCGGCTTCGCGGAACGGGCCGTAGAGGGCCGAGGCGAATTTGGTGGAGTAGGCCATGATCGGGATATGGGTGAAACCCGCGTCATCCAGGGCGCGGCGGATGGCCTGGACCTGGCCGTCCATGGCGGCCGAAGGTGCGATGACATCGGCGCCGGCACGGGCGGCGGCCACGGCTTGTTTGCCGAGGTTGACCAGGGTCGCATCGTTGTCGACGTGGGCGCCGTGCATCACGCCGCAGTGGCCGTGGTCGGTGTATTCGCAGAAGCAGGTGTCGGACATCACGATCATGTCCGGCACGGCGTCCTTGATGATTGAGGACATGCGCGAGACCAGGCCGCGCTCTTTCCAGGTGTCGCTGCCGTTGGCGTCCAGGTGGTGGGACACGCCGAAGGTCATCACCGACTTGATCCCGGCACGGGCATAACGCTCGATTTCACCGGCCAGTTTTTTCTCAGGAATACGCACCACGCCCGGCATGCTGGTAATCGGCACAAAGTCGTCGATTTCTTCTTCGACAAAAATCGGCAGTACCAGGTCGTTGAGGGTGAATTCGGTTTCCTGGAACAGGCCACGCAGCTCCGGGGAGCGGCGCAGGCGGCGAGGACGGGCTTGGGGGAACTGGCTGGTCATGGCTTTCCTGGATAGCATCAGAATATTTGGGCAAAAGCTTATGCCCCATGGCCCCGGCAGCACAAACGCCTGGGGACCAATAGTGTATTGCGTGGGTCGTAACAATATATTGATCTAGAGCTGGACTCGCCCTTCGATACACGCCGCCACTGCGCCGCCCACCCAGATTTCATCGCCCTGGCGCTCTACGCGAATCCGCCCGGCGCGCCCAATCGCGGTGCCCTGGCTGACCACATACCGCTCGGGCGCTAGGCCTTCGGCCAGCAACCATTGGGCAACACCGGCATTCAAGCTGCCGGTGGCCGGGTCTTCCTGGGCGCCGTCACCGGCGATAAAAGCGCGCACTTCAAAATGGCTGCCCACCTCGTCACGCGCCGGGTCACAGGGCGCAATGACGCCAATGGCCAAGCCGTGCAATTGAGAAAAGTCGGGCTGCAAGGCCAACACTTGATCGCGGTCAGCCAGCATCACCGCCAACCAGCCAGCGCCGTTATCCACCCACTGGCTGCGCACAATGGCTTCAGGCGCCAGGCCCAACCCCAGGCGCACGCGCTCCAGCAAGGGCGCCTCCACCGGCCCCGTGCGCAACAACGGTGGTGCAATAAAGGCCAGTTCATCGCCTTGGCGACGGACACGCACCAGGCCGATTTCGCACTCCTGGATAATCTCCTCACCTTTGGGCACGCCGCCTGCCTGCAGCCATGCATGGCAGCTGCCCAATGTCGGGTGCCCGGCAAACGGCAGCTCTTTAAGCGTGGTAAAAATTCTTACCCGGTAGTCCGCTCTTGGGTCACGCGGCGTCAGCAAAAACGTGGTCTCGCTGAGGTTGGTCCAGTTGGCGAAGTCGGCCATTTGCTGGTCCGTGAGGCTATCGGCGCCGAGCACGACCGCCAGGGGGTTGCCCTTGAGCGAAACACGGCTGAACACATCCAGTTGCTTGAAATCGAAAGTCGGCATGTCTTAGCTCGGAATGCTCAGGCCACGCATCACCGCCGGGCGGGCGACAAAACCGTCCAGTGCGCGCAGCACATTAGGGAAATCAGCGATGCCGACCAGGTCGCCGGACTCGTAAAACCCGATCAAATTGCGGATCCACGGGAAGGTGGCAATGTCGGCGATGCTGTATTCATCACCCATGATCCAGGTGCGGCCCAGCAAGTGTTTTTCCAGCACGCCGAGCAAACGCCGAGATTCGGCGGCGTAGCGGTCACGCGGACGTTTGTCTTCGTATGCTTTGCCGGCGAACTTGTTGAAGAACCCGACCTGGCCGAACATCGGACCGATACCGGCCATCTGAAACATCAGCCACTGCAGGGTTTCGTAACGGGTGGCCGGGTCTTCGGAGAGCAACTGGCTGGTTTTTTCCGCCAGGTAAATCAGGATCGCGCCGGACTCGAACAACGCCAGCGGCTGGCCGCTCGGGCCATTGGGGTCGATGATCGCGGGAATCTTGTTGTTGGGGTTCAGGGACATGAACTCCGGCGACAACTGGTCCTGCGTCTCGAAACTGACCTTGTGCGCCTCATAAGGCAGCCCCAGTTCCTCCAGCATGATCGACACCTTGACGCCATTGGGCGTGGGCAGCGAATACAGCTGCAAACGCTCCGGGTGCTGGGCGGGCCATTTGCTGTTGATCGGAAAAGCGGCGAGTGCGTTCATCGGGAAGTCCCCAGGCTCAAAGTCCCCATGATAGCCACCTGCACGCCGTCCTGCATGGGTCATCATTGCGCAACATAGCCGCGCTATGGTGCGCGCAGGCGAACCAAAGAGCCGATTCACACTCTTAACTGCGCCATGACGGTGAAAGGAAGACACCCCGTAACACTCACAGGTTAAACCGCAGCACGCCGGATGCGTCGCTGGGGCCAGGCTTGCCCGCCTTAATCGCTGCACTGAAGACTCGAACCTACAATGACAATCAAGCCTCTGTGCCTTGCGCAACGTCTTAAACGTTATGCCTACATCATGTTGCCGCTGTCGCTGGTGGGCGGCGCCATCGGCCTGACTCTGGAATCTCGAATCAGCCGCGCCGCGCCGGTGGACGGTGTGCAAACCCTGGTGTTCCTGCGCCACGGCGAAAAACCCGTTGGCGGCCTCGGCCAGCTCAATTGCCAGGGCCTGAATCGCGCAATGAACCTGGCCACCGTGCTGCCGGAAAAATTCGGCAAGGCCAATTACGTGTTTGCGCCCGACCCGACGCGCAATGTCGAGGAAGGCGAGCAGGACAATTCCTACAGCTACATTCGGCCCCTGATGACCATCAGCCCCAGCGCCATCAAGCTTGGCCTGCCGGTGAACATCAAGTACTCCGCCAATGACACCCACGACCTCGCCGATGAACTGGTGGAAGACAAGTACCACAACTCAATCATCTACACCGCCTGGTCCCACGGCTATCTGCCGGAGCTGATCAACCGGGTGGCCAGTGAAGCCTCGGGTGAAAAACACACCATCACCGACGATTGGTCGGGCGGCGATTACGACACGCTCTATGTACTGACGCTGACCTGGCATAACGGCAAGGCTTCACTGCTGAGCCGCAACTACAGGCAAGGCCTGGATAACGGTCAGCAGACATGCCCGGATGCAACCCAAGTGAGCGCGGATATCTGAAACCCTGCAGATAGCGCCTACGCTCCCGCGTAGGAATTCACTCCGTGACGCTCAAGGTGTTGGGGCCAGCGTCACGACGCAGAGCGTCTCAGCCTGCATTCCCACGCAGGAGCGCGGGAACGATCGGTGGTAGGCGCGTATGATGCCCCGCTATTGAATCATCTGCGGACCTGCACCATGCCCAACCTCATCTCCACCCAGCCCAACCGGGGCTGGTCGTTCTGGTGGAAACCAGCGCTGTTCGTGTTGGTGGCCTGCATCGGCCTCTATTACGTGAAATGGTCGCCCTACTACCTCAAGGCCTTTGTCGCTGCGGATAACCACAGCATCGGCGCCTCGATTCTCAACGATCAGCAAAGCTCACCCTGGGCCGCGGCACTGGCCTATGCCCAGGTGTATTTCCTGGCGATCTGGAAAGCAGCCGTGCTGGCGGTGATTCTGGGTTCGCTGCTGCAAGTGTTGATCCCCCGTGACTGGTTGCTGCGCCTGTTCGGCCGCGCCGGGCTGGGTTCGACCGTGCGTGGCGGGCTGTTCGCCTTGCCGGGGATGATGTGCAGTTGCTGCGCGGCCCCGGTGGCAGCGGGCATGCGCCGTCAGCAGGTGTCGGTGGGCGCGGCGCTGGCCTTCTGGATCGCCAACCCGGTGCTGAACCCGGCAACGTTAGTGTTCATGGGCTTTGTACTCGGCTGGGGCTTTACTGCGCTGCGGCTGGTGGCGGGGGTTGTGCTGGTGGTGGGCGTGTCGCTGGTTGCACAACGCATTGCCCGTCCCGACCAAGTCCCGGAAGCGGCGTTGGACGCCGTGGCTGACGTGAGCCAGACCGAGTCGCAGCCATTTTTGAGCCGGTGGCTGCAGACTCTGTGGCAGCTGTTCTGGAGCACGATCCCGATCTATATTGTCGCCGTGCTGATTCTGGGCGCCGCACGGGTGTGGCTGTTTCCCCATGTCGACGGCGCCATGGCCAACAGCCTGGTGTGGCTGGTACCGCTGGCCATCGTCGGCACGCTGTTCGTCATTCCTACGGCAGCCGAGATCCCTATCGTACAAACCATGATGACATTGGGCATGGGCACCGGCCCGGCCGTGGCATTGCTGATGACCTTGCCCAGCGTGAGCCTGCCGTCGCTGTTGATGCTGCGCAAGGATTTCGACGCGCGGGTGCTGGTGACAGTGGCTGGGCTGACAATGTTGGTGGGGGTGGTGTGTGGGTTGATCGGGGCGGTGATTCTTTAGGCTTTGTTGTGGGGCTTAGGGCCTAATCGCAGGCAAGCCAGCTCCCACATGTTGATCTGTGAATGCAGTCAAATGTGGGAGCTGGCTTGCCTGCGAAGAGGCCCTCAAACCCACTGCATCACCCCCGCCTGGCAACCCGCTCGCGCAAGTACTCCACCACCGCGCCCTGCTCCCCGGCAAACTCGATCCGCGCGCCTTTGCTTTCGCGCTGGAACGCATACATCGGGTCGTAATACTCGCGCAACAAGCCTTCGATCCACACCCGGTGCAAATCCACCACACCGCTGCGCGCCTGCTCTGCCAGGGCTTCCTGCAAAATGGCCTGCAAGCGCTGGAAGCGTTCGCCACCCAGGCGCTTGTGGATGTTGGCCAGGCTCTGGGTCAGGCGCTCGGCGAACAAGGCCTGCCCGCTGTCGCCAAACACCTGGATAAATTCGGCGCAAAGATCAACCACGTAATCGCGCAAAATCCGTTCGACGCGGCCTTCAACACTGTCTTGCAGCCACACCATCGGGAAGGTCTGCATGCCCTTGTGCAACGGCAACGGCAAAGCACAGCTGCCGATCATGCGGCTTTCGTCCTCGACCACAAACTGTTCGATACCACCCGCGCGCTTCTTCAGCAGGTCGACCGCCAGGCGGTTTTCAAAGTCGATGTTGGACGGTTGCGCCGTGGCGCGCTTGCCGAAGCTGGAGCCGCGATGGTTGGCGTGCCCTTCAAGGTCCAGGGCATTGCGCAACTGGCCTAACACCTCGGTCTTGCCGGTGCCGGTCATGCCGCCGAGCAAGACAAAATCACACTCGGCGGTCGCCTGCTCCAGGGTCTCCAGCAGAAAGCTACGCATGGCCTTATAGCCACCGCCGACACGCGGATAGTCGATACCCGCCTCGCTCTTCAACCATTGCTGCACGATCTGCGACCGCATCCCGCCGCGAAAGCAGTACAGATAGCCGTCGGGGTTGGCCTGGGCGAACTGCGCCCAATGCTCGATGCGCTCGGCCTTGATGGCCCCGGACACCAACTCATGGCCCAGCACGATGGCCGCTTGCTGGCCTTGCTGTTTGTAGCAGGTGCCGACCCGCTGGCGTTCGTCGTCGGTCATCAGCGGCAGGTTGACCACGCCGGGGAACGCGCCCTTGGTGAACTCGATCGGCGCGCGGGTATCCATCATCGGCCGGTCGTTGAGGAAGATATCGCGGTAGTCGGTGATGTCAGTTGCCATCAAAACACCTCTACCGCGTGGGTCTGTCGCTCAACCAGTGCGCCGATCGGCTCAAGGTTCAGGCCCAGTTCGGAGGCGACGGTGTGAAATTCGGCGTCGCCTTCCGGGGTGACGGCGATCAGCAGGCCGCCGCTGGTCTGGGGGTCGCACAACACGCGCTTGTGCAGCTCCTGCAGACGCCCCAGCTTGCTTGAATAGCTGTCGAAATTGCGCAAGGTGCCACCGGGCATGCAGCCCTGGTCCAGGTAGTCCTCGATCCCGGCCAGGCGTGGGACCTTTGCGTATTCGATGCGGGCAGTGAGACCACTGCCGTCAGCCATTTCCACCAGATGCCCCAACAGACCGAAACCGGTCACATCGGTCATGGCGGTTACGCCGGCCAACTTGCCAAAACGGCTGCCAGGCTTGTTGAGCGTGCACATCCAGTCACGGGCCAGGCCGATATCCGCCTCGCGCAATTTGCCCTTTTTCTCGGCGGTGGTCAGGATGCCGATGCCCAGCGGTTTGGTCAGGTACAGCTGGCAACCCGCGGTGGCGGTGTCGTTGCGCTTCATATGGCGCTTTTGCACGATGCCGGTCACGGCCAGGCCAAAAATCGGCTCCGGCGCGTCGATGGAGTGCCCGCCCGCCAGTGGAATGCCGGCGGCGTCGCACACCGAGCGGCCGCCACGGATCACTTCGCGGGCGACTTCCGGCGCCAGCACATTCACTGGCCAACCCAGAATCGCAATGGCCATCAGCGGGTCGCCGCCCATGGCGTAAATGTCACTGATGGCGTTGGTGGCGGCAATACGGCCGAAGTCGAACGGATCATCGACAATCGGCATGAAAAAGTCGGTGGTGGAGACCACGCCGCGCTCGTCGTCGATGGCGTACACCGCCGCGTCGTCGCGCGAGGCGTTGCCCACCCACAGGTTGGGGTCGAGGTTCTGTGCGCCGCTGCCGGCGAGGATCACTTCCAGCACCTGGGGCGAAATCTTGCAGCCGCAACCCGCGCCGTGGCTGTACTGGGTGAGGCGAATCGGCTCGTTCATGGTGGACCTCAAGGTAACAAGTGGGCGGATTCTAACAGACAGCAAAAAGCCGGCTGGGCTCTTGTGAGCGCAGCCGGCTTTTGGGTTCAACGCTTACTGGCGGGCAGCGAGCAAACGCTTGTGGCGGTTACGCCGGGCAATGTTCAGGCATTCGATCGCCGCCGAGAACGCCATGGCCGCATACACGTAGCCTTTTGGCACATGGGCACCGAAGCCTTCGGCGATCAGCGTCATGCCGATCATGATCAAGAAGCCCAGGGCCAGCATCACCACGGTCGGGTTGTCGTTGATGAACTTGGCCAACGGTTCAGCCGCCACCAGCATCACGATCACCGAGACGACGACGGCGATGATCATGATCGGCAAGTGCTCGGTCATGCCCACGGCGGTAATGATGCTGTCGATGGAGAACACCAAGTCGAGCAACAGGATCTGCCCAATCGCGGCGGCAAAGCCGATGGCCACGGTGTTGCTGACGGAGGCCTTTTCCTCGGGCTCCGGATCCATGCTGTGGTGGATCTCGGTGGTGGCCTTCCACACCAGGAACAGGCCACCGGCAATCAGGATCATGTCTTTCCAGGAGAACGCCTGACCGAAGATCTCGAACACCGGCGTGGTCAACTGCACGATAAACGCGATGGTGCTCAACAGGCCCAGACGCAGGATCAACGCCATGCTGATGCCGATACGCCGCGCTTTAGCCCGGTGTTTTTCGGGCAGCTTGTTGGTGAGGATCGAGATGAAGATCAGGTTGTCGATGCCCAGCACGATTTCCATGACGATCAAGGTGGCCAGTGCGACCCAGGCGGTCGGGCTGGCGGCCAGTTGTAAAAGGTAGTCCATAGGTCAGTCCTGACGTTGTGCTGGGAAATTAAGCTTCTTTACGCTCGGTTTCAGATTGTTTTTCGGCCTGCTCAGCCTTTTTTTCAGGCTGGATCAAACCTTGGGTCGCTTCACTCAATGCCTGCTCGGCGGCCTTGTGGGTGTCATCGATGGCTTGTTTGGCCGATTCGGTGGCTTTGCCCAGCACCTGCTGCGCGCCCTTTTCGACTTGATCGCAGCCGCTGATCATCACCAATGAAAGCGCAAGCACGGACGCCGCGCCCAGGGAATTGAGTTTCATCATGTATTCCTCGTTAGAACCATTGGGTCCAAATAGTGGCCCCTCGATAGCGAGGCATTCTATGCAGCTGAACAGTTCAGTAAAATTCGTATTTTTCTCACGTATACTTCGATTTTTACGAAGTGTAGACCGCCATGCTCAATTATCGTCAGTTGCATTACTTCTGGGTGGTGGCTAAGACCGGCAGTATTGTGCGCGCCTGTGAGCAGCTGAACCTCACGCCCCAGACCATCAGCGGCCAGATCAGCCTGCTGGAGCAGACCTTTGGTATCGCGCTGTTTCAACGCGTGGGTCGCCAATTGGAACTCACCGAAGCCGGGCGACGGGCCCTGCCCTACGCCGAGCAGATGTTCCAGACCGGTAACGAACTGGAAGCCATGTTGCGCGCAGCACCCGACGAACAGCAGATCCTGTTTCGGGTCGGGGTCGCGGATGTGGTGCCCAAATCCATCGTTTACCGGCTGATCGCGCCGACCATGGAGCTGAGCGAGCCGATGCGCATCACCTGCCGTGAAGACAAACTCGAACGGTTATTGGCCGACCTGGCGATCCAGCGCCTGGACCTGGTGATCTCCGACAGCCCGATGCCCACGCATTTGGACATCAAAGGCTACAGCCAGAAACTCGGGGAGTGCGGCATCAGCTTTTTTGCCACTCAGGCGTTGGCTGACCAATACGGCGGCGATTTCCCACACTGCCTGCAGGGCGCGCCGTTATTGATTCCGGGTGCGGAAACGGTGGTGCGCAGCCGCTTGCAGCGCTGGTTTGCCGAGCAGCAGATCCAGCCGAGGATCATCGGTGAGTTCGACGACAGCGCGTTGATGCAGGCGTTCGGGCAGTCGGGCAGCGGGATATTTATCGCCCCCAGCGTGATTGCCGATGAGGTGGTGCGCCAATATGGCGTGGCGCTGATCGGCCAGACCGATGCGGTCACCGAGTCGTTCTACGCGATCTCGGTGGAACGCAAGATCAAGCACCCCGGCATCGTGGCGATTACCGAAGGGGCGCGGCGCGAGCTTTTTACCGCCCTGCCCTGACGGCAAGGTGGGAGCAGGTTTGCTCTGAAGAAGGTCTGTCAGTTACCGAATGCAGCGAACTGCATAGTGTCATCGCAGGCAAGCCAGCTCCCGAACTGGCGCTCCTGACCTGAATCCTACGCCCACCACAGGTCCAATGTGGGAGCGGCGGTCCGACGCTTCGACTTGCTCGCGAATGCAGTGGGCCAGTCAATATATCCAGTGACTGACACTCCCTCTTCGCGAGCAAGCCCGCTCCCACAGGGCTCAGACGCGGGCAGCCAGAGGTTTCGCGGTCATCAACCACAGCGCCAGCAAAATCGACACCAGGATAAACCCGGACGCCGCAAAGCCCAGGCTGGCAAGCCCCAGGGTGTCAATCACATGCCCACCCACCATGGCCCCCAGGCCAATCCCCAGATTGGCTCCGGCGATGTTCAATGACGCGGCAAACGCCGGGGCATGGGGCGCGGCTTTCATCAGGCGCACATGGCTGACCAGAAACATCGCCGCCTGGGTCACGCCCCACACCGCCATCGCCGCTGCCAGGCCAATGCTGGAGTGAATCGCCGGGACCACCGCGACCATGCCGGCGATCATGAACCCGCAGAACACCATGGACGCAATCAGCGGGTGACGGTCCACCGCACGCCCGCCAAGGGCGTTGCCGATCAGGCCCACCGCGCCAAAGCCCATCAGGCACCAACCCACCAGCGTGCCGTCGAAGCCGGCCAGGCGTTCGAGGATGTCCGCCAGGTAGGTGTATGCGGTAAACATCCCGCTGAACACCAGGATCGACAGCAGGATATGGCCCTGCATCAACGGGCTGCGCAGGATCTTGAACTGCGAGCGCAGGCTCACCTGATCGTTCTTGGGTGTGGTCACCGGCAGGTAGATAAACAGCAGCAAGGCCTTGGCCAAGGCGACCACGGCGAGAATGGCAAACGCGGTGCGCCAGCCGAACATATCGGAAATCAAGGTGCCTACCGGAATGCCGAACACCGTGGCGCAGACAATCCCGAAACCGATTTTTTCAATGGCCCGACCGGCAAATTCCGGCCCGACGATATCCACCGCCGTTTCACTCGACAAGGCCCAAAACACCGGCAAGCCCAACGCCGGAATCAAGCGCGCCAAGGCCATCACCCAGATATTCGGCGCCAATGCCGCCACGGTATTAGCCAGCGCAAACATGATCAGGATGCAGATAAACAGGCGCTTGCGCTGGAACCGAGCGAAGTATGCCGTCAGGAACGGTCCGAACGCCGCCACGGTAAACGCGAACAACGTCACCAGTAACCCGGCCTGGGACACACTGACGTTCAGGTCGCGGGCGATCGACGGCAGCAGCCCGACAATGATGAATTCTGTGGTCAGCACGGTAAAACCGGCGGCCGACAGCAGCAGGATAGGGAACAACATGAAAACTCCAGAAACGACGACATCAACGACAGCCCGAAGGGCTCGCTGACAGAGAGGAAAGATGAGAGGCGGCAATCTTAACAGAATAGGTCTTGGCCTGGCCAAACCCTACAGGTGCGGGTGACGGAATGCCGCACCGAATGGGACGCTTCCTACAGCATGTTAGACTTTGGGCCTGCTTCCTACGGCGCTATCTGCCTGCAATGCTGCGTCCTACTAAAAAAACTAGAGACAACTGTTTATGACTGCTGCCCCTTCCCTGCTGCAACGACTGATGCGCGTCAGCCTGGTCACCCAAATTGTCATCGGCCTGCTGGCCGGTATCCTGCTCGCCCTGTTCTTGCCCGAGGCGGCACGTGCCACCGGGTTTATCGGCAAGGTGTTTGTCGCCGCGCTGAAAGCCGTTGCACCGATTCTGGTGTTTGTATTGGTCATGGCGTCTATCGCCAACCATAAACATGGCCAGGAAACCCATATCAAGCCAATCCTGTTCCTGTACCTGCTCGGCACCTTTGCCGCTGCCGTCGTCGCGGTGGTTGCCAGCATGCTGTTCCCGTCGTCTTTGGTGCTGGCCACCCATGACGCCACCGTCAGCGCCCCCGGTGGCATCGGCGAAGTGCTGCAAAGCCTGCTGCTGAGCGTGGTGGATAACCCCGTAAGCGCGCTGATGAATGCCAACTTCATCGGCATTCTGGCCTGGGCCATCGGCATGGGCATCGCGATTCGCCATGCAGGTGTTACCACTCGCACGGTGCTGGACGACCTGTCCAACGGCGTCACTTTGATCGTGCGCGTGGTCATCCGCTTTGCGCCGCTGGGCATCTTCGGCCTGGTGGCCTCGACCCTGGCCACCTCAGGTTTCGGCGCCCTGCTCGGTTATGCCCACCTGCTGGTGGTGCTGATCGGCTGCATGCTGTTCGTCGCGCTGGTGATCAACCCGGCCATCGTGTTCTGGAAGCTGCGCCGCAATCCTTATCCGCTGGTGCTGATGTGCTTGCGCGAAAGCGGCATCACCGCGTTCTTCACGCGCAGTTCGGCGGCGAATATCCCGGTGAACCTGGCGCTGAGCAAACGCCTGGGCCTGCATGAAGACACCTATTCGGTGTCGATCCCGCTGGGCGCCACCATCAATATGGCCGGCGCGGCGATTACCATCACCGTGTTGACCCTGGCCGCCGTGCACACGCTCGGTATTGCCGTGGACATGCCAACCGCCGTGCTGCTCAGTGTAGTCGCGGCGGTATGCGCCTGCGGCGCGTCGGGTGTGGCCGGTGGCTCGTTGCTGCTGATTCCCTTGGCGTGCAGCCTGTTCGGCATTCCCAGCGAGATCGCCATGCAGGTGGTGGCCGTGGGCTTCATCATCGGTGTGCTGCAGGATTCGGCGGAAACCGCGCTCAACTCGTCCACCGATGTGCTGTTCACGGCAGCCGCTTGCCTGGGCAAGGAAGAGCAAACGGCTTAAACATAAGGCGTAAAAAAGCCCGGGGCGTTCACAAGAACGACCCCGGGCTTTTTTGTATCTGGATGCTTAGAAAGCGCCCATGTAATCGCGCTTGCCCACTTCCACACCGTTATGGCGCAGCAAAGCGTAAGCCGTGGTGACGTGGAAGAAGAACTGCGGCAGGCCGTAGGTCAGCAGGTAGGACTGGCCGCTGAAGCGCTTCTCTTTCGGCGTGCCTGGGCGGGTGATGATTTCGATGCCTTCCTTGCCGTCGATTTGCTCAGGCTTGATGGTGTCGACAAATGCCAGCACCTTGGCGATCAGCGCTTGCAGGTCGGCGAAGGTCACTTCGCTGTCTTCGTACTTCGGTACTTCGATTTCGGCCAGGCGCGCGGAAACACCCTTGGCGAAGTCGACGGCGATCTGCACCTGGCGCACCAGCTGGAACATGTCCGGGAACAGACGCGCTTGCAGCAAGGCGTTGGGTTCGATGTTCTTGGCGGTGGCGTGGGCTTCGGCTTTGTTCAGTACATCGCTCAGGGCGTTGAGCATTTGCTTGAAAACCGGGATGGAAGCGGCGTACAGGGAAATAGTCATGACAGTCTCACGGTAATGGCAGGGTTTGAACCAGCGGCGATTATAGCCATGCCTGCGGCTTGTCTTTTATTTTTTCAGGATTAGGCTAGTGAGCTTCACTGCATAGGGAAAGCGCGATGACTGCCGAGCACGACACCGACACTGCTGAGCCACGCCTGAACAGCACGGAAATCCGCATCCTGGGCTGCCTGATCGAAAAACAGGCGACCAACCCGGAAACCTATCCGCTCACGCTCAATGCGCTGGTGCTGGCCTGCAACCAGAAGACCAGCCGGGAACCTGTGACCAACTTGAGCCAGGGCCAGGTCGGCCAGAGCCTGCGGGTGCTCGAGGGCCAGGGTTTTACCCGCCTGGTCATGGGCAGCCGCGCCGACCGCTGGGAGCACCGGGTGGACAAGGCGCTGGAGCTGGTGCCGGCCCAGGTGATTTTGATCGGGCTGCTGTTTTTGCGTGGGCCACAGACCGTCAACGAACTGCTGACCCGTAGCGGGCGCATGCATGATTTTGAAGACGCCGAACAGGTCGTGCACCAGCTCGAACGCCTGATTGCACGCGGGCTGGCGGTGCTGGTGCCGCGCCAGGCGGGGCAACGGGAAGACCGCTATACCCATGCGTTGGGGGATCCGGCGGATATTGAGGCGATTATCGCGGCACGCGCAAGCCCGGTGGAGCGTTCGGCCGGCGGGGTTTCGGTGGAGCGTATTGAGGAGCTTGAAGCCAGGATTGCAGCGCTGGAAGAGCGCCTGGCCCAGCTGGAACAGGCTTAATTGGATTAAAAATGTGGGAGCGGGCTTGCCCGCGATTACGGTGGGTCAGTGATGTATAAGGCGGCTGACACGCCCTCATCGCGGGCAAGCCCGCTCCCACATTTGGATCTGCGCAGCGCTTTAGGTTCGGGCAAAGGCCACCGCCGCCTCAAATTGCTCTTGCGTCGGCCGCACACCGGTGTACAACACAAACTGCTCCAACGCCTGGATCGCGATCACTTCCAACCCGGTAATCACCCGTTTGCCTTGGGCACGCCCGCGCAGGATCAACGGCGTTTCCGCGGGGATCGCCACCACATCGAACACAGTCTCAGCAGCGTCCACAGCGTCGGCGTCAAAGGCCAACTGGTCCGCTTCTGCCCCGCCGGTCATGCCGATCGGCGTCACGTTGACCAGCATCTGCGGGCGCAACTCGCCCAGTTCTGCTCGCCACTCATACCCCAGGCTTTGCGCCAACGCCCGGCCCGCTGCTTCATTGCGCGCCACAATCACGCCGTTGGCATAACCACCGTCACGCAGGGCACTGGCCACCGCCTTGCCCATACCGCCGCTGCCACGCAGGGCAAAGGTCGAGTCTTTAGGCACCGCATGCTTTTTCAACAATTGTTCCACCGCAATGTAGTCGGTGTTGTAGGCCTTGAGATGGCCGTCGGTGTTGACGATGGTGTTGAGGGAGGTGATGGCCTTGACTGAAGCGTCCAGCTCATCCACCAGGGCGATGCTGGCTTCCTTGAACGGCATGGACACCCCGCAACCACGGATTCCCAGCGCCCGGATTCCGCCGATCGCACCGGGCAAATCCTGGCTGCTGAAGGCTTTATAGTAGAAATTCAGCCCCAGTTGTTCGTACAGATGGTTGTGAAATCGCAAGCCAAAATTCCCGGGACGCGCCGACAATGACATGCACAGTTGGGTGTCCTTGTTGGGGTGCATCTGCATGGAAAACTCCTTTGAGTAAGCAAATCGGTACAGACCTTACACAACCTTTACCTAGCGGCGGTGCTGTTTTTCAGAAATACGTTGTCTTAAAAGTATCCCCGCGACAATCCTTGAGTCTATTGATTGCAGACCACAAGCGCAGGGGCTAACCGAGGAATGACCATGATTCGTAAAATCCCCAAAATCGCCTTGCTTATCGGCGCACTCGCTATGGCAGGCCAAGCCTCCGCCCACGGTGGTGGTTGGGGTGGCCCGGCCATATTGGGTGGTTTGATCGGCGCAGCCGTTGTCGGCTCCGTAGTTGCCAGCCAATCCCAGCCGGTCTACGTGCAGCAACCGGTGTATGTGCAGCCGCAACCGGTGTATGCCGCGCCGCCGCCGGTCTACTACGCACCACCACCGCCGGTGTATGTGCAACAGCGGGTTTACTACCGCCCGGCGCCGGTCTATTACGGCCCACCGCGCGGCTACTACGGCCCTCCCCACGGTTATTATGGCCGCGGCTGGTAATACGCAGTCACGCTGGAAATGAACAGACCTCGCCCACACGCGGGGTCTTTTTTTGCCTGGGTTTTGCCTGAGCTTTGCCTGAAAAGCCCGGTTTTATCATGCCAAGGTCGCTATGAGGACAATGCTCGAGCCGCAATCCCACATCATGACGGTCAAATGTCCACTTGCAAGACCTGGGCCTGCGCTGTCATGTTTACGTCACCCAACGGTCTCACTATCAAGCGGTCCACCCAATAACAATTAAGGACGACTGAACATGCCCACGCAAAACCCGCACCGCACCGCTGGCCTGTGCACGTCCAGCAAGGTTTACAGCGCACTCACCGAACTCAAGCACCTTGAGGGCCACCGCAGCGCAAAATTTCTCGCGCTGCTGGCAGAAAACCTGGTGCGCAAAGGCCTGCTCAGCGAACAGGAAGTGGTGAACATGCTCGACCAAGTGGTCGATTGACGCCTGGCGTTAATGTTGACTATCGAGATGGGTGATTTTTCCTACGCGCTATCAGCCCGTAAGGTGACCCCCATAGCCATTGGAGGTCCCTATGTCCACTGTTCAAATCATGTCCGTTGTCGGCAGTGCCGTCCCCGCCCCACTCCGGGAGCTTGGGGTGTTGGCCTGCTGGTATGTGGTGCGCGATGGCGAAACCATCAGCGGCCCGCTCACCTCGCTGTCCGCTGCGCAACAAGAGCAACAGCAGGTGTCGAACTTCAGGCTCCATGCGTGAAGCTTCAGGCCTGAAAACTCACGTCAGAAAACTCACACCTGAAACCTCACACCGGAAACCTAGGGCAATGGCAGCTTGACCCGCGGCTTGCTTTCGACGAACAACGCCCAGCTGGACATAAACAGCGCCGCCACCAGCGGCCCGATCACAAAGCCATTCAAGCCAAACACTGACAGGCCGCCCAAGGTCGAGATCAGGATCAGGTAATCCGGCATCTTGGTGTCTTTGCCCACCAGGATCGGGCGCAATACGTTGTCCACCAGCCCGATCACGAACACGCCGAACAAGCCCAGTACCACGCCCTGCCAGATCGAGCCGCTCAACAGGAAGTAGGCCGCCACCGGCCCCCATACAATCCCTGCGCCGACCGCCGGCAACAACGACAGAAACGCCATCAATACCGCCCAGAGCAACGCGCTGGGAATGTCCAGGAACCAGAAGATCAAACCGCCCAGCGCACCCTGGGTCACGGCGACCAGCACGTTGCCCTTGACCGTGGCGCGCACCACCCGATTGAACTTGAGTTGCAACCGGCGCTTTTGCGGCTCGGCCAACGGCACCGCCGTACGCACTTTGCGCACCAGTTCCGGGCCGTCACGCAGCAAGAAAAACAACAGGTACAGCATGATGAAAAAGCTCACCAGGAAATCAAACGTGCCCTGGCCGAAGCTGAACGCCTGGGTGGCAAAGAACTGGCTGCCCTGCATCGCGCTCTTGACGATCTTTTCCCGCAGGCCCTCCAGGTTGCCCATGCCGAAGCGGTCGAGCAGGTGCTGGAAGTACGGCGGCAGGAAGTTCTTGAACTGTTCGATATAGCCCGCCACGTCCAACTTACCGCTTTCGATATTTTTGTAGAGGGTGGCGCCCTCTTGCACCAGCAGCACGCTGGTGATGATCACCGGCAGAATCGCAATCACCAGGCACACCGTCAGCGTCGCCAGCGATGTCAGGTTGCGGTTCCAGCTGAAGCGTTGCTGCAGGCGCCGCTGCATCGGGGCGAAGATGATGCCAAGGATAACCGCCCAGAACACCGCGCCGTAGAACGGCAGCAATATCCAGATAAAGGCGATGGTCACCAGGACCAGCAATAACAGCAGGGTTTTGAATTGAAGGTTGGTTTGGTTCATGTCCGGTCCATGTCAGAAAAGCAGAGGGCCTTCAGCGGCCCTGTTGCTTAGTCCGCGGCAAAACCTGGGAGTGCCCTTCAAGCATAGACCGCCTTATTGAATCGCCTTGGCCTCGGTCAACAGCGCCTGGATCGCCTGCTCCTGAGCGTCGTAGCGCCCCTCGCCGAAGTGGCTGTAACGCACGTGCCCCTTGGCATCGATCAGGTAGTGGGCCGGCCAAACCTGGTTGTCGAAGCTGCGCCAGATCGCGTAGTTATTGTCGATGGCCACCCGGTAGCCGATGCCCAGCTTGCGCACCTGCTCTTTGACATTGGCCGGGATGTGCTCGAACGCGTATTCGGGGGTGTGCACGCCAATCACCACCAAACCGTCCTGTTCATAGCGTTTGGCCCAGGTATTGACGTAGGGCAGCGCGCGCCGGCAGTTGATGCAGTCATAGGTCCAGAAATCCACCAGCACCACTTTGCCTTTGAGCGCTTCAAGGCTCAGGGGCGGCGAATTAAGCCATTCGACCGCCCCTGCCAGTGAGGGCATGGCGGCGTCAGGGTGTTTGCTCTCGCCACTGGCTACCCAACTGGCGGTCAGGGCAAAAGCCAGCAGCAGCATGCCAAACAGGAACGTGATAGGTCGCATGGTGATTACCTTGTCGAGTCGCAGAGTGCCTATTGGAACCCTGCGAGGTGTCTCGCCTGTGTCGGGCAGCAGCCACCGATACACGGCGATACAAACCCGGCAAAAGCCCGACCTGGATCAATAAAAGCTCAGGCCAGCTCCCTTACCCTCCCGACCTTTTGCGACCTGAGCCCATGCCCCCCGTGATTGCCCCCGAACTGCTCGCCCCCGCCGGCACCCTGAAAAACATGCGTTATGCCTTCGCCTACGGCGCCGATGCGGTCTACGCCGGCCAGCCGCGCTACAGCCTGCGGGTGCGCAACAACGAGTTCGACCACGCCAACCTCGCGCTCGGCATCCAGGAGGCGCATGCACTGGGCAAGCGTTTCTACGTGGTGGTCAACATTGCCCCGCACAATGCCAAGCTCAAGACCTTCCTCAAGGATTTGGCCCCGGTGATCGCCATGGGCCCGGACGCGCTGATCATGTCCGACCCGGGCTTGATCATGCTGGTACGCCGTCACTTCCCGTGCATGCCGATTCACTTGTCGGTGCAGGCCAATACAGTGAACTGGGCCAGCGTCGAGTTCTGGCAGCAGCAAGGTATCGGCCGGGTGATTCTGTCGCGAGAGTTGTCACTGGAAGAAATCGGCGAAATCCGCCAACAGGTGCCCGCCATGGAGCTGGAAGTGTTTGTGCATGGCGCCCTGTGCATGGCCTATTCCGGGCGCTGCTTGTTGTCCGGCTATATGAACAAGCGCGATGCCAACCAAGGCACCTGCACCAACGCGTGCCGCTGGAAATACTCGGCCACGCCGGCGGTGGAGAACGCCACGGGCGATATCGTCCAGCACTGTGAACCGACCTTGGGCATCGGTGCGCCGACCGACCAGGTGTTTTTGCTGCAAGAAGCCAACCGCCCGGATGCGCAGATGCCCGCCTTCGAAGACGAACACGGCACTTACATCATGAACGCCAAGGACCTGCGCGCCGTGCAGCACGTGGAGCGCCTGACGCAGATGGGCGTGCATTCGCTGAAGATCGAGGGCCGCACCAAGTCCCACTTCTATTGCGCGCGCACCACCCAGGTGTATCGCCAGGCCATTGACGATGCGGTGGCGGGCCGTGCGTTTGACCGCAACCTGATGACCAATCTTGAGTCCCTGGCCCAGCGTGGCTACACCGAAGGTTTCCTGCGTCGCCATGTACACGACGAATACCAGAACTACCAGAACGGCAGCTCGGTGTCGGAGCGCCAGCAGTTTGTCGGCGAATTGACCGGCGAGCGCCGGGGTGAGCTGGCCGAGGTCAAGGTGAAGAACCGCTTTGCCGTGGGCAATCATCTGGAATTGATGACACCGGCCGGCAACTTTCACTTTGACCTCGCCAACCTGCACAACGCCAAGGGCGAGGCAATACAAGTGGCGCCCGGGGATGGGCACACGGTGTATGTGCCACTGCCGAGCGACATGGACCTGCGCTTCGGCCTGCTGATGCGTGACGTCTAACGCAGGGGCGGTGACAGGCCTATGCGTATCAGCGCCAGGCAAACATACGCTGAGGCCAGGGTTGATCAGATCCTGAACTGACCCACCAACTGCCCCAGGCGCTGGCCCAGGTCCGCCAGGCTGCGCGAGGTTTGTGCGCCCAACTGGGTTTCATCGGCCACGCTGTCGACCGCCACGGCAATCTGATGCACGCTGCGGTTGATCTCTTCGGCCACGGCGGTCTGCTCTTCGGCGGCGCTGGCGATTTGCGCGTTCATCGAGTTGATGGTGCCGATCAACTGCGCCATGGTGTCCAGCGACGCACCGGCTTGGTTGGCCTGAGCCGAGGTGCCATCACCGGCATCGCTAGAGCGGCGCATGGCATCCACGGCGGCAACCGTGCCTTTTTGCAGGCGGTCGATCATGCCCTGGATTTCCTGAGTGCTGGTTTGCGTGCGGCTGGCCAGCGCACGCACTTCGTCGGCGACCACCGCAAAACCACGCCCGGCTTCGCCTGCGCGTGCGGCTTCGATGGCGGCGTTGAGGGCCAGCAGGTTGGTCTGCTCGGCAATCGAGCGGATCACGCCGAGCACGCTGACAATCGACGACACGTCCTGCTGCAAGCTGTCGAGGGACACGCCGCTGCTGCGAATGTCATTCACCAGTGCATGGATCTGCGCGATGCTGCCGTCCACCACCCGCTTGGCGGCCTGGCCTTCGGCGTCGGTCTGTTGCGCGGCGACGGCGGCGCCTTGCGCGCTGCGTGCCACTTCTTGGGCCGCCGAGGACATTTGGTTGATCGCAGTCGCCACCTGATCGGTCTCGTGACGCTGGCGTTCCATGGCGGTTTCCGAGCGCTGGGCCTGCTCGGACACCTGGCTGACCAGCCCAGTAAGTTGCGCGGTCATTTCGGTGATCTGACGCACCAGGCCGTGGATCTTGTCGACGAAGCGGTTGAACGCGCCGGCCAATTGCCCCAGCTCATCCTGGCTGGTGATGGCCAGGCGGCGGGTCAAGTCGCCCTCGCCCGCGGCGATATCGTCAAGGTTGGCTTTCATCAGGTTCAGTGGGCGCAAGATGGTATTGGCCACCAGCATGCCTACCGCAGCAATCACCAACAGCACCACCACCGCCACGCCGAGGATGCTCAGCAGCACACCTTCCATGCGTTTTTCGACCTTGGCCTCGACCACCGCCACCTGGGCTTCGATGCCATCGAGGTTCACCGACGTACCAATCACCATGTCCCACTTGGGCAGGTACTCGGTGTAGCCAAGCTTGGGCACCAGCTCGGTCTGGCCGGGCTGGGTCGAGCTGTATTGCAGGTAGTGGGTGCCGTCCTTGCCGACCTTGACCAGATCGCGGTTGACGTAGACACCGTTGGGGTCACGGTTGTCCTTGAAACTCTTGCCCACGCCGTCGGGGCTGTTGCCCTTGAACAGGCGGATGGTCTCGGAGTCGTAGCCGAAGAAGTAGCCGTCCTTGCCGTAGGCCGTGTTGGACAGCAACTTGACCACCTGGGCCCGCGCCGCCGTGTCGCCCGGGGCGGCCGCGTCGTAGAGCGGCTTGATGGTGGTCATCGCCACTTCCACATACCCTTGCAGGGTGGCCTTGGCGTCATTGAGCAGGCGCTGGCGGGTTTCGTCCACCTCATTGCGCGCCTGGCCCTGCAGGATCCACACCGTGGTCAGGCTGATGACCACGGCAAACAACAACACCGGCACGACGGCCAGGGACAGGACTTTGGCCTTCAAACTCAGACGCATGGCTTTTCTCTCTTATTCGTGGCGACTTGAGAGGTTAACGGCCAGTGGCGAAATATCTGTAGGACACCGCAACGTGGTGGAGACTGGTCTGTTGTGGCGAGCAGGCTTGCCCTGCGCTGGGCTGCGTAGCAGCCCCCTTTTCAGGCGCCGTAACACGCCAGGTAGATCGAGGTGTCTGGATTCAGGACCGCTTCGCGCTCCAACGCAGGGCAAGCCTGCTCGCCACAATTGAACCTGTTCCAGACACTAGAGGGTCATCGCAGCAATCCAGCCAAACGCCAGCAACGGAAGGTTGTAGTGCAGAAAGGTCGGCACCACGGTGTCCCAGATATGGTGATGCTGGCCGTCGATATTCAGGCCGGAAGTCGGGCCGAGCGTGGAGTCCGACGCTGGCGAACCGGCATCGCCCAATGCACCCGCCGTACCCACGATGCACACAATCGCCAACGGACTGAAGCCCAGTTGCACACACAACGGCACAAAAATCGCCGCCAGAATCGGCACCGTAGAAAATGACGAACCAATGCCCATGGTCACCAACAGCCCCACCAGCAACATCAGCAACGCACCCACCCCGCGGCTATGCCCGATGAATGCCGCCGAGGCTTCCACCAGTGAACGCACGTCACCGGTAGCCTTGAGCACCTCGGCAAACCCCGAAGAGGCGATCATGATGAAGCCGATCATCGCCATCATCTTCATGCCTTCGGTGAACAGGTCGTCGGTGTCGCGCCAGCGCACAATGCCCGACACCGAGAAGATCAGAAACCCAGCCAGGGCGCCGATGATCATCGAGTCCAGCCACAGCTGAATGATAAACGCCGAGGCAATTGCCAGGCCGGCCACCAGCAGGGTCAGCGGGTTGTATTGCACCGCCACTTGCTCGACGCGCTCGATTTTTTCCAGGTCATACACGCGCTTTTTGCGGTAGCTGATAAACACCGCCACCAGCAGGCCGACCACCATGCCCAACGCCGGCAACCCCATCGCGTGAGTGACGTTGACCTGGCTGATGTCCACGCCGCTCTTGGCCACGTTGGCCAGCAGGATCTGATTAAGGAAGATATTGCCGAAGCCCACCGGCAGGAACATGTAGGGCGTGATCAAGCCGAAGGTCATTACGCAGGCGATCAGGCGACGATCCAGTTGCAGCTTGGTCAGCACGTAAAGCAGAGGCGGTACCAGCAGCGGGATAAACGCGATATGGATCGGCAGAATATTCTGCGAAGCAATCGCCACCCCCCACAACAGGCCGATCAGCAGCCATTTGACATGGCTGCCGCCGGTGGCTTCCTGGCGATCGACCAGCAGCAGCGCCTTGTCCGCCAGCGCGTGAGCCAGGCCGGACTTGGCAATCGCCACCGCGAACGCGCCGAGCAAGGCGTAGGACAACGCCACGGTCGCGCCGCCGCCCAAGCCACCGTTAAAGGCCTTGAGCGTGGCCTCGATGCCCAACCCGCCGGTCAAGCCACCGACCAGCGCGCCGACGATGATGGCGATGACCACATGCACGCGGGACAAACTGAGCACCAGCATGGTGCCGACCGCGGCGATGACTGCGTTAATCATGGTTACCTCAAGCAAAAAACATAAAAGACAGACAGGCCCGCCACCGGGCGGCCATCAGGTGGCGTCCGTGTGCAGGCTTAAAGAGGTCTTATTAGAGGGCGCGCACTTTGCCGCAGGTGGGCGTGCATGTCAAAAACTGTGGCGAGGGAGCTTGCTCCCGCTGGGCTGCGCAGCAGCCGCGAAAATCGCGACCCGGGCGCCTGCTTCGCAGTCGAACGGGAGCAAGCTCCCTCGCCACAAAAGCAGCTTTAAATTGAACGTTTGAATAAAGAAATATCCGGAACAGCCGATAAACGGGTCTCTCTGTGTTTTCAGGTAAGGATGTCCCGATGTCGCTTAGACAGCTCTCCATTCAATGGAAAATCACCCTGCTCGCGGGCTTGTGCCTGCTGGGGATCGTGACCCTGCTGGTGGGTCTGTCGCTGTTTCGCATGGAGCAGAGTTCACAGCAGGTCAAAGCGTCCAGCATGCAGATGCTCGACGCATCCGCCCAGGCACGAATCGAGGCCCAAGGTGAAGTGCAGGCGCTGGGCATTCGCCAGCAATTCATGGACGCCTATCAGTACGGCCATGGTTTTTCGCGCCAGGTGCTGTTTTTGCGCGAACAAGCCGAAAAACGCTTCCTCGACGCCTTCGACACCCGCGAAGACCTGACCCGCCAGGTCAAGGCCGCCTTGCAGGCCAACCCCGATCTGCTCGGCCTGTCACTGGTGTTTGAAGCCAATGCGCTGGACGGCAAGGACGAGTTGTTCGCCAATCAGGCAGAACTGGGCAGCAACGACAAGGGCCGCTTCGCCCTCTACTGGTCGCAGCCCACGCCGGGCAAACTCACCTCCATGTCGCTGCCCGAAAGCGACATGGCCGACGTCAGCGTCGGCCCCAGCGGCGAAAAAGCCAACGCCTGGTTCACCTGCCCACGCACCACCCTGAAACCCTGCGTGATCGAACCCTACTTTTACGTGATCGACGGGCAAAACGTGCTGATGACCAGCATCGTCTTCCCGCTGATGGTCAACGGCAAAGTCATCGCCTCGCTGTCGGTGGACATCAACCTCAACAGCTTGCAGGCCGTGAGCCAACAGGCCAGCCAGAAGCTGTATGACGGCCAGACCCAGGTCAGCATCCTCAGCCCCACCGGTTTGCTCGCCGGCTACAGCCCGGACGCCGGCAAACTCAGCCAGCGCCTGGATCAGGTCGACACCACCAGCGGCGCGCAATTGATCAGCGTGCTGGCCAGTACCCCCCAGACCAGCAGCCTGCGTACCGGTCACCAACTCAAGGTGCTGGCGCCCTTCGCGCCGATTCCCGGCGGCAAGCCGTGGGGCGTGTTGCTGGATGTGCCGGAAAAAGTCCTGGTCGGCCCCGCCGAAACACTCAAGGCACAGTTGGACGCGGACAACGCCCGTGGCACGCTGCTGGAGTTGAGCCTGGGCCTGCTGGCGGCCGTGGTTGGCTTAGTGCTTGTGTGGCTGATGGCCCGCAGCGTCACCCGGCCGATCCTTGGCGTGGCGCGCATGCTTGAAGACATTGCCAGCGGTGAAGGCGACCTCACCCGCCGCCTGGCCTATGCCAAACAGGATGAACTGGGCGAGTTGGCCGGCTGGTTCAACCGCTTCCTCGACAAGCTGCAACCGATCATTGCCCAAGTGAAACGCTCGGTGCAGGACGCCCGTGGCACTGCCGACCAGTCCGCCGCGATCGCCACGCAAACCAGCGCCGGCATGGAGCAGCAGTACCGCCAGGTCGATCAAGTGGCCACCGCTTCCCACGAAATGAGCGCCACCGCCCAGGACGTGGCCCGCAGCGCTGCCCAGGCGGCACACGCTGCGCGCGATGCCGACCAGGCCACCCGCGACGGTTTGAGTGTGATCGACCGCACCACCACCAACATCGGCAACCTGGCGGCGGACATGAGCACCGCCATGGCCCAGGTCGAAGGCTTGGCGGCCAATAGCGAGAAGATCGGTTCGGTGCTGGAAGTGATCCGTGGCATCGCCGAGCAAACCAACCTGCTGGCACTCAACGCCGCGATCGAAGCCGCCCGCGCCGGCGAGGCTGGCCGTGGCTTTGCGGTGGTCGCCGACGAAGTACGCAACCTGGCGCAGCGCACCCAGGAGTCGGTAGAAGAAACCCGCCTGGTGATCGAGCACCTGCAAAGCGGCACCACCGACGTGGTCGGCTCCATGGGCAACAGCTATCGCCAGGCCCAGGGCAGTGTCGAGCAGGTTGGCCAGGCGGTTACCGCCCTGCGCCAGATAGGCGAAGCGGTCACGGTGATCAGCGACATGAACCTGCAGATCGCCAGCGCCGCCGAACAGCAAAGCGCCGTGGCCGAAGAGATCAACAGCAATGTGGCGACGATTCGGGATGTGACTGAATCGCTGTCGGAGCAGGCCAATGAGTCGGCACGGGTGAGCCAGGCGTTGAACAGCCTGGCGAATCAGCAGCAGGGGTTGATGGATCAGTTTCGGGTGTAAGTGACGTGCAAAGGATCTGACCTTTAAGGAGATCCAATGTGGGAGCGGGCTTGCTCGCGAATGCGGTGGACCAGCCGAAGAATGCATTGACTGACACACAGCAATCGCGAGCACGCCCGCTCCCACAGTTTGTTCGGCGTTATCGTTTGGGTAATTCGATCAACACCTTGAGCCCGCCCAGTTCGCTGTCCTGCAACTGCAACGTCCCCCCCCACACCTCGACGATGTCCCGCACGATCCCCAGCCCCAGGCCATGGCCGTCAATCTGCTCATCCAGGCGCGCACCGCGGCTGAGCACTTGCTCACGCTGGGCCTGCGGAATGCCGGGGCCGTCGTCTTCGACGGCCAGCAGAAAGCTGCGCGGGGTTTCGCTGAGCGTCAAACGCACGTCGGCGTCCGCCCATTTGCAGGCGTTATCCAGCAAGTTGCCGAGCAGCTCCAGCAGGTCTTCGCGGTCCCAGGGCAATTGCAGGCCGGGGTCGACGTGGTAGCTCAAATCCAGGTGCTCACCGTGGATCATGCTCAAGGTGGCCAGCAAGCCGGGCAATTCTTTTTCACAGTCGAACAGCGCGCCGGGCAGGGTTTCGCCGGCCAGGCGGGCGCGGTTGAGTTCGCGGTTGAGGCGTTGCTGCACTTGATCGAGCTGCTCGCGCAGCAGTTTGCCGAGTTCGGGATGATCCTTGAGCGCTTCACTGGAGGCCGCACTCAACAGCACCGCCAACGGGGTTTTCAGCGCATGGCCAAGGTTGCCCAAGGCATTGCGTGAGCGCTTGAGGCTGTCTTCGGTATGGGCCAGCAGATGGTTGATCTGCGCCACCAGCGGCTCCAGTTCCAGCGGCACTTGGGTATCGAGTTGCGAGCGCCGACCCTGTTGCAGCTGGGCAATCTGGTTGCGTGCCGTCTCCAGTGGGCGCAAGGCACGACGCACGGTGACCCGTTGCAGGATCAGCACCAGCAACAGCGCCGCCAAACCAATGATCAGGCCAATCTGGCGCATCAGGCGAAAGCTTTCGCGCACGGGCGTGTAGTCCTGGGCCACGCTGATGGAAATCAACTGCCCGAAACGCTTGTAGTCCGAACGCAACACCAGCAGTTGCTGGCGTTCCGGCCCCAGTTGCAGGTTGCCCTTGAGCCCAGGTTCAGTCAGGCGCGGCAGTTCCTGGTCCCACAACGAGCGGGAGCGCCAGTGAACGTCGGCAAAATCAATGCGAAAATAATGCCCGGAAAACGGCCGTTGGTAGGCCGGTGACAGGCGCTGCTCATCCAACTGAACACCCTCGGGCCCACGCACCAGCGCTGTCAGCAGGTTCTCGCTGTCGTTGCGCAGCCCGGCTTCCAGGTAGCGCTGCAAACCGGCCTCGAACAACCACAAGCTGGTCTGCGCCAGCACCACGCCGACCACTACCATGACGCTGATCAGCCCCAGGCTCAGGCGCCGCTGAATCGACCTCATGCCGGGGCGGCGCCAAACCGGTAACCCTGGCCACGCCGGGTTTCAATCACATTGCGCCCCAGTTTGCGGCGCAGGTGGTTGACGTGCACTTCCAGCACATTGGAGTCGCGCTCGGTCTCGCCGTCATACAAATGCTCGGCCAAGTGGCTTTTCGACAGGATCTGTTCCGGGTGCAACATGAAGTAGCGCAGCAGGCGGAATTCGGCGGCGGTCAGTTGGATCTCGTCGCCATCGCGCAACACACACTGGCGCCCTTCATCCAGGTGCAAGCCGGCGGCTTGCAGCGTCGGCTGGTTGGCCTGGCCGTGGGAACGGCGCAACAGCGCCTGGATGCGCAGGTAGAGTTCTTCGGGGTGAAAGGGTTTGCTCAAGTAATCGTCGGCGCCGGCCTTAAGACCTTCGATACGCTCGGCCCAGGAATCGCGTGCGGTCAGCACCAGCACGGGTGTGGCCAAGGCCGCCGCGCGCCATTGCGCCAGCACCTCCAGACCCGGCAGGCCCGGCAAGCCAAGGTCGAGGATGATCAGGTCGTAGGGTTCGCTGCGGCCTTGATACGCGGCATCGCGTCCGTCGGCCAGCCAGTCGACCGCGTAGCCCTGGCGCTGCAGGCCAGCCAGCAATTCGTCAGCCAGCGGTACGTTGTCTTCTACCAGGAGCAGGCGCATCAGTCGTCTTCCTTATCTTTGAGCAGCTTACCGGTACTGGCGTCCAGCTCGATTTCGCGCACCACGCCTTCGACGGTCAACAGTTCGATTTCGTAGATATAGCGCACCGGCCTATCCTTGTGTTCCTCAAGTTCGGCGTCCAGCAGCTTGGCGCCCGGGTAACGCTCCAGCGCCGGCCCCAGCAACTCTTCCAGCGGCGCGATGACGCCCTCCTGACGCAGGCGCAGGGCTTCATCCTGCCCGAGGTCATGGGCCGACAGGCTTGCGCTGCTTAGAAGCATTACCAGCGCTGCTAGCCTGCCCGCGCGTAGATTTACCTTCATTACGTATCCTGATGTTCCTTGAGGGCGGCCCGATGAGGGACATGAGCCACCACGGTACCCGTGACAACTTAACTGAAACTGAATTGCCACCATGGCAATTTTCAATCGGCAACCTTACCCACCGCTGCAAGATTTCTCTTATATTGCCTGTTCGCTGCAACCGAGACCTGTATGACTGCCATCCACATCAAGTTTCCCGCGCTGACCCTCAAGGCCGGCAAACGCGCTTTCACACGCATTCGCGAGCAAGGCCTTGCGCCGGCGGATGTCGGTATCCTACCCGGTGCGGCCGGTGGCCCCAAGGCGTTGGGCATTCAAGGCCTGGACCTGGCGCTGTTCGGCGATTGGCTGCCACGCGCGCCGCGTGAGCGCGCACTGATCGGCGCGTCCATCGGCTCCTGGCGGTTTGCCAGTGCGTGCCTGCCCGACCCGGTGCAAGGCCTGCTGGACCTCGGCCGCCTGTATAACGAACAACGCTTCGCCAAGGGCGTGACCATGGCCGAAGTCAGCCGCAGCTGCCAGCGCATGCTCGACGACCTGCTGGCCGGCCGCGATGCGCGGGTGCTGGACAACCCCGACTATCGCCTGAATATCATGGTGGTCAAGAGCCACGGCCTGCTCGCCGATGACCACCGTGGGCGACTGGGGCTGGGCCTGTCGTCGGTGATTGCCGACAACCTGCGTGGCCGTGCGCGGCTGTCGCGGCATTTTGAGCGGTTGATCATCCACGACCCGCGCCAGCCCCCTCCGGTACATGCGCTGACGGACTTCCCCTCGCGCTTCCTCGACCTGCAGTTGGGCAACCTGCGCCAGGCGCTGCTGGCCTCCGGTTCCATCCCCATGGTGATGCAAGGCGTGCGCGACCTGCCCGGCGCAGGCGCGGGCACTTACCGCGACGGTGGCCTGCTGGACTATCACCTCGACCTGCCCTATCACGGCGACGACATTGTGCTGTACCCGCACTTCACCGACCGGGTGATCCCCGGCTGGTTCGACAAGGGCTTGCCGTGGCGGCGCAGTAACCCACAAGGCTTGCAGGATGTGCTGCTACTGGCGCCCTCCAGGGACTACCTGGCCCGCCTGCCCCACGGCAAATTGCCGGACCGCAGCGACTTCAAGCGCTTTATGGGCGATGACTCGAGCCGCAACAAATACTGGCAAACCGCGATGAGCGAAAGTCGACGGCTGGGGGATGAGTTTCTTCAGTGGGCGGATAACGGCACATTGGGCGAGCACCTGCAGGCACTTTGACGTACCAGCGGCCTGCTCACAGTGGGCTGTATCCGGCTGAGCCGGCGCGCTGAATGCGTGCCGGCCCGCAGCTATCAGTGGCTGACTGGCGCCGAGGCGGGCACGCCGCCCCTGGGCTGCGACCGGATGTGCTGCAACAAGGGACGCAGCGCCCCGCCCCAGATCACCGCATTGGCAAGCTTGGTAGGGTGGTTAATCATGTTTCCACCCTGGCTGCCGGGGTTGGTGGCGAAATCCCCGAGACCATATATTTGAACATCATTCAAATCTGGAACACCGCGCGCCTCAGGCACGCCCAGATTCGCGACCCAGTCGGAGATAACACCCTCGGCGCCTGACACCAACAAGCCGACCTTACCGAAGCGCAGGTTGTTGAAGTCATACGTGGAAATAACGTTGATGCCATTTAAATACACGTCGTGCTTCGCCCCGCGCGCCGTTACTTTCAGGCTGACCGAAGTCCCATCCGGGATGTCGGAGTAAACCGGTGAACGACCAATAAGGGTGCCACCCCAATAAAGCAGCACTTGGCTGGCCGTCACTTGCGCGGTGTACTGACTCAGGCCAGAACCCATGGACCGATAGCGAATGCCGCCGATTTGCCCAGCCCAATGGGTCATGGTGAACGTGGCCGACAGACTGACATCCTGGCTCTCCCGGTTCAGCATCGTGGCGCCCTGCCCCTTCAGGGTCGATTGCGCAGGCGAACCCGATACCGCAAACGTAGTGCCGGGTTCCGCGTTCCAGCCGGCGGGATACGTCGCCAGGTTATCCTCGCGAATAAAACTCAACTTATCGACATCGATGGCAGCGCGGTGAATATTGAACAGTCGGTTAATGTCCAGCACCGTAATATTGCGCACTTTCGCAACATCCCGCGCAGCGTCAGCCGCCACTTGAACCTGCTCTTGATAGCCAAACGCAACGGACGGTAACGCCGCCGGCGCAATTGCCGTAGACGGCACTTTTGCCCAGGTATTCTGGTAATCAAGCGACTTGAAATAGTAGTCGGCGTTGACACTGCTGCTGCCCGTAAGATCATTGGCACCAAACATGTAAATCACCAGGTCCGGAGCAAAATCCCGGACGTGATCTGCCCAACTCTTGCCCTCAACCGACCCGCCAGGCCATTGCCCCGTCACCTCGCTGCCGGGCTCTCTGAAGAAACCCGTGAGCGGGTTTTCGGCGGCGGCCGTCGCCCCCTTGTAGTTAGGGTTGAAGTACATCCCCATCCCACGCCCCGCCAGGCTGAAATTACCAAATGTGAAAGCAATATCGGGGTTCTGCTCACGGGCTGAGCGCATCAAGGTGGCCACCACCGAGTTTTCGTACTGCCCATCAACATCGCCTTGGGAGATCGAGTCGCCGACCACTGCGATTCTCACCGCGCCCTCTTTAATGGCGGCATCCAGCCGCTCCAGATTGCCCACGCTCGACAGCGTGGACACCTCATCCGGCACGGCCTGGTCGGGCACGGGGCTCGGAGCGCTGGCAGCAATAGCGCTAGCGCTTATCTGCCCGTCGCTTTGGGCGGGTGCAACCACGCCAGCAGGATCCGCCGCAAAAACGTCCCCCCCTAAACCAAAGAGGTTCAGCGGGACGCTGAGGAACAAAGCAATCAAGAAAGTCAGGAATTTGGTGCTGTGGTGCGCAAGGGAAGCAGACACGTCGTGACGCCAATCTAATAGAGAACTCTAATTCTACTGACTTCCCCCTTCGACCGTCACCGCCCTGCTCTTTTTTGCACCCGGATGTGATCCACCAGCGCCGAGAAAGCCGCGGCCCAGCACACGCGATTGGCGTAGCGGGTGGGGTGGTTGATGCCGTTGCCGTCTGGCACTCCCGTGTGAGTCGCCACGTTATCGCCGCCGTACAGCTCGAGATCACTCAGTTGCGGCACTTCAGTTGCGCAGTAGTCACCGGTGTGCACGATAAAGTCAGCGATGGTTCCCGTGCCGCCGATTATCGCCACCCCGTGGCTGCCGCGCCGCAGGTGGTGGTAGTCGTAGACCGCCAGTTGCAGCACGTTGTTGACATAGACCCTGTGCAGCGCGCCTTGCACATCCACCTGCAACACCACCTTTGAGCCGGATGCCAGTGCACCCATGGCCTTGAAGCCCAGGGTGGTTGTCCCCCAATAAAGAACCAGGGAGCCCGATGAGATTTGCGCGCTGTATTGGTGTGCAGGCAACCCCATCGACCGATAATGCAGGGCACAGGTCGTGGAGAACCAACTGGCGCAGCTGAACGTGGCCTTGATAAGGATGTCCAGCGACTGCACGTTACGCAGCGCCGATCCGTTACCGCTTAACGAGCCGCCACTTGCATTGGCCAGTGAAAACGTGGAGCGCGCCTCAACATTCCAGCCCGCGGGGTAGCCGGCGAAATTGTCGTCACGCGTGTAGACAAGGTGTTCGACATCCACACCTGCGCGCAGCCGGTTGAACGTCCGGTTGATATCGACCAGGGTCAGGTTCAGTTCCCGAGCCACGCCGCGCACACCATCGGCGGCGATTTGAGCCTCTTCCTGATACCCCGCTGAAATGGCTGGCAAGGCCGTGGTGGCTACGCCAACAGACGGCGCCTTGGGAAAATGGCGAATCAGGTCGAGCACATGCTTCAGCGCGGTCGTGTTCGCCAGGCTTGAACCAGACAAATCGTTGGCGCCGTGCATGACCATCACAAAGTCGGGGGCAAAGTCCCTGAGGTGCGCCATCCACGACTTGCCGACAACCGATCCGCCCGGCCACTGGTCAGTCACCGGGCTGCCATCCGGGCGATAAAACCCGGTAGCCAGGTCTTCCGGGTAGGGTTGCCCCACATAGCTCTCGGTTGCCAGTGCTCCGATACCACGGCCTGAAAGGCTGAAGTTACCCGCTACGAAGGCGATGCCAGGGTTCTGCTCGCGCAAGGCGCGCATGAGCGTTGCGACAACCGAATTGTCATACAGGCCGTCGCGGTCGCCCTCGACAATCGAATCGCCAGCAAAGGCAATGCGTACGCTGCCTTCGAAAACAGCGGCATTGAGCCGATCCAGATTACCCAGGCTGGAAAGCCTCTCGACATCGCTGCAGGCCCGTCGCTGCTCAGTGCCTGCGGGGTGAACAACCTGCGTCGCCTTCATGCCGGCCCACCTCTTCAGAGCCTTGGCCAACCTTGCACGCCAGGTAAGGTCTGAATGATCGCTCGATCCATTCGGTTCGACAGGTGTTTGGGTGTTAAAAGCCATGGTGTTCCCCGAGGCAAAAAAAACCCGCGCAGTGGCGGGCCTTGAAACAGTTGGTAGTATGCGGCGGCGGGTGGGCCGTTGTCGTCGTCCGTGTAAAGCAGCGGCAAAAACCGCCAGAGGGTTTATCGGCGATCAGGCGGGGCAGATTCACAAAACAGGTTAGAATACGCGCCATCTCTGCACCAGAAACCGGCAATCACCTCAAACCCACGCAACACAAGCCCTACAGGTCACACCGTGGAAATCTTCAAAGAGTTTACCTTCGAGTCCGCCCACCGCCTGCCCCACGTACCGGAAGGCCACAAATGCGGGCGTCTGCACGGGCATTCGTTCAAGGTGGCAATCCACCTGAGCGGCGACCTGGATCCCCATACCGGCTGGATCCGCGATTTCTCGGAAATCAAGGCGATTTTCAAGCCGCTGTACGAACTCCTCGACCATAACTACCTCAATGACATCCCGGGCCTGGAGAATCCGACCAGCGAAGTGCTGGCCAAGTGGATCTGGACCGAACTTAAGCCCCTGTTGCCGGATCTCAGCGCAATTCGCATCCATGAGACCTGCACCAGCGGTTGCATCTATCGCGGCGAGTAAGCGGTTGAGTGTTCAAAACCACCTGCGGGTGGTTTTTTTATGCCTGGCCAATGCCAATGTAAAGCGTGCTTGACATGAAAAACCTGAACGCCTAGTGTAAAGCACCCTTTACTCATGGAGAGAGTCATGTCGACCAAACGCTTCCTCGTGGAATTTATAGCCACTCTGCTGCTGTACGTTGCCTGCGTAGTAATTTCCAGCTCATCTGTACGCGCCATGCCTGACGGCGCCGCCAAAATCGCCTTGGCATTGCTGCCGGTTATTCCAATGATCGCGATGGCGGTGTCAATCATTCGCAGGCTGAACAGCATGGATGAGTTGGGCCGCAAGATTCAGTTGGAAGCGCTCGCCGTGGCGTTTGTGTGCACCGCCCTCACCACTTTCAGCTACGGTTTCCTGGAAACCGCAGGCCTGCCGCGCCTGTCGGCCTTTATGGTATGGCCGATCATGGGCGGCGTCTGGTGTGTGGCCACGATCATTGGCACAAGGCGCTATCAATGAATAATCAGCTGCGCCCGTTGCGCGCCGAACTGGGTTGGTCCCAGGCCGATCTGGCGCAGCGCCTGGGCGTATCGCGCCAGACCATCAACGCCATCGAGACCGGCCGCTACGACCCGAGCTTGCCACTGGCGTTCAAGATCGCCAAGGTGTTCGAACGGCCCATCGAGGCGATCTTCGAAGCGCCAGTGGATTGAGCCTTTATGACAGGAGCACGCTGAATTGATACGCCCCGCCACTGCCGATGATAGTGCCGCTATCGAGGCCATCGTCCAGGCTGCCTATACGCCCTACATCGAGCGCATCGGCCGAAAGCCCGGGCCAATGCTGGAGGACTACCCGCAGCGGGTCGAAGACGGGGGCGTGCATGTGCTCGACCACGCCGGGCAGGTTCAGGGCTTTGTTATCCTGATGCACACCGACACGGCCTTGCTGTTGGATAACCTCGCCGTGGCCCCACACGCCCAGGGCCTTGGTTTTGAGCGACAACTGATGGATTTTGCCGAACAGCAGGCCCTCGATGCCGGCTACAGTGCTATCCGTCTGTACACCAATGAGGTGATGACCGAGAACCTCGCGCTGTACAGTCGCCGTGGCTATGTGCGCACCCATTGCGCCGAGGAACACGGCCTGCGCCGCGTCTATATGATCAAACATCTATAGGAGCATCCCATGGAAAACCTCTGGCTGGCCCAGGCCAAACGCTTACAGGCACTGGCGTCCACGGGGCTGCATTTTTGCACCGACGACTTCGAACGCGAGCGCCTTGAGGAAATTGCCGAGATTGCCCACAGCATGCTCGCGCAACTGGCGGATGTGCCGCTTGCGCGCATCACCGGGCTGGTGCCGGATTTTGCCAAGCGCTATTCAACCCCAATGATTGACGTACGTGGCGCGGTGATCGACGGCGACCGGATTCTGCTGGTGCGCGAATTGACCGACGGCTGCTGGGCGCTGCCCGGTGGCTATGCCGATATCGGCCTGTCGGCAGCGGAAAACATCGTCAAGGAGATCCGCGAGGAAGCCGGGCTAAGCGTCACGGCACGCGCGCTGTACAGCGTCACGCACAAGGCCAAGGGCTTGTATCGCCCGGATGTGCGGGACTTCTACAAGCTGTATTTCCTGTGCGAGCGCGTCGACCAACTGGCGCCAGTGGCCGGCTTTGAAACCACTGAAGTGGGCTTTTTTACCCTCGACGAGCTGCCCCCGCTGTCCCGTGGACGCACCATCGAAAGCGATCTTGAAGCAGCGTTTGCGTTTCATCGTGGCGAGACCACCCAGACGCTGTTCGACTGATCCACTTTGTCTCACCGCTGCACTGCTTTCGTGCCTTCCTGGGCGCGCTCGACATTGGGCCTGGCGACAAATACGCCGCGCTGCCGGTTTGGCACGCGCAGTGCAACAGCACGGCGTCAGTCATCCAGGGAGCAAGGCCATGACGCAGCAAGAACCGGGTAACGATTACCCCCTCAGCGAAGTGCCGATGCATGCGCGCAAGGGCCTTGCGTCCACCGCCATGGTGTTGCTGGGCTTCACCTTCTTTACCGCGACCATGTTCGCCGGCGGCAAGCTGGGCGTGGCGTTCAGTTTTACCGACATGCTCGGTGTCGTGGCTTTGGGTAACCTGTTGCTGGGTATCTACGCCGCAGGCCTGGGCTATATCGCGTTCAAGAGCGGCTTGAATTCGGTCCTGATGGGGCGCTTCTGCTTTGGCGAAGTGGGCAGCAAACTCAGCGACCTGATCCTCGGCTTCACCCAGATCGGCTGGTACGCCTGGGGCACCGCCACCGCCGCCGTGGTGCTGGGCAAATATTTCGAATTGAACCAAGGCACGGTGCTGGCATTGATGGTGCTGTTTGGCCTGCTGTTCTGCGCCACCGCCTATGTGGGCTATCGCGGGCTGGAGATTCTGTCTTATATCGCGGTGCCGGCCATGGGCATCCTGCTGTTGCTGTCGATGTGGGTCGCCACCGTCAAAGTCGGCGGCCTGGAGGGCTTGCTGGCCGTGGTGCCGACGGCGGAACTGGACGTGTCCACCGCCATCACACTGGTATTCGGCACCTTTGTCAGCGGCGCCACCCAGGCGACCAACTGGACGCGTTTTTCTCGCTCGGCCAAGGTCGCGGTGCTGGCCAGCCTGATCGGCTTTTTTATCGGCAATGGCTTGATGGTGTTAATCGGTGCCTATGGTGCCATCGTCTATCAGCAGCCCGATGTGGTCGAGGTACTGCTGCTGCAAGGTTTCGCCATGGCGGCGATGGCCATGTTGCTGCTCAACATCTGGAGCACCCAGGACAACACCCTCTACAATTTCGCCGTGGCCGGCTGCAACCTGCTGCGAACCCGGCGGCGCAAAACCGTGACCCTGGCCGGCGCAGTGATCGGCACGCTGCTGGCATTGCTTGGCATGTACGACCTGCTGGTGCCTTATCTGATTCTGCTGGGCACCGTGATCCCGCCGATTGGCGGAGTCATCATGGCGGACTTCTTCTACCGCTATCGCGGCCAGTACCCGCGCCTGGCCGATGCACGCCTGCCGGCGTTCAATTGGCCGGGGCTGGCGGCGTATGCCGTGGGCACCGTGCTGGCGTTTCACTCACCGTGGGTGGCGCCATTGGTGGGGATTGTGGCCGCGTCCTTGGCCTACATCGCACTCACCGCAGCCCTGCGCGTGCGCGCACCGTTGACTGACGTGCAGGCATGAACCCGACTGCTGCCATGAGGATGGTAACCTTGTGGCTGATAACCCTGATGACCTGGCGGCTGCCTGCCTGATTATCCAAAGCCAAGAGGAACTTGCCCATGCATATCATCAATGCCCGCCTGCGCAACCGTGAAGGCCTGCATGATCTGCACCTGGAACACGGCCGGATCGCCCGCATTACCACACAAACCGTGGCCCCCACATTAATGGCCGGTGACCTCGACGCCGCCGGCAACCTGGTGATACCGCCCTTCGTGGAGCCACATATCCATCTCGACGCGACCCTGACCGCCGGCGAGCCACGCTGGAACATGAGCGGTACCCTGTTCGAGGGCATCGAGTGCTGGGGCGAGCGCAAAGCCACCATCACCCAGGAAGACACCAAGGCTCGCGCCAAGAAAACCATCCAGGCCCTGGCCGCCCATGGCATCCAGCATGTGCGCACCCATGTCGATGTCACCGACCCAGACCTCACCGCGCTCAAAGCCATGTTGGAGGTGCGCGAAGAAAGCACCCACCTGATCGACCTGCAAATCGTCGCCTTCCCGCAGGAAGGCATCGAGTCTTACCGCAATGGCCGCGAGCTGATGCAGGAAGCCATTCGCCTGGGCGCTGATGTAGTCGGTGGCATCCCGCACTTCGAATACACCCGCGACCAAGGGGTGAGTTCGGTGAAGTTCCTGATGGACCTGGCCGAACGCACCGGCTGCCTGGTGGACGTGCACTGCGACGAAACCGATGACCCGCACTCGCGCTTTCTCGAAGTGCTCGCCGAAGAGGCCCGCAGCCGCGGCATGGGCGCGCGCGTCACCGCCAGCCACACCACGGCGATGGGCTCCTATGACAATGCCTATTGCGCCAAACTGTTTCGCCTGCTGGGGCACTCGGGCATCAGCTTCGTCTCCTGCCCTACCGAAAGCATCCACCTGCAGGGGCGCTTCGACAGTTTCCCGAAACGCCGAGGCGTCACCCGCGTCAATGAACTGCTCGAGGCCGGCATGAATGTCTGCTTCGGCCAGGACTCCATCGTCGACCCCTGGTACCCGCTGGGCAACGGCAACATCCTGCGCGTGCTGGAAGCCGGTCTGCATATCTGCCACATGCTGGGTTACCGCAACCTGCAAAGCGCCCTGGACCTGGTCACCGACAACAGCGCCAAAGCCATGGCCCTGGGTGACCGGTACGGCCTTGAACCCGGTCGCCCGGCCAACCTGCTGATCCTTTCGGCAGACAGTGACTACGAGGTGATCCGCAGCCAGGGCCTGCCGTTGTATTCGATCCGCAATGGCAAGGTGCTGATGCAACGCAGGCCGGCACAGGTGGAGTTTTTGTAAGCAACGGGGTCGTAAGTAACCGGGGTCAGACGATTGAATCGATATCCAATGGCTGCACCCGGCCGGCGCTGTCCTTAAGCGGCACAGGAATACTGGCGATTTGCGCCAACCTGCGGTTTTCAGGGTGACGCAACCAGCGTTTAACGCTGGGCTGCAGGCCGGTGGAATCGGCGTGGCTGCCATACACGTCACGCAGGTCCAGACGGCGCCAGCGCAACGACTCCAATCGACGTCGGCTGCTGCGCAAGCGGTCGACTTCAGCGTTCAGCGCCTGGTTATGCGCATGCCCATAATCGCGTTGGTTCGGTGGGCGACGACGCTCGAGCTCGCGGTTCTTGTCGCGCAGTTGTTGCGTCATTGTGTCGAGCGCCAGGTCTATCAACTCGAACTCTCTGGCGGTGATCATAGGCCCCTGGCTATCGACGGTTTGCTGCCAGCGACGCAGAGTGGCCCACGCGGCTGGAATGTAACTGGCGGTCATGAAGTGCTGGTTGGCCTGGAACAGTTGTTTCAACAGGTTGGCACGCTCGGGCATATCGCCTTGCAGTTGCAGCACCCGGTTGCATCCGGCCTCGAGGATGGACTCACAACCGGGCGCCCATAACACCGAGGAGTGCGTGCCGTCCGGTAGCTGGATAGGCATGAAGTGCTGCTGTTCGCCGTGGTGCTGGTAAGGGTTGCCGCCGACACGCACAAGGCCGGCGGCGAACAGCAGGCCACCCGCACCGGGCGCGGCAAAAAGCGTGATGGCGCCCGGCACCCAGAGTTTGGCGGTGGTATTCATCCACGTGGCAGGGACACTGGGGACCGGATCGTTGTGGTTGACGATGCGGTGATGGATGAGGGCTGAGGCGCCGTCGGTGAACTCGGAGTCTGCGGCGCGGGGAGCGCCGTAGGTGTAGAGGAGGATGTTGTACTTACGATCAGGAACTCGGCGTAGCCCTTCAGCCAACAGCAGTGCAATGGCACCGCCCAGACTGTGGCCGCAAATCACAATGCGCTGTCCGCTGTAAAATCGGTGAAGGTAGCGCAGAACAAAGTCACGCATCGCTCGATAGGCCTGATAAAAGCCCTCATGGGCTTTGCCAACACCTTCGGTAAAGGGCACTTGGTGGGCATTCGCGTCTCGCAAAGCGTCGGCACCACTGGCGGTACCGCGTACAGCGATCAGAATCACTTCGTTATGGTGACTGATAAACGCCTGGGTATCCGTACCGGACGCTTCATCATCAACAAAGTGCAGGCTGGCGGGATGTTCCTGTTTCTCTCCAAGCTCCGGCCGATTCTGTGGATACAACTCAGGATCGAAGGGCAAAATCTCAAACCGCTGGGAGTATGGAACCTCTTCATACAACGGGAAGAAGCGCTGAGCCTGATCACGATCGACCTTCCAGGCTTCTTGAAACCCCGAGAGTTTTTCCGCGAACAGATTGCCTGCGCTGGGATCCAGGGGGAAGCTGACGTTTTCCACTGGCGGCTTTGGAGGTTGCTGGCCAAAATCGCAGTAACTCAATGTAGACATCAACGCCAATTGATACAGGTTCAACGCACACAACTGATCATCGGTCGACAACATCGGGCGCAGGGCCCGCAAAGGCCGTACCTCCAACACCGTGTGCAGGTTGGGGAACAACACGACGCCTGACAATGCGGGCTGCGGTGGACCAAACCCCAGTTCGGCCATCATTTTCAGCGCATGCCTTGGGGGGTGATAGGTTCGGAAGGCAAACGGCGGCAGGTGGGCAATATGGCGTACCAGATCGCGCACCTCAACTTGATAAAACCGGTCGGCCTGGTGTTGTGCAGGGTTGCCCTCGATACGTTGGCCATCAGCCGCTGAAAATCGGGTGTGTTCGGCGCGGGCTTGAAGTTCGGTGATAGGCAACGGGTAAGTCTTGCGCTTTCTCAATTTGGAATATGGCTCTTCGTCGCCTGAATATTGCGTGTCCAAAGAAAGAATCACAGGGCCGCAATAAAACCCTTCCACCTTGGCGTATCCCTCTCCATTCAACCTTCCGTTATAACGGCGCCCTGTAGTGTCCTGGATTGTGTAGACCAGCCCGCCATAAGCCTTGCCGCTGCCTGTTTCATCCACCAGGCAAACGCTTGCCCAATGCCCTTTCAACGGGCAAGCAGGCATCTTGCTACTGAAAAACGATTGCTTCCATGCTTCCTGGCTCATGAATCAACTCCCTGTTAATTGCACGTCGGATAAACATCACAGATACGTCCATCCGGCATTTTTATCGGTTTAAAGTCCGTGGTGTTACTGCCACAGTATCCGGACAGGTCTTCAAAGCTTTTACCCCGACAGCGTTTCCATCCCCCCGGTACAGCTAGCCACGTGTCCTGAAAAGCGGGAGCCTCCTCGTCTGTAACGCTCAGCGTCAGCCTTATTTTTTTGCCTGGGAGCAGCTCTCTCTGTACTACACCACCCGCTAGCTTTTCTTCCCTTTGCCCCACCGTGTTCAACGCTCTGCATTCCAACAGTTTCGTGATCGCATGCAAGGGACCCACCGTGCGAAAAAACCACATACATTGCCCAGCGAATTCCTGGACCCCTGAGTTCGGCATGCCTGCGACACGTTCAGACTCAACGGGATCGGCGAAAAAGATCCCTGCGGAATCCCCATCGACATCGCTATATCGCTCACCCCACTTCGCATAAAGAGTGAACTCCACGCTACGCAACACCGTAGGGCACCCCTCAATGGTTTCAGTCAGCGGGAACTCATAGCTCACTCGTTCAGCCACGGGTTTGTAATCGGCAATAAAGATCTTGCGTTCAGGCCTTTTGCCTCGACGCTGCGGCAGGGTACAGAGCTCATACCTGGCGGGACGGTAGTTGGCCGCACCGATAAATCGAAATTGCGCCGGCAAATCCACCTCCAGCGTAAAACGCTCAGCCGGCGGTGCCAGCGCACAACCCGAGAGCCATCCAGCACCGAGCGTTATCAAAACGCTGCGCGTCCACCTATTCATGCTTTTGCCACTCCCGTAGCACCCGCTCAAAATGTTCCGCTGGCGCCTCGCCCTCTATCGGCTGCCACCGCATCGTGCTGCCTTGCGTCGCCTCCTCCAACCGGCGTACCACCAGGAATTCGAGCTGCTGGGGGCCTCGCCATTGCCAGGCACGAGCTTGCTCCAGAACCTGCGCCAGCCAGATTCTAGGGTCTTGAAACTCAACCAAACCGGCGAGCTTTTCGCTGTGTTCAGTCAATAGATAACGCAGGATATTGGCGTGCAGGATCACTTCGGCCTGAGGGTTGGGCGTGTTCAGCCAGGGCGCAGGCACAGGCACCGGATACTCACCAGGCGTTGGATTGTCACCCTGACACCAACGGCCTTGGTGCCAATAGCACACACTGATCAGTGGGCCGAGAAACACTGGCCAGTGCTCGCCCTGCAAATGGGTCAAAGCACGTGCCAAGGTACGATTATCGTGAAAGCGATACAGGGCCTGGCTTCCCTGGCGCCCTACCAGCAGACGTTCGCGCCAATGCCGAACCACACCAGCCAGATCATCGCCGGGCAGGCTGCCCAACCAGCCCCAGTTCGCTTCGGGGTGCTGCAGCAGGTCAACCAGCGCAGGTTCGTCCGCCTGCTCCAGCAGCAGAATCACCGGGCCCGCCGCTGCCAACTCGGCCAGGGCGGTTTCAGCGTACAGGCAGCAATACTGTGACAGGTGGCGCACCGCCAACAGCTGCTGACATGCGTCGTGGTGACCATCAAGGATCAAGCACAGTCGGCGCCCCGCCTGCTGTTGTTCAGCCATCCACTGGCCTGGCTCACTTGGCATCAGGCTGCCCTCCGCATGAGCGTGCACTGGCCTTCACGACACGCATCGCACACCGGGCAGAAGTCCGCGCCCAACTGCCGGGCCTCGTCCAGAAGGGTGCTTTGAGCCATCGAAAGGTTCGGCGCATTCATGGCCGATAGTGGGTTCGCTGACAGAGTGAGGGGCGGCAAGCCGCCAACGGTGACAGGCCGGCTGCTGAAAATGCCGCCCGCCTGGATAATCAGGTGCTCGCCCCCAGCCTTGAGGCTCAATTGTGCGCCCGCATCGATGACCAGGCTGGCGCCGGCCTTGAGGACGATTTGCTGCCCGGCCTGGATAACCAAGGACTGACCGATATGCGTCTGGCTGTCTCCCTGCACCTCCAGCCGATCGTTCGTGCCAAGCATGACAGTGCGGTCTCCGGTGATGTGTCGCTGCTCGCCACTTTCCAAGTGAACCGTGCTTAAACCGCGGATGATTTCCCGCCGCTCTCCCGCCACCTCAAGGCGACTGTCATGGCCGACCTGCTGTTCCAGGTCCCGTTGGGCGCGCAGATAGATGAGTTCCTCGCCGTGGCGGTCCTCGAGGTGCAGTTCGTTGGTCCCCCTGCCCCCCGGAACACTGCGGCTGCGCAACACGCTGCGTGTCTTGTGTTGCGGCAAAGGGTAAGCCGGCCTGTGCAACGCATTGGGCAGGCAGCCGTTGATCAATGGCTGGTCCGGGTCACCTTCCAGAAAGGTTACCAGCACCTCCATGCCCACCCGCGGAATCAGCATGGCGCCGAAGCCATCACCCGCCCAACCGGATGCTACCCGTACCCAGCAACTGCTGTTGTCATCCGTGGGGTCGAGGCGGTCCCAATGAAAACGTACCTTCACTCGGCCGTAGGCGTCGCAGTGCACCTCCTCGCCTGCTGGCCCCGTCACGATGGCGGTTTGGCTGCCATTGAGGGTCGGTTTCGGGTGTCTGAGGGAGGGCCGATGCACGGCGCGCCAGGGGGTTGCGCTAAACCGGTTGCGATAGCCATGGAATGTGCCCGCCACAGGCGTCGCTTCCTCCAGCACCTGCGGTTGATACCCCTCGTGATGCACCGACGTGAGCAACCACAGGTCGTTGCAGGTGGGGTCCGGGTGGTCACACAGCTCAAGAAAATGGCCGCTGCCCAGCACCGGTTGATCACTTTTACCCACGGCACGCTGGCGGTCGCGCCGATGCCGCTCCAGGCCCCTGTGCGCCAATTGCCGACCTCGCGCATGGTCGCTGAAACCAGCCGGGTAATGGTAGTCCTCAAGGCGCTGCGTCGATGCCGGCCCGGCCTTGTCTTCCAGGCGCAGCGACGGATGCTCGAAGTCATGATCACGGCGCACCGTCAGCTGGGTACGGGTCTCCAGACGCACGCCGAACTGCCGGACAGCTCTCGTTTGGGTCAGCTCGTGCGTCGAACAAAATCGCTGTGCAGCCAGGCGCCGAAACACCGTCTGGTCATCACCAAACACCAGCACGTGATTATTCGGGTCATGGCGAAAGTGGTAGTGAATACCCTCCTCCTCGCACAACCGCTGGATAAAGTGCAGGTCGGTTTCCGCGTACTGAACGCAGAACGAACGGGGTGGGTAGGCCACGGGGCCCAGTTCGAAGGCATAGGCGTCCGCCAGAATGCCGTGGTGCTCAAGGACCGCCGCAATAATCTGCGGCACACTGCGTTGTTGGAAGATCCGCTGGTTGTGTCGATGGGCAAGGCACGCCAGGCGTGGTGCCAGGGTGAGACGATAGCGAGTGAGCCGAACGCCGGGCCCCTCACGGCCGATAGCGTAGATGTGCCCATGCAGCCCCGCATCGGATTCGCCAAAGTCAAGGTAAGCCGGCTGGTGAAGCAACGCCTCCAGATCCAGAGAGGGATTTTCGCTGACTAAATGCACGGTAATGAAGTAAGGCTGATCAAGGACTTCTCGGCCTTTGAAAGCGAGTACCTGAAAGTCATTGTTTATTTCTGGAAGTATCAACTTGAAACGTGGCGCGGCAGATATTTCAACCATCCCTAAGTTACCCGTCATCAATTATTTGACTGAAAGGCCTCCCCCCATCGGGCATTGATTGAACTGCCGGGAAAAAGCGCCTGAACCCAATAAATCTTAGCGACTTCAGGCGGAATTTGACCCTTTAAAAATAAAAAAGACGTTTCGCACAACGTGGTAGGACGCGTCTTTTACAAAATAATAAATTCGCAGAATTAAATAGCGGTCAACAACAAGAAACTTCTTACACCAACCCTAACCATACAACTAAACGATAAAGAAACGGCTGACACGTATTCAAGATATCAGCCACTTCTACTACTTTAGGCTTGCACCCATGCAGTCCCGAACAGACTGACGCTCAGCAGCGTTTCGGCCTCGCACTGTAAATGCACCGGCACTGTGCCACCCGGCATGACCACGGCCACCTCGCCGGCGTCAACCCAACCCGCGCGCCATGCGGCACAGGCAACTGCACTGGCGCTGGTACCCGAGGACGCGGTAGGTCCTTCTCCTCGCTCAAACACCCGTGCGATGACCTGATTGCCTGAAGAATGTACGGCCCATTGCAGGTTGACCCCAGCCGAACAAGGTTGGCCGCGCCCGCCTGGCGGCGCAAAGGCAATGGCCCGTAACGGCTCAAACAGTGCGGGCTGGTGCATCGACTGATTGTCCGGCAAGGCCTCTACATGCTCGACGAGCGTCACACAATGAGGATTGCCCACACGGACAAACTGGCTAACAGCCCATTGCGGGTCGATCGCCGCCAGTGCAGCCACATGGCTGAAATCACCTTGCCCCAGCGTTACGGCGTCAACACCGGTGGCGGCTACCGCTGCTGGCCCGAACTCCGGTTGCCCCAAGGCCAACCAGAAACCAGCAACCTGTTCAAAGGTCGCCGGCTGCGAATAGGTCACCACCGGCGAGGCTGCATCGTGCTTGTCGTGATGCACGTGCAACTCACACCCCTGGGCCATCAAACCTTGATCCGTCAGCGCCTGGGAAAAAATCGTCAACCCGTTACCACTGCGTTCGGCGAGCGTGCCATCGGTATTGACGATCAACACGTCAAACGGCGGCGCGGACTGGAACGGCCCCACCAGCAAACCATCGCAGCGGTGCGCCTTGGCATTGCCCGCACGCGGCAACGTGCCCCACTCACACTCCGACGCGATCGCTGAGGCTGTCCATTCTTTTCGAGTGCTGGCAGCCAGGTCGGCAGATTCGGGCACTGCAATGCCCTTGCTGCGTAGATAGGCGGGGCTGACCACACCGTAAATATTGCCCCGCGCGTCATAGAACAGCGTCATAGCGATGCCTTCACAAGAGTATTCATCGGCGTATTTCTCCGGTTGCTCACACACTTGGCAGCAGCGTATTACAGAAAGGCTGCGCAGTGGGCAGTGGACTGGAAGGTGGTAATCCAACGCAAAAACCTGGGGTTCATCCGTTCTCACGCGGATTACGCACCTTCCAGACCACCGCCGAAGAATCCGATAGCCTCTGTGTGGTCGCCACCGTCGAGGAGGTTCCGCTCCTGTAGCAATAAACCCGCACCTGGGTGTCAGGCGCTCGCGTGAAGGGAACCCGGCTCGCTCGACAGGGCCTGATGTGCAAGGATGTCGCGCCGGACATCGTTTGTTGAACGCAAAACCAAGGATTTTTCATGACTGCCATCCCCACCCCAGCGTCCGTGGTTCCAGGGCGGTTGGAACAAATGTCGACTCGTATCGCCTTTTTCATCGCCGGCTTCGGTATCGCAGCCTGGGCGCCGCTGGTGCCTTACGCCAAGGCGCGCGCCAATCTGAATGAAGGCACGCTGGGCCTGTTGCTGTTGTGCCTGGGCGTCGGATCGATCATCGCGATGCCGATGGCGGGTGCACTGGCCTCTCGCTTCGGCTGCCGACGGGTACTGACGGCCGGCACGATCATGATCTGCCTGGCACTGCCGATGCTCGCCACGGTCAGTTCGATCCCCTTGCTGATAGCCGGGCTGTTCCTGTTTGGAGCGGGCCTGGGCACTGTGGATTCGACCGTCAACCTGCAGGCCGTCATCGTTGAACGCGCCAGCGGCAAAACCATGATGTCGGGCTTCCACGGTTTGTTCAGCCTTGGCGGCATCGTCGGCGCAGCGGGGGTTGCCGGGTTACTGGGGCTGGGCTTGTCGCCGTTGCAGGCGACCCTGGTGGTGATCGTCATCATGGCGCTTGCGTTGCTAAAGGCCGGGCCTCATCTGCTGCCCTACGGCAGCGAAAGCTCTGGCCCGGCATTTGCCGTGCCACACGGTGTGGTGTTGTTTATCGGCTGCCTGTGTTTCATCGTGTTCCTGGCCGAAGGCGCCGTGCTGGATTGGAGCGCGGTGTTCCTCAGTGCAGAACGCGGTCTTGATGAAGCCTACGCCGGCCTGGGTTACGCGGCGTTTGCCTTGACCATGACCGCAGGGCGCCTGACCGGTGATTCGATTGTCCGCCGCCTGGGCGCCACCCGCGTGATCGTCATCGGCGGCGCGCTGGCCACTGCCGGCATGTTGCTCGCCACGTTATTGCCAGCCTGGGAAACGGGGCTGCTGGGGTATGCCCTGGTGGGTGCCGGCTGCTCGAATATCGTGCCGGTGCTGTACACCGCCGTCGGTAAACAAAAGGTCATGCCGGAACATATCGCCGTACCGGCCATCACCACGCTGGGGTATGCCGGTATTCTCGCCGGGCCTGCAGTTATCGGGTTTATCGCCCACGGCAGCAGCGTGAGCACGGCCTTTGTGCTGATTGCGCTGCTGCTGGCCGGGGTGGCCATCAGTGGTAAAATTCTCAAGGTGTAAAACGCTCAACCTACAAAGCCAGGGGTTATCTGGCTTTGTAGGCTTCGTATTGTTCCAGCCAGCGTTCCAGGCTTTTGTTGCAAAGCCAGCCCTCGTGCCTGGGGCGCCCCAGCAAACGCATGTTGTTGGCACGTTCCAGCGAACGCAGCAGGCCTGGGCGCTCAATGATGTTCTTGGCGGTGTAGACGCAGTGTTCACTGTACTTTTTCCTCGGTAGCCCGGTCGCGGGCTCCAACAGCGGTCGGCCTTGAGAATCGAGGTCGTCAGGGTCACTCATCACGGTTTTGAGTTGGGTTATTTCCAGGTATTCAAACGTTTCAAAAAATACCGTGCGATCTTTGGCTATATCCCGCAATTGTTTGAAATAGCCTTGCAAAGCCTTTACGACCTCGGCGTTGCCCTGATCATGAAAAGGGTCCTGGCTGAAGGCGGCAGGGGAGCTGTTACCCAGCAACGCCGCAGCGGCTGCGTTCAGGCTGTCACGGGTGATGTACCCCGCACCGTCGATGATCGCGTCGTTCAGCAGCGGGCGGTTGAGAATTTCCCTGACCAGCAGGATCATACGGTCGCGCACCTTACTCTCCACTCAAGGTTTGAGCTGCGATCTGGCGCAACGATGCCTGCGTCAAACGGCCTTCCTTTAAAAACCCGTGCAGCTCGCCAAAGTGTTTCTCCAACTCGCCCGCCAGTTGGCTATCGGTGGAGTTCGGACCCGGCGGCGTGGTGTTGGCGCGAGCCGTGGGCGCATTTTGCAGGGCCTGCTGGCGCAACGAAGACAAGCCTCCACGCCACAGCATGGGCCGCTGCGACGGCAAATCTCGCGTTGCAAATGGCTCATCGCCGGGCGAATGAAAAACGCGGGGCGATAAAACCCGACATACCTCTGGCCCGCCCACGCCGATTGGCTGCGCGCGCAGTAATGCACCCTCAATCTTCATGCTTCATCTCTCGCCTTTTGCAGATCCGTGCTTGCCTGAAAGTCAGTACCAGGGGGCCCCGAATCATCGATTCACCCTCTGGGTAACAAGCAACCGATATGTGGTTAGCGCCACGCGATAGTTCCGGGTGGCAGGAGAATCCCAATAACAGCATGTAACACTGGATCACCCAGGTGTTTGCCCTCGCCACCTGGCGGTGAGGCTATTGAGCAGCGCGGCCCAACGGAAAGTGGGTTGCCTCAAACAGTCAGTGTCAGGACGGTTGGCAGGCTCTGGCGCAAGCAGCCCGCGGGCAAAATCATCTGCAACGGGCGCCTGGAATTTTTGCTGCCCCACGAACGCTTTCATGCGCAGCGTTTCGGCGGCGTACACCGTTGACAGGGCCATGCTGTTGCCCTCCTCGCTTGGCGATGTCGAGCGCGCATCCCCACGCCAGCCATTAACGGTGCACCGGCCCTCGGTCGGGCCGGATTGAAACGAAGGTGAAGTCATGTCTGGCTCCTGGCTCGGCGTCTGAAAACGACCAGTACGATCAACGTCGCTGGTTACAACGTGTGTGGCGAATGCGCGCAAACAGTTCCTGACAAGGCTCAGGCAGCTCGGTCAGTACATGGAAAAAAAGCAAAAAAAATCGCCGCCCTTGAGCTGCGATTTTTCTTACACACCACCGATCAGAAACCAACGCTGGCCTGCACGAAGAACGTACGCGGCTGACCGAGGTACAACCCGGCATTGTTGTCACTGGAGCGCGTGTAGTGCTGCTGGTCGAAGAGGTTCTTCACGCCCACACCCAGTTTCAGGTTCGACAGTTGCGCACCGAAGTCATACCCACTGCGCACGTTGACCGAGACATAACCGGGGATATCGCCGTACTGGCCGTCGGCGGTACCCTGGGTGATGTAGGTGGTGCCGGTACCCGGCGCACGTTGACCGGACTGGGCATAGACGTCCAGGTTATGGGTCCAGTGGTTGATGTCGTAGCGCAGGCCCGCCGTCACCACTTCACGGGAGTAGAGCGGCAGGTCGCGGCCCTTGAACGGCACATCACCCTCGGCGGTAGCCTTGGTGTAGGTGAAGCCCGCGTTGGCAGTCAAACCGTCCAGACGTGGGTCCAGGTTCGACAGGTCATAGTGAGCCGAGGTTTCGATACCCTGGTGCTTGGTGGCACCGAGGTTGGTCCAACCCACGTCGTTGCTCACATATTGCAGCTCATCCGAGAAATCGATATAGAACAGCGTCACTTCGCCGCCCCAGACGCTGTCGTTATAGCGTGTGCCGATTTCGTAGGTCTTGGCCTTTTCCGGGTTCAGGCCGTCGGCCGTCTGGTTGACGCGACCGCCCTGCCCGATCTGCGCGTACTGCAGGCTGCCGAAGGAGGTTTCGTAGTTGGCGAAGACTTTCCAGGCATCGGAAATGTGGTACATCACGCTCAACGCCGGCAACGGCTCGTTACTATTGATCTTGCGATTTTTTTCCACGGTGCGCACACCGTTCAAGGCGACCACCGGGCGGTCATGCCAGTTGGTTTCTATGTTTTCGAAGCGAATGCCCGGCGTGACGGTCCACTTGCCGATATCGATCTTGTTGTCGATATAAAACGCGTTGGCCACGGTACCGCCGGTGCGATCCTGGTAAACATGCCCATCATTTTGCCCGCCCGGCGTCGGCACGTTGTTGACAAGATTGAGGCTGCTGGCCTGTTCATGCATGCCTTCTTTGAGGTAGCGATAACCGACGCTGACTTCCTGGGTGCTCGGGCCCACGTCAAACACATGGGACACCCGTGGCTCGATGCCGAAGGTGTAGTAGCTGCGCGGGTAGGAACCGATGGTCTTGAGGTCGCGGTTGGCGATGTTGCTGCCACGGAAGCTGTCGATGTAATAGGTCAGCACTTCGGCCTGGGTACGGTCGTCGATCTGGCGGATGTACTTGAAGGATACGTCCTTGCGACGGCCGCTGAAATTGTCCCAATCACGTACCGATTGATACGGGTTGGCGTCAAACTGCTTCTGGGTCAGGCCGCCGGGCATATCGGCATTGGCATTGTAATAGTGGAGGTTCAGCGAGAAATCATCTTGATCGGTCGGCGCCCAGTGGGTCTTGAGGATCACGTCGTCGATGTCGTTGCCGTTATTGCTGTTGCGGTAGCCGTTGCCATTCACCCCGGTATACAGCAAGGCCACACCCATGCCGTTATCGGCGGTACCGCCGACAAAAGCATTGTCGACGTGTTTCCAGCCGCCGTGGGCGGAGGTTTCCAGGGTGGTGCCGACTTCACCCGAGGGTTGCTCCGGAATAGCGCGGGTCACGAAGTTGATCACGCCCCCCACGTTCTGCGGCCCATAACGCACGGAACCGGCGCCGCGTACCACGTCGATGCTGTCCAGGTTACCGGCAGAAATCGGCGCCATCGACAGTTGCGGCTGCCCATACGGGGCGAACGCCGCCGGTACGCCGTCAATCAATACGGTGGAGCGTGGTGACAGACGTGAGGTCAGGCCACGCACGCCGACGTTGAGGGAAATATCGCTGCCACCGGTGCCGTTGGCCTCTTGCACCTGCACGCCAGGGACGCGGCGCAGCACATCACTGATATTCATCGCCCCCTGCTCCACCATGGCTTCACGGCGGATCACGGTACGTGCGCCCGGATGGTTCTGCACCACTTGGGCATTGGCATCGCCCAGCCAGTCGCCGACCACTTTGATATCCGTGACGCCCAGCTCCAGCGGCGAACCGGTTTCACCCGTGCCGCCGCGCAGTGGGCGAAGGGTCACGGAACCGGCATCGATCTGGTAATCCAGGCCGCTGCCCTGGAGCAATTGGCGCAGGGCCTGTTCGGGCGACAGGTTGCCGTCCACTGCAGGCGCTTGTTTGCCCGCGACCATGTCAGGGCTGAAGAACACTTGCAGGGAAGTCTGCTGGCCGAGTTGACTCAACGCAGCGCCCAGCGGTTGGGAGCGAATATGGATGCCGTCGGCCGCATAGGCTGCAGGCAGCGCGGAACTGACGGCAAGCGCCAGCGCCAGGGGCGCCCAGCGGGAGAATTTATTGTTGTTCACGACAAGTTTTTTCACGTCGAACCTAGTCCTGTGATCGCAAGAGTGTGCGGCTGTTAATGCAAACCAGTTGCAGTTGCAGAAGAAGACGAAGAACTCGAAAAAAACCTGAATGTCAGCGTGAAATAATTTCCTGGCTGCCGTCCGGCAAGGCGCGTACGGCCACTGGAAGGATATGCGGCAGCGCTTTGAGCAGCGCGTCCGTGTCGCTGGATTTGAACACGCTGGTCAGCCGCAGATTGCTCACCGCCGCCGTGTTGACCCGCAACGGCTGCTCGCGATAGCGCGATACTTCCCGCGCCACTTCGCCGAGGGTGGCGTTGTTGAACACCAACTTGCCCGTGCGCCAGGCTGTCAGTTCATCGGCATTCACCGCATACGCCGTAACGACTTGCCCGGCAGAATCGACATGGGTGCCGAGCCCTGCCGTGAGCATCACGACTTGATCCGACGCTCGCCCCCGCACCTTGACCGTGCCGGCCTCGACCACCACGCGGGTCTGGTCGTCATCGCGGCGCACATCAAAACGCGTGCCGGTGACCGTGACCTGCCCCGCCCCGGCGGCCACGACAAACGGGCGGCTGGCGTCGTGCTCGACGCTGAACATGGCTTCGCCCTGTTTGAGGTCTACGCCGCGTCGGCCCTTTTCATAGTGCACCGCCACCACGCTGCGGCTGTTCAGGTCCATCACTGAACCGTCGGGCAATGCCACTTGGCGATGCTCGCCCAAGCGCGTGCTGAACTCAGCGCTGTAGGGTTTGGGATGATCAAGCCCGCTGAACAGGCCAAGCCCCAGGGCGATGGCTACCACACTGGCAGCCACGGCGTAACGCACAATGGCGTGACGTCTGGGGCGTTCGACGGGGGCCTCGCACAGCGCTTGCAAACGCACCGTGGGCACAAGGTCGGCGGCGCTCCACAGGCCTTGCAGCACTTCAAATTCGTATTGATGCTCAGGCTGCTCGGCACACCACGCCTCAAAACGCCGTTGTTCTTCGGGGCTCAACTCGGCGTCTTGCAGGCGTACAAACCATTGCGCGGCTTCGTCGCGAGCACGGCTATCCATCGTGGAAGATCCTGTTTCAAAACGGGCAGAGTTCATGGGGCCATGGCGTCCAGGCGGTCGCGCAGATGCCGCAAGGTGCGGATCATATACTTTTCCACCATGTTTTTAGACAGGCCCAGGCGTACGGCGATTTCCTGCTGGGTGAGGCCCTCGATTTTCTGCCAGATAAATATCTTGCGACAGTTAAGCGGCAACTCGGCCAAGGCCCGCTCGATGGAGTCGGCCAATTGGATCGCGTGCATGACATGCTCCGGGTCGCCGCTGTGGGGCGAACGCTGATCAATGGCGTCCAACGCCAGCGCCTCTCGCCGGTCTTCGCGGCGGTATGCGTCCACCGCGATGTTGCGCGCCGTTTGATGCAGATAGGCGCGCGGTTGCTCAACGTCGCTCGAACGCGACTCAAGCACCTTCACGAAAGTGTCGTGCGCCAGGTCTTCGGCCTGCTGACGGTTTCTCAGACGGCGTGTCCAGGTTCCGATCAACTCTTCGTAATGCTCGAAAAAGCCTGTTCTGCGGGGCGGCTGAGGAATCATCGCGTGAGCACTGGAAGGCGGGGCGTGAATAGTAATGTTTCCTATTAAGCGGAGCAATTGCTTCCCGTCGCCCACCGTATTGCGTTGCAACTAAAGATGACCGGCCGCCTGTTTGAGTCGGCTCAGCTTCTCTCGGCTGCCACACACACTCATCTGGCACCATTTGCGTTGTTTGCTTTTGGAGAGGTCGAGAAATATCCAATCGCAATCGGTACAGCTGCAGCTCCTCAACGCGTGAAGCTGGCTTGATACCAGCAGTTGCGTCGCGTCTGTGGCCAGGCGCGCTATCAGCATCGACGTCAACTCTTGCGCAGAGCTGCAGGTGCGCCAGCCCCACGCGGGCACCCCATCGATGGAGCGCAACACCCGCCACGCCGTGCCCTGCTGGTAGTGCAGATTGATCTGCTGTAATGCCTCATCGGTGGCACTCTGGCGTAATGACAGCGTATGGAAAACCCCGTACAGAAGCTCTCGGAACGCAATGATGGCGTCCAGGTCTGGCTGGAAGGAAATAGCCGAGTCAACCACCATAGGTGTGTAGTCAGCGTACTCCTGCTCAGAGAGCAAAGAGGCATGTAATGCCCACTCCATGAAGAACTTGAAACTGGTGAGTCGTTCTTCCCGAACCTTGAGTGCGGAATGCGGCCTGCGACCGTTAGTGGTATTGATGAAGTCCAATACCCGGGCCCCGCCGATCAGCCGGATTGATTTTGCAGTGCCCGTGAAATGTGTCATTCCAACTCCCGAAAGAACCTGCATGCTCCGCCCTGGCAGAGAATACCTCGTTTCCTGGAGTCGAAGTCACTGCCCCGCGGCTAGAAGACCAATGGCTGAACGGGGGCCTCCGCACGCGCCATCCAGTCAAGAATAATCCCGACCGCTTGTTCAACCGAAATCACGTCAGTCGGCAAATGCACTTCAGGAAACAACGGAGTGTCGTAGTTCGAATCAATCCCCGTAAAGTTCTTGAGCAGTCCCGAGCGCGCCTTTTTATACAAACCTTTAGGGTCTCGCTGTTCGGCAGTTGCCAGTGGGGCGTCCACGTGAACTTCGACGAAACGCTCGTTGCCAATAATCGAGCGGGCGTAATGCCGACTGGCCGATGACGGCGAGATCAGCGCGACGATGACGATAAGTCCCGCCTCCACCATCAAACCCGCCACCTCCGCGACCCGCCGAATGTTTTCATCCCGGTCGCTGTCGGTGAACCCCAAGTCACGACACAGCCCACTGCGTACCGAGTCGCCATCAAGGATGCAGGTCAACCGGCCTTGGGCCCGTAAGGCAATATCCAGCGCATTGGCAATGGTCGACTTCCCGGAGGCCGAGAGCCCCGTCATCCAAATGACCCTGGGTGTGTGCTTCATTTGCGACTGTTCGGCACGCATGTGATTGAACGCAAACGCATGCAAATTCTGTTGCGGATCTTGCGCAAAATAGCTCATGGCCGTTCTCCCTCCGTCAGCGAAACAGGCTGTTTGCCCAACATGAACACCATCACGCATTGCAAAAACAGAAGCAGTGAAACCACCCAATAGACTGTCGAGAACGAGCCTGTCAGGTCTTTGGACAGCCCGCCCAGGAAGTTACCGCACACGCCACCCAGGCCAATCAGCACATTGGCAATGCCAAATGCCTGCGTCAGTCGGTTGACCGGAACGATTTGTCCGATATAGCTGGGGACCAGCCCAAAGATGGGGTAGAACGCCAGCGCAAACAAAAAAGCCGCTAAATAGAACAACGCGATAGCGTTAAAACTGAACACCAGCATGGCTGCCAGACCCGCACTCAGAAAGCACATGGCCAGGGCGGCCCTGGCACCCACTTTGTCCGCCACCCACCCCACCAAAAAGCCCGACGCCATCCCCACAGCGCCGATCGTCGTCCAGATAAACCCTGCGTCCTGTACCGAAACGCCTAATTCATCGCGAAGGTAAGGTGCCAGGTAAGTCTGAAACGGCAGCAGTGCCATCCCATTGAGAAAGGCGATGCCCCAGATCAGGTACAGCGAACGGCTCAGCCATGGCGTCTGGCCATCGAGCGACCGCGAGCGATGACCTGAAAAACCAGCCGTCTGGTCAGCCCCCATGTTACGCAACAGAAACCAGGCCACGAAACAGAGACCCAATGACACAAGGCCGGCCGTCAGCCAGATCGAGCGCCAGCCACCCTGCAAGGTGAGAAATGACACCAGTAAGCCGTTGATAAACACGCCGTAGCTGGTTCCACTGGAGATCAACCCCATGACCCGGGAGCGATTACCTGGGCTGAAACCCTTGGTGACGATTTCTGCCAGCGGGATGTAAACCGAAGCGGAGCACCCTCCCAGCAATATCAACAACCCACCCGACAACCAAATATTGTCGCTGACGCTCAAGCCCAGCAGGGCCAGAGACGTCACCACGGTGGACACCAGGCTGATTTTCCAACCTTCGAAAAAACGGCTGATGTAACTGGTGACCGAAGAAAACAGCAGGAAACCTATTTGTGCGCCCCCGGTGATCAAGCCCACAGTGGTGTAGTCAAAGCCGATATCTCGGCGCATATCAACGACCAGGTTGGCGAACAAATAAACGCCGAACCCGTAGGTACTGGCCACAAACCCTGTCAGTACGACTGCCAACACCACGCTGTCCAGCACGCGAGGATTATTCTGTACGAGTGTGCTCATCATGACGCCCTCACACGGCGCGGGCGGTGTGGATGACAAAATCACAATTCATCCCGTCGAAGACGGGCTGAAAATCGCCGTATTCCTTATAGGCAGAGAAGCCGCTGGCCCGAATCTCGTCGGCCAGGTCCGCAGGCAATAACGGATACACTTTAAGGCTGTAGCGTTGTTTATCGTCAAAGTCGTAAATGAACTCGCACACCTGTGCATCGACCCTCCCCAGGCTGACCGACGCGCTGGCACCGCAGTAATAATAGTTGCCGCTGGACTTGAAGTTGCCCGCGCGAATAGCACGGAAATTACGCTGATCAACAATCAACACACCGCCTGGCTTGAGCAAGGCCCTGAACGTGCGCAGCACGCTTATTCGGTCGCTGGCCTCAAACACGTGGCACAGTGAACTGCCAAGACACACCACGGCATCGAACGTGCCCAGCACGTCCGGGTCCAGCTCAAGCCACTCTTTGTGGTGGGATTCAATTGCCAAGTTACGCTCAAGAAAGTTTTGTCGGGCTTTGTTCAGCATCGTGCCGCTGCCGTCCGTAGCGACCACCTCGAAACCTGCCTGCTTGAGTTGCACGGCATGAAAACCACTGCCCGTGGATACATCGAGTACTGATTTCACTCCGTGACTTTTCAACAACTGCTCAAAGAACCCCTGTTCGCCGGCCTTTCTTTTTTCCCAATCAATCAACGCGTCCCAGCGCTCGACAAAGTCTGGCGAATACTGCGTTGAGTAATTGGCTACTTCCTCGTGTTCATACCCCAGGATTTGACTCATGGCACACCGCCCCTAGCCGATTGAATTTTTGAAAGACAGGTACTTTCCCGCCAACTCCCGAGCACAGTCCGCAGACTGCTGCACCGACATGATGTCCTTGGAGTACCCCAGCATCGTCTGCATGATTGCCATGCACCTGGGGTTGAAGGTGACCGAGCCGTCGCAATGGATTTCGTCGATACCATCGTGGCTTTGGCAAATGCTGTTGAGGCGCACCGCGTCGTCGTAGGGGCACTCGTCGGAGAACTGCACATTGATGCGTCCATCCTGAAGCCAGACCGGATAGCCCCCCGGAAGCCCCAGCGGGCCTGGCGCGTGCACCAGTACCGGCGTCGGTGAGAACAGCCCTTCGATCACGGTGACCGCAGAACACGCGGTTAGAAACTGCCCATCAACCCCGCCCAAGCGACGAAATTCGGATTTCACCGTCGAAAAAATCACCTCATTAGATAGACGAGCGACCTCACGCCGGCCGCGAACCTCATACAACAAGCGATAGCTGGCACGCGGGGGCAGGCCGCCGCGTGGCACGTAGTGGCTGAAATAATGCTGGGCATACAGCATCACCTCCACGTCAGCGGGAGAACACTTCAGCAATCGCGCGATGGAAAAACGCACGGCCGGAATCAGGTTGGCGACATTGCCCACGCCGATATCAGGGGCCAGCCCGACCCTGGCCAGGATCGGGTTAACGGCATCGGGAAAGGCTGCATTGACGGTCAGGGTGGCGATACCGGAGGCCTTCACAGCTTGCATCAAGTCATGCATCAGTGTCAGGTGCATGGGTAGCCAGGGACCGAACTGTGCCTGGTCAAGCGCCTCGAACGAGCGTTTGGGCAGCCCGGTGATCACTCTCCATGACTGCAACGAGGCGCAGTTCACGATGATGTCCGGCGCGTGCTCCCGGAGCACTTGGGTAACGCTGCCGATGTCCGTCAAGTCAGCGATCACCGGCGAGATAGCAACATACTGTTCCAGTTGTGCGCACGCCAGCGTCACCAGGTTGCACAGCCTGATGGTCGCTTCTTCGTTGCGCCCCAACACGACAAACTCGAACCTGTTCCTGGGCGCCAGAATCTTGAGAATTTGCAGGCACAAGTTACCGGCGCCCACCAACAGCAACTTTTTCTTCGCTATGGACTGGTTCACCGTGGGTAGGCTCCGTTATCAACCGGGATAACCTTGCCGGTCATATGCCGCAAACCTTCACCGACCAACAGCAGGATGACCTCGGCCACACCACTGGGCAGGATCGGGTCTCTGAGAATTTCCTGGCGCGCGTACTCCGCCCGCCGATACTCAGGAATAGTGTCGTAAATGGCGGTGTCGTGAATCAGTGCGGGCGATACCGCGTTTACCCGCACAAAAGGCGCGAAATTCCAGGCATTGGCCTTGGTCAAGCCGATCACGGCAGCCTTGGTGGCGCCGTACAGGGCATCACAACTGCCCACTTCCCCTGCCACTGAGGTGATATTGACGATGCTGCGCGGCGCTTCGTGCTTCATTTCCCGTTCGGCGAAATCTTTGGAAAGATAAAGCAATGCTTTGAGGTTAACGTTAAGCATTTCATCCACTTCATTATCGGAATAGGCGTAAATACTTTTGCCGTGATACAGCCCTGCATTATTAACTAACCCATAGAGCGTGGAATGACGCTCATACAGGCTTGGAATAAAGCCCTTGATCACAGCATCATTGGCAAGATCGGCAACATGAGTCTCTAATACACTCGAACCGTAAGTCTGTTGCAGCCGGTTAAGGGCGTCCGCGTCCTTATCCACGGCAATGACAAAGTAACCTTCAACAATCGCCTGCTCCAAGGTTGCCCGACCAATTCCATTCGCGGCACCGGTAATAACCAACTTCTTCATGCCCTGCTCCCTATTGACAGAATTCGTTCATGCGCGCGTAAAAAACCCGGTGATAGTCATACATCGCCTTTAACGCGGGTATATTGTCGAGTTCCTCTTTATTGGGGCGATGCTCACTCGATGGAATAATGCACTGACTGTTCTCTGCTGCGACGTGCCAACTTCTCCAGGTTTTCCATTGGGGTGGGCACTCGCGCTTCCACCTCATGGCTTGCGGCAGGAATTCAATCCCCAAATAGTCACACAGCTTACCAATCACCCGTTCCGGATCTGCCGCCAGGTCATCAGCATTAATCACATAGGGCACGTTGCCGGTAAGTTTGGTGACCACACAAAAGATTTCGTACAAGGCTTTATGCCCAATGGCTTGCAACGGCATGTTGGGGTGTACGCGATAATGCGAAAGAATGCTGCTGGCGGGCTCGCGAACAAGAAAGATATTGTCCTGTTGTGCCAGAAACTCCACGTCAGCTTTCAAGTCATCGAGGCAGTGATAACACATGTCTTTGTGAAATACGTTGGCCGTTTCCCTGGTCGTTACCAGTCGCTCTTTTATCCCCTGATAAGTGGTTGGGAAACTGTGGTCCCATTCATCCGACGGAATTTCAGAATCGGCAGAAAATGCCATATGGGCAAACGGCTCGTGGAAAACCTCGAAGTCTCCGCGCTCGATAAACACGCGCTCCAACACCGTGGACCGCGAACGGGGGTGCGCCCATAAGGCGACCATCTTGTTCATACCAGCACCCCGTATTCGGCCGCCATGATCGTACTGAGGGAGCGGCTGAAAGCGTGCGCAGGGGGGCAGAGTCGAGTGCAGAAGTCGGCCAGGCGCCGGTGCGCGCTGTTGGCCTCATTGCACGTATTGATAAAAGCCTCATGGTTGCAAAAGTCATAAGGCTCGATGCCGTCCAGAAAGTAGGCTTCGCAGAAATAGGGAATACGCAACAACTTCGCGAGTGTCGAAGCCGGCGGTTTCAAGGGTTCCCCCGCAGGAAATACCGGTTTACCGCGACTTTCGCGCTCAACCAAAAACTCAACCACTTCCGGCGTCAGTGTGTAGCACGTCGCCGACAAGCCGGTCTTCTCCAGGTGCCAGCAGTGCTTGTTGCCACGCTCGTCGACATCGACTTTTATACTGGAAAGCAGGGTTTTGACCGGCGCGGCCGACGCCGAGACCAGCGCCTGTACCTGCTCATAAACCAACAACTCGGCCCAGCGCAGGTCCTCCGGGCTCAGTGCCAAGCCACGCTCTGCCGCTTGTAACGCAAACTCGGGCTGACAGGCAAAGCGCCCCGATCATGAATGTGATCACATACTTGCAGTGGCGTGTGTCGACACCCTTGCTGCGTGCAGTCACCCTTCCACGTTCTATAGCCTCGATGCCTGCCTGGAACTGCGCAACCGTGAAGCAGAAGGTGATGTTCACTGAGCTGCCTTGCGCCACTAAATGCTCAACCGTCGCAAGGCCCTCCAGGCTTGCGGGGACCTTCACCATCACGTTCGCAGCCAACTGACGCAGCGCCACTCCCCTGGCAGTCATGCGTTCAGCGCAGCGCACATCGACAGGATCGACTTGCGCGCAAATCCAGCCTTCACGCTGGCCGGATTGAACCCAACGCTGCTTCAGATCGGAAGCGCCCTGCACGATCACTTCGTCGTACAGCTTCCTGCGCAACTCTTGGGGCGCCAGCTTGGCGAGATTGAACCGCGACAACCAATAGTCACGTTTTTCAAGAATCACCGCCGTTACCAGACGAGGGTTTGTCGTTACATTACTGAACCCGCCGGGTTGCGCAAACGTGTCGGGCATTAACTGTTCTATGGAACTGAAGGCTGCGGGGTATTTCTCAAGCAAGTGTTTCTTATAAGGTACATAGACGGCCGGCGACGAATCCCACCACACCTCCGAACGTTGATCATTACTCTTTAGTCGCTCTGTATAACCTGAAATCTTCACAACGCCTCCTCCTTGAGTAGTCATATCACGCTAGTAACGTGCGTAATTCACGCATATCAGAAAAAGGTAACGCCCCGGCATCGGCCAACATTGAATGTCGGTCTACCGGCCCAAAACCCAACACACTTATATTGGCTGCAACCGCCGCGTGAATACCGGCGATACTGTCTTCAATAACCCATGCATCACGGGGGTCGACGTTATAAGCAGCGCACGCCGTTAAAAACACCAAAGGGTCTGGTTTCCAACGGCCTAATTCGTAACAACTGAAAATGTGCCCCTCAAAATAAGACCACAGCCCCGTGAGGCGTAAACAGTGTTCTATTTTATTAAGGGGCGCAGTGGAGGCTACGCAAAAAGGTAGCGTCAGGCCTTCCAACACTTCATGGATTCCATCGGTAGGTTTTAACTGCGCAGTCAAAGCAACGCGTGCATGCTGACGAAAAGTTTGTTCAAACTGACTGTCCAGGCAAATATTCAAGAACTGTTCAGCTTCACGTAAGCAATCGGCAATCTTGCGCCCACGAAAGCGCTCAATGAATTCTACTGAGTCAAGACCCTTAGCCTCTGGGGTGTCACGACGTGCTTGTTCATTCAGCAGGGAAATCAATACAGACAGGGTGATTTCTTCGCTTTGCACTAATACACCGTCGCAATCGAAGATCACTAACTTAGGCACGCCCACGCGGACAGGCGCTGCCTCCTGAACTGGTAGTTCCCCTATAAAAGCCAATGGGTGCATAGGCATCTCTTATAGGTATATCCGCGATGACTTCTGAACTACCAGCGGAGCACATTGATGAGCGCCTATAAGACGCTCAGAGCAAAATCCTGTCAAATGATTTTTAGTGGATTATTAATTACTTTTAATTATTTATAATGTGTTTTTTATTCCGTCAGATGAAGCGCTATCGCGGAAAAACCCATTTGAGCTGGCTGAACTTCTACCGACGCGTGTCAGTCAGCACAAAGGACTCTCATAAAACGGTGGGCGGGCAATGCAGATCTCCTTGCAGCAACAAGTGGCCCTGGTCACCGGCGCCAGCTCCGGCATCGGCGCAGGTGCGGCCAAGGCGTTGGCCGAGGCCGGGGCGGCCGTGGTGCTCAACTACAATTCTCAGGCGGCGCCGGCGCAAGCCCTTGCCGCTCAGATCAACGCAGGCGGCGGGCGGGCGATTGCCATCGGTGGCGACGTGTCCAAAGAAGCCGACGTAGAGCGTTTATTTGCAAAGACCCTCGAGGCCTTCGGCCACCTGGACATTCTGGTGGCCAACTCGGGCCTGCAAAAAGACGCCAATCTGGTCGACATGACCCTTGATGACTGGAACACCGTGATCGGCGTCAACCTCACCGGCCAGTTCCTGTGCGCCCGCGCCGCCGTACGGATCTTCAATCGCCAGGGCATCCGCGACGGCGTCTCGCGGGCGGCCGGCAAAATCATCCACATGAGTTCGGTGCACCAGGTCATCCCGTGGGCCGGGCATGTGAATTACGCAGCCTCCAAGGGCGGCGTGGAGATGCTGATGCGCACCCTCGCCCAGGAAGTCAGTGAACAGCGCATCCGCATCAATGGCATCGCGCCAGGGGCGATTCGCACGGCAATCAACCGTGCGGCCACTGAAGGCGCGGCTGAACAAGAACTGCTCAAGTTGATTCCCTACGGTCGCGTCGGCGACGTGGAAGACGTGGCCAACGCGGTGGTCTGGCTGGCCAGTGATGCCTCCGACTACGTGGTGGGCAGCACCTTGTTTATTGATGGCGGCATGAGCCTTTATCCGGAGTTTCGTGGCAATGGTTGATTTCAAGAACGAACCCCAAAGCGCCATCGATGCCCACGGCATCATCGGCGATATGCGCAGTGCAGCGCTGGTGAACGATAAAGGCAGCATCGATTTTTTCTGCTGGCCGGAATTCGACAGCCCGTCAGTCTTCTGCTCGCTGCTGGACACGCCCGAAGCCGGTGTTTTCCAACTCACTCCCGACCTGCCTAACGCGCGCCGCGAGCAAATCTACCTGCCCGACACCAATGTGCTGCAAACCCGCTGGCTGAGTGATGAAGCGGTGGTGGAAATCACTGACCTGCTGTCCGTCGGCGAAGACGTCGACGACCTGCCGCTGCTGATTCGCCGCGTGCGTGTGGTCAGCGGCACAGCCACTCTTCACCTGCGTTGCGCCGTGCGCCATGACTATGCCCGTGCAGCGACCCAGGCGAAGACCGATAACGGTGGCGTGCTGTTTACGGCCGACGGCCAGCCCGGCCTGCGCCTGGTCGGCAGCCATCCGCTGAACCTCGAAGACCAGGCGGCAGTCGCACGCTTTAGCCTGAGCCAGGATGAAGGCGCCGAGTTTGTCCTCGGTGGCGCCGACGACCCACGCGTCACCAACGATTGCACCGACCTGTACCTGGAACGCACCCTGAAGTTCTGGCGCGGCTGGATCGCGCAATCCAATTACCGTGGACGCTGGCGCGAAATGGTCAACCGCTCGGCGCTGGCCTTGAAGCTTTTGACCTCACGCAAACACGGCGCGATCATCGCCGCCGCCACCTTCGGCCTGCCCGAGTCTCCCGGCGGCGAACGCAACTGGGACTACCGCTACACCTGGATCCGCGACGCCTCGTTCACCGTCTACGCGTTTATGCGCCTGGGCTTTGTCGAAGAAGCCAACAGCTACATGCGCTGGCTCAAAGGCCGGGTCAGCGATTGCTGCGGGCAGCCGACCAAAATCAATATCCTCTATGGCATCGATGGGCGTCAGCAGCTGCCGGAAACCACACTCGACCACTTGAGTGGGCATGGCGACGCCAAGCCGGTGCGCGTCGGCAATGAGGCGTTCGACCAGATCCAGTTGGATATCTACGGCGAACTGATGGACGCGGTGTATCTGGTCAATAAATACGGCGAGGCGATTTCCCACGAAGGCTGGAAACACACGGTGGACGTGGCCGACCAGGTCTGCGAAATCTGGAACCAGAAAGACGTGGGCATCTGGGAGATGCGCGGCGAGCAGCATCACTTCCTGCATTCGCGGCTGATGTGCTGGGTGGCGCTGGACCGCGCGATCCGCTTGGCCTCCAAACGCTCGCTGCCGGCCCCATTCGCACGCTGGGACCAGACCCGCCAGGCCATCTACGCCGACATCTGGAGCAACTTCTGGAACGAAGAGCGCGGCCATTTTGTGCAACATATCGGCAGCACCGCATTGGATGGCTCGATGCTGCTGATGCCGCTGGTGCGCTTCGTCGCGGCCACCGACCCGCGCTGGCTGTCGACCCTGGAAGCGATCCAGAAAAGCCTGGTGCGTGACGGCATGGTCTATCGCTACCGCAACGACGACAGCCAGATTGACGGCCTGCAAGGTACCGAAGGCGCCTTTACGGCCTGCTCGTTCTGGTACGTCGAATGCCTGGCCCGCGCCGGCCAGGTGGAGAAAGCCCACCTGGAATTCGAACAACTGCTGCGCTACGCCAACCCGTTGGGCCTGTACGCCGAAGAATTCGACAGCCAGGCCCATCACCTCGGCAATACGCCCCAGGCGCTGAGCCACTTGGCGCTGATCAGCGCGGCGACTTTCTTGGACCGCAAGCTCAGTGGGGTAAAGACCGTGTGGCAACCCTGAGGCGGGCTGGGCACAATGGCCAGACGCGTCGTTCGATTGTGCGCAAAACATGGAGGTAGAGGTGGGGCGGCATCCTTTGGTCAAAATCGTTGATCGCGACCCGGTTTTCGCGACCCTGGCGCCATGAGCGGATTTCCTACCCTCGCAACCCCGCGCCTGCGCCTGCGAGAACTGCAAGTAACCGACGCCCCCGCGCTGTTCGCCATCCACGCCGATGCCGCGAGCATGCGCTGGTTCGGCGCCGACCCCATGACTGACCTCGCCCAGGCCGAAGCCCTTATCAACACCTTCGCCCAGTGGCGCACTCACCCCAACCCAGGCACCCGCTGGGGCCTTGAACACCAAGGCACATTGATTGGCAGTTGCGGCCTGTTCAAGTGGAACCGCGCCTGGAACAGCTGCGCTTTGTCCTGCGAACTCGCCCCTGCTGCTCGCGGGCAAGGCTTGATGCGCGAAGCCTTGCAGGCCATGCTCGATTGGGGCTTTGAGCATATGCAGTTGCATCGGGTAGAAGCCTTGGTGCATCCGCAGAACTTTGCTTCTCTAGCGCTATTGAAACGCCTGGGTTTTAAAACCGAAGGCACATTGCGAGAGGCCGGGTTCTGGAATGGCCAGCGGCATGACCTGACAGCACTGGGATTGTTGGTGCGCGAGTGTCTAGACAAGTAAGAACATTGCCTTCGATCGTTCGATCTCCCGTCACAGCGTTCGACTAAAGTTTTTCACCTTTGGCCTGCTACGAGAAGACCGTCATGAACCCACTCGCCCCACTGCTCTACGTGCGCACCTCCATGCTCGACGTGGCCTATGAAGCCCACGGCCCTGAAGGCGGTGCGCCGATCATATTGCTGCATGGTTTCCCCTACGACCCGCGTGGCTACGATGACATCGCGCCGGTGCTGGCCGAGCGTGGCTACCGCGTGCTGGTGCCCTACCTGCGCGGCTATGGCCCCACGCGGTTTATCAATGCGCAGGTCATGCGCTCCGGCCAACAGGCGGCGTTGGCCAAGGACCTGCTGGACTTCATGGATGCCCTGCACATCCCGCAAGCCACGTTGGCGGGTTTTGACTGGGGTGGCCGCGCCGCGTGTATCGTCGCCGCGCTGTGGCCCGAGCGCGTACGTGGGTTGGTGACGGGAGATGGCTACAACATTCAGGACATCGCCCATTCACTCAAGCCGCGTGCGCCCGACACAGAGCATCGCCTGTGGTATCAGTTCTACTTTCACACCCAGCGTGGCGTGGACGGTTTGAGCGCCAATCGCCGCGAGCTGTGCGCGCTGCTGTGGAAGCTGTGGTCGCCGACCTGGGCCGAAGGGCCGAGCCTCTACGCCAAGACCGCGCCATCGTTTGATAACCCGGATTTTGTCGAGGTGGTCATTCACTCCTATCGCCATCGCTTCATGTACGCCCCCGGCGACCCGGCGCTGGAAGCCATCGAGCAGGCCCTGGCGCTGCAGCCGCCGATTTCGGTGCCGAGCATCTCGCTGTGCGGCGCCGATGATGGCGTCGGCCCGGCCCCGGTGGAGGACGACGATGTGGCGTGCTTCAGCGGCGTGTATCGGCGCCAGGTGTTGCAGGGTGTTGGCCACAATGTGTTCCAGGAAGCGCCGCAGGTGACCCTTGAGGCGCTGTTTGAACTACTCGACAGAACGTGAGAGCGCCGCCGCGATCCTGAAGCTGAAGACACTGCCCTGCCCCACCACGCTTTCTGCCCAAAAGCGAGCCGCCGTGGGCTTCGACGATGCCATGGCAGATATACAAGCCCAGGCCGCTGCCCTTGGGGTTGCCCTCGCGGGATGTCCAATAGCGCTCGAAGATGTAGGGCAACTGCGCCGCGCCGATACCGGCGCCATTGTCACACACGCGAAACAGCACATCGTCGCCTGCTGCCTGGGCAATCACCTCGATCGCCCCGCCCGGGTCAGTGAACTTCAGGGCATTCCCCAACAGGTTTGAAAACACTTGGAACAGACGCTCCGGGTCGGCCTGCACGCACAGCCCTGGCTGGGTCCGCCACGTGAGGTTAACGCCCTTGGCCGCTGCCAGCGGGTGCCACATCAACCCGAGCTGCTCCAGCGTGGGCGCCACGTCCACCGCTTGCAAGGCGACCTGGTAGCGCCCCGCTTCAATGCGGGAAAGGTCGATCAAGTCCGTCAGCAACGTGTTCATACGCGCGGTCGCGGTTTGCATGGTTTCAATTGCGATGTTCAAGCGAAGGGTGGCTTTGGTGTCGTCGGCGGGCACCATCTTGCGCATCATGCCGCATTGCATCAGCAGGATCGTCAGCGGGCTGCGCAGGTCATGGGAAACCACCGCCACCAGCTCATCCCGCGCCCGCACGGCTGCATGCTCGCGCTGCACCTGGCGCGCCAGGTCATGCTCGAGGGCGTTACGGCGCAGGCTCTCCACGGCCTGTAACTCCGAGGCCGACCATTGCAGCGCCTTGCCGTCCACCTGCTGCTTCCATAGGGCAAATGACTGGCGTGGGCTCAACGCCGCTGCCCCCGCTTCGCCGTGTTTGATCGGTTCGCCGCTCCACTGCACGGTCGTTTTGATCTCAGGGCGGAACCACATCACTGCGTTGTCCGTAGGCTTGGGCAGTCGCAAGGCTAATAAGCCGCTGGCGAAGGCCTGGCAGGCGGCAGCCGGCGGGAAGTCGGCGGACAATTGGTGGCTGGCGACCACGCCTTTGCCCTGCTGATGAATCCACGGGTACAGCGCACGAATGTCAGCCTCGCTGGGGCAAACGCCAAACCGATGCAGGCGCTCCTCCACCAGAATGGCCAGCCCCTCGGCGGCTGTCAGGCTCAGCAAGGTGTCGGCGTGGGGCAACAGGCTCTCCAGTACATCGCACGTTTGCGCCGTCATGGCGGCGACCAACCTGTCGATCATGGCGGTTTTTTCCTGCTGCTGACGACGCGCCTCCTGTTCCTGGAGCAACGTGATCTGCATCGACAACAGCTGGCCGATGCTGATACAGGCAGTGCGTAATTCATGGGGCACGCGCAAGGGTTCACGGTGACCGCAGGTAATCAGCCCCCAGAGCTGATCGTCCTTGAGCAGGGAAATGCTCATCGACGAGCGCACCCCCATATTTTTCAGATAGCGACAGTGAACCGGCGAGACGCTGCGCAGCACCGCAAAGCTGAGGTCCAGGGCTTGACCGGTGTCCGGGCGCAGGGCCGGCAGGATCGGCACCGGCAGGTACTCGGCGTCGGGAATCACCCGAATCCAGTTCAACCGGTAGAGTTCGCGGGCTTGGGGCGGGATGTCCGAGGCAGGGAAACACAGGCCCAGGTACGGCTGCATACCGTCGCTGAGGGATTCGCCGATGACTTTGCCGTGGCCCTCCTGCTCGAAGCGATACAGGGTGACCCGGTCATAGCCGGTCAGGGCGCGAATCTCGGTGACGCAGGTCTGGTAGAGCCCATCGAGGCTCTTGGCCGACTGCAGGCGGCGCAAGGTTCGGGCCACGTGCAGCTGGGCCGTATGCCGGGGCGTCACGGAGCGCTCCAACTCGAGCAATAACAGGCCTTGATGGCGGTGCAATAACGCATCAAACAATTCGCCGTTGAGCGTCACCTGATGCAGTTCATCTTCATCCGCATCCAGGTCTGCCAGCGCCAACCGAATGCCGGCCAACGCCGCATCGCCAACGAGGCTGGCCAAGGCCTTCCCGGTCAAGGTTCCAGGCCCCAGCCCCAAGGCTGTATTGAGGTTAGTACTGGCTTGCAGCACCACCAACGCCGGTTCGCTTAGCGTTAACAACAACCCGTGGGGTTGGATGGTCCCTGGAATGTGAATGGGCTCGCTCGCGCAATCGTCCCGCAGGGGATCGGCGTTGGTCGCAGGCAATGGCTTCATGAGACAGGTCACGCCGGGGGCGGAAGGAATGATGGCGCAGGTCGCCGCACGAGATACTTGCGCCAACATAGCACCTTGGTTCAACTGTGTATGTTTTCATTCAAACCGGTTGGCAGAAGCGTTCCCGGTAGGCCTGGGGCGTGACATCCAAGGCCCGCAGAAAACTGCGCCGCAGGGTTTCCTCACAGCCAAAACCGCATTGCACCGCAATGCGTTTGATCGATGCCGTGCTGTCGGCCAACTGCCGCCGCGCTGTTTCCACGCGGATCAATTCGACGGCGCGGGCCGGGGTCTGGCCGGTTTCGGTGCGGTAGTGGCGCACAAAACTACGCTCGCTCATGCCGGCCTGGGCGGCCAGGGTGGCGATGTTCAAATCCAGGGTGAGGTTGTCGGCCATCCAGGCGTGTAAGTCGGCAAAGCGGCTGTCGCCCTTTTGCAGCGACAAGGTTGCGCTGAACTGCGATTGCCCGCCCGGACGCTTGAGGAATACCACCAAATGCCGCGCCACTTCCAGGGCGACGGCGCGGCCCAGGTCTTCTTCCACCAGGGCCAGGCACAGGTCGATGCCGGCGGTGACGCCGGCGGAGGTCCACACCGCACCTTGCTGGATGAAGATCGGGTTGGACTCCACCGTCAGCGCGGGAAACTTGCGCGCCAGCTCTTCGCAGCGAGTCCAGTGGGTGGCCACACGGCAGCCGTCGAGCAGGCCGCTGGCGGCGAGCAAAAAAGCCCCGGTGCACACCGACGTCATGCGCCGTGTGTGCCTGGCCTTTTCGCGCACCCACTGCACCAACGCGGGGTCTTCGGCGGCGCCGTACACGCCCCAGCCGCCGGCGATCACCAGCGTGTCGCAGGGTGTATCCGCCGCGGGCAGCGGCTCGGCCACCAACGCCAGGCCGGCGGAGGTCATCACCGGCGCGTCCTGCGCGGCGACCACCGAGACCGCGTAAGGCAACGCCAGGCCGCGCTGGCGCGCCAGGTCATTGGTCGAGGCGAACACCTGCAACGGCCCGGTCACGTCGAGCACCTGGGCATTATCAAAAGCGAGCACGTGAATGATCCGGGTCATGATTGGCGTGATTTGTGGGTTCAATGGCGTATTCGCCAAAGCCTAGGCCTCTACAGTGAAGCCGTCCACCCCTTTATCGGAGCTTGATTCATGACCTTGCAGATCGGCTTTTTGTTGTTTCCCGGCATCCAGCAACTGGACCTTACTGGCCCCTATGACGTGCTGGGTTCGCTGCCGGATGTGACGCTGCACCTGGTGTGGAAAGACCTGGCACCGGTCACTTCCAGCACCGGTTTGGTGTTCACTCCGACCATGACGTATGCCGACTGCCCGCGCCTGGATGTGATATGCGTGCCCGGCGGTTCCGGCGTCGGCGCCTTGATGGAAGACCCGCAAACACTCGACTTCCTCAAAGCCCAGGCACAGACCGCCCGCTACGTGACCTCGGTATGCACCGGCTCACTGGTGCTCGGCGCGGCCGGTTTGCTGCGCGGCCGCAAAGCCACCACCCACTGGGCCTACCACGACCTCCTCGCCCCACTGGGCGCCATCCCGGTACAGGCGCGCGTGGTGCGTGATGGCAACCTGTTCAGCGGTGGCGGGATTACTGCGGGGATCGACTTTGCGCTGACCCTGGCCGCCGAGCTGTACAGCGAAGCCGCCGCACAACTGGTGCAGTTGCAGATCGAATACGCGCCGGCACCACCGTTTGAAGCGGGCAGCCCGGACACCGCGCCCAAACATGTGCTGGAGGAAGCCAACAAGCGCACGACGGAATCACGTCGGGTGCGCGGTGAAATTGTGGCGCGTGCGGCCGCGCGGTTGGGCTGACGCCACGACTGCAGCAAAACTCTGCGGCTGCAGGTCGGTTATGCCGGTGGGTCAGGCAGCTTGTGTGTCGCCAGTGCCGCCGCCTTCGCAGCCTCGCTGGGGCTCGACAGCTCCCACAGTTGAACGGCTGCGCTGGCGGGATTTGCGCTTGCCGCAATGGCCCTGCGAACCGAGACCTGACTAACAAAGCCGATCCCCTGTGGGAGCTGTCGAGCTTTAGCGAGGCTGCGAAAGCGGTGGGTCAGGCAGCTTATATTTCGCCAGTGCCGCCGCCTTCGCAGCCTCGCTGGGGCTCGACAGCTCCCACATTGGATCTTTGTCGCTGGGGGATTTGTGTATGCCGCGATGGCCCTGCTAATCGAGACCTCAGCAACACAGCCGATCCCCTGTGGGAGCTGTCGAGCTTTAGCGAGGCTGCGAAGGCGGTGGATCAGGCAGCTTATGTTTCCCCAGTGCCGCCGCCTTCGCAGCCTCGCTGGATCTCGACAGCTCCCACAGTTGAACGGCTGCGCTGGCAGGGTTTGCGCTTGCCGCGATGGCCCTGCTAATCGAGACCTCAGCAACACAGCCGATCCCCTGTGGGAGCTGTCGAGCTTTAGCGAGGCTGCGAAAGCGGTGGGTCAGGCAACTTATACTCCGCCAGTGCCGCCGCCTTCGCAGCCTCGCTGGGGCTCGACAGCTCCCACAGTTGAACGGCTGCGCTGGCGGGGTTTGCGCTTGCCGCGATGGCCCTGCTAATCGAGACCTCAGCAACAAAGCCGATCCCCTGTGGGAGCTGTCGAGCTTTAGCGAGGCTGCGAAAGCGGTGGGTCAGGCTGGCCGGGACATCAGTGCCAACCGCGCGGCCAATAGCATCAGCACGGTCGCCAGGCCCCATTTCTGTAGCCTGGCGCTGTGGCGACTGCCCGCAAACATTCGGCTGATCGCCTCGCCAAAAATGCCCAGCAAGGCATGAAAAACCCCGGCGATCAGGGTCAGAACGCCGCCCAGCACCCAAAGTTGAATGGCGATGGAGCCGGCCTCGGGCCTGACGAATTGGGGCAGGAACACCATAAAAAACAACAACGCCTTAGGGTTGAGCAAACTGTTGAGCATGGCCTGCACAAACACATGCCGCAAACGCACGCGACGGACCTGGGTCATGTCCAGGCCGGTGCCTTTTTGCAAGGTCTTGAACACCAGCCACAACAGGTAGATCACCCCGGCGTAACGAATCAAATCAAACGCCGGCGGCCAACTGGCGGCCAAGGCGGTGACCCCGCTGGCCGTCAAGGCGGTCAGCAACACGTCCGCCACGCAGATCCCCAGGCTCGACGCCACCCCTGCGCGCCAGCCATAACTCACGCCATGGCTGATGACAAATGCCATATTCGGCCCCGGTGACAGCAGCAACAGCAAAACAGCGCCGGAAAAAACCGCGAGGGTTGCAAGGTCGATCATGCTCAGGCCATCCACCAGAGAAAGTCCCCAGATTAAACGGCGCGCCTTGGGGTCACAAAAAATTGTGCTGGATACATTCTTCGCCAACACTCACGCCGGGTGATTGCCCATTGCCACAACCAACGATTAGAATGCGAAACATTATCAATAAGACCCTGCATCAGGATGCCCCTGTTGAGCGACCATCCTCTGGACTCTGCCGCCATCGGCCAGCTCTACCATGCCCACTCGTCCTGGTTGCGCGGCTGGTTGAGCCGGCGCACAGGCTGTCGTGAACGTGCCGCGGACCTGGCGCAGGAAACCTTTGTGCGCCTGCTTAACGCGCGCAAACATCAGACCTTGCAACAACCGCGCGCCTACCTGAGCAGCATTGCGCGCAGCCTGATGATCGACCAGTACCGGCGCCGCGAGTTGGAGCGCGCCTACCTTGAAAGCCTGGCGCACTTCCCGCAAGTGGATGTGCCGTCGGAAGAAACCCGCCTGCTGATCCTCGACAGCCTGGAGCGCATCGACCGCCTGCTCGACCAGCTCAAGCCACGGGTGCGCGAAGCGTTTCTGCTGGCGCAACTGGACGGCTTGACCTGCGCACAAATCGCCCTGCGTCTGGGTGTGTCCAAGGCCACCGTTGAGCGCGACCTGTCCAAAGCCCTGCATGCCTGCTACCGGCTACGTTATGCCGAACGTTGACCCGCGCCTGGTCGACCAGGCCATCCAGTGGATGATCCGGCTGCGTTTTAACGTCGCCGATGACGTCAGCACCGCCGCGTTCGAACAGTGGCTGCAAAGCAGCCCCGAACACCAACGGGTGTGGCAACAGGTGGCAACCATGAACGATGAGTTCAGCCACGTGCCCGCCGGTGCCGGGCGCGATGCCCTCAACAGCGCACGCCAACGCATCAGCCGCCGTGACACCTTAAAGGTGCTGGGCCTGTTTGCCGGCGCCGCCGGCCTCGCCTGGCTTGGGCGCGACTACACGCCCCTGCCCGAGTTGATGGCTGACTATCGCACCGCCACCGGCGAGCGACGCTGGGTGACGCTCGACGATGGCAGCCAGATCCAGCTCAATAGCGCCAGTGCGATCGACGTTTCGCTCAGTACCAAACAGCGCCGGGTACACCTGCGCCAGGGCGAAATGCTGATCCACACCGGCGTCGACAGTCGACCTTTCTGGGTGCAAACCCGAGACGGCTACCTGCGCGCCGTCGGCACGCGCTTTATGGTGCGCGAAGAAGGCCAAGGCACGTTGCTCGCCGTCCAACAGGGCAGCGTGGCGGTGTTTGCCGGCCTGTACGACAGCAGCGCCCGCCAACTGCTCAACCCCGGCGAGCAGGTACTGTTCAACCACACCCATCTGCGCCCTCCCATCGCTAACGGCCTGGACCCCTGGGCCTGGAGTGACGGCGTGATCAGCGCCCACAACATGCGCCTTGATGACTTCCTCGCCGAACTGAGCCGCTACCGCAACGGTTTGCTGCGTTGCAGCGAGGCCGTGGCCGGGTTGCGCGTGTCGGGCACTTACCAGTTGGATGACACCGACCAGGTGCTCAACCTGGTGGCGCAGTCGTTGGCGGTGAACGTCACCTATCGCAGCCGTTATTGGGTCACGGTCACGCCCCGCGTTTAAGGCTTCAAAAATAAATGAGGTTATTTCTCATTGCCGCTCGACCTGTAAGGAAAGGCCGATCAACAGGCCGGTTCTGTTCACTTCCTTAAAGGAGCATCCCGCGGTCATGCAAGCGTTCCCTTCCCATAGTTCCCCCCTCAAGCGCGCGTTGCAGGCCGCCCTGCTGGGCGCCTGCCTGAGCGGCGGCGCCCTGCCGCTGGCCGTGATGGCCGAAACACTCGCCAACGACACCCTGGCACGCGATTGGGGCATTGCCCCTGGCCCGCTGACCCACGCGCTGGACCAGTTCGCCCGCCAGGCCGGCATCAGTCTGTCCTACGACGCCACCAGCGTTGCCAACAAATCGAGCCCCGGCTTGAACGGGCGCTTTGAGCGCGAGCAAGCCTTGAGCGAACTCTTGCGTGGCCAGGGCTTACAGGCACAACGTCAAGGCGCTAGCACCTGGCTGCTATTGCCCTACATGGCCGATAGCGGCGCGCTGAACCTCGGTGCCACCACGGTAACGGGCGAGCGTCTGGGTGCTACCACCGACGGCACCGGTTCCTACACCACAGGCGCGGTCACCATCGGTAAAGGCCAACACAGCCTGCGTGAAACCCCGCAATCGGTCAGTGTGATGACCCGCCAACTAATGGATGACCAGAACCTCACCACCATCGAAGAGGTGATGGAACGCACCCCGGGGATCACCGCCTACGCATCGCCCATGGGCGGTAAATACTTCTATTCCCGCGGCTTCAAGATGCTCGGCCAGTACCAGTACGACGGGGTACCGTTGGACATGGGCAAAGACTATGTACAGGCCGACAGCTTCAGCGCCAACATGGCGATCTACGACCGCGTGGAGGTGCTCAAGGGCGCAGCCGGCATGCTCAAGGGTGCCGGCACCGCCAGTGGTGCGGTCAACTTTGTGCGTAAACGCCCCCAGGCCAAGCCGACCTCCAGCCTGTCGCTGGCCGCCGGCACCTGGGACAACTACCGCGCCGACGTCGACACCGGCGGCCCCCTGAATGACAGCGGCACCGTGCGCGGCCGCGCGGCGTTCAGCCAGCAGGATCGCGGCTCCTACATGGACGTCTCCAAACGCAAGGACCAGGCCTTCTACGCCGCGCTGGATGTCGACCTCAACCCCGACACCACCCTGGGGCTGGGCGCCAGCTACGAAGACATCGACGCCAGCCCGTGCTGGGGCGGTGTGCCGCGCTACAAGGATGGCAAGAGCGCCAAACTGAGCCGTTCCACCTGCCTTGGCCAATCCTGGAACGACTGGCAAAGCCAGCGCGCCACCTTCTTCGCCGACCTCACCCACCACTTCAACGACGACTGGCAACTCAAGGTCGCGGCCGTGCATAGCCGCAACCTGCAAGACACCAAGTACGCCGCCAGCGAAGGCACCATCGCCTATGGTGACCCCGCACCCACTGCCAATTCCTACGCCGCGCTGATGGACTACGATCACAAGGACTTCGGCCTCGACGCCTACCTGGACGGCAAGTTCGAAGCCTTCGGCCTGGAGCATGAACTGATCATCGGCGCCAACGGCAGCCGTGGCACCCAGGACGACGTCTACGCGATCCGGAGCCTGCCGACGCGCCAGAGCATCTACCAGCCCGACCACCACTTCCCGGAGCCGGCCAACGACACCTTCTGGCCGAATATGTACCGAGGCGGCACGGTCAAGGAAACCGCCACCCAGTACGGCACCTATGCCACCTTGCGCCTGCGCCTGGCCGAGCCGTTGATGTTTATCGTCGGTAGCCGGGTAAGCTGGTACCAGAACCGCCGTCAGTCCAATAACCTGGCCTGGGGCGAATGGGCCGTGCAGGATGCACGCACCAAAGAAACCGGCGAGGTCACGCCGTTTGCCGCGCTGATCTACGACCTCGACGAACACCTGTCGGTGTACGCCAGCTACGCCGATATCTTCCAGCCGCAAAGCTCGTACGCCACAGTGGATGGCGCGGCCCTCAAGCCGCTGATCGGCGAAAACTATGAACTGGGCATCAAGGGCGAATGGTTCGACGGGCGCCTCAATAGCTCCCTCGCGCTGTTCCGTGCGGTGCAGAAAAACGCCGCCGAAACCGACTACCTCAGCTTGTGCCCGACCTCCTCCGATGGCTATTGCTACTCCGACAGCGGCAAGACCCGCGCCCAGGGTGTCGAGGCCGAAGTCAGCGGCGAACTGCTGGAGCGCTTGCAGGTGTCAGGCGGCTACACCTATACCCAGACCAAATCCCTGAAAAACATCGACAGTGCCATCGAAGGTGGCATTGGCAACAGCTATGTGCCACGGCACATGCTGCGGATGTGGGGCGACTACCAACTCGACGGCGCGCTGTCGAAATGGAGCGTGGGCACTGGGGTCAACGCCCAGAGCAGCAACTATCGCGTGCAGGGCATCAAGCTCGAACAGCCCGGCTACGCCCTGTGGAGTGCGCGGCTGGCCTACCGGGTGGATGACACCTGGACCGTGGCGCTCAATGGCAACAACCTGTTCGACAAACACTATTACCAGACCGTCGGCACTGCCGCCTGGGGTAATTTTTACGGCGAACCGCGCAATTTCACTGTGAGTTTGAAAGGCAACTTCTAACCCCTTCCCACCCCGCAGGCAGGGCGCCGAGGGCGCTCTGCCGACCTCTCTTTGTCCCCTTTTCCTACGTCCCTTCGAAAAAGGTTTACTCATCTAGCAGGAAAATTCCCATATTTGTTCCTACACTCAAAATCACACCCCAAGACCGAGTGCATGAACAAGGAAGGTCAAGAACATGACACATAAAAACACCTCTCAACGTGTCTGGAATACCACCTTCGCTCCACAGTCAATTTTCTGATCAAGCCAATAAAAGGAACACTCCTTTAGTCACTGCCCCTGCCAATTTCCTCCATTTGGAAGGTTGCACGTGGATGAAATAGTTGCGTTTTACCCAGCATAGCCGTCGTTCGATTTGCCCTCTTATCAAGCAGGGTGAAGTAGCCGAACAGAGAGTCTGGAGTGCAATGAGGGATGTTTTATGCGAGAAAAGTCGTCAGTCGATAGCCTGTTTCTGACCCGTGCTGGATTTGTTGAATTTTTTGTTGTTTTCGTCAAGTTGGTACATGGCCTGACTGCGATTTTGCCGCCGCTGGTGCTGGTGTTGTTCCTTGACCCGCTGGAACCAGAGATGCGCTCCCACTTTCTCGGTCTGCTGCTGTTTTTCGCAGTCCTGAGCATTATTCTGTTTCAGGCCCTGGGGATTTACTCCGAAGAGCTGTTCAGCAATCGCCTGCGCCTGCGCACCAGTATCGTCGCCTGGTCCGCGGCGTTCTGCATCTTGCTGTTCATGTACCAGATCCTGCAGTTTTTCCCGCAATTGACCCCGCGCAACCTGGTGGTCTGGTACATCGCCAGCCTGGGTTTGTTTTGCGTAGAACGCCTGGTGATGCTGCGCCTGTATCGCAACCTGATGCGCAAGGGCAAGTACCTGCAACGTACGGTGATCCTGGGCTTTACCGACACCGCCGTACATATTGCCGACCACTTGCAACGCAATGGCGATATCCGCTCCGGCCTGATCGGCTTCATTGACGACCGCACCGAGCGCATTCCCAAGGAATTGAGCAACCTGCCCTTGCTGGGCAACACCCGTGACCTGGAAAAACTGATCCGCGCCGAGCAGGTCAACCAGGTGATGATCTGCCTGCCATGGGCCGCCGAGCAGCGTATCCACGGGCTGGTCAACCGCCTGCGGCAGATGTCGGTGAACGTGATGCTGGTGCCCGACATGGCCGCCCTGCGCTACGGCCACAGCCGCATCACCGACGTGGGCGGCATCCTGATGTTCAATACCTCGCAGTTGCCATTGCGCGGCTGGTCGCCGTTTATCAAGCGCTGTGAAGATTTACTGCTGGCCAGCCTGGCCCTGGTGGCGTTGTCGCCGGTGATGCTGCTCACAGCCATCGCCATCAAGCTCGACTCCAAGGGCCCGGTGCTGTTTCGCCAGAACCGCTATGGCTACAACGACAACGAAATTCGCGTGTTCAAGTTCCGCTCGATGTTCACCGACCAGAGCGACTTCACCGCCGAACAGCAGACCACCCGCAAAGACCCGCGCATTACCCGCGTGGGCCGCATCATTCGCAAAACCAGCATCGATGAGCTGCCGCAGCTGTTCAATGTGCTGCTGGGCAATATGTCCATGGTCGGCCCGCGCCCGCATGCCACGGCCACCAAAGCCGCAGGCATCCCCTTCGAAGTGGCGGTGAGCGAGTACAGTTCGCGCCATCGCGTCAAGCCAGGCATCACCGGCTGGGCGCAAATCAACGGCTATCGGGGCGAGACCGATACCCTGTTCAAAATCCAGAAACGTGTCGAGTACGACCTGGAGTACATCTCCAAGTGGTCGGTGTGGTTTGACTTGTACATCGTCTTCATGACGGTCCCGGCCGTCCTCTCCACCAAGGAAGTCTATTGATGAACACCCTCAACGGATTAATTCCCTGCATCATTTCCGGTGGTTCGGGCACGCGGCTGTGGCCGGTCTCGCGGCAGAACATGCCCAAGCCCTTCATGCGCATGCGTGACGGCCAGAGCCTGTTGCAAAAGACTTTCCAGCGCGCAGCCAAGTTGCCCGGCGTGGAAAGCGTGCTCACGGTGACCAACCGCGACCTGCTGTTTCGTACCCTGGATGACTACCGTGGGGTCAACAAGGCCCACTTGCCCCTGGATCTGCTGCTCGAACCCTTCGGGCGCAACACCGCTGCGGCCATCGCCGTGGCGGCCTTGCATGTGCAGGAGCATTTCGGTGACAGCGCACAGCTGCTGGTGATGCCCGCCGACCATCTGATCCTCAATGAAGTCGCGTTTGCCGAGGCGGTGGCCCAGGCGCGCGACCTGGCTGAAGCCGGCTACCTGGTGACCTTCGGCATCCAGCCCGATCACCCCGAAACCGGTTTTGGCTATATCGAAAAAGGTGATGCGCTGGGCACCGGCAACCGCGTCAAACGCTTTGTCGAGAAACCCGACCTGGCCACCGCGCAAGCCTACCTCGACGGTGGCAAGCACCTGTGGAACGCCGGCATGTTCTGCTTCAAGGCCGGCACCCTGGTGGACGAACTCGCCGCCCATGCCCCCGAGGTGCTGACCGCTGCCAGAGCCGCTTTGGAACACAGCCATGGCCTGCAAAACAAAACCTCACGCCAGCGCGAACTCGATGCGGATGCGTTCGCCAGCGCGCCGGACATTTCCATCGACGTGGCCTTGATGGAGAAGTCCAAGCAAGTCGCCGTGGTGCCCTGCGATATCGGCTGGAGCGACATCGGTTCCTGGGAAGCGCTGCGCCAGCTCACGCCCAGCGATGCGCATGGCAACCAGGTCAATGGCGAAGCGATTTTGCATGACGTGCACAACTGCTACATCGACTCGCCCAAGCGCGTACTCGGCGCCGTCGGCGTGCGCGACCTGATCATCGTCGACACCCCCGATGCGTTGCTGATCGCCGACGCCAACCGCAGCCAGGATGTGCGCTACATCGTCGCCGAACTCAAGCGCCAGAACCACCCGGCGTTCAGCTTGCACCGCACCGTCACCCGGCCGTGGGGCACCTACACGGTGCTGGAGGAAAGCAGCCGCTTCAAGATCAAGCGCATCGTGGTCAAGCCCCAGGCTTCGCTGTCGTTGCAGATGCACCATCACCGCAGCGAGCACTGGGTGGTGGTCAGTGGTGCCGCGCAGATCACCAATGGCGAGCGTGAGTTTTTGATCAATGCCAACGAGTCCACTTACATCCCGGCCGGGCACAAGCACCGCCTGACCAACCCCGGCATCATCGACCTGGTGATGATCGAAGTGCAAAGCGGCGAGTACCTGGGCGAGGACGACATCGTGCGCTTTGACGACATCTATGGGCGTGCACCGGCAGAAGTGAAGAAGTGATATGCGCACCTCGTTGATCATCCCGACCCGCAACGCGTCCAGCCACCTGGCGCGACTGCTGCCTGCGCTGCACATGCAGACGCTGCAACCGGACGAGATGCTGGTGGTCGACAGCGCCTCCAGCGATGACACCGTGGCGCGCTTTCGCGAGTTCGGCGCCCGGGTCGAGGTGATCGACGCGCGTGATTTCAACCACGGCGGCACACGCCGCTGGGCCAGTGAGCAAGTGAGCGGTGACGCACTGATCGTGATGACCCAGGACGCGATCCCCGCCGATGCCGAGACCTTCGCCAACCTGCTCGATGAACTGCAGCAAGACCCGCTCACCGGCGTGGCCTACGGGCGCCAGTTGCCACACCCCGGCGCCGGCGTACTGGGCGCGCAGTCGCGGCACTTCAATTACCCGGACCAAAGCCGCACCAAGCGCATGGCCGACGCGCCCACGCTCGGGATCAAAACCTGCTTCAGCTCCGACTCGTTTTGCGTGTACCGACGCAGCGCCTTGCAGGCCGTCGGCGGCTTCCCCGCCGATGTCATCGGCAGCGAAGACGCCTACGTCGCCGCACGCCTGCTGCTCGAAGGCTACACCGTGCGTTACGCCGCCACGGCGCGGGTGTACCACTCCCACGATTACCGACTCATGGATGAGTTCCACCGCTACTTCGACATTGGCGTGTTCTACGGTCGCGAGCCGTGGATTCGCCAGGCGTTCGGCGATGCCGGCGGTGAAGGTAAACGCTATGTACTGGCTGAGCTCGCGGCATTGCGCGCAGCCGGTGCATTGCACCGCGTGCCCGAAGTACTGGTGCGCAGCGCGTTCAAGTTGCTCGGCTACCGGCTGGGCCATCTGGAACGTCGGCTCCCCCTCGCCCTCAAGCGGCGCATCAGCATGTTCCCCGGTTATTGGAGGTGAGCATCATGACCTACAGGAAGTCCCCCTTGATGAAACGAACCTTGCTCGTCCTGGCCATGATGGCGTTGGCCGCCTGCAATACGCCCGCACGCATCGTCCCGCCGGATAACCAGACCGTTGAAGACGGCAAACGCGCCCTCGACCAGCTTGCGCAGCTGCCACCGGCGGTGGAGCGCATCCGCATCGGCGACCAGTTGCGCATCGTGCGGGATGCCGGGGAAATGCCGACGCTGTCGGCGTTCAACGTCAGCACCATTTATGAGCTGACGCTGTACACGGTGCAGACCGACGGCAAGATCAACTACCCGTTCCTAGGGCCGATCCAGGTCGCCGGGCGCCAGCCCTCGGAGCTGGCCACCGAACTGAGCAACAAGCTCGCGCCGGTGTATCGCGAACCGCGGGTGACAGTGAATATCAACCAGGCACCGGGCAACTCGGTGATCGTCGGCGGCGCGGTGAATAACCCCACCGCCGTGCAGCTGGGCACGGCCAACACCCTGGAACAAGCCATCGTCGGTGCCGGTGGGGTCAACCCATCGGGCAACGCGAGCATGGTCGCGCTGCTGCGCGAAGATGCCCAGGGTGCTTATCACGCCTACTTCCTGGATTTCAGCCAATACCTCAAGCCCGGCCCCAACGGGCGTAAACCGGTGCACCTGCAACGCGGCGATGTGGTGTTCGTGCCCAAATCCAACGTCGGCGAGCGCATCCAAGGGGTGGATACCTACTTGAACCAACTGATCCCGTTCACCAAGTCGATCGGGGTTGGCTACAACTACACCCGAACCAGCGGCGGCAATAACTGAAGGAGCGACATCCCATGATCGAGATCCGTTCTTTTCGTGATCTTCTGCGCCTGTTCTTCATCTTTCGGCACGAGTTCAAACTGGCGGCGATCGCGGCGCTGGTGATCATCTTGCTGGGGGCCTTTTTGCTGCCGGCCAAGTACGAATCCACCGCGCGCCTGCTGGTCAAGCCGGGGCGTGATTCGACCTTGCCGATCGAGATCAGCAACCGCCAGGCCATCGTGATGCCCAGCACCCAGCGCGACCCGATTGTCGACGAAGAGCGCCTGCTGACCGGGCGGCCGATTGTGCGCACAGTGGCCGAGCATTACCTGGAAGTGATCGCCAACGCACCACCGCCGGAAGGCTTCTGGAAGCGCACCAAGTACTACGTCAAGGAAGGTGTGGGCGCGGTATTCGACGGGATTCGCGTGGTACTGGAGACTGTCGGCATCCTGGAAAAAACCACCCCCGTGGAGCGCCTGGCCGCCAGCCTTGAGAAAAACTTCGAGGTCAGCCACGCCGTGGGTTCCACGGTGATGGATATCAGCTTTCGCTGGGGTGACCCGCAAATCGCCCAACAGGTGGTCAAGGATTGGGTCGAGACCTACATCGCCGAACGCACCCAGGCACTGGGCCGCAAGAGCCTGTATGCCTTCTATGAAGGCCAGGTGAACACCAGCGCCACCGAGATCAAAAGCTACAAGGAGCAGATCCTCAAGCACTTGAACGAGATCGGCGCGGCGAGCATCACCGACCGCCTGGAAGACTTGTCCGAGCGCATCAATGTGCTGCGTGGCGAGACCTTCAACACCACGCGTCTGATCGCTTCTTCCGACAGCGCGATCCAGAGCACCCGCAACCAGCTCAAGGGCCAGCCCAAGGAAGTCACCACGGTGCGCCAGATCGCACTGAACCCGCAGCAACAGGATTTGCGTCGCCTGCTCAACCAGAAGCTGCTGGAAAAGGCCGACATGATGCGCACCTACACCGATAACGCGCCGCCGGTCAAAGCCCTGGACGCGTCGATTCGGGCGATGCAGGCGCAGGTGGCCGGTGAAAGCAACACGGTGCAAAGCTCGGAAAACCGCGCGCCGAACACCCTCGAAATTCACTTGCAGCGCGTGCTGCTGGATGAGTCGAGCAATAACCTGGCGCTGCGCACCCAGCTGGTTCAACAACAGAAACAACTGGTCAACCTTGAAGCGCAACGCAAGGAGGCGCTGGAGATTGAACCGGAGCTGACCCGCCTTTCCCGCGAGCTGAGCGCCACCGAGCGCAACTACGCGCTGTATGTGGACAACCTGGAAAAATCGCGCATCGACCGTGAGCTGGACAAGAGCCAGATCAGCAACATTGCAGTGATCGAAGAAGCCACCCTGAACCCAGGCCGGATCTTCCCGAAAACCCTGCTGATGCTGCTGTTGGCGATTCCGTTCTCGATCGTCGTCGGCCTGCTGGTGATCTACCTGTGCTACCTGCTCGACCAGCGCATTCACGATGGCGGCTTGGTGGAGCGCAAATTCGGCCTTCCGCTGTGGACCACCCTGCCGGAGCTGGACACCAGCACCGCGCAAGGTACCAACGCATTCAATGCGAGCATTTACCGCCTGTATGGGCTGCTGCAGTTGGAGCGCATTGCCGAGCGCGGCATGACGTTGGGGCTGACCTCGGCACGCCATGGCGAAGGCGTGACCTTTGTGGTCGAACAACTGCGCCAGTTGCTGCAAGAGAACGGCATCAACGTGCGGGTCGGCGGCGCGCAACCGGCGGCGCCCGGCGAGCTGGTCCTGCTGGATGCCTCGGCGCTGCTGGATAACCGCGATGCCTTTATCAACCTGCGTCGCGCCGACCTGATCGCTTTGGTGGTGGAAGCGCAGAAAAGCACGGTGCCGGTGGTGGAACACGCGCTGTCGATTCTTAACACCGCGTTCGGCAAGGTGGATGGCATCATCATCAACCGGCGTAAATTCGAAGTGCCGGCCAAGGTGCTCAAAACCATCGCCAAATACCGGGGAGCGTTCTGATGCGCATCGCCCTGCTCGCGCCTTTGCCACCGGAAAAAAACGGGATCGCCGATTACGCGAACCATTTCAAGACGGCCTTGGAGCAGTTGGGCGTGACGGTGGCGACACCGTTGAGCGGCGTGGAAGGCAGCAGCGCCGCGATCCGGCAGGCGATCGCCGGTTTCGACTGGCAACGCGTGGACCTGGTCCACGCCGAGCTGGGCGGCGGGCGGTTGGGGGAGTTCCTGGCCCTGCGCGAGTTGCGCAAGGCTCATCCCACGCTGCCGCTGACCGCCACCGTGCACGACCCCGAACGCATGGTCTGGCGGCGGGAGCACCTGCCCTTTCCACTGAACCTGCTGGAGCGTCTGCCCAGCCCATTGCCACAAGCGGCCGTGGTGCTGGCCGACCCGCTGACCTTGGGTGAAGAACGCCAGGTCGCCCAGGGCCTGACGCGGCTGATTACCCTCACCCGCCTGGGCGCCGATTGTTTGTCCCAACGCATGCAACTGCCGGCCGGCAAGGTGGCGGTGATCAACCACGCCAACCTGGCGATTGCGCCGGCACCGTTGCCGTCGCTGGACACCTTGCACCTGCTGTATTTCGGCTTTATCTACCGTGGCAAAGGCATTGAAGACCTGTTGCAGGCGTTGGCCGATGTCTTCAAGCAAGCCCCCGAATTGCGTGACCGTGTGCGCCTGACCCTGGCCGGTGGCACGGCCGCCGAAATGGCGTTTGGCGCAGGCGGCAATTACCTGGAGCAGTTGAACGGCCAGATCGCCGACCTCGGCCTGGCGGGTGCCATCGACTGGCGGCTGAACCTGCCGGCGGGCGAGATTGCGCAGACGATCCAGGCGCACCATGTGATGGTGCTGCCGTACCGCGAATCGAAAAAACTCGGCCTGCTGGGGCGCCAGCGTGGCACCAGTGGCGCGCTGTCCTGGGCCGCGGCGTGTGGGCGCGGGGCGATCACTTCGGATGCCCGCGCGTTTGCCGAAGAAGTCGCCAGCGGCAATGGCGCGATTTATCCCCAAGGTGATGTGGCGGCCTTGAGTGCACAGCTGCTGCGCCTGGCGCGCACACCGACCCTGGCCCGCGACTGGGCCGACCGCGCCGGTGAAATCGGCCGCGAGCGCCTGTGGCCATTGACCGCGCAGAAGTTCAAGCAGCTCTTTGAACAGGCCATTGCAGGAGCACCTTATGGCAGCTAAACGCACGTGGTTAGCCACCCTGGCCGTGGTCGCGGCAATCGGCCTCAGCGTCTTTATGTGGGGGCGCCAGGCCGACGCCGAAAACCATGTGCTCAAGGGCAACAAGGTGGTGGTGTGGAAGGACTTTCTGGGGGTTAACGCGCAGTTCCTGTGGTTCAGCCCGACGCTGTATCAGCTGCAAATCAACCGTCTCAAGGCCCTGGGCCTGCAATGGGTGCGCCTGGATCTGCATTGGGACCAACTGGAGCCCGCTGAGGGCCAGTATCAGGTCGCGACCCTGGATCAGTTGGTCGCCAACCTGCAAACCAACCAGCTCAAATCGGTGTTCTACCTGGTGGGCTCGGCGCCTTTCGCCACCACCGCGCCGGTCGGTGCGCCGTATCAGGACCAGTACCCGCCCAAGGACCCGAATGTGTTCGCCAACCGCATGGCGCTGTTGTCGCAACGCTACCCCAGCGTCGATGCCTGGCAAGTCTGGAACGAACCCAACCTGCTCGGCTTCTGGCGCCCGACGGCCGACCCGGCCGGCTATGCCAACTTGCTCACCGTCAGCGCCGCCGCCTTGCGCGCAGTGAATGCCAACAAACCGGTGGTGGCCGCCGGCATGGCATTCTTCAGCGAAATGCCCAACGGCCAGACTATGCTCTCGGCCCTTGGCGCATTGGGTGTGGCCCGTTTGAACACGGTGATTTCCTATCACCCTTACACGCAGCTGCCCGAAGGCAACGACCCGTCTAACCTGGACTTTATCGCCAAGACCACGGCGCTCAACCAGTCCCTGCGCGCCGCTGGCGTGCACACCCTGTGGAGCACCGAGTGGGGCTGGTCGACCTACCCCGGCCCCAAAGACGCCCAGGACTTGATTACCTTGCAGGGCCAGGCTGATTATGTAGTACGCCGCGTGGCACTCATGAGCGCGATGGATTTCGACAAAATCTTCCTGTTCACCTTGAGCGACCTCGACCAGCGCGCCAGCGTGCGCGACCAGTCTTACGGCTTGCTCGACATCGATGCCAACCCCAAGCCGGTCTACACCGCCTTGAAGAACTTCCTCGACGTCAGCGGCCCGCAACTCACACCCGGCGACCCGCCCACCGCCGACCAATTGCCGGACGGCTTGTTCAGCATCGGCTGGACCCGCGCCGACGGCCACAAACTCTGGTATTTCTGGTCGGCCCAGGGCGGCAACGCGCACTTGCCCGGCCTGGCCGGCGCGACCCTGTACGACCCGCTGCGCGGCACGCAAACCCCGCTGAGTGGCACCGACGGCCTGACCGTACCGGTCAAGTCAAACCTGCAAATTCTGTTATGGGATTGAGGCCTGCCATGCGCATTTTATGGATCCTGCCCTACTCACCCTGGCCCGCCACCAGCGGCGGCAAGACCCGCCAGTTCCACCTGCTGCGCAGCCTGGCCGCGCGCGGGCATCGGATCACCCTGCTGCTGCATGACAAGCACCCGGTGTCGCTGACCGACCGCCAGGTGCTGGAAGCCTTCCTCGAGCAAGTGATCATCCTGCCGCGCCGCCCGCTGCGTAGCCTCAAGACCCTGGTGGCCGGGCTGTTGGCGCCCTACCCGCTGCTGGCGAGTGTGAATGGCCTGTCGGCGGGCTTGCAGGACACCTTCGAGCAACTGCTTAACGAGCATTGGGACGTGGTGCAGATCGAGCACACCTACACGTTCCAACCCTACGAAGACGCGCTGGCACGCAAATCCCAGCCGTTCGTGCTGACCGAACACAACGTGGAGTCGGCGTTGGGCGCCGCCACCTATGACCGCCTGCCGCGCTGGGCGCTGCCGTTCATTCGCTACGATCAATGGCGCTACAGCCGCTGGGAACACCGGGTGATGCGCCAGGCGGCGCAGGTGGTGGCGGTGACCGAAACGGACGCGCAAGTGCTGGCCAAAATCGCCGGCAAACCGGTGCCCGTGGTGGTCAATGGCGTGGACTGCGATCACTTCGCCGCCGCCCATCCCGACCCGTCGACCCGCCGTGTGTTGTTCCTCGGCAACTATGAGTACGCGCCCAACGTGGACGCCATCGAGTGGGCGCTGGATGAGATCCTGCCCAAAGTCTGGGAGCGCTGCCCGGACGCGCGCATGAGCGTGTGCGGGTTCGGCATGCCTGGCAGCTGGCGCGAGCGTTGGAAAGACCCGCGCATCGAGTGGCAAGGGTTTGTGCCGAACCTGTTGAACCTGCAATCGAGCTGCTCGGTATTCCTGGCGCCGCTGCGCCATGGCGGCGGCTCCAAATTGAAAGTGCTCGAAGCGCTGGCCGCCGGGTTGCCCCTGGCAAGCACCGAGCAAGGTGTGTCGGGCCTGGACTTGGTGGAAGGCCTGGACTACCTCGGCGGGCAAAGTGCCGACAGCCTGGCGGATGCCGTGGTGCGCCTGCTGCAATTTCCCGAGGCCGCCGCGCCCATGGGTGAAGCCGGCCGCGCCTATGTGCGCCGGGCCCATGACTGGAGTGTCGCCGCCAGCCAGCTGGAGCAGGTGTATGGCTTGCTGGCGCCACTCAATCAAAAGGAAACCGTATGCGTGTAGGCCTGGATTACCGCACCGTCGGCACCTCACCGCAATCGGGCATCAGCCGCCAGGTGTATGCGCTTGAAACCGCCTTGCGCAGTTTGCCCGGCATCGAACTTGAGCGCTTCACCGTGGCGCCGCTGGGCGATGAGACGCGCTTGCAGGCCCACTGCCCGGCCTGGGGCTGTGCGAAGACGGCCATGCATCAGCCGCAGAATCGTTTGAGGTTCGAGGCCGGTTTCCTGCCACGGGCCTTGCGTGAACAACAGATCGACCTGTACATCAGCACCTTCAACATGGGCCTGCCACTGCCACCCAAGCCCAAAGGCTTGCGCACCGTGGTATTGCTGCACGACCTGTTCCAGATCACGTTGAACAACTACCACGCCAACCGTTTAAAGGCGTTGATCTACAAAACCAGCGATCGCCTGTCGATCAGCTATGCGGTACACAGCGCCGACCGGGTGTGGACGCCGTCGCAGTACAGTGCCGATGAAACCACGCGGTTGTTTCCCAAGGCCGCCGGCAAAGTGCGCGTGCTGCCCAATCAGGTCGATGGTTTTATCGAACTGGCGGCGGACCTCACCGCGCGCCAGCTGCCGCCGCGTTATTGGCTGTTGGTGGGCACCCGGGAACTGCGCAAGAACGTGCCGTTTCTGGTGGACGCCTGGCAACAAGCGCGCAGCCTCTCCCCCGCCGTACCGGAGCTGGTATTGGTCGGCAGCCTCGACCACCTGCCCGAAGCCCAGCGCCGCCTGTCGGGGATTCACGCTCTGAGCGGCGTGTCGGATGCCGAGCTGCACGCCTTGTACCGCCAGGCCTCGCGCCTGTGGCAGCCGTCCTATGCCGAAGGCTTTGGCTTGCCGGTGATCGAAGCGCTGAGCGTCGGCACGCCGGTGGCGGTGGCCAGCGGCACCTCGCTGGATGAAATCACCCCGCCGTCGGCGCCGCGCTTTTCGCCCACCGATGGCCCGGCGCTGGTGCAATTGATGCTGGGCCTGAGCGATCAGGCGGATGAAGAGTCACCCGCGCAACGTCGGCAATGGGCACAGCGTTACAACCCGCTTGCCTATCGCCAACGCCTGGCCGAACTGATCGAGGAATTGAAATGAGATTCTCCCTGGCAAGCCTCGTCGCCATCCTGTTCGGCCTGCTGTTCGGTGCACTCGCCTTGATGCTGTCACCGGCCAAGGCGTTTCTCGCGGTGATCGGCCTGGCCGCTGCGGTGACCATTTTGCGCTTCCCGTTCTGGGGCTTGCTGCTGTTCGCCGGGATGGCAACCTTTATGCCTTACTCCACGCTCAACCTGGGTATTCGCAGTACGGTCAGCGAAGCGATCCTGGCGCTGACCTGGGGCGCGGTGCTGTGGCACAGCTTTCTGGCCCGCGTGCCGGCCACACCCAGCCTCACTCGCCGCCCCACCGACCAGATGCTGCTGTGGCTGATGCTGTTCAGCGTGTTCCCGTTTATCGTTGGCCAGGTCACCATTCACGCCGACAGCAGTGGCGTGGCGAACTGGCTGCGTTGGTTGCTGAACCTGTCGGGGGTGTTTCTGGCCGCCAAGTTGCTGGTCGACCACAAGCACCGCGAATCGCTGGTGATCGCCCTGTTGCTGGGCACCCTGGCGATGCTGGTGCTGTCGATTGCGGTGTTCGTGCGCACGCGCTCGGGCGCCGGCATTGCGCCGGTGCTGGCGCTGTTCAATTACGGCAACTTCGACACCCTCAAATTCGGCCTGGAGGCGATGTCCTCGCGTATGGGTTCGCCGTGGATGCACCCGAATGCCATCGGCGGGATCATGGCCCTGTTGCTGCCCTTGGCCTTCTGCTTCGGCATGACCGAACAGGGCTGGAAGCGTGGGCTGGGCCTGGGCGTGGCGTGCCTGGGGGCCGCCGCCTTGCTGCTGGCCAGTAGCCGTGGGGCGATGGTCAGCCTGGCGTTGGTGCTGATCTGGATGGCCACGCGCCGCGTGCCGTATACCGGCCGCTTGTTGATGATCGGTGCGGCGCTGACCGTGGCGCTGGTGATGGCTTACCCGCCGTTGCAGGACCGCCTGGCGACGATTTTCTCCTCGGATAACGCCAGTACCGCAATCCGTTTCGACGAATACCGCATGTTCCCCCAGGCGGTGGCAGCCTACCCGTTCGGCATCGGCTTCAAGGTCGACCCGCCGGTGCCGGGCACGCACTTTCTGGGGATCTCCAACCTGTGGCTGAACTACGTCTACAAGATCGGCATTGTCGGCATGCTGTTGTTTATTGCCGTGACAGTGCGCTGGTGGCGTGAAGCGCGCCCGGAAAAAGGCCCGATCCGCCTGACCAAAGACAACGCGCTGTGGCTGGGCAGCACGGCCGGGATTCTGGCGGCGCTGGTCAGCGGCCTGTTTGACCACTACTTCAGTTTTGCCGTGGTGATGGTGTCGCTGTTCTGGCTGATGGTCGGCATCAATGTGTTGGAGGCCCGCCGACTGTTTCCGGCGCGCCTGCCGCAGGTCAAGACCGTGGTGTACCGCAAGCCACTGCTTGACGGCGTGCGGCCTTAACCATGCTCGGCTCTGCCGTCTGGCTGACGCTTGCGACCTTGCTGGGCCTGTGCCTGGGGTTCGCCCGCGAATGGCTGCTGGTGGCCGCGTGGGGCGCCGGAGAACGCAGTGACGCCTTCCTCATCGCGCTGTTTTTGCCCGAGGCGTTGCGCATGTCGTTGGCCGGTGGCGTCTTGAGCGCCGCCGCATTGCCGCTGTACCTGGCACGCAAGGACGGCGAACGCCTTGACTGGCTGGCAGTGCTGTTCCCGGCCTTGATGTTGATCGCGCTGGTCACCAGCCTGGTGCTGACGTTGCTGGCGCCGTGGCTGGTGCAATTGCTCGGGCCGGGGTTGGTGGCCAGTGCCACGGCGCTGGCCGCCAGCAACCTGCAAATCGTCGCCTGGTGCGTGCCCGGCCTGATGCTGCATGCGCTGTTCAGTATTCCATTGCAGGCCAGCGAGCGATTTGTGCTGGCGGGGTTGGGCTCGTTGCTGTTCAACCTGCCGCCGGTGACCTACCTGGCGTTGGCGGGCACGGCCACGCAACCGCATTCCCTCGCCTTGGCGTGCCTGGCCGGCAGCCTGTTGATGCCGCTGGCGTTGCTGCCGTCGATCTGGCGCCAGGGCTGGCGGCCGTGGCGCTGGCGACTGGCCTTTGCGCCGCTGCGCGAGCTGGGCCAGCGCATCGGGCCGCTGTTACTGAGCAATGGCGCCAGCCAGGGCCTGGCCTTGATCGAACGGCTGGTGGCGTCGCTGCTCGGCGAAGGCGCGGTGACTTGGGTCAACCTCGCCCGCAAGCTGATGAACCTGCCGCTGATTGCGCTGATGAGCCTCAACCAGGTGCTGCTGGGCATGATGAGCCGACGCCAGGGCGATGAGCGCCTGGCCCTGCTCAAGCGCGGCCTCGAAACCGCCAGCGTGCTGACTTTGCCGGCCGGTGTTGGCCTGGTGGCGGCAGCGCCGAGCCTGGTGGCCCTGCTGCTGCCCAAACAATCGGCGGACTCACCGTTGCCGCTGCTGCTGGCTTGGTTTGCCGTGCCGCTGGTGTTCGGCGCCTGGAATGCCTTGCTTGCGCGTTATGCCTATGCCGCCGGCGATACGCGCCAGCCGCTGCGTTGCGAGCTGCTCGGCAGCCTGGTCAATGTGCTGCTGCTGGGCGTGCTGCCGTTTGTGTTTGGCCTGGCGGGTATTCCCTTGGCCGCACTGGCAGGTGTGATTTGCACCGCACTGCTGCTGATGCAACACCAGGCACTACTCAATGCTTTGCCCTGGACGCGGCACTGGCTGCTCAGTGCGCTGGTGATGAGCCTGGCGGCGCTGTTGCTGTTTCCAATTCAAGGTATCTGGCTGCAACTGGGATTAAGCACCCTGGCCGGCGCCGGGGTGTTGCTGGGCATGGGGCTGTGGCTCAAGCCATGGCGCAAGGCATGAATGATCGGTCGGGGGCAGTCGGATGAAACATCGTTGGGTTCAAATGGATATCGCCAAGGGCATCGGCATCCTGCTGATCGTGTATGGCCACAGCTGGTTCGTGGCCAACTCCCTGGAGTTGCAGTATCCGATCATCGCTTCGTTCATATTGCCGCTGTTCTTTTTCCTCTCCGGGGTGTTCTTCAAGCCCGAGCAACCCTTTGTGGAGATGGCAGTGCGCAAGGCCGACGGCCTGCTCAAGCCGTTTTTCTTCACCATGCTGGTGTACGTGCTGGTGCGCGATGTACTGCGCGGTCAACCGCTGCTGCCGGATGTCGGCGGCGTGTTGTATGCCTCGGTGGACACCATCCCCTGGCAGGCGCTGTGGTTTCTGCCGCACTTCTGGGTGGCGATTCTGTTCAGTTGGCTGATGCTGCGCCTGATCCAGCGCCTGAAGCTGTCACTGCCCGTCAGTTGCCTGCTGATCGTGGTGCAACTGCTGATCGGCATCCGGGTTTTGCCGTGGTTCTGGCAAATACCGGTGACGGTCGGCGGGCAGACCTGGACGCTGCCTGGCTTACCCTTCGGCCTCGAGATAACCCTGATCAGCAGCACTTACTTCATCTACGGCTACCTGCTGCGCGACTGGCTGCGCAGGCATGAGGGTTCGCTGCTGACGCTGGTGATTTCGGTGGTGTTGTTCGCCGCGGTATTTCTCTACAGCCACGACACCATGGACCTGGCGCAGCGGCGCTACGACCATTGGCTGTGGACCAGCCTGCTGGCGGTGATCGGTGTGTACGCGAGCTGGTCACTGGCGCGGGTGCTGATGGCGTCGGCGGTCATCACGCGGGTGATGACGTATATCGGGCAGTCCACTTTGATTCTGTTGATTTTTCATGGAGAGATTCAGCATAAGACCGTTGCCCTGATGGAGCGCGTGGGCCTGCATCCGTTGCTGTCGGCGTGTATCGGTTTGGTGGTGGCGGTGGTGGTGCCGTTGCTGATCGGGGAAATGATCAAGCGGGTGGCGTTCTTGCGGTTTTTCTACTTTCCGTTTCCAGTGCGTAAGGCGCCAAAACCTTTGGAACAACGCTGAACCCATGTGGGAGCTGGCTTGCCTGCGATGGCATCAACTTGGTTTACATGACACACCGAGGTGTCTGCATCGCAGGCAAGCCAGCTCCCACATTTAGACCGCGTTGGGTCAGGTAGACAGGCTTTTGCCTTGCACTTGATCTGGCTCTTGCTTCAACCACTCAGGTCGGCTTTCAGGCCGCCGTGCTGTAGATTTTGATTTTGATCTGAGGCGCCCCGTTAACCACGATGGCCGAATGCAGGCTTGAATCCGTGGGCAACCCGGCAGGACGCCGGGTTAGCCGCGCTGGGCCAAGGATGGCCCATCGCGGCGGCCCACGGATTCAAGCCGGAGTGAGGGCACACCGAGCCAGAGCGAGGTGCCGAGTGGTGGGGCACAGACCTTTTGGTTACTTTTGGGGCGTTTGCCAAAAGTGACCCGCTGTAAGAGCGGAACCAATAGAAGCCATTACCGCAGAAATGGATATGCACACCAACAAACCGCCATCGCAGGCAAGCCAGCTCCCACATTGACTATGTCTGCTCAATCATCAAGTTGTGAGGCGGCGGGTTTGCTGCCGGCCTTTGCGGGCTTGGCAGGTTTACCATTCTTGGCAGGCGCAGCTGCAGCAGCAGGCTCAGGCTCAGCCGGTGCGGCGAGGTCTTTTTCAGCCTGGGGCATCTGGTCAATGGCGCTGAAAAACTCCTTCAAGTCGAGGGTATCCGGTGGCACGGTCTTCTCGAGTTTCTTCTCGCCGTCCTTGCCCACCAGGATCACCTTGGTGCCACTGCCAGCGCCCAGCTTGAGGGCACGAATCAGCGCATTGGTCTCCGGCGGCGTGAGCTTCTTGTTGTCCTTGGCATCCTTGGCGAACTTCTCGCCTTCAGCGCCGATACTGCCGAACTTAACGGTGTAGAACACCATGTTGCGTTCTTCAAAGGACTGCTTGTTGGCAGGCTCGTCCAGCTGTTTCTTGAGGGTCGCCAATGTTTCGTTGCCGGAATCAAGTTCCACCACCACCAGTGGGCGGGACTTGTTCAAGTCCTGCTTGAGTGGGTTGATATCATCCGCGGCCAACAGCGGCCCCGTAAAAGCCATCAAGGTAGCCAGGGTCAGCGACCGGATGAGCATGCGCACCTCCTTTGAATTCCATGCAGGGTTCTTGAGTTTCATGTCTGCGACAGTCAATTTCAAGGATGATTCCTACACCTCGTTAAGAAGCGTAGGTCAGTAAGCCTGCCACGCAAGGGCGCAAATGGGGTTATCAGTCATTGTTTCTTCTGATTGCGGAACCATTACGAGGCGTTCTATTGCGGCCAATGCCGTGCAAACACTGGCGCCACCACCGGGTCGGCATCCACCCGCGCCAGCGTTTGGGCAAAGCCTGGCGCGAGGTTGTTCAACACCTCCCGTGCCGCGTCCCAACGCGACACCGCGGCGGCCATAATGCCCAGGGCGTTCGGCACATTGCCGGGGGCGAACAACTGGTCGGCAAACTGCTCGGCGAACACCACCCAGGCCTGGTGCAGGTAACGGCGCGTGCCGCTGACCAGTTGCGCCTGTGCGGCGTCATCCACATGGCCCAGCCAGCGTTGCGGGTAGTCGATGATGCCGACCGCCGAATAGCAATTGGCGGCGATGTATACCAGCCCGCGCAGGATCTGCGCACGGTTGCCGGCAAGCAGCTCGGAGGCGGGAAATTCCAGGCCCAGGTGGATCAGGATCGCGGCGCTTTCGGTCAGCACTTGCCCATCGGGCGTCACCAACGTGGGGATTTGTTTGAGTGGGTTGATGCGGGCCAGGGCATCACTGCCTTCGCTGTCTTCCCAGGAACTGGCGTCGATTCGCCGCCACGGCACCGCGCAACGCTGCAGGGCGATTTCGATCATGCAGGAACCGGATTCGTCGATGCCGTAGAGCGTGTACATGGGCGGTATCTCCTTAGCGCCGCAACTTGGCTTGCAAGCTGGCCTTCACCTGCGGCCATTCCGAATCGATGATGCTGAACCGCACCGAGTTGCGCTTGCGCCCGTCGGGCATGATGCGCTCGTGGCGCACAATGCCCTCTTGCACGGCGCCAAGGCGCAGGATCGCGGCGCGGGATTTTTCGTTGAGCTCATCGGTGGTGAATTGCACCCGCACACAGTCGAGCACTTCAAAAGCGTAGGTCAGCAACAGGAGCTTGGCTTCGGTGTTGATGCCGGTTTTTTGCGTGGACTCGGCCAGCCAGGTGTGGCCGATTTCCAGCTTGCGATTGACCCGGTCGACCTTCCAGAACCGCGTGCTGCCCACCACCTGGCCAGTGCCTGCGCGCACCAGAGTGAAGGGGATCATGCTACCCGCGTCGCGGCCGGCCAAGGCCGTGTCGAGGTAGGTGTCGATGGTGTCCGGGCCTGGCACGTTGGTGACCTTCAGGTTCCACAATTGGCCGTCGGCAGCCGCTTCAAGCAAGGCAGCCTTGTGCTCGCGTTGCAGGGGCTGGAGTTCGACCGTGCTGCCGGTCAAGGTGATCTGAGTCATGGGAGCTGCGCCGTCTGAGGGTGTCGTCAGAGGCCAAGAGTGCAGGCTCGCCCCACGTGCAGGCAAGCGTTTTAAAACAGGCCCATTTGCCCGCCGACCAGCGTGCCGAAATCATCATTTACGAACGGCAGGATCGCATCGGCCACCGGCTGCAATTGCCGGGTGACGTAGTGGTCGTAGTCGATCGGCGCCTGGCGCACTTCCAGCGGCTGCGGGCCGTTGACCGTGATCACATAGCTGATCCAGCCGCCGCGCTGGTACTGGCGCGGGCGCCCCAGACGGTCATTGTATTCATCCGCCAGGCGTGCGGCGCGCACATGCGGCGGCACGTTGCGCTCGTAGTCGTCGAGTGGGCGGCGCAGGCGTTTGCGGTAGATCAGCAGGTCGTCGAGTTCACCGCTCAAGGTACGCCGCACATAGTCGCGTACGTAGTCTTGATACGGCTGGCGATGGAAGATGCGCTGATAGAGTTCCTGCTGGAATTGCCGGGCCAGGGGCGACCAGTCGCTGCGCACGGTTTCCAGGCCTTTGTAGACCATTTCTTCGCTGCCGTCGCCGCGTACCACCAAACCCGCATAGCGCTTTTTGCTGCCCTCCTCGGCGCCGCGAATGGTCGGCATCAGGAAGCGGCTGAAGTGGGTTTCGTATTGCAGCTCCAGGGCGCTTTGCAGGCCGAATTCGTTGTGCAGATGCGCGCGCCACCACTCGTTGACGTGCTGCACCAGTTCACGGCCGATGCGGCTGGCGTCATCCGCAGCATGCGCGCTGCCGAGCCAGACGAAGGTGGAATCGGTGTCGCCGTAGATTACGTCATACCCCTTGGCCTCCACCAGTTCACGGGTCTGGCGCATGATCTGGTGCCCACGCATCGTGATCGAAGACGCCAGCCGCGTATCGAAAAACCGGCAGCCGCTGGAGCCAAGCACGCCGTAAAACGCATTCATGATGATTTTAAGGGCCTGGGACAACGGCGCGTTGTGTTCACGCTTGGCCACTTCGCGGCCTTCGGACACCCGCGCGACAATCGATGGCAGGCAATGCCGGGTGCGGGAAAAACGTGCACCGCGAAAGCCCTCTACCGACTCGCTGTCGTCCGGGTGCTTGAGGCCTTCGACCAGGCCCACCGGGTCGATGAGAAAACTGCGGATGATCGACGGGTAAAGGCTTTTGTAGTCCAGCACCAGCACCGATTCATAGAGGCCGGGACGCGAGTCCATCACGAACCCGCCGGGGCTGGCCTGGGGCGGTTTGTCGCCCAGGTTTGGCGCGACGAAGCCCTGGCGGTGCATCAGCGGCATATACAGGTGCGTGAACGCCGCCACCGAGCCGCCATTACGGTCGGCCGGCAGCCCGGTGACGCTGGCGCGTTCGAGCAGGAATTTGAGCAGTTCGGTCTTGGCGAAAATCCGCGTGACCAGCTCGCAGTCCTTGAGGTTGTAGCGCGCCAACGCGGGCTTGTCCTCGGCGAACATGCGGTTGATTTCGTCCATGCGCTGGTACGGCGTGGAGATGTCCTTGCCTTCGCCGAGCAGGGTTTGCGCGACGTTTTCGAGGCTGAAGGATTCGAAACTCCAGGTGGCCGAACGCAAGGCCTCGATGCCGTCGATTATCAGCCGCCCGGCTGCGGCGGCGAAGTAGTGGTTGCGGCTGCCATGTTCGCGCCAGGCCATGGCCTCACCACCACGCCCGAGCAGCAGCGGCACATTGAGACGCTGGGCATGTTCGTGGAGCACACGCAGGTCGAATTGCACCAGGTTCCAGCCGATGATTGCATCGGGGTCGTGGGCGGCCAGCCATTGGTTGAGGCGTTCGAGCAGTTGGGCGCGGGTATCGCAATAGTCAAGCTTGAAGTCCACTGCATCGGTTTTGTTTGGCGGGCCGAGCATATACACCTGGCGCTCGCCGCAGCCTTCCAGGGCAATGGAATACAGATCGCCTTGGGCGGTGGTCTCGATGTCCAGGGACACCAGTTTGAGCGGCGGGCGATAGTCCGGCGCGGGTTTCATCTGCGCCTCAAGCAAGGTGCGGCTGGCATCCGGCGTGCCGCCAAACCACACGGGCGCGGTAATGAAACGCTCCATCATGTAACGCTCGGGCGGGCGCACGTCGCCTTCGTAAACGTCGACACCGGCGGCGCGCAGGCGCTTTTCCAGGTCCATCAACTGGCGGTGCTGGCGGGTGTAGAGACCAAGGACGGGACGATGGTGAAAATCGCACAATTGCAACGGCCGCAGTTCGATGTCGCGCTCGCCCTTGAGCAACCAGTCGAGCGGCTTGCGATGGGCTTGCGGGATAAACATCACCGAGGTTTGCACGGGTAGGCGCACACAGCGTGGGCCCTGGTCGGTGGCCAGCCAGAAACTGACCTCCGTGCCCGCCGCCGTGTCGCGCCAATGCCGGGTCAGGACAAAACCCTGCTGTAAATCCACCGTACCGCACCTCAGGAATCGCTCTCAGGGCGTGATTCTACTCGGCATCCGGGCAAACGCGATGGGCGATGGCATTTACCTTTGCGTTTGTACTCAGCGCCTGGCCCATCGCCCTTGCCCAGGCGGCCGAAGACGCGTCTGCCGCACGCACCTTTGCCGCCGCTGGTCGGCAGCTCGCGCCTGCGCGGACAACGATTTCATAAACTGGTTGCAGAACATTAATGACAATTACTATCATTCGCACCGGAGTCGTATCCGCGCAGTGAGGAAGCGCAACGTTGTTGCCCTTTTCCTCACATTGACGGTTCGCCGTCCGGATCGACCATGCCCACCTGCAACCCAATTTCTGCGCCGTTTCGCCCTACCCTGTTTGCCCTTTGCTGCTCCCTGAGCCTTGCTGTTCATGCGGCAACCCCAGATGCCAACAACCGCCCGGACGGCAATACACTGGAATTGGGGGCCACCACTATCAGCGCCGACGCACCTGCACCGAATGCATTGCCGCCGGTTTACGCCGGTGGCCAGGTCGCGCGCGGCGGCCAATTAGGTGTGCTGGGCAACCAGGACATCATGGACGCGCCGTTCAGCATGTCCTCCTACACCGAAAAGTTGATCCGCGAGCAGCATGCGCAAACCGTCGGCGATGTGTTGCTCAATGACTCGTCCGTGCGCCAGGCGTCGGGCTATGCGAACCAGGCTCAAGCCTTTGTGATTCGTGGCCTGCCGCTCAACGGCGACGATATTTCGTTCAACGGCTTGTACGGCATTCTGCCGCGCCAGATCATGTCCACCGATGCCCTGGAACGGGTTGAAGTGTTCAAAGGCCCCAACGCGTTCATCAACGGCGTCACACCCAGCGGCTCCGGCATCGGCGGCGGCGTCAACCTGCAACCCAAGCGCGCTGATGATGTGCCTTTGCGCCGTTTGAGCACCGATATCAGCAGTGATGGCCGGGTGGGTGAACACCTGGACATCGGCCAGCGCTTCGGCGAAGACAACCGTTTTGGCGCGCGGGTGAATATTTCCCAGCGCGAAGGCGACACCGCCATCGACGACGAAAGCCAGCGTTCGAAGCTGTTTTCGGTCGGCCTGGACTATCGCGGCGATGCCCTGCGGGTGTCCGGCGACTTTGTTTATCAGAAGCAGCAGGTCAATGGCGGACGCAACACGGTGTTGCTTGGCAGCGGGCTGACCCATATCCCGAATGCGCCGTCGGCCGACACCAACTACGCGCCGAACTGGGGCACCACCAGCCTGGAAGACACCTTCGGCATGTTGCGCGGCGAGTATGACCTCAACGATAACTGGACCGCCTACATCGCCGGCGGCGCCAAGCACACCAACGAGCTGGGCCGCTATTCGTCGGTGACCTTGAGGGACACTCTGGGCAATGCCACGGTCAGCGGCTCGAACATTGCGCATCAGGAAGACAACACCAGCCTGATGGCTGGCCTGAACGGCAAATTCCAGACCGGCGCTGTCAGCCACACATTGAACCTCGGCTTGACCGGCATCTGGACCCAGACCCGCAACGCCTTTGATTTTGCCTCCGGCAGCCAGCCGACCAACATCTACAACCCGGCTGACGTGACGGCACCGGCCAAAGGCGGTTTCACCTCCGGCAGCGACCTGAACGACCCCGGCATCACCGCCAAGACCTTCGCCCGCAGCGCGGCGGTGTCGGACACCTTCGGCTTTATGGATGACCGCTTACTGTTCACCGCCGGCCTGCGTCGCCAGGAGCTGGTGGTTCAGGGCTACGCCTACGGCACCGGCACACGCACGGCCAACTACGCCAAGGGCATCACCACGCCGGTGTATGGCCTGGTGTTCAAGCCGTGGGAGCATGTGTCGCTCTACGCCAACCACATCGAAGGCCTGGCGTCAGGGCCGACTGCACCGTCTACCTTCAGCAGCGCCATCGTGACCAACGCCAACCAGACGTTTGCACCTGCGCGCTCGAAACAGACCGAGGCCGGCGTCAAGGTCGACATGGGCACCTACGGCGCAACGCTGGGTGTATACCGAATCGAACAGCCGACCCAGGGTTTTTCCCAGCTGAATGGGGACGGCACGGCGACTTTTGTCTTCCAGGGCGAGCAAGTCAACAAAGGTGTGGAGCTGAACGTCTTCGGCGAACCCGTCAGCGGCTTGCGCCTGCTGGGCGGCGCGACGATCATCCACACCGAAGTCAACGGCACGGCAAACGGCGCCAACGACGGCAACCGCGCCATTGGCGTGCCGTCCTTCCAACTTAATGCCGGCGTGGATTGGGATGTGCCGGGCCTGCAAGGCGTGAGCGTCAATGGCCGCATGCTGCGTACCGGCGGCCAGTACGCCGATGCGGCGAACAACCTCAGCCTGCCGGCCTGGAACCGCTTCGATGTAGGCGCTCGCTACAACTTCAAGGTGGCCCAGCGTGATGTAAGCCTGGGTGCCACGGTGGAGAACGTGGCCAATACCAAATACTGGGAATCGGCGCTGGGCGGTTACCTGACCCAAGGTGATCCACGTGTGGCCAAGTTCTCGGCGACGGTGGATTTTTAAATACGCAATAACCTGGGAGTCAGCGGATTTGCGCATCGCTGACTCACCAGTGGACTCAAGGCGTCTGACAGCAATAAGAACGGGCATCTTCACGATGCCCGTTTTGGGTCAGGCGCTGCGTGCCTGGTTCAGGTAATTTTCGATGTTGCCCATTTGCTCGTCCCAGCCTCGGGAATTCATCCTGAAGGCTTTTTGGCGACGGGCTTGGGGCACTGTGTCAAAACCGGATTCGACTACCCGCAGCAGGATGCCGAAGGCGCGGTCTTCGAGGGTGAACTCCACCAGGGTCGGTGTTTCGTGGTCGTAGTCGACGCCCTGCTCGACAGCGTAAGGGTGCCATCTGAATGAGAACAGGGTTTGGGGCAGGATGCGCACGATTTCCGCCTTCCACATCACATGTTCGTAGCCTGGGTAGGTGATCGGTGCCTCGATGGTTTTTCCAGCGGTAAAGGTTTTACCCTTGAGGGCGATGCCAAACCACTCGCCAAATTGCTCGGCATTGGTGAGCGCTTCCCAGATTTGTTTGCGCGGTACGTTGAGCTGGACTTTTCGTTCGATGCGATCTAACACGTGCATAAGTCACCTCCTCCATTGACAGTAGGCGACAACAAACAATGCGCAACCTCAGGTTGTAAGCAATGATGATTGTCCCCGTCCTTAATCAGGCAATACGTGTATGACTGACCCGCTGAATGGAAGTTGCTTCTGCAAAGCCGTGCGCTATCAAATCGACAGCTTGGACATGCCCATCAGCCACTGCCATTGCGACAGTTGCCGCAAGGTGCACGCAGCCGCATTCGTGGCCACGGCCGGGGTGATGCGCGAGCACTTTCGCTGGATGCAGGGTGAGGCGCTGCTGTCGTCGTTTGAATCTTCACCGGGCAAGCTCAGGCATTTCTGCTCGCGCTGCGGTTCGCACCTGATGGCTGAGCGTGGGCATCAGCCCCATGTGATTGTGCGGGTGGCGACGCTGGATGATGACCCTGGCGTGCGGCCCACCTCGCACATCTGGACGGCCCATGATGTGCCCTGGCTTGCTTACGCAGGCGTAGAGCACTGGGATGAGTGGAAGGTTTGACTAGACGTGCGGGTCACCGGGCGCTTTGGCGGGGGTCGCATATTGCGGCTTGAGATGGCCTTCCTGATCCAGCAGCCAGGCGTCCATGATCTGTCGCACTACCGGGCCTGCCACGCGGCCACCGGCCTCGCCGTTTTCGATCATCACCGAGATCACAATTTTCGGATGTTCGGCCGGCGCAAAGCCAACGAACAAGGCGTTGTCGCGATGGCGTTCCAGGGTCTTGTTGCGGTTATAGCGCTCACCCTGCTTGATCGCCACCACCTGCGCCGTACCACTCTTGCCGGCGATCCTATATTGAGCACCTGCGGCTGCCGCACGGGCGATACCACGCGGGTCGTGCATCACCAGTTGCATGCCATGGTTGACCTGCTCCCAATCACGCGGATCCTTGAGCACCACGTTAGGCATCGGGTTTTCGTCCACCGGCGGCACGCCGTTGATGGTCTTGGCCAGGTGCGGCCGGTTCCACACACCTTTGTTGGCGATCAATGCAGTGGCTTGGGCCAGCTGCAATGGCGTGACCTGCATATAGCCCTGGCCAATGCCGAGAATCACAGTTTCGCCCGGGAACCAGGGCTGGCGCCGCGTCGCACGCTTCCAGGCCTGGGAAGGCATCAGGCCGGCTGATTCTTCGAACATGTCGAGGGAGACTTTCTGACCGAGGCCGAACTCGGCCAGGTAGTCGTGCAGGCGATCGATGCCCAGCTTGTGGGCCAGGTCGTAAAAGTAGGTGTCGTTGGAGCGCATGATCGCCGCGTCCATGTCCACCCAGCCGTCACCGCTGTGGTTCCAGTTGCGGTATTTGTGGTCAAAGTCGGGCAGTTGGTAGTAACCGGGGTCAAACACTCGGGTTTGCGCGGTCACCACGCCACTGTCGAGGCCGGCGATGGCCACTTCCGGCTTGATGGTCGAGCCGGGCGCATAAAGCCCGCGTAGCACACGGTTGAACAGCGGCCGGTCGATGGAGTCGTGCAGCGCGGCATATTCCTTGAAGCTGATGCCGGTGACGAACAAATTCGGGTCAAAACTCGGCTTACTCACCATGGCCAGCACTTCGCCGGTTTGCGGGTCGAGGGCCACCACCGAACCACGGCGATCGCCCAAGGCCTCTTCCGCGGCTTCCTGGAGCTTGACGTCGAGGCTCAGCACGATGTTTTTGCCGGGGATCGGGTCGGTATGCTTGAGCACGCGCAAGACGCGGCCCTGGGCGTTGGTCTCGACCTCTTCATAGCCGACATGGCCATGCAGTTCGGACTCGTAGAAACGCTCGATACCGGTCTTGCCGATGGACTGGGTACCGCGGTACTCCACCGAGTCGAGGGCCTTGGATTCTTTTTCGTTGATTCGACCAACGTAGCCAATCGAGTGGGCAAAATGCGCGCCCAACGGGTAATGCCGCACGAACTGCGGTTCGACGTCGACGCCCGGCAAGCGGAACTCGTTAACGGCCAGCACCGCAATCTGCTCTTCGGTCAATTCGTAGAACAGCGTCACCGGCACAAACGGATGACGGGCTTGTTTCAACGCCTTGTCGAATACCGCGCGGTCTTCGGCGGGTAAATGCAACAGGCTGACGATAGCGTCCAGCTCGCCCTTGAGGTCAGTGGTGCGCTCACGAGTGATGGTCAGGTTGTAGCTGGGACGGTTGTCGGCCAGCACCACGCCATTGCGGTCATAAATCAGCCCGCGCGTCGGCGTTATCGGCAATACATGGACCCGGTTGTTCTCGGAAATTGTCGAGTGATAGTCGTACTGCACCACCTGCAGGAAATACATGCGCCCGACCAGGGCGCAAGTAATACCAATCACCAACAGCGCGCAGGCGAGCAAGCGCTTGTTGACCAGGCGGTTTTCTTTTTCGTGATCCTTGATCGGTATCGGTTCAGGCATTTCTACAGCATCTCGTTGAAGAAGGTCGACGCCGCATCCTGCGGGTGAAATATCCATCCTTGTGAAAATGTGCTGCACCTTACCAAAAATGCAGAAACACTTTGCATTGATTTCCCCAACGGCATGGTGTTTTGTCAGACAAGCACCGACTTTGGCTCGAAAAAGGCCTCGATCCCGGAAGTGCGATCACTGCGATGCCCTTCCAGTGCTGTGCAGGGTGCGTGTGAGGATGGCGACCTGGAGGGTGCCGATTGAGCTGATCAAGGCGCGGAGGCTTTGAAGTCGTTCGGCGCTTTTCGACCGCCCAAAACAAAACCCCTGATTGCGTTAGCAATCAGGGGTTTTGGAATTTAATCTTGACGATGACCTACTCTCACATGGGGAAACCCCACACTACCATCGGCGATGCATCGTTTCACTACTGAGTTCGGGATGGGATCAGGTGGTTCCAATGCTCTATGGTCGTCAAGAAATTCGGGTACTGAGTCGCAGCCAGATGGCTTCGCTTCAGCAAATTGGGTATGTGATAGCTTTCGGTGTTTTGTGAGCGTCGAACTTTCGGTTCATCTCGTCTTCACACACCGCAATCTGATGCTCTTTATTAGAGAGTCGACTCAAATTGCTTGGGTGTTATATGGTCAAGCCTCACGGGCAATTAGTATTGGTTAGCTCAACGCCTCACAGCGCTTACACACCCAACCTATCAACGTCGTAGTCTTCGACGGCCCTTCAGGGGACTCAAGGTCCCAGTGAGATCTCATCTTGAGGCTAGTTTCCCGCTTAGATGCTTTCAGCGGTTATCTATTCCGAACATAGCTACCCGGCAATGCCACTGGCGTGACAACCGGAACACCAGAGGTTCGTCCACTCCGGTCCTCTCGTACTAGGAGCAGCCCCTCTCAAATCTCAAACGTCCACGGCAGATAGGGACCGAACTGTCTCACGACGTTCTAAACCCAGCTCGCGTACCACTTTAAATGGCGAACAGCCATACCCTTGGGACCGGCTTCAGCCCCAGGATGTGATGAGCCGACATCGAGGTGCCAAACACCGCCGTCGATATGAACTCTTGGGCGGTATCAGCCTGTTATCCCCGGAGTACCTTTTATCCGTTGAGCGATGGCCCTTCCATACAGAACCACCGGATCACTAAGACCTACTTTCGTACCTGCTCGACGTGTCTGTCTCGCAGTCAAGCGCGCTTTTGCCTTTATACTCTACGACCGATTTCCGACCGGTCTGAGCGCACCTTCGTACTCCTCCGTTACTCTTTAGGAGGAGACCGCCCCAGTCAAACTACCCACCATACACTGTCCTCGATCCGGATAACGGACCTGAGTTAGAACCTCAAAGTTGCCAGGGTGGTATTTCAAGGTTGGCTCCACGCAGACTGGCGTCCACGCTTCAAAGCCTCCCACCTATCCTACACAAGCAAATTCAAAGTCCAGTGCAAAGCTATAGTAAAGGTTCACGGGGTCTTTCCGTCTAGCCGCGGATACACTGCATCTTCACAGCGATTTCAATTTCACTGAGTCTCGGGTGGAGACAGCGCCGCCATCGTTACGCCATTCGTGCAGGTCGGAACTTACCCGACAAGGAATTTCGCTACCTTAGGACCGTTATAGTTACGGCCGCCGTTTACCGGGGCTTCGATCAAGAGCTTCGCGTTAGCTAACCCCATCAATTAACCTTCCGGCACCGGGCAGGCGTCACACCCTATACGTCCACTTTCGTGTTTGCAGAGTGCTGTGTTTTTAATAAACAGTCGCAGCGGCCTGGTATCTTCGACCGGCATGAGCTTACGGAGCAAGTCCTTCACCCTCACCGGCGCACCTTCTCCCGAAGTTACGGTGCCATTTTGCCTAGTTCCTTCACCCGAGTTCTCTCAAGCGCCTTGGTATTCTCTACCCAACCACCTGTGTCGGTTTGGGGTACGGTTCCTGGTTACCTGAAGCTTAGAAGCTTTTCTTGGAAGCATGGCATCAACCACTTCGCTAACTAAAAGTTAGCTCGTCATCAGCTCTCGGCCTTAAGATCCCGGATTTACCTAAGATCTCAGCCTACCACCTTAAACTTGGACAACCAACGCCAAGCTGGCCTAGCCTTCTCCGTCCCTCCATCGCAATAACCAGAAGTACAGGAATATTAACCTGTTTTCCATCGACTACGCTTTTCAGCCTCGCCTTAGGGACCGACTAACCCTGCGTCGATTAACGTTGCGCAGGAAACCTTGGTCTTTCGGCGTGGGTGTTTTTCACACCCATTGTCGTTACTCATGTCAGCATTCGCACTTCTGATACCTCCAGCAAGCTTCTCAACTCACCTTCACAGGCTTACAGAACGCTCCTCTACCGCATCACTTACGTGATACCCGTAGCTTCGGTGTATGGTTTGAGCCCCGTTACATCTTCCGCGCAGGCCGACTCGACTAGTGAGCTATTACGCTTTCTTTAAAGGGTGGCTGCTTCTAAGCCAACCTCCTAGCTGTCTAAGCCTTCCCACATCGTTTCCCACTTAACCATAACTTTGGGACCTTAGCTGACGGTCTGGGTTGTTTCCCTTTTCACGACGGACGTTAGCACCCGCCGTGTGTCTCCCATGCTCGGCACTTGTAGGTATTCGGAGTTTGCATCGGTTTGGTAAGTCGGGATGACCCCCTAGCCGAAACAGTGCTCTACCCCCTACAGTGATACATGAGGCGCTACCTAAATAGCTTTCGAGGAGAACCAGCTATCTCCGAGCTTGATTAGCCTTTCACTCCGATCCACAGGTCATCCGCTAACTTTTCAACGGTAGTCGGTTCGGTCCTCCAGTTAGTGTTACCCAACCTTCAACCTGCCCATGGATAGATCGCCCGGTTTCGGGTCTATTCCCAGCGACTAGACGCCCTATTAAGACTCGCTTTCGCTACGCCTCCCCTATTCGGTTAAGCTCGCCACTGAAAATAAGTCGCTGACCCATTATACAAAAGGTACGCAGTCACCTAACAAAGTAGGCTCCCACTGCTTGTACGCATACGGTTTCAGGATCTATTTCACTCCCCTCTCCGGGGTTCTTTTCGCCTTTCCCTCACGGTACTAGTTCACTATCGGTCAGTCAGTAGTATTTAGCCTTGGAGGATGGTCCCCCCATATTCAGACAAAGTTTCTCGTGCTCCGTCCTACTCGATTTCATGACTAAGAGATTTTCGCGTACAGGGCTATCACCCACTATGGCCGTACTTTCCAGAACGTTCCGCTAATCTCAAAGCCACTTAAGGGCTAGTCCCCGTTCGCTCGCCACTACTAAGGGAATCTCGGTTGATTTCTTTTCCTCAGGGTACTTAGATGTTTCAGTTCCCCTGGTTCGCCTCTTACGCCTATGTATTCAGCGTAAGATAACCATCTTATGATGGCTGGGTTCCCCCATTCAGACATCTCCGGATCAAAGTCTGTTTGCCGACTCCCCGAAGCTTTTCGCAGGCTACCACGTCTTTCATCGCCTCTGACTGCCAAGGCATCCACCGTATGCGCTTCTTCACTTGACCATATAACCCCAAGCAATCTGGTTATACTGTGAAGACAACATTCGCCGAAAATTCGAATTTCTCAACTAAGAGAACTCACAAATTTTACCTTAGCCTGATCCGTTACCAGTGAAAGTAACGTTCAGTCTATCTTTCTATCACATACCCAAATTTTTAAAGAACGATCTAATCAAAGACTAGAAATCAACATTCATCATCAACCTGATGGAATGCTCATTTCTAAGCTTTCATAACGTAGAAGCAGTAGTGGTGGAGCCAAACGGGATCGAACCGTTGACCTCCTGCGTGCAAGGCAGGCGCTCTCCCAGCTGAGCTATGGCCCCGTATTTCTACAGGCGTTTCCCACACAAAATTGGTGGGTCTGGGCAGATTCGAACTGCCGACCTCACCCTTATCAGGGGTGCGCTCTAACCAACTGAGCTACAGACCCAATTTCGAGCTGCTAAGGCCGACCTCACCCTGCTCTTTACCACAGAGCATGGGGTGCGCTCTAACCAACTAAGCTACAACCCTTTAGGCTGCTTCTTATCGTCTTCTTCAATGAATCAAGCAATTCGTGTGGGAACTTATGGAGCAGCTGATGTCGTCGATTAAGGAGGTGATCCAGCCGCAGGTTCCCCTACGGCTACCTTGTTACGACTTCACCCCAGTCATGAATCACACCGTGGTAACCGTCCTCCCGAGGGTTAGACTAGCTACTTCTGGTGCAACCCACTCCCATGGTGTGACGGGCGGTGTGTACAAGGCCCGGGAACGTATTCACCGCGACATTCTGATTCGCGATTACTAGCGATTCCGACTTCACGCAGTCGAGTTGCAGACTGCGATCCGGACTACGATCGGTTTTGTGGGATTAGCTCCACCTCGCGGCTTGGCAACCCTCTGTACCGACCATTGTAGCACGTGTGTAGCCCAGGCCGTAAGGGCCATGATGACTTGACGTCATCCCCACCTTCCTCCGGTTTGTCACCGGCAGTCTCCTTAGAGTGCCCACCATAACGTGCTGGTAACTAAGGACAAGGGTTGCGCTCGTTACGGGACTTAACCCAACATCTCACGACACGAGCTGACGACAGCCATGCAGCACCTGTCTCAATGTTCCCGAAGGCACCAATCTATCTCTAGAAAGTTCATTGGATGTCAAGGCCTGGTAAGGTTCTTCGCGTTGCTTCGAATTAAACCACATGCTCCACCGCTTGTGCGGGCCCCCGTCAATTCATTTGAGTTTTAACCTTGCGGCCGTACTCCCCAGGCGGTCAACTTAATGCGTTAGCTGCGCCACTAAAAGCTCAAGGCTTCCAACGGCTAGTTGACATCGTTTACGGCGTGGACTACCAGGGTATCTAATCCTGTTTGCTCCCCACGCTTTCGCACCTCAGTGTCAGTATTAGTCCAGGTGGTCGCCTTCGCCACTGGTGTTCCTTCCTATATCTACGCATTTCACCGCTACACAGGAAATTCCACCACCCTCTACCATACTCTAGTCAGTCAGTTTTGAATGCAGTTCCCAGGTTGAGCCCGGGGATTTCACATCCAACTTAACAAACCACCTACGCGCGCTTTACGCCCAGTAATTCCGATTAACGCTTGCACCCTCTGTATTACCGCGGCTGCTGGCACAGAGTTAGCCGGTGCTTATTCTGCCGGTAACGTCAAAACACTAACGTATTAGGTTAATGCCCTTCCTCCCAACTTAAAGTGCTTTACAATCCGAAGACCTTCTTCACACACGCGGCATGGCTGGATCAGGCTTTCGCCCATTGTCCAATATTCCCCACTGCTGCCTCCCGTAGGAGTCTGGACCGTGTCTCAGTTCCAGTGTGACTGATCATCCTCTCAGACCAGTTACGGATCGTCGCCTTGGTGAGCCATTACCTCACCAACTAGCTAATCCGACCTAGGCTCATCTGATAGCGCAAGGCCCGAAGGTCCCCTGCTTTCTCCCGTAGGACGTATGCGGTATTAGCGTCCGTTTCCGAACGTTATCCCCCACTACCAGGCAGATTCCTAGGCTTTACTCACCCGTCCGCCGCTCTCAAGAGAAGCAAGCTTCTCTCTACCGCTCGACTTGCATGTGTTAGGCCTGCCGCCAGCGTTCAATCTGAGCCATGATCAAACTCTTCAGTTCAAACATCTTTGGGTTTTTAAGAAACCCTAAACTTGGCTCAGCAATCGTTGGTTACATCTTTGATTTCTCGCGGAGTAACTTGTGATGCTGATAATCTTGTTGACTATCAGTCTGACTCCACAAGCACCCACACGAATTGCTTGATTCAGTTGTTAAAGAGCGGTTGGTTAAGATCTTTCGTCTCAACCGAGGCGCGCATTCTACAGCAGCCTCATTTGCTGTCAAGTGGTTATTTTCAGAAGTTTTCGAAGAATTCTTCAACAACTTCAACCACTTGCGCTTACGATCTCTCGTTAGCGGGAGGCGAATTCTACAGCGTTACACGCTGCTGTCAACACCTCTTTTTCAACTTCCTTTTGGCTTCGATAAACTGAAGCAACTTGCTGCCGAAAACTTCATAACTCTTTGTTTACCAAGGAGTTTTATGTTTCGACTGCGCCGGAAGTGGGGCGAATTATAGACAGATATAAAATGCCGTCAATACTTAATTTAGATTCTCTATCAAACAACCCCAAATGCCCTATCCCCTTCTATATAGAGAGCACAGCAACCCGAACTGAGCAATATATTGCTCAAAGCCAGACAGTTAAGCATCATAGGCGCTCTGCTTCTTTACCATGACTTCGGACACCCGCCCCAATGACTACACCACCTCGCAGCCTGGCCTCGGCATTGTTCCCGGTCGGCCTGCTGTTGATCGCCATGGCCTCCATCCAGTCCGGCGCCTCGCTGGCCAAGAGCATGTTCCCCATCGTCGGCGCACAGGGCACTACGACTCTGCGGCTGATTTTCGCCAGTGTGATCATGCTGCTGCTATTACGCCCATGGCGCGCCAAACTCACGGCCAAATCCTTGCGCACGGTCATCGTCTACGGCATGGCGTTGGGTGGCATGAACTTTCTCTTCTATATGTCCTTGCGCACAGTGCCCCTGGGCATCGCAGTAGCGCTGGAATTCACCGGCCCGCTCGCCGTGGCTATCTATGCCTCGCGCCGGGCGGTGGACTTTGTATGGATCGGCCTCGCGATCGCGGGCCTGCTGTTATTGATCCCCACCGGCGACACCAGCAGCGGCATCGACTTGGTTGGCGCCGCCTATGCACTGGGTGCCGGCGTTTGCTGGGCGCTCTACATTCTGTTCGGCCAAAAAGCCGGCAACGACAACGGCGTGCAAACTGCCGCCCTGGGCGTGATGATCGCCGCTTTGTTCGTGGCGCCGATCGGCATCGTCCATGCCGGCGCCGCCCTGCTGACGCCCTCGCTGATTCCCGTTGCCATCGGTGTCGCGATCCTCTCCACCGCTTTGCCCTATACCCTGGAAATGGTCGCGCTCACTCGCCTGCCCGCTCGCACCTTCGGCACCTTGATGAGCATTGAGCCCGCATTCGGTGCGCTCTCGGGCCTGTTCTTCCTGCAGGAGCACTTGTCCCTCGCGCAATGGCTGGCAATCACCTGCATTATCTTCGCCTCCGTCGGTGCCACACTGACGATGCGCAATGAATCCAAACCATTGGTGCCCGCCGATTGATTCTCATCGCAGGTAGCTCTGGTATTTGCCGCTCATTTAGGCCATGTTTAGGCCGTAAACGAATGTCTTTCATGGAGAATTTCGACAGGGACTGCTGAACGCTACAATCGAGAGCGAGTGAAGCCTGCATCGAGCCTTTTTGCGACGCGGCTATAAGGATAGTAATGAAACGAATTTTGATACTGTTACTGGTCGTGGGTATTGCTGGCTGTGCTGCGACCACCAAGACAGAAGTGAAACGGGGCAAAAAAGGCATGCACATCAATTGTTCCGGCCTGTCCTCCTCCTGGGACCAGTGCTACACCAGCGCAGCCAACTCCTGCGGCGCCAAGGGCTACCGGGTTGTCGCCAAATCCGGTGACAATTCCGAAGAGCCAGGGGACTATCCTTTCGGTATCAACCCTGCCGGCTACACCAGCCGCAGCATGATCGTCATCTGTAAATGACCGCCCGAGCAGTCCTCTTCCGGCTGCTCCTTCCTCTTTACATGCCCTACGCCCTGCTGCGGCTACACTCCTGCTCGACATTCGAGCAACGGAGTTCCCATGACACCCAACAAGAAAATCGTATTGGTGGTTGGTGCCGGTGATGCAACCGGTGGCGCCATTGCCCGGCGCTTTGCCCGCGAAGGCTATTTAGCCTGCGTCACTCGTCGCAGTGCCGATAAGCTGCAGCCCCTGGTCGACAGCATCCAGGCAGCGGGCGGCGAAGCCCACGGTTTTGCCTGTGATGCGCGTAAAGAAGACGACGTGATCGCGCTGGTTGAACAGATAGAAACCCAACTGGGGCCCATCGAAGCCTTCGTCTTCAATATCGGCGCCAACGTGCCGTGCAGCATCCTCGAAGAAACCGCGCGCAAATATTTCAAAATCTGGGAGATGGCCTGCTTCTCCGGGTTCCTGAACGCCCGCGAAGTCGCCAAGCGCATGGTCACGCGCGAACGCGGCACTATCTTGTTCACCGGTGCCACTGCCGGGCTGCGTGGCGGTGCAGGGTTTGCCGCGTTCGCCGGCGCCAAACACGGCATCCGCGCGCTCGCGCAAAGCATGGCGCGGGAATTGGGCCCGAGGAACATCCATGTGGCCCACGTGGTGGTCGATGGAGCCATCGACACCGACTTTATTCGCGACAATTTCCCGCACAAATATGCGCAAAAAGACCAGGACGGCATCCTCAACCCAGAACACATCGCCGACAACTATTGGTACCTGCATAGCCAACCACGTGACGCCTGGACCTTCGAACTGGACCTGCGCCCCTGGAATGAACCCTGGTAAACGCACCGACCCTGATCAAGAACAACAATAACTAGCGAGAATCGACCATGAGTAAAACCCTGGAATTTTTTTTCGACCTCGGCAGCCCCGCCACTTACCTGGCCTATACGCAATTGCCTGCGCTATGTGCCGAGACCGGTGCGCAACTGGTGTATCAGCCCATGCTGCTGGGTGGCGTGTTCAAAGCTACCGGCAACGCCTCCCCCATCACTGTGCCCGCCAAAGGGCGTTACATGTTTAATGACCTGGCGCGATACGCCAAGCGCTACAACGTGGCGCTCAAGTTCAACCCGCACTTCCCGATCAATACCCTGGTGCTGATGCGTGCCGTCATGGGTATCCAGATGCGCCAGCCCGAGCGCTTCCAGGCCTTCGTCGATTGCCTGTTTCGCGCCCTTTGGGTCGAAGGTCGCCACCTGGGCGACCCCGCCGTCGTGGCCGCTGTGTTGAGTGAGGCGGGTTTCGACCCAGAGGAAGTCCTGAACCTGGCCAACGATGAAAAGGTCAAGGCCGCCCTCAAGGACAAAACCGAACAGGCTGTTCAGCGCGGGGTATTTGGTGCACCCAGTATGTTTGTAGGCAATGACCTGTTCTTCGGTCAGGACCGTCTGGAGTTTGTGCGCGAAGCGCTCCGCTAAAACGGGATCGCCAAGCGCCTTTGAGCGCCGCTTGCGAGCAAATCGTAAGCGGCGCTTACCGTTGCCGGTCGAAACGGTGTGGGTCCATGTCACGTTGCGTATCGGCGAATTACGCGGTGTCGGCACCCAATCGACGCCAGTCAGCCAGGGTCAAGGCGTTCGACAACTGTCTCGCCGACGCCCTGGCCAAGGCTCCTGAGCTGCGACCGATCAGATAGCGGCGGTACGCACCTGCAGCCATTCCAGGGCTGCTCCGCTAAGCAGCGGGCTCAGGCGTTCACGCACCTGGGCGTGGTAAGCGTTAAACCACTCGCGCTCATCCGGCGTCAGCAACGACGGCTCCAGGCAACGGGTGTCGATCGGGCAAAGGGTCAAGGTTTCAAACTTGAGGAACTCACCAAACTCGGTCTTGCCCGCTTCGCGGTTCAACACCAGGTTCTCGATGCGTACGCCCCAGCGACCCGGACGATAAGTGCCCGGCTCAATCGAAGTAATCATCCCCGGCTGCATTGCCGTCTGCGGTGCCGCGACGGCCTGGTAGGCGATCACCTGCGGGCCTTCATGCACATTCAGGAAATAGCCTACGCCATGACCTGTACCGTGGCCGTAGTCCACGCCTTCGGCCCAGATCGGCGCACGGGCGATGGCATCCAGCAATGGCGAGAGAATGCCCTTGGGGAAGTGCGCACGCGACAAGGCAATCACGCCCTTAAGCACGCGCGTGCAGTCGCGCTTCTGCTCATCACTCGGCGTGCCGATCGGCACCATCCGCGTAATGTCTGTGGTGCCGCCCAGGTACTGGCCGCCGGAGTCGATCAGCAACAGGCCATCGCCTTCGATCAACGCATGCTCTTCTTCGGTGGCGTGGTAATGGGGCATCGCACCGTTGGCGTTGAACGCCGCGATGGTGTTGAAGCTCAGCGACACATAATCGGGGCGACGGGTACGCGCGGCGGTCAAGTGCTCATCGATGGTCAGTTCGGTGATGCGCTCGCGACCCAACGCACTGTCCAGCCAGGCGAAGAATTCGCACAGCGCTGCGCCGTCCTGCTCCATGGCTTGGCGGATATGTTCGGCGTCCGCCAGGCTTTTGCGCGACTTGGCCAGCGTGGTCGGGTTCAAGCCCTCGACCAGCTTGACACCGGCATCGAGGTTTTCCAGCAAACCGGTGGTCACGCGTGCCGGATCAACTTGCAGGCTCACACCCGCCGGAACTGCACGCAGCGCATCTGCGACTTCGCTGTAGTCGCGCAGGGTCACGCCGTCCCGCTCCAGTACCGCGCGCAGTTCGGCATCGACCTTGCTCAGCGCCACAAACAACGTGGCCTGCTGTTGATTGATCAAGGCAAAGGACACAAACACCGGGTTGAACGACACATCACCGCCGCGCAGGTTGAACAGCCAGGCGATGTCATCCAGGGTCGCGATGAAGTGCCAATCGGCGCCCTTCTCTTTCAAGCTGGCACGCAGGGCCGCGAGTTTGTCGCCACGGCTGACGGTCGCCTGCGGCGGCAGGTGTGGGTAGATCGGCTGGTTCGGCAAGGCCGGGCGGTCTTGCCAGACTTCATTCAACAGGTCGATATCGGTACGCAGGCGAGCGCCGCGCTCGGCCAGCTTGGCGCCCAAGGTACGTGCCGAGGCCACGGCCATTACTGCGCCGTCCACCGCGACCACGCCACCCTCCGGGGTTTGCTCGGCCAGCCATTCCAGCGGGCCGGGTTGGCCAGGTTGCAGCTTCACCAATTCGATGCCGCTGCCCTTGAGTTCCTTGGTCGCCTGCTCCCAGTAGCGGCTGTCGGCCCACACACCGGCAAAATCCGCGGTGACAATCAACGTGCCTACCGAGCCATAAAAACCCGACAGCCATTGCCGCCCCTGCCAGTAACCCGGCAAGTACTCGGACAGATGCGGGTCGGCCGACGGCACCAGCAGGGCATGGATGCCCTCGCGGCGCATCAGTTCGCGGGTATGCGCCAGGCGCTGGGGAACCGTTCCATGGGTCAAAGGCTGCGTACTCATCATGTCTCCTGCTAAGCACTCATAATTGTTATGTGTTGTGACTGAAAATCACACCGCCCAGAACGCTGGCGCACTGGCCAACGCGGCTTTGATCAACTGCACGGCGGCGTCGATATCCTGCTCGGTGGTAAACCGGCCCAGGCTCAAGCGAATGGTCCTACCGGCGCTGCGTGCGTCATGGCCCAAAGCCAGAAGCACGTGGGACGGCGCATTACTCGCCGAATTGCACGCCGAGGTGGCCGAAAACGCGATACCTGCGCTCAGTGCGGCGGAATTGAATTCGCCCTCTGTGAACGTGAGGCTCAGTGTATGGGGAATGCGCTGGGTGGCGCTGCCATTGAGGCGCACGCCGGCAATCGTTTCCAACTGATCGAGCAGGCGCTGACGCAACGCGACGATAGCGGCTTTTTCTTCAGCAAAGGACTGCGCCGCCAGGGCAAATGCAGTGCCCATCCCGGCAATCTGATGGGTCGCCAGGGTACCCGAGCGCAATCCGCCTTCGTGGCCGCCGCCGTGAATCTGCGCCAGCACCTTCTGCTGCGCACGCGGGCCGACATACAGCGCGCCAATGCCCTTGGGGCCGTACAGCTTGTGCGCCGAAAACGACATCAGGTCCACCGGCCATTCCGCCAGGTCGATCGCGACCTTGCCCGCGCCCTGCGCCGCATCCACATGCAGCAGCGCGCCGTGCTCACGTACGCGTGCCCCAATGGCAGGAATGTCATTGAGGGTGCCCAACTCGTTGTTCACCAGCATCAGCGACACCAGGAAGGTGTCTTCGCGCAGGGCTTCACTGACGGCCTCGGCGCTGATCAAGCCTTCAGCGTCCGGCACCAGGTAAGTGACGGCCACGCCGGCTTCCTGCAACTGCCGCGCCGTATCCAATGTGGCCTTGTGTTCGATCTGGCTGGTGATGATATGTCCACCTGCCACACCTCGCGCCTGGGCCACGCCTTTGATGGCCAGGTTGTTGGATTCGGTGGCACCGGAGGTCCAGACAATTTGCTCAGGCTGGGCACCGACCAGCTCGGCCACTTGGCGCCGCGCCTGCTCGACCGTGTGCCGGGCCGCCTGGCCGAACGCATGGGAACTGGACGCAGGGTTGCCGAAGTTGGCATTGAAGCCCAGACACTCGACCATCACTTGAATGACCCGCTCATCCACCGGCGTGGTGGCGGCGTAGTCGAAATACAACGGACGTTTATTCATGACGTTAAGACTCGCAGAGCGTATTCCCCTGGACAGCGCCCAGGGGGGGCATCGACCGGGACAGAGGTCGTCAGGTTTAACCAGTCGGATGCCATAAAAGAAGGACCACTTTATGTAAATGTGCGTAGGAACGCTCCTGAAATTCAGCTTAACAGGCTGAAGTATCCCAATGGCAAACAAAAAGCCCGAGGTTCCTTAAGGGAATCCTCGGGCTTTTTGCCGCCTGGCACCGGCTCAACTGGGGCGACCGTGCATCACTACGCTGCGCTCGGCGTTCATTTCGCCCTGGTGGTCGAAACCGAACGGCTTGTGTGGCTGGCCGGTCAACGCGGCGCGTTGCTGTTGATATTCATCAAACGACAGGCCGCGACGACTCAAGGCCTCAAGGGCCAACTGCCTGGTTTCTTCGGCGGTGTAAGGACGCGATTCAGGCGAGGGATGGGACGCACATCCGGCAAGGACAGCGCTGACAACTATTAAGGAAACAGCCAGGAAGTGGTTCATGGTGAAGGCCCTGCGAAGGAGGTTTGTAGTCAATGAACACAGGCTACTCCCGCCCTTGCGCAGTGAAAAATCATCCGCCGTGATAGTCGCTATCAACCGTTCCGGCATGCTTGATAGCGGGCCGCGCATATTCATTTACGATCTATAAATATGGAAATACGTTCGTTTACGGAATAACCATAACCTTCTATAAATGGCTCTGCGCGCAATCATCACTGTTCGCCACGCAACTGTTGCCCAGGCAACAGCCATTCAACAAAACCGCAAACAGGCAACAGCTTCTTTTTTCAACAGGACGTCTGCAGCCCTCGTCAATCAAGGCTCGCAGCCATTGGTACAGCTCTTGCTCAACACGTTCCATCTCACCTGCTACCCACCCCTGTTGAAAAAGGAACTGTTTATGTCCCGTCCTCTGAATGTCGTTGCCCTCTCCGGCGGAACCTGGCGCCCGTCGCGCACCTTGGTGTTGACTCAAGCCGTGCTGGCCGAACTGGCGACGTTGCTGCCGATCCAGGCCACCCTGATCGAGTTGGGTGACATTGCCCGGCCCTTGGGTGGCGCACTCTCACGTGATGAGCTGCCGGCCGAGGTCGAAACGCAACTGTTGGCCATCGAACAGGCCGACCTGCTGATCGTCGCCGCGCCGGTGTATCGCGGTTCTTATCCTGGCCTGCTCAAGCACCTGTTTGACCTGGTTGGCCTCAACGCCTTGATCGACACTCCGGTGTTGCTCGCGGCCACCGGCGGCAGCGAGCGCCATGCGCTGGTGCTCGATCACCAATTGCGCCCGCTGTTCAGCTTCTTCCAGGCCTTGACCCTGCCGATCGGCGTGTACGCCACCGAAGCCGACTTCACCGACTACCAAATAACCAGCGAGTTATTAAAAGCCCGCATTCAACTGGCCGCAGAACGCGCAGCGCCGTTGTTTGCCGCGCACTCCCCTTCTCTGCTGAAAATCGCTTAAGGATTTGTCATGGATGTTTTCTGGTTTCTGCCCACACATGGCGACGGCCATTTCCTCGGCACCACCCAAGGTGCGCGCCCGGTCACCCTCAATTATCTGAAGCAGGTGGCGCAAGCGGCTGACAACCTCGGTTATTTCGGCGTGCTGATTCCTACCGGGCGCTCGTGTGAAGATTCCTGGGTAATCGCCTCGGCACTGGTGCCACTGACCGAACGCCTGCGATACCTGGTAGCGATTCGCCCGGGGATTATTTCGCCCACGGTGTCGGCGCGCATGGCCGCGACTCTGGACCGCCTGTCCAACGGCCGATTGCTGATCAACGTGGTCACCGGTGGCGACCCCGATGAAAACCGTGGCGACGGCAGTTTCCTCGACCACAGTGAACGCTACGAAGTCTCCGACGAATTCCTGCAGATCTGGCGCCGTGTGTTGCAGGGCGAGTCGGTGGACTTTGAAGGCAAGCACCTGCGTGTGCAGAACGCCAAAGCGCTTTACCCACCGGTGCAGAAGCCGTATCCGCCGCTGTACTTCGGCGGTTCGTCGGATGCTGCCCACGACCTGGCCGCCGAGCAGGTCGACGTGTACCTGACCTGGGGCGAGCCGCCCGCCGCCGTTGCGCAAAAACTTGCCGACGTGCGTGAACGCGCAGCCCGCCATGGGCGCACCGCCAAGTTCGGCATTCGCCTGCATGTAATCGTGCGCGAAACCGAAGAAGACGCCTGGAAAGCCGCCGACAAACTGATCGAGCACATCAGCGATGAAACCATCGCCGCCGCGCAAAAATCCTTCTCGCGCTTTGATTCCGAAGGCCAGCGGCGCATGGCGGCGTTGCATGATGGGCGCCGCGACAACCTGCAAATCGCCCCCAACCTGTGGGCCGGCGTCGGCCTGGTACGCGGCGGTGCCGGCACCGCGTTGGTGGGCAACCCGCAGCAAGTGGCCGAGCGGATCAAGGAATACGCCGACCTTGGCATCGAGAGCTTCATCTTCTCCGGCTACCCGCACCTGGAAGAAGCCTATCGCTTTGCCGAGCTGGTGTTCCCGCTGTTGCCGGAACCTTACGCCAGCCTCGCCGGGCGCGGCATCACCAACCTCACAGGGCCGTTTGGGGAAATGATTGCCAATGATGTGTTGCCGACAAAAGACAAGGCCTGAGAGCGCTGAGATCCACCCTATGTGGACACTGTTCTCCTGTGGGAGCCGGGCTTGCCCGCGATGCAGACGACGCGGTGCTTCAGTTGCACCACAGTGATGCTATCGCAGGCAAGCCAGCTCCCACATTTGAACGTGATTGCCAGACCGACATTGAGGAACCCCGTGTGACAGCCAAACCCCACAGCGTCCTGCCTTCACCGTTGCAGACCGCCAAACTGCTGGCCGCCGAGTTCGCCCTCACCGCCGTTGAACGCGATGAGCGCGGCGGCACGCCCAAGGCCGAACGGGACGCGCTGCGCCAAAGCGGCCTGCTGGCCTTGAGTATCCCCACGCAATACGGCGGCCTCGGCGCGCGCTGGAGTGAAACCCTGGGCATCGTGCGCGAGTTCGCCAAGGTCGACAGCTCCATCGCCCATGTCTTCGGCTTTCACCACTTGATGCTTGCCACCGTGCGCCTGTTTGCGCGCCCGGACCAATGGCAGCCGTGGTTCGAACAGACCGCACGCAAAAACTGGTTCTGGGGCAATGCCCTCAACCCGCTGGACACGCGCACGCTGGTCAAGGATTTCGGCGGCTGGCGCGAATTTTCCGGCAAGAAAAGCTTTTGCTCCGGCGCCAGCGATTCGGAAATGCTCATCGCCTCGGCCGTGGATGAAAGCGCCGGCGGCAAGCTGCTGATCGCCGCGATTCCCAGCGGGCGCAGCGGCATTACCTTGCACAACGACTGGAACAACATCGGCCAGCGCCAAACCGACAGCGGCAGCGCCAGCTTTGAACGGGTGCGCGTCGAAGAGTCGGAATTGCTGCTCGATCCCGGCCCGTTGAGCACGCCCTTCGCCTGCCTGCGCCCGCTGATCGCGCAGTTGACGTTCACGTATATGTTTCTCGGGATTGCCGAAGGCGCCTTTGAAGAAGCGCGCAACTACACCCTCACCGAAACCCGTGCGTGGCACAAATCTTCGGCTGGCGACGTGCGCCAGGACCCTTACGTGCTGCACCACTACGGCGAATTCTGGGTGGCCCTGCAAGGTGTGCGCCTGTTGGTCGAACGCGCCGGCGAATTGCTCGACCAGGCCTGGGCCAAAGGTGCCAGCTTGAGCGAACAGCAACGCGGCGAACTGGCCATTGCCATCGCCACCGCCAAAGTCGCCGCCACCCGCCAGGGCCTGGACCTGTGCAGCCGCCTGTTTGAAGTCACCGGCGCGCGCTCGACCCATGCCTCGCTGCGCCTGGACCGCCATTGGCGCAACTTGCGCACGCAAACCCTGCACGACCCGGTGGATTACAAACTCCACGAACTGGGGGACTGGGCGTTGAACCAGTCTCTGCCGATCCCGACGTTCTACTCCTGAGAGAGGTGCCCATGCAGCTGTTAACCTTACCGCCCTCGCCCGCCCTCGCGACCTCGATTCGCGCCACGGCCCAGGTCTTCGAAGACCCCAAATCCCAGGCGTTGCTCGACCATATCCAGCAAGTAGCACCGAGCGAAGCCAGCGTGCTGATCATCGGCGAGACCGGCACCGGCAAAGAGCTGGTGGCGCGCCATATTCATAACCTCAGTGCGCGGCGCAACCGGCCCTTTGTGGCGGTGAACTGCGGCGCGTTTTCCGAATCCCTGGTGGAAGCCGAATTGTTCGGGCATGAAAAAGGTGCGTTTACCGGCGCCCTCAGCGCCAAGGCCGGCTGGTTCGAAGAGGCCGACGGCGGCACCCTGTTCCTCGATGAGATCGGCGATTTGCCGATGGCGATCCAGGTCAAATTGTTGCGCGTACTACAGGAACGTGAAGTGGTGCGCCTGGGTTCGCGCAAGAGCATTGCGATTGATGTGCGCGTACTGGCGGCCACCAACGTGCAGCTGGAAAAAGCCATCAACGCGGGGCACTTTCGCGAAGACCTCTACTACCGCCTGGATGTGGTCAGCCTCGAACTCAGCCCACTGCGCGAGCGCCCCGGCGATATCCTGCCGCTGACCCGGCATTTTATCGAAGCCTATAGCCAGCGCCTGGGTTACGGCCCCATCACCATCAGCCGCGAGGCCGAGCACAAGCTCAAAAGCTACAGCTGGCCAGGCAATATCCGCGAGCTGGAAAACGTGATTCACCACACGTTGCTGATCTGCCGTAATGGCCTGATCGAGCGCGATGATCTGCGCCTGTCGAACATGCGCATCGAGCGCCAGGACGACAGCCAGCACGGCACCGACAACAGCGCCGACGCCTTGCTGGCCCGCGCCTTTCAAAAGCTCTTCGAAGAACAGGCCGGCGCCCTGCATGAAAAGGTCGAAGACGCGCTGTTACGCGCCGCCTACCGTTTCAGCCATTACAACCAGGTGCACACCGCCAACCTGCTGGGCCTGAGCCGCAACGTCACGCGCACACGCCTGATCAAGATCGGCGAGTTGGCGGTGAACAAACGCCGCCCCGGCGAAAACGTGCAGGGCGAACGCATGCTGCACTTATCCATTTAGGCGGCAGTGCAACGCGTTGTCATGGCTGCGCTCGAAACTGCGCAGCACCTGGAACGAACCGAAGGTCACCGCCGTGGCCTGGTGGGCGCGAATCAGCGTCCAGAAGTCTTCCTCGCCGTGCTCAAAACACTTGAACGCCGCCTCGCCGTCCTCACGCGAGCGCCATTGCAGGTAATTGAGCACTCGCCGCCCGTCGTCGCTGACTTGCACACTGGCATTGATAAAGCCGCCATGGCCCTGGGCCAGGCGTTCGCTCTGGGTGGACAAGGCCGCCACCAGGGCAAATTGCTGCTGAGGCTCGATCTGAAACTCGATCAACTGAGTGAAGCTGCGATTTTTCTCTGATACCTGCATGAACACTCCCCTCTCTCTATAGGCAGAATCTTGCGATTCGATGCCACGCAGGGTAAAACCTCTAGTTAAGTCAAGGTCAAGCGCTTATCTGGAGTTTTTATGCTTACCAAGGAACTCACCGTCGGCCAACTCGCCGCACGTAGCGGCGTAGCGGTTACGGCGCTGCACTTTTATGAGTCCAAGGGGTTGATCAAGAGCAACCGCAACGCAGGCAACCAGCGGCGCTATCCACGGGATGTGTTGCGGCGCGTGGTGGTGATCAAGATCGCACAACGCTTGGGGATTCCACTGGCAACGATTGGCGAGGCGTTGCAGACCTTGCCGAACGGGCGCACGCCCACTGCACAGGACTGGGAACGCTTGTCGGCCCTGTGGCGTGAGGATCTGGATCAGCGCATCAACAAACTGATGCTGCTGCGCGACAAACTCAGTGGTTGTATTGGTTGCGGGTGTTTATCGCTGGAGGCGTGTCCCTTGCGTAATCAGGATGATCAGTTAGGTGAGCATGGCCCGGGCGCCCAGTTACTGGAGCCCACCACACCCGCCTGAGTTGGCAATGCGATCAATGTGGGAGCTGGCTTGCCTGCGATGCAGACACCCCGGTCTGTCAGTCAAACCGACTTGCCAACACCTCGTCGGTTACCTGCAGGCCACGCCGGGCGTGGCCTATAGTGAAAAGACCGAACCTTCCACAACCACCACCTAAGGAGAACGATATGAGCGTTAAGCCAATCCCCGAGGGTTATCACAGTGTCACGCCGTATATGGGCATCGATAACGCTGCTGAGGCCATTGAGTTTTACCAGAAAGCCTTCGGTGCCAAGCAGGTCATGCGCCTGGACATGCCCGACGGCAAGGTCGGCCACGCCGAGCTGCGCATCGGTGACTCGGCGATTATGCTCGGCTCGCCGTGTGCCGACATGGCCCTGCGTAATCCCGGTGAACACACCAGCGTCGGTTTGCACCTGTATGTGAGCGATGTGGATGCGCAGTACCAACAGGCCATTGATGCAGGCGCCCTTTCGGTGTCTGAGCCAAAAGATCAATTTTACGGCGACCGTTCGGCGAGCGTGAAGGACCCCTTCGGTCACCTGTGGTTTTTGGCTACGCGCAAGGAGGATCTGACTGAAGCGCAGATTCGCGAGCGGGCCATGGCGATGTTCAAGCAAGGCTGAAGTTTCAATAACCCTGTACATCCAATGTGGGAGCTGGCTTGCCTGCGATAGCGGTCTTTTGGTGGTGTACATATCCGTTGCTGCGGTAACGGCGGCTTATGGTTCCGCTCTTACAGCGGCTCACTTTTGGAAAGACCCAAAAGTAAGCAAAAGGTCTTCGCCCCAACACTCGGTGCCTCGCTGTGGCTCGGCATGCCCGCAATCCGACACTGATTTGGGGGGCCGCCGCCACGCGCCATCCATGGCGCGGGGCGGCTAAACCGGCATCCCTGCCGGTTTACCCCCCAAATCAGTGTCGAATTCCGGCCATCGTGTTTGACGGGGCGATTTCAGATCAAGATCAAGATCAAGATCACAAGCGCAGATCAAAAGACCGCTGACTTCGTCATCGAAAAGGATGTAAGGGCCAGAGCAACAGCAACAGCAACAGCAACAGCAGAGCCATACTCGGTCAAAGGTGGGAGCTGGCTTGTCGAATCGTCGCACCGCTGCGATGGCATCACCTGGGTGTACCTGACACACCGAGGTGTCTGCATCGCAGGCAAGCCAGCTCCCACAGAGAAGCAGCTCCTCAGTGCATGCAAATCCGCAGCCGACCACATTTTCAAAGCTGCATGCGGTCAACTGTGGGAGCGGGCTTGCTCGCGAATGCGGTGGGTCAGTCAATTTATCTGCCTCTGACACACCGTATTCGCGAGCAAGCCCGCTCCCACATTTGGACCGCGTTGCATCAGGTAGAGAGGCTTTTGCTTTGCACTTGATCTGGCTTTTGCTTCAACCACTCAGGTCGGCTTTCAGGCCGCCGTGCTGTAGATCTTGATCTTGATTTTGATCTGAGGCGCCCCGTCAACCACGATGGCCGAACGCAGGCTTGAATTCGTGGGTAACCCGGCAGGACGCCGGGTTAGCCGCGCTGGGCCAAGGATGGCCCATCGCGGCGGCCCACGGATTCAAGCCGGAGTGAGGGCACACCGAGCCAGAGCGAGGTGCCGAGTGGTGGGGCACAGACCTTTTGGTTACTTTTGGGGCGTTTGCCAAAAGTGACCCGCTGTAAGAGCGGAACCATAGGCCGCCGTTACCCAAATAACGGATATGTACACCGAAAAACCACCACAGCCCCCCCCCCCCCCGCAACACACTTCATGAACACCCCCTCCACGCTTTCCCCCTTGCCCCAAACCCCGCGTGATTCCACGATGCAAGCACTTACAAAGAGGAGTCACTCCATGTTCGCCGGATTCCAAAAAGACCAGTGCCACGTCAACGGCGTGGACATCAGCTACCGCAAAGGCGGTACAGGTCCCGGTCTGCTCCTGTTGCACGGGCACCCGCAAACCCACGTCATCTGGCACAAAGTCGCCGAACAGTTGGCCGAACACTTCACCGTGGTCGCCGCCGACCTGCGCGGTTATGGCGACAGCGGCAAGCCACCGGCCAGCGACCAGCACACCCATTATTCCAAACGCGAAATGGCCCGCGACAACGTCGAGCTGATGCAAGCCCTGGGCTTCGACAGTTTCTCGGTACTGGCCCACGACCGTGGCGCCCGCGTCGCCCATCGCCTGGCCCTGGACCACCGCGCCGCCGTGCAGCGCATGGTGCTGCTGGACATCGCCCCCACCTTGTCGATGTACGCCCAGACCGACGAAACCTTCGCCCGCGCCTACTGGCACTGGTTCTTCCTGATCCGCCCGGCGCCGTTGCCCGAAGCCCTGATCGAGAGCAACCCCGAGTTGTACCTGCGCAGCGTTATGGGCAGCCGCAGCGCCGGGCTCAAGCCGTTCACCGATGAAGCCTTCGCCGAATACCTGCGCTGCCTGCAACTGCCCGGCACCGCGCGCGGTATCTGCGAGGACTACCGCGCTGCCGCCGGCATCGATCTTGAGCACGACCAGGCCGACATCGACGCCGGCAATCACCTGAACCTGCCGTTGCTGGTGATGTGGGGCGCCGAAGGTACGGTCGGCCGCTGCTTCGAGCCGCTCAAGGAATGGCAGAAAGTCGCCACAGACGTGCGTGGCAAGGCGCTGCCGGCCGGGCATTACATTGCCGAAGAAGCCCCTGAGTTGTTGCTTGGCGAAGTCCTGGCCTTCCTGCGCTGAATGCACTGACACCCTGATCCGAAACACCCGCCTCGCAGGCTGCCCATAGCCTGCGACGGGTTCGCTTTGCCCAAAAACATCCCGAGATAATAACAATGACAATCCGAAAACTGCTGGGAACCCTGTATGTCCAGGTGCTCATCGCCATCGCGCTGGGTGTGTTGATCGGCCATGTCCGACCGCAAATCGGCATCGACCTCAAGCCGCTGGGGGACGGGTTTATCAAGCTGATCAAAATGATCATCGGCCCGATCATCTTCTGCACCGTGGTCTCCGGCATCACCAGCATGCACGATGTGAAACAGGTGGGCCGAGTCGGCGGCAAGGCGCTGCTGTACTTCGAGATCGTCTCCACCATCGCCCTGCTGATCGGACTCCTCGCCGCGCACCTGCTGCAACCGGGCGTAGGTTTCAACATTGATGTGAAGACCCTCGACAGCTCGGCCATCGCCGGTTTTGTCGGCCAAGCCGAACAGGGTGAAGGCATCACCGAGTTCCTGCTGCACGTGATCCCCACCACGTTTTTTGATGCCTTCTCCAAGGGTGAAATCCTGCCGGTACTGTTTGTCTCGGTACTGTTCGGCGTCGGCCTGGTGATGGTCGGGGACAAAGGCCGGCCATTGGTGGGCGTGATCAACCAGGCCAGCGAAGTGTTCTTTCGCATCGTCGGCATCATCAGCCGCGTGGCGCCCATCGGCGCGTTTGGGGCGATTGCCTTCACCATCGGCAAATACGGCGTGGGCTCGTTGCTGCCGTTGCTGAAGCTGGTGGGTACGTTCTACCTCACCGCGTTTTTCTTTGTCGCCGTGGTGCTGGGCAGCATCGCGCGCTACGCCGGCTTCAGCATTTTCAAGTTGATGGGCTATATCAAGTCGGAGCTGTTGATTGTGCTGGGCACCAGCTCGTCGGAGTAGGCGCTGCCGCAACTGATCCAGAAACTCGAAAGCCTGGGTGCGTCCAAAGGCGTGGTGGGCATCGTGGTGCCGACCGGCTACACCTTCAACCTCGACGGCACCAACATCTACATGACCTTGGCGGTGTTGTTCCTGGCGCAAGCCACCAATATCCACCTGCCGCTGGAGCAACAATTGACCTTGCTGGCGGTGGCCATGCTCACCTCCAAGGGCGCCGGTGCGGTGGTGGGTGCAGGTTTTGTGGCGCTGGCCGCAAGCCTGGCGGTGGTGCCCACCGTGCCGGTGGCGGCGATGGTGCTGATCCTGGGTGTCGACCGCTTTATGGCCGAGTGCCGCTCGCTGACCAATATCATCGGCAATGCCGTCGCGGCATTGGTGGTAGCCGCCTGGGAGGGTGAGCTGGATCGCGAAAAAATGGCCCCTATCGCCCTCAAGCATGGCCGCCATGCGCGGGCTGCCGCGCAGGCGAAGATCGCCGCCGAGTAAGCTTTAAAGACAATCACCTTGTGGCGAGGGAGCTTGCTCCCGCTGGGCTGCGCAGCAGCCCCAGAATCCTGGGCACACCCACCAGGTCCAGCGGCAACAAGCTCCCTCGCCACACCGGTGCTATTCTGGCGGCTCACGCCACCACGTCTGTTTCTGATGACTCATAAGAAAGATACCGTGCCCCTACCCGAAGACCTGCGGGTGTTCCTCACCGTGATCCGCAAGGCCGGCTTCGCTGCCGCCGCTGATGAACTGGGGCTGTCGCCTGCGTATGTGAGCAAGCGCATTCAGATCCTCGAAACCACCCTGGCCACGCGCCTGCTGCACCGCACCAGCCGCCGCATCGCCCTGACCGAAGACGGCGAGCGCGTGCAACGCTGGGCTGTGCGCATCCTCGAAGATTTCCAGCAACTGTCCGATGAACTCAGCGATGCCCACGACAGCCCGCGCGGGCATTTGCACCTGTGCAGCAGCTTCGGCTTCGGCCGCAATCATGTGGCGCCGGCCCTGTCGCTGCTGGCCGAGCAGTACCCGGACCTGGAAATCCGCCTGGACCTGTTCGACCGCGTGGTGGATATCGTCAGCGAAGGGTTCGACCTGGAGATTCGCGTCGGCGATGACATCCCCGGTCAGCACATCGGCAGGCGGCTGGTGAGCAATCGCCGGGTGCTGTGCGCAGCACCGGCGTACCTGCAACGCAAAGGCACGCCGCAACAGTTGAGCGACCTGGAGCAGCATGACTGCCTGGTGCTCAAGGAGCGCGACAACGCCTTCGGTATCTGGAACCTGGAGCGTGACGGCGCGCCCGAAAGCGTGCGTGTACGCGGGCCGCTGTCATCGAACAACGGCGAGATCGTGTTGCAGTGGGCTTTGGACGGGCGCGGTGTGTTACTGCGCTCGATGTGGGACGTAAAACCGCTGCTGGAACAGGGCAGGCTGGTGCAGGTGCTGCACACCTACACCCAAAGCGCCAACGTGTGGGCGGTGTACCCGACACGTTTGGCCTACTCCGGCAAATTGCGCGCCTGCGTGGAATTTTTACAGGAGCACTTCAAGGGGTTGTCGATCTGACGCCCCGCGTGGCGTTGACACCCAGCCATACCGTCATGATCACCAAGGCCGTCAATGGCAGCCCGTGGAACAGCACGATCACCTGGGCCGGCGTCCACGTCAGGTAGAACGGCCCCACCACCAGCATGCCCACGCCAAAGCCGGCCATCTGGATCAGCGTCAACAGGCTGAACAGCGGCAGGCGCAAGCTATCGGGTTCACTTTGTGCGCGGGAAACCAGCGCCACTTCGGAGATACCATCGCCCAGCCCGGCCCACACCACCAGCAACAGCGCCAGCCACAGTTCGGTTTGCTGGAAGGTCAGGATAAAGCCGCTGGACATCAGCGCCACACCCGCCATGAACCAGCGCTCCATGCCTTGGGTGCCACGGCTCTTGAGTAGCGCACTGGCCACGCGCGCGCCGATGAACTTGCCGCAGGCCCACACCGCCAGCAGGTAGCCCATGACCGTTTTGGCGGTGTCCGGCGAAATGTATTGCGACAACACCGGCCAGCCGACGTTATGTGCAGCACTGCCGAGGGTGTCGAGCATGCTGATCAACAACATCGCCGCCAACACCGGCGCACCGCGCAGGCCTTTGGTCAGCTCATGCCATTCGGCGGCAAGCCCGCGATGCGCGGCCACGGCGACTGAATACAAGGCGCGCAACGGCAGGATCAGGCAGGCCGCGGCCACGTAAGTGCCGATGTTGACGGCAAACACCGCCTCGAATCCGCCCGTGGCGATCAGCAAGCCGGAGAGCAAGCTGCCAAATACCGCACCGGTAGCCGCCGCCGAGGTGATCCAGGCGTTGGTGCTCACCCGCTGCTCGAGCGCCACCCAGGTCGGCAACTGGCTATTGAGGCCAATGGCAAACAGCGAGTTGCACAGGCCGATGCCGAACGCGATAAAAGGCAGCACGTTAAGTTGATGCGCCGGTATCAACACCAGCAGCGGCACCAGTAACAGCGCCCGGGCCAGGTCCAGCCCAGCCAGGGTACTGCGCCCCGCAAAACGCCGGAAAAACGGGATGCCGAACAGGCTGGCAACAATCCCGCCCGTGACCCGACACGCCAGGAACACACTGACAAACACCACGCTTTGGCTGAGCCAGTAAACGTAGGTCGAGAGCGCCACCATGTTGAGAAATGCGCCGAAGTCCGACACGCCCCGCGCAAAGATGATCAAGCGGGCGTTGCGGGTCGACAGGCTCAATGGCTGAACGTCGCTCATGCAGGTTGTACCTCGTCTTCCCGCCGTACATCAGCAGCCACGCCGCGCAGGCTGACCAGCAGCACGTCACGCCAGGCCGGTGCCGAATCGGCCTGCGGACGGACAGCGCCGGCGCGGTGATAGAGCCCACGGTCGTTAATCACAATGGTTTCCAGAAACTGCTCCATCGCCAGGTTCAGCACGCGGCTGTGCTCCGCCTCAGCCGTAAACACCTCGGACACCACCGGCACGGTATTGCTCTGGCCAATGAAATGCATGAACACCCAATCCAGGCCGTCCTGGTGAATCCCCGAGGTGGTCGGGCTGGCCGATGGCCCCTCTGCACGCACGCGGAACTGGTGGATATCAATGGTGTAGGCATGCGGACCCAGGTGCGGTTCGATCACCGCCAGGTCGGTGGTGAGCAATTTCTGCATCAGTGGGTGCTCGATAAAGCCCTCCTCGCTGTAGCTCAAGTGGTTCACGCCCTGGCGATAGTTGACCGCATAGGTGACCGGTGACTTGAACGCGGTCGTGCGGTCGATCTGCAACTGCCGCGACGGGGATAAACGATAGCGCAGGATCCGCCGTTCGCGATGTGTGTATTCCTTGAACGCCTCGTCGCGCACCAGGTTCGCCCAGTAGGCGCGAAAGCTTTGCTCTTCGCCAGGCTCAACCTTGAGCAACTGGCCAAAGTCCCGACGGTGACAATAGTGGTGCTCGCGCAAGTGCGCGCCAATCTGTGGGATGTCCATATCGCTAAACCTTACTGTCGATGATCACGCGCAGGTTGTGCCGGATTGCATCATGCACGGCGTGGGCGTCGGCAGCATCGTCGACCTTGGCCCAGCACTTGAGCAAATAGTGCTCCTCGATATCTGCATCGATGCAGTTGCCGGGTTCCTGCTGGAAATACTCCAGCACCGCTGGGTGCTCATCGAGGAACTGCATCCCCTCAATGCCCTTGAACTGACCACTGTGCTCCGGGTAGATCGCCAGCATCGAGTAATGCTGGGAGGCATTCGCGATGTTATGCGCACAGGCTTGCAACCGGGCATTCAGGTCCGGCTCGCCCAACAGCAGGGACAGATAAAGGTCGTACGGGTCAATACCGGCCAGGTCACGGAACGCCGCATTGACGTACAGCCCGCCGACGCGCGGGTTGATCTCAATCACCACCGGCCCCGCCTCCGTCATACGAAATTCGAAATGCACCAGCGCGTTGGTCAGCCCCACAGCACGCAGACAATCCCCCGCGTACTGACGAATCTGCTCGCACTGGGTGTCGGTAAAAGACGTGGGCGGGGAAATCAGCAGGTTCTCCAGCACCGTGCCACTGCGCTCGGTCAACATCAGTTTTTCGTTGATCAACAGCGCATGAACCTGACCGCCGACGATGACACACTCCACGCTGCCTTCAACGCCTTGGATAAACCCCTCCAACAACAGGCTGTGCCCTGGAATGTAATGGCGTTGCTGCCCTTCTTCGTCAGCCAGGATATGCTCACAACCGTAGAAATCGGCGTAGGCAGCGTTGGCGTGGCCACTGCGAAATTGCGCATAGTGCCGGCTTAACTCTGGCCAATTGAAGCACTTCTTGATAAACGCCGAGGCGCCACCAAACGGCGGTTTGGCAATCAGCGGATAGCCCATGCGCTCGGCGCTTTGCTGCAGTTGTTGTTCGTCATTGCACAGCGCGAAGGGCACGGAGCGCACGCCATGCTGGCTCAGCGCCCGACGCATCAGGAACTTGTTGTTACACGCCGCAATGGCTTGCGGGCAGCTGTACACCAGGCCCAGGCGCTGACTGGCCTGCGCTACGATGCAACCGACTTGCCCCAGCGCAGACGAATGGCCGGCCTGGCAGAAAATCGCGCGGATCTGATAGCGCCCATCCAGTTCGCCCACCAAGTCGAGAATGGCCGGTTCACTGAGTGTATCGAGCAGGAACACTTCATCACTGTCGTCCTGCAGCCGTTGCAGGTGCTTGCGCCCCACCAGACCCGCAGTCAAACACACCAGGCCTTTGGCCCGGGCCGCAACAAAGTGCGGCTCTCGGTAGCTATAGCGAATGGAAGCACTGTCATCGACATCAATAAAAAGAATGGCATCTTGTTTCATTATTCATACCGCCTCATGCGTCAATAACGTCAGGCATCCTGCCAACTGCACCACTGCCCTTCCCAATTACGGAAACGGTAATGACGTTGCCCATCGCGCACTTCAAAGTGCGGCAAGTCTTGTGGTTTTTCAAAGTCCAGCAGCGGCACGGTAAACTTGCCCTGTGCATGGGGCAGTACATATTCCGGCATGGCGATATTGGACACGCGCCGCTTGAGGCGATCCATAATAGCGATGGCGTGACTGATGGACGCTTTATATTCTGAAGCCCCGGGTGAAAACGGCATGAAGTGATACAAGTAATACGGTTTTACACCCAACCGATACAGATCAATAAACAGTTTATGCAAGGTGGCCTCATCGTCGTTCACGCCACGCAATAGCGGCATGTTGGAGAACACAATCGGCACCACACCTTGGATACGTTTAACCGCCACGGCAAAGTCTTCACTCAGTTCCAGCGGGTGGCACACATGCACGCCAAACGCATTAACCTTGTACTTCTCCAACATCGCCAGTAACTCATCGGTCACGCGAAACGGGTTAAAGCTCAAGGCCCGTGTGTGCAGGCGAATCAGCAAGTCATCGCGGATGCCACGCAGGGCGGCGAGGTTCTCTTCGAGCTTGCGGTCGGCGAGCATCAACGGGTCACCGCCGCTGAGAATCACTTCTTCGATGGCCGGGTTGTTGCGGATGTACTCGAGCGAGTCCTTGAACGAGTCGGCGCTGGCATTGGCCTTCTCGGTGCCGACTTGCAAGGTGCGCAGCGCTTCGAAGCAGAACTGGCAATAGGCGTTGCAGGTGTTGGTCATGCGCAGGATCACGCGGTTGTCGTACTTGTGCTGGCAGATCGGCGTTTTCATCTCGTGGCCGAGTTCCCAGTTCTCCGAGGTGCCGTCGTAATCGCCAGCGACCTGCTCGCTCCAGTAGGGCACCACTTGGCGCCACAACGGATGGTCCATCACCTCGCCCTCGGTGAGAGAGCGCTTGATCAGGTCAATGTAATAAGGCGTTATCTGCAACTTGCGGTCTCGCAAGTTGTGCTCGATATGCGCGCTGGTTTCCTCATTCCAGCCACCGCAGGCGGCACGCAGTGCCGGTTCGTCGCGGATGGCATTCTTCTGCTGCCAACGCCAATCCTGCCACTGTACCGAACGATGGATTGCTTGATCAAAAATCGACATGAGTTTGAACTCTCTGTGTTCTGAACGGATGTTAAGGCATAGGCTTACGTGTCTTTTCACAGTGGAAAAAACAGGGGTAACCACAACAATGACAACTGATTGACAGGCGGCAGCACTCGATCAAGTGATAAACTTGACCACCGCCACCAGAGAGGCATGAAGGCTAACTAATTCATCGGTCATGGCTTCAACTTCCTTTTCTTATAATGTGCGACTTTCCAAGTCAGCACTCACTTAAGCCGATGGCCTACAAGGTGTCAACAACCTGCCCGTGTATTTTTTCAGGGTTTAACCTGGCACCTTAACTACGCCGTTGAAATCACTGAGGTTACGCGGTGTAACGCGCGTTATTTGAAAAGTAAATAGTCCAAAAAAAACGCCCTCCAGTAACGCGAGGGCGTTGTTCTCTACTTATATGACTACGTAGTTAAAATCATTGGGTTCATTAACCCAACCACGGATTGGCCGCCAGATGCTGGCGCTCGAAGGTTTTAATCTGTTCACTGCGTTGCAACGTGCTGCCAATGGCATCCAGGCCGAGTAACAACGCGGTCTTGCGCAAAGTATCGATCTGGAACGGAATCACTTGGCCATCGGCCAAGCGAATCTGCTGCGCCTCAAGGTCCACGCTGATCTGCGCGTGCGCAGGCTGGCTGACCGTCTGCCCAAGTGCGTGCAACGTCGCCTCATCCAAGGTAATCAACAACACCCCGTTACGCTGGCAGTTGTCATAGAAAATCCCGGCAAAGCTGCTGCCGATCAGCGCGCGAATGCCCATCTGCTTCAAGCCCCACACCGCGTGTTCACGGCTCGAGCCACAGCCGAAGTTGGGCCCCACCACCATAAAACTCGCGCCCTGCCAGGCCGGCTGGTTCAGCACGAATTCGGGGTTGGGCGCGCCATCGGGCAAAAAGCGCAGGTCGAAGAACAGCCCACGGTCGAGGCCGGCACGGTCGATGCCTTTAAGAAATTGCTTGGGCATGATCACGTCGGTGTCGATATTTGCCGCCAGCATCGGCGCGGCCTGGCCGGTGACCTGGGTGAACGGTTGCAGGCTCATGGGCGGTCTCCAAAGTGACGGATATCGGTAAGGCGGCCGGTGATGGCCGCAGCGGCGACCATCGCCGGGCTCATCAAGTGAGTGCGCGCCCCAGCGCCCTGGCGACCTTCGAAGTTGCGGTTGGTGCTGGACGCGCAGCGGTCGCCGGGGGCCAGCACGTCATCGTTCATCGCCAGGCACATCGAGCAGCCCGACTGGCGCCATTCGAAGCCGGCGTCGATAAAAATCGCCGCCAGCCCTTCGGCTTCGGCCTGGTCGCGCACTTCGGTGGAGCCCGGCACAATCATTGCCCGCACATGCTCGGCCACTTGCTTGCCGCGCACCACACTGGCGGCGTCGCGCAGGTCTTCGATGCGCGCGTTGGTGCACGAGCCGATAAACGCGTGGCTGATCACGATTTCATTGAGCGGCATGCCGGCTTCCAGGCCCATGTAGTTGAGGGCGCGGCGCATGTCCTGGCGCAGGATCAGATCGCTGACGTCTTGCGGGTCCGGTACGCGGGCGCCGATGGGCGCGGCCTGGTCGGGGCTGGTGCCCCAGGTGACCATGGGTTCCAGAGTGCTGGCGTCCAGCTGCACTTCCTGGTCGAACACCGCATCGGCGTCGGTGTGCAACGTGCGCCATTGCACCAGGGCTTGTTCCCACAGCTCGCCCTTGGGCGCACGCGGCTTGCCTTTGAGGTAGGCGAAGACTTTTTCGTCGGGTGCCATAAAAGCGCCACGCGCGCCGGCTTCCACCGCCATGTTGCAAATGGTCATGCGCGCTTCGACGCTCAGCGCATCGATGGTGGCGCCGCAAAACTCGATGGCGTAACCGGTGGCACCGGAAGCGCCGATCTTGCCGATCAGCGCCATGATCACGTCCTTGGAGGTAAGGCCATTGCCCAAGTGGCCCTCAACCGTTACACGCATGCTTTTCAGGCGTTTGTACACCAGGGTCTGCGAGGCCAGCAGGTGCTCGATTTCCGAGGTGCCGATGCCAAAGCCGAAGGCGCCAAGAGCACCGTAGGTGGTGGTGTGGCTGTCGCCGGCGGCGATCACCATGCCCGGCAGGATAAAGCCCTGCTCCGGGGCAATCACGTGTTCGATGCCTTGGCGTTTGTCGAGGATATCCAGCAACTCGATGCCAAAATCCTGGCAGTTTTCTGCCAGGTACGAGACTTGCCGCGCGCCGCCTGCGTCGGGCATGGCGGCAATGCGCATGGGCGTGGTGGGGTTTACGTGGTCGACTACCGCCAGCGCGGTGCCGGGGCGCCATACGCCACGCTTGGCCTCCCGCAATCCGCTGAACGCCTGGGGGCTGGTGTATTCGTTGATCACCTGGCGGTCTATATAAAGCAGCACATGGCCCTGGTCATCCAGGGCGCACACCGTGTGGGAGTCGATGTGTTTGTCGTAGAGGGTTCTGGCAGTCATTTTTTGTGGACTCACTTTTATAAGCGCTCGCTCACCGGTATGAGCCCATCCTACGCAGCCCCCCGGCCCCATCAATGGCACCTGGGTGATGGCTGGGAACATGTTTCGTGTTCAATCCGGCAACTCTGAAACATTTTCTTTCATATCCCGCTTAGGGATTTCTCATTCTCATCCGTCTTAACTTAGATACAGCCCGTCGCGTCAGCAAAAGCTACGACCGGCCTTTTCCGGGCCTCCTTCGCCCTCCTCCGATCAAGACCCGCATCCACATGTCGAAGAAGTCACGCTCAAAACTCTGGTTTCTGGTTCATAGCTGGCTGGCGTTGCCCATCTGGTTTTTTGTACTGATCGTCTGCGTCACCGGCACCCTGGCGGTGGTCAGCCAGGAAATCGTCTGGCTGGCCAACCCGGACATCCGCGCCAGCAAGCCGTCGGACGATGCCGAACGGCTGAGTTACGACCAGGTCATCGGTGCCATCAAGCGCAACGAACCCCAGGCGATCGTGCAGTCGATCATCCGCCCGGACGAGTCGCACTTCGCGCTGAGTGTCGACCTCAGTTATCCCGATGGGCGCTCCGTGGAGGTCTACGTCAACCCGTATACCGGTGTAATCCAGGGCATTAGCCCGGCCTTCAACTTCCAGCAATTTACCCGCGCGTTGCACGGTTGGTGGCTGGTGCCGTTTACCAATGGCTACAGCTGGGGCTGGTACCTGGTGTCGGCACTTGGCATACCGCTGCTGGCATCGCTGGTCACCGGGCTGGTGGTGTACAAGCGGTTCTGGAAGGGGTTTGTGCGCCCGACCCTGCGCATCCGCCATGGCGCGCGGATCTTCTGGGGCGACTTCCACCGTTTGAGCGGTATCTGGTCGATCTGGTTTATCGCGGTGATTTCCATCACCGGCATCTGGTTCCTGATCCGGGCAATTCTGGGTGACAACCAGATCTCCATCTCCAGTGAGCCCATCGTGCCCGTGATTGCGCGGGAAAAAGTGCCTGTGTCGGCGCCGGGTGTACCGGCACCGATGATCCCGATCGATCGGGCCATTGAAATCGCCACGCAGCGCATCCCAGGGCTTGAGGCCAGTTTTGTTTTCCTGCCCAGCAACGCTTATAGCCACCTGCAGATCGGCGGGCGCGGCTGGTATCCGTTGATGTTCCAGACGGCGCAGCTCAACCCGTATGACGGTGAAATTGCCGTGTCGCACCTGCTGTCCGACCGCTCGACACTGGAGTTCGTCACCGAATCCATGCGACCGCTGCACACCGGCGACTTTGGCGGCCTGTGGGTCAAGCTGATCTGGGCCTTCTTCGGCCTGATCATGAGCATGATGGTGTTGAGCGGTCTGCTGATCTGGACCAAACGCACCGCGCTGGCCACCCTTAACGCCTTCAAGCGCGAGGCCAAGACGCAACGCGCACCGGCCGCCGCCACGGCCAGGCCGGCTGAAACCTCGGAGGCCAACTGATGAGCAGACTCGCGACCACCACCCCGCCTTCGCCGCTGCGGGCCTTTTGGCTCAAATGGCGCTTCCACATCAATGTCCTGCTATTGCTGGTGCCCCTGGGGTTCATGCCCAAGTACTTTGCCGACGCCGCGTTGTTTCGTGGTGACAGCGGCATTGGCGAGCGGGTGGCCGGCGAAGTGCAGGTGGGGCCGTGGAGCCTGACCCTGGCAGAGTTTCGCAACGAAGGCCCGCGCCCGGACCCGGCCGGCCCGATGAAATTTTTCAACGCCGCCCTGTGCGCCACCTGCGCCGAGCAGGTCAAGGCCACTTACCTGCGTATCGGCAAACCGCGCAGCCTGCGCGCGGCCGGGGTGATTTTCTTCGGCACGCCGTACCGCATGGGTGCAGTGCTGCCGGTGCCGGAGCGCACCCCCGTCGATGCCGAAGTCTGGGTGACCATGGAAGGCTGGGACGGCTCCATGCACCAGGGTTCCATCCCGCTGAGCCAGGCCTCGCCTGCCACCATTGCCTGGCTGAACAAGCAAGGAGTTAAACCATGACGTTAATGCGCCTGACTCGCGCCGCTTTATTACTCTGCGCCGGCTTCAGTGGCGTCGCCCTGGCCCATAACCCGATGTGCGAGTGCAAGGAAATCCCCGGCGAGCAAATCCAGTGCACCGGCGGTTTTTCCGACGGCAGCGGCGCGCCAGGCGTGACCCTGGACGTGATCGGCTACGACGAAACCATCCTGCTGCCGGGCAAGCTTGGCCAGGACTCGACCCTGACCTTCAAAAAGCCCTCGGCCGAGTTCTATGTGCTGTTTGATGCAGGCCCTGGCCACGTGGTGGAAATCGACCAAGCGGATATCCAGCCTCAATGAGCACCACACAGGTTGTACGCCCCGCCGGGGCCGGCCATGAAACCCTCTACGTGTTGCTGCTGTGCCTGATCATCCTTGCGGTGGCTGGCTCCGTGGTGGCGCTGCACGGTGAAACCCAGGAGGTCGTCGCCGTGCCCAGCCACCAGTTGGACGCGCGCCGCGACCTGAGCGCTGCCGAGCAAGGCATCTACGCCGACCTGCGCGTAACCCTGGATGAAATCCAGCTGTTGCAGCAGGAGCAGAACGCCCTGCCGACGCCCGCGCAACTGGCCGAAGAGGGCTTCGCGCCGTTTGCCCAGGACGCCAGTTCGATCAGCCGTGGCGACCATCACTGGCAGCTGCTTGAGCCTGCGGCCTACCTGGGTTTGAGCCAAGCGCCGAGCACCAGCGGTTCAGTGCTGATGCGCGTGCAAGGCGCCGAGCCGGATGTGTGGCTCAACCGCCAGGCCAACCTCGCCGCCCCTGCCGACCTCACCGACGCGGCGCTGATCGCCGCCGGCTGGCGCCAGGTGGTCACGCAATTCGATGCCGGCGTGACCCGCCAGCACCGTCACTGAACCAGAAGACCGAGTGCCCATGTCTATCTCATCGCCCCTGTTACGCCTGTTGCTGGTTGGCCTGTTCAGCCTGATGCTCGCCCCGCTCGCCAGTGCCGAGGCGGCCAAGCGCCTGCGCATCGGCATCACCCTGCACCCGTATTACAGCTACGTGGCCAATATCGTCGGCGACAAGGCCGAGGTGGTGCCGCTGATTCCGGCCGGCTTCAACCCCCACGCCTACGAACCGCGCGCCGAAGACATCAAGCGCATCGGCACCCTGGACGTGATCGTGCTTAACGGTGTCGGCCATGATGATTTTGCCGACCGCATGATCGCCACCAGCGAGCACCCGGACATCCCGGTGATCGAAGCCAACGCCAACGTGCCGCTGCTGGCTGCCACCGGCAATGCCGCGCGCGGTGCGGGCAAGGTGGTCAACCCGCATACCTTCCTGTCGATCAGTGCGTCGATTGCCCAGGTCAATAACATTGCCCGCGAACTGGGCAAGCTCGACCCGGACAATGCCAAGACCTACACCCAAAACGCCCGCGCCTACGGCAAGCGCCTGCGCCAGATGCGCGCCGATGCCCTGGCGAAACTGACCAGCGCACCGAACCCCGACCTGCGCGTCGCTACCGTGCACGCGGCCTACGACTACCTGCTGCGCGAATTTGGCCTGGAAGTCACCGCCGTGGTCGAGCCCGCCCATGGCATCGAGCCCAGCCCCAGCCAGTTGAAAAAGACCATCGATGAACTGCGCGCACTGGATGTGAAGGTGATTTTCTCGGAGATGGATTTCCCGTCTACCTACGTCGAGACCATCCAACGTGAATCCGGGGTGAAGCTGTACCCGCTGTCGCATATTTCCTACGGCGAATACACGCCAGAGAAATACGAAGTGGAAATGACCGGCAACCTCAACACCGTGGTGCGGGCGATTCAGGAGTCGGGGGCATGACGGCGGCGCAGCCATTGAAGGTCGCCAGCATTGGCCCGACCCTTGAGTTCGACACGGTCTCCCTGACCTTGGGCCGCACGGTGATTCTCGATGCGGTGAGCTTCCAGGTCGAACCGGGCAGCATCCACGCCTTGGTCGGCCCGAACGGCGGCGGCAAAAGCTCGCTGATCAAGACCTTGCTGGGGCAGACCCCGCACCAGGGCCAATTGCGCCTGCACTGGCCGAACACGCCAGGCACGGTCGGCTATGTGCCCCAGGCGCTGGAATTCGATCGGGGCCTGCCGATGACCGTCGACGACTTCATGGCCGCCATGTGCCAGCGGCGCCCGGCATTTCTGGGCCTGTCCCGGCATTACGCCGCCGCGATTGGCGAGGCGCTGGAACGGGTCGGCATGCAGGACAAACGCAAGCGCCGCATGGGCGCGTTGTCCGGCGGTGAGCGTCAGCGCGTGCTGTTGGCCCAAGGGCTGATCCCGGCGCCACAGCTGCTGGTGCTGGATGAACCGATGTCGGCACTCGATGAAGCCGGTATCCAGGTGTTCGAACGACTGCTCAATGACTGGCGCCTGGCCGGGATTACCGTGCTGTGGATCGAGCATGACCTGGAAGCCGTGGGCCGCCTGGCCGATCGCGTTACCGGCCTGAACCGCCGCGTGCTGTTCGACGCCACGCCGAAGGAAGCGCTGACCCCGGACCGCCTGCTGAGCCTGTTTTCCACCCACCCTCGGAGCCCGGCGTGATGAGTTATGAAGCCTTTCGTTTGATGGTCCAGGGCTGGGCTTCATCCGGGTACCTGCCGGAAGCACTGGCCTATGGGTTTGTGGTCAACGCCTTGCTCGCCGGTTTGCTGATCGGCCCGGTGCTGGGCGGCCTGGGCACGCTGGTGGTGGTCAAGCGCTTTGCGTTCTTCTCTGAAGCCGTCGGGCATGCCGCGTTGACCGGCGTGGCCGTGGGCATCCTGCTCGGCGAACCCTATACCGGGCCTTACGGCAGCCTGTTCGGCTACTGCCTGTTGTTCGGCATCCTGCTCAATTACCTGCGTAACCGCACCGGTTTGGCGCCAGACACCCTGATCGGTGTGTTCCTCTCGGTGTCGCTGGCGTTGGGCGCGAGCCTGCTGTTGATTCTGGCGGGCAAGATCAACGTGCACATTCTGGAAAACGTGTTGTTCGGCTCGGTGCTGACGGTGAACGGCAATGACCTGCTGGTGTTGGCGGTCGTCGGCTCACTGGTGATGGCCCTGGCGCTGCCGCTGTACAACCGCATCATGCTGGCCAGCTTCAACCCGCAATTGGCTGCTGTGCGTGGCGTGGCCGTCAAAACCCTGGATTACCTGTTCGTGATCCTGGTGACCTTGATAACGGTGGCGGCGGTCAAGGTGATCGGCGCTATTTTGGTCGGCGCCCTGCTGGTGATTCCGGCGGCGGCAGCGCGCCTGTTGAGCCAGTCGCTGAAGGGTTTTTTCTGGGTCTCGGTGGTGATCGCCACGCTCAGCACGCTGTGCGGCATTCTGCTGCCGATCATCTTCGACCTGCCCATCCCGTCCGGTGCCGCGATCATTCTGGTGGCCGGTATCGCCTTCGCCTTTGCCGCCATCGCGCGCGGCACCGTGCCCAGCCTCAAAGGGAATCTTGGATAATGCGCTCTGTTTTTTTTCATCCGCTGGCCCTGGCCATTGCCTGTTTGTTCACTGCGCCGTTGATGGCCGCCGAAGCCGCAAAACCGGCGGTTCACGCTGCCAAACCGGTGAAAGTGCTGGCCTCGCTGCCCATCACCTACGGCCTGGCCGAGGTGCTGCTCAAAGGCACCGATGTACAGCTTGAGCGCGCAGCACCGGCCAGCCTGCCCGGTTCGCGACAGGTGTCCTACTTCACCGGCCGGGGTGCGCCGGCCTTGGGCAGTTTGGCCCAGGACGCCGACGCGGCTATCGGCCTGCGCTCGCTGTGGGCGGATGACCCGCTCTACCCGGTGGCGCGACGCAGCAATATCCGTATCGTCGAAGTGGACGCCGCGCGCCCGGTGGACGGCGGGTTGCCGGGTATCGCCGTGCAACCCGGCAGCGCCGACGGCCTGAACAGCCAGCCATGGCAGTCGAGCAACAACATGGGGCGCATGGCCGATGTGATGGCGGCCGACCTGAGCCGCCTGGCGCCCACGGCCAAACCCAAAATCGACGCCAACCTCGCAGCGCTCAAACAGCGCCTGCTCAAACTCAGCGCCGACAGCGAAGCAAGACTGGCCAAAGCGGACAACCTGAGTGTGGTCAGCTTGAGTGATCACTTTGCTTATCTGGTCAGCAGCTTGAACCTGGAAGTGCTCAGCACCGATGCCCGGCCGGATGCGGAGTGGACGCCAGAGGCCTTGCACACACTCACTGCCGACTTGAAGAGCAACGACGTGGCCGTGGTGCTGCATCACCGCCAACCGAGTGAGGCCGTTAAAACGGCGGTGACGGCGAGCGGTGCGCAACTGTTAGTGTTGAATGTCGACGGGCCGGACCCGGTGGCGGAGCTGGAAGGCAATGTGGATCAGGTGATCAAGGCGCTGATGCCCTGAATGTGGGAGCTGGCTTGCCTGCGATGCGGGCAACTCGGTATCACTGCCAGCTCGCGGTGATGCCATCGCAGGCAAGCCAGCTCCCACATTTAGCTCGTGGTGCATCTGTTGAATATCTGCCAGTCAAACCACATCCACACCCACATGAATCGCATCATGGCGCCAGAACTCCAGGTCGCAGTCGATCAGGCGCTCATGCTGGTCATAGTTAACCCGGGCGATCCGCAAGCCGGGGCTGCCCACCGACACACGCAATGCGGCGGCGGCCTCCACCGGCAGTGAAGTCGGCACAATCTCGAAACGCACGCGGCCGTAATGCAGGTCGTACTTGCGCGCATACAACTCGGTCATCGACTGGTTCAGGTCGCACGCCAGAATCCCCGGGAAATACTGCGGGTTCAAATAGTGCTCCACATACAGCACCAAGCGCCCATCGATTCGCCGGCCCCGGCAGATCTGGATCACGCTCGACAGCGCCGGCAACTGCAACCACGCACACACCGCCGCCGACGCCGGTTGCAGCCGCGCCGAAATCACTTCGGTCGAAGCTACGCGCCCTTGTTCACTGACCATCGCGTGAAAGTGGCTGCGTTGCATCAGGTTATAAGCCAGGCGCGGCGGCGAGACGAACCAGCCACGTCGTTCCTCGCGATAGATCTGGCCCTGGGCCTCCAGTTGTAACAAGGCTTCCCGCACGGTAATGCGGGTGGTACCAAACAACTCGCTGAGTTTGCGCTCGGCAGGCAATTTACTCGCAGGCGGCAACAGCCCGTGGACGATCTGCTCTTGCAGTGCCAGGCCGATGGATGTCACCGCCTTGATTGCCTCATCACGCATCAACGTTACCTATCTGGACTAGACCAGCACCGTTCAGGTGCATAAACCGTGCTGTATTCGGGCGTCTGCCGTTACCTGCCAGCCTAGGCATTACAGATGACCGACAGATGACAGTCCGTGCCTCCGCTTCACTCCACACCCTGCAATACATCGGCCAAGTCCAGGGTCTGCGGGCACTTGGGCATGGTCTACGCTGAGTCTGAAGTCAGCGACATAAACGCTTTAAAAACGACATCGACATGAAACTGTCATCCACCGAGCCTAAATTGGCTCAGGTATTGCTGACCTAGACCAACACCATCGCAATCGTTCGTAAAAACGCAGCGTTGAAAACGCCCAAAGGAGCTTCGGATGAAACAGCTTTTCCTGGCATCACTGTTAGGCTCGACCATTGCCATGTGCACCGCCGCCATGGCTGCTGATACCGATCTAAAAACGCTCGAAGCCGCCGCGAAATCGGAAGGCGCCGTCAACAGCGTCGGCATGCCCGATGACTGGGCCAACTGGAAAGGCACCTGGGACGACCTGGCCAAGACCTATGGCCTCAAGCACATCGACACCGACATGAGCTCGGCCCAGGAAATCGCCAAGTTCGCCGCCGAAAAAGACAACGCCAGCGCCGATATCGGTGACGTCGGCGCCGCCTTCGGCCCGATTGCGGTGAAACAGGGCGTGGCACAGCCGTACAAACCGACCACTTGGGCACAAGTGCCGGATTGGGCCAAAGATAAAGACGGCAACTGGGCCCTGGCCTACACCGGCACCATCGCCTTTATCGTCAACAAAAAACTGCTGCACGGCTCTGAAGCCCCAAAAAGCTGGGCTGACCTGAAAACCGGTAAATACAAAGTCTCTATTGGTGATGTGAGCACTGCCGCCCAAGCCGCCAATGGCGTGCTGGCTGCCGCCCTGGCCAACGGTGGCGACGAGAAAAACATCCAGCCTGCGCTGCTGATGTTTGCCGAGATCGCCAAGCAAGGTCGCCTGTCGCTGGCGAACCCGACCATCGCCACCATGGAAAAAGGCGAAGTAGAAGTGGGCGTGGTCTGGGACTTCAACGGCCTGAGCTACAAAGCCAAGATGGCTAACCCGGATGACTACGTGGTGCTGATCCCGTCGGACGGCTCAGTGATTTCCGGCTACACCACCATCATCAACAAATACGCCAAGCACCCGAACGCCGCCAAGCTGACCCGCGAGTACATCTTCAGCGACGCCGGCCAGACCAACCTGGCACGCGGCAATGCACGTCCGATCCGTGCCGAGCACCTGACCTTGCCGGCCGATGTACAGGCCAAGCTGCTCCCGAACGAGCAGTACAAGAAAGTCACGCCGATCAAAGATGCCGACGCGTGGGAAAAAACCTCCAAGGCACTGCCGCAGAAGTGGCAGGAAGAAGTCATCATCAATATGCAGTAAGGCTATAGACACATTGGATCTCCACTGGAGATCCAATGTGGGAGCGGGCTCGTGTGGGAGCGGGCTTGCTCGCGAAAGCGGTGTGTCAGGCGACACTTATTTCACTGATCCACCGCTTTCGCGAGCAAGCCCGCTCCCACAGTTTTGACCCCGTTCCCCAAATGAAATTGAGTCAAGCCTATCGTCGCGGAGCGTCTCCCCCTATGAAGCACAACGTCATCCTTGTGGTGCTCGACGGCCTGAACTACGAGGTTGCCCGACATGCCATGGGGCATCTCCAGGCCTATATCGGCGCAGGACGCGCAGCGCTTTACAAACTGGAATGTGAACTGCCGGCCCTGTCCCGGCCGTTGTATGAATGCATACTCACCGGCGTGCCCCCGATCGACAGCGGCATTGTCCACAACCATGTCTCACGCTTGTCCAACCAGCGCAGCATTTTCCATTACGCCACCGCTGCGGGTCTCACCACCGCGGCGGCGGCCTACCACTGGGTCAGCGAGTTGTATAACCGCACGCCCTTTGATGCCGCGCGTGATCGTCATACCGACGACCAGGCCCTGGCGATCCAGCACGGGCATTTCTACTGGAATGACCACTACCCCGACTCCCACCTGTTCGCAGATGCCGAAAGCCTGCGGCTCAAGCACGCGCCGAACTTCCTGGTGGTGCACCCGATGAACATTGATGACGCCGGCCACAAGCACGGCCTGGACACCGCGCAATACCGCAACAGCGCACGCTCGGCCGACATCATCCTCGCCGACTACCTGCAAGGCTGGCTCAATGCTGGCTACCAGGTGCTGGTGACCGCCGACCACGGCATGAACAACGACCGTTCCCATAACGGTGTGCTGCCGGAAGAACGCGAAGTGCCGTTGTTCGTACTGGGCTCGGCCTTCACCTTCGACCCTGGCGCCATCCCGAAGCAAACCGACCTGTGCGGCACCGTCTGCGAACTGCTCGGCGTGCCCCACGACAAACCTGTATGCCGGGAGCTGCTGAAGTGAACGCCATAACCCGTGGCAAATGGCTGGCGATCCTATGCCTGGTGCCCTTTGCGCTGTTCTTTATCGTGTTTGAAATCGCCCCGCTGCTGTGGGTGATGATCAACAGCCTGCAGTCGGAAGAGTTCGGCTGGGGCCTGGCCAACTTCACCAAGATCTTCAGTTCGAAGTTCTACCTGCAAGCCATCCAGTACAGCCTGGAGATCAGTTTCTACTCCAGCGTGTTCGGGATCATCATCTCGGTGCTCGGCAGCTACTCGTTGCGCCGCGTGGATGGCCCACTGCGTAACTTCGTGACGGCCTTCGCCAACATGACCAGCAACTTTGCCGGCGTGCCCCTGGCCTTCGCCTTCATCATTTTGCTGGGCTTTAACGGCAGCATCACGATCATGCTCAAGCAGGCGGGGATCATTCAGGACTTCAACCTGTACTCCAAGACTGGCTTGATCATTCTGTACACCTACTTCCAGATTCCACTGGGCGTGCTGCTGCTCTACCCGGCCTTCGATGCCTTGCGCGAAGACTGGCGCGAATCGGCCTCGTTGCTCGGCGCCAGCAGCTGGCAGTTCTGGCGGCACATCGGCCTGCCGGTGCTCACTCCGGCCCTGCTGGGCACTTTCGTGATCCTGCTGGCCAACGCCCTCGGCGCCTATGCCACGGTGTATGCATTGACCACCGGCAATTTCAACGTGCTGCCCATTCGTATCGCGGCAATGGTTTCCGGCGACATCTCCCTGGACCCGAACATGGCCAGCGCCCTGGCCGTGGTGCTGGTGGCCCTGATGACGGTGGTCACCGTCGTCCATCAACTGCTGCTCAAGAGGAGCTACCATGTCTCGCGCTGAAGCCGGCTCGGCCTCCGTCTACCATCGGGTAGTGGTGTACCTGTTGTTTGCGATCCTGGTGTTGCCGCTGGTGGGCACCTTTGTCTACTCCATTGCCAGCAGCTGGTCGGCCACCATCCTGCCCGCCGGGTTTACCCTGAAGTGGTACGTGCAGCTGTGGAGTGACCCACGCTTTCTGGCCGCCTTCGGTCAGTCACTGCTGGTGTGCGTGGGTGCGCTGGTGTTGTCGGTGGTGCTGATTCTGCCGCTGCTGTTCGTGGTGCATTACCACTTTCCCAAGCTCGACGCGCTGATGAACATCTTGATCCTGCTGCCCTTCGCGGTGCCGCCAGTGGTGTCATCGGTGGGCTTGTTGCAACTCTACGGCTCCGGGCCATTTGCGATGGTGGGCACGCCGTGGATCCTGATCGGCTGCTACTTCACCGTGGCCTTGCCGTTCATGTACCGCGCGATCACCAACAACCTGCAAGCGATCAACCTGCGCGACCTGATGGACGCCTCGCAGTTGCTGGGTGCCAGCACCTGGCAGGCGGCGATTTTTGTCGTGCTGCCCAACCTGCGCAAAGGCCTGATGGTGGCGCTGCTGCTGTCGTTCTCGTTCCTGTTCGGTGAGTTCGTGTTCGCCAACATCCTGGTGGGCACTCGCTACGAAACCCTGCAGGTGTACTTGAACAACATGCGCAACACGAGCGGCCACTTCACCAGTGCCATCGTCATCTCCTATTTCTTCTTTGTGCTGGTGCTGACCTGGGCCGCCAATATCTTGAACAAGGACAAAAGCCAATGAGCTTCGTCAGCGTCCAACACCTGCAAAAAGCCTACACCGGCACGCCGGTATTCAGTGACATCAACTGCGAAATCGCCAAGGGTGAATTCGTCACCCTGCTCGGCCCGTCGGGTTGCGGCAAGTCGACCCTGCTGCGGTGCATCGCCGGGTTGACCTCGGTGGACAGCGGCAAGATCCTGCTGGATGGCCAGGACATCGTGCCCTTGAGCCCGCAAAAACGTCACATCGGCATGGTGTTCCAGAGCTATGCGCTGTTCCCCAACATGACCGTGGAACAGAACGTCGCCTTCGGCCTGCGCATGCAGAAGGTCAATGCCGACGACAGCCACAAGCGCGTGCAGGAAGTGCTGCAACTGGTGGAACTCAAAGACCTCGCCGGCCGCTACCCGCACCAGATGTCCGGCGGCCAGTGCCAGCGTGTGGCCCTCGCCCGCTCGCTGGTGACGCGCCCTCGCCTGTTGCTGCTGGATGAACCGCTGTCGGCGCTGGATGCACGGATTCGCAAGCACCTGCGCGAACAGATCCGCCAGATCCAGCGCGAGCTGGGCCTGACCACGATTTTCGTGACCCATGACCAGGAAGAAGCGCTGACCATGTCAGACCGTATTTTCCTCATGAACCAGGGCAAGATCGTACAAAGCGGCGATGCCGAGACCCTTTACACTGCGCCCGTGGATGTATTTGCCGCCGGTTTTATCGGCAACTACAACCTGCTCGACGCCGACAAGGCCAGCCAGTTGCTGCAACGGCCTGTCAGCGGGCGCATCGCGATTCGCCCGGAAGCCATCGAGCTGAGCCGCAGCGGTGAGCTCGACGCGCTGGTACGCAGCCATAGCTTGTTGGGCAACGTGATCCGCTATCGCATCGAAGCGCGTGGCGTGGAATTGGTGGTGGACGTGCTCAACCGCTCGGCCGACGATCTGCACCCGGATGGCCAGCGCCTGGCACTTTCCATCGACCCCAGTGCGTTGTGTGAAGTAGCCTGACACAACGATTGATTTGAGAGAGCGTGACCGATGGCATTGGTAATTTTTGATCTGGACGACACCTTGATCCACGGCGACTGCGCCACCTTGTGGAGCGAACAGATGGGCCGCCTGGGCTGGGTCGACCCGGCGTCGTTCATGCGCCAGAACGACGAACTCATGGCCGCCTACAGCCGTGGCGAGCTGGCCATGGAAGACTTCATGGACTTCAGCCTGGAGCCGATGATCGGGCGCACGCCCGAGGAGATCGAGCATCTGGTCGAGCCGTGGGTGGAGGACGTTATCGAGCCGCTAATCTACAGCGACGCCACCAAGACCATCGCCCGTCACCGCGCGAAAGGTGACCGGATCCTGGTGATCTCTGCCTCGGGCACGCACCTGGTCACGCCGATTGCGGCACGTATCGGGATTGATGAAGTGCTGGGGATTGATCTGGAGATCAGTCATGGCGTGTACAGCGGCAAGACCGTGGGGGTACTGACTTACCGTGAAGGCAAGATCACACGGTTGCTGGCATGGCTGGAGCAGGAAGGTGAAAGCCTTGAAGGCGCGTATTTTTACTCGGATTCGCGCAATGACTTGCCGTTGTTGCTGAAGGTCGATCATCCGCAGGTGGTGAACCCGGATCCTGTGCTGCGCGAGCATGCTGAAAAGGCTGGCTGGCCGATTCACCATTGGGTTTGACCGTTTGAATTGAAAACCCAAGCCACTGTGGGAGCTGGCTTGCCTGCGATAGCGGTGCATCAGATGAAACATTCTTCATTGATACACCGCTATCGCAGGCAAGCCAGCTCCCACAGTGGCTGTATTTCTACTTGAGATCAGGTCAGGCTCTCGTCTATCACCAGCACCAACTTGCCGGAAATCCGGTTGGTCGCCAGCTCCGCAAACGCCGCCTCGGCATCCTTGATCGGGAAGGTTTTGGCCAGTTGCGGGCTCAAGCGCCCCTCAACAAACAGCGGCCACACATGCTGGCTCAAGTCGCTGAACAGGTCGGCCTTGAACTGATCGCTGCGGCTGCGCAGGGTCGAACCCAGCAGCTGGATGCGCTTGCCCAGCACCTGTGCCAGGTCCAGTTGCGCATCCCGGCCGCCCATCAAGCCGATCAATACCCAGCGCCCATCGAGGGCCAACAGCTTCAGGTCCATCGCCGCATAATTGCCGCCGACCGGGTCGAGGATCACGTCGAACGGCCCGAAATCGCGCAGCCCTTCAAGGCCGTCGGTACGTACCACGCCGCCCTGGGCACCGAGTGCTTCGCAGTAAGCCAGGCGTTCTGCCGAGCCGACGCTGACCCAGCACGGGCTGCCGAATGCCTTGCACAGCTGGATCGCCGCCGAGCCCACGCCGCTGGCGCCGGCATGCAGCAAGACTTTTTCACCGGGCTTGAGGCCCGCCAACTGGAACAGATTCAGCCACGCAGTGCTGTACACCTCGGGCAACGCCGCCGCTTCGGTCAACGACAAGCCTTCCGGCACGGGCAGCACATGACGGGCATCCACCACCACTTCTTCGGCCATGCCGCCCCCGGCCAGCAGCGCGCAAACGCGGTCGCCGACTTGCCAGGAAGACCCCGCGCCCACTTCGCTGATGACCCCGGAACACTCCAGGCCCAGCACTTGGCTGGCGCCTGGAGGTGGCGGATAGAGCCCGGCACGTTGTAATAAATCGGCGCGATTAAGGCCCGCAGCCGCCACACGAATGCGAACTTGGCCTACATCGCAGGTAGGACTGGGTTCTTCCATCCACTCCACATGACCTTCAACGCCTTGCAATGCTTTCACAGTGCCTCCATAGTGAGTCTGGACTGAGCCCGTAGCTGTAGCGCCGGGCTTTTTTGCATTATGCGACCGGATCATATGGAACCGGCTCCCTCAAAGACGGCCTAATATGCGTTATCAATTGCCCCCGCGTCGAATCAGCATGAAGCATTTGTTCCCCAGTACCGCCCTCGCTTTTTTCATTGGTCTCGGCTTTGCGTCGATGTCGACCAATACGTTCGCAGCCAACAGCTGGGACAATCTTCAGCCTGATCGCGATGAGGTGATTGCCAGCCTTAACGTCGTTGAGTTGCTCAAGCGCCATCACTACAGCAAGCCGCCGCTGGACGACGCGCGCTCGGTGATCATCTACGACAGCTACCTCAAGCTGCTGGACCCGTCGCGCAGCTACTTCCTGGCCAGCGATATCGCTGAGTTCGACAAGTGGAAGACCCAGTTCGACGACTTCCTCAAGAGCGGCGACCTGCAGCCTGCGTTCACCATCTACAAGCGCTACCTGGATCGCGTCAAAGCGCGTCTGGACTTCGCCTTGGGTGAACTGAACAAAGGCGTCGACAAGCTCGACTTCACCCAGAAGGAAACCCTTCTGGTGGATCGCAAGGACGCGCCCTGGCTGACCAGCACCACCGCTCTCGACGACCTGTGGCGCAAACGCGTCAAGGACGAAGTGCTGCGCCTGAAGATCGCCGGCAAAGAGCCCAAGGCCATTCAAGAGCTGTTGACCAAGCGCTACAAGAATCAGCTGGCACGTCTGGATCAGACCCGCGCCGAAGATATCTTCCAGGCCTACATCAACACCTTCGCGATGTCCTACGACCCGCACACCAATTATCTGTCGCCAGATAACGCCGAAAATTTTGATATCAACATGAGTTTGTCGCTGGAAGGCATCGGTGCCGTCCTGCAAAGCGACAATGACCAGGTCAAGATCGTGCGTCTGGTGCCGGCAGGTCCGGCCGACAAGACCAAGCAGGTTGCACCGGCCGACAAGATCATCGGCGTCGCCCAGGGCGACAAAGAGATGGTCGACGTGGTCGGCTGGCGCCTGGACGAAGTGGTCAAGCTGATCCGTGGGCCGAAAGGCAGCGTGGTGCGCCTGGAAGTGATTCCGCACACCAATGCGCCGAACGACCAGACCAGCAAGATCGTGTCCATCACCCGTGAAGCGGTGAAACTCGAAGACCAGGCGGTGCAGAAGCAAGTCCTCAACCTCAAGCAGGATGGCAAGGACTACAAACTGGGCGTCGTGGTGATTCCTGCGTTCTACCTGGACTTCAAAGCGTTCCGCGCCGGTGACCCGGACTACAAGTCCACCACCCGTGACGTGAAGAAAATCCTCACCGAACTGCAGAAAGAGAAAGTCGACGGCGTGGTCATCGACCTGCGCAACAACGGCGGCGGTTCCCTGCAGGAAGCCACCGAGCTGACCAGCCTGTTTATCGACAAAGGCCCGACCGTGCTGGTTCGCAACGCGGACGGCCGTGTCGATGTGCTGGAAGACGAGAACCCGGGCGCGTTCTACAAAGGCCCGATGGCGTTGCTGGTCAACCGCCTTTCGGCCTCGGCTTCGGAGATTTTCGCCGGTGCCATGCAGGACTACCACCGCGCTCTGATCGTCGGCGGCCAGACCTTCGGTAAAGGCACCGTGCAAACCATTCAGCCGCTCAACCATGGCGAACTGAAGCTGACCATTGCCAAGTTCTACCGGGTTTCCGGGCAGAGCACCCAGCACCAGGGCGTATTGCCGGACGTGGATTTCCCGTCGATCATCGACACCAAGGAAATCGGCGAAAGCGCGCTGCCTGAGGCGATGCAGTGGGACACCATCCGCCCTGCGATCAAGCCGGCTTCGGACCCGTTCAAGCCGTACCTGACGCAGTTGAAGGCTGACCACGAGACCCGCTCAGCCAAGGATGCCGAGTTTGTGTTTATCCGCGACAAACTGGCCCTGGCCAAGAAGCTGATGGAAGAAAAAACCGTCAGCCTCAACGAAGTCGATCGCCGTGCGCAGCACACCAGCATCGAAAATCAGCAGCTCGTGCTGGAAAACGCCCGCCGCAAGGCCAAAGGCGAGGACCCGCTCAAAGAGCTGAAGAAAGAAGATGAAGATGCGCTGCCGGCCGAGCCGGAAAAAACCAAGCCGGAAGACGATGCCTATCTGTCCGAGACAGGCCGGGTGCTGCTGGACTACTTGAAAATCAGCAAGCAGGTGGCCAAGCAGTAAATGATGGCAATTTAATGTGAACGCTCCCCAGAGTGTCATCATATAGACATCATTCTGTCGTGAAATACAGGGACCGCAGGCGTTAAGCCTGCGGTCCTTTTTTTTCGATCGAGATCGCCATGACCATGACCGAACAGCTGAATGCATTGGGCTCAATCCTGGCTCAAGGCAGTTTACACAGCCTGTTCCAACCGATCATTTGCCTGTCCGAACGGCGTATCCTCGGCTACGAAGCGCTCAGCCGTGGCCCATCCAACAGCCCCTTGCACTCCCCCGTCGCCCTGTTCAGCGTGGCCAGCCATGCCGGGCGCCTCAGCGAACTGGAAATGGCGTGCCGCGAAAGTGCCTGCCGACGCTTCAGCGAGCAAAAGCTGCCGGGCAAGCTGTTCCTGAATATCTCGCCGGAGTCCTTGATGGAGACGGCGCATCAACCGGGCCGCACCTTGCAGTTGTTGCGCGACTTCGGCATCCCGCCAAGCCAGGTGGTGATCGAACTCACCGAGCAAACGCCCACCGACGACTTCGACCTGCTGCAAACCGCGCTGCATCATTACCGCGACATGGGGTTTGCCATCGCCCTGGATGACTTGGGCGCCGGGTATTCCAGCCTGCGTCTGTGGTCGGAGCTGCGCCCGGACTACGTGAAAATCGACCGGCACTTTATCGACGGCATCCATCAGGATGCGCTCAAGCGCGAGTTCGTCGGTTCTATCCTGCAAATCGCCAAGGCATCCCGCGCCCAGGTGATTGCCGAAGGTATCGAGCTGCCGGAGGAGTTGGCGGTGTTGACGGAAATGGGCGTTGACCTGGTCCAGGGCTACCTGCTTTGCCGCCCCCAGGAACAACCGCCCCGGGAAGCGCGCCTGATGCTGCCCAAGCAGGACCACACCCACATCACCCTCAGCGAAGAAGGCAGCGACCTCAGCGCCTTGCTCAACGAACAACCGGCGGTGGATCAGGACACCGCTACCGCCCAGGTGCTCGAATCCTTCCGCCGCCAGGCCAACCTCAACTCCCTGGCCGTGCTGGATGGGCGCGGTCACCCGGTCGGCATCGTGCATCGGCATTCGCTGTCGGATGCGCTGCTCAAGCCGTTCGCCACCGACCTGTTCGCACGCAAACCCATCAGTCGCTTGATGAGCGATGACTTCCTGGCGGTGGAGTTGAGCCAATCCCTGCAACAGGTCAGCCGCCTGCTCACCAGCCGTGCGCGGCAACGGATCGAGGAAGACTTCATCATCACCCTCAACGGTGACTACCTGGGCCTGGGCCGGGTGATCGATGTGCTCAAGTTGATCACTGAGCTGAAGATCCAGCAGGCGCGTTATGCCAACCCGCTGACGCTGCTGCCGGGCAACGTGCCGATTCAGCAGTGCCTGACGCGGTTGCTGCAACAACAGCGCGAGTCGGTGATCTGCTACGTGGATATCGACAGCTTCAAGCCGTTCAACGATATCTACGGCTACGGGCGTGGGGATGAGGTGTTGTTGTGCCTGGCGCAGTGCCTGAACGATCGGGTCGACCCCAGCCGCGACTTTGTCGGGCACATTGGCGGCGATGATTTTTTGCTGGTGCTGGGCCCGCAGGATTGGCGCAAGCGGCTCAACCAGTTACTGGATGACTTCCACACCCAATGCCGACGTTTCTACCGCGCCGAACACCTGGACGCGGGTTGCTTCGTGGCGTCGAACCGCCAGGGCGTGCGCCAGGAGTTCGCCTTGCTGTCGTTGTCGATCGGCGTGGTGCATTTATATCCACAGGCCTGTGCACACCTGGATGCCAGCCAGCTGGCGGAGCTGGCCTCGCAAGCCAAGCACCACGCCAAAGACATTGCCGGTTACAGCATCCATGTGATCGACAGCATGGACAGCCTGCACGCTTAGGCCTCGGCGGACTCCGGGTACTCGTACTCGAACACCCGCACCACTTCCGAAGCGTGCCACGAAGCAGCAGCCACACCGTCGGACGGCCCGCTGAACCGCCCCAGGCGCTCCACACATTCAAAGAAACCGGTACGCGGCAAGCGGCTGGCGCCCTGGCTGATCACCAGCGAGCTGCGCAACGGCTGCTCGGCCTTGGCGTCCAGCGCCGCCAGGTGCTCAAGGGCAGCGGCGAGGGTTTGCATTGCCGGCGTGGGAAATTGCAGGCGCTCCAGCAGCGCGCGGTAGGTGAGCAAATGGCGCTGCCGGCGGGCCTGGTCCAGTTCGTTGAGCAACCCATCCCAGTGTTGACGACTGATTCGTAGACTCAAGATTCATCCCTCCAACCTGTAACGCCCAATTCCCAGGCCAGGCTGCGGCGGATGGCGGCATCCGGCTGGCGTTCACCACTTTCAATCAATCCGAGGTACGAAGGGCTGATGCCCACGGTGCGGGCCAGGCTTTCAATGGCCAAGCCCTTGGCCTCACGCAGGCCGCGCAGGTCCGCGAGCGGGCGCAAGGCCTCATCGGGCGCGACCTGGGCGATAGAAGAAGGAGTGGCGACAGGCTGTTGCTGACCGGCAGCTTTTAGTAGCGCCTGGTACTGGTCCCATGGCAACACCGCATACTCGGGTGCGCCATCGCGCGAAATTATCTGAATATCCATGACTGCCCCGTAGGATAACAACACTTACTAAGTAAGTTCTTTCCTTAGAAGTGTAATCCTAACAGCCACAAAGGTCGCAGGGGGATATAAGCGTGTTCAGTTTTTTTGCGGGTTTTCCTCGGCCAGCAGCGCAGGCGTCGCAGGCAGCCGCTCCACCACGGCGAGTTTTTCCGGGCGCTGGGCGTCGCGCCAGGCGCGAAACGCGCTCAGTTCGCCGTCCAGGGTCTTCATGACCCAAGCCAGCACGGCAATGTCATCGAGCATGCCGAACATCGGGATAAAGTCCGGGATCGCATCAATCGGGCTGAGGAAGTACATCAGCCCCGCCACTACCGAGATCAGCGCCTTGGGGCTGATGGCCCGGTACTCACCGCGCCAGTAAGCCAGGCACAAGGCCTGGAGCAATTTGAGATCATCCTTGAGTTTACCCAGCCGGTTGCCCTGGCTTGAGCCTTTGGCGGCCACGGCAAACAGCAGGGTTGGCAACCGGCCACGGCCGAGCAAGCGTGCGGCCATGGGCAGGAAGCGGGTGAAGTTGAAGGGTGGTTTCATCGGTCACTCCAGTTCCAGGCGAGATAAAAGGTTATCCACACAAATTGTGGATAACCTTGTGAACAGAGCCTGTTTTATCGGCTGAAAGCCACGGGCTACAAGGCTTGCAGTCAGATCGGGCGTTTTTTGCGCACATAAAAAAAACCCAAGAATTCATTGACTTGGCATTGATGTGCGGCTACCCGTGCTCGAGTCTTATATCAGACTGTTACAGGTTGGGGATGTTCGATTGGATTTGCAAAGGCGCAGATCTGCAAACGCCAGAAACAACAACGCCCCGTAAAAACGGGGCGTTGTGTGTTCAGGTGCCGATTACTTCTTGGCAGCTGGGGCCGCAGGTGCGTCAGGGGCTTCAGCCTTGGCTGGGTCCTTGATGGCCAGCAGCTCCAGGTCGAAAACCAGCACGGAGTTGGCTGGAATCGCCGGGCTCGGGCTCTGTGCGCCATAGGCCAGGTCGGACGGGATGTACAACTCGACCTTCTCGCCCACGTGCATCAGTTGCAGGCCTTCGACCCAACCCGGGATCACGCCGCTGACCGGCAGGTCAATCGGGCTGCCGCGATCTACGGAGCTGTCAAAGGTGGTGCCGTTGGTGAGCTTGCCGGTGTAGTGAACAGTCACTACGTCGGTTGGCTTGGGCTGAGCGCCGTCGGCCTTCTTCACGATCTTGTACTGCAGACCGGAAGCGGTGGTGACTACGCCGTCTTTCTTGGCGTTGTCTTCGAGGAATTTCTTGCCGGCGGCTGCCGACTCTTCGCTCATTTTGGTCATGCGTTCTTCAGCACGTTTTTGCAGTGCGGCAAACGCTTCAACCAGCTCGTCGTCTTTGAGCTTCTGTTCTTTCTTGCCGACGGCATCTTCGATGCCTTGGGCTACCGCTTTGGAGTCCAGGTCATCCATGCCTTCTTGAGCAAGGCTTTTGCCCATGTTCAGGCCGATGCCGTAGGAAGCTTTCTGCGCCGGGGTTTTCAGCTCTACGCTGGTCTGCGAATCACAACCCGCAAGTACCAGGCTAACCAGGGCCACCGCCGCCGCCAACCGATGCTGTTTCATGCTATTTCCTTGTTCGTGCGCCAAAAGGGCATTCGAGTAAAGTCGCGAGCTTATCAGGCGGCCACGACCAATGGCTACCGGCATCTGAGCAGGAAACTTCTGATAAGTTCACGTGTTTAAAAGCATTTTCATTCATTATAGGGGGCCGCGAAGGATCGCGGGACCATTCGCAACCAGGCTGCTGGCCACTTGCCGCACCTGTAATGCAATGGCATAAGAACGCTACAACTCGACAAGGCCGAGACAAGGATAGCCATCTTGCGCATTTTTTCCCGTGTTTTACTCCTGATATTGCTCGCCCTGGGTTTGCTGCTGGGCGTGGTGATCTATTACACCCTCAACCCCAAGCTGCCGGATTACGTGCCCGTGGAGCAGGTGCACTATCAGGAACAATGGAGCGAGGCCGATCGCCAGACCTACTACTTCACGCCCCAGGGCACCCAAGTAAAAGGCCTGCATTACGACTGGTTCACCGCCCTCGAACTGCCGCTTTCGGACCAGCGTTTTGCCACGCCCGACTACCTCGCACGCTTCGGTTTTCTGGTCGACCCCAAGCAAGTGCCCAGCGCACAAAACCCCGGCAACCTGCCCGTAGGCTTCGCCCGGCACCAGAACGCCGACAGCAAGGTGCAATACCTGGACATCACCTGCGCCGCCTGCCACACCGGCGAGCTGCATTTCAAAAACCAGGCGCTGCGCATCGACGGCGGCTCGGCCCAGCATGTGCTGCCGTCCAGCGTACCGACCTTGCGCGGTGGCAGTTTCGGCCAGGCCTTGGTGGCCAGCCTTGCCGCTACCTACTACTTGCCCTGGAAGTTCGATCGCTTCGCCCACAACGTGCTCGGCCACGACTATGACGACCACAGCAAGCAACAACTGCGTCAGGACTTCAAACAGTCGCTGAACCAGTTCCTCAAAGTCGCCTGGAACGACACCCACCGTGGCCTGTACCCCACCGAAGAAGGCCCGGGCCGCACTGACGCCTTTGGCCGCATCGCCAATGCCAGCTTTGGCGACGCCATTTCGCCGGCCAACTACCGGGTCGCCAATGCGCCGGTGGACTACCCGCACCTGTGGGATATCTGGACCTTCGACTGGGTGCAATGGAACGGCTCGGCTCAGCAGCCCATGGCGCGCAACATCGGCGAGGCCCTGGGCGTGGGCGCGACCCTGGCCTTTTTCGACGCAGCCGGCCAACCCCTTCAGGGCGATGCCCGCTACCCTTCCAGCGTGCGCGTGCGCGACCTCAACCGGATCGAAGAAACCCTGCAACGCCTCAAGCCGCCGACCTGGCCGCAAGACCTGTTCGGCGTCATCGACAAGCCTCTCGCTGCCCAAGGCCGCGCGCTGTTCGCCGAGAACTGCGCCGGTTGCCATGTGCCAACGGTCACCCAGGAAAACGGCCGCCCGGTGCAGCAACTGAAGATGCTGCCCGTGGACTACATCGGTACCGACCCCGGCACCGCCAACAACATTGCCGACCAACGCTACGACCTCAGCGCCCTGCAGTGGGACCCGGCCGAACTGGCCAGGCTCAATGTCGAGCTGCACCCCACGCCCACCGCACCGCTGGACCTGCACAACCTGTCCGTGGCCCAGGGCCTGGCCTACGTCACGGCTTTCGTCGAAGCACACGCCTACCGCGCCGCCGGTGTAACTCCGGCCGAGCGCCCCAGCCTGGACGGTTTTGGCCTGCCCATCGGCGTGCGTGAATTGCGCGCCTACAAAGCCCGGCCGCTGGCCGGCGTGTGGGCCACACCGCCGTTCCTGCACAATGGCTCGGTGCCGACGATCTACCAATTGCTCTCGCCCCAGGACGAACGCAGCACCACCTTCTACAAAGGCACGTTCAATTACGACCCGCGTCATCTGGGCTTTGAAACGGCTGCGTTCAAAAACGCATTTTTGTTCGATACCAACATCACCGGCAACCACAACAGCGGTCACGAATTCCGTGATGGCAAGCGTGGCAATGGCGTGATCGGCCGTGGCCTGCTGCCGCAGGAACGCTGGGCGCTGCTGGAATACCTCAAAGTGCTGGGCGGCCCGCTGGAGCAAACACTGCCATGATTATCCGATCTCAATACAACCAACGTTCGCTGCTCGCACGCCTCTGGCTGCGCCTGGGCGCCTTTCTCGGTAAAACCCTGCTGTGGCTGCTGGGTTTGGGGCTGCTGGGCTGGCTGATCGCCATGGCCTGGTTCGCCTGGCAACACAGCGGCCCGGTGTCGCCGGATGAACAGATCCCGCCCGGTGAAGCGGCCATGACCCAAGGCATCATCCAGACGGCGGTGCGCATCGTTGATCAGCATCGCGAAGGCACGCGCTACCTGCGTGACGCGCATGCCAAGGCCCACGGCTGCGTGAAGGCCGAAGTCAGTGTGCTGGCGGACCTCGACCCGGCGCTGCGCCAAGGCGTGTTCGCTGAACCTGGCAAGACCTGGCAGGCGCAGATGCGCCTGTCCAACGGCAACGCCTACCCGCAGTTCGACAGCATCCGCGATGCGCGGGGCATGGCGATCAAGCTGCTGGATGTGCCGGGCAAACAGTTGATGGCCGACCAACAGGCGCGCACCGAACAAGACTTCGTGATGTTCAGCCACCCGAACTTTTTTGTCAGTGATGTGGCCGAATACGCGCAGAACATCGGCGCCCAGGCTGACGGCAAAAAGGTGCTGGCGTTCTTCCCCAAGGCCGACCCGCGCAGTTGGCAAGTGCGTCACCTGTTTATCGCCCTGGCCACCCTGGCGCCCGCGCCGGCGAGCCCGACGCAGACTACGTATTTTTCAGTTTCGCCCTACAAATTTGGCGCGGCAAATGCCAAGTTTCGTGTAGCGCCTGACCCACAGAGTTGCCCTGAATATGTGCTGCCCGAGCAGAATCAGGACCTGCCCAATTTTCTGCGCAGTGCGCTGAACCAGCAGCTGTCCACCGACCGCGTGCCCGCGTGTTTTGTGTTGCAGATTCAGCGGCAGAATCCGCAGAAGTTCATGCCGATTGAAGACACCAGTATCGAATGGAAGGAGCGTGATGCACCGTATGAGACGGTGGCCAAGGTGCGGATTCCTGCGCAGGACTTTGATACGCCTGCGTTGAATCTTGCCTGTGATAACCAGTCGTTCAACCCGTGGTTCGGGCTGGAGGCGCATCGGCCGATTGGGGGGATCAATCGGTTGCGCAAGGCGGTGTATGAGGCGGTGAGCGACTATAGGCATAGTCGAAACTTATAATCGAGATAATGCACTTTATCGCCCGACGCAGTGAGCCCCGTTAACCATAGACACATGCAAATGCGCCGACAGCTGCGGTTTGCAGGGCGCATTCCAAGGGCCCGCCTTTCTAAAGAAGGGCGGGCCCACCGTTCGCTAAATACTTCAGTTTGGCCCTTTTCCATACCAAGTTGTTCGTTCTTTTACGTCTGGAATACCACCACTAAGGATGGTGAGTATGTGTGGGCCAGTCATGATGTCGCTCGACCTTGCCCCATCAACTCGCAGTGAGAAATCCGGACGATCTTTATTTTCAGCACTGTGATTTGTCCAGCACCTCAACCATGTTTCACCGTTCTCTTTCCTATCGAGTATGAGTCGAGGATTCTCGGCATCAACGAACTTTTCACGCGAATAAAAAGCACTGACATCAACCTTGTCGATACCGCTTTTAAACCCAACAATCTGGTCAGGCTTTTCGCTCGACGAGTCTGATATATTTTCGTAAACAACAGTATTCGCACCACTCCCCAGCTCAATTTTATTCGACACCGCGTTAGCGATAACCCTATTAGTACCAGCGCCTGTAATAACGTCCTCAACGTCCGTAGTCGATGTGATAGCGACGTTGTTTTTAAATCCTCCCACACTGGAAAACGTACCGGGCTTCAAATTAATCTGTTGATCATTAGTATCACCCGCCGCGTTGATGGTGTCATGGGTATAACGCTCCTCACCGTCTTCATCCACTTCAAGCGATCCACTACCGATCGTCATGGTAACCGCTTTACCCTCTTTCCCTAAGTGATTAACGTGGCTGACAATACTCTCATAATCAAAATTCTGCCCAAACTTCTTGACCAGCGCCTCGACATCCTTAATTTGAGGACGCGTGGCGTACTTACCTTTAAAATCATGGCCCGTTGCAGTTTCCGGCTGACGACCCAGAATGCTGTACCCTTGAGAATCCTCATTAGAGACAGGCAGCCCCAAAGCCTGCAACAGTGCACGTGCGAGCGCATTTCCCCCTTTATTACTGGCGGAGGGATTAAGGTTATCCGCATCAGCCCTGACATAAGCCTCTACCGGGCCATCTGAGTGGGCCGGAGAAAACACTTCTACCGGATTTCTTTTGCCGACTTGTGGCGCAAAGTTCCCGAACTTTACCTTTCCATCAGGATTGTCGATTGTACCTTTCAGGTGAAACTCCACATTCGCTTCCAGACTAATCTCATGCATTTGAGCCAGCAGCTCTTGCTGCTGCAACGGAGTAAACTCACGATACTCCTTAAAGCCATGCTTGTTAAAAAGATCACCCGCCCCTGAAGTAAAGTCCACTTCTATATCTATTTTCCCATTATTGTTTTTATCCACCCAGCGGGGACGATCTGCTGCATTACTGCTACCGGACGAGGCTGTACCAGCACTGACCGAAGGGTCGAGCGAATTGGAAGTTGGAGAATGGCTCACGCCAGAAGAAGCAGACACGCTCATAAAATTACCCCTCTATATAATTAACCGTCAATAAAACCACAGCGAGCACAGCCTAATGCGGAAAAAAATAAAATACACACCCACAACCTTTAGCAAATATTTCCCAGCTACCGCACTAAAAACACTCATAACAAAACACCAACAAAGAAGCACAAAAAAAGAATAATCCTACCTTCAGACACTCACTTACGCCCTGTAAACTTCCCAACAGCAAACCTCACAAACCCTTGACTTCTCAAGCCAGAATGAGCGCATGTTCAAACGTCAAAAATAATAGAAGGCATGCCTGCCACGCTTTCCGTTCACCCGTGTTTTTCGGCAGGAATCTACTGCACTTTTTATACAAATTCATCGTGTAATACACGTCGAACATCACTTCTTGAACGGCAATAAAAAATCCAATGCCGCAGGCTCGGCTGCTGAGACGGTTAGTCTGGAGGGGCACCGGCCAATGGCTGGGATTAATCGGCTGCGCAAGTCGGTGTATAAGGCGCTCAACGACTATCAGAGATCATGATCGTTTCCACGCTTGGGAACGATCGAATTCAAGCCGGCCGTAAAAAATTCGTATAAATCCCACGTTTTCCATAACGATTACGTCGCCTCTATTGAACCACTAAACCACAAACCCTACCGTCACGTTCTACCCCCAAAACCCGTAGGAAGTCATCGTGGAAAGTTCAACGTTAGGCATGCTCGTCCTGTCACTGATTGCGCTCTTCGGCACCGCCGCGTTTTGTTTCGAACACCTCGCCACCCGCAGCGAGAAGAAAAAGAAAGCCAAATAAGCGGGTCAACGAAATCAGCCGAACCCCAGACTTTCAAGGGATCAGCCACTCGCGGGCTATCCCTTGTTTTCGTGCGCCCAGCCTAAAATCTTCTATATACCGTCTTAATACCGCCCGCCGTAATCAGTGCCCGAGCTTGATACCAGAGCGCCTAACCTCCCCGGCTTACTCAACAAGGGGAGTTACACCGTGCTGACACTAACCTTCATTTATGTGGCCAGCGGCGTTTGCGCTGTGGGGCTGTTCGCTTACTTGGGCTACGCCCTCATTCGCGCCGAAAAGTTCTAGGGAGCCCGCCATGTACGACGTGATGTTTATGGGCCTCTCCCTGGTGTTTTTTATTGCGACTGCCATGGCCATTGTCGCCATGGGCAAGCTTTGAACGGAGCCACGACATGCTAAGCACTTTGCTGGAATTTGCGCTGGTCCTGGGGTTGATGACCGCGCTTGCCGTGCTCATGGGCAAGTGGCTGACCCGGGTATTCACCGGGAACCGCCATGCCTGGCCGGAACGTTTTACCTATCGCCTGCTGGGCATCAATCCGCTGGAAACCATGGGCTGGGCCCGCTATGGTTCAGCGCTGATGCTGTCGAACGCGGCAATGATGCTGCTCGGCTACTGCATCCTGCGCCTGCAGGCGGTCATGCCGATCAACCCACTGGGGCTGGCCGCGCAAACACCGGACCTGGCGTTCAACACCGCCGCGTCCTTTATCACCAACACCAACTGGCAGGCGTACTCGGGCGAAACCAGCCTGTCGAACTTCAGCCAGATGGCGGTCATCACCTTTTTGATGTTTGTCGGCGCCACCTCGGGCGTGGTGGCAGCCGCCGGTTTTATACGTGGTTTGAGCCGCTCAAGCGCGGCCGATATCGGTAATTTCTGGGTCGACTTCACCCGTACGCTCTACCGCGTGATGCTGCCGCTGTGTGTGGGCATGGCGCTGGTGTATGTGTGGCAAGGCATGCCGCAAACTTTCGCCTCCCAGGCCCTGGCGACGACATTGGAAGGCGCGCAACAACAGCTGATCGTCGGCGCGGTTGCCAGCTTTGAATCGATCAAGCATATCGGCACCAACGGCGGCGGTTTCTTCAGCATGAACGCCGCGCACCCGTTCGAAAACCCGACGCCGCTGACCAACATCCTGCACATCCTCAGCATGCTGTTGATCCCCTCGGCGCTGACCTACACCTTTGGCAGCATGCTGTTGCAACGCCGTCAGGGCTGGGTGTTTTTCGGCACCTTCCTGGTGATGTTTATCGGCTTTCTTGCGCTGGTGTATGGCGCCGAGCAAACCGGTAACCCGCTGCTGACCCAGGCCGGCGCCAACCAGGTGCTGTCGATCGAGCAAAGCGGCGGCAATATGGAAGGCAAGGAACTGCGTTTCGGCATTGCCGACAGCAGCCTGTTTATCGCCACCACCACGGCAGCTACCACCGGCTCGGTCAACGCCATGCACGATTCGCTGACGCCCATGGGCGGCTTCGTGCCGCTGGCGCAGATGATGCTCAACTGCGTGTTCGGTGGTGACGGCGTGGGCTTTATCAACCTGATCCAGTACGCGCTGCTCACGGTGTTCCTGGTGGGCATGATGATCGGCCGCAGCCCGGAATTTCTCGGCAAGAAAATCGAGGCCCGCGAGATGAAACTGGTGATGCTCTCAGTGCTCGCGCACCCCATCAGCATCCTCGGTTTCACTGCCCTCGCCGCCCTGTGGCCGGACACCCTGGCCAGCCTCAACAACCTGGGCCCCCACGGTTTCAGCGAGGTGCTCTACGCCTACACCTCCGGCACCGCCAACAACGGTTCGGCGTTCGCCGGGCTGAATGCCAACACGCCGTTTTTCAACACCACCATTGGTCTTGCGATGTTGATCGGGCGCTTCTTCACGATGCTGCCGATGCTCGCCGTGGCCGGCTCCCTGGCGATGAAAAAAACCGTACCGGCCGGCGCCGGCACCATCCCCACTGCCACCCCGCTGTTCATGTTGCTGGTGGTGTTCGTGGTGCTGGTGGTCGGTGGCCTGACCTTCTTGCCCGCGCTCGCGCTTGGCCCGCTGGTGGAGCAACTGCAGTTGCTGTCCGGCCAGACCTACAACTAAGGACATGTTGATGACCACTCAATCGATCTTCAAAGGGCTGCTGCGCCCGGTACTGGTGTCGGCGGTGTTTTTCATGCTGCTGACCGGGCTGGCTTACCCGGCGTTCACCACCGTGGCCGCGCAGTGGCTGTTCCCGTTTCAGGCTCAAGGTTCGCTGATGGAACGCGATGGCCGGGTGATCGGCTCGCTGCTGATCGGCCAAAGCTTTACCAGGCCCGAGTACTTCCAGGGCCGCCCGAGCATGACCCTCGGCGCTGATCCGCAAGACCCGGGCAAAAGCGTGTCGCAGCCCTACAACGCAGGCGCAAGCGGCGCCAGCAACCTCGGGCCTACCAGTCAAAAATTGCTCGACCAGGTGGCTGCCCGCGCCAACGCCTATCGCCAGGATAACGGCCTGGCCGCTGACGCCTCGGTGCCGGTGGACGCAGTCACCGCTTCCGCCTCCGGCCTCGACCCGCATATCTCGGTAGCCAACGCCCGCCTGCAGTTGGCACGGGTGGCGCGCCTGCGGCACATCCCCGAGCCCGAGTTGCTGCAACTGCTCAACGACCACACCGCTGCACGCACCTTCGGCCTGCTCGGCGAGCCACGGGTGAATGTGCTGCAACTCAACGTGGCTCTGGATGCGCGTCAGCCCTCTATTGCGCTCAGTGAGTAAGAGATTCCGTCATGAAAAATCCTCGTTTACCTCTGTTTGACCGGCGCATCGTGCTGACTGCCGGCGTCGATGCGCTGAAGAAATTGCTGCCCCAGGCCCAGTGGAAAAACCCGGTGATGTTCGTGGTGTACCTGGGCAGCCTGCTCACCACCTTGCTGTGGTTCCAATCCCTGGGCGGCAAGGGTGAAGCGCCCAGCGGTTTCATCCTCAGCATCACCTTATGGCTGTGGTTTACCGTGCTGTTCGCCAACTTCGCCGAGGCCCTGGCCGAAGGTCGCAGCCGGGCCCAGGCCGCGAGCCTGCGCGGCATGAAACGCCAGACCCTGGCCAAATTGCTCCAGCAACCGCGTCACGGCGCAGCCTGGCTGCCGCTTGCGGCCAGCCTGCTGCGCAAGGACAACGTGGTGCTGATCGAAGCCGGTGACCTGGTGCCGCTGGACGGCGTGGTGATTGAAGGCGTGGCGTCGGTGGACGAAAGCGCAATTACCGGCGAATCGGCGCCGGTGATTCGTGAGGCCGGTGGCGACTTTTCGTCGGTCACCGGCGGCACGCGGGTGCTGTCGGACTGGCTGGTGGTGCGCATCAGCGTCAACCCCGGCGAGTCGTTCCTGGACCGCATGATCTCGATGGTCGAATCGGCCAAACGCCAGAAGACCCCGAATGAAGTCGCGCTGACGATTCTGCTGGTGGGCCTCACGCTGTTGTTCCTGCTGGTGATCGCCACGCTGAGCCCCTACTCGATCTTCGCCGTGGCCATGAGCGGCAGCGGCAGCGTGATCAGCGCTACGGTGTTGGTGGCGTTGCTGGTGTGCCTGATCCCCACCACCATCGGCGGCCTGCTCTCGGCCATCGGCGTGGCGGGCATGAGCCGCATGATGTCGGCCAATGTGATTGCCACCTCCGGCCGCGCCGTCGAGGCGGCGGGTGATGTCGACGTGTTGCTGTTGGACAAGACCGGCACCATCACTTTGGGCAATCGCCAGGCCAGCAGCTTTCTGCCGGCTCCGGGCGTGAAGGAAGCCGAACTGGCGGACGCCGCGCAGCTTGCCTCACTGGCGGATGAAACCCCGGAAGGCCGCAGCATTGTGGTGCTGGCCAAGCAGAAATTCGACATCCGCGCGCGGGACATCAACGCCCTCGGCGCACGTTTTGTGCACTTCACCGCGCAAACCCGCATGAGCGGCGTCGACCTGGCCGAAGGCCGCGCCATTCGCAAGGGCGCGGCAGATGCGATTCGCAGCCATATCGAAGCCTTGGGCGGGAGTTTCCCGGCGGCGTTGCAGGCCAAGGTCGATGAAGTGTCGCGGCGCGGCAGCACGCCGCTGGTGGTCAGCGACGGCGCCAAGGCCTTGGGCGTGGTCGAGCTTAAGGACGTGGTGAAAGGCGGTATCAAGGAACGTTTCGCCGAGTTGCGGCGCATGGGCATCAAGACCGTGATGATCACCGGCGACAATCGCCTGACCGCCGCTGCGATTGCGGTGGAAGCTGGTGTGGATGACTTCCTCGCCGAGGCCCGTCCGGAAGACAAGCTGCAACTGATCCGCGACTACCAGGCCCAGGGCAAGCTGGTGGCCATGACCGGCGACGGCACCAATGACGCACCGGCGCTGGCCCAGGCCGACGTGGCCGTGGCGATGAACAGCGGCACCCAGGCGGCCAAAGAGGCCGGCAACATGGTCGACCTCGACAGCAACCCGACCAAGCTGATCGAAGTGGTCGAGGTCGGCAAACAGATGCTCATGACCCGCGGCGCGCTCACCACGTTCAGCGTGGCCAATGACGTGGCGAAGTACTTCGCAATCATCCCGGCGGCGTTTGTCGCCACCTACCCACAGCTCGGCGCCTTGAACGTGATGCACCTGAGCAGCCCCAATTCGGCGATTTTGAGCGCGGTGATTTTTAACGCGCTGATCATTGTCGCGTTGATTCCACTGGCGTTACGCGGCGTGAAGTACCGGGCCATCGGCGCGGCGGCGTTGCTTAACCGCAACCTGTTGATCTATGGCCTGGGCGGCGTGCTGGTGCCGTTTGCGGGGATCAAGGTGATTGACATGATATTGACCGGGTTAGGTCTCGTGTAGCACCGCCAAAAGCATGTGGGAGCTGGCTTGCCTGCGATAACGGTGGGTCAGCCAAGGAAGTTTCAACTGACACACCGCCATCGCAGGCAAGCCAGCTCCCACAATTAACTGTGTTGTATTGATCAGGAAGAACATGCCCGCACTCAACCACGAACGCCCCGACCCCGACGCCCTGCTCGCGCGGGTACAGCTCGAAGAACAGGCCGCCTTGCGCGGCAAATTGCGTATCTACTTCGGCTCCAATGCCGGGGTGGGCAAGACCTGCGCCATGCTCGCGGCGGCGCAACACGAAGTCGCCCTGGGCCGTGATGTGCTTGCCGGCATCGTCGAAACCCACGGCCGCACGGAGACTGCCGAGCGGCTTCAAGGCCTGGAGCAACTGCCCCTTGCCGCCTTGCTGCACCACGATTTTGCGCTCAGCGAATTCGACCTCGACGCCGCGTTGCGCAGGCACCCCGCCGTGGTGCTGGTGGACGAACTGGCCCACAGCAACGTACCCGGTTCGCGGCATCCCAAACGCTGGCAAGACGTTGAAGAACTGCTCAGCGCCGGTATCGACGTGTGGACCACGCTCAACGTCCAGCACCTGGAAAGCCTGAATGATCTGGTCAGCGGCATCATCGGCATTCGCGTGCGCGAAACCGTGCCGGACCATGTGTTTGATAACGCCCATGACGTGGTGGTGATCGACCTGCCGCCCGACGATTTGCTGCAACGCTTGAAGGACGGCAAGGTCTACCTCGGCCCGCAAGCCGAACGCGCCGCCCAGCATTTTTTTCGCAAGGGCAACCTGTTGGCCCTGCGCGAACTGGCGCTGCGGCGCACGGCGGATCGGGTCGACGCGCAGATGCGCGTGTACCGTCGCGAACAGTCGATTAAAGCCTTGTGGCCAGCCCGCGAACGCTTGCTGGTCGGTGTGGCAGGCGACGCCGGTGATGAACGCCTGGTGCGCGAAGCCGCACGATTGGCGCAAAAGCTCGAGGCTGACTGGATCGTGGTGCATGTCGCATCGGTCCAAGGCAGCGGCGCCAAGCGGTACCTCACCGCGATGAAAACACTGAGCCTGGCCAGCGAATTCGGCGCCGATACCACCACGCTGCCAGGCATGGACGTGGCTGAAGCCCTGGCCGCCTGCGCCCGCGAACACAACGCCAACCGCCTGGTGCTCGGCCATCATCCGCGCCGGGCATGGCGATTCTGGCACCCGTCGGTTGGCGACCGGATCAGCCGCCATCACCCGCAAATCGATCAGATCGTGATTGCCCACGGTGTGTTGCCGGGGCCTGCACCGGTGAGCGAAAAACCCACGCCAACGCCGGGCCGCGCCTTGGCGTACCTGTGGGCCACACTTGCCTGTTCCAGCGCCAGCGCCGTTGCGGCCTTGCTCCTGCAAGTGTTCGACCTGGCCAACGTGGTGATGCTGTTTTTGCTCACCGTGGTGCTGGTGGCCCTGCGTTACGGACGCGGCCCCGGCGTGTGGGCGGCGATGCTGGCGGTATTGTGTTTCGACTTCTTTTTCGTGCAGCCGCGCTACTCGTTCACCGTCAATGACACCCAGTATTTTTTCACCTTTGCGCTGATGCTCGGCATTGCCTTGATCACCGGGCAACTCACCGCCCGCCTGCGCCATGAAGCACGCACGGCGGCCGCGCGCGAACGGCGCGCTACCTCATTGGCGCGGCTGGCTCGCGACTTGTCGGCGGCACTGACCGTGGAGCACATCAGCGAAGTCGCACTGCGCACTTTCAGTGGCGTGTTCGAGGCACGGGTCGGCCTGGCCTTGCCGGACGCCGCCGATGGCGTGCACAGCGTGAGTGCCGGTGGCTTGCCGATTGACGACAGCATCGCCCAATGGGCTTACGACCACGGCCAGGCCGCTGGCCAAGGCACCGACACCTTATCGGCGGCCAAAGGTTGCTATTTACCACTCAAGGCGCCGATGCGCGTGCGCGGCGTGCTGGTGCTCGAACTGGCCCAAGGCGAGCGCCTGAACGACCCGCAGGAACGCCGCCTGCTGGAAGCCTGCATGAGCCAATTGGCGATTGCGCTGGAGCGCGTGCATTTTGTCGAGGTGGCGCAAAGCACGCTGGTGCAGATGGAAGGCGAGAAGATGCGCAACACCCTGCTCGCCGCCATTTCCCACGACTTGCGCACGCCCTTGACCACCCTGATCGGCGCCACCGACACCGCCCTGCCCCATGCCCCGCCTGGTCCGCTGACCGAATTGCTGCACGGCATTCATGAGCAAGCCACGTCGATGCAGCGGCTGATCGAAAACCTGCTGGACATGGCGCGCATGCAGGAGCGCGGCGTGCGCCTGAACCGGCAGTGGCATTCGCTGGAAGAAATCGTCGGCAGCGCTTTGCGCCAGTTGCGTGAGCCGTTGGCACACCACAGCGTGCAAACCCTATTGGATTCGCAGTTGCCGCTGGTGGACATCGACGCACTGCTGATCGAGCGAGTGCTGGTCAATCTGCTGGATAACGCCGCCAAGTACACACCGGCGGGCACCCTCATCACCGTCGCCGCCAGCCAGGTATCAGACAGCATCGTGCTGGAAGTTCGCGACAACGGCCCGGGCCAGGCGCCCGCCAACCTGTTCGAACCTTTCGCGCGCGGCCAACAGGAATCGTCCGTGACCGGCATCGGCCTGGGCCTGGCGTTGGCCAAACGCATCGTTGAAGCCCATGGCGGGCATATCCACACCCACCCGCTAGCGACGGGCGGCATGCACTTCATCATCACCTTACCGGCCGGCACCCCGCCGCCCATGGAAACCCTATGAGCACTGCACGCATTTTGATTGTGGAAGACGAAGCCAATATCCGTCGCTTTGTCGGGATCGCCCTGCAAGATGAAGGTTTTCAGGTGTTCGAAGCCGACAGCGTCAAGCGTGCGCTGATCCACGCCGCCAGCCGTCAACCGGACCTGGTGATCGTCGACCTCGGCTTACCCGATGGCGATGGCAAGCAACTGATCAGTGAGTTGCGTGGTTGGCTGGCGGTGCCGATCCTGGTGTTGTCGGCGCGCGATCGCGAAGAAGAAAAAGTCGCCGCCCTGGACGCGGGTGCCGACGACTACCTGACCAAGCCGTTCGGCGTGCCCGAATTGCTCGCACGCATCCGCGCACAACTGCGCAGGCACGGGCAGACCGGTGCGGTGGCGGCGACCAGCAAGGTGGCGTTTGGTGAAATTGAAGTGGACCTTTCGACCCATGAAGTGTGGCGCCAGGGCCAGCCGGTACACCTCACGCCCATCGAGTACCGGCTGCTCTGCGCGATGGTTCGCGGCCAGAGCCGGGTGCTCACCCATCGGCAGTTATTGCTGGAGGTGTGGGGGTTGGACTACGTGGAGCGTCCGCATTATTTGCGTGTGCATATGGCGCACTTGCGGCAAAAACTGGAGGCCGACCCGGCACAGCCGAAGCATTTTATTACCGAGTTGCAGGTGGGGTATCGGTTGATGGGGTTGTGAAACTGCACTCGGCCGGCGAGTTCGCAGTTCCATTCGGTGAGCCGGTTTCACTGGATATTGCCTTGAGAATATCGCCTCAACAGAAAGCCCTTATTAGAAAAAAGGGCTTTCTGTTTATCGTCAACTATTCGCAAAGTCGATGGAGCAGGTCAAAGACGGCTCATCCACATTGCCATACACTAATAGCTATACCGTAGGATATCGCTCATTTGTATTCCATCGACACGCACCTTGAATTCAGGATCGGATCCCGCCGCTTTCCTTCTAGCAGTGGTCCATCGCACAACATAAGTCGCGTCACCTTCCTTTATAATTTCTATAGGAGAATTGCGATCACGCTCAAAATTTACGGGCGTCGGAAGCTGAGTGAGGTCCAATTTATCCTGCCCTGATTTAAATCCAATAATGGTATCAGGCCTTTGCGGGTTTGAATCCCAGGTGTGATTGTACACAACCCTATTATTGCCCGCCCCCAACGTAATCTGATTACTGACGGCATTAGGAATAATGACATTATTACCCGAGCCTGTCCTAAGATCTTCAACTACCGTAGTTGAGGTAATAGAAATATTCTTTGTATAGCCCTTTACACTGGAAAAACTGCCAGGGCGCATATCGATCGTCTGATCATTAGTATCACCCGTGGCATCAATAGTCTCGTGGGAAGAGGAGGTTACCCCACCTGAAATAGTGGCTGTCGCGCCATAACCCCCGTTGCCGACCTGACCTATCTCAATGGGCGCCCTCTCGCCCGTATTTCTCTCGTAGAGACTCTCCAACTGTTCCTGATCATCGAGTTGCGCACCGATGACAGGAGCGCCCTTAAAATCATGACCCGTTCTGGTTTCTGGCTTAGTACTGAGCGCGCTGTAGCCCAGGGAGTCATGCCTACCGCCTTCTTCCTCTGGCTTCGGGGGTTTTACACCCAGGCCGTACAGCAGTGCACGAGTCAGTGTGTGACCGCCTTTATTGGTTTCATTAGGCTCTGAAATCGAGGGATCTTCCTTTGCGTTCCCGTTAAAATAAACCTCGACAGGCTGACTCGAATCAGAGGGCGCATGAACCACTACATCATTCGTTTGTGATGTGTTCTGCTGAAAAGTACCAAATTTCAGTTTTCCATCAGGGTTGTCTATTGTACCTTTTTTGTGGAACACCACATTTACATCATTACTGATTTTTAGCATCTGATGCCGCAGCTCATGTTGCTGCGCGTCAGTGAGCCCTTGATAGCCTTTATTGCCCAAACTGGAAAAATGCTGTCCTTCCGGCCCATCGAAATCCACTTCGATATCAACTTTTCCATTCCCGTCTCGATCCGTAAACTGAGGAGAAGGAGTAGAAGGAATAGACGGAGTAGCAGGGGGAGAAGGGGGAGAAGGGGGCACAACGGAAGAAGTCGCGGTGGCGCGAATACTCATAGCAATCACCTTATAATAATCAATATAAAAAACCTGACGTGCAGCAAGCAAAGCTTATAGCATTCACGTACAAAATATAAAGATGGAAAAGCTTTAGTAAATATTTCGCACTTAGGGCAATACTTAAAAATAACTATAAAGCAAACAACCGTACTTTTGCAGGAATAATCCTATATAAAGCCAACCCTACTGAATACCTACAACATTAATCAATAACGATTGGGCGCGCAATCCATGTCAGCGGCACGCGGCCCCGAACAGTCGCGGTATTGCACTTGTCCGCTGGAGGCGCGTATCGATTAATGGGGTTGTAAACGCACGGAAAGTTACACTGACCACACACAAGGGGCTTTGCCAAAAGCGACTGCCTGGGAGTTCGCGATCGCCACGACTGGCCTTTGTCATCGCAATGGCCGTGGAGCACAACCCCATTTGGCGCTGGGCTACCGGTAGGCACTCTCGCTATTTACATCAGCGGTGCTGTTTGTATTTCTGAGCCGACGTGAGATCGCACCCGCGCCTACGGCGCTCGCCGTTGAAGCGCAAAGCTGAATCGCAGGCAAAAAAAAGCCCGCTCAATGAGCGGGCTTCTTGTGGTGACCTGGCGTTCAGTGTTCCAGGTGACCGAATATGGCGCAGCGGACGGGACTCGAACCCGCGACCCCCGGCGTGACAGGCCGGTATTCTAACCGACTGAACTACCGCTGCGCGTAACACTTGAAACGAATGGTGGGTGATGACGGGATCGAACCGCCGACATTCTGCTTGTAAGGCAGACGCTCTCCCAGCTGAGCTAATCACCCTTCGCTTCGGTGTGGGCGGCATAATACACCAAAAATCTGCAATGTCTTGATTTAAATGCAATTTATTTAAAATAATTTCTCCAGCACCCTCCGCGCCCCGAAAAACGGGGCTTCAAGCCTCCAAATGCGAGTCTATTGCGTTTATACGCTGCATGGCGGCACAATTAAAAACCATTCTCAATAACACCTGAGCCGCGCCTATGTCTGTGGGTGAACCGCCATTCCAACGGGAAATAACCCTGCTCTACAGTGAGCATCACGGCTGGCTGCTCAGTTGGTTGCGGCGCAAACTCGGTTGCCGCCAGAACGCAGCCGATCTGGCGCAGGACACGTTTGCGCGGATTCTCAATGCCCGTGAATCCGTGGCAAGCATTCGTGAGCCGCGTGCTTATTTAAGTACCACGGCTCGACGCCTGCTGATCGATCAGGCGCGGCGTAAACAGATTGAGCAGGCTTACCTGCAAGAGTTGGCGCTCACGGTAGACGCGCTGGAGGGGTTTCAGTCGCCGGAGCAAATCCACACGACCCTCGAAGCGCTCGAGCACATCGCGTTTATTCTGGAAGGCATGCACGACTACTCGCGCCAGGCGTTTGTGCTGTATTACCTGGAAGAAATGACCCAGCAACAAATCGCTCGGCAGCTCAAGCTGTCGGAACGCACCGTGCGCAAATACCTGATCCAGGCACTGGTGCATTGCAGCCATAGCATGGACACCTGACCCGCGCATGCCTGACACCCACCAACAGATCGAAGAACAAGCCGCTCAATGGCTACTGCGTTTGCACGAAGGTGATGTGAGCCAAGCCCAGCGCATGGCGTTCGAGTGCTGGAAACAACAAGGGCCACAGTACGCCGCGGCCGCTGCGCGCATGGAGGCCGTGATTGCCCGGATGCAGGCCTTGCGTGCGGAAAAATCACCGGCGCGGGCGGCACTCAACGCGGCATTTGCTCAACGAAAACCGCGGCGCGGCAAAAACGCGGTACGCGCCCTGCTGCTCGCGTGCAGCCTGGCGATTCCTGCGGCGGCGCTGCTCGTCAGCCCTTATCCGCAACGGTGGATGGCCGATGTGCGTAACGGCCCCGGCCAGTGGCAAACCCTGCAGCTGGCGGACGGCTCGACACTCACTCTCAACGGCATCAGCGCGGCCAACCTGCATTTCGATCAACAACAGCGCCGGATTGAATTGCTGCAAGGCGAGATCCTGGTGGACGTCGCCCATGACAACGCACGGCCCTTTATCGTGCAGACCGCGCAAGGCACCCTGCGTGCGCTGGGCACGCGGTTTGTGGTCAAGCGCGAGGGTGACGTGACCGTACTGAGCATGTTGCAGTCGCGCGTGGCGGCGCACAGCACGAATGCCCAGGAGACCGTGGAAGTGGATGCCGGCTCGCAGGCGCTGATGAGCTCGAACGACGTGCGCCTGAACGGCCGTATCGACCCGGCCAGCGTCAACGAAGCCTGGCGTCGCCATCAGTTGGTGGTGGAAAACCGGCCGTTGCCCGACGTACTGGATGAAATCGCCCGCCATCGAACCGGCTATCTGCAATTTGATCGCGCCGCCCTGCAACACCTGCGGGTATCGGCGGTCGTTGCGCTGGATGACAGCGATCAAGCCCTGCAATTGCTGGCGCAGACCTTGCCGATCAAGGTTCGCCACTACACTGCCTGGCTGATGGTCGTGAGCCCTGAAACAGCGCCCAATAAATAATTATTCGCATTTGCTTCCGGTTTTTTTGGGGTTGCCCGTCAAGCAAGGTAATTCGACACGTAAAGGATTGCCCTGACCATGCACACCCCTTCTGACCCACGCGGGCGCTTTGGCCTGCTGAAAAGTGCGCCGCTGTCCCTGGCGATATTTGCCGCGTCCACCCTGAGCACTCACCTGGCACAGGCGGACACGGTCAACGTCGCCGCCCAAGCCTACGACATTCCCGCCGGGCCGCTGGGCACTTCGCTCAACCGCTTTGCCCAGCAAGCCGCCGTGGCGATTGTGTTCCAGCCCCAGGCACTCGAAGGCCTGCAAAGCCCCGGGTTGAAGGGCACCTTTGCCACTCAGGACGGCTTTGATCGGTTGCTGCAAGGCAGTGGCTATCGTGCCGTTAAAGGTGCGCAGGGGTACGCGCTGCAGGCCATTGCGACGGGAAGCAGCGGCACCATGGAGCTAGGCCCCACCGAAGTCACCGCCACCCAGTTGGGTAATGTCACCGAAGGCACAGGCTCCTACACGCCCGGCACGATCGCCACCTCGACGCGGTTGATACTGACGCCCAAACAGACCCCGCAATCGGTGAGCGTGGTCACCCGCCAACACATGGATGACTTTGGCCTAAACAACGTCGACGACGTGATGCGCCATACCCCAGGCATCACCGTGTCGGCCTTCGACACCGAACGCAGCAACTATTACGCGCGCGGCTTTTCGATCAATAACTTCCAGTACGACGGCATTCCTTCGACCGCGCGCAACGTCGCCTACTCGGCGGGCAACACCCTCAGCGACATGGCGATCTATGACCGCGTAGAAGTGCTCAAAGGCGCCACCGGCCTGCTCACCGGCGCCGGCTCACTGGGAGCGACGATCAACCTGGTGCGCAAGAAACCCACCGCCGATTTCCAGGGCCACGCCACGCTCGGGGCCGGCTCATGGGACAACTACCGCAGCGAACTGGACGTAAGCGGCCCAATGACCGACAGCGGCAATGTGCGCGGCCGAGCAGTTGCGGCCTATCAAGACAAGCGCTCGTTCATGGACCGCTACTCGCGCAAGAGCCCGACGTACTAAGGCATCATGGAGTTCGACCTGTCACCCGACACCTTGCTGACCGTGGGCGGCGACTATCAGGATACGTTGCCGACCGCCTCGTCGTGGTCCGGCAGCTTTCCGCTGATCAACTCCCAGGGCGAGCGCAACAGCGTCAAGCGCTCGTTCAACAACGCCGCCAACTGGAGCAGTTGGGAGCAATACACCCGCACCGTGTTCGCCATGCTGGAACATGACCTGGGGGATGGCTGGGTCGGCAAGCTGCAACTCGATCACAAGATCAATGGCTACCACGCGCTGATGGGCTCGATCCAGGGCGACCAGCCACAGCCCGACGGCACGGCCAACCTCACCTCCGGCAAATACACCGGTGACACCGTCAGCGACTCGGCCGACCTGTATGTGAGCGGCCCGTTCAGCCTCGGCGGTCGCGAGCATGAGTTGGTACTGGGCGGCTCCATCAGCGCATCGGAGTGGAAAGGCAAGGGTTACTGGAACCTGGCCCCCAATACCGTCGACTTCAACCACTGGCGCGGCCACGCCACGATCCCGGATTGGGGCAGCGCACAATCACTGATCGACGACACCGTGCGCCAGACCGGCGCCTATGTCACCACGCGCTTGAACCTCGCCGACGACCTCAAGCTGCTGCTGGGCGGGCGCGTGGTCAACTACCAAGTCACCGGCAACAACCCGAGCTACCGCGAGTCCGGGCGATTCGTGCCGTATGTGGGCGCCATTTATGACCTGAACGACACCTACTCGGTCTACGCCAGCTACACCGATATTTTCATGCCGCAGGAAAACTACAACCGCGACCGCGAGAACAAACTGCTTGAACCGGACGAGGGTCAGAACTGGGAATTTGGCCTCAAAGCCGACTTCCTCGACGGCCGCCTCAACGCCAGCGCCGCTTACTTTGAAATCCACGAATCCAACCGCGCGCTCTCCGACGACGAGTACAACAACCAGACGCCGATACCGTCCAACTACGCTTATAAAAGCAGCAAGGCGGTGACCAAGGGCTACGAAGTGGAAGTGTCCGGCGAAATTGCGCCAGGCTGGCAGTTGCAGGCCGGGTACACCCACAAGGTCGTGCGCGATGACAAGGACGTGAAGATCTCCACCTTCGAGCCCGAGGACCAGGTCAAGCTGTACACCACCTATAAACTCAAGGGCGACCTGGACAAGCTCACCGTCGGCGGCGGCGTGCGCTGGCAGAGCGTGGGCTGGCAGGATATCTACAACAACCCGCACAAGGGTTATGAAGAGTTCTCCCAGGACGCTTATTGGCTGGTGGACCTGATGACCCGCTACCAGGTCACCAGGAACCTGTCGGCGACGCTGAACCTCAACAATATCTTCGACAAGTCCTACTACACCAATATCGGTTTCTATAACTCCGCCGCGTATGGCGAGCCGCGCAACGTGATGGTCACCACACGCTGGGATTTCTGATCAGCCCATAAAAAAACGCCTCCGATCATCGGAAATGATCGGCGGCGTTTTTCGGTTTTACACACCCCGGACAGCAAAAAGCCCGCTCATTGAGCGGGCTTTCTGTGGTGACCTGGCGTTCAGTGTTCCAGGTTACCGAATATGGCGCAGCGGACGGGACTCGAACCCGCGACCCCCGGCGTGACAGGCCGGTATTCTAACCGACTGAACTACCGCTGCGCGTAACACTTGAAACGAATGGTGGGTGATGACGGGATCGAACCGCCGACATTCTGCTTGTAAGGCAGACGCTCTCCCAGCTGAGCTAATCACCCTTCGCTTCGGTGTGGCGCGCATTCTACGGAGCGACCTTAAGTCTGGCAAGCACTTTCTTAAATCTTTTTTTTCAGCCCTTCCAATGGCTTAGGCAGGGTTGGCCTCAGCCCGGATCAAGAGAATAATGCCCCCCTTTGTATAAAGGAGAGACTCACCCCATGTGGTTCAAGAACCTGCTTATCTATCGCCTGACCCAAGATCTGCCTGTTGATGCCGAGGCGTTGGAAGCGGCCATGGCCACCAAACTGGCGCGCCCGTGTGCAAGCCAGGAGTTGACCACTTACGGTTTCGTCGCGCCTTTTGGTAAAGGTGAAGACGCTCCCCTGGTGCATGTCAGCGGTGACTTCCTGCTGATCGCTGCACGCAAGGAAGAACGCATCCTGCCGGGTAGCGTGGTGCGTGACGCGCTTAAAGAGAAAGTCGAAGAGATCGAGGCCGAGCAAATGCGCAAGGTCTATAAGAAGGAACGCGACCAGATCAAGGATGAAATCATCCAGGCCTTCCTGCCGCGTGCCTTTATCCGTCGCTCGTCGACTTTCGCCGCCATTGCGCCGAAACAGGGCCTCATCCTGGTCAACTCGGCCAGCCCCAAGCGCGCCGAAGACCTGCTGTCGACCCTGCGCGAAGTGATCGGCACCCTGCCGGTACGCCCGCTGACGGTTAAAACCGCACCCACGGCGATCATGACCGACTGGGTCACCACGCAGAAGCCGGCCGATGACTTCTTCGTCCTCGACGAATGCGAACTGCGCGACACCCACGAAGACGGCGGCATCGTGCGCTGCAAGCGCCAGGACCTGACCGGCGAAGAGATCCAGCTGCACCTGACCACCGGCAAAGTCGTGACGCAATTGTCCCTGGCCTGGCAGGACAAGTTGTCCTTCATGCTCGACGACAAAATGACCGTCAAGCGCCTGAAGTTCGAAGACCTGTTGCAAGACCAGGCCGAACAGGACGGCGGCGACGAGGCATTGGGCCAACTGGATGCCAGCTTTACCCTGATGATGCTGACGTTTGGCGAGTTTCTGCCGGCGTTGGTTGAAGCGCTCGGCGGCGAAGAAACTCCACAGGGCATCTAAGCAACACCCGCCATAAAGGGAGCACAGTCAGTGTGGGAGCTGGCTTGCCTGCGATGCAGACACCTCGGTCCATCAGTCATACCGAGTTGATGCTATCGCAGGCAAGCCAGCTCCCACATTTGATTACATTTGCACTTTCGAAATCTGATAACAAGGACATCCCCCCATGCGTGCACTCGCCGCCTTGAGCCGCTTCGTCGGCAATACCTTCGCCTACTGGGTGTTGATTTTCGCGGTGCTCGCCTTCCTTGAGCCCGGCTGGTTCATTGGCCTCAAGGGCGCCATCGTGCCGCTGCTGGGCCTGGTGATGTTCGGCATGGGGCTGACCTTGAAACTGGAAGACTTCGCTGAAGTCGCTCGCCACCCCTGGCGCGTGGCTCTCGGTGTAGTCGCGCACTTTGTGATCATGCCGGGCGTGGCCTGGCTGCTGTGCCAGGCGTTCCACCTGCCGCCGGAAATCGCCGTCGGCGTGATCCTGGTCGGTTGCTGCCCAAGCGGCACCTCATCCAACGTCATGACCTGGCTGGCCCGGGGCGACCTGGCGCTGTCGGTGGCCATCGCCGCCGTCACCACCCTCCTCGCCCCGCTGCTGACGCCGGCGTTGATCTGGCTGCTGGCCTCGGCCTGGCTGCCGGTGTCGTTCATGGAGTTGTTCTGGTCGATCCTGCAAGTGGTGTTGCTGCCGATCGTGCTGGGCGTGGTGGCGCAACGCGTATTGGGCGACCGGGTGCGCCATGCCGTAGAGGTATTGCCGCTGGTCTCAGTGGTAAGCATCGTAATCATCGTCGCTGCAGTGGTTGCCGCGAGCCAGGCGAAGATCGCCGAATCCGGCCTGTTGATCATGGCGGTGGTCATGCTGCACAACAGCTTCGGTTATCTGCTCGGCTACTTCACTGGTCGCGTGTTCAAACTGCCATTGGCGCAGCGTAAATCCCTGGCGCTGGAAGTGGGCATGCAGAACTCAGGGCTGGGCGCCGCACTGGCCAGTGCGCACTTTTCGCCGTTGGCGGCGGTGCCGAGCGCGCTGTTCAGCGTGTGGCACAATATTTCCGGGGCACTGCTGTCGACGTACTTTCGCAGAATGAGCGAGAAAGAGGACCGTCGCGCCTTGGAGAGCGCGCCGTAAACTTGATCACCTGATCAATTTTCGGCAAGCTACCGACCTTCGCGGGGACGACCTCGCGACGCTCTCAAGCGCTTAATCCGGGGACGACCCCAGCTATAGAGGGGAGATCAACATGTCCTGGATCATTCTGTTTTTTGCCGGGCTGTTCGAGGTCGGCTGGGCGGTCGGCCTGAAGTACACCGACGGTTTCAGCAAGCCGCTGCCGACTGCCCTGACGATTGCCGCCATGGCCATCAGCCTCGGCCTGCTGGGCCTGGCCATGAAGGAGCTGCCGCTGGGCACCGCCTATGCCATCTGGACCGGTGTGGGTGCGGTGGGCACGGTGATCGCCGGGATTATTCTGTTTGGCGAGTCCATGGCGTTGTTTCGTTTGGCGAGTGTGGCGTTGATTATTTGCGGGTTGGTTGGGCTCAAGATCAGCACTTAGGCCACTACCGCCTTCGCGAGCAAGCCCGCTCCCACATTCTGACTGCGTTCACAGATCAAAATGTGGGAGCGGGCTTGCTCGCGAAGGGGCCGGGGCATGCAGTACAGCGCTACCTGACACTCCCCCGCAATAGACCCACCACAGCCTGCAACTGCTCAGGCGTCGCGGCCTCCAGTGCAACCGGCTCCCCCGCCACCAACACCACCCGCGACCAGATCCGATGAAAGATCCCCTTGTTCGGATCGCGACTGAAAAAGCTCCCCCACAACCCTTGCAGCGCCATCGGAATCACCGGCACCGGGGTCTCCTCCAGAATCCGCGTCAACCCGCCACGGAACTCATTCATCTCGCCATTGGCGGTCAGCTTGCCTTCCGGGAAGATGCACACCAATTCCCCGTCCTTCAGGTACTGGGCAATCCGTGTGAAGGCCTTTTCGTAGATCTGGATATCTTCATGGCGCCCGGCAATCGGAATCGCCCCGGCTGTGCGGAAGATAAAGTTGAGCACCGGCAAACGGTAGATCTTGTAGTACATCACAAAGCGAATCGGCCGACGCACCGCGCCGCCAATCAACAATGCATCGACAAACGACACATGGTTGCACACCAGCAGCGCCGCGCCTTCATCCGGAATCAGCTCAAGGTTGCGATGCTCCACGCGGTACATGGAATGGCTCAGCAGCCAAATCATGAAACGCATGGTGAACTCGGGGACGATTTTGAAGATGTACGTGTTGACCGCAATGTTGAGCAGCGACACCACCAGGAACAGCTCGGGGATCGACAGCTTGGCCACGCTCAGCAGCAGGATCGAGACGATGGCCGAGACCACCATGAACAACGCATTGAGAATATTGTTGGCCGCGATGACTCGCGCGCGCTCGTTCTCGGCCGTGCGCGACTGGATCAGCGCGTAGAGCGGCACGATATAGAAGCCACCGAACACACCCAGGCCAAGGATATCGAACAACACCCACCACGCCTGACCGTAGCTGAGCACCGCCAGCCAGCTATGTTCCTGGGGTGACTGCGGGAAACCGCCCGAGTGCCACCACAGCAGCAGGCCGAACACCGTCAGGCCAAACGAGCCAAACGGCACCAGGCCGATCTCGACCTTACGGCCCGAGAGCTTTTCGCAGAGCATCGAACCGACGGCGATGCCCACCGAAAACACCGTGAGGATCAGCGTCACCACGGTTTCGTCGCCGTACAACCATTCCTTGGCGTAGGCCGGGATCTGCGTCAGGTAGATCGCGCCGACAAACCAGAACCACGAGTTGCCGACAATCGAGCGCGACACCGCCGGCGTCTGCCCCAGGCCCAGGCGCAAGGTGGCCCAGGATTGGCTGAAGATATTCCAGTTCAGGCGCAGCTCGGGCGTGGACGCCGCCGCCCGGGGAATGCTGCGGCTGGCCAAGTAGCCGAGCACCGCCACGCCGACAATCGCCACCGCCACCAGTGGCGCGTAATGGGTTGAAGACATGATGATCCCGGCGCTAATGGTACCGGCCAGGATCGCCAGAAACGTCCCCATTTCCACCAGCCCGTTGCCGCCCACCAGCTCATCGTCGTGCAGCGCCTGGGGCATGATCGAGTACTTCACCGGGCCGAACAGCGCCGAATGCGTGCCCATGGCAAACAGCGCCAGCAGCATCAGCTCCAGGTGGTTGAACACAAAGCCGGTGGCGCCCACGGCCATGATCACGATCTCGCCGATCTTGATCGCACGGATCAGCGCGTCCTTGTTGAATTTCTCGCCAAACTGCCCGGCCAGCGCCGAGAACAGGAAGAACGGCAGGATAAACAACAAGGCGCACAGGTTGACCCAGATGGAGCGGTCGCCCTCGATGGTGAGCTTGTAGAGAATCGCCAGGATCAGCGATTGCTTGAAGATGTTGTCGTTGAACGCGCCCAGTAACTGGGTGATGAAAAACGGCAGAAAGCGCCGTGTGCGCAGCAAGGTGAATTGTGAGGGGTGGCTCATCGTCCGTGTTCCTGCGTGGCCTGAAGGCGTGTAGTTTCTCAGGCCACGACTTTACCTAATCGCGCTTACTTATTCCCTAGTCCTGCAATGCATGGCGAAACAAAAAGCTCACCTTTATAGGCGCCCTGCACCGTGCGCTTGGCCACGATCAGCCACATCAGCGCCAATGCCAGCACCAGCACGCTGCCAAAGATGCTGAAAAAACTCAGGTGCAGCAGGCTCGCCAGCTTCAGCGTGGCCAACGCGTAAACCCCCAGCGGGAAGGTAAACCCCCACCAGCCGAGGTTGAACGGAATGCCGGCGCGCAGGTAACGCAGGGTGATCAGCACCGCGATCAGCATCCACCACAAACCGAAGCCCCACAGGGTGATGCCGGCCACCACGCCCAGGCCATTGGCCATTTCGCCCACTTCCGGCAACCCATTGGCGGCGAAGATCGCCGGTGCGTCACCGCCCAACAGCAACATGCCCAGCGCACCGGTACCGATGGGGCCAAGGGCCAGCCAGCTCGACGCGGCCATGTTGGCAGGCGGCAGTTTATGCAGGGCCATGCGCAACATCAGGATGGTCAGGATGCTGAATGCCACCGGCAGGGAAAACGCCCACAGCACGTAGCTGGTCACCAGCATCACCAGTTGCCCATGGGCGTCGGCCAGGTGCGGCGCCAGCAAGCCACCGCTGGCGGCGGCGACTTCGGCGGCAACCACCGGCAACAGCCAGACGGCGGTCATCTGGTCGATGCTGTGTTCCTGGCGGGTGAACATCATGAACGGGATCAACACACCGCAGGCCAGGGCCATCGCCACGTCCAGCCACCATAAGGCTTCTGCCAGCGGGATCACCTCACTGCCCCAGCGCGGCAGCCCGAACAGCAGCAAGCCGTTGAGAATGGTGGCCAGGCCCATGGGAATGGTGCCGAAAAACATCGAGACGGTGGAATGCCCGAAGATGCGTCGTGCTTCGTGGAAAAACATCACCCAGCGTGCCGCGTACAGCAGGCTGAACAGCACAAACAGGCCAATGGTGAACAACCACAACCCTTCGGCAATGACGTGCAAACCTGGCAGGCTGAATGGCAGTTGCGCCAGGGCCAGGGCCAGCACGCCAGTGCCCATGGTGGCGGCAAACCAATTGGGGGTGAACTGGCGAATCACTTCCCGTGGGCGGGTCAGGTGGCTCAAGGGTTTGTAGCTGGGAGTTTTACAGCTTGAGGGCTTGCAACTGGGAGTCGTCGAGCAGGTCATGATGGTAATCCTCTTCCTCGCATGAGGTTGAAGCCATCATAGAACCTGATCGAATATCTATATAACGGGTAATATCTCTATCTGTTATCTACTTTACCAATATACCGCATCACTCTATCGCCGCCTTGGCCCGCACCGAGTCCTGCACAACCAAACCGACCAAGGCACTCAGCGCCAGCACCATCAGCGCAGCACCATAGCCTTCAGTGGTGACGATAAGGCCGTAAACCTGACACAGGTAACCCGCCAACAGCGCCGGCAAGCAGAACGCCAGGTAGCTCAAGACATAGAACGCCGACATCAAACCGGCCCGTTCGTGGGGCAACGCCAGCCCGACGATACTGCGCACACTGCCCATGAAGCCGCCGCCAAAACCAAAACCTGCAATCACACTGGCGACAAAGAACAGCCACAACATACCCATATGGACGGCCACCAGCAGCAACGCGACGCCCACGGCCAACAACCCTGCCGACAGCCGCATGATTTTATCGGCCGGGCGCTCGCGCACGCTGTAGATCATCACCGCGCCACTCAAGGTCACGACGGCTACCAGGCCGCCGCCGATCAGGTGCGACGTGGAACCGGTGGCAGCCTTGACCAGCGACGGCGCCAGGGATGAGAAGAACCCGCCCAGCGCCCACACCGCCACATTCAGCGGCATCACCAACCAGAGGGCGCGGCGCGCTTGCTGCGGCACATGCAGGGTCGGCGCCAGCGATTTCAAGGCACCCGGAATACGGCTGACGGTTTCCGCCAGGCGCCACACATACACAGCCTGCAACACCATCAACCCCAACAGCGTGAAGTAGATCAATTGGGTAGGACGCGGCGCGAACTCCACCAATAGACCACTGCCCAGCCCGCCACTGGCCATGCCCAACAGCGGCGCCAGGCTATTGAGCATCGGGCCGCGCACGCGGTCAGTGTCGAGCAACGTCGCACTCAGCACCGCCGTGGCCATGCCGGTGGCGAAACCTTGCAGCGCGCGGGCGGCAATCAGGTGCGCGGTGCTGTCGGCGTTGATAAACAGCAGCATCGCCACAATATTGAGCAGCAATGCGACGAAAATCACCGGCTTGCGCCCCAGGTGATCCGACAGTGAACCCACGGTCAGCAACGCTGCCAGCAGGCTGACGGCGTACACGCCGAAAATCACCGTGAGCATGGTCGCGGAGAAATGCAGGTTTTCCTGATACACCTGATACAGCGGCGTCGGCGCGCTGGACGCGGCGAGGAAGGTCAACACCGTGATGACCAGGAACGCCAGGCTGGACCGTTGAGAAATAACGCGAGACATGGGCACACTCCGCTAAAGCTAATACTTTGCTTTTGTTCAGTGTGCTACTGGCGAGCGCTTAAAGCAAATTCTTTGTGTTAAGGTTTTACGCATGGCGATAAAAGAAGGCCTTCGCCCGGGAGGCCGTAGTGCCCGGGTCCAGGAATCAGTGCATTCGGCGGTGCGTGAACTGCTCGAAGTGCATGAGCGCTCCAGCGTCACCGTGCCGATGATTGCGACGCGCGCGGGTGTCACGCCCTCGACCATCTACCGGCGCTGGGGCGACTTATCGGTGCTGTTGGCCGATGTGGCCCTGGCCCGCATGCGCCCCGACAGCGAGCCGGCGAATACCGGCAGCCTGCGCGGTGATCTGCTGGCCTGGGCCGAGCAATACCTGGATGAAATGAGTTCGGAGCCAGGGCGCAACATGATGCGTGACCTGCAGAGCATGATCACGCCGGGTTATTGCGTGAGCATTCTGAGTGGGCAGTTTCAGACAATTATCGATCGTTACCCACAGAGTACGCCGCCGAGCGTGGACCATTTGATCAACCTGCTGGCGGCGCCGACGGTGTTTCGCATTTTGTTCTCGACCGAACCGCTGACGGTGCAAGAGCTGCATACCTTGTTAGAACTGGCGCTGAAAAAATAAAGGCCTTACACAAAACCAAATGTGGGAGCGGGCTTGCTCGCGAAAGCGGTGTGTCAGTCAACAAATCAGTCGACTGGCATATCGCATTCGCGAGCAAGCCCGCTCCCACATTTTGAACGCATATGACTGCTGCTTAGGTACGCATCCCGCGCCCACTCACCAGCAACCGCGCACAGCCGACATACAGCACCACGGTCGCCACCAGCATAAAGGTGATCGCCACACTGATCTTGATATCCGACACGCCCAGGATGCCGTAGCGGAAGGCGTTGACCATGTGCAACACCGGGTTGGCCAGCGACACGGTCTGCCAGAACGGCGGCAGCAAGGTGATGGAGTAGAACACCCCGCCCAGGTAAGTCAGTGGCGTCAGCACAAACGTCGGGATGATCGAAATATCATCGAAGTTGCGTGCAAACACGGCGTTGATGAACCCCAGCAGCGAGAAGATCGTCGCTGTCAGTACCACCACCAGAATGGTGACCCCCAGGTGATGCACCTGCAGGTGGGTGAAGAACAGCGACAGCAAGGTCACGATCACCCCCACCATCAAGCCGCGCAGCACGCCGCCCAGGGTGTAGCCGATCAGGATGGTGTGCGGCGACACCGGCGAGACCATCAGTTCTTCGATCGAGCGCTGGAACTTGCTGCCGAAAAAGCTCGAGACCACGTTGCCGTAGGAGTTGGTGATCACCGACATCATGATCAGGCCCGGCACGATGTACTCCATGTAGGTGAAGCCACCCATGTCGCCAATCTGGCGGCCGATCAGGTTACCAAAGATCACGAAGTACAAGACCATGGTGATCGCCGGCGGCAGCAGGGTCTGCGGCCAGATCCGGGTAAAGCGCTTCACTTCGCGGTAAACGATGGTCTGCAGCGCGACGAGGTTAGGTTGCAGTTCGGAACTCATACCGCCACCTTCGCCAGATTTTTCTCCACCAGGGACACGAACAACTCCTCAAGGCGATTGGTTTTGTTACGCAGGCTCAGCACTTCGATGCTCTGGGCCGCCAACTGGGTGAACAACGCGGTGATGCCCATGGCCTTGTCCACCTGCACTTCCAGGGTGTGGCCATCGACCAGACGGCTTGGGTAGCCGAGCAGTTGCGGCGCCACCGACAGGTTGTTTTTCAGGTCCAGCAGGAAGGTCTCCACATGCAACTGGCCCAGCAGGTTGCGCATGCTGGTGTTCTCGACAATGGTGCCGTGGTCGATGATGCCGATGTTGCGGCACAGCTGCTCAGCCTCTTCCAGGTAATGGGTGGTGAGGATGATGGTGATGCCCTTCTCGTTCAGCTCGGTGAGGAAGGTCCACATCGAACGGCGCAGCTCGATGTCCACACCGGCGGTTGGCTCATCGAGGATCAGCAGACGCGGTTCATGCACCAGCGCGCGGGCGATCATCAGGCGGCGCTTCATGCCGCCCGACAACGAACGCGACGGCACGTCACGCTTGTCCCACAGGCCCAACTGAGTCAGGTACTGCTCGGCGCGTTCCTTGGCGATTTTCGCCGGGATGCCGTAGTAACCGGCCTGGGTCACGACAATGTCGAAGGTTTTTTCAAACTGGTTGAAGTTGAATTCCTGGGGCACCACGCCGATGGAGCGCTTGAGCGCCGCCGGGGATTTGTCCAGGTCATGGCCAAAGATATTCACCGAGCCGCTGGTTTTGTTGACCAGGGTGGAGAGGATGCCGATGGTGGTGGATTTGCCGGCACCGTTGGGGCCGAGCAAGGCGAAGAAGTCACCTTCGGCAACGTCCAGATCGATACCACTCAGGGCCTGGAAACCGTTGCCGTAGGTTTTGGTTAGCTGCCGGATGGACAGAGCGGAACTCATATCGGATTACGCACCAGAGAAGGGAATAGAAAGAGTAGATAAGCGCGCAGCGCACGTAGTTCAACGGCGGCGCATGACAAGCATGGTGCTTGCCCGCGCCGCACAAGTACAGTCACCTGTATTAATAGTCAGTATTAAGTCAACGCGGTCATCACGGCCTTGCGGTAGGCCGGGCGGTCCTTGAGGCGCTGGTACCAGGCCTCTAGATGGGGCATTGCAGGGCGTTCGATGGGCATCTCGAACCAGGCGTAGGCAAAACAGCCCAAGGGGATATCGCCCATGCCGAAATGCTCGCCGGACAGGTAGGGTTGCTTGGCGAGGGCCTGGTCGACGGTTTCAAGCGCATCGATGCAGGCTTGGCGCCCGGCATTGATGCTGTCCCAGTTCTGTTTTTCTGCCGGGGTACGCAGGATGCCCCAGAACACCGCCTTGAACGGATCGGCGAGCGTGGACGTGGTCCAGTCCATCCACTTCTCGGCGCTGGCCCGGGCTTGCAGGTCATTCGGGTAAAATTCCGACGCGTTCTTGGCGCACAGATAACGCACGATGGTGTTGGATTCCCACAACACAAAGTCGCCGTCCTCGATCATCGGCACCCGGCCATTGGGGTTCAAGGCCCGGTATTGCGGCGTGTCGACCACACCAAAAGCTCCGCCCGCATCAATTGCCTCATAGTCCAGGCCGAGTTCCTCGGCGCACCACAGTGCCTTCCTGACGTTTGATGAATTTTTACGACCCCAGATTTTCAGCATGACCGCGCCTTATCGTTGATGAACATGGCTTGATGAACGCAGCAGCATACGCCGGTTCACCCGCGGCTTAAATCGCTCTGCATATCGCTGTGCATGTCCTTCAGCGAGATCGGCATGTCGTCGGCAAACAGGTGCGGGTAACACTGCTGAATATGCGCGAAGAAAAACGCCTCGGGCACATCGCTGAACTGGCCGTGGTCCAGCACATACTCCATCGAGCGCCGGCCCTGGCGGTTGAAGGCGTGGAACACGCTGTCGTTGACCCCGTCGAACGCCAGCGGCGGCACGTCGAACAACTCGCACAGTTGGCTGTTGAACGCCGGCGTGGCCTTGACCCAGCGGCCGTGCAGGTACAACTCGGTATAGCCGTGCATGGCGAACACATCACTTTTGAGCAGCGCGAGCAGGCGCGGTGTCGACAAATGATTGCGCACATCCGCCAGGCCAATGCGCGCCGGGATCCCGCAATGGCGGGCGCAGGCGGCCAATAAGGTGGCCTTGGGCACACAATAGCTCTCGCCGGTGGCCAGGGCGAAGCTGGCACTGAGGGTGTTCGGGTCACGGCTGAAGGTGTACGGGTTGTAGCGAATCGCCTCACGCACGGCGTAGTAGAGACTGACCGCCTGGTCACTTAAATCCGGGCGGGTTCCGCGATGTTTTTCGGCGAACTCCACCACCGCAGGGTGGTCACTATCGATGAAGCGGCTGGGACTCAGGTACGTATCCATGAGCTTTATCTCCAAGGGAAGCCTTGAGTCTAACGACAGGTCTGCCGTGGAGATAACGACGATTCGGCCAAATGTCGGCGTGCGCCAGCACAACTCGTTACACCCTCGCCACCGCGCTTTTTCGGATGCCGACTAAGCTCCATGGTGGTTTCGCCCTTGGTTTCACGGAGGATTGAATATGCTGTTGTTGTGGATACTGGTTCTGGTGGTCGGCATTGCCTACCTGGCACACCGCCGCACCGCGCCCCTGCCCGCGCTGGGCGTGGTTGCCGTCTACCTGCTGGCGATGGGGGCCTGGAGCCATGCACCGGGTTGGCTGCTGGTCATCTTCTGGGTGCTGATCGCCGCCGTGGCCGTGCCCCTGTTGCTGCCCGACCTGCGCCGCCAATACTTCACCAAGCCGCTGTTCAGCTGGTTCCAGAAAGTCCTGCCACCGATGTCCGAGACCGAGCGCGACGCCATCGACGCCGGCACCGTGTGGTGGGACGGCGAACTGTTCAGCGGTCGCCCCGACTGGGACAAACTGCTGGCCTACCCCAAGGCGCAACTGACCGAAGAAGAACAAGCATTCATCGACGGCCCTACCGAAGAACTCTGCGCGATGGTCAGCGACTGGGAAATCGGCCAGGCCATGGACCTGCCGCCCGCCGCCTGGGAGCACATCAAGACCCACGGTTTCTTCGCCCTGATCATCCCCAAGGAATATGGCGGCAAGGGCTTCTCGGCCTATGCCCACTCCCAGGTCGCGATGAAACTCGCCACCCGCAGCGGCGACCTCGCGTCCACGGTGATGGTGCCTAACTCCCTCGGCCCGGCCGAGTTGCTGCTGCATTACGGCACCGACGAACAACGCAACCACTACCTGCCGCGCCTGGCCCGTGGCGACGACATCCCCTGCTTCGCCCTCACCGGCCCGCTGGCCGGCTCCGACGCCGGCGCCATGCCCGACACCGGCGTGATCTGCAAAGGTGAATGGGAAGGCAAGGAAACCCTTGGCCTGCGCCTGAACTGGGAAAAACGCTATATCACCCTCGGCCCGGTCGCGACCCTCCTCGGCCTGGCGTTCAAGGCCCATGACCCGGACCACTTGCTGGGTGAGGAAGAAGACCTGGGCATCAGCCTGGCGCTGATCCCCACCGACACCCCAGGCGTAGAAATCGGCCGTCGTCACTTGCCGTTGGGCGCCGCGTTCATGAACGGCCCCAACTCCGGCAAGGACGTGTTCATCCCCCTGGAATTCCTTATCGGTGGCCAGGAAATGCTCGGCAAGGGCTGGATGATGCTGATGAACTGCCTGTCGGTCGGCCGTTCGATCTCGCTGCCTGCGGTCGGCACCGGTGCGGCCAAGTTCACCAGTTTGGTGACCGGCCAATACGCTCAAGTGCGTGAGCAATTCAATGTGCCACTGTCGGCCTTCGAAGGTATCCAGGAAGCCCTGGCGCGCATCGGCGGCAACGCCTGGCTGATGGACAGCGCACGCATGCTCACCGCCAATGCCGTCGACCTGGGCGAAAAACCCTCGGTGTTGTCGGCGATCCTCAAGTACCACCTCACCGAGCGCGGTCGCGAGTGCATCAGCCATGCCATGGATGTGCATGGCGGCAAGGGCATCATCATGGGCCCCAACAACTACCTGGGCCGTAATTGGCAAGGCGCGCCGATCTTCATCACGGTAGAAGGCGCGAACATCCTCTCGCGCAACCTGATGATCTTCGGCCAGGGCGCGATCCGCTGCCACCCGTTTGTGCTCAAGGAGATGGCCCTGGCCGGCCGTGAAGACCATGACCAGGCGCTCAAGGAATTTGATGGCCTGCTGATGCAACACATCGGCTTCGCCGTGAGCAACGCCGCCAGCACCTTGGTGCTGAACCTCGGCATCGGTCACTTCGAGAAAGCCCCGGGTAACCGCTTGAGCCAGGGTTACTTCCGCGCACTGAACCGTCAGGCCGCCGCCTTCGCCCTGCTCGCCGACTTGAGCATGATGCTGTTGGGCGGCGAGCTGAAACGCCGCGAACGCCTGTCGGCGCGCCTGGGTGATGTGCTGAGCCATATGTACCTGGCCTCGGCAGCGCTCAAGCGTTATCACGACCTGGACTCGCCGGATCACCTGGAGCCGCTGTTCGCCTGGGCCATGGAAGAAAGCCTCGGTGAATCGGAACGGGCCCTGGATGAACTGCTGAGCAACTTCCCGAACAAGGTGCTTGGTTGCCTGCTGCGGGTGATCGTGTTCCCGTTCGGCCGTCGTCACACCGGGCCGTCCGATGCTTTGGACGCCGAAGTGGCTGCGGTGATTGGCCGCGCCAAAGGCGACCCGACCCTGGAAGAATTGCTGGCGGGTTGCTATCGCCCGCAATCGGCAGAAGACCCGGTGGGCGCCCTGCAACACGCCTACGACCTGCTGGGTGCCAGCCACCCCTTGCAGAAAAAACTCCACACCGCGCTCAAAAGCGGCCAAGTCAAACCGGCCGCCGGCGAGCATGCCATCGACGCCGCGCTGCACGCGGGCGTATTGCAACCGGCCGAGGCGCAGACCCTGCGCGATGCCGAAGCCGCGCGCCGCAAGGTGATCGATGTGGATGATTTCAGCAAGGAAGAGCTGACCCAGGCTGAGGGTAAAGTCCGCTGAGACGAGCAGTCATATAAAAACGGGCGCGTGAGCTATATACTCTCGCGCCCGTTTTTGCTTTAGAGGACTTATCTCGTGTCCAACGTCGTTGCCGATCATCTCGTCTTGCTCGACCATTTGCGCAGCATCCTGGTTGCCGTCGGCGAAGCCGAACAGGTGCCCGAGGAAAGCCATACCCTGTTCCTGGAGCGCTTCGACGAATTGCGCGCCCTGCTGCCCATCGACCCGATCGAAAGCCAGTACCTGGGCCAGGACCTGATGAGCCAGGTCATCCTGCGCTACCCGCAAATCGCCCATCTGGTGCCCCGCGACCTGCTGTGGTTCTTCGGCGGTGATTGCCTGCACTTTATGCCCGATGAAGAACTGGACCTGTACCAGGCCCTGGAAGAACGTCGCTTTGAAGCCGAACAGAACGATGAGCCGTTCGACTGGAACCAGGAAAAACAACTGCTGGCCATGCCGCAGGATCAGAGCAAGCACTGATTTTTTCAGAACGCCGAGATCTAAATGTGTGGGCTGGCTTGTGTGGGAGCTGGCTTGCCTGCGATTGTATCGCCTCGGTTTAACTGATAGACCTAGTCGCCTGCATCGCAGGCAAGCCAGCTCCCACACAAGCCAGCTCCCACAGTTGGACCGCACTCCTACCTTCGGCGCAATGTCGGCTCCTTCGCCATACACTCCACCAGATAATCAATAAATACCCGCAACTTCGGTGGCAGATACCGCGTGGGCGAATGCAGCAACCACGCCTCGCCATGGTAGGACGCAATAAAATCCCACTCGGGCAATACCTGCACCAGGTTCCCCGCCTCCAAGGCGTGGCGCGCCGTGAAGTACGGCAAGCTGCCGATCCCCACATGCTGCAACACCGCATCCAGGCGCACGCCAGTGTGGTTCGCGGCGTAGCGCCCGCGCACGCCCACGGTCACCGCCTTGGCGCCCTGACGAAACTTCCAGCGTGAATCCCCCGGCGTTTCCCCCAGGTAGATGCAGCTGTGTTCCAGCAAATCATGGGGATGTTCAGGCGTACCCTGCGCGGCCAGGTACTGCGGCGTGGCACACAGCAAGTGCTCGATGGGCAACAGTTGGCGGCCGACCAAGCCCGGCGGCGGGCTGTCGGTGATGCGGATGCTGAGGTCGACATTGTCGTCGATCAGGTCCACATGCCGATCTTCCAGGATCAACTGCACATCCACCTTGGGGTAGCGCCGCAAGAACTCCGGCATATGCGGGTGCACCACAAACCGGCCCACCGCCTTGGGCACGCTGACCCGCACCAGGCCTTCGGCTTCATGGGTGAACTGGCCGCTGATTTCCATCACCGAACGCGCCGCGTTGACCATCTCCTGGCAACGCTTGAACACTTCTTCGCCGCCCTCGCTCAAGCGCAATTTACGCGTGGTGCGTTGCAGCAAGCGAGTGGCCAGCGCCTGTTCGAGGCGCGAGATACTGCGGCTCACCGCCGAGGGCGAAACGCTCAGCTGTCGCGCCGCTTCGGAGAAACTGCCGGTCTCCACGACTTTGACGAAAATCGCCATTTCACCCAGCAGTGGCAAAGGAAGATTGATGCTCATGACGCACAGGTCCATTGATAATTGAACGGATTATCACCCATCTGCGCACTATTTATACTGCCCGCAGAACCCTGATGCGGATGTAAATGATGACCGAGCGCCTGTTTTTCACCCACGACCACTTGACCGCCGAGCTTGAAGTGCTGAGCTGCACACCCCACGAAGGCCTGTTCGCGGTCACCCTGCAATCGACGATTTTTCATCCCCAAGGCGGCGGGCAACCCTTTGATACCGGTTGGCTGGGCGACAGCCAGGTGCTGCGCGTAACCCAAGAGGCTGACCGTGTGGTGCATTACGTGGACCAGCCTGTGCAGCCCGGCCCGATCAGCGCACGGGTCGACGAACAACGCCGTGCCCTGCACACTCGCCTGCATTCGGCCGGGCACCTGATCGGCAATGCGGGAGAAAGCTTCGGTTGGATGCCGATCAAGGCCCACCACTGGCCGGGCGAGTGCAAAATCACCTTTATCCGTGGCGAAATGGCCCAGGCCATCGACGCCGAGACGATCCAGCAACAGGTCAACCAATGGATCGCCGCCGACTACCCGCGCCATATGACCCTGGAAGACGGTGCCCGCGAAGTGGGTTTCGGCGAACTGCCCGCCTACGCCTGCGGCGGCACCCATGTGCAAGCGTTGAGCGAACTGGGCCAGGTGACCATCTTGGCCTTGTCGGAGAAAAAAGGCGCGCTGTCGGTGCGTTACGAAATCAACTGACAGACACGCGCCTTTTGTGGCCACCGGGCTTGTTGTGATGAGCAGGCTGTTGTGGCGAACGGGCTTGTTGTGGCGAGCGGGCCTGTTGTGGCGAGCGGGCTTGCCCGCGTTGGGCTGCGAAGCGGCCCTAATACAGTCACCGCGTTTTTTCAGACAAACATAAGCGCCTGGTTTTGGGGCCGCTTCGCAGCCCAACGCGGGGCAAGCCCGCTCGCCACATTGAGTATCTACAACCGACAAATACGCTAAACCGCAATCGCCCCCGCCCGCCCTGGCTCCACCACAAACGACTTGAGGGTCGAGACCGTGGCGTTGGGATCGCGCGGGTCAGTTATCACCCGAAAGTTCGTCAACATCTTCTGAGCCGCAAGCTCTACCGACACATACCCACGCTGGCGGCTGTCGAAAAACTTCACATGCAGATTAAGCGGCAGGATCTTGCTGAACGCCTCAAAGGGCGGGCCATCAGAGGTCACCGAACTGCCGACAAACTCAGTGGCGATCACTGGCGAATCCGGGTTGTTGGCATCGGCATGCAGGTCGGTGGTCCAGAACGAGTGGATATCACCGCCCCAGAACACCGGGTTGCTGACCTTGTGACGCTCGATGGACGCCAGCATGCGTGAACGGTTGGCCATGTAGCCGTCCCAACCATCAGTCCAATGGCCTACCTTGTGGCTGGTCAGGTCGCGCTGGATCAAGGGCGCCACCAGCAAGTCCTGGGCGATCACATTCCACTGCGCCTGCGACTGGGCAAAGCCCTGGTCCAGCCAGGCCTCCTGCTGCCAGCCGAGCATGGTGCGACCGAGGTCGCGCAGGTCGCTGCAAGTGTTGGCAGCGATATGCCCCTGATGGCTGCCGTTGGCCTGGATGCAGGGTTGCTCGGAGCGATACTGGCGCCCGTCCAACACATGAAAACGCGCCAGTCGGCCGTAGTCCAGGCGTCGGTAAATACGCATGTCCGGGCCTTTAGGCACGCTGCTGGCGCGCAGCGGCATGTGCTCGTAAAACGCCTGGTACGCCGCTGCCCGCTGCTGGAGAAATTGCGCCACGGGAGTCTTCGGGTCCTGGGACCAGCGGTTGGCGTAGTCATTCTGCACTTCGTGGTCATCCCAGGTTGCCACGCTGGGCGCTGCGGCGTGCAGGGCTTGCAGATCCGGATCGGTTTTGTACAGCGCGTAGCGGTTGCGGTAGTCGCTCAAGCTCACCGCGTTGCCGCTGCCGTGGGGCCGAACGACCTTCCCCGAATCGGCGGCGTAAGAGCTGTCGTAGATGTAGTCCCCGAGAAAAAACACCAAGTCGGGTTGCTCTGCGGCTAAATGGCGATAGGCGCTGAAGTAACCGCGCTCCCAATGCGAGCAGGAAACAAACCCCAGCCGAGCCGAAGCCATCGCCTGCCAAGGTGGCGTGGTACGTGCCTGGCCCACCGGGCTCTGCGCGCCGAGGCCTTCGAACTGGTACCAATACGGCCGGCCCGCCGCAAGCCCGGCCACTTCAATATGCACCGAATGGGCGAATCGCTCGGTCGCCAAGACTTCGCCCTGCTTCACGATGCGCGTCATCGCCGCATCACTGGCCACCCGCCAGCGCACCGGCACCGCGCGCTTCAGCCCACCGCTGCCATCGGCTGCATTGAACAACGGCGCCAGGCGCGTCCAGATCACAAAACCATCCGGCAGCGGGTCGCCCGAGGCCACGCCGAGGGTGAACGGGTAATCCACCCCGGCACTGCGCGCAAACGGGCTGAGAATTGAAAACGCGGTAGCGACCGCCAGCCCGGTAAGGACTCGCCGCCTGCCGTGGTCCACTGCGTCACTCACAACGCGCGCTCCCAGTCCTCACGCACGGTGGCAAAGCCCAACAGGTCTTCGTACACGCCATTTTTGAGAAACGCCTGACGCAGGCAGCCTTCATAACGCAGGCCGATTTTCTCCATGACCCGCGCCGATTCCTTGTTGCGGCCAAAGCATTGGCTGCCTACCCGCTGCAGCCCAAGCTCGGTGAAGCCAAAACCCATCATCGCGCTCGCCGCCTCAGCGGCATACCCCAGGTTACGCGCATGCGCCGCGACCCAGCCGCCCAAATGCCCCGCGTGATGACGAGCGTTAAGACGCAGGCTGACGATGCCAACCAACTCACCGGTTTCACGCACATGCATTCCCAGGTTCAACAACTCGCCCGCCCGATATTTGTCGGCGGCCGCGGCGATAAAATCCTGCGCAGTTTCCAAGGTATAGGGCGACGGAATGTTGGCTGTGTTGTCAGCAATCTTCGGCCCGTTGGCGAGCATGAACAGCACCTCGGCCTGGTCCATTTCCAGTGCGCGCAATAGAAGTCGCGGGGTCGACAATTGAGGCAGTGCAGTGGGCATACGCGGCAGCTCTTCAAGTAAATTCTTCCAGAGTGTACTGCCTTCGTGTCAATTGCATTACGTCATCAAAGTGCCAGGTAAAAACTCTGAAAGACGCGTCCTAGAGCCTTTAAAACGTCAATTAAAGTTAACCATTCGGTCATTTTTGGTTGTTAGCGTGTCGCCCCTAATTCAACGACGGGGTAACAGAATGAGAACCTGGGATGAACCCAAGAAACGCAAGGCACACATCGAGTTGATCCCCATGATCGACGTGATGATGTTCCTCCTGGTGTTTTTCGTACTGGTGAGTTTGAACGTGATTCCGGCACTCGGCATGAAGACTCAATTGCCCAGCGCCAGCAGCTCGCAACAACTCAAACCGCAGAATAAATTCATTCTGACCCTGGGCCTGCAAGGCCAACTGCAACTCGACGGCAAGGACCTCACGGTCGACGCGCTGGTGCCGACGCTGAAGGCCGCAGAAAAGCCTGATACCAAGTCGACCATCATCGTCAACAGCGACAAAGGTGTGGAGGTTTCGCGCCTGGTGGAAGTCATGGACACCCTGCGCCTGGGTGGCTTTACCTCCGTGTCCATTGCCACGCGTAAGTCTTGATCATGTATGTACTGTTTCGTGCGCGTCAGCTGCTGGGCAGTGTCCCGGCCCTGATCGCCCTGGTGCTGATTGCACTGGGTATCCAGTCCCAACCGTTGAAAATCCAGCCGCAGTACGACGAGTCGGCGGTCGAGCTGGCCCTGGTCGAGCCGGAGCCTGAAGTGGTTCCCGAGCCTGTGGTCGAGCAAGCGCCGCCACCGCCGGTGATCGAGGACGAAGAGGCCGAACCCGCGCCGCCGCCACCACCGCCCAAGCCCTTGCCAAAACCTGAACCCAAGCCCAAGCCGGTGCCCAAACCCCGGCCCGTGGTGGCTGCCAAACCGACTCCGATTCCGACTCCAGCGCCAGCGCCAGTCGCACCCGTCGCGGCCAAACCGGTACAGGCCGCCGTCGCGCCGACACCTGCGCCGCCCGCGCCACCGGCACCGCCCAAAGTGGATGGCCAGGCACTGGAAGGCGGTTACCTCAAGGGGCTGCGCAACGAGCTGGACACGTACAAGCAATACCCCACCGGGCGCCAAGCGTCCCTCGAACGCCCCAGTGGCGAGGTGGTGGTGTGGTTGATGGTGGATCGACAAGGCCGCGTCCTTGATGCCGGGATCCAGACCCCGGCGCCGAGCATGCTGCTCAATCGGGCCGCTACCAATAGCCTGCGCCGCATCAAGCAGGTCAAGCCGTTCCCCGAACAAGCCTTCGGTGGACGTAACGAACAACGCTTCACCGCCACCTTCAACTACAGCGTGCAATAAGCACCGACACCAGGACGACAGTGATGAGGTTCACACGTATTCATCTGGCACTTGTTGCCGCGACGAGCATGACCCACGCAGTGGTCATGGCAGCTACCAGCGACAGTGACGTCGGCACGATCGGAGTTCAGGGAGGCAAAGCGACCGCGGGGGGCGGTTACATGGTCCAGGAAGAAAGCGCCAAGGGCCGCTCGACCATCACCAAGGAGGCGCTGGACAAGCAAACCGCCACCGGCAACGCCATCGACAAGCTCAAGTACACGCCGGGCCTGAACATTTCCAGTGAGGACAACACCGGTCTGTCGGGCTTTCGCTTCACCATGCGCGGCATGAATTCCGACCAGGTCGGTATGTCGGTGGATGGCATGCCGATCAATGACTCCGGCAACTACGCACTGTATTCCAACTTGTTGGGCGATCCGGAAAACATCGACCAGATCTTCGTCACCCAGGGTTCGTCGGAAGCCGACGGCCCGCACATTGGTTCCAGCGGCGGCAACATCGGTATCGTGACGATTCGACCGACCAAGGAAACCGGTGCGTTCGTCAAACAAGTGGTGGGCAGCAACGCCACCCGCAAGACCTTCGCGCGCCTGAACACCGGTGAAGTCAACGGCCTCTCCAACTGGCTGTCGGCCTCCCACACCGAAGGCCAGATGTGGCGCGGCTCGGGCGCGGTGCGTGCGGACAAGGTGGAGTGGAACAGCTTTTTCGACGCCGGCAACGGCAACACCGCCAACCTGATCCTCAAGTACCACGAGCAGGACAACAACAGTTACAGCCAGCTGACCAAGGCGCAGTTCCAGCAGTTCGGCCGCAAGTATGACCCGTACCCGGCCAAGCCGGCGCTGGGCTCCAACGGCAAGATCAGCAGCTACTACGACCTGGCACAGAACCCGTTCCAGACCTTCACCGCCGTGCTCAACACCCAGTACAAGCTGAGCGATAACCTGTCGCTCTCGGTGATCCCGTATTACTACTACGGCAACGGCAGTGGCGTGGGCTCCTCCGCCTATGCGCTCAACAGCGGCTCCAACAAAGGCGGCGTATTCGACCTCGGCAACCTGCCGACGCAGGCCCAATACAACGCCGACGGCTCCGCGACGACGGGCGTCTACTACCGCCCTTCGCGCACCCAGACCTGGCGCCCGGGCATCACCACCAAACTCAACTGGGACCTGGGCGACCACAGCCTGCAATTCGGCTACTGGTACGAACGCGCCCGCCAAAGCCAGACCCAACCGTTCATTGCCCTCAAAAACAGCGGCAAGCCCAGCGACACCTGGCCGGACGCCAACTCCGTGGTCGACGCCAACGGCAACACCGTACAAGGTCGCGACCGCTACACCGTGACGCCGGCGCAAAAAGTCTGGGCCCAGGACACCTGGTACATCAACTCGGACTGGACCCTGATCGCCGGCCTTGCCTACATGAATGTCGAGCGTGAAGGCACCAACCACGGCAGCCTCACCGAGCAACCGGGCAAGGCCAACCAGACCTACAACAAGCTGCTGCCCAACGCTGGTCTGAAATACCAGCTCGACGAGCGTGACCAGTTGTTCTACAGCCTCTCGCGCAACATGCGTATCCCGCAGAACTACGTGCTGTACGACAAAGGCGTGGGCTCGCTGGATTCCAAGCCGGAACTGAGCTGGAACCAGGAACTGGGCTGGCGCTACACCGGCGAAGACATGACCCTCGCCGCCACCCTGTTCTACATGCAGTTCAAGAACCGCCAGCTCACGTCCCTGGACAGCAACGGCGATTCGGCCGACATCAACGCCGGCACCGTGATCAACAAAGGCCTGGAACTGGAGTGGAGCGGCAAGTTGCCGCACAACTTCAACTACTACACCTCCTACACCTACACCAGCTCCAAGCAGCAGGATGACCTGACCGTCTTCAGCGCCGGCAAACCGATCGTATTGCCCACCAGCGGCAAGCAGTTCGCCAACGTGCCGACCAACATGCTGGCGGCCAACATCGGCTACGACGACGGGCGCTTCTACGGCACCTTCGGCGGCAAGTTCACCAGCAAGCTCTACGGCGACCTGACCAACGACGAGGCCATTTCGGCGCGCACCGTTTTCAACCTCGGCGCCGGTATCTACCTGCCCGTGGACAAGAAAGTGGTCAAGGACGCCACCCTGCGCCTGAACGTCGACAACCTGTTTGACAAGAAGTACCTGGACGGCGTGTACACCACCAAGACCAACGCGGCGAGCTACAGCGGTTTCCGCGATGGCGACCCGGCTTACATCGTTGGCCTGGACCGTACCGTCACGGTTTCCCTGGAAGCGAATTTCTGATTAATCACCTGAGAGGAACACACTCATGGACATGGACCTGCTGCACCAAATCACCTTCTATGTGATGTACGCCGCGATGGCGATCGCGATCTTCATCACCATCGAACGGGGCATCTATTTTGCCTACGTGCGCCGCCAGGCCCGCGCCCTGACCGACGTGCTCGGCGCCAACGTACACAGCGAGCGCGACCTGCCGCAAAGCCTCACCCGCCGCGACAGCCTGCCCCTGAACATGGTGCTGCCGATCCTGGCGCAGAAGGCCTCCAACGGCTCGCGCAAGGACCTGGACGATGAAATCGAAACCCAGTACCTCAAGACCCGTGCGCCGCTGTCGCGCAGCCTGTGGATCATCGAGACCATCACCACCGCCGCGCCATTGCTGGGCCTGCTGGGTACCATCCTCGGCATCATCGACACCTTCAAGGCGCTGGCCAGTGCCGGCGTGTCCGATCCAGGCCAGATCTCCGGTGGTATCGGCACGGCGTTGTTCGCCACCGGCCTGGGTATCGCCATTGCGCTGTTCTGCGTGGTGTTCCACAACTTCTTCCAGGACAGCCTGGAGCGCATCAACGACCAGCTGAAAATCCTGCTGATCCGCGCGGCGACCGGCGCCCGTGTTCAGGGTGAAGTGCCGCACCTGGTGCCGACGCCGTTGCACACCCGCACGGCATGACCTTCAGGGCGGGCGCGTGATGCGCCCGCCTTTCTTTTTGCCCGATGAGACGCTTATGTCCCTCTCGATGAAGTTGCGTATCGCAGGCCTGACCGGCCTTCTGTTGAGTCCGCTTGCCCAGGCGGACTTTTCAATTCCAGGGTTTGAACTGGTACACACCGTGCCGGTGGACACCACGCTGGGCACGGAAGACCTGCGCCAGCCGGGGCCGGTGTGGATCGAGTTGTTTGATGGCGCCAAAAGCAGCATTGATATCGGCCAGTTCTACGCGGCCGACCATCCCGGTTCGGTGATGGACAAGGTGATCGAGCATCTGGAAGCTGCCGGCAAACGGGGTGTGAAGATTCGCTTTCTGCTGGAGGAAAAAGGCATTCGCTTATCGGAGGCGTCTACGCTGGAACGCCTGCGCGCGATTCCCAACCTGAGCTTTCGCGTGTTGGCCTATGGGCAGTTGAGCGGCGGGATCATCCACGCCAAATACATGGTGGTGGATGGCAAGCAGGCGTTTGTCGGCAGTCAGAATTTCGATTGGCGCTCGCTGGAGCATATCCATGAAACCGGGCTGCGCATCAGCGATGCCCGCGTAGTCAGCCAGGTGCAGGCGATCTTCAACCAGGACTGGCAAGCCCAGGCCGCCTTGGCGGACAAGCAACCGGTGCCACTGCCCGCTGCGGGCCAGGCGCCTGCGCGCACCGGCAACTACCTGGTGGCCAGCCCGCAACGCTACAACCCGCCCGGCGTGGGCGACTCACAACTGGAACTGCCGCGCCTGCTGAGCGAAGCCAAGAAAGAAGTGCGCGTGCAATTGCTCGACTATGCACCGCTGTCCTACGGGCCGGATAAAACCCGCCCCTACTACGCAGTGATCGACAACGCCCTGCGCACCGCCGCTGCGCGGGGGGTGTCGGTCAAGCTGATGGTGTCCAACTGGAACACCGACACGCTGGAACTGCCCTACCTCAAAAGCCTCGCCGTGCTGCCTAACGTCGAGGTCAAGATCGTCACCCTGCCCGCAGCCAAACAAGGGTTTATTCCCTATGCGCGGGTGATCCACAGCAAGACCATGGAGATCGACGGGCAAGTGGCCTGGGTAGGCACCAGCAATTGGCTGGGCGGGTACCTGGATAACTCGCGCAATTTGGAGGTGGTGATGCATGACGCGGCGATGGCCAAGCGCATCGGGCAGTTGCACGAGCAGTTGTGGGATGGGCCGTATGCCAAGGCTGTGGACGTGATGGCGCAGTATCCGGAGCCGCATCCGGGCAAGCCTTGAGCGCCCGGTACCTCACTGTAATCCCGTGTGTGTGTGGGAGCTGGCTTGCCTGCGATGGCGAACTGTCAGTCGACAACTTCATTGCTGATCCACCGCGATCGCAGGCAAGCCAGCTCCCACATTTGAAACTGGGCAACCCTTATATTTGAGTAGGATATTTCCCTCGCCGAGGCTCCCTACCCCGGCCTTGGTGATGGTAGTGTGTGGAAATGTTTCTGACAGATCGATCAGAAACCTCTTACTCACTGCCTGCAAAGGAATGCTTCTAACCATGCACTTTCCACTCAAGAAGCGGGTGGCTGCCACCCTGTTCGCCGCCAGCTTCGTGGCCGTCGCCACGCCTGCGTCCGCTAATATCAGCGTCGAACAAAGCACAGCCATCATCAAGCACTTTGGCGAAACCCCGGCCACCGATTTCCGTGGTTTCCTCGCCACCCTGGCCAAGAGCGACCTAGCAAAAACCGACGACGTCGGCCCGGCCATCACAGCCTTCCTCGCCAACAAAACCCTGAGCGCCGACCAGCAGAACGAAATCAATCGCTTGCTGGGGATTTACACCCGCGTGAAGTACGGCAAGGCCGCCCTGGAAACCCTGCGCGAGCTGGTCGAGATCCCAACCTTCAACATCGACGGCCTGCCGCAGTACAAGAACCCGGAGTTCCTCAAGATCGCCGATAAGATCCAGGGCCTGGCCAAAGCCTTCAACCTGAACTTCCGTAACGTCGACAACCGCGTCTACGAAATCTCCCTGCAAGGCAGCGGCGATGAAGTCGTCGGCATTCACGCCCACGCCGACGTGGTGCCGGTGACCCCGGAAAACTGGGTGCTCAAGGACGGCACTAAACTTGACCCGTTCAAAGTCACCCTGATCGGCGACCGCATGTACGGCCGTGGCACCGAGGATGACAAGAACGGCATCGTGGTGACGATGTATGCGATGAAGGTCATCAAGGAAGAAAAACTGCCACTGGCGCGCAACTTCAAGCTGCTGGTGGACACCACCGAGGAAACGTCCGGGGACGCCATCCCGTACTACTTCGAGCGTAACCCTACGCCGCACTACAACCTGGCGCTCGATGGCGGCTACCCGGTGGTGATTGCCGAGAAAGGCTACGGCACCGTCATGGCAAGCTTCCCGGTGCGCAAAGGTGACGGCAAAGGCGCAGAAATCATCTCGATGACCGGCGGCGCGGCCACCAATCAGATTCCTTCCGTGTCAGTGGCTACTTTAGTCAGTGATAAACCCGCCGAGCTGGCGGCCAGCCTGCAACACGCCGGCGATGAATATGCCAGGCAGCACGGTGGCGACTTCACAGTGGCGGCCAAGGTGGTGGGCACAGAGGTCAAGCTGACGGTCACCGGTGTATCCGCGCACTCGTCCAAGCCGGAAACCGGCGTCAACCCGGTCGCACGCATGCTGGAGCTGATCCACAGCGTCGACGGCAAGATCGCCCTCAGCCACAACCACATCACCGACGCTGCGCAGTACGCCGCCGACAACTGGGGCCTGGATTACCTGGGCGGCAAGCTGGGCGTGGGCTTCTCCGATGCGTTCATGGGGCCGCTGACCACTTCGCTGACCTTTGTCGGCCAAGACGCCAACGCCTTCAAGCTCGCGGTGAACCTGCGTATTCCCAAGGGCAAGTCGCCGGAAAAACTCAAGGCAGAGATCGAAGAGAAAATCAGCGCCTGGGACAAGCGCACCCAGGTGGCCATGAGTGTCACCTACTCGGTAGCCGAGCCGATGTACCGCAACCCGGAAGGTGAGTGGGTCAAAGCGCTGTTGGCCGTGGCCAGCGAGAACCTCGGCATGCAGCACACATTCGGCGCTTCAGCCGGTGCGACCTCCGTGCATGAGCTGCCCAATGGCGTGCAATTCGGCCTGGCGAAGCCGGGCGTGAAATACACCGGGCACACCGACGGTGAGTTCAAGACCGTCGAGCAGTTCCTGCTGGACCTGCAGATCGTCACGGAAATGATCGGCCGTGTGGGGCAACTGCCGAAGCTCTGACAGGCGAAGGTATAAACCACAACGCCGATCAATCGTGATCGGCGTTGTGGTTAACCAGGTCTTGCTTGCGGCCTAAAACATATCCATCGCGTTGCACAGCTTGGCCTTCTGCACCGCCACATTCTCCGGTTTCCCCGTCGGGTTAAGGCGCTGTAAAGCAATCAGGCACTGGCCACCGTCCAGCAGGATCAGTTCGTAATCTTGCCCGGCCTTGGGGGTGAAGTGAAAGCTTTGCCTGCAGCTATAGGAATTGCCGCCAGAAACATAGCCCTCACTCTGGAAGTTCATGGCAAACGGCTTGTTCGCCGGCACCTTCAGTTCGCTACGCGCGGAGCCTTGCGCCTCCACCCGGCGGTTGCCCTCGGGCATGCCCAGGCTGCGACCATTATTCTGCCCCGCAAAGCCGGATTCGGACACGGCCATCACCCCGGCGCCAGGCACACGCCAGTCGATGCAGTCACGGCCCGGCACGCCGCGCGCCATGCCATTGGTGATCACACGCAAGCGTGCGGTATCCCCGGATGCGGGTTCAACATAGGCCGTATTGTAAGCACGGATATTGGAAATATTGCCGCAGCCACTCACGGCCAGGGCCAGGCCTGCGATCAGAAACGCTCTCATGGAAATCCTTTTTTTGAGGCTTAACGGCAGTGATAAGGGCTTTCGCTGCGCAGTTCCTCGCCGGTGCGGGCATCGCGAATGATGACTGTCGCCCCCGGCGCATTGAGGCAGAACGCATTGCGTATGGGGTAGATGTTATGGCCCTCGGCGGTGAAAGTGCCAAGCTTGGTTATCTGGGCGCCGGAGGCGTCGTGAGCCGTTACGGTGTATTCACCCGACATGGTCAGGCAGCCGCTCAGTGACAGCAGCAAGGTGGCGCAGATTGCATATTTCACAGGCGATATCCCTACAGTGTTTATGCCAAGGCCTTCAAAACGGGGCGGTTGCTCAGCCGGTTCATTGCGCCGACTCACAGGCTTTCAACGGTTCTTGGGTGCGCAATGCACAGACGTCAAAACCATCACGCCGGGTGTAGCCTGCGCGCTTCATACACACAAAGCGCTGCGCCCGCTCCTGGAAGCTGGCATTGGGATCGATGCCGGAGCCATTCTTCTCACCGCAAGCCAACATGGCGGCCAAGACATCCTTGCTGCTCGCGCCGGGTTTCTCCCATAAGTCCGCGTCAGCCGCCGGGGGCTGAAAGGGCTCGCTGAAACAGGCGGTGACGAAGGGAGCAAGCAGCAGCGCCAATGCCACAGGTTTAAGCCACATGATCAATCTCCTTATTTTCTCGGGCTGACAGGCACCAGTACCGGCGTGCCTTGCGGCCAATACCTTGCGCAGGCTTGCGCACCACTGCCATAACAGCTGTGCATGGTCGTATCACCGGTGAAGACATTGCCCAACTCCTTGAGCAAGCTGCTGCCCTCAGGTATTACGCCGCCAGTACCCGGGTTATTGCCCATGAAGAACCATCTGCCCACCGGGTCGTTGTTATGAACTTCGTATTTAAGAACCATCTTCGCCTGTTCGACGGGGTCGGTGACGGCCGAACGGTTTTGCAAAAAGGCCAACTGTTCATCGGCAGTGTAAACATTGAACGCCCCACCGAAGTTATACACCGTAGTCTTGCTGAGTAACCCGGCAGCATCCGGCATGTTGTAAATGGATTGTCGAGAGTTACCACCGGTCATAGTGCCGCGACTGTGTTCAGTCAGGTGCAAGCCAGTGGCGCCATAGTCGAGCTGCAGCTGGCGCGAGGCCGCGGTGTAGTTGGTCAAGCCGAAGAAGTCGTTATCCATCGCCTTCTGATACCCGGCAATCAACAGCTCCGACAGAGTATTGCCCGCCTTGGGAAACCACATGAAATACTGTGGCCCGGTCGCGCCAGGGTCGCGATGCTGAGCCGCGTATTTTGCCGCGGCTTTGTCGTCGTTGAAAATGCCATTGAGGGCTACGTTGACCACGTTGTTTTCATCCGCCTGCAGGTGTTGCCTTTCTGCATCACCCACTACACGGAACAACGGCTTGTGGTCCGGGCCTTCCTTCACATTGCCCTGTTCATCCAGCTCCAGCGCCAACATCTGTGGCGGCGTTTTGAACATGGTGCGATACGCCTCATCGGTAAACTGCACCCCTTGGCGATAGGCCTCATTCTTGATCGCCTGCTCTGCCTCGGCGGTACGCTGCAGTTTGTCCAGGTCCTGGCGCCCGGCGCCGACATGGGAATGGGCAGTGTCACGGTTAAGGCTGGCCACCGTCTGGCTGGCATCACGGCCGGTCAATTGCTGCTGGCGGTAGGCATCGGTGATGAGGATATTGCCGGCACTCACCGCGCTTCGCGTGTTGCCCTCGGACGAGTCCGAAGCCTTGCCTGCATCCAGGTAGTTGCTGAACAAGGCCTTGCTGGCGCCGTACATGCCCTGGCCGACAAAGTCGCTGCTGAGGGTGAGCCCACTGCTGTCGGCGCTGGCCTTGGCGCTGTTGTGCAAGTCAGCGGTGGTCAATGAGCCGGTACTCAAGCTGTTCTTGCCATCGGCAATCGCCTTGTCGTTGCTGGCGATCACGCCGCCCACCAAGTCGGTGTTGCCCTTGACCCGGATATCAAAACCACCGTCGCCGGCCCGAATGCCGCTCTGCTCAGTGACGCTTTCAAAGTTGGATTTCTGAATGCCTTTGTTCTGACTCAACGTGAAGCTCGATGAGCCGATGCAAAATGGCGGCACGCAAATACTCACGCCCACGCCCAGGCTAGTCTGTTTGGCCTTGTAGGTACTGGTGTCCTGCAGGCTTTCGACGCTGAAGTCACCGCCCACATCGGCCGTGACTTGCTTGCCGCTCACCACTGCGCCCTTGAGTCGGGTATCGCCACCGGAATCGAGCGAGACCTTATTACCGCCGTCCACATGGGTATTGCTCCAGACCACATCATCGCCATCGGCCTTGCCGCGGTTTTGGGACGCCCCGGCGTTAAAACTGATGCCGGTGGTTTGGCCGCCGATGGCAATGCCAATCCCAAGGCTGGCGTTGCTGCCCTTTTCGGTCGTGCGCTGTTGCACCGTGTTTTGCGCGGCCAGCAAGGCAATAGCGCCGTCGGCCTTGAGGTTCACGTCATGGCCGGCGGTGATCTGGCTGCCTTGTACGGTCAGGTTGCTGTTCTCGCCGGCGCCGGCCGCGGTAATGTTGACATCACCACCGGCCAACACCGACGAGCTGGCGGCCGAATTGGAGGTCTGCTCGGTTTTACTTTCCTTCTTGCTGGTGCCGGCCGAAATGCTGATATTGACGCCGCCGGCCATGGACGGGTCCTTGTCGTACTGGATATAGCCGTTGCCCGCCCCCATCAGGGTATTGACCAGCGCCAGGGTTTTGAGCCGGCCATCATCGGTGCGGTCGGACGCGGTTTTCATGCGCTGGGCGGTCTGCACGGCTTCGATCACCGGGTTGGTCACGGTAATCGTGAGGCCGCCTTGCTTGAACTTGGTCTCCTGGGTGATGTGCTGCTGGTCACGGGCCTCAAGGATATCGACCAAGCGCGCGGCCATGTTCACATCGCCCTTGGGCGCCGTCACTTGGCTGCCGACCTGACGGTAGGCATTGCCGGCCAGGATACTCACGTTGCCATCGGTGGCGCCGATGGTGCTGGCCGCCGCCGTTTCACTGTCGGTACGGTTTTGGTCGCTGCGCTGCTGGCTGCCGATGGTCACCGCGATGGCGCCACCGCTGAACAGCCCGCTTTGCTTGACCTGCTTGAAGTGCTGTTCGCTGAGCTGGTCGGTGGCGGCCACCACATTCACATCGTGCCCGGCCACCAGGGTGGTGCCACTGGTGGAGACCACGTTACTGCCGCGCACATTCAAGTCATTGTCGGCCTTGACCCACGCGGTCTCGCCACTGAGGGTGGTGGCCTGGGCGCGGGTTTCACTCACGGTGTCGCGGGTTGTGGTGGTCTTGCTGGAGAACAGGCTGTTACTGCCGGTGACCTTATGGGCCTCGTCGACAAAGTTGTAGCTCTGGCTGGTGCTTAAATTGACGTCGCGGCCGGTCGAAACGGTGACCCCGCCCTGTTCGCTGACGACCTTGGCGCCACGGGCATTGAGGTCATTGTCCGCGATCAGGCGTACCTCGCCCTCACCCTGGATCACACTGCCGATATCGGTGCGGCTCGCGTCCTTGCGCCAGTTACTGGCGTTCCATTGCACGCTTTGTTCACGGCTTTGGGTCACCGTGCCCAGGTTGATATCGTGGCCAGCAACCACCGTGGTCTTGCCGTCCTTGCCGGAACTGACGATCTGCGCCGCACTCAGGTTGATATCGCGCGCCGCGTTCACCACCAGTTCGCCCTTGGCATCGGAGACAAACAACCCGGCAACCCGCGAAATACCCGTGGCGGTGCCCTGGGCACTTTCGGTGTTGCGCGTGGTGGACACCAGGTTGATATCGCGACCGGCAACCGTATTCAAGCGCGTGGTGGCATCGATCAACCCGCCGAGGTTGTTCAAGTCAGTGCGGGCCTTGACCTCCACCTCGCCACCGGACAGGCGCCCGCCCAGGTTCTGCAGGTTGTCGGCGGAAATCGCCAGCACGCTGCGCCCGGCGATCGTGCCGCGGTTAACCAGGTCGCCTTGTAGCTTGAGGTCGACGACGTTGCCCGCCATCAGTGCACCGGAGCCGTCCAGGTCGCCGTCGCGCACCCGCACATACACCTGCGGCACCAACGCCTGGGTCACGCTGCCGTCGGCAAGGGTCACGTCCTTCTTGACCAGCCAGACGACATCGCTGGTCAACTGGGCCATTTGCTCAGGGCTGAGCGCCACACCCGGCACCAGGTTCCACTTGCCGGCGTAGGTCAGCGCACTGTCGAGCAACGCGCGGTACTGGGTTTCATCATTGGCGTAGCCGTCGAGGAAGCGTCTGCCGGTGAGTTGGGCGATCTGTTCGCGGATCAGTTTTTGCTCATAGAAACCATCACCCAGCCGCGTAAGGGTCAGGCCCGGATCCAGTTGCAGCCGGTCCAGCATGTAGCTGGAAGACAGCCAGGAACGATAACGGGTGAACCGTGGGTCGCTCTCCACCAGATAGTTGGGGTTGGCCTGGGGGTTGAGGTGGAACAGGCTGTTGTCCGGCACCTGCACATTAAGCCCGCCGGTACGGATTGACTCACCCACGCCCCCCGCCGCCGTCGCTTGCAACGCCGCCACTTCCAGCACCGGGCCAGGCGCTCGGCCATTGCCCACATTGACCTTGGCCGCACTGGCACCGCCGGCAGCCTGATCGACGCTGCTGGTCAGGCGCGTGCCAAGTTGCAAACCGCTGCCGGTAGGGGTGGTGTTTTGCAGGTACTGGGTTGGCCGCAGGAAAATATCCGTGACGCTGGCGGCCGGGTTGTAGGCGGCTGTCGAACGGCCCTGACGGTCACGGCCCTTGCGATGGATACGATACAAATGGCTGAACGTGCCACTGTCCGTCACCGTCTGCTGCCCGGTGACTTCAGTGTTGTTGAGCTGTCCGATAGTGCCCACCAACGTGCCGCCGGCGATGATCCGGCTCTTGTCGTTCAACACCGAATTGGCAGTCAACAGCATTGAGCCGCCGGAAAGGATTTCACCCGGGTCCGAGGTGAGGATCTGGGTTTGAGTGGTGGTGCGGGTGTAGTCGTAGCGGTTGTAGTTATCGGACACGCCCTCGGGGCTGACCAAGTGGCTGACTTCGTCGTTGTAGAGTGAGATCTGACCCGGGCGATAGCGATTGGCAGAGCCGGTGTGCTGGAACTCCTGAACGCCTTCGCGGCTGACCTCCACCACTTGCGTGCTGAAGTGCTCGTTGGTATTGCGCAACTCGGCACTGTTGAGGCTCAGCCCACCGAGTGCTTCGATGCTTGCGCTGGCGTTACGCACCAGAGCCGCCTGGCCGGTGGCCTGGCCCTGGGCATCCAGCGCGCCGCCGATCAACAGGTCACCGGCACTGAAAAGCATGGCGTGCTCACGGTTGAGCAGCGTGCCGACGCCAATGTCCAGGCGTTCGCGCGCGGCGATCACGGCCGCGCGGGCATCTTCCACATCATTGGTCAATTGCCCCGCCGCAATGGATACGTGATCACCATAAATACGGCCGCTGCCAAGGTTGTTGAGCACCTGGGTATTGATCCGAGTGATCTGGGCATCGATCACGCCACGGTTGCTCAGGGTATCCCCCACATCGAGGGTCACTTGCGCGGCACTGATCTCGCCGTTGGCGCGGTTTTCAACCCCATCGCTCGATACCCGCAATTGCTTGCCGGCCTGAACGCCACCCTGGTTGTCGAGCGTACCTTGCAGGCTCAGCTCAAGATTACCGTTGGCTTGCACTTTGCCGGTATTGACCAACCCCGAAGCCAGGTTGAGGCTGATATCGCCCAGGCTCAACACGCGGCCATCGCCACTGAGGCTGGCGCTGGTCAGGCCGAGCCGTTCTCCGGCGATCACTGTGCCGGCACTGTTGAGCAGCGCCTGGTCGGCGCGGATCGACACTTGCTTGCTCGACGAGATCAGGCCCGCGCTGTTATCCAACTGCCCGGTAGTGTTGACGCTCAGCAACTGGTCGGCACGCAGGGCACCCGAGCGGTTAAGCAACTGCGCCAGGTTCAGGGCCAGCGACTGCCCCTCCACGCCCTGATTGCTCCCTTGGGTCTGCTGGTTATCCAACTGCCCTGCATCGACCGTCAAGGTGCCCCCGGCACGTAATAGACCGCCGACGTTATCGAGGCGACCGCTGCCGATGTCCAGCCGGGCGTTACCCAGGCTCTGCAACTGGCCACCGCGATTGTTCAGGCCGCCCGCCGTCAGCAGCAGGCTCTTTTCACTGCTGAGTACACCGGCGTCGAGGTTATCGACCTGCGCAGCATGGATCGCCACGTCGCCTTTGCTGCCGATAAAGCCGGCGCTGTTATTCAGGTTGCCGGTGCGCAGCGTGATATCGGCCTGCCCGAGGATGCCATTGGCGCTGCCCGAATCGGTGTTGGTCAACGTTTGCCCATGGGTGTCGAGTGTGATCGCACCGTTACCCTGGATAAGCCCGGCCTGGTTCTTCAGCTCACCACTGCGCAGGTCCACGGTGCCGCTGCCGATAATGGCGCCGCGCTGGTTTGACAGGCCTTGCCCGGCACTGTCGAGCAACAGGGCCGCGCCACTGATCAACCCATCGTCGTTGTTCAGGCCCAGGCTGGTAATGGTCACGCCTTGCTGGGCCTGCACCACACCGCCGATGTTATCAAACGCGCCCTGGCTCACCGTCAGCACCAGCGGCCCGCCGACCGAACCCACGGTGCCCTGCCGGTTACTCAGTGCGTCGGCGCTGACACTGAGTGCGCCAATAGCCGCCAGCGTGCCGTGGTCATTGTTCACCTGCGCGCCGGACAGCGTGAGGCTGTCGCCTGCTGTGATCTTGCCTTGCGCGTTGAGCAACTGCCCGGTACTCAACTGGGCGCCCTTGGCGGCGGCCAGGGTGCCTGCACTGTTGTCCAACAGCGTATGCGCGGCGACCTTGAGGTTACCGGCCACCGCCGCCTGAACCGTGCCGCCTTGATTGAGCAAGCGATCAGCCGTCAGGCTGATATCACTGTCACTGGCCACTGTGGCGCCGGTGTTGTCCAGCAGGCCCTGGGTGTTGATGCGCAACGTGCCCGCGCCGGTCTGCAGGATGTTGCCCTGGCGGTTGGACAGTTGGTTGGCGTCGATTTGAATCTGCCGGGCCACGGTGGTGGCGCCGTCCAGTACCGCGTCGGCGACGGTGACTTGCAGTAGACCATTGCTCTGCAGGCTGCCTTGGGCCCCCGTGAGCGACTGGCCCTGAAGGGTCAAGGTGCCCGCTCCGGCGTGTTCGATCCGGCCCTTGGCATTGGACAGGGCCGCACCCGACAGGCTCACGTCGGTCGCGTTACTGGCAATGCGCCCGTCGGCATTATCGAGGCTGCCGGTTACGGCGATCACGGTGGTGCCCTTGCCCACCTGTACGATTTCACCTTGATGGTTGGACAGGCTGCCGGCCGCCAGTTGAATGCCTTCAGCATTGACCTTGGCGTTGTCGGTGGTCAGCGCCTGCTGTACCGACGTGTTCAACGTTGCGGTGGCATCCAGTGCCGCACCGCTCAAGTCAGCGCCACCCGCGCGGGCAGTGAGCGTGACATTGCGCCCGGCGGTCTCACTCGCCTTGAGGTCGAGGCTCGCCGCGTCCAGGCGCAGATCGCCGGCGGCAATGGCCGAACCTTGATGCTTGAGGGTCTGGCTGGCACTGACGTGCAGCGCACCATTGCCGCTGACCTTGCCGTCGGCCGCCACGCCGGCCCCCAGCACAGATTTGCTGGCGTTGTTAATGCTACGTGCCGTCAACGCCAAGTCCTGCTGCGCCGCGACCACGCCCTGGTTGTTGATATCGCCACCACTGGTCAACGTCGCAGTGCCCTTGCTGTACAGCGAGCCGCTGTTGTCGATGCCCAACTGGCTGTGCACCTGCAGGTTCTGGCTGCTGCTGATTTGCCCGCTGTTGCCCAGCCGGCCATCAGCGCTGATGACCACGTCGCCGGCACTGGAACCGATTTGCCCGGCATTACGCACGCCCAGACCGGCTTCGGTGCCCACCAGCTTGATCTTACCGGCGTACATGCCGCCCAATTGCGCCACATCGATCGCGACCTGGGGCTTGTCGCCGGCACCGTTGATGGCCGTCGCCTGGGTGTTGTCGGCATTCACCTGATTGGCGCCAGTGGTGACCCGCAGGTCATTGGCCCAGACCCCGGCGTTGACCTCGACCGACCGCGCGATCACATCGGTAAAGTCGGTCTGTGAGGCGTCCAGGCCCTTGCCGGAGATCACCACCTTGCCGCTTTCGACCCGATAACCTTGCAGTTGGCCGTCCTGCATTTGCGCACTGCCACTGGTCAAGGTGGCACGGTTGGCGTTGATAAAACCACACCCGTCACAGGCGATACCCGACGGGTTGGCGATCACCACCTGGGCACGGTCGCCGGCCACTTCGATGTAACCGCGCAGTTGGCTGGGGTTGCTGCTGTTGACCTCATTGAGGATCACCCGCGCCGTGCCGCCGGCCAGGTGTGCATTGCCCTCGATCCAGCCACCGAGTTGGGTCTGGGTATTGGTGCGCGCGTTATTGAGGATCGCACCTTGGGCGTTGACGTCGAATTGGCTGTAGGTGTTACGCGACACCCCCGCCGCACTCGGGGCCTGGATGTTGACTTGGGGCACACCATTGGCAGCATTGATGATCACCGGCTGCTGGCCGACGGGAGCGCCACGGTCGGCAACGATGTCGCCCCAGGCCAGGGGTGAAGCCAGCGTGATCAAGCCCAGTGCCGCCATCAACGCAAACCGCAGGGGGCGCAAGGTCAATTCAGCGCTCAAGACCACCGGGGCAACGCCTGCGCCACGACCTGAGGCTTTTTTGCTCCCCAACACGTTTTCGGCCACTACCATCAGCAGGCCACGGGCTTTATTGAAAACGATCCTGTAGAGGTTTTTGTTCATGACGATCCCTGTGTCTTGAAAAGCGTAAAAATGTGACGAGCACTACGGATGGCGAGCAATCGCTGGAACAGGTGGCGGCGTGCGCGCCAGGCCGGCACCTTGAAAGCGCTTGATTCGCAACCCGCGCTCATTGCCCCGGTGGTAAAGCGCGCTGAAGCGGCTGTCGGCAAATAAATGGCGCTGTACCAGGCGGGCAAGGCGTGCGCTGTGGCCAAACGGCGCGACCCAGTCCAGGAACCACAAGCGTTCGCCGCTGTTCCAGTCGGGTGCGGGCAGGCTGATGGCCGGGTTTTGCAGGTAGCGCTGTTCAGCGTCGGCGCTGAACCAGGCCCAGGCGGCATAAAACACCGGGCGCCCGTGTTCGTAGCCAACGATGAACTGGCGGTTGGCAATTGCCGGCAATAGCAGCGCGTTCAGTGTGTGCAACGGCACATCGCGATGGTTCGCCGAGTGCATCCACAGCCACACGGCAGCGCCCAGTGCCTGAGACTCGTTCCAGGGTTCCTCACTGAACGCCGGAACCATCAGCTCAAGATTATCGAGTTGCATGGCAAGCCCTCACATGGCCCACGTCAGGCTGAAGCCTGCGGTGGTGTTGGCTGTCTCGAAACCCTTGGGCTTGCTGATCGGCTGGCCGACAAATACGTCGTAGGACACTTGTCGGTAACCACCGCGCAACCCCACGACATAGCCAGCCAAATGATCGCCGATCAAGTAGCGGCTCGAAGGGCCGCCGACCTTGCCGTAGTCAACCCCCAGGTAAGTTTCCTGGCCGGTGTTGCCCAGCGCCAGGCCGAGGTCGTTGCGTACCAGCCACCCGCGGTCGGCGGATAAAATGTTCTCACCGTCAAACCCGCGCACGCTGTAGCGCCCGCCGATGGAAAAACGGTCCTGGGGCACCAACGCGGTACGGTTCCACTGCGCACGCCAGGCGGCGGTGTAGCGCAGGCGCTGCGTGGCGAGGTTGAACGGTACGGTAAACTGCGCGTCGGCATTGATAATCTGCGAGCGCGACGTGCCTTCGTCAAACGCCTCCTCGGGCGCGGCGATGGCGTTGCGCGCGCCGGTGCCACGGCGGTAGCTGGCGCCCAGATCGAGGGTCGCGGTACCGATGAACTCGCGGTGGCTCAGCCCCAATGCCCAACCGGCCATGCGCCGGCGCTGGATCTCGATTTCGGTGTCGTCGATGTAGTTTTGCGAGGTGCGGGTCCAGCCACTGAGTTTGAGCGTGGTTTTGCGCACGGCATCGCGATACAGCAAGCGCGAGGCACTGATTTCGTTGTTTTTGCTTTCACCGGTGTATTGGTAAGTCTGGTTGGCCCCGGCGACTGTCTGGTGATAGTCATATTCGCTGGAGGTAATGCCGAATAACCAATAACCGTAGGGCACGGAGTAATGCAGGGTATGGCCCTTGGAGCCACGACTGCCCGAATCGCCACCGCCCAGATCGTGGTTGAAGCTGGCATAGAACAAGTCGTTCAGGCTCAGCAGGTTGTCCAATGACACGGAGGTCGAGCCCAGGTATTTGCCGGTGGCATCGGTCCCCGAATCGTCGACCGAGACGCTCAAGCGCACAGGAAGCGCCTGCTTCCAGGCGATGACCAAATCACTGTCACCCGGCTTTGCGTCCATCCCCTGGGCGGCGGCGATTTGAATATCCGCCTCGGCCGTCGGCACGCGCTTGAAGTTTTCCAACGCTTGCTCAAGGTCGCGCAGGTTGAGCAGATCACCGGCGCTGGCAGGCACGGCGTTCCAGGCATTGGCGCGGGTGGAGGTGCCTTCGGCGAAACGAATCGAATGAATGCGCCCGGGAATCAAGGTCAGTTGCAGCACGCCGCTGTTCAAGTCCTGGGGCGGCGCAAGCACGCGCGTGGTGACAAACCCGCGCTCGATAATCGCATTCTGGATACGTTTCATCGTCAGGTTGATGCCCTGGGCACCGAGGCATTGGCCGGTGGCGGGATCATGCTTGGGGTCGGCGCTGCGCAGCGCCCATTGAAAATCCTCCGCCAGCTCGCCGTTCAAGGCGATCTTGCGGATCAGGAAACAGGGCGTTTCGCGTTTCTCAAGCAAAGACCCTTTGGAGGACGACGGCGGTAACTCAAGGCGCACATCCGGCGCCGGCTCCAGTTGCTCACGCAATGCGCGCTCGCGGTCTTGTTGCAGCAACAACTGCTGCGCAGGTACGGGAGGGTCAGCGGCGTGCGCGACGCAGCTGCCGAGCGCTGCCAACAGCAACACGGCCATCGAATGATGAGAGGGTGCCAGGTTTTTAACGGGCGAGTACAACGTGCAAAAGCGGGCCAGAGACTCCCCCGGCCGGAAAAACACTTCCATTTCGCATCCCTGTGAAGTTTTCCTGCCGGCGCATCAAACACCCGAACGGCACTTGAGCAGCAGGAATCGCCTTGATGGCCAATGGCTGTATGAGCGGACAACGTTCACAAAGTTCACGCAAAACCGGGAAATATCCTACAAAAAACAGCTATTACTTCAAGGGCAACAGCCGGCTTTTTAGCTGCGCCCGCTCTAGCTCAGGCCGTTGCGGCCAGAGCCTGGCAGTGCAGCCCGCGGCAGTGGCGGGCTGCACGTTAGCCCTTCAAGCCTGCAGCATCAGGATATCTTCAAAGAACCCGCCGACCGGCTCGGTGGGGTGGCAGAGCTGGATCTCCAGCACCCACACCATTTCACTTGGCGTGATCTCAAGCGCGGCCAGTTCCTGGTTGCCAAACAAGGCGTGGGGGAAATCCGCAATACGGTGGCCTGCCAGGTTACGGGACAGCCGCCAGCCCTTGGAAACGGCCCGCGCCTCGGCAAAGTCATACAGCTCACAGCCGGTCATGCCACGCTTCCACGCTTCGCGGGTTTCATCGAAGACTTCATGCACAGCCTTGAAACAATCGTGGTGCAGCGCTGACGCGCCGAAGACGAAAGTGTCGCCATAGTCGCCCTCGTAGCCGTCCCACACCGGGCCGAGGTCGACCACCACGATATCGCTGGCACGCAGCGTGCGCAGGGGGTCAATGCCTTCTCTCGGTGGGCGAACCGTGTCGTCGCCAAACCGGATGTACGTCGGGTGCCAGGTGTGGGAGGCGCCCATGGCCTGCAATTGCTCGGCGGCCATGTCGAGGGTTTCTCCGGTGGTCATGCCGACTTTGAGCTGGCTGGCAATCGCCGCCAGGGCGCGGATGGTTTTTTCACGGGCGGCGAGCATGCCGTCCAGCGAATACCTCGGGCCGACCTTTTCCCAGGTGTCATCCAGTGTCTTGAGCAGCGTGTCGGCGCTCGACTGGCCACTGGGCACAAAGGCTTCGGCGATAAAACGATGGCTGGGCAGACCCGCTTCCAGGCACTCGGCACGCGTCTGGCTGATCATGCCGCCGTTACCGCAGGCATACACCTGCGCCGCTTCCCAGTGGTGCCCGTGGCTTAGCGCGACTTCCTGCACCTTGCCCTGGGCAGCCAATACCGGGTGCCAGTGAAAACGCGGGTGGTCAAGGACCGCCTGGTCGAGGAATGCACGGTCGTAAAAATCGGTTGCCTGCGCGCCGCCCCAGTAAAACGTCACCTCCACATCCCGCTTCAAGGCGGTCAGCAGGATCGGCTTGATACCCGCGTAGCCGGTGCCGGTGGCGAACAGCACGACCGGCGCAGCGTCATCGTCCTGCCAGGTGCAGGCACCAAAAGGCCCTTCCAGTTGCAACAGATCGCCGGCCTCCAGGCCGCCCAGCAGGGTCTCGGAAAACAGCCCACCGCTCACCCGGCGAATCTGAAACACCAGGCGCCCATCGCCTTCGGCCGGCAGGTTGGCGATCGAGAAGCACCGCGAATCGCCATCGACCAGGCGGAACTTGAGGTACTGGCCCGCCCGCACGGCCAACGGCATATCCGGCATCAGCACCAACTCGATGATGTCGGCGCTCAATGCGCACTTGCTCAGCACCGTGGCCTCGACCACCAGCGCGGGCGTGTCCAGCGACCAGCCGGGTATTTCCAGGCGCATGTCGGCGCAGGCATGGCTTTGGCACAGCAGCATTTCATTGGCCGCCAACGGGTAGCTGGGCGCGCGGTTGCGCCAGGGGCCAGTTGCTTGGCGCGGTACTCACCTTGGGCGACCACCACCTTGCACGACCCACAGGCACCGCGTCGGCACGAGAACGGCACCGACAAACCGCTGGCGAGCATGGCGTCCAGCAGCAGCTCGTCACCGGCTTCAAAGGTTTTCCCCGAGGGAGAGAGTTCGATTACATGGCGTGTGTTCATAAAAACCTCGGAGTGAGTGAGGCCTGATTGTTGCGCTAGACTAGGCCCATTAAAACCTCCAGTTTTGGATACTTCAGATGGTCCAGATGCGTAAATGGCGCCCCCTGCTCAAGCTTGACGACGGCACAAGCCAAGCCTCCTATCGCAAGATTGCCGAAGGCCTCGTCGCGGCCATCCTCGAAGGGCGGCTGCCGCCCGGCACATTGCTGCCGGGCACGCGGGAGATGGCGCAGTTGCTCGACGTCAACCGCAAGACCGTGATCCTGGCCTATGAAGAAGCCCTGACCAAAGGCTGGCTGATCAGCGAGCCGCGGCGCGGGACGTTCGTCAATGCGCAGCTGGCACCCAAGCCCGCAGCCAGTCACGCCAAGCCGTCCTTCGCCCCGGCGCTAGTACCGCAGGCGGTCGTGCCCTACTTCAGCCAGAACGCCCAGGTGATTGCCCTGGAGCATCGGCATGACGCGCTGTTTTTCGATAACGGCGCGTGCGATCACCGCTTGTTGCCGCAAGCCGTGCTGCATCGCTACTACCGCAACGCCTTGCGCAGCAGCTTTACCACCAACACGGTGCGCTACGGCAGCGAAGGCACCGGCTATTACCTGCGCTGCGCGTTGGCCGATATGTTGCGCAACAATCGCGGGCTGATGATCAGCGCCGAGAATATCTGCCTGACGCCAGGCACCCAGGTGTCGCTGTACCTCACGGCCAGCCTGCTGATCCAACCCGGTGACGTGGTGTTGGTGGAGCGCTTGAGTTACCCGCCGGCGTGGGAGATTTTTCGCAAACTCGGCGCGCGCTTGATTACCGTCGACATGGACGATGAAGGCTGCCGCACCGACCATATCGAGCAACTCTGCCAAGCGCATAAGGTGCGCATGATCTACCTCACGCCGCACCATCAATTCCCCACCACCGTGAGCCTGCATGCGGCACGTCGGCAACAGTTGCTGGCCTTGGCGGCGCTGCACGATTTTTGTGTGATCGAAGAAGACTACGACCACGAGTATCACTTCAACGGGCGGCCCTACTTGCCTCTGGCCAGTGACAGCGCGCAACGCCATGTGATCTATATCGGCTCGTTATCCAAGGCATTGGGATCGACATTTCGCTGCAGCTATGTGGTGGCGCCGGCCAATGTGATTGAAGTGCTGCAAAAGAGCGCCGCACTGGTGGTGGGCGACACCGACGCCGTCGCGCAAAAGATGTTGGCAGACCTGATCAACGAGGGTGAATTAAAGAAGCACCTGCGCCGTGTTTCGAAAGAATACGCCGCGCGGCGGGAAGTGTTGCAAAGCTGCCTGCACGAGGCGTTCGGCGAGCGTGTCCAGGTGCGCACGCCGGAAGGTGGGCTGGCGCTCTGGGTGCGTTTTAAGGATGAGACCGATGTTGATCGGTTAGTGGAAAATGCCCTGGGCCAGGGCGTTGTGGTGCGCAGTGCACGTCAGTTTTCGCCCGAGGGCTTGTCGGAGAATGCGTTGCGCCTGGGGTTTGCTTCGCTCAATCGGGATGAGATACGCCAAGGTACATTGCGCTTGGCGCGGGCCATGAAGATGTGTTGAACACAGGCCGAACGCTATGTGTGGGGGGGTGGGTTGTTGAGTGTATATCCGTTGCTGCGGTAACGGCGGCTTAGGGTTCCGCTCTTACAGCGGGTCACTTTTGCAAGGACGCAAAAGTAACCAAAAGGTCCTCGCCCCAACACTCGGTGCCTCGCTGTGGCTCGGCATGCCCGCAATCCGACACTGATTTGGGGGGACGCCGCCACGCGCCATCCATGGCGCGGGGCGGCTAAACCGGCATCCCTGCCGGTTTACCCCCCAAATCACTGTCAGATTCCGGCCATCGTGTTTGACGGGGCGATTTCAGATCAAGATCAAGATCAAGATCACAAGCGCAGATCAAAAGACCGCTGACTTCGTCATCGAAAAGGATGTAAGGGCCGGAGCAACAGCAACAGCAACAGCAACAGCAACAGCAACAGCAACAGCAGAGCCATACTCGGTCAAAGGTGGGAGCTGGCTTGCCGGCGATGGCATCAACCGGTTGTACCTGATGTACCGAGGTGTCTGCATCGCAGGCAAGCCAGCTCCCACAGAAAAGCAGCTCTTCAGTGCATGCAAATCCGCAGCCGACCTCTTTTTCAAAACCGCATGCGGTCAACTGTGGGAGCGGGCTTGCTCGCGAATGCGGTGGGTCAGTTACAGATGAATTGACTGACATACCGCCTTCGCGAGCAAGCCCGCTCCCACATTTAGACCCAGTTGTATCAGGTAGATAGGCTTTTGATTTGCACTTGATCTGGCTCTTGCTTCAACCACTCAGGTCGGCTTTCAGGCCGCCGTGCTGTAGATCTTGATCTTGATCTTGATCTTGATCTGAGGCGCCCCGTTAACCACGATGGCCGAACGCAGGCTTGAATCCATGGGTAACCCGGCAGGACGCCGGGTTAGCCGCGCTGGGCCAAGGATGGCCCATCGCGGCGGCCCACGGATTCAAGCCGGAGTGCGGGCACACCGAGCCACAGCGAGGTGCCGAGTGGTGGGGCGAAGACCTTTTGGTTACTTTTGTGTCTTTACAAAAGTGACCCGCTGTAAGAGCGGAACCATAGGCCGCCGTTACCGCAGCAATGGATATACACTCAAAACCAACGCCCCTAAGACCGCCTCAAAAGACCTTGAAAAGCAAAGCACTCAAAGAGGCAGCATCAAACGAGACCGCTCTTGTACCCGCGCCAACTCGGGAAACTCCAGCAGCAACGCCCGGTTGCCCCTGCCGATATGCTCCATGACCGCCCGTGTAACATATTCACGCACCATCCCGGTCGAGACGTAATACATGGCCCAGGCTTGCTCCGGCGTACAGTGACCGATCTGCTCCTCGATCTCCTTGTACGCCTGGTAGTCGTCCGATTTCACGTCGCACGGGTCATCACGTCGGGCCATGATTTATCTCCCTCTCTGGGATCTCTGCGAAAGCGCCAGGGCCTTACTCAGCCCGTCACGTACCGCTCTTGACCTTGGTCCACACGCGCGTGCGGATACGCTCGAGTTTCAACGGCAATGGCTCAAGCGGCACCAGCGTGGCGATAGTGGCTTTGGACGGATAAATCCACGGGTTATCGCGCAACTTCTGCTCAACCAGCGCGGTGGCGTCCTTGTTGGCATTCGGGTACAGCGTGTGGTTGGAGCTCTTGGCAATCACCTCGGGCTCAAGCATGTAATTGATAAACGCCAAGCCGGCCTTGGCGTTGGGCGCATCCTTGAGCAGCACAAAGTTTTCCGACCAGACCAGCCCGCCCTCGCGCGGCAAGCTGTAGGCAATCTTGCGGCCAGTGTGGTTTTTCTCATTGATGGCCTGGGCCGTCAGCGCCCCGCTCGCCCAGCCCACGACCACGCAGATATTGCCATCGGCAAAGTCGGCGTCGGTTCTGGAGGAGTCGAAATAGAGAACGTAAGGGCGGATTTTCAGCAGCAGCGCCTGGGCCTTCTGGTAGTCCTCGGGGTTCTGGCTGTTGCTCGGCAGGCCAAGGTAATGCAAGGCGATGGAGATGATTTCACTCGGCGAATCGAGCATCGCCACGCCGCAGGACTTGAGTTTGCTGATGTTTTCTTCTTTGAAGATCAAGTCCCAGCTGTCCACCGGGGCGTTATCACCCAGTGCCGCCTTGACCTTATCCACGTCATAGCCGATGCCGGTGGTGCCCCACAGATAAGGAATCGCGTATTCGTTGCCTGGGTCGTTGGTGGCGAGCAACGCCAGCATTTCCGGGTCGATATGCGCATAGTTGCTCAGTTGGCTGCGGTCCAGCGGGGCCAGCACGCCCGCCTGGATCAGGCTTGGCAACACGTTGGAGGTGGCGACGACAACGTCATACCCGGTGCGCCCGGCCATGGCCTTGCTTTGCATGACCTCGGCACTGTCGAAGGTATCAATGTGCATCTTGGTGCCGGTTTTTTGCTCGAATTCCTTCGGCGTTTCTGGTGCGATCAACCCGAACCAGTTGTACAGGTTAACCCGGGGTTCTGCCGCCGCTGCGGGCGTGCCGGCCCCCACACAGACAAGCGAGGCTAAAAAAATGGCTCGCAAATGTGATTTATTCATATAACTATCCTTGTCAAAAACGACAGGCCTTCATGGCCATCAACGCTGGTGGGTGAATATACCCGGCGTCGTCGAATAGTAAATACCTACAAATACTTAGCTCAGCCCCATGAATCCCTAACCCAAAAGGGGTAGTCCATGTCACTCGACCTACACAATCTCGCCTGGCACCGGTCGGCCGGCAAGCTGATCATGGAGCTGAATCGCCCAGCCTTCTGGAGCTCGCTGGTCCGCGTCTTGAATGAGTATGTGCAGATCGACAATTGGGTGGTCCTGGTGTTCAGCAACCAGCAAGTCAACGTCGTCAGCGTGACCGAGGTAGCGGATGCCGACGAAGTCGACGCCCTGACGCAGCTGTATGTAAAAGGCCTTTACCTGCTGGACCCATTTTACATTGCCAACCGTGAAAACCCGCAGAGTGGTTTCTTCCACCTGTCAGACATCGCCCCCGAGCACTTCCTGACCACCGAGTACTACCATCAGTATTTCGCCCGGTACGTGTCCGTCGATGAGGTGCAGTACAACGTCCAGCTCGACGCGGATCGAACCCTGTGTATTTCATTTGGCAGTAACACGCGCTACACCCCGGAACAGATCACCACTCTGGATATCATCAAGCCCTGGGTCATGGCGTTGATGCATCAACGCATGTGCTTTGAAGTGGATGAGGAAAAAAACCTTAGTGAGCCGCCGCCCTGGTCCGAAGCCATTGCGCAATTGGGCACGCAGATCACCACGCGCGAGAAGGACGTGCTCAAGTTGCTGCTCAGTGGTTTCTCCAATAAAGAAATCGCCGGCAAACTGGCGCTGTCGACCGAAACCATCAAAGTGCACCGACGCAATATTTACAACAAGCTCAACATCAAGTCGCAGTCCGAACTGTTTTCGCGTTTTTTCATGCCCAAACAGGACGTTTACACCCTGAATTAGACGAACGACGACCCACCCTGCCTAAGAAGCCCTCAACGGTGACCTAGCCGTTCGGTCAGTTACTGCACTTTGCACCTTTGCGTACTCTTTCCCTTGATTTCCATCGGAGGAGTCTTGATGCCCTTGATCAGCGCTGTAGAACACGCTTGCACACGTCTGGCCCCGGCAGGATGGCGTGAGCTGCTGATGCATCACGGCCTGGACATCACCTCGTCAAGCCTGCGTGAAGAGCTCGCCAGGCCTCTGCAGATTGACCGCACCCAAGCAGGCTTTGAGGATTTTTCCGGCGATGCCACACGCGGCATAGAGCCTGGGCGCCCGGCCGACAGCCTGTTGTTTCATGCATTCGCCTCGCCCAATGTGGTCACTGGGGTCAACGGTGAAACGCTCACGGCCTTCCCCACAGCCGCTGAAATCGAGCACATCCTCAATTATGTCTATGGCGCCACTCCCCCGACCCTGGCGGCTTTGCAGCAACGAGCCGGTGAGGCGCCACTGGCGATTGCAGTGTTTGCCTATGAATACCGGCCCTACGCCGAAACCGTGCACAGCCGCCAGGCGGACCTGTGTTTTTCACGCACCGGGGTGGCCCGGGTCGGTACAGCGAACGCACTGTATAACCCGCAGCAACGAGGCTTTTTGCCCTTTGTCGAAGGCCAGCCGAATCAGATGCGGGTGATACCGGCGCGCTACGGCGCGTTCATCGCTGCCCGGCACACCGGCCAACCGGCGCAGTTTGGCCCAATGGATGCTCAACCTATCGATGAGGATCTGGAGTTCTGGGTGCCGTTGCACAAAGTGTTCGATGGCCACGAATGCCTGGCCGGGATGGACCTGACCGTGCAGCTGGAAAACCATCAGATCAATGAAAAAATCGCACAGATCCATCGGCGCTTTCCCGATACCGGCTGGCAAGAGCCTGACATTCTCAACGCGCCTTTCGTCATCACCGAGGGCTTGTGCCATTGGGCGAATACTGATGAATTCGCGCCGGGGCTGTTGATGCCCGACGCCAAAGACGCGCTGGTGGAACTGGCCTGTTACCAAGACCGTCCGCTGTCGTTCATGATGCCCGCAAATACCGGCGGGTTGGTGCATGGGCGCCATCATTTGCGCGACGACGGTTCGATCGAAGACCTCAACCAGCGTGAGGATGTCGACGCCATCGTCAAGGCGGGCGGCTACCGAGCCCTGCATTATCAGGATGCCATGGCCGACGGCTGGGTACGTGCCCAATGCCCTGCCCTGGAACTGGCGAGCATTGCCGCCTACTCCATCATCGGTGCGCCGGATTTTTTTCCGTTGTGCGGGCAGCGGGAACTCAAGCGATGGTCCAGTGACCCTGGCGTTTTCCCTTGCCCTGCGCCGCCCTGTCCAGAGGTTTGGCATACGCGGGTGAACCCACTGTCCGACGTGCGTTTTTTTATCAATCAAGCCCTTGCCGGTGGGTACTTCGCCCCTGAAGACCGCGGCGTCACCGCCATCGTCTCCCACCCACAGTTTTCCACAACACCTGGCTCGGCCCTGCCTGTGCAGCATGCTCAACGGCAATCCTGGTTGCCGGATTTCGCCAGCGGGGTCTTTGGGCCGGGCTGGGAAGTGGGCCGGGGCCTGGTCGACGCTCCGTTTACGAACATGCTGTGCGGTTATCAGTTAGCCAGCCCGTTTACTGAGGATGCACGCATCTGTGCGGCACTCGGCTCGTACTGGCCAGGGGTGGCGCCTGATTCCACCCGCAGCTTTGAACCGCGCAATGTTTCCGCCACGGTCATTCCGCTGACAGACAGCGAAATCGGCCTGGGCGACAGCCCTGCCTGGGATGGTCGCGCCGGTCCCACCTTGATTGAATCCCAGGGACGCCCAGTGGTGCAGTACGGTGCCTATGAATACAGCGACTACACGCAGGCCGCATTGGAGGGGCAACTGTCGCTGGCCATCACCGGGCAGACCCGTACCGCGCAGTACCACCAGAGAGTGCTGGGGATGCGCCGTGCTTATGAGGCCGTAGGTGCCGGGTCAGACAAAGAACAACGAAAACGCTGGCCGTTGCTGTCGTATTTTCGAGTGCAATTGCCGGATAAAGCTTTCGAAGTTGCGCAGCAAGAGGCCGGATTGCAACTCTCGGGGGAGGTGCATTTTTACACGCTGTACAAACATGGCGCGATAATCACCCCCACGCACAACTTCAAACTTCGCCACGTGCAAATAGAACAGGTAATCGACCTGTACATGAGCCACGACGCCGTACTGATCCGTCAGGACGCAGCCGCTTGGCGACCATTCGAAGGCCCCCTCAGCCCGCCGCCCCCAGAAACGGCAGCGCCAGGTACAACTTGATCACCACCGCATTGGTAATGTCGATAAAGAACGCCCCCACCATCGGCACCACCAGAAACGCAATCGGCGAAGGCCCGAAGCGCTGCGTGACCGCCTGCATATTGGCGATGGCGGTCGGCGTGGCACCCAAGCCAAAACCGCAGTGCCCCGCCGCCAGTACGGCCGCGTCATAGTTGCGGCCCATGACCCGGAACGTCACGAAAATCGCGAAAAGCGCCATCAGCAACGCCTGGGCCGCCAACAAAATCACAATCGGCAAGGCCAGCGCCGCCAGGTCCCAGAGTTTGAGCGACATCAGCGCAATCGCCAGGAACAACGACAAGCTGACATTGCCCAGCAGCGACACTTCACGCTCAAACACCTGATGCCAGCCCAGCGCCGACAAGCCGTTGCGCAACACCACGCCCACAAACAGCACGCATACAAACGTCGGCAACTCGAAAGCCGTACCTTTAATAAAGCCATACAGGAATGTGCCGACCTGCAAGCTGATCGCCAATAACGCCAGGGTCTCGATAAACGAAAACGAGGTGATCATGCGTTCCTGGTTGGGCTGCTCAAAGCCTTTGGGCTGAGGCGGTAGCGCCAGTTCAACACCAGGCACCTGCACACGTTTGATCAACAAACGTGCAACCGGGCCACCGATCAGCCCACCCAGTACCAAGCCAAACGTCGCCGAGGCAATCGCCAGTTCGGACGCCGAAGCCACGCCATATTTTTCGCTGAACACGGCGCCCCAGGCCGCGCCGGTGCCGTGGCCGCCGGACAGGGTGACGGAGCCTGCCAACAGCCCCATCAACGGGTCGAGACCCAGCGCCTTGGCCAGGGCAATGCCCATGGCATTTTGCACCACCAGCAGGGCCGTCACGACCAGCAGGAAGATGCCGAGGATGCGCCCGCCTTTCTTCAGGCTGGCAAAGTCCGCATTCAGGCCGATGGTGGCAAAGAATGCCAGCATCAAGGGGGCCTGCAATGAGGCGTCGAATCGAACTTCGATATCCGTCAATGCGCGCAGCAACAGCAGCAGCGCAGCCACCAATAAGCCGCCGACCACCGGCTCCGGAATGCTGTAGGCGCGTAAAAAGCCGATGCGGGCGACCAGCCAACGCCCCAACAGCAACACCAGAGAGGCGGCCACCAGGGTTGAATAAAAATCGAGTTGGAACATCTGGGCAGTTCTCCGACGTGAACAGGCACACTGGGCTGGCCAGAGTAGAGACAGCAGACCCAGTACACACCCACCCGCGATTAACTACAGACTATTCCCACACACTTAACAACAAGACCTACACAGTTGAGAGGTTCACTCGCTGCAAAACCTTTAGAAAAACTAAAAGTGATGGAACCGGGCGAGTTTTTGTCGCCGGCAGAGCCGCTCTTGAACGGCCTGCTGCTGGACAGCCTGGGCTGGAACCAGGTGTTCATCTTCCTGGCCATTGGCTCTTTCACCAGTTTCGTGCTCTTGCTGACCATGGCCGAGCCTATTCGCCACCCAGCACACACATGGCACTGTCCACGCAGAGTGTTTATCAATCGGCAAAACGCTGTGGTTGGGCCTGTTCCTGACCCGGCTGAGTAAATTCAGCGCAAACAAAAACGCCGATCATTGCTGATCGGCGTTTTTGTTGAATATGGAGCGGGAAACGAGACTCGAACTCGCGACCCCGACCTTGGCAAGGTCGTGCTCTACCAACTGAGCTATTCCCGCAAAATGGCGTCCCCTAGGGGACTCGAACCCCTGTTACCGCCGTGAAAGGGCGGTGTCCTAGGCCACTAGACGAAGGGGACACACAACTGAAACACATGGTGTGTGTTTCAGTGCCCAGAGGTTAAATCCGAAGATTATGCCCTGGTTTCACTCAATGCCGCCCGAGGGCCACATTGCTTGTAAATTGGAGCGGGAAACGAGACTCGAACTCGCGACCCCGACCTTGGCAAGGTCGTGCTCTACCAACTGAGCTATTCCCGCATATTGGCGTCCCCTAGGGGACTCGAACCCCTGTTACCGCCGTGAAAGGGCGGTGTCCTAGGCCACTAGACGAAGGGGACACACGTACAACATTCACTCCTTACCGCGTTTCGCTGTGTGCTTTACGCTGTAAGTGGCGCGCATTCTATGGATGGATTGAAAGGTCGTCAACCCCCAAGGATAAATTTATTTAAATCAATGACTTCGACCTGCTTTCCAGGCCTTTGCGAGCATTCTGCCCGTGGGGGCTTTGACGCCTATATTCTGGCGCCCGACAAGACGCTATAGTTGGCCCGAGTAAATGATGGCAATGTGCATCTATGCAAGGAGCCCGCTCTGTCACGCTTACCTATATAGAAGAAACTACCTGGGCAACTGGTCGTACAGCCCTATCCGCCGGATGGTCCAGTCACTACACTCCACAGCAAACCCTATAAAAGAGGTCACACCGGTGACACCACTCATGATCACCCTGCTGGTAATAGCCGGGATCGTAATACTGATCGCCATTGGCTACATGAACCACGTGGTGGAAAACAACAAACTGGAAAAAAAACGTACCGAGATCGAGCTCAATGATCGGCTGCGTCGGTGCGGTGAAATCACCGAGACCTTTCCTGGCCAATTGATGACCCCGGCGCTCAAGCTGCTGCTCACCCGCCTTGAGCTCAACGTCAACCAGCGCCTGTTGCACCTCAACAAGTCCAGTGCAGCACTCAAGGCGCGTATCACTGAGTTGAATGCGCTGATCGCCCAGGGCGAATCTATTCCCGTGACCAACCCACCGGCGCCGATCCAGACCGAAGCCAAGGCCAAGGACGTGCGCTTCCTCCTCGAAGCCCTGCATGGTCAAGTGACCCGTGCGGCTCAGGATGGTTTTCTGCCGACCAACGAGGCCAAGCACTGGATCAAGGAAATTCGCCATATCCTGGTGCTGCTGCACATCGAGTTCTTCAACAACCTCGGCCAGCACGCCCTGCAACAGAACCAACCCGGCCAGGCACGCCTGGCATTCGAGCGCGGCGTGCAGTACCTGCGCAAACAGCCGGAGCCGGCGCTCTACAGCGCGCAGCTGCAATTGCTCGAAAGCCAACTGGCCCGCGCCAATTCCACGGTATTGACCAACAGCAAGCCGGCTGAAGATGAGGTCAATGAGTTGACTGAAGGGCTTAAAGTTGTGGATGCCGATGCGGAGTGGAAAAAGAAAGCTATTTACGATTGATCGTTGGGGCGCGCGCGCGGTGGATGGGTGGGTTGGGTACATATCCGTTGCTGCGGTAACGGCTACTTAGGGTTCCGCCCTTACGGCGGCTCACTTTTGGAAAGACCCAAAAGTAAGCAAAAGGTCTTCGCCCCACCACTCGGCACCTCGCCTAGGCTCGGTGTGCCCTCACTCCGGCTTGAATCCGTGGGCCGCCGCGATGGGCCATCCTTGGCCCAGCGCGGCTAACCCGGCGTCCTGCCGGGTTACCCACGGATTCAAGCCTGCGTTCGGCCAGCGTGGTTAACGGGGCGCCTCAGATCAAAATCAAAAGCAGAGCACGGCGGCCTAGTAGCCGACCTGAGTGGTTAAAGCAAAAGCGAAAAGCGGATTCGCATACACCTGGGATCTGCTTTTCTGTGGGATCTGCTTTTCTGTGGGATCTGCTTTTCTGTGGGATCTGCTTTTCTGTGGGAGCTGGCTTGCCTGCGATGCAGGCACCTCGGTGTGTCAGGTACACCAAGTTGATGCCATCGCAGGCAAGCCAGCTCCCACAGTTGACCGAGTATGGCTCTGCTGTTGCTTTTGCTTTTGTTTTTGCTGTTGCTGTTGCTGTTGCTCCGGCCCTTACATCCTTTTCGATGACGAAGTCAGCGGTCTTTTGATCTGCGCTGTTGATCTTGATCTTGATCTGAAAGCGCCCCGTCAAACACGATGGCCGGAATTCGACAGTGATTTGGGGGGTAAACCGGCAGGGATGCCGGTTTAGCCGCCCCGCGCCATGGATGGCGCGTGGCGGCGGCCCCCCAAATCAGTGTCGGATTGCGGGCATGCCGAGCCACAGCGAGGCACCGAGTGTTGGGGCGAAGACCTTTTGGTTACTTTTGGGGCGTTTGCCAAAAGTGACCCGCTGTAAGAGCGGAACCATAAGCCGCCGTTACCTAAATAATGGATATTCACCCAACAGCCCAACCCAGCCCACCCCACCACGCCACCACCAAGTGCCATCACTTTGCACCTATCCCCCCGCCCCCGACTAGCGTAAAAAAGTGCCCCTAACTCCGTGAAGTCAGAGGCCTGCTATGCCTGTCGCCGTCATTGATGGACAACCGCTGCACTATGTCGACCAAGGCACCGGCCCGGTCGTTCTGCTGGGCTCAAGCTACCTGTGGGACCGCCACATGTGGGCGCCGCAAATCGAAGCCCTGTCGCAACAGTACCGCGTGATCGTCCCCGAGTTGTGGGGCCATGGTGAATCCGGCCCGCTGCCGGCCCAAACCCAGTCCCTCGACGACCTGGCGCGCCAGACCCTGGCCCTGCTGGACCAGCTGGACATCGCACAGATCAACCTGGTGGGCCTGTCGGTAGGCGGCATGTGGGGCGCACGCCTGGCGCTGCTGGCGCCGCAGCGCATCAACAGCCTGGTGCTGATGGACACCTACCTCGGTGCCGAGCCCGAGACCACGCGCCAGTATTACTTTTCGCTGTTCAAGATGATCGAGGACGCCGGCGCCATCCCTGAGCCGTTACTGGATGTGATCGCACCGATCTTCTTCCGGCCAGGCATCGACCGCGAATCTGCGCTGTACCAGGATTTTCGCCAGTCGCTGCGGGCTTTCTCCAAGGAGCGCCTGCTGGACAGCATCGTGCCATTGGGCCGTCACATCTTCAGCCGCGCCGATATCCTCGACCAACTGCACCGCCTGGACACCGACACCACCCTGATCATGTGCGGTGAGCAGGACAAGCCACGCCCACCCGCCGAATCCAGGGAAATGGCCGCGCTGATCGGTTGCAGCCTGACCCTGATTCCAGACGCCGGGCATATCTCCAGCCGCGAAAACCCGGACTTCGTCAACGAAGCCCTGCTGACCTTCCTCGCCAACAACGCCTGATCGTACGGCTCCGCCTTTGCTCATGGATCAAAGGCGGAAGTGCCCCACCATACCCTTGAGCTGCGCCCCCAACTGCGCCAGCTGAATGCTCGACGCGGCGTTGCCTTGCATGCTCAGCGCCGATTGGTCGGCACTCGCGCGGATACTGGTGACACTGCGATTGATCTCTTCGGCCACCGAGCTTTGCTCCTCGGCGGCGGCGGCAATCTGCTGGTTCATCTGCTGGATCAGGGACACGGCAGCGGCGATGCTGCCCAGCGCGCTCTCGGTTTCCAGCGCATCGCTGACGGCCAGCTTCACCAGCTCGCCGCTTTGCTGAATCTGCTGCACCGACGACTGCGCGGCACTGCGCAAGGTGCTCACCAACCGCTCGATCTCCTCGGTCGATTGCTGAGTACGCTTGGCCAGCGCCCTCACCTCATCGGCCACCACTGCAAACCCTCGGCCTTGCTCGCCGGCACGGGCGGCCTCGATGGCGGCGTTAAGGGCCAGCAGGTTGGTCTGCTCGGCGACACTTTTGATCACCCCCAACACCGTACCGATGTGCTGGATTTCGGCACTGAGGCTGTCGATGCTGGCGCTGGCGCTGGTGCTGGAGGACGCCAGCAACTCAATGCGTTGCAGACTCTGACGCACCACCTGCTGGCCGCTGTCGACCTTGGCATCGGCGGTCTGCGCCGCTTGCGCAGCTTCTTCGGCGTTACGCGCCACGTCATGCACCGTGGCAGTCATCTGGTTCATCGCCGTGGCGACCTGTTCGGTTTCCTCCTTCTGGCTGCTGACCTCGAGATTGGTTTGTTCGGTGACGCTGGAGAGTGATTGTGCAGAGCTGGCCAATTGCTCGATGCCGGCCTGCAAGCCGCTGACCATCTGGCTCAAGCCAGTGCCCATCTGCTGCATCGCTTGCATCAGCTGGCCGATCTCATCACGGCGACTGACCTCCATGCGCCCACTCAGGTCTCCGGCGGCAATCTGCTGGGCCACGGCAATTACACGGCGCAGCGGCGCCACGATCAGGCGGGTAATCAGCCAGGCGGCAACCAGCCCCACCAACAACGCCAACGCCGAGGAACCGATGATCAGCAACGTGCTTTTCTTCAATTGCGCCTGCATCGACTGGTCTTCGGCGGCATACGCCTGGTTGACCCGGCTGACCACCTGATCGGCGCGGTCATGCAATTGCTTGTAGACGATTTTTTCCTGCGCCAGCAAACCGGTGTACTCACCGAGTTTTTCGCTGAAGGCGGCAATGTGCCCGGACACCTCGTTGAGCACGGTCTGGTAACCCGCGTCCTTGACCGCGGTTTTCAGCTGCTCGACCTGCGCCAGGGCCTGGTCGGCCTGTTCGATCTTGCCCTGCTCGGCGTTGTCGGCATCGGCCTTGCGGCTCTGGTCCAGGCGCACCCGCGCCTCGTTCATGGCTTGCAACATCAACCGCGACACTTGGCTGACCTGCCCGGCCTGCTCGATAAACTCGGCGCCCTCTTTGCCCTGGCTTTCCTTGAGGCCATAGGCGCCATCGTCGGCCAGGCCGGCTTGCAGCACATCGAGGTTATTGGCCACGCTGGAGACCGACCAACTGGCCATCTCCAGCGCCAGGTCCTTGGTCTGGGTCAACTCGACAAATTCGTCGAACGCCTGGCGATACGCGGCCAACGCCTGTTCAACGTCGCCCATCACCGGCACATTGGCGGCGGACTGGGCCTTGAGCGTGGCCGCCATAGCAGCCAGGGCATCGACGCTTTCATGCAAGGCATCGACGGCTTTGGGGTCGGCATGCAACGCGTAGTCCTGCTCGATCAAGCGCACCTTGAGCAAGCCGCTGTTGAGCGAAGACATCGCATTGAGGCCTTCGAAACGCTGGCCAACGGTTTGCAGCGACCACACGCCAATGGCCGCCACCAGCGCCGTCAACAGCAGCACCAGGGAGAAGCCCAAGCCCAGTTTTTTTGCCATACCGAGGTTGGCGAAACGTCGTTGCACGGCCGAAATCATTGCACTTGAATCCTCTTGCACGGGCAGCTGCCAGCAAGCCTGGTTGCCATACAGTGAGATTCGCAACGAGACGCCATTGGCACAAGACGTTGGCGCCACAATAATGGCAAAAAGCTACATGCTCGTCGTTTTCAGAATGGTCGAGGTCGATCTGGCAGGCCCCATGGCACGGAACAACGCCAACGCCCGCTGATCAGCAGCATAGGCCACATTGATGCGCAGCCAGTCACTGTGCTCGCCGCGGGGAGTGAACAGCGCCCCGCCCGACAGCAAGACGCCAAGCCTGCGCGCGCACGCTTGCAACCGGGAATGATCGCCCAGACCCGGCCGCGCCCACACGAACATACCGCCGGCAGGCACGGCAAACACCTGCCATTCCTCATCCTCCAGCACCTCCAGAGTGGCTGCCATTTGCGCATTCAAACGCTTGCGCAGGCGTTGCACCCACTTGCGGTAAGTGCCATTAGCCAACAGCGTGGCGACCACTGTTTCGGCAAACCGTGACGTGCCGATACCGGTCAGGGTCTTGAGGCTGGCCATACGCGCAACGATGGCCGTGTCGGCACTGACGTAACCCACGCGCAAGGCACTGCTCAAGGTCTTGGAAAAGCTTGAAACATAGATCACCCGGTCATCATGGGGTAACGCCGATAGCCGCGTGCAACTGGCGTGCTGCAGGTCGCCGAAAACGTCCTCTTCAATGATCAGGAAGCCATCACGGTGCGACAGCTCCAGCAACCGCTCGGCCACGGCGCGGCACAAGCTGGTGCCCGTGGGGTTGTGGTACAGGCAGTTGATGAACAGGCACTTGGGGCGATGGCGCAGCAGCAGTTGCTCGAGCACCGGCATGTCCGGGCCGCCCACGGTGCGCGGAACTTCCAGCAACGTGACACCCTGGCGCTCCAACTGTCGATAGAGGTTGGCGTAGCCCGGCGTCTCAACCACCACTGTATCGCCAGCCTTGAGCAGCGAGCGTATCAGCAGGTCCTGTGCATGGCTGGCACCATGGGTGGTCAGGATGCGATCCAGGCAGGTGGCAACCTTTATCTGGGTCAGCCGCTTGAGCAGTTGCTCGCGCAATGCCGGCAGGCCCAGTGGCGTGCTGTAGTTAAAAAGGCCAGCCGTGTCGGTGCGGCTGATTTCCCGTATCGCGTAGCACAGGTCATCGCTTTCACGCCAGGTGTCCGGCAGCCAGCCGCAACCCAGCTTCAACTCGCCCAACGGGCCATCGACATAGTCGCCCCAACCCAGCTCTGCCCCCTCATACCAGTGGCTTTCCAGGCAAACAGGCGGCTGGGCGACCACAAATCCCGAGCCTTGCCTGGACGCCAGTAAACCCTGGGCGACCATTCGTTCGAAAGCCTCTATCACGCTGGACTGGCTGAGCAGGTTGTCGAGGGCCAGTTGCCGGATGGACGGCAAGCGCGTACCGGGGCTTGCGCCGCTCTTGCGTATCCATTGCGCCACCGCGCTGACGATTTGCTGCACCACCGGTACAAGGGCTTGTCGATCGATCCCTAAATCCATGAGCCACTCACTTCAACTGTCTGTTATTCAACCCCAAACAGTTAAGCACAGAAGCTCGTTCAAACCGGCCGTAAACTCTTATTAAAGTATTGATTTTATTGACTTATTTACCTTCTGATACACATTCTGACGAGGCCTTGTGCCACCCATGGAAACGCCCCACAGCGGCCCCATCCTTTTCGAAGAGTGCATGGCATTGGGTCCTAGATAGCCGTTGCGCCGCCATCCACCGCCAAAGCTTGCCCGGTGGTAAACGCCGCCCCATCGCTGCACAGGTACAGCACGGCACTGGCGATTTCCTCGACCTTGCCAATGCGCCCGACCGGGTGCATGGCGGCGGCGAACTCGGCTTTGCGCGGATCTGCTTCATAGGCTCGGCGGAACATGTCGGTGTCGATCACCGCAGGGCACACCGCATTCACGCGGATTTTCTTCTTCGCATATTCGATCGCGGCCGATTTGGTCAGGCCGATCACGGCATGCTTGGACGCCGCATAAATGCTCATCTTCGGCGCAGCGCCCAACCCGGCGACCGAGGCAGTATTGACGATCGCACCGCCACCCTGGGCCAGCAACAGCGGCAGTTGATACTTCATGCACAACCATACGCCCTTGACGTTGACGCCCATGATTGCATCGAACTCATCCAGGCTGCCGTCGGCCAGCTTGCCCTTCTCGATCTCGATGCCGGCGTTGTTGAAGGCATAGTCCAGGCGCCCATAGGCGGCGATGGTCTGTGCCATCAATTGCTGCACATCGGCGTCCAGCGTGACATTGCAGCGCACGAACAGCGCTTCTGCGCCTGTTTGTTGAATCAACGCAACCGTGCCCTCGCCGCCCGCCACATCCAGGTCGGCTACCACTACTTTCAAGCCTTCTGCGGCAAATGCCAGCGCGGTGGCGCGGCCAATACCAGCGGCGGCGCCGGTCACCAGGGCGACCTGGCCGGAAAACGTCATGCTCATGGGGGATGTCCTATGCAAGAAATGGCCGTGGGCCGAGTCTAGCCAAGCGCATGGCCGGCGCGTCAGCACTATCATATGGCCGGTTGGGGTCGCATGAATGGCAGTGATAAGACGCCCAGGCCAACTATCAGCCCAACCTATCGGCGGGCATTCGCACTCACCCTTAACCTTGCCCCCAAGCCGCTGAAGGTCTATCACTCAAGGCTCACTTTTTGAAGAGTCCCAGCCATGACTGCCCAGACCAACCGCCAATTCCTGCTCGCCAAACGCCCGGTCGGTGCGGCCACGCGGGAGACCTTTACCTACCAGGAAGTGCCGGTGGGCACGCCAGCGGACGGGCAAGTGCTGGTGCGCAATGAATACCTGTCCCTGGACCCGGCCATGCGTGGCTGGATGAACGAGGGTAAATCCTACATTCCACCGGTCGGCATCGGCGAAGTCATGCGGGCGCTGGGCGTGGGCAAGGTGATTGCCTCGAACAACCCGAAATTCGCGGTGGGTGATTATGTGAACGGCGCGCTGGGCGTGCAGGATTATTTCCTGGGCGAGCCGCGCGGCTTTTATAAGGTCGACCCAACACTGGCGCCGCTGCCGCGCTACCTGTCAGCACTGGGCATGACCGGCATGACCGCCTACTTCGCCCTGCTCGACACCGGCGCGCCCAAGGCCGGGGAAACGGTGGTGATCTCCGGCGCCGCCGGTGCGGTAGGCAGCATTGCCGGGCAGATTGCCAAGCTCAAGGGCTGCCGCGTAGTGGGCATTGCCGGGGGCGCCGACAAGTGCAAATTCCTCATTGATGAACTGGGCTTTGACGCAGCCATCGACTACAAAAGCGAAGACGTGCCCGCCGCCCTCAAGCGCGAGTGCCCCAAAGGCGTGGATGTGTATTTTGATAACGTTGGCGGCGACATTCTCGACGCCGTGCTCAGCCGCCTGGCCTTGAAGGCGCGGGTGGTGATCTGCGGCGCAATCAGCCAGTACAACAATAAAGAGGCGGTGAAAGGCCCGGCCAACTATTTGTCGTTGCTGGTCAATCGTGCGCGCATGGAAGGGTTCGTGGTGATGGACCACGCGGCGAACTTTGCCGCCGCAGGGCAGGAAATGGCCGGCTGGATGGCCCAAGGCAAGCTCAAGAGCAAGGAAGATATTGTCGAGGGGCTGGAGACGTTCCCGGAGACGTTGATGAAGCTGTTCAACGGCGAGAACTTCGGGAAGTTGATTCTGAAGGTTAACTGACACAATGCTGATCGAAATGTGGTGCGGGCTTGCTCGCGAATACGCTGTGCCAGACACACATCTGGTGACTGACACTCCGCTTTCGCGAGCAAGCCCGCTCCCACATTTTAGATCCGTGACAATCAGGCGATTTCGGCGACCACTGCCGCCAGTGCCTTCGCCGGATCCGCCGCCTGGCTGATCGGGCGACCGATCACCAGGTAGTCAGAGCCTGCATCCAGGGCCTGACGCGGCGTCAGGATACGACGCTGGTCATCCTGGGCGCTGCCTGCCGGACGAATCCCCGGGGTCACCCGTTGCAGCGACGGGTGCGCGGTCTTCAGCGCCTGGGCCTCCAGGGCCGAACAGACCAGGCCGTCCAGGCCAGCCTTCTGCGCCAATGCCGCCAGGCGCAGGACCTGCTCCTGCGGCTCGATGTCCAGGCCGATGCCGGCCAGGTCTTCGCGCTCCATGCTGGTCAGCACGGTCACACCGATCAGCAAGGGTTTCGGGCCGCTGCGCTGCTCGAGCACTTCGCGGCAGGCGTTCATCATGCGCAGGCCGCCGGAGCAGTGCACGTTGACCATCCACACGCCCATTTCGGCGGCGGCTTTAACCGCCATGGCCGTGGTGTTGGGGATGTCATGGAATTTCAGGTCGAGGAATACTTCGAAGCCTTTGTCACGCAGAGTACCGACGATTTCGGCGGCGCAGCTGGTGAACAGTTCCTTGCCGACCTTGACCCGGCAAAGCGTGGGGTCCAACTGGTCAGCCAGCTTCAGTGCGGCGTCACGAGTGGGGTAATCCAGGGCGACGATGATAGGAGTCTGGCAGACGGACATTGGAATGGGCTCTCAGGCAAGTCGAAATCGGCGCGGATTGTAGCGCAAGCGGCGCCGTTGCGGGATCCGATGATCGGTAAAATGCTGATCAAGCGCGCATAACCGGGGATTTCGAGTCATTGTGTCAAGACCGATACATTCCCGACATGCCCTCAACACGCCCCACGGCTAGCCTCGCGCACATGACCGCTCGCCCGGCACTTCCAGCCATGGAACCGGGCGCCTATGCTCAATGCAACAACCCAGGCAGATGATCGCACTATGCATACCCCTACCGTCTCTGTAAACGAAGAGCAAAAAGGCGCGGTGATCGCCGAAGACAAGCGGTGGAACACCCGCGCGCTGATCGTCGATGACGACCTGCCGATCCGCGAACTGCTGATCGACTACCTGGCCCGCTTCAATATCCTCGCCACCGGCGTCACCGACGGCACGGCCATGCGCACCGCCATGCAAGCCGAAACCTTTGATGTAGTCGTACTCGATCTGATGCTGCCGGGCGAAGACGGCCTGTCGCTGTGCCGTTGGTTGCGCACTGAGTCGGACATCCCGATTTTGATGCTCACCGCACGCTGCGAACCCACCGACCGCATCATCGGCCTGGAACTGGGCGCCGATGACTATATGTCCAAGCCGTTCGAACCGCGGGAGCTGGTGGCGCGAATCCAGACCATCCTGCGCCGGGTGCGCGATGACCGCACCGAGCAGCGCGCCAACATCCGCTTCGACAACTGGCGCCTCAACAGCGTACTGCGCCAATTGGTGGCCGACGATGGCCTGGTGGTGCCGCTGTCCAACGCGGAATTTCGCCTGCTGTGGGTGTTCATCGAACGCCCGCGCCGTGTGCTGAGCCGCGAACAATTGCTGGATGCTGCCCGTGGCCGCTCCATCGAAGCCTTTGACCGCAGCATCGATCTGCTCGTATCGCGCCTGCGCCAGAAGCTTGGGGATGACCCGAAAGCCCCGCAACTGATCAAAACCGTGCGCGGCGAAGGCTACCTGTTCGACGCCCGGGATATCGGTTGATGCGCGCCACCTTCAATACGCTGTTTGGCAGGCTGTTCGGCGTATTGCTGGTGGCTATTGTGCTCGCTCATGTGCTGGCGATCTTCTGGTTCCGCCACTACGGCCCGCCGCCACCGCCGCCCCAGGAAACCTTTGTCGAGCAACCGGACGGCACGATGAAGCCATTGGCTCGCCATCATCGGCCCTGGTACGGCGGCCCCGTGGTGCCGCTGACCTTTCAGTTTATCTCGCTGATCATCGCTGCCTGGTACGGTGCCAAACTGCTGAGCCGGCCGATCCAGCGCCTGAGTGCAGCCGCCGAACGCTTGAGCCTTGACCTCGACAGCCCGCCGCTCAACGAGTCCGGGCCACGGGAAGCGCGCCAGGCTGCATCGACCTTCAACCTGATGCAAAAGCGCATCCGCGAGCAAGTCAGCCAGCGCGCGCGCATGCTCGGCGCCGTCTCCCATGATCTGCGTACGCCGCTGTCACGCCTCAAGCTGCGCCTGGAGCAAATCGAAGACACCAAGCTGCAAGGCCAGATGCGCCAGGACCTGGACGACATGATCGGCATGCTCGACGCCACCTTGAGCTACCTGCACGAACAGCGCACCAGCGAGACCCGGCACTGGCTCGACGTGCAGGCGCTGGTCGAGTCCCTCAGCGAAAACGCCCAGGACCAAGGCTCGGACGTGCAGTTCTGCGGCACTTGCGCGCCTTTGCAGGTGCAACCGATGGCACTGCGTTCGTGCCTCAACAACCTGATCGACAACGCCCTGCGGTACGCCGGTACGGCGCGTATTGAGCTGGAGGACAGCCGTGGCGCCCTGGTGATCCGCGTGATCGACCATGGGCCGGGAATCGAGGCCGATAAACGCGAGGCGGTGTTCGAACCGTTCTTTCGCCTCGAAGGCTCACGCAACCGCAACTCCGGTGGCGTTGGCCTGGGCATGACCATTTCCAAGGAAGCCGTGGAGCGCCTCGGCGGCCACCTGAGCCTGGAGGAAACCCCGGGCGGTGGCCTGACGGCCGTGATGTACTTACCGAGGGCCTAAAGCGCTTTGTCTTCGCGACGTTCCTGGGACTGGGTCGCGCTCCAATCCGTCAGCAGGCTGTAGGCCACCGCCAATAAGGTCGGGCCGATAAACAGGCCGATGAAGCCAAAGGCAATCAAGCCGCCAAACACGCCCAATAGCACGATCACCAGCGGCAGGTTGCCGCCTCGGCTGATCAGGTACGGCTTGAGCACGTTGTCCACGCCACTGATGATGAACGTGCCCCAGACACCGAGGAACACCGCATAGGTGTAGTCGCCCTTCCATGCCAGCCAGGCCGTGGCGGGAATCCACACCAGCGGCGGGCCCATGGGGATCAGGCTGAGCAGGAAGGTGACGATGCCCAGCACCAGCGCGCCCGGCACGCCGGCAATCAGGAAGCCGATCAGCGCCAGCAGGGCCTGGGCCGCCGCCGTACCAATCACGCCGTTGACCACCCGCTGCACAGTGCCGGCCACCAGTTCGATGTAGTAACCGGCACGCTCGCCGATCAGGCGCTCCAGCAACCGATGGGCAAACATCGCCAGCCGTGGCCCATCACGGTAAAAGAAGAACACGAACACCAGGCTCAGGGTCAGCTCGAGAATACCGCCGCCAATTTGCGCACTGCGCGCCAACAGCCAGTTGCCCACCTGCCCCAGGTACGGCTTGATGCTGACCATCAGCGCTGCACCCTGTTGGTCGATGCTGTCCCAGGTCGCCACCAGCCGCTCGCCAACAAAGGGGATCGAGTTCAGCCAGGCAGGTGCGGCGGGCAAGCCGTCAACCTGGATATCCTTGATCAGGCCCACCGCATCGCGCACATGGTCGGCCAGGTTGAACCCCAGCCACACCAGCGGCACTGCCACCAGCAACATCCAGCCCAACGTGAGGATGCCCGCCGCCAGGGATTCGCGGCCACCCAGCCAGCGCGTGAGCAAACGCATCAGCGGCCAGCTGGCAAACGCCAGCACCGCGCCCCAGAACAGTGCCGACCAGAACGGCGCCATTACCCAGAAGCTGGCACCAAACAACACCAGCAGCAGGATTTGCACCAGTAGGCGATCGTTATTGAGCATCGGGTATCTCGAGAATAAGGCTGTAGGAAGAGAGCTTAGGCGAACGGCACGGGTCCGTCCGCCTTGATAAGGGTCAGCGTATCAGATGCAGGTGCAAACCCTTAGCGTCACCGCTGCCGGTTTCCAGGCGGGCGGCCCGCACGCCGCTGTCGATCAGGCCCTGGCGCCAGGCTTCGGCGGTCGGCCCGGTGAGGCTCACGCGCAAGGTGGCGTCGAGGTTCAAGCCACGGGAAATCAAGGTCAGCCAGGTGGCGTCAGGCGCGTTGCCGAGTGCCGGAAAGTCCAGCTCGCCGGTGCTTTTAAGCTCGCGCAGCAAGGTCGCCGAGGTGGGCAGCAAGTCGCCCAATGGCGCGCCAGCGTCCAGTTGTTCTACATGCAGATAAGCACGGCGGTTGCCGCGGGTAATGCCATACAGTGCCACCAACGAGTGGTCCTGCGGGGCGGCCAGGCGCAACAGCAGGTATTCCTGCTGGCCGTCGGCGCCGACCAGCTTGGCGTTGCCGAACACTTCATTGGCCCACAGGCTGCTTTCGCCGCAATCACGCGCCTGGCACCAGAACAACAGCTGCGCGCCCTTGGCCTGCAACGCTTCACGCGTCGCGGTAAAGGCGGCGCTGGACGTGTGCTCGGCGGGCAGTTCATAGGTGATGGCAGTGGTTTGGCCGCGCGCTGTGGCCTGGCCTTCGTAGCGCAGCTGGCCGCTGATCTTGCGGATCGCGCCCATGGGGTAAATGCGTTCTTTTTCTTCAGCGGGGCGGTAATCGACGATTTGCGCATCGACCTGACGGGCCACGGCCGGCAGATCCTGGCTGCCTGGCACATCGGCGGCGAACACCAGAGGGCTGAAACAGCACAGCCCAAGGGCACGGAGACATTCTTTACGCAGGCTCATCGGATGAGTGAGCCCTGGCCATCGAAGTGCACAGCAGTGTTGAGTTCGTACATGGTTGACTCCCTTTCAATCCGCCCAGCCTCGGCAGTTGACCCCGCCAAGTCAAGGCGTGGAGAAGAACCGATTGAAACAGTCTGCAACAAGGATCGCGCCGGGCTCATCATTAAGGTGTAAATGATGGCCGCCCGGCAGCGTGTTCACCGTAAAAGGTAGCTGAGAAAGCAATTCGGAATGTTTCGCCAACATGCCGTCAGCCGCGACGACCAACTGTGTAGGGCAACCCACACGCCGCACGAAAGCCATCGCCTGCTCATCGGTCAGGCGCATCGGCGATGCCAGGGTCAAGCGCGCGTCGGTGCGCCAGGTGTAGCCGCCCGGCACGGGCATCAAACCGCGCTGGGCCAGCAGTTCGGCGGCTTCACGGCTGACCGCCACCACGCCTTTCATGCGCGCTTGCACCGCGAGGTCCAAGGTGCTGTAGACCGGTTTGCGCTTGTCTTGCAGCCTCAATTGCGCCTGCAACGCCATGCCGAGGCGCTCGGCAGCGTTCTCGCCAGCGGCGGTCGGCGGGATCACGCCGTCGATCAACCCCAGGTGGGTGACACGTTCCGGCAACGCCCCGGCCAGCACCAGGGAAACGATGGCGCCCAGGGAATGGCCAAGTAATGCAAAACGTTTCCAGCCCAGTTGTTCAGCCACTTGCAGCACATCAAACACGTAATCCCACAAGGCATAACCGGCCCCGGCAGGCCGATGGGCCGAGTGCCCGTGCCCGGCCATGTCCAGCGCAACGATGCGCAGCCCCTCAAGCTTGGGCGCCAGACGCGCAAAGCTGTTGGCGTTGTCCAGCCAGCCATGCAAAGCGATCACCGGCAGGCCGTCTTCGGGCCCGAACAGATGCGCGGCCAATTCGATATGCGGCAGGCTCAGGCGCACTTCTTCGACCGGGTTGCTCATGCGCAGCTGCGCTCGCGGGCTTGCCAGCGGGAAAACAGGTGCTTGATCAACGTCGCGGTGTCCTGGGGCCGTTCGAGGGGGAACATGTGGCCGCCGGGCATGGTGAGCATTTCGCCCATGGGCAGGCGGTCGACACCACTGGCATGGTGACGCATCACCACCCGGCTCTGGCGACCGCGCACCACCGCCAGCGGCACCTTTAATTGGCGAACCTGGCCTGGGCTGGTGTGGGGCACGCCTCGGTAGATGCTGATCTCGGTGGCCGGATCAAAGCGCAAGCGCAGGCGATCGCCCACCTGTTGCAGGCCGTGTTGCAGGTACGCGTCAAAGCACTCCGGGTCGAAGCCGCGAAACAGCGTCTTGCCGGCGAAGTAGCTGCGTGCGGCAGCCAGGTCGCTGAATTCTTCACGTCGACCCAAGGTGCGCCCGGCCGGGGTCAGGCGGTCGATAAAACCAAAGCGTTTGGCGGCGCGAATCACCCAGCGGTCAGCGCGGGTCAACACCGGCGAATCGAGCATCACCACGCCACGGTACAACTGCGGGCAGCGCATGGCGGCGTGCAAGTGCAGTACGCCGCCCAAGGAATGGCCCACGCCCCACACCGGCTCCGGTTGCTGTTCCAGGTGGTGGATCAGCTCGTCCACCAGGTTCTGCCAGTTGTCATCCACCGGAAACCTGGGGTCGTGACCGTGCTGCGGCAAATGCGCCACCGCGTATTCCGGGGCCAGGGCGGCAAACAACTTGCCGTAAGTGGCCGAAGGAAACCCATTGGCATGGGCAAAAAACACGTGCTGCGACATACAGGATCCATCTACGAGAACAGAAGTGAATTGTCACCAGCCTTTAACCGCACAGCAATGACCGTAACCGCCAGGAATGATGACACTCACGCCACGCCTATCGTGCCGGCGGGTTCTCGCCCAACGGCACCACGGCCATGGTCAGGCGCGACACGCAGCTGGCCTTGCCATCGTCGCTGGTCAAGCGAATGTCCCACACCTGGGTAGTACGGCCGATATGAATCGCCCGCGCCACCGCCGTCACCCGCCCGCTGCGCACACCACGCAAGTGGTTGGCGTTGACCTCAAGGCCCACGCAATAGAACTTGCTGGCATCAATGCACAGGTAAGCCGCCATGGAACCGACGCTTTCGGCCAGCACCACCGACGCGCCACCGTGCAGCAGGCCATACGGCTGGTGAGTGCGATGGTCGACCACCATGCTCGCGGTCAGCGACTCGTCGTCGTAGCTTTCGAAACGGATATCCAGCAATTCACCGATGGTGTTTTTCTGGATGGCGTTGAGTTGCTCGATATTCGGTTGGGTGCGCCACAAGCTCATGAAATCGTCCTTATTGGTTTTATTACGACCCTAATCCTGCCACACAATCGGCTCGCTGCGTTCGCTCCAGGCCGAAAATTGTGCGCCGTAAGTCGACTCGATCACGTTGCGTTTTATCTTCAAGGTCGGCGTCAGAAAGCCGTTCTCTACCGCCCAACTGTCTTTGACCACCACCAGTTGGCGCAACCGCTCGTGCTTGTCCAGCGCACCGTTGACCTGTTCCAGCCAGCGTTCCAGGCTGCTGCGCAGTGCCTGTCGGTCCTGGCCGCCGGCTGACAACACGCACAAGCCCATCGGCGCCAGCAAGCCATCGCCGACCACGCACACCTGTTCGATGCGTGCATGTTCAGCCAAGCGGTTTTCGATCGGCGCCGGAGCCACGTACTTGCCCTTGCTGGTCTTGAAAATCTCCTTGAGCCGCCCGGTCAGGCGCAGGCGGCCGTCGGCATCCTGCTCGCCCTTGTCGCCGGTGCGCAGGAAGCCATCGTCGGTGAGGGTTTCGGCGGTTTTCTGCGGGTCCTTGAAATAGCCGAGCATGGTCGCGCCGCTGCGCACCTGCACTTCGCCCATCGGGTCGATGCGCACCTCGACACCGGGACACGGCAAGCCGATCCAGCCGAGCGTCTGCTGGCCAGGGCGGCACACATGGGAATAACCGCAGCTTTCGGTCATGCCATACACCTCCAACACATCCAGGCCCAGGCGTTGATACCAGCGCAGCAAGGCTTCTGGCACCGGGGCGGCGCCGGACAGCGCGATGCGCAACGCGTCCAGGCCCAGCCCGGCCAACACTTTGTGGCCGACGCGCTTGCCGATAAAAGGCAGGCGCAACAGGGTATCGAGGCGTTTTTCCGGGACTTTGGCGTAGACGCCCATCTGGAACTTGGTCCAGATACGCGGGACGCCGAACAAGGCCGTGGGGCGCGCCCGGCGCAGGTCGGTCAGGAAGGTGTCGAGGCTTTCGGCGAAAAACACGGTTTGCCCGGTATAGATCGCCGCCAGCTCGACAAACATGCGCTCTGCCACATGGCACAACGGCAGGTAGGACAGCAGCCGGTCGTCCTCGCCCAAGCCAAATATCTGCGTGCCGCGCGTGGCGGCAAACCCCAAGGCGCCGAAGGTTTGCATCACGCCTTTGGGCAAGCCGGTGGTGCCGGAGGTGTAAACAATGGTGGCCAGGCTCGCGGCCTCTGGCGAAGGGTTGTCCTGAATCGGTGAACTGGCCTGCAGGTCTGCCCAGCTGAAATCAAAATCGCCGGCCGGGCACAACGGCAGGCTGATGGTCGGCAACCCGGCCGGGATGCCGGGCGCCATGGCGGGCCAATCATCCAGCTTGCCGATCAACACCAGCGCCGCCTCCGAATGCGTGAGCACATGGTTGACGGAGTCCGCCGTGAGGTTGGGGTACAACGGCACCGACACATGCCCGGCCATCCAGATCGCCAGGTCGGCAATGATCCAGTGCGCGCAGTTTTTCGAGATCAGGGCAATGTGCGAGCCCTGGGGCAATGCCCGGGCGCGCAGCCAATGTGCGACGCATCGGGCCTGATGGCCGACATCGCCCCAGGTGAGCGTCTGCACCTCGCCGCCGCCGATGGGTTGCACCAGGAAAGGTTTGCGCGGGTGTCGCGCTTCACGTTCGAAGAAGACCTGCAACGGCAAACGAAAAGCGAAAGGCATGGGACGCGCTCCTTTGTGATCCGATGATAGCCAACCAAGCACTTGCTTGGTTGACTATATAGCACACAAAAAGAAGCGATCGAGCTTATGGGTTTTTTACGTTGACCAGGTTCATCAGCCCTGCCAGCGGAATATCGCCCTCCAGCTCCGCCAGGCTGGCGGTGTGCATCGGCTCCGGCTGGCGCTGGTGACCATGCTGCAAAAAGCTGACCAGGCTGCCCACCAAGGGTTGGTGGCTGACCAGCAGCACGTTGTCATCGGTGTCGAGCTTTTCCAGCACTTGCAGCGGGTTGCCCTCAGGCGTCAACCACGGCACCGTGCGGACCTGCGGCTCGAAACCCAGCGCCTCACGCACCAACTGCGCCGTCTGCTGCGCCCGCACATAGGGGCTGGCGATAATGGCACTGATGGGCTGGCCAATCAGGTGCGCGGCACTGCGCAACACTTCGCCACGGCCGTGCTCGGTGAGGTTGCGTTCGGCGTCGGTGCGCGCATGCCCTTCGGCTTCACCGTGACGCAAAATCCATAGCTTCACAGCTTTGGCTCCTCATCACGCACCGGGTGCGGCGCCGGCGGCACGCTGTGGGCGGCTTCGCCTTCGGGTGCACGTGGGGTTGGCCAATCGGCGAACGGCCAGGGTTTCTGTTCAGTATGAAAGCTGCCGAAACGGCCGATCTGCGCCAGGAACTGGCTGAGGCTGTCGCCAAAATTCATCAGGCCCAGGTTCGGCGCGCCGTAGATCAGGCGATAAATCAGCTGCACCACCACCAGCGCACCGAGCAGGAACTGCGCCACTTGCCACACCAGGGCAAACACCAGCATCCACAGGATACGCAGGAGGATGGACTCGTATTTTGGGGTGTCTTTCGGGTCGTTCATGTGCGCGTTCCTCAGTTGAAACCACTGGTGGAAATAAAGTCGACGTCGGTTTTGGGCTCGGCGCGCATCAGCAGCTCGATCACCTGGTTCAAGGTGCGCCCTTCAAACAGAATCGCGTGCAGCCCGGCGACCAGCGGCATGTACACACCCACTTCCTGGGCCTTGGCCTTCAGCACCTTGAGGGTGTTGACGCCTTCGGCGACTTCGCCCAGGCGCGTGACCGCGTCTTCCAGGCTCAGGCCCTGACCGAGGGCGAACCCGACCTGGTAGTTGCGACTTTTGGGCGACGAGCAGGTGACGATCAAGTCGCCTACGCCGGCCAACCCGAGGAAGGTCATCGGGTTGGCGCCCTGGTTCACCGCAAAACGGGTCATTTCCGCCAGCGCGCGGGTGATCAGCATGCTCTTGGTGTTCTCGCCCATGCCCAAGGCCACGGCCATGCCGGCGATGATCGCGTAGACGTTTTTCAGCGCACCGCCCAGCTCGACGCCAAAGCGGTCGCCACTGGCGTAGACGCGGAAGGTACGGCCATGCAGCACGGCCTGGACACGTTCGCACAGGGCCTCGTCTTCGCTGGCCACCACCGTGGCGGTCAGCGCGTGCTCGGCGACTTCCCGTGCCAGGTTCGGCCCGGACAGCACGCCGATGCGCGCCTGCGGGGCGATCTCGGCGAGGATTTCGCTCATCAGCTTGAAGGTGTGCGCCTCAATGCCTTTGGTCAGGCTGACCAGCAGCTTGCCGGCCAGACGCTCGGCGTGGGGTGCCAACACCGAGCGCAAGGCGCTGGAAGGCAGCGCGACGAAGCACAGGTCACAGTCGGTCAGCGTAGCCAACAGGTCGGTGACCGGCTCCACTGCCGGATGAATCTTGATGCCTTTAAGGTAACGGGGGTTTTCCCGATGCACGCGGATGGCCTCGGCCTGCTCGGGATCGCGCATCCACTGGCGCACCGCGTGGCCGTTCTCAGCCAGCAGGTTAGCCACGGCGGTACCAAAACTTCCGCCTCCCAGGACCGCAATAGGGCGCTGTTCAGTCATATGCAATCCGTTAATCCTTACATGGCGATGGCGGCATTATACGGGGCGACCCGCTTGCGGCCAGCCCCCGCGTCAATTCGTGCGCTTGTCGGAAAATGCCACACTTGTGTGAAGTAATTGCAAGTCCCACGACTGGCAAATGGCCCCACCTCAGTTAACATGGGCGGCTATCCGTAATTATCAAGGCCGTGCCGTGTATCTGGGCCCTCCTCCTCGCTCATCTCTGTTGCTGATGTTGCTGTGCAGCACACCTGCGCTGGCTGATGACCTGTTTCTCGACAGCCAGCCGCTGCCGCAAGTGTTGACCGCCACACGCCTCAAGCAATCAGCCGCGGCCGTGCCCGGCAGCATGACGGTGATCGACAGCGAGCTGATCAAGGCCAGCGGCGCACGCGACATCGCCGAGCTGCTGCGGCTGGTGCCGGGGATGATGGTCGGCTACACCACCGGCAACCAGGCCGCGGTGAACTACCACGGCACCAGCGCCAGCGACGCGCGGCGCATGCAGGTGTTGATCGACGGGCGCTCGGTGTACCGCGCGGGCCTTGCCACCGTGGACTGGAGCGACATCCCGGTGGCCATGGAAGATATCGAGCGCATCGAGGTATTCCGTGGCCCCAACACCGTCAGCTATGGCGCCAACGCGCTGATGGCGGTGGTCAATATCCTCACGCGCTCACCGGCCAACAGCCACGGTTCGCGAATTAAAGTCATCCGTGGCCAGCGCGGCATCAACGACTACTACGCCAGCCAGGGCGTGGGTTGGGAAACCGGTGACTTGCGCCTGTCCTTGTCCGGTCAGCAGGACGATGGCTTTGACAGCGATGCCGTCGGCGCCGACCGCCGTGACAGCCGCCGCCTCAACCGCTTCAGCCTGGCGGTGAGCCAGACCCTGAACGCGCAACAGAGCCTCGACTGGCAATTTGACGCTAAGGAAGGCACCAACCAGCGTCCTTATACCTACACGCCGGTGTTTGCCGGGATTACCGAAGGCGGCACCAATTCCGATGCCGTCGCCAAGGACTATGCCGGGTCGTTGCGCTGGAACGTCGACTTCAACCCCGAGCACAGCCTGTACATTCAAGGCTCGGCCCAGCAATGGGACCGACAGCAGGTCTGGAAAGCCTGTGATGCCAAGGTCTCGTTCAGCCCGGAGCTGACGCGGTTGTGGCAACTGAACCCCAACTATGCCGAACAGCTGGCCCGGCACATGAACAGTTACAAACCAGACAGCCTTCCGCCTGGCAGTAGCACTGAGCAGGGCCTGGCCAAGCAAGTCCTGGAACAGTGGCGCGACGGTGCCAACCAGAGCGTCTGCGGTGATATCGACCAGAGCACCCGCGAAAGCCGCTACGATTTGGAGATTCAGGACACCCTGAGCCTGTCCGATAGCCTGCGCCTGGTCAGCGGCATGAACTACCGCTACGACCGCGCCGACTCCGATACCTACTTCAACGGCACCCTCGACGACACCACCTGGCGCTTGTTCGGCCACCTGGAATGGCGTGCCAGCGAACACTGGCTGCTGCAAGGCGGCGCCATGTACGAAGACACCCACCTGAGCGGCAACTCGCTGACGCCGCGGGTGGCGGTCAACTACCTGATCAACCCGCGCCACGGCCTGCGGGCGGTGTACTCCGAGGCGATTCGCTCGCCCGACATGTTCGAGAACAACGTTAACTGGAGCTACCGCGTCACCAATTTGAGCTCCCCGACCTACGGGCAGAACTCCGGGCAATATTTTGTGGTAACGCGGGGCCCCGGCAACCTCGATAAAGAGTTGATGCGTTCACGAGAGCTGGGCTACAACGGCTTCTTTGCCGACTTCGGGTTGAATGTCGACGTGAAACTGTTCTACGACGAAATCACCGAGATGATCAGCTCGCCGCTGCGCAACAACCAATACATTGCCAGCAACGCCAACAGCGCACGGTTCACCGGCGCCGAATCGCAGTTCGACTGGCGCATGAGCAATACCGACCGCCTGCGCCTGACCTATGCTTACGTCGACGCCGCTTCCAGCAACCCGCTGGACAAGGCGCAAACCGCGCGCAACAGCGGCTCGGCCGGTTGGCTGCGCGAGTGGGGCCACGGCTGGTCCAGTGCGCTGTTCTACTATGGCGACGATGCGCTCAACCAATATCGCTTCGAACGGGTCGACCTGCGGGTGGCCAAGCGCATTGCCCTGGGCAAAGCCAATGTGGAGCTGGCCGGCATGTTGCAACAACGCCTCGATAACCAGCCCACCACCTGGGCCGATAACAACTACGACAGTCGCCATGTCCTCTATTTCAGCGCGGAGCTGGAATTCTGACATGGGCGCTCAGTCACGGATGACCCCCTTCTTTATCTTTCGGCTCTGGCGCCGTGCCTTGCTGCTGGTGTGCCTGCTGCTGGTGTGCCTGCTGCTGACAGCACCGGCGTGGAGCGCCGATATCCTGTTGACCGCCGCCGAAGACGGTGCCGGCGTTCAGGCCTTTACCCAAGCCCTGGCCCGGCAGCGCCCCGAAGAGCAGGTGAGCTTTGTCCCGCTCAAAGACTTGCCCGCGCCCAGCCGGTTGCCGCCCGGCACGCGCCTGATCCTGCTGGACCTGCCCGGCCTCGACTGGCGCCTGCAGGACGACCAGGGCCCGCCGACCCTGGTGTTGCGTATCAGCCGCCTGCAGGCACGCCAGCGCCTGGGCACCACCCACCCGGCAAAAATCAGCCTGTTGTGGAGCGACCCGCCGCTGGCGCGCCAACTCAAGCTGATCGCCAACATCCTGCCGCAGGCCCAACGCATCGGTGTGCTCTATGGCAGCGACAGTGAGTTCCTGCTGCCGGAGCTGCGCGAGTACGCAGCGCCCATGGGCCTGCAGATCGTGCCGCAGCGCTGGGACAACATCAGCGACAGCCGCCCGCTGCAAAACCTGCTCAAGAACAGTGACGTGCTGCTCGGCCTCGACGACCCGCAGTTGTACAACCCGAAAACCGTGAAGAACCTGTTGCTCAGCAGCTACGCCCAGCAACTGCCGCTGGTGGGCCCCAACGCCGGGTTCGTCAAGGCCGGCAGCCTGGCCAGCACCTACAGCGACCAGGCCGACTGGCTGGATGTACTCGACCGGCTGCTGGATCATCCGCCAGCCAACTGGCCACGCAGCGTGTACCCGCAACACTTCAAAGTCGTGGGCAACCCGCAAGTCGCGCGCTCACTGGGGATCGAACAGGTGGACGAAGCCGCCGTCGCCGCCCGCCTGGCCGAAGGAGAAAAACGCCCATGACCTTGCGTCGTCGCTGGGACATCAACACCCGCACCCAGCTCATCACCCTGGGCCCGGCGCTGTTGCTGACCCTGCTGTTGATCAGCTTCTTTACCTTCGTGCGTATCCAGGACCTGCGCCAGGAACTCGACCACACCGGCCAGTTGATCGCCAACCAACTGGCCCCGGCCACCGAGTACGGGGTGATTTCCGGCAACAACGATGTGCTCGAAAGCCTGCTGCGTGCCACGCTGGCCACCCCGCATGTGCGCTTCCTCGAGATTCAGGACAGCACCGAGAACATCCTGGTGTATGTCGAGCAACCTTCGGAGAAACACGACCGATCGCTGTCGGTGAAAGTGTTCCAGGCACCCATCCGCTTACAGCATATCCAGCTGGGCAATGACTTTTTCCAGGACAACCTCAACGAACCCAAGGCGCCACGTGCCGATTACCTGGGCCGGGTGATCGTCGGCATGTCCAACGACGCCTTCAGCCAGCGCCAGCAGGAGATTCTGTTCAAGGCCGGCATCCTCGCACTGTTCGCCCTGCTGTTTACCTTCCTGCTCGCCCGGCGCCTGGCCGCCAGCCTGTCGCAGCCGATCAGCGCCATGGGCCACGCGGTAAAAGCCATCCAGCAAGGCGACTACAAGACACCGCTGCCGATTGTCGATGACTCGGAGCTGGGCGACTTGTCACGGCACATCAACAACCTCGCCGAAGGCCTTAACCAGGCCAGCCGCGAACAGCAGCAGGCCATGGCCCAGTTGATTCAGACCCGCGAAGAAGCCGAACGGGCCAACAACGCCAAGTCGGACTTCCTGGCGATGATGAGCCACGAGCTGCGCACGCCCATGAACGGCGTGCTGGGCATGCTGCAACTGCTGGAAACCACCGAGATGACCGAGGAGCAGACCGAGTACGCGGCGCTGGCGTCGGAGTCCACCGAGCACCTGCTTAAAGTCATCAACGACATCCTCGACTTCTCACGCATCGAACGCGCCGCGCTGGAGCTGGAACATATCCCCTTCAACCTCGCCGACCTGATCAACAGTTGTGCCCAGGCCTTCCAGCACAGCGCACAGCAGCGCGGGTTGAGCCTGGAGTTGCCGATTCCGCCGGGCATGGACGCCTTGCGCGTGCAGGGTGACCCGACCCGTATCCGCCAAATTCTGGTGAACCTGATCGGTAACGCGCTCAAATTCACCGAGCACGGCAGCGTCACCGTCGAGCCCCATTGGCAGACCCTCGACCATGAACTGGTGTGGTTCACCTGCACGGTGCGCGACAGTGGCATCGGGATTTCCGCCGAACGCCTGGAGCTGATGTTCGATGCGTTCCAGCAGGCTGACAGTTCCATTTCCAGACGTTACGGCGGCACCGGCCTGGGCCTGCCCATTGCGCGCACGCTGGCCGAACGTATGGGCGGCACGCTGCGCGCGCAAAGCCAGGAAGGTCGTGGCTCGGTGTTTACTCTGGAAATCCCCCTGGCCATCGACCAGCACAGCCTGCCGGCGGTTGCCCTGGACGCCGAGGGCAAGGCCAGCGCGGGTGATGGCCGCCATGTGTTGCTGGTAGAGGACAACCCGGTCAATCGCACCGTGGTCGAAGCCATGTTGCGCAGCCTGGGGTTTGAAGTGAGCCTGGCCATCGATGGCGCCGAGGCGATCCGCAGTGCCGAAAGCCTGATTTTTACCGCGATCCTGATGGATTGCCGCCTGCCGTTGATCGACGGCTACGAAGCCACCCGCCAGATTCGCCAACTGCCCGGCTGCGCCGACCTGCCGATTATCGCGCTGACGGCCAACGCCTTGCAGGGTGATCGCGAAGCCTGTCTGGCAGCCGGAATGAACGATTACCTGGCCAAGCCGTTCAAACGCACGGATTTGCAGCAAATACTGCAGCGCTGGGTGCAATAGCGCGGCGCCATCAACCAACTGCGACTGGCGTGAAAGGCGAAAGTGCGGCAGTCTTAGGCACCCAAACGGGCCGATAAACAGGCTCGGTTTAAAATTTCAGTGAACAAGTGTACATTGAGTGCCTTGACGCTGTGACTTTCACTACAACGCAATAGTCTATGTGTAGGCTGCCGATATGAGGCATGAACGCTTCATTCGGTCCGGGAAGATTTACCCTGCCCTGCCGCATGGGATTATTGAGGAGCTCGCATGACCAAACAAAACGCCTTTACTCGGGAAGACCTGCTGCGCTGCAGTCGCGGTGAGCTGTTCGGCCCAGGTAACGCGCAACTGCCCGCCCCGAACATGCTGATGGTGGATCGCATCACCCATATCAGCGAAGAGGGTGGCAAGTACGGCAAAGGTGAATTGGTCGCCGAGCTGGATATCACCCCTGACCTGTGGTTCTTCGCCTGCCATTTCGAAGGCGACCCTGTGATGCCGGGCTGCCTGGGCCTTGATGCCATGTGGCAACTGGTTGGTTTCTACCTGGGCTGGCAAGGCCTGCCAGGTCGCGGTCGTGCCCTGGGTTCGGGCGAAGTGAAGTTCTTTGGCCAGGTCCTGCCGACCGCCAAGAAAGTCACCTACAACATTCAAATCAAGCGCGTCCTCAAGGGCAAGCTGAACCTCGCTATCGCCGACGGTTCGGTGACTGTCGACGGTCGCGAGATCTATACTGCCGAAGGCCTTCGGGTCGGCGTATTCACTTCCACTGACAACTTTTAAGGGTTATCCGCATGCGCCGCGTCGTTATCACTGGTCTGGGTATTGTTTCTTGCCTGGGCAATGACAAAGAGACCGTCACCGCTAACCTGCGTGCAAGTCGCCCTGGCATCCGCTTCAACCCGGAATATGCCGAAATGGGTCTGCGTAGCCAGGTTTCCGGCTCCATCGACCTGCCTCTCGAAGAACTGATTGATCGCAAGATCTATCGCTTCGTCGGCCACGCTGCCGCCTACGCCTACCTGGCCATGAAAGACGCCATCGCCGACTCAGGCCTGAGCGAAGACCAGGTTTCGAACGTACGCACCGGCCTGATCGCCGGCTCCGGCGGCGCATCGACCCTCAACCAGATGGAAGCGCTGGACATCCTGCGCGAAAAAGGCGTGAAGCGCGTTGGCCCGTACCGTGTCACACGGACCATGGGCAGCACCGTTTCGGCCTGCCTGGCCACGCCGTTCGCCATCAAGGGTGTGAACTACTCGATCTCCTCCGCGTGCGCCACCAGTGCGCATTGCATCGGTACTGCCGTTGAGCAGATCCAGCTGGGCAAGCAGGACATCGTCTTCGCCGGCGGCGGCGAAGAAGAACATTGGAGCCAGTCGTTCCTGTTCGACGCCATGGGCGCGCTGTCCACCCAGTACAACGAAACCCCGGAAAAGGCCTCCCGCGCCTACGACGCCAAGCGTGACGGTTTCGTCATCGCCGGCGGTGGCGGCATGGTAGTGGTCGAGGAGCTGGAACACGCTCTGGCCCGTGGCGCAAAAATCTACGCGGAAATCGTCGGCTACGGCGCTACGTCCGACGGCTACGACATGGTTGCGCCAAGCGGCGAAGGCGCCATCCGTTGCATGCAGATGGCCATGTCCACCGTGGACACCCCAATCGACTACCTGAACACCCACGGCACTTCGACTCCGGTCGGCGATGCCAAGGAAATGGAAGGTGTGCGTGCGGTATTCGGCGACAAGGCACCGGCCATCAGCTCTACCAAGAGCCTGTCGGGTCACTCCCTGGGCGCCGCCGGCGTTCACGAAGCGATCTACTGCCTGCTGATGATGGAAGGCAACTTCATGGCCGGCTCGGCCAACATCGACGAGATCGACCCGGTCGTCGCCGATATGCCGATCCTGACCAAGACCGTTGAAAACGCCAAGATCGACACCGTGATGAGCAACAGCTTCGGCTTCGGTGGCACCAACGCCACCCTGGTACTGAAACGCTGGCAGGGCAAGTAAGCCCCGCAGGTTGATCACCTGAAAAAGCCCCGACTGGTTCGGGGCTTTTTTGTGGGCAACTGAATTCAAGACCGAGTCGCCTTCATCGCAGGCAAGCCAGCTCCCACATTTGACGGAGTTCGCCATTCAACATGTGGGAGCTGGCTTGCCTGCGATAGCATCACCCCGGTCTCAGCCCTATACCGAAAACCGCGCCACCATGGTATTGAGGTCAACCGCCAACCGCGACAACTCCTGGCTCGCCGCGCTGGTCTGGTTAGCCCCCGTCGACGTCTGATGCGCCAGATCGCGAATATTCATCAAATTGCGATCCACCTCCCGCGCCACCGCCGCCTGCTGCTCCGACGCGCTGGCAATCACCAGGTTGCGCTCGTTGATCAAGGTAAAGGCCGACGCAATCTCCTCCAACGCCGTGCCCGCCGACTTGGCAATATCCAGCGTAGAGCGCGCCCGGGTGTTGCTCTGCTGCATTGAACTGACAGCCTGATCGGTGCCTTGCTGGATCCCGCTGATCATCAACTCGATTTCCTGGGTCGACTGCTGCGTGCGATGGGCCAAGGCCCGCACCTCATCGGCCACCACCGCAAAGCCACGCCCGGCGTCGCCTGCGCGCGCCGCCTCAATCGCGGCATTCAGCGCGAGCAAATTGGTCTGCTCGGCAATCGAGCGAATCACATCCAGCACCTTGCTGATGCCATAGACCTTCTGCGCCAGGTCCTCTACCTGAGTGGCGTTGGAGGTGACGTCATCGGCCAGCGCTTCAATCGACACCACGGTCTGATGCACCTGCTCGCGCCCACGCTGGGCAATGCGGTCAGACTCGCGGGACGCCTGGGAGGTGGCGACCGCATTGCTCGCCACCTCCTCCACCGCTGCGGTCATCTGGTTGACCGCCGTGGCCGCCTGTTCGATTTCCTGGTTCTGCTGGTGCAAGCCACGGGTCGCATCCTCAGTCACACAGCTGAGCTCTTCAGAAGCCGAAGCCAATTGGTTCGAAGACTCGGCAATCCGTCGGATGGTGTCGCGCAGGTTCGCCTGCATACCCTTGAGCGCCTGCTGCAAGCGCGCGGGCTCATCGTTGCCGGTTACGTTGATGTCACCGGTGAGGTCGCCGCCCGCCACGCCCTGGGCGACCTTCAGCGACTGCGCCAACGGCAGCACGATGCTGCGGGTCAGCCAGACCGCCAGGCCGATGGTGATCAATGCGGTAAGCACTATCATGGTGACCACCCACGTACGCGATTGCGTGAATACGCTTTGCGCCAGGTTCGCGGCCTGGTTGGCACTGGCCTTGTTCAAGGTCACCAGGTCGTGCAAGGTCGCGGCCAACTCATCGGCCAGTTGATTCATCTCACCGTTGACGATCCTGATCGCGTCTTCCAGCTGATTGGCCTTGGAAAATTCCATCACCTGCTCCTGGCGTTGCAGGTATTGCTGCTCCTGGGCCTTGAAGCGATCAAACAGCACACGCTCTTCGGGCACTACCATCAGCCCTTCGTAGAGCGTCTGCGCCCGGTGCAGGCCGTTTTTCAGGTCAGTGAGTTTCTGCTCGTTCTGCGCCAGCGCCTGCGGGTCACGGTTGACCAGCAAACGCAGGGTGAGCGCACGCACCCGCAGCAGGTCCTGGGCCATCTCCCCCACCGCCATCACGCTGGGCAACCAATTGTTCTCTACCTGATCGGACTGTTGGCGCATATTGGCCATTTGCAGCAGGGCGAAACCGCCCAGGGCAAACACCATCAATGCCAGCACGCCAAAGCCCAGACCGGCGCGCGGGGCGATATTCAAACTACGGATACTCATGCCTGGATTCCTTCCGAATGCGCTGCATCCACCTGCAGCAGGTCTCCTGAAAGGTATCGGCCCGTCGTCCCATTTGCGTAAGACGAAAACGCGATATCAACGCCCATTGCAATCGCGCGAGCTGCCAGTGCAAAAAACGCGGAACACTGAAGTGCCAGCATGCTCTATAACTGCATGACCTTTTCCTGCCCTCGTGAGGTTTGCCATGCCTGTTACCGTCAATACCCTGAACTCCGATAACTTTCGCCACAGCGTGAACATCAACAACCACGAGCTGTTCACCGACCTGCCCAAAAGCCTGGGCGGTGACGATTCGGCGCCCTCGCCCCACGACTATTTCGACGCTGCCCTGGCCTCGTGCAAGGCGCTGACCGTGAAGCTCTACGCCCAGAAAAAAGACATCCCGCTCACCGGCGTCACCGTGGAAGTCACCCACGACAGCGCCGAGGAGCAAAAAGGCAAGTACAAGCTCAACGTCAAGCTGACGCTCAAGGGCGTACTCACCGACGCACAGCGCGATGAGCTGCATCACGTCGCCGATAAGTGCCCGGTACACAAGCTGATGACCACCGCCGAAGTCACCATCGAGACCAAACTGTCCGAAGGCGCCTTCAGCCAGTAGCGCCAACCTCCCGTCGAGCGGGTTATGCTCAGTAGCACCTAACCCGCTCAGACAGGGACGCCCCATGACCACCCTCACCGTGATCCGCCCACGCGCCGAAGACGTCGAAGGCCAGCCGATCCTGCGACCGCTGCCGTCACGCGAATGCCGCAGCGTCGGGCCTTTTGTGTTTTTCGACCACATGTTGCCGACCCGTTATGCGCCCGGCACTGGCATGAATATTCGCCAGCACCCGCATATCGGGCTGTCCACCCTCACCTATCTGTTCGAAGGCGCTTTGCAGCACAAGGACAGCCTGGGCTCGGACCAGGTAGTGCAAGCCGGTGACGTCAGTTGGATGACCGCCGGCAGCGCAATTGCCCACGTCGAACGCACGCCCGATGCCATCACGGCCAGCGGCTTCAGCCTGCATGGCCTGCAAGTGTGGCTGGCCTCGCCCAAGGACCACGAAACCGGTCCGGGCCACTACAGCCATCATCCGGCGGCGAGCCTGCCGGTGAGCGACAACCTGGGCGTGCAGATTCGCCTGATCGCAGGCTCGGGCTTCTGCCTTAAATCGCCGGTGCCGGTGCTGTCACCCACGCTGTATGCCGAAGTGCAGATGCAGACGGCCACCACCTTGCTGATCCCGGATGAGCATGAAGAACGGGCGGTGTATGTGCTGGACGGCGATGCGCAGTTGGACGGTGAGGCAGTCCAGGCGCATAGCCTGGTGGTGTTGCCGAGCGGGCAGGCAATGACCTTGTTTGCTCAAAGCGATTGCCACGTGGTGGTGTTCGGCGGCGCGCCGCTGGATGGGCCACGGCGGATCAACTGGAATTTTGTCGCAAGCGATCCGGCAGTGATTGAACAAGCCAGGCAGCGTTGGGCAGCCGGGGACTGGCCGACGGTGCCGGGTGAGTCTGAAAGGATTGAGTTGCCGGTCAGATAGCTATCGCAGGCAAGCCAGCGCCCACATGTCGACTGTTTTCACAGTTCAAAGTGTGGGGGCTGGCTTGCCTGCGATGAGGCCGGAACAGGCGCTAAAGCGTTAGCCCTTGAACACTTCGTCCAGCAAGTTATGCATCGACTGGAACGCCCGTTTGGCCGTCTTTGCGTCGTACATCATCTTGCCCGGCACATTGGCGTGCGGGTCAGTAAAGGAATGCACCGCGCCGCCGTAGCTCAGCAACTGCCAGTCCACACCGGCGGCGTTCATTTCTTGCTCGAACGCCGGCAGTTGCTCTTTTGGCACCAATGGATCGGATGCGCCGTGCAGCACCAGCACCGAACCCTTGACGTGCTTCGCACCGGCCGGGTTTTGTGTGTCGATGGTGCCGTGGAACGACACGGCCGCCTTCAACGGCGCACCGGTACGTGCCAGTTCCAGGGAGCAGAAACCGCCAAAGCAGAAACCGAAGGTGGCCAGCTTCGAGGTATCAACGGCCGCTTCGGTCTGGCTTTGCAGCTGCTCAAAGGCCGCCTGCATGCGCTTGAGCAGCGCCGGGTTATCGTTCTTCAATGGCATCATCGCAGCGCCGGCTTCATCGCCATTCGTCGGGCGCACGGTTTGCCCGTACAGGTCGGCGATCAGCACCACGTAGCCTTGGCTGGCCACGCTTTTGGCGATTTCCTCGGCACCCGCACTCACACCCATCCAGTTCGGCGCCATCAGCAGGCCCGGCAACGGGCCGTTGTGGCTGGCGTCGAACGCCAGGCGGCTTTCATAGGACTGGCCATCAATCTGATAGACCACGGAACGTACAGTGACTTGGCTCATCATTTACTCCAGTTGAGGTGCGTTAGAACGAAAAAACCCGCCGAAGCGGGTTTTTCTACAACGGTGTTAAACCGACAGTTCAACCAACAGCTTGTTCAGGCGGCGCACATACGCGGCCGGATCTTTAAGGCTGTCACCGGCGGCCAGGGCTGCCTGGTCGAAGAGAATGTGCGACAGGTCGCCAAAACGCTCTTCACTCTGCTCGCCATCGAGTTTCTCGATCAGCGGGTGAGCCGGGTTGAATTCGAAGATCGGCTTGGAATCCGGCACCTTCTGACCGCTGGCTTCAAGGATCTGGCGCATCTGCATGCCCAGGTCCTGCTCGCCGATGGCCAGAATCGCCGGGGAATCGGTCAGACGGTGGGAAACCCGCACTTCGCTGACGGCATCGCCCAAGGCAGTCTTGATCCGCTCAACCAGGCCTTCTTTAGCCTTGGCGACCTCTTCGGCTTCCTTCTTCTCTTCTTCGGAGTCCAGGTTACCCAGGTCCAGGTCACCACGGGCCACGTCGACGAAGGTCTTGCCGTCGAACTCGCTGAGGTAGCTCATCAGCCACTCGTCGATACGGTCGGTCAACAGCAGCACTTCGATGCCTTTCTTGCGGAAGACTTCCAGGTGCGGGCTGTTCTTGACCTGCGCGTAGGTTTCGCCGGTCAGGTAGTAGATCTTGTCCTGACCTTCCTTGGCGCGTGCCAGGTACTCGGCCAGCGACACAACCTGCTCGCCGTCGTCACCCTGAGTCGAGGCAAAACGCAGCAGGCCGGCAATTTTTTCCTTGTTGGCGAAATCTTCCGCCGGGCCTTCTTTCATGACCTGGCCGAAGTTTTTCCAGAAGCCCTTGTATTGCTCAGGCTCGTTCTTCGCCAGTTTTTCCAGCATGTCGAGCACGCGCTTGGTCAGCGCCGACTTCATGGAGTCGATGATCGGGTCTTTCTGCAGGATTTCCCGCGACACGTTCAGCGACAGGTCGTTGGAGTCGACCACACCCTTGATGAAGCGCAGGTACAGCGGCAGGAAGGACTCTGCCTGGTCCATCACGAACACGCGCTGCACGTACAGCTTCAGGCCTTTCGGCGCTTCACGCTGGTACAGGTCGAACGGAGCGCGGGCCGGCACGTAGAGCAGCGAGCTGTATTCCAGCTTGCCTTCGACCTTGTTGTGGCTCCAGCTCAGCGGGTTTTCGTAGTCGTGAGCGATGTGCTTGTAGAACTCCTGGTATTCCTCGTCTTTGACTTCGGTACGAGGGCGGGTCCACAAGGCGCTGGCACGGTTGACCACTTCCCATTCCTGGGCAGGTTTTTCTTCGCCCTCGACAGCCGCTTGTTCTTTCGGCAGTTCGATGGGCAAAGCGATGTGGTCGGAGTATTTCTTGATGATATTGCGCAGGCGGTAGCCGTCGGCGAACTCATCTTCAGCCGCTTTGAGGTGCAGCACGATACGCGTACCGCGGTCAGCCTTGTCGACAGTGGCGATTTCGAACTCGCCCTCACCTTTGGAGGCCCAGTGCACGCCTTCGCTGGCGTCAAGGCCGGCGCGGCGGCTGAATACTTCAACCTTGTCGGCGACGATGAAGGCCGAATAGAAGCCCACGCCGAACTGGCCGATCAGGTGCGAATCTTTCTTCTGGTCGCCCGACAGGTTCTTCATGAAGTCTGCGGTGCCGGATTTGGCGATGGTACCCAGATGAGTAATCGCGTCTTCGCGGCTCATGCCGATGCCGTTGTCTTCGAGGGTGACGGTCTTGGCGTCCTTGTCGAAGCTCACACGGATTTTCAGTTCGGCGCCACCTTCCAGCAACTCTGGCTTGGAGAGGGCTTCGAAACGTAATTTGTCGACAGCGTCAGAGGCGTTCGAGATCAATTCGCGAAGGAAGATTTCCTTGTTGGAATACAGCGAATGGATCATGAGGTGCAGCAGTTGCTTCACCTCGGTCTGGAAGCCCAGGGTTTCCTTTTGAGTTTCCACACTCATGGTCATCAAACTCCAATTGGATGGCAGTGGCCGCGCCCGAAAGGGTTGGCGGCGGGTTGTCATCAAAGTTGGGGGCTAAGACCAGGATTTCAAGGGCGCACCCAATCCTCAAGTTTGAAATGTGCGCGGGCGGTGGCAATCGGCTCCGCTGCGGTACTTTGCCAGGCAGTGATCGCCACATTCGCCACCCGCCGGCCTTGGCGCCACACCTGGCATTTGGCGTAGGTGTCGCGAAACTGCCCGGCGCGCAGGTAATCCAGGGAAAAATCGATGATTTTCGGCAAGCCCGGCGCGCCGGTAAATACCAGCAAATGTAACGCCGCCGACAGCTCCATAAAACCTGCGATCACGCCACCGTGCAGCGCCGGTAATATCGGGTTACCAATATTGTCCTTGTTGGCCGGCAGGCGAAACAGCAGTTCATCCCCCAGCCTTGAGCATTCAATGCCGATCAGCTTGGCGTAGGGCACCAGATTGAGCAGCGCCTCATAGTCACCGCGCTCATGGGCCTGTTCGAGGCGGGTCTTGAATCGATGGGTCATGCCTGGTCTCCCTTGATCGAATTGCCGAATCCTTGCGTGCCCTTGAGGCGCTTGCCCATGCGCATGAACGTGCCCACCACGTGGGCGATGGGTTGTTGCGGGTCATCCTGGTAGGCGAACCCACGGGTGAAAATCACGTCGGTGGTCACCCGGTAGCATTGTGCGAAGCCATACACCGGCTTATGCGGTTCGGCGGGATGCATATAGTCGACGCGCAAATCCAGGGTCGGGCACACCTCGAACTCCGGCAGCACGCAGAGCGTGGCCATGCCGCAGGCAGTGTCCATCAAGGAGGTCAGCGCGCCGCCGTGAATCACGCCGGTCTGAGGGTCGCCGACGATATGCGGGCCGTAAGGCAGGGCCAGCGTCATGCCCTCCTGGCTGGCGGCATGGACGATGATGCCCAGCACCTGGCAATGGCGCAGGGCCGACACAAAGCGCGTGGCACGCTCTAACAGGGGGTTTTCGGTCATGTGTGCAGACTCTTATTAGTGTCGGTTTGCGCAGTTTGGGGATAGGGCTAAAAGTTCCTTGGTCACGGTGTTTTATATATCTTTGAAACAAAATGAACTAATGCTGGCCGTCTAAGCTCGAAAGGCCAGTAGATATATCCATAAGGAGAAACACCCCATGCGCAAGACTTTAGCTATTTCCATGATGTTGGCCGCTGCCCTCGGTCTCGCTGCCTGCGATAAGAAATCCGAAGACAAAGCCCAAGATGCTCAATCGCATGCTGAGCAAGCTCAGAAAGACATGGCCAAAGCACAGGATAAAGTGAACGACGCTGCAAAAGAAAACGCCGATGCTGCCAAAGCTCAGGCTGATGCGAACGCTGAAAAAGCGAAAGAAGACGGTACCGCTACTCCAACAGCACCTGCCAAGCCTTAATAGCCTGGTCTTTGCTGCAAAAAGAAAGCCCGCTTATAGAGCGGGCTTTTCTTTGTCTGCGGTTTAATAAAGCCGGACTAACACCGGTGCTTCTCGTTAAGACACAGCGTCTTTAGCCGGCTCCGCCACTGGCATATCGGTCGGCGTGTAGACCATCACCTGCAGTACGTCGGAATGAAACTCGCGGCGATACAGCACCAGCACCACCCCGCTGCTCATCAGCATGAACAACCAGGGGCTGACAAACCAGGCCAGCATGGTCATGCCGAAGTAATACGCACGCAGGCCAAAGTTGAATTGGTTGGCCGCCATCGATATCACTCGCGCCGCCCGCAGGGCAAACGCCTTGCGCTCCTGCTCCGACACATGCCGCTCACCGATCATAGGCGCCGACCCCACCAGCACGGCGGCAAAATTGTATTGGCGCATGCACCAACTGAACGTGAAGAACGCGTAGACGAACACCAGCGCCAGGCACAGCAGCTTGATTTCCGACATGCCCTGGGACACTTGCTGCACCATGGGAATGTCCGCCAGCAAGGATACCGCCCGCTCGGAAGCGCCCAGCACGGTAAGAATACCGGCGAGGATTATCAGTGTGCTGGAGGCGAAGAACGAGGCATTGCGCTCCAGGTTGCCGATCACGCTGGCGTCGGCAATACGGTTATCACGCAGCAGCATGCGGCGCATCCAGTCTTCGCGATACAGATGCAGCACGCTGGCCAGGCATGCGGTGTCACGGGCTTTCCAGCTGGCATAACGGGTGTAACCGCCCCAGCACAGGGCGAACCAGAAGGCGGCCAGCAGGTGGATTTGGTTGGTTTCGATGAACGACATGCAGGGCCTTATGCTCGGTATATGGATATTAATGCGATCTAAATGTGGGAGCGGGCTTGCTCGCGAATACGGTGTGTCAGTCGCCTGATGCATTACTGATCCACCGCATTGGCGAGCAAGCCCGCTCCCACATTGACCGAGGTCCAACTTTAGAAGGTTGTGGTCGTGCAGGCATAAAAAATGCCCCGTATCGATTGATACGGGGCATTTCAGTACAGCGTGAAACCGCGGGTCAGGCGATCGCTTCGCTGCGCTTGCCAAGCATACGGTCAACCACTACCGCCACCACCAGCGTCATCACCGACGGCACGAGCCAGGCCAAACCTTGCTCGCTCAGCGGCAGGTGCGCCAACTGTGCAGGCATCCAATCGGCCAAGCCAGCGCCTTTAAGCGCATCGATGCAACCAAAGATGAACGACACCAGCATCACCGGGCCAACAATACGGCCCTGCTCCTGCCAGAAGTCTTTACAGAAGCTCAGGGCCACCAGCACGATGCACGGCGGGTAGATCGCGGTGAGTACCGGGATCGAGAAGGCAATCAGCTTGGTCAGGCCCAGGTTGGACACGAACAGCGAGAACAGCGCCAGGATCACCACCAGCGTCTTGTAGGACAGTGGCAGGACCTTGCTGAAGTACTCGGCGCAGGCACAGGTCAGGCCCACGGCAGTGACCAGGCACGCCAGGGAGATCAGCACCGCGAGGAAGCCACTGCCCAGCGAGCCGAACGTGTGTTGCACGTAGGCGTGCAGCACTGCAGCGCCATTGCTGGCACCGGCCGCCACGGCATGGCTGCCCGAACCCAGGCGGAACAGGCTGATGTACACCAGCGCCAGGCCCACGCCGGCAATCAGCCCGGCGATGATCGCGTAACGGGTAATCAGCGTAGGCGACTCAACACCACGGGAACGAATGGCGTTGACGATAACGATGCCGAATACCAGCGCGCCGAGGGTGTCCATGGTCAGGTAACCATTGATAAACCCCTGTGAGAACGGTGCAGCAACGTATTCCGGGGTGGCGACACCGACATCACCGGCGGGCAAGGCAAACGCGGCGATGCCCAGCACGGCCAGGGCGATGATCTTCAACGGTGCAAGGAAGCGCCCTACGGTGTCCAGCAGACGCCCCGGGTACAGGGAAATGAAGAACACCAGCAGGAAGTACACCGAGCTGTAGAGGAACAGCGCCAGCGGGCTTTCGCCGGTCAGCGGCGCCAGGCCCACTTCAAACGAAACGGTCGCGGTACGCGGGGTGGCGAACAGCGGGCCTACCGCCAGGTACGCTGCCGCCGCCAGCAGGCCTCCGGCGATCTTGCCGATCGGGCTGCTCAACGCGTCCATGCCGCCGCCGACTTTGGCCAGGGCAATCACGGTAACCACCGGCAAACCGACCGCGGTGATCAGGAAGCCCAGCGCTGCCATCCAGACGTGCGGCCCGGACTGCAAACCAACGATAGGCGGGAAGATGATGTTGCCGGCGCCCACGAACAGGGCAAACGTCATAAAGCCTAACGCCAGGATGTCCTGGCTTTTCAACACTTTCATTTCAGGAAATACCACACTACTGAATCGGAATTTAGAGAGGGATTCCCTGTGGATGAGGGAACTGCTGCCGGCCCTGATGGGGACCGACCGGTCTAGCGCGCGGCTTCCTTTTGGGAGGCGGACGCATAAAGAGGCGGCTAGAGTACAGAATTAAGCCGACAAACGCACTGTTGCGGGGCGGACTGTCCGATAAGCGACATTCAAATGTCGCGTTTTCATACTTAATCCGGCAATGCCGGCCCTGTGGGAGCTGGCTTGCCTGCGATGCAGACACCTCGGTGCATCAGCCAAAATGAGTCGATGCCATCGCAGGCAAGCCAGGTCCCACATAGAACCGGGTACATTTGCCAAAATGGGGATACCCGGAATGCACAAAGGCCACCCGAAGGTGGCCTTTGTGTGGTGAAGCGTCAGCTAAGCGCGAGGCTTACTTGACAGCCCAGCCAGTCAGCTCAGCCAAGGCTTTGCCGATGTCTGCCAGCGAACGCACGGTTTTAACGCCTGCGTCTTGCAGGGCAGCAAACTTCTCGTCTGCAGTGCCCTTGCCGCCAGAGATGATTGCGCCAGCATGGCCCATGCGCTTGCCTGGAGGGGCAGTCACACCAGCGATGTAGGAAACAACCGGCTTGGTCACGTGGGCCTTGATGTAGGCAGCCGCTTCTTCTTCAGCCGAACCGCCGATCTCACCGATCATCACGATCGCTTCGGTCTTCGGGTCTTCCTGGAACAGCTTCAGGATGTCGATGAAGTTCGAACCCGGAATCGGGTCACCGCCGATGCCGACGCAAGTCGACTGACCGAAACCGGCGTCAGTGGTCTGCTTAACAGCTTCGTAAGTCAGGGTGCCGGAACGCGAAACGATACCGACTTTACCTGGCAAGTGAATGTGACCTGGCATGATGCCGATCTTGCATTCGCCTGGGGTGATCACGCCTGGGCAGTTAGGGCCGATCAGGACTACGCCCAGCTCGTCGCACTTAACTTTAGCGTCCAGCATGTCCAGGGTAGGAATGCCTTCGGTGATGCAAACGATCAGCTTGATGCCGCCGAATGCCGCTTCCAGGATGGAGTCTTTGCAGAAAGGAGCTGGAACGTAGATCACGCTGGCGGTGGCGCCAGTTTTTTCTACTGCATCTTTCACGGTGTTGAACACTGGCAGACCCAGGTGCTCGGTGCCGCCTTTGCCCGGAGTTACGCCGCCAACCATCTTGGTGCCGTATTCGATGGCTTGCTGGGTGTGGAAACTACCTTGCGAACCGGTAATACCCTGGCAGATAACTTTGGTGTCTTTATTGATCAGGACGCTCATTATTTGCCCTCCGCAGCTTTGACAACTTGTTGAGCAGCGTCGGTCAGGCTGGTAGCCGCGATGATGTTCAAACCGCTTTCTGCCAGTACTTTTCCACCCAGTTCAGCGTTGTTACCTTCAAGGCGAACAACGACTGGAACTTTAACGCCTACTTCTTTAACTGCACCGATGATGCCTTCGGCAATCATGTCGCAACGAACGATGCCGCCGAAGATGTTGACCAATACTGCAGCGACGTTGGAGTCGGACAGGATGATCTTGAAGGCTTCAGTCACGCGTTCTTTGGTAGCACCGCCGCCCACGTCGAGGAAGTTGGCTGGTTTGCCGCCATGCAGGTTGACGATGTCCATGGTACCCATGGCCAGGCCGGCACCGTTGACCATGCAACCGATGTTACCTTCCAGGGCTACGTAGTTCAGTTCGAACTTGGCAGCGTCGGCTTCACGCTTGTCGTCTTGCGACGGGTCGTGGAAAGTCTTCAGCTTAGGCTGACGGTACATGGCGTTAGCGTCGATGTTGATCTTGGCGTCGAGGCAGTGCAGATCGCCGTCAGCCTTGATCACCAGCGGGTTCACTTCCAGCAGGGCCAGATCGTGATCCTGGAACAGTTTGGCCAGACCAACGAAGATCTTGGCGAACTGAGCAACTTGCTTGCCTTCCAGGCCCAGCTGGAAAGCCAGCTCGCGACCCTGGAATGGCTGAGCGCCAACCAGTGGATCGATAGTGGCTTTCAGAATTTTTTCTGGAGTGTCGTGAGCGATTTTCTCGATGTCCACGCCACCTTCGGTGGAAGCCATGAACACGATGCGACGGCTCGAACGGTCAACGACAGCGCCCAGGTACAGCTCTTTAGCGATATCAGTGCACGATTCAACCAGGATCTTGGAGACTGGTTGGCCATTGGCATCAGTCTGGTAAGTCACCAGACGCTGATTCAGCCACTTCGCTGCGAAGGCCTTGGCTTCTTCGCGGCTCTTAACCAGCTTGACGCCACCCGCTTTACCGCGACCACCAGCGTGGACCTGGGCTTTGACAACCCACTCGGTACCACCGATTTTGTCGCAAGCTTCTGCTGCTGCTTCCGGGGTGTCTACTGCGTAACCCTTGGATACTGGCAGGCCGTATTCAGCGAACAGCTGCTTACCCTGATACTCGTGAAGATTCATGCTTTTTACCGTCTTCGTTAGGTACTGCGCATTCGGCGCTGCGCTCATTATGAGTGCCGCGCCACCTGTGACTGCTGCTTGCACAACTTGCTGGGCTTAATACCCGTAAAGCTGTGCAAGGCTGCGTCCAGCGGATATTCCGCGGTGAGTCTTGCGCGCAAGGCTCACGACGGGCAACTCCGCCGTGGTTTCTTATTATCTCGCTTAGCGCTTCTTGCGGTTGGCGATGTGGATGGCGCCGCCATTCACAGCCAACGCTGCTTCGTGCAACGCTTCGGACAGGGTCGGATGGGAGAAGACCATCATGCCCAGGTCTTCGGCACTGGTGCCGAATTCCATACCGATCGCGCCTTGCTGAACCAGTTCTGCAGCGCTCGGGCCAATCACGTGGACGCCCAATACGCGGTCAGTCTTGGCATCAGCGATGACTTTGACAAAACCACCGGTGTCGTTAGCTGCCATGGCACGGCCAGAAGCGGCAAACGGGAAGGTGCCGACGTTAACTTCAACGCCTTCAGCTTTCAACTGCTGTTCGTTTTTACCGACCCATGCAATTTCCGGGTGGGTGTAGATAACCGATGGGATCAGGTCGTAGTTCATCTGGGTTTTGTGACCCTTGATGCGCTCGACAACCATGATGCCTTCTTCGGAAGCCTTGTGCGCCAGCATCATGCCGCGCACCACGTCGCCGATGGCGTACACGCCTGGCACGGTGGTAGCGCAGTGATCGTCAACGTGGATGAAACCACGCTCGTCGATGTTCACGCCGCTGTCGGAAGCCAGCAGGTCGGTGGTCACTGGACGGCGACCCACGGCTACGATCAGCTTGTCGAAGGTGATGGTCTGCTCGCCTTCTTTATCGGTGTAGGTCACAACGACTTCTTCGCCGTTGACCTTGGAACCGGTAACACGGGCGCCCAGCTTGATATCCAGACCTTGTTTGGTCAAAGTTTTCAGCGCTTCTTTGGACACTGCGCTGTCGGCAGCCAGCAGGAACGTGTCCAGGGCTTCCAGCACAGTCACTTCAGAACCCAGGCGCGACCATACCGAACCCAGTTCCAGGCCGATTACGCCGGCGCCGATCACGCCCAGACGCTTGGGAACCGATTGGAATTCCAGGGCGCCGGTCGAATCAACGATCACGTTCTGGTCAACTGGAGCAGGCGGAATGTCGATTGGACGCGAACCTGGTGCCAGGATCACGTTTTCGGCTTCGATGACTTCAACCGAGCCGTCCGGCTTGGTGATTTCAACTTTCTTGCCGGCCAGCAGCTTGCCGTGGCCTTGCAGGGAAGTGACGCCGTTAGCCTTGAACAAGGTGGCAACGCCGGAAGTCAGGCCTTTAACGATGTTGGCTTTACGGCCGACCATTGCTGGCACGTCCATGGTCACGCCAGCATGGTTGATGCCGTGGATCGCGAAACCGTCCTGGGCTTCGTGGAATTTCCAGGAGCTGTCCAGCAGCGCCTTGGAAGGAATGCAACCGACGTTAAGGCAAGTACCGCCCAGTGCCAGTTTGCCTTCCTTGTCGGTGTATTTTTCGATGCAAGCAGTCGAGAGGCCCAGTTGTGCGGCCTTGATGGCGGCAACGTAGCCGCCAGGACCTGCACCAATCACTACAACGTCAAATTTCTGTGTCATGAAAATAGATCCTCTATTTGCGACAAGCTTTTAGCCCCACGCTGCAAACCAAGCTGCTTGTTCCTACAGCTTGCAGCTCGCAACGTGAGGCTGCTTCTATCAGATATCCAGCAGCAGACGAGCCGGGTCTTCCAGCAGGTTCTTGATGGTTACCAGGAAAGTCACGGCTTCTTTACCATCGATCAGGCGGTGATCGTACGACAGCGCCAGGTACATCATCGGGCGGATCACGACTTGGCCGTTGATGGCCATCGGACGCTGGATGATGTTGTGCATGCCCAGGATCGCAGCTTGCGGCGGGTTGACGATCGGAGTCGACATCATCGAACCGAAGGTACCACCGTTGGTGATGGTGAAGGTACCGCCGGTCATCTCGTCGATGGTCAGCTTGCCGTCACGGGCTTTCTTGCCGAAACCGGCGATGCCGCCTTCGATTTCAGCCAGGCTCATCAGCTCGGCGTTACGCAGAACCGGTACTACCAGGCCACGGTCGCTGGACACGGCAACGCCGACGTCTGCATAGCCGTGGTAAACGATGTCGCTGCCGTCGATGGAAGCGTTGACTGCCGGGAAGCGTTTCAGCGCTTCGGTGGCCGCTTTCACGAAGAACGACATGAAGCCCAGGCGCACGCCATTGTGGGACTTCTCGAACAGATCCTTGTACTTCGAACGCAGGGCCATGACTTCAGTCATGTCCACTTCGTTGAAGGTGGTCAGCATCGCCATGTTCGACTGTGCTTCAACCAGACGCTTGGCCACGGTGGCACGTACACGAGTCATCGGTACGCGCTTCTCGGTGCGGTCGCCAGCAGCGAACACAGGCGCAGCGGCAGCAGGTGCTGCAGCCTTGGCCGGTGCGGCAGCCGGAGCGTTTTTCTTGGCTTCAACAGCCGCAACCACGTCTTCCTTGGTGACGCGGCCGTCTTTGCCGGTGCCCTTGAGGGACGCCAGGTTGATGCCGTTTTCTTCAGCCAGCTGACGCGCAGCCGGTGCAGCGATCGGGTCTTCACCACCTGCAGCCGGAGCGGCAGCGGCAGGCGCGGCAGCTGGAGCAGCAGCAGCGGCCGGAGCAGGAGCAGCAGCGCCGCCCGCTTCGATCGAGCCCAGGATCTGGTTCGACAGGACGGTAGCGCCCTCTTCAGCCACGATCGCGCCCAGCACGCCGTCAGCTTCGGCCAACACTTCCAGAACGACTTTGTCGGTCTCGATGTCGACGATCAGGTCGTCACGCTTTACAGCGTCGCCTGGTTTCTTGTGCCAGGTGGCAACGGTGCCATCGGCAACCGATTCCGGGAATGACGGGGCTTTGATTTCGATAGCCATTATCTGTGGGTCCTTAAAATTCGGTTTCAGTCAGCGCGAAGGCGTTAAACAGTGAAAGCATCTTGCAGCAGTTTTTCCTGCTGCTCGGCGTGCATCGACGCATAACCACACGCAGGTGCAGCAGAAGCATCACGACCGGCGTACTCCAGGCCCAGGCCTGTTTTGTGGTTACCGATGCTGCGACGCAAATGATGCTGGCTGCTGTACCACGCGCCCTGGTTCATCGGTTCTTCCTGGCACCACACCGCATGGGTGAGGTTGGTGTAAGGCGCGATGGCCTCCATCAGGTCGTCTTCCGGGAACGGGTAAAGCTGCTCGATACGCACGATGGCGATGTCTTCGCGGCCTTCGGCACGGCGTTTTTTCCAGCAAGTCGTAGTAAACCTTGCCGCTGCACAGGACCAGGCGAGTGACCTTGGCAGCGTCCAGGGTGTCGATTTCTGGAATCACGGTCTGGAACGAACCGTCGGCCAGATCTTCCAGGGTCGAGATGGCCAATTTGTGACGCAACAGCGATTTCGGGGTCAGCACTACCAGCGGCTTGCGCAGCGGGCGGATCACCTGGCGACGCAGCAAATGGTAGATCTGGGCCGGCGTAGTCGGCACGCACACCTGAATGTTGTGCTCGGCGCACAGCTGCAGGTAACGCTCCAGACGGGCCGAGGAGTGCTCCGGGCCCTGACCTTCATAACCGTGTGGCAGCAGCATGGTCAGACCGCACAGACGGCCCCACTTGTGCTCACCGCTGGTGATGAACTGGTCGATAACCACCTGGGCACCGTTGGCGAAGTCGCCGAACTGGGCTTCCCAGATCACCAGCGCGTTTGGCGTGGTGGTGGAGTAGCCGTATTCGAACGCCAGTACGGCTTCTTCGGACAGGAACGAATCGTACAGGTCGAAACGTGGCTGGCCTTCGTACAGGTGTTGCAGCGGTACGTAGGTGGTCGCGTCTTTCTGGTTGTGCAGGACCGCGTGACGGTGCGAGAACGTACCACGGCCGATGTCCTGGCCGGTCATGCGGATCGGGTGACCTTCGAACGCCAGGGTCGCGTACGCCATGGTTTCGGCGTAACCCCAGTTGATCGGCAGGCCGCCGGCTTGCATCTTCTGACGGTCTTCGTAGATCTTCGCAACCTGGCGCTGCACCACGAAACCATCTGGAATTTCCAGCAGCTTGGCGGACAGTTCCTGCAGGGTCTTGAGGTCGAACGAGGTGTCGTGACGCGCCGTCCAGGCGTGGCCCAGGTACGGGCGCCAGTCCACGAACAGCTCTTTGTTCGGCTCTTTAACCAGGCTTTTTACTACATGCAGGCCGTTGTCCAGCGCGTTGCGGTATTCATCGACTTTCGCCTGAACACGCGCATCGTCAACCACGCCGGCCGTAATCAGGCTGTCGGCGTACAGTTCACGGGTGGTGCGCTGCTTGGTGATCTGCTGGTACATCAACGGCTGGGTGCCGCTCGGCTCATCCGCTTCGTTGTGACCGCGACGGCGGTAGCAAACCAGGTCGATGACCACATCACGCTTGAACTGCATGCGGTAGTCAATGGCGAGCTGGGTCACGAACAACACGGCTTCCGGATCATCACCATTCACATGGAGGATCGGCGCCTGGATCATCTTGGCAACGTCGGTCGCGTACTCGGTCGAGCGCGCGTCGAGCGGGTTGCTGATGGTGAAACCGACCTGGTTGTTGATGACGATGTGAACCGTACCGCCGGTCTTGAAGCCGCGGGTCTGCGACATCTGGAACGTTTCCAGGACCACGCCTTGACCGGCGAATGCCGCGTCACCGTGGATGGAAATCGGCAGGACTTTCTCACCGGTGGAATCGTTACGACGATCCTGGCGGGCACGCACCGAACCCTCGACCACCGGAGAAACGATTTCCAGGTGGGACGGGTTGAAGGCCATGGCCAGGTGAACTTCACCGCCGGTGGTCATTACGTTGGACGAGAAGCCCTGGTGGTATTTAACGTCACCGGAACCCAGCTCGACCTTCTTCTTGCCTTCGAATTCGTCGAACAGTTCACGCGGGTTCTTGCCGAAGGTGTTGACCAACACGTTCAGGCGACCACGGTGAGCCATGCCGATCACGATTTCCTTGGTGCCGTAGGAACCGGAACGCTGGATCAGCTCGTCGAGCATTGGAATCAGGCTTTCGCCGCCTTCCAGGCCGAAACGCTTGGTGCCCGGGTATTTGGTACCCAGGTATTTCTCGAGGCCTTCGGCCGCGGTCACGCGCTCCAGCAAGTGGCTGCGCACGTCGGCGGACAATACCGGACGGCCACGCACACCTTCCAGACGATGCTGGAACCAGTGGCGCTGCTCGGAATCGGTGATGTGCGTGAATTCAGCGCCGATGGTGCGGCAATATGTCTGCTGCAACGCTTCGTGAATTTCGCGTAGGCTCGCTTCCTCTTTGCCGATGAACAGGTCGCCGGCACGGAAGGTCGTATCAAGATCGGCATTGGTCAAGCCGTAATGATTGATCGACAGGTCAGCAGGTGCAGGACGCTTCCAGAGCCCCAGCGGGTCAAGCTGGGCCGCCTGGTGGCCACGCATCCGGTAAGCCTGGATCAGTCGCAATACTTCAACTTGCTTCTTCTCATGCTCGCTGCTCACGCTACCGGCGGAAACCGGTTGGGCGCGGCGCTGGTTCTTTGCCAGCAGCACAAATTGATCGCGAATTGTTGCGTGCGATACATCGGTGGCAGCGTTGCCGTCTGAAGACAACGTCTGAAATTTGGTGCGCCATTCTTCTGGCACAGCGTTAGGGTCGTGCAGGTAGAGCTCATAAAGCTCTTCCACATAGGCAGCGTTACCACCTGAAAGATAGCCGCTGTTCCACATGCGCTGCATCACGCTTTCTTGCATGCTTGGTCACCCTCGATTTGGGGACACCACCGGCGAAAACACCGAGTTTGCTTGCAAAAGGCCAAGTGCAGCGACCAAAACAAGCCACTTAGGATCACGCTGATAGTTCGGGTACCAACCCGAATGCCCCTGCTTGTCTCATTTCTTCAAAATAAGAGCTGCGGCTTTGTAAGTCGCTGCTCAAGTTAAAACTACGGCGCCGGTTGAAGCCTGCGCCGTAGCATTTACGGGCACAACGGTCCTGCCTTGCTACAACGTCGCTTACACGCCGCTTTGCAGCAGCATGTTACGGATGTGACCAATGGCCTTAGTCGGGTTCAGGCCTTTGGGACATACGTTGACGCAGTTCATGATCCCGCGGCAGCGGAAGACGCTGAACGGGTCATCCAGTGAAGCCAGACGCTCGGACGTCTTGGTGTCACGGCTGTCTGCCAGGAAGCGGTACGCTTGCAGCAGAGCAGCTGGACCCAGGAACTTGTCCGGGTTCCACCAGAAGGACGGGCACGAGGTCGAGCAGCAAGCGCACAGGATGCACTCGTACAGACCGTCGAGCTTTTCACGCTCTTCAGGGGACTGCAGACGTTCGATGGCCGGAGCCGGCGTGTCGTTCTGCAGGAACGGCTTAACTTTCTCGTATTGCTTGTAGAAGATGCTCATATCGACGACCAGGTCACGGATAACCGGCAAACCTGGCAGTGGACGAACGATCAGCTTGTTACCTTTAACAACAGCGGACAGCGGCGTGATGCACGCCAGGCCGTTCTTGCCGTTGATGTTCATGCCGTCGGAGCCACAAACGCCCTCACGGCAAGAGCGACGGTAGGAAAAACCTTCGTCCTGCTCTTTGATCAGTGCCAGTACATCCAGCACCATCAGGTCTTTACCACCGGTATCGACCTGAAATTCCTGCATGAACGGCGCGGCGTCCTGATCAGGGTTGTAGCGGTAAACACTGACTTTCAACATGGCAGCCACCCTTAGTAAGTCCGAATCTTCGGTTCAAACGTCGGCACCGTCTTCGGCGAGAAGTTCACGGCACGTTTGGTTACGCGCTTGTCACCCGGGAAGTACAGGGTGTGGCACAACCAGTTTTCGTCGTCGCGATCTTCAAAGTCTTCACGGGCGTGGGCACCACGGGATTCTTTACGAACCTCGGCGGCGATCGCAGTGGCTTCAGCCACTTCCAGCAGGTTTTGCAGCTCAAGGGCTTCGATACGAGCGGTGTTGAACGCCTGGCTCTTATCGTTGATCTTGACGTTGGCGATGCGCGTGCGCAGGTCGGCCAGCTGGGCAATACCCTTCTGCATGTATTCGCCGGTACGGAATACACCGAAGTAGTTCTGCATGCAGCTTTGCAGCTCACGACGCAGGGTAGCCACGTCTTCGCCATCGGTACGCTCGTTCAGAGCGTTCAGGCGCGCCAGGGCGGCCTCGATGTTGGCGTCGGTGGCGTCATCGTATTCGATGCCGTCGGTCAGGGCTTTTTCCAGGTGCAGGCCGGCAGCGCGACCGAATACCACCAGGTCGAGCAGCGAGTTGCCGCCCAGGCGGTTGGCACCGTGTACCGATACGCAGGCCACTTCGCCTACAGCGAACAGACCGTGGATGATCTCGTCCACGCCTTCGGCGTTCTGGGTGATCGCCTGGCCATGAATGTTGGTCGGCACGCCGCCCATCATGTAGTGGCAAGTCGGAACAACCGGCACCGGAGCAACCACCGGGTCAACGTGCGCAAAGGTCTTGGACAGTTCGCAGATGCCTGGCAGGCGGCTGTGCAACACTTCCTCACCGAGGTGATCGAGTTTCAGCAGTACGTGGTCGCCATTCGGGCCACAGCCGTTGCCGGCGATGATTTCCTTAACCATCGAACGGGCCACAACGTCACGACCGGCAAGGTCTTTGGCGTTCGGAGCATAACGCTCCATGAAACGCTCGCCGTGCTTGTTGATCAGGTAACCACCTTCACCACGGCAACCTTCTGTAACCAGTACACCGGCGCCGGCGATGCCGGTCGGGTGGAACTGCCACATTTCAATGTCTTGTACCGGCACGCCAGCACGCAGGGCCATGCCGACGCCGTCACCGGTGTTGATCAGGGCATTGGTGGTCGACGCGTAGATACGACCTGCACCGCCGGTTGCCAGCACAGTAGCCTTGGCGCGGATGTAGGTGGTTTCACCGGTTTCGATGCAGATGGCGATCACACCGACGAAGGCGCCGTCGGCGTTCTTCACCAGGTCAACTGCGTAGTACTCGTTCAGGAACGTGGTACCGGCTTTCAGGTTGCCCTGATACAGGGTGTGCAGCAGCGCGTGACCGGTACGGTCGGAAGCGGCGCACGTACGGGCAGCCTGCCCGCCTTTACCGTAATCCTTCGACTGGCCGCCGAATGGACGCTGGTAGATACGACCTTGCTCGGTACGCGAGAACGGCAGACCCATGTGGTCCAGCTCGAACACGGCGGCCGGGCCTTCCTGACACATGTACTCGATAGCGTCCTGGTCACCGATATAGTCGGAACCCTTGACGGTATCGTACATGTGCCAGCGCCAGTCATCGTTCGGGTCGGCGGAAGCGATGGCGCAGGTGATGCCACCCTGGGCCGATACGGTATGGGAACGGGTCGGGAACACCTTGGTGATCACGGCAGTCTTGTGACCACCCTGGGCCAGCTGCAGCGCTGCGCGCATGCCGGCACCGCCGCCACCAATAATGATGGCGTCGAAGGAAATAGTTGGAATGTTAGCCATGAATCAGATACCCCAAAGAATCTGCACACCCCAGACGAAGTAAGCGAACATCGCGACGCCGCAGACTGCCTGGAAGAGAAAACGGACTGCAGTCGCGGACTTGCCCAGCGCCATTGGCGTGAGGTAGTCGGTCGCGATGGTCCACATGCCGACCCAGGCGTGAGCGCCCAGGGCTACAAGGGCCAGCAGGCTGAAGATTCGCATCGCATTGTGGGAAAACAGGCCATGCCATTGCTCATAGCCGATGCCCGGGTTTGCGACGAGGTATCCGATCAGGAAAATGAAATAAGCCGCGAGAACGACCGCAGACACACGCTGTGCCATCCAGTCATAGAGGCCCGAACGCGAAAGGTTCGTAACGCTGGTTACCATATCCAAACTCCTGCCAGAACGATCAGCACCACGGAAATGGCGATGATGATTTTCGAGCCCAGGCGGCCGCCTTCGAGCGTCTCACCGATACCCGCATCCATGATCAAGTGGCGCACACCGGCAACCAGGTGATACAGCAGAGCGGACAGGAGGCCCCATGCTACGAACTTGGCCAGCGGGCTGGTCAAGCATGCCTTCACCTCGGCGTATCCTTCCTCGGAACCCAGGGATTTGCTCAATGCATAAAGCATGATGCCCAAGCCCAGGAACAGGATGATGCCGGAAACACGGTGCAGGAACGACGTAACGCCGGTGATGGGGAGTTTGATGGTCCTTAGGTCTAGGTTTACAGGTCGTTGGCTATTCACGGCTTTTTTTCACACTGAAGAGCCCCTAACAATCAGGGCAAAGTTGTTGGGGAGTGCACTGGTCAGGTAAGCACCACCCAGGGAGTGCGACCCCCAATGAAAGCAAGCCCAAAAGCCCTTGGCGGTCGGTGGCCGAGTATAGACAGTTAGGTTACTAATGACAACGCGCACTCCTCACCCTAATAGCTGATTGCGCTGGCGGTATAAAAGGCGTAAATGGCAGTCAATTTCGACGAAAAAGTATGGTTAAAGCCTTCTGGAGCAAGACTTTAGGCAAATTGACATCTGGATTTATATCAATATAGTGGTGCGGGCCCTGCGTGGGGGGTCTGTCTGATGATTTGAAGCATAAATAGGAGGCCACATGGCTGACAAAAAAGCGCAGTTGATCATCGAGGGCGCAGCCCCCGTCGAGCTGCCCATTTTAACCGGCACCGTTGGTCCCGATGTTATCGACGTACGGGGCCTGACGGCCACGGGCCGTTTCACATACGATCCAGGCTTCATGTCGACCGCCTCTTGCGAGTCGAAGATCACCTACATCGATGGTGATAATGGCATTCTGCTGCACCGCGGCTACCCGATCGAACAGCTTGCTGAACAGTCGGACTACCTGGAAACCTGCTACCTGCTGCTGCATGAAGATTTGCCAACAGCCGAGCAGAAAGCCCAGTTCGTCAGCACCGTGAAGAACCACACCATGGTTCACGAGCAGTTGAAGACCTTCTTCAACGGCTTCCGTCGCGACGCCCACCCGATGGCCGTCATGTGCGGCGTAGTCGGCGCCCTGTCGGCCTTCTATCACGACTCCCTGGACATCAATAACCCGCAGCATCGCGAAATTTCCGCGATCCGCCTGGTTGCCAAGATGCCCACCCTGGCCGCGATGGTTTACAAGTACTCCATGGGTCAACCCATGATGTACCCGCGCAACGACCTGACGTACGCGGAAAACTTCCTGCACATGATGTTCAACACCCCGTGCGAGATCAAACCGATCAGCCCGGTGCTGGCCAAGGCGATGGACAAGATTTTCATCCTCCACGCCGACCACGAACAGAACGCCTCCACCTCTACCGTACGCCTGGCCGGTTCTTCGGGTGCCAACCCGTTCGCCTGTATCGCCGCCGGTATCGCCGCACTGTGGGGCCCTGCCCACGGCGGTGCGAACGAAGCCGTATTGACCATGCTGGATGAAATTGGCGATGTCTCGAACATCGACAAATTCATCGCCAAGGCCAAGGATAGAGAAGATCCGTTCAAGCTGATGGGCTTCGGTCACCGCGTCTACAAGAACCGTGACCCACGTGCCACCGTGATGAAGCAGACCTGCGACGAAGTGTTGAAGGAACTGGGCATCAAGAACGATCCGCAACTCGAACTGGCCATGCGCCTGGAAGAGATCGCCCTGACCGACCCGTACTTCATCGAGCGCTCGCTGTACCCGAACGTCGACTTCTACTCGGGGATCATCCTCAAGGCAATCGGCATTCCAACCAGCATGTTCACCGTGATTTTCGCCCTGGCACGTACTGTCGGCTGGATCTCGCACTGGAAAGAAATGCTCTCCAGCCCGTACAAGATTGGCCGTCCGCGCCAGCTGTACACCGGCGCCAAGCCGCGTGATATCACCAAACTGGAAGATCGCAAGTAAGCATCTAACTATTTGGTCTTAAAAACGGCCTCCTTTCACAAGGAGGCCGTTTTTATTTGTGCAGGAATTGAGAAACAGTTTTGTGATATCCACCCACAATAAAAGCAAAAAAATGCCCCGATCTCACGACCGGGGCTTTTTTTGTAGCCGTTACAAATATTAGTGGTTAACCGCCCCACTTGCCCCCAGGCCAGTCTGCGAACGCACAAACTGCGGGAAGTACAGCGCACGCTCTTTCTCTGCCGCCGCCGACTTGTCGGTGATCGAGAAGAACCAGATGCCGACGAACGCAATGATCATCGAGAACAGCGCCGGGTACTCGTAAGGGAAGATGGCTTTTTCATGGTGCAGGATCGACACCCAGATGGTCGGGCCGAGGATCATCAGGCCGACGGCACTGATCAAGCCCAGCCAGCCGCCAATCATGGCGCCACGGGTGGTGAGGTTTTTCCAGTACATGGAAAGCAGCAGTACCGGGAAGTTACAGCTGGCCGCAATCGAGAATGCCAGGCCGACCATGAACGCAATGTTCTGGCTTTCGAACAGGATACCCAGGCCGATTGCCAACACACCCAACGCCACGGTGGTGATCTTCGACACGCGAATCTCATCTTTCTCGTTGGCCTTGCCCTTCTTGATCACACTGGCATACAGGTCATGGGACACCGCCGAGGCACCGGCCAGGGTCAAACCGGCAACCACTGCCAGGATGGTGGCAAACGCCACGGCCGAGATGAAGCCCAGGAAAATACTGCCACCCACCGCATTGGCCAGGTGCACCGCCGCCATGTTGTTACCGCCCAGCAAGGCGCCTGCAGCATCCTTGAACGCCGGGTTGGTGCTCACCAGCAGGATCGCGCCAAAGCCGATGATGAACGTGAGGATATAGAAGTAACCAATGAAGCCGGTGGCATACAACACGCTCTTGCGCGCTTCCTTGGCGTCGCTGACGGTGAAGAAGCGCATCAGGATGTGCGGCAGGCCGGCCGTACCGAACATCAGCGCCAGGCCCAGCGAGAATGCCGAAATCGGATCTTTCACCAAGCCGCCGGGGCTCATGATCGCCTCACCTTTAGGGTGAACCTTGATCGCCTCGGAAAACAGCGTGTTGAAGTCGAAGTTGACGTGCTTCATCACCATCAGCGCCATGAACGAAGCACCGGACAGCAACAGCACCGCCTTGATGATCTGCACCCAAGTGGTCGCCAGCATGCCGCCGAACAGCACGTACATGCACATCAGGATACCCACCAGGATCACCGCGACGTGGTAGTCCAGGCCGAACAGCAGCTGGATCAGCTTGCCCGCCCCCACCATCTGCGCGATCAGGTAGAACGCCACCACCACCAGCGAACCACAAGCCGACAGGCTGCGGATCTGGGTTTGCCCGAGGCGATAGGACGCCACGTCGGCAAAGGTGTACTTGCCCAGGTTACGCAGGCGCTCGGCGATCAGGAACAGAATGATCGGCCAGCCCACCAGAAAGCCGATCGAGTAGATCAGGCCATCGTAGCCGGAGGTGAACACCAGCGCGGAAATCCCCAGGAAGGACGCCGCCGACATATAGTCACCGGCAATCGCCAGGCCGTTCTGGAAACCGGTGATCTTGCCGCCGGCCGCATAGTAGTCGGCCGCCGACTTGTTGCGCTTGGATGCCCAGTAAGTGATGCACAGGGTGGCGCCGACAAACGCGACAAACATCACGATGGCGGACACGTTCAGCGGTTGCTTGTGCACTTCCCCGGTCAATGCATCCGCCGCCCAAACGGCCGGAGCAAACAGCGAAGCGCCGAATATAGCCAATAGACGCCGGATCATTGCGCAGCCTCCTTGAGAATCGCATTGTTCAGGTCGTCAAATTCGCCATTGGCCCGACGCACATAGAGCGCGGTCAGGATGAAAGCGGACACAATCAGCCCGACACCCAAGGGAATACCCCAGGTAATCGAAGACCCAGGGCTGAGCTTGGCGCCCAGCACTTGTGGCCCGTAGGCAATCAACAGGATGAAAGCGGAGTAAAGCCCTAGCATGATCGCCGAGAGAATCCAGGCGAACCTTTCCCTTTTCCTGACCAGCTCCTTGAAACGCGGGCTGTTTTGAATCGAGAGGTAAATGCTGTCGTTCATTGTTTTTATCCTCGCAGCACAGCTTTTTATTATTTTGGAACATATCCACTGTATGCGGCTGCGGAACAGGTTCCAGACGACCTTAGTAGTAGATCGAGATGGCCACTTAGCAAGTTTTGCGGGCAACAAATAAACAACAGCCTTAATACAGGCAAAAAAATGTGGGAGCGGGCTTGCTGTGGCGAGCAAGCTTGCTTGCGCTGGGGTGCGAAGCGCCCCCAAAAAGTCGGAGACTGCTGCGCAGTCAGCGGGAGCAAGCTCCCTCGCCACAGCAAGCCCGCTCCCACAGTAGGGTTGTGGTGGGGCTTCTAAAGGGTTAGTGCTTTATTTAGCGGTCCACTCGGCCACACGCTCAGGGTGCTTGGCGACCCAATCCTTGGCCGCGGCATCAGGCTTGGCGCCCTCTTGGATTGCGAGCATGACTTCGCCGATTTCGTCCTTGGAGGCCCACTGGAATTTTTTCAGGAAAGCGGCGACTTCCGGCGCTTTCTTCTCCAGGCCCTTGCTGCCGATGCTGTTGACGGTCTCAGCAGCACCATAAATCCCTTTTGGGTCGTCGAGGAAACGCAGTTTCCACTTGGCAAACATCCAGTGCGGCACCCAGCCGGTTACGGCAATGGATTCCTGCTTGTCTTCGGCACGGGTCAGTTCGGCGATCATCGCCGCGCCCGAGCTGGCTTGCAGTTTGTAATCCAGGCCATAGGCCTTGATCGCTTCGTCGGTCTTGAGCATCACGCCTGAGCCGGCGTCGATACCGACGATCTTGTTCTTGAAGGTGGTGTCGGTCTTGAGGTCTTCGATGGACTTGGCCTTGACATACTCCGGCACGATCAAGCCAATCTTCGCGTCCTTGAAGTTGGGGCCGTAGTCGACCACCTTGTCCTTGTTCTTGGTCCAATACTCACCGTGGGTCACAGGCAGCCAGGCGGACAGCATGGCGTCGAGCTTGCCGGTGGCGACGCCCTGCCACATGATCCCGGTGGCGACGGCTTGCAGTTTCACGTCGTAACCGAGTTTTTCCTTGATCACCTCGGCTGCCACATGGGTCGTGGCAACGCTGTCGGACCAACCATCTACATAGCCGATGCTCAGGGTTTTGCTGTCGGCGCTGGCCAGTGTGGAGCCCATCGCAACTACCAGAGTGGCAGCTGCGCCCAAGAGTCGTCGCATCTTCATAATACTTCCCCGAAAGTGCTGCGCTCGACGGATGCCGAGCGACGTCAACCTGTTGTTATAGGGTGCATCGCGCCCCCTTCACGCGCGTCGATCACGGTGGTGCCCCGCCAGTGGAGTGCTGACACTTGGATCATCAACCTGCCGGGGCCTTGGACCTGCTCTGTCAGCGACCTCGGGTAAGCAAGAAACGACATCACATCGCCAGCAGGACTGTTCCTAGGACTTGGCGTCAATTTCCCGCCCGAACTTTGCATGTCTAAATTATGCAGCCCCACTGGTACGGGTCAAATCCGGGTAAGATGCGCGCCTTTGCTCCCCCAGATAAGCTGACCATGCCCGCGACTGCCCGCTTCCCTGCCCTGCCCTATTTCTGCGCCTTGATCCTCGGTGTGCTTGCCCTTATCGGCTATTGGTACGGCCTTGGCCGGCCGGTGGTATTGCCGGATGTAGCCAGTGCCAGCCACAAGATGCAATGCGCGTCCTATACGCCGTTCGACAAAGACCAGTCGCCGTTCGACCAGCCATTCAAACTGCGCCCCGAGCGCATGGACGCTGACCTGGCACTGCTGGCCACCCGTTTTGAATGCATCCGCACTTACTCCATGACCGGCCTGGAAGCCCTGCCGGGCATGGCGCGCAAGCATGGCTTGAAGTTAATGGCCGGCGCCTGGGTCAGCAGTGACCCGGTGGCCACCGAAAAAGAAATCAAAGAACTGATTGCGGCTGCCAATGCCAACCCCGATGTGGTCACCTCGGTGATCGTCGGTAACGAGGCCCTGCTGCGCAAGGAAGTCACCGCCAAGCAGTTGGTGACGCTGATCCATCAGGTCAAAAGCCAGATCAAGCAGCCGGTCACTTATGCCGATGTGTGGGAATTCTGGCTGCAGCACCCGGAAATCGCCCCGGCGGTGGATTTCCTGACCATTCACCTGCTGCCGTACTGGGAAGATGACCCGTCGGGCATCGATCAAGCCCTCAAGCATGTGGGTGATGTGCGCCAGACCTTCGGTAACAAATTCGCGCCTAAAGATGTGCTGATCGGCGAGACCGGCTGGCCGAGCGAAGGCCGCCAGCGCGAAACTGCGGTACCAAGCCGGGTCAACGAGGCCAAGTTCATGCGCGGTTTTGTGGCCATGGCCGAAGCCAATGGCTGGCGCTACAACCTGATCGAAGCGTTTGACCAACCCTGGAAACGCGCCAGCGAAGGTGCCGTCGGTGGTTACTGGGGCTTGTTTGATGCCGATCGCCAGGACAAGGGCATTCTTGCCGGGCCAGTGAGCAACGTGCCGTATTGGCCGCTGTGGCTGGGCGTCGGCGGCCTGATCCTGCTGGGCACCCTGGTGCTGGGTGGCCGGGTGCGCAGCACGCGTGCCGCGCTGTTGCTGCCACTGCTCGGTGCAGTGGCGGCCTGCGCCATCGGCACCTGGGCTGAACTGACCCGCGTCACAGCGCGCTTCAACGATGAATGGGTGTGGGCAGGCTTGCTGGTGATGCTGAACCTGCTCGTGCTGGCCCATGCTGCACTGGCGCTGAGTGCCCAGGAAGGCTGGCGTGAACGGAGCTTCAACTGGCTGGAACAACGCGCCGGATGGCTGGTGGCAATCGCCGGGTTCGCAGGGGCGGTGATGATGCTGGCGCTGGTATTTGACCCGCGCTATCGCAGCTTCCCGAGTGCGGCGTTGGTATTGCCGGCGCTGGTGTACCTGGTTCGCCCTGTGACTGGGCCTCGTCGGGAGATCGCGCTGCTGGCCTTTATCATCGGTGCCGGTGTTGCGCCGCAGCTGTATCGCGAAGGGTTGCTGAACCAGCAGGCGTGGGGCTGGGCGGTGGTCAGCGGGTTGATGGTTGTAGCCTTGTGGCGTTGCTTGCGGGTGCGCAAGGGCTAAACAGCTGTGGCGAGGGAGCTTGCTCCCGCTGGAGTGCGCAGCGCTCCCGCTTTTTTGGGGCCGCTTCGCGCCCCAGCGGGAGCAAGCTCGCTCGCCACAAAAGCGCCCTTATACGGGTTAATCAGTAACCCGAGGCTTCCTGACCAATCGCAACCCCGCAATCACCACCGCAAACACCGCAAACGTGGTGTTATACAACGCCAGCGCCGGCAGCCCGAACACCATCCCCAGCACCGCCAACCCCCAGCCGACGCGGCCCGGCAGAAAAAACGCCAGCACCGACGTCACCAACGCCGCCCAGCCCAACACCTTGAAGTGAGTCATCAGCCCCAGGTTCGAGCGCAACTGGCATTCCCAGCGGCTGGCCTCATCGACGCAGACCCCCACCCACTGGCCGTCTTCCATAAAACCGTAACGGGCGCCATAACTGGCGGCCAGCCATAACGGCAAGGCGATAAGCAGCAGGATAAGTGGCAAACGACGGGACATGGCGAACTCCGATAGGCAAAAACGGCGCTCAGCTTAATCCCACGGCGGCCGTTAGCAAGGTGTGTACGCAGATAACTGTTCATCAAGGCGCTGCAAAGTGTATCTTCTCGCTACTATTACCCCCGATTCCGTGTTTTTTTCCGACTTTTAGTGCCGAGGGCTGGCACTTCGGTGGCAACGCGGTGGTCATAGCCTGCGAACTTCATTCAGCACGTTTCCTCTTAGGGATTAAGTCATGCTCCGTTCCTTGCGCTGCGCTGCCTTGCTGGGCAGCCTATTTTTGAGTGCGTCAGCACTGGCCGTCGATGTCGACCAGGCCACTTATGGCTTCCCTTTGACGAACCCGTTCGAGGCGACCATTGCCACCACCCCGCCGGACCTGCGGCCCAAATTGCCCAGCAACGACGAGATCAACCAGTCCGATTACACCCTCAACATGCGCCCAGAGCGTGAGTTCAGCCTGCCGGACAACTTCTGGGCAGTGAAGAAACTCACCTACCGCATCGCCAAACAGGACCGTGCCGCGCCGCTGATCTTCCTGATCGCAGGCACGGGCGCCCGGTTTGACAGCAGCATCAACGAATACCTGAAAAAGCTCTATTACCAGGCCGGCTACCACGTGGTGCAGCTGTCATCGCCCACCAGCTTCGACTTCATCAGCGCCGCCTCGCGCTTCGCCACGCCGGGTATCACCCAGGAAGACGCCGAAGACATGTACCGCGTGATGCAAGCGGTGCGCGCGCAGAACGCCTCGCTGCCGGTGACCGACTACTACCTCACCGGCTACAGCCTCGGCGCCCTGGATGCAGCGTTTGTCAGCAAGCTCGACGAGACCCGCCGCAGCTTCAACTTCAAGAAAGTGCTGCTGCTCAACCCGCCGGTCAACCTCTACACCTCGATCACCAACCTCGACAAACTGGTACAGACCGAGGTCAAGGGCATCAACAACACCACGACCTTCTATGAGCTGGTGCTGGCCAAACTGACGCGCTACTTCCAGCAAAAGGGCTACATCGACCTCAATGACGCCCTGCTCTACGACTTCCAGAACTCCAAGCAGCACCTGACCAACGAACAGATGGCCATGCTGATCGGCACCTCGTTCCGCTTCTCGGCGGCCGACATTGCCTTTACTTCGGACCTGATCAACCGCCGTGGCCTGATCATCCCGCCGAAATACCCGATCACCGAAGGCACCAGCCTCACGCCGTTCCTCAAGCGTGCACTGCAATGCGACTTCGACTGCTACCTCACCGAACAAGTGATTCCGATGTGGCGCGCCCGCTCCGACGGCGGCAGCCTGCTGCAACTGGTTGACCAGGTCAGCCTGTACGCACTCAAGGACTACCTGCACGACAGCCCGAAAATCGCGGTCATGCACAACGCCGACGACGTGATCCTCGGCCCTGGCGATCTCGGTTTCCTGCGTAAAACCTTCGGCGATCGCTTGACCGTCTACCCGCTGGGCGGCCATTGCGGCAACCTTAATTACCGCGTCAACGCCGACGCCATGCTGGAGTTCTTCCGTGGCTAAATATCTTTTGCTGCTCGCCGCGCTGATGTGCGCAGGCGTCGCCAATGCCGACAACAGCAAGGCCCACGAGCCGGTCAAGGTTGACTCCGATGGCTTCAAGGAGCCGTTGACCAAACTCAAGTTCAACCCGGGCCTGGACCAACGTGAGTTCGAGCGTTCATCGCTGACGGCACTTAACGTCTATGACCCGCTGGAGTCGTGGAACCGTCGCGTCTACCACTTCAACTACCGCTTCGACCAATGGGTGTTCCTGCCCGTGGTCAATGGCTACACCTACGTCACCCCAAGTTTCCTGCGCACCGGCGTGAGCAACTTTTTCAACAACCTGGGCGATGTGCCCAACCTGTTGAACAGCCTGCTGCAACTCAAGGGCCACCGCTCCCTGGAAACCACCGGGCGCCTGCTGCTCAACACCACCATCGGCATCGCCGGCCTGTGGGACCCGGCCACCGCCATGGGCCTGCCGCGCCAGAGCGAAGACTTCGGCCAGACCCTGGGTTTCTACGGCGTGCCGGGCGGCGCCTACCTGGTGCTGCCGATCTTCGGCCCCTCGAACCTGCGTGACACTACCGGCCTGATCGTCGACTACGGCGCCGAGACCGAGATCAACTTCCTCAACGTCTCCAAAGTCAGCGAAAACCACCCGGAAATCTGGGCCCTGCGCGCCGTCGACAAGCGCTACCAGACCAGCTTCCGCTACGGCCAGATGAACTCGCCGTTTGAGTATGAGAAGGTGCGCTACATCTACACCGAATCGCGCAAGTTGCAGATTGCCGAATAAACCGGGCGACACAAAAAAAGGCCATTCGCATGAATGGCCTTTTTTATTGCGCGTAATTTCTTCAAGCCTTGAGGGCTTTCCACACCTTGCCGACCACGCTCACCACCGCCAAGACAACAGCCCCCGCAATAATCCCGGCCACCGCATTGAGCAACGTCGGCATCAACCACGCCAGCCCGCCAACGTGCTGACTGACACGCTCGATCCAGTGATGCACCGCTGGCACGCCATGGGTGAGAATGCCGCCGCCGACCATAAACATCGCCGCTGTGCCGATCACCGACAGGCTTTTCATCATGTAAGGCGCGGCGCGCAAGATCGCCCCACCGATACTGCGCGCCGCCTGGCCGGGCTTTTGCGTCAGCCACAGGCCCAGGTCATCGAGCTTGACGATACCGGCCACCAGCCCGTAGACGCCGATGGTCATGACAATGGCAATGCCCGACAGCACCACCACCTGCTGCATCAAAGGCGCATCCGCGACGGTGCCCAGGGTGATGGCGATGATCTCGGCCGAGAGGATGAAATCGGTGCGAATTGCACCTTTGATCTTGTCCTTCTCAAATGCCACCAGGTCAGTCGCCGGATCAGCCACGGCTTCAACCAGGTGGGCCTGCTCTTCGGTGCGTTTATGCAAAAAGGTATGCGCAAGCTTCTCAAAGCCTTCAAAACACAAATAGGCGCCGCCGAGCATCAACAGCGGCGTGACCGCCCACGGCGCAAAGGCGCTGATCAGCAATGCCGCCGGCACCAGGATCAGTTTGTTGACAAACGACCCCTTGGCCACCGCCCACACCACAGGGATTTCCCGCTCGGCGCGCACGCCGGAAACCTGCTGAGCGTTGAGTGCCAAGTCATCGCCCAGCACGCCGGCGGTCTTCTTGGCGGCCATTTTGGTCATCAGCGCAACGTCATCGAGTACGGCGGCGATATCGTCGATCAATACCAACAAGCTGCTTCCTGCCATGAATCGGGCTTCCATAAGAATGAGAAAGGCCGAGCATAGCGCGGCGCAAAGCTTTACGGGCGCATTCTTGAGGCTCGCGGATAGCCGGTGCTACCATGCACAACCGCCGATCTGGCAAGGAAACTCCTGGTTTATGAGCACCATTCGCGAGCGCAACAAAGAAAAGATCCTGCGGGCGGCAAGCGAGGAGTTTGCCGACAAGGGCTTCGCCGCGACCAAAACCAGCGACATCGCCGCCAAGGCCGGGCTGCCCAAGCCCAACGTCTATTACTACTTCAGGTCCAAGGACAACCTCTACCGCGAGGTGCTCGAGAGCATTATCGAGCCGATTCTGGCCGCCTCCACACCGTTCAACCCCGAGGGCGAGCCGGCGGTGGTGCTGAGCAATTACATCCGCTCGAAAATCCGCATCTCCCGCGACCTGCCCTTTGCCTCCAAGGTGTTTGCCAGCGAAATCATGCACGGCGCCCCGCACCTGAGCCCCGAGCAGATCGAACAGCTCAACGCCCAGGCCAAGCACAACATCAACTGCATCCAGAGCTGGGTAGATCGCGGCCTGATCGCCAACATTGACCCCAATCACTTGATGTTCAGCATCTGGGCGGCGACGCAGACGTATGCTGATTTTGACTGGCAGATATCGGCGGTCACCGGCAAGGCCAAGCTGGACGAGGCAGATTATGAGGCGGCGGCGCAGACGATTATTCGGTTGGTGTTGAAGGGGTGTGAGTTGGGCTGATGGACCGTGGTGAGGGTATCGCAGGCAAGCCAGCTCCCACACTTTTCCGGGTCGTACACAAATTGTATGAACACCTCTAACTCCCTGTGGGAGCGGGCTTGCCCGCGATAGCGCCCTTCCAGACACATCCTGCCAAAAGCCTGCCGATCAAAGTTCTCCACCCACATCTAGCCTCTCAGAACCCCACCTGAAGAGAGGCCATGGAATGCCTGAACTCCCCGCTTCAAAACGACTGCGCATCGGTCGCCATGATGAACCCAACCGTATCTACCTGCTCACCACCAACACACTTGATCGCGAGCCAATATTCCAGAATTTCAGGCTGGGACGACTGGTTGTCCAACAATTTAGAATTGCCCAAAACCTGGGCCTCGCCACATCCCTGGCCTGGGTGGTCATGCCTGATCACTTCCACTGGCTTATCTCACTGGAAAAGGGCTCTCTTGCCGACCTGATGCGTCGCGTGAAATCCAAAAGCACCCGCGTCGTGAATGCTGTAGCCGGTCGTCAAGGTCGCCTCTGGCAACCTGGCTTTCACGATCATGCCGTGCGCCGAGAGGAAAGCCTGGAAGGTATAGCTCGCTACATTGTGGCCAACCCATTGAGAGCCGGGCTGGTGAAGAAGTTTGGCGACTATCCGCTGTGGGATGCCATTTGGCTTTGACTCAATACCGAGTCGTCTGCATCGCAGGCAAGCCAGCTCCCACACTTGACTGTATTTCACAGGTGGAACTCGGTCAGTGTGGGAGCCGGCTTGCCTGCGATGAGGCCCTATAAGTCTATGGCGATCAAGCCGAAACCCCCGCATCCGCCAACAACCCCACCCCCTCAATCGCCGTAATCGCACACTGCTCATCGATATCCGAGGTATCGCCGCTGATCCCGATCGCCCCCAGCACCAGCCCATCTCGATTGCGAATCAACACCCCACCCGGCGCGGGCACCACGCTGCCCTGCCCCAGGCTGTTCAACGCGGCAATAAACGCCGGGCGCTGTTGGGCGTCCAGCGCCAGCAAGCGTGAGCCCTTGCCCAGCGCAATTGCGCCCCAGGCCTTGCCGATGGCGATTTGTGGGCGCAACAGGCTGGCGCCGTCTTCGCGTTGCAGGGTGATCAAGTGGCCGCCGCTGTCGAGCACCGCAATGGTCAGCGGCGCAGCCGAAATCGTGCGGCCTGCGCTGAGGGCCTGGCTGGCAAGTTGGGTGGCGAGTTTCAAGGTTAAAGCGCTCATGGTGCCGTCCTTCTTTTGTTATTGGGAATGCGGTGGAGGTCTGTTTGATCAGATGCTCGATCAAACAAATAGAACACAATGATATTTAATTTTGTATACAATATTTTCGCACAAAGGCTCCATACGTCGAAAAAAGTGCTTCCGACGAACGCCAGGGCCACTTTGCAAAATGCATTGACCTGCGCAGCTCGCCGTGAATACACTTTACCAAGACACCACTTGTATACAATTACAAAACGCAAGAGGCACCAAAACCATGAGCAAAATGAGAGCAATCGAAGCCGCCGTCCTGGTCATGCGCCGTGAAGGCGTGGACACCGCCTTCGGTATCCCGGGCGCCGCGATCAACCCGCTGTATTCGGCCTTGCAGAAGGTCGGTGGCATCGATCACGTCCTTGCTCGCCACGTTGAAGGCGCCTCGCACATGGCCGAGGGCTACACCCGCACCAAGGCCGGCAATATCGGCGTGTGCATCGGCACCTCCGGCCCGGCGGGCACCGACATGGTCACCGGCCTGTACAGCGCCTCGGCCGATTCGATCCCGATTCTGTGCATCACCGGCCAGGCCCCACGTGCGCGGATGCACAAGGAAGATTTCCAGGCCGTGGATATCACCAGCATCGTCAAGCCGGTGACCAAGTGGGCGACCACCGTGCTGGAGCCCGGCCAAGTGCCCTACGCGTTTCAAAAAGCCTTCTATGAAATGCGCTCCGGCCGCCCTGGCCCGGTGCTGATCGACCTGCCGTTCGACGTGCAGATGGCCGAGATCGAATTCGATATCGATGCCTACCAGCCACTGCCGCTGGCCAAGCCACTGGCAACGCGCGTCCAGGTGGAAAAAGCCCTGGCGCTGCTGGATGCGGCCGAACGCCCCTTGCTGGTCAGCGGTGGCGGCGTGATCAATGCCGATGCCAGCGACTTGCTGGTGGAGTTTGCTGAACTCACCGGCATCCCGGTAATCCCGACCCTGATGGGCTGGGGCACGATCCCGGACGATCACCCGCTGATGGTGGGCATGGTCGGCCTGCAAACCTCGCACCGTTATGGCAACGCAACGATGCTCAAGTCGGACGTGGTGCTGGGCATCGGCAACCGCTGGGCCAACCGCCACACCGGCTCGGTGGAGGTGTACACCGAAGGCCGCAAGTTCATTCACGTCGACATCGAACCGACGCAGATTGGCCGCGTGTTCACGCCGGATCTGGGCATCGTTTCCGACGCCGGTTCCGCGCTGACCATGTTCATTGAAGTGGCTCGCGAGTGGAAAGCCGCCGGCAAGCTCAAGGACCGCAGCGCCTGGCTGCATGACTGCCAGCAGCGCAAGGCCACCCTGCACCGCAAGACCCACTTCGACAACGTGCCGGTCAAGCCGCAGCGCGTGTACGAAGAGATGAACCAGGTGTTCGGCAAAGACACCTGCTACGTCAGCACCATCGGCCTGTCGCAGATTGCCGGCGCGCAATTTCTGCACGTGTACAAGCCACGTCACTGGATCAACTGCGGCCAGGCCGGCCCCTTGGGCTGGACCATTCCGGCGGCACTCGGGGTGGTCAAGGCCGACCCGAGCCGCAAAGTGGTGGCGCTGTCGGGCGACTATGACTTCCAGTTCATGATCGAAGAGCTGGCGGTGGGCGCGCAGTTCAAGCTGCCGTATATCCACGTGGTGGTGAACAACTCCTACCTGGGCTTGATTCGCCAGGCCCAGCGCGGGTTTGAGATGGACTACTGCGTGCAGCTGTCCTTCGACAACCTCAACGCGCCGGAACTCAACGGGTATGGCGTCGACCACGTGGCTGTCGCCGAAGGCCTGGGTTGCAAGGCCCTGCGTGTATTCGAGCCGGGCCAGATCCAGCCGGCGTTGCGCAAGGCACAGGAAATGATCGAAGAATTCAAGGTTCCGGTGATTGTTGAGATTATTCTGGAGCGCGTGACCAATATTTCCATGGGCACCGAGATCAACGCCGTCAACGAATTCGAAGATCTGGCCCTGGTCGGCAACGATGCGCCGACTGCCATTTCCCTGCTCGATTAAGGAGAACCCTATGCCGCGTTTTGCCGCCAACCTGTCCATGCTGTTTACCGAGCAGGACTTTCTCGCCCGTTTCAAAGCGGCCGCCGACGCCGGCTTCCAGGGTGTGGAATACCTGTTCCCGTACGAGTTCAGCTCCGCCGAGATCAAGGCACAGCTGGATGCCAACGGCCTGACCCAAGTGCTGTTCAACCTGCCGGCCGGTGACTGGGCCAAGGGCGAGCGCGGCCTGGCGTGCCACCCGGACCGGGTCGAGGAGTTCCGTGCCGGGGTCAAGCTGGCCATCGCCTACGCCCAGGTGCTGGGCAATACCCAGATCAACTGCCTGGCCGGGATTCGCCCTGCCGGTGTGGATGATGAAACCGTGGAAAAAATCTTTGTCGCCAACCTCAAGTACGCCGCCGACAAGCTGCAAGCGGCAGGCATCAAGTTGGTGATGGAGATGATCAACACCCGCGACATCCCGGGTTTCTACCTGAACAACACGGCGCAGGCCCTGTCGATTCGCGAGCAGGTGGGCAGTGCCAACCTGTTCCTGCAATACGACATCTACCACATGCAAATCATGGAAGGCGACCTGGCCCGGACCCTGGCGACGCACCTGGGTGAGATCAACCACATCCAGCTGGCTGACAACCCAGGGCGTAACGAGCCGGGGACCGGGGAGATCAACTATCGCTTCCTGTTCGAGCATTTGGATCGGATTGGTTACGCCGGTTGGGTCGGCTGCGAGTACAAGCCGCTGACCACCACTGAGGCGGGACTGGGTTGGCTCAAGACCCATAACGCGATCTAACTGACACAACCCAAAAGAAAGTGGGAGCTGGCTTGCCTGCGATGCAGACACCGCGGTGTATCAGGCAAAACCGGGTGATGCCATCGCAGGCAAGCCAGCTCCCACAGTGGATCTTCAGTGTTTGGCGGACCCTGTCCGCCCTGCACATAGAATAAAAAGAGGATGTTGATCATGGCTAAAATCGGATTTATCGGCACCGGCATCATGGGCCAACCCATGGCCGCCAACCTGCAAAAGGCCGGTCACCAACTGTTCCTGTCCGAGCATCACGGCAAGGCGCCCGAAGCCCTGATCGCGGCGGGTGCCGTGGCCCTGGCCAACCCGCAGCAAGTCGCCCAGGAAGCCGAGTTCATCATTGTGATGGTGCCCGACACCCCACAGGTGGATGACGTGCTGTTCCGCGCCGACGGCGTTGCCGCCGGCCTGTCGCCGAACAAAGTGGTGATCGACATGAGTTCGATCTCGCCCACCGCCACCAAGGCGTTCGCCGCCAAGATCAACCAGACCGGCGCGCAATACCTCGACGCGCCCGTGTCCGGCGGCGAGGTCGGCGCCAAGGCCGGCACCCTGAGTATCATGATCGGCGGCGAGCCGCAGACGTTCGAACGTGCCCTGCCGTTGTTCCAGGCCATGGGCAAGAACATCACCCTGGTCGGCGGCAATGGCGATGGCCAGACCGCCAAGGTGGCGAATCAGATCATCGTCGCGCTGAACATCCAGGCAGTGGCCGAAGCGCTGCTGTTCGCCTCCAAGAACGGCGCCGACCCGGCCAAGGTGCGTGAAGCGCTGATGGGCGGGTTTGCTTCGTCGAAGATCCTGGAAGTACATGGCGAGCGCATGATCAAGGGCACCTTTGATCCGGGCTTCCGTATCAACCTGCACCAGAAAGACCTCAACCTGGCGCTGGCCGGGGCCAAGGAGCTGGGGATCAACCTGCCAAACACGGCCGGAACGCAGCAGGTGTTCAGTACCTGCACGGCGATTGGTGGCGGCAATTGGGACCACTCGGCGCTGATCAAGGGCCTGGAACACATGGCGAACTTTTCGATTCGCGATAAGTAATTCGATTTGAAATGCAGGCCAATGTGGGAGCTGGCTTGCCTGCGATAGCGGTCTTTCAGTTAGACATTCATTGCCTGGTACACCGCTATCGCAGGCAAGCCAGCTCCCACATTTTGATCCCGTTTCGAGTCTTGACTCTAATAACAAAAAATCCCCGGGAGCCCGCTTATGTCGGTCGATCCGCAACACCTGCTTCGCGAGCTGTTTGCCACAGCCATCGACGCCGCCCACCCCCGACAAGTCCTTGAACCTTACCTGCCCGCCGACCGCAGCGGCCGTGTGATCGTGATCGGCGCCGGCAAAGCCGCGGCTGCCATGGCGCTGGTGGTCGAAAACTGCTGGCAGGGCGAAGTCTCGGGCCTGGTGGTCACCCGTTACGGCCACGGCGCACCGTGCAAAAAAATCGAAGTGGTCGAAGCCGCGCACCCGGTGCCCGATGCGGCCGGGCTTGCCGTCGCCAAGCGCGTGCTGGAACTGATCAGCAACCTCACCGAAGACGACCGCGTGATCTTCCTGCTCTCCGGCGGCGGCTCAGCCTTGCTGGCCCTGCCCGCCGAAGGCATCACCCTGGCCGACAAACAAAGCATCAATAAAGCCCTGCTCAAATCCGGCGCGACCATTGGCGAGATGAATTGCGTGCGCAAGCACCTCTCGGCCATCAAAGGCGGCCGGTTGGCCAAGGCCGCATGGCCGGCGACGGTGTACACCTACGCCATCTCGGATGTGCCGGGCGACCAGGCCACCGTCATCGCTTCCGGCCCCACCGTCGGCGACCCGAGCACCTCGCAGCAAGCCCTGGCGATTCTCAAACGCTACGGCATTGAGGCGCCGGCGTCGGTGCGCAACTGGTTGCAGAACCCCGCCTCGGAAACCGTAAAACCCGGCGACCCGGTGCTCGCGCGCAGCCACTTCCAATTGATCGCCCGCCCGCAGCAGTCGCTGGAAGCGGTGGCGGTAAAAGTCCGCCAGGCCGGGTTCAGCCCGTTGATCCTTGGCGATCTGGAAGGCGAAGCACGGGACGTGGCCAAGGTACACGCCGGTATCGCGCGGCAAATCGTGCAGCATGGCCAACCCTTGGCGGCGCCGTGCGTGATTCTCTCGGGCGGTGAAACCACCGTTACCGTGCGCGGCAATGGCCGTGGCGGGCGCAATGCCGAATTCCTGCTGAGCCTGACCGACAGCCTCAAGGGTTTGCCCGGCGTCTACGCACTGGCCGGTGACACCGACGGCATCGACGGCTCCGAAGACAACGCCGGCGTAATCATGACCCCGTGCAGCTACCGCCGCGCCGAAGCCCTGGGCCTGTCGGCCAGTGACGAGCTGGACAACAACAATGGCTATGGCTACTTCGCCGCGCTCGACGGTTTGGTCGTCACCGAGCCGACCCGCACCAATGTCAATGACTTGCGCGCCATCCTGATTCTTGAGACTGCCAAACATGACGCCTGACAAGAAAGTCAAAATCCTCGCCACCCTCGGCCCGGCCACTGACGGTATCGATGACATCCGCGAGCTGGTGGAAGCCGGGGGTGAATATCTTCCGGCTTAACTTCAGCCACGGCGAGCATGCCGATCACGCCCAGCGTTACCAGTGGATTCGCCAGGTGGAGCGCCAGCTCAATTATCCGCTGGGCATTCTTATGGACCTGCAAGGGCCGAAGTTGCGGGTCGGGCGTTTTGCCGAGGGCAAAGTACAACTGGTGCGCGGCCAGGCCTTGCGCCTGGACCTGGACCCGACGCCGGGCGATCAGCGCCGGGTCAACCTGCCGCACCCGGAAATTATCGCAGCGCTTGAGCCGGGCATGGACCTGCTGCTAGACGACGGCAAGCTGCGCCTGCGGGTGATCACCAAACACGTCGACGCCCTCGACACCACCGTGCTCAATGGTGGCGAGCTGTCCGACCGTAAAGGCGTGAATGTGCCGCAAGCGCTGTTGGAGCTCAGCCCGTTGACCGCCAAGGACCGCCGCGACCTGAGCTTCGGCCTGGAGCTGGGCGTGGACTGGGTGGCGCTGTCGTTTGTGCAGCGCCCGGAAGATATCCGCGAAGCCCGCGAACTGATCGGCGACAAGGCCTTCCTGATGGCCAAGATCGAAAAGCCCTCAGCTGTAATGCGCTTGCGGGAAATTGCCGAACTGAGCGACGCGATCATGGTGGCCAGAGGCGACCTGGGCGTGGAAGTGCCCGCCGAGAGCGTGCCGCAGATCCAGAAAGACATCATCAGCACTTGCCGCCAATTGGGTAAGCCGGTGGTGGTGGCCACGCAGATGCTCGAATCCATGCGCTTCTCGCCGGCACCGACCCGCGCCGAGGTGACCGACGTGGCCAACGCCGTGGCTGAAGGCGCGGACGCGGTGATGCTCTCGGCCGAAACCGCCTCGGGCGAATACCCGCTGGAAGCCGTGCAGATGATGAGCAAGATCATCCGCCAAGTGGAAAACGGCCCGGATTACCAGGCGCAACTGGACGTCAGCCGGCCCAAGGCGGATGCCACGGTGTCGGACGCGATCAGCTGCGCGATCCGGCGCATCAGCAGCATTTTGCCGGTGGCGGTGCTGGTGAACTACAGCGAGTCCGGCAGTTCCAGCTTGCGCGCGGCGCGGGAACGGCCGGTGGCGCCGATCCTCAACCTCACGCCGAACCTGGCCACGGCACGGCGTTTGAGCGTGGCCTGGGGCGTGCATTCGGTGGTCAATGACCGGCTGCGCCAGGTCGATGAGGTGTGCTCGACGGCGCTGGAGATCGCCCAGGCGCAGGGCATGGCGCAGCGTGGGGACACCCTGGTGATTACGGCGGGAGTGCCGTTCGGGCAGCCGGGGTCGACCAATTCGTTGCGTATCGAGACGTTGATCTAACCCCCTGTGACGAGGGAGCTTGCTCCCGTTGGACGGCGTAGCCGGCCCATCTTTTGGGGCCGCTTCGCAGCCCAGCGGGAGCAAGCTCCCTCGCCACAGGGTTGGTGTTCACCTGCAGAAACTCAATTCATGCACAACCCAACCTGCCCCGACTGGGCCGAGGCGCTGCTCAACGGCTTCAGCCAGATATTCCTGCAGCGCCAGCCGCTGTGTGGCTTGCTGTGCCTGTTGGCCATCCTGATCGGCGCCCCGGCCTTGCTCGGTGGGGCGTTGCTGGGTGGCCTCGCCGGTTTGCTCACGGCCCAACGCCGGGGCTACCCAAAGGCCGAACGCCAGGCTGGCTTGTACAGCTACAACGGCGTGCTGCTGGGTGTGTTGATCAGCCAGCACTTCGCCTGTTCGGCGTTGCTGCCGCCGCTGATTCTGGCGGGCGGCGGCCTGAGTGCGATGCTCACACGGCAATGGTTGAAACATGCCCGCCAGCCGGATGACTTGTCTGCGTACACCGCGCCCTTTGTCGGCCTGGGTTGGCTGCTGATCGGCAGCGTGCCTCAGCCTGCGTTCGCGCTGGTCGAGCCCGACGTTCTGTCTGTAGTCAGTGCGCCCTTTACCGGCCTTGCGCAAGTCATGCTGCTGGACCAGCCCCTGGCCGGCGTCTTGATTGCGCTCGGTCTGTTGCTGGCCAACCGTCGCGCCGCGCTGTGGGCGTTGATCGGCGCCGTGGCCGGCGTGCTGATGGCGTTACTGATGGGCGAGCCCGCCAGCGCCCTGCTCGGCCTGCACAGCTACAACCCAGCCCTGGCGGCACTGGCCTTGAGCCAATCACGCCGCCAGCCGTGGCTGCCACTGGTGGGCATCCTGCTGGCGATCATGCTCACGCCCGGTTTTGCCGCCCTGCACCTGCCTGCGTTGACTGCGCCGTTTATCCTCGCCTGCTGGCTGGTGCGCGCCACGCGGCGGATGTTCAAAGCCCGCGTGGACAGCCCGTTCGAATCCCCCTAGGCTTGCTCGATATTCGATTCAGGCAGGTTTTATGGACAGCAACAGCGACTGGCGTCAGCGCCTCTATGTGATGGTATTCCAAAGCGACACCGCAGCCGGGCGGCGCTTTGACGGCATCCTGCTACTGATCATTCTCTCCAGCATTGTCATTGTGATGCTCGACAGCATCGACAAAATCCACCAGAACTACGCCAATGTGCTGGCCTACATCGAATGGGGCTTCACGCTGATCTTCGCCATCGAGTACGGCTTGCGGCTGTACTGCTCGCCCAAACCGTTGCGCTATGCCTTCAGCTTTTATGGCTTGGTGGACTTGCTGGCCATCGTGCCCGGCATCCTCGCGCTGTATTACAGCGACGCCCAATACCTGCTGATTATCCGCATCATTCGGATGCTGCGGATTTTCCGCGTGCTCAAGCTCAGCCCGTACCTCAAGCAAGCCAACTACTTGATGGCGGCGCTGCGCGGCAGCAAGCAGAAAATCGTGGTGTTCCTGGTCAGCGTGTGCACCCTGGTCACGGTTTTCGGCACCCTGATGTATGTGATTGAAGGCCCGGAGCACGGGTTCACCAGCATTCCCAAGGGCATCTACTGGGCGATCGTGACCCTCACCACCGTAGGCTTTGGCGATATCGTGCCGAAGACGCCGCTGGGCCAGGTGATTTCGTCGCTGGTGATGATCACCGGTTACTCGATCATCGCCGTGCCCACCGGGATTTTTACCGCTGAACTGGCGAGCGCCATGCGCGGTGAACAACTGGAACACGATTGCCCGGTGTGCAAGAAAAACAGCCACGAGCCCAACGCGGCGTTTTGCTCGCGCTGCGGCAGCAACCTGTTTCATAAAGTGGAATAAGCACAGTACGTTTTAATCTTTAAACGCCTATGCAGGCCCGGCTATAGTTGCTGGCAAATTGCCCCCAGTCTTCTCTCGAACAACAAGGAATGAGCAGTGAAAAAAATCCTCAGCGCCTCTCTTCTGGCCGCGGGCCTTGCCCTGGCCGGTGCCGTGCAAGCCGCACCGGTCACACTGCTTAACGTCTCCTACGACGTGATGCGCGACTTCTACAAGGACTACAACGCCGCCTTCCAGAAGCACTGGGAGGCCGAGCACCCGAACGACAAACTGACCCTGCAGATGTCTTTCGGCGGTTCCAGCAAACAAGCGCGCTCGGTGATCGACGGCCTGCCGGCGGATGTGATCACCATGAACATGGCCACCGACATCAATGCCCTGGCGGATAACGGCAAACTGGTGCCGGACAACTGGGTGACCCGCCTGCCGGACAACAGCGCCCCGTTCACCTCCGCCACCGTGTTTATCGTGCGCAAGGGCAACCCCAAAGCCCTGAAAGACTGGCCCGACCTGCTCAAAGATGGCGTGCAAGTCATCGTGCCCAACCCGAAAACCTCGGGTAATGGCCGCTACACCTACCTGTCGGCCTGGGGTTATGTGCTGAAAAACGGCGGTGATGAAGACAAGGCCAAGAAATTCGTCGGCGAGCTGTTCAAACACGCGCCAGTGCTGGACACCGGCGGCCGTGCGGCCACCACCACGTTCATGACCAACCAGATCGGCGACGTGCTGGTGACCTTCGAGAACGAAGCCGAAATGATCGCCCGTGAATTCGGCCGTGATCAGTTCGAAGTGATCTACCCAAGCGTTTCCGCCGAAGCTGAACCGCCGGTGTCGGTGGTCGACAAAGTGGTCGACAAGAAAGGCACCCGCGTCGCAGCCGAGGATTACCTGAAGTACCTGTGGTCGCCGGAAGGCCAGGAAATTGCCGCCAACAACTACCTGCGCCCACGTGATCCTAAAGTGCTGGCCAAGTACACCGACCGCTTCCCGAAAGTCGACTTCCTGTCGGTGGAGAAGACCTTTGGTGACTGGCGCACCGTGCAGAAGACCCACTTCAATGATGGTGGGGTGTTTGACCAGATCTATTCGGGTCAATAACTGAAGGCACGCGGTAAAAAAAATGTGGGAGCTGGCTTGCCTGCGATGCAATCACCTCGGTGTGTCAGTTACACCGAGGGGATGCTATCGCAGGCAAGCCAGCTCCCACACACGCCAGCTCCCACATTTTTTTTGTGTTTGGTAGTTACATCGGCGGTGTCACCCCGTCCTTGCCGGCCGAGATCGCCTGGGCCGTAATGGTCCCATCCGGCGCTTGCGCCGCAAACAACACCACCTTCACGCCCGCCTTGAGCAAGCTGCGATCCCCCGGCTCCAGGTTCACGATCGGCACATCCTCCGGCACCACAATCTTCTGCTCGCCGCCTTTGTACTTCACGGTCAGGGTGCGCCCGTGGCTGACCACCAGGTCGCCCACCGTGCCGTTGGTCATGCTGCTGCCTTCTTTCAAATCGAACGCGCGGTGCCCGTCGCCAGTGCCGGCCATGGCCGGTGGGAATACGTGGACTTCCAGCGCAGTCAGGGTGCCATCGGCGTTCGGCATGGCGGCCGAGCCGATGTAGCTGCCGGGTTTGATCTCATCGATCTTGGCCAGGGTGACGGCGCGTACCTGGGTGGCCGGCGTGAGATGCACCACCACCTCTTCGCCACTGTTGACCTTGACGTGCATCGCGTCGCCGTCCATCGCAGTAATGGCGCCGCGTACGCCAACCCGTGGGGCCTCGGCGGCGTTGGCCAGCCCAATGGCCATGGCCGCAGCCAGGGTGGAGGCCAGGAGCATCTTGTTCAGCGTGATTTTCATCGCAATGGATTTCCTGTTTCGACAGTTATGTCTGAATGTATCATTGGCGCTCGCCCCAAAAGTTAACGATTGAGTCATTAATTTGCGGCATGAGTGATATCAATGCGCGCGCTCTACACCGGCGCTGGCGTTGTCTTTACTCTCGCACGCCACCTTCCTTCGCTTTAACGAGAAAACCATGACGGCTACCTCACACGCTTCAAGCACCATGACCCGAGGCATGGTGATGCTGTTTGCGTTCTGTTGCGGCGCCATTGTTGCCAACATCTACTACGCCCAGCCGATCATCGAGTTGATCGCGCCGGACATCGGCCTCACCCCGGCACTGGCCAGCCTGATCGTCTCACTCACGCAAATCGGCTATGCCCTGGGCCTGTTCTTTCTGGTGCCGCTGGGCGACCTGCTGGAAAACCGCAAGCTGATGATCATCACCAACCTGGTGGCCATCGCCAGCCTACTGGGTGCAGCGTTTGCCGAGCAGCCGAATGTGTTCCTGCTTGTTTCGCTGCTGATCGGATTCAGTTCCGTGTCGGTGCAGATTCTTATCCCGCTGGCCGCGCACCTGGCGCCCGCCGAGTCCCGAGGCCGCGTGGTCGGCAGCATCATGGGCGGCCTGTTGCTGGGCATCCTGCTGGCGCGGCCGGTGTCCAGCCTGGTGGCTGACCACTTTGGCTGGCGTGCAATGTTCATGGCGGCGGCTGCGGTGATGGTGTTTATCAGTGCGGTGCTGATGCTGACCATTCCCAAGCGCCAGCCCGACCACAATGCCAGCTATGGCCAACTGCTGGGCTCACTGGGCACTTTGCTGCGCAAGCAACCGGTGCTGCGTCAACGGGCTTTCTACCAGGGCTGCATGTTCGCCACTTTCAGCCTGTTCTGGACCGCTGCCCCGTTGGAGCTGGCGCGTAACCATGGCCTGAGCCAAAGCGAAATCGCCCTGTTTGCGCTGGTCGGCGCCCTGGGTGCCATCGCCGCACCTATCGCCGGGCGCCTGGCGGATGCCGGGCACACGCACCGCGCCTCACTGCTGGCCATGGTGTTTGCCGCGTTGAGTTTTCTGCCAGCCTTGGTGCACCCGTTGTACAGCGTGATCGGCCTGGCGGTGACCGGCGTGGTCCTGGACTTCTGTGTGCAGATGAACATGGTGCTCGGCCAACGCGCCGTCTACGCCCTCGACGCCAACAGTCGCAGCCGCCTGAACGCGCTGTACATGACCAGCATCTTCATCGGCGGCGCTTTCGGCTCGGCGATTGCCAGCAGCGTGTATGAACACGGCGGCTGGCTGGGCGTGATGCTGGTGGGCAGTGCGTTCCCGCTGGTGGCGTTGTTGCGGTTCCTGAGCGCTTCGCGCCAGGGCCAGGTGACCACCGCTTAAGTTAAGAACGGACCAACTTCTCCAACGCCGCATCCGCCAGAAATGACGAGCGGCTTTTGACCTTGTGCTCGCGCACATAGCGGTCGATGCGCTGAATGACGTAACCGGGCAAGGTCACATTGACCTTTTCGGTCTTGCCCAGATAGGGCGAGATATCCAACTCCAACATCCCCCAGCCCATGCCCGCGTAATCGTCGTGGGCATGGTGGTTGGCCACTGACGTCGGCATCGGAATCACCCCGCCTTCGGCCGCGATCTCTTGCAGCATGATGTGGGCAATTTCTACCGCAGCGTTATACGCCTCTTCAAAACTGTCCCCGGCGGTGACCGCGCCTGGAATATCGGGGATCTGAATACCGGTGGCAGTGAAGTCATCGCCCCATTCGATACACATTGGGTATTGCATGCATGCTCTCCTTAAAACTGAAACAGCCCGGCGCGCTTGCGGATGCTGCGGACAGTGCCCAAAGGCAGGTCCTTCTTGGGATGAGGCACCGGGATCGTGTACGGGTTATAGCGGTGGGTAAAAACATGATGACTGCCCGTAACCCGATCCAGCACCCATCCCGCTTCTTGCAGCTCCTTGATCAATAACCTGCTTTGCACCCCAGCCTCCTTGGCTTGGCCCGAACAAAAGTAACCCTAGAGTTATCTTTACTCAAGCACAGTTTTTGTTAGTCGGACTGCCGGGTGTTTTGCTGAATATTGAAATGCAGAAGGGTTACTGGCTTAGCGTCGCAGCACTGAACCTGGGGATACGACCGTTAAGCGAGGGCCAGTAGCAAAACCGGTCAGCGTCAGCCAGCAAATCGGGCTGATAACGCAGCAAGGCCAACAGCGCTTGCGCGGCGATCGTCAACGCCATCTGTTGGCCTGGGCACTGATGGCGCCCTATACCAAAGCTGAACAGGCGCCGTTGCACGCGCTCCAACAGGAAGCTGTCAGGATTGGGGTTGGCCTCAGCGTCCCGATTGGCCGACGCCAGCAGGACTAAAACACTCTCTCCCGCCGCCAACACCTGGTTGCCGATGGTGCAGCGCGCCGCCACGAATCGCCGTGTGTTTTGCACCGGTGAATCGTAACGAGCCACTTCTTCCACCAGCGCAGTGGCGAGGGTTGGCGTGCGCACAATCTGCGCCACCACACCAGGTTGGCGCGCGAGCATCACCAGTGAATTGCCGATCAACCCGGCGCTGGCTTCGCAGGTCTGCGACAGCAGCCCGATCAGATTGGCCGTCAATACCTGCGTGTCCTCCCAGTTGCCGCTGCGGATATGGGCCAGCAGTGCGGTTTCCTCCAAGACATCACGGAACACCTGCTGCAACTGCGACGCGCCGGCCTGCGCATTGCACAACTGTGCTTCACTGCTCAGCGGTGAAAGGCCGGCGACAAACTCCCGCGTTAGCCCAGCGACACGCGCCAACTGTGGCGCCGGGCACCCCAGCAGCGACGCGACCACCGAGACGGGCAAGGTAAACATCAGCGCATCCAGGCTCTGCACGCTGTCGATCAACCGAGCGACCCGCTCGGCGATGGCCGTCGCCGCCACAGCCGCTAACGCCGGCTCAATCGCCGCCCGTGGGCATCGATGTGCAGGGCCTTCGTTCATGCGCATCCACCGCGCAAAAACCTGTCCCGCCGCACCCTGTGCAATCGCCTTGGGCACCGGCTCATGCAACGGGCGTACGCGACAATCCGGGTGTGCCAGCACCGACTCCACCGTCTTGGCGCGGCTGGCGATCCACAGGCCCAGTTCGGCATCGAACATCAGTTCTTTATCGCGCCTGAGGATTGCGTAATACGGATAGGGATCTACATGGGTTGCGGCTTGCAGCGGTGTCATCCGGGACGTCCTGTGCTTGAAGAAGCGTTACTATCGGTGCTCCCACGCAGCAATGATTCGTTCAGGAACGAAATATGAACGCCTTTAATGATGACGCGGCACTCTCACAAATCGCCGGTGCAATAGCAGAGCCTGCGCGCACAAAAATGCTCTGCGCCTTGATGGATGGCCATGCGCGCACCAGCACCGAGATGGCCGTGATTGCCGGCGTCAGCACCTCGACGGCCAGCGCCCACTTGGCCAGGCTCAAGGACGATGGCCTGCTCACGCTCCACACCCAGGGCCGCCATCGTTACTACAGCCTCGCCGGCGCGCACGTGGCCCAGGCCATCGAAGGGTTGATGGTGATCAGCCGCAACACCGCCCAAGCATTTGTGCCCGGCACGCCCAACCGCCTGCAGCTCGCACGCACCTGCTACGACCACATGGCCGGGACGCTGGCGGTGCAACTGCACGACCATTTCATCGCCTCTGGTTGGCTGATTGGCGACGGCACCTACACACTGACGGCGCCCGGCGAAACCGCGATGATCGCGTTGGGGCTGGATCTGCCTGCGGTGCGTGCGCAGCGTCGGCGTTTCGCCTGTGCCTGCCTGGACTGGAGCATGCGCCGCCCGCATTTGGCTGGGGCCTTGGGCGCAGCGGTTTTGCAGTGCGCGATCCATCGCGGCTGGGTCACCCAGGATCTTGACAGCCGGGCGCTGGGGGTCACGGCCAAGGGGCGCAAAGCGTTTGCAGCCCGCTTTGGAATACAACCTGCCGGACAATAAAGACCAAAGGTGGGAGCGGGCTTGCTCGCGAATGCGGTGGGTCAGTCAGCTCATCTGTCACTGACACACCGCATTCGCGAGCAAGCCCGCTCCCACAGTTGACCGCATGCAGTTTTGAATATGAGGTCGGCTGCGGATTTGCATGCACCGAAGAACTGCTTTTCTGTGGGAGCTGGCTTGCCTGCGATGCAGACACCTTGGTGTATCAGGCACACCGAGTTGATGCCATCGCAGCGGTGCGACGATTCGACAAGCCAGCTCCCACCTTTGACCGAGTATGGCTCTGTTGCTGTTGCTCCGGCCCTTACATCCTTTTCGATGACGAAGTCAGCGGTCTTTTGATCTGCGCTTTTGATCTTGATCTGAAATCGCCCCGTCAAACACGATGGCCGGAATCTGACAGGGATTTGGGGGGTAAACCGGCAGGGATGCCGGTTTAGCCGCCCCGCGCCATGGATGGCGCGTGGCGGCGGCCCCCCAAATCACTGGCGGATTGCGGGCATGCCGAGCCTCAGCGAGGCACCGAGTGTTGGGGCGAGGACCTTTTGGTTACTTTTGACTGGGCCGGCATTCCGGTCCTTGCAAAAGTGACCCGCTGTAAGAGCGGAACCATAGGCCGCCGTTACCTAAATAACGGATATGTACACCACCGAAGAACGCCCAGCGCAGCAATACCCATGCTGCGATGCAGACACCTCGGTATACCTGATGTACTGCGGTGTCTGCATCGCAGGCAAGCCAGCTCCCACAGGGTTATGCGGGGTTCAAATAATCCGGCCATCCCACGCCACCGTCACATGCCGTGGCAACTCGCGTCGGTGCTCCAGCAGCCACGCATCCAACGTATGCCCTACATGGGTCAGCACGCCCAATTTCGCCCCCGTCTGCCCAATGCTCTGCAACGCCAGCGTCAGGTCATTGTGATTACGCGGCGCTTGCGGCTGCGGCGGCATGGAGCAGTCGAGTACCAACACGTCCAACGGTTCCCGTTGCAACCAGGCCCGCGTGGCCGGCGGCAAGCCCACCGTGTCGGTGAGGTAGGCGATGCGCCGCCCCTCGCCTTCCAACAGATAACCCAAGGTCAGCTTTGAATGCTGCAACGGCAATGCAGTGACGCTCAACTCGCCAAACGTGCGTGTTTCAAACTCGGCAAACGGCTGGCTGAAATCGAGAATGCCCGGATGTTTGTAAAGGTCGGACAAACCCTCCGGGTCGGCGGGGCCGTGTACCGGAATGATCAAGCCCTGGCCCCAGCGCAAGTGCAACAAACCCTGAGCGTGATCGGCGTGATAGTGGGTCTGCAAAATCCCGTTGAAGCTGCGCGGCGGGAAGCGTTCGCAGAGGTCGGGCAAGCCGCTGTCGATCAACCAGCGCTGGTCGCCGCACTCGATCAACGCGCTGCACGGGCGGCGGCGCAGGCTGGCATCGGTGCGCGCCAAACCGCACGCCGCGCACTCGCAGCCATACACCGGAACTTGCCGCGCGTCACCGGTGCCCAGCAAGGTCAGGCGCATGCGGTATGCCCGTGATCGAGGCAGCAGAGCAAGCGCTCGACGGTGTTTTCCAGCGGGCCGGAATTGTCGAGCACGAACAAGCCGGCGCCATTGCCCGCGATCAAATCGGCGGTGAACCGCGCATTGCGCGCCAGGCGTTCCTCGATATCGGCCTGGGACTCGCGCCCGCGCGCCGTCAGGCGCTGGCGCAACACGGCCTGATCCACCGTCAATAGCAGCACCAGCAAGCTCGGATAGCGCTCACGGGTTTGCGCCAGATACGCACGCGAGCCATTGACCAGCACATCGTCCCCCGCCGCCAGCCATTCGTCGATGGCCTTGGGAATGCCATACGACAAGCCATTGGCCTGCCAACTGAGGGCAAACGCGCCCTCGGCCAGCAGCGCGGCGAACTGTTCCGGGCTCACCCCTTGCGCGGCCTCGCCCACCGCTTCCGGCGAACGGGTGATCACCCGGCGCACAATGCGGCAGCCGCGCTCGGCCAAGCGCGGGCGTGCGGCATCCAGCAGGCTGTCCTTGCCCGAACCGGATGGCCCGATGAGATAGATCAACCTGCCTGCCATCAAAACACCCTCTTCGCCTGTCGCCAGACTTGTTGCACCACAGGAAGCCCCTCGCAGCGACGGGCCTGCACCAAATCCGCTCGCAGGCCTAGCGCGATTTCACCGCGATCCGCCAGGCCTGCCGCTCGCGCAGGCGCCAGGCTGATCATCTTGACGGCCCGCGACAGGTCGCCGCCATCCTGTTGATCGGCCAGCACAAAGGCCGCCTGCAACAGGCTGGCCGGGTAGTAATCACTGGAAAGTATATCCAGCAATCCCTCGGCGGCCAGGCCGGCGGCGGCCACATTACCCGAGTGCGACCCGCCGCGCACCACGTTCGGCGCGCCCATCAACACTTTCATGTTCAGTGCCTGGCAGCCCTTGGCCGCCTCAAGCGTGGTGGGGAATTCAGCAATGGTCATGCCATAGCCCGCCGACTCCTCCACGTGCGACAGCGTCGCGTCGTCGTGGCTGGCCACCGACAGGCCGCGTTCCAGGCAATGCGCAACAATGGCGGCGCGATAGCGGTCGCTGTATTCCTTGGAATTGGCCATTTGCAGCACGATAAACGCGTCCATGGTTTCGTCGTTGAGGTGGTACTTGCCCATGTAGTACTCACGGTACTTGGATTCGAGCACGAACTGGCGCTGGCCCGGCGAATGGTCCATCACCGACACCAGACGCACCCGCGGGTTTTCCACCAGGTCGCGGAACACGCTGAGGGTGTCCGGGTGGCACAGCTCGCAGCGCAGGTGCAGATGGTGCTCGGCGCGGGTCAAGCCGGCATCTTCGGCCTGGGCGATCGCATCGAGCATCGCCGGCAGCTTCTTCATGCGGTTGCCCTTGGGGTTCACATCGCCGATCGACACCGCGTCGAACACCGTGGTGATCCCCGCCGCGATGATTTGCGCATCATGGCTGAGCACCGCCGAGATCGACGGCCAGTCCACGCCGGGGCGCGGGGTCATGTGTTTTTCCAGGTTGTCAGTGTGCAGCTCCACCAGGCCCGGCAGCAGGCAATCACCGCCCAAATCCTGGGCCTGGGGCAACTGGCTGCGGCCTTCGGCGATGTCGACAAGCTTGCCGTCGCGCAGCACCACCGTGCCCAGGAACATGCGCTCAGCCGTGACGACCTGGGCATTGGTGAGGATCTGTTCAGCGGGCATGGGCGTATTCCTCTTCGGCAACGGCTGCAGGGGTCATGTCGAAATGGCGGTCGGCGACCGCTTCACGGGCGGCGCGGTCGTGGAGGATGCCGATCAGCGCCGCGCCGGCGGCCTTGGCTTCGTTCATCAGTTCCAGCACCACCTGGCGGTTGTTGTCATCCAGGGACGCGGTAGGTTCGTCCAGCAACATGACCGGCCAGGCGACCATGAAGCCGCGGGCGATGTTGACGCGCTGTTGTTCGCCACCGGAGAAGGTGCCGGGCGCCAATTGCCACAAGCGCTGCGGAATGTTCAGGCGCGTGAGCAACAGTTCGGCGCGGGCCTGCGCATCGGCCTTCGACCAGCCACGCGCCAGGGCTGGCTCCATCACCACGTCCAGACAGGCCACGCGAGGGATGACGCGCAGAAACTGGCTAACATAACCAAGGGTCTGCTGGCGCACCTGGAGAATGTCACGCGGCTCGGCGCCGACCAGCTCCAGCCACGCACCGGCATGCTGCACACGGATGCTGCCGCCCGCCGGCAGGTAGTTGCCGTACAGGGTACGCAGCAAGGTGCTTTTACCCGCGCCGGACTGGCCATGCAGCACCAGGCATTCACCGCCCTGCACGCTGAATGCCACACCGCGCAGCACGTTGAGCACCACGCCGTGTTGCTGATGCAGGGTGAAGGTTTTCGAGAGGTCACGGACCTCGATCAAGGCATTTGTCATGGTTGCAATACCGAAGACACCAGCAGTTGAGAGTAAGGGTGCTGTGGATCGTCGAGGATCTGGTCAGTGAGCCCGGTTTCCACCACGCGGGAGCGGCGCATCACCATCAGGCGGTCGGCGAGCAAACGCGCAACGGCCAGGTCGTGGGTGACGATCACCACCGCCAGATCCAGCTCACGCACCAGGCCGCGCAACAGGTCGAGCAGGCGCGCTTGCACCGACACGTCCAGGCCGCCGGTGGGCTCGTCCATAAACACCAGGCGCGGGCTGGAGACGAGGTTGCGGGCGATTTGCAGGCGCTGCTGCATGCCGCCCGAGAAGGTGCGCGGCAAATCGTCGATGCGCTGCGGGTCGATTTCCACCTGGCCGAGCCAATCCAGACCGGCGCCGCGCAGTTGCGCATAGTTGCGCACGCCTTGGGCCATCAGGCGTTCGCCGATGTTGGCGCCGGCTGACACGCCCATGCGCAGGCCGTCCCGTGGGTTCTGCTCGACAAAACCCCATTCGGTGCGCAGCAACGTGCGGCGTTCGGCTTCACTGGCGCTGTACAAATCCAGCCATTCGCCGTCCTTGCTGCGGTAGCCGATGCTGCCGGCTTGCGGCGGCAAACGCCCGCTCAGCAGCGAGAGCAAGGTGGATTTACCCGAGCCGGACTCGCCGACAATCCCCAGCACTTCGCCGGGGTACAGATCGAAACTCACGCCCTGGCAACCCTTCTCCGGGCCATACAAAAGCGACAGGTCACGCACTTGCAATAACGGCTGGCTCACTGGTTGTTCTCCTTGACCCGTTGGGCGCAATACCAGGTGTCGGAACACACAAAACTCTGGGTGCCCGCGTCGTCGAGAATCAGCTCATCGAGAAAGGAATCGTGGCTGCCGCAAATGGCGCAGTTGTGTTGCCACTGCTGCACTTCGAACGGATGGTCTTCAAAGTCCAGGCTGGTGACCTGGGTGTACGGCGGCACCGCGTACAGGCGTTTTTCGCGACCGGCGCCGAACAGCATCAGCGCCGGGCTCATGTCGAGTTTGGGGTTGTCGAATTTGGGGATCGGCGACGGGTCCATCACGTAGCGCTCATCGACCATCACCGGGTACGCGTAGCTGGTGGCGATATGGCCGAAGGTGGCGATGTCCTCAAAGAGTTTGACGTGCATCACCCCGTAATCATTCAGGGCGTGCATGGTGCGCGTCTCGGTTTCCGAGGGTTCGATAAAGCGCAGCGGCTCGGGAATCGGTACCTGGTAAACCATGATCTGACCGGCCTGCAGCGCCGTTTCCGGGATGCGGTGGCGGGTCTGGATCACGCTGGCGTCGGGCGTGGCTTCGGTGGTGGCAACCCCCGCCGTGCGGGCGAAAAAGCGCCGGATCGACACGGCATTGGTGGTGTCGTCGGCGCCCTGGTCGATCACCTTGAGCACGTCCTTATCACCCAGGATCGCGGCGGTCAATTGCATGCCGCCGGTGCCCCAGCCGTAGGGCAATGGCATTTCGCGGCCGCCAAACGGCACTTGGTAACCGGGGATCGCCACGGCCTTGAGCAAGGCGCGGCGGATCATGCGTTTGGTCTGTTCATCGAGGTAGGCGAAGTTGTACGCCGGGTCGCGCACAGCCGCTTGGGTCAAGTCATTCATGGCGGGTGCCCTCGGCCGGTTGGCGCAGTTTGCGGATCAGTTCCAGCTCGGACTGGAAGTCCACGTAGTGAGGCAATTTGAGGTGCGAGACAAAACCCGCCGCCTCGACGTTGTCGCAGTGGGCCAGCACAAATTCTTCACGCTGGGCCGGTGAAACAACTTCTTCGTTGTACTCCCCGGCGCGCAGCGAGCGGTCGACCAGCGCCATGCCCATGGCCTTGCGCTCGGCATGCCCGAACGCCAAGCCGTAACCACGGGTGAACTGCGCCAGCTCAGTGGCCGAGCCGACGAACTGGTTGACCATCTCGCACTCGGTGACTTCGATACTGCCCAGGCAGATGGGAAAGCCCAGCTCTTCGGGGTCGATCCACACCTCGACGTCGCCGATGCGAATCTCACCGGCAAACGGGTGATTGCGGCCGTAACCGCGTTGCGTCGAATAGCCCAGCGCCAACAGAAAACCCTCGTCGCCACGGGCCAGGGCTTGCAGGCGCTCGGCACGGCTGGCCGGGTATTCCAACGGGTCGCGGGTGATGTCGGCGACGCTGGCGTTGTCGTCGGCTTCGTTTTTGATCAAGCCTTCTTTGGCGAGCAAACCGAGCACCCGTGGGCAAGCTTCAACCTGCGCATCCGCCGTGGTCTGCGGGCCTGGGTATTCACCTTCGGCCAGCAGCGAAAAATCCAGCAGGCGGTGGGTGTAGTCGAAGGTCGGGCCGAGCAGTTGGCCGCCGGGCACGTCCTTGAAGGTGGCCGACAGGCGCCGGCTCAAGCACATCTGCGACGTATCAATCGGCAGGCTCGGGCTGAAACGCGGCAGCGTGGTGCGGTAGGCGCGCAGCAGGAAGATCGCCTCGACCAAATCCCCTGCCGACTGCTTGATCGCCAGCGCAGCCAGCTCTTGGTCGAACAACGAGCCTTCGGTCATTACCCGCGCCACCGCCAGCGGCAATTGCTCGCGGATTTGCCTCACGCTCAATTCAGGAATGGCCGTATCGCCCCGGCGTTTTTTTGCCAGCAGGCGGTGGGCATTGTCGATGGCCTGTTCGCCACCTTTGACGGCTACGTACATCAGGCGTGCTCCTGTGCAATGCGGCTGCTGCGCGGCAGGCCGATCAGGTGGTGGCCGGCGGTGAACAACAGGTCCAGACCACGCGGGAAGGCTTCGCGGCGTTGGCGCTCTTGCCAGAAGGCTTGCGGCACCGGCAGGTTGACCAGGCGCTGGGTTTTGATTCCTGGGCCGCGCCAGTGCAGGCCGCGACCGGATTCCAGGTCGGTGAGCTGAACCAGCAAGGTGCAGGACTGATCCGGGTAACGGTCATTGCCGTGGTCGAAGCCGCCGAGGTCGAGCAGGTCTTGCTCGCCCAGCAGCGCGAACACCGCGTCTTCGCGTTTATCGGTGAGCGCGCAACCGCAGTGGAAGGCCAGGTTGGCGCGGATCAGCGGCGTGTCGAAGCTCGGCGCCAGCCACAGCGGCGTGTCCATATCCAGCAGCGCCAGGCACAGCGCGTAAGTAGCGGGCGCCAGGCCGTCGAGGCATGGCGCGCACGGCAGAGGCTGGATCAAACCGGGTTCGGCCAGCGCCTTGAGGGCCGCACGAAAACCGCGTTGGGCATCCAGCACCGGCTCGACAAACGCCGGTTGCAACAGTTGAGCGTTCATCAGTTTTCTCCTCGCACCAGGGTGAAGAACTCGACCTTGGTGGCAGCGGTGTCGGCTTGTTTTTCGGCGCGGCGTTTGGCTTGGGCAGTGGCCAATGCGGTGATCAAGTCGCTGAGCCACAGGCTCGGTTGCGTGCCTTGCAGATGGGCATCGGCCAACGCGGCCAGCTCGGCATGCAGCTTGTCGCGCCCGGCCAGGTAGCTGTAGCCGGTGCGGCCGTCGGCCAGGCGCACCACGCAGCGGGTCACGCTCATTTCGCCGACGTTGAAAGCCGCGCCGTCACCGCCCATGCGCCCGCGCACCAGGGTCATGCCGATTTCCGGGGCGCGGATCAGTTGGTAATCGGCGTCTTTCAACGCGGCCTCAAAGGGTTGCAGTTCATTGAGCTGGGCGCGGGCTAATACGCCGATCCAATGTTGTCGCGGGGACACATTCATCATTCAAGTCACCACTTGGTACTGAAAGCGATCCGAACGGCTGGTGGACTGCGCCAGCTCCACCGGGCGGCCGTCGCGATCGCAGGAAAGGGTAAACACCGTGAGGGCCGGCAAGTGCCGAGGCATCATCAGCAGCGCGGCTTCATCACGGTTGGGCAACCGCGCCCCGATCAGGCTTTGGGTGCGGGTCAGCGGCAGCGCTCGTTCACGCAGGTACTGGCGCAGGGAGCCGCCGGTGTAATCGGCCAGCAACGGCGCACGGCTGGCGCAGTAGCGATGGCGGATCAGGCTGACGGGCTGGTGGTCGAGCTTGCGCAGGGTTTGCAGTTCGATCATCGGCGCCATCTCGGCGATGCCCAAATGCTCGGCTTCGTCGCGGCTGGCGTAGCAGTAGCGGCGCTTGAGCAACACCGCCTCAACGCCCACGCCCTGGGCCGACAGCGATTGGCTGTAGGAGGTCTCGGCGCCCATCGAGTAAATCAGCGGGCGGTCGAGCACCTGGGTGCCCTTGCCCTGACGGCGCAACAGGCTGCCTTCGAACACCAGCTCGTCGATGGCGCGGCGCAAGGTGTGGCGGTTGACGCCAAAACGCTCGGCCATGTGCACCTCGCCGGGCAGGAAGTCACCGGCCTGGTAGCTGCTCAATTCACGGCGCAGGATATCCGCGAGTTCGCGGTACACCGGCTCATCTTGTCTAGACAACTGCATGCTTAAAAAAAGCGCCGCGCGGGCACCCCTCCGGCGTCAGATGAACTGCTTGCGCAGGCGTTGGGACAGCACGTCGATACTGCTCACCACCACGATGATCACCAGCAGCACCGCGCAGGTTTGTACAAATTGGAAGGCGCGGATGTTTTCCCAGAGGATCACGCCGATCCCGCCGGCGCCGACCATGCCCACCACGGTGGCCGAGCGCACATTGGCTTCGAAGCGGTACAGCGCGTAGCTCACCCACAGCGGCATCACTTGCGGGATCACGCCGTAGATCACTTCCTGCAAGGCACTTGCGCCGGTGGCACGCACACCTTCTACCGGGCCTGGGTCGATGGCTTCGACGGCTTCGGCAAACAGCTTGGCGAGCACGCCGGTGGTGCTGATCCACAAGGCCAAAACACCGGCGAAAGGACCGAGGCCGACGGCGACCACAAACAACATGGCGAACACCATTTCATTGATGGAGCGGAAGGCGTCCATCACGCGGCGCAGCGGTTGGTGGACCCACCACGGGGTGATGTTGTCGGCGCACAAGATGCCCAACGGCACCGAGCAGACGATGGCCAGCACCGTGCCCCACAGGGCGATTTGTACGGTGACGATCATCTCCTTGAGGTAGGAGCGCCATTCATGGAAGTCGGGCGGGAAGAAGTCGGCGGCGAAGGTCGCCATGTTTCCGGAATCGCGGTACAGCGCCAGCGGGTTCATCTCGGCGCCGTGCCAGGCCCAAGCCAGCAGGACCAGGAACAGGCCCCAGCCGAGGTATTGCGGCCAGGTTCTTTTACCCACTGCTTCGGCATGCAAGGTAGTCATGGGTCACTCTCGGTAAAGGTTGGAACTGGGCTTAATGTGGGAGCAGGCTTGTGTGGGAGCGGGCTTGCTCGCGAATGCGGTGTATCAGTCGCTGGATGTGTTGAATGACACACCGCTTTCGCGAGCAAGCCCGCTCCCACATTGACCCGGTTCCTACAGGGGGTTAGCCGTTGGCTGCGGTCTTCTTGTCCAGCTCGGAGATGCGCTGTTGCAGCTTGGCCAGGTCAGCATCGATGTCGGCGAGCTTCTTGGCTTTGTCGGCCGCTTCCAGCTTGTCGTCTGCACTGATGGTGGTGCGCTGCTTGAACAACTCCAGCTGGCGGATCGGCAGCAGTTGGTCGTCGTTGGAGGCGAGGAACTTGCCCAGTTGCATGTTCTTCAGCACCGCCTTCTCTTCATCGGTGTCGCCATAGTGGGCAAAGAAGTCGCGGATCTTGGTTTTCTCGCTGTCCGTCAGCGCCTTGCTCCACACCATGGGGTCAGCCGGGATCAGCGGCGATTTCCAGATCACCTTGAGCATCGCGGCTTTGTCCGGCTGGGTGACTTCCAGGCGGTCCCAGCTTTCGGTGTTGAAGGTGGCCACGTCCAACTGCCCCTTGGCCACGCTGAGTGCGTTGACTTCATGGCTGGAGTTGAGCGTGCGTTTGAACGCGGTGGCGGCATCCACATGGTTCTTGGCGAACACGTAGTAGCCCGGCACCAGGTAGCCCGAGGTGGAGTTCGGGTCACCGTTGCCGAAGGTCAGGTTCTTGGCGTTCTTGAGCATGTCGTCGACGTTGTTGATCGGGCTGTCCTTGCGCACGATCAGCACGCTCCAGTAACCGGCAGCGCCGTTGGCGGCGGCGGTCTGGGCGAAGATCTCGCCGTTGGAACGGTCCACCGCTTCCATCGCGGCCTTGTTGCCCAGCCAGGCCACGTCGACCTTGTTAAAGCGCATGCCCTGGATCAACCCGGCGTAGTCGGAGGCGAAGGTGGCGTTGATGGTCAGGCCGGTCTTCTTGTGCATGTCATCCAAAAATGGCTGCCAGATGCTCTTGAGGTTCTGCGAAGACTCGGTGGACATGATGCCGAAGTTGATGGCTTTGTCGGCGGCCTGGGCAGTGCCCATGACGGCGCCGGCCAGCAACACCGCAGACAGAAACACGTGGCCGATACGGTTCAACATGGACGGAATTCCTGTGGGTCGTGAGTAGGGTTTCAAGCGCGCGCCATGGCCAGCCGAGGCGTGGCGACGGCTGTGCGGGTCTGGTCGGAAAACATCAGGCTGGTGTCGACGTCGGCACCGTACAAATCGTTGAGGAACTGGCTGCTCATGGCGCTGCCCTGCCCGTCGAAATGAATCCGCCCACCTTTAAGGGCCACGGCACGCGGGCAATAACGCATGGCGTAATCGACTTGATGCAGGGTCACCACCACGGTCTTGCCGTCGCGGCGGTTGATGTCGGCGAGGATCTCCATGACCTTGCGCGCCGACTCCGGGTCCAGCGAGGCAATAGGCTCATCGGCGAGGATGACTTCGGCGCGCTGGGTCAATGCGCGGGCAATCGCCACACGCTGCTGCTGGCCGCCGGACAAGGTCGAAGCGCGCTGCCCGGCGAGGTCGGCCAAGCCCACGCGGGCGAGGGATTGGAGGGCAAACGCCTTTTCCTCGGCATTGAACACACCGAGGTTGCCGCGCCAGCGCGGCATACGGCCCAGGCAGCCGAGCAATACGTTGTCGAGTACGCTCAGGCGATTGACCAGGTTGAACTGCTGGAAGATGTAGCCGATGTCTGCGCGCAACCGCCGCACCTTGCCATTCAAGCGTCCACTGGCCTGCACCTCCCGGCCCAACACCGTGACGCTGCCGCCGTTGCTCTTGTCGCAACAGGCCAGGCCGGCCAAGTGGCGCAACAAGGTGGACTTGCCGGAGCCGGAAGCGCCAATCAGCGCGACCATCTCACCGGATGCAATGGTGAGTTCGAGGTCGACCAATGCGGATTTCTTCGCAAAGGTCTTGTTCAAGTGATCGACATGGATAGCGTGAGTCATGGGCTTCTCTGTCTGGTTTGAACAGCCACACAAGGGCTGCGGTTGAGTTCAAACGACAGTAGGCGCGGGAGGTGTCAGTGCTATTACTTGCACATGACTGCACGGGGGCGGATTGATGAAGGTTTTGTGAAAGGTTGCCAAGCCACCGCAATCCCCTGTGGCGAGGGAGCTTGCTCCCGCTGGGCTGCGAAGCGGCCCCAAAAAACGACGGGCGCGGTGTGTCAGGTGGATCGAAGGTGGCTGGGTTGGGACTGCTGCGCAGTCCAGCGGGAGCAAGCTCCCTCGCCACAGGGTGGGGGGGGGCAGTTGTGGGACCTGCCCTACACATCTTTCAGGTTGCGTCCGAGCAACCTCGCCGCTAACCTTCGCGGGTCGCTGCAAAATCAGCGAACGGGTGTGGTAGCCCGGTTCTTTCATAGATCCCCAAAACGCTTACGGGCGTTTTTTTGTGCGGGCTGCTTTGTGGCGGCTGTGCATGGGAGGCTTCGGCCTGCCGGGTTTCTATGACCGGTCTACCACCCCGTGTACAGTCGCCTCCTTACATCGTGTGGTAGCGAGATGGAGGTGCTCATTCATAGGAGCTTCACCATGAAAAAACTCACGCCTAACCCTCCGCCATCCACTTCGGATGACACTCCACAATCCCCACCCAACCTCATCTTCACCGTCCGCCCCGGCCTCAGTACCGAAGTTGCCTTGAGCAATGCCAGCGAGATGCTGGAATCGGCGACGGTGTGTGCCTACGACTGTGCCGAGCATTTGGACGGCTCAAGCCGCAAACAGGTGCTGGCGGTGGTGCAGATGGTTGAGATTGCGCAGTTGTTGGTGGATCAAGCGCTGAATCGGGAGTGTCCCGTCGCTTGATAGCGCGGTGAACCCCTGTGGGAGCTGGCTTGCCTGCGATGGCGGTGGGTCATTTGGCAGATGGGTCGCTGACACACCGCTATCGCAGGCAAGCCAGCTCCCACAGGGGATTGCGTTTCAAGTCGGGAATAAAGAAGGCGACCTTTCAAAGGTCGCCTTTTGTCATTGCGCGTACTGCTTGCTCAACCCCGGCGGCACGCCGTGCACATCGGTGTCTTCCCACGGCCCATTCGGGCTGATGGAGCGGCTCCAGCCGTTGCTCCAGCGGTAGTAGGTGCGCTGGCGGTAGAAGGTGTCGGGCTGTTCGTCCAGCACGTACACCTGCATCTTGCCGTCCCAGTGGCTGGCAGCCCCAGGCGGCGGGGCGAAGGTCGGCGATTTGCTTGGCACAGGTTTCGGCGGCGGCGTTACCGGGCCGGACGGCTTGGTGCCCGGCTGGGTTGCAGGCCCCGACGGCGGGATGGTCGGGCCGGTGGGCGCGGGAGGCCGGTGGACCGCACAAGCGCTCAAGCCGAGTACCAGGCTGAGCAAGGTGATGCGTGCAAATGCGGTCATAGGCGTTTCCTCGAATTATTTGTCCGGAGTGTCGATGGTCAGCTGCTGCAGCGCAGTGGTGGTGCTGGCCAAGGGTTGGCTGCGGCCGATCCACTCGCCAGTGGTCGGCTGACCGGCCCGGGATATGCGCGCAACCAGTTGGACTTCGGGGAAGTTCGACAGTTTCAACTGCGGCATCATTGCGTCCGCATCGCCCAGTTCGACGGTGACCGGCAGTTCAGCCACGGTGACACGCTTGGCCGCCAACGGCGCCGGTGGGCCGTTTACCGCACGGGCGAAGATAAACACGCTGTCTGTAGGCAGGGCTTTGGCCTTCACCTCGGGGGCCAGGTCCACGCGCACTTTCATCACGGTTTTTGCCGCAACGGTGCCACCGCTTTCCTTGAGCTTCTCGGCCGCGCGGTCGATACCACCTTGCAGCGCGACACGGGAGTTGTCTTCCGGTGGCAACTGGGCCAACAGGCGGTTCCAGTAGTCGATGGCTTCCTGATAACGCTGGCCTTCAAAGGCGGCGATACCCAACAGGCCGAGGCTGGTGACTTCCTTGGGGTCGAGCTTCAAGGCTTCATCGGTCAGCGCCTGCACCTTGGGCGACCATTGTTTGTTGTCGGCAAAGTACTGCGCCTGCGCCCACTGGCCGAGCAGTTCGGGCTGGCGACCGGCGAGTGCGACGGTGCGTTCGAAGATCTTGGCGGCATCGGCCGAACGGTCCTGAGCCATGTAGGCGCGGCCGAGGAAGTACAAGCCCTCCGCCGAGTCCGGCTGGGCGGCGGCGGCGCGCTCCAGGCGGCGGGTCATGTCTTGCATCGACACCGGCGGCTGGGAGAATTCGCGGGTCAGTTCGACCTTGTCGCTCGCCCCGTAATGCAGGTACAGCGCAACGCCCAGGACCGGCACGAGAAACGCCGCCAATAACGGCAGTGGTTTGCCCAGGCGCGATTCACGCGGCTTTTCCACACCTTCAGTATCAGCCAGCAACTCGCGCGCAGCCTCGGCACGGCCGGTGTCGAGTTGCGCGGCATTCAGTACACCTTCGTCCTGCTGCACTTGCAGCTCGGCCACACGTTCTTGGTAGAGCGCCACGTTCAGCGCGGTGCGATCCTCTTCACGCTGGGCACGGCGGCCGCGCAGTACAGGGATCAACAGGAAACTCAGGGCAATCAGGAGCAGCAACCCTGCTGCGAGCCAAAAATCAATCATCAGTCTTGGTGTCCAGCAATTGGTCGAGGCGTTTGCGCTCATCGGGAGACAGCGCATCGGAACCATCAGTAGGCGCGGCGCGGCGGCGGCGCACGATCACGGCCATCACCACTACACCGGCCAGCAACAGCCCGGCAGGGCCGAACCAGAGCAGCGCGGTCTTGCCGGTGAGGGCCGGTTTGTAACGCACGAAATCGCCGTAGCGGTCGACCATGAAGTCGATGATCTGCTGGTTGTCCTTGCCCTCCCCCAGCATGCGGAAGATCTCTTTGCGCAGGTCAGCGGCGATCGGGGCGTTGGAGTCGGCGATGTCCTGGTTCTGGCATTTGGGGCAGCGCAGTTCCTTGGTCAGTTCGCGGAAACGCTCGCGGTCACCGTCCTTGGCGAATTCGTAGGTGTCGATGGCCGCATGGGCAACGCCAACCAGTCCAAGTGCCAACACAGCAGCGGCTAACAGACGCTTCATGGCTTGGCCTCATCGACCAGTGCCTGGTACTTGGCCGCCAGTTGCTCGCGCCAGACCACTTCGTCGATCACGCCGACATACTTGTCGCGGATCACGCCCTTGGCATCGATAAAGAAGGTTTCCGGGGCGCCGTACACACCGAGGTTGAGGCCCAGGTTGCCGTCCTCATCGCGGATATCCAGCTGATAAGGGTTGTGGAACTCGGCCAGCCACTTCAAGGCCGCCGCATTGTCGTCCTTGTAGTTGATGCCGTAGATCACCACGCCCTGCTCGGCCAGTTTGTTCAGCACCGGGTGTTCAACGCGGCAGGAGATGCACCAGGTGCCCCACACGTTGACCAGCGCCGGTTTGCCCAGCAGGTCGGCCTGGGTCAGGGTTTTATCGCCCTGCACCGTCGGCAGGCTGAACGCCGGGAAGGGTTTGCCGATCATCGCCGAAGGCAACTCGGCCGGGTCCAGGTACAAGCCACGATACAAAAACACGGCCATCACCAGAAAGGCCGCCAGCGGCAACACCATCAACCAACGCTTCATGCCGCCGCTCCTTGCAGGCCGAGGGCTTCACGCACGCGGCTTTTGACCTTGACCCGATAACGCCGATCCAGCGCGGCCAGCAACCCGCCGAAACCGGTGAGCAGGCCGCCGAACCAGATCCAGCGTACGAACGGTTTCACATGCACGCGTACTGCCCAGGCGCCGTCGCCCAAGGGTTCACCCAGCGCCACATACAGGTCGCGGGTGAAACCGGCGTCGATACCGGCTTCGGTCATCATCGAGCTTTGCACGGTGTACAGGCGTTTTTCCGGGTGCAGCACCGCCACTTCCTTGCCGTTGCGCACCACCCGCACAGTACCTTTGTCGGACGTGAAGTTCGGGCCTTCAAAGTGCTTGGCGCCTTCGAAGATAAAGTGGTAACCGGCCAGGTCCATGGACTCACCCGGCGCCAGGCGCAGGTCGCGCTCGGCGCTGTTCTGGCTGGACAGCACCACGCCGAGGGCGCACACGGCGATGCCGATGTGGGCGACCTGCATGCCCCAGTAACTGCGGGTCAATGTTGGCAGACCTTTGATCAGGCCTTTGTGGCGGGTCTTGTCGAAGATGTCGCGCACGCCGGCCAGCAATACCCAGGCAGCCAGCAGGAAGGTGGCCAGCACCGCCCAGTTGAAGTCGCCATAAGCGAAACCAGCGAACACCGCCAAAGCCACACTGCCCAGCAGCACCGGCATCAGCATGCCCGCCAGCCATTTCACCGGTGTGTCTTTCCAGCGCACCAGCACACCAACGGCCATGACCACCATCAACAGGCCCATCAACGGGATAAACAACGCGTTGAAGTACGGCGGGCCGACGGACAGCTTGGCGCCGCTCAAAGCGTCGAGCACCAAGGGGTACAAGGTGCCAAGCAGGATCATCGAGGCGGCCACCACCAGCACCAGGTTATTGCCCAGCAGCAGGGTTTCGCGCGACCACAGGTTAAAGCCGACCTGGCTCTTGACCACCGGCGCACGCAACGCAAACAGGGTGAGCGAGCCACCGACCACAAACAGCAGGAAGATCAGGATGAATACGCCGCGCTCCGGGTCGGACGCAAAGGCATGCACCGACGTGAGCACGCCCGAACGCACCAGGAAAGTACCCAGCAGGCTGAGGGAAAACGCCGCGATAGCCAGCAACACTGTCCAGCTTTTGAACACGCCGCGTTTTTCGGTGACCGCCAGCGAGTGAATCAAGGCGGTGCCGACCAACCAAGGCATGAAGGACGCATTTTCTACTGGGTCCCAGAACCACCAGCCGCCCCAGCCAAGTTCGTAGTAAGCCCACCACGAACCGAGGGTGATACCGATACCAAGGAACGCCCAGGCGACGATGGTCCACGGCCGCGACCAGCGCGCCCAGGCTGCATCGAGGCGCCCGCCGAGCAAGGCGGCGATGGCGAACGCAAAGGCCACGGAAAAACCGACGTAGCCCATGTAGAGCATCGGCGGGTGCACGATCAGGCCAATGTCTTGCAGCAACGGGTTGAGGTCATGCCCGTTCGCCGGGATCTGCGGCAGGATGCGCGTGAACGGGTTGGAGGTCATGATCAAAAACAGCAGGAAGCCGATGCTGATCATGCCCATCACCGCCAGCACGCGGGCCAGCATGACTTGCGGCAGTTGGCGCGAGAACACCGACACGGCAAAGGTCCAGCCGCCGAGGATCAAGGCCCACAGCAGCAACGAACCTTCGTGGGCGCCCCACACGGCGCTGAACTTGTAGTACCACGGCAAGGCGCTGTTGGAGTTATTGGCCACGTAGGCGACAGAAAAGTCGTCGGTCATAAAGGCGTAGGTCAGGCAGCCGAATGCGAACACCAGGAACGCGAACTGGCCCCAGGCAGCCGGCTGCGCCAGGCTCATCCACAGGCGGTCGCCGCGCCAGGCGCCGAGCAACGGCACCACGGCCTGGACGATGGCAAAACACAGGGCGAGGATCATCGCCAACTGGCCCAGCTCCGGAATAAACAGTGCGGACGTCATGGCTTAGCCCTCCTTGGCAGGCTGTGCATTTGAGCCAGGGGCCGATTGGCCGCTGTCCTTGAGGGCTTTGGTGACCTCGGGCGGCATGTACTTCTCATCGTGTTTGGCGAGTACTTCATCGGCCACCACCACGCCGTCGGCGTTGAGCTTGCCCAGGGCGACGATGCCCTGGCCTTCACGGAACAGGTCCGGGAGGATGCCGCGATAAGTGATGGTCACGGCTTTGTTGAAGTCGGTGACCACAAAGGTCACGTCGAGGGAATCGCCGGAACGCTTCAAGGAGCCCTTCTCGACCATGCCGCCGGCGCGGATGCGCGTGTCGACTGGCGCTTCGCCATTGGCGATTTGGGTCGGGGTGTAGAACAGGTTGATGTTCTGCTGCAAGGCGCTCAGGGCCAGGGTCACGGCAATGCCGACGCCGGCCATGATGGCGAGGATGATCAACAGACGCTTTCTACGCAGCGGATTCACTTATCGGTCTCCCGGCGCAAACGACGCGCCTCTTGTTGCAGGTAACGCTTGCGGGCCAGGATCGGCGCGGCGACGTTGAGGGCCAGCACCGCCAGGCAGATGCCATAGGCCGTCCAGACATACAGGCCGTGATGGCCCATGGCGAGAAATTCACTGAACGAGTTGAAGTTCATGCACGGGCTCCCAGGCTGTTTTGCACGTGGGCCTTGGCCCAGCTGGTGCGGGCTTCACGCTTGAGCACTTCGAGGCGCATGCGCATCAGCAGCACGGCGCCGAAGAAGCAATAGAACCCCAGCACCATCAGCAGCAGCGGCGCCCACATTTCCACGGGCATCGCCGGTTTCTCGGTGAGGGTGAAGGTGGCGCCCTGGTGCAGGGTGTTCCACCACTCCACCGAGTATTTGATGATCGGGATGTTGACCACGCCGACAATCGCCAGCACCGCGCAGGCCTTGGCCGCGCTGTCGCGGTTGCTGATGGCATTGCCCAGGGCGATAAGGCCGAAGTACAGGAACAGCAGGATCAGCATGGAGGTGAGCCGCGCGTCCCACACCCACCACGAACCCCAGGTGGGTTTGCCCCAGATCGCGCCGGTGACCAGCGCCACGGCGGTCATCCACGCGCCGATGGGCGCGGCGCATTGCAGGGCGACGTCGGCCAGTTTCATCTTCCACACCAGGCCGACGATGCCGCACACGGCCAGCATCACGTAGCAGGACTGCGCCAGCATGGCGGCGGGCACGTGGATATAGATGATGCGAAAGCTGTTGCCTTGCTGGTAGTCCGGCGGCGCGAAGGCCAGGCCCCAGACCAGGCCGATGCCGATCAGCAAAATGGCGGCGACGCTCAACCACGGCAGCAACTTGCCGCTGATGCCGTAAAACCATTTGGGCGAGCCGAGCTTGTGAAACCAGGTCCAGTTCATTGCTGTTTCCATCACGGTGGCTGTGCGTCATTGCGCAAAGCTCAGGGTCTTTCTTATGTTGAAGAGCTGATTATGTCGCTTAACCAGACCTCATTATTCGCCGACGCTGATCTTCAGGCCAGCCGCTATAGCAAAGGGTGTCAGGGTTACCGCCAGGGCGGTCAGGCTGCCAAGCCACAGCAGGTAACCGGTCGCCGGCATGCCCATGAGCGCGGCCTGCAAGGCGCCGCTGCCCAGGATCAACACCGGGATGTACAAAGGCAGAATCAGCAGGGCCAGCAACAGGCCACCCCGCTTCAAACCGACGGTCAACGCTGCGCCCACCGCCCCCAACAGGCTGAGCACCGGCGTACCGAGTAACAAGGACAGGAGCAACACCGGCAGGCACTCGACGGGCAAGCCGAGCATCATCGCCAGCAGCGGCGAGAGCAATACTAGCGCCAAGCCGGAAAAAACCCAGTGTGCCAGCACCTTGGCCAGTACCAGAAGTGGCAAGGGGTGCGACGAAAGGACCCACTGTTCGAGGGAACCGTCTTCGAAATCACTGCGAAACAGCCCGTCCAGCGAGAGCAGCACCGATAAAAGCGCGGCCACCCACACCAATCCTGGGGACAAGGTTTGCAACAGTTTAGTCTCCGGGCCGACCGCCAGCGGGAACAACGCGATGACGATGGCGAAGAACACCAAGGGGTTGGCCAATTCGGCCGGGCGGCGGCACAACAGGCGGGCTTCACGGGCGACTAACAGCGCGAACACACTCATGCCGACCACCGCCCTAAATCCAGGTCGCGGTAACCGGCGGGCCTGCGCGCCAGCGTGTGGTGGGTGGTGAGCAGCACCAGGCCGCCCTGCTCGCAGTGCCGGGCCAAGTGTTCCTCAAGCTGGGCGACGCCTTGCTTGTCGAGAGCGGTGAAAGGCTCGTCGAGAATCCACAGCGGCGGGCCTGGCAGATACAAACGCGCCAGCGCCACGCGGCGCTGCTGGCCGGCGGACAAAGTGTGGCAAGGCACGTCTTCGAAGCCCTTGAGGCCGACCGCGGCCAGTGCCTGCCAGATGGCATCGCGGGGCGCCGGATGATGCAGGGCGCTAAGCCAGCTGAGGTTTTCTTCGGGCGTGAGCACGTCCTTGATGCCAGCGGCGTGGCCGATCCAGATCAGGTTGCGCGCAAGCTCGGTGCGTTGCTCGTTAAGGGGCTTGCCGTTGAGTCGAACCTCACCGGCCGTCGGCTGCATCAAACCGGCCAGCAGGCGCAGCAAACTGGTCTTGCCGCTGCCGTTGGGGCCGCTGATCTGCACCATGTCGCCGCCCGCCAGCCGCAGTTCGAGGTGCTCGAACAGCAGGCGCAGGTCGCGTTCACAGGCAAGCGCTACGGCTTCTAGAAGAGGGCTGGTCAAAAGATCGCGGGCCTTTACGGTTCAAGTCGGCGGTGCAGCGGCCGTTATAGAGAAATGCACAATAACGGCTTTGGCGACCGATTTTAGAGAGCTGGATCAAATAGTTGTGAGGTTTTTACCGCTCTCTTTGCAGACGGGCGGCATTATACATGTGATGCCCTACTCTAAAGAGGGCAATTTCCCCAGAGACGACGCGCACGATGACCGGTGAGATCAACCTTCCTACGCTGCCGCCAGCCCCGACGCCCGGGCCTGCCCCGCTGCCGCCGACCGGCGAGTTGTTGAAACTGCTGGAGCCGCAGACCGGCCTGATCGACCCCGGGAAAACCGCCAACGCCGAGGTGATTGCGCTTAAACAAGGCGGTGACGCGTTTCAGCTGTTGCTCAAGTTGACCCTCGACGGCGGCCGCCAGACATTGGTGCAGGCCAGCAGTGCCCAGCCGTTGCCCCTGGGCAGCAATGTGGCGGTGAGCCAGACGCCGACCGGCAACCTGAGCATCACTTTGCAGCAAGCCTTGAGCGCCAATGTGGCCGCGCTGACGCGCATCGACACCACGCAAATGCCGGTGGGCACCCTGTTGCAGGCCAAGGTGCTGACCACTCAGATGCTGCCGCAAGGCAGCGCACAACCGGCGATTTATCGCTCACTGGTCAGCGTGCTCAATAACGCCCTGGCCGGCACTACGCTGAGCCTGGAAAGCCCGCAGCCGCTGCGGGTCGGCAGCTTGCTCAGCGCCGTGGTGCAAAATGCGCAAACCCTGAATTTCGTGCCGCTAAGCGGTCTGAAGGATCAACTGGCCGTGGCGCAACAGCTGTCGACCCAGCAAAGTCGCCAAGGCTCACTGGATGTGCTGTTCACCGCGCTGCAGAGCCTGCCTGCCGGCGACACCACCTCCAGCGACCTGCGCGCTGCCGCCGCGCGTTTACTCAATGCCCTGCCCGACCTGGCGCAAGTCAGCAACCCCAAGGTGCTGGCGCAGCTGGTACAAAACAGCGGGGTGTTTCTTGAGGCCAAATTGTTGGCCGGGCAAGATCCGCAGATTCCGCCTCTGGACATGAAGGGCGCGCTGCTGCGCCTGGTTGCCGATTTGCTGCCGACCCTGCCCGCCGCGACGAATCTGAATGCCATTCTCGCCGCCAATACCCTGGCCCAGGTACTGCCCAATTTCGTGCGTAACCCGCTCAGCACACTCGGCCAGATCGGCGCCCGACAAGCCCCGGCGGGCTTTCCGCTGCCGGACCGGCTGATGGCGAAACTGGCAGGCGAAGGCGACCTGGAAAACCTGCTGCGTCTGGCCGCCGGGGCGATTTCCCGGCTGCAAAGCCATCAGCTGTCGAGCCTGGAGCAAACCGGCACCACCGCCGATGGCCGGCTGCAAACCACCTGGCAGCTGGAAATCCCCATGCGCACCTTGCAGGACATTGTGCCGTTGCAGGTCAAGTTCCAGCGTGAAGAGCCGCCGCCGGACAAGGACCAACCGGAGCGCAAGGACAAGAAAGACCCCAAGCAAATGCTTTGGCGCGTCGAGCTGGCCTTCGACATGGAGCCGCTGGGCCCGTTGCAGGTGCAGGCGCAACTGACCCAGGGCAAATTGTCCAGTCAGCTGTGGGCCTCGCGCCCGTTCACCGCCAGCCTGATCGAAAGCCATTTGGGCAGCTTGCGCGAGCGCCTGGTGACCTCGGGTATCAATGTCGGCGACCTGGACTGCCACCTCGGCACCCCGCCACGCGGGCCACGAACCGGATTGGAGCAACGCTGGGTGGATGAAACCGCATGAAAAACTCCCTTCCGCCACGCCAGGCGATTGCCCTCAAGTACGACGGCCAGCAAGCGCCAACCCTGACGGCCAAGGGCGACGATGCCTTGGCCGAAGCCATTTTGAAGTTGGCGCGGGAAAATGAAGTGCCGATCTATGAGAATGCCGAGCTGGTGAAACTGCTGGCGCGCATGGAGTTGGGCGACAGCATCCCGGAGGAGTTGTACCGCACGGTGGCCGAGATTATTGCGTTCGCGTGGACGCTCAAGGGCAAATTCCCGGTGGGCTATGACCCGAATGCCGAGCCGGTGGAGCGGGATGTGACTGAGCGTGGGGATGATTACTAGCTACACGCAAATCCAAATGTGGGAGCTGGCTTGCCTGCGATAGCATCAACTCGGTGTACCTGATGTACCGAGGTGTCTGCATCGCAGGCAAGCCAGCTCCCACAGTCGGTCTCTATTGTCAGTTCAGGACTTCACTTAACGGAATGAAATTGACGCGGTCGCCAATATCGAGTGTCGTCCCCTCCAACACCTCCACAAACCCTTCGGCCCACGCCGCGCTGCGCAGCACGCCGGAGCTCTGGTTGCGGTAGATAATCGCCCGGCCCTGCTCGAGACGCCCGCGCAGGTACTCGCGACGATTGCCCGGCTGAGGCCATACGAACCCCACCGGCACTTCGAAACGCAGCGGCGCCACGTCCTGCACACCTTGGCGGCGTAGCAGATAAGGCCGGGCCAGCAGTGCAAAAGTCACCAGCGTCGAGGCCGGGTTGCCGGGCAGGCCGATCACCGGCACACCGCGAAAGTGCCCGAAGGTCAGCGGCTTGCCCGGCTTGATCGCTAGTTTCCACAGGGCCAGTTCGCCCTCTTCGCGCAGGGCGATGCCGAGAAAATCCGCCTCGCCGACCGAGACGCCGCCGGTGGACAGGATCAGGTCGACACTGCCCAGGCTTGCCAGGCGTGTGCGGGTCTTTTCCAGATCATCCGGAAGAATCCCGGCATCGATCACTTCACAGCCCATGCGCACAAGCCAGCTGCACAACACACGCCGGTTGCTGTTGTAGATCTGCCCCGGCCCCAGCGGCAGGCCGGGTTCGATCAGTTCGTCGCCGGTGGACAGCACGGCCACGCGCACCCGGCGCACCACACTTAAACAATCATGCCCGAGGGAGGCCGCCAGGCCCAGTTCAATCGGGCCCAGGCGAGTGCCGGCGTTTAACACCAACTCGCCGACCGTGGTTTCCTGGCCCTGGGGGCGGATGTTCTGGCCGGCTCGCAAACGCTCGGTGAAGCTCACGCGGTCGTCGGCGTGGACCACGGCGTTTTCCTGCATCTCCACGCAATCGGCGCCTTCAGGTACCGGCGCGCCGGTAAAGATGCGCGCGCAGGTGCCGGCGGCGAGTGGCTGTGGCGCCTGGCCGGCGAAGATGCGCTGGCTCACGGGCAGCGGCTCGCCGGTCCAGTCGGCCAGGCGCAGGGCGTAACCGTCCATGGCGCTATTCGGCCAGGGCGGCAGGTCGAGGGTGGAGATCAGGTCTTGCGCCAGCACGCGGCCATCGCAATCGGCAAGGGGCAGTACTTGCGGCTCGCGGATCGGCGTGGCGTCGGCCATGTCCAGCAGCTGGCGCAGCGCGTCTTCCACCGGCATCAGAGCGCCAGTCTTGCCGGGCTTATGCAAAGGCTTATCCAAGGGCTTACCCACGGGATTCGCAGGGTTCGGCCTGCTTCAGGTGCGGCACAAAGTTGCACGGGCGGTGGCGGTTATCCAGTTGCTCGGCAAGGATGCCATCCCAACCGGTGCGCACCGCGTTGGTCGAACCCGGCAGGCAGCAGACCAGCGTGCCGTTGGCCAGGCCGGCCAGCGCGCGTGATTGCACGGTGGAGGTGCCGATATCGGCCACGGAGATCTGGCGGAACAGCTCGCCAAAACCATCGACCTGCTTGTCCAGCAGGCAACTGACGGCTTCGGGCGTGCTGTCGCGGCCGGTGAAGCCGGTGCCGCCGGTGATCAGCACCACTTGCACCACATCTTCGGCGATCCAGTGGGCGACCTGGGCGCGGATTTTGTACAGGTCGTCCTTGAGCAGCACACGCTCGGCCAGGTTGTGGCCGGCGGCGGTCAGGCGATCGACGAAGACCTGGCCGGAGGTGTCGGTGTCCAGGGTGCGGGTGTCGCTGACGGTCAGCACTGCGATATTGAGGGGTACGAAAGGCGCATCAGCCTTGGCTTTCATGGCTCGGTCCGGTTGTCGAATAAACAGCCCGATGTTATATCACAGGCCCCTATTTGCCTGCCGCAGCGGAACCACCATGTCGCTTGATTCTTCGCCCCTGCCCTGTTCGATCCTGCTGCTGGCCGGTGGCCGTGGCCAACGCATGGGCGGCCAGGACAAAGGCCTGCTGCCCTGGCACGGCCAGCCGTTGGTTGCCCATTTGCAGCGCCTGACGCGCCCACTCACCGATGACCTGATCATTTCGTGCAACCGCAACCATGAGCAGTACGCGCCGTATGCCGACCAGTTGGTGAGCGACGACAGCCCGGACTTCCCCGGCCCGCTGGCGGGCATCCGCGCGGGCCTGGCCGCCGCGCAGCATGCGCATGTGCTGATACTGCCGTGTGACGTACCCAACATCGACGTAGGGCTGTTGGGCGATTTGTGTGAGGCGGCACGCCGCAACCCGCAGCTGCCGGTGATGGTACGCCATGGCGCGTTCTGGGAACCCTTGATCTGTATCATCCCCACCCACCTCAAAACCGCGGTACAACAGGCCTGGGACGCCGGTGAGCGCAGCCCGCGCAAGATCTTCCTGCAGCTGGGCGCAGTGGGCCTGGAATGCCCCGCCGATGACCCACGCCTGGCCAACTTGAATACACCCGAGCTGTTGCACCCTGGGTCTGGCGTGTCAGAATGAACCTCGCACAAGGAACTTTGTCGACGCCATGCGCGTCACAAGGTCAGCTATTTAAAAGAATTCTCTTGGAGACAAACTCATGACTCAACGGACCATCGCCGCTCTCATGCTTGCACTGGGCCTCGCCACTCTCGCCGGTTGCGCTTCGCCTACAGTGATCACCCTGAATGACGGTCGCGAAATCCAGGCCGTCGACACCCCTAAATACGACAAGGCTTCGGGCTTCTACGAGTTCGAACAACTTGACGGCAAGCAGACCCGTATCAACAAGGATCAGGTTCGCACCGTTAAAGACCTGTAAGTCTTAAGCGTTTGCCCACAAGGCCCGCCATGTGCGGGCCTTGTTGTTTCTGGCGGTTACCAGTCGAGGGTGATGCGGCTGCGAAAGTCGCGTTGTTCACCGGTCACCGGGTCGATAAAACGCACGCCCTGGGCCAGCAGTTTGAGCGGGTTGGCGTAGTCATCCTCGGCATCCTTGAGCACGTCGGGGTAGAACGGATCGTTGCAGATACTCGCCCCCAGCGCCGTCATGTGTACCCGCAGCTGGTGCTTTTTGCCGGTCACGGGGAACAGGCCGTAGCGCCACAGATCGCCATTTTTCTCGCGCACTTCCACCGCCGTTTCGGTGTTGCTGGCGCCCGGCCCTTCCTGCATGCGAAAGAACGGGTGGCCATCGACCAGGCGACTTTTATGCACCAGCGGAAAGGTCAGGTCGGGTAAGGCCGGGGCAATGGCTTCGTAGAATTTATCGATGCGTCGCGTGGGAAACAGCTGCTGATACGCCGACCGGGTTTGCGGGTTGGCCGAGAACAGCACCAGCCCCGCCGTGTGCCGATCAATGCGATGCAAGGGCACCAACGCGGGGTTGTCCAGGCGACGAATCAGGCGGCGCAACAGGGTTTGCTCGACGTATTCGCCGGCCGGGGTCACCGGCAGAAAGTGTGGCTTGTCGGCCACCACCAAGTGCTCATCGGCATACAGGATGGTTTCCTGAACCGGGATCACCTTCTCATTCGGCACTTCGCGAAAATAGTAAATGCACAGCCCTTCCTTGTAGGCCAGTTCCTGGCTGATCGGTTGGCCATGGAGGTCGAGCACCCGGCCACGGGCGATGCGGTCCAGCCACTGCTCACGGCCAATCGCCGGGAAGTGCTCGCACAGGCAATCGAGCACCGTCGCCCAGGGGCCGGGCGGCAGGTACAAGGTGCTGGCTTGATGCTGGGACGCAGAGAAACCGGATGTGGACATGCAATGCTCTAAACCTGAATAAACCGGCTGCCATTATCCCGCATGGAACGCGATTGAGCCTAGGGCGGATCTCAGGCCTTGGCCAATTGCGCCCGCAGTACTGGCGAAGCACTGGCCGCCTCGGTGAACTCCTTGAGCCAACGCAACACATCCACCGCTTCCCAGCGGCCAGGATCATAAAGCGCGTACAACAAGCCCTGATAACCCACCACATCCAGCTGCTTGTGGTAACCGGCACGCTGGAACAACGCCTCGATTTCAGCAAAGCAGGTATTGAAATGCACTTTGTTAAACGGCGTCTTGCCTTCCGTGACCAGGCCGTCGAGGCGCAGCTCGTTCACCGCGTCGCGCACGACGTCGGCGGACATGCGATTGACGCTGCTTTTCAGTTGTTCAACATTCACCATGGGCGTTCCCTCTATTCAATCGCTGTACAAACATACAGTAACGTAATATTTGGAAACTCGCCATCGCGAAAACGCGCCTGTGCGATCAAGCTGGGCAGAGCACACCCGGCGAGCCTGCTCAGAGGTTCTGCAACTGAGCACTGATGCGCTGACAATTGCTGCGCAGCACCTCCACAAAGTGAACGACGTTGGACGATTCCGGACGGTGCAGCGGCCGCACAACACTCACACAGTAAGAAATCGAATGGGAAAAACGCCGGATCTGCAAACCTCTGCCCACATAGTCCAGGGCGGTGAGTGGATTGACGATTGCAACGCCGACACCCAGGTTTACGGTCGCGCACACAGCACTGGCGCTATGCGTTTCCACCACCAGCCGTCTTTCAATGCCCGCCTGGTGAAAAATCGCGTCGGTTTTGATCCTGTAAGGGTCATCCGCCGCCAGGTAAACAAAATTTTGCCCATTGAAATCCTCTGGTGTGAGGACCGCTTTTGCATTGAGCACGTGGTGAGACGGCAAGACACACACCACATCAAGGTTTAACAAGGTTTCGCTGTAGGTTCCAGGTGGCGTCTCAAGGGTCTCGGTGAGCCCCAAATGATAACGCTGAGCCGTCAGCGACTCTTCCAGCGCGGGAGACTCCTGCGGCGTGACATTAATGCTGACACCCGGGAATTTATTACAAAAATCCTGGCACACCTGCGGCAGCAAGGCATTCGAAAACGCCGGCTGGCAGGTCAGCGAAATTTGCCCCTGGCGAAAGTGACGGATCGCCTCAGCAGCGTTCTTGACGCGCGCCAGGCCCACATAGCTGCGCTGAACTTCATCGAAGAGCATCAGGCCATGCTCGGTGGGAATCAGTTTTGCGCCTGCGCGTTTGAACAGCGTCAACTGAGTCAAGGTTTCAAAGCGACTGAGCTCGCGGCTGATAGTGGGCTGCGAAGTATGCAGGAGCGCTGCGGCAGCGGTTGCGCTGCCGGTGGTCATGACCGCCCAGAACACTTCCACATGGCGAAAACTGAAATTCATGAGCAAACCCACGCACTGAATTGAATGGGTCGAACCATATCAGAAATGAATAGATGGCCATCATTTTGATATTTTTTCTTTATTTTTTCGCCATGCACACTTGCATCGTCTGCGCTGAGAAAGTTGTCAGTGCGTTAATCGAGGTAGGAAGATGGACCATTTTAATTTTATCAACGGCCATTTACATGCAGAACAAGTGGATGTACGTGCCATTGTCGAACAGCACGGCAGCCCTGTTTATCTTTATTCGGCACAGTCGCTGAAAAATCACTATGCCGTACTCCAAAACGCATTTTCTGCACTGTCGCCTTTGATTTGTTTCTCGGTTAAAAGCTGCAGCAATCTCAGCGTCCTCAAGCTGCTGGTCGATCAAGGTTCCGGCCTCGACGTGGTCAGTGGCGGTGAACTCTACCGCGCACTGATGGCAGGCGTGACCGCAGACAAGATAGTGTTCGCGGGTGTCGGCAAATCCCGTGAAGAAATCAGCTATGCCGTTGACGTGGGCGTGTTCCTTTTTAATGTGGAGTCCGAGGCAGAGCTGCTGCGCCTGGATGCGGTCGCGTCGGCGGCCGGCAAGCGGGTAAAGGTGGCCATTCGGATCAACCCGGATGTGGCGGATGCCGGCACCCATGAGAAAACGGCCACCGGCGGCCGTCAGACCAAATTTGGCATACCGATTGAACGCGCCTATGAACTGTTTGCCCCAAAGCGTTACGCGAGCGTCGATGTCGTTGGCATTCATATTCATCTCGGGTCCCCGATCCCGTCGGCCCACACCTACTTGTGTGCCATCGACAAGATTGAAGCAATGGTCAACCGGCTTCAGGCCGCTGACTGCTCGATTGAGTTCATCAATATCGGCGGAGGTTTTCCAGCGCAATACGGCAACGAAAGCAATCTCGTCTGTTCATTGACTGAAACGGGAGCGCTTATTTGTGAGCGTCTGCAAGAACTGAAACGTCGTGATCTGCGCTTCATCATTGAGCCGGGCCGTTCGATCAGCGCGAACGCGGGCGTTTTACTCACCACGGTCGAGTACATCAAACAAGGCTGGGACCGCAAGATTGCGATTGTTGATGCGGGTATGAATGTTCTGCTGCGCCCCACTTTATACGGCGCGAATCACGTCATCTGGCCAACCCGATTTGGCGACTTTTCCGGCCATTGGACGGCATTGAGCGAGAGCGTCCGTATGGCGGGAGCCACGCCTCTGGAAGAAATCGACATTGTTGGCCCCATTTGTGAAACCGGCGATCACTTCGCATTAGGTCGGCCTTTGCCCGTCCTGGAAGACGCAAGCTTATTGGCGATTTTCTCATGTGGCGCTTATGGGATGAGCATGGCCAGCCAATACAACTCCCGAGGGCGTCCACCAGAAGTGCTGGTGGAGGGAGCACACGCCAGATTGATACGGCGGCGCGAAACCCACGATGACTTGATCGCGCATGAGCGCTGCGGTCTGGAGAACACTTAAGGCGCTTGAACACCCAAAGCCTGGTGGTCGACAAACCACCGGGCCTGCGCTATTTGAGAAAGTTGACCACCTGTTCGGTCTCGAACGGCCAGTCCAGCTCCGCCCCGGTATCCAGGCGCCGAAGCACCGGGATGCGCAGCCCGTAGACTTCGGTGAGATCGGCAGGGTCGGTGATATCCACCAACTCCACCAGCAAACCGTGTTCGACGAGCGGCATGATTTCGTCTTCGGCAACCTCACAAAGATGGCAACCCAGGGTGCCGAACAACTGGCATTCAGGCAGCATGGCGAATGGACCCGATCAAAAACAGGCATCCATTCTAAGCCCACCCACTCGACTGTGGCGAGCGGGCCAGCCGGTTGCCAGGCAGCCGATCAATCCTGGCTGACTGCACCAATCTTGTGAATCGACAAATCCGCCCCGTAATACTCCTGCTCCTGGCTAAGGCGTAGCCCGTGCACGCGCTTGATCACGCCGTACACCAGCAAGCCGCCGCCCAGCGCCACGGCCACGCCCAGTGCTGTGCCGATCAACTGGCTGATCAGGCTGACGCCGCCCAGGCCACCGAGTGCGGTCTGGCCAAAGATGCCGCAGGCGATGCCGCCCCACACGCCACACAGGCCATGCAGCGGCCATACACCCAGCACATCGTCGATTTTCCAGCGATCCTGGGCGGCGATAAAGCACCACACGAACAGCCCACCGGCGATCACGCCGGTGACCAGCGCGCCCACCGGGTGCATCAGGTCGGAACCGGCGCAAATCGCCACCAGCCCGGCCAGCGGGCCGTTGTGCAAGAAGCCTGGGTCGTTGCGGCCGATCACCAAGGCCGCGACCGTGCCGCCGACCATCGCCATCAGTGAGTTGACCGCCACGAGGCCGCTGACGCCGTTGAGGGTTTGCGCGCTCATCACGTTGAAGCCGAACCAGCCGACGATCAGAATCCACGAACCCAACGCCAGGAACGGAATGCTCGACGGCGCAAATGCGACCAGCCGCCCTTCCCTGTAGCGCCCATTGCGCGGGCCCAACAGCAGCACCGCCGCCAGCGCCAGCCAACCGCCCATGGCGTGCACCACCACCGAGCCGGCAAAGTCATGGAAGCTGGCGCCAAAGCGCGCGAGCAACCAGGCTTGCAGGCCGAAATTGCCGTTCCACACCATGCCTTCGAAAAACGGGTAGATAAACGCCACGATCAGCGCGGTGGCACACAATTGCGGGGCGAATTTGGCGCGCTCGGCAATGCCGCCGGAAATGATCGCCGGGATCGCTGCGGCGAAGGTCAACAGAAAGAAGAACTTCACCAGGCCATAGCCGTGATCGGCGCTGATTACCGCGGCCGGCTGCATAAAGCTCACACCGTAGGAGATCCAATAGCCTATAAAGAAATAAGCCAGGGTCGAGATGGCGAAGTCACTGAGGATTTTCGACAGGGCGTTGACCTGGTTTTTCTGGCGCACGGTGCCGACTTCCAGGAACGCGAAGCCGGCGTGCATGGCCAGGACCATGACCGCACCAATCAGGATAAACAGGGTGTTGGAGCTGTGGACGAGGGTGTCCACTGCGCTTTGCAAATTTTCCATGGAGGTTGGCAGGCCTGCATTCAAGGCAAAAAGCACCAAAGCGGTTCAAGCCAGGGTTGCGCGCACTAAATTGGCACCACCGGTCCCGCCTCTCTTGAGGAGGCGTGAACCGCTTTAGCGCAGCGATCAACACAACGGGCCGTTGCCGCAGGGTTTTTCCGCGAGTTTGTGTGATTTAGGGTAAGGTTTTTCCAGGCATTGGCCTCGATCCGCCCTGACTCGGCGCAAGCCCCAGGGCCTGCGCACCAAGGCAAAGCAAAAGCTGTACCAGACAATTGAAGTGAACCTTCACCGAAGTCGGTGACTCGAAAACTCATCTACACAAACCACGCACGCTCAAGACATACAGAATCAGCCAATCACGGAGATACCCATGGCCAGAAGAACTGCTCAGACTGCTCAAGAAATACTGATGGCGGATTTCCAAACCCTGGTCAGCGACACCGAAAAGTTGCTCGACGACACCGCGGTACTCGCCGGTGACCAGGCCGATGAGCTGCGCAGCAAGATTCACGAAAGCCTGCTCAAAGCCCGTGAAACCCTGCAACTGACCGAAGATTCCCTGCGTGAACGCGGCCAGGCGGCGGTCACGGCCACGGAAGATTACGTGCAGGCCAACCCTTGGCAGTCGGTGGGCATTGCCGCCGGCGTGGGCTTCCTGATTGGTCTGCTGGCTACAAGGCGCTAACTATCATGTCTATCGGCGAAACCGGCTCGTCCACGGGCACAAGTTCCACTTCACGACGCCTGGGCGCAGCCGTTCTGGGCTTGCTGCACAGCCACGTCGAATTATTTGGCATCGAGTTGCAGGAACAGAAGGCCCGCACCGTGAGCCTGCTGTTGTTTGCAGGCTTGGCGTTGGTGTTTGCCCTGTTATTGCTGGTGGGGTTGTCGACGCTGGTGATGATCCTGGTGTGGGACACCGGTTACCGCCTGACCGGGATCATCTGCCTCTGCGTGTTCTACAGCCTGGCTGCGGCCTTTTGTGGGGTGCGTTTGAAAGCGGCGGTGTTCGATGAGTCCACGCCCTTCCACGCCACCCTCGAAGAGCTGGCCAATGATCGGGAGCGCCTGCTGCCATGAGCATGACTGAAATCCCGCAAAACACCTCGCGCCGGGAAATGCGCAAGGCGTTGATTCGCCTGCGCATGGAAATGCATCGCCAGGAGATCCGTCACGAGTCCCAACAACTGATGGCGCCGTTGAACAAAATGCGCGACATGCGCCACAACTGGCAAGACAGCCTGGGCATCAAGCACGCGCCGCTGTGGGGCGTGGCGGCGGTGACCTTGATGGGCTTTTTTACCGGCAAGGGCGCCAAGGGCGGCGGCATCAGCAGCCTGACGCGCCTGGTGCGGCTGGGTGCCGGTTTGATCCCGCTGATCAAATTGGCCATGCAGCGTAAAGGCTGAAGCTGGCTGGCTGCATTCTTGCAAACAGAATCGGCCCGGCCCTCGTCATTGAGGGCCGGGCCTTTTTTCGCCAGCTCTGTTAAGGAGGCCCCGTGATCGACGGGCAACCGCTCGCCTGCTTCCAACCCTTCATCGATACCGCCACCGGGCGCATTGCCGGCGTCGAAGCCCTGGGCCGCCTGCGTCAGGCCGATGGTCACTTGCAGTCGGTGGGCCCGCTGTTTGCCGACCCGCGCACACCCGGCGTAGCCCTGCGCCGCCTGGACCGGCAGATCCGCGAAAACGCCTTGAGCCGCCTGCATGAAGCACCCGTCGACTGGTTTCTGAGCCTGAATATCTCACCCCGCTGGATCAACCGCCTGCGCCCTGGCCAAGCCTTGCCCAGCCTGAAACAACTGCAGGCGCACAAGGTTGATCCGCGGCGCATTGTGTTTGAAATCACCGAACTGGGCGGCGACATCCAGCGCCTGGCCGAGGTGGTGGCACGCTACCGAGAGGCCGGCGCACGCATCGCCATCGATGATTTCGGCGCCGGCTATTCGCAACTCGACCGCGTACTGGCGCTGCAGCCGGATATTCTCAAGCTCGACATGCGCCTGTTCCAGGAAGCCGCTAAAGGTGGGCCGAGCAGTGACGTGGTGCGGGCACTGGCGCAAATGGCCGAAAAAACCGGCTGCTGGATCATCGCCGAGGGCGTGGAAACCGAGGCACAACTGCGTTTTGCCTTGGAGTGCGGCGCACGTTATGTGCAGGGCTACCTGTTTGCCCAGGCCCAACTGGACTGGTTTGCGGCCGATGCGTTCGTCGCGCGCTTTGCCCAACTGCGCAGGGTTTATGTGCAACACAAACTCGCCGAGCGTGGCCGTGTGATGCAGTTGCGCGTGCAATTGGCCGAACTGATGAGCATCCTGCAACGCTGGGCACAGGCCCGCGCGCCGCTCGATCAACTGCCCCAATTGCCCGACTTTCCATGGCTGCTGCGCTTTTACCAGTGCGACCGCCATGGCACCCAGCTGACGCCCAACTTCGAGTGGCGCCAGGATGCCTGGCAGGCCGACAGCCGCTACCTGGGCCACAACTGGTCATGGCGGCCGTATTTCTATTACCTGCTCGCCGAAGGCTGGGAGGAGCGGCGCCTGACCCTGTCGTCGACCTACCGCGATGCCACCACCAACCAGTATTGCCTCACCGCCGGACAGTTCTTCGATAACGGTCAGCGCTTGCTGTTAATCGATATCGATGCGGCCGGCCTGTAGATTTTTGCTTGCCGATGCCGCGCCGAACCGGGAAGCTGGGAGGGTCATTCACCGCACGGAGAGTAACCGCCTTGGATTGGCCCACCCTGCTTACCCGCGAACGTCTTGGAAAACCCCTGCACAGCCCGGAAGAACTCGGCCGTAGCCCGTTCCACAAAGACCACGATCGGATTATTTTCTCCGGCGCGTTCCGCCGCCTGGGCCGCAAGACCCAGGTGCACCCGGTGTCCAGTAACGACCATATCCATACGCGCCTGACCCACTCCCTGGAAGTCAGCTGCGTCGGCCGCTCCCTTGGCATGCGCGTCGGCGAAACCCTGCGCAGCGCCCTGCCCGACTGGTGCGAGCCAAGCGACCTGGGCATGGTGGTGCAATCGGCTTGCCTGGCCCATGACATCGGCAACCCGCCGTTCGGGCACTCGGGTGAAGATGCCATTCGCCACTGGTTCCAGCAGGCGGCCGGACGCGGCTGGCTGGATGACATGAGCACGGCCGAGCGCAATGACTTCCTCAATTTCGAAGGTAACGCCCAAGGTTTCCGGGTGCTCACCCAACTGGAATACCATCAGTTCGACGGCGGCACACGCCTGACCTACGCCACCCTCGGCACTTACCTGAAGTACCCCTGGACCGCCCGCCACGCGGATTCATTGGGCTACAAGAAGCACAAGTTCGGCTGTTATCAGAGTGAGCTGCCGATCCTTGAGCAGATTGCCCACAAGCTCGGCCTGCCGCAATTGGAAGAGCAGCGCTGGGCGCGTCATCCGCTGGTCTACCTGATGGAGGCGGCCGACGATATCTGCTACGCCTTGATCGACCTCGAAGACGGCCTGGAAATGGAGCTGCTCGACTATGCCGAAGTCGAGTCGCTGCTGCTCGACCTGGTGGGTGACGATTTGCCCCAGACCTACCGGCAACTGGGCCCGCAGGATTCACGTCGGCGCAAGCTGGCGATTTTGCGCGGCAAGGCCATCGAGCACCTGACCAATGCCGCCGCACGCGCCTTCGTCGAGCAGCAGGACGCCTTGCTCGCCGGCACGCTGCCAGGCGACCTGGTGGAACACATGCACGGCCCGGCCAAGCGCTGTGTACTGGACGCCAAGGACATGGCGCGCAAGAAAATCTTCCAGGACAAGCGCAAGACCCTGCACGAAATCGGCGCCTACACCACCCTGGAAATCCTGCTGAACGCCTTTTGCGGTGCCGCCCTGGAGCAGCACGGCGGGCGCACGCCGTCGTTCAAGAACCGGCGCATCCTTGACTTGCTGGGCAACAGTGCGCCGAACCCAGCCTGGTCGCTGCACGCTTCGTTTCTGCGCATGATCGACTTTATCGCCGGCATGACCGACAGCTACGCCACCGAAATGGCACGGGAGATGACCGGGCGCTCCAGCCCACAATAAAACTTAGATCTCGCCGCCTGCGTCTCGTACAGACTTTACCTACGACGGGAACAGAGCGGCCTGATCGAATTCGCACATCGGCTCGAGGAATAATCGCGCAGGCTTCTTGCGAACCTGACACACAATTCCTACGTCACGCCCCTCTGACTGAGCCATGTGCCTTCTATGCCCATACCCTGTCTTCGAATCCTATTGGTGGAGGATCATCCCTTTCAGCTCCTGGCCACTCAGTGCCTGCTCAAGAGCTTCGGTTTCGAGCAACTGACCCTTGCGGAAAATGCCGAACAGGCGATCCGCTCGATGTCCTGCACCACCCGCCCCTTTGACTTGATGCTGTGCGATCAATGCCTGCCTGACCTGCCTGGGCTGGAACTGGTAGACATTGCCCATCGCGGACACTTCATCACCGGCGCCATCTTATTGAGCAGCCTGCCGGCAACAGAGTTGTCCAACCTGACACTCCAGGCCCGGCAGCGCGGTTTGCCACTGCTGGGTTACTTACTGAAGCCGCTGAATAAAGAGGCGCTGGCGGAATTGATTGCGCCACTGCTCTCGATATAAATGTAGGACTATAAACACTGTTCACGGGTCAATTATCGCGGCAACACCCTCGTTGAATCCCTGACACCGCTCCAGGGCTGACTGATTCAACTATTGCTTACATCCGACGACGCAAAGCCTTATCGATCGGTAGGTCGTTACCTTTTATTATGTAGGAATTCTCCTGTTTTATATCTACTCCCCCCAACGCTCATCCTCCTCCCTCATCTTCTGAGCTAATGTGCCCGCTTTATTTGCACTTGCATGGACTATGATTATGAACACGGTTTTTATCATTGATGACCATCCGGTTATCCGGCTGGCCATTCGCATGTTGCTGGAACACGAGGGTTATAAAATCGTTGGCGAAACGGACAACGGGTGTGACGCAATACAGATGGTTCGCGAATGCCTGCCCGACCTGATCATTCTGGACATCAGTATTCCCAAACTCGACGGCCTCGAAGTGCTCTGCCGATTCAACGCGATGAACACCTCGATGAAAACCCTGATCCTCACGGCCCAGAGCCCGACGTTGTTTGCCACGCGCTGCATGCGCTCGGGTGCAGACGGCTATGTGTGCAAGGAAGGCGACCTGAGCGAATTGCTGAGCGCCATTCGTGCGGTGCTGTCGGGTTACAACTACTTCCCCAGCCAGGCACTCAATTCCAATGGCGTCGACAGCAAGGACGCACTGGAACTTGAACTGTTCAAGGCCGTGAACGACCGCGAACTGATGGTATTGCAACTTTTCGCACAAGGTCGTACGAACAAAGAAATCGCCAAAGGTATGTTTCTAAGTAACAAGACAGTAAGCACTTACAAAAAAAGGCTGATGCAAAAACTTAAAGCCAAGTCCTTGGTAGAACTTATCGAGATGGCAAAACGAAACGCGCTAGTGTGAGAAAGCGGATGCCCAGGCGTATAAAGGACTATCTGATTATATTATTGGCCGGCATGTGCTTGAGCACTACCGTGCCCGCAGCCCATCAAATCGGACCGGAACACTTCACCTTATTGAGCCGCGCGGGTACCGTTCAACTCGATACTCAACTGGATAAGGCCCAGCGCCAGTGGCTACTGTACAAACGCGAGCTGGTACTGGGCACCTCGGCACCCGACTATCCGCCCTTCGACCTCACCTCCAGCGGTCGCGACTATGAGGGCCTGACCGCCGATTACGCAGGGCTGCTGGCTAAAGCCATGGCCTTGCCCGTCAAGGTGTTGCGCTATCCGACACGAGACGCCGCGATCCATGCGCTTGAGACCGGGGAGATCGACCTGCTGGGCTCTTCCAACGGCTTTGAGGCTGCCAACCCCAAGCTCATGCTGTCGCAGCCGTATGCGGTGGACCAGCCCGTACTGGTGACCCGCGAAGGTGAAACCCGCAGTTTGAGCGATGGCCTGGCTGGCCTGCGCTTGAGCCTTGTCTATCACTACCTGCCGTTGAGCGAAGTGGAAAAGTTGTACCCGCAGGCGGATATCCGCGCGTTTCCCTCTTATCAGAACGCGCTCAATGCCGTGGCTTTCGATCAGGCGGACGTGTTCCTGGGGGACACTATTTCCACCCATTACATGATCAACAAGGGCTACCTGAAAAACATCCACATGGCCAACTTCGGCAAGCATGAAGCCTATGGCTTCAGCTTCGCCTTGCGCCACGATCAGGACGTTCTACTGAGCATCGTCGATGCGGTGCTGGCGGCCGTCCCCATTAATGAGCGCGACAGCATCGCCAAGCGTTGGAGCGCCGGCAGCGACATCCTGCTCACCGACAAGAAACTGCAACTGACCCAGCGTGAAGAGCGCTGGCTCAAAGAACACCCGGTGGTCAAAGTCGTGGTCAATGAGACGTTCGCGCCGTTGACGTTCTTCGATGCCGACGGCAACTTTCGCGGTATTACCGCCGACCTGCTGGAACTGATCCGCCTGCGCACCGGCCTGCGTTTTGAAATCCAGCGCAGTCGCGAAGTCAGCACCATGATCGAGCAGCTCACCACGGGTAAAGCCGATGTCATCGGGGCCATCGTCCCCAGCGCCGAACGCGAGGCTCAGCTCAGCTTCAGCCGCCCTTACCTGGAAAACTCCTACGTCCTGCTGACCCGCAAGGAACCCGACGCGGCCGTAAACCTGGAGCAGATGGCAGGCAAGCGCCTGGCAATCACCCTGGGCAACCCGCTGGAGAAAACCTTGCAAGAGGACTTCCCACAGATTCGCCTGGTGGAAGTCAGTGATACCTTCAAGGCTTCGGAAATGCTGGCCCAAGGCAGTGTGGACGGCGCGGTGAACTCGTTGGTCATCGCCAACTATTTCCTCGCCTCCCAGGTGTTCCAGGACAAACTGCAGATCAGCGCCAGCATCGGCACACTGCCCGCGACCTTCGCGTTGGCCACGCCACGCGGTGCCGTTGAACTGAGCTCAATCCTGGACAAGGCGCTGCTGAGCATTGCCCCGGACGAAATGGGCGTGATCAACAGCCGCTGGCGCGGTTACACGCCGGCCTCCGACAGCTACTGGCGCAATTACCACCAACTGATTGCGCAAATCATCGTTGGCACCGGGTTGCTGCTGCTGATTTCCCTGACCTGGAACGCCTACATGCGCCGCCAGATCAAGCATCGCAAAATGGCCGAGCGCGCCCTCAATGACCAGTTCGAGTTCATGCGCGCACTGGTCAATGAAACACCGCACCCGATCTACGTACGCGACCGCAAGGGCCTGTTGCAGACCTGCAATGACAGCTACCTGCAAGTGTTCGGGGTCAAACGCGAAGAGGTGATCGGCAAGAGTGTGGTGCAAATGGACATGGCGCTGGCCCCTGAGGCCGCGCAGTACCATGCCGACTACCAACGGGTAGTGGTGGAAGGCACTCCGCTGATCCTCGATCGCACCCTGCACATTCACGGCAAAAAACTCACGATCTACCACTGGATCCTGCCCTATCGCGACTCGGACGGCGAAGTGCAGGGCATCATCGGCGGCTGGATCGATATCAGTGACCGGCGCCAATTGTTCGACGAGTTGCGCACCGCCAAGGAACGCGCCGACGAGGCCAACCGGGCCAAAAGCACCTTCCTCGCCACCATGAGCCATGAAATCCGCACGCCGATGAATGCCGTGATCGGGATGCTGGAGCTGACCCTCAAGCGCGCCGATCAGGGCCATCTCGACCGCCCGGCGATCGAAGTTGCCTACAACTCGGCCAAGGACCTGCTGGAGCTGATCGGCGATATCCTCGACATCGCACGCATCGAATCCGGCCGCCTGAGCCTGGCTCCCGAGCGCGTGAACCTGCGCGAAGTGATCGAGTCGGTGGTGCGCGTCTTCGACGGCCTGGCCCGCCAGAAAACCCTCAGCCTGTTGCTCGAATTCGACACCCACCTCGATAACACCGCCGTGCTGATCGACCCGCTGCGCTTCAAGCAGGTGCTGTCCAACCTGGTCAGCAACGCGATCAAGTTCACCGAGCGTGGGCAAGTGAAGATCAAGGTGCAGGTGCAAGCCACCGAGCAGCCCCACGAGGTGCAGATGAAGCTGGTGGTCGAGGACACGGGCATCGGCATCAGCCGCGACGACCAACTGCGCCTGTTCGAACCCTTTGCCCAGGCGGACAACTCCGGGCACCTGGCCAGGAGTGGAGCGGGCCTGGGGCTGGTGATCTGTCGCAGCCTGTGCGAGATGATGGGCGGGCAACTAAGCCTGAGCAGCGTGCCCATGGTGGGCACTCAAGTACAGGTCAGCCTGAGGATGACCTGCCTCAAGCCCATTGAAGCGCTGGACGAGCTCAAGTCCCAGGCGCCGACAGCCGCGGCGGTGCTTAATGTGCTGGTGGTGGACGACCACCCGGCGAACCGTTTGCTGATGTGCCAGCAATTGGGTTACCTGGGGCACCAGTTCACGGCGGCCCAACATGGCGCCGCCGGGTTTCAGGCCTGGCGCCAGGAGCACTTCGATCTGGTGATTGCCGACTGCAACATGCCCGTGATGAATGGCTATGAGTTGAGCCGTTCGATCCGTGAATACGAGCAGCGAGAGCAACAGCTGCCCTGCGTGATCCTCGGTTTCACCGCCAATGCCCAACCCGAGGAAAAACTTCGCTGTGCGCAAGCGGGCATGAATGACTGCCTGTTCAAGCCCATCAGCCTCACGGCACTGGAGCAGCATCTGGCGCAGATCAAACCGCAATCCAGCGGCCAGCCGCTGGAACTTGAGTGCCTGGACGCACTGACCGGCGGCGACCCGCAATTGAGCCGACGTTTGCTGGCGGAACTGTTGAGCAGCAGCCGTCAGGACCGCGAGGACCTGGTGGCCTTGATGGCCCGCCAAGCGGCGCCCCAGGCCATCATTGAGCAAGCCCACAAGATCAAGGGCGCCGCGCGCATCGTCCAGGCAAGTGCATTGGCGGCGCAATGCGAAGCACTGGAACAGGCCTGTGCCCGCAACGAAGCGCGCCCCACGCTGGACGTGGGGGTCAAGGCCCTGGAAAAACTCATGCTGGAACTGGAGAGGACGCTGCAAGTGCAGCTCCATAAACTGGGCAGTCAATAACGGCGACCCGCCCTCTCCTGCTGGATCAGCAGTCGGTCAACCGCAGGAAAATCGCCGCCAACTGCTCGATGCCTGCCTGGTCCTGCTCGCTGAAACGGGCCAGCGACGGGCTGTCCAGATCCAGCACACCCACCAGCAGGCCATCCTTGACCAATGGCACCACCAGTTCGCTGTTGGAAGCGCTGTCACAGGCAATATGGCCCGGGAACGCATGCACATCTTCCACCCGCTGGGTTTGGCGCGATGCCGCCGCCGCGCCGCAGACGCCACGCCCGAAGGGGATACGCACGCAAGCGATCTGGCCCTGGAACGGGCCAAGTACCAGTTCTTCATGGCGGTTGAGGTAGAAGCCCGCCCAGTTCAAGTCGTCCAACTGGTTGAACAGGAACGCCGAGAACTGCGCACTGTTGGCGATAAAATCACGCTCATCGGCGAGCAGCGATTCCAGCTGCGCGCAGAGCATGGCATAGCCGTCCAGGCCGGTGCCGGCCTGTTGTAAATCGATCATGGTTGACGCTCCAACAACTTAAGACCCACCCAGTAACGGGCGAATTGATACGCGCACCGGCCGTTGCGGTTGCCACGCCCGGTGGCCCAGCGCACGGCCAGGATATCGAGGGCTTCATCACGCTGCCACTGCAAGCCGGCCTTGCTGGCCAGTTCGCCGATCCAGTGTTCGACCACGTCCAGGAAGTGTTCCTGGCTGAACGGGTAGAACGACAGCCACAAGCCAAAACGGTCGGACAAGGCAATCTTGTCTTCCACTGCCTCACTGGGGTGCAACTCACCGTCCACGCGCTTCCAATTGTCATTGTCGCTCTGGTTTTCCGGCACCAGGTGACGACGGTTGGAAGTGGCATACAGCAACACGTTTTCCGGCGCTTGCTCAAGAGAGCCGTCCAGCACGCTCTTGAGTACGCGATAATCACCCTCACCCGCTTCGAAAGACAGGTCGTCACAGAACAGGATGAACCGCTGCGGCAGCTTGAGCAGTTGCTCGACCACGCGCGGCAGGTCAGCCAGGTGGTCGCGCTCGATTTCAATCAGGCGCAAACCGGCCTTGGCATGCTGGGCCAGCAAGGCGCGCACCATGGAGGATTTGCCGGTGCCGCGCGAGCCCCACAGCAACGCATGGTTGGCGGGCAGGCCATCAAGAAATTGCTGAGTGTTGCGAGCCAGTTGCTCACGTTGCTTGTCCACGCCGATCAAGTCGGACAGGCGCATGTCCAGGCTCACTTCCAACGGCAGCAAAAAGCCGCTGCGGCCTTCGCGCTGCCAACGGGCGGCGAGGCAATTATTCCAGTCGATGGCTTGACGCGGTGCTGGTAACAGCGGTTCCAGGCGAGCCAGAACCGCATCGGCCCGCTCAAGAAAAGCATTCAATCGAGAGTCCACGATTATTCCTCTGGCAAGTTCTTGCAAAAGATGGCGTATTGGCAACCCTGTGGCAGACCCCACGAGGCTGCGTATAAAACGATTCATGCCGGCCAAGCGATAGCCTGTGGATGTTCAGCTATGCTTGCCGGGCGAAGGGAAACGTGAAGTGGTTCAACACCCGATGGATATCAAGTTCGCCCACCGCTTGTCTTATAAACAAGCTCGATTGACTGTGCTAGTCGGATTTGTCTTGGGAACCTTGCTCAGCCTGATCCAAATCGGCATTGATTATGTCAGCGAAGACGCCTCGATCAACCGTGAAATACGCTCACTGATCGAAATCAGTCATAACCCTGCTTCACGTATCGCCTACAACATTGACGCCGAACTCGCCCAGGAACTGGCCCTGGGCCTGTTGCACTCGCCGGCCGTCACCCACGCGCAACTGGTCGATAACAATGGCGTGGTGCTGGCCGACGTGAACCGGCCGCGCAAAGAAAGCGCGTACCGGCCCATCAGTGACTTCCTGTTTGGTGCCAACCGCCTGTTTGAAGACCGACTGTTCCTCAGCCACATGCCTAACGACTCCCTCGGCGTGCTGCGCCTGGACGTCGACACCTACGCCTTTGGCAGCCGTTTCCTGCACCGTGCCGAGATCACCCTGCTCAACGGGTTCGCCCGCAGCCTGCTGCTCACAGGCATTCTGCTGGGCCTGTTCTACGTGATGCTGACCCAGCCGCTGGTGCGCATCATCCGTGCGCTGAGCACCAGCAAGCAGGCCCGCCTGGATTGCCCGCCGGGTCACGAGAACGATGAAATCGGCGTGCTGGTGAACGTCGCCAACCAGCAATTCGAAAACATGCAGACCGAAATCCAGCAACGGCGCCATGCCGAGGACCGCCTCACCGAGTACCTGGGCCAACTGGAAGATATCGTCTCGGCACGCACCCTGGAGCTCAAGGCCAGCAACCAGCGCTTGAGCCAATCCAACGATGAGCTCGAAGCCGCCAAATTGACCGCCCTGGCCATGGCCCAGGCGCGCGCCGCGTTCCTGGCCAATATGAGCCATGAGATCCGCACGCCGCTCAATGGTTTGCTGGGCATGATCGCGCTGTCGCTGGACAGCCCGCTGAACGCCGAACAACGCCAGCAACTGTCCATCGCCCACGATTCGGGCAAGGTGCTGGTGGAACTGCTCAACGACATCCTCGACCTGTCGAAATTCGACGCCGGCCAGTTGGAGCTCGAACGCATCCCGTTCGACCTCGGCTCATTGGTGGAAGACACCGCCAACCTGCTGTCGCAGAACGCGGCGCCGAGTGTCGAGTTGACCTGCCTGATCGACCCGCTGTTTCCGGCGCAGGTGATTGGCGACCCGACACGGGTACGGCAAATCGTCAGCAACCTGCTGTCCAATGCCTTGAAGTTCACCCGCTTCGGCCGCGTGGACGTGCGCCTCAGTGCCGAGGATGACCGGGTAAAAATCGAAGTCTGTGACACCGGCATCGGCATTGCCCAGGAAGCGCAGGTGAAGATATTCCAGCCGTTTACCCAGGCAGGTGCGGGTATTACGCGCCAGTTCGGCGGCACCGGGCTGGGGCTGGCGTTGACGCATAACCTGTGTGAAGCGATGAAGGGCCGCTTGAGCATCAGCTCGGAAGTCGGCTTTGGCAGCCAGTTCTGCGCCGACCTGCCGCTGCCCACACATTTGCCGGCCGCACGCCAAGCGCCACTCGCGGGCGAAGTCATCGCCATCACCAACGCCGGCAGTGGCCTGGCGGAATTGCTCGGCACCTTGCTGCCGGCTTGGGGGTTGGCGCTGCGCTGCTATTCCCAGGACGATGACTTGACCGGGCTGCGCCCCGACCTGCTGATTACCGATTGCCCGGAGTGCCTGTTCCGCCTGCGCCCAGGTATCAGCGCGCCGATCCTGCTGGTGACGGCCTATGGCAACTTCATGCCCAGCGAAGAAGTCGCGGCCCTGATGCCGCTGCAGCAACAGGCACGCCCGCTGAGTCGCAATGCGCTGTACCAGATTCTGCAACGCAACCTGCGCAGCGAAGCGCAACTGATCCTCGACCCCGTCCAGATGGACGCCGCGCCCCTGGCACATCGCGCGCGCATCCTGCTGGTGGAGGACAACCCGGTCAATCAACTGGTGGCCAAGGGCATGCTCAGCAAGCTCGGCTGCGAAGTGATCGTGGCGGCCCATGGCGGCGAAGCGCTCAAATTGCTGGAAGAACAGCGCTTCGACATGGTGTTGATGGACTGCAATATGCCGGTGATGGACGGCTACGAGGCCAGCCGGCAAATTCGTCGCAGCGGACGCTGGCCGGACCTGCCTATTGTCGCCCTGACCGCCAACGCCCTGGCGGAGGAGCGCGAGCGCTGCCGGGCGGCCGGAATGGATGACTACCTGGCCAAACCGTTTCGCCGCGAAGAGCTCAAGGCCCTGCTGGACCTGTGGGTGCGGAACTCGACAAGCCTTTGATCTGCGCCAGCAACTCGTCCAGCCCCTTGCGCAAGACGTCGGCCTGGTTCAGGTCGACACCGCTGTCGCACAGCAGCCGGGTTTTCAAGGCATGGGCCTGGTCGCGCAACTGCACGCCCGCGGGGCTCAGGCTCAGGTGCACCTCGCGCTCATCCAGCGCGCTGCGCCGACGCTGCACCAACGCTAACTGTTCCAGGCGCTTGAGCAGCGGCGTCAGCGTGCCCGAGTCGAGCATCAGGCGCTCGCCCAGGGCTTTGACCGTGGGTTGCGCCGGGGTCGCGGCGTGCCATTCCCACAACACCAGCATCGCCACATATTGCGGGTAGGTCAGGCCCAACAGGTCAAGCATCGGCTTGTAAGCCCGCGTCACCGCGCGGGACGCGGCATAGAGCTTGAAGCACAGCTGGTCGTCCAGGGCCAGGGACACACGGGGCACGTCGGTCATTTGAGCAGGGCTTCGATCTCTTGGGTCAGGGCTTCGGGCTTGGTGGTCGGGGCAAAACGCTTGACCAACTTGCCATCACGGCCGATCAGGAACTTGGTGAAGTTCCACTTGATGCGTTGGGAGCCCAGCAGCCCCGGCGCTTGTTTTTTCAGTTGCACGAACAGCGGGTGGGCGTCGCTGCCATTCACGTCGATCTTCTTGAACAGCGGGAAGCTGACGCCGAAGTTCAGCTCACAGAACTCGGCAATCGCCCCTTCGTTGCCAGGTTCCTGTTTGCCGAACTGATTGCAGGGAAAGCCCAGCACCACCAGACCTTGGTCCTTGTACTGCTGCCACACCTGCTCCAGGCCCTTGTACTGCGGGGTGAAGCCACATTTGCTGGCGGTGTTGACCACCAAAATGGCCTTGCCGGCAAAATCGGCCAAGGTCTTTTGCTCACCCTTGATGGTGGTGCACGGGATGCTCAGCAGGTTGTCGCTCATGGCAGCGCCTCGGATACGGGGAAAGAACTGCAAAGATAGTAGGCAATTCAATTGTGTGCAATTTAATTGACCGACATAACACCTGATACGAATGTGGGAGCGGGCTTGCTCGTGAATGCAGTGTGTCAGTCTCCTGATACATCGACTGATACACCGCATTCGCGAGCAAGCCCGCTCCCACATTGGAGAGTGCTATCGGCCCTAGCGTGGAACCAGGTCCAGGCACACCGAGTTGATGCAGTAACGCAGGCCGGTGGGCGGCGGGCCATCCGGGAACACATGCCCCAGGTGCGCGTCGCACTTGGCGCAGGTGACTTCGGTGCGGATCATGCCGTGGCTGACGTCACGGATCTCGATCATCGCGCTGTCGGCAATCGGTGCGTAGAAGCTCGGCCAGCCGCAGCCGGAATCAAACTTGGTGGTGGAATCGAACAGCGGCTCATTGCAGCAAATGCAGTGGTACACGCCATCAGTCTTGGTGCCATTGTATTTGCCGCTGAAAGGTCGCTCGGTGCCTTTGAGACGGCACACGTTGTACTGCTCCGGATCGAGCATCGCCTTCCATTCTTCAACGGTTTTCTGCAACTTATCCATCGGTACACCTCGGCAACTGAAAAACCCTGATCTGTGTCTTTTCCATGGATCAGGCGGCACGTATGATTGCGCCTCTTCAAAACGCCAGTCTGGCACCCGCGCTACCGGCATTCAAACGTATTTATGGGTGCGGGCCCCGTAGGTTTCGCAGTACGGTAGTGTCCACGCCGTCTGGATCGTTCATTTTCAGGATCACATCGCCATGCAGGTCAGCAAATCGAACAAGCTCGCCAACGTCTGCTACGACATTCGCGGCCCAGTGCTCAAGCACGCCAAACGCCTGGAAGAGGAAGGCCATCGCATCCTCAAGCTGAACATTGGCAACCCGGCGCCCTTTGGTTTCGAAGCGCCGGACGAAATCCTCCAGGACGTGATCCGCAACCTGCCGACCGCCCAGGGCTACAGCGACTCCAAAGGCCTGTTCAGCGCGCGTAAAGCCGTGATGCAGTACTACCAGCAAAAGCAGGTGGAAGGTGTCGGCATTGAAGACATCTACCTGGGCAACGGCGTGTCCGAGCTGATCGTAATGTCCATGCAGGCCTTGCTCAACAATGGCGATGAAGTGCTGGTGCCGGCGCCCGACTACCCGCTGTGGACCGCCGCCGTGACCCTGGCCGGCGGCCACCCGGTGCACTACCTGTGCGATGAAGGCGCGGACTGGTTCCCGGACCTGGCCGACATCAAGGCCAAGATCACCCCGAACACCAAGGCCCTGGTAATCATCAACCCGAACAACCCCACCGGCGCCGTGTATTCCAAGGAAGTACTGCTGGGCATGCTCGAACTGGCGCGCCAGCACAATCTGGTGGTGTTCTCCGACGAGATCTACGACAAGATCCTCTACGACGACGCCGTGCACATCTGCACCGGCTCCCTCGCGCCGGACCTGCTGTGCCTGACCTTCAACGGCCTGTCCAAGTCTTACCGGGTGGCGGGTTTCCGCTCCGGCTGGATCGCCATCTCGGGCCCCAAGCACAACGCCCAGAGCTACATCGAAGGCATCGACATGCTGGCCAATATGCGCCTGTGCGCCAACGTGCCGAGCCAGCATGCGATCCAGACCGCCCTCGGCGGCTACCAGAGCATCAACGACCTGGTCTTGCCCCAGGGCCGTCTATTGGAACAACGCAACCGCACCTGGGAACTGCTCAACGCGATCCCGGGCGTCAGCTGCGTGAAACCCATGGGCGCGCTGTATGCCTTCCCGCGCATTGACCCGAAAGTCTGCCCGATTCTCAACGACGAGAAATTCGTGCTCGACCTGCTGCTGTCGGAAAAGCTGCTGGTGGTGCAGGGAACGGCGTTCAACTGGCCGTGGCCGGATCACTTCCGCGTGGTGACCTTGCCGCGTGTGGATGACCTGGATATGGCCATTGGTCGCATCGGCAACTTCCTCAAGTCCTATCGCCAGTAATGTAAAAGTCGCTGTACGACCGCCATTTGGTCGTACAGCGAGTATCTGGCAACACTTCTCTAGCCTGCCTCCCCTCCTCGCTTGCCGCTGCACACCACGGACCGGTCAGCCCTTGTAATTACAGGGCGCCAAGGCATGAGCGTGGTGATCAGCGGTCACTTTTCAGGTCAGAATTTCCCTTCAGGGCTCTACATTGATGCTGTAGGACACAGTTTGAAATAGTCGCTCGGTTGAATCACCCCAGGCCGCACCTTATATACCCCGCAGTACGCGACATATTAAGCATGAGGAGAACTCTACAACCATGATGCGCATCCTGCTGTTCTTGGCCACTAACCTGGCGGTCGTGCTGATTGCCAGCATCACCCTGAGCCTTTTCGGCTTCAACGGGTTCATGGCGGCCAACGGGGTTGATCTGAACCTCAATCAGCTGCTGGTTTTCTGTGCGGTCTTTGGTTTTGCCGGCTCGCTGTTTTCGCTGTTCATCTCCAAATGGATGGCGAAGATGAGCACCAGCACCCAGGTCATCACCCAGCCACGCACCCGGCATGAGCAATGGTTGCTGCAAACCGTTGAGCAACTGTCCCGCGAGGCCGGCATCAAGATGCCTGAGGTCGGGATCTTCCCCGCCTATGAAGCCAACGCTTTCGCCACCGGCTGGAACAAGAACGACGCGCTCGTTGCGGTGAGCCAGGGCATGCTCGAACGCTTCTCCTACGATGAAGTGAAGGCCGTGCTGGCCCACGAGATCGGCCACGTGGCCAATGGCGACATGGTCACCCTGGCGCTGGTACAAGGCGTGGTGAACACCTTCGTGATGTTCTTCGCACGGATCATCGGCAACTTTGTCGACAAGGTGATCTTCAAGAACGAAGAAGGCCGCGGTATCGCTTACTTCGTGGCGACCCTCTTTGCCGAAGTGGTACTGGGCTTCCTGGCCAGTGCAATTACCATGTGGTTCTCGCGCAGACGCGAGTTCCGCGCAGACGAAGCCGGCGCCCGCCTGGCCGGCACCGGGGCGATGATCGCAGCGCTGCAACACTTGCGCTCCGAACAGGGCCTGCCGGTGCACATGCCCGACAGCCTGACCGCGTTTGGCATCAACGGTGGCATCAAGCAAGGCTTTGCCCGCTTCTTCATGAGCCACCCGCCGCTGGAGGAGCGTATCGATGCGCTGCGTCGTCGGGGCTGATAGCTCAGCAGTGACGGCTTTGCAGTGACACAGAAAGGGGCGATTTGATCGCCCCTTTTTTGTGGGTGCTGATAACGCCATCGCGGGCAAGCCCGGCTCCCACAGTGAACGCATTCCAATGTGGGAGCCGGGCTTGCCCGCGATGGCGATGCAATAGTCAACGCAGAGTCAGTTGATACACACGCTCCTCCAGCCGCGTAACGCCGTCCTGCACAAACTTCCAGCTCTCGCCCAGGATGTCTTGCTCTTCAAGTACAGTCAGGCTCCAACGCAAGCCCAGCAATACCCTGACTTCTTCGTCAGTCACCCCAAACGGCGGTCCCGCCTTCTGCGTCTGATCATAGTCCAGGGTGATCAGCAGCCCCTTGCAACCAGGGCGCACAAGCGTATTCAGATGCTCCGCGTATCGCGCCCGCATCAGCGGCGGCAGAGCGATCAACGCCGCGCGGTCATAGAGTGCAGTGCAATCGCTCACCGCCTCGGCGTCGATGGCGAAGAAGTCGCCGCACCACACCTCGATCAAGCCGGACACATACACCTTGAATGCGCCTTGCTGGCGGATATGCGGCGTCAACGACTGCTCATTGAAGAAGGCTTCAACCGCCTGCTCCGACAGTTCGACGCCCATTACGCGATACCCAAGGCTTTCGAGCCAGATCAAATCCAGGCTCTTGCCACACAACGGCACCAGCACTTTTGCGCCATCCGGCAGTGCCAGTTTCGGCCAATGCCGTTGCAGGTAAGGGTTGACGTCAGGCTGGTGAAAGCCAATCTGATTGCGCGCCCAGCGCTCTTGCCAAAACTTAGGCTCCATAAATCACCCTGAAAATTCGATCAAAAGGCGCTAAAACTTATATTAGATTTAGATCAATGATCTGATTGAAGATGGGCCTATGTTAACCCTCTGGAACCGACTTATGCTCCCCAGCCTGTTTATCTCACACGGCTCGCCCATGCTTGCTCTGCAACCCGGTGCCAGTGGCCCGGCGCTGAACCGTTTGGCGGCCGAACTGCCAAGGCCAAAGGCGATTGTGGTGGTATCGGCGCATTGGGAAAGCCACGAATTACTCGTCACTGGCAGCGCCGCCCCAGAAACCTGGCACGACTTCGGTGGCTTCCCTGCCGAACTGTTTGCCGTGCAGTACCCGGCACCGGGCAACCCGCAGCTGGCCGCGCAGATCGTCGAGCTGTTGCAAGCCGATGGCCTGGATACGCAACTCGATGCGCGTCGCCCCTTCGACCACGGCACCTGGGTGCCGCTGTCACTGATGTACCCGGCGGCGGATATTCCGGTGGTGCAGGTGTCCCTGCCCAGCCGCATGGGTCCGGCGCTGCAAACCCGAGTCGGGCATGCGCTGGCGAGCTTGCGTGAACAGGGTGTGCTGTTGATTGGCTCCGGCAGCATCACTCATAACCTGGGTGAGCTGAACTGGCGTGCCGGACCCGGGAGCATCGAGCCCTGGGCACGGGATTTTCGTGATTGGGTGGTGGATAAACTTGCCGCCAACGATGAAGCGGCCCTGCACGACTACCGCCGCCAGGCGCCACACGCCGTGCGCAGCCATCCCAGCGATGAGCACTTGTTGCCGTTGTACTTTGCACGGGGCGCTGGAGGGGATTTCAGTGTGGCGCATCAGGGGTTCACCCTGGGCGCGCTGGGGATGGACATCTATCGTTTCGGCTGATGGAGATCTAAAAGTGGGAGCTGGCTTGCCTGCGATGCAGACACCTCGGTCTATCAGTGGCACACAGTTGATGCTATCGCAGGCAAGCCAGCTCCCACATTTGATCGGGTGCTGATTCGAAAGAAATGCCAGGCAAAAAAAATCCCCGAACCAGTCGGGGATTTTTTATGTGCGATCAATCAGCCCAAAGGCGGATCAATCTTCGCGGTAGCGACGCAGCTTCAGCTGCTTACCGGCAACGCGAGTGTCTTTGAGCTTGGCCAGCAGTTTTTCCAGACCGTCTTCCGGCAGCTCCACCAGGGAGAAGCTGTCACGCACCTGGATGCGACCGATGGCTTCACGTGCCAGGCCACCCTCATTGAGGATAGCGCCCAGCAGGTTCTTGGCGGCGATACCGTCACGCGCGCCCAGCGCGGTACGGCAACGAGCACGGCCTTCAGCCAATGGAACCGGAGCGCGACGCTCACGATCACCACGGTCCGGACGGTCGCCAGTACGCTCTGGACGATCACCGCGTGGCGCGTTGTTCGGTACCAGTGGGCGTTCTTTCTCGATCGCTGCCAGGGTCAGGGCCTGACCGTTGGTGGCTTTGCGCAGCAGAGCTGCAGCCAGGGCACGTGGGGTGCAACCGATATCGGCAGTCAGGCGGTCCAGCAGGTCGCCGTGGGTCGATTCAGCGTCAGCCACCAGCGGCGACAGGCTGTTGGTCAGTTTCTTGATGCGCGCATCGAGAACGGCCTGGGCATCCGGCAGGCGGACTTCGGCAACTTTCTGACCGGTTACACGCTCGATCACTTGCAGCATGCGGCGCTCACGTGGAGTCACCAGCAGCAGTGCGCGACCTTCGCGACCCGCACGGCCGGTACGGCCGATACGGTGAACGTAGGACTCTGGATCGTAAGGCATGTCAACGTTGAACACGTGGGTGATACGTGGAACGTCGAGGCCACGGGCGGCAACGTCGGTCGCCACAACGATGTCCAGACGGCCATCCTTGAGGGAATCGATCACGCGCTCACGTTGGTTCTGGGCAATGTCACCGTTCAGCGCAGCGGCTTTGTAGCCTTTGGCTTCCAGGGCGCTGGCCAGGTCCAGGGTCGCTTGCTTGGTGCGCACGAACATGATCAGGGCGTCGAAGTCTTCGACTTCCAGCAGGCTCAATACAGCCGAGGTCTTCTGGTCAGCGTGAACCAACAGGTGAGCCTGTTCGATCGCGGTAACGGTCTGAGTCTTGGTCTGGATCTTCACGTGTTGCGGATCGCGCAGGTGGCGTTCGGCAATGGCACGGATCGACTGTGGCAGAGTGGCCGAGAACAGGACGGTCTGACGGGTCGGTGGCAGCGCTTTAAAGATGACTTCCAGGTCATCCATGAAGCCCAGCTTCAACATTTCGTCAGCTTCGTCCAGAACCAGGTGGTTCACGGTCGACAGCACTTTCTCGTCACGACGCAGGTGGTCGCACAGACGGCCCGGGGTGGCGACAACGATCTGTGCGCCGTTACGGATTGCTTTCAGTTGTGGGCCCATAGGCGCGCCGCCGTAAACGGCCACAACGGTTACGCCTGGCATTTGCTTGGCGTAGGTTTCAAAAGCGGTTGCTACTTGCAGCGCCAACTCACGGGTTGGCGCCAGGATCAGGGCTTGCGGCTCGCGCTTGGCAGGATCGATGCAGTGCAGGATAGGCAGGGCGAACGCGGCGGTTTTACCGGTACCGGTTTGCGCCTGGCCAATCATGTCTTGGCCGGCCATGATGATCGGGATCGATTGCTGCTGAATAGCCGAAGGTTCTTCGTAGCCGGTCGCGATGACGGCAGCAAGAATGTTCGGGTTAAGATTAAAAGCGGCGAAGCCGCCGGTTTCCTGGGTCATGGGTCTGCCTCTAAGTGCATCCGCAAAGACCCATGCTCCAAAGCTGCGCATGCCGTGTTGAGACTCAAGAGTCGCCCTGGCTGCTTTGTCGGCGGGGATTTGCGAAAACGAATGAATGAAAAAGATTCGTCAAGGGAGAGTCCGCTGTGCGGACGTGCAGCCGAAGCTGACTTCGGGGAATTGCGCTACCTAAACGCGGCCCGGTTAAAGGCCGGCGCGCACTATACCGGAAATAGCTGAAAAAGGGAGCTTTTTTTATCCGAAAGTGCCGATATACCGCGCTGCGTCACAGCCTTTGCGTATACCCGCACCAAGGTCTATTTTTCAAAGGCCCGGCCCTGTTGGTCACAACACTTAAACGGTTCACCTGTGCATCAAGACCCGTGGGTCTGAAAACCTACTCAAGCCCCCGAGGCCACCCCCGATGAATCAAGCCAGCAGCAGTCGCGTCAGCCGTGAATTACAGGGTCATGTCCTGCTGTTGGGGCTGGATCGAGTGGCCAAGCGCAACGCCTTTGACCTGGACCTGCTCAATGAGCTGAGCCTGGCCTATGGCGAATTTGATCGAAACGACGACGCTCGGGTGGCCGTGGTATTTGCCCACGGCGAGCATTTTACCGCCGGGCTGGACCTGGCCAATGTCAGTAGCGTGATGTCGGGAGGCTGGCAACCCCCCCTGGGCGGCTGCGATCCGTGGGGCGTGTTTGCCGGCCCGCGCGTCAATAAACCGGTGATCGTCGCGGCCCAGGGTTACTGCCTGACCATCGGCATCGAGTTGATGCTGGCGGCGGATATCAACCTCTGTGCCAGCAACACGCGCTTTGCCCAGATGGAAGTGCAGCGCGGGATCTTCCCGTTCGGCGGCGCGACCCTGCGTTTTCATCAGATTGCCGGCTGGGGCAACGCCATGCGCTGGCTGCTGACCGGCGATGAATTCGACGCCCATGAGGCGCTGCGCCTGGGGCTGGTGCAGGAAGTGATGGCCAGTGAAGACCTGCTGCCGCGCGCCATCGAGTTGGCCAACCGCATTGCCCGCCAGGCACCGCTGGGCGTGCAGGCAACGTTGATGTCGGCGCGTCAGGCGCGCATGGAAGGTGAAGCCGTGGCGGCAGCCGGGTTGCAGGCGGTGGTGGAGAAATTGTTGAACAGTGAGGATGCCAAAGAGGGCGTGCGGGCCATGGTTGAGAAGCGGCCGGGGGTGTTCAAGGGGATTTGAATACCCTGGAATAGCTGTCTACAGGAATGGCCTCTTCGCGAGCAAGCCCGCTCCCACATTTGTACGCATACATCCTTTGGAATGCAGTCGAATGTGGGAGCCGGGCTTGCCCGCGATGGCGTCAGAACAGGCCACTAAGTCGCCGGCCGAATCGCCTTGATCAACGCCTGCAACGAATACCCCAACCGCGGCGCCAACGCCTCGGCGCGCGCTGTGAGGGCACCCATATCCAGTTCCTGATCCAGCTCCGAAGGCACCAGCAAAATCACATTGCCCTCCTTCACCGGCAATTCCCAGTAATGCCGGTGATACAACCCGCGCAACAACGCCGCGCCCAATGGTTTACCGTCATCGGTCGCCCACTGGTTGATCACCAGCCAGCCGCCGGGGTTGAGTTTTTTCTGGCAGTTCTCCAGGAAGGTCCAGGCCAGGTGCCCGACGCCTGGGCCGACATCGGTGTACAGGTCGACAAAGATCAGGTCGGCCGACTCGGCAGTATCGAGCAATTGCAGCGCGTCACCAATGCGGATGTACAAGCGCGGGTCGTCATCCAGCCCCAGGTACTCGATGGCCAGGCGCGGCACATCCGGGCGCAGTTCAATGGCCTCGACGTCTTCCAGCGGCAGGAACTTGAGGCACGCCTGGGTCAGCGTGCCGGCGCCCAGGCCGAGGAACAGCGCGCTCTCCGGTTGCTCATGGCACAACGCGCCAATCAACATCGCACGGGTGTAGTCGTACTCCAGCCAGCTCGGGTCGGCGGTAAACACGCAGCTTTGCTCGATGGCATCGCCAAACTCGAGAAAACGGTAATCGGCCACTTCGAGCACACGGATCATGCCGAAATCATCATGGACTTCGGCCAGCAGGCGCTCGACACGCTCCTCGCTCATCACTACTCCTAATGGGTTTACCGCACGGCAAAGGCGCGATTGTCGGCCAAGCGGCGGCAACAGGTCACGCACTAATTGCTGCTAACATTGGCGCCCGACCGTCAATCAACCTATCGAGTTCATGATGAGCCAACCCTGGAGCCCCGACAGCTGGCGCGCCCTGCCGATCCAGCAACAACCCCAGTACCCGGACGCTGCGCACTTGCTGCAAGTGGAGCAAAGCCTGGCCAGCTACCCGCCACTGGTGTTTGCCGGGGAAGCCCGCGAATTGCGCCGCCAGTTTGCCGAAGTGACCCAGGGCCGCGCCTTCCTGTTGCAGGGTGGCGACTGCGCCGAGAGCTTTGCCGAGTTTTCTGCGGCAAAAATCCGCGACACCTTCAAAGTGCTGTTGCAAATGGCGATTGTGATGACCTTCGCCGCCGGTTGCCCGGTGGTCAAGGTCGGGCGCATGGCCGGCCAGTTCGCCAAGCCGCGCTCGGCCAACGATGAAACCATCGACGGCGTCACCCTGCCCGCCTACCGGGGCGACATCGTCAACGGCATCGGCTTCGACGAAAAAAGCCGCGTGCCGGACCCGGACCGCCTGCTGCAGTCTTACCACCAGTCCACTGCCACCCTGAATTTGCTGCGTGCGTTTGCCCAGGGCGGGTTTGCCGACCTGCACCAGGTGCATAAGTGGAACCTGGACTTTATCGCCAACTCCGCGCTGGCCGAAAAGTACAGCCAACTGGCCGACCGCATCGACGAAACCCTGGCATTCATGCGCGCCTGCGGCATGGACAGCTCGCCGCAACTGCGCGAAACCAGTTTTTTCACCGCCCACGAAGCGCTGCTGTTGAACTATGAACAGGCCTTCGTGCGCCGCGACAGCCTGACCAACGACTACTACGACTGCTCGGCCCATATGCTCTGGATCGGCGACCGCACCCGCCAGTTGGACGGCGCCCACGTCGAGTTCCTGCGTGGGGTCAACAACCCGATCGGGGTCAAGGTCGGCCCGAGCATGAAGCCTGAGGACCTGATCCGCCTGATCGACATCCTCAACCCGGACAACGACCCAGGCCGCCTCAACCTGATCGCGCGCATGGGCGCCGGCAAGGTCGGCGACCACCTGCCCAACCTGATTCGTGCGGTACAGCGCGAGGGCAAGCAGGTGCTGTGGAGTTCGGACCCGATGCACGGCAATACCATCAAGGCCAGCAGTGGCTACAAGACCCGCGACTTTGCGCAGATTCTTGGCGAGGTGAAGGAGTTCTTCCAGGTGCACCAGGCCGAAGGCAGCTATGCCGGCGGGATTCATATCGAGATGACCGGGCAGAACGTCACCGAATGCATCGGCGGCGCGCGGCCGATTACCGAAGATGGTTTGTCGGACCGTTATCACACCCATTGCGACCCACGGATGAATGCCGATCAGTCGCTGGAATTGGCGTTTCTGATTGCCGAGACGTTGAAGCAAGTCAAACGCTGACTCATGGGTTTGATGGGCTTGTTGTGGCGAGCGGGCTTGCCCCGCGTTGGGTGGCGAAGCCACCCTAAAACCAGCCACCCTGTTCTTCCAGATATACCGAGGTGTTTGTAATGGGGCTGCTTCGCAGCCCAACGCGGGGCAAGCCCGCTCGCCACAAAAGCCCTGGACCACTCAAGTTTGCAACATCGCCACCCGAAGCCGCGCCGCACTCGGCCGCTGGCAATTGAGCTGCACCTGCTCCAACCCCAGCCAGGCCGCCATCTGCCGCAGATTCAGGGCCAACGCCTGCATCCCTTGCTCATCCAACCCCGGCTCCTCCTCATGCACCGCGTGCACCGCCAGGCGCCTATTGGCGCGCTCGGCGCGCAGGTCAACGCGGGCGGCGATCCGTTCGTTGTGCAAAAACGGCAGTACGTAGTAGCCATATACCCGTTTGTGTTGCGGGGTGTAGATCTCCAGCCGGTAACGGAAGTCGAACAAACGCTCGGTGCGGCTGCGCTCCCAGATCAATGAATCGAACGGCGAGAGCAAGGCGCTTGCCGGCACTTTGCGCGGCACTTTGGGTTCAGGCAGGCAGTACGCCGGCTGCTTCCAGCCTTGCACCTGGCACAGCTGCAACTGCCCATCCTCGACCAACTCGGCCAGGCGGCCACGGCTGTCGGCGGGGCCCAGGCGGAAATAGTCGCGCAGGTCTTTTTCGGTGGCGACGCCCAATGCGGTCGCGCTGTGCAGCAGCAAGCCGCGCTGAGCTTCGGCTTCGCTCACCGACGCTTGAAGAATGTCGGCGGGAATGACCCGTTCCGGTAAATCATAAAGCCGCTCAAAACCGCGCCGCCCCGCGACGGTGACCAAACCGGCAGCGAACAGCCATTCCAGCGCGTGTTTTTCCTCACTCCAATCCCACCAAGGTCCGGCACGCTCCTCGCGGGTCGACAAGCTGCCCGCGCCCAGTGCGCCCTGCTGCTCGACGGTGTGCAGCACGCGCTCAATGGTGGCCTGCTGCTCACGCCCAAAACGCGCCATCTGCGAATAGATGCCCTGCCCCAACTTCGCCCGCTCCATGCGCCAGCGCATCAACGGGTACAGCGCCATGGGCAGCAAAGAGGCCTCGTGGCCCCAATACTCAAACAACGAGCGGCGCCGGCCCTGGCTCCAGGCAGCGTGTTCAAGGATCAACGGGGAGTAATGGCCCAGGCGCGAAAACAGCGGCAGGTAATGGGAACGCACTACAGCGTTGACCGAATCGATCTGCAATACACCCAACCGCTCAATCAAACGGTTGAGGTGCGCAGCCTTGATCAATGCTGGCGCCTGGCGCCCGGAAAAACCCTGGGCCGCCAGCGCCATGCGGCGTGCTTGCTTGAGGGAAAAGGACAGGTCGGCGGGCATGGGTCTCTCCGTGTGGGCTCGCCGACCACCCTACTGCATCCTGGGTCATTTTCGCAGCGGGTCTTGCCAGAAATGCAGGTGACGCTCCTGCTCGACATCGCCGCGATTTAGCCCGATGTCCTTGAGCGCTTCATCGCTCAAGCTTGCCAGGGTATGACGCTCTTCATGCAGCGCCTGCCAACGGGCGACTGTGCGCAACAGCCCGGAAAACGGGCGTTTGCCCAGCAACACAAAACCTTTCTGACCTTTCATCTTCTCGCCCTCCAGTGGGGATGGCGCAAGTGTGTGCCTGGCCTTATGATCAATCCAACGAATGTTTCTTATGCAATACATCTCGGAGATTGATCAATTGTCCGGCTACCCAAGCATCGACACCGACGTGCTGCGCACCTTCGTCGCCATTGCCGACCAGGGCGGCTTTACCCGCGCCGGCGAGTTGGTCAACCGCACGCAATCGGCAGTGAGCATGCAGATGAAGCGGCTGGAAGAAGACGTGCTGCAACGCAAGCTGTTCGAGCGTGATGGCCGACAAGTCAGGCTCACGCCGGAAGGCGAGGTATTACTGGGTTACGCACGGCGCATCCTGAAACTGCACAGTGAAGTGTTCAACACCCTGCGCGAGCCGCATATGGTGGGATTGGTGCGCATCGGTACGCCGGATGACTACGTGATGCGTTTTCTACCGGGCATTCTCAAACAGTTTTCCAAGGCCTACCCGCTGATCCAGATCGAGATGCACTGTGAGTCGTCATCGGTGTTGATGCAGCGCAGAGACTTGGCGCTGACCGTCATCAGCCGCGAGCCCGGCAAGGAAATCGGCGAGTTGCTGCGTACCGAGCGCATGGTGTGGGCGGCGGCGCCGTGCTTCTGCGTGGACGAGCACGAGGCACTGCCCCTGGCCGGTTCCGGTACTGACTGCCTCTACTACCAGTGGACCCGCGCAGCGCTGGATGCGGCCGGGCGTGATTATCGCATGGCCTACCACAGCTCTAATGTGGCGGCGATCCAGGCGGTGGTCAACGCGGGCCTGGCCGTGATGGTGTGCATGGAAAGCCTGGTGACCGACGACTTGCGAGTCCTGAGCAGTGACGAAGGCTTCCCGCCACTGCCCTCGATGAACCTGCACTTGTTGCGCAACCCGGCGATGACCTCGCCGATCACCGAATGCCTGGCGGACTACATCGTCGAAGGTTTCAGACTTTAAAGGTCAACATCACCGCACACACCGCCAGGAAGGCGCAGAACAGCCCGCGCAACACACGCTCGGGCAGTGCATGGGCGACTTTCACGCCCCAGCTGATGCTCAGCAGGCCGCCCACCGCCAACGGCACGCCGATCATCCAGTCCACCTCATGGTGCCAGGCGTAGGTGACCAGCGTCACGCCGGTGCTGGGCAATGCCAGGGCCAGTGACAGGCCTTGCGCAACCACTTGGGTGGTGCCGAACAGACTGGTCAGCACCGGCGTGGCTACCACCGCGCCGCCCACGCCGAACAAGCCGCCCATGGAACCGGACGCGGCACCCAGCACGCCAAGCCATGGCCAGGAATAACGCATTTGCGCGGTTGGCGGCGCGTTGCGGGTAAACAGGCGCAGCAGGTTGTACGCCGCCAGCGTCAGCAAGAACGCGATGAAGCCGATGCGCATCGCCCCGGCGTCCAGGCCCACCGCCCAGATCGAACCCAGCCAGGCAAAGCTGAAGCCCATGACCCCCAGCGGCAACGCGTGGCGCAATTCAATCCGGTTGCGCTGGTGGTAACGCCACAACGCCAGCATCACGTTGGGCACGACCATCACCAAGGCCGTGCCTTGGGCAATTTGTTGATCCAGACCGAACAACACGCCCAGTACCGGGATTGCTATCAGCCCGCCACCAATGCCAAACAGGCCGCCGACCGTGCCGAGCGCCGCGCCCAATACCAGATACATCGCCAAATCCACCACAGCTCACCACTCCAGATGCCCAGGCCTTGCATGCTACGCAGTCGGCTCTAGCGCGGAAACGCACAGCAACGCACAATGGCTGTGCCAATCTCGCATAAGCACACGCCCATGAACCCCAACACCCTGACCGAGCAACTGAGCCTGTTTCTGGATGTATTGGAGGCCGGCAGCTTTTCCGCCGCCGCGCGCCGCCATCCACTGACACCCTCGGCGGTGGCGCGGCGCATCGACAGCCTGGAAAGCTCGGTGGGCAGCCGTCTGTTCCAGCGCAGCACCCACGCGGTGGTGCCTACGCCGGCGGGCCTGGCCTTCGCCGAGCGGGCCCGGCGGATCGTCAGCGAATTGCAACTGGCCCGCGCCGAAGCCGTGTCCCTGAGCCATGCGCCGGAAGGCTTGATCCGGGTCGACGCCCCCGCCGCTTTTGGTCGACGGCACTTGGCGCCGGTGATTGCCGACTTTTTGAATGTGTACCCTGGGCTCGATGTGCACCTGCACTTGATCGACAGCTTTGTCGATATGCAGGGTGCGCACCTGGGCAAAGTCGATCTGGTGCTGCGCGCCGGGCATATCGTTGACACGCGCCTGGTGGCCACGCCCCTGGCGAGCATTGTGCGCATCGCCTGCGCGAGCCCGGCGTACCTCAAAAGCCATGGCACGCCCAGCCACCCACGCGAGCTGAGCGAGCACGATGGCCTGGACTGGGACGGCCTGGCGCCGATGTTCGCCTGGCGCTTCGAACTGGATGGGCGCCGTACCCTCTACCGGCCGCGGCGTATCCGCATGAGCGCCAACAATGCCGAAGCCCTGCTGTCTGGCGCCCTGGCCGGGCTGGGCATCGCCCACCTGCCCACGTGGCTGGCCAGCGAATACCTGGTGCGCGGCGAGCTGCTGCCGCTGTTTTGCGAAAACGGACTGCCCAGCCCGGAAACCGCCGGCATCTACGCGTTGCGCCTGGAACAGCAACCCAATGCGCGCAGCCGCTTGCTGCTGGAATACCTCAAATCGCGTTTCAGCCCCGTGCCGCCATGGGATCTGGCGCTGCAAAGCGGCTTGGTCTGACCGATGCGCCAGAATTATCTGGCGCATTAAAGGTTTGCCCGCTAGATTCCAGGGCAGACACGCTTTTTAAGGCATCACCATGAGTAAAAATCCCAACCCGTGCGAAAACCTGATGCTGGACAACCAGCTGTGTTTCGCCCTGCACTCCACGTCGCTGCTGATGACCAAAGTCTACAAGCCGCTGCTGCAGGCCCTCGGCCTGACCTACCCGCAATACCTGGCCATGATGGTGCTGTGGGAAGAGGACGGCTTGACCGTGGGCGAAATCAGCCACCGCCTGCTCACCGACCCGGGCTCCCTCACGCCATTGCTCAAGCGCCTGGAAGCCGAAGGCCTGCTCAGCCGCACCCGCAAGCGCGAAGATGAACGGGTGGTAGTGGTGGAACTGACCGAAGCGGGACGTGCCCTGCAGGAAAAGGCGATGGGGATTCCGCAGTGCATTCTGGGGGCGAGCGGCATGCAGCTTGAGCAGTTGCGCAAGCTGCAGGCGGATCTGATTGCGTTGCGTAGTCATTTGCAGGGTGCTGTCTAAAGGCAACATCGCATAAAAATGTGGGAGCGGGCTTGCTCGCGAATGCGGTGTGTCAGTCGCCAGATGTGCTAACTGATTCACCGCTATCGCGGGCAAGCCCGCTCCCACACTGGATTTTTGTTAAGCCAAATATTTTTGTAAATTTATCTTGCGCACTAAATATTAGCGCTATATATTCGCCTCACCAACTACTTAGCGCGCAAACATTTAGCGCTAAACACCCAAGAGGACGACACCATGCAAACGCTCTATACCGCAGTAGCCACCGCCACTGGCGGCCGTGATGGTCGCGCTGTTTCCAGCGACAACATCCTCGACGTCAAACTCTCCACGCCCAAAGAACTGGGCGGCGCTGGCGGCCAGGCCACCAACCCGGAGCAACTGTTTGCCGCCGGCTACTCGGCCTGCTTTATCGGCGCGCTGAAATTCGTCGCCAGCCAGACAAAACGCAAAATCCCGGATGACGCTTCGATCACCGCCCACGTCGGCATCGGTCAAATCCCCGGCGGTTTCGGTCTGGATATCGACCTGCACATCAGCTTGCCGGGCCTGGCACAAGACGAGGCGCAAAGCCTGGTCGACGCTGCGCACCAGGTCTGCCCGTACTCCAACGCCACCCGTGGCAACGTCGATGTGCGCCTGCACGTGACCGTTTGATTTATAGACGCCCATAAAAAAACCCGACGCTAAGTCGGGTTTTTTTGTGAATCTGGTTCGAAGCAGCGCTTATTTAGCGCGGCCCTTGTAAGAACCACCTTCACGGGTATCGATCTCGATCATGTCACCGATTTCGATGAAATCAGCAACGCTCAGTTCGGTACCGTTTTTCAGTTTGGCAGGCTTCATCACCTTGCCCGAAGTGTCACCGCGAGCGGAACCTTCGGTGTAATCAACTTGACGCACGATAGTGGTCGGCAGCTCTACGGAAACCAAGCGGTCTTCGAAGAAGACGGCCTCGCAGACGTCGGTCATGCCTTCTTCCACGAATGGCAGAACAGCATCGATGTCTTCAGCATTCAGCTCGTACATGGTGTAGTCGCTGGTATCCATGAACGTGTAGGAGTCGCCGCTGATGAAGGACAGTGTCGCTTCTTTACGGTCGAGGATCACGTCGTCCAGTTTGTCATCGGCGCTGTAAACGGTTTCAGTCTTGTAACCGGTCAGCAGGTTCTTCAGCTTGGTCTTCATGATCGCGCTGTTGCGGCCCGACTTGGTGAACTCAGCTTTCTGAACCAACCATGGATCGTTGTCGATACGGATGACCATACCGGGTTTCAGTTCTTTACCAGTTTTCATTGCATATATCCGAAATTTGGATGGGATTTACAAAATTCAAGGTGGCGTATCATATCCAACTTTCATAAAACTGTACCAGCGCCGTCGCAAGATCGGCCTGCAAGCCCTGTTCCAGACACCAGGTTTGCGCGTGCAGGTGTACCTCCGGCCAGTGTTCCATGAGCATTTTCCACGCTTGAGCCATATCGCCATCAGCGTTCCAGGCTTGCCACAGGGTCACCACAGCGACCTTGGCGGCGGGCGACAAGGCGGCGGTGTACAGCGCTAGAAAGGCATCAAGCTTGTCCAGGTGGATGTCTTCGTCCTGGCGGTAGATGTGCCACAGCAACGGCCGCCCGGCCCATTGGGCACGCACGAACGAGTCTTCGCCGCGCACGGCGTTGAAGTCGCAGCACCACAGCAGGCGGTCATATTGCTCCTGGCGCACGAACGGCAGCACCTGCACGGTCAGCGCCTCGCGTTGATGCACATCGCCCACCGCCAGCGCCTCGACACCGAGCCAGCGCTGCACGTCGCCGAGGATGCGGCCTTCCGGCACCAGCAGATGAGTGGCATGCCCATCCGTCGCCAACACCTCCAGCCAGCTGGCGAGCCCGGCATTTTCATAGGCAAACAACGACATCAGCCGCGCACCGGCTGCCGGAACGACGCCTATGGACTGTAGGAATTGTTGTTGCGCTGCGCCGTCTTGCTGAAATGCCTGACGCTGTTCCAACAAGCCGCTTTCACGCAAAAGCCCGCCCGTGCCCGGACGAAACCCCGGAAAGAAGAAGTACTTCTGCACGCCCTTGAACTTCACCGACGGCAGGCGGTGGCAACCCACCACCCAATCTTCGGCGCTGAGGTAATCCAGGTTCATCCACAACGGCGTGTGCTCGCACGCGGCCAAGGCTTCCATATAATCGGGCGGCAACTGGCAAGCGAAGGCGGCGATCACCACGTCGGCTGACGGTGTTTGCGGCCAGTCAGCCGGCCAGTAGCGCACTTCAACGCCCTCCTGCCATTGCTGATCGAGTTGCACATCGATTTCGGGGCACATGCGCTCGAAGGCGCGCAGGTCGTCGACCCACAAGCGCACTTCGCACCCGTGCTCCACCACCAACTGCCGGGCCAGGCGCCAGGTCACGCCGATGTCGCCGTAGTTGTCGACGACGCTGCAAAAAATATCCCAGCGGGCTTTCATTCCGGGCTCCAACCTTCAAAGGCTCGATTGTCCGCATAAATGCGCCGATGCAGAAGGCTTGATCGCGATTATTCTGCACAGTGGCTGTGCGACAATCGCCGCCACGCCGTCAATGCCTGCCAGGAGGCCAACATGTCTGAACGTCCGTTGTCGCTGTTCAAGCTCAGTGCTTCCGTGGCCTTTGGCCTGTGGCTGGGGTTTATCGCCATTGTGCTGACCGCCTGGCTGGCCTCGCGCTACCTGTTCCCGCAAAGCCTCGCCCCCGTGGCTCAAGCGGTTCAACAAGCCGTTCAACAAATAGGCAAACCGGCCGCTGTGGCGCCGGAGCCGCCCAACCGTATGTTCGAGCAGTACACCGAGAACCTGCGCAAGCAGGAACAGCAACAAACCCTGGACCAGGCGCGCAACAATGCGCGCAACCTGTCCAACCCCAAATGCCAGTTCTGGCTGCAACAAGACCAGAACGCGCCCAATGAAAAGAGCAAGGCGAATGTCCTGCAATTTTGCGAATGACCCAGCACACCCATGAATAAACATGCCGTTCACCAGTTGATCCTGGAAAAACTCAGCGTCGACCTCGACGTCGCCCAGCGTGCCGCGCAGACCGCCTACGAAACCGCGACCCACGAAGAAAACATCGCGGAGAACAAATACGACACCTTGGGGCTGGAAGCTTCCTACCTCGCAGCCGGGCAGGCCAAACGCGTCGAAGAGATCAAACAAGCGCTGGCGTTGTGCCAGAACCTGCAACTACGCGCCTACGATGATCAACGCGGGATAGAGGTCGGCACGCTACTGGGCCTGGAGGACGAGAACGGCCGCCAGCAGTGGCTGTTCCTGGCGCCGGATGCAGCCGGCTTGAAAGTCGATGTGGTGGGCCAGCCGGTGACCGTCATCACCCCGCGCTCGCCCCTGGGCAAAAGCCTGCTGGGCAAGTTCGAGGGTGATGAGGTGGAGATTCTGGTGGCGGGCGCCCGGCAACACTTCACGGTTACCGAGGCCAAATAAGCCACTCCTGTGGCGAGGGAGCTTGCTCCCGCTCGGGTGCGTAGCAGCCCCAAAAAACTTGCGGGCGCTACGCACCCGAGCGGGAGCAAGCTCCCTCGCCACACCAGCAATATTCAATATCAGTGGACGGGCAATTCAACCCCGTCAAACAGCTCTTCCAGTTCCTGCTTGTTATGGCACTGGATGGCCTTGGCCATGACTTCACGGGTCAGGTGCGGCGCAAACTTCTCGATGAAGTCGCACATGAAACCCCGCAGGAAGGTGCCACGGCGGAAGCCGATCTTGGTCACGCTGGACTCGAACAATTCGCTGGCGTCGAGTACCACCAGGTCTTTATCGAGGTTGGTGTCGACCGCCATCTTGGCGACGATGCCCACGCCCAGGCCCAGGCGTACGTAAGTCTTGATCACGTCGGCGTCGGCGGCAGTGAACACCACTTTCGGCGTGAGACCGCGATGGCTGAAGGCTTCATCGAGCTTGGAACGGCCGGTAAAACCGAACACGTAAGTGACGATCGGGTATTCAGCCAGGGCTTCGAGGGTCAGTTTCGGCAGCTTGGCCAACGGGTGGCCCTGGGGCACGACCACGCAACGGTTCCAGCGGTAGCACGGCATCATCACCAGGTCGCCGAACAGCTCGAGGGCTTCGGTGGCGATGGCAAAATCGACGGTGCCGTCAGCGGCCATCTCGGCGATCTGCATCGGCGAACCCTGGTGCATGTGCAGGGCCACATCGGGGTATTGCTTGATGAAATCGCGGATCACCGGCGGCAAGGCATAACGCGCCTGGGTGTGGGTGGTGGCGATCGACAGGGTGCCTTTCTTCTCGTTGGAGAATTCCTGGGCGATCTGCTTGATGCTTTCGACTTTGCGCAGGATCTCGCCGGCGGTGGTGATGATGCGCTCACCGGCCGGGGTGACTCGGGTCAGGTGCTTGCCGCTGCGCGCGAACACTTCGACGCCCAGCTCGTCTTCGAGCAGGCGGATCTGCTTGCTGATACCGGGTTGCGAGGTGTAAAGGCTTTGAGCGGTAGCGGAAACGTTGAGGTCGTGGTGCGCCACTTCCCAGATGTAGCGCAGTTGTTGAAGCTTCATATATGTCCCTCAAAGCGGATAGACGCCACGGTATCAGCGACGGTATATAACTATATTAAAGGTCAGACAGATAAATCTAGAACTTTTTATCGTTTTCACCAATCACACGTCATCACTGCGTCGACGCTGCAGCGACGGCACCATGTAAACCGGCACTGTGGCCAGTTGCAGCACCCGCGCCGCCGTGCGCCCAAGCGGTGTGGCGGCCGCGGTTGCGTGGCTATGACTACCTACGATCAACAGGTCCACGGAAAGTTTACGCAGCTCATCGAGAATCACCTCGCACGGGTCCCCCTGGATCACGCGCACCGAGCGAATCAACTGCAGGTCTTGCTCGCCCTCCCCCAACTCCTCGCGGAAACTGTCGAGCACCCGTTGCTCGATGGTCGCCATCACCGTGTTCACGCCCTGGCTCTGCCATTCACTCAGGGCCTTCTCATCAAGGTAGCTTTGCAACACCGATTCGGCGAACAACCCGATCGGCTCAACCACATGGATCACATACAAATCCGCCTTGAACGTTCGGGCCAGCGCCAGCGCATGTTGCATGACATACGGCGCATACAGACCGAGGTCCGTGGCATACAGCATCGAACGAATCATAGAACCTCCTGGACTGCCAGGATGGCGGGGATTGATTGAGCTTAGCAGCTAGTGCTCGCTCTGGATTTTCAACTCATTGCTGATGCCATGGGGCACATGCCCGGTGGTCACCACCTCCCTGGCTTTCTCACAATGACCGGCCTGGTCATCGAAAAACACATCGGCGGCGAACGCTTCCAAAAACGCGGATTTCTCCAGGCCGCCAAGGAACAGCGACTCATCCAGGCGGATGTCCCATTCGCGCAAGGTGCGAATCACCCGCTCATGGGACGGCGCCGAACGCGCAGTGACCAGGGCGGTGCGGATCGGGCAGGCGTCGTCCGAAAACTCGCGCTGCAACAGGTTGAGCGCTGCCAGGAAGCCCTTGAACGGACCACCGTGCAAAGGCTCGCGCGCCGACTCGCGCTCACTGGCATGAAACGCCGCTATCCCGCCGGTTTGATACACCCGCTCGGATTCATCGGAAAACAGCACCGCATCGCCGTCGAACGCAATGCGCAGTTCTTCACTCGATGCCCGGCGTGCGCCGCCGGACAGAATCGTCGCCGCAGCGAAACCAGCGTCCAGAGCGCTGCGCACATCTTCAGCATGGGTCGATAAAAACAGATGGCAACCAAACGCGGCCAAATAAGGATAGGGACTACGCCCACCGACGAAAGCGGCGCGGGAAATATCCAGGCCGTAATGCTGGATCGAATTGAACACGCGCAAACCGGTGTCGGCGCTGTTGCGTGACACCAACACCACTTCGACGCGGGCACGCCCGAGGCTGGCGTTGAGGCTCAGGAGCTTCTTGACCAACGGGAAGGCGTCGCCGGGTTCGAGGGTTTCTTCCTCGTGTTCGATCTGGTATTTGCGATACGCCTCCACCCCTTCGGTCAGGTAGACCTTGTGGCTGTCGCTCAGGTCGAACAGTGCCCGCGACGAAATCGCCAGCACCAGTTTGTCGCCCAATCCCTTCGCCATGGTGTTTCTCCCCCATTCAGCGATTGCGCCGATCAATAAAACTCAAGGCCTGGTAGAGCGCCTGCATGCGTGGCAATTCACAGCCCGCCGCTTTGGCAGCGGCCAATGGCCGAGCGTAGATCGCTGCCAGTTCCAGGGGGCGTTTGTGCACGTGGTCGTGGTACATGCTGGGCAGGTAGTCAGCCATAGTGTCGGTCATGGTGAGCATTTGCTCGACGTAACTGCCGGGAATTTCATGGCCGCAGGCATGGGCGCCCTTCACCACTTCAGTCATCAGGGCCTGGATCAGTTCGCGGCTGGACTCATCGGCCATCATCGCGCTCGTGCCGGTGCCCAGCAACACCGAGAGGCCATTGAACGGCACATTCCAGACCAATTTATGCCACCGCGCCTGGTGCACATTGGCCATGGCCTGGGACTCGATGCCGGCCTGGTGAAACAGCGCGGCGCCCTCCTCGACAATGGCTTTCTGCTGCGCCTCATCATCGGCCGCCGTGCCACTGTGATAGCCAAGATTCACACGGCCCAGCGCCTGATGCTCGACGACACCCGGCCCGGAACGGTGCACGCCGATGTAACACAGGCCGCCCAACAGGTGCAGCGACGCTGGCAGGTGTTCGCGCAGGCTGTCTTCGACGTCGAGGCCGTTTTGCAGGAGTACCACCTTGGCGCCCGGTGCGGCAACCTGGGCAAGGGTCGGGGCCAGCTCCACGTTGCCGGTGGATTTGGTGCCGACCAGCAGCCAATCGCACGCCGGCATATCGGCCGCCTGGGCATAGGCCTGCACCGGGTGCAGGTGCAGCTTGCCGTGCAAGGTACTGTTGAGGTGCAGGCCGCGCTCGGCGACCGCCGCGTATTCGCTGCGCAACAGAAAGTGCACATCGAACCCGGCACGCGCCAGCATCAGGCCGTAGAAACCACCGATGGCACCGGTGCCGATAATGCCGATGCGGGGCGACTGTGGTGTCATGGCAGATCCTCTGGAGTACGGGTAAGTGCTTGATTAATCGCGTCCGCAAGCTCGGGCTGGGTAAGACGCGTGTGTAATTGCCCAAGGAATTGACCCTCGCACACGAGGAACAACGCAGGCAAATGAAAGATCTGGTAGCGCTCGACCGCACCGCCGTTGTGCCCGGCATCCACCCAGCACACGCGCTCAACCGGCAACCGCCAGCCGGGCAGTTGCTGGCGTGCCCAACGGCAACTGGAACAGCCTGCGCTGGTAAACACCAACAGCGAAATACCTGGCAATCCCAGCAATTGCTGGTCAATATCCAGGTCGGTCAATTCCAGTTCCTTCACTATACTGCTGCCACTGCCGTCAATTGGACGGTGCTCGGAGTCCGTGTACATGGGTCGTTTTTTACCTCACCCTGATGATGTCGCTGTCGAGTTAATCCAACGTCCCGCCCCCGCTCTTCCCCGCCAACGCCTGCACACTATCGGCCTGGGCGGCGTCGCCTGCAATTGCCCGCGTGCCTGGCGCCAGGGCACGGCGGTTGATCTGCGTATCCCGTCCCTGGGCGCCAGCGCCCGTTATCCGGGCTATGTAGCCTGGTGTCGCACAGTCGAAAATGGCTACCGTATCGGCATTTCCTTTACCGATGAACATGCCTTGTTCGGGGCGCGCATGGGCGAGCAAGTGTGCCAGATCGAACGCTACTGCCGCCTGCACGAAGACGCCGAGCCAACCCCTGCCCAGCTCGAGACCATGGCCCGTGAGTGGGTTTCGCGCCATGCCAGTGAGTTCGCCCACGACACCTTTGTGGCGCCGGTGCTGGATTAAAGCCGGCTTTGCCCATTGTCGCGGCCCCGTGTTACGCGCTAAGGTTCCTCCCCCCTGCATTCAAATCATGCTGTGCCCGCCGCACGGGGATAGCTGGCGGCCGGCACCCGTGACCCTGGCGAGTAACACGATGGCTGATTTACCGATCAATGACCTTAACGTCGAATCCAACGAGACCCTGATCACCCCTGATCAGCTCAAGCGCGAAATCCCTTTGAGCGATGCTGCCCTGCAGACCGTGACCAAAGGCCGCGAAGTCATTCGTGACATTCTCGACGGCACCGACCACCGCCTTTTTGTAGTGATCGGCCCCTGCTCGATCCATGACCTCAAGGCCGCCCACGAATACGCCGAGCGCCTTAAAGTGCTGGCGGCTGAAGTGTCCGACACCTTGTACCTGGTGATGCGCGTCTATTTCGAGAAACCACGCACCACCGTCGGCTGGAAAGGTTTGATCAACGACCCGTACCTGGACGACTCGTTCAAGATTCAGGACGGCTTGCATATCGGTCGTCAATTGCTGCTGGACCTGGCCGAAATGGGCCTGCCGACCGCGACCGAAGCGCTGGACCCGATCTCCCCGCAATACCTGCAGGACCTGATCAGCTGGTCGGCCATCGGCGCACGCACCACCGAGTCCCAGACCCACCGCGAAATGGCGTCCGGCCTGTCGTCGGCCGTGGGCTTCAAGAACGGCACCGATGGCGGCCTGACGGTTGCGATCAACGCCCTGCAATCGGTGTCCAGCCCGCACCGCTTCCTGGGTATCAACCAGGAAGGTGGCGTGTCCATCGTCACCACCAAGGGCAACGCCTATGGCCACGTGGTATTGCGCGGCGGCAACGGCAAGCCCAACTATGATTCGGTCAGCGTGGCGCTGTGCGAACAGGCGCTGAACAAGGCCAGCATCAAGCCGAACATCATGGTCGACTGCAGCCACGCCAACTCCAACAAGGACCCGGCCCTGCAACCGCTGGTGATGGAAAACGTCGCCAACCAGATTCTCGAAGGCAACCAGTCGATTATCGGTTTGATGGTCGAAAGCCATTTGAACTGGGGCTGCCAGTCGATTCCAAAAGACCTGGCCGACTTGCAATACGGCGTGTCGATCACCGATGCCTGCATCGACTGGTCCGCCACCGAGACTACCCTGCGCAGCATGCATGCCAAGCTCAAGGACGTGTTGCCCAAGCGCAAACGCACCTGACCTTAAACTGCGCACACAAAAACGCCGGGCTTAGCCCGGCGTTTTTTTGATCGTTGCTTTTAATCGTCGTGGGAATGCAGCCATGGACGCTGCGCGTCCCGCCTGCCTCAATATTCAGAGCTTCGCGGCATGGCGCTGGTGGCGCTCCATGTAGCGCTCTACGTAAGAGCACGAAGGAATCACGGTGTACCCGGCCTCTTCGGCGAACTTCAACGCTTCCTCGGTCAACGCAGCAGCAATGCCGCGCCCGCGCAATGCGTTGGGCACGAAGGTGCGATAGATGTCCAGGGTCTGTTTGCCCAGGTCCATATAGGTCAGATAGGCACGATGACCGTCCACATTGGTCTCGAACTGATGACCAGCCTGGTCATGGTGGATGGACAACGCCTCGCTCATCACTACTCCTCGCGGGTCTTGGATTTCGACCCCTACCTTACCGATGTTTTTCCGGCGAAGGAACATCTACGCCACCCCGTGCCGGTTTCGACAACGAGAAAACCTATAGCGCTCACAACCAGCACGTAGAGAATAGTAGGCACCAATGCTGCAATAGCTCAAGGCGCACTCGTCATCCCTTGCCGCTGGCGGTTACAGAAAGGGCTTCGATCAATCGATGACCGATAGCCTGAACATTGCCGGCAGTTGAAGCTTGAGACGAACTGCCGCTCTTAAAGTCACCTCTAGATGCGCCCACATGCGCAAAAGATGGCCGGGCCAGGCAAAGACCCAGTGAAAAAAAGTGTCATCGTAGATATATAAATTTACACCCGCTTACCCAGCGGGATACAGGCTGGCCGGACCTCTCAGCTTGGATCCAGTTCCCGCCGAAATGAAAATTTCTGGGCAGTTTTTATACAAACCTCCAAAAGATTAGCCAAAATAGATACGGCACAAGAATTTTTTTTGCTTCTTGCGCTACGTCAGTTTACTTACTACAAGTAATGAGTAGTATGTACGCCGGCTATCAGCTCACCCTGAGAAAGTAGCCATTTAATAGAAAGTCCTTGAAGGGGAACACGATGAACAACGTTCTGAAATTCTCTGCTCTGGCTCTGGCCGCAGTTCTGGCTACCGGTTGCAGCAGCGTCTCCAAAGAAACCGAAGCTCGTCTGACTGCAACTGAAGACGCAGCAGCTCGCTCCCAGGCTCGTGCAGACGAAGCCTACCGTAAAGCTGATGAAGCGCTGGCTGCTGCTCAAAAAGCACAACAGACTGCTGACGAAGCTAACGAGCGCGCTCTGCGCATGCTTGAAAAAGCAAGCCGCAAGTAATAATCCTTCGGGGTTGTTATCAAGCCGATCCATTCTTGGATCGGCTTTTTTATTGCCCGGCATTCAGCCCTGAATCCGGCGCAATAAAAAGCCCGCCGCAGCGCAAGGCCTGGGCGGGCTTGTGATCGAACAGGCTTATTGCTGCAGATCGACTGGCGTGCTCGACACCACCGGCGTGTTGGCACCCGGTACGCCAATCTCGGTGGGCAGGCCATCTTCGGCGGCCACCACGTCACGCACCTGATCCCAATTGACGCGCAAGTTGTTGGCCAGGTCTTCGCGCTTGAGCAGGGCATTGATAACGGCGGTGTGTTTGTCGACTACCGAAGGCGTGCCATCGTCGTTCAACGGCGTATGCGCCTCAAGATAGACCTTGCCGCCACTGCTGCCGAACTTGTAGGCATCGTTGATGATGCGCACCGATGTGCCGACCGGCACCATGTCGGCCATCTCCAGCACGTTATTGTTGAACATGCGGAAGCAGCCGTGGCTTGTACGCGTGCCGATACCAAATTTCATGTTCGAACCGTGGATCAGGTAACCCGGCGTGCCCAAGGTGAACTTGAATGGCCCCAGCGGGTTATCCGGCCCGGCCGGCACCACATTGGGCAGCGGGTCGCCATTGGCGGCGTGCTCGGCTTTGATGGACGCAGGCGGAGTCCAGGTCGGGTTGGGGATCTTGCCGGTGATGGTGGTGTGCGCGACCGGTGAACCCCAGCCCTCACGGCCAATGCCCAACGGGAAGGTGTACACCACGTTCTGGCCCTTTGGATAGTAATAGAGCCGGTATTCCGCCAGGTTGATCACGATACCTTCGCGCGGGCCGGGCGGCAGGATGAACCGCGTGGGCAGCACTATCTCGGTACCCGCACCCGGCAACCAGGCATCCACGCCGGGGTTGGCCGCGACCATTTCCGAATAGCCCAGGTCATAGGTGGTGCCCAGGTCGGCGAAGGTGTCTTCGTACTTGGCCTTGATCACCTGGACCTGACCGACGATGTCTTCACCCGGCGGCGGCAAGGGCAACTGCAAGGCTGACGCCGAACCGGCTGCACACAGGGCAGCAAGAGACAGGCAGCAGGTAACGACGGAAAGGCGCGACAACATCCGGAAAATCCTTCGCAGAACGACGGGTAGGAAAACACTGATTGTATACGTGAAGCGCGATCCAGGCATCACCCTGCCCCGCTGCTACTCGAAGCGCAGCTCGGGCCAGATCAGCGGCGTGCCACGCTTTTGCGATTCGAGAATCGCCCGGCACAGCGGGCACAGGCGCTGGTCCTGAAAAATAGCACGATCCACCGATGACCAGCGCGGTTGCGCCGGCAATAACGTGCCGCAGAGCGTGCGGTCGATCGAGCCACCCAACTCCAGTTGACGCGCAACCAGATGCACCCGGACTTCCTGGCAGGCGAACAGATCCAGCTGCTCGTCAGGCTCGATCAGTTGGTAGTTGAACAGGGACCAGGCAGGGCGCGACATCGGGGGCTCCAGATCGGGGGGGCGCCACCTTAGCCGAAAGCCTGCCGGTAGAAAAGCGTCATAGCAGCGGTTTTAGCGTCGGCCAGACATTTTCCAGCAACTTGCCCTGTGCACCGACTGCCGGGTGAACCAGGTCGGCTTGCATCAACTCGGGATGACCGCCCACGCCTTCAAGGAAAAACGGCACCAACGGGATGTTTTTTTCCTTGGCCAACGCAGCGTAGACCTCAGCAAACGCAGTGGTGTATTTCGGGCCGTAGTTAGGCGGTAACTGCATCCCCAGCAACAGCACCTTGGCGCCACCGGCCTTGGACTGGTCAATCATCGACGCAAGATTTTGTTTCAATTGCGCTGGCGGCTGCCCACGCAGGCCGTCATTGCCGCCCAACTCGAGAATCACCACATCCGGTTTATGCTCTGCAAGCGCCGCCGGCAGCCGCGCCAGGCCTCCGGCACTGGTGTCGCCGCTGATGGAAGCGTTGACCACTTTATCGTCGAAACCTTCGCTCTTGAGCCGTTGTCCCAGCAACGCTACCCACCCTTTGCTGGTATCCAGCCCGAAACCGGCACTGATACTATCGCCAACGATCAGGACTGTACCCGCCGCTGCGTTCTGGGCCATGCACATCAAGGCCAGGCCAGCACTCAAAAACCACATTCGCATCGGATTCTCCATGGGCGCAAGCATTCTCACCGCGCGGAACCTTAGCAAAGTGGTTCCCAGCGCGGAAGGTGAACTGACTATCCTGCACGAACTGAGCCTGGAACTGAACAAGGGCGATAGCCTGGCTATCGTCGGCAGCTCCGGTTCCGGCAAATCCACCCTCCTCGGCCTGCTGGCCGGCCTCGATCTGCCCAGCAGCGGTGAAGTCACCCTGGCCGGGCAAGCCTTGAGCACCCTCGACGAAGACCAGCGCGCACGCATACGCGCCGAGCACGTGGGGTTTGTCTTCCAGTCATTCCAACTGCTCGACAGCCTCAACGCGCTGGAAAACGTCATGTTGCCGCTGGAACTGGACGGCCGCAAAGACGCCCGCGAACGCGCCACCCACCTGCTGCAGCGGGTGGGCCTGGGCCAACGCCTGACCCACTCGCCGCGCCAGCTTTCCGGTGGCGAGCAACAGCGTGTCGCCATCGCCCGGGCCTTCGCCGCCGAACCGGATGTGCTGTTTGCCGATGAACCCACCGGCAACCTCGACAGCCACACCGGCGAGCGCATCAGCGACCTGCTGTTCGAACTCAACAAAGAAAGCGGCACGACCCTGGTGCTGGTCACCCATGACGAGCGCCTGGCCCACCGTTGCCGACGCCTGATCCGTCTTGAAGCCGGCCTGATGGTCGCGCCCCTGGAGCCTTGATGGCACGTTTGCCGCTGTTGCGCCTGTTCAGCCTTGCCATGCGTCAATTGTTGCGCGACGCCCGCGCCGGCGAATTGCGCGTGTTGTTTTTTGCCCTGCTGGTGGCGGTTACGGCCAGTACCGCCATCGGCTACTTCGGTGCACGCCTGAACGGCGCCATGCTGTTGCGGGCCACCGAATTCCTCGGTGCCGACCTGGTGCTTGAAGGCAGCTCGCCGGCCCGCCCCGAGCAAATCAGGTCAGGCACAGAGCTGGGCCTGGATCACGCGCGCATTGTTGAGTTCTCCAGCGTTATCACTACCGATAATGGCATCCAGCTCTCCAGCATCAAGGCGGTCAACGAGCAGTACCCGTTGCGCGGCGAACTCAAAAGCGCCACGCAGCCGTTCGGCGCAGAAACGGCGGGAGGCGGCCCCAAACCCGGCGAAGCCTGGGTAGAGGCCCGGCTGCTGACCGCGCTGGACCTCAAAGTCGGCGATAGCATCGACGTGGGCATGAAGACCCTGCGCCTGACGCATATCCTGACCTACGAGCCCGACCGCGCCGGTAACTTCTACAGCCTCACGCCGCGCGTGATGATCAACCTCGCCGACCTGGATGCCACCGGCGTGGTGCAACCCGGCAGCCGCGTGAGCTATCGCGAACTATGGCGTGCGCCCCAGGGCAGCACGGCGCTGCAAACCTATCGCGACCTGGTCAAGCCGGGCCTTGCCGCCAACCAGCGCCTGCAGGATTCGCGTGACGGCAACCAGCAGATCGGCGGCGCCCTGGGCAAGGCCGAGCGTTACCTGAACATGGCCAGCCTGGTGGCAGTGCTGCTGGCCGGCGTGGCCGTGGCGCTGTCGGCCAACCGCTTCGCCAGCCGCCGTTTCGACGCCAGCGCACTGTTGCGCTGCCTTGGCTTGTCACGCCGCGAAACGATGCTGCTGTTCAGCCTGCAATTGAGCGTACTGGGCCTGTTGGCCAGCCTCACCGGCGCCGTGCTCGGCTGGTTGGCGCAATTTGGCCTGTTCTATTTCCTGCATGACTTGCTGCCGGCCGACGTGCCGCCCGGCGGGTTGCTGCCGGCAGTGGCGGGCATCGGCACCGGGCTGGTCGCCCTCGCCGGCTTCGCGTTGCCGCCACTGGCAGCGTTGGGCCGGGTGCCGCCGCTGCGGGTATTACGACGCGACATGCTGCCGATCCCTTCCAGCACCTGGATGGTCTATGGCGCTGCGTTGTTCGCGCTTGGCCTGATCATGTGGCGCCTGAGCCTCGACCTGGTGCTGACCTTCGCTTTGCTCGGCGGTGGCGTGATGGCGGCGCTGATTCTGGGTGGTTTACTGCTGTTGTTATTGCAAAGCCTGCGTCGTTTATTGGCCCGCGCTTCCCTGCCCTGGCGCCTGGGCCTGGGCCAGTTGCTGCGCCATCCATTGGCAGCGGCCGGGCAGTCCCTGGCGTTTGGCTTGATCCTGTTGTCCATGGGCTTGATCGCCCTGCTGCGCGGCGAATTGCTCGACACCTGGCAAAACCAGCTACCCAAGGATGCCCCCAATTATTTCGCCCTGAACATCCTGCCGGCCGACAAAGACGCTTTTGGCGCCCGCCTGCTGGAGTTGCAAGCGCAAGCGGCGCCGCTGTACCCGGTGGTGCCGGGCCGCTTGATCAGCATCAATGGCGAGCCGGTGCAGGAGATTGTCAGCAAGGATTCCAGCGGTGACCGCGCCGTACAGCGTGACCTGAGCCTGACCTGGGCGGCCGACCTGCCACCGGGCAACCTCCTCACCGCAGGCGCTTGGTGGTCACAGCAGCCGGGCGATGGCATCCCAGGGGTGTCGGTAGAAGCCAAGGTCGCTGAAAGCCTGAAGCTGAAGCTCGATGACCACTTGGTGTTCACCGTCGGTGGCGAGAACCGCGAAGCACGGGTCACGAGCCTGCGGACCATCAACTGGGACAACTTCCAGCCCAACTTCTTCATGATTTTCCAGCCGGGCACTTTGAAGGACCTGCCCGCCACTTACCTGACCAGCTTCTACCTGGCGCCGGGGCATGACCAGCAGATCGTCGACCTGTCCCGGGCCTTCCCGGCCGTCACCATCCTGCAGGTCGAAGCCTTGCTGGAGCAGTTGCGCAGCATCCTCGCCCAGGTGACCCTGGCGGTGGAGTACGTGTTGCTGTTTGTGCTGGCGGCGGGCATGGCCGTGTTGTTTTCGGGCCTGCAGGCCACCCTGGATGAGCGGATTCGCCAAGGCGCGCTATTGCGTGCCCTAGGGGCCGAGCGCAAATTGCTGGTCAAGGCGCGACGCATCGAGTTCGGCTTGCTCGGCGCGGTCAGTGGCCTGCTGGCAGCCCTGGGCACCGAGTTGGTGACCTGGGTGCTGTACCGCTACGCCTTTGACCTGGCCTGGCATCCGCATGCGTGGCTGCTGCTGCTGCCGGTGATCGGCGCCGTGCTCATCGGTGGCGCCGGCGTCTTCGGTACACGGCGCGCGCTGAATGCCAGCCCGTTGACGGTATTGCGCGAAGGTTGAAACCAGCGGTGGCCAGCACGCCCGACGGCGTGCCGGCCAGCGTTTATTTCACATATTCGATACCGGTAATCCACCAGCACACCTCGCCGGTCGGCGTCTGCACAATGGCCTCATCGTCGACCTCCTTGCGCAGCAGCGCCCGTGCCATGGGTGAGTCGATGGAGATGTAATCCATGCGCTCGTAAATTTCGTCATAGCCAACGATCCGAAACCGCTTGGTCTCGCCCTGCTCATTTTCGATATCGACCCAGGCGCCGAAAAACACCTTGCCCTCCTGCTCGGGCATGTACTCCACCACCCGCATATCTTCCAGGCGCTTGCGCAGGTAACGCACCCGCCGATCAATCTCACGCAGCAGTTTCTTGTTGTACTGGTAATCCGCGTTCTCGCTGCGATCTCCGAGAGACGCCGCCCAGGTCACCTTGCGCGTGGTATACGGGCGTTTTTCACGCCACAGGTAATCCAGCTCTTTTTTCAGCGCCTCATGACCTTCTTTGGTAATCAGCTTGGTACTCAAACGCGTGCATCCCCAGACAATGTCCAATGGTGCCGATACGCCAAGGCAGCATGCCCTGGCGCCGGCCGGCTGGGGTTGATGATAAATGAACCCTGAAAAGTAGCCAGACCGCAGAACACATCGGCTTCACGCGTGACCATCCAATGCTTGATCCAGCTCCAGCAGCACACCTTGCAGACGCTCGCGTATCCCTGATACATGCGAAAGCGCCAGCGTCAATTTCTCAGCCTTCTGGCCAACCTCAAGGTTTCGCGCCTGCAACTGCATTGTGTGCTGCTGCAACTCTCGGTTCCTTTCCTCCAACTCGCATTGCTCCTGTTCGAGTCGGGTTTGCCACTGCTCAAGCATCTGCTCTCGCTCGATTGTCGCTTGCTGCTGCTGTGACAGCTCTTGGGCGACCTTGGCCAGGCTGGTCAGCGTGCTGTCGACCTCGAGCAACGAGGCATGTTCCATCTGGGGGGCAGGTGGGCGCGGTGCAGGCGCGGCTGGCTCAACCTGAACCGGGGGCGCACTGAGCTCGACCGGAACCGGTTCCGGCTCCGGTTTTGGTTCCGCCTTTGGTTCCGCCTTTAGTTCTGGTTCTGGTTCTGGTTCTGGTTCTGGCTTTGGTTCTGGCTCCAATGCCTGCTCCTGAGCAATCGCGACGGGTGCCGCCAGCGGTTGTGCCTTGAGCGGCTCGGAAACCGGAGACTCAGCGGAGTTGGCTGGGTTCGTGGGCCTGGGCGGGGAAATCATCTGCGATGAGAAGCGAATCGAAGGCACGATCAACGAAGCACTTTCGATGGCCGGCAGTGCGGGCGCAGACATGCCCAGCGTAATAACCTTCATGACCAGGGCCTTCTTGATGATCATTGAATGATGATCTTCCGGTCTGGCGGGCGGCAACTTGCAGCCCTTCAAATCAATAAAATGGAAAGGGATCGAAGATTCGCTAACAGTGCCGGTCTTGGTTCCGGATGCTGCCGCCGCCATCAGGATTTGCTTGAACACTTGCATGGCAACTTGCAAATCTTCCTTGGACTCGACCCCACTCAGGAAATACCGCTCGAGTTTTTTGCGGAGCGCCGCGATATAGACCCTGGAGTTACCAGGTTCGGTCTCTTCATCCAGGCTATAGACCAGAAAGTTTGAATCGGTCTGTGCAACGGCAAATCCGCAAAGTAATGCACCGTTGATCGGCGTGTCCTGACCGCTGCGTTCAAGAACAAGCGTGCGAAGAAGCATCATGATATTCAGGCCTTATGGCAAAAGAGTAAACCTTATATGAACGCCAGATAAACACCTGGCCGTTAACAAGCCTCGGAACAACGTAATTGTTTCAGCAAGTTATCTGATTCGGCGTAGGAATTATCTGATAAACATGTCCCCTTGTTCCCAAGTCCAATGATTAAACGTATCTTTCTCGGCGCTTACCGTGCATGACGGTACAAGTTCCTACGCCTCGCAAAACTTATTCGGTAAAAAGATGCTCGAGATAAGCAGCCTGACAAAGCGTTTGGGTAAAAGAAACATCATCACTAATGTCTCGTTTTGTGCCCAACGCCAGGAATGCATAGGCCTGTTCGGGGAGAATGGCGCAGGCAAGACCACTCTACTGAACGTGATAGCCGGGTTCGCCAAACCTTCTGCGGGGCATGTGACTGTCCAGGGCTTCGACACTCAGACGCAGCCACTGCAGGCGCAACAAAACCTTGGTTATCAGCTCCAGGGCGGCCTCAGCCATCAGACACTGTCGGTCAAAGGCGTGCTCAATTTCATTGCCGCCGTACGCGGCTTCAGCGGTGCCGAAAAACGTAGCCGTGTCGATCGGGCTGCCATGCGCCTGGAGCTGTCACGGGTGCTCGATACACCGATTGCCGCGCTTTCGATCGGCTTGAAACGCAGAGTAGCCATCGCCCAGGCGATCCTGCACGGCCCCGGCCTGCTGTTGCTGGATGAGCCGACCGAGGGGCTCACACCGGATCAACTGCTCAGGTTCAAGGCACTTATCCAGACGCTGAGCGAAGACATGGCCGTCATCATTGCCTCCCGGCACTGCGATCACCTGACCGGCCTTTGCACGCGCGCCCTGGTTATTGCCGGCGGGCACCTTGTGGCAGATACCCCACTGCCCGACTTGCAGCGCAACTCCCGGCATTACCGAGCCGTGACGCTGGCCGCAGAAACACCCCTGGATTTACTCGCCCTTGCCGTATTACCCGGCGTGGCAGGTATAGAAGAGGACCGGCATGCACCCGGCACCGTGACCGTCCTGGCCATGCCCGGGCACGCCATCTACCCCCATATCAACGCACTTATCGCCAGCCGCGGCTGGAACATAACGTCACTGAATCTGGAGCCAGGTCGCCTGAACGAAGTCGTTCAGCATCTGAGCCACGAGGTCACCCTTTGAAACTGCTGCCTGTCATTTTCAAGCGCCAACTCGCCAGTTATGCCTGTACACCCAGCACGTACCTGGGTATTGCCGCGTTTCTGGTGTTGTGCGCCGCCCTGGGGTTGTATACAAGCAAGTGGCTGGAACAGGACAGTGGCGACCTACAGGTGTTTTTCCAATTGCACCCTTGGCTCTACCTGCTGCTGATTCCCATGTTGTCGACACACTTGTGGTCGGACGAACACCACGCCGGCATGCGCGACATGCTGAAAACCCTGCCTATCACCGGCGCAGAGCGGGTTATCGGAAAGTTTCTGGCTGCGTGGGTCGTGTGCGGTATCGCATTGTTGCTGACGTTCCCACTGGTGATCCTCGCCAACTACCTCGGCACCGCCGACAACGGTGTTATCTCTTCACAGTTTCTAGCCAGTTGGTTGCTGGCTGGCGCCTATCTTTCTGTCGGATGTTTTACTTCTACCCTGATCCATCAACGCTTGGCTGTGTTCCTTATAACGGTAGTGATGTTACTGGCAGCCAGCGGACTTTTATCGGTTCTCGACGCACTTGAGCATCAGGCGCCGATCTGGGTCATAGACAGCCTGGTCTCGATTAATCCGATTTCGCGCTTCGGTGCTATCGACAACGGCAAACTGACACTGCATGACGGCTTGTACTACATCAGCATGATCCTTGCCTTTCTCTCGGCATCCACAGTCACGCTCAATTACAAAACCCGTTGAGAAGGAAAGCAAACGATGCGTTCCACTCTGAGTACAGGTATGACGCTACTGGTCATATTGCTGCTTTTCCTTGCATTTAATCTCGCCTGGGTCGGCAAACTACCGAATATCCGCTGGGACTTCTCACAGCAGAAAATCCACACTTTATCGTCCCCTGCGCGACAACTGCTTGCCACGCTGGAACACCCACTGGATCTGTATTACTTCAACTCAAGTAATGACGCGAGAAGAAGCCAGGCAATAAACCGCTATGGCAAACGAGTGGAAGATTTACTCAAAGAGTTCGAAAAAGCGTCAAAGGGCATGATTAACCTGCATGTTATAGATCCGACACCTTATTCAGAGGATGCCTACAAGGCCGGCCTGTTCGGATTGGACGACAAGCAAGGTTTTCTTGGCCTCATCGGCACCCGCGCTGGCCAGCCCGCACAACGTATCAAAGTACTGCGCCCGGATGACGAGCCCTTGCTTGAGTACGAAATCAGCCATCTGATCCATCAACTGATGCACCCCGAGCCCCCCACCGTCGGCGTATTGACGGGGTTGGCATTGAACGCGTCTGGCGAACAAGTGCTGGCACACATGCATCAGCATTTCGATTTGATAGGCCTGGCATCAAGCACCCCGACAGTGCCCGAATCGATCCAAACCCTGATGGTTGTGCACCCGCGCGCCCTGCCGGAACAAACCCTGTATGCGATTGACCAGTTTGTATTGAGGGGTGGCAAACTGATGCTCTTTATTGACCCGGTGAGCGAGGCCGAGACAAACGCCAAGCCCGCCGACACAAAGCTGGACGGGCTATTGGCGGCTTGGGGCATTCAGATGCCGGCGGACAAACTATTGATCGATCACGCTTTTGGTTCAGGCGCGCCAGCAGTACGGCACCCGGCCAGGCTGAACCTGCCTCGGCGCGCGATGGCCGCCAACGACGTGAGTGTCTGGAAACTGGATACGGTCATCGTATCGAGCAGCGGTGCGCTGTCGCGCGTGAGAAAAAGCCGCACCACGCTCACGCCTCTGTTGCAGAGTTCCAGGCGCTCCACCCTGCTGGACTCAGGCCGCTTTGCAGCAACGTCTGCAGCCGACTTACTGGCTGAAGGGATACCGGCTGCCACGCAACCCCACATGATCGCGGCGCGCCTCGAAGGCCCCGCCTACTCGGCCTTTCCAGATGGCGTTGACGAACAAGGTGCCGGTCTGCAAAAGGCTGCGCATATCGAGGTGGTGGTAGTCGCCGATACCGATTTGTTGATGGACGCTGTGATCGACTCTGCGCCCAATAGCAACGTGATGTTTGTCTTGAATACCCTGGATAACCTTGCGGCTCCCGACGTGCTCGCAAACATTCAACCGCGTAGCAGGGTCAGCGATTCTCCCCACGCACTGGAGCAACTGCGCGAGGCTGCAGAGCGGGCTTATGCGCAAAAGGCCGGCGAACTGCAAAGGCGGCTTGAGCACACCGAGCAGGAATGGCTGCGCTTGAATCCACCGAGTATCGGCTTCGGCACCCGCGCGGTGGATACGACGATCCAATTGCAGGCGCTCAACAAGGAACGCCTGCGCCTGCCCATGGAGTTGCAGGCACTCAAGGTCCAGGCGTATGCATCCGTGAATCAAATGGAGCGCAATCTCAAGTTATTGATGATCGGCGCGGTGCCGTTGCCGTTATGCCTGATCGCCTGTGCAGTGTTCCTCTACCACCGGCGGCGTCGATCGGCGGCTGTCGTTCACTGATCAGCCGTCAACGGCGCGCAATCAGCCCTTGCCGGGCGATGCGCGTCAGTTGGCGGATCACTTCCTCGGCATCGCCCGCACTGGGCGCCTGGATAACGGCAAGATCAAAGCTGTTGCTGGCAAATCGTGCCAGGGAATCGCCATCTTCCACAAACTGGATCAGAAACGCTGAAGGGCGCCCTGTGCGGCGCGGCCAACCGTCGAGGTAACGCAACAAGGTCGGCTGATGCTTGCCACCCAGCAGGATCTTGGGGTTGCGTTGAGTCAGGTCCGCAGTGATCGGGGCCAGGCGTATGAGGGGGCGTAGTGCATTCATCGTGTCGTGTCTCTGCCTCAAAAGTCTGCGGGCAGGTGAGAGGCAACACCGAACCAGCGCTTTAGCGGTATTTCGAAACCTGACTCGTGATGAGTGCATGCTTCTGTCGGGCTGCATTGAGTCCCAGTGGCGCCCCGCAATTAGCTGTTTAAATCGGCGCATGAGCAGCATCCTAGAGAAGCCGGTGGGGCGATGTCAAGAATCCCGAGCAATGAAAAAGCCCGCTCATGGCGGGCTTTTTCAGGGGGTTACGCGACTGATCAGTGGGCGATGGCACGGTCGACGGACAGTTTGCCGGCGCCTTCGAACAACACCGCCAGCGCACCGCCGAGCAAGGCCAAGGCGAACTCATAACCGTTGTTGGCCATGAACAGGCCGTTATGGATATGCACCGAGAAGATCGCCACCAGCGACAGGAAGGCCAGGCCCAACGCCGCTGGGCGCGCCAGCAAGCCGATGATCAGGGCCAGGCCGGCGAAGAACTCCGTGCCGCCGGACAACACCGCCATCAGCGTGCCTGGGGTCAGGCCGAGGCTTTCCATGTACTGCGCAGTACCGGCCAAACCGCCGCCGCCAAACCAGCCAAACAGTTTTTGCGAACCGTGGGCGGCGAAAACGATGCCGACAAAAATTCGCAGGATGGTCAGGCCGTAACCGGCGCGAGTGGACAGAATGCGAGTGATCAGTGGGCTCATGGTGAGAATCCTTTTCAAAGTAGGGGTTGGTTGGCCGCTATATTAATCGGATCAGACAATGATAAAAGCGCAAAAATCGCCTAATACTTATCGATAAAACCGATTATTTTCGTGAGGCAATTTTCGGCGCCGACGGCTCCAAGGAGTCACGCTCCCGATCAAACGCCAAGTAATACTTGTTCACGCTATTAACATAGCTGACGCCGCCCATTCCCACCTGCTCCATGGCAATACGCTCGACCTGGAAGAACCACTGATTGGGGTTCAAGCCCCGCCGGCGAGCCTCTGCACGCATACCCTGGACCCGCTCCGGCCCCATGTTGTAAGCCGCCAGCACAAAGGCCATGCGCTCGCGCTCGTTGAGTTTGGGGCTGGCGAAGAACTTGCGACGGATCATCGCCAGGTAGCGCGCACCGGCCTGCACATTGCTGTCCAGGCTCTCGATATTGTTCACCCCCACCCGCTGCGCCGCCGATGGCGTGATCTGCATCAGGCCGGTAGGCCCGCCGCTGTTACGCGCGCCAGGGTCCAGGGCCGACTCCTTGAACGCCAGCGCGGCCAGGTTCAGCCAGTCCATGCCCTGCTCACGGGCGTGCTTTTGCAGCACCGGACGCAGTTTCTCCAGACGCTGGCGGTCGGCGCGGGCCAGCGGATTGCGCACCTGGTAGAGACGTCGATAAATACGCTGGAACGCCACGTCCTGGTCGGCCGGCGTACGATAAGTCTTGAGGAAGCGATCGATACTGGCCCGCAGCATCGAGGCATCCTGGCGCACAAACCAGTATTCATCGCCCGGTTCGCTGATGACCACCTGCCGATCAAAGCGTAACTTGGGCAGGATTTTTGACCAGCGCTCGGCAATCGGTTTTTCGACGATGGTGAGGTGGAAGATCCCGGCCTGGACCATCTCCAATACGTCCTCCACGGCCAGCGTCGGGTCCACCCACTCCACCTTCACGGGCGGGCGCTTGTGCAGCGCCAGTTGCTGGTTGACCTGACTGATCGCATCCGCCGCCGCACTGCCGGTGGTCAACGCCAGGGTGCGCCCGGACAATTGCTCCAGCTTGGTAAACCGTCGCTCCCCCTTCACGCCCACCAGCCATAGCGGCACACCACTGGCAATCGGGTCGCTGGCGCTGATCTTGTGCGTGGCCTTCACATCAAGCAATTCACCCGGCGCCACCAAGTCGCCTTCGCCACGGGCCAACGCGCCAAGCAATTGGTCCTTGGCCTTGGGAATGATCTTGAGGTTGATGGCTTCTCCATCCCGGGCGTGGCCGTTCAGGTATTGCTCGAAGGCTCGCAGACGATGGTATTCGACCCCGATGGCCTGGCCCTGGACCTCACCGGAACTGTTACGGCTCTGGTTGACCAGCACACGCAGGGTGCGGCTGGAACGGATCTGCGCCAAATCACGGACCTTGCCGGGCTTGGTCACCTCCAGCGGCCCGTCGAGACGCGCGACCGCCGCCGTGGGCAGCAGTAACGTGAGGCACAACATAAGCAACGCCGAGGGTCGGATCATCCGCTCTCCGGAAAGAATACTGGCCAGCCATCTCGTGAAAGACGAGAAGCTGGAGGTCAGAAACAGAGCGCTTCAAGCGCTGGCAAGGCACGCAACGGTGGCGTCGGGGCAGGCGATGGGCCAGCCACAATGTCACTTGCGACGTTCAAAGACAGCTATAACGCGTTGTAGTTCTTAGTTTTTCTTATAAATCTACAGCTCTGATATGCTTTCCGGCCGCAGGCGGAGCTAGCACCATGCAACTCATTGATATCGGCGTCAACCTGACCAACCCCAGTTTCGACGAGAGGCACCAGGCCGTTCTCGACCGAGCCTACGCCGCCGGCGTGCATCAATTGGTGCTCACCGGCACCAGCGTCGACGGCAGCGAACAGGCGCTGGAACTGTGCGTAAAACTCGATGAAAGCGGCCAACGCCTGTTCAGCACCGCCGGCATTCACCCGCACTCGGCCAGTGACTGGCACGGCGACAGCGCCCAGCGTTTGCGCGGGTTACTCAGCGAAAGCCGCGTGCGTGCGGTGGGCGAATGCGGGCTGGACTTCAACCGCGACTTTTCCCCGCGCCCGCAGCAGGAAAAAGTCCTCGAGGAGCACCTGGCACTGGCGGTCGAGCTGAAACTGCCGGTGTTCCTGCACGAACGTGACGCCAACCAGCGCCTGCTGGAGATTCTCAAGGATTACCGCGACCACCTGACCGCCGCCGTGGTGCATTGCTTTACCGGCGAACAACAGGCGCTGTTCAGCTACCTCGACCTCGACTTGCATATCGGCATCACTGGCTGGATCTGCGACGAGCGCCGTGGGACGCACCTGCATCCGCTGGTCAGGGAAATTCCCCGTGGCCGCCTGATGCTGGAAAGTGATGCGCCGTACTTGCTACCGCGCACCTTGCGGCCCAAGCCGAAAAATGGCCGCAATGAGCCGGCTTATTTACCCGAAGTGCTGCGTGAAGTGGCACTGCATCGCAATGAAACCCTGGAGGACCTGGCCGAACACAGCACCGCCTGCGCCCGTGCGTTTTTTGGGCTGCCCCAAGTGGATTGATGCGGCGCATTGACCCATGTCAAAAACGGTTTCCTGAGTAGCGGCACAATAATGGCACCTTGCCAATGCTGTTTCCGCTATCAGAGAAAACCTTCCATGGGTGCCTGGCTTAGCAATATCTCGCTGAAATACAAATTCTGGGCCGTGAATGCGGTCGCCTTCATCACCACCCTGCTGCTGGTGCTGTATGCCGTGCAGCTCGAGCAACAGGCCCGCAGCGAGGCGTCGCGGGCCTCGGCGCAGGCCCAGGCGCGACTACTCGGTGCCTGGCCGGCCAACACCCCATTACCCAAAGATGAACATTGGCTGACCTTTGCCCGCGGCCAAACCCCAGCGCTGGCTGATCAGGATCTGTCCGCCTTGAGTACCGCCAGCGGTTGGGTCGAACTCAATCACATGCCCTTGTTCGGGGAACACCCACTGATCGGTGCCGAAGTCCTCACACGGGCCGATGGCCAACAGATCGCTGTGCTGGCCTACGGCCGCAGCCTCAGCCAAGTCTTCGGCGAACGCTTCGCCAACTACGCCGTGGCCGTATTGATCCTGATGCTGGCGATGCTCGGGGCCTCACAGTTGCTGATCCGCTTCCTGCTCAGCCAACTCAACACCCTCAAGGACGTGATGCTGCACGTGGAGAAGACCGGCGACCTGTCGGCCCGCGTGCCCCTGGCGTGCAAGGACGAGGTGGGCCAGATGGCCAGCGCCTTCAACGCCATGCAAGCCGGTTATCAGCGCGTGGTCAGCACCGTGGCGCGCACCGCCCAGCAACTCGACGATGGCGCCGCACGCCTGGCCAGCAGCATGAACGAGGTGCAGCACGGCATGCTCGGCCAGCAAAGTGAAACCGACCAGGCGGCCACCGCCATCAATGAGATGACCGCCACCGTCTACCATATCGCCCAGCATGCCGGCGCGACCCGCGACCTGTCCCAGACCGCCGACACCCTCGCCGGCAGCGGCCAGGAAGTAGTCACCCGGGTGCAACGCTCTATCGCAGGCCTGTCCACCGGCGTGCAGCAGACGGCCGAAATGATCCAGAAACTCGCCGAAGACAGTCAGAAAATCAACGGGGTGGTCGGCGTGATCCACAGCATCGCCGAACAAACCAACCTGCTCGCCCTCAACGCCGCCATCGAGGCCGCCCGCGCCGGCGAAATGGGCCGTGGTTTTGCCGTGGTCGCCGACGAAGTACGCAACTTGGCCAAGCGTGTGCAAAGCTCCACCGATGAAATCACCCGCATGGTCTCGGCGCTGCAAGCCGGCACCCGAGACGCGGTGGACTTCATGCAGGAAAGCTCGTTCAAGGCCGACGACTGTGTGCAACAAGCCCAGGATGCCGGTGCCGCACTGGCCGAAATCACCAGTGCCGTGGCCCAGATGCGCGAGAGCAACACCCAGATTGCCGTAGCCGCCGAACAGCAGAGCCATGTTGCCGAAGAGATGAACCGCGCGGTGGTGAGCATTCGCGATGTGACCGAGAACACCGTGCAGCAGACTGTGGAGTCGGCCACCACCAGCAATGAGCTGGCGACCTTGGCCGGGGAATTGAGCAAGGCGATCGGGCAATTGAAGCTATAAGCCAAACAAGGCTGGCTATGACCTCCATAGCGAGCCTTGATTCGCCGTCCCAGGTGCCTGCGACCTAAACTTTGTCCATGTTGTTTCAACGGACAGAGGATTAATCATCATGGGCAAACGTCACCCCAACTTCCCCGCCTGGCAATGGCGCACTCAGCCACAGGCTCACCAGCACCCCACCAACCTGGGCCTGCAACTGCTTGCCGTGCCTTTGTTGATCATTGGTTTTCTGTTGATGGTGTCAGGCGTGTTCAGCTTCAGCCTGGCCAGTTTTGCCATCGGCGTGGTCGGCCTGTTGGCGGGCGTGGCGCTGCAACGCCACGGCCGCACGCTGGAAGCCCAGGGCAGCCCGCACTTCTGAGGCTAGGCGAAGACCACCACGGTCTGGCGGCTGATGGCGATCAACTCGCCGCTCGGGCTCCACAGCGCGGCAGCGGCATGGCCGTAGCCGTCGCGGGCGTGCTCGATGTTGACGTAGTACTGGCACCAGTCGAGGGTGGTCAGGTTTTGCAGCGGCTGGATGAACTCGATGGTCCAGGTCAAGGTGCTGCCCGGCGCGGGCTTGGTCAGGTGTGGCAGCAAGGCCGGTGGCCAGGCGTCGACCAGAGCAAGAATATGCGACTCGGTCAGCGGCTCTTCCTTCACGTCCCCACGCAAACGCACCCAACCGCCCATGTCGCGGGATTTAGTACCGGTAAATGGCAGGCCGCCGACACTCCAGCGCATCGCCAGGTGGCGCATGAATTCGGGGGTAACCCCCTTGATATAGGGCAGTTCCTGGCACTCATCCCAGTGCTTGAACACCGGCGGCGGCTCGCTCGCCACCTCAATGACCGACTCGCGGGCTGCGCCAAAGCTGGCTTGCACCAAGGTCGCCACTTCGCCGTTTTGCACCACACGGCCGAGTAACTGGCTGACCGCCTTGCCTTCGCGCAGCACTTCGACCTGGTAACTGGCGGGTACATCCGGGGCGACCGGGCCGACAAAGGTGATGGCCAGTGAACGCAAAGGCCGATCCGACGGTACTTTCGCGCGCAAGGCTTCGTATTGCAACGCAGCCACCAGGCCACCAAACGTCGCGCGGCCCTGGGCCCATTCGGCGGGGATGGTCACTTCCAGCGGGTTGTTACGGGCGGCATCGAGCAAATCACTAAAGCGCATGGCAACCTCACATCCAGAAAACCGATGCCGGGATCTTACCCAGCGGGCTGGCCAGGCACAGCGCCTATTCCGGCCAAAAGCCGGACCGGTTTAGAAACAATCCGCGCTGAGCTTGTCCAGCACCCGATCCGCCTGGCCTTCAGCCTTGGCCATGGTGCGCTGCCAAACCGCAACACACGGCTGCAGGTCGGGTTGATGTTCAGCCTGGGCCAGCCATTGCCAGCAATCGTGCCAATCGCCGAGAGCGCCTTGCGCTTGCTTGAGGCGTTGCATCGCCTTGGCAGGCAGTTTGTCCAGTTCGGGGTAGGCTTCGGCCGCGTAGCGCACGCGCTTGATCAGCAGGCGCAGACGGTGGCGGTCATGATCCGGGTCTTTGAGGGCGTCATCGAGCTTCTGCCATTGCTTGGCCAAACGCTTCTCGATGCGCGGGCGCAGGCCTTTGAGCAGTTTCTGGTGTTGGGAGGCGCGGATAAAACGCGGGAAGGCATCCAGTATCAGCAGCAAATGCGCGAGCTCCGGGCTTTGCGCCACCTGGCGATAAGCATCGGCCTGCAAGCGCAGGCGCCGGTCGGCCGCCGCGTGATAGCCGTGCTGGTGCAGGTATGCCGCCAGCACCTCGCGGTCACGCAGCGGCGTGGTCAATTGGCCGACCGTACTGGCGGCCAATTCAAGCTGCTCGACACCCGGCAGCCCGCGCAAGGGGCGCAACAAACTGCGCAGGCGTCGTACGGTGGTGCGCAGGTCGTGCAAGGCTTCATCGTCGGTGACGGCGGCAAGGCGAGCCTGGCAGCTCAGTAACCCTACTTCCAGGCCAATGACCTGAGCGACTAACTGATCAACCAGCGCTGACATCCCTTCCCCCTTAACGATGAAACCCTAGGCACCGCTCACCGATCAACGCCCGGCGCGCGACTCACGAATGTAGAAGCGCGCTTTCTCGGCCTTGTTGGAACAGCCTTCAAACGCTTCGAATTGCTGCTGGGTCTTGGCGCCGGTCAACAGCGACAACGCCTTAGAGTAGCTCACGGTGCCGGCAAAGCCTTCGGCCTTGGCCAAATCCAACTCGTGCCAGGCCGCATCCAATTGCGTGCCACAGCTGTCGCGGTATGCGGTTTTGCCGGCACAACCGGCCAGGGCCAACACGATCACAGGCACACACATCCAGGCTTTCATCAATGACACCTCAAATATAGAAAAACAGTCGTAGGCTGTAGACGTTGCCTCCAAGGAAAAGTGCCTTGTGGGCAGCCTGAAATCAGAAGTGTCCATTCAAACGTGCTTTCAGAAGTGCCTGCTCAGAAATGCCTACCGCCAGAGCATACCCGAGGGTTATGGCTATTCTGGAAAAATATTTTGATGCCCTCGGCCGGTAAGCGCATTGTGGGCCACTGTTTTGCGAAGGATCAGCTCATGAAAAAACGTGTTGCCTTGGTGCTCGGTTCCGGCGGCGCCCGCGGTTACGCCCACATCGGCGTGATCGAGGAAATCGAACGGCGCGGCTACGACATCGCCTGTATCGCCGGCTGCTCCATGGGCGCCGTGGTCGGCGGGATCTACGCCGCCGGCAAGCTCGACGAATACCGCAACTGGATCGAGAGCCTCGACTACCTGGACGTGCTGCGCCTGGTGGACGTGAGCTTTCGCCTGGGGGCGATACGTGGCGAAAAAGTCTTCGGGCAAATCCGCAAGATCGTCGGCGAGATCAATATCGAAGAACTGCGCATTCCCTACACCGCCGTGGCCACCGACCTGACCAACCAACAGGAAATCTGGTTCCAGGAAGGCTGCCTGCACCAGGCCATGCGCGCTTCGGCGGCGATCCCCAGCCTGTTCACGCCGGTGATGCAAGGCAACCGCATGCTGGTGGACGGCGGCCTGCTCAACCCGCTGCCGATCGTGCCGGTGGTGTCGAGCCATTGCGACTTGATCATCGCGGTCAACCTCAACGCCACCAACCAGAAGCACTACCACCTGCCGGTGATCCAGCGCCCGCCTGCGTTCAAAAGCCGCTTCAACAGCCTGGCCAAATCACTCGGTTCGCACCTGCCGTTTCGGCGCAAACAGGCCGAGCAATTGATGAAGCTGGAGCAGGAAGCCTTGCAGTCCCAGGCTGCCGAAATCAACCCGTGGCTGGAGTCGGCCGAACCCGAAGCCCAGCAACCTGCGGCGGCCCCGGAAAAACAAGGTGCGCCGAAATCTGCCACCGGCTCGTTCATCATCGATAACGTTGGGCCGGCGTCACTGCTGGACCTGATCAACCAGAGTTTCGAAGTGATGCAGACCTCGTTGGCCCAGTACAAAATCGCCGGTTACCCGCCGGACGTACTGATCAACGTGCCGAAGCGGGTGTGTCGGTTTTTCGAGTTTTACAAGGCGCCGGAGTTGATCGCGTTGGGGCGGGAAATTGCCAGTGATACCTTGGACAAGTATGAGAGTGAGCAGGGTTGAAAGTGTGGGTGTGGCTGATGGCCTCTTCGCGAGCAAGCCCGCTCCCACATTTGTCGGCATTCCAAAGGTGGAACGCTATCGAATGTGGGAGCGGGCTTGCTCGCGAAGGCGCCGGTTCAGGCACCGATAAATTCAGGCATTCAACAACCGATACCCCACACCCGCCTCGGTCACGATAAACCGTGGCTGCGTCGGATCATCCGCCAGTTTCTGACGCAGATGGCCCACCACGATGCGCAGGTAATGGCTGTCTTCGGTATGGGTCGGCCCCCAGATATCCTTAAGCAATTGCTGCTGAGTGATCACCCGCCCCGGATGCCGTGCCAGTTGCGCCAGCACCGCGTACTCCTTGCGGGTCAAGGCCACCTCGACACCGTCCAGCAGCACCCGGCGATAGGCCAGGTCCACCGTCAACGGGCCGAAACTCAGCGCCGCTTCCGGAGCCTCTCCGGCTGGCGCCTGGCGCAGCAAGGCGCGTACACGCGCAAGAAACTCCTGGATGCCAAAGGGCTTGGTCACGTAGTCATTGGCGCCGCTGTCCAGGGCTTCGACTTTTTGCACTTCACTGGCGCGCACCGACAGCACCAATACCGGCACCGTCGACCACTCGCGAAACTCGCGCAACACTTGCTGGCCGTCCATGTCGGGCAGGCCAAGGTCGAGCACCAGCAAGTCCGGTTTGCTCAATGCCGCTTGGGCCAGGCCTTCGTTGCCGGTGCCGGCCTCGATCACCTTGTAGCCCTGGGAGGCCAGGCTGATACGCAGGAATTTGCGGATCTGCGGTTCGTCATCAATGACTAGAATCGTCGCGGTCTGGCTCATGGTGTCCAATCAAAATCCGTGGAAAAAAGAGGGTAGCTCAAGGCTCGCGCTCCGGGCCAGGTTGCGTCGGTAACGGCAGGAACAAGCTGATGCAGGTGCCGCGCCCTTCTATACCATCCTCGACGCGGATATGCCCGCCGTGTGCGCCCACCATGCCCTGGCAGATCGCCAGGCCAAGGCCTGTGCCCTGCCCGCCGCGATCACCACGGGCGGCGGTGTAGAACATATCGAAAATCTTCGCACGCTCGTCCTCGGGGATCCCCGGCCCCTCGTCGGCCACTGCAAAAAACAGCTGCTCATCCGCCACGCCGGCACTCACCTGCAAACGGCCGTGGGGCGGTGAAAACCGCGCGGCGTTTTCCAGCACATTGACCAAGGCCTGCTCGATCAACGCCGCGTGTACATACAGCAGCGGCAGCTGCGCCGGCACGTCGGTGTGTACCTGCAACGGCGCCAGCACTGCGCGCAAACGGCCCAGGGCGCTGCCGACAATATCACCCGGCGACACCCAGTCGCGCGCCAGTTTCAGCGCGCCGTGGCCCAGGCGTGTCATATCCAGCAGGTTCTGGATATAGCGGTCCAGGCGCTCGGCTTCATCGCGGGTGCCTTCCAGCAATTCGCGGCGGTCTTCCAGCGGGATGGCTTCGCCGAGCGCCAGCAGGCTGTCGATGCTGCCGCGCATCGAGGTCAACGGCGTGCGCAAATCGTGGGACACCGAGGCCAGCAAGGCGCTGCGCAGTTGTTCGGTTTCGCCGTGCAGGCGCGCAGATTCCAGCTCCTGCGCCAGTTGCGCGCGCGCCAGAGCCTGGGCCAATGGCTGGCTCAATGCGGTGAGCAGACGACGGCGTTGGCCGCTCAATTCCAGGCCGGGTTTCGGGCTGACGCCAAGCAAACCCAACGGCCCCTCCTCCCCCGACAGCGGCCACCACCACCAACGCCCAAACGGCAAGGTGCCGGTGCCCATACCGGCCGGTTGATCATGCTGCCAGGCCCAATCGGCGGCAGCGCGTTCGGCTTCGGTGAGGTTAAGCGCGGCGCCGGTTTCAACTTTCCAGCCGCCCTGGCCGTCGCGGTTCAGCAGACACAGCTCCAGATCACTCCAGCCTTGCAGATGATGGGCCGCCGCACTGATCACCGCCTGGCGATCAGTGGCCGCCGTGAGCTTGCGCGACAGGTCGAGCAGTTCGCTGGTTTCTTCCTGGGTGTCGCGCAAGGCCTGCAACTGCCGACGCTGACGCGCCGCGAGGTTGCCGGTCAACGCCGCCATCAGCAAGAAAAACAACAGGGTCAGCACGTCTTCTTCGCGCTGGATGGAAAAGGAGAAATTCGGCGGGATAAACAGGAAATCATACGTCAGGAACGACAGCGCCGCGCACACCAGCGACGGTCCCAGGCTGCTGCGCACGCCGACCAGCAGCACTGCGGCGAGAAACACCAACGAGATATTCGGCAGCGGCAACACACTGGCTACCGCCCAGGCCAAAGCAGCCGCGACGATGGTCGCCACCACCGCCAGGCCATAGTCGAACCACACCAGCCCGCGTACATCCGGCAGGCGCGGCGGCGCGGGCATGTCGTCGCTGTCGAGCACGTTGATTTCCAGACCCCGTGCATTGCGCAGCAAGCGTGCCGCCAAGCCACCCCCGAACAACCTGCGCCGCCAGCGCATCCGCGACTGCCCCACCAGTACCAGGCTGGCGCGGCGCTCGGCGGCATGCTGGATCAGCGTCTTGGCCACTTCACCGGCGCGCAGCAACACCACTTCGCCGCCCAGCCGTTCGGCCAGTTGCTGGGCATTTTGCAGGCGCAGGCGCGATTGCTCATCGCGTGCGCGGCCATTATCGATATGCACCAGGCTCCACGGCAAATGCCGGCGCTGGGCCACGCGGCTGGCGTGACGCACCAGGCGTTCGGCCTGCGCATCACCGTCCACACCCACCAGCAAACGCCCGCGCACCGCCGGGGCAGCCTGGCCGAGCTGGCGGTAGCCTTGGGCCAAATCGTCATCGACATGGGCAGCGGCGGTTTGCATGGCCAGCTCGCGCAAGGCCATCAGGTTGGTCTGGGTGAAGAATGCGTCGATGGCGGCGCGAGCCTGTTCCGGCACATACACCTTGCCGTCGCGCAGGCGCTCCAGCAGTTCGCGGGACGGCAGGTCGATCAGCAACAGTTCGTCGGCCTCTTGCAGCACCCAGTCCGGCAGGGTTTCACGCACGTGCACGCCGGTGATGCCGCGCACCTGATCGTTCAAACTTTCCAGGTGCTGGACGTTGACCGTGGTGAACACGTTGATGCCGGCGGCGAGCAGTTCCTGGATGTCTTGCCAGCGTTTTTCATGGCGGCTGCCGGGGGCGTTGCTGTGGGCCAGCTCATCCACCAGCACCAGCTTGGGCTTGGCGGCGAGCAGGCCGTCGAGGTCCATTTCTTCGAGCATCACGCCACGGTATTCGCTGCGCAGCAAGGGTTGCTGCGGCAGGCCGCTGAGCAAGGCTTCGGTCTCGGCGCGGCCGTGGGTTTCCACCACGCCTGCGATCAGGCGCACACCCTGGCGCAGTTGGGTGTGGGCGGCCTGGAGCATGGCGTAGGTCTTGCCCACACCGGGCGCGGCGCCGAGGAAGACTTTGAGCCGGCCACGGCCGTCCCGTGGCAGATCGGCTAGCAGGGCATCGGCGCGGCCGGAGTCGCTCATGCTTTGGAGTTCCTTCAGGTATTCAGGTCACTGAAGATCCAATGTGGGAGCGGGCTTGCTCGCGAATGCGGTCTGTCAGTAACAGATTAGTTGACTGTTACACCGCATTCGCGAGCAAGCCCGCTCCCACAAGGGGATCAGAGTTTTTCCAGCGCCATGTTCAGCGCCAGCACATTCACCACCGGCGGCCCCACCAGCGGGCTTTCGATGTGCTCATCGAGCAAGCGCTGCAGTGTAGACACCGGCACATTTCGCGCCGCCGCCACTCGCGCCAGTTGATAGGCAATTGCCGCCGGTGGCAAGTGTGGATCAAGGCCGCTGCCGGAGGTCGTCAGGGAGGCCAAAGGCACCGGCCCCTGGCCTGGCACCCGCTGTTTATTCGCATCGTCAAAAATGCGCGTGGCCAATGCCGGGTTGCTGGGGCCCAGGTTGCTGGCGCTGCTGGAGACCGTGGCAAACGCGCCGGCCGATGGCCGTGGGTGGAACCAGCTGTCACCGGTAAAATCCTGGGCGATCAGGCTCGAGCCGCGCACTTTGCCCTCGGCGTCACGCACCAGGCTGCCGTTGGCCTGTTCCGGGAACGCAACTTGGGCAACGCCGGTGACGACCAATGGGTAGGCGACGCCGGTGATCAGGGTCATGAGGACCAGCAGGCTCAGGGCCGGGCGGATCATGTTAGTCATCTTGAAATCCTCAATAAATCGAGTAACCACTGTGGCGAGGGAGCTTGCTCCCGTTCGGCTGCGTAGCGGCCGTAGAATCCGGGACCGCTACGCGGTCCAGCGGGAGCAAGCTCCCTCGCCACAAAAAAGTGCGATCCAGTTACACCAGGTGCAGCGCGGTCAGGAGCATGTCGATCGCCTTGATGCCCACGAACGGCACCAGAATCCCGCCCAGCCCGTAGATCAGCAGGTTGCGGCGCAGCAACGCCGCCGCACTCGCCGCCTGTACGCGCACACCGCGCAGTGCCAGGGGAATCAACACCACAATGATCAGCGCGTTGAAGACGATGGCCGAGAGAATCGCGCTCTGCGGGCTCTGCAAATGCATCACGTTGAGCACGCCCAGTTGCGGGTAGATCGAGGCAAACAGCGCCGGCAAAATCGCGAAGTATTTGGCCACGTCGTTGGCGATGGAAAAGGTCGTCAACGCGCCGCGTGTCACCAGCAGTTCCTTGCCGATCTGCACCACGTCCAGCAGCTTGGTCGGGTCGCTGTCGAGGTCGACCATGTTCGCCGCTTCACGAGCAGCCTGGGTGCCGTCGTTCATCGCCATGCCGACGTCGGCCTGGGCCAGCGCCGGGGCGTCGTTGGCGCCGTCGCCGCACATGGCAACCAGGCGACCGTCGTTCTGCTCGTGGCGGATGCGTGCGAGTTTTTTCTCTGGCGTGGCTTCGGCCAGCACGTCGTCCACACCGGCTTCTGCGGCAATCGCGGCGGCGGTCAGCGGGTTGTCGCCGGTGACCATCACGGTGCGAATCCCCAGCTTGCGCAGCTCGGCAAAACGTTCACGGATGCCCGGCTTGACCACGTCCTTGAGGTGGATCGCGCCGAGCAGTTTGCCGTCGGCGCATACCAGCAATGGCGTGCCGCCACTTTGGGCGATCTTGTCGATTTCCCGCGAGAGTGCCGGTTGCAGGTCACGGCGTTGCTGGCCGATAAACGCCAGCAGGGAATCGACCGCGCCTTTGCGGAACACACGCCCCTGGTAGTCGACACCCGACAAGCGCGTTTCGGCACTGAACGGCACGGAGGTCAGCTCATCCAGGGTTGGCTCGGCCTGAGGGTGCAGAGTGCGCAGGTATTCGACGATGGATTTGCCTTCCGCCGTGTCGTCCGCCAGGGACGCCAGCAGCGCGCCTTCAGCCAGGTCGCGAGCGCTGACGCCGGGTGCTGCGATCACGGCGGCACAGCGACGGTTGCCGAAGGTGATGGTGCCGGTCTTGTCCAGCAGCAGCACATGCACGTCACCCGCCGCTTCCACGGCACGCCCGGATTTGGCGATGACGTTGAGGCGTACCAGGCGATCCATACCGGCGATACCGATGGCCGACAACAGGCCGCCGATGGTGGTCGGGATCAACGTCACCAGCAGCGCGACCAGGAACACCAGTGGCAAGCTGCCATTGGCGAAGTGGGCGAACGGCTGCAGGGTGACCACCACCAGCAGGAAGATCAGCGTAAGGCCGATCAGCAGGATATCCAGCGCCACTTCGTTGGGGGTCTTCTGGCGTTTGGCGCCTTCCACCAATGCGATCATGCGGTCCAGGGTGGACTCACCGGGGTTGACGGTGATGCGCACCAGTAACCAGTCCGACACCAGCCGCGTGTTGCCGGTGACGGCCGAGCGGTCGCCGCCGGATTCACGGATGACCGGCGCGGATTCGCCGGTGATCGCCGCCTCGTTGACCGCCGCAATACCTTCGATGACCTCGCCGTCACCGGGGATCATTTCCCCGGCGGCGACGCGCACCACGTCACCTTTGCGCAGGCTGGTGGCGGGCACGACTTTGAAGCTGCCGTCGGCTTCTTTGCGGCGTGCACTGAGGCCTTCGCTGCCGGCTTTGAGGCTGTCGGCGCGGGCCTTGCCGCGACCTTCAGCCAAGGCTTCGGCGAAATTGGCGAACAGCACGGTGAACCACAGCCACACGGCGATTTGCACGGCCACAAAGGTCGGTACCGCAGTGTCCGGCACCAAGCACAACACGGTGGTGAGGATGGCGGTCAACTCGACCACCAGCATCACTGGCGAGCGTTGCAGCTGGCGTGGGTCCAGCTTGACGAACGCCTGGACCAGCGCCGGACGCCAAAGAGCGGAGATGGCGGTTTTGGCCGGTTCCTGAGTAGTCACAGGGGCCGCATTTTTTGCAGGCATATTCATTTTCATATCCCCTCTAGCTCTTTATTTAGGAGCAGCCATGCTCAGGTGTTCAGCGATTGGGCCCAGTGCCAGCGTCGGCAGGAAAGTCAGGCCGCCCACCAGCAAAATGGTCACGGTCAACAGGGTCACGAACAGCGGGCCATGGGTGGGGAAGCTATTCTGGCCAATCGGTGCGGTTTTCTTCATCGCCAGGCTGCCGGCCAGGGCCAGTACCGGGAGGATGTAACCGAAGCGGCCGAGCAGCATCGACAGGCTCAACATCAGGTTGTGGAACGCGGTATTGGCGCTGAAGCCGCCGAACGCCGAGCCGTTGTTGGCGCTGGCCGAGGTGTAGGCGTACAGCAACTGGCTGAAACCGTGCGGGCCAGGGTTACTGATGGCACCTGCCGGGCCAGGCAGGCTGGCAGCGATGGCGCCCAGCACCAGGGTGCCAAGCGGCATCACCAGCAAGGTCACCACCAGCAATTGCACTTCCTTGGCCTGCAGCTTCTTGCCCAGGTATTCCGGGGTACGGCCGATCATCAGGCCGGCGAGGAACACCGCGATCAACACGTTGAGCAACATGCCGTACATACCGGCGCCGACGCCGCCGAAGATCACTTCGCCGACCATCATGTTGACCAGCGAGACCATCCCGGTCAGCGGGTTGAGGCTGTCTTGCATGCCATTGACCGAACCGTTGGACGCCGCTGTGGTGGCCACCGACCACAACACCGTGCCGGTGGTGCCGAAGCGCGCTTCCTTGCCTTCCAGCGGTGCGGTTTGTTCAACCGCAGGATTATTCAGCGTCGGGTTGGGCTGGTATTCGGCCCACAACGACGTCGCGCCGCCGATCAGGAACAGCGCCAGCATGCAGCCGAGAATCGCACGGCTCTGACGCAGGTCCTTCACGTAGTGGCCGAAGGTGAACACCAACGCCACCGGAATCAGGATGATTGCCGACACCTCGAACAGGTTGGCCCAGGCGGTCGGGTCTTCAAACGGGTGCGCCGAGTTGACGCCAAAGAAGCCGCCGCCATTGGTGCCCAGTTGCTTGATCGCAATCTGGCTGGCGGCCGGGCCGAGTGGGATCACTTGGTCCACGCCCTGCATCGTCACGGCATTCACATAGTGCGCGAAGGTTTGCGGCACGCCCTGCCACACCAGGAACAACGCGAACACCAGGCACAACGGCAGCAGGCCGTAGAGGGTGGCGCGGGTCATGTCGACCCAGAAGTTGCCCAGGGTCTTGGTGGACTTGCGCCCGATACCACGGCACAGCGCGACCAGCACAGCCAGGCCGGTAGCGGCGCTGACGAAGTTCTGCACGGTGAGGCCGATCATCTGGCTGAGGTAGCTCAGGGAGGCTTCACCGCTGTAGTTCTGCCAGTTGGTGTTGGTCATGAAACTGACCGCGGTGTTGAAGGCCAGCGTCCATTCCTGACCCGGCAATTTCTGCGGGTTGAGTGGCAGATATTCCTGGAACAACAGCACGGCGAACAGCAACACGAAACCGGCCAGGTTGAACGCCAGCAGCGCCAGCGTGTACTTCTGCCAGCTCTGTTCCTGGTGCTCGTCCACGCCGGACAGGCGATAACAGGCGCGCTCGACCGGGCCGAGCACCGGCGAGAGCCAGGTGCGCTGACCTTCCATCACCTTGTAGTAGAACCGCCCCAGGAACGGTGCCGGCACCAGCACCACGGCAAAGAAGGCGATGATCAGCCAATAGTCATAACTGTGCATAGCCTGCCCCTAGTTCCGATCCGCGCGTAACAGCGCAACCAGCAGATAAATGAACAGCGCCACGGCCAATAGCAGTGACACCCCGTCCAGAACGCTCATGGAAGTCTCTCCGTTTTGCGGCGATTGCCGCGTGTGGGGCAATTGTCGGCAGGAGTGGCGTAAAGGAACGAGAGCGAGGGTATGGGCGGGGCGTAAAGACGGCGTAAAGAGTGGGTTTATGCGGGGTTTACAGGGGGATTTTCAGCGTCTTGGCGGGCCTCATCGCGGGCAAGCCCGGCTCCCACCTTTGATCGCTGCCCACCAAGCCACCTCGGTCACTGTGGGAGCCGGGCTTGCCCGCGATGGCGTCGGTGCGGCCACTACCGCCCCCATCTGGTGCAACGCAGTAAAAAATTCAAACGCCAAACCGTCCCCGTGGCGACAGTTCGGCGCCTTTACGACATGAGTTCCGGCGATGGCATGGCCGCTGCAACACCCAGTAATCATTCCAAACCGTTCAGGGAGCGCCACACGATGAACACACAACTCAAACCCACCTTGGGCACCCTGCATTTATGGGGCATTGCCGTCGGGCTGGTGATTTCCGGCGAGTACTTCGGCTGGAGCTATGGCTGGGGCGTGGCCGGTACGCTGGGTTTTCTGGTGACCTCGTTGATGGTCGCCGCCATGTACACCTGCTTTATATTCAGTTTTACCGAACTGACCACTGCGATTCCTCACGCAGGCGGGCCGTTTGCCTACAGCCGTCGCGCCTTTGGCGAAAAAGGCGGTTTGATCGCGGGCCTGGCGACATTGATCGAATTTGTCTTCGCACCGCCCGCGATTGCCTTGGCCATCGGCGCTTACCTGAACGTGCAATTCCCGGCGCTCGACCCGAAACACGCGGCCGTGGGGGCCTACATCGTGTTCATGGGCCTGAATATCCTCGGGGTGAAGCTCGCCGCGACCTTTGAACTGGTGGTGTGCGTGCTCGCCGTCGCTGAATTGCTGGTATTTATGGGCGTGGTCGCGCCGGCGTTCAGCTTCAGCAACTTCGCCCTGAACGGCTGGGCGGGTTCCGACTCCTTCGGCGCGCCGGCGATTGCCGGGATGTTTGCGGCCATTCCTTTCGCCATCTGGTTCTTCCTCGCCATCGAAGGCGCAGCCATGGCGGCTGAAGAGGCGAAAGACCCCAAGCGCACCATTCCAAAAGCCTATATCAGCGGCATCCTGACCTTGGTGATCCTGGCCATGGGCGTGATGTTCTTTGCCGGTGGCGTGGGCGACTGGCGCACCCTGTCGAACATCAACGACCCGTTGCCGCAGGCGATGAAAAGCGTGGTGGGCACCGGCTCCGGCTGGCTGCACATGCTGGTGTGGATCGGTCTGTTTGGCCTGGTAGCGAGCTTTCACGGCATCATCCTTGGCTATTCGCGTCAGTTCTTTGCCCTGGCCCGTGCCGGTTACTTGCCGCCATTCCTGGCCAAACTCTCGCGTTTTCAAACACCGCACCGGGCAATCATCGCCGGCGGTGTGGTCGGCATCGCCGCGATCTACAGCGATGGCCTGATCAACCTGGGTGGCATGACGCTGACCGCAGCGATGATCACCATGGCGGTGTTCGGCGCCATCGTGATGTACATCATGAGCATGCTCAGCCTGTTCAAGCTGCGTAAGACCGAACCGCTGCTGGAGCGCACATTCCGCGCGCCGGGTTACCCGATCGTGCCCGCTATCGCGCTGGTATTGGCGCTGGTGTGCCTGGTGGCCATGGCCTGGTTCAATGCGCTGATCGGCCTGATATTCCTGGGCTTTATGCTGGCGGGGTTCATCTACTTCCAGCTGACCGCCCAAGACCGTGCCGATGCACCGGCTGACGCGATGTTGACCGGGCGCTAAGGTTAACGAGTCGGAACAGGCCTACAATGAACTACTCAGAAAGCCTGTTACTCAAAGCCGTTATTAGCGTGGGAACATTCTCCGACGCTGGTCCGCCTCAAGGAGAGCCTTATGCCGTGGTATGCGTGGTTGATTTTAGTGGTAGCGATCGGGTCGATCGTCGGTGGGCTGCTGATGCTGCGTGACAGCGCCAACAAGGTGGAACTCACCGACGAACAACGCAAACGCGTGGTCGAGCGCAACGCCCAGGCAGATGCCAAGGATGCGCAGGACCGCTGAGGCGGGTTACTCCCGCCCGTTATTCCCAGTCTGCCTTGGCAATATGCAAGCCGTGCTGCCCCTTGTAGGCAGCACGCTCAGGCTGGCTCCAGCCGTTGAGCAACGCCTCCTCCAAACGATAGATCTCTACGCCCAGCGGGCGGCACACGGTCAAGGGGTCTTGTGCGTCCGGCCCCCACATCGGTAGCGACAGATCCCCTCCCGGGCACGTCGACAAGGCGCAGAGCAAATCAATCTCGGCAAAAAACTCCAGGTAATCGCCCTTCTGCGCCGGGCAGGCTTTCATGAAGTACATGTCGTCATGATTAAGGCCGGTGCACTGGAAAATATTCAACACGTCGTGCACATCAAATTCAGTCAGGCCATGGGGCAGCACGGCGCGGGTCAAGTTGGAATGGCAGTGGTGGTGGAAGTCTTCGCCGGTGAGCATGCGGTTCACGTACGGGTCACAGCGGGTGCCGAGCAAATCGTGCAGGCGCCCGCCGTGTTCATCGATGCCATAACTCGCCAGGCTGTCATCGGTGATGGTCACCAGGGGGCGCAGGAACGGCAGGTTCGACCACAACCGGTCATGGGTGCTGACATGGGCGCCCTGCAACTGCCGCGTGCGTGCCGCCCACAGGCGTTCGCGTGGGTCATTGGCGTTCCACACGTTGAAATCGCCGACCTGTGGGCCTACCGGCGTCGTCACGCGAAACACATGCCCAGCCGGTACTTTCCACGCCCTGCCCGTGCGAATCGGCACTTCGAACTGCTCGATCAATGTGCGTTTATCCGCCTGGTCGCGAATACGCGCGTAGAAGGCCGTGTCCACTTGCAGCGCCGAGCCTTTGCTGACCTGATAGGCGGCCGGATAGTCTTTGTACATGGGTGAAATCCTCCATCAAGGGTAATCAAACAGCGCCAGGGACAGGCGTTCGGAATCGTGCAGGTAAAGGCTCATCGCCTCCTGCGCAGCTGATTTATTGCCGTTTGCCAGCAAGGTGTAGATCTCACGATCACGCTCCAGCCAGGGTGACTGAAAGCGTTGTTCATCGGGCGCCGCGCAAAACACCAGGCGCAATTGAGCGATCACTTGGGCGAAGAACTCGTCGAATAATGGGCTGCGCATCAACCCGACAATGTGCTGGTGGAACACCAGGCTGTGAGTGGCCACGGCGCGCCAATCTTCACGCTCGCGCGCCAGCGTGGTGGCTTCGATGGCGTGTTGCATGCGCACGTCGTGGTCCCCCGCCAGCGTGCCGCTCTGGGCGATGGCCTGCAGTTCAAGGGTACGGCGTACCACGAACAGGTCACGCACTTCATCGCGTGCCACCCGCCGGACCATCACGCCTTTATTGCGCACATAGCGGGTGAGCCCCTCCTGCCCCAAACGGTGTAACGCTTCGCGAATGGTATTGCGCGAGGCGTTATAGCGTTTGACCAGTTCCACTTCGACCAGCGCCATCCCCGGTAACAGCCGCCCACCCATGATGTCGGCGCGCAGCTCAAGGGCAATCTGATCGGCTAAAGACAAACTGAGCGTCATCGCCGCGCCTCGATTGTTGAACAATGCCTGAGCCAGATGTAATCACTTTTCATGCCAGGCCCGCTCAAGGCTGTCGCTATGGGTAAAAAGGATTTAACTTCGCTAAAATGCGCATTCGTTCCAGAGGCCGCCCTATGCGTTATTCAACAGATCACAAAGCCCAGACTCACCAGCGCATCATCAAGGAAGCCTCCGTACGGTTTCGCCGCGACGGTATTGGCGCCACCGGCCTGCAGCCCTTGATGAAAGCGTTGAACCTGACCCACGGCGGGTTCTATGCGCATTTCAAATCCAAGGATGAACTGGTGGACAAGGCCCTGTTGGCCGCCGCTGCGGAACTCGATGCCCATTGCGCAACGTTGTTCAGCCAGGAACGGCCACTGGATGCGTTTATCGACAGCTACCTGTCGCCATGGCACCAGACCTCGCCGGGTGAAGGCTGCCCGCTGCCCACGATGTCGTCGGAGTTGGGCCTACGAGGGCAGCATAGCCCGGTAACGGATGCGGTACTTGAAGCCAGGCTGACCCAGATCGACTCGGCATTGGAACACCCGAAGGGTGACCACGAGAGCCTGGTACTGATGTCGACGCTGGTGGGCGCCCTGGTGTTGGCCAGAAGCGTCGAAAGCCAGGAACTGGCAGCCCGCATCATGGAAGTGGTAAGCGGGTGTTTGAAAGAACAGGTCTCGGACAAACAGAAGGCCGGTCAGTGACCGGCCTTTTGCCCAGGGTTCACACCCTTAGTTGATTGCCAGCCTGTCGCGGTTTTTCTCCAGCAACGCCTTGCCGATGCCTTTGACTTCCAGCAACTCGTCGACCGCCGTGAAAGGCCCGTTGCTGTCGCGATAGGCGATGATCGCCTTGGCCTTGGCGGCGCCAATCCCGAACAGGTCACGGCGCAGGACTTCAGCGTCGGCGGTGTTGAGATTGACCTTGGTGGATTGCTCGACGTTGGCCATCTGGGCCGTGATAGGCGCTGGGGCTTCGGCTTTGATGGAAGGGGCTGCGGTGGTTGCTACGGAGAGGCTGGTGAGGACGGCAAAGATCAGGGAAGAGATATAGGCGTTTTGCATTGGTGACACTCCATGACATCGGAAGAAGAAAAGCAGCTTTCCAAAAGCTGCTTTTCTAACTTAGGCGATGTGGCGAGAGAGTCAAAAACCAGTGAGTAACAGGGTGTTAACTCACGGCTCCAAACGGCGCTGCTGGTAGATCCAATCGACGATTTCGCCGTCGGGCGAGTAGCCACTGACTGTTTCGCGCAGGATCTGACGCACACGGGTGTAGTCGTCCTCACTCACCGCGCCAAGCAATTCGCTCAGTCTGCTTTTGAGTACGTCCCACGCCAGGTGGTCCTCGTTGGCGCTCATAATCATCGGGTGCTGGGTAGCGACGACGTTGTTGCCGATCAGTAACTCCTCGTAAAGCTTTTCGCCTGGGCGCAATCCGGTGAACTCGATCGCGATATCCCCGTGAGGGTTTTTATCCGTGCGCACGCTCAGCCCAAATAAATGAATCATCTTTTCCGCAAGCTCTACAATTTTTACGGGTTCACCCATGTCCAGAACGAACACGTCCCCGCCCTGCCCCATGGAACCGGCCTGGATCACCAGTTGGGCCGCTTCGGGGATGGTCATGAAATAACGCGTAATTTTTGGGTGTGTGACGGTCAATGGGCCGCCTGCCTTGATCTGCCGGTGAAACAGCGGAATCACTGAGCCGGAAGAACCCAGAACATTGCCGAACCTGACCATCGTGAAGCGCGTTTTGTTGACGCGCGCCACGCCAGACTTGTCGCCAAACATCACCGGAGCTTTTTCAACGCTCAGGGCTTGCAGGGCTAACTCTGCAAGGCGCTTGGTACTCCCCATCACATTGGTAGGCCGCACAGCCTTGTCGGTGGAAATCAGCACAAAGTTCACCACACCGGCCTTCAAGGCTGCCTGGGCGGTATTCAAAGTACCGATGATGTTATTCAAGACACCTTCGGCGATGTTGTGCTCGACAATCGGCACATGCTTGTACGCAGCCGCATGATAAACCGTGTCGACGTGCCAGCTTTTCATGACATCCAGTAGTTTATTCTCGTCGCGTACCGACCCCAGGATAGGCAATAACTTAATGGGCATCGACTCATGCGCAACGCGGTGCTCAAGTTCGGACAGGATACTGTAGAGGTTGAATTCGCTGTGTTCGAACAAAAGTAAGGTCTTGGGTTTCTGCGTCAAAATCTGCCGGCATAGCTCAGACCCAATCGATCCCCCTGCTCCAGTGACCAGGACTGACTGGCCAACGATACAACGTGCAAGCAGGTCGTCCTGGGCTGGCACTGCATCACGCCCCAGCAAGTCGGCAATATCGACTTCTTGAATATCGTCGACCTTGACGCGACCACTGGCCAGGTCCATAAAATCAGGCACGCTGCGCACATGCAGCGGAAAACGCTCAAGGTTAGAGAGAATCTCACGCCTGCGCCCGCGGCCCGCAGAAGGCACTGCAAGCAATATCTGCTGAGCGCCCGTTGTGTCGATCATCTGCTGAATATGCTTGGGCTTGAACACCTGCAGCCCGGAGATGACACGACCTGCGATACTCCCATCGTCATCGATAAAGGCAACCGGGCGCATGACACGCCCCATGCGCAACGCAGCGACCAATTGATTACCCGCCGAGCCGGCTCCGTAAATGGCAACTTTCGTTAATCCATCATCACGATTGGTAAAGGGAACATGCTGCGCTGCAGAGAACCAATCGCCCATGAAGTACTGGCGCATCGCCAGTCTCAATCCGCCCACGGTCACCAGGCACAACCACCAATAATTGAAAATAACCGAGCGTGGAACAACGTATTGATGGTTGCTGTAAAGATAGACAGCCAGGCCAAGAATAAGTGAAGAAAGGCTTACCGCTTTGATAATAGTAATAAGTGCATCGTTACCAAAGTAACGCATGACGGCGCGGTACATGCCAAAGCGAACAAACAGGGGAATGGCGATCACCGGAGCGCTCAAGAACAGCCATAAGTATCGCTGGATCGGCTGCTCCATCTCGGCAATCCCCAGCCGTACGACGAAGGCCATCCATAATGAAATCCACACCAGTACAATATCGACAAGCACCTGAAGAATGCGCTTGTGGCGGCGCGGGAGATTTAATAAAAAAACTCTCATCTTATCCATGCCCTTCTCCAACACTTTTTCACGCTCCTAGACTCAACACCGTGCCCGCGAATAGACGAAAATAGCGATCCATAATGAATAACCAGCACTGAACAAAAATCGTACAAGCACGGCAACCGCATCAAAATCTCCCTTCAGAAAAATCGCACTCCTTTTACGACCTTTCCCTGGGTTAATAACCCCTATTCTGTACTGAAAATACCACGGTGTTACCCGACACCTACAGTAAACACCATAGATCGGATGATACCCTTGTTGTGTGGGAAATCCTTTGAAATCCTTTGTCAGTCCAAAAAAAACCAAGCCGGGTGTGCGTTGCCCCCCGCGAAACCGCGGGGTTCGAGTGCTCACGAACAAAAAATGGCGAACATCTGACAAGCTGCTAGGCTTGGCCCGAGACGTTGAGTTGCAGTCATATCATTAGCTAGCACAGCAACAGTCCCGTATAGCAAAATGTAACAAAAATGGTCACCTTTAAAACAATGCAAGATAGGCTGATATCACTGTCTATGTTCACTAAAGGCATAGCTGGATTCTAAGTCCCGTCCTCTAGAACGTCTGGCTAAGGCCCTTGGAGAGCCAAGTCGAACAGCTGTTCCATTCCAGTCTTGGAAAAAAAACGCCTAAAGAGGCTATACTCCGCAATGCGTTCAGCTGTGCCATTACAGCGGAAAGCATTGTAGGAAAAGTCCGTAAGAGTCCGCCGCGACAAAAATAACCGAATCAACAGCACTTGATGGTTGACCTTAATGATAAAAATGCTAATCAGCCATCATGTTTTAACGAAACCAAACAGCCCCAACGCGAGCAAATTGTGCCTTGGAGCCGAATGACAGGAACACTTTAGAGTATGCGCACTACTTGCTGAGTGATCATCGCAGGTGTACATACGCACTGCCAAACCGGACGAAAGGAGGCCGCCCAAGAATCGTCACTAGCCCCAGGCAAATGGCTTGGAATTCGCACGAACCTCAACACACGGGCATGCAACTGCCTGCGAGTGGAATTCCAGAAAACAACGCATGCACGACTATCAGATGTCATGTTTCCACTATCTGATTGTGCTGTCCCGCGGCCCTGTGCCCTGGCATAGCGTGTGCAAAAACGTATCACAACTGACGGCACCCTAATCCGCGGATTATGACGTAAGCGTGCATTGATTTTTACTTTAAGTAGCGGTGTTGCAATGACTTTAAGAACCCTGTGTGTATTCGGCACACGACCTGAAGCAATCAAAATGGCTCCATTGGCGTTGAGCCTTGCAGCCGATGAGCGCTTCAATGCCAAGGTCTGTGTGACTGGACAGCACCGAGAAATGCTCGACCAAGTGCTCAATCTCTTTGAAATCAAGCCTGATTTCGATTTGAACATCATGAAGTCCGGGCAGGATCTGACCGACGTCACGAGTGCCATCTTGCAGGGAATGAAAACTGTCTTCGCAACATTCAAACCGGATATTGTCCTGGTCCATGGCGACACAGCGACAACGTTCGCCACTACATTGGCCGCGTACTATCACCAAATTCCCGTGGCTCACGTCGAAGCCGGCCTGCGCACCGGAAATCTCTATTCTCCGTGGCCTGAAGAGGCAAACCGCAAATTGACTGGCGCTCTTGCGGCATTGCACTTCGCGCCGACTGAAACGTCCAGGCAGAACTTGCTGAGAGAGGGGGTCGCAAGTCAAAGCGTCCATGTGACCGGCAACACTGTCATTGACGCATTGCTGGATGTGGTGGGGCGAATCAAAACCCGTCCGGCCCTGCAGCAGCAATTTCACCAGCAGTTCTCATTCCTGGTTGATTGCCAGCGAGTAATCCTGGTCACGGGTCATCGCCGCGAGAGTTTCGGCGGGGGCTTTGAGAATATCTGCCAGGCCTTGATCACTATCGCCAGGGAGTTCCCCGATGTCGAGATTGTGTACCCCGTTCACCTGAATCCGAATGTACGCGAGCCAGTCAATCGATTGCTCAGCGACATCCAGAATATTCATCTGATCGAACCCCTGGATTATCTGCCCTTTGTGTATTTGATGGATCGGTCTTATCTGATTTTGAGTGATTCAGGTGGCATTCAGGAAGAAGCCCCCTCTTTAGGCAAACCTGTGCTGGTGATGCGTGACACCACTGAGCGTCCCGAGGCGGTCGACGCGGGCACCGTAAAACTTGTCGGCACCGAAATTGAGGCCATTACCTCTAACTTGAGAGTCCTGCTGACTGATGTTGAAGCCTATGGCCAGATGAGCTTCGCTCATAACCCCTATGGTGACGGAAAAGCATCCGCACGAATTCTCGATGCACTTTCACGAATTAAAAAGGCCAATTCATGAGCTTTGAAACTGTTTCTGTAGTCGGCCTCGGCTATATAGGGCTTCCAACGGCAGCCGTTTTCGCTGCACGCAAGAAAAAAGTCATCGGCGTCGACGTTAACCCGAACACAGTGGCAACCATCAACCGCGGCGAAATCCATATTATCGAACCGGATCTGGACACCGTCGTGCGGGCCGCAGTCACCGAAGGCTATTTGCGAGCAACTGTAACCGCAGAACCGGCCGACGCCTTCCTGATTGCCGTCCCGACCCCCTTCAAGGGCGATCACGAACCCGATCTTTCCTACATCGAGTCAGCCAGCCGAGCCATTGCCCCCGTCCTGAAAAAAGGCGATTTGGTCGTGCTGGAATCTACCTCTCCAGTCGGCGCTACCGAGCAAATATCTGCATGGCTGGCCCAAGCCCGTCCGGACCTGACCTTCCCGCAAACCCATGGCGAAGAGTCGGACATCCGCATAGCGCATTGCCCGGAGCGCGTGCTGCCGGGTCATGTACTGCGCGAGCTGATTGAAAACGATCGCATCATCGGCGGGCTTACCAGCAAATGTTCAGAGGCTGCGCGGTCGCTGTATAAAACATTCGTTGAGGGTGAATGCATCATCACCGACGCGCGCACTGCCGAAATGTGCAAACTCACAGAAAACAGCTTTCGCGACGTGAATATCGCGTTTGCCAATGAACTGTCGATGATCTGCGACGAACTCAACATCAATGTATGGGAGCTGATCCGCCTTGCGAATCACCACCCTCGCGTTAACATCCTGCAACCTGGCCCCGGTGTGGGCGGCCACTGCATCGCTGTCGACCCCTGGTTCATTGTCAGCAAAACACCCGCCCGGGCGCGCCTGATCCGCACCGCAAGGGAAGTCAATGACAGCAAGCCAAAGTGGGTATTGGAGCAGGTTCAACAGGCCATCGGTCAATTCCTGCAGGAACACCCGTCGAAAACGGCCAAGGACGTCACGGTTGCCTGCCTCGGGCTGGCCTTCAAGCCGGACATCGACGACTTGCGTGAGAGTCCATCGGTGGAGATCACCGCGCACATTGCCCAGTCCCATCCCGGTACTGTGCTGGCGATTGAACCGAACATCGCGAACCTGCCGGCTCGCCTTGAAGGTATTGCAACGCTGAGCGGAATCGATCAGGCGCTGTCATCTGCGCAGGTGATTGTCCTGCTGGTCGATCACAGCGCATTCAAGAAGATCCCGGGCTCACGCCTGTCCTCGCTCAAAGTCATCGACACACGCGGTGTGTGGGCTTGATAAAGCCTGATAAATCCCGCCTGGAAATCGACGCAAGCCGTTAGTATTGCGTCGGTTTCCGAGCACCGCGTTGGGCATGTTTGTTAAATGATCATGCCATTGCATTTGTCATGATGAGGTTCAAGAGGTTCTGGCATGGTCAACCTATTGATCCAGGTGCTGACACTGATAAGTGGCCTGGTTGTTAACTTTGTGATTCCCGGACTTTATGGCCTGGAAGCGTACGGCGCATTCATCAAGGCCAACGTGCTGGTATTTTTATTTCAAAAACTCTTGGATATCGTCAATGAGCAGCTGATTGCCACCGTGGAGGCCGAGTACATTCTGGTGACTTCATTATTTATGGCCGTACTGATTTTTGTACTGTTCAGCGCTGTGAACCTGATTGACCACATCGGCAACCCCCTCCTGCTGGGGGTGATGCTCTTGAGCTCGGCATGCCTGTTATCGCTGTTCGGGCTGCGCCTGCAACGCTGGATCGTGGCCTACCTGGTGCTATTTCTTGGCGTGTTTTTCACGCTCCTGTTTATCAGCTACCAACAGATAGTGCCGCTGACTATCGTCGACATACTGATTCTGACCAACTTGATTCCGTGCGTATTTGCCGTAGCGGTGCTGTTTTTCAAAGGTGCGAAACTGCCCGTCGGCAAACAGCTGTTGCAGACCTGCCAAGGTGTGCTGTTGTTATTACCCAGAATGATATCCATCACCCTGGTGTTCAACCTGTTCACCAACATCTTGCCCTTCATTCTTTCCAAGAGCCTGCCCGTGCGCGACCTTGGTTTGTTCAGGGTAATCGTCTCGATCATTCAATCCGCTACCAGCCTGTTCCCCATCAACGTCAGGGCAGTCTTTGTCGCCTTCGTCTCGGGCGGGCAACGTCAAGCGCACTATAGAATCATCACATCGGTCGCTATTTTCTACTTCGCGTTGGTGGGCTTGTCGGGGTACGCGGCGGTTTGGCTGTTCCCTCAGTACTCGAACTATCTGGTAATGCTGCCCTGCCTGCCAGTGCTGTACTGGGCAGTGGTGACAGAGCGCTATCTGGTCGCCTCCGGCCTGCACCGCAAAGTCATCGTGGCAAACCTTGTCATTGCCCCACTGGCCATAACGAGCATGATTGTGTTTGTCAAAGACTTGAACCAGGCGCAGTTGTTCTACGCTATCGGGTTCTCGGCCTATTTGCTGTTCCTGCATATAAGCTGCCGTCCTGGCATTCGCTTGCCGGTGGTTTTTTGGGTCGCGTTACTTTCACCCCTGACTATCTTATTGACACACATGAGCTTGGTCTGGGCCGTGCTGTATATGTGCTCGCTCATGATCATCGCAGTGGGAGCACTCCAGCTTCGACCCGCCGATCTTCGCACGCTGAGGTTTTAACCGTGAACGCAGTAAAACTTTATCGAGTTGGAAACTGGCTGCACCGGCATCGAGTGCCGTTATTACCAGGCCTTGTTCGAAATGTGATTTTCCTACTGTTCAACTCTTACATTCCAATCACCGCGACGATCGGAAAGGGCACGATATTCGCCTATGGCGCGATCGGCGTCGTACTGCACGCGAATGCCAAGGTTGGCGACGGCTGTGTACTGGGCCAAGGCATCACCATCGGCGCCGCTGAGGGTTATGTCACCAGCGAGATCAATCGCTGCCCCGTCATCGGTGACAACTGCTACATAGGGGCCGGGGCAAAGATCATTGGCGACATCGTCATCGGAAACAACTGTCAAATTGGCGCTTCAGCGGTCGTATTGAAAGACGTGCCTGATAATTCAATCGTTGTCGGAATACCTGCAAAGGTGATTGGACAAACAGCCAGCGACTATAAAGCCATACGCCCTTGAACAATGGAGTACCGCAATGAGTCAACCTGTCTGCGTAAAAAATTCTATGGCGATCACGGCAGCAGCGCTCATTGCCATTTTATTTATGCTGGATCCTGGCGTGCTTTTCTACACGGCCATTATCGGCAGCGCTCTACTGGTATTGACGGCCATCCTGTCGCCTTGGCTGGGTTTATTGGCGCTGTTCCCAATGGCCTTTGCTCTTCACCCCGCGCCCACTTCGTTGGGCGCCCAGGAAATAGCGTTTGCTGCCCTGCTGATGGCGGTATTCCTCAGCGCGTTGATCAAACTGCTCCGTACTCTGGGTTTCAGATCGGTCCTGCGCCTGTTCGCCACCCCATTGCTAATAGGCCTGGGGTTTCTAGTGCTGAACCTGGGTGTAGCGATGTACCACCATGTTCCGATGGCTGATTGGATCAGAGGGGTAGTGCCCTTTCTGTTTATCTATGCACTGATCCCGATCTGCGCACTGGTAGGCCGCGAAGAGAACAACATTCGTTGGCTGGGCGCTTCGGTGGGAACCCTGATTTTACTGACCGCAGGCTACATCGTTGTCTATTACTTCTATCACGGCTTGTGGCAACCGTACTGGACCCTCCAGGTCAACGGGGAGATGGTAAAAATCCCTTATGAAGAAGCGCTGCGCAACGTTAACGCACAGGGCCCCATGCGTGATCGCATCACCATGGTGCTGGCGCAAGCAACCGACGCGATCCTGCCGCTGGGCATGGTGCTCGGGTATGTCGTCGGCACGTTGACGCCTGACCGAAGGGTTGCATGGATCAGTGGCCTGATATCGCTGCTTTGCGCGGCCGCAGTGCTGATCACATTCACACGAAGCATGCTGATCAGTGCGCTTGTGGTCATTGGCTTGTTCGCGCTCTATACCTTTTTCGCGCATAAGCATTTACGGCTGAAAGTAGTATCCGGCATTGTCATTCAAGCGCTGTTTAGCCTTGTGTTTATTTTTGCCACCGGCATGCAAGACGTATGGCTGGGGCGCATGAACTCCCTGGCGAATACTGCACTGCCTATCGCAACCTCTTCCATTGCGTCCATGGGAGAGAAACGCACGCAACCTGACGCTGCGGCGCCGGTAGTCTCCGAGTCCAAGCCTGCTGCCAACGAGAAGCAGGACTTCAACGTCTCTTCCCGGGTACAGGAATATAAAATCGCCTGGAGCATGTTTCAGGATCACCCCGTGCTGGGCAATGGTATCGGGATCAAACACGAGATGCGCTGGGAGAGACCCGGCGGTGATTCATTCACGGAGTCAGTTGGCTATATCCATAACTGGCCACTGTACATGCTGATGGTCGGCGGCATTTTGGGGCTGTTGATGTACATCACTGTCCTCGGCGCTCCCGTCGTCTATCGGTTGACCTCTCTGAAGTCCGACCCCGTTCACCTCACCGTGATTCGCACGGCAGTCATAACGCTGGCGATCTACGGGTTGTTCTTCGCGGTGTTTCGCCTGATTTCCTTCAACTTACTGCTCGCAGCAGCCTGGGGCGTAATGCTGGCGCACAAGCATTCAAATCAAATGATGGGTACCGCCTTGCCTGTCGGGCATCCAGCGTCACTCTCCAACACCCGGCCGGTAACGGTCGTCAAAGACACCAGGGAGACGTCGGTATAATGTGTGGCCTCAGCTTTTTTGCAGTCAAAGACGGCGTACCCGAGACTCAGGCTCAAATGGAAAAAAGCCTGGCGGTTACACGGCACCGTGGCCCGGATGCATCCGGTACCTATTTCGCCAGTGTCGCGGGCTATCAGGTAGGCCTGGGGCACAACAGGTTGAGCATTCTGGATTTGTCACCGACTGGCAGCCAGCCGATGTTTGCCGACAATCATGGTGTGAGCATCGTGTTCAATGGCGAGGTGTTTAACCACCACGAGTTGCGCCGGCAACTGGTCGAAAAAGGCTATACCTTCAAAGGCACCTCCGATACCGAAGTTATCCTGCAGTTGTACGTAGAGCATCAAGAGCAGGCCTTTGCACTGCTTGAAGGCATGTTCACATTTGTCGTATTGGATGAGCCGCGCAAAAAAACCTTTCTGGTCAGGGACGTCGTTGGCATCAAGCCGGTGTATTGCTATACCGGCACCGACGGCTTCTACGCCTGCTCAGAAATCCGCGGCCTCAAATGTTTCTCGCAGGTAAACACCGACATAGACCCGGATGATGTCTTTGAGTTTTTCAACAACGGCTTTCTCTACGAACCCAACACCGGCTACACATCCATCAAGAAACTGATGCCCGGCAGTTACCTGGCGTTCGACCTGGCAACCGGCAAGATCACAACCCAGCGTTACCAGAGCGCGATGAACTTCAAGACCGAGCAAAGCCTGGTGCAGGATGTGCGCTCTGCCGTGACGCGCCAATTGGAAGCGGACGTACCGGTCGGGGTATTTTTCAGTGGTGGCGCAGACTCCAGCATCCTGGCAAGTTTCACCGGTGATGCTGATTTATTTTTCGCACAGTACGACGCAACGGACGACTCCACTGTCGATACGAAGTTTTCCGCCAGGATCGCCGAACACCTTGGCAAAAAGCTGGTGGTCACCGAGATTCTCGACTCAAATACAGACCCGTTCGAGTCCATCGACTTCGTCGCTGCCAACACCGAAGAACTGGTCTCCGACTATACGTTCTGGGCAACCTACCGTTTGTCCACCGAAGCCAGGAAAAGTGGATATACCGTCATGCTCAGTGGCATGGGCGGAGATGAGGCGTTTGCAGGTTACCCACGCTACACAGTCCTCAAGCATCACACGCTCATCAGGTGGCTGTATCCCGTATTAAGTGCACTGCTAAAGCTCAAGTTATTTCCAAAGCGGCTCGACAAAAAGTTTGAGCGGTTGGTGTCCTACGCCCAGGAAAACTATTGGCCCCTGGCGTATTCGCGCATGCTGGGGTACTTCTCCCGCCAGGAGTTGCAGGGCTTTTTTCGCGACTACATCGAGCTTGAGCGACACTACAAGCAACGCCTGTCCGGCGTAATGGATCAGTACACCGGCGCCGTTGAAGACAAAGTTAAATGCGCACAGCATTTTGATCAAACAGGCTTCTTGAGCCATAACCTGAGTGTCTCGGACAAGGCCAGTATGCTCGCCAGTATCGAACTGCGCGTCCCCTTGCTGGACGAGCGCGTGGTGGCCAGCGGTCTTGCAACCTCAAGTGCAGATTTGCTTAAAGGCGGAGCGCCAAAGGCCCCCCTCAAGAAGCTGCTGAAAAGCCTGCTTCCCGCCTCATTGGTTGATCGCCCCAAAACAGGCTTCAACCCACCTCTGGATGGCATTATCCAACGCATAGGCCAACAACGCCTGCTCACCGAGTTCGAGCGCATCTACACCTACGTAGCCCGAGAGGAAGTGGAAAAGTTAGTGAACAATCATTTTTCAGGCAGCGCAAACAACACCTACAAACTCTGGCAGATGGTGTACTTCGAGCGTTGGCTGAAAATCAATTTCCCTTAACGGGCGTCAGGCAGTACTCACTACTTTAACTTTCAAGTGATTGACCTAAGCAGGACGTTGATGCAACGAATAATCAAGCTCTACCACACCGTTAAAATGCTGCGACTGAAGCAGATCGTTTACCGTCTTTACTATCGCTTCGCTAAAGTCCGGCCTTTTTCGGCGCAAGGCTTTACCCGGCGCCCTGGAATTAACCTGGCGAAGGCTCCCCATTGGTGTGCCTCGCGCTTCGGTGCCGACGAACAATTTGAATTCATGGGGCTGACGGCGCCGATTGATTGGCACGATCAGACACGACCGAAAATTTGGCAGTACAACCTGCATTATCTGGATCACCTGGCCGCTTCAAGCGAGGACCGAAGAGACTTCGACACGCGCCTGGTCAACAGTTGGATCACAAACAACGCCCCCTTTCATGGATGCGGCTGGGAACCCTATACGCTCTCTTTACGCATCGTAAATCTGATCAAGTGGCTGCAACAACAACCGACCCTGGAACCGCACTGGCTCGACAGTCTGGCTACACAGGCCCACGCGCTGTCCGAACAGATCGAGTATCACATTCTCGCCAACCATTTGTTCGTGAATGGCAAGGCACTGGTGTTTGCCGGGAGCTTTCTGAACGGCGATCGGGCAGACAGCTGGCTGTCCAGGGGGTTGAAGATCCTTGATGAGGAAATCAAGGAGCAGTTTCTTGCGGACGGTGCGCACTTCGAACTGTCCCCCATGTACCACGCGTCTCTGCTTTGGGACATCTGCGACCTGCTGAACTTGGCCACGCACTCCGAGCTGCCGGAACTTAACACTCGCAAAAAACAATGGAAGCAGCAGATTGAGCAAGGCCTGGTCTGGTTGCGCAGCCTCCAGCACCCGGATGGTGGCATTCCGTTCTTCAATGACTCGGCATTCGGCATTGCCCCCACACTGCTGGATATAGAGGCATACGCGTTTGAATTGGGGTGCCGTGCGCGCAATGACACGTCCACCACTACGATTGCAGCTGTACACCAGGCTGAAAGTGGCTACGTGGCGATCAATTTTGGCGATCAGTGCAAAGCGTTGTTGAACCTTGCGCAGGTTGCGCCTGATTACCAGCCAGGTCACACCCATGCGGACACCCTGAGCTTCGAACTCAGCCTGTTTGGACAGCGCGTGTTCGTCAACTCTGGAACGTCTCAATATGGCGAAGGCGCAGAACGTCAACGGCAACGCAGCACCGCAGCGCACAACACGGTAGAAGTGAACGGTGAAAACTCATCTGAAGTCTGGGCCGGATTCAGGGTCGCACGACGCGCACGCACCACTGTGGGTGAGCTGGAAAAAACAGTCGATACCGTACGTGTCAGTGGCAGCCATGACGGCTACCTGCGCCTACCGGGGAAAAACCTGCACGTTCGCGAGTGGGTTGCGATGGCCGGTGAATTACAGGTGACAGATTCCGTCTCCGGCACATTCGATCAAGCTGTCTCAAGGCTATTTTTACACCCTGATATCCGCACCACTCAACAAGGCAACAAGGTAACGATCACCCTGCCCGGCGGTCAGGTCGCTGTTGCGACACTAGAGGGCGCAACCCGGATCCATGTGGTGTCTTCCACATGGCATCCGGAATTCGGCAAGTCTGTTCCCAATCAGTGCATCGTCGCTGAAATGTCGACAGACAAACTGACCACCCGCATAACATGGTGAGGCTTACGTGAAACTTTTGATTTTGAGCTTTTACTACCAGCCTGATCTGTCAGCCGGTTCATTCCGCACGACGGCACTGGTGGATGCACTTCTGGAACAACTGCCCACAGACGCCCATATCGAGTTGATCACAACCCTGCCAAATCGCTACAGCTCTTTCAGCAGTCAAGCCCCGGAACTGGAGACGCACCCCAGGCTCACCATCCGCCGAGTGGCCCTGCCTGGCCACAAGAGCGGGATGGTCGATCAAGCAAGAGCGTTTCTGGTGTATGCCAACGCTGCACGCAAGATTGTGCGAAACCAAGACTACGATCTTATCTACGCGACTTCTTCACGCCTGATGACCGCTACGCTGGGAGCGGTGATCGCACGCACAAAACGAACGCCGCTCTACCTGGATATACGCGATATCTTTGTCGACACGATCAAGGATGTGCTGTCCAAAGAAAAAGTCTGGTTGCTTAAACCCTTATTATCGCTGGTTGAACGTTTTACCGTTCACTCGGCGCAAAAGGTCAACCTGGTCTCTGAAGGTTTTCTGCCTTACTTCCAATCACGCTATCCCGATCAACGCTACTCGACCTATACGAATGGCATCGATGGCGAATTCCTGGATGCGCAACCGGTGGCTGAAGAAAAGGTGCCCAACCCGATTCTGGACATTGTCTATGCGGGAAATATCGGTGAAGGCCAGGGGCTGCACAACATTATCCCCCAACTGGCCAAACAGCTTGAAGGGAAGGTGCGATTCCGAGTGATTGGCGACGGAGGCCGGATCGGGCTGTTAAAACAAGCCATTGTCACTCACGCCTGTACTAACGTTGAACTCTTGAAACCGGTCAAGCGCGAACAGTTGATCGAGGCTTATCAGGCGGCGGATGTGCTCTTCCTGCATTTGAACGATCACGACGCCTTCCGCAAGGTCTTGCCGTCGAAAGTGTTTGAATACGCGGCACTGGGCAAACCGATCTGGGCGGGCATCTCGGGTTACGCAGCCGGCTTTGTCTCTGAACATATTGAAAACGCTGCCGTGTTTGCGCCGTGTGACGCTGCCGCAGGGATCCAGTCCTTCGAGACGCTCAACATTAAGACGCGCCCGCGCCATGCCTTCGTCGAGCGTTTCGCACGCGGCCGCATCATGCGCGAAATGGCGAATGATGTTCTTTCACTCACAGGAACTCGTTGATTATGCAAATCCTCCTGACGGGAGCGAGCGGCTTTGTCGGTAGCGGGTTAATCGCGCCACTGCTACAACGCCAGCACTCGATTACCGCGGCTGTACGCGGGCTCAAGGCCGACCTCGATCCGCGCGTCAACCAGCGCCTTATCGGCGGGCTATCCGACGATCAGGATTGGCAGGTGTTGCTCAAGCACCAGGATACGGTGATCCACCTGGCCGCCCGGGTCCATGTCATGAGTGACGCATCCACCGATCCACTTGCCGAATACCGGCGGGTCAACGTCGAAGGCACCCTGAACCTGGCCCGCCAAGCGGCGGCTGCCGGGGTTAAACGCTTTATATTTATCAGCTCGATCAAGGTCAATGGCGAGGGCACGGCGACCGGCGCGCCGTATACGGCTGACGGTCCCACAGCCCCTACCGACCCCTACGGCATCTCCAAACAGGAAGCAGAACAAGGCCTGCGAACACTGGCTTGCGAAACTGGCATGGAGGTGGTGATCATTCGTCCCGTATTGGTCTACGGACCCGGCGTTCAAGCGAACTTCCTGAGCATGATGCGCTGGTTGCATAAAGGCCTGCCCTTGCCCTTCGGCGCCGTGAACAATCAACGCAGCCTGGTTGCCTTGGACAACCTGGTTGATTTGATTGTGACGTGCACCGAGCACCCCGCTGCCGCCAATCAAACCTTCCTGGTCAGTGACGGGGAGGACCTCTCCACCACCGCGCTTTTGCGGCGAATGGGAACGGCACTGAACAAGCCCGCACGCTTGCTACCTGTGCCGAGCTGGTTGCTGCAAACCGGCGCCACGGCGCTGGGTCGCCGGGCACTCGCTCAAAGGCTATGCGGCTCCCTGCAGGTCGATATTGGCAAGACTCGCGAACTACTGGGCTGGACACCGCCGAGCAGCGTTGATCAGGCACTGAGTCAAACAGGCAAACATTTTTTGGAACTGCAAACTAAATGAATATGTGGTGGTTATTACCGGCTGTGACGATTGTCGCACTCCTTTTAACCGGGGCCTTGCGTCATTACGCCCTGGCGCGAAGCCTGATCGACATCCCGAATGCGCGCAGCTCGCACGTTGTGCCTACGCCCAGGGGCGGCGGTGTCTCGATCGTCGTCAGCTTTCTGTTAGCGTTATTGCTGACCGCCAGCCTTGGCCTGATTGCATGGCCACTCACCTACGCATTGTTCGGCGCCGGGACCGGCATCGCGGTCTTGGGCTTTTTAGACGACCATGGTCATATCAGCGCACGTTGGCGCCTGCTAGGGCACTTTATAGCCGCGGCATGGGCACTGTTCTGGATCGGTGGCCTGCCGCCGTTGGTGGTGGCGGGGTTCGCCGTCGACTTGAGCTGGATCGGCCATATGCTGGCAGCGGTCTACCTGGTATGGCTGCTGAACTTGTATAACTTCATGGATGGAATTGATGGAATAGCCAGCGTCGAGGCTATTTGCGTATGCCTTGGCAGTGCGCTGCTCTATTGGCTTACAGGGCACGAGTTGATCGCGTTTACGCCGTTGTTACTGGCGTTTGCAGTCGTTGGCTTCCTGTATTGGAACTTCCCAAAAGCCCGTATCTTCATGGGCGATGCGGGCAGCGGGTTCCTGGGCATCACGCTGGGGGTACTGTCGCTACAGGCGGCCTGGGTCACGCCGCAGCTACTGTGGAGCTGGCTGATCCTGCTGGGTGTGTTTATCACTGACGCGACATGGACCTTGCTGCGCCGCCTGCTCAGAGGCGACAAAGTCTATGAAGCCCACCGCAGCCACGCCTACCAGTTCGCTTCCCGTCGGTTCGGTAAACATGCGCCGGTCACCCTGGCGGTAGCGGCAATCAACATTGGATGGCTGTTACCTGTGGCGCTGCTCGTGGGCAGCGGCACGGTGGATGGCTTTTTGGGACTGCTGGCGGCCTATCTGCCGCTGATAGCGCTGGCCGTAAAGTTCAGGGCCGGAGAGAAAGAACCGAAGTGAATACGTCCACAGGGGCGGCGATCGCCTCCCCTTCCTTCCACTTATGAACAGTGGCCTGGATCAAACCCGAGTCTTGCGCCGCGCCCTGGCGACCCACGCCATCAGTGGGCCAATAACCATTCCAACCAATAAAGCGAGCACCACGAAAACAGAAATTGGCAACTGCGGGGCTGCCCAACTCAAGAACTGCAGAGAAACCGACTGTTGATTTTCCAGCACAAATGCCACGATGCACAGCAGCAGCACCAACACTACCAGCAGTGCAATAACACGCTTCAATCTACTCATGCCGCCTCCCTCACGAGTATCAAACCTCGTCTTCATCCTCATTAACTCGATCGCGCAATTCCTTGCCCGGCTTGAAGTGAGGCACAAACTTGCCGTCAAGGCTGACGGATTGCCCGGTTTTCGGGTTGCGACCTACTCGCGGTGCGCGGTAGTGCAGGGAGAAACTGCCAAAACCACGGATCTCAATGCGGTCCCCGGTAGCCAGGCACTGGGACATCTGTTCAAGCATCGTCTTGATAGCCAGCTCTACATCCTTGGATGAAAGCAGCCCTTGATGGGTGACAATTCGTTCGATCAACTCCGACTTCGTCATATTTTTCCCTTCTTTTTCAAGCAGCTAGGAAAAGCGCTTCGAAGGTTTTAGCATGACTTGGTGAATTTGAACAGCCCACCTGCCAACTTATCTGCAGCATCAACGGATACCCGGAACTCATGCTTGACCCCCCTCAATTACAGATCACCAACATGGTACGAGTGACGGCGCCGGCAGGGTTCCAGCCGAACAGATAGTCACCCTCCTCGTCCTTGGCGTCACTGGATCGGGTGATGACCTTGTAACCCTGCATCTTGCACTCTCGGGCAGCGCGCTTCTCACACTTGTCCCAATTGCTGCCAAGGCCCGAGCAATCGATCTCGATGCCGCTGACGCCGCGTTTGGCGTGGGTTTTGGCACTGGTGGCAGTACAGCCGGCCAGCAGCACCACTGCAAATAAAACGATAAGCCTGTTCATTCAAATCCTTATTGAAACAACAACACGGCGGAGCAATTGTTAATAACTATAGTCAGCTCTGACACTGGGCTGCACGCCTTGGTTCTAACTTGTTGATTCAACGAATTTCAGGCACAAAAAAGGGCGACCGAAGTCGCCCTTTTTCTATGGTCTGACAGAACTTAGTTCTGTTTTTCCATTTGTGCACGCAGCAGGTCGCCCAGAGTGGTCGGACCCGAAGCGATGTCAGAGGTAGCTGGCTTGTCGCGCAGGCTCTGAATTGCTTCTTTCTCTTCGATCTCGTCCTTGGACTTGATGGAGAGTTGGATCACGCGGCTCTTGCGGTCAACGCTGATGATCTTGGCTTCTACTTCCTGGCCTTCTTTCAGAACGTTGCGCGCGTCTTCAACGCGGTCACGGCTGATTTCGGAGGCTTTCAGAGTCGCTTCGATATCGTCGGCCAGAACGATGATGGCGCCTTTGGCGTCAACTTCTTTCACAGTGCCTTTAACGATTGCGCCTTTGTCGTTCTCTTGAACGTACTCGGAGAACGGATCGCTTTCCAGTTGCTTGATACCCAGGGAGATGCGCTCGCGCTCTGGGTCAACCGACAGGATAACGGTGTCCAGCTCGTCGCCCTTCTTGAAACGACGAACAGCTTCTTCGCCCACTTCGTTCCAGGAGATGTCGGACAGGTGAACCAGGCCGTCGATGCCGCCGTCCAGACCAATGAAGATACCGAAATCGGTGATCGACTTGATGGTGCCGGAGATTTTATCGCCCTTGTTGAACTGGCCAGAGAAATCTTCCCATGGGTTAGATTTGCACTGCTTGATGCCCAGGGAGATACGACGACGCTCTTCGTCGATGTCCAGAACCATAACTTCCACTTCGTCGCCGACTTGTACGACTTTCGAAGGGTGGATGTTCTTGTTGGTCCAGTCCATTTCGGAAACGTGTACCAGGCCTTCCACGCCTTCTTCCAGCTCTGCAAAGCAGCCGTAGTCGGTCAGGTTGGTAACACGCGCGGTTACGCGAGTGCTTTCTGGGTAACGAGCCTTGATAGCAACCCATGGATCTTCGCCCAGCTGCTTCAAGCCCAGGGAAACGCGGTTACGCTCACGATCGTACTTCAGAACCTTGACATCGATCTCGTCGCCAACGTTGACGATTTCGGAAGGATGCTTGATACGCTTCCAAGCCATGTCGGTAATGTGCAGCAGGCCATCGACGCCACCCAGATCGACGAATGCGCCGTAATCGGTGAGGTTCTTGACGATACCTTTGACTTGTTGGCCTTCCTGCAGGGATTCCAGCAGAGCTTCACGCTCGGCGGAGTTCTCTGCTTCCAGGACGCTGCGACGGGAAACGACAACGTTGTTGCGCTTCTGGTCGAGTTTGATGACCTTGAATTCGAGTTCTTTGCCTTCCAGGTGCGTGGTGTCGCGCACAGGACGAACGTCGACCAAAGAACCTGGCAGGAACGCACGGATGCCGTTAACGTCGACAGTGAAGCCGCCTTTAACCTTACCGTTGATAACGCCCTTGACCACTTCTTCAGCTGCGAAGGCTGCTTCGAGAACAATCCAGCATTCAGCGCGCTTGGCTTTTTCACGGGACAGCTTGGTTTCACCGAAACCGTCTTCAACCGAGTCCAGAGCAACGTGAACTTCGTCACCGACATTGATAGTCAGATCGCCAGCATCGTTGTAGAACTGTTCCAGCGGGATCAGAGCTTCAGACTTCAGACCAGCGTGAACGGTTACCCAGCGAGCTTGGTAATCGATATCAACGATAACACCGGTGATGATGGAGCCTGCCTGAAGGTTCAGGGTTTTTAGGCTTTCTTCAAAGAGTTCCGCAAAGCTTTCGCTCATTTTAATTCCTGTTGATAAGGGCGAAGAATACGCCCATCTCCACACCCCAGACGGTGTGGGTCAGTTTCAGTTAAAAGAAGCCACCGCAGGACTATGACTGGTCCCCTGCGGCCTTCTTGATCACCCGGCGATATCGCGAATGGCGATTTCACTCAAGATGCGTTCCAGCACCTGCTCGATGGACAACTCCGTGGAATCCAGCTGTATGGCGTCAGCCGCCGGCTTTAGCGGGGCTACCGCACGCTGGGTATCACGCTCATCGCGTGCACGGATCTCATCTAGCAGACTCGACAGACTAACACCATCGACTTTGCCCTTCAACTGCAAGTAACGGCGGCGAGCACGCTCCTCGGCGCTGGCGGTCAGGAAAATCTTCAGTGGCGCCTCGGGAAACACCACGGTGCCCATGTCACGGCCATCAGCCACCAGGCCCGGCGGCTCCTGAAACGCCCGCTGGCGCTGCAGCAATGCGTCGCGCACGGCCGGCAGCGCGGCAACCTGGGAGGCCCAGGAGCCAACTTGTTCGTTGCGCAGATCATCGGTCACGTCATCACCTTCGAGGATGATGCGTTGCGGATGACCTTCCGTCGCGCCGACGAACTGCACATCAAGGTGCGCCGCCAGCAGCTTCAGGGATTCTTCGTTGGTCAGATCGACGCCATGGTTGCGTGCGGCAAAGGCCAGCAGGCGGTACAGCGCGCCGGAATCCACGCAGGCACCAGCCCAGGCGCTTGGCCAGAATGCCGGCGATCGTGCCTTTGCCCGAGCCGCTCGGCCCGTCGATGGTAATCACCGGTGCTTTGATATTCACAATTGAGCCTCTTGGGCAACACGGATGCCGACATGGGCACACAGTGTAAGAAAGTTCGGAAAAGACGTAGCTACATTGGCGCAGTCACGGATACGAATCGGCGCCGCCGCCCGCAGGGAAGCCACGCTGAACGCCATGGCAATGCGGTGATCACCATGGGATTGCACTTCGCCACCGCCCATTGGACCACCGTCAATGATAATCCCATCAGGTGTCGGTTCACACTTCACGCCAAGGGCCAACAGACCATCGGCCATGACCTGGATGCGGTCGGACTCCTTGACCCGCAGTTCTTCGGCGCCACGCAGCACGGTGCGCCCTTCGGCGCAGGCCGCCGCCACGAACAACACCGGGAATTCGTCGATCGCCAGCGGCACCAGGGCTTCGGGAATCTCGATGCCTTTTAGCGCAGCGGCGCGCACGCGCAGGTCGGCAACCGGTTCGCCACCCACTTCACGCGGGTTTTCCAGGGTGATATCCGCGCCCATCAGCCGCAGGATATCGATCACGCCGGTGCGGGTCGGGTTGACGCCAACGTGCTCCAGCAACAACTCGGAGCCTTCGGCAATCGAAGCCGCCACCAGGAAGAACGCCGAAGAGGAAATATCCCCCGGCACTTCTATCTGCGTAGCGGTCAATGCATGGCCCGGTTCGACCGAGGCTGTAGCGCCCTCCACCGCCACCGGGTAACCAAACCCACGCAACATCCGCTCGGTATGGTCACGGGTCGGCGCAGGCTCGGTCACCGAGGTTTTGCCCTCGGCATACAACCCGGCCAGCAACAGGCAGGACTTCACCTGCGCACTGGCCATCGGCATCGAATAATCCAGGCCTTTGAGCGCCTGGCCACCACGAATCGTCAGCGGCGGATGCCCGTCCGGCCCGGTCTCGATCACCGCACCCATTTCCCGCAGCGGCTTGGCCACGCGGTTCATCGGGCGCCTGGACAGCGATGCATCACCGGTCAACACACTGTCAAAGCGCTGCGCCGCGAGCAACCCGGACAGCAAACGCATCGACGTGCCGGAATTACCCAGATAGATCGGCCCCGGTGCCGGCTGCAAACCGTGCAAACCCACACCATGAATCGTCACGCGCCCGTGGTGCGGCCCTTCAATGACCACGCCCATGTCACGAAACGCCTGCAAGGTTGCCAAGGCATCTTCGCCTTCGAGGAAACCTTCGACTTCGGTCACGCCGTCGGCCAATGAACCCAGCATGATCGAGCGATGGGAGATCGACTTGTCGCCCGGCACCCGGATCTGCCCGCTCAAGCGGCCGCCCGGGTTGGCGAGAAAGGTCTGCTCATCGGCGTTCACAGCAGTTTCCATGTAGGCCCGGCGCGCCAGGATCTTGCTGAAATGCTCACGCGCTACCCGCGCACGGGTAAACACGCCCAATAATTGATGGCCATCCCCCGCATCAACCGCATCGCGCAAGGCGTCGAGGTCACTGCGGAAGGTGTCCAGGGTGCGCAACACGGCTTCGCGATTGGCGAGGAAGATGTCGTGCCACATCACCGGGTCACTGCCGGCAATCCGCGTGAAATCGCGAAAGCCGCCGGCGGCGTAACGGAAAATCTCAAGGTTTTCGTTGCGCTTGGCCAAAGAATCCACCAAGCCAAAGGCCAGCAAGTGCGGCAAATGGCTGGTCGCCGCCAACACTTCGTCGTGGCGCTCAACCTGCATATGCTCGACATCCGCGCCCAACTCGCGCCACAGGCGATCCACCACCGCCAAGGCCGCCGGATCGGTTTGCTCAAGCGGCGTCAGAATCACCTTGTGGCGACGGAACAACTGCGCATTGGATGCCTCGACACCGCTCTGCTCGGAACCGGCAATCGGATGGCCCGGTACAAAACGCGCCGGCATGCCACCAAACGCGAGTTGGGCGGCGCGCACCACATTGCCTTTGGCGCTGCCGACGTCCGTGAGGATCGCCTGCCCGAGATCCATGTCGGCCAGCAAGGCCAGCAACTTCTCCATCGCCAGGATCGGCACAGCGAGCTGGATCACATCCGCGCCCTGGCACGCCAGCGCCAGGTCGGCCTCACAGCGATCCACCACACCCAGCTCCACCGCCAGCTTGCGCGATTGCGGGTCCAGGTCCACACCGACCACCTCGCCGCACAGCCCGCTTTCACGCAGGCCCTTGGCGAAGGAACCACCGATCAACCCCAGGCCGACCACCACCAGACGACCGATCATAGGCACAGCAGGTTGCAATGCAGTGACATCAACCACGAGCCAGAACCTTGGCCAACGCCTCCAGGAAGCGGCTGTTTTCAGCCGGCAAGCCAATGGTGATACGCAGGTGGTTCGGCATGCCATAGTTGGCCACCGGGCGCACGATCACGCCCTCACGCAGCAGGCCCTGGAACACCGGCGCGGCGACTTGGCCCAGGTCAACACAAATGAAGTTGCCCTTGGAAGGAATCCAGCCCAGGCCCAGCTCACGGAAACCCTCCTGCAGCTGCTGCATGCCGCTTTCGTTGATGCGACGACCTTCTTCCAGGTACTCGGCATCCTTGACCGCCGCACAGGCCGCCGCCAACGCCAGGCTGTTGACATTAAACGGCTGACGCACACGGTTGAGCACATCGGCCACCACGGCAGTGGACAAGCCGTAACCCACGCGCAGCGACGCCAGGCCGTAAGCCTTGGAGAAGGTGCGTGACACCAGCAGGTTCGGGTAAGCCGCCAGGAAATCCAGGCCATCCGGCAGGTCGCTGCCTTCGGCGTACTCGATGTAGGCCTCGTCCAGCACCACCAGCACGTGCTCGGGCACGTCCTGCAGGAAGTCGTTCAGCGCCTGGGCGTCGAACCAGGTGCCGGTCGGGTTGTTCGGGTTGGCGATAAACACCACGCGGGTCTGCGCGTCGATGGCCGCCAGCATGGCCGGCAGGTCGTGGCCCCAATCCTTGGCAGGAATGACGCGGGCATCAGCGCCCACGGCCTGGGTCACGATCGGGTAGACGGCGAACGCGTGCTCACTGAACACCGCATTCAGGCCTGGGGCCAGGTACGCACGGCCGACCAGCTCAAGAATGTCGTTGGAACCATTGCCCAGGGTGACCTGGTTCAGTTCAACGCGGCAGTTCTCGGCCAGCAGCGACTTGAGGGCGAAGCCATTGCCGTCCGGATAGCGGGTCAGCTCAGTCAATTCTGCATGAATCGCCGCCAACACTTTTGGGCTTGGGCCCAGCGGGTTTTCGTTACTGGCCAGCTTTACGATCTTCGACGGGTCCAGGTTCAACTCACGCGCCAGCTCGTCCACAGGCTTGCCTGGAACGTAAGGCGACAGTTGTTGCACGCCCGGCTGAGCCAGGGCGAGGAAGTTGCCACTCATGTTAAAGCCTCACAAAACCGCTTTCGGGTAAGAGCCCAGCACCTTGAGTGCCACGGCTTCCTGACTGATTTTCTCCAGCACACCTTTGACCAGCGGGTCGCGGTGGTGGCCGATGAAGTCGATAAAGAACACATACGTCCATTTACCGCTGCGCGAAGGGCGAGTTTCGATTCGCGTCAGGTCAATCCCGTTATCGTGGAACGGCACCAGCAACTCATGCAGCGCGCCGGGCTTGTTGCTCATGGAGACGATGATCGAGGTCTTGTCGTCGCCGGTGGGCGGCACTTCCTGGCTGCCGATCATCAAAAAGCGCGTGGAGTTATCCGGGCGGTCTTCGATTTTTTCCGCCAGGCGCGTCAGGCCGTACAGCCCCGCGGCCATGTCACCGGCAATGGCCGCCGAGTTCCACTCACCCTTGACCCGCTTGGCTGCTTCGGCGTTGCTGGACACCGCCACGCGCTCGACATTCGGGTAATGCGCGTCCAGCCACTTGCGGCACTGGGCCAGGGATTGGGCGTGGGAGTAGATACGGCTGATGCTGTCGGTCTTGGTGCTCTCGCCCACCAGCAGGTGGTGGTGAATACGCAGTTCGACTTCGCCGCAGATCACCATGTCGTGCTCAAGGAAGCTGTCCAGCGTGTGGTTGACCGCGCCTTCGGTGGAGTTTTCCACCGGCACCACGCCAAAGTTCACCGCACCGGCCGCCACTTCGCGGAACACTTCGTCGATGGCCGCCATCGGCTTGCTGATCACCGCGTGGCCGAAATGCTTCATGGCCGCAGCCTGGGTGAAGGTGCCTTCCGGGCCGAGGTACGCCACTTTCAGCGGCTGCTCCAGCGCCAGGCACGACGACATGATTTCACGGAACAACCGCGCCATCTCTTCGTTGCCCAACGGGCCCTTGTTACGTTCCATCACGCGCTTGAGCACCTGGGCTTCGCGCTCAGGCCGGTAGAACACCGGCACTTCGCCTTCAGCCAGGGACGCCATCTTCACGCGGGCGACTTCCTGGGCGCAGCGCGCACGCTCACTGATCAGTTCCAGGACTTTCTCGTCCAGGCTGTCGATGCGTACACGCAGGGCCTTGAGTTCTTGCTCAGACATTAGCCGTGTTCCTTTTCGAACTCTGCCATGTAGGCAACCAGCGCGTTGATCGCGTGGATGTCGACAGCGTTGTAGATGGAGGCGCGCATGCCACCGACCGAACGGTGGCCCTTGAGGTTCAGCAGGCCACGTGCGTCGGCACCGGCCAGGAATGGCTTGTCCAGGCGGTCATCGGCCAGGCGGAACGGTACGTTCATCCACGAGCGGTCGGTGAGGTTGATCGGGTTGCTGTACAGGCCGCTGGCGTCGATGAAGTCGTACAGGGTGCGCTTCTTCTCTTCGTTGAGCTTGCCCATGGCGGCGACACCGCCCTGCTCTTTCAGCCACTCGAACACCAGGCCGGAAAGGTACCAGGCAAACGCCGGCGGGGTGTTGTACATCGAGCCATTATCGGCCGCGACCTTGTAGTTGAGCATGGTCGGGCACAGCGAACGCGCACGGCCCAGCAGGTCTTCGCGGATGATGTTGACCAGGATGCCGCTCGGGCCGATGTTCTTCTGCGCACCGGCGTAGATCATGCCGTATTTGGACACATCGATCGGGCGCGACAGGATGTCCGAAGACATGTCGCACACCAACGGCACGTCGCCCACTTCCGGCACCCAGTCAAACTCCAGGCCGCCGATGGTTTCGTTGGCAACGTAGTGCACGTAGGCCGCGTCTTTGGACAGCTTCCACTCGTTCTGACCGGGAATGGCGAAGTAGTCGTAAGGCTTGGCGGTGCCTGCCACGTTGACGTGACCGTAGCGCGACGCTTCTTCAATCGCCTTCTGGCCCCAGATACCGGTGTCGATATAGTCGGCAGTGCCGTCTTCGGGCAACAAGTTCAGCGGAATCTGCGCAAATTGCTGGCTCGCGCCACCTTGCAGGAACAGCACTTTGTAGTTGGATGGGATGCCCAGCAAGTCGCGCAGATCCTGCTCGGCCTTGGTGGCGATGGACACGAACTCATCGCTGCGATGGCTCATTTCCATCACGGAGAGGCCTTTTCCATGCCAGTCGAGGAGTTCACCCTGCGCACGCTGCAGGACTGCTTCAGGAAGCGCCGCGGGACCGGCACAGAAGTTATAGGCTCTCTTGCTCACATCCAATCTCACTCTGATCTGGTTGGGGCTGCAATCATGTTCGGCAACGGCCTTGCGCTGGAGCGAGCCCTTGTGGGAGCTGGCTTGCCTGCGATACAGGCACCGCGGTAGTTGCAGTGATACCGCGGTGATGCTATCGCAGGCAAGCCAGCTCCCACAGGGATCGAAGCCAGACCAAGGACCTGTATTTCAAAGGGGACACAAACAACAAGGGGGCGAATCTTCATCCGCCCCCTGTGTGTCCGCTTATTCCTGCGGTTCTTCTTCGTCTGCGGCAGCATCGAGGGTTGGCTCGTCGACGTTGTCATCGCCGGTTGCGATCACCTCGCCATCGAATACCGCACCGTCTTCGCCTTCCAGCTCTTCGCCTTCGACTTCCGATGGTTCCTGGACGCGCTCCAGGCCTACCAGCGTTTCGTCGCTGGCCAGCTTGATCAGCGTCACGCCCTGGGTGTTACGGCCCAGGCTCGAGACTTCGGCCACACGGGTACGCACCAGGGTGCCCTGGTCGGAAATCAGCATGATCTCCTCACCATCAAGCACCTGCACCGCGCCGACCAGACGGCCGTTGCGGTCGTTGCTGACCATGGCGATCACGCCCTGGCCGCCACGCTTGTACTCCGGGAACTCGCTGATGGCGGTGCGCTTGCCGTAACCACGCGCCGAAGCGGTGAGGATCTGGCTGCCTTCTTCCGGGATCAGCATCGAAATCAGCTTCTGCCCTTCCGGCAGACGCATGCCGCGCACACCGCGGGCGGTACGGCCCATGGCGCGAACGTCGGATTCCTTGAAGCGTGTCACTTTGCCGCCGTCGGAGAACAGCATGACTTCACGCTCGCCGTCGGTGATGGCCGCAGAGATCAGTACGTCGCCTTCGTCCAGCTCCAGGGCGATCAGGCCCACACTGCGCTGGCGGCTGAAGGATTCCAGCGGGGTCTTCTTCACGGTGCCTTTGGCGGTGGCCATGAAGATGAAGTGACCTTCGGTGTATTCCTCGACCGGCAACATGGTGGTGATGTATTCATCACTGTCCAGCGGCAGCAGGTTGACCAACGGACGACCACGGGCAGCGCGGGACGCTTCCGGGATTTCGTAGGTTTTGAGCCAGTACACCTTGCCTTTGCTGGAGAACAGCAGCAGCGTGGTGTGGCTGTTGGCAACCAGCAGGTGAGCGATGTAGTCCTCATCCTTCACGCCGGTAGCCGATTTACCTTTACCGCCACGACGCTGAGCCTGGTACGCAGCCAACGGCTGGGTCTTGGCGTAGCCACCGTGGGAGATGGTCACCACACGCTCTTCTTCCGGGATCATGTCACCCAGGGTCAGGTCGAGGCGCGCATCGAGGATTTCGGTGCGGCGCACGTCGCCGTATTCGGCGCGGATCACTTCCAGCTCTTCGCGGATCACTTCCATCAGGCGCACGGCGCTGTTGAGGATGCGGATCAGCTCGCCGATCTGGTTGAGAATCTCCTGGTACTCGGCCAAAAGTTTCTCGTGCTCCAGGCCGGTCAGGCGGTGCAAACGCAGCTCCAGAATGGCCTGTGCCTGTTCCGGCGACAGGAAATACTTGCCGTCGCGCAGGCCGTATTGCGGGTCCAGGGTTTCCGGACGGCACGAATCGGCACCGGCACGTTCAACCATCGCCACGACGGCGCTGGATTCCCACGGCATCTTGATCAGCGCTTCCTTGGCTTCCGACGGCGTCGGCGAAGCCTTGATCAGCGCGATCACCGGGTCGATGTTCGACAGCGCTACCGCCTGGCCTTCCAGGATGTGGCCGCGCTCGCGGGCTTTGCGCAGTTCGAACACGGTGCGGCGGGTGACCACTTCGCGGCGGTGACGCACGAAGGCTTCGAGCAGGTCCTTGAGGTTCAGGATGCGCGGGCGGCCGTCGATCAGGGCCACCACGTTGATACCAAACACGCTTTGCAGCTGGGTCTGGGCGTAGAGGTTGTTGAGGATCACCTCAGGCACTTCGCCACGACGCAGCTCGATCACCACGCGCATACCGTCTTTGTCGGACTCGTCGCGCAGTTCGGTGATGCCTTCCAGCTTCTTCTCTTTAACCAGCTCGGCGATCTTCTCGATCAGACGCGCCTTGTTCAACTGGTAAGGCAGTTCGGTGATAACGATCTGCTGGCGGCCACCGACCTTGTCGATGTCTTCGATCATCGAGCGGGCACGCATATAAATGCGGCCACGGCCGGTGCGGTAGGCTTCGATGATGCCGGCACGACCGTTGATGATCGCGGCGGTCGGGAAGTCCGGACCGGGGATGTATTGCATCAGCTCATCGACGGTCAGCTCAGGGTTGTCGATGAGGGCCAGGCAACCGTCGATGACTTCACCGAGGTTGTGCGGCGGGATGTTGGTGGCCATGCCCACGGCGATACCGCTGGAGCCGTTGACCAGCAGGTTGGGAATACGGGTCGGCATGACGGCCGGGATCATTTCGGTGCCGTCGTAGTTCGGCACCCAGTCCACGGTTTCTTTGTGCAGGTCGGCCAGCAGCTCGTGCGCCAGCTTGGTCATGCGCACTTCGGTGTATCGCATGGCCGCAGCGTTGTCGCCGTCGACCGAACCGAAGTTGCCCTGGCCGTCTACCAGCAGGTAGCGCAGGGAAAACGGCTGGGCCATCCGAACGATGGTGTCGTACACCGCAGTGTCGCCGTGAGGGTGATACTTACCGATCACGTCACCGACAACACGGGCAGATTTCTTGTACGGCTTGTTCCAGTCGTTACCCAGCTCGCTCATCGCGAACAGCACACGCCGGTGCACGGGCTTCAAGCCATCGCGCGCATCAGGCAGTGCCCGCCCGACAATTACGCTCATCGCGTAGTCGAGGTAGGACTGTTTCAGCTCGTCTTCGATATTGACCGGGAGGATTTCTTTGGCCAGTTCGCCCATGAGAAGCCTGATTCCTTTTTCGGGTGAAACCTCGTCACATCCATATGGGACGAACGAAGCTCGCCGTTGCTGGCAGAGTGCCTGACAACGACTTACGACAAATCAACGAGTTATGACACGGATCTGCACGTTATGGGCAACCCCTCGGGGCGGCCCTGGAAACCGCCGGATGTTATCACAATCGCCGCCACGCACCTATCCCCCTGATGCGCATGGAGGCTAGTAATTTGACGGATGACAGGCTTGAGGGGGACGAGAGAGGCTCAGAGCGGGGTGGGTGATGTTTTTTGAGGCTGGATCCAAGGGTTTTATTGACTTACAGGGCCAATCGCGGGCAAGCCCGCTCCCACATGTTGACTGTATTCACAAAACAAAGGTGGGAGCTGGCTTGCCTGCGATAGCGATCCAACAGCCACCAAAGCCCTCAATGCAGGCGCTTGCGGCACATCAACTTGGCCAGCTTGGCGGTGTCGGGACGTTCAACAATGCCCTTTTCAGTCACGATCACATCAATCAGGTCAGCCGGCGTCACATCGAAGACCGGGTTAAACGCCGCAACCTCCAACCGCTGCCCGCCCACCGCCAGCAACTCCGCCGCATCACGCTCTTCCAGGCTGACATCATCACCGGTGGCCATCATCAAATCGAGGGTCGAACTGGGCGCCACCACCATAAAACGCACGCCGTGATGCATGGCACACACCGCCAATTGATAAGTGCCGATCGGGCCGATCACATCACCATTGGCCGCAATGCAGTCGGCGCCGACCACCACCCAGGTCACGCCTTTGGTCTTGAGGATATGCGCGCCGGCCGAGTCGGCATTCACCGTGGCCGGGATACCCTCGCCCGCCAACTCCCAGGCCGTCAGCCGCGAACCTTGCAGCCACGGGCGGGTTTCATTGACGTAGACATGCTCGACCAAACCCTCCAGGAATGCGGCGCGGATCACCCCAAGGGCGGTGCCCACACCGCCGGTGGCGAGGGCGCCCGCATTGCCATGGGTAAGGATCGCCTGGGCGTTGCCCTGGTGCTTGCGAATGCGCTCCAGGCCCAATTGGGCCATGACCAGGTTGGCTTCGCGGTCGCTTTCGTGGATCGCAATGGCTTCGGCTTCGAGCACCGCCAAGGGGTCTGCGTGCTTTTTGACCCGATCGAGGCGGTCGCGCATGCGCTTCAAGGCCCAGAACAGGTTCGCGGCGGTCGGACGGCTATCGGCCAGCAAGGCGTAGTCTTCTTCCCACGCTGCCTGCCAGTCACCGCCCTCGGCGATCCGCTCACGGGCGGCCAGCACCAGGCCGTAGGCGGCACTGATGCCGATGGCCGGCGCGCCGCGTACAGTCATGTTGCGAATGGCCTGGGCGACTTCAGCCACCGAAGTGCAGGCAACCCAGGTTTCCAGCGAGGGCAAGGCACGCTGATCGAGCAGGTGCAGTGCGCCATCACGCCAATCGATGGCCTTCACTTTCTCTGCAGCTAACAGTCGGTCGCGCATCCCTTACCCCGCACTCATGAACAAAAGCCGCCGATTATAGCGATCCGCCAGCCAAGACGCTCGGGTATACTTCGCCCTTATTTTATAGCTGCCTGGGAAGAAGCCTGCGATGACCTCCACTGCCGCCCCGCTCGACTTATTGCTGCTGCCAACCTGGCTGGTACCTGTCGAACCCGCTGGCGTGGTGCTCAAGGAGCACGGCCTGGGCATCCGTGACGGGCGCATTGCGTTTATCGGGCCACGGGCGGCGGCCTTGAAGCTTGCGGCCAGCGAGGTTCGCGAGCTGCCGGGCATGCTGCTCAGCCCCGGCTTGATAAACGCCCACGGCCACGCGGCGATGAGCCTGTTTCGCGGCCTGGCCGACGATCTGCCGCTGATGACCTGGCTGGAAAAACACATCTGGCCCGCCGAAGCCAAATGGGTCGATGAAGCCTTCGTGCGCGACGGCACCGACCTGGCCATCGCCGAGCAGCTCAAGGGCGGCATCACCTGCTTCTCGGACATGTACTTCTACCCCAAGGTCGCCAGCGACTGCGTACACAACAGCGGCATGCGCGCGCAGATCGCGCTGCCGATCCTCGACTTCCCGATTCCCGGCGCCAGCAGCGCCGATGAGGCGATCCGTCAGGGCGTGGAGCTGTTCGGCGACCTCAAGCACCACCCGCGCATCAAGATCACCTTCGGCCCCCACGCGCCCTACACCGTGAGCGACGCCAACCTGGAAAAGATCCGGGTGATCGCCGAAGAGCTGGACGCCGCCATCCATATGCATGTGCACGAAACCGCCTTCGAAGTGCAACAAGCCGTGGACAAGACCGGCGAACGCCCGTTGGCGCGCCTGGGCCGCCTGGGGCTGCTCGGCCCACGCTTCCAGGCCGTTCATATGACCCAAATCAGCGAGGACGACCTGGCTTTGCTGGTAGAAAGCAACACCAGCGTCATCCATTGCCCGGAATCGAACCTGAAACTGGCCAGCGGCTTTTGCCCGGTGGAGCGTCTGTGGCAGGCTGGCGTGAACGTGGCCATCGGCACCGACGGCGCGGCCAGCAACAATGACCTCGACCTGCTGGGCGAAACCCGCACGGCGGCGATGCTGGCCAAGGCCGTCGCCGGCTCGGCCACCGCCCTGGACGCCCATCGCGCCCTGCGCATGGCTACGCTCAACGGGGCACGTGCCATGGGCCTGGACAGCGAGATGGGCTCGCTGGAAGTCGGCAAGGCGGCGGATATCGTCGCCTTTGATCTTTCGGGGCTGGCGCAACAACCGATCTACGACCCGGTCTCAACGCTTATATATGCCACCGGGCGCGAGTGTGTGAAACACCTTTGGGTCGCCGGCAAGCAGTTGCTCGACGACCGGCGATTGACCCGCATGGATGAACAACAGTTGACCGCCACGGCCATCGCCTGGGGCCAACGGATCAGCGGGCACAGCGAATAACGAAGGTCTTGAACCCCGCCGTTCAGGACTGAATAACCGATTTATCAGATTTAGAGGATTCACCATGAGCAACGTCGACCACGCCGAAATCGCCAAGTTTGAAGCCCTGGCCCACCGCTGGTGGGACCGCGAAAGCGAGTTCAAACCGCTGCACGACATCAACCCGTTGCGCGTCAACTGGATTGACGAGCGCGTCAGCCTGGCAGGCAAGAAGGTGCTGGACGTCGGTTGCGGCGGCGGCATCCTCAGCGAAGCCATGGCCCAGCGCGGCGCTACCGTGATGGGCATCGACATGGGCGAAGCGCCGCTGGCCGTGGCCCAACTGCACCAGCTGGAATCCGGCGTGAGCGTCGAATACCGCCAGATCACCGCCGAAGCCCTGGCCGAAGAGATGCCCGAGCAGTTCGACGTGGTCACTTGCCTTGAGATGCTCGAGCACGTGCCAGACCCGTCTTCGGTGATTCGCGCGTGCTTTCGTATGGTCAAGCCCGGCGGCCAGGTGTTCTTCTCCACCATCAACCGCAACCCCAAGGCTTATCTGTTCGCGATCATCGGCGCCGAATACATCATGAAGTTGCTACCGCGCGGCACCCACGACTTCAAGAAATTCATCCGCCCAAGCGAGCTGGGCGCCTGGAGCCGTCAGGCCGGGCTGACCGTCAAGGACATCATCGGCCTGACCTACAACCCGCTGACCAAGCACTACAAGCTGGCGAGCGACGTTGACGTCAACTACATGATCCAGACCCTGCGCGAGGAGTAAGCCTGTGAAGTTGCGAGCAGTTCTCTTCGACATGGACGGCACCTTGCTGGACACCGCGCCGGACTTTATCGCGATCTGCCAGGCCATGCGCGCCGACCGCGGCCTGGAGCCGATCAACCCACAGCATATCCGCGATGAAATTTCCGGCGGTGCGCGGGCGATGGTCGCCGTGACCTTCTCAATGGACCCGGAATCGCCTGGCTTTGAAGCGCTGCGCCTGGAATTTCTGGAGCGTTACCTCAAAGGCTGCGCGAATCCACAGCAAGCTGTTCGACGGCATGGAAGAACTGCTGCAGGACATCGAGAAGTCCCACCTGGTGTGGGGCGTGGTCACCAATAAGCCGCTGCGTTTTGCCGAGCCGATCATGCAGCAACTGGGCCTGGCCGAGCGTTCGGCGCTGCTGATCTGCCCGGACCACGTGAAGAACAGCAAGCCCGACCCCGAGCCGCTGATCCTGGCGTGCAAGATGCTCGACCTGGACCCGGCCAGCGTGCTGTTCGTGGGCGATGACCTGCGCGATATCGAGTCTGGCCGCGACGCCGGCACCCGCACCGCAGCGGTCACCTTCGGCTACATCCACCCGGACGACAACCCACGCAACTGGGGCGCCGACGTGGTGGTGGACCACCCGCTGGAACTGCGCAAGGTGCTCGATAACGCACTGTGCAGTTGCTGATTGTTCGAGCACTGAGATCACTGTGGGAGCTGGCTTGCCTGCGATAGCGGCCTGCCAGCCAGCACTTGCGGTGACTGATACTCCGCCATCGCAGGCAAGCCAGCTCCCACCTGAAATGGATTCCACTTCAAGGCCTGTATCAGCTTGAATTCTGTCGAGGTTTTTTATGTTTGATTACTCCGCACGTCCAGAACTGCTCAAAGACCGGGTGATCCTGGTGACCGGTGCCGGTCGCGGGATTGGCGCGGCAGCGGCAAAAACCTATGCCGCCCATGGCGCCACCGTGCTGTTGCTGGGCAAGACCGAAGCCAACCTGGCTCAGGTGTATGACGAGATCGAAGCGGCCGGCCAGCCGCAGCCGGTGGTGATTCCGTTCAACCTGGAAACCGCCCTGCCCCATCAATACGATGAGCTGGCAGCCATGATCGAAAAAGAATTCGGTCGTCTCGACGGCCTGCTGCACAACGCCTCGATCATCGGCCCGCGCACGCCGATCGAGCAGCTGTCCGGTGAGAACTTCATGCGCGTGATGCACGTGAACGTCAACGCGACGTTCATGCTGACCAGCACACTCTTGCCACTGCTCAAGCTGTCCCAGGATGCGTCGGTGGTGTTCACCTCCAGCAGCGTCGGGCGCAAGGGTCGGGCGTATTGGGGCGCTTATGGCGTGTCGAAGTTTGCCACCGAAGGTTTGATGCAAACCCTGGCCGATGAGCTGGAAGACGTGGCATCGGTACGCGCCAACAGCATCAACCCGGGCGGTACACGCACCAGCATGCGCGCCCAGGCGTACCCGGGGGAAAACCCAATGGAAAGGCCTGCACCGGAAGAAATCATGCCGGTGTACCTGTACCTGATGGGGCCGGACAGTGCGGGGATCAATGGGCAGGCTTTTGATGCGCAGTAAGCCCTGACACCGTTCACCTGAAATAACCGAGAACCCAATGTGGAATCGGGTTCATGTGGGAGCTGGCTTGTGTGGGAGCTGGCTTGCCTGCGATGCGGGCAACTCGGTCTATCTGTTAAACCGAGTTGATACCATCGCAGGCAAGCCAGCTCCCACACAAGTCCACTCCCACTTTTTAGCGGTGCCCGTTAGTTCTTCACCACTTCCTCAAGGGTAAAACGCCCCAGCGGGTTTTGCAGGAAGTTGCTCACGTTCTTGCGTGAGATGTTGATGTACGGGCTGTAGTACAGGTCAATCCAGTTCACATCCTGCTTGGCCAGTTTCTGCAATTCCACGTACATCTGCTCACGCTTGACCGGGTCGGCCTCGATTCGTGCCTGCGCCACCAGTTCCTTGACCTTGTCGTTCTTGTAACGGGTCATGTAGTTCTGGTTGGTGTCGTGGCCGAGCACGAAGGTGGTCTTCTGGTCCGGGTCGAGGATGTCGTTGGTCCAGTACATCACCGAAATATCGTACTCACCGTCCACCAGCATCTGCCAGCTTTGGGTCGGGTCGACCTTTTGCAGGTTGGCGGTCACGCCGACCTTGGCCAACTGGTCCTTGATGATCACCGCAATCTGCTCGTCGGCTTCGTTGCCGGCGTTGACCACGTAGTTGAGTTTCAAGTCCTTGGCGCCGGCTTCCTCCAGCAGTTTCTTGGCGGCAGTCGGGTCATACGGGCGTTGCAGGTTGTTGGCGTAGTGATACAGCGAGCCTTTGGGGATGTAGGAATAGGCCACGGTGCCCTGGCCGTATGTGGCGGTCTTGACCAGCGATTGTTTGTCGATGGCCATGTCCAGCGCCTCGCGCACCTGCGGCTTGGCCAGCAGGCCGTGGGCGTGGTTGATCAGCAGGTGATCTTCGCGGGTCGACGGGTCGGCGTGGATCACCACGTTTTTGTCTTTCTTCAGCTCTTCCACGCGGGAGAACGGTACGAAGATCGCCGTGTCCAGCTCGTTGTTCTGCACCATGCGCATGCGCGTGTTGTCGTCGGTCACCGAGACCCACTCCACGCCATCCAGGCTCACGTTGTTGGCCTGCCAGAAGTTCGGGTTCTTCTTGAGGATCACGCGGTCGCCCTTGCGCCATTCCTCCACGGTAAACGCGCCGGAGGTCACCGGGTTTTCCGAGTAGGCGTCTTCGCCCATGGTGGTCATGGCTTTTTCCGACAGGATCGACACCGTCGGCGAGGCCAGTTGCGAGAGGAAGGCCACGGCCGGGGTTTTCAGGGTGACCACCAGGGTCTGCGGGTCACTGGCCTTGGCCGTGTTGATCAGGTTGAACGGATCTGCCCACAGCGACGCCTTGTTGTCGCGGATGCGCAACAGGCTGAACGCGGCGTCAGCGGCGGTGATCGCCGAGCCATCGGAGAACTTGGCGTCACGCAGCTTGAAGGTGTAGGTCAGGCCGTCCTTGGAAATCTCCCAGCTTTCGGCCAGGCCCGGCTCCATCTTGGTGCCCAGGTTATCCACGCGCACCAGAGTGTCGTAGACGTTGGCGAACACCCACGTATCGCGGTTCTGTGCGCTTTTGATCGGGTCGAACGTGGTGCTGTCTTCACGGCAGCCGATGGTCAGCACACCGGCGGCATGAGCCAGCCCGGCGGTGAGGGACCAGGCGGTCAATGTCGCGGCGGCGAGCAACTTCAAGTGACGGGTTTGCATGTCATAACTCCTTGTCTATGAATGGCAGGAAAGGCTCAGCGGTTCTTCAAGCACGCAACTGTACCGATGCTCGTGCAGGTAATGGGTCGGCGGCAACACCACGGAACACATCGGCCGGGCGTGCCGGCAGCGCGGGTGAAAGGCGCAGCCGGTGGGCAACTTCAGCGGGCTTGGCGGCTCACCGGGCAACGGCTCTGCCGGCAACGGCCGGTGCGGATCGATCTCGGGAATCGCCTCGATCAACGCCGCCGTATACGGATGGCGTGGCGCAGTAAACACCGCCTCCACCGGCCCTTCTTCGACGATCTTGCCCAGGTACATCACCGCCACGCGGTCGCACAGGCGCCGCACAATGGCCAGGTCATGGGCGATAAACAGAATCGCCAGGTTCATGCGCCGTTGCAGTTCCAGCAACAGGTTGATGATCTGGCCCTGGATCGACACATCCAGGGCCGCCACGCACTCATCGGCAATGATCAGGCGCGGCTCCACCGCCAGGGCGCGGGCGATGCCGACGCGCTGGCACTGGCCACCACTGAGGGAGCCAGGTTTGCGGCTGGCGAGTTCAGGGCGCAGGCCCACCAGCTCAAGCAGCTCGACCACGCGAGCCGGTATCTGCTCCGGGGCGACCTTGCGCTGCACCCGCAGCACTTCGGCGAGGGCTTCGCCAATGCTGTGGCGCGGGTTCAAGGCGGCGTAAGGGTCCTGGAAAATCATCGCGGTTTCATGCCGCAGGCGGGCGATGTCGATCGCGCTGCCTCGGGCCATGTCGACGCCGTCAAATAACACCTGCCCGGCGCTGATCGGGTTGAGGTGCAAAATGGCTCGCCCCAGCGTGCTTTTGCCACTGCCGGACTCGCCCACCAACCCCAGGGTTTCGCCTGCGGCCAGGTTCAGCGACACACCATTGACCGCCCTCACCCACTGTTTATTTAGGCCCAACATTCCCGTGCCGGACGCGGCAAACCGCACCTCCAGGTCCTTGATCTGCAACAGGCTCATGGGCGCTCTCCGAGCGGATAGTGGCAGGCCACGCGCGCACCTTCAGGCAGCACCTCAGTGCACAACGCCGCCACTTGCGGGCAGCGCGGGTTGAAGCGGCAACCGTTGGGCAAGGCATCCAGTAACGGCGGCTGCCCGGGGAGGGTGCGCAGCAAGGCGTGGCCGCTGCTGTGGGCGGGTTGGCAATCGATAAGGCCGGCGGTGTACGGGTGCTGCGGATGGGCCAGCACGTCATATTTGCTCGCGTGTTCGCACAGGCGCCCGGCGTACATCACGGCGATGGAATCACAGGTCTGTGCCACCACGCCGAGGTCATGGGTGATCATGATGATCGCCAGGCCACGCTGGTCACGCAGCTCCAGCAACAGGCGCAGGATCTGCGCCTGCACCGTCACATCCAGCGCCGTGGTCGGCTCGTCGGCAATCAGCACTTGCGGATTGCAGCCCAGGGCCACGGCGATCATCGCGCGCTGGCGCATGCCGCCGGAGAACTCATGGGGGTAGTTGTCGACCCGCGCCTTGGGGTCGGGAATACCGACCTGGCGCAACACCTCGATGGCTTGCAGGCGCGCGTCTTTTTTCGACGCGCCCTGATGCAAACGGATACCTTCGGCGATCTGCTCGCCGATACGCATCAACGGGTCCAGGTGACTGCTGGGGTTCTGGAAAATCATGCCCAGTTGCCCACCGCGTACGGCGCGCATGCCAGCCTCATCGAGTTGCAACAGGTCGCGACCGGCCAGGCGCACAGCGCCGCCTTGCACCCGCAGGTTGGGCGACGGCAACAGGCGCATCAGGCCGCGACAGGCCAGGGTCTTGCCCGAACCGCTTTCACCCACCAGGCCGAGGATTTCACCTTCGGCCAAATCAAAGGACACACGATCAACCAGCGTGACCTCACGCCCGCCATTGTTGGCGATCACGCTGAGGTCCTGCACCTGAAGCAGGCTCATGAACGATCCCCCAACACTTGCGCCACACCATCGGCGAGCAGGCTGAAACCCATGGCCAGGGTCACAATGGCCAGGCCCGGGAACGTGCAAAGCCACCAGGCGGTGGTGATAAACGCCTGCCCTTCGGCGACCATCGTGCCCCACTCCGCCGTCGGCGGTTGCACGCCCAGGCCCAGGTAGCTCACGGCAGCGCCGTTGAGCAGCACCAGCACGGCGTCGGACATGGAAAACACAATCGAGCCAAACATCGCATTGGGCAGCAAATGCCGAAACAGAATGCGCCCATGACCAAAGCCCAGGCTCTTGGCGGCCAGGGCGAAGTCACTTTCCTTGAGCACCAGGATCTGCGAGCGGATCAGCCGCGCATACGACACCCAGCCCACCAGCGCCATGGCGATATAAAAGCTCTGCAAGCCCGGTCCGAGAATGGCCATGATCGCCAGCATCAGCACCAGGAACGGGAACGCCAGCACCACGTCGATCACGCGCATGCACAGGCTGTCGAAACGCCCGCCGATATAGCCGGAAACGGCGCCGATAAAAGTGCCGATCAGGAACGGGAAGATCACGCCGATGACGGCCAGTTGCAGGTCAATTCGCGCGCCCCAAATTACCCTCGAAAAGATGTCTCTACCGTAGTTATCCGTGCCAAATGGATGGGCAAGGCTGGGCGCCAGCAAACTCAGATCGGTGTTCTGCGCAATCGGGTCATACGGCGCGATCCACGGCGCGAACAACGCCAGGGCCAACCACATAAACAGGATCAGCAAGCCCCATGCGGCGGTCAGCCGGCCGTTGCGAAAACCAAACCGCAGGCGCAAACGCCACGGCGCAATCAGTGGGCGGCTGCTCATTGCATCTTCACCCGTGGGTCGAGGGCCACGGTCGCCACGTCCGCGACGAAGTTGACCACCACCGTCGCACACGCCAACACCATGGCCACACCCTGCACCACCATGTAGTCACGGGTAAAAATACCGCGCACCAATAATTGGCCGATGCCGGGAATCGCGAACAGGCTTTCGATCACCACCGTGCCGCTGATCAGCCAGCCGATATTCACCGCCAGCAGGTTGACCGCCGGCACCAGGGAATTGGGTAATACATGCCGACGAAACACCGCCGCCTCCGATAACCCACGGGCGCGGGCAGCGGTGATATGGTCGGCCTGCAACTCCATCAGCATGCTCGCCCGCAGGTTGCGCACCAGCACCGCCGCCAGCGCCAGCGCAATGGTCAAACACGGCAGGACCATGTGGTGGGCTTTATCCGTAAACGTGCGACCGTAGCCCGATACCGGGAACAAGCCCCACTTCACACTCAGCAACAGAATCAACATCAAGCCCAGCCAGAAGGCCGGCATGCCCAGGCCGACCGTGGTGAACACGCGAATCAGGTTATCCGCCCAGCCGCCTTTGTTGCGCGCCGCCACGGTGGCCAGCGGCACCGCGATCAACAGCGCCAGCAGCACACTGCCGAGCACCAGCACCAGCGTCGGCTCGATACGGGTGACGATCAGTTTCAACGCGTCGACCTTATAGAGCAGCGACTGGCCCAGATCGCCCTTGAGCAGGTTCTTGAGGAAGTAGAAATATTGCAGCCACAAGGGCTGGTCCAGGCCGTATTGGGCGCGGATTTTCAGCAGCGCGTCCGGCGTGCTGCGCGAACCCAGCAAGGCGCGCGCCGGGTCGCCGGGGATCGAGCGCACCAGCACAAAGGTGATCAGGCTGATGCCAAACAACACCGGCAGCAATTGCAGCGGCCGGGACAGCACGAAGCGGTAACGCGCAAGGTTCATCCGTCAGCCTCGGTGGCGAGCGAGAAAGTCCAACAGCACCGGAAAGTACGCCTGGGGCTCTTCATAAAACGGCATATGGCTGCTGTTGGGAAATACATGCAGTTCGGCGTGTGTGGCCGCAAGTTTCATGCGGTGAGCACAGGCGGGAGTGAGTTCATCGTGCTGGCCGGTGGTGATCAGGATCGGCATCTTGAACTCGGCCATCTCCGGGATGCGGTTCCAGTCCTTGAGGTTGCCGATATAGAGGAACTCGTTGGGGCCTTGCATGGTTTCGTAAGGGCCCATGTTCCAGTCGCCCAATGAGCGCTTGACCGGCTCCGGCCATTCATCCAGGCGGCAGACGTGGCGGTAGTTGAGCAAGGTAATGGCGGCCTGGTACTGCGGATGATCGAGGGTGCCCATGGCCTCATGGCGCTGCATCATGGCCACGGTTTCACTGCCGAGGGCGCCGCGCAGGCGTTCAAGCTCCTGGGAGAGGTGCGGAATATCGCCGACGGTGTTTTCCAGGATCAGGCTTTTCAGGGCGTCGGGATAGTGAATGGCGTACTCGATGCCCAACCAGCCGCCCCACGAATGCCCAAGCAGATGCACGCGGCCCAGGCCCAGGGCCTGGCGCACGGTTTCGACTTCTTCGACATAACGGCCAATTTCCCACAGGGAAACATCTGATGGTCTGGCTGATGCGCCGGTGCCAAGCTGATCGAATGCAACCACTCGCAGGTTATGGTCTTTGAGCCAGCCATGGGCGTCGCGCAAGTAGTCACACGGCAGGCCCGGACCGCCGTTGAGACACAAAAGCACCTCATCGCCGTCGCCAAAGCTGTAGGCCACGAGGTTATGGCCATCGACTTGCACGTTGTACTGCTGGTCGGGGGCAATTTCACGCCACATGCATACATTCCTTGTGTTGTATCGGCCTGGCAGGTAGCGGCCGTTTATCTGGCCAACACTACCGAGGATGCCGCGTGTCCATAACCTAGTAGTTCTTATAGGTTTGGCCTGGCAGTCCTTCGCCGGGGCGTGGCATTCTACTTGCAGCAAGTCGAGATTCAAATGAATTCGGGAGCAGAACGGATGCTGTCCAAACTTACCGCCTTCAACAACCGCCTCATGCCCGGCAGGAGCCTGGATGAACAGATCGACAACACGTTTATCCTCGCCCAGCAGTTGGGCTTTGACGCGTTGGTGTATGACTACACGCCGGTGCCCATCGACCAGGACGGTTCGCTGATCACGCCTTCGGTGCTGGAGTCGCGCAACACCCCGTCGGACTGGCACGCGTTGTGGTGCAGCGAAGGGTTTTACCAGATCGACCCGGTGCAGCATCTGGCCTTGAGCACGGTGTCGCCGTTTGTGTGGTCCTATGAGGCCAAAGCCGACACCGCGCTGCAAAAGATCATCGACCCGTGCCATGCGCCCGTGTCCTCTTACCTGCATGAGCGCCAACTGACCTGCGGCGTCACCGTGCCGATCCACCTGCCGCGTGGCGGCTTCGCGTCGCTGACCGGCCTGCGCACCGGCAAGGCCGGCACGGTGCTGGAAGATGCCCAGCAGACCTTGTCGGACTTCAGCTTGATCACCCACGCGTTGCAGGAAGCGGCCTACCCGTTGCTCAGCAAAGAGCTACGCACCTACCCGCATATCCATCTGACCAAGCGCGAGCGCGAGTGCCTGAAATGGGCCGCCGAGGGCCTGACCGCCGCCGAGATCGCCACGCAATTGAGCCGCTCACTGGCGGTGGTCACCCTGCACCTGGCCTCGGCGATGCATAAACTGGGCGCCAAGAACCGCGTACAGGCGGTGGTGCGCGCGACCCATTACCGCCTGTTGGAAGATTGATCCGTCGGTAAAACCTAGCTGTTTTGCTAGTTACTTAAACGCCGCGTGCCGACTATCGTAGCCCTGATCCTTTTTTTCAGAGCAGGGTACGAAATGGAATTCATCGAAAAAGTCCGCGAAGGCTACGCGGCCTTCGGCGCCTACCAGACCTGGTACCGCGTCACCGGCGACCTGGGCACCGGCCGCACGCCCTTGGTGATCCTCCATGGCGGCCCCGGTTGCACCCATGACTATGTAGACGCGTTCAAGGACGTCGCCGCCAGCGGCCATGCGGTGATTCACTACGACCAGATCGGCAATGGCCGCTCCACGCACTTGCCGGACAAAGACCCGTCTTTCTGGACCATCGGCCTGTTCCTTGACGAACTGAACAACCTGCTGGACCACCTGCAAATCAGTGACAACTACGCGATCCTCGGTCAATCCTGGGGCGGCATGCTCGGCAGCGAACACGCGATTTTGCAACCCAAGGGCCTGCGTGCGTTTATCCCGGCCAACTCGCCCACCTGCATGCGCACCTGGGTCAGCGAAGCCAACCGCCTGCGCCAACTGTTGCCCGAAGGCGTGCACCAAACCCTGCTCAAACACGAACAGGCCGGCACTTACCAAGACCCGGAATACCTGGCGGCGGCGCGGATGTTTTATGACCAGCACGTGTGCCGAGTGAACCCGTGGCCGGAAGAAGTGGCCCGCACCTTTGCAGCGGTGGACGCCGACCCGACGGTGTACCACGCCATGAGCGGCCCGACCGAATTTCACATCATCGGCAGCTTGAAGGACTGGAGCGTGATGGGGCGCCTGTCGGCGATCAATGTGCCGACGCTGGTGATATCCGGGCGCCACGACGAGGCCACGCCCTTGGTGGTCAAGCCGTTCCTGGATGAAATCACCGACGTGCGCTGGGCGCTGTTTGAAGACTCCAGCCACATGCCCCACGTGGAAGAACGCCAGGCATGCATGGGCACGGTGGTGAAGTTTCTGGACGAGGCGTGTTCGCTGCCGCACCAAGCACTCAAGGCTGGCTGAGTTCAACTGTGGGAGCTGGCTTGCCTGCGATAGCGGTACATCAGTTACAGGTGCAGTGACTGGCTCGCCGCCATCGCAGGCAAGCCAGCTCCCACAGTTTTAGACTTCGGTGGTCTCAGGCTTTGCGGCCTTCCTCGGCACCTCAGCCACCACCGGAATCTCCTTCCCTTCAGCATCAAACAACTTACCGCCACTGAAGTAATCCCCATCGCGCAACGCCGCCACATCGTGGAAGCACAAACTGCGCTCGGTCCCGGCCACAAACACCGACTGCTGGTCCGAGTTACCGGCGGTGAAGTGGTTGAACGCCAGGTTGAGCAAAATCGCCATGATTGCCGACGAGCTGATGCCCGAATGGAAAATGGTCGCGAACCAGGTGGGGAAGTGATCGTAGAAGTTAGGCGCGGCAATCGGGATCATGCCGAAACCGATGCTCGTTGCCACGATAATCAGGTTCATGTTGTTGCGGTAATCCACCTTGGAGAGCGTGCGAATCCCACTGGCCGCCACGGTGCCGAATAACACGATACCGGCGCCGCCCAGCACCGAAGTCGGCACGGCCGCAATCACCCGCCCCATAAACGGCAACAAGCCCAACACCACCAGGAACACGCCGCCGGTGGCCACCACAAACCGGCTTTTCACGCCAGTGACCGCCACCAGGCCAACGTTCTGGGCAAAGGCGCTTTGGGTGAAGGAACCGAAGATCGGCGCAAACATGCTCGACAGCATGTCGGCACGCAGGCCATTACCCAGGCGCTTGGAGTCGACTTTGGTGTCGATGATCTCACCGACCGCGAGGATGTCCGCCGAGGTTTCCACCAACGTCACCATCACCACGATGCACATGGAAATAATCGCCGCCACATGGAAGGTCGGCATGCCGAAATGGAAAGGTGTGGGAAAGCCGAACATCGGCCCCTGGGCGACGCCGGAGAAATCCGCCATGCCGAGGAACACCGCGATCACGGTGCCAATCACCATGGCCAGCAGAATCGACAGGCGCGAGATGGTTGCGCTGCCGATCTTGCTCAGTAGCAACACCAGCACCAGGGTCAGTGCCGCCAGGCCGATGTTCGCCATGCTGCCAAAATCCGCCGCACGGCTATTGCCGCCCATGGCCCAGCGCGCCGCCACCGGCATCAGCGTCAGGCCGATGGTGGTGATCACGATGCCGGTGACCAGCGGCGGGAAAAACTGGGTGATCCGTGAGAACACCGGCGTGATCAATAAGCCGATAAACGACGCGGCCATCACCGCCCCGAGAATCGCCGGCACCCCGCCCGCACCATCACTGCCGACAATCGCCACCATGGTTGCCACACCGGCAAACGACACGCCCTGCACCAGCGGCAACTGGCAGCCAAAAAACGGCAGACCGAGGGTTTGCAGCAGCGTGGCCAGGCCACCGGCAAACAGCGAAGCGGCGATCAGCAGGCCGATATCCGCCGGCGACAACCCGGCCGCCTGGCCGACGATCAACGGTACGGAAACGATGCCGCCATACATGGTGAGCACATGCTGCAGGCCGTAAGCCATGTTGGCCGCGACGCCAAGATTCTCATCTTCTGGCCGCTGCGGTGACGCCTTCGGGATAGTCATGGTGAGGGGTTCTCTGTTTTTGTTGTGCGATCACTGTATGCAATATTTGGACTGGATGTCCATAGAGTTGTATACAATCAATCGAACAAGATACCCTCCATCGGCGTTACAAAAACAATCCGGCCGTCATGAGCCAGAACGCCAAAGGACCTAGAACAATGAAAAAGGCATTACAGGGCGCCACCGTTGCATTGACCCTTCTCGGCGGTGGGGAGGCCGTCGCGCTGGAATGGATGAACAACAGCGCAGGGTTTCGCTACGGTCAGCACTTCACCAACCCCAATAACCCCGACGACTTCAGCAAACGCATCTACAGCTTCACCCACGCCAGCGGCTACCAGTACGGCAGCAACTATCTGAACCTTGATGTGTTTTTGTCCGACAGCAGCGACCCACGCAAGGGCACCGACCATGGCGGCAGTGAGGTCTACGCCGTGTACCGGCACCAGCTGTACGCCTCACGGGTACTGGATGTGCCGTTGGGTACTGGGCTGATCAAGGATTACGCCTTGACCCTGGGCTTCGACGCCAACCGCAACAACAACTTCGCCTCAGCCAAAAAGCGCGCGCTGGTGATCGGCCCGACGTTGAAGTTCAACACCGTCGGCGTGCTGGATTTGAGCTTGATGTACTACAAGGAAAAGAACCACACCGGCATCCCCGGCGCGAAAGAGTCGAACCACACTTTCGACGACACCTACATGCTCAACCTGACCTGGATGCGCCCGTTCGACATCGCCAACCACGCGGCGAAGTTTCAGGGGTTTATCAATTACGTCGGGGAAAAGGGCAAGGATTATCACGGCCGCGACACCGCGCCGGAAACCCTGATGCGCACGGCGCTGATGGTGGCGGTGCGGCCGGGAAAAAGCGTGAAGCCGAACCTGTATCTGGGGGTGGGTTACGAGTACTGGCATAACAAGTTCGGGGTGGATGGAGGCATGGGCACCCGGACCTCCACGCCTACGCTGAATATGGAAGTGACGTTCTAACTGAAGAAACCCAATCAACTGTGGGAGCGGGCATGTGTGGGAGCTGGCTTGCCTGCGATGCAGACAACTCGGTACATCAGGTGTACCCAGTTGATGCCATCGCAGGCAAGCCAGCTCCCACACAAGCCCGCTCCCACATTTTTTATCGTATTTCAGCTTTAAGCGTTTGCGAGTTCCGACTTTTCGGCTTTCGGCCGCGCCAGCCAGTAACCCAGCACTGCCAGCGGCGCAGTCGCCAGCATCACGATCACGGTGATCAACAGCGGCTGGTCGATCATCGACGACACCAGCAGGCTGCTCAGAAAACAAAGACCCAATTGCAGGGTGTTCTGCAGCGCCGCCGCCTTGCCGGAATTTTCCGCAAAGGGCATCAGCGCATTCGCCACCACGATCGGGTAACTCGCGCCGTTGACCAACGCCATCAGGCAGAACGGAATCAACAAGGTGGTCAGGGTCGGCACCGTCAAGGTCGCAACCAGGTACAACGCGACCATGCTGACGCAATAAGCCACCAGCAACCACGGCAGCAGGGTTTTGCCCTGGTAATGCTGCAAGGCGCTGCGACAGCTGTAACCGCCGACCAGAAAGGACAAGGTCGGCAACACGTAACTCAAGCCGATGTCATTCGGGCTGTAACCCATGTCGCCAAGGATGAACGGCGACGCGGTGAGCCAGGCGAAGAAGCTGGCCGAACAGGCGGCGAAGATCATCACATTGCCGGTAAACACGCGGGAGGTCAGCAACTGCCCATAGCCAAGGCGCGAAGGTTCGCCCTTCTCGGCCAGACGTTTCGGCATTTTGCGCAGGAACAACGTCGGCAACAGCAACAGCACTGACACAACCAGCAACACCGCGAAAATCGCCTGCCAGCCAAAGTGGTTCAGCACCATCGCGCCCAACAGCGGCGCCAACGCCGGTGACAGCGACATCAGCGGCATGATGCTGGCGAACACGCGGTGGGCCTTGTCGGCCGGGTAACGGTCAATCACCAGCGCCTGCCAACTCACGGCGGCGGAACACACGCCAATCGCCTGGATAAAGCGCAACGCCAACAACTGCGGCGCCGTCTCGACCCAAAACATCCCGGCGCAGCCGAGCACAAACAGGCTCAGGCCGGCGAGCAGCACCGGCTTGCGCCCCAGGCGATCGGACAACGGCCCCCACAGCAACTGCCCGAGCGCAAAGCCCGCGAGGAAAATACTCAAACTGGCGCCGACTGCGCCCGCACTGATCTGCAACTGCTCGCCCATGGCGCCAAACGCCGGCAAGTACATGTCCATGGCCAGATAACCGAGCATGCTCAGCCCCGCCAGATACCAGGTGAAACCAAAAGAATTTTTCATTGAAGCCTTGTAAGTGCTGCCATCAAACTATTTGCTGACTGACGCCCATTATGAAGCTGACAGGCTGTGTGTGAAGCGATAATAATTGGACACTTGAATCAAATATTTTGAAGGCGGCCGCTATGTGGTCCGAATACTCACTGGATGTGGTCGATGCCGTGGCACGCCATGGCAGCTTCAGCGCCGCCGCCCAGGAATTGCACCGCGTGCCGTCAGCCATCAGCTATACGGTGCGCCAGCTGGAGGAATGGCTGGCGGTGCCGCTGTTTGTGCGCCGCCACCGCGATGTGGAGCTGACCCCTGCCGGCCGTCTGTTTATAGACGAAGCGCGCGGGGTGATGAAAAAAATGCTTGGCACCCGGCGTTTGTGCCAGCAGGTGGCGAATGGCTGGAGTGGCCAGTTGAAGGTCGCGGTGGACTCCATCGTCAAACCCCAGCGCTGCCGGCAACTGGTACTGGATTTTTATCGGCAGTTCCCCGAGGTGGAATTGCTGCTTGAGTACGAGGTGTACAACGGCGTGTGGGACGCCCTGGCCGATGAGCGCACCGACATTGTGATCGGCGCCACCAGCGCGGTGCCAGTGGCCAGCCGCTTCACGTTTCGGGACATGGGCCTGCTCAACTGGCTGTGTGTGGTCAGCGCCCAGCACCCGCTGGCGAGTGTCAGCGGCTTGCTCAGTGACGACCAACTGCGCCCGTTCGCCTCCTTGTGCATGACCGACACCTCGCGCAACCTGCCCAAGCGTGACACCTGGACCCTGGATAACCAGCGCCGTTTGGTCGTGCCCAACTGGGCCTCGGCACTCGATTGCCTGCGTGATGGGCTGTGCGTGGGCATGGCGCCGGCTCATCAGGTATTGCCGTGGGTCGAGCGTGGCGAGCTGGTGGCGCTGCAACTGAGCCGACCGTTTCCAGCCAGCCCGTCGTGTGTGGCGTGGGCGCAGGATAAATTGTCGCCGGCGATGAGTTGGTTGTTGGAGTACCTGGGCGATACCGAGACCCTGAACCAGGAATGGCTGAATGGCCCGGATCTCTGAATATCACGCCGATCCAATGTGGGAGCTGGCTTGCCTGCGATAGCGGACTGTCTGTACCAACTACAGTGGCTGACACACCGCTATCGCAGGCAAGCCAGCTCCCACAGTTTGATCCGGTTTCAGTCCAGAAGACGGGTGATCGCCCGCACGATCATCTCAACCTCTTTGCCATCCAGCGTCAGCGGCGGCAACAGGCGGATGATCTTGCCCCGCGTCACATTGATCAGCAGCCCCTGCTCCTGGGCGGCACGCTGGGCCAGGTCACGGTAAGGCCTGGCCAGCTCGATGCCGACCATCAAGCCTTGCCCGCGAATCGCCAGCACCTGCGGGTGCTCGCTCAACTCCACCCGCAACCGCGCCAGCAGGCGCTCGCCCTGCAGCGCGGCGTTGTGCAGCAAGCCTTGTTCTTCAATGATGTCCAACACCGTGCAACCCACGCGACAAGCCAGCGGGTTACCGCCGAACGTGCTGCCATGGCTGCCTGGCGTGAACAACTGGGCCACGGCGTCCCGGGCCAGGCACGCACCGATGGGCACGCCGTTGCCGAGGCCTTTGGCCAGGGTTATCACGTCGGGCACGATGCCTTCATGCTGGAACGCAAACCAGGCGCCGGTGCGGCCGATACCGGTCTGAATTTCATCGAGCATCATCAACCAGCCGTGGCGCGTGCAGTGGTCGCGCAGCGCCTTGAGGTAACCGGGCGGCGCGGGCAGCACGCCGCTTTCACCCTGGATCGGCTCGAGCAAGACCGCCGCGATGCGCGTGCCGAATTGTTCGGTAATGGCCGCCAATGCGGCCAAGTCGCCAAAGCGCACCTTGAGAAAATCCCCCGGCAGGCGCTGGAAACCCAGGCGCACCGACGGCCCGTCACTGGCGGCCATGGTGCCGAGGGTGCGCCCGTGAAATGCGTTTTCCATCACCACCACCAGCGGCGCTTCGATGCCTTTTTTCCAACCATGCAGCCGCGCCAGTTTCAGCGCGGTCTCGTTGGCTTCAGCGCCGGAGTTATTGAAAAACGCACGGTCCAGGCCGGATAACTGCGCCAACCGCTCGGCCAGGCGCCGCTGCCAGTCGATGCTGTAGAGGTTCGACGTGTGCAGCAACAGGCCCGCCTGCTCGCTGATCGCCGTCACCAATTTGGGGTGGGAGTGCCCGACATTGGTTACCGCCACGCCGGCCACGGCGTCGAGGTATTCACGGCCCTGCTGGTCCCACAGGCGCGTGCCCAGGCCACGGGTAAAGCTCAGGGCCATGGGTTGATAGGTGGTCATCAGGCAGGCGGCGTTCATGGTGGCAGGCTCCAGTGCATCGTTGTGATGCTGCCAGTATCGTTAGCCACCTGAGCTGGATAAACTGCGCTTTCCTGCAATGACTTTAAACCAGGGCTTGATAATGGATCTGTTCCAGTCGATGTCGGTGTACGTGAAAGTGGTCGAAGCCGGCAGCATGACCGCCGCCGCGCAGGAATGCGGGCTGTCGACCACCATGGTCGGTAACCACTTGCGCGCGCTGGAGCAACGGCTGGGGGTCAGCTTGCTGAAGCGCACCACGCGCAAACAGAGCCTCACCGAATTTGGCGGGCAGTATTACCAGCGATGCCTGGAGGTGCTGGGGCTGGTGGCCGACTCTGAACTATTGGCGGAGCAAATCCACAGCGAAACGCCCAAAGGCAGCCTGCGCATCACCGCGCCACCGGTGTTCGGCACCGAACGCCTCACACCGGCCTTGAGCGAATTTGCCCAGCGCTACCCGCAAATCAATCTGTATGTCGAACTCAGCAATGAGCGCATGGACCTGGTCGACAGCGGCTTCGACGTTGCGATCCGCCTGGGCGAACTGGAAACCTCAAGCCTGATCGCCCGGCCCATGCAGGCCTACACCCTGACACTCTGCGCGTCACCGGCGTACCTGGCGCGACGTGGCATTCCACAAACGCCCGACGACTTGCGCCAGCACGACTGCCTGGCGTTTGCCTACCCGGCGAACGACAACTGGCGCGACACCAGCAAACTGTGGCGCATGACCGGCGATGCAGGCGAAGTGGAGGTGCCGGTGGACGGAGCATTGACCATCAACAGCTCCCAAGGCTTGCGCCAGGCGGCCGTGAACGGCATGGGCATCATCATGCTGGCCGATGCCCTGGTGCAACCGGACCTGGAGAGCGGCAAGCTGGTGGCGTTGCTGACCACCTATCAACTGCCCAGCCGCCCCATGCACTTGCTCTACCGACAGGACCGCTACCGCCTGCCCAAACTGCGCGCCTTTGTGGATTTCGCCATGGAAAAGTGGGCGCGCTAAAAGCTCACGCCCAACTCGCGCAAACGCGCCGCAGTGCGTTCGGCCGACACATGGTGAATGCCCTGCCAGCCGAGGGCTTCAGCGGCCTCGATATTGCCGGCAACGTCGTCGATAAACACCACTTCACTGGCCTGGATATCCGGTAAGTGAGCGCGCACCTGGGCAAGGCTCGCGTGATAAATCGCGGGATCGGGCTTGATCAACTTCACCTCGCCGGACACGACGATATCGCGCAAGTGCTGCAGGAACGGATAGTTTGCCCGTGCGTAAGGGAAGGTTTCCGCCGACCAGTTGGTGAGCCCGAACAGCGGCATATCGGCCTTGTGCAGCGCCTCAAGAATCGCCACGCCTTCAGGCAGCGTGCCACGCAGCATTTCGTGCCAGCGGTCGTAATAGGCCTGGATCAAGGGTTCGTGCTGCGGGTGTTGCTCGATAAGGTGGCGGGTGCCTTCGGCGAGGCTGCGGCCGGCGTCCTGTTCGGTGTTCCAGGCTTGGGTGCAGATGGTGTCGAGAAAGTGTTGCCGCTCGGCGTCGTCGGCAATCAGCTGGCGGTAAAGGTGCTGCGGGTTCCAATCGAAGAGGACACCGCCAAAATCAAAAACTACTGCACGAATCGTCATCAGATCCTCCGTTAGCGTGGCTTGATAGCCGAGGGAGTCTGGCAGATTGTGAAGGCGGGTGGGAGCGCGAGGGAATGTAGGAGGGTTCTGAATTAACCCAAGGCAAATGTGGGAGCTGGCTTGCCTGCGATAGCATCGCCTCGGTGTAACTGATATACCGAGCTGACTGTATCGCAGGCAAGCCAGCTCCCACACAAGCCAGGCTCCCACATTTTTTTGACCGTGTTTAGGCGTGGATCAGGCCCTTGATCTTCACAGTCGGGTTCACATCCGCTTCATAGTCCACGCCATCGATTTCAAACCCGAACAAGCGCAGGAATTCCGCCTTGTAGCCGGCGAAATCGCTGATCTCGTTGACGTTGTCGTCGGTCACCTGGTTCCACAATGCAGCCACGGCGTCCTGAACCTTCGGCTCCAGCTCAGCCAGGTCGGCGCGCAGGCGGCCGTCGGCGTCCAGCTTCGGCTCGCTGCCGTACAGGCTGTCTTTGAACAGGCCGTAAACCTGCTCGATGCAACCTTCGTGGGTGCCCTGCTCTTTCATCACTTTAAACAGCAGCGACAGGTACAGCGGCATGATCGGGATGGCCGAGCTTGCCTGGGTAACCACGGCCTTGAGCACCGACACACGGGCGTCGCCCTTCAGCGCAGCGAGGTTGTCGCGCAAGGTCAGGACTTTTTTGTCGAGGTCTTTCTTGGCTTCGCCGATGGAGCCGTTCCAGTAGATGTCCTGGGTCAGCTTCTCGCCGAGGTAGGTGAACGCGGTGGTTTTGGCGCCTTCGGCCAACACATCGGCGTCACGCAGGGCGTCGATCCACAGCTGCCAGTCTTCGCCGCCCATGACTTTCACGGTGCCGTCGATTTCTTCCTGGGTTGCAGGCTCAAGGGTGGTGTCGACTACCACGCCTTTGTCGGTGTTGATACCGCGCAGGGTCACGGCCTTGCCGATCGGCTTGAGGGTGGAGGTGTGCACCACGCCTTGCGGGTCGGTACGGCGCGGCGCGGCCAGGCTGTAAACCACCAGGTCGATCTTGCCCAGGTCTTTCTTGATGGTTTCGATGGTCAGGCGCTTGATCTCGTCAGAGAACGCGTCGCCGTTGATGCTCTTGGCATACAGGCCTTTTTCCACGGCAAACTTCTCGAACGCCGCGCTGTTGTACCAGCCGGCGGAGCTCAGCTTGCCTTCTTCGCCTTCTTTCTCAAAAAACACGCCCAGGGTGTCGGCGCCGCAGCCAAACGCAGCACTGATGCGCGCGGCCAGGCCATAACCGGTGGAAGCGCCGAGGACCAGCACCTTCTTTGGGCCGCCTTTGATGGCGCCGCTTTTGGATACGCTGCTGGTTACGTAGTCGATCTGCTCTCGGACGTTCGCTTCACAGCCAACAGGGTGAGCGGTCACACAGATAAAGCCACGAACCCGCGGTTTGATGATCATAAAATTTCTGCCTCTTCCAAGGGGTCGACGGCCAGTGGTGGCCATTCAACTTCAATCGTACCGGTCTATGACGCGCGAAAAACCGAAGCGTCACGATAGACGTAAATCTTCTGTTTACAAAATCCAATCGGCAAAACCGTGGGCGCACCGCACCGCCTGGTTAAAAACTGTGTCCTGCTTTCACAAATTCGCAATATTTAAAACGCCCGGCACCTTGATAACCCACTATCATGGCGGGATTGTTTCGCTTTGTTTCAGGTCCGGAGCCTCGCTTCATGAGTAAAAGTGCTGTGCAAAAAAAATTGGTCTCAGTCGCCTGGGTGCTCGGCGTACTGCTGTTCATCTATTGCTTCCCACGTACCAGCCTGGTGTTTCTGCTGCTGGTGCTGTTCTGCGGCATTTATGACTTCCTGCGCAACGGCCTGTACGACCGCGACACCATCAAGAAATACTTCGTCGGCAACGGCCGCAACACCTGGATATTGGCGCCGTTCAATACCCTGTTCGACCTGTTGAGCCTGCGCAACCGCCACGTCTACACCATGCGTGACCTGCCGCCGGCCTGGCGCGAAGACCTGCAACAAGTCATCGACGACGCCATGGCCAACAAGGACGAAATCATCAGCTACCTGGACGAGCGCATGGCCGAGAAAAAGCGCGGCATGTTGTTCTTCCAATGGTACGGCCGCCCGATCGAAACCACCCTGGACATCCCGCAACTGCGCAAGAAACTGCCGTTTGTGAAGACCATCGGCGTGTCGGTGTTCAACGAAAACCGCTCCACGTCCTTCCACTTCGGCCCGCTGCGCATGATGTTCCGCGTGCTCTACAACATGGCGCCGGCGCCGCATCACGACGGTGTCTACATCCAGGTCGGCAAGCACAAGCACTACTGGCACGATGACCCGCTGTTCATCTTCGATGACACGCTGATGCATGCCTCCTTCAACAAAAACGACGCAAAGCGTTACTGCCTGTTCATTGACATCGTGCGGCCGACCTTGCTGCCCTCGGTGCTGAATGCCGTGATTTCGGGTTTTGCCGGGCTGGTGTTTACCCTGCGTCGGGTTTTCTACAAAAACTGGAAGCTGATTCAGTAAGTTCTGCGGCATGATGGTGTTGACGGTGTTTGCGCCCTGCCCTTGTGGCGGCCAAACTAACTGTCTAGTGCGACCGAGTTCGGCGCTCACCATTCTCCAGCCATCGCCGCCCCTGGCGGCTGCGATGGCTGTGCTTTCAAGGAATCAGAATGCCCCAACGTCAAGTCATCAATGCCTCCGTCAGCCCCAAGGGTAGCCTCGAAACCCTGTCCCAACGTGAAGTCCAGCAACTGAGTGAAGCCGGTACCGGCAGCATCTACACGTTGTTCCGCCAGTGCGCCCTGGCCATCCTCAACACCGGCGCGCATATCGACAACGCCAAGACCATCCTCGACGCCTACAAAGACTTTGAAGTGCGTATCCACCAGCAAGACCGTGGCGTGCGCCTGGAACTGTTGAATGCGCCGGCCGATGCCTTCGTCGATGGCGAAATGATCGCCAGCACCCGCGAAATGCTCTTCAGCGCCCTGCGCGATATCGTCTACACCGAGAACGAGCTGGACAGCCAGCGCATCGACCTGAGCAACTCCCAGGGCATCACCGACTACGTGTTCCACCTGCTGCGCAACGCCCGTACCTTGCGCCCAGGTGTCGAGCCGAAAATCGTAGTGTGCTGGGGCGGGCACTCGATCAATACCGAAGAATACAAATACACCAAGAAGGTCGGCCACGAACTGGGCCTGCGCAGCCTCGACGTGTGCACCGGCTGCGGCCCCGGCGTGATGAAAGGCCCGATGAAAGGCGCAACCATTTCCCACGCCAAGCAACGCATTACCAACGGCCGTTACCTGGGCCTGACCGAGCCGGGCATCATCGCCGCCGAAGCGCCAAACCCTATCGTTAACGAGCTGGTGATTCTGCCGGACATCGAAAAACGCCTGGAAGCCTTTGTGCGCGTGGGCCACGGCATCATCATCTTCCCGGGCGGCGCCGGCACGGCCGAAGAGTTCCTGTACCTGCTGGGCATCCTGATGCATCCGGACAACCGCGACGTGCCGTTCCCGGTCATCCTCACCGGGCCGAAACAGGCCGCGCCGTACCTGCAACAGCTGCACGCGTTTGTGGGCGCCACCCTTGGCGAAGCGGCCCAGGCGCACTACCAGATCATCATCGACGACCCGGCCGAAGTGGCGCGCCAGATGACCGCCGGGCTCAAGGCCGTGAAGCAGTTCCGTCGTGAGCGCAACGACGCGTTCCACTTCAACTGGCTGCTGAAGATCGACGAAGGCTTCCAGCGCCCGTTCGACCCCACCCACGAAAACATGGCCAGCCTGCAACTGAGCCACGCGCTGCCGCCCCATGAACTGGCGGCCAACCTGCGCCGTGCGTTCTCGGGGATCGTGGCCGGTAACGTCAAGGACAAGGGCATTCGCCTGATCGAGCAGCACGGCCCGTATGAGATCCACGGCGACCCGGCGATCATGAAGCCGTTGGACGAGCTGTTGCAGGCGTTTGTCGCCCAGCACCGCATGAAGTTGCCGGGCGGCGCCGCCTATGTGCCGTGCTATCGCGTGGTGCAGTAACTAGCGCTGCACCGCCACACATTTGATTTCCACCAATAGGCCGGGGTGTGCCAGTTCGGACACCCCGATCGTGGTCCAGGCGCAATGCCCGCGTGGGAACAGGCGGTTTTTCACCTCACGGAAAACCGCCATGTGCTGGCTCATGTTTACGTGATAGGTGGTCATGTCCACCACGTCATCGAAGCTGCAACCGCCCTCCTCCAAGACGTGCCGCAGGTTTCCCCAGGCCGCGATGAATTGCGCCTCGGGATCTTCGATCACAGCCAATTGCGGCGTGCGACCGACCTGGCCTGCGCAGTAAAGAGTGTTGCCAACTTTTACCGCCGGCACGTAGCCGGCACGTTCGACAATGGGTTGCATGGCGGCGGGAATAATGAGCTGACGTTCGGTCATAGCTTGTATCTCTTTGGGTCGCAGGCGGGCGTGTGAGCGCGCAACGTTCGAGCTAGGGTTTTACCTGTTCCCACTCACTCACACCAGTCGAGCCCCCTATGGACCAACGGATCTTGTCCTTCATCAATCCTTACCTTAGTGTAAGGAATATCACGATGGAGATCTTCGCTATGGCCACCGCCACACTCACCTCAAAAGGGCAAATCACTATCCCCGTGCAAGTGCGCACCGCGCTTGGCCTGGAAACAGGCGACCGGGTTGAATTTGTCGAAACGGAAGACGGCAAGTTTTCCATTATCGCCGCGAGCAAAACCGTGCACGACCTCAAGGGGCTGATCCGCAAGCCCGCACAGGCCGTATCGATCGAAGACATGAACCGCGCCATCGCCGCGCAAGGAGCAAACGCCGGATGATCGGGCTCGATACCAATGTGCTGGTGCGCTACGTCACCCAGGATGACCCCGTGCAATCCCCCAAGGCCTCGGCGCTGATCGAGTCGCTCACCAGCGTGTCGCCGGGCTTTGTCAGCCTGGTGTCGGTGGTGGAATTGGTCTGGGTGCTGCAAAGCTGCTATCAATCGGCCAAAAGCGACGTGGTGACCGTGCTGGAAACGCTGCTGCGCACCCGTGAACTGACCGTCGAGCACGCCGAGATTATCTGGCAGGCACTGCGCCGGTTCACGGCCGGCAAAGCCGATTTCGCCGACTACCTGATCGAACGCTGCGCCCATGCAGCCGGCTGTGAATACACCGCCACCTTTGACCTTGATGCGGCAAAAGCCACGGGAATGAAGCGCTTGGCTTGAACCGCAGCATTGCGACGAATGCCGGGCTTTGGTAAAAAACGCCACTGCCCTTGATCAAGAGTACTCACCACGTGCGCACGTTGCTGCTTGTTGCCATGGCCATGGCGCCCACCCTCGCTTTGGCCGACACCATCACCTGGCCCGACCTGCCGACAACCTGCTTCGTCAGCGGCCGCTCCGCGACCAGCGTGGACATCGACAGCGGCTGCGCGGCGTTTACGCTGAATGTGCAAGGCCAGCCGGCGGGTTCACCGATCAACGTGGATGTGCCGCAGTACGCCCTGCATGTGGATGAAGCCACCGGCAAGGAAACACCGGTGATCATCATCCAGGCCGAAGAACAAGGCGCGACCCAGATAGTCGGCTATCAGGAACTGGGCAGCGATCAACTCGGTGCCGCGTTGCTGCGTGAGGTCAAGCTATTAGGCACCCAAAAGCCGAGCTAGCCGTTTTGTCAGGTGCCAGGTTCAGCGCACCCAGCCACCGCCCTGCCAGTGGTAACCGTCATTGCGCTGCACCCAGTGCGGATGCACGTAACGATAACCTTCGCGTACCTGCTCCCAATGGCCGTGCACCGCTACATAGCGCCCGCCTTCCCAGCGCCAGTAACCGCGTGACCACACATAGCCATAGCGTGCCGGCGGCTCGACTTCGATCACCTGCACCGGCGGCGGCTGTGGCGCCACCACCTCGACATACTCACGTTGCACCGGCCCGCGCTCATGCACCACGCGCTCTTGTACACACCCGGACGCCGCGACGACAAACGCCGCCAATGCCGCATAACGTAGCAACATACAAAAATCCTCGGGCGTTAACGCCCAACACCTGCACCGATAAAAAATGCCCCCTTGTTTCAGCCGCGCTCCTGCTTAGGCCTGGGTTCTTTGTAACAGGTGGTGTCTGTCAGCTTGCTGAACCCGCAGGCCTCACGAGGCACACGCGACGGCCGGTCGTTTCAAGCGCACCAATAGCAACCCAGCAACCACCACAGCCATGCCGGCGTAGGTCGACCCGGCGATCACATCGCCAAACATCAGCGCCGCCCACACCAAAGTCACTGGCGGCTCCAGATAGACCAGCGCCGCAACATGGGTCGCCGTCATGACCCGCAACAACATCCACAAGCTCAAGTAGGCGACGAATGTGGAGAACAGCGTCAGCCAGACAATCGAGATCAACACGTCAGGGTCACGGGGAATACTCAGCGTGTCGGTGTAGAGCACCGCAGCGGTAAAGCCGACCAGGGTCAGCAGCGACTGGATGAACAGTGGCAACACCAAGCCTGCGCCCTGGCGTTGTACGGTGCGGCGCTCATACAAGGTCGCCAGCGTCAGCCCCAACGCCGAGGCCAGTGGCAACAGGTACATGACCAGGCCAACGCTTTGACCACCGCTGCCGTATTGCCCGGCAATCACGATCGACACCCCGGCAAAGCTGATCATCAGCCCGACCCACTGCCAGCCGCCGCTGCGCTCCACCGCGCTGCCGGTCGAGAGTGCCGCCGTCATCAACGGCTGCAGCGCTGCGATGATGGCAGCAATGCCGGGCGGCAAGCCGTTTTGGATCGCCACATAGAGGCAACTCAGGTACAGGAACTGCGACAGAAAGCCGATGACAGCGTAATGGCGGATCTGAGCCCATGAAACCGTCAGCAACCTCACGTTCAAAAACAACCCCAGGCACACCGAGACCAACAGGAAGCGCCAGAACAGCAGGTTGAACGCCCCGCCGCCTTGAGTACCTAACTTGGCGCCGATATAGCCGGAGCTCCACGAGAGCACAAACGCCGCCTGCAACAGCAGCCGCTTTAAGGTTGATCGCGTCATGAAGCCTCCCATCAGTGCACGTTGACTGAAGGCTAAGGGCCGCGCATGCTTCTGTATATTTGAATTACCTGGATTACTAATCCGCAATAGTGGAATCATGGCCAAACAACTGAACATCGACCTGCTGCGCACCTTCCACGCCGTGGCCCGCTTTCGACGCTTCAATGAGGCGGCCGAGCATGTGCACCGCAGCGCGTCGACCGTGACCACACAGATTCAAAAGCTCGAAGACCAAATCGGCCAGCGCCTGTTCACCCGCAGCAACCAAGGCGTCGAGCTGACCCTGTACGGCAAGAAGCTCCTGGGCGAAACCACCGAGTTTCTCAAGAGCCACGACCGCCTGCTGATCGCGCTGATGCCGCAACGCATGCAGGGCAAGATCCGCCTGGGCATTCCCGACACCTATGCACCGGCGTTCATGCAGGCGTTCCTGCCCCGCTTGATCGCCGACAACCCGCTGCTGGAGCTGGAAGTCGAAGCGCGCACCAGCGGCGAACTGCTGACTATGTTTATGGCCAACCAGCTCGACCTGGCCATCACCGTCAGCGCACAACCGCTGGCCCAGGGCGAACGCCTGGGGCCGGTGCAGCCGCTGTGGGTGGCGGCCGAGGGCTTCAGTTGCGCGCCGAATGCAGCGCTGCCGATCACCGTGCCGGTGGCCGGCTGCCCGTACCGTGCGGCGGCGTTGCAGGCGCTGAAGGATCACGGGATTTACCACCGGGTATTGCTGGAGAGCCCCAACTCCACGGCGGTCGAGGCCTGCATTCGCAGCGGCGTGGCGGTGGGGTTGATCGAGAAAAGCCGCATGGGCAGCGGGCTGACGCAAAAGATTGCAGGGTTCGAGTTACCCCCACTGCCGGTGCATCATCTGTACCTGCTGTGCGATAGCAGCAATGCACTGGCCCTGCATCTGTATGCGCAGGTTAAACAGGGCTTCCACATTTGAGCCCTCACGTTTAGCCGAAGCGCGCCAGCACCGCCTCGATAAACCGCCGCAACTTGGCGGTGCGCTGTCGGTTGGCGGTGTAGACCAAGTGCATGGGGCGGCTGGGCGCCTCAAATGCCGGCAGTACCCGCACCAACTCGCCCCGGGCCAAGGCCGGGCGCAGGAAGTCTTCGGCGCCCAGCACGATGCCGAAGCCATCCAGTGCCGCCGACATCAACGCCCTGCTTTCGTTGATCTGAAGGCGGCTGGCGACCTGCACCGTGTAGGGCGTCGCGCCTTGGTGGAAGACCCATTCCCGGTCCGCCGGGCGTGACCAAAAGGCGTAGCCCAGGCATTCATGGTGCGCAAGGTCCGCCGGGCACTGTGGCGTCCCCCGCGCCGCCAGGTAAGCAGGCGCTGCGCACACCACCAGGCGATAAGGCGCCAGCGGCCGCGCGGTCAAACCGGTGGTGGCCAGGGGGCCGATGCGGAACGCCGCCTCATAGCCCTCCTCCACCAGGTCGACAAAACGGTCCGTGAGGTGCAGGTCAATTTCCACGTCCGGGTTATCGCGCAAAAACGCGGTAATCAGCGGCATCAGGCTGTAGGAACCGAAGGTGACCGGGGCGGTGACTCTCAGCTTGCCGCGCGGCGTGTCATTCATGATCTGCGCCAGCGAATCGGCCGCCTCCGCTTCGGTCAGGATATGTTTGCAGCGTTCGTAGTATGCGTGCCCCAACTCCGTCAGGCTTTGCCGACGCGTGGTGCGGTTGAGCAAGCGCGCGCCGAGGCGTTGCTCCAGGGCGGTAACATGCTTGGCGACCATTTGCGCGGACATGTTCAAGCGCTCCGCGGCACGGGCGTAGGAGCCCAACTCAGCGGCCATCACAAAGGCATTCATGCTTGAAAGACGGTCCATCATTCCCCACTCCCAGTAACAACACCCGCGTCGAAACGCTCATTTATCGCCAGCCAGTTGCCAATCATCATAACCGCTCGATGACTGACGAGGAGCAAGACCATGAAGATCGGCGTGATTGGAGCAGGTTTTATCGGGCGCGCCGTGGCCCAACTGGCCCTGACGGCCGGGCACGCGGTGATGCTGAGCAACTCCCGTGGCCCGCAGACCATGAGCAGCGTGCGCAGCGGCATCCCCGGCGTGCAAGTGGGCAGCGCGCAGGAAGCCGCGCAGTTTGGCGACGTAGTGCTGGTGGCGATTCCCCTCGAACACTACCGCAGCGTGCCCGCGCAGTGGCTGGAAGGCAAAACGGTGCTGGACGCCAACAATTACTACCCTGAGCGCGATGGGCATATCGCGGTGCTGGACCGTTTTGAAACCACCACCAGCCGCCTGTTGGCCGAGCATTTTGCCGGCTCAAAGGTGGTCAAAGTGTTTAATGCGATCTTTGCCTCAGACATCAACCGCGATGCCCGCCCCCATGGCGCGCCTGGCCGCCGCGCCCTGCCGGTGGCCGCCGATGATGCGACGGCGAAGGCGCACGTGATTGCGCTGCTCGACGGGCTGGGTTTCGACGCCGTGGACGCGGGAACGCTGGATGACAGCTGGCGCTTTGAGCGGGCCAAGCCTGCGTACTGCGTGCCGCTGGATAAAGCCGGTTTAAAGGCCGCATTGGCCGCCGCCGAGCGCACGGTGGAACTGCCGCCCGCCGAACGCTCCCACACCTGAACACACGCCCACAAAAAAGCCCGCTGACCGTTACCGGTTCAGCGGGCTTTTTAACATCAGGCTTGGCTTACAGCGCCAGGTCAGACGCCGGCTTGCTCGGCTCAGCCGCAGGCTTGGCAGCCTCGGTGGCTTCGGTTGCCTTTGGAGCGTTCAGCTGCGGAATGGCAGGCGGTGGGGTCAGTTGCAGGACGCCGGCCGTGTAGGCCCACTCCTTCGCAACAGCCTCAGGGCTGTCATTCAGCTTGGTGCCGTAGCTCGGTACGATCTGGTGCAGTTTGGCTTGCCACTCAGGGGTCGCGACCTTGTCCTTGAACACTTTTTGCAGCACGGTCAGCATGATCGGAGCCGCGGTGGACGCGCCTGGCGATGCACCCAACAGGCCGGCGATGGTGTTATCGGCGGAGCTGACCACTTCGGTGCCGAGTTTCAGGACGCCGCCCTGCTCTTCGTCACGCTTGATGATCTGCACGCGCTGGCCGGCTTGCCACAGGCGCCAGTCGGACTGCTTGGCGTTCGGGAAGTACTCTTGCAGCGCCTTGAAGCGGTCGTCATCAGACAGCATCAGTTGGCCAGCGAGGTACTCAACCAGTGGGTATTCACGAATACCGACTTTGGTCATTGGCCAGATGTTGTGGGTGGTGGTGCTGGTCAGCAGGTCCAGGTACGAGCCTTCTTTGAGGAACTTGGTCGAGAAGGTTGCGAATGGGCCAAACAGAATCACGCGCTTGCCATCCAGCACGCGGGTGTCCAGGTGCGGAACCGACATCGGTGGCGCGCCAACCGAAGCCTTACCGTAGGCCTTGGCCATGTGCTGCTCGGCGATGGCCGGGTTATCGGTCACCAGGAACGAACCGCCAACCGGGAAGCCGGCGTATTCCTTGGCTTCAGGAATGCCCGACTTTTGCAGCAGGTGCAGTGCACCGCCGCCCGCGCCGATGAACACGAACTTGGCGTCGGTTTCGGTCTTGGTGCCGTCTTTCAGGTTTTTGTAGCTCACACGCCACGAACCGTCGGCGTTCTTGGTGATGTCCTGCACTTCGCTCGACAGTTTGAGATCAAACTTCGGCGTGGTTTGCAGGTGCGCGACGAACTGGCGGGTGATCTCGCCGAAGTTCACGTCGGTGCCGATCGGGGTCCAGGTGGCGGCGATCTTCTGCTTCGGATCACGGCCTTCCATCATCAATGGAACCCATTTGGCGATCTGCGCCGGGTCTTCGGAGTACTGCATACCGGCGAACAGCGGGCTGGCTTGCAGGGCTTCGTAGCGCTTTTTCAGGAACTTGATGTTGTCATCGCCCCACACAAAGCTCATGTGCGGTGTGGAGTTGATGAACGAACGCGGGTTCTTCAACACGCCCTGCTGCACCTGCCAGGACCAGAACTGACGGGAAATCTGGAACGCTTCGTTGATCTCGACCGCTTTCGGGATCTCAACGGTGCCGTCCTTGTTTTCCGGGGTGTAGTTCAGCTCGGCCAGGGCCGAGTGACCGGTACCGGCGTTGTTCCAGCCGTTGGAGCTTTCTTCGGCCACGCCATCAAGACGCTCGACCATCTCCATCGACCAGTCCGGCTGCAGCTCGTTGAGCCACACACCCAGGGTCGCACTCATGATGCCGCCGCCGATCAGCAGCACATCGACTTTCTTTGCCTCTTCCGCGTGAACGGACGTGATCCCCATCGACAAAGCCAGCCCCAGCAGGGCAGTGTTTACTTTCTTAAACATCAGTAGCACCTATGATAAAACGCCATCCGCCCTACCGCCCCTGACTTTGCAGACCGTAGGGTGGGCACACAAGGCCGACGTAGCGACCTCACTGTTTTTGTCCCTTCTGCGCTGACTTCTTATCATTATTGGCTTCAGCTACCTGGGCGACAGCCAACCGCCGGGACGTATACGGGTGTACGCACCGGGGAAAGACTAGACCAAGACGGCGCGCAGAATATCACGCTGAACCGCATTTATGCGCCGTTTGGCCAATTGACAGCGCTAAATCGCGGCTTTTAACCCCCAGGTGTCAAGCGTCGCAGCCGCGACCTGGGGTCACAGGGTGTTTAATCAAACTGAACGCTCGCGCAAAACGCTGTTCTAGACACTTTCGTGGCAGCTTGCGTAGCATCGGCCACTGTCCTTCGTGCACTTTTTTCCTACAGAGTTACCCATGACTACCCAGCAAACACCCGGGCACGTACTGCCCGCGCGCAGCGCCGCCAAAATGGAAGCGGCCATGGCCGTGGGCGCCTTCGCGATCGGCACCGGCGAATTCGCCATCATGGGCCTGATGCCCGACATCGCCCAGAACCTGGGCTTGAGCGAACCCCAAGTCGGCCACGCCATCAGCGCCTACGCCCTCGGCGTGATGGTCGGCGCGCCACTGCTGGCGATCCTCGGCGCCAAACTGCTGCGCAAACACATGCTGCTGTTGCTGATGGGCCTGTATGCCTTGGGCAACCTCGCCACCGCCTTCACCCCGACCTTCGGCTCGCTGGTGGCCTTCCGCTTTATCAGCGGCCTGCCCCACGGCGCCTACTTCGGCATCGCCGCCGTCGTCGCCTCCAGCATGGTGCCCAACGACAAACGCGCCGGCGCCGTGGCCCGCGTGATGATGGGCCTCACCCTCGCCATGTTGCTCGGCAACCCCATCGCCACCTTCCTCGGCCAACACCTGGGCTGGCGCTCGGCGTTCGCGCTGGTCAGCGCCATCGCCCTGTGCACCATCGCCCTCGTCTGGCAATTCGTCCCCGACCGCCACGACGAACCGCGCAGCGACCCGCGCAAAGAACTGCGCGCCTTCACCAAACCCCAAGTGTGGATGGCCCTGTCCATCGGCGCGATTGGCTTTGCCGGCATGTTCTGCGTGTTCAGCTACCTCGCCCCGACCATGCTTGAAGTGACCAAAGTCTCGCCCCAATGGATCCCCTTCGGCCTCGCCGCCTTTGGCGTCGGCGGCATCATCGGCAACATCGCCGGCGGCAAACTGTTCGACCGCCTGCAATTTCGCGCCGTGGGCTGGATCATGGTGTGGTCGATGGCCGTGCTGATCTTCTTCACCTTCGCCGCCAGCTCGCTGTGGAGCGTACTGCTGGGCATCGGCCTGGTCGGCACCATGATTGCCATGGCCGCGCCGCTGCAAATCCGCCTGATGGACATCGCCCACGAAGCCCCGAGCCTCGCGGCAGCGTCCAACCACGCAGCGTTCAACCTGGCAAACGCGCTGGGCCCATGGTTAGGCGGAATGGCAATTACAGCGGGATATGGCTGGACCAGCACCGGCTACATCGGCGCCGCCACCGCACTGGTCGGCCTGGGCATCTACCTCATCGCCCGCCGCATGAAAGGTGGACATTAAGTCGCAAGGAAAGAACGCAGGCCCTGACTGATTTGGCTGCGTTCTTACACATTCAGCGTCCAGACAAGTGTTCTCCAAATGGCATATCCCTGGAACGCCTAACGTTGCACTGCATACAGTCAGTTATCCAACTTTCCAAGCATGGAGTGACTTTATGCAATCAACACTTGGAGTACGAATCTGTGAGGCAATGGAGCGCAGAAACCTGTCCAAACTTTACGCCGTCGCAGTCGCGCTGGACGTCACAGAAAGTGCCGTATCTCGCTGGAGAAAGAACGGCAAGATAACCGTCGGAAACATTATCGCGCTCTCTGAGTTGCTGGATGTTTCCGCCGACTGGCTGCTGTTAGGCCGCGGCACGATGGATATGCACCATACCCTCAAAGGCGCCCCTGGCCAACACGCACGTAAATTCCTGTCCACCCTTCCTGACGACGCCATTGAGCACTTGGAAAAATTCCTCGCGGCGATCAATTCACCCTGCATTTGAGCGCTGCGCAAGTCATTACCCAAAACCTTGCACGCTGCTCAACTTGAATGCGTTGAGCTATGCCCAGTTCAAGATCATGTTCTAGCTGTCAACTTTCTTGATGCGCACAAGGAAACGGAAAGAGCAGTAGCGCACAAGAAAGTCCGACTTCATCCAACACTTGGAGCTAGACATGGGACAGTCAAATACGATCGAAGAGCAACAAAAGCTCAACACCAAATTCCAGGCTTACGTGGATCAAATGCGCGAGGATCTTGATAAAAGCCTGGCCACACAAACCACCCGACTGAATGAAAAAATCAAAGAGCATTACAGTAAGTACAATGACGACTCATCCATGATATCAAGCAGTTACCAGCACCTGACGACCGTCAGCGAGTGGTCGCTGGCCTCAATCAATGTGATGATCGACGCGTGCCGCAAGGCAATATTTGGCGAAAAGTTGCCCGACAATGCGAAGAAAGACACACCCACTGCTGAAGTCACTGAGGCGATTGAGGCGATGACAAACCTGGACCTGTTGATCGCTAACGCAGCGTTTGACGTCATTCAGGGGCTGCTGACCAGCGCAGGCTCAAAAACTGAAACCGGCATTACCGTAAAAACCGATAAAAAGCCGCTGGCACCCGGCATGACGTTGTTCATTACGGTGATGGAGAACTCTTATCACCGCAAAGACTTTTTGAACGACGAATCGATTGTCCAGACGCTGTTCTTATTCGACGTACGCTTCTCCATCAAAGAGGGCAAGGCGGTTACCAAGTTGAACGACTTGCTGGCGTACGAAAATCAGAAACAGTCCATGCGCAATCAATTAAAGCAAATCGACAAAGTGGTCAGCAAACTCGACCCCACTGTCGACGGCTATCTGGCCACGCTCGCCAAGTACACAGGTATCAGCGATGTTCTGAATACACGCCTGGAGGCCATCGGCAAAAAGCTGAAAGCCATCGGCGCCCCTGCTAACGGCGCTGTAAATGATGCCACGCCAGCGCTCACGGCAGAGTCAGATAACTTCGACGGTGGCGCGATCGTAAAACGTGTAAAGAAAGTTTTCACTGCAGCACTGGCGAACAGTGCTTGAGTCGTTCAGCCCTGAAGGATTTAACGCCATTCAAGCTCAGATTAATAAGGAATAAATCATGACTATTGTCTTTGAAATGAGTACCGATGCAGACATCCTCGCCACTCCTCTGAATGTCGACTGGCCTGCTGTGACTGCACGTCATCACTGGGCAGCGGTGCGCAACACGAACCTGAACATTGCCGGCGGCGCGGTCATTGTCGTCATTGCACACGGCACTAACGAGCATATCGGCGATGAGGGCCCGACGCTTTCCATTGAAGCGCCTGCCTTCCTGGCGACAGTACAGGGCAATATGCAAGCTGGGCAAGCACCGGGCGCCGTTTACATCTCAACCTGCGGCGAAGACATCGCCGGCTTCGCCGCAGCCGTGCGCCTGTGCGCCGAAGCCAACAAAGTGTGGGCCAACACAGCGATCTATGGCCATCACTCCGGCATCAACGGCCCGGTCCCTTCTCCAAATCCCAAGAATGTGAATTGGGTTCGAATTTACTGAGGAGGTAAAATTAACGGCAAGTTAAATACGCCAGCTGCGTAGAAACGGGCAGTGACGTAACTGGCGTTCTTTTAGCGCAACACCCAACTCGCACTATCGCCCCCCCTGCACATCACGGTTCAATCGTCGTGCAACAACCCCGACCCATACTCCCCATAACTACTCCCCAACCCACTCCCGCCAAAATTCATCTTGGCCGCCTTGCTCGGGCTATGGTCCCCAAACGCCTGGCATCCGCCAGTAAAACAAGGGTCACCACTCCCGCCCGACGACCCCGTCGAACAAGCGCCCAACAGCAACGTGCCAGCAATCAACGCGACTTTAACCAGGTTCGAGATCATGTTTTCAGTTCCCTGTGGGCTGGAGGCGCGAGGGTCCTCTCCTGAAGAGGATCGTAGACCTCAAAGGCGCTGGGGATTATGAAATTTTGCGCGGTGACAGCACGGGTTCAGGTTGCCGCCTTGGGGTAAGGCGGCGGGGTTGGGGGTCAGGCGGTGGTTGGGTTGGCGGCGGGCGCGACCTGCTCTTGGGCGCGGGCGACGAGCAGAGCGCTTAGGTCGATGAGTTGCTGGATGCCGAGGATGATGGCGCGGTGCGGGTCTTCGAGGTCGAAGGCCAGGGTGGCGGTTATTTGGTTGGCGGAATCGAGGTGCTCGGCGGCGTTGGCTAGGAGGGTTTCGGTGTCGATGTTGGGGCTGACGCGGAAAAGGTTGCCGGGTGTGGGTTCAGAGATTGCATCGTCGTCAGATGGCGGCAAGTAATGATGAATAGCACGCTGAGCCGCAGCTTGAAGCTTGGCATCAGTGGGTTCAGCGTTTGAGGCATGAGGCGGATTCGGTGTGACCTTGTGCATGGCGAAGCTCCTTAACTGTTCAGGAACTGCCAATCTCACTTCCACATGAGGGTGGCAGCCGTACGCAGGTGTGGAAGACCAGGGCTAAGGACCCGGCGCACCGAAGTGCCCCGCGCACAGCCGCCGAAACACATGATACAGACGTAAAAAAACGCCGGTAGGTGTTTGTGACGATTGCGTCTTAGCTTGGTACGGACTTCCACATCCGGCCGCTGGGTTTCCAGCGGTTTGGGGAGGTTAGCTAGGGGTGGTCTGAGGGGCAAGCTGAGAAAAGTGTGGGAAATTTCCTTGTGAATTTTAGCCCGCTGTCGAGATCACTCAAGCTGAGTTAATCGTCTCAATGATGGATTGGAACTACTGACCCTATAGACCCTGTAGGCCGCCTGTTTCAGAGCTGATCAGAAAACCCCGTACCACTTTAGTACCATCACCCCTTCTGAAACGAAGCCCCGCCCTTAATCGCTGGCGGTAGCAATCATATTCCTGCTGCTATGCCTGATTTCTTTAAATCAGGAGCCACTCGCCATGGCAAGCGAGTATTTATTACCCTCAAAGAAATTGCTGCATCACCGCCTCACTCCGATTCAACCTAGTTGTGTGGTTACCTTTGCTCCATACCCTAGCGGCCGCTCGGCCCGTGTGGAATGATCTACCTCCTACCCGGAATACTTTTCCGCCGGTCTTTATACCCGTACGGTATGCTTTGCCTCACCCCTGCGTGGTCCTACTCCCATCCTGAACGGACTCAAGAATAAATTGCTGACAATTAAATTTAGTCAAGTAACAAAATATACAGCCTTAGTGTCAATTTTCTTTTGCGCACTTCTTCTGCTTACTTTAGGCCCCTCATTTCAGCAACATGGACTAGCTCTATTAACCAGTCCTAGCTCGAGTCTTTATCAAAGCGTTTATAAGGATGCGCTCATAAGTTTTCCTAGCTTTAAAGAGTGGATTTTCGGAAATAATTATTTGCTTTACAGCGTTGGGGCTGCGACCTTGACAATAAGCATTTATCGAAGTCGCTCGATGCGGGGAGCAATCATCCTGACCTCCGTCACTTCGTTCGCCTTCATGTCCCTCTTAGATATAGGATCATTCTTTTGGCATAAGACGTTCACAGGGCCTCAACTTCTAGAAAGCATAGCTAGCAATATAGTGGGCGCCCCATTAACATCATTTCTTTTGATTGTAATTCTTTGGGGCTCGGAGCGCTTTAAGAAAAGCATGGTCGAACATGTGAAATTAGCGGAACTTTTATCCTCATTATTACCGGCGGTTCTGGGGCTACTCGTCTTCTTATTTCAATACTACGCATTGACTTTGGTTTTCAACCCAACCCCAACTAACATAGAAGCAAAAACATCACCCAGATCGGGCGCAATGTATATTATAAATCAAGAAATGAAAGAGCGGCAGCTGCAAAAAAATGCATCCGAGTGCGACTGCGAACCTCAAAAAAACACTCAAAATGATTTTGAATTTTTGAAGGGTAAGTTTGACGGAAGCCTTACCTTTCAAGGTAATGCAGACAATGCGAAGTTAGGCTGGAAAGCCACTAACTCTGATGAGTTTGAAATTACTATCGCCGCCTTCGATGGTTGCACATCTGGTGATTTATTGAAAACAAGCATAGATACATCGAAAGCATTAAAAGTTACAAAATTAAAAGAGTTCTCCATCACATTAGATAAGGGCGTGGTGATCTTAGGATCTAAAACAGGTGAGGGAAACATTGAAGCTCCTCACTCAATGGTAGCACCCACATGGCATTTCAAGGATGATAAAGGGCACGAATTTAATCGATTTTTGATGACTAACGACTTGACTGAGTACTGGTCAAATGAGACATCAAAAAAGTTTATAATTCAGTTTCCACTTCTGTCTACCAATGACGCTTCCGAAATAACAACCGTAAAAAAGACAATAAAGCTTAATTTGAACGGAAAGATCTACTCGCTCACATTCAAGCCTATAGAATCGAGAGCCACGCCAGGTATCTGCGCCCCCTTCAACTTATCCGGATCAACTTTACCTTTGAATACCTCAAAGGCTGGCATAATAAAAATTAGTCTTGAGATGCATCAAACCCGGATAAACAAGGTGTATAGCTTTTCTAAGCAGAACTCTTTCAGCCTTACTGGATTCGAAGGTTGGTTATCAGTTAGTAACATTAAGCCTGAGCGAATCAGTGACTTGATCTCTCAAGGCTCCATGCAGGGCTTAACAATTAGCGGCAACATTAAATATTTACGACTAAACGGAGAAGTAGTAGAAAATACGGACGGGCATGAATTCTCTTTTTACAATGGAAATATCGTCGGAAAAGCTGAAGAAGATGGCAGCTTAATATATCGTGGCGTTGCAGATTGGGTATGGGTTGATGGCAGGCGACTAAGCAAAACTCGCTGGGAAAGTTTGGACGGTGCAACGCAGGGCATATTACTCACCTTAGCAGGGTTATTGATACTAGCTTTCGGGCGTATTATTTTCATATGCATGCGAGACAATGATTCCTATCACCTCTAACCTATGCGGGCGGCGTATCGATTCCTGATGGGAAGATCATGTGAGATACAGCGGGACACGGTTAAAAGTTGATCCGGCAAAACGGTCGTTAGCAGCAGTACCACCTTGGTCAGGCGCAAGTCCGCTATTTGCCGATTGCTGCCTGCCAGGGTGACTCCCTATAACTGCCATAGTCGCATAATCGCCTCTGTAACCGCTTTGGCTTTACTTCCAGGGTTTCCATGGCCGCGACCGCGTTATCTGCAACACCCTCTACTCCATTTGCTGAAAGCCATACGTTGACCTCCTTTATTGCCGCCGCCTGGGCATAAGGGTTGTGCAGGAGCAATGTCAGCGCATCTGCCGTTGCGATGTTGGAGTCTGAGTTATCAGGCATAGAAATCGTCCTTGAGCGATGGATTTGAAAAGCCTAGTTCACTCCGCCGGATCACATTGACCTAAGCATTCGTTCATCAAGCTTTTTATCGCACCAAATGGCGCATCTGTCCCATTTGGCCCTTTTTCAGACCTCAGAAACCGAAAACATCCGAATTTCTTCAGGGAATCACGTATTAGCGTTTACTGATTGTGGCGGTGAAGGAGAGATTCGAAACTACCCGCAAAGTCACTTTCATTATGCAAGTGCCCGGTTTACGCGGGCTGCAGCGATGCTCTCGCTCTAAAAAATCGGCTTTCTCAGTCCCATGGCAGTCCCATGGGTTTCGCACCAAGTTAGTGCGCGAGGGTTGGGAGGGGGTAAAAAACGGCGAGATATCGGGGTCAGACCACGATACTTCGCACTCCGTAATCCGCGGTCTGCCAGTAAGGTGGATCCATGAAGGTATGAGGACGTTCGTAGCGCTGTGTACACTTCAGCTAGCCCAGATTCTCAGCGTAGGCTACGCCAAGCTGCCGATAGCTTTCCCTCAATCCACAGCAGGTTGATTGCAGGATGCCGACCTGATGCGTGGGACCGGGTATTCCGCTACAATTTCGCCTCTTTAAGCGAATCCCATCAGCAGTCTATAAACTCCTGACCGGTTCTTTATTAGCGCCACAGGGAAGCAAACCTGACAATGATACATAGAGCGATATCGAATAAACTGCTCCAGATTGACGCTCTAGATGGTTTGCGCGGGTTGGCTGCATTAATTGTAGTGCTGAGCCATACCAGCAACCTCAATATGTTTTTCTTTCCTTCTTTGGACTTTAGGGGCATAGGAAAATCGGGCGTGTTTCTTTTTTTCTTGCTCAGTTCTTTCCTGCTGACCCGTCAAATCATTACAACCAGCAATAAAATATTCACCCGCGCGTTCATGTTGAACTATTGGCAAAGACGCTTCTTCAGAATTTACCCTTTGTACACCTTTTATCTATTACTGGCTCTGGTCACCACTTGGGCATCGTTGAAGTACTATGGCGTTGGCTACGGGCAGCCCTTCAATCTTGACCTGTATGGGCTTTTCAACCAACTCATACTCACCGAATCTCAAGGGCTCACGTGGAGCATCGCGGTAGAATTCAAATTTTACTTCGTACTTCCTTTTCTGGCCGGGATGTTTTTGGTAGCCAAAAAGAAAGGGCTCATTGCGTGCTCAGCGCTTTACGTCTGCCTGATTCTGCTTTCCCAGTGGATATCACCGGAAGGCGAATCCTTGCTTAACGACCCACGATTCATGCCCTACCTGCCGATATTCATCACGGGAATCTTTGTCGCGTTTTTGCAAGAAGCACTGCAGGACAAAGCCTGGTTTCCAACGTTGTGCCAGTACCTGGGCTATGTTGGCATAGCGGCTGTGATAATCATGACACCCACGGTGTATTCTCTTATCACTGCTCCTGTGGAGAGCAATTACTTCCACAAAGATTTTATCTTGTACTCCGCAGTCTGGTCGTTGGTTCTGCTGGCGTCAGTAAACCATAATGGGTTATTGAAAAAAGCACTTTCCACCAAGCCTTTGAGAACATTGGGAACACTCAGCTTCAGCATTTACCTGTTTCATCCCATCTTTATAATTGGCGCCCTCTATTACAACATGAGCAGCTTTAACGCTGCCTGGTTTGTTCTGTTGGCTTCGCTAGCGACCGCCTACCTGACGTTCCGCTTTATTGAACAGCCTACTTCCAGGCTGAAGTTTTCAGGCAAAAATCTAAAACTTGCTCGTTCCTGAATAATAGTTTTTACCAATCATCCAGCTCTAGCGGCATTAGGGCTGGCAGACTCGCAGGGCGTCAGTGTTTGCAAGGGGAGATTGTGATCAGCCCACGATATACGAAATAGCTATCACCTTGAAAATATCGGGGTCAGACCACTAAATAGTCACGAGGTAAACATGAGCTATCACGTCACACACAGATACGGCGCCATGAGCTCGAATCCCGGTGTACACACATTCCCTGAGCTTCTCGCCGAACTGAAAACTCGCCCGGAAGATGAGGAACACGGTGAGGTTTCGGTAACCAACGAGGCAGACTGGTGCATTTCTGTGCACCTGTCAGGAATCGTGACCTTTGAAAATCTGGAGTCCGGCGAGCCTCGTCACATGAAGCACGTTCCAGAGGCGAAGATCCTGGAGTTGTGGCGTCTATTGGCCGAGGGAGACGTTGCAGCAATCGAGCAAGAGCCTTGGTTGCCTGCTTACGTCTGAAACTGCGTGTTCAACAGCCGCACCCGCCAGCCAGCAGCTATCGACCAAAAGCAGCCGAGGGGTGTATACGAAACTAGAGGCGATTCAAGGTGCAGCACACGCCTCTCCTACACCCAATAAGCATCCCTGATAAACTGCACCCCATTCGTCTCGCCAACTCAGATCCCCCATGCCCCTACAAGCCGCTCCACTCTCCCGCCGCTTCTCCGTCGCCCCGATGATGGATTGGACCGACCGCCACTGCCGGTTCTTCCTGCGCCTGCTCTCCAAGCACGCCCTGCTCTACACAGAGATGGTCACCACCGGCGCGATCCTGCATGGCGACCACGACCGCTTCCTGCGTCACAACGAGGCCGAGCACCCACTCGCGCTGCAGTTGGGCGGCAGTGTCCCCGCCGATCTCGCCGCCTGCGCGCGTATGGCTGAGGCTACCGGTTACGATGAAGTGAACTTGAACGTCGGCTGCCCGAGTGATCGGGTGCAGAACAATATGATCGGCGCGATTCTGATGGCGCACCCGGCGCTGGTGGCGGAGTGCGTGAAGGCGATGCGGGATGCGGTGTCGATTCCGGTGACGGTGAAGCATCGTATCGGGATTAATGGGCGCGACAGTTATGCCGAGCTGTGTGATTTCGTTGGCACGGTGAGGGATGCGGGGTGTACCAGTTTTACGGTGCATGCGCGGATTGCGATTCTGGAGGGGTTGTCGCCGAAGGAGAATCGGGATATTCCGCCGTTGCGGTATGACGTGGCGGCGCAGTTGAAGCAGGATTTCCCGGCGTTGGAGATTGTGCTGAACGGCGGGATCAAGACGCTGGAGGAGTGCCAGGCGCATTTGCAGGTGTTTGATGGGGTGATGTTGGGGCGGGAGGCTTATCACAATCCGTATGTGTTGGCGCAGGTGGATCAGCAGTTGTTTGGCAGTGCGGCGCCGGTGGTGAGTCGGGCGCAGGTGTTGGCGTTGTTGCGGCCTTATATTGCGGAGCATTTGGCCAGTGGTGGTGCGATGCATCACATTACTCGGCATGTGTTGGGGCTGGGGACTGGATTTGCGGGGGCTCGTCGATTCAGGCAGTTGTTGTCGGTGGATATTCATAAGGCGAGTGATTCGTTGGCGTTGTTGGATCAGGCTGGGGAGTTGTTGGAGGGGCGGTGAGGGGTTGGGTGTCAGTTGGTTTATTTGGAGGCTGACAGGCCGCTTTCGCGAGCAAGCCCGCTCCCACAGTTGGGTTGATGTATGGCTGGAAGCGGGTGGTGGCTTTGTGGCCGCTATCGCAGGCAAGCCAGCTCCCACATTTTGAGATGGTGGTCGTGGGGCAGTTGAGTTGAACCTGTCGGGGGTTTTGGTCTCCTATTTAGCAGTATGGCCGGTGATTCAAACGGCTGTTTTCAGGTTGTTGCCCGCGCAAACGACCGAATCTATTTGCGCCCTTGAGCGCTTGTCGGCGCTCGGGTAATGTCATCAGACCCACAGGACAGAGCACGCCCATGACTTCCAAGCTGGAACAACTCAAGCAATTCACCACCGTTGTAGCCGATACCGGCGATTTCTCCACCCTCGCCAAGCTCAAGCCGCAAGACGCCACCACCAACCCTTCCCTGCTGCTCAAGGCCGCTTCGATCTCAGGCTATGCCAAGCTGCTGGATGAGTGCGTTAAGGACTGCAACGGTGACGTGGGCCTGGCCAGCGACCGTTTTGCGGTGGCGGTGGGTCAAGAGATTCTCAAAGTGGTGCCGGGGCGTATTTCCACTGAGGTGGATGCGCGTTTGTCGTTCGATGAAGCCGCGATTCTCAAGCGTGCGCACCGCCTGATCGACCTGTACGACAAAGCCGGCGTCGGCCGTGACCGCGTGCTGATCAAGATCGCCTCCACCTGGGAAGGCATCCGCGCGGCGGAGAAGCTGGAAAAAGAAGGCATTCAGACCAACCTGACGCTGCTGTTTTCGTTTGCTCAGGCCGTGGCCTGCGCCGAAGCCGGTGTGTTCCTGATTTCGCCGTTCGTGGGCCGTATCTACGATTGGTACAAGAAGGCCAACGGCAACGACTACACCGGTTCGGAAGATCCGGGCGTGCAGTCGGTAACGCGCATCTACAACTACTACAAGGCCAATGGCTATAAAACCGTGGTCATGGGTGCAAGCTTCCGTAATCTCAGCCAGATTGAAGAGCTGGCCGGCTGTGACCGCCTGACCATCAGCCCGGACCTGCTGGAGAAACTGGCGGCCGATGAAGGCAAGCTGGAGCGCAAGCTGTCGCCAGGCCATGCCGGTGAAGCGCGGGTGCATTTGACTGAAGCGCAGTTCCGTTGGGAGTCCAACGAGGATGCGATGGCGACTGAGAAGCTGGCGGAAGGGATTCGTCAGTTTGCTCGCGACCAGGAGAAGCTGGAGGCGTTGTTGACTGCCAAGCTGTAAGGCAGGCGGCGACAAAAAGGGCGGCACCTGTGAGGGTGCCGCCCTTTTTTGTGTTTCGCCGACTTCAAACCAAACCCAATTCAAACTGTGGGAGCTGGCTTGCCTGCGATAGCGGTGGGTCAGTAATGAATAGGTGGCTGACACACCGCTATCGCAGGCAAGCCAGCTCCCACATTTGGATTGGGTTTCAAGTCTGGGGCCTAGTGGCGTTCCAGCGCGTTGACCAGGTCGTGGAAGGCTTCGCGGTTGGACTCGTTCAGGCCCATCAGGATCTTGTGCGCTTCCAGCACCTTGACCCGTACGATTTCCTCGGACTGGTCTTGCGAAGGCAGGTCGGTCAGGCATTCGGGGCACGGGATCGGGCGGTCAACGATGTTGAACACTTGATCAAAGCCCATGGACTGCAACAGCCGGGTGATGTCTTCGTGGGTGGTGACGACGGTCGGCAACAGGCCGACCTTCTGCCGAGACAGAATGGACAACTTGGCCAGCAAGCCAAGGGTGGTGCTATCGATGCTGCGGGTTTCGGTCAGATCGATCACGATCGCTGAGAAGTTCAGCGCGGTGAAGATCCGCTCAATCGTCGCATCCAGCGCCGAACACAAGGTCAGGCGCACTTCACCCACAAACTTCAGGACGAAGGTCCCGTCTTGCTCGGCGAATTGGATTCTTCCGGTACTCATCAAAGATTCCTGCTCAACACCAATAGGGCGATATCATCCGGCATCTCCCCTAGCGTGGCCAATCCAAAAACCTGCCGCAGACCATCCAGGCTGCCGCCCGCCGACTTGACCTTTTGGGGCAAGGCGGCTTCTTTCTCTTTGAGTGTAGGCTCTGGAAGCAGGTCCAGGATGCCGTCGGACATCAGCGTAAGGCTGAACGTCGGCGGCAGTTCCAGGATGTGGTCTTCGTAGGTGGCTTCGTTAAACAAGCCCACCGGCAGACCACGGCCTTCCAGGTAACGCACACTGTCGGGAGTGTATAAAACCGGCATCGGCAGGTGACCGCCGATGCTGTAGGTCAAAAGACCGGTTTCTTCATCAATAACGCCGCCGACCATCGTCACGTGCTTGCCCAGCTTGCAGCTGATCAGGCCCCGGTTGATGTGGCCGAGCACCTGGGAGGGCGTGAACTCCGGCAAGGTGCCATTGCGCTTGGATTCGAACAACAGCCGTGTGGTCATGAACTTCAACAACACGGTCACAAAAGCAGAAGAGGCGCCGTGGCCGGACACGTCGGCCAGGTAGAACGCCACACGTCGCTCATCGACGCGGAAGTAGTCGACGAAATCACCCGACAGGTACAGCGACGGGATGATCTGGTGCGCAAAATTGAATTCGTCGATGGTCCACGGGCTCACCGGCAACATGTTCATCTGCACCTGGCGACCGGCGTTCTGGTCTTCCTGGAGCAGATTGAGGCTGGCTTCGAGTTCGCGGTTGGCGGTTTCGAGCTTTTCGCGATAGCGCTGGTTTTCCAGCAGCAGGCGAGCACGGTCCAGCGCGCGGCGCACCGAGTGCTCCAGCACCGCCAGGTCTTCCAGGGGCTTGATCAGGTAGTCGGCAGCGCCCAGACGCAGGGCCTCGACAGCATCGTTCATCACGCCGGCACCGGACACAACAATCACTGGCGTCTGCGGCGCACGCTCGGTTACCTGGCGAATCAGCTCAAGGCCGCCCATCTGGGGCATGCGCAGGTCGCAGATCACGAGGTCGGGCTTGTCGCGCTCGAACACCTGTAGACCCTGTTGGCCATTGCTGGCCTGCAGGACGCTGAAGCCACTGTCTTCCAAATAGGCCGCAAGGCTCGCGCGCACTACTTCGTCGTCATCGATTATCAGCAGCGTGGCACTGGTTTTTTGCATGTGGGCAAACGGCGCCAGAATTAGGTTGGCGTAGGCGGCTCGGCAATGGCCGGGCTCACGTACTGGATTCGCTTTCTAGCCTCTCTGTCCTACAAAGCATTGGGATTTCTCCCATGCACAATGGTAAAGCAGAGGTGCCCTTCTAAGGCGCAGACGGTACTCCCATCCGTCAGGGGTTTCAAGCTCATGCCGATGGTCGCCGGGCGTCTTTACACCGCAAATCACCGAGAGTTATAAGAACAGTCACCACCACAACACAAAGTAAGGATGGAACCCGTGAGCGAACATGAGCGCGGCTACGACGAAAAACGCGATTTCATCCGCATGCGCGTGGATGCCCATGTGGCGCTGATCCACGCCGGGCAAGAGATTGCCGGGGTTTGCGTGGACCTTTCCAGCTCCGGCATGCAGGTTAAGGCCCCTCGCCAGTTTCAGGTGGGAGACCAACTGACCGTGCGCATCGAGTCGGAGCACGCCGCCCTCGCGGGCCTGGAAGCGGACACCGAAGTGGTGTGGGCCAAAAGCGAAGGCGAGCGCCAGCACCTGGGCCTCAGGATCCTGAAAATGCGTTGAAAAACGCGCACAAAAAAGGCGACCTATAGAGGTCGCCTTTTTTTCATTTCAAAACGTCACGGCTTAAAAGTCGTCGACGACCTTGCCGTCTTTTACCTTGAACTCACGGTTCTGCAGGTAAGCGTTACGGATAAAGGTGTACTTGTCGCCAGTGATCAGCTTCTCGCTGTCGAGCAGGCTGGCACGGGTATCAACGATGTTCAGGCCGAAGGTGCTGTTGCGCCAGCCGATATCGTTCATGTAACGGTACGGTTGGGTGTAGCTGTCGACGTATTTGGACGGCGCATCACGCAGGGTGCTTGGGCCCAGCAGCGGCAGCATCACGTAAGGACCGCTGCCGACGCCCCAGTAGCCGAGGGTCTGGCCGAAGTCTTCATCGCTGCGTTGCAGCCCCATTTTGGTGCCGACATCAACAAAGCCGAGCACGCCGAAGGTGGTGTTCATCAACAGGCGCGCGGTGTCTACACCGGCGGCGTGCGGCTTGAGCTGCAGCACGTTGTTGGCCAGGTTGCCGACATCGCCGATGTTGCGGAAGAAGTTGTGGACGCCGTCTTGCACAAATTGCGGGGTTACAAACTGATAACCCTGGGCAATCGGCTTGAGGGCGTAGGTATCAACGGTATCGTTGAAGGTGAAGATCGGGCGGTTGACGCTTTCCCATGGATCGTCTTCGGACGCAGCCTGGGCCGCGAACGGGGCGAGCAGGATGGTTGCACACACAGATAGCTGAGCGAAGTACTGGCTCCAGCGCATAGCTTTGGCTCCTTGAATGGTCTGTCATGGGCGCTATGCCCTGAATAAGACTGTCAGTATATGACGGATGGGTGGATTTAGGCAGTAACGAGGAATCGACATACGCAAAATGCACAAAATTCCTACAAACAGGTCAGTGTCATCCGCTTGTCATGCAGCTCGGATAGCGTCGTCGCTGTTTCAGGATAGTTATTTCAAGGAAGTTATTTCAGGGAAGTCGAAATGCCTCACGCCGAAATTGCCGTAGCCAGCGCCCCCACCTTGACTGCCGTGCTGTTTGGCCTGAGTGGCTGCCTAGTGGATTTCGGTTCCCAGGCCCGCACCGACTCGCCCTGCCCCGACTCCCAGGCCACCCCCGGCGCGCTGAAGATTCTGCGCAGCCTCAAGGACCAGGGCGTGCCCTGCGCCTGGGTGGATGAACTGCCCGCCTCGGTCACCACCCCGCTGGCGGCTGCCCTGCCTTCTTGGCTCAAAGCCACGCCACCCTCCTCGATCCGCTGGCCGGCGCCGCACGCTTGCTGGCAAGCCTTGATGGAACTGAATATCCAACGCCTCGAAGGCTGTGTGCTGGTCAGCGGCGAGCCGCGTTTGCTGCAATCGGGCCTCAATGCCGGGTTGTGGACCATCGGCCTGGCGTCCTGCGGCTCGCTGTGCGGCCTGTCGCCGGAACAATGGCTGGCGCTGACCGAGCAGCAACGCGAACACAAGCGCGGCAAAGCCACGGTGGCGTTGTATGGCTTGGGCGTGCATTCGGTGATTGATCACCTTGGCGAGCTGGGCACGTGCCTGGCGGATATCAGCCTGCGCCAGCTTAAAGGCGAGAAGCCCTGATAGAGATCATGCACTCAAGGCGCCGGTGGATTAATCTAAAGGTCAGCCCGTAGACCTTTCACGGCGAGCCGCGGTCTATGCCAGTGCCTATCGATAAAAGGAAGAACGTCATGCCTGCCCGCGAACAGCTGAAAGACCAAGTCAGAGAATTGCGCGAGCAATTGAATAGCGACCCGCTGATGTCGGCGGAGAAACGCGACGAGCTGGAAACATTGATTGCCGAACTGGAAGTTAAGGAACCGCTGGAAGGCGCGATCCAGGACCCAAGCATTGCCGATGGTGTGAACCTGGCGGTGGAACGCTTCGAGCTGGACCACCCAGGCATCGCCGGGACCTTGCGCAATATTGTGGTGACCCTGGGCAATATCGGGATCTGATAACAAAAGCCCTATTTGCAAAAAATCCGATGACCCCACTGGCATCGGATTTTTTATTTGGCTTTCATGGCTATCGGACCGATGCACAACTTTGCGGCCGCATTAGTTTGCGACGCCAACGTACACGCCCGTTATTGCAGGAATTTTTCCAGGCGACGGAACCAAGCCGAGTGAATTGGCCACCCAGGCTGCGAGAAGAATCCTCTTCTCATTAAATTCATGAGGTTTTTCCTACAATGAGCGCAATAAGCCCAGCTACCCCGCAATCACCAAGTGGCGTCCCAGGTCTGGACACATTCCCGAGGGAAATTGCTGAGTCAGCACATGGCGAGCCAGGCAAGGACATCCCCGGAGAAAGGTCGAAAGATCGGCTCGACGTAATCCGTGACGACAACGCCCTTCCACCTCAACAAATTCAATACTGACAGTAAAAGTACTTCATCCTCACCAAGCGGGTGTCGATGAAGGTATGGCGCAAAGAAACCTTTGCGCCATCGCATCCATCACGGTTTACCCGTTTCACTGACGTGCAAGCCGCACGTTCTGGAACTGCACATTCTCGGTGCTGCGATACGGGTTGATATCCAACCCACCGCGCCGCACATAACGCGCATACACCGTCAATTTCTCCGGCTTGAGCAACCGCTGCAAGTCCAGAAAGATGCGCTCCACGCACTGCTCATGAAAGTCCGAGTGCTGGCGGAAGCTCACGATATATTCCAGCAAACTGGCGTGATCCAGCGCGTGACCACGGTAGTCCACCACCACGCTGCCCCAATCCGGCTGGCTGGTGACCGGGCAGTTGGATTTGAGCAGGTGGCTGTGCACGCTCTCCTCAACTGTGCGCGAGTCATCGCACCGCAGCAGTTCCGGGCGCGGGTGTTCGTAGTTGCTGACGCTGATGTCCAGGTCGTCAATGCACGCCCCCGGCAACGCCATCACGCCTTGGGCCTCAATCTCGGCCAGGCTGCGGATGCGCACACTCACAGGCAAGCCGGCGGCGGCGCTGAGGTCGGTGCGCAAGGTGGCTTCCAGGCTTTGCGTGTCGGCAAACGCGGTCTGGTTCAGCGAGTTGAGGTACAGCTTGAACGACTTGGACTCGATGATGTTCGGCGACTCGGCCGGGATGCTGAACTCACCGATGGCCACCACCGGCTTGCCGGAGGGCAGCAACCACGACAGTTCAAAGCAGTTCCAGAAATCCACGCCTTTATAAGGCAGCGTTTCGGCAGTCAGGCCCAGCTCGGCCCATTTGGCCGCGCGAGGGATAGGGAACAGCAACGAAGGTGTGTAGGTAGAGATGTATTCACTGGACTTGCCCAGCGGCGAATGTTCGGCTGCGGGATGCATGGCGGAAACCTGGCTAAATAAACCGCGCCAGTCTACCAGCCTTTGCTCCCGCCCTTAAGAATCGCCTCACTCAACGGTCAGTTTGCCGACCATGCCCGCCTGATAATGCCCCGCAATATTGCAGGCAAACTCAAGACCGGTGGCTTTGGTGAAGGTCCAGGTCAGCTCGGCGGTCTTGCCCGGCTCCACCAGCACACTGTTGGGATCGTCATGCTTCATGCCGCCCATCTCGCCCATATCGCCATGCCCCATGGCGGCGTGGTCCATCTTGCCCATGCCGGTGGCCGTGAGCATGCCGCTGGCCTGCATCTTGAGCATTTCTTTCTGGTGTTCGGCGTGCATTGCCGCATCGCCCAGGTTGAACTCGTGCAGCAACTGGCCTTTGTTGACCAGCACAAAGCGCACCGTCTCACCGGCCTTTACGTCCAGAGCCTTGGGCGAAAAGGAAATGTCCTGCAAGGTCACTTCCACCGTGCGCGTGGCTTTATCAGCCGGTGCCGGGTGGCCAAACGCATAGGTGTGGGCCTCATCGGCCATTGCATTAACGCTCAATGCCAACAAACAGCCCGCCATAAACAAAGGTGTACGCAACGCCATGACGCTTCTCCAAAAAAGTGTGTCCAGCTTGGTCAGCACTTTAAGATGGCCCTGCTGCCAGCCAGCTGACTGCTAGATTACAACTTTGTCAGGTTGCGCCCTGAGGCTGCCACCCACGGTATAAAGCCCATCGTCACCTGTTGCCAAGAGTTGCCCATGAAACTGCTGATCGTTGAAGACCAACCGAAAACCGGCCACTACCTGCGCCAGGGCCTGACCGAGGCTGGCTTTACCACCGAGTTGGTGGCCGACGGCACGAGCGGGCAGCACTTGGCATTGACCGGCGATTACGACCTGCTGATCCTCGACGTGATGCTGCCCGGCCGCGACGGCTGGCAAATCCTGCACGCCGTGCGCAGTGCCGGCCTGGAAATCCCGGTGTTGTTCCTCACCGCCCGCGACGCCGTGGAAGACCGCGTGCATGGCCTGGAGCTGGGCGCCGACGACTACCTGGTCAAGCCTTTCGCCTTTTCCGAACTGCTGGCGCGGGTGCGCAGCCTGTTGCGCCGTGGCAGCAGCACGCCGCAGGAAACCGCGCTGCAACTGGCCGACCTGCGCCTGGACCTGATCCGCCGCCGCGTCGAGCGCGACGGCCAGCGCATCGACCTCACCGCCAAGGAGTTCGCCTTGCTCGAACTGCTGCTGCGCCGCCAGGGTGAAGTGCTGCCCAAGAGCCTGATTGCCTCCCAGGTGTGGGACATGAATTTCGACAGCGACACCAATATCATCGAAGTGGCGATCCGCCGCTTGCGCCTTAAAGTCGACGACAACTTCCCCACCAAGCTGATCCACACCGTGCGCGGCATGGGCTATGTGCTGGAGGAACGGTGCAATTGATTGCGCGCCTGTCCCTGGCCAGCCGTCTGGCATTGTTGTTTGCCGGCTGCACAGCGGTGGTCTCGCTCATCGCTGGCGTGTTGTTTAACCAGGCCAGCGAAGCGCACTTTATCGAACTGGACCAGCAGCAGCTCGACGGCAAACTGATCGCGCTGCGCAGCACCTTGCAGGGTGTCGACTCACTGGCGGCCTTTACTCAGCGAGAAGCGCAACTGCGTGCCGAACTCAGCCGCCAGCCGGACCTCGCCTTGCGCATCAGCGCCGCCAGCCAACGCTGGTTTGATGGCGCGCCGAGCGTCACGCTGCCCGCGGCGCCCGGCCTGCACAGCCTGCAAAACGCCGGCACCGACTACCGCGTCTACAACGCGCCGTTGCTGGCGGGCCAACCCGGTTCGCCGCAACTGTCGCTGATCCTCGACATCACGCACCACCAGCACTTTCTGCAACGCATGCAGCGGTTGATCTGGCTCACGGTCGGCTTGTCCGCCCTGGCCACCGCGCTGCTCGGTGCGTGGGCTGCGCGCAGCGGGCTGCGGCCGTTGCGGCGCATGAGTGAAGTGGCGGCCGGCGTGTCGGCCCACTCCCTGACCCAACGCTTGCCCCAGGCGCACATGCCGGTGGAGTTGGCCGAACTCGCCCAGGCGTTTAACGCGATGCTGGGGCGGCTCGACGATGCGTTTCAGCGCCTTTCGGCCTTCTCCGCCGATATCGCCCATGAACTGCGCACGCCCCTGTCGAACCTGCTGACCCACACCCAGGTGATCCTCACCCAGCCGCGCCCGCTGGAGGACTATCGCGAGGCGCTGCACAGCAACCTGGAGGAGTTGCAGTGGATGGCGCAGTTGGTGAATGACATGTTGTACCTGGCCAAAGCCGACCATGGCCTGCTGATGCCCAAGCGCGAAGCGCTGGCGCTGCACGATGAAGTGGAGGCGTTGCTGGAGTTTTTTGCGCTGTTGGCCGAAGACGCGCAGGTTAATCTGGTGTGCGAGGGCACGGCCCGAACGGCGGGCGATCGCGGCATGTTGCGCCGGGCCGTGTCGAACCTGCTGGATAACGCGCTGCGGTTTACCCCGGTGGGTGGCGAGGTACGGGTGCGGATTATGGAAAGCGCACAGGCTGTGACGCTGACTGTCGCTAATACCGGGGAAGGTATTCCAGCGGCTTTATTACCTAAATTGTTTGATCGGTTCTATCGGGCAGACCCGGCGCGCCGTGAAGGCAGCAGTGAGCATGCGGGGCTGGGGTTGGCGATTACCCAGTCGATTGTGCGGGCGCATGGTGGGAGGATTTATTGTGAATCTGAAGCTGGGTGGACGCGGTTTGTGATTGAGTTGCCCAGGGGGGATTGATGCAAGCTGGGCCGGCCCTATCGCAGGCAAGCCAGCTCCCACATTCGAATGTATTCACACATCAAAAGGTGGGAGCTGGCTTGCCTGCGATAGCGGTCTTAAAGTTTACGAATATCTCAATGCATGCGCCGGCTCAATCTTCGCCGCCCGATACGCCGGGTAAATCGTCGCCATAAAGCTCAACACAAACCCCGCCGTACAAATCAGCAGCACATCACCACCTTGCAGCTCGGAAGGCAGGTTGCTGACGAAGTACACGTCCGAACTGAAGATATGCTGCCCGGTCACGCGCTCCAGCCAGCCCACCAGTTCACTCACGTTCAGCGCCGCAATCACACCCAGCACGCCGCCGATCAAGGTGCCGACGATACCAATCACCGTGCCCTGCACCATGAAGATCGCCATGATCTGCCGTGGCGTGGCGCCGATGGTGCGCAAAATCGCGATGTCCGCGCCTTTGTCGTTCACCACCATGATCAGCGTGGCGATGATGTTGAATGCAGCGACGGCGACGATCATCAGCAACAGCAGGCCGATCATGGTCTTTTCCATCTTCATGGCGCTGAACAGGCTGCCCTGGGTGTGGGTCCAGTCATCCGGCTTGTAGCCGGCGCCGAGGCTCGCGGCGATGTCCGCCGAAACCTTGGGCGCGGCGTACAAATCCTTCACCGCCAGGCGCACGCTTTGCACCTGGTTCGGCTGCCAATGCTGGATCTCGGCGGCGTCGGCCATGTTGATCAGGGCCATGGAGCCATCCAGCTCGGCGCCGACCTTGAAGATACCGACCACGTTCAAGCGCTGCATGCGCGGGGTGATGCCACCCGGTGCGGCCGTGCTGATTTCCGGCACGATCAGGGTCAGCTTGTCACCGACGTTCAGGCGGAAGCGCCGTGCGGTGATGTCGCCGATCACTACGCCGAACTCGCCGGCTTTGAGGTCTTCGAGTTTGCCGCGCACGATATGCTGGGCCACGATCGACACCTTGCCTTCCTGGGCCGGGTCAACGCCAATGATCTCGATCGGCTGCATCGCGCCCTTGTAGGAGAACATGCCGTCCATCTGTGTGAATGGCACCGCAGCCGTGACCTCGGGGTTCTTCAGCGCGGCGGCGGCCACGGGCTGCCAGTTGTCAATCGGGTTTACACCGACGATGGTGGCGTGGGGCACCATGCCGAGAATGCGCGTGCTCATTTCACGCTGAAAGCCGTTCATCACCGACAGCACCACGATCATCGCCAATACGCCCAGAGCGAGGCCGATCATCGAGGTCATCGAGATAAACGAGACAAAACGGTTGCGGCGCTTGGCGCGGGTATAGCGCGTGCCGATAAAAATCGATAACGGTCTGAACATTCGCGGGCACCGTTTAAAAAAATGAAAAAGCCCGGCTTTAAAAAGCCAGGCTTGAAACGGGTCAGATGGCGACCAGATGACCTTCCTGCAGGTGCAACACGCGGTCCATCTGGCGGGCCATGCTCATGTCATGGGTCACCACCAGGAACGCGGTGCGCATCTGGGTGCTCAACTCCAGCATCAAGTCCTTGATGCCTTGCGCGGTGTGCGAGTCGAGGTTGCCGGTCGGCTCATCGAGCATCACCAGGCCGGGGTTGTTCACCAGGGCACGGGCAATGGCCACACGCTGGCGCTCGCCGCCGGACAGTTCAGCCGGTTTGTGCTCCAGGCGATGGCCGAGGCCGACGCGCTCCAGCAGTGCCTTGGCGCGCTGGCGGGCTTCGGGGATCGCGGTCTTGCCGATCAGCAGCGGCATGCACACGTTTTCCAGTGCGGTGAATTCCGGCAGCAGATGGTGGAACTGGTACACAAAACCGAGCGAACGGTTGCGCAGTTGGCCACGGGCTTTTTCACCGAGTGCCGACAGTTCTTCACCGGCCAGCCACACGCTGCCCTCGGAAGGTGTATCCAGGCCGCCCAACAGGTTAAGCAAGGTACTTTTGCCGGAACCGGAACTGCCGACGATCGCCACGCGCTCGCCCGGGTGCAGTTCCAGCTGCAGGTTGGACAACACCACCACCGATTCCGGGCCTTCCTCGTAGGATTTGCCCAGGTTGCGGCAGCTCAAAATAGCTTTTTCACTCATGCCCGATTCACTCATAACGTAAGGCCTGTGCTGGCTGGGTGCGTGCCGCGCGCCAGGCTGGATACAGGGTGGCAAGGAAACTCAATAGCAACGCGGCGCCGCCCACCATCAACACGTCCTGGGCCTGAACCTGGGACGGCAAGTAGTCGATGAAGTAGACGTCGGCGTTGAGAAACTTGTGGCCGATGACTTTTTCCAGCGCGGCGATGGCGGCGCTGACGTTCAGCGCGGCCAGAATGCCGACGGCGGTGCCGATCAAGGTACCGACCACGCCGATCACGGTGCCTTGCACCATGAAGATCGCCATGATCTGCCCCGGCGTGGCACCAAGGGTACGCAGGATGGCGATATCGCCCTTCTTGTCATTCACTACCATTACCAGGGTGGAAATGATGTTGAACGCGGCCACGGCGACGATCAGCAGCAACAGCAGGCCGATCATGGCTTTTTCCATGCGGATGGCCTGGTAGAGGTTGCCGTGGGTGCGGGTCCAGTCACGGGCGTAGTACTGCGAGTCGCCCAAGTGCTGGGCGATTTCCCAGGCGCCGCGCGGTGCGTCGAACAGGTCGTTGAACTTCAGGCGCAGGCCCTGCACCTGATCCGGCTGCCAGCGATGCAGGCGCGCCAGGTCGGTGAGGTTGGTGAGCCCCAGGTAGCCGTCGATTTCGCCGGCGCCGACGTGGAAGGTGCCGACCACGGTAAAGCGCTTCATGCGCGGGAACATGCCCGCCGGGGTCACGGTGACTTCCGGCGCGACGAAGGTCAGCTTGTCGCCGATGCCTACGCCGAGCTTGGCCGCGGCCTTGTCGCCGATCACAATGCCGAAGCTGCCGGGCGCCAGGTCGTCGAGTTTGCCCTGCAACATGAACTTGTCGATGATCGACACGTTACGTTCCTGGGCCGGGTCAACGCCATTGAGCAGGATCTTCTGCACCTTGCCGTCGTTGGTCAGCAGGCCCTGCATCTGAGTAAAAGGCGCAACGGCCACCACCTTGGGGTTCTGCTTGACCTTGGCGGCCAGGCTTTGCCAGTCGTTGATGGGTTCATCGGACTCGATGGTCGCGTGGGGCACCATGCCCAGCACGCGGGTGCGCATCTCATGATCGAAGCCATTCATCACCGACAGCACCACGATCATCACGACCACGCCCAAGGCGAGCCCGATCATCGAGGTAAGGGAAATGAACGACACAAAATGATTGCGGCGCTTTGCACGGGTATAACGCGTGCCGATAAATACGAAGAGAGGTCTGAACATGTCGGGGCTTGTTCGGAGGAAAAGAAGACGTCCCGGTGGCGGGGTCAGGTAAGCAGCTTTACACTCAGACCATTACCGCTACTTTGGGTTCGCCATGTCGACATTAGATGAAGAAGAACGCCGCGAATACTACCGTATCGACGACATGATCGCACTTCAAATCAGCACGCTGTCTGACCCGGAAGCGGCGAGCAAGGAAGTGTTGCTGGATGATTCCCCGCTGTTCAATCTGCTCAGCGAACTGCACCTCAGCGAATTCGAAGCCCAGCACCTGCTGCGCCAGATCAGCGAGAAAGATCGCAGCCTGGCGGCCTTCCTCAAAGTCCAGAACAAACGCGTGGATCTGCTCAGCCAGATCATGGCCCGTGGTCTGCTGGACGAGGTCGGCGCGCCGCAGCCGGTGATCATCTCCGAAGGCGGCATCGACTTCCAGCACCCCACGCCCCTGGCGCCCGGCGCGCATCTGGCGGTCAAACTGGTGCTGATGCCCCAGGCGCTCGGCCTGCTGCTGCGCGCACGCGTGACGCATTGCGACCCCAAGGGCGATGGTTTTGACGTGGGCACGGAGTTCGAATCCATGACCGACGCCCAACGCCAGTTGCTGGCGCGCTATATCCTGCAGAAACAGGCCCAGGAACGCCGTCTGGCGCGGGAACAAAGCGACGATCTCTGAATACGTATTGACTACGCCAGGCTATCTGGCGCAAAGGAGCAACTGTGACCCTGATTTACGGCCACCGCGGTGCCAAAGGCGAAGCACCGGAAAACACCCTGACCAGCTTTCAGGAGTGCCTCAAGCACGGTGTACGCCGTTGCGAACTGGACTTGCACCTGTCCATGGACGGCGAGTTGATGGTGATCCACGACCCGACCCTCAAGCGCACCGCCGACCGGCGCGGCAAAGTCGTCGAGTATTCGGCGGCGGACCTTACGAAGATGGACGCGCGCAAAGGTGGCCCAGGCTGGGTCAAACCGTGCCCGATTCCGCGCCTGGAAGAACTGTTCGAACAGTGCGACTTCGATCACTGGCAGCTGGAAGTCAAAAGCGCCTCCCGCACCCGCGCCGCGACCACTGTGTTGGCGATCCGCGAGATGGCGGTGCGGCATGGCCTGATGGACAAGGTCACCGTCACTTCAAGTTCGCGGGAAGTATTAAAAGCAGCGGTGGAACTCACCCCGGACCTGTCACGCGGTCTGGTGGCCGAATACGCCTGGCTAGACCCGTTGAAGGTCGCGCAGAACTACGGCTGTGAATACCTGGCATTGAACTGGACGCTGTGCACCCCCGAGCGTCTGGAAAAAGCCCAGCGCCAGGGTTTGCACGTGTCCGTGTGGACGGTCAACGAACCTGCGCTGATGCGCAGGCTCGCCGACTTCGGCGTAGATAGCCTGATTACAGACTTTCCCGGTTTGGCCACTGCCACCCTCGAGAATTACTGAAATCGGTCTCCCCGGCCGGCTCAGGCCACCGGCCGGAGCCGCTCAAAAAAGCCGGTTGAGGCCGTCGTAGGCCGCTACCCGATAGGCTTCGGCCATGGTCGGGTAGTTGAACGTGGTGTTTACAAAATACTTGAGGGTATTTTGCTCACCTGGCTGGCTCATGATCGCCTGGCCGATGTGCACGATCTCCGAGGCCTGGTAGCCGAAGCAATGCACGCCGAGAACCTCAAGGGTTTCACGGTGGAACAGAATCTTCAGCATGCCTTGCGGCTCACCGGCGATCTGCGCACGCGCCATGCTCTTGAAGAACGCCTTGCCGACTTCGTAAGGCACCTTGGCCTTAGTCAGTTCGTGTTCGTTCTTGCCGATCGAGCTGATCTCGGGAATCGTGTAGATCCCGGTCGGCACGTCGTTCACGTAGCGCCAGCTGCCATTGTCGACAATGCTGCCGGCGGCCGAACGGCCCTGGTCATGGGCCGCACTGGCCAGGCTCGGCCAGCCGATCACGTCACCGGCACCGTAGATGTTCGGCACGCAGGTGCGATAGTTCTCGTCCACTTCGATCTGGCCACGGCTGTTGACCTTGACCCCGATATTTTCCATGCCCAGCTTGTCGGTGTTGCCGGTACGGCCGTTGCACCACAGCAAGGCGTCGGCCTTGATCTTCTTGCCGGACTTGAGGTGCAGAATCACCCCGTTGTCCAGGCCTTCGACCCGCTCGTACTCTTCGTTGTGGCGCACGGTGATGTTGTTGTTGCTGAAGTGGTAGCTCAACGCCTGGGAGATTTCCGAGTCGAGGAAGCTCAGCAACTGGTCGCGGTTGTCGACCAGTTCCACCAACACGCCCAGGCCGCTGAAGATCGAGGCGTATTCACAGCCGATCACGCCGGCGCCATAGATGATCAATTTGCGCGGGGTGTGGCCCAGGCTCAGGATGGTGTCGCTATCGTAGATACGCGGGTGGTTGAAATCGATATCGGCCGGGCGATACGGGCGCGAACCGGTGGCGATGATGATGTGCTTGGCCACCAGTTTTTCGACCACGCCGTTGGCGCAGACCACTTCGACGGTTTGCTCGTCGGCAAAACTGCCGGTGCCGAAAAACAGGTCGACGCGGTTACGGGCGTAGTAGCCGGTACGCGAAGCGACTTGTTTGGAGATAACTTTTTCAGCGCTTTTCAATACGTCCGGGAACGAGAACCAGCGTGGCTCACCAATGGCCCGGAACATCGGGTTGGTGTTGAACTGCATGATCTGGCGCACCGAGTGACGCAAGGCCTTGGACGGGATGGTACCCAGGTGGGTGCAGTTACCGCCGACCTGGCGACGGCTATCGACCATCGCCACCTTGCGCCCCGCTTTGGCGGCGTTCATTGCCGCACCTTCTCCAGCCGGGCCGGAACCCAGTACCACTACGTCGTAGTTGTAGACAGCCATGCGTACTCCTCAGAACAGGCCAGGCGTACGGTTGGACGCCTGGCTAAATCATGCCGCGGCCAGCGGGCATGAAGGAAATTTTTGGCTCAAGTGTGTGAGCCGGGGCACAGTCTATATAAGGCTCAACGCCGCGCACATTAACCCTTGGTCGCGTCGTAGGCCAGTCTTGCCTTAACTACAGGAACTGCAAACTGGCATTACACTGCTGACACGCACCTTCGCAGGCGGGGCCATTATGCGGCATGTGGTTTTGTGTTTAATGATGATTTTTTCGTTTGCGGCGCATGCCAATGAGGCGGACCGGCTCAAACAGGCTGGCTTCCCGGCGCAGTCTCATGAACTGGCGCTGAAAAACCAGGCGGTGCTGGTGTATCTCTGGGCGGATGTGTACGCGGCCGCGCTGTATGCCCCGGCAGACGTCAGCGCCAAACAGGCCTGGACCCAGCGAAACGAGGTGCGCCTGGCGCTGTATTACTTTCGCGACATCGACCGCAATGATGTGATCAAGGCCGCTACGGCCACCCTCGAACGCCAGCAATCCGCTGCAACCCTCGCCCGCCTGAAGCCAGAGCTGGACCCACTGCACGCCAGCTTCCGCAACATCCGCACGGGCGATCGTTATGCCCTGGATTTTCGCCCTGGGCGTGGGCTGAACCTGGAGATCAATGAGCAGGTGGTGTTCAGCAGCCGTGACGAGGCATTGGCAAAAGCCTACCTCGGTATCTGGCTGGCACCGAAAGGCCTGTCGGACAGCCTGCGCAATTCCCTCCTGAATTAACCACCCCTCTCAAAAACCCCAAAAACTCCATGTGGGAGCTGGCTTGCCTGCGATAGCGGTGGGTCAGCCATTCATTTGCTGGCTGGCACACCGCTATCGCAGGCAAGCCAGCTCCCACAGTGATCTCCAGCACCAATGACCTTCGCGCATTTAGTCAGCTTGCTATCAATTTTTATTGCCGGTAGTGGCTAATACACATATGGTTACAAAACTGCAGCAAGGACGAATGATGACCAGGGATCATTAATAAGATAGCCAAAATGAGTGCATGACATGTCCACTACCACGGGCAAGGGCAAGGCGATTTTTCGCGTTGTCAGCGGCAACTTCCTCGAGATGTTCGACTTCATGGTCTATGGCTTCTACGCCACGGCCATTGCCAAAACCTTCTTCCCCAGCGATAGCGCCTTTGCCTCGCTGATGCTGTCGCTTGCGACCTTCGGCGCCGGCTTCCTGATGCGGCCACTGGGCGCAATCTTCCTCGGCGCCTACATCGACCGCCACGGCCGTAAAAAGGGTCTGGTCATCACCCTGGCCTTGATGGCTGCGGGCACCATCCTGATTGCCTGTGTGCCCGGCTACGCCACCCTGGGCGTTGCGGCACCGTTGCTGGTGCTGTTTGGCCGCTTGCTGCAAGGCTTCTCCGCCGGCGTCGAGCTGGGCGGTGTGTCGGTGTACCTGGCGGAAATCGCCACGCCGCGCCGCAAAGGCTTTTTTGTCAGTTGGCAGTCCGCCAGCCAGCAGGCTGCGGTGGTGTTCGCCGGTTTGCTCGGCGTGGGCCTCAACCACTGGCTCAGCCCCGAAGAGATGGGCGACTGGGGCTGGCGCGTACCGTTCCTGATCGGCTGCCTGATTGTGCCGGTGATCTTCGTGATTCGCCGCTCGCTGGAAGAAACCCCTGAGTTCCAGGCGCGCAAACACCGCCCTACCCTGCAGGAAATCGTGCGCTCGATCGGCCAGAACTTCGGCATTGTCATTGCCGGCATGGCGCTGGTGGTGATGACCACCGTGTCGTTCTACCTGATCACCGCCTACACCCCGACCTTCGGTAAGGCCGAACTGCACCTGTCCGACTTCGATGCATTGCTGGTGACGGTGTGCGTGGGCATTTCCAACTTCATCTGGCTGCCGGTGATGGGCGCGGTGTCCGACAAGATCGGACGTAAACCCTTACTGCTGGGGGCGACGATTCTGGCGATTCTTACGGCGTATCCGGCGCTGTCGTGGCTGGTGGCGAATCCGAGCTTCAGCCATCTGCTGATCGTGCTGTTGTGGTTGTCGTTCCTGTATGGCTCGTACAACGGGGCGATGGTGGTGGCGCTTACCGAGATCATGCCGATTGAAGTGCGCACCACCGGGTTTTCGCTGGCTTATAGCCTGGCGACGGCGACCTTTGGTGGGTTTACGCCGGCGGCCTGTACTTATCTGATCCATGTGCTGGATAACAAAGCGGCGCCGGGGATTTGGCTGAGTGGTGCGGCGGTGTTGGGGTTGATTGCGACGCTGGTGCTGTTTAAAGGCAATCGGCATGAATTGCGCACGGCGCAGGCTTCGGTGGTGGGTAGTGCCTGATAGTCCGCTATCGTAGGCAAGCCAGCGCCCACATTTGACTGTGTTGACAATTCAAATGTGGGAGCTGGCTTGCCTGCGATGAGGCCCTGACATTCACCACAAAACCAACAGACACAAAAAAGCCCCGAACCAGTCGGGGCTTTTTCATTTAGCGCAAAGGCTTAGCGCGGGAACGCAGGCGGGTTGACCCCGGCCATGTCTTCCATCACACGAACCACCTGGCAGCTGTAGCCGAACTCGTTGTCGTACCACACGTACAGTACAACGCGGTTGTCCTGGGTAATGGTCGCTTCAGCGTCCACCACACCGGCGTGGCGCGAGCCTACGAAGTCAGTGGAAACCACTTCCTGCGAGTTAACGAAGTCGATCTGCTTGTGCAGGTCGGAGTGCAGCGCCATGTAGCGCAGGTACTCGTTCATCTCTTCACGGGTGGCGGCTTTCTCAAGGTTCAGGTTGAGAATCGCCATCGACACGTTCGGCGTCGGTACACGGATCGCGTTACCGGTCAGCTTGCCGGCCAGCTCAGGCAGGGCCTTGGCAGCAGCGGTGGCAGCACCGGTCTCGGTGATCACCATGTTCAGCGCGGCGCTACGGCCACGGCGATCGCCTTTGTGGAAGTTGTCGATCAGGTTCTGGTCGTTGGTGTACGAGTGAACCGTTTCAACGTGACCGTTAACAATGCCGAACTTGTCATTCACAGCCTTCAGCACCGGCACGATGGCGTTGGTGGTGCAGGAAGCGGCGGACACGATCTTGTCGTCAGCGGTGATTTCGCCGTGGTTGATACCGTGCACGATGTTCTTGAGCTTGCCCTTGCCAGGCGCAGTCAGCACAACGCGGTCGATACCCGGGCAGGCCAGGTGTTGGCCCAGGCCTTCGGCATCACGCCATACACCGGTGTTGTCCACCAGCAGCGCGTCTTTGATGCCGTACTGGGTGTAATCCACCTCGGCCGGGTTCTTCGCGTAGATCACCTGGATCAGGTTACCGTTGGCGGTGATGGTGTTGTTTTCTTCGTCGATGACGATGGTGCCGTTGAACGGGCCATGTACCGAGTCGCGGCGCAAGAGGCTGGCGCGCTTGGTCAGGTCGTTCTCGGCGCCTTTGCGCACCACGATGGCACGCAGGCGCAGGCCGTCGCCGCCACCGGTTTTTTCGATCAGGATGCGCGCCAGCAGGCGGCCGATACGACCGAAGCCGTACAACACCACGTCGGTGCCTTTGCGGGCAGCGGCGTTTTGCTGGCCAACCACGTCGGCCATTTCTTCACGCACGAACTGCTCGGCGCTGCGGCCGGCACCTTCTTTGCGGAACTTGTAAGCCAACTTGCCCAGGTCTACCGAAGCCGCGCCGAGCTTGAGCTCGCTCATGGCTTTGAGCAGTGGGAATGTTTCGTGGACGGAGAGTTCGCTGTCGTCGGCGGAACGGTGACGCGCAAAGCGGTGGGCTTTGAGAATCGCGATGACAGACTGGTTGATCAGGCTGCGGCCATAGATCGAGCTCACCACATTGTTATTGCGGTACAGCTGACCGATAAGCGGAATCATCGCTTCAGCGAGTGCTTCACGGTCGATCCATTCACCAAGACACTGGTCGGGCTTCTGAGTCACGGGAACCTTCCACATGTAGGGGCAGAAAAAAGGGGCTACATTATGTCGTCCGACTGCCCGTTGAGCAATGCGCCGAGCACAACAAAAAGCCCTTGCAAAAAAATACCACCCCGCTACAAGCCAGGAAACACGGGGGTTTCAGCAGGCCGCCCATGCCGCGATTGTGCCAACTTGTCCGTAACCCTCCGAAACATCCACGCAAAATGGCACTACATATTGAGTCAAAACCCGCCATTGTTTGTCTTAGCCACTACATTTCCCGCAAACCGTAATAGGCTCAGTCAGCAACTGACAGGCGGCACCTTGGACCGCTACAATTACCGACTTTGTCGCAACGCTTGGAGCTCAACCTTCCGTGCCCGTTCTGCGTCTACCGCTTCTCCCTGCCGCGGCAGGTAAACAGCACTGGGGCAACCTGCCCGGTGCCGCCCTGAGCCTGGCCATTGCCGAGGCTGCCAGCGCAGCCAAGCGCTTTACCCTGCTGCTTACCGCCGACAGCCAAAGTGCCGAGCGGCTGGAGCAGGAGCTGAGCTTCTTCGCCCCCGATTTGCCGGTGCTGCATTTCCCCGACTGGGAAACCCTGCCCTACGACCTGTTCTCGCCGCACCAGGACATCATCTCCCAGCGCATCGCCAGCCTCTACCGCCTGCCGGAACTGGCCCACGGCGTGCTGGTGGTGCCGATCACCACCGCCCTGCACCGCCTGGCGCCGACCAAGTTTCTGCTCGGCAGCAGCCTGGTGCTGGACGTCGGCCAGAAGCTCGATGTGGAGCAGATGCGCACGCGCCTGGAAGCCAGCGGCTACCGTTGCGTCGACACCGTGTACGAACACGGCGAGTTTGCGGTGCGTGGTGCGTTGATCGACCTGTTCCCGATGGGCAGCAAACTGCCCTACCGCATCGACCTGTTCGATGACGAAATCGAGACGCTGCGCACCTTCGACCCGGACAACCAGCGCTCCATCGACAAAGTAGAGTCGATCAAGCTGCTGCCGGCGCGGGAATTCCCGCTGCAAAAAGACGCGGTCACGCGCTTCAAGGCACGCTTTCGCGAACGCTTCGACGTCGACTTCCGCCGCTGCCCGATCTTTCAGGATTTAAGCAGCGGGATTACCCCGGCCGGTATCGAGTACTACCTGCCGCTGTTCTTCGACGAAACGTCCACGCTGTTCGATTACCTGCCCGCAGACACCCAAGTGTTCTCGCTGCCGGGCATCGAGCAGGCCGCAGAAAACTTCTGGAACGATGTGCGCAACCGCTACGAAGAGCGCCGCGTCGACCCGTCGCGGCCTTTATTGCCGCCCGCCGAACTGTTCCTGCCGGTGGAAGACTGCTTCGCCCGCCTGAAAAACTGGCCACGGGTGGTCGCCAGCCAGCAGGACATGGACGCCGGCAGTGGTCGCGAACGTTTCCCGGCGAGCACGTTGCCGGACTTGGCGATTCAGGCCAAAGCCACCCAGCCACTGGAAGCACTGTCGAATTTCCTTGGCGACTTCCCAGGCCGTGTGCTGTTTACCGCCGAATCCGCCGGCCGTCGCGAAGTGCTGCTGGAGCTGCTGGAACGCTTGAAGCTGCGCCCGAAAACCGTCGACAGCTGGCCGGACTTTGTCAAAAGCAAAGAGCGCCTGGCCATCACCATCGCACCGCTGGACGAAGGTTTGTTGCTGGACGACCCGGCCCTGGCACTGATCGCCGAAAGCCCCGTTGTTCGGCCAGCGCGTGATGCAGCGCCGGCGCCGTGAAAAACGCGCCGACGCCAACAACGACGCGGTGATCAAGAACCTCACCGAACTGCGCGAAGGCGCGCCCGTGGTGCATATCGACCATGGCGTGGGCCGCTACCTGGGCCTGCAGACCCTGGAGATCGACAACCAGGCCGCCGAATTCCTCACCATGGAATACGCCGAAGGCGCCAAGCTCTACGTGCCAGTGGCCAGCCTGCACCTGATCGCACGCTATACCGGCAGCGACGACGCGCTGGCGCCGTTGCACCGCCTGGGCTCCGAGACCTGGCAGAAAGCCAAGCGCAAAGCCGCCGAACAAGTACGCGACGTGGCCGCCGAGTTGCTCGACATCTATGCCCGCCGTGCTGCGCGCGAAGGCTATGCGTTCGCCGACCCGAAAGCCGACTACGCCACCTTCAGCGCCGGTTTTGCCTTCGAAGAAACCCCGGACCAGCAAACCACCATCGAAGCGGTGCGCGCCGACATGCTCGCGCCCAAGCCAATGGACCGCCTGGTGTGCGGCGACGTGGGCTTCGGCAAAACCGAAGTGGCCATGCGCGCGGCCTTTATTGCCGTGCACGGTGGCAAGCAAGTAGCGATTCTGGTGCCAACCACCCTACTCGCCCAGCAGCACTACAACAGCTTCCGCGACCGCTTTGCCGACTGGCCGGTGAGCGTGGAAGTGATGAGCCGCTTCAAATCCGCCAAGGAAGTCAACGCCGCCATCGCCGATCTGGCCGAGGGCAAGATTGATATCGTGATCGGCACCCACAAGCTGCTGTCGGACGACGTGAAGATCAAGAACCTGGGCCTGGTGATCATCGACGAAGAGCACCGCTTTGGTGTGCGTCAAAAAGAACAGCTCAAGGCCCTGCGCAGCGAAGTCGACATTCTGACGCTCACCGCAACGCCGATCCCACGCACGCTGAACATGGCCGTGTCGGGCATGCGCGACCTGTCGATCATTGCCACCCCACCCGCACGGCGGTTGTCGGTGCGCACCTTTGTGATGGAGCAGAACAAAAGCACGGTCAAGGAAGCCTTGTTGCGTGAACTGCTGCGCGGCGGGCAGGTTTACTACCTGCACAACGACGTGAAGACCATCGAGAAATGCGCCGCCGACCTTGCCGAACTGGTGCCGGAAGCGCGCATCGCCATCGGCCACGGGCAGATGCGCGAACGTGAACTCGAACAAGTCATGAGCGACTTCTACCACAAGCGCTTCAACGTGCTGATCGCCTCGACCATCATCGAGACCGGCATCGACGTGCCGAGCGCCAACACCATCATCATCGAGCGCGCCGACAAGTTCGGCCTGGCGCAATTGCACCAGCTGCGTGGCCGTGTGGGCCGTAGCCACCACCAGGCTTATGCCTACCTGCTGACACCGCCGCGCCAACAGATCACCTCCGATGCCGAAAAGCGCCTGGAAGCGATCGCCAATACCCAGGACCTCGGTGCCGGCTTTGTACTGGCCACCAATGACCTGGAAATCCGTGGCGCCGGCGAATTGCTCGGCGACGGCCAGAGCGGGCAGATCCAGGCGGTGGGTTTCACGCTGTATATGGAGATGCTCGAACGCGCGGTAAAAGCCATCCGCAAAGGCGAACAACCGAACCTCGACCAACCCTTGGGCGGCGGCCCGGAAATCAACCTGCGTTTGCCGGCGTTGATTCCCGAAGACTACCTGCCCGACGTGCATGCGCGGCTGATTCTCTACAAGCGCATCGCCTCGGCCACCGACGAAGAAGGCCTCAAGGACCTGCAAGTCGAGATGATCGACCGCTTCGGCCTGCTGCCCGAGCCAACCAAGAACCTGGTGCGCCTGACGCTGCTGAAATTGCAGGCCGAACAGCTGGGCATCAAGAAGGTCGACGCCGGGCCGCAGGGTGGGCGCATCGAGTTCGAGGCGCAAACGCCGGTGGACCCATTGGTGCTGATCAAACTGATTCAGGGCCAACCCAACCGCTACAAGTTCGAAGGGGCTACGCTGTTCAAATTCATGGTGCCGATGGAGCGTGCCGAAGAACGCTTCAATACCCTGGAGGCGCTGTTTGAGCGCCTCATCCCGAAATCTGCTTGAAGGACGCCCCCATGCGCCTGTTCCGCATTCTGAGCTTCATGTTGGTGGTGGTCGCTCCTTCGGCATTTGCCGACAGCCCGTACCTGGTGGAAATGATCCTGGTGCGCCAGAACGCCGAGCCGGTGATCAATAGCCGCGCCGCGCCGGAAAATTGGGATGCCGGTGCGGCGCGGCTGCCGACCGACAAACTGAGCCCACCGCGGCTGGGCAACATCGTCGACAAGCTGAGTGCGGACAACAGTTACACCGTATTGCTACACCGCGCCTGGGATCAGAACCTCGGCGAGCAACCGGTGAAGCTGGCCATTACCGACGGCCAGGAGCAGTTCGGCCAGTTCCCCATCGAAGGCACGCTGAACCTGCAGCTGGGGCGTTTTACCGATATCGACGCGGATTTCTGGATCAACCGGTTCGACGCCAACGGCAGCGTGATTGCCAGCGAACACTTGAGCCAGCAAGACGTGCGCACCAAGAACAACCAACTCAATTACCTGGATGGCGGCCACTTGGCGCTGCTGATCAAGATCACGTCGCTGACCGCCAAACCACCCAGTGCGCCACCGCCCGACATTCAGGACTGATCCAGCGCCATGCCCCTGACGTCGTCGTTGACCAAACCCCTGGCCCCTTCGTGGGCCAATCGCTTTAAAGAGCAAAGCCTTGAGCGCGGGCGGCGCTACGCCCTGGAAAACCGCGTGCGCATCGTCGAGTCCGGCGACAGCACCATCATTGCCAGCTGCGAAGGCTCTGGCGGCAATGTTTACCGACAAACCATCTCGCTGCGCGAATCGGCCAAGGGCACGCTGATTCTGGTGGACAGCCGCTGCACCTGCCCGGTACACACCAACTGCAAACACATCGCGGCCGTGCTGCTCAAGGTCCAGGAAACCCTGGCCTACCCGGCCGCCGCGCAAGATGCCGAGCTGTTGGAAAAGCTCCAGGCCGTGCTGGATAACCGCGTGGTGCTGCCACAAGTGGTCATGGAAGAGGTGCGGCCGGTGCCGCGCCTGTGGCTGGCCAGCGTGGAGTTCAGTGCGTTTGAACCGCGTAATGGCAAGATGCAGCGCTATATCCAGCACCGTGCGGCGCTGTCGTTCAATTACTTGGGCAACTATGTCAGCGGGCAGAAAAACGCTGACATCATCGTGCGCCAGGAAACCCAGAGCCTGCGCATCAAGCGCCATCCGGAGCTGGAGCAACCCTATCGCGAACAACTGCGCCTGCTGGGCTTCAAGATCGCCACACGCCAGAGCAAGGCGTTGCCGGAGAGTGCCGGCGAGCTGTTCGAACTGGTCAACGACAGTGCGTGGCTGAACTTCACCCTCAACGCCTCGCCGACCTTGCGCGCCGAGGGTTGGGAGCTGCAAATAGAAGAAGATTTCGGTTTCGACCTTAGTGCCGTCGATGACTGGTACGCCACCGTCGATGAAGGCCCTGAGCGCGACTGGTTCGACCTGGAGCTGGGGATTATCGTCAATGGCGAGCGCCTGAGCCTGTTGCCGATTTTGCTCAACTTGATGCGCTCCCACACCGAAATCCTCAACCCGGAGAAACTCGCCCGGCGCCGTGATGACGAGCTGATCCTGGTGAATATTCCCGGCCTGCCCAACGGCCATGGCCCGCTGCAAGTGGCGTTGCCCTACGGCCGGCTCAAGCCGGTGCTGGCCACCCTTGGCGAGTTTTACCTACAGGAAACCGGCACCACCAGCTTGCGTCTGGCCAAGGCCGATGCCATTCGCCTGAACCCGCTGGAAGACCTGCCGCTGCAATGGGAAGGCGGCGAGAAGATCCGCAACTTCGCCCAGCGCCTGCGCGACATCAAGGACTTCACCTGCGTGGCGCCCGAAGGCTTGAACGCGACCTTGCGCCCGTATCAGCTGGAAGGCTTGAGTTGGATGCAGTCGCTGCGTCAGCTTGATGTGGGCGGGATTCTTGCCGATGACATGGGCCTGGGCAAAACCCTGCAGACCCTGGCGCATATCCTCAGCGAAAAAGCCGCCGGGCGCCTCGACCGGCCGTGCATGGTGGTGATGCCCACCAGCCTGATTCCCAACTGGCTGGATGAGGCGGCGCACTTCACACCGCAACTGCGGGTGCAGGCGCTATACGGCGCTGGTCGCAAGAAACATTTCACCCATCTGCAGGACTTTGACCTGCTGCTGACCACCTACGCGCTGCTGCCCAAGGACATCGACACCCTCGCCGCCCAGCCCTTGCATGTGCTGATCCTCGATGAAGCCCAGTACATCAAGAACCCCAACAGCAAGGCTGCCCAGGCCGCGCGCGAGCTCAATGCGCGCCAGCGCCTGTGCCTGAGCGGTACGCCGCTGGAAAACCACCTGGGCGAGCTGTGGTCGCTGTTCCACTTCCTGCTGCCGGGCTGGCTGGGAGACGTCAAAAGCTTCAACCGCGATTACCGCGTGCCCATCGAAAAGCGCGCCAGTGAGGTGCGACTGCAGCACCTCAACGGTCGGATAAAACCCTTCCTGCTGCGCCGCACCAAAGAGCAGGTGGCCACCGAGCTGCCGCCCAAGACCGAGATCATCCACTGGGTCGACCTCAACGAGGCCCAGCGCGACGTGTACGAAACCATGCGCCTGGCCATGGACAAGAAGGTGCGCGACGAAATCACCCGCAAGGGCGTGGCGCGCAGCCAGATCATCATTCTTGAGGCGCTGCTCAAACTGCGCCAGGTATGCTGCGACCTGCGTCTGGTCAACGACGCCACCCTGCCCGCCCGTGGCAGTAGCTCGGGTAAACTCGACAGCCTGCTGGAGATGCTCGAAGAGCTGTTCGCCGAAGGGCGCCGGATATTGTTGTTCTCGCAGTTCACCTCGATGCTGAGCCTGATCGAAGCCGAGCTGAAAAAACGCGGCGTGCCCTACGCATTACTCACCGGCCAGACCCGCGACCGGCGCACGCCGGTGAAGGATTTCCAGAGCGGCAAACTGCAGATTTTTCTGATCAGCCTGAAGGCCGGCGGCGTCGGCTTGAACCTGACCGAGGCCGACACGGTGATCCACTATGACCCGTGGTGGAACCCGGCGACGGAAAACCAGGCGACCGACCGCGCGTACCGCATCGGGCAGGAGAAGCCGGTGTTCGTCTACAAGATGATTGCGCGAGGCACGGTGGAGGAGAAAATCCAGCACCTGCAGAAGGAAAAGTCTGACCTGGCGGCGGGTGTGCTGGATGGGCGCACGACCGGGGATTGGCAGTTGGGTAATGAGGACATTGAGGCGTTGTTTGCGCCGTTGCCCAACAAGCAAGAGAAGCGCTGACGGTTAGATCGCTATCGCAGGCAAGCCAGCTCCCACCCTTGAATGCATTCACACATCAAAGGTGGGAGCTGGCTTGCCTGCGATGGCAGCAACGCGGTGTTCAGTCGATCAACTGAGCATCGCGCAACGCGGTAAGCGCCATCAACCAACGCGGATCCTGCTTGTACTCCGTCGACGCAATCGCCTGCCCACGCATCCGCGCAATCCGTGCCGATGGTGTGACCTTCATGCGCTGCGCCGCCGTGAGCGCCAGCTCCGCAGCCGCCCGGTCATTGCACACCAAGCCCATATCACAACCGGCTGTCAGCGCCGCCTCAATTCGACTGGCGGCATCGCCGACCACATGCGCCCCCGCCATGGACAGGTCATCGCTGAAAATCACCCCGTCAAACTGCAACTCGCCGCGCAGAATGTCCTGCAACCAGCGACGCGAGAAGCCGGCGGGTTGGGCGTCCACTTGCGGGTAAATAACGTGAGCTGGCATCACCGCCGCCAATTGCTTGCTCAGGCGTGCGAAAGGCACCAGGTCATTTGCGCGAATCTGTTCCAGGCTGCGTTCGTCGTTTGGAATCGCGACGTGGGAATCCGCCTCGGCCCAGCCATGGCCCGGGAAATGTTTGCCGGTGGCCGCCATGCCCGCGCTGTTCATGCCACGCATGAAGGCACCCGCGAGCACGGCAGCGCGCTCCGGGTCGCCTTCGAAGGAACGGGTGCCGACCACGGCGCTGCGTTGGTAGTCGAGGTCAAGCACCGGGGCGAAGCTCAGGTCAAGGCCGACCGCCAGCACTTCAGTGGCCATGATCCAGCCGCACTGCTCGGCCAGGTATTCGGCATTCGGCTTATCCGCCAGCAGACGCATGGCCGGCAGGCGTACAAAACCCTGACGCAGGCGCTGCACACGACCGCCTTCCTGATCGACGGCCAGCAGCAGGTCGGGGCGAACCGCGCGAATCGCCGCGCTCAGCTCGCGCACCTGGCGTGGATGCTCGATATTGCGCGCAAAAATGATCAACCCGCCCACTTCAGGCTGGCGCAACAACTGGCGATCCTCGGCCGTCAGCCAAGTGCCGGCCACATCGACCATTAACGAACCTTGCAGGGCAGCAGTCATAAACCTTCCTTAAATAACGCACACAACCCGTTGCCCTCACCTGGCGCGAAAAGCGCGGTGAGCACAACGGGTTGCGAGTAAATAGCTGAAATCGGCATGGCGGCTAGCTTAGCCGCCGCGCACACCTGGGGCAATCACGCCTTGGCGACGGCCGGCGTCGACTTGCTGCGCGGGCGCAGTTGCGCGGCGGCCATGGCCGGGTCGGTCACGCCGGTTTCGGCGCGCATGCCGGCGGCCAGGAACGGCACCATCAGGCGCATCACTTGCTCGATGGAGGTGTTGACGCTGAAATCGGTCTCGGCAATCGCGCGCAAGGCCTTGATGCCGGACATGCTGAAGGCGGCGGCGCCGAGCATGAAGTGCACACGCCAGAACAGTTCGATCGGCGGAATACGCGGGGCGGCTTCGTTAACCAGCAACATGTAACGGCGGAACACCTTGCCGTACATGTCTTCCAGATAACGGCGCAAGTGGCCCTGGCTCTGGCTGAAGGCCAGCCCTAAAAGGCGCATGAAGATCGACAGGTCATTGCCGCTGCGCGGTTGAACCACCAGCGCTTGCTCAACCAGGATTTCCAGCAGATCTTCCAGGCTTGGCTTGTTTTCCGGCTTGGTCTGGCGACGCTCCAGCTCACGGTCGAGGCTGGCGCAGAACGGCCCCAGGAAGCGTGAGAACACCGCCTGGATCAGGGCTTTTTTCGAGCCGAAATGATAGTTCACGGCGGCGAGGTTAACCCCAGCCTTGCTGGTGATCAGCCGCAATGAAGTTTCAGCAAATCCTTTTTCCGCGAACAATTGCTCGGCAGCATCGAGAATGCGTTCAACGGTTTCCGACTGGGCCATGGCTACTCCGCCTGACAAACACTTGTTTGAAACATACGTTTCAGGGTGTGTCTTGTCAAGCCTGCGAGTCCGTTTTCCGGCCGGGCAGTCATCTATCTCATCGCTATTTAATCACATCCTTCGCGCCCTGTAGGCAGCGCTGTCTATGCCTTGTAGGAAGCGTGACAGACGACCGTCCAGCGGAGTGCCAAAAAAGGATGATTGCCAAGCGCAGTTCACTGTATATAATCCCAGTCACTGTATAAAAAGACAGAGCGATCAACATGCTAAAACTGACGCCACGCCAAGCTGAGATTCTGGCTTTTATCAAGCGCTGCCTCGACGACAACGGCTACCCGCCGACGCGAGCGGAAATTGCGCTGGAACTGGGGTTCAAGTCCCCCAACGCCGCCGAAGAACACCTCAAGGCCCTCGCCCGCAAAGGCGCGATCGAGATGACCCCGGGTGCTTCACGCGGTATTCGTATCCCTGGTTTTGAAGCCAAGGCCGACGAATCGACCCTGCCGATCATCGGCCGTGTCGCTGCCGGTGCGCCGATCCTGGCGCAGCAGCACGTCGAAGAGTCCTGCAACATCAACCCGACGTTCTTCCATCCGCGTGCCGACTACCTGTTACGCGTACACGGCATGAGCATGAAGGACGTGGGCATTTTCGACGGTGATCTGCTGGCCGTCCACACCACTCGCGAAGCCCGTAATGGCCAGATCGTCGTCGCCCGTATCGGCGATGAAGTCACCGTCAAACGCTTCAAGCGTGAAGGCAGCAAGGTCTGGCTTATGGCCGAGAACCCTGAGTTCGCCCCGATTGAAGTGAACCTGAAAGATCAGGACCTGGTGATCGAAGGCTTGAGCGTCGGCGTCATTCGCCGCTAAAGGAGGCACCATGCAGCTCGTGCACACCCCGCAACACACACAACTGTCGCTGTTCGAGGCCTTTATGGCCCAACCCCTTGCGCCCATCCTCAAGGAAACGGTCGAAGCCCCGTGGGGCTCCGAACCTGAGGCGTTCAGTGAGCTGTCGTTGCGCGGTGCTGCCGGGAGCTGCCTGAGCCTGCTGGCGCCGATCCTTCGCGAATTGAGCGAGGAGCAGGACGCACGCTGGCTGACGCTGATCGCCCCACCCGCCAGCCTGACCCAGGCCTGGCTGCGGGACGCCGGCCTCAACCGTGAGCGCATCCTGCTGCTGCAACCACGCGGCGCGCAAAGTGCTCAGCAGCTGACGTGCGAGGCCTTGCGCCTGGGGCGTAGCCATACGGTGGTGAGCTGGTTGAACCCGCTGAATGCGGCCGCCAAACAACAGCTGGTCAGCGCCGCGCGCACGGGCGATGCGCAGAGTTTGAATATTCGATTGGGGTAATGGGGTCTGATGCAGGCCAGCTTGTTGTGGCAGGTGAGCTTAATGTGGCAGGTGAGCTTAATGTGGCGAGCGAGCTTGTTGTGGTTAGCGAGCTTGTTGTGGCGAGCGAGTTTGCTCGCGCTGGGCTGCGCAGCGGCCCCAGAAACCAGGCACCGTGGAATACCTGATACAGCGCATTAACTCTATTCAGGGCCGCTCCGCAGCCCAGCGGGAGCAAGCTCCCTCGCCACAAAAAGCCTGCTCACCACGCAAGCACGCTCATCGTGAAGACTCAGTGAAGCACCCGCGGCCCATCTTCCTTCTCCGGCTCGCCTTCGGCCAGGCGACCAGCCATCTGCACACCTACGCTCAACATGGCTTTTGCTACTTCCACGTGCTGGCCTTGCAGGAACGCTTTTGCGTCCTCGGAAAAATCCAAAATAACCAGAGAACCCTCGTCCTCAGCCCGACGCAGCTCGATTCGGCCGTCAGGCAGTTCAACAATTTCCAGAAAGGACGTTGGCATATAAGTCTGTTCTCCACGAAAGGCCGGGATTATATCAGTCATCCACCCAGCCTCGCAGAGGATCTGGAAAGGTTTCTTGACGGCTTGATGAATGGTGCTTATTGAGGCCTACGCCGCACTTTCTGCCTACTTGGTTCAAATGTGGGAGCGGGCTTGCTCGCGAATGCGGAGTTTCAGTAAAGAAGTCATTACAGACCCACCGCATTTGCGAGCAAGCCCGCTCCCACAGTTTTTGATTCGTGTGCATCAGCAATAGCGCCTCAGCACTCGTTCAAACCTTCGCGAAACCGCAAAGCCATCTTCTTCAGCGCCTGACGCCAGCTTTCCAGCTCCTCACGGCTCAGCGGCTTGGGCTCATCCTCTTCCAGCGCAACGGCCACGATCAGCGGCTGTGTCACATCGCCCTTGGGCACATGGGGAACACGCGGCGGCTGGAACATGTCTGCGTGGGCCTTGAGCAAGCGGGCGACCCAGCTGTCCGGGCTCTGCGCCATTTCCACCAGCTCAGCCAACTCCGGAATTGCCATTGCCTCGAGCACTTCGCGGCTCATGATCATTTCTGCTCGGGGCGCGCCCGCCTGGGGCAAGCGGTAGAACCCGGCAATTTCATGGCACAGGCCCAGCAAAGCGCCATAGAGGTGGAACAACGCCGCCTCACGCCCGGCCTGGACCAGTGCGATGGCATTCATCTCCTTCCCTTCCTCGGCACGGCCAAGGGCTTCCAGGGACAAACCCGCGAAGTAAATTTTCTGATTGGTACGGGTATAGAGTTCGTTGGCCATAACGGCAGTCTCCACAACGAAATAAGCGTGATGCTGGCTGAACATTGTGGCGAGGGAGCTTGCTCCCGCTGGGCCGGGCTGGCGCTCCAGTGCGCAACGCCCCCCTAAAGCCGGGGCCTGCTGCGCAGTCCAGCGGGAGCAAGCTCCCTCGCCACAGCAAGCCGGCCCCCAGACCTCTGAAAGATCAGCCGATCAAGCGCCCTGACGCTTGTCCTCGACCTTCCACTTGCCGCCGTCGTAGAAGGCTTTCCAGCCGGTAGGCTTGCCGTCCACTTCGGTCTGCACGTACTGCTCCTTGGTTTTGCGGCTGTAGCGGATCACGGACGGGCGACCGTCGGGATCCTTCTTCGGCGCTTCACACAGGAAGTGGTACTTCGGATCGATCTCGTCCTTGTGCGGCACAATCTCCATCACCAGCGGGGCACGGGTCTCGCGGTTTTTCGGGAACTGGCTGGCCGCCAGGAACAGGCCCGAAGCGCCGTCACGCAGGATGTAGGTGTCGTTGACCTTCTCGCACTTGAGTTCAGGCATCTTCACCGGGTCCATCTTCGGCGGCGCCGCGTCACCGCTTTTCAGCAGTTTGCGCGTGTTCTTGCAGGTCGGGTTGGTGCAGCCGAAGAACTTCCCGAAACGGCCGGTCTTGAGCTGCATCTCGCTGCCGCACTTGTCGCATTCCAGGCTCGGACCTTCGTAGCCTTTGATGCGGTAGGTGCCTTCTTCGATCTCGTAGCCATTGCAATCCGGGTTGTTACCGCAGATGTGCAACTTATGCTTCTCGTCGAGCAGGTAGGCGTCCATCGCCGTGCTGCAGATCGGGCAACGGTGCTTGCCACGCAGTACCAGCGACTCGGACTCACCCTCGTCGTCGGCGGCAATCTCATCGCCTGGCACCAGGTTGACGGTGGCCTTGCAGCGCTCTTTGGGCGGCAGGCTGTAGCCCGAGCAACCGAGGAACACACCCGTGGATGCGGTACGAATCTGCATCGGACGGCCGCACGTCAGGCACGGGATGTCGGTCATCACCGGCTGGTTGGCGCGCATGCCGCTATCAGGGCTTTCGGCTACTTCGAGTTTCTTTTTGAAGTCGCCGTAGAACTCATCCAGCACGTTTTTCCAGTCGCGTTCGCCCTGGGCCACGTCATCGAGGTTCTCTTCCATGCCGGCGGTGAAGCCGTAGTCCATAAGGTTGGAGAAGCTCTCGGACAGGCGCTCGGTGACGATATCGCCCATCTTTTCCGAGTAGAAACGACGGTTGTGCAGCGCTACGTAGCCACGGTCCTGAATGGTCGAGATGATTGCCGCATAGGTCGAAGGACGACCGATACCGCGCTTTTCCATCTCTTTTACCAGACTGGCTTCGGAGTAACGCGCCGGCGGCTTGGTGAAGTGCTGGGACGGGTCGAGCTTGATCAGCTTCAACGTGTCGCCCTGGGCCATGTCCGGCAGCACGTCGTCATCGCCAGGCTTGGCGATTTGCGGCATCACGCGGGTATAGCCGTCGAACTTGAGGATACGGCCCTTGGCACGCAGCTCGAAGTCGCCTGCGCCCACGCTGACGGTGGTGGACAGGTATTGCGCCGGCAGCATCTGGCAAGCCAGGAACTGGCGCCAGATCAGCTCGTAGAGGCGCTCAGCGTCACGCTCCATGCCGCTCAGCTTGCTTGGCTCGGTGTTGGCGTCGGAAGGACGAATCGCTTCGTGAGCCTCTTGTGCGCCTTCCTTGCTGCTGTAGACGTTCGGCTTCTCCGGCAGGTACTTCTTGCCGAACTCGCTTTCAATATAAGTACGCGCCATCGCCACCGCGTCTTGCGACAGGTTGGTGGAGTCGGTACGCATATACGTGATGTAGCCGGCTTCATACAGACGCTGGGCCATCATCATGGTCTTCTTCACGCCAAAGCCCAGGCGGTTGCTCGCGGCCTGTTGCAAGGTGGACGTGATGAACGGCGCCGACGGCTTGCTGCTGGTCGGCTTGTCTTCGCGCTTGACGATGCTGTAGCTGGAAGCCTTGAGCTTCTCCAGCGCGGCCATGGCCTGGGCTTCGTTCAGCGGCTTGAAAGCCTCGCCCTTCTCACGGGCCACTTCAAAGCGCACGTTGGCGCCCTTGGCAGTGCCCAGGTCGGCGTGGACTTCCCAGTATTCTTCGGGGTTGAACGCACGGATCTCACGCTCACGCTCCACCACCAGCTTGACCGCTACCGATTGCACACGGCCGGCGGACAGGCCACGGGCGATTTTCGCCCACAGCAGTGGCGAGACCATGTAACCCACCACGCGGTCGAGGAAACGACGCGCTTGCTGGGCGTTAACACGGTCGATATCCAGCTCGCCCGGCTTGGAGAAGGCTTCCTGGATGGCTTTTTTGGTGATTTCGTTGAACACCACACGCTTGTAGCGGCTGTCATCACCGCCGATGGCTTCGCGCAGGTGCCAGGCAATGGCTTCCCCTTCGCGGTCCAAGTCCGTCGCGAGATAGATGGTGTCGGCATCTTTGGCGAGCCGGCGCAGCTCTTCGATGACCTTTTCCTTGCCCGGAAGGATTTCGTACTTGGCCTTCCAGCCATGATCCGGGTCCACACCCATGCGTGAGACCAGCTGCTTGCGCGCTTTCTCTTTAGGGCTGAGCACCGGACCTTCGCCCGCAGCGGCCTTGCCGCGCTTGGCGGCAGGCTCCTTGCTGGCGCTAGCCGAACCGCTGGTGGGCAGGTCTCGGATATGGCCGATACTCGACTTCACCACGTACTCGTTGCCCAAGTACTTGTTGATGGTCTTGGCCTTAGCCGGGGATTCCACAATGACCAGCGATTTGCCCATGGATCGGAAAATTCCTGAATTCGAGAAGTGAAAGGCAGTTGGCGCCTGTCGCGGCAACGCTATATATAGTGGCAACAAGGTGAGGTCAAGCGCAGCATTCTGCGCGGCCTGCCGTTATTGCCCTGAAAAAAGACTGGGTTCGACCTGCACCAAAGCAAAGCGCGGGACCTGCTCGCCGTCAACTTCGACGGTCTGAAGGAACATGCTCAATGGGCGCACCCAAAAGCCGTAATCGCCATACAGTGCTTGGTAAAACACCACTTCTTCTTCGGTCTCGGAGTGCCGCGCCACATTAAAAACACGGTACTGCGGGCCCTTGTAATGTTGGTAGAGCCCTGGTTCGACTTTCATGCTTTGGCCCTCGTGCAAAATTTGTTGAAAAAAAATATTAAAAATTCCAAAAAACAAAAACCGGGGCACTGGGCCCCGGCTTCCGTCAGCGAAACGTTTAGATACGTTCGAAGACGGTGGAAATGCCTTGGCCAAGACCAATGCACATGGTTGCAACCCCAAGGTTGCCGCCATTTTGCTTCATCACGTTAAGCAAAGTGCCGGAGATACGTGCACCGGAGCAACCGAATGGGTGGCCCAGGGCAATCGCGCCGCCGTGCAGGTTAACCTTCTCGTTCATCTTGTCGAGTACTTTCAAATCTTTCAGCACTGGCAGGGCCTGTGCGGCGAAAGCTTCGTTGAGCTCGAAGAAGTCGATATCGGAGATGGTCAGGCCCGCGCGCTTCAAGGCTTTTTGTGTGGCCGGTACTGGACCATAGCCCATGATTGCCGGGTCCACACCTGCCACTGCCATCGAACGGATCACCGCCATCGGTTGAATGCCCAGGTCCTGGGCACGCTGCGCCGACATCACGATCATGCACGAAGCACCGTCGGTGATTTGCGACGACGTACCGGCTGTCACGGTGCCGCCCTTTGGATTGAAGGCGGGTTTCAAGGCCGCCAGGCTTTCCAGGGTGGTGTCCGGACGAATGGTTTCGTCGTAGTCGAACAGTTTGAGGAAACCGTTCTCGTCGTAACCGTTCATCGGGATGATTTCATCCTTGAACTTGCCTTCCACGGTCGCCTTGTGGGCGAGTTGGTGGGAGCGCACGCCGAATGCGTCCTGGGCTTCGCGGGTAATGCCGTGCATTTTGCCGAGCATTTCTGCGGTGAGGCCCATCATGCCCGAGGCTTTTGCCGCGTACAGCGACATGTGCGGGTTCGGGTCGACGCCGTGCATCATGCTGACGTGGCCCATATGCTCCACGCCGCCGACCACGAACACATCGCCGTTGCCGGTCATGATCGCTTGTGCTGCGGTGTGCAGCGCGCTCATCGACGAGCCACACAGGCGGCTGACAGTCTGGCCAGCTGCGGTGTGCGGGATCTGGGTCATCAACGACGCCATGCGCGCGATGTTCCAGCCCTGCTCCAGGGTCTGGTTGACGCAACCCCAGATCACGTCTTCGACTTCGTTAGGGTCGACCTTGACGTTGCGCTCCAGCAACTTGCTGATCAGGTGCGCCGACATGTCTTCGGCGCGAGTGTTGCGGTGCATGCCGCCCTTGGAGCGGCCCATTGGCGTGCGACCGAAGTCGACAATCACCACGTCTCTTGGATTCAAGCTCATAAATATTCTCGCTCTATTCGTCTGGGCGCTTAACCGAAGAAGCTTTGGCCGTTTTTGGCCATTTCACGCAGCTTCGCGGTCGGGTGGTACAGCGGGCCCAAATCAGCGTATTTGTCAGCCAGGGCAACGAACTCAGCCACACCGATCGAGTCGATGTAACGCAGCGCACCACCACGGAATGGAGGGAAACCAATACCGTACACCAGGCCCATATCGGCTTCGGCGGCGGTTTCAACGATGCCGTCTTCCAGGCAACGCACGGTTTCCAGGCACAGGGCGATCATCATCCAGTTGATGATGTCCTCATCGGACACCTCACGCTGTTCGTAGATGACGGGCGCGAGTACTTCGTGCACCGACGGGTCGGCCACTTTCTTCTGCTTGCCCTTCTTGTCAGCCTCGTAGGCGTAGAAGCCCTTGCCGTTCTTCTGGCCCAGGCGCTTGGCCTCGTAGAGCGCGTCGATCGCCGAGCGGCGGTCGTCTTTCATGCGGTCCGGGAAGCCTTCAGCCATTACGTCACGACCATGGTGGCCAGTGTCGATACCGACCACGTCCATCAGGTACGCCGGGCCCATAGGCCAGCCGAATTTTTCCATGACTTTGTCGATGCGCACAAAATCGACACCGGCGCTGACCAGCTTGGCGAAACCGCCGAAGTACGGGAACAGTACGCGGTTGACCAGGAAGCCCGGGCAGTCATTGACCACGATCGGGTTCTTGCCCATTTTTTTGGCGTAGGCAACGGTAGTGGCCACGGCCAGCTCGCTGGACTTCTCGCCACGGATCACTTCCACCAGCGGCATCATGTGTACCGGGTTGAAGAAGTGCATGCCGACGAAGTTTTCCGGACGCTTGAGGGCCTTGGCCAGCAGCGAGATGGAAATGGTCGAGGTGTTCGAGGCCAGGATGGTGTCGTCTTTAACCTGGGCTTCCACTTCAGCCAGTACGGCTTGCTTGACCTTCGGGTTTTCGACTACCGCTTCGACCACTAGGTCGACGTGGCCGAAATCGCCGTAGGACAGCGTAGGACGAATGCCGTTAAGCACTTCAGCCATCTTCGCGGCGGTCATGCGACCTTTATCAACGCGGCCCACCAGCAGCTTGGCGGCTTCTGCCAGGCCTTGCTCGATGCCGTGCTCGTTGATGTCTTTCATCAGGATCGGCGTGCCTTTGGACGCCGACTGATAAGCGATACCGCCACCCATGATGCCGGCGCCGAGTACGGCCGCCTGTTTCACGTCGCGGGCAATCTCGTCGTAGGCCTTGGCCTTTTTCTTCAGTTCCTGATCGTTCAGGAACAGGCCGATCAGGCTTTGGGCAGCCGAGGTTTTCGCCAGTTTGACGAAGCCGGCGGCTTCCACTTCCAGGGCTTTGTCGCGACCGAAGTTCGCAGCTTTCTGGATGGTCTTGATCGCTTCAACCGGCGCCGGGTAGTTCGGGCCGGCCTGGCCTGCGACGAAACCTTTGGCGGTTTCGAACGACATCATTTGTTCGATGGCGTTGAGCTTGAGTTTTTCCAGCTTCGGCTGACGCTTGGCCTTGTAGTCAAATTCGCCGCTGATGGCGCCTTTGATCAGGTTCAGGGCGGCTTCAGCCAGTTTGTCCGGGGCGACCACAGCGTCGACGGCGCCGACTTTCAGCGCATCTTCGGCACGGTTTTCTTTACCGGCGGCGATCCACTCGATTGCGTTGTCAGCACCGATCAGGCGCGGCAGACGCACAGTGCCACCGAAACCTGGGTAGATGCCCAGTTTGACTTCAGGCAGGCCGATTTTGGCGGTGGCCGACATGACGCGGTAGTCTGCAGCCAGACACATTTCCAGGCCGCCGCCCAACGCGATGCCATTGATGGCAGCCACGGTTGGCACGTTGAGGTCTTCGAAATCGCTGAAAATCTTGTTGGCTTCGAGGTTGCCGGCCACAAGCTCTGCATCGGGCAGCTTGAAGTTGTCGACGAATTCGGTGATGTCAGCGCCGACGATAAACACGTCCTTGCCGCTGGAGACGATCACGCCCTTGACCGAAGCATCTGCTTTGATGGTGTCTACGGCCTGACGCAGTTCGTTCAGGGTTAGACGGTTGAACTTGTTGACGGACTCACCCTTGAGGTCGAATTTCAGTTCGACGATGCCACTTTCAAGAGCCTTAACCGTGATGGCTTTACCTTCGTAAATCATCAACTGATCTCCACGATATGGAAGCTGAACAGTACACACTGGACGCTGGCCTATTGGTTGGACATTGATAGTTGGGTCAATGCTCATGCCAATCCGCCAGGCACACCCGCCAATGCGCTAGTCGGGGTTCTGTATGAGTCGTCTGACAGACAAACGCTCAATTCATACGCCCGTTTGATTTGGGTACGTCACCTTCATCCAATTCAGGGCAATTGTCAATCGCTCGAAAGGCCAGGAAAAACGCGACTTTCCAGTCAGTTCAGAACTCCACGCCCACGCCTGCGCCCTGTCAATATTCAAATATTCACAGAATCAATAATAAAAAAGATGTGGGAAAAGGCTGTACAGAATCGGATAGGCCGCTAGGCTTGCGACAACCGCAAAGCGCCCGTGATGAACACCCGGCGCGAGGAACACAGAATTACCGGCCTGCCTGGCCAACTCCAGCCCGATGATGATGTCGGGCTTTTTAATGCCTGGCTTTTATAACCGCAATGGCGTCATGCCAGGGCCTTGAGCAGCGCATCGATGTCCTTCAGCACGCTGGCCTCGCCCTTCTCGCCCCAATACAAGGCGATCATTTGCTTGTCGGCCTCGACCTTGTAGACGTTGGCCGGCAACGTCGCAAAATGCGGCAACAACTTTTCATCCTCACACACTTCACGCCACTGATTGACCCACACGCCTGGCGACATTTGCCAATAACTCCACAGCGCCGGCGTGCTGCCCCGCCGTGGCCTGCAGTACTGCGCGCAGGGGCTCGGCGGCTCTTGCGCGAGCCAGTGCGGCCACTCCTGTGGCGCCAATTGCATGGCCAAACCGATGCGGCGCGCCTCCATACGCAGGGCCATGCGCCCGCTCTGATGGCGCGACGGGCGCAGCCATGCCAGGGGGCTCAGAACCACCAGAAGGATTGACACCACTATCCAGACCGTCATATGTGTACTCCCGAATTTCTAGATGCGCGGATTTGAGCTGACGCAACCCCATCCGCTTGAAACCAGCCATACTGAACTTATTGCAGTCTCCTGGAGGAACGCGCCATGCCCAACGAACATTCCTACAAACATATCCTGGTCGCCGTCGATCTGACCGAAGAGTGCGACCCGGTTATCAAGCGCGCTCAGGCTTCAGCAATCGCCAACGGCGCCAAGCTGTCACTCGTGCATATCGTCGAGCCGATGGCCATGGCCTTTGGTGGCGACGTGCCCATGGACCTTTCCCAGTTGCAGCAACAGCAGTTTGACCAAGCCAAAGAGCGCCTGGATCGCTTGATCCTCAAATACCCGGAAGTGACCAAGGAAAACTCCCACCTCACCTACGGCCAGCCGCGCCAGGAAATCCATCACCTGGCCAAAGAGCAGAACTGCGACCTGATCGTGGTCGGCAGCCATGGTCGTCATGGCCTGGCGTTGTTGCTGGGTTCTACCGCCAATGACGTGCTGCATGGCGCGCCCTGTGATGTGCTGGCGGTCAAGCTGGTAAAAAGCTCGTAAGGCCGATGAAGCTCTAATGCGGGAGCTGGCTTGCCTGCGATGCAGACACCTCGGTGCTTCAGGCAGACCGAGGTGAGGCTATCGCAGGCAAGCCAGCTCCCACACAAACCAGCTCCCACATTTTGAATCGCATTTCATATAAAAAAGCCCGGCGCTCATAGAAACGAGCGCCGGGCTTTTTATTGCCAGCGAATCACTCAGGCATCCAGCTCAGCCCAACGCTCCATCAGCACTTCCAGCTCCTGGTTCAACGTTTCCAGGGAAGCAATCACCTTGGCGGTTTCCGCCGCCGGGCGCAGGTAGAAACCCGCGTCAGCCATGTCTGCTTCTACCGCAGCGATCTGCTGTTCCTTGGCGTCGATATCACCCGGCAGGGCTTCCAGCTCGCGTTGCAGCTTGTAGCTGAGCTTCTTCTTGGCCGCCGGCGCAGCTTCCGCAACCGGTGCAGCAGCAGCGGCCACAGGCGCCACGACTGCCGAGGTCAGGTCGGCCTTGCCGGACTTGCTCTCGGTCACGCCCAACAGGCGCGGCGAGCCGCCCTGGCGGATCCAGTCCTGGTAACCACCGACGTATTCACGCACCTTGCCTTCACCTTCGAAAACCAGGGTGCTGGTCACCACGTTGTCGAGGAATGCCCGGTCGTGGCTGACCATCAGCACGGTGCCGTTAAAGGTCAGCAACACCTCTTCCAGCAACTCGAGGGTTTCCACGTCGAGGTCGTTGGTCGGCTCGTCGAGTACCAGCAGGTTGGACGGCTTGCTGAACAGCTTGGCCAGCAGCAGGCGCGCGCGCTCACCCCCGGACAAGGCTTTGACCGGCGTACGCGCACGCTGCGGGCTGAACAGGAAGTCGCCCAGGTAGCTCAGCACGTGGCGGCTTTGACCGTCGATGTCGATAAAGTCGCGGCCTTCGGCGACGTTGTCGATCACGGTCTTTTCCAGGTCCAACTGATGGCGCAACTGGTCGAAGTAGGCCACGTCGATGCGCGTGCCTTCTTCCACGGTGCCGCTGGTCGGTTGCAGGCCATTGAGCATCAGCTTGAGCAAGGTGGTCTTGCCGGTGCCGTTGGCGCCCAGCAGGCCGATACGGTCGCCGCGCTGCAGGACCATCGAGAAGTCCTTGATCAGGAACGGGCCGTCCGGGTGGTGGAAGCTGACGTTCTCCAGCACCATCACCTGCTTGCCCGACTTGTCGGCGGTGTCCAGCTGGATATTGGCCTTGCCGGTGCGCTCGCGACGCTCGCTGCGCTCAACACGCAGGGCTTTGAGGGCACGTACACGGCCTTCGTTACGGGTGCGACGGGCCTTGATGCCCTGGCGGATCCAGACTTCTTCCTGGGCCAGCTTTTTATCGAACAGCGCGTTGGCGGTTTCTTCAGCGGCCAGGGAGGCTTCTTTGTGCACCAGGAAGCTGGCGTAGTCGCCGTTCCAGTCGATCAGGCCGCCACGGTCCAGTTCGAGGATGCGCGTTGCCAGGCTCTGCAGGAAAGCACGGTCGTGCGTGATAAACAGCACAGCGCCCTGGAAATCCTTGATGGCTTCTTCCAGCCAGGCAATGGCGCCGATGTCCAGGTGGTTGGTTGGTTCGTCGAGCAGCAGCAGGTCTGGCTCGGACACCAGCGCCTGGGCCAGCAGCACGCGACGACGCCAGCCGCCGGACAATTCGGCGAGGGTCTTGTCGGCCGGCAGTTGCAGGCGGCTCAGGGTGCTCTCGACCAGTTGCTGCAAGCGCCAGCCGTCACGGGCCTCGAGGTCTTGCTGGACGTGCATGAGCTTGTCCAGGTCGGCTTCGGTGACGCAGTTCTGCGCCAGGTGATGGTACTGCGCGAGCAACTCGCCCACGCCGTCGAGGCCTTCGGCAACCACGTCGAACACTGTCCGTCCGTCGGCCACCGGCAATTCCTGCGGCAATTCGCCGATCTTGAGGCCCGGCGCGCGCCATACAGAGCCGTCATCGGGCTTCTGGTCGCCTTTTACCAGCTTCATCATGCTGGACTTGCCGGTGCCGTTGCGGCCGATGATGCACACCCGCTCACCACGGGCGATCTGCCAGGACACCTTGTCCAACAACGGCATAGCGCCGAAAGCAAGGGACACATCGCTGAATTTGAGCAGGGTCATACGCTTCTCCAAAAACTGGGCGCGCATTCTACCTGACTTGAGGGTGGGATGCGGCCGGCATTTTTGCCACAGACACGTTCTGTAGGACATTTACGGTGAACTGCTGCCAGCCGGCCGGCAAAGCTTTCGCCAGCCGCTGGCAAAAGGCTAAGCTAGGGGCAATCAGTGTCGGCGATGCCGGTGCTAGTCGTGATTTCTCTGCACGGACGTCTCATGCGCAGTCGCCTTTTCAACTTTTTATCTTGTCTGCTTCTTTCCGCCACCGCCGTTCAATCCGCCCAGGCCGTGGACCTCACCACCCAACGTCAATATTACGATGAAGCCAAACGCGCCCTCGCCAAAGGCGACAGCGGCCCGTACATGCAATACAGCCAGGCCCTGGCCGACTACCCGCTCACGCCGTACCTGGCCTACGACGAGCTGACCGCGCGCCTCAAAACCGCGAGCAACGAGGAAATCGAGCAGTTCCTCGCCAAAAACGGCGACCTGCCCCAGGCCAACTGGATGAAACTGCGTTGGTTACGCTGGCTGGCTGACCGGGGTGATTGGCAAACCTTTGAAAAGTATTACGACGCCAAGCTCAATTTCGTCGAGCTGGACTGCCTGCATGGCCAGTACCAACTGACGCACAACCTCAAAGCCGAAGGCTACAAGACCAGCGAAAAACTCTGGATGACCGGCAAATCCCAGCCGGCCGCCTGTGACGCCACCTTTGGCCAGTGGGCCGCCGATGGCCAACTCACCGAACAGAAAATCTGGGACCGCGCCAAGCTCGCCGCCGAAGCCCGCAACTACGCGCTGGCCAACAGCCTGGTGAAAACCCTGCCGACCCTCGGCGCCCAAGGCCGCTTGATGATCGACGTGGCGCAAAAGCCCGACATGCTCAGCGACCCGTCGCGCTTCCTGCCGGCCAATGAGGCCATGTCCGACGCGGTGGGCCTGGGCCTGCGCCGCCTGGCACGCCAGGACCCGGACAAGGCCATGGCCCTGCTCGACGGCTATGCCAGCAGCATGCACTTCTCCCGTGACGAAAAAGTGTCGATCGCCCGCGAAATCGGCCTGACCCTGGCGCGCCGCTACGACCCACGCGCCCTGGACGTGATGACCAAGTACGACCCCGAGCTGCGTGACAACACCGTCTCCGAATGGCGCCTGCGCCTGCTGTTGCGCCTGGCGCGCTGGGAAGATGCCTACCAGTTGACCCGCAAACTCCCACAAGACCTGGCCACCACCAACCGCTGGCGTTACTGGCAAGCGCGCAGCCTGGAACTGGCCGAGCCAAAAAAACCCGCAGCCGCTGGTGCTGTACAAAAACCTCGCGCAGGAACGTGATTTCTACGGCTTCCTCGCCGCTGATCGCTCCAAAGCGCCGTACCAGTTGAAGAACAAACCGCTGGTGATGAGCCAGGCGTTGATCAACAAAGTGCGCAACACCCCCGGTGTGCGCCGCGCGATGGAGTTCTACGCACGCGGCCAGATTGTCGATGGCCGCCGCGAGTGGTACCACGTCAGCCGTCACTTCAACCGCGATGAGATGGTCGCCCAGGCCAAGCTGGCCTACGACATGAAGTGGTACTTCCCGGCGATCCGCACCATCAGCCAGGCGCAGTACTGGGATGACCTGGATATCCGTTTCCCGATGGCCCACCGCGACACGCTGGTGCGTGAAGCCAAGGTGCGTGGCCTGCATTCAAGCTGGGTGTTTGCCATCACCCGCCAGGAAAGTGCCTTCATGGACGACGCCCGCTCCGGCGTGGGCGCCAGTGGCCTGATGCAATTGATGCCCGGCACCGCCAAAGAGACCGCACGCAAATTCAGCATCCCGCTGGCCTCCCCGGCCCAGGTGCTGGACCCGGACAAGAACATCCAGCTCGGCGCCGCCTACCTGAGCCAGGTACACAGCCAGTTCAACGGCAACCGCGTACTCGCCTCCGCCGCCTACAACGCCGGCCCCGGCCGTGTGCGCCAGTGGCTGCGCGGTGCCGATCACCTGAGTTTCGATGTGTGGGTGGAAAGCATCCCGTTCGACGAAACCCGCCAGTACGTGCAGAACGTGCTGTCTTATTCGGTGATCTACGGGCAGAAGCTCAATTCACCGCAGCCGCTGGTGGATTGGCATGAGCGGTATTTTGATGATCAGTAAGGTTTAAAGCAGAAATGAAAATGCCCGCATTTAAAAATGCGGGCATTTTTTATGGAGTGCCTGGGCGTTCACTCTGAACAGCCTCGGCCAAGGCCAGGCTCAAGGCCTGCAGCATAAACTCCACAAAGGGTGTCGCCTCTGCCTGCTGATCAGCTGCTGACAGCGCGGCGTAATAGGCCTCTTGCTGTTCGCGTATCACCGCCTCTACCGGCAGATAAGCCAGTACGGGCCGCCATTGGCTAAGGATCAACGTCTGCCACAGCCGCCCCATTCGCCCATTACCGTCGGCAAATGGATGAATAAATTCAAACTCGTAATGGAAAACGCAACTCGCGATGAGCGGGTGCCAGTCCGAAGCCGACAGCCATTGCAGCAAGTCGTCCACCAAATGCGTCACCCGGCTGGCAGGTGGGGCCATATGGACTAACTGTTCGCCTCGATAGATACCGACATCCGCCTGACGAAACCGCCCGGCATCATCGATCAAACCAAACATCAGCAGTTCGTGCGCTTTGAGCAAGTCGGCACGATCACTCCCAGTCCACTGCGGCATCGCTTCGTAGGCAGCAAATGCATTACGCACTTCCTGGATCTCTCGGGGCAAGCCCAGTACTCGCTTGCCCTCTAACACAGCGGTCACCTGCTCGACGCTGAGCGTATTGTTCTCGATAGCCAACGAAGCCTGGATTGTGCGGATTCGATTGCCACGTCTTAGCTGAGGTGTCTGACGATTGTCGTCACCGACTGAAAGTTGACCGATCTGCTCACTGATATCGGCTACCAGTGCCAGCATCTTTGTAGTCAGCGTCAACGGCGGTTGATAACGGCTCATGTCCTCATCCAGATCAATAACGAAAGTCCACATGATGCCTTAGGAACAGGCGCACCGCAGCTTCATTCCACGTCCAATCCATCACTGAACTGCAACGCCGCCAACCGCGCATACAACGGGTTGCTCGCAATCAACTGTTGATGCGTGCCCACCGCCACCAGCTTGCCCTGGTCCATCACCGCAATGCGGTCGGCGTTCTTCACCGTGGCCAGCCGATGCGCAATCACCAGCGTGGTGCGGCCCTGCATCAGTTGCGGCAAAGCTTGCTGGATCAAGTGTTCACTCTGCGCATCGAGGGCGCTGGTGGCTTCGTCCAGCAGCAGGATCGGCGCGTCCACCAGCAACGCACGGGCGATGGCCAGGCGCTGGCGTTGGCCGCCGGAGAGGCCCATGCCGCCGTCGCCCAGATGGGTCTGGTAGCCGTCGGGCATTTGCAGGATGAAGTCATGGGCGTGGGCGATGCGTGCCGCGGCTTCGACCTGTTCGCGGGTGGCGGACGGGTTGCCGTAACGGATGTTCTCTTCGACGCTGCCGAAAAACAGCGCCGGGCTCTGGGACACCAGCGCGAAATGACGGCGCAGGTCCATCGGCTCGAGTTCGGTCAGCGCGTGCCCTTCGAGCAGGATGCGGCCCTGCTGCGGGTCGTAGAAGCGCAGCAGCAAATCAAAGATCGTCGATTTACCCGCGCCGGATGGCCCGACCAACGCCAGGGTTTCGCCAGGGTTGATGCTCAGGCTCAAGCCGTCGATGGCGTAGCTGTCCGGCCGCGACGGGTAGGAAAAGCGCAGGTCTTGCAGCTCCACACGGCCGCTGACGCGTGCTGGCAACTGCACGGTGCCTTCGGCGGGCGCCTGGATATCATTGCTTGATTGCAACAGTTCGCCAATCCGTTCGGCGGCACCGGCGGCACGCTGCAGCTCGCCGAGCACTTCGCTGAGGGTGCCCACCGCACTGCCGACGATCAGGCTGTAAAACACGAACGCCGCCAGCTCACCGCCGGAAATTCGCCCACTGATCACATCCATACCGCCCACCCACAGCATCACGCCCACGGCGCCGAGCACCAGCATGATCACCAGCGTAATCAGCCAGGCGCGCTGTGCGATGCGTTTACGCGCGGTGGCAAACGCCTCTTCCACGGTGACGGCAAAGCGCTGTTCGTCCTGCACCTGGTGGTTGTAGGCCTGCACGGTCTTGATCTGGCCAAGCGTCTCCGACACGTAACTGCCCACATCGGCAATACGGTCCTGGCTCAGCCGCGACAGGCTGCGCACACGGCGGCCGAAGATCAGGATCGGCGCCAGCACCAGCGGCAGCGCCACCACCACGATGCTGGTGAGTTTGGGGTTGGTGACAAACAACAGCACGATGCCGCCGATGACCATCAAGGCATTGCGCAGGAACAGCGACAGGGACGAGCCGATCACCGATTGCAGCAAGGTGGTGTCGGTGGTCAGCCGCGACTGGATCTCCGAACTGCGGTTGTTCTCGTAAAAGCCTGGGTGCAGGTAGATCAGGTGATTGAAGACTTGTCGACGAATGTCCGCCACCACCCGTTCGCCGATCCACGACACCAGGTAAAACCGCGCAAACGTACCCACGGCCAGGCCCAGTACCAGCACCATGAACAGACCAATGGACTGGTTGAGCAGGTGCGGCGACTGGGTCATGAACCCCTGGTCCACCAGCAGACGAATGCCCTGCCCCATGGACAAGGTGATGCCGGCGGTGACAATCAGCGCCAGCAAGGCGCCCAGCGCCTGCCAACGGTAGGGCGCGATAAAGCGGCTGGCCAGGCGAATGGCACGGCGTTGACGGACTGAGAACATGGCGGGCATACCGATGAGGAACCTGTACACCAACATTGGGGGAACTTAGCTAAATAACAATGCGTCAGGTTAATTATGCCCGCCGATATCGATGCCTAGAGGCTATCGGTCTAACGCCTGGGTGGAAATTTGTATCGGTTTCTGCTGGACTGGGCGTTCGAACCGGTGATCGTGTAAGGAGTTGTAATAGCGCGGTCACGCGGGGGGATTAGATTAGGTACACAACCTGATGAGGAGACAGGCCATGACCTTGCAAAACAGCAGTGACGCCAAAATTGAAGTGATTCGCCAGCCGCAGCAGTTGCCTTGCTCGTATATCGATGCCAAGGGCCGCGAAGTGCAGATTACCGAAGAAATGATCCAGCAAGCGTGCAGCGACCTGGAACAGCGACTGGTCAAACCTGCCAAGCAAGGCTGACGCGCCCACGCTCTTTCAGACCCGGCCTCTATGGCCGGGTTTTTTATGCCTGTTCTTTTATAGTCCGCTTTTTGTGGCGAGGGAGCTTGCTCCCGCTGGGCCGGGTTGGCGCTCCAGTGCGAAGCGCCCCTGAAAGCCTGCGACTGCTGCGCAGTCGAACGGGAGCAAGCTCCCTCGCCACATGTGTAACATGTCCTAAAAAGAGTGGGCGCCCAATGCAGTGACGATGCTCGACAACGCTGCCGACTCGCCATTGATCCGCACCTTCAAGCCATCGATCTCGCGACGCTCCGGGTAATGCTTGCGCAGCAGGTCAAACGCCTTGCGCTGCTCATGCACGGTGCCTACAAGACTGCGGCGGAAATCCGCATCATCGCGGCGCGGGTCATACACACTGCGGCACAACGTCGCCAGCGCCCAGGCCGGGTCTGTCGAGGCATTAAGATGCACCTCGGCCAGCCATGGCTGCGGCAGCAAATCAGCCAGCTGAATCCCGGGTTCCTGGCCCAGATAGGCGCAGAACGCCTGGTAGATCTGCGCCGTGCCGCGCTGCTTGCCGTCGAGGCTGTAGCCGGCGATGTGCGGTGTGGCCAGCACGCACAGGTCGGCCAGGTCGACGTCCACTTCGGGCTCGCCTTCCCACACGTCCAGCACCGCTTGCAGGTCTTCGCGCTCCAGCAGCACTTCGCGCAGGGCCGCGTTATCAACCACAGGGCCGCGGCTGGCGTTGATCAGCCAGGTGCCGGGCTTGAGACGGCCAAGGCGCTCACGATCAAACAGATGCCAAGTGGAGCCATTGCCGGATTTGGTCAGCGGTGTGTGCAGGCTGATCACGTCGCACTGCTCGATGATCTGCGCCAGGCTCACGTAGTCACCGTCTTCGGCGATCTGGCGCGGCGGGTCGCACACCAGCACGTTCCAGCCCAGGCCTTTGAGCACCTTGACCAGACGCCCGCCCACTTCACCGGCACCGACGACGCCATAAGTGCGCTGGTTCAGGTCGGCGCCTTCGATTTCGGCCAGGGTCTGCAAACTGCCCAGCACGTAGTCCACCACGCCGCGGGCATTGCAGCCTGGGGCGCTGGACCAGGTGATACCGGCCTGCTTGAAGTAATCCAGGTCCAGGTGATCGGTACCGATGGTGCAGGTGCCCACAAAGCGCACCTTGGAGCCGTCCAACAAGGCCCGGTTGACGTTGGTGACCGAGCGCACCAGCAGCACATCGGCCTGCTCGACCGTGGCGCGGTCGATGGAACGCCCGGGTACGCGGCGAATCTCGCCAAACCCTTCGAAGAAGGCATCGAGCAGCGGAATATTTTCGTCGGCAACAATCAACATGGCAGGCTCCTTTCGCGGATTGGCAGTGTACAGGGATGCGTAGTTTGAGTGTGGGAGCTGGCTTGTGTGGGAGCTGGCTTGCCTGCGATGGCATCACCTTGATCTTCCTGAAACACTGAGGTGCCTGCATCGCAGGCAAGCCAGCTCCCACACAAGTCCGCTTCCACAGGGATTCTGAGGTGCCCGACAGGTCGCATTACAAATCAGCAACACAGGTTTTTTCCTGACCACTGCGTCAAAGCGTAGACTTCGCCGTCCTTTGCAACTCTTTTACTGGACACCCGCACGTGAACACCGCCACCGCCACCCTTTCCCGCCCCGCCCGCGTCAGTCGCGAGGTCCGCAGCCTGCTGACCCTGGCCCTGCCGATCATGATCGGCCAACTCGCCACCACGGCCATGGGCTTTGTCGATGCGGTGATGGCCGGGCGCGTGAGCCCGCGAGACCTGGCGGCGGTGGCCTTGGGCAACTCGATCTGGATTCCGGTGTACCTGCTGATGACCGGCACGCTGCTGGCCACCACGCCCAAAGTCGCCCAGCGCTTCGGCGCCGGCCACCACACCGAGATTGGCCCGCTGGTGCGCCAATCCCTGTGGCTGGCAGTGATGGTAGGTATCACTGCCCTGCTGATGCTGATCAGCGCCGAGCCGATCCTGCACGCGATGAATGTCGACCCCGAGCTGATCAAACCCTGTATGGCTTACCTGCACGGCATCGCGTCCGGCATGCCCGCCATCGCCCTGTATTACGTGTTGCGTTGCTTCAGTGATGGCCTGGGCCGTACGCGCCCCAGCATGGTCATGGGCCTGTGCGGGCTGGCGTTGAACATTCCACTGAACTACGTGTTCATTTATGGCCACTTCGGTGTGCCGGCCATGGGCGGCGTGGGCTGTGGCTGGGCTACAGCCATTGTGATGTGGGTGATGATGCTCGGCCTCGCCGCCTGGACCCGCTGGGCACCGGCGTATCAGAGCAGCGAGTTGTTCAAGCGTTTCGACTGGCCGCAATGGGCCGTGATCAAGCGCGTGCTGGGCATCGGCCTGCCGATCGGGATCGCAGTATTTGCCGAATCGAGCATCTTTGCGGTGATCGCCCTGCTGATCGGCAGCCTGGGCGCCAACGTGGTCGCCGGGCATCAGATCGCGCTGAACTTCAGCTCGCTGGTGTTTATGATTCCCTATTCGCTGAGCATGGCGGTCACAGTGCGGGTCGGCCAGGCACTGGGCCGTGGCGAGCCGCGTGAAGCACGCTTTGCCGCCGGGGTCGGCATGGGCACGGCACTGGCCTACGCGTGCCTGTCCTGCAGCCTGATGCTGCTGTTTCGCGAACAGATTGCCACGATTTACACGCCTGACCCGCTAGTGATCCACGTGGCATCGATGCTGATCGTGTTTGCGGCGCTGTTCCAGTTCTCCGACGCGATCCAGGTCACCGCTGCCGGCGCGCTGCGTGGCTACCAGGACACACGGGTGACCATGGTGCTGACCTTGTTTGCTTACTGGGGCGTGGGGTTGCCGGTGGGTTATGCCCTGGGGCTGACCGATTGGCTGGGCGCAGCGAGTGGGCCGAGTGGGCTGTGGCAAGGGCTGATCGTGGGCTTGAGCTGCGCCGCGGCGATGCTGGTGATCCGCCTGGCACGCAGCGCGCGCCGGCGGATTCGCCTGGTTTAAGCGGACTTCTTGCGAATCCAGTACAGGTATTTGCCGGCCTGCTCCTGCTGATCCACCAGTTCATGGTCGAGGAACACGCAGAACTTGGGAATATCACGGCGGGTCGACGGGTCGGTGGCGATCACCTTGAGCAAGCCGCCCGGCGGCAGGTCGCGGATGTGCTGGTGCAACATCATCACCGGTTCCGGGCAGTTGAGGCCGGTGGCGTCGAGCACAGCGTCTACAGGCAGGTCGAGGGTTTGATTCATACATCACTCCTGAAACGGGCGCCGCTCAACAATGTGGGAGCGGGCTTGCTCGCGAAGACGCGGGCACATTCAACATAAATTTCGACTGTTATACCGCTTTCGCGAGCAAGCCCGCTCCCACATTTAAACTGAGCCAGACACACAATCAGCGGGATTTAGGTTTCTTCGTATCCACCAAGCGCCGCAAATGGCAGGTCACTTCCTCACGGTCGTGATACAGCTGTTTGCAGCCGATCTCCACCCGAATGCCACGGGCCTTGAAGCCCTCTTCGATGCGCTCAAGCAAACGCTTCACTTCAGCATAACGCTGCTTCATCGGCAGTTTCAGGTTCACCACCGCTTCGCGGCAATGCCCTTCGCCAATCCAGGTTTCCAGCAGTGCGGCGTTACGCGCCGGTTTCTCGACGATATCGCAGACCATCCAGTCCACCGGCTGCTTGGGCACGAAGGTGAAGCCGTCGGCCATCAAGTGCTGTACCAGGCCGGTGTCCATCAGGCTTTCGGCCATGGGGCCATTGTCGATGGCGGTCACCAGCATGCCACGGTTGACCAGTTGCCAGGTCCAGCCACCCGGCGCGGCGCCGAGGTCGACGCCAGTCATGTCGCCATGCAGGCGTTCGTCCCACTGGTCGCGGGGGATGAAGTGGTGCCAGGCTTCTTCAAGCTTCAGGGTCGAACGGCTGGGCGCGTCACGTGGGAACTTGAGACGCGGGATGCCCATCGGCCACATGGCCGAGTTGTTCGACTCGGCCAGGCCCATGAACACTTCGCGGCCGCTTTTGAAGGTCAGCAGCAGGCGCGGCTTGCTCGGGTCGTCCACCAGCTTGCCAGCGTTGAGCAAGGCTTTGCGCAGGTGCACTTCGAATTTCTTGCAGAAGTTCGACAGCTCTTTGCCGTCGTTGGTGTCGACCATCTCCAGCCACAGGCTGCCGCACACCGGGAATTCGCGCAGGTGGGCGAGGATCACGCTGATGCGGTCGGTTTCCGGCAGGTCGATAAACACCCCGCGCGCCCACTGCCTTGGGAAGATCAGCTCGGCAAACCGCTGGCCGTGCATCAAGCGCTGGGCGCCGTCATCGATGGTGCAGACAAATTCGGCGCAGGCGCTGCCGGTCTTGGTCTTGGCGTAGCCGGAAACGTTCAGGCGCGCGGCGTGTTCCGCGATCTCGGAACAGACTTCGCCTTCAAAACCCGGACGGCAGTGCATAAAAAGGGTGTTCATCAACTCTCCTGGTGACTCAACCGGCCTTGCGCTATCGCAATACCTGTCATGAAAACGCGCGCATGATAGCCGAGTTCGGAACCTTGGACTTAACGATAGAGTCCAGTTATTAGCCTGCTAATGAAAACAGGGCTAAGTTGAAAGCTCTGTTCGTCCCGTCAGGTCCGTAGCCGTGCGGACCATAAGGAGTCATGTAATGTCATCGCTAGATAGCCTGAGAACCCTTAAAACCCTGCAGATCGACGACAAGACCTACCACTACTTCAGCCTGCCCGAAGCCGCCAAGAGCCTGGGTGACCTGGATAAGCTGCCGATGTCCCTCAAGGTGCTGCTGGAAAACCTGCTGCGCTGGGAAGACAACAAAACCGTGACCGGCACTGACCTCAAGGCCATCGCCGCCTGGCTCAAAGAGCGCCAGTCCGACCGCGAGATCCAGTACCGCCCGGCCCGCGTATTGATGCAGGACTTTACCGGCGTACCCGCCGTGGTCGACCTGGCCGCCATGCGCGCCGCCGTGGCCAAGGCCGGTGGCGACCCGCAGCGTATCAACCCGCTCTCCCCCGTGGACCTGGTGATTGACCACTCGGTGATGGTCGACAAGTTCGGCAACGCCGACGCATTCGAGCAAAACGTCGACATCGAGATGCAGCGCAACGGCGAACGCTACGCCTTCCTGCGCTGGGGCCAGAACGCTTTCGACAACTTCAGCGTGGTGCCACCGGGCACCGGCATCTGCCACCAGGTTAACCTCGAATACTTGGGCCGTACGGTGTGGACTAAAGACGAAGACGGCCGCACTTACGCCTTCCCCGACACGTTGGTGGGCACCGACTCCCACACCACCATGATCAACGGCCTGGGCGTGCTCGGCTGGGGCGTGGGCGGCATCGAAGCGGAAGCGGCGATGCTCGGCCAGCCGGTATCGATGCTGATTCCGGAAGTGATCGGCTTCAAGCTGACCGGCAAATTGAAAGAAGGTATTACTGCCACCGACCTGGTGCTGACCGTCACCCAGATGCTGCGTAAAAAAGGCGTAGTGGGCAAATTCGTCGAGTTCTATGGCGACGGCTTGACCGACCTGCCCCTGGCCGACCGCGCCACCATCGCCAACATGGCCCCGGAATACGGCGCCACTTGCGGCTTTTTCCCGGTGGATGAAGTGACGTTGGACTACCTGCGCCTGTCCGGCCGCCCGGCAGAAACCGTGAAGCTGGTGGAGGCCTACACCAAGGCCCAGGGCCTGTGGCGTAACGCCGGCCAGGAACCGGTGTTCACCGACACCCTCGCGCTGGACATGGGCAGCGTCGAAGCCAGCCTCGCCGGGCCGAAACGCCCGCAGGACCGCGTGTCACTGCCCAATGTTGGCCAGGCCTTCACTGACTTTCTCGACCTGCAATTCAAGCCCGCCAGCAAAGAAGAAGGCCGCCTGGAAAGTGAAGGCGGCGGCGGGGTTGCCGTGGGCAATGCGGATTTGGTCGGCGAGACCGATTACGAGTACGACGGCCACACCTATCGCCTCAAAAACGGCGCGGTGGTGATCGCCGCGATTACCTCCTGCACCAACACCTCCAACCCCAGCGTGATGATGGCCGCAGGGCTCGTGGCGAAAAAGGCCGTGGAAAAAGGCCTGACCCGCAAGCCGTGGGTGAAGACCTCCCTGGCGCCTGGCTCCAAAGTGGTGACCGACTACTACAAGGCGGCCGGCCTTACCCACTACCTCGACACGCTCGGCTTTGATCTGGTCGGCTACGGCTGCACCACCTGCATCGGCAACTCCGGGCCATTGCCTGAGCCGATCGAAAAAGCCATCCAGAAGGCCGACCTGGCGGTGGCTTCGGTGCTGTCGGGCAACCGCAACTTTGAAGGCCGCGTACACCCGCTGGTGAAAACCAACTGGCTGGCCTCGCCGCCGCTGGTGGTCGCCTATGCCTTGGCCGGCACCGTGCGCATCGACATCAGCAGCGAGCCGCTGGGCGAAGGCAAAGATGGCAAGCCGGTGTACCTCAAAGACATCTGGCCGAGCAGCAAAGAGATTGCCGACGCGGTGGCGCAGGTGAGCACCGGCATGTTCCACAAGGAATATGCCGAGGTGTTTGCCGGTGACGAGCAGTGGCAGGCGATTGAAGTGCCACAAGCGGCCACCTATGTGTGGCAGAAGGATTCGACCTACATCCAGCATCCGCCGTTCTTCGACGATATTTCCGGGCCATTGCCGGTGATCGAAGACGTCAAGGGCGCCAATGTGCTGGCCCTGCTGGGCGATTCGGTGACCACCGACCACATCTCCCCCGCCGGCAATATCAAGACCGACAGCCCCGCTGGCCGTTACCTGCGCGAACAGGGTGTGGAGCCGCGTGACTTCAACTCCTACGGCTCACGCCGGGGTAACCATGAAGTGATGATGCGCGGCACCTTTGCCAATATCCGTATCCGCAATGAAATGCTCGGCGGCGAAGAAGGCGGCAACACGCTGTACATCCCCACCGGCGAGAAAATGCCGATCTACGACGCCGCCATGAAGTACCAGGCCTCGGGCACGCCGCTGGTGGTGATTGCAGGGCAAGAATATGGCACCGGCTCAAGCCGCGACTGGGCGGCCAAGGGCACTAACCTGCTGGGGGTCAAGGCGGTGATTGCCGAGAGTTTCGAGCGGATTCACCGCTCCAACCTGGTGGGCATGGGCGTGTTGCCATTGCAGTTCAAGCTGGACCAGAACCGCAAGGCGCTCAAACTGACCGGCAAGGAGAAGATCGACATCCTGGGGCTGACCGATGCGGAGATCGAGCCACGGATGAACCTGACGCTGGTAATTACCCGCGAAGATGGCAGCAGCGAGAAGGTCGAGGTGCTGTGCCGGATTGATACGCTTAACGAGGTGGAGTACTTCAAGGCCGGTGGCATCTTGCACTATGTGCTGCGCCAGTTGATCGCCTCCTAAGCAACACGGGAGATCAAATGTGGGAGCTGGCTTGCCTGCGATAGCGGTAGGCCAGCCAGCCTCTTCACAGCTGACAGACCGCTATCGCAGGCAAGCCAGCTCCCACAGTGTTGACCGCGTTTCAATTTAGCCGAACAACCATTTCCACAGCAGCACCAACACAACCACCGCCAGCACCGGCCGCGCAATGCGGTAGGCCTTGGGATGCTTGCGCTTCCACTGCTTGACCACACCACTGAACTTGTCGCTGAAGGTCTTGCTCCAGGCATACGCCTGGTTGATCCCGCCCACACGCTCGTCATCCAGGTTCTGCGGCGCCGTCGCGCGACCCAGCTGCTTGCTGACCCAGCGGTTGACGCCGGTCATGAGGCGGTTGCTCAGCGGGCGTTCGATATCGCAGAACAGGATCACGCGAGTCTTTTCCGTCTCGTTCTTGACCCAATGCACATAGGTTTCATCGAACATCACGTCTTCACCGTCGCGCCAGGCGTACACCTGGCCGTCGACGAAGATGCGGCAGTCGTCGGAGTTCGGCGTGGACAGGCCCAAGTGATAACGCAACGAGCCGGCAAACGGGTCGCGGTGCGGGTTGAGGTGGCTGCCGCCCGGCAACAGCGCGAACATCGCGCCCTTGACGTTGGGGATGCTGCTGACCAAGGCCACGGTTTTCGGGCACAGCGCCTCGGCCGATGGCAGCGGTTTGTCGTACCACTTGAGATAGAAACGTTTCCAGCCTTTCTTGAAGAACGAACCGAAACCGGCGTCGTTGTTCTTTTCGGCGGCGCGAATGTAACCCTCGTCGAACAGGTGCATGGCCTCTTCGCGGATCACTTCCCAGTTGTCCTTGAGCACATCCAGTTCCGGGAACTTGCTGCGGTCCAGGTACGGCTTGGACGGCACGGCCGAAAACAGGTACATCAAGGCGTTATAAGGGGCGAACAGCGCCGAATGGTTGACGAACTGGCGCAACACCGGCAAACGCGCCTTGCCGCGCAAGTGCACATACAGAATGCTGCCGATAAACAACGCCAGCACCGACAGTTTGGCGGCCAAAGAAAAGGTCATGCAGCAACTCCTGAAAATAAGCGCCTGGCCAGCAACCTCCCGTCAACGGGAAACCAGACGTAGCAGCCGGCCATGATAAACACTTGGACCATTATGCAGAAGGCCCAGGCCGACCGGCTGATATACATCAACCTTGTGGCGAGGGAGCTTGCTCCCGTTGGAGTGCGTAGCGCTCCCGTTTTTTAGGGCCGCTTCGCGACCCAGCGGGAGCAAGCTCCCTCGCCACAGGTGAGCCTCACGCCTGGGTTTCTTGCTCGGTAAACAAATCGCTGAACAACATGCTCGACAGGTAGCGCTCGCCGGAGTCCGGCAGGATCACCACGATAGTCTTGCCCTGCATTTCCGGCTTCTCGGCCAGACGCACGGCCACGGCCATGGCGGCGCCGCAGGAGATACCGCACAGAATTCCCTCTTCCTGCATCAGGCGCAGGGCCATGGCCTTGGATTCGTCGTCGGTCACCAGCTCCACGCGGTCAACCATCGACAGGTCGAGGTTCTTCGGCACAAACCCGGCGCCGATGCCCTGGATTTTATGCGGGCTCGGCTTGATCTCTTCACCGGCCAGCGCCTGGGTGATCACCGGCGATACCATCGGCTCAACCGCCACCGACAGAATCGGCTTGCCGGCAATGTTCTTGATATAGCGCGAAACCCCGGTAATGGTGCCGCCAGTGCCCACGCCCGCCACCAGCACGTCCACCGCGCCATCGGTGTCGTTCCAGATTTCCGGGCCGGTGGTTTTCTCGTGAATTGCCGGGTTGGCCGGGTTTTCGAACTGGGCCGGCATAAAGTAGGTGGCCGGGTCGCCGGCGACAATTTCGCCAGCCTTGTCGATAGCGCCTTTCATGCCCTTGGCCGGCTCAGTCAGCACCAGCTCGGCGCCCAGGGCCTTGAGCACTTTACGGCGCTCGATGCTCATGGAGGCCGGCATGGTCAGCAGCAGCTTGTAGCCACGGGCGGCGGCGACAAACGCCAGGCCGATGCCGGTGTTGCCGGAGGTCGGTTCGACAATGGTCATGCCCGGCTTGAGTTTGCCGGTGCTTTCGGCGTCCCAGATCATGTTGGCGCCAATGCGGCATTTCACCGAATAACCCGGGTTACGCCCCTCGATCTTGGCCAGGATGGTCACGCCACGCGGCGCAATGCGGTTGATCTGCACCAGGGGCGTGTTACCGATGGAGTGCGCGTTGTCGGCAAAGATACGGCTCATGACGGGTCCTTAAGGCAAATTCAAGAAGGCCCCAAGGGTATGCCTGCGGCCTTTAGGCGTCCAGTCAGAGGAACGTTGCGCCCGCGCGTGCGGTCCATCGCCTATACCGTTGGAGAGTAATGACATGAAACGTCGCTACAGTGGGCTGCTATGGATCGTCGCCGTACTGGTGGTAGCACTGATCGCCCTGGACCTGGCCCTGCCTTATCTGGTGCGCAATTACCTGAACGACAAGCTGGCCGACATGGGTGACTACCGTGGCCAGGTCACCGATGTAGACGTGGCGCTGTGGCGCGGCGCCTATAAGATCAACGGCCTGCAGATCGTCAAGGTCGACGGCAAGGTGCCGGTACCGTTCGTCAAGGCGCCGTTGATCGACCTCTCGGTGAGCTGGCATTCGCTGTGGTACGACCACGCCGTGGTGGCCGAGGTGCAGTTCTTCCAGCCAGAGCTGAACTTCGTCGATGGCGGCAACCAGCAGGCGTCACAGACCGGTAAAGGCACCGACTGGCGCGAGCAACTGGGCAAGCTGTTGCCGATCACCCTCAATGAAGTGCGCATTCAGGACGGCAAGATCGCCTTCCACAACTTCAACTCCAAGCCGGCGGTGAACATGTACGCCACCGGGGTCAACGCCAGTTTCTACAACCTCACCAACGTGGTCGACCTTAAAGGCAAGCGCGACGCTACCTTCGAAGGCAAGGCGCAGTTGCTCGGCCAGGCGCCATTGGAAGCCACCGCAGCGTTCGACCCGCTGAGCAACTTTGAAGATTTCGAATTCCGCTTTCGCGCCAAGGACATCCAGCTCAAACGCCTCAACGACTTCGCCTCGGCCTACGGCAAATTCGACTTCAAGGCCGGTACCGGCGACGTGGTGATCGAGGCCCAGGCCGATAAAGGCCAGTTGAACGGCTACATCAAGCCACTGTTGCGCGATGTGGAAGTCTTTGACTGGAAGCAGGATGTTGAAAACAAAGATAAAAATATCTTCCGCTCGATCTGGGAAGCCGTGGTCGGCGCCAGCGAAACCGTGCTGAAGAACCAGAACAAAAACCAGTTTGCCACCCGCGTGGAACTCAGTGGCAGCGTACACCAGCAAGATATCAGCGCGTTCTCGGCGTTTTTGGCGATTTTACGCAATGGTTTTATCCAGGCGTTCAACGCTCGGTATGAACAACCCAAGCCTTCCGCCAATTAACCCTGGGGCCTGGCTCATATGGGAGCCAGCTCCCACATAAGCATCAGCATACCCCGCCCGTCGGACTGCAATGTGACCGGCCATTCAGAGACTGAATAACCCGTCTGCGTTCACAGTCGCCGGGGCTGCGCGGTATAGTCCGGGCATTGATGAATTCGAGGAATGACCGATGAAGTTCGAAGGCACCCAGGCCTATGTGGCTACCGATGACCTGAAACTGGCCGTCAACGCCGCCATCACCCTGGAGCGGCCGTTGCTGGTCAAGGGCGAACCGGGCACCGGCAAGACCATGCTTGCCGAACAATTGGCCGAGTCCTTCGGCGCCAAGCTGATCACCTGGCACATCAAGTCGACCACCAAGGCGCATCAGGGCCTGTATGAGTACGACGCGGTCAGCCGCCTGCGCGACTCGCAGCTGGGCAATGAGAAAGTCCACGATGTGCGCAACTACCTGAAAAAGGGCAAGCTCTGGGAAGCCTTCGAGGCCGAGGAGCGCGTGATTCTGCTGATCGATGAAATCGACAAGGCCGACATCGAGTTCCCTAACGACCTGCTGCAGGAACTCGACAAGATGGAGTTCTACGTCTATGAAATCGACGAGACCATCAAGGCGAAGAAACGCCCGATCATCATCATTACTTCCAACAACGAAAAAGAGCTGCCGGACGCCTTCCTGCGCCGCTGCTTCTTCCACTACATCGCCTTCCCCGATCGCAGCACCCTGCAAAAAATCGTCGACGTGCACTACCCCGACATCAAGAAAGACTTGGTCAGCGAAGCGCTGGACGTGTTCTTCGACGTGCGCAAAGTGCCGGGCCTGAAGAAAAAGCCGTCCACCTCCGAACTGGTCGACTGGCTCAAGCTGTTGATGGCCGACAACATCGGCGAAGCCGTGCTGCGCGAACGCGACCCGACCAAAGCCATTCCGCCGCTGGCCGGTGCTCTGGTCAAGAACGAGCAAGACGTGCAGTTGCTGGAGCGTCTGGCGTTCATGAGCCGTCGCGGTAATCGCTGATGCTGCTCAACCTGTTCAATGAGATGCGCGCCGCCAAGGTGCCGGTGTCGGTGCGCGAGCTGCTGGACCTGATCAACGCGCTTAAACAACGCGTGGTTTTTGCCGACATGGACGAGTTTTACTACTTGGCCCGCGCGATCCTGGTCAAGGACGAACGGCATTTCGACAAGTTCGACCGTGCGTTCGGCGCCTATTTCAATGGGCTGGAAAAGCTCGACGACCACTTGCAGGCGTTGATCCCTGAAGAATGGCTGCGCAAGGAATTCGAACGCTCGCTGACCGATGAGGAACGCGCGCAGATCCAGTCCCTTGGCGGCCTGGACAAGTTGATCGAAGAGTTCAAGAAACGCCTGGAAGAACAGAAAGAACGCCACGCCGGCGGTAATAAATGGATCGGCACCGGCGGCACCAGCCCGTTTGGCTCCGGTGGCTACAACCCGGAGGGTATTCGGGTTGGCGATGCCGGCAAACGCCAGGGCAAAGCCGTAAAGGTCTGGGACCAGCGCGAGTACAAGAACCTCGACGACCAGGTGGAACTGGGCACGCGCAACATCAAGATCGCCCTGCGCCGCCTGCGCAAGTTTGCGCGCCAGGGTGCGGCTGAAGAGCTGGATATCGACGGCACCATCGACCACACGGCGCGGGATGCCGGCTTGCTGAATATCCAGATGCGCCCGGAGCGGCGCAACACCATCAAGCTGTTGCTGCTGTTCGATATCGGCGGTTCGATGGACGCTCACGTGAAGATTTGCGAAGAGCTGTTTTCGGCGTGCAAAACCGAGTTCAAGCACCTGGAGTACTTCTACTTCCACAACTTCGTGTACGAGTCGGTGTGGAAGAACAACCAGCGCCGCACTTCGGAGCGCACCTCGACCCAGGATCTGCTGCACAAATACGGCGCCGACTACAAAGTGATCTTTATCGGCGATGCGTCGATGGCGCCGTATGAAATCACCCAGGCCGGCGGCAGTGTCGAGCACTGGAACGAAGAGCCTGGGTATGTGTGGATGCAGCGCTTCATGGCCAAGTACAAGAAGCTGATCTGGATTAACCCCTACCCGAAAGACACCTGGGGCTATACGGCGTCGACGGCGATTGTGCGCGAGTTGGTGGAGGATCAGATGTATCCGCTGACGTTGCGTGGGTTGGAAGAAGGCATGCGTTTTCTGTCTAAATAAGCGGTGTATTCACTGACGCTATCGCAGGCAAGCCAGCTCCCACATTTTGAATGCATTCCAAAGTTGAAATGCATTCCCCCTGTGGGAGCTGGCTTGCCTGCGATGCTTTCAGCAATTCCCAAACCGCTGCAAAAACTCGATGTGCTGCCGATGCGCGGTCTCCTGCACCACCGGCGCCAACCTCACCTTCTCCCCCGGCAAACACTGCGCCAACCGCGCCAATGCCAACGGCGTCAGTGCGCCCAAACGCGGATAACCGCCAATCGTCTGCCGATCATTGAGCAACACAATCGGCTGCCCATCCGGCGGCACCTGAATCGCGCCCAGCGCAATCCCTTCAGAAATCAACGACGGCCCCTGGTACTGCAACGGCGTGCCCAGCAAACGCATGCCCATGCGATCGGCGCGGCTGTCCAGCGACCAGTCGGTATTGAATGCATCGAACAGGCTCTGCCCGCTGAACTGGCCGATCTGCGCGCCGACAATCACCTCCAGCGGCGCTTTTGCCGGCAGATCAGGCGTGCTCAGCACGTTCATCGCGCCGCCCGTACCGGAATAAACCAACCGCCCGCCTTCGGCCAAGGCCTTGCCGAAACCGTCCAGCCCACCCAATTCCTCACGTACCACCGTGGCGCAACTGCCCAGCACAGCCGGCGCATCAAACCCGCCGGGCGCCGCCAGGTAAGCTCGCGCACCGCTGAACGGCTGGGTAAAGCGCAGACGCTGGCCCTTTTGCAGGATAAAACTGCGCCCAGGGCTGATGGCGCGTTCGTCGATATAGGCGCCCAAATCCGCCCCGGCCAATGCCAGCAAACAATAGTCTTCGGCCTGCACGGTAAACCCGCCCAAGGTGATTTCCACCACCGGTGCATCCAGCGCATTGCCCAGCAGCCAATTGGCCCAGGACATCGACACCCAATCCAGCGCACCGCCCTGGGTCACGCCCAGGTGGCGCACGCCAAAGCGCCCGGCGTCCTGCAACAGGCACAGCGGCGTGCTGGCCTCGATCAACAAGCGGCTCATGCCCGCGCCTCCAACGGCGTGTCATCGCCACCCAAATGGATGAATTCGGCGTGGCCGACCGCTTCGAAACGCACCGTATCGCCCGGTTGCATCAGGCTGTAGCCGTCACGCTCACGGTCGAACAGTTTGGTCGGGGTGCGGCCGATCAGGTTCCAGCCGCCCGGCGACACCACCGGGTAGGCGGCGGTTTGCCGCTCGGCAATCCCGACACTGCCGGCCGCCACACGTTTACGCGGTGTGTTGAGGCGAGGCGTGGCGAGGATTTCATCCACCAACCCCATAAAGGCAAAGCCGGGCGCGAAGCCGAGGGCAAATACTTGGTATTCGTGGGCACTGTGGCGCTGGATCACGTCCTCAACCGACAACCCGCTGCGCTGGCTGAGCAAGGTCAGTTCCGGGCCGACACTCAGGTCGTACCACACCGGCAACACGTGGCACTGGCCGCTGCCTTGCGCCTGGGGTTGCAAGTCGGTCAGCGCCTGATCGATCAGTTCCCGCGCTTGAGCGGGGCTCAGCGCAGTCAGGTCGTAATGCACCATCAAGGTGGTGTAGGACGGCACCAGATCCACCAGCGCGGCGCCAAAACCTTCGCGCAGGCGCTGGGTCGCGGCAAGCATCCACGGCATGTTGGCTTCGGCAATCACCTCAAACAGACGCACCATCAGGCAGTCGATGGCCACCACTTCGATGCGCGGCTTCATGCTGGCTTCAACGCCTCGCGGATGCGCTGCACAGCGGCGATCGAGCTGGCGTTATCGCCGTGTACGCACAGGGTGTTGGCCTGCAACACCAGGGCGCTGCCGTCGCTGGCCGTCAGGGCTTGCCCACGGGAAATGGTCAGGGCTTGCTGCACGATGGTGTCGGCGTCGTGATGGACCGCACCCGGCAACTGGCGCGAAACCAGATGGCCCTTGGGGTCATAGGCGCGATCAGCGAAGGCTTCGAACCACAGTGTCAGGCCGAACTCATCGCCCAGTGCCTGGGCCTCGCTGTTGTCGCTTTTGGCCAGCAACATCAGGGGCAAGTCGCCATACGCGGCCACAGCCTGCATCACCGCACGCAGTTGCGCCGGCTTGGCCATCATGTCGTTGTACAGCGCGCCGTGGGGTTTGACATAGCTGACGCGGGTACCCTGCGCACGGCAGATGCCCTCAAGGGCACCGATCTGGTAGTGCATCAGGTCCTGGATTTCCTGCGGCGTATAGGCCATGGAGCGGCGGCCGAACCCTTGCAGGTCCTGGTAGGCCGGGTGCGCGCCGATCTGCACAGCGTGCTTGAGGGCCAGGCTGACGGTCTGGCGCATGATGCTGGGGTCGCCGGCATGAAAGCCACAGGCCACGTTGGCGCAATCGATGAACGGCATGACCTCGGCGTCCAGACCCAGGGTCCAGTTGCCAAAGCTTTCGCCAATATCGCAATTCAAAAGCAGACGGCTCACGGTGGTTGCTCCTGTAGGCTTTGTATTTTTTGTAGTGTGGGATTTTTTACGCAGAACTCGCAACTTGTCCTGACACCCTAACGGCGCTTATCGTGGAATGCCTCGATTTTTGGCGTTTGCCGGGTGCGGCGTCCAACTAATAAAAACCGATCCAAGCATAAGAAAAGTTGATCCCATGAATTTGAAGTTCCTCGAAACCTTCGTCTGGGTGGCCAAGCTCAAAAGCTTTCGCCTGACCGCCGAGAAGCTGTTCACCACCCAGGCCTCGATTTCCAGCCGCATCGCCGTGCTCGAAAGCGAGTTGGGTGTGAAGCTGTTTCTGCGCGACTCACGCGGCGTGAGCCTGACCCCGGAAGGCTTGAAGGTGCTCGATTATGCCGAGCAGATGATGGTCACCATGCAGGGTTTGAAGCAGTCCCTGGAGACCACCAGCAGCAAGGTGGGGCGCATCCGCATCGGCGCCATGGACACGGTGATCCACACCTGGCTGAGCCAGTTGGTGGCGCAATTGATGGAGCACTTCCCGCGAGTAGAAATCGAACTGGTCGCCGATACCGCGTTAAACCTCAGCGATCAACTGCAAAAAGGCTTCCTCGACCTGATCCTGCAAACCGACCTGCTGCGCCTGGAAACCGTGCGCAGCCTGGAGCTGGCCAGCCATCCCATGGCCTGGATCGTCGCCAGCCAGTCTATCTACAACCGTGACTACGCCTCCCTCGCCGAACTGGCCCAGGAGCGCATCATCACCTACTCGAAAAACTCCCACCCGCACCAGGATGTGCTGAGCCTGATGCAGGCCAACGGGGTGGCCTCGCCACGCATGAACTGCGTGAACTCGGTGTCGGCGATTACCCGCTTGCTGCGCGATGGTTTCGGGATTGGCGCGTTACCGCCGGTGCTGGTGATGGAAGAATTGGCTCGAGGGGAATTGGTGATGCTGCCCATGGCGCAACGCCTGCCGAATTTGCAGGTGGTGGTGTCGTGGCGCGTGGGGGTGGAGTTGGTGGAGGAGATTGTCGGGTTGTGCCAGAAGGTGGTGGCGCGGTATGCCGAGGAAGTGGGTGAAAACCGGATGCTGCTGGCGAAACCGGATTAAACAGGTGGGAGCTGGCTTGCCAGCTCCCACAGGCCTTTAGAGGCCTTTAAGGTCGCGCTCTTCGATCGGCCGGCTCTGGCGCAGGCGCTTGCCGCCCAACACCACCCAGTCGATCAGGCGGTACAGGCATTCGAGGCCGAACGACAACAGCATCGCCCCGCCCAAGCCCCAGCCCATTGCCTCAGGCGTCAGCAGGATCTGGTAGCTGTAGCCATTCCAGGTTTCCAGGCGGATATCCGGGTCGGCAGCCACCGCCACTTGCAGTGCGCGGATGTACCAGGGGCCTTGCATGGCCTGGAACTGCTTGTCCAACGCCACCTGACGATCGAGCAAAGTGCCCAGGCTGTTGGCATCGCTGCGAAACACCGGGTCATCACTGGCGCGGTAATGGGCCACCAACGCCTGCAAGTCGCCATTGAAGAACTGCTGCGCCGTGGCATCAAAGCCGCGCAGGCCAGTCTGGGCTTCGATCAAATGGGCTTCGACGCGCTTGGCGTAGTCGTTGATAAACCCCGGCACTTGCACGCCGACCAACAAGCCAATGGCAAACAGCACCAACCGCAGATAACTGAGCAACATGGTCGATATCCTTACTCGGTAACGCCTTGGCTGACGCATTCACCACGTCGCCACAGGCTCCATTGGCCCGGTTCGTAGCGGGTCCAGTTTTCATTGTCGGTCAAGGGTTCAGTGGCGATCACCGTGACCACGTCATTGGGCGTGGTTTCGGCCTGAAAATCGACGATCACGTCGACATCTTTCAAGCGCGCCGGGCCAAACGGTGCGCGCCGGGTGATCTGTGCCAGTTTGGTCGAGCAATAGCAAAACAGCCAGTCACCGTCGCTGAGCAGGCAGTTGAACACGCCTTTGCTGCGGTACTCGGCGCAGGCGGCGATCAGGTCCGGCAGCACTTGCTCGATTTCCACCGGCTCCGGGAAGGCTTCGCGCACGCGGTTGAGCAAGTCGCAGAACGCCGCTTCGCTGTCGGTATCGCCAACTGGCCGGTAGAACGTGGCGCGCGGGTTAAAGTCGGCCAGCTGGCCGTTATGCGCAAAGCACCAGTTACGGCCCCACAGTTCGCGCACGAATGGGTGCGTGTTGGCCAGGCTCACCTTGCCCACATTGGCCTGGCGGATATGGCCGATCACCACTTCACTTTTGATTGGATAACGCTGCACCAGCAGTGCAACCTCGGACTCGCTGCTCGCGGCCGGGTCCTGGAACAGCCGCAGGCCACGGCCTTCGTAAAACGCGATGCCCCAACCGTCGCGGTGGGGGCCGGTACGCCCGCCGCGCTGCATCAGCCCGGTAAAGCTGAACACGATATCGGTGGGGACGTTGGCACTCATGCCCAATAATTCACACATGCCAAGGCTCTCGCTGCAGGGCTTACAACGTTAAAGGCGCGGCTCAACCCGCAGATTGCCGGCAGGGGCCGGGCGACGGAAAGGTTCGTCGTCTTCGTCTACCGGTTCGGCGGCCAGGGCGGCATCGGCAGCGGCCTTGCGTTCACGGCGGGCGTTGGCGGCGCGCTCGATGGGCCAGCGGATCAGCACGAACACGATATACACGCCAAACGCGATCATGGTGTACATGAACAGGTCGGAGATGGCCCGCCAGGCGTTATTGCCCACATGCAGCACCAGGTCCAGGGCGGTGATGGCCACGGCTGGCGCAAACTGGGTCTTGACCGGGTCGACGATGGTCGGGCTGAACAACAACACCGCCATCAGCAATTGCAGCGGCTCGCGCAGCCAGCGCCAGATCCAGCGGGTCATGCGCCACCACACCAACAGGCAGCCCAAAGCGGCGAAGGCGTAAAGGCCCCAAGCGGTCAGATAGTCGTTCTCGGTCATGGTGTCCATGGCAAGGCTGGCAAAGAGGCGGCTATGATAACGGCTTTTGCGTGTCTCGGCTGCAATGCCTGCCACCATCCGCCAGACAGAGAGTGATCCATGCCTATATCGACCGCCCCGATCGCCCGCAAGGCCCAAGGCCCAGACCCGTACGCCTGGTTGCAGGAACGTGACACACCTGAAGTGCTCGACTACCTCAAAGCCGAAAACGCCTGGCAGGAAGGCCAGCTCGCCGACCAGCAAGCCCTGCGTGAAAGCCTGTTCGAAGAGATCAAGGGCCGCATCCTGGAAACCGACCTGTCGTTGCCTTCGCCATGGGGCCCGTACCTGTATTACACGCGCACCACCGCCGGTGATGAATACGCCCGCCACTACCGCTGCCGTCGCCCGGCGGATGACAGCAACACGGTGGACGAAAGCAGCGAAGAACTGCTGCTGGACCCGAACGTGCTGGCCAATGGCGGCTTTTTCTCCCTCGGTGCGTTCAGCATCAGCCCCGACCACCAGCGCCTGGCCTACAGCCTCGACACCAGTGGTGAAGAGATTTACACCCTGTACGTGAAGGAATTAGCCACCGGCAAGGTCAGCGAACTGGAGTTTGAAGACTGCGACGGCAGCATGACCTGGGCCAACGACAGCCTGACGCTGTTCTTCGGCGAACTGGACGACACCCACCGCCCGCACAAGCTTTACCGCTACCGCCTGGATGGCACGGCGGCGCAGGAAGTGTTCCACGAGCCCGACGGGCGGTTCTTCCTGCATTGCTACCGTTCCAGCTCCGAGCGCCAGTTGCTGCTGGCTCTGGGCAGCAAGACCACCAGCGAAATCTGGGCGTTGGACGCCGACCAGCCACAGCAGGCTTTCACCTGCCTGGCGCCACGGGTCGAAGACCATGAATACGATGTCGACCACGGCATGCTGGATGATAAATGGACCTGGTTTATCCGCAGCAACCGTGACGGTATCAACTATGCGCTGTTCGTCGCCACCGACACCGGCAGTGTGCCGACTGAGGATCAATGGCAGAACCTGATCCCCCACAGCGATGACGTGATGCTCGACGGCGTGACCCTCAATGCCAGCGCCATGACCTTGAGCCTGCGTATCGGCGGCCTGCCGGTGATCGAGGTGCACCCGCAGGGTTCGAGCGCCTATCGCGTGGAATTGCCTGACGCCGCCTACAGCCTTTACGTGCAAAACAGCCTGGAATTTGCCAGCGACAAGATCCGCCTGCGTTATGAAGCCCTGAACCGTCCGGCCCAGGTGCGCCAGCTTGAACTGGCCAGCGGCGCGCAGGTGGTGCTCAAGGAAACCCCGGTACTCGGCGTGTTCAACGCCGACGATTACATCAGCCAACGGCTGTGGGCGACGTCTGCAGACGGCACCCAGGTGCCGATCAGCCTGGTGGTCAAGCGTGATCAGCTGGGCAAACCCACACCGCTGTACCTCTATGGCTACGGCGCCTACGGTTCAAGCCTCGACCCGTGGTTCTCCCATGCGCGCCTGAGCCTGCTGGAGCGCGGCGTGGCATTTGCCATCGCGCATGTACGCGGCGGCGGCGAACTGGGCGAAGCCTGGTATCGCAACGGCAAGCAGGAGCATAAACAGAACACCTTCAGCGACTTTATCGCCTGCGCCGAGCACTTGATCGCCGAAGGGCTGACCAGCTCCAAGCAGCTGGCTATCAGCGGCGGCAGCGCCGGCGGCCTGTTGATCGGCGCGGTGCTCAATCAACGCCCGGAGCTGTTCCAGGCGGCGATTGCCGAAGTGCCGTTCGTCGACGTGCTCAACACCATGCTCGACCCGGAACTGCCGCTGACCATCACCGAATACGACGAGTGGGGTAACCCGCAAGAGCCTGAGGTGTACGAACGCATCAAGGCCTACGCCCCCTATGAAAACGTCCAGGCCCAGGCTTACCCGCACATGCTGGTGATTGCCGGTTACAACGACAGCCGCGTGCAGTATTGGGAAGCGGCCAAATGGGTAGCCAAATTGCGCGAGACCAAAACCGACCCCAACCTGTTGCTGCTCAAGACCGAGCTCGGTGCCGGCCATGGCGGGATGAGGCGGGCGTTATCAGGGATTACGTGACGTAGCGCTCGAATATGGCTTTGTCTTCAAGGCCCTGGGCCTCGTTTAAGGAACTTAGCAAGGCGGTCCTGTCTGAACACAAGACCGCCCGACTTGATTGATGGACCAAGATTGCAGCTATGCCACTACCGACTCTGATGAACAACGAAATTCGCGACATGCTCATGGATTGCGGCCTGTTCGACCCGCTGTTGCCGGAAGATTTTCACGTGGCCGCCGGCTACTTCAACATCAGCAGCATCGCCCGCGACGAGGTGATTTTCCTCGAGGGCGATGCCGGCACCTTCATGTGCATCCTGCACAGCGGCCAGGTGGCCGTGCAGAAAACCAATCACAGCGGCCAGCGCCTGACCATCGCCACCCTGCGCAGTGGCCGGGCGTTTGGCGAGATGGCGGTGCTTGACGGCGAGCGGCGCTCCGCCAGTTGCGTGGCCGCCAGTGATTGCGTGCTGTTGAACCTGGGCAAAGATGCGCTGGAAAAAATGCTCAACGAAGCCCCCAGGGTGGCGGCCAAGATCATTCGCGCGATTGCGATTGCCTTGTCCAAGCGCCTGCGCATGGCCGACGGGCAATTACTGTCCCAGCCATTTTAACCGCCGGGCGTCTTCGGCTTGCTGTCATTTTGCAGCAGGCCGGGCACCGTCTGATCCTTGGGCGGCGTGGGCAACACAATCGGCACCAGCGCGGGCGAACCATTGGCGGAGGCTTTAGGCGCCACAGGCGGGGTGACTTGCGGGTACAAGGTGGGCGTCGGTGTGCCCGGTGCACCGGGTGTTGGCGCAGGCGCCACCGGCACGGTTTGCGCCTCTTGCGCCTGCGCCGCACCCAATGTGAGCGCGCTTAACGCAATGACCGTTAGAATGCTGCACTTCATCGATGGCTCCATGGCCTGACCGGAATGTCGTAAGGCTACTCCCAACCGCGCAAGAATGCCCTTCCCAATGAGATTTCCATGAAACGTTTCGTTCTGCTCGACACCACCCCGATCCCCGACAACGGCGGTGCCTTGTGCCTGTTCGAATACGGCGAGGATTTTGTCATCAAGATCCAGGGCGGTGACGGCGGCCAGTTGATGAACACGCGCATGCATGGCTCCGAAGACGCGCTGGCGGAGATTCCGTGCCGTAAAGTCGCCGGCCGGCCGGGTTCGCGGGTATTGATCGGCGGCCTGGGCATGGGCTTTACCCTGGCCTCGGCACTCAAGCATTTGGGCAAAAGCGCCGAAGTGGTGGTGGCGGAATTGGTGCCCGGCGTCGTGGAATGGAACCGTGGCCCGCTGGGGGAAAAATCCGGCCGTCCGCTGCTGGACCCACGCACGGTGATCCGCCTGGAAGACGTGGCCAAGGTGCTGCAGGCCGAGCCCCAGGGCTTTGACGCGATCATGCTGGATGTGGACAACGGCCCTGAAGGCCTGACGCAAAAGGCCAACAGCTGGCTGTATTCGGCCGGTGGCCTGGCCGCGTGTGCCAAGGCGCTGCGGCCTAAAGGCGTGCTGGCGGTATGGTCAGCCAGCGCCGACAAGCTGTTCAGCGACAAACTGCGCAAAGCCGGGTTCAAGGCCGAGGAAGTGCAAGTGTTTGCCCATGGCAGCAAGGGCACCCGGCATACCATCTGGATTGCCGAGAAGCTTAAGGGCTGAGGCAAACCCACAAATGCCATAGATCCAAATGTGGGAGCGGGCTTGTGTGGGAGCTGGCTTGCCTGCGATTGCATCACCGCGGTCTACCTGAATCACCGAGGTGCCGGCATCGCAGGCAAGCCAGCTCCCACACCAGCCAGCTCCCAAGTTTTGGCCTTTTATCAGCCTTTGGATTTTCGGTAATCGATCACATACGGCACTTTTTTCTCGAAGGTCTTGTCCAGCTCGCCCTGGTCCAGTTGGGTCATACCGCCCAGTTGCCTGGCGGTGAAACCGCTGCTCCCCACCTGTGAACCCGGCGCCAGGCTGACCATGCGTTTGGCAACCGCCTCAATCGCGTCCTTATAGCCGCCCTTTTTGTTCAAGTTGTACGCCTTCAAATCAATCTGCGTACGCAGCCAGTTGCCCCAGTAGAACTCCAGGAATTCCGGCGCAATCGCGCCATCGTCCGGCTTGCCGTAGGCGGCCTTGCGGGTGAAATACACCAGGCTGCGAAAGGTGTCGTCCTGCAGGTTCTTGAAGCCCAGGTGCGCGGGCAGTTGCTGCGGCGGCAGGGTCTGGCCCTGATTGTCCTTGAGCCAGACCTTGCGGGCCGCCTCCATACGCTGCCAGAAGGTATTCATGTCGGCGCTGTTGCTGAAGTCATCAGTTACCTTGACCCACATTTTCAACTGCGGGCCGCCGCCGGGCACTTCCCACAAGGTGGTGAAACTGTGGTGACCGTCGGTCAGGTACAACTGGCCGCCGGGGCCGACCACCACGGTTTTCATGTCGTCGGGGTGGGCGCCCACCGGGTCCTTGCAGGTGAAGCTGTCGGGTTGGTGCAGGTCGGCTTTCTTCGGCACGTTGTCGGCGGCGCCCTGGCCGTTGGTTTCGCAGTATTCGTCGAACACCTTGGCCGGTTTGTCGGCGAACAGCCCCAGGCTGTAGTAGATCTGGTCAAAGCCCACCACGGCCTGGGTCGGGTGCAGTTGCTCGAGGGCCACCTCGATCACCTGGCCGGGCCTGGGTGTGGAGAACGCCTGGGCTTGAGCGGCCAGCACGCTGAGCAGCAGGGCTGCGGTCCATGTGTACACACGCATAGGTGTCAGGTCCTTGTGAAGTGAATGTGCCGATACTACAAACGTTCGCTAAAGCCCGGCTGTACCGCAGCTGAAAAAGCCAGCGGTCATTTGCCGCGCGAGCGGCTAGAATCAACCCTATCCGTGAACCCCCAAATAGCCAGGAGCCATGATGAGCTCGACCAACCCGCCCTCCCACACCGCCAAGCTGGACCGCATCCTCGCCGATGCCCAGCGCGACCGGGAAATGGGCTACCGCGACAAAGCCTTGAAGATGTACCCGCACGTGTGCGGCCGCTGCGCCCGTGAGTTTGCCGGCAAACGCTTGAGCGAACTGACCGTACACCATCGCAACCACAATCATGATGACAACCCCCAGGACGGTTCCAACTGGGAGTTGCTGTGCCTGTACTGCCACGACAACGAACACTCGCGCTACACCGACCAGCAGTACTTCGGCGAAGGTTCCACCAGCAGCCCGACGATTGCCAAGGCCACGCACAACCCGTTTGCGGCGTTGGCGGGGTTGATGAAGAAGGACGACTGAAGCCCTTCTTTGTCTGTGCGGGCCTCATCGCAGGCAAGCCAGCTCCCACAGGGGAATGCATTCCAAGTGTGGGAGCCGGGCTTGCCCGCGATAGCGATCGCCCAAGCAACACATGCCGCCAAGGCCGTATAATCGCGGTTTTCCTCCAAGGCACCCTTCCCCGTGGGCAATAAACGCTACAGCTGCATCGGTCTGTATAACCCCAAATCCCCCGAAAACGTCGGCTCGGTGATGCGCGCCGCCGGCTGCTACGGCGTGGCCTCGGTGTTTTACACCGGCGTGCGTTACGAGCGCGCCCGGGACTTCATCACCGACACCAAGAAGGTCCACCACGACATTCCGTTGATCGGCATCGATGACCTGAAAAAGATCCTGCCGCTGGGCTGTATCCCGGTCGCCGTGGAGCTGGTCGAAGGCGCCCGCCCGCTGCCCGAGTACACGCACCCCGACCGCGCGCTGTACATCTTCGGCCCCGAAGACGGCTCGCTGGACAAAGAGATCCGCGACTGGTGTGAAGACGTGGTGTACATCCCGACCACCGGCTGCATGAACCTGGCCGCCACCGTCAATGTGGTGCTCTACGACCGTCTGGCCAAGGGCAACAACACCCGCTCGGGCCCCAAGTACTGATATTTCGGGAACATCCGCCACCTGCAAACAGTCAGCTACTTACACTTGCCTTTGTTGGAGACACACCATGAGCGACAGCAAAACCCTGCGACCTATCATCGAACACCTGCAACCAGCCCCCAAAAGTACGCAAAACGTGCACGGGTCGGAACGCATTCTTTCGGTGGCCGGCGGTGTGATGATGGTCGGCAAAGGCCTGCGCCGTGGCGGCATCTTCGGGCTGATCCAGGTGGCGATTGGTGGCGTGGCGCTGGTGCGCGGCGTGACCGGGCACAGCTCGCTCAAGGACAAGCTGGAGCAAGGCCGCCAGGAAATGAACAGCGTGCGTACCAAGATCGAACGCGCGGGCGAAGAGTTGAAGAACTTGAAGACCAAGGCTGAAGTGGCGGCGGAGAAAGCCACTAAATAATCAAACTGAACGCGGTCAAATGTGGGAGCGGGCTTGCTCGCGAAAGCGGAGTGTCAGTCGCCATGTGTTTGGCTGACACACCGTATTCGCGAGCAAGCCCGCTCCCACATTTTTGCTGTGTGCAAGACTGGAAATCAGCGCAGTAACTTGGAGTCCAGCACCACCGACGACTCGCCGATCACACTTTCAGCCAACTGCACAAACTCCGCCGTATTCACACTGTTCGCGCGCATTACCGCCTGCGCCAGATCATCCAGCGAGCGCTTGTTGTGGGTCTTGACGCGGATCTCGCGGTCCAGCTCCTGCAACACCAGCACCGCCCGCGCCACGCTCGCAGCGTTGACGTGATCGCCGCGCAGGCTGGTCACGCCCTTGCCTTCCTTGGCCAACCGCGTCTGTATCGCCGCATAGCGCTCATCGGTAATGCCGCCGGCACGCCGCAGCAGTTCAATGGCGTAATACTCGCCCAATCCTTCGCTGATCCAGTCACTGGTATCGTGGTCGTTAAAACGGCCAATGGCTTGCACCACTTCACGCAACAATGGGCTGCTGCCGTTTTCGCTGATCAGCGGCGTGCGGCTGTTGAGGTAAATCGAATCGCGCGCCGGGAAAGCGCCACGGCGCATCGGGTCGCTGGCGCCGACGATCAGCAGCTTGGCCGGATGGCGCGGCAGTGCGGCCTCCATTTGCGGCCACACGAACGTCAGCAGCGTCAGCACATCCATACGGCGCATGGCTTGGCCCTTGGGCGAGGCCACGGTGACGTCGGTGTCACCCAGGCGCACGCGACGGCTGCCGAGGTTACCCGCGAGCATCCAGCCGGTAGGCCGGTCGAACAGGCGGGACACATTGTTGATACGAAATGTATGCTTGCCGATACGCGGCCAGGCGGTTTCGACGCTTTTCCAGCCGGCCGGTAACTCGAACATCAGCCGCGACACCAGCTCGGTACCGTCCTGCTGGTCGAGCCGCGCAGCCGGCACCAGGTCTTCGCCACGAAACAGCGCCCAGCTCGGCGTCATCCGTGCCTCATACACGCCCGGCTTGCGCGCATGGCTAAGGCGCACGCGGTACGTCAGGCTGGCCTTGTCGGCGCTGGGTTGCCACAGGCCACGACTGCCGGTGACCTGCCATTGGCCGTCGGCCTTGAAGTCGCTGTAGTCGCCGTCACGGCCCAGGTCGAAGTTCAGGCTGCGCACGGCCGAGCCCTGGGACAGGCTCACGCGCACCTCGGCCTGATCACTCTGGGGCAGCAGCTTGACGTGATAATCCAGGTCGACTTTCTTCGCGCACCACGCAGGCAGGCTCAGTGTCAGCAGCACTAAAGATGCCGCCAGCCGGGTTGCCACCCTCATACACACTCCTTTTTTCAGCCTGCGCGGAAGATCAGGTAATCCTCCCAGTCATCTTCGGGCACGCTGCCTTCGGCGAGCATGCGACCGGACTGGGAAATGCGTTCATGGTGCACGGCATCGCGGTCGCCACACACCAGGTGGTGCCACAGCGGCAGGTCCTTGCGTTCGCTGACCAGGCGATAGCCGCAGGTCGGCGGCAGCCATTTGAACTGGTCAGCCTGGCCCGGCGTGAGCTGGATGCAATCGGGCACCGAGGCGCGGCGGTTGGCATAGTCGCTGCACTGGCAGGTTTTTAGATCAAGCAATTTGCAGGCGATGCGCGTGTAATAGACGCTGTTGTCGTCTTCATCCTCAAGCTTTTGCAGGCAGCACAGGCCACAGCCGTCGCACAACGACTCCCACTCCTCCTGGTCGAGGTGTTCAAGGGTTTTGCGTATCCAGAAAGGTTCGACTTTGGCGGCCATGGCTCTACATCAGTATCGGTAGGTGAAAAGGCCGCCAGTCTAGTGCCCAAGGCTCCCGGGGCCAAGCGCTTACGACTGGCGGTGCAACAACACTTGTCAGTCCAGTGGGCGCGCAGTAGCTTTGAAGGCCGAATTGACGATCAGGAACTGCCCATGACACGCGTTGCCGATTACCCGATCCACACCCAATTCACCGAGCGCTGGTCGCCCCGTGCCTTTACCGGCGAAAGCATTGCGCAAGAGACGTTACTGAGCTTCTTCGAAGCCGCTCGCTGGGCGCCGTCGGCCTACAACTCGCAGCCATGGCGCTTTCTCTACGCACGCCGCGACACGCCAAACTGGGAGCGTTTCCTGGGTTTGCTCAATGAATTCAACCGTGGTTGGGCGCAACACGCGTCAGCCCTGGTGATCATCGCCTCGAAAACCGACTTTATCGCCCCCGGCGCTACTGAAGAAACCCCGGCGCTGTGGCACACCTTCGACACCGGTTCGGCCTGGGGCCACCTGGCGCTGCAAGCCAGCCTCAGCGGCTGGCATACCCACGGCATGGCCGGTTTCGATCAGGAGCTGACCCGCAAGGAGCTGAAGATTCCAGAAGGTTACGCGCTGCACGCGGCTGTGGCCGTGGGCAAGCTGGGGGACAAGTCGAGCTTGCCGGAGTACCTGCAAGGTCGTGAAGCCCCAAGCCCGCGTCGGCCGCTGAGCGAGCTGGTGTCGGAGGGTGATTTCAGCCTGTAAGCCGTACACAGAACCCAATGTGTGAGCTGGCTTGTGTGGGAGCTGGCTTGCCTGCGATGCGGGCACCTCGGTGATTCAGGTAGACCGAGGTGATGCTATCGCAGGCAAGCCAGCTCCCACATAAGCCCAACTCCCACATTAGCCTTGTGTTGGGTCAATAGCCCCTTTCGAAGCTGACTTCCCCGCGCAACGCTTCCTTGGCCTGATAAGCCCTTAGATTCTGCACAAACAACTCCACCATCATCCCCGGCGACGTCGGCGCGGAACTGTGCCCGGTCAGCAGCAAGCCCCAGGCGGTCCAGAACGGGTGGCGTTGCGGCAAAGGCTCCTGACGGCACACGTCGATCACCGCGCCGGCCAAGTGCCCTTCTTTGAGCGCCTCGACCAAATCGGCATCGACCACCGCCACGCCGCGCCCGACGTTGATAAACAACCCGGTCGGCTTGAATTGCTTGAACAGCGCCGCATCGTACAAATCATGGGTGTCAGGCGTGTTCGGCAGCAGGTTGATCACGTAGTCCACCTCGCCCACCAGCCGGCTGAGTTGGTCCAGCCCGGCCACTTCGATAAACGGGGCCTGTTCCCGCGCGCTGCTGGCAATCCCGTAGAGCTTGACGCCAAACGGCAGCAAAAAATCAGCCACGCTCTGGCCGATATCGCCGGTGCCAACCACCAGTACCTTGCGCCCCGACAGGCTCTGGCCCATGCGGTTGTCCCACTTGCGCTCGACCTGGCTGACCAGCCGCGCCAGCACTTCGCGCTCATGCCCGAGCATATAGGTGAGCACAAACTCGGCCATGACTTGGCCAAAGATGCCGACCGCGCGGGTCAGGCGATAGTCGCGCGGCAAGCCATCGGCCAGCAGCGGCGTGATCCCCGCCCAGGTCGATTGCAGCCATTGCGGCTTATGGCCCTGGCGCAGCAAGGTGGCGAGCAGGTCCGGCTGGCCCAGCCAAACCGGGCAATCGGCGGCCAGGCGCGACAATTGGGCCGAGTCGCCGCTGGTCAACACCTCAACGTCCGGGGCCGCTTCGCTCAGCAATTGGGCGTAGAGCGGGTGATCCTGTTCAGCAATCAGAACACGCATGGTTCAAACCTTTCAAAAACAGTGCAGACGGCCGCCCGCTTCCTTACGGCCACCGCCAATCGAATACGAGTCCATAAAAGAATGTGCCCTGAACAGGGCACTGAACGGTTACATCGGGTCGTTGCGGCGCAGCAGCTCTTCGGGCAAGTGCTCGATGTACTCATCCTCGGCCGGCGGCATTTGCAGGTGGTAGCCCTGTTTGTCGAGGTTTTCCAGGACCACGGTGATGTCCTCGCGCGACAGCTTGCGCTCGGGCGTCAGTATCATCTCGAACGCGAGATGGGCCTTGCCGAAGGCGGCCATCAACGGCTCCGGCACGCGCTCCAGCGCATCGCTTTTGAGCACGTAGAGGTACATCCCGTCTTTTTTCAAGCTGCGATAGATGGAGCAAATACGTTTCAAGGCTGTTCTCCGGCAGTGGCCAGGCTGTCGAGCAGCGCCTGGCCCATCAACTCGCGGCGCCAGCCACGCAGCGAGTCTGGCAATGTATAAGGCCCATCGGGGTAGCCACTTTTAACCAGGGCTTCGAGGGTTTTCTTGCGCAGCATCAGTTCCGGCGCCATCTCCAGGCGCTCGGCCTCGGCCTGGCCCAGGGCGCGCAGTTGCTTGATCAGCGCAGCGGCATCCACCGGCAACGGTTCGGCCACGGCGGGCGGCCACTGGTCCATCGACACGCTGGCGGCGCGTTTGATCAGGTCCAGCAGGAACTGGCCATCCTGACGCACGGTGCGCGGGTGCATGTCTTCGATCTTGCCCAACGCGGCGAGGTTATCCGGCTGAGACTTGGCCAGGGGCCACAACGAGTGCTCACGAATGATGCGGTTGCGCGGCAGGTCTCGGGCGCGGGCCTGCTGTTCGCGCCAGGCGCACAGTTCGCGCAATACCGCGAGCTGGGCACGCGAGAGTTTCCACGCCAGCTTGGCGTCGCGGTACACCTCATACGGGTCGACTTCGCGGCGCAGGTTGGCCACCAGCTCGGCGCCGTCTTCCAGTACCCAGGCGTATTTGTCATCCGACAGCTGCGGGCGCAAGCGCACATAGACCTCGGCCAGGTGCACCGCGTCTTCGGCGGCATAGCTCACCTGCGTCTCGGACAATGGTCGCTGCAGCCAGTCCGAGCGGGTTTCGCCCTTGGGCAGTTCGATATCCAGCACGGCCTGCACCAGGCGCGAGTAGCCCATGGAGAAACCGAGGTTCAGGTAAGCCGCCGCCAATTGAGTGTCGAACAACGGCACTGGCAGGCTGCCGGTCAGGCGCAGCAGCACTTCCAGGTCTTCGCTGCAGGCATGCACCACCTTGATCACCGCCGGGTTCTCCAGCAAGGCGGCCAAGGGTTGCCAGTTGTCGATGGTCAGGGGGTCGATCAGGTAAGCGCGAACGCCATCACCGATCTGGATCAGCCCGGCAATGGGATAAAAGGTGTCGACCCGCATGAATTCGGTGTCGAGGGCGACGAATGGCAACTGCTGCCATTCGGCGCAATGCTGGCCGAGGCTATCGTTGTCGCAGATCCAGTGAATATCGATGGCCACACGGCTCTCCCTTGAAGAATGGCGCGCAGTATATATCGCGAAAGGGACTTGCGAGCATCCGCAGTGCACACACCATCATGAAAACTCTGACTAGAGATGGAGAATAGTCCGACAGGCGGGAGTTATCCCCTCTTACGCAAAACATAGACACGCCACAACTTGGAGCCCGGCAGGAACTCCTGGTGATGAAGGACTTTGAACCCGGCCTGGCGGAATTCGTCCTCCACCGGCGTGCGCGAGTTCACTGAGACAATCACTGTATCGCGGCTGACACGGTGGAATTCGCGCAACAGCGCTATTCGCACGTCGCTGCTGGGCACATGACGAAACAGTTCCAGGCAGAAAATGCAGTCCACCGCGTTGGCCGACAGGCCGATGGAAAACGCCGAGCCCTGGAACGTCTTGACCCGCTTGAGCAGCGCCGCCGGGTGATGGGTGCGCGCGTGGTCGAGCATGGCCTGGGAATTGTCCGAGGCCAGGATCACCCGGTTGACGTGTTCGGCCAACACCGGCCAGAACCGGCCCGAGCCACACGCCAAGTCCAGGATCAACCCAGGCTCGCCCGCCACTTTCAATGCCTGGCGCACCAACCGTTCATCACGCCAGGCCGCCAGACGCTTGAGCAGCGCGGGCGGACGCGTGTCGCCGCAGACCTGGGCATGCTCGCGGTCACAGCGTTCGGCGAATTCAATCTCGATAGAGGATGGTGGTTGTGGCGACATCGCGGGCTCATGTGGGTGGAACGGTGGTGAACGACCTTGATCCGCAGCTTAACCACTGCAACGTGAAAAAAAGGTTGAAACCGTGACGGCTATAGAACACCGGCGATCGACTGTGAGAGCTGGCTTGCCTGCGATGCAGACACCTCGGTGTATCAGGTACACCGAGTTGATGCCTTCGCAGGCAAGCCAGCTCCCACAGAAAAGCAGCGCTTCGGTGTATCCAAATCTGCTGCCAGCGGATCACGCCTGATGCAGGTACCAGCGCCAATCTTGCTCGCCCACCTCCCCCATGAACTGGCGATATTCCTCACGTTTCACCGCCAAATAGACGCCGAGGAACTCACTGCCAAACGCTTCCCGCGCCCAGCTTGAACCCTCCAGCGCACGCAAGGTGGTCAGCCAGTCGGTGGGCAGCAATGCATTGGCCTGGGCGTACCCGTTGCCTTCCACCGGCGCGCCGGGGTCGCGCTGTTCGCGAATGCCTCGGTGAATACCCGCCAGGATGGCAGCAGCCGCCAGGTATGGGTTGGCGTCGGCTCCGCAAATCCGGTGTTCGATATGCCGCGAATGAGCCGGCCCGCCCGGTACGCGCAAGCTGACGGTGCGGTTATCCACGCCCCAGGTGGCCGCCAACGGCGCATAGCTGTTGGTCTGGAAACGCCGGTAGGAGTTGGCATTCGGGCAAAACATCAGCAGCGAATCGAGCAAAGTGCTGAGCATGCCGCCCACCGCCTGGCGCAGCAGCGGCGTGCCATCGGCGGCCTCACTGGCAAACAGGTTATTGCCCTGGGCATCCGCCAGGCTCACATGCATGTGCATGCCGGTGCCCGCCAAGTCATCGAATGGCTTGGCCATAAAGCAGGCGGTCATCCCGTGTTTATGCGCCACGCCCTTGACCAGGCGCTTGTAGCGCACCGCTTCGTCCATGGCTTGCAACGCATCCGCGCGATGTTCCAGGGTGATTTCCACCTGGCCCGGCGCGTATTCGGAAATCGCCGTGCGCGCCGGAATGCCTTGCAGCTTGCAGGCGCTGTAGAGGTCGGCCAGGAACGGCTCGATCTGCTCCAGCTCACGCAGGCCGTACACCTGGGTCGAGCGCGGGCGATTGCCGTCAACATCCCGTGCCGGTTGCGGTCGGCCGTTGCTGTCGGGTTTCTGGTCGAGCAGGTAAAACTCCAACTCCGCCGCCATCACCGGGTAATAACCGTCGGCCTTGAGCCCGTCGATAACCTTGGCCAACACATGCCGAGGGTCAGCCACGGTGGCCGGCAAGCCTTCGGTGGGGTGCATGCTGACTTGCACGGCGGCTGTCGGGATCAGGCGCCACGGCATGCGCTGCAAGCTGCCGCTGACCGGGTAGGCGCGACAGTCGATATCGCCGACTTCCCACACCAGCCCGGAGTTTTCCACGTCGTCGCCATTAATCGTCAGGCCCAGGATAGTGCTGGGCAACGGGCGGCCACTTTCATACACCGCCAACAGCTCATCGCGGTGCAGCAACTTGCCGCGCGGTACGCCGTTGTTATCGAGGATAAACAGCTCGAACATTTCGATGTCCGGGTGCTGTTCAAGAAAAGACCGGGCTTCTTGCAGGCTGGCAAAAACACTCATGGGAACTCTCATACGTTTGCGTCAGGCAGGCGCACAGGCGCCGCCGGGCAGATGCGCACAGGTGCGCGTCATCCATGGGGCAGATCAACGTAAGAGCAAGGTATCCGGTGGGCGCGCATGTCGGCAGTGGAACAAGGCCCAGAAGGCCAGCGCGGACGGCAGTGTCGCGAGGTGAGTGTCGGGAGAGCCGTCCATGGGAGAGTCACAGTGAGGTAGATGCCCGGCAGCGTCACACGCGTACAAATGTTGTTCAATTGCGGGTTGACGGAGTTTGGTTGCGGCCTGGCTAAACAATTGTCATCCCCGCGTATAGCTGGAAATAATGGCGACCCGAGCATGCCCCAAGGATTCGACCGCATGAAAGCTCCCCTGGCCTTCTGTTTACTGGCAAGCGTGGCCACCCACGCCCTGGCCGATTCACGCCTGGACGAGGTGCTGCAAACCGGCACCCTCAGCGTCTGCACCACCGGCGACTACAAGCCCTACACGTCGTTGCGTGCCGATGGGCGCTACGAAGGCATTGATATCGCCATGGCCGAGTCCCTGGCCAAGAGCCTCAACGCCACCATCCAGTGGGTGCCCACCACCTGGAAAACCCTGATGCCCGATTTCCTCGCCCAGCGCTGCGACATCGCGGTGGGCGGTATTTCGGTGTCGTTGGAACGCCAGAAAAAAGCCTTCTTCAGCCAGCCCCTCGGCGTCGATGGCAAGATCCCGCTGGTGCGTTGCGCCGATGTCCAGCGCTACCAGAGCGTTGAGCAGATCAACCAGCCGCAGGTGCGGGTGATCGAGCCGGCGGGCGGCACCAACGAGGTGTTTGCCCGCGCCCACCTGGCCAAGGCGCAAATTCGCCTGCACGACAACGTGACCATTTTCGACGAACTGCTGGCGGGCAAGGCCGACGTGATGATCACCGACGCGAGCGAAGCGCGCTTCCAGCAAAAACAGAAGCCGGGGCTGTGTGCGGTCAACCCCGAGCGGCAGATGCAATACAGCGAAAAAGCCTTTTTGCTGCCCCGCGACGATGTGGCGTGGAAAAGCTACGTCGACCAGTGGTTGCACCTGAGCATGGCCACCGGGGTGTATGACGGCATCGTCAATCAATGGCTGGCGGCGCCTTGAGCCGGAGCCGTCTACGCTGTGGTCACATCAACAATCATGAGGGATGGATAATGAAGGGACTCTTGCGACTCACCTGGCTGCTGCTGTTGGGTTTCAGTCAGGTACACGCGGCCACTCAGGAAGAGGACGCCCAGGCCGCCAAGGCGTTGCTGGAAAAGGCCGTCACCTACTTTCAAAGCAACGGCGACAAGGCGTTCGCCGCGTTCAGTCGCCAAGGCGAGTTTATCGACCATGACCGCTATGTGTTCGTGGTTGATACCAAGGGAGTGCTCTTGGCCAGCGGCGGGCCCTCCTCTGCCTTGATCGGCCGCGATGTGTCCGAAGTGCTCGGGCCAGACCTGCAAGCCTCATTTAAACAGGCGCTGGCCGTGCCCGAAGGCCAGGGCATCCAACAAGCCGACTATCGCTGGCAGAACTGGAACGACGGCAAGGTTGAGCACAAGCATGTGTTTTATCAGCGCGTGGGTGAGCGCATTCTGGCGGTGGGTTACTACCTGCCACGGGCCACTCCGGAACAGGCCCGGGCGTTACGCAACAAGGCAGTGAATGCACTGAACAAGGACGAAGCCGGCACGCTCAAGGCGATCAATTCATTGCAGGGCGGCTTTCTGCAGGATGATCTGTATGTATTTGTGGTCGACCTGAACACCGGGCGCTATGTGGCGCACGGCACCAACCTGCGACTGGTCAATACCGACTTTCGCAAGATCAAGGACCCGGATGGCAAGCCGGTGGGCGAGCCGATTCTTAAACTGATGGCCGAGCAGGATCAGGGGGAATACAAGTACCGCTGGAAGAACCCGGTGACCGACAAGGTTGAGAACAAGCATGCGTACGTGCGCAAGGCCGGGCATTTCATGGTAGCGGTGGGGTACTACAGCCCCTGATCTGAGTAGGAATGCCATCCATTGTGGGAGCTGGCTTGCCTGCGATAACGGTGGGTCAGCTTGCTTATATGAAACTGACACACCGCTATCGCAGGCAAGCCAGCTCCCACAGTTTGATCATCATTGTGTCAGTTAACGTGCTTTGTCTTCACGACCACGCAGCACACGATCAGGCATCGCGATCGCCGCTGCCAACCCCAGCAACGACACTGCCGCACTCACCATCAGCAAATGCCGGAATGTCACCGCCAGTTCCCCGCGCAAGGCATCCTGCGCAGGCCCCGGCGCGGCGTTCAGGCCGTCGAGCAACACGTTGCCGGAACTGCCTTCAGCCCCCAGCGCGCCACTGGCCAAATGCGCAAAGCTGGAATCCTGCAACAACGCCAGCAGCAGCGCCGACATGCACGCCACACCAACCGCCCCGCCCAACGAACGGAACAGGTTAGTGGTGCTGGTGGCCACGCCAATGTCGCGCTGCTCCACCGAGTTCTGCGTGCCCACCAGGGACGTCGGAAACTGCATGCCCGCCGCAATCCCGCACAGCAGCATAAACACCGCCGTGAGCGCCACCGCCTGCGGCGCGCTGTAGGCCATGCCAAGAATCGCCAAGGGGCTCAAACATGCGCCGGTGAGGATCATCGGTTTATAACGCCCGGTCACCGAGGTCATGCGCCCGGCGAAATAAGCGCCCATCGGCAAGCCCATGGCCAACGGCAGCAAGTGCAAGGCGGCGCTGTCGGCACCCGAGCCGGTCACCGTCTGATAACGCAACGGCATCAACACCGTCAGGGAAATCGCCTGGAAGCTGGTGAAGAAAATCGTGCACCAGCACAGCACCGCGCTGCGGTTGGCGAACAGGTGCATCGGCAACAACGGCTCGCGCGCCCGACGTTCGTGCCACACGAACGCCGTCAAGGCCACCAGCGCGCAGGCCAACAGCCCCAGCACTTGCTCGTCACGCCAATGATGGCCCTGGCCGATTTCGGTGATGCCCAGCAACAAGGCGGTCAGGCCGATGATCATCAGCACCGTGCCGAGGTAATCGATGATCGGCTTGCGCTGCGGCACCGGCAGGCCCACCAGTGTGCGGTGCGCCACGTACCAGGCGCCGGCACCCAGCGGCAGGTTGATCAAAAACACCCAGCGCCACGACAGGTACTCGGTCATGTACCCGCCCAGCACCGGCCCGGCCACACTGGCCACCGCGTACATGCTGCTGAAATAGCCCTGGTAACGCCCACGCTCACGGGGCGCGATGATGTCGCCAATGATCGCCTGGCTGACCGAGATCATCCCGCCGGCACCGATGCCCTGGAGAATCCGCGCCAGCACCAACTGCTCCATGCTTTGCGCCATGCCGCAGAACAGCGAGGCCAGGGTGAACACACCCATGCCGATCAACATCATCGGCCGACGCCCATACAAGTCGCCGAGCTTGCCGTAGATCGGCACGGCCACGGTCATCGCCACCATGTAGCCGGAGATCACCCAGGCCAGCAGGTTTACATCATGAAACTGCGCGGAAATCGCCGGCATCGACACGGCGACAATGGTCTGGTCCAGCGCGCCCAGAAAGATTGCCAGCATCAAGGCGGCGAGCACACTGCGAACGGCGGGAGCGGGTTGAGTGGGCTGAGCAGGCTGAGCGGGTTGGTTGAGGCGAGTCACGGCAGAACCTTCGAGCAAGGCCCGCAGGCAAGGAAGGGCCTGCGGGAATGCCGGATACGATAGCAGGCTACTCGATAGCTTCGTAAGGAAGCCCGACGTAATTTTCTGCGATGGTCTGGCGCCCCGCCTGTGAGTGGATGAAATACTCCAGCTCGCTCTGCGCAATGCGCTGGCTGAAGCCGTCGGCTTGCGGGAACTGGTGCAACATCGAGGTCATCCACCAGGAGAACCGCTCGGCTTTCCACACCCGGCGCAGGCAGATGGCCGAATATTTTTCCAGCAGGTCCACGCGGCCCTCGCGGTACACCTTGAGCATGATCCGAAACAGCGTGCTCACATCACTGGCCGCCAGGTTCAAGCCTTTGGCACCGGTGGGCGGCACGATATGCGCGGCGTCACCGAGCAGGAACAGGCGCCCGTACTGCATCGGCTCCACCACAAAGCTGCGTAGCGGCGCGATGCTTTTCTCGATCGACGGCCCGGTCACCAGTTGCTCGGCCAACTGGCTGGGCAGGCGGGTTTTGAGCTCGGCCCAGAAACGCTCATCCGACCAATCATCCAGCGGCTCATCGACCGGTACCTGCAGGTAATAACGGCTGCGCGTCGGCGAACGCATGCTGCACAACGCGAAACCACGCGGATGTTTGGCATACACCAGTTCATCATGCACCGGCGGCGTATCGGCGAGGATGCCCAGCCAGCCGAACGGATAGACCCGCTCGAACACCTGTAACGCCTCAGGCGGAATCGACTGGCGCGCCACCCCGTGGAAACCGTCGCACCCGGCGATGTAGTCGCAGTCCAGGCGAAAGGTTTCGCCGGCATGTTCGAAGGTGAGCCAGGGCCGATCCGTTTTAAGGTCATGGGGCTGCACGTCGTGTGCTTCGTACAGCGTGACGGCGCCGGCAGCCTCGCGGGCGGCCATCAAGTCGCGGGTGACCTCGGTCTGGCCGTAGATCATCACCGACTGGCCGCCGGTCAAGCCCTTGAGGTCGATGTGGGTCAGTTGGCCATCGAGCGCCAACTCAAAGCCGTCATGCACCAGGCCTTCGGCGTCCATGCGTCGGCTCACGCCCGCCTCGCGCAGCAGGTCGACCATGCCTTGCTCCAGCACCCCGGCGCGGATGCGGCCTTGCACGTAGTCGGCGCGCTGGCGCTCTAGAATCAAGGTCTGGATGCCAGCGTTATGCAGCAGTTGGCCGAGCAGCAATCCGGAAGGACCGGCGCCAATAATGGCGACTTGGGTTTTTAGCGTTTTCATTATTTTTATGGCCCGCAAGCTTCACCCGAACGGATAGGGTGAAAGAGTTGTCATTCATCTTGTTGCTGATCATTTTTCACTTGAGTGGCCGCCATAAGAAGGTGAAAACTGAGACAAAGCCTGCGCTTTTTGCCAATTGGGGCGATTACCGCACCACTATCCTGAGTATCGGATTGAAACCATGACCAAAACTGCCAGTACCGCGATTCCGGTCTTCAAGCTTTACGGAGAAAGCCAGCAATGGCCGACCCCGGATTTGTTGCACTGTGAAACCATTTCCCGACGGAGCCGGGAATACCAGTGGGAAATCCAACCCCACCGGCACGCGGATCTGTGCCAGTTGCTGTACGTACACAAGGGCCAGGCGCAACTGGAAATCGAAGGCCAGCGCACCACACTCAGCGAAGCCACCTTGCAGGTGCTGCCGCCTTTGTGTGTGCACGGGTTTCGGTTTTCTGAAGATGTGGAAGGTTTTATCGTGACGCTGGCCGCGCCGCTGGTCAGCCATTTGCAGACCCAGTTGGGCGCGACGGTGGACGGTTTGCAAGCCCTGGGCAACTACCCGGCCGGCAAGGACAGCGACTACCTCAACAGCCTGTTCGCGCGCCTGCAGGACGAATACGCCGATGAACAACCGGCCCGCGACATGATGATGCACGCCCTGGTCAGCGTGCTGCTGGTGTGGATCAGCCGCCAGGCGATCCAGCGCCGCCATCCGCGCGCGCCGCGCGGGCGTGAATATTTCCGGCGCTTCACGCAGTTGGTCGAGCAGCATTACCGCGAACACCCGAAGATTGAAGACTTGGCCCACAAGCTGGGTATCTCGGTCTCACACCTGAACGGCACGTGTCGGGAATTGGGTGGGCAACCTGCCTTGCAGATCATGCATGACCGCCAGTTGCTGGAGGCCAAGCGCCTGCTGACCTATACCAGCATGACCATCAATGAGATGTCGGAGGTGTTGGGGTTTTCCGACCCGACCAACTTCTCCCGGCTGTTCCGCCGCCGGGTGGGGTTTTCGCCCAAGGCGTTTCGCGAGCAACTTAAGGCTGAGCAGCCTACCTGAGCGCGCTGAAACTGCCGGTACGCGGCACACACAGATCCTGATGGCAGCTGATCGCGAAGGTCGGCTGCATGCGGGTCTGTTCAACCCGGTAGGCGGCCGTGCCGTACAGCGCGGTGGCCAGCGCGGACAGGATGAAAATCATCAGGTACTTTCTAATTTTTAGGGTCATGGCACACCTCTGAATAGATCGACTCGGTGCTGTTTAAAGCATAGGTCAATCAGGGCGAGTTGCCATTATTGGGCGTCATTCAACATCTTTATGTCGGCTCTAGAGGCCGATATCCCACACCGGTTCTTCCGGGAACCGCAGCACCAGAAAATCCAGCAGGCTGCGCAGCGCCAACGGCATGTGTTTACGCGAGGCATACACGGCGTAGACGTTCATTTGCTGCGGCTCGGCTTCGGGCAGCAGCCGGGTCAATTCGCCACTGCGGATGTAGTCCCCCGCCTGATAACTGGGCAAACGCGCCACACCCGCGCCCGCCAGCGTCACCCGCAACAGTGTGGTGGCCTCGTTGGCGGTGATATTGCCCTGCACCGCCACCGACACCGGCTCGCCGTTCTCGGTGAAGTGCCACAGGCTTTTGCCGAAATAGGAGTGGGTCAGGCAGTTGTGCTCGGCCAAGTCGTGGACTTGCCGAGGCTGCGGGTGTTCCAGCAGGTACGCCGGTGACGCGCAGATCACCGAACGGCACAGCGTGAGCTTGCGTGCGATCAGGTTGGGGTCCAGTTCAAAGCTGGTGCGGATGGCCAGATCGATGCGCTCATCCACCAGGTTCACTGTGCGGTCGAGCATCTGCAGGTCGATGCTGACCAACGGGAAGCGTTTGACGAATTCGGCCACGGCCTCCGCCAACTGCGCCTGGCCGAATGAGCTGCTGACACTCAGGCGCAACTGGCCGCGCGGCGCTTCATCCGGCTCACTGACGGCCGCCTGCATGTCATCGCACAGCTCGAGCATTTGCCGACAGCGCGGCAGCGTTTCACTGCCGGCGGCGGTAAGGCTGAGCTTGCGCGTGGTGCGATGCATCAGGCGCGCTCCGACCCAATCCTCAAGTTCAGCGAGATAGCGCGAGACCACCGGCCGCGACAGGTCCAACTGATCAGCGGCGGCGGACTGGCTGCCCAGGTCAACTACCGTGACAAACACCCGCATTGCTTGAAGACGATCCATGATTTGCACGCTTTTAGAAACAAACTATGTCCAAGCATCGCATTTTTTGTTGTGTTTGGTGCAACTAAGCTCTGTGCATCACTTACCTGTTGCTGGAGCTGCACATGATCTCGGTACTCAAACGATTTGCCCTGGCTTCGGCCGCTCTGGCGTTCGCTGCCCATGCTGCGGCTGCCGACCTGAAGCTGGAGGCCTACAACCCAGGCGAAGCCGCGATCTTCCCGGTCAGCTCAGTGCTGGTAAGCGGTGCGAAAGACGCAATTTTGGTGGACGCACAATTCGGTAAGGGCCAAGCAGAGGAGCTTGTACAAAAGATTCGTGCCAGCGGCAAACACCTGACCACTATCTACATCAGCCATGGTGATCCGGACTACTACTTTGGCCTCGACACCCTGAGCGCTGCGTTCCCCGACGCCAAGGTAGTGGCACCGCAACCTGTGGTCGATCATATAAAGGCCACCATGGCCGGCAAGCTGGAATTCTGGGGGCCGAAAATGGGCGCCGACAAACCCGCCAAAATCATCGTGCCGCAAGTACTCGAAGGCCATAGCCTGAGCTTGGAAGGCCAGCAGTTGGAGGTCATCGGCCTCAACGGCCCGCAGCCGGATCGCAGCTTCGTGTGGATTCCATCGATCAAAGCCGTGGTCGGCGGTGTAGTGGTCGCTGAAAACATCCACCTGTGGATGGCCGACACCCAGAGCGCGCAGTCACACAAAGACTGGCTGACGACGCTGCAACGTATTGAACAGCTGAAACCCAATACCGTGATTCCAGGCCATTACCTGGGCAACCCTACGCTTAAGTCCGTGGCCTTCACCGCCGACTACATCAAGGCCTTCGATAGCGAGACCGCCAAGGCCAAGGACTCGGCTGCACTGATCGCGGCGATGAAAAAGCGTTACCCCAACCTTAAAGATGAAAGCAGCCTGGAACTGGGTGCCAAAGTCGCCAAGGGCGAAATGAAGTGGTGAATGGTTTTTAAACCCTAACGTACTGGAGAACGTCATGAGCAAGATTGCAATCATTGGTGCCACCGGCCGTGCCGGTAGCCAACTGCTGGAAGAAGCGCTGCGTCGTGGGCATACCGTTACGGCCATTGCGCGTAACACCGACAAGCTGGCTGTACGCCCAGGCCTTAGCGTTAAAAAAGTCGACGCCCTGGATGCGCCTGCCTTGCAGCAAGCGGTCAGCGGCCACGACGTGGTGATCAGTGCGGCGCACTTCGCCACCCTGCCCGCCAGCGCCGTGATCGGCCCGGTGAAAAAAGCCGGTGTGAAACGCCTGCTGGTGGTGGGCGGTGCGGGTTCGTTGTTGTTGCCAGGTGGCGGTCGAGTGATCGACAGCGAGGGTTTCCCGGCCGAATACAAAGCCGAAGCCAGCGCCGGTGCCGAGTTTCTCGACGTGCTGCGTCAGGAAAAAGAACTGGATTGGACCTTCCTGTCACCGTCGGCAGAGTTTGTTGAAACCGAGCGCACCGGCAAATTCCGTCTGGGCCACGATGATCTGCTGGTGAGCGCCGAAGGCCGTAGCTGGATCAGTTTTGCTGACTTTGCCATCGCCCTGATCGACGAAGTGGAAACACCGAAGCACTCGCGCCAACGCTTCACCGTCGGTTACTGACCCGGCGCGGTCAAAACTGTGGGAGCGGGCTTGCTCGCGAATACGGTGGTTCAGTTAGAACATCTCTGACTGACACACCGAATTCGCGAGCAAGCCCGCTCCCACATTTGATCTTCAGTGTGAGGACTGGTGTGCCTCGCTCACCAGCCACGCCATTAACGCTTGCAGCCCAGCCGAAGGCTCAGTCCCCGGCGGGTACACCAGGTAATAACCCATCCCCGTCGGCACCCGCAGTTCAAACGGCGTCGCCAGCCGCCCGGCTTTCACATCCTCGCCAATCAGCGCACTGTCGCCAATCGCCACGCCCGAGCCTTGGGACGCTACCGTCATGGCCAGGTCCAGCGTCTCGAAATGATGCCCCTGGGCAAGGTTGCTCAGCCGCGTATTCGTCGCCTTTAACCACAACGCCCAATCCCGCTCGTCCCGCGTGGGGTGCAGCAGCACCTGTTGTTGCAGATCTGCCGGGATGTGCAGACCGCCGAGCAACGCCGGTGCGCAGACGGGCGTGAGTTGCTCATCGAACAGGTGCCGTGCCTCGGCCGACTGCTCGGCGATGGGCGCATAGATCACCGCCGCGTCAAATTGCTCACGGCGAAAGTCCACGGTGTAGGCCACGGTGGTAGTCAGCTCCACTGGCACATCCGGGCGCTCCTTTTGCCACTGCATCAGGCGCGGCAGCAGCCAGCGCATCACACAGGTGGAGGCCTTGAGTTGCAGGGTCGCGCGGCGGCTGCCGATCTGCTCCACCGCATCACCGATCAGGCCGAATACCTGCTGCGCACGCAGCGACCATTCGCGGCCTTCTTCGGTCAGGCTCAAGCCGCGTGCCTGGCGCTGAAACAGGGTGTAACCCAGATGGCTTTCCAACCCGGCAATCTGACGGCTCACCGCGCCTTGGGTGATGTGCAGTTGTTCGGCGGCGCGGGTGAAATTGCAGCACTGGGCGGTGACCCAAAACGTGTGCAGCGCGGGCAGGGGTGGAAGGCGTTTCATCGGGATAAGCCATGACGTGGGAACATGGCTAGTATGACTTTTTATCGATTGTTGCCGCTATGGGCCAGCCGCTCCAATAGCGCCTCGAATCCATAACAAGAGCGACACGTATGGCGACCTGCGGCGAAGTATTGGTCAACCTCCTGGAGAGCTACGGCGTGGACCAGGTGTTCGGCATTCCCGGCGTGCACACCGTTGAGTTGTATCGCGGCCTGGCGCGCTCCGGCATCCGCCACGTCACACCCCGCCACGAACAGGGCGCCGGGTTCATGGCCGACGGGTATGCGCGCACCCGCGGCAAACCTGGCGTGTGCTTCATCATCACCGGCCCGGGCATGACCAATATCACCACCGCCATGGGCCAGGCCTATGCCGACTCGATCCCGATGCTGGTGATTTCCAGCGTGCAGTCGCGCAGCCAATTGGGCGGCGGGCGCGGCAAATTGCATGAGCTGCCGAACCAGAGCGCGATGATCGCCGGCGTGGCGGCGTTCTCCCATACCTTGATGTCGGCGGCAGAGTTGCCTGGCGTGCTGGCGCGGGCGTTTGCGTTATTCCAGGCGGGGCGACCACGCCCGGTGCATATCGAGATCCCGCTGGATGTGCTGGTGGAGAACGCCGATGCATTGCTCGCCAGCCTGCCGGTCCGCGTCGCCCGCGCAGGCGCAGCGCCGTCGGCGGTCAAGCACATGAGCCAGTTGCTCGCCGCGGCCAAGCGCCCGCTGATTCTGGCCGGTGGCGGTGCCATCGATGCCGCGCCAGAGCTGACGCGCCTGGCGGAAACCCTCGGCGCGCCGGTGGCACTGACCATCAATGCCAAAGGCCTGTTGCCATCGACGCACCCGCTGCTGATCGGCTCGACGCAAACCCTGGTCGCCACCCGTGCGCTGGTCGCTGAAGCCGACGTGGTGCTGGCCATCGGCACAGAACTGGCGGAAACCGACTACGACGTGACCTTCGCCGGTGGCTTCGAGATCCCCGGCGCACTGCTGCGGGTCGACATCGACGCCGACCAGACCGTACGCAATTACCCGCCGCATGTGGCGCTGGTGGCCGATGCGCAGATTGCCGCCGAAGCCTTGCTCGCCGAATTGAACAAAGCGCCGCTGCCTGCACGCGACAGCAATTGGGGCAGCCGACGTGCAGCCCGCTTGTGGGCCGACCTGACGCCCAGCTGGGACGCGGCCACCCGCGCGCAAACCCTGTTCCTCAACACCGTGTTGCAAGCGCTGCCCAACGCCGTGCTGGTGGGCGACTCCACCCAGCCGGTGTACAGCGGCAACCTGACCCTGAACCTTGACCACCCACGCCGCTGGTTCAACTCGTCCACCGGCTACGGCACCTTGGGTTACGCCCTGCCCGCCGCCATCGGTGCCTGGCTGGGCCGAGGTGACGGCCAGCCGGTGGTGTGCCTGATCGGCGACGGCGGCCTGCAATTTTCCCTGCCGGAACTGGCCAGCGCGGTGGAAGCGCAGGTGCCGGTCATCGTGCTGCTGTGGAATAACCAGGGCTATGAAGAGATCAAGAAATACATGCTCAACCGCGCCATCGAGCCGGTCGGTGTGGACATCTACACCCCGGACTTTATCGGCGTCGCCAAGGCTTTGGGTTGCGCAGCGGAAAGTATCCAGGGCCTCGAGCCTTTGCGCAGCGCGTTGCGCGCCGCCGCAGATCGCCAGGGGCCGACACTGATTGAAATCAACCAAGGGCTTTGGATGCAGGAGGTGACGGTATGAGCACAGTTTTGAACGGCGTGTTTATCAATGGCCAATGGCGCGCGGGCCATGAAGTGCTGGAGGTGATCAACCCGGCCACCGAAGCGACCTTGGCCCATGTCAGCGTGGGCGATGCCTCAGCGGTAGAGCTTGCGATCGACGCGGCCAGCGCGGCTTTTGTCGACTGGTCGAACAGCAGTGGCCGTGATCGCGGCGCCCTGTTGCGCAAGGTCGCTCAAGGGGTGAACGAGCAGCGTGAACCGCTGATGCAGTTGCAGTCGAGCAACAACGGCAAACCGCTGTTTGAAGCGGGGATCGATGTGGATGACGTGATCGCCACCTTCGCATACTACGCGGGTATTTGCGATGCGATGGACGCAGGACAAGACAGCCCGGTGGTCTTGCCCAGCGACGATTTCAGCGCACGCCTGCGCCGCGAACCCTGCGGTGTGGTGGGCTTGATCGTGCCGTGGAACTTCCCGATGGTGACCACCGCCTGGAAGCTTGCCCCCGCGTTGGCGGCCGGTTGCTGCGTGGTGCTTAAGCCGTCGGAAGTCACGCCCCTGGCGGAGTTGCAATTGGCGCGGATTATTGCCGAGGCCGGCTTCCCGGCAGGAGTGTTTAACCTGGTGTGTGGCACGGGGCTGGCGGTGGGTGCACCGCTGGCGGCGGACCGTCGCGTGGCGAAAATTTCCTTTACCGGCAGCAATGCGGTGGGCGTGCAGGTGATGCAGCGCGCCGCCGAAACCATCAAGGGGGTGAGCCTGGAACTGGGCGGCAAATCCTCGTTGCTGGTGCTGGCCGATGCAGACCTCGACCTGGCGGTGGAACTGGCCTGTGGCGGTGGCTTTTTCAACGCGGGGCAGATCTGTTCGGCCACCAGTCGCGTGTTAGTGGCCGACAACCTCGCGGATGAATTCCTGCAGCGTTTGCAGGCACGGGCGGAAGGGATTCGCGTGGCGGACCCGTTTGCCGAGGATGTGGAGATGGGCGCGCTGATCAACCGTGCGCAGTATCAGCGGGTGCTGGGGCATATTCAGCGCGGCATCGATGAGGGCGCGCGGTTGCTGTGTGGCGGCGCTCGCCCGGAGGGCCTGGAAAAAGGTTTTTTCATTCGCCCGACGGTGTTTACCGACGTGCCGCTGGACAGCGCCTTGTGGAACGAAGAGATCTTTGGTCCGGTGCTGTGCGTACGACGTTTTGCCACGGAGGCCGAGGCCATCGCCCTGGCCAACGACAGCGACTTCGGCCTGGTCGCCAGTGTGGTGAGCGCCCACATCGACACCGCCGAACGCGTGGCCAATGCCTTGCAGGCGGGCCTGGTGTGGATCAACGCACCGCAGGTGATCTTCCCGCAGACGGCATGGGGCGGCTACAAGCAGAGCAGTATCGGCCGCGAACTGGGGCCGTGGGGGTTGGCGGCGTTTCAGGAGATCAAGCATGTGATTCGTGCCAGCTGACACCACAGTGCTCTTATTGCCCTATCTTCAGCCCGCCACCCCTCGACCTGCTGTGGCCTGGTGGTCAGTGTGCTGATCGTCCCAGGCTTGAACCTAAAGCATTACAGCCGACATATCCACTGACGTCGTGTTGCCAACATTTTATGTCCCACACCAAACATAGAAACGCCCTACAGCGCTTTCTATTGGTACGACCGTTCCGTTAAGCTTTTGCCAGTCTTGTACTGAGTTCGGTACAAAGGGTTTACGGACGAAACCGATGCTAAACAGTAACTTGCTCAGAAAGCTCGATATGCAGGACTTGATGGTGTTTATTGCCGTCTATGACCAGAGCAGCGTTACCGAGGTATCCGAGACGCTGTTCGTCAGCCAGTCAACCGTGAGCTACAGCCTGAAGAAGCTGCGCACCAGTTTTGAGGATGAGCTGTTTATCAACACGCGGGCCGGCATGCGCCCGACGTACAAGGCCACCACCATGTACGGGCACGTGCAGAAGATCCTGGAAAGCATCAACCTGTGCCATGCCGGCAGCCAGGCCTTCGACCCGACGCAGCAGGCGGTGACCTTCAATGTCTGTGCTCCGGAATATTTCGAACAGTTGATTTTGCCGCGTCTGTTGAAGCACTTCGACCGCGCCGACTTGCCGGTGAGCGTCAATGTGCAAAAGCTTGAAACCGAGATGCCCGCCAATGACCTGCGTGAAGGCCGCCTCGACCTGGTGATCTGTTTCGGCCCGCACCTTCACCGCGCCCACAAAGACTTCAAGACCCAGATGCTGTTGGAAGACGATTTGGTGTGCGTGTTCGATAAACGTTCGAGCCCGCGCGAGCCGGCTTTTAGCTTGCAATCGTTTGTCGAACGACGCCACGTGTTCCCCACGCCCTGGCCCTGCGACACCAACATGATTGATGGCTGGCTGGCACGCCAGGCTCACAAGCGCCAGGTGATTGCGCGTGCCAACAGCTACAGCGCCGCCTTGAAGATGATCAGCGGCACCGACTTTATCGTCACCCTGCCCCGTCGCGTGCAAAAGCTGCTGGCCCCGGCCACTGTGTTCGGCCATTGCGAAGCGCCGAACGGGTTGCCGGGGTTTACCCTGGACATGCAGTGGAATGAAACCAGTGGCCAGGACAGCGCCAATACCTGGTTTCGTGAGCAGATCGTCAAGGTGTGCGCCGATCAGGGCTTGTTGTAACCCTTAGCCGATTGCGACTTTGCTGTAGGAATCACGATCCATGTCCAGCAACTGGACACTGAGTTGAACCTGCAAATCGGCCGGCCACTCAGCGGCGTCCTGCAGGGCCGCCAACAAGCTTTCCGACAACTGCTGCTTGACCTGGGGTGAGCGCCCGCTGAGCAGCGAGAGCTTTACCGCAATAAAACCGCGCGGGCTGAGGGAGGTGCCCACCTGGAAACTCTCGACCTTGATTGCACGGCTCTTGATATCGAACTCGGAACCGAACTGCCCGGACGCCATCAGCACGTTGTTCAGGCGCAGCAGGGTTTTCTCGACGGCAAGGCCGGTCAGGTTGGCGGTGTATTCCAGGTGCAGGTGCGGCATGAAAAGCTCCGAGTGGGCTTGAAAAGAAACCTACATATAGCATGCAGTTGAACGAAGTCAGACCGATTTCAATGTGAAATTTCGATCAGCCCCCGCAGCAACGGATTTTCCCAGAACGCCACGATCACCAACACCCCGGAACACAGCGCCTTGAAGGCTTATCTCAAGACTTTTCCGCGAGTACCGGCAACCTGTCGCGCTCACTCATGAACGCCTCCAGCCGTGAACGCATCCAGCGTTCGGCAGGGTCGGTGTCGACGTGGCTGAGCCAGACCATGGACAGGTCCAAAGTCGGGGTTTCAAACGGGAACGGCTCACAGAACAGGTTGCCACCGGCGGCCATGGCATGGGCGGTGTAATCCGGCAGGCTGGCGATCATATCGGTGCCGGCGAGCAATGCCGGCAATGCGCTGTATTGCGGCACCGACAGCACCACGTGGCGCTTGCGACCAATCTCGGCCAGCCACTCATCGGCAAACCCGGACACGTTGGCGGTGTGAGACACCAGCACATGAGGGCGCGCGCAATATTCGTCGAGGGTCAGCGGTGTGTCCGAGGCATCGGCACGCAACAGGCAGGGGCGGATATGCCGCAACAACTTGCGCTTGGCATTGGCCGGCAGGCCGCGGGTCTGGGTGATGCCCACGGTGATATCGCCGGAAGCCAGCAGATCGGGGATGCGCCAGTAATCGACGTGCTGCACCACGAACACCACCAACGGCGCTTCCTGGCGCAAGGCCCGCAACAGCGGCGGCAGCAGGCCGAATTCGACGTCATCGGACAGGCCGATGCGGAAGGTCATGGTGCTTTGGGTCGGGTCGAAATCGTGGGTCAGGCTCAAGGCCGACGACAATGAGTCCAGGGCCGGCGACAGGTGCTGGATGATCTCTTCGGCCCGTGCGGTGGGCTCCATGCGGTGACCGACGCGAATAAACAGCGGGTCGTTGAACAAGGTGCGCAGGCGGTTGAGGGCCGAACTGATGGTTGGCTGGCCGAGAAACAGTTTCTCTGCCACCCGCGTCACATTGCGCTCGAGCATCAGTGCTTCGAAGACCACCATCAGGTTGATGTCGGCCTTGCGTAATTCGTTGCGATTCATCGGCGCCTGCCCCTTTCCCCAAGACAAGCCGCAGTTTAGAAAGCCCGGGGGGCTGCGTCTATGTGAACACTGTTCATCCGGCGCCTTTGGGACTATAAATCAGCGCTTGAAGGTCAAAGGATCGCCATCGTGCTGGTCATTATTGCCTTGGCCATGGTCGTGGCCGGGCTCTGCCTCTGGGTCGTCCGGTTCATTGCCAACCCTACCGTCAGGACCCTGACGCGAGTGTTTATTGGCTTGTGCCTGGCGGCGGCAGTGGCTTATCTGGTGCTGGCGTGGGGTTTGCCTATCTCAGTGCTGGCTTGACGACCCGTAACTTTTTCTGCAAGGACTGCCTATCTTGAAATTCGCCTACACCATTATCTATGTGCCCGACGTTGCTGCGTCATTGGCATTCTTTGAAACAGCCTTCGGCTTGCGTCGCCGTTTTTTGCATGAATCCGGCACTTATGGCGAGTTGGAAACCGGTGACACCACGCTGTCGTTCGCTGCACATGAACTGGGCGAAATGAACTTCGACGGCGGGCACGTCGAGGCGCACACCTCTAGACAGCCGCTGGGGATGGAGGTGGGATTTGTCACCGAGGATGTATTCGTCGCCCATGCCAAGGCGCTGCTGCACGGCGCAAAAGAACTGTCGCCACCGAGCACCAAGGCGTGGGGGCAAGTGGTGTCGTATGTGCGCTGCCCCGATGGCACGCTGGTGGAGTTGTGTACGCCGATCGTGGGCTGAACACAGAAACATTGTGGGAGCTGGCTTGCCTGCGATGGCGGTGTGTCAGGCACAGATGTAGAGACTGACCCGCCGCCATCGCAGGCAAGCCAGCTCCCACCGTTTGATCCTCATTGCCCGCAGATTCAGGGCTTGAGCGGGCGCTCCTGATCGCGCTCGGACAGCTCGGTGCCGTCGTCCGGATGTTTCCAGGTCTGTGGCTTCTCTTCTTCGCGTTGCCGCCGGGCCTGCTCGTGCTCCGGCTCGTCCTGACGTTTGTGCTCGTCACCCATATGCACCTCCCTTCCATAAGAAATTGGTCACTTCTGAAGCATAGAACAGCAGCGAGATTTTGACGGGCGCACTGATTGATAGCCAATACGCATCAATCCATCCAAATTACTCACTTATCATTTCTAAATGTGTCAGCCACTATCCGCGGTCTTAAGCGAAACAAGCACTTTAAAAAGAACGCTGGAGACACAAAACCATGACTAGCCCTTCCCGGCCCGACTCTGCCCGCTCGAAAGTTGGTGCGGTATTCCGCGTAACTTCGGGCAACTTCCTCGAACAGTTCGACTTCTTTCTGTTCGGCTTCTACGCCACCTACATCGCTGCCGCGTTCTTCCCCGCCGCTAATGAGTTTGCGTCATTAATGATGACCTTCGCCGTGTTCGGTGCAGGCTTCCTGATGCGGCCTCTGGGCGCAATTATTCTGGGTGCCTATATCGATGACGTCGGTCGTCGCAAAGGCTTGATCGTGACCCTGTCGATCATGGCCAGCGGTACGCTGCTGATCGTGCTCGTACCGGGCTATCAGACCATTGGCCTGTGGGCACCGTTGCTGGTGCTGCTAGGCCGCCTGTTGCAAGGCTTCTCGGCTGGCGCAGAACTGGGCGGCGTGTCGGTGTACCTGTCTGAAATGGCTACGCCAGGCCGCAAAGGCTTCTACACCAGCTGGCAGTCGGGCAGCCAACAGATCTCCATCGTGGTGGCCGCCGCACTGGGCTACGGCCTGAATGTGTGGATGGAACCGTCGGTCGTGGCCGATTGGGGCTGGCGCATTCCGTTCGCCCTCGGCTGCGTGATCATCCCGTTCATCTTCGTGCTGCGTCGCAACTTGCAGGAAACCGAAGAGTTCGCCAACCGCAAGCATCGCCCGACCATGCGCGAAGTGCTGGCGACCCTGGTGAAAAACTGGAGCGTGGTGATCGGCGGCATGCTGATGGTGGCCATGACCACCACCGCGTTCTACCTGATCACGGTGTACGCGCCGACCTTCGGCAAGACCGTGCTGCACCTGAGCACCTCCGACGCCCTGCTGGTGACCTTGCTGGTGGCCGTGTCGAACTTTGTCTGGCTGCCGATCGGCGGCACACTGAGTGACCGCTTTGGCCGCAAGCCGGTGCTGGTCGCAATGACCGCCCTGACCGTGATCACCGCCTACCCGGCGCTGTCGTTCGTGGTCAACGCACCCAGCTTTGCGCATATGCTCGAAACCCTGCTGTGGTTCTCGTTCCTGTACGGCATGTACAACGGCGCGATGATCCCGGCGCTGACCGAAATCATGCCGGTGGAAGTGCGCGTGGCGGGCTTCTCCCTGGCCTATAGCCTGGCAACGGCGATCTTCGGTGGCTTCACACCGGCGATCTCCACGTGGTTCATTCACATCACCGAAGACAAAGCCTCGCCGGCCTATTGGATGATGTTTGCCGCGGCGTGCGCGCTGTGCTCGACCCTGGCGCTGTACCGTCGTGCCAACACGCGCGGCCAGGTCATGCAGGGGGCGGTGTCATGAAGACGCTATTGAAAACCCTGACGGCCCTGACCCTCGGTGCCCTGGCGCTGACGGCCCAGGCCGAACAGCTCAAGGTGATGACCTCCGGCGGTTTCACCGCTGCCTATAAACTGCTCGGCCCGCAATATGCCCAGCACAGCGGCGACACCCTGGACACCATCCTCGGCCCGTCGATGGGCAAGGCGCCGGAAGCGATCCCTAACCGCCTGGCCCGTGGCGAACACGCCGACGTGGTGATCATGGTCGGCTATGCCCTGGATGACTTGATCAAACAAGGCAAGGTCGACCCTGCGTCCCGCGTGGAACTGGCGGATTCGCGCATCGGCCTGGTCGTCAAAGAAGGTGCGGCCAAGCCTGCGATCGGCACCGATGCCGAGCTGAAGGCCGTGCTGAGCAAGGCCAAGTCCGTGGCGTATTCGGACAGCGCCAGCGGTGTGTATGTCGAGAAGGAGCTGTTCAAGAAGCTCGGCATGCCCGCCAAGGGCACGATGGTCGAGCGCACCCCGGTGGCCGAAAAGGTCGCCAAGGGTGATTACGAGGTGGGCCTGCAACAGGTGGCCGAATTGTTGCCGGTGCCGGGCGTGACGTACGTGGGCAAGATCCCGGAAGACGTGCAATCGGTGACGCGTTTTGCGGCGGGCATTCCGGTCAACGCCGAACACCCGGCGCAGGCCAAGGCATTGTTGCAATTCCTCGCCTCGCCCGAAGCGCAACCGGTGGTGCAATCCACCGGCCTGGACTCGGTGTCACACTGACCGAAACGGCATCTCGCGCACCAACCGCTCCAACTCCAGCGCCGCTGGCGGCAATGTCCGCCCGCGGCGTTTTATCAAGCCCACATGGCGCATCACCTGCGGCTCGATCAGCGGCACACTCACCAGAATCGGGTGTTCGCACGCTGGCATCGCAATCGACGGCACCATCGCCACGCCCAGCCCCGCCTCCACCAGCCCGATCATGGTGGTCACGTGATGGGTCTCGCAGATACTCGGTTTTTTCACCCGCACGCCGCGCAACGCCTGGTCCAGCAGGAAACGGTTGCCCGAGGTTTTGTCCACGGTGATGTAGTCGTGCTCGTAGGCCTCGGCCCAGGTCACGCTGTCGCGTTCGGCCAATGAATGGTCACGACGGCAAGCCAGCACATAGCGCTCCTGGAACAGCAACTCGAACTCCACCTCATCGGCCAGGCTGCCGCTGAAACTCACGCCGAAATCCGCCTCGCCGCTTTCCACCGCATTGCACACCTCACCGGCGCTGGCATCCAGCACGCGCAGGCGAATCTTCGGGTACAGCTTGTGGAATTCGGAGATCACGTGGGGCATGAAGTAGTACGCGGTGGACGGCACACAGGCAATAGTCACGTTGCCCATGCGCGTGGAGGCGACGTTGCTGATCCCCATCAAGGCGATGTCGAGGTCGTCGAGAATGCGCTCCACCTGAGGCAGGAACGCGCGCCCGACCATGGTCAGGCTGACCCGCCGCGTGGTGCGTTCGAACAGCTTGACGTCGAGGGCGGATTCGAGCTTTTCGATACGTCGGCTGAGGGCCGGCTGCGAGATGCGGATGGCCTCGGCGGCACCGCGAAAACTGCCCTTGTCTACCACGGCGCGGAAGGCTTGGAGGTCGTTGAGGTCGAAGTTGATGATCACGGGGAATGGGCCAGTGTGGTCGATTTGGGGGGCATTATCGTATGGCCGGTGGTAAGGCGCCATGCGTGCCGGGGGCGGGTTGCGTTAATAACCCTGCTACAAATATGAAGTCATACATATCAGTGCGTTATTGGCCGAGTGGCGTCACGCAGTCGCGAAAAAGCGTCAATACTTGCAGCCTGAGTTACTCAACAGGAGAGAGAAACGCTCATGGAAACCTGCCAGAACCCCTACCTATTTTGGATCGATGATGAGACGCCGGACACCGACATCGGTCAGTTGCTCCTTGCAACACGCCAATGGTCGAGTAGGATTGAATCCTACCCACTGTCCGCAGGCTTCGACATGCGCTCAACCCAGCAAATGAGCATTACCTTGCCACTTGAGATGGCCGCCCTGGTCAAAGCCAAGGTCACTTGCGGTGAATACGCGAGTGAAAGTGAAGTGATACGCGACGGCCTCAGGGCGCTGATGGCCCGTGACCGCGCCATGGAAGACTGGTTGCGCGACCAGGTAATCCCCGCCGCCGCCGCTCTCGAGGCAGACCCTGGCCGAGCGCTCTCCACCGAGCAGGTTCGCGAACACATGGCAGCCAAACGCCAACGAACCGGTACAGAAAAACCGTGAGCTATACGGTAGCCTTTGCGCCTGAGGCGTTAGCCCAACTGGACGCCCTCGAAGACTACATCAGCAAAACCGAATCCCCCGTTGTTGCAGCACGTTTTGTCGACAACATCATCAACTACTGCGACAGCCTTAGCGTGTTTCCGTTGCGCGGTAAATGCCGTAACGACCTGCTGCCCGCCTTGCGCATCACCCATTACCGGCACACCACCGCCATCGCATTCAGCGTGGCCGCCGAGACACAAACCGTGTCGATCCTGGGCGTGTTTTACGGCGGCCAGGATTATGCCGTGCGATTCCAGAATGACGACCGGCAACACGACTAATCAATAGGGACGATAAAAATGACTCATACCGGATCCCTGCATCGGCTTCTGCGATGGGGGTTAAGCCTGGCCGGCTTGCTGGTCGTTGCCACCCTGGGGTTCTTCGCCTGGCAAAGCTTTTACCCCGTCAGCGCCGCGACCGGCTGGAGCGTGCAAACCGTGCACCGTGACGTGCCCAAAGCCGCTTCATTGATGCCCATGCCGGATGGCTCGCTGATGATCAGCCAGGAACTCAATGATGCCAAAGGCAGCATCGTGCGTATCCATCCCGATGGGCGACGCGATGTGGTAGTGAGCAACCTGTCCAAACCCGACGGCATGTTCGCCACCCACGGCGGCTGGGTCTTCAGCCAGGAAACCGGCAACGCCCCGGTCAGCTTTCTCAAGGACGGCGTGGTTAGCGAACTGTTTCGCGGCGAAAACGTGCAAGGCCTTTGGGTTGAGGGCGATGACCTCTACGCCATCGAAGACCGCAAGGACAACGGGCGGCTATTGCGTTATCGCTGGGGTGACCAGTCGCTGACGGTCATACGCGACAAGCTGCACGAAGGCGAATCCATCACCCGTTGCACCGATGGCCGAATGCTCTACACCGAAAAGAAGAAAGGCGTAGTGCGCGAGCTGACCGATGACGGCAGCGATCCGGTGGTGCTGGCAGGTTTGAACAAACCGACGTTCTTGATGTGCGATGAGCGAGGGCTGTGGGTGAATGAGGATTCGACGCACCGTGCGAGGTTGTTGCTGATTGATAAGCAGGGGCAGCAACAGACGATTTTGTCGTTTCTCAAGGCGCCGCAGTCGATTGTGCCGACGGATCGAGGCACTTACTTGCTGGCCGAAGGTGGGCGCAATCGGGTGCTGGAACTGACGCCGGCGATACGCACAGTGTCGCCATAAAACTTCGCAGTATGTGCCCATTTTGAAGTCCGTAAACCTGTCAAGAATGACAGTACCGCTGGTCCCGTAGAGCGTTGACTCGATGTCGATTTGAGCCTTCTATTATTGATACCGCTACCGGTAAGTCGGTGGCTTTAAGCGGGCAACTTTGGATTTCGAGGATAGATACAATGAACAACAGAGAACACGGAACGGTGAAGTGGTTTAACGACGAAGAGCACTTTGGATTTATCACACCGCAGAGTGGAGACGACCTTTTCGTTGATCTCAGAAAAACTCAATCGGGCGGTATCAAGACATTAAAAGAAGGACAACAAGTCTCTTTTGTTGCCGCCAGAGGACAAAAAGGCATGCAAGCCGAAGACGTTCAAGAGATTTGAATGGCAATTTGCATACAGCCATAACCAGCCCAAAACAGATACCGCGCTGCACTGAAAAGGAGAACGGTCATGCTCAAAAAGACTCCACAGACTGCCAACGTCCCCCGCAGTGCCCCCATCACCGCGCAGTTGCGCACGATGCACAGGACATCTTCTTTCGCAACACCCCCTCTCGCCAGAGTGGGCTGGTGTTGCGAGAGGGGCAAAGTTTCATCTACGACCTGGTAAGAGCGCCTGGCGGAGAGTGGATGGTAGCCAATATCGAGATTGTGGAGGAGCGCCCGCTGAATTAGCGCTCCCACACCTGCGGGCTGCCAAAAAACGCCTGCGCATTACTGTCCAGCGTCTTCAGGTGATACCCACCTTCCTGCACGATCACACACGGCAGCTCCAATGCGCGAATGCACTCGCCCAGCCGTGCAAAACCTTCGCGCGTCACCGCGACTTTGCTTTGCGGGTCCAGCTCGTAAATATCAAAGCCCAGGGACAACACCAGCACGTCCGCCGAAAAGTCCTTCACCGCCGCCAGGGCCAGTTCGAGCTTCTCAAAAAAAAAACCGCTTCACTGGAACCGTGGGCCATTGGCAGGTTGAGGTTGAATTCTTCACCGGCAGCGCTACCACTGGCTGGGACGTGCAAACCGTGCACAGTGACGTGCCCAAAGCCGCTTCGTTGCTGCCTATGCCCGATCGTACACCTTAGCCATAAAATTTAGCATTATGTGCCTATTCCGGAGCCTTGGAACCTGTCATAACTCACAGTACCGTTTGTCCTGCCGAGCATTGACCCAGTGTCGTTTCGGACCTTTGCTTATAGATACCGCCGCCAGCACACCACCGGCTTTCTGCGGATAATTTCGGTTTCGAGGATGAACACGATGAGCAACAGACAAACCGGCACTGTGAAGTGGTACGACGACGAAAAAGGCTTCGGTTTCATCACGCCGCAGGGTGGCGGAGACGACCTTCTCGTTCATTTCAAATCAATTGAATCGGATGGGTTCAAAAATCTGACAGAGGGTCAGACAGTTTCTTTCGTCGTCAAAAAGGGGCAGAAAGGCATGGAGGCAGCCGAGGTTGTTCCGGAGTAAGCCTTAGTTTTATCACCACGGCACCCAGCCCAAAACGGGCGACGCACTGCGCTGAAAAGGAGAGCGGCCATGCCCAAAAAAACTTCACAGACTGCACATTTCACTCGCAGTGCAATCCTTAACCCAGCAGTTGCCTACGATGGACAGGACATCTTCTTTCGCAACACCACCTCTCGCCAGAGTGGGTTGGTGTTGCGAGAGGGGCATGTCGGTGTCGAGCACGGCGACGCGCTGCAGACGACTCACTGAGGTCACGCCGGCAAGCGCCGCTCGACGCCACTGGCCATGTGCTGCAAATCCTCAACCGGGTTTCTCCCAATCAGCATGAAAGCGTGGGCAGGATTGGCCCAAAACACCACGTTCAGGCCTCGGCGCTGCTCGCTGGCCAACGGCTGCACGCCCTTTTTACTGGCGGTGATGCACAGTGCCAAAGGGCCGTGGCGTGGGTCGAGGTAGGTGAGTTGGCCAATCAACACGCCGTCATAGTCGAGGATCTGCGCCCGTCGGAATTCGGCGCCGGGCAGGCTCACGGACTCAGGCGATAACGACACACCCAGCTGTATGCCCACAGAAGTCAACTGGGCCGTGTGAGACGCCGGATCCAAGCTGAGGTTTTCCAAAGTCTGTGGCGTGTACAAGGCCATGTATTCGGCGACTGAGGCTCGCCAGCCTTGGCCGGGTTCAGCACGCTGCCAACCCATGAACAGGCGATCGGCCGCCACGCCGGCCACCGCGAAGCTCGCGGCCACGGCAAGAAAACGCCGACGGCTCCAGGCTTGGGGCGGTGCCGGTGGCAAGGCGTTGAGCATTGCGTGCAGGCGTTCAGTCGGGGCGTGCTCCAGCACCGCGTCGAAGGCAGCCTTGAACGGCAAGTCGGCGCAGCGCAATGTGTCCAGGCGTGCGGCCAGCGCCGGGTCAGCGCTGGCCTGGTCGGCGATCCGTTGATGTTGGTCGGTACTCAGTTCGCCGTCCAGATAGGCCACTAGCTGCTCATCGGACGGTGTGTCGGTGTGGCTCATCGCCGTTCTCCGTTGGCTTTATCCTGCTGGGCTGTCGGGGAGGCGGCTTCGGCAAGCTTAATGCGAGCAGCGGCCAGCCGGCTCATCACCGTGCCGATAGGTATCTGCAGGATTTCGGCAATTTCCTTGTATGAAAGCCCTTCGACATACGCCAGAAACACCGTTTCACGCTGAGCTTCGGGCAAGCCGTTAACGCGCTTGATCACCTGCGCAGCGAGGATTTGCTCCTGTGCCTGGCTTTCACCATCAAACGACAATGCCTGTTCGGCATCGACAAACCCCTGCCCTTGACGCACCCGTTGCGAGCGCAGTTCGTTGAGCCAGATCGAATGCATGATCGCCAGCAACCAGCGATCCAGGCGCGTGCCGGCCACAAATTGCCCGGCACGCTCCAAGGCCCTGACGCAGGTGGCTTGCACCAGGTCTTCGGCTAAGTGCTTTTGTCGCGACAACACCCACCCGTATCGCCACAACCGTGGCAACAACTGGCCCAACTCGCGGCGAAACTCAGCATCCCGAACGATGGCTGCCTCCTGCGGACCGGTTAACGGCGTTCAAGCCTGTGGCGCTGCGGCGATGGCTGCGGCCAGGTCTTCGTATTCTTCGCAGGTGGTACTGCACAAGGCTTTGATTTTCACCAATTGCTCTTGCGCCAGGTCGACCCGGCCCTTGATCACATAGGCCTCGCCCAGGTACTCGCGAACCTGTGCGTAGTTAGGGTCAAGTTCGACCGACTTGAGGTAATAACCGATGCCTTCATCGGTGCGCCCCAGCTTGCGCGTGGCGTAGCCGCGATAGTTGAGGGCCTTGGCGGTGTTGGGATTTTGCAGGGTGTCGAGCAAGGTCAGCGCCTCATCGAAGCGCCCGTCCTTGGCCAAACGATAGGCGTAATCGGTGCGGTCTGCATCGGAGGTGGCCTTGCTGGTTTGCAGCACACACTTACCGGTCTTGGTGTCCCAGACCTGGCCTTTGGGGCAGTTGGGTTTGGGCGGGGCTGACTCATCGCCGGAGGCGTGGGCCTGGCCTGCGAGCAAAGCGGCGGCCAGGCAAGCACCGAAGAACAGCGCGGTGCGATAGGTAACGGGGTGTTGGTGGCGAGCTTTCATGGTTGTCTTACTCCGTAACAATAGGGAGGAAACATCACTGTTAAAGCGCATTGCGTGCGCCCGGCAACATGCGGCGCAAGGTGCTGTCACCCAGTACGTAGTGATGCCAGAGCGCAGCAAGGGCATGCACGCCCGCCAGCAGGATGATCGCCCAGGCCACATTGTTATGCAGGCCGCCCAAGGTGCCCCGCCAGGCATGATCGATCACAAAAGGCGCGGGCACGGCAAACAGTCCGAAAAAATTGAAGGGCTCGCCTTGAGCCCAGCGAAACAAAAAGCCCAACACCATCTGCGACACCAGCAACAGGTACAGGCAACCATGCGCCAATTTCGTCAGCAGGTTAAGCGCCGGGTGACTGTCGGCCTTCGGCCGATTACCACCGAACACACGCCACACAATCCGCGCGGTAACCAGCAGCGCCATGGCGATACCTAACGAGATATGCACCGATTGCAGGCCCTTGCGCAGCGGCGTGCCCTTCTCCAGGTTTTCCCAGATATGCGCACTGGCAAACATGAAAATCACCACGGCGGCGGTCAGCCAGTGGAAGCTGCGGGTAAGGCGGTCATAGCGATCGGATGCTGTGTTCATGGACGTTTCCTGGGTGGTCTGTGGAGTGAACACCGCAGTGGCGAAAGTTATTCGGTGAGGGATGAATAATTTTTGCTGATCGGGAAACGAAGAGGCCCCGCCGCTGATTCAGCGACGGGGCGTTTTTATGCGGTGTTTATGACTCAGCTGCCACGCTCTTTGTTGGCTTGAGAGAGGACCGATGCCGCCAGGGACTTGGTCTCCTCACTGTATTTATCGCTTTGAAGGGCTTTGCCAGCCTTCTCCTCCATCTGCGCGCTCGTCTGCTTATCCGTACCGGTCTGGGACAGCGCCGACGCGGCCAGGCTTTTGGCGATGGCCGAGGCGTTTGGATTATTCAAGGTTTCGGCGGCCAACGTCGCCAGGGTGCTGGAGGTCTTTTTTGTGTTTTTGCTCATGGTGCATTTCCTTTGCGTTTGAGGGAAAACCTACGAGTGAACGACTCGTAGTCAGAAGATAGTGAGTTAAATATCCGTTCGCAACGAACTGGCTGTAGCCTGTATTTTTAAAAGATGTAAGAAAGATTCCAGAGTTATGTAGTACCCACCCGGTTCGATGTTTGACGCAATGATAATGTTTGAAAAGTCGCCTTCTTTTCATTAGATTTTCGCCCGGCCAGTGACAGCGACTTCGCTGACGCGCGGCTCTCTAATAACCTTCAAGGATGACCTGTATGTCCCAACCTGTACTCAACGACAATATCGTCACATGGACATTCCAAAACTATGCCGCCATCGTCGGGCTGCTCAGTGGCCTGGCAATATGTGCGCTGGTTTTATATATCTACTCGCGCTCAGGCTCGCTGATTTTTCTGCGTGATTTGATGTGGCGGTTCTTCGGTGGCTCGACCACATTTGAAAACCCAAAATATGAAGCCACCCGCAAGGACCTGCGCGAAGTTGAATATTATCGGTTCGAATTCAATATCCCAGCGCAAAACCTGGAACACGCGCGGCAGGCGGATAAGTGGATCACTGATAACCACTTCAGTTACAACGATGTGGCCAGGGTCAGAAAGTACATTGACTGGAAAGACTTCACTCAGTTGTCGCTTAAAGAGGCAATGATCACACCCTTCAAACGTAATTGGTTTTTGGGGTGGGGTGCCTTCTTCCTGGCGATTATCAGCATCACGCCACCATTGGCTGACTCCAGCTACCTGATGGTGTCGTTGAAAAAAGCCGCGGATGTGCCGTCTTTCTATCTGTCGGAAAACAACGCCAAATTCCATTTCTGGCCCAGTGAAACGCTGTCTGTGGACGAGTGCAAATCACCGACGGCACTGGAAAAGTTCTATAACGAGGACTTCTCCGAAAGCACCATCAATACCATTTGCACGCTGTTTCTTTCGCCCACCTACGCTGAAAACGTAAAAACCGGATTGAAAGAGCAAAAAGGCTTTTTGCTGTTCATCGCCTGCCTGTCGATATTTGCGGTCTTTTGTATCTTGACCAAGCTCTCGCGTTTGGGCGTAGCCAGGAAACTCCATGACCAGATGACCGCGCAGAGCACCCATACGCCCGCAGAGACCGCCGCTCAACCCTAAACACTGTCACTGTAGCAAGCAGGCCTGTTGTGGCGAACTGGCCTGCTCACCACAAGACTATTCGCCACAGCAAGCTGGCTCACAGGCCATAAAGGCCGCCCCAGAGCGTCGAATCGATTGCACTGATGGTTATTATCGAAACGAGCGCCTGTGTGATTGCCAGCACCGGTTCCTATAATCGCCTCCACTTTCCCTCCCCTTCGCCTGGCTTCAGGCGACATTCCTTCTGGAACCGACACCATGCCAAGCCCCAGCCAGGCCCACAGCGGCCGTCCTGAACATAATCAACAAAGTGTCAAACAGCAGTGGCTGGCGATTCTCTCGGTCGCCGTAGGCGCTTTCGCCCTGGTAACCAGTGAGTTTCTGCCGGTGGGCGTGCTCAATGACGTCGCCAGCGACCTGGGCATCAGTGCCGGTCACGCCGGCCTGATGGTCACGCTGCCCGGCATCATGGCCGCCCTCGCCGCGCCGTTGCTGTCAGTCATCATTGGTGGCATGGACCGTCGCTACCTGCTGATCGGCCTGACGCTGATCATGATCATCGCCAACTCGGTGGTGGCCTACGCCAGCGACTTCAGCCTGCTATTGTTCGGCCGTGTACTGCTGGGTATCAGCATCGGCGGCTTCTGGGCCACGGCCATCGCCCTCAGCGGCCGCTTGGCGCCCAAGGGCGTGGGCGTAGCGAAGGCCACCTCGATCATCATGATGGGCGTAACCCTGGCCACCGTGCTGGGCGTGCCCGTCGGCACCTGGCTCAGCGGCCTGATGGGCTGGCGCATGACCTTCCTGGTGACCGCGATTGTGGGCGTGCCGGTGTTGCTGGCGCAGGTGTTCCTGCTGCCGCGACTCACTCCGGAAAAAGCCATCCAGATCCGCGACCTGCCAGCCTTGTTTATCAACCCACAAGCGCGGGTCGGCTTGATCGCCGTACTGCTGATCGGCCTGGCGCACTTTGCTGCCTACACCTATGTCGCGCCGTTCTTTAAAAACAGTTCCGGCTTCGACGGCCCGACCATCGGCTCACTGTTGCTGCTGTATGGCGTGGCCGGCGTGATGGGCAACGTCTTTGCCGGTTTCGCCGCCAACCGCAGCGTGCGTCACACCCTGCTGCTGGTCGCGTTGATGATCGGCACCAGTACCGCGCTGTTCCCACACTTCGCCACCGGCATGACCGGCGCCGCGATGCTTATCGCACTCTGGGGCTTCGCCTTCGGCGCCTTCCCGGCCTGCGCGAGTATCTGGATGTTTGTAGTCGCACCCAAAGACGTCGAACGCGGCATGCCGCTGTTCGTCGCCCTGTTTCAGGTGATCATCGCCTTGGGTTCGTTCTTTGGCGGCCGGATCGTGGACCAAATGGGCAGCGCAATGCTGTTGAGCCTGGCCACGGCGCTGGTGGGGCTTGGGTTTGTGACCGTACTGGTGTTGGGGCGTAATGTGAGTAATAGCTTGGCGGCGCAGCCTGGCTGATACGACTCGGTAACTACTAAAAAGCCTGCTGAGCATTGAGCTCGGCAGGCTTTTTTTTGTTTCAGGGGTAGAGCGTTATTTGCCTGGTTTATCCGTTGGGAAATGACGCTCAAGTGCAGCGTCCACCAGTGCCTGAGCGTTCTCGATCAATTGCGCCAGGCCCATGATCACGGGTGACTGCGTGCTGTCCGGGTCTTCGGCGCATTGGTAGGCGGTTTGAAGGGCGGATGCGAGGATTTCGGAGGCGTTGGCCAGGACTTCTTCGGTGCCGACGTCGGCGCCTACGTGGAAGATTTTGCGAGGCTCACCGTCGGATTCGGCATTGAAAACATCGGTCGGGTTGGGGGTGATCTTTTTCATGATGTAACTCCACGTTATGAAAAGGAGCTACCACTCCCTGCTGTCAAACAGGATTGGGTGGCAGCTGTACGCGGGTTGACAGACCGGAAACGTGGAAACCCGGCGCACCCGAAGGTGCCCCACGCACAGCCGCCATAACAGATGGGCACAGACAAGAATCTGGAACCAGTTTGGGGATGCACAGAGATCGCACGTTATTCGGTCTGTCAAAACCGGTCGCCATGAGGGCGACGGCGGAAGGTTAGCGTCCTGCCTCAACCAGTGCAAGCCCGTGCGGAAGCAGCAGAGCCAACGCCACCGGTAATCACGCTTATGGAAATGCCCAGTAATGAGTGTTCCCACAATGAAGCTTGTGTACCCGAGCCTCTGGGCTAGCCTAAAAAAGATCGCTGGTGTGCTGAGGAGCTTCTATGACACATGGACATTGTGATGCGCTAACAGGGGAGTATGCGAACGCCATACGTCCCGACAGGCTTGCCAACAAGCCCCTCTTGATCCACTGTAATGACCAATGTCATTACACGAGGATCTTTCCCATGGCGACTATAAGCATCCGTATCGATGACGACCTGAAAGCGCGCGCCTATCTCGAACTGGAAAAGCTCGGCGTTACGCCTTCCGAACTGATGCGCCAGGCCCTGCAATACGTGGCGGATCGCGGCCAGCTACCTTTCAAGCCCGTTCTGATGACTGAGGAAGATGAAGCGTTGATGGCCACCGTCCGCGAACGATTGGCGTCGCCTCAACGGGTAAAGGTTTCTATAGATGACCTATAGCCTTGATTTCGATGCGCGTGCATTGAAGGAGTGGCAAAAGCTCGGCGACACCATTCGTCAGCAGCTCAAGAAGAAGCTGGTGGGCATCCTGAACAACCCACGAATTGAAGCCAATCGCCTGCATGACCTGCCCGACTGCTACAAAATCAAGCTACGCAGCAGCGGTTACAGGCTGGTTTATCAGGTGATCGATCTGGAAATCACCGTGGTAGTGGTGGCCATTGATAAGCGGGAGCGTGAGCAGGCTTATCGTAAAGCGGGCGAGCGTTTGAGCTAGCAGTAGATCTGACATCCTTCGCAATATTGCGCTCGGACAAAAAAACCACGGGGGGCCAAGTCAAGCTCGCTCAAATGAGCCCAGTATCTGTGACAACCGCTGACTGCCCTGCATCCTTAGTCAGGATAAAGGCGCTAAACGCCAGAAAATCACCTAAATGCTGAGTGATGATTGCAACTGTGATCGGCAACTGAAGCGTTTGATACTCATGCACTGCGATATTGCGGAAACCGACCATGTTTTTCAGGTTGGTCAGCAGAGACGATTGGACCCAACCGCCTCGTGACAGCAACTCAAACACGTCTCGAGCGCCCTGAGGAACACCCAGTCGTTCACGTCGAATTAGATGCTGCCCCATATCCAGAGCGGCCTCACACGCACGCTGAATATTAAGAATCGCCGCATCCTGACGGGTGAAGTCAGTAGCGAAACTGGCGGGGTCCTTGTCGTATTCCTCGCGAGCGCGAGCGACACAACGCTCAATGCTCGACGCTTTGTTGATGAGCACATCATCGACCATGCACTTTTCCTTCCTTCTGGATATCGGCCAGCAACCCTGCCCTTGCAGTGTCCAGCTCGGTTTTTTCGCTGAGGATGTAACTCTCGAAAATACCTGCCTGGCTGTCCTTGTTCCAGAGCCTGCGCCCTGTTGTTATGACTTGATATTGCATAACGGTGGACGCCGCCCGCAGGTCGAGTAAATCAACGGGCACCGCCACGATGTCAGCAAGCTCTCCAGCTAATCTCCACAACAGCAGCGGGTCCACAGAGCCCGCAGCAAGCACTGCCAAGTCCAGATCGCTGTCAGCATGTGCCTCGCCTGTCGCCTGACTGCCAAAGACATAAACCGCCATCAGATCAGGAATACCGACCATTAAGCGAGCCAACACTTGCTCAACATTCATGTTGCGCCCCACGTGTCATCTGATGAATGACCGTAGCAGAAATCGCCTCGACATTTCTGCCCCAAACAAAAAACCCCCAACAACAATTAAGTTATCGGGGGTTTTTCGTTATTCAATAATGGCGGAGAGATAGGGATTCGAACCCTAGGTACCGGTGAAGGTACAACGGATTTCGAATCCGTCCCATTCGGCCACTCTGGCATCTCTCCAACGGCGCGCATCATAACAGTGTGTTTCGCGAAAGCAAACCAAAAAATCGATTTTTTTCCGTGCTATCAGATGCTTGCGTCGATTACAGCGGTACGCCGAGACGGTTGGCGACTTCTTCGTAGGCTTCGATGACGTCACCAAGGCCCTGACGGAAGCGGTCTTTGTCCATCTTCTTCTTGGTGGCTTTGTCCCACAGGCGGCAGCCGTCGGGGCTGAATTCGTCGCCCAGGACGATGGTGCCGTCGTGGAACACGCCGAATTCGAGTTTGAAGTCGACCAGCAGCAGGCCTGCGTCGTCGAACAGCTTGCTCAGCACGTCGTTGACCTTGAGGGACAACTCTTTCATGCGTACCAGCTGCTCAGCGGTGCCCCAGCCGAATGCCACGACGTGGGATTCGTTGATGAACGGGTCGCCCTTGGCGTCGTCCTTCAGGAACAGCTCGAACGTGTAAGGGTTGAGCTTGAGGCCCTCTTCCACGCCCAGGCGCTTGACCAGGCTGCCGGCGGCGTAGTTACGCACGACGCATTCGACCGGGATCATGTCGAGCTTCTTGACCAGGCACTCGTTATCGCCCAGCAGTTTGTCGAATTGGGTCGGAATGCCGGCCGCTTCGAGCTTTTGCATGATGAAGGCGTTGAACTTGTTGTTCACCATGCCTTTGCGATCAAGCTGTTCGATGCGCTTGCCGTCGAACGCCGAGGTGTCGTTGCGAAACAGCAGGATCAGGCGGTTGGCGTCGTCGGTCTTGTATACCGACTTGGCTTTGCCGCGGTAGAGTTCTTCACGTTTTTCCATGATGGGCTCCGCTTGCTAAATGGTGGGCTAGGCGATGTGTCGCCAATCGAGCCCTGAATCTTGATCGGCCAGTTGCAGCCAGTCCGGGTCGCACCCGAGGGTGTCGACAAAACATTGCCGCGCAAGCGCAGGCAGGTTGTTCTTGCTGCTCAGGTGGGCCAGGACCAGGTGTTGCAAGTCTTGCCAGCCCAACTCATACACCAGGTACGCCGCCTGGTGGTTGTTCAAATGCCCCAGTTCGCCGCCTACCCGCTGCTTGAGAAAGTAGGGGTAATGACCACGAGCCAGCAGGTCGCGGCAGTGGTTGGACTCGATCATCAAGGCATCGAGGTCGCGGTAACCGTCCAGTACCTTGGAGCAGTAGGAGCCCAGGTCAGTGAGCACGCCGAAACGCCGCTGACCGCCACTGAATACGTACTGCGTCGGTTCCTGGGCGTCGTGCGCTACGGCAATCACGTCGATGCTCAACGCACCGACCTGCAGCGTCTCGCCACCGGCCAGGAAACCTGCGGGTTCTATGGGTTTGCGCATCCCGCGCAAGGTGCCGCGACTCAGGTACACCGGAAGATTGTAGCGCCGAGACAGCAAACCCACGCCATGCACGTGGTCGGCATGTTCGTGGGTCACCACAATTGCGCTCAGCTGCGCGGGGTGAACCCCCAGGCGCAGCAGGCGCCGCTCGGTTTCTTTTAACGAGAAACCACAATCGACCAGCACATACGTGTCGTCATGTGCGACCAGCGTGCCGTTCCCTTGGCTACCGCTGCCGAGAACGGCAAAACGCATCGGATCAGCCCAGGTTGTCCTGAATCACGCCCAACACTTTGCGGGCTGTTTCAGCCGGCGCAACGGTGTTGATGTTCTTCTCGACGGTCACTTGCACGCTCTCGCCCACTTTGCTCAGGCGAACCTGGTAGCGCTCGGCACGGGTTTCAACCTCTTCCTTGGTCGGCTTGCTGCCGAACAATTTGCCGAAGAACCCTGGCTCGTCATCTTTCTTCTCGGCTTTTTCCGCTACGTTGATGTAGTACAGGCCCAGGCTGCGGTTGATGTCTTCAACGCGCCAAGGGCCCTGTTCCAACGCGCGGCCAACACTGGCCCAGGCACGGTCGAGGTCTTCACCCAGGGTGAGTACCACGTTGCCGCTGCCGTCTTCGGTGAGGCTGACGCGGTTAGGCGTGTCGAAGTTGCCGGCGGCGAGCAGGGAAACCGAACCGCCCTTCTCGGAGATACGGCTCATGCTGGCCAGCATCTCGTCGACCAACGCGGCGTCAACGCCCATGTTGACCGAGCGCGGGGTGAAATCGACGTTGGCAGTACTGCCGGCAGGACGCTCGGCGCTGACCACGTAGACTTCACTGGTATTACGTTGCACGCCTGGCTCGATGCGCACACGCACACGGGCTTCGCTGTCGGGTGCTACACCGCTCGCCTGCAGGCGCTTGGCCATGCTGGCGGACAGTTCGCTGCCGTGTTGCCAGGCAGTGGTGAACTCACCGGTCTGCGGGCGCTGTTGGTCAATGCTGAAACCGTTGTCCTGGAAGAACTGCACCGCCACTGGCCAGACTTCAGCCGGAGGGCGCTGAGCCATGATCCAGCGGTTGTCGCCGCTCTTTTGCAGGCTGTAGTCGCTGGTGTCCGCCACGGCCGAGATCGGCTGCGGCCGTGGCACCACGTACTCACCCTTGGTGGTGTCGTCGGCGACGTTGCGCGGAATCGGCAGCAACGGGTCAAGGCGCTTGGCGACGTTGACGTCCGGCGGCAGTTGCATCGGTTTGGTTGCTTGTGCTTCCAGGTAATCGCTGCCGCGGTCACGGAAGTAGCCTTCCGGGCCCCATACCCAACCGCAGCCACTGGTGCTGGAGATAATCAAGGCAAGTGCGGAAAGTCCGGCCAATCGCTTCATGCGTAGTGCTTCCTCAATTAAACCAGGACGCCGGACTGGCGCAGGGCCTGTCGCAGCGGTTCGTGACAGGCTTCGCTGAGCCGGGTGAGCGGCAGACGGATACCGTCCGGCATCAAGCCCATCTCAAACAGCGCCCATTTCACGGGAATAGGGTTGGATTCGATAAACAACGTTTTGTTGAGCGGCATCAGTTGCTCGTGGATCGCACGGGCTTTTACGGCGTCACCGGCGATAGCGGCGGCGCACATGTCGCTCATGGCGCGCGGCGCGACGTTGGCGGTCACCGAGATGTTGCCTTTGCCGCCCAGCAGGATCAGTTCCACCGCCGTTGCGTCGTCACCGGAATACACCAGGAAGTCGCTGCTCACGCCGGCCAGGATGTCCTTGGCGCGCTGCAGGTCGCCGGTGGCTTCCTTGATGCCGATGATGTTCGGCACGGTGGACAGGCGGATCACGGTCTCGGCCTTCATGTCGCAGGCCGTGCGGCCAGGAACGTTGTAGAGGATCTGCGGGATGTCGACGGCTTCGGCAATAGCCTTGAAATGCTGGTACAAGCCTTCCTGGGTCGGCTTGTTGTAGTACGGGGTTACCAGCAGGCAGGCATCGGCGCCGGCTTTTTTGGCGTTCTTGGTCAGCTCGATCGCTTCACGCGTCGAGTTGGCACCCGTGCCGGCGATTACGGCAATGCGGCCCGCCACGCGCTTGACCACGAATTCGATGACTTGGATGTGTTCTTCCACATCAAGGGTGGCCGATTCACCTGTGGTGCCGACCGCCACGATGGCGTTGGTGCCTTCTTGCAGGTGGAAGTCCACCAGTTTGCCAAGGCTGTCCCAGTCGAGATGACCTTGTGCATCCATGGGTGTGACCAGTGCCACCATACTGCCCGCAATCATGCAACCGCTCCTGCCGGAAAAAGAGAGCCGTAATGGTACTGGCGCCAAGATGCTTGTACAAGCGAAGTACCGCCTGAGGATGCGTTCTGGGGCAACTAAACGACAGGCAATGCCATCATTGGGCCAAAGCGCGGCTTGAAGCACGCTGAAATCAGACCGATCGCGTAATGAAAACGCCACCTCCTAGCCCTTGGCGATGGTTTTCGCTACCCTTCATCCTTTGATCGATACGGCCCACACGGTATCGACCGCTCATCGCTTTAGGAAGGCTGCATGTCCACCCCCACAGTTCGCGAACAATTCCTTGTTATCAGTGCCCTCGGCGCCAACCCCATGGAGCTGACCAACGTCCTGTGCCGCGCCAGCCATGAGAACCGCTGCGCCGTCGTGACCTCCCGCCTCACCCGCCACGGCGAGTGCAGCGCGTTGGTGCTGCAGATCTCCGGCAGCTGGGACGCCCTGGCGCGCCTCGAAACCGGCCTGCCGGGCCTGGCCAAGAAGCACAACTTCACCGTCAACGTGGTGCGCAGCGCCGCGCTGGAAAACCGCCCGCAGGCCCTGCCTTACGTGGCGTATGTCAGCTCGGCCTACCGTTCGGACATCGTCAATGAGCTGTGTCAGTTTTTCATCGACCACAACGTCGAGCTGGAAAACCTGACGTGCGACACCTACCAGGCCCCGCAAACCGGCGGCACCATGCTCAACGCCACGTTCACCGTAACCTTGCCGGCCGGCGTGCAGATCAGTTGGCTGCGTGACCAGTTCCTGGATTTCGCCGATGCCCTGAACCTCGACGCGCTGATCGAGCCATGGCGCCCACAGAACCCAATGTAAGGAAGTACCTATGCCGGTAGCCATCGACAAACCCGTGGCCGATTTCGAAGCCCAGGCCACCAGCGGCCAGACGTTCAGCCTCGCTGCCCTCAAGGGCAAGCAAGTGGTGATCTACTTCTACCCGAAGGACAGCACCCCGGGTTGCACCACCGAAGGCCAGGGTTTTCGTGACCAGTACGCCGCGTTCAAGGCCGCCAACACCGAAGTGTTTGGCCTGTCGCGAGACAGTGTGAAATCCCACGAAAACTTCAAGGCCAAGCAGGAGTTCCCCTTCGAGCTGATCAGCGACAAGGACGAGGCGGTTTGCCAGCTGTTTGATGTGATCAAGCTGAAGAAGCTATATGGCAAGGAATACCTGGGCGTGGACCGCAGCACGTTCCTGATCGACAAGGATGGCGTGCTGCGTCAGGAATGGCGTGGTGTGAAAGTGCCGGGCCATGTGGATGCGGTGCTGGCGGCGGCGCAGGCATTGAATAAAGCTTGACCCCTGCTGTGGCGAGCGAGCTTGTTGTGGCGAGCGAGCTTGCTCGCGCTGGAGTGCGAAGCGCTCCCGCTTTCAGGGGCCGCTACGCGACCCAGCGGGAGCAAGCTCCCTCGCCACAATAAGGTTGCTGTTACAAAAGCGGCGCCACCACCGGCTCTTGCCGCGGCCACGCATCCAGCACGGCCTTGAACAGCGTCGCCAGCGGGATCGCAAAAAACACCCCCCAAAACCCCCACAGCCCTCCAAACAACAGCACCGCGCAGATAATCGCCACCGGGTGCAGGTTGACCGCCTCCGAGAACAGCAGCGGCACCAATACGTTGCCGTCCAGGGTCTGGATAATCCCGTACACCGCCATCAGGTAGATGAACTGATCGCTCCAGCCCCATTGGAACAACGCGATCAACATCACCGGCACGGTCACCACCACCGCGCCCACATACGGCACCACCACCGACACGCCCACCAGCAAGGCCAGCAGCGCCGCGTAGTTCAGCCCGAGCGCGACAAAAGCGATGTAGGTGACGCCGCCACAAATCACAATCTCAATGACTTTGCCGCGAATATAGTTGGCAATCTGCCGGTTCATTTCTTCGGCCACCCGGGTGATCAGCGCCCGTTCACGCGGCAGATAGCCGCTGACCCAGCGGCCGATCATTGCGCGGTCCTTGAGAAAGAAGAACACCAGAATCGGCACCAGCACCAGGTAGATCATGATGTTGACCAGGAGCGGCAGGCTGGACAGGGAAAAAGTCAGCGCCCATTGTCCGAATTTTCCGATTTCGCCGCGCGCCACTTCAATGGCCTGCAACACCTGCTCATCCGACACCAGGTGCGGATAACGCTCCGGCAACAGCAGCAACAGCGATTGCCATTTGGCGAGCATGCCCGGCAACTCGTTGAACAAGGTGATCAACTGATGCCACAGCAATGGCAGCACCACGACGATAAACACCACCAACAGCCCCATGAACAGGGCAAACACCAGCCCTACCGCCACACCGCCGGGCAAACGCAGACGCTCCAGGGTAGTGACCAAACCTTGCATCAGGTACGCCAGCACCATGCCCGCCAGTACCGGCGCGAGCATGCCGCCCAAGGTGAGCACGGCGGTAAAGGCCAGGAACAGCAGGACGGCCAGCACCACCGCTTCTTCATCGGAAAAATAGCGCTGAATCCAGTCTCGTAACACTTTGAACATCAATCAACCTCGGGTGGTGGGGCGAACAGTTCAGGCCTTGCGCAACCAGTAACGGTACACACCGGCAGCGTCTTCTTCGTGCAGCAGCGTATGCCCGGCCAGCTTGGCAAAGGTGCGGAAATCGCGCTGGGAGCCTGCGTCCGTGGCGATCACCTTGAGCACGGCACCACTGGCCAAGCGGTTGAGTTCCAGCTTGGCCTTGAGCAGAGGCAGCGGGCAATTGAGGCCACTGGCATCGAGTTCGGCGTCAAAGGCTACAGCGTCGGTCATCGGTTTGCTCCAGGCATGCGTTTGGGGTGCTTAGAATATCTGGTCCGAAGCTCAGTGTCCGGCTACAGTAAGCTCTTTGTCGAAAGGCTTTGTGCATGACTTTTTTGCGCCCTACCCTGCTGACGCTGGCTTGCCTGCTGGCCTCCCCGGCCTTCGCTGACGACCTGCCGTCACTCGGCGACGCCAGTTCTGCCATTGTCTCGCCGCAACAGGAATTCCAACTGGGCCGCGCATGGCTGGCCTACCTGCGTGGCCAGGTCTCGCAGCTCAATGACCCGCAGCTCAAGGATTACGTCGAAACCAGCGTGTACAAGCTGGTGGAGACCAGCCAGGTGAATGACCGGCGCCTGGAATTCATCCTTATCGACAGCCCGCAACTCAACGCCTTTGCCGCACCCGGCGGGATTGTCGGGGTAAACGGCGGCCTGTTCCTGAATGCCCAGACCGAAGGCGAATATGCCTCGGTACTCGCTCACGAATTGGCTCACTTGTCCCAACGCCACTTTGCGCGAGGTGTGGAAGCGCAGTCGCGGATGCAGATCCCGATGATGGCCGCTCTGCTCGGCGGCATTATCGCGGCGGCGGCGGGTGCGGGCGATGCCGGCATTGCCGCGATTGCGGGCAGCCAGGCGGCAGCTATCCAGGAGCAGCGCAGGTTCTCGCGCCAGAACGAACAAGAGGCTGACCGTATCGGCATCCTCAATCTGGAAAAAGCCGGTTACGACCCACGCTCCATGCCGACCATGTTCGAACGCCTGATGCGCCAATACCGTTTCGATGCCAAGCCACAGGAATTTTTGCTGACTCACCCGGTGACCGAATCGCGGATCGCCGACACCCGCAACCGTGCCGAGCAAGCCAAGCAGGGCGGCAAGGAAGACAGCTTGCGCTACCAGTTGATTCGCGCACGGGTGCAGTTGCAATACGAAGACACGCCGGGGTTGGCCGCCAAGCGCTTCCAGGCGCAATTGGACGAGAACCCGAAAAACGATATAGCGCGTTATGGCCTGGCCATCGCGCAGATCAAGGGTACCCAGTTCAAAGAGGCACGGGAAAGCTTGCAGCCACTGCTGGCCAAGGCGCCCAACGACATTACTTACAACCTGGCGCAGATCGAGCTGGATATCGACAGCAACCATCTGCCGGATGCCCAGCAACGTACTGATCGGATGCTGGCCCAGTACCCCGGCAGCTATCCACTGAATCAGATACGCATCGATGTGCTGCTCAAGCAGAGTCGTAATGCCGAAGCTGAAAAGGCGTTGGACGGGTTGCTCAAGTCGCGTCCCGATGATCCGGATGTGTGGTACCAGGTGGCAGAGACTCGCGGCCTGTCCGGCAACATCATTGGTCTGCATCAGGCGCGCGCCGAGTACTTTGCTTTGGTGGGTGACTTCAAGCAGGCCATTCAGCAACTGGACTTTGCCAAGCGTCGGGCCGGCAACAACTTCCCGCTGTCCTCGCGCATCGACGCGCGCCAGCGTGAGCTGATCGAACAGGAACGCCTGGTGAAAGGGATGATGAGCTAAAGCCATCGCCCACAAAAAAGCCCCGCTTTCGTTAACCGAAAGCGGGGCTTTTTATTGAGCTAGCGGATTACTCGGCCAGCTTGAAGGTGATGAAGCTTGCACGGCCCTGACGCAGCACGCGCATCGACACCGAGCGATTCTTCGGCAACGCTTTGGCGATGTCGGTGAATTCCTTGGTGGAGTTGATCGCCTGGTTGTTCAGGTGGGTGATCACGTCGCCCGGCTGCAGGCCGATCAGGGCAGCTGGGCCGTCCTGGACTTCTTTGATCACAACACCGCTCTTGAGGTCGAAGCTCTTCTTCTGCTCGTCGGTCAATTCAACCACGGCAATGCCCAAGCGATTGCTGCTGCGTTCAGCGCCTGGTTTGGCGTTGCCCAGCGCATCCAGGGTTGCACCCTCTTCCGGGATCGCGCCGACGGTCAGTTCAACGGTCTGGCGCTTGCCGTCACGAATCACTTCCAGCTTGGCTTTGCTGCCGGCTTTCAGAGCGCCTACCAGATGCGGCAGGTCGGCGGACATGATGATCGGCTGGCCATTCATGCTCAGGATCACGTCGCCCACTTGCAGGCCGCCTTTGGCAGCCGGGCCGTCGTCCTGGATCTGCGCGACCAGGGCACCGGCCGGCTTGTCGAGGCCGAACGATTCAGCCAGATCTTTGTTCACTTCCTGGATCACCACACCCAACCAGCCACGGCTGACCTTGCCACCACTTTTGAGCTGGTTGGAAACGTCCATGGCCACGTCGATCGGGATGGCAAAGGACACGCCCATGAAGCCACCGGAACGGGTGTAGATCTGCGAGTTGATCCCCACCACTTCGCCCGCCAGGTTGAACAGCGGACCACCGGAGTTACCCGGGTTGATTGGCACGTCGGTCTGGATAAACGGTACGTAGTTTTCGTTTGGCAGGCTGCGGCCGATGGCGCTGACGATGCCCTGGGTCACGGTATGGTCGAAGCCGAACGGCGAACCGATCGCAACCACCCACTGCCCGGCTTTAAGGTCCTGGGATTTACCCAGTTTCAGTACGGGCAGGTCTTTGCCTTCGATTTTCAGCAAAGCCACGTCGGAACGCGGGTCGGTGCCCACCAGCTTGGCTTTCAACTCACTGCGGTCGGCCAGGCGCACGAGAATTTCGTCAGCGTCGGCAATCACATGATTGTTAGTGAGGATGTAACCGTCAGGCGAAATAATGAAGCCCGAGCCCAGGGACTGCGCCTCGCGCTGACCGCCACCGCCGCCACGCGGGGAGCGTTGTTGCGGCATACCGCGCTCGAAGAACTCGCGCAGCATGGGCGGCAGGCCTTCCAGGTCAGGCATCTGCTGGTTCGAGACTTTGCGATCGGGCAGCTTCTGCGTGGTACTGATGTTCACCACGGCAGGCGAGGCCTGCTCCACCAGTTGGGTGAAGTCAGGCAGCTCGACCGCTTGCGCGGACACTGCCTGACCCAGCACCAATACCGTGGCGACTAGGGTTAGGTAAGACTTCAAACGTGGTATCGACATACAGCTCCCGTTACGACGAGCAGGGTTGAGCGACAGGGTTCAAGAAACGCCGAAAACTTCGACCGGCATTTTTGTTCCGCGAACAAATTAAGGTCAGAGCCGACAAGCTCTGACCTATAAAAAACATGGGGATTTTTTGCAAGTGAAAATACTGATCCAGAAATTTCATGCTCTCAGCCCCCAACCACCCAAAGGCTCACATTGAAAGGTCAGGATGAACATAGGATTAACGACTCACGGCTTGGCGGCGGTCTTTTCGCCGCGCACCGACAGCGCGATGCGTTCGGCAGTGCCGATGGGAATTTCGCCGACAACCGTCACCATGACTTCGCCATCGACCGTGTTCAGTCGACGCGACACGGCGACCGTTGGGCCAAGCTGCGTGCGTGTTTCGCTCACACTCGCACCGTCGGTGGACTCAAGAAACACTGAGAAACGTGCAAGCCCGTCGTCATACATCAGACTGTCGACGGTGGCATGGGTCTGAGTATCTTTTCGCGAGACGCTGCTGGTGAGCTGAAAGCCTGGAGGTAACCAGTCCAGATGCCATGCGTGGGTGGCGGGCACTTCGGGTGCTTTGGTGCTGGAAACAGCCACAGGTGAGCAGTCGCTGCTGGGCTGTAAGTCACGATCCGACGGCGCAGCCGAGGTGTTCAGTCGAGTGAACTGAAAGCGCTCCAGCAACTGGCCCTGCTCATTGAGTAACAGGGACTTCAGCGGCAGCGCGGTTTCACGATCCAGGTGCAACTCAAAGCCATATCGGTATTGATCACGGGGAGTAATCGACACAATCACCGCATTTCGACCGGCCACGCGAGATTTGCCAATGACGGCCAGTTCGTAGAATTGAGTTAGTTTTTGCGGATCCAGAGCGCGCGAAGGCGCATCAGGCGAGTTGCCAAGGCCGGCAACCAAGGTACCACTGACACATTGCGTACGACCATCTACCCGCACGAGTTCCTGGGCAGAGCCATCGAGCTGCAACAGCCGCTCACGGACGTGACCGTCCTGGACGCGATGCCAGATGTCATGGGTAGAAAAGTTGCCGTTACGCTCGTAGACGAACGTACCTGCAAAGCTTTGCTGCTGCTCTGCACGCCCAAGTCGAGTCAGCCAGTCTTGGGCTTCGTCGGCATGGGCGGATAGTGCAAAACAACCACTGAGCAAAAGCGTAAGGAGCGGTATGGCGCGCATAGGGCCCCTTAGCGGTTTAGCGGTTTTCCAGGCTGGCTGCACGAGCGTATGGCAGAGCGCTTTCAGTGCCTTTCAAGGCCGATTCCTGAGCGTGTTGGCGCAGGTAGCCTGGAAGACGCTGGTCCTGCCAGCCGGATTGCCCTTGAAGTACGCCGTTGGCCATAGGGCCAGTGGCATCAGAGCTTTCCTTGTAGCCGGCCAGTACCGCTGGGCCTTTGACTTGCGGACCGGCCATGACCGGTTGCTGAGTCTGCTGGGCCAGTTCGGCACCGGCGATTTCGTCCTGGTTGTAAAGGCGAACACCGGCCAACACGGCAACAGTCACCGAGGCTGCTACTGCCAAGCGACCCAGGCTACGCCATGGACCACGAGCAGCTTTTGCCGGAACGGCTTCATCGGCCAACGCGGCAGAAACGGCCGCAGCAATATCCAGACGAGGGATTAGTAGATCCTTGTGCATCACCGCCCGAGCGACTTGGTAACGAGACCAGGTATCACGGGTTTCGGCATCATCAAATGCATTGAGCACCCGACGAAGTTCCAGTTCATCCGCTTCGTTATCCATCACTGCGGACAGCGATTCCTGCAGGGCATCACGACTCATGGCGGTTCCTCTCTTGGCTGTCGCCGCTGTCTTTAGTTTTCCTGCAACAACGGTTGCAAGGCTTTGTCGATGGCTTCCCGGGCCCGGAAAATCCGTGACCTTACAGTCCCCACCGGACATTGCATGACGCTCGCAATGTCTTCGTAACTGAGACCATCGAATTCACGTAAAGTTAACGCCGTACGCAAATCTTCTGGCAGTTGCTGAATAGTGCGATGAACGGTGCCCTCGATCTCGTCGCGCAGCAAAGCACGTTCCGGCGACTCGAGATCTTTGAGGCCGTGATCACCATCGTAAAATTCTGCATCTTCTGAACTTACATCACTGTCCGGTGGGCGGCGGCCGCGAGACACCAGATAGTTCTTCGCCGTGTTAATGGCGATGCGGTAGAGCCACGTATAAAACGCACTATCACCGCGAAAATTGCCAAGTGCACGGTACGCCTTGATAAAGGCTTCCTGTGCAACGTCCTGCGCTTCATGGGTGTCGTGCACAAACCGCACGATCAACCCGAGAATTTTGTGCTGGTATTTCAGCACTAGCAGATCAAATGCTCGCTTGTCGCCGCGTTGAACGCGCTCGACCAGCTGCTGATCCTCTTCCTGGGTTAGCATGAACACTCCTCGTTGTACTCGAAGGAGGCTTGCATAACTAAACGATCAGGCTTGCAAACATAGACTAGGACTTTTCGCAAAAGTTCTCCCCCTCCAAGCAAGTTTCCGGCATGCACTGATTTGGCACACACGAAAAACGCAGCGCGGGCTAGGCCGGCTGCGCGAATAATCTTGTCGCCGGTTTTCTGACGCGTCCAATGCTCCCGACGGGCCAATAAACTCAACGTTTTCCCAGCTTTCGGGCAACCTGCTATTGAGTAGGGGCTCATGCAAAAAGTTCCCATCTCAATAGCCGGCCCATATGACCTCAGCTGTGCACCGTAATTTCACATTGCCACGAATGCCCGGCTATTGTGCCGCTCCCCCCCTCTATATACTAGTGGCCCGTGTGACCCTTTGATTCGCCGATCCAGGCGTCCTGTTTGCGCCAGCCCTTTGGATCGCTTTTTGCGGAATCCTTCAAATGAGCCAACAGTTTCAACACGATGTCCTGGTGATCGGTAGCGGTGCGGCCGGCTTGAGCCTGGCACTCACGCTCCCCAGCCACCTGCGCATTGCGGTCCTGAGCAAGGGCGACCTGGCCAATGGCTCGACATTCTGGGCCCAGGGCGGTGTCGCGGCGGTACTGGACGACACCGATACCGTGCAATCCCACGTCGAAGACACCCTTAACGCCGGCGGCGGCCTGTGCAACGAAGACGCGGTGCGCTTCACCGTTGAGCATAGCCGCGAAGCCATCCAATGGCTGATCGACCAGGGCGTGCCGTTCACCCGCGACGAACACGCCGGCAGCGATGACGGCGGATTCGAATTTCACCTGACCCGCGAGGGCGGCCACAGCCATCGCCGCATCATCCACGCCGCCGACGCCACCGGCGCCGCCATCTTCAGGACATTGCTCGAACAAGCCCGCCAACGCCCCAATATCGAACTGCTGGAGCAACGCGTCGCCGTCGACCTGATTACCGAAAAGCGCCTGGGCCTGGACGGCGAACGCTGCCTCGGCGCCTATGTGCTCAACCGCACCAGTGGCGAAGTCGACACCTACGGCGCACGCTTCACCATTCTGGCCTCAGGCGGTGCCGCCAAGGTCTACCTCTATACCAGCAACCCCGACGGCGCCTGCGGTGACGGCATCGCCATGGCCTGGCGTTCGGGCTGCCGGGTGGCCAACCTGGAATTCAACCAGTTCCACCCCACCTGCCTGTATCACCCGCAAGCCAAGAGTTTCCTCATCACCGAAGCCCTGCGCGGTGAAGGTGCGCATCTGAAACTGCCCAACGGCGAGCGCTTCATGCAGCGCTTCGACCCGCGTGCCGAACTGGCGCCACGGGATATCGTGGCCCGCGCCATCGACCACGAAATGAAGCGCCTGGGCATCGACTGCGTGTACCTGGACATCAGCCACAAACCCGAAGCCTTCATCAAGACCCACTTTCCCACCGTCTACGAACGTTGCCTGGCATTCAACATCGACATCACCAAAGGCCCGATTCCGGTGGTGCCGGCTGCGCACTACACCTGCGGCGGCGTGATGGTCGACCAAAACGGTCGCACTGACGTGCCCGGCCTGTATGCGATCGGCGAAACCAGCTTTACCGGCCTGCACGGTGCCAACCGCATGGCCAGCAACTCGCTGCTTGAATGCTTCGTCTATGCCCGCTCAGCGGCTGCCGACATCCTTGAGCAACTGCCCCGCATCCCCGTGCCCGCCGCCCTGCCGCGCTGGGACGCCAGCCAAGTGACCGATTCCGATGAAGACGTGATCATCGCCCACAACTGGGACGAGCTGCGCCGCTTCATGTGGGACTACGTGGGGATTGTGCGCACCAATAAGCGCCTGGCGCGGGCTCAGCATCGCGTGCGCTTGCTGCTGGACGAGATCGACGAGTTCTACAGCAACTATAAAGTCAGCCGCGACCTGATCGAGTTGCGCAACCTGGCCCAGGTTGCCGAATTGATGATCCGCTCAGCCATGGAGCGCAAGGAAAGCCGCGGCCTGCATTACACCCTCGACTACCCGCAAATGCTGCCCGAAGCCCGCGACACTATTCTGGTGCCAGCCACCTACGGCGACTGAACTTCAGGCGTACCCGCAGGCGCCGGTGCACATCGGCGACCTGCGAATCCATCGGTACGCAAACTGAACGCACCCACCACTGGCCCGGCACCCGGTAGCGCAGCACCACGATCAGCGGCAGCGCCAGGCTGTCCGGGCGCAACTGCACGCTGTGCCAGCCACGCGCGGCACTGAACAACTGCCAGCCATCTTCATCGCGGCGCAGGCCACGAATCGACGAACGGTGAGTCAGCAGGATATGACGCGGCAATACCCAGGCGGCATGCGCCAGGCATAACAGAGTGCCAAGGCTTGCGAAGGGCAAATCAATCATCAACAAGGCACCCAGCGCGAACAGCTGGGCAAGCAGGTACGCCGCCAGCAACAGCCGTGAGGCCTGCCAGCGGCATTCGAAGCGATTACTTGGGCTGGACACGATCCAGAATCATCCGAACCATGCGCTGCAGCTCCGGATCGTCAGATTCGGCGCGCTCCATGAACCAGCCAAACATGTCCTGATCTTCACACTCCAGCAGCCGCACGTAGAGGTCGCGGTCTACCTTATCCAGCGTCGCATACACTTCTTTAGTGAACGGCACCAGCAACACATCCAGCTCCAGCATGCCACGGCGGCTGTGCCAGTAGAGGCGGTTGATTTCTACTTCTTCGACCATGGACTGCTCCTCAAATAGCGCGCAAGTATACAGGCCCGACGGCAGCGGAACACTCGGCTTTGGTCGCCCCATACGGAAACTATCCATTTGCCGGGCGCCCCTCTATGATGCACCCATGACTTTTTGACCTGCGAAGACCCATGGCCGACTCTGCATTTTTCTGCCCCCTGACACACGAAGGCGTCCTCGCCGTCCGCGGCTCTGACGCTGCCAAGTTCCTGCAAGGGCAACTGACCTGCAACCTCAATTACCTGAGCAACACCCAGGCCAGCCTCGGCGCGCGTTGTACGCAAAAAGGCCGCATGCAGTCGAGTTTTCGCATTCTGCTGCAAGGTGACGGCGTATTGCTGGCAATGGCCACCGAGCTGCTCGAACCGCAACTGGCAGACCTGAAGAAATACGCGGTGTTCTCCAAATCCAAACTCACCGACGAAAGCGCTGCCTGGGCACGCTTTGGCCTGTCGAATGCGGATCAAACCCTGGCCACCTTCGGCCTTGAGCTGCCGGCCGACACCGACAGCGTGGTGCGCACCGACACATTGATTGCCATTCGTGTCTCTGCGAACCGCGCCGAACTCTGGGTGCCGGCCGAGCACGCCGAAACAGTAGGCCAACAATTGGCCAGCCAACTGCAACAAGCTGACTTGAATGCCTGGCTGCTGGGCCAGATCCGCGCCGGCATCGGGCAAGTCATGCCGCAGACCCGCGAGCTGTTCATCCCGCAGATGCTCAACCTGCAAGCCGTTGGCGCCGTCAGCTTCAAAAAAGGCTGCTACACCGGCCAGGAAATCGTCGCGCGCATGCAGTACCTGGGCAAACTCAAGCGTCGCCTGTATCGCCTGAACCTTGATGCGGCGCAGTTGCCCGAGCCAGGCACTCCGCTGTTCTCGCCCAACCATAACAGCGCGATCGGCGAAGTCGTCATCGCGGCAAAAGCTGACCAATCAATTGAACTTCTGGCCGTGCTGCAAGCCGAAGCTGCCGACAGCGGCGATGTGCACGTAGGCAGCCTGGAAGGCCCGGGCCTCAACGTGCTCGACTTGCCGTACCAACTGGATCGCGATAAAGAGATCCAGCGTTAATCGCCGTACCTTTTTGCAACACCCTAGAGAGCATGAATGAACAAGCTGGCGGAAAAAGTCCAACAGGCTTTGGTGACGGCCATCGACAACGATGACCTGGTTCTGCCGACATTACCGGAAGTGGCCTTGAACATTCGTCAGGCCGCCGAAGACCCGGATATCAGCATCAGCCACTTGAGCAAAGTGATCGGTCGCGATACCGCGCTGTCGGCGCGCCTGATTAAAGTGGTCAACAGCCCGCTGCTGCGTGCCACCCAGGAAGTCACCGACCTGCATACCGCCATCACGCGGCTGGGCACCAACTACAGCAGCAACCTGGCCATCGGCCTGGTCATGGAACAGATCTTCCACGCCCGCTCCGAAGTCGTCGAACTGAAAATGCGCGAAGTGTGGCGCCGCAGCCTGGAAGTGGCAGGCGTGAGTTATGCCCTGTGCCGCAACCATAGCCAACTCAAGCCAGACCAGGCGGCCCTCGGCGGGCTGGTGCATCAGATTGGCGTGTTGCCGATCCTCACCTACGCCGAAGACCATTACGAGCTGTTGGCCGACCCGGTCAGCCTCAACCATGTGATCGACAGCATCCACCCATTACTGGGCGACAAACTGCTGGGTGTGTGGGATTTCCCGGAAATGCTGGCCAAGCTGCCGGGGCAGTACCTGGACCTGGAGCGCGACTCCCCACGCCTGGATTACATCGACGTGGTGCAAATCGCCGCACTGTATTGCCACCGCGGCACCGCGCATCCATTGGCCAACGTAGACGTTACCAGCCTGCCGGCGCTGAAGAAACTGCGCATCGACCCCTACAGCGAGACGCTGCGTGCGGAGCTGGATGAAGCGCGCTCGATGTTCTATTGACTACCCCGCGATAAAACTCACCCGCACCTTCAACCCCGCCAACTCACCATCGTGCAGGCTGATCTGGGCCAAGTGCGCGCGGCAGATCTCGCCGACAATCGCCAGCCCCAAGCCTGAACCCATGCCCTGCTGGCTGCGGCGGTAGAAACGTTCGAAGACCCGGTCCCGCTCATCCAGCGGGATGCCTGGGCCGTCATCTTCAACTTCCAGGATCCCCGGCGCGGTCACCCGCAGAATCACGTTGCCGCCCGATGGGGTGTGGGCCAGAGCGTTATCCACCAGATTGCTCAACAGCTCATTCAACAAGGTCGGCTCACCGCGCAGCCACACCGGTTCGTCCGCTTCCAACGCCAGGGCCACACCCCGCGCGTGGGCCAGCGGCGCCATGGCCATGCCCAGTTCCCGCGCCAGCTGGCTGAGGTCAAGCAATTGCGCACCGCCCTCGGCAATCGCCCGGGCGCCGTTTTCGATGCGTGCCAGGGATAACAGTTGGTTGGCCAAATGGGTCAGACGGTCGGTACCTTGGGCGGCGGTTTCCAAGGTGCTGCGCCAGGTCGCCGGGTCGCTGCTGCGCAAGCCCAGCTCAAGCCGGGCCTTGAGCGCCGCCAGCGGAGTGCGCAGTTCGTGGGCGGCGTCGGCAATAAACTGCGCCTGGCGCTCGAACTGGCCGCGCAGGCGCTCGGTGAAGTGATTGAGCGAGCGCACCAACGGGCCGAACTCGTGTTGCACCTCCACCAGCGGCAGCGGCCGCAAATCATCGGGCTGGCGCTCTTCCACGGCGGTGCGCAGGCGTTCCAGCGGGCGCAGCGCCGCACTCACGGCAAACCACACCAGCAACAACGCACCGACCGCCAGCATGCCCAGGCGCAGCAAAGTGTCGGCCATCAGGCTGCGGGCCATGCTTTCGCGAGCTTCGTCGGTTTCGGCCACGCGAATTTCCGCCATGCCGTTCATGTTCGGCTCCGACACCGCCTTGAGCAAGCTGACCACCCGCACATGCTGGCCCTGATACATGGCGTTGTAGAAGCGCGCCAACGCCGGGTAATCATCGGTGCGCGGCGTGCCCGGCGGTGGGCCTGGAAGGTTTTCGTAGCCGGAGATCAATTTTCGGTCGATGTCATTGACCTGATAATAGATCCGCCCGGCACTGTCGTAGGCGAACGTGTCCAGCGCTACATACGGCACGTTGGCGCTCAAGGTGCCGTCCACCTGAGTCAACCCGGCGGCGATGGTGCGCGCTGAGGCCAGCAAGGTGCGGTCATAGGCGGTATCGGCGGCTTCGCGGCCATTCCAGTAAGCACTCATGCCGCTGGCGAGCATCAGCACCACCAGCAACAGCGCCAGGTTCCACAATAGCCGCCAGCGCAGGCTGCTGGGCTTATGCATCGCGGGCTTCCAGCAGGTAGCCAAGGCCACGGAAGGTCACGATGGCGATGGGCTGGCCGTCGAGCTTCTTGCGCAAGCGGTGCACGTAGATTTCAATCGCGTCGGGGCTGGCTTCCTCGTCCAGGCCGAACACTTGGGAGGCCAGTTGCTCCTTGCTCATCACGCGGCCGGGCCGGGCGATCAGCGCCTCAAGCACCGCCTGCTCGCGGGAGGTCAGTGTCATCAGCTCGCCGCCCACGGTGAAACGCCGGGTATCCAGATCGTAGACCAGCACGCCGCACGCCTGCTGACGCTCGCCGCCCAGCACGCTACGGCGCAGCAGCGCCTTGACCCGCGCTTCCAACTCGGTCAACTCAAAGGGCTTGGCCAGGTAGTCATCAGCGCCCAGGTTCAGGCCATGCACACGGTCTTTTACATCACTGCGCGCCGTCAACATCAACACGGGCAGATTTTTCCCACGCGCCCGCAGACGCGCCAACACCTCAAAACCGTCCATGCGCGGCAGCCCTACATCGAGGATCACCACCGCGTATTCCTCGCTGCTCAGGGCCAGGTCCGCGGCCACGCCATCGTGCAACACGTCGACGGTCAAACCCGTGCTCTTGAGCGCTTGGGCAACACTTTCGGCGAGTTGCAGATGGTCTTCAACTAAGAGGACGCGCATGGATTTTCACCTCGTTCGGGCATGGTCGACGCCACGCTTTGGCGGGCAGTTTACAGGCGCCGCCTGCCCTGTGAAGCCCGAAAACATTGAAAGACAACTGAAAGGTTAGTGAAAGCTTCGCCCTTTAGCATCCAGCCACGGTGGGTAATGCCCGCCGAGCTACCTGATCCGTAGCGCTCGAAAAACGCCTTGAAGCGTTTTCGCCAAAATAAGAACAATAACGGAGTACATAACGATGCTGTCGACCCAGCCCCAGGCTTGCCCGCCTGTGCGTTTTTCCCGTCTTGCCAAGACCGCCCTTGCCAGTGCCACCACCCTTGCCGGTTTTTCGCCGCTTAGCCAGGCTGCCTTCTTCGAAGACAGTAGCGCTACGCTGGAAACTCGCAACATGTACTTCAACCGCGACTTTCGCGACGGCACCAGCGCACAACAATCCAAGCGCGACGAATGGGCCCAGGGCTTCATGCTCAATCTGCAATCAGGCTACACCGACGGCACCGTCGGCTTTGGCGTGGACGCGCTGGGCATGCTTGGGGTCAAGCTCGACTCCAGCCCCGACCGCACAGGCTCTGGCTTGCTGCCCACCGATAACGGCCGCGCTGTCGACGACTACTCCAAACTCGGCCTGACCGGCAAAGTGAAGATCTCCGCCACCGAACTCAAGATCGGCGCGCTGATCCCCGAACTGCCGATCCTCAAGCCCAACGACGGCCGCATCCTGCCGCAGACCTTCAACGGTGGCCTGCTGACCTCCAAAGAATTCAAAAACCTGGTGTTTACCGGCGGCCGCCTGGATAAAGCCAAAGACCGCGATTCCACCGACTACGAAGAAATCGCCCTCAACAACAAGAACAGCCGTTTCGTCAGCGGCGCTACCGGCAAGCACTTCAACTTCGGCGGCGTGGACTACAAGTTCGCCGACAAGATCACCGGCAGCTACCACTTCGCCCAACTCGATGACGTGTACCGCCAGCACTTCCTCGGCCTGGTCGCCTCGCGCCCACTCGGCCCCGGCACCTTCGGCACCGACCTGCGCGTGGCCATCAGTGATGACACGGGCGCGGCCCATGGCGGCAAGATCGACAACACATCCCTCAACGGCCTGTTCAGCTATGCCCTCAATGGCCATAAGCTCAGCGCCGGTTACCAGCACATGTCCGGCGACAGCGCCTTTCCCTATGTGGATGGCGCCGACCCGTACCTGGTCAACTTCGTACAGATCAACGACTTTGCCGGCGCCGAAGAACGCTCCTGGCAAGCGCGCTACGACTACGACTTCGCCAAGCTGGGTATTCCCGGCCTGAGCTTCATGAGCCGTTACCTGTCGGGTGACAACATCAAGCTCAAGAACGGCGAGACCGGCAAGGAGTGGGAACGCAACAGCGAGATCCGCTACATCGTGCAAAGCGGCACGTTCAAGGATGTCGCGTTGCGCCTGCGTAACGCCACGTATCGCTCCAACTACTCGGCCCGTGATGCGGATGAAGTGCGCGTGCTGGTGAGTTACAGCCTGGCCCTTTGGTAGTCGTACCCCATAACAACAAAGACGGAGTTAAACATGACCTATTCACTGCGTAAATTGGCCCTCGCCGCCGGCTGCATGCTGTTCGCCGGCCAACTGCTGGCCGCTGATGAACCCAAGCGCCCGGAATGCATCGCCCCGGCCTCCCCCGGCGGTGGTTTTGACCTGACCTGCAAACTGGCGCAAAGCGCGTTGGTCAACGAGAAGCTGCTGAGCAAACCGATGCGCGTCACCTACATGCCCGGCGGCGTGGGCGCGGTGGCCTATAACGCGGTGGTAGCACAGCGCCCAGCGGACGGCGGCACATTGGTGGCCTGGTCCAGCGGTTCGCTGTTGAACCTGGCCCAGGGCAAGTTCGGCCGTTTTGATGAAAGCGCCGTGCGTTGGCTGGCAGCGGTCGGCACCAGCTACGGTGCCATCGCGGTAAAAAGCGATTCGCCCTACAAGACCCTCGACGATCTCGTCAAAGCCCTGAAGAAAGATCCGGGCAGCGTGGTAATCGGTTCCGGTGGCACGGTTGGCAGCCAGGACTGGATGCAAACCGCCCTGATTGCCAAGGCCGCCGGAATCAACCCTCGCGAGCTGCGTTATGTCGCCCTCGAAGGCGGCGGTGAAATCGCCACCGCCCTGCTCGGTGGCCACATCCAGGTGGGCAGTACCGACATCTCCGACTCCATGCCGCACATCCTCAGCGGTGACATGCGCCTGCTCGCCGTATTCGCTGAAGAGCGCCTGGACGAGCCGGAAATGAAGAATATTCCGACTGCCAAAGAGCAAGGCTACGACATCGTCTGGCCAGTGGTCCGCGGTTTCTACCTCGGGCCAAAAGTCAGCGATGCCGACTACGCCTGGTGGAAAGAAGCATTTGACAAACTGCTGGCCTCCGAAGAGTTCGCCAAGCTGCGTGACCAGCGCGAGCTGTTCCCGTTCGCCATGACAGGACCTGCGCTGGACACCTACGTGAAGAAACAGGTGGCGGACTATAAAGTGCTGGCCAAAGAGTTCGGCCTGATCCAGTAATCGCCCCTCTTTTGCGCGGCCGCGCCCTCTTTAACGGGCGGCGCGGCCCAGGAGTTCCACATGCTCTTACAACGCATTTTCGCCTCGGTGATGCTGCTGGTCTGCGCCGGCCTGGCACTGATGGCCTGGCCATATCAAGCGGCGTTTTCCTACGAGCCGGTCGGCCCACGTGCCTACCCGCTGCTGATGCTTGGCCTGATGAGCCTGGGCCTGATCTACATGATCTTTCGCCCACAGCCGACCAAGCACACTGAAGAAGAACCGGCGCTGGACCGCGAAACCCTGATCAAGATCAGCCTTTGCGTCGCGCTGCTGATCGTCTTCGCCGGCACTTTCGAGCCCTTGGGTTTCATCCTCAGCAGCATGCTGATCGGCATTCCAATGGCACGCCTGTACGGCGGCCGCTGGTTGCCCAGCGTCGTGATCGTCACCCTCATGGCTATCGGCCTGTACCTGCTGTTCGACAAGGCCATGGATGTACCGCTGCCCCTCGGCCTACTTGAAGTTCTGGAGAACTGATATGGATACGTTCAGCTATTTGGGCCAGGGCTTCGGCGTTGCACTGACCCCTTACAACCTGGTGACCGCGCTGTGCGGCACCTTGATCGGCACCGTGGTCGGCCTGTTGCCGGGCCTGGGCCCGATCAACGGCGTGGCCTTGTTGATCCCCATCGCGTTCGCCTTGGGCCTGCCGCCGGAATCGGCGCTGATCCTGCTCGCGGCCGTGTACCTGGGCTGCGAATACGGCGGCCGTATCAGCTCGATCCTGCTCAACATCCCGGGCGAAGCGTCTACCGTAATGACCACCCTCGACGGCTACCCGATGGCCCGCAAAGGCCTGGCCGGTGTGGCGTTGTCGCTGTCGGCATGGAGTTCGTTCATCGGCGCGTTTATCGCCACCTGCGGCATGGTGTTGTTTGCGCCGTTGCTGGCCAAATGGGCAATCGCCTTCGGCCCGGCGGAATATTTCGTACTGATGGTGTTCGCAATTGTCTGTCTGGGCGGCATGGCCGGTGACAAACCGCTGAAGACGTTTGTTGCGGCGCTGATCGGTCTTTTCCTGTCTGCCGTCGGCATCGATGCCAACAGCGGCGTGTACCGTTTTACCGGCGACAACATTCACCTCACCGACGGCATCCAGTTTGTGGTGTTGGTACTGGGCCTGTTCTCCATCAGCGAAATCCTGCTGCTGCTGGAAAAAACCCACCGTGGCCAGGAAGCGGTAAAAGCCACCGGGCGGATGATGTTCAACCTCAAGGAAGCCGGTGCGGTCTTTGTCGTTAACATCCGCTGCGGCCTGCTCGGTTTCATCATGGGTGTGCTGCCGGGAGCCGGTGCAACCCTCGCTTCGGCCGTCGCCTATATGACCGAGAAACGCCTGGCCGGTGCCAGCGGCAAATTCGGCCAGGGCGATATGCGCGGCCTTGCGGCGCCGGAAACCGCCATCGGTGCATCCGCCTGCGGCGCCCTGGTGCCAATGCTCACCCTCGGCGTACCCGGTTCGGGCACCACGGCGGTGATGATCGGCGCGCTGTCGCTGTACAACATCACCCCTGGCCCACTGCTGTTCCAACAGCAACCGGACATCGTCTGGGGCCTGATCGCGTCGTTGTTTATCGCCAACATCATGCTGGTGATACTCAACATCCCGATGATCCGCATCTTCACGCGCATCCTCGCCGTGCCGAACTGGGCGCTGGTGCCGGTCATCGCCATCATCACCGCCATCGGTGTGTACGCGGTTCACGCCACCACCTTCGACCTGTTCCTGATGGTCGGTATCGGCATCTTCGGCTACATCCTGCGCAAGCTCGACTTCCCGCTGTCGCCGGTGCTGCTGGGCTTTATCCTCGGTGGCCTGATGGAGCAGAACCTGCGCCGCGCGCTGTCGATCTCCAACGGCGCGCTGGAGATCCTCTGGTCCAGCCCGATCACCTTTGGCGTATGGGTACTGACCGCACTGATGCTGATGTTCCCGCTGGTGCGCATCTACCGTAAACGTGCACAACAGCGTCGCGCCCTGGCCGATGTCTGAGGTCACCTTTAAACACTGGTGGGCAACACCGCTGGTCGGCCTGGCCGGCGGTTACCTGGCCAGCCTCGTCGGCTGGCCTTTGCCGTACATGGTCGGCTCGTTGCTGGCGATCATCCTGGTGCGCTGCCTTACCCCTTGGCAATTGGCCGAGATTCCCGGCGGGCGCAAATGCGGCCAATGGGTGGTGGGCATCGGCATCGGGCTGCACTTTACCCCGGTGGTGATCGAGCAGGTGATGAGCCACTTCGGCCTGATTTTTTTCGGTGCGTTGATCACCAGCCTGTCGAGCGTGGTCGGCGTGTGGTTGATGCGCCGCAGCGGTGAGGACCGCGCCACCGCGTTCTTCTCCAGCATGCCGGGCGGTTCCGGTGAGATGGTCAACCTCGGCGCCCGCAATGGCGCAGTGCTCAGCCGTGTCGCAGCGGGGCAGAGTCTGCGGGTGCTGGTGGTGGTGCTGTGTGTGCCGGCGATCTTCAAGTATTTGCTCGAAGGCGGCACGCCGCAGTTTCACCCGGCCCCCGTGAGCTGGGGCTGGCTGGCGCTGCTGTTCCCGCTCGGTGCGCTGGTGGCTTGGGGCTGGCAGCGTTTGCATCAGCCCAACCCGTGGCTGTTCGGGCCACTGTTGGTCAGCGCGACGGCCAGCGTTGTCTGGGACTTGCATTACGGCCTGCCGGACGGCGGCAGCCAGATCGGTCAATGGCTGATCGGCAGCGGCCTGGGCTGCCACTTCAACCGGCAGTTCTTCCGCCGTGCGCCGTCGTTCATGGGCCGTACCTTAATCGGCACCGCCCTGACCATGGCACTTGCGACATTGGCAGCGGTGGGCTTGAGCGCGCTGACGCAGCTGGATTTGCGTTCACTCACCCTGGGCATGATGCCAGGCGGCATTGCCGAAATGAGCCTCACCGCAGAGACTTTGCAGCTGTCGGTGCCGCTGGTAACGGCGATGCAAGTCATGCGTTTGTTGTTTGTGCTGTTTCTGGCGGAACCGTTGTTCAGGCACTGGAACCGCCTGCCGGAAAAAATCTGAGCCTAGCGCAGTTCAAAATGTGGGAGCGGGCTTGCTCGCGAAAGCGGTGTGTCAGTCGATACATTCAGTGACTGGCACTCCCTCTTCGCGAGCAAGCCCGCTCCCACATTTGAATGTGTTTGGCCTTAAATTGGCGGCAACCGCCACTCAATCGGCGTCTCGCCATTCTGCTCAAGAAACTTGTTGGTACGGCTGAAGTGCCCACACCCCAAAAACCCGCGATACGCCGACAACGGCGATGGGTGCACGGATGTCAGCACCAGGTGCTTGGTCGCATCCACCAGCTTTTGCTTGCCCTGCGCATGAGCGCCCCACAACAGGAACACCAGGTGCGGCTGGTGCTCGCTGACCACTTCGATCACACGATCGGTAAAGAACTGCCAGCCCTTGCCCGCATGGGCATTGGCGTTCGCGCGCTCCACGGTCATGGTGGTGTTGAGCATCAGCACGCCCTGGTCGGCCCAGCTTTGCAGGCAGCCGTGGTTGGGAATGTCGATGTTCAGGTCGCGCTTGAGCTCTTTATAAATGTTGACCAGCGACGGCGGCGTCGGCACGCCCGGTTGTACCGAGAAGCACAGGCCATGGGCCTGGCCGGGGCCGTGGTACGGGTCCTGGCCCAGAATCACCACCTTGACCTTGTCCAACGGCGTGGAGTTGAGCGCGTTGAAAATCAATGGGCCAGGCGGGTAGATCTCTTTGCCGGCGGCATGTTCCTGGCGCAGGAACTCGCGCAGTTCGGCCATGTAGGGCTTGTCGAACTCTTCCCGCAGGGCGTGTTTCCAGCTGGGTTCGAGTTTGATACGGTCGCCTTCGGTCATGGTGTGTTCATCGTGTAAAAAAAGAATGGGCGAACCCTAGGAAAGCCGACCCCGCTTGTCAATTGATCTGACACATCATCGGCACTTTCCCACGCAGCGATCATACTGATCGCTCACTGTCTCGATTGAGGTCACAATGAACCTGCACTTCGAAGAGCTGACCGGCAGCGACGGTGCCCGCCTCGGCATCGCCAGCCTGGACGCGGAAAATTCCCTCAACGCGCTGTCCCTGCCCATGATCCTGGCCCTGAGCGAACGCCTGGAAGCCTGGGCCAAAGACCCGAATATCGTGTGTGTGCTGCTGCGCGGCAATGGGCCCAAAGCCTTTTGCGCCGGTGGCGAAGTCCGCAGCCTCGCCCAGGCCTGCCGTGAGCAGCCCGGCGTCGTGCCCGCCCTGGCCGCGCAGTTCTTCGCCGCTGAGTACCGCCTCGACTACCGCCTGCACACCTACCCCAAACCGCTAATCTGCTGGGGGCACGGCTATGTGCTCGGCGGTGGCATGGGCCTGCTGCAAAGCGCTTCGGTGCGCATCGTCACACCCAGCAGCCGCCTGGCCATGCCCGAGATCAGCATCGGCTTGTACCCGGATGTGGGGGCCAGTGGGTTCCTGTCGCGGTTACCGGGCAAGCTGGGGTTATTTCTTGGCCTCACCGGCGCCCATATCAACGGCCGTGACGCGTTGGACCTGGGCCTGGCCGACCGTTTCCTGCGCGATGACCAGCAGGAAGCGTTGATAGAGGGCCTGCTGCAACTGAACTGGCAGGAACAAACCGCAATGCAGCTCAACAGCCTGCTCAAGGCGCTCGCCCAGGAAGCCGTCGACCAGCAACCCGAAGCGCAATGGCTGCCGCGCCGTGCGCAGATCGACGAATGGCTCGATGTGGGTGATGTGCGCTGTGCCTGGCGGGCCTTGAGCCCGTTACGTGAGCATGCCGACCCGCTGTTCAGCCGCGCCGGCAAAAACCTGAGTGAAGGCTGCCCACTGACCGCGCACCTGGTGTGGGAGCAGATCCAGCGGGCGCGGCACCTGTCGTTGGCCGAGGTGTTCCAGATGGAATACACCCTGAGTCTCAATTGCTGCCGTTACCCGGAGTTTGCCGAAGGCGTGCGTGCGCGCTTGATCGACAAGGACCAGACGCCCCATTGGCACTGGCCGGATATCAATAGCATTCCCGACGCCGTGGTCGATGCGCACTTTCACAAGGCTTGGGAAGGACGGCACCCGCTGGCGGATTTATCCGACATCTAACGGTGCCCCCCACCATGCCCACCGCCATGCCCACCACCACGGTTGCCGCCCTGGTTATGCCCACCACCGTTGCCCCAACGGTTACCACCGCCCCAACCCTGGTTCGGGTACGGCCGGTAACCGGGCCGTGGGTAGTAACGCGGCGCCGGCTGGTAATAACGCGGCGCCGAATAATAGCGCGGCGGCGGCGCGTAATAGCTGCGTCCGTATTGGTAGTAAGCAGGGCCGCCGTAGTAATAAGCGGGCGCCGGTGCGGTGTAGACCTCGGAGCGGTAGTAAGTGGCACCGCCATCGTAATAGGGCACACACGCAGACAGGGTCAGGCCAAATAAAGCGCTAAGCAGCAGTCGTCGATACATGGCGGCCTCCTGGACCGCTGGGGAGCACCTCCAGCGACGCTGAAGGGCGGCATTCGTCTTTCAATGAATGACGAAATATCTGACATCAAAAACCGAATCTGGTGCGCTTCTGTAACAACTTGGTACATCTGCATCCTAACCCAATGCACCCTGCGGGCCCCAACCGGCATACGCGCTCGGTGGTCAAAAAGCTGTATCGATTCAGCTATTTTATCCGTCATGAAACTTCCTCGATAAAAATGATGTCATTGTGACATCAGCCAGGAGCACGGAGGCTCTAGCGCGAACCCTCACTCTATTATCGTCGGATACTCGTCATGAAGATTTCTACCAAACTCCTGCTTTCGTTCGTTTTGTGTGCGCTTGTCACCCTCGGTGTCGGGATGCTGGGAATAAAAGGTGTCGTTCGGCTCGCCAACGCACTGGAACAGACCTTCTCCAACAACCTGGTTTCCGTCAGCAATACGGCCTCCACGCTCAACGGCCTGGTCGCCCACAACCGTGGTCTGTACCGATTACTGGATGCCAGCAAAGGCGACGTCCAACAACAAGACCGCGACCGCGTACGCCAGGACATTGCCAGCGAACTCAAGCGCAGCCAGACGGCGTACGCCACGTACCGCGCCACGCCACTGGAAGATGACGAACGCGTCGCGGGCGACAAGCTCGACCAGATCTGGCCAAGCTATGTCAGCAGTTCCGAACGCATTATCTCGATGCTCGACAGCGGCCAGACAGAACAGGCTCGCACGCAGCTCAACACCACCAACAATGAACTGTTCCGCCAGGCCCGCGAGCTGATCCGCGTGATGATCGAGTCCAATAACCGTCAGATCAAAGAAGGCGCTATCGCCGCCGAAGCGCTGCGTGACAGCGCATTGACGTGGATGATCAGCGGCATCGTCCTGGCGTTCATCATTGCAATCACCATCGGCTTGCTGATCACGCGCCTGATCACCCGCCCTATCGCACAAGCGGTAGAAAGTGCTCAACGCATTGCCAAAGGCGACCTGACCCAAGCCATCGTCACCGAGCGCACTGACGAAGCCGGGCAATTGTTGATGGCGCTGGCCGATATGCAAGGCGGCTTGAAAAGCACCCTGGTGGAAATTGCTAACGCCGCTGACCAGCTCGCGTCGGCCGCCGAAGAACTGAGCGCGGTTACCGATGAAAGCACGCGTGGCCTGACCCGCCAGAATGACGAAATTCAACAGGCTGCCACCGCGGTGAACCAGATGACCACCGCGGTGGACGAAGTAGCGAGCAATGCGGTGTCGACCTCGCAAGCGTCCCGTCAGGCCACCACCGAAGCGGAGCAAGGGCGCCAGCAGGTCGAGCAGGCCGTGTCAGGCATGGAGTCGATGGTGGTCGAGATCAATGATTCGACCCAGTCGGTCGCGGATCTCGCCAACCAGGTGCGAGAGATCGGTAAGGTCATTGATGTGATCAGAAGCATTGCCGACCAGACCAACCTGTTGGCCCTCAATGCCGCCATCGAAGCCGCCCGCGCAGGCGAGCAAGGCCGAGGTTTCGCTGTGGTCGCTGACGAGGTCCGGGCATTGGCCCATCGCACCCAAACCTCCACGGTCGACATTGAAAAAATGATTGGTGACGTGCAGATCGGCGCCGATGATGCCGTGGCCGCCATGAACAAGAGCCTGAGCTGGGCCAATAACACCCAGGCCTTGGCGCAAAATGCCGGGCAGGCCCTGCAGCGGATCACCAGCAGCGTGGCGATGATCAACGAGCGTAACCTGGTGATCGCCTCCGCGTCGGAGGAGCAGGCGCAGGTAGCCCGCGAAGTGGACCGCAACCTCCTCAACATCCAGGACCTGTCGACCCAGACCGCCGCCGGCGCCCACCAGACCAATGCCTCCAGCCAGGACCTGTCCCGCTTGGCCACCTCGTTCAATGTGCTGGTCAGCAAGTTCCAGCTGTAATCGCCTCATTAGTGTGCGCCCGCGCACCGACCTGACGCACATCCCTTCGCGCCCACCCCTCGCGGCGCCCATGCCCGGCTGAAAAGCCGGGCCTTTGCCACCAGCGCGCAATTGCCCGCCACCCTGCGCAAGGTCGCTGAGTTCTCGTTTGAACCGCCTGCTCGGCAAAGGCGCCAAGGACGCTAGCGCCGTGGGCATGAGCTTCGCCAAGGGCGTAACCCGCGGCGACACCGCCAACCTCAGCTGCATTTCGACCCCAGCTACGTGCAGATGACCGCCGACGGCACGCTGCCGCTGTTTGGCGCGCCGTTGTCGCCCCTGCTCACGGTGCTGTCGATGGTGCCGCCTTGGCGATATTGCCAATTCTGTTCATCGTGTTCGGGCTGGGGGAATTGTCCAAGGTGATGCTGATCGTCATCGGCATCACCCCGGCGCTGGCCCGTGACCTGGAGCAACGCGCGCGGCCCCCCCCGTGATTCTGCCCTACGTGGTGTGGATCACCCTGCTCGCCTGGCTGATGGACTGAGGCCTCAAAACCCTCACGCGGCATGCTTCGGCGGCTGGCGCGGCTACCTGCGCAGCTTGCAATAGCGGGGCGGCGCTGTATCGTGCAGGGAACTGCGCGATACAGCCCGAACTGCCATGACCACACCCACTCTTTGCCCTGCCTGCGGTGCCCGCAACGACTGCACCCTGGCCGACCCACGCACCGCCGACCAAGCCTGTTGGTGCTACAGCGTCACCATCGACCCGGTGGTGCTCGAAGCGCTGCCCGATGAACTGCGCAATAAGGCCTGCCTGTGCCCACGCTGTGCGCAGGTGGATGCGCAATTGCGTGGGGCTGAACAGCCGTAATGCGCGTTGATCGTTTCCTCAGCAACCTGCCGCGCTTCAATCGCCAACAAGTGCGTGTGCTGCTGGTTGAGCGACGGGTGACGGTCGATGGCGTGGCCGTCACCGAACCGCACCATGACGTGCGAGCATTCAGCCGTGTGTGTGTCGATGACGAGGTACTGCAAGCCGGCAAACCGGCGCGTTATTTCATGCTGCACAAACCCCAAGGCTGCGTGAGCGCGACCGCCGACCCGGTGCATCCCACCGTGCTTGATTGGCTGGTTGAACCGGACAAGCACGAACTGCACATCGCCGGTCGCCTGGATTTCAACACCACCGGGCTGATGCTGATCACCAACGATGGCCAGTGGTCGCGGCGCCTGACCCAACCCCAGACCAAACTGCCCAAGGTTTACCTCGTGCATACCGAGCAGGACATTGGTCCTGAGTATGCAGCGACCTTTGCCGCTGGCCTGTATTTCGCCTTTGAAGATCTCACCACCCAGCCCGCCGACCTTGAGCTACTCGGCCCAAGGACCGCTCGCCTGAGCATCATCGAAGGCCGCTACCACCAGGTGAAGCGCATGTTCGGGCACTTTGATAACAAGGTGATCGGCCTGCACCGTGAGCGGATGGGGCCTCTGGTGCTGGATGCCACCCTGGCGCCGGGCGAATATCGGGAACTGACCGACGAAGAAATCCGACAGGTCTGACGACCGTTCGGCCGGTGATGGCAAAAAACCAGCTTGGCGCCTTGCGAGCTGGCGCCCGTGCTGCTTGAATCAAGACGTCAGCCAAATGATGACTGGCGAGTCGCCCCATAACCTCCAAGAAACACCTTGCCCCGCCCGCGCTTGATCTACGGGCCTTTCAGGCAAACAGCCCGCCACAACAACAGCCGTCGGCCAGCCACTATCGGCCCGACATGGGCCCTCATCTTCCAGGCGTATGCCTACCTGTCATAAAGCTCGTGCAGAGTGATCTGCGCGCCCTACCCGCTTGCCAGGAGTCTTACGACATGAGGCCAGAAATCGCTGTGTTGGATATACAGGGTCAGTATCGGGTTTACACGGAGTTCTATCGCGCGGACGTTGCTGCAAAGACCATCATCCTGGTCAACGGCTCCATGGCCACCACGGCATCTTTCGCTCAAACCGTGAAAAGCCTGTACCCGCAATTCAATGTGGTTTTGTACGACCAGCCCTACGCTGGCCGCTCCAAAATCCATAACCGTCATGAGCACATGCTGACCAAGGAAGTCGAAGGCCAGATCCTGCTGGAACTCATCGAACACTTCGGCGCCGAACACGTGCTGTCGTTCTCCTGGGGTGGCGCCGCAGCCCTGGTCGCCCTCGCCCACCGCCCGCGCCGGGTGGAAAAGGCGGTGATCAGCTCGTTCTCGCCGGTGATCAACACGCCCATGCGCGACTACCTCGAACGCGGTGTCGACTACCTCGGCAACCTCGACCGCCACAACGTCGGCCACCTGGTCAACAGCACCATCGGCAAACACCTGCCGTCACTGTTCAAGCGCTTCAACTACAAGCACGTAAGCGGCCTGGCCGAGCATGAATACGGGCAGATGCACTTCCACATCAGCCACGTGCTCAACAGCGACCGGCTGTGCTACCTCAAAGCCGCCAGGCAGATCGACATTCCGGTGCTGTTTTTGAATGGTGAATGGGATGAGTACACCAGCGCCGAAGATGCCAAGCTGTTTGGCCAGCACGTGGCCAATAGCAGCTTCAGCACCATCCAGGCGACCGGGCATTTTCTGGACATGGAACACAAGGCGGCCTGCAGGGACAGCCGGGATGCAGTGGTGGGCTTTTTGAAACCAGAACGCCAAGTGAGTCGGTTGCGTTATCAACAGGCCCAGACGCAGCATGCGTTTGCGATTTGAAAGGCGGCGTACTGTGGCGAGCAAGCTTGCTTGCGCTGGGGTGCGAAGCGGCCCCCACAATTTTGGGAGCGCTTCGCACTCCAGCGGGAGCAAGCTCCCTCGCCACAGGTAACTCACACATTTTTCGAAGAAAAACTTCAAATCCCGGCGAACATCTGGTACAAAGTCAGCCGCTTTGAGCGGGTATAGTTTAGTGGCAAAACGAAAGCTTCCCAAGCTTTAGTTGAGGGTTCGATTCCCTCTACCCGCTCCACTTCTGCTTTTCCCTCGTTTTACGCATCATTCCCCACGTGCCCACATGAGCTATACGCCGGGTAAATTCGGGGCTCTCAGCGAGTCAAACGACGTTCAGCCGCTCAACCATATCCGGAAAGCGCTCAACCAGCTTAATCAACAGTGCAGCCTGCGCATTTGGCTTGGACTTGGATTGTTCCCAGTTTTTCAACGTATCAGGGCTGGTCCTGATCTGACGGGCGAATACTGGCTGTGACATGTGCAGCTTTTCACGGATAGAAACGATCTCAGCCGCCGTCACTTCTGGCGGTGCAAGAGCCTCCACTTCGTACTGACGAAGGGTGATCTTCCCTTGTCGGTGTTCAGCCATCTCGCCAACACCCTGCATCAACTCCCCAAACAGATCGCGCTTTTTCATTTCCCACCTCGTCTTTTCAGCTTTGCATCAATCGCAGCTTTCGCGCAAAACCTAAAATATGGCTCCCCTTCCCCTTGGTATGTGCGGCCTGGGAAGGCAAGCCTGTTGCAGGGCGTGAAAAACCTACGCGGCGCGGTCGACGCGGTCTTGCGCCGCTTCTACCAGCATCAGCCCGAGCTCGATCATTTGCTGAATGGCCAAGGCCAGGTAGCGATGCTGAGAAGGCAGGCTTTCGGCGAACTCGTTGGTCATGGCACCCGCGCCGGCGATGGTTTCGTAGGCGTTGGCGAGCAAGGCTTCGGTGTTGGCTTCGGGGCGAACGCTGAACAGGGTCGCGGTTGGGTTACAGGCGTCAGTACACATCTGTTGATCCTCGGTAAGGACCACCTTCCAGAGCTACTAAACAATGGGTGGCGGCTGTATGCAGGTTAGTAGACCGGCGGATCAACGAAACCGGCGCACCCGAAAGTGCCCTGCGTACAGCCACCATTGAGAACAGACATCGAGATGCCTGACTGATAGGACAGCCATACGCCGTTGATCAAATCGGGCTACTAAACCCGACCGCTGATGGGCAGCGGCAGACGAACCTTAAAGCGCTCGTCCAAGGCGTACAACTCAGACGATTCTGAGTGTTGTGTAGGCAGTAACACAACATTCAGGACCGCCGTACCGTTCTCCTTCAGACCGTAAATTCTGGCAATAGGAAAACCCTGAAGAAGGTTTGAAACCGGCACGCCCTCGCATCACTCTCCCCAGCCTTCGACACAGACATGTCTCTTGCCAACACGTATCCAAGTAGATACAGTGAAATTCTGTGAGGCCCCGTGCGTTATTCGATCCAGCAAACTCAAGCCTTCACTCATTGGTGCTCGGCAATCCGCGATCTGCGAGCAAAAATCACCATTGCTCGACGTATCGAGCGAGCCAGTGTGGGAAATCTGGGGGATTTCAAGGTGCTGGGCGGCGGTATTTCAGAGATGCGGATAGACGTGGGGGCGGGTTATCGCGTTTATTTCACCCTGCGCGGCAGGGAGATCGTCATCTTGCTGGCAGGTGGCGACAAGTCTTCACAAGAGGCCGATATACGGCGAGCAAAAAAATTAGCAAAGGAGGTTTGATCATGGCTCAAACACTGACGACATTTAATATGGCCGAGCTGCTCGACAGTGATGAGGCCATCAGCGAATACCTTTCTCAGGTGCTGGCAGACGGTGACAACGAAGAGTTCCTTCGCGCAGTAGGCTACGTAGCCAAAGCCCGTGGCATGACAAAGATTGCCACTGAGGCGGGTGTAGGCCGCGAGAGCTTGTACAAGGCATTTGCCCCAGGCGCCAAACCGCGTTTTGAAACGGTTCTGAAGGTACTTCACTCACTTGGCATTGATCTGTTGGCTCGGCCTGGGCATTCCAGCAATCACTCGATTGCCTGAGGCGTACACCCTCGTTGCACCACCCACGCCAACGGTAGCGTCACCAACAACATGCCCGCCAGCACCATCACCGCCACCGGCACGCCCAGTGCATCGCCGACACTCCCAAACAGCACCGGCGCCAGCGCGCCACCGCCGATTGTGCCAGTGTAGAACACTGCAAACGCCTGCTCACGTTTACCCGCCGCCGCCAGGTCCGGCACGGCGCCGTACAACACTGAGGAGGTGCCATTGAGCATTAAGCCAAGTAGCGGCAGCATCACCATCAGTCCATCCAGCGGCAGGTACACGGCGGCAATGATCAGCAGCGCCGTGCTGGTTTCCGTCAGCCATACGGTTTTCATCATGCCGATGCGGGCACCGAGGTAGCCGCAGAGCAATTTGCCGAACGCGCCACCGATAAACAGCAGCGTCAACGCCAGGCCGATGCCGGCAGTTCCCGCGCCCTTGGCTTGCAACAGAAATGGCAGGAAGGTGAGAAAGCCCATGCGCACGGCGCTGTCGAGGGTGCCGGTGAGGATCAACGCGCGCAGGCCGGTGACAGAGCCAGTTCCGCCAGTCGGCTTGGCCGTGTTTGTAGACGCTGATTCGGACACTTGCGCAGGCACCAGCCACCACAACAACCCCGCCGCAGCCAGGCCGAGCAACCCCAACAGTGTGGCACTGGCGCGCCAACTGACGACGGTGAGCAGCAAGCCGACCAAACCCGGAATCAGGGTTTTGCCGATATCGCCGGAAAAATTGTATTGAGACAGCGCTTGCTTGACCCCGCCGCCGCTCTCGTAAGCATCAGTAATCATCGAAGAGGCTAATGGATGTTGGGTGCTGGCGCCCAAACCGCCTAACAGCAACGCCAATAGCAACATAATCAGCCCAGTGGCCTGCCCCACCAACAAGTAAGCGACGCCGGCAAGCGCCGTGCCGCCCACCAGCATCGGCATGCGCCCCCAGCGCCGCGCAGCGCGGCTGGCCATCAGCTGGAACACGGCCATCATTCCGGAATAGGCACCGCGCAATAATCCGATCTGCGCGTAGGAAAGCGCGAACTGCGCTTGCCAGATCGGCAGCAGCACGTAGATCACATCCGTAAGGCCATCGTGTACGGCATGGGCGCCGCAGCCCGCGATCAACGAGCGGCGGCGGTTAGAGGCTTCGCGGGCAGGCACAGCGATGGCGTCGTTCATGAGGCTTGGATCAACTCAGGTTTAAGGGGCTTGCAGCCCGTCAGGGCGATCAGCAAAGTCAGCAGTTGAAAACCGATAATCAGCGCTACACACCCCGCCCAGCCCCAGCGCTCCCACATCAATGCGGGAACGATGGCACCACAACTGCCGCCCAGGTAATAACACGTGAGGTAAACGCCCACGGCACCTGCCTTGTTGCCCTGCGCAGTGGCGCTGATAAATGCATTGGCGGCGGCCTGGGCGAGAAAGACACCGGTCGAACTGAGCGCCAGGCCCACCACGATGCACCACAGCGACGGGGCCAGGGTCAGTGCCGAGCCACTGATGCCCAGCGCGGCAGCCACAGCCAGCAGCTCGGCGTGGGGCCGGGCTTTGCTGAGGCGGCCGGCGATCGGGATCACGATCAAGGCCAGCAGAAACACCATGTACAGCGTGCCCAAGGCTGCAGGCCCGAGGTTAAAAGGCGGTAGGCCAAGGTACAGGCCCGCGTAGGTAAAGGCCGCAACCTGGGAGAACAACACACAAAACCCGACGGCGTAGGCAGCCACCAACGGCTTGCGAAAAACGCCTGACGAAGCAGCCTTGACCCGGTCGACTCGCGGCCGGTTATCGGGCAGCAAAAACTGAATGAACCCACCAACCATCAAGCTCAATACGGCCAACAATTCGAAGGCCTCGCGCCAGCCGACATATTCGGTCATCACGCCGGTGACGAAGCGCCCGGCGAACCCGCCCAGTACGGTGCCCGCCACATAGAGGCTGGTGACCTCGGTCACCGTGGCGCCGCGCCAGCGGTCGCCGATGTAAGCCACGCTGGTGGCAAACACCACCGGGATCAACATACCTTCCACAAAACGCCACACAAGCACTTCGGCAAAACTGCCGGCGTAGGCGGTCATCAGCGCGGGCACGGCCAGTAACAGCGCGGCCACGGCGATGACCGTACGCTGCTCGAAACGCCCGGTCAGCCGGCCGACAAAGGGCGCGGTAATTGCCACGGCCAGGGTGGTAACCGTGATACTCCAGCCCGCCGCCTTGGCGCTGATATGAAACTGCGCGGCGAAGGTGGTCAGGATGCTCTGGGTGGCATACAGGTTCAGAAACGCCGCGCAGCCACACAGGAACAGGGCAAGACGGGCACAATGCAGGCGCGGGTTCATGAAACCTCTCGTTTTATTTTGTGAGGTCTTTATAGAATGGCCAGCGGGTCTTAAACCAATACCGAATTCGAACCGATCAATACCCAAGGATCAGGATGCTCGACCTACGCAAGCTGCGTTACTTTCTGACGGTCGCCGAAGAACTGCACTTCGGCCACGCAGCCCTTCGCCTGCACCTGGCCCAGCCGCCGTTGACCCGGCAGATCTCGGCGCTGGAAACAGAGCTGGGCTTCAAGTTGTTTGATCGCACCAGCCGCACGGTGTCCCTCACCGCCCAGGGCCGTTCGTTCCTGCCCTATGCGCGCGGCGTGTTGGAACAGGTGGAACTGGCACAGGTAATCGCCGGTAAATTGGCCGCCGGGACCGCCGGGCAACTGACCTTGGGTTACGTCAGTTCGATCGCGCTGTCGGACCTGTTCAGCCAGGCGATCCAGGCCTTCGCCCAGGGTTTTCCCGATGTGCAACTGACCTTGGTGGAATGCGCTTCCGGCAGCCTGGGCGCGCAAGTGGCGGATGGGCGCCTGGATGTCGGCCTGAGCCGCCTGTTGCCGCAAAGCCAGGCCGTGCAAGCGTTGTCGCTGGGGGAGGAGCGTTTGTGGGCGGCGGTTTCCAGTGACAGCCCGTTAGCCCGCCAAACGCAGGTGAGCCTGGCGCAGCTCAGTGCTTACCCGCTGATTCTATTTCCGCCCGATTACGGGTCGGGGTTGAACCAGTCGATCGAGCAGCTGTACCGACACCACGGCGTGCCCCTGCGTGCCGGGCCGACCGGGCGGCAGATCACCTCGATCATTGCGTTGGTGGCCGCCGGGCAAGGCGTGGCATTGGTGCCCGAATGTACCCGCAGCTTGATGAACAAGGGCGTCACCTATAAGCCCATGGTCGAGGTGGATGCCTGTGCGCAGCTGTTGGTGCTGACGCCTGCGGCCAGAAAAAGCCTGTTGGCTGACGCATTTCTCGCCGTTCTCGCCCAGGTCTTAAACAACGAGTAACACTTCGAAAACCCTCGCAATACCTCTCTGCGCCTGCGTTTCCACGGGGTCATACACTTCATTCAGCACTTCCCGAAACGCCGGTCATCGACCGTCGGTAGGTAGAGTGTTGATAATCTATTTACAGTGGTTATAGTCACCACCAACACACACCACAAGGAGGTGCTGTGGATAGCCGATATTTGATAGGTCACATTGTTGCGGACGGCTGGTACCTGGTGCGCAGCCGAGGCAGTCACCACCACTTCAAACACCCGACCAAACCGGGGTTGGTGACGATTCCTCATCCAAAGAAAGACCTGTTGGACAAGACCGCCAAGAGCATTTTGAAACAGGCGCTGCTGAGCTGAGCGACCCTGGAGGGCAACAAACATGCTTTATCCCATCGCAATTTCAACCGGTGACCAGGAAAACGCCTGGGGCGTGGAAGTGCCGGATATTCCCGGCTGCTACTCCGCCGGCGACGATCTGGACGACGCCATGGCCATGGCCCGCGAAGCGATCGAAGGGCACTTCGAAATCCTCGCAGAGGATGGCGCGTCGATACCCCCTGCACAAAAAGTCACCCTGCACGCGGCCAACCCGGAATATGCCGGCTGCGTTTGGGCCGTAATCGACATCGATGTAGCCAAATACCTGGGCAAGGCGCAGAAGCTCAACATTACCCTGCCGGGTTACCTGCTCAATCGCATCGATGACTATGTACTCAGCCACCCGGAAGAAAAAAGCCGGTCGGGGTTCCTGGCCTCCGCGGCCCTCAAGGTGTTGCAACAGGATCGGTAACGTCAGCTCAGCAAAGTCTGACTGCAGCGGCACGCACTTATCGAGATGATGTCAGTTCGTCAGTACTGAGACCGGGATGATCTGTAATGCTTGAACCTGAACAACGCACACCAAAACCCATCCTGCGCCAAGTCGTGGGCTGGGTGGTGGTGCTGCCACTGATGGCCTCGTTTGTGAGGCTGCCATTTCCTCTCAGCCTGCCGCTGGTATTGGGAGTCATTGCAGCTGCGGTTTATGGCGTAAGGTTTGCCTGGCGCCACGCCAGCCGACGCGTGACTGTGTTGGCCTTTATAGTCACGCTGCTCAACCTGGTCTCGTTGGTTGCCATCGGCTATTTCTCGATACTCACCGCGTCTCTATCAGCTCTCCAGGGTTTACTGGTACCCGTATTACTCCGAATGGCTGTACTGGAATTTCTAAGGACCGAGAGAATTCGACCGCAAGAAACGCAGTTTCCAAGCAAGCAGATGAAACTACAGTAGCGTCGTACCTTTAATCCTAGCCTGTCGAGGAACCCGCTCATGTCTTATCACTACAAGCTCATGCCCTCCCCCGTCGGCCAGCTCACCCTGGTGGCCCGCAACGGCAAACTCAACGCCATCCTGTGGGAAACCGAACGCGCCAATCGCGTGCGCCTGGGCGAGTTGCGTCAAGCCGACGACAGCCCGGTGTTACTGGAAGCCGAGCGCCAGCTACAGGAATACTTCACGGGAACCCGCAACCAGTTCGATCTGGAGCTGGACTTCGACGGCACCGATTTCCAAAAACAAGTCTGGCAGGCACTGCTGACCATCCCCTTCGGCGAAACCCGCAGCTACAGCCAGATTGCCCAGCAGATTGGCAACCCCAAGGCCGTGCGCGCGGTAGGCGCAGCCAATGGCCGCAACCCCATCTCGATCATTGCGCCCTGTCACAGGGTAATTGGCGCCTCGGGCGGGCTGACCGGGTTTGCCGGTGGGCTTGAGGCCAAGCAGTATTTGCTGGCGCTTGAAGATCGCGGCCAGGCAAAGCTGGCCCTCTGATTACGCGTCTGCAATGGCGTCACGGGTAAAGGCCTGGCACTCGTACAAAGGCTCGAAACCTAATTGCCGATACAGCGCGAAGGCCCCCTGCGTGGCTTCCAGAAAGCATCGCAGTGCCCCGAGGCTCGACGCGTGAAGCAGCGCGGCGTGGATCAATCGAGAGGCGTACCCTCTGCCACGAAACCCCTTGAGAGTGCCGATATCGCTTAGCCGAGCCTCGCCCTCACACAGGGACAACACCAGTGAAGACCTTACCTGCCACTCATCGGACAAAGTGAAGTGGTAAAGCGTCTGCCCCGCGTCCAGGGCCCGCTGATGGCGGGCCTGATAACGCGCAACCTCCTCGGGCGATCTCATGAACGCACTGCCAAACGGCTCAGCCCAATCGTTCATGTTCCGCGTCAGTTGGACCTGCACACCGCTATCGCCCACCCATGGCGCCAGGCACGCCAGGTCACCCACCATCGCGGTGGTCTTTTCGACCGGCTTAAAGCCGTGTGCCAAAAACACCTCACCCAGCGCTTCGACCTTTTCTTCATGGATCACCACGCGTATTGCCTGCGTGGTACGCCGGATAAGCGCCAGCGGTGCGGCCAAAGCGTTATCCGGCAAAGAGCTGCCGACCTGGATAAACAATAAATTGAACGGGCTGAAATACTCATCCGTGAAATAAGCGTTGATGCCGCCGCCGTATCGGCGATGCGTTGAGCACACCGCAGCAAAAAAATGCTCTTCGGTTTTACCGTAGAGCGTGGGCAAGTCGCAGGCGGCGTTAACGTGCATGGGAGAACATCCGGATAAAAAAACCAGTCTTGCTCGCGCCATTCATGCACCGGAGTAGGCCCATTCCTAAAATAGCCGGAGGAAAGAGCGCAACTTTGTTCAAATCCTCAAATGTAAAAAGAAATTTCAAAGCATGCCTGCGGTCCATGATTTCATCACCCACCGGTCAAGGAACAACGGTCATGAAATTCTCTGCAGTCTCCCAATCTCTGTCCCGCTGGGCAGGCAGTGCCCGCACGTTCTACGCGGCTGTCGCGCTGATCTGCCTGTGGAGCCTCAGCGGGCCGTATTTTCACTACAATGACACTTGGCAACTGATCATCAATACCTCAACCACCATCATCACGTTCCTGATGGTGTTCCTGATCCAGAACACGCAAAACCGCGACAACGACATCCTGCATATCAAGATCGACGAGTTGCTGCGCGTCTCCAAGGATGCGCAAAACGCCGTGCTCAGCCTTGATGGCCTGGACCGTAAAGAACTGGAAAAACTGCGCCGGGAATACCGCAGCATCGGCGCAGCAGGCAGTGTCAGCCTTAACAGCAGTTGCGGCGAAGTGGTTGACGATGCGGTGCCAAACAAGACCGATCTGAACCAGGCATAAAAAAACGGCGGTTGGAGAACATCCAACCGCCGTTTTCTATATCAAGTGATGGGCTCAACCGTCGCCTTGATGACCTTTGCCATAGGTCGACGCCAAAGCACGCGCCTTTTGCAGGCGCTCCTCCAGCTTGGGCAGCGTCTCATCCACCAGCGCTTTGATTTCGGGTACGTCCGACGCCGCGCCTTCCTGTTTGAACAGGGCAATGGCGTCTTCGTTTTCCTTGACCTGTTGCGCGGTGTAAGCGGCGTCAAACGAGTCGCCGTCCTTGAGTTCCGGCATCAGGGTTTCGGCTTTATCAACGATCTTCTCGCGCGGCGCTACCGGCAAGTCGAGCTTCTTGGCGATGGCCGCCAGGTGCTGGTTGGCCTGGGTGCGCTCGTTGATCACCTCGATGGTGTAGTCCTTGATTTCCTGGGACGAGGTTCTGGCGTGGGCCATGCGACTGGTTTCGATATCGGCCATCCCTTTGGCCGAAGCCTGCTCGATGAATTCAGCAGGCGACTGGGCGAAAGCATTGCTGGCGCCGAGGCCCAGCAGCATCGCGAAACTGGCGGTGCGTAACCGGATAGCCATGCGGCTCATGATGGGTTCCTCCAGGTCAAAAATAGGTGCGGGAACAGACGCCCCGCCCTGAATTCGAATTTTCAGGGCGGCAAAGGTTTAGAAAAAACTTGCCAGTGCGACGAACGGTCGTCGCTGTATCAGGCCGGTTTGCTGCCAAACAGGCCCGGCAGCGCGTGCGCCAGGGCATTGATGGCGAAGCCGATAAACATCACGCCACAGAGTTTGGTGATGAGGATTTCATGGCGCTGATACACCGTGCGCACGCGCTGAGCGCCGACCACGCCGATCAGAATGGCGTAGGCCAACAGGCCACCAATAAAGCTCAGGAAGATCAACGACGGCAGCATCGCCCATGTCAGCAACTCGGCACGGCTGGACAACAACGCGGTGAAGGTCGCCACGGCCACCGGGTAAGCCTTGGGGTTGGTGAGACCGAACACAATACCGTGCCAGAACGGATGCCGCGCCGCACCCTGAGGTGCATCGCTGCTACGCCGCTGTGTGCGAATCGCACGCCAGCCGAGCCAGAACAGGTACAAGCCGCTGAGCACGCCCAGCGCATCAAAGGCTGTGCTGCCCACTTCCCGCGCGCCCACGATGGCAATCAAGGCCGTGCTGCACCACACCACGTCACCGAGCAAATGCCCGCACAAAAAACCCGCCCCGGCACGACGGCCACGGGCAGCGCCGATACCGAATACGGCGAGCACGCCCGGACCGGGCGTAATGCCGTAGATAAAACCCGAAGCAAGCACGGCGAACAGCAGGGATAGGGTCATGGGCGCGACTCGAGTAGACGGTAATGAGGTGGAGGGATTCTGCACGCTCTGCCGCTACGGGTAAAACTTCATTCCGGCATAAGGTTTGACGCGACAGGCCTGCAAACGCGAGGCCAGATCGCCGACATGGGCTTCGAGCTTGTGGCCATCGGGGTCGAGAAAGTAGAACGATGCGCCTTCACTGCGGTTGTCGCGCCATTCCTGCACCTGCGCAGCACGCAGGCGCGCCACCAGCTGCGCGAAATCACCGGTATCGGCAGTAAACGCGTAGTGCGTGTAGTCAGCCGCAGGTTCTGGCGAGCGCAGTGGGTCGAGGGACAAGCACAGCCATAAACCGGGCAGCGACAGATAGGCGCCGCTGTCCCAGGTGGCATCGAGCCGAAGTTGCAGAAGCTCATGGTAGAAACTGATGCTACGGTTCAGGTCGGTAACGGCAAGGGTCAGGTGGTTAAGGCCCGAGAGCATTTTTATTTTTTCCTGTTATCAATGACTTTCGGACAATACACCCTGCACCCGCCCAATCAACCACTGCAACCCCGAATCCCCGCCCCGCCGCGCATGCCACGCCAGCTCAAACGCAAAAGAAGGAATATGAAACGGCGGCGGCACAGCCAGCAGGTGTTGCTGATCGATGTTGAGCAAGCCTCGGGATGACACCGTCAAAATCAAGTCTGTGCCCTGGATCAACTGCGGCGCCACGCCCCAATGCGGCAGGCTGATCGCCACATGCCTGCGCTCGCGAATCGCCGTCAACGCCCGTTCGATTTCCGGGGTGCCGCTGCCGCGCATTTCCAGCAACACATGCGGACGTGACAGGTAAGTCGGCAGGTCCAGCACACCGTTTGGCGGCAGGCTGTCGCGGTCAATCAGGCAGGTGTAATGCTCCTCGAATAACGGCGTAGTGCGCAGTTCGGCGGGCATGTCGGGGAACACCCCGGCGGCCAGGTCGAGGTCGCCATTGAGCACGCCGTCGACCATACCTTCGCGGCTGGCCTGGACGATTTGCAGGTCGATGCCAGGCGCTTCACGGCGCAGCGTGCGAACCAGATCCGGCAGGAAAATCGCCGCGCTGTAGTCCGACATTGCCACGCGAAACCTGCGCTTGGCCGACGCCGGTTCAAACCGGTTGGGCGCCAGCAGCGCCTGCACCTGGGCCAGGGCCTCGGCCAGTGGCGCGGCCAGCTCCAAGGCGCGGGCAGTCGACACCAAGGCACCGCCCTGGCGCACCAGCAACGGGTCACCGAGCAGATCACGCAAACGCGCCAGCGCATGGCTGACCGCAGGCTGGCTCAGGTGCAAACGCTCGGCGGCGCGGGTGACGTGTTGCTCACTGAGCAAGGCGTCGAGGATCACCAGCAAGTTGAGGTCGATGCGGCGCAGATCATTCATCAGCTGCATGCTCGGCATAAGAACTTGGAATTTAAATTTGCGCGACGAATAGCCTAGAGTCCAGCAAAACCTCTGGGAGAACTGAGATGACGACGTTGCATTGGGCAGGTTTGTTGGCACTGGCGGTGATCGCCGGGGCGGTGGTGCCGTTTCAGAGTGCGATCAACGCAAGCCTCGGGCGCGGGCTGGGGCACCCGTTGTGGGCCACGCTGGCGTCACTGCTGGTGAGCATTGTCGTGCTACTGCCAGTGATTATAGCGCTGCGTTTACCGCTGCCGAGCCTGGCCTTTATCACCAAGGCGCCGCTGTGGATGTGGGCCGGTGGCGCGTTTGGGGTGTGCTTTATTTCGCTGGCGTTGATGTTGCTGCCCAAGCTCGGCGCGTCGGGGTTTATTGCGCTGGCCATGGCCGGGCAGATTCTCGCTTCGCTGTTGCTCGATCACTTTGGCTTGTTTGGCCTGGTGGAGCGCCAACTGACAACGCCCCGCGTGCTGGGGGCGTTGTTGTTGATTGGCGGGGTGGCACTGATTCAGTTCAGCGCCACACCGGCTCGCGCCCTGGCGACGGCAGGCTGATCAGCCCTTGTCGAGCGTGCGCAGTTTTTGTGGCAAGCCCCACAACAGCAGCGCCGCCGCCAACAGCGCGCACACGCCGATCACATACAGCGCCGGCGTGGTGCTGCCGGTAAGGTCCTTGATGCGCCCCACCATCACCGGGCTGACAATACCGCCGAACTGCCCGAGGGTGTTGATCACCGCAATGCCGCCGGCCGCCCCGGCACCCGCGCCGGCCAATAGTTTGGGCGGCAGGGTCCAGAAGGCCGGGATCGAGGCAATAATGCCCGCGCCCAGCAGGCCCAGGGCGATGATCAGGAAGGTAGTGTGGTCGGCAAAGATCCCGGCACAGAAGAAGCCGATGGCGCCCAGCACCACCAGGCCGCAGACAAACTTGCGACGCTCGCCGGTGGCGTCCGACAGTCGCCCGATCACCACCATGCTGATCGCCCCGCACACATAGGGAATGGCGGTGAGCAGGCCGATCATCACCGGGCTCTGGGTGCCGGCACTGCGGATCAACTGTGGCGCCCAGAAGTTGAGGCCGTAAGACGCCACCTGAATCAGAAAGTAGATAAACCCAAGCATCAAAAACCCAGGAATGCGGATCGCCGAAAGCAGCGAGCCACCGTGCTGGTTCGGCTCATGCTTGGCGATGCGGCTCGACAGCAGGGTTTTCTCGGCAGGCGTCAGCCAATGCGCGTCTTCAATGCGGTCCTTGAGCAAGGTCAGCACCAGAAAACCCAGGCCGATGCAGGGCAAGCCGCCGAGCAGGAACAGCCAGTGCCAGCCGCGCATCTGCAGCACGCCGTCGAGGTGCTCCAACACCAGCCCGGAAAATGGTGCACCGACCAAACCGGCGAAAGCCGAGGCCAGGAACAGCATGGAGGTGATGCGCCCACGAAAGTGCTGCGGGAACCACAATGTCAGGTAATACAGCACGCCAGGCGCAAACCCCGCCTCCATGGCGCCAATGATGAAGCGCAGGCCATAGAACTGCCATTCGGCGGTGACAAACACCATGGCCGCCGTCGCCAGGCCCCACGACATCATGATGCGCGCGATCCAACGGCGGGCACCGACCTTGTAGAGCATCATGTTGCTCGGCACTTCGAACAGCACATAACCCACCACAAACAACCCGGCGCCCAGGCCATAAGCGGTGTCGCTCAGGCTCAGGTCGGTTTGCAGCTGGAATTTGGCGAAGCTGATGTTGATACGGTCAAAAAACGCGAACAGGTAGCACACCATGATCAGCGGCATCAGGCGCAAGGCGACCTTGCTGACCAGGGCTTTTTCGGCATCGATTTCAGCGGCCGGGCGCACGCCGGCCTCTAACGTAGTATTAGTGCTCATGGTTTCTCTCCAGCGGGCTGCTCACAGGCGCCCGATTGTTTTTGTTGTCTGGTCGCGCGTTACAGCGTGGCGATGTAAGCCGGTGGCGGGTGCAGGTCACAATTGCGCCCGGCCTTGGCCACTTGGCCGGGCAGTTCATGCCCAAGCAAGGCCGGCAGCCGGCGGGACATTTGCAACAGGTGCGGCAGGTCGAGGCCGGTGTGAATGCCCACCTCCTCGCACAGGTTGACCAAATCTTCGGTGCAGATATTGCCCGACGCGCCCGGCGCAAACGGGCAACCGCCGAGGCCACCCAAGGCCGCGTCAAACCGCCGGGCTCCGGCCTCGTAAGCGGCCAGCACATTGCACAAACCCAGGCCACGGGTGTTGTGAAAATGCAGGGTCAAATCGCTGGCCGGCACCTGTTGCAGCACGCGCTTGACCAGACGTTCGACCTGACGCGGATTGGCCATGCCGGTGGTGTCGGCCAACGTGATGCCCGCAATGCCCAGCTCGCGATAGGCCTCGACCATATGCAGCACGCGGTCTTCATCGATCTTGCCTTCGAACGGGCAGCCGAAGGTGGTGGCGATGCTGCCGTTGAGGCGCACCGGATGGTCGGCGGCAAAGCTGACGATATCGCCAAAGGCTGCCAACGACGCCTCGCAACGCATGCGCATGTTCGCCAGGTTGTGGGTCTGGCTGGCGGACATCACCAGGTTCAGCTCATCGGCGCGCGAATCGATGGCGCGCTGGGCGCCCTTGAGGTTGGGGATCAGCGCGACATAAATCACCCCGGCCCGGCGCTCAATGCCCTGGAACACTTGCTCGCCATCACGCAATGCGGGAATGGCTTTGGGCGACACAAACGAGCCCGCCTCGACTCGCGAAAAACCGGCCTGCGCCAGCGCGTTGATCAGCCTGATCTTGTCGGCGGTTTCAACCCACGTCGGTTCGATCTGCAAGCCATCGCGCGGCGACACTTCCTGCACGATCAGCGTGTCGGAATAATCAGTAATCATTGCACCACTCCCGCGGTTTTCAGACGTTGGATATCGGCACCGGTGAGGCCCAGGCTGCCGAGGATGTCATCGGTATGCTGGCCCAGTGTCGGGCCCTGCCAGTTCACACCACCGGGGGTTTCGGAGAGTTTGGGCACAATGCCGGGCATCTTCACCGACACGCCGCCGGGCAACTGGGCATTGAGCAGCATGTCACGGGCCTGGTAGTGCGGGTCGCTGACGATATCGGCCACCGAGTAGATGCGTCCGGCCGGCACCTCGGCGGCTTCGAGCGCGCTGAGTACCTGGTCGATAGGCTGGCTGCTGGTCCAGTGGGTAATGGCCGCATCCAGCAGGCCACTTTTGGCGGCGCGGCCGTCGTTGTGGGCAAACTCCGGCGCTTCGGCCAGGTCGGCACGGCCGATGGTGTGCATCAGGCGCTTGTAGATCGGGTCACTGTTGCCGGCGATCACTACGTAGGCGCCATCGGCGGTCAGGTAGGTGTTGGACGGCGCGATACCCGGCAAGGCGCCGCCACTGCGCTCACGCACATGGCCGAGCATGTCGTATTCGGGCACCAGGCTTTCCATCAGGTTAAACACACTTTCGGCCAGTGACACATCGACCACCTGTCCTTCGCCCTGCCCGGTCTTGACCCGCAACAACGACATCAGCGCGCCGATCACCGCGTGCAGCGAGGCGAGCGAGTCACCCAGGCTCACACCGACCCGCGCCGGCGGCGAGTCGGGGTTGCCGGTGGTGTAGCGAATGCCGCCCATGGCCTCACCGATGGCACCAAACCCTGGGCGATCGCGGTAGGGCCCGGTCTGGCCGTAGCCGGAGATGCGTACCAGGGTCAGCTTGGGGTTCAACGCATGCAACACGTCCCACCCCAGGCCAAGTTTCTCCAGGCCGCCGGGGCGCAGGTTTTCGATCAGCACGTCGGCGTCGCCCAGCAATTGCTTGATCAGCCCCAAACCCTCCGGGGCCTTGAGGTCCAGGGCGAGCGACTTTTTGTTACGCGATTGCAAGTACCACCACAGCGACGTGCCTTCGTGCAGCTTTCGCCATTTGCGAAGCGGGTCGCCTTGGCCCATGGCTTCGATCTTGATCACCTCGGCGCCGAACTCGGCCAGCATCCGCGCGGCGAACGGCGCGGCTATCAACGTGCCGATTTCAATCACCTTGATACCGCTCAACGGCGCTGTCATGGGGTGGTCCTCTTATTATTGGAATGTGCAGCCAAGGCTAGAGGACAGGCGGGCGATAAATCCAACCGTCAGTTGGCAAGGAGCGTTCGCGAAATGCGAACGGCTATCAGGTGTTGATGTCAGTCAGATCGCTATCGCGGGCAAGCCCTAATGCCAGTCAGTTAAGCGCAGATCCCCTGTGGGAGCGGGCTTGCTCGCGAAAGCGGTGGGTCAGTCAACATCAATGTTTGCTGGGCCGACGTCTTCGCGGGCAAGCCCGCTCCCACATTTGATCTTCGCTGCTTTGAGCATTTCGTTCGCTTAACTGACTGGCATTAGGGCTTGCCCGGCTCCCACAGGAGGAATGCGGTCCCTTGTGGGAGCCGGGCTTGCCCGCGATGAGGCCCGAAGGGTTTGCTTACTTCAGTGGCGTGCGCAGGTAGTCAAACAACAGCCGGCTCACCGGCGACAACTGCGCTTCATCACGCACCACCACAATCAAGCTGCGATCCGACCACGTGTCGGTCAGCGGCACCGCATGCAACCCCAACGCGCGACCAAACAGCTCATAGGCCTTTTGCGGCAGGATGCCGATGCCCATATTCGCCTGGACCATCCGGCACATCGCATCAAACCCCGGCACATGAATACGCAGGCGCAGCATCTTGCCGGCCTCGCGCGCTGCGGCATGGGTGCGCATATTGATCGAGCTGGCGGCGTGCAGGCCCACGTAATCGCTGCCCAGGGTTTCGTCGAACGCCAGGGTGTGGCGGGTGGCCAAGGGATGATCCGCCGGCATCAGCACCACCAGCTTGTCGTGGCGGTACAGCACACTGGGCAAGCCTTTGGTGTCAGTGTCGCTGGAGCAGATGCCCAGGTCCGCCACCCCGTCCAGCACGCCCTGGACCACGCCGTTGCTGGGGCGCTCTTCCAGATCCGTCTTGACCTCGGGGTGCCGCTGGGAAAAGTCGCGCAGGTCTTCCGGAAGAAACTGAATAATCGCCGACAGATTTGCCAACATGCGCACATAACCACGCACGCCGTGGCTGTGCTCGCCCAGTTCAAGGCCCATTTTCTCGACGTTGAACAGCATCTGCCGCGCATGGTGCAGCAGGGTTTCGCCGGCGGCGGTCAAGTCCATGCCCTTGGCACGCCGCACGAACAGGCTCACGCCCAATACCTGCTCCAACTCCATCAGGCGCTTGCTGGCCGCCGACACGGCGATGGCCTCACGGGCCGCAGCGCGGGTCAGCGTGCCTTCTTCAAACACCGCAACGAACAGTTGCAGGGTGATCAGGTCAAGGCGACGCACCAGGCTTTTGTGCAGCATCAGCGCGTCTCGCTGGCCAGGCGATTGATCTCGGCCTGCTCCACCACGGCCTGCGGCGCGCCATGACGCGCCACCGCCAACATCGCCTGGCCAACGGTTTCGGTGCTGACAACCCAACTCGGTTTGACCCGGCGAAAAAACGACAGCAGCGGCCCGAGCACGGTATAGAAAGATTGATACAGCGGCGTCTTTGAACGCACGCCATGCAACGGCTGAATCACCCCAGGCCGAAACAGGTACACCGCCTTGAACGGCAGGCGCAGCAAGGCGTTTTCGGTCTTGCCCTTGACCCGCGCCCACATCGACTTGCCCGCCTCGGAGCTGTCGGTGCCGGCGCCGGACACATAGATAAAGGTCATCTGCGGATTGAGCCGCGCCAAGGTGCTGGCCGCGACCAGGGTGAGGTCATAGGTGAGGTGGGTGTACTTGGCTTCATTCATGCCTGCCGACGACACGCCGAGGCAGAAGAAGCACGCATCAAAGCCTTGCAACAGGTTTTCCAACGGCTGGAAGTCGAGCATGTCGCTGTGCAACACCTGGTGCAGCTTGCCGTGTTCCTGGGTCAGCGGCGTGCGGCCGACGGCGACCACTTCCTGCACGTCAGCGGCCAGCAGGCACTCACGCAGCACGCCTTGGCCGACCATGCCGGTGGCGCCGAATAATAGAACTCTCATCAGGGGACCTCAGCGGCAAGCCGCAAGCTTCATGCTCAAGTTAAATACCGTTCAACTTGTAGCTTAACGCTTGCGGCGTGCGGCTGCCGCCTTTAGAACGCGCTGCGAAATATCTCCTCAATTTGTCGCTGATCCGCCCGGCGGGGGTTGGTCAGACCGCAGGCATCCTTCAACGCATTGGTGGCCAGCAGCGGAATATCCTGCAACTTGGCGCCCAACTCACGCAAACCGGCCGGGATCTCAACGTCATGGGCCAAGGCGCGAATAGCGACGATGGCCGCCTGGGCGCCCTCTTCCGGGGTAATGCCCTTGATATCGGCGCCCAAGGCGCGCGCCACGTCGCTCAAACGTTTGGCGCACACGCTGGCGTTGAAGCTTTGCACATGGGGCAGTAACACCGCGTTGCACACGCCGTGGGGCAGGTCGTAGAGGCCGCCAAGCTGGTGGGCCATGGCATGCACAAACCCCAGCGAAGCATTGTTGAACGCCATCCCGGCCAGGAACTGCGCATACGCCATGTTTTCCCGCGCGGCCTTGTCGCTGCCATCACGCACCGCCAGGCGCAGGTTGGCGCTGATCAGCTCCATGGCCTTGATCGCACAGGCATCGGTGATTGGCGTGGCGGCGGTCGACACATAGGCTTCGATCGCATGGGTCAGCGCGTCCATGCCGGTGGCCGCCGTCAGTCCCTTGGGCATGCCGACCATCAGCGTCGGGTCGTTGACCGACAGCAGCGGCGTGACATTGCGGTCGACGATGGCCATTTTCACATGGCGGGTTTCATCGGTGATGATGCAGAAACGGGTCATCTCGCTGGCCGTGCCGGCGGTGGTGTTGATCGCCACCAGCGGCAATTGCGGTTTGCTCGATTGGTCGACACCTTCGTAGTCGCCGATACGCCCGCCGTTGGTGGCGCACAACGCGATGCCCTTGGCGCAGTCATGGGGCGAGCCGCCGCCCAGGGACACGACAAAATCACAAGCCGTGGCCTCCAGCATTGCCAGGCCTTTCTCGACGTTTTCCACATTGGGGTTGGGTTTGGCGCCGTCGTAGATCACCGAGTCGATGTCCTGCATCGCCAGCTTCTCTGCGATCATGCTGGCCACGCCGGCCTTGGCCAGCCCGGCGTCGGTGACGATCAGCGCCTTGCGAAAGCCGTAGTTGCGGATGGCTACCATGGCTTCGTCGAGGCAGTCGGTGCCCATGATGTTGACGGCGGGAATAAAAAAGGTGCTGATCATGGTCAATCCTCGGAGGCGGTATGCCGACAGAATCAACCGATAACGCGTGGCGCATCTTGATCAGGATCAACGCACGCTCGTGATAAAGTCACCACCCAGCCGATTTCGAGTAGACCCGCCGCAATGAAGGATTTCCAGGATATTGACGCCCACCTTGAAGACTGGAGCGCCCTGCGCAGCGCCATCGACTTCAATGGGATGCTGATCGGCAATGGCGCCAGCCGTGCGATTTGGGAAGACTTTGCCTACGACTCGCTGTTCGAAAACGCCCGCACCGTCGAAGAAAAGCCCCTGAGCCCATCCGAACTCAGCGTGTTCGATGCCCTGCAAACCCGCAGTTTCGAGCAAGCGCTGGGCGCGTTGAAGACCACCAGCCGGGTCAACAAGGCGCTGGCGGTCAGCTCGGCGGCGCCGCGCAATCGTTACTACGCGATCAAGGAAGCGCTGATCAACACCATCCACGCCGTGCACATTCCGTGGCGCCTGGTGCAGCCGTCGACCCTGGCGACGATCAACACTGAGTTGAAGCACTACGCCACGGTATTCACCAGCAATTACGACCTGCTCAACTACTGGGCGATTTTGCACACGCCGGGCATTGATGACCTGTTCCGCAGTGCCGACGCCAGCTTCGACCTGCGCAACACCCGCACCGAGGCCACACGCATTCTCTACCTGCACGGCGGCCTGCACCTGGTGCGCAACCTCGACGGCACCGCACGCAAACTGCCGACCACCGACAGCACCTTGCTGAGCAGCTTTGCGATCAACAATACGATCAAGACGCTGGACGATGTGCCGCTGTTTGTCAGCGAAGGCAAGGTGGAAGAGAAGCTCAAGACCATTCGCAGCTCGGATTACTTGTCGTTCTGCTACGAGCAGTTGCTGAGCCATGATGGCGCGCTGTGCATCTTCGGCCATGACCTGGGGCCACAGGATCAGCACCTGGTGGATGCGCTTCGCCAGGCCAAACTGACGACATTGGCAATTTCGGTGTCGGGGCGCAGTGACGGGTTTATCCGCCAGCAGAAGCGCCGGTATTCGCAGTTGTTTGACGGCAGTGGCGTGGAGCTGAAGTTCTTTGCGGCGCGTACGCATCCGTTGGGTAATGCCGCACTCTCAGTACCCGTCGAACGCTGATCCACTGAACAAAGAAGATCAACTGTGGGAGCGGGCTTGCTCGCGAATGCGGTGGGTCAGCTCCACATGAGTTGACTGATTCACCGCATTCGCGAGCAAGCCCGCTCCCACAGTTAGATTGCATTTCAAATAGCAATCAGGGTCACTCGTCGCTGCTGTGCACCACCACCAGCAACTGCGCCTGCACCTGCCCCACCGAGCGAATCCGGTGAGGTTTCTGTGCATTGAAGTGCAGCGCATCGCCCCGCTCCAGAATCACCCGTTCGTTCATGAAGTCCACTTCCACCTGGCCTTCGTGCACGAACAGAAACTCCTCACCCAGATGCTCCTTGAAGGTCTTGTCGGTGAATTGCGCCGGCGGGTAGATGATAAACGGCAGCAGGCTGCGCTCGCTGACCTGATGGGCCAGCACCGCATAACCCGGCGCGGTGTCGGGGCGTTCGTGGCTGCGCACCAGGCTGTAGCTGTCGAGGCTGACGTTGTCTTCGCTGAACAGTTCTTCGACCTTCACGTTCAACGCCTTGGCCAGTTTCAGCGCGGCGGCAATCGACGGGGTGTTGAGCCCACGCTCGACCTTGGACAGATAACTCTTGGTCATCCCGGACTTTTCGGCCAGGGACTCCAGGGTTACGCCAAGTTTTTTTCTCAATAATTTCAAACGGATAGACATGTGCTGCGGTTAATCCCTGCAGAAAAGGCAGAATCACGCTTGCCAATGACACAAAGTGTCATATAGCATCTTTAGTGTCATTTGCTCTAACCCAAAGGACACCGATATGGCCAAGACATTAGCACTCCCCAAAGACCAACTGGTCAAGCAAGCACTGATCCAGATGCAAAACAGCCTGGCGGATAATACGTGGACCGACCGGCAAAAGCTGGCGCTCACTTGCCGCATCCTGTTCGAACACGGCCACGACTCCGGCCTGGCCGGGCAGATCACCGCGCGGGGGCCCACGCCTGGCACCTATTACACTCAGCAACTGGGCCTGGGTTTCGATGAAATCACGGCCAGCAATCTGTTGCTAGTCAACGAAGACCTTGAAGTACTCGAAGGGCATGGCATCCCCAACCCGGCCAACCGCTTTCATACCTGGGTATACCGTGGGCGGCCGGATGTGAACTGCATCATCCATACGCACCCCACGCATATTGCCGCGCTGTCGATGCTTGAAGTGCCGCTGCAGGTGTCGCATATGGACCTGTGCCCGCTGTACGAAGATTGCGCCTTCCTGGAAGCCTGGCCGGGCGTGCCGGTGGGCAATGAAGAAGGCGAAATCATCACCACAGCCCTGGGCGACAAGCGCGCAATCCTGCTCTCGCACCACGGTCAGCTGTCTACCGGCGCGAGCATCGAGCAAGCCTGCGTGATCGCGCAGTTGATTGAGCGGGCCGCCAAGTTGCAGTTGCTGGCAATGTCGGCGGGCACCATCAAGCCGATCCTGCCGGAGTTGGGTCGCGAGGCCCACGACTGGATCTCCAAGCCCAAGCGCCATGGCGCCGCCTTCAACTACTACGCCCGGCAGAACCTGCGCAAACACGCCGATTGCCTGAACTGATTGCCCTTTTTCACGCGGAGACTTCCCATGCCCAACCCCACTATTCACGGCATCATCGGCTACACCATTACCCCGTTCAGCGCCGACGGCCAGCGCATTGACCTCGACGCCCTCGGCCGCTCCATCGATCGCCTTATCGACAGCGGCGTACACGCCATCGCGCCCTTGGGCAGTACCGGCGAAGGCGCGTATTTGAGCGATGCGGAGTGGGATGAGGTCAGCGCCTACAGCCTTGCGAAAATCGCCAGGCGCGTACCCACTGTTGTCAGCGTGTCTGACTTGACCACCGCCAAAGCCGTGCGTCGCGCCCGTTATGCCCAAGCCAATGGCGCCGATGTGGTGATGGTGCTGCCGGCCTCGTACTGGAAACTCAGCGAAGCGGAAATCCTTGCCCACTACGCCGCGATTGGCGACAGCATCGGCGTGCCGATCATGCTTTACAACAACCCGGCTACCAGTGGCACGGACATGTCGGTGGACTTGATCCTGCGCATCGTCAAACAGGTGGCAAACGTGACCATGGTCAAGGAAAGCACCGGCGATATTCAGCGCATGCATCAGTTGCGCCGTCACAGTGACGTGCCGTTCTACAACGGCTGCAACCCCCTGGCGCTGGAAGCCTTCGCGGCGGGTGCCAAGGGTTGGTGCACGGCCGCGCCGAACCTGATCCCGCAACTGAACCTGGAGTTGTATAACGCGGTGCTGGCCAATGACCTGAGCTTGGCGCGGGAGCTGTTCTATCGCCAGTTGCCGTTGCTGGAGTTCATCCTCAAGGGCGGGTTGCCGGCGACGATCAAGGCCGGGTTGCGGCTGACCGGGCTGGAAGCGGGCGATCCGCGCTTGCCGGTATTCCCGCTGGGTGAGGCAGGAATTGAACAGCTGAAAGCATTACTGCGCTAACACCGCGGTCCCCTGTGGGAGCTGGCTTGCCTGCGATGGCGGTGGTGCAGTCACCACCGCCATCGCAGGCAAGCCAGCTCCCACATTTTTGATCCCATGAACCCGTTACATAGAGACAAATGACAATAGTTCTCGATATCATTCGCGACTTATCTACGTCGTGCTTCGTCAAGAAGGATATCCATGTCTCGTCCCAAGCCCGACCCGTTGACGGCCGATGCCTTTCGCGGGTTTTATGCAGATATCCTGCATTTCCTGCGCAAACGCACGGACAACGCCAGCGACGCGGCGGACATGACCCAGGATGTCTTCACCCAATGGCTCAACTACCGCGACCGCGCCAAGGTCGAGCAGCCACGGGCGTTTCTGTTTCAGATGGCGCGCAACCTGCTGCGCGATCACTGGCGTAAGCAGAAGGTACGCCAGAGCGCCCATTCCGAGCCGGCCGAGGGTGACACGGAGCCGGTCACCGACGCGCAAAACGACCCCATGGCTGCCGCGCAGCGTCTGCAACGCCTGGAACAGTTGAAAGAAGTCCTCGCCGAACTCTCGCCCCGCAGGCGAGATGCCCTTATGCTGCACCGCTTCGAAGGCTTGAGCCAGGCGCAGATCGCCGAGCGCATGGGTATTTCGACCAGCATGGTAGAAAAGCACATCGCTTTTGCCCTGCTGCATTGCAAGCGACGCCTTCAACCAGAACCCGGCACGGAGCAGCCAGAATGAACCGCCTGAGCGACAACGACGCCCTGGACATCGAAGCGAGCGACTCCATCGATGCCCAAGCCGCCAGCTGGTTTGCCCGCAACCGCAATGGCGCAGCACGGGCCGAGCGCAAAGCCTTTGCCGCCTGGCAGGCAACGCCCGCCCACGCCCGCGCCTATGCCGAATTCGAACAACTGTGGGACGACCTCGCCCAGTTGCAGCAACTGAACAAACCCGTAGCGCTGCCCCAACGCAAACCCTCCCTATTGCGCCCGGCCCTGGCCGTGGCTGCCGCACTGGTGTGCGCCGTGCTGACGACGAATATCGGCGCGCCCCGCGCGCTGTTCCACAGCCAGATTGCCGGGCACGCCAAAGGCATGCGCACCCTCACCTTGCCCGACGGCAGCACGCTGTATGTGAACGCCAACACCCATCTGCGCGTGGATTTCAGCGCCTATCAACGCATCCTGCATCTGGACAAGGGCCAGGTCTTTATCGAAGTTGCCGCCGACAAAGAGCGCCCGCTCTACGTGCAAGCCGGCGAGGCGAATGTGCGGGTGGTCGGCACCGGGTTTGACGTGCGACGCAGCCAGCAACAACTGGTGGTCAGCGTCGCCCACGGCCAGGTCGCCTTCGAGCCGGACGCCAAAAGCCCGGTGGCGTTGCTCGGCGCCCAGCAACGTGCCGCGTACAGCTACGCCAAGGGCACCGTGCAGCAGCAGACACTCACCACCGAAGAAGTGGCCGATTGGCGCAGCGGGCACCTGTCGTTTCGCAATCGAGAGTTGGCCAGCCTGATCGATGAACTGAGCCTCTACCGGCCTCAAGCGCCCTTGCAGGTCAACAAAGCCGTGGCGCAACTGAAGGTCTCGGGCAATCTGGATGTGAATGACCCGGATGCCCTGCTCAACGCCCTGCCCGCCCTGCTGCCGGTTAAAACCGTGGCCTCGGCCGATGGCATCGTCCGAATCGAGCCGCTCAAGTAAGGCCTGCAAAAAACACACTTGAGAATATTTTGCATTCGCATGTGTGGTTTTTTGCAGCTGCCCCGTCTTCCTCCCGACTGTGTTGGATACGCACACCTTTTTGGCTATTTAGCCGCCCCGGGGGATCTCATGTTTCGCGCGCCTTGCCACGCTTCGCACCTGTTGCTTCGACCGACCCTTATTGCCTCCTGCATGGCCTTGAGCCTCAGCGCCCAGGCCGAGTCGCTCACGCTGCAACTGCCCGCCCAATCGCTGGCCACGTCCCTGAGCTTTGTCGCGCAGCAGGCTAAAATCCAGCTGTTGTTCGATGAAACGCTGCTCAAGCATGTGCAGGCGCCGGCGCTCAACGGCGAGTTCAGCCCGGAAGTGGCGATTCGCAGCTTGCTGAAAAACGGCGAGTTCACCCTGATCAAAGTCGGCAACACCTACGTGGTGCGCCCCGACGAGGGCAAGGCCACCCACAGCGGCGCCATCCAGCTGGATGCCCTCAGCGTGATCGGCACCGGTAACGAAGTCGACTCCAGCACCGTCAACCGCTCGACCATGACCCAGGCCGACATTGACCGCTACCAGTCCAACAACATCCCCAGCCTGTTGCAGACCTTGCCCGGCGTAAGCCAGGGCGGCTCCCTGAAACCTGGTGGCCAGACCATCAATATTCGTGGTTTCGGCGACGCCGAGGACGTACCGATGACTGTCGACGGCGCCACCAAAACCGGCTTTGAGCGCTACCAGCAAGGCACCGTGTTTATCGAGCCCGAGCTGATCAAGAGCATCGAGGTCGAGAAAGGCCCCAACTCGCCATTCACCGGCAACGGCGGCTTTGGCGGCACGGTCAACATGACCACCAAGGATGCCCCGGACCTTTTGCAAGACGGTCGCAACAGCGGCGCGATGCTCAAATACGGCTACTCCAGCAATGACCACGAACAGATCTACAGCGGTGCCGTGTACGGCCGCACCGACGACGGGCGTTTCGACGCCCTGGCCTACCTGACCCAGCGCGACGGCGGCGACATGAAGGTGGCCGGCAAACTGCCCAACGACAACAACGAATACCCGGTCAACCCTCAGCGCCTGCCCAACAGCGCCCAGGATGTGGACGGCAAACTGTTCAAGGTCAACGCCCACTTCACCGAGGAGCACAGCGTTGGTCTGTCTTACTCACGCTCCCACAGCAACCGCTGGACGCCGTTCTCCGCCGCCAGCTACCCGACGCCGCCGACCCAGGCCAACATCGACCGCTACGGCTACGAAAACGCGCTGAAGCGTTTTTTAGCCCAGCGTGACACCACCGACACTACCTGGTCAGGCAAGTACGAATACACGCCGGTGAATAACCCGCTGATCGACCTGACCGTCAAATATTCCCAGTCCAACACCGACCAGACCGACGAACGCGACGCCACCGCGTTTTTCCAACTGGCCTCCGGCGGGCGCAAGATGGACACCGCCTACACCGACAAGAACCTCGACATCCGCAACGTCAGCCTGTTTGACACAGGCCCCTTGCAGCATGCGCTGACCGTCGGCGGGCAAATCCGCAAGCACATCCGCGAAACCGAGATGTGGATGCCCGGCACCACCTACAACACCGCGCGTTACAACTACGGGCACTTCCAGCCGGGCTTCATGCCCCACGGCAAGGTCGACACCAACAGTTTCTTCGTCCAGGACGCAGTCACCGTGGGCGACGTGACCATCACCCCGTCGCTGCGCTACGACCATGTGCGTAACCGTGGCGAAGGTAACGATGCGCCGTACTACAACAACCCGGATCCGTCCTTCGGCCACGACTACAGCGACCGCACCTACACCGGCTGGTCGCCGCGCCTGGCGCTGTTCTGGAACGTCACGCCGAACCTGGGGCTGTTCGCCAACTGGAGCAAGACCTGGCGTGCACCGGTGATCGACGAGCAATATGAAGTACAAGGCCTGGGCAGCCGCACCGCGACCAGTGTCGACCTCGACCCGGAGCGCATCACCTCGATCACCCTGGGTGGCGTCACCAGCTTCGACAACTTGATCGCCCAGAACGATAACCTGCAAGTACGCGCCACGCTGTTCCATAACAAAGTCGAAGACGAAATCTTCAAGGCCACCGGCGTGGGTTGCCAGAACCAGGCCGTCAACGGTGGCACCATTGCCAACGCTTGCCCGCCGGGGGCGATGCCCAACTACCGCAACATCGGCGGCCTGACCATCAAGGGCTTTGAACTGGAGTCCTTCTACAACTCCACCTACCTGTTCGGCTCGGTGTCGTTCGCCTACGCCAAGGGTGAACACGAAGGCGCCTACACCAACCCATGGGGCCCGGATGTGCCGGCCCGCGATATTCCACCGACCAAATGGGTGCTGGTGTTAGGCACCCATATCCCGGCCTGGGATGCCCAGGTGGGCTGGATGGGCCAGTTCATCGGCGCCACCGATCGCTTGCCGAGTGACAAATATTCCGGCGGCCCGGGCAGCAGTTTGGGCGACCTGTTTTACGATCAGTACGGCAACAAGGCCTACAACACCCAAGGTTTGTTCGCCAAATGGAAGCCGCAACAGGCCTACCTCAAAGGCACCGAGGTGAACTTCACCGTGGACAACCTGTTCAACAACAACTTCCGCCCGGCCTTGAGCGGTGATCGTGCCTACACCAAGGGCCGCGATGCGAAGGTCAGCATTACGCGGTTCTTCTAACAGACCAGGGTGACGCCATCGCAGGCAAGCCAGCTCCCACAGGAGATCTCGGCCAACCAGGCAATAGAGATCAACCCCAGGCAAGCCGGCTCCCATAGGAGATCTCGATCCGCCAGGCAATAGAGATCAACCCCAGGCAAGCCAGCTCCCATAGGAGATCTCGGTCAGCCAGGCAATAGAGATCAACCCCAGGCAAGCCGGCTCCCATAGGAGATCTCGATCCGCCAGGCAATAGAGATCCAATGTGGGAGCCGGGCTTGCCCGCGATGGCGGCGGCACTGCCTACAGAGCGATTGGAACTGTACGGATAAATCTGCGACCAGCTGTAGGCCCTTAATCAGCGGGGGTTGTGGCTAGATGGGCTTCCCTTGAAGTCCTCCAGATTCGGTTCCCCACTCATGAGCTCGCGCGAAAATACCGGCATGGCCCTCGGCCTGCTGGGTGTCGTTATCTTCAGCCTGACATTGCCCTTCACCCGCATTGTGGTGCAGGAAATCCACCCCTTGCTCAATGGCCTCGGGCGCGCCTTGTTCGCGGCAATCCCGGCGGCGGCACTGTTGCTGTGGCGCCGGGAAAGCTGGCCAACCTGGCGCCAGGTGCGCGGCCTGTGCCTGGTGATTGCCGGCGTGATTCTCGGCTTCCCCGTGCTCTCGGCCTGGGCCATGCAAACCTTGCCGGCCTCCCATGGCGCGCTGGTCAATGGCCTGCAGCCGCTGTGCGTGGCGCTGTATGCGGCGTGGCTGTCCCACGAGCGGCCGTCGAAAGCCTTCTGGGCCTGCGCGGCGCTGGGCAGTGCGTTGGTGCTCAGTTACGCGTTGATCACCGGCGCCGGCAGCATTCAAGCCGGCGATTTGCTGATGCTCGGTGCGATTGCCGTGGGCGGCCTGGGGTATGCCGAAGGCGGCCGGTTGGCCAAGGAGATGGGCGGCTGGCAAGTGATCTGCTGGGCGCTGGTGCTATCGACGCCCGTATTGATCGGCCCGGTGTGGTACTTGGCAGCGCAGCACCAAGGCGCGATTTCCATGCGCACCTGGTGGGCGTTTGGGTATGTGTCGCTGTTCTCGCAGTTTTTGGGGTTCTTCGCCTGGTACGCCGGGTTGGCCATGGGCGGTATTGCGCGGGTCAGCCAGATTCAGCTGTTGCAGATCTTCCTCACCATCGCGTTTTCGGCGCTGTTCTTTGGTGAACATATCGAGCCGACTACCTGGGTGTTTGCATGTGGGGTGATCGTGACGGTGATGCTCGGGCGCAAGACGGCGGTGCAGCCTGCACCGACCTCAAAGATGAATGCGATCTAAATGTGGGAGCGGGCTTGCTCGCGAAAGCGGTGCATCAGTCACCTGATAGGTTGCTGACACTCCGCTTTCGCGAGCAAGCCCACATTTTGGTCCTGTTTTTCAGCCTAAATAACCATCCGCGCGCAGCAGGGTTTCCAGGCAGTGCTCGCTGATGTGGTAGAACGCCTTCAATTCCTGAATCTTCTCCAGCAACTGCGCATTGTCCACAGGCTCGGCCCGCTTGACCGCCAGAATCATCTTGTTCTTGTTGGTGTGTTCCAACGAGATGAACTCGAACACCTTGGTCTCGTAACCACAGGCCTCAAGGAACAGCGCACGCAAGCTGTCGGTGACCATTTCCGCCTGCTGGCCCAGGTGCAGGCCGTATTGCAGCATCGGCTTGAGCAACGGCGGGCTCTGGATCTGCAGGCGGATCTGTTTGTGGCAGCACGGCGAGCACATGATGATCGACGCACCGGAACGGATGCCGGTGTGGATCGCGTAGTCAGTGGCGATATCGCAGGCATGCAGCGCGATCATCACCTCCAGTTCGCTGGGCGCCACACTGCGCACATCACCGCATTTGAACACCAGCCCCGGATGCTCCAGGCGCGCGGCGGCGGTGTTGCACAGGGTCACCATGTCTTCACGCAATTCCACGCCCGTCACTTCGCCCTCGGCCTTGAGGGTGTTGCGCAGGTAATCGTGAATGGCGAACGTCAGGTAGCCCTTGCCCGAACCGAAATCCGCCACGCGCACCGGTTGGTCGAGCTTCAACGGCGATGAGGTCAGCGCATGGCTGAACACTTCGATGAACTTGTTGATCTGCTTCCACTTGCGCGACATCGACGGGATCAGCGCCTGCTTGGCGTCGGTGACGCCCAGGTCCGCAAGGAAGGGCCGGCTCAGGTCGAGAAAGCGGTTTTTCTCGCGGTTATGCTCAGCCGAAGGGGCCTCGCGCAATTGCTGCGGCTTGCTTTTGAACAGCGAGCTTTTGTTCTTTTTGCTGTATTCCAGCTGGGCTTCGTCGGTCAGCGACAACAGGTGCGCGTTCTTGAATGACGCCGGCAGCAGCGCGGCAATCGCCGCCACGCCGTCGGCCAGCGGCAAGTTCTTGGTGATGTCGCGGGTCTTGTAGCGATAGACAAAAGACAGGCACGCCTGCTCTTTGACCACCACCTGCTTGATGATCAGCCGCTGCAACTCGGCTTCTTCGCCGACGTACTTGGCCAACACCAGCTTGATAAACGCGTTCTGCGCGAGGCTTGCGCTCAGCAGTTCGATGAACTGGGCGTGATGATCCGGCGCAGGGCTGGCAGGTTGAGCGGTGACAGACATGAACAAAAACGCCTCGGGCAAAGAATGCCGGGCATTTTAGGGGGGATGAAGGTTTAGGGCACGGGGTTATTTGATCAACGGTCAAATCCCATGAGCTGCACAGACCCCATGTGGGAGCGGGCTTGCTCGCGAATGCGGAGTGTCAGCCAACCTATTTAGGGCTGACCCACCGCATTCGCGAGCAAGCCCGCTCCCACATTTAGATTTGCGGTGCTTGGCGTTACTCCAGCACGATCAACCGGTTAGGCAGCTCATTACGCGTCTGCGTCACCGGCACATGCACCTTCAGCAATTCACCACACGCTTCGATGCAGGCAATAAACCCCGCCAGCGTCTGCCCCTGCTTCACCTGCTGGGTGAACGCCTTGACGATTTCATCCCAACTGCCGTCATCCAGGTGTTTGGAAATACCGTCGTCCACCAGGATCTCCACATACCGCTCCGCCTCGCTGACAAAAATCAGCACGCCGGTGCTGCCCAGCGTGTGGTGCAGGTTTTGCTCCAGGAACTGCCGCCGCGCCAGGTTCGATGCGCGCCAATGCCGTACCGAACGCGGAATCAGGCGAGTGGTGACCTTGGGCAGGCGAAACACCAGGCACAGCACAATGAAGGTCGCCCATTGCGCCAACAGCAAGGTGTACATGGTCAGGTAGCCCGACAGGTAGTGCACGATGCCAGGCACCACCAAGGCGATCAGGCTGGCCCACAGCAGCGGGATATAGGCGTAATCATCCGCGCGCGCGGCCAGCACGGTGACCAGCTCGGCATCGGTGGTTTTTTCGACGCGGGCAATCGCTTCGGCGACTTGGCGCTGCTCGTGTTCAGTCAGTAATGCCATGGTTGTAGATGCTCTGTTCCAGTTATTGTCATTACCAGCCACCTGAGGCACCACCGCCGCCAAAACCACCGCCGCCGCCTCTGAAGCCACCGCCGCCTCCCCCGCCACTGCCGCCGCGTCCACTGCTGCTGAGAATCGCCAGCAGGATCGCCCCCACGGGCAGCCCCAACCGATTGCACAGCCACAACACGCCGATCAGCAGGATGAACAGGCCGATGGAAAGCCCCGGATTATCCTTGGCAAAATTCGTATCCGCCACATGGGCCGGCACTGCCAGCGGCTCGCCGCCCACCACCTGAATCATGGCCGCAACACCGTCGCTGATGCCCTGGCTGTAATTGCCGGCCTTGAACTTGGGCGCGATCACCTGGTTGATGATCACCCACGACTGCGCATCGGTCAGCACGCCTTCGAGGCCATAACCGACCTCGATGCGCAACTTGCGCTCATCACGGGCGACGATCAACAGCGCGCCATTGTCCTTGCCCTTCTGGCCGATGCCCCACTGGCGGCCCAATTGATAACCGTAGTCCTCAATGGGCACACCTTGCAGGTCGGGCACGGTGACCACCACGACCTGGTCGCCCGAGGTTTGCTCCAGCGCCTGCAATTGCTGGGTCAGCTGCGCACGTACCGCCGGGTCGATCATCTGCGCGGTGTCCACCACCCGCCCGGTCAAGGCCGGGAAGGTCAGCGCCGCCTGGGCCACGCCCACGCAGGCCAGCAGCCACAGCGCCAAGCCTATCCGTAATAAACGCATCGACACCTCAGAGAAGCCTTATTTGAACTTCACTTGCGGCGCTTTATCGGCGTCGGCACTGGTGGCCTCAAACGTGGCGCGGATCGGCAAGTCGCTGTACATCACGCTGTGCCACAGGCGACCCGGGAAGGTGCGGATCTCGGTGTTGTACGCCTGCACCGCCTGGATAAAGTCGCGACGGGCCACGGCGATACGGTTTTCGGTGCCTTCAAGCTGAGACTGCAACGCCAGGAAGTTCTGGTTGGCTTTGAGGTCCGGGTAGCGCTCGGACACCACCATCAAACGGCTAAGCGCACCGCTCAGGCCATCCTGGGCTTGCTGGAACTGCTTGAGTTTTTCCGGGTTGTCGAGGGTGCTGGCATCCACCTGAATCGAGGTGGCCTTGGCCCGCGCTTCAATCACCGCCGTCAGCGTGTCTTGCTCATGGGCCGCATAGCCCTTGACCACTTCCACCAGGTTGGGAATCAGGTCGGCGCGGCGTTGGTACTGGTTCTGCACCTGGCCCCAGGCGGCCTTGGCCTGTTCGTCCAGGGTCGGAATGGTGTTGATGCCGCAACCGCTCAGCACTGTGCTGATCAGTAGCAAAGCCGCGGCCTTGAAGCCCCAGCGGTAATGTTGTGCTGCTTGCATAGTGTTTCTCCTGCCCAATCTGGATGGAATGTGACGACTAACCCTATAAACCGCGCGCTTGGGGCATAATCCGCCACCACTGGATTGCGTCGAGCCAATCAGCTAAAAAGATGCCCAGCGCGAATAAGAGTTCACAAGTGTGGTGCATTAAGTGCAATAACACTCGAACAACAACATAGGTTCCCCCACATTTTGGCAGACCAGCGCATTTTTGCTGTGCAGTAGCCGAAAAAGGATATTCATGAAAAAGCTGTGTTTGCTCGGCCTTGTTGCCACTCTGGCCAGTCACCCCGTATGGGCAGAAACAAAGCCTGCTGCGCTTAAAGACAAGGACGCCTTCGTCAGCGACCTGCTCAAGCAGATGACCCTGGATGAAAAGATCGGCCAATTGCGCCTGATCAGCATCGGCCCGGAAATGCCCCGCGAGCTGATCCGCAAGGAAATCGCCGCCGGCCGCATCGGCGGCACGTTCAACTCGATCACCCGCCCGGAAAACCGTCCGATGCAGGACGCGGCCATGCGCAGCCGGTTGAAGATCCCGATGTTCTTCGCCTACGACGTGATCCACGGCCACCGCACGATTTTCCCGATCAGCCTGGCCCTGGCCTCCAGCTGGGACATGGACGCCATCGGCCGCTCCGGGCGCATCGCCGCCCAGGAAGCCGCCGCCGACAGCCTCGACATCACCTTTGCGCCGATGGTCGACATTTCCCGCGACCCACGCTGGGGCCGTACCTCGGAAGGTTTTGGTGAGGACACCTACCTGGTCTCGCGTATCGCCGAAGTGATGGTCAAGGCGTTCCAGGGCGTAAGCCCGGCGAATGCCGACAGCATCATGGCCAGCGTCAAGCACTTCGCCCTGTATGGCGCGGTGGAAGGCGGTCGCGACTACAACGTGGTCGACATGAGCCCGGTCAAGATGTACCAGGACTACCTGCCGCCGTACCACGCGGCGATCAAGGCCGGTTCCGGCGGCGTGATGGTGGCGCTCAACTCCATCAACGGCGTGCCGGCCACCGCCAACACCTGGCTGATGAATGATCTGCTGCGCAAGGACTGGGGCTTCAAAGGCCTGGCCGTGAGCGACCATGGCGCGATCTTCGAGCTGATCAAGCACGGCGTGGCCAAGGACGGGCGTGAGGCTGCCAAGCTGGCGATCAAGGCCGGCATCGACATGAGCATGAACGACTCGCTGTATGGCAAGGAATTGCCTGGCTTGCTCAAGTCCGGCGAAATCGAGCAAAGCGACATCGACAATGCGGTGCGCGAAGTGCTCGGCGCCAAGTACGACATGGGCCTGTTCAAAGACCCGTACCTGCGCATCGGCAAGGCCGAGGACGACCCGGCCGACACCTATGCCGACAGCCGCCTGCACCGCAGCGATGCCCGCGATATCGCCCGCCGCAGCCAGGTCTTGCTGAAAAACCACAACAACACCCTGCCGCTGAAAAAATCCGCGACCATCGCGCTGGTCGGCCCGCTGGCCAAGGCCCCGATCGACATGATGGGCAGTTGGGCCGCCGCCGGTAAGCCCGAACAATCCGTCACGCTGCTGGACGGCATGAACGCTGTAATCGGCGACAAAGGCAAAATCATCTACGCCCGTGGCGCTAACATCACCAACGACAAGGCCGTGGTCGACTACCTCAACTTCCTCAATTTCGATGCGCCGGAAGTGGTCGATGACAGCCGCCCAGCCCAGGTGATGATCGACGAAGCGGTCAAGGCCGCCAAGGCAGCCGACGTAGTGGTCGCCGCCGTGGGCGAGTCCCGTGGCATGTCCCACGAGTCTTCCAGCCGCACCGACCTGAATATTCCGCAAAGCCAGCGCGACCTGATCAAGGCGCTCAAAGCCACCGGCAAACCGCTGGTCTTGGTGCTGATGAACGGCCGCCCGCTGTCGATTGTGGATGAAAACAAAGAGGCTGACGCGATCCTGGAAACCTGGTTTGCCGGCACTGAAGGCGGCAACGCCATCGCCGACGTGCTGTTCGGTGACTACAACCCATCGGGCAAGCTGCCGATCACCTTCCCACGTTCGGTGGGGCAGATTCCGACCTACTACAACCACCTGAGCATCGGCCGGCCGTTCACCCCTGGCAAGCCGGGCAACTACACCTCGCAGTACTTCGATGACGTCACCGGGCCGCTGTTCCCGTTCGGCTATGGCCTGAGTTACAGCACGTTCAGCCTGTCGGACATGGCGCTGTCGTCCACCACCCTGAACAAGACCGGCAAGCTCGACGCCAGCGTCACGGTGAAGAACACCGGCAAGGTCGATGGCGAAACCGTGGTGCAGTTGTATATCCAGGACGTGGCCGGCTCGATGATCCGCCCGGTCAAGGAGCTGAAGAACTTCCAGAAGGTCATGCTCAAGGCCGGTGAAGAACGCACCTTGCACTTCACCATCACCGAAGAAGACTTGAAGTTCTATAACACCCAACTCAAGTTCGCAGCGGAACCGGGCGAGTTCAATGTGCAGATCGGGTTGGATTCCCAGGATGTGCAGCAGCAGACGTTCGAATTGCTGTAATACTCGCAGCCCCCTCTTTCTTCAAAGAGGGGGCATCGCAGTAAGCCTCGTTGATCAGCGATCAATTAACTTTCTCCTTCCCTCTAAGCCAACTCCTACATTAATCACTCTGCGTACTCGCACACCCTGTCAGCCCAATTTTATGTGCAGGTGTGTGGACTATGTTGCCCACGAAAAACGCCCGAGCGGCAGCCGCAAAAGCGCCCGCTCAATCATCATTTAAACGCAATGCTATCGCCCTCTGTGTGCTTGGATGCTTGTCAGCCATGCCGATTGAAGCCGCCAGCTACACCGAACAAGGCCGGCTGCACGACGCCGCCAGTTGGCGCAGCGAAGAGTTCAAGAATAACTGGGGGCTGGGCGCAGTGGGTGCGGATTACGCTTATGCACGAGGGTTAAGTGGTGCGGGGGTGCAAATGGGGGTTTATGACGCTGGAACCGACCTGCGCCATGGCGAGTTTGCCGGGAAGCCAGCTGTCGGCGTGGTGATGGCCGACCCCGGCTGCATGAGCGGGAGCGTGCTGGAAAATGGCTGCTTCTACACCGAAGGTGATCGCGCCGCAGTAACCGTTATAGACTCATTGCCACCTGAAGCACTAGCAGGCCTAGAAGAATCTATAGCCGATGGCACCCTGACCCGAGAGCAACTTGATGAATATCTCGGATTTGTTGGAACGACCTACGACGCGCATGGCACTCACGTTGCCGGTACGGCACTCGCCAATCGCGATGGCTCCGGGGTACATGGTGTAGCTTACGCGGCCAACTTGAGTGCCGTGCGTAAGTTCGGTAATACCTATCTGGGAGGCCCAATTGCCATAACAAGTGCGTTGAGGCTTCCCCTTCCGACAGTTGCCGCGGTTGACGCGGTCTATGCCCAATTGCACAAGCAGAATGTACGTGTTGTCAATAACAGTTGGGGCAGCGCATTTTCGCCTGCGAATGCGGCAGAGCTGGACATTGCATTAAGCGACACACAAATCCCGGTTTATGCAGAACTCAAGGCCATCGCAGACAACGCTATCAAGTATGGGATCCTGCAAGTATGGTCAGCGGGCAACGTCACCACAGCCAACGAATCCCCTCAAAAAGCGCCAAACTCCGGGCTTCATCCCAGCCTGCCACGTGCCATTGCAGAGCTGGAGCCTTATTGGTTGACCGTCGTCAACTTAACTCAAGCGCTAACCTTGAGCGATTATTCCAGGCGCTGCGGCTTCAGCAAAGACTGGTGCCTGGCCGCGCCCGGAACAGATATCAACTCGTCCTGGGTCAGCGGTTCGATACAAACCGAAAACCAGTACGGCCCGGACGGTGATGTCATCGGGTTCACAGTGACCGGCGATAAACCCGAGCTAGGCTATATACCAAGTTCCGGCACCTCCATGGCCGCCCCCCACATCTCCGGCGGCCTGGCCCTGCTAATGGAGCGCTTTCCCTACCTCGACAACCCGCAAATCCGCGACGTACTGCTGACCACCGCCACCGACCTTGGCGAACCAGGCGTGGACGACGTCTACGGCTGGGGCCTGATGAACCTCAAAAAAGCCATCGACGGTCCCGGCCAGTTGCGCGTCGACACCTTGGTGAACATGGATCGCCCCGCCGGTGGTGCAATTGTCTGGCAGGGCGGTGCCTGGGACGACTGGCGTAACGATATCGGCGGCCCCGGGCGCCTGGAGAAAAGCGGTATCGGTTGGCTGCGCCTGAGCGGCAATAACAGCTTCGCCGGCGCCACGCTTAAACAAGGCATTCTGGAGCTGGACGGCGCCAACAACCTCAAGGGCGATGTCATAGTCGACGGTGGCACGCTGCGTCTGAACGGCGCCCTGAGCGTGCAGGGTGACTACCAGCAGGCCGCTGGGTCAACGCTCATGACGGGACTCACAACCCCAACGGCGCCGGCAAAACTGCAGGTGAGCAACCAAGCCTCCATCAACGGCGGCACGCTGTACCTCAGCGCACAACCCAACACCTACTACCTGGGCCAGCGCCACAGCATCCTGCAGGCCAACGCGGCCTTGAGCGGCGAATTTGCGGCGATCGACCGTCGCGAATTTTCGCCCTTCCTCAACGTGTCGCAAGTCAAAGAAGCCAACACCCTGCTGGTGGAATTCGGCCGTGGCCGCTCACTGGCTTCGGCGGCAGAAACGGCCAACCAGCGGGCCGTCGCCAGCGCCGCCGACACGGATGCGTTGACCTCCCCCCTGCTGCAACGCCTGACTGCTCTGTTCCCTGAACAGGCGCCTGCGGCCCTCGACCAATTGAGCGGCGAACTGCATGCCAGCACCCAGGCAGCGCTGATCGAAAACAGCCGCGTGCTGCGTCAGGCCGTGTTCGACCGTCAACGCCTTGCGCAAAACCATCGCGCTACCGGGCCACACGCCGAGAACCGTGGCATATGGGTACAACTGCCGCGTCAGTCCGGGCTACTGGTGGGTGATAACGGCACCTCGCGCACGTCCCACAACAGCACGGGGATTCTGGTCGGCTTCGATCACCAACTGGAACAAGGCACACGCCTGGGCGTGGTGGCCGGCAGCGGCAGCAGCGAGGTCAAGGCCGGACCGCGTGGAAAGGCAAGTGTCGACACCTATCAGTTGGGCCTGCACGCGGGTCACACGTGGGACGCTTTTGGCCTGTATGGCGGCATCGCCTATGCGCAACATGCGATTGAGACCAAACGCCGCGTCAGCTTTCCCGGTGTAGAAAACCGCTTGTCCGGCAAATACGCCAGCCGCACCGTGCAGGCGTTTGCCGAGGCCAACTATAAGTTCAGCCATAACTTCTGGGATTGGCAGCCGTACCTGCAACTGGCCAATGTGCAACAGCGCAGCGAAGGCTATACCGAGCGGGGCGGCATCACGGCACTGCGCGGCAAACGTTCGAAAGAAAGCGTGAACCTGGCCACCGGCGGTGTGCGGGTGAACCTCGACCTGGGCAAGGCGCAAATCGGCCCGTCGTGGTTGAGTGTGCGCGGCGGCCTGGCTTACACCCGAGCCAGCGGTGACCTGCAACCGTCTACCCAGGCTGCCTGGGACGGCGGGCGAGTCATGAGTGTCAGCGGCGCGCCGCTGGATCGACTCAGCACCCGGCTGGAACTGGGCGCCACCGCGCGCCTGACGCGTGACAGCGCAATCGACCTGGGCTTTACCCAGCAGCGTGGCGAGCGCAGCCGAGACCAAAGCATCACCGCGCAGTACTCACTGCAATTTTAAGCAGCAGGCGGGGGTGTCCTACCCCCGCCGATCCAGCAAGTTAACCACCAACCGATCAATCCAGCCCCACACCCGCTGCTTCACCCGCCGCCACAACGGCCGCGCCTTCCACGCCTCCAGGCTCACCGCCTGGCTCTTGGCAAAATCACGCTCGAAACTGCCCGCCACCGCTGCCGTCAACTCAGGGTCCAGCGCTTCGAGGTTGGCCTCCAGGTTGAAACGCAAATTCCAGTGGTCGAAATTGCACGAGCCGACGCTCACCCAGTCGTCCACCAGCACCATTTTCAGGTGCAAAAAGCACGGCTGGTATTCAAAGATCTGCACGCCTGCGCGCAACAACCGTGGGTAATAACGGTGCCCGGCATAGCGCACTGAAGGGTGATCGGTGCGCGGGCCGGTCAGCAATAAACGCACGTCTACACCACGCCCGGCCGCACGGCGCAAGGCCCGGCGCACGCTCCAGGTCGGTAGAAAATACGGGGTGGCCAGCCAGATGCGCGTCTTGCTGCTGTTCAGCGCGCGGATCAGCGACTGCAAGATATCGCGGTGCTGACGGGCGTCGGCATACGCCACGCGCCCCAGGCCAGGCCCGGTGGCCGGCACCTTGGGCAAGCGCGGCAAACCGAAATGGGTGGCGGGTTTCCACTCGCGGCGCGCCGCGTTGGCGTGCCATTGCCGGTCGAACAACGCCTGCCAGTCCAGCACCAACGGGCCGCTGATCTGCACCATCACTTCATGCCAGTCGGCGGTGTCTTGCCCTGGCGTCCAGAACTCATCGGTAACGCCCGTGCCGCCGACCACGGCGATGCCCTGATCGATCAGCAACAGTTTGCGATGGTCGCGGTACAGGTTACGCATCCAACGGCGCCAGCTCAGGCGATTGTAGAAGCGCAGTTGCACGCCCGCGTCGGTGAGGCGCTTACGCAGGCCCAGCGTGAAGGCCAGGCTGCCGTAATCATCAAACAGGCAGCGCACCTGCACGCCGCGCTCGGCAGCCAGCACCAGCGCCTGCACCATAGCCTCGGCACAGGCGCCGGCCTCGACCAGGTACAACTCCAGATCGACCAGGCGCTCGGCCCGGGCAATACCCACCAGCATCTGCGGGAAGAAACTCGGGCCGTCGATCAGCAACTCGAAGCGGTTGGCGCTGCGCCACGGGAACACTGCGCCGCTCATGTCAGCGCGCCGTGAAAATCAGCACCGCACCGACCGGCACCGACAAACTGATCGACGCCAAGCCGGCCGCCTTGCGCAGCGCCGCCACACCCGGCACCAAATCGAAATCCTCGGCGTGCAGCACCACAGGTTCCAGGGTTACCACCTGGAAGCGTCGATCATCCAGGCGTGTGGCGAGCAGTTCGGCGCTGTAGGTTTGGGTCTTGCCATGCAACGTCACCGACAGTGGCAGGCGCAGTTCAATTTGCGCGCCTGGGGCCAGGTCATTGATCGGTTGCAGATTAATCTGCGCGCTGATCAGCGCTTCGGGGAAGGCCTTGATCTGGAACAGGTCATTGCGCATGCGCTCATCGCGCAGCGGGATGCCGCTGTTGATCGACTCCATCTCGACCTCCAGCTGCGCCGCGCCTTTGCTGTCGACCTTGCCGTGCAACACCAGGAAGCGATGCACCTCGGCAATCTCGGTGTTCTTGGTGGTGACGAACGACAGGCGCGAGGATTCGTTATCCAGGTACCAGTCGGCGTGGGCAGGCAGAGCGGCGCAGGTCAGCAGTGTGAAGGCCAGAGGTTTGACATTGAACATAGAAACTCGGGGGGCAAAAAACCTGCACGAACCTTAAGCGCAATCTCACAGGCGGCGCAAATCCAATGTGGGAGCTGGCTTGCCTGCGATGACGGCGGCACAGCCAGCAGCAATGGTGACTGACCTGCCGCTATCGCAGGCAAGCCAGCTCCCACAGGGTTCGCTGGTTGCCTTTAGATCAGCGCCCGCTGCACATCGCGCACCGTCGCTTCCAGGCTGGCCATGTGCAGGTTCAATACGCGTTCCACTGGCGCCTGATGCATCGGCCAGTGCAACGCCATACTGCCCACCAGCCGCCCATTGGCCTGCACCGGCAAGGCCACCGCGCGAATCAGAAACGGCAGGCGCACCGGGTATTCCCAATAGCCTTCAGTGCGCTGGCCAAACCCCTGGTGCTGGGTTTGCTCGCAGGTATGCACCTGCTCGTCCGCGGCGACATGATCGCGGCCTGCCAGACGCTGCACCTCCTCAACCGGTAATTGCGTCAGGCACGCCTTGCCCATCGCCGAGTGAAACAGGCTGGCGTGCTGGCCGACGATCTGGCAGTTATTGGGGTAACAACTTGCGCAATACACTGGGGATCGCGCTTTCCATGACTTCCAGGCGCTCGCCATCAAAGCAGGACAGATCCACCACCAGCCCGGTGCGTTCACTGAGTTCCAGCAGCCAGGGCGCGGCGCTTTCCACCACTTGGCGCTTGAAACGTTGCTGGGTGTCGCCGAACAAACGCTGGGCGCGCAGGCGGTAACGGCGGTCGCTGAGGCCGCGATAGACCCAGCCCTGTTCCTGCAAGGTCAGCAACATGCGCGACACCGTAGCCTTGGGCAAGCGGGTGAGGTAGTGCAACTCCTCCAGCCCCAAGGCCTGGTGCTCACCGAGCAATTCGACGATGGCGAGTGCGCGCTCAACCGACCGTACCGTGCCTGTCTCCATGTTCGATCTCCCTGTTGCCGGTGGATGATCATTTTTCACAGCAAGATACAGGCCCGATCGCAGGTCAACTCATCGATTCAAGGCACGCAGGCGGGCGGCGCTTTACCCAGTGCGTCAGCTGTTCGTGGGCATAAGCCAGCTGCAAGACAGCCCGGTCCGCCTGGGCCGGGCCGATAATCTGCAGGCCCATGGGCAAGCCTTGAGGATTGAAGCCCACCGGAATACTCATGCTCGGCAAGCCGGCCAATGTAGGGCCGATCACCACTTCCATCCAGCGGTGATAAGTGTCCATTTCGCGCCCACCCACACGGCGCGGCCACGCCTGCTGTGCATCAAAAGGGAACACTTGGGCGGTGGGCAACAGCAGGAAATCGTAACGTTCAAACAGCTTGGCCAGGGCGCGATACCACTCGCTGCGGTCCACCGACGCCTGGTACACCTGCTGCGCGCTCAAGCCCTGCCCGCCCTCCACTTCCCATTGCGCCTCAGGCTTGAGCAACGCGCGTTTTTGCGGGTTGGCGTAGGCCGCGCCGAGGTTGCCGTGCACCAGCCAGTGGCGATGCACCAACCAGCAACGCCATAGACGCGCCAGGGAAAACGCCGGCTGGCAGCTTTCCACCTCGCAGCCCAATGCGGCGAAATCGCCGAGGGCCGACTCGCACAGGCCCATCACACCCTCGTCCATCGGCAAGTAGCCGTTGTAATCACCCAGCCAGCCCAGGCGAACGCCTTTGAAGTCGCGCTGCAACGGCTGGCCGAACACCGACGGATCGTCCCTGGATGACAACGGCACCCGTGGGTCGTAACCGGCCTGAATGCTCAATAACTTCGCCACATCCGTGACGCTGCGGCCCATGGGGCCTTCGGTGCCCAGTTGCTGCACAAACAATTCCGGCGCCGGCCCGTGGGGCACACGCCCCTGTGAAGGGCGCAAACCAAACAGGTTATTGAACGCCGCCGGGTTGCGCAGCGAGCCCATCATGTCGCTGCCATCGGCCACCGGCAGCATGCGCAGCGCCAGCGCCACCGCCGCCCCGCCGCTGCTGCCGCCGGCCACCAAACTTGGGTCATAGGCATTGCCGGTGGTGCCGAACAGCGTGTTGTAGGTCTGCGAGCCGAGGCCGAATTCCGGCACGTTGGTCTTGCCGATGATGATCGCGCCACTGGCCCGCACCCGCGCCACGCTGATGGCATCTTCGGTGGGCACATGCTCGGCGAACAGCGGCGAGCCCAAGGTGGTACGCAAACCTTGGGTGGCCGCCAAATCCTTGATCGCCTGGGGCATGCCGTGCATCCAGCCACGGGACTTGCCCTGGTCCAGTTCGCGATCACAGGCGCGGGCTTCGGCCAGCACTTCATCGGCATCCCGCAACGACACCAGCGCATTCACGCTCGGGTTAAAACGCTGGATCTGCGCCAGGTAGTCACCCATCACTTCTTCACACGACACCTGCCGCGCATGGATCGCTTGCGACAGCTGCGTGGCATCCCAATCAATACTGCTCAAGGCTTCACCTCATTGGAAAAGGGCAGCGGTTTCTTCGCCCGTGGGGCTTCGTGCATGCAGTAAGTGCCCATCAACGTCAGCACGCAAGCGAACAGTACATAAAACGACGGCGCCACTGGCGTACCGAGCACTTTGGTCAGCCAGGTCACGATCAACGGTGCGAAGCCGCCGAACACCATGACGGCGACGTTATAGGCCACCGACACACCTGTGGACCTCACCTCAATCGGAAACTGCTCGGCCAGCGCCGTCGGTGCCGGGCCGAAGAACCCGCCGATGGCCGTGCACAGCAGCACTTGCATCACCAGCAAGCGCTCGATGGACGGCGCTGTGGCCACCCACACATACAACGGGTACACCATCACGAAGAACGCCAGGGTGAAGGCCATCAACACCGGCCGCCGCCCCAGGCGGTCCGAGAGCATGCCGGACAGTGGAATCACCACGGTCATCAGCGCCACCGCAAACATCTGCACCATCAGCACCTGGTCCAGCGGCAAACCGAGGCTCTTGTGCGCGAAGGTCGGCATATTCACCAGCACTACGTAAAACGACACCGTCGCCCCGCAGGCCAAGCCCATGGAGACGAGGATGCTGCGCCGATGCTCACGCAGCACGTCCATCAGGCTCGGCGCCGGGCCGGTCGCCTGTTTGCGTGCCTGGATAAATTCTTCCGGGTCTTCCAGGTGCCGACGAATCCACAAGCCCACCGGGCCGATCAGCAAGCCCAGCACAAACGGCACGCGCCAGCCCCACAGGTCGAGGGTTTGCGGCGAAAAGAAGTGCGTGACCAGCGCCACCATCGCCGCGCCGCCGAACACCGCCAGGCACTGCCCCACCAACTGCCAGGAGCCATACAAGCCCTTGCGATGGGCCGGCGCGCTTTCCACCAGAAACGCCGTGGCACTCGCGTATTCACCGCCGGTGGCAAAGCCCTGGAGCATGCGCGCCACCACAATCAGCAACGGCGCGCCCATGCCAATGGCGGCGTAATTGGGTGCGAAGGCGATCAGCGCGATAGACACGGTCATCAGCCGGATAATCAACTGCATCGCGGCCTTGCGGCCTTTGCGGTCGGCATAGATGCCCAGCAGGATGCCGCCCACCGGGCGCATGAAAAAAACCCACGCCGAAGGTGGCCAGGGCCATCAGCAGCGAGGCGTATTCATCCTCCGACGGAAAGAATTGCCGGGCGATGATGCTGGCCAGAAAACCGTAAACGATAAAGTCATACCATTCCAGCGCATTGCCGATCACGGCCGCCACCACCTGGCGGGTGCGGGAAACGCCTGCGTGTGCAGTCTGCATGAGGAACACTCCATTCAACCGATAAGGGCAAGGGTCCAGCGGCAGAAAAAAACAGCTCGTCAGGCAGGCTTGAGCCAGCTCTCGGCCAGCGCGCCCCAATAGGCGGCGCCGGTCAGCAGGATGTCGTCGTTAAAGTCATAGGCGGGGTTGTGCACCATCGGCCGCGACACACCATTGCCGATAAACAGGTAACTGCCGGGGCAGCGTTGCAGCATCCAGGCAAAGTCTTCACTGCCCATCAAGGTGCGGGTGTTGCCGTCTACCGCGTCGGCACCGAGCAAGGCCACGCCGACCTGGCGAGCAAACTCGGTTTTCTTCGGCGTGGTTGACCAGCACCGGGTAGGCCGGGCGATGTTCAACCTGCACCGTGCAGCCGAAGCTGGCGGCCTGGGTGTGGATGATCGCGTTGACCCGTTCGAGCATCTGCTCGCGCACCTTGGGATTCAGTGCGCGCAGGCTCAGGCGCAACAGCGCTTGCTGAGGAATCACGTTGGCGGCCTGCCCCGCTTGCAGCGCACCGACGGTGACCACGGCGGCTTCCTGGGTATCGATATTGCGCGCCACCACGGTCTGCAAGGCCATGACCATACTCGCCGCCGCCACCAGCGGATCCACCGTCAGATGCGGCATGGAACCATGGCCGCCGACGCCTTCCAACGTCACGGTGAGCAAATCTTGCGAGGCCATCATCGGCCCGACGCGCAAGCCCAAATGCCCCGCCGGCAAGCCCGGCATATTGTGCATGCCGAACAGGCCATCACACGGAAAGCGCTCGAGCAAACCATCGGCCAGCATCGCCTCGGCGCCGCCCTGGCCTTCTTCGGCAGGTTGGAAAATCAGGTTCAAGGTGCCGTCAAATTGCCGCGTCGCCGCCAGGTAACGCGCGGCGCCGAGCAACATGGTGGTGTGGCCGTCATGCCCGCAGGCGTGCATACAGCCGGCGTGCTGGCTGGTGTAGGCCGCGCCGGTGTTTTCGATGATGGGCAACGCGTCCATGTCGGCGCGAATCCCCAGCGTGCGCGAGCTGCTGCCCTTGCGCAGCACACCGACCACGCCGGTTTTGCCGATGCCGGTGTGCACCTCGTAGCCCCACTCCCTCAAGGACTGCGCAACGAGCGCGCTGGTGCGGTTCTCTTCAAAACCAAGTTCCGGGTGGGCGTGGATATCGTGGCGCACAGCGTGCAAGTCACTGGCGACATCGCTGAGCCAATCCAGAATGTGCTGGTGTGGGCGCATGGTGATTCTCCTCACAGGCGGGTGGTCCCGTTCTTGTTGGCGACACATCGACAGCTAAGCGCGATGTGGGCGTGAGGACAATCAAAGGTGGTTCCACTGGGTGGAACCTGAGGCCGACACCTGATAACCCTGTGGCGAGCAAGCGTGCTTGCGCTGGGGTGCGCAGCGCCCCTAAAAGCCGGCGACTGCTGCGCAGTCAAACGGGAGCAAGCTCCCTCGCCACAGAGAGCAGATTGCGGATAACCACTTGCGACTGGTTTGCGACGTCGCGTAGATAACTGGACAGCTACACACTTACTTTTCTCAGTATAATCAGCGACGTTCACCAACGTTCGCCAGTCGATTAATTAAGGGTATACGACGCATAAGCTATACCATCAACTAAATCAGCTTTATAGGTGCCTAGTCACTGCGGAAACCTCGTATTCCGTAAACGACATAGTCCGACCACTCGATAATTTTATAGTTAAATACCATAAATTATTAATAACCTTATCCTTTCTGCACACCAATGAAACCATTTCGCCGGCATACTGGTTACCTTCCAGATCAAAAACAGTAAGAGATTTCTTGCCCTCTAAATCCAAAAAAAAGGCAGGTATGGAACCACACCCAAGGATCGGATTTTCTACTACGAATGCTGCACTGTCTTCATCGCCATAGGACATTTCAGGAACTCCTCCATTACGTGAGCCTCATCATAAAAAAAGCAGCCCTTTAAACACCTGTGAACATTGACAGTTTTTTATACTTTTTTTGAATAATCTAGATTCCATATCAACTCAAGCCCCGCACTTAGAACAAATATTCTGACGCACAAGCAAACCTCATCCGTTTCCCAAGTGTTGTTAACTTGGCAACGCAATAACCTTAACTGCCACCTTTCAACACTCACATACACCTGAGGAATTTTCTCCATTCCCCTAATAAATCTTCAGCGCTTCGGCACGCCTCCTCCGAAGAAGTGAAGTGACGCACTATCAAGTTGCCTTGCCGCGCGGGATGACGCAGTGATGAGACACGACATAAGGCAAACCTCACGGCAACAACCGACACTCCTGCCGCTCACCCCCCGTATGCGTGCACCCTAAGCCGCTTGCTGTGACTTCAATGCGCTCCAACTTGTCCGCTGAATACATTGGGGTGCGAAACGTTCACAAAAGCTGGTTACCCCTACGCAACCGGACGGAAGCAAGCGCCCTCGCCACACAACGCAGATTGCGGACAGCGATTGGCCACCGGTTGCGACGGCTCGTGCATAGGGTTAACCTCGCCTCCGTCGCTGCTCATCAGCGACCGGGCGTGGAATCCCGAAAAAAGAAGCTCTTATTGGTTGTACCAAAGGAGCAAGCTTATGCCGTACGAACTACCCTCAGCCGAAACCATCGGCGCCGCCACCTTCGCAGATTGCGGAGAAAACAAAAGCCACCTGAAACTCTTCCGCGTCAACGCCGGGGTTCCGCTCGTAGAAGCCCTCGAACACGCATCCCACGTGCTTTATTACGCAAAAATGCTCGCCCTTGAAGCCGCCATGGACCCCAGGGCGGAGAAGTTTGCATTCGCCTCGCATTACCTGGGCGAAATGGGTAAGGCCATCATCGATGACCTGTTGCTGGCCTTGCAGCCACAGAGCCCAACCCCGCAGTCAGCAGCCTTGGCGGACGTCCGGCATGACCGATCGGGCGTCTATTCAAAAGTGCACTGTCACCCTCAACAAGCCCGTTGAAGCAAACCTGTTTCAACCTTTTTCTAAACGGTGCTTCCGTGTATAAAAAAACGAGGCAGCAGATTATTTAAACAATTTCGAAACATTGGGCGATACGCCTACAATTTAGCGCTCGCGCCCGACGGTTACGCTTGCGTCCTTGAAAAACACTCGCAAATGGCACGCTCACTCTGCTTGCAATATTGGGCATTGTGTTTTCTTGCACCTGCGCCCTAAAAGTTATAAGCCTCAACACCTTAGCTTTTTCACATATTGAATGAGACCCAGCAGATAAAACCCTTTATAACCAACCGCACTAACCACCCATACAACCTCGACCAAACACACTAAAAAACTGTCAAACTTCACAGTACACCCATCAGCCATTTAAACCCATAAAGGTCTTCGTAATTAAAATTTGCCAAACGCTTAATGAGGACATGAAAATGAATGTAATTCTTGAAACTTCCCGGGATATCTTAACCATTTAACTCGACTCAGAAAATGCACCTAACACTGTTGAACATTTTCTTAGCCTGGTTAACTCTGGACACTACAAAAACACAATCTTTAGCCGTATCATTAAAGATTACATAATATTGGGTGGTGGTTATTTGGAGGACGGGCTAGCAAAATTAACTTCAGCCCCTCCCCCCAATCGAGATGACAGTGACCTTATTCCTTCACGCCGCTCCATCGCATTTCAAGTTAGCTCATCCCCCCCACAGAGTTCTTTATTAGCTTAACGGACAAATTCCTTCCTCCTCCACAAGGAACTAGCTATCGTGTATTTGGCAAAGTCAGCGCGGGCTGGGATGTGCTTGACGATATTAAAAGCGTTAAAGTCGGTAGAGGTGACATGCCGGTGGATACAATATTTATACGCGACGCATACGTACAGGCATAAATTATTCTGATGCCACCCAGAAGTGACATTCCCCTTGTAGTTTTTCTTTTGGGTGGCTGATGGATCGACTATTAAACATGAAAAACTCGATCGATTATGATGCCAGACCACATTGAAACAGTCCCGCAATAACGCCGCCTTGGGCGCCACTCATGCATGGCAGCCCTTGGGATAAGCTGCTCTTGATAGGGGTATTTCAGGGGCCATGAACTTTCCTGGTTTTTAACTAAAAAAACCAGTTCAGTGCAGACGGCTTAGCGAGTTTCCGGAGCCACTCAAACGCAATCTGGAAATGGAGCACGATTATGCTTTAATTGCTCATGGTCTCCTTTGGCACAGTCGTTAACTAAACCGCCCCCGCGCCTTCTTTGTCAGAGATGCTTTAAACAAAACAACAATAAGGGCGAGCACCGCGTTCGAGATTACACACTGCCGCGGTGCTATCCGATAGTTTGCTTATAAATTCCTTGTGATCGCAGAAATTTCATGACCTAATAACTGCTTCGTTTCGCTCTCAGATACCTTTATGGTCAAAACCCAGTCAAGCTTTTGGCGTACGTATTCTAGGGAAACCTTCGTACCGACATGAGTTTGCCCTTGCTGGTCGTATACAGTGAGCGTTTTTGCTTTATCCAAATCATCTAGTTTTTCCGGCTTTTTCGGTTGACCTTCAGATAAATCAACCGTTACGAATGATGAAGACATGTTAAGCGGGTTTTTTTCAAGTGCCATTTTGAAATCACTCCCATACCAAAGAAGTGTTAGCATAAAAAATCCTACACATTATGCACCTGTGAAAACTGACAGTTTTTAATAATACTTGAGAACATTAGTTATTCACTTTTCACCTAAAAACACCGCACAGAGACTGGTTCCGTAACCCGCCCCGGCAACAGTAAATGATCAGCACAAATCCAATGTGGGAGCTGGCTTGCCTGCGATAGCGGCCGGTCAGTCAACATCACTGTTGCCTGTGCCGCCGTCATCGCAGGCAAGCCAGCTCCCACAGAAAATCTTTGGTGTGTCAGGGGTTGATGCGGCAGCCTTGGCGATCACCCAACCACCGCGCCGTATGCGTGCGCCCTAAGCCGCTTGCCGTGACTTCACTGCGTTCCGGCGAATCAGTGAACGCGCTGGTCGGCACGTACTGCTTCACATACCCGAGGCAATAGTCCGCCGGGTTGTTCTCCACATACCGGCACGAACAATATTCCTTGGCTAACCACACCAAAAAAGGAGAAATCGTTGTGTTGAATTCCAAAGTCTGCACTTCGAAATTGCGCGAAGAATTCGAAGAATGCGGACACAGCTTTGCCCTGCTGGTCTACCTGCTGGGAGGTGACCTGCAGCTGCCGCAGCGGGCGAAATTGGCGCTGTTTGAGTATGGCGTTGCTCAGCTGGAACGCTTTGAACAAGCTGAGGCCAGGTTGCGTGATTACGTGGAGGACGCCATGCCCAATTGATCGAACAGGTCGCGTTGCTGGACCTTGGACAAGCTGCGCAGGCGGTCGAACAGTAAGCGGTCGACTACCTGGGCGGAGGGGCTAAGGGTATGCGAGAAGGTGAGGTTGGCTACCCATGTGTGACCGCAGTGGGGGGAGCTGCATTGGCAGTAGAGGCGGGCAAATTCAAGGGACAGCTCGTCGCGGGAGGCGATTCGCCCCTTTTGCCCACATGTTTTGCAATAGACTCTCATGAACCCTCTAAATCTGCAGTCAACCGAAGAAACACTATAAACGATAATCCTCAGCTATTTTCTCAAGCGTAAAGGAAAATCAGACCACCAACTCAGCAATAAAAGCTGCCAATAGCAAGGCACAAAAAACGCATATACCTTGCAAGTAAAAATCTTATTCCTTAACGCTCTAAAAAACTGTTATTTCTAACAGGTCATAAAACGTAACACACATGCCATTCTACCCTCTCCCTAGCACTCACAACTCATACTACTTACAGGCAAGGATATGTCGACATACGAAGTATTGGTACAAAACTTACCACGCGAACTTTCAACCGGACATGGGTCTGAGTATTATTTACAAGCACGGCTGAGAAAGTTCTTTGACACATATAGCCCAGATAAGATCGATGTAAGAATCGGAGAACTTTGCAACGAACCTAGCTCAACGGCAAGAATCAGCTTCTTTACCGCCGAAGATAAAAATGAATGTATACGCTTAGCAAATAAATCTGACTTCGAAGGCCACATAATCCTAGTTTTAGACTTACCTGCCTAGTGTGTAAAAAAATAGAACTTCCAGCACGCCTTTTTCACAGAGTGAAAACTCTGCTCTTAAGTGTAGTTGCACTATAGGTTACATCACGCTAACCTCTCCCGGTCGCTGCTCATCAGCGACCGGGCCTGGAAACCCGTCACCGAGACGCACGCAGCGTCGTCAAGCAATCAGCAGGCGCTTTTTTTGTGCCTGCGGTTTGTGCTTTTTGGCGGCCGTGTGCGGGAGACATTCGTGTCTGCCGAGTTGTCTCTGTCTCGGTTTCCAGCCTGCGCACGGCTGCCACCCATCGCCTGGAATCGATGTGTGGTCGCTTCAGTTGGTCATCACAGAGGTTTCACAGCATGCTTGATTACCGCAGTGCCTTACGTACCAATGCCGCCCCCCATTGCTTGGGAGGTCAGCAATGAGCAACCCCACCTCAGCAAAAACCATTGGCGCCCAAACCTTCGCAGATTGTGGCGAGGAAAAAGCCCATTTAAAGCTGTTCCGCGTCAACGCCGGCGTGCCGATTCAGGAAGCCCTGGAACACGCAGCGCACGTCCTCTACTACGCAAAAATGCTCTCGCTTGAAGCCGCCATGGACCCCAGGGCGGAGAAGTTCGCGTTTGCCTCGCACTACCTGTGTGACATGGGCAAGGCGATCATTGATGACCTGCTCCTGGCCTTGCAGCCAGACAGCCCAACCCGGCAGTAAGTCGTTCGCGCCCGATGCAGTGCATCGGACGCCTGCTTGGGTTTCTCTAATTTCCAATGATCGGCACAAATCCCTTGTGAGAGCAGCTGGCTAGCCTGCTGCTCTCACAAGGGATTTTTGGTGTGTCAGGGGTTGAGGCGGCAGCCCTGGCGATCACCCAGCCAGCGCGCTGTATGCGTGCGCCCTAAACCGCTCGCCGTGACTTCACTGCGTTCCGGCGAATCAGTGAACGCGCTGGTCGGCACGTACTGCTTCACATACCCGAGGCAATAGTCCGCCGGGTTGTTCTCCACATACCGGCACGAGCAATATTCCTTGGCCGTGTACGCCGCGATGATGTCGGGGAAGGCTTGCAGGTTGACGCGTTCGTGCCACACCCAGCCCAGCATGGCGAGCAACAGCAGTAAAAACACACTGATAAACGGATGACGACGGATCATAGTTGCACCGCCGCCAGCACGCGTTTGAGCAGTTCGTTGTGGCGGTAAGTGCCGTCACGGTCATCGCCGTAGCGCACGATCACCAGGTGTTCGTCGGGCAGCACATAGAGCGCCTGGCCCCAGTGGCCGAGGGCGGCGAAGGTGTCGGCGGGCGCATCGGGCCAGGGTCTTGGGGCACCTTGTAGGTCGAGGTTAAGCCACCATTGCCCGCCGGGGACGGCTTCGTCCTGGCCGGCCTGGTAGTTGTCGAATGGCTGGCGGTTGAAGGCCACCCATTCTTTAGGCAGCAATTGCTGTTCTCCCCAACGACCGTCGCGCGCCATCAGCAGGCCGACCCGCGCTAAATCGCGGGCGGTGAGGTAGGCGTAAGAGGAGGCGACAAAGGTTTCGTCGGCATCGGTTTCCCAGGTGGCGTTGTGAATGCCCAGCGGCTTGAACAGCGCATCCCACGGGTAGCTCATATACGCCTTGTGGCCAAGCATGCCTTTGAGGGCGGCGGACAAAATATTGCTGTCGCCACTGGAATAACGAAAGGCCTGGCCCGGTGCGGCGGCGGCCTCGGTGGCTGCGGCAAACTCGGCCATGTCGCTGCGGCCTCGGGTGTAGAGCATCGCCACCACGGAGGATTTCAGCGGGGCGTATTCGTAGTCTTCCTGCCAGTCCAGGCCCGAGCCCCAGTGCAGCAGGTCGGCCATGGTCACTTTGGGGTGTTGCTTCATTGGCGGGTAAAAACGCGCGGCCGGGTCAGTGAGTTTGAAGCGGTTTTCGCCGTAGGCCACGCCGAGCACGGTGGCCATCAGGCTTTTGCTCACCGACCAAGTCAGGTGCGGCGTGCTGGCGGTGGTGGGCGCGTCGTAGCGCTCGTAAACGATCACGCCATCGCGGATCACCAGCAGCGCATCGGTGCGGATGCCTTTACGAGTGGCGTCGTCACGCGGGGGAAAAGCGTAGGCATTCAGTGCATCGACCGCCGCGCCTTCGAGGGGCGCGCCCTTGGCCCATTCCTTGTCCGGCCAGGTGTCGGCATGGGCGGCAGCGGTGACTAACAGCAGGGCAACGCACAACAGGCCTCGGACCATGGACGCAAACTCAAGGGGGCTTTCAAGCCCGCGAGCCTAGCCCAGGCGTATGACAGATTTGCGACAGGAACGCCTGTCATCCAAGCGTCACCATAACTTCATGGAGCTGACACCGAGCCTACATAGCCTGAGTTTGGACAAACAAGTCGACCGGCCGGTACGTGGCCGGCACTCGGAGATTCGCCATGACTCAGATCGCCCGCATCAGCGACACCGGCAATGAACGCCGTCTGCAAGCCGAACGCCTGGTTGGCGCCAAGGCTTTGCAGGAAGCCCAGGCCCTGCGTTTCAACGTGTTCAGCGGCGAGTTCAACGCCAAGCTGAAAGGCGCGGAACAGGGTCTGGACATGGATGACTATGATGTTCACTGCAGCCACATCGGCGTGCGGGATTTGAACAGCGGTCGACTGGTGGCCACCACCCGTTTGCTCGACCACCAGGCCGCCAGCACCTTGGGCCGGTTCTACAGCGAAGAAGAATTCAGCCTGCATGGCTTGCTGCACCTGCAAGGCCCGATCCTGGAGATCGGCCGCACCTGCGTCGACCCGGCCTACCGCAACGGCGGCACCATCGCGGTGCTCTGGGGCGAGTTGGCCGAAGTGCTCAACCAGGGCGGTTACAGCTACCTGATGGGTTGCGCGAGCATCCCGATGCACGACGGCGGCATCCAGGCCCACGCGATCATGCAGCGCCTGCGCGAACGCTACCTGTGCAACGAGCACCTGCGCGCCGAACCCAAAAAACCACTGCCGGCGCTGGACCTGCCGTCCAACGTCATCGCGGAAATGCCGCCGTTGCTCAAGGCTTATATGCGCCTGGGCGCGAAGATCTGCGGCGAGCCGTGCTGGGATGAAGACTTCCAGGTGGCCGACGTGTTCATCCTGCTCAAGCGCGATGAGTTATGCCCGCGTTACGCCCGCCACTTCAAGGCGGCCATGTGATGAGCCGCCTGCGCATATACGGGCGCATTGCCCGGGTGCTGCTGGTGGTGGCGCTGGGGTTGAGCATGGCCAGTGTGTTTGGCGTGTTCGAGCGTTTGCACATTGCCAACTCAATGGTGCGCCGCCAGCGTTGGTCGCGGTTTTTTATGGCGCGGCTGACCAACGCCCTGCCCTTTCGCGTGACGGTACACGGTGAACTGCCGACGCAGCCGATGCTGTGGGTGAGCAATCACGTGTCCTGGACCGACATCCCGCTGCTCGGCGCGGTGGCGCCGATGTCGTTTTTGTCCAAGGCCGAAGTGCGCACCTGGCCGGTGGCCGGCTGGTTGGCGGCGAAGGCCGGCAGCCTGTTTATCCGCCGCGGGTCGGGCGACAGCCAGTTGATCCGCAAGCAGATGACCCGGCATCTGGAGCAACAGCATCCGCTGCTGATGTTCCCCGAAGGCACCACCACCGACGGGCGCAGCCTGCGCACGTTCCATGGGCGCTTGCTGGCCAGTGCGATTGATGCGGATGTGTCGCTGCAGCCGGTGGCGATTCGTTATTTGCGTGATGGGCAGGTGGATGCATTGGCACCGTTTATTGGCGATGACGATTTGCTCTCGCACCTGATGCGTCTGTTTAGTCATGACCAGGGTGATGTGGAGATTCATGTGCTCCAGCCGATTGCCTGTGCCGGGCAGGAACGTGCGGCGCTGGCCTATCAGGCGCAGCAGGCGGTGCAGAAGGCGTTGTTTGGGCCGGTGCCGGAGGTTGAGCAGGTAGATACTCGGCCGGCGTTCGCAGCTTAAGATGAACTGAACATCGGTTCAAATGTGGGAGCTGGCTTGCCTGCGATAGCGGTGGGTCAGCCACATCTCTTTCAACTGACAGACTGCTATCGCAGGCAAGCCAGCTCCCACATTTAGATCTCAGTTAGATTTCAGTTGTCAGTTGGAGCGCTGCAAATTTCTGCAGCTCTGGGTAGAACAACCGAAAATCCTCGCTCAGCGGCTCATACAACACCCGCAACTCCTGCATCGCATGCCCCAGCTCCTGTGGCTGGGTGAGCCGCCGCGAAATCCCGCGCAGCACCTGCTCCATCACCGCAAACTCGCGATATGAACCCAGCCAATCATCCGCCGCCATATAGGGTGCAATCTGCGCCAGCCGCCCCGGCAACTGCGGCTCGGCCGCCAGCACGCGGTACACCTGCGCGGTGAAGCGCTCCAGCGGTTGGTCGGCGTACAGCGCCCAATCCCGCGCCAGGCAGTGGTCGAAAAACACATCGAGGACAATCCCGGCGTAGCGCTTGCGGGTCAGGCTGAAGCGTGACAACGCCTCACCCACCAGCGGGTGGCTGTCGGTAAAGCGGTCGATCGAGCGGTGCAGCTGAATCGCCAACTCGATTTGCGGGCTGAACTGGCCTTGCAGGCGGCCTTTTACAAAGTCGCCATACAGGCTGCCGAGCAATTGAGCAGGAAGTTGGCCGCCCAGGTGCAGATGTGCGAGATAATTCATGCCGCGCAGTCTACCACTGCCGCTTACGTATCGTTATAACCCGATATACCGAAATAGCCTGAACTCAGATCAAAATCATATTGGTATATCGGGATATACCGATTTAAAGTTCGCCTCATCGCGATATAACGCTGTACGAAACCGAGCAACCGCCATGTCCATTGACCTCGACGAAATAATAAAAGCCCTGGCACACCCAGTACGACGAGACATCCTCACCTGGCTGAAAGACCCGAAGGTGCAGTTCCCCGAGCAGGTGCACAACCACGAATACGGCATTTGTGCCGGGCAGATCGACCAGCGTTGCGGCTTGTCCCAGTCGACCGTTTCGGCGCACCTGGCCACCCTGCAACGCGCCGGGTTGATCAGCAGCCAGAAGGCCGGGCAGTGGCACTTTTTCAAACGCAACGAGGCAACCATCCAGGCCTTCCTCGCAGCGCTCATCACCGAACTCAGCGCTGACGAAAACGCAGCGCTGTAACAAGGAAATACCCATGCCCCTCTCGCTACTCATACTGGCCCTCAGCGCCTTTGCCATCGGCACCACCGAGTTCGTCATCATGGGCTTGCTGCCCGATGTGGCGGCGGACTTGGGCGTGTCGATCCCCGGCGCCGGCTGGCTGGTGACCGGCTACGCCCTGGGCGTGGCCATCGGCGCGCCGTTCATGGCACTGGCCACCGCCAGGCTGCCACGCAAGGCCGCGCTGGTAGCGTTGATGGGCATCTTTATTGTCGGCAACCTGCTCTGCGCCCTGGCCAGTGACTACAACGTGCTGATGTTTGCCCGTGTGGTCACCGCGCTGTGCCACGGTGCGTTCTTCGGCATTGGTTCGGTGGTGGCGGCCAACCTGGTGCCGGCCAACAAACGGGCTTCGGCCGTGGCCTTGATGTTCACCGGTTTGACCCTGGCCAACGTGCTCGGCGTACCGCTGGGCACCGCGCTGGGCCAGGCCACCGGCTGGCGCTCGACGTTCTTTGCCGTCACGGTGATCGGCGTGATCGCGCTGATCGGCCTGATCCGCTTTCTGCCCGCCAAGCGTGACGAAGAAAAACTCGACATGCGCGCCGAACTCAAAGCCCTCAAAGGCGCGGGTATCTGGTTGTCGCTGACCATGACTGCATTGTTCTCCGCGTCCATGTTCACCCTCTTTACTTACGTCGCACCGCTGCTCGGCGACGTCACTGGTGTGTCGCCCAAAGGCGTGACCTGGACCCTGCTGCTGATCGGCCTGGGCCTGACCGTCGGCAACATCATCGGCGGCAAGCTGGCGGATAAACGCCTGGCGGCCACCCTGATCGGCGTGTTTATCAGCATGGCGGTGGTGTCCACGGTGCTGACCTGGACCAGCGTCGCGGTGATCCCGACGGAAATCACCCTGTTCCTGTGGGCCACCGCCTCGTTTGCCGCCGTACCGGCGCTGCAGATCAACGTGGTGACCTTTGGCAAGGCCGCTCCGAACCTGGTGTCCACCTTGAATATCGGCGCCTTCAACATCGGCAACGCCCTCGGCGCCTGGGTCGGCGGCAGCGTGATTGCCCACGGTTTCGGCCTGACCAGCGTGCCTTTGGCGGCAGCGGCCCTGGCGATCCTGGCCCTGCTGGTCACCCTGATTACTTTCCGTCAGAGCGGCGATGCCGACCTGGCCCCTGCGACCAACTGATCAATCCACTTAAAGAGAAGGGTGTTTTCCCATGACGACTATTTTCGATCCGATCAAACTGGGCGACCTGGAATTGTCCAACCGCATCATCATGGCGCCGCTGACCCGCTGCCGCGCCGATGAAGGCCGCGTACCCAATGCGCTGATGGCCGAGTACTACGTGCAACGCGCTTCCGCCGGGCTGATCCTCAGCGAAGCCACCTCCGTGACGCCGCTGGGCGTGGGCTACCCGGACACGCCGGGCATCTGGTCCAACGACCAGGTGCGCGGCTGGGCCAATGTCACCAAGGCGATACACGGCGCGGGCGGCAAGATCTTCCTGCAACTGTGGCATGTGGGCCGTATCTCCCATGAGTCGTACCTGAACGGCGAAACCCCGGTGGCACCCAGCGCCATCCAGCCTAAAGGCCACGTCAGCCTAGTTCGCCCACTGGCCGACTACCCGACGCCGCGCGCACTGGAAACCGCTGAAATCGCCGACATCGTCGACGCTTACCGCGTCGGTGCCGAGAACGCCAAGGCGGCAGGCTTTGACGGCGTGGAGATCCACGGCGCCAACGGCTACCTGCTCGACCAGTTCCTGCAAAGCAGCACCAACCAGCGCACCGACACCTACGGCGGCTCCCTGGAAAACCGCGCACGCCTGCTGCTGGAAGTGACCGACGCCGCCATCGAAGTCTGGGGCGCCGGCCGTGTAGGTGTGCACCTGGCACCACGCGCCGACTCCCATGACATGGGCGACGATAACTTGGCGGAAACCTTCACCTACGTCGCCAGCGAGCTGGGCAAGCGTGGCATCGCGTTTATCTGCTCCCGTGAAAAAGAAGCCGGCGACAGCCTCGGCCCACAGCTGAAAAAAGCGTTCGGCGGCGCGTACATCGCCAACGAACGCTTCACCAAAGACAGCGCCAACGCCTGGCTGGCGGCCGGCAAGGCCGATGCGGTGGCCTTCGGCGTGCCGTTCATTGCCAACCCGGACCTGCCGGCGCGTTTGAAGGCCGATGCGCCGTTGAACGAACCGCACCCGGAAACCTTCTACGCCAAGGGCCCGGTTGGTTACATCGACTACCCGACGCTGGCGCTGTAATCGCCTGAAACGCAAAAAGCCCCGGCTGGCAACAACCGGGGCTTTTTTACACCTGCCTGAAAAACGCCGCAGATCTACTGTGGGAGCGGGCTTGCTCGCGAAAGCGGTGGGTCAGTCAAAGATGTATCAACTGGCAGCACGCCTTCGCGAGCAAGCCCGCTCCCACATTTGATCGTTCCCGCACCCTGGACGCTCTGCGTCTGCCCCTGGTTCGCACAGAGGCTTGGAAACACTCCTTCACAGCCTTGCAACAAAATCGCTACAAAATACTTAGGCGGCTACCTATCAACCGCCCGCCAGCCCGTATATAAAGTCACCCCACAAATCCTGCGAAGGGACGATTGACTGTCTCTGGACTTTACTGTTGACACAACTGGATGCAATTACGCATTTTGTCTTAATTGCGCAGGCTGGGGCTCAAGCGCAGCATGTCCAGCCCTGCGTCCACCCAGCGTTCAGCGTCCTGATGCAGTTGGAAGCTGTCGGGTACCAACAGCCACTGGCCAATCAAGCCGTGGATATAGGCATGAATGCACACCGCGCCCCGCGTGGTATCGAGGTTTTCCGGAAGTTGCCCGCGATGGACCGCGTTGCGCAGTGTCAGGCCGATGCGCAGGTTGCATTCCAGGCTGTGGGTCTGGCGTTGGCGCCGCATGTCGCACATTTCATCGGTGAACTCGCACTTATGAAACAGGATTTCGTTGATGCGCCGGGTTTTCGGGTCCAGGGCCACTTGATGATAAAGATGGATCAACAGCTTGCGCATACAACCCAGCGGGTCGACTTCATCCTCGCTTTCACTGGCCCGGGCCAGTTCGTCCAGGGGTTCGTGCAGCGTGTCGAGCAGTGCCTGGAGCAAATCGGACTTGTTACTGAAATGCCAATAGATAGCCCCGCGCGTCACCCCGGCCAACGCGGCGATGTCCGCCAGCGTGGTGCGGGCCACTCCGCGTTGATAAAAGGCTTGCTCGGCGGCGTCGAGAATCTGGCTGCGCGTTTCCTGAGCTTCCTCTTTGGTGCGACGAACCATGGCAGTAAAACCTCAATCAGGACACTGTGGATGGTGCTTGAGCATCATCTGAATAATTGTGGGACGACGTCGTCTTGGGCGCCGAACGTACTAAAATCGAGGCTTTGGCGGATGCTTTGTCAACAATCCGCGAAACCTGTCAAGAGTTTACAAACAACCGTGAACGTAAGTATATTGCGTAGCAAGCTACTTATCCACTCACGGCTTGTTTTTTACCCTTCCACACTTCTTGTGCGCACTCTGCGCGCCTGACCCGAGGATCTTCATGCAACTTAAGCCAGCTGTTACCGCTCTGGTCACTGCCGTCGCCCTGGCATCGCTGCTCAGCGGATGTAAAAAGGAAGAAGCGGCTCCGCCCGCTCAAACCCCTCAGGTCGGCGTGGTCACCATTCAACCGCAAGCCTTCACCCTGACGTCCGAATTGCCAGGCCGCACCACCGCCTACCGCATCGCGGAAGTTCGTCCCCAGGTGAACGGCATCATTCTCAAGCGCCTGTTCAAGGAAGGCGGCGACGTGAAGGAAGGGCAACAGCTCTACCAGATCGACCCGTCGGTGTATGACGCCACCCTCAAAAGCGCACAAGCGAAACTGACCCAGACCAAGTCCATCACCGACCGCTACAAGCAACTTGTCGATGAGCAAGCCGTCAGCCGTCAGGAATACGACACCGCCGTGGCCAACCGCATGACGTCTGAAGCCGACGTGCAAACCGCCCAGATCAACGTGCGCTACACCAAAGTGTTCGCGCCGATCTCCGGGCGTATTGGTCGTTCTTCGGTCACCGAAGGCGCGCTGGTCAGCAATGGCCAGGCCGATGCCATGGCCGTGATTCAGCAACTGGACCCGATCTACGTCGACGTCACCCAGTCGTCGGCAGAAATGCTGAAACTGCGCCGCGACCTGGAAAGCGGCCAGCTGGAGAAAGCCGGCGAAAACGCGGCCAAGGTCAAGCTGACCCTGGAAGACGGCAGTGACTATGGCCAGGTCGGCAAGCTGGAGTTCTCCGAAGTGTCGGTCGACCAGACGACTGGCTCCGTGACCCTGCGCGCCGTATTCCCCAACCCTGACCACACCCTGCTGCCGGGCATGTTCGTACACGCCCAACTGCAAGCGGGTGTGAACAGCAAGGCCATCCTGGCACCGCAGCAAGGCGTAACCCGTGACCTGAAGGGCACGCCAACGGCGCTTATCGTCAACGCCGACAACAAGGTCGAGCAGCGCGAACTGGTAGCCAACCGTACGTACGGCGCCTACTGGCTGGTGGAAAAAGGCCTGAACGCCGGCGACCGTGTGATCACGGAAGGCTTGCAATACGTCAAGCCGGGCGTGGAGGTCAAAGTCAAGCCGGCCGACAACGCCAAGCCTGCTGACGCTGGCAGTGCTGCTGCTCCTGCTGCCGCTGCTGGCAAAGGGGAGTAATCCATGTCGAAATTTTTTATCGACCGTCCCATTTTCGCCTGGGTTATCGCCCTGGTGATCATGCTGGTCGGGGCACTTTCGATCATGAAGTTGCCCATCAACCAATACCCGGCCATCGCGCCGACCGCCATCGACATCCAGGTGACCTACCCAGGCGCGTCCGCACAAACCGTGCAGGACACCGTGGTGCAGGTGATCGAGCAACAGCTCAACGGTATCGACAACCTGCGTTATGTTTCCTCGGACAGTAACTCCGACGGCAGCATGACCATCACCGTGACGTTCAACCAGGGTACCAACCCGGATATCGCCCAGGTTCAGGTGCAGAACAAGCTGAACCTGGCGACCCCACTGCTGCCGCAAGAAGTGCAGCAGCAGGGTATCCGCGTGACCAAGTCGGTGAAGAACTTCCTGATGGTGATCGGTCTGGTGTCCGAAGACGGCAGCATGACCAAGGACGACCTGTCCAACTACATCGTGTCCAACATCCAGGACCCGATTTCCCGTACGGCGGGTGTTGGTGACTTCCAGGTGTTCGGTTCGCAGTACGCCATGCGTATCTGGCTGGACCCGGCCAAGCTGAACAACTACCAGCTCACGCCGGTGGATGTCAGCACCGCGATCTCCGCGCAGAACGTACAGGTCGCTACCGGCCAACTGGGCGGCCTGCCTGCCCTGCCCGGCACGCAGCTGAACGCCACCATCATTGGCAAGACCCGCCTGCAGACAGCTGAGCAGTTCGGCAACATTCTGATGAAGGTCAATACCGACGGCTCACAAGTGCGCCTCAAAGATGTCGCCCGTATTGAGCTTGGTGGTCAGAACTACAGCATCGCTGCGCAGTTCAACGGCAAGCCGGCTTCCGGTATGGCGATCAAGCTGGCTTCGGGCGCCAACGCCCTGGACACCGGCAAGGCCATCCGCGCCACCGTGGCGTCGCTCGAACCGTTCTTCCCGCCGGGCATGAAGGCGGTGGTGCCGTATGACACCACCCCAGTCGTTACCGAATCGATCTCCGGGGTAGTCGACACCCTGGTCGAAGCGATCGTGCTGGTGTTCCTGGTGATGTTCCTGTTCCTGCAGAACTTCCGCGCCACCATCATCACCACCATGACCGTACCGGTCGTACTGTTGGGTACCTTCGGGATCCTGGCGGCGTTCGGTTTCACCATCAACACCCTGACCATGTTCGGCATGATCCTGGCCATCGGCCTGCTGGTGGACGATGCCATCGTGGTGGTGGAAAACGTCGAACGGGTAATGGCTGAGGAACACTTGTCGCCCAAAGAGGCGACAGTCAAGTCCATGGGCCAGATCCAGGGCGCCCTGGTGGGTATTGCCCTGGTACTCTCGGCGGTTCTGTTGCCGATGGCGTTCTTCGGTGGTTCCACCGGTGTGATTTACAAACAGTTCTCCATCACCATCGTTTCGGCCATGGCGTTGTCGGTACTGGTTGCGCTGATCTTCACCCCGGCGTTGTGCGCCACCATGCTCAAGCCGATCGATCCGGAAAAGCACGGCCAACCCAAGCGTGGTTTCTTCGGCTGGTTCAACCGCACCTTCGACCGTGGCGTACTGAGCTACGAGCGCGGCGTGGGCAACATGATCAGGCACAAGATTCCTGCGTTCCTGGTGTACGCGCTGATCTTCGCCGGCATGATCTGGCTGTTCATGCGCATTCCTGCGGCGTTCCTGCCCGATGAAGACCAGGGCGTGATCTTTGCCCAGGTGCAGACGCCGGTCGGTTCCACGGCTGAGCGTACGCAAAAAGTCATCGACGACATGCGTGCGTATCTACTCAACGACAAGGAAGGCGAACCGGGCGAAGGCAAAGGCGTGAAATCGGTGTTTACCGTAAACGGCTTCAACTTCGCCGGTCGTGGCCAAAGCTCGGGCCTGGCATTTGTGATGCTCAAGCCGTGGGGCGAACGTGACGCCTCCAACTCGGTGTTTGAGATCGCCAAGCGCGCCCAGGGCTACTTCATGCAGACCTTCAAGGACGCCATGGTATTTGCCATCGTGCCGCCGTCTGTACTGGAACTGGGTAACGCCACCGGCTTCGACGTGTTCCTGCAAGACCAGGGCGGTGTCGGCCACGATAAATTGATGGCGGCGCGTAACCAGTTCCTCGGTATGGCAGCACAGAGCAAGATTCTGGCAGGCGTGCGCCCCAACGGCGTGAACGATGAGCCGCAGTACGAACTCACCGTCGACGACGAGAAGGCCAGCGCCCAGGGCATCACCCTGTCGAACATCAACCAGACCCTGGCGATTGCCTTGGGTGGCAGCTACGTCAACGACTTCATCGACCGCGGTCGGGTGAAGAAGGTGTATGTGCAAGGGGACGCCGCCAGCCGCATGTCGCCTGAAGACCTGGACAAATGGTACGTGCGCAGCGACTCCGGGAAGATGGTGCCGTTGTCCTCCATCGCATCGGGCAAGTGGATTTACGGTTCGCCGAAACTGTCGCGCTACAACGGTGTAGCGGCGATGGAAATCCTCGGCACCCCGGCGCCGGGCTACAGTACCGGTGACGCCATGACCGAAGTCGAGCGGATTGCCAAGCAACTGCCGGCAGGTATCGGCTATGCATGGACTGGCCTGTCGTATGAAGAGCGTCTGTCCGGCTCCCAGGCGCCAGCGCTGTACGCCTTGTCGCTGCTGGTGGTGTTCCTCTGCCTCGCGGCACTGTATGAAAGCTGGTCGATCCCGATCGCGGTCATCCTGGTAGTGCCCCTGGGGGTTGTGGGCGCATTGATGGCGACCAGCTTGCGCGGGTTGTCCAACGACGTGTTCTTCCAGGTGGGCCTGTTGGTGACGGTGGGCTTGGCGGCGAAAAACGCCATCCTGATCGTGGAGTTTGCCAAAGAGCTCCACGAACAAGGCAAAGGCATCGTCGAGGCGGCTATCGAAGCGTCCCGCATGCGTCTGCGGCCGATCATCATGACCTCCATGGCGTTCGTCCTCGGCGTATTGCCACTGGCAATCTCCACCGGCGCGGGCTCAGGTAGCCAGCACGCAATCGGTACCGGCGTAATTGGCGGTATGATCACAGCGACGGTCCTGGCGATCTTCTGGGTACCCCTGTTCTTCGCGACCGTTTCGGCTGCGGGCGAACGCAAAAAGAAAGACACTACTGAAACTCCTAAAGAGGCTGGCCAATGAGCAAGTCGCTACTTTCCTTAGCCGTCACCGCATTCGTGCTCAGTGGCTGCTCGCTGATCCCTGACTACCAGCGCCCTGAAGCGCCGGTAGCAGCCCAGTTCCCGCAGGGGCCGGCGTACTCGTCGGCCCAGGCGCCGGGCCAGGCCGCTGCCGAGCAAGGCTGGAAGCAGTTTTTCCATGACCCTGCCCTGCAACAGTTGATCCAGACCGCGCTGGTGAACAACCGTGACCTGCGTGTCGCGGCGCTGAACATCGACGCCTATGCGGCGCAGTACCAGATCCAGCGTGCCGACCTGTTCCCGGCGGTTTCGGCCACCGGCAGCGGCAGCCGCCAGCGCACCCCGGCCAAGCTGTCGCAGTCCGGCGAAGCCGGCATCACCAGCCAATATTCGGCTGGCCTGGGCATCAGCTCGTATGAGCTGGACCTGTTCGGTCGCGTGCGCAGCCTCAGTGAAGAAGCCCTGCAAAAGTACTTCGCCACTGAAGAAGCGCGGCGCAGCACCCAGATCAGCCTGGTGGCCAATGTGGCGAATGCCTACCTGACCTGGCAGGCCGACAAGGAACTGCTCAAGCTGACCCAGGACACCCTCGGCGCGTTCGAGCAGAGCTTCAAGCTGACCTCGCGCAGCAACGAAGTCGGCGTGGCCTCGGCCCTCGACTTGAGCCAGGCACGCACCTCGGTGGAAAACGCCCGGGTGCAACTGGCACGTTATACGCGCCAGGTGGCCCAGGACGAAAACAGCCTGACCCTGCTGCTGGGCACCGGCCTGCCGGCCAATATCGCCAGCAAGCCACTGTCGGATGACCTGCTCAGCGAAGTGCCGGCCGGGTTGCCATCCGACCTGCTGCAACGTCGCCCTGACATTGTGCAGGCCGAGTACAACCTCAAAGCCGCCAACGCCAACATCGGCGCGGCCCGTGCTGCGTTCTTCCCGAGCATCAGCCTGACCGCCAGCGCCGGTACCGCAAGCCCTACCCTGGGTGGCCTGTTCAAAGGCGGTTCGGGCACCTGGTCGTTTGCCCCGCAGATCAACATCCCGATCTTCAACGCCGGTAGCCTGCGCGCAAGCCTGGACTACTCGAAGATCCAGAAAGAGATCAACGTGGCCAACTACGAGAAGGCGATCCAGACCGGCTTCCAGGAAGTCTCCGACGGCCTTGCCGCCCGTGAGACCTACAAGCAGCAGCTGGACGCCCAACGTGGCTTCGTCGCGGCCAACCAGGATTACTACCGCCTGGCCGAGCGTCGCTACCGCATTGGTGTCGACAGCAACCTGACCTTCCTCGATGCCCAGCGCCAACTGTTCAGTGCCCAGCAATCGCTGATCACCGACCGCCTGGCGCAGCTCAACAGCGAGGTCAACCTGTACAAGGCCCTCGGCGGTGGCTGGAACGAGCAGACGGCCAAGAACGAGCCGTTGAAAGAAGAAGCACCGGCGCTGAAGTTGTTCTAACAGCAGTGCACTGAACAAAAACCGCTTCCCTCACCGGAAGCGGTTTTTTTATGCCCGCCAACTTGCGTTCGATCATCGCCCACAACCCGCTCTCCCCCACTTCACCGCCCCCGTACCGCCCCGCACCATGGCCCGCACCTGCATAACCCCAATAACAACAGGTCCAACACCATGAGCACGTTCCGCCCGCGCCAGCTATTGCTGGCAACCGCAGTCGCCAGCCTTGCCCTGCCCGTCGTCGCCGAAGAACACGGTTTTCTCGAAGACGCCAGCGCCAACCTCAACCTGCGCAATTTCTTCTTCAACCGCAATTACACCAACCCGACCAAAAGCCAGGGCGGCGCGCAGGAGTGGACGCAAAGTTTCATCCTCGACGCCAAGTCCGGCTTCACTCAGGGCACGGTGGGTTTCGGTATGGATGTGCTGGGCATGTACTCACAAAAGCTCGATGGCGGGCGCGGCACCGGTGGCACCCAGCTGTTGCCGCTGGATCGCGACGGCCGCCCGGCGGACAACTTCGGGCGTCTTGGGGTCGCGTTCAAGGCGCGGATCTCCAAGACCGAAGTCAAGGTCGGCGAATGGATGCCGGTGCTGCCGATTTTGCGCTCGGACGACGGCCGCTCCCTGCCGCAAACCCTGCGTGGCGGGCAGATCACCTCCAGGGAAATCGACGGACTGACCCTCTACGGCGGCCAGTTCCGCGCCAACAGCCCGCGCGACGACAGCAGCATGACCGACATGTCGATGGTCGGTAAAACCGCCTTCACCTCCGACCGCTTCAACTTCCAGGGCGGTGAATACGCCTTCAACGACAAACACACCCAAATTGGCGTATGGAATGCCCAACTCAAGGACATTTACAGCCAGCAATACATCAACCTGACCCACAGCCAAGCTGTGGGCAGCTGGACCCTGGGCGCCAACCTCGGGTTCTTCTACGGCAAGGACGACGGCAGTGCCCGCGCAGGCGAGCTGGACAACAAGACCTGGTCCGGCTTGTTCTCCGCCCGTTACGGCGGCAACACCTTCTACGTCGGCCTGCAAAAACTCACCGGCAACAGTGCCTGGATGCGCGTCAACGGCACCAGCGGCGGCACCCTGGCCAACGACAGCTATAACTCCAGCTACGACAACGCCCAGGAAAAATCCTGGCAAGTGCGCCACGACTACAACTTCGCCGCGTTCGGCATACCGGGCCTGACCTTGATGAACCGTTATATCAGCGGTAGCAACGTGCATACCGGCACCATCACCGACGGCAAGGAATGGGGGCGCGAGAGTGAGGTGGGCTACACGGTGCAGAGCGGCACCTTCAGGGACCTGAATATGCGGTGGCGTAACTCCACCCTGCGTCGGGACTACAGCAACAATGAATTTGATGAGAACCGGTTGATTGTCAGTTACCCGATCAGCTTGCTGTAGGCCCTCAATGACCTGGGAGGCCCCTGCTTGCGCCACCCTGGGAGGCGCACGTGACGACCACTGTGCGCCGCATCAACATTGCTGACAAACGCTGTCTGAATACTCTCATAACCCGGAAATATTTTTTCTCAGAAGATGAAGGAACCGTTACCTGCTGATTGGCGACTGAGTGGGACCTTGATCTTCGAATAAGCGCAGACTTGGAACAACGACCGAATCGAAACTGGCAGGTATCATCCAAATGAGTTCAGTAACCTCTCCAATATCTCCCCCAATAGCACCTGTGCCCCCCTCGCCCCAGGAGAACTCGCCTGCGCCCAGCGGTGGCAGTTGGGTCCGTCCCAGGACACAGATGCTGGTAGATGAAAAAGACCTGAGTGTCAGCCAGGAAATTCTGGAATCCCATAAGGACCCCAAAAACCTGAGGCACGTAGGTACGACCCTGACACTCAAAACGGGGGACTCATCGGACCGCATCCATGTCAGCCAACGACCGGACGGCCAACTGAGCGTAAGCGTCAACGACAGGACTTATACCTTCAATGGTCCCTCCCCTCAATCGACCTCGTCGCCAGACAAAAACGCCCCTCCCCCCCCATTCTTTGCCCTGATCATTCAATCCGGTGGAGGCAATGACAACATAACCCTGGATCCCAATGTCACTGTCAACGCGACGATCGAAGCAGGTGACGGTGACGACACCGTTCAAGCCGGGGGAGGACGTACCGCAGTTTATGGCGAACGCGGAGACGATACTATTCGCCTTGGCAGCGGTATCGGCTATGCCGAAGGCAATGAGGGTGACGACACGATAATGGGCGGCAGCGGTGACTCGGTGATGTACGGAAACGCCGGGAAGGACAGGATGTATGCTGGCGCAGGGTCTGCCCAGAAATTCAGTCACCTGGACGGTGGTGATGGCGACGACGAATTGTACGCTGGCAATGGCCATACTGTGATCAACGCAGGCCTGGGTGACGACCTGGTAGTCGCTCACGACGACAGCACAATCTACACGGGGAAAGGGCTCGATACCGTATGGGCCAATAACACCAAAGCACGCATTTATGCGCAAAGCGGGGATCGCCTGATAGGCGCAGAAAAATCAAGCATCACACAGGTAATGCCGAACGATGCCGGTCGCAAAGCGTTTGATATCAAGGGGCCGGACGACTTCAAACAACGGGTCGAAGATGACCTGGAACTGCTTCGCGCCTCCCCCACAGGGAAGAAGATGCTTGAAGAGATGGACAAAGCGGCTGAGCGAAACGGAGCCCCTGTCACTATCGAACCAGGGCCTTTTAATCGATACGTATTCGGTTCCAAGGATTTGCAGCAACTCAGCCCGGAGGAGGAACGCAAGATCGGCCTGGATGACCCGAGACGTGGCGCCTTGAAAGACGGGGTAGCTGGCGCGCGCGCGGACCAAGGCAGGATTTATTACATACCTACTTCTATTATGGACGAACTGGGTACGACGTCTCCCATTGTCCAGTTCTACCATGAGATGTCGCATGCCTGGAATGGTGCAAACGGTACGTTCTTAAGCGGTTCCAAAGGCCCCGAATCCGACCGTCAAATAAATGCTGAACTGCAGGCTATAGGCCTGCCTACTGATACGCCACCTTTTGACTACGATAACGATCCCTCGACCCCGCCAACCGTAACAAATCCATCTCCGCTCAATGAGAACTCACTGAGAAAAGAAATGGGTAGGCCGCTGCGAACCGAATACTTCTAAGACTTGAGAGCGAAGTCGCAGTAGCCGTTGAGGTATGCATTTTTTCAAATACAAATGTACTGTATCGTGCACCGCCTGCTGCTGGTTCACCCAGCAGCAGCTTTCATTTGGGCCAGTGCACACCATGAAATTTTACGCCATCGCAATTGCCCTGGCGCTGACCCTCAGCGGGTGCATAAGCGCCCCCATCGCCCTGACAACCCAGACTGCACAGCGCTTGCAAACCCAGGCGCCGATCCGTTTTCTGCTGACGTTCGACGATGGCCCCAGCGCCTCGGGCTACAACAACCCGAGCCGTTCAGTGATTGCCGACCTTGCACATAACCCGGTGCTGCCAGGTATCAAGGCGGTGTTTTTCCTGCAGACCGAAGCGTCCCGTTCCGGTGGCAGCCCGCGGGGTCGCAAGACCATGCAGCGTGAATTTGCCGCCGGGCATGTGCTGGCCTTTCACACGGCCACGGCGTTTCACACCAACCACCGTTGGCTCAGTGATGCCGAACTGGAAAGCACCCTGACTGAAGGCTCAGCCCACATTGCGGCAATCACTGGCGCGCCACCTGTGCTGGTACGCCCGCCGTTCTGGAACTATGACAAGCGCACCTTCACCGCCTACCAGCGCCACGGCATGCAGGTATTGCTCACTGACCTGAGCGCCAACGACGGCAAGATCTGGGGCTTCAATGCCAGCCCACGTCGGCGGGCGAATTTGTATCGGCAACTGTCGGTGGTGCGCGAGCGCATTGCCTTGGGCGAACTGCCCACAGTCGACGGCGTGATACCGGTGGTGGTGACCTTCCACGATATCAACCGTTACACCGCGCGACACCTGCAGGAATACTTGCAGATCCTGATGGACAGCGCGCAGATCAACGGCATGAAGGTCGCTGCCGAACCGTTCTACACCGACCACGCCACGCTGGAACGCGCAGCCTTGGCACGTACGGTGAAGGATGTGAATGAAGCCGTGCATTTGCCGGGGGTGTGGAACTGGATATGGGATGCGGATTCCCACTGACGATTGGAATCGCACACTTACCGCGTTCGCGTTCTTGTCATATATGGAACTGCTCACTGAAGAGACGCCACTGATACAGGTTTGGACAGCCTATGTTTTCAGGAGCCCTCTATAGTGAACACATTACGCCCCGACCAAACCCCACCCGCTTCTAAGTACCCCTCCAGCATTGCCCAGGCGCACACTGGTGAAAATAAAAAGACACCGCCCCTGGCCCTGATCGACGGTAATGTCAAACCTGATACCCCTTACAGCTCCACACCCACCACTCATAAAATCCCGCAAAACCCATCGACCCTCGACTCTTACGCGCTTTTCAAAGACGCCACCATTAACGTGTCTAGAGAGTGCACGGTACGTAAAAGTGAGGTCGGCGCTTATCCCCCTAAACTGGTTAGCGACACATTGACGATAAAAACCGGCGACGGTGATGACATTGTGCATGTCAGTAAAGGCGAAAATGGGCATCTGCGTATCACCCTCAACGATAGTACCTACGACGTAAAACTTGCCCCCAAGCAAACACTGAACATACAAACGGAAGGCGGTACTGACTGCATAAAAGTAGACGCCGATGTCGATACCGAAATCCAGATAGAAGGCGGCAGCGGGGATGATCATATTTGGGCTGGCAGTGGCCGTACAAGAGTATTCGGAGGCGCCGGCGGCGATCACATTTATCTTGGCGCCGGCACCAGTTATGCCGAGGGCGGTGACGGTAACGACTGGATTCAAGCCGGCAAAGGACGAGCAGTCCTATACGGCAACAACGGCGATGATGTGATTCAAGGCTACGTTGGCCCTGGGGGCAAACCCGCCTATATGGACGGTGGCAGCGGGAGGGATCAACTTCGCGGAGGTACCAGCCACACCGTCATGAACGGCGGCTTGGACGATGACAAATTAAGCAGCGTCGGACGCGGCACCTTCTACACAGGAAAGGGCCACGATACGATTATATCCACCTATGACAGCGATCTTATCTACGCCAAAAAAGATGACTCTATAGAAAAAACTACCGCCGCAAAACTCACACTGATCTCACCCAGCGACGCCGGAAAAAAAGCGTTCTCTCTTGAAGGTTCTGCGGAGTTTAAACAACGGATCAACGATGATCTGGAGATGCTCAGAGGCTCCCCTGCGGGTCAGGAAATGCTAAGCGAGTTGGACAGGATGACCAAACGCAACGGGTTTCCTCTGAGAGTACTGGAGGTTCAAGCCGAGAACGTCAACTTCTACACGGGTCATAACGACTACTATGACAACCTGATAAATACCGGACAAAAACTACCGGTCGGAGAAGATCCAAAGTTGGGCGCCCTCCTAAACGGTCAGCGGGGCGACATCATGAACAGTGGCGACGTATTCAGCAATCGCTCCTACGTGCTTGAAGGCCAGGTCAATAGATCGCCCCTTAGTGCCTTTTACCATGAACTGTCACACGCGTATAACTTTGGTAACGGTACTGTTTTTCCTGGAAGAACCCATCATGAACTCAACCTCGAACGCCAAGCCGTCGGGGTGGAAACCGATGCCGATGAGTTTGACTTTGATGATGACCCGCTGACGCCTCCCACCAACACTAACCCCTATCCGTTCAATGAAAACGCACTTCATGCAGAAATGGGTGAGCCGCTACGTGACAAATACCGAGGCTGAGCGGATGACGCAAGCAAACTTGGCGGTAATCAAGTTTGTTCGCGCGACTCCACGCCGAGCTCATCCCACACCGACTCGGCCAGGTGAAACGTCGCATTGGCCGCCGGTATCCCGCAGTAGATCGCGCTCTGCATCAGCACTTCCTTGATCTCGGCGCGGGTCACGCCGTTGCTGGCGGCGGCGCGCAGGTGCAGCTTCAACTCTTCACTGCGGTTCATGCCGATCAACATGGCGATGGTGATCAGGCTGCGGGTATGCCGCGGCAGGCCGGGGCGGGTCCAGATATCACCCCAGGCGTGGCGGGTGATCATTTCCTGGAACTCGCTGTTGAACTCGGTCAGGGCATTGAGGCTGCGCTCGACATGCGCGTCGCCCAGCACTTCGCGGCGCACTTGCAGGCCATCGGCGTAACGTTGTTTCTCGTCCACAAAAACTCCTTAAACAGTTGATAGAAGCCCGAACACGTGTGGCGAGCAGGCTTGCCACAGGTTTAATCAGCCAACAGGAACGCCAGCACGCGCTCGCTGAACGCCGCGCCAGCTTGTACGTTAGAAAGATGCGCCGCGTAGAACTCGGCGTACTCGGCGCCCTTGACCTGGTTCTGGATAAAGCGGCTGCCGGCCGGCGGCGTGACGGCATCTTCGGTGCCGGCAATCGCCAGGGTCGGCACTTTGATCCTGGACAGTTGCTCGCGCAAATCCGCATCACGTACGGCTGCGCAGTTGGCGGCATAACCTTGAGGCGACGTGGCGGCGAGCATGTCAGTGATTTGCTGGGCCTGGTGCGGGTTGGCGGCGGCGAAATCGGCGGTAAACCAGCGTGCAATCGACGCATCGCGCAGCGCAACCATGGCTGCCGCGCCGTCGCGCAGCACCCTCTCGATACGTGGGTTCCAGATGTCCGGCGTGCCGATCCTGGCGGCGGTGTTACACACCACCAGGCGTAGCAGACGATCACCTGCGTGAATACCCAGCCACTGGCCGATCAGGCCACCCATCGACAGCCCGCAAAAATGCGCGCGTTGGATATCCAGCGCGTCCAGCAGCGCGATCACGTCATGACCCAGTTGCTCAACGCTGTACGGGCCCTCGGTGACCAGGGATTTGCCATGCCCACGGGTATCGAAACGCAGCACGCGAAAGTGCTTGATGAAGGCCGGGATCTGGATGTCCCACATATGCAGGTCGGTGCCCAACGAGTTGGACAACACCAGCACCGGCGCGCCCTCAGGCCCGTCCAGTTGGTAATGCAATGGGCCATCGGCCAGTTGTACAAAAGCCACAGCGGTCTCCTTATGCGGTCAATGCAAAATGGTCGGTTACGGCGCGGGTGACCCAGGTGTGGGCCTGGCCCAGGTAATGGGCCGGATCGAGCAGGCGGTCCAGCTCCGCCGCCGACAACTCGGCGGTGACCTGCGCTTGATCCGCCAGCACTGCGCGCAGATGGCGCCGTTCGGCGACGGCGCGTTTACAGCATTGCTCCAAAAGATGGTGAGCGGTCTCACGGCCCAGGCGTTGGGCAAGCACGATGCTCACGGCTTCGGCCAGCACCAGGCCCTGGGTCAGGTCAAGGTTGTGCGCCATGCGCTCGGGGTCGACCTCCAAGCCTTGGCTCAGCAGCAGCGCCTGTTTCAAGGCCCCCGACACCAGCCGGCAAATCTCCGGCAGGGTTTCCCACTCGGCGTGCCACAGGCCCAGGCTGCGCTCATGCTCTTGGGGCATGGCGCTGAACATCGTCGCCACCAGCCCCGGCACACGGGTGGCCGCGCTGATCAACACGGCGGCGCCCACCGGGTTACGCTTGTGCGGCATGGTCGACGAGCCGCCTTTGCCCGGCGCCGACGGTTCGAACACCTCCGCCGCTTCGGTCTGCATCAACAGGCTGAGGTCGCGCCCCAGTTTGCCGAGGCTGCCGGCGATCAGGCCGAGCACGCCCGCAAACTCCACCAGTCGATCACGTTGGGTGTGCCAGGGTTGCTCGGGCAGGCCCAATTGCAACTCAGACGCCAAGGCCTGTGCTACCGGCATGGCGTGCTCACCGAGTGCCGCCAGGGTGCCGGACGCGCCGCCGAACTGCAGCACCAGCAAGCGCGGCTTCAGCTCGGCCAGGCGTTGGCGACTGCGCGTGACCGCGCCCAGCCAACCGGCGATTTTCATTCCGAGGGTGACCGGCGTGGCATGCTGCAACCAGGTTCGCCCAGCCAGGGGCACGTCGGCATAACGCTGGGCCTGCACAGCAAGCACCTCGCCCAATTGCGCCAGGTCCGCTTCGATCAGCGCCAACGCCTGGCGCAGTTGCAACACCAGCCCGGTGTCCATCACATCCTGGCTGGTCGCGCCCAGGTGCACGTAACGCTCGGCGCCGGCATCTTCAGCGGCAATCAACTTGCCCAAGGCCTTCACCAGTGGAATCGCCGAATTCCCCGCCGAGGCAATCGCCTCACCGAGGGCGTCCACCTCGTAAAGCGACGCCAGGCACGCCTGGGCAATCGGCGCGACGGCGGCTTGCGGAATCAACCCGACCCGGGCCTCGGCCCGGGCCAGCGCCGCTTCGAAATCCAGCATGCCCTGCAAACGTCCCTGGTCGCAGAACACTTCGGCCATGCTGTCAGCGGTGAAGTAAGCGTCGAACAGTTGATTGCTCGTGCGCAGTGTCATAACTCATCCCTAGAGGTCGTGATGTAGATAAGCCGCCTGTTTGGGCAGACGCAGGCTGAACAGGAAAGCGACCGCCATCATCGCGGTGACGTACCAGTAAAAGGTATTTTCCATGCCGATGGATTTCAGGCTCAGCGCGACAACTTCAGCCGAACCGCCAAAAATCGCATTCGCCACCGCATAGGCCAGGCCCACACCCAGCGCGCGCACCTGTGGCGGGAACATCTCGGCTTTGACCAGGCCGCTGATCGAGGTGTAGAAGCTGACGATCGCCAACGCCAGGGTAATCAGCACAAAGGCCAGGAACGGGCTGGTGACGGTTTTCAAGGTCAGCAGGATCGGCACGGTGAACAGCGTGCCCAGGCCAGCGAACCAGAGCATCGAATTACGTCGACCAATCTTGTCCGCCAACATGCCGAACAGCGGCTGCATGCACATGTACAGGAACAGCGCGCCGGTCATGATGTAGCTTGACGTCTTGGCGTGCATGCCCACGGTGTTCACCAGGTATTTCTGCATGTACGTGGTGAAGGTGTAGAAAATCAGCGAGCCACCGGCGGTGTAGCCCAACACGGTGATGAAGGCCCCGGTGTGGTTGCGAAACAATGCAGCAATGCTGCCGGCGTCTTTGTCTTCGCGCATTTCTTTGCTGGTGGTTTCTTTCAAGGTGCGACGCAACATCAGCGAGATCACCGCCGCAATGGCACCAATCACAAACGGAATCCGCCAGCCCCAGGCACGCAGCTCTTCCTCGGTGAGGATCTGTTGCAGGATCACCACCACCAGCACCGCCAGCAATTGGCCGCCGATCAGGGTCACGTATTGGAACGATGCAAAAAAACCACGCTGGCCCTTCAACGCGACTTCACTCATGTAAGTCGCGGTAGTGCCGTACTCGCCGCCTACCGACAGGCCCTGAAACAGCCGTGCTATCAAGAGAAAAATCGGCGCCCAAATGCCAATGTCCTTGTAGGTGGGCAAAAAGGCGATCACCAGGGAGCCTGCGCACATCATCAGCACCGAGATCATCATCGAGTTCTTGCGGCCGTGTTTGTCGGCCACACGGCCAAACAGCCAGCCACCGATAGGTCGCATCAGGAACCCGGCGGCGAACACTCCGGCGGTGTTGACCAACTGGACGGTGGGGTTGTCTGACGGAAAAAACGCCGGGGCAAAATAGATCGCGCAGAAGGCATAGACGTAGAAGTCGAACCATTCGACCAGGTTGCCGGAGGAGGCCCCGACAATCGCAAAAATCCGTTTGCTGCGTTCTTCTCCGGTGTAGTGACTCGTTGTTGTTGTCATGTTTTTTTACTCAGTGGGAACGGTTATAGCCTAGACATACTTTGCAACAACCATGTTCCGCAAGCAGACTTTTGCATAGGTGCGGCCTTGAGGGCGCCATCGCAGGCAAGCCAGCTCCCACCTTTGAACCTGTTCACAGATCAAAATGTGGGAGCCGGGCTTGCCCGCGATGGCGCCCGCCAGCTCAACTCAATAATCGAAGAACACCGTCTCCTTGTCTGTGCCCTGCAAAATCACATTCCACTGATGCACACCCTGCGCATCCGGCGTGGCAATCAACGTAGCGCGACGCTCAGCCGGCACACACGCCAGCAGCGGGTCATCGCTATTCAACGCTTCACCGTCGAAATAGATCCGCGTCAGCAGGTGTTTCACCAAGCCACGGGCAAACACCAGCACCACCAGATGCGGCGCCTGGGTCGTGCCTTGCAGGCCTGGCACACTGCCCGGCTTGATGGTGGTAAACCGAAAACGCCCTTCGGCGTCCACCGGCACGCGGCCAAACCCTTCGAAGTTGGGGTCAACGGCCTTGGCCTGCTCGTCTTCCGGGTGGTCGTACTTGCCGGCGGCGTTGGCCTGCCAGACTTCCAGCATGGCGTCGTTGACGACATCACCGTTGCCGTCCACCACTTGCCCGCTGATTGCCACGCGCTCGCCCAGGGTGGCCGGCACGGTCAGGTCTTCGCGGTTCAGCCAGGTCAGGCCGATGTGGTAATACGGCCCAACGGTGTGGGACGTGGTCGCATTGAGGGTCATCTTATTTCTCCATCGGCGTGGCGTCGCGGCCGCGCAAAACGATGTCCCAGCGATAGCCGAGGGCATAGGACGGAATGGTTTTTTCCAGATCAAACCGCGCGATCAGCCGCTGCTTGGCGCTGGTGTCCGGCACGCAGTTGTAGATCGGGTCGTATTCCAGCAACGGGTCGCCGGGGAAATACATCTGCGTGACCAGCCGCGTCAGCACGCTGGGGCCAAACAGCGAGAAGTGGATATGCGCCGGGCGCCACGCGTTGTGGTGGTTGCCCCACGGGTAAGCACCGGGCTTGATGGTCTGGAACTGATACCAGCCGTCGGCGTCGGTGACGGTGCGGCCGGTACCGGTAAAGTTCGGGTCCAGCGGCGCGTCGTGCAGATCGCGTTTGTGGTTGTAGCGACCGGCGGCGTTGGCCTGCCAGATCTCCACCAGAATGCCCGGCACCGGCAGGCCATTTTCATCCAGCACACGGCCGTGGATGATGATGCGCTCGCCCTGGGGCTCGCCTTCGTGCTGGGCGGTGAGGTCGTTGTCCTTCTCGTTGATCCGCTCGGCGCCGATGGTCGGGCCGGTGATTTCCGACAAGGAATGGGGCAGAAACACCAATGGCTGGGACGGCGAACGCAGTTTCGTCGACTGGTAGGCCGGGTGCAGGTAATCAGGTTGGGTGCCCGCTTGCGGGCGCCGGTAACCGGGCTTGTCACTCATGGAGCAATCCTCTCTTATTAGACGCGTTCAATCGCCAGGGCCAGGCCTTGGCCGACGCCCACACACATGGTCGCCAGGCCTTTGCGGCCGCCGGTTTTCTCCAACTGATGCAGTGCCGTCAGCACCAACCGCGCGCCGCTCATGCCCAGCGGGTGGCCGAGGGCGATGGCGCCGCCATTCGGGTTGACCTGCGCGGCATCGTCGGCAATCCCCAGTTCACGCAGCACCGCCAGGCCTTGGCTGGCGAAGGCTTCGTTGAGTTCGATCACGTCAAAGTCGGTGACCGCCAAACCGAGGCGCTCCACCAGTTTGCGCACCGCCGGCACCGGGCCGATGCCCATCACTCGCGGCGCAACCCCGGCGCTGGCCATGCCCAACACGCGGGCGCGGGCGGTGAGGCCGTGCTTTTTGACCGCTTCGGCAGACGCCAGAATCAACGCCGCCGCGCCGTCATTCACGCCCGACGCATTGCCGGCGGTGACGGTTTTATCCGGGCCATTGACCGGCTTGAGTTTGACCAGGGCCTCCAGGGTGGTGTCGCGTGGATGCTCGTCGTGCTCCACCAGGGTTTCGCCTTTTTTATGGGCGACGCGCACCGGCACGATTTCTTCGGCAAAGAACCCTGCGGCTTGTGCGGCAGCGGTGCGTTGCTGGCTGCGCAGGGCGAAGGCGTCCTGATCGGCGCGGGACACGTTGTAGTCGTCGGCGACGTTATCGGCGGTTTGCGGCATCGCATCCACGCCGTATTGGGCCTTCATCAACGGGTTGATAAAGCGCCAGCCGATGGTGGTGTCTTCCAGCTTCATGTTGCGCGAAAACGCCGCGTCAGCCTTGCCCATCACGAACGGCGCACGGGACATCGACTCGACGCCACCGGCAATCGCCAGCTCCATTTCGCCGCTGGCGATGGCGCGGAAGGCGGTGCCGATCGCGTCCATGCCCGAGGCGCACAGGCGGTTGAGGGTCACGCCCGGAATGCTTTGCGGCAAGCCCGCCAACAGCAACGCCATACGCGCGACGTTGCGGTTGTCTTCACCGGCCTGGTTGGCGCAACCAAGGAATACTTCGTCGACCGCGCTCCAGTCCACCGACGGGTTGCGCTCGATCAGCGCCTTGATCGGCAAGGCTGCCAAGTCATCGGCGCGCACCGTGGACAAACCACCGCCGAAACGGCCGATGGGCGTGCGGATGGCATCACAGATAAACACGTCGCGCATCAGGCTTCTCCCGGTGCTTGGCCGTGGGCAGCGGCAGTGCGAGCTTCGAGATCACGCAGGGCGGTCAGCTCAACGTCGGTCGGCTCGGCGGTGGTACTTACGTCGTCAGCAAAACGAATTGCCCAACCAGTGGCCGCCACCACTTGCTCACGGGTGACGCCGGGGTGCAGCGCGGTGACCACGAACTCATGGCTGCCCTCCTCCGGCTCCATGATGCACAGGTCGGTAATAATCCCTACAGGGCCGGCGCCAGGCAGGCCCAGGCGTTTGCGTGAGTCACCGCCTTCGCCGTGGCCGACCGAGGTGATGAAGTCCAGCTTGTCGACAAACGAGCGCGCCGACTGCTTGAGGATGATCAACACGCTCTTGGCGGAACCGGCGATCTCCGGCGCGCCACCGGCACCCGGCAGGCGCACTTTGGGTTGGTGATAGTCGCCCACCACGGTGGTGTTGATATTGCCGAAACGGTCGACCTGGGCGGCGCCGAGAAAGCCGACGTCAATGCGCCCGCCTTGCAGCCAGTAGCGAAAAATCTCACCGGTCGGTACTACCGTGTCGGCGGTTTCCGCCAGTTCGCCGTCACCGATGGACAGCGGCAATACGCTTGGCTTGGCGCCAATCGGGCCGGATTCGTAGATCAGCACCACGTCCGGCGACGAGGTCAGGCGTGCCAGGTTGGCGGCCTTGGAAGGCAAGCCGATGCCGACAAAGCACACCGAGCCGTTCTTGAGGCGGCGCGCGGCGGCGACGGTCATCATTTCATTGGTCGAGTAAGCCATTACTTGGCCTCCTGCGCGTGGGCCAGCTTGGCCTGGAATTCACTGAAGTCAGCGGTGCCGTGGATGTATTCGTCGATCCACGCGGTAAAAGTCCCACGGTCACGGGCGATTGGGTCCCACGCCTGATAGAAACGATTGTCGCGCTCGTTGTAGCCGTGGGCGTAGGACGGGTGTGCGCCACCGGGTACGTGGCACACCGCGGTCAGGGCCCAGGTCGGCAACACGCAACTGTTCATCGGCGCATTCAGGTCATCGACAATTTCTTCGACGGTGACGATGCAACGCTTGGCCGCCAGGGCCGCTTCCTTCTGCACACCGAGAATGCCCCAGAGCAACACGTTGCCCTTGCGGTCGGCCTTTTGTGCGTGGATCACGGTGATGTCCGGGCGCACCGAAGGCACCGCCGCCAGCACTTCGCCGGTGAATGGGCAGGTCACGGTCTTGATCAGCGGGTTGACCTTGGGCAGGTCGGAACCTGCATAGGCGCGCAGCACCGCAAACGGCAGGCCGGAAGCACCGGCGACGTAAGCGTTGGCCAGGTCGGCGTGGCTGTGTTCTTCGATCTCCAGCGGCTGCGGCCATTGTTTTTCGACCGCATCACGCAGGCGATGCAAGGAACCCACGCCCGGGTTGCCGCCCCAGGAGAAAATCAACTTGCGCGCGCAGCCGGCACCGATCAACTGGTCGTAGATCAGGTCAGGCGTCATGCGCACCAGCGTCAGGTCTTTCTTGCCCTGACGAATGATTTCATGACCCGCTGCCGTAGGGATCAGATGGGTGAAGCCTTCGAGGGCGACGGTATCGCCGTCGTTCACGAAGCGCTTGACCGCATCACGCAGGGTGAGAATTTCAGCCATGGGGTTGGGCTCCCGGTGTTGATCGAAAAAGGCGCTGAGGTGGCGCCGAAGTGCTTGAAGATTAAGCCGGGCAAATAGGTCAAACAATCCGATAATCGACTCAGCGTTCGATTATCGAACAGATTGTTGTCTAGCTAATCGTTTGAGAAAGGTCGCTCAGTCTGAGGGCCTGGCTTATGTGGGAGCTGGCTTGCCTGCGATTGCATCACCATGGTTTACCTGACAGACCGAGGTGTCTGCATCGCAGGCAAGCCAGCTCCCACACAATTTAGCGCCCACTTGAATCGCGCGGGTATCAGGTAGCGTCGGCGTGGCTGACCATGCCCTTGATCACCACAGCAGCCGTGGCCAACGCCGCAGGAATCACCAGCGCCGTCAGCACTTGTTCGAAGTTCCAGCCAAGGCCCAGCAAGGTGGCGCCCATCCACGCGCCGAGAATCGCGCCGAAGCGGCCGATGCCAAGCATCCACGACACACCGGTGGCGCGGCCCTGGGTCGGGTAGAAGCGTGCAGCCAAGGATGGCATGGCCGATTGCGCGCCGTTGACGCACATCCCGGCGATTAACACCAAGGTCGCCAACAGGGTGATATTGCCCAGGCTCTGCCCCACGGCGTAGGCAAACACCCCGGCCAGCAGGTAGAAGGTGCCGATGACCTTGTGAGGGTTGAAGCGGTCCATCGCCCAGCCCACGCCGACCGCACTGAGCACGCCGCCAAACTGGAACAACGCGCCGATAAAGGCGGCCTGTTCCATGCTGGCGCCGCTGTCGCGCATCAGGGTCGGCAGCCAACTGGTCAGCAGGTAAACAATCACCAGGCCCATAAAGTAGGTGAGCCACAGCAGCAAAGTCCCGGCGCTGTAGGTGCCGGAGAAGATCACCGCGAACACGTTGCGGGCCTTGACGGTTTTTTGCTCGGGCACGCTGAAGCTGCTCGCCTGGGCAACGATCGTGGGTTCGATGGGTGACAAGGTTTTGCGCACCTTGTCGGTACCACGGTTGCGCACCACCAGGTAACGCGCCGATTCCGGCAGCCAGACCAGCAGCACCACCGCCAAAATCAACGGCAGGATGCCGCCGATCAGCAACAGGCTATGCCAGCCAAACGCCGGGATCAGCTTGGCCGAGATAAACCCGCCGCCGGCCATGCCCAGGTTGAAACCGCAGAACATGCTGGTCACCAGCAACGATTTGTGGCGCTCGGGGGTGTATTCGGACAGCAGCGTCGTGGCGTTCGGCATTCCCGCGCCCAGGCCCAGCCCGGTCAGAAAGCGCAGCACCAGCAGTTGGTCGACGTTGGTGCTGTAGGCCGAGGCCAGGCTGAATGCGCCAAACACCAACACTGCACTCACCAGCACCACTTTGCGCCCGAAACGGTCCGCCAGCGGGCCGGAACCGAGTGCGCCGAAGACCATGCCGATCAGCGCGGCGCTCATTACCGGGCCGAGGCTGGCGCGGTCGATGCCCCAGTCCTGGGACAGCGCAGGCGCAATAAAGCCCATGGCGGCGGTGTCGAGGCCATCGAGGAAGACAATCAGGAAACACAGGATCACCACGCGCCACTGGTAGCGCGACAGTGGCTGGGCGTTGATAAAGGACTGCACGTCCAGGGTGGTACCGACAGAAGGCTGATTCATTATTTTTATTCCACACCGATGGCGGGCTAACGACCTGCGGTCGTCATTATTATTGGGCGGCTCTTCAGAGCGCTGCCGCACAGTAATAAGTCGGGGGAAACAGCGTCAATTGATCAAGCCGGGATCTGTGCGGTCACCGAACACTTAGGCAAACAGTTGCGCACTCAGCTCGCGGCTGGCGCTGAGCATGCTCGGCAGGAAACGCTGCTCCAGCTCGCTGCGGCTGACGCGCCCGGCGTGGGTGCTGACATTGAGCGCGGCCAACACCTGGCCGGACGCGTCGTACACCGGCACGGCGATGGAGCGCAGGCCCTGTTCCAGCTCCTGATCGACGATGCACCAGCCTTGTTGACGCACTTGTTGCAGGCATTCGAACAAGGCTTCGGGGGTGGTCAGGGTGCGGCTGGTCTTGGTCTGCAGGTCGGCGTGGTCGAGATAGTCCTTGAGCGAAGCATCGTCCAGCGCCGCCAGGAGGATGCGCCCCATCGATGTGCAATACGCCGGCAAGCGCCCGCCCACCGACAGGTCCACCGAGATCAGGCGCTGGGTGGTGGCCGAGCGGGCGATATAAAGGATGTCGTCGCCTTCCAGGGTCGCCATGTTGCAGGCTTCGTGCAATTGCTCGCTCATACGGTCCAGGTACGGCTGGGCCGATACGGCCAATGGCGTGGAGGACAAATAGGCATGCCCCAGGGTCAGGACTTTGGGCAGCAGTGAATAGGTGCGCCCATCGGTGGTGGCATACCCGAGTTTGATCAAGGTGTGCAGGCAACGGCGCACGGCGGCGCGCGGGATTTCGGTGCGATGGCTGATCTGGGCGATGGTCAGGTGGCGCTTGCGCTCCTGAAACGCCTGCACCACCGCCAGGCCTCGGGCCAGGGAGGTCATGAAGTCCGGATCACCGGTAAACGCCTGGATACGCTTGGCCGGTGAAGCCACGATCGGCGGCGCCACTGACGCGAAGGAGTTGCGCAATTGATCGTTCATTTCAAGGGTCCTTTCTCTTGTTTTCAACCGCTGGAAGGGTTGGCCGCCATTACAAGCCGCACCAGTCGGGATGTACAAGGCGGCGCCCGCAACATTGGGCGATTATCGGACACTCATGCGATTATCGCAATTCTCTTGGTGGAACCCGACAGCCGCGTGGACCACTACAGTTGTGCGCACAACGGGCGAAGGACTCACATCGCCATGTAACAAAAGCCTCACACGAAGTTGACGCTTTTTAACTTAATGCTGATAGTTTTATTCAAATGCGCCGCTATAATGCAGCTTGTGCAGAGGTCAGCCCGATTTCATTATCATCGGGAGTGGAGCTCACCAGGCGATGCGCATTGCAGGCATCACCGGTCACACATACCTGTTTATAAGATCTGCCCTTTGGTCCTTTTCAAACTTGAATGGTTTTACTGTTCAATTTCAAATAACCCGAGGACGACTTTCAGGCATGACGCTGCACCGTCAATACACTCAACTTAATTAGGTAACACTGTGACGAAAGACGAACTGCGCGCGGAACTTGAGCGCCAGGAACAACGTTACAAGGACGTTTACGGCGGGGAAGTCACCACCTACGCCGCGCAACCTGAACCCGAGCGCAAACCCTGGCGCAAACGGGCCAGTTTGCTGGATCAGGCATTTGCCCAGGAAATTCAAAAGATTGAACAGGAACTCAAAACCGAAGAGCCATAAGCCCTTCGCTCAGAGTTTCCAGGGTTTTGCTGTCTCTGCTGGCTCACCGCCAGCGGAGGGCACGGCGCATTGACTCACCATTGGTCAGCGTCCTGCTGCTGCCAACGAAATTTCATACAAATGTTTCAGACATGACGTTTGCATGACCAATCCGTGTCTTTTCAGCCCCGCACTTTATAAATCAAAGACTTGCCAAAGCCCCGAAAACCCTGGGATGCGCCGCGTCGCCCGGTGTTTTTTCAGTGAAGATTGTTACCGATGAGCAGCTAATGCATCGATTACTGAGGTTTTCTGGCATAATCGCGCCCCCTTACGACCGGGTCAGAAAACCTTCATGATCGATTTATTCAGCGGACTGGATGCTTGGGTTCTAGTGAGCCTGTTGCTCGCCCTGGCCTTTGTCCTCGCCTTCGAGTTCATCAATGGCTTTCATGACACCGCTAACGCGGTGGCCACAGTCATCTACACCAAAGCCATGCCGCCGCACCTGGCCGTGTTCTTCTCCGGGGTGTTCAACTTCCTCGGCGTGTTGCTCGGTGGTGTGGGTGTCGCCTACGCCATCGTGCACTTGCTGCCGGTGGAGTTGCTGATCAATGTGAACACCGGCCATGGCCTGGCAATGGTCTTCTCTTTATTGGCAGCGGCAATCACCTGGAACCTGGGCACCTGGTACTTCGGTATCCCGGCCTCCAGCTCCCACACCTTGATCGGCTCGATCCTCGGTGTCGGCCTGGCCAATGCCCTGATCAACGACATCCCCCTGGCTGACGGTGTGAACTGGCAGAAAGCTATCGATATCGGCGCTTCCCTGGTGTTCTCGCCGATGGCCGGTTTCCTGGTCGCAGCCTTGGTGCTGATCGGCTTGAAATGGTGGCGCCCACTGTCGAAAATGCACAAGACCCCGGACCAGCGCCGCAAGCTTGACGACAAGAAGCACCCACCGTTCTGGAACCGTCTGGTACTGGTGATCTCGGCCATGGCCGTGAGCTTCGTGCACGGCTCCAACGATGGCCAGAAGGGCATCGGCCTGATCATGCTGGTGCTCATCGGTATCGTACCGGCGCAGTTCGTACTCGACCTGGGCAGCACCACCTACCAGATTGAACGTACTCGCGACGCTACTGTGCACTTGAGCCAGTTCTACGAGCGCAATAACACCACCCTCGGTGAGTTCCTGGCACTGGGCAAAAGCGTCAAGGACGACCTGCCGGGCAAGTTCCAGTGCAACCCGCAGCAGACCGAACCGACCATCAATGCGTTGATGGACACCCTGAAAGGCGTTTCCGATTACCACTCGCTGACTGCCGAGCACCGCATTGAAGTGCGCCGCTACCTGCTGTGCCTGGACGACACCGCGAAGAAAGTCGGCAAGCTGCCGGGCCTGGATGCGCGTGAGAAGTCCGACCTGGACAAGCTGCGCAAAGACTTGACCGCCACCACCGAATACGCCCCGTTCTGGGTGATCCTCGCCGTCGCACTGGCCCTGGGCCTGGGCACCATGGTGGGCTGGAAGCGTGTGGTACTGACCATCGGTGAGAAGATCGGCAAGCAAGGCATGACCTATGCCCAAGGCATGTCGGCGCAAATCACCACGGCGAGCATGATTGGCCTGGCCAACATCTTCAGCCTGCCGGTGTCGACTACCCACGTGTTGTCGTCCGGCGTGGCCGGCACCATGGTCGCCAACAAAAGCGGGCTGCAAGGTGGCACGGTGAAGACCATCCTGATGGCCTGGGTGTTGACCTTGCCGGCAACCGTAGGCCTGTCGGCCGGGTTGTTCTGGCTGGCGTCCAAGGCATTGGGCAGCTGATAGGCTGCGGCTCTAAAAATAAGGCGCGATCCTGATGGGGATCGCGCCTTTTTTTATCTCCACAGATCGTTCCCACGCTCCGCGTGATTATCTGCACAACACATTAAATAGCGGGCAAAAAAAAGGGCGACCGAAGTCGCCCAAAATGCCTTGCGTGCTCATGTAACCCGGAAGAACTTACGGTTCTTTACGCTTATTAGCGTCCTTCCAGATAAAAATCCCGAACCCTACAAAAAACAGCACCATGAGGCTGACAGTCAGCACCCCGGCAAATACCACATTATCGAAAAACATGACCGGCCTCCTGCTCATGCCCTGTTGCGATAGGGCTAAGTTAATGGAGAAGGCGGATTGGAAAATTGACGGGGATCAATGTCGCCCGCAACGGGGCGTAAAGAAGGGCAATAACTGACCTGCATCAACAGATGCAGGTTGTTTCAACGCTTTTTCGGTTTGTTCTTCGACTTCTTCTTGGCTTTGCCTAAAGGCATCGCCTGTTCAAACGCCTGGCGCACTTCGTTCAGGCGCTTGTCATTCAGGTCATGCACACGCTTGGCGCGTTCGGCATTCAGGTCAATCAGCTTGTCGTCATCACTCATGGCTGGGCATACGTCGTGGCGGGAATGGCTCAATAATGCGGCCTCTCCCGCTCGACGGCAAATACCAGGGTGAAAATCCTTGTACTTCCCTCTCCTGGCGCTTATTTATCCCGCTCAAACGTAATGATGGAACGCGTAGTCCCCGGCCAATTCGGCATTTGGCGCCAGGGCGTCAGTACTTCCAGCGTGTTGCCCCTGACCTGAAAATCACGGCATTGCACCGTCCCCACCCACGCCGGATTCCAGGCAGAATCAACCTCTGTGCACCATTGATTGCCCTCGACCCGCTCAATACCGGTATAAGCCACCAGCGTATTCAACAGCACTGATTTTTCAGCGTCGGAAGCGCCGGCTTTTCTTCCCTCACCGGTCAACACGAAAGCCACTCGATGATCCGCGGTAAAAATAACGCGCCCGGAAGGACGGCTGCCCATTGCCGGGATTTTCTCACGGGTATCCTGGGACTCGACCTGATAGCCGACCAGCTTCCAGGCCCCGACCAGCGGTGACTCATTCGCTGCTGCGCCCGCGCAAAGGCCCATTGAAACAGCCAACCCGATCACATTGGCCTTTATAGGGTTTTTCATCGCTCTACCGTCTCGAAAAAGACACAGAGCTTTGCGTACAGCTGCCCGGGGAGATGTAGGGCATATCCCCAAACTACGACAGAAGAATCTGCGGGCGACAAAAGGAAGCACATCGCCCAAAATCGACACTTTCCAACTTACCCTGTAGGCGCACTCAGTTGGCACTGCACAATGACCTTCCGCCGCTGCTGGCCCTGCGCGCTTTTGAGGCGGTGGCGCGGCACTTGAGTTTTATCAAGGCCGCCAATGAGTTGTCGGTAACCCAGAGCGCACTCAGCCACCAAGTGCAAAAGCTCGAACAGTATCTGGGCAAACCACTGTTTATCCGACGCACCCGCGCGATTGATCTGACCGCCGACGGCCAACATTACTACGACGAAATTCGCCCGGCCCTCGACATGATTGCCGCCGCCACCCGCGCGCAGAAAGTCGCCCCCACGACCACAGTTCTGCGCGTGGGCCTGCTCGCCTCGTTTGCCACCCTGTGGCTGGCCCCACGCCTGGCCGGGTTTCTCAACCGTTATCCGCATATCCAAGTGGAACTGCTGCCGGCGATTCAATTGGCAAACGTCGCCGCCGCCGAGGTCGACCTGGCCATTCGTTATGGCAAGGGCGATTGGCCCGATGTGCAGGCCACGCGCTTGATGGCGGAAGTCATTTCACCGGTGTGCAGCCCGGCCTTCAAGGCCAGCCAACTGCACAACGCGCCCTTGTTGATGGCCACCTCGCACCGCCCTTTCGAGTGGACGGATTGGTCGGCGCACTATCAGGTCAACCTTGACCACCATCCGCGCGTGCTGCTGCACGATTACAACATCGTGGTCGAAGCCGCCGTGGCTGGCCAAGGCATCGCCATGGGCCGTCATCGTCTGATCGCGCGCAGGCTCCAGGACGGCAGCCTGGTAGAAGCATTCGACTGGCCGCCCTACCACAGCGAAATCGGCTACTGGCTGATCGCCGCCCAAGGCCCGGCCAGCGAAGCCGTCGAATGTTTCAGCGCCTGGCTAAAGGAAGCGTGCTGCGACACTTGAGTTATTTCGATACGTCGCGTGAGATCTATCCGTTTGTCGCCCCTCACTGCGTCCAACATGCTCACCCCTCTTCACCCAAGAGGATTCAACATGAGCGACTCCATCCGCCAACGCGTACACGCCTTTGGCCTGACGCTGCCAACTCCCAGCCAACCCGCAGCCAATTACATCAACCACGTCACCAGCCAGAACCAGCTGTTTATCTCCGGGCAAATTCCTATGCTCGACGGCAAACCCGCCTACATCGGCCGGCTGGGCGAATCCCTCAGCGATGAAGAAGGTGCCCAGGCGGCAGAACTGGCGGCGTTGGGTTTGCTCGGCCAGTTAAGCGCTGCCGTCGGCGATGACCTGTCGCGCGTGGTGCGCATTATCCGTTTGGGTGTGTTCATCGCCAGCAGCGGCGATTTCACGCGCCAAAGCGGGGTTGCCAATGGCGCATCCAACCTGGTGGTGAATGCCTTGGGCGACAAAGGCCGGCATGTGCGCACCGCCGTCGGCGTGTCGAGCCTGCCCGCCGGCGTCGCCGTGGAGGTGGACGCGATTTTCGAGCTGCAGCCGTGAGCCCGCTGCAAGTCCAGCACCTGCGCGATGCCACACCCGGCTGCCAATCGGGCATCGTGCACTTCAACCATGCCGGTGCCTCGCTGCCGAGCCAAGCCACCCTCGACGCGATCTTCGACCAGTTGCAGCGCGAAGCCCGCGATGGCCCGATGGAAGCCGGCGAGCATGGCGCAATCCTGGTGGAAAAAGCCCGGCGCGCAGCCGCGCAATTGCTCAATGCGCCCGCCTTCTCGATGGCCTTTGCCAGCAGCGGCTCAACCGCCTGGAGCATGGCGTTCCAGGCCTTGGGGCCATGGCAGCCGGGCGACCGCATCCTGGTGGGCCGCCATGAATGGGGCGGCAACCTGGCGAGTATGCAGTTGGCCGTGCAAGCGGGTGCACACGTGGAGGTCATTCCCTGCGATGCAACCGGCGCAGTCTGTCCGCTGGCGCTGGAAGCGATGATTGATGCCAAGGTCAAGCTGATCGACCTGACCTGGCTGCCGGCCAATGGCGGCCTGATCAACCCGGCCCAGGCCATTGGCGAAGTGGCCAGGCGCCACGCAATCCCCTACTTCATCGACGCCGGCCAAGCGGTCGGCCAGTTGCCGGTGGATGTGCAGGCGTTGCACTGCGACGTACTCAAGTCCGCCGGGCGCAAACACCTGCGCGGGCCGCGTGGCACGGCGCTGTTGTATGTGCGGCCGGACTTTCTGCAACACCTGAACCCCGCCCAGCGCGATGTGTTCTCGGCGCCCTGGACCGCGGAAGGGTTCGACCTGCGTAACGATGCCCGCCGCTTTGAAACCAGCGAAGTGTCCTACGCCTTATTGGCGGGCTTGGGCAATGCGTTGCAGGAAGTGAACCGACTGGGCGTGGAGCAGACGTGGGCAAGGGTCTTACAGCTCAGCGGACAAATCCGCGACGCGCTGCGTCAGATGCCGGGCGTTTCCCTGCACGATCTGGGCACGGCGCACTCCGGCCTGATCGCCTTCAACCTCGCCGGCTGGGAGGCGTTTGAACTCAAACGTCGGCTGGGACTGAAGCGCATCAACATCGGCGCCAACGGCGTGGCCTACACGCCACTGGATATGCAGGCGCGGGGGCTTACAAGCATCGCGCGGGTTTCCGTCAGCCCGCTCAACACCGAGCATGACATCGAGTTGCTGATCGACGCGCTGCGCGAATTGCGCGATTAAACCTCGACGTCCACCCATAGCCCTTGGCGCGGTGCATCTTCGATCAGCGGCACCACCGGCACGGTGTTGTCGGCATTGAGCTCATCGCCGGGGACCGCCAGATGCGCCTCGGGGTCTGCGTCCGCTTCGCGCTGGCGTTTCTGTTGCTCTTGCTGACGGCGTTGTTCTTCGCGCAACAGCAGGGTCGACTGCTCGGCATCGCCCTTTTTCAAGTCGATGGTGCTTTCGTTGGAGCCGGCCTGCACGGGCACCACGGGCGGGATGTCCGGCTTCTGGCGCACCGGATCAAGTTGCGACGTGACCGGCACAACACTCAAGGGCAGTATGGGTGGCAGCATGGTTTTTAGTCTCCTATTACGCAGACTGTCGGCTGCGGGAGGGGCGACTTGAGTGCCAAGCCCCCAACTTGTGAACCAATCGTCATCTATCCGACGAACCTATCGCCCTTTTTCTTGCCGCTTGTAGCTTAAAGCTTGAAGCTGCACCTATTCCTTTTGGTCTGGAAGCCGTGTTCCGTTAGAATAGTCGGCTTTTTCACGGCGGGAGTCAGGCAGCATGGCGCAGCAGTATCAACCGGGGCAACGCTGGATTAGTGACAGCGAAGCAGAGCTGGGGTTAGGCACCGTTCTGGCACAGGACGGGCGCTTGTTGACCGTGCTCTATCCGGCCACTGGCGACACTCGTCAGTATGCGCTACGGAATGCGCCCCTCACTCGTGTGAGGTTTTCGCCGGGTGACAGCATCACCCATTTCGAAGGCTGGAAAATGACCGTACAGGAAGTCGACGACGTCGATGGCCTGCTGGTCTACCACGGCCTTAACGGGCAGAACGAGCAGGTCACCCTGCCGGAAACCCAACTGTCGAACTTTATCCAGTTCCGCCTGGCCAGCGACCGTCTGTTCGCCGGGCAGATCGACCCGCTGGCCTGGTTCTCGCTGCGCTACCACACGCTGGAACACACCAGCCGTCAGTTGCAGTCCTCGTTGTGGGGCCTGGGCGGCGTGCGTGCGCAACCTATTGCTCACCAACTGCACATTGCCCGTGAAGTCGCTGACCGTATCGCGCCACGGGTATTGCTGGCCGACGAAGTGGGCCTGGGCAAGACCATCGAAGCCGGCCTTGTGATCCATCGCCAGCTGCTGTCGGGCCGCGCCAACCGCGTGCTGATCCTGGTGCCGGAAAACCTCCAGCACCAGTGGCTGGTGGAAATGCGCCGCCGTTTCAACCTGCAGGTTGCGCTGTTCGACGAAGAACGTTTTATCGAAAGCGATGCCACCAACCCGTTCGAAGACACCCAGCTGGCGCTGGTGGCTCTGGAATGGCTGGTGGATGACGAGAAGGCCCAGGACGCGCTGTTCGCCGCCGGCTGGGACCTGCTGGTGGTCGACGAAGCCCACCACCTGGTGTGGCATGAAGAAAAAGCCAGCCCGGAATACGCGCTGGTCGAGCAACTGGCCGAAGTGATCCCAGGCGTGCTGCTGCTGACCGCCACCCCGGAACAACTGGGCCAGGACAGCCACTTCGCGCGCCTGCGCCTGTTGGACCCGAACCGCTTCCACGACCTGCACGCCTTCCGCGCCGAAAGCGAGAACTACCGCCCGGTGGCCGAAGCCGTACAGGAGCTGCTGGACAAGGGCCGCCTGTCGCCAAAAGCGCACAAGACCATTCAGGGTTTCCTCGGTAACGAAGGTGAAGCATTGCTCACCGCCGTCAACGATGGCGACACCGAAGCCAGCGCGCGCCTGGTGCGTGAGCTGCTCGACCGCCACGGCACCGGCCGCGTACTGTTCCGTAACACCCGCGCCGCCGTGCAGGGTTTCCCGGAGCGCAAGCTGCACGCTTACCCGCTGCCGAACCCGGACGAGTACCTCGAACTGCCGCTGGGCGAACACGCCGAGCTGTACCCGGAAGTCAGCTTCCAGTCGCAGCCGGATGTAGAAGAAGAAAACCGCTGGTGGCGTTTCGACCCGCGCGTCGAGTGGCTGATCGACCAGCTGAAAATGCTCAAGCGCACCAAAGTGCTGGTGATCTGCGCCCACGCCGAAACCGCCATGGATTTGGAAGACGCCCTGCGCGTGCGCTCCGGCATCCCGGCCACGGTGTTCCACGAGGGCATGAACATCCTCGAGCGTGACCGCGCCGCTGCCTACTTCGCAGACGAAGAGTTCGGCGCCCAGGTGCTGATCTGCTCGGAAATCGGCAGTGAAGGCCGCAACTTCCAGTTCTCCCACCACTTGGTGCTGTTCGACCTGCCGTCGCACCCCGACCTGCTGGAACAGCGGATCGGCCGTCTGGACCGGATCGGCCAGAAGCATGTGATCGAACTGCACGTGCCGTACCTGGAAACCAGCCCGCAAGAGCGCCTGTTCCAGTGGTACCACGAAGCGCTGAACGCGTTCCTCAACACCTGCCCGACCGGCAACGCCTTGCAGCATCAGTTCGGCCCGCGCCTGCTGCCGCTGCTGGAAAACGCCGACGACGGCGAGTGGCAAGCCCTGATCGACGAAGCCCGTGCCGAGCGCGAGCGCCTGGAACAGGAACTGCACACCGGTCGCGACCGCTTGCTGGAGCTCAACTCCGGCGGCGCGGGTGAAGGCGATGCGCTGGTGGAAGACATTCTTGAGCAAGACGACCAGTTCGCCCTGCCGATCTACATGGAAACCCTGTTCGACGCCTTCGGCATCGACAGCGAAGACCATTCGGAAAACGCACTGATCCTCAAGCCCAGCGAAAAAATGCTCGACGCCAGCTTCCCCCTGGGCGACGACGAAGGGGTGACCATCACCTACGACCGCAACCAGGCGCTGTCGCGTGAAGACATGCAGTTCATCACGTGGGAACACCCGATGGTGCAAGGCGGCATGGACCTGGTGCTGTCCGGCTCGATGGGCAACACCGCCGTGGCGCTGATCAAGAACAAGGCGCTCAAGCCGGGCACCGTGTTGCTCGAACTGCTCTACGTCAGCGAAGTGGTGGCACCGCGCTCGCTGCAACTGGGTCGTTACTTGCCGCCGGCGGCGCTGCGCTGCCTGCTGGACACCAACGGCAATGACCTGTCCGGTCGTGTGTCGTTTGAAACCCTCAATGACCAGCTGGAAAGCGTGCCACGCGCCAGCGCCAACAAGTTCGTGCAGGCCCAGCGCGATCAACTCACGCCACGCATCAATGCCGGCGAAGAGAAGATCACCCCGCGCCACGCCGAGCGTGTGACCGAGGCCAAACGTCGTCTGGCAGCCGACACCGACGAAGAGCTGGCGCGCCTGACCGCGTTGCAAGCGGTCAACCCGACCGTGCGCGACAGCGAGCTGGTGGCGCTGCGCAACCAGCGCGAGCAAGGCCTGGCCATGCTCGACAAGGCGGCGCTGCGGTTGGAAGCAATTCGGGTGTTGGTAGCGGGTTGATAACCGCCCTGCCCTGCTAAAAAAGAAGGCCCGCGCATTGCGGGCCTTTTTTATTGGCCTGGAGGGCCTCATCGCAGGCAAGCCAGCTACCACATTTTGATGTGTGAATACCTTCAAATGTGGGAGCTCGCTTGCCTGCGATGGCGTCACCTCGGTCTCATGCTGTCGCCGCCCCAGCCGGCACCTCCACCGCCCCCAGCCCATCCTTCATCTTCTTGGCATCGCGCACAAAACTGCGCGAGGCCTGGAACAGAAACAGCATGGTCAAGAACAGCGCCACCGGAATCAGGTACATAGCGTCGTGCAACCCCACCGCTTTATACGCCTCGGTCATCTGCGAGGCGCCATCGGCATACATTGCCGAATGGGCAAAATGATCAGACAGGCCACCCACCACCACCGGCCCCATGCCACCGCCGAGCAAGTACAAGCCGGCAAAAAACAGCGCCATCGCCGTGGCACGCAGGCGCGGCTCAACCACGTCCTGGATCGCCGTGTACACGCAGGTGTAGAAGTTATAGGCAAACAACCAGCCCACACTGAACAGCGCCACAAACACGCCAATCTCAATGCGCCCGGCATGCAAGGCCCAGGCAGTGGTGATGGTCGAGATAATCAGGCTGCACGCGGCAAACAGCAGCCGGCCGTTGGCGACCCGCTGATGGATCTTGTCGGCAATCCAACCGCCCAGGGTCAGGCCCACCAGCCCGGTGATGCCGACAATTACGCCGGTGGCCACCGCGGCGTCCTGCAACGGCATCAGGAAATAGCGCTGCAACATCGGCACCAGGAACGAGTTGCACGCATAGGTGGCGAAGTTAAAGCACAACCCGGCCAGCACCAGCCACAGGAAGGTCGGTACTGCCAGGACACGACGAATCGGACGGTCGACGCGCTCCTGGGAGACTTGCACGGTTTCCGCCGCGCCGCGCTTGGGTTCCTTGATATAGAACATGAAGATCGCGAGGATCAGCCCCGGTACGGCGGCGATAAAGAACGGTGCGCGCCAGCTGTCGAACGCCTTGACCATCGCGCCAATGGTGAAGAACGCCAGCAGCAGGCCCAACGGCAAGCCCAGCATGAAAATGCCCATGGCCCGGGCGCGGCGGTGGGCGGGAAACAGGTCGCCGATCAGCGAATTAGCCGCCGGCGCATAGCTGGCTTCACCGATGCCGATGCCCATGCGCACCAGCAAAAAGGTCCAGAAGCTGCCGACCATGCCGTTGACCGCCGTCAGCCCGCTCCAGGCAAACAGGCCCCAGCCCATCAGTTTGCTGCGTGAACCGGTATCGGCCAGGCGCCCGAGCGGCAGGCCGGCGATGGCGTAGACGATGGTGAAGGCGGTGCCGATGATACCGAGCTGGAAGTCGCTCAGATGCCATTCCATGCGGATTGGCTCGATGATGATGGCGGGGATGGTGCGGTCGAAGAAATTGAACAGGTTGGCGAGGAACAGCAGGAACAGAATGCGCCAGGCATTCGCCGCTTGGGTCGAGTTCTGCATGGGTCCGTCTCTTTTATTGTTATGAGAGCTGCGATGCCCGATGCATCCTGCCCGGTACCTGCAACATAATCAGGCCGGGGACGCTTGTCTGTAATGATTCGTAAAGCTGATAGGGCATGATTTCACCCGTAACCGCGGGACTTTCCCTACGAAAATATAAGTTCGCGCCCCCCTTCCCAACCGCCATGGCACGGATAGAATGGCGAGCCTTCCGTCACACCCCAATCCTACTTTTCTTATCGATGACGCCCATGTCCGAAGCCAGTCCGTGTCTGAGTTGCGGTGCCTGCTGTTCACACTTTCGTGTGTCTTTCTTCTGGGGTGAGTGCGCCTCATCGGGTGGCACAGTGCCCGATGACCTGGTGGTGCAGATCAACCCCACGCGCGTGGCGATGATCGGGACCGACCAGAAACCTGCCCGGTGTTGCAGCCTTGAGGGTGAAGTCGGCAAGGGCACCCGTTGCACCATCTATGAACAACGTTCGAGCCCCTGCCGGGAGTTCGACGCGTCATGGAGCCAGGGCGAACACAACGTCGATTGCGATACCGCCCGCGCCGCCTTTGGCCTGCCGCCGTTAGAGGCACCTTTTGAACTGGACCTGCCGATCAGCGCTTAGCATCAAACGCTATGACGGGCATGCCAAAATGGTTGAGAGCAAAGTGCCATTATCGCTGGCAAATCCCGCGAGGCTTCTATACTCGACTTCATAGGTCATCGCCGTAGGCTGTGACGTGACGCTATGACGGGGCTTGCTATGGAATGGCTGGGTCTGCATTTTTTTACCGACCTGCCAGAGAACGGGCATTTATTACTCAATTGCAGTCATAACCCATTCCTGGTGCTACTGGCGTATCTGGTTGCTTGCGCGGCCGGCTTCGGCACGCTGGACATGGCCGAGCGCGTCGGCCATGTCGACGACCCTACCGCCCGCCGCCATTGGCGCTGGCTGGGAGCGGGTTGCCTGGCAGGTGGCATCTGGTCGACGCACTTCATCAGCATGCTGGCCTTCCAGGCACCTATCGCCATTCATTATGAATTGCGCATGACGTTCGCCTCGCTGGTGATCGCCTTGATCGCTTCGCTGTTCGCCATGCAAACCCTGAGTCACACCCGCCTGCGATTCCATCAATATTTGCTCGCGTCGATTTGGATGGGCCTGGGTATCGCGCTGATGCATTACGTCGGCATGTCGGCCATGCGCTCCCAGGCCGATGTGTACTTCGCAACCGACCTGTTCATGGCCTCGGTGGCCATTGCCATCGGCGCCAGCCTGGCCGCGCTGCTGCTGTCGAGCTACCTGCGCACCGGCGCCGGCGTGTTCCATCAACTGCTCAAATACGCCGCCAGCCTGGTGCTGGGCGCCGGCATCCTGAGCATGCACTTTACCGGCATGGCGGCCATGCAAATGCTGGTGCCGGCCGGTGCTGACCTGTCGTTGCCACTGGATAACAACCCGATTCAACTGGGCCTGTCGGTGGCCGTGATCACCCTGTTGGTGATCGGCAGCAGCGTCAGCGCCGCCCTCGCCGACAAAAAACTGCAGCACAAGGAGCGCGACCTGCGCCGGGTCAATGCCCTGCTCAGCGAGCTGGACCAAGCCCGCGCTTCGCTGCAACAAGTGGCGCACTTCGATGCGTTGACCAGCCTGCTCAACCGTCGCGGCTTTAACCAGATCTTTGCCGAGAAGGTCGCGGAAAAAACCGCCAGAAACGGCATGATGGCGGTGATCTTCCTCGATATCGACCACTTCAAGCGCATCAATGACAGCCTCGGCCACGATGCCGGCGACCAACTGCTCACCGTGCTGGCCGGGCATATCAAGGGGTCGGTACGCAGCCATGACGATGTGGTCGCGCGGTTTGGCGGCGACGAGTTCTGCATCCTGATCAACATTCACCATCGCGACGAAGCGCGGCATCTGGCCCAGCGCATTATGCTGAAGATGAAAGAACCGATCGAACTGGCTGGTCGGCGCATGGTGATGACCACCAGCATTGGCATCAGCCTGTTTCCCGATGACGGGCTGACCTGCGAAGAGTTGCTTAAGACCGCTGACTTGGCGCTGTACCAGTCCAAGGACGCTGGGCGCAACAGCCTGAACTTCTTCAGCTCCAACCTTAAAACCCGCGCCTTCCTTGAACTGCAACTGGAGGAGGAGCTGCGCGCCGCGCTACGCGGCCGCAATGAACTGGTGCTGTTCTACCAGCCGATCTTCGACATGAAGCTGGGCAAGGTCACCCGCCTGGAAGCACTGGTGCGCTGGCAACACCCGCAACATGGGTTGCTGGCACCGGACCGGTTTATCGGCATCGCTGAAAACAACGGGTTGATTGCCGAGCTCGACCACTGGGTATTGCGTCAGGCCTGTCACGATTTGAGCCTGCTGTCTGACCGCGGTTACCCCGAGCTGACCATGGCCGTGAACTGCTCGGCCTTGAACCTGGCCCGTGACGAGCTGGCCGATGAGATCGAAGCCGCCCTGCGTTTTGCCGGGATCGCCGCCAGCCGCCTGGAACTGGAAGTCACCGAAAACGCGCTGATGGGCAATATCAGCAGCACCCTGGCGCTGTTGCGCCAGATCCGTGCCCTGGGCGTTTCGCTGGCCATTGATGATTTCGGCACCGGTTATTCCTCCCTGGCCTACCTCAAGCGCCTGCCGCTCAATACCTTGAAGATCGACCGGTCATTTATCCAGGACATCCCCAAGTCCACCACCGATGTCGAGATCGTCCAGGCAATCATCGGCATGGCCCACACCCTGCACTTGCAGGTGATTACCGAAGGCGTGGAAACCCAGGCGCAATTTGAACTGCTGCTCAAGCACGGCTGCGACTTTATCCAGGGTTACCTGCTCAGCCCGGCGGTGCCTTTGAGCGATGTGGTGGGTGTGATCCAGGGCATCCAGATGCGCAACCCGCTCTACCCATTCAGCGTCGAGGGCAATAAGGATGCCCTCGTGCCGAAAGACCCCGGTGCAGGCCGCATCGGCCCGCCGTCGATTGTCAGGCCCATTCGCTGACGTCGAATCGTTGGGATTTAGCCATCATCTACTTGGATGAACGCCGACGAACGGCCAAGCCATCGGAGTACGGCAGGTACTCCTCTTGAAAAGTCAGGGTTGATCGTTCCCACGATCTGCGGCTTTGCCACACCCGGAAACAATTCCCCTAATGTTTCGCCCACTTTAAAACTGTTCCCGTGACGCTTACGTCACCGTCACCTGTGACCTTTCTCTACGGCAAGATGCCATCACCGCGTCAGCGGTTACTCCGCTACACACTTGAGCGGCGAAAAAAAGCGCACCTTTATAGTGCAGGACTTTCTTGCGCCGCCCTTTCCTGGATCAGTATCCACGGCGAAACCACCACCGCCCACAGGCTCGGGTCACGTTCAACCAAGTCCAGCGCCCGCGTCGCAGACACTTCGCCAAGGCTGCCCGCAGCCAGCCAACCAGCGACTTTGTCGCGGTTATCTTCGGCCATTCCTTCGGCCGCTTCGATCAAATCCAGGCCGGCGTCGACCCACAATAGGGCACCCTTGGCAAAGAACGGTTCAAGCTCCTTCCAGGAAATTTCGGCGGTTTCACCGAGCAGCTTGGCATAGAGGGTGCTAGGTTCTTGCGTCATGGGAATTCACCTGAATAAAAAATCGGCGCAATCATAGCGTCAGGCGTCAGGCAGAAAAACCCAGTTGCAAATGAGGCACCGAACGAAAGTGTCAGGAAAGCCAAGGATTGCCTGAAACTCTGGCATCAGCCCGCCGCAATTCTGTCTTTTTCTTTCATTAAAGCGACACACCCAGGGTTTGCCCCCAGCAGCCAGCTTTTCAAGCGATCAACCGGCGCTCTACACTGTACCGGTACAGTTGCCAGGGCAATGCCGGGGGGATATCCGCGATATCTGATCCGGTTCTGCAGCTCACAAGGCCGCTAGAACTATAAAAAATACAACAGTAAGAGTGGAGCACTATGAATAAGGCTACTAAGCAGATTTCCAAACTGTTTGCCGCTATGGTCCTGGCTGGGGTTGCCGGCCATTCGTTCGCAGCCGACACCATCAAGATCGGTATCGCCGGGCCTAAGACAGGTCCAGTGACGCAATACGGCGACATGCAATTCATGGGTGCCAAGCAGGCAATCGCCGACATCAACGCCAAAGGCGGTGTCGACGGCAAAATGCTTGAAGCGAAAGAATACGACGATGCGTGCGATCCAAAACAAGCCGTTGCCGTAGCGAACAAAGTGGTCAACGACGGCGTCAAGTACGTAGTCGGTCACCTCTGCTCCAGCTCCACTCAGCCAGCGTCCGACATCTATGAAGACGAAGGCGTGATCATGATCACCCCGGCTGCCACCAGCCCGGAAATCACTTCCCGTGGCTACAAGCTGGTGTTCCGCACCATCGGTCTGGACAGTGCTCAAGGCCCAGCGGCCGGCAACTACATCGCCGACCACGTGAAGCCGAAAGTCGTTGCTGTTATCCACGACAAACAGCAGTACGGTGAAGGTATCGCCACCGCCGTTAAACAGACCCTCGAGAAAAAAGGCGTGAAAGTCGCCCTGTTCGAAGGCATCAACGCGGGCGACAAAGACTTCGGCTCGCTGATCCAGAAGCTCAAGCAAGCCAACGTCGACTTCGTCTACTACGGCGGCTACCACCCAGAGCTGGGCCTGATCCTGCGCCAGGCCAAGGAAAAAGGCGTGAACGCCAAGTTCATGGGCCCTGAAGGTGTCGGTAACGACTCCATCTCGCAAATTGCCCAGGGCGCTTCCGAAGGCCTGCTGGTGACCCTGCCGAAATCTTTCGACACCGACCCGGCCAACAAGGCCATCGTTGAAGAGTTCACCAAGAACAAGCAGGACCCAACCGGTCCGTTCGTGTTCCCGGCCTACTCGGCTGTTGAAGTGATCGCCGGCGGTATCGCTGCCGCGAAAAGCGAAGACACCGCCAAAGTGGCGGCTGCCATCCACGCCGGCACCTTCAAGACCCCAACCGGCGACCTGAGCTTCGACGCCAAGGGCGACCTGAAGGACTTCAAGTTCGTAGTCTACGAATGGCACTTCGGTAAACCAAAAACCGAAGTTTCCCCTCAGTAAGCCAGGCGTTACTGGTCCAACAAGCCCACTGTGAGAGCAGTGGGCTTTGTTTTACGAGGTTTATGGGCCTGTCACCCGCGATCCGGGCGCTGGCTCACCTGAAAATCTTAAAACCGTCACCAGCGGTTCGCTGGCAAACGCTTTGTGCAAATGTGCTCACAGAACACAGTGCAGGGCCGGAACATGACTCCACCAGTGAAATGCGTATCGGGTTTTTAGGAGCGCTGTAATGCCTGAGATCTATCATTTTTTCCAAACGCTGGTTAACGGCATGACCGTTGGCAGCACCTATGCCTTGATAGCCATTGGCTACACAATGGTTTACGGCATCATTGGAATGATCAACTTCGCCCATGGCGAGGTGTACATGATTGGTTCCTACGTGGCCTTCATCGCCCTTGCCGGGCTGGCCATGCTGGGTATCCACTCCCTGCCGCTGTTGATGACCGCCGCGTTCCTGGCGTCGATCGTCGTGACCAGTGCCTATGGCTACAGTATCGAACGCGTCGCCTACCGCCCCTTGCGTGGCAGCAACCGTTTGATCCCGCTGATTTCCGCCATCGGCATGTCGATTTTCCTGCAGAACACCGTATTGCTGTCCCAGGACTCCAAGGACAAGTCCATTCCCAACCTGATCCCGGGGAGCTTCTCCTTCGGCCCAGGTGGCGCACAAGAAGTGCTGATTTCGTACATGCAGGTGCTGGTTTTCGTCGTTACCCTGGTGGCGATGCTCGGCCTGACCCTGTTCATTTCCCGCTCCCGTCTGGGGCGCGCCTGCCGGGCCTGCGCCGAAGACATCAAGATGGCCAACCTGTTGGGCATCAACACCAACAACATCATCGCCCTGACCTTCGTGATCGGTGCCGCACTCGCAGCCATTGCGGCGGTGCTGCTGAGCATGCAGTACGGCGTGATCAACCCCAACGCCGGTTTCCTGGTAGGCCTCAAGGCCTTTACCGCAGCGGTCTTGGGCGGCATCGGCAGTATTCCGGGCGCGATGCTCGGCGGGCTGGTGCTGGGTGTGGCTGAAGCCTTTGGCGCCGATGTGTTCGGCGACCAGTACAAGGACGTCGTGGCGTTCGGCCTGTTGGTTCTGGTGCTGTTGTTCCGTCCGACCGGCATCCTGGGCCGTCCGGAGGTTGAGAAAGTATGAGCAGATATCTTAAATCGGCGTTTTTCAGCGCCTTGCTGGTATGGGCCGTGGCCTTTCCGGTACTCGGCCTCAAGCTGAGCATTGTCGGCATCAACCTGGAAGTGCATGGCACCGGTCCCGTGACCTTGACCATCATCGCCCTGTGCTCGGTGCTGATGTTCCTGCGCGTGCTGTTCACCCAGCAGGTCGGGGCGTTTTTCAAGGGCAACCGTGGCCCGTTGGTGTCGCCCAAGGTCAGCCAGTTCCTGACGCTGCCGCGTACTCAGCGCTACATCATCATCGGTCTGATCGTGGCCGCGTTGATCTGGCCGTTCTTCGGCTCGCGCGGCGCCGTCGACATCGCCACCCTGATCCTGATCTACGTGTTGCTGGGCCTGGGCCTGAACATCGTGGTGGGCCTGGCCGGTTTGCTCGACCTCGGTTATGTGGGTTTTTATGCCGTCGGTGCCTACACCTACGCGCTGCTCTCGCACTACCTGGGCTGGGGCTTCTGGATCTGCTTGCCACTGGCGGGCATGGCCGCCGCTACATTCGGCTTCCTGCTGGGCTTCCCGGTGCTGCGCCTGCGCGGTGACTATCTGGCGATCGTGACCCTGGGCTTCGGTGAAATCATCCGTCTGTTCCTGCGTAACCTTACCGATATCACCGGTGGCCCCAACGGCATCAGCAGCATTCCCAAGCCAACGTTCTTCGGGCTGACGTTCGACCGCACCGCAGCCGAAGGCATGCAGACCTTCCACGAATACTTCGGGATCGACTACAACCCGGTCAGCAAAGTGGTGTTTCTGTACCTGGTGGCGTTGTTGCTGGCATTGGCGGCGCTGTTCGTGATCAACCGCCTGCTGCGCATGCCGATCGGCCGCGCGTGGGAAGCGTTGCGCGAAGATGAAATCGCCTGCCGTGCGCTGGGCATGAACCCCACAGTCATCAAACTCTCGGCATTCACCCTCGGGGCAACCTTCGCCGGTTTCGCCGGCAGCTTCTTCGCCGCGCGCCAAGGCCTGGTGACCCCGGAATCGTTCACCTTTATCGAGTCGGCGATCATTCTCGCCATCGTGGTATTGGGTGGCATGGGCTCGCAACTGGGCGTGATTCTCGCGGCGATCGTGATGATCCTGCTGCCGGAAATGATGCGTGAGTTCAGCGAGTACCGCATGTTGATGTTCGGCGCCATGATGGTGCTGATGATGATCTGGCGTCCTCAAGGTCTGCTGCCGATGCAACGCCCACACATGGAGCTGCGCAAATGAGCCGCGAGATCCTGAAAGTCGAAAACTTGAGCATGCGCTTCGGTGGTTTGCTCGCGGTCAACGGCGTGGCCCTGACCGTCAAAGAGAAACAGGTTGTGGCGCTGATCGGCCCGAACGGCGCCGGCAAGACCACGGTGTTCAACTGCCTCACCGGCTTCTACAAGCCGAGCGGTGGCAGCATCCTGCTGGATGGCCAACCCATCCAGGGCCTGGCCGGTCACGAGATCGCCCGCAAGGGCGTGGTGCGTACCTTCCAGAACGTGCGCCTGTTCAAGGACATGACGGCGGTCGAAAACCTGCTGATCGCCCAGCACCGGCACTTGAACACCAACTTCTTTGCTGGCCTGTTCAAGACCCCGGCGTTCCGCAAGAGCGAGCGCGAGGCCATGGAATACGCGGCGTACTGGCTGGACAAGGTCAACCTGACCGAGTTTGCCAACCGCCCCGCCGGCACCCTGGCTTACGGCCAACAACGCCGACTGGAAATCGCTCGTTGCATGATGACCCGCCCGCGGATCCTGATGCTCGACGAACCGGCCGCCGGCCTGAACCCCAAGGAAACCGAAGACCTCAAGGCGCTGATCACGGTGCTGCGTGAGGAAAACAACGCCACGGTGCTGTTGATCGAACACGACATGAAACTGGTCATGAGCATTTCCGACCACATCGTGGTGATCAATCAGGGCACACCATTGGCCGACGGTACGCCGGAGCAGATCCGCGACAACCCGGAAGTGATCAAAGCCTATTTGGGGGAAGCGTAAAATGCTGCAATTCGAAAACGTTTCCACTTTCTACGGCAAGATCCAGGCGCTGCACAGCGTCAACGTGGAAGTGCGCCAAGGTGAAATTGTCACGCTGATCGGCGCCAACGGTGCCGGCAAGTCAACGTTGCTGATGACCCTGTGCGGTTCACCCCAGGCCCACAGCGGCAGCATCCGCTACATGGGTGAAGAACTGGTGGGCCAGGCCTCCTCCGAGATCATGCGCAAGAGCATTGCCGTGGTGCCCGAAGGCCGCCGTGTGTTCTCGCGCCTGACGGTAGAAGAGAACCTGGCCATGGGCGGGTTCTTCACCGACAAGGGCGATTACCAGGAGCAGATGGACAAGGTGCTGCACCTGTTCCCACGGCTCAAGGAACGCTTCAGCCAGCGTGGCGGCACCATGTCCGGCGGCGAGCAGCAAATGCTCGCCATCGGCCGGGCGCTGATGAGCAAGCCCAAGCTGTTGCTGCTCGACGAGCCTTCGCTGGGCCTGGCACCGATCATCATCCAGCAGATCTTCGATATCATCGAACAACTGCGCAAGGACGGTGTGACGGTGTTCCTGGTGGAGCAGAACGCCAACCAGGCGCTGAAAATTGCCGACCGCGCCTACGTGCTGGAAAACGGCCGGGTGGTGATGCAGGGCACCGGGGAGCAGTTGCTCACGGATCCGAAAGTGCGTGAAGCCTATCTCGGTGGCTGAGCCATTGAGGTAAACAAAAACGGCCCTCGGGCTAATGCCAGTCAGTTAAGACATCGCCGGTACCTGTGGCGAGGGAGCTTGCTCCCGTTGGACTGCGTAGCAGTCCCATTTTTGGGGCCGCTTCGCGCCCCAGCGGGAGCAAGCTCCCTCGCCACAGGTCGCTGGTTGTCAGTTCTAGCTTTTAACTGACTGGCATTAGCCCTCGGGCCGTTTTTTTTATGGCCGCTTAAAGCGTCGCAACCCATTGCCCCTTGCTCGCGCGCTGGCCTGCCAGCATCAATGCCCCGCCCAATAGCAACAGGCCCGCGGCCAGGAAGATATACGCGCCGTACACATCCAGCGGCGCGTCGAAATAGCCGATGACGCGCTCTGCCATATTCAATGTCTGAGAACACACCAGCGTACCGGTCAACGAGGCGATGGCCAGTACCGGCGTGACCGTTGCGGACACACGCCCCATGTAGCCTTCAGGCACGGCTTCCTGGAGCATCGGCCCTTGCACAATCGCAAACACCGAGAAGAACAACCCACAGCTGAACATCAGCGCCCAGGCCAGGTAAAACGGCGGATGCAGCGAATACGCCAGGTAACTGAACCCCATGCACAGCAGCGCAAAGGTAAAGGCCTGACGCGTGCTCAGTGACTTCAACAACGGCCGGACCAGCACAGCAGCAATCAACCCGCCGACCGGGAACGCTGCGAGAATCAGGCCGTATTCATAAGGGCTCAAGCCCAAGGTTTTGAATGCGTACAAGGACAATGCGACGTTATTGACCCCCAGGGAAAACCCGTACAACGCGACACCGATCAACAACGTCCTGATCGAGGCGTGCCCCCAGGAAAACCGCAGCCCTGCGAGCACTCCATGCCAAAAGGGCAGCCGTTGCTGCTCGGCCAGCAAGGTCCGGCGCAGGCCCTGGGTAGACGCGATGCACAGGGCCGAACAGGCAAAGGCCAGCACATTGATCAGCAGTGCCAGAGCGGGGCCCACCCAGACAAATAAGGCCGGCCCGAGGGACGCCGACAACACTGAAATGCCCGTCAGGGAAAACATTGCCTTGGCCGATGCTTCAACGCGACGTGCCGAAGGGATGACCACTTGCATGATCGCCTGGCGTGACGGGTTGAAAAACTGTGCGGCCGTGCTGTTAACCAACAACAACAGCAGCACACCGACGAGCACTTGCATCGGGTCCAGGCCGGCCAGCGAATAGATCACAAAAAAGATCAGGAAGTTGAGCACCCGAATCCCGTCCGCCGCGATCATCACGTACAGCGGCGTCATCCTGTCCACCCAAGCCCCGGCCAGTGGCGCTACCAATACACGCGGTATAGCCGAAGCCGCCACTGCCAGGCCTACGGCCGTCGGCAAGAACGCACTGTCGTGAAACAAGTCAGTCACCAGCCACACAATGACGGTGCTCTCGAAAACGAACTCGCCAAACGATGAGAGGGCTTGCCCCAGCCACAGGAATGAGAAATTTCTGCTGATGAAAAAATCTGCAAAGCGGTTCTTCACAGCCACATTACCTTATTGGTCGCAACTACATTCAAAGGACTCAAGCAACCCCTGGGCACAGGACTTGACGGGTTCGGACATACCGAATCCGGCAGCGATTTCGAGGGCCGCCACCGCATTCCTGTTACCTTTGACCGCTTCTCCGATAGCGGTCAGATCCCGCCAGTGCTCCCAGGATGGATCAAAGGGAATAAGCGGCGGATGCCTGTCCCGCCAGTAGAACCCCCAGGTCCGCCACCCTTCGTAGAACGTTTGCCAATCCTGCATCAACAGCGGCTTGGCAAAGTTACTGAGTGCCAACGGTTCAGCCAGCGGCTGGAATCGCGCTTCGATACTGCAACGCCAACCTTCGCCGGTATTGGTCGCACCGCCATGCGGGGTAAACGTATTGAACAGCAACACATCACCCGGACCTAATGCGAAGACGTTTTTTGCGCCCAGCACCTCGGGGCAGACTTGCCATCCTGAGGGGTTGAGTGCCAGTTCGAGCGGCAACAGGGTTTGGCCTGGTTTTTTGGTATAAACCGGCAGCGATCCCGAGCGCTCATCGACATTAAAAAGGGGCGCCCACAAGGTGATCTGCTGGCCACTGCCCTGCAATTCCGGAAAGTCCTGGTGAACGCCCGGTGAGGAGTGCATGGAGGAATCCAAGGGTGCCAAACCGCGCACCCATTTGATCGGATGAACGAACACCTCATCGGTGTCGAGGAGCAGCTTCATCACCTCAATCACCTTGGGCGCTTGAAAGAGTGCCTCGGTCAACTCGCTGCGCATGACGTCGACAAACTTCAGAAAGTCCGGATCGGGCTGCTCTGGCGCCTTGAAGCGCGGCTGGCCAATCTCGGTAAAACCATCGGTTATTCGATGCTTGCGCAATTGCTCGATGACTTTTTCAGCGAGCAGTGCCACTGTCCGGCTATCGAGCAACTCGCGAACAACGACATAACCCTCTCGCTCGTAGGCGTCCTTCAGCGGCGAAAGTCCGTTCATTTTTGCAACTCCTTGCGACGCACTCAGCCTGGAAACACCAGGCGGATGGCATAAAGAACATCCCTTTCTTGCGTCAGGCGCAGCATATTCGACGCTGTTTCTTCGTGTACAGCCGGCGTCATTCTGGCCGCCAGCCCTTGGTGCTGCCCCTCCAACAACAAGGCATGCCCTACACGGCCCACATCCAGCAACGCTTTGGCGTAGGCGATATCGGGATCGCCGAATGCTGCAACAGCAAATTGCCAATTGATCCCAAGCAACACCGTGATGCCTTTGCCCCCGGCCCATCCTTGGCCCTGAATGATCTTGGCGACCACCTCACTGTCACTGGCGCGGTCCGTACGCTTGAGCGCTCGGGGCGTATGGTCGAGTAACCAAGCTGCATCCGCCCAGCCCTGTACGCCCTGGGTAACGATCCCGGCAAACAGATGTGTTTCCTGAGCCAATGCCTGGTAGAGGCACCTGAGCACCGACTCCAGCACCGAAGAAGGAACGTCGCGCTCGGCAACAGACGTAAAGCTGCGTCTTGAAATAGCGCGCTTGACGTCATAGCCGGTCACCAGTTTATCCAGCAGGTAACGATGGCTTTGCAGGGCCTGCGGCCGGGCGGCCTGATCAGCCTGCAATTGCTTGAGGAACACATAAGGGCGCTCCCAGTTATGGGTCTCCCACGTATCGGGTATCGACACTTCACTGCCGTGTTGGCTGACATATCTCATTAGTTCCACCCTTCCAGCAAACCGATGGAAAACGCAGGAAGGCCATCCTCCAAAGACTCGTCGGTGAAGTTTTTTGCGTATTCGAAGTCCACGACAAAGCGTGAGGTGTAGTGCCAGTTGCAATAACTGGCCAACGCCGACAATTGCGCCTCTGCGTGACCGGCATCGACGAGCAAGGCGCGAAAACTTCGGGGGTCACGGTAGCGGAACATTGAGCGCCTTACAGCTGCACACAGTACCAGCCTCACCACCCAGTCGGCATCCGAACTTGAAAGGCGTTCAGCCTCCATTGAGTCGGGCAACTGCGGGGTTATTAATTTAAGTGAACTATGGGTCGGGGAGAAATAATAAACACCCGGCGCAATTATCGAAGAACGATGTATCTCGACAAAACATTCCGTGGGGTGCCGGGCGCCGCCGGAAGGAATGGACTTCTTGAGTAATTCAACCTGGTGATAATCACGCTCGCCGTCGTAATACGCCGGTTGGTGCAAACGCACGCCAAAGGTCCCGGACATGATCATACTGAACTGATAGAAAACAGAGTTTCTTAACTCATCGATGTCCAGATTAATGGCGTCAATGAGTGCAACCTCATTGCCTGACTCAATACTCAACTCAACAGCCGGATACGCATGTTCCTTGACGTAGGCTGCCATGATCCGAGCATCGGCCTCCAACGCCGAAAGGCCTTGGGACATGTCCAGGAAAGGGTGGTTCTGGGTCGCGTGATGATAGCCGGACTTGGGCTGCGCCGGCGCGGGCAGGCAAACGTGGGCCAGCAACGTATCAATGCCGGCCTCACTGAGGGTGTTATCACGTGCAATGGCTTGCTTGACCAGATCGGCATTGACCGCCTGGCCGCAGTGCTCGGCAATGACCTTGCCCAAGCCCTTGGAAATCTTGACGCCATTATGGCCTGACGAGTAGTCAACCCAACATTCTTCTTTACCGTCGTCAAACACTAATGCCGCGGGGTTTATATGATACATGACCTGCTCCTTGAAAGACCTGGAGAGCGAACTCTCCAGGCCCGCTGCTTCTTACTTAGCCACTTTCACTGGCTTAGGCTGGGAAGGCAGTTTTACGTGCATCAGGTTGCAGGTGGCACTTTGCAGGAGAGCGACTTTTACTGCTTTCATCGTTAAATTCCTTCTTTTAGTTTAACTGGACATTATCCAGTAGAGGGGTTCCTGAATTGCGCATTTCATTTGTTGCCGGCCAAAACAAATTAAACAGCCCACTAATAAAAGTCAAACCGAAAAACCCTTAAATTTATAACTCGCTGTTCCGCATGTACAAAATTATTGTAAACCCCCAATAACGGGGACAAGGCGATTTGCACAGAAAAAAAACCGGATTAAAGACATCCCATAAACGCACTGCCCCCGCCCCGCCTATTCAAAACGCGCCCTCAACAAAAACGCCCTGATTAAAACCGGTACTTATATTTAAAAAATAGGATGTATTAAATTACGCCATCTGTACTAAAACCAGATCAGATAAAAGTGAACACTTATTCCGCGAACAGCGCTGACCGAACTTCGTCCCTACGCTGTACGTTTAGCCGCGTGCATGACCAGGCAAGGGAATATCTCAAGGCCCGAGCCCGAGCATTCAGGTGCGCGTGCTCACGGCGACTGGCGAACTGAAATTTTTTTATCAGCCGCTGTAACGCATGGGGGTGCCCCAACTCTAGAGGGGTAAGCAAGCAAAAACGCTTCCTTACCCACCCTCACTGCTGGAGTTACACCATGACCACTAAATCCCGTTCGCTGTCCGCCGCCACCCTCGTTCTGGCCCTGGGTTCGGCCCTGAGCCTGTCCGCCCTGACAAGCACCGCGCACGCCGCCGATGACATGCAGAAATGCTTTGGTGTCGCCGAAGCCGGCAAGAACGATTGCGCTGCAGGCGCCGGCACTTCCTGCGCGGGCACCTCGAAAGTCAAAGACCAGGCCAACGCCTGGAAACTGGTCCCGGCCGGCACTTGCGCCAAGACCCCAAGCTCCACCTCGCCGACCGGTTTCGGCCAGGAAGCAGCCTTCACCGCCAAGTCCTGAAACCCTGCAAACCCTGAGTACTGATGATGACGCTTTTACCCCAGCACACGGTCTCACCGGCTCAGGTGCCCGGCCTCCCCTATCGGGCCGGGCTGGGGCTGAAGAACGAGCACTTTATTGAAGTGCTCGAGACCTCGCCCGATGTCGGTTTTTTTGAAGTGCACGCCGAAAACTACATGGTCGCCGGCGGCCCGTTTCATCACTACCTGGGCTTGATACGCGAGCAGTACCCACTGTCATTGCATGGCGTGGGTCTGTCCATCGGCGGCGAAGGCCCGCTCAACCGTGAGCACCTGGCACGGCTGGCCATGCTGATCGAACGCTATCAACCCCACTCTTTTTCCGAACACCTGGCCTGGTCCAGCCACGGCCCGGTGTTCCTCAATGACTTGCTGCCGCTGGCCTACGACGCCGCAACCCTGCAGCGGGTATGCGAACACATCGACCAGGTACAAAGCACCCTCAAGCGGCCAATGCTGCTGGAAAACCCTTCGACGTACCTGCAGTTCCAGCGCTCGACCCTGGACGAGACGGACTTCATCAGCGAGATCATCCGGCGCACCGGTTGCGGGCTGTTGCTGGACGTCAACAACGTCTATGTGGCGTGCATCAATCATCAGCGCGACCCGCTGGCCTACCTCCATGCGCTGCCGCTGAAGGCCGTCGGTGAGATTCATCTGGCCGGTTTTGCCGAAGACACCGACAGCCTGGGCGACCGCCTGCTGATCGATGACCATGGCGCGCCCATCGATAACGCGGTGTGGCAACTCTACGAACAGGTACTCAATCACACCGGCCCCGTTGCCACGCTGATCGAGCGGGATAACCAGGTGCCCGCCTTCAGCGTGTTGCACGCCGAAGCCCAACACGCCGACTGGCATCTGTCACAGGCGAAGGTATTGAAGCGATGAGCGATCAAGCTGCATTTGCCGGCGCCTTGCTCGATTCCGACCAGGCCTGCCCCGATGGGTTGTTCAGCAGCAACGGCGCCGACCCCGCCAGCCGCTTTGCGGTGTATCGAAACAATGTCCACAGCTCGCTGATCAATGCGCTCGCCGCCGCTTACCCGGTCACACGGCAATTGGTCGGGGATGATTTTTTTCGCGCAATGGCCGGCCTTTACGTGCAAGCCAGCCCGCCCGACAGCCCGTTGATCAGCGAATACGGCAGCACGTTTGCCGCGTTCATCCAGGCGTTCGAACCGGCGGCGAGCGTGCCTTACCTGGCGGACGTCGCACGCCTGGAATGCCTGCGGGTGCGCGCTTATCACGCCGCCGACAGCCAGCCCCTGAATCAGCAGACCATCCTCGAACAACTGCAAGGGCCGATGGACCTGGGGCAGCTACGCCTGCACCTGCATCCGTCCCTGGCCACCTTGAATTCACCCTACGCCGTGGTTGCAGTATGGGCCGCGCACCAGACCGAAGGCGCTATCGCCACCTTGAACCCTTGGTATGCCCAAAGTGCACTGGTGTTACGCCAGGGCCTGGCGGTGAAGGTCTTCGCCATCGACAGCGGTTCGGTGGCGTTTATCAACAGCCTTGACCAGGGATCAGGCCTGGAAATGGCAGTGGAGCACGCGCTCGAAACCTCCGCCGAATTCGACCTCAACCACTGCCTGATGCTGTTGATCAGCCACGACGCCATCACTCATTTGCATACAGAACAAAAGGAATCGCCATGAACACTCACCCTCCTTGCCTGGTAAAACGGGCCATCGCTCTGTTCGAAAAAATCCCCTACAGCCTGATCGCCTTTCTCGCACGGTTTTCCATCGCGGCGGTGTTCTGGAAGTCCGGCCAGACCAAGGTTGAAGGTTTTGCCATTGATATCATCAACGGCACCTTCCAATTGGGCGAACCCAAGCTTGCCGCCTCGACCCTGCCGCTGTTTCGCAGCGAATACCACGTGCCGTTGCTGTCGCCGGAAGTGGCCGCGCACATGGCGGCATTTGCCGAACACTTTTTCCCGGTCCTGATCCTGGTGGGTTTTGCCACGCGCTTCTCGGCCCTGGCGCTGATCGGCATGACCTTGACCATTCAACTGTTCGTCTACCCGCAAGCGTATCCAACCCACGGCACCTGGATTGCATTGCTGCTGCTGTTGGTGGCCAAAGGCCCAGGCCGCCTGTCGATCGACCACCTGATCGCGCGCCGCTACCGCTGAAGACGATCCAGGGCTTCGCCGCTGCGCCTGAACCAGTCCACCAAGTAGTCGGCCAACACTTGGGTTCGGCGCGGCAGGCCGCCTTGATAAGGATGCACCAGGTACATCGGCATGCTGCGCGTTTGATAATCGCGCAGCAGCCAACGCAAGCGCCCGTCAGCCAGTTCCGCCGGTAACACGTAAGACGGCAGACGGGCGATGCCGGCGCCCACCAAGGCGGCTTTTTTCAACAGGTTGTAGTGGTTGGACGCGAAGGTACCGCTGACCCGAACCCGCAGCAGTTCATGTTGCTGGTGATACAGCCATTCTTCACGCCCGCTGTAATGGCTGTTGAGCAGGCAGGTGTGCACGGCCAGATCCGCAGGCGTCAGCGGTTCGCCATGCAGCTCCAGGTAGGCCGGGCTGGCGCAGGTCATCTCATGCCAGGCCAGCAGCGGCTTGGCCACCAGCCGCTCGTTGTCCATCGCCCCCATGCGCACGCCCAAATCAAAGCCATCGCGCGCCAGGTCGCGGTAGTTGTTGTTCAGTTCCAGCTCGATCTGCACCTGCGGGTATTGCTGGGCGAATTCGAGCAACAAGCCATCAAAGAAGGTTTCTCCCAGCGACACCGGCACCGTCATACGCACCGGCCCCGCCACATCGTCCTTGAGCCGCGCCAATGCCTGACGGGCGCGCTCCACCTGGGCCACCAGTGCCTGAGCCTGGGGCAACAACGCCGCACCGGCGGCGGTCAGGCTGAGTTTGCGCGTGGTACGGTGCAATAACACCACCGAAAACTGCGCTTCCAATTGGCTGATGCGCTTGGACAATTGGCCCTTGCTACAGCCCAATTGCTCCGCCGCCAGGGTAAAACTGCCCGCCTCAATGAGCACGGCAAAGGCCGCCAGGTCATCCATTTCGCTCATGGATTGTTTCCAATTGAAAACCAAAGGTTGCCTATTAGCGCGTTTATCCACTTAAAAAGCCATCCTAGACTCAAACCTCACTTAATCCCGGAGGAACAGCACGATGAAAATCCTATTGATTGGTGCCAGCGGCACGGTCGGCTCAGCGGTCAAGGCGGAACTGGCGCAGCGTCACGAGGTGATCAGCATCGGCCGCAGCGGCGGCGACTTCCAGGTGGATATCAGCGACAGCGCGTCGATCCGCAACCTGTTCGAACAGACCGGCAAGTTCGACGCGTTAATCTGCGCGGCAGGCAGTGTGAATTTCGTGGCATTGGGTGAGATGAGCGAAGCCGACTTTGAACTGGGCCTGCGTGACAAGCTGATGGGCCAGGTCAACCTGCTGCTGATCGGCCGCGAATACGCCAACGACGGTGCTTCGTTCACCTTTACCAGCGGCATTCTGAACCGCGACCCGATCCGCACCGGCGCCTCTGCCGCATTGGTCAACGGCGCATTGGATGCCTTCGTCAAGGCGGCGGCAATCGAACTGCCACGCGGCTTGCGCATCAACTCGGTGAGCCCGACCGTCCTGCTCGAAGCCATGGGCAGCTACGCGCCGTACTTCCGTGGCTACAAACCGGCTGCGGGTGCCGATGTAGCACTGGCCTACGCGAAAAGTGTCGAGGGCTTGCAGACCGGTCAGACCTTTATCGTTGGCTGAAATCTAATGTCTGTCAGAATCGCCTGAACCCGGCGAACGGGCTTGTGGTGCGGTGCGAGCCTGCGTAACGTGGCGGCTCTTGTTTGGAGACCCGATATGCGCGCCGCCCGTACCCTTGCTCTGTTTGCCCTGCTGCCCCTGTTCACCGCTTGCCAGATGTTCGAGAGCGAGCCGGCCAAACCGTCTACCGTCGGGCTGACCCGTATGCAGGGTGAACTGACGGCAGTGGGCGGCAAACTGTTGTTCCAGCCGTGTGGCGACAAACGCAACTACGTGGTCAACGACACCGGCGGCACCAGCGTGCTGCAGGAAGCCGCGTCCCTGGCCGGCCAGCAAGGCGTGCTGTTTGCCGATTTGCGCGGCAAGTTTTCCGGCGTGGCCAGCGGCACCCAGGGTTCGGTCGACCTGCAACAACTGTATCGCGTAGAGCGCTCGACCTCGGCCTGCGACGACCCGGACTTCAAACGCATGATTCTGCGGGCCAACGGCCATAAACCGGCCTGGGCGATGAACGTCACCGGCAAAGGCATGGTGCTGGAGCGCGAAGGCCAGCCGCCACTGGCGGTGCCGTTTGTCGAAGAGCAACTGGGTGACGGCCGTTTCAACCTGATGACCGAAGCCAATAACCAGCACATCGAACTGTGGGTAGCCCCACAGCGCTGCATCGATGCCGTGAGCGGCAGCTTGCAGCACATGACCGCCGAGTTGCGCGTCAATGGCCAGGTCCAGCGGGGTTGTGCGTCATTCGGCGGCTCGCGGGACGACTGATTCGGCCTTGGGCTGTTTTAACATGACGGGAATCAGCCTTTGGGGCTTATAATCGCCGGTTTGCAAAACCGCCGGCATCGAAGCCCGCCGCCCACCGGATCCTGTCATGTTACGAATCACCGAACTCAAGCTGCCCATCGACCATCCCGAAGAAGACCTGCGGCCTGCCATCGTGCAGCGCCTGGGCATCGCCAGTGATGACCTGCTCGACTTCACCCTGTTCAAACGCAGCTACGACGCGCGCAAGAAATCGTCGGAGCTGTGCTTCATCTACACCATCGATCTGAACGTAAAGGGCGAAGCCGCCCTGCTGCTCAAGTTCGCCGATGACCGCAACATCAACCCGGCACCGGACGTCAGCTACAAGGTGGTGGGCCAGGCGCCGCAAGGCCTGGTTGAACGGCCGATCGTGGTGGGTTTTGGCCCCTGCGGCATTTTCGCCGGGCTGTTGCTTGCGCAGATGGGCTTCAAGCCGATCATCCTCGAGCGCGGCAAGGAAGTGCGCCAGCGCACCAAAGACACCTGGGGCCTGTGGCGCAAAAGCGTGCTCAACCCAGAGTCCAACGTGCAATTTGGCGAAGGCGGTGCCGGGACCTTTTCCGACGGCAAACTCTACAGCCAGATCAAGGACCCGAAATTCCACGGTCGCAAAGTACTGCACGAGTTCGTCAAGGCCGGCGCGCCGGAAGAAATCCTCTACGTCAGCAAGCCGCATATCGGCACCTTCCGCCTGACCGGCGTGGTGGAAAACATGCGCGAGCAGATCATCGCCCTCGGCGGTGAAGTGCGTTTTGAGCAGCGCGTTACGGATGTGCTGATCGAAGACGGCCAGTTGAACGGGGTGGTCGTCGACGGCGGCGAACAGATCCTCTCCAGGCACGTGATCCTCGCCCTGGGCCACAGTGCCCGCGATACCTTCCGCATGCTGCACGGCCGCGGTGTGTACATGGAAGCCAAGCCATTCTCGGTGGGGTTCCGTATCGAACACCCGCAGTCGCTGATCGACGCGGCGCGCCTGGGCAAATACGCCGGGCACCCGAAACTGGGCGCCGCCGACTACAAACTGGTGCACCACGCCAAGAACGGCCGTTCGGTCTACAGCTTCTGCATGTGCCCGGGCGGCACCGTGGTGGCGGCGACTTCCGAGCCGAACCGCGTGGTTACCAACGGCATGAGCCAATACTCGCGCAACGAGCGCAACGCCAACTCCGGCATCGTGGTCGGCATCACGCCGGAGGTGGATTACCCGGGTGGCCCGCTGGCCGGTATCGAGTTGCAGGAGCGCCTTGAGTCCCACGCCTACATCCTCGGCGGCAGCAACTACGAGGCGCCGGCGCAGCTGGTGGGCGACTTTATCGCCGGCAAGCCGTCCACCGCCATCGGCAGTGTGGAACCGTCCTATAAACCGGGTGTAGCCCTGGGTGACCTGGCCCTGGCTCTGCCGGATTTCGCCATCGAGGCGATCCGTGAAGCGCTGCCGGCGTTCGAAAAGCAGATCAAAGGCTACTCGCTGCACGATGCGGTGTTGACCGGCATCGAAACCCGCACTTCGTCGCCGCTGCGCATTACCCGTAACGAGTCGATGCAGAGCCTGAACGTGAAAGGCCTGTTCCCGGCCGGTGAAGGTGCCGGTTACGCCGGTGGCATCCTGTCGGCGGGCGTTGACGGCATTCGGATTGCCGAGGCGCTGGCGCGGGATATGCTGGGTATAGAAGCTTAAGCACTTCTTACAGCCAAACCGGATCAAATGTGGGAGCTGGCTTGCCTGCGATGGCGGTGGTTCAGTCGATAAATTCGGCGACTGACACTCCGTTATCGCAGGCAAGCCAGCTCCCACATTAGTTTATGGGGCGTGTCAGATATTGGCGCGCAGGACGTTGTCAGGCAAAGGCTCACCCTTCTCTACACTGGCCGCAACGGCTGCAATCAAACCGCCCAGCTCATACCCCTGCTGCGCCAACCACGCCTGATCGTAATAAGTGCTCGCATACCGCTCGCCTCCATCACACAAGATCGCCACGATCGACCCCGACTCCCCCGCCGCTTTCATCTGTAGCGCCGCGACCAAAGCACCCACCAGGTTCGTCCCGCTGGAACCACCCACCCGCCGCCCCAAACGCTCGGCCAGGTAATGCATGGCCGCCAATGACAGCGCATCCGGCACCTTGACCATTGCATCGATCACCTTGGGTAAAAACGACGCCTCGACCCGTGGCCGCCCAATCCCTTCGATGCGCGAGCCGCAGTCCAGACGCAAGCTGGCGTCGCCCGTCTGGTAGTAGTCAAAAAACACCGAACGCTCGGCATCGGCACACAGCACGCGGGTGCAATGCTGGCGATAACGCACATAGCGGCCCAGGGTCGCCGTGGTGCCGCCGGTGCCCGGGCTGGAAATCAACCAGCTCGGCTCCGGGTAATGCTCAAAGCGCATCTGCTGGAATATCGACTCGGCGATGTTGTTGTTCGCCCGCCAGTCCGTCGCCCGCTCGGCGTAGGTGAACTGGTCCATGAAGTGACCGCCACTTTCCTTCGCCAAGCGTTCGGACTCGGCGTAGATCTGTGTCGGATCCTTTACCAGATGGCTCTTGCCACCATAGAAGGCAATCTGCTCGATCTTCGCCTGGGAGGTGGTGGCCGGCATCACTGCAATAAACGGCAGGCCGAGCAAGCGCGCAAAGTACGCCTCCGACACCGCCGTAGAACCGCTGGACGCCTCGATCACCGGCGCGCCGGGCTTGAGCCAGCCATTGCACAGCGCATACAGAAACAGCGAACGCGCCAGCCGATGCTTGAGGCTGCCGGTGGGGTGGCTGGACTCATCCTTGAAGTACAACTCGATACCCGGCAGCCCCGGCAACGGCAGAGGGATGAGGTGCGTGTCGGCGCTGCGCTGGAAGTCCGCTTCGATGATGCGGATGGCTTCGCGAGCCCAGGTACGGTGGTCGTTCATAAGGTGGGGCTCTAAGGGTTTCAGTCCCGATTTTAGGGGGTTTCCTACAGCGCACACAGATACAGTGACGACTCAAATAGACACACAATTGCTAGGCTTCGAAGCAAGCCCCGTCCTGACACTCTCTTATAACAAATAAGAATATAACTTTTGTTTTAACAACTAACAGTACGGGTTAGGGTACCCACCTATTGAACCTTATTGGAGAGCATCCCTTGCCTCTGCGTAGCACTTTCACCCGTTTCTTCCAGCTGGAAGCCGCCAGCGGTCTGTTACTGATCGCCGCTGCCGCTTTGGCGCTGATCATCAATAACTCACCGTTGTCGCATCTTTACGGCGCCTTCCTTGATACGCCGGTCGTGGCGCAGGTTGGCGCGCTGCAAATCGCCAAGCCGGCTCTGCTGTGGATCAACGATGGCCTGATGGCGCTGTTCTTCCTCTTGATCGGCCTGGAGGTCAAGCGCGAGTTGCTCGACGGCCACCTGTCCAAGCCATCGCAAGTGGTGTTGCCGGGGGCGGCCGCGATTGGCGGCATGGTGGTGCCCGCGCTGATCTATTGGGCGCTGAACAAGGACAACCCCGCCGCACTCGCCGGCTGGGCAATCCCGATGGCCACCGATATCGCTTTTGCACTCGGCGTCCTGGCCCTGCTGGGCAAGCGGGTGCCGGTGTCACTCAAGCTGTTCCTGATGACCCTGGCGATTATTGATGACCTGGGCGCCATCATCGTCATTGCGGTGTTCTACTCCGCCGAGTTGTCGAATGCGGCCCTGGCGGGCGCGGCCACATGCCTGGTCGCCTTGATCGCGATGAACCGCCTGGGCGTGGTCAAACTCGGCCCGTACATGATCATCGGCTTGATCCTGTGGGTCTGCGTGCTCAAGAGTGGCGTGCACGCCACCCTGGCCGGGGTGACCTTGGCGTTCTGCATTCCACTGCGCACCAAAAATGCCGAACCCTCGCCACTGCTGACCCTGGAGCACGCCCTGCACCCGTGGGTGGCCTACGCCATCCTGCCGTTGTTCGCCTTCGCCAACGCTGGCGTGTCGCTGACCGGGGTTACCCTGGACAGCTTCACTCACCACGTGCCCATGGGCATCGCCGCCGGCCTGCTGATCGGCAAGACCATCGGCGTGTTCGGCCTGACCTGGCTGGCGATCAAGACCGGTATCGCCGCCCTGCCCAGCGGCGCCAACTGGGGCCAGGTGCTGGGGGTGGCGATCCTGTGCGGTATCGGTTTCACCATGAGCCTGTTTGTCGGCTCCCTGGCGTTTGTGCCGGGCGCCAGTGAGTTCGCGGGTGAGGATCGGATGGGCATCCTGACCGGGTCGATCCTGGCAGCCTGTATTGGTTATGCGGTCACAGCCCTGGCCAGCCGCAAGAAAGCCTGAGCGCTCTGAAAGCCCCACAAAATGAAAGCCCCACAAAAAACCCCAACCGGTTACCCGGTTGGGGTTTTCTTTTGGCGAAGATGACACTTTTGCGCAACGCCTAAAGACTTTGCCCTGGCCGCCGACTAAGGATTGTGGCGATCCGCCTGCCCCGCCTGGGGCATCCGCCCGACACAGCTCTTCAACGCGTTCCCTGCCCGAGCGAAAACCCATGTTCCTGAGAAATATAAGAATTGCAGCCAGAGCCTTCATCGGCTTCGCTGCCATTGCGTCGCTGAGTGTGTTTCTCGGCCTGTTCGCGCTCAAGCAGATCGGCGAAGTGCAGTCCCAGGCTGCCGACATCCAAAACAACTGGATGCAGCGCGTGAGGATCCTGGCCCTGGCCAATGCCTCGCTGGATCGTTTTCGCTTGGGGGAAATGGCGCACATCCTGTCCGCAAGCGACGCCGACATGCAGACCTACGAGGACAAGTCCGCGGGGCGCCTGAAAAGCGTCAAGGAGCAACTGGCTCAATATGCCGCGCTGTTGCGCACGCCGGAGGAGAAATCGCGCCTGGAGGTGTTCAACCAAAGCCTGGAAGGGTACGCCAAGAACCACACCGAGATGCTCAAACGCTCGCGTTCAGGCGATAAGGCGGGCGCCCGTGACTTTCTCAACAGCATTCGAGAAAGCTATGAGCAGATGACCAAGAACTTCGATCAGTTGATCGACCTCGCCAACAAGGGCGCAGAACTTGCCGGCCAGACTTCCGTGGCCGCGTACCAGCATGCCGTGGGCGGTATCGCCATCGTCATCGTGCTGGTGAGTGGCGGCACGGTGCTGGTGGCCTGGCTGCTGACCCGCAGCATTACCGGCCCCATCATTGAAGCGGTACGGGTGGCTGAAACCATCGCCAAGGGCGATCTCACCCAGCCCATCAACCCGACCGGCAATGACGAAGCCACACGCCTGTTGCGGGCACAAGAGACCATGCGCAACAACCTGGTGCGGACACTGCGACAAATAACCGGCTCATCGAGCCAACTGGCAGCAGCGGCCGAGGAGCTGAACGCGGTCACCGCCGAGGGCAGCCGCGACCTGCAGCAGCAACATGGCGAAATCGAGCAGGCCGCCACCGCCGTCACCGAGATGACCACGGCCATTGAAGAGGTCGCCCGGAATGCCGCCACCACCTCCGACCTGTCCCAGGCGTCGCGCAGCATCGCCTTGAAAGGCCAGCAACGCATGCTTGAGGCGCTTACCTCCATCCAGGCCCTGACCCGTGGTGTAGAGCTAAGCTCCAGCCAAGTGGGCGGCCTGGCCGAGCAGGCCAAAGGCATCGGCAAGGTGCTTGACGTTATCCGCACCATTGCCGAGCAAACCAATCTACTGGCACTGAACGCGGCCATCGAGGCGGCTCGCGCCGGGGATGCCGGCCGTGGTTTTGCCGTGGTCGCCGACGAAGTACGCGCCCTCGCCCATCGCACCGCGCAGTCGACCCAGGAAATCGAGCAGATGATTGGCAGCATCCAGACCAACACCGCCAGCACCGTCAATACCATGCTCGACAGCAGCACCATGACTCAGCAAACCATAGGCCTGGCCGAACTGGCGCAGCAAGCGCTGGCGGATATTCTTGCCGCCAATGACGAGATCAACAACCGCAACCTGGTGATTACCACGGCGGCGGCAGAGCAAGCTGACGTTGCCCGGGCGGTGGACCGCAACTTGCTGAACATTCAACAGCTGTCGATTCAGTCCGCTGAAGGCTCGACTCAGACCACCGCCGCGTCGCAATCGCTTGCCAGCCTGGCGCATGAGTTGAATACGATGGTGAAGCACTTTCAGGTGTGAAGTGATGGGGTGAATGCTTGCCCGGACACTGTAACTGTGGCGAGGGAGCTTGCTCCCGCTGGGTCGCGTAGCGGCCCCTGCCCTTTGCTTTAAAAGCATGGGACTGCTACGCAGTCCAACGGGAGCAAGCTCCCTCGCCACAGGCAAACTTGGACATACTCGGCCCGCCCTTAAGTTGGGCCTTTGGATACAGGTCATTGTTTCCTGTGAGAATGCAACTGCGGCCGCAAACCGGGTTTGCTCTAAAAACCGCCCTACTAAGGCGGTTTTTTATGGCCTGCGATTTTTCAGGAAGTCGCAGGCAATAAAAAACCCCAACCCGTCACCGGGTTGGGGTTTTGCGTTTCTACCACCAGCGCTTAGCGCGTTACACGGCTGGTACCGTTAACCGTCATGATGCGCACGCGGTCGCCAATGCGGAAGATTTCATTTTCCTCCACGGCCTGAACGTAGGCGCGCATGCTGCCATCGTCTTCGCGAACGGTGATTTCCACGCCCTGGGTGCGAGTCAGGCCTTCTTCGGTGGCCGAACCCAGCAAGCCGCCAGCTACCGCGCCGATCACCGCGGTGACGATACTGCCACGGCCGCCGCCGATGGCGCTGCCACCGACACCGCCGATAACCGCACCGGCAGCACCGCCGATTGGGGTCTTGGTGCCTTCGATTTTCACCGGACGCAGGGATTCAATGGTGCCCATGCGCACGGTCTGTACACGACGCGCTTCGTCACGGGAGTACGAGTCGCCGGTCAGACTCGAGGCGCAGCCACCCAACAGCAACGACAAGGTGGTAAAGCAGGCAACTAGTAAAACAGACTTACGCATAGCATCAACTCCAAAGGACAGGTATTCATTAGACGCCGCTGCTTGGCGCCTGTCACGGCAAGCACGCCACAAAATTGCTTTCATTCAGCCTGAGTACAGACTGCCAGCACCAGAAAACTCGACGAACGGTAGCTCCCGCCCTGATCCAAAAATCACCTGGAAGCACTCTTTATTGTAGTCACGCAAACAAAAACGCCGAAGCCTCTGTGTAGAGACTTCGGCGTGATGATCAACATTCAGCTGGAATGACGAAAGGTGAAGCTCAGGGCGCCAGGCGCTCGCGCGTCCACTCGCCCGCTTGCAGGCGATAGTTCAGGCGGTCATGCAGGCGACTGGCGCGGCCTTGCCAGAATTCGATGCGCTCCGGCAACAAACGATAGCCACCCCAGTGCTCCGGGCAGTCGGGCTGGGTATCGCTGAAGCGCTGTTCGGTGGCCTTGAGCAAATCCTGCAGCGCCTGGCGGTCCCGAATAACCTGGCTTTGCGGCGAAGCCCAGGCACCAAGACGACTACCCAGCGGCCGGACCTGATAATAAGCATCCGACTCCTCAGGCGTGACCTTGACCACCCGCCCTTCGATGCGCACCTGGCGCTCCAGGGTCGGCCAGAAGAAGGTCATGGCCGCGAAAGGCCGTGCCGCAAGGTGTTCACCCTTGGCACTCTGATAGTTGGTGAAGAAGGTAAAACCCTGTGCATCCAGGCCCTTGAGCAGCAGGATGCGACAGTGCGGGCGACCCTCCTGGTCGACCGTCGCCAAGGTCATGGCATTGGCCTCCACCGGCGGCTGCTCGGTTTTCACCGCATCGCCGAACCATTGGTGGAACAACGCAAACGGCTCGTCCGGGGGCCTGGGCCTCGCTCAAACCGTCTCGTGTGTAGTCACGGCGCATATCGGCCAGTGCCTGGGTCATGCGGTTTTATCCTTTTTGTTTCAACGGATCAGTTTTTCGCCTGGTCGTTTGCTGCGGGCGCGTCGGCCTTGGGTGCAGCTTTCTTCGCGGCCGGCTTGGCAGCGGCTTTTTTCGCAGCGGGCTTGGCGGCGGCTTTCTTGGCCGGAGCCTTTTTCGCCGGGGCGGCTTTTTTCGCGGCCGGGGCCGGTACTGGGGCCGGCGCAGTTTGCACCGCGACCATGTCGGCGACCGGTGGTTTGCCCGAGTTGTACTTGCTCAGCAGTGCCAACATAGTTGTACGCTGAGTGAACATGATTTCCATGCGACGGTTCAGCGCACGTCCCTGATTACTGTCGTTGGCGGCACGCGGCATAAGGTCGCCCATGCCGCGCAGCATCAAGCGATCCTGCTTCAAGCCGCTGAGGCTGAAGATAGACGCGATGGATTGCGCACGCTCTTTGGTCAACGCCTGGCTGGCCGGGGCGGTACCTGTGGCATCGACGTGACCCAGGACCAGAACCGCGGTCTTGGGGTCAGCTTCAACAGCCTTGGCAACACGTGTGAATGGGCCGAGTGTGACCGGCAGCAGCATTGCCGGGCGTTTCGGGTTGTAAGAGCCGTCAACCGGGGCAATCACCACCAGTACGTTGTCACGACGTTCCAGTTGCAGGTTGCTGTCCTTGATGGCGGCGCGCAGACGCGGCTCATAATCATCCAGCCAGGCTTGGGTGATTTTCGGGTCGGGCATTTGCACGTTGGTCACATCGACCTTGGCCAGTGGCTTTGGCTTGCTTTCGAACGGCCACCACCATTTGGTTTCGGTGTCGGTCTTGGCGACAGCCGGCGCGGCATCCGGCGCGGAAGCGGGGATTGCGGCCTGGAGGTCGGCTTTCAGGTCGGCCTTGGCATCCGCCGCCTTTTCGTCGGCGCGCTTGGAAGCGAATGGCCACCAGTTGAAGCCGGTGTCAGCCTTGGCTACCGGTGCAGGTGCAGACGCTGGAGCTGGCGCTGGCGCTGGAGCAGTAGCGGCTACAGGCTCGACAGGCTTGGCGCCGGCGGCAGGTTTGGCATCCGGCTTGGTGTCGGTTTGGGTCACTGCGTCCTTGGTAGCAGCCTTGTCAGATCCAAATGACCACCAGTGCCCACCTTCGGCATCACTTTGTGGAGTTTGTGCGCAGCCAGTAATAGTGAGGCACAGCGCCAGTGCCAAGGACTTGTTCGATAACATGAGGTATCCACAAAATGAGAAAAAAACGGGGGGCCTGGTTGACCCGTTAAACAGACGCTTAGAGAACAGTAAAGTTACACAATTTCGTTCAGCGCCTTCTTATACTTGCCTTTGTAACAAAAAAACGTGAAACAGCAAGCTCTTTACAGACAACCGGCGAATATTCCGACCAACTTCTGCGCACGCGGGTCCATAAGTACATAAGGGCCCAGTGTATTAGTCACGAAACCAAATGCTACATCGCGCTCAGGGTCGGCAAACCCCACCGAACCACCGGCGCCAGGGTGGCCAAACGCACGCGGGCCAAGGCCAAAGGTGGCATTGGGCAGTTGCGGTTGATCCAACATGCACCCCAAACCGAAACGGGTTTGAGTCAATAATGTTTTGTCTGGCCCGATACTGTGTTCGCGGGTCAATTGTTCGAGCATGTCGCTCTCAAGCAAACTACCGTCCAACAATCCGCTATAAAAACCCGCCAGGCTGCGCGCATTACCGTGACCATTTGCCGCTGGCTGCTGCATCCGCCGCCATTCGGGCTTATTAGTGCTGGTCAGAATAGACGGTGGGTTGGCAAATGCGCGGGTAGTCATGGCATTAGGTTCGCGCATCATTACTTGAAGTAACCGCTGCGCCGCTTCATCGCCCATATTGCCTTTGCTGCGCGCTATATGTGCCACCCGATAAAACTCTTCGTCCGCCAAACCGACATGGAAGTCCAGGCCCAATGGCCGCGCAACCCGCGCCACAATCGACTCGCCCGGCCCGCGCCCATCGGCCCGGCGCAGCAACTCGCCAACCAGCCAGCCATAGGTGATGGCCTCGTAGCCGTGCCCTTCGCCCGGTGTCCACCACGGGGCTTCGGCCGCCAGGGTGTCGACCATCAATGGCCAGTCATACAGGGCTTCGGTCGGCAACATCTGGCGAATCGCCGGCAGCCCGGCCTGGTGGCAAAGCAACTGGCGCAGGGTAATGGTTTCTTTACCCGCCGCTGCAAACTCGGGCCAGTAGTCGGCAACCGGCGCATCCAGTTTCAGCTTGCCTTCGGCAACCAGCTGCAAGGCCGTGACGGCGGTGAAGGTCTTGGTGCAAGAGAACAGGTTGACGATGGTGTCGCTGTGCCAGGCCTCGGCACCGTCCTTATCGGCGGTACCGGCCCACAGGTCGACGACGGTTTCGCCGCCGATCTGGATACACAGCCCGGCACCACGCTCCTGCGGATCATCGAACAACGCGGCAAACGCTTCACGTACCGCTTCGAACTGGAGCTCGTAATGACCCTGAATCTGCACCTAAGCCGCCTTGGAAAACACCGTAAGAAGTGGCCGACATTGTTCCAGTCATTACAGGTTTTGTGAACCCGTCAATGATCAATCAATGGCCATTTCCAGAGTGCCCACCCGCATGCCCGGCGCCCTGCCCTGCGCCTTTGCCTTCATGCCCGGACTTGCCGCCTTCGTTCTCGCGAACCTTGCTCGCCGCCTTGGCTTTTTCGGCCTCCTTGCCCAGTTGGTCGACCGCCGCCAGGTTGCTTTTACGCACGCTGTCGACAAAGCCCTGGAACGGCACATCGGTGATGCCCACCAGCCCGAAGTGGCCGTTCTCGCCATCCAGCAGGCGCCCGGTGACCGGCTGGTCCAGGTACTGGAACCAATGCACGCCGACAATCGACGGCTCGGCCATAGCCTGCTTGAGGAAGTTGCTGTACGCCACGCCACGCTCTTCTTCACGGGCCAACTGCGTCACGCCGCCCCAGAACGGGCCACGGTCGGCCGAGCCGAAGTTGAACTCGGTGATCAGCACCGGTTTGTCCAGCGCGCGCAAGGCGGCAAAGTCATAACCATCCTGTGGCTTCAAGGTGTACATGTTGAAGCTCAGCACGTCGCAATACTGGGCGCAGGACGCCACGGCCTCGGGCGTGCTGACGGCATACCGACCACCCAGCAGCAACTGGTTGGGCGCGTGCCATTTCAACGAATCGGAGATGGTCTTGAAGTAGGCATCGGCGAAGGTCTTCTGGAAATATTTGAAGTCGGCTTCGATTTCCGGGTGCTCAGGGCTCGGCATCGGCGGCTCAAAGCCTGGGTCTTCCATCAGCTCCCAACCCGCCAGGTGGATGCCCCAGGCTTTCGACAGGCCTTCTTCGTTACGGTACTTGTCGCGCAATTGCTTGAGGAACGCGCGCTTGGCCGGTACATCGGTGGTCATGCGCAGCGTGCCGTAAGCCAAGGCGTAACGGGATTTTGGATCATCGCCGGGGCCGGCCCAGGCCAGCTCGTTGTCGGCAAAATAGCCGATCAGCCACGGATCATCACGGTGGTCGCGGGCGGCAATGGCCACGGCGCGTTCGGTGGCCATGGCAAAGCGCGGGTCGAACGGGTCGGGCATGCCACCCCACCAGTCGGTGCCGGTGCTGATGCTGGCGTAATCACCGACAATCGACAGCGGCAAGGTGTACGGCACGCGGTCGGCGCGGGCCAGGTCCTCATCGCTCCAGTTGCCCACGGTGTTGAAGCCCCAGGCTTGCAGGCGGTCGAGGGTGTGGCTGACCCAGCGCTTCTGGTCGAAACCTTCGCCGCCGTAGGTACGTTGCAAGTTGGCGCCGTAGAAATCGTACCAACGCCCTACACTGAAGCCCCGGCCTTGATCGGCACCGTTGCCGCCCCGGTTGTCGCCACTGCCGTAATACTTGTCGAACGGTTCACCGGCCTTGGGCAACGCGGCGAACATCCACTCACGACCGGCCACGTAGGTCTGGTTGTTGTCCGGCGCCACAGTGTTAACACCCAACGAATAGAACGGATGGCCTTGCGGCGTCACCAGGTACCAGCGACCGTCACGCTTCTCGGTGCGGAAAAAACCACTGGCGTCGAACGCCGGGCCTTTGTTCCAGCCGCCGTATGGGTCCAGAGCGGATTTGTCGCGCTCGGCCAGCCAGCCCTTGAGCTGCTGCTGCTCCTTGGCCGCTGCGGCTTTGAGTTGCTCGTCACTGCTGACCTTTTCCGGCCAGCGCGCACGGGTAGATTGGCCATACGCGTCCACCAGTTCGCTGTAGGCCGCCTTCAGTACCGGCTCGCTGTCCTGCACGCCAAAACGCTCAAGCAAAATGCTTTGGGCAGCGTTGGGCTTGAGCATCGACAGGGTGACCGAGGCCACCTGGCTGCGGTCGATCTCGCCGGCACTGGCGGCCAGCAATACACGCTGGCCGTCCACGGTAATCGGCATCGGCGGGCCGGCCTTCATGCCCTGGCTCAGCGGCGAGTTGGCCTGCAACGGAATCAACAGGGTCTGGGCCGGGCCGGCCGGCAGGTCGATGCGGCTGACCAGGGTCTTGCCGTCAGTACTCTGGACTTTGACATACAAGGTCAACGCCCAATCCATGGCGCTTTGGATACGCAGGCTCATGGCGCCGGACTGCGACCAGTCCCACACGCCAGTTTGCGGGCTGAGCACCAGGCTCGGCTCGGCCGCCGGGTTGAAGGTGATGCGGCGCAGCACCTCGCCTTCGGGGGTTTGTTCGGCGTTGTATTGCGGCAGGCTGGCGTCCTGGGTCGCCACCTTGACCACATCGGCAGGCCGGACGAAGTTGAACAGCGTTTGTTGCCCGGCAGGCGCGGCCATCAAGGGCGCAGCGAACAACAAGGCAAAAAGAGCGGGCAGCGTGCGAATCATACGAACAAGGTTCTCCCAATCGGCCGGTGACTGGCCTGATGACATAAAGCGTTGGCAGTGAGATAGACCACGAAGTGGGCGACTTCGCCCACAGTGGCTTAAGAAATTAGCGGCTTAAGAAATTTCGCGCCTGAAGGGCGGCAAGGCATTAAGGATAGCTTTGCCATAGCGCTGCGTGACCAAACGGCGGTCGAGCAAGGTGATGGTGCCGCGGTCTTCCTCGGTACGCAGCAAGCGACCGCAGGCCTGGACCAGCTTCAAGGACGCATCCGGCACCGAGATTTCCATGAACGGGTTACCGCCCCGCGCCTCGATCCACTCGGCCAAGGCTGCCTCGACCGGGTCATCCGGTACCGAGAACGGAATCTTGGCAATCACCACGTGCTCGCAGTAGGCGCCGGGCAAGTCCACGCCTTCGGCAAAACTGGCGAGGCCGAACAGCACGCTGGAATCGCCGCCATCCACCCGCGCCTTGTGTTTATTGAGGGTTTCCTGCTTGGACAGGTTGCCCTGGATAAACACTTGTTTGCGCCAGTCGCGGTCGAGGCCGTCGAACACGTCCTGCATCTGTTTACGCGACGAAAACAGCACCAGCGTGCCGCGTGACCCTTCGACCAGCTCCGGCAAGTCGCGAATAATCGCCGCCGTGTGCGCGGCCGCATCCCGTGGGTCGGCCCTGAGGTCCGGTACGCGCAGCACGCCAGCATCGGCATGGTGGAACGGGCTCGGCACCACGGCCGTCACCGCTTTTTTCGGCAACCCGGCGCGCATGCGGAAACGGTCGAAAGTGCCCAGGGCCGTCAGCGTGGCCGAGGTCACCAGGCAGCCATAGGCCACGTTCCACAAATTGCGGCGCAGCATTTCGGCCGCGAGGATGGGGCTGGCGTTGACCTCGATATCAAACAACGCACCGCTTTCCGACAGGGTCAGCCAACGCGCCATCGGCGGGTTGTCTTCCGGGTCTTCGACGGTGAAGGCGGTCCACAACTCCCAGTTGCCCTGGGAGCGCGACAACAGGCTGCCGAACAGTGGGTACCATTCCTCGGCCTGGTTGCTGGCGATGCCGATATTGACCTCGCCGTCCATGCCTTCCTTGAGCAAGTCGGTGAGGCGTGTGAACAGGTCGGTGAGGCGTGAAAAGCCTTTCTTCAGCTCAATGCCCATTTCGCGCATATGCTCGGGGATCAGCCCGCCGACAAAGCGGTGGCGCGGCCGCTCACGGCCCTCCACGTCTTCACCGGGCTTGAAGTCGGCGACTTGCTCGCAGGCGCTGAACATGAATTGCTGCTGGGTCTTGATCTCCCGCGCCAGCTCCGGCACTTGCTCGATCAATTTGCCCAAATCGCCGGGCAGCGGGTGCTGGGCCAGCAGTTTGGTGAGGTTCTTGGCGGTGGTTTCCAGCCAGTCGGCGGTGGAACGCAGGCGCGTGTAATGGGCGAAGTGGCCGATGGCCTTGTCCGGCAAGTGGTGGCCTTCGTCGAATACGTAGAGGGTGTCGCGTGGGTCGGGCAATACCGCGCCGCCGCCCAGGGCCAGGTCGGCCAGTACCATGTCGTGGTTGGTGACAATCACGTCAACCTTGCCCATGCCTTCGCGGGCCTTGTAGAAGGCGCACTGGCCGAAATTGGGGCAATGGCGGTTGGTGCACTGGCTGTGGTCGGTGGTCAGGCGTGCCCAGTCCGAATCTTCCAGGGCCGTGGGCCAGCTGTCGCGGTCGCCGTCCCATTTATTGCCGGCCAGCTTCTCGATCATGCTGGTAAACAGCTTCTGGCTGACTTCATCCACCTCGATCTTGAAGCCTTCTTCTTCGAACAAGGAGGCAGTGGCGGTTTGCGCGTGGCCTTCCTGCAACAATACGTCGAGCTTGGACAGGCACATGTAGCGCCCACGCCCCTTGGCCAGGGCGAAGGTGAAGTTCAGGCCGCTGTTGCGCATCAGGTCGGGCAGGTCCTTGTAGACAATCTGTTCCTGCAGGGCGACGGTGGCGGTGGCGATCACCAGGCGCTTGCCGGCGGCCTTGGCGGTCGGGATCGCGGCCAGGCTGTAGGCCACGGTCTTGCCGGTGCCGGTGCCGGCCTCGACGGCCACGATCGCAGGGTCGCCACTGCGTCGACCTTCGTCGTCGGTGTCGATATCCCCGAGGACCTTGGCCACTTCGGCGATCATCAGGCGTTGGCCATAGCGCGGTTTCAAGCGCTTGGCTTCGAGAAAACGCGAATAGGCGCCCTGGATCGTGGTTTTGAGTTCAGTGCTGATCATGGATAGTCGGGCGCAAAAAACGCTGGATAAATTTTCAGTGGTTCGGATCGGCCGCTATCATACCCCGCTAATTAATCCCGCGCAGAACGGAGTACCACAATGACCGCGTTTAGCCTCGCTTACACCCTGCATGTACTGGCCGCCCTGGTTTGGGTCGGCGGTATGTTTTTCGCCTGGATGATCCTGCGCCCCGCCGCTATGGCGGCACTTGAGGGCCCCGCCCGGCTCAAGCTGTGGGCAAATGTGTTTCAACGTTTTTTTGTGTGGGTCTGGGTCGCGGTGCTGATTTTGCCGATCAGCGGCATTGGCCTGTTGCAACTGCGCTTCAGTGGTTTTGAGACTGCGCCGCGCTATGTACAGGTGATGATGGGGTTGTACCTGGTGATGACGGCGCTGTTTATCCGCATCCAGGCACTGAAGTTCCCGGAACTGCGCGCAGCGGTGGCGGCTGAGGATTGGCCGACGGGTGCGGCCGCGCTGGGCCAGATCCGCAAATTGGTAGGGATCAATTTGATTGTGGGGTTGGTGGTGGTGGCGATTGCTTCGGCGCGGCCGATGTTCTGAGGCGGCTGTTAGTCCGCCATCGCGGGCAAGCCCGGCTCCCACATTTGGAATGCATTCCAACCTGTGGGAGCCGGGCTTGCCCGCGATAGCGTCAGTTCAAGCGACTCACAACCGCTGAATGGTCACAGCGCCCGCAGGCCCAGCCGGCCCCGGCTGGCCTTCCAGCCCTGGCCGGCCTTTATCGCCGCCATCGGCGCGGTACACCAGGCAGCCCTTGGACTGCCCGCCTTTGCCCGGCTTACCCGCCGTACCGGCCAAGCCGCCCGGCCCGCCGTCGACCCAGACCTTGATCTGCTCAGCCGGGAAGCTCTGTGGCAGCTCGACCCGCACAGTCGCCCCCGACGCGCCCGGCAGGCCGTCGCCGCCGTTATCGCCATTGGCACCACGCCCGGCGGAACCCCAGGTGCAACCCGGGTCCACGCCGTTGGCGCCATCCAGGCCGGCATAACCCTGGGCACCGGCGCCGCCACGGGCGTCCACCGACAGCTCATCGGCGGTCAGCGCGTTAATGCGCAGCACCAGGTCACGCCCAGCCTTGGCCGGTTTTTCGTGGGTACCGGGAGCCCCGCGCGACGTAATCTGGCTGCCATGCTCCAGCTGCGCATTACGCACCTGCAATTGCAGCGCGGTATTGCCGGGGGCGATGGTGATGCGCGCCTCACGGCCCAGGTGCAGCTCATCCACGGTCACTTGGCTGATGGTGGCCGGCACCAGCAATGTGCCGTAGTCCGCCACATCCAGGCGCTCCAGTTGCAACACGCTGGTGCTGCTGGGCAGGCGCATCAGCGAGTTGGTTTCGACACTGACGCTCTGCGCCAGAGCAATGGGGCTGACCAACAGGGCCAACAGAAAAACCTTATGCATGATTGGCCTCCTTGTTCGTTTCATTAACCGTTGCAGGCGCCGACAGGCCCCGCACATGGAACATCCCCACCAGCAGAATCTGCAAGCGGTCACGCCAAGGGTGGGCACGGTGTTTCAAGCTGCTGTTGAACAACAGCAATTCAAACAGGTGGGTAAGCAACAACAGACTGCCGGCCAGACTGACCAACAGGTGAAACGGATTGGTCAGCGGCCGGAACAGGTTGACCAGCACCACCACCCAGAACAGCAACGTCAGAAACTTCCCCAGCCCCCAAAACACCTTCATCCCGCATGCCCCTGCCTATTATTCTTTGGGCGCACAGTACCGACTTCTGCAGGCGATATGCCAGTGAAGGATGAAAAAACTTGCCAGGGCTCGCCGGCACTGCCCCTGCGGCGCCCGCAGGGGCAGGGGCTGTCAGCGGTTGATGTGGATTTCCACGCGACGGTTCAACGCACGCCCTTCAGCGGTTTTGTTGTCGGCCACTGGGTGGCTTTCGCCGGCACCGGTCACCGAGACAAAGTTGCTGCGAGGCACACCGGAGCTGACCAGGTAATCCGTCACCGAGTGGGCGCGTTTGTCCGAGAGCTTCTGGTTGTAGGCATCTTTACCGACGCTATCGGTATGCCCGCTGACCCGCAGCTGCGCGCCTGGGGCTTCTTGTTTCAGGCGCGTGGCGATGGTGTCGAGCTTGGTTTTGTCCGCGGCCGTCAGCTTGGCGGAGTCGAACTGGAAGTGCACGTCACGAATCACGATGGTTTCTTCCTTGACCACCACCACTTCCTCAACCACTGCGGCCGGCGGTACGGGTGGGCAACCGTTGGCATCGACCTGCACGCCTTTTGGCGTGCCAGGGCACTTGTCGCGGCTGTCCGGCACACCGTCACCATCTTCGTCGCCATCGCCATGCACCCAGCAATAGGCGCCGGCCATGCCGCCGATCAACAGCGCGCCTGCGCCTGCATACGCTGAACTTTCAGTAGCGCCAATCGCGGCGCCCGTCACACCACCGACTGCAGCACAGGTGGGCCAATCGGTTTTTTGCAACCCTGCGCAACCTGTCAATACTCCGGTTAGCAGAACCAAGGGTAGAGCTGTCCGCATGATGCTCATGTGATTTCTCCTGAGGGTATCGGCGGGGGCCGACAGGTGGAGTAAAGACCGCTCTTTTCATCTGCGCCAGTACGCTACACCCCCGGTTTCATTGAGGATCGCCGCACTTGTAGGACTTTTCGCCGCCGCCCGCTCTAGGCCCGCACGCTCAGCCGCGCTAGTCTCTAGGGTTCTGATGTGAGGATCTGTGATGACCGCTGGTATTTCTTCCCGTACACCCCAGCAAGCCCTGGCTGCTTTGCTCGATTTGCACCGGCCCAAACGCCTGTTGCTGTTGGGCGCCAGCCAGTTCCCGGCGCTGGAGGCGTTTCAAGCCGAGCATCCTGACACTGTCGTCGCCGTCGCCCCGCCCGGGCCGTTGCCGCCGGAACTGGCGGCGCAGCGTTTTGACCTGGCGCTGGTGGTCGACTGCCTGGAGCACCTGTCAAAACCGCAAGGCCTGACCCTGCTCGGCGGGATTCGCAACCTTAATAGCAGCCGCATTGCGGTGCTGGCGGACCTGAACGCCTGCGACTGGAAGGACACCGACTTCTTCTCCCTCGCGCTGCAAGCCGGCGAGCGTTTCCAGCGTGATGAGCAGGTGCTGACGCTGTTTACCTATGATCTGCTTGACTATAAACAGGTGCCCGACTGGCTCAACGCCCGTTTCTGGGCCAACCCGGAAAATTTTGGAAAGTATTGGTGGTAACCCGATGAGTACATCCATTTGCCCCTGCGGCAGCGGTAACCTGCTGGATGCCTGCTGCGGCCACTATCACGCCGGCCACCCCGCGCCCTGCGCCACTGCGCTGATGCGCTCGCGCTACAGCGCCTACGTGCTGGGCCTGGTGGACTACCTGGTGGCCACCACCGTGCCTGCGCAGCAAGCTGGCCTGGACCGCACCGCGATCAGCGCCTGGAGCGCGCAGAGCACTTGGCTGGGCCTGGAGGTGGAAAGTTCGGAAGTGTTCGGCGGCCAGCCGGAACACGCATTCGTGACCTTTACCGCACGCTGGCATGACAGCACCGGCGAACACAGCCACCGTGAGCAGTCTTCTTTCGTACAGAATGACGGGCGCTGGTACTTCATCGACCCGACGGTTGAAGTGAAGGTCGGGCGCAATGATGTATGTTTGTGCGGCAGCGGCCAAAAATTCAAGAAGTGCTGTTCCAGCTACCTCTAATCACCTCACAGGGAAAACGCCATGCTTAGGATGTACAGCTTGATGCTGGCGTTAACCCTGAGCCTCACTGGCTGCGCGTCGTGGTTCGAAGACGATACGCCTACGCCCCACATCGCCCTGGTGAAAGTCGAGGTGGTACGGGCCAAGCTGCTGGAGCAGAAATTCAAACTGTGGTTTCGCGTCGACAACCGCGACGATGCCGACCTCACGGTGCGCGGCCTGATCTACAAGGTCAGCCTGGGCGGTTTTGTGCTCACCGAAGGCGAGTCCAATGAATGGCTGACCATACCGCCACGCAGCCATGGTTTTTTTCGGGTGAAGGTGCGCACCAACCTCTGGCCGCAGATCCGCGATGTGGTGCAAATGCTCAAAAACCCGACTAAACCCGTGCCCTATCGCCTGGAAGGCGAGCTGAAAACCGGATTATTCATCGGTAATGACGTGCAGGTCGCCCACAATGGCGAGATAATCCCCGGCGATTTTATTCCGGAGCGACATCGATGACTCAGCAACCCCATGTCCATGGTCCTGACTGCAACCACGATCACGATCACCATGATCACGGCCATGATCACGACCACGGCCATGTCCACGGCCCGAACTGCGGCCACGCTCACCAGGAGCCGGTGCGCAACGCGTTGAAGGACGTGGGTCGCAACGATCCGTGCCCGTGCGGCAGTGAGAAGAAATTCAAGAAGTGCCACGGGGCCTGATGCCCTGAATGCAGTCAGTGTGGGAGCTGGCTTGCCTGCGATGGCGGTGGGTCAGCTGACACAGGTATAACTGTCAGACCGCTATCGCAGGCAAGCCAGCTCCCACATTTGCTCAGCATTTGAGGTCAGGGCTTTCTCTGAAACTGCAACACCACCTCCAATCCCCCGCCTTCCCGATTACTCAAACTCAACCGCCCCTCATGCGCCCGCGCAATGGTGTGCGCAATGCTCAGCCCCAACCCATACCCGCCCGTGTCGGCGTTGCGTGAGCCTTCGACCCGGTAAAACGGTTCCATCACCTGCTCCAACTGTTCCTGGGGAATCCCCGGGCCACGGTCACTGATGACGATTTTCAGGCTGTCCGCCTGATCCTCAACACGCACCACCACGTCTCGGCCATAACGCACCGCGTTTTCCAGCAGGTTCTGCACACAGCGCTTGAGGCTGCGCGCATAGCCCGGCAGCGGTTGCCGGGCGCGACCGACAAGGGTCACGCTTTCGCCCACGTCTTCCAGGTCGGCCTGCAGGCTTTGCAGCAAGGCATTGATGTCGATGTTCTGCCGCGTCTCGTTGATTTCGCCGCTGCTGACAAAATCCAGAGTGCTGGAGACCATGTGTTCCATTTCTTCCAGGTCGCTGCGAAAACGCTCCTTGGTGCGCGTGTCTTCGAGCATCTCGGTGCGCAGGCGCAGGCGGGTGATCGGCGAGCGCAGGTCGTGGGAAATCGCCGCCAGAAAGCGCGTGCGCTCGGCAATATTGGCAATCAGCCGTTGCTGCATCGCATTAAACGCCTGGGCCGCGCGGCGCACTTCGGTGGGGCCGTCCAACGCTAAGGGCGGGCGCTGAATATCCCGACCCAAGGCTTCGGCGGCCCTGGCCAAGGCGTTGAGCGGGCGAATGGCCAGGCGCACCGCCACCAGCGCGATAATCACCAGCACCAGCACGCGCAGCAAATAGATGCGCATCACGTAGTCGAACAGCACGTCCAGCGGCGACGTGCTGGTCCAGCCCTGCTCTTCGCTGGCGTCCACCTGCAACCAGCGCCCATCGGACAAGCGCAGGTCGATCAGGAACTGCCCGATGACCGGCTTGGAACTGAGCAGGGTCGAGAGCCCGGCGCTTTGCCCTTCGCCATCGACCAGAGACAGGCGCAACAACATCAGGGTCTGGGCATAACCGGTTTTCTCCGTCAGCACTTTCTTGATCAGCCGCTCGGTGGGCCGGTCGCTGTCGGTCAGCGTACTGGGGGTGTGGCTGGCCTGATCGCTCAAGGTCAGTTGAAAATGCGGGGTGTTGAGCAGTCTGATCAACTGGTCGGCCTGCTGCGGGTCGTTGTGCACCAGGCGCACCACATCTGCCAGGCGCGTGGCGATCAGTCGTGCAGGAATTTCCAGCACCTGGCCATGCCGACGGTCATACCAGATGCTGCTGGTCAGCGCTTGGGCCGCGAGCATGCCGCTGACCAGAATCAGCACCAGCCGCCCGAACAGCGAACGCGGCAGCAGTCTCACGACTCCAGCACCACATCATCGGCGGTGAGCATGTAGCCCTCGTTGCGCACGGTTTTGATCAGCCCTGCCGGCAGCTGCGAGCGCAGTCGGCTGACGCACACGTCGATGGAGCGGTCGAACGGTGTGCTGTCCTTGTCGAAGACATGGTTGAGCAAAAAGTCGCGACTCAAGGGCCGGTTGGGGTGCTGCAGCAGCAGGCGCAGCACGCGGTAATCGGAGTTACCCAGGCTCACTACCACGCCCTCGGGCGTGAGCAATTGCCGCGCCCGTGTGTCGAGTTGCCAGCCGGCGAACCGGATGCTCGGCGCCTCGTCCAGCCGCGCGCGGTCCGGAAAGCTCTGCACCCGGCGCAGCACCACCTTGATCCGCACCAACAACTCACGCGGATCGAACGGTTTGGGCAGGTAGTCATCGGCGCCGATTTCCAGGCCAACAATGCGGTCGATCAACGAGCCTTTGGCGGTAAGCATCACCACCGGCGTGTTGGAGCTGACGCGCAGTTCGCGGCACAGGCTCAAGCCGTCCTCGCCGGGCAGCATCACGTCGAGCACGATCAGGTCGATCACATTCAGCGCCAGGCGGCGGCGCATTTCCTTGCCGTCGGCGGCGGTGGACACCTGAAAACCGGCGTCGCTCAAGTAGTCGCAGAGCAACTGACGGATTTGCGGGTCATCATCAACGATCAGCAGGTGGTCAAGCTTGGCCATGGGCAGTCAATCCGAAAACTCAAAACGCAGGAGATAGCCGAACGTTCATCCAGCGATACACGCAAATGTAATGGAATGTTGTGGGAAACCATAATCACGCACTAGCGATACAAAGCCAGGGCATGGCAGGCGGAATCGCTCTTTAGACTACCGAACCTGAATGAGAGTAATTGTAATTTAGACTCGGATCATCACCTATGTCACTGCCCACGCCCCAACGTCACACGCTGCACACAACCCTGGCACCGATGTTCGGTTTCCTCGCCGCCGGCAGTGTTGCGCCGACCGCCTGGGCCGATGCGCCGGCCGCCGCGCCGAATGATTCGGTGGTGAGCCTGCCGCAGATCACGGTCGACGGCCAGGAAGCCAGCTCCACCTTCAAAGTCGACCGTGTGACCTCGGCCAAAATCAGCCAGCCGCTGCTCGACGCCCCGCAAAGCGTGACCATCGTGCCGCAGCAGGTGCTCAAGGAACAGAACGCGCAGACCCTGCAGGAAGTGTTGCGCAACGTGCCCGGCATCACCTTCATGTCCGGCGAAGGCAACCTGGGCTGGGGCGATCTGTTTTCGATTCGCGGTTTTTCCTCCGAGCAAAGCCTGACCGTCGACGGCGTGCGTGATGCGGGCATGTCCACGCGCACCGACACTTTCAACCTGCAACAGGCCGAAGTGTTCAAGGGCACCGGCTCGATCGAGTCCGGCGTTTCCGCCGTGGGCGGCAGCGTTAACCTGGTGAGCAAAGAAGCGCACCTGGGCGATGCCAACAAGGTGTCCGCCGGGATCGGCACCGACAGCTACCGTCGCCTCACCGCCGACCTCAATAAACAGCTGAACGACACCACCGCCGTGCGCATCAACCTGATGAAGCACTACAACCAAGTGGCCGACCGCGATGACGTGGACTACGACCGCTGGGGTATCGCCACCTCGTTCGGCTTCGGCCTGGGCACCGACACGCGTTTCTTCGTCGACACTTTCTACCAGAAAGACACCAACACCCCGGACGGCGGCGTACCGATCCAACGTGGCACCGACGGCCACCGCATGCCCGGCGTCAAACGCTCCGGCTGGTACGGCGACTCCAGCCTGTATACGCAGGAGAACGAAACCACCTCGCTGACCGCCCGCTTCGAGCATGACGTTGACTGGAACGAGGCCCACCTGCGCAACCAGACCCGCTGGGAACGCAGCGACAACTTCGCCGTGCTGTCGCCGGCACGCTTCTTCGCCGCCGACGCCAGCGGCAAAAAAACCTGCAGCGGCGCCCGCTGTGCGACCTTGGGCTACACCGGCGTAGGCCCAATCAGCCAAGTGCCCGGCAGCACGGTAAATGCCTACACCGACTACGTAAATAACAGCAACACCGGCTACGGCATTCTGCGAGGCAGCGACTTTGGCTTGTCCAAGCGCTACACCATCCTGGATAACCAGACCGACTTCAGCTTCACGTTCAACACCGGCAGCCTGCAGCATGCCGTGGTCAGCGGCCTGGAGTTTTATCACGAGACGTATGGCGGTCTGAAACGCAACGCCGAAGTGCCGGCCGGCGACCTGTTCTTCAACATGAACGACCCCAGCCACAGCTTCGCCAGCACCTACGTGACCAAGGGCGAAGGCGACCCGCGCTCGGTGATCGATAACGCCGGTGTCTACGCGGGCGACACCGTCACCCTCAACGAACAATGGCAAGTGCTTGGCTCGCTGCGCTACGACAACTGGCGCGCGCAAACCCGCCAGCGCGGCCAGGCCGACATCAGCAGCACCGACGGCGCGCTGAGCGGTCGCGTCGGCGCGGTGTACAAGCCATTGCCGAACGGCAGCATCTACGTGTCCTACAGCGAGGCGGCGCAACCGTCGGCACTGGGCGCGTCCACCAACAATCAGATCTACGGCGCGTCCACCACCAGCAACTACAGCCCGGCCAAGTCGAAAACCTACGAGATCGGCACCAAGTGGGACATTGCCCACGACATGCTCAATGTCACGGCGGCGATCTTCCGCACCGAACTGGACAACGCCTGGGAATACCAGGACGGCGAATCCGCGCCGGTGCGCGCCCTGCCCGCCAAGCGTGTGGACGGCATCGAACTCGGCCTGCAAGGCAACATCACCCCGCGCTGGACCGCCTACACCGGTTTTTCGGCGCTCAAAAGCACGCAGACCAAAGGCATCAATAAAGGCGCGGAAGCCAAGAACGTCCCGGACCTGACCGCCAACCTGTGGACCACCTACGCCGTCACCGACGCCCTGAGCCTCAGCTACGGCGAGCAATACGTGGGCCGTCGTCGCTACAGCGACAACAAATATGTCGGCGGTTTGAACAACAACAGCAGCTACGCCAATGGCCCGTCCGGCGTGTATGCGATCTACACACGCGACCACGAAAAAGCCCCGGGTTACTGGCTGAGCAACCTGGCGGCGCAATACAAGGTGAACAAGGACACCACGGTCAACCTCAACCTCAACAACGTGTTCAACACGTTCTACTACAGCCAGGTCGGCGCATCCCTCGACGGCTTCCAGCTCTACGGCATCCCAGGCGCCGGTCGCACGCTCACCGCCAGTGTCGATTATGAATTCTGATTGCCCCTCACCCGGAGTCCTTTCCATGTTCAAACCTCGTAACGTGCTCAAGCTCGGCGTGCTGTGCGCCGCGCTGGTCCTCGGCCACGCCGAAACTGCCGCCGCCCATGAAGTCACCGACGTGCTGGGCCGCAAGGTCGAGATCAAAGACGACGTCAAACGGGTGGTACTCGGCGAAGGCCGCTTGATTTCGGCGTTTGCCTTGCTCGACAAGGACGCGCCGTTCCAGCGCATCGTCGGCTGGCAGAACGATTTGAAGCTGCTGGACCAGCACACTTACAACGCCTATGTGGCGAAGTTTCCTACGGTCAAAGACATCCCGTTGATCGGGCAAGCGTCGGAGCAGAGTGTCAGCGCCGAGGAAATTCTCTCGCTGAAACCGGATCTGGCGGTGTTCAGCATTTCGGGCCACGGCCCGACCGAACACAGCGCGGTGGCAGACGTGCTGGCCAAGGCCGGCATCCCGGTGTTGTTCGTCGACTTTCGGATCAACCCGGTGCAAGGCACCCACACCAGCATGAACGCGCTGGGCCAGGCCTTGGGCCGCGAAGCCCAGGCCAAGGCGTTCCTGGGTTTCTATGACCAGCACATCAAGGCCATCACCGACGCCGTTGCCACCTTGCCTGCCGGCCCGCGCCCGAGTGTGTTCCTCGAATTGCTGGCCGGTGCCTGGCAGGCGCCGGGGCACACCACCGGCAAAAGCGGCATGGGTGAAGTGATCAAGCTGGTCGGCGGGCGCAATATCGCCGCCGACGTGGTGCCGGGTGCGCTGGGGGATATCAGTGTCGAATACGCGCTTAAAGCCGACCCGGATGTGTACGTGGCCACCGGCAATCACACACCGGGGCTGATGCTCGGCGCTGGCGTGAGCACAGATGAAGCCCGCGAGGCGTTTGATCGTGTGCTGGCGCGGCCGGAGTTCGCCAACCTGCGTGCCATCCGCGCGGGCAATGCCCACGGCCTGTGGCATGACTTCTACAACTCGCCGTACAACTTGCTGGCGATTGAGGTATTGGCCAAATGGGTGCACCCGGAACTGTTCGCCAAGCTCGACCCGCAAGCGACTATGGAACAGATCAACCAGCAGTTTTTGGGGATGCCGCTGCAGGGTGCTTACTGGATTGACGCCAAGGCCAAGTAACCCCTATCGCCCTGCATAAATGCAGTCAGTGTGGGAGCTGGCTTGCCAGCGATAGCGGTGTGTCAGTCACTAAATCATGGGCCTGATACTCCGCTATCGCAGGCAAGCCAGCTCCCACATTTGGATGTTCATTGTTTTTAAGACCTTGTGAGCCCCATGACCACTCAAACCCTCGACCTTGCCAACGCCACTCACGGCTATCGCCGTTTGCTGGCCCGGCGTGCCTGGCTGCTGGCGCTGCTCGGCATCGCATTGGTCTGCGCCATTCTGGTGGACCTGGCCAGCGGCCCGTCAGGCATGGGCCTGCTGGCGTTGCTCGACGGCATCCTGCATCCGTCGCACCTGAGCGCCACCGACCAGGTGATCATCTGGAACGTGCGCCTGCCCTACGCGCTGATGGCGGTGCTGGTGGGTTGCGCGCTGTCGCTGGCGGGGGCCGAGATGCAGGCGATCCTCAATAACCCGCTGGCCAGCCCGTTTACGCTGGGCGTGTCGTCGGCGGCAGCCTTGGGCGCGTCGTTGGTCATCGTGTTTCCGGTGACCACGCTGTGGGTGTCGGCCAACACCGCGATTTCGATTTCGGCGTTTATCTTTGCCGCCGCCTCGGTGTTTTTGCTGCAAGCCATGTCACGCCTGCGTGGCGCCGGGGTGGAAAGTTTGGTGTTGTTCGGCATCGCGCTGGTGTTCAGCTGCAACGCCGTGGTGGCTTTGCTGCAACTGGTGGCCACCGAAGACGTGCTGCAACAACTGGTGTTCTGGACCCTGGGCAGCGTGACCCGCGCCAACTGGGACAAACTCGGCATCCTCGCCTTTGTTGTCGCCGTGGTGCTGCCGTTTTCCTTCGCCGCCGCACCGCGCCTGACCCTGCTGCGCATGGGCGAAGACCGCGCACAAAGCTTTGGCGTGGACGTGAAGCGCCTGCGGTTTTTCTCGTTGCTGCGTATCAGCCTGCTGTCGGCCACTGCCGTGGCGTTCGTAGGCACCATCGGTTTTATCGGCCTGGTGGGTCCGCATATTGCGCGGATTCTGGTGGGTGAAGACCAACGTTTCCTGCTGCCCGCCAGTGCGTTGACCGGCGCGTTGCTGCTGGCGCTGTCGTCGATTGCCAGCAAACTGATCATGCCCGGCGTGATTGTGCCGGTGGGTATCGTCACCGCCTTGGTGGGCGTACCGATTTTTGTGGTGTTGGTGTTCAAGCGCGGGAGGCAGTTATGAGTGCGGGGTTATCGGTACACAACGCCACTGTCCGCTACGGGCGTCGGCAGATTGTGCATGAGCTGAGCTTGCCGACCCTGCCCCACGGCAGCCTCACCGCCTTGATCGGGCCGAATGGCGCGGGTAAATCCACGCTGCTGCGGGCCATTGCCGGGCTGGAAAAGATGCAAGGCGTGGTCAGGCTGGGTGACCTCGACCTGTCGGCCATGTCGGTGGCCGAGCGTGCGCGCCGCGTCACTTACATGCCGCAAAACCTGCCGCCGGGCCTGAGCCTCAGCGTGATGGAAAGCGTGATCGCCGCGCTACGGGTGGCCAATGTGGACGGTATTCCATTGTCCAGCGAGGCCTGCCTGCGCGAAGCCTTCGACGCATTGCAACGTATCGGCATCGCGCATTTGGCCGATCAACTGCTGAGCACGTTGTCCGGCGGCCAGCGCCAATTGGTCAGCCTCGCGCAGCTGATTGCGCGGCGCCCGCAAGTGATGTTGCTCGACGAACCCACCAGCGCGCTCGACCTCAATTACCAATTAAAAGTCATGGACTGCGTGCGCGCGCTGGTGCGCGAACACAACTTGATCGCCGTGGTGGTGCTGCACGATATCAACCTGGCTGCACGCTTCGCCGACCATATTGCCGTGCTGCGTCAGGGCCGGTTGTACGCCAGCGGCGTGGCGGATGAGGTGCTCGACCCGGCGTTGTTCGCGCAGGTCTATGGCGTACAGGTGCGCATTGAGCGCTGCTCGCAGCAGTCATTGCAGGTGTTGGTCGATGGGGCGGTGTGACGGGTTTCTAAGGTTAGACGTAAATATTTGATTGAATTATTGCCCTTCAATCATCACCTATAGAGACAGGCATTCGCTCATTTGGAGAGCTTCATGATCGACCTGTACTACTGGACCACCCCCAACGGTCACAAAGTCTCGCTGTTCCTGGAAGAAGCCGGTCTGCCCTACACGGTGCACCCGATCAACATCGGCCAGGGCGAACAGTTCAAGCCGGACTTCCTGAAGATCGCTCCCAACAACCGCATCCCGGCCATCGTCGATCACAGCCCGACCGACGGCGGCGCGCCGATTTCGCTGTTCGAATCCGGCGCAATCTTGCTGTACCTCGCGGAAAAAACCGGCCAATTCATCCCCAAAGACCTGCGCGGCCGCCAAGAGGCGCTGCAATGGCTGTTCTGGCAAATGGGCGGGCTGGGGCCGATGGCGGGTCAGAATCATCACTTCAGCCAGTTCGCACCGGAGAAAATCCCCTACGCCATTAAACGTTACGTGGATGAAACCGCCCGTCTGTATGGCGTACTGGACCGCCGTTTGGCCGACCGAGCGTTCGTGGCGGGTGAGGACTACAGCATCGCCGACATGGCGATCTACCCGTGGATTGTTTCCCACAAGTGGCAAAGCCAGCGTCTGGAGGATTTCCCGCACGTGCAACGCTGGTTCACCAGCATCAAGGAACGGCCTGCGACGGTTCGGGCGTATGAACTGGTGCAGAAAGTGAATCCGCCCAAGTCCTGATTCAACGTCTTGCTCGGTCAAATGTGGGAGCGGGCTTGCTCGCGAATGCGGTGGTTCAGTCAGACCTTCATTGACTGACACACCGCATTCGCGAGCAAGCCCGCTCCCACATTTGATTTGCGCAAGACTCAAACTCCCGCTTGCGTCGTTTCGCCGCGCTCACTAACGTAGCGCCTTTAATGACGCTACCCCCGCAGGAGCTTTGCCATGGCCTCGCCAGCCCTCTCACACTTTATCCCCCGGTTCGGCGTTGCCGCGGCAGTGGCCAGTGCTTTAAGCCTGGCCGGTTGCCAGCTCCAGAGCACCCAGGACACCCTGCCACCGGTGGCCGGTGTGCAACCGATCAAGGGCCTGGCACAGAATGTGTCGGTGCGCCGCAATGCCCAGGGCATGCCGTTGATCGAAAGCAACACCTTCCATGACGCGCTGTTCAGCCTCGGTTATGTACACGCCAGCGACCGCATCACGCAGATGGTCACTTTGCGCCTGCTGGCTCAAGGCCGCCTGGCGGAGATGTCCGGGCCTGAGGTGCTGGATGTCGACCGTTTCATGCGCGCGGTCAACCTGAAAAAAAGCGCCGGTGAGCTGTATAACGCTTCGTCGCCGCGCCTCAAGCGCTTCTTTGAAGTGTATGCGCGTGGCGTCAATGCCTACCTGTTCCGCTACCGCGACAAGCTGCCGCCGGACCTGGCCCAGACCGGCTACAAGCCCGAGTACTGGAAGCCGGAAGATTCGGCACTGTTGTTCTGCCTGCTCAATTTCAGCGAGTCGAGCAACCTGCAGGAAGAACTCTCGTCGCTGGTGCTGGCGCAGAAAGTCGGGGCCGACAAGCTCGCCTGGCTCACGCCGAGTGCGCCGGACGAGCCGATCCCGATGGACGAAGCCGACAAGCTCAAGGGCGTGAACCTCGGCCAGGTCACCGGCCTTGCCGGGCTTGAAAGCGTCGGCCAACAGTTGAACAGCCTTAACGCACTGGCCGTCACCACCTCCAACAACTGGGCCATCGGCCCGCAACGCAGCCGCAGTGGCAAAAGCCTGCTGGCCAGCGACCTGGCGGCCCAGCCACAAGCGCCGTCGCCGTGGAACTACGTGCAGATCCGCGCGCCGAAATACCAGGCGGTCGGCGTCTCGATTGCCGGTTTGCCGACCCTGCTGTCCGGCTTCAACGGCAAAGTGGCGTGGAGCATGAGCGCGGTCAAAGGCGACACCCAGGACCTGTTCCTGGAGAAGGTCAAACGCCAAGGCAGCGCGTTGTACTACGAGAACAACGGCAAATGGCTACCGGCCGTCGTGCGCAACGAAACCTACTTCGCCAAGGGCCAGCGCCCGATTCGCGAAGTGGTGTACGAAACCCGCCACGGCGCCCTGCTCAACAGCAGCCAGGCACTCACCACCGGGTTCGGCCTGGCCCTGCAAACCGCCGACCTCAAAGACGACAAGAGCCTGGACGCATTCTTCGACTTGTCCCGCGCCCAAAGCGCCGGCAAGGCCTCGGACGCGACCCGGGAAATTCGCGCTATCGCCCTCAACATGATGTTTGCCGACGCGAGCAGCATTGGCTGGCAAGTCACTGGCCGCTTCCCCAACCGCCGCGAAGGCCAGGGCCTGCTGCCCTCGCCGGGCTGGGACGCGCGCTTTGACTGGGACGGCTACGCCGACGCGATGCTGCACCCTTACGATCAAGACCCGGCCCAAGGCTGGATCGGCACGGCCAACCAGCGCACCGCGCCACGCGGCTACGGCATGCAGTTGTCCAACTCCTGGGACGCACCGGAGCGCAGCGAGCGCCTGGCGCAACTGGCCAACGCCGGCAAGCATGACAGCCGCAGCATGATCGCCATGCAGTATGACCAGACCACCTCGTTTGCCGCCAAGCTCAAGACCATGTTCCAGGCGCCGGGCATGGCCCAGCCGCTGAAACAGGCAATCGATGCGCTGCCGGCAGCCGACGCCGTGAAGGCCCGCGAGGCACTCAGTCGCTTGATGGCGTTTGATGGCCGCCTGGCACCGAACTCCGCCGATGCGGCGATCTATGAGCTGTTCCTGCAGGAAAGCACCAGGCAGATCTTCCTCGACGAACTCGGCCCGGAAAACAGCGCCAGCTGGAAAGCCTTTGTCAGCAACGCCAACCTGTCCTATTCCGCCAACGCCGACCACCTGCTGGGCCGTGAAGACAGCCCCTTCTGGGACGACGTGCGCACCGCGCAAAAAGAAGACAAGCCGGCGATCCTCGCCCGCAGCCTTGCCGCCGCCATCACCGCTGGCGACAGCCAATTGGGTGGCGATCACAAGGCCTGGCACTGGGGCAAACTGCACACCACCACCTGGAAAAACACCAATGGCCAGGTGATCCGCGGCCCGTTTGCCAGTGGCGGCGACCACAACACCCTGAACCCGGCGCCGTACAGCTGGGGGCAGGATTTTGTGACCACCCAAGTGCCGGCGCTGCGCATGATCGTCGACTTCAGCCAAAGCGAACCGATGATGGGTCAAGGTGGCATCGGCCAATCCGGCAACCCGGCCAGCCCGAACTATGCGAACGGCATCGATGCGTCGCTCAAGGCGCAATACCTGAGCTTCCCGATGCAGCCGCAGAACTTTGACAAGGTGTATGGGAAAACCCGCTTGACCCTCACACCCGGCAAGTAACTGTGGGAGCTGGCTTGCCTGCGATGGCGGTGTGTCAGTCGCTAATTAATCGATTGACACACCGCCATCGCAGGCAAGCCAGCTCCCACATTTGATCGCCTGCATTTAGATAGAACTTCTCAAGTCTCACTCCCCTCATACCTGATAAGCCCACTGCCCCGGCACGCCCATGGACCTTGTCATCGCCCGCCCCGAAGGCCTCTATTGTGCTGCGGGAGATTTCTACATCGACCCCTGGCGCCCGGTGGACCGCGCCGTCATCACCCACGCCCATGGCGACCACGCCCGCACCGGCAACCAGCATTACCTGGCCGCCGCTCCCGGCGAAGGCATCCTGCGTTCGCGACTGGGCCAGGACATCAACCTGCAAACCCTGGCCTACGGCGAAAAGCTCATCCACCACGGCGTCACCCTGAGTTTCCACCCCGCCGGGCACGTGCTCGGCTCCGCCCAGGTGCGCCTGGAATACCAGGGCGAAGTCTGGGTAGCCTCCGGCGACTACAAAGTCGAACCCGACGGCACCTGTGCGCCCTTTGAGCCGGTGCGTTGCCACACCTTTATTACTGAATCCACTTTTGGCCTGCCGATTTACCGCTGGCAGCCCCAGGCGCAGATTTTTGCCGGGATCAATGACTGGTGGCAGGCCAATATCGCGGTCGGCAAGGCCAGCGTGTTGTTCTGTTATTCCTTTGGCAAAGCCCAGCGCATCCTGCATGGCATCGACGCCAGCATCGGCCCGATCCTCAGCCATGGCGCGGTGGAACCGCTGAACCGTGTGTACCGCGAGGCCGGCATTTATATCCCTGAAACCCTGTATGCAGGTGACTTCAAAAAGACTGATCCGTTGCTGCGCCAGGCACTGATCATCGCCCCGCCGTCTGCCGGTGGCAGCAGTTGGATCAAGCGCTTCGGCGACTACAGCGACGCGTTCGCCAGCGGCTGGATGCGCCTGCGTGGCACGCGACGGCGGCGCGGTGTGGACCGAGGTTTTGTGCTCTCCGACCACGCCGATTGGCCGGGATTGCTGTGGGCCATCGAACAGACCGGCGCCGAACGGGTGATGGTCACCCATGGCTCTGTCGGCGTATTGGTGCGCCACTTGCGGGAAAAAGGCCTGGATGCCCAGGGTTTCACCACCGAATACGGCGATGACGAAGAAGAGGCCACGGCATGAAAGCCTTCGCCGAGCTGTACGCCAACCTCGACGCTACCACCTCCAGCAACGCCAAGCTGGCCGCGCTGCAAGCCTACTTCCGCCAAGCGCCACCCGAAGATGCGGCCTGGGCCGTTTATTTCCTCTCCGGCGGGCGACCCCGGCAATTGGTGCCGACCCGTTTACTGCGCGACATGGCCACTGCCGCGTCGGGTATCGAGCCGTGGTTATTCGAAGAGAGTTACCAGTCGGTGGGCGACCTGGCCGAGACCATTTCGCTGTTGCTGCCCGAATTCTCCTACACCTCGGAAGACGGGCTGGCGGTATGGCTGGAAGAAAAGTTGCTGCCCCTGCGGGGTCTGCCGCCGCTGGAATTGGCTGAACGCCTGCCCGCGTTATGGGCACAACTCGATCAACCGAGCCTGATGGTGTGCATCAAATTGATCACCGGCAGTTTTCGCGTCGGCGTGTCCAAACTGCTGGTCACCCGCGCCCTCGCCGCCATGGCCGACCTGGACAGCAAACGTGTGGCCCAGCGTTTGGTGGGCTACACCGACCTGTCCAACCGCCCTACGGCCGAAGGCTACCTCAAACTGATCGCCGCCGAATCGTCCGACGAACATGCGCAACGCGGCGGGCAGCCGTATCCGTTTTTTCTGGCCCATGGGCTGGCGCAACCGGTGGAGCAATTCGACGCCCTGCTCGGCGCAACCGCCGACTGGCAGGTGGAATGGAAGTGGGATGGCATTCGCGCGCAACTGGTCAAGCGCGAAGGTCGCCTGTGGGTTTGGTCGCGCGGTGAAGAGTTGGTCACCGAGCGTTTCCCCGAGCTGCACAGCCTGGTCAGCGGCCTGCCGGATGGCACGGTGATCGATGGCGAAATTGTGGTGTGGAAGGACGCGGTGCAACCCTTTGCCCTGCTGCAACAGCGCATTGGCCGTAAAACCCTGAGCAAAAAAGTCCTGGAGGATGCGCCGGTGGCGGTCCTCGCCTATGACCTGCTGGAGCATCAGGGCGACGATTGGCGCAACCACACCCAGGCCGAGCGCCGCGCCCAGCTTGAGCAAGTAATAGCGCAGTGCAACCAGCCCGTGCTGTTGCCATCGCCCTTGCTGGCGGGCGCGAGCTGGAAGGACCTGGCCGAGCAACGCGAAGATTCTCGCCGCCTCGGCGTGGAGGGCATGATGCTCAAGGCCCGCGACGGCCTGTACGGCGTGGGCCGCACCAAGGACATGGGCGTGTGGTGGAAATGGAAAGTCGACCCGTTCAGTGTCGACGCCGTATTGATCTACGCCCAGCGCGGCCATGGCCGGCGCGCCAGTTTGTACAGCGATTACACCTTTGCGGTGTGGGACGGCCCACCCGGCACTGAGCGCACGCTGGTGCCATTCGCCAAGGCGTATTCAGGGCTGACGGACGAAGAAATGCGCAAGGTCGACGCCATTGTGCGCAAGACCACGGTGGAGAAATTCGGCCCAGTCAGCAGCGTAACGCCGAGCATGGTGTTTGAGCTGGGGTTTGAGGGGATTGCGCTGTCGAAGCGGCATAAGAGCGGGATTGCGGTGCGGTTTCCCAGGATGTTGCGGTGGCGGCAGGATAAGACAGTGGAAGAAGCCGACAACCTCGGCACGTTGCAGGATTTGTTGACCTGACCCTTCCCCCCCCCAACACTGCAGAACCCTGTGGGAGCCGGGCTTGCCCGCGATGGCGGTGGGTCAGTTAGAGAGATTTAGCTGACACACCGCCATCGCAGGCAAGCCAGCTCCCACATTTTGGATCCAAGCAAGATCCAGAATGGTGCAACGAAAATTCAATGCCCATTTTCGGGCATCTCCTACACTGATAACTCCCTTATCCTTCCTTTTAAAACACCCATTCGGAACTACATTCGGAACTATGGTGCAGAAATTGCTACCAGTGATCCGTCTGACACCGTTCAGTAACAGTCCTAACCGCGCCACAAGCGCTTATCTTGGTTTCCAGGGATTACATAATGAAAAAAGCATTGCTGACCCTTTCTGCACTGGCTCTGTGCATGGCTGCTGGTACCGCGCTGGCCAAGGAATACAAGGAGTTGCGTTTTGGTGTCGATCCTTCCTACGCGCCATTCGAGTCCAAGGCCGCCGACGGCAGCCTGGTAGGCTTCGATATCGACCTGGGCAATGCGATCTGTGCCGAGCTGAAAGTGAAGTGCAAGTGGGTTGAAAGCGACTTCGACGGCATGATTCCAGGCCTGAACGCCAACAAGTTCGACGGCGTGATTTCCTCGATGACCGTGACTGAAGCCCGCGAAAAGGCGATCGATTTCTCCAGCGAGCTGTTCTCCGGCCCGACGTCCCTGGTGTTCAAAAAGGGCGCGAACTTCTCCACGCCTGAGTCCCTCAAGGGCAAATCCGTGGGCTACGAGCAAGGCACCATCCAGGAAGCCTACGCCAAGGCCGTGCTGGACAAAGCCGGTGTGACCACCAAGGCCTACGCCAACCAGGACCAGGTTTACGCCGACCTGACCTCGGGCCGCCTGGACGCTTCCGTGCAGGACATGCTGCAAGCCGAACTGGGCTTTTTGAAGTCGCCGGCCGGCGCTGACTACGAAGTCAGCAAGGCCATCGACGACCCACTGCTGCCATCGAAAACTGCGGTCGGTATCAAAAAAGGTAACAAAGACCTCAAGGCTCTGCTCGATAAAGGTATCAAAGCGTTACACGATGATGGCACCTACGCCACCATCCAGAAGAAACACTTCGGCGACCTGAACCTCTACAGCGGTAAATAACACCCCGGCGCCCACCGGTTTGCGGTGGGCGCTTTTTTATCGCCATTAGGTCCTGAATTCATGTTTGAAGATCTTTTGCAAACCCTGGGGCTGGGTGCCTTCAGCTTGAAGGGGTTCGGCCCGCTGTTGCTGCAAGGTACGTGGATGACCGTGAAACTGTCGGTCGCCTCCCTGGCCGTCAGCGTCCTGCTCGGCCTGCTCGGCGCCAGCGCCAAACTGTCCAGCGTCAGCCTGATACGCATCCCTGCCCAGCTTTACACCACCTTGATTCGCGGCGTGCCCGACCTGGTGCTGATGCTGCTGATTTTCTACAGCCTGCAAATCTGGCTGACCGGCTTTACTGACTTTATGGAATGGGACTACATCGAAATCGACCCATTCAGCGCCGGGGTCATCACCCTGGGCTTCATCTATGGCGCCTATTTCACCGAGACCTTTCGCGGCGCGATCCTCGCCGTGCCCCGTGGCCAGCTGGAAGCAGCGACCGCCTACGGGCTTACGCGCGGGCAGCGGTTTCGCTTCGTGACCTTCCCGCAGATGATGCGCTTTGCCTTGCCGGGCATCGGCAACAACTGGATGGTGATGCTCAAGGCCACCGCGCTGGTGTCGATCATCGGCCTGGCGGACCTGGTCAAGGCCGCGCAGGATGCGGGCAAGAGTACTTATCAGCTGTTCTATTTTCTGGTGATCGCCGCGCTGATCTACCTGCTGATCACCAGTGCATCCAACGTCGTCTTGCGCTGGCTTGAGCGCCGCTACTCCGCTGGGTCCCGGGAGGCCGTGCGATGATCGAACTTCTTCAACAATACTGGCGGCCGTTCCTGTACAGCGACGGCCAGCACATCACCGGGCTGGCGATGACCATGTGGCTGCTCAGCGCGGCGCTGGTAATCGGCTTTCTGGTCTCGATCCCGCTGTCCATCGCCCGCGTCTCGCGCAAACGCTCCATACGCTGGCCGGTGCAGTTCTACACTTACCTGTTTCGTGGCACGCCGCTGTATATCCAACTGCTGATTTGCTACACCGGCATCTACAGCATCGCCGCCGTGCGCGCGCAGCCGGTGCTGGATGCGTTCTTTCGCGATGCGATGAACTGCACCATTCTGGCCTTCGCCCTCAACACTTGCGCGTACACCACGGAAATTTTCGCCGGCGCGATCCGCAGCATGGCCCACGGCGAAGTCGAAGCGGCCAAGGCGTACGGCCTGAGCGGCTGGAAACTCTATGCCTACGTGATCATGCCCTCGGCCCTGCGCCGCTCGCTGCCTTACTACAGCAACGAAGTGATCCTGATGCTGCACTCGACCACCGTGGCATTTACCGCGACGGTGCCGGACATTCTCAAGGTAGCGCGGGATGCCAACTCGGCCACTTACATGACCTTTCAATCATTCGGCATCGCCGCGCTGATCTACCTGACCGTGACCTTCGCGCTGGTCGGGCTGTTTCGTCTGGCGGAGCGCCGTTGGCTGGCCTTTCTCGGGCCGAGCCATTAAGGAGTCGCGATGCGTCATCAGGTACATGATCTGATCGCGCCGGTGCCCGGCACGGCGCGGCAGGTTCACAGTTTCCACTTCGGCCCGGAACAGGCTGAGGGCAAGGTTTACATCCAGTCATCACTGCATGCCGATGAGCTGCCGGGCATGCTGGTGGCTTGGCACCTGAAGCAGCGCCTGGGTGAGCTGGCAGCGGCCGGGCGCCTGCGCAGCGAGATCGTGCTGGTGCCCATCGCCAATCCGGTGGGGCTTGAGCAGGTGTTGATGGACATTCCATTGGGCCGCTACGAGCTGGAAAGCGGGCAGAACTTCAATCGCCTGTTTGTCGACCTCAGTGAGGAAGTCGGCAATCAGGTCGAAGACCTGCTGGGCGACGACCCCACGCACAACGTCGAGCTTATTCGCGACGCCCTGAGCCTGGCCCTCGCGGCGCAAACGCCCGCGACCCAGCTGCAATCCCATCGCCTGGTGCTGCAACGCCTGGCCTGTGACGCCGACATGGTGCTGGACCTGCATTGCGACTTTGAGGCCGTGGCGCACCTGTACACCACGCCCGAGGCGTGGCCGCAGGTGGAGCCGCTGGCGCGCTATATTGGCTCGGAGGCCAACTTGCTGGCGACCGACTCCGGCGGGCAGTCGTTCGACGAGTGCTTCACGCTGGTGTGGTGGCAGTTGCAGCAACGCTTCGGCGAGCGCTTCCCGATCCCGATGGGCAGCTTTTCGGTGACCGTCGAACTGCGCGGCCAGGGCGACGTCAACCACGGCCTGGCGGCGCTGGATTGCCAGGCGATCATCGATTACCTGATGCACTTCGGTGCAATTGAAGGCGATGCAGCCCCCCTGCCCGAACTGCCCTACCCGGCCACGCCGCTGGCGGGCGTGGAACCGGTGACCACGCCGGTCGGCGGCTTGCTGGTGTTCAGTGCGCTTCCCGGTGAATACCTGGAAGCCGGGCAACTGATCGCCGAAATCATCGACCCCATTACTGACCGCGTAACGCCTGTGCACTGCCAACATGCCGGCCTGCTTTACGCCCGTTCGCTGCGGCGCATGGCCACTGCCGGCATGGTGATCAGCCATGTTGCCGGCACGCAAGCCTACCGCAGCGGCTACCTACTTTCGCCTTGAGGATGCACGCCCCATGTACAAATTGACCGTTGAAGGCCTGCATAAAAGCTATGGCGACAATGAAGTGCTCAAAGGTGTTTCACTCAAGGCCAACACCGGTGATGTGATCAGCCTGATCGGCGCCAGTGGCTCGGGCAAAAGTACCTTTTTGCGCTGCATCAACTTTCTGGAAACGCCCAACGACGGCGCCATGACCCTTGATGGCCAGCAGATCCGTATGGTCAGCGACCGCCACGGCATGCGCGTGGCCGACGACGCCGAATTGCAACGCCTGCGTACGCGGTTGGCGATGGTGTTCCAGCATTTCAACCTGTGGAGCCATATGAGCGTGCTGGAAAACATCACCATGGCGCCGCGCCGGGTACTGGGTTGCAGCAAGAAGGACGCCGAAGACCGTGCCCGTCGCTACCTGGATAAGGTCGGGCTGCCGGCACGCGTGGCCGATCAATACCCGGCGTTTCTCTCTGGTGGCCAACAGCAACGGGTGGCCATCGCCCGCGCCCTGGCCATGGAGCCGGAGGTGATGCTGTTTGACGAACCCACATCAGCCCTCGACCCGGAACTGGTCGGCGAGGTGTTGAAGGTGATCCAGGGCCTGGCCGAGGAAGGCCGCACCATGATCATGGTCACCCACGAGATGAGCTTTGCGCGCAAGGTGTCGAACCAGGTGCTGTTCCTGCACAAGGGTCTGGTGGAAGAGCAAGGCACGCCCGAAGATGTGTTGGGCAATCCGAAGAGCGAGCGCCTGCAGCAGTTTCTGAGCGGTAACTTGAAGTAAACCTTTGCCACGCCTGGAGGGTCTCTGACATAGAGCCTCCAGAGCGTCAGCCGCCGAATGGCAAAACCCCTCGATTTCGCCAAAACATGGTTTGCCGCCAAGGGCTGGAAGCCATTCGCCTTTCAAAAAGCCGTCTGGGCGGCCGTTAAAGAAGGCCAGTCAGGCCTGCTGCACGCCAGCACCGGCGCGGGTAAGACCTATGCGCTGTGGTTTGCCGCCCTTAACCGCTTCGCCGTCACTCGCCCGCCCGCTACCGGTAAACGCAAAATACCCGCCGAGCCGCTGACGGTGCTGTGGATCACGCCTATGCGCGCCTTGGCCGCCGACACCGCGCGCGCCCTGGAGGCGCCACTGGCGGCACTGGAGATTCCCTGGAGCGTCGGCCTGCGCACGGGGGATACCAGTAGCAGCGAACGCGCACGCCAGACCCGCCGCCAGCCCACCGCGCTGGTGACCACACCGGAAAGCCTCACATTAATGCTCGCACGTGCCGACAGTGAGACGAGTCTTACGCACCTGCGCATGGTGATCGTGGATGAGTGGCACGAACTGATCGGCAATAAGCGTGGCGTGCAGTTGCAATTGGCGTTGGCGCGCTTGCGGCGCTGGCATCCGGACTTGATGGTGTGGGGCATTTCCGCGACGTTGGGCAACCAGTCCCACGCCCTTGAGGTTCTGGTCCCACAAGGCGGCGGGATCAATGTGCAGGGGCAGACGGCTAAAGAACTAAAGGTCGACACCTTGTTGCCGCCCACTGTCGAGCGTTTTCCCTGGGCTGGGCATATCGGCTTGAAGATGCTCCCGCAGGTGGTGGCCGAAGTGGAGGCCAGCAGCAGTTGCCTGGTGTTTACCAATACGCGCGCGCAGTCGGAGATTTGGTACCAGGCACTGTTGGATGCGCGCCCGGATTGGGCGGGTTTGATTGCCCTGCACCATGGCTCGCTGTCGCGTGAAACCCGCGACTGGGTGGAGCGCGCCCTGAAAGACGGCCAGCTCAAAGCGGTGGTGTGTACCTCGAGCCTGGACCTGGGCGTGGATTTTCTGCCGGTGGAGCGCGTGCTACAAATCGGCTCGGCCAAAGGCGTGGCGCGCCTGATGCAACGCGCCGGGCGCTCTGGCCATGCGCCAGGCAGGCCATCACGGGTGACATTGGTGCCGACCCATAGCCTGGAACTGGTGGAAGCCGCCGCCGCCCAGGATGCGATAGCGCAGCGGCGCATCGAAGCTCGCGAATCGCCCTACAAGCCTTTGGATGTGCTCGTACAACACCTGGTGAGCATGGCCCTGGGCGGTGGTTTTACCCCGGATGCACTGTTGACGGAGGTGCGTGGTGCCTGGGCTTATCGTGACCTTACTGACGCCGATTGGGCTTGGGCGCTTGGGTTTGTGCGCCATGGCGGCCTGTCATTGACGGCCTATCCGGATTACCGCCGTGTGGAGCCCGATGAGCATGGCGTGTGGCGCGTGCCGGATGCACGCCTGGCGCGGCGTCATCGCATGAGCGTGGGCACGATCGTCAGCGATGCGAGTATCCAGCTCAAATTCTGGAGCAAGGGCGGCGGCGGCAAGAATCTGGGCAGTGTCGAAGAAGGCTTTATCGCCCGGCTCAAGCCTGGCGACGGTTTTTTGTTTGCAGGGCGTTTGCTGGAGTTGGTGCGCGTGGAAAACATGACGGCGTATGTACGCCGCAGCACCGCGAAAAAGGCCGCCGTGCCGCGCTGGAATGGCGGGCGCATGCCGCTATCCAATGAATTGGCGCAAGCGGTGGTCGAGCGCTTTGATGCAGCCGCCCACGGGCACTTCGACGGCCCGGAGATGCGCGCGGTGCAGCCTCTGTTACAAACCCAGTTGCGCTGGTCAGGTCTGCCGACACGTGCACGCTTGCTGGCGGAAGCCCTGAAGTCGCGGGAGGGCTGGCACCTGTTCCTCTACCCGTTCGCCGGGCGCCAGGTGCATCTGGGGCTGGCGAGCCTGCTGGCGTGGCGGGTCAGCCAAGGCCAGCCGGTGACCTTTTCGATTGCGGTGAATGATTACGGGCTGGAACTGTTGAGCGCCACGCCGGTGGACTGGCCGGTGTTGTTGAACGAAGCGCTGCTGAGCCCGGCCAACCTGCTGGTGGATGTAGCTGCCAGCTTGAACGCCGGAGAACTGGCGCTGCGCCGCTTCCGCGAAATCGCCCGCATCGCCGGGCTGGTGTTTGCCGGTTACCCTGGCGCGCCGAAAAGCACGCGGCAGGTGCAGGCTTCCAGCGGTTTGTTCTTTGAGGTGTTCAAACAATATGACCCAGAGAACCTTTTATTGACCCAGGCCGGGGAAGAAGTCCTGCGTGATGAGTTGGATATTCGTCGGCTCGAAGAGACACTCAGCCATCTGTCGGCGCTGAAACTCGACCTGCATGTAATCGAACGGCCGACGCCGCTGGCTTTTCCCCTGCTGGTTGAGCGAATGCGCGAGAGCATGAGTTCGGAGAAGCTGTCCGAGCGCATTGCACGCATGGTCAAGGACCTGGAAAAAGTCGCGGATAACGGGAAACGCTGATGCATCATTCGCTGACGCTTGAGGGTGAGGAGTTGTGGCTGCTGGCGGAGAAGGCGATTTACTGGCCCGCCCGCCAGTGCCTGATGATCGCCGATGCGCATTTTGGCAAGGCCTCGGCGTATCGCAGCCTCGGGCAACCGGTGCCGCAGGGCACCACCACCGAAAACCTGCAGCGCCTGGACCGTCTGTTATCGGCCCTGCCGTGCACGTGGGTGATCTTTCTCGGCGACTTCCTGCATGGCCCTGGCTCACACGCCAGCGGCACCCTGAGTGCCTTGAGAGCCTGGCGCGCGCACAATCACCAACTGAACCTGACCTTGATTCGCGGCAACCACGATAAACGCGCTGGCGACCCGCCTGCCGACCTGAGGATTGACGTGGTGGCCGAGCCGCTGTTAATGGGGCCGTTCGCGCTGCAGCATGAGCCGGATGGGCACCCCAGCCATCATGTGCTGGCCGGGCATGTGCATCCGGTGTATCGGCTGCGCGGCAAAGGCCGCCAGAGTTTGCGACTGCCGTGCTTTCAGATCGGCTCGCGGATCAGCTTGCTGCCGGCGTTCGGGGCTTTCACCGGCGGTTACTCCGTGGAGAAAAGCGATGATCGGCGGTTATTTGTGATCGGCGATCAAGACGTATGGCCGGTGCACTGAAGCGCCAGCCATGTCTTTTGATAAATCAGGCGACAGGCGCTGGAGGCGGCTCATCGGGAAGGACTGGCTCACCGGGCTCGGTGGGCTGCTGTGGCCAATCTTCGTCAGGTTGACCAGGGATGCCGCCCGCATATGCAGGGTCGGCCATCAGGGACCAGGCCAAAACACCAATCTGGTTGGGTTCAAGCCGGGCGAGTTCGGCGCTGATTCGCGGGTCGATCTTCATAAAGTACTCCTCAAGCGTGGCTCGGCGCGTTTTGCACGCGCCGAGGCAGTACACCCAATAGAGTCACTTCACGCAGACTAATTCCCTTTACGTGTAAGACCTTTCGATCAAGCGCGTGGGAGAGTGACGCCGCGCTGGCCCTGATACTTGCCGGCGCGGTCTTTATAGGACACTTCACAGGCTTCGTCGGACTGCAGGAACAGCATCTGCGCCACGCCTTCGTTGGCGTAGATCTTGGCCGGCAAGGTGGTGGTGTTGGAGAACTCCAGGGTCACGTGGCCCTCCCACTCCGGCTCAAGCGGTGTCACGTTAACGATGATCCCGCAGCGGGCGTAGGTGCTTTTACCCAGGCAGATGGTCAGCACGTCACGGGGAATCCGGAAGAATTCCACGGTGCGCGCCAAGGCAAAGGAGTTTGGCGGAATGATGCACACGTCGCTCTTGACGTCGACGAAGCTCTTTTCGTCGAAGTTTTTCGGGTCGACGATCGCCGAATTGATGTTGGTGAACACCTTGAATTCATCGGCACAGCGCACGTCGTAGCCGTAGCTGGAAACACCGTAGGAAATCACGGGAGCCGCGCCTTCGCCACGGATCTGGCGTTCGACGAAGGGTTCGATCATGCCGTGTTCTTGCGCCATGCGGCGAATCCACTTGTCCGATTTGATGCTCATGGCGGGTGTCCTGAATAGCGAGGTGGAAAAATTCTGTTGGGCATCTTACCGGGGCCGGCCTTGGGGTTCAAAGGGCGCAGGGCATTTGTTGATGAATGTGCAGCCGTCCATAAGCGGCAGCCAGCAGGGCCGGGCCCCACATTGCAATGCCCTATGACTGTAAATACCACCGCCAGTCACGAAAATAGAGAAACCTTCGGAAATACCATTGGCACGTTCGGTAAAAACGGTTAAGGTGACGTCACTGTGTTGCTTGTGTCACTGAGAATCTCTACACGATATGTTGAATTTCGATCCAACCATCTCCAAGAATTTTTCCTGCTCTTTGCACTCAGTCTCGGCCAGGGCTTTTCCTGAGTCGCAGTTAACTTTGTTCAAGGAGTTACACCATGTCTAATCGCCAAACTGGTACCGTTAAGTGGTTCAACGATGAAAAAGGCTTCGGCTTCATCACTCCACAATCCGGTGACGACCTGTTCGTTCACTTCAAAGCTATCCAATCCGACGGCTTCAAAAGCCTGAAAGAAGGCCAACAGGTTTCTTTCATCGCTACCCGCGGTCAGAAAGGCATGCAAGCTGAAGAAGTTCAAGTTATCTAACTTGTACTGACTTAGTCGAAAAAACCCCGCCCTTAAAAGCGGGGTTTTTTTATGCCTGGATTTCAGCGATCACTCGCACTTAAAGCCAGGCACAAAAAATGTGGGAGCGAACTTTATGTGGGAGCTGGCTTGCCTGCGATACTGACACCTGGGTGTATCAGGTACACCGAGGTGATGCTATCGCAGGCAAGCCAGCTCCCACACAAGCCCGCTCCCACATTTCGTCCTGCGTCTTTCCTGCGTCGCTTATTGGAACAACGACTCACTCGACAGGCCGTTCTTCTCGAGGATCTCACGCAAGCGCTTGAGGCCCTCTACCTGGATCTGCCGCACCCGCTCACGGGTCAGGCCAATTTCCAGGCCTACATCCTCCAGGGTGCTGCTCTCATGGCCGCGCAGGCCGAAGCGGCGAATCACCACCTCGCGTTGCTTGTCCGTGAGCTCCGACAACCACTGGTCAATGCTTTGGGAAAGATCATCGTCCTGCAACAGCTCACAAGGATCCGTCGGGCGATCATCCGTCAGGGTGTCCAGCAGGGTTTTATCCGAATCCGGACCCAGCGAGACATCGACCGAAGACACGCGCTCATTCAAGCCGAGCATGCGCTTGACCTCTCCCACCGGTTTTTCCAGCAGGTTGGCGATTTCTTCAGGCGAAGGTTCATGATCGAGTTTTTGTGTCAGCTCACGCGCTGCCCGCAGGTAGACGTTGAGCTCCTTGACCACATGGATCGGCAACCGGATCGTGCGGGTCTGATTCATGATCGCCCGTTCGATGGTCTGGCGAATCCACCAGGTGGCATAGGTAGAAAAGCGGAAGCCCCGCTCAGGGTCGAACTTCTCCACCGCCCGGATCAAGCCCAGGTTGCCCTCCTCGATCAAGTCCAACAGCGACAGGCCACGATTGACATAGCGTCGGGCGATTTTCACCACCAGCCGCAGGTTGCTTTCAATCATGCGCTTGCGCCCAGCCGGATCGCCCTTTTGCGACAAGCGCGCAAAATGGACTTCTTCTTCGGGAGTCAGCAAAGGGGAAAAGCCGATTTCATTGAGATACAGCTGCGTGGCGTCGAGCGCCCGCGTGTAGTCAATGTACTTGTGTTGCTTCAACGCGGTGGAGTTCTTGGATTTGGTGCGAACTGAAGGAGTTGGAGACCCTTCATCATTCGACATCGATTCCTTTTCGGTGAGCATCTCCGTATCAAGGAGAAGCTCATCGTCGATGTCAAACTCCGGCGCTTCTTTACTGAGAGCCATTGTTATAGTCCTTTGGTGAGTTCGACCTCAAGCTCAAGCGACGCCTTTATCCTTGGCAACGCTGGAGCCTGTTCCTTCTACGTGAGGGAACAGGCTGTGCAACACATCAACGACGGGGTAGGAATTGCAGCGGATCTACAGGTTTCCCTTGGCGGCGAATCTCAAAGTGCAGTTTCACCCGGTCTGTACCAGTTGACCCCATTTCGGCAATTGTCTGTCCGACTTTGACCTGCTGCCCCTCCCGAACCAACAGCCTGCGGTTATGACCGTAAGCACTGACGTAGGTATCGCTGTGTTTGATGATGACCAGCTCGCCGTAGCCCCGTAAACCACTCCCGGCGTAAACCACTGTCCCATCAGACGCAGCTAAAACAGGCTGTCCCAAATCCCCGGCGATATCAATGCCTTTATTCAAACTACCGTTTGAAGAGAATTTTCCAATCAGCACCCCGTTTGAAGGCCATCCCCAACCGGTCGGTGCCGGCCCAGCAGGTGGCAATGGCGTAGCTGCCGGCTTGCTCGCAACCGCAGGCGCGGCGGTGCCTGCAGGCCTGGTGATGATCGTGGTTTTGCTTGAAGACGAGGCCGAAGATCCGGATTTTGTCACAACTGCCGTCGAGGCCGAACCCGTACGCCCATCGAAACGGATGGTTTGCCCCGGATGAATCGTATAGGGCACAGGAATATTGTTACGAGCTGCGAGTGCCTTGTAATCCCAGCCGTAACGGAAGGCGATCGAGAACATCGTGTCCCCCTTTCGCACTACATATTGCCCGGTGGTGACCGTCGGTTTTTGCGGCACGGCGCTGGCACCGCTTCGGTCGACAACCCGAGCTCCACTGGACGGAGAGCTTGAGCAACCCACCAACAAGGAACTCAAGACGAGGCCAAGCACCAGTCGCTGAAAACTTGTTTTACTCATACGCTGCGCAAGACCTGTGAGACTCACCCGCCGCTCCCTTTGTGCTGGCCGAACATGAATGCCTGTATCAGGCTTGAAATATGTCGCAAGTATAACTGGGCATTGGCTTTTTACCGGTACACGACTGAAACGAAAAATTCATCGTATTTAAACCCGGCGTCCAGTCATGTTGACTCAATAAGCCCCGCCGTAAGACACATCCCCATCAACAGAATTCACTGTTTACAAAGAAATGATCAGGCCAGCGGGCCATTGAGCAGCGGAACGAAGCGCACGGCACCCAGTACATGCCGGGAAAAACCTTCGTCCTCACGGATAATGAGCATCAATTGTTGCACTTCGCCAGAGCCCACCGGGATGACCAGGCGCCCGCCAGGGGCGAGCTGATCGAGCAACGCCTGAGGCACATCGGTGGCGACCGCCGTGACGATAATGCCGTTATACGGCGCCAGCGCCGGCCAGCCTTCCCAACCGTCGCCCCAACGGAACACCACGTTGCGCAGGTTGAGTTCCACCAGGCGCTCCTTGGCGCGGTCCTGCAGGACCTTGATGCGCTCCACCGAGAACACCCGTTCCACCAATTGCGAGAGCACGGCGGTCTGGTAACCCGAACCGGTGCCGATCTCCAGCACCTTGTCCAACGGCCCCGCCGCCAGCAGCAGCTCACTCATGCGTGCAACCATATAAGGCTGCGAAATGGTCTGGTTGTGGCCAATCGGCAACGCAGTGTCTTCATAGGCGCGATGCGCCAGCGCCTCATCCACGAACAGATGCCGAGGCGTGCGCCGGATGACTTCCAGCACCTGGGCGTTGGACAGGCCCTCTTCATACAGACGCTGGATCAAACGCTCGCGGGTACGCTGGGAGGTCATCCCGATACCACGACGCAACAGGTCGTCTTGTTCACGCGCCATTAACGCAGCCCCTCAAGCCAACCATCCAGACTACTGAAGGCATCACTGAAGGTGCGATCGAGCTGCAACGGGGTAATCGAAACATAACCTTGCATCACCGCATGAAAGTCGGTGCCGGGGCCGCCGTCTTCGGCATCGCCGGCGGCAGCAATCCAGTAACCTTCCTTGCCACGCGGGTCGACCACCTTCAACGGCGCTGCCGCACGGGCGCGATGGCCCAGGCGGGTCAGCTGAATGCCGCGGATATGGTCGAGGGGCAAATTGGGAATATTGACGTTGAGCACCGTGCGCGGCGGCAAGTCCAGCGAGCCGTGGGCCTCCACTAGCTTGCGGGCGAAATACGCCGCCGTCGCCAGGTTATCCAGTTGCCGTGAGGCAAACGAAAAAGCGAACGAAGTGCGCCCCAGGAAACGCCCTTCAAGGGCCGCCGCCACGGTGCCGGAATACAGCACGTCATCGCCCAGGTTGGCGCCCAGGTTGATGCCCGACACCACCAGATCCGGCTCCTGTTTCAACAAGCTGTTGATTGCCAGGTGCACGCAGTCGGTGGGGGTGCCGTTCACGCTGATAAAGCCATTGGCCAGAACCTGCGGGTGCAGCGGACGGTCGAGCGTCAGCGAACTGCTGGCGCCGCTCTTGTCCTGGTCCGGGGCAACCACCACGCACTCGGCGTAATCCTGCAGCGCAGCATAAAGCGCGGCAAGACCGGGTGCGGTGGCACCGTCATCGTTTGATATCAGAATACGCATGGGTTGTCCGTCGGCCCCACCGGCACCAGATCAACAAGCTCGCGCACCAACACAGTGGCGAAGCATCCGGCCGGCAGGACGAATTCCAATTGCAGAATGTCAGGACCGGGATAATGCCACGTCAACCCGCCAATGGGCAGTCGCAGAATGCGACGTTCCTGGCTCATGCCGGCGTTCACCAGCCAATCGCGCAGCTCTGGCTCGCTGGCGGCAATGGTTTGCTCAAGCGTGTGGGTCGCGCCGCCGGCCGGTGAATCACCCTCGCCCCACTGTGGGCCGGTGGGGTGCAGGTCCAGAATCGCCAGGCGCGGGTCGCTGCATTCAGCCTCGCCCGCCGGGAAAAAACTGCGACTGTCGGTAAACGCCAGCAGGTCACCGACCTGGGCACGTTGCCAGGAGCCGTCCGCAACCCGCGCCGCCAACACTTTGTTAAACAGAAAGCTACGCGCGGTCGACAGCAGCCGCGAACGCACATTGCGCTGCTCCGGCAACGCCTTGCGCGCCGCCCAATCGCGGGCGTCCACGACGTTGCCGCCGTTATGACCGAAACGCTGGGCGCCGAAGTAGTTGGGGATACCGTGCTGAGCGATCAGCTGCAAGCGTGCGTCAATGGCAGCGGTATCGCCGGCCAATTGGGTCAGGCGCAGGGTGAAACCGTTGGCCGAATGCGCGCCGCGTTGCAGCTTGCGCCTGTGGCGGCCCGTCTTAAGAATCTTGAGGGTGTCGTTTTCGGCGCCGCTCATGTCCGGGTCGGCCTTGCCTGGCAATTGCACGCTGAACCACTGACGGGTCAGCGCCTGGCGGTCCTTGAGCCCGGCGTAGCTGACGGTGCGCAAGGGCACGCCGGCAGCCTTGGCGATACGGCGCGCGGCCTCTTCGGTATTCAGGCCGCGCTTTTCGACCCACAGCCACAGGTGCTCACCGTCGCCGCTCAGGGGAATGTCCAGCACTTCGTCGACCTGGAAATCTTCAGCCGTCGCTTTCAAAACCGCGCTGCCCAAGGCCTCGCCATAGGCACGCGGGCCCAGCAATTGCAGATCATTCATGCGCGCAGCAACAAGGCGACGGAGTGCACCGCGATGCCCTCTTCCCGGCCGGTAAACCCGAGCTTTTCGGTGGTGGTGGCTTTCACGTTGACTTGATCCAATTCAATTTGCAGGTCGGCGGCAATCAGCGCGCGCATCGACTCGATATGCGGGGCCATTTTCGGTGCCTGGGCCACGATGGTGTTGTCGACGTTGCCGACCTTCCAGCCCTTGGCGTGGATCAGGCCGACCACATGGCGCAACAACACGCGGCTGTCCGCGCCCTTGAAAGTCGGGTCGGTGTCTGGAAAGTGCTTGCCGATATCGCCCAACGCGGCCGCGCCGAGCAAGGCATCGCTCAAGGCATGCAACACAACGTCGCCGTCGGAATGAGCCAGCAACCCATGGTGGTGTGCAATGCGCACGCCGCCCAAGGTGATGAAATCGCCTTCAGCGAAACGGTGCACATCGTAGCCGTGGCCAATACGCATAAAAAAACGCCCCGATTTAATTCAGGGCGTGATTCTACCTACTTTTGCCTCACATTAACCGAGCAAAGCGCGACCATGATGTCGCAAATGGTCTTCGATGAAGCTGGCGATAAAGAAGTAGCTGTGGTCATAGCCCGGCTGCAGGCGCAGTTCCAACGGGTGGTTGGCGGCCTTGGCCGCTTGCTGCAACGCCTCAGGCTTAAGCTGCACGGCAAGGAAATCGTCGCGATCACCCTGGTCCACCAGCAACGGCAGTTTTTCCGAGGCTTCGCTGATCAGCACGCAGGCATCCCACTCGCGCCATTTGGAGCGTTCTTCGCCCAGGTAACGGGAGAAGGCCTTCTGGCCCCACGGGCAATCCATCGGGTTGTTGATCGGCGAAAACGCCGACACCGATTGGTAACGCCCCGGGTTGCGCAAGGCACACACCAGCGCACCGTGACCGCCCATGGAGTGGCCGCTGATACCGCGCTTGTCTGAAGCCGGAAAATGCGCTTCAACCAATGCAGGCAATTCCTGCACGACATAGTCATGCATCCGATAGTGCTTGGCCCACGGTTCCTGCGTGGCATTCAGGTAGAAGCCGGCGCCGAGGCCAAAGTCCCAAGCGTTGTCCGGATCGCCCGGCACACCCGGCCCGCGCGGACTGGTGTCGGGTGCGACGATGATCAACCCAAGCTCGGCGGCCATGCGCTGGGCGCCGGCTTTTTGCATGAAGTTCTCATCGGTGCAGGTAAGCCCCGACAGCCAGTACAGCACTGGCAACTTGCCGCCCTGCTCCGCTTGCGGCGGCAAGTAGACGGCGAACGTCATGTCGCAACCGAGCACATCGGAATGATGCTTGTAGCGTTTATGCCAGCCGCCGAAGCTCTTCTGGCACGACAGGTTTTCCAGGTTCATGGCCGACCTCAGAAGTGGATGACGGTACGAATGCTCTTGCCTTCATGCATCAGGTCAAACGCTTTGTTGATGTCTTCCAGGCCCATGGTGTGGGTGATAAAGGTGTCCAGCGGGATCTCGCCGGTCTGGGCCATTTCCACATAGCTTGGCAATTCGGTGCGGCCGCGCACGCCGCCGAACGCCGACCCGCGCCAGACGCGACCGGTGACCAGCTGGAATGGGCGGGTGGAAATTTCCTGGCCGGCACCGGCCACACCGATGATCACCGACTCGCCCCAGCCTTTGTGGCAGCACTCAAGTGCGGCGCGCATCAGTTGTACGTTGCCGATGCACTCGAAGGAGAAGTCCACGCCGCCGTCGGTCAAGTCGACGATCACGTCTTGGATTGGGCGGTCGTAGTCTTTCGGGTTAATGCAGTCGGTGGCGCCCAGTTGCTTGGCGATTTCGAACTTGGCGGGGTTGATGTCGATGGCAATGATGCGACCGGCCTTGGCTTTCACCGCGCCGATCACCGCCGACAGGCCGATGCCGCCGAGGCCGAAGATGGCCACAGTGTCGCCCGGCTTGACCTTGGCGGTGTTGATCACTGCACCGATGCCGGTGGTGACGCCGCAGCCCAGCAGGCAGACTTTTTCCAGCGGCGCTTCTTTAGGGATCTTGGCCACGGAGATTTCCGGCAACACGGTGTACTCGGAGAAGGTCGAGGTGCCCATGTAGTGGAAAATCGGCTGGCCCTTGTAGGAGAAACGCGTGGTGCCGTCGGGCATCAGGCCTTTGCCCTGGGTGGAGCGAATGGCCTGGCACAGGTTGGTCTTGCCCGACAGGCAGAATTTGCACTTGCCGCATTCCGGGGTGTACAGCGGGATCACGTGGTCGCCGACCGCGACCGAGGTCACGCCCTCGCCGATCGCTTCAACCACCGCACCGCCCTCGTGACCGAGGATCGACGGGAAGATGCCTTCCGGGTCGGCGCCCGACAAGGTGTAGGCGTCGGTATGGCACACGCCGGACGCAACCACACGCAACAGCACCTCGCCGGCCTTGGGCATGGCGACATCCACTTCAACGATCTCAAGGGGCTTTTTCGCTTCGAAGGCTACGGCGGCGCGAGACTTGATCATCCGGGTTTCTCCAGGGAGTTAAAAACTGAGGCAGTGAGTGTAAAACATGGCTCAGTGATGAATAATCCAGGCAAAAGCAAAACATTATTGCCATACAGGGATAATCAACATGCTGGAAAACCGCTGGGAAGGCATCGATGAGTTCGTTGCTGTGGCCGAGTGCAGCCAGTTCACCGCGGCGGCCGAACGGCTTGGGGTGTCTTCATCGCATATCAGCCGGCAGGTGGCGCGCCTGGAAGAACGGCTGCAAACGCGCTTGCTCTACCGCAGTACGCGCAAGGTAACCCTGACCGAAGCCGGCCAGACCTTCCTGCAACATTGCCAGCGTTTACAAGATGGTCGTGAAGAAGCGTTGCGCGCGGTGGGCGACCTCACCAGCGAGCCCAAGGGCATGCTGCGCATGACCTGCGCGGTGGCGTACGGCGAGCGCTTTATCGTGCCGTTGGTTACGCGGTTCATGGGGCTGTATCCGCAATTGCGTGTGGATATCGAATTGAGCAATCGCCAGCTGGACCTGGTGCATGAGGGCCTGGACCTGGCCATTCGCCTGGGGCGCTTGCAAGACTCACGCATGGTCGCCAGCCGCCTGGCACCTCGGCGCATGTACCTGTGCGCGTCGCCGTCCTACTTGGCGCGGTATGGTCGGCCACATAGTTTGTCGGAATTGAGTCGGCATAACTGCCTGATCGGCAGCTCGGATATCTGGCAACTGGCCCAGGATGGGCGGGAATTTTCCCAGCGGGTGCAGGGAAACTGGCGCTGCAACAGTGGGCAGGCGGTACTGGATGCGGCGCTGCAAGGGGTTGGGTTGTGTCAGTTGCCGGATTATTACGTGCTGGAGCATTTGCACAGTGGCGCGTTGGTGTCATTGCTGGAGGCCCATCAGCCACCGAATACGGCGGTGTGGGCGCTGTATCCGCAGCAGCGGCATTTGTCGCCGAAGGTCAGAAAGCTGGTGGACTTTCTCAAAGAAGGCTTGGGTGACAATCCGGTCTATCGAGCATAAACAGCTACCGTCGATGCATTGCCTGGATACCGTTTAATAGCCGCTTTCATTGAAAAACCAGGCAAGCCCATGACGTCCAACGCCCAGCAACTCCAGCATATCAATCATTTTGTCCGAAAGGTCCTGGCCGACTTTCCGGTGCCCAGCGCTATCGCCGCCCAATTGCTTTACGAGCACCTGCAACCATTCACCCAGGAAAAACTGGACCCGGATACTACTCTCCTGACCACTCTGGAATACAACCTAGACAATCCCAATGCGCCCTACACCGCAGTGATCATCCAATCCATGAGCCTGACCGAGGCCATGATCTGCAATGCGCCCCATGCCCCTGGCGGCATGGTCAACACCACCGGTTTTTCCACCATTGCGCCGTACTTCAATATCGTTGATGAACTACCGCGCCTGATGGATAACCGCATACCGCAAATGTTCAACGAAGAGTTCATCACCTCCGGCTGGATCCCGCCCAGACGGTATGAGGCGCTTTACCGGCAAAGCGAACCTCAGGTCTACGACCCGACCACCCAACTGGAGATCGCGCCTGCTGTTTTGAGGAAGGTCATTGATTCAAGCAACTTCGAACAAACCTATGACAAAACCATCACCCTGTTCTGGAGCGAACATCGGGACAATTACACCACCCTGATGCGCATCGCCTACACCAAGGCTTACCTCAATCAGTACGAAGAATTCACGCTCACCGCAGCAGAACGGCAACTCGCCGCACGGGCGGCAGGTATCGGCGTCGACAAGGATGCCAGCAATCTGACCCTCGAAGATTTTCAGACGCCCTATTCACCGGATAAAAACCTGTCCGTGCGCATGCTGCGTATTCATCAGTTCGACGCCACCGACATTCTTACGATTACCGACAACCAGAGCCAGATCACCCTGCTGTACATCCCGGGCAACTCCTCCCCCATCCATGGGTTCAACAGCCCAACGGACATGCGCAATGCACTGGTGAAAGTGGCCAAGGACCCGACCCAGCGCAAAGCCCTGGCCAACCACTTTGAACCCGGCTCGATTGACTCCGGCCTGATCTACAGTGGTGTCGAGGAAGCATTGATCGGCATGGCGATGTACCCGCAATCTTCCAGCCCACCCGGTTTTTTCAATAGCTTGTTGCACAACGGTTACTGGGACCCCGCGCAATACATCAACAACCCAATGTATCCGGCACTCAGAAGCAACCCATTTGCGTTTATCGCGCGACAGATCCGCACTCGGATTGCAAAATTGGCAGCCAAAACCATTGTCTCGCCGTTGGACACGTTCAAGGCCGACACCCTCGACGCCTTGGATAAAGCCTGCCTGCTGGCGATCCCCGTGGCGTTGACCATGGGCACGGCGTTGCTGGCGGAGTTTTGTTTCGTGACATCGGGCTTGACGGGAATGGCTATTGGCGCCGATGACGTGCTCAAAGACAAACCCCTCGCCGTTGAGCGCATGGTGTTCGGCGCCCTGAACGCGCTCCCGGTGGTTATCCACGGCATCAGCAAAGGCGCGAGCAGTCTTGAGGCGTTACGCCCTGAACTTGGCCAGGCTACGCGGGCAGAGGAGGGTCAGATCAGCGTCAAGGTCATCACTCAGGCCCCCACCTCCGCCGAAACCGAGACGCGCCCCCTTGTCGCTGCAACATCCCCCAGCGGTTTGCAGACCGTCAACATTCAGGGCGAGACCTTCCTAACCTACAAAAGCCCGAATGGCTGGGGTTTTTTTGAGCTATTCGTGAATAATCCAGAAGCCCCCGAGAAGATCCAATCCACCGGGCTCTACGCTATTCAGAGCTCCGACCAGCAATGGCGACGCGCCGGGTTGGCCGGAGGTGGGGCATTTCGCAATGCCTGGCAACGGGTTTACAAACAGTTCGGTGGAAGCCAGCAGTTGAGTTTCTTCAGCGCCTACCAGATGCCAGCGCCCGTGCGCGAGATCCTCGTGCAGATGCTCACCGACACCAGCTCATTCTCGGAAGACTTCGAACCCTTCGGAACGGATGCACAATCGATCAGCAACGCCCGGAAACTGTTCTTTGAAAAAAGGAACCAATTAAACCAGGACTCGGCGATCTTCTTTAACCACCTGCCCTACTCGCCCCTGCAGCCGGTACTCCCCCGCTTGAGCTTGAACGAATCACAGCAGAGCATTATCGAGAAATTGCTGCGCGCCAGTGACGGCATCGTGGTCGGCGAAAACCACAGCGCCGAATCGAGCAAAGCCTTTCTGATCGACAACATGCAGACACTCGCTAGCCAAGGTGTCAAACGCATCTACTTCGAACATCTGCTGACAGATGTGCATGCTCCAATGTTGAAGGCTTTTTACCGCTCGAAGAGCGCCCCCATGACCGAGGAGCTGACAAGCTATCTGAACGGCATCTATCCACTGCCCCGAAGCCACTATTACTCATTCAAAAACGTCGTGATCAAAGCCCGAGAGGCGGGGATCAAGATCCAGCCGATCGACTGCACCGTAAGCTACGTACTGCGCGATATGCGAGACAATGCGGGAACCTTGCGCCAACGGATGATGAACTATTACGCCACCGAGGTGATTCAGTGGATCCAGACCTCCAAGCGCCAACCCGGTAAATGGGTCGCACTGGTGGGCGATACCCATACCAATACCTTCAGGGACATCCCTGGGCTGGCCGAACTCACCGGCAGCATCGGCCTGCGGATAGAAGATAGAACGGGCACCCACCCCTTGGGCATCGAAGTCGATCCAGGGCGCACTGCCAGCCTGGGCCTCAACAAGGGGGAAGGCACGGTCAAAGCCAACCTGGTCTTGCGTGTTGATCCTGCCGTGTTGCAACGCTCACTGGAATCACAGCCCGGCCCTTCGCACAGTCGAGTGGTGAAGTCGGCCAAGGCACTGCTGATACGGCCGGGCCAATTCATGCTCACCGAGGGGCTGGTTTCCGAGGCTGCCTACATTGACTATCGTTCGCGAAGCGGTGAACTGCGAAGTTCACGGATCAACTGTCAGGACGGTCGGTACTTCATCCAGGTAACCGGCTGGCCCCTCGATGAAAAGCGGTTCGACAGCATTGAGGTCTTGGTGAATGAGTTGAAAACTCTACCCGGGTTGCAGCAAGTCAAAGGCTGAGAATCAAGACGCTTGATAAGCCCGGCGTTGACGCAGCCACTCGAGGTCTTCGGGGCGGGTGACCTTGATGTTGTCCGCACGCCCTTCGACCAGTCGCGGCGCTTGGCCGGACCATTCCATGGCCGAGGCTTCGTCGGTGATCACGGCATCGGCCACCAGGCTGTCAGCCAAAGCGCGGTGCAAGGCGCCCAGACGGAACATCTGCGGCGTATACGCCTGCCAGATCAGGCTGCGGTCGACGGTTTCGACCACACGGCCATGCTTGTCGACGCGTTTGAGCGTGTCGCGCGCCGGCACGGCCAGCAGGCCGCCAACGGGATCATCGGCCAGTTCAGCCAGGAGTTTGTCGAGGTCATCCCGGCTCAGGTTGGGCCGCGCTGCATCATGCACCAGCACCCAGTCATCATCACTGGCGCCCAGGGCGTTGAGTTGCAACAACGCATTGAGCACTGACCCCGAGCGCTCGTCGCCGCCGTCCGCACGCACGATGCGTGGGTCGTTGGCACACGGCAGGTTTGGCCAGTAAGGATCATCAACAGCAAGACTGACCACCAGCCCCTTGAGGCCTGGATGGTCGAGAAAACAGCCAAGGCTGTGTTCCAGAATAGTGCGCCCGCCCAGTTGCAGATACTGCTTGGGACGGTCCGCAGCCATACGGGCACCCACGCCCGCGGCAGGAATCACGGCCCAGAAGGCCGGTAAAGACTCAATCATTGGGCCAACTGGTAGAGGGTTTCACCCTCCTTGACCATGCCCAACTCATGGCGAGCCCGCTCTTCAACGGTCTCCGTACCTTTTTTCAGCTCAAGCACTTCGGCATCGAGGACGCGGTTGCGCTCCAGCAGACGTTCGTTTTCGGCATGCTGGTCGGCAATCTGCTGGGTCAACTCTTTTACCTGCGCAAAGCTGCCATTACCCACCCATAGGCGGTATTGCAGGCCAGCCAGCAACAAGAGCAAGACGAGGAACAACCAATTGGGACTGCGCATCGAAATCCGGGTATCCAGTAAAAAAAGACAGCCATGTAAAACTTTTACAGCAACTGATAGCACGAAGCCTGGAAGACCCAGGCTTGTGCTTGATAGCCATCAGATTAGCGCCGAAATACACACTGTCGTGAATTTTCCGACACAATCCTTAGACTTTTACCACTTAACAATCAGCCGCGAAACTCGCTGCGACCGTTGTACTTGGCTTTACCTGCCAGTTGCTCTTCGATACGCAGCAATTGGTTGTACTTGGACACGCGATCGGAACGGCACAGCGAACCGGTCTTGATCTGGCCTGCCGAGGTGCCCACAGCCAGGTCGGCAATGGTCGAGTCTTCGGTTTCGCCGGAGCGGTGCGAGATCACGGCAGTGTAGCCCGCAGCCTTGGCCATCTGGATGGCTTCCAGGGTTTCGGTCAGGGTGCCGATCTGGTTGAACTTGATCAGGATCGAGTTGGCGATCTTTTTGTCGATGCCTTCTTTCAGGATCTTGGTGTTGGTGACGAACAGGTCGTCGCCCACCAGCTGGATTTTCTCGCCGATCTTGTCGGTGAGGACTTTCCAGCCATCCCAGTCGGACTCGTCCAGGCCGTCTTCGATCGAGATGATCGGGTAGCGCTCGGTCAGGCCTTTGAGGTAGTCGGCAAAACCTTCCGACGTGAACACGTGGCCTTCGCCGGACAGGTTGTACTTGCCGTCTTCGTAGAACTCGCTGGCCGCGCAGTCCAGGGCCAGGGTCACGTCGGTGCCCAGCTTGTAGCCAGCATTGGCCACGGCTTCGGAGATGACTTTGAGTGCATCTTCGTTGGACGCCAGGTTCGGCGCGAAACCACCTTCGTCACCCACCGCAGTGCTCAGGCCACGGGCCTTCAGCACAGCCTTGAGGTGATGGAAAATCTCGGTGCCCATGCGCAGGCCTTCGGAGAAGGTCTTGGCGCCCACCGGCTGCACCATGAATTCCTGGATGTCGACGTTGTTATCGGCGTGCTCGCCACCGTTGATGATGTTCATCATCGGCACCGGCATCGAGTAAACACCCGGGGTACCGTTCAGGTTGGCGATGTGCGCGTACAGCGGCAGGTCCTGGTCCTGTGCAGCAGCCTTGGCAGCGGCCAGGGACACGGCGAGGATGGCGTTGGCGCCCAGGCTGCCTTTGTTGTCGGTGCCGTCGAGCTTGATCATCGCGTGGTCCAGGGCTTTCTGGTCCAGCGGGTCTTTGCCCAGCAACAGGTCACGGATCGGGCCGTTGATGTTGGCTACAGCTTTGAGTACACCTTTGCCCAGGTAACGGCTCTTGTCGCCATCACGCAGTTCCAGCGCTTCGCGCGAACCGGTAGACGCACCGGACGGCGCGCAGGCGCTGCCGATGATGCCGTTATCGAGAAGCACGTCGGCTTCGACGGTGGGGTTGCCACGGGAGTCGAGAACTTCACGACCTTTGATGTCGACGATTTTTGCCATTGTTGTAAACACTCCAAAGTTGACGAAAACGACGCAGCTGTAGGAAATTTTTTGACCGACCGCAAGGGTGGAACAACAGGGCAGGCTTGCAGGCGACAAGGCTCAGGCCCGCGGGCCTGAGCGTTTAGCGTGGGATACTTTACCGGAGAAACGCGACTTACGCGGTCTCTACCGTCGGAAAACTCTTGACCAGTTCGTCCAACTGCTTCAACTGGGCCAAAAACGGCTCCAGCTTGTCCAGGCGCAGGGCACAAGGGCCGTCGCACTTGGCGTTGTCCGGGTCCGGGTGAGCTTCCAGGAACAGGCCCGCCAGCGACTGGCTGATGCCCGCCTTGGCCAGGTCCAGCACCTGGGCACGTCGCCCGCCAGCGGAATCGGCGCGACCACCGGGCATTTGCAGCGCGTGGGTCACGTCGAAGAACACTGGGTATTCGAACTGTTTCATGATGCCGAAACCGAGCATGTCCACCACGAGGTTGTTGTAGCCGAAGCTCGAACCGCGCTCGCAGAGGATCAACTGGTCGTTACCCGCTTCCACGCACTTGTTCAGGATATGTTTCATTTCCTGGGGCGCGAGAAACTGGGCTTTTTTGATATTGATCACAGCGCCGGTCTTGGCCATCGCCACGACCAGATCGGTCTGGCGCGACAGGAAGGCCGGCAACTGGATGATGTCGCACACCTCGGCGACCACGGCAGCCTGTTCAGGCTCGTGGACGTCGGTGATGATCGGCACGCCGAAGGCTTGCTTGATGTCCTGGAAGATCCGCATGCCTTCTTCAAGGCCGGGCCCACGATAGGAGGTCACGGACGAGCGGTTGGCCTTGTCGAAGCTGGCCTTGAACACGTAAGGGATACCGAGCTTCTCGGTCACTTTTACGTACTCTTCACAGACCTGCATCGCCATGTCACGGCTTTCCAGCACGTTCATGCCGCCGAACAGCACCATGGGCTTGTCGTTGGCAATCTCGATGTCGCCTACGCGAATGATCTTCTGGGCCATCAGGTTTACGCCTTCTTCTGATGTTGCGTCAGTGCTGCTTTAACGAAACCGCTGAACAACGGGTGACCGTCGCGCGGGGTCGAGGTGAACTCAGGGTGGAACTGGCAGGCCACGAACCATGGATGATCCGGCGCCTCGACCACTTCAACCAGCTTGCCATCACCGGAACGACCGGAGATTTTCAGGCCGGCTTCTTTGATTTGCGGCAGCAGGTTGTTGTTCACTTCGTAGCGGTGACGGTGACGCTCGACGATCACGTCCTTGCCATAGCAATCGTGAACCAGCGAACCCGGCTCCAGCAGGCAGTCCTGTGCGCCAAGGCGCATGGTGCCGCCCAGGTCGGAAGTTTCGGTGCGGGTTTCAACGGCGCCGGTGGCGTCTTCCCACTCGGTGATCAGGCCCACGACCGGGTGGCCGCTGGTGTGATCGAACTCGGTGGAGTTGGCGTCTTTCCAGCCCAGCACGTTACGGGCGAACTCGATAACGGCCACTTGCATGCCCAGGCAGATACCCAGGTATGGCACTTTGTTTTCACGGGCGTATTGAACGGCGGTGATCTTGCCTTCCACGCCACGCAGGCCGAAACCGCCGGGTACGAGGATCGCGTCAACACCTTCGAGCAGCGCAGTGCCCTGGTTCTCGATGTCTTCGGAATCGATGTAGCGCAGGTTGACCTTGGTACGGTTGCTGATACCGGCGTGGCTCATCGCTTCAATCAGCGACTTGTACGCGTCCAGCAGTTCCATGTACTTGCCGACCATGGCGATGGTGACTTCGTGTTCAGGGTTGAGCTTGGCGTCGACTACCGCTTCCCACTCGGAGAGGTCGGCACTGCCGCACTGCAGGCCGAAGCGCTCGACTACAAAATCATCCAGGCCTTGCGCATGCAGGATGCCCGGGATCTTGTAGATGGTGTCGGCGTCTTCCAGGCCAATCACCGCACGTTCTTCAACGTTGGTGAATTGCGCGATCTTGCGACGCGAGGAAATGTCGATCGGGTGATCGGAGCGGCAGATCAGTACGTCCGGCTGCAGGCCGATGGAACGCAGTTCCTTGACGGAATGCTGGGTCGGCTTGGTTTTGGTCTCGCCAGCGGTGGCGATGTACGGCACCAGGGTGAGGTGCATCAGCATCGCGCGCTTGGCGCCGATTTCGAAACGCAGCTGACGGATGGCTTCGAGGAACGGCTGGGATTCGATGTCACCCACGGTGCCACCGATCTCGACCATCGCCACGTCGGCATCGCCTGCACCCTTGATGATGCGGCGCTTGATCTCGTCGGTGATGTGCGGGATCACCTGGATGGTTGCACCCAGGTAGTCACCACGGCGCTCCTTGCGCAGCACGTGCTCGTAGACACGACCGGTGGTGAAGTTGTTGTTCTGGGTCATGGTCGTGCGGATGAACCGCTCGTAGTGGCCCAGGTCCAGGTCGGTTTCGGCGCCGTCGTGAGTGACGAACACTTCACCGTGCTGGAACGGGCTCATGGTGCCCGGGTCAACGTTGATGTACGGGTCCAGCTTGAGCATGGTGACCTTAAGTCCCCGCGCCTCCAGGATGGCCGCCAATGAAGCGGAGGCAATGCCTTTCCCCAATGAAGAAACAACACCGCCCGTGACGAATATGTAGCGCGTCATGAAAAACCCTAGAAGTCTGCGTTAAAGCGGTCCGAGCCGCCGGGGAAAGCGAAGGAAGGCCGAAGCCCCCGATCACCTGCATTAATCACAGTGCACCTTTCAAAAAAACCGCCGCGTGGTGACAGACCAGCAATGAAACACCGGTACGTTGATCGCTACACATTTTTTGGAATCGCCCAGCAAAGACTGCTTGGTAATCGGCAACTGCTGCGATTCAGCTGAATCCACAGAAGTTGTATCAAGAAGGGAGCGTAGTCTACCGGAAAGCCTCTATCAGCTCAAACCTTGATCGCACGTCTGTGGCATCCAATGTAATTGCCACTTGCCAGCCGAGCAGCCCCATAGCCCCGCAAGGGTTGGGACAGCCAGCAATTGCTCGCCCTGATAGAGCAGCGGCAATCTGCCACGCATGAAACCTGGCAAGCCACTTTCATTCAGCAGGCGCTTCAAGTCCCGCCGGCCTCGACCAGGCACATCGATGATTTCGCCGCCTTGGCGATAACGGATCACCAACGGGCCTGCGGGCGCGTCTCCGATAAATTCAAGCTGACCGTTACCGGGTAACTCTAGTGGGTTTTGCGGATGGGGCCAGCTCACCGGCGTGTCGGAAAACTCTGAGTAGGTGGAAGGCAACCACCACACGCGCTCGCCACAGCGGTGCAACTGACCATCGGCCAGGCGCCACAGCGGTTGCGCATCGCTCTTGGCATTCCGCAAGGAATACCAACTGGCCCAGTGGTCGCTATCGGGTAAACGCGTCAGCGGCGTCAGCCAATGGCGCAGGGCATTGCGCTGGCGGGCGTCGGAAAGCCCGCGCAAGGGAGCGAGGGCCAATGACGGCAAGGCCAGCCAGGGGAACGGCGAAGGTAGATCGGCGGCTTGCAGGTCAATAACGGCCAATTCGTCGAGCAAAGCCTGGGCTTCGCTCAAGTGCTCGGCAGTGCGGGCCAGGCTAACGACAGCTTGAGGCCAACGCTCGGTCAGCAGCGGGAACACACGATGGCGCAGGTAATTGCGTGCAAACCGGGAATCGGCGTTGGAAGGGTCTTCGATCCACTGCAACTGATGCTGCTGCGCATAGGCTTGCAGCTCGGCGCGTGAGACATCCAGCAAGGGCCGCACCAAATGTCCCTTTTCCAAGTGTCCGTCAGCCAAGTGCGCCCCCGCCAATGGGCGATGCACCGGCATGGCCGCCAAGCCTCGCACCCCCGCACCGCGCAACAGGCGAAACAGCAGGGTTTCGGCTTGGTCGTCACGATGCTGGCCGGTAAGCATCACCTGCCCTGCCCCGGTCACTTCGGTAAACGCCCGGTAGCGCGCCTCACGCGCTGCACGCTCAAGGCTGGCACCCGACTGGACTTGCACGCGCATCACCTGCAAAGGCACGCCCAGCTCGTCACATACGGCCTGGCAATGATCTGGCCAGGCATCGGCGGCCGCTTGCAGGCCATGGTGAATATGGATTGCGCTGAGGGGCGGCAGGGTTTCGGTGTTTGCCAGGGAGGCCAGGAGGTGCAGCAGGACGGTGGAATCAAGGCCGCCAGAGAAGGCGATATGCCAGGCGGGGGCGGTGCGCCACGGGGCGAGGGTTTGCAGAAGTTTGGCGGTCAGGGTGGGCTTCATAGCAAAGTACGCCATCAATCTGGAGTGCGATAACCCAGCATACACAAAGCAAATGTGGGAGCGGGCTTGTGTGGGAGCCGGGCTTGCCCGCGATGCAGACAACTCGGTTTATCTGTTACACCGAGTTGATGCTATCGCAGGCAAGCCAGCTCCCACACAAGCCAGCTCCCACATTGGGTGCTGCGTCGCCTTAGAGGCCGTAGCTCATCAGGCGCTCATAACGACGCTTGAGCAGCGCTTCGTTGTCCAGCTTCTTGAGCATCGCCAGTTGCGAACCCAGCTCGGCACGGATAGTCGCAGCAGCAGCAGCCGGGTCGCGATGGGCGCCGCCCAACGGCTCGGCGATAACCTTATCAACAATGCCCAGGCCTTTGAGGCGATCGGCGGTGATGCCCATGGCTTCGGCAGCGTCCGGCGCTTTTTCGGCGGTTTTCCACAGAATCGAGGCGCAACCTTCCGGCGAAATCACCGCGTACGTCGAATATTGCAGCATGTTCAGTTGGTCGCACACGCCAATGGCCAGCGCACCGCCGGAACCACCTTCACCAATCACGGTGGCGATGATCGGGGTTTTCAAGCGGGACATCACACGCAGGTTCCAGGCGATCGCTTCGCTCTGGTTGCGCTCTTCGGCGTCGATACCCGGATAGGCACCCGGGGTGTCGATGAAGGTCAGGATCGGCATCTTGAAGCGCTCGGCCATTTCCATCAGGCGGCAGGCCTTGCGGTAGCCTTCCGGGCGCGGCATGCCGAAGTTACGGCGCACCTTTTCACGCACTTCACGGCCTTTCTGGTGACCGATCACCATCACTGGCTGGTCGTCCAGGCGAGCGATACCGCCCACGATGGCTGCGTCGTCGGAGAAGTGGCGGTCGCCATGCAGCTCGTCGAATTCGGTGAAAATATGCTGAATGTAGTCCAGGGTGTACGGACGGCGCGGGTGGCGGGCCAGGCGCGCGATCTGCCAGCTGGTCAGCTTGCCGAAGATGTCTTCGGTGAGCGTGCTGCTCTTGTCTTGCAGGCGAGCGATCTCATCGCCGATATTCAGCGAATTGTCATTGCCGACCAGGCGCAGTTCTTCAATCTTGGCTTGCAGGTCAGCGATCGGCTGTTCGAAATCAAGAAAATTCGGGTTCATAAGCGTCCGTCTTGGGTCGACGGCCAGGGAGTGCCTGGCCAGCCGGTTGTCTATTCGCGCCCTACCTTAAGGGAGAGGCGCGTTTAGGTCGAGATTAAATGTTCAGCCGAGATCAGAGTTATCTGACCGTCAGCGGTATTGGAGGAAGACGTTGTCTCGCCCGAACTGGTCACGCAAAGCTTGAATCAAGCCATCAGCGGGATCAATTCGCCACGTCTCGCCAAACTGCAACATCGCCTTGGCGTCATTGCCGGTGTACTCCATGGTCACCGGGCACGCGCCGCGGTGACGTTTGAGCAGGTCCCCTAACCAGCGTAGCTGATCGCCTTTGAGGGCTTCGGTCTTGACCTTCAGGCGCAGGCTTTCGGCCAGGTTGGTGCGCGCATCTTCCATGCTCATCACCCGCTTGATCCGCAGGCGCAGGCCGCCGGAGAAGTCATCGTTGCTGACCTCACCTTCCACCACCACCATGGCATCGGTTTGCAGCAGCGACTGCGCGGAGTGGAACGCATCGGCAAACAGCGACGCCTCGATGCGACCCGAGCGGTCATCAAGGGTGATAAAGCCCATCTTGTCGCCCTTCTTATTTTTCATCACCCGCAGGGCGATGATCATGCCGGCGACGGTCTGGGTATCGCGCGCCGGCTTCAGGTCAATAATGCGCTGGCGGGCGAAACGGCGTATTTCACCTTCGTACTCGTCTATCGGGTGACCGGTCAGGTACAGGCCCAGGGTGTCTTTCTCACCTTTGAGACGCTCCTTGAGGGTCAGCTCCTTGGCCTTGCGATGGTTGGCATAAACATCGGCATCCTCTTCGACAAACAGCCCGCCAAACAGGTCCGCGTGGCCACTGTCATGGGTGCGGGCGGTCTGTTCGGCGGCCTTGATCGCTTCTTCCATGGCGGTGAGCAGCACCGCACGGTTGCGGTCGATATTCGCCTGGTAAGCCTTGGGCTCATCATGGAAATACGGGCCGAGACGGTCAAGCGCGCCACTGCGGATCAAGCCATCGAGGGTGCGCTTGTTGATACGCTTGAGGTCAACCCGTGCGCAGAAGTCGAACAGATCCTCGAACGGCCCATGCTGACGCGCCTCGGTGATCGCTTCGACCGGGCCTTCGCCCACGCCCTTGATGGCGCCCAGGCCATAGATGATGCGACCTTCGTCGTTCACCGTGAACTTGAACTCCGAGGCGTTCACGTCCGGCGCGTCGAGGCGCAGCTTCATGGTGCGCACTTCCTCGATCAAGGTCACGACCTTGTCGGTGTTGTGCATATCCGCCGAGAGTACCGCAGCCATGAACGGCGCCGGGTAGTGGGCTTTCAGCCAGGCAGTCTGGTACGACACCAGGCCGTAGGCGGCGGAGTGGGATTTGTTGAAGCCGTAACCGGCGAACTTCTCTACCAGGTCGAAAATGTTACCGGCCAGGTCCGCGTCAATATTGTTGGTGGCGCAACCCTCAATGAAACCACCGCGCTGCTTGGCCATTTCCTCGGGTTTTTTCTTACCCATGGCGCGACGCAGCATGTCTGCGCCGCCGAGGGTGTAACCCGCCATCACCTGGGCAATCTGCATCACCTGTTCTTGATACAGAATGATGCCGTAGGTCGGTGCCAGTACCGGCTTGAGGCCTTCATACTGGTAATCGGAGTGCGGATACGCCAGTTCGGCGCGGCCGTGCTTACGGTTGATAAAGTCGTCCACCATGCCCGATTGCAGCGGGCCAGGACGGAACAGGGCCACCAGTGCGATCAAGTCTTCCAGGCAGTCGGGCTTGAGCTTTTTGATCAGCTCTTTCATGCCGCGCGACTCAAGCTGGAACACCGCCGTGGTTTCGGCTTTTTGCAGCAGCTGGTAGGTAGGTTTGTCATCCAGCGGGATGAACGCGATATCCAGCGGCTCTTCGTCGACCTTGGCGCGTTCGCGGTTGATGGTCTTGAGCGCCCAGTCGATGATCGTCAGGGTTCGCAGGCCGAGGAAGTCGAACTTCACCAGACCGGCCGCCTCCACGTCATCCTTGTCGAACTGGGTAACCAGGCCATCGCCTTCTTCGTCGCAATAAATGGGCGAAAAGTCCGTGAGCTTGGTCGGCGCAATCACCACACCGCCGGCGTGTTTACCGACGTTACGCACCACACCTTCGAGTTTGCGCGCCATGTCCCAGATTTCGGCGGCTTCTTCATCGACCTTGATGAAGTCGCGCAGGATCTCTTCCTGCTCATAAGCCTTCTCAAGGGTCATGCCGACTTCAAACGGAATCATCTTCGACAGACGGTCCGCCAGGCCGTAGGACTTGCCCTGCACCCGCGCCACGTCACGGATTACGGCCTTGGCCGCCATCGAACCGAAAGTGATGATCTGGCTCACGGCATTGCGGCCATATTTCTCGGCCACGTACTCGATCACACGGTCGCGACCGTCCATGCAGAAGTCGACGTCGAAGTCGGGCATGGAAACCCGTTCCGGGTTCAGGAACCGTTCGAACAGCAGGTCGTATTCCAGCGGGTCAAGGTCGGTGATCTTCTGCACATAGGCCACCAGCGACCCGGCACCCGATCCACGGCCTGGGCCTACGGGCACGCCGTTGCTCTTGGCCCACTGGATAAAGTCCATCACGATCAGGAAGTAACCGGGGAACCCCATCTGGATAATGATATCCAGCTCGAAATTCAGCCGGTCAACGTAGACCTGGCGCTTGGCGTCGTAGTCTTCGGTGGTGTCCTTGGGCAGCAGAACGCTTAAGCGCTCTTCCAGGCCGTCGAACGACACCTTGCGGAAATACTCGTCGATGGTCATGCCATCGGGAATCGGGAAATTGGGCAGGAAGTGCTTGCCCAGCTTCACTTCAATATTGCAGCGCTTGGCGATTTCGACCGAGTTTTCCAGCGCCTCAGGCAGGTCGCTGAACAGCTCGGCCATTTCATCGGCGCTTTTGAGGTACTGCTCTTCGCTGTAGTTCTTGGAGCGACGCGGGTCATCCAGGGCCCGGCCTTCGCCGATGCACACGCGGGTTTCGTGGGCCTCGAAATCTTCCTTCTTGATAAAGCGCACATCGTTGGTCGCAACCAGCGGCGCGCCCAGCTTGTCGGCCAGGGCCACGGCGGCGTGCAGGTGCTCTTCATCGTTGGGGCGGTTGGTGCGCTGCACTTCCAGGTAGAAGCGATCGGGAAACACGTCCATCCACTCGCGGGCCAGCACTTCGGCTTCCTGGGGGTTGCCACCCAGCAGTGCGATACCGATCTCACCTTCCTTGGCCGCCGAGAGCATGATCACGCCCTCGCTCGCCTCGGCAACCCATTCACGCTCGATAATGATCGAGCCGTTGCGCTGGCCGTCGATAAACCCGCGGGAGATCAATTCGGTGAGGTTGCGATAACCCACGCCATTCATCGCCAACAGGCTGATGCGGCTCAGTGGGTTATCCGGGTCTTTGTTCGACAGCCACAGGTCGACGCCACAGATCGGCTTGATGCCGGCGCCCATGGCGTTTTTGTAGAATTTGACCAGGGAACACATGTTGTTTTGATCGGTAACCGCCACCGCAGGCATGTTCATGCCCACCAGGGTTTTGACCAGCGGTTTGATCCGTACCAGGCCGTCGACCAGGGAGTATTCAGTGTGCAGGCGCAGGTGAACGAATGAAGCCGGCATAGTGATCCTGTCTAAAAACTTAGAAACAACAAGGCCCGGGATTGTACCGGGCCTTGAGCAAAACATCAGCCTCGCGACTAAACCTCGATCAGGCTCTCGCGCGCCTCGTAAGCCTGGCGGACCGGGGCGAACGAGCGACGGTGGATCGGCGTCGGGCCCAGGCGAGCCAAGGCTTCCAGATGAACGGGCGTCGGGTAACCCTTGTGCCCGCCGATGCCGTAGCCGGGATAGATCAATTCAAACGCCGCCATTTCGCGGTCGCGGCTGACCTTGGCCAGGATCGAGGCGGCGGCAATCGCCGGAACCTTGCTATCCCCTTTGACCACGGCTTCTGCAGGCATCGCCAGTTTGGGGCAGCGGTTGCCGTCGATCATCGCCATTTTCGGCGTGATATGCAGCCCTTCAACGGCGCGCTGCATGGCCAGCATGGTGGCGTGAAGGATATTCAACTTATCGATCTCTTCGACTTCGGCACGGGCGATGTGCCAGCTCAACGCTTTTTCGCAAATCTCGTCGTAGAGCTTTTCACGGCGCGCTTCGGTGAGTTTTTTCGAGTCATTGAGACCGAGGATCGGGCGATTTGGGTCGAGGATCACCGCCGCCGTCACCACCGCGCCACACAACGGGCCACGCCCCACTTCATCCACACCGGCGACCAGTGCGTCGGCGTGTGCGACCAGACTGAAATCCAGGCCCATTTGCGTGGTCATAAAGCGTCCTGTTTTTGCCCGATCAAGGTTAATACGGCATCGGCCGCCTGGTTCGATGCCTCACGCCGCAGGGTGCGGTGGATGTCGTCAAAACCACGGGTCTGCTCTTCGCCGCCGTCGATCAAGGGTAGTAGGGTTTGTGCCAGGGCTTCGGGCGTTGCATCGTCCTGCAACAACTCCGGCACCAGCAGGCGTTGGGCCAGCAGGTTAGGCAAGGAGATGTAAGGGCTCTTGACCATGCGCTTGAGAATCCAGAACGTCAGCGGCGCCAGGCGATAAGCCACCACCATTGGGCGCTTGTACAGCAGCGCCTCCAGGGTCGCGGTGCCCGAGGCGATGAGCACCGCATCACAGGCTGCAAGCGCCAGGTGCGACTGGCCGTCGAGCAAGGTCAACGGCAGAGTGCGGCCTTCGAGCAACGTCTCGATTTGTGCACGCCGTTGCGGGCTGGCGCAGGGCAATACGAAACGCACGCCTGGCTTCAACGCTTGCAGGCGTTCGGCAGCCTCGAAAAACACACTGGCCAGACGCCCGACTTCACCACCACGACTGCCCGGCATCAATGCCACCAGCGTGCCGTCGGGCAAGCCCAGTTCGGCGCGCGCGGCGGCGCGATCAGCTTGCAACGGGATAGTGTCGGCCAAGGTATGCCCGACAAACCGCACCGGCACGCCCTTCTCTTCGTAAAACCTGGCTTCGAACGGCAGCAAGGTCAGCATCAAGTCGCAGCCTTCACGGATCTTCAGCACGCGCTTTTGCCGCCACGCCCATACGGACGGGCTGACGTAATGCACGGTCTTGATTCCGGCCTGACGCAGCTTGAGTTCGATATTGAGGGTGAAGTCCGGCGCATCGATGCCAATAAAGACGTCGGGCTTTGCTTCGATCAGGGTCTGAATCAGCAGCTTGCGGCGTGCCAGCAACTCACGCAGGCGGCCCAGCACTTCCACCAGCCCCATGACCGACAGGCGCTCCATGGGAAAGTAGGAGGTCAGACCTTCGGCCTGCATAAGCGGGCCGCCTACACCGATAAACTCCACTGCAGGATGCTGGGCCTTGAGTGCCCGCATCAGGCCAGCGCCCAGAATATCGCCGGAAGCTTCACCGGCCACCAGCGCGATTCGCAAATTAGCCATGATCAGCGGGTGATGCCGCGGGTCGATGCCTGGATAGAGTCACGGAACACCGCGACTTCCGGGAACAACGCTGCCGGCTCGGTCAGTTCAGTCAGGGCCTGTTCAACCGTGAGCCCCTGACGGTAAACCGTCTTATAGGCGCGGCGCAGGGCGTGAATCGCATCTTCGCTGAAACCACGACGGCGCATGCCTTCGAAGTTCATGCTGCGGGCTTCGGCGGGGTTGCCGAACACCGTGACAAATGCAGGAACATCCTTGCCGATCGCGGTGCCCATGCCGGAAAAGCTGTGGGCGCCGATATGGCAATACTGGTGGACCAGGGTGAAGCCGGACAGGATCGCCCAATCGTCAACGTGCACATGGCCGGCCAGCGCCGTGTTGTTGACCAGGATGCAATGGTTGCCGATCACACTGTCATGGCCGATATGCGCATAGGCCATGATCAAATTGTGGTCACCCAAGGTGGTTTCGGCACGGTCCTGCACAGTGCCCCGGTGAATGGTCACACCTTCACGGATGATGTTGTGATCACCGATTACCAGGCGTGTCTCTTCACCCTTGTACTTCATGTCCGGGGTGTCTTCGCCTACCGAGGAAAACTGGTAGATGCGATTGTGTTTGCCAATGCGGGTCGGACCTTTGAGGATCACGTGTGGCCCGATGACAGTCCCCTCGCCGATTTCAACACCTGCGCCGACGATCGACCAAGGGCCGACCTCAACGTCGGCGGCCAGAACGGCCGACGGATCGATGATTGCGCGAGGGTCAATCAAACTCATAGTTTGCGTTCCGCGCAGATGATCTCGGCGGAGCATACCGGCTTGCCGTCCACCGAAGCCTGGCATTCGAACTTCCAGATCTGGCGCTTGCAGCTGATGAACTTGGCTTCCAGGATCAACTGGTCACCCGGGGTGACCGGGTTGCGAAAGCGCAATTTGTCGGAACCCACGAAATAGTAAAGCGTGCCGTCGGCAGGCTTGAGGTCGAGCATTTTGAAACCAAGGATACCGGCAGCCTGGGCCATCGCCTCGATGATCAGCACGCCCGGCATGATGGGATGCGCTGGGAAGTGACCATTGAAGAACGGTTCGTTGATGCTGACATTCTTGTAGGCACGAATGCGCTTTTCCTCGACGTTGAGGTCCACTACTCGGTCCACCAGCAGGAACGGGTAACGGTGAGGCAGGTATTCGCGAATCTCGTTGATGTCCATCATTTCGGGGGGAAGCCTGTAATAAAGATTGGGGGCGGGCGAACTAAGCGCACGCCCCGCTAGCAAATCAAGGAGGCAGTCTAGCGGCTGTGCACACTTGATATGGAAATGGTATCAGCCTTCTGATGAAGCATTACCGTCAGGGGTCACGTCCTCGACACGCTTTTCGACCTGCTTGAGGCGTCGGGCCATGTCGTCGATCTTGCGCAAACGTGCCGCACTTTTGCGCCATTCAGCCGCCGGCTGCATGGCCGTACCGGAAGAGTAGGCACCCGGCTCGGTAATCGAGTGGGTCACCATGGTCATGCCGGTGATGAAGACGTTGTCGCAAACTTCAATATGACCCACCAGGCCTACGCCACCGGCGAGCATGCAATGCTTGCCGATCTTGGTACTGCCGGAGATGCCTACGCACGCCGCCATGGCGGTGTGATCGCCAATCTGCACGTTGTGGGCGATCTGGATCTGGTTGTCGAGCTTCACACCGTTACCGAGCACGGTATCGGCCAAGGCCCCGCGATCCACAGCGGTGTTGACACCGATTTCCACGTCATCGCCGATCAATACGCCGCCAACCTGGGCAATTTTGTGCCAGATGCCTTTGGCGTTGGCAAAACCGAAACCTTCGCCACCGATCACGGCGCCCGACTGAATGACCACCCGCGCCCCAATACGCACGTCGTGATACAGGGTAACGCGCGGTGCCAACCAACCATCGACGCCGATTTCACAGCGCGCACCGATGAAGCAATGAGCACCCACCGTAACGCCGGCAGCAATGCGCGCCCCACTCTCGATCACCGCAAACGCACCAATGCTGGCCGCAGGGTCAACCTGGGCATCATCGGCAATCACGGCCGACGGATGAATACCAGCCGCCGCCTTGGGTTTTGGATCGAACAGGTGCGACGCCCGGGCATACGCCAGGTAAGGGTCGGCAACCACCAGCGCATCCCCGGCAAACCCTTCGGCGTCAGCGGCCTTCAGCAACACGGCTGCGGCTTGGCTGTCGACCAGGTATTTACGGTATTGGGGATTTGCGAGGAAGCTCAACTGAGCTGGGCCAGCCTCCTGCAAGGTGGCTAGCCCAGTGATTTCTTTCTCCTTGGAGCCACGCAAGGTGGCCCCCAGGAACTCGGCCAACTCGCCGAGCTTGATAGTCGCGGTCATGGCTTACTTCAGCTGGTTCATGCGCTCGATCACCTGGCGGGTGATGTCGTATTGAGGCTTGACGTCAATCACGGCGCCGCGCTCGAACACCAGGTCAAAGGCACCTTTCTTGATGACTTCTTCCACAGCGCTGTCGAGCTTAGGCTTGAGTTGCTTGAGCATTTCACGGTCAGCAACGGCTTTGGCTTCGTTCAATTCCTTGGACTGGAACTGGTAGTCGCGGGCCTTTTGCTTGAACTCAAGCTCCAGACGCTCACGCTCGCCTTGCTGCATTTTGTCGCCACCGGCTACCAGACGATCCTGGATACCCTTGGCACTGCTTTCCAGCGTCTTGAGCTTGGTCAGTTGCGGACCGAACTTCTTCTCGGCATCCACGGCATAACGCTTGGCCGCGTCGGATTCCAGCAGGGCCATCTGATAGTTCAGGACGGCGATTTTCATTTCGGCGAAGGCCGGGGTGGTTACCAGCACGGTGGCCAGCAGAACCAATTGAGTCAACTTACGCACGATGTACTCCTACAGAATCCGTTGTCGTTATCTTGGGTCAGACGCTTAGAACGTCTGGCCGAGGGAGAATTGGAAAATCTGGGTTTCAGCGTTATCCGGTTTCTTGATCGGCATGGCCAAAGCAAAGCTCAATGGGCCAAGTGCAGTCACCCACGTCACACCCACACCTACGGAGCTGGCGAGGTTGCTCAGGCTGACGTCGTTGCACTGGGTTTGAGACACAGAACCAGGAGCCGGGTTGTTGACCTGCTGGCACTTGGAGTCAAACACGTTACCCACGTCCCAGAAGACCGAAGTACGCAGCGAACGCTGATCTTTGACGAATGGCAGCGGGAACAGAAGTTCAGCGCCACCCTGGATCAGTACGTTACCACCGAATGCCAGAGCGTCATTGTTGGAATCAGGAAGCGTGCCTTGGTTACCGGTTACCGCTTGACCACGACTCGGCGTACCACGCGGGCCCAAGGTGCTGTCCTTGAAGCCACGAACCGAGTTGAAACCACCTGCATAGTAGTTCTCATAGAACGGCAGACCACTGGTCGAACCATAACCGTCGCCATAACCCAGCTCGGTGTGCAGGCGCACGGTGTAGTTGTCGCTCAGCGGCTGGAACAACTGGCCACGGTAGTCGAGCTTGAAGAACGACAGGTCGCTGCCCGGCGTGGTGGCTTCAGCAGTCAGGCTTTGGGAGTGGCCACGGGTTGCCAGTACCCCTTTGTTCAGGGTCGACTCCGACCAGCCAACCGACGCCTTGAAGTTCAGGAACTGGTCACCTTCACGACGCACGAAGTCGAAAATCTCGTCCGTGGTGTACACACCGGTCTTGATTTTGTCCTGTTGCGCAGTAAAACCGAAGGTCAGACGCGAAGTCTCGCTGATCGGGTAACCGATGTTGACACCGGCGCCAAGGCTGTCGATCGCGTAGCTGGCAACGTCTACGTTAAGGTCTTTGTAGTCGGTGGTGCGGTAGAAGGCGTTGTAGCCCAGGCTCACACCGTCAGCAGTCCAGTAGGGGTCGACATAACCGAAGTTATAGCGGCTCTGGTATTCGCTTCGGGTCAGGCCGATGGAGACCTTGTTACCGGTACCGAGGAAGTTGTTCTGGGTGATCGAACCACCAAGGATCAGGCCGGCGCTCTGTGCGAAACCGACGCTGGCGGTGATCGAGCCCGACGCTTGTTCTTCAACGGCGTAGTTCACGTCAACCTGGTCATCCACACCCGGTACAGCCGGGGTTTCGACGTTGACTTCCTTGAAGAAGCCCAGGCGCTCAAGACGGGTCTTGGATTGGTCGATCAGGTAAGTCGACGCCCAGCCACCTTCCATCTGACGCATCTCGCGACGCAGCACTTCGTCCGCAGACTTGGTGTTGCCACGGAAGTTGATGCGATTCACGTAAGCACGCTTGCCTGGGTCGACAACGAAAGTGATGTCCACGGTGTGGTCTTCATCGTGCGGGGTCGGCACGCCGTTGACGTTGGCAAAGGTATAGCCTTCGTTACCCAGACGACGGGTGATCAGTTCGGACGTGGTGGTCATCAGCTTGCGCGAGAACACCTGGTCTTTCTGCACCAGCAACAGCGACTTCACCTGGTCTTCAGGGACTTTCAGGTCGCCGCTGAGCTTGACGTCACGCACGGTGTATTTCTCACCTTCGTTGACGTTGACGGTGATGTAGACGTGTTTTTTGTCCGGAGTGATGGACACCTGGGTCGAAGCGATATCCATGTTGATATAGCCACGGTCCAGGTAGTAGGAACGCAGACGCTCCAGGTCACCGGAGAGTTTTTCACGGGCGTACTTGTCATCGTTCTTGAAGAACGACAGCCAGTTGGTGGTCTTGAGTTCGAACAGGTCGATCAAGTCGTCATCAGCAAACTTGGTGTTACCCACCACGTTGATGTGCTGGATGGCCGCCACGGTGCCTTCGTTGATCTTGACCTTCAGGCCAACACGGTTACGAGGCTGCGGGATCACTTCGGTTTCCACGGACGCGGAGTAGCGACCCTGGGCAACGTACTGACGTTGCAGTTCGTTACGCACACCCTCGAGGGTGGCGCGCTGGAAGATCTCGCCTTCGGCCAGGCCGGATTGCTTGAGACCCTTCATCAAGTCTTCAGTGGAGATCGCCTTGTTACCCTCGATCTCGATACTGGCGACGGAAGGTCGCTCGACGACGGTGATGACCAGGACGTTACCTTCGCGACCCAGCTGGATATCTTGAAAGAACCCGGTTTTGAACAGCGCACGAGTGGATTCCACCAGGCGACGATCATCCGCCTGTTCCCCGACGTTCAACGGCAAGGCACCAAAGACGCTACCGGCGGAAACCCGCTGGAGGCCGTTGACGCGAATATCGGAGATAGTGAAGGACTCGGCGTGAACTTCGGCGATCATCAATACGGTGAGAACCGCAGTTAGCAGCAGACGTTTCATGAAGTCCTTTCTTATTCCAACTGGCAATAAACAAACTGCCGCAAAATGCGGCAGATTCGCAATTCAGCGAAGCGTTACAGTCGTCCCAGATCGTTGACCAGAGCTAACAACATCACTCCGACCACCAAACTGATACCGATCTGTATCCCCCAACCCTGCACCCGATCCGACAAGGGGCGACCACGCACCCACTCGACCAGATAAAACAACAGATGCCCCCCATCCAATACTGGAATGGGCAGCAAATTCAGAACTCCAAGGCTAATACTCAGATAAGCCAGGAAATTCAGGAAATCCGCGACACCCGACTGGGCAGAAGCGCCCGCCACTTTAGCAATGGTTATCGGTCCACTCAAGTTTTTTACCGAGAGCTCGCCGAACAACATTTTCTTGAGCGATTCGAGGGTCAGCACACTCATGGTCCAAGTGCGTTTTGCACCCTCGCCAATTGCGGCCAACGGCCCGAAGCTGACCTCCCTTACCATCGAAGGCGGCCAGTCGACACCTTTTACCCCGGCACCCAGGTAACCCCCGGCGGCCTTGGCTTCCCCGCGTACCGCCAGGGTCACAGGGACGTCGATTTGAGCACCATCGCGCTCAACTTTCAGCACAATTTTGGTATCAGGACGTACACGCACCAGGTCGACCACTTGCTGCCAGTCGCCCAGCGCCTGGCCATCAAGGGCCAACAAGCGGTCACCGGTTTTCAGACCTGCGGCTTGCGCCGGGCCTTTCGGGTCCAGCTCGGCCAGCACCGGCGGCAAGGCCGGGCGCCAAGGTCGAATCCCCAGCGATTTGATCGGATCAGGCTCATCCGCGCCCTTGAGCCAATGGTCCAGGGCCAGAGCGCGAGGCGTCTCGGCCGTGGAGTCCGGTTCGCGCACCAGCACATTAATGGTGCCGCTTTCACCCATGCGGCGTACCAGTTGCAAATTGACCGCGCCCCAACCCGTGGTCGGCTCGCCATCAATGGAAACAATTTCCTGCCCTGCGACCAGGCCGGCCTTGGCCGCCATGCTGTCCGCTTCGACGGCGCCGATGACCGGGCGCACCTGCTGGCTGCCCATCATGGCCAGGACCCAGAAGAACACCATCGCCAACAGGAAGTTGGCGATCGGACCGGCAGCCACAATCGCGATACGCTGACGAACGGTCTTGCGATTGAAGGACTGGTCCACCTGATCGGCGGGCACTTCGCCTTCACGCTCGTCGAGCATCTTGACGTAGCCACCCAGCGGAATGGCCGCAATCACGAATTCGGTGCCACGCCGATCATGCCAACGCAGCAACGGCATGCCGAAACCGACGGAAAAGCGCAGTACCTTGACGCCGCAACGACGCGCCACCCAAAAGTGGCCGAATTCGTGGAAGGTAACCAGCACACCCAGAGCAACCAGGGTGCCGACAATCATGTAGAGCGCACTCATCTAATTTCTCCGCATTCCAATCCAGTGCCTGAAGGCTCAAACCCGCCCACAGACTAACGCGCGTTGCGGTTCAACCATTGCTCGGCGAGGGTACGGGCCTTTGCATCGGCCTCGAACACTGCACCTAAATCATCCACTGCCACAACGGGCTCAAGGCTCAAAACTTCCTCGATGATACTCGGGATCTGCGGGAAACGAATACGCCCGTCCAGAAACGCCGCCACAGCCACCTCGTTTGCCGCATTGAGCATTGCCGGCGCGCTGTTGCCCGCCTCTGCCGCTTGCCGCGCCAAACGCAGGCACGGGAAGCGTTGCTCGTCCGGCGCCTCGAAGTCCAGGCGCGCAACCGCGAACAGGTCCAACGGCGCAACACCCGAGTCAATCCGCTCCGGCCAAGCCAAAGCATTGGCGATCGGCGTGCGCATGTCCGGGTTACCCAACTGCGCCAACACCGAACCGTCCACATAGTCGACCAGGGAATGAATCACACTTTGCGGGTGGATCACCACTTCCACCTGATCGGGCCGAGCGTCGAACAACCAACACGCTTCGATCAACTCCAGGCCTTTGTTCATCATGCTCGCCGAGTCCACGGAAATCTTGCGCCCCATGGACCAGTTCGGGTGTGCACAGGCCTGATCAGGCGACACGTGCTCCAGATCAGCCAGTGGAGTTTGCCGGAACGGGCCACCGGATGCCGTAAGAAGAATCCGCCGCACACCCACCTGGCTCAAGCCGCGGGCAAAATCGCCGGGCATGCACTGGAAGATTGCGTTGTGCTCACTGTCGAGGGGCAGTAACACCGCGCCGCTCTTGCGTACCGCCTGCATAAAGAGCGTGCCGGACATCACCAGCGCTTCTTTATTGGCCAGCAGGATCTTCTTGCCGGCATCCACCGCTGCCAGGGTCGGGCGCAAACCCGCCGCGCCGACAATGGCAGCCACCACGGTATCCACCTCGGCATCCGCCGACACCTGGCACAAACCTTCCTCACCGACCAACACTTGCGTGGCCAGCCCGGCAGCCTGCAGTTGTTGCTGCAAGCCACGGGCTGCCGCCACTTCAGGCACTACGGCAAAGCGCGGCGTGTGACGCACGCACAGGGCCAGCAACTCGGCCAAACGCGTAAAGCCGGTCAAGGCAAACACCTGATAACGATCAGGGTGGCGAGCGATCACATCCAGGGTGCTCAGCCCGACCGAGCCGGTTGCACCCAGCACGGTCACCTGTTGCAAGCGGCTCACGAAGCCGTCATCCACAGCAGTACGGCAAAGATCGGAATCGCAGCGGTAAGGCTGTCGATACGATCCAGCACGCCGCCATGACCCGGCAGCAGGTTGCTGCTGTCCTTGATTCCGGCCTGGCGCTTGAACATGCTTTCAGTCAGGTCGCCCACCACCGAGATGAACACCACGACGGCCGTACCCAGCAGGGCCAGGAGTATTTCCTTCACCGACCAGTCGCGCACCACACCCACCACCAGCGTGATCAGCAAGGTCAACGCCAAGCCGCCGTAGACGCCTTCCCAGCTTTTGCCGGGGCTGACAGCCGGGGCCAGCTTGCGCTTGCCGAAGGCGCGGCCGGAGAAGTAGGCGCCAATATCCGCGCCCCACACCAGCACCATCACCGCCATGATCAACCAGTTGCCCATGGGCGCATTCTTGATTTCCACCAGGCCTTGCCAGGCGGGCAGCAAAATCAGCAAGCCAATCACCAATTTACTGGCGACACTGGACCAATGGCCGCTGGTGCGTGGAAAGGTCAGCACCAGGAAGGTCGCGAGCGCCCACCACAGCACTGCAGCGCCCAATACCCAAGGCACCACGATGCTCGACAGGGTATGCATCAGAAACAGCAACAGCGCCACGACAGCGGCGTAGACCACGCGCGGCAATTGCGCAGTAAAGCCCGCCAGACGCGCCCACTCCCAGGCACCCAGGGTCACGACCACGCCGATAAACAGCGCAAAGCCGGAACCGTCGAGCAGGAAGAACCCACACAAGGCAATCGGCAGCAGGATCAGTGCGGTGATGATTCGTTGTTTAAGCATTTAAACCCGGGCTCCAGCTTCGATCTGCTCGCTCGTTTTACCGAAGCGGCGCTGACGGGAAGCGAAATCGGCCAGCGCATTACGCATGGCATCGTGTTTGAAGTCCGGCCAGAACAGGTCGGAGAAGTACAGCTCGGTGTAGGCTAGCTGCCACAACAGGAAATTGCTGATGCGGTGCTCACCACCGGTGCGGATGCACAGGTCCGGCAACGGCAGGTCGCCGGTCACCAGGCAGGTTTGCAGCAGTTCAGGCGTGATGTCGTCGGGCCGCAGGTGCCCGGCCTGTACTTCGCGGGCCAGGCGCTGCGCGGCCTGGGCGATATCCCACTGGCCGCCATAGTTGGCCGCGATCTGCAGCACAAAGCGGTCGCTGCCGGCGGTGATGGCTTCAGCTTCGCGCATGG